>CAVZQH010000001.1:0-658934 GCA_963777375.1 uncultured Alphaproteobacteria bacterium
GAACCGATTCAAATCAAGGCCAGCAAAAAAGTCGCCTTCCGCGCCTCGAAAGAGCTCAAGGAAGCGATTTGATCCTGCCGCAGGCGGACCTGCAAACTCAGGTCCCGCGGCCATCACCGTCCGCGCGCCCTTTCGCAGTGGCCAAGCTGCGAGGCCGCGGGCGAGTGTTTTTTTGATTTATCGCGATGCGCTTTGCGCGCGACGCTTCGTCTTTATGAGCGGCAACTTCAGCGTCAATACTGCTGCATGGCCTCCATCACAGGTGCCGCAGCTCTCGCGGCAAATGCGTCAAACATTCATTGCCGCTTTGCCGAATAACAATCATATCCTCAACCATCATGCCACCCCAGCCGATTTCGTAATACGGCGTCTCCACACACAGCACCATGCCCTCCTCAGCGCCACGCCCTGGTTTGCCGTACTGAGCGTTGGGAATTCGTGCGCCGCGATCCCAATGCCATGGCCGCAATGGGTGCGTTTGTAATGAGGGAGCGCGCCGTTGCGGACCCGATCGACCGCCACGTTGAAGAGATCGCCGGCCGTCACCCCGGAGCGCGCCAGCGCCAGTTCGGCGAGTTCTCCCTCCAGCAGCGCGGCGTATCGCTGCCGCTGCTCGCGCGTCGGCTCGCCGACGACGGCGGAGCGCGCCATATCGGCCCAATAGCCATCGACCGTGCACCCGATGTCGAAGCGGACCAGATCGCCTTTCGCCAGTTTGGCCGAGGTGGCATACGCGTCCGCCAGCGCGCTGCGCTCGCCGGATGTCACGAGGGCAAACCGCGGTATGCCGCCGCCGGCGCGCATCTCGGCGGCAATGATCGTGCTTAATTCAATCTCGGTGACATCCTCCTGAGCGTGGCTAAATGCCTTCGCCAAGCCGCTTTCGGTGATCCTGGCGGCGTGGCGAATCTTCTCGATTTCTTCGGGAAGCTTTGTGCTGCGCGCTTTGATGATGCCGGGCCTTGCATCGAAGTTGCGCGCGTCGACCAGGCCCTTGAGCTGATCGAACTCCCACGCGTTGGCGCAATCGAGGCCGACGACATGTCGAGGTTCTAGCGTGGCTGCGATCGCCGATCGCAGTGCGTCGAGATATTTGCTTTGCGTCTTCGGCAACGCCGAATAGTCGACACCGCCGCCGCTCGACTTAAAGTAAAATACGCCGTAGCGGTAAATGCAGGCGGGGTCGCGAAGAACTTCAAGAGCCGGCGCCGCATCGCTCGCCCCGGTGACAAGCGTCGCCTTATCGCGCGTGACAATCACCGCGCATCGATACGTGCGGTCGAGGTCGAGTATGACGCTGCGATAGCCGCACAAGTAACCCACATGCGCGGGATCGGTCGATATGATGACATCCGCATTCTCGTTGCACGCGGCGAACACATTGGCGCGTACCTTGTCGGCTATCGCCTTCAAATCGTCCCTGAAGAACATGCTCATCTCCCGATGCTGGGACCTGCCGCCGCCGCGCATTCCTGGCGCAAGACCGCGAGCACATTCTCGACCTGCTCCCGCTCCTGCATGCCGTAGGCTACGATCTCGTCAAGTCCGACCATTCGATAGGCCGCGAGCATCGCCAGGACCTGACCGGGCGTTCCACTGGCACAGTGGCGCCACAGCACGTCGTCGGTTATCAACGCCTCGGCTTCGGCCCAATCTTCTTGACCGACGGCGCGCGCCAATGCGGTTTGATCGAGTGTCGTGCCGGCGAGATCAAGATTGCGCGCGTGGTGCGGCCGCGCAATACAAAGGCCAAGCGACGGCGCAATCGATCGTGCGCAATGCGCTCATCGCGGTCGATCGAACAAAGTATCAATGCCGCCTTCTTGATGCAGCGCCGGCCCCGCTCCTCGCCCCGGCCTACATGACCCAATGACCAGCGGACGAATGCGGGCGACGCTCCGGCGCTGATCACGACGCCGTCGGCCTTCTCGCCGGCGAGTTCAAGCATCCGCGGGCCGGAGGCGGCAAGCCAAAGCGGCACCGGCCGTGCGCCGGTCGCGAGGCGCCGCCCTGAGATTTGGTAGCGCTGACCGCGAAAATCGATTATTTGACCGCCGAGCAACGCACGGAAATATCGAGTGTTTCGCGCAAAGTCTGCACTGGATGCTCGGCGGCAATGCCGGCCGCTTCAAGGTCCCGCGGCGAACCGATGCCGTAGCAAAGTTGCACCCGGCCGGGAAAGAACTCGTCGAGCGTCGCGGCGGCCATCGTTGCGTGGATGGGATGAACGGTGTACGGACTCATCGCCATCAGCACCACGCCAATGTTTGCGCTCGCGGCAAGCGCCGCGGCAGCACACGCGATCGGTTCGCGGTGAAAAAGATGCGAAGCGATCCACAAATTGCTGACGCGGGCAGCGTCGGCGACCGCGACAAGGGCGTGCAACGTTTCCGGTGGATCGGCGCCGTCGAACGTTAGCCCTAACCGCATCGGCGCAGCCTTCCCGCTCTCACTGCTGCAGAGAAGCGATAACTTGATCAAGCGATGGGCGAGCCGCAGAGCGCGACACGATCGAGGTTGCTGACACGTCCTTAAGCCCGCTCGACGTCAACACCGCCACCACCGGTTCGTCGAACTGTTCGCCGCGCTGTTTCGCTTCACGCAGCGCGGCCAATCCTGCCACGCCCGAATATTCCTGCCAAAGCCCTTCGTGCGCGGTTTCCGTTGCCGCTTCGACAAGGGTGTTTTCCTGAAACGTCAGAGCGTGCCGCTGCTGCCGCGAAGCGCAACCACCGCCCGATAGGAGCTTACCGTACAGGCGATGCCTGCTGCGAGCGACGGCGGCCCGTTCACCTCCGCCGCCGCCTCATTGCGCGCCATGGCATGAGCGAGCGGCGCTCGCACGGCGGGCTCCGCCGAGAGGATACGCGAAGTCACGTCAGACACGCCCAAGGCTTTGAGCTCGCGGAAGCCCTTGGCGACGCCGAAAAGCAATTCGCCGTAGCCGGTGGGCAAAATCACTGTCCCGGGAACGCGGCCCCCGAGCTGATTGAAAAGCTCATACGCTACGGTCTTGTCAGCCTTCGGGCCCAAACGGATTGCCGGTATGAAAACGGGTGAGATTGCTCGCCGGCATCGCGTTTTAGCCTCGGCGAGCAATCTCGCGTTTTCATACCGGCAATCCGTTTGGGCCCGAAGGCTAGAGAGACCCGTAGCATATCAGCTTTTCAATCAGCTCGGGGGCCGCTGCGTTCCCGGACAGTGATTTTGCCCACCGGCTACGGCGAATTGCTTTTCGGCGTCGCCAAGGGCTTCCGCGAGCTCAAAGCCTTGGGCGTGTCTAACGCGACTCCGCGCACGTTCTCCGGCGGAGCCCGCCGTGCGAGCGCCTCGCATGGCGCGCAATGGTGCGGCGGAGGTGAAGCGGGCAGCCGTCACTCGCACAGGCGTCGCCTGTACGGTAAGCTCCTATCGGGCGGTGGTTGCGCTTCGCGGCAGCGGCGAAGCGTGTTTCTGACGTTTCAGAGAAATACCCTTGTCGAAGCGGCAACGGAAACCGCGCACGAAGGGCTTTGGCAGTAGCGCTGCGTCAAGCGAAACAGCGCAGCGAACAGTTCCAACGAACCGGTGGTGGCGGTGTTGACGGTCAGAGCGGCTTGAGGACATGTAAGAAGACCTCGATCGTGTCGCGCTCTGCGGCTCACACCATCGCTTGATCAAGTTATCGCTGTCTGCAGCAGTGAGAGCGGGAAGGCTGCGCCGATGCGGTTAGGGCTAACGTTCGACGGCGCCGATTAGCCGGAAACGTTGCACGCCCTTGTCGCGGTCGCCGACGCTGCCCGCGTCAGCAATTTGTGGATCGCTTCGCACCTTTTTCACCGCGAACCGATCGCGTGTGCTGCCGCGGCGCTTGCTGCGAGCGCAAACATCGGCGTGATGCTGATGGCGATAAGTCCGTACACCGTTCATCCCATCCACGCAACGATGGCCGCCGCGACGCTCGACGAGTTCTTTCCCGGCCAGGTGCAACTTTGCTACGGCATCGGTTCGCCGCGGGACCTTGAAGCGGCCGGCATTGCCGCCGAGCATCCAGTGAGAGTTTGCGCGAAACACTCGAGATTTCCCGTGCGTTGCTCGGCGGTCAAATAATCGATTTTCACGGTCAGCGCTACCAAATCTCAGGGCGGCGCCTCGCGACCGGCGCACGGCCGGTGCCGCTTTGGCTTGCCGCCTCCGGCCCGCGGATGCTTGAACTCGCCGGCGAGAAGGCCGACGGCGTCGTGATCAGCGCCGGAGCGTCGCCCGCATTCGTCCGCTGGTCATTGGGTCATGTAGGCCGGGGCGAGGAGCGGGGCCGGCGCTGCATCAAGAAGGCGGCATTGATACTTTGTTCGATCGACCGCGATGAGCGCATTGCGCACGATCGATTGCGCCGTCGCTTGGCCCTTGTATTGCGCGGCCAGCACCACGCGCGCAATCTTGATCTCGCCGGCACGACACTCGATCAAACCGCATTGGCGCGCGCCGTCGGTCAAGAAGATTGGGCCGAGGCCGAGGCGTTGATAACCGACGACGTGCTGCGGCGCCACTGTGCCAGTGGAACGCCCGGTCAGGTCCTGGCGATGCTCGCGGCCTATCGAATGGTCGGACTTGACGAGATCGTAGCCTACGGCATGCAGGAGCGGGAGCAGGTCGAGAATGTGCTCGCGGTCTTGCGCCAGGAATGCGCGGCGGCGGCAGGTCCCAGCATCGGGAGATGAGCATGTTCTTCAGGGACGATTTGAAGGCGATAGCCGACAAGGTACGCGCCAAAGTGTTCGCCGCGTGCAACGAGAGATGCGGATGTCGTCATATCGACCGATCCCGCGCATGTGGGTTACTTGTGCGGCTATCGCAGCGTCATACTCGACCTCGACCGCACGTATCGATGCGCGGTGATTGTCACGCGCGATAAGGCGACGCTTGTCACCGGGGCGAGCGATGCGGCGCCGGCTCTTGAAGTTCTTCGCGACCCCGCCTGCATTTACCGCTACGGCGTATTTTACTTTAAGTCGAGCGGCGGCGGTGCCGACTATTCGGCGTTGCCGAAGACGCAAAGCAAATATCTCGACGCACTGCGATCGGCGATCGCAGCCACGCTAGAACCTCGACATGTCGTCGGCCTCGATTGCGCCAACGCGTGGGAGTTCGATCAGCTCAAGGGCCTGGTCGACGCGCGCAACTTCGATGCAAGGCCCGGCATCATCAAAGCGCGCAGCACAAAGCTTCCCGAAGAAATCGAGAAGATTCGCCACGCCGCCAGGATCACCGAAAGCGGCTTGGCGAAGGCATTTAGCCACGCTCAGGAGGATGTCACCGAGATTGAATTAAGCACGATCATTGCCGCCGAGATGCGCGCCGGCGGCGGCATACCGCGGTTTGCCCTCGTGACATCCGGCGAGCGCAGCGCGCTGGCGGACGCGTATGCCACCTCGGCCAAACTGGCGAAAGGCGATCTGGTCCGCTTCGACATCGGGTGCACGGTCGATGGCTATTGGGCCGATATGGCGCGCTCCGCCGTCGTCGGCGAGCCGACGCGCGAGCAGCGGCAGCGATACGCCGCGCTGCTGGAGGGAGAACTCGCCGAACTGGCGCTGGCGCGCTCCGGGGTGACGGCCGGCGATCTCTTCAACGTGGCGGTCGATCGGGTCCGCAACGGCGCGCTCCCTCATTACAAACGCACCCATTGCGGCCATGGCATTGGGATCGCGGCGCACGAATTCCCAACGCTCAGTACGGCAAACCAGGGCGTGGCGATCGAGGAGGGCATGGTGCTGTGTGTGGAGACGCCGTATTACGAAATCGGCTGGGGTGGCATGATGGTTGAGGATATGATTGTTATTCGGCAAAGCGGCAATGAATGTTTGACGCATTTGCCGCGAGAGCTGCGGCACCTGTGATGGGGGCATGCAGCAGGATTGACGCTGAAGTTGCCGCTCATAAAGACGAAGCGTCGCGCGCAAAGCGCATCGCGATAAATCAAAAAAACACTCGCCCGCGGCCTCGCAGCTTGGCCACTGCGAAAGGCGCGCGGACGGTGATGGCCGCGGGATCCGAGTGTGCAGGTCCGCCTGCGGCAGAATCAGATCGGCTTCCTTGAGCTCCTTCGAGGCGCGGAAGGCGACTTTTTTGCTGGCCTTGATCTGGATCGGTTCGCCGGTGGCCGGGTTGCGGCCCATGCGCGCGGCGCGCTTGCGCACCTGCAGGATGCCAAGGCCGCCGATGCGGATGCGCTCGCCCTTCTTGAGGTGCTTGACGATATTGCCGACCAAGCCGCCGAGAATGGCTTCGGCCTGCTTCTTCGAAAGTTCGTTGTCCTCCGCCAGGCTCGCGGCAAGATGCTTCAATGTCACGGTAGTGGCTGGTTTGGTTGCCATCAGACCCTCCTCAATGAAGCGGTGGCGTTGGAAAATGCGCCGCTTACGGCGAAGCAGTTAAACGATTCGGCTGCGGCTGACCACGCTTGTTTTGCCGATTCCACCGATGTTTTCTGCACTCGCGATGCTATCTGAGGGCCACTTTGTGGCGCGTATAAGGCAGCGCGAGAAAGCGGCCGATTTTGGCCGCAAATCCTTGACTTGGCGGCGGCTGCGGCCTTAACTGCGCCGCGCCCGCGGGGGCGTAGCTCAGTTGGTTAGAGCGTCGGCCTGTCACGCCGAAGGTCGCGGGTTCGAGTCCCGTCGCTCCCGCCAGTGAAATCAACATCTTAGCCCTCTGATCGGTGTCACTTCCGACTCCTTTTGCACGCCACTTCCAACTCCTCGTTCACGGCGCGATCGCGCCGCGCTGTTGTCCACAGCCGTCACTTTTTAGCACCGCGCGCGTCGCGCAGCCGACGCCGGCCGATGGCGCGGGCGGCGTCGACGATGCGCACCACGGTGGCGTCCGGCGGCAGGTAGGTCTGCCGCAGCGCATGGCTGGTGTCGATGGTGTTGGCCATCGCGCCGGCGAGTGTAGCATCGCCGCGAGCTCCGCTGGCTATCCTCCCCCGCTTCCGGGGGAAGGATAGTGAAAAATCACCCGCGATAGATCGGCTCCGGCTGCGCGAAGAAGCTCCACAGGATGTGATAGACCAGCGCGTAGTTTTTCTGCTGGAAGCTCGCGTGCGAGATGCCCGGCATCACGGCGAAATGCTTGTCGGGGTTCGGCAGCTTCTCGAAGAATGTGACGAGGTCGTCAAAGCTCGCAATGCCGTCCCATTGGCCGCGCATGATCAGGGTCGGCACTGTGATTTTTTCCGGATCGACCACCGGAGGCTGTCGAGCACATGTCGACATAGGTGCCGGTCGGCACCGAATTGTCGAGCGCGACGACCGCGTCGGCGAAGGCGTCGATGACTTTTTCCTCGGCCGTGCCGGGATGATCGCGGTCGAAGATCGAATGAATGAAGGCCTTGTCGATCGGCCGCCGATTCTTGGCTTTGAATTCCGGCAGCTTCTTTCGCCGCTCCGCGAGCGTCGGCGAGCCTTCGCCGGTCCACACCATGGCGTCGAGCGCGAGGCGGCCGACCATGTCGGGGTGGCGCTGCGGCGAACAACGCCGCGCGCAACGCGCCCGACGAAATGCCGTAGACCAGCAGCGGACGCTTGCCGCGCAGCTTCTGGATATGGCTTGCGGCCGCGAAGCAATCGTCGGCGCCTTGCGCGATCGGCGCATTGTTGTCGCGATCCTTGGCGGAGCGGCCGTAGCCCTCCATGTCGACGCACCAGCAGTCGAAACCGCGCCGCGCGAACCAGTCCATCACCGAAGAATCCGGCCGGCCCGGCGACCTGAAGGTCGAAAGTCGGCTGCCCGGCCATCGATGAGCCATGGACGAACAGGATGGTGCGCCGCGGTCTTGGCCGGATCGCCGGCGCATTTCTCGAACAGGAACAGCTTCACGCCGCCGTCCTTGGTGATCCAGTGCTCCTCGCCCTTGATCGCAGCGGCGGCGGATTTGGTCGTCTCATTCATCGTGCACCTAGCGTTGCGAGAATGATACTGTGTCCGTGAGACGCGGCGTCAGCCGTCCAAACCACCGTTACCAACGTCGCATTCGGAACGGAATGACTTATTCGATCAGCGCAATGTGGTTGGCCTTGATCACCTTAGCCCATTTCACGATTTCGGCCTGCCATGAAGGCCGTAAATTCGGCCTGCGTCATCACCATGGGCGTGGCGCCTTGCTGCTCCCACGCTGCCTTGATGTCCGGCCGCTTCAGGATCGTGGTGATCTTCCGGTTGAGCAGATCGACGATCGGCTGCGGCGTGTCCTTCGGGCGCCATGAAGCCGACCCACAGCGTCGCCTGGAAGCCGGGCACGCCGGCTTCGGCGAGCGTCGGCACGTCGGGCAGGATCGGCGAGCGGGTGAGACCGCTGGTGCCGAGCGCGCGGACCATGCCGGCCTTGATCATCGGCGCCATGGTCGGGACGGAATCGAACAGCAGCTGGATTTGTCCGCTCAGGATGTCGCTGCGCATGCCGGTCGAGCCCTTATAGGGCACATGCACGATGTCGATGCCGGTGAGGTTCTTCAAAAGTTCGCCGGCCATGTGGTAGTTCGAGCCCGGGCCCGATGAGCCGTAATTCAGTGTTCCGGGCTTTGCCCGCGCCAGCGCCAGGAGCTCGGCGAGGTTATTTGCCGGCACCGCGGGATGCACCACCAGCACCAGATCGGTATCGATCAGCGGCGCGATCGGAACGAGGTCGCGCATCAGCTGCATAGGGCTTGTGGGCGTACAGCGTTTCGTTGACCGTCTGCGTGCCCGACACCATCAGCAGCGTGTAGCCGTCAGGCGTCGGCATTGGCGACCAGTTCGGTGCCGATCGTGGTGCCGGCGCCGGGACGGTTCTCCATGAAGAAGGTCTGGTGCAGCGATTTTGCGCAGTTCCTCGGCGATATCGCGGGCGTAGACGTCGGTCGGGCCGCCGGCGCCGAATGGCACGATGACCTTGCACCGGCCGCGACGGATAATCGTCGGCGTAGGCTCGCCGGCGCCGAGCCGATCGGCAGCCGCCGCCAGCGGCGATGGCACGCGGCGATGCGATCGTCGAAAAGCATCTGCGATCGGGACGGTCATGTTCTACTCCACCGTCACGCCAGTGACGCGGATCACTTCGCCCCAGCGCTGCTTTTGGTCGGCGATATAGGCGGCAAATTCCTGCCGCGACCTTGGCTCCGGCTCGCCGCCGAGCCCGATGATCCTGTTTCTGAGCTCCGGCGTCGCCAGACCCTCGTTCACGACACCGATTGATCTTATCGACGATGTCCGGCTGGCGTGCCGGCGGGCGCGACGATGCCCTGCCAGGAGTCCGGCGGCATGCCGCGGATAGCCGGCTTCGTCCATGGTCGGCACGTCGGGCGATTTCCGCGATGCGGTGCGGGCTGGTCACCGCAAGCGCCCGCAATTGGCCGGACTTGATGAAAGGGCACGATGGCGGTGGTGCCCTCGAAAGTCATGTTCATCTGCCCGGCCAGCACGTCGGTCGCGGCCTGCGCGGCGGACTTGTAGGGCACGAAGACGATATTGGTGCCGGTGATGATCCTTGAACATCTCGCCGCTCAGGTGCGGCGGCGTGCCGATCACGGCGCCATAATTCAATTTGCCGGGATTGGCCTTGGCGTAAGCGACAAGTTCCTTGACCGTGCGGGCCGGGACCGAGTAGTGGACCGCAAGCACCAGCGGCGCCGACGAGACGAGCGCCACCGCGGTGAAATCCTTGACCGGGTCGATGCCGGCGTTCTTGTAGAGCTGCGGGCTGATGGCGAGCGAGCCGGCGGTCGCCGCCAACAGCGTGTAGCCGTCGGGCGGCGACGGCCGCGACCGCCCGGGCGGCGAGCGTGCCGCCGGCGCCGACGTGGTTCTCGACCACGATCGGGCCGAGATGGCTCGGAGAGCCACTCGCCGATGATGCGCGCCGCGACGTCGGGCGGTCCGCCCGGGCCCGAACGGTACGATGAGCTTGATCGGCTGATCGGGGAAATTTGCGGCCGGCGCGATGACTGGCAGCACGAGCGCGATAGCGCCGCGCCAGCGCCAAGCTGCGTGCGACCAGCTGCGCATGCAAGATCTCATGCGCGCTGTTGCACCGACCGCCTCATCGGCCTCTCCGGGCGCCATTGTCGTCGATCGTAGCATTGCCGTCGCCGCGCGGCGTCAACGCCGCCGCGATCCGCAGTCATGTCTTGCACCTTTTTGTGCACTGCGCTAAGGGTCGCGGCGTTCGCTTGCAGCGCGAATCCGCTGGATTTTGGGGCAAATCCGCCTCTTGTTTCCCCGTTCGCAGGGCAGGGGGCACTGCGGAACCCCGCGCCGAGCACATGTTCCCGTTCGGGACAGTGTCCGTTGACGGCCGACAGAAGGGCTCCCGATGAGTCAATCGATGAGTCAATTGCTGCTCGCCTATCTGCCGCTCGATCGTGTTCATCGGCGTCGCGGCGGTGATCGGGCTTGCGCTGCTCGCTCGTCGGCCTTCCTGGTCGCCTACAAGCAGCCCGATCCGGAAAAGCTGTCGGCCTACGAATGCGGCTTCAACGCCTTCGACGACGCGCGCATGAAATTCGACGTGCGGTTCTATCTGGTCGCTATCCTGTTCATCATTTTCGACCTCGAAGTCACCTTCCTGTTTCCGTGGGCGGCGGCATTCGGCGAGCTCGGCGTCTACGGCTTCTGGTCGATGATGGTGTTCCTTGCGGTGCTGACGATCGGGTTTATCTATGAATGGAAGAAGGGAGCGCTCGAATGGGATTGAGCGAACCCGCGATCGCCACACCGCGCCAGCGAGATCCTCGACCCGCGCACCGGCAAGCCGGTCGGCGCGGCGACGATGCCGTTTTTCTGCCGACCTCAACAGCGAGCTTGCCGACAAGGGCTTCCTGGTCGCGGCGGCCGACGACCTGATCGCCTGGGCGCGCACCGGCTCGCTGATGTGGATGACGTTCGGGCTCGCCTGCTGCGCGGTCGAGATGATGCAGATGTCGATGCCGCGCTACGACGCCGAGCGCTTCGGCTTCGCGCCGCGCGCCTCGCCGCGCCAGTCCGACGTGATGATCGTCGCCGGCACGCTGACCAACAAGATGGCGCCGGCGCTGCGCAAGGTCTACGACCAGATGCCGGAGCCGCGCTACGTCATCTCCATGGGCTCCTGCGCCAATGGCGGCGGCTACTATCATTATTCCTATTCGGTGGTGCGCGGCTGCGACCGCATCGTGCCGGTCGACATCTACGTGCCGGGCTGTCCGCCGACCGCCGAGGCGTTGCTTTACGGCGTGCTGCTGCTGCAGAAGAAAATCCGCCGCACCGCGACGATCGAACGCTGATCGATGGATGAGACGCTCGATACGCTCGGCAAGACGATCGCTGCTGCGCTGCCGTCGTCGGTGACGGGCCATGCGGTCGCCTATCACGAGCTGACCGTGACCGCGCAGCGCCGCCGACATCGTCGCGGTCATGCGCTTCCTGCGCGACGATCCGCGCTGCCAGTTCTGGAACCTGATCGACGTGACGGCGGTCGACTGGCCGGGCCGCGAGCGGCGCTTCGACGTCGTCTATCATCTGCTGTCGCCGAAGCAGAACACGCGCATCCGCGTCAAGAGCCGAGACCGACGAGGCGACGCCGGTGCCCTCGATCATCGAGGTGTTTCCCGGCGCCGATTGGTTCGAGCGCGAGACTCTACGATCTCTACGGCATCGTGTTCACCGGCCATCCCGGACATGCGGCGGATCCTGACCGACTACGGTTTCGAGGGCCATCCGCTGCGCAAGGACTTTCCGCTGACCGGCTTTGTCGAGGTGCGCTACGACGACGAGCTCAAGCGCGTCGTCTACGAGCCGGTGCGGCTGACCCAGGAATTCCGCAATTTCGATTTTCTCTCGCCGTGGGAAGGCACCGACTACGTGCTGCCCGGCGACGAGAAGGCGAGCAAGACCGGCGGCGGGCAGGGGTCCTGAGATGAAACCGACGCTCAAGCCCGGCCTCACCCACCGCTTCGCCTACAAGGTGCCGGAGAACAAGACGGTGCCCTACACCTATCCGGAAGCGCCGGAGATCGCGTCGATGCCGAAGGTGTTCGCCACCGGCAACATGATCGTGCTGATGGAATGGGCCTGCACGCAGCTTCTGGCGCCGCATCTCGATCCCGGCGAGGGCAGCCTCGGCGTGCACGTCGATGTCAGCCATCTCGCGGCGACGCTGCCGGGCATGACCGTGACGGTCGACGTGGAATGCGTCGGAAGTCGTCGGCCAGCGCGTCGCGCTTCAAGGTCAAGGCGCATGACGGCATCGATCTGATCGGCGAAGGCCGCCACGAGCGCTTCGTCGTCATGTGGGACAAATTCAACGCACGGCTCGCGGCGAAGGCCGCGAAAGTCGCGCAGGTGGCGTGATGACTGAGATCGGCGTGCGCAACGATCCGGACTGCGCAACTTCACCATCAATTTCGGGCCGCAGCATCCGGCGGCGCACGGCGTGCTGCGCCTGGTGCTCGAGCTTGACGGCGAGGTGGTCGAGCGCGTCGATCCGCATATCGGGCTGCTTCATCGCGGCACCGAGAAGCTGATCGAGCACAAGACCTATCTGCAGGCGATCCCGTATTTCGACCGGCTCGATTACGTCGCGCCGATCAACCAGGAGCATGCGTTCTGCCTCGCGGCCGAAAAGCTGCTCGGCATCGACGTGCCGCGGCGCGCGCAGATCATCCGCGTGCTCTATTGCGAGATCGGCCGGCTGCTGTCGCACCTGCTCAACGTCACGACGCAGGCGATGGATGTCGGCGCGCTGACGCCGCCGCTGTGGGGTTTCGAGGAGCGCGAAAAGCTGATGGGTTTTATGAGCGCGCCTCGGGCTCGCGCATGCACGCGGCCTATTTCCGCGTCGGCGGCGTGCATCAGGATCTGCCGCCGAAGCTGATCGACGACATCGCCGCCTTCTGCGATCCGTTCCTGAAGGTGTGCGACGATCTCGAGGAGCTGCTCACCGAGAACCGCATCTTCAAGCAGCGCAATGTCAATATCGGCGTGGTCACGCTGGAGGACGCCTGGGCGCGCGGCTTTTCCGGCGTCATGGTGCGCGGCTCCGGCGCGGCCTGGGATTTGCGCAAGGCGCAGCCCTACGAGTGCTATTCCGAGCTCGATTTCGACATTCCGGTCGGCAAGAACGGCGACAATTACGACCGCTACTGCATCCGCATGGAAGAGATGCGGCAGTCGGTCCGCATCATGAAGCAGTGCATCGACAAGCTGCACGCGCCGGACGGGCAAGGGCCGCGTGGTGATCGACGACCACAAGATCGTGCCGCCGCGGCGCGAGGAGATGAAGCGCTCGATGGAAGCGCTGATCCATCACTTCAAGCTCTACACCGAGGGCTTCAAGGTGCCGGCCGGCGAAGTCTATGCCGCGGTCGAGGCGCCCAAGGGCGAGTTCGGCGTCTATCTCATCGCCGACGGCACCAACAAGCCGTACAAATGCAAGATCCGCGCGCCCGGCTTCGCGCATCTGCAGGCGATGGATTTCATGTGCCGCGGCCACATGCTGGCCGACATCTCGGCGATTCTCGGCAGCCTCGACATCGTGTTCGGCGAGGTCGACCGATGAGCGTTCGCCGCCTCGCCGAGAAGCAGCCGCCGAGCTTTGCCTTCACGCCCGAGAATCTCGACTGGGCGAAGGCGCAGATCGCCAAATATCCGCCGGGCCGCCAGCAATCGGCGGTGATTCCGATCCTGTGGCGGGCGCAGGAGCAGTGCGGCGGCTGGCTGCCGCAGAAGGCGATCGAGGCGACCGCCGAACTGCTCGGCATGGCGAAGATTCGCGTGCTCGAAGTCGCGACCTTCTACACGATGTTCAATCTCGCGCCGGTCGGAAAATTCCACGTGCAGCTCTGCGGCACGACGCCTTGCATGCTGCGCGGCTCCGAGGAGCTCAAGAAGGTCTGCGTCGCATGATCGGCGAGGAGAACGAGGTGACCGCCGACGGCAAGTTCTCCTGGATCGAGGTCGAGTGCCTCGGCGCCTGCGTCAATGCGCCGATGGTGCAGATCAACGCCGATTACTACGAGGATCTCACGCCGGAAATCTTGACCCGGCATCATCAACGATCTTTCGGCCGGGAAGACGCCGAAGCCCGGGCCGCAGATCGACCGGCAGCAACTCGGCGCCCGATCGGCGGACCAACCACGCTGACCGACCCGTCGATCTATGGGAGCAATGGCAAGTCGCGGCAGGCCGGCGGAGATTTGCCCGATGGCGAGGCGAAGAAGCCGGGCGAAGCCGCCAACGTTCAGGAAGCGCCGATGCCGAAGCCGCCGGCCGCCGATGCAACCGATCCGAGACACCGCATAATGCTCGCCGACAAGGACCGCATTTTCAAGAATCTCTACGGCCAGCACGATGGGGCCTCGATGGCGCGCGTGCGCGCGGCGCCTGGGACGGCACCAAGGCGATTCTGGAAAAAGGCCGCGACGGCATCATCAACGAGGTGAAGGCCTCCGGCCAGCGCGGCCGCGGCGGCGCCGGATTTGCCGACCGGGCTGAAATGGTCGTTCATGCCGAAGCAAGTCGACCGCCCGCACTATCTCGTCATCAACGCCGACGAGTCCGAGCCCGGCACCTGCAAGGACCGCGAGGTCATGCGGCACGATCCGCATCTCCTGATCGAAGGCTGTCTGATCGCCGGCTGCGCCATGGCGGCGCAACACCTGCTACATCTACATCCGCGGCGAATTCATCCGCGAGCGCGAGCGCCTCGAAGCCGCCGTGCAGCAGGCCTATGACGCCAAGCTCATCGGCAAGAACAATATCCACGGCTTCGACTTCGACATTGTCGTGCATCACGGCGCCGGCGCCTATATCTGCGGCGAGGAGACGGCGCTGCTCGAAAGCCTCGAAGGCAAGAAGGGCATGCCGCGGCTCAAGCCGCCGTTCCCGGCCAATATGGGCCTCTATGGCTGCCCGACCACCGTCAACAATGTCGAGACCATCGCCCAGGTGCCCGACATCATGCGCCGCGGCGCCGCCTGGTTCGCCGGCATCGGCCGGCAGAACAACACCGGCACCAAGCTCTATTGCATTTCCGGCCACGTCGAGCGGCCGTGCAATGTCGAAGAGACGATGGGCATTCCGCTGCGCGAACTGATCGACAGGCACGCCGGCGGCGTGCGCGGCGGCTGGGATAATCTGCTCGCGGTGATCCCGGGCGGTTCGTCGATGCCGCTCGTTCCGGCTGGGCCCGATCAGGCCGACACGCTGCTGATGGATTTCGACGGCTGCCGCGAGAAGAAATCGGCGCTCGGCACCGCCGCCGTGATCGTCATGGACAAGTCCACCGACATCGTGCGGGCGATGGCGCGCATCTCCTATTTCTACAAGCACGAAAGCTGCGGCCAGTGCACGCCGTGCCGCGAAGGCATGGGCTGGATGTGGCGCGTGCTCGAGCGCATGGCCGAAGGCCGCGCTCACAAGCGCGAGATCGATATGCTGATGGAAGTCACGACCCAGATCGAAGGCCACACCATCTGCGCCTTCGGTGACGGCGCCGCTTGGCCGGTGCAGGGCCTGATGCGCCACTTCCGGCCCGAGATCGAGCGGCGCATCGACGAATATACCGCGAATCCCGATACGGTCGGCGTGCTCGATCCGCCGGTGGCTGAGGCGGCGGAGTAGGGGAGGAAGCGATGGCGAAACAACCGGACGATCTTGTGATCCGCATCTTGCGAGACATCCAGTCGACGCTTTCCGATCACACGAAGCGGTTCGAACATATCGAGGAGCGGCTCGACGAGGTGCGCGAGGGGATGCTGACTGCGCTTGGCTTATCGAGCCACGCCCACGTGCGTAACGACAGCATGAAAAAGGACATCAACGAACTCAAGAAGCGCGTTAAGCGCCTTGAGACGAAGGTTTGATGAAGCGGACCGCATGACCAAGCTCCTCGTCGACGGCAAAGAGATCGACGTTCCGCCGGAGTACACGCTGCTCCAGGCCTGCGAGGCGGCGGGCGCGGAAATTCCGCGCTTCTGCTTTCACGAGCGGCTGTCGATCGCCGGCAATTGCCGCATGTGCCTGGTCGAGCTGGTGGGCTCGCCGAAGCCGGTGGCGAGCTGCGCCTGGGGCGTGCGCGATTGCCGCCCGGGCCCGAAGGGCGAGCCGCCGGAGGTCAAGACCCGCTCGCCGATGGTGCGCAAGGCGCGCGAAGGCGTGATGGAATTCCTGCTGATCAATCATCCGCTCGATTGCCCGATCTGCGATCAGGGCGGCGAATGCGACCTGCAGGACCAGTCGATGGCCTACGGCGTCGATTCCAGCCGCTTCCACGAGAACAAGCGCGCGGTCGAGGACAAATATCTCGGCGCGCTGGTCAAGACCTCGATGAACCGCTGCATCCAGTGCACCCGCTGCGTGCGCTTTGCGACCGAGGTCGCGGGCGTGCCCGAGCTCGGCGCTACCGGGCGCGGCGAGGACATGGAGATCACCACCTATCTCGAAGAGGCGATGACCTCGGAGCTGCAAGCCAACGTGGTCGATATCTGCCCGGTCGGCGCGCTGACCTCGAAGCCCTATGCGTTCGCGGCGCGGCCGTGGGAGCTCAACAAGACCGAGTCGATCGATGTCATGGATGCGCTCGGCTGCGCCATCCGCATCGACACCCGCGGCCGCGAGGTGATGCGCATCCTGCCGCGCACCAATGACGACATCAACGAGGAATGGATTTCCGACAAGACGCGGCACGTGGTCGACGGCTTGCGCACGCAGCGTCTCGATCAGCCCTATGTGCGCGAGAACGGCCAGTTGCGGCCGGCCTCCTGGCAACGAAGCCTTCGCTGCGATTGCCAGCAAGGTCACGCGGCAAAATCCCAAGCGCATCGGCGCGCTGGTCGGTGATCTCGCCGCCGTCGAGGAGATTTTTGCGCTCAAGGATTTGATGACCCGGCTTGGGGTCAACAATCTCGATTGCCGGAAATATGGTTCGGCCCTCGATCCAGCGTGGGGCCGCGCGAGCTACCTGTTCAATGCGACGATTGCCGGTATCGACACCGCGGATGCGCTGCTAATCGTCGGCTCGAACCCGCGCAAGGAAGCGGCGATCCTCAATGCGCGCATCCGCAAGCGCTGGCGTGCCGGCAAATTCCCGATCGGCGTCATCGGCCCGAAGGCCGACCTCACGTACACATATGACTATCTCGGCGCCGGCCCCGAGACGCTCGCCGACGTTGCGCGCCACAGCTTTGCCGACGCGCTGCGCAAGGCGGAACGTCCGCTCGTGCTGCTTGGGGCTGAAGCGTTCGCGCGTGCCGACGGCGCCGCAATTGCGTCGCTGGCGGCAAAGGCCGCGATCGATCTCGGCGCCGTCAAGGACGGCTGGAACGGCTTTTGCGTGCTGCACAGCGCCGCCTCGCGGGTCGGCGCGCTCGATCTCGGCTTTGTGCCGGGCGAGGGCGGCTTGAACACGCGGCAGATGGCGGCATCCGGCTCGCTCGACGTGCTTTTCCTGCTTGGCGTCGATGAGATCGACATCGCGCCGGGCGCCTTCGTGATCTATATCGGCAGCCATGGCGATCGCGGCGCAATGCGCGCCGACGTGGTGCTGCCGGGCGCTGCCTATCCGGAAAAATCGGCGATCTTCGTCAACACCGAAGGCCGCGTGCAGATGGCGACGCGCGCCTCGTTCCCGCCCGGCGACGCGCGCGAAGACTGGGCCATCTTGCGAGCGCTGTCGGATGTTTTGGGGCAGCGGCTGCCTTATGACTCGTTGGCTGCTTTGCGCCATACGATGTTCAAGGCATATCCGCACCTGATGCGCATTGGGCAGATCACGCCGGGCGATGCCGCCGATATCCAAAAGCTCGCCGCGGTGGGGGGCGCAACCGACAAGGCGCCGCTGCGTTCGAGCGTCGACGATTTTTACTTCACCAATCCGATCGCGCGCTGTTCGGCGGTAATGGCGGAATGTTCGGCGCTGGCGGAAGGGCGCGCAACCATGACGGCGGCGGAATAAGGACGGCCGATGGCAGCGTTCTGGACCGATTACATCTGGCCGTTGGCGATCATGGTGGCGGAGAGCCTGCTGCTCCTCATCGTTCTCCTCATCGTCGTCGCCTATGTGCTTTATGCCGACCGCAAGATCTGGGCCGCCGTCCAGATCCGGCGCGGCCCCAACGTGGTCGGGCCGTGGGGACTGTTTCAATCGTTCGCCGACCTCCTCAAATTCGTGCTCAAGGAGCCGGTCATCCCTGCCGGAGCCAATAAGGGCGTGTTCCTGCTTGCGCCGCTGGTCACTTGCGTTTTGGCGCTCGCCGCCTGGGCGGTGATCCCCGTCGATGCCGGCTGGGTCATCTCCAATATCAATGTCGGCATTCTTTATATCTTCGCCATCTCCTCGCTCGGCGTCTACGGCGTGATCATGGCAGGCTGGGCCTCGAACTCGAAATATCCGTTCCTCGCGGCACTGCGCTCCGCGGCGCAGATGGTGTCGTACGAGGTTTCGATCGGTTTCGTCATCATCACCGTTCTCCTGTGCGTCGGCTCGCTCAATCTCACCGCCATCGTCGAGGCGCAGAACACTGCATGGGGACTGTTCGGCTGGTACTGGCTATGGCTGTTCCCGATGCTGGTGGTCTTCTTCGTCTCCGCGCTCGCGGAAACGAACCGGCCGCCGTTCGATCTGGTCGAGGCGGAATCCGAACTCGTCGCAGGTTTCATGGTGGAATATGGCTCGACGCCCTACATGATGTTCATGCTCGGCGAGTACGTGGCGGTGACGACCATGTGCGCCATGTGCACGATCCTTTTCTTCGGCGGCTGGCTGCCGCCGTTTCCGGTGCCGCCCTTCACCTGGATACCGGGCATCGTCTGGTTCGTGCTCAAGGCGTCCTTCGTCTTTTTCATGTTTGCGATGGTGAAGGCGTTCGTGCCGCGCTACCGCTACGACCAGTTGATGCGCCTCGGCTGGAAGGTGTTCTTGCCGATCTCTCTCGCCATGGTCGCGATCGTCGCCGGCTTTTTCCAGATCAAGGACCTCGTGTGGAAATGAACGGAGGGCGGCATGGAATACTCGCTGCCGGCCTGGCTCGGTGGCCTTGCGGGAGCGATCGTCGCGGTCGCCATCTATGTGCCTGCAATCCGCATCATCGAGCAGCGCCTGCGCGCCCAGAACGTCACGCAGACATTGGAGCAGCGCGCCGCCTTCGAGGAGCGGCTCTCGATCTTGCGCAGAGTGATCCTGGGGCTCGGCATCGCCGTCTGCGCCACCGTGGGCTATCTGATCGGCAACGCCATTGGCATCCATTTCGCAGCGAGTGCGGTGGTCGGCATGAGAGGTTGAGATGAAACTCGATCAAGCCGCCCGTTCGCTGTTCCTGAAGGAATTCGCGCAAGCATTCGTGCTGTCGATGCGCTATTTTTTCAAGCCCAAAGCGACGCTGAACTATCCATTCGAGAAGGGCGTACTGTCGCCGCGCTTTCGCGGCGAGCACGCGTTGCGCCGCTATCCGAACGGTGAAGAGCGCTGCATCGCCTGTAAGCTGTGCGAGGCGATCTGCCCGGCGCAGGCCATCACCATCGAGGCGGGGCCGCGGAGAAACGACGGCACGCGCCGCACCACGCGCTACGACATCGACATGGTCAAGTGCATCTATTGCGGCCTGTGCCAGGAGGCCTGTCCGGTCGACGCCATCGTCGAAGGGCCGAATTTCGAATTCGCCACCGAGACGCGGGAAGAGCTTTACTATGACAAGGAGCGGCTGTTGGCCAACGGTGATCGCTGGGAGCGCGAGATCGCCAAGAACCTCGAACTCGATGCGCCTTATCGGTGAAATGCGATACCCATGATCGTCAACGCCATCTTCTTTTACCTGTTTGCCGGAATAACCGTGGCCTCGGCGGTGATGGTCGTCACCGCGCGGAATCCCGTGCATTCGGTGTTGTTTCTTATTCTCGCCTTCGTCAACGCGGCCGGCCTGTTCGTCCTGCTGGGCGCCGAATTCCTGGCGATGATCCTCATCGTGGTCTATGTCGGCGCCGTCGCCGTGCTGTTCCTGTTCGTGGTGATGATGCTTGACGTCGATTTCGCCGAGCTGCGCCAAGGATTTCTCAATTACCTCCCGGTCGGCGCCGTGGTCGGCGCTGTGCTGCTGGCGGAACTGCTCGTCTTGCTCGGCGCCTGGGTGATCGGGCCGGACGTCACCAAGGCGATCGTGGCGCCAATACCTCCGGCCAACAACATCAGTAATACGCAAGCGCTCGGGCTCGTGCTGTATACGCGCTACATCTACTTCTTCCAGGCCGCCGGCATGATCCTGCTCGTCGCCATGATCGGCGCCATCGTCATGACGTTGCAGCACAAGCCCAACGTGCGGCGGCAGAACATCGCCGATCAGGTGGGGCGCCGCCGAACCACCGCGATCGACATCGTCAAGGTGAAGCCGGGGCAGGGGCTGTCATGACGATCGGCCTCGGACATTACCTTTCGGTCGGCGCGATCCTGTTCACGCTGGGGATTTTAGGAATCTTTCTCAACCGCAAGAACGTCATCGTCATCCTGATGTCGATCGAGCTCATTCTGCTTGCCGTCAACATCAACCTGGTCGCGTTTTCGAGCTTCCTGGGCGATATCGTCGGCCAGGTCTTTGCGCTGATCGTGCTCACGGTCGCGGCGGCGGAAGCGGCGATCGGGCTTGCCATTCTCGTCGCCTATTTCCGCAACCGCGGCTCGATCGCGGTCGAAGACATCAATTTGATGAAGGGCTAGCGGCATGTACGAGGCCATCGTCGTCCTGCCGCTCCTTGGCGCCATCATCGCGGGGGCCATCGCGCTGATTGGCGCGCACAACCGCTTTCCGGGCGCGAGCCCGCCGCCGCACGACGATCATGCCGCGCCGCTCGTTGCCGAGGACCACCCCCGTGCAGCGCCGTCGCCGTCCGAGCCGCACGTGGCTTTTTCCAACACGCATGTGGAAGAGCCCGAGGTCCAAGAGCCGGCGGCGGCCGGCTCGCAGCTGGCGGCGCTGATCACCACGACGCTTCTGGTGATTTCATGCGTATTGTCATGGGTCGCCTTTGTCGATGTCGGCTTGGAAGGTCATGACGCTCGTATCACCCTGTTCACCTACATCACCTCCGGTGACCTGCACTCCGAGTGGGCGCTGCGCATCGATTCCCTGACCGCCGTGATGCTGGTCGTTGTGACGACGGTGTCGTCGCTCGTTCACCTCTACTCCATCGGTTACATGGAGGAGGATCCGTACAAGCCGCGCTTCTTCTCCTATCTGTCGTTCTTCACTTTCGCCATGCTGATGCTGGTGACGGCGGGCAATCTCCTGCAATTGTTCTTCGGCTGGGAAGGCGTCGGTGTTGCGAGCTATCTGCTGATCGGTTTCTGGTATTACAAGCCGGAAGCCAACGCTGCTGCGATCAAGGCCTTCATCGTCAACCGTGTCGGCGACTTCGGCTTTTCACTGGGAATATTCGCCGTTTTTGCGATGACCGGCGCCATCGATTTCGACACCATCTTCGCGCAGGCGCCGGGTCTCGTCGGCAAGAGCTTTTCTTTCCTGAGCTGGAATGTCGACGCGCTGACGCTGATTTGTCTGTTGCTGTTCATGGGCGCGATGGGCAAATCGGCGCAGTTCCTGCTGCACACCTGGTTGCCCGACGCCATGGAAGCGCCAACGCCGGTCTCGGCGTTGCTCCATGCCGCAACCATGGTGACCGCCGGCGTTTTCATGGTGGCAAGGCTCTCGCCACTGTTCTCGCTGTCACCGGCAGCCTCGGGATTCGTCACCTTCATCGGCGCAACGACCTGCATGTTTGCCGCGACCGTCGCTCTGGTCCAGAACGACATCAAACGCATCATCGCCTATTCGACCTGCTCGCAGCTTGGCTACATGTTCGTCGCCATGGGCGTCGGCGCGTATTCGGTCGGCATGTTCCACCTGTTCACGCATGCCTTCTTCAAGGCGCTGCTCTTCCTCTGCTCGGGCTCGGTCATCATCGCGATGCATCACGAGCAGGACATCCGCCATATGGGCGGCCTGTGGCGAAAAATTCCATTCACCTACGCCACGATGGTGATCGGCACCCTGGCGCTGACCGGATTTCCGCTCACGGCCGGGTATTTCTCCAAGGACGCCATTATCGAAGCCGCCGCGGTCAGCAACAACCCGATGGCGAGCTACGGCTTCATCATGACGGTCGCTGCCGCGGCGCTGACCTCGTTCTATTCCTGGCGCCTCATCTTCAAAACGTTTCACGGCGAGCCGCACGACCGCCACCACTATGACGCCGCCCACGAAACGGCAAAAACGATGCTGGTTCCGCTGGCGCTGCTGGCGGTTGGCTCGATCGCGGCCGGCTGGCCGGCCCTCGGACTGTTTACCGGCCACGGGGCAGGGGAGTTTTTCCGCGACTCGCTGAAATTCGGTCCCGGCAATACGATCCTCGAGGATATGGAAAGCGTGCCGCTCGTCACATCGCTCGCGCCGACGGTGATGATGATCGGCGGGTTCTTGGTGGCGTGGCAGTTCTACATCCGCCGCCCCGATGTTCCCGAACGCTTGGCGCGCGAGCAGAACTTGCTCTACCAGTTCCTCCTCAACAAGTGGTACTTCGACGAGATTTACGATTTCACCCTGGTGCGGCCCGCGATGTGGCTCGGCCGCCTGTTCTGGAAAGGCGGCGACGGTTTCATCATCGACGGGTTCGGACCTGATGGCGTGTCGTCGCGCGTCCTCGACGTGACGCGCAACGTCATCCGGCTGCAAACCGGCTATCTCTATCACTACGCCTTCGCCATGCTGATCGGCGTCGCCGCGGCCGTCACCTGGTTCATGTTCTACGGAGCGCACGGATGACGAGCTGGCCGATCCTCTCCGTCATCACCTTCCTGCCGCTCGTCGGCGCGGTGTTCATCTCGTTCTTGAATGAGGACGAAGCCGGCGTGCGCAATACGCGCTGGGTCGCGCTATGGACGACGCTCATTACCTTCGCGATCTCGCTCATTTTGATTTGGCGCTTCGATCCGAGCACGCCCGACTTTCAATTTCTGGAAAAGCGGCCGTGGCTCGGCGGCACGATCACTTATTCGATGGGCGTTGACGGCATTTCGCTGCCGTTTGTGATCCTGACCGCCGCGCTGCTGCCGGTTTCGATCCTGGCGAGCTGGGACGCGATCCAGCGCCGCGTGCGCGAATATATGATCGCGTTCCTCGTCCTCGAAACGTTGATGATCGGCACCTTCTGCGCGCTCGACCTCGTATTGTTCTATCTGTTCTTCGAAGGTGGCCTCATCCCGATGTTCCTGATTATCGGCGTCTGGGGCGGTCCGCGCCGGGTCTATGCAAGCTTCAAATTCTTCCTCTACACGCTGCTCGGCTCGGTGCTGATGCTGCTCGCCATCATGGCGATGTATTGGGAGGCCGGCACCACCGACATCCCGGCGCTGTTGCACCACGCGTTTCCGCGTTCGCTGCAGACCTGGGCGTGGCTGGCCTTCCTCGCTTCGTTTGCCGTCAAGCTGCCGATGTGGCCGGTCCACACTTGGCTGCCCGACGCGCATGTCGAGGCGCCTACGGCAGGCTCGGTCATCCTCGCTGCGATCTTGTTGAAGATGGGCGGCTACGGCTTCCTGCGCTTCTCGCTGCCGATGTTCCCGGAGGCCTCGCAGCACCTCGCGCCGCTGATCTACGCCCTCTCGATCATCGCCATCGTCTACACCTCGCTGGTCGCGCTGATGCAAGAGGATATGAAAAAGCTCATTGCCTACTCCTCGGTGGCGCATATGGGCTTCGTCACCATGGGCATTTTTGCGGTGACGACGCAGGGCGTTGCCGGCGGTATTTTCCAGATGATTTCGCACGGCATTGTCTCGGCGGCTTTGTTCCTCTGCGTCGGCGTCGTCTACGACCGCATGCACACCCGCGAGATCGCGGCCTATGGCGGGCTGGTCAATCGCATGCCGCTGTATGCCTTTGTCTTCCTGGTGTTCTCGCTGGCTAATGTCGGGTTACCGGGCACGTCGGGGTTCGTCGGCGAGTTCCTGAGCCTGATCGGCACTTTCCGCATCAACACCTGGGTGGCGACCCTGGCGACGCTCGGCACCATCCTGTCGGCCGCCTATGCGCTGTGGCTCTACCGCAAGGTGGTGTTCGGCAAGCTCGAGAAGCCGAGCTTGTTCAACATCCGCGACCTCGGCTGGCGCGAGATGGTGGTGCTGGCGCCACTGGTGGTCTTGACCATCGTTCTCGGCGTCTATCCGAAGCCGGTGCTGGATATCTCGTCCGCATCGGTGACGCAGTTGATCGATAATTATCAGCACGCGCTCTCGGCCGTTCAAGCGGCGGCGCTGGTAAGGTGAGGCCATGACCCCGGCTTCGCTCCCCACACTCGTACCACTGCTGCCCGAGTTGGTGCTCGGGCTCGGCGCCATGGCGCTTTTGATGCTCGGCGTGTTCCGCGGCGAGCGTGGCGTGCGCGTCGTCGACGGCGCCGCGATCGCGCTTCTCGTGATCGCCGGCTTGATTGTCCTGGCGTTGCCTTCCGGCAAGCTCGTGACCTTCAACGGCAGCTTCATCGTCGACGACTTCGCCCGTTTCTTGAAGATTCTGGCGTTGCTCGGTTCGGCCGCCGCCATCGCCATGTCGCTCGATTACGCCAAACGCGAGCGGCAGGAGCGGTTCGAATATTCCGTGCTCATTCTGCTGGCGACGCTCGGCATGCTGATGCTGATCTCGGCGGCCGACCTGATCGCGCTCTATCTCGGCCTCGAGCTAATGAGCCTGCCGCTCTACGTGGTGGCCGCGAGCCACCGCGATCAACTGCGTTCGACTGAAGCCGGCCTCAAATATTTCGTGCTCGGCGCGCTGTCGTCGGGAATGCTGCTCTACGGTGCGTCGCTGGTCTACGGCTTTACCGGGACCGTGAGCTTCATCGGCATCGCGCAGGCGGCTGCGCACGGCGGCGCCGGGCTGATCTTCGGGCTCGTGTTCCTGTTCGCCGGCTTCTGCTTCAAGGTTTCGGCCGTGCCGTTTCACATGTGGACGCCGGACGTCTATGAAGGCGCGCCGACGCCGGTGACGGCGTTTTTTGCCGCCGCGCCTAAAGTCGCCGGCATCGCCATGTTCGTGCGCGCCGCGGTCATGGCGTTTCCTGGCATCACCAGCGAGTGGCAGCAAATCCTGGTGTTCGTCGCCATCGCCTCGATGCTGCTCGGCAGCTTCGCCGCCATTGGCCAGCGCAATATCAAACGCCTGATGGCCTATTCGTCGATCGGTCACATGGGCTATGCGCTGATCGGCCTCGCCGCCGGCACGTTCGAGGGCGTGCAGGGCGTGCTGCTCTATATGGCGATCTACATCACCATGACCCTTGGCGTCTTCGCCGTGATCCTGTCGATGCGGCGCAGCACCGGCATGGTGGAATCAATCGATCAGCTTTCCGGCCTGGCACGCACTCATCCGGCCATGGCGTTCTTCATGGCGATGCTGTTGTTCTCGATGGCCGGCGTGCCGCCGCTCGCCGGATTTTTCGCCAAGTTTTACGTCTTCCTTGCCGCGATCAAGGCCGGCCTCTACGTGCTTGCCGTCATCGGCGTACTCGCCAGCGTCGTCGGCGCCTACTACTATTTGGCGATCATCAAAATAATGTATTTCGATGATGCGGTCGAAGGCTTCTACAAGATGCCGGTCGAGCTCAAAGTGGTGCTCGCGGCGTGCGGCTTGTTCAACGTCCTGTTCTTCCTCTATCCGGGGCCGCTGGTCGGTGCGGCGAGCGCGGCCGCCCATTCCCTGTTCTGATGCAGCTTGATCCCAGCGCGGTTGATGCGGGGGTGCGTCTGGTCGCCCTTGGGACGATCGACTCGACCAATAAGGAAGCGCGCCGCCGTGCCGGGCGCGGCGAGCGCGGGCCATTGTGGGTTACCGCGGCAACGCAGACCGAGGGCCGCGGCCGCAGCGGCCGGTCCTGGTTCTCACCGCCGGGGAACCTCTTTGCGAGCCTGCTTGTTTTCGAGCCGGCGCCATTTGAACGGGCGCCGGAACTCGCCTTCGTCGCGGTATTGGCGCTGCGCGACGCCATCATCGCCGAGGCCGCGACACTCGCGCCGCAGCTCGTTTTCAAATGGCCGAACGATCTCTTGCTTGCCGGCGAGAAATGCGCGGGAATTCTGATCGAGGGCGAGGTCGAAACTGAGCCATCCAGAAGCGCGAGCGTGGTCATCGGCATCGGTGTAAATTGCGCGCACCATCCTGCGACCGGCACCGCTCCTTCGCATCATGATCCCTTCGGCGTACAACCATGGGGCGATGAGACGGTCTTGTTTCCCGCGACCGATCTTCGCAGCCATGAGGCGGGCGTCACGCCGGAACAACTATTCACACGCCTGTCGGCGACAATGTGCCGGCGCATCGCCCAATGGGACCGTGGCCGCGGTTTTTCGGCTATTCTCGGCGATTGGCTTGCCGCCGCGTACGGCATCGGGAAAGCGATCTGCGTGCGCAATGGAAAAAGCGAGAAGAACGGGCGATTTTTCGGCCTCGATCGGTCCGGCCGTCTCGTGCTGGAGCTTGCCGACGGCCGTCTTGAAAAAATATCGGCGGGTGACGTGTTTCCATTTGCGCTGCGTGACGGCCGACGGATCCCAGATCGACGGGTTGAGTAATGGCGGGGTCGGCTCAAGAACTCGTGTTCGCGCCGCTCGGCGGGGTCGGCGAGATCGGGATGAACCTCTCGATCTACGGCTTTGGTGACGAGCGGCGCCGGCAATGGATTATCGTCGATTGCGGCGTCTCGTTTGCGTCCGAAGAGCATCTGCCCGGCGTCGATCTCATCCTGCCGGATATCCGCTTTCTCCTTCTAGAGCGCAAAAACATCCTCGGGCTTGTCCTCACCCACGGCCACGAGGACCATATGGGCGCGCTCATCGATTTGTGGCCGCGCCTCAACGTGCCGCTCTACGCGACCCCGTTCACCGCGGCCTTGTTCGAAGCCAAGCGCCTGGGCGAGCCCGGCGCGCCGCAAATCCCGATAAACGTTGTACCGGCCGCTGGAAAACTGAATCTCGGGCCGTTCGCCATCGAGTTCATCAACGTCGCCCACTCGATTCCGGAATCCTATGCGCTCGCGATCCGCACGCCGGCCGGCATCGTGCTGCATACCGGGGATTGGAAGATCGATCCGACGCCGCTGATCGGCGTTCCAACCGACGCGAAGAAGCTGACCGCGCTGGGCGACGAGGGCGTGCTGGCGCTGATCGGCGATTCAACCAATGCGGTGCGCGAAGGACGCTCTCCGTCGGAAGCCGACGTTGCCAAGACGCTGGCCGAATTGATCCGCACCGCGCCCGGCCGTGTGGCGGTGACGACGTTTGCCTCCCACGTCGGGCGCATTCGCGCGGTCGCCGACGCCGCTCGCGCTGTGGATCGTGAAGTCGTCCTGGTCGGCCGGGCGATGGAACGGGTGAGCCAGGTCGCGCGCGAAACCGGACATCTCGACGGGGTGCAAGATTTCCGCAGCATGGAAAGCTACGGCTATCTGCCGCCCGACAAGGTCTTGGCGCTATGCACCGGCAGCCAGGGCGAGCCGCGCGCCGCGCTTTCGCGCATTGCCGAGGACGAACATCCGGAAGTAACGCTCGCCAAGGGCGACCGCGTGATCTTCTCCTCCCGCGCCATACCCGGCAACGAGAAAGCGGTGGCGCGGGTGATCAACGGCCTGGTTGCACAGGGCGTTGAAGTCATTACCGACCGCACCCACCTCGTTCATGTCTCCGGCCATCCGCGGCGCGACGAGCTGCGCGACATGATCGGGTGGGTCAGGCCGCAAATTCTCATTCCCGTGCACGGCGAAGCCTTGCATCTCGCCGAACATGCCGCGCTAGCCCGCCATGCCGGGGTGCCGCATGTCCTCATCTGCCGCAACGGCGATGTTGTGCGTCTCGCAAGCGACGGGGCGCGGATCATCGACGAAGTTCCCTCGGGCCGTGTTTACAAGGACGGTTCGCTCCTGGTCGATGCCGACGCCCGCACCGTGGCCTCACGACGGCGCTTGAGTTTCGCCGGCATCGTGACGGTCGCGCTGGCCTTGAGCGACAAGGGCGTCCTCGTCACCGATCCGGAAGTCGAGCTGTTCGGCGTCCCGGAAGTCGATGCCGGCGGCGCCTCGATGACCGAGATCGCCCGCGACGCCATCGAGGAGGCTTTTGAGTCGCTGCCGAAACCGCGGCGGCGCGATCCGGATGCCGTCGCCGAAGCGGTGCGGCGCGGCGTGCGCTCGGCGATCGCGTCGCGCTGGCGCAAGAAGCCGATGTGCCACGTCCACGTACTGGAAGTATAATAGCAAGCTGTCGGCCCTTTTTCCGGCATTCTTCGCGTGGCCGCTTCGCCGCGGCCGCTCAGGATGACGATCAACGAAGGATCACGCCTGCACGATGTTCAAGTGGTTCGCCCCGCTATTACTCTTCGCCGGCAAGCCCGAGGTGCTGATCCGCATCGTCGCGGCGGCGATTGCCGGGGCCGTGCTGTTCTTCGGCGTCTATTTGTTGTCCAACATCGCGCTGACCTTCGATGCGCTCAAGAACCCCTATATCATCGCCGCCTATGGCATTGTCCTGCTTTGCTTCTTCGTCGGCGTCGGCGCGATCACGTGGCTGCGCCTGCGCCGCGGGGCGTCGTCGCCAATGCTCGATCCGCCGAGACACGTGCCGGAAGCGCCGCCGCTCGCGAATGAGATTGTGAGCCAACGCGCCGAGCAGATCGCCGGAAAATGGCAACGCGGCGATGGTCGCCCGCCTCCGCCCGTAAAGGAGATCGCGCGCGCTGCGTCGACCACTACGACGCCGGCCGAGCAAGCCAGGGCAAGGCCGCCGGCCCGCGCGTCGCTCATGGTCACCGGCCCGGCCTATACGGGCAAAACCGCCCTCATCGCCATATTGGCGCAGGCGGGCGCAAGCGCCTTTGCGACCAGCGACATCGTGCGCCTGATTGATGCCGGGCCGATCGACGGCGATGACCAGCATCTTGAGGCTCTTATCACGTCCGCCGCGGCGTCGGACGGCGTATTGTTCGTGGTCGATCAGGATTTGCGCGCCCCTGAAGTCGCTGCGATCACGCGCCTCATCGCCACCGGTAAGCCGCTCTGGGTCGTGCTCAACAAGGCGGATCAGTTCAATGCCGCGGATCGCGACGCGATCCTCATTTCGATCCGCGCCAAAATGCCGGTAACGTTCGCGCCTGGGCACGTCGTGTCGGTTGCCGGTGCGCCGAGCCCGGTCGAACGTGAGATCGAGGATGCGCGCGGTGCGGTGCGGGTCGAATTGCGCCGGCCGTCGAGCGATGTTCGATCGCTGACCGGCCTTTTGAACCGGGTGTTTCCGCCGGTCGCCGGGCGGATGCTGCGATTTGAGGCAGAGTGATCGTCGAGGATTTATTGTCGCATGCAAGATCAATCCCTGTTGCCCGACACGATCGAAGCGCTGCGCCGGCTGTCCGGCGACGCACGGCTGCGTCCGCAGGAGCGCGCGACCATCGAGAAGGAGATGCACGAGATCGAGGAATTCAGCGCGAAGCTCGAAAATGGCCGCCTCGAAATCGCGGCGTTCGGCGAAGTCGGCTCCGGCAAGAGCGCGCTCCTCAACGCGCTGGCCGGTGAGAAGATTTTCGCGGTTTCCGCCGAGCATGGCTCGACCGACAAGGTCGCCAAGACCGGCTTCAAGAACACCAAGCTGGTTTTGGTCGACACGCCGGGGATCAACGAGGCGGCGGGCGAGTTGCGCGGCAAACTCGCCGAGGACACGGTGCGCTACACCGACCTCGTCCTGTTCGTCGCCGACGGCGACCTCAACAAAGTCGAGGTCGACGCCTTCAGACAGCTCAGCGACCTGCACAAGCCGATCGTGCTCGTCATCAACAAGGCCGATCTGTACGGCTCGGCGCAGATCAAGGAGATTTCCGAGTCGGTCCTCAAAAAAGTCGGCAACAGGATCGGCGCCGCCGACATCGTCTTTGCCGCCGCCGCGCCGCGCGAGAGCGAGCGCGAAATCCACAAGGCCGACGGCACGATCGAGATCGTCAGCTTCCAGCCAAAACCCAAAATCGAATCGCTCGAAGCGCGCATGCTCGAAGTCCTCGACCGCGAGGGCAAAGCGATCATCGCGCTCAATGCCAGCCTGTTCGCGTCCGACGTCAGCGACCGCATCAAGGCGTTGAAGCAACACGTGCGCGGCAAGGAAGTGGCGCGGCTGATCAATTATTTCATGTTGGGCAAGGCGCTCGTCGTCGGCGCCAACCCGGTACCGGTGTTCGACGTCCTCGCCGGCATGGCGACCGACGCGCTGATGGTCCAGCGCATCGGCGCGATTTACGGCACCGATTTCTCGCTGAAGAACGCTCAGAGCATGGTTCTGGAAATCCTGCGGGCCTGGGGGCTGATGGCGGCGGCCGAGTACGGCTTGCATCTCGCCGCCGACCTGTTGCGCACGGTCACCTTCGGCACGAGCACGGTAATCACCGCGGTGCCGCAGGGTCTTGCCGCCGCCTGGAGTACTTACGTGGTCGGCCATGCGGCAAACATCTATTTCCGCGATGCGGGCTGGAGCGGCCGTTCGCCCAAGGACATCGTGCAGGACATTTTGTCGGGCGCCGAGAAGCAAAAAACCAGCATCCTCGGGCCTATCAGGGATCAGCTAAAAGCGAAATTCGGTCGCCAATAGGCAAGCTGCCGGGAAGCAGGAAAGGCAAAGCTATGATCGGCAGGCTCAATCACGTGGCGATCGCAGTGCGCGACATCGCCAAGGCCGCGGCGGTCTACCGCGACATTTTGGGCGCTCAGGTCTCGGCTGCCGTGCCGCAACCCGTTCATGGTGTCACCACAGTCTTCATCACATTGCCCAACACCAAGATCGAGCTCCTCGAACCGCTTGGCGAAGGCTCCCCGATCGCCAAGTTCCTCGAGCGCAACCCCGATGGCGGCATGCACCACATCTGCTACGAGGTCGACGACATCCAGGTTGCGCGCGAAGCGCTCAAGGCGGCGGGCGCCCGCATCCTCGGCGACGGCGAGCCGAAGACGGGAGCGCACGGCAAGCCGGTATTGTTCCTGCACCCGAAGGATTTTGCCGGCGCCTTGGTCGAACTGGAACAGGCCTGAAGATGCCAGTCACCACGGCCGTTGCCATCTTTTTCCTGATTTGGTGGATCGTGCTGTTCGCGGTGCTGCCTTGGGGCGTGCGCAGCCAGCACGAAGGCGGCGGGGTCACACCCGGCACCGATCCGGGCGCTCCGGCAGTCCCGAATTTGAGATGGAAGCTGGTCTGGACCACACTCGTCTCGGCGGTGATTTTCGCAGCCTTCTACATCGTCTATGCCGACCGGCTAGTGACACTCGAAGGTCTGGTCCGACTATTTGGAATGCGATGACTGTAACTGTGACAAATATTTCAATGGCTTATGGAAGCTTGTTCGAAGTCTTTTGGGTGTGAGGTCGGGTGTGCCGCTGGTTCATGCTGCACACAAAAAAGGCAGGGCCAAAGCCCCGCCTTGAAATCCTGATCTCGTCCTTCGAGCCACGCCGAATGCTAATGGCATTAGACGACGACGTGGTGTTCGCGTTGCTTCGCGCTCGCCGGCCATCCTCCCAAGACTTGGACCGCTCTCCCGAATTGCCCTGCGGCCCCGGGAGCGCGGCAGCATTCGTATTCGATCTTCGGCCCATTGTCACGGGTTTGCCGGGCGTTGACGGCAAAAAAACACCTCCGCTCCTTGCTTCGCCCGCGCCGGAACCGCAATTCGCCCGCCTCTTGTAATTCTGCCGCTGTTGCGGCTTGACTGCCGGCCCGACCGCAACCCTTATTAGCTCGACGAGATTCGATGCGCCTTTCCCGCTATTTTTTGCCGAGCCTGCGCGAAACGCCGAAGGAAGCGGAGATCGTCTCCCACCGGTTGATGTTGCGCGCCGGCATGATGCGCCAGGAGGCGGCCGGGATTTACGCGTTTCTGCCGCTGGGGTTGCGCGTCCTCAACAAGGTCTGCCGCATCGTGCGCGAAGAGCAGGACCGTTCCGGCGCGATCGAGCTTTTGATGCCGACCATCCAATCCGCCGACCTCTGGCGCGAGAGCGGCCGTTACGAGGCCTACGGCAAAGAAATGCTGCGCATCAAGGATCGCCACGAACGCGACATGCTCTACGGGCCGACCAACGAGGAAATGATCACTGCGATCTTCCGCAGCTATGTGCGGTCATACAAGGACTTGCCGCTCGCCCTCTACCACGTCCAGTGGAAATTCCGCGACGAGGTACGGCCGCGCTTCGGCCTGATGCGCGGCCGCGAGTTCCTGATGAAGGATGCCTATTCATTCGACGTCGATTTTGCCGGCGCCAAGCACGCCTATAACCGCATGTTCGTCGCCTATCTGCGCACTTTCGCCCGCCTAGGGCTGCGGTCGATCCCGATGATGGCGGAAAGCGGCCCGATCGGCGGCAACCTTTCGCATGAATTCATCATCCTCGCCGAGACCGGCGAGAGCGAGGTGTTTTGTCACAGCGACTATCTCGGCTTCGAGGTTCCCGGGCCGGACGTGGATTTCGGCAATATCGCCGGCCTGCAGGCGATCGTTGACCGCTGGACCTCGCTTTATGCGGCGACGTCGGAGAAGCACGACGCCGCGGCGTTCGCCGGCCTTGCGGCCGACAAACAGGTGTCGGCGCGTGGCATTGAAGCCGGCCATATCTTCTATTTCGGCACGAAATATTCCGAGCCGATGAAGGCCGTCGTGACGGGAGCGGATGGGCAGGAGCGGCCGGTCCATATGGGGTCATACGGCATCGGCCCTAGCCGGCTCGTCGCCGCCCTCATCGAGGCCTTCCATGACGACGCCGGCATCAAATGGCCGGAAGCTGTCGCTCCCTATAAGGCCATGATCCTCAACCTCAAACAGGGCGCGAGCGACACCGATGCGGCCTGCGAGCGGCTCTATGCCGAGCTTGCCGGGAAGGGCATCGAAACGCTCTACCACGACCTTGACGAACGGCCCGGGTCGAAGTTCGCAACCGCCGACCTCATCGGCATTCCCTGGCAGATCCTGGTTGGACCGCGGGGGCTGGCGGAGGGCAAGGTCGAGGTGAAGCGTCGGGCCGACGGCGAGCGGCAGCTCATGACTCCTGCGGACGCGGTTGCGCAACTCAGTGCATGAAGCTGTGCGCGGCGCCCCCTTGCTGCAATGTCTGCGGCTTGAAACCGCCGGAATCGTGCTGAAACTCGGGGGCTTGCGTGGGGAATAGACCTTAATGTCCGAGCCGACCGGCACCCGTCCCTTCTCGCCGTTTGAATGGATGATGTCGCTGCGCTACCTGCGGGCGCGGCGCAAGGAGGGATTCATCTCGGTCATTGCCGGCTTCTCATTCGTCGGCATCATGCTCGGGGTCGCCACGCTGATCATCGTTATGGCGGTTATGAACGGCTTCCGGCAAGAACTCCTCACCAAAATTTTGGGCCTCAACGGCCATCTCCTCATCCAGCCGCTCGAATCGCCCCTGACCGACTGGGACGCGGTCGCCGATCGCGTGGCCAAAGTTCCCGGCGTCCTGCTGGCAGCGCCGATTGTTGAGGGCCAGGCACTCGCGTCCTCGCCGTTCAATGCCTCGGGTGTCCTGGTGCGCGGCATCCGCGCCGGCGATCTGACGAAGCTTGGCTCGATTGCCAAGAACATCAAAGGGGGCACGCTCGCCGGTTTCGATCAGGGGCAGGGTATCGTTATCGGCACTCGCCTGGCGGAACAGCTTTCGGTGCGCACCGGGGATAAGCTGACGCTGGTCGCCCCGCGCGGCGCCGTCACACCGATGGGCACGACGCCGCGAATAAAGGCCTATACGATCGCGGCCGAATTCGAGATCGGCATGTCGGAATACGATTCCGCATTCGTGTTCATGCCGCTCACCGAGGCGCAAGCCTATTTCAGCCGGCCCAGCGACGTGACAGCAATCGAGGTTTACACGGACGATCCCGATCACATCGATCGCTTCCGCCGCCTGGTGACCGATGCCGCCGCGCGGCCGATCTATATGATCGACTGGCGCCAGCGTAACGCGACGTTCTTCAGTGCCCTTCAGGTCGAACGCAACGTGATGTTCCTGATCCTGACATTGATCGTGCTGGTGGCGGCGCTCAATATCGTCTCCGGACTGATCATGCTGGTGAAAGACAAGGGCAGCGACATCGCTATCCTGCGCACGATGGGCGCGACCCAGGGCGCGATCATGCGCGTGTTTCTCATTACCGGGGCGGCGATCGGCGTCGTCGGTACGGTGGTGGGCTTCCTGCTTGGCACGATCGTCTGCCTCAACATCGAATCGATCCGGCAATTCCTATCGTGGCTCACGAATACCGACTTGTTCCCCCGCGAACTGTACTTCCTATCAAAGCTTCCCGCCGACATGGATTTCAGCGAAACCACGGCGGTCGTCGTCATGGCTCTGGGGCTGTCGCTGTTGGCGACGCTTTATCCATCATGGCGTGCGGCCCGGCTCGATCCGGTCGAAGCCCTGCGCTACGAGTGAATGAGCGCGATGGATGACACCACCACGATAACGGAGACCGCGCCGGCGCCGGCCGACGATGAAGAGCATCCGCTGATCTTTCTGCACGGCGTCGGCCGGCACTTTCGCCAGGGAGATTTGACGCTCGACATTCTCAAAGGTGCCGAGCTCGCCGTATGGCCTGGTCAGTCGGTGGCGCTTGTCGCCCCGTCTGGCGCGGGAAAATCGACGCTCCTGCATATCGCCGGGCTCCTCGAACATCCGGATGCGGGCGAGGTCTACCTCGATGCCGTCGCCACTACGCTCCTGACCGATGTTCAGCGCACGCGGATGCGGCGCACCGATATCGGCTTCGTTTATCAATTTCATCATTTGCTGTCGGAATTCTCGGCCTTGGAAAACGTGATGCTGCCGCAGATGATACGCGGCCTCGGCCGCAAAGAGGCACGCGCGCGCGGCGTTGAGCTGTTGTCCTATCTCGGGCTTAAGGAGCGCCTGAACCATCGGCCGGCGGAGCTCTCGGGCGGCGAGCAACAGCGGGTCGCCATCGCGCGGGCGGTCGCCAATGCTCCGCGCATTCTGCTCGCCGACGAGCCGACCGGCAATCTCGACGTGCGCACCGCGGAGCATGTGTTTGCAACACTCGGCCAGCTGGTGCGGGCCTCGGGGCTTGCCGCCATCATTGCCACCCACAACCTCGATATTGCCGCGCAAATGGATCGCCGCGTAACCATCCGCGAGGGTTTGGTCGTCGAGCTGACGTGAGAAGCAAGCCGCGGCGCAGCGGACAGCGGCGTCCCCGCCGGGCTGTCAGGATGGTTTGCGCGAATAATGCCTGCGAGAATTGCGACCGTGCGTCCCGGACGGTGCGTACGCCATGGGAGCGGACGACTGGTACGAATAGTTGCGCGAGCAGAACCCGCCCACCCCGGAGATGGTCGCCAGGCACTGGTCAAAACTGACGAAGCCGCAATTCCTGCCGCCGCCTTTGCTGTATTCGGCGCACCATGGATACTCCCCAGCCTTGGCGCTCGTGCCGATCCCGGCTGTCGCGGCAAAAATTGCCACCCCGAAAAGCAAAGCTTTCATGGCACGTCTCTCCCGGCATGGTGTCGCCCTGAGTATAAACGCCAAAACCCCATCGTTATTTCCTTGATCATGCAAAGAATTGGCGCGGTCGGCCTTCACGCGTGCGAATGCGCTGGTCGGTTCGTGCAGCCACGGGGACTGCGCCGCTGAAAATTCGCCACCGGTCAGAGGCCGGTCAGATGCTCGATTTCGGCTCTGATCTGACTGATATGGGCGTAGGCCGACACCTGGGTCCAATTCACCAGTAGGATCGCCGCGATGACCACCGCGACAGCGCCGAACAGCATCTTCAAAGTGGGCCGGCTCGGCGGATAGTCGCTACTGGGGTCATGATTGTCGGGACTGGTCACTGGGACCTCCTGCGGTCTGTACCGCTGTCGGTATGGGAGGATGCTTGATGGCATTCGGCTGCAACGCCATGTGCCATTTGACCGCAGACGGCGAACACCGAAGCCCTGCCCGTAAACGAAACGAGGCCGCCCAAAAGGCGGCCTCGTCAGTTATCGCCGTATTCCGATTACGTCCTCAGTAGCAGGGGACGCAGCGGCAGCCCCACGGGCCGCATCGCCTGACCCATCCCGGGCCGCACCAGCGGCCGTATCCGCGACAGGCCGCCTGCTTCACGATCGGGGTAGCATTTTGACTGAGCGCATGGACGCTCCCGGCTCCGTTCGTGGTCTGCGCGCTGGCTGGCAAAGCCATCGATCCCAGCACGAGCGCCGCGGCGGCCAAAGTCATTGTGAATTTTCGCATGAGACCCTCCGTTGGATTTGTCGAATTGAAGACTAGACAAAACACATTACAGCACAGCGACAATGCGCTGCGCTACGCGGTCCGGATCGCACGGTGACGTTTTCCTAGCCCGGCCGCTACTCTTCTACGCCCCAAAGGACGATTTGGTTCACCAATCCGCCACATTTCAAATTGGTCCCTGGGTTGGGTTGCTGGCAGTTTGAAAAAGGGTTCGCTGCCCCATTGACTCTCGAACAAGACGTGAACTATGTTCCTGTTTCGTTCTTAATATGGAGCAAAGATCATGGTTCGCGCAGTCGTCGAGGAGGCGCTCGCATTGGCGTCCATCACGCTGTTTCTGGCAATGGTTGCCATTTGGGCTCAGGTGCTTGGAGTCATTTGAGATTTTCCGGACTTGAACCCCTTGCGGGCGGGCTTGGGGAAAGATTCTGTGTGTGGCGTACGCCTGCGGTGCTGTCGCAATAGACAGCGCCGTAGGCGATCACCCATCTTGGTACTCGAGAGTCGCCAGTCTGTGAGTGCCGCTGATTATGACTGCCGCAAAACGACCCGGACTTCGTGCATCTGCACGTCCATTCGTCCTATTCGCTGCTCGAGGGCGCGCTGACGATCGCGCGTCTCGCCGAGCTCGCGAAAAAGGACCGCCAGCCCGCGCTTGCTCTCACCGACACCGACAACATGTTCGGTGCGCTCGAATTCTCCGAAAAAATGGCGGGCGCGGGCATTCAGCCGATCGTTGGCTGCGCACTCGGTGTCGACTTCCGCGACCAGGAGAATCGCAGCGCAACCGCCGGCGAGGGCTGGCCGCGTCTCGTATTCCTGGCGGCGCGCGAAGACGGCTACCGCAGCTTGATGCGGCTCACCTCGCGGGCTTTTCTCACGACCGAGCCGCACGAGCGCCCGCACATCAAGCTTGAATGGCTCGCCGATGAGGCGGCCGGATTGATCGCGCTCAGCGGCGGCCCGAATGGCCCGCTCGATGCTGCGCTGGTCGGCGGCCAGAACGCGCTGGTGAGCGCGCGCTGCGAGGCTATGCAGCACCTGTTCGGCGACCGGCTCTACATCGAATTGCAGCGCCATGGCACACCGGCCGAGCGGACGGTGGAGCCGGCTTTGATCGAGCTTGCCTATGCGCGCGGCATACCTCTGGTCGCCACCAACGAGCCGTTCTTTGCCACTCGCGAAGACTATGAGGCGCACGACGCGCTGCTTTGCATCGCCGAAGGCAAGCTGATCGCCGACGGCGAGCGCCGCCAGCTCACGCCGGAGCATCGGTTCAAGAGCCGCGGTGAAATGGCTGAGCTTTTTGCCGACCTGCCGGAGGCGCTCTCGTCCACCATGGAGATCGCGGAGCGCTGTGCGTTCCGTCCGCGCACGCTGGCGCCAATCCTGCCGCGTTTCTCGGCGGCGCGCGGTGATGGCGTCGGCGACGAGGCGCAGGAGCTTCGCCGCGCCGCGCAATCCGGCCTGGAACGTCGTCTCGAGCGCCATGGCGCCGCGCCGGGCCATACCGTCGAGACCTATCACGAGCGGCTCGCCTTCGAGCTCGGCGTAATTGCGAGCATGAAATATGCTGGCTACTTCCTCATTGTCGCCGATTTCATCCAATGGGCGAAGGGCGAGGGTATCCCGGTCGGACCGGGCCGCGGCTCCGGCGCGGGCTCGCTGGTCGCCTATGCGCTCACCATCACCGATCTCGACCCGATCCGTTTCGGATTGCTGTTCGAGCGCTTCCTTAACCCCGAGCGCATTTCGATGCCGGACTTCGACATCGACTTCTGCCAGGAGCGGCGCGACGAGGTCATCCGCTACGTGCAGGAGAAATACGGCCGCGAACAGGTGGCGCAGATCATCACGTTCGGCACGCTGCAGGCCCGCGGCGTGCTGCGCGACGTCGGCCGCGTGCTGCAGATGCCCTATGGCCAGGTCGACAAGCTGTGCAAGCTGGTGCCGCAAAATCCGGCGAACCCGGTGAGTCTGAAGCGCGCGATCGAGGACGAGCCGCGGCTGCAAGCCGAATGCGATCGCGATCCGCTGGTTCAACGCGCTTTCGACATCGCGCAAAAGCTCGAAGGTCTGCACCGCCATGCCTCGACGCATGCCGCCGGCATCGTCATCGGCGACCGGGCGCTCAGCGAATTGGTTCCGCTCTATCGCGATCCGAAGTCGCTGATGCCGGTGACGCAATTCAACATGAAATGGGTCGAGCCGGCGGGACTGGTGAAGTTCGACTTTCTCGGCCTTAAAACTCTCACGGTGCTCGACATCGCCGTCAAGCAGGTGCGCAAACGCGGCATCGACCTCGACCTGCTCGCAAATTCCGCTCGATGACGCCAAAAGCTACGAAATGCTGGCGCGCGGCGAGACGGTCGGCATCTTCCAGGTGGAAAGTCAGGGCATGCGCCGGGCGCTAGTCGACATGCGCCCCGACCGCTTCGAAGACATCATCGTTCTGGTCGCGCTTTACCGGCCCGGCCCGATGGCGAATATTCCCACGTACTGCGCCCGCAAGCTCGGCCACGAACGCACCGACTACCTGCATCCCAAGCTGCAGCCGATCCTGCAGGCCACCTACGGCATCATCACTTATCAAGAGCAGGTCCAGCAGATCGCCCGCGACCTCGCCGGCTACAGCCTCGGCAAGGCCGATATCCTGCGACGCGCCATGGGCAAGAAAGACAAGAAGGAGATGGCCTCGCAGCGCGGCGATTTCATCTCCGGCGCCGTCGAGCGGGGCATCGCGCAAAGCGACGCCGAGAGCGATCTTCGAGGCATGTGCAAAATTCGCTGAATACGGCTTCAACAAATCGCACTCTGCGCCCTATGCGCTGCTGACGTATCAGACCGCCTACATGAAAGCGAACCATCCGGTCGAGTTCCTGGCTGCCTCGATGACGCTCGAAATGGGCAATACCGACAAGCTTTCGGAATTTCGCGCCGAGGCGGAGCGGCTCGGCATCAAGGTCGAGCCGCCGTCGATCAACCGCTCGGATGTCGCGTTCGAGGTCGAAGGCAATACCATCCATTACGCGCTCGCGGCGCTGCGCGGCGTCGGCCGCCAAGCGGTCGACAGCATTATTGCCGCGCGCGCCGAACGGCCTTTCGCCGACCTCGCCGATTTCGCCCGCCGGATCAATCCGCGCGCCATCAACAAGCGGGTGCTGGAGAGCCTCGCCGCCGCCGGCGCGTTCGAGGCGATCGAGCCGAACCGCGCCCGCGCCTTTGCGGCGGTCGATCCGATCATGGCGACCGCGCAGCGCACCCACGACGATGCCGCGCGCGGCCAGTCGGAGCTGTTCGGCGGCGCGGCGACGCCCCAGCCCATCATCCTGCCGGCGGTCGAGCCGTGGCTGCCGGCCGACCGGCTGCAACAGGAATATGAAGCGATCGGCTTTTTCCTGTCCGGTCATCCGCTCGACGACTATGCCGCGGCGCTCAAGCGGCTGCGCGTCCAGTCGTGGGCCGAATTCGCGCGCGCGGTGAAGGGCGGCGCCAGCGCCGGGCCGGGTTGCCGGCACCGTCATCGCGCGCACCGAGCGGCGCACCAAGACCGGCAGCAAGATGGGGATCATCGGCCTGTCCGATCCGAGCGGCCACTACGAAGCGGTGCTGTTCGCCGAGGGCTTGGCGCAATATCGCGACCTGTTGGAGCCGGGCACGGGCGGTGCTGATGTTCCTCACCGCCGAGGTGCAGGCCGACGAAGTGCGCGCCCGCATCCAATCGGTCGAGCCGCTCGACGAGGCGGCGGCGCAGATGCAGAAGGGCTTGCGCGTCTTCCTGCGCGACGAAGAGCCGATCGCCAGCGTCGCGCGCCGGCTGGAGCCGATGCGGAACGGCCGCAACGGGTCGGATCAGGCCGACGGCGAAGTCAGCATGGTGCTCATGCTCGGCAATGGCAGCGAGGTCGAGGTCAAGCTGCCCGGCCGCTTCAAGGTGTCGCCGCAGATTGCCGGCGCCATCAAGGCGGTGGCCGGCGTGGTGACGGTCGAGGCGCTTTGAAACGTGCGGCGGTACGCGTGAACATGGTGGCGGTTTACGCCACCTTTGGCGCTATCCGCTTCGCCTGAACGGCTGGCGCCCGCTGCCTGATCTGCGCCAAGTCATAGTTCATCTGCATCCTCAACCAAGTATCTGCGGTGCTGCCGAGCGCTTTCTCCAATCGAATCGCCATTTCCGGAGTGACGTTCGCCCGGCCCGCAATGACGCTATGAAGCTGCTGGCGTGATATGCCAAGGCCCTTGGCGGCTTCCACAACAGACACGCCAAGCTCTTCAATATCGGCTTTGATCAGCCTGCCCGGATGGAAGGGATGCTTCATCGGCATTGTTCTCGCCTCCTTAGTGGTAATCGACGAAATCGACATCAAAGGCCTTGCCGTCCGCAAAGCGAAAAGTGATGCGCCAGTTTGCGCGATCTTCACTTCAACGTGACGCAGGACGAGGAGGGCGTTGCAATCGGCGTAAGCGGGCAAGTGATGTCGACCCGAATTGGCGGGTTTCGCCTAACGGGACGTTATGGCATATCGAGCCGGAGGATCACTCCGGCTTGATCCCGGCCGCCCGGATTATCTTGCCCCACTTTTCGGTGTAGTCGACGATGAACTTGCCGAACTCAGCCGGCGAGCTGGCAAATACCATGTAGCCCAGGTCGGCAAACCGCGCCTTCAAGGTCGGATCGGCGAGCGCGGTATTAACTTCTCTGTTGAGAATTTCGATGATCTCCGACGGTGTGTTCGTGGGCGCGCCGATGCCGTTCCAGCCGATCGCTTCGTATCCCGCTAAAAAGTCGCTGATGGAAGGGACATCCGGCAAGACGTCCAAACGTGCGGTGGTTGTCACTCCCAACGCGCGCAATTTTCCGGCTCTGATAAAGCCGATCGACGAACTAACAACGTCGAACATAACCTGCATCCGACCAGCAATGAGATCGGGCAATGCAAGAGCCGAGCCGCGATAGTTCACCGTCACCAAGTCTACACCCGCCATGGCTTTGAACAACGCGCCGAACATGCCGGGCCCACTTCCGGGACCGTCTGAAGCCATGTTGATCTTTCCGGGATTGGCTTTGGCGTAGCCAATAAAGTCGGGAACGGATTTAATCGGTACCGTTGGATTGATTTCCATCACTCCGGGCGTGTACACATACCTAGCGACCGGCGCGATGTCGCGGGTGAAATCGAAACTTAAGTTGTCGTAGAGCGTCGCGTTCCATGCGTTTGCCGAGGCGCATATCAGAAGCGTGTAGCCATCAGGGCGCGCTCGCACTACGTGCTCCGCGGCGAGATTGCTGCTGGCGCCAGGCCGATTTTCAACAATGAATTGCTGGCCGAGCCGCTCCGATAACGCTTGAGCTATCAGCCGTGCGCCAGTGTCGAGCGGGCCGCCCGCGGGAAAGCCGGCGATCAAGTGGACCGGCCGCGTCGGATAATCGAGCGCCGATGCGATCCGCGGCAGAGCCGGTAGCGCGACGGTGCTGGCGGCCAGATGCAGAAATTTTCTACGGGGAAGTTTCATGATGATCCCTAATCCATGCTTGCGCCGCTCGCGCGGATCGGGCCGCTCCAGCGCTCGATCTCACTGGCGACGATGGCCCCCTGCCGCTATGCGAGGAAGCTACATCACATTCGCCTATAGGCGGAAGAGCGCCGGCGCCTTTGGGTGACCGGAATGGGTCTTTGGCTGACCTGAGATTGGCTCGGTGGGAATGCTCGATCCGCCGGGCTATGCTGGACGCTTGCTCCCGCTGCTTCCCTGCCGAAATGTGCGGGGCAGGGAAGGGAGCAGGCGGAGAGAGCGCGCCATGGCATCCATCGATAAATTCAACGATCACTGCTGGAATGACGTCGTCCCCGAAAGCGACCTGAAACTCTATTCGGGATGGCGGCGTGAAACTTATGTTGGGCCGCGGCCTGCGCTGCTCGCTATCGATCTCTACGATCTGGTCTATCGCGGCGGACCGCTGCCGCCGCCGGAGATCAACGAGCGCTATCCCAACACCTGTGGGATTTTTGCCCACCGCGCGATTACGCCGACCAAGAAGCTTATCGCGGCGGCGCGGCGCGCAAGCATCCCGATCTTCTTTTGCACGCAGGAAACGCGCCCCAACAATCGGCCGCACGGTGCGGTGTCGACCAAGCGCAGTGGCGGGTCTCCGCCCGCCGACAGCTACGCGATTTACCGCGAGTTTGCCGTCGAGGCGCAAGACATCGTCATCTGGAAGCAGCGCGCCAGCATCTTTCAAGGCACGCCGCTGTTCTCGCACCTCTCGCTGCTTGGCGTGCAAAGCTTGATCGTGTGCGGCGAAAGCACGTCGGGTTGCGTGCGCGCGAGCGTCGTCGACGGGCACTCGAGTGGATTTCATGTCGCGATCGTCGAGGAATGCACCTATGACCGCGCCGAGCTGACGCACAAGGTCAACCTGTTCGACATGCATCACAAATATGCCGACGTGATGCACATCGATGAAGTTCTGGCGCATCTTATTCGGTGGGCTTGGAACGTGCGGCGGAATGAGCGCGCGGGCGGGGCACGGTGCGCTGCGAAGCTGCTTCACGTTTGGGCGATCGCGGCGGTTGTTTTCTTCGGCCTACTGGGGGCGCGGGCGCAGGCGCCAAATCCGCCCGTTTTTGTGGGCAAACAAATCCGGCTCCTGATCGGATTTTCGAGGACCTTCCCGAAGTTCGACTGGTGACCGATTTCGTCAAAAACCCATGGATCGGCAAGTTCTTGAACTCATCTTCTCGCGCAACGCCATGGGACGGCCGCTCTTGGCGCCGCCGGGTCTTGATCCGGCCCTCACCGCGGCGTTGCGCAAAGGCGTCACGGCGGCGATGCACGACCCGGCGTTGATCGCCGAGGCGGACAAAATCAATCTGGAGCTCAATTTTGTCAGTGGCGAGGACGTCCAGGCCCTGGTCGAGCGCTTGTACCCGCCGCCGGATGTCGTGGAACGGGCGCAAGCCATCGCCCAAGCCAACTGACGGAGTCCATCGTCCAGCCAGGGCGGAATCGCACTAGGGAATCAGCCGGCGCGGCATTGGCGGAACGGGATAGCGTCCGGTGACGACATTCCAATAGGCCCAGGATCGCTCATCCATGATGCCGGGCGGTGCATGTTCAAGCGCCTCGCGAAAATCATCAATTTCCATGTAGCGCCGGACCACGGCAAGTTCCTGGAGCGTTCCATAGGTCATGAGATACGCCAGAAATCGGATCGGATCGGACAGTGCCCGTTCGGGCGACTCAAACCAAACGACGTGCGGCGCCAAACCGAGAAGATCGGCGTTGTGAGGAAGCGGTTTCATAATGCTTCCGACCTTTTCCTGACTGACGTGAGCGCAGGAAGACGTTGAAGATCAACTGCTCTGACTGCCCTGACAAGGTCCTGACGCATGTCTGCCGAAAGTTCGGCTAAAGCCGTATCCTCGTGGTAAGCCAGCGCTTTCAGAGCCAACAACGGATTGAACTCGGTCCCATAGATGATCTCCGCCGCCGCGAGCATCTCGGCCAGAGGAATACGGGTTTTTGTCAGCAGTGTGTGAACGTCGATATAATCTCTCAGCTCCGCACGTTGGGTCACGACGGCGACTTTTAAGCCCGCGAGGTCCAGGAGTGACGCGACCTTGATTTCTGGTCCGGCAGCGGCGTCTGCTGACAGGACCTGTCCGAGGTTAAGATCACCAAAGAACGACAATTGAACGGGGCCGTCCCGCCCAACTGTCACCGTCAAAGTATTTGGCGCCGACCGCCGTACCGTGGCCCCTTTCAAATAGGTTACTTTCTGCATCAAAACGCTTGGGACGAACGGCACCGACGAGAAGAAATCGAAGTCCACGGACGGGCGGTGACCAAGGCGCAAAGCAATCGCGGTGCCGCCGTAGAGCGTGAATTCCTCCGGGGTCGCAGACAACTCCGGCCACAAGAGCCGTTGCGCTGGCGGCAGGATATCAAGGCGAGGCTTGAACCTAACGGACATGTGCAGTCGCTTCGCGTGTATTCATCGTTCCGCATTATACTCGATTGCCAAGCGGAATTGTTCTGACTGTCCGCGACGAACGACCTTTAAACGTCCGGGTTGCGCCATTGGGGTGGATGCCTATATAAGGCCCCAATCTCACACGCGGACCTTGGCCCTAAAAGCCGTCCGGTGCTCGGCCACAAGGGCCGGGCTCATCGGTCCGCGGCGGATCAACCGGAGAACTGACATGGCGCTGCCAGACTTCAGCATGCGCCAGCTTTTGGAAGCTGGCGTGCATTTCGGCCATCAGTCCCACCGTTGGAATCCGAAGATGGCCGAGTACATCTTCGGCACCCGCAACAACATCCACATCGTCGACCTGACGCAATCGGTGCCGATGATGCACCGCGCGCTTGCAGGCGGTCAGCGATACGGTCGCCCAGGGCGGCCGCATCCTGTTCGTCGGCACCAAGCGGCAGGCCCAGGACGCCATCGCCGAAGCCGCCAAGCGCTCGGCGCAATACTACGTCAATTCGCGCTGGCTCGGCGGCACGCTGACCAATTGGAAGACCGTGTCCAATTCGATCAAGCGGCTGCGCAAGCTCGAGGAGATGCTCGCCTCGAACGAGGCGCAGGGCTACACCAAGAAAGAGCGGCTGACGCTGCAGCGCGAGCGCGACAAGCTCGACCGCGCGCTCGGCGGCATCAAGGACATGGGCGGGCTTCCCGACCTGGTGTTCGTCATCGACACCAACAAGGAAGACATCGCGATCAAGGAAGCGCGCCGGCTCAACGTGCCGGTCGCCGCCGTCGTCGATACCAATTGCGATCCGAACGGCATCACCTACGTCGTGCCCGGCAACGACGACGCCAGCCGCGCCATCACGCTCTATTGCGATCTCGTCGCCAAGGCCGCGATCGACGGCATTTCGCGGGCGCAGGGCTCGCCACGGCGTCGATATCGGCGCGCAGGCCGAGCCGGTCGTCGCCGAGGAACTGCCGCCCGAGACCAACAAGCTCGGCTTCGAGCCGCTGTCGGGACCGCGCGGCGTCGCCGACGATCTCAAGAAGCTTCCCGGCGTGTCGCCGACGATCGAGAAGAAGCTCAACGACCTCGGCATTTTCCACTTCCAGCAGATCGCCGAGCTGTCGCCGACCGCCGCGCACAATGTCGGCGAGGAGGTCGGACTGCCCGGCCGCGTCGAAGGCTGGATCGCCAAGGCGAAGGAACTGACGGCCGAGGCCGAGTAGTTACCGGGCGTCATTCGGGTGGCGCGAAGCGCCGGGCTCGGCGTCCATAACCGCTGAATAGTGCGGTTTCGAAGGGTCGCGCCATATTGAAGCAACGTGACTATGGATTTCCGGCTCCGTCGCTTGCTCGGCCCCGAATGACGATGAACAAGGATCGACATCAATGACCACGAACATCAGCGCATCCATGGTGAAGGAGCTTCGCGACCAGACCGGCGCGGGCATGATGGATTGCAAGGCGGCGCTCACGAAAGCGGCGGCAATCTCGAAGCCGCGGTCGACTGGCTGCGCAAGAAAGGGCTGTCCAAGGCCGCGAAAAAGGCCGGGCGGGTCGCCGCCGAAGGCCTGATCGGCATCGCGGTCGTCGGCGAACAAGGGCGTCCTGGTCGAGGTGAATTCCGAGACCGATTTCGTCGCCCGCAACGACCTGTTCCAGGGGCTGGTGAAGATGATCGCCGATGCCGCGCTCGACACCGGCCCGACGTCGACAAGATCCTCGCCGCGCCGGTCGGCAGCATCACCATCGCCGATGCCATCGCCGACACCATCGCCAAGGTCGGCGAGAACATGACGCTGCGCCGCGCCGCCGAGCTTTCGGTCGGCAAGGGCGTGGTGGCGAGCTACGTGCACAATTCGGTGACCGACGGGCTCGGCCGGATCGGCGTGATCGTCGCGCTCGAATCGGCCGGCAACGCCGACGAACTCAAGGCGTTCGGCCGGATGGTGGCGATGCACGTCGCGTCGGCCAATCCGCAGGCGGTCGATCCGTCCGGGCTCGATGCGGCGACCATCGAGCGCGAGAAAGGCGTGCTCGCCGACAAGGCCAAGGCGCAGGGCAAGCCCGCCAACGTGGTCGAGAAGATCGTCGAGTTCGGGCCTGAAGACCTTCTACAAGGAGGTCTGCCTGCTCGATCAGGCCTTCATTTTCGACGACAAGAAGAGCGTCGCGCAGGCGCTCAAGGAGGCCGAAGGCAAGGTCGGCGGCGCCGATCAAGATCACCGGCTTCGTGCGCTTTGCGCTGGGCGAGGGCATCGATCGGCCGGCGGGCGATTTCGGCGGCGAAGTCGCGGCGCTTGCCGGCGCGCACTGAAAGCGCCGCGCCCTGTTGGGTTTCGGCGCACAAATGCGATAGCCCTATCGGCGCTGCGCCGGCTTCGGCGGCGAGTGGCGGAATGCTCGCGGCGGGAACATCTCATGGCGAAGCCGAAATATCGACGGGTGATCGTCAAGCTCTCCGGCGAAGCGCTCAGCGGTCCCGAAAAGTTCGGCATTCATCAGCCGACGATCGATCGCTTTGCCGCCGATCTGGTCGCCGCTCACGCGCTCGGCATCGGCCTCGGCGTCGTGGTCGGCGGCGGCAATATGTCTGCGCGGCGCCCAGATTTCCGAAGACGGCTTGTCGCGTCCGACGGCCGACGCCATGGGCATGCTGGCGACCGTCATGAACGCGCTGGTGCTGGAGGCTGCCATCGAGCGCGCCGGCGTCGAGCGCGCGCACCATGTCGGCGCTGGCCATGCCGCAGGTCTGCGAGACCTATGAGCGGCAGCGGGCGCTGCGGCATCTCGAGGACAACCGCATCATCGTTTTCGCCGGCGGCACCGGCAATCCGTACTTCACCACCGACACCACGGCGGTGCTGCGCGCCGCCGAGATGGGGTGCGACGCCGTTCTCAAGGCGACCGACGTCGACGGGGTCTATACCGCCGATCCCAAGCGGGATCCCGAAGGCGACGCGATTACGAGCATCTCGACCACCAGGAGGCGCTCGACCGCCGCCTGAAGATCATGGACGCGACGGCCTTCGCGCTTGCCCAGGAAAACCGTATGCCTATCATCGTGTTTTCGATCCTGGGAGCAGGGCGCGATCGAGACACGTCTTGCGCGGGAAGGGGCACTTCACCACTGTCGGCTGACGATCGCGCCTGGGCCGGCCCGTCACTAGCTCCGGCTTCCGGAGGAGCTGGCAGGGATCGGCCTCGGAAAGCCGATCGCGGAGGGCGCCATGGCAACCACGACATTCGACATGAACGAACTCAAGCGCCGCATGCAGGGCGCGATCGCAGTCGCTCAAGCAGGAGCTGTCGGGGCTGCGCACCGGGCGCGCTTCGACCGGCGCTGCTCGACCATGTCCAGGTCGAGGCCTATGGCAACCACATGCCGCTCAATCAGCTCGCCACGATCAGCGTGCCGGAGCCGCGGCTGCTCAACGTCCAGGTCTGGGACCGCTCGATGGTCCACGCGGTCGAGAAGGCGATCTCCGCCGCCAATCTCGGCTTGACGCCATCGACCGAAGGGCAGGTGCTGCGGCTGCGCATTCCCGAGCTCAACGAGGAGCGGCGGCAAGGAGATCGTCAAGGTCGCGCACAAATACGCCGAAGCTGCGCGCGTCGCGGTGCGTCACGTTCGTCGCGACGGCCTCGATCTCCTCAAGAAGCTGGAGAAGGATCACAAGATCAGCGAGGACGAGCACAACTCGCCAAGCCGGCGAGGTGCAGAAAGCGACCGACGCGACGATCGCCGATGTCGAGAAACTGCTTGCCGGCAAGGAAAAGGAGATCATGACGGTTTGAGCGACGCTGCAAGCTCGACAAGCAAGGCCGCGCAGCCGCTCGAGGCGCAGCGACGGCTTCGAAATTCCGCGCCACGTCGCCATCATCATGGACGGCAACGGACGCTGGGCGGCCGCGCGCGGCCTGCCGCGGGTGGAGGGCCACCGCCGCGGCGTCGAGGCGCTTGCGCAAGACCGTGCGCGCCGCGGGCGACCTTGGCATCGGCGCCTGACCATTTTCTCCTTCAGCTCGGAGAACTGGTCGCGGCCGCCGTCGGAAATCCGCGATCTGCTGTCGCTGTTGCGCCGCTTCATCCGCAATGACCTTGCCGACCTGCACAAGAGCAATGTGCGCGTGCGCGTCATCGGCGAACGCGAGGACCTCGACCCCGACATCCGCCGCCTGCTGCAAGAGGCGGAGGATCTGACGCGCAGACAATGACGGGCTGATGCCTCGTCGTCGCGTTCAATTACGGCGCCCGCCAGGAGATCGCGCGCGCGGCGCGCCGCATCGCGGTCGAAGTGGCGCAGGGCCGCCTTGCCGCCGACGACGTCACGCCGGAGCTGCCTCGCGCGCTATCTCGATGCGCCCGACATGCCCGATCCGGACGTCATCATCCGCACCAGCGGCGAGCAGCGGCTGTCGAATTTCCTGCTCTGGCAGGCCGCCTACAGCGAACTGGTTTTCGTGCCGATCAATTGGCCGGATTTCGACCGCGCCGCGCTCGAGGGCGCCATCGCCGAATATCGCCGGCGCGAACGCCGCTTCGGCGGATTGATCGCGCAGACCGGATCGTGATCACGCTCAATCAGCGCGACACGAGCACAGGGCGGGCGCTCGCCCCCGGCGGGGGTGGGAAGCGCAATCTTTGCGCTGCGCGTCGCCTCGGCCGCGGTGCTGGCACCGATCGCTATCGCGGGGGCCTATGTCGGCGGCTGGGTGTTTCTCGCGCTGTGCGCCATCGCGGCCGGCGCCATCCTGTGGGAATGGACTGTGCTCGCCAGCGGCCGGGCCGATGCCGGCATGCTGGCTTCCGGGATTGGCGGGATTGCTCGCGGCCGTGGCATTTGTGGCCATGAATAAGGCCGGCGCGGCCGCAGGCGCCATTGTGGCCGGTGCGGTCGCTTGCAGGTGGCTGTGGCAGTCGGGCGCGCGCAGGGTCGTCGCCGCCTTAGGCCGCACTGCCTGGGCGGCAGGCGGGGTGATCTATGCCGGTTCGGCCTTTCTCGGCCCGGCGCTGTTGCGCCGCGATGCTGAATTCGGCTTTACAGCGGTGCTTTTTGTCGCGCTAACCGTTTGGGCTACCGACATTTTCGCCTATTTCGTCGGTCGCGCCATCGGCGGACCGCTGCTGTGGCCGCGGTCAGCCCGAAGAAGACCTGGTCGGGAGCGGTCGGCGGCTCGCCGGGGGGGTTGCCGCCGGCGCGCTGGTCGCTTATGCGAGCGGGCTCGGTCAGCCGGCTCGGTGCGGGGTCATTGCGTTGGTGCTTTCAGTTCTTGCGCAAGCCGGCGATCTGTTCGAATCCGCGGTCAAGCGGCGTTTCGGGGCCAAGGACGCAAGCCGGCTCATTCCGGGCCACGGCGGATTGATGGATCGTCTCGACGGCTTCCTGGTCGCTGCGCTTGCGGCTCTGCTGATCGGTATCCTGCGGCACGGAATGGATGCCCCGGCGCGGGGCTTGCTGGTATGGTAGGCTACATGAAGCAGAACGCAGACCCGTGCGAGCATCGAATTGGCGTCGGCGCCGCGCTCGGTGACGCTGCTTGGCGCCACCGGCTCGATCGGCTCGAGCACGGTCGATCTGCTGCGCCGCGAGCCCGAACGCTATCGGGTCGAGGCGGTGACCGCGCACCGCAATGCCGCGGCCCTGGCGCGTCTGGCGCGCGAACTCGGCGCGCGCTTTGCCGCGGTGGCGGACCCGGACGCCTATGCCGAACTTGAAAGCCGAGCTTGCCGGCTCGCGGATCGAAGCGGCGGCCGGGCCGGCAGCCGTGGTCGAGGCTGCGCAGCGGCCGGCCGATTGGGTGATGGCGGCGATCACCGGCGCGGCCAGCCTTAAGCCGACGCTTGCTGCGGCCGAACGCGGCACGACCGTGGCGCTCGCCAACAAGGAGTGCCTGGTCTGCGCCGGCGCGCTGTTCATGCGCCGGGCCGCTGCCGCCGGCGCCACGGTGTTGCCGGTCGATTCCGAGCACAACGCCATCTTTCAGGCGCTTGAGCGCAGGCCGCCGCGAGGAAGTGCGGCGCATCGTTCTGACCGCTTCCGGCGGCCCGTTTCGCACTTGGTCGCTCGAAGCGATCCGCAACGTCACGGTCGAGCAGGCGCTCAAGCATCCGACCTGGTCGATGGGGCCGAAGATCACGATCAATTCCGCGACCCTGATGAACAAGGGCCTGGAATTGATCGAGGCGCAACACTTGTTCGCGCTGGCGCCGGATGAACTCGACGTCGTCGTCCATGCGCAATCGGTCGTCCACGGCCTGGTGGAATTCCGGGACGGCTCGGTCATCGCCCAACTCGGCTCGCCGGACATGCGCATCCCGATCTCCCATTGCCTGGCTTGGCCGGTGCGCATGGAGACGCCGGCGCCGCGGCTCGATCTTGGCGCAAGTGGGAACGTTGACCTTCGAGGAGCCCGATCCGGTGCGGTTTCCGGCGCTCGCGCTGGCGCGCCGGGCGCTGGCGACAGGCGGCGCGGCGCCGACCGTCCTCAATGCGGCCAACGAGATCGCGGTGCGCGAATTCGTCGACCGGCGGCTCGGATTCAGCGGTATCCCCGCCCTGGTCGAGGCGACGCTCGACGCCATGGAGCGGCGCGGCGAAATGGCCGAGCCGCAATCTGTCGAAGACGCGCTCGCCATTGACCATAATGCAAGAAGGTTAGCGGCCCACCTCTTGCCCGAAATTGCCGCAATGGCATCCTAGCGTCGGGATTTGGGCCGGGATATCGGGGCGTGCAGGACAGCGTCATGGGGTCGAATTTTTTGTCGCATTTGCATGCGCTGGGGGGCGGCGTGGCCGGCTACTCATTCCCTTTCTATTCGTGCTCAGCCTCGTCGTGTTCTTCCACGAATTCGGCCATTTCCTGGTCGGGCGCTGGTGCGGCGTGCGGATTTTGGTGTTTTCCATCGGTTTCGGCCCCGAATTGGTCGGATTTAACGATCGCCACGGCACGCGCTGGAAAATCTCGGCCATTCCGCTCGGCGGCTACGTCAAATTCTTTGGCGATCAGGATGCGGCAAGCACTCCGGACGCCGCGAAGCTCGCCGCCATGGATGCCGCCGAGCGGGCGCAAAGCTTCATGTTCCAGCCGCGTATGCAAGCGGGCGGCCATCGTCGTGGCCGGACCGATGGCAAATTTCCTTTTGGCGATAGTGATTTTTGCCGGAATCTTCATGCTGTACGGCAAGCAGACCATGAGCGCGCGGGTCGATACCGTGCAGCCCGACAGCGCAGCCGCTGCCGCCGGATTTCAGCCCGGCGACTTGGTCGTGGCGATCGATGGTGAGGCCATCGACAGTTTCGCCGACATGCAGCGCATCGTCAGCGAAAGCGCCGGCGAAACCCTGAAAATCACGGTCGACCGCAACGGCGTCGCCAGGTGCCTCACCGCCACGCCGGTACTCAAGGAGGTCAAGGATAATTTCGGCAACGTCCATCGCATCGGAATCCTCGGCATCAGCCGCTCGATGGCGCCCGAGGACGTGAAATTTCAGCCGGTTTCGCCGCCGCAGGCGGTCGTGGATGGGGGTGCAGGAAACCTGGTTCGTCATCGACCGCACCATGAGCTATATCGGCGGCGTCATCGTCGGCCGCGAGGCGGCCGACCAGCTTGGCGGTCCGATCCGGATCGCGCAAATGTCGGGGCAAGTGGCAACCATCGGCTTTGTCGCGCTGATTCATCTGGCGGCGGTGCTGTCGGTCTCGATCGGGCTCCTCAACCTGTTTCCGATTCCCTTGCTCGATGGCGGTCACCTTTTGTTCTACGCGATCGAGGCGACGCGCGGCCGTCCGCTGTCCGAACGGGCCCAGGAAATGGGTTTTCGCATTGGTCTCGCGATCGTCTTGATGTTGATGATATTTGCAACATTCAATGACATCGTTCATTTGACGACGTCCTAGAGCGGCCGTACGGGGGGACGGATCGGTCTGACTTGGACGTGCGTGGGGCGTGTACATAGAGGACGGTCCGGGGTGTGGGGTAAAAGTCAGCGAAAGCAATAGGTCTGACCAGGTGGAGCTGGGAGAGACTGACCTGCCGCTTGGGGGCGGCCACGAGGGGATCAAGGGCGCTTTGCGCATGGACATGTGTGTGCGGGTAAGACGAGGGCTGGCCGTGGCCGGCTTGCTCCTCGCGGTTGGTCTCTTTGGCTTTGCGGCCGGCGCGGCGTATGCGGCGCCGGCGGAAGCCGGCATGTCTGCGAACGCGATCGTCGTCCAAGGCAATCGCCGCATCGAAGCCGACACCGTCCGCTCGTATTTCAAGGTGGCGCCCGGCGAGCGGCTCGATGCCGCCAAGATCGATGCCGGCCTGAAGGCGCTTTATGCCTCCGGCTTGTTCGAAGACGTCCGCATCTCGCCAACAGGGCGGCAAAATCATCGTCACGGTGGTGGAAGCGCCGGTCATCAACCGGCTGGCCTTCGAAGGCAACCACCGGATGAAGGACGAGCAGCTCCAGGAGGAAATCCAGTCGAAAGCGCGCGGCTCGCTGTCGCGTGCATCGGTGCAGGCCGACACCCAGCGCATCATCGAGGTTTATCACCGCAACGGCCGCTTCGACGTCACGGTCATGCCGCAGATCATCGAGCGGCCGAACAGCCGCGTCGATCTGGTCTTCGACATCAATGAAGGGGAGAAGACCGGCGTCAAATCGATCACGTTTGTCGGCAACAAGGCCTATCCGGCCTGGCGCCTGAAAGAGGTGATCAAGACCGCGCGAATCGAACTGGCTCAGCTTCCTGCAGACCACCGACGTCTACGATACCGACCGCATCGAAGCCGATCGCGACCTGATCCGGCGTTTCTATCTGAAGCACGGCTTTGCCGACGTGCAGGTCGTGTCGGCGACCGGTGAATATGATCCCGCCAAGAAGGGATTCATCATCACCTTCACGATCGAGGAAGGGCCGCAATATCACTTCGGCACGATCGACATTCAATCGAACGTCCGCGCCGTCGATGCGGCAGTCGCTGCGGCCGATCCTGCTGGCGCACAGGGGCGACATCTACAACGGCGAAGCGGTCGAAAAAACGGTCGAGGACATCACCGTCGAGCTTGCGCGCCGCGGCTATCCGTTCGGCGCGGTGCGGCCGCGCGGCGACCGCAATGCCGAAGACGCGAACCGTCGGCGTCGTCTTCGTCGTGGACGAGGGCACCCGCGCCTATATCGAGCGCATCAATATCCGCGGCAACACCCGCACCCGCGACTATGTGATCCGGCGCGAGTTCGATATCTCCGAAGGCGATCCGTACAACCGCGCCTTGATCGATCGCGCCGAGCGGCGCATCAAGAATCTCAACTTCTTCAAGTCGGTGAAGATCACCAACGAGCCGGGCTCGGCGCCCGACCGGGTGGTGATCAATGTCGACGTCGAGGAGCAATCGACCGGCGACTTCTCGATCATGGGCGGCTATTCGACCGCGGACGGCTGGCTGGCGCAAGCGTCGATTTCCGAACGCAACCTTCTTGGAACCGGCCGCTTCGCCAAGACCGACGGTGACGTACGGCCAATATGTGCGCGGCGTCGAACTGAATTATGCCGAGCCTTATTTCCTCGATCAGCGGCTCGGCGATGGGAATAGATTTGTTTGCCAAGCAGACTTTGGCCAACAGCTATCTGTCGTATGGCACGGAGATCCTACGGCGGCACGCTTGAAGATTGGGCATTCCGCTGCGCGAAGATCTGACGCTGCAGTTGCGATATTCGCTGTACACGCAGAAGAATCACGCTGCCGCACGTATCTGGACGATTGCAACAACCTCAACGCCGGATTTCGTCAACGACATTCCCGACGCCGGCGGCGATCGACGCACGGCGCTGACGTTCCACAGCAATCGCGGCCTACCATAGACGCCGTGCACACCGGCGCTCAGATCAACTGCTATCGAATTCGGCCAGGCGTCGCTGCCCGTGCGGGTCGAACTGGCCGAGGGCGCCTATCTGACGTCGCTGGTCGGCTACGGATTCACCTACAATACTCTCGACAACAACAAGCACCCGACCAGCGGTTTGGTTCTTACTCTCGGTCAGGATTTCGCCGGCGTCGGCGGCGACGTCGCCTATATGCGCTCAGACCGTCGACTTCCACAGCTATTACGAGGTCGTTCCCGATCTGGTGAGCGTGTTGCATCTGCAGGCCGGCAATATGATCGGTCTGGGCGGCGACGGGGTGCGCATGCTCGACGACTTCAAGATGGGTCCCAATCTGGTCCGCGGATTTCAGCCTGCCGGTATCGGCCCGCGCGACATCACGCCAGGGACGTCGAACGATGTGCTCGGCGGCACGATGTACTGGGGCGCCAGCTTCGAGTTGCAATATCCGTTCTACTTCCTGCCCAAGGACTCTGGCTTCCGTGGCGCCGTGTTCGTCGATGCCGGATCGGTGTGGGGCTACAAGGGCGAAACTCAATCGCCGGCGACCGGAGAAATCAACGGCCTCGTCAACGGCGTCAACTGCCAATGCGGCATGCAAGTACGCCGACAGCGCGGCCATACGCATGTCGGCCGGCGCCAGCCTCATCTGGGATTCGCCATTCGGTCCGCTGCGTTTCGATTTCGCCTATCCGATCTTGAAGCAGGGGTACGACCGCACCCAGTTGTTCGCCTTCGGCGGCGGAACCCATTTCTGATCGCGGCGGCGCAGCGCGCCGCGTCAGGCATGCCGGATTTTCTCCGCACCGACCGCGAGCTGACGATCGGAGAGATCGCGGAGCTGACGCAGCGCCAAGTTGCGCGACGGCGATCCGTCCGACCGGCGCATCGCGCAATATCGCGCCGCTGGATCTCGGCGGGGCCGTCCGACATCAGCTTCCTCGACAATCCGAAGTATCTTGGCGAATCGCCGCGACGCGCGCCGGCGCGTGCCTGGTGGCGCCGCGTTTTGAGGCGCGGCGCCGCGCCGGTCTTGCCGTGCTGATCACGCCGAGCCTTACCGCGCCTTCGTCGCGGTCGCGCGCGCGCTGTTTCCCGGAGCGCTGCGGCCCTCGTCGCTGTTCGGCGCGACCGGGCACGCCGCAGGCGCGCAGGTGCATCCCTCGGCGCGGATCGAGCCGGGCGTGACGATCGATCCCCTTGCGGTGATCGGTCCGCGTGCCGAGATCGGTGCCGGCAGCCTGATCGCGGCTGGGCGCCGTGATCGGTCCCGATGTCTGCATCGGACGCGACTGCGCCATCGGCGCGAGCGTCACGATCCTCCATGCGCTGATCGGCGATCGCGTGATCATCCATCCCGGCGCGCGCATCGGCCAGGACGGGTTCGGCTATCTGCCAAGCCCGCAAGGCCATCAAAAAATCCCGCAGACGCGTCGCGTCATCATCCAGGACGACGTGGAAATCGGCGCCAACACCACGATCGACCGCGGCTCGACCCGGGACACCATCATCGGCGAGGGCACCAAGATCGACAATCTGGTCCAAATCGGACACAACGTCGCCATCGGCCGGCATTGCGTGATCGTGTCGCAAACCGGCATATCCGGCAGCGCCAAAGTGGGCGATTTCGTCATGATGGGCGGGCAGGTCGGCGTCGCCGACCACGTTACGATCGGCGCCGGGGCCATGATCGGCGCGCGCGGCGGCGTCATGTCGAATGTTCCCGCCGGCGGCCGCTGGGCCGGCTATCCCGCCCAGCCGGGGCGTGACTGGCTGAAGGGTGTCGCCATCGTGCGCCGCCTGGCGCGCGGCGGCGGCCAAAGCGAGCGAAGGCGAGGAAGGTGCATGAGCGGCGAGAGCGTCGGCGTCGCCGACATCCGCGACATCCTGCGGATTGCTGCCGCATCGCTATCCGTTCCTCATGGTCGATCGCGTCATCGACATGCGCGGCGACGAACACGCCATCGGCATCAAGAACGTCACGATCAACGAGCCGCAATTCCTCGGTCATTTTCCGGAAAATCCGGTCATGCCCGGCGTGCTGGTGATCGAGGGCATGGCGCAGACCGCGGGCATCTTGTGTCTGCGGCTGATGAAGCCTATCGAGCAGCGCCGCTTGATGTATTTCCTCACCATCGACAAGGCCAAGTTCCGCAAGCCCGCCGTGCCTGGCGACACGCATCGAATATCACGTCGACAAGATCGCGCATAAGCGCAACATGTGGTGGTACCGCGCCGAGGCCAAGGTCGGCGACCGTCCTGATCGCCGAGGCCGAAGTCGGCGCAATCATCACCGAGGCTTGAGATGGCGATCGATCCGACAGCGCGCGTCGCCGACGGCGCGCGCATTGGCGAAGGCGTGGAGATCGGACCCTATTGTCTCGTCGGCCCGCAGGTCGAGCTCGGGCGCGGCGTGCGCCTGATCGCGCCATGTCAACGTGACCGGCGTGACGACGATCGGCGACAGGCACCGTCGTTTATCCGTTCTCGTCGCTCGGCACGCCGCCGCAATCGGTCCATTACCGCGGCGGCGCGACGCAAGCTCGTAATCGGCGCGCACTGCGAATTGCGCGAGAGCGTCACCATGAATACCGGAACCGAGGATGGCGGCGGGATGACCCGCGTCGGCGAGCACGGCTTCTTCATGGTCGGCTCGCCATGTCGGGCACGATTGCCAAGTCGGCAACAACGTCAACCTTGCCAACAACGTCGTGCTTGGCGGTCACGTCTCCGTCGGCGATTACACCTTCCTCGGCGGCCATGTCGCCATCCATCAATTCGTGCGGATCGGAGAGGGCGTCATGATGGCCGGTATGTCGGCTGCCCGCGACGACATCATCCCGTTCGGTTTTGCGCTTGGCCAGACCGGCGCGCTGGTCGGTTTGAACATTGTCGGATTACGGCGGCGCGGCGCGACGCGGGCCGAGATGCATCGGCTGCGCCGCGCCTATCGCGCCTTGTTCTTCGTCGACAGGGCGGATCGCCGAGCGGATCGATGCGGTCGAGCGCGAATTCGCCGACGATCCGTTGGTCGGCAAGGTCATTGCGTTCATCCGCGCCGGGGGTAAGCGCCCGCTGATGCGGCCGCGCGCACGGCGGGAGGCCGATGAGCACGGCGACGATGCGTCCTGACGAGCCGAGCGTGCGCCGTATCCCGATCCGGAAGCGATCCGGTTGCGATCATTTGCGGCGGCGGGAGCTTTCCCGGGGCTGTCGCCGATGCCATCGCGCGCCGCGGCCGCCGGCCGGTGATGTTCGGCCTCAAAGGCTGGGCCGACGCTGCAGTGATCGAGCGCTACGCCCATCACTGGATTGCGATCGGGCAGGCGGGCCGGTTCTTTCGCCTGGCGCGCGCGGAGCATTGCCGGGAGGTGCTTTTCATCGGCACGCTGCTGCGGCCGCCGATCACACAGCTACGCCTCGATTGGCAGACGATCCGATTGCTGCCGCTCGTGGCTCGCTCCTTTCGCGGCGGCGACGACCGGCTGCTGTCTGGTATCGCGCGCGTGGCAGAGTTCGGTGGCCTGCGGTGATTGGTCTCCACGACGTAGCGCCGGAAATCTTTGTTCCCGAGGGCGTGCTGGGCCGCTGCCAGCCGTCGGAGCGTGACAGGTGCGACATCGCGCAGGCCCTCAAGGTGATCGCGGCGCTTGGGCCTTTCGACGTCGGGCAGGGCGCGATCGTCGCCAACAACCATGTGCTCGCCGTCGAAGCGTCGGAAGGCACGGACAATATGCTGGTGCGGATCGCCGAGTTGCGCCACCAAGGGCGGGTAACGACGTCGCCCGGGGTGGGCGTTCTGGTCAAGGCACCCAAGCCCGGTCAGGATCGCCGTTTCGATTTGCCGTCAATCGGGCCACGGACGATCGAGAACGCGGCGCGTGCTGGTCTGGCCGGGATCGCGGTTGCCGCCGGCAGCACGATCATCGCCGAGCCGGCGCAAGTGAGCGCGCTGGCCGACCGCGAACGAATGTTTTTCATCGGCGTGCGCGAAGGTGGAGCAGGATGAAGCACGTGCCGCAGCCGCGACCGCTTTCGATTTACCTCGTCGCCGCGGAGGAATCCGGCGACGCGCTCGGCGCAGCACTCGCCCGCGCACTCAGGACCCGCGAGGGTGGCAGCTTAAGTCTGGCCGGAGTTGGCGGGCGAGCGATGGCGGCAGCCGGAATTGCAAGTCTTTTCCCGATCGACGAGCTTTCGATCATCGGCCTCACCGGAATTGTGCGCCGGCTGCCGCTGATCTTTCGCCGCATCCGCGAGACGGCGGATGCCGTTGTCGCCGCACGCCCTGATGCGCTCGTCATCATCGACAGCCCGGACTTTACCCATCGTGTGGCGCGCCGCGTGCGCCGGCTCGCTCCGTAGAATCCCGATCCTCGATTATGTCTCGCCCTCGGTTTGGGCTTGGCGGCCCGGGCGTGCCCGCGCCATGCGGGCCTATGTCGATCACGTCCTCGCTATCCTGCCGTTCGAGCCGGCGACTCACGTGCGGCTCGGCGGGCCGCCCTGCCTGTACGTTGGCCACCCGCTGGTCGAGCGCATCGCCGAACTGCGGCCCGACGCGGTTGAGGAACAGCGCCGGCGCGCCGACCCGCCGATCGTGCTCGCGCTGCCTGGCAGCCGGACTACGGAGATCAAGCGTTTGCTCGGCATTTTCGGTGCCGCGATCGAGCGCCTGAAGGCGCGCGTCGGGCCGATAGAGGTCGTGCTGCCCACGGTGCCCCATGTGGCGCCGCTGGTGCGTGCAGGACATTGCCGGCTGGGCTGTCACGCCGCGTGTTGTGGTCGAGCCGGCGGAGAAATGGGCCGCCTTTCGCAATGCCCGCGTGGCGTTGGCGGCATCCGGCACGGTGACACTCGAACTTGCGCTTGCCGGCGTCCCGACGGTCGCCGCCTACCGTTTGTCGTCCGTCGAGGCGATTATCGCTCGGTCGATCCGGCTGCAGGCAAGGCTTCAAAGCGTGATTCTCGCCAATCTGGTCATCGGCGAGAACGCCGTTCCGGAGTTTTTGCAGGACGATTGCACCCCGGATCTGCTTGCCGATGCGCTCGTGCCGCTCATCTCCGACAGCCCGCAGCGGCGGCGGCAAATCGAGGCCTTTCAACGCCTCGACGCCATCATGGCGATTGGCACGGCATCGCCAAACGGCAAGGCTGCCGCCATTGTGCTCGACATGGCGCGCCGCGGCCGGCGCGATCGCAGCGCTATTGGTGCGATGCCCCGCCGATGTTAACCGCTCGCGCCCGGCGGCCCTACCATTGGTCGGTGCATCCTGCTAAGGCCGCAGGTATCCCGCCCGCCAAAAGCACAGTTCCGAAGCATCCTGCGTGAGCAAGACCAAGCAACCGGTCCGGAAGTCCCCGACCCGCGCCGCGATCACCGGGGTCTATGGCTACGTGCCGCCGGATGTGCTCAGCAATGCCGAACTGGCGCAGATGGTCGACACCAGCGACGAATGGATCGTCGAGCGGACTGGCATCAAGGAACGGCGCATCCTCAAGGGCAAGGGCCTCGGCACTTCGCATATGGGTGCGGAGGCCGTGCGCGGGCTGCTCAAGAAGACCGGCACCGCGCCGGGCGAGATCGACCTCCTGATCTGCGCCACCACGACACCGGATTTTGTGTTTCCATCGAGCGCCAATCTGATCTGCGATATGGCGGGCATTCGCGGCATCGGCAGCTTCGATGTGCAGGCCGCCTGTTCCGGCTTCCTCTACGCGCTCACCGTCGCCGCTCAATTCATCGTCACCGGTACATATCGCAAGATCGTGGTGGTCGGCGCCGACAAGATGTCGGCGATCATCGACTACACCGACCGCGCGACTTGCGTCCTGTTTGGCGATGGCGCCGGCGCGGTGCTGATCGAGCCGAGCAAAAAGTATGGAATCGTCGACACGCTGATCCGCTCTGATGGCGCCGGCATGCCGCACCTACATCAAAAAGCCGGCGGCAGCCGGCTGCCGCCGACGGCCGAGACGGTGGCCAAACGCTTGCACTACGTCCATCAGGAGGGCGCCGCGGTCTACAAATTCGCGGTCGCGCGCATGGCGGAGGTTGCGGGCGAATTGATGAAGCGCAATCGCCTGGCGAGCGACAAGATCGATTGGCTGGTGCCACATCAAGCCAATAAGCGCATTATCGAGGCCACCGCCGAGCGCATGAAGCTACCCGATGAAGCGCGTCATGATGGTCATCCAAAAATACGGCAACACCACCGCGGCCACGATCCCGCTCTGCCTGTGGGATTATGAGGCGAGGCTTAAGGCCGGCGACCGCATGGTGCTGGCCGCCTTCGGCGGCGGCTTTACCTGGGCCGGTATCTATTTGACCTGGGCCTACACGCGCTGAGCCTGCTATTTCCGCTTCGACATCGGCTCATAGTCGCGCTGCGGCGACCCGGTATAGAGCTGACGCGGACGGCCCAGCTTCTGGTGCGGATCCTCGATCATTTCCTTCCACTGCGCGATCCAGCCGACGGTGCGCGCGAGTGCGAACAGCACCGTAAACATGGTGGTCGGGAAGCCCATGGCGCGTAACGTGATGCCCGAATAGAAGTCGACGTTGGGATACAATTTCTTCTCGATGAAATACTCGTCGTGCAATGCGATACGCTCGAGCTCCATCGCGACATCCAGTGTCGGATCCTTGACGCCGAGTTCGCCCAGGACCTCGTAGCAGGTCTTCTGCATGATCTTGGCGCGCGGATCGTAGTTCTTGTAGACGCGATGGCCGAATCCCATCAGCCGGAACGAATCGTTCGGGTCTTTGGCGCGCTTGACGTATTCGGGGATGCGATCGACGGTGCCGATCTCGCCCAACATTTTCAGCGCCGCCTCGTTGGCGCCGCCGTGCGCGGGGCCCCATAGGCAGGCGACGCCGGCGGCAATGCAGGCGAACGGATTGGCGCCGGTCGAGCCTGCAAGCCGCACTGTTGATGTCGAGGCGTTCTGCTCGTGGTCGGCATGGAGCGTGAAGATGCGGTCCATGGCGCGGGCGAGCACCGGATTGGCTTGGTAATCCTCGCACGGCACCGCGAAACACATGCGCAGGAAATTCGAGGCATAATCGAGCTTGTTCTCCGGATACATGAAAGGCTGGCCGACCGAATACTTGTATGCCATCGCGGCCAGCGTCGGCATTTTCGCGATCATGCGGATCGAGGCAATCATCCGCTGCTTCGGGTCGGTGATGTCGGTGGAGTCATGATAGAACGCCGACAGCGCGCCGACGCAGCCAACCATCACTGCCATGGGGTGAGCGTCGCGCCGAAATCCTTGGAAGAAGCGACTCATCTGCTCGTGAACCATCGTGTGATGGGTCACGCGATCAACGAAGTCGGCCTTCTGGGCGGCGTTCGGCAGTTCGCCATACAGCAGCAGATAACAGGTCTCGAGAAAGTCGCCGTGCTCGGCCAACTCCGCGATCGGATAGCCGCGATAGAGCAGGATGCCCTCGTCGCCGTCGATGAATGTGATTTTGGACTCGCAGCTCCCCGTCGAGGCAAAGCCGGGGTCGTATGTGAAGACGCCCGCCTCGGCATAGAGCTTGCTGACGTCCAGAACTTCGGGGCCGATCGTTCCGTCGTAGATCGGAAATGACCAGCTCTTATCGCCGATTTTCAGCGAACCGGTCTTGATATTGGCGCCGGCGCCGGTTTTCGCGTCCATGATCGTATCCTCAATGTCTGACAGCCGAACCTACGGGGCCGCGCGCGGCCGGATGGCCAAAGAGTGAGCGGGCATGAGCGTTCCGGCCATATTTGGGTAGCGCAACAAGGTGTGCACTGCAAGATACGGGCGGATGGCGGGTTCGCGCATCTCAGACGCGCAACGGCCGTTCGTGCGGTAAATGACAGCCTTGTGAACGCCGACTATTAACGGCGCGCACCCCCGTCCTCGGGTCGGACCTGATCTGCGATGCGTGCCAGGCTTTCCGCCTTGCCGAGCACAGCGAGCACCTCAAAAATCCCCGGCGAGGTGGTGCGGCCGGTCAGCGCGGCGCGTAATGGCTGCGCGACAGCGCCAAGCTTGGTCGCCCCGGCGCTCGGCGAACGTGCGCACCGCATGTTCGGTGTCCTCCGGCGTCCAAGGCTCGACGCCGGCAAGCTCCGTTGCCGATGTCGCGCAGGAGCACCGTCGCTTCCGCGGTGAGGATGGCCTTTGCCTTGGCGTCGAGGGCGAGCGGCCGATCGGCGAACAGAAATTGCGCCCCATCAATGAGATCGAGAAGTGTCTTGGCGCGCTCTTTCAAGCTCGGCATTGCCGCCAGCCATTGCCGCCGCAGCTTCGGCGTTATTTTTTTTGCAAGAGCCATCCCGTCGGCTAGGTGCGGCAGCAGGCGATCGATGGCATCAAGCAGCATCTCGTCGCCGGCTTGGCGGATGTAGTGGCCGTTGAGACTTTCCAGCTTGGCAAAATCGAACCGCGCCGGCGAGCGGCCGATCTGCGGCAGATCGAACGCAGCGATCATCTCCTCGGTCGAGAAAATTTCCTGGTCGCCGTGGCTCCAGCCGAGCCGCACCAGGTAGTTGCGCAACGCGGCAGGCAGATAGCCCATGGCGCGATAGGCATCGACGCCGAGCGCGCCATGGCGCTTGGAAAGTTTCGAGCCATCGGGGCCGTGAATCAGCGGAATGTGCGCCATCACCGGCACCGGCCAGCCGAGTGCATCGTAGATCTGCTTTTGCCGCGCCGCATTGGTCAGATGATCGTCGCCGCGTATGATGTGGGTGACCGCCATGTCGTGGTCGTCGACCACGACGGCGAGCATATAGGTCGGCGTGCCGTCGGAGCGCAGCAGCACGAGGTCGTCGAGGTTCTCGTTTTGCCAGACCACGCGGCCCTGCACCTGATCCTCGATGACAGTTTCGCCGTTGAGCGGCGCCTTGAGGCGGATCGCCGGCTTGATGCCGGGCGGCGCCTCGGCTTGGTCGCGCTCACGCCAGCGGCCGTCATAAAGCTTTGAACGGCCCTCGCGCCGCGCCGCCTCGCGCATCTGCGTAAGCTCCTCCGGGCTCGCATAGCAGCGGTAGGCATTGCCCGTGTTCAGCAGCTGCTCGACGGCTGCGCGGTGCCGCTCCGCGCGCGCGAATTGGTAGATGGCCTCGCCATCCCAGTCGATGCCGAGCCAGGTGAGGCCGTCGAGAATGGCGTCGATCGCCGCCTTGGTCGAGCGCGCACGATCGGTATCCTCGATTCGCAGCAGCATTTTGCCGGCATGGCCCCGGGCATAAAGCCAATTGAACAGCGCGGTGCGCGCTCCGCCGATATGCAAGAAGCCTGTAGGCGACGGGGCAAAACGGGTGACGACAGACATCGAAAAAGCCTCGTGGGGGCCGGCCCGTGTAGCACACTGGCGATCGAAAGGAACCACGAGGGGCAAATCGCTTTGGACTTGACCCCGCCGGCCAACTTGTTCAATGGGGCGTTATATGGAAACGATCAGATCATGACGGTCGCCGATACAACCGTTCGCGAAGCGGGACAGGATTTCATCCGGGACATCGTACGCGCCGACGTTGAAGCGGGGCGGCAAAAAGCGATTGTCACGCGCTTTCCGCCCGAACCGAACGGCTATCTGCATATCGGCCACGCCAAATCGATCTGCCTCAATTTCGGCGTGGCCGAGGAATTTTCCGGGCATTGCAATCTGCGTTTCGACGACACCAACCCGACCAGGGAAGACCAGGAATATATCGACGCCATCGAGCGCGACGTGCTTTGGCTGGGTTTCGATTGGGGAAAGAATCTCTTTCACGCGTCGGATTATTTCGAGCGGCTCTACGAATGGGCCGAACACTTGATCCGCGCCGGCAAGGCCTATGTCGACGATCAGTCGCAGCATGACATGCGGGCCGCGCGCGGCACCTTGACCGAGCCTGGACGCAACAGCCCTTACCGCGACCGTGGCGTCGAGGAGAACCTCGATCTGTTTCGCCGCATGCGTGCCGGCGAGTTTCCCAACGGCGCACGCGTGCTGCGCGCCAAGATCGACATGGGCTCGGGCAATATCAATCTGCGCGATCCGGTGCTCTATCGCATTCTGCACGCCGAGCATCCGCGCACCGGCAAAACGTGGAGCATCTATCCGAGCTATGACTTCGCTCACGGCCAGTCGGATGCCATCGAAGGCATTACGCACTCGCTCTGCACCCTCGAATTCGAGGACCATCGGCCGCTTTACGATTGGTTCTTGGCAAACCTGCCGGTGCCCGCGCGCCCGCATCAATACGAGTTCGCCCGGCTCAATCTCACCTACACGATCTTGTCGAAGCGCGTACTCACCGAACTGGTTCGCAGCGGCCACGTCAGCGGCTGGGACGATCCGCGCATGCCGACGCTGGCGGGTCTGCGCCGCCGCGGCGTGCCGCCGGCCGCGATCCGCGATTTCGTCAAGCGCGTCGGCGTTGCCAAAGCGAACAGCGTCGTCGATGTCGCGATGTTTGATTTTTCTGTCCGCGAACATCTCAACAAATCTGCGCAGCGCCGCATGGCCGTGTTGCGTCCGCTCAAGGTGGTGATCGAGAACTATCCGGCGGGCGCGGGCGAGGAGGTCGAGGCGGTCAACCATCCCGAGGATCCAGCCGCCGGAAGCCGGCGCCTCCGTTTCGGCCGCGAGCTCTATATCGAGCGGGACGACTTCATGGAGAATCCGCCGAAAAAATTCTTTCGCCTGTCGCCCGGCAACGAGGTTCGGCTGCGCTATGCCTATTTCATCACCTGCCGCGAAGTGACCAAGAATCCGGCCGGTGAGGTCATTGAGTTGCGCTGCACCTACGACCCTGCGACCAAGGGCGGCAATGCGCCTGACGGCCGCAAGGTCAAGGCGACAATGCACTGGGTGTCGGCGGCGGATGCCGTTTCCGCGGAAGTGCAACTCTACAATCCGCTGTTCGCCAAACCCGATCCGAACGCCGCTGATTTTGCAGCCGATCTCAATCCCAATTCGCTCGAAGTGCTTCCCGACGCCAAGCTCGAACCCGCGCTCGCTGCCGACAATTCGCCCGAACCGGCACAGTTCGAGCGGCAGGGCTACTTCGTCCGCGACAAGGACGCGACGCCGGGCAAATTGGTCTTCAATCGCACGGTCGGTTTGCGCGACACCTGGGCCAAGGTTTCCGGCAGCGCAAGCCGAATTGGCTAGCGGCATGCGCGGCGAGCGATCACGCCCATGTATCGCGCGGAAACGATTTTGGGCCTGCGGAGTTAAAGGTCGCGTGACGTCGGCCCCCAGAGTGGCGCGCTGAGGAACGCGACGTTCAGTGGACGCATTGATGCACTCGAAAGCACCGCTGCCTTGGTGGTCCGCATTGACGGCCTCCGGCCCACCGAAGTTGTCGAACCTCCTCTTTCGAACTGCGCGGCTCGCAATTCTGTGCTTGCCGCTCGCGGGCTGTTCAGGCGGCGTGCTGCAGCCGCAAGGGCCGGTTGGCGCCGCCAACGCGACAATCCTGCTCGACGCATTGGGCATCATGTTGGTGGTTGTGGTGCCCACGATCGGTGCGGCGCTTGCCTTCGCCTGGTGGTTTCGGGCTTCCAACACTCGTGCGCGCTACCTGCCTTACTGGGTCTATTCCGGCCGTCTCGAACTTGTTGTCTGGGGCATTCCCCTCTTGGTCATCATGTTTCTCGGTGGCGTGATCTGGATTGGCGCGCACGAACTCGACCCCTACAGGCCGATCGACTCGCAGAACAAGGCGACCGAGGTGCAGGTCGTCTCGCTCGATTGGAAATGGCTGTTCATCTACCCCGATCAGGGTATCGCGAGCGTCAATGAGCTTGTCGTGCCGGCGGGCGTGGGGGTGCACTTCTCGCTGACCTCGGCAACGGTGATGAACTCGTTCTTCGTGCCGCAGCTCGGCAGCATGATCGCCACGATGAACGGTATGGTGACGCAACTTTATCTCAAGGCCGACCACCCTGGGGATTATTACGGCGAGTCGGCGCAATTCAGCGGAGATGGATTTTCCGACATGCACTTCATCTTGCACGCCGTGCCCCAGGATGCGTTTGCGCAGTGGCTTGCCACAGCGCGGCAGGCAGGGCCTGCATTGGACCGCGCGGGCTACGTCGCGCTTTCTCAGGAAAGCCAGAACGTGAGTCCTTTCACCTATCGGACAGTCGATCCGAACTTGTTCCAAGCCATCGTGACGCTGCAGGTCCCGCCAGGACCGGGCCCACATACCGGACGCGGCGGTCCGACGGTTTCTCCCCGAGCGGAGCATTGAGATGCTGGGGAAGCTTACCTTGGACGCGATTCCGTTTGACCAGCCGATCCCCCTTGTTGCTGGCTCAGTGGTGTTCTCGATCGCGATCGCGGTGGTCGCTTGGATCGTTCTCAAAGGCCATCTGCCATATCTCTGGCGCGAGTGGATCACCAGCGTTGACCACAAGCGGATCGGCGTGATGTACACGCTGCTGGCTGTAGTGATGCTGCTACGCGGATTTATCGACGCGATCATGATGCGATCGCAGCAGGCGATTGCCTTGCATGCGCCCGGATACCTTCCGCCCGAGCACTACGACCAGGTCTTCTCGGCCCACGGCACCATCATGATTTTCTTCGCCGCGATGCCGTTCATGATCGGGCTGATGAATTTTGTGGTGCCATTGCAACTCGGCGTGCGCGACGTCGCCTTCCCGACTTTGAACTCCACGAGCTTCTGGCTCACCGCGACAGGCGCGTTGTTGCTCAACCTCTCTCTGGTAGTCGGCGAGTTTGCACGTACCGGTTGGGTGGCTTATCCGCCCTTGTCCGAACTCCAATATTCGCCCGGCGTCGGTGTCGACTACTACTTGTGGGCGCTCCTGATCTCCGGCGTGGGCACGCTGATGACCGGAATCAACTTCGTCACCACGATCCTCAAGATACGCGCCCCGGGCATGGGCTATTTGAGGATGACGATGTTTTGCTGGACCGCGCTCGCCACCAATCTGCTGATCGTGGCCGCCTTCCCGATCCTCACCGCCACGCTCGGCATGCTCACCCTCGACCGCTATCTTGGCTTTCATTTCTTCACCAACGAGGCTGGCGGCAACATGATGATGTTCATCAATCTGATCTGGGCGTGGGGTCATCCTGAGGTTTACATCCTTGTGCTGCCGGCTTTCGGAATATTCTCCGAGGTAATCTCGACGTTTTCCAGCCGGCCATTGTTCGGCTACCGCTCCATGGTGATAGCGACCATGGGGATTTGCCTCATCTCTTTCATCGTCTGGCTGCACCACTTCTTCACGATGGGGGCGGGGGCCGACGTCAACGGGGTCTTCGGCATCGCCACCACCATCATCGCGGTGGTCACCGGGGTGAAGGTCTTTAACTGGCTTTTCACCATGTATGGCGGCCGCATCCACTTCAAAACGCCGATGTTGTGGTCGATGGGATTTCTCGTGACCTTCGTGATCGGCGGCATGACCGGCGTACTCCTCGCCGTACCGCCGGCCGATTTCCAGCTCCATAACAGCCTGTTTCTGGTCGCCCACTTCCATAACGTCATCATCGGCGGCGTGCTGTTCGCTGGCTTTGCCGGCCTCACGTACTGGTTTCCCAAGGCGTTCGGCTTCCGGCTGCACGAAGGCTGGGGCAAGGCTGCTTTCTGGCTCTCGCTGGTGGGATTCTATGTCGTCTTCGTGCCGCTTTACGCCACGGGTCTGATGGGTATGACGCGACGCATGCAGCATTACGACGTGGTGCTCTGGCGTCCCTGGCTCCTGATCGCCGCGTTCGGAATCGTGATTATGGCCGCCGCGGCTGCCTGTCAGGTGGTTCAGATTATCGTCAGCATCCGCCGCCGTGACGAACTTCGTGACGAGACGGGGGATCCTTGGAACGGGCGCTCGCTTGAATGGGCCACGTTGTCGCCACCACCCGCCTTCAATTTTGCGGTGCTCCCACGGGTGCACGACGAGGAGCCCTACTTGGGGATCAAACGACGCGGCATTGAGACTCAGCAAGTGGCGGCGGAGTTCCCCTATGAGCCGATCGAGATGCCGAGGAACAGTGCGACCGGATTCATCACGGCCGCGTTTGCCACCGTTACCGGGTTCGCGATGATCTGGCACATCTGGTGGATGGTGGGCCTGGGTATCGCGGCCGCTTACGCAGTCTTCGTGTGGTTCGCGTGGCGCGATGTGGAAGAGTACGAAATTCCGGCGGCGGAGGTTGCGCGGATTGATCGCGCGCGCCGGCTGGTTCATCAGGAGTGGCTCTCGCAACATGCTGACGCGAGCGAGCCGGCATGAGCGCGACCGAAGTTTTGCCGCGTGACGCTGTAGGGAATAGCGACCCCTATAAACTGGGGCGTCGACGCCGTGCTGCCAGCGGCGCGGGGGGCGGCCGCAATGACGCGAGGGGCCACGGCGAAGGTGGCCCGGCCTCCAAGCGCGTGATCGTCGGCTATGGCTTCTGGATTTTTCTGCTCAGCGATATCGTGATGTTCTCCGCATTCTTTGCCGCGCACGCTGTGTTGCAGACGGCGACAGCCGGCGGACCTTCTGGACGCGATCTGTTCGATCCGACCAGCATTGCAATCGAAACAGCGTGCCTGCTGCTGTCCAGCTTCACGTGCGGCATGTCGGCTGTAGCGACCGAGGCGCGCAGCCAGATCTGGACCCAGGTTTCGCTGCTGGTCACGGGCCTTCTTGGCGTCGCTTTCCTGGTCTTGGAGGCGCACGATTTCGCCAGAATGATCGCCGCAGGGGCAGGACCGCAGCGTAGCGCCTTTTTGTCTTCCTTTTTCGCTGTGGTCGGTTGTCACGGGCTACACGTCAGTGCCGGGCTGTTGTGGCTGGGGACCATGATGGCGCAAGTGTTCGTCAAGGGCTTCCGTCCCAACATCGTGCGGAGATTACTCTGCTTCAATCTGTTCTGGCATGTACTCGACATTATTTGGGTCGCGCTGTTCACCATCGTGTATCTGATAGGAGAAGGCCGATGAGCGACGAGAGCAATGCGCGGAGCGCCGATGATGTGGGGCCCGGCTTCATGGATGCGGCCGACCACAGTATTCGGCAGGGCGTCGAAGGCTATCTCATCGGCCTCGCGATCGCAGCCGCTCTCACCGTGGCGTCGTTCGCCGTGGTGGACACGCCCTTGATCTGGGGACCGGCAATCCCGATCGCGCTCGCCGTACTTGCCGTCGCACAGATCGGCGTGCATCTGGTTTTCTTCCTGCACCTCACGACGGCGCCCGACAATACCAACAACGCCCTGGCGTTGGCTTTCGGCGTGTTGATCGTGGCGCTGGTGATCGGCGGCTCACTGTGGATTATGGACCACCTGAGCCACAGAATGATGCCCACGTATCAGATGATGCAAATGCAGCGGTGATCAGAATATAGCGTGCCCTGAGGGCTGACAGCAGAACAGGCTCGTTCTCCTGATCAAAAGAACTTTCAAGGTTCGCCTCCGCCGCCGGACGCCCTGATATTTGGGCCGCTCGTTGACGGCGCAGCGGTTTTCCTTGCCGCCGCACGCCTCGCCAGACCGCCCGCGCTTCGTGTAGCATCGCTGCGATGGTTGGGCGCGCAGGGGGACGCGCGGTGGCGCAACAGGACAAGCCGCAGAGCCGCGCTCAGACGTGGCCGATCGGAGGCGTGCGCCGGACATGGGGCGCGGCGCCGGCGCGTTCCGAATTCATGCTCGGCATGCGCTTGCGGCTATGGGCGGCCGAAGAGATCGCCGCCGGGCGACTGCTGCCGTGGTTTGCAGTCGCGTACGGCGCCGGCATCGTTTTCTATTTCACAGCGGAGCACGAACCGGTGTGGTGGGTCGCTGCCGGCTTGGCGACCGGTTGCGCGATGGCGGCGGTGCTGCTGCGCCGCCATGTCGTTGCCTTCGTGGTGGCGCTCGCGTTGTTTGCGATCTCGTCAGGTTTCGCCATCGCAGCGCTGAAGACCGCGCTGATCGGCCATCCGATCCTGCGCTACCCGGTGTCGGGCGTTTCGATTACCGGCTTCGTCGAGCTGAGGGATGAAAGCCAGCATACCGACCGCATCGTGGTGCGGGTTGAGCGCATCGACGGCAACCGTATCGAGGGCATTCCGCAGCGCGTGCGACTTTCTGTGAAGCGCGGCATGGCGCCTCCTGCCGGCGCCTTCATCGCCGTCAAGGCGCGGCTCGAGCCGCCGCTGCAGCCGTTGCGCCCAGGCAGCTATGATTTCGCGCGTGATCTTTTTTATCAGCGCATCGGCGCTTCAGGCTTTGTCAACGGCGCCATCAAGATCATTACGCCGCCGGCAGTCCCCGGCCCGTGGCAGCGGGCAGGCGCCGTCGTTCAGGGACTGCGCGATGCCATCGACGCACGCATCCGCGCTGTCGTTGCCGGCGACCCCGGCTCGATCGCGTCGGCGCTGATCACCGGCCGGCGCGATGCGATTACGCCGACGGTCTACGATGCCATGTTCGTTTCCGGCATCGGGCACGTGCTGTCGATTTCCGGTTATCACATGGCGGTCGTCGCCGGCGTCGTGTTCTTCATTGTCCGGGCGCTGCTGACGCTGATTCCCGGGCTCGCCGACCGGGCGCCCATCAAAAAATGGGCGGCCTTTGCCGCGCTTGCCGTGACGGCCTTCTATCTTGTTCTGTCCGGCGCCGAGGTCGCAACGCAGCGTTCCTTTATTATGATCGCCGTTGTGCTCCTGGGCGTCCTGGTCGATCGGCCGACTATGACCTTCCGCACGCTGACGGTGGCGGCGCTGATCGTGCTGATGTTCGCGCCGGAAGCGGTGGTGCATCCGAGCTTCCAGATGTCGTTTGCCGCGACCCTGGCGCTGATCGCCGCGTATCAGCGCGGTGTGCCGCTGCCGCGCGCCGGCGCCGAGAGCTCGCTCGGCGCCCGCGCCGCCTTATGGGGCGTGCGCGAGATCGCGGGGCTCATCCTCGCTTCGCTGGTCGCCGGGTTCGCCACCACGCCTTACGCCGCCTATCACTTCCACCGGGTTGCGCCGTACGGCGTGCTTGCCAATCTGCTCGCCATGCCGGTCGTCTCCGCCTGGGTGATGCCGATGGGGCTTCTCGGCGTGCTGGCCATTCCGTTCGGATTCGACGCCGAGTTCTGGCGGCAGATGGGTTACGGCATCGAATGGATGGACGCGGTGGCGCTGTGGGTGGCGAGTCTGCCCGGCGCCTTCGGCCGCGTCACATCGTTCGGCACCGGCCCGCTGCTGCTGATGACTGCGGCGCTGCTGATGATCTGCCTCTTCAAAACGCCGCTGCGCTGGTGCGGCGCGCTCGTTGCTGCTGCCGCAATACTTTGGGCGGCGCGCACGCCGGTGCCGGATGTGCTCGTCGATGCCAATGGGCGCTCATTTGCGGTGCGCGGCGCCGATGGCCGGCTCGCGTTCCATCATAGCGGCGGTGACACGTTCGCGACCCGCGAATGGCTCGCAGCCGATGCCGACGGCCGCAACGCCCGCGATCCAACGTTGGGGCAGGGTATTGCCTGCGATCCGTCAGGCTGCATCGGCAAGCTCGCCGACGGCAGTCTTGTCGCCTACGCGCTCGCGCCCGATGCGTTCGAGGAAGACTGCCGGCGCGCCAGCCTCGTCGTCGCAACCCGTGCCGCGCCGCCCAACTGCGCCGCCATGGTAATTGGGCGCAATCTTTGGCGGCAGCGCGGAGCGCTGGCGTTGCGCCGCGATGGCGCCGGCTTCGTAATCGAGTCCGCGCGGCCGCCGAATTTCGATCGGCCTTGGGCGCCGGCCCGCCACCGCCCGGACGGATCCGATTCTGCAACGGCTATTACACCGCCCGCGTCCCGACAACAGCCGCGCGATGCGACGCCAACAGTTGAAGATCGTGAGGCGGGCGATTGAGTTCCTTCATTCCCGGGCGCCGCGCAACGGCGGCCCCCGGCATGGCGCCTCAGTACCGGCGGAACAGCCCAACCAGCTTGCCCTGAATGCGCACGCGATTTGGCGGCAGGATGCGCACTTCATAGGAAGTATTGGCCGGCTCTAGCGCAATGGATGCGCCGCGCCGGCGAAAGCGTTTTAGGGTCGCCTCCTCGTCATCGATCAGCGCCACAACGATGTCGCCGGTGTCGGCGCCGTCGGTGCGCTTGAGCAGCGCGATGTCGCCGTCGAGGATACCGGCCTCGATCATCGAGTCGCCGCGGACTTCGAGCGCGAAATGCTCGCCCGCGGTCAGAAGGTCGGGCGGCATGTTGATGGTGTGGCTGCGCGTCTGGATTGCTTCGATCGGCGTGCCCGCGGCGATGCGGCCCATGACGGGCACAGCGACCGGCCGGCCACCCTCGTCATCCGCGGCGGCCCGTACGCGGCCGAGGTTGCCTTCGATGACGCTTGGGGTGAAGCCGCGGCTGCGGCTGGCCACCATGCCGTGCGCGATCAATTCCGGCAGCTTGATCACTTCGATGGCCCGCGCCCGGTTCGGCAAGCGGCGGATGAAGCCGCGCTCCTCGAGTGCCGTGATCAGCCGGTGGATGCCGGATTTGGAGCGCAGGTCGAGCGCATCCTTCATTTCGTCGAAGGACGGCGGGACGCCTGCTTCCTTGAGGCGCTCATGGATAAACCGCAAGAGTTCAGCTTGCTTGCGAGTCAACATCGGCGCTTCCCCTTTTGATCGCCAAGGCTCGATCATGTTTCTGCCGCACCTACGGCCGAAACAAATCATGAACGGACCCTATCCGTTCCATATGTGTTCCGCAACCATTTAATTTGAAGTGAAGAAAGCGAGCCTCGCAGCCAACGGCTGCTTAACGCTCGAACTTAGCGATCGCGCAGCGGCTGCCGGATTTCGCGGCGGGCGCATAAGGCTCTCGGATCGACAAGGCAATCCGCTTTGGCCAGCGGCGCCATCATGGAACTGTCCTGGGTCGGAAAGGGGGTCGCGACCAAGCCATCCGCGCCTTCGGTGCAAAGTCGCGCGCAGGTAATCGGCGCGCTCGTCGTTCGCCGGAAGGTCGCAGCCCAGCGCCGCCGATTCGGTCGGCAAAGCAAGATCGGCGCGGCCGCCGAGGCGGCGAATCAGCGGCACCAGGAAGAGAAACGCGCACACATAGGACGATACCGGATTGCCGGGCAGCCCGAGCACATGCATCGCGCCGAGCCGGCCGTGCATCAGCGGACGGCCCGGCCGCATCGCCACCTTCCAGAACGACAATGCCATGCCTTCGGCGGCGAATGCCGCCTGCACCAGATCGTAATCGCCGACCGAAGCGCCGCCGGTCGTCACCAGAATATCGACGCCGCAGGTCGCGGGCGCGCCGCACGGCCGCGATCGTCTCGTCGAGCTTGTCGCCGACGACGCCGAGGTCGGCCACCTCGGCGCCTTCCGCGCGCGCAAGCGCCGCGAGCGCAAAGCCGTTCGAATAGACGATCTGGCCCGGTCCAGGCTCGATGCCGGGCGGCACCAGTTCGTCGCCGGTGGCGAACAGGGCGATTTTCGGCCGGCGATGCACTGGCAGCAGCGGGTGGTTCATGGCGGCAGCAAGCGCCAGGTCGCGCGCCGAGAGCCGGTGGCCCTCGGCGAACAGCGCGTCGCCGGCGCGAAAATCGAGACCTTGCGGGACGGATGTTGCGGCCTTTGGCGGCGGCCTGTGTCACCTCGACGTCGGTCGCCATCTCGCGTGTGGTATTCTCCTGGATCACGACAGTGTCGGCGCCTTCGCGGCACTACGCCGCCGGTGAAGATGCGCGCCGCCTCACCGGGGCCGACCGCGGCCGTGAATGGCCGGCCGGCGGCAACCTCGCCGATGACTTTCAGGTGCGCCGGCGCGTTCGCCACGTCGCTCGCGCGCACCGCGTAACCGTCCATGGCCGAAACATCGGCCGGCGGCTGCGTTCGCAGCGCCTTGAGACCGTAGGCGAGGACGCGGCCGTCGGCGTCCGCGAGCGGCACCTCTTCGGCCGGCAGCGGCGCGGCGTGCGCCAGCACGCGTTCGAGCGCCTCTGCAACCGACAGCAACGCCACCGTTTCACTCCCGCGCGCGATAATGGCCGCTGCGGCCGCCGCGCTTCTCGACGAGCCGGATGCCTTCGATGCGCATGCCGCGCTCGACCGCCTTCACCATGTCATAGATGGTGAGGCAGGCGACCGATACGGCGGTCAGCGCCTCCATCTCGACGCCGGTCTTGCCCGCGACCTTGACGCGGGCCCTGACCATAACGCCGGGCAGCTTGGTGTCGGGCGTGACGTCGACTTCGACCTGCGAGAGGGCCAGCGGATGGCAGAGCGGGATCAGTTCGTGGGTTCGCTTGGCGGCCATGATGCCGGCGATGCGGGCGGCGCCGAGCACGTCGCCCTTCTTGGCGTCGCCGTTGCGCACGATGTCGAGCGTCTTGCGCTGCATCAGCACGCGGCCTTCGGCCACCGCCTCGCGTTCGGTGGCGGCTTCGCCGAAACATCGACCATGCGGGCTTCGCCGCGGCCGCTCAGATGCGTGAGTTTTTTGCCACGCCGCGCCACGCGTTCACCGGGCCGCCGCTGGCGGGGGAGGGCGGGAGCGGTTGCGCGCAAGCAGCGCGCGCGTCGCCGCGGCGACGTCGTCTCTGCCGCATCAGGCTTTCGCCGACGAGGAAGGTCGAAATGCCGGCCTTGGCGAGCCGCGCGAGATCGTCCGGCGTGAAAATGCCGCTCTCGCCGACGACGACATGTCCGGCCGGAACCCGCGACGCCAGCCGCTCGCAGGTCGCCAGCGTCGTCTCGAAGGTCTTGAGGTTGCGGTTGTTGATGCCGATGAGCCTGCGATTTCAGGCGCAGCGCGCGCTCGAGTTCCTCTTCGTCGTGCACTTCGATCAGCGCGTCCATGCCGAGCGCAAACGCCGCCGCCTCGAGCTCTGCGGCGCAGCGCGTCGTCGACCGCCGCCATGATGATGAGGATGCAATCGGCGCCGCAGGCGCGCGCCTCCGCCACCTGATAGGGATCGTACATGAAATCCTTGCGCAGCACCGGCAGGGCGACCGCAGCGCGCGCACCGCGAAGATGATCGAGCGCGCCCTGGAACGAGGGCGTGTCGGTCAGCACCGAAAGGCAGGTGGCGCCGCCGGCCGCATAGGCCTGCCGCCAGCGCCGGCGGATCGAATGTCGGGCGGATCAGTCCCTTCGACGGGCTCGCCTTCTTGATCTCGGCGATCAGCGCATAGCCGTTCGCCGCGAGCCGCGCTCTCGATCGCGCGCAAAAAGCCGCGCGGCGCGCTGGCGGCCTTGGCTTCGCATTCGACCGTCGGCGAGCGGGCGCGCTGCGTTTGGCCGCCGCGATCTCTTCGCGCTTGTAGGCCGCGATCTTTTCCAAAATATCAGCCATCGTTCGAAACCACGATCAGCCGGTCGAGCCGGCCTTCGGCTTCTCCGGAATCGAGCGAGTGGGCGGCGAGCGCAAAGCCGGCCTTGAGGTCCTTGGCCTTGCCGGCGACCACGAGCGCCGCCGCCGCGTTGAACAGCGCGACGTCGCGGAAGGCGTTCTTCTTGCCTTCAAGCACATCCTGGACTGCCTTGGCGTTGGTCAGCCGCATCGCCGCCGCGCAGCGCTTCCGGCTTTACTTTCTGCAAGCCCGACGTCCTCCGGCGATATCTCGAAAGTGCGCACCGCGCCGTTTTCGAGCGCCGCTGACGCTGGTCGGCCCGGACGTCGTGATCTCATCGAGCCCGTCGGAGCCATGCACCACCCAGGCGCGCTCGGCGCCGAGATTTTTCAGAACCTGCGCCAGCGGCTCGGTCCATTGCCGCGAGAACACACCGACCATCTGCCGCCTGACGCCGGCCGGATTGGACAGCGGGCCGAGCAGGTTGAAGATGGTGCGGGTGGCAAGTTCGACGCGGGTCGCCGCGACATTCTTCGTCGCCGGATGATGCGCGGGCGCGAACATGAAGCCGATGCCGGCCTCGCGGATGCACAGCCCGATCTTATCCGGCGTGAGATCGATATTGACGCCGAGCGCGGCCAGCACGTCGGCGGCGCCGGAGCGCGACGACAAGGCGCGATTGCCGTGCTTGGCGACAGGAACGCCGGCGCCGGCGACGATCAGCGCCGCGCAGGTCGAAATATTGAACGAACCGGAGGCGTCGCCGCCGGTGCCGACGACATCGATGGCGTCCGGCGGCGCCTCGACGCGCACCATCTTGGCGCGCATGGCGCTGACGGCGCCGGTGATCTCGTCGACTGTCTCGCCGCGCACGCGCAATGCCATCAACAGCGCGCCCATCTGCGACGGCGTCGCTTCTCCCGACATCATCTGCTCGAAAGCGTCGGCCGCTTCCTCGCGGCTGAGCGCGGCGCCGGTCGCGACCTTGCCGATAAGCCCCCTGAATTCAGCGGTCACGCTGCCGTCCTCAATTGACGCGCGCCGCGCCGTTGCGGCGAGGCTTGCGTCCGGTCGCCGCATTCCATGCCGCGGCGATGTCCAGGAAATTCTTCAGCAGCAAATGGCCATGCTCGGAGGCGATGCTCTCGGGATGAAACTGCACGCCGTGCACCGGCAGCCGCGTATGCGCGAGCCCCATCACCAGCCGATCTTCGGTTTCCGCGGTGACGGTCAGTTCGCGCGGCATGGTGTCGCGCTCGACCACGAGCGAATGATACCGCGTTGCCTCGAACGGCGCATCGATGCCGCGAAAAATTCCGGTCGCCTCCGTGCCGGATCTCCGACAGCTTGCCGTGCACCGGCACCGGCGCGCGCACGACCTTGCCGCCGAACGCCTCGCCGATCGCCTGATGGCCGAGACAGACGCCGAGGATCGGAATTTGCGCAGAAGCCTCCGCGATCAGATCGAGACAGATGCCGGCCTCTTTCGGCGTGCACGGGCCTGGCGACAGCACGATGGCGTCGGGATCGGCGGCGATGACCGCGCTGCTCGTCACTTTGTCGTTGCGATGCACGTCGACCTTCGCCCCCAGCTCACCGAAATAGTGCACCAGGTTGAAGGCGAAGCTGTCGTAATTGTCGATGAGGACGATCATGGCGGCCGACCGCGTTTCCGTGCGGCTCTTAGACGCGGCCGACCGGGGGGTCAAGGCGGCCGGCAGTGGTCAAAACATCGGGCATCTGGCTAGATTACTGCATCCCGCGCGAACGACGAGACAAAGGGGGAAACCACATGATCCGCTGGTTTACGGCGATACCGATGGCGTCGTGGCTCTGCCGTGCCGCCCTGTTGGCGCGGCTCCAGCGTCGGAGCGTGGGCGCAGCCCTATCCCGATCGGCCGGTCAAAGATCATCGTGCCGACGCCGCCTGGCGGCCCGGTCGATGTCGATCGCGCGGATCACTGTCAACTATCTGCAAAACTCGCTCGGCAAGGGATTCGTCGTCGAAAACCGCGCCGGGCGCCGGCAACACGATCGGCTCGAAGGATGCCGCGGAAGCGACGCCGGATGGCTATACGCTGCTCTATTCGAGCGCGAGCGGGCTGGTCATCGCGCCGCTGCTGCATACCAATGCCGGCTACGATCCGATCACAAGCTACGATCCGATCGCGCTCGTCGGCGAAAGCTCCAACATCCTCGTCGTCAATCCGGCGGTGCCGGCCAACACCGTGCAGGAGCTGGTCGTCTATGCGAAGGCCAATCCGGGCAAGGTGAACTTTTCGTCCGGCGGCATCGGCGTGCTGCCGCATCTGATCGGCGAATTGTTCAAGGCGCGGGCCGGCATCGACATTGTGCACGTGCCCTATAAGGGCGGCGGTCCGTCGATCAACGACGTCGTCGCCGGCAACGTGCAAATGACGTTCGAAGGCACCAGCGTGCTGCTGCCGTTGATCCAAGCCGGACGGCTCCGCGCGCTCGCCGTCACCACGCCCAAACGCATTCCGCAATTGCCCGACGTGCCGACCATGGTCGAGAGCGGCTTTCCGAATTTCGTCTCGACCAGTTGGACCGGGCTTGCTGGCGCCTGCACATACGCCGCAGCCGGTCGTTGCCAAGCTCAATGCGGCGATCAATGCCGGCTTGCAGACGCCGGAACTAAAATCCGCGCTGGAACGGCTCAGCAACGAACCGCTCGGCGGCACGCCGCAGGATTTCACGGCGGTGATCAAATCCGACATCGCCAAGTGGGCGCCGATCATCAAATCGCTGGGGCTCGACAACCAATGAAATCGCTCCTCACCAATCTGATGATCGCCGAGATCAAGAAGTGGACACCAATCGCCAAGGCGCTCAATCTCACCGCGCAATCGAACGGAGGCGGCGGCATGATCGATCATCGCTTGACCATCGCCGCGGTAATGGCGGCCTGCTTTCTTGCCGGCGCCGTCGTTCCGGTGCCGGCGGAGGACTACCCGGCGCGACCGATCCATCTCATCGTGCCCTATCCGCCCGGTGGACCTACCGACGTGGTGGCGCGCATCTTAGCCAACAGCGTGTCGCCGATTTTGGGGCAAAGTATCGTTGTCGAAAATAGGCCCGGCGGCGCCAGCGGCACCGTGGGCGGCCATCTCGTGGCCACCGCCGCCGCGGACGGCTACACGCTCTTGATGTCGCAAGTGGGCTCGCTGACAATCGCGCCGTCGCTCTATAAGCTCGACTATGATCCGCTGAAAGATTTCGCGCCGGTTGCGATCGTGGTGCAGAGTCCGCTGATTCTCACCATCAATGCAGCGGCGGTGCCGGCCACAACGCTTGCCGCGTTTCTCGCCTACGCGAAAAGCAATCCGGGAAGGATCAATTTTGGCACACCTGGCACCGGCACCCTGCCGCACTTGCTTGGCGAGCTATTGCAGATCGTCGGCGATGTCGTATTCACCCACGTGCCATATCGCGGCTCCGGACCCGCGATCAGCGATCTTCTGGCCGGCCAGGTGCAGGCAATGTTCGACAGCCCTTCCGTCATGCTGCCGCACATCGAAGCCGGCAAGCTGCGGGCGCTCGCCGTCACCAGCGAGCACCGCATTGCGCAAATTCCGGCGGCGCCGACGTTTGCCGAAGCAGGCTATCCGCAGCTCGCCGCGACCCTGTGGACAGGGCTGCTGGCGCCCGCCGGCACGCCGCAGCCGATCGTGCAGAAACTCAATGCCGCCCTCATTGAAGGATTGAAGTCGGCCGGCGCGCAAGAGAGCCTGCGTAAGCTCGGCGTCAGAATCCCGCCCAGACACGCCGCGGGAGACCGGCGCGTTCATGGCGGCGGAAACCCGCAAGTGGGCGCAGGTCGTGGCGAAGGCCGGGATCAAAGGTGAATGACGAACGCGCTACGGCTCTGCCGGTCATCGAAGCTGTGTAAACTGCAATAAGGGAGCACGAATTATTGCCGCCTCATAGGGTCACAGTCATGTCATCGACAGATGCGCACGAAGAGGTCGCCGATCGGCAGCGCCCGCCCATGACCTGCGCCGATGGTGTTTGACGCCGCCCGGGCTTCGGCCCTCGCATCCGCCCTGGTTCCGATCTTTGTCTGCATGGCCGCCGGATCTGCGGTCGGCCGCGGCAATGACCGTTGGCCGGGCGCCGACCTGCTAGTGGGGTTTGGGCTGCTCGGCGGCGCCCTCACTATTCTCGCGGTGGCGACGCCAATTCCGCTGTCGGGGCTCATGATCGCGCTGGCCGTCCTGTCGATTGTTGCGCTTGCGATCCGGCGGCAAATTCCCGGTGGCAGTGGCACTTGGATCGCCTTGGCCCTGGTATCGCCGATTCTGGTCCACGCATCCGGCAACCAAGCCGCGCTTTGGGATGAGTTCTGGAATTGGCTGCCAAGCGCGAACTACGCCATAAGCCACGATTCGCTCTTCAAACTCGGCCTGCCGCCGTCGTTCTCGATACTTCCCGCGTATCCGCAAGCCGTGCCGCTGATTATCGCGGCCGCCTCGTTAGTGGCAGGCCGCCTGCTGGAGGCTGCCGGGCCCGTGGTCAACGTTGCGCTGCTCGCCGCGGTGAGCGCACTCCTCGCCGATGCGATGGCGGCCGCCCTCTCACGGCAGGGGCGCTTGGCGACCGCTGGAAGGTCCTTGGTTTTGGTCGCTTCGGCGGTCGCCGTTACTATCCTGCTCAATCCTGGCCTCGATGGGAACGTGGTCCAGTCGTCCTACGCTGATTGCGGAACCATGGTCGCTGTCGGCGCCCTTGGCCTCCTCGGCGTCGAGATGCTGGCGCACCTCGCGGGCCGAGGCGCCGGCAAGACCGAAAGCCTAGCTTGGCGCTTCGGCTGTGTCGGCGCGCTGCTGGTCAATCTCAAGCAGGCCAATCCGGTATTGCTGGCTCTGGTCACCCTCGGGCTCGCAGCGGTGACGTGGCGCGATCCGGCGATCGCAAAACGGCGCGCTCTAGCGCAGCTTCCCCGCATGCTGGGTCCAGCGATCATCGTTTTCGTAGTGTGGCGCTGGTACGTGATGAAAAATGTGCCGCAAGGGGAGATGGCCTTCCGGCGATTCGACGCCTGGAATTTCAAATTTGTACCAAACATGTTGCAAAGCATTGCGGAAGTAATTGCCGGTGCGCCATTGTTTCACGCGATGATGTGGATCGTCACGGCGGCCGGCCTTGCAGCATTTTTCACATTGCCGCGCAAGGCCAGCGAGGCGCGATGGCTGGCGGTGGTCTGTGCGACAGTCTGGTTAGGGTACAACGTCTTCTTGTTGATCGTGTATCTCGGAGCCATGAGCGACAGCGAGATGGAAATGGCGGCCGATTACTGGCGGTATACCCCGCACGCGGCGCTACTCGCGCTGTACGCGCCGGTCATGGCACTTGCGACCGTACACTGGCCAACATGGACGAGACTGCGCGGCGCCGCGCCTGCGCTTGCGGCGAGTCTCCTGGCGCTTTCCGCCCTACCGGTGCGCGGCGACCTCAATAATCCCCGAGATAGGGCGTGGCCTCACTTCATCCGAGCCGCGATAACCGATATGGACCATGTGATACCGCCGGGCTCCCATGTGGCGATCATACCGTGTTGGAATGGAAGCCCCTTTGGAGTGATCGTCAGGTATGGCCTGTGGCAGCTCGGCGTATCCGAGCGGGAAATTCACGGGATCATTCTGTGGGACCGCGCCGACTTTCCGACAGTCGCAAGCTCTGCGGCGCGGGGGGAGGTGAATTATCTGGTCATCCAGGACGGGGAAGGCGCAATGGACGGCCTGACCGACACACTGGGACTGCCCCGTCTCGACCACGAACTCGCGCTGTTCGCCTGGCGCGATAACGAATGGCAAAAAGTGAAATCCTGGCCGATTCCGCAGGCACTCATAGTCCGTGACCGATGAGCATGACTCGGTGACGGACATCACGCAACGATAATAATCGTCTGGTTCGCCGCCCTGTGCTTTACGGCAGGGTTGTGCGTGCAAAAAAATTGCGGACGGTGGGGAAAGCACCGTCCGCTCAAAGTATCACGGCAAACTTACAAACTCGATTTGGTCGTCCGGCAGTGAATTCTCAGCGTGCCGGCAGACGATCCGCCGTCACGATCCGCACCGCGTGCGCTTGTCCGAACGTATTGCGCGTGTCGCGCAGACAAGACGCTTCGAAATACGGCCACGCGTTTTCCGAGCATTGGACCGCAAGTGGCCTCGTGTCGGCACGATCGGCCTTGGCGCCGGGTACCGGTGCACTTGCTTCGACCTGCCAAGACAGGCTCGGAAATGCGACGAAACAAGCCGCCACAATTGCCGCAGTGGCGACGGCATAAACTGTCTTCAACATGACACCCTCGCTGTCTTCAACCGTCTGCCGTCTATGCAACACAACGTTGTCGCGGCGTTTCGGTTGCCTTTCGAGCTGCTGCAAATTTTGCACATCCCGGCGAGAGCTTCTTTGATCGCCATCACAATTTTACCACTTGAGGTAGGCCATTGAGATAACGGCAGAATCGGCGCCATCTGATGGGATGATGTCGAAACAAGCCCTTTCCTAGCCGACGCTGCGCGAACGGAGGAGTGCCACTGGCGGGGCGGGTCAGCCAGTGGAAGGACTGCCCACCCCGCGATCGCTTCGCCCGGCCGCCTTGCGGTCGTGCCGGGCGCAAGCTAGACCGCCGCCATGCCGCACACCGCACTTTTCGCCGGATCGTTCGATCCCATCACCAACGGTCACCTCGACGTTGTGGCGGCCGCCGTTCGCCTGGCCGATCGGCTGGTGCTCGCCGTCGGCATTCATCCCGGCAAGACGCCGTTGTTCTCGGCCGATGAGCGCGTCGCCATGCTGGAGGAGATTTGCGGCCCGCTAGGCCGGGCTGCGGGTTGCGAGGTCGCCTGCACGACCTTCTCCGATCTCGTCGTCACCGCCGCGCAACGCTTCGGCGCGACGCTGCTCATTCGTGGCGTGCGCGACGCCACCGACTTCGATTACGAGATGCAGATGGCCGGCATGAACGCTATCATGGCGCCCGAAGCGCAGACCGTGTTCCTGCCCGCTTCGCCGGCAGTCCGCCCGATCACCGCCACGCTGGTGCGTCAGATTGCCGGCATGGGCGGCGACATCTCAGCCTTCGTGCCCAGCCAGGTCGCCGAACGGCTGCGACAGAAATTCGCCAAGCGCTGAAAACCTCATCGGGGAGATGACATGATCCGCCTTATTACCCTCCTGCTCGCGCTCACCGTCGCGGCGCCGGCCTGGAGCCAGGGCCTTGCCAGCCCTGCCGCGCTCAACGAACAAGCGCCGGCGATCTACCATGCGAAGTTTGACACCAGCAAAGGCCCGTTCATCGTCGAAGTGCATCGCGATTGGGCGCCGAATGGCGCCGACCGCTTCTATAACCTCGTGAAGAACGGCTTCTATGACAATGCGCGCTTCTTCCGCGTCATAAGCGGCTTCATGGTGCAATTCGGTATCCACGCCGATCCGAAAATTTCGTCGGTATGGCGCGAGGCGCGGATCAAGGACGATCCGGTGCGCCAGAGCAACAAGCGCGCTTTCATCACCTTCGCGACGGCGGGTCCCAATACCCGCACGACCCAAGTTTTCATCAACTTCGGCGACAATGCCGCCGCGCTCGACAGGCAGGGCTTCGCGCCGTTCGGCCAGGTCGTGTCGGGCATGAACGCCGTGGATGCGCTATATGGCGGATATGGCGAAGGCGCCCCGAGCGGACAGGGACCCGAGCAAAGTCGAGTCCAACGGGAAGGAAACGCCTATCTGATCAAGGAGTTCGGCAAGCTTGATTACATCAAGAAAGCGACGATCGAAAATTAGTGCCATTGTGCGCGCGGGTAACCATCCGAGGTAACAGAGGAATACGATAATATGGCTAACTCATTGCCTCCGGGCACCGACCCCCATAACACGCTCATTATCGAAACCACGCCCGGCCGAATCGTCATCAAGCTGCGCGACGACATCGCGCCCAAACACGCCGAGCGCCTCAAGCAGCTGGCGCGGGAACAATTTTATGACGACGTGCCGTTCCATCGCGTCATCGACGGCTTCATGGCGCAGACCGGCGATGGCCAGCACGGCAATGGCAGCGGCGGTTCGAAGCACCCCAACGTGCCTGCCGAGTTCTCCAAGGTGCCGTTCAAGCGAGGAACCGTCGGTATGGCCCGCAAGGGCGGCGACGATAATTCCGCGAACAGCCAATTTTTCATCATGTTCGACGACGGCTCGTTCCTCAATGGCCAATACACCGTGATCGGCGAGGTGGTCGAGGGCATGGACGTGGTCGATAAGCTCAAGCGGGGCGAGCCTCCGTCCAAGCCCGATCGTATGATCCAGATGCGGGTGGCGGCCGACGTGAAGTAAGCGAGAATGCGATGGGCGTCTGCCGCGCTTCAGCAATTTTCATAGACCGTCAAGTGTTGCTGCAACTGCCTCTCGACGCAAAAATGCTCTTCCGCGTACGAACGGGCATTGGCGGAAAACCGCGCCAGCTCGTTCGGCGGCATGTTCAAGAACCTTTTCATCGCGGCGACGATATCGTCCAGGTTCCCAGGACGGATCAGGATGCCGTTGAAGCCAGCCACAATATTTTCCTTCAGCCCGGCATATGAGCTTGAAATCAGTGGCTTACCCATGGCCAGCATCTCGCGCGCCGCGAACGAAATTGTTTCAATAGTGTCACTGAGGACGAATCCGACATCCAGCAAAGATACGAACGGCCGCACGTCTTTGTGGAAGCCGCAATATTTGAACTGCCCGACACCCGAAAGCTTCGCCTGCTGCTCGAGGAGACGCCCATTTCCCTCGGAGCCGATGGCGAGCACCACGAACGGCCTTTGATCTTTTAGCCGGGCTGCGGCATCGATCGCGAGGTCGAACTCGCTTGTAGGCGTCGACCCCGGCACAGGTGCCAAAGACAAAGGCGTTCTGCGGCACGCCTAGCCGCGCCGCCAAGGTCTCGTCCTTCGCTGCGCCGGGCCGAAACCTGGTCAGGTCGACGCCGTTCGAAATGACGATGCTGTCTTTGGGAACCATGCCGCGGGCGTGCGACATTTCCATGCTGCTGCGCGAGACGTAGATATTTTGCGAAACCCACCGGTCGTACAGGAGCCGGTGATAGACATCTTTGCCCAAGGATCTGATCGCGTGGTGAGTTCGCACGATCCGGTATCGTCCGAACGGATGAACTCCACACCGCGATCGAGAGGTCCGGGCCACCGTTCACATGAACGACATCCGGCCGGAAGTCCGCGACGATGCTGCGAAACCGCCGAATGCTCCGAATGATATTGGCGGGTTCCTTTTGCAGCTTGTTCGGAAAATCGCAAACGTAGAGATCAGGGTAATCGCGCTCCCGCAATGCTTGATAAAGCCGGGACGTCTCCGGCGTGGCGACCGCGATGCGCAAATCGCCAATGTTTTGCAACGCAAGCAGAGACTGAATGTAGGTAACATGACCACCGCCGCCGAGCGGATGAAAGTTGGTCATAAGTATTCTTTTCACCGGCTCTTCCTCGGCATCGAGCGCCTAGCCGAAGCAGTCAGGCGCGCTGCTTCAAATATCGTACATCTCCGATACGCGTCGGATACATGGTGAGTGGAACGAATTCCAATTGAAATCTTGCGCAGGCACTGCAAATCGGCATGGTAGCCGCATATTTCGGCGGCGAGACCCATGCGCACGGAGCTGTTCGATTTCACGTTGCCGGAAGACCGCATCGCCTTGCGGCCGGCGTCGCCGCGCGACGCGGCGCGGCTTCTGGTCGTGTGCCCTGGCGGGCCGACCGAGTTCGAGGATGGCGCGGTGCGCGACCTGCCGGCTCTGCTGCGGCCCGGCGACGCCCTTGTGGTCAACGATACCAAGGTTTTGCCGGCAAGCCTCAATGGCCGCCGGATCGGCCGCGGCGAGCACGAACCTGAAATCGCCGCCACGCTCGTGCAGCGCCTCGACGGCTCGCGCTGGCGCGCCTTGGTGCGGCCGGCCAAGCGCCTCGCCGTGGGCGATGTCCTACGCTTCGGCAGCGAAGGCCGGGTCTGCTTCCTCGACCAGCTCGACGCCACGATCGAAGCAAAAGGCGAGGGTGGCGAAGTCACGCTTGCCTTCGCGTTCCACGGTGCGGTGCTCGATCAGGCGATCGAGGAGCGCGGCGACATGCCGTTGCCGCCCTATATTGCCAGCCGCCGCGGCGTCGACCAGCAGGATCGCACCGACTACCAGACCATGTTCGCGCGCGAGGAAGGATCGGTCGCCGCGCCGACCGCAGGCTTGCATTTCACCGAACCCGTCGTTGAGAGCTTGCGCGCCCGCGGCATCGGATTGCATCGCGTAACCCTGCATGTCGGTCCCGGCACTTTCTTGCCAGTCAAGGCCGAAGACACATCCGGGCATCGCATGCATCCGGAATGGGGCAGCGTCAGTGCCGACGACCGCTGCGGCGCTCAATGCGGCGCGGCGCGCCGGCGGACGCATTGTGGCGGTAGGCTCGACGTCGCTGCGGCTGATCGAAAGCGCGGCGAGCGAGGACGGCACGCTCGCGCCATTTTGCGCCGAGACCGCGCTCTTCATCACGCCGGGCTATCGCTTCCGCGCCGTCGACGCGATGCTGACCAATTTTCATCTGCCGCGATCGACCTTGTTCATGCTCGTTGCCGCATTTTGCGGCCTCGATGTCATGCGGCGCGCCTATGCGCATGCCATCGACGCGGGCTATCGGTTCTATTCCTATGGCGACGCCTGCCTGTTGTTTCGAAACACGTAGCTTATGCCCGCGTCTTTTTCCTTTCACCTCATCGCCACCGATGGCGCCGCGCGGACTGGCGAGATGACAACCGCGCACGGCATCGTGCGCACGCCGGCATTCATGCCGGTCGGCACGCAAGCGGCCATCAAGGGTGTTCATCATGATGACGTGCGGGCCGCGGGCACCGACATTCTGCTCGGCAACACCTATCACCTGATGCTGCGTCCGGGCGCCGAGCGCATCGCGGCGTTCGGCGGCTTGCATACGTTCATGCGCTGGCCGCACCCGATCCTCACCGATTCCGGCGGCTTCCAGGTCATGTCGCTGTCGGCGTTGCGCAAGCTCACGGAGGAGGGTGTTGTGTTCCGCTCGCACATCGACGGCGCGATGGTCGAACTGCCGCCGGAACGCGCTATCGACGTGCAGATCCTGCTCGGCTCCGATATCGCCATGCAGCTAGACGAATGCGTGCAGCTTCCGGCCGACCGCGGCGAGGTCGAACGCGCCATGAAGCTGTCGCTGCGCTGGGCCGAGCGTTCGAAGCGTGCATTCGAGAATGCGCCGCGCGACCGCGCCCTGTTCGGGATCGTCCAGGGCGGCGACGATCAAGGTCTGCGCGCTGAGAGCGTGCGCGGGCTGACCGACATCGGGTTTGACGGCTATGCGCTCGGCGGCCTTGCGGTCGGTGAGACCCAGGAGGTGATGCTGAACGTCGTTGGCGAGATCGCTCCGATGCTGCCGTCGGACCGGCCGCGCTATCTCATGGGCGTCGGCATGCCGGCGGATATCCTCGAAGCAGTCGCGCGGGGCATCGATATGTTCGATTGCGTTCTGCCGACGCGCAATGGCCGCCACGGATTGGCATTTACCCGTTTCGGTCCGATCAACATCAAGAACGCGCACCACGCCGACGATCCGCGGCCGCTCGATCCCGAGAGCCGCTGCCCGGCCGCGCGCGACTTTTCCCGCGCCTACCTGCATCACCTTTTCAAGGCCGGCGAGGCGCTTGGCGGGACCCTCCTCTCCACGATCAATCTGTTCTACTACCAGGACCTCGTCGCCGGCGCGCGCGCGGCCATCGCGGTGGGGCGCTTTGCCGATTATCTGGCGCATGCCAAGGAACAATGGACGGCCAAGCGGGATTTTCCGATGGCGTGAGCGGGCGCGGCGCCGCAGCTCTCGACGGAAGCAGGACTGTGGCGCACAATCGCGCTATCGATACAGGCTGCACGACACATCCATTGGAAATTCAACATGAAGCTCGGTTCAATCAATATTGCTGCCGCACGCGGCGTTGTCGCGCTCGCGCTCATGGCAGGTCTCGCAGCGGGTGGCGCGCAGGCGCAGTCCAATTATCCCGATCATCCGGTCCGCGTGATTCTGCCGTTCGGGCCGGGGGGCGTCGCTGACGTTACGGCACGTCTCGTCGCCGAAGCCCTGAGCAAAAAGTTGGGCCAAAACTTTGTCATCGAGAACCAGCCGGGCGCCGGCGGCATTACCGCGGCGCGCTCGGCGCTCACGGGACCCGCGGACGGCTATACGCTCGAGCTGCTGACCAATGGCACGGCGATCAGCGTCCCGCTGTTCGCCCATTTGCCGTTCGATCCGCTCAAGCAATTCTTGCCGATTTCCACGATCGGCTCTTTCCAGTGCTTCTTCATGGTGGGCGAATCGTCGCCATTCCAAACGCTCGGCGATTTCCTCAAGGCGGCGCGTGACAAGCCCGGCACGCTCAATGTCGGTACCGTGAATGTCGGCAGCACCGAAAATCTCGCCGCCGAATTGTTCAAATCGACGGCCGACATCAATGTCGTCCTCGTGCCATTTCGAACCTCGCCCGACGTCGTGGTGGCTCTGCTGCGCAACGATATCCAGATGGACATCGATTTCTATGCCGCGCTCAAGCCCACGCTCGACAGCGGCAAAGGGCGCGCGCTTCGCGGCGAGCGGGCCGCAGCGTTCGCCGGAACTGCCCAATGTTCCGACCGCGCAGGAGTCCGGCGTCGCTCAATTTCGACGTGACGGCATGGAACGGGCTGTACGCGCCCGTCGGCACACCCAAACCGGTCATCGACAAATTGAACGCGGCGCTGCACGAAGTCCTCGCCGATCCCGACCTGAAGAAACGCGCCCTCAGCCTCGGCATCGACACCAAAGCGTCTACTCCTGAAGAGCTGGACGCGCACATGCGCGGCGATATCGAGAAGTGGGGCAAGGTCATCGCCCAAGCCGGTATCCCGAAACAATAGCGAACGCGGGAGGACGTGAAATGCGAGGCCAATCCGGTCGCCTGTTCGCCGCAGCGGTGGGCGCGGGCGCGACGCTCGCCGCATTGATGCTGCCGGCCAACGCGCAAACGACGCCATCGACGATCGTCACCGTCCCCGGCGCGCCCAAGGTGGGCGATCCGCCGGAAGCCAGCAACATGCGGCTCGTCGGCTACAACGATCTGCAACACCGCAGCGCCTATCAGCCGACCATCCACCATCAGGGCGACCGCTACATCGCTTATATCGGCCATCATGGCGGTACGCCGGACGTGCCCAAGCCGATGAATCCCTTGACCGGCCAGGCTGAATTCAACGGCACCTCGATCGTCGACGTGACCGATCCGGCGCACCCGCAATACCTCGCTCATATCCCCGGCACCGAGGGTCTTTATGAGCAGGGCGGCGCGCAGATGACGCGCGTGTGCGACGGCAAGACCTTGCCCAAGGGCGACCCTAGCAAGGTTTATCTGTTGCGCGTCTTTGGCGGCAAAAGCCACGAAATCTACGACGTGAGCGACCCGGCGCACCCCGTCCGCATCTGGCAACGCCAAGGGCCGCTCAACGATACCCACAAGAGCTTTTGGGAATGCGACACCGGCATCGCTTATCTGGTCTCCGGCGTGCTCGGCTGGCGGGTCAATCGCATGACCGAAGTTTATCGACATGAGCGATCCCGCGCACCCGGTCAAAATCCGCGATTTCGGCTTGCCGGGCCAGGAGCCCGGCGCGACCGGTGCTGTGCCCGACCGAGCTTCACGGCATGATTTCGCTCGGGCCGCAGACGAACCGCATCTATTTCGGCTATGGCACCAACAAGGGCGGCATCATGCAGATCGTCGACCGCGACAAGCTCCTGAACGGTCCCAAGGAGCCGACGCCCGAAAATCTGCGCTATCCGGAAGTCGGCCGGCTTGAAATGACGCCGTTCAACGGCGCCCATACGGCGTTCCCGATGCCGAAAATGCCGATCGCCGAATTCGCCAAGGATGCGGTGGGTTCGACGCGCGACATCGTCATGATCGTCGACGAGCAGATCCGCAACGAATGCGAGGAGCCGCGCCAGATGGCGTGGTTCGTCGACGTGACGATCGAGGCGCATCCGATGGTGATTTCGAACTTCCAGGTGCCGGAGGCGAGCGGCAATTTCTGTTCACGCGGCGGCCGCTTCGGCACGCACGCGGCGAACGAGAGCATGGCGCCGGTCTTTTACAAGAAAATCGCGTTCTTGAGCTATTTCAACGCCGGCGTGCGCGCAGTCGACGTGCGCGATCCCTATCACCCGAGGGAGATTGGCTATTTCATTCCCGCGTCACGGCGGCATCGGACAAGCGTTGCATCAAGGTGAACGGCGCGGATCAGCTGCAAGATCGTGATCCAGACCAACAACGTCGAGACCGACGATCGCGGCTACATCTACATCGTCGACCGCGCCAATACTGGCATGCACATCCTCGAACTGACCGGCGCGGCTCGCGCTATTGCTGGACTGCCATGAGCCGACCTCGCGGCAATCCCGCTCGCTGCCCCGCGCAAACGAAACCCGCCGGTCCGTGGTACGCAGGACCGGCGGATCGCGCGATCGCGGCTGGTAATGATGCCACCAGCCGCGCGATTACTTCACAAGTTGGCCGCGTATCTCGCCGCCCGGGTTGGCCGCAGTGTGGACGTTGACGTACCAGCGGCCACCCATAAGGTCTGCCTCCTGGGCCGCGGTCAGCGTCGCCGAGCCCTTGAACGGGCTTTCGAACGGCTTGATCGCGACGGCGACGCCGGCGTTCTTGCCCGGTTCGGCCGGACCGTGGAAATGGGCGGCGGTTGCCGGGCCGGTAAGCCCCGAATAGCTGCCATTCCAGGTCAACGTCTTGGTCGCTAGAATCGTAGGTCGCGGTGACCGATCCAGTGGCTGCGGACTGGTTCGGCGGCACTTCGCTCGAACCTTTGAGATCGGCCTTGAACTGCGTGGATGCAGCATATGTCGGCGCGGCAAAGGCCAACAGCAGGGCGATGGCGAAGCCAGCAATAGCAGGTAGCACGAAGTGACGCATTGGGGGGTTCCTCCCTTGGTGGATCGTTTTGCGGCAAGTATACCAACAGCTATACCAACACCGCGGCGCGCGGGATTATTGCGCGTCGTTCAACGCTTGACCATGGTGCTGAATAGCTGGCCGGCAACCATCACCAGCTTACCCTATTGCGATACGCAAGTCCCCCGCCTTGCCCGACAATTAAGCGCCAATAATCGGAGGGGTTATCGGTATCGCGCTCCGAGGCGGCGGCTATCATCATCATGGCCGGTCACAGCCCCATCATGAGCGCAGCCACTCATCCTCGCACCATGACTGCGACTCCGCAGAAGGATGCCGGGGAGGTCGATGCGACCGATGAGGGCGGCAATTCCGATCACAAGCCGGACAGCAAAGTAAGGTCGCACCGTGAGCAGCCGGGCGGGCCGAACACCCTGCAAGCGGCGCGATCCGACGCGCCCGCCGTCCAAGAAGCTGACAGGTCTTCTCGACCAGATCGTGGCGCAGAGGCATCTCAGCAAGCGGTCTTTGGACGCTGCCTGACTGAGCGTGCGACTGCCATCGCGGTCGCCGGCGTGCAAAAACTTGCGCAATTCCGGCTCCATGTGTCGTAGCAAATAACATTGTTATTTGATCACTGCGGCCGCTTAACAAGCGATTGCGGATGAATTTCAAGGCCGAGCGCATTCGAGTCCGGTGCAGCTCGGACGATTTTGCGCATGCGAAATGTAAGTAATGCGCCGATTGCCATCACGGCGGCGACGATGAGAAAACCTGCCGTGAAGCTGCCGGTGGCGGTCCTGAAGTATCCAACGATCATCGGCACGAAGACGCCGCCAATGTTGCCGATAACGCCGATGGTTGCGATGGCGACCGGCCGGCTTGCGGGCGGCACATAGGTCTGAGCTATGGCGAATGACATTGCATAGGTTGCATACACGCCGGCCGCCGCCATCACGAACCCGCAGACAATCAGCCAGTGCGGTTGGGCGAGCGCTGCTAGCGCCCAACCTGCCGCACCGAGCAATTGAGCAATTGTCGTGTTGATAACTCGCTCCTGGCGGAGGTCAGACCACCGACACCAGATAACCATCACCACCGCCGCAGTGAGCGGTGCAAGCATGGTCAGGAATCCAACCGCATGCACTGATAAGCCGAACGCACCGATCACCGATGGCATCCAAGAAGTGAGAGATATCAACCCAAAGTTCAATGCGAAATAAATCGCCGCGCACGTCATCACAACCGGATTACGCAGAAACGACGGTAGCTCGCGCAACATCCCGAACCCGTGATGTACGCTCGTCTTCGATCCTTCGCGGGCTAGCGCGGCTTCAAGAGAGCCTCTTTCGCCGTCGCTGAGCCATTTTGCGTCGCGTGGATAATCGTTGAGATAAAACAGCGAAAATATTCCAACGAAGATCGCGGGCGCGCCTTCGAGAAGGAACAGCCACTGCCATCCTTTCAACCCGAGCGTGCCATTCTAAATTGAGAATAGTTCCAGCGATGGCGGACGAAAGCGTGAAAGCAAGTGGCAGTGACAACATGAACAGCGCATTGAGACGCGCGCGGTAGGCTGCTGGAAACCAGTAGCTCAGATACAGCACGATGCCGACGAGATAGCCGGCTTCCGCTATGCCGAGGAAAAAGCGAGCTGCATAGAAAGTCAGCGGCCCCTGCGCAAACGACGTCAGCACCGTCACCAATCCAGAACCGATGGCCATGCGGGCCAATGAGCGGCGCGCGCCCGTTCTGGCCAGGATGATGTTGCTCGGTATCTCGCAGAGTAAATAACCGACGTAGAACATCCCCACGGCGACACCGAAAGATTGCGCCGTCAAACCCAAATCCCGATTTATCGTCAACGCAGCGAAGCCGATATTGGTGCGATCGATATTGTTGAGCAGATAGAGCAGGATCAGCAACCAGACCAAGCGAAGTGATGCGCGCCGGACGGCGCTCCGCTCCAGCATTTCTGCATCCTCGGTATGTCGGCTTGCACGCCGCTCTGGATCGTCTGTTCGGGCACTTGTCGGATTCCTCTCGGCCAAGTCTGGCTTACGTCTCTTTGGAAGGCAGGATGCGCGCAACCCAATATCGTCAGGGCAGAAAATCCTTGAGATGGACTGTGTCAAAGTTCGGAGGCAGCGCCTTGTCAAACCGAGCCCTTTCCTTCGGCAACGTCACCGCCGGTTTGGTCGCATCGATCATCCACCTCGTACCGACACGCTGAAATGCTTCCACTCCCGGGATTACGGGGGAGGCGTTGTCCAGCCCCCAGAGCCTTGACATTCGGAAACATGATCACGTCACGGTCGGCTCGAACGCGCGTCGCCATCGACCACATGATTTGCCTCAGGTCCGAGGCGTCGATGTCGTCGTCCACCGCAATCGCCATCTTGGGCTGCTGATAGGGCCCGGCCAGAGCGCCCATCAGTGCAACTTTCGCCTGGCCTTCAACCCGCTGCCGCAGTTTGATCACCAGTGTCATCAAGCCGGACACCGTAAGAAGCCGGACGTCGAGCAGGTCCAGGCCGCCATCGACATTGCGAAGCTGTTCGATTGTCGCCATCTCGATTCCCAGTCCCGTGGTGGATTGGGTGTCGGTCGGCGGAAATCCGCAATGCAGTGCATAATAAATCGCGTCACGGCGGCGGGTGATCGCCTTCAACCGGAACACATGCGCTACGCCGGGATCGGGATAGGTTCCGGATACTTCGCCGAAGGGGCCTTCGGGCTCGAGCTGCGTTTCCCGGCAATAGTTCGCCTTCGAGGACGATCTCCGCTTCGGCCGGGACGTCAATGTCAACGGTCTCGCATTTCACCGTGCGGATGCTTTGCCCGAGAATACCGCCGGCGAGACCGAGCTCATCGATCCCCGGGCCGGTGCTGTACCCCGCTGACAACCAGATGCCCGGATGGACCCCGATGACCACGGCCACAGGCGTGGGCAGGCCGCGCTGTGAATATTTGTCGTAGATGCGCCGGGCGTGGCGCGGAAGCATTGACAAATCCGGTCCTATCTCGTCCGTTGATCTGTTGCCGATGCAGCGAAAGATTTCCGACACCAGTGTCGGGATCTTTGACGAACGTAATTCCAGACGGGATGTAACGTCCCGAATCGCGCTCAGACACCTTCGCGGCTGGGAGATCATTCAGGTCCGCAGCGTCGCCAATAAGCCGCATCTCTTTCACCGGTGCATCCCCTTCATGTGCAGTAGAGGCAATGGGATTTTTGAGCCGACGGGAGATTTCCTGCAACAGACCGTCTTCTTCGATACCCAATCCGATAGCCCACTTGCGCCGATCGGCGACGATCTGGCTGCAAGCCGTCCAGCCCGGGTGCCCTTCGATATTGGTGAACAAACTTGATTTTCCCAGTTCGTTGTATGTCTTCCATTCGACGGCGGACATGTTCTGCACCGGATGAACCGGCTTCTTGAAGCGGATCAACTCCCCCCGCGCCTCCAGTTCGCTGAGAAATGTGCGGAACGACTGGTCGAGCCTTTTGTCTCTGTTCGCGGCGAACGAACTATCGATTTTCGCAGCAATATCTGTCATTTTATTCCTTACTCTTGGCGTGACCGCGCCGGATGCAAATCGCCACCGACACCTTCATCACGACGTCGGTAGATCGGCTTCGATGCCCAGCATCCGTGCTGCGTTCGACGACACCATCTTGCGGATCTGATCGTCGCTGTAGCCGAGGTCCATGCACATCTTGATGCCGCGCCGGAATCCTTCGATCGGGCTGAACGATGCCGGTCTGGCCGAGATCCGATGCACAGAATCGGTCTGATCGACGCCAGCGGCCTCGATATGCTTGCGCAGGTCGTCGGGGCCTGCGACCTTGAATTTCGAGCCCTCGAGGAACATGCACAGCGAGTGCTCGACAAACGCGCCCATGGTCGGAGATGCCCTGCACGTCGTTCATGCTGGCGTCGACGATCTCCTCCGGGTGGGTCAGCGTCATCCGCTTAACGCCGCGCCGTTTGCGCTTCCTCGAAAACGAGCCAGGTCTCGCTGACATGCAGGTGGCCGCTAGCCAGCACCATGTCGTTCTTGGCGATAATGTCGAGCACTTCCTTGACGTCGTCGCGCACTTTCTTGTTGGCGTCGAGCACCGGGATGCCGCTGCGCCGACCGCATCTTCTGGGTCGAGGCTGGATGTACCCAGTTGGACTGCTTTTCCCAGCGCAGGTGATTTTCGGCCGCCAAAGTCGGCATCCATACCACCTTGCCGCCCATCGCCGCAGTGTGCTCGACAGCATAGGGATTCATGCCGCCGACCACATTGTTGAGCACGATGCTCGAATAGATCTTGGTGCTCAGCTCCGGGTGATGCTTGGAGATGAGCGCCGCGGTCATTACACCGCTATAGTCGTGATCCTTCGTGACGATGGCTGCAAAGCCTGCGGCTGAGCATTGCCGGAGCAACTCGAGATGATCGATGCCGCGCGGCGCAATAGAGGGCCCGCTATGGACGTGCGGATCGATCGCGCCCTTCAGCAGTTTGTCGATCCGCTGGTCAACGGCAGCGCTGAATTTCAACACACCATCTTTCAGCGCTGTGGCTGTTTGCTCCATGTCCTTACCTCCTCTGGTTCGACGCAGCCAATGTTGCGCGGGTCAGTGCGGCGCCGGCATCGGATAGTCGGCGGCGTTTAGCACGAAGCCCGGCTTCGACGAGAAATCGAGCCGCGGCGGGCCAAAAATATTGATCAACCACGTTGTGCCATCGCCGACATCCTGGGTGGTGTGGATGACGCGCGGTGGGATGACCAGGACCGACGGACTGTTGTAATGCTCGTGCTCGTCGTCGTTCCACTTCGACTTGTTCGGTCCCCACGGATAGCGCAGGTGATGGATGAACGAGCCTTCCAGCGCCAGCGAGACCTGCTCGAAGTCCTCGTGCGAATGTGGACTGAGCTTGGCCTCGTCGCGCCGTCTGACTCGCGCCGGATGCCGATCTAGTGCAACTGGCGGAAGGGCCGATGCGCGAGTTGCGCGACAGGCTCGGCCATACGGTGGTCCTGTCGGCGATGACGCCGCGCGGCGCGCTGGTGATGTCGACCATTGCCAGCACCTCGCCGATCGAGATCGGGGTCCGACCGGGCAGCGAACTGTCGTTCCATGCCTCGGCGCAAGGCAAAGTGCTGCTGGCTTTCGCGCCACGGCCGCTCCAGGAGCGCATCTTGGCGCGGCCGTTGGCGGTCCTGACTTCGCGCACGATCGTCGATCGCGACAAGATCGAGGAAGAACTGGCTCAGATCGTCAAGCGCGGCTATGCGGGGGCCCCGGAAGAAACGCTCCTCGGAATCAACGCCGTGGCGGCGCCGATTTTCGATCCGACGGATGCCTGCGTGGGCGCGGCGGCCATTGTCGGATCGATCCAGTTCGTGCCGGAACGGCTCGATCCAGCGGCGCTTGCGGCATTGAAGCAATGCGGCCAGCAGATTTCGCGCAAGCTCGGCCATGGCCGCCCGGCGGCAGACAGATTATGGAACTCAAGACAGGGCTCCGCGCCCGGACTGGCCAAGTCCTGATAACGCAAGGATGGGATCATTACTGGTAAATCCTGTCAGGCTAGCGATCAGATCGTTTTTGTCAGCGGGGAAGAAGTCGCCGCCGTCGTGACAACCACCACCCGGCTCTCTATGCTCGCCTTTGGGGTGCGGTTCCTTCCGAGCCGTTGTCGTGTCGCGCATCTTTTTGAGCCATTCGAGCACGAACAATGCCGAGGCGGTTGCCTTGCGCGACTGGCTGGCAAGTGCCGGCTGGAAAGACGAGATTTTCCTCGATCTCGACCCGAACCGAGGAATCGCAGCAGGCGAACGGTGGGAGCGCGTGCTCCACGAGGCCGCCAACCGCTGCGAGGCCGTGCTGTTCCTGGTGTCGAAAGCGTGGCTCGGCTCCGGTTGGTGTTTGAAAGAATTCCATCTGGCGCACCATCTGAACAAGCGGCTGTTTGGCGTGCTGATCGAGGATTTGCCGGCCGACAAGCTGCCGGAGGAACTCGCCGGGACCTGGCAAATCGTGCGTCTCGCCGCCGGTCACGACCACGTCATGCTCCGCGTCGTGCTTCCGATCACGCAGGAGGAGGCGCATGTGACCTTTTCGGCGGAGGGGCTTCACCGTCTCAAGCACGGCCTGGAGGAAGCCGGTCTCGACGCCAAATACTTCGCTTGGCCGCCGCAGAGCGATCCGGACCGGCCGCCCTATCGCGGCTTGCGCCCGCTCGAAGCCGAAGACGCCGGTATCTTCTTTGGGCGCGATGCACCAACCGTCGAAGCGCTCGACCGGCTGCGCGGCTTGCGCGAGACCACGCCGCCGCGGCTCCTCGTCATCCTCGGCGCATCGGGCGCCGGCAAGTCGTCGTTCCTGCGTGCCGGCTTGTTTCCGCGGCTCGCGCGCGACGATCGGAATTTTCTGCCGCTGCCGGTCATCCGGCCGGAGCGGGCGGCGATCAACGGCGATGCCGGCCTCGTGGCTGCGCTTGAAGAAGCATTTTATGCCGTGGGGATAGCGACCACGCGCGCCAAGCTGCGAGCGGCTGTCGAAGGCGGGGCGTCAACGCTGCAGCGGTTGCTGCAAAGCCTCCTCGACAAGGCGGCGCCGCGCCGTGCGGATGCCGATGCCAAGCGAACATCGCCAACGCTCATTCTATCGATCGATCAAGGCGAGGAGTTGTTCGGCGCCGAAGGCCAGAACGAGGCGCAGGCGCTGCTGGCGTTATTGCGCGACTTGCTGCTCGCCGATGCGCCCGCACTGATCATCGTGTTTGCCATCCGCTCCGATTCCTACGCGCATTTGCAGGAAGCAAAACCGCTCGAAGGGATACGCAAAATCCCCTTCGATCTTGGCCCCATGCTGAAAGGATCCTACGCCGAGGTGATCAAAGGTCCAGCGCGGCGGCTGGAGGGAACGAAACGTCCGCTCGAAATCGAGGACGCCCTGGTCGATACGCTGCTGGCCGACATCGACGCCGGCGGCGCCAAGGACGCGCTGCCGCTGCTCGCCTTCACGCTCGAGCGGCTCTATGTCGAGACATGGCGGCGACGGCGATATGACGGTCGCCGAGTATCGCAGTCTCGGCGGCATCAGGGGCTCGATCGAAGCGGCGGTCGAGCGCGCGTTGACGGCGGCCGACGCCGACCCGGCGATCCCAAGGGACCGCGCTGCGCGGCTGGCGCTGCTGCGCCGCGGGCTCATTCCCTGGCTCGCCGGCATCGATCCCGACACCGGCGCGCCGCGCCGCCGCGTCGCCCGGTTGTCGGAAATTCCTGCTGCATCTCGGCCGCTAACTCAGCATTTGGTCGAGCAGCGCCTGCTCGCCACCGATGTGCATAAGGATACGGGTGAGGCCACGATCGAGCCGGCGCATGAGGCGCTGCTGCGGCAGTGGGGCTTGTTGGGGGGATGGCTCACCGAAGATGCCGGACTGCTTGCGGTGCTGGAAGGCGTCAAGCGCGCAAGTCGCGATTGGGCCGCAAACAATCGCGGCCGCGCCTGGCTGGCGCACGCGGCGGATCGGCTGGCCGCGGCCGAGCGGCTTTCCGCGCGGCCCGATCTCTCCGCCAATCTGGAGCCGGCGGATCACCAGTACATTGCCGCATGCCGGAAGGCCGAGGCGGACTTCAGACGCGGCAAGCGTGTTCTGCACGCTGGGATTTACCTCTCGCTGATCGCGATCATCGCCGGCCTGGTCGGCTGGATCGAGCAGTCGTCCATCGCGGAGCAGTGGCGCTGGTGGGCTGTTACGCGGCCCTATGCGCAGGCGCAGATTTGGCCGCATGTGCTGACCGCGGCGGCCGAGCAGGCATTGAAGCCGGGAGATTCGTTCAAAGAGTGCGCGACCGACTGTCCGGAAATGATCGTCGTCCCCGCCGGCTCGTTCCTGATGGGATCGGCGCTGAGCGAGAAGGGCCGCTACACCATGGAAGGTCCGCAGCACAATGTCACAATCGCCAAGCCCTTTGCCATATCGAAATATGAGCTGACGTTCGCCGACTGGGACGCTTGCGCCGCCTATGGGGATTGCGACCCGCATATCACCGACAGCGGCTTTGGCCGCGGTCGGCAGCCGCTGATCAACGTCACGTGGCACGACGCCGAGCACTATGCGGCATGGCTCTCCAAGATGACCGGCAAGACCTATCGGCAGCTTTCCGAGGCTGAATACGAGTATGCGGCGCGCGCCGGAACGACGACGGCGTATCCATGGGGCGATGACATTGGCAGGAACAACGCCAATTGCGACGGCTGTGGCAGTCAGTGGGACAACAAACAAACCGCGCCGGTCGGCTCATTCGCTGCGAACCGGTTCGGTCTCTATGACATGGTCGGTAATGTCTGGGAGTGGACCGAGGATTGCGTCCACAACAATTACAATGGTGCGCCGATAGATGGCTCGGCGTGGATCGAAGGCGGCGATTGCAGTCACCGTATCGTCCGCGGCGGCTCCTGGGGCTACTCTCCAGACCTCCTGCGCTCCGCGTACCGCAACAGGGTCACCACCGCCGACCGGAACCTCAGCCTCGGTTTCCGTCTGGCGCGGACGCTTCTTGCACCTTGAATTCTTGCACCTTGAATTTTTGTGACTTTGTCTCAACAAATCTGAGTTCCAGAGTCCCCATAGTGCGGCGAAAAGTTCCTTACGCTGCGCGACATTACGGGGGCGTTATGTTCCAACCTTGAGGGTGCAGCTCACGCATCTCAATAGCTTGCCGTGCGGGTAACGCAGCGGGTACCCATCTCCGGGCGGCGGGTGCGTGCAAAGTCAGGAAGTGCTGAAGTATCAGGTGTTTTTGGCGAGCCCGCGGGGGCTCGAACCCCGGACCCCGTGATTAAAAGTCACGTGCTCTACCGACTGAGCTACGGGCTCGCTTGCTAGTTCAATTACCTGGATGACGGCCGGTTTCCAGTCTTGGGTTTCGGCTACTCTTTCTCGGAGTCCGGCACACGCCGCCGTCGGCATGCGGGCAGGGGATATCAGATCGTGTCGACGGGCGCCATGGCGGCGGTTCAAATCCAAACGGTGATGTTCAAAATGGGGCGCCGGCGGGCCGCCCGGATCGATCACATTCGCAGTCCGGCCGCCATTTGCTAGACTGCGGCGATGTCCGGGGTGGCCCGCCGAGCGAGGTAGCCTGCCGATGCCGATCGTCAACCGCGTCGCCGACCTGCATCAGGAGATCACCGCCTGGCGGCGGGATCTGCATGCCCATCCGGAGCTGCAATACGACGTCCATCGCACGGCGGCCTCGGTCGCCGACAAGCTCAAGAGCTTCGGCTGCGACGAGGTGGTCTCCGGCATCGGGCGAACCGGCGTCGTCGGCGTGATCCGCGGCCGCAAGGCCGGCGCGAAAGTGGTCGGCCTGCGCGCCGACATGGATGCGCTGCCGATCGAGGAGGAGACCGGCGTGCCTATCAGTCGACCGTGCCGGGCAAGATGCATGCCTGCGGCCATGACGGCCATACCGCGATGTTGCTCGGCGCCGCCAAGTATCTCGCGGAGACGCGCAATTTTGCCGGCACCGCGGTGCTGATTTTCCAGCCCGCGGAGGAGGGCGGCGCCGGCGCCCTGGCGATGCTGCAGGACGGCCTGATCGAGCCGCTTCGGCATCCAGGAAGTCTACGGCATGCACAATTTCCCCGGCCTGCCGGTCGGCGAATTCGCCATTCGGCCCGGCGCCGGCGATGGCGTCGACCGACACCATCGAGATCGCGATCGAAGGCAAGGGCGGTCACGCGGCGCGGCCGCATCTCGCGCGTCGATACGATGCTGGTGGGCGCGCAGATCGTCACTCAGCTGCAGTCGATCGTGGCGCGCAACGTCGATCCGCTGGATGCCGCCGTGGTGTCGATCTGCGTGTTCCAGGCGCGGCCACACCGACAACGTCATTCCGCAGCACGCGCTGCTGCGCGGCACGGCGCGCAGCCTGTCCGCCGAGGTGCGCGAGTCTGCTTGCGCGACGCGGGTGCGGGAGGTGGTGGAAGGCACCGCGCGGCTCTACGGCGCCAAGGCCGAACTCACCTATACGACCGGCTATCCGGTGGTCGGTGAACAAGCGCGCGCGGAAACGGAGTTTGCCGCCGCGGTGGCACGCGAGATCGCCGGCAAGGACAAGGTCGACACCGATATGCCGCCGCGTGATGGGCGCGGAAGACTTTGCCTACATGCTGCAGCGAGCGGCCCGGCGCCTTCATCTTCTCGGCAACGGCGACAGCGCCGGGCTGCATCACCCGGCCTATGATTTCAACGACGAGGCGATCCCGGTCGGGACGTCCTATTGGGTGCGGCTCGCGGAGACCGCGCTGGCCGGATGATCTGTATTGTAGCCGCTCCGCGACGCTAAGCGCCGGATGAAGGTCAATCTACTGCGCCGCTTCGATGCGGTTTTCTGCCGGCAGCTTCGGCGGTTCGGCAATCGCCTGCTGCTGCGGCAGCAGGTCTACAGCCTTGGCCTCGATGCCACGCCAGTAGGCGAAGGAATTGAAGCGGGTGCCTTCGATCGTGGCGAGGACGACCGCCGGCGAGGAACGGCAGGCTCTGCACCACCAGGACGAAGGCGAAGATATTGATCTCGTGCACCTGCTTGTAGTTGGTGATGACCAGCGTCAGCGCGCCGATCAGCAGCAGCGCGGCGATGATGCCTTCCCAGAAGGCAGGGAAGTCGGGACCCTTGCGGGACATGCCGCCCTTTGCCGTGCGCAGGAACGGCAGCCGTTCCTTGACCAGGCCGATGCCGACGGCGCGCGCGACCGTCCATTGCACCGCCATGGCCGCGCAGACCGCGCCCAGCATTTGTCCGGGCGACGCCCGCACCCGCAGCCGGTAAAGCGCCACGAAATGCGCGAACGAGACCACGAACGCGGCGAGGATCGGCAGCGTCAGAATGCGGTCGGGCACGGCAATATTGGCGAACGCGACCACCGGCACCCAGACGATGTTCAGGAGCGCGACCACGACGCCGATCGAATCGGAGCCGAGCCAGTTGAGCCAGCCGATGCCGTATTCGCGCTTCTGCTCGCGGCGTGAGGCCGTCCGCCCCCGGCAGCAGGCGGCGCCAGTGCTTGCGCAGGATCTGCAATCCGCCGAAGGCCCAGCGGTGGCGCTGCCGCTTGTAGGCTTCGAACGTGTCGGGCAGCAGGCCGTGGCCGTAGCGGCGATTGGTGTAATGGGCGAGCCAGCCGTGCTCGAGGACGCGTCAGGCCGAGATCGGAGTCCTCGACGATGGTGTCGCTCGACCAGCCGCCGGCGGTTTCGATCGCCGCGCGGCGGATCAGGCACATCGTGCCATGCACGATGATCGCGTTGAACTCGTTTCGCTGCACCATGCCGATGTCGAAGAAGCCGGCATATTCGGCGTTCATGGCGCTGTGCATCACCGAGCGGTCGCCGTCGCGGTGGTCCTGCGGCGCTTGCACCAGGCCGACGCGCGGATCGGCGAACAGCGGCACCAGATCCTTCAGCCAGTCGGGCTGCACCACGTAGTCGGCATCGATGACGCCGATGATGTCCGCATCGGCGGCGGTGTTGGCCAGCGCCAGCCGCAGCGCGCCGGCCTTGTAGCCCTGGAGATTGTCGACCCTGAGGAATTTGAAGCGCTCGCCGAGCGCCTGGCAGTGCTCTTCGATCGGCCGCCAGTAGCGCCGCGTCGGGCGTGTTGTTGATGACCACGACGCATTCGAGATTCGGGATAATCGAGCCGCGCCACGGCATCGAGCGTCGCCTTGAGCATGTCCGGCGGTTCGCAGCAGGCCGGAATATGGATCGAAACCTTCGGCGCGAAGCCGTCCGGCACAAGCGGCGGCGACACAGCCAGCCGGCGCGGCCGGCGGCCGAACGCGATGGCGGCGATCTCCTCGATGCGCGCGAGAGCGCGATCGCGACCAGCGGGATCAGCAGGATCACGCCGAGTCCGAGCGCAAACGCCGCGCCCGGGACGAAGTAATGGCCTTTCCAGAACGCCACGATGGCCGCGAACCAGGCGCCGACCAGATTGGCCGACGCGGCGAGCATCAGCGCTTGCGTCGCGGTCGCCCCGCTCATGGCCAGGATCGGCAGCGACAGCAGCAATCCGAGCAGGACGGCGAGGCCGGCGCGCTTGATGTAGTCGGGATCGGTGATCGGCCCGGTCCAGGAGAATTTCGGCTTCGCGCGCGGCGTCGAACATGCCCCAATACGGGCCGACGCCGCCTTCGGCCGTCTTCCACGGCTGATCGATCGCCTCGACGATGTTGTAATCGATGCCGTAAGCCTCGGCGCGCGTGACGAAATCACGCAGCACCATCGCCTGTTCGATGCGGCCGGGATTGGCGTCGTGGAAATTGTAGCCGGCGCTCGGCCAGCCGAACTCGGCGATCACGATCCGCTTGCCGGGATGCGCCTGGCGCAGCTTGTCGTAGAATTCGATGGTGTGGTCGACCGCGCGCGAGGCGTCGAAGCCCTTCCCAGTAGGGCAGGATGTGCGCGGCGATGAAATCGACGGCTGAAGCCAGCTCGGGATGGTCGATCCAGACCGTCCAGATTTCGCCGGTCGTGACCGGGACCGGGCTCGAGCGCTTCACTTTTTGAATGAGCTTGATCAGATCGTCGACGCTCATCTCGCCGCGCAGCGTGGTCTCGTTGCCGACGACGATGGCGTTGACGTTGCTGTTGTGGCGCGCGAGCTCGAGCGCGGAGCGGATTTCCCGCTCGTTGCGCGCCTTGTCCTTGTCGATCCAGGCGCCGACCGTCACCTTGAGCCCGAACTCGGCGGCGATCGGCGGCACGAGCTCGGCGCCGCCGGTCGACGAATAGGTGCGGATGGCGCGGGTATAGGGCGCGATGGCTTTGAGATCGGCGCGGATTTGCTCGGCGGTCGGGCGGTGCGCCGGAATCGGGATGCGACGATCGCGCGAACGGCGCGTAGGAAACGCTGGCAAGCTGCCCGGTGAAATCAGGCGCCGTTGCTTCGGTTCTCAGAGAAACCCACAAGCCGGCATGCACGCACGCTACAAGCGCGAGCACGGCAGCGACGGTGCGCATCGACTTTCAACCACGCGGGGCGAGGATACACGGGCCCGAACCTGTCCCCAAGGTTCGACGATGGTCGTAAGGATGAGGCTACCTTGCGAGCGGCAGCAGATAAGTTAGCGCTCGGCGCATGGCAAATTCAAGACAATGAATCAGCGCTCAGGACGCATTTCGCGTCGCCGACGAGCCAGCGAACTAATGCCGGCCAGGAACGCGCGCTAGCGGGTGGTCGTCGGGCTCGGCGCGGCCGCGGCCGGCGCCGGCGCGGGCCTGTAGGGCGGGATTGATCCAGCAGGCCTGGACCCGGCCGTTCAGGCTGTCGGCCGCCTTCGGATCGATGCTGCTGGCGTGCAGAATCAGGCAGCGGAAGGTCGCCTGGATATGGCCGCTTGGACAGCCGAACCGGTCATACAGGTCGAGATGGCGGAAAGCCGTGTCGAGATCGTCGCGCCAGAGCAGGCTGACCACGCGGCGGCCGAGCCAAACGCATTCCGGATTGCCGGCCGGTCCGTTGATGAGGCGCTGGGCTTCGGCAAATTCGTCGATCTTCTGCGGCTCTTTGGCGGGTGTCCGGAGCGCGCCGGGGCCTTCTGGTCCGGCGGCTTTGCATCGCGTGCTTTGAGCAAAGGCGGACGGGCAGCAGGGGAACGCGGCGGCCGCAAGGAGCCAGATGCAGCGCACCAGTCCGCCGGCAACGCTAAGCACACGGTTGAGACATGGTTCACTTGAGTTGTTGGGCCATGGTGAGCCGATAAGAGGGACGTTTCCTAAGACCACCGGATTGGGCCGTCAGTGCGGCATTGCCCCGGCGCAGCCGGCCACGAACAACACCCCAACTCCGGCCGTTTGTCCAGCGCGCATCAGCGGCGCAGTCGCACGGCAGACTAGACCGATTGCGCGACTTGGCACGACGCATGCGGTCAAGGCTAATGCGAGGTGCGTGTCTCGCCACCCAGACGAACCTGCGATCGGTCAAGCGCTTGCGCTGTTTGCGCTCACGGCGCTCGCGATCGGCGTGGCATGGTGGTGGCTCGGCGCGCCGGTCGCGCTGCCGCCGTCCCCGCTTGCCGCCGGGCGAGAAGCTTTACTGCGTCTCGTACGCGCCGTTTCGCGACGGCCAGGATCCGCTGGTCGAGGGAACCGTGGTGCAGCCCGAGCAGATCGACGAAGATCTCGCGCTGTTGTCGAAATACACCGGCTGCATGCGCACCTACTCGGTCGAAAATGGCCTCGACAAAGTTCGCCGAAATCGCCCAGCGCCACGGCCTGAAAGTGCTGCAGGGACTTGTGGCTCTCGAGCAATGCCGACAAGAACCGCCAGCAGATCGCGACCACGATCGCGCTTGCCAAGAAATATCCCTGACGTCATCCGCGCCGTCATCGTCGGCAACGAGGTGCTGCTGCGCGGCGAAATGTCCGAGCGACGACCTGATCGCCATCATCCGCGAGGTCAAGTCGCAAATTCCGGAGCCGGTCACCTATGCCGACGTCTGGGAATACTGGCTGCGCTATCGCGACGTGCAGAACGCGGTCGACTTCATCACCATCCACATTCTGCCCTACTGGGAGGATTTTCCGCTGCCGGCGTCGCTCGCGGCCGCCCATGTCGACGCCATCCGCAAGACAGGTCGCCGCCGCGTTTCCGAACAAGGAGATCGTGATCGGCGAGGTCGGCTGGCCCAGCGCCGGCCGGATGCGCGAGGCGGCGCGGCCGTCGCCGTCGAACCAGGCCCGCGTCATTGAGGAAACGCTGGCGCTGGCGCACAGCGCGAACATTTCCGCGTCAACGTCATCGAAGCCTTCGATCAGCCCTGGAAGCGTTGGCTCGAAGGCGCGGTCGGCGGCCATTGGGGCATCTTCGATCGCGCCAACGGGGCGACCGAAGTTCGGGCTCGGCGGCGCGGTGTCCGATCATCCGCATTGGCGACTGCAGGCGCTCGCCGGAATCCTGCTCGCCGCCATGACGTTTGGCGGCGCGCTCCTGGCCGGGCGCGGGAAAACGGCGCCAGCCGCTGCTGTGGCTCAAGGTCGCGGCGCTCGACGTTCCTTCCCGCTGTGCTGTTCGGCTGGACGATCGAGATGGTTCCGGTCGAAAGTTTCAGCTCGGCGGCTGGCTGCGCTCGCTGGCCTTTGCGGCCGTGGCGGCCGCCGCGCCGATCGTCTGCGCCGCGGCGTGCGCGCGCGGCCGCGCGCTGCCGACTTTCGCCGCGCTATTCGGCCGCTCGGGCGAGCGCCGCGCTGCATTGACCTGGGGCGCGTCAAATTGGGCTTTGGGCCTGACGTTCATCGCGCTGGTTTTGCTCTCGGTGCAAACCGCGCTCGGTCTCGTCTTCGATCCGCGCTATCGCGACATTCCGTTCGCGCCGCAGAGCGCGGCTCTTGTGCCGTTCCTGGTGTTGCATTTTACGGGTCACCGCGCGCGGCCGGATCGCGCGCGATGGCCGAGACGATTGCGGCGGCGGTCCTGGCTGCTTCGCGCCTGCTACATCGTCTTCAACGAAACGCTTCGCCAATTGGCAGGCGGTGTGGCTTTGCGCCGGACTGGTCGGCCTTGCCGTCATTCTGGTGCGGGCGCGGGCCGCGCCAGGCTGAGAATGAACACGCCAGCCGCAAGCGCCGAAAGATCGGCATTGTGCAGGACGACGCCAAAGCCTGCCGCGGCGAGCGCAAGCGCGATCAGCACGATCGACGGCCGCAGCAGGTTGAGCAGTGCGGCGGCGAGCGCAACCGCGCCGAACACCTGATCGTTGAACAGCACGATCGCCAGCCGAAACGTGCTGCAGAGCCAGGTCTTGAGACCGGCTTGGCAGGCCAGCGCGACATTGACGTTCTCGATCGCCATGTAGCGCAGATAAAGCGCCTCGCCGACCGCGAGAAATGCAATGGCCAGCAGCCAATTCGTTTGCCGGGCGGTCGGGCAGGAACAAAGGACGGTGCATCGGCGGCGGCTCACATCGGCTTGTTGCCCATTGCGCGAGCCAATCATCACGGCTATGAGGCATTTGCAATAAGCGATAGACAGCAGCCGGCTCGGACGTCTATTCCAGCGCGAGGTGCTGGCCGTCAAAAGTCGTCGGCTGGCAATACAGTCGATAGGCCGTGAGCGACGCGCAAAGCTCCGCGGCCGCGGCGGTATTGGCGAGCGGTCCGACCACCAGCCGCAGTTCGGTGCGGTTGGTGCGCGCGATTTCTCGAAGCGTGACAACCGGCTGCAAACCTTCGAACAGCTTGGGATGGGCGGAACGAATTCCGGCCCAACGGGCCCGCAGAGACCTGAATGCGCAAGCGCGCTGCCGATATCGACGCCATATTGCCCGGGTGCGGCGCTTCGGCGAGCGCCTGCGGGCGCTGCCGCGCCGGGCGACGGACGGCGGCGTGCAGACGAGGCTGCGCGGGCTACGCACGCGGGGTAACGACGGCGGCGATGGCCGCCGGGGTTGTCGGCTCGGCGAGGCTTACCGGTGGGCCAAGGCGGCCGCCACTTCGGTTTTGACCGCCTCGATCTGCCGGCTGATCGAGCCGGTCACATCGTCCATATTGTGCTCGACGGCGGCGACCCGGGATTTGAGCTGGTTGTTCTCCGCCGCCAGGCCGCGCACGGCTTGCGCCAGCCGGCGTGTTTCGGCCTCGGCGTCGAACGAGCGCGCCGCACGGCAGCTGCGTCGTATCGCCTGGTACGAGCGGCGACGTCGCCGCGCAGCGACGACAGCATCACGCCCGACGCGCTGCGCGCCGACCTCGCTGCGGCTCGCTAGCACGGCGACCAGAAGCGCGCATGACGGCGGTCGCTGCCCCACAGCGTCAGCCGCCACAAGAGCGGACATGGTGAAGGTCTTCGTTGCCGCCGCCTTTTTGGGAGCCGCAGTCGACGGTTTGCGATCGACCCAGCATTGGCTGTCGCTCCACGGGGTTCTCAAGCGAATCACTGCTAATACTAGCAGATTCTCGCCTTTCGAGCCTGTTGTTCCGCATCGCCGCCAGCGCTTTTTGCTGGCGGAATCGTGTCGTTAGGCTGCACAGCTTTCGGCGGCTCGGCGGCTCGGCTATGACAGCGCCGCGGAGGTTTGCGATGGCGGCTCGAAGAACCTGCCTGGCGATCGTGCTCGCGGCCGGCGAGGGCACGCGCATGCGTTCGGCGCGGCCCAAGGTGCTGCATGCGGATCGCCGGGCGGACGCTGCTGGCCCATGTGCTTGACGCTGTCGCGGAAGCGGGCGTGACAGCCACCGCTGTCGTCGTCGGTCCAGGACAGGACGCGGTTGCGGCGGAGGCCGCGCGCGTGCTCTGCCGAGCGCGGCGTGCTTCGTGCAGCAGGAGCGGCGGGGAACCGCTCACGCCGTGCTGGCGGCAAAAGCGGCGCATCGAACAGCAGCCCGACGATATCCTGGTCGTTTATGGCGACACGCCGTTGCTGCGGCCGCAACGCTGCGCGCGGCTGCGGTCGGCGCTTGCCACGAGTGCGGCCGTTGCGGTGCTGGCGTTCCGGCCGGCCAATCCCACCGGCTACGGCCGGCTGATCACGTCAGGCGAGGAACTCATCGCCATTCGTGAGGAGGCCGATGCCAGCGCGGGCGAACGCGCGATCGGACTTTGCAACGCCGGCATCATGGCGCTGGCCGGCAAATAGCGCCCTGGCGATCCTGGAGCGGATCGGCGATCGACAATCGCAAGCACGAGTTTTATCTGACCGATGCGGTCGCAGATCGCGCGCGACATGAAGCTTCGCGCGGTTGCGGTCGAAGTCGAGGAGGATGACGTGCGCGGCATCAACACCAAAGGCCAACTTGCCGAGGCGGAAGCCGTTGCGCAGCAGCGTCTGCGCCAGGCCGCGCTCGACGCCGGCGTGACGCTGGTTGCGCCGGAGACGGTGTATCTGAGTGCCGACACCACGTTCGGCAAGGACGTCGTCGTCGAGCCCTACGTGGTTTTCGGCGAGAAGGTGAAAGTGGAGGACGGCGCGGTCATCCACGCCTTCTCGCATCTCGCCGGCGCCCACGTCGGCAAGGGCGTCTCGGTCGGACCGTTCGCGCGGCTGCGGCCGGGCGCGCGGCTCGGCGACGGCGCGCGCATCGGCAATTTCGTCGAAGTCAAAGAGGCGGTGATGGAGGCCGGCGCCAAGGCCAATCATCTGAGCTACATCGGCGACGCCTTCGTCGGCGCCGGCGCCAATGTCGGCGCCGGCACCATCACCTGCAATTACGACGGCAACGCCAAGCACCGCACCGAGATCGGCGAAAGAGGCCTTCATCGGCTCGAATTCGGCGCTGGTGGCGCCGGTCAAGATCGGCGACGGCGCTTATATCGGCTCAGGCTCGGTGATCACCGCCAACGTGCCGGCAGGCGCGCTGGCGCTGGCGCGCGGGCGACAGGTCGTTAAGGAAGGTTGGGCAACGCGCTTGCGCGCGTTGAAATCGCTCGGCAAGAAGAAGGCGCAGTCGCGCGATTGAAGCGACGCTCGAGGCGCGTTCGTTGCCGCGCAGTGTTACTGCAGCGAAACGCTTATTTGATTGTTACATCGGGTATCTGCTGCGCTCTAACGATTAACGTTTGGCGGCGCCACTGCGGTCGACGGCTGAGGAGAGCATCCAGTCGGATGTGCGGCATTATCGGCATTATCGGCGGCGAGCCGGTCGCGCCGCAATTGATCGATGCGCTCAAGCGCCTCGAATATCGCGGCTACGATTCCGCGGGCGTGGCGACGCTCGAGCACGGCGTGCTGACGCGCCGGCGCGCCGAGGGCAAGCTCAAGAACCTGGAGAACCGGCTGGCGCGCGAGCCGCTGTCGGGCACGATCGGCATCGGCCACACCCGCTGGGCGACGCACGGCCGGCCGACCGAGAACAACGCCCATCCGCATGCCACCGAAAAACTCGCCGTCGTGCACAACGGCATCATCGAGAATTTCAGCGAGCTGCGGCGCGAGCTCGAGGCCGAAGGGCGCCAAGTTCGCGACCGAAACCGATACCGAAGTGGTCGCGCATCTCGTCACCGAGGAGATCAAGCGCGGCGCATCGCCGGTCGAGGCGGTGAAGGCGGCGCTGCCGCGGCTGCGCGGCGCTTTCGCGCTCGCCTTTCTGTTCGCCGGCGAGGACAATCTGCTGATCGGCGCGCGCAAGGGCTCGCCGCTCGCGGTCGGCTTCGGCGACGGCGCGATGTTCGTCGGCTCCGACGCCATCGCGCTGGCGCCGTTCACCGACACGATCAGCTATCTCGAAGACGGCGACTGGGTCGGTCGTCACCCGCGACGGCGCGCAGATCCACGACGCCGATAGGCGCCGCCGTCCAGCGCGCGGTGATCAAATCGCACGCCTCGGTGTTGCTCGATCGACAAGGGCAACCACCGCCATTTCATGGCGAAGGAGATCCACGAGCAGCCCGAAGTCGTCGGCCATACGCTGGCGAATTATCTCGACATGGCGGCCGAACGCGTGGCGCTGCCGATGAAGCTGCCGTTCGATTTCCACAAACTCACGCCGCATCTCGATCGCCGCCTGCGGCACCGCCTATTACGCCGGCATGGTCGCCAAATACTGGTTCGAGCGCTTCGCCCATCTGCCGGTCGAAGTCGATATCGCCTCCGAGTTCCGCTACCGCGACGCGCCGCTCGAGCCCGGCAACCTCGCGATCTTCGTCTCGCAGTCGGGCGAAACCGCCGACACGCTGGCGTCGCTGCGTTATGCGCGCGAGCACCAGCAGCACGTCCTCTCGGTCGTCAACGTGCCGACCTCGACCATCGCGCGCGAGAGCGACGTCGTGATGCCGACGCTGGCCGGGCCGGAAATCGGCGTCGCCTCGACCAAGGCCTTCACCTGCCAGCTGGCGGCGCTTGCCGACGCTGGCGATCGCCGCCGGGCGCGCCCGCGGCGTGCTTGTCCGAGAGCGACGAGAAGAAACTGGTCCACGCGCTGATCGAAGTGCCGCGGCACCTGAGCGAAGCGCTGGCGCTCGAGCCGCAGATCGAGCAGCTCGCCCGCGATCTCGCCGAAATGCGCGCGACGTGCTCTATCTCGGCCGCGGCACGAGCTTTCCGATCGCGCTCGAAGGCGCGCTCAAGCTCAAGGAAATCTCCTACATCCACGCCGAAGGCTATGCGGCCGGCGAGCTCAAGCACGGCCCGATCGCGCTGATCGACGAGAACATGCCGGTGATCGTCATCGCGCCGTACGACCAGGTGTTCGAAAAGACCGTCTTCGAACATGCAGGAGGTTGCCGCGCGCGGCGGCCGGCTCATTCTGGTGACCGACGCGCAAGGCGCAAGCGCCGTCGAGGGCCAGCCGCTGATCACGCTCACGCTGCCGACCATGCCGGCGACGGTGGCGCCGCTGGTCTATGCCGTGCCGGTGCAGCTGATCGCCTATCACACCGCCGTCATCATGGGCACCGACGTCGATCAGCCGCGCAACCTTGCCAAAGCGGTGACGGTGGAATAGACGACGCGCGCCGCGTCGCTGCGCCCTGCTGCGGCATGGCTCGCGATCCGACTATATGATTTGCGCAGACAGCGCGGCACCCGCGATCGGACCGATGACGCAACGAGAACGATCAGAACGCGGGATTGTCCGGCAGCGCCGCCAACGGCATCCGCCATCAGCCGAGCGTCGTCAGCCGCATCCGCACTTATTTTCTGACCGGATTGATCGTCGCCGGGCCGGTGGCGGTCACGTTGTGGCTGATCTGGTGGTTCGTCACCTGGGTGGACAATCTGGTGCGGCCGTTCATTCCGGTGGCGTACCGGCCGGAAACCTATCTGCCGGTCAATATTCCGGGGCTCGGCCTGATCTTCGCCTTCCTGGCGCTGACGCTGCTCGGCTTTCTCACCGCCAATTTGGTCGGCAGCAAGCTGGTCAGCTTCGGCGAGAGGCTCTTGAACCGCATGCCGATCGTGCGGCCGATCTACCGCACCGCGAAGCAGATCTTCGAGACGTTGTTTTCCAGTTCCGGATCGAGCTTCCGCCATGTCGGCCTGGTCGAATTCCCGGCGCCGGGCATGTGGTCGCTGGTCTTTCTGACGCAATCGCCGAGCGCGGATATCTCCGCGCGCCTGCCGGCGACCGAGCACGTCTCCGCCTTCATGCCGTGCACGCCGAACCCGACCACCGGCTTTTTCTTCTACGTGCCGCGCCGCGACGTGATCGATCTCGACATCACCGTCGAGCAGGCGATGCAGCTCCTGATGTCGGCCGGCATCATTCAGCCCGGCGGCGAACCGCAAAACCGGCTCGCGGCGCTGGCCGAAACCGCCCGCGCCGCGCAGGCGGCGCGTGCCGCCGAGCCCGAGCGCGGCGAAATAGCCAAGCGCAATTTCGCTAGCTGCGCCGATCTGCTATTCATCGGTGCGGGCAATTGAGTCTCGCGGGGGCAGTCATGAACTTCTGGCAAGCTGTTACGTCCGGCATTTTCGAACTACGTGAATTTCTCCGGCCGGGCAGTTCGATCGGAATACTGGTACTTTCATGCTGTTTACCGCGATGCCTCGGGCCATAACGGCAAGCCCTGGATGTCGGAATCTACTCGATTATTCCGGAATGTCGGCCGCTCAACAACATCTTTGGCTTGATCACCTTTATACCGAGCCTCGGAATGCGGTGCGCCGGCTGCACGACATCGACCGGACCGGCTGGTGGATGCTGCTCGCGTTGACCGGAGTCGGCCTGCTGCTTTTGATCTATTGGTACTGCAAGAAGGGCACACCAGGCCCGAACCGTTTCGGCCCCGATCCATTCACGTCGCTGGGACAACTCGCGGCACAGCCGGCCGTCTGATCCCATCGTCTGAGCGGCAGCAACGGCGTCCGTGGAGGCGGGCCGGTCAACGCAGCACTCGCGCAGCCGCCAGTTTTTGCGGGTCGCGCCAAAACGCAGGGAGAGGGCAATGCGCCGACGTGACGTTCTTCGCGGTACCGCATTGATTCTGGGCACGCTGGCGGCGGCTCGGGTCGCGCCAACACCGGCGCTGGCGCAGGCTAAAACCGTTTTCAAGGCCTCCGACGTGCATCCTCCCGGTTATCCGACCGTCGTCGCGGTCGAAAATCTCGGCAAGAAACTCGAACAGGCGACGGACGGCCGGCTCGGCGTGCAGATGTACGCCTCGATGCAGCTCGGCGGCGAGAAGGAGGCGATCGAGCAGGCGCAAGTCGGCGCCATTCAGTTCGCCCGCGTCAGCGTCGGCGCCATCGGGCCGGTGATCGACGATCTCAACGTGCTCAATCTGCCGTTCCTGTTCCGCAACACCGCGCACATGCAGAAGGTGATCGACGGCCCGATCGGCCAGCGAACTGCTCGACAAGGTGACCGCAAACCGGCAGCGCCGGCCTCGTCGGCCTGTGCTGGATGGATGCCGGCGCGCGCAATTTCTACGACACCAAGCATCCGATCAAAAGCATCGCCGATCTCAAGGGGCTGAAATTGCGCGTCATCGGCAATCCGATGTTCGTCGACATGGCCAACGCGCTCGGCGCCAACGGCGTCGCCATGGGCTACGACCAGGTGTTTCAGCGCTGCAAACCGGCGTCATCGACGGCGCCGAGAACAATCCGCCGAGCTTCGTGTTCGACAATCATTATCAGGTGGCGAAGTTTTACACGCTGACCGAGCATCTGATCGTGCCCGAGATCCTGGTGTTCTCGCGCAAGACGCTGGGACACGCTGTCGGAGGACGATCAGGCGCTGCTTGCGCAAGCTCTGCGCGCGAGGCGCAGGCCGAGGAGCGCGTGCTCTGGAAGGCCTATGAGAAGCAGGCGATGGACAAGGCCCGCGCCGCCGGCATCGAGATCGTCGAGACGATCGACAAGAAGCCGTTCCAGGACGCGGTGAAGCCGGTCTGGGACAAATACGGGCCGCGCTTTGCCGAACATGATCAAGCGCATCCAAGCGGCCGATTGCAGGAGCGCAATCGCGACGACGGCGCCGCCAGATCTCGCGCTCGAGGACGAGCATGTAGCATGGCGCGGACAATTCGCTCTTCTGATGGACGCGCTTTATCTGCTCTGCGTCGTGCGCTCGCCGGCACGGCGCTGGTGCTGATCTCGGCCGTCATCCCGTGGGCGGTCTATACGCGCTACGTGCTCAACAGCGCCGCCTCGTGGCCGGAGCCGACGGCCGTGCTGCTGATGATCGTGCTGACGTTCTTCGGCGCCGCGGCCTGCTACCGGGTCGGCATGCATATGCGCATGTCGTTCTTCGTCTCGCTGCTGCCGCCGCACCTGGCAGCGTCTGCAGCGCGCTCGTCGTCGAGCTGCTGATGGCGCTGATCGCGCTGTTCATGATCGATTGGGGCGCCAGGCTGGTCGCGACGACGTGGCAAAATTCGATCGCCGATTTTCCGGCGCTTTCGGTCGGCGTCACCTATCTGCCGATCCCGCTCGGCGGCGCTGATCCTGCTGCTGTTCGTCGATCGAGCGCCTGACCGATCGGTCCGCCGCCGGCGGCCGGCGCACGCGTCGCAGCAGCCGACGTTCCGGATGATCCGAGAGGCGCGCCGCATGGACATTTTCGTCCTGCTCGCCACGATGTTCGGCGTGCTTTCGTGATCGGCATGCCGATCGCCTATGCGCTGGCGCTGGCCGCCATCGCCGGCGCGCTGTGGATCGGCATTCCGCTCGAAGCGGTGATGCTGCAGATCTCCAACGGCGTCAGCAAAGTCGCGATGCTCACCATCCCGTTCTTCGTGCTGGCCGGCGCGATCATGGCCGAGGGCGGCATGGCGCGCCGCCTGGTCGCCTTCGCCAACGTGCTGGTCGGCTTCACCCGGGTGCGCGGCGGCCTGTCGGTCGTCAACGTGGTCGCCACCACGTTTCTGTCAGCGGCATTTCCGGCTCGGCGGTCGCCGACACTTCGGCGATCGGCTCGGTGATGATCCCGCAGATGGAGAAAGCGGATTTCCGCGGGTCTTCGCCACCAACGTGACGATCTCCGCCTCGGTGCAGGCGCTGCTGGTGCCGCCGAGCCACAACGCGGTGATCTATTCGCTCGCCACCGGCGGCACGATCTCGATCATCAGCCTGTTCATGGCCGGCGTCGTGCCCGGCCTGCTGCTCGGCTTCTCGCTGATCGATGCTGTGCCTGGTGATCGCCTACCGCGACGGCCATCCGCGCGGCACAGACGGTGCCGCTGCGCGACGCCGTCAAGATCATCGATCGACGCGCTGTGGGGCCTGATCACGCTCGTCATCATCCTCGGCGGCATCCTGGCCGGCGTGTTCACCGCGATCGAGGCCGGCGCGGTCGCCTGCGTCTGGGCCTTCTTCGTCACCATGTTCATCTATCGCGATTATCGCTGGCGCGACCTGCCGGCGCTGGTGCACCGGACCATGCGCACCGTCGCGATGGTGCTCACGCTGATCGCCTGCGCCTCGAGCGTCGGCTACATCATGGCGCTGACGCAGATGCCGGCCAAGATCACGGCGTTCTTTCTTTCGATCTCGAGCGACAAATACGTCATCCTGATGCTGATCAACGTGCTGCTGCTGCTGCTCGGCTGCCTGGTCGACATGGCGCCGTCGATCCTGATCTCGACGCCGATCCTGCTGCCGGTCATGCTCAAGTTCGGCGTCGACCCGGTGCATTTCGGCATGATCATGCTGCTCAATCTCGGCATCGGCCTGTGCCACCCGCCGGTCGGCGCCATCCTGTTCGTCGGCTGCGCGGTCGGCGAGGTCACGATCGAGGAGGTGCTGCGGCAGATCTGGCCGTTCTACGGCGTGATGTTCGCCGTGCTGATGCTGGTGACCTATCTGCCGCAGATCTCGCTGTGGCTGCCGCATCTGCTCGGACTGTAACGGTTCGGGGCTGTAGCCCGGGTGAGCGCCAGCGAAATCCGGGGATGGGCGTTCGCGCCCATTCATTGTTCCCGCATGTCGCTACGCTGATGCGGCTACACTCCTGCCGCATCTGCTCGGCCTGATGACGCTTCAGCCTGCGCCCAGCAGCCTGATCGCCTCGTCGCGGGCGAACAGATAGAGCAGGTGGCGCAGCGCCTCGCCGCGCGGCGAGGCGAGCTGCGGATCGCGCGACAGCATCAGCGCGGCGTCGTCGCGCGCGGCCGTCGAGCAGCTTGCCGTGAACCTCGATGCGGGCGACGCGGAAGCCGGGCATGCCGCTCTGCCGGGTGCCGAGCACGTCGCCTTCGCCGCGCAGCCGCAAATCCTCCTCGGCGATGCGGAAGCCGTCGTCGGTCTCGCGCAGGATCGCGAGCCGCGCCTTGGCGGTCTCGCCCGAGCGGCGCCTTGTAGAGCAGCAGGCAGGTCGAGCGCTCGGCGCCGCGGCCGATGCGGCCGCGCAACTGATGCAGTTGCGCGAGGCCGAAGCGCTCGGCGTGCTCGATCACCATGACGCTCGCTTCCGGCACGTCGACGCCGACCTCGATCACCGTGGTGGCGACCAGGAGGCGGCGTCTCGCCGGCGGCAAAGCGCGCCATGGCGCGGTCCTTGTCGGCGCCGCGCATGCGGCCGTGGACGAGGTCGACCGCGTCGCCGAAGCGCTGCTGCAAGGTCTGCGTAGCGCTCCTCGGCGGCGGCGAGATCGACGCTTTCGGATTCCTCGACCAGCGGGCAGACCCAATAGACGCGGCGGCCCTCGTCGAGCGCGCGCGCCGACCGCGTCGATCACCTCGGCGAGCCGCTCGAGCGGCACCGCGCGGGTGTCGATCTTCTGCCGGCCGGCCGGCTTTTCGCGCAGCTCCGAGACGTCCATGTCGCCGAAATAGGTCAGCACCAGCGTGCGCGGGATCGGCGTCGCGGTCAGCACCAGAAGATCGACGGCTTCGCCCTTGCGCGCCAGCGCGAGGCGCTGATGCACGCCGAAGCGATGCTGCTCGTCGACGATGGCAAGCGCGAGATCGCGGAACGCGACGTCGTCCTGGAACAGCGCATGGGTGCCGACGATGAGATCGATGTCGCCGGCGGCAAGCGCCGAGAGAATGTCCGGCGCGCTCGCGGCCGCGCTCGCGGCCGGTGAGGATGGCGACGCGGATGCCGGCGGCGGCCGCGAGCGGCGCGATGGTGGCGAGATGCTGGCGCGCCAGGATTTCGGTCGGCGCCATCAGCGCCGCCTGGCGGCCGGCCTCGATCACAGTGGCGGCGGCGAGCAGCGCGACCACGGTCTTGCCCGAGCCGACGTCGCCTTGCAGCAGCCGCAGCATGCGCTGCGGCTGCGCCAGATCGGCGACGATGTCGTCGACCGCGCGCTGCTGCGACGGCGTCAGCGAATAGGGCAGGGCGGCGATGATGCGCGCGCGCAAGACGCCCTTCGGCGGCGCTGCCGCGGCCGGCGCGGCGTGCGCATGGTGCGCGCGCAACAGCGCGAGCGCGAGTTGCCCGGCCAGCAATTCGTCATAGGCGAGCCGCGACCACGGCGGCGCTTTCCGGCGTCAGATCGTCGGGCGCCTGCGGCCGGTGGATGCGTGCGCAAGCGCGTCGGCAAAGCCGGCAAAGCCGTTGCGCGCGAGCCAGGCCGCGTCCTGCCATTCCGGCAGGTCCGGCAGCCGCGTCGAGCGCGGCGTCGACCGCCTTGCGCACCTGGTTGGGATGCAGCCCCTCGGTGAGCGGATAGACCGGATCGATCAGCGGCAGCGTTGGCGAAACCGGCCTCGTCGACCACGCGGTCGGGATGCACCATCTGCAAGATGGCCGTCGTAGAGCGTCGGCGGTGCCCGACACGTAGCGCAGCTCGCCCACCGGCAAGCAGCTTTTCCAGATAGTCCTTGCGCGCGTTGAAATAGGTGATGGTCAGCGTGTTGGTGTCGTCGCTGGCGTCGATGTTGTAGGGCGCGCGCGGCCGGTTGCGGCGGCGGCGGCCGGTGCCGGTCGACGGTGACCGCGACGGTCACGACCGTGTCCGGGCGTGACTTCGCTGAGCTTCGGCTGGTTGCGGCGGTCGACGAAGCCGGTCGGCAGGTGGAACAGCAGATCGATGACGCGCGGCGGCTCGTCGTCGCGGCCGAGCAGGCGCTGCGAACAGCTTCTCCAGCTTCGGCCCGATGCCGGGCAGGGCGGAGAGCGAGGCGAACAGCGGATTGAGGACCGGCGGGCGCATCGATCGCATCATTCCGTCATCCGAGGCGTCGCGCAGCGGCGAGCCTGGAAGCGATGCACCGGTCAGCGAGCCTGGACTTCGCGCTCAGGCTCGCTCGGCCTCGCACTGCAGGCGATGACCGGTGACAAGGCCGCTGACATCCGGCGCCCGTCCTCTATATACCCCTCGCCCGGCCGCGTCCGGGCTTTTGGCGTTTGGACGGAGTCGGCATGACGGAGCGATCGAGCGAGGGGCTGGACGTGCGGCGGCGCAAGCTGCTGTTCCGGGCCTGGCGGCGCGGCGTGCGCGAGATGGATTTGATCGTCGGCCGCTTCGCCGACGCCCATATCGACAGCGCTCGACGAGCCGGCGCTCGACGATTTCGAGCGGCTGATCGAAGTGCCGAACGCCGACCTCTACGCCTGGGTCGTCGGCGACAGCGACGTGCCGCGCGGACTACGACACCGCCGTGCTGCGCGCAGCTGCATGGCCTTTCACCGCGCACGCCGAGGCGGCGCGGTGACGGCGCCGGCGCGCATCGCAGCGCGCATCGCCGGCCCAGCGCCTGGCAGCCCGGCCGGCCGCTGACGCTGGCCGGCGTCGCCGACGGCGCCGAAGGCCTGGTCATCGCCGACCTGGCGCGCGCCGATCGCGGCCGGCGCCGACGCCGCCGGCGATCAGCATCGCGGTGATCTGCCGCGACGGCCCGCGCATGGCGATGCTGGCGCGCGCGCTCGCGCTTCTTCGCGCCCGACATCGAGGTGCTGGAATTCCCGGCCTGGGATTGCCTGCCTTACGACCGCGTGTCGCCGCATGCCGCCGTGGTGGCGCAGCGCATGACGGCGCTGGCGCGGCTCGCGCGCGTCAAGGGCCGCGAGCGCCCGGCCGTGCTGCTGACGACCGTCAACGCCGTCGCTGCAGCGCGTGCCGGCGCGCGAGACTCGTCGGCCAGGCAATCGCTGTCGGCCGCGCCCGGCAACGTGCTGCCGATGGACGGCATCACCCAATGGCTCGAGCTCAACGGCTTCAATCGCGCCGCGACGGTGCGCGAGCCCGGCGATTACGCGGTGCGCGGCGGCATCATCGATCTGTTTGCGCCCGGCATGGACGAGCCGGTGCGGCTCGATTTCTTCGGCGACACGCTGGAATCGATCCGCAGCTTCGATCCGGAGACGCAGCGCACCGACGACCGAGCTGCGCGCGCTCGATCTCGTGCCGATGGCCGAGTTCCAGCTCACCACCGACACCATCCGGCTGTTCCGCACCGGCTATGTCGCGGCGTTCGGCGCCGCCGCGCCCGACGACGTGCTCTACGAGGCGGTGAGCGAAGGCCGCCGCTATGCCGGCATGGAGCATTGGCTGCCGCTGTTCCACCAGCGCATGGACACGCTGTTCGATTACCTGCGCAGGCACGCCCGGTGGTGCTCGAGCCGCTGGCCGAGGAAGCCGCGCACGAGCGCCTCGCGCAGATCGCCGACTATTACGAGGCGCGCCAGCAGGCGCTCGATCAGACCGGCGCCGGCGCGCCCTACAAGCCGCTGCCGCCGGACCGGCTCTATCTCGCCGAAGCCGAATGGCGCGAGCGGCTCGAAGCACGCGGCGCTGGCGCGGCTGTCGCCGTTCGCGGCGCCCGAAGGCGCCGGACGTCGATCGAGATCGGCGCGCGCGCCGGCCACAATTTCGCGGCCGAGCGCGCCGAGCCCGGCAGCAACGTGTTCGAGGCGGTGACGCGAGCACGTGCAGGCGCTGCAGGCCGCCGGCAAGCGCGCCGTGATCGCGCTGTGGAGCGACGGCTCGCGCGAGCGCATGGCGCATGTGCTGGCCGAGCACGGCCTGCATCAATCTCACGCCGGTCGCATCGTGGCCGCAGGCGCTGGCGCTGCCGCGCCACGCAGGTCGCGCTCGCCGTGCTCGGCATCGAAGCCGGCTTCGAGACCGCCGACGTCGCGCGTCATCAGCGAGCAGGACATTCTCGGCGAGCGGCTGGTGCGGCCGCGCCGCGCAATCGAAACGCGCGGAGAATTTCATCGCCGAGGTGACGAGCCTCGCCGCCGGCGATCTCGTCGTCCACGTCGATCACGGCATCGGCCGCTTCGTCGGCCTGCGCGCCATCGAGGCCGCCGGCGCGCCGCACGACTGCCTCGAAATCCATTATGCCGGCGGCGACAAGCTGTTCCTGCCGGTCGAGAACATCGAACTGCTGTCGCGCTACGGCTCGGAAGAGACCGGCGTCGAGCTCGACCGGCTCGGCAGCGGCGCCTGGCAGGCGCGCAAGGCGCGGATGAAGAACCGCATCCGCGAGATCGCGGGCGAACTGATCAAGATCGCCGCCGAGCGGCAGTTGCGCGAAGCGCCGCGGCTCGCCGTCGACGCCGGGCCTCTACGACGAGTTCTGCGCCGGCTTTCCCTACGAGGAGACCGACGACCAGCAGGCCGCGATCGCCGCCGTGCTCGACGATCTCGCCTCCGGCCGGCCGATGGACCGGCTGATCTGCGGCGACGTCGGCTTCGGCAAGACCGAGGTGGCGCTGCGCGCCGCCTTCGTCGCCGCGATGAACGGCAAGCAGGTCGCCGTCGTGGTGCCGACGACGCTGCTCGCGCGCCAGCACATCAAGACCTTCACGCGAGCGCTTGCGCGGCTATCCGGTGCAGATCGCGCAGGCCTCGCGCCTCGTTTCGCGCGGCAGAGCTCGCCAAGACCAAGAAGGGCCTCGCCGACGGCACCGATCGACATCGTCGTCGGCACCCACGCGCTGCTCGGCAAGGCCATCAAGTTCAAGGACCTCGGCCTGATCGTCGTCGACGAGGAGCAGCATTTCGGCGTCGCGCACAAGGAGAAGCTCAAGCAGCTGCGCGCCGAGGTGCATGTGCTGACGCTGACCGCGACGCCGATCCCGCGCACCTTGCAGCTGGCGCTCTCCGGCGTGCGCGAAATGTCGATCATCGCCACGCCGCCGGTCGATCGGCTGGCGGTGCGCACCTTCGTGTCGCCGTTCGATCCGGTGGTGGTGCGCGAGGCGCTGCTGCGCGAGCGCTATCGCGGCGGCCAGGCGTTCTACGTCTGCCCGCGCATCGAGGACCTCGCCGACGCCAAGGCGTTCCTCGACAAGACACGTGCCCGAGGTGCGCGTCGCCGTCGCCCACGGCCAGATGCCGTCCGACCGTGCTCGAAGACATCATGTCGGCGTTCTACGACGGCAAGTTCGACGTGCTGCTGTCGACCACGATCGTCGAATCCGGCCTCGACATCCCGACCGCCAACACGCTGATCGTGCACCGCGCCGACATGTTCGGCCTGTCGCAGATCTATCAGCTGCGCGGCCGCGTCGGCCGCTCCAAGCTGCGCGCCTATGCGCTGCTGACGCTGCCGGCCAAGCGCAAGATCACGCCGCAGGCCGAGCGCCGGCTCAAGGTGCTGCAATCGCTCGACACGCTCGGCGCCGGCTTCCAGCTCGCCTCGCACGATCTCGACATCCGCGGCGCCGGCAATCTCCTCGGCGACGAGCAGTCCGGCCACATCAAGGAAGTCGGCTTCGAGCTTTATCAGCAGATGCTGGAGGAGGCGGTCGCTGTCCCTGAAGGCCGGCATCAGCGCGCCGGTCGCCGACCGCTGGTCGCCGCAGATCACCATCGGCACGCCGGTGCTGATCCCGGAGGATTACGTCACCGACCTGCCGGTGCGGCTCGCGCTCTACCGCCGGCTCGCCGAGATCGAGGACGACCGCGACATCGAGGCGTTCGGCGCCGAGCTGGTCGACCGCTTCGGCCCGCTGCCGGAGGAGGTCGAATATCTGCTGCAGGTCGTCGCCATCAAATCGCTGTGCCGGCGCGCCAATGTCGAGAAGATCGAGGTCGGCCCGAAGGGCGCGGTGCTGTCGTTCCGCGACAACATCTTCGCCAACCCCGAAGGCCTCATCGCCTACATCGGCAAGCACCCCGGCGGCGCGCGCGTGCGGCCCGACATGAAGGTCGTGTTCTTCGACGAATGGGAAACGCCGGAAGAGCGCCTCAAAGGCGCGACCGGAATTTTGCGCACGCTGGCCGGGATCGCGGAGAAGGGCGCGAAGGCGGCGTGAGCCGTAGCCCGCATGAGCGAAGCGATATGCGGGTCTCCGTCGCGAGCGCTGATAATTCCGGCCATTGGTTTGTGTTTGACCTTTGAATTCCTGTGCAAAGTTCTGTTTGTGTTCTTGTTTTGCTCCATTTATGCCCACAACGGGGAAATGATGCTAAGGGGGGCGTACGCTGCGGGGCCTGCCTCGCGGGGCACAATCCCGCATGTCGCTACGCTCACGCGGGTTACATTTCGATTCATTTTCTCGGCATGGGCGTCATTCCCGGCGCTCGCCGAATGCCAAACCGCCGCTACCGCCGTCGCCGGCCCAATCCTCCGGCAAAATTCCCTGGCGCACATAGAGATAAAACGACGAATGCGGCCAGTCGCGCACCCGCTTGACCAGGCGATGCTTCACCGGCTTGTAGTGTATGTAATCGACGTGCCGCGCGAAATCGTTGTCATTGCGGATCGTGTGCTCCCAATATCGCCGTTGCCATAGCGCAAGTTCGCCGTTCGCGCGGCGCTTCATGTCTTCGCCGGCATCGAGTGCCGGGTTACACGAAGTGCAGCGCGCTCTGCTCATCCGGGCCAAACGTTTACGGCTTGAACAATCGCGGATCGAGCGTGAACGGTGAAGTTGCTTCGATCCTGACAGCAGCAACATTCGCGGCGCGATGATTGACAGAACGTTACGATCGGGCGCGTTGGCGATGGGTACGATGACGGAGGGCACGAAAAGCAACACGTCCTCTGCCAAATCCAGCCAGCGATCGCCAATGCTCTGCGTGCGCGTCTGCTGCATCACCCAATCCGCCGGCAGTTCATCGATGTTGATCGTGCGGACGGCAATTTCGTCCGGCACGTCATAAACAACCATGACCTGGGGCGGTAACAGCGCGGGATCGGTGACGTGTACGCGCTTTTCCAAAGCCGCCAGCGACGGCACGGTTGCGCAATAGGTCACCGGACGGCCGCGCGTATTCCAGCGGCCGTCGTTGGAAATTCCATATCCGCCATCGAAGTCTGCCGCGCGGCGCTCGCTCGAAAGCCGCCACAGGCGCATCAGGCTGCGGCGCCCCAATCGATCTTGGCGAGAATCTGTTCGACCAATCGCGCGCCGGATTCGGTCTGGGCAAGCTCGAGGGGCGGCTTGCCGTCGAGAACGCCTAGGTCTTCGCGCAGCCAGCGATTGGCCTTCTGCGGATCGCCAAACACGTCCTCGGCCAAGGTCTGAATGCGCGCGAGCCTGACCACACGATCGGATTCCTCAATTGTGAGCGGTTCTTTCTTTGTCTGCCGATGTCTCAACGTGCGCGCCGGGATGATGAAGGTGTGAATCTCCTGCTTGGAGAAACCGGCGCGGACGAGATGCGCGAGAACCTTCCAATGAATGCGGTGATGGACAACACGGGCGAGATCGGCGTCGGAGAATACGTCCGTACCCAACACACCGCGACCGCCGAGCTTATGAAAGACCTTGTCGATGACTGGTTGGGGTGCCGCCATCAGAGGTTCCTTGGTTGGCAATTTGCCCCATCATATAATGGCAAACCGCCGTTCACTCAAATCGCTATTGTCGCCGATCTGGTGACATTTGCATGACATTTGTCCCGGGACCGCCTGAAGCGTCGTTACGAACCCCACCCGCAGGAACCGCACTCGCTTAAGCGCTTGCCGCGACCGAGGCCATGGCGGTCTCGCTTCCCCGCAATTTGCGGGGCAGGAAGAGAAGCTAGGCCTGCACGCGCGTCAGCCGCCCGGCGGTGCGCTCGATGGCGCTGGCGAGATATTCCGGCGATTGCGCGCCGGTGACGATGACGCCGCCGCCGAAGATGAAGCAGGGCACGCCGTCGATGCCGGCTTCCTTGGCGCTGTTGGCTTCGCCTTCGATGCGGTCGACATCGGCGTCGCTGGCGAGCAGCCGGCGCACCAGGTCGCCGTCCATGCCGCAGTCGACCGCGGCCTGGATCAGCACCTTGGGGTCGCTGAGGTCGCCGCCTTCGGCGAAATAGAGCTCCATCAGCCGCTGCTTCATCCGCGCCGGATCGGTGGCGCTGCGCGACCACAGGATGAGGCGATGGCAGTCGAGCGTGTTGGGCTGCCGGCTGATCTTGTCGGGGGCGTAGACCAGGCCCTCCATCGCGGCCGCGGCGGCGACCCGCTCGGCGATCACGCCGTAGCGCTCGGCCGAGCCGAATTTGGTTTCGAGATAGGTCTGGCGGTCGATGCCCTCGCGCGGGATCCACGGATTGAGGAAATAGGGCCGCCAGTTGATGTCGACGGCGACATCGGGATCGAGCGCGAGCGCCATTTCGAGCCGGCGCTTGCCGATGTAGCACCACGGGCACACCACGTCGGACACGACTTCGACATGAACGGAGGCGGGCGCGGCAGACGGCAGCGGTCATGACAAGACTTTCGATTCGTTCGCTGTTCAGCCTAGCCGCATGTTCCGGATCGGGCAGCGCGCCGGGCCGCAGATCACGTGCCTCACGACCGTCAAATGGCGACGGTTTCATCCGGCGGCAACCTCGCCGACCACTCGGGCGATCAGGGAATCGACGCTGTCGGTCGGCTTCAAGGTCGCGAGCGTCACCGCGGTGTCGATGCCGCGCGCGCTTGCGGTCCGGCGCCAGCATGGTGTTCTTGAGCACGCTGGCGATGCGGCGCGCGACGACATGGGCGGCGCGCAAGTCGGTCTCGGTGAACACCGCGAAGATCGAATTGTCGGCCTCGCGGCAGGCGAAATCGACCTGGCGCATCAGCCGTGCCAGCAGCCGCGCCGCATCGAGGCTGACGCGGCGGTCGCTGTCGTCGAAGCAGAAACGCGCGATCGACAGGCCGACGCCGCGTTTCTCGGCGTCATCGACGGCGCGGTTGAGGTCGCGCCAGAACGCGTCGTGGGCGAGCAGGCCGGTATCGGGATCGAGCATGCCCTTGGCGTCGAGCGATTTGAGCATGCGCCGCAGCCGCTGGCCGAAGGCATGCAGCCGCACGAACGGCAGAAAGCGCTCGACCAGGCGCTGCGGTCCTTCGGCGATGCGCTCGAGATTGGGCAAGTGCAGCGCAGAACGGCTCGATCACGCCGGGATGGCCGCCGAGCACGGCGACCGGCAGATCGCGAAACCGCACGTCCTCGGCCAGCACGGTCAGCAACGCTTCGACGATGCGCGGGCCAAAGCCGTCGCCGATGACCACGCCGTCGATATCGCGCGCGTTGAGCGCGCGCGCCGCGCTCTCGACGCTGAGCGCGCCGACCAGGCCGACCTGCTCGCCGACGCGCGACCGAAAGCGCCGGATAGGAGCGGCCGCGGCCGGCGACCAGCACGGTCGCGTCGTCGAGCGGATCGCTCGCCGGCAGTTCGGGCGGCAGCTCGCCGCGCGACGCAAGCGTGCGGGTGCGGCGCAAGCACGGTGCCGTGCAGCGCGCGGATGCGCAGCGCCGAGCCGAGCCGGCGCACGATGCGCTCGACCGGCGCGTTGGCGGCGATCGCCAGCGCGTCCGGCACGGTCGCGGCGCCGTCGTCGCGCGATGCGGGCGATGACCGGCGATGAAGGACGCGTCGCGCCGTTGCCTTGAGCGGATCGGCCAGCGCCTTGCGCAAGCGCGGCGGCGCGCGGTCGATCGCTGCAGGGCTCGGCCAGCACCACGCGCTTCCGGCTCGACCGACGTCAGCGCCGCCGGCGCATCGGCCCAGGTCGTTTCGATGATCGGAAAGGCGCCCGCCGCGCGCAGCGCCTCGACGACATCCGGCGCCGGGCTGTCGGCAACGACGACAAACGGACCTTGCAGCGCCATGGCAGGATGCAGCGACTTCGAGGAGACGAGCGCCGCAACAATGCCAAAGCGCTGTTAATGGCCGCGTCAACGCCGGACTTACGGCGATGTCCGCGGCGGTCGTGCCGCGGTCGGCCGTTCGCTGCGGTCGCGAAAGGCGGCGATGCGACGAGCGGATTGACGCCGACCGCATTGAGCGCGGCCTGCATGCGCATCGCGGTCGGCGGCGTTGCCGATGAGCCGCTGGCCGAGAGCGGGATCGGGCAGCGCCGCCAGCGTGGCGCTGCCGTCGATGCGCGCCGACCGCCTCCTGCAAGGCGCCGCAGCGGAAAACGGTAGCCGCCGACGCTGACGATGCCCGGCGGCGGCCCGGTGACCACCATGGCCTTGGTCGCCGGATCGACCCGGCAGGTGTAGCCGGTATCGACCAGGCCGCCGCGTCGACCTTGAAATAGCGGCAGGCCGGAGCGCTCGACGCCGGGCGGAAACGCGTGATGCGGCACCATCGGGCCGCGCAGCGCCACCGTGCTCGCAGCGGTCGGCAGCAATTCGGCGACCACGACGCGCGCCCGTGCTGCCGCGCGGCGCGACGACCGGGCCGAATGGGAGCGGCGCCGGCCGGCCATCCGTCGCCGCGGCGCGCCGCGACCAGGCCGGCTTCGCCGAAGATCGAGACGTCGATCGAGCGCGGTGTCCCGCTCGCGCCAGGCCGGGCTCGGCGGCGAGCCGTTCGGGCGAGCGCCAGGCCGCGATGACGCGAGGCGAGCCGTCGCCGCGCGAACAGCGCCGGCTTCGGCAAGGCGGAACGCGACCGGGCCCGGCAGGATCAGCGTTGCGCAGCTGCTCGTCGCGCCGCTGGCGCGGCCAGCACGTCCGGATCGAACGGATGATGCAGCAGCAGCGTGCCGCCGATCAGCAGCCACGGCAGCAGCGTCAGGCAGATGCCGGCGAACGACGCCGGCGCGAGCGTCGAGAGCACGATCGCGTCCTGCGCCAGCCGGCTTTCGAGCAGCACGCCGAGCCCGCCGGCCAGCAGTTCGAGATGATTGCGCGCCACCGGCACGATGCCGCCGCTGCCGACGTCGAAGGTGATGGCGGCGACATGGGCGGCGGCAGCGTTCTGCCGTTCGCGATCGAGCGGCGGCAGCGGATCGAGCTTTTCCGCGGTGAACAGATCGTCGAACGGCACCACGCCGTCGGGCAGGTCGCCGCCGAAGCCGCAGACGTAGCGGATCGAAAACACTTCGGCGGCGACCCGCATGGCGAACTGGCAATGCTTGAAGCTGCCGACACGGCCGCAGGTGATCAGCGCCTTGGCGCCGAGCCGCGCCAGCGCCGCGACCGCGTCGGCGCGGCGCCACAGCAGCGGCAGCGGCGCGGCGATCATGCCGGCGCGCAGCACGCCGAGGATCGCCAAGACGTTCTCGACGGTGTTGGGCAGCTGGATGCCGACGATCGCGTCGGTGGGCAGGCCCATGCGGCGCAGCCGCCCGGCGATCGCCGACACCATGCGGTCGGCCTCGCGCATAGGTCAGCCGCCGCGGCGCGCCGTCGGTGAAGGTCTCGCGGTTCGGCGCGTCGGCGAGCGCCAGCGCGTCGGGCCGCCGCTGCGCGACGCGGCGGAACACGTCGTCGATGGTGACGCGGCTCTGGCCCTGCGGCGGCGGAGCCGCGGCAGCGACGGGATCGCCGAGGATCATTGCAGCGCTCGTGCCGGTCGACGCCACCAGGTTTCGGGCAGGTAGCCGAACAGCGAGGTCCGCGCCGGATGCTCGATAAGCGCCCAGCGCGCCACCCATTGCTCCGGAAGATAAAACAGCGGCACGACGTAGCAGCCGGAAATCAGCACGCGATCGAGCGCGCGCACGGCGGCGACGAAATCGGCGCGCTCGCGCGCCTCGCAGCATGCGCGGCGATCATGGCGTCGACCGCGGCGCTGCGCACGCCCATGTAGTTGCGCGACCCTTGCTCGTCGGCGGCGGCCGAGCCCCAATAGAAAGCTCTGCTCGTTGCCGGGCGACAGCGATTGCTCCCAGCGGTATTCGATCATGTCGAAATCGAACGTCAGCCGGCGCTGCTCGTATTGCACGGCATCGACCAGCCGCACCTGCGCGTCGATGCCGGCGCGCGCGAGATTGCTGGAAAAGGCGAGCGCCAGCCGCTCCTCGTCGCGGTTCGTCACCATGATCTCGAAGCCGAGCGGCCGGTGGCTCGTGCGCTCGCGCAGCGTCGTGCCGTCGAGCTCGTAGCCGGCGGCGCTGCAGCAGCGCGAGCGCCTGGCGCAGTGTCTGCGCGGTCGCGGCCGGAGCCGTCGCTGACCGGCGGCGACCAGGTGCCGTCGAGCACGTCGGGGCGCACCGCGTCGGGAAACGGCGCCAGCAGCGCGCGCTCGCGCTCGATCGGCCGGGCGGTGGTAGGCGGACAGTTCCGAGTCGTCGAAGAAGCTCGGCGCTGCGTTGATAGAGACCGTAGAAGAAGTTGCGGTTGACCCATTCGAAATCGAACAGCAGCGAAATCGCCTGGCGCACCCGGATGTCGGCAAAGATCGGCCGCCGCGTGTTGAAGACGAAATGCGGAGTTCGGCTTTCGGCAGGCCGCTCGGAAACGATTCCTTGACGATGCGGCCGTCGCGCACGGCCGGAAAATCGTAGCCGGTCTGCCAGCGGCTCGGATCGTTCTCGCTGCGCACGTCGTAGAGCCCGGCCTTGAAGGCTTCGAAATAGGCGTTGGCGTCGCGGTAATAATCGAAGCGGATCTCGTCGAAATTCCACAGGCCGCGATTGATCGGCAGCGCGCGGCCCCAATAATTCGGGATCGCGCTTGAACGTGACGCTCTTGCCGGCATCGACTTCGGCGACGACATAGGGACCGCTGCCGATCGGCTTCGTCAGCGTCGTTTCCTCGAAGGTCGCGACGTCGATCGCGTGCTTCGGCAGCACCGGCATCAGGCCGAGGATGAGCGGCAGTTCGCGGTCGTTGCTGCCGGCAAAATCGAAACGCACGGTGCGCGCATCGAGGATCGTCGGCCTCGGCGACCTTGGAATAATAGGTGCGATGATTGGGCCGGCCGTGGTCGCGCAACAGCTGCCAGGAAAACACCACGTCCTCGGCGGTCACCGGCGCGCCGTCGGAAAAATGCGCCGCGGGATCGAGCGTGAAGGTGACGTAGCTGCGCGCATCGTCGGTCTCGACTGTGCGCGCCAGCAGGCCATAAAGCGTGAACGGCTCGTCATAGCCGCGCGCCATCAGGCTTTCGACCACGTAGCCGCGGATCGCCTGCACGGCGAGGCCTTTGACGATCAGCGGATTGAGGCTGTCGAATGTGCCGAGCACGCCTTCGACCAGCCGGCCGCCCTTCGGCGCGTCGGGATTGGCGTAGGGCAGCGCGGCAAAGCCCTCCGGCAATGCCGGCGCGCCGTGCATGGCGATCGCGTAAGCCGCCTGCCGCCGCCGGCAGCGTGACGGCAACGCGGCAAGCGCCAGCGCGCCGCACAATGCGAGCCCGCACTCCAGAGACGGCATAGACTAGCAGCCGGGCAGTGCATCGGCGCGAATGGCGTTGCGGACGATTCGCATCGGCTTTCGCGGAATGTAGCACAGCGCTTCGGCACCTACCGGCAATCGCAGCGATGAGTCGACCGCGGCGCCTGATCGCCGATATCGGACACGGGCTTTATCGGCGGACGTAATTGGGCTATCTGGCCGGAGCGTGGTGTCACGCTGTTGCCGCATTCTGCGTCGAATGACCGTTGAGCAGGGGACGCCCGCGCGGCGCGGCGCGGCGACGGATGTCGGGGCGGCCCGATATCGAACCTTTCAAGTCGAAAGCCTGACGAGGCAAGTCGATCACGACTCGATTTGCGGGCGGCAGCACGAAAGAGGACTGCATCTCATGACCTATTGGAACGTGTCGGCGCCGGCGCGGCCGGTGAGCCGGACGCTCGCTGCCATCGACTCAGACCGCAGCCCTGACGGTCGCGCTCGCCGTCGCGGCGGTCGCCGCTCGCATTCGCTCAGCAGCCCGCGCCGGCGCCCGCAGCTCGCCAAGCCGAAGCCGCCGGCCAGGAAGCCGCCGTCAAAGCCGGCCGCCGCAGGCCAGCAGCCGGCAGCGCCCGCCGAAGCCGCCGCAGGCGGCAGCCGCCAGGCGGCAGGCAGCAGGTCCAGCTGATCTATTCGCCCTGGACCAAGTTCTGCCTCAAGGGCAAGGAAGCCACCGCCAAGCAGGTCTGCTTCACCGGCAAGGACGCCCGCATCGATTCGGGCATGCCGGTGGTCGCCGCCGTGCTGATCGAGCCGGAAGGCGAGCCGAAGAAAATCCTGCGCGTCACGTTGCCGCTCGGCATGCAGCTCGTCCACGGCACCCGCGTGATCATCGATCAGGACCAGCCGATGACGGCGCCTTACGTCATCTGCTTCACCAACGGCTGCATGGCCGACTACGAGGCCAACGCCGGAGATGATCGCCAAGATGAAGAAGGGCCAGGGCCTGGTCGTCCAGGCGATCAACTCGACCGGCCAGCCGATCAGCCTCGTGCTGCCGCTCGCCGATTTCGCCAAGGCCTATGACGGCCCGCCGACCGATCCGAAGGTGTTCGAGGAGCAGCAGAAGAAGCTGCAGGAAGAGCTGCAGCGCCGCGCCGACGAGGCGCGCAAGAAGCTGGAAAGCCAGCAGGGCGCGACCGCATCGCGTCCAGCCCGCGCCCGGCAAGCGCCGCAAGCAGGCAAGTACGCCCAATGCGGTGCACGCAAAGCGTGCACCGCCGGATGCCGATCGCCAGACTCCGCGTTCAGTGCCATGCCGGTCTTGCGACGCTCTCGGGATGCTTCAATGCATCATCGCCGTGCGCGGGCGGTAGCCGCCCTTGCCGTCTTGCACGAACACTTCCGCGACCTGCGGATGCCGCACCGGCTCGCCGCTGGTGTCCGGCAGCAGATTTTGTTCGGAGACATAGGCGATGTATTCGGTCTCATCGTTCTCGGCGAACAGATGATAGAACGGCTGATCCTTGTGCGGCCGGTCCTCCGCCGGGAATCGACTCGTACCATTCGTCGGTATTGTCGAAATCGGATCGATGTCGAACACGACGCCGCGAAACGGATACAGGCGGTGCCGGACGACTTGGCCGATCTGATACTTGGCGTTGCGAATCTTTATCCGATGCTCGGTCGTGCATGTCTGCGACTATGCAATGACATGAATTGTGGCGCGCCGCGGACCGCGTGCTGAACGCTTGTTCATAGTGCCATATCTTTCATCCGCCATGTCGGGATCCTTGGCGGCGACCAGCCGGGCGAGGTCGACCAGCACTTTGGCCTGCTTCCAGGTCGCGTCGTCCTGCATCTTGCCGTCGATCATGACCGCGCCGCTGCCGTCCGGCATGGCGGCGATGATCTTCTTGGCGAACGCGACTTCCGCCGGATCGGGCGAGAACACCCGCTTGGCGATCGGAACCTGGCTGGGATGCAGCGTCCAGGCGCCGGCGCAGCCCATCAGGAAGGCGTTGCGGAACTGCGCCTCGCAGGCGGCGCTGTCGGCGAAATCGCCGAACGGGCCGTAGAACGCCTTGATGCCGGCCGCGGCGCAGGCATCGACCATTTTGGCGATCGTGTAGTGCCAGAGATCCTGCTGATAACGCGGCGCGCGGCCTGTCGGCCGCGCCGGCGTCGGCCAGCACTTTGTAGTCCGGATGGCCGCCGCCGACGCGCGTCGTCTTCATCGCGCGCGAGGCGGCGAGATCGGCCGGACCAAGGCTGATGCCGTGCATGCGCGGCGAGGCGGTCGCGATGGCGGCGACATTGTTGACGCCCTCGGCGGTTTCCAGAATGGCGTGGATGAGGATCGGCTTGTCGACCGCGTGTCGGGCTTCGAGCTGCGCCAGCAGCTGATCGAGATAATGGATGTCCCAGGCGCCCTCGACCTTCGGCAGCATGATGACATCGAGCTTGCCGCCGACCGCGGCGACGATCTCGCAAATGTCGTCGAGCACCCACGGCGAATTGAGCGCGTTGATGCGCGTCCACAATCCGGTGGCGCCGAAATCGCACGCCTCTCGCCATGGCGATGAAGCCGGCGCGCGCCGCCTCCTTGGCGTCGGCCGGAATGGCGTCTTCCAGATTGCCGAGCACCACGTCGACCTGCTGGACAAGTTCCGGCACCTTGGCGCGCACCTTCTCGATATGCGGCGGCACGAAATGGATCATCCGCTCGAGCCGCAGCGGCAATTCGCGCAGCGGCGCCGGCGCGCCGATCGCAAGCGGCTTGAAGAAAGTTTCGCGGCAGCTTCATGGGCGGCAATCCTGCATCTCTGTTCGGAGCCCAACGGTAGGATGAAGCGCCGGGCCGCGCCAAGCGGCTTTTGAGCGCCGGGCCAGCCTGCCAAGTCTTCCGCTTTGTCACACCATCTCGCCGCGCATCAGGCGCGGTTGCGAGGCTGCCGGCGCGACGCCTTCGCGCATCAGGGCGCGGCGCAGCGGCCCGATGCGGTCGACGAGATAGAGCGAAAGTCCGCGCGCGCCTTGCGCCGGAATAAAGTCGGTCAGCAGGCTGCGGTTCAAGAGATCGACCGCGATGGTGCGGCTCGTCACGTCGGCGCGGCGCTGCGTCTCGTAGCGCGCCAGCACGCTCGGGCGCGCCGACGTCGAGATTTTGCCGGCGCGCATCGGCGACGATCTCGGCGATGGTCGCGCCGTCGCGCAGGCCGAGATTGAGTCCCTGCGCGCCGATCGGCGGCACCACGTGCGCCGCCTCGCCGACCAGCGCGATGCGCCCGCGCGCCGACGTGTCCGCCGTTTCGACGGCAAGCGGGAAAATGCCGCGTCCGGGCTCGACGCTCATCTTGCCGAGCAGCGAATGCGCGCGGCGCTCGATCTCGGCCGAAAGCTCTGTCGTCGGTTTTCGCGACAAGTTCCGCGGCGGTCGCGGGATCGAGCACGCAGACCAGGCTCGAGCGCTCGGCCGGGCAGCGGGCACCAGCGTGAATGGACCGCTGCGGTGTGGAATTCGGTCGACGTGTCGTCGATGCGGCCGCGCGTGCGCGAGATTGAGCGTCAGCGCCGTCTGCGGATAGCTGCGTCGCCGCGTGCCGATGCCGGCGGCCGCGCGGCAGAGCGAGCGCTGGCCATCGGCGCCGATCGCGAGCCTCGCCCGCGCCGTCGCCGTCGGCAAGCTTGATGGTGACGCCCGTGGCGTCGCTCGTCGATCGCAAGCGCCGAACCGGCAACGTGCGAGATATTTTTGCATCGCCGTCGGCGCGGGCAAACAGCGCCGCGAGCAAATGCCGGTTCTCGATGTTATGACCGAAAGCATCGAGCCCGATCTCGGCGGCGGCGAACATAACCTCCGGCGCGCGGAGGAGCCGTGCCGTGTCGTCGATGATGCCGAATTTTGGTCGAGCGGCGCGGCATGCGCGCGGCATGCCTCCCAGACGCCGAGCGTCGCGAGCGCCGTGACGGAGCCGGCGAGCAGCGCGGTGGTGCGATGATCGGGCTGCGGCCGGGCGCGCAATCAGCAACGTCTCGACACCCGCCGCGGCCAGCGCGATCGCGCTGACGAGACCGGCCGGGCCGCCGCCGATCACCGCGACTTCCGCGGTCACTTTAGTCGCCGACGTCGCTCATGGGTACATGGGCCTTTCCGCCGCTTCGGTTTCCTGTGATTTATGGTCGAAAGATTGGCAATGACAGAGCATGCTGCGAACGATCAGCTTACCGCGTAGGTGGAACAATGGACCCGACCGAGCCATCCGGACTGCCTCCGCCGCGTGCCTTCGCCGCCTTTTCGGTCCACGTCTTCACCGCTTGCGGCGCGGCGTGCGCGCTGTTGGCGCTGCTGGCGGCGGTGCGCTCGGCGTGGCCGGCGATGTTCCTGTGGCTGGGCCTCGCGCTCTTCATCGACGGCGTCGACGGCAGCTTTGCGCGGCGGGTGCGTGTCGGCGAAGTGCTGCCGCGCTGGTCCGGCGACGTGCTCGACCTGGTCGTCGATATTCTCACCTACGTTTTCGTGCCGGCCTATGCCATTGCCGCAAGCGGCTTGTTGCCGCCAGCCCTCGCCACCCCGCTCGGCCTCGTCATTGTCGTGACCGGCTCGCTCTATTTCGCCGACCGGCGAATGAAGACGCCCGATTATTACTTTCGCGGCTTTCCGGCGCTCTGGAACGTCGCGGCGTTTTATTTGTTTCTGCTCAAGCCGGCGCCTTGGCCGGCCGCTTTGTCAGTTGTCGTTTTAGCGGCGCTGACTTTCGTGCCGGTTCATGTCGTTCATCCCGTTCGCATTCCGCATTGGCGCGCGCTCACGTTTGCGGCGCTCGCCGTCTGGGTGGTGCTCGCCATGCTCGCGGTGCTGCGCGACCTCGAGCCGGGATTCTGGATCGCTGCCGCGCTTTGCCTTCTCGCGGTCTATTTCGTCGGCATCGGGTTCCTGCGCCGCCATCATCCCTAACACGGCGCACTGATGCTCGCGCTTCTAACCGATGTGAATGCCTGGGAGGCGCTGGTTACGCTGACCGCGCTCGAAATCGTGCTCGGCATCGACAATGTGATCTTCATTTCCATTCTGGCCGCGCCGCTCGACCACGCATCAAGCCGGCGCGCCCGGCAGATCGGCCTGCTGCTCGCCCTCGTCCTTCGCATCGCGCTGCTTTTCGGCCTGACCGCGCTGGCGCGGCTGCGTCATCCGATCATCACGATTTTCGGCGCGGACATTTCGTGGCGCGACATCATCCTGATCGGCGGCGGCCTTTTTCTGATCGCCAAGGCGACTTATGAAATCCATGGTACGATCGACGGCGACGAGCATGAGGTGAAGCCCGCGCTGGCGGCCAATATCAAGCTGGTGATCCTGCAGATCGCGCTCATTGATCTCGTCTTCTCGATCGATTCGATTGTAACGGCAATCGGCCTGGCGCAGGAGATCGAGATCATGATCGCCGCCGTGCTCATCGCCATGGCGGTGATGTATGCCGCCTCGGGTGCGGTCGCGGCCTTCATCGTGCGCCATCCGACCACCAAGATGCTGGCGCTCGCATTCCTGATCCTGATCGGCGTCGCACTGATTGCCGACGGTTTCGATGTCCACATTCCGCGCGGCTACATCTATTTCGCGATGGCATTCGCTGCGGCGGTCGAAGCCATCAACATCCTGGCGCGACAGCGCGGCGCGGGCCGGGGCCCCGACTGACGCACGCCGGCCCCGGTCCCTTGCGCCGTCGCGGCGACTACCTATGATCGCGCGCCAGCGGCGGCTTGCCCGCCTTTGAAGACGTATGACAGGAGACGAAAATGGTTGCTGCAGTCCGAGTTCATAAGATTGGCGGACCCGAAGTCCTGACGTTCGAAGAGGTCGAGGTCGGCGCGCCGGGACAGGGCCAGATCCGGGTGAAGCAGCACGCCTGCGGCGTCAATTTCATCGACACCTATTTCCGCATGGGCATGTATCCGTCGCCGGTCGGCCTGCCGTTCGTCGCCGGCAACGAAGGCGCCGGCGAGGTTGTCGCCGTCGGGCCGGGCGTCACCGACTTCAAGGTCGGCGACCGCGTCGGCTATGTCACGGCGCTCGGCTGCTACGCCGCCGAGCGGCTGGTGGCGGCCGACCGCGCCGTGAAACTGCCGGCCAATATCGGCTACGAGCAGGCCGCCGGCATGATGCTCAAGGGCATGACGGCGGAATATCTCGTGCGCCGCACCTTCAAGGTCGAGAAGGGCATGAACGTGCTGATGCACGCCGCCGCCGGCGGCGTCGGCCTGATCCTGTGCCAATGGGCGAACCATCTCGGCGCCAACGTCATCGGCACGGTGGGATCGAAGGAGAAGGCGGCGCTCGCCAAAGCGAACGGCTGCCACCACACCATCCTCTATCGCGACGAGGATTTCGTCGCCCGGGTCAAGGAGATCACCGGCGGCAAGCTGTGCGACGTGGTCTATGACGGCATCGGCAAGACGACGTTCCCGGCTTCACTCGATTGCATCCGTCCGCTCGGCATGTTCGTCGAGCTTCGGCAGCGCATCGGGCCAGATCGATGCCTTCAACATCAACATCCTGCAGCAGAAGGGCTCGCTGTTCGCCACCCGCCCGACGCTCAACACCTATGCCGCCAAGCGGGAGGATTTGCTGGCCATCGCCAACGACCTGTTCGCCGTCGTCGGCAGCGGCGCGGTCAAGATTCCGGTCAACCAGAAGTATCCCGCTGCGCGACGCCGCCAAGGCGCACCGCGATCTGGAAGGACGCGCCACCACCGGCTCGTCCATCCTGATCCCTTGAGCGTCACTGCGAGTCGCAATGAAGACGCAACACGGATGAAGCCTTGGGGCTATTGGGCGACGCTCGGCTGGGCCGTGCTCGCCTTCCTCGCCGGGCAATTCGCCGGGCTGGCGGTGCTGGTGTGGTGGCGCGCGGGCGACTTGCAATGCGCTCCTGGCGACGCCGTTCGACGGCATCGCTCGTCACGCTCTTCATCCTCATATCCAATCCGGTCACGATTGCCGTGCTCGTGGTCGCGGTGCTGCTCGCGCGCGCCGATGTCGCCGACTACCTGGCGCTGACCTGGCCGCCGGCGCGCCACGTCGACGATGGCGATCGATCTGCCTCGTCGTCCTGATCGCGATTTGCGATGCGCTGCTGTTTCTCAGCGGGCGCGCGCTGGTCACGCCGTTCCAGCTGCAGTCCTACACCACGGCCGCCGCAGAGGGCTGGCTTCCCGCCATGGCGATCGGCGCCATCATCGTCGCGCCGGCCGGCGAGGAAATCATGTTCCGCGGCTTTCTGTTCCGCGGCTGGGCCCGCTCGGAGCGCTCGACCTGGCCGGCAATCTTCGTGATCTCGCTGCTCTGGGCCGGCACTGCACGTCCAGTACGATTGGACCGGCGTGCTGCAGATTTTCGTCATTGGTTTGTTTCTCGGCTGGGTGCGCTGGCGCAGCGGATCGATGCTGCTGACGTTCGTTCTGCACGCTTTGTTCAACCTCGAAGGCACGATCGAAACCGTGCTGCAGGTGCGTTTTTTCTCGTAGCCAGCGTTACCGGCGTCGAGCGCGCGGCGGTGCGCGGCCCCGCGCCGTCTGGACCGGCCCTGCTCGGTCCGACTGTGGCCCTGGCGCACCGCCCTGCGCACCGAACATGCGGCCGAAGGCGCCGCCGCCGGCGGGACTGCCAGCCTGATGCCGCCGCGGTCGCGGCACAGCCGATCACCGGCTCGGCAAAGCGCGCGATCGCCGCGACCGTATCGTCGAGCGGCACGGTGCTGCCGGGCGTCTCGCTGACGATGATGGCCAGCACATTCATGTCGCGGCGGTACAGCGAATCGAGCGCCGTCAGCGTGTGGCTGATGGTGCCAAGATAGCTGCCGGTGACCAGGATGAGCGGCAGCCGCAGCGCCATCATCACGTCGAGAATGGTGCGGTTCTCGTCGAGCGGCACCATGATGCCGCCGACGCCTTCGATCAGCAGAATGTCGCGGCGTTGCTCGATCGCGCTCTGGCAGAACGAAATGACCGTATCGACGTCGATGCTGCGCTCTTCGCGCCGCGCGGCAAGGTCGGGCGACAGCGCCGCGCGAAAACGCCATGGCGAAATCCGCTCGATCTCCTCCGCCGTGACGGCAGGCCGAGCGCATCGAGCAGGATGCCGGATCGCTCGCCGCGGCGTTGCGCGGGATCAAATCCGCTGACGATCGGCTTGATGGCGTCGACCATGGCGGCCCATCTGCCGCAAATGCCGAATGAGCGAGGCGGCGACAAAAGTCTTGCCGACGTCGGTCCCGGTCGCGGTGATGAAGATGGCGGTCACGGTTCAGCGCCTCAGCACGCGCCTTCGCACGATTCCGGCAAGCCGCTCAACCTCGGCGTCGGGATGCTGCGCGGTGAAGGCGAAGCGGAGCCGGGCGGTGCCGGCGGGCACCGTCGGCGGCCTGATCGCGACGACAAGGAAGCCTTCGTGCTGCAACAGTTCGGATGCGGCAAGCGCCGCATCGGCTCTCGCCGATGATCACCGGGACGATCGCGCTTTGCGCCTCGGGCAGGTTGAGCGCCCGGGTGAACAGCCGGGCTTTGCGCAACGGCTCAGCGGCATAGGCCGGCTCGCGCTCGATCAGGTCGAGGGCGGCGATGGCGGCGGCGACGACCGGCGGCGGCAGGCCGGTCGAATAGATGAAGGTGCGCGCGCGCGTGCGCATGAGATCGATGACCGGCTTGCGATGCGCAAAGATAGCCGCCGTAGGCGCCGATCGCCTTCGACAAGGTGCCCATCTGCAGCGGCACGTCGGCGGCGCCGTTGGCAAAGCTCGAGCCGCGGCCATTGCCGACGACGCCGAGGCCATGGGCGTCGTCGGCCAGCAGCCAGGCGTCGTAGCGCTGCGCGAGGCGCGAGAGCTCGCGCGAGCGGCGCGAGGTCGCCGTCCATCGAGAACACGCCGTCGGTCACGATGAGCGCGTGGGGATGGCGCGCGCGATGTTCCGCCAGCAGCGCTTGCGGCATGGTTCGGATCGGCGTGGCGATAAGGCTGCACCGTCGCGCCGCTGAGCTTGGCGCCGGCATGAATGCAGGCATGCGACAATTCATCGACCAAGATCAGATCGTCGGGTCCGGCCAGCGCCGGGATGACGCCGGTATTGGCAAGATAGCCGGAGCCGAACACGCAGGCCGCCTCGCTGCCCTTGAGCCGCGCCAGGCGGCTTTCGAGCTCGGCGTAGAGCGGATGATTGCCGGTGACGAGGCGCGAGGCGCCGGCGCCGACACCGTAGCTGCGTTGCTGCCGCGATCGCGGCCTTGATGACGGCCGGATGCTGGCTGAGATTGAGATAGTCGTTGCACGAGAACGAGATCAAGCGACGGCCGCCGCGCTCGGCGAAAATGCCGTCGCGCGCCGTCACCACCGGCGTGCGGCGCAGTCGTGCGCGGTCCAGCGCCGCAAGCTTGCCGCAGGCGAATTCATCGAGCGAGCGCATCGCCCTCCCTTCGGATCTCGATCGGGGGAACCCGTCGAACCATCGTGACCTCGGCAGAGCCGACAGGCACAATGCAAGCCCTGTCATGGCAATGAAAGCGCCGAATGTCGGGTAATACCAGCGAAAACAAGCCGGATAGGCTCGCCATGCATCCCAGCTCGGTACGCTGCGGTCCTCGATCACATCTGGCTGCCCTATACGCAGATGAAGACCGCAAGCCCGCCACTCGCGGTTAAGGCAACCCACGGCAGCCGCATCGTGCTGGCCGACGGCCGCGAACTGATCGATGGCATCGCCTCGTGGTGGACCGCCTGCCACGGTTACAATCACCCCCACATCCGGGCCGCAGTCGAGCGCCAGCTCGCGCAGATGCCGCACGTCATGTTCGGCGGCATGGTGCATGAGCAGGCGCTCGACGCTGGCGCGGCGGCTCGCGGCGCTGTTCGCGCCCGAGCGATCTCGATCGCGTCTTTTTCAGCGATTCCGGCTCGGTCGCGGTCGAAGTCGCGCTGAAGATGGCGGTGCAGTACTGGCTCAACCAGGGCCAGCGCGGCCGCACCCGCATTCTCGCGTTCAACGGCGGCTATCATGGCGACACCACCGGCGCCATGGCGGTGTCCGATCCGCAGGGCGGCATGCATGAGGCCTTTCGCGGGCTGTTGCCGGAGCAGATATTGGTCGATCTGCCCGGTCGATGAGGCAAGTGCGGCGGCGTTCGAGGCTGTGCTTGCTCAGCATGCCGAGGAGATCGCGGCGATCATCGTCGAGCCGCTGGTGCAGGGCGCCGGCGGCATGCGCTTCCACGATGCACAGGTGCTGCGGCGGCTGCGCGCCGGCGCCGACCGCTATGACCTCCTGCTGATCTTCGACGAGATATTCACCGGCTTCGGCCGCACCGGCACGATGTTCGCGCTCGAGGCCGCGGGCGTCGCGCCGGACATCGTCACGCTGTCCAAGGCGTTGACCGGCGGCACGCTGCCGCTCGCCGCCACCATCGCGCGCAAAAGGGTGTTCGAGGCGTTCTGGTCGGACGATCCGGCGCAGGCGCTCATGCACGGGCCGACCTTCATGGCGAATGCGCTTGCCTGCGCCGCTGCCAATGCCTCGCTCGACCTGTTCGAGCGCGAGCCGCGGCTCGATCAGGTGGCCAAAATCGCCAAAGCGCTGGCGCGACGGTCTCGAGCCGTGCCGCGGCATGCCCGGCGTCAAGGATGTGCGCGTCGCCGGCGCCATCGGCGTGGTCGAGCTTGAGCGCATCGATAATCTCAATGCGTTGCGGCAGCGCTTTATCGCCGAAGGCGTTTTCATCCGCCCGTTCGGCTCCGTCGTCTATCTGACGCCGGCCTTCACGATTGCCGAGGATGAGCTCGAAACGCTGACTAAATGCCGTGCGGACGGTTTCGGCTGAGGGCTCCCCGGCGCGGCTGATCAATAGCCGACCGCCGTGCCGTGCAGATCGTAGTCGTCGGCGCGCTCGATCTTCACCGTCGCGATCTCGCCGACCCGCAGCGGCCGGTGGCTTGCCACATAGACAGCGCCGTCGATTTGCGGCGCATCGGCTTTGCTGCGGCCCTTGGCGACCGTCGGCCCGACTTCATCGATGATGACGCGCTCGCGGTTGCCGACCTTGCGCTTGAGCCGTTTGCGCGAAATCTCCTGCTGGCGCTGCATGAAGCGGTGCCAGCGCTCTTCCTTGACCGTCGCCGGGCACCGCCGCGCCGAGATCGTTCGCCGCCGCGCCGTCAGACCGGCTCGTAGCGGAAGCAGCCGACGCGATCGAGTTGCGGCTTCGCCGAGCCAATCGAGCAGCAGCGAAAAATCCTGCTCCGTCTCGCCGGGAAAGCCGACGATGAAGGTCGAGCGGATGGTCAGATTGGGACATTCCGCGCGCCACTTGCGGATGCGCTCGAGGGTCTTTTCCTGCGCCGCCGGCCGGCGCATGCGTTTGAGCACGGCAGGACTGGCGTGCTGGAACGGCACGTCGAGATAAGGCAGCACCTTGCCGTCCGCCATCAGCGCGATCACGTCGTCGACATGCGGGTAGGGATAGACGTAGTGCAGCCGGACCCAGACGCCGAATTCGCCGAGCTCGCGCGCAAGGTCGACGAATTTGGCGCGCACCTCGCGGCCCTGCCATGCGGTCGGCGCATATTTGAGATCGACGCCGTAGGCCGAGGTGTCCTGCGAAATCACCAGCAGTTCCTTGACCCCGGCCGCAACCAGCCGCTCGGCCTCGCGCAGCACGTCGGCGGCCGGCCGGGAAACCAGATCGCCGCGCAGCTTCGGGATGATGCAGAACGTGCAGCGATTGTTGCAACCCTCTGAAATCTTTAGATACGCGTAGTGCCGCGGCGTAAGCTTGATGCCCTCAGGCGGGATCAGGTCGGTGTAAGGGTCGTGTTGCGGCGGCGCGGCGCGATGCACGGCATCGAGCACGCTCTCGTATTGGTGCGGGCCGGTGACCGCGAGCACGCCCGGATGCACTGCGGTGATTTTTTCGGGCTCCGCCCCCATGCAGCCGGTGACGATAACTTTGCCGTTCTCGGCCATCGCCGCGCCGATGGCGGCGAGCGATTCGGACCTGGGCGCTGTCGAGAAAACCGCAGGTATTGACGATGGCGAGATCGGCGCCGGCGTGGTCGCGTGCGAGTTCGTAACCCTCCGCGCGCAGCCGCGTGATGATGCGCTCGGAATCGACCAGCGCCTTTGGACAGCCCAGCGAGACGAAGGAAATACGGGCAGCACGGTTCATTAAGAGCTCGATTTATGGCCGCGCCTTTGCCGACGCGTAGGCGAGACGGCGCTGAGCGTCAATCGCCGGGATGCGGGTCATATAATGGACTTCCGTCGACATCCCAGCCATTCGCCCAAACTTCGCCACGAAAATGCCTGGGCACCTCCCTGATTTCACCTGTTGTGACCGGCACGGTGCCCTGGTGTTCGGGGGAAATTAAGGATTTCGGGCTCTTCTCACGCGGTGGCGAGTCACGGGGATTCGTCCGGTCGAATGCCTGATGCCGAGGTCCATTGGCTACGAGCCGGCGCCGACCGCGGCCGGCTGGTTCTAAACTCAGAGCCGAACATCCGGAAGCGCATGGTGCAAGCGAAACATATCGCCGCCATCCTGCTCGCAGCCGGTCTGTCCGGCTGCGGGTTATCCGTGCTCGATTCCGACACGACGGCGTCGTTCAATTCGTCGAGCAAAGCTCAATGGACGAAATCGGCCGGCGCGGTTGCGGCCGCCGACGCACCGGCAACGCTGCCGGCTGCCAGCAGTGACGTATCGTCGGCTCCATCACCAAACAAGACGGCGGTCAACTCGCTGTTCGTCCGCGCCTCGGCTGAAGCTAATCCGATCGCGCCGTCTCCCGCCGCCAAGCCGGTTGTCCTCGTCAGTACCGATGAAGCGGTGAAGCCGATCGAACCGCCGCCAGCCGCCGCCGAGAAAGTAATCATCGAGCCGCGAGGACGCGCCTATCTGTTCCGCGGCGTCGCCGGCCTGATCTATTCAACCGGCATGGACACTCTGGCGGAGCGCATCAAACGCACTGGCGTGACCGCCAGCGTTCACACCTATCTGATGTGGCGCACTGTCGCCAACGAGGCGATCCGCGACTATCGCCGCGATCCTGAGCCGATCATCATCATCGGTCATTCCATGGGAGGCGATTCCGCCGTGGCGTTCGCCGAGTTGCTCAACGCCGCGGATATCCCGGTCAGCCTGCTGGTCACCTACGATCCCACGCGCATCGCCGACGATGTGCCGGCCAATGTCGAACGCTATATCAATCTGTTCAAATCAAACAATTTCATGGGCGGCGGCAACGTCGTGCAGGGCCGCCGCTTCCATGGCCATTACGCCAGCTTCAATCTCAAGGACCACAACGAAATCATTCACGTCAACATCGAGAAGGCGGAGCGCATCCAGGAGCAACTCGTCACCAAGATCGCGCAGCTCACCGCGACGCCGGCAAGCGCGGAAGGCGAGGCGGCGCCGTTGCGCTTTGAGGTTCCGGCCGGCGCCGCGATCGAGCTATGGGACAGTGGCCTCCCGGTGACGGCGCATGCCGGCGATACGCTGCAAACATTTGCCGCAACCTATCACGTGCCGCTCTGGGCGCTCGCCGAGGCTAATCGCGAGTCCGAACGTGGGCCTCTTACGGAAGGCGAGCGCATCATCGTGCCGCGGCGTCTCGTTCCGATGCCGACGCCGATCCCGGTCACGAGTTACGCACCGACTGGGCGCTGATCGCGCCCTGAGCAGCGCAAAACACCTGCCGCCCTGCGTCAGCAATGCGGCGCGAGGCAGAGCCCGCTCGGCTCAAAACAGCGCCAGAACGGCACCGGCGTCGACTGGCCGTTGATGCAGGTATTCATCTGACACCAATCGAGCTGATCGCAATTGGAAATGCAGCGTCCGGTCGGTTGCGCGCAAGCGCCACTCATTCTCGGCGTGTGCATGTGCCGCCTTGCCGCGAACGCCGGAGACAGCGTTGCCGCGGTCAATGCCGCGGCGAGTATGAATTTCGTCATCGATGTCGTGACCATGGAACAGCCTCCCGGTTCTTCCCATGCGCAAAATGTCCCATAAAGAGGCCGTCCGTACAACCGTGGTTGAATGCGCATGCCGTTGCCGGACCCGCCGCTGCTTCTGGTCACCGGCCGCCGCCAAGCGCGGCGTCCGCTTGGTGAAGTCGTGAACGCCGCGGGCTCTGATCGCGACCCTGAAGGGCTCGCTCGCTCGCTATCCGCGCGCCCGGTAGGTGCTGACGCCCTGATCGGGCACCCAAACGCCCGCGGGACGTTTTCCCGCCTGCCAAAACACGTCGATCGGCATGCCGCCGCGCGGATGAAAATAACCGCCGATGCGCAGCCATTTTGGCCGCAGCAGCGCGACGAGCTTTTTGCCGATGGTGACGGTGCAATCCTCGTGGAACGCACCGTGGTTGCGGAAGCTGTTCAGATAAAGCTTGAGCGATTTCGATTCCACGAGCCAGTCCTTCGGCACGTAGTCGATGACCAGCGTGGCGAAATCGGGCTGGCCGGTGACCGGGCACATCACAGTGAACTCGGGGAACGTGAAACGGGCAACGTAATTCGTATCCGGATGCGGATTGCGCACACGGTCGAGCTTGGCGTTTTCCGGCGACGCCGGAATTGGCGCGGGCCGGCCGAGATGGAGCGGTTGCTTCGTCATTGTTTCGCGGTTTGCGACAGGCCACCAAGCGCACTCAGCAGCGGCCCGATCTGCTTCTCGTAGACGCGCCAGCGGCCGACAGCGCTGTTGTAGATCGGCTGGCGCACCTGCGTTGCGCTCGCGGTGCGCACCGGACGATCGGTTTTGTGGAACGCGAGACAGCGCTCGTCCCAGGGCAAGTCGCAATAGGCGATGACGCGCCGCGCCGATTGTTCGAGATCGGCGACTACATCCTCATAACGCACATCGAGAATGCTTCCCGCCGGCAACACCTGGCGCCAATGCGCCATCAGCCGCTCGTAGCGCCGGTAATAGCGGCCGAGTTCGGCGAGATCGTAGGTGTGGTTTTGTTCGGCGGAAAACAGCTTCGAGAAACATGAAATACAGGTATCGACCGGATCGCGCATCGCGTGGATGATCTTTGCATTCGGCAGGGCGAGATGGATGAGTCCGGCGAAATAGTAATTCGACGGCATCTTGTCGGTCACGCGTTCGCTTTTCGGCGTCAGCTTACGCACCTCTGCAATGTAGCGCGCGCCAATCTGCTGCAAAGCCGATGCATCGAGCGACGGCAGGAATTCCGGATAGGGAATTGTGTTGCCGTCGGGCCCGTGGACGGTGAGGATGACGTCGTTGAGCGTTTGCAATTCGCCGGCGCCGTGCACCATCGGATGACTGGCGATGATTTGTTCGACCAGCGTCGTTCCCGAGCGCGGCATGCCGATCACGAAAATCGGCATTTTCGAAGCGTCGCCGCCGCCGGTCTTCGCCTTGATCAATTCGGGCGTAAACACCGTCTCGATCTGGTCGAACAGGGCGACCGCGGATTTCTCGTCGTAGGCGATGGTTGCGCGCTTGCCGGCATTGCCGGCCTGCAGGTGCTTGAACGAGCGGGAATAGTCCTTCAAATCCGCATAAGCCTTGCCGAGCGCGAAATCGAGTTGCAGGCGGTCGGTTTTCGACAGGCCTTCGGTCTTCGCCGCGAGCATTTCCATGGCGTCGAGATGCGGATCGCCGGCCTTGAATGTCTTGGAGTCCGCGAGATTGACGTAGACCCCGGTGATGCTCGGGTCGAGACGGAGCGCTTCGAGGTAGGCGTCCTGCGCCTCGCGCAACCGGCCGAGCTCTTTGAGCACGTTGCCCATGTTGTTGTAGGCGTCGGCGAGGTCGGGCTTGAGCGCAAGCGCGCGCCGGTAATGCGTGAGCGCCGGCTCGAGTTCGCCGCGCTCGAAGGCGATGCGGCCCATCAGATTGACGCTGTCGTGATTGTCTGGATCGATCGCCAGCGCACGTTGAGTCGCGGCGGCGGCCTCCTCGATCTTGTCCTGGTCGAGCAGGATGTTGCCGTAGTGCAGATGGAACTTGGCGCGCTGCGGCTCGATGACGAGCGCGCGCCGCATCAGGTCGGCGGCTTCCTCGATCCGGTCGAGGTCTTTGACCGCGAGCGCGAGATTGTCGAGCGTGTCCGGATCGTTGGGCTTGAGTTCGAGCGCCTTGCGATAGACGGTCTCGGCTTCCTCCGGCCGCTTCAATTCACGCAGGCAGGTGCCGAGATTGTTCCAGGCATCGCCGAAGCTCGGCTGCAATTCGAGCGCGCGCCGATAGGCCGGCTCCGCTTCGCCAAAGCGCTTCAGGCGCTGCAGCGCATTGCCGCGATTGCTATGGGCTTGGGCGAAATCGGCCTGCAGCGCGATGGCGCGCTCGTAAAGTTCCAGCGCCTCCTCGAACTTGCCCTGGTCGAATAGGGCGATGCCGAGATTGCTCAACGCGCCGGGATAATGCGGATTGATTTCGAGCGCGCGGCGGCCGGCGGCGATCGCCTCGTCGATGCGGCCGGCGAGGCGGCACATTTCGCCGAGATTGGCGTGATAGAGCGCGACGTCCGGCTTGATCGCGATCGCGCGACGCAGATGCTCGATCGCTTCGGTCGACTTACCCGATTGGTGGGCAATGATGCCGAGCATATGCGCCGCCTCGGCATTGTCCGGCTCGGCGGTAGCGGCTCGCCGGGTGAGATCGTCGGCGTCGGCCAAGAAAGCCGTGGCGGCGCTTTTGCTCGGCGAGGATAAGCGCGTGGCCCGCAGTCACGGTCTGCGCCGGTATTGCCGCCGGCGCAGTGGCCTGCATGGCTTCCGCCGCCATGATGGCGGCGGCTTGCTCGGCGCGGCGGCCGCCTTCGGCCTTGAAGGGCATCAGCGGCGCCTCGTCGCCCTGCGCGACTGCCTCGAGCTCCTGCACCATGCGCGCAACCACGAACCCCCAGTCCTCGCCCTTTCTCTGGCGGAACAGGCGCATGGTCGGATACCAGGGATTATCCTCGCGGTTGAGCATCCAGCGCCAATCGGTGACCCACGGCAGCAGCACCCAGACCGGTTTGCCGAGCGCGCCGGCGAGATGCGCGACCGAGGTATCGACGGTGATGACGAGGTCGAGCGCATCGATGGCGCCCGCAGTCTCGATGAAATCTCCAAACGCCGGAGCCAGATCCTCGATCGCGCGTTTGCCTTTCAATTTTTTCAAATCGGCGGTGCGCGGCCCGAATTGCAGGCTCGCGAACGAGGCGCCGCGCACGCCAAAAAGGGGCGCCAGCAATTTGAGATCGACCGAGCGGCGGGAATCGTTGACGTGCTCGGGATTGCCGGCCCAGACAAGGCCAATCTTGACGCCCCGCATGGTCGCGAGGCGCTTGTTCCAGCGCGCCGCCGTTGCCGCCGGTGGGCGCAGATAGGGCACAGTCGCGGGGATGGTCTCGAGCCGCGTCTTGAACAGGCGCGGCAGGCTCAACAGCACGGCGTCGCACTGATACGCCGCCGGATCGCCGCGGTCGCCCAGCACCGTGATGCCGGGCAGGCTCTCGCGCAGCAGGGTCACGAGTTGCTGGTGCACGCGCAATGTGACGCTGCCGGCGCGCGCGGCGAGCGGCGGCATGTAGCGGGCGAACTGCAGCGTATCGCCAAAGCCTTGCTCGGCCTGGACGTAAATGTGCTTGCCGGCGAGGCTCTCGCCTTGCCAAGGATTTTCGGGAAAGCGCGGACCTTTGCGCTCCGACGAGCGCAGCCGCCATTCGTATTCATCCCAGCCTTCGGCGAGATCGCCGCGCATGAGCAGCAGAATGCCGAGGCCGGAACGCGCGTTGGCATGATGCGGGGCAAGCGCAATAGCGCGGCGCAGCGCCATCATGCCCTCTTCGAAATCCCCCGCATGATGCAACGTGGTGCCAAGATTGGCCCAGGCGTCGGCATAATTGGGGTTGAGCGCGAGCGCGCGGCGATAAGCGGCGACGGCATCGTCGAACCGGCGCAACGCGTGCAGAGCATTGCCGAGATTGCTGTGCGCTTCGGCAAAGTCAGGATTTGCGGCGATCGCCTTGCGTTGCGCGCCAGCGGCCTCCTCATAGTCCTTCAACTCGTAAAGCGCGACGCCCAGATTGCTCAATGCCGCTGGCATTTGCGGATCGACCTCGAGGGCGCGGCGCGCCGACGCGGCAGCGAGTCGGGGCTGGCCGGCCAGGCGCAGCATCTCGCCGAGATTGGCGTGAAATAACGCGACATGGGGCGCGCGCTTCAGTGCCCGTTGCACATGCTCGATCGCCTCGCCGAGCTTGCCGTTCTGGTGGGCAATGACGCCGAGCAGGTGCTCGGCCTCGGGCGTATTCGGCTGCGATTCGAGCACCCGGCGGCACACCGCCTCGGCCTCCAGCAGCCGGCCCTCGCTGCGGCAGCGCTCCGCATACATGAGCGCCTCGCCAAGCGGCATGAAGGTGGAGTTACTAGGCCCCACAACCTGGTTCATGACCGCTTCGATACCACGGACGTCCACGGGCGGCCACGGGCGGCCAAGGCACCGCAATATGGGAACGTTGCGTTACTCGTGGTGCGGGACCAATGGGGTGCCGGCAAGCGTTCTACATAGCGACGCACACGGCTGCGGAATTCAACAGGCGTAGCATTTAGCTAAAATGCGGTGAGCAGCCGAAACCGCCCTTTCGGATTGGAGCGGTGACCTATTGGTTCGGACAGCGAACCATATCCAGCGATCCGAAATGACGCTCCGCCACGTCACGACTGGCCGTTCACAGCGCCAAAAGCTAAATATTAAAACCCGGGATCTTGGGTCCGCGCTGTGGAGGCGGCAAGCGGGTCTGGCGGCTCTCATCCTGTCGCAGAAATCTCTCCTCGATCTCCGCCGAAATCTGGGCCATCCATTTTTCGGCGCGATCGGCGCGATCCTGGTAGTACCTGACGTCCCCTTCGAGCTCCTTTATTCGGCTCTCTGCATTTTGCAGTTGCGCCGAAAGCTTGTGCGCCACCTCCAATGCGCGCTGGCTGTTCGCCTCCGCCACATCGGCCGCCCGATGCAGCAACCCCATGACGCCTTGCCCGATAGTGTCTAGCGGATCGGCAGGTTCCGAGACCGCAGCCTTTGCCTTCGGAGCAAAACGAACGATCGCTTCCGACGTATTACTGAACTGACTACTCATTTTTTTACTCCACCGTACTTTCAACCAAGCCAATGGGATTCCAGCATCCAATTCTGGTCCGATGCAATCGAGCCTGTGGACAACTGCATGATCGCAGCCCTGCGTTGCGCGCTACCGGCACGAATTCCTTCCGATCGGGGACACCGGAAAGCCAGCGCCGTTGAAGGTGGCGAATACGTTGCGCTTCAGCCACACCACACCGGACTCGCCGAGTTCCATCTTCACCGGCTGGCGTTTGCAATTGTCGGTAGGGGCACCCCACACGTAAGCTTCGTCCTGTCTCTGGGCCATGCGATGAGACGGCGGCGCATCGGCGTCGAGCGATCGCCCGATTGCAAGTACAAGGACGGGGCGCGTGCGTCGCGATATTCGCCAAGGGCGGGGCTACCGAGACTGGCGTGCGACGCTCGCCGGCGCGGCAGTTGTTGCCGCGGAGCTTGGGCGCTGGCGAGCTTTGTTTTCCTTGTCGCAGCCGGAGGCACGGCCGAGGCGCAGGGGCGGGAACGCTGCGCTATACATGGTGAGCGTTGCGCTCAATCGCCGACATGACAATGATATCCCCGATCCTGTAAAAGCCCTCGGCAGCAGCGAGCCGGGAGCAGGCATGACCGCCATTGTCGATATTATCAGCCGGGAAATACTCGATAGCCGCGGCAATCCGACCGTCGAGGTGGATGTCGTGCTGGCGGACGGTTCGCGCGGCCGCGCCGGCGTCCCTTCAGGCGCTTCGACCGGCGCCCACGAGGCGATCGAGCGGCGCGACGGCGACAAGAAGCGCTACCTCGGCAAGGGTGTGCGCAACGCGGTCGAGGCCGTCAATGGCGAGATCTTCGACGCTTTGAGCGGTATGGATGCCGAGGCGCAGGTCAAAGTCGATCAGACCATGATCGCGCTCGACGGCACGCCCAACAAAGCCCGGCTCGGCGCCAACGCCATTCTCGGCGTCTCGCTCGCCGTCGCCAAGGCTGCGGCCACGGCGAACCATCTGCCGCTGTACCGCTATGTCGGCGGCACGTCGGCGCGGCTCCTGCCAGTACCGATGATGAATATCGTCAACGGCGGCGTTCACGCCGACAACCCGATCGACTTTCAAGAATTCATGGTCGTGCCGCTCGGCGCAGCCTCCTTCGCCGAAGCTGTGCGGGCCGGCTCGGAGATCTTTCACACGCTGCGCGCGTCCCTCAAGGCCGCCGGCCACAATACCAATGTGGGCGACGAGGGCGGCTTTGCGCCGAACCTGCCGTCGGCCGAAGCCGCGCTCGATCTTGTCCTGGCAGCAATCGAGCAGGCCGGATACCAGGCGGGCAAGGACCTCATGCTCGCGCTCGACCCCGCAGCCAGCGAGTTCTTCAAGGATGGGGCCTACCGCTACGAAGGCGAGGGCAAGACGCGCTCGGTCGACCAGCAGGTCGAATACCTCGCGCAACTTACGAAGCGCTATCCGATCGTGTCGATCGAAGACGGCATGGCCGAGGACGACGCTGCCGGCTGGAAAATGCTCACACAAAAGATCGGCGCCCACTGCCAACTGGTCGGCGACGATGTCTTCGTCACCAACGTTGCACGGCTTTCCGACGGCATCAAAAACCGCATCGGCAATTCGATCCTGATCAAGGTGAACCAGATCGGCACGCTGACCGAAACGCTGGCCGCGGTCGAGATGGCGCACAAGGCTGGCTACACTGCAGTCATGTCGCATCGCTCCGGCGAGACGGAGGATTCGACCATCGCCGACCTCGCGGTCGCGACCAATTGCGGACAGATCAAGACCGGCTCGCTCGCGCGTTCCGACCGCACCGCCAAATACAACCAGCTGTTGCGCATCGAGCAGGAACTCGGTGCGCAGGCAGTCTACGCCGGGCGCGCGGCGTTCAGGCTTCTCGGCTAGTAGGGAACTCCGTCTCTGGCGCAGCGCCGGCAGACGCTGGACTCGGGCCGTTTATTAAGGCCGCTTTAAGCCGCGCCCCCGCATTGTCGCGGCATGGTCAGCCGCAAACGCCTTCGTTCGATCCTCACTGCGCTCGGCCTTTACGTCATTGCGACGATGCTGATCGGCTATTTCGGCGTCAACGCGTATAGCGGCAACCGCGGCCTCAAGGCGAAACAGGACATCGACCAGCAGACGCAGGCGCTTTCCGCTGATTTGGACCATCTCAGAGTGCAGCGCGCGCAATGGGAGCGCCGGATCGCGCTGCTCAAATCCGGCAGCCTCGATCCCGATATGCTGGACGAACGCGCCCGCGCACTGCTCGACTATGTTGGCCCCGACGACTTGCTCTTGATGTATGAGCCGCGCCCGCACCCGGGCGATCCGCCCCGGCCTTGACCGCGCCGCCCACAGTCCCGAAATTAATATTTACGCCAAGGATTTGGCCGGCGGCCCGCTGGCGCCGCTCTGGCTTCCGCCACGTGTCGATTTCGGCTATGGGATGAGGCCCGCGTGCGATGCCTCGAGGACAATGAATGGCCTTAGCCAAAACCAAGGAAGCGGATCAAAGCGCAGTAGAACGCCTTCCCGCAACCGACTGGGGAACGCATGCCACTGCCGTTCTCGACTTCAGTAAAGAGCAAGAGTTTCAGGCGCTAAGCCAGATGCTCCTAATCCGGCGTTTTGAAGAAAAGGCCGGCCAGATGTACGGCATGGGGCTAATCGGCGGATTCTGCCACCTTTATATCGGCCAGGAAGCTGTCGTCATCGGCATGCGGCTCGCCATGCAGGACGGCGATCAGATGATCACCGGCTATCGCGATCACGGCCACATGATCGCGCTTGGCATGGACCCCAAGGGGGTGATGGCGGAGCTCACCGGACGCCGCGGCGGCTATTCCAAGGGCAAGGGCGGCTCGATGCACATGTTCTCGCTGGAGAAGAAATTCTACGGCGGCCACGGCATTGTTGCCGCGCAAGTACCGATCGGCACCGGCCTCGCCTTCGCCAACAAGTATCGCGAAAACAAGAACGTCTCGCTCACCTATTTCGGCGATGGCGCCGCGAACCAAGGTCAGGTCTACGAAAGTTTCAACATGGCGGAGCTGTGGAAGCTCCCCGTGGTCTACATCATCGAGAACAATCGCTATGCCATGGGCACCGCGGTATCGCGCTCGTCGGCGCAGACCGATTTTTCCAAGCGCGGAACGTCCTTCAATATTCCCGGAACGCAGGTCGACGGCATGGACGTCCGCGCGGTCAAAGCCGCGGGCGAGGAGGCGCTGGCGTGGTGCCGCGCCGGCAACGGACCGGTAATCCTGGAAATGATGACCTACCGCTATCGCGGCCACTCGATGTCGGACCCGGCAAAGTATCGCACCAAGGAAGAGGTCGACAAAGTGCGCACCGAGCACGATCCGATCGAGCAGGTGCGCCGGCGGCTGCTCGACAAGAAATGGGCGAGCGAAGACGAGCTCAAGAAAATCGATGCCTCGGTCCGCGCCGTCGTCAACGAGGCCGCGGAGTTCGCGACCCATGACGCCGAGCCCGATCCCGCCGAACTCTATACGGACGTATATCGGTAAATCGATCCAGCGACGGAATATAAGCCGCCATGCCGATAGACGTGCTGATGCCCGCCCTTTCGCCGACGATGGAGAAGGGCAATCTCGCCAAGTGGCACAAGAAGGAAGGCGACTCCGTCAAGTCCGGCGACGTCATTGCGGAGATCGAGACCGACAAAGCCACCATGGAGGTGGAAGCGGTCGAAGAAGGCACGCTCGGCAGGATACTGGTGCCGGAAGGCACCGCTGACGTCGCGGTCAATACGCCGATCGCGACGATCTTGGCCGAAGGCGAGGACGCTGCCGCGCTGAAGGACGGCAAGGACGGTAAGGCTGCGCCCGGCAAACAGCCGGCAAAGGCCGAACAGCTCGCTCAACAGCAAAAGGGCGCGGAGTCTGCGCCGCCTGCGGCCAAGAACGAACCGGCGAAGAAGACCGAAGCTCCCGCCCCGGCGAAGACCGGCACTGCCAAACCTCCGGCCGCAGACCTGGTGCCCGAACCCGAAGTCCCGGAAGGCACCGAGATGGTCACCATGACCATGCGCGAAGCGCTACGCGACGCCATGGCCGAGGAAATGCGCCGCGATCCGGACGTATTCGTGATGGGCGAGGAGGTCGCCGACTATCAGGGCGCCTACAAGGTGACCCAGGGGCTGCTGCAGGAATTCGGCGCGCGGCGCGTCATCGACACGCCGATCACCGAGCACGGCTTTACCGGTCTCGGCATCGGCGCGGCGCTTGCCGGCCTCAAGCCGATTGTCGAGTTCATGACCTTCAATTTCGCCATGCAGGCGATGGATCAGCTCATCAACTCGGCGGCGAAGACCCCCTATATGTCCGGCGGCCAGGTGGAGGTATCGATCGTGTTTCGCGGGCCGAACGGACCGGCGGCGCGCGTCGCGCGCGCAGCACAGCCAGGACTATTCGGCTTGGTACTCGCATATTCCCGGCCTCAAGGTCATCGCGCCATCAACCGCAGCGGATGCCAAGGGGCTGCTCAAGGCCGCGATCCGCGATGCCAATCCGGTGATGTTCCTCGAGAACGAGATTCTTTACGGCCATTCCTCGCCGGTGCCGAAACTTGCCGACTACGTGCTGCCGATCGGCCGCGCGCGGGTGGTGCGCGCCGGCAACGACGTCACCATCGTCGCCTGGTCAATGGGCATGAGCTACGCGCTCAAGGCCGCCGACGAACTGGCGAAGGATAATATTTCCGCCGAAGTGATCGACCTGCGTACCCTCAAGCCGATGGACAGCGACACCATCATCGAGTCGGTGAAGAAGACCGGCCGGCTGGTCACGGTCGAGGAGGGCTGGAAGCAGTCCGGCGTCGGCGCCGAGATCGCCGCGCGCATGATGGAGGAGGCGTTCGACTACCTCGATGCACCGGTCATGCGCGTCACCGGCAAGGACGTGCCGATGCCCTACGCCGCCAATCTTGAAAAGCTCGCGTTGCCCTCGGTCGCCGAAGTAGTCGAGGCGGCGAAAGCGGTTTGCTATCGATGAGCGATGATGCGTCCAAGGCCGCCGCAAAGTTCGAGGCGCTTGCCGTGCCGCCGCCGGCGCTCGAGCAAGGCGGCTACGAAGTGATGCGGGCGGCGATCGTCGAGGGCTCGCTGCACGTGTCGTTGCGGCGCGCCTTCGATGAACCCCAGGTGTGGGGCGTGCTGCTCGCCGACGTCGCGCGGCATATCGGCCGCATCTACGCGCTCGAGGCTTCGATGCGCGAGGATGATGTGGTCGAGAAGGTATGGGCGATGTTCGACGCCGAGATGGAGCGCCCGACCGACAGCGGCGCGACGAACGCGGTCAGCTGACATGCCCATCAACATTCTCATGCCGGCGCTGTCGCCGACGATGGAAAAAGGCAACCTCGCCAAGTGGCTCAAGAAGGAAGGCGACGCGGTCAAGACCGGCGACATCATTGCCGAGATCGAGACCGACAAGGCGACGATGGAATACGAAGCCGTCGATGACGGCATCATGGCCAAGATCGTGGTGCCCGAAGGCGCCAGCGACGTGCCGGTCAATCAACTCATCGCCGTGATGGCGCAAGAAGGCGAGGACCCGAAAGCTGCGGCGGCTGCAGCGGGGAAGGGGGCGACACCGAGCGCCGAGAGCCCCCTCACCGCCGCCCTCTCCCCCTCGGGGAGAGGGGGCTGCCCAGCCAGCCGCCGCGCCTGCGGCCGGTGCTCTAGGCCGTCCATTAGAAGCGAAAACGCCCACACAAGAGGGAAAATCACCCACTCCGCCGGCAGCACCGCGCGCTCCCTCTCCCCAGCGGGGAGAGGGTCGGGGTGAGGGGGCTCGGACCAACGGTCATGGCGCCAACCGCGTTTTTTCCTCGCCGCTCGCGCGACGCCTCGCGAAAGAAGCGGGCATCGATCTCGGCCGCATCCAGGGTTCGGGCCCCCATGGCCGCATCATCGCGCGCGATGTTGAGGGCGCTCAATCGGGACATGGCCTGCGCGCGCCAGGAGCAGCGGCCGCCAGTTCCCCTGTTCCAGCCATCGCGCCATCGATGTCGGATCAGCAAATCCGATCGCTCTACGAAGAAGGCAGTTACGACGTCGTCCCGCACGATGGCATGCGCCGCACCATTGCGCAGCGGCTGACCGCCTCGGTGCAGACCGTTCCGCATTTCTACCTGACCATCGACTGCGACATCGGCAAGCTCCTCGCCGCCCGCGAAGAGATCAACAACGCTGCGCCCAAGGACAAGGACGGCAAGCCCGCCTACAAACTCTCGGTCAACGACTTCGTCATCAAGGCCTTGGCGCTCGCGTTGCAACGCGTGCCGGATGCCAATGTGAGCTGGACCGAAGGCGGCATGCTCAAGCACCATCATTCCGACGTCGGCGTCGCGGTCGCGATGCCGAACGGTCTCATCACGCCGATCATACGCAGCGCGGAGACCAAATCGCTGTCGGCGATCTCGAACGAGATGAAGGACTTCGCGGCGCGCGCGCGGGCGCGAAAACTCAAGCCGCAAGAATATCAGGGCGGCACAACGTCGGTGTCGAACCTCGGCATGTACGGCATCAAGGATTTCACCGCGGTGATCAATCCGCCGCAGTCGACCATCCTCGCGGTCGGGACCGGCGAGGAACGCGCCGTGGTCAGGAACGGCAAGATCGAAGCCGCCCACATCATGAGCGTGACCCTGTCGTGCGACCACCGCTCGGTCGACGGCGCGCTCGGCGCCGTGCTGATCGGCGCGTTCAAGGCGCTGATCGAGAGCCCGGTGATGATGCTGGTGTAAGTGGCTATCTGACTCGGCAAATGCGTCCGTGAACTTGCTCGTCAGATTGGATCAAGTCCCTTCGCCCGGAACACTGCGGCCGCCTCCGCCGAGTGCAGGAAGCTAATCAGCTCCTTCGCCGCGGCAGGGTTTTGGCTATCCGCCGCAATGCCGGCGGCAAACTCCGTGACCATGTTCAGATCGCCGGGCAGTGGGCCGATGATCTCGGCGTTTGCGACATGCATCAGTTCCGGCTTCTGCTGGACGGCGAGTTCGGCCTCGCCGGTTACGAGGAAGGCGGCGGCGAAACCTCCCGCCGGCGGATATTTGGTCTTGGCCTTCATCTCGTCCGCAATCCCCATGCGTTCGAGCAGCTTGGCGAAGTAAACACCGCTGGCGCCCCCCGCCGACGGCTCGCTATAGGCGATCGATTTTGCCTGGAGCAATGTGTGCTTGAGGGCTTCGGCGGTTGAGATATCCGGTTTGGGCGCGCCGGCTTTGACGGCGATGGCAACGCCGGAGTACGCGAGCGTGGCATCCGAGCCGGGCACAACCTTGCCTTGCTGGCTCAAGGCATCGAGACCCGCGCGACTGAGGATCAGCACGTCCGCGGTTTCGCCGCTCTCGATGCGCTTGACCAACATGGGAGCCGTCGCCCAAGTCATCGTCACCTTGTGACCGCTCGTCCTTTCCAACTGCGGTATAAGCTGCTCCACCGCGCTCCGCACGCCGATGGTGCTATAGACCTTGAGTTCAGCGGCAAGTTCGGTCACGGCTTTCCCCTCTTGTGATCGAGCGGTATTACATACCCGATCCTGACCACCTTCAACTTTGCCGACTATACGCGCGGGCTACCTTATGGACGATTTGATCGACGGATATCGCCGGTTCCGGTCCGGCACCTGGCGCAACGAACGCAGCCGGTTCGAGGAGTTGAGCCGGCTCGGTCAGCGGCCGCGCACGCTCGTCATCGCCTGCTCCGATAGCCGCACCGATCCGCAGATGGTCTTCAATGCGCGGCCGGGCGAGCTCTTCGTCATCCGCAATGTCGCGAGCTTGGTGCCGCCCTACGGCCCTGACGATCAGCCCCACGGCAGCAGCGCCGCGATCGAATTCGCGGTGCGGGCGCTGCGGGTCAGCGAAATCGTGGTCATGGGTCACGCCATGTGCGGCGGCATCCAAGCGCTGCTCGACGGAGCTCCGGCTGAAGTGTCGGATTTCGTGGCCCAGTGGGTGCGCATTGCCGAACCGGCGCGCCGGCGGGCGGCCATGGCGCCGCCCGACCAGCGGCAGCATATTTGCGAACACGAAGCGGTCCGCCTCTCGCTCACAAACCTGATGACCTTTCCGTGGATCAGCGATGCCGTCGCCGACGGCGGTCTCGAACTCCACGGCTGTTTTTTCGATATCCGGTCCGGGGTGCTCGAGCGTTGCGGCGCAGATGGCACGTTCCGCCCGGTCGCCGAGTAGCCACGGCAAGAGGGGAACGCCGCTGGTATAAGATTGCGCTGTCCCCCATCTTGGGGCACTCATCGTGTCCACGAGGTTGGAATGGCAGACACGAATTTCGATATCATCATTATCGGCTCCGGACCCGGCGGCTACGTGGCCGCGATCCGCGCCGCGCAGCTTGGCTTTTCAAACCGCCATCATCGAGCGCGATTATCTGGGCGGCATCTGCCTGAACTGGGGCTGCATCCCGACCAAGGCGCTGCTGCGCTCGGCGGAGATTTTCCACTATCTCCAGCACGCCAAGGATTACGGGCTGTCGGTGGGCGAAGTCACCTACGACCCGACCGCTGTCGTGAAGCGTTCGCGTGCGGTCTCCAAGCGTCTCAACGACGGCGTCGGCTTCCTCATGAAGAAGAACAAGGTCGCTGTGATCTGGGGCGAAGCAGCAATCGATGCGCCGGGCAAAGTCACTGTGAAGCCCCCTCCCTACCCTCCCCCGCATGCGGGGGAGGGTAGGGAGGGGGAAGGTCCAAAAGGCGCGCTCGGCGCGGGCTCCTATCAGGCCAAGCACATTATTGTCGCGACCGGCGCGCGTCCGCGGGTGCTTCCCGGCATCGAGCCGGACAAAAAACTCATCTGGACCTATTTCGAGGCCATGGTGCCCGATCGGATGCCGAAGTCGTTGCTGGTCATCGGCTCGGGTGCGATCGGCATCGAGTTCGCCTCGTTTTACCGCACGCTCGGCGCCGAGGTGACCGTAGTCGAGGTGCTGCCGCAAATTCTACCGGTGGAGGACGCCGAGATCGCCGCGTTCGCGCGAAAAAGCTTCGAGAAGCAGGGCATCAAGATTCTGACCGGCGCCAAAGTGACGAAGCTCGACAAGAAAGACGACGGCGTCACCGCAACCATCGAAGACGGCAAGGGAGCTACGCAGACGCTTGCAGTCGAGCGTGTCATCGCCGCGGTGGGCGTCGTCGGCAATATCGAAAATCTCGGCCTGGAAAAACTTGGCGTGAAAACCGAGCGCGGCGCCGTCGTGATCGACGGCATCGGCAAGACCAGCGTGCCCGGCATTTACGCCATCGGCGACGTCGCCGGCCCGCCGCTCCTGGCCCACAAGGCCGAGCACGAGGGCGTCATCTGCGTTGAGGCGATCAAGGGCTTGCATCCGCACCCGATCGACAAGCGCCTCATTCCCGGCTGCACCTATTGCACGCCGCAGATCGCCTCGGTCGGCCTCACCGAGCAGGCGGCGAAGGAGAAGAAGCTCGACATCCGCGTCGGCCGCTTTCCGTTCGCCGGCAACGGCAAGGCGATTGCGCTCGGCGAGGATCAGGGGCTCGTCAAAGTGGTCTTCGACAAGAAGACCGGCCAGCTCCTCGGCGCTCACATGGTCGGCGCCGAAGTCACCGAACTGATCCAAGGCTACGTGGTCGCGATGAACCTCGAGACCACGGAAGAAGAGCTGATGCACACCGTCTTCCCGCACCCGACGCTCTCGGAGATGATGAAGGAAGCGGTGCTCGATGCCTACGGGCGCGCGTTGAATATTTGATCGGTCACGAGCCAATGGCCCGTAAAGCCGATCGGCCGTCGGCCATCGTTCTCGCTGCCGGGGAATACATTCTGCGCCAGCGCGCGATCGTCGGCGCGCAGGTGATCCTTCAACAGCCCCTTGAGCACGGCGCGCAAATCGGTGGTCGGCTTGAGGTCGCGGCTCTCGTAGAGATCGCTACTCTTAAGCCCCGGCCAGTCCGCGATCACGCGGCCGCCCTTGAGCGCGCCGCCGGCGAGCAGCGCGACCGTACCGGTGCCATGGTCGGTTCCCTCGGTGCCGTTGATGCGCGCGGTGCGGCCGAACTCCGTCACCAGCGCCACCACGGTCTCGCGCCATGCCGGCCCCATATTGGTCTCGACCGCAGCGAGCGCGCCATCGAGTGCGCCGAGCAATTGCGACAGATGGCCGTTGGCGATGCCTTCATTGAAATGCGTGTCCCAGCCGTCGAGCGCGAGCGCGCCGACGCGTGGTCCATCGGGCTGTGCCAGGAATTTTGCGGCGGTGCCGGCCGCCTCGGCAAAATAGGCGCGCACTTGCGCGGGGCCCGGACCACCCGGTTTATGCGCCATCTCGCCGGCGCGCTCGATCGCGTCCAGGCGGGCGTTGTCTTCCATGACGCCGGCGAGTTTCTGATCGGAATGGCGATAAAGATCGAGCAAGCGCTGCACCGTATCGGCGCTCGCCGGCATGATCCGCTGCGGCGACCACGACAACACCGGCGCCGGGCCGCGCACGACGAGCGGCGTCACCGGACCGACGCCAAACGCTTTGCTGCCGTTCGGATCAATGCGGCTGCCCGGCGCAAGGCTCTTGAGCGCGCGATTGAGCCAGCCGCTATCGCTTGCTCCGGGTCGTAGCACGCCGCTCTCGAGGACATCCTGACCGTCGAAATGCGAGCGCTCGCGATAGGGCGTCGCGACTGCGTGGACGACGATCGCCGCATTGGCCAAAAACATGCGATGCAGGTTCGGCATCGCCGGATTCAGCGCGAAGAAGTCGTTGAGCTTAAGTGCCGGAACCGCGCCGTCGAGCCGCAAGGCATTGTCGCCGCGCAACGCGATCCAATCCGGATCGCCGGCCGGCGCAACGGTGGCGAGACCGTCGAGCGCGCCGCGCAGCACGATCGTAAGAAAACGCGGGTCGCGGCCTTCCGCGCGTGCGAGCTTGGGCAGAAAGCCCCAAGCAAACAGCGTCCCGGAAGCCAGCAGCACGTCCCGGCGCGAGGCTGCATGGAATTCTTTCATAGTCATCTCCGCAGGAATTCCGGCGTCATGACGAGCAGCGCCAAGGCTTGGTTGCGGCTTTCGGCGCGCCTGATTGTGTCGCGCGTGTCGGCCGAAGCCAGCGCACCGAGCCCTTCATCGAGCAACGCCAGCGGGTCCATACCGGCCGCGAGCCGGCCGGCGAACTCGTTGGCGACATCAAGCCGGCGCGGCACGCCGTCGATCCACGCCGCTTCCGTGTCGGGATAACCGTTCGGCGCCGGCGGTCGCCACAGCGCCTCGCCGAGCTGAGCCTGAGCATTGATCAGGCGCGGGATCGGGATCGTTCCGAGGCCGCCGGTCAGGCGCAAAATTCCAACGATCCACTCCGCGGGCGGCTTGAGCTTGCTGCGTTGCGGCACCCACGAGTCCTCGGCGCCCACCAATGTTTTGGCGACCTCCTTGAGGTTGCCGTCGCTGTCGCGGAAGGTCTTCGCGAGCTTTGCGACCAGCGCCGGCGATGGCTCGTCGGCGACGAAATGACGCGCGAGCTTTTGCGCGACGTGCTGAGCGGTCGCCGGATGGCGCGCAAGATCGGCGAGCACGGCTCGGCCCTGTTCGATGCCGGTGTCGGGATAGCGTTTGCCCAGCACGATCTGGTCGCCCGGCTGGTGCAGCCGCTTGTCGAAAACAAATTCGCCGCCATGGTCAGGCTCACCCGGTTGAACCCAGGTCCAGCCGGTCAGCACATTGGCAAAACTCGTGACGTCCTTCTGCGCGTAGCCGCTGCGGACGCCGAGCGTATGCAACTCCATGATCTCGCGGGCGAGATTTTCGTTCAGGCCTTTATCGCGATTAATGCCGGCGACTAAGTCCGGTCCCATCGATTGGACGTTGTCGAGGTAGAACAGCATGGCCGGATGGCTTTCGACCGCCGCCACCAAGTCGGTGAAGCGGCCGAGCACATGGGGGCGGATCGCCTCGCGCTCATAGGGGCCGGCCATTGCGGGAATCTTGTCGGCTGAAATGCAAAAATGATTCGACCAGAACCACACCAGCCTTTCAACAAATCCGATCTTGGCGCTGACGGCGGCATTGATGCGCGCTGCGGCCTCGGCCTGAAGCAGCTGTTGCGGCAACGGCGGCTGGTTTGCGAGTTTCTGGGCCGGCGGCACGATGTCCGCGGCGGCTGCGTTGGGAGCGTCGTCGAGGCTCTGCCGGCCAGATTTGGCTTCGGCTTCCTTTTTGGTGCGCAGCGCTAGCTTCTGGTTTGCTCGTTGCTCGGCCTGAAAATCAAAAACGGCGCGGGCCGATGCGGCGCTCGACGGCAGGGCCGCGGCCAGCCGGCCGGCCCCGGCAGGCTCTAGATCGGCGAGAATTGCACCGCGCGGATCGCTGGCAATGGCGGCAATCGCATCGCGCGCCGGTCCGAAGCCGAACCGATGCAAGGCAAGCGCTGCATCCTGCTGCCGATTTGCGCTCACGCCATCCTCCGCGAGGCCAACATCGCAAGGCAATAAAGAGCACTTTTATTGTGGCAAAACTTCCGTCCGGAAACGGCGAAACTTCATCCGTTTCCTAACGGCTTGTTCACGAAGCGGGCCGCCTTCGGCCCTTCATCGCCCACGAATGCGGGGCCGGAGGGGAGGGGTTGCCTTGCGGTGCAGCAACCGCGCTCGTAAGTATCGGGTGCGGAGCGATGACACCGCGCGGAGCTTCCATGGCCGTTGTGATCGACACTGCGCTGGGCGTCAGCCGGCCGCGCCATCCGGAAAAGGCGCATCGGCCGGACCAGCCGACATTGCGCAAGCCCGACTGGATACGCGTCAAGGCGCCCGTTTCGCGGGGTTATTTCGAGACCCAGCGGATCATGCGTGATAACGGCCTGCATACGGTCTGCGAGGAAGCCGGCTGTCCCAACATCGGCGAGTGCTGGGAGAAGAAGCACGCGACGTTCATGATCATGGGCGACACCTGCACGCGAGCCTGCGCGTTCTGCAACGTCAAGACAGGCTTGCCGGGCGCGCTCGATCCTGCCGAACCCGCCCACGTTGCCGAAGCCACCGCGAAACTCGGGCTGGCGCACATTGTTGTCACCTCGGTCGATCGCGACGATCTTGCTGACGGCGGCGCCGCACATTTCGCCGCGGTCATTGGCGCCATACGCGCACGTTGCCCGAAAACCACGATCGAGGTGCTGACGCCGGATTTTTTGCGCAAGGACGGCGCGGCGGAGATCGTGGTCGCGGCGCAGCCCGACGTTTTCAACCACAATCTCGAAACGGTGCCGTCGAAATATCTGACGGTGCGCCCGGGCGCCCGCTACTTCGCCTCCATCCGCCTGTTGCAGCGCACCAAGGAGATCGACCCGCAGCTCTTCACCAAATCCGGCATTATGGTCGGGCTCGGCGAGGAGAAGAACGAAGTGCTGCAAGTCATGGATGACTTGCGCGCGGCCGATGTCGATTTCCTCACCATCGGCCAATATCTGCAACCCTCGCGCAAGCACCATCCGGTCGTGCGTTTCGTGCCGCCGGAGGAATTCAAGGCGCTGGCGACAATCGCCTACGCCAAGGGATTTTCGATGGTCGCGGCAAGCCCGCTGACGCGCTCCTCGCATCATGCGGGAGAGGATTTTGCACGGCTGAAGGCTTTGCGGGCGGCGCGTTGAACGATGCCGCAATTCTCCACCACGAAGCGGGTGCATCATTCCACGACCGAGATGTTCGACCTCGTCGCCGACGTCGAGCGCTATCCCGAATTCGTGCCGCTCTGCAAAACGCTCAAAGTGCGCAAGCGCACGAAAGAAGGCGAGGGCAGGGAGGTCGTCATCGCCGACATGACTGTCTCCTACAAGTTGATCCGCGAGACCTTCACGAGCCGTGTGACACTGGACCGGCCAAAGCTGGAAATTCTGGTTGAATACCTCGAAGGCCCATTTCGAAAAATGAATAATCGCTGGAGCTTTCGCTCCGCGGGAGCGTCGGCCTGCGACGTGGAGTTTTTTCTCTCCTATGAATTCCGCAGCCGTACGCTTGGTATGTTGATGGGCGCCGTCTTCGACGCCGCCTTCCGCCGCTTTGCCGGCGCTTTCGAACGCCGTGCCGATCAGGTCTACGGCGCGCAGCCAGCATAAAGCCGGCCGCCCGGAACCTTACAGGGCCGCCGCCCTCAGCCAACGGCACCATCCCTTAGCTTGAAATATAGCGGCCGCGGCTGAGAAGCCGCTGACCACGCCTCAACCGGTCGGCGGCGCAACTTCGTCAAGGCCCTTTTGTCTCGCTTCCGGCCCAAGTTGCGTGACCGATACCGCCGCGATCAAAAGGACGATAGCAAGGCATACAAACACCGCCGTCAGGCCCCAACCGTTCTGCACCCACAAGATCGCCGGAACGATGCCTGCCGTGGCGAGACGGCCGACGCCGGCAGCCCAGCCAAATCCCGATGCCCGCGCGTTCGTCGGAAACACCTCGGACGCGAATATTTGCATGGAATTGCCGGCAACCTGAATAAAGAAGATCATGATGAAACCGGCAATCAGCAGCTCGGTATCGGTTACAGCATTGGCGAATACGATCGCCATCAATCCAGCGCCGACGAACGCCAAGATCGAGGTGATCTTGCGGCCGATCTTGTCGAGTGCGTACATCATGAAGAGGCTCGCGCATGGCACCGCCAGCGTCATGCCGAAGGTGTAGGTGAGCGACTTGGTGATGGTGAAGCCCTTACCGGTCATGATGTTCGGCAGCCACGTGCCGAGGCCGATCGCCACTCCGAAGAACGCCGAAAAACAGATCATGCCGGCGATAACGCGACCTGGAAACATACTGAAGACCAGCGCAAACGGATCGCTCTTGCTGTCGCTCGCAGCGTCGGTCGTCAACGCCTCCTTCGGCCCGGCAATCCCCATGCGGCCAAGAATATCGAGCGCTTCCTTGCCCCTGCCGTGGGTCGACAGATAGCGCGGCGATTCCGGCAGCCAGAACCGGAACACCCAGACGATCAGCGCGCCGATGCCGATAACGATCCAGACGCCGCGCCAGCCGAGTTGATCGCGGAATGTCAGCGTGAACAGCGACGCTATCGGCCATACGCATGCGCCGCCGATGAAATGGACGATCGCCAGCATGCGCCCGCGAATACGCTTGGGTGAATATTCGCCGGCGTAGGCGAAAGCGAGCGGCTGTTCGGCGCCGATGCCGATTTCCGCGATGAACCGGGCGCCGACGAGCCAGAGGTAGTTCGGCGAGAATGCGCCCAGGATCGTGAAGATGCCGAACAGCAGCAGGTTGAATTGGTAAACGCTCTTGCGACCCCAGCGGTCGCTGAATTCGCCCTGGCCGGCGGTGCCGACGAACATGCCAAGGACCGTCGCGCTGCCAATCAGTGCGGCCTGGGGCCCGGTCGCGAACTTGGTCTGGATCATGTCCGGAATGAGCGAACCCAGCACAATCACATCGATCACGTCAAAAAAATAGCCCGCAGCAATGAGCGCAATCACTTTGATGTGGAGCGGCGTGATTTTCGCCTCATCCAAAGCCGAGCCGACGAATGCCTCGATTGTCTGCGCCATGGTGCCTCCCGTGCGCCGCCCGGCCGCTTGTGCGGCTCTGAACCGGATCAATGTGAAAGGGCGGCCGGCCGCTGTCAATTCGCCAATGGCGAGACGCGATCTGTCGCGGCGGATTCTTCAAGCACCTTCAAATTGCAGAATGTTGAGGCCGGCATTGGAATCGGTGAGGTACATCACGCCCTGCGCATCGACGAAACAATCACACGATTGGATCACTTGCGGCCGGTTTGGCCGCGGATCGAACATGCGCTCGGGATTGGGCGGCACGAAATAGCCAATCTCGCGCGGCTGGAACGGATTGCCGATGTCATAGGCGCGCACGCCGGCATTGTGCAAAGTGGCGAAGATGATGTGCGAACTCTGGAAGGCGCCCGGCCGGTTCTCCCAAAGATTATGCGGGCCGAAGTTTCCGCCCTTCTTGCAATAGTCCGCTTCGTCCGGGATCGGCATCGTCGCGATGCTCACGGGATTGGCCGGCACCCGGACGTCGAAAATCCAGATGTAGCGCAAGCCGAGACTGCAATCGGCGAAATTGAACTCGTCGGCCACGACCAAGAGATCGCGGTCGGGCAGCGGCAGCGGCGAATGGGTGCCGCCGCCGAACGGCGGGTCCCAATTGCGGTGGCAGACCAGCGCCGGCTTGGCCGCATCGCCGACATCGATCACGGCAAGGCCGCCGTCGCGCCAGGCGCTATAGGCGAGGTTGCCGGCGACCAGCGCATGATGGAGCGCATAGCGCCGGCCTTTGGGCCAGGTCGGCGCTTCGCCGCCGCCGGACCACATGCCCGGCAGCCAAAATTTCCCAGCCACCTGCGGCCGTTCCGGGTCGGCGATGTCGACGATCACCAGTACATGGTCGCTGAATTCCGGCAGGTGAACCGAAACGTAGGCGTAGCGGCCGCCGACATACCAAATGCGATGCGGCCCCAAGCCGCCGAGCGGCAGAAAGGCGATTTCGCGCGGCGCTTCCGGGTGCGCGACATCGTAGATGCGCAGTCCGGAGGTATATTTCTGGCCTTCGACTGCGTCGGCCGAGGATCCCGCGAAATAGGCTTCCTGGCTGACCTGCATGGTCCAGACGCTCGGCCCGTTGACGGCCAAGAGGAGATCGCCGTGGGTCTGGAGATGATGGGCCCTGGTGTTGGGCGGGCACGGCAGAAAATTGACGGTCTTCGGATGTTTCACATCGCGCACATCGATGACGGTGATGCCGTCGCTGAAACCATGACCGATGTAAGCGAAGCCGCGGTTGACCATGACCTGCACGCCATCGCCGCGGCCGCCCTGATCGCTGTGGCTGATGAACTTGATGTTGCGCGACGCGACGGCGTTCATGGGTCGGTCCTCCACGGACCATGGGATTTCTAGCACGAACCGCGCTAAAACTTATCTGCGAAACACCGAGGGAAGACCGGAACGATGGCCGAAGCACAAAACTCACATGGCATGATCGCGGTCGACAAAATGGGCGGCAAGGTTTTGTTTCTCAATCCCGTTACCTATGAAACCGAGGTCGTGATCGACGGGTTTCCCCGCACGGTACATGAACTCCTGGTGGTGCCGGAAACCGGCCTCGCTTATGTGCCGATCTTCGGCGACGGCATTCACGGCCGCAATCCCAACCCGCAGCATCTGCTCTGCATCTTCGATCTTCACAAGCGCGCCCATGTCGGGACCATCGATCTGCGGCCCTATATCGCCCCGCATACGCTCAAGCTCGGACCCGATGGCCTGATCTACATCACCTGTGAGAACAGTGCAGCAGTCGTGGCAATCGACCGCAAGACACATAAGGTGGTCGAGGCGATCAATTCCGGATCGACCAACGGCCACCGCCTGATCATTTCGCCGGACGGCGAGCGGCTGTACACCGAAAACGAAGAAGACGGCACCGTCTCGGTCATCGACCTGCCAAAGCGCAAGCTCCTCGGCAAGATCAAGACGCCGCGACCGCTCGCCGGCATCGCCATTTCGGCTGACGGCCGCACCGTGGTCGCGGTCGACGACGCTCAGCCGACCCTGTTCCTGATCGACACCGAAGCCGGCGAGGTCCGTGACGAGGTCGTACTCAAGAATGTGCCGAAGGCCGCCCAGATCGCGCGCTACGCGCCCGACAACAGTCTGATCGGGGTGACCAGCCTCAACAGCGACACTGTAAGCTTGATTGATCCAACCTTCCGCAAGCAGACGGCGATCAAGGTCGGCGCGCAGCCGATGGACATGGCGTTCCGCGGCGGCGAATTGTTCGTCGCCTGCCAGGGCGACGGCTCGATGCATGTCATCGATATCCCGAACCGGCGCGTGAAGCACAGTTTCAGCGCCGGCACCGGCTGCAAATCCGTAGGCTTCTTCTAGCCGGTTTTTCCGCTCATCGCCGCGCGGGGTATGGATGGCGTTTCCATCGCGTGCAGCGGCTCGGGTCTGGCCGCCTCGGCCGCCCCACGTTCCACTGGCCCGTTGCGGCGAGCGGCGGCAATTTCCAGCCTGAGTGCATTCCTGATTGCCATGCGCGCCGGTTTCGCGGCCGACGGCTCGTCGAGAATTGGCCAATCTGCTATGCCTGCGCACCGGGCCGTAGTCGATCGAGTGGGAGGGCCAGATGCCAGGGTCCCGCAAAGCGGAAATACTCAAGCAAACTCGCTTATTCGATGACTTCTTCAAGATCGATGAAGTCATCGTCGAGCATCAGCAGCAGGACGGGACCATGAGCGTCCCGCAACGCCGCCTGGTTTTCGAGCGCGGCAATTCGGTCGGGGTGCTGCTTTACAATGCCGACAACAATGCTGTCGTGATCGTCAATCAGTTCAAAGTGCCGGTATTGATAGCGCGGCGCCGCGACAATCCGACGACGGTGGATGGCTGGGTTACCGAGGCCGTCGCCGGAATGATCGATGAATACGAAACTCCCGAAGAAGCCGTGATTCGCGAAACCATGGAGGAAACCGGCTACAAAATCCAAAAGCCTGTGCTGATTGCCAAATTCCTTTCCTCCCCGGGCGGCACCTCGGAACGCATTTTTCTGTATTTCGCCGAGGTCACCGACGCCGACAGAACCGGCAAAGGCGGCGGCATCGGCGACGAAGACGTCAAGGTCGTGCAGAAGAGCGCCAGCGAGCTGTTCGATCAGCTGGATAGGAAGCAGATCGAAGACCCCAAGCTCGCGATCGCGGCTTATTGGCTGCAGGATCACGTCAGGCGAATGAAGCCCCTCGCCACGTCCACCGTGAAGTTCAAGCTGACCGACAAGCCCGACCTGATCGTCGGCTACAAGACCGGCAGCATCGAGGATGTCAGAGGCGTCAGCATCTGGGTCAATTCCGAGAACACCGACATGATGATGGATCGCTTCATCGGCCGGACCATCTCGGCAAGGATTCGCTACCTGGGCGCCAACAAGGAGGAGGACAGCCTCGTCGAGGACACGATCCAGGAGGGGTTGCGGAGCGTCATCGGCGAGCGCGCTCATGTCAAGATCGGCACCGTGCTGGTGACCGAGTCCGGCATGTTGTTCGGCACCCACGAGGTCGAGCGTGTCTTTCACGTCGCGACTGTCGAGGGCGGGCCCGGCGCGGGGCTCAGGGCGGATTTGGACAAGCTCAGGGGTTGCGTCGAGCGGGTGCTCCGACGCGTCGACCAAGAAAACTGCCGGCTGGTGCGGGTGCTGCGCAAGAAATTTCTTCAGTCCATCATCTTTCCGATGCTCGGTGCGGGCGACGGCGGCCTGACGGTCGAGAACGTCGCCGAAAGCATCATTCCGGTCGCCATCAATTATTTTCGCGCCACCCCCAATCCGACGCTGAAGGAAATCTATTTCCTGGCCTTCAAACCGCGCGACCGCAGCGCCTGCGACAGCGTGCTGCAGAGCTTCTGCGCCAAGGGCGTGCTGACGCGGCTGGGGAGCGACTGATGGACCGGCGCCAGGCCGTGGCCGCGAAGGGGCGCGAGCTTGCGCCGCTCCTGCAGCGAAGATTCTGGCAGCCGCTGCGCAGCATGATGCAAGTGTTCCACGTGCTGCCGCTGGCCGCCGCCGTCATCCTGTTCGTCTTTCTGGCCACCGAGGGGCAATTTCAGGAACTGTATATTTCCTATCTGGAAGGGCCGCGCGGTGGTGTTGCCGGGTGGCTCGCCAGCCTTGTCGCGGCATTGGCGATCCTGGCGCTGCTCAGCGCCGTGCTCTGCGAGGCGCACTTTTCGCTGAGCACGATGCGGATCAATGTCGTCTATTCCAGCTATTCGAATCCCGATGCGCATTCGCGGCTGCGCAGCCTGCAGCGCTCCGCCGCGTTCGGCCTGGCTTTTTTCCCCTGGCTCGGCGTTGCGATCGGGCTTTTCAACGCCAGGAATTTCGTCGCCGACAGATACTGCCAGCTACTGTCGCAAATGCCTGCCGACGAGCTGGAGCGAATGCAGCATCTGCTGCTGCCGGGCGGCTGGACCATCGCTGCGGCGATAATCTTTCTTGGCGCCGCCGCCACGACTTTCTCCTGTATCGACCAGAAGACGCGGATCGCGCAGCGTACGGTCGCCTTACTTGCGCCGCCGCTGGGCGCGTTGTTGTTCCTGCTGTTCACCGATTGGCTCATGCCCAGCATCAAGGACTGGTGGGCGCTTATCTTCTGCGCCTGCACCTTGCTCGCAACCGCCGTTTACTTCGGCGTCTACCAATGGCTTTACGGCAGACGCGGCAGGCCGGTTTTTTCCCGCCCAGCGGTTGGCGCGCCTGAGGATTCGTCGCTCGCCCCGCTCGTCGATGTTCCGCAGAACCGGCAGGAGCTCCTTCTCGCCTGGGCGTTGGCGCCGCTGCGGCTTGTGTTTGCGCGCCCGGAATTCTCTACCGGCACCAGCCTGCGCAAACACCGCCGCCGCACGTTCATCGTGTGGGCCTTTTTGCCGTGGCTGTTGTTTGCGCTCTATTTCGCGATCGTGCCGTATTTCGCCCCGTCGGCACAGGCCGCGGAAGCGTGGTGGCAGTCGCAATGCCCGATAGCCGCCACGCTCGTGCCGGTGCCGGGACACTGGACGATATTTCCGGTCGCGATGTGCTGCGCCATTGGCGTCGGCCTGCTTGTCGGGCTGGTGCTGAACAGCCTGTCGGAACAATGGATGTGGCGCCGGATCGCCATCCTGAGTGGGATCGGCGCACTCGCCGTCGGGGCCAAAGCGGTATCGCTGTTCGACGTTGAAACCATCGTCGCGATCTACCGTTTCGTCGGTCCGCTGGGCACCGTCGGCATGCAACTGTTGTTCCTGACATCGACGTTCGCGCTTCTGGCGTGGCTGTCGCAGCGTTCCGGTTTCCCGGCGCTGACCCTGGTGATCCTGGCGATGGTCGTCTGCGTGATGTTTCCCAGCTATGTCGGCGTGTCGGTCGTTGCGCTCGGCATCGTATGCATCATCTTTGCCGGCCTGGCGTTCGTGTCGCGCCTCCGCGCCGTCGGCTGCGTCGCACTGATCGTTCCCGTTCTGGGCATCGTCCAATGGTATGAGCTGCGCCCCGCCCGGGTCATGCAGAACCCGGTCCCGCCCAACAGTGCCATCGACCCGCTTTCGGTCAAGTTCGAGTTCGAATGCTGGCTCGGCCAGCGGGGGATTTCAATTCAAGATGCCGGCGCGGCCGATCAACTCAAACAGCGCTGCCCCGCCAGGACGCTGCAAGGGGCAACATCCGTCGCGCGCGCCGGCACGGCGCACAAATATCCGGTCTTCATTATTGCCGCGGAGGGCGGGGGAATATACGCCGCAAGTGCCGCATCGATGTTCCTGGCCCGGCTGCAAGAGACCTCGCCCCATTTCGGCGAGCACGTATTCGCCATCAGCGGCGTCTCCGGCGGCGCGATCGGATCGACCATCTATCAGGTCTTGGACAAGGCCGGCGCCGCGCCGCCACAGGGCGGGACGCTGACGCAAGAGACGCTGACGCAAGAAGTGAGCGACGTCATGGAGGACGATCACTTCTCTCCTGTCGTCGGTTCGATCTTTCCGGAGATTCTCGGCGCCTCCACCGGCCGCGCCGAGGCCCTTGTGGCGAGCTTTCGGCTATCCACTGCCGCACGCAATGGTGCGGCCGGCCGCGAGCTTGCCGAACCTTTCGCGCAGCATTGGACGCCCGACGCGGGGGCGCCAGCCTTGGTATTGAATGCAACCTGGGTTGAAACCGGCTATCGCGTTGCATTCGCTCCCTTCCATCTGCACGACGTCAACGAATCCCTGTATTCGTTTTCCGATGCCTCCATGCCGGACGAAGACTGTCCGCGCATTGCGGACCAGCAGTCCTGCATCTCGCTGATGGAGGCGGCCGCGGTCAGCGCCCGCTTCCCGCTTGTCCTGCCGCCATTTTCAGTGCAAATGCGGGACGGCAAGCGATGGAATTTTGTTGACGGCGGATACACCGACAATTCCGGCGCCACGACCGCGCTTGATCTTTATGAGAAACTGAAGGATGTGGCGCCGCACGACGTTGTTGACTTGACCATCGTGCTGATCACAAGCTCGACTCCGCAGCCCGATCTCAGCGGCACCGACATCAGCGGCACGGCATTCCGCGACACCCTGGCGCCGATCGACGCCCTCATGAAGGTGCGGGCCGATCTGGGCAATGACGCGGTGGCGCGCGCCTGCAGCGCGATCTATCCGGAAGACGCCAATCAGCCCAAACGATTCGTGCACGTGGATAACAACGCCGATCCGCGGCCTCGAACTCGCCAGACCGAGAGTAACGGCAGTTGCATCGAGCATGCCGGGCAGCCCGGCAAGGCGCTGCAGATCGTCGAGATTCAGGACCAGACATACGGATTGTCACTGGGCTGGAAAATCTCACAGACGAGCTTTTCGGTAGTGTCGTGGATGCTGGGCGATCCCCAGAAGTGCCGGCGGTCGCCGGCCATCGTCACGACCACGCAGCCGCAGAACAGCGCGGAGCAGGCGCCCGCCGAACCGAGCAATAATTTGCAACTCAACGATCAGATCGTGGCAAAAAATAGCTGCGTCATGAAATCGATCGTCGACGCCCTGGGAAGCTAATCTAAGCGCAAGTTGAACATGCCTCGATGACGTGCTCCACCGTCAATCATGCATCTCGGTTGACCAGCAGTTCGAACAGTTCCAGCGCCGCGGCGACCGACCGCAACCGCACGCGTCGGCGCCCGATCTTGCCGAACAAGCGGCGGCGCTCAATGCGGCGGCCGTCACGGCTAGCCGCGGCGAAATGCACGAGGCCGACGGGTTTTTGCTTGGTGCCGCCGCCGGGTCCGGCAATGCCGGTGATCGCCACGGCAAGATCCGCGTTGGAATGCTCGAGCGCGCCGTCCGCCATGGCCGCCGCGGTCTCGGCGCTGACGGCGCCATAGCGTTTGAGCGTCGAAACCGGCACGCCGAGCATCGCCTCCTTGGCGGCGTTGGAATAGGTGACGAAGCCGCGATCGACCACGTCGGACGATCCGGGGATTTCAGTCAGCGCCGCGGCGACGAGACCGCCGGTGCAGGATTCCGCGGTGGCAACGCGCAGGCCGCCCGCTCGGCAAATGTCCAACACGCGCTTGGCCGCCCAGCGCAGCTCGTCGTCGATCATGCCGCGTTCCACGGCAGCCGCACGGTTGCCGTCGCCATCGCGACAATGCCTTCGCTGCGGCCGGTAAAGCCGAGCTTCTCGCTGGTCGTCGCTTTGACCGCAACGCGGGCGAGGGGAATGCCGGCGATTTCTGCGATGCGTGCGCGCATCGCGTCGCGATGCGGCGAAACGCGCGGCGCTTCGCATACGATGGTGACATCGAGATTGGCGATCACGCCGCCGCGGGCGCGCACGCGCGCGCAGGCGAAGGCGAGGAAGCGGTCGGAAGACGCGCCGCGCCATTGCGGGTCGGTCGGCGGAAAGTGCTGGCCGATGTCGCCATCGGCCAGCGCGCCCAAAATGGCGTCGACCAGCGCATGAAGGGCAACATCGGCATCCGAATGCCCGGTCACGCCCCGCGAATGCGGGATGCGGATGCCGCCGAGCATGACATGATCGCCGTCGATGAAGGCATGCACGTCGAAGCCGTTCCCGGTACGCACATCGGCGAGGGCGGCCGCGCGTAAAGTTTCGGCGCGGGTAAAATCGTCCTCGGTGGTCAATTTCACGTTGCCAGTCTCGCCCTCGAAAACGCTGACGCGGTGGCCGGCCCATTCGGCGAGCGCGGCGTCGTCGGTGAAATCCTCGCGCCCGGCCGCGGCCGCACGGCGATGCGCTTCGAACAGTAACGGAAAAGCGAACGCTTGCGGCGTCTGCACCAGCCGAAGATTGGTGCGATCGATGGTCTCAATCACGCCTCCCCGGCATCGATCTTCTTCACGGTATCGGCGACGGCGATCGCCGGGACTGCGGCGCCCGAGCTTTGCCCGGCCGCGATGGCGCGCGTCACCAGCATTTCGGACAAAAACGGCCGTGCGGCGTCATGGATGAGCACAATGTCGGGCTGGCGCGCCGCCAAGGCCTCCATTCCCGCCCGCACCGAGCCTTGCCTGGTCGCACCGCCGTGGACGGGCGGCAGCAGATCGAGGCCGTCGGCTGCGCTGTGAAACATGGCCTCATCGTCCGGATGAATGACCGGCTGGACGGCCGCAATGGCGCGGTGGGAAGCAAATCGCGCCAAGCTCGGCCGGATCACGGATTGGCCGGCGATCGCACGATATTGCTTGGGCACGTCGCCACCGGCGCGCAGGCCTCGTCCGGCTGCGACGACGATCGCTGCTACTCTCGGCGCCATGATGGTGTCTCGTATTGCAGTGCCGCGCCAAGGCTTTAACGCGTCCCCGACGCCGGGCAAATTGAATTCAACAGGGGCAGGCGGACCGTAAGGCCGGCGCCTGAAATTCCTCGGGATATTGCAGCGCAACGCTTGCGCGGTCTGACATTTTGTCTAAACTCTATGCAAATTAACTCGTTGCCTAACTAGTGTGCAGATGCCCCCTTCTTCGCCTATATCGCCCGATATCGCGCGCCCTTTGGCAATCGGCCCGTTATTCGTGCCCAATCCCGTTCTTTTGGCGCCAATGTCCGGGATCACTGACGCGCCATTTCGACGTCTGGTGGCGGCGCAAGGCGCGGGGCTTGTCATCTCGGAGATGACAGCATGTGCGGCGCTAGCCGGAGGTCAGCGCGGCGCCCGGCTGCGTGCCGAAGGCCACGGTGCTGGGCTGCATGTCGTCCAGCTTGCCGGCTGCGAGGCGCATTGGATGGCCGAAGGCGCCCGTGTTGCCGAGGGTGTCGGCGCGGCGGTCATCGACATCAACATGGGTTGCCCGGCAAAGCATGTCACCAACGGCGAGTCAGGCTCGGCGCTGATGCGCGACCTCGATCATGCGCTCACGCTGATCGAGGCGGTGGTGCGGTCGGTTGGCGTGCCGGTCACGCTGAAAATGCAACTCGGCTGGGATGATCGTTCGCACAATGCGCCGGAGCTGGCGCAGCGGGCCGAACAGGCCGGGGTGGCGCTCGTGACGGTGCATGGCCGTACGCGCTGCCAGTTTTATAAGGGGCGCGCCGACTGGGTGGCGGTGCGCGCCGTCAAGGAGCGCGTATCGATTCCGGTTGTCGTCAATGGCGACATCGAAAGCTTTGACGACGCCGACGCGGCCCTTGCGGCGTCCGGCGCCGATGCCGTGATGGTCGGCCGCGGCGCGCAAGGCAGGCCGTGGTTCCCCGGCCAGCTCGCGCGCTATCTGGCGACAGGCGAGCGCACCGCGCCGCCCGCGCTCAACGAACAACTTGCGCTCATCAGGGCGCTCTACGACGAACTGCTCGTCCATCATGGCGTCGACATCGGACTGCGCCACGCGCGAAAGCATCTTGGCTGGGCGCTCGATGCCGCCGCCGTAACCGCGGCTGCGCCGGTCTATGTGCTCAAGGCGCATCGCGACCGCGTGCTCACAGCCATCGATCCTGTGATTGTGCTGCGCAGGCTCGGCGAAGCGTTCGACGCGTTTGGCGAGCCGAGTGCGGCTTGGAGAAACGCCGCGTGAGCGCCGCCGAACCGCTCCCGATTGTTTCAGCCGCTGACGCGGTGCTCAATGCGCTGCCACATCCGGTGATTGTCGTATCGTCCGACGGCAAAGTGGTCGACGCCAACGTCGCCGCGGAGGCTTTCTTCGAAGTTTCGGTGGCCCTGTTGCGGCGGCGTCTGCTGAGCGACCTTGTACCGTTCGGCAGTCCCTTGCTGACGCTGATCGAGCAGGTGCGCAGGCGAGGGGCGGCGGTCAACGAGTATAAGGTCGACCTCGGCACGCCGCGCAATCCCGGCGACCGCCTCGTCGACCTGCACGTGGCGCCACTGCCGGAGCAGCGGGACTACGTGGTGGTGATGCTGCAGGAACGCAGCATCGCCGATAAGATGGACCGCCAGCTCACCCACCGCGGCGCCGCCCGCTCGGTGATCGCACTTGCCGCCATGCTGGCGCACGAGATCAAGAATCCGCTGTCCGGCATCCGCGGCGCGGCGCAATTGCTGGAACAATCGGTCGAAGACGACGACCGCGCGCTGACGCGGCTAATTTGCGATGAAGCCGACCGCATCGTAAAACTTGTCGACCGCATGGAAGTGTTCGCCGACGAGCGGCCGGTCGAGCGCGAGCCGATCAACATCCATGTCGTGCTCGAACACGTGAAGCGGCTGGCGCAATCCGGCTTCGCGCGCCAGATCAAGTTCATCGAGGATTACGATCCGTCGCTGCCGCCAGTGCTCGCCAATCGCGATCAGCTCATCCAGGTCTTTCTCAATCTGATCAAAAACGCCGCCGAGGCGATCGGCGAAAGCGCGAACGGTGGCGAGATCGCGCTCACGACCGCGTTTCGGCCCGGCGTCCGCCTGTCGCTGCCGGGCGCCAAAGCGCGCGTATCGCTGCCGCTTGAATTTTGCATCAGGGATAATGGCCCCGGCGTCCCGGACGAGTTGATGCCGCATCTGTTCGATCCGTTCGTCACCACCAAGCCGACAGGATCGGGGCTTGGCCTTGCGCTTGTGGCGAAAATCGTCGGCGATCACGGCGGCATCATCGAGTGCGAGTCGCAGCCGCGCCGAACCGTCTTTCGCGTGCTCATGCCGATATATACCGGGGAAGACGCCACGCCGGTTGGGGCCCTGCAAGCACAAAAGGATCATTGATGCCCGCGGGAAATATTCTCATTGCCGACGATGATGCGGCGATCCGGACCGTGCTCAATCAGGCGTTGTCACGCGCCGGCTATGAGGTACGCTCGACCGGCAACGCCGCGACGCTTTGGCGCTGGATCAGCCAGGGCGACGGCGACCTCGTCATCTCCGACGTGTTATTGCCGGACGAGAACGCCTTTGATCTGCTGCCGCGTATCAAGAAGTCGCGGCCCGATCTGCCGATCATTATCATGAGCGCGCAAAACACGTTCATGACCGCGATCCGCGCCTCCGAGCGCGGCGCCTACGAATATCTGCCGAAGCCGTTCGATCTCAAGGAGCTAATCGCGATCGTCGGCCGTGCGCTGTCAGAGCCGAGGGAAAAGGCGCGGCAGCCGGCCAAGGCCGAAGATTTCGAATCCATTCCGCTCGTCGGGCGCTCGCCGGCGATGCAGGAGATTTACCGCGTGCTGGCGCGGCTGATGCAGACCGACCTCACGGTTATGATCAGCGGTGAGTCCGGCACCGGCAAGGAGCTGGTGGCGCGTGCGCTGCACGACTACGGCAAGCGGCGCAGCGGGCCGTTCGTCGCGATCAATATGGCGGCGATCCCGCGCGATCTCATCGAATCCGAGCTGTTCGGCCACGAGAAGGGCGCCTTCACCGGCGCCAACACACGAAGCGTCCGGCCGCTTCGAGCAGGCCGAAGGCGGCACGCTCTTTCTCGATGAGATCGGCGACATGCCGATGGAAGCGCAAACGCGGCTGCTGCGCGTGTTGCAGCAGGGCGAATACACGACGGTCGGCGGCCGCACGCCGATCAAGGCCGACGTGCGCATCATCGCCGCGATCGAACAAGGATTTGCGGCAGCTCATCCAGCAGGGCCTGTTCCGCGAGGATTTGTTCTTCCGCCTCAATGTCGTGCCGTTGCGACTGCCGCCGCTGCGCGAGCGCACCGAGGACATTCCCGATCTGATCCGGCACTTTTTCGCCGTGGTCGAACGTGAAGGTTTGCCGCCGAAGCACATCGACCAAGCCGCGGTCGACCGTCTCAAGCGCCATCGCTGGCCCGGCAATGTCCGCGAGCTTGAGAATCTGGCGCGGCGCCTGGCGGCCCTTTACCCGCAGGAAACGATCACGTCGGCGGTGATCGAAGCCGAGTTGTCGCAACCCGCGCTCGCCACGCCCGGCGAGACCACCCGGATCGACGACAACTTGTCGATCGCCGTCGAGCGCTATCTGGCGCGCTATTTTTCCGGTTTCGATGACGGCCTGCCGCCGCCTGGTCTTTACCATCGCGTCCTGCGCGAAGTCGAAGGCCCGCTGCTGTCGGCTGCGCTGACCGCGACCCGCGGCAACCAGATCCGCGCCGCGGACCTTCTCGGCGTCAACCGCAACACGTTGCGCAAGAAGATCCGCGACCTGGAAATTCAGATCTATCGCACCAGCAGCAATTGAGCAGGGCCTGGGGGTCGAACGTCGCCACCAGCCGGATTTGTAATTGCTTTAGAAGCGCCAGTTGACCCTCGCGACTGCCTCAGCGGTACTCAGCTTAAGGGTTTGGGTTACCGGCGTCGAGACAAAGGTTCCCGCCGGGAAGGCCCCTATGGCAGCTACCGTTCCGCCGTTGTAGGTATGGCTGCCATACCAACTATAGCGGCCTTCAATGCCGATGCTGACGTGTCTGGAGACCGCATATTCCAAGCCGCCGCCGGCGGTCGGCCCGTGCAGCGTCGCCGTGTCCGTTGCTGCGGACGCTGGAAAGGCTCCGATGGCAATGAAGCCTGTTCCTACTGAAACTCGCGTCCAGGATACGCCGCCTGTGGCATAGAACAGCGTCGGGCCCCAGGCATAGCCAAGCCGGCCGCGTACGGATGTCTCCCAAGTGCTCGTGAAGGTAAAGTTGTCGCCAGGAACGAGAGACTCCCGGCAGCCCCGCGCCGGTTGCAGTTCGGTGCGTGCTCCAATCATGCACATCTAAGGATTCGTCCGCGAATAAGTAAATCGGGGGTTTGATTTTCTAGCTGGCGGGGATTCCCGCAGACTTCGCAATACTATATCCGATTCTTGTGATTGATGAATCGGCGATTCGGCTGCGGTTTGAGGCGCTCGCTCCGGTGCTTGACGAGCAGGGGCGGCGGCGTTTTGCAGCGGCCGAGGCAGCGGCAGCCGGGCGCGGCGGGGTGAGCGCCGTAACGCGCGTCACGGGCATTGCGCGCAGCACGATCGGGCGTGGCTTGGCCGAATTGCGCGCAGGAGAGAGCCCTGCCGGCGATCGCGTGCGTCGGCCGGGCGGTGGCCGCAAGCCGCTGAGCGAGACCGATGCGAGCCTGCTCGATGATCTGCGCTCGCTGGTCGAGCCGGAGACGCGCGGCGATCCACAATCAGCGCTGCTGTGGACGTGCAAGAGTCTGCGCAAGCTCAGTCAAAGCCTGCGCAACATGGGCCACGAGATCGGCCGCACGCTGGTCGGCGAACTGTTGCACAAGCTTGATTACCGCTTACAAGCCAATCGCAAGACCCGCGAGGGATCGAGCCATCTCGATCGCGACGCCCAATTCCACTACATCAACGATCGGGTGAAGGAAGCGCTCGCCGCCGGCGAGCCGGCCATCTCGGTCGATACCAAGAAGAAGGAGCTCGTCGGCGACTTTCGTAACGGCGGGCGGGAATGGCGGCCGCAGGGCTCGCCGGAACAAGTCCGCGTGCACGATTTCGTCATTCCCGAACTTGGGCGGGCGGTGCCCTATGGCGTCTACGATATCGCCGCAAACGCCGGGTGGGTGAGCGTGGGCATCGACCACGACACCGCAGCTTTCGCCACCAATGCCATCCGAAGCTGGTGGAAGCTCATGGGCCGCGAACGTTATCCCAACGCCCGCAGCCTGCTGATCTCTGCCGATGGCGGCGGCAGCAACGGTTCACGCGTGCGATTGTGGAAGATCGAGCTGCAAAAGCTCGCCGATGAACTCGGCGTTCCCATTACCGTCTGTCACTTGCCGCCCGGCACCAGCAAGTGGAACAAGATCGAACATCGCCTGTTCTCGTTCATCACCGGCAACTGGCGCGGCAAACCGCTCGTCAGCCATCAGGTCATCGTTCAGTTGATCGCCGCAACGACGACGCAGACCGGTCTCAAGGTTCGTTGCCAACTTGATGAGAACCCCTACCCGGCCGGCATCAAGGTGTCCGACGCTGAAATGGATGCCGTCAACCTCACCCGCCATGACTTCCACGGCGAATGGAATTATACCGTCAGCCCAAAAGCGCTCGCCCTGGAGCAATAGTTCTCGGACGGGTCCTAAGTCGCCCTCGATGCCATAAACGATCGGGCCTTGTTGCAAGTTATAGCCGAGCTGAAGGCCGATAATTGGGACTGTCGACGTGGCGGACCCGAACGGTAAAGTTCCGGCGGGAGTAGTTATTCCGAATCCGCTGGCGGCTGCCATGCTCGCACTGCCAGAATTCCTGGCCCATTTGCCCCCGCCGTTAATGCCAAGGTAGAAGCCGCACCACTCGCAAGCGGTTGCCGGCGCTACGGTCGGCGCAAGAGGCAGGTCGGCAGCCATGGCGGGACTGATGATCGGCAGCGCAATCGCAGCAATACGGAATGCAGCAACACGGAATACTGACTTCATGACACCCCCCTACTACAAAGCTTCTCTTGTCAGGCTTGACATTTTGTTTTTTCACTGGAGCCGATCCTATTCGGGTTGAGTGCCGAGCGATGTGACTTTTTTACTACTGTGGATAGAAATCAGCGTAGCGCGGCTCGCTGAAATCCGCTGTCCCGCGGGCAGCCGCCGATTTGATCAGCGCGAGCGCCGGGCGCAATTGGCATCTCCTTCGGCCAAGGTGCCCGCGTGCGCATGGGTCAGGGGGTGACCATTCGCTTCTATCTTCAACTGATGGCGCAACCGCACGTCGCAGAGGGCCTTGCGCAGCAGATCAATATGATCGGTGAGCAGATGCAGCGGACGCTTCGCCAGATTCACCGTGAGGAGAAGTTGTCCAAGGAGGTCACCCGCCAAGGAATTGTCGCAATTGGGCAACACATTGTTGTATAAAAGCATCAGTTGGATGGATGGCCGGGCTCCATTCGTCTTGCGCGCCCCTCACCGACGCCAGTCCCGCGTTTTGAAGGCTTCATGACGACTGTCGATCAGGTCGCCCCTCTGGACCCGACCGCGGCGGCGCCGGTTCCCGTCGCTTCCCGGCTGATAGGGGCGGCCGCGGTCGGTGTGGCGCTTCTATCGGCGACGGCAACCTTTCTGGTGCTGTCCGGTCTGACGCCGATCGCGCCGGTCCATGAGTGGTCGTCAAGCTCCTTCTCGGCAATGCCGTGACCGGGCTGTTGCTGCTCGCGATCATCGGGCGCGAGGTCTGGGTCGTGGTGCAGGCGCGCCGGCGCGGCCGCGCCGGTTCGCGGCTTCACGTGCAGATCGTCGGCCTGTTCGCCGTCATCGCCGCGGTTCCGACCGTCCTCATCGCCGTGGTCGCCTCAACGACGCTCGATCGCGGCCTCGACCGCTATTTCTCGACGCGCACACGCGCCATGATCGAGCAGTCGCTGATCGTGGCCGATGCCTATGTCAGCGAGCATGCCCAGGCCATCCGCGGCGAGATTCTGGCCATGGCGCTACGATGTCGGCCGCGCCAAGCCGCTGTTCGATCAGGACCGCGATCGCTTCCAGCAAATTTCTCACCGCCCAGGCGACCGGGCGCGGCCTGTCCGCCGCTATGATCATCAAGCCGGACGGCACCACCGTGGAGCGCGCCGACGTCGCGATGGACCAAGCCCATCGTGCTGCCGTCCCAACAGCTGCTCAGCCAGATCACCGAGACCGATCCGCAGGTCGCGCTCATTCCGGAAGGCGATCATGTCGCCGCCGCCGTCAAGCTGCACGGCTACGACGACATGTATCTCTATGTCGCGCGCCTGCTCGATCCGCGCGTGGTCGCAGCAGCTGCGCGCGACGCAGGAGAGCGTCAGCGAATACGCCAATCTCGAAACCCGCCGGCTTGGCATTCAAATCGCCTTTGCCTTGATGTTCGCCGTGATCTCGCTGATCGTGCTTTTGTCGTCAGCGTGGCTTGGCCTGGATTTCGCCAATCGGCTGGTCGCGCCGATCCGCCGCCTGATCGGCGCCGCCAACGTGGTGTCGACCGGAAATCTGCATGTCCAGGTTCCGGTCCACCGCTCAGAGGGCGATCTCGCCCAGCTCGGCGAAACCTTCAACAAAATGACCCAGGAGCTGCGCACGCAGCATGAGGACATCGTCCGCGCGCGCGACCTTATCGACAGCCGGCGGCGCTTCACCGAGGCCGTGCTTGCCGGCGCCAGTGCCGGCGTTATCGGCGTCAATGCCGAGGGCCGCATCAGCATCCTCAATCGCTCGGCGGAGCAGTTGATCGGACGCAGCGAGAGCGAGGCGCTCGGCCAACCGCTCGGCGAGATCGCGCCCGAACTCGCCGAAATTTTTCAATCCGCGCGCAGCGGCAATCAGCGGCTGGTCCAGCGCCAGGTGGCGGTTATCGCGCAACGGCCAGGAGCGAAATTTTTCCGTTCGCGTCACCAGCGAACAAGCGGCCGAGTCCGAACATGGCTACGTCATCACCATCGACGACATCACCGAACTCGTGATCGCGCAGCGCTCTTCGGCATGGGCCGACATCGCACGGCGCATCGCCCATGAGATCAAGAACCCGCTCACGCCGATCCAGCTGTCGGCCGAGCGGCTGCGCCGCAAATACGGCAAGGTGATCAAGGAGGACGCCGCGGTCTTCGAGCAGTGCACCGACACCATCGTGCGCCAGGTCGATGACATCAAGCGCATGGTCGACGAATTCTCGCGCTTCGCGCGCATGCCGAAGGCGGTCGTTGCCGACGAGGACGTGGCCGATACGGTGCGCCAGGTGGTTTTCCTGCTCCGCGTCGGCCACCCGGACATCGATATCGATGTTGAGTTCGCCGCCGAGACGATGCCGGCGCGTTTCGATCGCCGCCTGATCTCGCAGGCGCTCACCAACATCATCAAGAACGCGACGGAAGCGATCGGCGCGGTGCCGCCGGCCGAACTCGACCGCGGCCGCATCACCGTCAGTGCGTGGCGTGACGGCACGGACTTCGTCATCGACGTGATCGACAACGGCATCGGGCTGCCAAAGGAAAACCGGGCGCGGCTGCTCGAACCCTATGTGACGACGCGCGAGAAGGGGACCGGGCTCGGCCTTGCCATTGTCGGCCGCATCCTCGAGGAGCATGGCGGTCGCCTCGAATTGCGCGACGCCTCCGAGAAAGTCGCCGGCGCGCGCGGCGCGTGGATGCAATTGCGCTTTGCCGAGGAAGCTCTGCGCAAGTCGACGGCGCAATCGATCGAGACTGTCAAAAGGCTGCGAGTCTGAACATGGCCTCCGACATCCTCATCGTCGACGACGAAGCCGATATCCGCGAACTGGTCGCGGGCATCCTCCAGGACGAGGGCCACGGCACCCGCACGGCGCGCGACAGCGACGACGCGCTTGGCGCCGTCGTGGCGCGCCGGCCCAATCTCGTCTTCCTCGACATCTGGCTGCAAGGCAGCCGCCTCGACGGCCTGCAATTGCTCGACGCGCTCAAGCAGGATCACCCCGAACTGCCGATCGTGATGATTTCCGGCCACGGCAATATCGAAACTGCAGTGTCCGCCATCAAGCGCGGCGCCTACGACTTCATCGAGAAGCCGTTCAAGGCCGACCGGCTGCTGCTGGTCGCCGATCGCGCGCTCGAAAATTCCCGCCTCAAGCGGGAGGTGAAGCAGCTCAAGCAAGCGACCCCACTCGCCACGACGCTCATCGGCCGCTCGCCAGCCTGCCAACCAGCTGCGGCAGACGGTCGAGAAGGTGGCGCCGACCAACAGCCGCATTCTGATCATCGGCCCGTCGGGCAGCGGCAAGGAACTCGCGGCGCGCACCATTCACGGGCATTCGGCGCGCGCCGAGGGACCGTTCGTGGTGATCAATGCCGCGGCCATCACGCCGGAGCACATGGAGATCGAGCTGTTCGGCGTCGAACCGGGCAATGGCGGCAACGGCACGCAAAGCCGCAAGGTCGGCGCGCTCGAGGAGGCCCACGGCGGTACGCTGTTCATCGACGAGATCGCCGACATGCCGCGCGAGACGCAGAACAAGATCTTGCGCGTTCTTGTCGACCAGACTTTCGAGCGCGTCGGCGGCGGCACCAAAGTCACCGTCGATGTGCGCATCGTGTCCTCGACCAGCCGCAATATCGAGGCCGATATCGCCGCCGGAAAATTCCGCGAGGACCTTTATCATCGGCTTTCCGTTGTTCCGATCCGGGTGCCGGGGCTCGCCGAGCGGCGCGAAGATATTCCCGAACTTGTGGAATATTTCATGACGCAGATTTCGCAGACGACCGGTCTGCCCAAGCGCAAAGTCGGCGCCGACGCGCTTGCGGTGCTGCAGTCGCACGACTGGCCCGGCAACGTCCGGCAGTTGCGCAACAACGTCGAGCGGCTGATGATTCTCGCCGGCGGCGATCCGGATGCGGTGATCACCGCGTCGATGCTGCCCCAGGACGTCGGCTCCATGATCCCCAACATGCCGAACGGCAACGGCGGCGAGCACCTCATGAGTCTCGCCTTGCGCGAGGCCCGCGAAGTGTTCGAGCGCGAATATCTCTTGGCGCAGATCAACCGCTTCGGCGGCAACATCTCTCGCACCGCCGAATTCGTCGGCATGGAGCGCTCGGCGCTGCATCGCAAGCTCAAGGCGCTGGGGATAGACTGACCGGGCATCAGGCGTCAGGGGTCAGGTTTGAGTGCTGGCGTCTGACGCGGGATATCTGATATGTGATCCTTGTTTCCTGACCCCTGATGCCTGCTTCTGATCGGTGATGTCCCGCATCGCTTACGTCAACGGCCGCTATCTGCCGCTGCGCGATGCCATGGTCCATGTCGAGGACCGCGGCTACCAGTTTGCCGACGGCGTCTACGAGGTCTGCGAGGTCAGGGGAGGCAGGCTCATCGACGAGCGGCGCCATATCGAGCGGCTCAAGCGCTCGCTGGGCGAATTGCGCATCCGCATGCCGATGTCGCCTGCAGCGCTCGGCGTCATTTTGCGCGAAGTTGTCGCCCGTAACCGCATCGGCTACGGCATCGTGTACCTGCAGATCAACCGCGGCGTGGCGCGGCGCGACCATGCCTTTCCGAAACCTCGGTAAAGCCGAGCGTGGTCGTGACGGCGCGCGCGCTCAACATGACACGCAATGAGGCGCTCGCCGCCAAGGGCATCGCCGTCATCAGCGTGCCGGATAACCGCTGGGGCCGGGTCGACATCAAGACCGTCGGGCTGCTGCCCAACGTGCTGGCGCGGCAGGCCGCGATCGAGCAGGGCGCGCACGAGGCGTGGTATCGTCGACCAGGACGGCAACATCACTGAAGGCGCTTCGGCCAACGCCTGGATCATCACCGAAGCCGGCGCGGTGGTGACGCGGCATGCGGATCACGCCATCCTGCGGGGCATTACCCGGACCGTGCTATTCGACGCCTTCAAGGCCCAAGGGCTCGCCGTCGAGGAACGCGCCTTCACGTTGGACGAAGCCTATGCGGCGCGCGAAGCCTTCCTCACCGCCGCGAGCCAGATCGTACTGCCGGTCGTCAAAATCGACGGCCACGTCATCGGCGACGGCAAACCGGGCCCGGTCGCGACCGCGCTGCGGCGAGCGTTTCATCGGTTTGCGGAGACCAGTTAAACCCGCCAGCGCGGCGTAGCGTCGCCCTCAAACGCCTCGGCCTAGGTGGTATGCCTCGCGGTGGCGCGAGCGACACAACAGCATGCCGGGGTCTTTCTCCGTCGCCGGCGGAAGCCCGGCAGTGTTTTTCATCCGGTCAGCGGATTGACTACGGCCAATTCGGGAAAACGGCCGAAGTCGCGGTCAGCCGACCACAATTCGCGTACGCCGTGCAAACGGCACAACGCCGCAATCCGCGCATCGTGAATCCGAGGACCGACGATCTTCCCCGCCGTGACGAGTGCTTGCAAATAAGGCCAGTAATCGTCGGCCTCCGCGAGCAGCAGCAATGTCGGCGCTTTGAGCCAAGCGGCCACCGTTCAAGCGCGACGCGAGTGGAGTTGGCGGATTGTAGATACGAGGATGGGTGACGACCCCGAGAAATTCATGGATGCACGGCCAGGGAATTGCCCACGGCGCGCGGCTTTCCGCGAGGCCAGCAACGCGGAGGCTGCGACGCCGTGAAACACCGCATCGTCGCGGTGCGCATAGACCAGGATGTTCGTGTCGACGGCGATCACTCGCCGCGGTCCTCATAGATGAGATCGCGAATTCGCTCCCAGCCTGCCTCGCGCAGTTCGGGCCGCAGACCTTGGCCGCCAAAAGTCACCTGGCGGAGACGAAACACCCTGCTTCGTTTCTTCTTGGCAGCCACGACCTGACGCAAACCTTGTTCTACCAGTGCCCGCAACGTCACTCCTTCGCGGGCGGCGATTTTCCGCGCGTCGCGGAATAGCGGGTCGGATATATCGAGCGTTGTCTTCATCGGGACAATACCTATGGTTTGATCGATATGGGTAGCAATATCACACCGCAAAAGCTAGCCAGAGGTTGCTTAGAGTCCGAGAAGGCGCGCCCATCGGCAATCGCACGCCCGGCCGGACCACAATGCGCTATGGTGGTGGACTTTCCGCATTCCGGAGACTGACACCGTGATCACAGTCACGATCGTCGGCAGCGCCGGCGGACAGCATTCAAGCCGCTCCAACTTTGGCTTGCATCGCCCGTCGCCGCGCCCTCTAATGGCGTTACCTTTGCGCTCTGCCGGACCGGGTGTCGGGCTTGGTCACAGAGGCACAAAAGAAACGACCCGCGGGGCAGGGGCCCGCGGTACAAGAACGGAAACAACGGCCATGGCAGCCGACCGCGCACAAAACCTGCAAGACACCTTCCTCAACCACGTCCGCAAAAGCAAAATACCGCTCACCATCTTCCTGGTGAACGGCGTCAAGCTGCAGGGGGTAGTGACCTGGTTCGATAACTTCTGCGTGCTATTGCGCCGCGACGGACATTCGCAGCTCGTCTACAAGCATGCCATCTCCACCATCATGCCGGGACATCCTGTCCAGCTCTTCGAAGGCGCCGAGGAACCGCCGGCGGGGGATAAAGACTGATTGGAGCCGCACCGGCACGACACGCTTACCTCCACCCCATCCTCCCCCCCGCGCGGGCGAGGGCAGGGCAGGAGCGCGGGCTCCGCGACCGGCCGCGCCCTTGTCATCGAGCCGATGCTGCGGCGAGCGGCAGCGCGTGCCGCAGTCGGCGAGCGCACGCCTGCGGCAAAGCTCGACGAAGCGATCGGGCTCGCGCGCGCCATCGATCTTGACATTGCGCAAGCCGGCATCGTCATGCTCCGCGCACTGCATCCTGCGACCTATCTCAGCAAAGGCAAGGTCGAGGAGATCGCCGGCCTCATCAAAACTTTCGAAGCCGGCATCGTGGTGATGGATTGCGCACTCTCGCCGGTGCAGCAGCGCAATCTCGAAAAAGCCTGGAACGCCAAGGTACTGGACCGCACCGCCTTGATCCTTGAGATTTTTGGACGGCGCGCGCGGACGCGCGAAGGCGCGCTACAGGTCGAGCACGCACATCTGACCTATCAGAAGGGTCGGCTGGTGCGGACCTGGACCCACCTCGAGCGCCAGCGCGGCGGTTTCGGCTTTCTCGGCGGACCCGGCGAGACCCAGCTCGAGGCCGACCGCCGCATGATCGAAGAGCGCCTGGCCAAGATCGAGACCGAACTCGCCAAGGTCAAGCGCACACGCGCGCTGCATCGCGACAGCCGCCGCCGCGTGCCTTATCCGATCGTCGCGCTGGTCGGCTATACCAATGCCGGCAAGTCGACCTGTTCAATCGCATGACCCAGGCGAGCGTACTCTCCGCCGACATGCTGTTCGCAACGCTCGATCCGACGCTGCGCGCGGTGGACCTGGCCCACGGCGCGCGCATCATCCTCTCCGATACCGTCGGCTTCATCTCCGATCTGCCGACGATGCTGGTCGCCGCATTCCGCGCTACGCTCGAAGAGGTGGTCGAAGCTGACGTGATCTTGCACGTTCGTGACGTCGCCCACGATGATGCCGAAGCGCAATTGCAGGATGTCGAAAAAATACTACGTCGAACTCGGCATCGATCCGCACAACAATAAAGCGGACAAGCGCCGATTGATCGAAGTGTGGAACAAGATCGACCGGCTCGATAGCCGAACAACGCCATCGGCTGGAAAATATCGCCGAACGCCGGCCGGAGCATGAACGGCCGGTGCTGGTTTCGGCGGTAACGGGGCAGGGGATCGACACGCTTTCTGCCGCCATCGAGGCGCGAGCTCGGCGCCGGGCGCGTCCTGATCGAGCTTGAACTCGAGCCAGCCGAACGGCGCCGGCGTGAGCTGGCTTCATCGCCACACCGAGGTGATCCACAAGGCGATGGACGAGAACGGCCGTATCGCCATGACGGTCCGCGCTGATCCGGAGCGGGCGAACGCCGTGCGGGCGAGGTTTGCGCGCACCGCGCCTTAATCGACAGGTATTGGAGAGAACTGGAATTGATTGCAGTGACGTTCTTTCCGGAGATCGCGCTGTGGTTGCCGCGAAGCCCGGACTGATCAAGCCGTAAGCGATTGACCTTTTCCCCCCGCAGCGAAAAGGAGAAGCTCACTCCTGTGCCTTTGCCTCATTCCACAGCGCTTCCATCTCGGCGAGGGTCGCGCCTTGCGGCGCCTTGCCGTGCGCGGCGAGGGCGCGTTCGATCGAGGCAAAACGGCGTTCGAATTTTTGGTTGGTCTGCCGCAGCACGGCTTCCGGATCGGCGCGCAGATGCCGCGCCAGGTTTACGGCGGCGAACAGAAGGTCGCCCACTTCCGCCGCGGCGGAATTTGTCTCGCCGCCCGCTAGCGCGGCCTCGATCTCGTCGGCTTCCTCGCGGATTTTGCGCAAAACCGCGTGCGGATCGTTCCAGTCGAAGCCGACTTTGCTGGCCTTGGTCTGCAGTTTGAGAGCGCGGGTGAGGGCGGGCAAGGCGACCGGCACGCCGGCGAGAGCACTCGCAGTCTTCCTGCCGCCGCGCTCCGCCTTCTCAGTTGTCTCCTGCGATTTGATCCGTTCCCACAAGCCTTCGACCGCTTGCGGCGTGGTTGAGCGTTCATCTCCGAACACATGGGGATGCCGGCGGATGAGCTTTTGCGTGATTGTCTCGACGACCTCGCCGAAATCGAAGGCCCGCTGTTCTTCGGCCATACGCGCGTGGAACACGACTTGGAGCAGCAGGTCGCCCAATTCTTCCTTGAGATCGGCAAGGTCGCCGCGCTCGATGGCGTCGGCGACTTCGTAGGCCTCCTCGAGGGTATACGGGGCAATGGTCGCAAAATTCTGCGCCAAATCCCACGGACAGCCGGTCTTCGGCGTCCGCAACGCCGCCATGATCTCGATGAGGCGGCTGACGTCGCGGGAAGGGGTCATTACGGGAATCCTGATAGGGTCCTCGCACCAGAGGCGCGGACTCTATCAGACCCGAGAAACGGCTGCGACGTAAGCGGCGGCGGGTTATTCGGATGCGCGCGGCCTATCGCGAATTTTGTGCCGCTCGGCTCGCCTCGAACAGGAACCACGTCCGCCGCTCGGCGCCATCGATGAAAGTTTCAAGCAGGCCCGCGGTCGCCGCGTCTTCGTGCTTCTCGGCAAGCTCATGGGCCTCCCGCATCGAGGCGGCGACCATCTTGTTGTCGTTCATCAGCTCGCGCAGCATTTCGTGAGCCGGGACGAAATCTTCGTCATTGTCCTTGACGCTTTGCAGCTTCGCGATATGGCCGATCGAGCGCAGCGTGGTGCCGCCGATCTTGCGCACGCGTTCGGCAATCTCATCGGTCGTCGCAAAAATCTGCTCCGATTGTTCGTCGAGCAGCAAATGATAATCGCGGAAATGCGGGCCGCTGACGTGCCAATGGAAGTTCTTGGTTTTGAGGTAAAGCGCAAAACCGTCGGCCAGAATCGCGTTGAGCGCCGCCGATAGCTCTTTCACCGCATCCTCGGGGAGGTCGGTCGGCGTATCGAGATTAGCAGCCACCTTGCGGCGCGTATCGAGAGCTCGGACTTTATTGTTCACGGCATCACCTCGCAAAATCTGGTTGGGGAACCGGCAGAACCACCCGCATCCGGTCTGCCGAAGAGCCGGGCGATCCGGCAATCCAACGCACCCGGAGTTCCAGAGTTCCATTCCACGTTCGGCCGCACCTGCGCCATGCTTTGGGAAGTAGTCATCGCCTATGCCCGTTTCCGCTCATGTCCAAACCGCGATTTTCCTCATTCTGGCGGCTGTCGCCTTGTTTGGGTCTGCCGGCACGATCGCAATTGCCGGCTTCTGGCTCTACATGGCAATTCTTGCTGCGGTGACCGTGGCTTCGCTGCTGATCCTCGACCCCGATCTCATCCGCGAACGCATGCGTCCCGGTGGGCGCCGGCCGCCACTCGGATTACGGCTATTCGCGATCGTTCTGATCCTGCATTGGATCACGGCCGGGCTCGATCGCGGCCGCTTCCATTGGAGCGACAGCGTGCCACCATGGCTGCAGGCCGCCGGCCTCGCGGCGGTGGCGGGCGGCTATGGGTTGGCGCTGTGGGCCATGTCGGTCAATCGGTTCTTCTCCTCGGTCGTGCGTATCCAGTCCGACCGAGGTCAGCACGTGATTATGACAGGCCCTTATGCTTGGGTCCGGCACCCGGGCTACCTCGCCGGAATCGTCATCATGATCGCCAGTGGGCTCGCGCTCGGATCATGGCTCGCCGCAGCGATATTGATTGCCTGTAGTCTGCCGTTTCTGCTCTACCGGGCGATCACCGAAGACCAGGTCCTCCAGGCCGAACTTTCGGGTTATCGCGACTACGCGGCCCGCGTTCGCTGGCGCCTCCTGCCGGGAATTTGGTGAGATGCAGCGGGGGGTCGGCGGAGGTGTTTATTGATCTGCCCAGCCGTCATTCGCATAAGACATATTATGGAATATTTCTCCATACGCGCGCTAAATCGACCGATCCGGAATAGTAAAGGTCATGCCGTCGAAGCCGGGCACGACATGCGCCGGCAGCTTGGCGCGCAGCGCGTCGTAGTCGAGGTCGGCGTGCAGGTTGGTCAGGATGGCGCGCCGCGGCTTGAGGCGTTCGATCCAAGTCAGCGCGTCGGAGACCGAGAAATGGCTCGGGTGCGGCCGGTAGCGCAGCGCGTCGACGATCCAGACGTCGAGGCCGGCGAAAGCCGCGATGCTCTCGGGCGGCATGCTGCTGAGATCGCACGAATAGGCAAGGTTGCCGAAGCGGAAGCCGTATGAATCAATGTCGCCGTGCAGCCTGGAGGATCGGCAGCGCTGTGATCGGATCGCCCTGCCCCGTAATTGTCACCGGCTGGCCAGCCGCAAGATGGTGCTCGGTCACAATCGGCGGATAGTCGCTGCCCGGCGGCGAGGCGAAGCAATAGCCGAAGCGGGCGCGCATCATCCGGGCGGTACTCTCATCGAGATAGACGTCGATCAGTTGGCGCTGCTTGATGAACAGCGCCCGCAGGTCGTCGATGCCGTGGGTGTGGTCGGCATGTTCGTGGGTGTAGAGGACGCCGTCGAGCCGGTCGACTTCGGCATCGAGAAGCTGCTCGCGCAAGTCGGGCGAGGTGTCGACGAGGACGCGGGTGATCGCCATCTTACCATCCGCCTCCGGGGACAGATTGGGCGAGGGCAGCCGTTCAACCAGCAACGACGTGCGCCGGCGCCGGTTTTTCGGATTGTTGGGGTCGCAATCGCCCCAGCCCAAGGCCGGCCGCGGTACGCCGCCGGATGACCCGCAGCCGAGAATCGTGAATTTCAGCGTCATGCGGCCGCCGCGTTCGGTCGCGGCACCTTGGCGAACAGGCGAAAGAAGTTCTCGGTGGTTTGCTGCGCGATAATCTCCAGCGATACGCCGCGGGTCTCGGCCAAAACCTTCGCGGTTTCAACCACATAGGCCGGCTCGTTGCGCTTGCCGCGAAAGCGGCCGGGCGCGAGATACGGGCGCGTCGGTTTCGACCAGAATGCGGTCCGCCGGCAGCTCCGCGGCAATGGCGCGCAACGCCGCTGGAATTCTTGAAGGTCAGGATGCCGGTGAAGGAGATGAAAAGCCCAAGCGCAATGGCGCGGCGGGCGAGATCCGGCGCCGCCGGTAAAACAATGCAGCACGGCGGGGAAGGCGCCCTGCCCCGTTTCCTGCTCGAGAATATGTGCGGTGTCGTCGTCAGCTTCGCGCGTATGGATGACCAGCGGCAGCCCGGTCTCGCGCGCCGCCGCGATATGGGTGCGAAAGCCGATGCTCCTGCGCGTCGCGGGGCGACTTGTCGTAGTGATAATCAAGGCCTGCCTCGCCTAACGCCACGACCTTTGGATGCCGCGTGCGCGCGACAAGGTCGGCGACGCTCACGTCGAGTTCCTCGTTGGCGTAATGCGGGTGGGTGCCGACCGAGCAGAACACGTCGGGAAAGCGCTCGGCGATCGCCAGCACCTCGCCGTGGCGGCCGACCCGCGTGCGAGATCGTGACCATGCGCGCGATGCCGGCGTCGCGGGCGCGGCACGACCACGGCGTCAAGCTCGGCGGCGAAATCGGGAAAATCGAGATGGCAGTGGCTGTCGATCAGCATGGCGTTCGTTCTTTTTATTGCGCCGGCTTGCCCTTCGGACTCGACATAACGCGGGAAAATCGCCGCCGGCGCCGGCAAGTTTGGTCCCGGCGGCAATGCGATGCGAGCCGCCGAGGAACGGAAAAGGCGCGCTCCTTGTTCCGGCACCGCGACGAGATCGAGCAATTTTGCCGCCGAGGCCGGCATGAACGGCAGCGCCAGGATCGCGACTTGCCGCAGCACTTCGGCGGTCACATAGAGGATCGTGCCTTGCCGCTGCGGATCGGTCTTGGCCAGCGCCCACGGCGCCTCGCCGGCGAAATAGCGGTTGGCGTCGGCAACAACGGCCCAGACCGCGTTGAGAACCTGATGCAGTTGCTGCGTCGCCATCGCCTCGCGCGCCTTGCCGATCATGGCGTCGGCGGTTGCCAGGATCGCCTGTCGTTGGCGCTGAAGTGCGCCCGGCTTGCGGCAACACGCCGCCGAAATTGCGCGCCACCATGGTGAGCGAGCGCTGCGCCAGGTTGCCGAGATCGTTGGCAAGATCGGCATTGATGCGCGCGACGATGCCCTCGTGACTGTAATTGCCGTCCTGCCCGAACGGCACTTCGCGCAGCAGGAAATAGCGCAGCGGATCGACGCCGTAGGCGTCGGCCAGCGCGAACGGATCGATGACGTTGCCGACCGACTTCGACATTTTCTCGCCGCGGTTGAACAAAAAGCCGTGGGAGAAAATGCGGCGCGGCACTTCAATGCCGGCCGACATCAGGAAGGCCGGCCAGTACACCGCATGGAAGCGCACGATGTCCTTGCCGATGACATGCAGGTCGGCCGGCCAGTAACGGCGGAATTTTTCGCTGTCGATGTCGGGAAAGCCGACGGCGGTGATGTAATTCGTCAGCGCGTCGACCCACACATACATGATGTGCTTGGGATTGCCGGGCACCTTGATGCCCCAGTCGAACGTCGTGCGCGACAGCGAAAGGTCCTTCAGGCCGCCGCGCACAAAGCTCGCGACTTCGTTCATGCGCTCCTTCGGCAGCACGAAATCCGGAACGCGCTTGTAGAGGTCGAGAAGGCTGATCGGCGAAAGCGGACAGGCGGAAGAAATAGCTCTCCTCCTCGACCCATTCGACCGGCGTGCCCTGCGGGCCGAGGCGCTGGCCCTTGTCGTCGAGGCGGGTCTCGCTCTCGTCGTAATAGGCCTCGTCGCGCACCGAATACCAGCCGGAATATTTGTCGAGATAGATATCGCCGGCCGCCTCCATGCGCTCCCAGATCGCGATCGAGGACGCGAAGTGGCGCGGCTCCGTGGTGCGGATGAAATCGTCGTTCGAGCAATTGAACTTTTTCACCATGGCCTGGAAGCGCGGCACGTTGCGCTCGACCAGTTCGCGCGGCGTCAGTTTCTCCTTGGCCGCCGTCTGCAGCATCTTGATGCCGTGCTCGTCGGTGCCGGTGAGAAAGTACACGTCCCGGCCGTCAAGCCGCATGAAGCGGGCGATGGCGTCGGTGGCGATGGCTTCGTAGGCGTGGCCGATATGCGGCGCGCCGTTCGGATAGGCAATCGCGGTGGTGATGTAATAGGGCTTGCCGGGCATCGGTCGTAGGTATCAACCGCGCGTCGCCTCGGCAAGCAAGCCGAAGACGCCGAAGACCAGCGGCTTTCGCTCCAAATTGTAGGTTTCGGCGTCCCGCGCGGCCTGGTTGATCCGCTCCCACGCTTCGGCGAACGGCGCCAGGCGGCCGATGTCGCAGCCGGCGCGCGGTCGAGCCGCTGCGACAGCCAGGCGTTGACGGTGTCGACGAAGGCGGCGAGCGGCTGCGGGTCGGTTCCGGCCAGCGCCTCGCCGAGCGCATGCAGCGCGCCGGCATCGAGCGCCGGCAGCCGCTCGAGCAGATCGAGCGCCTGCTGCCGCAGCGCCAAGGCATCCTCGTCCAGCAAGCGCCATGGCGCGCGCGACGCTGCCCTCCGCCGCGGCAGCGGCCGCGAGCGATGCCGGCGTCGCTCGCATCGCCTCCCCGGTCGCGGCGGCGACCGCCGCCGCCACATCGGCTTCGGCGCCAGCGGCCGCAGCGGGAGAATGCGGCAGCGCGAGCGCAGCGTCGCCGGCACCCGCGCCGCCGAATGGCTCACCAGCAGCAACAGCGCGCGCTGCGGCGGCTCTTCCAGAACCTTGAGCAACGCGTTGGCGCTGGACTGTTGAGCTCATCGACGGCATCGACGATGGCGATGCGCCAGCCGCCCTCCCCGGCGGTCGAACCGAAAAACGATACGGTGCGGCGCACGTCGTCGACGGCGATCTGCTGGCGCAACACGCCCTTGTCGTTGAGCGTGCGCTCGAGGATGAGGAGATCGCCCTGCGCCTGTGCGGCGATCCGGCGCGCGACCGGATGGCTTGCATCGACCGCAAGCGAGGTCGCAGTCTGCACTTCCGGCGCCTGCCGGATCGGGATGGGCGAGCACGAAACGCGCCATGCGATAGGCCAGCGTCGCCTTGCCGATGCCCTTCGGGCCGACGATCAGGAAGGCGTGCGGCACGCGGCCGCTGCGATAGGCGGCAAGCAGCGCCGCCTCGGCGGCGGCATGGCCGAATAGCGCGTCCGTTGCGCGCGGATGCGAGCGCTTCGCGTCGCATCCTTGATCGTCTTCGCTCGCCCGCGGGCTCATTCGGTCAAACTCACGAGGCTAACGTCTTCGGTCAAATGCGCGGACGGCTGCCGGCGGATCGAGCCGCGATTTCACGGCATCCCAGACTCGCTTCGCGACGTCCTCCTTGGCGCGCACTGGCATCGATCACGACGCAGCGCTGCGGCTCGCCGGCGGCAAGCGCGCGATAGGCTTCGCGAAGCTTTTCGTGAAATTCCACGTTCTCCGCCTCGAAGCGGTCCGGCTTGGCGCCGCCGCGACGCAGCGCGATGCGCTCCAGGCCCACTGCTCGACCGGCACGTCGAGGATGAAGCGTCAGATCGGGCGCCAGATCGCCGATGGAAACGCGCTCGAGCCCCTTGATGAGCCGCCGATCGACCTTGCCGAGACTGCCCTGATAGACGCGCGTGGAATCGGCGAAGCGGTCGCAAATCACCCATTTGCCCGACTGTGAGCGCCGGCAGGATCGTGCACTGGACGTGGTCGTCGCGCGCGGCGGCGAACAGCATCGCCTCGGCCTCCGGGCCGAGCGGCTTTGCCGCGCCGGACAGCAGCACATGGCGGATGATCTCGGCGCCCGGCGAGCCGCCGGGTTCGCGCGTGAGCAGCACGCCGAGGCCGAGGGATTCCAGGCGAAGCGCCAGCATGGCCGCCTGGGTCGACTTGCCGGTGCCCTCGCCGCCCTCGAAAGTGATGAACTTTCCCGGCATCGCAGCAGCTCGGTCTCGAGATCGGCTATTCGACTCAAGGAATGATGCCATTTCAGTCAATGGCTTACGCCAATATTCGAAGACACGATGTGAACTGAATCAGTAATAAGCATAGGTGCGCCTGGCTCCGCGCGCACCGGCCGTGCTGCGAATCGCTGCAGCGATCATAGCCGATCGACGCCCGCCCGGAACAGCCCGATCATCAGTTCGGTCGCACCATCCATGGCGCGCTGCGACATGGTGCCCTTGCCGACATCCTCGGCGGCGGTCAGCGGCACTTCGAGCGCCAGGTTCTCGCCGCGCCACACTTTGAGCTTGCCGATGAGCTGGCCCTTGCTGACCGGCGCCGGCACCGGGCCGGTATAGACGATGCGCGCGAACAGCCGCTCGCTGGTGTTGCGCGGCATCATCACGCCGGATGGTGCCCGGCCCGACCAGCGGAACGTAGCTGCGTGTCGCCGCCAAACACCTTGGCGTCGCCGATGGTCTGGCCTTCGGCGAACAACACCCGGGCTTCGAAGCCGTGGAAGCCCCAATTCCAGCAGCTTGCGCGCCTCCTCGGCGCGCTCCTTGTCCGATTTGGCGCCGGTGACGACGACGATCAGGCGCAGATCCGTCGGCAACCGCCGAGCCGACCAGGTTGAAGCCGGCTTCGGAGGTTTCGCCGGTCTTAAGCCCGTCGGCGCCGATGCCCATGCCCAACAGCGGATTGCGGTTCTGCTGCCTGATCTTGTTCCAGGTGAATTCGCGCTCGGCGAAATACGGATAAAAATCGGGATAGGTTTGCATGATGTGGCGCGCGAGCTGCGCCATGTCGCGCACCGTGACGCGCAGACCGGGATCGGAGTAGCCGGTGGCATTGGTGAAATGTCGAATGTTCGAGCCCGATCTCGCGCGCGCGCTTGGTCAGCATTGGCGCCGAACGCGCTTTCGTTGCCGGCCAGCCCTTCGGCGATCGCGATGCAGGCGTCGTTGGCGGAATCGACGATGATGCCGTGGATGAGATCGTCGAGGCTGACCTTGCTGTGAATGGCCGCGTACATGGTCGAGCCGTGCGACGGCGCGCCGCCCTTGCGCCAGGCGTTCTCGCTGATGGTGAACTCGTCGTCGAGCTTGATGCGGCCCTGCTTGATCTCGTTGAACACGAATTCAAGCGTCATGAGCTTGGCGAGGCTCGCCGGCGCGACGGGCTCATCGCCGTTCTTCTCGAACAGCACGCTGTCGCTGTCGGGATCGATCAGGATGGCGGCAGGGACGCTGGTCTGGAACGAAGACTCGTCCTTCTTCGCCGGCGCCGCGGGCGCGGCGTAAGCCGCGGCAACCGCGCCGGCAACAGCTGCGGCGAGCAGCACGCCGGCGGTCCAGACGCGCGGCCCCGTCGCCCGACAACGCTGCCCCAACGCGCTTCGTCCGCACATCCGCCTCCACACTCACCGGCGGCAATTCTCACTCAAAAATCATGCGCACAATAGGGCACGCTCATGCCTATCCCTGGGCGAGGCCGCAATCGCGACAATGCGAAATCAAGCGAGGCGGGAATTTGGATCAATACAGTCCGCGGCCGTTGAGGAACTGGTCGGTGCCGTTCCGGCCCTCCGGCCCGGCGCATAGGACATGGCGCGCGCGGCAGCGGACGGGCAGAGGCGCTGGCGAGCTGAGGAGTGCGCGACCGGCGGCGGTTGGGGCGGCAGGTAGCGGCGTCGCGAGCAAGCCTGACCGTTCCCGGCGCCGGCGCCGGTTCGTTCTGCCGCAAGGTCGCCTCCAGGATGCGGTCGTCGGAACCCTCGATCGGCGCCCGCCCGACATATTCGACCCGCACCGTGGCGGTGCCGCGATCGTAGAAGCCCAAGAGATGCGCCGCACGCTTGGAAACGTCGATGATGCGGTTGCCGTGATAGGGGCCGCGATCGTTGACGCGCACGATGAGCGAGCGGCCGTTGGCGAGGTTGGTGACCCGCACGTAGCTCGGCAGCGGCAGCGTCGGGTGCGCGGCCGAGATGCTTTCGCGGTCGAATACTTCGCCGTTGGCGGTTTCGCGGCCGTGGAAATCGTCGCCGTACCAGGAGGCGAGCCCCTCGGCGCGATAGATGCGGGTCGTCTTCCGGCACATAGACGCGGCCGCCGACCACATAGGGCGCGCCGACCCGATAGGTGCCGCCGCCCTTCGGCACCGGCTCGCCGTCTTCCACGAGGCGCGGGCTGGCGGAGACGCCATAGCGCGGATCGACCCGGCTGGAATTGGAGCAATGCGCGAGCAGCAGGCAAAGCACGGCGCAGGCGCCAACCGACGCGCAACGACTGACTGCCGAGCCGGCCCGACGCCGCATCATCCCCGACCCCACGGCCTCAGGTATCGAATTCTAGCGTGGTGAGATTGTGGCGGAAATGGGCGGCGCGCGACGCCATAGTGAATGAGGCGTTGCAAAACAGCGCATTCTGACGGCGTGGCCACGTCCATGGTGCGATGGCTGCGCGCCGGCCGCCGCTACTCGTAGAGCGGCTTGGCGGCGGCCACGATCTGGGGCGAGACCTCGATCAGCTCATTGACGATCGCGTCGGCCTGCTTCGCCGCTCAGCGGATGCAACGGCAAGCTGCTGCTTGGCCATTTCGGCGACGAACGCCGGGTCCTTCATGGTGTCGTCGAACGCCTTGCGAATGGTCGCCAGACGATCCGCCGGCACTGCTTTCGACATGATGAAAGGCCGGCCCAACTCGTCGCCGCCGTTGAGAACTCTCAGCAGCTGCTTTTGCTCGTCGCTGGTGGCGAACGTGCCGATATAGACGGCGCTCTCCGGGATTTCGGCCGGCCGGTCGCGGCTGAAGCGCACGAAGACGTGGGCCGAGCCGTCCTTGATCCAGTCCGGCGGAATGCTGCTGTAGGAGCCGCAATCGCCATCGAGCTCGCCGCGCTCGATCGCCAGCCGCTGCTCGGCGCTCCCCGGGAAGCCCAGCACCTGCTTGACCGGCGCGTGGAATACCTCGCGCAGCGTCGCGCCGTTGATGTAGTTGCCGGAGGCCTTGCCGGTCGAGCCGAGGATGAACTGCTTGCGATGCATCATATCGTCCCAGCTCTTGACGCCCGTGCGGACCATAGCCGTAGCAGACCCGGAAATCGGGCGTGACGATGCCGACCCAGGCGTATTTGTCGGAAGTCGATATTGACCTTGTCCGGCTGGACGATGGATTGCGTGACGAGGCCCGGATTGAAGATGGTCATGACCGTGCCGTCCTTCGGCGCGGTCAGATTGAGATAGCGCACCGAGGTCATGCTGCCGGCTCCCGGCATGTTCTGCACGATGATCGTCGGATTGCCGGGAATGTGATTGCCGAGGATAGCGGGCAAGCAGCCGCGCGTAGGTGTCGTAGCCGCCGGCGGGCGAGAAGCCGACCACGATGGTGAAAATCTTGCCCTTGTAGAAATCATCGGCGCGCGCCGGCAGCAGCGCGGCCAGCATGCCGATCAGGGCGAAGGAAAGGACGAGGATACCGCACCGACGCATAGTCATCTGTTGGCCAATGTTGCGTTTTCAGTCAACCGGTAGCAAAAATAACAGAGTTGCTTAGCGCGCTCGCCCGCCGCATTCGGCGAACAGAGGCAGTAGCGGCGCGTTGACAACGCCAATCGGCGGTGAAACGTTGGTCCTGAAAGTCAGTGGGGGAACGATGCGCGTATCGATCGCAAGTATTGTTCTTGTCGCAGCATTTGCCATCGCAGGATGCTCCAAGGCGCCCCAGGGTCCCGCGGGACCCGCGGGACCCCAGGGGCCACCGGGGCCGCAAGGGCCTCAAGGCGAACAGGGTCCCCCGGGACCACAAGGGGCCAAAGGTGATCAAGGTGGGCCTGGGCCGCAGGGACCTCAGGGTGCAAAGGGCGAACAGGGTCCGCCAGGAGCGCAAGGTGTTCAAGGCGCCAAAGGCGAGCAAGGCGCTGCTGGCCCAGCGGGGCCTGCCGGTCAACCCAGTGCTGCGGGGGCGACCGGCCTGCACGCACTCAGGCAAGATACGTGTGATGCCGCGAGCAATTGCGAGCTCACTTGCAGCCCGGGTGAAAAGTTGGCTTCGGTGACATGTCCCGGTGGGACAATTGCTCTCTCAAAGACTGGCGAAGCAGCAACCTGCGCCAATAGCCCAGGACCAGCTTTGGCACTTTGTATTCGCCCCTAAGGCGGTTTGCGGCTCGACTATACTGCGTCTCGATTCGGCACGCTCCAGCGTAGTTGGCTCACGCGTCAGCATCGGTCAACCAGACCTCACCTTTCACGCCTTGCGGCATACCCAGGCGTCGCACCTCATTAACGCCGGTATCGACGTGGTGGAGATCAGCGCGCGCCTGGACCACACCTGCCCGACGATCACGCTGAAAATCTATGCGCACCTTGTTCCCCAAACAGGATGATAAAAGCACGGCCGCCAATCAATGAAGCCGTGACGGCCTTCTCGGCATAACGGACCCAGCGGGTGGCAATCGGGCGGCAAAGTTCGCATATGTTGCGCGGCCGCGGCACACTCAGTGCTTGACGCTGCGGAGATGGGAAGGGTGGCCGAGTGGTTTAAGGCACCGGTCTTGAAAACCGGCAGGCCCGCAAGGGTCTCGTGAGTTCGAATCTCACCCCTTCCGCCACTTCAGAACAAAACTGCGAACAGGGGTAGCCGATTTGCGCGGCATCTCAACTCAAGCAGTAGCGCCCAACGGCTTTGCGCGTGCGATCCGCTTGAGCTCGCGGGGACTGTTCATCGCCTCCCACAGATCGCTGCGCCGCTGCACGTTCAGCCAGAAATCGGGGCGGTTGCCGAACACACGCGAGAGGATGAGCGCGGTCGCCGCGGTCACGTTCCGGCGGTTGTTACACAGCTCATTGACGTGTTTGCGCTGAACTCCCGTCGCGTCGGCCAATGCGGCCTGCGTGAGCCCCATATGCTGCATGAACTCCTCGATCAGAATCTCGGCGACCGTGGCCGGCTTGCGCTTCGTCGTCAGCATGGTTGGCCTCATCGTAACTGTGGTCCGTCGAGATAGATGCCTTCTGCTTCGCCGCGGCTGCCGTTCCACTGGAAGACCAGCCGCCACTGCTCGTTGACGCGGATCGAATGAAATCCCGCCAGATTGCCGCGCAGCTTCGCGAAGTGATTGCTGGGCGGCACCCGCAAGTCCTGATCGGTCGTCGCGTCGTCGATCATCTGGAGCTTGCGGAAGAGCCGGCTTTCGAGAGCGGACGGGATGTTCCGCGACCGGGCCGCGTCCGACGGAATCGCTTCCGTTCGCCAATTCAGCTAAGGTTTTCTTGCCGTTCTCCCGGTTGTCAGATTTCGATACGGCGCAAGTACGGTAGTTCAAGAGGCAGGATTTTGGAATTCCGCCACGTCCGCTACGCGCTGTCCGTTGCCAAGGAACGCAGCTTCACCAAGGCCGCGAGGCGGCTGAACATTTCTCAATCCGCAGTGAGCGAACAAGTACGCCTGCTCGAGCTGGATGTCGGCTTTTCCTTGTTTCGGCGCACCTCGCGGGGCATAGAGCTGACGGAGCAAGGACGAAGTTTTTTATATGAGGCCGAGCGTGTGGTCGGTGAAGTCTTGAGCCTCGCCGATACCGCGCGACGACTGCGCGGTGCTCCGATCGGTACGCTGAGACTCGGCATGGGGTCGGGCATGGCGCAAATATTCATGCCTCGCCTGTTCCCGATGCTAAGCGACATCTTGCCCGACGTGCGGCTCGAAGTCATCACCGCACCCACGAAAAATATCTTCAATGAATTATACGAGGAGATGATCGACGCGGGCATTGCGATCGAGTTGGATCCTGATCGTGTTCCCGCCGGACTGGTGTTCGATCGCCTGACCGAGACCGAGATGGCATTGATCGTTCACCCTCGACATTTGCTCGCGCACGCGCGACAGCCCATCGATGTCGGCCGATTGGCAGCAGAGCCTATCATCATGAGCGAGTTGACTGTTGGCTATGGACAGGTGGTCCTCGCACTGTTCGCCGATCTGGGCGTTCGTCCCAACATTCTCGCGGTGGCGGACAACATAGAGACGATGAAGGTGATCGTGCAATCGGGCCAGGCAATCGCCATCGTGCCCCGTGCGGCAGCCGAAACCGAAGTGGCCCTCGGCGTGCTCAAGGCGCTCCGCGTTGTCCCCGAGCGCCACGTTCGGCTCAGCCTGTTTCGTCGTCGGCAACCACTGTCGCGACGTCAAGAAAGCTATTTGGTGGCGTTGCGCGATACTTTGCGCGACGAACCCTAGCCATCGGTTTTTCCGATATTGGCATCGACAAACGCTCTTTGACTCGAAGCGCCGCCTCTCTACGCTTGGGCGATGACCATCGCGGCTCAACCATCCAGCTTACGCATTGGGATCGATACCGGCGGCACCTTCACCGATATCGTTTCTGTCGATTCCATCTCGGGGAGCATGGCCGTCACTAAAGTGCCGAGCACTCCGAGTAATCCCGCAGTGGGAATGGCTCGCGGCGTTAAGGCCATTCTTGCGAGCGTCGGTGCGATATCAGATGACATCGCCGGCATCGCGCACGGCACGACGGTGGCCACCAACGCGCTGCTACAGGGCCGGATCGAATCGCTCGGGCTGGTTGTCACCGCAGGTTTCCGTCACATCCTGGAAATCGCGCGCCAATCAGTACCCGAAGGGTACGGCAATTCCTATTTCTGGGTGAAGCCCGCACGAATTGTGCCGCTCGGATTTGTCCGCGAGATCGGGGGCCGGTTGGATTTTCGCGGGCATGAACTGCGCCCGCTCGATGAAACGAGCGTGCGGGACGCGGCGCTTTTTTTCAAACGCCATGGCGTACGGGCGGTCGGTATTTGCCTGCTCCATTCTTATGCCGATCCGGTCCACGAACAGCGCGCGGCGCATATCTTTGCTCAGAACTATCCTGAATGTGTGCTCTCTCTCTCCAGCGTCGTGCTGCCGGAATATCGCGAATATGAGCGAGCCGTCACCACCCTGGTTGATGCTTTCGTCAAGCCGCATATGAGCCGATATCTGGAGCGGGTTCATGACGAGCTTGGCTCGACCTTGGACAACGCGCCGTTCCTCGTCATGCAGTCGAGCGGCGGAGTTGCCAGCGCCGAACAGGTGGCGCGCAAACCGATCACCACAGCGCTGTCCGGTCCGGCCGCCGGCGCGCTCGGCAGCGCCGTTATCGCCGAGATTGCCGGCTTTCCCGACGTTGTCACGCTCGATGCCGGCGGCACCTCGACAGATCTTTGCTTGATCGAAGGCGGCCGGCCGCATGTCACCAATGCGGGCGTGATCGGCCCATTTCCAGTGCGCATCCCGATGATCGACATCAAGACCATCGGCACAGGGGGGGGTTCGATTGCCTGGATCAGCCGCGAAGGCCATCTGAAGGTCGGGCCAAAGAGCGCCGGTGCCGAGCCCGGCCCCATGTGCTATCCGAATGGCGGTGCAGAACCGACAATTACGGATGCCAATCTGGTGCTCGGCCGTATTCCGGCGGCACTTATCGGCGGCGGCATCGCACTCGATATCGAGCGCGCACGGGCCGGCCTTGCGGCTCTGGCGCGTCGCTTGCCGGGCGCCATGAGCGCCGAGCAACTGGCTCAGGGCGTCATCGAAATAGCAAACTGGAATCAGGCTAACGCCATCCGCCAGTTGACTGTCCAACGCGGAATCGATCCGCGTGGCTTTGCGCTCCTTGCGTTCGGCGGTGCCGGGCCCGCGCAATCGCCGGCTGTGATGGAGCTTTTGGGAATGAAGGCATGCATCGTGCCGCCTAATCCCGGTAATCTTTCGGCCTTCGGTCTGCTCGCGGTCGATTGGCGCACGGACCACATTGTCACAAAGGTGATGTCGGAGGAGGCCGTCGACCTTTCGGTGTTGGGCTCGCTCTATGCCGCACTCGAAGACGATGCAGCCGATACGCTTGGCCGCGATGGCATCGAGCCAACGCGCATCCGTTTGGTTCGGGAAGCTGACATCCGCTATGCGGGGCAGTCGATGGAGGTTCGGGTCGCAGCACCCGGCGGCCCAATCGACGAGACATTCCTGTTGCGTCTCATCGAAGCCTTTCACGCCGCTCATATGCGGACATTCGGCTACCACTATGCCGGGCAACAGAAGGTCGAACTGGTCAATTTCTGTGTTTCCGGCTTCGGCGTCATTGAACGGCCCCGCATTCCAGAGCTGGAGCTGCCGAATGCGAGGCCGGTCGCTAAAGGCACGCGTCCGGTCTATTTCGCTGGAGTATTTTTCGACACGCCGGTTTACGATCGCTCCGTCCTGCCGAAAGGCTTCGTGCTTGATGGACCGGTTGTCGTTGAGGAGTTCGGCTCGACCTCCGTGGTGTTCCCCGGCCAACGTCTCGGCGTCGACCCCCATGGCATCTTAATTGTGCAATCTGCAAATATGTGAGCAATGCCAATGAACGTGCAGCAGACAACCGCTCGGTTGCGGCCAATCCGTACCGAGCGCACCGCACCTTCGGTTGATCCGATCATCCTGCAGATTATCGAAGGCACGTTGAATTCCATCGAAGCCGAAATCGAATACGCCATCGAGCGCACGGCCCGTTCGCCGATGATACGTGAGGCGCACGACTATCGCGTCGGCTTGTTCGACCGCTATTGCCGCAAGCTTACTGGCCGATCTTATTCGGCAATGCCTAATGCTGTGCCGCGCGACTTTCCGCCCGAGACAATGCGGCCGGGCGACGTGTTTCTGATGAATGATACCTATCTCACCGAGGGCAGCATTGGTCATCTGCCCGATCTCTGCAGCACGGTACCTGTATTCGATGATGGAGAAGTCGTCGGCTATATCCAAGCTTTCGGCCACCACGACGACATAGGCGGGCGCGTGCCTGGCTCTATGCCGGGCACCGCCACGACGGTGTTCGAGGAAGGCCTCGCGATCCCGCCCGTTAAAATCTACGACGCTGGCTTACGTAACGACGCCGTCTTCACCATAGTCAAACGGAATACCCGAGTTCCCGATATGCTGGCCGCGGACCTCGACAGCGAAGTCCAGGCCTGCATCATGGGCGCACGGCGGATGGAAGGCATCTTTGCGCGGTTCGGGCGCGAAACCGTTGAGGCCTGCTTTCAAGCGATCCTCGACAAATGTCGTAATGTTTATCGCGATGAGCTGCTGCCCAAGATCGCGGACGGCGAATATGCGTGGGAAGATTTCGTCGAACATGACGGCGTCACCGATCCCAAGCTGCATAAACTTGCGCTCAAGATGAGCAAGCGGGGCGGCAAGATCACGCTCGATTTCACCGGTACCGACCCGCAGTCGAGCGGGCCGATCAATTGGCCCGCCGACTATGCCGACGGCGCGTTTCTGATAAAGTGGATTGCGCCGATACTTCGCAATCTCGCCGATACGCCGGAACGCGCTGCCGAAATCCACGTCAACGAGGGCGTGTGCGAGGTATTTGATGTCGTGTTTCCGCCCAAGGGCACTCTGATCACGCCGATATGGCCTGCCGCGACCAACGCGCGCTCGTTCGTGTTACTGCGCTGTCTCGGCCTATTGGCGGGCGTGGTTGCCAAGGCGGTTGACGGCCGGATGCCGGCCGACCAGGAGACCATTCGCTACACCGGATTTTACGGCATCGACGCAGACGACAAACCTTTTCTCTCGCGCGAGGTGCTCGGAGGCGGCTCCGGTGGACGCTATTACGCCGATGGCAACGATTCGATCCATATCGTGCCGGATTCCCGCAATCAGCCGGCCGAGTTCACCGAGACGCGTTTTCCGCTGCTGGTTGAGAAGCTGGCATTGCGCACAGATTCCGGCGGAGCTGGCAAACGCCGCGGCGGCCTTGGCTACGAAAAGCATTACCGTGCGCTGGTCGATTGCCGCACCATCGTTACCGCCGACCGCGTGCGGCTCGGCTGCTACGGCGTCAATGGCGGCAAAGCCGGTCAGCCGTTCTGCGTCACGGTCGACGTTGAAGGGAGGCCGCGCGACCTTGGCGGATTGGTCGACGGCGAGCCAGTGTTGAAGGGTCAAGTCATGCGCGTGGTGACGACCGGCGGCGGCGGCTGGGGCGATCCGCTTGATCGGGAGCCCGATCTTGTGTTGCGCGACGTTATCGAGCGTCGCGTCTCCTGCAGTGCCGCGCGCGAAGACTACGGTGTCGTCGTGGTCGGCGAGGAGCATGATAGTATGGTCGATGAAGCAGCAAGCACGGCGTTGCGCATCCAGCTGGCGGCCAAGCGCACGTTGCCGCTGCCGATGATCGATCGCGGTCCTGGCTACGAGCGAATGACGCGAGCAGAGTGCGAGCCGCGGGAGACGCATCCGACTTGCTAGGGGCCGGCGCAACAGCGTCCAGAACAGGAGAGGACACCATGAAGAAGTTTCGACTTGCTGCGGTGGCGGCAGCGGCAGCCATCCTGATTCTTACGCATCCCGCGGCAGCGCAAGATAAAGTCAGGGTCGGCGTCTTCCCGGTGAGTTCGACGTTGCCCTATTTCGTCGCTCTCGAGAACGGTTATTTCAAAGAGCAGAATATCGAGCCGGAAATGGTGCGATTGATCGGCGGGCCGCCGAACGTCGCTGCTATGATCAGCAACCAGATTGATGCTTCTGCTGTGCTGGTAACGATCGAAGGCATGAACGCCGATATCAAGAAACCCGGCGTCGCCATGTACATCTCACTCAATAGCCAGAACAAGACCTACCAGATGGAGCAGTTCGTCGTTCGCCGCGGTTTTAACGCGAAATCGCTCAAGGACCTCAAGGGCGCCAGGATTATGTCGGCCCCCGGTCCCGCCAACGTTACGATGGCGAAAGCGGCCCTAGCGGCGGCGGGACTGCACGAAGGCGATTACACTATTGATCAGCTCGACATGGGTGAGCACGTCAACGCAATGGCTGCCGGGATGTTCGATGCCGGCTATACCCTTGAGCCGAACGCCTCGACCATGCGCAAGCTCGGCGTTGCCACCACGATCGAAGCCGGCGTCATCGCCCACTATGTTCTTGGCGACCCGAATGCCAACGCATTTGTCGGCGGCTGTGCGCTGACAAGTGACTTCATCAAAAATCGTCCGGACGTCGCCAAGCGCTTTGCCGCGGCGTGGGCGAAGGCAGCCGACTTCATCAATACCAACCCGGCAGAAGCGCGCAAGCACCTCGTGAAAAATACTTTCACGCCCGAGAATGTCGTGGATACGGTGCCGATGATCCGATACTTCATGGCCAAAGACCTCACCGACAAGGACAAGGCCGATTATCAGAAGTTCATCGACTTTTCGGTGAAGACCGGAACGTTGGAACGCGAGATCGACGTCACGAAGTACCTCCAAATATACTGACCGGAGAAGCCCGGTGACTCGCGAAGGCGCCGTCCTCCGAACGAATACGAGCGGCATGGCGGTCGGCCCATCGGATCACGCCATGCCGCCAGCTTCGCCCCATGTCACCATACGTGGCCTCGTCAAGCGATTTTCCGAAGCCATCGTCTACGAAAGCTTCGATCTCGACTTGCCGCGCGGCAAGCTGGTGTCAATATTCGGCCCCAACGGTTGCGGCAAGAGCACGCTCATCAGCATGATTGCGGGGCTGATCCCGATCGACGGCGGTGAAATCCTGTTCGATGGCAAGAGACTTGCCGACATCAAGTTCGGCTACGTTTTTCAGAATTATCGCGAGGCGTTGTTTCCGTGGCTGCGTTCGATCGACAACATCGCGTATCCACTCAAATTAATGAAGATGTCGAAGGCCAAGCGTCGCGTGCGCACGGAGCATGTCGTCGCCAAGCTCGGCGTTAAGATCGACCTCAATCGATACCCGTACGAACTGTCCGGGGGGCAGCAGCAACTCGTTTCCATCATGCGTGCGCTCGTCGTCGAACCGGAAATCCTTTTCCTTGACGAGCCGTTTTCCGCGCTCGACTATGAGATGACCTTGTTTATGCGGGATCAGCTCCAGCGCGTTTTTATGGAAACAGGCACCACGACCGTGCTGGTATCCCACGATCTCGAGGAGGCGGTCTATCTCGCCGACCGCATTCTGCTGTTGTCGCGCCGGCCAGCTCGGATAGCCGACTACGTCTCCTACGAGGCGCCACGACCCCGCACCGATAGAACCTTGTCCGAGGCTAATTTCATAAAAGTGAAGGCGCAGTGCCTCGAAGTGTTTCAGCGCGAGGTTCGCAAAGCATGAAACGCATCGATCTGGACTTGTTTTTGCCGATCATCGGCGTCGTCGCTTTGATTTTGCTATGGTACCTCGCGGTATGGTTCCAGGTCGTAGACCCTGTTCTACTGCCCTCGCCGACTGATACTTTCCGCGCGTTATGGAAGGGCATGAATGGCGGCCGCCTCGGCTTCGATTTTGCGCGTACGGTTGAACGCACAATCCTTTCGACTTTGATTGCTGCCGTGGTCGCCATTCCACTCGGCATCTTCCTAGGGGCGTCCGAACGGCTCTACCGCTCGGTTGAGTTCCTCATCGACTTTTTTCGGTCGACGCCAGCATCCGCCATGTTTCCGTTGTTTCTCGTGCTGTTTGGCGTCGGCGAGGAAACCAAGATTTCGGTTGCGGCGTTCGGCGCGGCACTTGTCATTCTGTTTAACGTTGCGTACGGCGTCATGAACGCTCGCAAGACCCGGCTTCTCGCCGCAAAGGTGATGGGCGCGTCCCGACTGCGCGTACTGACCGACGTCATGCTGCTCGAATCCATGCCGCAGACGTTCGTCGGACTGCGCAACGGCGTGTCGCTCGCACTTGTCATAATCGTGGTCGCCGAGATGTTCATCGGTTCCACTGATGGCCTCGGCCATCGCGTCTTCGATTTCGCAACAACTGTTTGCAATGCCGGATATGTATGCCGCGATCTTTGCTGCCGGCGCATTGGGCTACGGCCTCAATCTCTTGTTCCTGCTGATCGAGCGCCGTTTCGTGCACTGGGCGGGCAAGTGACGGAGTAGCGATGATTGACGAGACGTTGACACGGAAGTCGGCTCGGGAACTCGCGTCTCTGATCAGAAGGCGATCTGTCAGCCCGGTCGAGGTGCTCGATGCGCACCTTTCGGTCATAGAGCGAATCAATCCGACGCTCAATGCGATCGTTACATTAGCCGCCGATCATGCGCGTGCGGCGGCGCGGGCCGCGGAAGTTGCGATCATGCGTGGTGATACGACGGGTTCGCTACATGGCTTACCGATTGGAATCAAGGACATCACGATCACCGACGGCATCCGCACGACGTTTGGCTCGCCGCTCTATGCCAACTACGTTCCGCACGAAGATGCCGAGGTCGTTCGCCGCCTCAAGACCGCCGGCGCCATTATACTGGCAAAGACCAACACGCCGGAATTCGCCTGCGGAGCCAATACCAACAACGCATTGTTCGGGCCGACGCGCAACCCATGGGATCGCGCGCTCAGCCCCGCGGGTTCGTCGGGCGGCTCCGCAGTTGCGGTCGCGACCGGCATGGTGCCGCTGGCGCAGGGCACAGACTTCGGCTGCTCAATTCGCATTCCGGCGGCTTTTTGTGGGATTGTCGGCATTCGCCCGACACCCGGCCTAATACCGAACTACCCCATGCCGCTCGCATGGGATTTCGGCCAGGTGCACGGTGCACTCGGGCGCGATGCAGGAGACGTCGCATTCATGCTCGACAGTATGGTTGGATTGAGCCGGCTGTCGCCGCTATCCGTCGCACCGCCATGGACCAGCGCGCTGGCGGAGGTTGAACGCGGACTGGACGCAAGACATCTGCGCGTGGCCTACGTTTCCGACATCGCGGGCATCGGCGTCGATACGGAAATAGACTCAATCTGCCGCACCGCAGCCAAGAATCTTGATAAAGCAGGCGCGCATGTGGAGGAGATTGATTTTGATATTTCCGAGGGCCGTGGCGCTTATCAGACTTGGCGCGGCGCATGGATGGTGGGGCAGCAATACAAAAACCTCGCGGAGATTGAAACTTTCGGTCAGAATCTCAAAGGAAATGTGAAAGCAGGCCTGAAACTGACTGCCATCGATATGGCGGCAGCCGAAAACGAACGCCAGAAAGTATTTCATCGCTTCCGCACGTTTTTTGAGCGTTTTGACGTTTTGCTCACACCCGCGGCGCCGGTCAAACCGTTCCCAGTCACGATGAACTTTCCAGACGAGATCAATGGACAGAAGTTTGAAAATTATGTCGACTGGATAGCACCGGCGTTCCTGGTCACCCTCGTGAGCTTGCCCGCTGCCAGCGCCCCGGCCGGTCTGACGCGCGACCGGCTTCCGGTCGGCATACAAATAGTCGCCCCTCGGTTTGAAGAACCGCTCATCCTCAGCGTCGCCGCGCTCATTGAGCAATCGAGCGACGTCGGCTGGCCACCGATTAATGTGTCTCGCGACGATAGCGTTGCGAATACTGCGGGAGCATCCGCGTAGGTCTTCAGACAACAAAACCCGATCGCAGGCATCGTCTGTCGGATCGAGCATCAGCTAATGACATTGGACGCGCAAATGGTGAGTTTCAGCGGCAACCCGCAAGGTTCGTCCCACATCAGGCCCTTGTGACTACGCTTGCACTAATCGCCGTCGCGTTCATCGGCGGAGCGTTGAATTCGCTCGCCGGCGGCGGGACCCTTGTGACATTTCCGGCCCTGCTGTTTATTGGGCTTAATCCCATCGATGCCAATGCCTCGAGCGTCGTTGCGCTGTTTCCCGGGACGTTTGCCGGCGCGTGGGCTTACCGGCGCAGCATTCTTGCCATCACCGAATTCAGCGTGCCGGGTTTTCTGATTCTAAGCCTCATCGGCGGTCTGATCGGGGCAATTCTGCTGCTGTCGACCCCAGTCACTCTTTTCGCTGGCCTCGTGCCATCATTAATTCTGTTTGCCACTATTGTTTTTGCAATCGGCAATTTTGCGCCTCTGGAAGTGATCCACCGCATCAAGCTTGGCCGGCGGGGCGCCCTGGCCGCGCTTTTTGTCATTGCGGTCTATGGCGGATATTTCGGCGGTGGAATCGGTTTCCTGATGCTGGCCGCCTTCACTCTATTCGGCATGCGCGACATCAATGCGATGAATGGCCTCAAGATGGCGCTGGTCGGCGTCATGACCATCGCCGCGATTGTCGCGTTCATCATCGCCGATGTCGTGCGTTGGCCGCAGACAATCCCGATGCTGGCAGGTTCGGTTGCCGGTTCATACCTGGCCGCGCACTGGGCGCAGCGACTCGACCAACGGCTGATCAAGGGCTTCGTTTTCGCCCTCGGCGCCGGCCTGACAGTTTATTTTCTGTGGCGCGGTGTTTGAGCACAGGCAGCGCGAAGTATCGGATAGGAGACCACGCCACGACGATTACCCCGAAGCCTGATCCTTCGCAGCCTTCCGCCGAGATGGCTGTTGAATGAATCTCGACGTGGCCGGCTTGCGCTTCGTCGTCAGCATAGTTGGTCTCATCGATAGCTGCGGCCGTCGAGATAGACGCTCTCGCCAAGCTGCCGCGCAGCTTCTCGAAATGATTGCTTGGGGACACCGCAAGGGCTCGCTGTTCTTAGACAAATCCCTGGACCGCTTTACCTGAGGGTCAAGTGTTGACACTTGTCGGTGCGCTATCCCTTCATGATAAAAATTCTCAACTCGGCCGCCATGCCGTCATGCCGCGTTCAGTGCGCTCGGCTTGGCGCCGGTCGCATGCCGTCAACCGGATTTAACCATTGAGGATGGCGTGCTCGGATCATATCCGATCGGCCTTGGCGCATCCTCACCGCCTTTCGCGCGCTGCCGCGAGCGCGGAAACCAGGCCCGCCATGGTCACATAGTAAGGCAAGGTCATAAATGGTTGCGGCTCCTGACGGCTGCACAAGTCAATCTTTGAACGGGTCAAACTCACCGCTTCCAGCCATCGCGACCGCGAACGGCCGCAGCGTATGCAACACTTTGATGGTGTTGGCGTGCTCGGCGATGACCTCGGGCAGGCGGCGGTATGCCATCGGGCTTTCGTCGAGGTCGGCGCCGACAAGTGTCACGCCGCGCTCTTGCAGCCATGCATCCATCTGCTCGCGGGTGAAGCGGCGCTTGGCTTCGTTGCGGCCGAACAGTCGGCCGGCGCCGTGCACAGTGGAATAGAGCGATGCGCGAGACTCAGGGCTATCCACGCCCTCAATGATCACCGCGTCATCGCCCATTGATCCACCGACAAAGCCGCGCTGACCAGGAAAGGCCGGCGTCGCACCCTTGCGGACAACCCATAGATCGCGGCCATTATGGTTCTCGCGCCAAGCATAGTTATGGTGATTGTGCACCATGTCGGTGACGGCGCCACCGATGATCTTACGGACGCGCTCGATCACCCATTCGCGGCCGGCGTAGGAGTAACGGCCGGCGAGCTGCATCGCGGCGATGTAACGGCGGCCGAGTTCGCTATCCTCGTCGATCACCGCCGGAGGGACGTTCATGCCGTTCTTGCCGCCGGCCGCTTTCAAATAACGCGTCGCGCTGGTATGGCCGAGGCCGCGGCTGCCGAAGTGCACGCCGATCCAGACAAAGCCATCCTCGTCGCGCATCAGGTCAACGTAATGGTTTCCGGACCCGACCGTGCCGAGTTGGCTGACGGCCTTTTGCCGGTACGCCTCCATGTTGGATTCGCGCCACGCGTCGGCATCGTCGAATAGCTCGGCGTCCACGCGCTCGTCATTGGTGCGGCCAATACCGAACGAGATCACGCGTGATACGTCGCGGATGATGTCTCCAAGCTTGTCGTGGATGGAACTGAACGGCGTATCGAGCCGCACCGCCATGTTGCCGCAGCCGATATCGAAGCCCACGCCGGAAATGCTGATTTGCTTCTCATAAGCGATGACGCCGCCGACAGGCTGCGCGTAACCAAGATGGCCGTCAGCACAAATGACGCCGGCGACGACGTTGCCGACCGCCATGCAATTGCGCATCTGGGTTACGGTCGCCTCGTCGTGCTGGCCAAAGATTTTGAGCGGGCTGTTCTGAAATTCCGCCCCCTGCGGTGCGATGGTCGCGATCTCTGCGGCCGCAGCGGCAGTCTCTCGGGACATGTGTTCGGCGCGTGCCGCGTCGCGGAACGCGCACCATGCCGGCATCGACCGCTGGCCAGGCCGCTCGATCCGGCCTTCCGGATCGAGCCCGGCAGCGACCGCCAGTTCGCGGGCGCGGGCTTGATAAGGATCAGGGCGGCGCATGGCAATCCTCCTATTTCTTTCCTTGTCAGACACAACCGTCACAGCCGCTACGGCCAGGACCGCAACTACGCGTGTGAAGGCCAAAGGTGAACGTCCAGGAATGTGCACCGGTGTAGAGAGACTAAACCCGCGCCGACGCTGTTTTGGAGACCGCCGGTCTACCGCTGAGCTACACCGGTATTATCTGGTCCCTGGGGAAAGATCGAACTATCGACCTTCTGATCCACATTCAGACGTTCTCCCACTGAACGACCGCAGGGTAAGAAAATTGGTCGCTCGTACTGGGCTCGAGCCAGCCATGCCGGCCCTAAGAGGACCGGCTCGGACCCTACGGAGGCCGAGCAAACTGGCGCCGGGAGCACGATTCGAACGTGCGCGCACAATCGTGCGACCTGAGCTTCAAAGGCTCGTCGGTTGGACCGCTCCCGCATCCCGGCATAGTGGAGCCACGTATCGGATTCGAACCGATGTCATCCCGCTTGAAAGGCGAGCATCCTGGCCGCCAGACGAACGTGGCGGAGGTGGAGCGGGCTGCGAGACTCGAACTCGCTTTGTCAGCTTGGAAGGCTGATGCACAACCCATATGCCAAGCCCGCGAAGGGAAAAACAGGCGCTCTCCCTTCTGAGCTATAGCCCCGAAATGGTGCACAAGGCGAAATGGTGCACAAGGATGGGATCGAACCACCGACGCGCGCGCCTTCAACGCGGCGCTCTACCTCTGAGCTACTTGTGCGAAATGGAGCGGCCGGGGAGAATCAAACTCCGCGTCGGTTCGTTGGCAACGAGCTGCTCTACCATTGAGCTACGGCCGCGAATTTTGTGGCAGGGATGGATTCGAACCACCTCAGACTGAACGGCGCACTTACGGCCCGTTGAGCTCGCCGGTGTCCAGCCTGCCCAAACTTGGTTGCAGGGGCGGAAGTCGAATCCGCCTTGAGCAGCTTATGAGACTGCCTGGGTCCCGGACATCCCTGCTAGAAAATTGCGAGGCTTTTCATCTCGCTCGCGTGCCGCCAGTACATCCGCGGTCGGCAGAGAATTGGCGGCGAGCCGATGTGTCGATGGCCATGGCTTGCGCCACTCACCCGCTTCGAACGGGGGTCAGGGGCGCAAAAGTCGTGATGGGGCTTCTATGACTTCCGGTTTGGCCGACGACTGAACGGATCGAAGACGGTGACCCCGGTGGGCTCGAAATCCGATACGTTGCGCGTCACCACGGTGAGCCCGTGTTCCAGCGCCGTAGCCGTGATCATAGACCGGCATTGTCATTGCCGAGAGCGGCGCTCAGAGCGCCCCAACGCCGCGCGGTTCGCAGATCGTATGGTACGATCCGCTCGCCATAGAGGGTCAGCACCCGGTCCAGCCAGACCGCAAGTGCGCTGGCGAAGCCTGGATCAGTCGCGCGCCGTCGCGCAATGCCGCGCTCGATTTCGCCAATGCTGATGACACTAAGGAAAAGATCGGTTGTTCGCTGCCGTTCGAACCACGTCACGACCATCGGATCGCGCTCCCGCCGGCGCAGTTCGGATCGCGTGACAGTATCGACCAGGAATATCAGAGTTCCAGATCGCGCATCCGCACATTACGGCGCGGGAATTCGCCGTTATCCTGCGGCATGGCGAGCAGCAGATCGGCAAAGGATGGCGCCCGCGCGCGTTCGAGGCGCCGCAGGCGGTCGTACTCCACCGCATCCACCACGACGACGGCGGGCTTACCGTGCTTGGTGACCATCTGAGGCGTGCGCCGGGCGGCCTCGATCACCTCGCTAAACCGGTTCTTCGCATCCTGCACCGACCAACTTCGCTGGGCCATTGCGCGGATTTTCCACTCTCATGTCCGCCTTCACAAGATAGAAATTCTAGCCAAAAATGATGGCGGCCAACGACCGTCAAGTCGATAGGGCGGCGGGCGTCAAATTCTGAACCTGCAAAGGATCCGGATTTTGGCCCGGCGCGTCCAGGTTCCGCCACGCCCGCGAAGTGGGCCCCGGATCGACTTGAACGATCACGACCAAAGGGGGCGGCGTTTGAAGCTCCTGCGTCTACCGATTCCGCCGAGAGGGCAAGTGGTGCGCGCGGAGGGACTTGAACCCCCACGGTGTTACCCGTCGCATTCTGAGTGCGGTGCGTCTGCCTGTTCCGCCACGCGCGCGAATTGGCGCTGGCAGGAGGAACCGCGCCCCGACGTCTTCACGAGGGAAGCGCTCTTCCAACTGCGCCATAACAGCATTGTCATTCCTCCGCCGAAACCAGAGCGCTCGAACTCGAGCGGCCTACGGGTCGAAGGGGCGCCATATGCCCAAGGGCGCCATCCTGGACGTTCACATCGTTCGATCCTTGCGGATCGCAATTCATGCGGGCTCCGAAGCGGACAGCCGACAACGCGGCGCGCGCCGCATGCCCGCAGGCAGCGACAAACGCGGTGACCCTGCGGTCACGCTTCGGTCAGTTGGCTTGCAGGTGATGTTGCGGACCATTTGGCCCTCCGCTTTTTGCGGAGGCCTGAGGTCTCCGCGGTTATTCTGGTCTCAAGGTGAGCCCAAGTCCGGGCTTTTTCGTCTGTTGAATGGAACCGTAGACGCACGAATACAGCCGACCGCTCGGTCGATTGCTCGGCCGGGAGGCTGCTGTTAGTACGATAAATGAGCGTATTGAACGCACGGGTTCCTCGACGAATAAGGCGCGCGTGGTGTCACAGATTGAAGGCGAAATCAAGACCATGACAAAAATTTTAGATCTTTTGCCGCGCGGGAAGACCGCGGCCGCGAATTGTTAAAATCGGCGGCGATCGGCCGCCGCAAGGATGGCCGGCAGCAGAATACATACGAATAATTCGCGGGCGCCGGACGACGATCCAACGCTGATGGAGCAAATGTCCGAAGGCACTTTCTCAATATTGCGCCCCCAGGGAGTGCCGCTATCGGCGTTGTCATCTCCATCGTCCAAGAGTACCCTGGAACGTCAATGGCGGAGATAAAGGCAATGGCACGCGGCACGGTGAAGTGGTTCAATTCGCAAAAGGGTTACGGATTTATTCAGCCGCAAGGCGGCGGTGGCAAAGATGTGTTTGTTCATATCTCCGCTGTCGAGCGAGCCGGCCTCAGCGGTCTCAATGAGGGCCAGGTTGTCGAATACGAAGAAGTTTCGAACAAGGGCAAAACGTCAGCGGAAAATCTCAAGGTGCAGCGCTAACCTTGCTGAAGCTGAGCTTGCTGAAACGTGACTGCGGACTGTCATAACCAACAGTCCGCGCGAGGCGAGTGCCTCTTGCAAATGCCGGATCGCTTTATCCGTTGTGTGGAACCGTTGGTCTTTTCCAAATGCAAGCACGTCGCCGGACTAGACCGATGATGGCGGATGAGTTACAAAAAAGGCGCCAGCGGCGGAAAATACCCCTGCCGTCGGCGCTACCCTGGTCGAGTAGATAGCTGAAGTGAGCAATTTGGCTTCGCCGGCGGCCGAGAAGCAGAATTTGAGAAAGACCCCAGACAAGGATGGACGCGATGAGCGTAAAATTCGGCATGGCACTGACGCTTGTGGTAGGCATCTGCGGCGCCGGGGCGGCGCGCGCCCAAAGCGGCGACCGATGCGTGCAGCATTTCATCGATCGCAACCAGATTTACGCCGATGCCCATTATTGCTTCAAAACCCAGGAGGCGCTCGCCTATTTCAATAACAAGGGTTGCATCCCGGGCGAACCTCGGCTCACGGCGAGCCAGCAGCGGCGCGTTGCCGCGATTTAGCAGGCCGAGCGGCGCGACAACTGCCGCACGCAATAGCCCCGAGTCCTTTTCGCGGCCTACGGCGGCAGCCTATCGCAGCAACAGCCAAGAACGAGAACCATCGAACCCGCCGTATCGTCGGTCAGCACAACCTATGTGGCGCCTACTGGCTTGATTGGGGGCTGCTGGACACTACGATAGCCGCAGGATAAGAGCTCCGCCAACTCGAAAGGAATGCGATGTCGTTTAAGTTTTTTGTCGGGCAAGCAGTTGAGTACACTCCCGTCGGAGAGAAAACCGCCGGTCTCTATAAGATTATGAGGCGAATGCCGGAGGAAGAGCAGGCCTTCGACTTGAGATACCTCATCAAGAGTCCGGCCGAAGCCTATGAGCGTAATGTCCTCGAATGCCAGCTGAGCTCTGAGGTGGGTGCTGAAAACGAATATGCCGCGACTAAACCTCGCCTCTCGCAGGGCTCACACCGGGCCTAGACATTAAAACTTCCGTCATCCAAAGGCGACCATTGCGAGCGCTGTTTTAAGTTGCTCTCTTCATTGCCAAAATCCGTGACGTGAATTGCGCCACCGCCACGCCCCATAAGTTCCGCAATTGGCGTTGTCATCGGCATCGTCCAAGGGTACCGTAGGGCGTCAATGGCGGAGATATAGGCAATGGCACGCGGCACGGTGAAATGGTTCAATTCGCAAAAAGGCTATGGATTTATTCAGCCGCAAAGCGGCGGCAAAGATGTGTTTGTTCATATCTCCGCTGTCGAGCGAGCCGGCCTCAGCAGTCTCAATGAGGGCCAGGTTGTCGAATACGAAGAAGTGGCCAACAAGGGCAAAACGTCAGCAGAAAATCTCAAGGTTCAGCGCTGACCTTGCGGAATGCGACTACGGACTTGTCATAACCAACAGTCCGCGCGAGGCGAGCGCCTCTTGCAATTGCCGGATTGCGTGGTCCGTCGTCGCGGAACTGTTGGCCTTTTCCATGTGTCGAAGTAGCGCCTTTAACGAAGGGTCTTTGTCCCTGATCACCCACCGGCGCATAAACACCGTGGCATCATAAAAGCTTGCTATACGGACCGTTTGGCTGGCGCTGGGCAAGTTGGCGTCAAAATAATCCGCTTGCGGAAGGAACATGCGCGGCCTGCTGAAATTCTCATCGACTTATGACCGTTCGACCGTTTAATCGCAATCGGGTCATCGCGAATATCCCCGCTATTATTGCACGTATCAGCCCATGCTCGCCGTTGCCAAAGTAGCCGGTTAAGCCGTTTGGGAACTTCTCGATAAGGAAGCACACTCATCCAATACTGCGGCGGTAGCCGGATAGCGTTCGCGACCAGTCCCCCGTTCAAATTCCGGCGCTCCGACCATCTGTTTCGGTCGGACCGTTTTCCGCGCGGGCCGCATCGATGAGCCGGCGGCACGCGACGAGGTCGTCCAACGCCGCCTGCAGTTTATGTCTGTGCTCCGCCGCGACACTGGGGCGCGGCGCCTGCTCGTTGGCGCGGGGGCATCAAGACCGGCTCGCGCCGCTCCGCGGCAGCCGCCGGGCGCTCCGGAGCGCGCGACGGGATCACTCCCAGCACCGAGAGGTTGGGCTCCGCCGCCGCTTCGGCTGTCTCCTCGGCGTACCTTGCTGCCCTCGTCGTCTTCGGCCTGCCGCGGCGGCTGCTCGGCGCCGGCGCGCCAGACATTCTGCACGAACATCGCGCCTGTTCGCGCAGGATGCGCTGCACGCCGCGGATGGTGTAGCCCTCGCCGTAGAGCAGGTGGCGCACGCCGCGCAGCAGATCGACATCGTCGGGCCGATAGTAGCGCCGGCCGCCGCCGCGCTTCATCGGCCGGATTTGCGTGAACCGGCTCTCCCAGAAACGCAGCACGTGCTGCGGCACGTCGATCTCGTCGGCGACTTCGCTGATGGTGCGGAATGCGTCCGGCGCCTTGTCCAATGGCTACCTCCCCGCAGCGCGGCGTCACTCGGCGCCGCCGTCCGCCATCCGCATTGATACGCTGCTTGAGGATGGCGGACGGCTTGAACACCATGACCCGGCGCGGCGAGATCGGCACTTCCTTGCCGGTCTTGGGATTGCGGCCGATGCGCTGGCCTTTCTTGCGCACCACGAACGAGCCGAACGACGACAGTTTCACGGTTTCGCCGCGTTCCAGGCAGTCGGTAATTTCCTTGAGCACAAGTTCGACGAGTGTGGCGGATTCGGTGCGCGACAGGCCGACCTTCTGGTAGACCGCCTCGCACAGATCCGCACGCGTGACCGTCTTTCCCGCCATCGCCAGCCCCGAGCACGGCGATCGATCTTTGTCGATCAGCATATCGTGCTGAATTATCAACGATATTAGCTTGTTGGCGAAGGGTCAACCGGGCTTTGTCGGCGCGCCGCGGGCGGCTTACCAGCGCACCAGGGCGGCGCCCCAGGTGAAGCCGCCGCCCATGGCCTCGAGCAGCAAGCAGGTCGCCGCGCTTGATGCGGCGGTCGGCGACCGCGTCGGCAAGCGCCAGCGGGATCGAGGCCGCCGAGGTGTTGCCGTGCCGGTCGACCGTGACGACGATTTTCGCCGGCGCAATGCCGAGCTTGTGCGCCGAACCGTCGATGATGCGCTTGTTGGCCTGGTGCGGAATGAACCAGTCGACGTCGGCGGCGCGTGTAGCCGGTCGCCTTGAAGGCGTCCTCGACCACGTCGGTGATCATCGCCACGGCATGACGGAACACCTCGCGGCCCTCCATGCGCAGATGGCCGACGGTGCCGGTCGAGGACGGGCCGCCGTCGACATAGAGCTTCGATTTGTGGCGGCCGTCGGAGCGCAGCCGCACGGTGAGGATGCCGCGATCCTCGCGCCTGTCGGGCTGCTCCTGCGCATCGAGCACGACCGCGCCGGCGCCGTCGCCGAACAGCACGCAGGTGGCGCGGTCGGTCCAGTCGAGGATGCCGCGAAAAAGTCTCCGCGCCGATCACCAGCGCGCGCGAGAAGGCGCCGGATCTTCAGCAAGCCGTCGGCGGTCGCGAGCGCCATAGACGAAGCCGGAGCACACCGCCTGCAGGTCGAAGGCGGCGCCATGGTTGATGCCGAGCTCGGCCTGCACGGAGACGGCGGTGGCCGGAAACGTGTTGTCCGGCGTCGAGGTCGCGAGCACGATGAGATCGATCGATTGCGCGTCGACACGTGCGCATGCGCGAGCGCGGCGCGCGCCGCGTGCACCGCCAGGTGCGAGGTCAGCTCGCCCGGGCGCGGCGATGCGGCGTTCGTGGATGCCGGTCCGCTGCACGATCCAATCGTCGGAGGTGTCGACCTTGCGCGCCAGATCGCCATTGGTGAGCACCTGGCTCGGCAGATAGCTGCCGCAGCCGAGGATGACCGAGCGCAGTACCGTCACGAGGCCGCTCCGCCGAGCGCCTGGCGCGGCCGTCTTGCCGGGACGGCCGAGCGCCGCGGTGATCTTGGCCAGAAGCTCATCGCGCACCACGCCGTGGCCGAGGTCGATCGCGGCCGCGAAGCCTTCGGCATCGGTGCCGCCGTGGCTCTTGATGACGATGCCGTTGAGGCCGAGAAACACACCGCCATTGGACCGGCGCGGATCCATGCGTTGCCTGCAGCTGCCGGAACGCCGAGCGCGCAAACAGATAGCCGATCCGCGCGCTGAGCGAGCGGCTCATCGCGCCTCTGAGGTATTCGCCGATCTGGCGCGCCGTGCCCTCGGCGGTCTTCAGCGCGATATTGCCGGCAAAGCCTTCGGTGACGACAACGTCGACCGTGCCCTTGCCGATATCGTTGCCTTCGACGAAGCCCAGATAGTCGAGGTCCGGCAGACTTCTCCTCGCGCAGGATGCGGCCGGCTTCGCGCACCTCTTCGAGGCCCTTGGCCTCCTCGACGCCGATATTGAGCAGGCCCACCGTCGGGCGATCGATGCCGAACAGGATGCGCGCCGTGGCGGCGCCCATCACGGCGAGATCGACGAGGTGCTCGGCGTCGGCGCCGATCGAGGCGCCGACATCGAGCACGATCGATTCGCCGCGCAACGTCGGCCACAGCGCCGCGATCGCCGGCCGCTCGATGCCGGGCAGCGTTTTGAGATTGAACTTCGACATCGCCATCAGCGCGCCGGTATTGCCGGCCGAGACCGCGACATCGGCCTCGCCCTTCTTGACCGCGTCGATCGCCAGCCACATCGAGGATTTCCAGCGGCCGTAGCGCAAAGCCTGGCTCGGCTTGTCCTCCATCCGCACCGCGACCTCGGTATGGACGAGCCGCGACGCGGCTTTGAGCGCCGGCCGCGCGTCGAGCAGCGGCGCGATCTGCGCCGCATTGCCGAAGAACAGGAATTCGCTCTCCGGCATGGCGCGCCAACGCCAGTTCGGCGCCGGCGACGACCACGGCGGGGCCGTGGTCTCCCCCCATCGCATCGAGCGCAATGCGGACCTTGTCTGACATTGAATGACCTTGCGGTCCTAGGTCCGAGAGACGAGGGGCGGCGAAACGGCGAAGCGAGAATAGCGGTTCGGCGCCGGCGACACAACTGCGATCAGCCGCCATCTGCGACCCTTCGTCAGGCTCGCCAAGGCCGCGAATGGGCCTGGTCGGGCTTTACGTCCTGTGGCGGCTTCGAATACCGCTCCGGGCTTGCGCGGATAGGGATCGATGCCGAGGATGAGGAACTCGGTGGCGAGCGCGCCGAGGTCGACGACGCCGCCGATCAGCGGCTCCGGTTCGTTCCACTTCGTCGTCTCGCGGCTCCTCAGCCTCGACCGGGAATCGCCCGGCGCCGGCGTCGCGGCCGGTGGCGGCACGAACACGAGATCGACGTCTTCCTCGATCTCATTGGTGAGCGGCTCGAGCGTGACCACGCAGGTCTGACCGACCGTCGCCGAAACCCGGCCGGTGACATGCAGAGCCGCCGGCGCCATGCCGCGTGACGTCGAAATTGGCCTCGAGCCGCGGCAAATCGCGCAAGCCCGCTATCCGCGCCATCGCGGCCCGCACCTCCGCATCGGCCACCAGATCGAAATGCCGCCCGGTCTCGGCGAACGTCCTCCACCGCAACCGGGACATGCCACGGCGGTCGGGGTATGTGGTTGTTCGCTCACGCATGGTCACGCTCGGAATTGCCTCGGGATTGGGAAAAATGACCGTCACCGCGCAGCACGGCAGCGCTCATCCTGGGCATCGAGCTGCCGTTCGCGCCGCGCGCGCATAGCGCGCCAGCAGCGCCGCTGTTCTGTCGTCACTGCCTTCGTCCTGGAAGATATTGCGCGCCAGCGCCTTCTCAAGCTCCCGCGCGTCCGGCGCGCGAGGGCGGCAAGATAGGCCGCCTGCCGGCCGTAAAACGCTTCGCCAAAGCCCCGCATCTTTTTCGGCACGGCGAGGTCGCCGACGCCCATCTCCCGCAGATTGTCGTCGAGATCGCGGCAAAACGCGTCGAACAGCTGCTGGCCCGACCGCCGCCCGGCGCCGCCGCGCTGCCCGAGCCGCGACAGATACCAGCACGAGATGCAGCACGATGAGCTCGAACCGGCCCTCCACGGTGTCGGCGAACGCCGTATCGGGTGTAAAAGGCCGCCGAGCGCGCCTGCGCCACGATGGCGCCATAGAGGGCGGCGATGGTGCGGTCGTCGGAGCTGCGCCGAAACAGCCGCAGGATCATAGGGATAGTCCGCCTCGCCGATGCCGCTCCGGCGGGCACGCGGATTGCCAATATTGCGGCTTTGGGGGTACGGCAGGCGGCGGTTGGACGCAAGGTGGGTATGAGGATGCGGGGCGGTCTGGCGCGGAGCAGAAGCGGGACGGGCCGCCGCGGCTGCGCGGCGATTGTTGCGCTCGGCCTGTCGCTCGGCGGCTGCTTCGGCGAGACCTTTCAGCGCGGCTACGTGCTGCCCGACGGCGCGCTCGAGCAAATCCCGCTCGGCGCCTCGCAGGAACAGGTGCTGCTGGTTCTCGGCACGCCCTCGACGGTGGCGACCGTCAGCGGCGAAGCGTTCTACTACATCTCGCAGCGCGCCGAGCGGCCGATTTCATTCCTGCAGACCAAGATCACCGACCAGCGCGTGATCGCGGTCTATTTCGACAAGAACCGCGGGTCCAGCGGCTTGCCGAATACGGCATGAAGGACGGCAAGGTGTTCGATTTCATCAGCCGCACCACGCCGACCGCGGGCAGCGACCTCAACGTCATCAACACGATATTGCACATCGTCAAGAACGAGGGCACCACGTCGAACTAAGCTGTCGTGTCCTGATCTAATGCGCCAGCACCGCGAGCAGCAGCAGCGCGACGATATTGGTGATCTTGATCATCGGATTGACCGCCGGACCCGCGGTGTCCTTGTACGGATCGCCGACCGTATCGCCGGTCACCGCCGCCTTGTGGGCGTCGGAACCTTTGCCGCCGTAATGGCCGTCCTCGATGTACTTCTTGGCGTTGTCCCAGGCGCCGCCGCCTGACGTCATCGAGATGGCGACGAACAGGCCGGTCACGATCACGCCGAGCAGCATCGCGCCGAGCGCCGAGAACGCCGCCGATTTGCCCGGCGCGCCGCCGCCGGCGATGAAGTAGATGACGAAATAGCCGACGATCGGCGACAGCACCGGCAACAGCGACGGGATGATCATTTCCTTGATCGCCGCCTTGGTCAGCATATCGACGGCGCGGCCGTAATCCGGCTTGTCGCGGCCCTGCATGATGCCCGGCCGCTCGCGGAACTGGCGCCGCACCTCCTCGACGATCGAGGAGGCGGCGCGGCCGACCGCCGTCATGCCCATCGCGCCGAACAGATACGGCAACATGCCGCCGAACAGCAGTCCGGCGACGACGTACGGATTGTTCAGCGAGAAATCGGGCGCGACGCCCTGGAAATACGGATGCTGGCTGGCGCCGGCGATGAAGAATTTGAGGTCTTCGTTGTAGGCGGCGAACAGCACCAGCGCGCCGAGGCCGGCCGAGCCGATCGCATAGCCCTTGGTCACCGCCTTGGTGGTGTTGCCGACGGCATCGAGCGCGTCGGTCGACTTGCGCACCTCTTTCGGCAGCCCGGCCATCTCGGCAATGCCGCCGGCATTGTCGGTGACCGGACCGAAGGCATCGAGCGCAACCACGATGCCGGCCAGCGCCAGCATCGTCGTCACCGCGATGGCGATGCCGAACAGGCCGGCGAGATTGTAGCTGACCAGGATGCCGGCGATGATCACCAGCGCCGGCAGCGCCGTCGCTTCGAGCGACACCGCGAGGCCCTGAATGACATTGGTGCCGTGGCCGGTGACCGAGGCCTGCGCGATCGAGCGCACCGGCCGATAATTGGTGCCGGTATAGTACTCGGTGATCCAGATGATCAGGCCGGTCACCACGAGCCCGACGATGCCGCAGATGAACAGCGTCTGTCCGGTGTAGTTCGCACCCGGCAGCGGACCAAAGCCGATGACCTGGTAGGTCACGAACGCAATGCCGATCAGCGACAGCACCGCCGTCGCGATCATGCCCTTGTAGAGCGCGCCCATGATCGACTGGCTGGCGCCAAGCTTGACGAAGAACGTGCCGATGATCGAGGCGATGATGCAGACGCCGCCGATGGCGAGCGGGAACGTCATCATGCGCATCAGCATGTCGGCGCCCGCGCTGCTGAAGAAGATCGCGGCGAGAACCATGGTGGCGACCGTGGTCACCGCGTAGGTCTCGAACAGGTCGGCCGCCATGCCGGCGCAGTCGCCGACATTGTCGCCGACGTTGTCGGCGATGGTGGCGGGGTTGCGTGGATCGTCTTCCGGGATGCCGGCCTCGACCTTGCCGACCAGATCGCCGCCGACGTCGGCGCCCTTGGTGAAAATGCCGCCGCCGAGCCGGGCGAAGATCGAGATCAGCGAGGCGCCGAAGCCGAGCGCCACCATGGAATCGATCACCGTGCGATCGTTCGGCGCCATGTGCAGCGTGCCGATGAGGAAGCCGAAATAGAGCGTCACGCCGAGCAGCGCGAGCCCGGCGACGAGCAGGCCGGTGATGGCGCCGGCCCGGAAGGCGATTTCCAGCCCGCCGGCGAGCGAGCCGATCGCCGCCTGCGCGGTGCGCACATTGGCGCGCACCGAAACGTTCATGCCGATGAAGCCCGCGGACCCGGACAGGATGGCGCCGACCGCAAAGCCGACGCCGACCAGCCAGCCGAGGAAATAACCGACGATCAGGAAGATCACGATGCCGACCGCTGCGATGGTGGTGTATTGGCGCTTGCAGATAGGCCTGCGCGCCCTCGCGCACCGCCGCCGAAATCTCCTGCATTTTCTCGCTGCCGGCATCGGCCTGCATCACCGAGCGCGTGGCCCAGATGGCATAGACGATCGCCAGAACGCCGCACAGAACGATGAGCCACAAGGTTTCCATTGCAACGTCCCCGGTTGTCTTGAGGGGCCAGGCATGAAGCCGGCCCGGAAGGAAGGCGCCCCGCGCGACTACGCGCGCGTCCTGCGCAAATCGGCGCGGACATTGCCATAATGCCCAAGCCTTGCAAGGTCAAACCTACGCCTTCCGCCACCGCGAAGCGGTGGGAGCCTTCCCTGGATCGAGCGGCATGCGCGGTGGAGCGCTGCGCTGAGCGCACAGTAGCGTTGTCGTCAAAGGCCTTTGCAGCGCCGGCCCGTCGACCGTTCGTCCGCCGTCACGCCAGCGTCGGCCGGCGCACCAGCGAACCCCAGGCGAGCAGCACCGCCGCCACAAAAATCACCGGGAACACCACATCGTTGACAGCCGGCCAGCCGTAGCGCGCCAACAGCGCTCCGGAGGAGAACGAGCCGATCGCCATCGACCCAAACACCAGAAAATCGTTGAAGGCCTGGACTTTGTTGCGTTCGCGCGGACTGTGACATTCGGTGACCAGCGTGGTGGCGCTGATGAAGGCGAAGTTCCAGCCGATGCCGAGCAGCGCGAGACCGATCCAGAAATTCCAGAGCGTCGTACCGAGCAGACCGATCGAAGCGGCGGCGATGATCAACGTCAGCCCGGCCGCCATCATCGTCCGCACGCCAGAGCGCAGGATCAGCGAGCCGGTGATGAAGCTCGGCGCATACATGCCGAGCACATGCCATTGGATGCCGAGCGCGGCTTCGTTGACCGAGTGATTGCACATGACCATCGCCAGGGGCGCAGATGTCATGACCATGTTCATCATCGTGTAGCTCGCCAGTCCGCACACAACCGCAACGATGAAGCGCGGCTGCCTGATAATTTGCGCAAGCGGCCGCCCTTCGGCGAGCGAGTGGGAAACCGACGGCCGCGGAATGCGCAACAATGTCAGCGCGCCGGCGGCAAGGACGGCGCATGCCGACTGCGCCAGGAAGGTTCCCGCGAACAGATAAGCGGGAAACATGTCCTTGGTGAAGATGACGATGCGATCCGATGACCGCGGCGAAAACCCCGCCAGCAAGCACCCAGGACACGGCCTTGGGCCGGAAGCGAGGGCTCGCCGTATCGGCGGCGGCAAAACGATAGGATTGATGCGCCGCCCCATAGAGGCCGCCGCAAAACGTTCCGCACAGCAACAGCCAAAAGGAACCCTGAAGTACCGCCGCGCAGGAGATCACGCCGGACAGGGCCCCGAAAACCGATCCGGTCTGCAGCGCAAAGCGCCGGCCGCAGGCTTTCGCCAGCATGCCAACCGGCAGTGTCCCGATCCACATCCCGAGCACCATGACGCTGATGGGAAGCGTCGCCAGCGCCGGATCGGGCGCCAACACCGAGCCGATGATTCCGCTGGTCGCGGCGATAACGGTACTGTTGCCGCCGGCGAGCGCCTGCGCCACCGCAAGGACGAGCGCGTTGCGCGCGGCGAGCCGGTCGTCGGGAAGGTCAATCAGGGTTTCAGCAACGGCAGCCATGGGCAGACTTCCATCGGAATCGCCTCTTCTAACGGTCGCAGCCGTGCGGCGCTACTGCGCCTCACGCAGGGCAGCCCATAGGCGAGGCTGCCGGAAGCTCGCGATTGAGACGGGGATAGAGCCTACGTGCCGCTGGACAATACTGACACGCCAACGGACCGGGGGTTGTGATGTTCGCCGCTTGTCACCGGCAGGTTCGTCACGCAAAATATCCCCGATGCCGCCTGTCATCCTGAATGGCGGAAAAACATTGGGGAGACAGCAATGAAACTCGTAACCGCCATACTTATCGGCGCCGGCTACGCATTGGCCGCCGGAAGCACCCATGCGGCGACCACCGACGACGTTAAATGGATCAACCAATGCGTGAAGGACAATAAGGGAGACGCGTCCGAATCCATCGTGCTCAAATACTGCACCTGCATGAACAACAAGATGAGCGACAACGAGACCCAGTCGATCACGCAGTGGGAGAAGACGCACGTGACCGAGCGCAAAGCCTGCGACCAAGAGGCCGGTTGGAAATAATACTAACCTTCCTTAATGTTGACCGTTATCTGCCCGCGCCAACGGGTCCGGCCCGAAGTGGCCGGCCCGATGACAAGCTCCGGGCGGCCCTCGAAGGATGCCGGCTGAGATGACTCTCTCCGTCACCCGTTGGCGCGGGCATTGCTGCAGCGCTCGACGAGGGCGGCATTCCGACCGGCCAACACGGCGACGAGCCGCGAAGTGCCTTCCAATAACTTACCATCTTGCCTCGCGTATGCCAGCGTCTGGGACTGGAAGCAGCATGCCAAGCGGGATCCTGAGCGCCACACTGCCTCCAGCGATATTGGCATCCGCGGTAAAGTTGTAGAAACCAGTGATGTCGGCTGTGATGCCGGTTCGACTGAGAATTTTCAGCCCGCCTTGTGCCCCCCAAAACGTGTTGCTCTGCCCAAAGTAGAATGTGTCTGCCGCCGTCGCCGCCTGTCCTGGAATGTTCAACGCGTTGTTAAATCCGACAAGCTGATCGAAGGTTACTCCAACATATGGCATCCACCTCAATTCTCCGCTTGGGATCATCCCGATCAACCTCACTCTGGCTCCGAGATCGGTATAGGAAAGCTGCTCCGAGCCATAACTAAAGCCGCTCGTCTCGATGAAGCTGTCGTTTAGTTCGTTGCGGTAGTTCGCCATGCCTTCCAAGTTCAAGAATACGCCATAGCCGCCAGTAGTATTTAACGGAGGTGCTTTAGTGGGAATAGCCGTGCCTGGACTTAAGCCCGAAGTGTTGTACAACGGAAACAGCTGGCCGATGGTTCCGCCGATATTGTAGCCGCTCCCCCCGGTGCTCCCAGTGCCGCTGTTAACGTTGTCGGTAAGGCTGGTGCGGCGCCAATCGAACGCCGCATTGGCTTCAACATAAAAAGTATTGATCGTGTATCTGGCCGATCCAGTGAGAGTGTAAGTGTCGTTTTTGACCGAACCCGAGCTGCCAAAGTCCGCGCTATTATGGCGATAGTCCAAAGTGAGCCCAAGCAGCAGCTGCTGGTTGCCGTTATAGCCAATCAAAGGCGTGCCATCCGCAGTCACCCGGAGGCCGCCATCGGCTGACAAGGAGCGAAAGCCCGGCGTGTTGCCAATCGCTCCGGAGGAGTCGGAAATGTGAAAGCCATTACTACGAACACTGGATATATCTCCACCGGTAGAAAAACCGGCGGCGCTGTCTGATCCGTATATGCTGGCGTGGACGGGCCCGCCAAGAGCCCCGGGCGCGCCTCCCCCGCCGGGGCCGGAGCCAGGGGCCTGATACCCAGGAAAGCCTCCTAAAAAACCTCTTCCCCACCACTGGACAGGATCAGGTGGCCAATAAGGATTTAAGCCAGGATCGAGGAATAACTTTCCAATCCCGCCGACACTCTTCGAACTGCCAGGGCAGATGGTTCCCCCCCCCGGTCCTTCAATGGTTTGGCTGGTAAGACACGTGTTGCCGAACTGGTCTGTGAATGTTGGCCCGGACGCCGCGTATGATGAGGACAATCCCGACAATAACAGCGTCGCGCCACCGAAGACAAAGGATACTGGCTTCCAAATTTCACCTAACATTGCCTCACCCCCGCGAATGTCCGCTTTTAACTCGGGCCAAGCTGAAATCGCGTTATAGATATCGCACTACAAATTGACGGCCACGATCTTGCTGACATGCACCCGCGCCGTCGTTCCTGCTGACCCGAGCATCTCCCCTGGTTTCAGGTTAACGATACACATGCTTTAAAGTCAAGAAAACGCGATGGACAAATGGGATACATTGTAAGTACAGCGCAGCAAACATTGAATGCGCCTTCCACGCATCGCCTGCGGCGGCGAACGAGCCGTGTCGCCGCCTGGGTGACGGTGTTTCTGCCATTGACGGTTACGATCTCTTCGTGGCCCAGTGCGGCTCAGGATGTCACGACAGCGGCGTCGTATCTAGCGTTGAATGGCGGTACGCTCATACCCGCGGGCCGAACTGAAATCGATGGAGTGCGCATGGCCTGCGGCGCGGCGCCGACAATTCTTGATGAATATTTCGATGATTTCGGTGGCGCTTACCACGGGTTTATTGTTCTCAATCCGAAGCTTATCGCGGGCCTCTTTACTCCGGTGAAGCTGTGGATATTCAGCCATGAATGCGCCCACCAGACAATTGGTACTGACGAGCTGAAAGCCGATTGCGTAGCAGTGCGGCGCGGTCGCCGCGAGGGCTGGCTCACGTCGACAGGTCTGGCCGAGGTCTGCGATTTCATGCGGCCGGCCCGTGCCGACAGGAAGCACTTTGGAGGTCAGCAGCGCTGCGCGCTGATGAAACGCTGCTTCGCAGAATAATCTGCCCAGTGTGTCGGTTATCCCATGGGTCACGGATACGCCATGCGGTGTCGCACCGGCAAATCAACCGACGATTGAGAGGCGATCGGCGTCCCGTTCAGAGCTTGGGTCTATTAATTTATACCAACCTTCCGAATGATTGACCCTCTCGCGTCATGGCCGGGCTCGTCCAAGTTCCCGCAACACGTTCCGCTGCTCGGCCGACAGCTTCGGCCGACGGCCCGTTGGTTTGATATTGATCAGGCCGTCAGGACCATGCTCATTGAAGCGATGGGCCCAGTCCCGCAGTGTTTGGCGATCCATGCCGCCAATCCGCGCCGCCGCCTCGCGATCCATCCCGTCGTACACCGCAGCCAGCGCCAGTAGCCGTCGCACCTGGTCGGCGTCCTTCGCCTTCCCGGCCAGACGGCGAACATCGGCTGCCCTGAAATCATCCCGAAGACCAACCGCTGCACTCATTATCCTGCCTCCCGAATCAAATCGTGAAGCTCACAATGAATCACAACACGCCCGATATCCCGAGAGTCAAATCTTAGGTAGTCTGGTATAACGCCGCCAATCAGCGAGGCACCTATCGATCAGAACGCCAGCGCGCCGTTGTGGCGGATTACGACCGAGCGCGCTTCTTCCGGTATCAGCGCGCCCAATTGCCCGAGCGCCGATTGCGTCTCCTCAATGAGGAGATCGATGACGTGCGAGGGTCCCTCTTCGCCAAGTGCGCCGAGGCCCCACAAAAAGGCCTTGCCGGCGAAGGCGGCGGCAGCGCCGAGCGCATAGGCGCGGACCACGTCGGTGCCACTGCGGATGCCGGAATCCAGCATCACGGTCGCCCGCTTGCCGACCTGCTTGACGATCGCCGGCAGCGCATCGATCGGCGCCGGCAACGCTTCGATCTGGCGGCCGCCGTGATTCGACACGAACATGCCGTCGACACCGAGCGATACCGCCTTCTCGGCATCCTGCGGATGCAGGATGCCCTTGACGATCAGCGGTCCCTTCCAGCGGTCGCGGTATTTCGCGACTTCCTCCCAGGTGAAGGCGCCGCCCATCTCGCGCCGCGCAAACGCGACCGCCTCGTTGATCGAGGCATTCTCGCCAACGTACGGGCGCAAATTGGCAAAGCGCGGGATGCCATTTTGCCACAGCGCCATGGTCCATGCCGGCGACATCGCCATCTGCATCATCATGCGCAAGCCGGGATTGAATGCGCCACTGAGCCCGACCACCACCTCGCGCGCCCGGGTCGTGCGCACCGGCACGTCGAGAGTGAGCATCAGCGCATGACAGCCCGCGGCGGCGGCGCGTTTGGCAAGATCGAAGCCGATGGCGTGGTCGTTGCCGGCGGCACGATAGAGCTGGAACCAGAACACGTCAGGAGCGACTTCGGCGATCTGTTCGATGGTGGCGCAGCCGACGGTGCCAAGCGTGTAAGGGATACGCGCGCGTTGCGCGGCGCGGGCGAGGTACAAGTCGGCGCCCGGCCACACGATCGCCGGCCCGCCCATCGGCGCGATGCCGATCGGCGCGGCATAGCGGCGGCCGAACAATTCGATCTCGCACGGCGGCAGTGACGCCATCACGCCGTAGCGCGGCACCAGCTCCACCGCATCGAGCGCCGCCCAATTGCGCTTGATGCCGGCGTCATCCTTGCCCGAACCGCCGTCCGAATATTCGAAAGCGAAATGCGGCAGGCGGGCGCGGGCGCGGCGGCGCAAATAATCGATGGTCGGATACCGCCGATACAGTTCGGCATAGCGCGGATTGGCGCTCTTGCCGGCGCCCCCCACCCTCCCCTCCCGCGCTGGCGGGGAAGGGAGGGGCGGGGGCGGCGCGACAACCGCCGTTGCATCGTGCATGAGAATTACTCCTGGCCGGCACTTGCGCCGGCAAGCGCGTGGAATACGGCGTCAAGTTCTAGATCACGCAACGCGCCTGCGCTTGGTCTGGGGTCGTTGCTCTTTACGCCGCCGCTCGACCCATCTGCGCAACACCTCGTCGATGCGGGTCTGCCAACCCGGCCCGGTCGATCGAAAATGCCCTAGGACCTGGGGCGAAAGGCGGATGTGGATGTGTACCTTTGCATCGGCTTTTTTCGGCCGACCGCGTCGACGCCTGAGCGTGCCCTGGGCCGGACTCACCACTTCCCCGCCGATCGCGATCTCGGCTCGATCAAATTGCTCCTGGGACCATTCGGGCGCGTCGTCCGGATCAACCCATACGCGCCTCGTAGCGCGCTCTTTCGCGGGCATTGCATTTCCTCATCGATATCAGGTGGCGATCCGCGCCACGCGGGGTCCACACCACCATCACCAGACGCCGGCCGAGGAGGCCGTAGGTCTGATACCGGAGTTCTCCATAGTCGTGCCGGTCATCCAACAATGTGAGAGTCACCCCGCCGAATATTGTCGCAGCATCTTCGAAGTCCAATCCCCGTTTGGTCAGCGTCGTCTGTCGCTTGACGGGATCGTAAGTAATCCTCACCGAATTAATATGCCCACAGAAATTCAGTCCGTCAAGCATCAACGCGAAGCAAATCGTTAGAAATGGCTGAATGACGGCTGCGCGAAGGCGAGCGTCTTGCCGTCGCGGATGAAATGGGTCCCCTCCCCGGCTGCGACGCGGCCGATCTCGGTCGCCGCGACGCCGGCGGCATGCGCTGCCGCCCGCAACTGCGAGAGCTTCTCCGGCGCAAGCGTCAAGACAATTTCGTAATCGTCGCCGCCCGTAAGCACGGTTTCGATCAATCCTGGATCGGCTGCAACCGCCGCGCGCGCAGCGCCGGAAAGCGGCACGCGTGCAACGTCGATCTCGGCCGCGACCGCAGAGGCTCGGCAGAGTTTGGCGATGTCGCCAGCAAGGCCGTCGGAGATATCCATTGCAGCAGAGGCGTGCTGCAGCACGGCTTCGGCGAGCGCGTTGCGCGGCTCCGGCAGAAGATAACGCTGGTTGAGATATGCACTCATCGCGTCGGAAAGCCGCCACTTCCCGGCGATGCTGTGATCGCGCCGCAGCACTACGCCAAGCGCCGCATCGCCGATGGTGCCGGTCACCGCGATGCTGTCGCCGGGCTGCGCGGTTGAGCGCCGCACCATTTTGCCATGCGGCACCATGCCGAAGGCCGTGATCGAGACGGCCGTTGGCCCGGGCGTGCGGTCGGTGTCGCCGCCGAGCAGCGGACAGCCATAGTGGAGCGCATCCTCGCGGAGTCCGGCCGCGAAAGCGGCGATCCACGCCTCATCGATCTCGCCGTGCAGCGCGATCGACATCAGGAATCCGATGGGTTTTGCGCCCTTCGCGGCGAGATCGGAAAGGTTCGTGCGCAGCGCCTTGCGGCCAATATATTCGGGCGGATCGTCGGGAAAAAAATGGACGCCGGCGATGACGCCATCGGTGGTGAGGACAAGATCGCATCCGGCCGGCGGCGTGATGATCGCCGCGTCATCGCTGAGGCCGAACGCGCCGGGCGCGGTCGCAAGCGGGCGGAAATAGCGCGCGATCAGGCGGTCCTCGGCCGATTCCGTTGAGTCTGACATCGCGGTGCGCACCGGCTGATTGTGCTAATCATGTAGCAGTGCCGCGACCGCGAGGAAACGCCGTGGAACCGTTCGACCTCTATTCGCCCGTCATCGATGCCGACCCGTTCCCGTATTACGCCGAGCTGCGCGAAAACTATCCCTGCTACTGGAGCAATAATGCGCAGCTCTGGATTCTGTCGCGCTACGACGACATCGTCGAGGCGGCGCGCGACTGGCAGACTTTCTCCTCGACGCAAGGCAACATGATCGACGAGTTGCCCGGCCGCGCCGGCGCGACACTGGGAACGACTGATCCGCCGCGGCACGATCGGCTGCGCGCCTTGAGCCAGGCGGCATTCCTCAAGCGCAATCTCGACCGGCTGGTCGAGCCGACACTGGACATTGCCGACCGCTCGCTCGACCGCATCGTCGAACAAGGCACCTTCGACTTCATCAACGATTTTTCCAGCCAGATCACGGTCGGGCTCCTGTTCCGTACCATGGGCCTGCCCGACCGCGATCATGCCGAGATCAGGCGCAAGGTCATCCTCGCCGTCTCGACCGATAAAAGCGTGAAAGGGCGCACGCCTGAGCACATCGCGGCGTTCAAGGAATTGAGTGATTTTCTTACCGCGGAGGTGGCGGCGCGGCGGGCCAACCCGACCGACGATCTGATCACGCACCTCGCCGAAGCGCAGATCGACGGCGACCGGCTGAGCGAGCGCGAGGTGGTGCTGACCACGGCGACATTCGTTATGGCGGGCGTCGAGTCGCTGTCGAGCTTCATGAGCATGTTTGCGCTCAATCTGCACGACTACCCCGATGCCCGGCGCCGCCTCGCTGCCGACCCGGCGCTGATCGCGCCGGCTATCGAGGAATCGCTGCGCTTCAACACTTCGGCGCAACGATTCAAGCGCGTTGTCATGCAGGACAAGGAATTCCACGGCCGGAAATTGAAAACCGGAGACAAAGTCGCGCTGGCCTTCGGCTCCGGCAATCGCGATGACCGGAAATTTCCCGACCCCGACGCTTTCGACATCGACCGGCGGCCACAAGGCCATCTCGGCTTCGGCTCCGGAAAGCACTTCTGCCTCGGCAGCCAGATGGCGCGGCTCGTGACCGAGGTCGCCATGAAGCGTTACCTCGAGCGGGTGCCCGAATATTCGCTCACGGTTGAAAAGCTCATGTGGAACTCTTCGTCGAACTTTCGCAGTCCGACGGCGCTCCCGTTCGCCTGCTCCTGATGGGGTGGCTTAGTCTTCGGGGTCGGCAAATTCCGCGACGCGCAATTGATGCGCCAGTTGATCGAGCACGGCGTTGACCATGCCGGTTTCCGCGCGATCGACAAAGGCGCCGGCGACGTCGACATATTCGGAGACAACGACGCGGGCGGGAACGTCGCCGTGCTGTTCGAGCTCGTAGGCGGCGGCGCGCAGCACCGCGCGGATGACGGCGTCGATGCGAACGAGCGGCCAGCCCCGCGCCAGCGCCGCATCGATTTGCGGATCGAGCCGGGTTTGCGCGCCGACGAAGCCCGCGACGATGTCGCGAAAATAGGCAGCCTCCGCCGGCAGATATTGCTCGCCTTCGACCTCGCCGCCGAGCCAATGGTTCTGGAACTGCGTCACGATCTCGTTCAAGCCGGTACCGGCGAGATCCATCTGATAAAGCGCCTGCACCGCGGCGAACCGTGCGGCGCCGCGTTTGTTCGCTTTGCGCGCGTCCTTGGCTCCGGGCGGCGCCATGTCAGCGCTTCCCGACCCGGTGCTTGAGGCCGACCAGCGCCAGCGCGGCGCGCGCGGCATCGCCGCCCTTGTCCTGCTCTTCGACGCGGGCGCGCGCCCAGGCCTGCGCCTCGGTATCGACGGTGATGATGCCGTTGCCGATGGGGAGCCGCAGCGCCACCGAAAGCTCCATCAATCCCCGCGCCGACTGCTGCGAGACGATCTCGAAATGGATGGTGTCGCCGCGGATGACGCAGCCGAGCGCGATTGCGCCGGCATAAGGGCGGCGCCGGCGCTGCGCCGCGTCGGCGGCGATCGCAATCGCGGTGGGAATTTCGAGCGAACCCGGCACGCTGACGCAATCGACGGAAGCTTGCGCCGCCTTGAGCGCTTTCATCGCGCCGGCGAGGAGCGCGTCGGCAATGTCATCGTAAAAGCGCGCCTCGACAATGAGAATGCGCGCGCCCTTGGCGTTGCTCTTCTCGCGCTTGCCTCGCCGCGGTTCGGCCATCGCTACGCTCCGTTCTGAGCGTGGTCGTAGCAAGCGAAAGGAACGCGAACAAGCGCGGCACTCCGCGCAGCGGGCTTCGTCACCACATCACCGAGGTACCGAAGCCGCGAAAAACCCGGTCGGCGGTGATCAAGGGTATTCCCTCGACCAGGGATTGCGCCGCTAGCATGCGATCAAATGGATCACGGTGATCTCCGGAGAGGAATCCAGCCGTGCGTGCGTGCTCGATGGTTACGCTAAGTGGGATAAATTCGTATTCCTCGATCACGAATTCTACGCTGGTCGCAAGCGGCAGCGCCTCTGGCCACCTCCCCGAGCGCGCTTTGGTTGCGAGTTCCCACGCAACGACGGCACTGACGAATATCTCGTTGGCTTCGTCCGCTAACAAGACGCGTGCGCGGGATGACAATTTGGGCTGGTCGATGGCCCACCAAAAGAAAGCATGAGTATCAACGAGGACCCTCATCGTCGCCTTCCCACAATCGCAATTCCTCCTCAGGCAGCGGTTCAAAGAAAAATTCATCGGGCAAATCTGGTACTTTGCCTTTCAGCAAACCTGGCACGCGTTTGCCCTTCTTCTTCGCAATTGGCTCAAGGCGGGCCACCGGATTTTTGCCGCGCAAAATCAGTACCTCTTCGCCGGCCTCCACCCGGGCGATGAGCTTTGAGAGGTTGGTCTTGGCCTGATGGATAGTAACCGTTGCCACGGCGCCCATTCCTTAATTGCAACTTAGCTAAGTGAGTTAGCTAATGTTCCAGGCCAGTTTTGTCAATCAGGCCCCCTCGAACTGGCCTCTAACAGCCGCGCAGCGTAGCGCGCCATCTGGTCGACTTCGAGGTTCAGCCGCGCCCCGGGCTGCAGCGATCCCAGCGTGGTGACTTGCAACGTGTGCGGGATGATGAGCACCGAGAAAGTGTCGCCCACGACTTCATTGATGGTGAGCGAGACGCCATCGAGGGCGACGGAGCCCTTGGGCGCGATGAAGCGGGCCAATTCGGCCGGCACGCGCAGCGACAGCCGCGCCATGCCGGGAAGGTCTTCGCGAGCGGTGAGTTCGGCGATGCCATCGACGTGGCCGCTGACCAGGTGGCCACCGAGTTCATCGCCGAGGCGAAGCGCTCGTTCGAGGTTGAGCCTGGTGCCGCGCTGCCACCCTGCGGCGGTGGTCATCTGCAACGTCTCCGCCGCAGCATCCACGGCAAAGGAGGATCGATTGCCAGTGCGGCCGCGGCCTACGACCGTGAGGCATATGCCGGAACACGCGATCGAAGCGCCGATGTCGATGGTGTCCGTGTCGTAGCTGCAGGCAATGGTGAGACGGCGCAGGCCCTCAGCCTTTGCTTCGACTTCAAGGACTTCACCTAAGTCATTGACAATTCCGGTGAACACGTCCTCACCTCAGCTCGTAAACCTCGCGCCGATCCGCTCCGATCGGGTCGTCCATGACGCATTTCAGCCGCTGCGTCAGCGCCGCCATCGCCGGTCCATCGAATGCGTCGATCCCGTCGCCGCCCACGACCTGCGGCGAGTGGAATAAGACCGCCTCGTCAATGAGATCGGCGGTCGACCAGCGCCGCGGCAAGTGTCGGGCCGCCTTCGGCCATCAGCCGGTTGATGCCGCTGTGCGGCTATGCGCTCGAGTACAGCCATGAGGTCGAGGCGGCCGCTGCTTCCCGCCACGCGCAAAACTCTTATACCATGGGCCTGGAGGCTTTCCTCAGCCACGTCGGGCGCCTGCATTGCGGCCATCAGCCAAACCGGGGCCTGCCGCGCGCTGCGCACCAAGCGCGAGCCGAGCGGCAGCCGCAGCGCGCTGTCGAGCACGATCCGCACTGGCGACTGTTCGGCCATGCCAGGCAAACGGCAGGTCAGCAGCGGGTCGTCTGCGAGCGCCGTGCCGATGCCGACGATGATTGCATCGCTCTGCGCGCGCATGAGATGGACGCGCTCGCGCACCGCCTCGCCGGTGATCGCCACCGGCTGGCGGCCAGCAGCGCCCGCTTTGCCGTCGGCCGAGATCGCAAGCTTGAGCGTCACGTGCGGCCGGCCGTCGCGCATCCGCCGGATATGGCCGGCGTGGTCGCGCCGCGCCTCGTCCGCGCCGAGGCCGATTTCTACGGCGATGCCGGCCGCGCGAAGCCGTGCATGCCCCGCCCCGGCCACCTCGGGATTTGGGTCTTCAAGCGCCGAGACGACGCGCGTGACGCCCGCAGCGATGATGGCGTCGGCGCAAGGCGGCGATTTGCCGTGATGCGAGCATGGCTCCAGCGTCACGTAAAGCGTAGCGCCGCGTGCCGGCGTGCCGGCGCGGCGCAAGGCCTCGACCTCGGCATGCGGCCGTCCGCCGGGCTGGGTCCAGCCTCGCCCGACGATGACACCGTCCTTGACGATCACCGCGCCAACGGCAGGATTTGGCCAGGTGCGGCCAAGCCCGCGCCGACCCAAAGCCAGCGCAAGCGCCATGAACCGCGCGTCATCGTTTTGCGCCACGTCCGCATCCCATGATCAAATATCCAGCATGATGAGAAACTGCTCGAGCCTGCCTGACCGGGCGAGCGCTCCCATCACTTGCGCGCGATCTCCGCGGCTTCCTCGCCCGACAATTCGGCAAGCGCCGTCTCGAAATCCTTGGCTTCGCGGAAATTCCGATAAACGGACGCGAAACGCACATAGGCGACGTCGTCGAGGTCGCGCAGGTGCGCCATCACCGTTTCGCCGATGGCTTCGGAAGAAACCTCGCTTTCGCCGAGGCTTTCAAGCTCGCGCACGATTTTCGATACCATCTGGTCGATGCGCTCCGGTTCGACCGGCCGCTTGCGCAACGCGATCTGCACCGAGCGCAACAGCTTGTCGCGGTCGAACGGCACACGCCGGCTATTGCGCTTGATGACGATCAATTCGCGCAGTTGCACCCGCTCGAACGTCGTGAAGCGGAAATTACAGGACAGGCAGACGCGGCGGCGGCGGATGACCGATGAATCCTCGGTCGGCCGCGAATCCTTCACCTGGGTATCGAGGCTCGCACAACTCGGACAGCGCATCCCTACCCCTCGTAAATCGGAAACCGGCTGACCAGGCGCCTGACCTTGTCCCGCACGCTCGCCTCGGCCGCCGCATCGCCTTCGGTGCGGTTGTGCGACATCGCGTCCAGCACCTCGGCAATGAGGTCGCCGATATGCCGAAACTCGGCGATGCCGAAGCCGCGCGTGGTGCCCGCCGGCGTGCCGAGCCGCACGCCAGAGGTGACAGCCGGCTTTTCCGGGTCGAACGGGATGCCGTTCTTGTTGCAGGTGATGCGGGCGCGCCCGAGCGCGGCCTCCGCCGCCCTCCCGGTCAAACGCTTCTTGCGCAGATCGACCAGCATGAGGTGGGTGTCGGTGCCGCCGGAGACGATATCGAGACCCCGCGCCTTTAGCGTTTCGGCAAGCGCCTTGGCGTTTTCCACGACATTCTTCGCGTAGCTTCTGAACGTCGGGCGCAATGCCTCGCCAAACGCCACCGCCTTCGCCGCGATGACATGCATCAGCGGCCCACCCTGCATGCCCGGAAACACCGCGGAATTGAGTTTTTTCGCCAAATCCTCGTCGTTGGACAGGATGGCGCCGCCGCGCGGTCCGCGCAGCGTCTTGTGCGTCGTTGTCGTCACCACATGCGCATGGGGGAATGGGCTCGGGTGTGCGCCGCCGGCGACGAGCCCGGCGAAATGCGCCATGTCGACCATGAGATAGGCGCCGACCTCGTCGGCAATCTCGCGAAAGCGGCGGAAATCGATGATGCGTGGATAGGCCGAGCCGCCGGCAATGATCACTTTCGGCCGATGTGCTTTGGCGAGCCGCGAGACCTCTTCCATGTCGATAAGATGATCGTCGCGGCGCACCCCATATGGCACCACTTTGAACCAGCGGCCCGACAGGTTGACCGGCGAGCCGTGGGTGAGATGGCCGCCGGCGGCGAGGTTGAGCCCCATGAAGATATCGCCGGGCTGCATCAGCGCCATGAATACTTCGGCATTGGCGGAAGCGCCGGAATGCGGCTGGACGTTGGCGAAGCTGCAGCCGAACAGACGGGTTGCCCGCTCGATCGCCAGCCGCTCGGCGATATCGACGAACTGGCAGCCGCCGTAATAGCGCTGGCCCGGCAGGCCTTCGGCGTATTTGTTGGTCAGCACCGAGCCCTGCGCCTCGAGGACGGCGCGGCTGACGATGTTCTCCGACGCGATCAGCTCGATCTCGTCGCGCTGGCGGCCGAGTTCGAGCGCGATCGCGTCGGCGATCTCGGGATCGCTATCGCCAAGGGCGGCCGAGAAGAAACCCTCTTCTGTTGCCGCCGCTTTATGGGTAACCGACATGCCTCGCTCCTGACCGAGGGAACGCTATCAGCGGTGATACACCGCCAGCCGGTATCATGCCAGCCGATGAGCGCAAGGCTTGGGATATTTCCGCGGAAAATGCCGCTACATTTAGGGACAAGTGGGCTGTCGTGCCGGCTCAGTCAAATCCATAAAGCGCGCGCGCGTTGCCGGAATAAATCTGCCGTCGGCGCTCGTCGCCGAGGCTTGGCGGCACCACGACGAAGGGATCGTCGAAATCCCAATGCGGGTAGTCGCTGGAGAACAGGATGCGGTCGAAGCCGATCGCCGCCATGATGTCGACCAGGTGCGCCGGAGTTTCCGGCTCCTCCATCGGCTGGGTCGTGACCCAGAAATGGTCGTGCAGATATTCCGACGGCGCCCGCTTGAGGTGCGGCAGGCCTGCAGCGCATGCGTTTCCAATTGCGGTCGAGCCGATGGCCGAGCGCAGGAACCCAGCCGAAGCCGCCCTCGATGAACACCATCTTGAGCTCGCGGAAAGTGCTCGAACACGCCTTCCATGATCAGGCTGGTCACCTGCGCCTGGCAGGCGCAGGCGTGCTCGGTCATCTCCTCGATGTAGAACGACGGCCAGCCGGTATTGCTGACGGCGCGCCCGCTGTAGCCGAACACATGGACGCCGACCGGCAGACCCGCTTCGCATGCGGCTTCGTAGATCGGCCAGTAGCGGCGGCGGCCCATCAGCTCGCTGGTGCGGGTGAGCATCAGCACCTGGGCAAAGCGGCGGTCGCCGGCGCGGCGGCGGATTTCCTTGCGCGAAGCATCCGGGTCCTCGTAAGGCACGACCAGCGACGCCTTGAGCCGCGGGTCGCGCGCGTTCCAGCCATTGATCTGGAACTCGTTGGCGGCGAAAGCCAGCGCCGCGCTGTAGTCATCGTTCTGCTCGCCCTGCCCCGACGGCGACAGCGGGTTCATCAAGGCATAGTCGATGCCATAGAGATCGAGGTGCTGCTCGCGCATGAACTCGTAATTGCTCGCCGGCAAGCCGCCGTCCGGCGGCCACGAATCGCGGCGCGAAGCCAGCGGCTGCCCCTTGGGGTACGGAAAGCCCTTGACGTAGCCGTGGTGCGAGCGCGCACCGTAGGTTTGCGCGTAATCCCACCAGCGATTGCTGAGATAGGGCCGCAAATCCTCGAGCGAGCTTTTCGGATGGATGTCGCAGTCGATGATCTGCAGCTTTGCGTTTTGGCGCTGCGCTCGATTTGCCTCGCTTCGATGTTCATGGCGCATCCTCCATCGGCGCCCCGGCGGGCCATCTTCATTCGATCTTTTGCAGCCGCCCAGGCCTTCTACTGTCATTGCGGCCAATGTAGCGCGGATGGAGCGCCGCAAAATGCAGGATGACGGTTTGTGCCGCCGATCGTCCCTGGATTTCGCCTTTCACTCAATGCGGCCCATGAGGACCATCTGTCAGCTTCCTGACAGACGAGGACGAATTTTGGGTTCAAATTATGGAACTCAGAGGGACCCACCCATCGGCCGACAACGAAACTTATTGCGCTGGGCGGTGCCCAGGAGATTTGTGCATGCCTATTGATACACTGCTCACGCAAGCGGCTTTCGATCCAGAGACGACAGCAATCCTGGCCAAGGCATTCGAAACGGCATGGGAAACGTTGAAGCGTTCGGACCCCACCACGGCGACGGATGGCGACGTCCGCCAGAGACGCGAGCAATTGGCGAAATATATCATTGGCGCCGCTCAGGAGGGAGAGCGCGATCCCCACCGCCTGATCGAACGGGCATTGTCCCATTTGGCGCCGCATCGCAAGGTGCACCCGACTTCGGGAGACGGCGGTTCGTCTGCCTGAAGCCGCACCGGACGCCTTCGATCCGCTGCATGCGGATTGAGCCCGTGCCGGACAGCGTTGCGTGGGAATCGGCCTGGGAGAGGATGCATCGTGCAACGCAATCGCAACAGACTTTTGGCCTCATTGAAATCTGAGGATCTTGCGCTGTTGCGCGGGCATCTCCGCGAAGTCACGATCGAGCAAGGTCAACTCCTCGAGGAGCGTGGCCGGCGCGCCGACGCTGTTTATTTTCCACAATCGGGAATGGTTTCGCTCATCGTCGAAATGCCTGAGGATCAAACGGTCGAGGTCGCGGTGATCGGCTACGAAAGTGCCGTCGGTATCACTGTCGGACTTGGCAGCCGCGTTTCATCGATCACCGCCCTCGTCCAAGTATCCGGAACGAGCTTTTGCATTTCCGCGTCGCAATTTCGCGTGGTGGCGATGCAAAGTCAGAATATTCGCGATTTGATCATTCGCTATCACGAGATACTGTTGGGCCAAATTCAGCAAACGGCGGCATGCAACGCGCTGCATGATGTTGGATCGCGATTGGCCCGATGGCTCCTGCAAACGGGCGACCGGATCGGCAGCGATACCATTCCATTCACTCGCGAATTTCTGGGCAAAATGCTTGGCGTGCGCAGGGCAACGGTTTCGGCCGTCGCGGCGAGATTTGAGGAAGCCGGTATCATCCAGACCCGGCGTGGTCAGATCAGGGTGCTGGACCGGGAACGCCTCAAGGATGAATCTTGTACCTGTTACGACTACATCCGAAAGCACATCGACCGGCTGGTGCCGAAGCAATGACACTGCGTCGAGCCGCGCAGCGCAATGTTTCCGGTTCAGAGATTGGTGATGACCGTATACGAAAGATACACAAACATCGCGACTCCAGCATAGCCAGAAGTCCCGCGAGTACGAGGTCCATGCGTTCGCCGGTACCGGGCAGCGTCTCCGTGCTGTCGATTTCGATTGCAGTTTTGCGGAAGCGTATGATCGCCAGAATAATTGTGCCGGCGCCGAGGCCAATGAGAATCAAGCCCGGTAATGTTGCCCACAAGCTGACCGCCCACCGATAAAGTCCGGCGGGCGAGCGATTGGCTTGCCATCTCCATGAACAAGTCGAATCTCTCGACCAAGAACCCGAACGCCATCACCGCAATGGCGGTGCGCACCCAGGCAAGGAAGGTCCGCTCATTGGCAGCGTGGTCGCTGTAGCGCTCAATCATGGTCGCTCACCGGGCTACGGCCGCTAACCCTTCGCCGGCTTTTTCCAGATGCCGCGCTTCTGCATCAGCGCCACCTGCTTGTCGATCACTTCGCGCTTGTAGTCCGCGTGCTTGGCGGGAATTTTCTTCAGATAGCGGTTCTTCGGATAGATCGGCTTCTCGTAGATGATCTGCGCCAGTTCGGCGCGCACGTCCTTCATCCAATTGGTCACCTGCGCCGATTCGCGATGGTGGCGCAGCGCCTCGATGTTGATGACGCCGGCTGACGAAGGTCGAGCCGTTGGTGTCGCGCTGCTTGCCGACAATCTGGCCGCGGTAATCGACGATCATCGATTGGCCGCCGCCGGCATCGATGCCGAAATGGCGGCCTTCGTGGTAGAGATGATAGCTGCCGATGTTCGGCGCCACGATATACATGTTGTTCTCGAGCGCGCGCGCCCGATTGGAGATTTCGAACACATCGTTCTCGGTGAACGGCGCCGGCATCGAGGCGCGATAAACAACCTCGGCGCCGTTCATGGCAAGCCCGCGGCCGTTCTCCGGATAATTGCCCTCCATCGCCATCATGATGCCGAGCCGGCCGATCTTGGTGTCGGCGACCGGCCAGAAGGCGTCGAGCGTGCGGCCGTATTTCTCGATCCACCAGTCGTAGATGTCATGCGGCGACACCGAGCGCTCGACCGGCAAGCAGCGCGGAAATCTTGTAGTGCTGCAGGATGATCTTGCCGTCGGGATCGACGATGAAGCCGATGTTGAAAAAGCGGTCCTTCCAGTCCTTATGGCGCGCCTTGGCCTGCGCCATGATGAAGACGTTCCACTGCGCGCGCGAGCTTGCCGATCTCGTCGGTCTCCGGGCCCGGAATGTCGATGCAGCAGGTGTTGGCGTAATCGGCGTGATCGACGTCGAGCACCTCGTCGTTGAATCCCATCAGCGCGCCCTCGGGGATGGCGAGGAGCCGGACCGGAATGTCGAGATTGGACAGCCAGAACGCCGCCTTGGTCAGGCTCTTGAGGTGCTCGATATTGTCGTTTGATGTCGTCGCGCCGGCGAATGCCATAGAAGGTCGGAATGAGGCCGACGGCGTTATAGGGTTCGATCATGACGCACTTACTCGTTACGCTCGCGCGATTCCGATCGCCGGCTGCGGCGAATGGATCCTTCCGCGAATCACGCCGCGACGCTGGGCAGGCCGGCGAGCGCCATGGCAGCTCGCCCTCGTCGTATTTCTGATCGACCAGCTTGCCCTCGAAGTAGCTGATGTAGGCCCCCATGTCGAAATGGCCGTGGCCGGAGAGATTGAACAGGATGGTTTCGGCTTTGCCTATCTGCTTGCAGCGCAGCGCCTCGTCGATCGGCGCAGCGCACCGCGTGCGTCGCCTCCGGCGCCGGCACGATGCCCTCGCAGCGCGCGAATTGCACGCCGGCGTCGAAGCAAGGCTTTTGCTGATAGGCGCGCGCCTCGATCAGGCCGAGCTCGTAGATGTGCGAGACCATCGGCGCCATGCCGTGATAGCGCAGGCCGCCGGCGTGGAAGCCCGGCGGAATGAAGGTCGAGCCGAGCGTGTGCATCTTGACGAGCGGCGTGAGGTGCGCGGTGTCGCCGAAATCGTAGGCATATTTGCCGCGCGTCAGTGACGGGCAAGCCGCGGGCTCGACCGCGATGAAGCGGCGCTTGCGCCCGCCGCGCAGTTGCATGCCAAGGAAGGGGAATGCGAGGCCGGCGAAATTCGAACCGCCGCCGGTGCAGCCGATGATCACGTCGGGATCGTCGCCGGCCATCTCGAACTGCTTGATCGCCTCCTGGCCGTTGACGGTCTGATGCAGCAGCACGTGATTGAGCACCGAGCCGAGCGAATATTTCACGCGCCGGATTCTTCGCCGCCATCTCGACCGCTTCGGAAATGGCGATGCCGAGCGAGCCTGGGCTCTTCGGATCCTTGGCCAGGATGGCGCGGCCCGAAATCGGTCTCGTTCGACGGCGATGGCAATGCAGCGCGCGCCGTAGGTTTCCATCAGCGCGCGGCGATAAGGTTTTTGATCGAACGAGACGCGCACTTGAAACACGAGTCACGTCGAGTGCCGAACAGCGCGCCGGCAAACGCCAGCGAGGAGCCCCATTGGCCGGCGCCGGTCTCGGTGGAGAGCCGTTTGACGCCGGCCTCTTTGTTGTACCAGGCCTGCGGCACGGCGGTGTTCGGCTTGTGCGAGCCGGCCGGCGAGACACCTTCGTATTTGTAGTAGATTTTCGCCGGCGTACCGAGCGCCTGCTCGAGGCGGCGCGCGCGCATCAGCGGCGACGGCCGCCACATGCGGTAGACGTCGCGGATCGGCTCGGGAATATCGATGGTGCGCTCGGCTGACACCTCTTGGAGGATCAGCGCCATCGGGAACAGCGGCTCGAGGTCGGCGGGGCCGACCGGCTGCTTGGTGCCGGGATGCAGCACCGGCGGCAGCGGCTTCGGCAGATCGGCCGCGAGATTGTACCAGGATTTCGGAATTTGCGTTTCGTCGAGAACGAACTTGATCTGATCACTCACGCTACTCTCCCGCGCCACACGCTGCCCGCAACACCATACACGACGGGAATTGGCGTGTGAACGTGCCGCGGCCGCACCGGCGCTGCAAACGTCAATCACGGCGGCAGCGGATTGCAGGCCTGGGATGCTGATGCCAATCAGCCCGGATAAAGTGGCAACGAAATCGGGGAGTGGCATTTGACCCGATAGTCTTCCCGGACTTCGCTACGCTCAGTCCGGGCTACCCAGGGCTCCGGCACTACCCAAGATTAAAGTTTCGTCGTCGCCGGGATCGCCGGCGCGCCGAGACCGTCGCGGCTGTAAATGTCTTCGCGGAATTGCACGATGCCGTCGGTCGCGGACCAGGCGGTGACATAGACCCAGTGCAGCGGCACGGGCTTGGCAAGCCGCGCATTCTTCTGGTCGCCCGACTTGATGACGCGATCGATCTCGTCGCGGCGACCAGCCCTTGGTCTCGTCGAGCAGCCAGTCGACCAACTGGCGAACGTTCTGCACCCGCATGCAGCCCGACGAATGGAAACGGAAGTCGTCGCCGAACAGGTTCTTGAGCGGCGTGTCGTGCATGTACACGCCGTAGGCGCTCGGGAAATTGATGCGGATCGATCCGAGCGAATTCAAGCTGCCGGGATCCTGCTTGAACGTGTAGTTCGTCGCGTCCTCGGAATACCAGTTGATCTGCGAGGGCTGCAGTTCGCCGCGTTTCGCGTCGAGGATGCGGATGTGGTTCTTGGTCAGGTAATCCGGCTCGTCCTGCATCTTCGGAATGAGATCCTTGCGCACGATCGATGCCGGAACGGTCCAATACGGATTGAAATTGATCTCGACGATCTTGCTGTTGATGTCGGGCGAGGCGCGATCGGGCTTGCCGGCCACCGCGGTGTGGCGCGACACGGCGACGTCGTTCTCGATCGCCTCGACGCGCGCCGCCGGAATGTTGGCGACCACATAGCGCGGGCCGAGATTGGTGGTCAGCGTCTTGAGCCGCGCAATATTGACCTTGAGCTGGTCGCGCCGCATCGTCGCCGGCACGTTCATCGCGATCAGCGTCGCCGCGCGCAGGATGCCGTCGATGGTGAGACCGTGGCGCGCCTGGAAGCGGCGCACCGCCGCCTCGACATAGGAATCGTAGATGTCGTTGCCGACCGCGCTCGGATCGAGGTCGCCGGACACCGAAAGCCGCTGGCGCAGATCGACCACGCTCGGGTGGCGATTGCCGATGCGCAATTCGTCGACCTGCGGCACCACCGGCCAGCCGCCGCGGGCGACGATGTCGTCGTAGGTCTGGATGGCGTGCTCGGTGGTCTGCGACGGTCGCCGGCGACAGCGTCGGCGCCGTCGGCTTCGGCATATGGATGGTGCGCGAGGCCTGGTCGAAAGTCTGGCCGAACTCGCCGCGGTCGGTATCGCCCATCAGCGCATCGAGCGTCTGATCGTCGGCCGCGGCCGCCTCTGCGCCGCCACGCCGCCGCGGCGAGCGTCGCCGCACCGGCCAGGCGCCTGAGGAAAGGCGCGGCGGTCGGCCGCCGCGTCACGTGCCGATCCTGCGGTTTAGTCATGGAGCGCCCATCCGCCGGTGCACTGAACGCCAAATCGACCCGTGCACGAAGCCGTCCCCGCGGTCGAATTAGCACGAAGCGGCGCGCGAACCAAAAGGGCCGCACCCCTGGTCGCGCTGAGCGCCTTTGCTTCGCTGGCCGGGCGGTTTTATGACGGCATGGCGCTCGCCGCTTATGGCCGTGCTCGACATGGCGAGAACGTTGACGGCCTGGACAATTCCCTGGGGCGACGCGGCCTGGACGATATTCTCCGGGAGTGCGCGGTCGGGGCCGTCGTGCGTAATCCCGACAGCGTGAGACGAGCGCAGTGCGACGGTCACCGGCTCTCAACCTCACCGCGCCCCGAAGGTCTGCCTGCAGCCATTCCAGGAGCACTCATGGGCATCGATCAGGCTGCTCGCGGCTCCGATCCGAAGCATCGTGCAGATTTCCGCTGTTTCAGCTCGCCTTCGTCGTCGCCATCATTCTGTTGCTGCAGGCCGCCGACGACAATACGGTGTTCGGCCAGATCTTCGATGGGCTGGACAAGCTCGTCGATGCGACCAGTGCGGTTCTGCTCGGAACTTTTCGCGGTAGGTCTTTCACCCGATCCGGGCTCACAGTCGGCCTGATGATTGGCTACGTCTATCTCGTCTGTTTGCTGATCCTGTATCTGTTGCGTGTCATCGATCCGACTCTATCGTCGATCTGATCGGATGGAGCAATGTATTCTGGCTGCGAAACACCATCGCGCGCGAGCGCGGCATCGCGGCCTACCGCGCCTGGGTGCCATTCGAGCGGATCCGGCCGGCCAACATGCCCGCAGGACAAATGGGAAGCGGCATTTGCATGGCCGCCGAACAATAAGCCGCCCTACCCGCCCCTGCGCGCAGCGCATGGTGCGCGGCGTGCTGAGCTACGTGATCGTGCTTGCGGCGCTCGCCGTGCTGCTGCAGATTTTTACGCCGTTTCCGGTCCTGACCTGGCTCGGCAAGCTGATAAGAGTACGCGGTCGAGCTGCAGACGCAAAAAGACCCCGGCATTTGCGCCGGGGCTTAAGGCACGCCAGTACGACGGAAATGTCTGGCGAAGCGAACCGGCGCGTCAGAGCCGGTAGAGAATCTGATCGGTCCAGAAGCGCTCGAGCCGATGCAGCGCCTTGTTGAGGACGCCGAACTCGTCGGCGTTGATGCCGCCGACCTGCTCCACCGTGCGGACGTGCTTCTGATAGAGCGCATCGACGGTGTCGCGAACCTCGCGGCCCTTGTCGGTGAGCTTGATGCGCACCGAGCGCCGGTCGACGCGCGAGCGCTGGTGATCGAGGAAGCCCATCTCGACGAGCTTCTTGAGATTGTAGGAGACGTTGGAGCCGAGATAGTAGCCGCGCGTGCGCAGCTCGCCGGCGGTCAGCTCCTTGTCGCCGATATTGTAAAGCAGCAGCGCCTGCACCGAATTGATGTCGGCGCGGCCGCGGCGGTCGAATTCGTCCTTGATGACGTCGAGCAGACGCCGATGCAGGCGCTCGACCAAGGTCAGCGCCTCCAGATAGTGCGGCCGGATATGGTCGAAGCGCGCCTCACGATCGGCGGGCTCGACCGTCTTGACGACGGCTTTCATGTTGACGCCTTTCCCAAGTCAATTTTGTTTGTCGTCGACGGGCCCTGTTTTCCCGTCGTATGGCGTCACACTAGCCGTGAGGGTCTAAGATCAGTTTAAATAACACGCTAAAAATACGGTTTATTCGCCGCTCTCCGTGCGGGAATTGAGCGTAAATTTGTGGTGGATTTCTACACGTTCTGTTCACCGGCCGAAGCAGCCAGTACTGGTGGGACTCGACCGCCTCCGCTGCGCTTCGGCGTGGCCGTCTTCGCGCGACTTGAATGGCTTGCCAAGTCTTTTCGATCGTCAGTCATTGCCTCTCAGAAATGCTTTTTTGCAAACGATCGCCCTGATCCCGATTTCAAATAATGCTCAAATCTCTTTGCTTTTTCCTTCTCAGAAAAGGCGAGATATGTGGCCAGCCTCCACGGCATATATTTCCTTGTATGCGCGGACGCGCCGGAGTTGTGCGCCCTGAGACGGTGTCTCATATCGGCGGTCAGGCCGACATAGAAACGGTCTGGATCAACCTCGCTTTGTAACATGTAAACGTAATACATGAAGCGCCCAGATTAGCGATGCTTGGACGATTTAACCGTACTGCATGGGGCCGCCCGCCCGCCTCCGCTGCGCTTCGGCGTGGCATCCGCCTTCGCTTCGCTGCGTCGTAATCACGCCGTAGCGAAGCGAAGGCGGATGGTGGGAGAGGTAGGACTCGAACCTACGAAGGCGTAAGCCAGCGGATTTACAGTCCGCCCCCTTTGCCACTCGGGACACTCTCCCATCAGCGCGTGTAAGTAAGCAATTGCAAGCGCTTAGGCAATGGCTTGATCGTCGTCCGCGGCTTTCCCGGAAAATCCGACCTGCGATTTCACCTATGGGAAAAACTTCGATCTTATTCGATGGATTACGAGCATGCCGAAATCGGCAAGCTGATCCAAACCGCGGGAAGGCAACCGGACGAATTTCGATGAGATGATCAAGCGCGTCATCGCGATCGCCTATCGAGGCGTGCTCAGCGATTACCGCACGCTTCGGAAGGCGTGAGACGAGCGACGGTGTGGCGCAGCGTAAGCCGGGAGACGGATCGCCGGGCGGACGGCTTAATTGCCAAGGTTTAGCCCTCGTGACAAAACCGGGCATGGCCGAACGCGATTGGCACGCCAAGCCGCACTCGCCGCGGCGGCACGGCAACCGCCCGCCATGCACAGCGGGACAGCGCGACCGCGACGCGCTGCGCGGTGGGGCGGACGCCCCTGTCATTCTTTATGGCTGGCACACCGTCACGGCGGCGCTTGCCAATCCGGCGCGCCGCATCCGCAAGCTGTTGGCGACCGAGAACGCCGTGCGGCGGCTTGCCGAGGACGGCATCACGCTCGCCGGTCACGCCGGAACTGGTGCGGCCCGACGCGCTAGCGGCGCGACTGACGCCCGACGCCGTGCACCAGGGCCTGATCGCCGAGGCCGATCCGCTGCCCTCGCCCGACATCGAGGATTTGGCCGCATCCGGCATCGTGCTGATGCTCGACCAGATCACCGATCCGCATAATGTCGGGGCGATTCTGCGCACTGCTGCGGCGTTCGCCGTCGCCGCCGTGATCACCACCGCGCGCCATAGTCCGGAAGCGACCGGCGTGCTCGCCAAATCGGCCTCTGGCGCGCTCGAACTGGTGCCGATCGTCACCGTGCAAAATCTGGCGCGCGCGCTTGCCGCGCTCAAGGAACGCGGCTTCCTTCTGGTCGGCCTCGACAGCAGCGCACCGGACGATCTTGCCGCGATCGAACTGCGTGCGCCGCTCGCGCTGGTGCTCGGCGCCGAAGGCAAAGGCTTGCGCCAACTGACCGGCGCAACCTGCGACCGTCTGGCGCGGCTCGATCTTCCCGGCGCGATCAAAAGCCTGAACGTCTCGAACGCCGCCGCGCTCGCGCTCTACATCGCGAGCCGCGCCGTTGCGGTAGCATAAACATACAAAGGCCCGCACAAGGCGGGCCTTTGCAGTTCAGCTCCGAACAACGTCTTCAATCAGCCGCGCACGCCCAGCGGACCGATGCCAGTAGGCCTCATGCGCGGCATCGGAGCATAGTAGTGCGGGTGACCATAGAAGCGCTCGCGGTAAGCGACGACGTGCGGGCGATAGACCGGGCGCGGTAGCCGATAAGACTGGTGCGCGCCGTAACCGTAGCCCGGGACATAGGGATAGTTGGTGGCCGACGCATAGGCCGCAGCCGCGAATAGGTCTCGGTACGGGACCATGATGCCGGGCCCGGTATAGTCCGGACCCTGGTTGACCACGTAGAGCGGCGCCGGGGCAATTGGCGCCGCGGCGTAGCGCGCGATAGACGACCGAACGCCCGCAGCCGCAACCGGTACCCCAGCCGCCGAAGCTGACCGGAAGCGGAGCGGCGTCGGCGCAACTGGCTGCGCAAAGACGGCGGCGGCGCTGGAGTACGCCGCAGCCGCCGCAGCCGCTCGACCGTGATCGGCGCCGGCGCGATCGGCTCGCGCATACGTCGACGGCTGCGCCGCAGCCGCCGCAGCCGGTCGAAGCGTAAGCGACGGGAGCCGGAACTCCCCAATCGCAGCAGCCGGCGGACGCAATCGACGTCATGCCGGCGGTGAACAAAGTGGATATCACCACGAGGGTAGCGCGATGGAGACGCATGATACTCCCTTACAAAACTGCCTCCGTGAGGAGGCGGATGAGGACAGAGCCGCAGCAGCGGCCTGCCGGACGACGTCACTCAGCTCTCTTATGGTCGCGCTCTTGCCGTTCGATGGCCGCCGCGGCCCGAGACGTCGTGATTTGGCTTCCGATATTTAGCGCATCGCGCGGCGCGCCAAATCGCGGCGACGCGACCACCGGCGGCGGCTGGATAGGGCGAATATTCGGTGACCGGGCCCGGCGCGGATTCGCTCGACCAGCTGCGATAGTAGGTCGGCGCCGGAGGCGGCAGCGGCGCGGTTTGCCGGCGGCATGATTTCGAAGCGGCCATAGCCCGGGCGCCGGCCGGTTCGCGGAAAGTAGGCCGGCACGGCATAGGGAAAATCGACCACGAGCGGCCGGTAGATCACGGTCGGCGCCATGGCGCCGGGCCGATCAAGGCCGAACTCGCCCTCGACCACGGCCCAGGATGCGTCGACGCCGTTGATGAAGACGGGCACGCCCGGCTTGCCGGGAATGACGATCTCCGGCTCGCGCTGGGCGAAAGCCGGTGACGCCGTCACAACAAAAAACAACGCCGCATGGACAAAACGCATGAACAACCCGCGAGCAACACGTATTCAACGCGTACTGTAGGGAAATCGCCGGGCGAAATTGGTTTAAATCGGGCCAAATGCCGACCTGAATTCGGCAGTAACATTAATTGCCCGCTACCCGGCCGCCGTCGCCGCAGCGGCTTTCCCACCGGCCGGCCGGCCGCTTCCATGCAAACACCCACGACTTTCGGCGTAATACCTCTGGCGGACAGACGGGTAAGGGCCGCGCCTTAGCCGGTTCGGCGGCTTCTTGCCGGCGACGGTGTTCGCCATCGTGGCAGCAACCGGCAACATCTATTCGGCCCTATGGTATCCGATCGCGATCGCGACCATGAGCTTCGTGATCGGGTTGTTGTTCTTGCCCGAGACCAAGAACGTGGATATCGCACGATATCTGATGAAACCGCGGGACGGCGCCATCAGCCGTCCCGCGCACCAACTATCCTGTTCCGGCCAGATCAGCCGGCGGGCAATGAGATTGCGCAACGCGGCGGCGCCGGCGCACAGCAGCGCAAAGGCGAGAGCCGCGCCGGCGATTTGCGGGGCATTTGCCGATAAGATTTGCCGCCGTGCTGGCGCTGACGGCGCCAGTGTCGTGGAACGGGCCGATGGTCTTGAACACGCCGCGAACGCGCCGATGGCGGCGCCGTAGCCGCGCGCGCGCGCGCAACGCTCCAGGCGCTCGCGCGCTTCTCCCGAAATGTAAAGCGACGGCAGCGGCATCGTGCCGCTCCGCTTTCTTGCCTCTATTCCGCGGCTTCGGCCTGTGCCGTCCGCGGCACCTCGAGGCCGGACAAGATCGGGCAGCACGAGGCGCACGATCTCGCGTTTCGTCGCGCGCCACCACGTCGGCCGCTTCGCCGTCATCGAGGTGCAGCGCCGTGTATTGGCCGATACGGCTGATCGTGCATGATGCCGGAGCCAGCAACGACCAGATAGACGCTGCGCCCGCCGGCGCGATAGGTGGCGCCGCGCGCGAGCTTGATCAGCGCCGCCGCACATTGCCGCTCGGTGAATGTGCCGAGCGGCTTTTCCGACACGCCCGGCATGCCGGCCATCGGGCAGCCACTCGTAGTGCGGCGGGGTCGACCATGATCGGATCGCGATAGCGCGGCTTGGGATACTCCATCCGCTCGGCCATGCACGTGCTCCCAGATCGCCTGATAGCCATCGAGGTTGCGGCGGCCCTCGACGTCGTCGTTGCGGCGGAATATGCCGTCCTTGAAGGTGCCGAACTTCTTCAGTTCCTCGGTGCCTGCGTCCACTTCCTCGCGCGACAGATAGCCGCTGCCGCTGGCGCTGCCGAATTGCAGCACCGCGGTGACCGAGCAGCCCTCCGAGCTTTGCGGCCCGTAGGCGCGCGCCTTCGGGGAAATAGCCGAACGTGCCAGCTGCCATCTTGCCGTTGCGGTCGAAATTCATCGTGCCTTCGAGTTGGAAGCGGAACTGATCGAAATTGTGCCGGTGGCGCGGCGAGGCGAAATCGCCCTCCTGCCGGCCGATATTGAACTGGAAGTTGCCCAGCGTGCCGGGCTTGCCGGCAAGCAGGTGCCGATAGTGGAACATGCCGCCGCGATGTTGCAGGCCGCGCTGCCATTCCACTTCATCGGCGTGGACGATTTTCATGGCCATAGTCCTTGACTGAGCGTTGCTCCACGCGCCGCGATCCTAACCGCTCTCGCATCGCCTGTCAGCCGCTCGGCCGGCGAGCTCCCGGGCAGGTCACTAAGGGCCAGACGTCGAATTCAAAGACACAATGGCAACATGCCGCACGCGGCGATTGCACGCCTCGCGCTTTGCCGATGACTGTTCCGAGCCTATCGGCGCAAGCGGTGCGCTGGCCGTCGCTGCAATACTCCACTAACATCGATCGTGCGCAACGGTGCGCATCCGCAAGCCGACCGTGCTTGCGCGACCGCGTGGGGCACCGCGGCGTCCATAGCCTCTCGCCAGTGAGGAGCGTCGATGGAAACGGACATGCTGCATTCCGCAGCCAATGCCCTGCTCATCATTCTTGATCCGATGCGCATGCTCTATCTGTTCGGCGGCGTGTGCATGGGCCTCTCGCTCGGCATTCTGCCGGGCATCGGCGGCATCGCCGGTACGGCGCTGCTGCTGCCGTTCACCTACAATCTCGATCCGCCGACGGCGTTTGCGCTGCTGCTCGGGCTCGGCGCCACCACCACCACGGCCGATCCGATCGCCGCCATCCTGTTCGGCGCACCCGGCCACGCCGCCTCGGCCGCGACAACGCTCGACGGCTATCCGATGACGCGGCGCGGCGAGGCCGGCCGCGCGCTCGGCGCCTCCTACATGGCGGCGCTGATCGGCGGACTGTTCGGCGCGGCGCTGATGGCGGTCGCGCTGCCGGTGCTGCGCCCGATCATTCTCTATATCGGTTCGCCCGAACTGCTCGGCGTCGCCGTGTTCGGCATTTCCATGGTGGCGGTGCTGTCCGGCAACGCGCCGCTGCGCGGGCTGACCGCCGCCTGCTTCGGCATGATGCTGTCGATGATCGGCACCGATCCGCAATCGGGAACGCTGCGCTGGACCATGGACAGCCTCTATCTGTGGGACGGCTTGCCGCTGGTGCCGCTGACGCTCGGCATCTTCGCGCTGCCGGAGCTGTGCGATCTCGCGATCGGCCGCATGGCGGTCGTGCAAGAAGGCCAGACCATCGACACCAAGACCGGCATGCTGCTCGGCGTCCAGGATTGCATGACGCATTGGTTCCTGATCCTGCGCTGCTCGTGGATCGGCTCGGCGATGGGCGCGATCCCCGGCATCGGCGCCTCGGTGATCGACTGGATTTCCTACGGCCACGCGCTGCGCACCGAAAAAGGCGCGGCGCAGACCTTCGGCACCGGCGACGTGCGCGGCGTCATCGCCGCCGAAAGCGCGACCAACGCCCGCGAAGGCGGCGCGCTGGTTCCGACCGTCGCCTTCGGCGTGCCGTCGAGCGCCGGCATGGCGATCCTGCTCGGCGCCTTCCTCATTCACGGCCTGGTTCCCGGGCCGGAAATGCTGACCAAGCACCTCGACATCACCTATTCGATGGTGTGGAGCATCGCCATCGCCAATATCCTCGGCTCGGGACTGTGCTTCGCGTTCAGCGGCCAACTCGCGAAGATAGCGACGCTGCGCTACACGCTGTTCATGCCCGGCGTGCTGAGCCTCGTCTATATCGGCGCGTTCGAGGCATCGCGGAACTGGGGCGATCTGTTCTCGCTGTTGTTCTTCGGCGTGCTCGGCTGGGCGATGAAGCACTTCAGATGGCCGCGGCCGCCGCTCGTGCTCGGCTTCATCCTCGGCGACGTGATCGAACGCTACATGTTCATCTCGATCGAGCGCTACGGCGTCAGCTGGATGCTGCGGCCGGTCGTCGTCGTCATGTTCATCATGGCGGGGCTGTCGCTGCTGCGCCCGCTGCTGCAGGACGTCCGCAGCCACGGCGGCCTCAAGAAGATGGTCTCGCAGTGGGGCCATCCGCTGTTCGCCACCGACAATCTGTTTCCGGCCGCGCTGCTCTGCCTGTTCGTCGTGATGCTGTCGGAATCGTTCGAATGGGCGTTCGCCGCGCGCATCATTCCGACCATCGTCGGCATCGGTGCGGTCCTGTTCTGCGCCTTGAGCCTGCTCAACGACGTGTTCGGCCTGCACGAGCGCGAAGGCGGCGTCGCGGCCGCGGCCGCCGAACGGCAAGGGTCAGCAGAAGATCCACATGGATATCGCCTCGAAGACCGCGCACCTGCCCGGCAAGATCATCCTGGCGCGCGGCTTCCTGTTCTTCGGCTGGATGGCGAGCTTTATGGCCGTGCATGGCGCGTGATCGGGCTCATTCCGACCGTGCCGATCTTCATCATCTCTTACATGCGGATCGAAGGACGCGAGCCGTGGAAGATCGTCATTCCGATGGCGGCGCCGTGGTGCTGCTGATCTACGTCGTGTTCGACCAGCTGCTTGCGATCCCATGGCCGCCGACCTTGGCGGGCATGTTTTTCCCCGCCTTGAAGTTCATTCCGAGCGTTTGAGCCATTACCCGGTCAATCGTGCAGCTAATGCCGGACAGAACCGGACCGCATCCGGCCATCCTGATCGACCGACCGCTCAATGAATGAACAAACTCGTCCGCTGGAAGCCCACGCCATCTCGGCAGACAAAAGCGCGGTCAACCGCCTGCTGCTGTTCTTCGCTCTGGTCTATGTGGTCGAGGGCCTCGGCCAAATCGTCGGCCTGATCGCGCAGCCGCTCAACTATTATCTCAAGGAGGTGCACGGCTGGACGCCGGTCCAGGTCACCGCCTACATCACGGTCTTCAATATTCCTTGGATCATCAAGCCGGTCTACGGCTTGATTTCCGATTTCGTGCCGATGTTCGGCTATCGCCGCAAGAGCTACCTGCTCATCGCCAATGTTGCTCGCGATCGGCGGCTTCTCTGTGGGCGACGCGGCTGACCGCACCGAGCGATCTTCTGCTCGCGCTGATGCTCACGGCTTATGCCATGGCGATATCGAGCACGCTGTGCGGCGCCGTGCTGGTCGAGAACGGCCAAAGACTTCATGAGAGCGGAACATTCGTCAATCAGCAATGGCTCTGGGCCAATATTGCGGCGATGGCGGCGGCGATCATCGGCGGCCAGCTTGTTCAGCACCTGGCACCGACTGCAGCCTTGCATGTTGCCGCGGCCATCGTCGCTGTCGCACCCTTTGCCGTCATCTTCGGCACGCTTGTTTCTGATCGCCGAGAATAAAACGTCGATCAACATCGCAGGGCATGAGGAAGACGCTCGATGGCCTGTCCGGATCGTTCAAGAGGCGGGAACTCTGGATCATCGCCGGTTTCATCTTTCTCTATTATTTCAGCCCCGGACTGAGCACGCCGCTCTACTATCACATGACCGACGATCTGAAATTCTCGCAGGGCTACATCGGCATCCTGGGATCAATCGCTTCGGCCGGCTGGGTGGTGGGCGCCCTGCTCTACCGGCGCTGTTTCGGCGGCTTGACCTTGAAGAGCCTTTTGAACCTGAGCATCGCGCTCGGCATCGTGGCGACGGCGGCTTTTCTGTTGCTGTTCAACGAGACCGCCGCCGCGATCATCAATTTCTGCGCCGGCTTTGCGGCCATGCTGGCGACGGTCGCGACCCTCACGCTTGCCGCCGATTATTGTCCGCCGCGAGCGGAAGGTTTTGCTTTTGCGGTGCTGATGTCGATCATCAATCTCGCCACCGCTATCGCCGACAATGTCGGCTCATATCTCTATACGCATGTTTTCCACAACACGCTGCCGCCGCTGGTTCTGTTGTCGGCGGCCTTTACGGCGTTTGCGTTCGTGCTCGTGCCGCTGCTGCGCCTCGGCGACAAGCGGCAGGGCGAGCCCGCTGACAGGTCGACGATAACCTCAGACTTGTCGCAGGCTTCAGGGTCAAAAAGTGCGCCGTAGGTGACCGATCATTCGTCACCATAACATCGCGCTGACCGCTTTTACGGCTTGACGGCGAAAGCCTTTTCGATCTCCGCCATCAGCGGGTTCGTCAAGCCCGCTTTGCGCAACTCGGCAAAATCATCGAGCGTCACCTGTTCCCAGGATTTCCCGTCGATCTGGGCGCCACGGAAACGGAGGTAGATTTCCCGTGCCTCTTGGGTACGTCCGAGGAACATCAGCGCGTGAGCGCGATTACCTTCGATGAAGGTCAGTCCCGGCGCAACCGACAAAGCAAGCTCTGCGTCATCGAGCGCCTTCTGAAACATCTTTGTCAAATCCAGTTGATACGACAGCGCGCCTAATTTCGCGGCAAAATACGGAAGCCACGTCCACAACCGAACGGCTGCTGGATCGACGCTCATTGCCGCTTGTGCTATCGACAAACACTTGCCCAGCGCATCCGAAGAATCGGCCAAATCCTCTTGCATCAGATAAGTCTCGCCGAGCTTGCCAAAGCTCCAGGCGAGCGATGCCCGATTGGCCATATTCTCAGGGGCTTGAGATACGAGCCTATCCCATAGGACCGACGCCGCCCGATAAGACGCCGCTGCTCCGTCGAAGTCTTTCCGGTTCAACAGCAACCCGGCCATCTGAATGTCGACCATGGCAACTGTGCGTAAACTCCCGGCGTCGGCTTCATCGAGTGCAATAAGCTTTACGCCGTCGCCGGAGCCCTCGCGATAGGAAGTCAGCGCCTCATCGCCCTTGCCGTCTTGTGCAAGGGCGTCACCTAAAAGCCGCAATAGATCGACTTCGGCGTTCCACGCGATCTTGCTGCTTGGCATGGCTTTGGCCAATGCCTGCCGCAACGGTAGAGCTTGGCGAAAATCCGCTATGGCTTCATCATACCGCTTCTGCCTGATCAAGACGTCCGCCGCCTTCACATAAGCAATGGCGAGGTCTTCCTGCCGCTCAACCTTGTCGGGGGCATCCGCCAGATTGCCTTTCGCCAACTCGATATCTTCATTCAAGACCAACAGCGCATCGTCTGGCCGGTTCAGCTTTGCCAGCACGTCGCCGAGATGTTCGTCTATCAAGGCCAGGCGAACTTTCAAATCTCGGTTGGAAGGCGCCGCCGCAATCCTTTCCTTTTGCCGTTCCCGGGCCCGCTGATAAGCGACCACGGCATCTGCGGGCTTGTTTTGCTTCACCAGGATTTCACCAATTTTTTCCTGTGCAAACACGTACGCCTGGCGCCAATAGGGGTTTTCCGGCCATTTTGCCGATGCTTCGTCGATCATCGAAATGACGTCATTGAACGTCGCCAATGCCTGATCCGGTTTCGCCAGTGCAATCCATGCCGAGCCGATCTTAGTCTCGGATTCGACGTGGCCAATAACGAAGGTTACCTCGTTTACATCGACTGAAGCCGCCGTCTGATAGGCCTTCGATGCGTCCGCGAACATCGCCTCGGCCTCGACAAACTGCTTCTTGCGCCAAAAGGCGTCACCAACCCGGACGTTGCTCATAGCCAGCGAACGCAACCAAAAAATATTCTTTGAGTTCTGAGTGACAAGCTCCGTCAATAACGTATGCGCTTCTGCAAACGCTGTCTGCGCTTCTTCGCTCCGATTTGCCGCAAGCAACCGGTCTCCGAGCGATAAATCGAGCGAGGCCAGATCGTACCGAAGGGCAGCAAAGTGAGTGTCGTCGGATGGCAGGTCCGTTTCGCGCTTCTTCGCCGCCAGGAGCTCATCTAACGCGTCCTGCGTCCGGTTCGATTTGACGAGCACATCGGCGATCGCGCTTCGGGTCAGCAGGAGGTCGCCACGAGCGCTGGCGTTCTTCGGATCGTCTGCGACGATCTTCTGGAGGATCTCGACGCTTTGGCGATATTGCGTCAGCGCTGTCTGGTAGTCGGATTTAGACACGAGAACGTCAGCCGTGCCATTTTTCACCAATGCAATTTGTTGAAGCCAATAAGGATTGTCCGGATGATCCTTGATGTAATTTTTTATCGCATCCTCCCAGCCTTCCAATTCGTTCAATGCAATATCGTACTTTCCCAAAAGATTGAACTCCGCCGCGAAATACAAAACATCGGAGATCGAGAATTTGAATGCTTCTTCCGCGATCTGTGCCTGGTGTTTGGCCTCTGCTTCATTATTAACCGCAATTTTGGTCTGTTGCTCGGCCCGGTCCCGCTGCTGGGAAGCCTCGTCTGCCGAGGTTAGTGCTTGCTGCTTGGCCGCCTCAGCGATCTTGGTCTGCGCCTCCGCCAGTTTTGTCTGTTGCTCCGCGCGATCACGCTGGGCATCGGCTTCAGCGGCGGATTTATAGGCCTTCGTCGCCTCGAAGAAAGCGATGCCCGCTACCGCCAGGAATACGATTGCGGCTGCCGCGACGAGGCGCTGGCGCAAACGTGCCGCTCGCGTATCGGCGTCCCGTGCGTTGCGACTGTCTTCGAGGAAAGCAATTGCCTCCCGCCAGCCGCCATGATAGCGGCGCGACCAAGCCGCGGTGGGCCGCTCACGCTCGAACCACGCCTGTGCCACGGCCAGGTCGGGGTCGCGCCACAAACCGGCGCGGCCAGCGGCATGCAGCGCGGCTGTGTCGGCGAGCCGCTTATAAACGCGGCCCAATTCGGTTTCCTGCTCGACCCATTCACGCAATCGTTTCCAGCCACGGATCAGACTTTCGTGCGAAACATCGATCACCGTATCGGGTTCGAGCGGTGTCGGAGGCATGAGAAACGAGCGGCCCGGCGCCCGGAATGCGTCCACGACTTTGACCATCTCGTCAGCCGGAACATCGGCGACTTCGGCTAGTATTCTCAGCGGGGTCGGTCGGCGCGCCTCGCGGTTGTCTGCATCCCTCTCGGTGAGAGCCTGGAACATTTTGCGCGCGATTATTCTGCCGCCTTCGTCGAGGCTCTCGAACGCCTCGTCCGCGTGCATCGACAAGGCGCCCGACGTGCCGCCAATGGCCTCATAATCCGACAGATCAATCGCAGACGCCGCATCACCGCGGGCCTGCCAATGGTCCCACGCCCGCATCATGGCGTGCTGCATGATTGGTAGTTGATCGGGATCGTCACCGACATCATTGAGGATGCGAGTGACCAAGCGTGGCGCGATCGAGGCGCCGCCGGCACGCACCGGCTCCTCGATCGCGGTCCGCCGTTGTGCACGGGTCATACGCGGGATGAGGTAAAGGCCGGCCGTCACCGCTTCAGGCAGGTCACGGAAGCGTGCGCAATCCCCGATGAAGTCCGACCGCATTGTCAGGCAGACATAGATCGGCAGCTTGTCCTGCCTCGTCGCCTCGAGCAGGAGCTTGACGAAGGCTGCCGCCTCGTTGCCCGCCGGCGCGGTGTCAGCGCTTTGACTGAAGCGAAACAGCTCCTCGAACTGGTCGACGACGATGAGGACGTTGTCCTCGGGCGGTAAACGCGCCAGACGAACCGCCTCGACCAGCCCAAGGCCACTGCGCCGAAGTTGCGCCGCCAACAGTTGCGTGCTGCGCGGGATTTCCTCCGGCTCGGCGGGTTTGGTCCCGAGCGTTGACTGGTCGATCAGCGAGCGAGCGAGTGTTCCGATCGGATCGCCGCCAGGACGAAAGATAGCGACGCGCCAATGTGAGCCGGCCGTTTCAAGAAAGCCGCCGTAGAGATACGGTAGGAGACCGGCCCGAACCAGGGACGACTTGCCGCTCCCAGAAGCGCCGACCACGGCGAGCAGCCGGCTGCGGCGCAGTGAGCGCAGGATCTCCTCGCTTTGCCCCTCGCGCCCAAAGAACAGGTGGGCGTCACCCTCTTCGAATGCACGCAGCCCCGGAAACGGAGTCGGGTGATGCGCGGATCCGTCGTGCTCGGCGGCATCGAGAGTCATTATGCTGCAGCGCGCAGTTTTGCCAGAAAAGCCTCGAGCGTCCGCGGATCGAACGTGTCGCCGCCGCGGATGACCCTCGCCTCGTTGGTCTCGACGTCGTCTTTCTCGGGACGCGGCGGTCCTGCGATATAGATGATCTTATCGACAACGGGCTTCACCCGATTGCGCAACGTTTTTCGGATATCGTTGAGCTTGGCCTCGAACCAACGCTCCGAACCCTCTCCGTAGTAGATCATGCAGGCGTCGCAGTAGCGAAGTTTCTCGACGTGTTCCTCGAGCGTCGCTGTATCATTATCCCCTTCGGTCGGCAGCATCGGTTCATAACCCTCGGCGACGAGGTAACGGCGCAGCGCGACCAACGTCGGCGCACGCCGATCGGCACGCTCGCAGAGGATGTAAATGCGCAGCGGCTCATCCGCCGCGACAAGAACGGACGGCATGGCCTCCAGCCCTCCCGATAGCGGCACTTGCGGCGGCGTTGCAGCGTCCTTCGCCGATTTATCGAGCAGTGCAAGCTTGTCATAAATCTCGGTTTTCAGTTCTTCGATGCCGCCTTCGAGAAGCTCGACCGCGGCAGTCGCCTGCGCGTCCTCGCGCAGGTACTTCAGAAAGGCCAGTTGACGCTCGTCGCTGCGCTCACCAGCGGCAATCCAGATGACCTGGGAGAACTTCGGATCGTCGAGCCGATCGAGCGCAAGCCGATGCTGCAAACCTACAATCGATTGCCGGGATTCCCCCTCCGGCACCGCACCATATTCCTGACCGATCAAATGCACCGACATGCAGCAATGGGACAAAAGCTCAGCGACGGCGGCACAATAGTCTTGGGCGCGCCGCGGCAGGTCGCTATCCGGCACGACACGAAAGCCGCGAGCCTTCAGGTCGCGCCTGATCTCCTCCAGCCTGTACTGCAAATCGGATGTCGTCTCTGCGACGTAGACAGTGCGTTCGGACTGAGCAGGCGTCGCTTCGGTATCGGTTTCGCCGAGGCTCGCCTTCTTTGCCAGCAATCTCATGACCTCGGCGACATCCACCGCGAGGTCGACGATCTGCGCGTAATATTCCGCGCCATCCCGGTCGCTGATGCTCGGACGCAGCGGACGCTTGCCATCAACGAAGAATCTGTACGTCGTGGTACCCTGCAATTCCTCCGACAGGATATTGCGGTCCGTGGGAATGCGCTCGACCTTGAAGATGCGTCTCTTTTCGCCGTCGACAAGCATGCCAAAGCGCTTCTCGGCTTGGGCAGCGAATTCCTTGACTTCGCGCTGGCACCATTCGCTGTTTACGAAGCTCGCGCTAATGATCGGGAGTAACGTCGCCGTTCTGGCAAGCCGGTTGACAATCTTACGCTCGAAATCGTCGTTATTTCGGATATCGCAATCTCGCCACACCCGGGCATCCGACCCGAGATAGACTCGGATTTGCTGGACCAAATCTTCGTGGAACTGTGAAATCCAGCCCTGGCGCTCGCGTCCGATAATATCGTCGTCCCGGTGCGCATAGCTGACAAAGACATCGGCATCGAAAGCCTTCCGATAGTCTTCGAATTCGTCGCCCGCCACACGGTCCTCCCATCCCAACGCCGATTATGCACGTCCCCGGCCCGCCATCAACAGGCGCGGCTTTCCTTACGAGAGCAGTGACATGCTAATTGCTCCGTGACCAGCAATAAAGCTGAAAGCGATCTTGAAAGACGCGCGCGGCGGCCGACGCGCAGTCACGGCGCACGGTTTTGCGCGTTCCAGTTCCGCTCGAGGTTGGCAATCAGCGCCGGACTGAAATGACAATAGGCCTGTTCGCGCGCATAGACCGCCATGTAGCGGCGGAAAGTGTCGAGCGGCTCCTGGCCGACGCGGATGGCGCGGCGATTGCCGGCGGCGCTGACGACGCCGGAGCTGGTGAAATTGTCGACGACCGTATCGAGCGCAGCGTCGAGCGCGGCGGGCGGCGCGATCTCATCACAGATGAGCCGGCCTTCCGGCGTGTCGCAGTCGAGTCTGCGTCCATAGAGAATGGCCTGGCGCATGATGCGGTCGCCGGTAAATCGCCACATCCGCAGATTGGCGGCGCCGGGAATGATGCCTTCCTTGCGCGCCGGCAACGTCATGTAGGCGTCGCTCGCCGCCAGCACATAATCGACAGCGAGCAGGAGCTGGCAGCCGCCGCCAATGGCAAAACCGTCGACGGCGGCGATCCACGGCTTCTCGATCGTTGCGCCAGCAAGCTCGTCGGGACTCCGGTCGCGCCGCGCCAGCCCGCGAAACAGCTTGTTGACGAAACCCATGTCGCGTTTGATGTACCAAACAAATGAAATCTTGCCGTGATAGATGTGCGTCAGGTTGATGCCGGCAGAGAACAGCTTTCGGCCGCGGTATTTGGGATGCTCGACCGTGTCGCCGCGCAGGATACCGATGTCGCTTTCGGAATCGAGAATGGCGAGATCGGTCGCGATTTCGAGACCGTCGAGCGATGTCTCGTCCTCGGCATTGAGGAAGCGCGGATTGCGCATGGTGACGAGCGCCGCCTTGCCGCGGCGCTCGAGGCTCGCTCCCTCGAGCGCGAGCTTGCCGCGCTCCGCGAACAGAAGCCGCTGCTCCAGCGCCTCCGGCCGCGGCAGCAGCATGGCGTGGCAAAGATGCATTCCGGCGGCGGGATGCGCGAGCACGTGCGACAGAAAAATGCCCTGATCGATTTCGGCGCCGTCCTTATGCTGCTGTTGCAGGGCATTCTCTTGAGCAAGCCGTGTTTGGTCCGGCACGAGCCCCGGCAATACGTCCGCCGCATCGCGGACCAGGTTCTCGACGCGCTTGAATTTCACAAAACCGTCGGTCAGCCGGCGATAGACCGTCTCGGCATGGACAGCGAGAAAACTTTCGCGCGCCGCCCGGTCGCGTTCCAGGATGTTGGTGGCCGCCGCGGCCGCCGCCTCCGAGCGCGCGGGTTTCTTTGGCAGAGTCTGCAAGCAGGTCCGCGCCAATCCGCCATTGCCGCGAAAAATCTTCGGCGTCGCGCTGATAATCGCCGGTGATTTCGCCATCGCCGGCAAGCCATGCCGTGACCGTGTCGCCGGCCAATCCCGCTCGGCCAAAAATATCCGCGTGGCTTGGTGTTTCTGCCGCGATTGTCATGACTTATCCTCCGGCGTGATGCGCATCAGCGCGGCCGTTTGTCGATGACGCGCCTGGCCTTGCCCTGCGAACGCTCAATCGCGCCCGGCGCCACGGCACGCACCGTCGTCGTCACGCCCACATGCGCCTTGATCAGGTGCACGGCGCGGTCTGCCAGCACAAGGGTAGCGTCGGCCGGAAGCGCAGTGCGGGTCTCGACGATCACTTCAAGCTCGTCGAGCCGGTCGGGCCGCGTCACTTCGAGAATATAATGTGGCGCAAACGATTGCTCCACGGCGAGCGCAGCCTCGATCTGGCTCGGAAAGACATTCACGCCGCGAATAATCAGCATATCGTCGCTGCGGCCCTTGATGCGCGCGATCCGCCGCATGGCGCGTCCGTTGCCGGGCAGCAGCCGCGTGAGGTCGCGCGTGCGATAGCGGATGACGGGCATCGCCTGTTTGGTCAGCGAGGTTAAGACGAGCTCGCCTTCCTCGCCGTCAGGCAAAACCGCGCTGGTGTCCGGATCGACGATCTCGGGCAAAAAATGGTCCTCCCAGATCGTCAGGCCATCCTTCTTGTCGGCGTATTCCTGGCCGACGCCTGGGCCGATGACTTCCGACAGGCCATAAACGTTGACCGCGTCGAGACCCATGCGCCGCTCGATCTCAGCACGCATGTTCTCGGTCCAGGGCTCCGCCCCGCACATGGCGATGCGCAAGCTCGATTGGCGCGGGTCGATGCCCTGGCGTTCGAACTCGTCGGCGATGGCGAGGAGGTACGACGGCGTCACCGCGATGATGTCCGGCTTGAAGTCCATGATGAGCTGGACTTGGCGCTCAGTAAAACCACCGCCGACCGGAATGACCGTGCAGCCGAGATATTCCGCGCCATAATGCAGGCCGAGGCCGCCGGTAAACAGGCCATAGCCATAAGAGACCTGCATCTTGTCGCCTGGTTTGCCGCCGGCGGCGCGGATCGAGCGTGCCATCAGCATCGCCCACAGCTCGATATCGGCACGCGTGTAACCTACCACGGTCGGCTTGCCGGTGGTGCCGCTTGACGCGTGGACCCGCACGATCTCGCTCATCGGCACGGCGAACATGCCGAACGGATAATTCTGCCGTAAATCGTCTTTGGTGGTGAAAGGAAATCGCGCCAGATCGTCGAGGCTCGTCATAGTCCCGGGACTAACGCCTGCCGCCGCAAATTTTTTTTGATAATGCGCGACTTGCCGATCCGCGCGGGTGAGTGTCTGTTGAAGCCGCGCGAGCTGGAGCGCGCGTAATTCGTCGACGCTCATCTTTTCGATTGGCTCGAGGCGGTCGAGCAGTGACAGCTCGCGCCGGTGCCCGGTCATGTCGTTTTTCCCCTTCGTTACCGGGTAGTCTTCTCGGCAATCTACGCAGAGCCGGCCCACGGTCTCGCGCCTTCGCCCACCCTATCCGGGACTATCGTTGCCGGCTATATCAAGTCATGCCGGCGCGAAATTCCGCGAAGCCAACTTCGCGACGAGCAATGCGCCCGCTTCGGTGAGGTCGTATTGGCAGCGGCAAAATGACGTTGCCGTTAATTGCTATGGTTTCTTTCCAGCCAAATTCTCCTTGCGTTCGGCTTCCTCCGCGCAGGCGGTCCACGCCTCGGCAATCTCCATCAAAACACTTGAATCTTTTTCCGATGCGCGCTGAGCCAATCGCCGGCATTCGGCGGCGTATTCGCGAAATTTTTTCGAGTTGTCCATATGACTTTCCGCATAACGGTTGTTCCCCATGTTCCAATTTGAAAACCGATGGAACTCGGCCCTAGTTCCCGTTCAAATCCCCGCGTTCGCTGGAACAAAATGCCAATTATGCAGTTCGCCCTTGGTAAATGCGGAGCGGCGGGAATGGGGAAAGCCGAGTTGTACCGGCACTATGCCGCGGAATGCATTCGTCTCGCGCAGCACTCTTCAGATTCTACCGAGAAAAGCACGCTGCTGGGAATGGCTGAGGCGTGGCGCCGTCTCGCCGAACGGGCTGAGAACTTAAACAATAACGATTTGGACGAAGAGTAACACCTGGTCAGCGTCAATCGTTACTCAGTTCTCAAAAAACCGGTTCTTGGGCCGCGGCAAGCCTAAATTCTCGCGCAGTGTCGCACCTTCATATTCACGTCTGAACAAGCCGCGGCGCTGCAATTCGGGGACGACGCGATCGACAAAGTCATCGAGGCCGCCGGGCAAGTAGGGAAACATAACGGTAAACCCGTCAGACCCCTCGGTCTCGAGCCATTCTTCCATCTCATCGGCAATCGTCGCAGGCGTGCCGACCATGGCGAGGCCGGAAAAGCCGCCAAGCCGTTGGGCAAGCTGCCGCACGGTGAGATTATCGCGCCGGGCCAGCGCAATCGCGCGCTCCCTTCCGCTCTTCGAGGCATTGCTTTCCGGAATTTTGTCCGGCAACGGCCCATCCGGATCGAATTTCGAGGCGTCATGGCCGAGCGCAATCGATAGCGAGGCGATGGCGTTGGCGTAATCGACCAGGCTGTCGAGTTTCGCGCGCTTGGCCCTTGCCTCCTCGACCGTGTCACCCACCACAACGAAGCACGCCGGCAGGATTTTCATGTGTTCGCGGGCGCGGCCGGCCTTTTCCATGCGGTCTTTGACATCGGCATAGAACTGCCGGCCGGCGGCAAGATCACTCTGCGCCGTGAACACCGCTTCCGCCGTTTCTGCGGCAAGCTGGCGGCCGGAATCGGACGCGCCGGCCTGCACGATCACCGGCCAGCCCTGAATCGGCCGCGCGATGTTGAGCGGGCCGCGCACGGAATAATATTTGCCCTTGTGATTGAGTACGTGCATTTTCGCCGGATCGAAAAAAATGCCGTTACTGACGTCGCGAATAAACGCATCGTCGGCCCAGCTATCCCATAACCCAGTCACCACATCATAGAACTCGCGCGCGCGCCGATAGCGCTCGCCATGCTCGACATGCTCCTCGAGACCGAAATTGAGAGCCGCGTCGGGATTGGAGGTGGTGACGATGTTCCAGCCGGCGCGGCCGCCGCTCAAATGATCGAGCGAGGCAAAGCGCCGCGCGATATGATAGGGCGCATCGAAGGTGGTCGAACCGGTGGCGACGAGGCCGATGCGTTCGGTGACCTGCGACAAGGCCGACAGCAACGTGAACGGCTCGAACGAGGTCGACGTGTGGCTCCGCTTCAGCGCATCCATCGGCATGTTGAGCACGGCCATGTGGTCGGCCATGAAAAACGCGTCGAACTTACCACGCTCCAATGTTTGAATGGCGCGCTTGGTGTGCGCGAGGTTGAAATTCATATCGGACCAGGCGCCGGGGTAGCGCCAAGCGCCGGTGTGAATGCTCGCCGGACGCATGAAAGCACCGAGACGCAGTTGGCGTGAAGAACCCATGTTATGTTTCCATTTCCGGCAGGGGCAAGCCCCAAGGGCAAGTCATTGACGCCGCATCGGACCGCCTCTCGGATACGACGCAGGCGGATTCCGGCCGCAATCGGCAGGTGAGAACGTGGCCCTCGGCCAGTTCAGCGTCCGGCAGCGAACTCCCCGAGCTCCGCCGTCGCCGGAATAAAGCTATGGAAAGACGCTAACAGAATATTCATATGATCGCAAGACGAAGCGCTTTTCTCTCCCCTAAACCCAGTATTATAGGCGTATTTGTAAAATCCGAGAGCTCGAACAGTCTTGACACACCAAGCCAATATTGCGATGTAACATAGCTATTTTCCGCTGCGCGGAACGCAGCGATGTTGGGTCCCGAGGGAAGGGAGAGGAGACGCTTATGCTGCGAAGTGGTGCAGATTATCTCAGCGCATTGCGCGACGGGCGCCGGGTTTATCTCGGCAGCGAGCTGGTCACAGACGTTACGTCTCATGCCGCCTTTCGCAATACGGCGCGTTCGTTTGCGGACATCTACGATCGCAAGCGCGCAACGGAGAACCGCGAGGCACTCTCGTTTGAGGAAGACGGCGAGCGGTTTTCAATCTGGTTTCTCAAAAGCAAGACCAGGGATGATCTGCGCAAGCGCGCCGAGGGTCATCGCCGCATCGCCGAATGGTCCTACGGCCTGCTTGGCCGATCGCCCGATCACGTCGCGAGCTTCATCACCGGGCTCGCAATGCACCCCGAGATTTTCGAAGCGAACCGGCAAGGGTTCGGTAAAAATCTACTTCGTTATTACGACGAGTTGCGGCGCAGGGACTTGTTTGCGAGCTATGTTGTTATCACGCCGCAGGGCGCCCGGGACCCTGCGCTCTACCAGCGCGAGGGCCGGTCGGTGCCGAGCCTGCATGTCGTCGCGGAAAAGGATGACGGCATCGTTCTCGAAGGCGTGAAGATGTTGGGCACTGCGGCAGTCTTTTCCGACGAGACCTGGGTCGGCAACCTACTGCCGCTAGCGCCTGAACAAAAACATCAGGCCGTAACCTGCGCAGTGCCGCTGAACGCGCCTGGCGTCAGCATCTGGGCGCGCAAGTCTTTTGAGCGCTATGCGGTGAGCGCAATCGATAATCCGTTTTCGTCACGGTTGGATGAGTTCGACGCGATTGTCGTGTTCGATAAGGTGAAGGTACCTTGGGGGCGGGTTTTCCTACTCGATGATGTGACCCTGTCGCGCGAAATGTATTTCAAGACCCCGTCGCACGTCATGGGCAACTATCAGGCGATCTTCCGTTTTCTTGAGAAGCTGAAGTTCATTGTCGGCATTGCCTATAAGGCTGCCGAGATCAACGGCGTGGTTCAGATTCCGGCCGTGCGTGACACGCTGGCCAAGCTGGCGGCGGCCGAGGCCGGCCTGCAAGCCATGATCGCCGGTCAAATCGAAGCCGCCGAGACGACGGCGACCGGTTACATGCATGTCAACCGTCGCGGACTTTATGCAGCGTTGCATTGGTGTACCAACAACTACCACAGCATCGCGGAGACGGTGCGCGAGCTGCTCGGCGCCGGTCCGTTTCAAATGCCGGCGGACGCCGGCGTTCTCGATGATCCGGCATTGCGCGAAACCTTCGACACCTACTGGTCGGTCGCCAATGCCACCGCCGTCGATCGGATGAAATTTATGAAGCTGGCATGGGATTATCTCGGATCCGAGCTCGCCAGCCGGCATGGGCAATACGAACGCTTCTATGCCGGCCCGCAATTCGTCAACGCGCTGTACAGTTTCACGAACTGTCCGTGGAACGACCGCAAGAATGCCGTCGAAACGGTCATGGCCAATATGACGAGCGCCGCCAAAATATCGGCCTTAAGTCCCGCCATATAAGTTCGCAGGCTGTCGCATGAAAGCGCCGAACTTTTCTGAAAGCGCTCCTTACCCAATTTGCTCGTCGATATTGGCGATCTGACCGAACTGAAAATGACACAAGGGGATGACGTTGCGCCGACGTGACCATGTCCGCAGTTCCCCGGGCAAAGTCAATGAAAAGAGCGTATTTGCTCCGCGCAAATACGCCGAACCGACGGCGCGCTCGCTCTACGAACTCCCCCCGGATGATGCGGTACTGCGCGAATTCGTGTCGGACTTTTACGCCGCGATGTCGCTGATGCGGAGCTTGCGGCGAGGACTGGCGCGCACCGTGAACCTGAGCTCCGCTGAATGGTCGGTGATGCTGGCGGTTTGGTACCTGCAGCGCAACGGCGACACCACCATCCGGGCCATCGCAAACCATTTGCATGTCGCGGCTGCGCATATGACGGTGGAGGTCGGGAAGCTTGTCAAGGCCGGGTTGCTTGAAAAGCGAGCGCATCCAACCGATGGCCGCGCCGTGGGCATCCATATGACAAAAGCCGGCGGCCAGATGTTCCGGCGCATCGGCCCTATTCTGCGCGATGTCAACGATAGCCTCTTTGTCGGAATCCCTTATCCCGACATGGTTATCGTGCACAGGTTCTTACGGCGCATTATCGCCCAGGGACCCGCAGCCATGCGCATTGCCGAAGGCTATGTGACCGAGGGCGATCCAAGCGAACGCGCGGCATCGTAATCGCGGAGATTAGAATCACCGGCTTTATGTATATCCATAAGCTCGTTAGCTGCGAGATCGTCTTTTGAATGTCCGTGGAAATTTCGTGCAGTAGGCAGCAATACGGCAACTTTCTCGCACGTGGCTTTCTGTGATATACCGCGGCCCCGTTGCCGATTACAGTATCGTCGCTAGCCAGGGCTGACGCTTTTCGCTAATGGCAGGTCATAACTAAGCTAATCGGAAAGATTGCCAGTTATTTGAAATTACGTTCACTATGCCGGGTTAGCTCAGCGGTAGAGCAGCGGTTTTGTAAACCGTTGGTCGGGAGTTCAATCCTCTCACCCGGCACCACCTCTCAGCGTCCCGGCGCCTAATTGGCGCGCAAGCATCCAGAACTCCTCGATCGCGGCCGATGCTTCCACAGGCATTGCGGAGTCTTCTTTTGCATACGTTTCCGTATTCCCTCGCGTTCGCGGCGCGGCTAGACGCCGCGCGTGCGGCACGCGCCCAGAACCGTAACGTCGTCAGCGGCCGGTCGTACCGCTCCCGGACGGATGGGGACTGAGGTTATTGGTCGTGCCCATATTGCCGGTGGTGGGCGCGGCGCTGTTGACGCCGGTTCCGACCCCGGTGCCGCTGCCGGTCGCGCTACCCGGACCCGTCGTGCCCGCACCGGTGCCGCCGGTGCCGGCCGCAGCGCCGCCGCTACCGCCTCCCGCCGCAGCGCCGCCGGCACCACCACCTGCACCGCCGCCTTGCGCCCATGAGGCCGTCGCCATGCCAAGCGTCAGACCCAATCCAAGCGCGATCACTCCGAAAGGCTTCTTCATCTTACGACTCGCTGTTTGAGGGCGATCCTGTTGCTACGTCCTGGGTGAACAATCGCACCCGTAATGCGTTCCTTGCGGCTCGACGTTTTTGGGCGCAGGCGGACCTTTCAGTCGCTGATGGTGTTCAGCGACACCGCCCAGCACCCCGCGGTGTTCGCGCCATCCCAACTGGCAGGCGGCGTTCGATATCGACGGCAGCGCCGCGGTGGCAACGCGCAAAAAGCTGTTCGACCGCGCCGCCGCCGACCGCATGCTGGTGACCGGTTATCACTTCCCGTTCCCGGCCTGCGGCCATCTCATCAAGACCGCGACCGGCTACGAGCACGTTCCGGCGGAGTGGCAGCCGACGCTGTAACGGCAGCCGAACGCCGATCGATCGGAGGAGGCCGGCCTGGCGGCCGGCCTCCGTGATCCCGACGGTACCTCGTTCGTTGTTATTCTGCGCGGCCGCTTGTAGGCGCGCCGCGCCGGCGGGAATGACTTACGTCCGACTTGCGGGCGAAGCGGTTTCGCCGTTGAACGCCCGCAAGTCGGTGCGCACGATCCGGGCCTCGGTTCGCACCACGCGTGGGTGCATATTCCGAATCGCGGGCAATCTCGCTGTCTTACGTTGCAGACTTGTTGCTCTTGGCTTGATGGGAGACGCGGGACTGATGCGTCTTGTTCGCATTGACGTGCCGCGTCTGCTTCATCGCGTGCGTCTTGCCGCGGGCGATGTGCTTGCGGTGCTTGCGCGCGTGCTTGACCGTCTTGACCGGCTTGGTCTGGTTGGTGACGGTTTTGGTCGTGCTGCCGGCAGGCGCCGGAGCAGTCGCGGCAGCAGGGGCCGCGGGGGCGGCGGGGGCTGAGCCGGCAGTACCTGTGGGCTGCGCGGCGAAGGCCGGGCCGGCGATCAACGCGGTCGCAAGCAGCGCGGCGGCAAATTTCCTCAACATGGTATTCTCCTTGTTTGTTGGCGGCGTCCCCGCTCGCTTCCCTCCCCCGCTTGCGGAAGAGGCTGGGAGCGGCGCCGGTCGTTGGTGAGAGAATTACGCCGCGCCCACTGAACGCGTCGTGAAGTGCAAGCGTGGCTGCCGTTCACCTACGTGAACTTTCGGTAATAGCCGCGGCGTCATGCCTGCGAAAACCGGCCGGGCGCTGCATAACGTCGACTCCGGCCCGCAGGGGCGGCTATCGGGCGCGGAATGGCACTCGATCACATTTTCTCGATGTGCCGGCGCAGACGCGGCAATGGCCGGGATGAATCGGTCGACTGCGGTGTTTTACCCTTACGCTGCCCCGCGAAGCAGAGGCAGATGGCCGCCGGTCTGGTCACTCCAGGTGGACATTCGCCTCGCGCGCAACGGCGTCCCATAGCGGCACCTCCTTCCCGAGAACGGCGGCAAATTCCTGCGCGCTGAGCGAACGCGGCTGCAGACCGAGTTTTGCGATCGCCGCCTGCGTTTCGGCGGTCCGGACCCCGGCGTTGACGGCCGTATTGAGCTTAGCAACGACATCGCGCGGTGTCGCCGCCGGCGCCATCAAGGCGAACCATAGCGTCGTCGGAAAACCGTCGAGCCCGCTTTCGCGGAGCGTCGGCACGTCAGGAAGCTCGGGCCATCGCTCGGCGCTGGTTACCGCCAAAGCGCGCAGCTTGCCGGCCTTGATCAGCGGCAGCAGCACCGATTTCGCGCTGGCGTGGACCTGAATCTGCCCACCCATGACATCGGCCAAGGCGGGCGCGGCGCCTTTGTACGGAACAAAGACCATGTCAGTGGCGGTCCGCGCCCGAAAAAACTCGAGCAGAAGATGCGGGGAGATGCCGATGGTGGAGCCCGACGTGAGCTTCCCTGGATGGTCCTTCGCGTATTGCACCAGTTCGGCGACGGTATGAACCGGCAATGATGGATTGACGACGAGCCCGTTGGAATCGGTCGCCACCGCGGCAACGGGCACGAAATCCTTCACCGGGTCATAGTCGAGGTTCTTATAAAGCGCCGGCGTGATCGCGTTCTCGTTCGAACCGCCGGACAACAACGTGTAACCATCCGGAAAAGACCGGGCGACGGCCCTGCCCCCGACGCGCCCGCCGGCTCCCGGTTCGTCTTCGATGATGACGCTCTGTCCAAGACCGGCTGTCATGTTGTGCGTCGAGACCCGCATTACGGTGTCCGAAGGACCACCCGGTGGATAAGGTACGACGATCTTGACCGGGTGATCGGGAAAGTTTTGCGCGCGCACTGGCACCGCGGCGACGGTGCCGGTGGCGAAGATGGCGAACACAATTGCGAAAAACTTGTTCATGCGTTCTCCCATCAGCGCGCGCCGCAGCCCAACCATGCGGCGAGCAGCCCGCAGAGGCGGACCTCATGATTTCATCAATCCAGCCTCACCCCTGCTTTGCGCGCCACTGCCTCCCACAGCGTCACCTCTTTCCCAAGAAGAGCGCCGAACTCCGCTGCGGTGAGCGTGCGCGTTCGCAATCCGAGTTTGGTGATGGCGTTTTACGTTTCCGCCGTGTGCACCGCAGCAGTGGTGGCCGCATTGAGTTTGGCAATGACGTCCGGCGGCGTCGCCGCCGGCGCCATCAAACCGTACCAAACCTCCGGGGGGTAGCCATCGAAACCGCTTTCGCGCAGCGTCGGCACCTCCGGAAGCTCGGGCCATCGCTCGGCACTGGCGACCGCGAGCCCACGCAGCTTGCCGCTTTTGATCAGCGGCAACAGCACCGACTTGTTGCTCGCGTAGACCTGTATCTGGCCGCCCAGCACATCGGCCATGCCGGGCGCGGCGCCCTTATAAGGAACAAACACGATGTCGATGCCGCTGCGGGCGCGGATGAATTCAAGAGGAAGATGCGGGGAAATGCCGATAGTCGCGCCTGAACTCAGCTTGCCCGGATGATCCTTCGCGTATTGGATCAGATCGGCCAGCGTATTTGCCGGCACCGAAGGATTGACGACCACGGCGTTCGAATCGGTCGCCACCGGCGCCACCGGCACGAAGTCCTTCACGGCATCGTAGTCGAGATTCTTGTAAAGTGCTGGCGTGATGGCGTTCTCGTTAGAACCGCCGAATAAGAGCGTGTAGCCGTCGGCTGCCGCGCGCGCCACGGCTCTTGTGCCAATTCTGCCGCCGGCGCCCGCCTCGTTCTCGATGACCATGCTTTGGCCGAGAGCGGGAGCGATGCTCTGTGTCGAGACGCGCGCGGTCGCGTCGGATGGGCCGCCGGGCGGATACGGCACGACCAGCTTGACGGTGCGATCGGGAAACGACTGCGCCCTCACTGGCGCTGCAGCCGCGCTCATGGCAGCAAACAGGGCCAGCGCAATGGCGAAGTGCTTGTTCATGTCATCCTCCCCTCGCCTCGTCCTGCGTTTCCGCTGTGATCCAGGCGTGGTAAGCCGGATCGACGCTTTCGATGGGCAGCACGAGTATGGCCGGCGTGGTATAGGAGTGCATCGTTTTTACCGCTTCGCGCACTGCCTCGGCGAGCGCGGCGCGGGTTTTTATGATCATGACCACCTCGTCGCCGCGCTCGACCGCACCCTGCCACCAATAGAGAGAGACCATGCCGGGCAGGATGTTGACGCAGGCGCACAGGCGGCGCTCGACCAGCGTCCGGCCGGCGTTCTCCGCCTCGACAATGGATGGATAGGTCGTATAGACGAAAACCGCGCGTTCCATCTCCAGCTCTCGCGTTCAGCGTCCACGCCGCCGATCCCGCGGCAACCGATCTCGCAGTGTCAGACTACGCCATGCCAAAGCGCCGCACACAACATCGTTTTGAGCGCATCGCCTTCGTCGCCAGCGACGCGCAAGCGGCGCAGCGGGCACGGCGCCGGCTCGTTCGCCGCTACGGCGACGCCCGGCCGGAGACGGCCGACGTCATCGTCGCGCTTGGCGGTGACGGCCTCATGCTCGCGACCCTGCAACGGTACATGAATTCCGGCAAGCCAATCTATGGCATGCATCGCGGCACCGTCGGCTTTCTCATGAACGAATTCTCGGAGAAGGGCCTCGTGGAACGCCTCGCCGCCGCGCATGTCACGGTGATCCATCCGCTGCTGATGCGCGCGCGCGACGCCGCCGGCCGCGTACACCGGCACCACGCCATCAATGAGGTGTCGCTGTTCCGTCAAAGCTACCAGGCGGCGCGGCTGCGGGTGCTGGTGGACGGCAAGGAACGTCTACCGGCGTTGGTCGCCGACGGCATCCTGCTGGCGACGCCCGCCGGATCGACCGCGTACAATCTTTCGGTCCAAGGACCGATCATCCCGATCGGTGCACCACTTCTTGCGCTCACACCGATTAGTCCGTTCCGGCCGCGGCGCTGGCGTGGCGCGCTGTTGCCCGACCGCGCGCGTGTCACGATCGAGGTGCTCGAGGCGGCCAAGCGCCCGGTCGCCGCGGTCGCCGATCACGACGAGGTGCGTTCGGTGCGGGCGGTCGACATCAGTATGGATCACGATATCGCCATGCACATGCTGTTCGATCCGGGCCACAACCTGGACGAACGCATCCTGGGCGAGCAGTTCGGCTATTAGCGGCGGTGCAGACGGAGCTTAATTGAGCGGCACGACTAATCTGCGCGGATCGTCTGGTTTGGCCGTTAGCACAACCGCATATTCCTCTCCGTCGTGGCATATGACTGTGTAGGGCGCCAGACCTTCGCCGCCATACTTCGAAGGATCGATGCCCGGCAGCGGGCCTCGTTGTACCTCCACAACGCCGGGGCATTTGTACCCAGCGGCGAAGATCGCGGCCATCCGCACGTCTCCCATTTCGACCACCTCCTTGGACGGCGGTGGCGGCGGACGCGCCGGGCGTCCTCCGCCGAATGGAGAGATGACGTCAGCGTGCGCTGCGCCTGTTAGCAATACGGCCATCAAAGTGAATGCAACATGCGAACGGGCGGAATGACCTCGGCATCCACGGCAATGGCCACATGATGATGCTGGAAAAGAACAGCGATGCTATCGCCGGCGTCATCGAAGGCTGGCTGAATAAGACGCTACCGGGAAACCGGCAAATCAGGCGGCGCAACGCTGAGGCAAGCGCTTGCTCCGACCGCCGAAGTCTTAACCGAGCGTTAACGGCGATTCTTTACGTTGACTGCGCGGCGACGGGCGCTCCGGCGCCCGGCCCGCGGGAGGCGGCATGGTTCGCATCGATTTCAATCGGCTGCGTTTTCTCGTCATCGACGACAACGCACATATGCGGCGCATCCTGCGCACGCTCCTGCACGGCTTCGGCGCGCGCGAAGTGTATGAAGCGGAAGACGGCGCTGCGGGCCTCGAAGCTTTTACCCACTACATGCCCGACATCGTGCTGACCGACTGGGTGATGCCGATCTTCGACGGCCTCGAACTGGCGCAGATGATCCGCCAACCCGGCGCCAACGCCAATCCTTATGTGCCGATCATCATGCTCACCGGCCATTCCGAGAAAAAACGCATTATCGGCGCGCGTGACGCCGGCGTGACGGAATTTCTCGCCAAGCCAATTTCGGCCAAAGGCGCTCTACGAGCGCATTCTCAACGTCGTCGCCAATCCGCGCCCCTTCATCAAGACCAAATCCTATTTCGGGCCCGATCGGCGCCGCAACGTCAATGCGAAACTATGTCGGCCCGGAACGGCGCAAGGGCGGCAAAGCTGAGACGATCCGCCAGCAGCCGCTGCTCGACAAAGCCAAGGTTTTGATCTGACCATCAGGAGCATCGCCCGCAATGGCCCATCGCAAGGACGACGCGCCGTCGGTCGCCACTTACGCGGACCACGAAGTGATCACGCCGCCGCAAACGCTACGCAAAGCGGTCACGTTTGCGACCGACAGCACCGACGATCCGGTCGCGCGCGCCGAGGCGGCGCTGGCGCAACTGTCCGGCGAGTTTTGCGAGCTGGATGCATGCCGAATGTGAGCGCCTCGAAGCGGCACGCCAGGACGTCAAACGCCACGGCTTCACCGAGAAGACACACGATGCGCTGTTTCGCGCCGCGCACGACATCAAGGGCGAGGCCGCCGACGTTCGGCTATCCCGCGCGTCGCCGGTGTCGCGGAGAGCCTGTGCCGGCTGATCGAGCACACGCCGGCGATAGGCCGCATTCCGATTGCGCTCGTCGACCAGCACGTCGATGCCGTGCGCGCCATCATGCGCGAATATAACCGTCACGACCTCGCCACTATGGTGAGTACCGCTGACCCACCGCCTGCGCGAGGTCACCGACGAGTTTCTCAGACACGAGAACAGTTTTCGGCCGGATTATCTCGAAAGTATTTTCGCGCCCCCGCTCGCGCCGGGCTGAAGAGCGGAACCACGCAACGCGTCATTCCGGCCGCCGCACGGCGGCTTGCTCCCGAATCCATAGTCCCGTTGCTGGGTGCAATGGATTTCGCGCTCCGTACTTGAGCGGCTGTGAAATGACAGCTAAGCCGCAACCGAATGGTCTTGGAAGTCGTCATAATCGTCGGCAACGAGCTCGTCGCAGAACAGCCGCGCCTCCTCGCGCGCGGCTTCGGTGGCGAAGCGGCGCAACAGCGTCAGCAGCGGCTCGATGTCGCCGATAGCCGCATCGGCGCAGCGTGTCAGAACGCGCTCGATCATGCGCCGCTTGAGGCGGGCCGCGCCGCCCGGCTCGCTGAGCGAAGCCGCCTTCGCGCATCGCTTCGACCGCCTCTTTGAAGGCGGGATAGGTCGATGGCGGCAAGCACGCCTTGTCGAACAGCGCCCGCAAACCCGAGCTGCCGCTGTCATGCACGAGGCTCGAAACGCGGCCGAGCGGCATGTCCGGTGAGTTCGGCCAAGCGCCTCCTCGAACAGCACCACGTTGCCAGACAGCAGCGCACGCAAAATGAGGCCCGCCGTGAGCTGCCCGCTCACGCGCAAATGACGAATCAGCGGGCGGACTTCGATGTTCGGCGTTTCTGCGGCGAGCACTACCGTCGCCTTTTCGCAGGCTTCGCGTGCAATGCGATGGGCGTGATCGACGGCGAGCCATTCGCGCCCCGCGACGAAACCGGCCAGCGTCTCCGACAGCTTGGCGACCAGCGTTTGGCGGGTCGGCAATCGGAAGGTCGTCGCGAGCCAGCAACGGTTCGCGAATGGCCGCGAGGTGGCCGTAACGCTCGACGATGCGGTCGAAGGTGAAGGGCGCGATTTCGGCGTCACGATTTTCCAGCAGCAACAGACAGGCTTCCGCCGTTCCCACCTCGGCGATGGCCGCCGCTACGGCGCGCGGCAAGCGGCACGGCTGGCGATCGAGGCCTGCACTGCTGCGCTGCCGGTCGCTACCGCGTCCACGAGATCGGCATCGACAAACAGCGGCGACAGCGCCAGAACGGGAGCCGCGATCTGCGGCTGGTCAGCGGCGAGCGCGAACACGATCGTGGCCGGCGCGTCCGGGCTGGCCGCCAGCGCATCCGCCAGCGCCCGGCGCACCAGCGGCGAAGGATCGTCGAGCAACATCAGCATCGCGCCTTCGGCCGCGCCGCGATCATCTGGTGAAAGGTCGGAATAGAGGTAGGCGCGCGCCAGAGCACTCGTTGCTTCTGCCCGCTCGCTGGCCGGCGCAGTGCGCACCCACTGGAGAAAATCGCGGACGATCATCGCTCGCTCACGCAACACGGGTTAAGGCAATGACGATCCTAACCGCACCGGCTTAACAAAGCGTTCACCATAAATCTTTGTAAAGGTTGCTGAATTCTTAAGGCGCGTGCCTTGCAGATTATCGTCCGCAGGCGGACGATAAGGCAATCGCCGACGGCTCTCTCGTTCAGGTCCCCTCGACGGGGTCCTTGAACAGATCGAGAATGCTGCCGGAGATCGATTGCTGGGCTGATGGGCCAGTCTTCTGTGGTGTGGTGTCGGGCACGCCCCAAAGCTGGCTCACGACCGGCGCGACCGGCGAGGTGCGGTCGGTATCCTGAAACAAGCCGTGGAAGACCTGGGTGTCGTCGGCGCGCCGCGCTGGAACGGCGGCGGCGAACGCATTCGTCAAGCCGGCCGTGTCGGGTACCCCAGCAGCCGCCGCCGCAGCGGGGCCGCTCGCGGCCTGAACCGTGGCCGTGGCTTGGTCCGGCCTCGACCGCGCCACGTCATAGCGCGCGGTGAGAATATCGCGCACCTGCGCCAGCGTGCGCGGCGTTCCCGTGCTCCGATCATAAAAGATCGAAGAATTGGCCTGCGCCGCGCCGGGAAAATAGCTCGCGGCCTTGGCGTTTGGATTGTTGGCGGCGTGCGTTATCAGCTGCGCCGCGCCGCCAGCGCCGAGAAAATGCGCGATGTAGAGTTCGCCCTCACTCGGCGCCCGGCCGAGCTGGTCCGACAGCCGCGCCGCGTTCGCCCTGGTGAAGGCACCGGCCATCGCCGCGTTCGCAGCCGGATCGTTGCGCAGCTTGAGAATTTCACTGCGCAGCGTCGGGTCCTGCACCTCGTAGCCGCCGGACGCCGTCTTGGTAATGGCATCGGCGTAGCGGCCGTAACCGAGCTCCGCGCCGGACTGCTTCATGGTGGCGAGCCAGGTCTGGTCGATGAACTGGAACAGGCCGCGCGCCGACGAGGTCGCCGCGCCAGCCTGCGGATTGAGCCCCAATTCCACCTGCGCCGTAGCCAGCAGGTAATTGAAGCTCGTCCCGGTGGCTTGCGCCGCTTGGCGAATAGCGCCCGCCACCATTGAACCTGTGCCGGAATTGCTGGAATCGACCAGCATGAACAGCTCCCTGCGCCGGCTGCCACCGGCTCCCACCGGCGGTCTCGGGCATTAGGAATGATTAACGATTATGGTAAATGGGAGCTTAACATATGGCGGAGGCGAGAATGACGCCAGCAGGCAGCCACGCGGCACAAGCGCGGCGGGCTTTATTTCGAGGATTTCGTCGCCGGCGAACTCGTCGAGCACCGCTATACGCGCACCGTCACGCAGATGGACAACATGTTGTTTTCAAACATGACGCTCAACCCGCAGCCGCTCCATATCGACCGGCATTTCTGCGAGCAGGAGACCGAATGGGGCCAGCCGCTGATGAACTCGCTGTTTACGCTCGGCTTGATGATCGGCATCCAAGTCTCCGACATGACGGTCGGGACCACGATTGCCAATCTGGGCATGACCGACGTCAAATTTCCCCATCCGCTGTTCGAAGGCGATACCGTCCACTGCACCACCGAGGTCATCGGCAAGCGCGAATCGAAGTCGCGGCCCGGCGCCGGCATCGTCGAGTTTCATCACCGCGCTTACAACCAGGACAACAAGCTGGTCGCCGAATGCCGCCGCCAGGCTTTTATGCGGATGCGGCCGAAGTAGCTCGCCACTCACCGTTCGTCTTCGCAACCTTCGACATTTTCAGGCATGATTGACGTGTGATGCGCTCGCTTCTTTTCACGCCCGCCGATAGCGCGAAGAAACTCGACAAGGCGATGACGAGCGGCGCCGATGCGGTGATCGTCGACCTTGAGGATTCGGTCGCGCTCGACGGTAAAGCGCGCGCCCGGGACAGCGCGGCGGCGTTCGTCAAAGAGGCGATCGCCACGACACCGCGGCCTTATATCCTGGTTCGCGTCAATGGGTTGCAGACGGGCCTCACCGACGCCGATCTCGACGCCATCGCGGCGGCAAAACCGGACGCCATTATGCTGCCGAAGGCGGAAGGCGGCGCGTCCGTCGCTCACGCCGATGCCAAGCTCGCGGTGCGCGAAGCAATCAACGGCTTGCCCGACGGCCATATCAAGATCGTCGCGATCGCCACAGAAACCGCAGCTGCGCTCTTCGTCGCCGGCACCTTTGCCGGTGCCAGCACGCGGCTCAGCGGCCTGACGTGGGGCGCCGAAGACCTTTCTGCCGACCTCGGTGCGCAGGCCAATCGCGACGCACAAGGCCGCTTCCTCGATCCCTATCGGCTTGCCCGCGTCCTATGTCTCGCCGGTGCCGCGGCCGCGCAAGTGCCGGCCATCGACACGGTCTATGTCGACTTTCGCAACAGCGCGGGATTTCGGCGCGAATGCGAGGCGGCGGCCCGTGACGGCTTCGTGGCAAAAATGGCGATCCATCCGGCGCAGGTGCCGATCATCAACGAGGTGTTCACGCCCACTGCGGAGGCGCTGGCGCGCGCACAAGGGATCGCCGATGCTTTCGCCGCCAATCCTGGCGCCGGTGTTGTCGGCATCGGCGGCGTCATGTACGACCGCCCGCATCTCGCGCGGGCGCAGCGACTGCTCGCGCAAGCTCCGAAGCACGCCTCTTGACAAAATCCCGCCGGCGCACAATCTACCGATCAAATGGCGCGGGGTTCATTCCCTGACGGTACGATGGCTCCGGTGAAAACCGGGGCCATTTGGCTATTAGGGAAGCCGGCAAGCCATAGTGGAGCCCGTACCGACGGCCCGGCCGAACCCCCTTCGCAGAAGGGAGCCTGTGATGAGCGAGGAACGTGACTGCGAGAGATGCGGCAAACCCATTCCGCCCCGCCGCTTGGAAGTCCTACCGTACACGCGGTTATGCATTGAGTGCAGCGAAGCAATCGGCGGCGACTTCAAGACCTACGTTATTCCCGAAAATACCGGCAAGCCGGGCAGCATGAAAAAGAACTACGGCAGCTGGAAGGTCAAAAGAAAGCTACGCCACATTACCCCGCTCGATAAAGGGTAGCGGCTTCGCGCGGAGGTGCAGGGATGGAGTTCTATTCGCGTCGGTCCGCCACTGTAGGAAATTCACTATTTACAATTTCCTCTATCGAACACGCATCAGAGGCTATGCACCAGGCCTCGAGGGTAGTCACCGGCCTGGGTCTTCGGCTCTACCGACAGCGGACTACAGTTGAAATTGGGTTCAACCTGGATCGACCCTCGCGCTATCTACTTGGTGTCACGTGCGTACAGCCGGTCGATGAATCCGGTGCGTTCGAGCTCGTCGACGAATGATGAATCCGCGATGTCGGTTTCCTTCAGCGAAGTCGCGCCGGGATATTTTGCAGCGAGCAGCTCCCGCAGGGCCGGCATCCCGGGAAATGATGGTCGCGGAATCTTTTGAAACACTGGTACGTGAAACGTCTATAGTTCCTCGACGGCCTTTCGATCGTCGATGTTCAGATAGCGCTGCAGCAAGGGTACGACGAGGCCGCCGGCTTGAGCGTGCGCGGCGGATTTTGACAGATTTGGCGAGTCGCAGCATCGCTTCGATCGCGTTTGACGCGGGTTTTGGTGACTTGTCCTATTTCAACCGCGCCTTCAGGCGTTGCTACGGCATCACACCGTCGGAAATGCGCGGTGGTCGGGGACGCCCCTGGCTAATTGCCGCCGCTCGACTCGAGTGTGCTTCAAGAGAGCCGGAGCGAACCGGAGCGGGATCTGCGGCGCAATTCTGCGAGAGAGCGTTTGTTTCCAGTTCCTCTCCCTCCCGCGATGTCTGCTAGAATTTCTTGTTCTGGTAGGCTGCCTTCGGATCAAATACCCGCTCGTCGCGGAAATCGAGCGTGACGGCACCGGATTTGCCGAGCGGTACCGCGCGATAAAAACAAGAGCGCCGCCCGGTATGGCAGGCACCTGCGACCTGTTCGACCTTGATCCAGATCGCGTCCTGGTCGCAGTCGATGCGCATCTCGACGACGCGCTGAGTGTGGCCGGACGTTTCGCCCTTCTTCCACAGCGCGCGGCGCGAGCGGCTGAAGTACCACGCTTCGCCCGTCGCAATGGTTTTCGCCAGCGCCTCGGCATTCATGTGCGCGACCATCAGCACATCGCCTGAGCCGGCCTCGGTGGCGACGCAGGTGACGAGCCCATCGGCATCGAACTTCGGCGTCAGCGCCGCGCCTTCCTCGAGATCGGCGGCGTTACCTGGCGGCGCGAAGGGTGATTTGTTCAGCACCATGCCCCCCGCCCTTATCGCTGCGACAAATCTTCAGCGCCCAGCCACGGCGCTGCGCACCAGCGTCACGAAGCGGACCTGATCTTCGGTGCTGTCGCGGAACGTTCCCAAAAATCGCGTCGTCACGGTCGACACGCCCGGCTTGCCGACCCCACGAATCGACATGCAGGTGTGCTCGGCCTCGATCATCACGGCGACGCCGCGCGGCTTGAGCACGTCGTCGATAGCTGCCGCCACCTGCGAAGTGAGCTGCTCCTGCGTCTGCAGCCGGCGTGCGTAGACGTCGACCAGTCGCGCGAGCTTGGACAGGCCGACGACGCGTTCGACCGGGCGGTACGCCACATGCGCCTTGCCGTAGAACGGCATCATGTGGTGCTCGCAGTGCGACGTGAAGGCGATGTCGCGAATGAGCACGAAGTCGTCGTAAGGTTCAGTTTCGCCGAAGGTGCGGTCCAGCGCATCGGCGGGGACTTCGCGGTAACCGCGATAAAGCTCCTCCAGCGCCTTGATCACTCGCTTCGGCGTGGCTAGCAAACCCTCGCGGGCCGGATCCTCGCCAAGATAGGCGATGAGCGAGCGCACGGCAGCCTCCGCCTCTTCGCGCGAGGGCCGATCATCGACCGGCATCGGCGTGTTGTGCACATGGTCCGAGACCGGCTTCCGGCTCCGTTGCTTGATGGCAGCGTCCATCACCTCTCCAATCTACCGGAACGCACCGGAATCCGGCCACGCCGCCGCGTCGTTCATGCATGGCTCGATGGCAAAGCCGGGACTCTCGCCCCGGCCAGCCCGTGCCTATATAGTTGATTGGCAGGTATAAACAATAAACTCGGGTCGAATCAGCAAGAATCACGATTTTGCGATGCTGAACGAAGTCTACAATCGGCGAATCATTGAGCTCGCGGGCACGATTCCGCGGATCGGGCGGCTAGCCGACCCGGGCGCGTCGGCGACGGCGCATTCTCGGCTGTGCGGCTCGACCGTTACCGTCGACCTCAAGATGGACGGCGACACGGTGACCGACTTCGCCCACGAGGTGAAAGCCTGCGCGCTCGGCCAGGCCTCGTCCTCGATCATGGCAAGCCATATCATCGGCTCCAATGCGGACGAGTTGCGCGCGCTGCGGGAAACCGTGCGCAAGATGCTCAAGGAGAACGGCGCGCCGCCGGCCAAGGGCAAGTGGGCCGATATCGCGGTGCTCGAGCCGGTGCGCGATTACAAGGCGCGCCACGCCTCCACCCTGCTGACATTCGACGCCGTGGTCGACGCTATCGGCAAGATCGAAGCGAAGCGCGCGACGAAAACGGCGGCGGAGTAATCTCATTCCGGAACCCGCGACGCGGTTGCTCGGGATCCACACTCCTGTTCGCGCGGAATGACGGCTTGAAAGATCGAATGCCCCTCGACCATCTCTTCGACGCTTCGCTCCGGGTCCCCGGTCGCGCGGGGCGTAGTTTGGTGAAAATCTATCGCTACACGCTTTCGCCGCTTGTTGGTTTTCGCTGCCGCCACCTGCCGACCTGTTCGGACTATGCCGACCAAGCAATCGCGCATTTCGGACTGTGGGCCGGCGGCTGGATGACGCTCGCCCGGCTGCTGCGCTGCCAACCGTTCGGCACGGCGGGGCTCGATTTCGTGGCCGAGGCGTTGCCGGCAAAATCGCACTGGTATATGCCGTGGCGCTACGCCCGATGGCGCGGCACGAATGCCGTTCCACCTCCAGCACATGCCCTTGCCGAACCGGACGCGGCAGGTCGTCAAGCGAGCAACTGAAATCGCCGGACCACGCTTACCTGCGCTCGTTCGCAGGAGTGAGCAACAGGAGTAGAAAAATGGTCGCGCTGACCTTTCCCGACGGCACACGTCGGGAGTTTCCGCAAAACATCACCGGTCTCGACATCGCCAAGGGCATTTCGCCGTCGCTCGCCAAGCGCACGGTCGCCATGGCGCTCGACGGCAAGCTCGCCGATTTGAGCGATCCGATCGCGCACGATGCGAAGATCGAGTTCCTCAGCCGCGACGATCCGCGTGCGCTCGCGCTCATTCGCCACGACGCCGCCCACGTCCTCGCCGAGGCGGTGCAGACGCTTTGGCCCGGCACGCAGGTCACCATCGGACCGGTGATCGAGAACGGCTTCTATTACGATTTTTTCCGCAACGAGCCGTTCACCCCGGAGGATTTTTCAGCGATCGAAAAGAAAATGCGCGAGATCGTCGCGCGCGACAAGCCATTTAGCAAGGAAGTGTGGTCGCGCGACGAGGCCAAGCGCGTCTTCGGCGACATGGGCGAGCAGTTCAAGGTCGAGCTGGTCGATGCCATCCCGGCAGATCAGCAGATCAAAATCTACAAACAAGGCGACTGGTTCGACCTGTGTCGCGGCCCGCATATGACCTCCACCGGCAAGATCGGCAACGCCTTCAAGCTGATGAAGGTCGCCGGCGCGTACTGGCGCGGCGATTCGAGCCGCGAAATGCTGTCGCGCATTTACGGCACCGCATTTGCCAAACAGGAAGAGCTCGACGCCCACTTGAAGCAGATCGAAGAGGCCGAGAAACGCGATCACCGCAAGCTCGGCCGCGAGATGGATCTCTTTCATTTCCAGGAAGAAGCGCCGGGCTCGGTGTTCTGGCACCCCAAAGGTTGGACGCTGTTCCAGACCCTGGAGAACTACATCCGCCGGCGCCAGACCGATGCCGGTTATGCCGAAGTCAATGCGCCGCAACTCATCGACTCCTCGTTGTGGGTGGCGTCGGGCCACATGGCGACGTTCCGCGATGCGATGTTCCTCGTCCAGCCGCGCGAGGAGGATGAGCGCACCTTCGTGGTCAAGCCGATGAACTGCCCCGGCCACATCCAGATTTTCAAGAACGGCCTCAAATCGTACCGCGATCTGCCGTTCAAGATCGCCGAATTCGGCAAGGTGCACCGCTTCGAGCCATCGGGCGCGTTGCACGGATTGATGCGGGTGCGCGCCTTCACCCAGGACGATGCGCACATTTTCATTACCGAGGAGCAGATCGCCGAGGAAGTCATCAAGGTCAACGATCTGATCCTGACGATCTACCAGGACTTCGGCTTCGATGACGTCCGGATCAAATTCTCCGACCGGCCGGAAAAACGCATCGGCGAGGATGCCGTGTGGGACAAAGCCGAAGCCGCCTTGATGAAAGCGCTCGAGGCCTCAGCCCGGCCGTGGACCCTCAACAAGGGCGAAGGCGCGTTCTACGGTCCCAAGCTCGAATACGTGCTGCGCGACGCCATCGGCCGCGACTGGCAATGCGGCACCGTGCAGGTCGATCTCAACATGCCCGGTCGGCTCGGCGCGTTCTACATCGACGAGCATTCCAACAAAGTAACGCCGGTGATGCTGCACCGCGCGATGTTCGGCTCGCTCGAACGCTTCACTGGGATCATGATCGAGCACTATGCGGGGCATCTGCCGCTGTGGCTGTCGCCGCTCCAGGCGGTGATCGCGACCATCACATCTGACGCTGACGACTATGCGCGCGAAGCAATCGCGGCGGCGCAGCGCGCCGGGCTACGCATCGCCGGCGACCTGCGCAACGAGAAGATCAACTACAAGGTCCGCGAGCATTCACTGGCGAAGGTTCCGGTCCTGCTCGTCGTCGGCAGGAAGGAAGCGGCCGAGCGCACCGTCTCGATCCGCCGCCTCGGCAAGGAAGGGCAACAGGTGATGCCGCTCGACGCTGCTGTCGCCGCGCTGGTTCAGGAAGCCGTGCCGCCGGACATGAGGCGGCTGAAAATGGCGGCTTGAGATACGTCAAGCGCCTGGCAGCAGGTTGCTCCGGAAATGTCTTCCTCGACATCCGGAAGGCCGCGCCCGCCGCTAGACATTTTATACCTTCAGTGCATGAGCATAGCGCTCAGCGCGCCAACACCTCGACCTCGCCGTCGACGCCGGTGACGACCTTGAAGTCGCGCTGGTAGGTCTTGCCTTCGTTACGCGCGATCAGGTGGTAGTCGCCCTCAGCGAGCACGACCCGAGGAAACGCGCCGATGGATTCCTTGATCACGTCACCGCCGGGGGTGAGCACCGTCCATTGCGTGTTGGCAAGCGCCTCGCCGCCCGCTTCGTTGACGAGCTTCAGCGTGAGCACCGCCGCGCGATGGGTCACGACGATGTCGGTGAGCTTGGCCGCTTGCACATGCACGTCCGAGCGCACCACCGAATTGCCGTCACCGTAATTCGAGACGATGTAATAGGTGCCTTCGGGCAGCAGCACGACATCGCCCGTCATCACGTTCTGCGCGATCGGACGGCGATCTCTGGTCTCGAACTGGCTACCCGGGTAGACATCGAATACGATTTGTCCGGTTGGGATGCGCACATTGCCAACGCGGCCCTCGAGCCGCACGCCGCCGGCGGGAATATCGAGGACTTCACGGACCGCGTCGGAGCGCAATTGCACAGCCTTCGCCGCGCTCGCCAAACCGAGACTCGCGTGCACGACGTAATTGCCCGGCGGCAGCACAAAGGTCGGCGCTGACGCCCTGTCCTCCTTGATAAGCCGGAACACGCCGGTCGGATCGGGCTTCGCCGCATAGACGCGCCAGATTAGGCCGCCACTGATGAGCGGCGCATCCCGGCCGTAGCGAGCGGCGACCGCCAAAGCGACATGCCCCGCCGGAATGAGTGGTGCGGATTGGGCGAGCGGCGGCGGATTCGGCGGCGCGTTCGGCGGCGGAGCAGAAGGCAACAATGGCGCCGGAAAGACGAGGCTCGCACCCGGCGATCCGGTACCTCCGACCAAAGGTGGCGGCGCCGACGCTTGCGGCGATATCAGATTGCGCATTTGCGCGGCGGCGTGAAGCGGCGCCAAAACGAGCACGACCGTAGCTGCCGCCACGGCGCAGCGCCGCCTCATGCTCCAGCCCATCCCTGACATGCCGGCGTTTCTCGATCCTAATCACGGCAAATTCAAGCCACTTTCCGCTGCCTGGCAGGTTACTAACTCATGGCGCCATTTCACCATATTCTCGCTTCTTGCTTGTTGCTGTCCTTGCCGCGGCCGATCATAACCGCCGCAAAGGAACATGACAGTGTTGCAAGACCTCGTTCGGCGCTTGAGACGCGAGGATAACGTGAGTATCACCGATGTCGGACCGAAAGCCGACAGCAAGCCCGGCCGGCCCTCGATAGGGCTTGTCCTCGGCGGCGGAGCGGCCCGCGGCTTCGCCCATATCGGCGTACTCCGTGTGCTCCAAGCCAACGGCATCACGCCCGATATCATTGTCGGCACCTCGATGGGCGCTCTGGTCGGCGGCTGCTACGCGACCAACCATCTCGACACGCTCGAGACCTGGGCGCGTTCGCTGACGATGCGGCGCATCATCAGCTATCTCGACGTGCGCATCGGCGGCTCGGGTCTCATCAGCGGCGGACGTTTGGCCAGCCGGCTCGAACAATCGATCGGCAATGTCGCAATCGAGGACCTGCCGTTTCGGTTCGCGGCGATCGCGACCGAGGTCGGGACCGGCCACGAAGTGTGGCTGACGCGCGGCTCGTTGTCGCTGGCGTTGCGCGCGTCATACGCGTTGCCCGGTATCTTTCCGCCGGTCTGGCTCGGCGGCCGCTGGCTGGTCGATGGAGCGCTCGTCAATCCGGTGGCGGTTTCGGCGGCGCGGGCGTTCGGCGCACGCGCCGTGATCGCGGTCAATCTCGACGCCGACCGTTTCGGACGCGGCGCCACCATAGCAAGCCATGGCTCCGATCCAAGCGACGAGGAGGCTGAGACGCCCGCTAAGCAGCGCAACGGATTTCGCGGCTTGCGCGGCATGTTCAGCGCCGAGCGCGCGCTCAAGCGGCAGATCGTGGCCGGCGCCGCGCGGCCGGGCTTTTCCACTGTCATGGTGGAGTCGTTCAACATCATGCAGGATCGTCTCACCCGCATGCGGCTTGCCGGCGACCCGCCGGATGTGCACATCACACCGCGCATCGGCCATATCGGCTGGCTCGATTTCCATCGTGCCGCCGAGGCCATCGCCATCGGGCAGTCCGCCACGGAAAAAGCCGTGGAATCGATTACCGAATCCATCGCTGATCTCGGCTGACACGCATTATCGTGATGGCGATGCTCGCGCGCAGGTCGTCTGACACGATATTTGCTGCGTGGAGCAATTGAGCACACAAGACGCGCTGGCGCTGGCGTTGGTTGTTGCAGTCGCCGCGCCGGTCGGCGCCAACACCGGAAGGACGCAACTGGATTGGCAAGTCGCCGCCTGAGAATTGCAAGACATCATGCAATTCGTTGTGGTCGAGGTTTGCGCCAATCGGATCGTTCCGGCAGCAAACGCACTCGACCCCGATCCACCAATGGCCAACATCGCGAAAAAGAGTACTGACAGCCCGCATGACTGCCTCCGCACCAGCGCAAGCAAGAGCGCGTCGTTGGCGCCCATGATAGCGCCTTGGATGCGGCTGACGAATACGCCGATCGGCGCACTCTGTGGCCGCCCGTTCGGGGCAGTTCGAGGCAATTGGGATGATGCCTGCCGGTTACGGGGCGCTATGCGGTGAGGATGTAATCCCGCATCTCCGCCAATTCGCGCTCCATCTCGTGGAGCCGGTGTTTGACCACATCGCCGATCGACACAACTCCGACGAGTTGTCCCTGATCGACCACAGGTACATGGCGGAATTTGCCCTCGGTCATGCGTTCCATGATGTTGGCTACGGTCTCGTTCTCATTGCACGTCGAGACTTTGCGGGTCATCGCCCCACTGACAGGCTCGGTAAGGGCATTGGCGCCGCGTTCGGCGAGCGCATGCACAATGTCGCGTTCCGAGAGAATCCCGATGATGCGGCGGTCGGCGCCGAGGATCAGCGCCGCGCCGATACGCTTATCGGTGAGCAGCCTCACCGCCGAGGCGAGACTGGCACTGGGTTCGATGGTCACAACCTCACGCCCTTTGCCTGCCAGGATAATGCTGACTGTCATCGTAGCCTCCCTAAGCCCTCGCAGCGGCGGGACCGCGGCGGCGAAGGCAAAGTAGCTAATGTTTAAGTCGGCGCCAAGTTCCAGCGACCGGGGGACTGTTCGGCTTGGGCGCAGATTCTGACCCTGTGCCGGATGCCACAAACCCGCCGCGGCAGCCGACAGCGCCACGGCGCAACCCGCAGTTGCGGAATCTCAGGATCCGCTGCTCGGCTCGGTGTCGAGTTCGCTCCGCGGAGCGACCGGATCGAACGCTGTAAATAGCAGCAATCCAGCAAAAAAGCCGCCAATGTGGGCCTGCCAAGCGATCTCCTGCCCGGCGGCCTCCCCAAACGACACCGTGCCGAGGCCGAATAAGGTATTGAGCCCGAGCCAAACAAAAAGGAAGATCAGGAACCGCGGGTCACGCAGCGTCCTCATGAGCGGCGCAGCCGGGACCCGATAGGCATCGGTATCAGCTTCGCGAAATACGCCAAGCGGTCCGCCCTGCTGAAAAACAAAGCGCATCGCAGCCGCCATGGCTCCGGAGATCGCCGCGGATGCGCCAATCATCGGCACCATCGCACCGGGATGGCTGACAAGGTGCGCGAATGCCCCAGCGCCGGACATCACCAGCATGAACGCCACGAAGCGCCACGCGCCGAAGCGGCGCGCGAGCGCGGTTCCGAACGGCAATAGCCACGCGAGATTGAGGCCGAGATGGAGCACATCGGCGTGAATGAAGGCGTAACTGAAAAACGTCCACAAATCGGCGCCAAAACCGCCAGGAAGCGAACCATCGAGGTTGAGACTGGTGCCGTAGCGCACCGGAATGAAGGCAAATGTCAGCAGGAACTCTTCGTCCTGACCATCGCTCAAAACGAGCGTGCGTAGCACATGGACCAGCACCAGGACGGCCACGGTCGCGATCACGACCGGCGGCACATTGAAGATCGGTTCGGAACGTTGCGTCACCAGAAGGTTACCTGTGTGTTGCCGAGATAGGCTGCAACCGCCGCGGCGGCAAGCGGTGCGTCATGAGGACAGCATCTGCGCGAGGCTGCGCCTGGCAATGCGCCGGTCAGATCGCGCACGCGGTCCTTCGGGCATTCGATGGCCCCGGACGGATCGCGAACGTCGGCGTTGGCATCGGCTTTCAATCGCGGCTCGATGCGTGCCCGGAGAACGCTGCGGCGCAAACCCTCGGCACGTTGACGCCTGCATGGCAGCGTGAAACCTTGTTCCGGACATTCCCAGTACGTCGCAGTCGGGGTAATTTTGGAAATGAGCCGGCGTGTTGCCATCGGCTTCGCCACCATCGCAGCGCTTGCCGCGCTTTGGTATGTGGCGACGATGCCGCTGGGCTTGATTTCTTCCGGCCGCTTTCCCTCCCCAGTAGACGTCTGGATTTCGTTCCGGCAGGTGGCATTCACCGGTTATGCCAATGGCCTGCTTTATCAGCATGTCCTTCATAGCGTGAAGCTTGTCAGCCTTGGATTTGCGGTTGCCGCGGGCACCGGCGTTCCGCTCGGCCTCCTCATGGGATGGAACCGGCGCGCGGAGGCGCTGATCAACCCGGTGTTTTCACTCATCAGGCCGATCCCGCCGCTGGCTTGGATTCCGCTGGCGATCTTGTGGCTCGGTATTGGCGATACCGCCAAGGTCATGGTGATCTGGTTTGCCGCGTTCGTGCCGTCGGTCATCAACAGCTTTACGGGAGTGCGCACGATCGAACCCTATGTCATCGAGGCGGCGCACATGCTCGGCACCCCGCGCGCACGTTTCGTAACTGAAATTCTTGTTCCGGCGGCCGCACCCCTGATTTTTACGGGCTTGCGGCTGTCGCTCCAAGCCAGCTGGACCACGCTTGTCGCGGCCGAGCTTGTCGGCGCGCTCTATGGCCTGGGACGTATCCTCAATGTCGCCCAGCAGGACATCTATCCCGGCATGATCTTCGTCGGCATGGCCTGCGTCGCCATTCTCGGCTGGGCCATGACGCGGCTCGTCGCGGAGATCGAGACGCTCTGGTTGCCCTGGATTCAAACGGCGAGGGACTATTCGTGACCAGGGTTCCGTCACAGCGTTTGACGCCGGCGGAAACCTTCGCTTATGGAGCGGCGGGACTTCTCCTGTTTCTGGGAATTTGGAGCCTGCTCTCGCTGACCGGCGCGGTGCCGCGCCAGTTCCTGCCCACGCCATACGACGTCGCTTCGCGATTTGTTCAGTTGCTGTCGACCCCATTTGCCGGAGCGACGCTCCAGCAACATCTCGCGTCGAGCGTGATGCGTTTTTCCTACGGTTTTCTGCTCGGCGCGGCCGTCGGCATCCCGCTTGGCCTGCTGATGGGCTGGTTTGAGGTACTCGACGAAATCGTTTCGCCGATTTTCGACGCGCTGCGCTTCATCGCGCCGATCGCCTGGGTCCCTTTTGCCGCATTGTGGTTCGGCACCGGCATCGGCGGACCCATCCTGATCATTTTCGCGGGCGCTTTTCCGCCCTGCCTCATCAACGCCTATCGCGGCGCGCGTTTCGTCAGCCGGCCGCTGATCGAAGCGGCGCAAATGCTTGGAACGCGCAATCTTCGGATCATCCTTGAAGTCCTTCTGCCGGCATCCACCGCTTCGATCGTCGCCGGGCTTCGGGTCTCGGCCGGTCTCGGCTGGCAATCGCTGATTGGCGCCGAGCTCATCGTCGCCTCGACCGGGGTCGGCTTCATGATGGTGCAGGCCCAGCTCAACATTTCAACGGCGACGGTGATGAGCGCCATGGTGGCGATCGGCCTCGTCGGGCTTGCCATCGATGTGGCCTTGCGCTTCCTCGAAGCGGCTGTGCGCCGGCGCGGATTTGCATAGGGCGCTGGCATGGCAGCAATCACCTTCGACGCCGTGCAAAAGACGTTTGGCGGCAAAATCGGCGTCGTTGCCGTGGAGCGCGTCGACCTCGCCATCGCCGACAAGGAGTTCGTTGCGATCGTCGGACCATCGGGTTGCGGCAAGACCACCTGCCTTCGTTTGGTCGCGGGTTTCGAGTTTCCGAGCGCCGGATCGGTCAGCGTTGATGGGCGCCGCGTCCGCGGCCCGGGGCCCGACCGCGCGGTCGTCTTTCAGCAATTTGCGCTGTTTCCGTGGAAGACGGTGTTCGACAACATCGCGCTCGGACTACGCAATAAGGGCGTGGGCAAAGGCGACAGGACAAAGCGCGTTGCCAAAGCCATCGAATTGATGAACCTGGAAGGCTACGAAGCCGCTTTCCCGCACCAGCTCTCGGGCGGCATGCAGCAACGTGTCGCCATCGCGCGCGCCTATGTGCTTGATCCGGATGTGCTGCTGATGGACGAGCCCTTCGGCGCGCTCGATGCCCAGACCCGGACCACGATGCAGGAAGAACTGGTGCGGATCGCGCGGCGCAATCCGCGCACCGTGCTATTCATCACCCATGCCGTCGAGGAGGCCGTCTATCTTGCCGACCGCGTCGCGATCATGACCCGCAGACCCGGCCGCATCAAGGAAATGATCGATATCCGCTCGGTCCGAGCCGCTGAAAAATGGGATCAGCACGAGCGGATCGAGGATGTCATGGACCTTGAAGTCCTTCATCCATTGGCGCACGCATATTTGGCGTTCGTTGCGCGAGGAGAAAAGCGGCCAGGATCGCTAATCACAAGGGCCGAGAGCCATTAGGGAGGAAGCAATGTGGAGACGATTAAGTGTTGCCGCCGTCGCCGCCGGCGTGTTGGCCGGCGCGCCATTGGCGGCCAAGGCGCAAACCCCGATCAACGTCAGCTATCAGCCCGCACTGTACTGGGCGCTGCCCTATTACATGGCGACTGAAAAAGGCTGGTGGAAGGAGGCTGGGCTGGCGCCATCGTTCTCTGTGTTCCCCGCCGGTGCGCCGCAAGTTGCGGCGGCACAGGCCGGATCGTGGGACGTCGGCGGCACCGGCTCGGTGCCGGCGGTGCTCGGTGCAGCGCGATCGGGTCTGCTCACGATCGGCATCACCAATGACGAATCCAAAGCCAACGTCATGATGGTGCGCGGCGACAAGTTTGCCGCCATGAAGGCCAATCCGCAAAGTCTCAAGGGCGAGCGTATTCTGCTGACGACAAATTCGACCGGCGACTACGCCGTCCGCAGCTGCCTGACCAAATACGGCGTGCCGTTCGGCGATGTGCAATTCATCAATATGGGTCAGGCGCAGATCATTTCCGCCATCACCTCGAACAATGGTGACGTTGCCGGCGTGTGGGCGCCGAACAACTACACGCTCGAGGAGAAGGCGGGAGCCAAGACGCTGTGCACCGGCGCCGATGCCGGCGCCATCGTTCCGGGTGCGCTGGTCGTGCGCGCGGACTACGCCAAGGCGCACCCGAAAGATGTCGCGGCGTACCTCGCCGTTTATTTGCGTAGCTGGAGCTGGGCAGAGGCAAACCCCAAAGCAGCCCGCGACATGACGAAAACATTCTACGCTCAAGGCGGTGTCGAGATTTCCGACCATGCGATCGAACAGGAATTCGCGCAACGGCCGGTGTTCCTGCTCGACCAACAGCTCAAGATCATGGATCGCAGCAAGGGCTCGTCCGATGTCGATCACTGGTTTGGCGACATCGGCAAGTTCATGGTGAGCGTCGGGACGTTGTCCAGCGCTCCGGACGTCAAGGCCTTCATCACCGACGACTATATGAAAATGGTGGCTGCCGATCCGAAACTGCGGGCCTTTGCCACTGAGTTCGCCAAGTCGCCGAACTGAATGTTTTTGGACGGCCGGAAAACTCCCGCCGTCCCGCAAGGGGCGTGAAGTCAATGGCGATCGTGTACCGCAAACGCGCGGCCAAGACTTCTGAGACCGAAAGCGGGATCGCCGAAGCCGTCGCTGCTGAAATGCTCGCCGCGATCGAAAAAGGCGGCGAGCAGGCGGTCCGCGATTATGCGCAAAAGCTCGATGGCTGGACTGGCCCGATCGTGTTGCCGCCCGACGAGGTCGAACGCCGGACGGCCGACGTGGCAAAAGCGGTGCGTCACGACATCGAATTCGCCGTTGGCCAAGTTCGCCGTTTTGCGCTGGCGCAGCGCGAAAGCATCGCCGATTTCTCGGTCGAACTGCTGCCGGGATTGACCGCAGGGCAGCGCCTGGTTCCGGTCAACGTCGCGGGCTGCTATGTTCCGACCGGCCGCTATGCGCACATCGCCTCAGCCTATATGTCGATCGCCACCGCAAAGGCCGCCGGCGTCAAGTCGATCGTGGCTTGCTCGACGCCTTACAAGGGCGAGGGCATCCACCCTTACGTTCTCTATGCGATGAAAATCGCCGGCGCCGACACCGTCATGACACTCGGCGGCGTGCAGGCCATCGCCGCGATGGCGTTCGGCCTGTTTACCGGCAAGCCGGCCGACATCATCGTCGGCCCCGGCAACAAATTCGTCGCCGAAGCCAAGCGGATGCTGTTCGGCAAGGTCGGCATCGACGTTTTCGCTGGCCCTTCCGAAATTGCGATCATCGCCGACGCCAGCGCCGACGCAGACATCGTCGCGGGGGATCTCGTCGGTCAGGCCGAGCACGGCCACGAAAGCCCGGCCTGGCTCTTCACCACCTCCGGCGCACTCGCCGACGCCGTCATGGGGCGTATTCCCGCCCTGATTGATCGTCTTCCGGCGCCGGCGCGAGAGGCTGCCGGGGCGGCTTGGCGTGACTATGGCGAGGTCGTGCTCTGCACGTCGCGCGAAGAGGTTGCGCAAGTTTCCGATCGTTACGCTTGCGAGCATCTCGAGGTCCACGCCGAAGATCTGGATTGGTGGCTCGATCGTCTCACCAATTACGGTTCGCTGTTTCTGGGCGAAGAGACGACGGTCGCGTTCGGCGACAAGACCTCCGGTCCGAACCATATCCTGCCGACCAAGCTGGCGGCGCGCTATTCGGCGGGCCTGTCGGTGCACAAATTTCTCAAGCCGCTGACCTGGCAGCGCGCCGATCGAGAGGCCTGCAAGGTGCTGGCTCCGGCGACCGCCCGCATTTCGCGTCTCGAGGGCATGGAAGCGCACGCGCGGACGGCCGACGCGCGGATGCGGAAATATTTCGCCGGCCCCAATTTCGATATGGGCTCGCCGGTCGAGGTCTGATGTTCCGCCTCGCCCATCTGTTCGATCTGACCGGCCGCACCGCGCTCGTCACCGGCGGCAATGCCGGCATTGGCCTCGCATTGGCGCGCGCCTTGGGACTGGCCGGCGCTGGCATTGTGCTTGCCGCACGGCGCCAGGCGGCGCTCGCCGAGGCTGCCAAACAGCTCGAGGCTGAAGGTATTGATGCCGGAACGACCGTGGCCGACCTCGCGGAGCCGGACGGACCGGATCGCGCCGTAGAGGCGGCGCGCCGGCTCGCTCCTCACATCGACATCTTGATCAACGCGGCCGGCATCAACTTGCGGCAGCCATTCCAGGACGTGTCGGCCGCAGACTTTGATCGCCACCTTGCGATTCACCTGCGCACGCCGTTTCGGCTGACGCAATTGTTGGCGCCCGCGATGGCACAGTGTGGTTGGGGCCGCATCGTCAATATTGCATCGTTGCAATCGCAACGCGCATTCCCGGACTCGGCGCCCTATGGCGCGGCCAAAGGTGGTATCGTGCAGCTGACCCGGGCGATCGCGGAACACTGGTCGCAGCACGGCGTCACCTGCAACGCGCTCGCACCTGGATTCTTTCCCACCGACCTGACGGCGCCGGTCTTCGCCGACCCGTCGCGTGCCGCGCAGTGTGCGGCACAGACGGCCATCGGCCGCAACGGTGAAATGACGGATCTTCACGGCGCCGCGGTCTTTCTTTGTTCGGACGCTTCCGGCTACATCACCGGCCAGACGCTGTTCGTCGATGGCGGCTTTTCAGCAAAGTGAAGACCATGAAGGCACTCGTCTATACCAATCCGAATGTTCTTGAATGGCGCGATCAGCCGGAGCCACTGCCGAGCAACGATGAGGTCCTGGTCCGTGTCGATGCCGTCGGCATCTGCGGCTCCGACATGCACGCCTATCACGGCCACGACTCGCGCCGGCCGCCGCCGCTCGTACTCGGGCACGAAGCGGCCGGATTGATCTGCAGCGGTCCGAATATCGGCAAGCGCGTCGCCGTCAATCCGCTCGTCACTTGCGGCGTCTGCGAATGGTGCTTGGACGGCCGCGCGCATATTTGCCCGTCGCGCGAACTCCTGTCGGTGCCGCCGCGCGCCGGCGCGTTCGCCGAATTGGTGCGCGTGCCGGAGCGCAACCTCGTCACGCTGCCCGATCAGCTCGACACCGCAAAGGCCGCTCTCTCCGAGCCGCTTGCAGTGTCGTATCACGCTGTCAATCTGGGCACCGGCCTACTCTCGCGACCTTTGTCGGCAAGCCGCTGCTTGGTACTGGGAGGCGGCGCGATCGGGCTCGGCAGCGCCCTGGTATTGGCCATGCAAGGCGCGGCAGAAATCCACATCGGCGAACCCAACGCCGCACGCCGCCGGACGGCATCACGAGCGGGTGCGTTTCGGTGCTACGCGCCGGACCAACCCGGCGAGCCCTCGAAGCTATCGATGGATTTGATCATCGACGCGGTCGGAGCAAAGTCGAGCCGGGTCGCCGCCAGCCGATTGGTCAAACCGGGCGGCGTGATCGTGCATGTGGGTTTGCTGCCCGGCTCGGAAGGGCTCGACGTCCGCAAAATCACGCTGCAGGAGATCATCTTTACCGGCACCTATTGCTATACGCCGCTCGAATTCCGCGAAACGGTCGATGCCATCGCGAGCGGCCGGCTCGGGCCGCTCGATTGGACTGAAGAACGGCCGTTGGCCGATGGACCACAGGCATTCCGCGATCTCGACGCGGGCGCCACGGCGGCTGCAAAAATTGTCCTGAGACCTTAAGCGCGGCTTCAGGCGCCAATGTCCGCCGGCGGCCGAGGCAACGGCGCGTCGAAGACCGGCCGTCCGCCGGTTCGCTCCAAGTAACGGCCGAAGCGGAATTTCACCTCCGGGCCGTCAAGCGGCGGCGATGGCAGGCGCCGGCCGAGCGGCTCGACATGCAAAACCGCGAAGGCATGGCCGGGGCCGCGCACCATATCGTCAAGGCCCTGCGCAAGACCATCGACGGTCGAAAAAACGTAGACGCGCGCGATGCCGGCGGCCATCGCCATGCCGGCATAATCGACGATATTGCCGAACGGGTGGGCAAGATCGTTGGTCGAGCCATAACACCCGTTTGCGACCATGAAATGCTTGAGATTGGGTAGCGCCAACTGGCGTTCGACCAGAAGCATCCCGGGGTTCATGCAGAACGCGCCGTCGCCGCTGAAAGCCACCACGGTGCGCTCCGGCGCACCGAGCGCAATTCCCGCTGCGAACAGCGAGGCGAGACTCATCGACGCCTCGAGATAGAACACGCGCTCGGTCTCGCCGGTGATCTCCCACCACAATTCAGAGCAGTTGCCGGCCGAGGTGACGATGACATCCTCCTTGAGGCGGTCGGCGAGCAGGCGGAAGCAGGCTTCGAAATTCATCATGCCTCCCCGCGCAACACTTCGCGCGTAAAACCCACCACGACCGGCCGCGACATGACGCGGCTATGCCGATAGGCGGTGGCAAGGCGCGCAATATCCTCGCCGCGCTCGATCGGCACGAACGGCATACCGATGGTCGCAATGACCGGTTCGAGATAAAGGCCGTTCGACTGATGGAATTTGGCGCCATCGCCCGGGCGCCCCCGTAACGTAATGCCGATCAGCAGCGGGATTTGATAGGTGTAGTTGATCTTGGTGATGGCGTAGATGCAGGTCAGGAATCCGGACGCGCCCATCAGCGCGAAGGAGCTTATGCCGCTGAGAAATGCGCCGGAGCATAGCCCGATCGCGGATTCTTCGCGATTGACGGCCACATGGCGAAACCGGGCATCGCCGGCAAATCGCCCGATCAACGGCGTGATCCAGCCGTCGGGCAAGCTCGCGACCAGCGTGATGCCGCATGCCGCAACGGCATCGGCGATTCGCTGGGCGACCGCGTCCGCGCCATTCGTCAAATCCGTCATGTGGGCGGGGAACGTCGGCGGGGAGGCGTATCTGGCATGATGCAAGTATGCGCGCCGCTTTCCGCGATTTCCAGTGCCCTGCCGGGTTGCAATTTTCGATCGCTTGTTTGAACGAAAGGATTGCGCGACATTGTCCCCAAGCGAAATGAACGCGCCGCCGGCCTATAGGCACCTTGGGATATCCTCGCATGGATCAGCTTTCGTATCGCGCGCTCCGCCTCAAGGTGTGGGCGATCCTGGCGACCGCCCTCCTCCTTGTGCTCACGTCGGGTGCGCGGGCCGATGAGGTTGAGAATTTCTACCACGGCCGAACGCTGACCCTGGTGATCTCATATAGCGTCGGCGGCGGTTACGATCTCTACGGGCGCGTATTGGCCCGCTATCTGGGCAGACACATCCCCGGACATCCGACCGTTGTGCCGGAGAACATGCCCGGCGCCGGCGGACTGCGCGCCAGCAATTATCTTTATGCCGCGGCGCCGAAGGACGGCTCCATGATCGGGACCTTTTCGCGCAGCATTCCCACCATGCCGCTGGTCACGCCGAACCTCAATTTCGACGGCAGAAAATTTTCCTGGATCGGCAGCATGTCGGGCGACACCAGTCTTTGTCTCACCGGCAGCAAATCGCCGGTCAAGACCTGGCGCGACATGCTGACCACGCCGGTCGTCATGGGCGGCCAGTTCGCCGCCGCCGACTCCGACATTTACGCGCATCTCTACAACAATGTGCTCGGAACGAAGATCAAGCTCGTCTCGGGCTATCCCGGCACCAACGACATCACGCTCGCCATGGAACGCGGCGAGGTGGACGGAATTTGCGGACTGTCATGGGGCACGCTCAAAGTCGCGCACCCGGAATGGATCAAGGACAAGAGCGTCAATATCCTGCTGCAGGCGGCACTGAAGAAAGATCCTGAACTAACCGATGTTCCGCTCGCTTTGGATCTGATCGACGATCCGGAAAAGAAGCAGATCCTCTACGTCCATTTCGCGCCACAGGCCATCGGCCGCCCATTCGCCGCTCCCCCTGGCATCCCGGGGGATCGCAAGGCGGCTCTCAACAAGGCATTTGACGAAACCATGAAGGACCCCGACCTGCTGGCTGAAGCCGCCAAGGAAAAAATGGATATCGGGCCCATGACCGGACACGACATCGACGTGCTGCTTGGCCAGCTTTATGCGCTTCCCACGGATGTCATCGCCAAAGCCGCCAAGGCTATCCAATAGAGCGTCAGTTGAACATCAATTCTCGATGGCACCACAAGGCAACTATCTGCAGGGAATGAAGCATGCCGACTAAAACGCTGTGGGAGCGGCAATTGCCGCGCAACACCGGCTTCGCATTCGACATGAAGGCCGGCCAGTCCGTGCGCGTGACGTCGCAGACCATCATCGATTTTGTCTGCTTCAATCGCGAGAACCTGCGCGAACGTTTCGATCAGGCGCGAACCAAGGCCAATCAGCGCAAAGTCTTCATATCGGCGGGGGATTTGCTGATCTCGAAACTCAACAACACGATGATGACGATCATCGAGGATACATTCCAAGAAGGCCACCACGATCTCCAGGAGGGCATGTGCAGCCGCAAGCGCCATGAGCTGGCGGCGCAGCGCGGAATTTGGGAAGCAACCTACAAGCGGCCGCTGTCGGAAATGCCGCCGCGCGGCTGCACCGAGAACCTCGGCAACGTTTTGATCGCCTACGACATCGCGGTCGAAGACATTCCAAGTCCGTTCAATATCTTTCAGGATATGGTCATTCACCAGGATACCGGCGAGCTCGAGCATTCTCCTATCCGCCCTGCGCCGCCAGGCGGCCACGTCACGCTGCGCGCCGAGATGAATTTGCTGGCCGCGATCAGCACCTGCCCCGACATGGCGGCGGGGGGCACCACCGGCGCCACCTTGGCGCTGTTCGACGCCGGCTAGCGCATGCCGCAGCATCTCGAATTCGGACTGGATACCTTCGGCGACGTCACCGCAGGTCCCGACGGCCGGCTGCTGACGCATGCGCAAGTCATCCGCAACGTCATCGAGGAGGCGGTCCTCGCAGACGAACTCGGCATCGACGCCTTCGGCGTCGGCGAGCACCACCGTCCCGACTTCGCCATCTCCGCCCCCGAGGTCGTGCTGGCGGCAATCGCCGGGCGCACCAAACGAATCCTGCTCGGCTCGGCCGTGACGGTGCTCAGCTCGGACGATCCGATCCGCGTCTTCGAGCGGTTCGCGACGCTCAATGCCGCCTCGCACGGACGCGCCGAAGTCACCGTAGGGCGCGGCTCGTTCACCGAGTCGTTCCCGCTGTTCGGCTATGACCTCTCGCAATACGAGACGCTGTTCGAAGAGAAACTCGATCTGTTCGCCGCCTTGATCAAACATGATGCCGTGACCTGGCATGGCAAGACGCGGCCTCCCCTCACCAACCAGCGTGTGTTTCCCCCGATCGAAACGGCTTCGCTCAGGACCTGGGTCGGTGTCGGCGGCAGCCCGGAATCCGTCGTTCGCGCCGCGCGCTACGACCTGCCGCTGATGCTCGCCATCATCGGCGGCGATCCCAAGCGGTTTCGGCCTTATGTCGATCTCTACCAGCGCGCCTTCGCGGAGCTCGGCAAACCGGTGCAGCCCATCGGCCTGCACTCGCACGGCTATGTCGCGGACAGCGACGAGCAGGCGCGCGAGGAACTTTGGCCCGCACCACAAAGCGATGCCGCGACCGCATCGGCGCCGAGCGCGGCTGGCCGCCGGTGACACGCGCATCCTTCGATCAGGAAGCCGACAGCGGCTCGATGTATGTCGGCGCGCCGGAAACGGTCGCACGCCAAGATCGCCGCGACCGCGAAGGTGCTCGGCATCGCGCGCTTCGACATGAAGTACAGCGCCGGCACGCTGGCGCACGACAAGCTGATGCGCAGCATCACGCTCTACGGCAGCAAGGTGATCCCGCTGGTGCGCGATATGCTCACCTGAACGATGGCGCCGCATCGGCCTTGAAGCCGCTGAAAGCGGGGTGACGTTGGGGGATTTACGCTCCTTCGGCAAGGCTCCGGCCGCGGTTGCGATGCCGCAGCAGACGGGCGCAGACGAGGCCGATGATCACGATCACGACGGCGCCGAGGAACATTGGCTTGCTGGTGCCCACGTGGCTGAAGGCGAAGCCGTAATAGATCGGCCCGATGGCCTGGCCGAAATAGAACGCGCATGAGTGCATCGACAACGCGGCGCCACGCGCCGTCTGCGTCAGGTCGGTGACGTGAAGCTGAATGCAGTTGTGCAGCATATAGAAGCCGATGCCGAACAGGACAAACACCGCCGCCTGGAGGTACCACGACATGTTCAGCGCGGTCAGGATAAAGCCGGCGCAGGCAGCGGCCGCACCGGCGAGCATCAATTGCCGCTCGGTGACCCGAACAATCAGGTACGGCAACGCCAGCGAATAGAGGACGCCGCCGAGACCGAATGCGGCGATCACGATGCCCGCATAGGACGAGCGGGTCTGTCCACTCGCCAGCAGCAACAGCGCCACATAGGGAAACATGCCGTGAATGACGATGCCCTCGAAGAATACCGAGCCGAAACAAACTTTGGCGCGCGGATCGGCAAACACGCCGCGAAATCCCGCGGCCGCCGCGGCGAGGCTGAAGGGTCTTGGCTTGCCGGTGCGCAGGCCGCGAAAGGCGAAAAACGCGATCACCGCGACGACAAGCCCAAAGCCGCCGATGCTGAAGAACACACCGCGCCAGCCCAGCAGATCGCCGATCACCCCTGAAACCGTTGCTCCGATCAGATTTCCGGTCAGTCCCACCGCCAGCAAACGGCTGATCGCGACCTGCCGCTCATGGACCGGCACGAGATCGCCGATGATCGCCATGCCGACGGGGAAGATGCCGCCCGCCAACATGCCGGCGATGATCCGCATGGCGACGAGGAGCGAGAAATTGCTGGCGAATGCGCAGACCAGCGTCGTCGTCACCACGATCGCCAGGCTCGCGTTCATCAGCCGGGTTTTTCCAAAAAAATCGCCGATGGTGCCGAGCGCGGGCTGCATGATGGCGTACGGAAAGGTGAAGGCGGTCGACAACAAGGCAGCCGTCTTCACGTCAATGCCGAGATCGGCGGCGATTTTCGGAATCACCGGATCGACCGCCCGCGTGAACAGCGTGGAGGCGAAGATCACCAGGCTGACGACTTTGAGGACGGGGGGAATGGGAAACTCTTATCGTTGCGATGAAGGGAGAGCACCCATAGCTGCTAACCGCTCTTCGCCAGCGCGTCGAACTTCATCAGCCGCTCCAGAAGCGCCGGCAAATCCTTGAGCGGGATCATGTTCGGGCCGTCCGACGGCGCCTTGTCGGGGTCCTGATGGGTTTCGATAAAGACGCCGGCGACCCCGACGGCAACCGCCGCCCGCGCCAATACCGGCACGAACGCGCGCTCGCCGCCGGACGAGGTTCCCTGCCCGCCCGGCTGTTGCACCGAATGGGTCGCGTCGAAGATCACCGGCGCCCCAGTCTGGGCCAAGATCGGCAGCGCGCGCATGTCGGAGACGAGGGTGTTGTAGCCAAACGAAACGCCGCGCTCGGTGACGAGCACGTTGCGGTTGCCGGCGCCGGTGATTTTTTGCACCACGTTGGTCATGTCCCAGGGCGCGAGGAACTGGCCCTTCTTGACGTTGACGATGCGCATGGTCTTTGCCGCGGCCACCAGCAGATCGGTCTGCCGGCACAGGAACGCCGGTATTTGCAAAATATCCGCGACCTCGGCGATCTGGGCGCACTGCTTCGGTTCGTGCACGTCAGTGAGCACCGGCACGCCGATTTTCTCGCGCAGCTCCGCGAAGATGGAAAGCGCCTGATCGAGCCCCAAGCCACGCGCGCCCTTGGCGCTGGTGCGGTTGGCCTTGTCGAACGAGGTCTTGTAGACAAAGCCGACGCCGAGCCGCGCCGTCATCTCCTTGAGCGCCGCCGCCATCTCGAATGCATGCGCACGGCTCTCCAGCGCGCACGGCCCCGCGATCAGCGCGAGCGGCAGCGTGTTGCCGAATCGCACCTTACCCACGGCGACAACGGCGTTCGGACCGCTTTCCATCGGTTTCACGACCCGACCATGGCGGCGGCCGTGTCGCCGGTCAACCGGCCCGGCACCGTTCCCCGCCGCAAATCTGCTGTGCCTATTTCACGACGGAAAACGCGGTCGGCTGCAATATCTGGTTGCTGGCATTCTCCAGCAGCGGGCCATCGCGTTCGCTGTCGGCGCGAGCGGCGAGCCATTGTGGGTCGCTGGCGAATGCGTTCCACTTCTTCTCGCGCTCGGCGAGCGAGTCCCAGGCCAACAGGTAGGTCAGTTGGCTATTGGACTCGCCGATCAGGGTCGTCCAGAAACCGGCTTGGCGGATGCCGTGTTTTTTCCAAATATCAAGCGTGACCTTCTCGAACCGCTGCAGCAGCGCCGGAAGCTTGCCGGGCGCGGCACGATAGATGCGCAATTCATAAAGCATGGATGCCTCGTGATGGTGTGGCGAAGGCCGGCGACGTTAGTACCACCGTGCGAAAACGCAACTGGCCGTCAGGACACGCGAATAAAGCCGTCATGCCTCGCGGCTTTGCGATCAAAGGTTGCCGTCCCCTCACAGCGCGCCAGGTTGACGTTGACTATCAGCGCGTCGGTAAAGTCCAATCGTCCTGCCTTGAAGTCCTTGAGGCTTGCCTGCACGGCCTCCGAGTGCTCCCCAATCCTGTCATCGCCTGCGAGCAGGCCTTCCAAAGCGGCAGCAATTTGCGGGCGGCTGTAGCGATAGCTAGCCTCCAGCACCCAAACGAGCTCACGCCAGTACGACGCAATTGATGAAACCGGGTGATTCTGCTGTGCAGTGGCGATCCACAAACAGCTTTGGCCTGACGGGTCTGTCGCGGATCGTCGCCGGCGACCAGCCGTACGAGCACGTTGGCGTCGAGGCCGATCATTGCTGCTTGCGCCGCACCGCCCGCAAATACCGAGCGACCGCGCCTTGTTTGATAGCCTCGTCCATTTCCTCCAGAGTCAGCGTGCGCTTGGCTTTGGGCAGAATACCGGAAAGTTCACTGAGACGTCTGAAGACGGGCGCGACGACAACACGATTTCCGTTCTCGATGGTAAATTGCAGCTTTTGACCACTGAGCAGCCTGAGTTTTTCACGAACTTCCTGCGGAATAGTGACCTGACCTTGCTCGTTACGGTGGCCACATAAGAGGGGGAAGCCGGCGGCGCGGCGAAATAGCGGGTCGCCCTGCCCTCCTTGACTTTCCGAATACGATAACCGCGGCCTTCCAGCCGCCGCAAAACGTTGTACTGCGGCCCCCCCGTGACTGCGACGATCTCATCCATGGTCGCGCCGTCCGGACGAGTCATGAGGCGTTCAGCTTTCTTGGTGCCCGCATTCTCTTCAGTCATGCTCCGCTCCGCACCGATCGTCGCGGTCTATACTTACACTTTTCCTTACTATCAATGAGTTGAGTTGCCGCCATCTCCAGATCATTTGAGACGGCGCCAATTACCGAAATTCAAAGAAACGCAAACGCCGACTACACCAGCCTGCTCTGCTCCACCGCCGCCTCGATGAATGACGAGAACAGCGGGTGCGGCGCGAATGGCCGGGATTTCAGCTCGGGGTGGAATTGCACGCCGATGAACCAGGGATGGTCGTCGAACTCGATGATCTCCGGCAACAGGCCGTCGGGCGACATGCCGGAAAAGCGCAGGCCGTGCTGGGCCAGACGGTCCTTGTAGGCGGTGTTGACTTCGTAGCGGTGGCGGTGGCGTTCAGAAATCGCGGTGGCGTGATAAATGTCCACGATCCGGCTGTCGCGCTGGAGATGCGCCGGATAGGCGCCGAGCCGCATGGTGCCGCCGAGCTCGCTGGCGAGGCCGCGTTTCTGCAACTCGTCGCCTTTCATCCATTCGGTCATCAGGCCGACGACGGGTTCGCCGGTGGCGCCGAATTCGGTCGAGTTCGCCGCCTCGATACCGCACAGATTCCGCGCCGCTTCGATCACGGCCATCTGCATGCCGAAACAGATGCCGAAATATGGCACATGGCGCTCGCGTGCGAACTGCGCCGCACGGATTTTTCCCTCGGCGCCGCGTTGGCCGAAACCGCCGGGCACCAAAATGCCGTCGACATGTTCGAGAAACGGCGCCGGATCTTCGTTCTCGAACACTTCGCTCTCGATCCAGTCGAGATTGACTTTGACCTTGTTGGCGACGCCGCCGTGCGAGAGCGCCTCGATCAGGGACTTATAGGCATCCTTCATGCCGGTATATTTGCCGACGATGGCGATCGTGACGTCGCCCTCGGGATTGCGGATGCGCTCGTTGATCAGATGCCAGGTGGCGAGATCGGGCGCCGGCGGATGCTCGATGCCGAACGCGGCAAGCACCTCGCTGTCGAGACCGCCGGCGTGATAGGCCTCGGGCACCGCGTAGATGTTGTCGACGTCGCGCGCTTCAATGACGGCGCTTTCGCGCACGTTGCAGAACAGCGCGAGCTTGCGCCGCTCGCTCTCGGGGATCGGACGGTCGGTGCGGCAGAGCAAGATGTCGGGCTGTATGCCGATCGCGCGCAATTCGCGCACCGAATGCTGGGTCGGCTTGGTCTTGAGTTCGCCGGCGCTCGGTATGAACGGCATTAGGGTCAGATGGATATAGATCGCGTGACCGCGCGGCAGGTCGTTGCCAAGCTGGCGGATGGCCTCGAAATACGGCAGCCCCTCGATGTCGCCGACCGTACCGCCGATCTCGCACAGCACGAAATCGAAACCGTCGTTGCCGTCGCGGATGAACTCCTTGATGGCGTTGGTGACGTGCGGGATGACCTGGATGGTGGCGCCAAGATAGTCGCCGCGCCGCTCCTTGGTGAGAATCTCCTGATAAATGCGGCCGGTGGTGATGTTGTCCTGCCGGGTCGCGGGCCGTCCGGTAAAGCGCTCGTAGTGGCCGAGGTCGAGGTCAGTCTCCGCGCCGTCATCGGTGACAAAAACCTCGCCATGCTGGTACGGCGACATCGTTCCCGGATCGACGTTGAGATAGGGGTCCAGCTTGCGCAGACGCACCTTGTAACCGCGCGCCTGGAGCAACGCGCCGAGCGCTGCGGAAGCGAGACCCTTACCAAGTGAGGAGACCACGCCGCCGGTGATGAAGATATACCGCGCCATGGGGCCTATCGATTAGCGCGCATCGCACGATTCGACGAGCGATTTTCCGGAATATCAGTCGCGCATCGCGGGACGCCGCTCGTCGACGCCAAAAAGGCCTTCAATCGCATTGTGTTCTGCTGATATCCTCAGGCAGAGTCGAAGATGGTCCAATGGTCGTTGCACCCGTTGGGGCATTGGTTCGAGCGAACATACGGCGATCCGCTTATTGCGATTGGGGCACTTGGGGCCCGCCCGGCGCCGGGCTTGGCGCGGCAGGCGCACCCGCGGGTGGCGCAGCACCGCCGCCCAACTGCTTGAGGATACCATTTCCACCGGTGCTGAGAGGAGGCGCAACGGGAGCCCCCCCGCCGGGAGCATGCTGGGTTGCCGGCGCCCCCCCGGTGTTGATGATCGACTCGGGTTTGCGCTCGAAGCTTGCCAGCCACGACAGAGTAAGGCTGGTAACGAAGAATCCGGCGGCCAGAAACGCCGTCGTGCGCGACAAGACATTGGCGGTGCCGCGCCCGGTCATAAACCCGCTGGTCGAACTGACCAGTCCGCCGCCCTCGGATTTCTGCAGCAGCACGACGCCGACCAAGGCGACGACGATCATGAGGTGGATGACAATAATGACACTTAGCATCGGTGATATCCGCTTGCGGCGGCGGCGAAGGAACCTGAGTCGGCCGCCTCGCGCGCCCTCGATATAGGAAGTCGCGGCGGTCTCTACACGATCCGGCGGGGTTTTTCTATGGCGGTTTGGGCGTGCAGCTTGCGAGCCGGGATGAACGCAGATGGCCCGAATGGGTCGCCGACTTGTGCACCGCAACCTTGACTTTTTGCATAGCTGGCCAGCCGCATCGGCAGGGCTGTTCCGCGTTGTCTTATCGCCTTGACCTCCCATGGAGGGAAACGATGAACGAGCGCATGGAAAATCAATATAGCGATGTCGACTACGATCTCGACAGAAAGCTCACAGCCGAAACCACGGCCGATGCGACCGGGCTCTGGTTCGCGGCCGCCGTCCTGTGCGCATTTTTGACTGCCGGCGTCATCGTGTACCGGACCGGCAGCGGCACCGGCGATATGGTTACGGCCGCCAATGACGTGATGCCGGCCGCGGCACGGACAGGACCGATAGATCCCGCCCCTCTTCTGCCAACTCGCTGAGACCAGCCGTATGTCCGGGTCCCACATTCACGCGTGCACCGGCGGAGCCGGGGCTTTTTGAGATATTGCGTAATGGCTTCCGCCGCATCGTAGGCGAGCGCGGCCCGGTCCCGCTGGGGCTTCGCGGCCGAAGCATTCGCCATAGCCGCATATTCGCAGGCTACGCGCGTCATGCCCGCGAAATTCGTAGAAACTTCAGTCGCCTTGGTCGATGGTGCTTGAAATGGATGGCAGCCGAGGCTTCGTGATGCTCGCCATAGGGTGGGAGGTTAAGGCCCGCATTTCTCACAGTGAAGTTTAGCGGTAAACCCCGGCAATCGCCAGAAACTCGTCGGCCTCTAGACTTGCGCCGCCAACGAGTGCGCCATCGACGTTCGCGACCGCCATCAATTCCTTGGCGTTCACCGGTTTGACCGAGCCGCCATAAAGGATACGGACACCCTGCCCGGCTTCCCCGCAGCGCGAGGCGAGCCGCTGGCGGATGAAGCCGTGCATCTCGCGGACATCGCCGGTCGTCGGCGTCAGGCCGGTGCCGATGGCCCATACCGGCTCGTAGGCGATGACGAACGCCTCTGCACCATCGGGCACCGAACCATCGAGCTGCGTGCGCACCACATCAAGCGCGCGACCGGCCTCGCGCTCGGAACGCGTCTCGCCGACACAAATGATGGCGAGAAGTCCGGCGCGCCGTGCCGCAAGGGCCTTATCCCGGACCGCCGCATCGGTTTCGCCATGATACTGGCGGCGCTCGGAATGGCCGACGAGCACCGCAGCGGCGCCGGCGTCCTTGAGCATCTCGGCGGAAATGTCGCCCGTATATGCGCCCGACGCCTGGGCGTGGCAGTCTTGGCCGCCGATCGCAACACCCGATCCGCGTGCGGCCGACGCAAAGCTCGCGAGCAATGTGGCCGGAGGACACACCATCACATCGACATTGTGCAGCTTTTTCGCGCCAGCGATGATTTTTTCCAATGTGCCGGCCGAGCGTTTGAGGCCGTTCATTTTCCAGTTGCCAGCGACCAGCGGACGGCGCGCCATCGTTTCGGCCTCATAAGATGCGACAAAGAGCCGTTAGCAGACCGGTTGCACCCGGGAAAGAGACGTTTTACCAGGAAATCCCATCGGTTGCGGGGCAACGCGGCGCTCCTTATGATGCGCCGCCGTCAGTCCACCGCCCGGACCGGCATCACTCCAGAGCATTGGACCCATGCTTCGAGGTATCCGCAAAGCCTCCGCCAATTGGCTCGGCCGCATCGTCATGGGTGTGGTCATGACGTTGCTCGCGGGAAGCTTTGCCGTCTGGGGCATCAACGACATTTTTCGCGGTTTCGGGCGCTCCACGGTCGCCAAGATCGGCAGCACGGAAATCCCGATCGAGCAGTTCCGGCAGACCTACAACGACCGGCTGCAGCAGCTCGGCCAGCAGCTCGGCCATCCGCTGCCGCCGGAACAGGCGCAAGCGCTCGGACTCGATCGCCAGGTGCTCGGCGAAATGGTCGTCCAAGCCGGTCTCGACCAGCGTGCGCGCCAAATGCGTCTCGGCATTTCGAACGCCGAAATCGCGCGGCGCATCACGGCGAACCCGGCCTTTCAGACACCGAACGGCCAGTTCGACCGCGCGCGATTCACGCAGGTCTTGCGCAACGCCGGCTACACCGAGCAGCGCTTCGTCGCCGAGCAACGCGAGCTCACGGTGCGCCGGCAGATCGTCGATTCCGTATCTGGCGATCTCGCGGTGCCGAAGGCTTGGCTGGATGCCGTCAATCAGTATCAGAACGAAGAGCGCAGCATCGAGTATCTGGCGCTCGGCCCGGCGCAAGCCGGCGACATTCCGCAACCGACTGCCGAGCAACTCGACAAATATTTCAGCGAGCGCAAGATCCTGTTCCGCGCTCCGGAATACCGCAAGATCGTCACCGTCATCGTCACGCCGGGCGAATTGGCCAAAACGATCGAGGTGTCGGACGAGGACGTCAAGAAAACCTTCGAGCAGGACCGCAGCCGCTACATCACGCCGGAACGGCGCCACATCGAGCAGATCGTCTTTCCGAACATGCAGGAGGCAGCAGGCCGCCTCCGAGCGCATCAAAGGCGGCACGAGCTTTGCCGCGCTCGCCGCCGAACGCGGGCTCAAGGATCAGGACATCGATCTCGGCATCGTGCCGAAATCAGGGATCATCGATCCGGCCGTGGCCGACGCCGCCTTCGCCCTCAAGCAAGGCGAAGTCAGCGCGCCGGTGCAGGGCCGGTTCGGCGCCGTCCTGGTGACGGTGCTCCAGATCGATCCCGAGGAGAGCAAAACCCTCGCCGTCGTCGCGCCGTTCATTCGCAACGACCTCGCGCTGGATCGCGCCAAGACCGAGGTGCAGAGACATCCACGACAAGGTCGAGGACGAACGCGCCGGCGGCAGCTACACTGGAAGAGGTGGCGCAAAAGCTGAAGCTTCCGCTGCGTCACCTTCGATGCGGTCGATCGCTCCGGCCGCGATCCGGCCGGCAAGATCGTCACCAGCCTGCCCCATGCCGGCGATGTCGTCAGCGCCGCATTCGCTTCCGATGTCGGCGTCGATAACGATCCGATCGAGGCCGACGGCGGTTACATCTGGTATGACGTTGCCGGCATCACGCCGGCGCGCGATCGTACGCTCGACGAGGTCAAGGGCCAGGTTGAACAGCGCTGGCGCGAGGACGAGATCGCATCGCGACTGAAGGCGAAGGCCGCCGACCTGCTCGACAAGCTCAAGAACGGCAACCCGCTCGACGCTCTCGCCGCGGCCAACGGCGTCAAGATCGAAAAGGCCGATGGGCTCAAGCGCGGCGGGCCGAATCGCGGCGATCTCCGGCAGGATGATCGACACGATCTTCCACACCGCCAAGGACGCCTTCGCCGACGCCGAGGGCGACAAGCCGACGGATTGGATCGTGTTCCGGGTGACCGACATCAAAACGCCAGCGCTCGACGCCGAACTCGCCCGACGGCCAAGAAGCTCGATCAGACGCTGACAGCATCAATTGAGCGACGACGTGTTCGGCCAATACGCGGCATGGCTCGAAAACTATCTCGGCACCAGCATCAATCAGGCCGCGCTGGCGCAGGCCTTGGGCAACAGCGCGCCGGATACCGACTGAATGCAGATCGAGCCTTCGGCCGCAGACGTTCGCCGCGCGCTATGCGGCAGGCGAGCGGCAGGTCGTATGGACGACGCTGGTCGCCGACCTCGAAACGCCGGTCTCCGCTTTTCTCAAGATCATCGGCTCGCGGCCCAAAAGGTCGATATCCAAGTCATCTACGCCGATGAGTTTTTTGCTCGAGTCGGTCGAAGGCGGCGCGGTGCGCGGCCGCTATTCGATCATCGGTCTCGAACCCGATCTGGTGTTGCGCGTCAACGGCGGCCGGGCCGAGATCAACCGCGCACCGCAGAGCGATCCGGATGCGTTCGCGCCGGCCAGCGAACCGCCGCTGGCGGCGTTGCGCACGTTCATCGGCGAAAGCCGCATCGCGCTGCCGGATGCGCTGCCGCCGATGGCGGCCGGCGTTTTCGGCTATCTCGGCTACGACATGGTGCGGCTGATCGAGGATTTGCCTGCGCCCGGCCCCGACCCGATCGGCATTCCCGACGCGATCCTCATCCGCCCGACCGTGGTGATCGTCTTCGACGCGGTCGAGGACACCATCACGGTCGTCACGCCGGTGCGGCCGCAGCCAGGAATAAGCGCCGCGGCGGCGCTGGCGCGCGCTGTCGAGCGCTTGTCCGCCATCGTCGATGCGCTCGACCGGCCGCTCGACAAAGCGGCAGCGGAGATCTGACGCCGGCCCGCTTGATGTCGCATCGCGATCGAACACCGCACCGGAGGATTTCAAGCGCATGGTGCTGCGCGCGAAAGAATACATTGCCGCCGGCGATATTTTTCAGGTGGTGCTGTCGCAGCGTTTCGAGGCGCCGTTCGCGCTGCCGCCGTTCGCGCTTTATCGCGCGCTGCGGCGCGTCAATCCATCGCCCTATTTGTTCTTTCTCGATTTCGGCGCGTTCGCGGTCGCGGGTTCGAGCCCGGAAATCCTGGTCAAGGCGAGCGGCGGCACGGTCACCATCCGCCCGATCGCCGGCACGCGGCCGCGCGGCGCGACGCCGCACGAGGATGCCGCGCTCGAGGCCGAGCTTCTGGCCGATCCCAAGGAGCGCGCCGAGCACCTGATGCTGCTCGATCTCGGCCGCAACGACGTCGGCCGCGTCGCCGAGATCGGCTCCGTCAAGGTCACCGATCAATTCTTCGTCGAGCGCTACAGCCAGGTGATGCACATCGTCTCCAACGTCGAAGGCCAGCTTGCGCAAGGACCGCGATCGGCTCGATGCGCTCGCCGCCGGCTTTCCCGCCGGCACGGTCTCCGGCGCGCCCAAGGTGCGCGCCATGCAGATCATCGACGAACTGGAAAGGAGAAGCGCTCGCTTTACGCCGGCTGCGTCGGTTATTTCTCCGCCGGCGAAGAGATGGACACCTGCATCGCGCTGCGCACCGCGCTGATCAAGGACGGCACGATGTACGTTCAGGCCGGCGCCGGCATCGTCGCCGACAGCGATCCCGAATTCGAGCAGCAGGAATGCATCAACAAGGCGAAGGCGTTATTCCGCGCCGCGGAGGAGGCCAAGCGCTTTGCCAGCGCGCGGTACGGCGCACCCGGTAGTCTATTTTGTTCAGGCTAACCCGATAACTGAAATGTTATTAGGCGAGCAGTGGAATATCCGAAATAACCGGCGATTATCGACTTGGAGAAATTGATGACTGCCGCATTGTCACCCGTACCGGCTCTTGGCCGCCTGCTCATCGCCGCCATATTCGTGCGCGCCGGGATCAACAAGCTCGGCGCTCTCGCGGCCACATCGTCGGCAATGGCGAAAGCCGGTATCCCGTACCCGGATATTCTGGTCTGGGGCGCCGTCGCCATGGAGCTCGGCGGCGGCCTGATGTTGATTGCGGGATCTGTGCCCGCTGGGTGGCACTGGCGCTATTCTTTTATACGCTGACACTTGCCCTCATTTTTCACGCCTACTGGGCTGCGCCCGCAGCGATGGCGCGGACCGATGCGTCGTTCTTCTTTGGACACCTGTCGATGATGGGCGGGATGCTCTACGTCGTCGCGTTCGGCGCCGGCCCTTACAGTGCCGACGCGCTGATGGGACGTTGGACAGCCCCCGTTGCATCCGCGCGAAAAGACGTGAAGTCATAAATGCGCCTGGGCGGAGGACCCCGCTATCTGCTGTGCTCAGAAGCGCTCATGCCGGCCAATTCAATTGCCGTCGACATTGCAGGCGTAAACCGCTCGCGCGCCGTCTCATGCGCTGCAAGCACATCGCGGTCGATCTGCGGCCGAAATCCAGGCGCAAGGACAAGTGCGCCAGCAGTGAACTGCAGCGGCTCAGCAAACAGCCGGACCTTCGGCTTCAGGAACCCGTTGAACTCGCCAGCATTGCGGATGGCGACGCGTGCAACGCAGCCTTCCATCCAGCATCCAAGTTCGATCCCAAGCCCGTCGCCAAGCACGGGCTCCATGCCGTGCGCGCGCACCGCATCGAGCGCCTCGTGTACCATGTTGAGGCCGCCGAACCGTTTCAGCTTGAGCTTGCAGAAGCCGACATTCTTGATGTCGCCAGCGCGTTGCACGTCGGCGAGTGCGCAGATTGGCTCATCCAGCATGATTGGAACGGTCGAGACGCTGGCGACCTTGGCATTCGCCTCCCAATCCTCGGAATCGCAAGGCTGCTCGAACAGTTCGATCCCAGCCGGGTCGAGCGCGGCGGCAAAGCGGCAAGCCTCAGCTTCGCTATAGGCACGATTGGCGTCGAGTCGCATCGTGGCGCGGCCGCCGATGGCTTGCTGGATCGCCTTGACACGCCTGCCGTCGTCATCCGCGTTCTTGCCAACCTTGATCTTGAAGGTGCGGAAGCCGTCCTCAAGATGCCGTTCGACCTCTGCGGCGATTTCTTTCGGCACGGAGCTGTTGAACGGTGTAAGAAGCGGCAGCCTCACCTCGCGATCGACCCGCAGCAGCGGATGATCCTCCAGCATCTCGATCGCCGTGAGCAGCCCCGTCGCGGCCACTTTGCTCGCGCCCATGTTGGCGGCGATCATTGCCTTGGCTGTTGTCGTATCCCCGCCGACAACGGCGGCGGCCTGCTCGCGGCAGAACGCCCAGCCGCCTTCGCGCGTCTCGCTGCTGGATCCGGGCGAGATATGCCCCTCGCCCCAGCCGATCCGGCCGTCGGCATCGCGCGCCTCAACGATGATCGGCTCGAACTCGGTGAACGTGCGATACGAAAGGACGTAGGGGCGGATCAGGGGAAACCGTACCGTCCGCAGCGTGAGTTCCTGCAGCTTCATTTTTTTTTCTTAAACTGCGTTGTCGGTCAGGCGATCCGCTCGTTGCCCTTGATCTGGCTTCGATGCATGACACGCCGCGTTTTGGGGTCGAACGGGTCACGCCGATGCAGCACGGAGAGATTGTTCCACATCAGGACATCGCCGACCTTCCATTCATGGCATATGGCAAAGCGCGGCTCAGTCGCATGGGCCCACAACGCGTCGAGCAACGCTTCGCTCTCGGCCACGCTGAGACCGAGCACGTAGGCGTTCGGCCGGCGGCCGAGGAAAAGCGCCTTGCGGCCGGTTTTCGGATCGGTTCGCACCAGCGGATGATGCGCGCCGACGGCTTTCGCGCACGTCCGTGACTTCCTTATAGCCCTTGCGCAGCATGCCCGCGCTGTTGCGTGAAGCATCGTGTACAGCGATTTTGCCCTCGACAGCCTTCTTCAGGTCCGCGGACAAGGTCTCATAGGCCGCAAACATATTGGCAAAATAGGTGTTGCCCCCCGCCGCGGGCGGCGGAACTTCGAGGGCATGCAGTAACGCGGCCTTGGGCGGAACGTCGACGTAAGTCATGTCGGCATGCCACACCGCTTCGCCATCGCCGAGGTTGCCGATCGGATTGCCGTTCTCGACGACATTGGAAATGACGTTGAGTTCCGGGTATTCTTTGTTGAATGGCGCGCCGTAGGGGTTCGGTCCCGGCGGATCAAGGTCTCCAAAATTCTTGCTGAAGGCAATAAGTTGCGGATCCGAGAGGTTTTGACCGTGGAATACGACGACAAGCCGCTCGCGCCAGGCCGCCTCGATCGCGGCAATGTCAGTCTGCGGCACTGCCTTGGACAGGTCGATGTCGGCAACTTCCGCGCCCAATACGGCGTTCAAATTCTTGATTTTTAAGGCCATGGTGTTCCTCACAATCATTTGGCCGGTTCTGCGGGCCTTGTCTTCCAAAGCGCCTTCTTGGTTCACTCCAGTAGAATACCGCTCGCCTTGATCGGCGCCTCCCATTTCTTGATCTGGGCAGCAAGAAATCGCCCGAGATATTCCGGCGAGCGGCGTTCCGGCGCAATCACATCGCCCCCGATCTGTTTGAGACGCTGCTGGACGGACGGCATGTCGAGCGTAGCCACCGTGGCGCGGTTGAGTTTCTGGATAATCGCCGACGATGTGCCGGCGGGCAGAAAGAGTGCATACCAGCTCGCGATGTCAAAGTCTGTCAGCCCCTGCTCAGCCGCCGACGGCAAATCCGGTAGACTTGAAGACCGGTTCTTATTGAGGATCGCGATAGGCTTGATGGTCTCGGCGGCGATCTGCGGCAGCGCCAGGGGAAGGCTGAGGCAGTCGTAATCCACCCGGCCGGCCATAACGTCCTGCATGCCTTGCACGACGTTGCGATAAGGGACATGCGTGACCTCGACGCCGATAGCGGTATTGAGCAGCATGCAGGCGAGATGATTGGAGCCGCCAACGCCCGATGAGGCGAAGTGCAGCTTTTCCTGATTAGCCTTCGCGAAGGCGATGAACTGCTGCAAGTTGTCGGCGGGAAAATCCTTCCGCGCGACTAACACCAGGGATTCGTCGGTTAGGAGCGCCACCGGCGCGAAATCCGTCACGGGATTGTAAAGCGGTGTCTTGTAGAGCCATTGGCTCTGCGCGAAGGTCCCAACATTCCCGATCACGAATTGATAACCGTCGGGCGCGGCCTTCGCCACGCGGCGCCCACCCAGGAGGCCGCCGGTGCCAGGGACGTTCTCGACCACAACCGGCTGCCCAAGATTGTTGCTGATTCCATCCGCGACGATACGCGCGATGACGTCGCTCGAACCGCCGGCCGAAAAGGGCACCACCAGGGTCATTAAACGCGTCGGCCAGTCTTGTCCGGCAGCAGGTGCTGCCGCCGCCAACAGCGCGGCGACGGTCGCAAGCATTCGAATGATTTGCATGTTCCCTCCCGCGCGCGGCCGGAAAGAAAATTCGGCTGTCAAAGAACAAGCCGCCTATCTTTGACCGAGACCGCAAATGGTAAATTAGCAAATTTTCTATCGTCACCGCGAGAATTTCACAGTCTTGTCTGCCTTGGGCCAATTAGCGCCATCGCGCCCATGCGAAGCGAACGCGAGGCATCTCACGAACCCCAATGCTGTCACCGGGAGGGAGAATGCCGATCTCAATGCGTAACAAGGAGCTCAGGTCGAAATTCAAAGTGCATCGTATCGAAGTGATACCACTTCCCACCCCAAATGAAGCCGTGTTTTTCGAAAATCGCGACGATCTCTTGCGGCATGCGGTTGCGATAAAGGATGGGGCCGTCATGGGGTCGCCAGTACCAATAATCCGAGAATGCAGTGTTGAGATCGATCGCAATACCGTAGCTGTGCGGGCTCGGCTGGCCGGTGTCCGCCACCGCCCGGCAATTGTAAGTGCCGGCGATCGGATACGCGGCGCGTTTGATTTTTTCAGGCAGCGCGTCGATCTCCGCCGACACGGCGCGCAAATGCTCATCGACGTGATTCAGGGACGTGATGCGGATCGATTTGCCCCAAGTTTTGGGAAGCCAGGCGAGGGAGGCAAGACGCAGGCGACACCTCACCTTTTTGGCAGTCGCCGTACATCTTCGTGAAGAAGGCGGTATTGCGGAACCGGCCCGGATCGGCATCAACGGCCGGCGGTTTTACGAGCGCGCCGCGCGGATACGGGATACGAAACTGATCGACGATGGAAGCGTGCCGCAGGAGTTCCGAGAACGTCTTGCTCTCGGCGCCGTCGGACACGGGCATCACTGTTCCATCGCGCCAGTGCAGCACTTTGGCGTCATGCCCAGCGAGCGTATCCGGGTAAGCAGCGGCCAGGGTGTCGAGCGCCGAGCGAGCCTGATCATCCTGCGCGAGAAGAGCACTCCCGCCCGCAACCATTGCGAGTCCAATGACCAAGCCAACTTGCGTCACAATGCAGTGAGCGCCTCGGCTCAACACGCCGAAGCTCCGCGACTCCCTTGGCGCCATGCATTGACCGCTAAGCGTGTGTCGGCCAGTGCCGTTCGCGGAACCACGTGCGGTACTCCGTCATCTTCGCGCGCTGCGCCGCCGGCGCATGCCGCTTACAGGTCGACGCCTCGTCGCTGCTCTCCGGTGCGCCCCATCGCAGCTCGACACAGTCGTTCGGATTGTATGCCATTTCGAGATCCGCCCCGCGGTCGATCACGTCTTTGAGCGAGAGCGTCCAAGCGGAACCGTCGCTGCGCGTATACGAAAACCTGCGCGCGGCCAGCTCCGACGCGAGTACGCTCTGCAATTCGGCCTTCACGCCCGGCGCGCTCTTGCCATTCGGTATGGCGTAGCGCTCGGGCCGGCGCGCGACGCGATCCGGAAATCCGCGCACCACGTCGATCGCGATCAACACACGAAAATCGCGCGCCGGAGTGGAGAAATCCTCCCATGGACCGGTCGTTTCGAAGATTGACGGACCGTCCGGCATGATCGCGTCGCCGTGCCCGCCGCTCTGGAACTTTCGCCCGTTTTCGACCGCCGTGACGCGCGTCTTCACTTGTTCTTCGAGCGACGCGATAGCGTCCTCCATCGCGCGCACGGGATCGAGCGGCTCGGGCGACATCACGTCATCCATGCGATCGTAAAAGTCTTCGGTGCTGATTTGCGACTGCTCCAGCGAGAAATCACCGTACTGCGGATTTTTTGCGATTTCGGCATTGCTCAGTCGCCGCAACGCGCCGTTCGGCTCGCGCACGATCGGCCGGAAGTGCTTGAAGCCGGGGCTGCCGAGCGCGGGATCGTGCACGAACAGGAAATTGCCGCGCCAAAAACGCTTGCGCGTAATCGAACCGTCAGGCTCCGCGTCCACGGCGAGGTACACACCCGGCGTGCCGTTCAACTCCGGCACGCGCTTGACCAGCATCAGAACGTGTCCATACGGATCGGCGTACACGGTCCCCGGACGCAGCGTCTGCTGTGTCAGCGGGACGGTGTAAAAATCGGTGTTGTCGTCGTTTGCCGACACGCGCACGGAGCCGGTATGGACGACGTCGCCGACGGCCCGCAAATATTCGCCGAACGACGGCTTCGACTTCGGCTTCGGCGCCGGTGGATTCGCTTGAACTGCCGCCGACTGCGGCGTGGCCGGCCGGGGCTGAGAAAAGAACTGAAAGAGGTTGGATTTTGGCATTTCGGTGGGCGCCGGCGCCGGGCTGGCCGATGCGGTAGTCTGCTCGGGCGGCGGCGCCGGACGGGTGACCTCGGGATGCTCGATGTCGAACCATTGGTAGCACTTCGGCGGCTTGCCGGCGGTGCCGCGCGAGCAATTCGAATAGCCGAACGGCAACCCCATTTTGAAGGCGAAATAGGCCCGCAAGAAGTAGACAAAGTCGGCGCAGTCGGGGCGAAGGCTCAGTGCCACGTTGTCTTCGTTGAGACCCAGATAGTTGAACAGGACATTGCGCGATTTATCACGCAGCACCTCGTGCCACGCCTTCCACGACAGCTCAACCTCGGGCGGTGCGTCGAAAAGCTTCGCGATCCAAGCGGAATACAAGTCTTCCGTCGCACGGTTCCAGCTATTGCGCACGGGCCAGACGCTGCCTTCCGCCGCGTGCGGCCCCGGCGGCTTTTGGCCGCTCACGACGATTTCGCGAGTGATCGTGCCGCACTCGGCCGGCGCGCGGTCGCTCGCCAGGGCCGCGTGCCAAGTCCCGGCGGCCGGCGCTGCGACCTCGGCGAACCAGAAATATGGCGGGCCGCCCTGCCGCTCCCGCGATTTAACCGCGACGCTCCCATCGGGCGCGATCAGGGAAAGCTCGCCCTCGAGCGGCTTGTCCGCAGTGAAGAGGACACGCAAAGGCGCGCCCTTCCACGGCGCAATCGGTGAGGGCAAGATCGCGACCTCAGCGGCGGCTTCGCAGCCGCTGGATGGACCTTCGGCCCGCGCGTTCACCGCTGAGAAAAGCAAGACAAAAAATGCCCCCGCGATCGGCAACAATGCCGTCACAGCAACAGCAAACCGGCGTGCTTGAAACAATTGAGGCCCTTCCCTCCCTTGACCACAATTAAACAGTATTGCGAATGCTTTGGCTGAATCATGGCAAAACCCATCGCTGGACAAATTCGACGGTGACACTATTGCCCCAATCTTCCGGCTCTGCGCTACCAACTGCCGGCGCATGGGCCGGGCCCGGTCAGCGGGTATGAAAGCGATCTTACAGCCAGCCGACCGTTCGCCCCGGCCAGATATGCTCCGGCGAGCCAGACGCTGAACGCAACGTGCCTCCGTGCGGGACCTTTGTCGTGACACCCTCATGCTGCAATTGCATTGGAATCTGGCGGTTTGGATGAGGGAGAGCCTCGTGACACGACCATGCGTCTACGCGATAATCTGGGTGTTGTGCGTCATATTGTGGGGTGGCCCCGGGGTTGCCGCGGAGTGCCAGCGCGATAATTTTGATGGCTGGCTCGAAAAGTTCAAACAGGAAGCGGCCGCACAGAGCCTGTCCCAAAGGACGATCGGGTCTGCATTGAATGGTGTCGCTTACGATCCGGCCGTTATCGCCCGCGACCACTCGCAAAGCGTATTTCAGCAAAGCTTTGAGCAGTTCTCTGGCCGCATGATCTCGCCGGATCGCTTGCGCAAGGGCGGCAACATGCTCAAACGCTACGGGTCCATTCTCGAACGGATCGAGGAGCACTACGGTGTGCCGGGTCCGGTGCTGGTGGCCATCTGGGGGCTCGAGACCGACTACGGCGTCAATCAGGGCAAGTTCTCGACGATCCGGTCGCTTGCAACACTCGCTTATGATTGTCGGCGCGCCGACAAATTTCGCACCGAACTGCTTGATGCGCTCCGCATCATCGAGCGCGGCGATTTGACTTCGAGCGACATGATCGGGGCTTGGGCCGGTGAGATCGGTCAGACGCAACTTCTGCCATCCTCGTATCTCAGTTTTGCAGTTGATTTCGACGGCTACGGGCGTCGCGACCTCATCCATAGTCCGCTGAACGCGCTCGCTTCCACGGCAAACTATCTCAAAAATTACGGTTGGACACGCGATCAGCCCTGGACGGAAGGATCGGCCAATTTCAATGCGTTGCAGAAGTGGAACGAGTCCGAGATCTACGCGAAGACCATTGCCTATTTCGCCACCCGGCTTGACAAGGAGCCTTGACGATAAACCGTTTACTCCCCGCCGTTCTCTTCGCCCTCTTCAGTCAGCCGCCCGACCGAAGCGACACGTTCGCCCTCCGCGGTGTTGAACACAATAACGCCCTGCGTGGCGCGGCCGGCAATACGGATGCCGTCCACCGGGCAGCGGATCAGCTGGCCGCCATCGGTGACCAGCATGATCTGATCGCTTTCCTCGATCGGGAACGACGCCACCAGCCGCCCATTCTTCTCCGTGATCGCCATGGCGACGATGCCTTTGCCGCCGCGGCCGGTGGTGCGGTACTCGTAGGATGAGGTCCGTTTGCCGAAGCCTTTTTCCGAAAGGGTGAGCACGAACTGCTCGGCTTCGGACAATTCGACATAGCGGACCTGCCCCAGCTCGATCGCGCCCTCGGCCTCCTCGCGATCGCCGGGGGCGCCACCGCCGCCGTTCTCCTCGGCCTCGTCCGTCTGGCCGCGCCGCACGGCGTTGGCGCGCTTGAGGTAGGCGGCACGCTCGTCGGCCGTCGCCTCGACGTGACGCAGAATCGACAGCGAAATGAGCTTGTCACCGTCGGCGAGAGTAATGCCCCGTACGCCCATCGAGGTGCGGCCCTGGAACACGCGGACGTCGTTAACCGCGAAGCGGATGCACTGTCCGGCGGCGGCGGTGAGGAGCACATCGTCGTTCTCGGTGCAGATCTGGACGTCGACGATGGCGTCGCCCTCGTCGAGCTTCATGGCGATGATGCCGGAACGGCGAACATCGGAAAAATCGCTGAGCTTATTGCGCCGCACGGTGCCGCGAGTCGTCGCGAACATGACATCGAACTTGTCCCAGGTTGCCTCGTCTTCCGGCAACGGCATGATCGTCGTGATGTTCTCACCCTGATCGAGCGGCAGGATGTTGATCAGCGCCTTGCCGCGCGCCTGTGGCGCGGCTTGCGGCAATCGCCAGACTTTTTCCTTGTAGACTTGGCCGCGCGAGGAGAAAAACAGGACCGGCGTGTGGGTGGAGGCGACGAACAACCGGGTGACGAAATCCTCCTCGCGCGTCTGCATCCCGGAGCGGCCTTTGCCGCCGCGGCGTTGCGCGCGGTAGGTCGAGAGCGGCACACGCTTGACGTAGCCGGCGTGGGAAACGGTGACGACCATGTCCTCGCGCTGGATCAAATCCTCGTCTTCCATCTCGCCTTCCTGATCGATAATCAGGGTGCGGCGCGGCGTGGCGAATTCGCTCTTGATGGCGGCCAGCTCGTGTTTGGCGATCGCCTGGATACGGGCGCGCGAGCGCAGGATGTCGAGATAATCGGCGATCTCGCCAGCGAGTTTGTCGAGCTCGGCCTTGATCTCGTCGCGGCCAAGCGCGGTCAGGCGTTGCAGGCGCAAGTCGAGAATGGCCTTGGCCTGTTCGGCCGACAGCTTCGTGGTGCCCGCTGCGGAAACGCTGTGGCGCGGATCGTCGATCAGCGTGACCATGGCGGCGACATCCTTGGCCGCCCAGTCGCGTTTCATCAGCTCTTCGCGCGCCTCGTTGGCATCCTTGGCGGCGCGAATGAGCCTGATGACGTCGTCGATATTGGCGACGGCGATAGCGAGCCCGACCAGCACGTGGGCGCGATCGCGCGCCTTGCCCAGAAGATGCTTGGTGCGCCGATAGATCACCTCTTCGCGGAACGCGATGAAGGACGTGAGCAGGTCCTTCAGGTTCATCACCTGCGGCCGTCCGCTATCGAGCGCCACCATGTTGGCGCCAAACGAGGATTGCAGCGCGGTGAACCGGTAAAGCTGGTTGAGCACCACGTCCGGCACCGCATCGCGCCGCATCTCGACCACGACGCGGTAGCCGTCGCGGTCGGATTCATCGCGCAGCGCCGAAATGCCTTCCAGCTTCTTGTCGCGCACCAATTCGCCGATGCGCTCGACAAGATGCGCCTTGTTCACCTGATAGGGAATCTCGGAAATGACGATCGCCTCGCGCTCGCCGCGCAGCGTTTCGAACTGGACCTTGCCGCGCATGGCGATGGAGCCGCGGCCAAGATGATAGGCGGCGCGGATACCCTGCCGTCCCAGAATGATGCCGCCGGTCGGAAAATCAGGCCCTGGCACGATGGCGATTAGTTCCTCGATCGAGAGCCCTGGATTGTCGATCAGCGCGACGCAGGCATCGATGACTTCGCCGAGATTATGCGGTGGGATGTTGGTCGCCATGCCGACGGCGATGCCGCCGGCGCCGTTGACCAGGAGATTTGGAAATCGCGCCGGCATCACCACCGGTTCGCGCTCGGAATTATCGTAGTTGGCCTGGAAGTCGACGGTATCCTTGTCGAGGTCTTCGACGAGCGCACCTGCGACCTTCTCGAGGCGCACCTCGGTGTAGCGCATGGCCGCCGGCGCATCGCCGTCGACCGAACCGAAATTGCCCTGGCCGTCGATCAGCGGCAGGCGCATCGAAAAAGTCTGCGCCATTCGGACCAAAGCATCGTACACCGCCTGGTCGCCGTGCGGATGGTATTTGCCGATCACGTCGCCGACGATACGGGCGGATTTACGGTACGGCTTGTTCCACTCGTAACCGTTCTCATGCACCGAATAGAGGATACGCCGGTGCACCGGCTTGAGGCCGTCGCGTGCATCGGGCAGCGCGCGCGCCACAATCACGCTCATGGCGTAATCGAGGTAGCTGCGCTTCATCTCCTCCGTGATCGAAACGGGGCGAATGTCGGAGGGGCCGGAAGCTGCCGGCGGCTGGCCGTCGTCGTCTGCCAAGGAGAAAATCCTACGGAGTAGAGCCTCTGCTGCTTAACTGATTCAGCCGCCGCGCGCCACTCCAAAACGCGCCCAGATCAGGCTATTTTCATATGGGGATTCAGCCACTTACGGTCAAGCCAAAGCGGCCTGCGCGGCAGCCCCGGTTACGTCTCAGGCTGCGATCGCTTCGAGACGGCGCCTGGTGACCGCGGGCCCGAAGCCGGCGATGACGATGAACACGACCAGCATGGCTCCGGCGATGAAGCCGAACACGCCGATGGTGCCATAATGGCCGAGGAAGAAGGCGATGATGAAGCCGGAGAAGATCGCGCTAAACCGGCTCCACGAATAAACGAAGCCCACCGACTGGGCGCGGATACGGGTCGGATAAAGCTCGGCCTGATAGGCGTGGAACGAGAATGACATCCAATTGTTGCACAGCGTGATGAGAAGTCCGCACACGATGACGCCGATCGCGGTGTTTTGTTGCGCGAACAAAAGGCCGAATGCGGCAATGCCGGCCGCAGCCCCGGCGATCTGCCATTTGCGCTCGAAACGATCGGCAAAAAACACGCCGATCAGCGGGCCAATGGGCGCGGCAATGGCGATAATGAATGTGTAGGCCAGCGACTTTGTGACCTCGATGCCCTGTGAGATGAGGAGCGCCGGGACCCAACTGGAAAAGCCGTAATAGCCGACCGTCTGGAACAGGTTATAGACCACCAGCATGACCGTGCGACCGCGATAGGCTTCGTTCCACATCTCGGTCCAGGAGCCGTGCTTGCGCTCGGCTTCGCCAGCCACGGTTTCCGGCGGCGGCAGGTCGTGGCCGATGTCGGCGCGGATGCGGCGCTCCAGATCATCGACGATGTGCTCGGCCTCTGCACTGCGGCCGTGTTGCTCGAGCCAACGCGGCGATTCCGGCAGCCTGCGGCGGATCCACCAGATCACGAACGCACCGATCGAACCGATGATGACCACCCAGCGCCAGCCATCCAGGCCGAAGATTTTCAGAGGCACCAACTGCCAAGCCAGCAATGCGACCACCGGCACGGCGGTGAACATGACGAACTGATTGTAGGCGAAAGCCGGCCCGCGCTGCTCCTTTGGCACCAGCTCCGACACATAGGTATCCACATTTACGAGCTCGACACCGAGACCGATGCTGGCGATGAACCGCCACAGATCGATGCTCTGCGGCGTGTTCTGAAACGCCATGATGAACGCGCCGATCGAGTACCACAGCAGCGCGAAGGTGAAGATCGAGCGGCGGCCAAAGCGGTCGGAGAGCCAGCTGAAGGCGAGCGTACCGACGAACAGTCCCGCAAACAGCGCGGCGACGAAACTGGCGAAGCCCTGCAGGTCGAACAAGCCCTGGGTGGTCGGCTTGAAGATGCCGGCCTTGAACAACCCGAGCGCCACATAGGCGGTGAAGAACAGATCGTAGAACTCGAACCAGCCGCCGAGCGACAACAGCGTGACCAGCCTGCGGGTGTGACGCGAGGGTGGCAGGCGGTCGAGACGCGCCGCGACCGTGACTGTGGTATCCGTCGCCATGTGATCTCCCCCCATACGCCGCATTGTTGTTTCTTATGAGCAGCGGTCGCCGCCGTTATAGCGCACGAACGGCTTCACCCTATGAGGGCGCGGCACGGCGCTGTCAACAAACGCGCCGTATCAGAACGACACCCGCATTGTGGCGCGGACGCTCTGGATGAGCGTGGCGTTATCGCCGGCGGTGGCGCCGTATTCAAGCTCGCCAGACAGGCTACTACCGGAACGCACGCGCAAACCGACCGCGCCGGTGATCAGGTTTTGCGCCGTGCCAATCTGGTTCAGCATATAGGACTGGCCGGCGCCGAGATCGCTATAGAACATGGACTGGTTGAAGGCGCCGTCCAATTCGCGGCGATATTCCAGCCGCGCGGTCGGCGATACGACACCCCAACCGGTCGGGATATCGTAACTGCCGCGCAGGCCGACCACGGCCGAGGTGGAATTGAAATTCACCGCCCCATAGGTCAAGGCGAGGCTGCTCATGCCTTGCTCCGCATAGCCTTGGAGCGACGCCGCCATCAGGTCGGCGCGGATATAGGGCGACAGTTTCAGCGGGCCGCTTTTCAGGTCCGTGCTAAGCGTGACTGAACCGAACCAATTTGTGCCCGAGCGATTGCCGGCGACCGTAGCGCCGTCGAATGTATCGAAACGCTGATTGGTGAAGCCAAGCGTGCCGTAACCGGCCACTGCGTCGAGAAACCAGCCGTCGAACGGCTGATAGCTCGCATAGAACATGGCATCGAAGGTATGTGAATTGCTGTTAGTGCCGTTAGCGCCGATATTGGTGCGATCGGCGCCGTAGCCAAACGCAGCGCCCACGATCAGGCTGTTGCTGATGCGTCCGTCGGCGCCGAAGGTAAGGCCGCCGGAGGAAAAGTGATTGCTCGCCCCGTTGAGAACCGCGGAGCCGAACTGCACCGTGCCGCCGGCCCAGAACGCAAGCGGGAGCTGCGCGGTCGTGCGCCCCGCACACGTCCCCGGTAGGCTCCCCATCGGCGCAGCCGGGTTGGACCCATTCGGATTTGACGTCACGATCCCCGTCGCGGGATCGTAGACCTGCACCCCGACGCCGACGTTCACGAAACATGGATCGAAGGCGTCGTGCAGGTCTTCCAGATGGCCGGTGACATTGGTCACCTGCGTGGAGCTGAACCGCCGCGCCGCAGCCGCCTGGGAAGCGACCAGGCCCTGCACGTCGGGATCGGTGGCGGGGTTCGGGCGAACCACGAACGCCACATAGACCCGGCTGCCGACATTGCCGTTCACGTCCCGAGCTTGGATCGTCACGCTGAATGATCCGGTGCCAGTCGGGATCCCGGTGATCGCGCCGGTCGTCGAATTGAGCGAGAGGCCCGGCGGCAGCGCGCCGGCGATGATCGAATAGGTGTAAGGGGCGGCGCCGCCGGTCGCGCTGACGATCTGGCTGTAAGGTGTTCCCTGCACGGCAGCGGTCAGGCTCGCCGGATTGATCGTCAGCGAATTCGATCCGATCGTCAGCGTCAGCGCGCGGGTGCCTACATTGCCGTTGCTATCAGCGGCGCGCACCGTGAAGGTCGACGTGCCGTTGGCCGTCGGCGTGCCGGTGATGGCCCCAGTCGCGGAATTGAGCGCGAGACCGGCGGGCAGCGCTCCCGCGCTGATCGTGAATGTATACGGCGCGGTGCCGCCGGTTGCCGTCATGGCCTGGGCATAGGCGAAGCCCTGGGTGCCGGCAGGCAAGCTGGCCGGATTGACCGTCAGCGAATTGGTGCCGACATTGAGCGCGTAGGCTTTAATGCCGGTATTCGATGTCGAGTCTGTGGCCTGAATGGTGAAGTTGAACAGGCCGCTCGCCGCCGGCGTGCCGCTGAGCGCGCCGGTCACGCCATTGAGCGCGAGACCAGCGGGCAACGCGCCGCTCAGGACCACATAAGTGTAAGGCGCCGTACCGCCGGTCGCGGTCATGGTCTGGCCATAGGCCGTGCCCAGGGTCGCCGAGGGCAGGCTGGACGGATTGATCGTCAGCGAATTCGATCCGATCGTCAGCGCCAGCGCGCGGCTACCGACATTGCCGTTGCCGTCGACGGCGCTCACTGTGAATTGTGATGTGCCGGTGGTCGTCGGCGTGCCGGTGATCGCGCCGGTCGTGGAATTGAGCGCAAGACCGGCCGGCAGCGCTCCCGTGCTGATCGTGAAAGTATACGGCGCAGTGCCGCCGCTTGCCGTCATGGTCTGGGTATAGGCGACGCCCTGGGTGCCGGCGGGCAGGCTCGCCGGATTGACCGTCAGCGAATTGGTGCCGACGTTGAGCGTGTAGGCTTTGGTGCCGGTATTCGGCGTTGCGTCGGTAGCCTGGACGGTGAAGTTGAAAGCGCCGCCCGCCGTCGGCGTGCCACCGATCGCGCCAGTCGCGCCATTGAGCGCGAGACCCGCGGGCAACGCGCCGGACACGATCGCGTAAGTGTAAGGCGCCGTTCCGCCGGTCGCCGTGATGGTCTGGCTATAGGCCGTGCCGAGCGTCGCCGACGGCAGGCTAGCGGGATTGATCGTGAGCGGGACGAGATTGATCGTCACCGTATAGGCGCGGCTGCCGGTGTCGGCATTCGCGTCCATTGCCTGGATCGTGAAGTTGGAGACGCCGCTTCCGGTCGGCGTGCCGGTGATCGCGCCGGTCGAAGCATTGAGCGCGAGACCGGTGGGCAGCGATCCTGCGGTGACCCCGAATGTGTAGGGCAAGGTGCCCCCGCTGGCGTTCACGCCCTGGCTATAGGGCGTACCCTGGGTGCCGTTCGGCAGGCTCGCCGGATTCACGGTCAGCGAATTGGTGCCGATGTGGACCGTGTAGGTGCGGCTGCCGGTGTCGCTGATGGAATCGGTTGCCTGAACCGTAAAAGTCGATGGCCCCGTCCCGGTCGGCGTGCCGGTGATCGCGCCGGTGCTGCCGTTGAATGACAGCCCAGCCGGGAGCGAACCGGATGTGATCGCGTAGCTGTAAGGCCCCGTACCGCCAGTCGCGAATATCGTCTGGCTATAAGCAGTGCCTTGCGTGCCATTCGGAAGCGTCGTCGGATTCACGACCAGCGAGTTGCTGCCGACCGTCAAGGAGTAGGCCTTGCTGCCGGTATCGCCGACGTTATCGTTGGCCTGGACGGTGAAATTGGATACGCCGTTTCCGCTCGGGGTGCCGGTGATCGCGCCAGTGTTGCCGTTAAGCGAGAGTCCCGCCGGCAGCGAACCAGCGGTGATGGTGTAAGTGTAAGGCGCGGTGCCGCCGCTGGCGGTTATGGTCTGATTGTAGGGAGTGCCCTGGCTGCCATTTGGTAGGCTGGCTGGGGCAATCGACAGCGTGTTGGTGCCGATATTGAGCGTGTAGGTGCGGAAGCCGGTGTTGCCGTTGGCGTCGGTCGCCTGCACGATGAAACCGAACGAGCCGTTCGTTGTTGGGGTGCCGCTGAGCACGCCGCTTGAATCCAGCGACATACCCGAGGGCAATGCCCCCGAGGAGATTGCGAACGTATAGGGCGCCGTTCCGCCAACCGCGGTGATTGTCTGGCTATTATAGGCGACATTCTGAGTACCCGCCGGCAGTGACGTCGGCAGCAAGGTCAACGACGCCGTTCCGACCGAGATCGAATAAGCATGGCTGCCGGTCGCCGACCCTGAATCGGTCGCCGTAATCGTGAAGTTCGATACACCGCTTGCAGGCGGCGTTCCGGTGATCTCACCGGTCGCGGTATTGAGTGAGAGGCCTCCCGGCAGCGCGCCTGCAGTGATAGCATAGGTGTATCCGCCCGCACCGCCGGTTGCCACGACGGTTTGATCATAAGCGACCCCTACCGTGGCGGTGGGCAGAGACGCGGGGCTGAGTGTGATCGCGGCGTGCGCCGGCGCACTTAGCGTCAAGGCCAGTGCGAAAAGCAGGATGCTGACGCAACCGACTTTCAGCCCGTTGATGAGTTTCATTGAAAATGATCGCAGCGGGCGCGTGGCCTTGAAAAGTTGCGATCAAACTCACCGTTTATGGTTAATGGGCGGTAAAGCTGCGCGTCGCCGGCTTGCCGGGATTGTTTGCCCCCGCAGTCCGGAGCAGACAATGCCGCGGAAATTGCTGTGAATTGATGCCATGCCGCTTGATTACGCCGTCTCCGCCCTGGTCACGCTTCTGGTCGTCGTCGATCCGATCGGCTTGTCGCCGACCTTCGTCGCGATCACCGAAGGGCTATCCGATTCGCATCGCCGTCAGGTCGCGGCGCGCGCCGCGTTGATCGCGGGCGCTGGTTCTCATCGGAACGGCGCTGATCGGCAATTGGCTGCTCGGCACGCTGGGAATTTCGCTATCCGCATTCCGGATTGCCGGTGGCCTGCTGCTGTTCTCGATCGCTTCCGAAATGGTGTTCGGCGTGCGCCTGCGCCGCGAGGGTGAAACCGCGGAGCAAGCGATCGAAGAGCATGTCCGCAACATTGCCGCCTTTCCATTGGCGATCCCGCTGCTCGCGGGCCCGGGTGCAATCACGGCGACCGTGCTGTTGGCGGGACGCGCCGGCGAAAATCTGCTGCTGGTCGGCTTTGCTGATCGCGGTGGTTGTCATCGTCGCGGCGGCTTGCTTCGGCGCCTTCGTTCTTGCCGACCCGATCGTGCGGCTCCTCGGCATGACCGGGAACATCGTGCTGTCGCGCTTGCTCGGCGTGCTGCTCGCCGCGCTCGCTGTGCAATACGTCATCGACGGCATCCGCGCGGTCCTCGGCGGCTGAAACAACTAAAGGGTCCATTAACCATAAGCGCTCACGCTTGCGCGACGCTACGCGCCAAAATCACTGCGCAGGATATGACCATGGCCATTGCGGGAATTTCCTCGGCGAGTTCTTTCGCATCAAGCCAGCAGGCGCTGCACGCGCCCGGCCAACACAAGCCCGGCGCCCATGGCACTCACTCGCTCACCGCTCGCGGCGCCCCTGGGTCTAGCCCGGCGGCCGCGAAAAGCCCCGGCGGCAAGATCGGAAATAAGATCAACATCACCGTCTAACTTCTCGCCTTATTTGGGAAACCGACAGATGCGGCCAACTTCGTTTCGGATCCGCCCGGCAGACCCTGGCGACGTTCCGGCGCTGATGCGATTGAAGCGCTTGCTGGCCGAGGGCGAAGATGCGCTGCACGCGGTACAGGCGGGCGCCGCCGACTGGCTGCGCGACGGTTTCGGCCCCCATGCGGGCTTCACCGCGTTCGTCGCTGAGGATGCCGAAACCGTCATCGGCATGGCGACCTGCAGCGCGCGCCTCATCACCGGCTGGAATGGTCCGGTGCTGTTCCTGCAAGACCTCTTTGTCGAACCGGCCCACCGCGCCCACGGCGTCGCCCGCGCCCTGATGGCGCGCGTCGCAGCGCTCGCCCGCGACACCGGCAGCCCGATCGTCGAACTCACGGTGCGCGCCGACAACCCGGCACAAAGCTTCTATATCCGCAACGGCTTCCAGCCGGTGCCGCAGTGCCTGACTTACGTGTTGGCCGGGCCGGCGCTCGAGGCGCTGGCCGAGCGCGATGCCGAGAAACTTGCACTCGCCGGGTAGAGTGCAATCGTTTTAGGTTGAATCGCTGCCGAAATTAATTTGCCGTATCGAAGCGTGCACTTCTTAAATTCCAGCCCTGTCCGGCGCGCCGGTGCGCCCGTCTACATGCTCAAGACAGCCGCGGCTGCCAGATCATCAGCGCGAAGAGCGCGAGCATGCCAACGAGGATGAGAACGGCTAATACGCGCCACACGCGGAATAAACGCGGATAGGCGTCGGGCAGCGGTGCGCTGTTCAGCGCAGCTTCCCGGGTGAGGTTCCGTATCCGCCGCTCGACAATGACGGCGGCGAGCCAGGCGACCGCCACGACGCCATAAACTGCGAGCGCAAGTGCGATCCAGAATTCGTCCGCCGGCGAAAGGCCGACCGCGACAGCAAGTGGCAAGCCGGCAATCGGCTGCAGCAGCACAACAGCCGCCATGACGATAATCTCGACGCGGACCACAAAGCGCGAGGTCACGGCGACGACCGAGACGTTGCCGGAGCGATGCGCAAACAGCATGAACATGGCGATGCAGAGCCACGTACCGAACATCACCGCGGCGGTGATCACGTGCACCAACTTGATGGCGAGAATGACGTCGATCACTGGCGCGCGCGCCCCGCTTCGTTCCCGGTCCCGCCAGCAAAGCGGACAACGGGGAAGCACGCCAACAGCAGCACCATTGGGGAGCGCCGTCGCTGCGTCGCGTCAGAACGGAATTTCGTCGTCCATGTCGCCGCGCGCCGATCCGCCGCCGACACCGGCGCCGGCTGCAGCCGCGACCTTGCGCGTCGGCCCGGGCGAGCCGAACTCGCCGCCTTCATCGGCGCCAACATCACCGCCCGCCCGCACCCGAGCCGCCGGCCCGGTCGAGCAACGTCATCTCGCCGCGGAAGCCCTGCAGCACGACTTCGGTCGAATAGCTTGTCCTGGCCGGATTGATCCTGCCATTTGCGTGTCTGCAGAGCACCTTCGATGAAAACCTTCGAGCCCTTCTTGAGATACTGCTCGGCAATCCGGCACAGATTTTCGTTGAAGATGACGACGCGGTGCCATTCGGTCTTTTCCCGCCGCTCGCCGGTCGTTCTTGTCCTTCCAGGATTCCGAGGTGGCGAGACGCAGATTGGCGATCGGCCGCCCATCCTGAGTGCGACGAATTTCCGGATCGGCGCCGAGGTTGCCGACCAAAATCACCTTGTTCACGCTTCCCGCCATGACCTTCTCCGCTTCACCACGCTCTGCCTGGGCAACGACCCTAGTGCCGGACCAACCCACCGCGCCAGCCCGCGACATGCGCCATCGCCACTATCCACACCCGCTTCTCAGGCGGATGGCGAGATTTATATGTGTTCTCATTTTGTTCCAGACAAGATGCAACGTCAAGACCGATCAATTGTCCAGACCGTCCCAGCGCCGCTTCCGTCGAATCCATTGATCCTGCCTGCGCAGATTTGCTGCCGCTGTGGCGTGGAAGGCACAACGACCACGAGCGTCCTGGCTTATGATTGCCGTCATTGACGCGTCCGGGTGCGGGAGTTGCTGGTGATCGGTCGATGGTGGCTTGCGGGCGTGCTGACGAGAGCGTTCGCGTATGCAGCGTCCGCGGCCGATCTGCCCGTTGCGCCGGGAGCGACCTACTACCCCGGCGTCGTAACGCCGAATCCCTATTACAACTGGAGCGGATTTTACCTCGGCGCCAATGCTGGCGCCGCCTGGGTTAAGCAGACCAACACCACGACCGATGTCCCCACCGGCGCATTTGTCTCGACCGCCTCTCCGCAAAGTGAAGGCTTCGCCGGCGGCGGTCAGATCGGTGGCAACTGGTTCATCGGGCCGAGCTTTGTCCTCGGCGTCGAAGCCGACTTCGACGCGCTGACCAACAAGACGACCATCATTGCCACCAACGGCTCGAACCAGCACACCGCCAGCCTGCGGTTTCTGTCCACGGCGCGCGGCCGGTTCGGGCTCACCGCAGACCGCTTCATGATCTACTTCACCGGCGGCGGCGCCTGGGGCGATTATCGCGTCACGCGCACGCAGATTACCGGCACGGTGAACAATGCAGTCCCCGGGCACGGTTGAGACCATCGACCGCAACAGATTCGGCTGGGTGGCCGGCGTCGGCGTCGAATACGCGTTCACGCCGAATTGGACCGCGCGATGGAGTACCTGCTCACCGAGTCGACGGCATAACCTACACCTTCCCCCTCGCCGCACGCGCGACAGCGACGGCCGCGAAGGCGTCAGTCAATTCCGCGTCGGCGTGAACTACAAGTTCAACTTCGGCGGCGGCGTCATCGCGGCGCGGAATTGATCGGGTCGTGATTCGCGCCGCTGAGCGCCGTCGACGAAGCCGGTGGAGCCCCGCGACGCGGCTGCTCTGACAAGCTTGTGGTTAACGCCGCGCCGGCCATTTTGCTGACCGAATTGCCAGCCGCCGGCCGGCCCAGAGCCATCGTCATTAACCAACTATACTGCGGCATTCATTGCTGAAACTTTTTGCCGGCCCTTTCGCCGTCTGCCTGCGGCCCGATTTGATTGCGGCATTTTGGGGGCGCAAATCGGTGTGCATTTGTCTCCCGCTGTGACCTTTTGGTGACACTATAATCGAGCGCGATCAGATACTTATTCGCGTGGGACCGACGGCAAAACGTGAGCGTCCAGAAGCAGGCGATCCAACAAAGAAGAACACTGCGCGGCGTCACGATGAGCAGGAGAGTTGTATGAAGCGGATTATGATTGCAGCAGTACTGGCCTTCGCTGCGGGCGGGCAAGCACTGGCTGCCGACCTTCCTCCGATGGCAGCTCCGCCGCCGCGGGCGCCGGCGACCTACGTTCCGATCGCTGCGCCGGTTTATAATTGGGGCGGCTTCTATATCGGCATCAACGGCGGGCGGCTCATGGGTCAAACTGGCCGCTCGAGTTAACACCAGCACCGTGACACTGGTCGCCGTCCGGGCATTTCAACCAGCAGCACCGGTTTCGCCGGCGGCGGCCAGATCGGCGCCAACTTCCAGGCCAACCAATTCGTGTTCGGCCTCGAAGCCGATGCCGACTATCTGATCCATCAAATCACGGTCACTGCCAGACGACTTTCACCGCCGGCGCACCCATCGTCCAGGACGGAATAAACGGTACAAGTTGATGTCTGTCAACGGTGCGCGGCCGGATCGGCTTCGCGGCGGACCGCGTCCTGCTCTACGGCACCGGCGGCCTGGCGATGGGCGAGTATCAAGTAACGCGGACGCAGATTGACCGGCACGTTGAATGGTGCGACCGCCGGAACTGCACGAGACACAACAGAGGCTCGGCTGGACCGGCGGCGCGCGGCATTGAATTCGCGCTGTCCGAAAACTGGACGGCCAAGGTGGAATATCTGTACGCCGACCTGGAGAACGGTGAATTGCACTTTGCCTGTGGCACGACGCGCAATGTCTCCAGCGCCGATTGAACACGGTCAACCTGGTGCGCGCCGGCGTGAACTTCAAGTTCGGCCCCTGAACGGTTCCGGCAGAGCGACCGCGTCGGCCCGTGCACCTCTGCGGGGCGCGTCTTGCGCCGCAGTCGGCCTCGCCGCGCAGGCCATGCAATGGCGGCCGTCCACCGGGCAAGGCGCGCCGCCTCTATTTCGCCGCGATTGTTGTTTTTTTGCACTATGCGGCGGCCGACGGAACGCATTGTACTGGACCAGTCTGCGTGCCCGGTTGCGGTGCGTGCGAGGGTCGGTATGAGGCGTTTAGTTTCGGTTCGGTTGCTGCTTGGCTGGCGGCCGTTGTGGCCGCGGTGGCCATCGCGGCCCCGGCTTTCGCCGCCGATTGGCGTGGCACCGGCCTACAATCCGCCGCTCGTCTACCGCCCGCTGATCTACAATTGGACCGGCTTCTATTTCGGCGGCCATGTCGGCGCTCGGCATGCTCGAGGATTCCGTCACCCAGACCACGACCACCACGCTGTGCAGACGCCGGCGCCCAGACCCACGTCAACGCCTTCGGCGTCCTCGGCGGCGCCCAGCTCGGCTTCAACTACGAGTTCGCGCCATGGGTCATCGGCGTCGAGGGCACGTTCACCTCGGCCCTACCTATCGGGCTCGAACAATCGCGTCGACGCTGTTGAGCGCGTCGAACGCCATCACCGAGCGCGCCGACATCGGCGGAGCATTGGTACGCCACCGCGGCCGGGCCGCTTCGGCTATGCCATCAACGACCTGCTGATCTACGGCAAAGGCGGCGCGCGCCTGGATGCGCGCGACCTACACCCAGGATATTCTCCAGAACAATGTCAAATCGGGTCGCAAGTCATTCCCGACACGCGCATGGGCTTCGTCGTCGGCGCCGGCGTCGAATACGGCATCAGCGAGAATCTGTCGGTCAAGATCGAATACGATTTCCTCGATTTCGGCAGCAAGACCTACACCTTCGGCGCGCCTGGCCGCGGCGCGGCACGGGGCGACCGCGCCCGTCGTCGCGATCAAGGCCGACACGCAGCATGTTCACCTTCGGGTATAAACTACCGCTTCAATTGGGGTGGAGGCGGCCCCGTCGTGGCCGCCAGGTACTGAGTACCATCCCGGTTGGAGCGGGCAGCGAGGGCCGGCAGGGTGCCGGCCCTTGTCTTTTGGCGCCGTTTATCTGTCGCTCTTTAAGGGGGTGGGGGCCGCCGCCGCGACCGGATAATGGGTGAGGTTTTCGGGGAATAACCCCTCCCCGCACTGGCAAACCCCGCCCGTTCTCACTACGTTCGTGCCAGGCCGTCCGAGAGCCCGCCGCCGCCGGTCGCGGGGGCGGGATTTGTTTCGCCATGAGAGATATCTTCGACACCCCCGACGAGCACTCCGGCCGCCGCGATCCGCGCGGGAATGACCGTCGCGTGATCTCGATCCGCGGCGCGCGCGAGCACAATCTCAAGAACGTCGACCTCGACATCCCGCGCGACCAGCTGGTGGTGTTCACCGGCCTGTCCGGCTCTGGCAAATCCTCGCTCGCCTTCGACACCATCTATGCCGAGGGCCAGCGCCGCTATGTCGAGAGCCTGTCGGCCTATGCCCGGCAGTTCCTGGAGATGATGCAGAAGCCGGACGTCGACCAGATCGACGGCCTGTCGCCGGCCATCTCCATCGAGCAGAAGACCACCTCGCGCAATCCGCGCTCGACCGTCGGCACCGTCACCGAGATCTACGACTACATGCGGCTGCTGTGGGCGCGCGTCGGCGTGCCGTATTCGCCGGCGACCGGGCTGCCGATCGAGAGCCAGACCATCTCGCAGATGGTCGACCGCATCCTGGCGCTGCCCGAGGGCACGCGGCTTTATCTGCTGGCGCCGGTGGTGCGCGGCCGCAAGGGCGAGTACCGCAAGGAACTCGCCGAGTTCATGAAGAAGGGCTACCAGCGCGTCAAAATCGACGGCGCGTTCTACGAGATCGCCGCAGCGCCGGCGCTCGACAAGAAATTCACCCACGACATCGACGTCGTGGTCGACCGCATCGTGGTGCGGCCCGACATCGCCACCCGCCTCGCCGATTCGCTGGAGCAGGCGCTGAAGCTCGCCGACGGCTTGGCGGTCGCGGAGTTCGCCGATGCGCCTTCACCCTCCCCCGCTTGTGGGGGAGGGCCGCGGGTCGGGGGATCGGCGAGATGGGGCACGCGCTTCGACGAGACCGCGACCACCCCCACCCCCAACCCCTCCCCACAAGGCGGAGGGGAGCAAAGGAAGGTCGCGAAAATGCCACGACAACGAGCGGCCCCGAGCGCCTCGTCTTCTCCGAAAAATTCGCCTGCCCGGTGTCCGGCTTCACCATTCCCGAGATCGAGCCGCGGCTGTTCTCGTTCAACAACCCGTTCGGCGCCTGCCCGAAATGCGGCGGGCTTGGCGTCGAGCAGCACATCGATGCCGACCTCGTCATTCCCGACAAGGAGCGCACGCTGCGCCGCGGCGCGATCGCGCCGTGGGCGAAATCGAGCTCGCCCTATTACGTGCAGACGCTGACCGCGCTCGGCAAGCATTACAAGTTCACGCTCGACACCAAATGGAAGGACCTGCCGAAGAAGACGCAGGACGCCATCCTCTACGGCTCCGGCGACACCGACATCCGCTTCTGCTACGACGACGGCATGCGCGCCTACGAGACCAAGCGGCCGTTCGAGGGCGTGATCACCAATCTCGAGCGCCGCTTCCGCGAGACCGACAGCGACTGGGCGCGCGAGGAGATCGCCCGCTATTTCACCGACGTGCCGTGCGCGGCCTGCAGCGGCTATCGGCTCAAGCCCGAGGCGCTGTGCGTCAAAATCGGCGGCCGGCACATCGGCGAAGTCTCCGACATGTCGGTCAAAGGCGCAGCCGCAGTGGTTCACCGAGCTACCCCAACGGCTGACCGCCAAGCAGAACGAGATCGCCGTCCGCGTGCTCAAGGAAATCCGCGAGCGGCTGCGGTTCCTGGTCGACGTCGGGCTCGAATATCTCACCTTGGCGCGCGCCTCCGGCACGCTGTCCGGCGGCGAGAGCCAGCGCATCCGGCTCGCCTCGCAGATCGGCTCCGGCCTCACCGGCGTGCTCTACGTGCTCGACGAGCCGTCGATCGGCCTGCACCAGCGCGACAACGCCCGGCTCCTGGAAACGCTGCAAGCGGCTGCGCGACCTCGGCAACACCGTGATCGTGGTCGAGCACGACGAGGACGCCATCCGCACCGCCGACCACGTGCTCGACATCGGCCCCGGCGCCGGCATCCACGGCGGCCATGTCATCGCGCAGGGCCAGATCGACGATCTGATCGCGGCGCCGGAATCCTGGACCGGCAAATATCTCTCCGGCGAGCTCGATCGTCCCCATCCCCGAGCGCCGGCCGAAAAATTCCGGCCGCGCGCTGAAGCTGATCGGCGCCCGCGGCAACAATCTGAAAAACGTCTCGACCGAAATCCCGCTCGGCCTGTTCACCTGCATCACCGGCGTGTCCGGCGGCGGCAAGTCGACGCTGCTGATCGACACGCTCTACAAGGCGATCGCGCGGCGGCTCAACGGCGCCAACGAGGCCCCTGCCCCGTTCGACCGCATCGAGGGGCTGGAGCACCTCGACAAGGTGATCGACATCGACCAGTCGCCGATCGGCCGCACGCCGCGCTCGAACCCGGCGACCTATACGGGCGCCTTCACGCCGATCCGCGAGTGGTTCGCCGGCCTGCCCGAGAGCAAGGCGCGCGGCTACGAGCCGGGCCGCTTCTCGTTCAACGTCAAGGGCGGCCGCTGCGAGGCCTGCCAGGGCGACGGCGTCATCAAGATCGAGATGCACTTCCTGCCCGACGTCTACGTCACCTGCGACGTCTGCAAGGGCAAGCGCTACAACCGCGAGACGCTGGAAGTGCTGTTCAAGAACAAATCGATCGCCGACGTGCTCGACATGACGGTCGAGGAGGCGCTGGATTTCTTCAAGGCGGTGCCGCGGGTGCGCGACGTGCTGGCGCTGCTCCACCGCGTCGGCCTCGACTACATCCACGTCGGCCAGCAGGCGACGACGCTGTCCGGCGGCGAGGCGCAGCGCGTCAAACTCGCCAAGGAGCTGAGCAAGCGCGCCACCGGCCGCACGCTTTATATTTTAGATGAACCCACCACCGGCCTGCACTTCCACGACGTGGCAAAACTGCTGGAGGTGCTGCACGAGCTGGTCGACACCGGCAACACCGTCGTCGTCATCGAGCACAATCTCGAAGTGATCAAAACCGCCGACTGGATCATCGACCTCGGCCCCGAAGGCGGCGACGGCGGCGGCGAAATCGTCGCCGCGGGCACGCCGGAGGACGTGGCGCGGGAGAAGCGGAGTTATACCGGGGCGTTTCTCAAGCCGGTGCTGGCGCGGCGCGGGACCGCGCGCGAAGAAGAAGCGCGTCGAGGCGGCGGAGTAGCCCTCCCTCTCCCGTTCCGGGAGAGGGCGCTGAGCGAGCAGCGCGAGCGAACGGGTGAGGGCCGTGCCCCGCGTGGCGTGACGACATTTCCGCCATTGCTGCTCGCCCCGCCAAATTGTGCTAGAGACACCGCATGGGCATGAACGTCGAAGCCGAAATTCGCGATCTCAAACGCCGCGTCGGCGAGATTGAAGGCTCGTTCGGATTTCTGACGCAGCAGATCAAAAGTGTGCACAAGGATTTGCTCGCGTTCCAGGAAAGAACCGAACAGAGATTCGATCAAGTCGACGGCCAGTTGAAAACGGTCGGCGACCGGTTCGATAAAATCGATGGCCGGCTCGATCACCTCGACCGCGGGCTTCGCGGCTTGCGCAACGACATGCCGAAGATCGTCGGCGACGCCATGCGCGACGCGCTGGGAAGTAGGCCACGGAGCAAGTCGTGACCCGGAACAGCAAGAAGCTCATTCACGAGGGCAAATATGCTGCCGAAGTCTCGGTCGAGCTGATCGAGGACGACATCGCCTGATCGCCTTACCTGTTACCGGACGGCGTTCGCAAACTCGATACCGTGCGCCTGGCGCTACGCCACGGCCGCGAAATACGGCCGCGTGTTCGAATTGACCCCCATAGCTGCGGAATGATTACGGACCGGATCATCAACCTCAGCCCCGAGGGCAGCGACGGCGGCGGCGAGACCGTCGCCGCGGGCACGCCGGAGGACGTGGCGCGGCGTAAGCGGAGTTAATACCGGAGCGTTTTTGAAGCCGGTCTTGGCGCGCGATGGCCGGGCGCCGAAAAAAGAAACGCGTCGAGACGGCGGATAGACGGCGGCTGGAAGCCGATACCCCGCCGCATCGACGCCGCGGCGGCTAGGGTCTATAGGTCAGGAGGTTTTTTTTCGTCACGAGCGCTTGGCCTCTCGGCATGATGAAGTACTCGCCGTTAGCGGCACGGCCGATGAACTTGCCATCGACCATCTCCTGAAGGTTGCGCTGGAACCGTGGCTTGTTGCTATCGCCAGACTTCTCATGCAAAAACTCGGCTGTGGCGCTCGTGTTCTTCGTCAGTAAGACGAGCACTTCCTGCTTAGCGCTTAGGTCGTGCCGTGTGACGAATAGCTCGCCCTCTCGCTCCATGATCACCGGGTATTCCTTGACCGAGAGCGCTTTTACGATCTTCTGCGCCTCACGCATCGCGTAGCCGCCGTACACTCTGACTAACTCGCACACCATCCACGTGGCGGTCGTCATCACGAAGAGCGCGTCCATGCTGTTGGCGTCGAAGCTACCAAGATGCGCTACGTCCCGGTTGTTGCGGAAATCAAGCAACAGGCGCACCAGTGGGACCGTCTTCTGCCTAACGTGAGCATCTATCGTGGCCGTGCTCTCGACCGTATTTAGAATGCGCATCTTCTCTCGCGCCACGACGTCGGTGCCGAACGGCGTGACGGGCCCCCGGAGCAGATGCTGATATATACGCAGCATAACTTCCGCGAACCGGCCGCCCTTCAGTTGTCCCGGTCCCCAATCATCCGTCGCGAAGTGCTTCTTGATATCGAGGTACTCCTCGACCAACTTCGCGCTGAGCCCAGGAGGTATGCCGGCGATCGTTAGCGTCATTGATTATTTGCCGCCGGGCTTCTTGTAGTCGCTCGCGACAAACTGTTCACCGCTGCTCCTCGCTCGCCACCGAGGAGCTCGGCGGCGACCGCGCACCCGCTTCCATAATTCACCCGGCGCGCTAAACTCTGATCCGAAGCGCAGCAGCAGGAAAGAGGACGCGATGAACGCCGACGCCAAGAAGACCGTATTGCGGATGATCCCGTACGGCATTTACGTGCTCACCGCCGATGACGGCAAAGGCAACATTGCGGCGGCGACGGTCAACTGGGTCACGCAAACCGCCTTTGCACCGCCGCTCGTGGTCGTCGGCGTCAAGACCAATTCCGGCGCCTACGCCACGGTGAAGGCGGCGCAGGCCTTCGCGCTCAACATGCTGGGCAAGGAGCACAAGGGCCTCGCCTTCACGTTCTTCAAGCCGGTCAATGTGAGCGACGGCAAGCTCAGCGGACAGTCCTATAGCAAGGGCATGACCGGCGCGCCGCTCCTTACCGACGCGCCCGGCGCGGTCGAATGCCGCGTCGTCTCCATCGTCGAGCACGGCGACCATCACATCGTTGTCGGCGAGGTGATCGGGGCGCATCTCAACCGTCCGCCGGCCGGCCGGCCCGACGCCGCCATCCTGGAAATGAAGGACCTCGGCGACAACGTGTTTTACGGCGGGTGACAAATTACGAATTACGGTGACGATGCAGTTATTTGCTGTGCCTCAGGAGAGAATTCAATGAGACTGATTTCATTGATCGGCAGTCCCGCATGGAAGGCGAGCGGTCGCGCCGTCGCCAATGCCGCGCTCGCTGTTGTGTTAGTGGGCGGTGTCCTGGTCGCCTGGCTTTCGCCGTTGGCGGCCGACGCCGGGGACAAGACGGGGTGGTCGGTAGCGACCGATCCGCGCAACCGCGCGTTCCTGATCTTCGTGCCCGCCGACAACGCCCCCCGGCTTCTCAACTTCGCATGCCTGCGTGACATCAATAATTTCTCAGTCTATTCGGAGGGTGTTGCCGGCAACCTGCCCTCCGGCCCTGCGACCCTGACCGTGAGTAACGGCAACGCCCGCTACGATATGGCAGGCAGCGTCGCACCGGACCTGATCAGCAAGTTGCCGACATTCACGGGCGATCTCGCCGATGACGAGAAAGCCCTGAGCGGCATCTCGGCCAAGCTTCTTCCCGTGCTCCAGGGATCGGGGCCGATCCTCTACGCCATCGGGGCCGGCGCCGCGACCAACGACATGTCGAAAAACCCAACTTCGGTCCCCGTTGCCGGCCTGGCGGCGCCCTTGGCAAAATTCAAGTCCATCTGCTTCGGTCCGTAACGCGGCGCCCCTGGCGCGCGTCTAACGTTATCACAACCTTAGGTTATTCGGGCTTGACCACCGTCCACGCGGCTGCCGTTTCCCTTCCACGGGCGCCGTAACAATTTCGTTGACAAATTGTCACTATTAATGTGACGAGACTTCACCTGGTTCGGCGATGGACGTTTCTAGAGACGATCCCTGAAACGCAGCGAGGGCGGCGGCAGAGCATGATGTTTCGGAAAACCGGTTGTTTCCGCATCATGCTCTTGCGATTGCCGCGGTGCGCCGGGAGGCGCGCCCGAAACGCAGCTAGTGGCGACACTTGCTGCGTGGCGCGGATTACGGCCCAGCGCCTCCCGGCGCTCCGCTTCCGTCGGCTTTGGGGAGCCGCGCCAATAGGCCCGGCCCACTCCCTCAGGAGCGACCGCCTCATGCTCGCGTTGCTGACGATCGCCCTCGGCGGGCGACATCGCCCCCGCACCAACGCGCATAGCACGGGTGGAGCGAAGCAAGCGTAGCAACATGATTTGGTTGCTACTCCGACCGAGCCGTTGCCTCTCATTTGCTGTGATGGCATGATGGCGCCATCATGAATGCGCGCACCCAAATCACCATGGACCCGGAGCTGCAGCGGCGGGCGCAGGCCAAGGCCGTCGAACTCGGCATTTCGTTTGCCGAATACATCCGCCGTCTCGTCGCCGGCGATCTGGGCGAGCCGAAAAAATCCAAGCCCGACATTTCGAACCTGTTCGACCTCGGCGCTTCCGGCGAACCAACCGATATCGCTCGCGACAAGGACAAGATGATCGGCCAAGCGGTGTGGGAGGAATATTTGCGCGACACCGGCCGCATACCCAAAGCCAAAGCTCGCCGCCGCGCGACGCGCCGCCGTTGATTGCTTTTGTCGATACCTCGGTTTGGTTCGCGGCCGCCAATATCCGCGATCGGCATAATCGCCGCGCCAAAACGTTGCTGTCCAGCCTGGCCGATCCGCTCCTGAGCGATCACGTCCTCGTCGAAACCTGGGGCTTGCTGAACAGTCGCATCCATCGGCAGGCGGCTGAACAATTCTGGAGCCAAATCAGACATGGCGCGGTGACGGTCGAGAAAGTCACCGCGCTCGATCTCGAACGCGCGTGGGTCATCGGCGAGGCCTTTCCTGATCAAGGTTTTTCACTTGTCGACCGCACGAGCTTCGCCGTGATGGAGCGGTTAGGCCTCACGCGCGCTGCGAGCTTTGACGACGATTTCGCCGTTTACCGCTACGGTCGCAACCGCGATCGTGCCTTCGAGGTGTTGCGATAGCAAACGGCGAAATTGTAGGGTGAGCCGAGTGCAGCAAAGCCGAAAGACTGAGGCCGCGCCGTGACCCCAAAGCGACCCGTCGTCGGCGTGATCGGCAGCGCGCATCTGGTCGAGGGCAAATTCACCGCGCAGCGGGTCGGCGAGCGCAATCTGCGCGCGGTTGCGGAGGCCGCGGGTGCGCTGCCGCTGATGTTTGCCGGCACGCCGGAGATCACCGACATCGGCGCGCTGCTCGATACAGTCGACGGCATCCTGCTCACCGGCGCCCGCGCCAATGTCCACCCGAGCCGTTTTGGCCACGAAGAGCACCCGCGGCACGAGCCTTACGACCGCGCTCGCGACGCGCTCGCGCTCGCTCTGGTCGAGACCTGTGTCGCGCGCGGCGTGCCGCTGTTCGGCATCTGCCGCGGCTTTCAGGAGATGAACGTCACGTTCGGCGGCTCGCTGCATCCGGAGATCCGCGAATTGCCCGGGCGCATGAACCATCGGATGCCGCGGCTGGCAAACGGCGAAATCCACCCCGATCTCACCGTCATTTTCGCCGACCGCCATGACGTCCGCCTCACGCCGGGCGGCGTGTTCGCGACGCTGCTCGGCACCGCGACCATCCGTGTCAACTCGCTGCACGGCCAGGGCATCCTCGAACCGGGCCAACGCATCGTCGTCGAGGGCGTGGCGGAGGATGGCACGATCGAAGCCATTCACATCGCCGGCGCGCCGGGCTTTGCACTCGGCGTGCAATGGCATGCCGAACACGAAGCGAACCGCAATCCGGTCAATCGCAAATTGTTCGAGGCGTTCGGCGCCGCGCTGGTGCAATATCAGCGGGCGCGGTGATCGCCGCGGCCGGCGCCGATTTTCATCGCTACGCCCAACCCAGCCTACAAAGTCTACTCCCCCACCCATTTCGGCGCGCGCTTATTGAGAAACGCATCCAAACCTTCGCGAAAATCGCGGCTCATGTAGCACATCAGGATGAGGTCCTCGCCTTCCTCGCGGGAGAGCCGGCGCATCAGGCGGGTCAGCGCCTGTTTGGTGGCATTCAGCGTCAGCGGGGCGTTGCCGGCGATTTGCACCGCCAGTTCGTCGGCGCGGCGCTGCAGCGCCGGAATATCCTCGACCACCTCGTTGAGCAGGCCGATGCTCGCCGCCTCCGCGGCGCCAACCAGGCGAGCCGTAAAAATGAGGTCTTTCACGCGCGCCGGCCCGACCAGGGCGGTGAGTCGGCTGATATTCGACATCGACAGGCAATTGCCGAGGGTGCGCGCGATCGGAAAACCGATCCGCGTTGTCTTGGTGCCGATGCGCAGATCGCAGCAGGCGGCGATGCCGGCGCCGCCGCCGGTGCAGGCGCCGTTGATCGCGGCGATGGTGGGGACGCGGCATTGCTCGAGCTCACCAAGCACCCGGTCGATGCGGAATTCGTAGTCGAGCGCGTGCTGCGGCGTGGTGAAGGCGCGGAACTGGTTGATGTCGGTGCCCGAGGCAAAAGCCTTGTCGCCGGCGCCTTGCAAAACCAGCACCTTGATGGTGCGGTCCTGGTTCGCCTGCGCGCAGATTTGCGCCAGCCGTTCATACATCGCGAACGTGAACGCGTTGCGCGCCTGCGGGCGGTTGAACGTCATCCGGCCGATGCCATCCCGCAGGTCGAAGAGAAGATCGTCAGACGCCGCTGCTTGCTGTTCCATGCTCGATCGATCCGCTTGTGGATACCAATGCGCCAAATGCCGCTTCGGCTGCGATGCATCAGCCTATCCCGGATCACGCTTCGCGGCATCCGGGTGCCATTGCGTGGCCCGGCATCCTGTTACATTTCATGTCAAACTAAAATAGGATGGTGTCCTCAAGGGCGGCCTCGAACCATCCACCCGTCGCGGGAGACAAGCTCATGACCACCCGCGCCAACCGTGTCTTTTCGGCGGTGCTGTTCGCCGTACTGTGGACGGCGGGCATGTTGTTTTGGTCCTCGGCGATTGATTCGCCGGCCATTATTGCTGCCGTCATCGCGGGCGTTATCGCCGGGGGGCTATGGTATTGGCTGTTCGACAAAATCAACACCCTGTTCCGCCCGCCGCGGTGAGCGCGTCGGGGATGGATAGGGCGGAAGCAATGGGTTCGCCGTTCCTGCCAAAGAGACGCCAACATGAGCCTGCTCGAATTCTTTCCGAAGAGCTTTTTCTCGATGCGACGCTTTCGCATTGTGCGGGACGGCGTGCCGGTGGGAGAAATCGACGGCGGCCGCATGCGCGAACAAGCGACCATCACGATCGGCGGCGCGACCTATGCGGCGGCCCGCGAAGGCCTGATGAGCGGCGCGTATTATCTGGAAGCCGGCGGCAAACGGCTCGCCAGCGCGGAACGGCCGAGTGTCTTCAGCCGCCGGTTCACGCTGCAGACCGGCGCCAAGACTTATTCGTTCGGCGCCGCGTCCGCGTTCGGACGGTCCTTTGCCCTGACCGAGAACGGAGTGGATGTCGGCACCATCGCGCGCGAGAGCTTTTTCAGCCGGCGGTCCATGGCCAAGCTGCCCGACGATCTGGGGCTGGAGGTCAAGGCGTTCCTGATCTGGCTCGTCATTCTCATGTGGCAGCGGCAGGTCCTGGTCGCCGGAGTCGTCGGCGGTACCGCGGCGGGCGGCCGCTAGAGCAGAGACACCCGGATTTGCGCTTCGCTCCACCCCGGCTCCTTGCTACATTACCGATGTGCGATTGATCTTCATGACAGCCGTTCTGCTGCTTGCCGCCGCGTTGCCGGTACTGGGGCAGAAGGCGCCGCTCGCGGCGGACACCGCGGCGATCGATGCCTGCCTGCGCAAGCAGACAAAGGCGCCCGAGAGCTGCATCGGCATCATCTACAAGGCTTGCACGGATCAGCCCTCCGGGGAGACGACGATGGGCATGGAAGCTTGCAGCCAGCGCGAGACGCTGGTCTGGCAACAAAAGATGGCGGCGGCCCTGAAGCAAGTGCTTGCCGGTCCACTCGGCAAGGTCCAGGCGCAAGCGCCGGCTGGCCCGTCCACCGCTGCGATGAGCGGCAGCGACATCATCAGCGGCATGCAGAGCACATGGCTCACTCTGCTGCCCAAGATGTGCCAGGCGGCCTCTTTGGAATACGAAGGCGGCACGCTGGCAGGCGTCGTCTACGGCCAATGCATCTTTCAGGAGACCGGCCGGCATGTGCTGTGGCTGCAGACGCTGTCGCAGGATATTCATTAGGGACGCGGCAAGTTTCAACACTTGCGCAAAACGCTGGCTCCTCTTTTCTCCCCGAATTACACTTCGCCATCCGGGTTACGGGCGAGTTCATCAAGCCGCTTCGCCAGCTGATTGAGCTGCCAGTCACGCGCCAGCGCAGCCGCCTTGCCCCACGTCGGCTTCTGGCTCGACCAAACGCGGCAACGGCGCCTTGCGGTCCATGGTGGCGATCGAACGAAACAGCCGCAAACTTTCGGCCTGCTTGGCAAAGCGGCCGGCCTTGAGGATCGCCGCCAGGCTGCCGTACTGCCGCAACAGCGCCGCCGCGCCGGCCGCGCCGACGCCGGGAGCGCCCGGCAGCTTGTCCGAGGGATCGCCGCGCAGCGCGATGAAATCCGGGACTTGCCCGGGATCGACGCCGTAGCGCGCGCGGACCTCGGCCGGCCCGATGCGCGCCATCTCGCCGGCGCGCACCGGATAGAGGATCGTGGTTTTGCTCCGAGGCGAGCTGGAAGGTGTCGCGATCGCCGCTGGCGACGCAGCGCGGTGCCGCCGCGGCGCTCTTCGGCGGCAGCGGCGGCGGCGAGGAAATCGTCGGCCTCGTAGCCGGCGCGCTTGGCGTTGGCGAAGCCGCAGGCGGCCACGAAGTCGCGGAATAAGGCCGAGCTGCTCCACCAAGGCGTCGTCGAATTCGCGGCCGCTCTGATAGTCGGCAAATCCTTCGTGGCGATAGGTCGGCGCCTCCAGGGTGTCCCAGGCGACCAGCACGGCGCGCGGCTGCTCGGTCGCGGTAGAGCCGCAGCAGCAGATTGGCAAAGCCGAGAATGGCGCCGGCCGGCCGGTTGTTGCCTTTGCGCAAAATGGTTTTCGGCAGCGCGTGATAGGAGCGATGCGCGAACGAATCGCCGTCGATCACCAACAGCGGCCGGCGCTCGGCCCGCGTTTGGTCGCGGCGTTGATCGCCGGTCGGCGTTCGCGCACCGTCGTACCGTCCGCTTGTCGGGCGTCGGCGCTGCTTTCGTCGCCGCACAGCGGACGCATTCCGCGGCACGGTCCCGCGCGTCGCGCAGCTCGACCCAAGCCGGGGCATGATCGCTGGCACCGTCCTTGCCGCGAACCTCGCGATCGACGCCGGCGGCGACCAGCCGCTTCGCGGCCGGCGCGCTGAGCAGCAGATGATCGATGCGCAGTCCGGCATCGCGCGGCCAGCGGTTTCGCATGTAGTCCCAGAATGTGTACATCGGCGCATCGGGATGCAGCGTGCGGATCGCATCGACGCCAACCTTGCTCGAGCAGGCGTGCGAAACGCGCGCGGCTTTCCGGCTGCAGCAGCGCGTCTTTGGCATAGGATTTCGTCGGATAGATATCGCGATCCGTCGGCACGACGTTGTAGTCGCCGGCCAGCACGACCGGCACGTCGGCGGCAAACAGCTCGGCGGCATGCGCCGCAAGACGATCCATCCAGGCGAGCTTATTAGGTGAATTTCGGGCCCGGCTGCGGATTGCCATTCGGCGCATAAAGCGACGTGATGATCACGCCGTTCACCGCAGCCTCGATATAGCGCGCCTGCGTGTCATCGGCATCGCCGGGCAGTTCGCGCCGCGTCACGATCGGCTCGCAGCCGCGCGCCAGAATGGCGACACCGTTCCAGGATTTCTGGCCGCGCCAGACCGCGCCATAACCCGCCTTCCCGATCGCCGCCTGAGGGAATTCACGGTCTGCGGCTTTCAGCTCCTGAAGGCAGACCACATCGGGTTTGGCGGCGCGCAGCCAGGCGAGGAGATTGGCCAGGCGCTTGTTGACGTTGTTGATGTTGAAGGTCGCGATCTTCATTGGCGCTGCGCCGATGAGGCATCAAGGCCCGAACGTAGGGAATGTGGAGGTGATTTTGCCGTTATCGAAGGCTCATGCGCGATGAGGCGTTGACGTGAAAGCAACGGACCATAGCGCGCCGCTCGGCCTCGATGTGAATACCGAGGCCCGCAATCAGCCCGGCCGACAGGAGCAAGCGTAGTAACCCGTTACTCCATGCGGTCTACGTGCTACGGGCTGATGTGCTTGCCGACGAACGCCACCATGTGGGCGAAGGCGCCGCTGATTTTCGACAGATCCGGCGAATGGCCGGTGTGGCGGTCCATCTCGATATATTCGAGATCGATCTCGCCGCCGGCCTTGCGGTAGTTGGCGACGAAGCGTTGCGGCTCGTTGCCGGGAAAATCGGAGTCGGCGTCCTTGTAGTCGTGCACAGCATCGCCGCGGGCCTGGAACCAGATCGCCGGCGGCGTCAGCACCTTCTCGCCGCGCTCGAGCGCCAGCATCGGATTGCCCTCCGCCATGTTGGCCTCGGAACGCCAATAGGAATCGTGGCGCGGGATGATGCTTTTCGCCCAGTCGCCGCCGCTCGCCAGCGCGCGCTTGGCGTGGCGATAGCGGCTCAGCGGATTGATCACCGGCCACGACAGCACGGCGCAGCGCACGCTCGCATCCTGCGCCGGCGTGCCGGCCGGCAGCGGGATCGCGGCAGTAGCGCGGATCGTGCGGGCGCATGGCGACCAGCATCGCCAGATGGCCGCCGCTCGATTGGCCCGAAATGCCGATGAGGTCCGGCGCGAGTCTTGAGGTCGCGGGCGTGGAGCTTGGCCCAGCGCACCGCGTAATTGATGTCCTGCGCGGAGGCCGGATAAGGGGCCTCGTTGCCGGAGCGGAAATCGAGCGCGATCGAGACGATGCCGTGCGACGCCATGAATTCATGGCGCAGATGCTCGGTCTTGCGGTCGCTCATGCACCAGGCGCCGCCATGGCACTCGACCAGAGCCGGGAACGGCCCACTGCCGCGCGGCTTGAACACGCGCGCCAGCAGCGGCTTGTCGCCGTGGCGGAGGTATTCGATGTCGTCGACGTCGAAAGCGGTGGTTTTGGCTTCGAGAGTGGCGGTTGTCATAGTGCGATGTCCTTGCTGCGATCGCGCTATCATATCTCGGATAGAGCGTCTGCGAAATCCAGGGATTGGCGACGCCGTCGTCACCCGAATTGCGCTTCGCATCGTCCGGGCTACGATAACCAAAGAGCGAACGACGTAAGCAATGTCCGATGGCATCCACGACAATACCGCCCTCACCCGCTTCGAGCTCGATGCCGGGGGTGCGACGGCATTTGTGACTTATCAACTCGCCGATGGTGTGATCACGTTTATGCATACGGAAACGCCGCCGCCAGCACGCGGGCGCGGCATCGCCTCGCAGCTGGTGCAGGGCGCGCTGGAAGCGGCACGCGCCAGAGGCCTCCACGTCGTGCCGCGCTGTACGGTCGTGCGCGCCTATATCGCCAAGCGTCCGGAGTTTCACGACCTGCTGGCGTAGACCTTACGGCTCGATTTTGGCGAGCACAGCCTGCATCTTTTGCAGCACCTCGCGCGTTTTCTCGGCATAGAACGCGTTGACGACCTCGCAGATCGCCTGCACCTTCGGGTCAAGCGGATTTATTCCAGCCGACACCAAACGCGCATGCAGGTCTTGGAGCACTTCATCACGTTCAAACATCGTGGCCTCCAAATCAGACTTCGTCTCACAACCGCAGCACCGGCCGCTTCCCCTTTGCCGCCTTCTCGCTTGGCACCTTGACCAGCGCCTCGCCGTCCAAAACCACCGCAGCGCCGACGACGCAGACGCAGGAGAGGCGCGCCCGGGACTTTTCCGGAAGCAATTCCGCAACCGTCACGGTGACGACGACCGTATCGCCAATCTTGACCGGCGCCCGAAAGTTCAGCGTCTGCGAGATGTAGATCGCGCCCGGCCCGGGCAGCCGCGTACCGAGCACAGCGGAAATGAGGCTCGCGGTGTAGAGCCCGTGGGCGATCCGCTTGCCGAACGAGGTGCGCGCGGCGAAGTGCTCCGAAAGATGGATCGGGTTCCGATCGCCGGTGAGCTGCGCGAAGCCGACGACGTCGGATGATGACACGGTCTTCTCCAGCGTCTCGGTCATACCAACCGAAAGATCCTCGAAGAACAGCGTGCGCAGCGGCGGCAGGTTCATGCCGCAAATCTAGCCCAGATCGGCCTTCAATTCTTCGGCGGCGGCGGCACGGCGGGCCCAGGTCCGCGGGGATCGTTTTTCCCCGACATGCATTTTTTCAAAAATGCGGCACGCGACGCGCCCTTGAGCTTCTGATCGTCCGCCCCGAACTTGCAGGTCGCCGTCTTGTCTTTCGCCGTCACGGCAAAGGACGGCGCGCTTGGCAGAAATCACGACCAGCGTTGCGGCAACGATCGCGTATCGAAGCATGGCGGCGGCTCCTCGTTTTACGGCGGTCAGTTTAGCATCGATTCAGGCCAGCACGGAATATCCTGCCCGGCGTCTGGCGCGCCAATCCCCGTGACGAGCTATGACGATCAGGTTATACCAGACTTGAGCACACAGCGGATCTCGCCAGATCATGCCCTCCCCGCGTCAGCGCCGTTCTGTCACGCGTTACGCCCGGCATCACCGGAACGGCCGAGATCGTCGTCGGCCCGCAACACACCGCGCCGTTCGTCGGCTCCGGGCGGATTGCGGTGCTGGCGACGCCGGTCATGATCAACGTGATCGAGGCGGCGGCGCTTGCGGCCGTCGAGCACCTGCTGCCCGCCGGCCATCAGAGCCTCGGTATCCACCTCGATGTCAGCCATGTGGCCGCGACGCCGGTCGGACTGCGCGTCACCGCGACCGCCGAGGTCTTGCGAGCTCGAAGGCCGCACCATCACCTTCCGCGTCGAAGCCCGCGACGAGTTCGAGCCGATCGGCGGCGGCACGCATCAGCGCGTCGTCGTCAGCGTCGAGCGCTTCGACGAACGCGTCCAGCGCAAGCTGCGCGGCGAAAAGTGACGGCGGCCGGGCTCAGAGCGCTAGCGCTTACGGCCGACAAACCAACCGATCAGGAACAGCACGACGGCGGCAACAGCGGCGGCAATGGCGTGCGTGGTGTGAATATGCGCGGAGCCCGCCAGGTAACCCGGCATGAATGTCGGCAATGAGCCGGCCGGCATCGTGAAATACATGACGGCGGCGACGGCGCAGATAATGGCCAGAAGATAAGCCAGCATTTTCATTGGACGTTTTCCCTTGTGTCATAAGCCGGCACACCCCATGCCGCAGGATGGGTTAGCATGAGACCATAAGCCTTGGCGAGGAGGCAGTTGCCCGCTCGGGTCTCTCAGCAGAGCGCAAGCGCTGATTAACCGCCCGCGCCTGCCGATAGCCCGCTTGTCTTTCCTGCCGCACGCGGTGATGATCCCGCAAAACATCCTGTCAGGGAGGACCATCATGATCGTCATCGTTCGCACGCCTGCGACCGTTCAGCCGCGCGGTACTTGCCATCGTCGCCGACAACCGCCCTGCACCGCTCGCGCGCAATCCCTCGACGAGCATCTACGCCAAGGCCAAGGGCGAAGGCGCATTCGCGTTCTATGTCGGCGGCCCGACCGCACCCTGGGATGCGCGGGCCAAAGTGTTCGAAGAGCGCTATCCGGGCATCAAGATCTCGATCGGCGGCGGCTTCTCCAATGTGCTCGACAAGAAAATCGACCAGCAGATCGCCGCCGGAAAACTCGAGGTCGATGCCGCGATCCTGCAGACCATCGCCGACTTCGTGCGCTGGAAGGGCGAAGGCCGTCTGATGACTTTCAAGCCCGACGGCTTCGACAAGATGGACGCAAGCTTCAAGGACGCCGACGGCGCGTTCTGGGCGACGATGGTGAACGTCGTGCCCTACATGTACAACACCGAGAAGGTCGCCGCCGCCGACGTGCCGAACTCGGCGCTCGATTTTCTGAAGCCGGAATTCCACGGCAAGATCGTCACGCCCTATCCGGCGGACGACGACGTCACGCTGTGGGTGTTCTACCACATCGTGCAGAAGTACGGCTGGGATTACATGGACAAATACATGGCCGCCAAGCCCAATTTCATTCAGGGCCATCTCGGCCAGCAGCGCAGCATCGCCTCCGGCCAAAACCTCGTCACGTTCAATTCGATCTACGACATCACCAGCGAGCTGAAGCGGCAGGGCCTGCCTGTCGACTCGCATTTCCCAACAGTCGATGCGATGCCGATCTGGCCGCTTACCGGCGCGATCTTCAAGGGCGCTCCGCATCCGAACGCGGCGAAGCTTTTCATCTCGTGGCTGCTCGCGCCCGAGCAGCAAGTCCAACCTCGCCGACCTGGTCGCCGCGCAGCGATGTGCCGCCGCCAGCCGGCTTCAAGCCGATCCTGTCCTACCAGGTCGCCAACGACTACCGCGACTTCCTCACCAACCAGACGCAAGTCGCCGAGCTGCGCAAGCGCTTCGAGGGCTACAGCGGCGCCGATCGTCAACGCCGGCGGCGTGCGATAGCTCCAGTGTCGTAGCGCGTCGTCGACCGCGGACATTTGATGGGATCTACCGGAGCTTGACCACTACGCGTCGGTGCGGATCACCGGCGGCGTGGTCCTGTCGATCACGTGAGCGGCGCATCCAGACGGCTCTGCCGCTCCGTAGGCTGCGCAAGAGCGAAACGCCGCGATCTATGTTCAAGCGACCTGCGAAGGCGAAAATTTCGACCAGGCGGGAACTGGCCTCTGCTGGTGCCATCGCTCCCAAGACGTAATCGTGTTGACCAGCAGCATCGACACTGTCATCGGACCGACGCCGCCCGGCACCGGCGTGATATAGGAGGCCTTCTCTGCCACGCCCTTGAAGTCGACGTCGCCGACCAGGGTCCCGTCCTCGAGGCGATTGATGCCGACGTCGATGACCACCGCCCCCGGCCGCACCATGTCGGGCCGGATGAGATTGGGGTGGCCGGCTGCGACGACCAGAATATCGGCCAGAGTCGTGTACTGGGCCAAGTCCCTGGTCTTGACATGGCAAATGCTCACGGTGGCTTCGTGCTGCATCAGCATCAGGGCCATCGGCTTGCCGACGATATTGCTGGCGCCGACGACAACGACATTCTTGCCTTCGAGCGGAATTTGCTCATGTTCGAGCAGCTTGAGAACGCCATAAGGCGTACAGGGCGGGAACACGGTGCCACCGACCACGAGCCCGCCGACATTGTAGAGGTGGAAACCGTCGACGTCCTTGTCGGCCGATATGGTCTCCAGAATGCGCCGCATGGAGAATGATGGCGGCAACGGCAGCTGAACCAATATGCCATGGACGGCGGGATCGTCATTGAGCCGCACGATTTGATCGATGACCGCCTGCTGGTTGACATCCGGCGCGTAGTCGAAGCGGAACGATTGAATGCCGACATTGGCGCAAGCGCGCATCTTGTTCCGCACGTAGATTTGTGAGGCTGGATCCGATCCGACGACGAGGACAGCCAGCCCGGGGGGAATTCCGCTCTGCGCGACGATGCGCTCTACGCGCTCTTTGCACTCGTCGCGAATTTTCCTGGCGACGGCGACACCGTCAATGAGTTTTGCTGCCATAGATGACCCAACGAGATGGCGACAAGCGTCGCTGTGCCGCGCCAGTTTTTTTCAGTTATCTAGCTTCCCCCGCAGATCAATCAGCGATGCTCACGCCCTCCAGCAAGCAGCGTTGTCGTGCTTCAAGGAAATGGCGCCCACAGCGAGCGCCATTCTCTTTATTATCAATCAGAGCTGAACCTCTTCCAGCTCTCGGCCAGCCGTTTCAGGTCCGATCAGGTAACCGAGAATGGTCAAGACCCAAAGCGCCGCCGTGGCGAGGAACGGTATGGACGGCCCATATACCGCGATTCCCCAGCCGACGAGGTACGGGGCAAAGATGGAGGCAACGCGGCCGCCGCCGACCATGATGCCGAAGCCCGTAGCCCGCAAACTGGTGCGGAAGAATTCGCTGAGATAGGTGTCGCCGACGCCCCACAGCCAGCCCAACATGCCGATCATGATCGCGCCGAAGATGAGGAAGGTCTGGAAATCTTCGGCCCTGGATGCGACCACTGTGCAAACGATCATGATCAACGCGCCGAGGATACCCGCTGGCCGGCGGCCGATGAGGTCCGACAGGCCGGTCCCGATATACGACAGGAAAAATTGAACGACGTAGAACATCATCGCGTAGAAGATGGCGTCGGCGGGACTGGTGTGGAATTTCTGCACCATGAACGTGGTGAGAAACACCGTGATCCCCCAATAGCCGCATGCGTTCGGCACGTAGAGCAGCCAGCCGACGATGATGCGGTGCCAAGCGCCCGGGATCGAAAAGATATTGACGCGCGGGTGCGCAACACCTTCCTGCTGGATATGCCGTTCGACTTCGGCCTGCGCCTCCTTGTAACGCACCGACTCCTGAACGATGCGGCGCAACACGAACACCAGGATCGCGGGTACGATGGCGAAGCCGAACGCCCATTGCCAACCGAACCGCGGCACGATGAAGAGTGTGCAGATGGCGGCGAAAATATAGCCGGCCGAGTACAGCGAAAACATAATGCCGCCGGTGCCAAGTGCGCGAACCCGCTTTGGCCACATCTCAGCGGTATACGGGGCGCCAACCGCCAATTCGCCGGCGCCGCCGACGCCTGTGAGGAAGCGCAAGAACGTAAAGATATAGAGGTTGGTCGATAATCCGCCGATCGCGGTCGTGATGCCGTAGAGGATGATCGACCATCCGAGCGCATCGCGACGCCCGATTCGGTCGGCGAGGAAACCAAACCCAATCGTGCCGATCGTATAGCCTACCAGAAAGATCGAGCCGATGAGACCGATCGTCTTGATCGAGACGTCGAGATCATGGGCAAGCGTAGGACCCAGCATGCCGTAAATGTTGACGGCATAGGCGTCGAATCCGTAGCCGAGACCCGCCGCCAACGCGACGAGAAAGGCCTGCTTGAACGGGATGTGAAGAGGGCCGGCCGCCGGCGCAGGGCGGGGAATTGGAGGCCGGATTCCGCCGGCGGATATGGCTTGTTCGCTCATTTGCTTCCCTCCCCTCTGGGCCTGCGGCTGCTGCCGGTCTGCCCAGATATTCTATTGTTTTGTGCCGGCACCGAGTGGAGCGGGACGATGCAAGCGAAACCTGGCCGCCTCACCATCAAGCCCGAAGAAAGCATGCCAGCCAAGCGTGAAAAACTCAAAATCATTACTCCAAATGCTTATATAGAGGCACGCTATCAATGCCATCCCCCCACACAACCAGCGGTATTGAGGCGTCCACCGGCACTTTCGCAGCGGTGCGACGTTATGCTTTGGTTGAAGCTATTGACACATAACCAGGTTCGATTTCCCCGTCACTGGCGGCTATGCAAAGCCATATCATATATATGTTATAAAACCAGTCTGCTGTGACCGCCGTATCGACACAACGCAGCGTACGCGATTGGCTTTCAGCCTGTCGCAGTTTCTTATTGGAGGCACGCCGTGGCCGCTAAAAATCATCGCCAATGGGTGGCGCCCCCGCCCCTGCAGACGGGCGAGTGGGTCGACAGCCGCATCTATTCCGATCCTCAAATCTTCGAGGAAGAACTGGAAAAGATCTTCAAAAAGGCCTGGATTCCCGTCTGTCACGAATCCGAATTGCCGAACTCGTACGATTTTCGCACCACTTCGATCGCGCGGGAGCCTGTGATCGTTTGCCGCGGTCCGGACAATGTGGTTCGCGCCTTCCTCAACGTCTGCCCGCATCGCGGCATGATCATCGAGCGCCGTCCGGCCGGCAGCTTCCTGGAAGGGCAGCCGTCGGGAAACCCCAAGCGCATGACCTGCATGTTCCACGCTTGGCAATACGACATGCGCGGCAACTGCGTTTACATCAGCCGCGAGAAAGAAGGCTACCAGGACCGCCTTTGCAAGGAAGACATCGGCCTGCGCCGGCTGCGCTGCGAAGTCAAGTTCGGCGGCTTCGTGTGGGTCAGCCTCGACGATTCCCCGAAGGTTTCTCTCGAGGAGTGGGGCGCGGCGCCGTTCGCCTGCCTGCGCAAGACGCTCGAGGCTGAGCCGCTCGAGGTGTTCCACTATCACAAGGCAATCGTGAATGTGAACTACAAGCTCTGGCACGACACCAATTGTGAGTTCTATCACGACTTCATGCACTACCATAACCGCGTCACCGGCTTTAACGATGCCTACTTCGCGCGCAAGAACGAGGCGTTCGAGAATGGCCATATCGTCGTCGGAACTTACGAGGTGAACTACGAGAAGTATCAAGGCTTCGACAGCCGCGCCGCGCTCTCATTCCCGCACCTGCCGCCGAACCAGTGGTACATGATCGACATGTTCCCCGGCATGAACTTCAATCTGCGCGGTTCCGCGCTGCGGTGCGACATCGTCACGCCGCTCGCTCCGGACAAGGTAATGATCGAATTCCGCGGACTCGGTCTTAAGCGCGACACGCCGGAAGAGCGCCAGACCCGGATCAATCATCACAATTCGATCTGGGGTCCGTTCGGGCGCAACCTGCATGAAGATCTGATCGGCGTGCAGGGCCAGGGTACCACCATGCTGACCGGCTCCGAGCCGCGTCATCTCCTCCACGGACGTCATGAGAACCAGACGATCCACGACGAGAACGGCATGCGCCATTATTACCGGGAGTGGGGCCGCTGGATGAACCGGATGCCGGGCCAGCCGGAGCAGCCCTACTCGGAAGCGATGGCGGTTGCCGCGGAGTAGCCAAAGGCCCGATCGGCGCGCCGTCTGCCGGTCGATCTCCTTATATCGGTGGTCGCCTGTCCGTCGCGTTCGCATGCCACCTCAACCGGCCCGGCTGACAGCCGCGCGCTGGCCGAACGGAGGGAGACTACCAGTGGACGCGTCCGCTCTTGTTCGTGACACGATCTATCGGTCGACCATTTCTCTCGATCAACAGGACTGGGATGGCTGGCTCGCTCATTGCGACGACAAGTTCCAATACGCGATCCGGGCCTGGAGCCCGGAAATCAACAAGGACGTGACTTATCTCGCGCTCGACCGCAACGGGCTGGCCGGCATTATCAAGCTCTTGCCAAAGCACAACACCGATCACTCGCCACTGACCCGGCATACATCCGTCTACACCGTCGATGTCGATGAAGGGCAGAAGTCGGCCAACGCTGTCAGCTCGGTGATCGTCTACCAAAATCTTCTGGACGGCATCAATTCGCATATCGACGCCGGCGAGAGCCGCCTGTTTCTGGTGGGGAAGTACATCGATACGTTCAAGATCGAGAACAACAAAGCGGCTTTCTTGACCCGCGAGGTGAGAATCGAAAACAGGCGGCTGGACAAGGGCTCGCACTGGCCGATTTGATGCCGCGGCGAATGTAGCGTATTGCGGCTGTCATCGGGCCGGCTGGCTGATGGCCGATAAAAGAAGCAGGGGTAATGACTTGGAAACGCATATGCAGGACGGATGAGGTTGCGGCGAATTCGATCAAGAAATTCGACGTCGACGGCATTCCGATCCTGCTGGTCAATTATGGCGCTGGCTATCGCGCCATCCCGCCGATCTGTCCTCATATGGAAGAACCGCTGGCAGAATCCGGCATCGTTGCGAACTGCACGCTCACATGCAGCAAACATCTGTGGTCATGGGATCTCGAAACCCTCGAAATGAGGGGAGACACCGAGAAGCCGCTCAAGACTTACGACCTCAAGGAAGACAACGGCGCGATCCTCGCCAATATCGACGGCGAATTGACTTACGAATTCGAGGCCGAGGGTGAAGGCGACGACGATTTCTTCAAATAATTACGGCTGTCGGCGGCGATGAAAATAACGGTCCAGAGCAAGAGCGGGACACTGGCCTTCGATTGCGGCGAGGAGGAGAACATCCTGCACGCCGGCCTGCGGCAGGGCCTCACCTTGCCCTACGAATGCGCGACCGGCACATGCGGAACTTGCCGCGCGCGCGTTGTGACGGGCCAGACCGACGTGCGGTGGAATGAAGCGCCCGGCGGCGCGCGTCTCAAGCGCGACAAGGGCGATATCCTGATGTGCCAGACCCACCCGCGGTCGGATTGCGAATTGATGGTGCCCTCCCCGATCGCGATTTCGGAGAAAGCCGCGCCGGCGCGGCGCAGCGGCGTGATCCGCAATATGCGCCAGCTAACCCATGACGTCGCGCATTTCGACGTGCATCTATCGACGCCGATGAGCTTCGAAGCCGGCCAGTTCGTCGTCCTCGAATCCGCCGATGTCGCGGGCGGCCGCGCCTATTCGATGGTCAACTACGAGCCCAGTACCGATAAGATCGCGCTGGTGCTCAAGCGCAAGCCGGCCGGCGGCTTCAGCGACTGGCTGTTCGGCGCGCGGCAGAGTGATCCGGAAGTGAAAGTGTTCGGCCCACTCGGCCGCGCCGTTTTCCGGCTCGAAGAAGGCAAGAACATTGTTTGCATTGCCGGCGGCTCAGGGATTGCCGGGATGATGTCGATCCTCGAATGCGCCGTCGATGCTGATTATTTTCGCGACCACAAGGGCGCCGTTTTCTTCGGCGTGCGCACCTCGGCCGATACGTTTTATCTGGAGCCTTTGTCGCGCTTCGTCGCGTCGTCGCACGACAATCTTGAAGTCACGATTGCGCTGTCCGATGAAGCGGCGGCAGCGCCGGTGCACGCGGATTTTCCCGCTCTCAAGCTTGCCGTCGGCATGGTCCACGAGGTTGCCGGCAAGGCCATGGCCGGCCGCTATGGCGACGCGATCGTCTATGTCGCAGGACCGCCGGTCATGGTCGATGCGACAATCCGTGCGCTGGTTGTCGGCGGCGTCTCCGGCCGGAATATCCGTTATGACAAGTTCGCCTGAGCCACAATCGGCGCTCCTTCCCCTGCCGTGGTCATCCCTGACCGCGCCCGGCTCAGAAGCGCTGGGCGACGCCCGCCGCGAAGCCGTCAATCTAGCGCAATGGCTGGCGCGGATCGCCAACAGCTACGTCGCGGCGGATGCGCAGGAAGAGCGGCTCACCCTGGAGTTTCGCGCGGCTGATGCAGCCTTCGTCACCCGGGCGTTCGAAAAAAATCTGGCACTCGAAATGCGGCTGCCGAAGCTCGAAATGCAGTTCCTGGAGGATGGCAAGCCGGCGCCGCACATCCTGGATCCGGAAGAACATTCGCCGGCCGAGGTCGAAGCGTGGCTTTTGGTGGAGCTTTTCCATCGCGGACTCGACACCGCCAAGTTCTCGAAGTCGCTCCCATACACCGTTCCGGGCCTGATGAGCGGCGACGCCGAAGATCATTCACCCCAATCATGTCTGCAGCCGCTATCGGTTCTCGAGGCCTGGTACCGGAATGCCGCCGCGGTCCTGCACGCTGCGAGCGGCGCCGCGGACGCGCGCATCGTATGCTGGCCGCAGGATCTCAGTCTCAAATGTGTAATGGACGCGAAAGTGGCTGGATTTGGCTTCTCGCCCGGCGACGCGGAGCACCCTGAACCCTTCTTTTATGTGAATTCAGTGGCCGGGACCGATGCGGGCGCCGCCGTTATGAAGCGTGCGATGCTGTCCGCCTCTGCGCTGCTTGCGGAACGGGACCCGAGCGCGGCGCTGAAGGCGTTTCTGAAGGCGAGCGGATGAGCGAGACGATTTGCCGCCGCCGCGCCGGGATTTCAGGCGTGCAGCTCGCTCATGTCGTGCCGTCCGGTGGGGCGGTCGTAAACCGCTGCGTGATCGTCTTCGAGGCGCTTGCGCAGTTCACCCGATTTGTTGAGCTTTTTCGCGATCGTGACAAACGCATTGGCCATCGGCAGCACGATCTCGCCTTCCGCCCAGAACAAGCCGACATCCTGGCTCACAACGGGATCGACAAGCGGCAACGCGCGCGTGCCGCGGTGCAGCCCGGGCGCATGCGCGAAATGCGAGGGAATGATCGTGCAGAGCTCGGTGAACTGCACCTGGAACATCAGATGCAGGATCGATTCCGACTCCACCCGCGCCGACGGAGCGCATTTGACACTGGCAAAGACCTGGTCGACGTAACGCCGCTCATGCATGGACGGACGCAGCATTGCCAGCGGCAACTGCGCGGCCTCCTTCCACGTGATCGTCTTGCGGCGTTGGAATTCCGGCGTATCGGGCACCAGAAGACTGAGCTGTTCGGTATAAATCGGCAACGTGTTCTTGCGTCCGAGGTCCGCCTTGTCGAGATAGGTCAGCGCCACATCGAGCGAGAAGTTGTTGAGGCCGAGTTTCATCGCCTCGTTGCCGATAAACTGAACGTCGACGCGTACACCGGGGTACTTGGTGCGGAAGGTCTGCAGCAGGAACGGCAGCACCGGCGACATCGACGGCATTGCGCCCAGGCGCAGGTTCCCGGTGAGGTCGTTCTGCATCATCGCGACTTCTTTGCGCATCGCGTCGCAATATGCCAACACGCCGCGCGCCCAGGTCGCGACGCGCTCGCCCTCGGCGGTCAGGCCGTGAAAGCGCTGACCTCGGCCGCGCAGAAAGATCGGCACACCGAGCTCGAGTTCGAGCTGTTTGATGCCACTGGAAAGACTGGGCTGGGTGACGTTGCAGCGCTGCGCCGCGCGGCCGAAGTGATGCTCTTCGGCAACCGCAACCAGATATCGAAACTGTCGAATAAACATTTCGTTTGCTCGCCGGCGCGCCCACGATATGTGCAAGGGCAGACTAGTCTAGGTCGAAAATAGGCGAAATGTAACTGTCCCTACCGTTCAATAGAGCGCGCTTTTGATGCAGTGCAGCAATTGTGCAAATAAAGGGCGGCCGGAGAACAAACGCAGAGCAAGCCCGTGGCGGTCTCGGAACTAGTCTTGCTCCTGCTGCTGGGGCTGATGTCCGGCCTGCTGATCGGATGCATCGGCATTGGCGGCGTGCTGCTGGTGCCGGCCCTGGTATTTCTCGTACAAATCCCGATCGGGATCAGTATTGCGGCGGCGATGATGGCCTACATCCTGGCCGGCAGCATCGGCACTGCGGTGTTCGCCCACAACAAGTCTATCCGGTGGGGCATGGCGGGCTGGCTCTGCATCGGCGCAGCCCCCACGGCCTATGCGGGCGCCTGGGCGGTCAGCGCGGTGAGCCCTGGGCTGCTTGAGGCCGGACTCGGCCTGCTGACGCTGCTTTCGGGCCTCAATTCGCTCCGGCGCCGATCGGTAACCGAGGGGCCGGAGCGCCGTATCTCCAACACGGCACTGCTGATCGTCGGCGCGGTGACCGGGTTTTTGTCCTCGGTCAGTGGAAGCGGCGGACCGCTGGTCCTGGTCCCGATCCTGCTGACGCTGAGCGTACCTGTACTCACCGCCGTAGGATTGAGCCAGGCGATCCAACTCCCCATCGCTATCGCCGCGACGATCGGAAATTTCCTCTACGGGCAGGTCGATTGGACCCTGGGCGGTATTCTCGCCGCAACGTTGACGGTCGGCACCTGGTTTGGCGCCAAGCTCGCTCACGATGTGCCGCGCGCGACTTTGCAGCGGATCGTTTCGGTTGTGCTGATTGCGGTCGGCGCATTTATTTTTGCAAATATTACCTGGCGCCTGCTGAAATAGTCACACCCGATGGCGCTTGATATTTGCACGCTGAAGCGAGATTTCGGCGATGCCACCGCCGAAGCAGAGGCATGCCGGGCAGGCTGCGCCTTGTTCGATTTTTCGTTTCTGGAGTGCGCCCGGCTCGCAGGACAGCACGCAACGGGCATTATTGAAGCGTTCACCGGCAGGCCACTGAATACCGTCGGACAAGGACAGATTTGCTACGCGTTGCGCATCGACGGCGCTGGCAGAGTCCAGGCTGATCTGACGGTTTGGCGGACGGGCCCGCAATCGTTCGAGGTAATGAGCGGACGCCGGCAAGACATCGTCGACTTGCTTGCGCTCAACGCTGCGGGCCTCCAGGTCGGCGACATAGGGGCATCGCGGGCGGTCTTTTCTGTGCAGGGGCCCGGCGCGCTCGACGCATTGGCTCCGCTGGGCGATCGCGACAAGCTTGCGCGGATCGAATATTTCCACTTCGGCGGTGCCGATCTTGCCGGCATTCCCTGCACCGTCGGACGGCTCGGCTACACCGGCGAAGCGGGCTTCGAAATCATTGTCGGGCGCGACCGCGCCGGCGAGCTATGGCACGCCCTATCGGCGCGGACGCGGCCGGCCGGGTTTGTTGCCGCGGACATGCTGCGCATCGAAGCAGGGTTTGTTCTGTTCACCAACGAGTTTTGCCTGCCGGTGTCGCCCCGGGAAGCAGGCCTAGGCAAATTCCACCGAACCACCGATTCAGCGGGACTTCAGCTCAAGCTCGTCTCGTTTCGTGCCGATGCAGAAGGCCTCGTATGGCCCTGGCAAGCGGCGCGCGTCCCACCCCGGCCCGCCGCGCCGGGAGTGATCGCGGTCACTTCGGCCTGTGACAGCGTCGCCTCCGGTGGCGTTCTCGGGCTCGGCTATGTGCGCGACGGGACCGCGACGGATGGGCCGCTCCAGGACGCCTCCGCGACGTTTCGAAACATCCGTATCACGCCGCTACCGTTCTACGACACCGCCAAGCGCCGTCCGCGCGCGTCGTGGCGCTAGCCGCCCGAACTCCTGTTATAGCTGACAACGAACATCCAATAGCCGATGCATATTTGACTGCCGTGGGGCCAAAGCGCCCTGTAAGTTGGCAAGACAGCAGTGGCAAACCGAAGTATTGTCCCGCCATCCTGTCAAAAGACACAAGAGTTTGTAGCGAGGGAACAATCATGGCTGACGCGCCGGCAAGGAGAAAGATCACCATCAACACGCTGATGGCGAAGATGAAGAAAGGCGAGCCGATCACGCAGCTCGCCGCCTACGACTATCGCACTGCGGTTGTGGCGGACCGGCTCGGCATCGACATCCTCTGCGTCTCCGATACCGGCGGCATGATCCTGTTCGGCCACAAGAGCACCGTCACGGTGAGCTTCGACGAAGTCATGATGATGTCGAAGGCGATCGACCGCGGCTCGAAGTACGGGCTGCGCATGGTCGACATGCCCTATTGGAGCTTCCACGTCTCGCCGGAGCAAGCCGTCGAGAATGCCGGCCGCTTCGTGCATGAAGCCAACGCCGAAGTGATGAAATGCGAAGGCAACAAGTATCACGCCAAGAACATCGAGGCGATCGTGCGCGCCGGCATTCCGGTGCAGGGCCATATCGGCATAACGCCAATGCGCATGCCGCAGATCGGCGGCTTCGTCGCCCAGGGCAAGACCGCCAAGCGCGCCAAGGAAATGGTCGACGACGCCAAGGCGATGGTCGACGCCGGATGTTTCTCGATCTTGTGTGAAGTAACGACGTCGGAAGTCGCCGAATATCTGGCACAGACGCTTCCGGTGCCGGTGATGAGCCTTGGCGCCGGCAATTGCGCGCACGGCGTGCACATCATCTCCTCCGATCTCTTCCACCTCTGGGAAGAGCATGTGCCGCGGCACTCACGGATCTACACCGACCTCATTCCGATCATGGAAGACGTCATTACGCGCTACATGAAGGACGTCGTCAGCCGTGACTATCCGGGCGCGAAGGAAACGGTCTTCATGAGTCCGGAGGAGTGCAAATCCTTCGCCACCGATATGAAATGGGATCGCAAGCTCGACGAGTTGCGCTCCGCCGAAAAGAAAAGTGCCTAGTCGTTCGCTGCGGCGTCGAGGCGCCGCCTTCGGACTTTGACGATGCCTGACGAGGCCGCTGCCGCCACCCCAAGGTGGCGGCCGCTGCTGCTTTTGGCCTCTCAACGTCATTTGCCGCCGCGCTTTGCCGACTGGCAAACATAGGTGTCATTCGAACAGCGGAACAACGCGATTGCTCATCCATCTGCCCATTGCCGATCTCTCGGTAAACATCTTCGTCCTTCTGGCGCTGGGATTGGCGGTGGGCTTTGCCTCGGGCATGTTCGGGGTCGGCGGCGGCTTCCTGATGACGCCGTTCCTGATCTTCCTCGGCGTTTCGCCCGGCGTCGCCGTCGCGAGCGTGGCCAGCCACATTACCGCTTCGTCGTTCTCCGGCGCCTTGAGTTATTGGCGGCGGCGCGCCGTCGATCTGCAGATGACCGCGATGCTGCTCATAGGTGGCCTGCTCGGAACGTCCACCGGCGTATGGATTTTCACGACGTTGGGGTCCCGCGGCCAGCTCGATCTCCTCATCGCCCTGTCCTACTTGATCATGCTCACCACGGTCGGCGGGCTTATGATGCTGGAGAGCGTGCGCACCATTGTGCGTCAGTACCAGAATAAACCGGTGGTGATGCGTCGCCCCGGTTCGCACACCTGGGTACATGGCCTGCCGCTGAAGTTCCGCTTCAAGCGTTCGAAAATCTATGTCTCGATCATTCCGGTGTTGGGCATCGGCTACATCGTCGGCGCGGTTGGCGCCGTGATGGGAATCGGCGGTGGATTTCTCCTGGTGCCGATGCTTATTTATTTCCTGCGCGTGCCGACGGCGACCGTTATCGGAACGGCGGCAGCTTTGACCACCTCCACCATGGCGCTGGCGACGGTCATGCATGCGCTCACGAAATCATCTGGTCGACGCGGTTCTCGCCCTCGCCCTGATGGTCGGTGGCGTCATCGGCGCGCAATTCGGCGCCCGGACTGCGCAAGCCATGCGCGCGGAACGCCTACGCCTGCTGCTCGGCGTCCTTATCCTGGCGGTCGGTTTGCGATTTGGCTACGGCCTGATCGTACGGCCGGAAAATCTGTATTCGGTCCAGGTACTGGGAGCGAATTCGTGATGGCCGCATTCTGTGTCATCATTTGCTGCATCGCGGCGCTGTCTTTTGACGCCGCGCCGGCGGCCGCCGAGCAAATTATTGCTGTCGTCGAACCGGCCAAAATCTCGGTGACCGCCGACTATGGCGGCGTTTCCATCGTCGTCTTCGGTGCGATTCAAACCGACGGCTCGGCGTCGCGGCCCCACGACATCGTCGTAACGGTAATTGGGCCGCGCCAGACCATGGTGGTGCGGCGCAAGGAGCACTTGGCCGGAATCTGGATCAACCAAGGCGAGGAGACATTTGCCGACGTGCCCGCCTATCTCGGCCTTTTTTCCAATCGTCCAATCGATGCCATCGCCAGCACGGAAACGTTACGGCAACAACGCATCGGCGCCGAGAATATCCTGCCGGCTTCGGACACTAACGGCGGAGATAACACGTACCTCAGCAATCTTCTGGACATTCGGAAGAGTGAGAAGCTCTACAACGTCCAATCGAGCGCGGTGACTTTCCTCAGTTCGACCCTGTTTCGAACCGAGGTGCCGATCCCGGCGAGCGTGCCGAGCGGAACCTACGCGGTCGACGTGGGGCTGTATTCCGAGGGCGCTGCGATCGCGCGGACATCGTCGTCGTTCACCGTGGCCAAAGTCGGCGTCGAGGATTTTGTCGTGCGCGCGGCTCTCGACCACAGCCTGCTCTACGGCGTCGCGACGATGGCCATGGCCCTGCTGACCGGTTGGCTGGCATCCGTGGCCTTCCGCAAGGATTGACGATCGGTTCCTTCGGCAGGCTGCCAGGCGACTGCATGGATGGTCTTTCATTTTCCCATACCCACGCCGTGGCAAACCGCTCAGTTTCCTTCGCGCTATCGCAGCATTGCCCGGGGGCACAATAATTCGATTTAATGTGACAATTCGACAAGGGAATGAGATCGAGCGTCTTGCGTCTTCGTGAGATGATTGACTAACGCCATTTGGGCAACGCTCAGATGCCGATCGCGATGACGCACCAGTGCGAAATCGCGGGGCGGCAAGTCGATCGGGACTGCACGCAGCTTGCCGGCGGCGACCGCAGACGCAACGACGTGCTCCGAGATGATCGTCGCGCCGGCTCCCGCTTCCACCATCTCGCGCACCGCTTCGTTGGCTGGAAGAACCAGGACGATCTTGAGATCGTCGAATTTCAACCCCGCGCGTTGCGCGAGATCCCGTAACACGACCCGTGTTCCCGACCCTTCTTCGCGGACCACCCAAGAAATGGAACGCAGATCGAGGCGACCGGGCTCTATCTCCGGCAGAGGCGGTTGATCTGCGGCGACGACCAGCATGAGACGATCTTGATCCGCTCGATAGCGTAGGAGCGCTGGATGCTGCGTCGGTCCTTCGACCAGTCCCAGATTGACCGCGCCTTCCGCTACCGCGGCTTCGATCTCGCGCGTGTTGCCGATCACAACATCCAGCCGGACGCCGGGATGGGCGGCCTGAAAGCTGACGAGACGCCGCGGCAGCCAATAACTCGCGATCGTTTGGCTGGCCCCCACGGCGACCGTGCCGGTTGCTTCGCTCGGATCTTCTTCGATAACCGAGCGGGCCGTGGCGACGCGATCGAGCACCGCCCGAGCTTCCGGCAGGAAAAGCCGCCCGGTCTCGGTAAGATGAATTTGGCGGCCCACTCTGTCGAACAGCTTGGCGCCGTATCGTGCCTCGAGCGCAGCGACAGCCGCAGACGCCGACGATTGTGTAATGCCGAGCTCCTTGGCCGCCCGGGTCACGTGTTGATGCTCGGCAACGGCGACGAAAACGCGCAACTGTTCAAGGGTCATCGGCTTCCATCGATATATTCGATTGGTTTCACCATGATAATTTGTTAGATAGATTGGTTCAATGGGAGTACTTATTTTCTCCAATATCGACCGATCACAAAACCGATGCGTCCCGGGCTTGGGGTAGCCGGTGGAAAAGACGTCGGCGTCGACGGTCAAAATTGAGAATTTATCGGGGAGATGCCGCCCAATGTTCGCCAGCAATCCGTTTGCCGAGCTTTCGGCGTCCGTGCCGCCGATCGTCATGCAGACATACGTCGTCGTCATGGCCCTCTTGGTCGTCGGTCGGCACGCTGTTCGACATCATGCACAAGAGGAGCGCCACGTATTTCTTCGACAACTGGCGCGCATCCAAGAACAAGGCGAAGCGGCAGGTCGGCGGCGGAGAGATGGTGTCGATCGCCGTGCAGACCGCCGTGGTCGACGTGCATGGCCTCGGGCGAGTTCTGCAACATGCGGCGCCGGGTCGCGCATCTCCTGGCGATGTATGGCTTTGTGATCTATGTGGTCGCCACCGTCGTCATGGTGTTCGCGCTATCCGACGCCCGCCACGCCCACGCCGCAATGGCTCCCGGTGCTTTGGTATATCGGCGGGCTGATGGTCTGCCTCGGCGGCTACTGGTTCTGGTTCTTCATCCGCGTAGACGTCGCCGCCGAGGGCAATTCGCCGTTCCGCTTCGAGCGCGCCGATATTTTCGTCGTGTCGCTCGTGCTCAGCGTGACCTTCGGCCTGCTCTGGGCCTATGCTGAGACCGTCGGGCCACGTCCGCTCGTCGTACGTTCTCCTCGGCCTTTACCTCATCGTGACGACGTTCTTGTTCGTCTCGATCCCGTGGTCGAAATTCTCGCACATGTTCTTCAAGCCAGCCGCGGCTTTGGAGAAACGAGTATCGAAGGCCAACGGGTCGGCCGAGAATTTGCCGACGCTGACCCGCGACGATCCCGAACAACAGAAACGGCATTCCATGGAGCTGTTGCGAAACGCTCCGATGCGAATGGGACTTGGCATCAAGCGCGAAGCGCCACGCCACTATTAGAAAACAGCTCGCAAGTTCTACTCGAATAGCTAAGGAGCCGACCAATGCCAACCTTCGTCTACATGACAAGGTGCGACGGATGCGGACATTGCGTCGACATCTGTCCCTCGGACATCATGCACATCGATCCGACTTATCGTCGCGCTTACAACATCGAGCCGAGCATGTGCTGGGAGTGCTACTCCTGCGTCAAGGCTTGCCCGCAGAATGCGATCGATGTGCGCGGATATGCCGACTTCGCCCCGCTCGGTCACAGCGTTCGCGTCGACCGCGACGAAGAGAAAGGCACGATCGCCTGGAAGATCAAATATCGGAACGGCACGGAAAAGAATTTCCTGTCGCCGATCACCACCAAGCCTTGGGGGACAGGCAATCCCGAAGCTCGCCGACGTTCCCGCGCCCAGCAAGGAAATGCGCGACAGCCAGCTGCTTTACAATGAGCCAAAGTGGATCCGCATGGATGACGGCGATTTGCGTACCCTTCAGTCGGCCGGTCTCACGATGAAGAAAGGCGTGTATTACTGATGGCTTACAAAACGATCGTCGAAGACAACATCGATATCCTGGTCGTCGGCGCGGGTCTCGGCGGCAGCGGCGCCGCCTGGGAAGCCAGATTCTGGGGTCAGAACAAGAAGATCGTTATTGCCGAGAAGGCCAATATCGATCGCTCCGGAGCGGTCGCCCAGGGTCTGTATGCCATCAACTGCTACATGGGGACCCGGTGGGGTGAAAATAATCCGGAGGACCATGTCCGCTACGCTCGTATCGATCTGATGGGGCTGGTGCGCGAAGACCTGCTGTTCGATATGGCCCGTCACGTCGACTCCACGGTGCACCAATTCGAAGAGTGGGGCCTGCCCATCATGACGCGACCCGAAAACCGGGCGCTATATGCGTGAGGGGCGATGGCAGATCATGATCCATGGCGAGTCCTACAAGCCCATCGTGGCCGAGGCCGCCAAGAAATCTGCGGACAAGGTATTCAATCGCATCTGCGTCACCCACCTGCTGATGGATGACAGCAAGGAGAACCGGGTCGCCGGCGCCGTCGGCTTCAATGTGCGCACAGGCAACTATCACGTCTTCAAGTCCAAGACCGTGATCTGCGGCGCGGGAGGCGCTTCCAATATCTTCAAGCCGCGTTCGGTGGGCGAAGGCTCCGGACGTACCTGGTATGCGCCCTGGTCGTCCGCGTCTGCCTATGGGCTCATGATCGAAGCCGGCGCCAAGATGACGCAGATGGAAAACCGCATCGTGCTGGCGCGTTTCAAGGACGGTTACGGCCCAGTCGGCGCCTATTTTCTGCACCTGAAGACCTATACGCAAAATGGTCTGGGCGAGGAGTACGAATCCAAGTGGTTCCCCGAACTTCAGAAAATGGTCGGAAAGGAATATCTGGATCCGGAAGCTTCGCACTTAACCCATAGGCCGATCCCGACCTGTCTACGCAACCATGCGATCATCAGTGAAGTGAATGCCGGTCGCGGTCCTATTCACATGGTGACCATGAAGGCCTTCCAGGATCCTCATCTGGAAGAGGTCGGCTGGGAAAACTTCCTCGGCATGACGATCGGCCAGGCGGTCCTCTGGGCTTCGACTGACGTGGACCCCAAGAACGAGAACCCCGAACTGACGACGTCCGAACCCTACGTCATGGGCTCGCATGCGACTTGCTCGGGCGCCTGGTGCTCGGGTCCCGAGGACGTTTCTCCGCCCGAGTATTTCTGGGGCTACAACCGCATGACGACGATCGAAGGCCTGTTCGGCGCCGGTGACGCGGTCGGCGGCACGCCACACGCCTTTTCATCTGGCTCGTTCACCGAGGGTCGTCTCGCCGCGAAGGCTGCCTGTAAATATATCGACGACGGCAAGGCCGAAGGCATCGTCGTATCCGACGAGCAGATCAACCGCCGCAAGAAAGAGATCTACAAGCCCCTGGAGCACTACACGATCTACCGCAATGAGATCGTGGCGGGCGACGTCAACCCGCACTACATCAATCCGAAGCAGGGCTTGGATCGTCTGCAGAAGCTCATGGACGAGTATTGCGGCGGGGTGACGGTCAGCTACATGACCAACGACAAGCTCCTGAATATCGCACTCAAGAAGCTCAAGGTCATGGAGGAAGATCTGGAGAGCCTGGCTGCAAAGGATATTCACGAGTTGCTGCGGGCGTGGGAGCTTAAGCACCGGCATCGCGCCGCAGAGTGCGTCACGCAGCACACGCTGTTCCGCAAGGAGACTCGCTGGCCGGGCTACTACTACCGCGGCGACGCCATGAAGGTGGACGACGCAAACTGGCACGTGCTGACTGTTTCGCGCCGCGATCCGGAGACCGGTGAATACACCATGGAGAAGGCGCCCTGTTATCACCTGGTTGGGGCGAACGAGTAACAATTCCTCCGTGCGAACGATCGCGTTGAACGTCCGCCTGGATGCAAAGAAAGACCAACATGTCGCTTTCGATGCACTCTACAAATCCGGTCTTTCACGGTCCCAGAGAACCGCGCGTGAACATCATTGAAAAAACCGACGAAGAGATACGGACCATAGCCGAGCCCCTGTGGCGCGACCTCGTCAAGAATTCGAATGAAGGCAAGTACGAAGAGTTCGTCAAGAATTTCTCCAGTTCCATGGCGCTTGCCATGAATCAAGTTACGGTTGGCCACCAGTTTGCCAACAGCGAGCTTGCCAGAAATCTGTCTGAAGACGCCGACTATCTCGGCATTATCCGCCGAGGCGAGCATGTGACGGTTCTCTACCGGCAACGCAGCACCAAAAAGGACGGTGAATGGCTTGGTCGGCTTGTCCTCGGCTATGAGGATGGAACAATCAGGATTTTCGGTGCGTCCATCTTCTGAGCGATTCGGATTCGGCATGAGCGAAACCATCCATGACGGCAAATATGTCGAACTCACCTACAAGGTGACCGATAAGAAATCGGGGCATGTCATTACCATGGTCGAATTTCCGTTGGGCTATGTTCACGGACACAATGAGATTTTGGCTCCCTTCGTGCACACGGAACTGGAGGGTAGATCTGCAGGCGAGGTCATCGAGGTGCCGATCGACGGCAATCGGATCTTCGGCGCCAGAGACGAGTCGCTGGTCTTTACGGATCACATCGAGAACGTTCCCGAGGAATATCGGAAGGTTGGCACTTCCATCCTGATGGAAAACGACAAGGGTCAGGCCCGCAGCTTTCTCGTGACGAGGGTCGACGACAAGACGCTGACGGTCGACGGCAACAATCCGCTTTGCGGCCGAGAGGTCGTCTTTACGCTCGAGATCGTGACTGTGCGCGAGCCAACCGATGAAGAAGCAAGAGCGGGCGGAGCGATCGGCGCACAGGCGGCTATCGACCCGTTACTCATGCGACCTGTTTGAATGACAAACCCGGTTTCAATGCAAAAAGGTGACTTATGAGCGAGCAAAAACCAATCACCAAAGTTCCTGACGGCCACACGCGCTTTCTAACGACGCGTCAGAAACCGGCGAACGAAAAGGGGTTTGTTGGTTTCGAAACCGTCTGGGAATCGTTCCAGAAAGAAGCCGAATACGAAACTCCAAAACGGCCGTAGACTACCATGTCGCAACTCGTACCGCCGCACGGCTCGAAGTCGGTCAAGCCGCTCCTGCTGCCCGCGAATGAGCGGGCCGGGGAACGCAAGCGGGCAGGGAAACTCAAGAGAATTCCTCTCGACTCACGCGCGGTCTCCGATGTCTTCATGCTGGCCATGGGAGCTTATACGCCCCTCGATGGTTTCATGGAGCATGACGACTGGCGCGGTTCGTGCGTGGATATGAAAATGACCAGCGGCCTGTTCTGGCCGATCCCGATCACGCTTCCAGTAAACAAAGACCTTGCCGACAGCATCCACTCCGAAGAGGAAGTTGCGCTCGCCGATGCGGCTTCCGGGGAAATACTCGCCGTCATGACGGTTCAGGCCAAATATTCGATCGATAAGAAACTCGAAGCCGAGCACGTCTATCGCACCACCGATCCGAAGCATCCAGGCGTCGCCAAGGTACTGCGTCAGGGCGATGTCAACCTGGCCGGGCCGGTCGTGGTATTGAGCGAGGGCGAATATCCTGCCAAATACCCGGACCTCTATATCCGCCCTGCCCTTTCGCGTGCCATGTTTCTTGAACGGGGCTGGTCGACCGTCGCTGCCTTCCAAACGCGAAATCCCATGCACCGCAGCCACGAGTATTTGGTGAAAATCGCGGTGGAGGTATTGGACGGTGTTTTCATTCATCAGGTGCTTGGGAAATTGAAGGAGGGCGACATTCCAGCCGAAGTCCGCACGCGCGCGATCCAGGCGATGATCGACAATTATTTCCGCCCGGGAACGGTCATTCAGGCGGGCTACCCGATCGAGATGCGGTACGCGGGTCCGCGCGAGGCGCTGCTTCACGCCCTCATTCGCCAGAACTTCGGCTGCTCGCACCTTATCGTCGGGCGGGACCATGCCGGCGTCGGCAACTACTATGGCCCCTTCAATTCGCACCGCATCTTCGATCAACTGTGGGACGGCGCACTTCTCACTAAGCCGCTGAAGATCGACGTCACTTTTTACTGCCGGAAGTGTTACGGAATGGCGACAGCAAAGAGCTGTCCGCACGATCCGAAGTATCGCATTTCGATATCCGGCACGCAGCAGCGCGAGATGCTGTCGACCAATGCGGACATTCCCCCCGAGTTCAGCCGGCCGGAGGTGGTGGCGATCCTGAAGGAGTATTACGCAGGTTTGCGATCGGCGGCCCTGAGTCCGGCACCATGATCATCGCGCAAATCTCCGATACCCATATCGCGCTGGATACACCCGACGCCGATCGGAGAATACGCGATTTCGCCCTGACGGTCGCCGACATTAACGCACTCGATCCGGCTCCCGATGTGATCGTTCATACCGGCGATATCGTTCATAACGGACGGCGAGACGAATACGCTCAGGCAGTGGCCATACTCGGGGCAGCGCGCGCGCCAGTTTATGTCCTGGCAGGCAACAAGGATGACAGGGCGAATCTGCACGAGGCTTTTTCGACGTGCGAATATCTTGCGCCTGATTTTCGCTTTATCGACTATGCGATCGAGGACCACCCGGTAAGGCTGATTGCGCTGGATACCCTGAGCCCAGGCAGCAACAAGGGTGACTTTTGCCCCGAGCGCTTCGGACGTTTGACGGACCTGATCGATGCGGAGGCCGCCAAGCCTATCGCCGTCTTCATGCACCATCCGCCGTTTGAAGTGACGGTTGGGCTCGACCCGCTGAACTTCGAAACGCCCGAGATCATGTCGGCGCTGCGCCAGGCCTTGCAGCGAACCGGTCGGATCGTCGGCATTTTCAGCGGTCATGTTCACCGTGCTGCCGCGGGTCGTGTCGGCAATGTCCCGGCGACAGTGGTGCCGTGCACCGCGACGACACTGCGCAAAGGTGAGTATCCAACTCATATGAAGATGCGTCCGGTCTATCACATCCACCGGTTTGATCCGGTTTGGGGCTTTTCCACCGAAACGCGGATTGCCGGAACAGGATCTCGCTTGGCATCGGACGTGAATCCCTCCCGGACTGCCATTGTCGCTTGAGCTTTGCTGCCGTTTTGGCGCTGCCCTGTGCGTGGTTGCGGCAATTCCTTGCTTCGCATTAGGCCGGGTCGATTACACAATAGATTTTATGAGGCGGATTTCCTTCTCGATTAGGCTATGATTGCAGAAAAACATTCGTGCAGTCGGCCGATGGGTCACTGCCGAAGCAATGCTTTGCGCATCCGGCACTTCTGGGGAGAAGACTATGGCAAGCCAACAACCGGTTTTCTACGACGACAAGGCCCGGCGCATGGCCGATGAAATGGTCACGGCCGAGGCGCGGCATATCGCACGCCGCAAAGACGAAGCAGAGCGTTGCGATTGCAAGGGCGGAATGTTTCCCCGTGACGGCCTGACTGATCGCCGGCGTTTCCTGTTCGCTGCGGGCTCGATCGCCGGCGTCGCCGGTGCCTCGTCACTGGCACACGCCGCCGATGACAAGGCTCCGCCCGGCGCCGTGCATTTCGATGTGCCTGCGGACCCGACCAAGGAACTAGGCCGTCCGGTCGCCGCCGACGGCGGCTATGGGTCGCGCTCGCAATTCGAAACGGAAGTGCGCCAGCGCTTTCCGACCCCGAACGAGTACACGTCGTGGAGTTTCACGCCGCTCGACAAGATGCTCGGCAATCTCACCGCTTCGGGCCTGCACTTCGAGCGTCATCACGGCGGCATCCCGACGATCGATCCGGCCAGGCACATGCTGTTCGTTCACGGCATGGTGGATACCGCCAAGAAATTCTCCATCGCCGATCTCAAGCGCTTCCCGTCGGTGACCCGCAAATATTTTATCGAGTGCTCGGGCAATGGCCTGACCGAATGGAACAAGCCGACACTGAAGACGGTGCAGGGCACCCACGGCCTGCTCAGCACATCGGAGTGGACGGGCGTGCAGTTTGCCACGATCGCCCGCGAGGTCGGCCTCAAGGACGGCTCAACCTGGGTCTTGGCCGAGGGCTCCGACGCCGCGGTGATGACGCGCAGCATCCCAATGGAAAAGATGCTCAAGGACGCGCTGCTCGTTTACGGCCAGAACGGCGAGGCGATACGGCCCGAGCAAGGTTATCCGTTGCGGTTGCTATTGCCCGGCTATGAGGGGAACACGCACATCAAATGGCTGCGCCGTCTGGAAGTCAGCGACAAACCCTTCATGACGCGCGAGGAGACCTCGAAATACACCGACCTGCTGGCCAACGGCAAAGCCCGGCAGTTCAGCATGGAGATGGAAGCGAAATCAGTCATCACGTTCCCCTCCGGCGATATGAAGCTGCCGGGCCCCGGCTTTTACAACATTACGGGCTTGGCATGGAGCGGCCGCGGCCGCATGCAGTCGGTCGACGTGTCCGCCGACGGCGGCCAAACTTGGCAACCCGCACAGCTCAACGTGACGCCGGAACCGATCTGCACGGTTCGGTTCAGCTATCCGTGGATGTGGGACGGCAAACCCGCCATCCTGCAAAGCCGCTGTACCGATGAGACTGGTTACGTGCAGCCGACGCTCAAGCAATTGATCGCCATTCGTGGCTCGAACGGCCCGTTCGGATCGATCTATCATCTTAATGCCATCCAGAGCTGGGCTGTCAACGAAGCGGGGGATGTCTCCAATGTTCACGCATAAGAACATGCTGCGCGCGGCAGCGCTGTTGGTCGCGACGTTCGTGTCGTTCACCGCAGTGGCGCAAAGTCAGACGCACTACGGGTTTGGGACGGTCATCGGGCCACAGGACTTGGCCAAGTTTTTTGCGATCCCGCCCGACGGCGCCGGCTTGCCGCCGGGCAGCGGCACCCCAACGGCCGGCGAGAAAGTCTACGCCGACAACTGCGCCGCCTGTCATGGCGACAAGGGCCAGGGCAATCCCGCCAAGGGCATCGGCGGCGATCGCCTTCTCGGCGGCCGCGGCACGCTGGCGAGTGCGACACCGGTCAAGACGGTCGAGAGCTATTGGCCGTATTCCACCACGTTGTTCGACTATGTGAAGCGGGCTATGCCGTTCACTGCGCCAGGATCGCTGAACGACAACGATGTCTACGCGGTCGTCGCCTATATCCTTTCAGAAGCGAAGATCATCAAGCCTACCGAAACGATGAATGCGACCACCCTACCCAAAGTAATGATGCCAAATCGGGATGGCTTTATCCCGGATTCGCGGCCTGAACTGGAGCTTTATCACTGAGCCCTATCAATACGGCCGTACGTTGCCCTCGACCGTCGTGCGGAGCATCAACCGGCGCTCGGTCGATGGGAAATCGGTCCGGGCGTGGGACGAGCAGCGGTTGTCCCACAGGAGCAGGTCGCCGAGCCGCCACGCGTGTTCATACACGAACTCGCGCTTCTCGGCATGGTCGTAGACGGCGTTGAGAAGGCGCTCGCTTTCATTCTCCGGCAGATCGAGCACTTTCACCGTCATCAGCCGGTTGACGTAGACCGCCTTCTTGCCGGTGTCCTCATGGGTCCGGAAGACCGGATGCTCGCGCTCGGCGAAGGCCTCCGTGCCGCGCTTGTCGCCCTTGATGGTCGAGCCGTAATTGTAATGGTGCAGCGCCTTCTTGCCTTCGAGCCGGCTGCGGACCGCGGGGTCGAGCGTGTCGTAGGCGGCGTAGCCGCTGGCGAACAGGGTATTGCCGCCGGTTGATGGAATTTCCACTGCATAAAGCAGCGTCGCTTTGCTGGGCACCTCGGCGTGGATCATGTCGTGATGAAACATCATCTCGCCATCGGGTAGCGCGCCGATCGGCTCGCCGTTCTCGCGGATGTTGGAGATCATCATGATGCCGGGCAGAAGTTTCGAATAGCCTTTAGGATAGTACTTCGGCGGACGCGACAAAGCGCCCATCTCGCCGAAAAAGCCGGTGGCGCGGATCAAATCCTCCTGCGACAGCTTCTGCTCCGGGAAGATCAGCACCAGGTGGTCGAGCCAGGCTTGATAGATCGCCCGCACGGTTTCCTCGTCGGGCTTTTCGCGTAGATCAAGGCCACGGATCTCCGCGCCAATATGTTTGCTCAGTGGCACGATATCAAACTGCGGCTCGCCACCAACCGCTTCGCGGCTGGAGACGGGAATGTGCAGTCGATAAGGACATCGCAACCTCCGAATTTCCGAAGTTTTTTGCACCCTGACGTCGGGCCAGAATAATTGACGCGTTTCCTACTGCGCAATGAAAATCATGCAACCGGCAAGCCATCAACCGGCAAACGATGGGCAAGAGGCCGTTATGCGTTTATGCAGTACGCGCCCGAAATCTCCCGCGGACGCAACGCGAATGGCACGCCAGAAATAAAGCATGCCTCCAACCGGAGGACGCCAGGCGCCGGCCGGAGTTCACTCCGCCGCGATGGCGACAGCCGGCCCGGGAGTCCCGTGAGCAACCTCGCCGCTCGCCAGCGCAGCCAGAATCCGGTCGACCAGTGCGCGCGCCGAAATCGGCGCTGAGCTCGACGGCGACACGATCGCGGCCGCCCTCGCCTTCATTAGTGAAATCGATGGCGAGAACGTGATCAAGCGTCGAGTGATACGGATGATCGAAATAGACATTGGCGGTATCGATCCGCATCCAACCCTTGCGGCCCTTGGCGCTGCCGACCAGCGCGGCCTTTTCGACGATGTAAGAGCACATGGCGATTTCCTGCTTTTTATCGCGTCTCTATTCGGCGGCGATATTGGCTGCGGACGCGGCGAGATGGCGATTGAAGAAGGCAAAAACCTTCTGCCAGCCATCTATCGCCTGCTCCGGCCGATAGGCGTCGCGCAAAGTGTTGAAGAAGGCGTGGCCGGCGCCGTCGTAACGATGGAACTCGTAGTTCTTGCCGAGCCGCTTAAGGACTGCCTCGGTGCGGTTGACCTGATCTGCGGTCGGATTGGCATCGTCGTTGCCGAAAATGCCGAGCAGCGGACAGCTCATCTTCTCGGTGAGATCGATCGGGGCAACCGGCCGCTTGGCATTGAGGTCCTTGGGGTTATCGACGATGACATTGCCGCCCCAGCAATCGACCGCGGCGTCGATGCCGGACAGGGAGCAGGCGGCGAGATAGGCGTGGCGACCGCCGGAGCAGAATCCGATGACGCCGATCTTGCCGCTGCTGTTAGGCTGGGCGCGCAAATAGGCCGTCGCTCCCGCCACGTCGCCCATTACCTGGGCGTCGGCAACACCGCCGGCCGCGCGAATTCGTGCCCCGAGATCGTCGGGAGCCTCACCCTCGGAGCCTTCGCGAAAATAAAGATGCGGCGAAATCGCAGCATAGCCATGATGCGCCAGCTTGCGCACGACCTCGGTGGTCCACTCGCACCATCCCGGTATGTGGTGGATGACGACCACGCCCGGAAATTTTCCGGCGCGCAACGGCCGCCCGTAATAGGCTTCGCCCTGATCGCCATTGTGGCCGCGAAACGGCACCGCTTCCGCTTGCAGTCCTTGATAATAGCTCATGAGGCACACTCCCGTTTCTCAGGCCGAACCGCTGACAGTACTATTCGTGGCCGCAATCATAGCCGAGGGCGACGGGACAGTTCAATTTGGACAGCGGTGGAGGACCGCGTTGTAGGTTCCGTCGCGATCGACGAATGCGACGGTGCCGTCGGGGCGCGGCGTGAAAGTAATGTCCCCCACCATCGGTCCGGCTGGAAACTTGCATTCAACGTGCGCTGTCAGTTTGTCGCCGTCCTGTTTTTTATCGAGGATCGCGCAGACGCCGATATTGGAAACGATCTCCTCGGGCGAAATCTTGACGAGCGCCGCGGCAGGATCGGAGCCGTCGCCCTTGCAAGGCACGTTTTGCGTATAAGTTCCAGCGAGCCGAAATTCGTCTTCTGCGCGAGCTACGCCTCCCAGCGTAACGGCGGCACAGGCAACGATGAAATATCCGGCGACAGGATAGATGAATTTCGACACCTACTCACCCCACAGTATTTCTGGCCCTGACACGCGCATCCGAAACAGCGCTCCGGCGACGACTGACACGCAAAATGTAGCCAATGTCGGGCAAATCGCCAATTGGTCCTACAAATCTTGGCTGTGCCACAATGACGCCGAAAGTCGGCGTGCGATTTGCGAAGAAGACTATTTGAGCGGAAACGATCAAGCCAGTGCGAGAGCCGTGGAGAGACGGCGGACGCTAGCGGTCGCGGAAGCCTGTGCTGATCACGTGCATGCGCGCGGCCGACCATTGTTTGGCGGTGCCGCCGGCGCTGTGATAGGCGGCGCGCTCGCAATCCACGTTACCATTGTCGGTGAGTATCCCGGTGTGGTTGTCGAAAAGTATCTGTCGACAGAGCCTTCCCTCGTCCGGCATGTAGAGGATCGAGCCGGTAAAGATTTCATCATCGCCCTGCGTGGCAGCGGCAACCGCCGCCTCGTGTTGACGCTTCGACACATACTCTTCGGTCACGATGAGACTGAGCGAGAATACCGATCCCAACCGCGGCTATGACGAGTACCTGGCGGATGCCGTCGCGAGGCCGCGGCCGGGTTTTCGACGGGCGAGGGAAACGGTTCATGCGGCTGCGGGTATCATGATGCTTCGGGAATGGGCCGTTGCAGAATATACGACGCCGAACGCGACCCGCTCGGCTTTTTGCCCGAAATAGTAAAAAAACGATGACGCCGGAATGCCCGCTCACCCCAGAAAAAAGCGGCGCCCGAGAGGGGCGCCGCAAGGGAATGTCAGAGACGACGGATAATCGGCCGCCGTTCAGTGCGCCGTAAGGCCCGAGGAATCTTCCTCGACGACTGCGGGTTCGGGAACATCAACCGGCTTGGCCGCGCCCTCCTCCCACACGATCGGCTCGGGCATGCGCACCAGCGCGCGCGTCAGCACTTCGTCCATGCGCGAGACCGGAATGATGTCGAGGCCGCTCTTGATACTGTCGTTGATCTCGACCAGATCCTTGGCGTTCTCTTCCGGAATGAGCACGGTCTTGATGCCGCCGCGATGCGCCGCGAGCAGCTTCTCCTTGAGGCCGCCGATCGGCAGCACGCGGCCGCGCAGCGTGATCTCGCCGGTCATGGCGACGTCGCGATGCACCGGGAATGCCGGTCATCACCGAAACGATCGCGGTGACCATGGCGACACCCGCAGACGGTCCATCCTTCGGCGTCGCGCCTTCCGGCACGTGGACGTGGATGTCGCGCTTGTCGAACGCCGGCGGCTCGATGCCGAAGGCGACCGCCCGCATGCGCACGTAAGACGCCGCAGCAGAGATCAATTCCTTCATCACATCGCGCAGGTTGCCGGTCACGGTCATCTTGCCCTTGCCGGGCATCATGGCCAACTCGATGGTGAGCAGCTCGCCGCCGACATCGGTCCAGGCCAGACCGGTGACCACACCGACCTGGTCCTCGTCCTCCACCTCGCCGTAGCGGAACTTCGGGACGCCGAGATAGATCGGGAAGGTTGCCGTCGGTGACCTCGACCGACAGCTTCTTCGAGATCGTGAGCTCCTTCACCGCCTTGCGGATCAGGGTCGACAGCTCGCGCTCGAGATTGCGCACACCCGCTTCGCGCGTGTAGCGGCGAATCATCGTCAGCAACGCATCGTCGTCGATCGACCACTCCTTCGGCTCGAGGCCGTGCTTGACGATCGCGTGCGGGATCAGATGCTTGCGCGCGATCTCGGCTTCTCGTCCTCGGTGTAGCCGGCGATGCGGATGATCTCCATGCGATCCATCAGCGGCGGCGGGATGTTGAGCGTATTCGCCGTGGTGATGAACATCACGTTGGAGAGATCGTAGTCGACCTCCAGATAGTGATCGTTGAAGGCGTGGTTCTGCTCGGGATCGAGCACCTCGAGCAGCGCCGACGACGGATCGCCGCGGAAGTCGGCGCCCATCTTGTCGACCTCGTCGAGCAGGAACAGCGGGTTCGAGGTCTTCGCCTTGCGCATCGACTGGATGACCTTGCCCGGCATGGAGCCGATATAGGTCCGACGATGGCCGCGAATCTCGGCCTCGTCGCGCACGCCGCCAAGCGACACGCGCACGAACTCGCGCCCGGTCGCCCGCGCAATCGACTTGCCCAGCGAGGTCTTGCCGACGCCAGGAGGGCCGACCAGGCACAGGATGGGACCGGTCAGCTTGTTGGCGCGCTGCTGCACCGCAAGATATTCGACGATGCGTTCCTTGACCTTCTCGAGGCCGAAATGATCGGCGTCGAGGATTTGCTCGGCGAGCGTCGAGATCCTTCTTGATCTTGGATTTCTTGTTCCACGGGATCGAGAGCAGCCAGTCGAGATAATTGCGCACGACGGTGGCTTCCGCCGACATCGGCGACATCTGACGCAGCTTCTTGAGCTCGTGCTGCGCCTTCTCGCGCGCTTCCTTGGACAGCTTGGTCGCGCTTGATCTTGTCTTCAATCTCGGCGAGCTCGTCCTTGCCGTCCTCGTCGCCCAGCTCCTTCTGGATCGCCTTCATCTGCTCGTTGAGGTAGTACTCGCGCTGCGTCTTCTCCATCTGGCGCTTGACGCGCGTGCGAATGCGCTTCTCGACCTGCAGCACCGAGATTTCGCTTTCCATCAGGCCGAGCACCTTTTCCAGCCGCTCGGTGATGATGGGCGTCTCGAGGATCAACTGCTTGTCGGGAATCTTGACCGCGAGATGGGACGCCACAGTGTCGGCGAGCTTGGCGTAGTCCTCGATCTGCTGGACCACGCCGACGACTTCCGGCGACACCTTCTTGTTGAGCTTCACATAGCCTTCGAACTCGTTGATGACCGAGCGCGCCAGCGCTTCGGCCTCAACCTGATCGCCGGAGGTATCGCCGATCACGACGGCGTCGGCTTCGTAGTATTCTTCGCGATCCGTGTAGTGGTTCACTTTCGCGCGCGCGGCGCCTTCGACCAGCACCTTCACGGTGCCATCGGGCAGATTCGAGAAGCTGCAGCACGCTCGCGAGCGTGCCGACGTTGAAGATGGCGTCCGTCGCCGGATCGTCGTCGGAGGCGTTCTTCTGCGTCGCGAGCAGGATGAACGTATCCGAGCGCATCACCTCTTCGAGCGCCTTGATCGACTTCTCGCGTCCCACGAACAGCGGAACGATCATATGCGGGAAAACGACGATGTCGCGTAACGGCAGCACCGGATAGGCCCGGCTTTCGCCGGTCGTCAGGGGCGGCTTTGGTTTGCTGGCAGTTGTCATAGGCCCCAGTCCTTATTGTTGTGCACTTCCGTCAGGACCCGCAGGATGCGCTGTCACGACGGACTGCCGTTGGCCGGGAGGGCTACGGACGCTGATCTGTCCGCACCCGAAGGGCGGGTAAGAAACCCTGCCCGGAGTAGTCCACGCGATCATTCGTATGTTCTTTTCCTTTGCCCACTATAGGTGGCGTTGCAGCGCAGAGCGTGTCAAGAAAGCCGGAATTTCGCAGACAAACTGCACCGTTGCGGGCGCATCAGCGCGGTGGCGCTGAGCGACATCAGAGATCGCGAATGCCGTATTCCGGCACCACTCAGGCGCTCGCTCCGCCGGCGTCGCTAGCGCGATCCGACCGGTCGGCGTAGATATAGAGCGGCCTGGCGCGCCCTCGACGACCTCTCGGGAGATCACGACCTCCTCGACGCCTTCGAGGCTCGGCAGATCGAACATGGTGTCGAGCAGGATGCTCTCCATGATCGAGCGCAAGCCACGCGCGCCGGTCTTGCGATCGATGGCCTTGCGGGCAATCGCGGAAAGCGCTTCGTCGGCGAGCGTGAGGTCCACAGTCTCCATCTCGAACATGCGCTGGTACTGCTTCACCAGCGCGTTCTTCGGCTCGGTGAGGATGCGCTTGAGCGAAGGCTCGTCGAGATCCTCCAGCGTCGCCACGACGGGAAGCCGGCCGACGAATTCGGGAATAAGTCCGTACTTCAGCAAATCCTCGGGCTCGACCTCGCGGAAGATCTCGCCTTGCTTGCGATCTTCCGGCGCCGACGACCCTGGCGCCAAAGCCGATCGAGGTCGAACGGCCGCGCGCCGAGATGATCTTTTCGAGACCGGCAAAACGCGCCGCCGCAGACGAAGAGAATGTTCGTCGTGTCGACCTGCAGGAACTCCTGCTGCGGATGCTTGCGGCCGCCCTGCGGCGGCACACTCGCGACGGTGCCCTCCATGATCTTGAGCAGCGCCTGCTGCACGCCCTCGCCCGACACGTCTCGGGTGATCGAAGGATTGTCGGATTTGCGCGATATCTTGTCGATTTCGTCGATATAGACGATGCCGCGTTGCGCGCGCTCGACGTTGTAATCGGCCGACTGCAACAGCTTCAGAATGATGTTCTCGACGTCCTCGCCGACATAGCCGGCTTCCGTCAGCGTCGTCGCATCCGCCATGGTGAAGGGCACGTCGAGGATGCGCGCCAGCGTCTGTGCCAGCAGCGTCTTGCCGGAGCCGGTCGGCCCGATCAGCAGAATGTTCGACTTCGCCAGCTCGACGTCGTTGTGCTTGCTCTGATGATTGAGCCGCTTGTAGTGGTTGTGAACGGCGACCGAGAGCACCTTCTTGGCGTGATCCTGGCCGATGACGTAGTCGTCCAAGACCTTGCGAATTTCGCGCGGGGTCGGGATGCCGTCGCGCGACTTCACCAGCGAGGATTTGTTTTCCTCGCGGATGATGTCCATGCACAGCTCGACGCACTCGTCGCAGATGAAAACGGTCGGCCCGGCGATGAGCTTGCGCACCTCGTGCTGGCTCTTGCCGCAGAACGAGCAGTAGAGCGTATTTTTGGAATCGCCGCCGCCAACTTTGCTCATTCCAGTCTCCGTATTCCTCGCGAGGGCAGCACCTCAACACACTAGGAAGCGCTGCGCTAAAATTCCGTAGCTCCGCCCGCGTACTATGCTCCGAACCAGGAGGCACAGTGACAACACGCCATCACGTCGCACAAGCGGCCATGCTAACGGCGCGCCAATCAAGAATCCATTAACGATAACGCGACTTTGGGCCACTGTGTTTTCTGGATCACACTATCGAGAATGGCCCTTGACGAGATGGCCTGATGCCGCTTTGGGCTCGACGAATCAGCCCATTTGATGGCGACCGGTCGCCCTTGACCGGGTTTAGCCCCTTAGGGGAACCGGTTCCGACTTCAGGCCCGGTTCCTCCGAACGTTTCTCGATCACCTTGTCGATCAGGCCGAAATCCTTCGCCATATCGGGCGTCAGGAACATGTCGCGTTCCAGCGCATCCTCGATCTTCTTCAGATGGTTGCCCGGTATGTTTGACGTAGATTTCGTTCAATCTGCGCTTCAGGTTCAGGATTTCTTGGGCATGCAGCATGATATCGGTCGCCTGCCCTTGGAACCCGCCGGAGGGCTGGTGAACCATGATGCGGGCATTGGGCAGAGCAAAGCGCAGATCCTTGGCGCCGGCCGCGAGCAGCAGCGAGCCCATCGAAGCGGCTTGCCCCGTGCACAGAGTGGAGACCGGCGGCCGGACGAACTGCATCGTGTCGTAGATCGCCAGGCCCGAGGTCACGATGCCGCCCGGCGAATTGATGTACATCGAGACTTCTTTTTTCGGGTTCTCCGCCTCGAGAAACAGAAACTGTGCCACCACCAGCGAGGCCACACCATCCTCGATCGGCCCGGTGATGAAGATGATCCGCTCTTTGAGCAGCCGGGAATAGATGTCGTAGGCCCGCTCGCCGCGGTTGGTCTGTTCGACCACCATCGGGAACGAGGTGTTCATGTAGGTATTGACCGGATCGCGCATGGGTCACCTGCTAAGAGGGGCTCGAACTGTATTGGCTCAATCGTGTCTTGCACAATGTGGCTCGAGTCGGGCTTCGTTTGTCGAAGCCGCCGTGCCGATCGGGCCTGGCCGCCACATTGCTTGAATTCGTACTTGCTCAGTCGCCACCGCAGATATGGGCGGAAGCTTCGGGCGACAAGACCTAGGACTTTTCGGCGCCGGCGCAAGCTCTCCCGCTCAGTCTTCGTCTTCCTTGAACAGCTCTTCGCGCGAGACCTGCTTATCCGTGACGTCCGCAAGTTCGAGCAGGAAGTCGACGACCTTGTCCTCGAAAATCGGTGCGCGCACCGCGGCGAGCGCGCCCGGATTGTTGCGGTAATAGTCCCAAATCTGCTGTTCGCGCCCGGGCAGTTGCCGGGCCTGCTCCATCACAGCGGCTGTCAGCTGCTCATCGGTCACCTTGATATTGTTCTTCTCGCCGATTTCCGCAATGACAAGGCCGAGGCGCACCCGCCGCTCGGAAATGGCGCGATACTCGGCCCGCGCCTTCTCCTCGGTCGTGCCCTCGTCGGCAAGCGTGCGGCCCTGCTGCTTGAGATCGTTCTCGATCGTCGTCCAGACGTTATTGAACTCCTGCTCGACGAGACTCGGCGGCGGCTCGAACTTGTGGCGCTCGTCGAGCTGGTCGAGCAGTGCGCGTTTGACCTTTTGCCGCGACACCGCCGTGTGCTCGCGCTGGATGCGCTCCTTGATCGCATCGCGCAATTTGGCAAGCGGACTCGAGGCCCAATGTCTTGGCGAAGTCATCATCGATTGCGACCGGCCCCGGAGCTTCCACGGCCGTTACCGAGACTGCGAAGGTCGCGTCTTTGCCCGGCCACTGCGGATGCCTGGTAGTCCTCGGGGAACTTCACGTCAAAGGTCCGGTTTTCGCCCGCTTTGACACCGAGGAGATGATCCTCGAACCCGGGCATGAATTGCCCCGAGCCAAGCACGATGGAAACGTTCTCGGCAGAACCGCCCTCGAACGGCGTCGCCGTCGATCATGCCTTGGAACGATACTGTGACGCGATCGCCCTTTTCCGCCGCTTCAGCCTTGGCGTGGAAGGGGCGGTTCTGCTCGGCAATCTTCTGCACGGCTTCGTCGATTTCGGCGTCGGTCGACTTCCGCGGTAAGCCGTTCAAGCTTGATGGTCTTGAAATCGGCAAGGGTGATCGGCGGCACGATCTCCATCTCGACCGTGTAGGCGAGGTCGGAATTGCCGGCGATGATGCCTTCGACGGCGCCCTCTTCCGACGGCAGCACGACTTTGGGCTCGGTGGCGAGCTTGAAACCATGATCGTTGATGATCTTGGTGTTGGCTTCGCGCACGGCGGCTTCGATCACTTCCGCCATAGCCGACTTTGCCGTAGAGACGCTTGAGGTGCGCCACCGGCACTTTGCCGGGCCGGAAACCGCGCAGTTGGACGCGGCCCTTCAGATCATCGAGCCGCTCGTTGACCTTGCGCCTCGAGGTCGGTCGCTGGAACGACGACGCGATATTCGCGCTTGAGCCCCGCGGCGGAAGTTTCAGTCACCTGCATCGGCATTTCTCATCAACGGCCCAAGATCGACGTGGATTTCGGCGAAGTTTTGAATGGACCCGCCCGGCTGGTGCGGGCGGAGGGGCTCGAACCCCCACGACTTTCGTCACGGGAACCTAAATCCCGCGCGTCTACCAATTCCGCCACGCCCGCGACACGCAGGGCGGCCCGGTGGCGCGGCTTATATCACGCAGGGCGCGGGGAACACTATAAAAATTGGCCTTACATTGCCGGCCAAACCCCCGTCGCGGGCTTGCAACGGCGCGTGCGTCCCATAAGGGTGAAAATCCGTCCGCTCCTCCGAGGCGCAGCGATTCGTCGGCTTTCCACTCCCCGCCTTCGCGACGCCGGCTCCTGACCGGCGCCGTCGCGGCGACATGCGCGGCCGTATGGCCGGCTGCGCTCGGGGGCCGAGGCTGCGTCCCCATCCGGTGGCATGCGGCTTCGCTATGCGACGTCCCGGCTGGCAGTGAGACCCGGCGTGGGGCTACGATGGCGTGGTACCGGGGCCGGTATTGCAGGTCCGACGCGGCGGTGAAGTCAGGTTCCGCCTCGTCAACGACTTGCCGGAACCAACCGCGGTGCACTGGCACGGCGTGCGGGTAGCCAATGCTATGGACGGCACGCCACCGCTTACCCAGCCCCCGATCGCCCCGGGCGAGAGCTTCGATTATCGCTTCACGTCCCGGACGCGGGCACATATTGGTACCATCCGCGCGGCAAACGATCCGCGGCCTCTATGGCGTACTGATCGTCCATGAAACAGAGCCAATCGATAGTCGATCGCGACGTGGCGCTGATTTTCGACTGTGGCGGGCCACGGACACCGGGACGGCTCCGGCGGTCCAACCGGATCAGGTGGTCGACGCTCACATTACGAATATCCGCGCCGCGCCAATGCGAGCGGTGCGGTTGCGTCTCATCAATGCCTCCAGTCGCGCCATCTTGCCTTACGCGTCGCAGGCCTTCGCGCCGTCGTCATGGCGACCGACGGACAGCCGGCACAGCCGTTCGTGCCGCGCGACGGCCGCTTGTTGCTCGGACCCGGCAATCGGATCGATGCGTTCATCGATTGCGCGATCGGCCGGGCGCCATCGCGCCGATCTTCGTGAGCGGCGCCGAGTGGCGCGGCGATGCCGATTCCGGTCGCCCACATCATCATGCGGAGACGAACCAGCCGTTTCGGCGCCGTGCCGCTGCCGGATCCGCCTCCGCTGCCGTCGAATCCTCTGCCCGAGCGTATGGATTTTCGCGGCGCATTCCGTCTCGACGCCGCAATCGACGGCCGCCAGGGAACGCCGCGGCGGCCAGCCGCTGTTCGCCGTCAAGCCGCGGCCGGACCGTCATGCTCGGCCTCTCCAATCCCACATCGGAAAACCGATCGATCCACTTGCACGGGCATTATTTTCGCCTGCTGGACTAGCCTCGACGACGGCTGGGCGCCGTTTTGGCTCGACACCATCCCGATCGCGCCGCAGGAGCGCGGCGCGGATTGCTTTCGTGGCCGACAATCCGGGCAAATGGCTGCTCGAGGGCCTCGACCGCCGCGACGGCGCTTTGCCGTGGTTCGCGGTGAGCTGAGGCTCAGCCATGAGATGGGGTCTGGCAATCGGACCACGATCTTCGCTAGCCGAGGCGCCGGTACACCCCGGGCAGCATCTCCGACAAATCCTCGGAGATCAGCCCCGGGCCTAGCGGCATTCGCCGCCTCGCCATGGAGCCAGACCGCAGCCGCCGCGGCCTCGAATGCCGGCGATACCTTGGGCCAGCAGGCCGGCTGCCATCCCCGTAAGCACGTCGCCCGCGCCTGCGGTCGCGAGGGTAGGGCGGCGCATTGGCCGCGATGGCCGCACGGCCGTCCGCCGCGGCGACGACCGTATCGGCGCCTTTGAGAACAATGACCGCCCCGGTGAGGCCGGCTGCAAGCCTGCTTCGCTCGAGTTTCGATCCGACTTTCGTTTGCCCGTCCAATGCGCCGAAATAACGAGAAAATTCGCCTTCATGCGGGGTAAGGATCGTGGCCCGATCCCGCCGCTTCAGCCAGCGCCTCGGCCAGGCGCGCCGGCCGGTCCGCAAAGCTGGTGATGGCGTCGGCATCGAGCACGACGGCGCGGTCGCCTGAGAGCGAGGCTAAGACGAGCTCACAGGTCGCTTCGCCGACGCCGACGACCGGGTCCAATCGCCAGCGCGTTCAATCTGCGGTCGGCCAGAAATGCGGTCAAGCTCGTCGGCGCCGTCGACCGGCCGCACCATGACCGCAAGGCTCGCCGCCGCATTGACGGCGAGCGCCTCGCGCGGGCTGGCGATCGTCACCAGCCCTGCTCCCGCGCGCAACGCGCCGCGCGCCGCAAGCCGCGCCGCGCCCGTCGACCATGATGGACCGGACACCACGACCGCATGGCCGCGGTCGTATTTGTGGCCGTCGTGTCGCGGCACCGGAAAGTCTCTGGCGCCACAGAGCGCGGGCAGATTTTCGAAGGTCTTCGGGCGCGATGAGCGTCGAGCACCGAGGCGGGAATGCCGATATCGGCGACAGAGACCGCCCCGCAATGTGAGCCGGCCCGGCATCAGAAGATGTCCGGGCTTCTTGCGAAAAAATGTGACGGACTCGGGCGGCCTGCACAGCCACCCCCATGCATCGCGCCCGACGTCCCGTTGATGCCGCTCGGCAGGTCGACCGCGACGACCGGCGCGGGCTGGCATTGATGCCTTCGATCAAGTGAACGCGCCGCTCCCTCGACCGGCCGGTCGAGCCCGGCGCCGAACAACGCGTCGATGACGACGTCTGCGCCGTGGAGGCCGTCCGGATGCGCGGGCGCGACCGGTCCTTGCCACTTATTCGCCGCAAGCGCCGCGTCGCCTTTGAGCCGCTCCGGCCTCGCCCGGCCAGCAGCACTCGACATGGATAGCCCGCTCTGCAAGCAACCGCGCCGCGACAAAACCGTCGCCGCCGTTATTGCCGGGCCCCGCTACGACGATGACCAGGCTCGCAACGGGATGGCGGGCCGCCACGGCGTCGGCGACCGCCCGCCCCGCTTGCTCCATCAGATCGATGCCGGCGACGCCACCGGCGATGGCCAGCCGATCGGCTGCCGCCATTTCGGCGTTGCTCAACAGCTCAATCATCATGCGGCAACGATAGCCAAAGCAGCACGCGCCGCAAAGCATACGTGCCCCGCCGCATGGCCATTGACGAGCGAATGGGCATCATGCCTACTTTAACGGCAAAAGCCGTCCCGCGCGCCGCGAAGCTGGGTGCCGAGTAGACCATACCGACCTGATCTTATTAAGATTTTTGGCCGCCTGAACGGCCTTGGCACGGGACCTGCTAACCCATGGCGCGGTTCCAACGGCGAACCCGTTCCGCCGTGGAGCCGGGAGACGAAACGCAATGAAGAAGATCGAGGCGATCATCAAGCCGTTCAAACTCGACGAAGTGAAGGAGGCGCTGCAAGAGGTCGGACTGCAAGGCATAACGGTCACCGAAGCCAAAGGGTTTGGGCGTCAAAAGGGACACACCGAACTTTACCGTGGAGCCGAGTACGTGGTGGATTTTCTCCCCAAGGTAAAGATCGAGATTGTGCTCGGTGATGACATGGTCGAAAAAGCCGTCGAGGCGATCCGGCGCGCCGCCCAAACCGGGCGTATCGGCGACGGCAAGATCTTTGTCTCGAGTATTGAAGAAGCCATCCGGATCAGGACAGGGGAATCCGGAATTGACGCGATCTGAATTGCTGGCTTGAAAATTTGCGCTTGCCCGGCGCGGGTCAGATTTCGGCCAGTGCGAGGATGCATTCACCAGCACCACGAAAGGGTACGCCTGCCATGACGACGCCGAAGAATGTCATGAAAATGATCAAGGACAACGACGTGAAATACGTCGATTTCCGATTTACCGATCCGCGCGGCAAGTGGCAGCACGTCACTTTCGACGTCAGCATGATCGAAGAAGACACATTCGCCGAAGGCCAGATGTTCGACGGCTCATCGATCGCGGGATGGAAAGCGATCAACGAATCCGACATGTGCCTCATGCCGGATCCTGGTCCACCGCCTGCATCGATCCGTTTTTTGCCGAAACGACGCATGTCGCTGATATGCGACGTGCTCGAGCCGACCACCGGCGAACCTTACAACCGCGATCCGCGCGGCATCGCCAAAAAGCGCCGAAGGCATGGTCAAGTCCATGGGCGTCGGCGACACCGTATTCTTCGGACCCGAGGCCGAGTTCTTCGTGTTCGACGACGTGAAGTACAAGCGTCGACCCTTACAACACCGGCTTCAAGCTCGAACTTCGGTCGAATTGCCGTCCAACTCGGACACCGGACTTCGAGGGCGGCAATCTCGGCCATCGCGTCGGCACCAAAAAAGGCTACTTCCCGGTGCCGCCGCAGGATTCGGCGCAAGACATGCGCTCGGAAATGCTCGCCGCCATGGCGCGAATGGGGTGCGTCGTCGAAAAGCATCACCACGAGGTGGCATCCGCCCAGCACGAACTCGGCTTGAAATTTTCGCCGCTGACCGTGATGGCCGACCGGCTGATCATCTACAAATACTGCATCCAGCAGGTCGCGCAGGTCTACGGCAAGACCGCAACATTCATGCCGAAGCCGGTCTACGGCGACAACGGCTCGGGCATGCATTGCCACCAGTCGATCTGGAAGTCCGGCAAGCCGGTCTTCGCCGGCAACAAATACGCCGATCTGTCGGAGACCTGCCTGTCCTACATCGCCGGCATCATCAAACATGCCAAGGCGATCAACGCCTTCACCAACCCGACGACGAACTCCTACAAGCGGCTGGTGCCGGGCTTCGAGGCGCCGGTGCTGCTGGCCTATTCGGCGCGCAACCGGTCGGCCTCGTGCCGCATCCCCTATACGCACCAATCCAAAGGCCAAGCGAGTCGAAGTGCGTTTCCCCGACCCGCTCGCCAATCCTTATCTGGCGTTCGCGGCAATGCTGATGGCCGGCCTCGACGGCGTCAAAAACAAGCTGGATCCGGGCGAGGCCATCGATAAGGATCTTTACGATCTGCCGCCGAAGGAACTGAAGAAAATCCCGACCGTTTGCGGCTCGCTTCGCCAGGCGCTCGAGGAGCTCAACAAGGATCGCGGCTTCCTCAAAGCCGGCGGCGTGTTCGACGACGATTTCATCGACGCGTACGTGGATTTGAAGATGAGCGAGGTCATCCGCTTCGAGCACACGCCGCATCCGGTCGAGTTCGAAATGTATTACTCCTCGTAAGCATAAGCGTCAGCATCGTCCCTGCACTGCGACGTGTTGTAAACTCTCGAGGCGCCGCTCGCCGCGGCGCCTTTTTCGTCGCCGCGTCTGCGTCAGCGCAAAATAGGGACTGCGAGCACCTGAACGGGCTGCGGTTGCACCGCCCGCCGGCCGGCACCGCTCGCAGATCGGCGCGGCGATCTGCGGCGTGCCGGCGACCGCTTCGTCGGCCGTCTCGACCCGATTGCGCCCGTTCGCCTTGGCGCAATAAAGCGCGGCATCGGCGCGCGCGATCAGCATTTCGATCGCGGCATTCGGCGATCCGCAGGCGACGCCGATGCTCACCGTCGCCGGGATCTGGTGACCGTCCGGGGCGCGCGTTGCCACTTCGAAGGCCGACCGCACGCGCTCGGCGGCCACCGTGGCGTCCGGCAGCGTGCCCGAAATCACCGCGACGAATTCCTCGCCGCCCATGCGGCCGATGACGTCGTTACGCCCGCATGGTCTTGCGCACGACCGCCGCGAACAGCCCCAACATGGCGTCGCCCATGTGGTGTCCAAACCGATCGTTGATCGATTTGAAATGATCGAGGTCGAACGCCAGCACGCTGACCGGGCGCCGTCGCGGATTTCGTCGGCGGTCATGAGTGTCGCCGCGCCGTCGAAGAAGCCGCGGCGATTGAAGAGGCCGGTCAGCGGATCGGTCGCAGCCGCCGTCTTATAGAGGCGCACGGTACGATCCTTGGCCAGCACCAGCACGATGAAGGCCGCGCCGACGACATAGAGCACGATCTCGATGGCGAAAACCGCGACCCAGCCTGTGGACAAGACTGTGCGCGCCGCCGCGGTCGAGCGAGAGGCTTGCCAGCACCATCGGAAACAGAAAGATCGCGCCATGCAGCATCGGCACGAACATCGCCGGCCAACGCCGGAGCAAGCGATTTGCGCCGCTCGCGCCACAGTTCGGCCGCGATCAGGAACGTGTAGCCGGCGACGATGAGCGAACTCATGGCGACGCGTGACGCCGCCGAATCGGCGAATGCCGGCACAGCGCTCGCGGCAAGCCAAACGATGGCGCCGAAACACATGGCGCCCCACCGGACCGGGCGGCCATGGAACAGACGCGCCGCGCTCCAGATCATGCCGACGGCAATGAACAGCAGAATATCGGCGGTGCTCGACGGCAGCGGCGGCGAAATCAGATCGCCCAGGCGCCAGATCGCGCCCGAACATGCCGCCGATCAAATATGCCACGCCCCACCACGCCAGCGCCTGGATGCGGTCCTGCATCCAGGCGAACAGCAAGAACAGGCCCAGCAGCGAAGTCACGCAGGTGGCGATGACGAACAGCGTTCCGACATCAAGCGACATCGTCGCTTCGGCAAACCTCGCAAGCATGAGGCCAGCGCTCCTCGCTGCTCGATCGGGCGAAGTGCGTATCACGAATTTGCCGGGCCGGCTGAAGGACGATCGCTATTCAGCCTTTGCCAAGGGTGTGGAGCTTGCGGCGGGTTTTCCGGAAATAAAACTTGAAAATTGCGATAGTGAAAATTGCGCCAATGCGAACTGCGGTGACCATGTTTGCGCCTGAGCACGATCCGGAAAAGGGAGACCGGTTATGCGAAAAGACCGTGCTCCCCTTAGAGTGCAATCGATTCAATCTGTCCGATTTGTGCTGTGGAGAATAGCGGACGCGCAGCGTCACGACGCGGCACGCCAGCGCCGGCTGATCGATTGGGCGGCGGCGCCGGCGGGGTCCAGCCCGATAATTGGAACAACGGACGGCGCGCTCGGCATGGTCTCATGCTCGGCCGGCATTTCGGTCTCAACGCGATTGCGTCCCCGTTCCTTGGCCCGGTACAGCGCCCGGTCGACGACCGACAGCAGGTCAGGAACAGTGGCGCGCGGGTCGCAACCGAGCGCAACGCCGACGCTGACACTCGGCATCAACTGGTCGGCGCCGAAACGCGCCGCGGCCGCCTGGAAATTGCGCCGCACCCGGTCGGCGATGGCGTAAGCCTCGTCGAGATCGCCCACCGACAGGCAAGAGGCGAATTCCTCGCCGCCAATGCGCGCGAACAACACATCGGTGCCCAGCGTCGCCGTCGCCGTTGAGGCAAAGGTCTGCAGCACTGTATCGCCGACCGCGTGGCCGAAGCGGTCGTTGATCTGCTTGAAGCGATCAAGATCGAACAACAGCACCGCGAGCGGCTCTTTGTCGATGCCCTGCCGCGCCAACAGGCCGGCCGCGCTGTCGAGGAAGGCCCGGCGGTTGGCGACGCCGCTCAGCGGATCGACCAGCGAATTGATCTTGTGTTTGAGCTCGGTGCGTTCCTTTGTCATGTTGAGCTGCAGGAACGCCATGACGACGGTGAACAACAACGTGCCGAACGCAATCAGCGCAAACGACAGGCCGCTCAGCAGCGAGTCGTCTTCGATGAGCGGCGTGAGCAGCGTTGCCGGCACGCGCGCCAAGAGCACCGCCGCGTAGGCGAGCAGCACAAGGACGGACGGCCACCGCGACATCAGCGGCTCGTCGCGCCCGCGCCAGAACTCCTCGGCGGTCAAGAGTGCGAGCAAAGCGAGCATGGTCGAGACAACGACGACTCTCAGATTGGCGTCGGCGGCGAAACCCGGCATGCGGCACAGCAGCAGCCAGATCGCCGGCGCGAGCAGCACCAGGACCGGCCGGATGCTGCGCCCGTCGAAGACCCGCGCTCCGGTCCAGGTCAGGCCGTAGCCAAGCAGCACCAGCGCGTTGGCGAGGTCGACGGTCACGAAGTCCGGCGCCGCACCATGCGAGGTCAGCAGACCCGAGTCCGCTGGCATCGATGATGTGGGCCGCCCCCCACCACATCGGCGCGCGGATGCTGCGATTTTGCAATCCGGCAAAAACCAGCAGCGCCCCGAGCAGCGCCGTGATGAATACGGTCACCACGGAGAGAGTTTGGACATCGAGATGCATACGTCCACCGCCGGCGATTACAGCGCGGCAGACTAGCCGCCAACCATTCCGCAGACGTTACTACTGCCTAGAAGCTCGCCAATAGGATTGCCGAGAAGTAAATGAAATTGCTGGAATGCCTGCGAAATGGAATGCGTACGAAAATGGAGAAAGGCGTCTGGGTCGAAGCCAAGCGTCCGCGAGAAACCCGCAAAATTATAATGGCGTGTCCGCGAACAGGAGCCATTCCCTTGACGGCTGGCAACGCCTAGATTTGGGGGACCCTGTAGGAGCTTGCCATGGCCCAAACCGCCGAACTCGACGTCCGCCGCCGGCACCATCGAGGCGACGCTCAACTACATCGTCGACGACGGCACCAAGGTTTTCACGGTCACCGCCGGGCCGGGCGGCCAGGACGTGCGCAGCGGCGGCAACGCCCGATCCGCGGCGTATCGTCATACACAACGGGCGGCCGCTAGCCGAAAGATTTCGTGCTCGAGCGCGACGGCTTCCGCTTCGTGCGTCACGACACCAAGGTCGCCGATTTCTTCGACGAGGACGAAATATGCGGGTCTACTATCCGGAGATGGAAGCGCTGATCAAAGCCGAGAGCGGCGCTTCGCGGGTCGTCGTGTTCGATCACACGCTGCGCACCGCCGACGACGAGTTGCGCGAGTCAAAGAAAATCCGCGAGGTCGTGCGCCGCGTCCACAACGACTACACTGAATGGTCCGGCCCGCAGCGCGTGCGCGATCTGCTGCCGGACGAAGCCGACGATTTGCTCAAGCGCCGCTTCGCCATCATCCAGGTGTGGCGGCCGATCCGGCATCCGGTCGAGACGTCTCCGCTCGCGATCTGCCGACGCGCGCACGCTGTCGCCTGCCAACCTGGTGATTTCCGAGCGGCGCTATCCCAACCGCGTCGGCCAGACCTACGCCATCACGTACAATCCGGCGCACAAATGGTACTGGTTCCCGCGCATGCGGCGCGACGAAGCGCTGGTGTTCAAGGTCTACGATTCACTCAAGGACGGCCGCGCCCGCTGGACTGCGCACACGGCGTTCGACGATCCGACCTCACCGCCGCACGCGCGCCCGCGCGAGAGCATCGAAATCCGCACGCTGGCGTTTTTCTGAAATGAAACTTACCGCTTCGAGAACTGGAAGCTTCGGCGCGCTTTGGCCTTGCCGTACTTCTTGCGCTCGACCACGCGCGGGTCGCGGGTGAGGAAGCCGCCGCGCTTGAGCACCGGCGCAGGTCGGGCTCGTGGCGCATCAGCGCCTTGGAGAGGCCGTGGCGCACCGCGCCGGCCTGGCCGGACAGTCCCCCGCCCGAAACCGTGCAGACGACGTCGTATTGGCCCTGCCGGTTCGAGGCGACCAGCGGCTGCTGGATCAGCATGCGCAGCACCGGCCGCGCGAAATAGGTTTCGACCGGACCGCTCGTTGATCGACGATCTTGCCGGCGCCCATCTTGATCCAGACCCGCGCGACCGCGTCCTTGCGCTTGCCGGTGGCATAGGCGCGGCCCTGCTTGTCGAGCTTCTGCACGTATTTCGGCGGCTGCGGCGCGAGCCGCCGGCTTCAGCGTGGAGAGATCTTCGAGCGGTCTGGATCGTCTCGGCCATCAGGCAGTCCTCATGTTCTTGCGGTTCATGGCGCCGACGTCGATCTTCTCCGGCTGCTGCGCCTCATGCGGATGATCGGCCCCAGGATAGACCCGCAGATTGCCGAGCTGCCGGCGGCCGAGCGGGTCCGCGCGGCAGCATGCGCTCGATCGCCTTCTCGACGATGCGCTCCGGGAAACGGCCGGCGAGGATCGACTTCGCCGTGCGCTCCTTGATGCCGCCGATATAGCCGGTGTGCTTGTAGTAGATCTTCTGCTCGACCTTGCGGCCGGTCAGCACCGCTTTGGCGGCGTTGATGACGATGACGTTGTCGCCGCAATCGACATGCGGCGTGAACGATCGGCTTGTGCTTGCCGCGCAGCCGCATGGCGACAATCGAGGCGAGCCGGCCGACGACGAGGCCGTCGGCATCGATCATCACCCACTTCTTCTCGACCTCGGCGGGTTTTGCCGAAAAGGTTTTCATGTCCGCATCCGTCTGAGAAGGCGCCCGGCTGACGCCGGCGCCGTGCGCCGCTTCTACCCACGAACGACCCGCCGGTCAATGCCGGCTGTAACGTATTATGACTATTTCTCAAAGAGTTGAGCTAGAGGTATTTTGTTACCTCTCAGATTCGGCCGGCGGTATCGAGTAGGTCGAGGTGGCGTGCGCGACGAGTTCGTCCTCGCCGTCCGACCGAATGCCGACTTCGCCGACCGCCAGCCGCTTGCCGAGCTTCAGTGAACCGCGCCTCGGCGAGAAGATCCCGCGGCGCCGGGCTTTTTGAGGAAATTGATGTTGAGATTGGTGGTCACGGCGAGCGGCACCCAGCCGATCGCCGCGAGCACCGCGACGTACATCGCGAAATCGGCGAGCGCCATCATGGTCGCGTCCCGACAGCGTGCCGCCCGGACGCAGCGAAGCGCTGATCGAAATGCCGCCGCACCCGACAGCCGCCGCGCCAGACTTCTTCGATGGCATAGCCGCTCGCGGCGTTGAACATTTCCGGGAATTCGCCGCGCAGCAGCTCTTCGAGCTCCTTGCGCGACAGTTTCGGCGCTGCCATCTCCCTGGTGCCGCTCATGTGCCATCCCCTGCCGGATCGGATACAATGAGCACACTGCGACCGCAAAATCCGCAAAAAGTGGGAAACGCCGATGACCGCCCATAGCGCCGCTGCCGAGGCCGCCGCCCCCGCCCCGTCGGCGCTGATCCTGCTGCGCGAGGATATCGGCGGCATTGCGGTGCTGACGCTCAACCGGCCGCAGGCGCGCAACAGCCTGTCCGAGGCGACGCTCGAGGCGCTCGGCGACGCGCTGACCGCGATTGCCCACGAGCGCACGGTGCGCGCGGTCGTGATCACCGCGAACGGCCCGGCATTTTCCGCCGGCCACGATCTCAAAGAGCTCAACCAGCACCGCGCCGACGCAGATCGGGGCCGCGGCTATTTCAAGCACATCATGGGCCTGTGCAGCACCGTCATGCAGCAGATCGTCACGCTGCCGCAGCCGGTGATCGCCGCCGTGCAGGCGACGGCGACGGCGGCGGGCTGCCAGCTGGTGGCGAGTTGCGATCTTGCCGTTGCTTCGCGTGACGCGAAATTCGCGACGCCCGGCGTCAATATCGGCCTGTTCTGCTCGACGCCGATGGTCGCGCTGTCGCGCAACGTGCCGCGCAAGCATGCCATGGAAATGCTGCTCACCGGCGAGTTGATCTCGGCCGAAGAAGCCGCGCGCATCGGTCTCGTCAATCACGTGGTCGCGCCCGGCAGCGAGCGCGAAGAAGCGCTCAAGCTCGCGCGCAAAGATCACCGCCAAGTCGGCGCTGACGCTCAAGATCGGCAAGGAGGCGTTTTATCGCCAGATCGAAATGCCGCTCGCCGACGCTTACGACTACGCGTCGGGCGTCATGGTCGAAAACATGCTGGCGCGCGACGCCGAGGAAGGCATCAGCGCCTTCATCGAAAAACGCGAGCCCAAATGGGAGGACCGCTGACGGTCCGAAGCGCACGCGATGAACCACGATTCCTATCCGGACAGCTACATCCGCGGCATTCTCAACACCGTGAAGACGATCGCCATGGTCGGCGCCTCGGAGAAGGAGAACCGTCCGAGCTATTTCGCCTTCAAATATCTGCTCGAGCGCGGCTACAACATGATCCCGGTCAATCCGGGCCATGCCGGCGAGGACCTGCTCGGCCAGCGGATTTACGCGCGGCTTGCCGACATTCCTGAGCCGGTGGACATGGTCGATATTTTTCGTGGCTCGCAATACGCCCTGGCGATCGTCCAGGAGGCGCTGCGCTACAAGCCGCGGCCGCAGGTGATCTGGATGCAGCTCGGCGTCCGCAACGACGAAGCCGCGGCGCTTGCCGAGGCCAACGGCTTGAAAGTGGTGATGAACCGCTGTCCGAAGATCGAATACGGCCGGCTGTCGTCGGAGATCGCCTGGATGGGCGTCAACACGCGCACCATCTCGTCGAAAAAAGCGACCATCGGCGGCATCCAGCGCATGTCGCTCAATCGCACCAGCGCCCAGGGCGGCGCGACCGCCGCCGCCGATCGCGTCCAGCGCGAGGAAAGCGAACACTGAGGCCCTGACAGACCGCCGTCGCAAACCGCATCGAAAGAAGTAATTTCTGCGGCCACCGCGCCCGACAGCGCGGCGGTTGCCTATTGGCGCAAGGCCCTCCCCGTACCTTGACCGCTTCGGCCGGTCCTATAAACCAAAACCAGCACTTCCGCCCTTGAGGATCGGCCAATGACCGAACGCATTCCGGGCTTTTCGACGCTTGCCGTCCATGCCGGCGCGCAGCCCGATCCGACGACCGGCGCGCGCGCGACGCCGATCTATCAGACCACGTCCTTCGTGTTCGAAGAGTGTCGATCACGCCGCCTCGCTGTTCGGCCTGCAGACCTTCGGCAACATCTATACGCGCATCGGCAATCCGACCAACGCGGTGCTGGAGGAACGCGTCGCCGCGCTCGAAGGCGGCACGGCGGGCCTCGCCGTCGCATCCGGCCATGCCGCGCAGGTTCTGGTGTTTCATTGCCTGCTGCAGCCGGGCGACGAGTTCGTCGCTTCGAAAAAGCTCTACGGCGGCTCGATCAACCAGTTCAATCACGCCTTCAAGAATTTCGGCTGGAACGTGGTGTGGGCCGACCCCGACGACATTGCGTCGTTCGAGCGCGCCATCAGCCCGAAGACCAAGGCGATCTTCACCGAGTCGATCGCCAATCCGGGCGGCGTCATCACCGACATGGCGGCGGTCGCGCAGATCGCGCGCCGCGCCGGCGTGCCCTACATCGTCGACAACACGCTCGCCACGCCGTACCTGTGCAAGCCGTTCGAGCACGGCGCCGACATCGTCGTGCATTCGCTGACCAAATTTCTCGGCGGCCACGGCAATTCGATCGGCGGCGTCATCGTCGACGGCGGCACGTTCAACTGGTCGCGCGAGCGGCGCTATCCGATGCTGTGCGAGCCGCGCCCGGAATATCACGGCATCGTGCTGCACGAGACGTTCGGCAATTTCGCCTTCGCCATCGCCTGCCGGGTGCTGGCGCTGCGCGACATCGGCTCGGCGCTGTCGCCGTTCAACGCCTTTCTCATCCTCACCGGCATCGAAACGCTGCCGCTGCGCATGCGCAAGCATTGCGACAACACGCTGGCGGTCGCCGAATGGGTTGCCGCGCATCCGAAGGTCGCGTGGGTGAGCTATCCGGGGCTGCCGGGCGACCGCTATCACAACCTCGCCAAGAAATATTGCCCGGACGGCGCCGGCGCGGTGTTCACATTCGGCCTCAAGGGCGGCTACGACGCCGGCGTCAAACTGGTCTCGAACGTGAAACTGTTCTCGCACCTCGCCAATATCGGCGATACGCGCTCGCTGATCATTCATCCGGCCTCGACCACGCACCGCCAGCTCAGCGACGCGCAGAAAGTCGCAGGCCGGCGCCGGCCCCGACGTCGTGCGGCTTTCGATCGGCATCGAGGACAAGGAAGACATCATCGCCGATCTGGAGCAGGGACTGGCCGATTAAAGCCGGCGGGAGCGCGCGATGGCACAAAGCAGCGGCAGCAGCGCCGCCAAGGACGGTGCAAAAAAGATTGCGGATGCGTGGATATTTGTATCGCACTCGCACCGCGATTTGGATGCCGTCCGCCGCGTCCGGGACGAGTTCGAGCGTTTGAGCGCCAATCCGCTGCTGTTCTTCTTGATGTGCCTCAAGGAGGACGAGGAGGTTAATTCGCTGATCAAGCGCGAAATCACCGCGCGAAACTTCTTCCTCCTGTGCGACAGCCCGGCGGCTCGCAGCTCGCCCTGGGTCCAGAAGGAACGGGAATTTGTCCTGTCGCTGAAGGACCGCAAAGTCCATGAACTCGATCTGGACTGGCCCTGGGAACGGCAAAAGGGGGTCATTCACGACACCCTTCGGTCAGCGACAACCTTCCTCAACTACGCCTTCAAAGACCGCGATCGCGTCCATCCTTACATTGAGTTTCTCGCGGCAAACGACTTTGCCGTCTTCGAGCCTTCGTCCGACATTCCGTCCGGCGCGTCCTGGGTCGACGCCTTGGACACCGCGATCGAGCGTGCCGTGACCGGCTATTTCTTCACATTCCTGTCTCAGGGTTGGCTACACAGCGCATGGGCCCATAAGGAAATCGAGCGCTTTCTCGCATTGGCGGAGGGCGCGCAAGGAGCACGACGGCCCATCCTTGTGGCACTTGACCCGCTGCCATTGCTGGCGCGCGATTTGCCCCCGGCGCTTCGCGATATGCAAATCCTCGATTTTTCCGGCGGCAGTGTTGTCGAGAACCAGCGGCGCCTGCTCGAGGCCGTGGACTTGCGCCGCCGCACCGACGGCGCCTGATCTCAAGCGGCAGCGGCGACGCGATTGTCCGCGGCACGCGCTCAGTAACAAGCGCGGCATGCACGGTCGCTGCGGTCAGCACCAGCATCGCCATCGCCTGGTGCATCAGCGCGATGCGAAATCGGCACACGCAAAAGCAGCGTCGAGATGCCAAGCGCCGCCTGCAGCGTCACCGCGGCAGCAAGAACGATAGCGCTCAAAAGTGATCGCTCCGTTTCACAGTGCGCGCCACGTCGAACACATGCAGCAGCGCGCAAAACCAGATCGCATAGGCGAGCATGCGGTGATCGAACTGCACCGTGAGCGTGTTCTCGAAAAAATTGCGCCACAGCGGCGTATCGAAGAATAGCCGCGCCGGCGTCGGGCACGAACGCGCCGTCGATCAGCGGCCAGGTGTTATAGACGTAGCCGGCGCGCAGGCCGGCAACGAGAGCGCCGAGATAGAGTTGCGCCAGCACCAGGATCAAAAGGACGACGGCGCTTATCGCGGATGCCGGCGGCGGCGCCGGCTCGGGACGGCCAATCGCGCAGCCGCTGCGCGGTCCAGATCATCGCGACATAGATCACGCAGGCGAGAACGAGATGGGTCGCCAGCCGATACTGCGAAACTTCGACGCGGTCGGCGAGGCCCGAGACGACCATCCACCAGCCGACGGCGCCTTGCAGCGCGCCAAGGCCGAAAATCAGCCAAAGCCGGCCGCGCAATCCGGGCCCGACCCAGCCGCGCCACAGGAACCACAGGAATGGCAGCAGGAACGCGACGCCGATCAGGCGGCCGAGCAGGCGGTGCGACCATTCCCACCAATAGATCGTCTTGAACGCATCGAGGCTCATGCCCGGATTGAGTTCGCGATATTGCGGGGTCGCCTGATATTTTGCGAATTCGGCCTGCCATTGCGCCTCGTCAAGCGGCGGCACGACGCCCATGACGGGCTGCCATTCGGTGATCGACAGGCCGGACTCGGTGAGCCGCGTCGCGCCGCCGACCAGCACCATGGCGAACACCAGCGCCGCCACGGCATAAAGCCACAGCCGGATCGCGCGCAGTCGAACATCCCTTGAGACGCCCGCTTGCCCGACGCCGCGGGCATCGCCTGAAAGCATTGCGCTCATCGTTGATCGCTTGTCGGAGGCGCGCGGACCATATAGTGCTGCCCCTGCCCCCGCAACCGTGTCGTCGCGAGGACAAAGCGACGCAGCGATCCTGCGTGCACAAAACTGGATTGCTTCGCCGCGTCCGCAATGACCCTTTGTATCGCCCCTGGTTTCATCTTGCCATGCCGATCCGCCTGCGAAAATTTATCGGCACTGTGATGCTGTTCGTCCTGGTGATCGTCTGGGCGCTCGTGGCGATGGCGCTGGCCCAAGTTCCAGTCATCCGCGACAACGCGATCGCGTCCGTCGGCCTATTACGTCATCGCCGGTATGGGCTGGGTGTTGCCGGCGCTGCCGATCGTCTCGTGGATGAGCGACAGAATCAGTGTCGGTCCGATCGCCGCCGTGCTGATCGCCGCACGCGCGGCGAAAGCCGTTCCACATGGCGGTAGCGGAACCCGACAGCAGCACGCGCACATAGCGCAGGCGCTGATACTCGCCATTGAGCGAAATCCGCGGCAGCGCCGTCAGATTGCCGGCTGTGCTGGGCAAACAGCACGCCGGGCCGGGTCGTCACCGCCGTCTTGAAGCCGAGCTTCGGCGGCGATCTCGAATTCGCGCGGCCCGGCCGAGGTGCGATCGCCGACCGGATACGACAGATGCTGCGGCCGCACCGAAAGCGCCGCCTCGATGACCGAGCGGCTCAAATCCATCTCCGAGCGCAGCGGTCTCTTTCGGCAGCTTCGCCAGCATCGGATGATTGACCGTATGCGCGCCGATGGTGACCAGCGGGTCGGCGGCAAGTTCCGCGAGCTCCTCCCAGCTCATGCAGAGCTCCTTGCAGAACGCCGCGATATCGACCTGGTAGCAGGCGGCAAGATTGCGGACGATGCTGCGCAATTCCTCCTCCGTCGGCCGCGCCCGCAGCCACCAATAAAGCTCGTCGTAGAGCGCGCGCTTCTCGGCAACGGTCGTGCAATCGAAGGTGCGATTGCGGCCGTCGATCGTGCAGACCGATGCGATCGTTGTTGCGCGATCACCGCTTCGAGCGCGAGCCACCACAATTCGCCGAGCCGATCGGGAAAGCTCGTCGGCACATAGATCGCGAACGGCACCTCGGCCTCTTTGAGGATCGGATAGGCCCATTGCAGCGTGTCGCGATAGCCGTCATCGAAGGTCAGGCAGACGAAGCGGCGCGAGAAATCGCCCTCGGTCAGGCGGCGGTGCATTTCGTCGAGGCTGACGAGGTCGAGCCGCGCGCGGCGCAGATAGTTCACCACGCGAGTGAGGAAACGCGGCGTAACTTCAAGCAGGCGGTTGGGCTGGAACCGGCCGGGCCGCGGCGGCCGCACATGATGCAGCGTCAGAATCGCGCCGACGCCGGCGACAAACGGCTTGAGCGCCACATGCGCGCCGGTGAAATAGAGCGACTCCAGTCCGCCGCGGATGATCGTTCTGCTTGAGGCCGGCCACGGAAGATCCTTCGTCGAAGGCTCGCACTATTCCAAGGCTTGGTTGACAATCCTTTGCCAACGCGGCCGCATTGCGTCAAGCACGAGCAGCCATCTTGCGGTCGCGCGCGCCAAGGCTACGCGGCGGCGGCTTCTCTGGCAGCGCCACGGCGCGGCGCCGACCAGCACAGTCACATCTTCGAAGCCCGCAGCGAGAAGTTGCTCGCGCGCCGATGCGTGCGCGCCGTCACTCAGCGTTTCGGCGAGCAGGATCGCGTGCGGCGCGATCTCGCCGATGGCTTCGAGTTCCGGCCCGGCGACCGCGCCGGCATCGACGACGACGTGGTCGTAGCTGCGCGCCAGCGCCTCGAAGCTCGTCGCCATGCCGGGCGACGACAACAGCGCAGCGCGATCGGCCGGCGTCTGGCCCGACGAGATGAGATGCAGCGACGACAACCGGTCCTTGGTGATGATGTCGCCGAATGTGGCGGCACCGGCGGCAAGTCCGCAAGGCCGCGGCGGACGGCTCGCTCGAAGCGGCCCTGATCGCGGCATCGCCGGCACCGAGCCCGACCAGCACGACCCGCGCGTGCTCGGCAAGGCCGCGCGCAAGCTTGAGCGCGATCCGCGTCGTATCCAGTCCGCGCACGGCGCCGAGCACGGCGATGCGGCCGTCGGTGCCGCCGGCTTGGCGCAAACTGTAGGCGACGTCGTCGATCGCGCTGACCGGGACGCCGACGATATGTCAGGCGCTGCGGCGATGACGCGTCGCAGCGGCTTGGCGCGGCGCTGACCGTCGCCGCCTCGCGCCGCAATGCGCGCGCGGCGCCGGCCGTGCCGGACCGCTCACCGGCGCCGCGAGCAGCTCCTTGGTCAGCACGAAGCCGCATGCGAGCACCAACGTCGCCAGGGTGGCGATCAGCACGGTCGGCAGCTTCTTCGGATAGGCCGGCACATTCGAGACCGTGGCGCGCGAAATCACGCGGGCGTCGGCCGGCGCGGAGTTGATGGTGTCGCGCGCGGTCGCCTCGCGGTATTTGGCGAGATAGGATTCGAGCAGATCGCGCTGCGACTTGGCGTCGCGCTCGAGCGCGCGCAAGCTGGACGTCTTGCTCGTTGGTCGTCGCCGCCTGGCTCTTGAGCTGGTCGAAGGCTCGCCAGCTGCAAATCGACGCGCGCGCCGGCGAGCTTGGCATCGTTTTCGAGCGAGCGCGCGATCGTTTCGGCCTCGGCTCTGATCTGCTGGTCGAGATCGGCGATCTGCGCCTTCAATTCCTTGATGCGCGGATGGCCGTCGAGCAGCGTCGACGATTGCTCGGCAAGCTGCGCGCGCAACGTCACGCGCTGCTCGGACAGCCGGCGGATAAGCTCCGAATTGAGAATGTCGGACGAATTCGATCGGCTGTCCGGAACGCAGCATGTCGCGGATGATCTTGGCCTTGGCCTCGGCATCGGCCTTTTGCGCGCGCGCGGCGGCCAGCTGCGCGTGTCATGTCGCCGAGCTGTTGCGCCGACAGCGTGGTGTTGTTGGTGCCGACCAGCAGATTGGATTTGGCGCGGAACGCCTCGACCTTGGCCTCGGCATCGGCCACTTTCTTGCGCATGCGTCTCGATCTGGCCGGAGAGCCATTGCCCGCCGCGGTCTGCGCCTGTTCCTGCTTGGCCTTGCGCTGCAGCACCAGATAGGCGTCGGCAATGGCGTTGGCGACCTGCGCGGCGAGCTCCGGATCCTCGGACAGGAAGTCGATGACGATGACGCGCGATTTCTCGACCGGATAGACGTTGAGCCGGTCGTAATAGGCTTCGAGCACGCGCTCTTCCGGCGTCATGCTCAGCGGATTCTTGATGAGGCCGAGCGTGCCGAGCACGGCTTTGATCGGCGATATCCCGTCCAAGGCCGGATCGAATTCCGGGACGCTCGCCGAGCTTGAGCTTGTCGATCACGTCGCGGGCGAGATCGCGCGACAGGATGAGCTGGGCCTGGCTTGTCACCGCCTCCTGGTCGACGGCTTGCGGTCGGTGACGTCCTTATCGGCATCCGGGCGCAGGAAGATGTTGTCGCGCCCCTCGATGAGGACGCGCGATTCCGAAAGATATTTGCGGCGTGATGAACTGGACGACGCCGAGCGTGACCAGCGCGACGAGGATCGTCGGGCAGCAGGATTTTCCACTTGTTGCGCCAGAGCGCCGCGCCAAGCGCCGGCAGATCCAACTCGGCGTCGGCGAATGAGGCCCCGCTCGACGCCGCGGCGACTGCGACGCCACACTCATTTCACACTCCTACGCGAACTGCACGCAACGCCACGCGCAGCGATCACAAACTATTAAGGTTGCTATCCGGTTAAGGCGCGCGTCTCGAGCGCACGCTCGCGACGCGCACGTGAGACTTTATTAACCGCCGCAGGTCTCAATCCGGCTTAATTTTTGCTGCGAACTTTAGGAATCAGCGCCATGGGCGATGCGCGGCTCGTTCGTTCGGCCTTCTGCCCCGGTCGCCGAGCCGCGTCGGCGCTGCGCCGCAGCCGCGGCGCGCACAGCCCGGTTTCGTCCCGGCGAGCCTCAAAATCCTGCATGTCCTGCGGGCGCCGCTCGGCGGGTTGTTCCGCCACGTCGTCGATCTGGTGCAAGGCCAGGCGGCGCGCGGCCACCGCGTCGGCCTGATCGTCGACAGCACGACCGGCGGCGAGCGCGCCGAAGCCATCGCTTGCCGAGCTTGCGCCCTGTCTCGCGCTTGGCTTTGTGCGCTTCCCGATCACCCGCCAACTCAGCCGCGCGACATGCGGCGCTGTGCACCGCGTCACGCGGCGCATCGATGCGCTCGCGCCCGACGTGCTGCACGGCCACGGCGCCAAGGGCGCCGCACTGGTGCGTCTGGCGCCAAATGTCCGGCACGCGATCCGCGTCTACACGCCCCACGGCGGCTCGCTGGTCTATTGCCCCGGCACGCTCAGCGGCAGCTTCTATCGCTCGCTGGAATGGATGCTGAACTGGCGCACCGACCTATTCCTGTTCGAAAGCAGCTATGTCGCCGACCTGTTCCGCGCCGAAATCGGCCGCGCCGCGCGCCATGGTGCGCGTCGTCCGCAACGGCGTCGGCGAGGCCGAATTCGAGCCGGTCGTCGTCAGGCCCGACGCGACGGATCTCGTCTGCGTCGGCGAATTGCGGCCGGTCAAGGCGATCGACATTCTGATCGAGGCGCTGGCGATCCTCAAGCAATCCGGCCGGCGCGTCACCGTGACCATTGCCGGTGAAGGACCCGACGGCGCCCAAGCTCAAGGCCCAGGCCGAGCGCGCTCGGCTCGCCGACAGGTGCATTTCGTCGGCCACTGTCCGGCGCGCGACGGCGTTCACGATGGGACGCATGCTGGTCATGCCGTCGCGCGCGGAATCGCTGCCCTATGTCGTGCTCGAGGCCGCCGCCGCCGGCATGCCGATCATCGCCACTGCGGTCGGCGGCGTTCCGGAGATTTTCGGCGCTGCAGGCCGACCACCTCATTCCGCCCGACAATATTGCCGCCCTTGTCGGCGCTATCAGCGCGGCACTCGACGATCCGGCGCAGACGCATCTTGTCGCACAGGCGGTCAACGCGCGGGTGCGCAGCGATTTCTCGTTGCAACACCATGGTTGACGGCGGCATCGCGGCCTATCGCGAAGCGCTGGCAATGCGAAAACTCGCTCAATTCGCATAACCAATTTTTGAAGGTTGTTCACTATGTTGCCGGCCGAGCCGGCGCAGGCGTGCGGCGCGTCTGACGCTGGCGAGAAAGCGTGTGTTAACCATGTCCAACCCGAGCACGACACGATCTTCGAGACGGCCGGCGGCAGTTTCGTCGGCGCTGTCGGCATGCCGCGCGCCGCGCCGACCGGCGACGCCGCGCACGCTCTCGCCGACGGCGCTCGCAGTCGCGGCGCAGCGCTCGATGCCGCGCCTATTCGCCGATCGTGCTCGCCGGCACGGTGCGGCTGATCGAAGTCGCGCTGGTCGTCGCTGGTCGGTCTTGTCGTCTATGTCTGGCTACGTGGTGCCGGCCGACGGCTTTGCCTGGTATTACGTCGGTCGCCATCGTCGGCATTGCGCTGCTCGCGATGCTGGCGTTCCAGGCCGCCGATATCTATCAGGTGCAGGCATTCCGCGGCCACGAGAAGCAATATATGCGGCTGGCCTCGGCCTGGTCGGTGGTCTTTCTGATCGCCATCAGCGTGTCGTTCTTCGCCAAGGCCGGCGACCAGTTCTCGCGCGCCTGGCTCGGCGCGCTTCTACGTGCTCGGGCTGCTCACGCTGATCGCATTTCGCCGCGTGCTGTTCCTGCTGGTGCGCCGCTGGACGCGGCAGGGCCGCCTCGACCGCCGCACCGTCGTGGTCGGCGCCGACGCCAACGGCGAAACGCTGATCAAGTCGCTCGCCGCGCAACGCGACTCCGACGTGCACATCATCGGCGTGTTCGACGACCGCGGCGACGACCGCAGCGCCGGCGACCTGCGACGGCGTTCCCAAGCTCGGCACGGTCGACGACATCGTCGAATTCGCGCGCCGCACCCGCGTCGACCTCGTGATCTTCGCGCTGCCGATCTCGGCGGAGAGCCGCATCCTGCAGATGCTCAAGAAGCTCTGGGTGCTGCCGGTCGACATCCGCCTCTCGGCGCACACCAACAAGCTGCGATTCCGCCCGCGCTCCTATTCCTATATCGGCAACGTCCCGGTGCTCGACGTCTTCGACCGGCCGATCGCCGACTGGGACGTCGTGATGAAATGGCTGTTCGACAAGATCGTCGGCACGCTGGCGCTGATCTGCGCGTCGCCGGTCATGGCTGCTGGTCGCGCTCGCCATCAAGCTCGACAGCAAGGGACCGGTGCTGTTCAAGCAGCGGCGCTACGGCTTCAACAACGAGCTGATCGAGGTCTACAAATTCCGCTCGATGTACGTCGACCAGGCCGACGCGACCGCGACAGAAGCTCGTCACCCGCGACGATCCGCGCGTCACCCGCGTCGGCCGCTTCATCCGCAAGACCAGCCTCGACGAACTGCCGCAGCTCTTCAACGTCGTGTTCGCCGGCAACCTGTCGCTGGTCGGCCCGCGCCCGCACGCGGTCCACGCCAAGGCCGAGAACCGCCTCTACGACGAGGCGGTCGACGGCTATTTCGCCCGCCATCGCGTCAAGCCCGGCATCACCGGCTGGGCGCAGATCAACGGCTGGCGCGGCGAGACCGACAGCCACGAAAAAATCCAGCGCCGCGTCGAGCACGACCTCTACTACATCGAGAACTGGTCGATCCTGTTCGACCTCTACATCCTGGCGCGCACGCCGTTCGCGCTCATCCGCTCGGAGAGCGCCTATTGAGCGAGCATCCTACGATCGGCGCTGGCGCATTGCCGGCGGAGCAAGGCCGCCGCGCGCCGGCGCACTGTCGCGCAGCGCCTGCTCAACTCTGTGCTGTTCGTCACGGTCCTGACGAGCTCGATCGCGTTCATCGAGCCGTCGCCGCACGACGGCTTGATGTTCGTGCTGCTGACCGCGTGCGTCGCGGCGCGCGTCGACTTCGACCGCAAGACTCATTCCGCTGCTGCTGCTGCTGATCGTCTGGCTGCTCGGCGGCCTGCTCTGCGCTGATCCAGGTCGGCGACGAAGCAGAAGGCCATCCAATACGCCGGAACGTCGATCTATCTGGCTATCGCGGCGATGATGTTCGCCTGCCTGTTCTGCGACGGCGATATGGTGCGGCTGACGATCCTGCGCCGCGCCTACATCCTCGCCGCGCTGATCGCGACGGCGGCGGGCTATATCGGCTTCTTCCATCTGCTGCCCGGCTCCGACATCTTCTTGACCAACGACCGCGTCAGCGCCACCTTCAAGGACCCCAACGTCTACGGGCCGTTCCTGATCTTTCCGCTGCTGCTGCTGATCATCGGTGTCCTGACACGCGGCATCAAACTGCTCGATCTCGTCGGTGCTCGCTGTCCTGCTTGGGCGGCCTGTTCTTGAGCTTCTCGCGCGGCGCCTGGATCCACTTTGCCGTCTCGGCGACGGTCGCCATCGCGATCCTGCTCGTGGTCACGCCCGATCCGCGCATGCGCGCCCGCATCGTGCTGTTCGGCATCTTCGCCGCGGTCGGACTGATGCTGCTCGTCGATCGCGCTGACGTCGATCGGCTCGGTCCATGACATGTTCCTCGAGCGCGCCAAGGCGATCCAGCCCTACGACGTCGGACCGGGCGGCCGGTTCTGGCTGCAGCAACTCGCCTTGAGCACGATCCTCGATCACCCCAACGGCATGGGGCCGTTCGAATTCGACCGCATCTTCGGCCTGCAGCAGCACAACGTCTACATGCAGGGTTTTCTGGTCTACGGCTGGCTCGGCGGCGCCGCCTATCTGACGCTCGTCGCCGTCACGCTGGTGATCGGCCTACGCGCTCGTGCGCATGCCGACGCCATGGCAAATCTATCTGATCGCCGCCTATGCGGGCTTCGTCGGCGAAGTCGTCGAAGGCATGATCGTCGACACCGATCACTGGCGCCACTTTTTCCTGCTGCTCGGCCTGATATGGGGACTCGACGCCGCGACGATCAATTGGCATCGCCGCCGGTCATGGACGATCGATAGCGGCGAGAGTTCGGCGCTTATCCCGGCCCACACACTGACTTGATCGCCGCCGGTGCGGGCGGCCAACGATCAGCTTATATTTTGCCGGCGAGCGCCGCCAACATCAATTCGATGTTGTCCGCCATTGTCTCGCGATAGACGCCGGAGCGGAGCAGTCCGTGAAGACGCGGCAGCAGGCCGAGCTTTCTGGAGCGGCGGAATAGCTCGAAGGTCTTTCTGTTTTCCTCAGGCATTGCCTTTTCAATGCGTTCCAGCGCCCGAATATTCAAATCGTTCCAAACCTTGAAACGCTGCAAGAGCATTTGCGCGCGCCGCAGCCGGCCGCCATTCGATCCGATCAGATTGCGGCCGTGGATGCGATAGGAGACCGTCGGATTTGAGTCGAAGAAGACGTTGCCGCCAACCGCCGTTATGGCGAGATAAATCCACCAGTCATGGACCGCCGCATCAACGTCGGAACCGGCCTGCATCAGAATGTTTCGCGTCTTCTCGTTAAAGACCATCGTGTTGCCGATGGCGAGGTTCTGCACCAGCGAGTTGCGGAAGCGCGGAGGTTTTTTGAACAGCGGCGTGGTCCCGATCTCGACGCCGTTCTCGTCGATCATCCGGGCGCGCGAGCAATAAACGCTGGGCCCATCGTTGGGAGCATTCATCAAGTGCGATCGCGCGCGTGATAGCTTGTACGCTTCCCAGACGTCATCCTGGTCCGACAGCGCGTAGTAATCGCTGTTCAGTGCCGGATCGCAGATCAGGGACAGGAAATTCGCGACGACACCTTTTTCCGGCCCGCGGCGAATCTCGACCTTTCCCGCTCCGTGCTTGTCCTGGAATTCCTTGAGCAGGGCGAGCGTGCCGTCGGTCGAGCCGTCGTCCGAGACGATCAGGCGCCAGTCCGTAAAATCCTGGGCTTCGAAGGAGGCAAGCTGCAGCGCAAGGAAGCGCGCCCCATTGAACGTGCAAAGCAGAATAGCGACTGATCCGGGCGAATGCATCGATCCTATTTGCGGCATAGCAAGATCGGCTGGTGCTGCTCGCCGCCGGCCATGTGGACGATCTCGCAGGATGAGAAATCCGATCTGCCGGCACAGATCGAACAGATAATCGGTGTGGTAGGCGACCGCGGCCTCGGGCTGCGCTTCCGACTCGATACGCGCGTTGCCGAGCCTGATGCTTGAAGGTATGGCGCGTGCCAAACGTCGCCGGCGGATGCTCGATATTGAAATGCGAATGCATCATCGTGCCGCCGGCTGTGCAGCGTCGATGCGTTTCCCGAAGATAGTTGTCGAGTTCGGCTTCGAGCAGATGCGTCAGCAGCGAGTTGGAGAACACCAGATCGAAAGTGTCGTCGGCTTCGGGAATGCGGTAGGGCGAACGGACCTGGCCGTTTTGATTATAGGAGACGCTGGCATCGCTCGAATGGTGGAAACGAAAGCGCTCCGCATCGTAGTTTTTCTGGCACCACGCGATCGCTTCGCCGTCGATATCGATGCCGACATAGGTTCCGGCAAACCGCCTGCCACGGAAATTATAGTCGCGCAGCCAATGCGCCCAGCGGCCGCAGCCGACCCCGATATCGAGAATATTGGAATTCAGGTTGGCAATGCCCTCGCTCAAAACGAACATCCAGAAATCGCGCGCATGCACCAGGAAGTGGCTTTGATTGTTGAGGATGCGATTGCCGACGCCGACACGGATGCGCAGGTGATTGGGCGGCAGCGCGCGAAATTCCGGGAAAGATCAGCCGCGGGATGACATCGCGCGCGTTCACCGCCGCGCGAAACAGCGGATTGAAAGTAAGCTTCGAGGTCGAGGGGAACAGCTTGCGCAGGACGCGGTCGAGACTGATGCCGCCCGCGAGGGCGCTGCTTGCGTGGGGTTCGCCGACGTATAGGCCATCGAGGGTCCAATCGCGAAGTTATTGGGATTAGTTCATGATTTGGTTAGCCCCGGCGGCATTAAGATCGCGTTACCGGCCTTATCGCTATTTCAGCGTTTACGGGCCCCGGAGCCGACGGTCGAAATCATGCAAGCGAACATCGCAGCAGCGCTGCCGGCCGACGCCGCGCCGGTCGAAGGACCGGCCGCGCGTCTCATTTCGATCCCGTTCCTCCTGTTGCGCGCTGCTACGGCGGCGGGCGCGGTCGCCATGGGATTTCGTGCAGACCTTCGTCTTTGCCCGCGTGCTCAGCCCGGACCGATTCTCGATCTTCATCGTGGTCGGCGCGATCGGTTATACGCTGTGGCTCTGTGACCTCGGGCTTGCCAAGATCCTGTTCGTTCAGTTGCGCAAGGGCCATCTTGCCGGCAGGCCCGACCGGCGCGCCGCCGGCCAGGCCGCGGCAGTCGTCCTATTCTACGTCGCCCTTGCCATCGCGGGATCGCTCGGTTGCTTCGCGGTCATGCTGTCGCGGCCGACGTTTGCAATCGGCGATGCCGCGGATTTCGCCCTATTCTTTTTGTTTGTTTCGCTCAACCTGCCCTGGTTTTGCCTGCGCACGATCGCCATCGCGGTCGACCAATACGTCTTCTACGAGAAGCTTGAAATCGTGCGCCGGGTCATGAACATCACAACGATGCTCGCCATGCTGGGCGGGTTGCCACTTAGCATTTTTCTGATCGGCTCGAATACGCTTTGGGCCGCGCTACTCTTATCCGCCGGCGCAAGGCTGGTACGACGCGGCGCGCTGGCGCCCCGTGCGCGCGGTTTTCCCCACGAACTGGCGATGTTTTTCCGCTCGAACAGCCGGTCGATCGCGCGCAGCGGCACTTATGCGCTGAGCGACATCTTCATCTACACCTTCCCTTACTATCTGGTGCCCATGGCGTTCGGCCTCGGTGCGCCGCCGATCATCCTGGAGGCGACCTTCCGCATCTTTCGCGGCACGAGCATGATCTACGCCGCAGCCTGCGATCTTGCGCTCCCCGGGCAGACCCACGCAGTTGCCGCGCACGATGCATCGAGACTGTCGCGCACCACGCTGATCGCCGCCGGGCTTTGCTGTATCCCGGCGGCCTTCGCCTGCACGGTGCTGATCGTCGCGGCGCAACCGCTATTCGTGTTCCTGTTGCGGTCGGCGGCGACCGTTCCCGCCGCAATTACGCCAATCCTCGTCGTCCTGCTCCTGGCAAACCTGGTGCAGATGGTGGCGCAGTCGCTGCTGCTGCACACCGGCTATTTCCGGGAGATCGGGCGCATCAGCTTCGCGGTGGCGGTTGCGATGACGGTGGCGACGGCCTGCGCGGTTGCGGCAGGTTTCGGCATCGTCGGTTTCCTCGCCGTTTATGCCGCCGTCTACGGCGCCGGCGCGCTCTATACCGCAATCGCTGCCGCGCGCGGACCGGTCCGCGCGACGGCCCATCAAGCCGATGACATAGCCATGGATCGCAGCCTCAGACCGGCCCCCACCGCACGATAATTGCCGCCAGCCATACCAAGCCGGCAAGACACAACCCGCAGAATACCGCTGCAGAACCAAAATCCTTGACGATGCCGATCTCGGGATGATGTTCGCGCGTGACATGGTCCGCGAGCTTCTCGACCGCGGTATTCAACAATTCGACGGCGAGCACCGCGAGCACCGCTCCGATCATCGCGACAAACCAGGCCGGGCTTGGCGCGATGAAGAAGCCTAGCGGCACGGCCACGAGGAGAAGGATTGCCTCCTCGCGCACCGCGGCTTCGTGCTTGATGGCGTAGCGCAGCCCACGCAGCGAATTGAATGTGGCGCTGAAAAGTCGCTTCACGGTGAAGTGCAGTCACCCGTTTCGGCAAGGCGAAGCGTGCACAAGGCGCGGCCGGAGCGCGCGTGGGACTTGCGTCCCTAGCGTGCAGCCAAGATACCGGTCAAGGGTCGCTCGCGTTGCAGCGCGGGCCTGGGTGAACAAAATTCTGGGGGCGGCAAGACAAATCGGCCCGGCGATCTCACGCGGCGCAATAGGCTGTTATCGTCCGATGGCTGGCCTACCGGCCGTAGCCTGGTCTATTGTCGTTCGGATCATGGCGTTTTGGATATTTTACCCGGCGGCAGAAAACGTATATCTAGCCTACGACTTCGGAGCGTAGCGCAGCCCGGTTAGCGCACCAGTCTGGGGGACTGGGGGTCCCGAGTTCAAATCTCGGCGCTCCGACCACGCCTTTATCCAAGGCGCTGATAAGTCGCATCTATCTGCAAACGCTAATGATTTACAACAGCGCCGGTACACAAGCCGGGTACACAGGCACGCATTGCGGATGGTTGAACTACAGCAAGACAGCAACGGGAATTACAGGGCGCGCAAGCGCCTCCCCGATGACGTGCGGGAGGATTACGGACGCCTGTACGGTGCTCGGCACGAGGCCAAGTTCTTTGCGAAGGCGAGTGACGGCCGGCTGGCCGCGCTTCAGGAATTTCGCACATGGGACGCTGAGGTAACACGGCGCATTGATACCATCCGCAAAGGCCAGCGGGGCGATGGTATCGACCTTTCACGCAAGGACACGGTAGCGCTTGCGGGTGAGTGGTACACTTGGTTTGTCGAATGGCACGAAAAGGCGACGCACAAACCCGAGGCGTATGTGGTGGCGCTTTGGGAAATCATCGACAGGATGCAGCAGTACGCGCCTGACGAGGTACGCGAGCAACCCATACGTGAACTTCAGTGGGCGCGCGCTCCAGATGTACGCGCGGCTGTGCGGCCGGTGGTCGCGGATTTAGGACAAACCTCCCAATTCCTTGCAAACCGCGGTGTCGCCCTGACGAATAAAGCGCGCGCACTGTTCCTCGATTGCGTATTGGACAACTACATCGCTGCACTCTCGCTGCTGGAGCAACACGCCAAAGGTGACTATTCGCCTGACGAGTTGCCGACAACATTTCCTCCGTTCGCACCGCGCCAGCAATCAGCAACCATCGGACTGACGCCATGGGAGTTGTTTGAGGCATGGGTAAAGGTCAAACAGCCGGCGCAATCAACCGTTGAAAGTTGGCGCACGGTGTTCAATGCACTCACTCGGCAATTCCAGGAGCGCGCGGGCGCGGCGATCACAGCGGACGAGGCGCAAGGCTGGCTTGATGGTTTGGTGACTGAGGAACGTTCCGCGTTCACCGTGCGCGGCACATGGCTACGCGCGACCCGGACGGTGTTCGCATGGGGCGCCAAAAGGAAGCTCACAGGCAATCCGTTCGCGGCGGCCGGTGTTGAAGTGCCGCGACGGACCAAGCATCGCCCAAAATACTTCTATGAGAACGAACAAACGACAATCCTGCGTGCTGCCAGCGCGGTAACCGAGATTAGCAATCCCTACAACGCGGCGTGTCGGTGGGTGCCGTGGCTGTTGGCCTACACAGGTGCGCGGCCGGGTGAGATAACGCAATTGCGAGGCACTGACGTGCAACAGATGGAAGGTGTTTGGACAATCAACCTGACACCCGAGGCCGGAACGATCAAAGGCGGCAGCGCGCGGCGAGTGCCGATACATCCGCACCTGCTCGCACAGGGCTTCCTTGGATTTGCACAGAGTGCCGGTGACGCTCCGCTGTTCTATCGACCGCGCCGCAAACATTCGGACAACAGCAACCCAACGAAACAGAAGAAACCACCGGGCGCGCAAGTGCGGCAGAGGCTCGCGGCGTGGGTGCGTGAGGTAGGGATTACAGACGATCATCTGTCACCAAACCATGCATGGCGGCACACGTTCAAGCAGATTGGCAGACGTATCGCGGCGCGCGGCGTTGTGTTGGATTACATCTGCGGTCATGCGCCAGCCACCGAAGGGGATGCTTACGGCGAGCCAACGCTAGCGGACATGGCGAAGGTTATTGAGAAATTCCCGCAGTACGAAATCTGAGAACATCGCACGCTGTAGGGCTGGGCAACAGGCGATGGATTCAACCACTGGCCATGGTGAGACAGACTGATGACGACTGCCAATGAAGGTAACAGCTTCGAACTAATAGCCACCGTGGGGCGATACATACAGCGGACATGGGCCGGTCAAGACATGATGGAAAAAGCGGAAGCTGATCTAGCTGCGCTTGATGCCGTCATAGCGGACGCGGGCCACGACAGTGCCACACTAACGAGGCTCGCGTACGAATGGGCGCGGCAGACGTACCAAGGCCATGCGGCTTACCAGCCTACCCCGGGGTGACCACGGGCAGGACCGGCGGGGGTGTTGGGGAGCTTTTGAACACCCGCGACACCCTCGCTAATCCTGATACCACCGGAGCCGATAGGAGCCCCACGGTGCACCTATGTGACGTTGGCACCGTTGGTCCCGACAGGCAACTAAGGTGCACCTGAGCAAAGCCTGAGTTCCTGACACCCAAGCCAAAGCCCTTATGCAGCGAGAAATTTTCAGGTACTAGGAAGCCCCGGATTGCCCCTACTTCGGCCTGTCAGACCCCTAATGCAGTGAAAGCCCAAGAAGGGTTGTTCTTTTGGGGATGTACTGCATTCCGGCCACCAAGGTGCTCGATAGGCGTCCTGTCATCGAATGCAGTGAAAGCCCAAGAAGGGTTGTTCTTTTGGGGATGTACTGCATTAAGCTACACAATCCATGGGCTTCCGACCGACCACCTTCAGGTGCGCATTACCTGCCCAGTCGAACGGCCCATGTATGGCGGCAGCGCTCCTTCAGGCTGCTCCGGTACTGTTCGCTCAAAGCGTGCCCCACCGCGGCCCTTGCGTGAAACATAGCGCCACCCGAGGGCTGGCAGTGCACTCAGGAACTCCGGTGTGAGAACATTGCGTGACACGGAACGCCAAGGCGCCCTTATGACCTTGTTCAGGTCCTTGGATGTTAGAACACGTTCCGGTGTCTTGTTCAGGATTTCGAGCATTGTAGTGCACCAAGGATCACTATCGGAATGATTACCAACAGTCCTGATCCTTGCTCCGGGAAATAGCTTGGCAGCGTTCGCCAGAAACCTCTTAAGGTCACTTCCGACCACCAAGCGCTGCTTACCACACACCCCATTTTCGTCATAGAGGCGAGCCCTACCACGCAAAGCTAGTTGTTTGGTCCAACGCAGTGCATGTCCGTCAGCAATGCCATCTACACCGCGAGCCTTGCTGTTGATGGTCCGCATTGCTCCTAAGTCACCCTGATGGGTGTGTTGTTCGCGTAGCCTTTGTGTTGTCGCAACAGCTATGCGGCGGGGAATGAAGAACTCATCGAACAGGAACACAACGTCAGCATCGCGCCAAGCATTCCTACCAATCCCAGTTCCCCAATGAGTAGCGCACAGACTGCGCCCTTCAACATCCCACCCGTACTCTTCGGTGTACCTGTGTGGCTCTTTGAACCTTTCGTCATCAGCATCCCACTGTGGGATATGTTCACTATCAAACAAACACTTCTTGCAAATTACCAGACCCTTCTCTCCCGGCGTCATGTGCTGTTTGATCGTCTGGACAACCCATTCCACATAAGCGCGTTGGTTCGGCGCCTTCTTCAGATACTCGCGCAACCTGATTTTGGTGTGTTGGCGAACATGGATGATTTCGAGGTTGTCGTATCTCGCTTTGGGTGTCTCTGTCGGAACACGCCACGGGACAATGCTCGATATACCGTCAATGTCTGCTGTAGCGTCCAACAGGATTGTTCCCTTGCTCCGAGATATTACAAGCTGTTCCTCGTACCCAAAGAAATACGCGCGTGCACCGCTGGTAGCGATGCAGCCCCGACCAATCACCAACGCTTTGGCAAACGAAAACAGCCTATCAAGGCCTGGAATGCTGCCGGCGGATTTAGCTAAGCGTTCAGCATCGGCCGATTTGAACCAGCCAAGTTCTTCAGTCAGGGTGTCGGGGTCTAGTTCAATGCCGGGGCGATATAGCGTGTTTGGTGGGACATAGCTGTAGCGCTCCATAAAGCGCAGCAAGGCGTCCATGTGATCTTTGGTTCCGGGGTGTTCTTGTATCAGCGCCACCCGCACCGCCTGTGCCTCCTCCAGCATGATATCGAGCGATGGCGCTTCGTTAGGCCGTTCGTCCACTACGGTGAGTGCACGCTGAACATGGATATCATTGTGAATTGCACCATGCGCATTGTGGCCCCTGGTGCCCAAGTAGAACGTGTGCGTAACGACGATGACAGGATAGCGCCGGAGTTCTTCACGCGTGAACTGCGCAGCCGGTGTCAGAACCTTTTCAGGTTTTTTGCATTGCCTGTCATGATCGCTGGTCCAGATAGCCACCCTTCCGGGCAACAACTCATGCAGGTCTCGATACACCATGTCCGCCTTCTCGATTTGGTCGACGATAATCACCGAGCCATAGGGCGCGCCATCGTGACTGTCAGCGTAGCGCGTCACCGCGGCTACCAATGCGTATGAGAATGAGGTCTTACCGCCGCCCGCTGGTGCGGAGACGGTATGCATTCGCCGTGTGTTGGTGACGGTATCGGATAGCGCCAAGTAGCCGGCATTGAAAACAGCGTCTCCGGTCTTGGCGTAAAAGTCGGTGGTTAGGATGTTGCCGCGTGACGTGTTGATTTCAGCTACCGCTGCATCATAGAGCGCTCTAAGCGCCTCGCGGTCAGGCAGTACGAGTTCTGTGGGCATAGTTAGGTGTGGTTCTCCAAAGCGCGGCCCGCGCGGTCGCGCCGTCTGTTGGTTTGAGTTTGGGAGGGAGTGTTCGGATTGCCCGTGGTCACCCGATTTGCACCGGGGGCACTGCATTCCGAAAAAGGGGGCCATCTCCGTATCAGAGAGACTTAATTCAGCACCGCGGTAACGGTGGGTGCACCACCGGCACCACGCGGATAAACAAACGCACCCACGGGCTTCCTACGGGCGCATAGCGTGGTTCTGGATCACACCGGGGCAACCGATGTGCACCGTGAGTGGAGCAAGGTTTTCGAAGGTGAACGCTGCTGCCGTAAGTCGAACAACAAAGCCGGCTTTACTCGGTGTTTTGAAAACCGGAATTGCGGACAACCATCCCGGGCCATGGCCTGAGAAGGGGACCCTTTCCAGTCGCGTAGGCTGAACGGGCCACCACCGTCCCCCGCGGTGCTCACCCGTAGCGAGGGAGCAACACATGGGAACGATGGTGGCTTGGTGGTTCAGGCCGACATGCCCTTCCGCCTGGACCAGTGGAATGGTGGTGACGCTGTGATGTTGCGCGCGAGGCTGGGCATGATCACCGCGGCCTGTATCCGCCGCCCCCTACCCACTTGCCCCATGGCCCGATTGGTCTGTGGGGTGCGAGCTTGACGGGGAATGAACGGCGGGCGTCCGCAGTTTGGTCGACCTTGGATTGAGCCGCGAGCGCTTGTAGCAGCGGTTGCAGTTCGGCCGGGATTGCGGGAGCCGGACCGGCACCGGGAGCCGCTGGCACCGCAGTGTCCGGTGGTGTCGGCGCGTTCACTGTAGGGATGCCAGGCACGCCACGGCGCTGGAGCGTTTGCAGTAAGGACGGTGCGGGGTTCTGTGGTGTCGTTGCGGGACCTGCACCGGCAGACGGAGCCACCGTCGCAGCCGCGGGTGGTGTCATTGGTGCGGCTGGTTGCTGCGCAGCGCTGGCAACGCCGGGGGCTGGCGTGCCATATCGGTTGATAAATCGCGCGGCCGGATAACGGTTACCCGAAATCCAATCTTTAGCCGTAGCCAACGCTGTAAGCCCGGTCATGGCGGCGATTGCTTCCGGTGATTGGTGGAAGATTTCGGAACCAAGCTGTTCAGCGAGCCCAGCGGTAACCAGTGACCTGACGGTGCCGTGACCGGATAAACCCGTCATCCTCGATACTGCCGGCAGCGTGCCACCGACGAACTTCCTATCTGTCAGTGTGCCGCTATTCCTTACCACATGCGAGACTTGAACGTCCTGAAGGCGGTCGATTAGTTCCTGTCCAGCAGGGCCATTGCCAGCGGCGTTCTGCACCGTCTGATAGTCCTGTGGTGAAACGGTTTGTCCATCGTTTACCGCCTTGATCACCGTGCGTGCTTCAGGCGTCAACGGCCCAGCGCTGCTCACCGCTGCATCCAATGCATCATTGGCTTGTGAGGCGGCCCGCGTGAACGCGTCGTGCCCGGTGACCACGCGGTTGATGTTTCGCCCCTGAGCGTTTTGGGCCATCAGGTCCGCGAAGCGTGTCGCAGCCGGTTCAAGATCAGGCGTGATGCCACGGTACTTCACTGCGTCGGTAGCATCCTTAGTTGTACCGTAGGCGCCGATAGTCCCCGCCGTGACCCCGCCAGTGACGGCGGAAGCCTCGACTTGGCTGGGGTCAACCGCACCCGTGGTTCCAAGCTGCCCGATAGCGTCCGTGGCAGCACCGGCGCCAGCACCACCGGCCGCGCGTATCCCAAGCTTGCCAAGAGCCGAACTGAGGCCCTTCGCACCGCTCGCGGTTGCTTTCATCACACCGGGAAGGAATGGAACGCCGGCCAGTGCCTCGTTAGCGCCGGCTTGTGCAGCGGTCGTGAGCCCGCCGCGCACCAAGTCACCTGTAGTGGGCTGGGCGTTCGGATCACCTGTGCGTGCGGCTGCTGTAGCCTCAGCGTTGTTGCCGGCACCTTCTAGCCAGTACGTGAGGCCACCTGCGGCGGCACCTGCGAACTTGGATTGCCAGCCGGGCAGCTTTGATAACACGCGCGCGAGGGCATAGCCGGCGCCGAGCGCTGGTGCAGCGGCCGGAATGCTTTCCGCCACGGCGCTCGGTATCGCGCTAGCGTTGACGGTGCCGTTCTGCACCACGGGGGTAGATTGGTAGTTCGGATCATCGACAGCAGTCGCAAAGCGATCAGCGTAGTCCTTGACTGTCTTCGACCCCAAGTAGTCAGCAGCGGTGGCACCGAAGCCGCGTGCGGTGTCAGCAAGGCCACGCTGGGCTGCGCCGATAATGTCGGTGTCGGGGCGCTGCGCTTGCTCCTGTGCGAGGAAATGCTGTGCGCCAGCTAAGGCCGCGTCTTGATCGCTGGCGTCAATGTGGAGTGTGCGACCGTCATCAAGGCCGATTTCAAAGATCGTGCCTGTAGACGTGTTTGAGGTAGGTGTTGTATCGGGCATGTTTCCATTTCATGGGAGGAAGAGCAGACAACGCGCGGGTGCGCCTTTTGGCTATAAGTGCACCGCAAACCCGCGCAAGCTATTGACTTATTTGGAATTGTCATCGAAAAAGGGGCATCTTCACCCGCGTAGTGTTTTCGCCCCACTAGGACCGTGCCGTCCCCCGTGTCCCCCAAAGCGCGTTGCCCTGAATTTCGGTGTACGGCGCGGCCGATGCTGCAATGGGCATTTGAGCGACTACGGGGAGAACAATGGGATGCGAGCTTCCGATCAGCCTTTGGAAAACAAGCTACCAAAGCTTGCAGCGAAGTTGGTAACAACTGGCCGCAATCGAAACGGTCTAGAACTTCCCACAAGTCAGTTGGGCTCTATCCGTGCGGCGTGCTCAATACGGTCTATGCGCGTCTAAGGCCGGCAACAGCGTGCGCTGATAATCGCTGTGTGGCCTTTCCCACGACCGTTTCCGAATTTAGCCAATTGCGCACGCTCGCCTGTGACAAACGCTTTCGCGTCAAGCTTGGGAAGCGTGCCGCCGCACTGTGCCGATTGATCTTTGGTAGCTGGGGCAAGGCGGGCGCGTTTGTGCAGACGTATCCGCATGGAGCATTGGAATTGGCGTTGCGCCAACTTCAGTCTGAGGGCGCCCCGCTAATTACCCCGAACAGCAAAGAGACCAAGCGCGTATCGCGCGCGGCGATGCAGCCAAGCCACTCGCAGCAGGCGGTCACCAACGCGATCCTAAAGCGGCTGAGGGGTTCCAAAATCGCATAGTGACCCGCCGCGCCATGCGTTCATTGCGTTTGTATAAATTCAAAATGACCCTATAAGTCTTATACAGACTGATTGGAGCGGGTCATGACCACCAAATGCCTAGTCGGATACGTCCGGGTTTCGACCACAACGCAGGGCCGCTCAGGGCTTGGCATTGAAGCCCAGCAAGAGGCGCTGGCCCGCTTCGCTCAGGCTGAAGGCTATGACCTTGGGCGCGTGTTCGTTGAAGTCGAGACAGGCAAGGGCAGTGACGCCCTGGAGCGCCGGCCACAGCTTGCTGCCGCGCTGGCAGAGGCACGCCGTAGGCGCTGTTCGGTCGTGGTGGCGAAGCTAGACCGGCTGAGCCGTGACGTTCATTTCATCAGCGGCCTTATGGCTCACCGGGTGCCGTTCGTGGTCGCTGAGCTTGGTTCGGATGTAGACCCGTTCATCCTGCACCTGTTCGCTGCGCTGGCAGAGAAAGAGCGGGCAATGATCAGCGCGCGGACCAAAGCGGCGTTGGGTGCAGCCAAGGCGCGTGGCGTGATCCTAGGTGGCCCTAAGCTCACACAGGCACGCAAGGTGGCTGTTGCGACAATCGAGGCAACGGCAGACAATCACGCCGCTAACGTGCTGCCGATCATTCGGGAAATCAAGAAAGCAGGCGCGACAACTTTGCGCGATATTGCAGACGCGTTGAATGCGCGGGGAATTGCGACGGCGCGGGGCGGACGATGGTACGCTATGACTGTGAGTAATGTACTCGCACGGGCTTAGGAACGGGACATAGGAGCGGCTAATGCGTCAAGGAACACTGGTCCTATTCGGTACCGCGGCGTTAATTCTCCACAGGGAATTTGGTCTGGATATGGCGACCCTTGTAGTCGGGGTAGGGACAATAATTATGCTGGAGTTGGGGACGATCAGACGCGACCTAAAAAAGATCACAGTGCCCTTTAGCCAAACACCAGTATCGCTACCACTACGAGACACGGCGGCGGCGCAAGAGCGAAGGGAACGTATTTCGTGGTGGATCGGGCGTGTCTTCTTTGGAGCTATCGTCCTATTCAGTGTGGCCTTGGCAATTTGGAACAACATGGCCAAGGGATAAGCAGGCACCGAGTAGCGCAGCAGAGTTCTAGGGGTTAGGGCGACGGGCCTATTACACCACGCAAATCCAAACGGCCGGCCCCACTCACTGCGTAACGCTGCTGTTGCGGAGCGCGGGTAACCGAAACCTCATGGCGGCGTTGCGCCAATCCGAATTAGGCACGCGGTGCGAACGGACGGCTTGTCTTTGGTACACAACAGCGGTACACAAAAGTCCAACGCGGTCCAAAAAAGCGCAGCAAATTCAGTGATCAATCGGCGGAACCCTAGACCTCGGCGCTCCGACCAATAAGTCGCTGAATCACAGAATATCCTCACCCTTGCTTCCCTGCCTAACGGCCTTGGAAGCGATGAAGCGGTATGGAAGCATGAACTGGGCTGGCGGGCCTTGTCTTGAGCGCCGCAATAGTCCGGCTGCCGCACAGACCCCACCCTTGCCGGCGAAATTGTCAGCCCCGCGCTTGCGTAATTCGTGGGCCCCTCGAAGCTGCCCGAAGCGGGCTACTCGACGGCTACCATCAGGCTAGATAGAGGACTTCCACCTCCAAGCCGTCGTTCATGCTCGGCACAAAACAAAAGGGAGGGCCTGAGCCCTCCCTTTTGCACCCTGTGTGCGGGGGTTGTGCGATCGACGGCGACGATGCGGACGCTCCCGGATCGTTTCGCGGCACCCGCTGCCGGGCCGCTCGATGTCGGTCACATTCCCCTCGCCTCCCTTTATCCCGATGACGCTGCTGAAATGCCGGCAGCGCCGCTGAACGTGTGACGGACCCTAGGCGGGCGAGCCCGCCGAGCCAACGTCAACGTTTTGTTAATGCTAATCCCGCGTGCGCGCCGCCGTTTTGTGCGCGAGGCGTTCCCCGGCACACGCCCTGCTCCCTTCCTCTGAGCGCAGCCAAACAACGAAGAATGTGTCCCAAACGGGGACAGTGTGTGGCCGCGCGGCAAGTAGGGGTAAGGCGATCATGAAACACGCAGCGAGCCGCGAGCTCTACGCGTATTGGGAAGAGCGGCGCGGACGACGCCCGGCGCCGGAACGCGCCGATATCGAGCCCGGCGCACTTCGCCAGGTGCTCAGCGACACGTTCATTCTCGCACTGGACGACAAAGCCCGCCATCCGTTCCGGCTCGCCGGCACGCGGATTTGCGCCTTGTTCGGCCGCGAGCTTAAAGGGGAATCCTTCATCGACCTGTGGGCCACGGCGAGCCGGCCGCTCATTACCGGACTGCTTTCGATTCTCGCTGACGAGTGCGTCGGCACCGTTGCGGGCATAACCGCGGCAAACGACAAAGGCGAGCCGCTCGACCTCGAACTCTTGCTGTTGCCGCTCAGCGCCAATCGGCCGAATTTCGCCCGCGCCATCGGTGTCCTGGCGCCGCTCAAGATTCCGCCATGGCTTGGCATAAGCCCGATCAACAGCCTCAGCCTGGGTAGCCGCCGCCATCTCGGCGCGGCGACCGAGAGACGCCTGCTGCCCCGTTTTTTGGCGGCACGCGGCCGACGCGGATTCGTCGTCTACGATGGTGGCCGCTCATAAATCCTCGCCGCCCCTAAAGTCACAACAGCTTCGCAATGGCGGCTAACGGGCCGTTAACATCGCTCGCGCTAGGTTTCTTTGCGTGCGGTACCGGGCGATCTGATCGGCATGGCTTTAGCAGAGCGAAAACCGAGTTTGCGGGCGCTAGCCGAAGAGCGGCGCCGCTTTCAGCGCGTGAGCGTCAACCTGCTTGGCCGCTACATGCTGGCGGACCGTCGCGAGTTTCCGTGCCAGGTCGTCAACATGTCGCCGGGCGGCATGGCGATCATCGCGCCGGTCAGCGCTCAGCCCGGCGAGCGCATCATCGCCTACGTCGATCACCTCGGCCGGCTCGAAGGCCATGTCGCGCGCCTTTTCCAGAACGGCTTCGCGATGACGATCTCGGCGACGGCGCGCAAGCGCGACAAGCTCGCGGCGCAGCTCACTTGGCTCGCCAACCGTCACATTCTCGGTCTGCCGGAAGACCGCCGCCACGGCCGCATTGCGCCACGCAACCCCCTCGGCCGTCTCATCATGCCGAACGGCGTCAATATCACCTGCCGCATCATTGACGTGTCGCAATCGGGTGCCGGTATCAGTACCAACGAACGGCCGCCGATCGGCGCACTGGTTACGCTGGGCAAGGTGCAAGGGCGCGTGGTGCGCCACCTCGAGGAGGGTTTCGCCATCGAGTTCACCCGCCTGCAGCATCCCGATTTCCTCGAAGAAAATATCACCGGCGGATAGGATCCTCGCCGTCGCCGGGGGCTGCCACCGAAGGCAGCTCCTCAACAATCGTCACCACGTCCGACGCGCCCGCATCATCGCGGCCGATGTTCTTGAGCGCGGTGCGCAGCCGTCCTCCCGCCCGGTCGAGCAAATCCGCAGCCGCGTCGATGCTGCAACCGTGCAGCAGCAGAACCGCGAGCTTGACGCTGCCATTGGCACGGCGCAGCGCATCGCCGACTTCTTCACTGCTGCGCCCGGTCAGCCGACGCAGGATATTCTCGCTCCGCCGCACAAGTTTTGCGTTGATCGCCTGCACATCGACCATGAGGCCGTCATGCACGTGGCCGAGACGCACCATGACCAGCGATGACAGAAGATTGAGCGTCACGCGTTGCGCGGTGCCGGCCTTCATCCGCGTCGAGCCGGCGATCGGTTCTGCGCCCGTATCGAGCTCGATCGGACAATCGGCCTCCACCAGAAGTGCCGCGCCGCGATTGTTGGCGATGCCGATCGTCAGCGCGCCGCGCCGTTTGGCCTCGCGCAGGCATGCGAGCGTGAACGGCGTAGTCCCGCTCGCCGCAACCGCGATCATGACGTCGGCCGCCACGATCCGGTGCTGTTGGACCAGCCGGGCCGCTTGGCCGGTCTCGTCCTCGGCGCCCTCGGCCGCGCGCACCAGGGCATCCTTGCCGCCCGCCATGAGCAGCAGCAGACGCTCTTGCGGCCAGTTGAATGTCGGTATGAGCTCAGCGCCGTCCTGCGCCGCGAGCCGGCCCGAGGTCCCCGCTCCCACATAGACCAGCCGACCGTCGCGGCGCAGCCGCGCTTCCATCGCATGGGCGGCTCGTTCGATCGCGGCAAGGGCGGCGCGCACGGCTGCAACTGCCGCCATCTGGCCTTCGACCATGGCGTCGAGGATATCGGCGGGCTCCCAGAGGTCGATATCCGAATAGCGGGGACTGGCTCGCTCCGTGTCCATGGCAATGATGATCCGTCAAAAGCCGCTATGCCCCGATAGGCAAACTATTTCGACCCCAAATCGTTCTTCCGTAGAGCGGAGAAGACCGGCCTTGAGACAGACACGGCGCCCACGATGCGGCACCAGCATGGCAGCAGAGCTGCAGCAGGCGCCGGATGTCGTCCGCCGCCAGGCGCAGAGCATCCAAGCGCCGCTCGCTGCGCTTGTCGCGCGGCTCTTCCGCCGGCCGCCCGGCCTCGTTGTGACCTGCGCCCGCGGCAGTTCCGCGCATGCCGCGACGTTCGCCAAGCATTTGATCGAACGCCACCTTGGCATTCCTGTCGCCGCGGCGGCTCCCAACATTGCGACCATCTATCGCCGGCCGCTGCGCCTGAAGGATTGCTTGGTCCTCACCATCTCGCAATCGGGCGCCAGCGATGACCTCATCGAAACCACGATGATGGCGCGCGCCGCTGGCGCCCTCACGGCGGCACTCGTCAACGATCCGGGCAGCCCGGTCGCATCCGCTTCCGAGATCATTCTGCCGCTGGCCGCGGGACCTGAACGCAGCGTGGCCGCGACCAAGACTTTCGTCGCCTCGCTCGCCGCCTTAGTGCGATTGACGGCCTTGTGGACCGGCAATATCGCCATGCAAGCAGCTTGTGAGCGGCTGCCAGTGCGCCTCGCGGCAGCGGCGGCACTCGATTGGAGCGAGGCGTTGAGTCCTTTGGCGACAGCCAACAGTCTCGTGACCATCGGCCGCGGACCGACGCTCGCGATTGCCCAGGAGGCTGCCCTCAAACTCAAGGAAACCTGCGCGCTCCACGCCGAGGCGTTCAGCAGCGCCGAATTTCGGCATGGCCCTATCGCCTTGGTATCGGCCAGCTATCCCATCCTTGTGTTCGCGCCGACCGACGAATCAGCGCTCGGCCTGTCGGCGCTCATCGGCGACGTGCGCCGCAAGGGCGCCTGCGTGCTGGTCGCCGAACGCGGCGAAAGACATCCGGGCCGAATGCCGGTGCTCGCACCCGGCCAAGCCGAGGCCGATGCGATTTGTGTCGTTCAAAGCTTTTACGCGTTCCTGGTGCGTCTCGCCGAGCGGCGCGGGACAAATATCGATCGGCCGCGCCATCTGCAGAAAGTGACACGCACCCGATGACCGCGAAATTTTGCGCCGTCGCCGCCCGCCGCGTCTTCGACGGTGTCACCGTGCACGACGACGCCGCGGTCTTGATCGACGGTGCTCGCATTGCCGCCGTCATCGCGCGCACGGACGTACCGGCGACGGCGGCGGTTTTCGAACTGCCCGATGATGCCTGGCTTACACCGGGCTTCATCGACATCCAGGTCAATGGCGGCGGCGATGTGCTCTTCAACGACGAGCCGACGGCTGACGGCATTCGCAAGATCGTCGCGGCGCACCGCAAGCTCGGAACGACGGCGCTGTTGCCGACGCTCATCAGCGCTACGCCGGAAAAAATGGCGGCGGCGCTGGCCGCGGTGGAGGCGTGCGCCGAAGCCGAGCCGGGCGTGCTCGGCGTCCATCTCGAAGGACCTTTTCTGTCCGCCGACAAGGCCGGCGTCCACGATCGCCGCATGTTTCGCCGACCGACAGCCGACGACCTCGCGGCGATCACAGCTCGACGCCAAGGCGTGACGCTGGTCACTTTGGCGCCGGAACAGGTGCCGGCCGGCTTCATCGCCAAGCTCGCCGCCGCGGGCGTTCGCGTATCGCTCGGCCATTCGATGGCAACCTATGCGCAGACCCGCGCCGCCATGGCAGAGGGGCTCAGCGGCTTTACCCATCTCTTCAACGCCATGCGCGCACTCGACAGCAGAGAGCCGGGACCGATCGCGGCGGCGCTCGAAACTTATGACGCATGGTACGGCTTGATCGCGGACGGCATCCACGTTGCCCCTGCGATGTTGCGGCTTGCGTTGCGCGGCGCCGGCCGTCCGATCCTGGTGAGCGACGCCATGCCGAGCGTTGGCGGCGCGCGCTCGTCATTCATGCTCAACGGCGAGAGCGTCCTCGTGCGCGATGGCCGGTGCGCCAGCGGCGATGGCGCATTGGCCGGCGCTCATCTCGACATGGCGAGCGCGGTCCGCAATTGCGTTCGCCTGTTGGACGTACCGCTGACCGAAGCCCTGCGCTTTGCTGCAACCCATCCGGCGCAGTTCCTGGGCGTCGGACACAGCCTCGGCATGCTGGTTCCGGGATTGCGCGCCGACATGGTGGCGCTCGATGGCGCGTCGATCGCGGTTCTCGAAACCTGGGTCGCCGGCAAGCGCGCCGGTGCGATGGAAGCGACCGCGCAGCCGCTCTGAGTCCGTCGTCATCCGTGTTTCGCCGATACCGTCACCGGCAAGTAAACGCCGCGGCGACAATTGTCGCCGCCGGCGGCCGTGCCGCCGCACGCGGCACGCGCGTTTTCCGCATCACGCAGCGTTCGACGAAGCTCAATGTGCGCGCCTCTTGGACGGCCGCGCACGTCAAGAAAGCAGCGTCGCGCCGCGATCGGCGGCAAGATGAGAACAATTTGAAGTAAAATAGAACAACTATGATTTTATCCAATGTTTGCTCGAATGATGATCGCATTTCCCGAAGTCTTGATCTGGTTTTACTTCAAATTGAACGAGTGAACTTAGCCGCACCGCAAAAGCTTTGTGCGAAACATGACCTCAAGAAGACGGGAGTGGGGTCATGCAATCGGGTGCAAAGGCAATCCTCAAGCGGAGCGCGGCTGCGAGTATCATCGCGCTGGCGCTGCTCGCTTCGCCGACGGCAAGCACCGCCGCGGAACGCCCGCTCTTCATCTCGCTCGGCGAGCCGGCGAAGGCGCCGATTGGCTGGATCGAATTCTGCATCGAATACGACCCGGAATGCAAAACTAAGCCATCAGCGCCGCGCGATGTCGTACTCTCCGCCGCAGCGTGGAAAGATCTGGTGCGGGTCAATCACTGGGTCAATACCAACATCAAGCCGATGACCGATATGGAACATTGGGGCGTGGTCGAGCGCTGGAATTATCCCGATGATGGCTATGGTGATTGTGAAGATTACGCGCTGCTCAAGCGCAAGATGCTGCTCAAGGCAGGCTGGCCGCGCGAGGCCCTGCTGATGACCGTGGTGCGCGACAAACAAGGCGACGGCCACGCCATTCTCACGGTCAAGACCGACAAAGGCGAGTTCATTCTCGACAACCAGACCGACGACATTCTGCTGTGGTCGGATACCGGCTACCGCTTCGTCAAGCGTCAGTCGCAGTCCGATCCGAATGTGTGGATCGCACTCGGCGAACCGCACGCCGCACCCGCAACCGCAAGCTCGCGCTGATCGCGCACCCACGCAAGGAGTTCCGCGACCCCGGTCACGTCCCCACCCCTCCCCGTCCCCAGACCGGGTTCGCGCGCGGCCGGCTCTCCCCCAGGAGCCGGCCGCACCTTTTTGAATTCAACAAAACCGCATGTTAATTGCACTTCTTGTGCGCGTTCATGTCGAGTAGGGACAGAACGAAGCGCGAAGATGACATTTGCACGCGGGGAAAATCCGGGGAATTTGTACGCAATTCATTCCAACACCCGGCTTCAGGGACAACTGGAGCGGATGAAAAGAGGCGCGACCATGCCGGGGCGATGGTCCTTGAGGTGAACACTCCACCGCCTAAAGGCGGTGGCTTCAGGTTACGGCTTAAAGCCGGATCAGTCCGCCATTCGGCGGACTCAGGTCACGTTGAAGTTGTCGTCAGGTTCAGGGGCCGTCTGGTTCTTGATGTACTCGACCCATACCTCGTCAGTGACGTTTCCGCTGCTTGCTACCCAGTAGCCCCTGGCCCAAAGGTGTTGGCCCCAGTACCGTTTGCGCAGTATGCCGAATTCGCTCAGCAATTTGTGTGAACTGCGCCCCTTCAGATATTGCACGGCACGCGATACCGACAGGCTCGGCGGAATTGACATCAGCATATGAACATGATCGCGATTGACCGACCCGGCATGAATCATCATCTCATGCGCACCTGCTGTCTCACGCAGCAATTCTCGGCACCGGACGCCGACATCTCCCCCCAGAACCGGGTAGCGGTACTTAGTTACCCAGACCAGATGATACTTGCAGTCCCAAACCGTATGGCTGCCACGCTTGTACCCTTCCATACAACCACTCTATACCGGAACCGCCGCGGTCCCAGCCGCCTAAAGGCGTGGGGTTTCCTGATCCCCTATCGGGGACTCTAAATGTCAAGGCATCACTGGACCGGACAGGGTCGCAGCACAATGATAAGCCGTCCGGTGAAGGGTCGCAAGAAGCCTTCAAAAAATGGTTTGGCGACAGCCAGGTGGTGTATGAGCGCGGCAAGCCCAAGGACGCCGCGCCACGCCAGACGAGCAGCGCGCGCTGGCGCGCTATGTCGGCTGGGGCGGCCTCGCCAACGCCTTCCCGGATCTCAAGGGTGAATACAAGCCGGACTGGAAAGAGCGCGGCGAGCATCTTGCCTCGCTGCTGACCAAGGACGAGCAGCGCGCTGCATCGGCCTCGACGCTCAACGCGCATTATACTTCGAAGCCCGTCATCGACGCGATGTGGAAGGCCGCCGAACGGCTGGGCTTCAAGGGTGGGCTTGCGCTCGAATCCTCGACCGGCACCGGAAACTTCCTCGGCCTCGTGCCCCGATAAGATTGCCGGACAGACCCGGTTCGTCGGCGCCGAGCGCGACAGCATTACACTGCGCTTCGGCGCGGCGGTGCGCGGCGCAAGGAATTGCCTCGGTGACGGCGCGCGATTCCCGCATATTTCACCCGACCGGCTTTAGACCCGTGGCGTATTGCTTGAAGCGGCGGACATAGATGTCGGCGCCGGCGGCGATGCTTTTCAGCGCCGCGTCATCGAGCGTGCGGGTGGCGCGCGCCGGCGCGCCGACGATCAGGGATTTCTCCGGGAACGTTTTTCCCTCGGTGATCAGCGCCCGGCGCCGACCAGGCAGTTGGCGCCGATGCGCGCGCCGTTGAGCAGGATCGCGCCCATGCCGATCAGGCTGTTGGCGCCGATGGTGCAGCCGTGCAGGATGACGTTGTGGCCGATCACGCAATTGGGCCCGATGACGAGCGGGAAGCCGGGATCGGTATGCAGCGTCGCATTGTCCTGGATTTGCGACCGCTCGCCGAGCTCGATCCATTCGTTGTCGCCGCGCAGCACCGCCCCGAACCAGACGCTGGCGTCGCGCTTGAGCCGCACTTTGCCGATGAGCGTGGCGTTTGGTGCGATCCAGTAGCGGCCTTCCTCCGGCAAATCAGCCTTTTGCCCATCGAGTTCGTAAATCATGTCTGCGTTATTCCTCTTCGTCATGCGGCGGCGTGACCGGCGCAGCCGTGCTGAGCAACGGCAATCGAGGCTGGCGCAACAAGCCGTGACTCACCATGGATTGCCGGGTCAAGCCCGGCAACGACGAAAGTGGAATCAGACGTTCAGCAGCACTTGAAGCGCGAGCACCACGACAGTGCCGGACATCAGGCTCCACAGCCCGGCGATCACAGTCGCCACCATGACGACCTCGGTGCGGCGCCCTTCGATCCGGCGCCCGCGCAGCGTGTTGCGCATGATGATGAAGGGCGCCGAGAACATCAGCAGCGGGATCGCGGCAAAGCGCCCGGACACCGGCCCGACTTCGAGCAGCCGGAAACTCGGAAAATGCTTAGCGACAAGCCGGTAGCCGCTCGCGCACAGTCCGGCGACGGCAAAACCGATGGCAAGGGAGAAAAAGGATTCGATGGCTTCTGGCGAAATCGCCGGCAGCACGGCTTCGAGCATTTTGCGCCTCCTCTTGCCCCAGCCATCGCAGAGGATGCCGCGCGCGGCTACGAATTGATTAAGGAAAGGTTAACAGCCAATTCGCAGACGCCATTGCCAATGAGGTTAAGACCCGCTGCCGCTTTTTGCGCCCGCGCCATGCGATACTTGCTGTTGATTCGCGCAAAGCGGCAGCAACGGCATGACGGCGCACGCAGTTTCGAGACCCAAGACCCGCCGCAAGGCCCACGGCGTTTTGCTGTTGCCGATCGCATTGCTGGCCGCGCTGGTGCTCGCGGCGGGAAGCTTTGTTTCGTATGTGCTATGGCCGACTTGGCCGGGCGCGCCGATACCGCTCGATGCACCGGCGGTCCCGATCACGGTCGCGGGTGTGCTGTTCGACGTGCCGCCGGCGGCAATCCGGGCCGCGATACAACGCCATCCCGGCCCGCACGACCGCATCGATCTTGCCTTCCTGTGGCCGTCGCTCGCGCCACCGCAACCTGACGGCAAAGGGGCCCCGCCCGCCGCCGCAGCCGGCAACGATGCCCCGGCGCCGACGGCGCCGGTCACATTGAACGACAGGCTTTTTGTCACAATTGCCGGACTTGGCGCCGTGCTTGCCCCGGTCGAGCGGCTGCGCACCATCTATCCGCGCTACGTCGAGGCGCAGGCGACCGCGGGCCCGGACGGCATAGCTATCCTGCCCTTCCGCGCCGGCACGCCCTATGAGGGCGAAGATCTCGTGTATGCCGCGGCCAATCCCGAGCAGTTCTTCGTCCGCTGCACGCGGCAGCTTCGCGCCGTGCCGGGCACCTGCATCGGCGAGCGCGTGATCGATGCCGCCGCGATCACGCTGCGTTTTCCCCGCGATTGGCTTGACGATTGGCGCGGCGTTGCTGCCGGATTTGACCGGCTTGTCGCTCAACTGCACCCGCAGCACTGACGACCGGCACTATTCCAGATCGGTGGCGAGGATCGCCATCTGGAAATTATACGAGCGCTCGTTGTCCTCGTCGTCGATGAACAGTACGCCGACGAATTCTTCGCCGATGTAGACCTCGGCGGAATCTTCCTTCTTCGGCCGCGGCACCACGCGGATACGGGCATTGCCGAACAGCTTCTTCAGATAGGCATCGAGCTTTCTGACTTCCTGAACGTCCACCGCGCGTCTCCTCTGCTTGCCGCATAGCACGCGGCGGCAGCGACAACAATCGCAACGAAAATGATGATCAGATCTCGTCGTGAAAGATCTGATCCATGGTTCGCGCCGGGTCGGGACAGCCGGCTTGGCCGACCACCTTGGCCGGCACGCCGGCGACTGTGACGTTGTTCGGCACCGGCTTGATCACCACGGAGCCCGCGGCGATGCGGGCGCAATGCCCGACTTCGATATTGCCGAGCACCTTGGCGCCGGCCCCGATCATCACACCATAGCGGATTTTGGGATGACGGTCGCCGGCTTCCTTGCCGGAGCCGCCCAGCGTCACGTCATGCAAAATGGACACATCGTCCTCGACCACGGCGGTTTCACCCACCACAAGGCCGGTGGCGTGATCGAGAAAGATGCCGCGCCCGATCCGGGCGGCCGGATGGATGTCGCATTGGAAGATCGAGGAGCTGCGGCTTTGCAGATAGAGCGCGAAATCGCGGCGGCCCTTGTTCCAAAGCCAATGCGCGAGCCGGTAGGTTTCGATGGCGTGGAAGCCTTTGTAATACAGCACCGGCTCGATCAGGCGGTGCGTCGCCGGATCGCGATCAACGGTCGCCATGATGTCGGCCCGGAAGCTCTCGCCGATCGAGCGCGAGTCCTTGAGCGCGTCCATATAGGCTTGCCGGATCAATCCAGCCGAGATCGCGGCATGGTCGAGCCGCTCGGCCAACCGGTAAACGATCGCCGCTTCGAGGTTGTCGTGATGGAGAAGGGTCGAATAGAAGAAGCTCGCCAGCTCCGGCTCGCGCTTGACGGCATCTTCCGCCTCGCGCCGGATGCGCACCCAGACCGGATCGACCGTGTCGAGCGCAACCTTGGTCTGATACTGCGCCATCGTATTATCTCCCGGGGAAGGCCTGCGTTCTATCATATTGGGCGGCATCAAGCCTAAATCCAAGGGGACGGGATGCGTTCGGCCATTGCCCGAGGAAGCTAGGCCAGTGGCCTGATTTCCCAGTCACAATCGGTTCTGCAGGAAGGCCAACACACCCGCCTTATACGCCCTGTCGCCTACCGCCAACATATGATCGCGGTCGGGAATTGGAAGCACCCGCGCCCCCGGCACCAGCGCGGCGAGTTGTTCGGCAGAGCCGGCGATCGGGTCTTTGGTACCGACCGCGATCAGCATGGGTGCCGCGATGCAGCCTACCTCCTCGCGGCTGAGCGTCTGGCGCGAACCGCGCAAGCAGGCCGCGAGGGCGCGCAAGTCGGAGCGGGTCTGCTCGGCGAAGGCACGGAACATATAGGCCACGGGATCGGAGACGTCGGCGAGCGAGGGCGCCGCCAGCGCGTCGGCGATCGTGTCGGGGAGTCCGGCACCCTCCACCAGGCGAATGCCGAGGCCGCCTAGCACGGCCGAGCGCACACGTTCGGGATGCGCCAGCGCCAGGAACGCCGTATTCCGCGCCCCCATTGAATAGCCCATAACGTCGGCGCGGCCGAGCCCCAGATGCTCGATCAGCGCGCGCACATCCTCGGCCATGATGGCGCTGTGATAGGCAGCCGGCTCATAAAGCTTCGTCGATTCGCCGTGACCGCGATTGTCGAGAGCGATCACGCGGCGCCCAGCGCGTGTCAGCGTGGCGACCCAGCCAGGAGCGACCCAGTTCACTTCCTTGTTGGAGGCAAAGCCGTGCACCAGCACGATCGGCTCGCCCTGCCCTTGGTCGAGAAAAGCGATCTCTATGGCGCCGTGATTAAAACGCGGCATTTTCCGATCAATACCCCTCAGGTTGCGCCTTCATCTTTCATCGCGCGACAAGCCTTTCGGCAAGGCCGGATTGCCGGTACACTGCCATCCTACTCCCGACGCAAGGTTGGTTCGCGTCCCGTGGCTGGGGTAAGTGATACGAAGCGGCCTGGGCGCAAATCCTTCGTCCCTCGCGGATCGCAGCTTACGCGTCTATCTAACCCGGCAGGCCGCTGAACTCTCAAGCCCAATTGCGCGTTGTGGATCCTGACCGTGCGGCGTGACGGGTGAAGGATGATGGGATGGTGAAGATTCTACTCGTCGAGGACCATGAGGAAATCTGGGATTTTCTGTCGCGGCGCCTACAGCGCCGCGGCTACGAGGTCATTCTTGCCCATGATGGGGAAGATGGAGTTCAAAAGGCGCGCGCAGGCCAGCCTGACGTGATCCTTCTCGACATGAATTTGCCGATCATGGATGGGTGGACGGCGGCGCGCGCCCTGAAAGGGAACTCGGGCACGGCGCAAATCCCGATTATCGCGTTGACTGCGCATGCAATGTCGAGCGATCGAGACAAGGCCCTTCAGGCAGGGTGCAACGACTACCATCCCAAGCCGGTGGATTTCTCACGTCTTTTATCTCAGATCACCGCCGCGGTTGGCGGGACGGAGTCCACCCCCTGACGACAACCGGGTCGAAAAAGCCTGGGATTGTCGTTCACATCGGCCCCGTCGAGCATGGCAGAAGACCTTATCACGACGAAGCGGCTCCGAGACGCGCTCCCCGTCTTTACCGCTTTGGCCTCCGTCTTATTCGCGATCGCGATAGCTGCGGCCTTGTATTTCGGACGAGAGGTCTTCGTCCCGGTCGCGCTTGCTATTCTCCTGAGCTTTGTCCTCGCGCCGTTGGTGAGCGCTCTGCACAAAGTTCGCGTGCCGCGCGGCCTCGCTGTTTTGAGTGTCGTCGTTATTGCATTCGTAGTGTTGTTTGTGCTCGGCGGAGTGGTAGCGGGCCAGATCAGACAACTCGCTGCCGAGCTTCCCAAATACCGGTCAACGATCCAGACCAAGATCACGTCGCTGCGAGGGGCGACGACCGAGACCGGAACGTTCGGTCGAGCGATCGACATGTTGCAGGACCTTAGCCGCGAGTTTCAGCAGTCCGGACTCGACACATCGCAGGGTGACCAAACTTCAGATCGGCTCCCAGCGAACTCAGTCCCAAATCAGCCTATTCCGGTCGAGATTCGCGATTCTGACGCGGGCCCATGGCATGCTGTCAGCAGCGTCGTCGCTCCACTGCTCCACCCGCTCGCCACAATCGGACTCATCCTCATTTTCTCGGTTTTCATCCTGATCCAGCGCCAAGATCTCCGAAACAGATTCATCCGCCTGGTCGGAGCCGACGATCTTCAGAAAACGACAGCCGCGCTCGACGATGCCGCCGACCGCCTCAGTCGCCTCTTCCTTACGCAAATTGCTTTGAATTCCGGCTTCGGCCTGGTCATCGGCACCGGGCTCGGGCTCATCGGCATCCCAAGTCCCGTCCTATGGGGCATTCTTGCCGCCATATTGCGCTTTGTTCCATATATAGGAGCGATGATATCGGCGGCGATTCCCTTGACCCTCGCCGTGGCCGTCGACCCCGGCTGGTCTATGTTTTTTTGGTCCGCCGCGCTTTTCCTGGTTTTGGAACCGATACTGGGGCAAGTCGTCGAGCCCTTGCTTTACGGACACAGCACCGGGCTGTCACCGATAGCGGTAATATTGTCGGCGACGTTCTGGACCTTCCTTTGGGGACCTATTGGACTCGTCCTTGCAACTCCGTTGACCGTTTGTCTCGTTGTTCTGGGTCGTCACGTTGAACGGCTAAAATTTTTTGAGGTCCTATTAAGCGACCGGCCTGCCTTATCGCCGCCGCAGATATTCTATCAGCGTATGCTTGCAGGCGACCCTACAGAGGCCACCGAGCAAGCTGCAGAGTTCTTAAAAAAACGCGCGCTTTCGACTTACTACGACGAGGTCGCTTTGCAAGGTCTGCGCCTGGCGCAAGAAGATATTGCACACGGTACGCTTAATGCGGCGCGACTGGCGACAATCCAGCACGCAATCAGGGAGCTGGTTAGTAATTTGTCTGCCGCGAGCAGCGTCGCATCCCGCAAAGGCGGCATCCTCGGAGCAGAGGCTGCTGCGGCAGTCGAGGCTGCCGGGCCGGACCGCGCCGTGGCCTCGGTCATCCGCGGGCCTGAGCACATGCATCCTGATTGGCGCGGCGTTACGCAGATTTTGTGCGTATCGGGTCAAGGCATTCTCGACGAGGGCGTCGCAATGATGCTGGGCCAGCTCTTCGAAGGGCACGGTCTACGCACGCGCGTCGTTGGGCCGGAGGTCCTCGCTCCCGATCACGACGCGCAACTGGGCGACCTCGGCGTCTTGTTGATCTGTTTCTCGTATTTTGAGCCGCTTAGCACCGTGCATATCCGCTATGGCGCGCGTCGTTTGCGCAGAAAACTGCCGGGTGCTCGCGTGATGGTCGGTCTTTGGCGCGAACGCGATCCGGCGACGCTTGAGGCGCTCCGCCGTGCGACTTCAGCCGACGTACTGGTAACTTCGCTTCATGATGCCCTTGCCGCCGCAATCGCCATGTCGAACGAACCAGCGAAGAGAGACGAAAGGCTTTCCGATCGACGGATTCTCGCAGCGGGACCGGCGTAACCCTTGAACGATCGGAGAATCTCGGGTGGAGGATGACGGGCTGACCATGTCTGACAAGGCGCTCGGGACCGAAGAGCTCGATGAGGGGCAGGTCAGGAGGGCGCTGCAAGCCTTCGTGCGGGCTGAGTTCCAGGCGCCAGTTGCTGCTATCGCCGGATTCGTCGATCTCCTGATCGAAGACGCCGCGCGCGCCGGCCTCGAGCCTTATCGCGACGATCTCAATCGGATAAGAGCGGCCAGCCAGAGGTTAACTGCGTTGATTGCAGAACTCGTTGAGGACCGCTCTTCGCGCTGGACTGGCGTGGCGGCGCAGGATTTGTCGCTCCGAAATTCAGTTCGAGACGCGCTTCGACACGACCTTCGCACGCCGATTACGAGCATTATTGGATATGGCGAGCTCGTGGCTGAAGAGGCGCGCGAGAAGGGAAGCCACGAGTTGCTGCAACCCTTGGCCGACGTTTTCGACGCTGCACGTCTGGTCCTGTCCGATATTGATCGCTTGATCGACTACGCCGAGCGACCGCTGACGAGCGCCCCTGATGCTTCCGTAATAACTGGTCCTACGATTTTGCAGCAGGCGATCGAGGCGATCCGTCATCTGGCTGAGGGTCGCCATACGGTCCGCTCAGAGGTCGTCGGACACATCCTTGTGGTCGACGACAATAAATCGATCCTAGACCTTATAACTCGTCGCCTGACTCGCGAGGGTCACGACGTCGTAACGTGCGCCAACGGCGAGGCAGCCCTTGGTGTCGCGGCACGGCAGCACTTCGATCTGGTCCTTCTCGATCTCATGATGCCAGGCATGAGCGGTCTCGAGGTTCTCCGGCGCCTCAAAGAGGCCCCAGGCACGGCTGGATTGCCCGTGATCATGATCTCGGCGCTAGACGAGCTCGAAGCCGTCGTGCGCTGCATCGACGCCGGCGCCGAAGACTACCTTTCAAAGCCCCTCGACGCCACGCTCTTGCGGGCGCGCATCGGATCTTCGCTGGAACGCAAGTTCTTGCGAGATCGGGAGCAGGCGACGTTGCGGCAGCTTCACCTTGAGCAGGAATGCTCGGACAAGCTGCTCCGAAACGTGCTTCCCGATGTGATTGTCGAACGGCTCCGACGCGGTGAAATGGTAACAGCAGACCACTTCGACAGCGCCACTATCCTGTTTTGCGACCTCGTCGGCTTCACTGCCCTGACGTCGCAGCTCCCGCCGGGTGAAACTCTTGGTCTCCTAAACGAAGTTTTTTCCGGCTTTGACCGGCTCGCTGCCGATCACGGTCTTGAGAAGATCAAAACTATCGGGGACGCTTATATGGTGGCAGGAGGCTTGCCGGAGCCTAGGCCCGATCACGCGTTGGCTGCCGCGGCTATGGCCCTCGCGATGACAAAAGTGGTGGCGGATGTAAGCAGTCGTCGGCGATTTCCCTTGAACGTTCGGATCGGCATCGACACCGGTCCTGCTATCGCCGGTATTATCGGTTCGCAGAAATTCTTCTACGATGTCTGGGGCGACACCGTGAACTTGGCGAGCCGGCTCGAATCCCTTTCGGAGCCGGGACGGATTCATATCTCACAGACCGTGCGCGATGCCCTTGGGTCGGCCTTCCAATGCGAATGCCGCGGCGTGATCGAGGTCAAGGGCAAGGGCGCCCTGCGAACGTTCTTCCTGGAAAGGCCAGCGCAGGGCCGGAATGTCTGAGGAGCCGCCCTATTCCCGACTTGCCGGGTTTCAGCGGCGGACGTGCGATCGGATCTCTCGGGTGAGATCGCGCAAGTTCATGCTGCCCTTCTGAATGACGCGCGATGCCCTGCCCTCGAGCTTATGGCGGTCCTCCGCTGTCATATCCATGGCCGTCAAAACGACTACCGGAATCGTCCTCCCAACCTCCGTGGCGCGAAGCTCGTTGAGGAAGGAGAATCCATCCATCTCGGGCATCATCAGATCGAGCAGGACGAGCGACGGCGCTGAAACTGCGATCTGATCGAGCGCGACGCGCCCGTTTTCGGCGAGAGCGACGGTCCAGCCTTCTCGCGTGAACAGCGTGCCGAGCCGCTCCCTCGTCTCGGCGTCGTCGTCCACGACCAGCACCGATCGGGCGCCGCCCGCTTGCCGGAACGGCTCCATAATGTGTTTTAACCGCTCCCAGTCGACCGGCTTTTGCAGATAATCGGTCGCGCCGAGCGAAAAGGCGAGACTATGTTCGTCGAGGATGGTGACCATGATGACCGGCGTTGCTGATAGTTCTGGATCGGCGCGCAACGCGCGCAACACCGACCAGCCGTCCATCCTGGGCATCGTAACATCGAGCAGGACGACATGCGGGTGGACCGTCCGGACAAGATCGAGACCCGATTTTCCGTCGGCCGCCTCCCTGACCTCGAAGCCGTCCTTAACAAGAAAGCGCGAAAGGAGGTCGCGGGTCGCCGGATCATCGTCGATCACGACCACGAGTGGCTTCTCCGCGGAAGCGATCGCCGAGATTTCGGAGGTTTTGGCATCGGCCTCCTGGGACGGCTGAGCGGAGCTAATATTTGCGGGCAAGAGAATAGCGAAGGTTGTACCTTGCCCATGAATGCTCTCGACCTCAACATCGCCTCCCAGCATCTTACTGAATGCGCGGGTGATCGCTAGGCCGAGGCCGGTCCCGCCAAAGCGCCGGGTTGTCGAGGCATCGGCCTGGCCGAAGCGCTCGAACAGCTTCGCAAGCTGCTCGGCCGTCATGCCGATGCCCGTATCCGCGACGCTGAATCGAACCCAATTCGTTTCGTCCTGCACAATCGACGACGCGCATAAGGTAATACGTCCATCCGTTGTGAACTTTGACGCATTACTCAATAGATTGAACAGACACTGCCAAATCTTTACGACGTCGCTGTGCATCGCTCCGATCCCGTCGCTGATCTCTAACACGAGTTCATTGTTCTTTTTCTTGATTAGAGTTTCAACGGTCGATACGACGTCATTAAGCATGTCCACTACGGAGAAAGTCTCGGCGAAGACCTCCATGCGGTTCGCCTCGATTTTGGAGATATCGAGAACATCATTGATTACGCTGAGGAGGTGGCGGGCGTTGGCCTCAATCTTATTCAAATCGGGCAGCAGGCCGGGTTGGCCGATTTCCTGGACCTCTTCCGCAAGCATCTCGCTATAACCGATCACGGCTGAGAGCGGCGTCCTGAGTTCGTGGCTCATGTTCGCGAGGAATTGACTCTTGGCTTGGTTCGCTGCTTCGGCCGCGTTCTTCGCGGCGGCGAGTTCTGCTTCCGCGAGTTTGCGTTCGGTGATGTCGGAGTGAATTCCAACCCATTCACGAATGCTCCCATCCGACTCTCGAATTGGCACTGCCCGCGCCGCCATGTACCGCCATTCGCCGTCGTGCCGCCGCAGCCTGTGCTCGACCTCGAACATAGAGCAGCTGCGCAGAGCGTGCTCCCAGGTGTCCGAGGTCAAGCTCTGGTCTTCCGGATGAACGGCCTCAATCCAGCCCCAACCTGCGATCTCTTTACGATCCTGCCCGGTAAAGGCCACCCACCCCGGTTGTGCGCCGCTGAACGCTCCTGACGGCCGCGTTGTCCAGACGATGGCAGCACTAGCTTGGATCAGCGAGCGGAAACGCTCTTCGCTCTGGACGACATGGCGCTCGACCCGTTTGCGGATCGTCTCGTCTGTGACCACCATACCGACGCTGTCACCCGCGTCGCCCTCCCCGCTGCGCAGCGGAAAAAAATTCATTAGGAAGTGTCGGACCTGATCGGGATACGCCAGCGACGCCGCCTCGACCTCCAGGTTCGATTGCGAGCGGCCGCTTGTCAGTACGGAGCGCAGTTTTGGCTCGATTTGCTCGCGAAGCTCCGGCAGGATGGTCCAGACTTCCTGCCCGACCTCGGCCCCAAGCGCACGATCGTTCATCGCCGCTAGGGCCTTGTTCATGTGCCTGAACCTGAACTTGTCGTCCAAAAACCCAAGTCCGACGGGCGCGTTCTCCTGCACTGCTTCGAGCATTGCCGACCATCGCTCGTTTTTTCTGTGTCGGATGTAGGCTAGGCGCCCGAAATAGGCGAAGCCAAGCAGCATCGCAGCAAAGGACACCAAGATAAACACAATGCTCCACCGCTCGCTCGATAAGGCGGAACGCCGCCGATCCTGAGCGCCTGACTGAAGTAGGCTGATCTGATCGCGGAAGGCATCCATGTGGCGCTTGCCGTCTCCAAGGAGATTCAGCACCGCGTCGAAGCCCTGCGCGCGCCGCGTTTCGATGGCGCTCTTCGCCGATGCGACCACCGCGTTGAGCCGCTGCTCTAACTCGCGAATGGCCTCGGGAGGCGCAGTGGCTTCCGCCGCCGCTTTCCGGACCTGCAACAGTTGTGCGTCCAAGACCCTAAGCGCGTCATTGTAAGGGGCGAGGTAATCCTCAAGGCCTGTCATGAGGTAGCCGCGCTCACCGGTCTCGACATCCTTTACCGCTGAAAGAAGACGCTCGCTGTTGATGATTAGCGCATTCTCCAGGTCGATTCGCTTCGCGCTCCGCTCCAGGACAAAGGAGTTCCAGCCCGCCGATAGTAGCGCGAGGCCAAGGATAGCGGCCGCCGCAATAGTTGTAGGGCGGCTTCGTCTCAAAGTCCCGATAGCCGTTGAGTTCAAAGTCCGGGCGAAGGATGATAGCTTCAATACAGAACCCTCGGTCTAGAGCATGATCCGGCAATATATTATAGCGCCAATCGCTTCAATCTGAAGCAATTGCAGTCCCCGGGCTCAGAAGTCAGATTAACGATGCACCCTTAGGTGGGTTCTTGCGCATTTGAACGCAGATCCAAGGCGCTGACGGCAAAATTTGAGTTGTAGAATGCTCGGCTAGCGTGTCGTTCCTTGGCCCAACTCAAGGAGTCGCGACCCGTGTCCGGTTTGCCATTGTCAATGATTGCAACGCGCGTGTCCTGGATGCAGTCTAGGACCCAACGCGACAAAATCCCGGAGGATCCTGATGCAACGAATTTGGCTCGTTGGCCTCGCCACGCTCGTTGTCTTTTCGAGCGGCCTCGCCAAAGCACAGATTTCTGACGACGTTGTGAAGATCGGGGTTCTCACCGACCTGTCCGGTCCGGCGGCGACGGCGACCGGCCCCGGTTCGGTGACCGCGGCGCAGATGGCGGCCGACGATTTCGGCGGCAAGGTGCTGGGCAAACCGATCACGGTGATTTCCGCCGACCATCAGCTCAAACCCGACGTCGCGGCCGGCATCGCCCGGGAGTGGTACGATCGTGACCAGGTCGACCTGATCGTCGACGTGCCGGTCTCCGCCGTCGGCCTGGCGGTGCAAGGCGTCGCCAATGAAAAGAAGAAGCTCTTCATAACCCATTCCACGGGAACGGCCGACTTTCACGGCAAATTCTGCTCGCCCTACACCATGCAATGGGTGTTCGACACCCACGCGCTCGCCGTCGGCACCGCGCGGGAGGTGGTCAAGCGCGGCGGCAATACTTGGTTTTTCCTCACCGCCGATTACGCCTTCGGATATTCGCTGGAGCACGACGCCTCGCAGGTGATCGAGCAGAACGGCGGCAAAGTACTTGGCGCGGTACGGCATCCGTTCCGGACGCCGGACCTTTCCTCCTTCATCCTCCAGGCCCAAGCCTCGAAGGCGAAGATCATCGGACTGGCCAGCGGACCGCCCGACAACATCAATGCCATCAAGCTCGGCAGCGAATTCGGAGTTTTCCAGGGCGGCCAACAGATGGCGGGCCTCCTGGTGCTGATCACGGATGTCGATGCGCTTGGACTTCAAGGCCGCGCAGGGCCTGGTGCTGACCACCTCGTTTTATTGGGACATGGACGACAAGACCCGCGAATGGTCGAAGCGGTTCTTTGCCAAGATGAACCGGATGCCGACCATGTGGCAGGCGGGCGTCTATTCCTCGGTCATGCACTATCTCAACGCCATCAAGGCGGCGGGTACCGACGAGCCGCTCAAGGTCGCCGCCAAGATGCGCGAGATGCCGGTCGAAGACTTCTTCTCCCGCAACGGCAAGCTCCGCGTCGACGGACTGATGGTGCACGATCTCGTCCTGGTGCAGGTGAAGAAGCCGGAGGAATCAAAATATCCGTGGGACTACTACACGATCCTCACGCATATTCCGGGTGACCAAGCCTTCGGGCCGCCCAATCCCGACTGTCCATTGGTCAAGCAATAGCGTGTGCGGCAGCACGTGGTTTCGCCGACGGATGGCGCCCGCGGCGGCTCGCAGACCATCGCGAGCGGATCGATGAAGATCGAAACTCCGAGGGGCGCAACGGCGCACGACAACGCTGGCTATGCAGCGGTCACCAATTTCAATTTGAAGAAGTTGGACGCGGAGTTTCTCGCAAATCCCTATCCGACCTACCGCGCGCTGCGCCAATACGACCCGATACATCGTATGCCGGACGGGTCCTATTTTCTCACGCGCTACGACGACTGCCTTGCGGTCTACCGGGATACCCAGACCTGGAGCTCCGACAAAACGCTCGATTTTCGCCCGAATTTCGGAAACAGCCTGCTCTACGAACACCATACGACGAGCTTGGTCTTCAACGACCCGCCCTATCATACGCGGGTGAGGAAATTGCTCGCGCCCGCCTTCACGCCTCGCGCCTTGCGGGCGCTGGAAACCCGGATCAAAGCACTGGTCGATCGCCTGCTGGACGCGGCCGCCCAGGCGGGTGAGATCGATCTCATCACGGAGTTCGCTGCGGCAATTCCGGTTCAGCTTATCGGCGACATGCTCGGTATTCCGCAACATGAACGCGAACCGTTGCGGGACTGGTCGCTCGCCATTCTTGGCGCACTCGAGCCCGTCCTAAGCCCGGAACAGTTCGATACCGGCGTCGGAGCCGTCGCCGACTTCAAGAAATATCTACATGGCATCATTTCCGATCGCCTGAGAAGCGATAGCCACGATCCGGAGGAGATCCTGTCCAAGCTGATCGAGGCCAGCGCTTTCGCCGCGGAAGAAGGCGATGGCGAGCAACTCTCGAAACTGGAGCTGATCCACAATTGCATTTTTCTTTTGAATGCCGGCCACGAGACGACCACCAATCTCATCGGCAATGCCGTCGATCTTCTCATCCGTGACGCCGTCGCCATGAGCGACCTGCGCGACCACCCGGAAGCCATCATCACCGCAGTCGAAGAGTTCCTGCGGATGGAAAGCTCGAACCAACTCGGAAACCGCAGAGCGGTCAAGGATGCGGTGCTGGGCGGCGTCGCCATCGCGGCCGGAACCTATGTGCACATTTGCATCGGCGCCGCCAATCGCGACCCGGCCCAATTCAGCAACCCCGATTGCTTGGACATTCGTCGTGACCCGAACCGCCATCTCGCTTTCGGCACCGGGATTCACGCCTGTGCCGGAATGTCCCTGGCGCGAATGGAGGCGCAGGTTGCCATCAGCCGACTGCTGCGCCGCTTCACTTCGATCGAACCTTGCGGCGTCGCCGTAAGGGGTGGCCGTGCTCGATTTCGCGGCTTCAAATCCTACCCCGTGCGCGTGACCGCCCGGCCGCCGCGATGGGCGCCGTAAATCAATTCGCTGGCTATCGTGGAATGATCAAAAGATGTGAGAAATGCGGGCTAAGCCGTCAAATTTCAGATTGAGCCACTACCAGCCCGTAGCGGCACCGTCAGAAATTGCAGATCGGCCTTACGGGCATCCCGTAACCTGCGCCGATGGATACGGTGCAAGGTAAAGCGCTCGACGGCGGTTTTGCACGAGGAGAAGAATCCGAGCAGCATGAAGGCCGCCCAGAACATCCAATTCGCGAGACTGAATGCACCGGCGGTGAGCACGATGGCGGCGCGTCCGAGCAGCTTGACGATGGCGCGCGTCTTGTTGCCACTCGCTTCGGCGAGCCGCGCCAGCCGCGACATATCCTGCGGGCCCTCGGCGACCTTGAGACTGTCGAGCGCCGCTTGCGTCCCGGCCTTGGTCTCAACCCGCCCGACATTGCCAACGACGTCAACAAGGTCGCCGGCTTTTTCCACTTTCACAGCCTCGCGGGCCGCGCGCACCGCCAGCACCGGGTCATTCAACGAGGCGGCGCGAGACAGCGCGCCCCAATCGATGATGTCGCGCAGCGAGCGGCCGATCCAGGCGGCCAGGCGCGAACTCAGCCGGCCGGTGCGACGAGCGACCTTGACCAAAGTCAGACCGATCCGTCCCGGCGTGCCGACGCCAAGCGTCGCATAGGTGCCCGCGGTGACGGCAAGGCCGACGCAGGCGAGGCCGAGGATCAGCGGGTCAGCCTGCTGGCCGGTCAGCAGCCGCGTTCCTTCGCGCGTGGCGTCGCGGATGTCGCCGAACACGAAGAGATCGCCGAGAGCGGTACCGGCGAGGCCGACGAGATCGTCGGGTTCGCCGGTCAGCAAGCCCTTGGCAAACCGCCCGGCCGTATTGGCCGCCGACGCTGCGTCATCGGTCGCGGCCTTCACCCGGTCGGCAAGAGCCGGATCGACGGTCACGCCGCGATCGTGGGCGAGGTCGAGGAAGCTTTGCGCCAGGTCGGAATCGCCGGCGGTGAGCGCCGATTGGATTTCGCGTGTAGCGGCGTCTTGATTGAAGCTGCGGTCGAGAGCGCGGTCGCTGATCTGGACTGGATCGTCGGCGATGGCGAGTTGATCGCCCGCGTCGATACCACCGCCCAGCAGCGCGACCGCAAGAAGGCCGAACGCTGCGGCGCCGACGACAGCGAGCGCCGTATGGCGGCCCATCCGCCGCGCTGAGCGATGCAGCTCGGCGTGCTGCTGCACCGCTTGGACGAATCGCTCGTGACGCATGGGCTGCATGCTATCTTCTCTTGTGCCGATGCATAGTTGTCAAACGTCCGGTCACAACGGCGCGATCGCTAAATTTCCGATCAAGGTCTATCGCGGCTGTGTGCACTGGCGGCAATTTGCGGCTTTTTGACAATGGTGGCGGACCCCCAACGGATTGCTAGGAATTCTCCGGTCGGACCGCTATGGTGCCGATCGGGCGAAACCGACATAGAAACCAGACATTCGGCGCGGCCATGACGGACGAAACCGTTCCCCATTTCCACAACGATCCGGGGGTCGCCGTCATCGAGATCGGCGCCAGGGAATTCATGTGCGTGGGCGCGAGACCGCCGTTCGACCATCCCCATGTGTACTGCGACATGGGCGAGGATGCCGAGTACATCTGCCCTTATTGCTCGACGCTGTACCGTCACGATCCGACGCTGGCAGCCAGTGCGGCGCGGCCGGCGCAATGCGCCTTGCACGACACCACCGTCTGAATTTCCTCCGGAGCGCTTGCCGTGACGTCCTCGCGCATCGTCATTGTCGCAGGCGCCGGCATCGGCGGCCTGACCGCGGCGCTTGCGCTGGTGCGTAACGGCTTTCGCGTCATCGTGCTCGAACAGGCCGAGCGGCTCGAGGAGACCGGCGCCGGCATCCAGCTCTCGCCCAATGCCGCGCGCACGCTCATCGATCTCGGACTAGAAGAGCGGCTGCGGCCGCACGTGATCGCGCCCGAGGCGCTGCGCGTCCTCAGCGCCAAGAGCGGACGTGAGATCGTTCGCATCCCGCTCGGCGAGCCGGCCGCGCAGCGCTACGGCGCGCCCTATTGGGTCATCCATCGCGGCGACCTGCAGGCGGCGCTCAGCGGCGCGGTCGCTCAGGAGCTCGACATCACGGTCAAGCTCGGCATGCGCATGGAGGATTTTGTTGCGCATCCCAACGGCGTCACCGTCTCGGCGCGCGGTCACGCCGAAGTGTGGGACGAGCGCGGCCTGGCGCTCATCGCCGCCGACGGGCTGTGGTCGCTGGCGCGCACGCGCATCGGCTACAGCGATCCGCCGCGCTTTTCCGGGCGCGCGGCTTGGCGCGCGATGGTGCGGGCGAAGGATGTCGCGCCGGAATTCCGCGAGCCGCTGATCCATCTCTGGCTCGGGCGCGATGCCCACCTGGTGCACTATCCGGTCAAGGGCGGCAGTGTCATCAACATCGTCATCATCATGAACGATAGCTGGAATGCGGCGGGCTGGAGCGAGCCGGCGAGCCGCGTACGAGTTGCTGCCGCGCCTGCCTGCGGAGCAGTGGGCGCCGCAGGCCCTATCGTTGGTCCGTGTCCCCGAGGCTTGGCTGAAATGGTCGCTGTACGATCGCCGGCCGCTGCTGAGCGCGGCGCAGGGACCGGTGGCGCTGCTTGGCGACGCCGCCCATCCGATGTTGCCGTATCTCGCCCAAGGCGCCGCAATGGCGATCGAGGATGCGGCCGTAGTCGCGCAATGCCTGGCGCGCATGCCGGACGATGCGTTCGAAGCGCTGCGAACCTATTCGGCCGTGCGGCGCGCCCGGGTCTGGAAAGTGCAGCGGCTCGCGACCCGCAACGGCGAGCGCTACCACCTCACCGGCGTGCGCGGTATGCTGCGCGACGCGGCCATGCGCGTTGTCGGCGGCCCGCGGCTGCTGCGGCATTACGATTGGCTTTATGACTGGCGGCCGCCCGCCGCCCTGTCGATCACTTGATCAGCGTCCATCACGTCAGCGCGAAGGCCAGCCAACATGTCAGCGACCGTAGTCCCCACTCCATTATTTCCAACGACTATTGCCGGCAGTCTGCCGAAGCCGGCTTGGCTCGCGGAGCCGAACAAGCTGTGGCCGCGGTGGCGTCTGGAAGGCGAGGAGCTCGCGCTCGCGAAGGATGACGCGACGCTCATCGCGCTCAAGCTGCAGGAGGATGCCGGCATCGACATCGTCTGCGACGGCGAGCAGTCGCGCCAGCATTTCGTGCACGGCTTTCTCGAGGCGGTCGACGGCATCGATTTCGACAAGCGCGTCGAGATGGGCATTCGCAATGATCGCTACAAGGCGATGTGCCCGACCGTGGTCGGCGAACTCAAGCTGCGCTCGCGCGTGCATGCCCGAGAGGCGCGGTTGGCGCGCGCCCACACCCGGCGCCCGCTCAAATTCACCCTGCCCGGCCCGATGACCATCGTCGACACCATCGCCGACGCCCACTACGGCGATCGGGTGAAGATGGCGATGGCTTTCGCGACGCTGCTCAACGAGGAGGCGCGCGGTCTCGCCGCCGACGGCGTCGACATCATTCAATTCGACGAGCCGGCTTTCAATGTCTACATGGACGCCGCCGCCAGTTGGGGCATCGAGGCGTTGCACCGCGCCATGGAGGGCGTCGACTGCACCAGCGTGGTCCATATCTGCTACGGCTACGGCATTGCCGCCAACATCGAATGGAAGGCGACGCTTGGATCCGAATGGCGGCAATACGAGACGTTCTTTCCGGCACTGGCGAAGAGCAAGATCGATCAAGTCTCGGTCGAATGCATCCATTCGCAAGTGCCGATGAGCTTGCTCAAGCTGCTTGACGGCAAGGACGTGCAGGTCGGCGTCATCGATGTCGCCACCGACAAGGTCGAGACGGCCGAAGTCATCGCCGGCGTCATTGGCGAAGTCATGAAATACGTCGCCAAGGATAAAATTATCGCATCGACCAATTGCGGCATGGCGCCGATGCGCCGCGACATCGCAGAGAAGAAGCTCGAAGCCCTCGGCCGAGGCGCCGCGCTGGCGCGCAAGACATTCGCTTGATCCGAAGGGTGACCCGAACGAGCGGTAAGCGAGATTCCGATGATCAAAATGATGCGGATGCTGGCCCTGCTGTTGGCGTGCGCCGCGCCGCTTTCATCGTCCGGCCTGGCGGCTGCAGGCCCGTATCCCGAACGATACGTGACGTTGATCGTCCCGGTGCCTCCCGGCGGCGCGGGAGACTTTATTGGACGGCTCATTGCGGACCACTTGTCCGATGCGCTGGCAATGAAGATCGCTGTCGAAGATCGTGGCGGCGCCTCCGGTACGATCGCGTCTGCGGCCGTCGCTCGCGCCGCGCCTGACGGCTACACCCTGCTGCTTTCCTCAAGCACAACCCACGCCACAGCACCGGCCGCGTTCAAGACGCTGCCCTATGACCCGGACAAGGATTTCACTCATATTGGGCTGATCGCAACGGTACCCGCAGTTTTGAGCGTCAATGCCGCGCTGCCGGCGAAATCCATCGCCGAACTGGTCGCATACGCCAAGCGCAATCCGGACCGGTTGAATTTCGGATCGGCGGGGGTCGGTAGTCCGGGCCACTTCTGGGGCGAGATGTTCAACGCAGCGACGGGCGCCCGCCTGATCCACGTGCCTTACAAGGGAACGGGTCCCGCCATGCTCGATCTCGTGTCCGGCCAAATACAGGTCTTGCTCGACGGCCTTCCTTCCCAGCTTTCCAACATTCAGGCCGGTACCATACGTCCCTTGGCGGCGATGAGCGCGCAGCGCTCGCCGCTTCTGCCGGAGGTACCGACCATGGCGGAAGCCGGCTATCCTACCGTTGTCGGCGGCTTGTGGTTTGGGCTATCCGGGCCGGCCGGCCTGCCCGCCGAGGTTGTCGGCCGCTTGGGCGCCGAACTTACGAAGTTGAATGGCGATGCTTCATTCGTAGGCAGGCTGCAATCGGCCGGGATTGTTGCGACACCATTGCGCGGCGCTGATTATGCGAAATTCATTCAAGACGAGATTTCGAAATACCAGAAGATATCGCAACACGCCAACATATCGATCGACTGAAGGCAGACGTGGAGCATTTTCCAGATCAAGGGGCCAACCGATGCTGCGGCTAATCCTGATAGCGGCGCTTGCAAGTGTCTTGGCCGCAGCGAGCCACGCCGAGACCTGGCCGACGCGCCCGTTGACCATGGTGGTTCCCTTCGCGGCCGGCGGCCCGATGGATGCAGTCGCGCGGATTTTGCAGCCGAGCTTGAGCGCCGCCCTGGGGCAGCAGGTGATCGTCGAGAACATGGGCGGCGCCGGCGGCATGATCGGCGCTGCCCGGGTCGCAAGGGCGGCGCCCGACGGCTATCAGTTCGTGCTCGGCAATGTCGGCACTCACGCCGTCAGTCAGACGCTCTACAAGGCGCCGCTTTATGACGCCAAGGCAGACTTTACGCCGGTCGTGCTGATTGCCGATCTGTCGCTTGTGCTGGTCGCGCGCAAGGATTTGCCCGTCAGCAATCTGCAGGAATTCATCGCCTATGCGAAAGCCAACAGCGACAAGATGCAGTTTGCTTCCGCCGGCGCCGGCTCCGCCACGCATCTCGGCTGTGCGCTTCTCAATGCGCGGATCGGCATCAACGTTACGCATATCCCCTATGGCGGCGGCGCACCGGCGATGCAGGATCTGATTGCACAGCGCGTCGACTATCTTTGTATCGACACCCCGGTTGCCATCCCGCAAATCTCGAGCGGCACGGTCAAGCCGATTGCGGTGCTGACCCGCGGGCGTTCATCGAGCCTGCCGGCTTTGGCATCGGCCCATGAGCAGCGCCTGACCGACTTCGACGCCACCAACTGGTGCGCTTTCTTCCTGCCCAAGAATGCGCCTGCGGCGATCGTGCAAACGCTGCACGACGCCGCGGTGGCGGCGCTGAACAACCCGGCGGTGCAAAAGCGGCTCAACGACATCGGCGTTGACCCGGTCGCGGACCCGCGGCGATCGCCGGAGTACCTTGGACAATTCGTCGCCGGCGAAATCGTCAAATGGGCCGGCGCCATCAAAGCCGCAGGCCTTGGCTCGCAATAGAGCGCAACTCGCTGTGCCCGCCTCAACGCCGGCCGGCCCATCCTCGGGAACTGCATGACGTGAAAATCAGGCTGATGGAAAATTTCCGGGCGTTGTTTTATGCACCGTATTACGCGACCCTCGCGCTCGAGTTCTACAAACGGGAAGGTGTCGAAGTCGAACTCATCGTCTCCGATACACCGGGCGACGCCCTCTCCTATCTCCTGGATGGTGCAATCGATCTTACCTGGGCCGGTCCGATGCGCGTGATGATGTCCCATGATCGGGACGCCGCAAGCCCGCTGGTCAGCTTCGGCGAAGTTGTCTCGCGCGATCCGTTTTTCCTGATCGGCAATTGCGAGCCATTTGGACTTACCAGCCTTGCAAACTTGCGTTTCGCCACGGTATCGGAGGTGCCGACGCCGTGGCTGTGCCTGCAGCACGATCTGCGCGAGGCCGACATCGATCCGCAAACGTTGCGCAGAGTTTCAGATCGTTCCATGGCGGAGAACTACACCTCGCTCCGCAACGGCGCGCTCGACGTGATGCAGGCGTTCGAGCCATTTGCGTCCATGGCCGAGATGGATGGCGCCGGCAAAATACTTTACGCCGCCTCTTCGCGTGGGCCGACGGTCTATACGTCCTTTATCGCCACGCGAAGCCGGATCGCGGCACGCCGGGACGTGTTTCTGGCAGTGACGCGGGCGACGGCGAAAATGCAGCAGTGGCTATACGCGCTCGGCCCAGAGCAGCTGGCCGATGCCGCCGCCGCATACTTCCCTTCAGTCCCGCGCGAGATACTGGTGCGGGCGCTGGCGCGCTATCGCGATGCCGGCGTATGGGCGCGCGACCCCGCCGTGTCGCGGCAAGGATTTGATCGGCTCGGCGCAAGTTTCCTGTCGGGAGGATCCTTGAGCCGTCCTGCCATTTATGAGGACTGCGTGGAAGACAGCCTGTCATGGGCGTGATGACGCGGTGCTTTCCGCGATTTCTCCAACACTTCGCGCAAAACGACCGCGTGGCTCAGATCGAGTTGGCGCGTCGCCGTCAGGAGAGTCGCCTTGCCGCCCTTGATCGTCGCCCTCAGTTCGGCGAGCGCATCACGGTGCGCGGCCAACTCCTCACGATAACGCCGCCGAAATTCGGCAAACCGCTCCGGTTGGTGACCGTACCACTTTCGCAGCCCGTTCGATGGCGCAAGCTGGCGCGGCCAGGCGTCGAACTTGAGTGCGGCCTTCGACAAGCCGCGCGGCCACAGCCGGTCGATGACAATGCGGATGCCGTCCTTTGCCGAGGCGTCGTCGTACACGCGCTTTATGGCAATCGACGCAGATTTGGTCGGTGCCTGCCTTACGCGCGGCTTGCGGTGCTTTGATCCGGCCGCCGTCATCGGTCGCTGCGCGAGAGCACGTCGATCAACTCGCTCACCTTTCGCCGCTGCTCGCCTTTATTGCCGGATGCGATCGCATGTTCGACGCAGTGCGCGACATGGTCGGCGAGGATTTCCTCCTCAGCGCGGCGCAGCGCCGCACGCGCCGCTGAGAGCTGGGTGACGATGTCGATGCAATAGCGGTCGTCATCGACCATGCGGGCGAGGCCGCGCACCTGGCCCTCGATGCGTCTCAGGCGTTTGAGCACAGACGACTTGGCAAGCGGTTGCATGCGGTCTATATACCCCTACCGGGTACCCGTTTCAAGAGTTTTGAACATGGAACAGTTGATTGATACGCCCCATGCCACCGCCGCGGTCATCGACCCGGTTTGCGGTATGACGGTCGATCCGGCGACCAGTCCGCATCGCCATACCCATCGTCACCGCGACCATTTCTTCTGCTCGGCCGGCTGCCGCAGCAAGTTCGCCGCAGGCCCGGAAAAATATCTCCATGGCGCGGCGGCCGCGTCCACGCACGAGGACCCGCCGGGCGGCGCAATCTACACCTGCCCGATGCATCCCGAAGTCCAACAGGTGGGCCCCGGGGCTTGTCTGATCTGCGGCATGGCGCTCGAGCCCGAAATGGGCGGCGCTGACGACGGCGGCGAACTCGCCGGCATGTCGCGCCGGTTGTGGATTTCCGCCGCACTGGCGTTCCCGGTTGTCGTGCTCGATATGGGCGGTCATTTTGGACTTCTGCATGTATCCGGCAGCATTTCGAATTTTGCGCAACTCGTTCTTGCGACACCGGTGGTACTATGGGGCGGATGGCCTTTCTTTGTGCGCGGCGCCCGTTCGTTCGTCACGCGCAACCTCAACATGTTCACGCTCATCGCCATGGGGACGGGCGTGGCTTACGGCTACAGTATCGTCGCCGTGCTGGCGCCAACTCTGTTTCCCGCGGCGTTCCGCGACGTCCATGGCGGGGTCGGGCTTTACTTCGAGGCTGCTGCCGTTATCACCGTCCTGGTGCTGCTCGGCCAAGTGCTGGAGCTGCACGCCCGCGCGTCGACCTCCGGCGCCATCCGCGCCCTCATGGACCTCACGCCCAAAATCGCACGGCGGCTGCGCGCCGACGGCAGCGATGAGGATATTCCGCTCGACGCCGTCGCGGTCGGCGATCGGCTTCGCGTGCGCCCCGGTGAAAAAGTGCCGATCGACGGCGTGTTGCTCGAAGGCCGATCCGCGATCGATGAATCGATGGTCACCGGCGAGGCAATGCCGGTGACCAAGGAACAAGGCGCGGCGGTGATCGGCGGCACGCTCAACCAAAGCGGCGGCTTCATCATGCGGGCCGAAAGGGTCGGCCGGGACACCCTGCTGGCGCAGATCGTGCAAATGGTCGCGACGGCGCAGCGCTCGCGCGCGCCGATCCAGCGCGTCGCCGACCAAGTGTCATCCTGGTTCGTGCCGGCGGTTATTGCGGCGGCGCTCATCGCGTTCGCGGCCTGGGCCACATTAGGCCCGCAGCCGCGCCTTGCTTATGCCGTCGTCGCCGCCGTGACCGTGCTGATCATCGCGTGCCCTTGCGCGCTCGGCCTGGCAACACCGATGTCGATCATGGTGGGTGTCGGCCGCGCCGCCTCGTTCGGCATCCTGATCAAGAACGCAGAGGTCTTGGAGCGCATGGAGAAAGTCGACACGCTTGTCGTCGACAAGACCGGGACGCTCACCGAGGGCAAACCAAAAGTCACCGCAATTGTGCCGGCTTCAGGGTTTGACGAAAATATGTTGCTGCGTTTTGCCGCGAGCGTCGAGCGCGCCAGCGAGCATCCGCTGGCGGCGGCGATTGTCGCGGCGGCGGGCGAACGCCATAACGAGCTGGCCCGCGTCTTCGGCTTCAATTCGCGTTCCGGCAAGGGCGCGCTCGGTATGGTCGAGCGACGCCGCGTTGTGCTTGGCAATGCCAAATTTCTGGCCGAATTCAACATTGCCACCGATGTACAGCATGATGAAGCCGAACGCCTGCGCGGCGATGGCGCCACCGTTGTTTTTGTCGCCATCGACGGCAAGCTTGCCGGCCTCATCGCCATCGCCGATCCGGTGAAGCCGACGACACCGGCAGCGCTCGAGGCGCTGAAGGCCGAAGGCATCGCGATCGTGATGCTGACGGGCGACAGCCGCACCGCCGCGCTCGCGATCGCGCGACAGCTCAACATCGCGGATGTCGAGACGGAGGTGCTGCCCGAACGCAAGAGCGCGGCGGTCGAAGAGCTGCGCCGGGCCGGCCGCGTCGTCGCCATGGCAGGCGACGGCATCAACGACGCGCCGGCGCTTGCCGCCGCCGACGTCGGCATCGCCATGGGCGGCGGTACAGACGTCGCCATGGCGAGTGCGGGCTTGACGTTGGTCAAGGGCGAACTCACCGGCATCGTGCGCGCGAAAAAGCTCTCCGCCGCGACCATGCGCAACATCCGGCAAAATCTGTTTTTTGCGTTTCTCTACAACGCCGCCGGCGTCCCGATCGCCGCCGGCGCGCTCTATCCGTTATTCGGTCTGCTGCTGTCGCCCGCGGTCGGTGCGGCGGCCATGGCGCTGTCCTCGGTCAGCGTCGTCGCGAATGCACTGCGGCTGCGTCGGTTTCAGCTTTAGATCCGAACTCGATCGTGTAGCCGTCGCGCAGCGCGCAGATCGTCTCACTTCCGTTCCAGGAAGCAATCTATTCGCGTTGCTCGGCATATCCATTATAGTTTGACCCTAGGCGACCATTCGCCGCTGCCGCGTCCCCTGCCGCTGTCCCTGCCCTCCGACGCCCAAAATGACGGCCGAGTACTATGATCGCAGCACCGTCACCGGCCAGCTTGGTCCTGCTCCTGGGAATGAGCTTTTTTCTCGGTTTGGCCTTCGAGGATTTTTTTCAACACGCGCCGACGAGGCATCCGGGCGGGATCCGCACATTTCCCCTGCTCGCGATCGCCGGCGGCCTGCTCTATTTGTTCGATCCGGCGCACTTCTTGCCGTTCACCGGCGGCTTGCTGGTGCTCGGCGCCTGGCTTCTCGTCTATTACCGCGCACACCTTCTCGAACATGACGAAACAGGCGCGCCCATTGTCAGCATCATCGTCCCGCTGCTCAACGTTCACGCCTATTTGCTCGGCGCTATCGCCTTGGCGCTGCCGCCTTGGATTGCGGTGGCGACGACGGTCACCGCCGTTCTGCTGCTGACCGGCCGCACCCAACTTCACGATCTGGCGCGGCGGATCGACATGACGGAGATCATCACCGCCGGACAGTTTCTGATCCTGACCGGCATCATCCTGCCGCTGCTGCCGAATGAGCCGGTGACCGCGCTGACGACCATCACGCCGCGTCAGGTCTGGCTGGCGCTGGTTGTGGTCTGCACCTTCTCCTACGTGAGCTATCTGGCGCAGCGCTACTGGGCGGCCGCGGCCGGCGGCCTGTGGATGGCGGCGTTGGGCGGCCTTTATTCGTCGACGGCGACGACGGTCGTGCTGGCGCGGCAAGCCAAAGCCGATCCGTCGATGGCGCGGCGCGCCCAGGCGGGCATCACGCTCGCCACCGCCATCATGTATCTGCGCATCCTCGCCATCGTCACGATCTTCAACATCGTGCTGGCGCGGCGGCTGGCGCTGCCGCTTGGCGCCCTGTCGGTGGCGGCCTTGACGATCTGCGCGCTGCAATATTGGCTGCCTCGGCGGACGCGCAAGGAGTCGATGGCGCAGACTTCCACCGCGCCAGCCAGCAGGAATCCCCTGGAGCTTGGCGCCGCGGCGATCTTTGCGCTGCTGTTTATTGCCACGTCTCTCGTCTCAACGTGGGCCACGACAAAGTTCGGCACTTCCGGAATCTATACGCTCGCGGCGATTGTCGGCGTGACTGACATCGATCCGTTCGTTCTCAACCTCGCGCAAGGCGGCACGGCCGGGCTGCCAACCGCGGCAATGGCTGCCGCGATCCTCATTGCCGCGTCGTCGAATAATGTTCTCAAAGCCGGCTATGCCGCCGTTTTCGCCGGCGGGCGAGCGACCGCCGGTAGCGCGGCCGGGCTCCTCGTCCTGGCCGCCGCCGGCGTCGCGACTGCAATCGTCATGAGCTTATTGCTGCCGTGACTGTTCAACGAATGCTCTGGTCGCTTTGATAGTCGGAGGGGGCGGCGGCGAGATCGCATTTCTTCTCGGCGGCCTTGCGCGCAAGAAGCTTCTGGTCGGACTTGAGCAACTCGTAGTCGGTGCGGTAGGCGAGCGTGCCGATCACCGTGCCGCCGCCGCCTTCGCTCGCCTTGTCCATGAGGCTGCGCAGCTCTTTCTCGCGCACAGCCAAAGCTTTCCAGCGCGCGACGAGGTCAGTGCAGCGATAGGACGTGTAACGGCCGGGATCGACGGTGAGCTGGCCGGGCCCATCGCTGAGGCCGCAGCCGGCAAGCGCGATGGCCGCAACGGCGCTAATCTTAAAAGCATCGAGCGCACGGGCAAAGCGGCCGTGTAGAAATACGAACAGAAGCCGGGCTGCGCGCCCTCCCCGCGATGGCACACCAAGATCGCCGGCAAATACCATTGGCAGCGTCCACAAACCCCATGCGACTTTAAGGCAGAGCCCGGCCGCGCCAACAGCGAGAGTTGCCCGCGACTGCGTTTGCAGCTTCCTGCGCCGCAAATAAGGCATGTACGGCGAGTTGCAGTCGCGCAGCGCCGCTCAGGAGCCGTCGCCCGGAAATTCAACGCCGAGGGTCGATCCGGTACGCCACACGACCCGGCAGATGCGCCGGGCATCGCCGCTTGCGGTTAGCAACAGCACGAAGCGATCCGGCAGATCTTCGTCTTGTTCGAGCACGATACGCGCGCCGGTCTCCGATACGTCCGAGATCGAACACGTAAGCGGCGGCGCGTTCTTGTCGGTGAGAATGCGGGCGGAATAATGGAATTGCCGGCGCGGCTTTCTTCGCAATTCGGCTCGCGTGCGGTAATTGCCAACAACAACCATTCCGAACTCTCACGGCCAAGCATACAAAACGCACCAAGCCGCACCGTATGTAAACTACATTAAAAAGACGTAAATTGAGATGCGCGGTCAGCGCGAACGCCGCTTACCCGCTTGCACGAGATTGCTCTCCCAGCCGAACACCGAACGGCCGCCGAGCACGGCGATGCGGCTCGCTCCTTGGCGATGAAGGCATCGAGCGGCGGCCCGGTCGCGTCGCGTTCCAGCCGCCGCGCCTGGTCGTCGAGACGCTTGCAACGCCTGCATCTCCTCGTCGCGGCCGAGCTTCGCCTTCGGCACCGCCGATTTCAGCACGCGGATGGTCTCGTCATAGACCTTGATCGGCACCGGATAGGGGTGGCGGTCCTTGCCGCCATGGGCCAGCGAGAAGCGCGCCGGATCGCGCGAAGCGGTACGGCGCGCCATGCACGACTTCGGCCACCATCGCGAGCGATTGCACCGTGCGCGCGCCGACGCCCGGCGTCAGCAGCAGCTCCGGAAAATCGACCGGACCGCGCTCGGCCGCCGCGGCCAGCGTGCCGTGCAGGCGGCGCGTGAACACATCGCTCGAGCGAACGTCGTGATGCGCCGGCATGATCAGATGCGGCAAGCGAGTTGCTCGGGTGGCCGGCGGCTCGGGCAGCTTCGCGTCAGCGCCGCCAATTCGCGCACGATGCGGTCCGGCCCAAGCGCGGCCAGAAGATCGAGCTGCGCCGCGCGCGAGCGGCCGGCGCGCCGGTCGGTAAGATTGACGATCTCGCCCTGGCTCGGCCCGTCGATGGCGCTGTGCGGCTCGTCGACGAAGCTCTTCAGAGCTCTTCGGAATGCCAGTGATAGCGCCGCGCCTGCCGCTTGTCGCCGTTCATGCCCTGCTGCACCACGGTCCACTTGCCGTCGTCGGTGACGAAGAAGCCGTGCAGATAAAGATCGAAGCCGTCCTGCACCGCGGCGCTGTCGACTTTGGCGACCAGACGGCTGGCGCGGGTCAGCGCCGCGCCGTCGAAGCCGATGCGCTCGCCGAGCGCCGTCAATTCGTCCGGCGTCTTGCGCGAATGCTTGCCGCGGCCGCCGCAGACGTGAATGCCGAGCTCGCCGGCAAGCGGCGCGAGGCCGCGCTTGAGCGCGCCGATGACGCTGGTGGTGATGCCGGACGAATGCCAGTCCATGCCCATGACGGCGCCGAACGACTGGAACCAGAACGGATGCGACAGCCGCCGCAGGAACTCGTCGCGGCCGTAGTGATGCACGATCGCCTGGCAGATGATGGCGCCGAGCGACGCCATGCGCGTCGCCAGCCACGGCGGCACGCGTCCGCCGTGCAGCGGAAGATCGGCGCTGCCGGTGCGGTGGGGCATTGTTTGGCGCTCGTCGGCAATTCGGGTAAGAATTCTGATTACAGTATCTTCTCACCCGTTAGAGAATTTTGTCCCGGTCCTGACGCGGGATTGGTGCGGGCGGCCGGACTTGAACCGGCACGGCGCTTTCGCGCCGAGGGATTTTCTTACCTGCTACGGCTTTCGCCGCCCTCGCCTCGCACATTCGTGCATCGGCTCGGTTTGGGGTCTGGACTATACCTTCACCGTAGCGCGTGCGCCTTAGGTGCTGCCCGTCTAGTCTCTACACCTTCGCGCCGGCCGTTTTTGGCCGGCGCGCTTGGCTCGGGATTGCCTGTGACCGGTTTCCCCGAGTTTGGGCAGTTCTGCACCGCGGGTTTCCCCGCGGGCACTCAATCGCTCAAGTCCCTTGCGTCTACCATTTCGCCACGCCCGCGAACGGTTGCGATCCTAGACCATGATCGCGGCGATTTGAATCGGATCATGACGCGGATTCCCAGTTTGAACATCAATCTTCCCGGTAGCAGACGAATTCGCCAGCAGCCGCGGCAGGAGGGCAGTCTCTTTCCGCCGGGCGCCCTCCAGCGCTGTCACCCCATCCCGCGGCGCTCCGCGCGGCGACCTTCCCTTTCCAGGGGAAGGTAACATTCTGCGGACGTGTCACTTCATTGCTGCTTGCTCTTGGACGCCGTCGCCGAATTCTTGGACGCCGTGGCCGGAGCCGGCCGAACGCCGCCCCACGGATCGGCAGGGGCTTTCTTGTCGGGAATTTTTTCGGTCGCTGATTTATAGGCGCGGTCGAGGGCCTTTTGCTGCTCGATTTCCTGCTGGGTCGGCGGGCGTTTTTGCATGCCCTTGTTGAGCGGCAGCCCCATCTGGGCGGAAGCGGTCCCCGACAACAGGGCGATGATCGCGGCCGCTGGGATCAATCTCTTCAGCATGGTCTGGGCCATAAGCGTTACCTTGGAATTTACTCCGACAGCGCGAAGAAATCACCGGCTCACGAACACATTATTGTCCCGCACGTCCACCTTCAACTGCAGCGGCGGCGTGGGGGCCGGGCCGCCGATGACCGCGCCCTGCCGGGAGATATCGAACACGCTGAAATGACAGGGGCATGCGAGGACCGGCGTGTTGACAGCGACGTTGAACGAGTCGCGGGCCATGCTCGGATCGGTGACATACATGATGTCGCACTTGTTGTGCGGACAGATCAGGCTCGACGCATACCATCCGCCGCCGGGCAGACGGACGACGATGCCAGGCATTTCATCGCCGCCGGCGTCCGCCAAGGTGAATTTGACAGCCGACCATGGCGCCGCCAACTCCGCCAAGCTGGCGACGGGCTTGTCGGGCGCAGCGGCCTGCGAAGTCCGCACCACCAACAGCGGCAGAGCCAGGAGGCCCAGCATCAGGCATCGCCGGTCGTTTCCCGCACGCCGGTCCGCGCTCCCTGCGGCGTTCACGACAGGTTCCCTCGGCCGGTCCATCGCGATCAGCGCGTCGAGACGTGGGCGCCGCCGTCCAGCATGGCGACCCATTCGTCGTTGCTCAACACCTTGGACCACATCGGGAAGGTATTTTTCAGCATCAGCTCAGACTGCTCTGGGAAATAGCCGACCATGGCGTCCTTCAGCGCATAGACGTGGTAGCCGAGATCATAGCCATTAGTCACCGTCGCATAGACGCACACGTCGGTCGTGAAGCCCGCGACGGCAATATTCTTGATGCCGCGCGAGCGAAGGATTTGGTCGAGGCCGGTGCCGCCAAACGCGGAGGTTTGGATACGCGGCGGCATCACCAGGTCCTTGTCACCCGCTCCAGGGACCAGGGGAGGATAGTATGCAACCGTGTCGGTGCCCGCTTTCCACGCCTGCCGGAGAATCTGGCCGCGGTGGAAGCCGCCCGGATTGGTCGCGTCAAGCTCCCGATAGTCGCTGCTGTAACCCTCGGTGATGTGGATCACCCATACGCCGAGGCTGCGCGCCTTTTTCACCAGATCGACCGTGCGGTCGAGCATCTGCTTGTCTTCAAGCTCCTTCTTGACGGCGCGATAGTTGCCACCCGCGGGATTCGTGAAAGGATACTGGAAGTCGACCAGGATGAGCGCGGTCTCGCTCGGGTTCAGTTCTTTTGCGAGCGGCGGCAGGCCTTGCGCATGCCCGTTCGTCGAAGCAAACAACAGCATTGCGACAAACAAGACTGCGGCAGCGCGTATCAGCCGTCCAGTAGGCCGGCGAATTCGAGAACTGTCCATCATGGCGCTTACTCCCTATGAAATGATTTTATCTTTGCCGCTGTTATCGCGCCGGCCGAGAACGTCGAACGGGGCGCGCCGGGGCGCGAACGCCTCAATCTTGCGGCACGTGGGCCCAAAGCTCGTCCCACGCCACGCCGGACATATCGGTGACGCGGCCGTCCTGCTCGAAGAATTTGTTGGGCACCTGGAACATCGCGATCATCACGCCGCCGTCGGGCGACCACGCAACATGGCGGCTGCCGGCTTCGCGCCAGATGAATTCTCCGGCCTTGACGGTGAGCCCCTTGGCCGGGCCTTCCTTGTCCTGCAGATTGCCTTCGAGGAGATAGGTCTGCTCGATCTTGACGTGCTCGTGGTCGGGCAGCACGGCGCCGGGCGCGAGCCTGATCAGCGCGGTGACGAGGCCGGTCTCCTTCTCGAACAGCAGCCCCTTTACTTCGCAGCCGGGAAACCGGGTCTTCTTCCATTCCATCTCGATGGGACGCACGACGTGCGAATGGGTATCGGCGGTGTCGTGCTTGGCCTTCGGCGTGACGGCATCCATGGGCGTCTCCTGCGATCGCTCTGTGCAAGTGTTGGCGGCAATATAGCCCATCTCACCCGAGGCTGCTCGGCCAATCTCGCAACCCTACAATCCTGCCTCACGGATCGGCGGCTGAAAGGCGAGCCCGGTATCCCAAGGGAAGTAAATCCAAGTGTCCTGCGACACCTCGGTAATGTAAGTGTCGACCAGCGGCCGGCCCATCGGCTTGGCATAGACCGCGGCGAAATGGGCGCGGGGCAGCAAGGCGCGCACGACCTTCGCGGTCTGGCCGGTGTCGACGAGATCGTCGACGATGAGGACGCCCCGGCCTTCGCCGCCGCCGAGCGCGACAATCGCGGGCGCGACTTCCTTGAGCACCTGCAAATCGCCCTGGCTGGTGTGGCTGTAGCTGGCGACGCACACCGTCTCGATCAGCCTGATGCCGAGTTCGCGCGCCACGATGCCCGCCGGCACCAGGCCGCCGCGGGTGATGCAGACGATCGCTTCGAACGGGCCGGCGCCATGCAGCCGCCACGCGAGCGCGCGGGAGTCGCGATGGAACTGGTCCCACGACACCGGAAAGATTTTCTCGGGGCTCGGCGACGTTTGCTCTGCCTGCCGTCGCTGAAGCTCGGCCATCGCGATAAAATCCTCGCGGCTCGTCGCGCCGGCGCGTGCCGCGCAGTCAGCCTAAAGCGAATTGATCCATTCGACCACCTGGTTGCGGGCGACCAGCGGCGTCGTCAGATGGCCGGCGAACACTTCGATATATTTGCTCTTCGGATTCTTGGCGGCCGCGGCAAAGGCGTAGTCGGGTCCGCGGCGATCGATCGGATCGAGCTTGCCCACCACCCACAGCAGCGGCACCGGCCCCATTGCGGCGGCATTTTTCGGAATAACGGCCGGACCGTCAGGGTCGAACATGCTCAGATACACCAGCGGCGTCGCCGTCGTGGTGAGCGGAATGCCTTGAGCCAAATCGGGAAAGCGCCGCGGCACGTTGCCTTGCCCGGCCGCAATCAATTGCTTGGCTTGCGTGACCGCGTCGTGGGTGTAGCTGCGCAGCTCTTCCGCCTCGGGCAGATGCCCGGGCGCGAGCGCCACGACCGCAGCGAGGTCGTGATGCCGCGCCGCATAGCCAATCGCCGCGTTGGCGCCGAGCGAGTGGCCGATCACGATAATTCTGGTGGCGCCCTTGGCCTTCAAGTGCGCAACCACCGCGTCGATCTCGGCCATCGCCTGCTCATAGGTGGCGCCGTATCTGCGATGGAATGACCACGGCATTTCCGGTGTCGCGACCAGCGCGCCCTCCCCGCCAAGCGCAGCCAGGATGCCGCCATCGAGCGCGCCCGGCCATGCGCCCTTGCCGTGCAGATAGACGACGCCGAAACCGCGCAAGTCGGCGCTGTGCGCCGGCGCGGGAAGGCAAAGCGCCGCGAGCGCGGCCAGCGCCGCGAACACGCGCGCCAAAATTTGGATGACAATATCTGGCAAGGTCATGGTGGGATTATCGCCGCAACCGGTGGACGAATGATGGACGAATCATGGCAGCGATTGCACTCCCATCCTCGCCTTTCCCACAAGTCGGAGATAGGGTGCGGGCCCATCAACGGGCCGATTGATTTTGATCCGCCAGTCCCGCCTTCACGCGCGTCAGCATCGTCTCGACGGCCGCTCTTGCCGCGGCGAGCTTTTGCGGATCGCGCGAGCGCACCACGACGTGGGTATTGCCGCCGATTTTTTCGTCCATGAACGGGTAGGAGCCGATCACGGCATCGGGATGCTTCTTGGCGATCTCGCCGAGTTCGGTGCCGATATCGCCCTCGCGGCAGTCGGCGCGCACCGTTTCCGAAAGCATTTTGGTGCCGGTCTTGAGGCGCGGCGTCACGAATTCCAGCATCGCGTGCATGATGTGCGGCACGCCGGCCATGACGATGACGTTGCCGATCCAGAAGCCCGGTGCGGCGGATATCTTGTTGAGCACAAGCTCGGCGCCGGCGGGAACACGCGTCATGCGCATGCGCGCCTCGTTCATCACGCCGCCGGTTGCGGCGACGCGCTCGCGCATGATCTCGACCGCGCGCGGATGATGATCGATGGCGACGCCGAACGCCTTGGCGACGCAGTTGGCGGTGATGTCGTCATGGGTGGGACCAATGCCGCCGGTGGTGAATACGTAAGTGTAGCGGGCGCGCAACGCATTGATCGCGGTGACGACCTCCGGTTCGTCGTCGGCAACGACCCGCACTTCCTTGAGATCGATGCCGAGATTGGTGAGATGCTCGGCGATGTGGCCGATATTCTTGTCTTTGGTGCGGCCCGAAAGGATCTCATCGCCGATGACGAGGAGAGCGGCGGTAACGATGCCGCCCTCGTTATTCGCCACGCTATCGGCCATTGGGTCGGCCATTGGGGCTGATCTCCGTGCTCCGCTTCCTCTAGCGCGGCAGCGATGGCGGCTCAAGCGTGGCCCCTGTATTGTCCCGCTTGGCACAATGGCGGTAACTCATGGTACGCACGACATCTCGGCAAGTCTTTGGCGCCTCAATCGCCTGCGCCGCGGCGATCATGCTGGTGCAGTCGATCACGGCGCACAGCGCGGAAGCGATCGACCACCCGGTGACCATCTATGTCGCCGGCACCGCCGGCGGCGGCGTCGATCTGTTCGGCCGCTTGCTCGGCCGCCACCTCGGCCGCCACATTCCCGGCAATCCGAGCGTGACGGTCCAGGATATGCCGGGCGCCGGCGGCATCCGCGCCGCTAATTTCCTGGCGCAGCAAGCGCCGCACGACGGCACTGCGATAACCACTTTCGCCAATGGTCCAATCCTCGAGCCGCTGATCGGGGCGCGCAATCCCGGCTACGACATGAGCCAGTTCACCTGGATCGGCGCGCTGACCAAGGACGTCGGACTGTGCCTGTCGTGGGGGCCGTCGCCGTTCAAGACGATCGACGACGTGCGCCATAAGGAAATGGTCGTTGCCGGGACTGGCGCAGGTTCGGAGACCGATACCTGGCCGATCATCATCAATGAGGTGCTGGGGACCAAGTTCAAAGTTGTCACCGGTTACCTCGGCACCCAGGAAACAATCCTCGCGGTCGAGCGCGGCGAGGCGCATGGGCGCTGCATCTTGAGCCTGTCCGCGCTCAAGACAGCGAAGCCGGATTGGCTCACCGAAAAGAAGATCAACATTCTGCTCCAGGTCGGGCTCAAGAAAAGTCCGGAGCTTCCCGATGTGCCGCTCCTCATTGATCTCGCCAAGTCCGACGACGACCGCCGCATGCTCAAGTTTCTGTCCGCGCCGAGCGCGATGGCGCGGCCGTTTGCCGCTCCGCCTGGTTTGACACCGGATACGGCAAATCTTTTGCGCCGCGCTTTCGATGCAACCGTCGCCGATCCGGAGTTCCTCAGCGAGGCGAAAAAGATGCAAGCGGACATCTCGCCGATGCGCGGCGAGGAGGTACAGGAGCTTGTCGCGCAGATCTACGCCACGCCGCGTCCCATTGTCGAACGGGCCAAGAAATTCTTTGCGCCGTAGCACAGCAAAATCTGCTGTGCGCTCGAGCGCGGTGTATGCGCCACTGAAGGGTATGTACGCGTAGCCCTCGGCCTCAACTCGTTCGGCGCCGCGCCGGTGCGCGGCACGCGCTATGGCCCAGGCGCCGAAACCTTGGCGGTCGCCAGCACGGTCGATCAGTAAGCCGACGCCATTGCCGCAAGTCCGGCCGCATCGGTATAAGACCGTGGGGAGCCGCCGACGCGATGACTTATTGCGGTGGAATTCTGGTACGCGACGGACTGGTGATGTTCGCTGACACGCGGACCAATGCCGGCGTCGACAATATCTCGACCTTCCGCAAACTCCACGTCTTCAAGGACGCGAAGAAACGGATCATGGCGATCGCATCCGCCGGCAATCTTTCCATCAGTCAGTCAGTGCTGAGCACGCTGACCGAAGGCTACGAGAATCCGGAAACCGGCGAGCGCGAAACGTTGATGAATTCGCCCACCATGTTCCAGGCCGCCCAGCGCGTCGGCCATGTCATCCGCAGCATTCACGCCACCGAAGGCAAGGCGCTCGAAGCGTCCGATGTGACGTTCGAGTTGAAGGTTGGGCTGGTCTCAATCAACTCCACGATGCGCTCGAACCTCAGTGTCGGCATGCCGATTGATCTCTTGGTGGTGCGGCGCGATACCTGCAACTCCGAGCTCATCTATCGCATCGAACCTGGAGAACCTTATTTCTCCGACTTGCGCGAGCGCTGGTCCGCCGCTTTGCGCGCGGCCCATATCGGCATCCCGCGTCCGCCGTATCGCAATCGGTCTTGAGCGGCCGTCATAAAGCTCCCCGCCAGAACATTTGACCGAAAACGCGAAGGACGCCTTTACCCGAAATTAACGCCGGCAACCGGGATTCACAGCCGCTTATTGCGACGAAAGGGTCGCCGACGCGAGCAGCAAGCCATTTGCAATCTTTCCGGCCTAAGGTCGGGCCATCGAAATTTCACAGAGGGTAGACGCGTGTTGCCTTCGGCGCTGGCCCAGATCGCCGGGGAACGCAAAGGTTCGTGGGACCAAGCGCGCCTGAGCCTGGTCATACCGATCGGCGTCATCGTGGCTGTGGCAATCGTCTGCGTTGTCGTGGCCGTGCTGACCTCCGCACAGCGCGCGGACGAGGTTTCTTTCAATCACGAACAGCAACTGATTCGGCAGGCCGTTCTCGATCAGGGTGAGCGCTCGCTGCGCCAGGTCGAGAGCGCGGTCATGATCCAACGCGGCACGGCGGGGCTGCGCACCAATTACGATGCCGGATGGGTTGATCGGCGCGTCGGCAAATGGCTGCAAACCTTTTTCCGTGACGACCTCGTGGTGGTTGTCGACGGGCTCGATCAGGTGAAGTACGCACTTGCCGGTCCTGCGGTCGATTCCCGCCCGATCGACCTGCGCGCAGACTTTGCCTCCAGCCTTGACCTTTTGCGCGGCAGGCTGAGCGCACTGCCGGGCCGAACGCTCCCCGTCATCGCGACGCAGGATCCGGCAAAACCGGGCCGGCGCACCGCCTTGATCCAGCGCGTCACGAACCGGCCGGCAATCGTGGCGGCGGTTGCGGTCGGCTCCGACGCTGATCTTGCCGCAGGCAATGAGCATGCCCCGATCGTGCTCGCCGTCAAATACATCGACCAGACCATGCTGCGGGAGATCAGCGCCGAATTGCAACTGCCGGACCTGCAGGAAATGGACGACACTGCGCAGGCCGACGAGCGCTTCACAACCATTTCCGATCTTCAGGGCGAGACGATTGCGCGCTTTGCCTGGAAGCCGACGCGGCCCGGCGGCCAGATCGTGGCGAGCGTGGTGCCGTTCATCGTGGTGGCGCTGGCCGGCTTTGCGCTGCTGGTCGGCCTGGTGCATGCGGCACATGCGGCGTACCGCTGAGGCGATCGCAGCCGGTGAATCGCAACTGCGCCATCTCGCCCTGCACGATCCGGTCTGCGGACTGCCAAACCGTATCTATTTCGGCGAGCGGCTCGAAAGGGTGATCAACACGGTGCGTGGCGGCGGCCCGGCCGCGGCGGTGTTCTACATCGATCTCGATCATTTCAAGGACGTCAACGACACGCTCGGCCATCACATCGGCGACTTGCTCATCCTCAACGTCACGCAGCGGCTGAGCCGCATCATCCGCGGCGACGATCTGGTGGCGCGGCTCGGCGGCGACGAGTTCGCCATCATCACCACGTGCGCCTCGGATTCCTATTCGCTGCAGGCGATCGCCGGCCGCATCATTTCCGCGGTCTGCGCGCCCTACTCCATCAACGGCCACAACATCATCATCGGCGCCTCGATCGGCATTGCGGTGATCGATCGCCGCGCCGGCGATGCCGCCGATATCCTGCGCTACGCCGACATGGCGCTCTACCGCGCCAAGAACGAAGGCCGCAACCGCGCCTGCATCTACGACGCCGCGATGGATGCCGACCTGTCGAACCGCAAGCTTCTCGAAGGCGATCTCCTCCAAGCCATCAAGAACGACGGCCTGACGGCGGCCTACCAGCCGATCGTCAACGTCAGCGGCGACACGGTGGTCGGCGTCGAAGCGCTGGCGCGCTGGAACCATCCGACCACGGCGAAATCCCGCCCTCGCAATTCATTCCGATCGCCGAGCATTCCGGGCTCATCATCGAGCTCGGCGAGTGGATGCTGCGCCGCGCCTGCATCGACGGCCGCGCCTGGCCGGGATTGACGGTCGCGGTCAACGTCTCGCCGCTGCAATTCCGCCGCTCGGATTTCGTCGAAGTGTCGAGCGCATCCTCAAGGAGACCGAGTTCGACGCCAACCGCCTCGAACTGGAGCTCACCGAAAGCACGCTGCTCGGCAACCTGGAGACGGCGGAATTGTCGATGCTGCGCCTCAAGGCCATCGGCGTGCGCTTTGCGCTCGACGATTTCGGCACCGGCTATTCGAGCCTGCTCTATCTGCGCCGCTTCCCGTTCGACAAGCTCAAGATCGACTTCGAGCTTCGTGCGCGCCATCGAGAAAGCGCCCGATGCCGCGGCTATCGTCCACGCCGTCGTCAGCCTCGGCCGCGGCCTCGGCATGAAGGTGACTGCGGAGGGCGTCGAGACCGCGGAGCAGCATCTGTTCCTGCGCGCCGCCGGCGTGCATTCGATGCAGGGCTACCGCTTCGGCAAGCCGGGCCCGGCAACCGAAGTCAGCAAGCGGCTGGCCTCGCCCGACGACTACCGCGTCGGCAGCCCCGACCAGGAAGTCGCGCTGGCGAGCTGAGCGGCGCGCTGCTTCCCTCTCCCCGCGCCCCGGCAGAGGTGATATCCACTCGTCACACGCACGAGAGGGATACGCTCATGGCCGCGCAGAAAATCGCATTGGTGACGGGAGCCGGCACCGGCGTCGGCCGCGCGGTGACGCTGGCGCTGATGCGCGAGGGCTATGCCGTCGTGCTTGCCGGCCGGCGCAAGGAGATGCTGGAGGCGGTCGCCAAGGAAGGGGCGCAGACGCCGGGCGCGGCGCTGGCGGTGCCGGCCGACGTCGCCGATCCAGCCTCGATCAAGGCGCTGTTCGCCAAGACCAAGGAGACCTACGGCCGGCTCGATGTGCTGTTCAACAATGCCGGCATCGGCGCGCCGGCGATGCCGATCGAGGACATGCCGCTCGACAAATGGCAGGCGGTGGTCGCCACCAATCTGACCGGCATGTTCCTGTGCACGCAGGAAGCGATCAAGATCATGAAGGCGCAGAACCCGCGCGGCGGCCGCATCATCAACAACGGCTCGATCTCCGCGCATACGCCGCGCCCCGGCTCCGCGCCCTACACCGCGACCAAGCACGCCGTGACCGGGCTGACCAAACAGACCGCGCTCGACTGCCGCGCCTACGACATCTGCTGCGGCCAGATCGACATCGGCAATGCCGCGACGCCGCTGACCGACCGCATGGTGCAGGGCACGGCGTGCTGCAGCCCGACGGCCGCAAGAATGATCGGAGCCGCGCATGGCCGCCGAGGATGTCGGCCGCGCCGTGGTCTACATGGCGAGCCTGCCGCTCGACACCAATGTGCTGTTCATGACCGTGATGGCGAACTTGATGCCGTTCGTCGGCCGGGGCTGAGAAAGACGGCCGATGCTCGGCGTCATGGCATGAATTTTACGGACTGCTCGGCACCGCCGCGGCCGCGCTGGTAGCGCTGCTGTTCGTCGCGGTTTCGGTCGGCACCAGCGTGCTGACGCCGGAGCCGCAGAGCCGGTCGAACACCAGCACTTACCTCAGCCCCGTCGTATTCCACTATGCCAATATCCTGTTTCTCAGTTTGATCGCCCTGGTCCCGACACAGACATGGAAGTCGTTCGGACTGACGATCGGCATCGCTGCGATCGCCAGCGTGGTCTACTCGGTCCTCATCGCGGTCAGGGTGCACCGCAACTCCATCTCCGACCTTGCCGACCGTTTGGCCTATGCCGCCGTTCCGGTCCTTTGCTATATGGCCGGGCTTGTTTCCGCGTGGCTGCTGCTCAAAGGGTCGGCCGCCGGCCTCGACGTCCTGGCCGGCGCGGCGCTGTTCCTCCTCGTTATCAATATCCGCAACGCCTGGGACCTGATGATTTCGATGGCGCGACGGGTCGACCAGCCGAAAACAGGGGCGTGAGCGGCGCACCGCATCAACCGACCGCCCTCACCTTGATTGTTGTACCGGCTCGACCGTCAGCTCGCCGGCGCCGCTCGCGTCGGGCTGCCTTGGCTGGTCCTGCTCGCATTTCTGCGAATTGCAACTAACGCCAGAGCTTTTCCCCGCGCACTGATAACGGGCGTCGCCTGGCGCCAAGTATCGGAATGGCTTGCATGCGAACAGACGTGGATTCCGATGCCGACGGAGCGTCACCCTGAAGTGCTAGGAGAGCTGCTGGCGATCCCCGCCGTGCATGGAAATCTGATAACCGACGCGCATCTGGCGGCATTGGCGATCGAACACGGACTGACCTTGTGCTCAGTGGATGGCGACTTTGCCCGCTTCCCGAAGGTCAAATGGGTCAATCCCCTTGCAACATGAGCAAATGCGGACATCCCGTCCGGCCGACCGATCATCGGTCCAAGGCACTGACTTTGATCTTCGCCCCAGCCTTGACCTTGGCGAGCGTCTTCACGTCGCCGAGCGCCTTTGCCCAGATGTTGCAGGGGCTCGCCAGCCGCGTCTCGTCGCCTTTAGAAATCGGCGTGCGGCCGAAGCCGATGGCGATGGCATGGCCGTCGGGCCAATACGCGATCTCGCCCGGCGTGACGACCGCGCGCGCATCCGCCTCGCGTGCGACCCCCCTGTCGCGGGGGAGGCGATCAAAATACACCTCCTCGCCCCAGGTCAGCGCCGAGCCCGTGATCGGCAGCGCCGCCGCGATCGCCTTGGCGGTGGGCGTATCGAGCAGTTCGGCATCGAGCGTGAGCGAACCGAAGTCGAAGCGAATGCGCATGGTGTCCCTTTCCTGTCCCGCTCCGTTTCACCCTGCGGGGGCGGATGAAGCAAATTCGTTCTCGCGACGCCCGCGCGCCCGAGTTTTGCCGACGCCAAGGCAAAAACCGCTTTCAGAGCATGATCCCGTCAGACTTGGCCGGCGGTGGCGCCGGCTTCCATCACGATCACGCTCGTGAAGCAAAAAGGAAGCGGAACGCCGGCAGGCGCGTTAGTTCATTCCTCCGCGCCCCCACCTTAATCTTCCCCTGCTTGCGGGAAGATAAGGAGGGGGCGCGGCTCGCGCTCAGCGGAGCGCGCTCGCCTGTCGGCGTTCCACCACGGCACTTGCTGCAGCGAGCGAACGCCACAGCTCAACTCCAGATACGCGCTTCCTGGGACCCGGCGTCATCAGGTGTTACCTGCATCTTCGCCTGTCCCAGTCCAGCGAGTTGCCTCGCAGACCGGTCATCGTGCCGGCCGGGCGTATCCCCCGGAGCCGCCCGGGAGCGGCGGTGACGAGCCGCCGCCCGCGGGAACCGCTCTCGCTCCATCACCCGGTGTCGCCGGCTGATGTCCTTGACGTAAGCGAGATTCGCTGTTTGTAACCGTACCGGTGACATTTGTCAAGATATTGTCGTCGCATCGGCGACTATGCTGTGGCCTGGCAGACCAGAGTACTGGCGTGACGCCACGCGTCCCCTCCTGATCTTTGCGACTGGTTATCGGTGGCGATAGCCGCCGCCCCAGCGGCCGTAGCCGTAGGCGAAGTGAGGCCCGTAGCCATATCCGTAACGCGGGGCGTAACCGCGCCAATAGGGCCCGCGGCCGTAATAGAGCGCCGGCACCGCCACATAAGCCGGCTCGGCATAGGCGTAATACGCAACAGGCGGAGGCGGTGGATAGCCGTATGCGAGCGGCGGCGGCGGCGGTGGCGGATAGGCGTAGCTCTCCGCCACCGGCGGCGCGCCGTAATAGTTGGGCGGCGGCGCTTGGTACTGCGCTTGCGGCACCGCCATGTCGGCGGCTTGGGCTGACAGCCCGCCTCCGCCGAGGGCCAACGCGCCGGCACTCGCGGCCAACGCCAGCGTCATCATCTTTCGCATGTGCTTTTGCTCTTTCAATGGGTATCACTGACGGCCGCAGTAGATTGAGCCGCAGCGGCGGAATTAGAGCCGCGCCGGGGCGAATTTTTGTAATTCCGGCAACGAATATTCACGATCCCATCCGGTAAGGCGATCGCGCCCATGCTTCGTCGCCGATGCCGCAGGGTCCGCTCCCGTCGCGGGCTCGTCAGCCAAGCTGGCGAAGGGGATTCTCGCGCAGGCGCGAATCCCGCTTTTTTCTAGAGCGCCCGCTGTCGCGGGATGGGCGGCAACGCGACGTCGTCAGCCGGCGACGGGTCCGGCTGCGGTGGGAGAGATGTCCCGTGCTTTGAAGATCGCGCCGCCGAGCAGGGCATAGCTGAGCAGAGCGATGAACATCCAGCAGACGAGCATGACGACGCCCTGAGAGACGACGTTGCCGGTCGCGTCCCACGCGCCATGCAGCGCTGCGGCACTGAACCATCCGAGCGGGAGCAAAAACCACGCCGTGCTCGGCCGCAGCGCCGAAAGCCCGATGAAGTACCCGAACAGCCCGGACCAAGCCGAATGTTCGACAAGCTCCGGAAGCCCGCGCGCCAGCAACAGGATCAATCCGGAGAAGGCCTGCGATCCGGCATATTTGGACACGGTCATGACTTCCGGCACGTACTGGCCCAGCGTTTCATTGATGAAGAATCCGGTCCCCGACGCTACGCCGAGCACGATCCCGTCAAGCGGTTCGCACAGTCCGATCTGCCGCCTGAGACCCGCCAGAATCCGGCTGAACCTGCCCCGCGTGTGGCGGCTCCAGGCCGCCAATCCCACACCCACGAGCGCCAGCACGAACAGCGGCAGCGCCTTGAAGCTTTCCTCGCACAGCCCGGTGCCGAAAAGGTATCCCGCGACCTGAGCCGCAACGCTGGAGGATTTTTCCAAATTGGTTCCCGGAATCACGCTGTAGAAGAAACTGTACCAAAGGTTCCAGAACGGCGTGGAGAGCAGCAGTAATGTGACAAGGGCGACGACCGCCATCAGCCACAAGTGCTTGGGGCGGCCGCACATCAGATTGATGTAGTAGTTCACCATGAAGGCGATGTAGACGCCGAGCACCGAATAAATCTGCCAGGCTTCGGTGATCTCATCCTTGCCGGTCGCCGCTGGGTTGAAAACGACCACCATGGCAAGGCCGACGCAGACCGTCGCGAAGATCGGCAGCAGATGTTCCTGCGACCAGGTCGAACGGCCTCCGACCAGCGGGAACACCGCGCCGCGCGAGAGCTTGAAACCGCGGTCGCTGGGCGGAACAATCTGCGGGGTCGTCATCGGATCATCGTCCTTTTGCCGTGTGGTTTATGGCGAAGGATCGGCGCGCGGGCAACCGTGGCGGCATCGCCACGAAGTTCCAAAGCCAGAACCGTCTTTGCGCTGCACCCCGCGACCGTGCTCTGATTTTCTTCGGCGGGGCAATGCCGCGCGGCGCGGCGCGTGGCCTGAGCCCGCCTCGCCAAGCGGTCGCGTCCCGCCGAACGGATTTCTTTCGCCTCGCCCTGACGAACGATCACCCGCAGGCTACAATCCTCCGCCGGGGAACGGGGCCTCATCCACATGCAGAACCTGCAATCGGCGCTCGGCGTCTTCGCCATCCTCGCCATCGCCTTCGTCATCAGCGAGAACCGCCGCGCGGTGCCGTGGCGGCCGGTGGTGGTCGGCTTGCTCGTCACCTTCTGCCTGGCGCTGCTGATGCTGAAGGTGCCGCAGATCGAGCTGGCGTTCGACTGGATCAACCGCGCGGTCGACGCGATCGCGGCGGCGACGCAGGCCGGCACGTCGTTCGTGTTCGGCTATGTCGGCGGCGGCGCCGCTGCCGTTCGAGCCGAAGACGCCCGGCGCCGAATTCATCCTCGCCTTCCAGGCGCTGCCGGTGGTGCTGGTGATGAGCGTGCTGTCGTCGCTGCTGTTCTACTGGCGCATCATGCCGCCGATCGTGCGCGGCTTCTCCTGGGCGCTGACGCGCACGCTCGACGTCGGCGGCGCGGTCGGGCTGTCGACCGCGGCCAACATCTTCGTCGGCCAGGTCGAGGCGCCGCTGTTCATCCGGCCCTATCTCGCCAAGCTGTCGCGCAGCGAAATGTTCGTGGTGATGACCGGCGGCATGGCCGGCATCGCCGGCACCGTGTTCGTGCTCTATGCCACCATCCTCGCCAAGGCGATCCCCGATGCCGCCGGCCACATCGTGGTCTGCTCGGTGCTCGGCGCGCCGGCCGCGATCCTCATCAGCCTGATCATGGTGCCGGATCCGCAGCGAGCAGCACACCGGCGGCGCGCTCGGCGACGATCGAGCAGACCGCCGACCTCGACCATGGACGCCATCGTCAAAGGCACCGGCGCCGGCCTCGAGCTTCTGCTCAACATCGTCGCCATGCTGATCGTGTTCGTCGCGCTGGTGCATCTCGCCAACGCCATCCTCGGCTTGTTGCCGGACGTGCTCGGCGCGCCGCTGACACTGCAGCGCGGTGCTCGGCTGGATCATGGCGCCGGTGTGCTGGCTGATGGGCGTGCCGTGGTCGCAGGCGGTAACCGCCGGCGGCCTGATGGGGATCAAGACCGTCCTCAACGAACTCATCGCCTATCTCGAGCTCGCCGCGCTGCCGCCCGGCGCGCTCGATCCGCGCTCGCGGCTGATCATGCTCTACGCCATGTGCGGCTTCGCCAATTTCGGCTCGCTCGGCATCATGATCGCCGGGCTTGCCGACCATGTGCCCGGAAAAGCCGCGACGACGTGGTGTCGCTGGGCTTGAAGTCGATCGTCTCGGGCACGCTGACGACGTGCCTGCTCGGCGCGATCGTGGGAGTGCTGACTCCGGGGGTCGGGTGACAAGAGTTCGGGCAGGCACCTTAATCTTGTTACGCCCCACGCCCGACGCCCCGATCCCTGCAATCAGTTCAGCCGAAACTCGCCGTCGACTGCCCGGATTTCCGCTGGTTTGATCAGCCGTGCGTGCGCCACCGTTACCGAGTGCAATGGGCCCTCGAGCTTTTCCAGCCAGAAATTGAGGAATTTGTTCAGCGCGGGAAAGTTCGGGCAGAGATCGTAATCCTGCCAAACGTAGGTCTGTAGTAGCCAGGGGTGGTCCGGCCGCCGGTATAGAATATTGGCGGTCGTCAATCCGTAGCCTTGAAGCTGGCGGCGAAAGTCTTTCGATGCAGAACTTTGCGATACCGAGGCTTGCGAAACCATGATGCCCTCCATCCCAACTTTGGGAATGTTCCGAGACTCGCATCTCCATGACAAGCCTCAAATTTGAATAAGTTGTTTACATTCAAAGCACTAGCAGCATTGTAGTGTGTGTGCTAACAAGCCCGATTCAGTTGGCGATACTGTTAAATTAACGGAACTTGGCGGTTAGGGTTTCCCGGCCGGGCGGAACAATATTTTCCTCACCCCGAGGGAACCGGACGCCATTTACTGTGTCGAATCAGCGCTTATAACCTTGACAAAGCAGCCGCCAAGGTGGGTATTATCGCGATATGCGGAGGCGGGCCGGGAACAGATTGGCCGCTGTTACCATTTGGGGCAGCGACCAGATCGCCGCCGTACAGCGAATAGAACGCGAGGCTGTCGGTGCCGAAATCCCGCGACACTAATGCGGAACCAGACCTGCGGCGCGATGCATGGGAGCGTTTTGAGCGCGCGGTCGACGTTGTGGCAAAGTCCCCACCGCAGCATCGCACAAAGCCAAAAGCCCCAAAGGATTTGACCAAAACGGACGACAAGTCGCACGTAACCGGACCTAAAAGTCAAAGCTAAGCTGACGCGGCTCGCCGCGCTTGGCGCACCAACGCATAAAGCGCCTCGCTTCCTGCTTTAATTCTCATGCGATTAAGCCACTCGCCGTGTTGATTGTCACATCGCCGCGAACGTACTCTTTAGCGCTGTGCTTGACCGTTTCGTGTTTCTCGAAATGCCACGGCGCCACCTTGTAGATGTGGCTTTCGTCCGTATGACTACGCGTCTCGCGATCGACGTTGTCGTTCATGACCGCGTGCACGGTGCTCTGATCGCTTTGCGCGATATGGAAAGTGCGGGCGCGGCCGCCGCGCTCAACCAGTGCCAGCACGGCGCGATAACCCGGACGACGGATGCCGGCGCGCTTGCCGCGCTTCCCCCCTTCGGCAGCAATTCGTCTTTGGGGATCGTGTGGAAATCGGTTTCGTCCGTCTCGACGGTTTTGCCCGTGCCGCCCATGGGAGGCAGCAAGCCGCCAGAGCGCATAGCTTCACGCAAGCGGTGCATCATGAACCAACTCGACTTATACGAAATGCCGAGTGAGCGATGCACCTGATGGGCGCTAATGCCCTTCTTCGAGGCCGTGAGAAGGAATAGAGCCGCCAGCCACTTCGATAATGGGATTTTGGAGCGCTCGAAAACCGTTTTGATCGTGACCGTAAATTGTTCGCGGCACCCCGCGCACTGGTAGAGACCGGGACGGTGGGCCTTACCCTTGAGGGCCGCCACATCATCGCCTGTAGCGCCACAGTGGGGGCATACAGGCCCGTTCGGCCAAACCCGTGCCTCCAGCCATTCGCGGGCCTTGGTTTCGTCGGTAAATACCGGGTTTTGGAGGTTGGCGGTCATGGCGGACCGAATTTGTCTATTGGATGAATGGGCTCACTTCGCCTGCCGGATTGAAATTTCTTGAGGGGAATAGACCCTATCCACTCCACATCCGTCGCAATGGATCGAAATTGGGCCGTGGTCCACCTTGATCCCATCAACCACCCCGGCGGGGAGAGCGTCGCCAAAAGCGACCGCAGCTTGGCAATTCTTACAGGTGACGACGAAATACCAGTTTCCCGGCCTGATTTCTGGCATGGCGACCATTCTCTGATGGTCTCAATCTAACCCTTGCGGTTGCTTTGTCAAGGTTATAACCATCTCAAAATTAGTGTTGGCAGTCTAATCGAATGAGTGCTAAAAGATCTCCAGGCACCTCTTGCGGGATAAAATCACCTCCCTATTTCGGCACCAGTGGTCGCCGAGGGAAAATCCGCCAGAGGCCGCCATAACCCGCGAACGTCTGTATCTTCAATAACTTAGGAGGACACCATGAAGTTTCGTCCGCTTCACGACCGCGTTGTCGTCAAGCGCATCGATGCCGAGGAAAAGTCTGCCGGCGGCATCATCATCCCCGACACCGCCAAGGAAAAGCCTTCTCAGGGCGAGGTCACCGCTGTCGGCCCGGGCGGCCGAGACGAGGCCGGCAAGCTCATCCCGATCGACATCAAAGTCGGCGATCGGGTGCTGTTCGGCAAGTGGTCGGGCACCGAGGTCAAGATCGACGGCCAGGAACTCCTGATCATGAAGGAGTCCGACATCATGGGCGTCATCGATGAGCCGGTGGCGAAGAAAAAAGCGGCGTGACGCTCGCAACCGAGCGTGACGACATCAGATCAAACGGAGTGAATTTCAATGGCTGCTAAGGAAGTCAAATTCTCGGTCGATGCGCGCGACAAGATGTTGCGCGGCGTCGACATTCTCGCCAACGCGGTGAGGGTGACGCTCGGCCCCAAGGGCCGCAACGTCGTCCTCGACAAGAGCTTCGGCGCTCCCCGCATCACCAAGGACGGCGTCACCGTCGCCAAGGAGATCGAGCTTGAAGACAAGTTCGAGAACATGGGCGCCCAGATGGTGCGTGAGGTCGCGTCCAAGACCTCCGACATCGCCGGTGACGGCACCACGACGGCGACCGTGCTCGCCGCCGCCATCGTCAAGGAAGGCTCCAAGGCGGTTGCCGCCGGCATGAACCCGATGGACCTCAAGCGCGGCATCGACCTTGCGGTCGAGACCGTGGTCGAGGAGCTCAAGAAGAACTCCAAGAAGGTCACATCCAACGCCGAGATCGCGCAGGTCGGCACCATCTCCGCCAATGGCGACAAGGAGATCGGCGACTATCTTGCCAAGGCGATGGAAAGGGTCGGCAACGAAGGCGTGATCACGGTCGAAGAGGCCAAAAGCCTCGAGACCGAGCTCGACGTCGTCGAGGGCATGCAGTTCGACCGCGGTTACATCTCGCCCTACTTCATCACCAACGCCGACAAGATGCGCGTTGAGATGGAGGATCCCTACATCCTCATCAACGAGAAGAAGCTCTCCGCGCTGAATGAATTGCTGCCGCTGCTTGAAGCGGTGGTGCAGACCGGCAAGCCGCTTCTGATCGTGGCCGAGGACGTCGAGGGCGAGGCGCTGGCCACGCTCGTCGTCAACAAGCTGCGCGGCGGCCTCAAGGTCGCGGCCGTGAAGGCGCCGGGCTTCGGCGATCGCCGCAAGGCCATGCTGCAGGACATCGCCGTCCTGACCGGCGGCCAGGCGATCAGCGAGGATCTCGGCATCAAGCTCGAGAACGTCACCGTCGCCATGCTCGGCAAGGCCAAGAAAGTGATGATCGATAAGGAGAATACCACGATCGTCAACGGCGCCGGCAAGAAGAAGGACATCGAGGACCGCATCACCCAGATCAAGGCGCAGATCGAGGAGACCACCTCCGACTACGACCGCGAGAAGCTCCAGGAGCGCCTGGCCAAGCTCGCCGGCGGCGTTGCGGTGATCCGTGTCGGCGGCGCCACCGAGGTCGAGGTGAAGGAGCGCAAGGATCGCGTCGACGACGCGATGCATGCGACCCGGGCGGCTGTCGAGGAAGGCATCCTGCCGGGCGGCGGCGTCGCTCTTCTGCGCGCCAGCGAAGCGCTCAAGAAAGTGCGCACCCAGAACGACGACCAGAAGACCGGCGTCGAGATCGTGCGCAAGGCGCTGTCAGACTCCGGCACGCCAGATCGCCATGAATGCCGGTGAGGACGGTTCCGTCATCGTCGGCAAGATCCTCGAGAACCACACCTACGCCTTCGGCTTCGATGCCCAGGGCGGTGACTATGTCGACATGGTGAAGAAGGGCATCATCGACCCGACCAAGGTCGTGCGTCAGGCTCTGCAGGGCGCCTCTTCGGTCGCGGGCCTGCTCATCACCACCGAGGCGATGGTTGCCGAACTGCCGAAGAAGCAGTCCTCGATGCCCCCGATGCCGGGCGGCGGCGGCGGGATGGACTTCTAAGTTCAGACTTCCAAAGACACGTCAGGCGACGTGAATGCGAGGGCCCGGGAGCGATCCCGGGCCTTTCGTTTGATGCCTCATCGCGAGTGCGCGAAAACAGCAACAACCACGAGCGAGAGGCGCGCGTTCATCCGGCGTCGCCTGATCGCACCGTGGCCGTTATGGCGATGAGGGCTTACAATTACGCATCCACCGCCCCTTGCACGTCTCCTCTAGCACCGTTGGGTGACAGCCAGATGACTCCGAAAGCAGGCCAAATCCGTGTCGGCATCGGCGGCTGGACGTTCGAGCCGTGGCGCGGCGTGTTCTATCCCAAGGGGCTGCCGCACGCGAAGGAGCTTGCCTATGCGAGCGAGCGCCTGACCTCGATCGAGGTCAACGGCACGTTCTACCGGTCGCAGACGCCGGCAACTTTCCGGAAATGGGCGAGCGAAGTGCCGTCGGGCTTCGTGTTTGCGCTCAAAGGGCCGCGCTTCGCCACCAACCGGCGCGTCCTGAAAGAAGCCGGCGATTCGATCAAACGCTTCCTCGATTCCGGCGTGACCGAGCTCGGCGGCCATCTCGGGCCGCTGCTTTGGCAATTCGCCCCGACGAAAAAGTTCGATGCGGCCGACTTCGGCGGTTTCCTCGAACTGCTGCCGAAACAATTCGAGCGGCGCGCGCTGCGCCATGTCATCGAGGTCCGCCACGACAGCTTCCGGACCGCGGAATTCATGTCTTTGCTGAGCGGCTTCAAGCTGCCGGTCGTGTTCACGGATCATGCGGCGTACCCAAACATCGCCGACGTGACCGGTGACTTCATCTACGCGCGTCTGCAACGCGGCCAGGACACCGTGCCGACCGCCTATCCGCCGAAGGACATCGCGGCCTGGGCGGAGCGCTTGCGGTCCTGGGCGGAAGGCAAAGCGCCGGACGATCTGCCGCACATCGATCCCGCGCGCCCACTCAAAGCCGCGCCGCGCGACGTGTTCGCTTATGTCATCCATGAGGGTAAAGTCCGCGCGCCGGCGGGCGCGATGGCACTTATTGAGCGGTTGAAGGATTAGGCCCCAGTAGGCCCCAGGTCGCGGTCTGTTTTGGCGGCTCAAGAACTGCTAATCTTCTAGAGTGAAAGCGTCGCTGCGAGGCTATCGATGAACGTTCAATTGCCGACGCATATGGACAAACCGGCGTTCCTCACCTGGCTTGATCGCCTCGATGAGCGTTACGAGCTTGTGGGGGGCCGTGTCGTTATGATGGTGCGCGCATCACGGGCGCACGGAGTGATCGTCCTCAACCTCGCCTTCCTTCTCCGGACGGGACTTGATCCGCGGCGCTGGATGGTCCTCGCTGATTTTGGGTTGGACGCTGGACCGAGAACGCTCCGCTTTCCCGATATTCTGGTCGATCACGCCGGCGGAGCCGCCAGGGATTTAACCGCTACCGCGCCGGTATTGGCAGTCGAGGTGCTTTCGCCATCGACCGCCGCGGTCGATCTTGGCGACAAGGCCGCCGAATATCTGCGGCTGCCGAGCCTCGCCGCCTACCTCGTCTTTGCCCAGGACGAGATCAAGGCCTGGGCGTGGATCCGCGGCGAGAATGGTTTTCCGCCCGGGCCGGAGCCGATTGCGGGCGAAGACAAGATCATCTCGGTCGCCGCTCTCGGCGTTGACCTTCCGCTCGCGAGCATTTACGCCGGTCTTGCTGCGACCTAATTCGAGCGACCGCGGGCGGTTTCGTCAACCGGCGCTTCTCTGTGTTACATCGCGCTGTTCGACGCTCGAAGCCGCCGCGCCAGGATGCGGGATCACGTTGAGCGCGAAGTGCGGCGTCTGGCTGACGGGACGGGTACGAGCTTCACGTCGGTTGCCGCGAAACGTCGTCGCACTGCGCGCAGTCGCGCGATTTGTCCCGGAAATGCTAACGGCCACGAAGAAAAAGGTGCGCGTACATCCGGCGTCACCTCTCACAACCGTGGCCGTCCGCGACGGAGCCTTCAACTCGACATCGCAGCCGGTAAATGGGGCTGCCATGGCGCTTATGCAAGGCCGGCTTTTGTGCAAGACTATCCGTGTGAAGCGACTGAACCGTTATTTCCGGCGCGAGGCAGGTCATTGCGATGCGCCAATGCGGCGAACAATCCATTTAGGGAGAGAGCGATGACGATGAACCAACCGGCCGATTCGGACGGCATTGAGCGCCGCGTCGCCAGCGCGATCCGCGCCCATTGGACGCTGTTCCTGATCGAAGGCATCATTCTGGTCATCCTCGGCCTCATCGCCATCGTCGTTCCGCCGCTTGCGACGATTGCCTTCACCATCATCATCGGCTGGTTGTTCCTGGTCAGCGGCGGCGTCGGCCTGGTGACGACGTTCTGGATGCGGCATGCGCCGGGTTTCTGGTGGGCGCTGCTTTCGGCCATCATCAGCATCGGCGCCGGTATCATCCTGTTGGCTTGGCCGATCACCGGTTCGCTGTCGTTGACGCTGGTCCTGATCGCCTTCTTCGCGGTGGAGGGTATCGCCTCCATCATGTACGCGATCGAACATCGCAATCAGCTTTCGGGCCGCTGGGGCTGGATGCTGTTCAGCGGCATCGTCGACCTCATCCTGGCCGGTATCATCTTTGCCGGGCTGCCGGGAACGGCGACCTGGGCGCTCGGCCTCTTGGTCGGCATCAACCTGCTGTTCGGCGGCGCGGCCATGATCGGGATGGCGCTTGCGGCGCGGCATCCGGCAATCGCCTGACGAAGGCCGGCGCTGATCACAGAATTCCGCTGCGTGCTACTCCGGCTGTATGCCGGACGCTTTGAGCGCCGGTCCCCATTTGACGATCTCATGCCGGAGGAATTCGGCAGCTCTGGCCCGATTGGAGTCCGGAATTTCAAATCCCGCTTTTGACAGGAGTGTTTGCAGGTCTTTGTCTTGCATCGCAGCGTGTGTCACCCGGTCGAGTTGTTCCAGGATCGCCGGCGGCACGCCTGCCGGCGCGAACAGTCCGACAAAAAACAACGCGACCATGGTCGGGAAGCCTTGCTCGACAGCGGTAGACGACAAGAACTGACATCATGCTGTGCATTTCTTTCCGCGCGGTTCGTGTATAAAGCCCCCGTCAAAAAGCTTCCGGAGGACCACAATGGCGAGATTGCAGGCGCTGGCGATCGGCACTGCCGGGCTCTTGCTCGCATTGGCGGCGTTGGCGACGCCTGCTGCGGCGGATGATTATCCGAGCCGATCGATCCGGCTGATCATCCCGTTTCCGCCCGGCGGCAGCAATGACGTGGTCGGGCGCATCATCGCCAATCAGCTCGGCCAGAAACTCGGCAAGCAGGTCTTCGTCGACAACCGCAGCGGCGCCGGCGGGATTCTCGGCACTGATCTTGCCGCCAAAGCGCCCCCCGACGGCTACACGCTGCTCGTTATCTCCATCGCCCACGCCGTCAATCCGTGGCTCTATAAGCTGAACTACGATCCGATCAAGGATTTTGCTCCGGTCAGCATCATCGCGACCGGGACGAACGTGCTGAGCGTCAATCCGAAAGTGCCGGTGCATTCGGTCAAGGAGCTACTCGATCTCGCCAAGCAAAAGCCCGGTTTCCTGAACTACGCGTCCGCCGGCATCGGCAGCTTCCAGCATCTGAGCGGCGAACTGTTCAAGCTCATGGCCGGCGTCGACATTGTCCATGTGCCCTACAAAGGCGGCGGCCCGTCGATGCTCGCCGTTATCGCCGGCGAAGATCAGGTCATGTTCAGCTCGATCGTGCAGACGGTTCCCAGCATCCAATCGGATCAATTGCGGGCGCTGGCGACCGGCGGGGAACAGCGCAGTCCCGATCCTGCCCGACCTGCCGACCATCGCCGAGGCCGGCGTTCCCGGTTACGTCGCGACCAACTGGTGGGGCATCATCGCACCGCTCGGCACGCCGCAACCCATCGTCGATAAATTGCATGACGCCATCGCCGATCTTCTGAATTCGGCGGAGACCAAAAAGTTCCTCGACAACGAGGGCGCGGCGCCGGTGCACATGAGCTCCGCCGAGTTCGGCAAATTCATCGCGTCGGAAATCGACAAATGGGGCCCTGTGGTCAAGAAAGCCGGCATGAAGACGGAATGACAAGTCCAGAAGCCGCGATGAATCGCTTCACCTACCGCTCCGATCCCATCCGTATCGTTTTTGGGGCGGGCGCCGTGGCGGCGCTGCACACGGAAGCCGACTTCCACAAAATGTCGCGTCTGATGGTGTTGTGCTCCAAATCACGCGCCGACTTCGCGCGGCGCGTAACTGCGCCGATCGCGGACCGCTGCGTGAGTTACTGCGACGCGTCGGCGCCCAACATGCCGCGCGAGGCGTTCGAGCGCATCGTCGGCGACATCAAACGGCTCGAGGTCGACGGCTTTGTCGTAGTCGGCGGCGGTTCGCCGATCGGTCTCGCCAAGGCCGCGGCGGCTACCACCAAAGTGCCCTACATCGCCATCGTCACCACCTATTCGGGCTCGGAGATGGCGGCGCGATGGTACGTCGGGCTCGCCGACAACCGCGTCTCCGGCCAAGGGGCCGCCGCGCTGCCCGCGACCGCCATATACGATCCCGAGCTGACGCTTGACCTTCCTGCGGGCACTTCGGCCGCGAGCGGCATGAACGCCATGGCGCATGCGGTCGAGAGCCTCTACGGCATCGACACCAATCCCGTGGTGCAGACCATGGCCGAGGAAGCCGTGCGCCGGCTCGGCGCCAGCCTGCCGCGGGTGGTGCAAAATCCGTGTGACCTCGCTGCGCGTACCGATGCGCTCTACGGTGCCTGGCTCGCGGCGAATTTTCGCGCCGAAGTCGGGCTTGAGCACGCCGTCGCCCAGCGCGTGCGGCAGTGGTTCAATCTCGACCACGCCCACACCCATGCGATCGCGACCCCCTACGCGATCGGCTTCAACAGCCCCGCCGCACCGGACGCCATGGAACGCATCAAGCGCGCGCTCGGCGTCAACGATCCTGCACACGGCCTTTACGACCTCAATGTGCGGCTTGGCTTGCCGACCGGCCTCAAAGGCCTCGGCATGCGTGAGGAAGACATCGCCAAGGCCGTTGACGTGGTCGCAGCCGTCAAGATCACCCATCCGCGCTCGGTGTCCAAGGCGGACCTCAAGGAAATCATCACCCAGGCTTTTATCGGCGAGCCGCCGCGATTCTAATTCCGCCAACGGCGTGACGTTGTCATTTTTTCGTGCCCTGTGGCTCACGCGGCTTTCGCCGCGCTCACGGACGCCGCTTCGACGGCTTTCTCGCCGAGAAAATGTTGCTGTTGTGGTTCGCCCAGCAAAGCGGCAACGTCGCCGACTTCACTTTGATCTCGGATTACGACTTGCCGCGCACCGCCGGATTTGCGTTGAAGAAGAACGAGCCGCGTCTTCTCGATCTGGTCAATCAAACGCTGCTCCAGCTCGAAGCCTCGGGCGAGGCGGCCAAGATCTATGACGCTTGGTTCGCGCCGTACCGCGCATGTTCCGAATCCAATCCGATTGACGGCGTGCAACTCTGAAAACGACGTGTGATGCGACCTGGCGCCTTGTGTTTTGTCGGTAGGCCAATAGACTGCCGACCAGGCTTGGCCGGCGGCAAGGAGAATGTGATGAGCGTCCCGACGGGCAAAGTTGTCCTTGCCATTGCCGCAACTATTCTGGCCACATCGCCAGTACCCGCCGCCGACGCCGTGAAAACCGTGGACGTCATCACCATGGTGGACACGCCGCAACTCCTCGAAGTCAAGGACGGGGTCGTCAAGGGCCTCGCCGACCGCGGCTATACCGACGGCAAGAACCTGAAGATCGACTTCAAGAGCGCGCAGGGCAATTTCGGCACCGCGCAGCAGATCGCGCGGCAATTCGTCGGCGACAATCCCGACGTCATCGTCTCGATCACGACGCCGGCAAGCCAGGCCGTGGTAGCCGCGACCAAGGACATCCCGATCGTCTTCACCACAGTCACCGATCCGTTGCGTGCGAAAATTATTCCGCAGTTCAAGCACCCGGGCGGCAATGTCACCGGCATCTCGGACCTTGTGCCGACCGAAAGGCAAATCGACGTGGTGATGGAGGTCGTTCCCAATCTGAAGACGCTCGGGACTCCTTTACGATCCGAGCCTGGATAACTCGCGGTCGACCGTCGACAGCGTCAAGGAATTTGCCAAATCGAAAGGCTTCAAGACGGTCGAAGCGACAGCCATGGGCCTCAACGACGTTCCTACGGCTGCCCAAAGCCTGGTCGGAAAATGCGATGCGATATTCGTGCCGAACGACACGACAGTGTACGCAGCATTCGAGGCCGTGGTGAAGGTCGCGCAGGATACCAAGACGCCGCTGTTCTCCGCCGAGCGGCGCAGCGTTCAGCGCGGCGCCATTGCCACCGTCGGGTTCGATTTCGGCGACATGGGGAAGATGACCGCCGGATTCGTCGAGCGGATATTCAAGGGCGAGAAGCCGGGCGATATCGACGCGGTCTACATGAAGGACGACCCGAAGTCGCTCAGCCTTTATGTCAACAAGGAGTCGGCCGCGAAAATAGGCATCACGCTTTCGCCGGCGCTTCTTTCCAGGGCCGCGCAAGTGTTCTAACGCGGAGCGTGCAACGCTGACTATCGATCTTCGCCCGTGAGCCTCTACGCTTTTATCGGCGCGCTTGAAACCGGATTGGTCTTCGCGCTGGTCGCCTTGGGCTCTTACATTACCTTTCGCCTGCTCGATTTTCCCGATCTCACGGTCGAGGGCTCGTTTCCGCTTGGCGCCGCCGTGGCGGCGAAGTTGATGGTTTCCGGCGTCGGACCGTGGCCGGCGACGCTCGCCGCAATCGCTGCCGGCTGCCTTGCCGGCTTCACTACGGCGTTCCTCAATCTCAAGCTGCGAATCCTGCACATCCTCGCCGGCATCCTGACGGCGATCGCGCTTTATTCCGTCAACCTGCGCATCATGGACCGCCCCAATATCGGCCTCCTCGGCGTCGATACCGTCTATAGCGCGATCGAGCGCCTGGGCATCCGGTCGCTCTACGCGCCGGTGGTGCTGCTGGCGATCATTGTCCTGGTTTGCACGATCGCGCTCGATCTTTTCCTTGCCACCGGCGTCGGCCTGTCGCTACGTGCCGCCGGCGCCAATCCGCGCATGGCGCAGGCGAACGGCGTGCGCACCGGGCGCATGGTCCTGATCGGGCTCGGCATTGCCAACGGCCTGACCGCGTTCTCAGGCGCGCTGTTCGCGCAGATGCTCGGCGCCGCCGACGTGTCGATGGGCATCGGGGTGATCGTCGTCGCTCTCGCCGCGGTGATCGGCGGCACCGCGCTGATGCCGTCACGGTTGATCGCGGTCGGCACCCTCGCCTGCGTCATCGGCGCGATCCTCTATCGGCTCGCCATTGCGCTCGCGCTCAACACCGGCGCCATCGGTCTCACCGCTTCAGACGTGAATATCGTGACCGCGGTGCTGGTCGCGATCGCGCTGTTCGCCCCGCAGCGCAAGCTGGCGGGACGGTTGCGGCGGGGCGCCGAATGATCCGAGCGCAGCAGATCGGCATCACGTTCAATCGCGGCACCGCACTTGAAATGCGCGCGCTGCACGCCATTGACCTTGAAGTGCCCGCCGGCCAGTTTCTTACCGTGATCGGTTCGAATGGCGCCGGCAAATCGACACTGCTCAATATCCTCGCCGGCGAGATCGCGCCCGATACCGGCCGCGTCTTCGTCGGCGACTGCGATGTGACGGACTGGCCCGTCCACAAGCGATCACGCCTGATCGCCCGCATGTTCCAGGACCCGCGCGCCGGCATCTGCGAGCCGATGTCGATCATGGAGAATTTTGCCATCGCTTCGGCGCGCACGTCGCCGCGCGGCCTGCGGCCGGCGATCGATGCGCCGCTGCGTCAGCTCGCCCGCGAGCGCCTGGCGGTACTCGGACTTGGCCTGGAGAGCCGCCTCGACGATCGCGTGGCGTTGCTTTCGGGCGGGCAGCGGCAGGCGCTCGCCCTGATCATGGCGACGCTCGGCTCGACCAAGGTTCTGTTGCTCGATGAGCACACCGCCGCGCTCGACCCGGCGGCGGCCGAGCTGGTGATGCGGCTGACCGACGACGTCGTACGCCGGCTTGGCATCACCGCCGTCATGGTCACCCACAGCATGCGGCAGGCGCTGGAATACGGTCATCGCACCATCATGCTGCATCAGGGCCATGTCACGCTCGATGTCAGCGGCGCCGAACGCGCCGCATTGACGATCGAGGACCTGGTGCAGTTCTTCCGCCGCAAGGAGGGTACCGAACTTTCCGATGACCAACTTCTGCTGACGTGAGAGCCATCCCATGACATCCGCGACGGCGGGATCGGGAATGAAATGGGTCGGCCGCGCCATCAGGCGGCTGGAAGATCCGGCGCTGGTCACCGGGCGCGGCCGGTTCACGGCCGATCTTGCCGCCGCCTATTATGTGCGCTTCGTCCGCAGCGCCGTCGCATCCGGCCGCATCATTGGCATCAAGGCGCCGGACGGCGCGCCGATCGTTCGCGCCGACGACCTCGAGGGCGTGCGGCCGATCCGCCCGATGCTGCACAAGTTCAATTATCAGCCGATCGAGCAGCCGATCCTGGCCAAAACCTTCGTGCGCTTTGTCGGCGAGCCAATCGCCGCGGTCTTCGCGCCGACCGGCGCCGCGGCGGAGGATATCGCCGATCAAGTCGAGGTCGAGATTGCCGATCTGGCGGCGGTCGTCGATGCGCGCGATGCGCTCAGGTCCGATGCTCCGCTCGTCCATGCCGGCTGCGCCACCAATGTCATGGTCGAGGGCCGCATCAAGACCCCCGACTTCGACGCCACGGTTTCGCTCGCGCACCGGGTCGTCCGCGTCGATGCCCGCTCGCGGCGCCAGAATGCGACGCCGCTCGAAGCCCGCGCCGCGCACGCGGCATTCGATCCAGCATCGGGCCGCACCACGCTGACCTGCGCGACCCAGATGCCGCATCTGACGCGAACGGCGATTGCCGACATTCTCGGCTTTCCCGAATCCGATCTGCGCGTGGTCGCGCCTGATGTCGGCGGCGGCTTCGGGCAAAAAATGTCACTGCCCGCCGAGTATGTCGTACTGGTGTGGCTGGCGCGGCGACACCGCAGCACGTTCGCCTGGAGCGAGGACCGGCGCGAGAACTTGATCGCCGCCTTCCACAGCCGCGATCAGCACATAACCCTCGAAGGCGCGTTCGATGCGCACGGCAAGCTCCTCGCGCTTGCGGCCGATGTCATCGCCAATACCGGGGCCTATTCGTGCTTTCCGACGACGTGCGGCGTCGAGCCGTTGATGGCCCTAGCCGAGATACCGGGGCCATACGATGTGCAGGCCTATTCATGCCACGCGCGCGGGGTTGCGACCAATACCTGCACCATGGCGCCCTATCGCGGCGTCTCGCGCCCCGTCATCACGTTCGCCATCGAGCGGCTGATGGACAAAGCCGCCGCCGCGTTCGACCTCGGGCCGGACGAAATCCGCCGCCGCAACCTGATCGACCATTTTCCTTACACATCGGCGACGGGATTGGCGTTCGACGAAGGCAGCTATCTGGCGACGCTTGAAATGGCGGTCGCCCACATCGACCTGCCGGCATTTCGCGCCCGTCAACGCGACGCGCGCACCCGTGGCCATTATCTCGGCATCGGCTTCGCAACTTTTTCCGAACGCACGGGATATGGCAGTCCGGCCTTTGCGGCACGCGGCATGGAGATTACGCCGGGATGGGAGACCGTCGAGGTCACCATGGACCCGTCGGGCCTGGTCGAAGCGCGCATCGGTGCGAGCCCGCATGGGCAGGGTCTGCGCACCACGATCGCGCAGATCGTCGCGGACGAGGTCGGCGTCGCGCCGCAAGCCGTGCGCGTCATCCACGGCGATACCGACCGCACGCCCTATGGCTGGGGCACCTTCGCCAGCCGCTCGCTGGTCATCTCCGGCGGCGCATCGATGCTCGCCGCGCGCAAAATTCGCGAAAAACTCCTCATCGTCGCCAGCCATGTCCTGGAGACGGCGGCGGAGGATATCGTACTCGAAAACGGCAACGCCAAAGTTTCGGGGACCGACCGCGCCGTGCCGATCGCGGCGCTGGCCCGCGACGCCTACTATCAGACGCACCGTTTCAAAGGCGAAATCACGCCGGGCCTGCGCGAAAGCGCCGACTACGATCCGTCCGGCACTTTCTCCAACGCCTGCCATGTCGCCATCGTCGCGGTGGATCCCGAGACCGGCCGGGTCTCGATCGAGAAATTCCTCGCGGCGGAGGACGCCGGACGCATCATCAACCCCATGATTGCCGACGGCCAGGTGCATGGCGGCATCGCGCAAGGCATCGGCAACGCGCTGTTTGAGGAAATCATCTACGACGTTCTCGGCAACATCCAGACTGCGACGCTCGCCGACTACATGCCGCCGACCACGCGGGAAATTCCGCCGATCGAGCTGCATCACATCGAAACGCCGACCGCGGCCTCCATCACCGGCGCCAAGGGTTTGGGCGAAGGGGGCGCCATCGGCGCGCCGGCCGCCGTCATCAACGCCGTCAACGACGCACTCGCGCCGTTCGGCGTCTCGATCGACGAAATGCCGGCGACCCCGCAGCGCATTCGCGCCGCACTGCAGGCTGCGCAAAAACGACGCTGATCACGTCTGCTGCACGATGAGCGACATATCGCCTGCCTTGCGACCGCGCGACGCCGGCTTCACCGTCACCTTCACGTCCTGCCCGAGCACTGTCAAAAATTCCATCAGCCGACCGACCGAAACCGATGCCGGTCTGCACCGCATGAGCGTGGAGACTTGTGCTTGGGTGGTGCCAAGCAATTTCGCCGCTTGCTGTTGGGTGATGCCGCGCGCTTTCAGTTGCCTGTAAATTTCGACTGTAAGCTTTGCCTTCAGCAGCTCCTGTTTTGCGTTTTTGAAACCGAGATCAGCGAAAACATTGCCGCTACTTCTCTCATAGTCACGTTTCACCATTCGACCTCCTTCACTAATTGTGCGTGCAATTCGGCGGCGCGCCTCAATCTTTGTTCAATCAAGTCCTTTTCGTGCTGCGGCGTCGCTCTGCCGCGTTTCGACTTCTTCTGGAAAACATGCAGCACATAAACCGCCGTCGCGAAGCGAACCGCGTACACGGCACGGTAAGTGCCTCCTTCATCGTCTTCGATCAATTCCAGGACACCGGCGCCACCGAAACCGCGAAGGGGCTTTGCAGTCGGCGGTGTTTCGCCGATCTGGACCGCCCACAGCGCCACGCCAAAGTTTCGGCGCACGGTTTTTGGCAAGGCCCGCATGTCGCGGCGGCTCGATGCAATCCAGATCAGCTCTTTCACGGCTTGTAACTTGATATATGATTATATGATTTTCTATATAAAGCGCAAGCCCGCCGTCTCAAACTCACAACGTTAGATAGCTGCGCTGGATTTCTGTATTTGCCGCAAGCTCGGCCATGGTGCCGGTCCAGCGGATCTGGCCTTTCTCGAGCATATAGGCGCGGTCCGAGACGAGTTGCGCAAAGCCGACGTTCTGTTCGGAGAGCAAAATCGACAAGCCGCGCTTCTTCAGCTCGACGATCGTGTTGGCAATCTCCTCGACGATCAGAGGCGCGATGCCTTCGGACGGCTCGTCGAGCAGCACCACTAGCGGATTGCCCATTAGCGTGCGCGCGATTGTCAGCATCTGCTGCTCGCCGCCGCTCATGCGGCCGCCGAGCCGATGGCGCATTTCGGCGAGATTGGGAAACAGGCGGAACAAGACTTCCGGCGTCCACGCCGGTACGGCACTGCCATCTTCAAATACGCGCGGCGGCTGCCGTCCGATGTCGAGATTTTCCAGCACCGTGAGATCGGCGAAGATGCGGCGGTTCTCAGGCGTGAAGCCGACGCCGGCGCGGGCGATTTCGAACGGCTTGAGGCCCGAGATATCGCGGTCGTTGGCATGCACTTCGCCGCTTCGCCGCGCCAGCAGGCCCATGATGGCCTTCATGGTCGTGGATTTGCCTGCGCCGTTGCGTCCCATCAGCGCGACGACTTCACCCCGTCCCACCGTCAATGTCACGTCGTAGAGAATTTGCGCCGCGCCATACCAGGCACACAGGTTTTCGACGGCGAGCGCCGGCGCCGGCGCGGTCACGACATAGGCTCCGAGCGCTCAAATGTGCGGCCGCTGCCGAAATAGACCTGCTGGACCAGCGGATCGTTGCGGATCGTCTTGGCGTCACCGTCGGCGATCAATCGGCCGCGCGCCATCACGATGATCCGATCTGCGAACGCGAACACCACGTCCATGGAATGTTCGGTGAAGAGGACGGAGATGCCGCGCTCGACCACCAGGCGCTTGACCAGCGCGATCAGCTCGTTGCGCTCGCGCGGCGCCATGCCGGCGGTCGGCTCGTCCATGAGCAGGAGCCGCGGATCGGTGGCGAGCGCGATGGCAAGCTCCACCCGCTTCACGTCGCCGTAGGCCAATTCGCGGCACGGCCGGTCGGCCGCTTCATGCATGCCGACCTGGCGCAACAGTTCGAGCGCGCGCTGGCGATGATACGACGTCGCCGGCCGCCACAGCCGGTAGGTCTGCCGGCCATGCGCTATCAGCGCCATCTGAATGTTTTCGGCGACGGTCATCGAGCCGAACGTGGCGGCGATCTGGAAGGTGCGGGCGATGCCGCGACGGCAGATTTCGCGCGGCGGCAGCTTGGCGATATCGCCGCCGTCGAAGCGGACATTGCCAGAATCCGGCGGCAGCTGGCCGTTGATGATGTTGAAACAGGTCGTTTTTCCCGCGCCGTTGGGGCCGATCAGGGCGAGGAATTCGCCGCTGGCGACATCAAAGTTCATATCATCGACCGCGCGCACGGCGCCAAAACTCTTGCGCAGCGCGATGACCGCAAGCCCGGTCATGACCGGCGCCAACGCGCCGCGAGCCGCAATGCGCCGCCGGCAAGACCCATGGGAAAGGCGAGCACCAGGACGAGAATGATGCCGCCGAGCAGCGCGTGCCAATATTCGGTTTGCCGCATGATTTCGTCTTGCAGTACCGCGAACACCGACGCGCCGACGATCGGGCCGGCAAGCGTCTGGATGCCGCCGAGCAGCACCATTACCAGGCCGTCGATGGAGCGGCCGATGCTGATCGTTTCCGGAGAAATCGAGCCCTTGGCGAAGGCGAAAATCCCGCCGGCGACGCCGCAAACGGTGCCGGCAATGGCGAAGGCGAGCCAGTGCACCTTCTTCACGTCAATGCCGATCGCTTCCGCTCGCAACGGGGAATCGCGCCCGCAGCGCATCGCGTAGCCGAACGGCGCAAACAGTATGCGCCGCAGCAGCAGAACCCCGGCGACGGCGAGCACCAGGGTGAGAAGAAAATACGTGGATGTTTTATCGAATGGCACGCTCGGCCAGACGCCGAGAATGCCGTTCGAGCCGCCGGTGATTTCCTCCCACTGAAAGACGATCGACCAGACGATCTGGGCAAAGGCGAGCGTCAGCATGGCGAGATAAACGCCGGAGAGCCGCACTGCGAACCAGCCGAACAGCAGAGCCCCGAGCGCAGCAAGCAGCGGCGCCGCCACCAGCGCAAAGCCCATCGGCGCCGCGAACCATTTCACCGCAAGCGCCGCGCCATAGGCGCCAAGGCCGAAATAAGCGGCATGCCCGAACGAGTGCATGCCGCCCGGTCCCATGATGAAGTGCAAGCTGGTCGCGAACAGGACCGCGATCAGCACGTCGACGCCGAGTACGAGCGTATAGGGCGACGAACGGGCGAGGAGCGGCAAGATGGCCAGCACCACGAGGACGAGGAAGGCAAATATGCCGGCCGCCGTCGAAGCAGGCCGGATCGGCGCATCGGGCTCCGCCGCGCTGCGCACCGCGATTTGCGGCCGGCCCAGCAGACCGTGCGGCCGCACGATCAAGACGACGGCCATGACCAGAAACTCGGCAACCAGCGTGAACTTGGAAAAATTCACCGAATAAACGCCAAAATGCACGAGCCCGACGCCGATGCACAGGGCCTTGACCTCAGCGATCAGCACCGCAGCGACGTAGGACCCAACGATCGAGCCCATGCCGCCGACCACAACCACCACAAAGGCGTCGCTGATGGCGGTGAGATCCATGCCGAGATTGGCCGGCTCGCGCGCCGCCTGCAGCGCGCCGCCCAAACCGGCGAGCAACGACCCCAACGCGAACACCGCAGTGAAAAGAACTGACTGATTGACGCCGAGCGCGCCGACCATTTCGCGGTCCTCGGTCGCGGCCCGCACCAGGCGCCCAAAGCGTGTCTTGGTGAACACCACGTGCAGCGCGCAAAGAACGGCCGGCGCGACGACGATCATGAACGCATCGTAGGTCGGCAAACGCCGGCCCAGGATTTCGACGGCGCCGCGCAGTCCCGGAGCGCGCGGCCCGAACAAATCGGGCGCACCCCACAGCCAGAGCGTCGCATCGTTGATGACAAGCACCAGCGCGAAGGTGGCGAGGAGCTGGAATAGTTCCGGCGCCACATAGATGCGCCGCAGCAGGACGATCTCGATCACGGCGCCGATGAGGCCGACGATGACGGCGCTGGCGACAATGCCGCCCCAGAAGCCCAACGCACCTCCAATCGCGGTCGCCAGTGTGACCGCGATATAAGTCCCGAGCATGTACAGCGAGCCGTGCGCGATGTTGATGATGCGCGTGACGCCGAAGATCAGGGAAAGTCCGGCTGCGACAAAAAACAAACCGGACGCCGAAGCGAGACCGTTCAGGGCCTGAAACGCAAGGCCTTCCAAGTTCATCGGCGCACGCTATCAGACCAGCATGGATGCGTCATCGGATGGCGCGTCGAAGCGAATTGCGCATAACGTTCCGTCACCCCGAGGATGACGGATCACGCTCAATCTGCCGATGCGGGCCGCAACTTCCGGACCTCTTCATCCGAAGGCAGTACGGTGGCGCCGTCGACGAATTTGTAATCGGTCATGATGCCGTGGCCATCCTTGACCGCGACCTTGCCGACGTAACCGCCGAGCGTTGACTGGTGATCGATGGCGCGGAACATGAACGGTCCGAACGGGCCGGTCAGCTGAAGGCCGCGGAACGCATCGACCACTTTCTCGGTATCGGTCGAGCCGGCCTTGGCAATGCCGGCCGCCATCGACTTTATCGTCAGGTACCCGACGATCGAACCCAATTTGGGCACCTCGTGATAACGCTTTTGATAGGCGGCGACGAATTCTTTGTTCTCCGGCGGAAAATCGGCGCTCGGCGGATAGCCGGTCACGACCCAGCCGACAGGCGCGTCGTCGCCGAGCGGATCGAGATATTCGGGCTCACCCGCGAGCAGCGCCGCCACGAAGCGGTCCTTGAATACGCCGCGCGTATCGCCCTCACGCACGAACTGGGCAAGGTCCGGACCGAACTCCGCGCTGAATATGGCGTCCGGCTTGGCGTCGTCGATCGCCTGCGCCACGGCGCCGGGATCGATCTTGCCGATCGGCGTTGCCTGCTCGGTGACGAACTCGACGTCAGGCTGCTTCGCCTTCATCTGTTGCTTGAAAGCGGCAACAGCGGCTTGGCCGAACTCGAAATTCGGATAAACCAGCGCCCAGCGCTTCTTGTTTGCTGCAAGAGCGGCCGGCAGGAGCATCCCGACCTGCATATAGGTCGAGGCCCGCAGGCGGAATGTGTAGTGGTTGCCGTTCTGCCAAACCATCTTGTCCGTCAGCGCTTCGGCGCCGAGGAAAAACACCTTCTTCTTGCCGGCAAATTCGGTCACCGCGAGACCGACATTCGACAGGAATGTGCCGCAAAGGAGGTTCAAGCCTTCCCCGGTCACCAGTTCGTCCGCGGCACGAACTGCGTCACCGGGATTGGCGCCATCGTCGCGCGAAATGACTTCGAGCTTTTTACCTAGAACGCCGCCGGCGGCATTGATGTCCTCGACCGCCATTTGCCAGCCGCGCTTGTAGGGTTCGAGAAAGGCGGGTTGGCTCTTGTAGGAATTCATTTCGCCGATCTTGATTGTGTCCTGCGCGAACGCCGGCGCCATCGATGCGAGAGAACTCGCAATCATGGCGGCGGTCATTGTCGCGATCATCTGAGCACGCATGGTCGGTCTCCTGTCGGGCTTTGCGACTATCGCGTCCGGCGCTAGGGCTTGGCAAGATCAACTGATGATCCAAGTGACGCACGGTTGGGCAGGACCCTTACCGGCGTGTTCTCGCCCCGGTCATTCCGGCCGCTCGCGCGCGGAGACGATTGCGAGGTAGAGGTACATGCACAACAGCGCCATCTCGATCAGCACGATGACAAGGCTACCGCCGTACACCTTTGGGAAAAAGACTTCGACCGCCGCCATCGATACGACGGAGGTGAGCCACACTACTGCGCCCCAGGCGGCTGCAAGCCACAGTCCAACGGCCGCCACCAAGTCGAGCACCGCGAAGAACACAGTCGCCGTCTGCCATGCGATCGTATGGGCGTCGAAAGCCTCGTCCGCGGGCGCGCCGACGCCGCAGACTTGCGCCCAGTGGTAGAGACCCTTGACCAGGGAGACCGCCGCCATAATGCGCAGAAATAGGACGAGATACTCCGTCCAAGTCCCTCGTTTTGCATTCCTATCGATGCGCACCGGCTCGAGCATATCGCTCGGCTTGGTGGGTCGTTGCTGTGATCGTTCGTTCATGGTGGTCGCGCTGCGGGCTCCGTCACGAGCGAACTGTCAGGACCGATAAGGCCGCACCGAATGCCCGTCAACGCTCTCACTTCCGCACCTACGGCCGGGAATGACCCGATGGACCGGCAGTGGCGGTTTAGGGGCGGAAAGGGGTAAAAGGACGCGTTGGCGGGACGATGCCAGCACGGAGTGCGCTCATGGCAATCAAATTTGGCCGACCGCTCGAACGTAGCCGCGCCGCGCCTCCGGCTGACCGGCTCGACCTGACGATCCGGCCGCGCCGCAACCGCCGCGCCGAATGGTCTCGGCGCATGGTGCGTGAGAATGTGCTCACCACGGATGACCTGATCTGGCCGCTGTTCCTGGTCGACGGGACAAAAGTCCGCGTTCCGGTCAACGCGATGCCCGATGTCGAACGGCTGTCGGTCGACGAGGCCGTGCGGGCGGCCGAGCGGGCGGCGAAGCTCACGATTCCCTGCCTTGCGCTTTTTCCCTACACCGATCCGGCCCGGCGCGACAATGACGGCACCGAAGCGCTTAATCCGGACAATCTGCTCTGCCGTGCCATCCGCGCCATCAAAAAAGAGGTGCCGGAAGTCGGCATTCTCTGCGATGTGGCGCTCGATCCCTATACCAGCCACGGCCATGACGGCCTGCTCCGCGACGGCATCATCGTCAATGACGAAACGGTCGGGGTTCTGGTTCGGCAAGCGCTGGTCGAAGCGCAGGCCGGCTGCGACATCATCGCGCCCTCCGACATGATGGATGGCCGGGTCGGGGCCATCCGCGCCGGGCTCGACGCAGCGGGCTTCAGCGACGTCCAGATCATGGCCTATGCGGCCAAATATGCCTCTGCTTTCTACGGCCCATTCCGCGATGCGGTCGGCTCCAGCGCGACGCTAATCGGGGACAAGCGGACCTACCAGATGGACCCGGCGAACACTGACGAAGCGCTCCGGGAGGTCGAACTTGATATTGCCCAGGGCGCCGACATGGTGATGGTCAAGCCCGGCCTGCCTTATCTCGATATATTGCACCGCGTCAAAGAGGCCTTCGGCATGCCCACTTTCGCCTATCAAGTCTCCGGCGAATATGCGATGATTATGGCCGCCGCGGGGAATGGCTGGCTCGACGGGGACAAGGCCATCACGGAAAGCCTGATCGCCTTCAAGCGCGCCGGTGCAGACGGAGTGCTGACCTACTTTGCGGCAAGGATCGGGGAGAAAATAAAGAAGGGCGGCGTGTAACTGACCGCCCCCGCCTGAGACACAACGACGAGGCGGATGTCATGCGTGAGTACAACGACCATATTCGACTACAGAGGCCGCTACTGAGGCGCATCATCATCTTTTTAGTGGTGCTGATTGCCGTTCCGGTCACGATGTGGAGTATCACGGCATTTGTGCGCGGCTACGTCGCACGGCCGAAGACGCCGACTTTCCGCCCGCTGGCGGCAGCGGCACCCATCGAAGCTCCTGATACCGCGAACGCTGCGACGGACAGCGACGCCAAGCTTGCTGCAGACGCAGGCCGTGCAATCGTCGAGGCAAGGGCCACGGCGACGGACGCGCGGAGTAGCCCGACCATTTCGATCAAGAAGCCGACCGATCGGCTGCCGGACGCGGATGCGAGTGCATCTGTAAGCGACTCGCAACTGGCGACGGCGACTGTCGCACAGCCAGCGCCGGGGTCGACGTCGCCCACGGCGTCACCGATCGCTCAGCCGACGACAACGCCCAGCGGCAATGTCCCGTGGCCAAGTCCGCCGGGGTATGGCGGCGCCAACGAGGCGCCCGCGGCGCAACCGTCGGTCGCGGATCATGCTGCGGCCGACGCTCTTCCGCCTGCGCAACCCATCAAAGGTCGTGTTCCACTGCCGCCACACCGCCCGCGTCTCTTCGCTATGGCGCAGAGCGGCGTCCCAGCCGGCGCGCAAACCGGCGTTCCGCCCGCACAACGCGGTATTCCAATGCCGCGGCCGCGCCCGGCCGCCGCGCCCGAAGTGAAGCCCATCGAGCCGGAGCCAATGCCCGATCGGCTGCTGATCCATTAGCCGCGCCGCGTTCAGTTAGACTGAGCGGCGTTTTCACCCGCGCGAAGAGCGGTGCGCAGTCGGAAGCGCGCTTCACTCCAACGCTGTGCCACTTTCCATCCGCACGGGCTGATATCCATCATCCGTAAGCACGTGGAAAATCTCCTCGGCGTGGGCGCCGTCGCGGGTCTCCATGGTCACGTCGAGCTTGGCGCCCTTGGCCGGGACGTCGAGAAACAAGCGGTGATGATCGACGCCCAAAATGTTGGCGCCGAGCTCGCCAAGCCGGCTGGCGATTTGGCCGAGAACGCCTGGCCGATCTGGGATGGTGAGGCGGAACGACACGATGCGGTCGGCACGCTCAAGTTCGCGCACCATGATCGAAGCGAGAATGCGCGGATCGATATTGCCGCCGCACAAGATCAAACCGACCTTACGGCCGCGAAAGCGTTCCGGCTGAGCCAGCATGGCGGCAAGGCCGGCGGCGCCGGCCCCTTCCGCCATGGTCTTCTGCAAGGTGAGGAAGGCGTTGACCGCGCGTTCGATCAGCGGTTCGTCGACCAGGACGATCTCGCTGACCAGTTCGCGTATGATCGGCAGCGTCAGCCGTCCGACATTGCTGACCGCAATGCCTTCAGCGAGCGTTGCGCCGCCGCAGGCTTTGGCGCCCGGATGCGTCGCGTTCCACGTCGACGGATACAGCTCGCACTCGACGCCGAAGATCTCGATCGACGGCTTTTTGGCCCGTGCAGCGATGGCATTGCCGGCGATCAGCCCCCCGCCGCCGATCGGGATGGCGAGGACCTCCAGGGCCGGCTCGTCCTCCAGCATTTCCAGCGCAATGGTTCCTTGGCCGGCAATGATGTGGGGATCGTCATAAGGGTGGACCCAGACCAGATCGCGCTCCACCGCAATTATTTCCGCGCGTACCTGTGCATCCGCGAGGGTTTCGCCGTGAAGAACGATGGTGGCGCCGTAAGCCTCGGTCGCCTTCACCTTCACGAACGGTGTCGTCACCGGCATGACGATGGTCGCCGGTATACCGAGACGGCGGGCGTGGTAGGCGACCGCCTGGGCATGATTGCCGGCCGACATCGTGATCACGCCGCGGCGGCGCTCGTCGGTGCTGAGTGCGGCGAGCTTTACGCAGGCGCCCCGTTCCTTGAACGAGTTGGTGACCTGCAAATTCTCATATTTGACGTAGACTTCGGCGCCGGTCAGCGCCGACAGCGGCGGCGCAGCGAGCAGCGGCGTCCGCAGCACGTGCGCGGCGATCGTGCGCCGGGCAGCCTCGATCTCGGCAAGCGTCACCATCGACTGGTCCTTCCGGTTGGGCGTCATATAGGTCGCCGCGCTGGAAGCCTCTTGCATTGGCGGTTGTCTCTCGCCATTTGCCGGAACGCTACAATGCGGGGTTGATCATGACCAATTCTAGCCCACAGCAGATCGGTGTCTCGTTCGATATCAAGCCCCACGCCTACGATCCGGCCGTAAGCCCGGAGCTGTTCCACGGCGTGTTGGCGCGGCGGATGTTCGCCTTCGTCATCGATCTCTTCATTCTCACCATCCCGCTGGTCGCGGCTTGGGTCTTCATTCTCATCTTTGGCTTCTTGACCCTCGGCCTCGGATGGGCGCTATTCTGGCTGCTGTCGCCGGCGTCGGTGGTCTGGGCGCTCGCGTATTACGGTCTGACCCTGGGAGGCACGGCTTCGGCGACGATCGGAATGCGCGCCATGGATGTCGAGATGCGCACCTGGTACGGCGCACCGGCGTATTTCGTCCTCGGCGCCGTCCACGCCGTGGTCTACTGGATCAGCATTAGCGTCCTCACGCCGTTCATCCTCCTGGTCGGCCTCTTTAACGCCCGCCGGCGGCTGCTGCATGACATGCTGGTCGGCACCATAATCATTAACAACCGGACCCGTGCGGCATCGCTGCGGCTTCGCGCCATGCGCTGATCGCAGATTTGGCCTTTGACGCGCGGGCATTGGCGGGCGATCCTAGGCGCCGGCCGGACTCGCTTGCCGGCTCGACGCAACGTCAGACCGGCCCGTGACCCAACACTCGCGCGACACGCCGCAATTCTACCTAACCGCCCCTTCGCCGTGCCCGTACCTTGGCGGCAAGGAGGAGCGGAAGGTCTTTACCCATCTGGTCGGCGAGCGGGCGGCCGAACTCAATAACATCCTCACCCACGGCGGCTTTCGCCGCAGCCAGTCGATCGCTTACCGGCCGGCCTGCGAGGGTTGCCGGTCCTGCGTCTCGGTCCGCGTCCTCAGCGGCGAATTCCAGCCGACGCGCAGCATGCGCCGCATCGTCAAGCGCAATGCCGACATTGTCAGCGAGATGCGAGTAGCGGTGCCGACCTCCGAGCAATACTCGATCTTCCGCGCTTATCTGGATTCCCGCCACCGCGACGGGGGCATGGCCGACATGACGGTGCTCGACTACGCAATGATGGTCGAAGACAGCCACATCGAGACCCGTATCATCGAATATCGGCGCCGCGGGCCGCCCCCATGCTACCCTACCCCACGCGCTGGGGAGGGTAGGATGGGAGCAAGACGCGGGACCGGCGACCTCGTCGCCGTGGCGCTCACCGACGTGCTCGGCGACGGCCTCTCCATGGTCTACTCGTTTTTCGAACCCGACGAAGCCGCGCGTTCACTGGGCACCTTCATGGTGCTCGACCACATCGCGCGCGCGCGGCGCATGGGGCTTGCCTATGTCTACCTGGGCTACTGGGTGCGCGGCTCGGGCAAGATGGACTACAAGAGCCGCTTCCTGCCGCAGGAGCGGCTGGCGCCGGAGGGCTGGGCGCGGGTTGAGTAGACACTGTCGCCGGGCAGTCGCACTTACCCCAGCCGGATATTGGCGTCTTTCACCACCCGGCTCCATAGCGTCATCTGATCTTCGACGAAGTTGCGGAATTCCGCTGGCGTATTCGGGCGCGATTCGATGTTGAGTTCCTTGAAGCGATCGGCGACTTGCACAGAGTGCAGCGCTTCGTTGAGACCGGCATTGAGTTTCTGCACGATCGCCGGCGCCGTGCCGTGCGGGACGAAGACGCCGTTCCATTCGAAGGCTTCAAACCCGGGCAGCGTATCGGACATCGGCGGGATATCCGGCAGGCTGGCGAGCCGGCCCCTGCCGGTATGCGCAATCGCTTTCACCCTGCCGGCCTTGATCAGACCGACGACAGATGATCCGTTGGAGAAGAAGAATTTTACCTGACCCGACATGACGTCGGTGAGCGCCAGACCGCCGCCGCGATACGGCACGTGATTGATCTTGATGCCGGTCATGTGCCTGAACATCTCGAGCGAGAGGTGTTGCAGAGTACCATTGCCGGACGACGCCATGTCGATCCCGTCGGGCGCGGCTTTGGCAAAGGCGATGACGTCGGCGACCGTCTTCACCGGCACCGACGGCGTGACCACGAGGATGTTCGGCACCAGCGAGACCAGGAAGACAGGCTCGAAATCCTTGCGGTAGTCGAACGGCAAATTCGGATAGAGCGAGGCGTTCACGGAGAACGCCGTGGCGTCGTGCAGTATCGTGTAGCCGTCGGGCGCGGCTTTCGCGACCACTTCCTCGCCAATAGTGCCGCCGGCGCCGCCGCGATTTTCGACGGCGAATTGCTGCCCGAGATTCTCGCTCAGTTTGGCGAACACAATGCGCGCCGTGGTGTCGGCGCCGCCGGCCGGCGGATAAGGCACCATTACCCGCACCGGCCGATCCGGCCACGCAGTTTGCGCGTGCGCGCGGTCGACGAACGGCGCTGCCGCCATTCCGGCCAAAAGCATACGCCTTGTGAGATGGGTCCCGGACATTGCTCTCCCCATGGCTTTTATCAACCCTCTAGCACCAGGGCGGCGTCGCGAAAGATGGTGTCACAGCATTTTCAAAGGTATGGCGCCCAAGAAATCCTGCTTGCCAATTTCCAGGCCATTGTGACGCAGAATTGCGTAGGCTGCTGCAAGATGGAAGTAGACGTTTGGAAGGACGAAATGGTTCAAGTAGTCATCGCCTCGCATCTGGCCTTTATTGGTAGGGCCAAGGGGAAACGTGATCGGATGGTCGTACGCTGCGTCAATCTGTTTGGAATCGAGCGTCTTGAGAAAAGCAGTAGTCTTTGCAAGGCGCGCTTTGAGTTCACCGAACGTCTTCTCATCATCCTCATAGCGAGGCGGCTCGACGCCGGCGAGGCGCGCCGCTCCATTTTTGGCCAGATCGGTCGCCACCTGAACTTGACGGACCAACGGGAACATGTCGGGTGCGAGCCGCGCATTCAGAAGGACGGACGCATCTATCTTCTTGGCAGCAGCAAAAGCCTCGGCCTTGTCGAGAATCGCCGATAAGGCGCTAAATCCGATCTCGAAACTTGGCAGCGATGCCTGCGACATTGAGAGCGACATGACAATAATCCTTGGGCGGGTGACTGATTGATTCCACCCCGCACGGGTGGAATGGGTGAAATAGATATGTGCTTCGGCCTCGCCCGCGAAACAAGAGAAGGACTTCGATTGTCCCACAATGGTCAAGCCGGAAGAATCCCCAAACAATATCCCGCTAGGATTCTTCGACTGCTCTGCCGTTTCCAGGCGCGCGGCCGGAGGTGCTGTCAAACTTGTTGTTCTTCGGGAAACCCTTCGGTGCCAGCCGTCCGGCGTCAGCGCGGTTGCCGCGCCAGTCGGCAAGCTCCTTGAGCGATAACGTATACACGCGGCCCGCGGAATCGACCCAGGTGAGACCGTCAGCCGCCTTGAATGTCTTGATGTCTGAGAGCCCGCCGTCCTTGTGACGTTGCAGGCGCACGCCGCGGCCACGCGCCATGTCCGGCACCTGATCGAGCGCGAAGACGACCATCTTGCGATTCTCGCCGATCGCCGCCACGAGATCGCCCTCGACCGGCGCCAGCGCGCGCGCTTCATCGGGCGGCTTAACGTTGAGCACCTGTTTTCCCTTGCGCGTATTGGCGAGGCATTCGTCCTCCGGAACGACGAATCCCCTGCCCTGCCTGCTCGCCACGAGCAGCTTGCGGCCGCCCTGATAGCGAAACACCGCGACGACTTCGCCCTGCTGCTCGAGTTCGATGAAGAGACGGATCGGCTCACCGTGGCCGCGCCCGCCAGGAAGCTTCGTTGCCTCGATGGTGTAGCAGCGTCCGTTGGTAGCGAAGACCAGAACCTTCGACGTCGTTTCGGCGAAGAAGGCGTGGTCGAGACTATCGTCGGCCTTGAAGGTCAAACTGGAAAGGTCGGAGACTTGGCCGCGCAAGGCGCGAATCCATCCCTTCTCGGAAACCACCACGGTGATCGGTTCGCGCTCAACCAGTGCCTCCTCGATCGCGGCCTCGTCGTGCGCCGGCGCATCGGCAAAGCCGGTCCGGCGCTTGCCGAGCGGCGTCTTCGGCCCGAACGCATTACGCACTTCGCGAATTTGTTCGGCGATGGTCTTCCACTGCGTCTTTTCAAATCGCAACAACTCCTCGATCGATATCTTTTCTGCGCGCAAATCCCTGTCTTCCTGGCGGATCTCCATTTCTTCAAGCCGACGAAGATTGCGCAGCCGCATGTTGAGGATGGCGTCGGCCTGGACTTCGGTCAGCTTGAAGGCCTTCATCAGCACCGGCCGCGGCTCATCTTCGTTGCGGACGATTTTGATGACCTTGTCGAGATTGAGGTAAGCGACGAGGAAGCCGCCCAAGACTTCGAGCCGATGCTCGATTTGCGCCAGCCGATGGCGCGAGCGCCGCAGCAATACGTCGCGCCGGTGTGCGAGCCACTCGGTGAGCGCTTCGGCAAGTCCGACGACCTTGGGGATACGGCCGCGCACCAGCACGTTCATATTGAGCGGCACCCGGCTTTCGAGCTCGGTGAGCTTGAAAAGGCTTTCCATCAGCAGCGCCGGATCGACCGTGCGCGAGCGCGGCTCGAATACGAGACGGACATCCTCCGCCGATTCGTCGCGCATGTCGGCGAGGAGCGGCAGCTTCTTTTCGTTCATCAATTCGGCGATGCGCTCGACCAGCCGCATTTTTTGAACTTGCCAGGGGATCTCCGTGACCACGACCAGATAGGTCCCGCGCCCGGTGTCTTCAGTTTTCCATTTCGCGCGCAGCCGGAACGAGCCGCGGCCGGTCGTATAGGCTTCGGCAATGGCCTCGGCGGAATCGACCACAAGACCGCCGGTCGGAAAGTCAGGACCCGGCACGAATTTGAGCAACGTGCGCGTGCGCGCCTTGGGCTGCTCGATAAGATGGAGCGCCGCATCGCAGAGCTCGGCGGCGTTGTGCGGCGGAATTGCCGTCGCCATGCCGACGGCGATGCCCTGCGAGCCGTTGGCCAGCAGATTTGGAAAAGCCGCCGGCAGGACAACCGGCTCCTGCGATACGCCGTCGTAGTTCGGGCGGAAATCCACGGCGTCTTCATCGATGCCGTCAAGCAGCAGCCGCGCGACCTCGGTCAAGCGCGCTTCGGTATAACGATAGGCAGCCGGGTTATCGCCGTCGATATTGCCGAAGTTGCCTTGTCCGTCGACCAGCGGATAGCGCGAGGCGAAATCCTGCGCGAGGCGCACCAGCGCATCGTAGATCGCCTGATCGCCGTGCGGATGAAAATTGCCCATCACGTCGCCGACGATTTTTGCCGATTTCTTGAACGCCGCGCCGGGATCGAGCCGCAAGAGCCGCATGCCGTAGAGGATGCGCCGGTGCACCGGCTTGAGGCCGTCGCGCGCGTCCGGCAGCGCCCGGTGCATGATGGTGGACAGCGCATAAGCGAGATAGCGCTCCTCGAGCGCCTCGCGCAGCGCGATCTCCTGGACCCCGTTAGGCTCGGGGGGAATCACTTTCTGGTTCATGGCAGACGAGCGCTACCGCGGTTGCGCCCCCTGAACAAGCGATGAACAGGCTTGACAGCCGACGGATTTTTTCAAGGTTGCGCCTGACAGCCGTTCCATGGACCATGCTTGGCAATGGGGTTAGATAACTTGAGCGCGCACGCGCGCTCAGTCCGTCCGTGCCGTCTGGAACACCCAGGAGACATGCATGCGTAAGACCATTCTTGCGGCTCTTGCGGCAGCCGCCGTCGCGGCGATTTTATCGATCGGAATGCCGGCGCAGCGCGCTGCGGCAATGGCACCGGCCGCGCCCACCGAACGTGGCATCGCAACGGGACATGGCGGGCTCGTCCAAAAGGCCGCTTTCCACCACCGACACTCGGGCTACGGGCGCGAATGGCGCGATCAGTATTGGGGTTGGGGCCGCCACTACTGGGGCTGGCCTTTGCCAGCATTTTGGGTGCGGCCATGGGGCTGCGGTTGGCGTTACCATCACTGGCACCATTGGCACCACTGACGATCGGCGCCGGTAAGGTCCGGCGGTGGGCATAAATCGCCGCGCGTTTGATCGGCAGATGTCTGAGCGTCTGGCACCAACAGCCCAAGGAGAAGAACATGCGTGTCATCGTGGCTGCCTCATTAGCTGCCGCGGCGATTGGATTCTATGCGCCGCAATTGGCCGCGGCCCCCGCGGGTTTTCCGGTGTCGCAGAACGCGACGCCTATCACACAGGCCGGATGGGACGGGTACTACCGCGCCTATCGTCCGGCATGTCCATGGGGTTACCACTACGCCTGCCGACGAGGACCCTACGGCTATCCGCAATGCGCCTGCTGGCCGAACTGGTGACTGCGAAGATCCTTAAGCAGAGCGGCTCGCCGCCGCCGGCAACCGGCGCATCACCGCCGCTACGAAGTGCGTCCGGGAATCCGGCAAGGTCAGTCCGCGCGGCAGGAAGGCGTGCTGCTCGAGAAAGTAGCCCGTGAGCGCGAACGCATCGGCGAGATCAGCGGCAGACGCCGGCTTATCATCCAGGCGCAGGAACGCCGGCAGCCGCAAGAGCTTATCGCGGTAGGCTTCGCCGGCTTCGCGCGATACCGCGCGGCCCGATCGCGGCGACACATAGATGAGATCCTGTGTTGCGCCGGTTACGGCACAGGACGCGAGATCGAGACCGAAGCCAAGCTCGGCGAGGAAGGCGAGTTCGAAACCCGCGATCAGCGCGGCCGCAATCTGCGGATCGTCGAAGCCATCGAGTATCGATCCGAGTGTGGAAAAAATGCTCCGGTGCGGCTCGCGCTCGGCGAGCAGCCGGCACAACGCTGCGAGATGGGTCACGCCATGAACGGCGTGCGCCGCCGCGAGAAAACCCGCGGCGCGCAGGTTGAGGCCCTCGACCGCGAAATGGCCGAGATGCTCGTCGAGCCGCGCCCGCCATGTCGCGCTGAGCGAATTGCCCGGCTGCAATACGGCGCGCAGCCGCCGGCCGGCGCCGCCGCGCACCAGGCCAAGGTGCCGGCCGTGCTCATGCGTCATCAGTTCGAGAATGACGCTCGTTTCGCCGTGGCGTTTGACGCCGAGCACGATGCCTTCATCGGTCCATTGCATGGCGTATTTTAGCGTCATCCCGGGGCCGAGCGAAGTGCCGAGGCCGAAATGACTATTCCTTCGGAAACTCCAGCCCCATCTCGCGATAGCGTTCGGGATCGTCGCCCCAGCCCTCCCGCACCTTGACGAACAGAAACAGGTGCACCGGCTGCTCGATCGCCGCGGCGATATCGATGCGCGCCGCGGCGCCGATCGCCCTGATCGCCTGGCCGGCCTTGCCGAGCACGATTTTGCGCTGGCTTTCGCGCTCGACATAGATCGTCTGCTCGATGCGCACCGAGCCGTCCCTGAGTTCCTTCCAGACCTCGGTTTCGACCGTCGAGCGGTAGGGCAGCTCCTGGTGCAGCCGCAGATAAAGTTTCTCGCGCGTGATCTCGGCGGCAAGTTGGCGCATCGGCGCGTCCGAAATCTGATCCTCCGGATAAAGCCACGGCCCAGCCGGGACATGGGCGGCAAACCAGCGCTTGAGATCAACAACGCCGTCGCCGGAGAGGGCGCAAGATCATGAAGGTCGCGGCGAATGCCGCACGATCGTTGAGCGTTTGCGTTAGGGTCAGCAGTCTCGGCTTGTCGACCAGGTCGATTTTGTTGAGCACGAGCACTTTTATGGGACGCACATCGCCGAGTACGCGCAAGATCGCTTCCTCGTCGTCTGCAACACCTTTTCGCGCGTCGACCAAGAGCGCGACGATGTCGGCGTCCTGGGTGCTGCCCCAGGCGGTGCCGACCATGGCGCGGTCGAGCCGCCGGCGCGGCGCGAAAATGCCCGGCGTATCGACGAAGATAAGTTGCGCGGCGCCGTCGATAGCGATGCCGCGCACCAGCGTGCGCGTGGTCTGCACCTTGGGCGTGACGATCGACACCTTGGTGCCGACCAGCGCATTGATCAGGGTCGATTTTCCGGCATTCGGCGCCCCGATCAGCGCCACGAACCCGCAGCTGGGTCGGCTGCTCTGCTGGCTCAGGCATCGAGCCGTGCGGGCTTCACGCCCTCGCGCGCCAGCATGGCGGCAGCGGCAGCCTGTTCGGCGGCACGCTTCGAGCGTCCCATGCCTTCGGCCGGGACGAAATTGGGAAGCTGCACGGCGACGCGGAATTCCGGATTGTGGTCGGGGCCGGAGCGTGCGACCTCGCGATAGGCCGGCGTCGGCAAGCCGCGCGCCTGCGCCCATTCCTGCAACACCGTCTTCGGATCGCGCAGCGGCTGAGCCTTGGCCCGCATGCGGACCTGCCACAGCCGCTCGACCATGTCCGCCGCGGCGGCGTGAGCCGCCGTCGAGATAGACCGCGCCGATCAGCGCCTCGCAAACATCGGCCAGGATCGCCGGCCGCCTGCGCGCGCCGGCATTGGCCTCCGATGAGCCGAGCCGGATCGCAGCGCCGAGCTCGATGGTGAGCGCGATCTCGGCGCAGGTCTCCTTGCGCACCAGATCGGCAAGCCGGCGCGACAACTCGCCTTCATCGGCTTTCGGAAAGTCGCGGAACAGCATGTCGGAAATCACGAGGCCGAGAACATGGTCGCCGAGAAATTCCATGCGCTGATAGCTGCCGGCGCGGTTGCGCGCGCCTTTAAGCGCCGAAATGTGGGTGAGCGCGCATTCCAGCAATGCGGCATCGCTGAAGCGATAGCCGATGCGGTCTTCGAGCGCCGTGGCTGCTGCGGCGGCGGCGCGGCTGCTTCTCGCCGTCCGCCGCGACCGCTGCCGCGGCGGCCGGCTGCTCCGGCAGGCGGTTCTCCACAGCGGGACTGCGGCAGATTTGGCTTTCTTGCGCCCAGTCATCTCATCGTACCAGAGTGAACAGCCGGTTCCAGCGCACCTCCCAGGGCCAGCGCCACACCTCCCAGGCGTGTGTGCCGTCCTTGATCGAGAAGAAGATGACCTGGGCCCTGCCGATAAGGTTCTCGAACGGCACGTAGCCGACCTGGCTGAGCACCCGGCTGTCGGTCGAATTATCGCGATTGTCGCCCATCATGAAATAATGGTCGGGCGGCACCGTGTAGACCGGGGTATTGTCGTAGAAGCCGTTATCGGTGAGATCGAGCGTGGTATAGATGACGCCGTTCGGCAGCGTTTCGCGATAGCGCTTGACGCGCTGTACGACGCCGTCATCGTCGGTGACGAAGTCGTCGATGCGCTCGCGCTTGACCGGCGGCGCCGTTGATGTTGAGCACACCATCGATCATCTGGATGCGGTCGCCCGGCAAGCCCGATGACGCGCTTGATGTAGTCGATCGAATCGTCCTTCGGCAGGCGGAACACGACGACGTCGCCGCGATTGGGCTGCGAGCCGATCAGGCGGCCGGAGAAAAGCGGCGGCGAGAACGGCAACGAGTAATGGGTATAGCCATAGGAATACTTCGACACAAACAGATAGTCGCCGACCAGCAAGCGTCGGGATCATCGAGCCCGACGGGATATTGAAGGGCTGGAACAGAAAAGTGCGGATGACGAGTGCGATGATGAGAGCATGGATCACCACGCGCGTCGTTTCGGCGAAGCCTCCTTCTTTCCGCTTGGTTCCGGTCTGCACACTCATCGGCCTGTTGTCCCGCTGCTGCACGCCGCCTCGCCCTGCGGTCTTGTAGCCCCTGGGCCACCACGCGCAATTGCGCGCGGGGATTCGCCGCGGCTCCCGACCGTTGGATTTTACCGAGCGATTTCATGCGTTTAATAGTGGCCGCCGAAGACATGACGAATATTTCATCCCTGCCGTCGCGGACGCGCATTCGCAAGCCACGCGCCATCAGGCGCCGCGAACCGCTATCGCGGAAATGATCACGAAGGCATGCGCCATTGGGCCCTCGTCGGTGATGGTGAGGTCGATGCGCGCCTCGTAGCCGTCGGGCGTCATGGCCTGAAGCCGCCGTTTGGCGCCGCCAGTGAGTTCGAGGGTCGGCCGCCCCGACGGCAGATTGACGACTCCCATGTCGCGCCACCATACGCCGCCGCGCAGCCCTGTTCCCAGTGCTTTGGCGCAAGCCTCCTTGGCTGCGAAACGCTTGGCATAGGTTTCGGCGCGATTGCGCCTGCGATCGGCGAGCGTGCGCTCGATCGGCGTGAAGACGCGGGTGGTAAAGCGGTCACCGTGGCGCTCAAGCACCACGGCGATGCGGCGCACGTCGGTAATGTCGGAGCCGATGCCGAGGATCATGCTCGCGCCCTGCCCCGGTCCATCGCCGCGCGCATCTTGCGCACCGTCGCGCCGAGCCCGTCGAAGATCGCTTCGCCAATGAGAAAGTGACCAATGTTGAGCTCGACAATCTCGGCAAGCGCCGCGATCGTCTCGGCGGTCGCAAAATCAAGCCCATGGCCGGCATGGACTTCAAGTCCGGCGCGCTTGGCCAACGCCGCACCGCCCGTGATCCGTTCGAATTCGGCTGCCGCTGCCGCTGCGCTGCCGGCCGCCACTGCATCGCACCAGGCTCCGGTGTGGATTTCGATGACCGGCGCGCCGATTGCCGCCGCCGCTTCGATCTGTGCCGGCTCGGCCGCAATAAAAAGCGAAACGCGGATCCCGGCCGCAGCCAGTTCGCCGACCGCGGCGCGCAGCACGTCGCGTTGCCCTGCCGCGTCAAGGCCGCCTTCGGTCGTGCGCTCCTGCCGCCGCTCCGGGACGATACAGGCAGCATGCGGATGCACTTTGCGGGCGATGCCGACCATCTCGAGGGTCGCCGCCATTTCCAGATTGAGGGGCTTTTCGATGCGCTCCTTGAGCCGCGCAATATCGTCATCGACGATGTGGCGCCGGTCCTCGCGCAAATGCGCGGTGATGCCGTCGGCGCCGGCCGCGATCGCGATCTCGGCGGCCCTGCACAGGATCGGGAAGACGCCCGCCGCGCGCATTACGCACGGTCGCGACGTGGTCGATGTTGACGCCGAGGCGGAGGAGAGCGAAAGCTGGCATGACGTAGCTTCTACACGCGCCTATCTGATCCAGTTCTCGATTTTCAGATCGGTAACGCGACGAAATTCACGTTCGTTGTTGGTAACCAGAACGAGGTTCATGACCACGGCGTGAGCAGCGATCCAAAGATCATTGGCTCCGATCAGTTCGCCTTTGGTCGAAAGCGCCGCGCGGATTGCGCCATAGACGGTAGCCGCCTCGCGCGGCAGGGAGACTACTTGGATCAGTTGGGTCAGTTCCTCAAGACGCAGCAAAGGCTCTGGTCCCACTTGCTTCTTTTTGATGCCATAGACTAATTCCCCATATGTAATGACCGAAAGGACTGCCTCTCCCGGCTGCAATTGCTTAAAGCGAATTTGCGCGTTCTCGGGCCGGCCGCGCCGAATATAGACAAAGGTGTCGGTATCCAAGAGATAGCGCGGGCCGATCACAGCCCACCGCGCTCAACCGGAGGCGCATCGCGTTCGTCTGCCAAATCTTCTATCGGTAGACTGGCGATCAGCTCAAAGGCGCGCTCCATTCCTCGAGATTTTTCGCGCAGCACGACTTCATCGCCACGCCGAAAGATTTCCACTTCTTCACCGCTGAAGCGGAATTCTTTGGGCAGCCTCACAGCTTGACTGTTTCCTGATTTAAAAACCCGGGCAGAAGCCATCCAACATCTCCGTATATACCTGCCAGTATATACATTGTGCGGCCAAACTCAAGCAGCCGCGCGCACCATTAACCGTTTACCCGCTCCGCGTTCGCCACCACTTTCTTCGCCCGCAACTGCGAGATGATCGAAGTGAGGTGCTTGAGGTCGTAGACCTCAAGGTCGATGGTCAACTCGGTGAAATCCGGCGACTGCCGCGTCATCCGAATGTTGTCGATGTTGCCGTCGTGCTCGGCGATCACCTGGGCGATTTGCGCCAGCGTTCCAGGCTCATTGACCGAATGCACGGTAAGCCGAGCCGGAAAACGCTGCAGCATATTATCATCGATGTCCCAGCGCACGTCGAGCCAGCGTTCCGGCACGTCTTCGAATTGCTTTAGCGCTTCGGAATGGATCGGGTAGATCGTGATACCCTCGCCTGGCGTCATGATACCGACGATGCGATCGCCCGGGACCGCGCCGCCGTCGGGCGCAAAACGCACCGGCAGATCGGTATTGATGCCACGGATAGGGATTGCCGCGCTGTTTTCGCCGCCGCCGGGCAATTTGAACTTCACGGCCTTCGCCTTTTTGAGGCCAAACCAGCCGCTCTCCGCCTTCGGCGCGACCGGCGCGACGCGCTCGTCCCGATAGTCTGGGTACATGGCGCGCACGACGTCGGAGGCCCGCATCTCACTGCGGCCGACTGCCGACATCACGTCATCGATCGAAGCGCGGGCGAGGCGCGGCAAGGCGCCTTCGAGCTTTTCATCCGAATATTCGAATTTGGCGCGCTGGCAGAGCCGCTCGACGATGCGCCGGCCGAGCCCCGAATACTGGTGACGGACGGCATCGCGCGTCGCGCGCCGGATCGCATCGCGCGCCTTGCCGGTGACCACAATCGATTCCCAAGCCGCAGGCGGTGCCGTCTGCGCCTTCGCGGTCAGGATTTGAACTTCGTCGCCATTCTGCAGCGGCGAGCTCAGCGGACCAATCTTGCCGTTGATCTTGGCGCCGATCGCCATATTGCCGACGTCGGTATGGACCGCATAAGCGAAATCGATCGGCGTTGCGCCGCGAGGCAAGGCAATCAGCTTGCCCTTTGGAGTGAAGCAGAAAACCTGATCATGGAACAGTTCGAGTTTGGTGTGCTCCAGGAACTCCTCGGGGTTGGAACCTTCCGCTAGGAGTTCGATGGTGCGGCGCAGCCATGCATAGGCGCTCGATTCGCGCGACAGCATCTCGGTCGGCGAGCCGACGCCGTCCTTATAGAGCGCATGTGCGGCGATGCCGTATTCGGCAATCTGCTGCATGGCGCGAGTGCGGATTTGCAGCTCAACCCGCTGCTTGCCGGGTCCGATCACTGTGGTGTGGATCGAACGATAGTCGTTCTGCTTCGGAGTCGAGATGTAATCCTTGAAGCGGCCGGGAACGACCGGCCATGAGGTATGCACGATGCCGAGCGCCTGGTAGCACTCGGCTGGCGTCGCGACCACGACGCGGAAGCCAAAGATATCCGAGAGCTGCTCGAAGCCGACGGCTTTGCGTTCCATCTTGCGCCAGATCGAATAGGCGCGTTTGCGCCGGCCGGACACTTCGGCGGCGATGCCGCGGTCGCCGAGTTTTTTGGCGAGTTGCTGCTCGATCTCGGTGATCCAACTGCGCGATCGCGCCGCGAGTGCTTCGAGCCGCTCGGTGATGACCTTGTGGGCGTCAGGATTGAGTTCGTGGAATGACAAATCCTCGAGCTCCTCGCGCATTTCTTGCATGCCCATCCGGCCGGCAAGCGGGGCATAGATTTCGAGTGTCTCCTCTGCGGTGCGGCGGCGCGCTTCCGGGGGCCGATGGGCGATCGTGCGCATATTGTGCAGCCGGTCGGCGAACTTGATGAGCAGCACCCGAACGTCGTCGGCGATGGCAAGCAAAAGCTTGCGCAGGTTTTCGGCCTGCTTGGCCTCCTTGGAGACGAGATCGAGCCGTTTCAGTTTGGTCAGGCCCTCGACCAGCCGGCCGATATCATGACCGAACACCCGGTCGATCTCGGTCCGGGTGGCGTCGGTATCCTCAATTGTGTCATGGAGCAGCGCCGCAGCGATGGTGGCGTCGTCAAGTTTGAGGTCGGTGAGAATCGCCGCCACCTCCAGCGGGTGCGAGAAATAGGGGTCGCCGGAATCCCGCCGCTGCTCGCCATGCGCTCGCATGGCGTAGACATAGGCCCGGTTAAGCAGGTCCTCGTCGGCCGCCGGGATTATAATGTTTGACCCGGTCGATCAGCTCATATTGCCGCATCATCTGCGGTTTGCGGGGTTTTTGGACCGGCGCTTCCTCGCTGTCCACGCGGCACCAGATTGGGGCCGCGCGCCCCCGCCGCCCGGGATCGGGGCTGATTCTGCATCCGTGGCAAATCGATCGGCGAACGCGGCATGGGACCCTTTGGCGCCCTCGTCCGCCTTGCCGGTACAGTGCGGCCGACGGCGCGGACTGGTCACAAGGATATCATGGAGCTGGCCCCGCGCTACAAGGCACGAGGCGGTGACCGCAGCGACGATAACAGTCGCCGGTCAAGCCAGCTCATTAAGGGCCGCGCCCGGGATGAGCCGGCGACGGCAAGCGCCCTACTCGTCGTCGTCGCCCGTATCGGGCTCGGGCACGTTCTCCGGCGGGCGTCAGGCCTTCCAGACCTTTGAGCAGTTCTTCCTCGCTCATGCGGTCGGTGGTGACATCGGTGTCGTCGGCATCCACGCCCGTGCCGGGCGCGCCGATGAGCGGAACACCCTCGGGCTCGGGTTCGTCGACCTCGACGTATTTCTGCAGCGAATGAACGAGTTCCTCCTTGAGGTCCTCGGGCGAAATCGCCGTTTCGGCAATCTCGCGCAAGCGCCACGACCGGGTTCTTGTCGTTGTCCCGCTCGACGGCGATCTGGGTGCCGGACGAGATCATCCGTGCGCGGTGGCTCGCGAGCAGCACGAGATCGAACCGGTTCTCGACTTTGTCGATGCAATCTTCAACGGTAACACGGGCCATGCGCGGCTCCTGGTGGCAGTTCCGCCGTAAACTTAGCGGTTACGTATCGTCCCGGGCCGGCAAGCGCAAGTACCATCTTCGGCGGGTGTTTTGTGCGCACGATAATTAACTTGGCGTCCACGCCTGCGTCTGTTACCCAAAATTGGGAACTGCATCGCGGAGTTCCGACTCATACTTTTGGATTGCTTTCGGAATTGCCGCGACCGCGTGCCACAGTTGCTCAGAGCACGGTGGAATGGCCACAGTGCTTAGAGAGCGCTTCGGCCGTCGAATGTTCCCGATGGCGACAAAGCTGTTTTAAAAAATGCCGGAACCGTCGAATTTCATTGCGGCTGATCCGGCTTCATCACGAGAGTCAGTCACGAGAGATCCCATGTCGGCACAGATCGAAAAAATCGCGCTCTTTATTGACGGCGCCAATCTTTATGCCACGGCAAAATCGCTCGGCTTCGATATCGATTACAAGCGGCTGCTGCGCGAGTTCCAGTCGCGCGGCTATCTGGTGCGCGCGTTCTATTACACCGCGGTGATCGAGGATCAGGAATACTCCTCGATCCGGCCGCTGATCGATTGGCTCGACTACAACGGCTACACCGTCGTCACCAAGGCGACGAAGGAGTTCGTCGACCAGACTGGCCGGCGCAAAGTCAAAGGCAACATGGACATCGAACTGGCGGTCGATGCCATGGAAATTGCGCCGCACATCGACCAGATGGTGCTGTTCTCCGGCGACGGCGACTTTCGTTCGCTGGTCGAGGCGGTGCAGCGGCGCGGCGTGCGCGTCATCGTCGTCTCGACGATCTCGACGCAGCCGCCGATGGTCGCCGACGAGCTGCGCCGCCAGGCCGATCAGTTCGTCGATATCGTCGAACTGCAGTCCAAGGTCGGCCGCGACCCCTCGGAGCGGCCCGCGCGGGAGCCCCGAGAACAGCGCGAGCCGCGGGAGCCGCGCCACACCCCGCAATTCTTGCAGCGCAGCCCGGCGTCGCAGCGCGTCGAAGTCGAGGTTGAAGAAGACGAGTTCGACGAGGATTAGAAACCGCGGCGCGGGGGCGTAACGCCATGGCGCGCCCGAGCGGCATGCCCGGCCGCAACTGTCCGCGCTGCCCCCGCCTTGTCGCTTTTCGCAAATCCTGGCGCGAGCGCGAGCCGGAATGGTTCAACGCGCCGGTCGCATCGTTCGGACCGGCCGACGCGCGGCTTCTCATCCTTGGGCTCGCACCCGGCCTGCGCGGCGCCAACCGCACCGGCCGGCCGTTCACCGGCGACTATGCCGGCGATCTGCTCTACGCAACGCTCGCAGGAATTCGGATTCGCCGAAGGGGACCTATCAGGCGCGATCCCGACGATGGCCTCACCTTGATCGATTGCCGGATCACCAACGCGGTGCGTTGCGTGCCGCCGGAGAACAAGCCGACGCCGGCGGAGATTGCAGACGTGCCGGCCGTTCCTATCGCGACCATTGCCGAAATGCCCCGGCTCACCGCCGTGCTCGCGCTCGGCCGCAGTCGCGCATGAGACATTCGTCGCGGCGCGCGAGGCGGCGGCGATCGGCCTATCCCTTCGGGCACGGCCGCGCCCACACGCTGGACCCGCTCAAGCTGTTCGATAGCTACCATTGCTCGCGCTACAACACGAACACCGGCGTGCTCACGCCGCAAATGTTCCGCGATGTCTTTGCGCAGGTGCGCAAGCACCTCGACCAATAACGCCGGACAGCCGGGCCTCGCCTACGCCTATGCGAAGATCGAGCTTTCGTATTTGCCGGAGCCCATTTCGCTGCGCGGAAAAATGCCGTGCTGCTCGATCCACTCGAAGGATTCTTCAAACGTCTGCTTCGAATAGGGCTCGAACACCAACCGCTCGCCGGGGCCCCAGCGCCGCGTATCCATCTGGTCGTGGAAGCGCACCGGGAATTCCTTTTTATAGTAATGCGTGAAAAGCTCCGGCCGCAGGTCGATGTCGCGTTGCGCGCGGCGCAGCGCGCGGAAGTATTTGCGGACGTCATCCGGATCGGGCGTGCCGGTAACCATCGACGCCATCATGAAAGTCGTGTCGATGATCTTGCGGAAGCCAAGCTGCTCGACGAAAATAGTACGGCCCGCTGAACAGCGAGGCCGCCGGCACCTTGCGGTCGATCAGCATCTCCATGCGGCTGAACAGCAGCCCGTCGTTGAACGACAGGTTGATCTGGTCGGGCTTGAGATACTGTTCCAGGCCCTGAATGGCCGAATAATGGCTGCCCGACTGGTAGCCGACCGAAATCGGCACGCCGGCAAGATCGGCCGGCGTCTTGACCGGCGAATTCCGGCGGCACGAACACGCCGCAGGGCGAAACCGAATAGCAGTCCGCGTAAAGCTTGCCGTGACCGTTGGAGGCGGCGACGTTCATGGTCCAGTGGCAGGCGCCGCTGACATTGCAGGTCCGCCCGGCTTCGAGCGTCTGATAGGCGCCGACCTTGTTGCCGATGTGATGGCCGCTGCCGCGAGCTTGAATCCATGGTCTCGCGGAATTCGTAGTCGAGGCCTTCGGCGTCGAAATAGCCCTTCTCCTCGGCGACCCATTCGTGCAGGCGAAAATGCGGCGCGACGACAAAATCCGACATGTCATATCCTCCATTGGCGGCAATTTCACAGTACTGTACGCCCTAAACGGCCTTGATAAAGACGAGCCACGGAAATAGATTGTCAACAAATCAGTTGACAATAGCGGCCCTAATGGATCGCTTCGAGAACGCAAAGGTTTTTGCTGCCGTCGTCGAGGCCGGCGGATTCACCCCCGCCGCCGCGCGACTCGGCCTGTCGCGCGCGGCGGCCAGCAAGCATGTCCAGCAGCTCGAGGAGCGTCTCGGCGCCCGGCTCCTCGAGCGCACCACGCGGCGGGTGAGCGTCACCGAAGCCGGCCGCGCTTTCTATCAGCAATGCCGGCGCATTCTCGCCGATCTGGAGGAAGCCGAGCGCGCCGCCGGCGAACTCCACAATGAGCCGCGCGGCGAGCTGCGCGTCATCGCGCCGACAAATTTCGGCCTCGCCGAGATCGGGACGGCAATCACCGACCTGATCGTGGCCTACCCGCGCTTGCACATCAATCTCACGTTCAATGATCGCGTCACCGATCCGATCGAGGGCGGCTATGACATCGCCATCAGCGTCGGCCGCCCGCGCGGCACCTCGTCAAGCCTGATCGTGCGAAAGCTCAATACGTCGCGCCGAATCCTGTGCGCCGCGCCGGATTACCTGTCGCGCCGCGGCGTGCCAAAACGGCCCGAGGACCTCGGCGGCCATGATTGCCTCAGCTACAGCTACCTCGAGGAACCTGACGAATGGCACTTGATCGGGCGCAACGGCGAACGGGTGGTGAAAGTCAGCGGCCCGATCGTGACCAGTCACCGGCAAGTTCTCAGAACCGCGGCGGTGCGCGGTCTCGGTATCGCCTATGGTCCGATCATCTTCTTCCACGACGACCTGGCGGCGGGACGCGTGGTGCGCGTACTGCCGCAATTTCAATTGCCAGAGGCGACGATCTACGCCGTCTATCCGGCGGGTCGGCAGCTTTCCGCGAAGGTGCGCGCTTTCAATGATTTCATGGCGCGCTATTTCGCCGCCAATCCGCTAGCGCCATAAGACATGAACTCCAGCAGCGATCCATCGGGATCGCGAAAGTAAACGCTGGTCCCGGCGCCCTTCGCGCCGAACCGCTGCATCGGCCCGCTCTCGATGGGCACGCCGCAGCGTTCGAGGTGGGTGATCGCGTCGGCGATCGGCCCGGCCCACTCGAAGCAGAGATCGCTGTTGCCCGGGCCGACCGGAAGCCGCGCCACCTCGGCAGGCTTGACGCCCGGCCCGTGCACGTTGAGCTGCTTGTCGCCGAAACGGTACGCATATCCGGCCGGCCGGACAACAAGCTGTGCGCCAAGCACCGTCGTATAGAACGCGTTCGAGCGTTCCCACTCGGTGACGTGGATCACGCAATGGTCAAGTTTTGTGGGCAGCATCTCATCCCTTCTCACGCAACAGCCGGCCGCGCTCGCGTTCCCATGAACGCTTCTTTTCAGTCTCGCGCTTGTCGTAGAGTTTCTTGCCCCGCGCCAAAGCAAGCTCGATCTTGGCGCGGCCCTTTTCATTGAAATAGAGCTTCAGCGGAACGAGCGTCATGCCCTCGCGTTCGACTGCGCCGATGAGTTTGCTGATCTGGCGCTTGTGCAGCAACAACTTGCGTGGGCGCTTGGGCGCGTGATTGAAGCGGTTCGCCTGCAGATATTCCGGAATATTGGAATTGATCAGCCAGATCTCGCCGCCGCGGGAATCGGCGTAGGACTTCCCGATCGTGGCCTTGCCCTGACGCAGCGATTTGACTTCCGTGCCGGTGAGTGCGACGCCAACCTCGAAGGTCTCGTCAATGAAATAATTGAAGCGCGCCTTGCGGTTGTCGGCGACGATGCGGAGTTTCCTTGCAGCCTTTTCCGCCATACCGCCGTCCTGCGCTTACCTGCTCTTCAGCGCGTCGCGAATCTCGGTCAGCAACTGCACTTCCTTGGAGGGGCCGGCTGGCGCTGGCGCGGGTTCCGGCGCCTTCAGGCGATTGATGCCCTTGATGCACAGGAACAGGACCCAGGCGATGATCAAAAAGTTAATTGCGATGGTGAGAAAACTGCCCCAAGCAAGCACGGCGCCTTGCTTTTTCGCATCAACCAGCGCCGTCGCTGTAACTTTTGACGATAACGGAATGAAATAATTTGAGAAATCCAGACCGCCGGTCACAGCACCGATGATCGGCATGATGATGTCGCTGACCAGGGAGTTGATGATCGCGCCGAAAGCCGCGCCGATGATAACGCCGACGGCGAGATCGACGACATTGCCGCGCATCGCAAATTTCTTGAATTCACCGAGCATCGGCCCCTCCCTGGCTTGATGGATACAGCCGCGTCACGGCCGAAACAGCGAAGCACTCGCCCGCCGGCCGCGGCCGTGTCAGTTGATCAATCCGGCATGCACCATGGCCTCGCGCACGGCGGTCTGCGCTTTCGCGGTCGCCGGCACCATCGGCAGGCGCAGCGTGTTGCTGCACTTGCCCATGAGCGAAAGCGCGTATTTGACCGGCGCCGGGCTCGTTTCGACGAACAGATTGAGGTGCAGAAGCGCCAGCTTGTCCTGCAATTTCAGCGCTGCGGAGTAATCGCCCTTCAGGCACGCCGATTGGAATTCGGCGCACAGCCGCGGCGCCACATTCGAGGTCACCGAGATGCAGCCATGCCCGCCATGGGCCATGAAATCCGAGCGCGGTGATATCCTCGCCGGACAATTGATTGAAATCCTCGCCCATCGCCGCGCGTTGCTGCGATACCCGCGTCATGTTCGCGGTCGCGTCCTTGACGCCGGCAATGTTCTCGAGCTCGTAGAGGCGCTTCATGGTGTCGGTTGAGATGTCGGCGATCGATCGCGCCGGGATGTTGTACATGAGGATCGGAATGCCGATGGCGTCATTGATCGCCTTGAAGTGCTGATAAAGGCCTTCCTGAGTCGGCTTGTTGTAGTAGGGCGTGACCACCAGCACGGCATCGGCGCCGGCCTTTTCCGCATGCCGGGCGAGGTCGATCGCCTCCCGGGTCGAATTCGATCCGGCGCCGGCTACGACCGGCACGCGGCCGCGGGCCTGGTCGACGCACCATTCGACCACATCCATGTGCTCTTGGTGGGACAGCGTCGGGCTTTCACCGGTGGTGCCGACGGGAACGAGCCCGCTGGTGCCCTCGGCGATCTGCCAATCAACCAGGCCGCGAAAGGCTTTTTCGTCCACGGAACCGTTCTTGAACGGCGTGACGAGCGCGGTAAAAGAGCCTCGGAACTTTGTCTTGGCAGCCATGATACGGTCCTTTGGCGCGTCCGGCGCAGGCAGAGCGTCTGCGGCTAAGAACGCGGCCGTTGCGCATGAATATCGGGTCGCGGCGGCCCTTGAAAGCCCCTTCAGCGAGCGGTGGACAGCGCCCCGCTTTTGCCGTGAAACTCGGCGATAATGGCTTGACCTTTCGGGGATTAGGATTTCCTCAATCTTACCAGCCGAAGAGGTTCTCTGGAATCGCAGTGGGTGGCGCCCGGCAGGAGGGTCCGTGCTGGTGAGCTGTATTCGGTTGATGATGCTCTGTGCCGCCATAAGCCTCGCGGCGGGCGAGGCCTATGCCGCGCCGCCGGCAGGCCCAGCCCCGCTGCCTCGGTCCCGGCCGGCGATCAAGGGCGAGAAGACCGCCAAGGCAAAAGCCGCAACTGGCAAGGACGCCGTGCGTGGGCTGCGCAAGGGTACGGCGGGGCCGATCTCACTTGTCCCCCCGCCGTCGCAGCGTTCGACCACTGCGTCAATTCCGGGACCGTCCGGTTTCGTCAATGCCACACCGCAAGCGCCCCCGCGCTCCGGCCCGCCCTTGGCCATGGCGGCGACTTCGACGACAACCCCGATGGACCTCGCCGCGGTCAAGCAGGCCATGGACCTCGTGCGCAAGTCGCGGCAGGACGACGCGACCGACGTCGAGGGCACGATCTCCGATCCCCTCGCCCGCAAGCTCGTCGAATGGATCATTCTGCGCAGCGACGACGCCGCGCTCGATTTCTCCCGCTATGCGGCCTTCATCGCCGCCAATCCAAGCTGGCCGAGCATCGTGACGTTGCGGCGGCGGGCCGAAGCGGCGCTCTGGCAGCAGAACGCAGCGCCGCAGACCGTCATCGGCTTTTTCGCCGCCGACCCGCCGCGCACCGCCAAGGGCCGCTTCGCGCTGGCGCGCGCCATGCTCGCCCAGGGCGACCGCGCCGGCGCGCAAACGCTTGTGCGCGAAGCCTGGCGCACCGAGGGCTTTTCCGCGGATCTCGAAGAGCAGGCCCGCGCCGCGTTCGTCGGCCTGATCACATTCGCCGACGACAAGGCGCGCATGGATGCGCGCTTCTATGCCGAAGACGACGATGCCGGCATGCGGGCGGCGCACCATCTCGATGCCAACGAATTGGCGATCGCCAAGGCGCGCGCCGCCGTCGTCAACAAGTCCGCCGACGCCAAGGCGCTGTTTGAAGCCGTGCCGGAAGGCGCGCGGCACGATGCCGGCTACATGTTCAGCCGCATCCAGTGGCTGCGCCGCTCCGACAAGATCACCGAGGCGGCGCAGTGGATGGTGGCGGCGCCGAACGATCCGGCAAAACTTTCCGATCTCGATCAGTGGTGGATCGAGCGGCGGCTGGTCGCGCGCAAGCTCCTTGATCTCGGCGACGCCAAATTGGCTTACGAGGTCGCTAATGGCGCCGCCCCGCCGCCAAACGAGAATTATCGCGCCGAGCAGCAATTCACCGCCGGCTGGATCGCGCTGCGGTTCCTGCACGAACCCGCCGTGGCGCTCGCCCATTTTGCGCGGATCGCCGAAGGGGTTTCCAATCCGATCACGCTGGCGCGCTCGTTCTATTGGCAGGGCCGGGCGGCGGAGGGGCTGGGGCGAGGACAAGACGCGCGCGCGTATTATGAAGTGGCGGCGCGCTATCCCACCGCCTATTACGGCCAGCTTGCACGGGCGCGGCTTGGTCTCGACGAGGTCACGCTGCGCAACGTGCCGGACACCGCTGCCGAACACCGCAATCTCGAGGTCGCGCGCGCCTTCGAGATCCTTTACGCCATCGACGCGCGCGATTTCGTCGCCAGCATGGCGGCCGACCTTGGCGACAAGGCGACCGACGGCGCGGCGCTCGCCACCCTGGCCGAAATCGCCACGCGCCACAACGACGCGCGGGCGACGCTGCTCATCGGCAAGGCCGCGCTCGGGCGCGGCTATCCGCTGGAGCATTTCGCGTTTCCGGATTTCGGCGTACCGGCCTATCGGCAGATCGGGCCCGAGGTCGAACGCTGCGTGGTCTATTCGATCGTGCGCCAGGAAAGCGCCTTCAACGATCGCGCTGTGTCGAGCGCGCGGGCTCTCGGTCTGATGCAGGTTACGCCGGACGCCGGACGCACGATCGCCAAGAAATTCAGCGTCACATTCGATCAGCGCCGCCTGCTCGATGACGTGACCTATAACGCCCAGATCGGAACTGCCGAGCTGGGCGATGTCATCAGCAGCTATGGCGGTTCGTATATCCTGGCGTTTGCCTCCTACAATGCCGGCCGGCATCGGGTGCAGGAGTGGATCGGGCAATACGGCGATCCGCGCAATCCGAAGATCGACCCGGTCGACTGGATCGAACGCATCCCGTTCTCGGAAACGCGCAACTATGTCCAGCGCGTGATCGAGAACATGCAGGTCTATCGCGCCCGCATCGAGAACAATCCAAAGCTCCTGATCGAAGCCGACCTGCGCCGCGGCGGGTAACAAATTGCCACTTCCACGCTGAGCGGGGCTGGCCTGGTCGATATATCATGACGGACGTCGCATCGAACGGCGCGCCCGATACGGGCAGGAGCATCTTCGTTACCGCGCAGGATGGGCTGCGGTTGCATGTGCGCGAGTATGGCAGCCGCACCGCGCCGGCGCTCCCGGTGATCTGCCTGCCCGGGCTCACGCGTACGGTTACTGATTTCGGGATACTCGCGCCGGCGCTGGCGAACGAGGGGCAGCAAAACCGGCGCGTCATTGCGATCGACGCGCGCGGCCGCGGCCAATCGGAATACGACAGCAATCCGGAAAATTATAATCTCATGGTCGAGCTCGCCGACGTTGCCAACGTGCTCACCGCGCTCGGTGTCGGCCCGGCTGTGTTCATCGGCAGCTCGCGCGGCGGTCTGATTACTTTGCTCATGGGGGTAGCCCATCCGCGCGCGATCGCAGGCGTGGTGCTCCACGACATTGGCCCGGTGATCGAGCCAAAGGGCATCGCGCGCCTCAAGAGCTATGTCGGAAAACTGCCACAGCCGCGCAGCTTTGAAGAGGGAGCCGAGGTTCTGCGCCGGCTGTTCTATGTGCAGTTTCCCAAATATACCGCCGAACAATGGCTCGGCGCCGCGCGCCGGACCTGGCGGATCAGCGACGGCGAACTTGTGCCGACCTATGATGTGCGGCTGGCGCGCAATCTCGCGGCCGTTGACATCGAGCGCCCGCTGCCGCCGCTGTGGAACGAATTCGATGCGCTGGCGCGCGTGCCGATGCTGGTCATCCGCGGCGCCAATTCCGATATTCTTTCAGCGGCAACGGTGGCCGCCATGGCCGCGCGGCGCCCGAACATGGAAACGATCGAGGTGGCCGACCAAGGACACGTGCCCTTGCTCGAGGGCGACGAATTGCTCCGCAAGGTGACCGAATTCGTCGCTGGCTGCGAGAAGCCGCGAGCATCACCTCCCGCCTACGACGCCCGTTTTGATTCCATGCCCGTTTCGGGCAGTTGATCGACATCAAGGGCGCCTCCATGTTAGCGTCCGATCATTGCCAGACCAGGATGCGAACTCCGATGCTCTCCACTCCTCCCGCAGCTAAGACGGCCGAGCTGACTGCGAAACAGATGTTCATGCTGTTCCCGACGCCGATGTTCACGGGAAAGGTATCCGACAGCATGTGCGACCGGATCGAGACGAAGCTGCAGGAGTTGCGGAAATCCGGCAAGGGCCGGTCGTCTCCGGAGGGAGCGATCCTGGCCTACATGACGCCGGACGACCTGCAGACGCTTCCTGAGATGAAAGAGCTGGTTGACGTCATCATGGCGGAATCCGGAAAGATCATCGACGCCTACGCGATAAAGCGGGACTCGCACTACATTACCAACATGTGGGCGAACATCGCCAATCCGAATCGCCGCCATCACATGCACACGCATGCGAACTGCCTGTTGAGCGGCCTCGTCTATATCAAGACGCCGAAGAATTGCGGCTCCACGGTGTTTGCTTCGCCGCGCCTGCTGTCGAAAAATCTCGAGTTCACATATCTGCAAAAAAACGAGCTGAATTCCGACGTTTTCATTATGCCGGCAGAGAAGGGCCGCATGCTGATCTGGCCCAGCCATGTTCCCCACGCGGTCGAGCAGGGCGCCGCCGACGAAACCGAGGAGCGGATCGTCGTCGCCTTCAACATCATGGTCCGCGGGCTCATGGAACTGCACACGGCGCGTTTCGACTTGAGATGACGGATTTTTAGGCCGGCGCCCGCCGTGGCCGGGCTCGTGCCGGCCATGAACGACTTCGATCTTGCGCGATTTTTAAGGCCCGGATGCCAGCGACGAACACCGAATTCCAATTACATTACGGACGGCATCGAATTCGATCTTGACCTATGATCGGGGCGGCGATTTGGCTAAAATAACCTTCCTAAAAATTGGGCAGGCCGCAGCAACGGCAGTCGGCCGACAGCGTCAATGAACAGTGTCGAAGAAATATTTCAGCACGCTATCAGTTTACTCAACGCCGGAAAACTGAGTGATGCTGAGCGGCTTTTCAAACTCGTAATCAAAAATCAGCCTGAACATGTCGGAGCATTGAACCTCCTGACCATCGCATTGATGAATGCCGAGCGTTTTTCGGAGGCGGAGGAATTTATTCAGAGAGCTTTGAAAATTAACCAAAGTTCGGATGTCTCATTCTACAATTACGGGATAATTCTCAAAAGACTTGGGAAGCCGCAGCAAGCACTGAAGCAATTCAATCGCGCTCTTGAATTGAATTCGAAAGTCGACGAAACGTGGAACAATCGCGGCACGGTTTATAGTGACTTGAAACAGTATCAGCGTGCGATAGCCGATTTCGACAAAGCGATCTCGCTCAATAAAACGCATCACGGTGCATATTTTAACAAGGGAAAATCTCTAAGCGAGCTCAAGCGCTACGACGAGGCGTCCGCAGCTTACGACAAAGCGTTGGCGCTCAAGCCTGATTTGGCCGAGGCATGGCTTGGTCGTGGCAATATGCTGTCTGAGCTCAAACATTACGATGAATCACTCGCCGCCTACGACAAGGCACTGATTCTCAAACCAGACTTGGCGGAAGCGTGGCTCGGTCGCGGCAATGTGCTTTCCGAACTCAAACGGTACGACATGGCGTTTGCGGCGTATGACACGGCGCTGACGCTTAAGTCGGAGCTTGCGGAAGTTTGGCTCGGTCGCGGTACCTCATTGTATAGGCTCAAGCGTTATGACGACGCCCTCATGGCTTACGACAAGGCGCTGGAGATCACGCCCAATTTAGCGAAGGCGTGGCTGAGCCGCGGCGATGTATTCTGCGAACTTAGACGTTACGAAGAGGCCCTTGTCGCTTACGACACAGTGTTGGCCATGGCGCCTCATTTAGCCGAGGCGTGGCTCGGCCGCGGCAATGCCTTTTATGGACTTAGACGTCATGATGAAGCGATGGCGGCTTACGACCAAGCACTGGCGCTGGCGCCCGATCTGGCCACTGCGTGGCTTGGTCGTGGACTTGTATTCTTTTCGCTCAATCGCGACCAAGAGGCGCTGTCGTGCTGGGAAAGAGCGATTCTAATCGACGGGACCTTAGCCGAACCTCACTACAACAAGGCGTTGGTAAAATTATCGATGGGCGAGTACTTAGAGGGGTGGAAATTGTATGAGTGGCGATGGAATGCGCAAGCATTTCCCTCGCCCAGGAGAGATTTCAATGAACCGTTGTGGCTTGGCCAAAGCGGGCTAGAGAACAAAACAATCTTGGTTCACAGCGAGCAGGGCCTTGGAGATGCAATCCACTTCTATCGGTACATTTCATTGTTGAAGGGCCGCAATTGCAAAGTCGTGTTTGAAGCTGCCGCCTCACTAGTTCCGCTTTTTACGGAGCGGAACGAAGGGGTACAAATCGTCAGCGAGGGCAACACTCTGCCGAATTTTGATGTTCAGTGCCCGCTCATGAGTTCTACCGCTTGCTTTTGAAACAACCTTGGAAACAATTCCCGCTTTAATTCCCTATCTTTCGCCTGCCGAAGCGAAGATCTCAGCCTGGCGGGATGCGCTTGGCGAAAGAGTAAAGCCTCGCATTGGATTAGCGTGGTCTGGCAGGCCAGTTCCCGATCCGGGACGCAGCATTCCGCTGCAAACGCTAGCACCGATTTTAATCGATGCAGCTGAATGGCACGTGGCACAAAGAGATATTCGCGATAATGACCGCGAATATTTGTTAGGGTGCCAACTGATCAAAAATCACTCAGAAATGCTCAATGACTTTTCCGACACTGCCGCGCTCTTATCAGAGATGGATTTGGTGATTTCCATTGATACGGCGGTGGCACATCTAGCCGGAGCGCTTGGCAAGGAAGTGTGGGTCCTGCTGCCTTTTCATCCGGATTTTAGGTGGTTGCGGAAAAGAACGGACAGTCCTTGGTACCCAACGGCGAGGCTCTTCCGCCAGACAGAAGCCGGCCAGTGGCACGGGGTCTTGGAGAGAATTTTGGTCGAGCTCAAGGCGTTTTTGACGCTAGCGCACACGCCGGAGGGTGGTCTGGAGAATCAGCCGCCCAAACAACGGCATGGCAATAGCTAGCGAAGGCAAGGGGCATGACACTCAGCCGATCGAAACTCGGGACTGAACCTTACCAAAGGAGCCGCCGTTCGGCAGGTCGCTATTGATTGAGGAGGGTCGCGATGCATACCTTGATTCTCAACGACCAAATTGCTCTCGTTGCGGGTCGCGACGGCTACTTCCTGGTCAATCGTAAGGATTACTACATCGGCAAATCGCTGGAGGCGTACGGCGAACATGGCAGTCTTGAAGGTGCGTTCCTCAGACGCTTAATAAAGCCAGGGGACAACGTAGTTGAAGTCGGCTCGAATATTGGGGCCCACACAATTGGATTGGCAAAGGCGGTGGGGCCGCAAGGTCGAGTTTATGCATTCGAGCCCCAACGTAACTGTTACGCACTGCTTCAGGCGCAAATCGCCTTGAACCAGCTTACGAATATCTTTGCCTATAATGAGGCGTTGGGCCAGAAACAAGAAAAGCTATGGCTTCCATCAATCAACTATTCCGAAGTTGGGAATTTTGGCGCGGTCCAACTTTTGACGGAATGGGTCCCAGGATCAGATGCGATCGAAGTTACGACGCTTGATCAGCGGTTCGGAGACGTCGCATGTGCTATGATAAAAATTGATGTGGAAGGCTTCGAAGAAGAAGTCATCCGCGGCGGCATCAATCTTATCGAAAAGCAGCATCCATTGCTCTACGTTGAGAATGATCGTGTAGAAAAATCGAAGTCACTTGTGGCGCTTTTGTTGGAATTACGCTATCGGCTGTGGTGGCACATTCCTCGGCTTTACAACTCGAACAATTTCTTCAAGATCAATCAGAACATTTATGGAGATACAAGCTCATTTAATATGTTCTGTAGTCACGAATATCATGACGCCGCCGATGGCCTGATAGAGATTCGATCACCGAGTGATCCGCATCCACTCGCGCGCCAAAACCCTATTCTGCGCAGATGAACTTATCGGGACAGCTTCGCGGTGGAAGTCCTCATTGGTCGTCGCCTTCAACATCATGGTCCGCGGCCTCATCGAGCTGCACACGGCGCGTTTTGACTTGAGATGACGGATTTTTAGGCCGGCGCCCGCCGGTTAGGATGGTATTCGCGGCCGACATCCTCCCCCGCAAAGCGGTGGGAGGGGGACCGCCCGAAGGGCGGTGGAGGGGGCTCCCCGGTACAGCGATTTTAGCCGTGTCTAATACCAGGCTCATTTAATGTTGACCGTCATCCTGAGGCGCCCGCGCGTAGCGCGGGCCTCGAAGGATGCCAGTTCCGGTGCCGGGGCCGCCCTTCGAGGCTCCCCCCGATCAAGTCGGGGGTCGCGCCTCAGGGTGACGGAAGAGAGTCCATCAATATTGACGTCTGGTCTAACAAACACCTTGGCCATACCAATCCATCCAATAACAGCTTCGCGAGCCACGCCGCCTGTGCCCCCTCCACCGCCCTGCTACGCAGGGCGGTCCCCCTCCCCCGCGCCGCTGCGCTTTGCGGGGGAGGATGAAGCGACAAGCTCGGACACGACGAGCGGGTCATTCCGCTCTCGAACTCTCTACGTCGTCATGGCCGGGCTTGTCTCGGCCATCCACGTCTTTGATCTTGCGCAAGTCTTAAGGCGTGGATGCCCGCAACAAGTGCGGGCATGACGAGACTGGCCACACATAGCAAAAACCCCGGCGGAAGAACCCGCCGGGGTTTGCCGAATTCACACCTCGATCGAGTGATCAGGGCAGGAAGTCGCGATGCATACGGAAGCGGAACTGCCAGGAGCCCAGGTTCGCAACCGTGGTTGCCGAGCCGAAGCCGAAGTTGGCGGTACCAACGGTGCCGGTCGGGGTCGTGGCGCTGTTCATCCTCTCGTACAGAACATCCACGCCCAGGTAGAAGTTCTTGTTCACGTCCCACTGAGTGCGTGAGCCGACGAACCAGACCGACCAGTTGTTGTTGCATCCTGCGATGGCCGTGGCTTGTGTGCCGAAATTGGCGCCAAAGCCGGCGGCGGAGCACAACATGGCGTTGGCGTTGGTGCCGTAGCTCACCCTGTCATAGCCGCCGTAGCCCGAGGTATGCAGCGAGGGGACCCAGAAGTGGTCGTAGGCTGCGTTGAAGCCCCAGGCCGAGGTCAACTGAGCATTGGTCGCGTTGGTGCCGGCAATCGTGCCGCCGTAAACCGCGTCCGTCAGCACGCCGAACGATTCTCTGCCGCCATGAAGGATGCCGAAGTTGGCGTCCGGGCTGAAGAAAATGTACCGGAGGGCGCCCTTGGTGACGTTGACCTGGGTCTGGATGTAGTCACCCGGGCCAATCATCGGGAACAGCACCTTGAAGCCCGCACCACCGGCCCAACCCCAAGCGTCGGCGGGATGGCCGCCGAGAACTGACGGAGCAGAAGCGAGAGCCGGAAGAGCACCTGAAACGCCAGGAACAACAGCAGCAGCCGCGGGATTTGCTAAGCTGTAGTAGCTGGCATTCACCTCATGCAACGCACCCATGACCTGAGCACTGCCCCAGGCCTGATCGACGCGCAGATTGCCGGTGATGTCGCCCATCTGCATGCCGCCATAAGCGCCGGCACCCGGGAAGAACGCAGCGCCGCCGCTGACCGACCCTGGGATTCCCGTAACCGCATTTGTTGCCGCGGTTACAGCCCCCCCTGTGGTAGCGTTCGTGCTCAGCGTGTCGAAGAAGCTACCCGGAGTGAGGGTACCGCCCGTGCCGGTGAATCCCATAATGGGTTGAGCCCCATTCTGGTCGATGATCTGCGTTATGCGACGCTCTTCCATCGCGACCGTCGCCGACAAGCCGTTGCCGAGTTGCGCGGTGTAGCCGAACACCGTCCAGCCTGGATCGCCGGTATCAGATGACGGGAAGTCGCCCCAGTACGACGTCGCCGGGGTGCTGTAGAAGTCATAGAACGACTGCGCAATACCGGCCGTGAATCCGGCCCATTGCACGAAGGCGCGGTTGGCGCTGAACTGGTTCGCCGCGGTATTGAGGCCGACGTCGTTCGTGCTGAGACCGACCGCCAGGTAGCCGCGCGCCGTGCCGTAAGCAGTCTGGTCGCGGGCGTCGGCCGTGATGTAACCGCGGGCCCGAAAGTCCAGGTTGTTGGTCGTGCGCTGGTTCGTCACGCCGGCGAACGCGCCCGTGGTGAAGTTGCCGTTGTTACCCCAGCCTACTTCAGCGCGGACCCAGCCGCCGATCTTGAGGCACATATCGGTGCCCGGCATATAGTAGAATCCTGCCCCATAGAGGCTACAGACCTTCACGTATTCGACCGGCTTGGCCTTGACGGGAAGATCAGCTGCCTGCCCCATAGTGACTGCAACCAAACCGGCTGCGGAGCCGAGGAGGAGGCTTTTCACCATCTTCATTTTGAACCTCCAGTTGTTTGCCGTGGGAGGGTTCCGTCTCCGCCGGGTGCGTCGCACCCCTGGAAGGTCCCCTTTTGGTCCCCAACTACCCAATCCAGACTTTCCACTTTCCCGGAAAACCCTGAAGCAGGTCGACTTGGGGTTCCCCCCTCCGTCGCATTTGCACCTTAACTCACGGGTTCCGCCACGCAACGAAGAACTGGCCGAGTCACAGTCTCCCGCGGCTCTTTTCGGGAAGGTGTTGCGTAAAAATCACGCATCGCGCGCCGGTAGGAGAGGCGAAAGCGGCCGCCAGATCAGCGCGAGAAGCCGTAAATTCATGCGCAATATCAACATGTTCAAACGTCTCTTCGCTGCCAGCGCGATGGCGATTTCCGGCCGCGAAGGTTTGCGTGTTGCCGGCTCGCCTGCTGTCCGGTGACGCCGCGGATTAGCGGTTGCCAAGACGGCGAGCACGCGAATCTGCTGCGCATGAGGCGATTCGGCGCCTGCATCATGATCTTGCGCCAACCTGGGGAATGACTAAGTCGTCATGCCCGCGCTTGTCGCGGGCATCCACGCCTTAAAAGTCGCGCAAGATCAAAGACGTGGATGGCCGGGACGAGCCTGGCCATGACGATGTAGAGAGTCTGAGAATGTGAAGGTTGGTATTACGCCCGCGATCCGTTCGAATCTCTCGTCCGCAGAATTTTCGGTGTTGTTTCGTTTTCGAATTTGCCGTTGCCATCGGCACCTTCCGCTTGACCGGCAGAACCACACTTCGCCGCACGCATCAGATTCCCTGCCCGCCGTTGGCGTTGCTCGATACTGTCACGCTGATGTGCTGGATCTGCTTGTGACCGCCCGGCAAGCTGACTTCGAGCTCGAACTCATCGGTGCCGGTGAAGTCTGCCACGGAGCGATAAAAGGCGACAAACGCCGGCACTTCGGTGGCCAGGCATTGTTTGAAATTGGTCGCCTTGAGGGTGCCGCGCTTGACGGTCACGCGCCCGTGCGCCGGCGCCGTGACGAGCTTGATCGCCGGCAGCGGCCCGGAGGTGCAATCCTGACGGATGTCAGTGTAGACGCCGACGCGCACGTCGCGGCCGGGCGGCGCTTTGACGTCGCGCTTGAGCAAATCTCCTTGCGCGCGAGCGCAAAACGCCGACGCGCACAAGGCTGCAACTGCGAACCCGCGTCGGATGAGCTTACCTCGCCGCAGCATCGCAGTGACCTCCTCGAGACGCGCACTCCTCAAGACGTGCCGGCCATTATAGATGTTTCCTCGCCAACGCAGCGGCCCTCCGCAGATGCCACGTTGGTGACCAAATGCTACGCGAAAGAGCGCTTTGGACAGGCTGTGGAGCGGGCCGGTGGAGCATCCTACATTTGACGTGGAAACGCCGAAACTATAAGCGTTTCCGCATCCGGAGAGGTGGCCGAGTGGCTGAAGGCGGCGGTTTGCTAAACCGTTATACGGTCTAAAGCCGTATCAAGGGTTCGAATCCCTTCCTCTCCGCCAGTTCAGAACAGAACTGCGAACGCCGGGCGCAGAAGCAGATGCCGGGGTTCTTCGCAAGCTTGCGGACGTAGGCCTCCAGCTCGAAGTGGTCGCGGAAAAAGCGCGAGAAGCTGTGAACGATGAGATGGAAGGCTGCGGGCTTGCTCGTGCCGGCTTCGGTCATCCGCTGGAACTCGGACCGGCGATCGCCGGTGGCCGATGCACCCGGCTCAACGTAGGTCTCGATGAGCTGACACCCGCACGACTGATCGGGGATCGAGACATCATGCTCGACCTGCCGCGCGATTGGAGGCTCGCAGATAGAGTGCGGCGCGTAATGGCACGGCCATCTCTTCAGGGAGTTTATGGCAGTTGACACCATATGGTCAAGTATACCATTCTGCGTCCCAGAATGAAGGCCGAACTGCTCTTCCACCAGCGCATCGATTACGACGACGGTGCGATTGTGGAGATGGTGCTGTGGCGCGTTCCGTCTCCGGTGCCACCGTCCGTTCACAGCCTGAAGTATTCGCTGTTCTACGGTCGCCCAGGCGGTCGGGAAGTGGGATACGACAATGAGCGCGGCAAAGGCGATCATCGGCATTTTCAGGGCGCCGAGACCGCCTATGCGTTTACCAGCGTCGAGCAGCTGGTGGCGGACTTTTGGACCGATGTGCGAACCTTGCGAGATGGCAAATGAGAAATGTGAAGATCACCGTCGGGGGGGCGATGGAGGAAGAAGCTTCACGGCGATTTGTGAACGCTTGGCACCGAGCTGAGCGCGGCGAAACTTTCCATGAGCGCCATCTTGCGTTCGAGAGTTGGGACGCTCTCGCCCGCGTCATGACGGGAAAGCGGATCGAGTTGCTGCACTACGTCCGCCGGCACAAAGTGACCAGTGTGCGAGCGTTGGCGAAGGCGCTGGGCCGCGACTATAGCAATGTCCACGCGGACGTTCAGGCGCTATCGACAGCAGGGCTTCTCGACACCGCCGATGGAGGCGTGCAGGCTGATTACGACGTGATCGAAACTAAGATCGCGATTTGAGATCACGAAACGTGAGCAGGGGTACGAGCAGACAATCAACAAGACGGCCAACCCGTGAAGAAATCATCGAACTGTTTCGAGCCTGTGCGGCGAAACTGAACAGGACGCGTGAACGTCCCAATTCTAACCGCAGGTACGCTCTGGGCCATTGCTCGTCTCTATGCCATCGCCACTGTTCTGGCTCTCTCCCATCGGTCATCTGGATAGGCGATAAGCTTGTTGGCGGCGGAACGATTTACACGACCTTGAGGCCGAGATGCTCCTCCATGGACGCAAAGTCGCGGTCATCGTGGAGCAACGAATGGCGATGTTCGATGCAAAAGGTGCCGATGATGATGTTGGCGGTCTTGCGGATCGTGATGCCCAATTCTCGCAACTTGCGATAATTACGGGCGGCGCGTGGAGCCAGACCGGCGCCCAGGAGCGGCATATTCATACCAGCTCGATCCTGGCATGATGGCCGGCCGCCCCGGCAAGACGCCGATCGCGCGTGAGCAGCGGAGCGTCGAGGATTTCGGCAAGGGCGACATAGACGGCGTCATAGGCCGTGAGATTGTTTCGCAAATCCCAGACCCGGGGCAGCAGGAAATCGTGCGGATATCGGCGCAAGGGGAAATCTGCGAGATCGGCGAGGGCGGCGCGGCCGCGTTCGCCCCCAATCTCGCCGTTCACCGCATACCGGCGGATGACTTGCGCGACTTCGACATCGAGCAAATGGGGCGCGTGCAGGGCTTGTCCCGGGTCGAATATCCACCTTTCTACCGCTTTTGCTGCCGGAGTGCGGAGGAGCGTTTCGAGCACGGCCGAGGCGTCGACGACAATCATTGGCGGTCGCGCTCAGCGCGGACCGCCTGGGCCGGCGCCAAGCCGGAGGTCACTCCGGCGCGGCGCTCCAAACGCGCGCGCAGTTCACCGAGCGTCGGCCGCTCGGCCACCTGGCGTATCTCACTGAGCAAGTAATCGGAGAGGGACATGCCCGCCTGCGCAGCACGTGACTTGAGCTGGCGATGCAGCGCATCTGGCACATTACGGATTTGGATCATCATCGTCATGTGAATAACATGAATACATGTGCCACACATGTCAAACGTCGCGCCGACGCGCGCAGATTGACCCGTCACGGGCGGTTCGCTAGCAGGATGGAGCGCTGACACAAAGCCACCGATAAGTGCCATGAATTGCAAGCAACGGCGGGTCTCGCGGTCTCGCGGCGCAGCACCCGCGCCTGGCTTTGCGATTGGCCCGGCGCCGGCGGGCGCGCTCGCCGGCCTGTACGGCGCCGCCGTAGCGCGTCATCAAGCTGGAGCGCTCGGCGAAGCCGAACTTCAGTACCGGAATATCCTCACGCTTTTTCCCGACCATGCGGAGACGCACGGCATGCTCGGCGCCGCCCTGCTGGCGCAGCGCAAAGCCAGCGACGCCGTTCGCCATTTCGAGCGTGCCATCGCGCTAAAGCCCGATCTGCTAGTTGCGTATGAAGATCTCGGCAGAGCCTACATGGCGGTGGGCCAGCCGAATGCGGCAATCGATGCTGCCAGCCGCGCGCTCGGCATCACGGAAACAGCGCAGGGCAGATCATTCTTCGTCCAATGCGTCAAAACTGCGCGGTTCACGGCAGACGAGGAGCGCGTTCGCAATATGGCGCGCCGTGCGCTCTTGGAAGGCTGGGCGCCGCCGCGCGAGCTGACCGCCGCCTGCATCAGCCTCATCAAGCTTGACGGCGCCGTGCGTGACGGCATCGCGCGCGCCGATGCGGCGTGGCCGGCACGCCTTCCCGTTATGGAATTGCTCGGCGCCTCGGGAATGGCGGCGCTGTCGCATCATCAGCTGCTTTGCGCCTTGCTCGAGTGCGACCCCGTAACGGACATCGGCCTCGAACGCCTTTTGACGAACGTGCGGCACATCATGCTCAAAAGCACGGCCGCAGATGACGCAGGCGACGAACCCTTGCTTGATTTCTACTGCGCCATGGCGCGCCAGTGCTTCGTCAACGAATACGTATTCTCCATGACTGCGGAGGAAGCCGATCAGGCGCGGCAATTGCGGGCATCGCTCGAACAGACGCCGGCGGCCGGAGGCGAGCGTTCTGCATTCCGGCTCGCCGTTGTCGCTGCATATTTTCCACTGCACACTTTGGCGAATGTCGAGGCGTTGCTCGGCCGATCCTGGCCTCGACCGGTGCGCGCTTTGATTGCGCAACAGGTCGAGGAACCGGCACAGGAACGCCAGCTCGCGGCCGCCATTCCCATCCTGACCAGCATTGGCGGCGGCGTGTCCCACGCGGTGCGCCAGCAATACGAAGAAAGTCCTTACCCGCGCTGGGTCAGGTCGGCGGCGCCGCGGCAAGCCGCAAACCCCGACGGCCGCCAGCCTGGCCAGCCTTTCGATGTCCTTATTGCGGGTTGCGGAACTGGCCTTTCTACCATCGAGTTTGCGCGGCAGACGCCTCACGCGCGGATTCTGGCGATCGATCTGAGCCTGACGAGTCTCAGCTACGCCAAGCGCATGGCGCAAAATTTTGGCCTCGCCAATGTCGAATTCGGGCAGGCCGACATCATGAGGTTGGGCTCGATCGCGCGAGCCTTCGACGTCATCGACGCCTCCGGTGTCCTGCACCATCTGGAGGACCCCTGGGAAGGCTGGCGCGTTTTGCTGTCGCTGCTGCGTGCGGGCGGCGCCATGCAGGTTGGCCTGTACAGCGAACTCGCTCGCCGGAACATCGTCGCGGCGCGAACGCTGATCGCCGCGCGCGGCTACCGGCCGACACCCGAGGACATCCGACGCTGTCGCGAGGACATCGCCGCGGCCGAAGACCCGTTGCTGAAATCGGTAATCAAGTGGGAGGACTTCTTTGCCACCAATGAATGCCGCGACCTGCTCTTTCACGTGCAGGAGCATCGCATTACATTGCGCGAGATCAAATCGTTCCTCGCCGCCAACGGCGTGGAATTTGCCGGCTTCATTCTCGACGCGCCGGCGCTGCAGCGGTTCGCCTCGCGCTTTCCCGAGCGGGCGGCATTGACCGACCTCGATCGCTGGCACGAATTTGAAGCCGAGGCTCCCGGCACATTTGCCGCGATGTACCAATTCTGGGTGCGCAAGCCGGCCACGCGTCCTGACGAAACCTCATCCGAGGACTGAAATATGCGCTTATTCTCGCCGTAGAAATCAAGGCCGGGGTCAGGATGAACCGAAAAGAGCAAAGGGCCGGCCTCAAGCGTGGACATCCCTCCGCAAGCGCCGCCCCAGTTAACAACTGGGACAAAGCCCTCGCGGTTGCCGACCTGATGGCCAAAGCACGCTGGCATCACGAGCACGGGCAATCGGAACACGCGAAGGACATTTGCAACGAAATTCTCGCACGCGAACCTGCACACGTTAATGCCCTCAATCTCCTCGGACTGATTCTTCAGGCGTCCGGCCGCCACAAGCTCGCCGTGAAAACACTCGCCAAGGCTATCGTTTCGGACGCCCTGAACGCGGCTTGCCACTACAATATCGCATCCTCCTACCAGGCGCTGGATCTGCAGGATCAGGCCGCGGTTCATTTCAAACGCGCGATCGCGCTCGGCATGAGCCAAAAGAATACCGAAGATTTTATTTTTCAAAATCCCACCATCACGGCGTGCATCAACCGCATCGAAGAGAGATGGCCGCTGCCCGTAAGGCCCGAAGAGCTATTGGGGCCGTCGAATTTGAATTCAATTGGAAATGACCTGTTTCTGCGCTGTGCGCTCGAGACCATACCCATACGCGGCATGCCGCTCGAGAGATTCCTTACATTCATTCGCTCGGCGCTGCTCGGCCTTGCGTACTCGGCCCTGATCAATTCCAGAACAATCGACGGCGCGATGGTCCGTTTGCTCTGTGCCATTGCGCAGCAATGTTTCATCAATGAATACGTGTTCGCTCAAGGTGATGAAGAAGCGCGCCAGTCGAGCCAATTGAGGGCTTTACTGCTGGGGAAAATGGCGGATGGAGCTGAAATTCCGCCGCTCCTGCTGGCCGCGGTTGCGGCCTATTTCCCGCTGCATGCTCTGCCGGCGGCAAGAACGCTTTTGGACAGGAATTGGTCGCCAATCGTAGCCGACCTTTTGCGCCAGCAGGTCAGCGAGCCAATCGAGGAAGCCGACGATCTCGGATCGATTCCCGTTCTGACGGCTGTTAACGACGGTGTATCGCGTCATGTCATGCGCCAATACGAAGAAAATCCTTATCCAAGATGGACGATCAATCCGCTTGCCGTGCTGGCAGGCGACCGGAAAATGGCGATCATCTCTGCCGCCGATGACAACGCATACGCCGGCAAGGAGATATTGATAGCCGGCTGCGGCAGCGGACAGCATGCGTTCCAGGTCGCGCAGTTCTTCCCCGACGCGCAAGTGTTGGCAATCGATATCAGTCGGCCCAGTCTCGCCTACGCGCGGAGAAAAACCCGTGAAGAAGGTTTACGCAACATCGCATACGCCCAAGCCGATCTCCTGAACCTGGGAGCGATTGGCCGCACCTTCGATCGCATCGAGGCGGTCGGCGTGCTGCACCATCTGGCGGAGCCGGATGCCGGCTGGCGGGTGTTACTCTCGCTGCTGCGGCCGCACGGCGAAATGCGCGTCGGTCTCTACAGCGAGGCCGCACGACGCGCCATGGTCGAGGTGCGCCAACATATCGCCGAGCGCGGCTATCAGCCGACAGAAAACGATATTCGGAAATGTCGTCAGGAGATATTGCGTGATGACGACGAGCGGGGCTGGAAAAAAGTCACCGAATCCGCCGACTTCTACAGCATGAGCGGATGCCGGGACCTGTTGTTCAACGTCGTGGAGCACAGGTTCACCATTCCGAAGATCAAGTCGTTTCTTGATGACCAGCGCCTTTCGTTTCTAGGCTTCGAGGTCGAACCGTGGATCGCCGGCAACTTCCAGGCGCGATTCCCAGGCGACGGCGCACTCATGGAGATCGACAACTGGGACGCCTTTGAAGCGGACAACCCGCAGACATTTCGATACATGTACGTATTCACAGTTCGAAAGAATTAACACTCGACGCCGCGAATCGAGCACAATGCTTTTGCCGTCGCAACGGCGCACACCAAGCCGCCGGAAATACCTGCAACGGCGCCGCCGAGCATGCGGCCGCGGCGGTAAAAAAGCGCGCAACGGCCGCCGCAGCGCAAGCCTCAGGCCGCGATGGCAGGCGCCGCCGTCTCGCGATTGCCGCGCAGCCAGTCCCGCGCCGCGCGCTGCGCGGCGGCAACCTCGGCTTCCGACATCTGGCTGGCAATCTCGCGCCGCAGCCGGATGGCGTCCGCGTTGCCTCGCACTGCGGCAAGATTGAACCATTTGTGCGCGGAGACGAGATCGACCGGCATGTCGCGGCCGATCGAATACATCATCCCGAGTTCGAACAGCACGTCACCGGCTGCGGGCCCTTCGCCGAGCGGCGCCGAATTGCTGTCGAGAATTTCAAAACGAGCCATGGTGCACTCCCCTCTCTGCGCTTCACGCTTCCGCGTGTTTTGACGGCTGATTTTCCCCTGCCGACACGCCGATAATCGTCGGAACATTTGAATGGTGGTTTAAGCAATGCGATGAATTGAATCTGAACCGGCGACCCGGCGATTTGCACGTTTTCGGCAACGCGGCGTTAAGCAACATCGCACTGCTCGCCTGTGGACGTGCGAAAACATGGCGCAACGGAGGAACTAGGCAATGCTTGTCGCGTCGACTATCCTTCGACTTGGTGAAGTGAAGGAGCCGAGGTTGCCATGAGAACCCTTTGTCCGGCGTCAGCCGCGGTTTGTTTTTCGATTGGATTGTCGCTCGTCGCGTCGTTGGCGATTGCGCCGGCGTTTGCGGCCGAAGCTTTGGGCACGTGGTATACGGCCGATAAAGACAGCCAGGTCCGCATCACCAATTGCGGCGGTGCGCTTTGCGGTGCATTGGTGTGGCTCAAAGTGCCGAATGACCCCGCGACCGGCAGACCCAAGACCGACAAGAACAATGCTGACGCCAGCAAGCAGAACCGGCCGCTACTCGGCGTACAGATCGTGCTTGGCATGAAGCCGAGCGGGCCGAACGTCTGGAGCGGCGAGGTCTACAACGCCCAGGACGGCAAAACCTATAGCGGCTCGTTCACCATGACCGGCGACAACACCGCCGAACTCAAAGGCTGCGTTTTGAGCGTGATCTGCAAGTCGCAGACCTGGACGCGGGCGAAGTGAGCAAAGCATTGCCTCCCCTTGCTGGGGAGTGAACCAGGCGTTCATCGCGCGCGCTGACCGAACAGCACGGCGCGCACCTTCGGGTCATTGATGTCGACGGCGGATGCCGCCTCGATGCGGATGGCGAAGGCCCGCTTGACGGCGGGACGCGCGCGGATGGTTTCGTACCAGCGCCGGACGTGCGGAAACTGCGCGAGATCCTGCCCCTGGCGCTCGGCGAAGCGGACCCAGCCGACGCTGGCGATGTCGGCGATGGAATAGCGGCCGGCCAGAAATTCGCGATTGGCAAGCCACTTGTTCATGACGCCGTAGAGCCGATTGACCTCGTCGGTGTAGCGCGCGACCGCATACGCAATCAGCTCCGGCGCATAGCGGCGGAAGTGCATGGCCTGCCCCGCCATAGGGCCGAGCCCGGCCATTTGCCAGAACAGCCACTCGTCGACGGCAACGCGCGCACGCTCCTCCCGCGGATAGAATTTTGCGGTCTTGCGGCCGAGGTATTGCAGGATGGCGCCAGACTCGAAGACGGCAATCGGCCGCGCGCCGGGGCCGCTTGGATCGACGATGGCCGGCATGCGGTTGTTGGGAGAGATCGCCAAAAATTGCGGCGTGAACTGTTCGCCCCTGGAGATGTCGACCGGCCGCACCACATAGGGCAGGCCGCATTCCTCGAGCATGATAGATATCTTCCAGCCGTTCGGCGTCGGCCAGTAGTAAAGTTCGATTGGCTTTGCGCGATGCGCCGCCTGTCGCCGCGCAGACTTTTGCCGCGCTCTGGCGGCGCGATTGAGCCTCGACCCCTTGGGCGCGCGTGCCATTTCAACGCAAATAAAAAAGCGCCGCGGACATGCTGCGCGACGCCAATAAGAATATAGAACCTGAGGCGCGGACACACCGAGGGCGTCGGCGAGATGTCTGAGGATCGGGTCCCCTGGCTATCTGCCAGAGCGAGGTCCGGTTGGACCGTCCCTCGTCTTCACCGCCGCGCGCTTTGCGAAGGATCGCTCTGCCCACGATTGTGAAGCTCGCGCCTCGGTCTCGCCGACGCCCCCTGTCGTTCACCTGAGCCGGCGCTTCTCGGGCGATCATTGATCCACCCTCGACAGCAGCCGGCTCGTGTGACGCGATCTTCAACTCATGCGAAATCGAAGACCGTTAGCAGCGTCGACTACTTCTTCTTCCGACGTTTCGTCTTCTTCGGAGCTTTCTTCGCCGCTGCTTTAGTCTTTCTCTTCTTCGCCATTGCTGCCCTCCTAGCCATGAGTGGATGGCGATCGGTGCAGTGCAGTCGCGAATCGATCTGCACTACCATCCGATTACTACACGGGGAAAAAAATAACAGTGACTCGCCTTAATTTTGTGTGTAGGCGCCGCTTTCCGCTACGGCGTAGTGCGCGAGCAGCGATCGTCGAACACACAAAGCAGCAAAAATTTTTACTCCGACGCGAGCACGCGCAAACAATTCCGCGCGATGCAAAAGCGCCGATGGAATGCGGTTATCTGCACTGTCGCGCGCGCCCATCTCATTGCGCGTGCGCGTGCGACGCGCGCTGAACGCACGCTTCTTCGTGCGCGCGATGAAGCCGATGCGGTAGCTTCACCGCAGTGGAAAAAAATTTTGCGCAGGATGCCTTTGCGGACGCGTCGAAGGGCTGATCGAGGTTCAAACCGCGCGAATCAGTGTCAACCAATTCGCGCGAGCGACGTTGCCGCGACGGCGCGCGGCGCCTCGCGAGGCCCAAGCGAGCGGTTCGTTCGCATCATTTTCGGCATGCGAAGCGTGAGGTGATCATCATCGCGCAGTGCGTAGCGGAACCGAAAGAGCGTCGCGGTCAGATACCGATGCGCTTCTTCAACAGATCGTTGACCGCCTGCGGGTTTGCCTTGCCGCCTGACGCCTTCATCACCTGACCGACGAACCAGCCGATCGCTTTCGGGTTCGTTTTGGCGTCAGCGACCTTGTCCGTATTCTTCGCGACGATATCGTCGACGAGCTTCTCGATCGCCGAAAGGTCGGTCACTTGGTTCAGGCCGCGCTGTTCGACGATCGCACGCGGGTCGCCGCCCTCGTTCCAGACGATCTCGAAGACATCCTTGGCGATCTTGCCGGAAATGATGTTCTCGGCGATCAGGTCGAGGATGGCGCCGAGTTGCGCAGCGGCGACCGGTGCCGCGGAAATGTCCTTGCCCGCGCGGTTGAGGCGGCCTGCGAGCTCATTGATCACCCAATTGGCGGCGACTTTCGGATCGCGCCGTTTGGCGCCGTCTTCCGCGCTTCCGGTGACAACGGTTTCGAAAAATTCGGCCGCGTCACGCTCCGCGACCAGCACATCCGCGTCATAACCGGACAGCGCATAGTCCCGCATGAATCGCACCTTTTTCTCGTCAGGAAGTTCCGGCAGGTCATTTTGCAAATCCTCGATGAGCGACGGCGCAAGCGTGAGCGGCAGCAGGTCGGGATCGGGCAGGTAGCGGTAATCGTGCGCCTCCTCCTTGTTGCGCATGGATCGCGTCTCGCTTTTGTCCGGATCGAACAACCGCGTCTCCTGCTCGATCATACCGCCATCCTCGATGATTTCGATCTGTCGCCGCGCTTCATGCTCGATGGCCTGGCCGATGAAGCGAATCGAGTTGACGTTCTTGATCTCGCATCGGGTGCCGTAAGCGGCACCGGGTCTACGCACTGAGACGTTGACGTCGGCGCGCAGATTGCCCTTCTCCATGTCGCCGTCGCAGGTCCCGAGATAGCGCAGGATGCTGCGTACTTTGCCGATAAACGCCTTGGCCTCGTCGGCGGAGCGAAGATCAGGCTTCGACACGATCTCCATCAGTGCCACGCCGGCGCGATTGAGATCGACGAGCGACATCGTCGGATGCTGTTCGTGCAGCGACTTGCCGGCGTCCTGCTCGAGGTGCAGCCGCTCGATGCCGACGCGGACCATGCCGCCGTCGGGCATGTCGACGCAAACTTCGCCCTCGCCCACGATCGGCGATTTGTACTGACTGATCTGGTAGCCCTGCGGCAAATCCGGATAGAAATAGTTCTTCCGGTCGAACACCGATTTGAGATTGATCCGTGCTTTAAGCCCAAGTCCGGTGCGGACCGCTTGCCGCACGCATTCTTCGTTGATGACCGGCAACATTCCCGGCATCGCCGCATCGACGAGCGACACGTGCGAATTCGGCTCGCCGCCGAACTCGGTCGATGCGCCGGAAAACAACTTGGCCTGCGAAGTCACCTGGGCATGGACCTCCATGCCGATGACGACTTCCCAATCGCCGGTAGCGCCCTTAATCAGCCTCGATTTCACCGCCGGAACATCCATCGTGGATACGCGCTCTGTTCGTTTGGCGCCGCGTTACGCGCTTCGGTCGCCGACAGCAAGCCCCGCTCCAAGAATAAAGAATACGGACGCGCTGCGCCGCTTTACGCCGCGCCGCGTCCGGAAGCTGGGGCCGACGTGGAGTGCGCTGCGCTGCGATCAGCACTTGTTGCTGCAGAAAGCGCCAAAACAGCTGATGATCTGCTGGAACTGACCGTTCGTGCACATTTGCTGCGAACACCACATTGTCGTGGGGTTGCATTGGTACGAACACATCGCGCCACTAGCGACGGCGTGTTTCTCGAATTTGCATGAGCCCGGAGCCATCTTCATCTTGGCCGCCATCGAGGCGCCCGAGAAGCTCGTCAACAGCACGACTGCGGCCGCCAACGAGACTACTTTCAAAAGTGCCATCACTCGCATGATTGTCCCCCATTGATTGCGAGAGGATCATCTTATCCGGCCGCTAAAGCTGCGCAAGCCACGTGCCGTCGCCGCCAAGTCTTCGCCGCCCAAGTCTTCGCCGCCAAGTCTTCGCGCGCCAAGTCTTCGTGGAGCTGATTTCCTGGAGCTTGCGCAACGGGGCAACGCTGCCGGATACTGACTTCTTCCAAGCCGCCGCCGATCGGGCGGCCACTCACAAATCAGGCAAGAGGAACCCTCAAGGAGGACCCTCCACGACTGACGCGACGCGCTGGCGATGCCTATCCCTGCGCTCTGCACGCCATCGGCCGCGACGGCCGCAGCTACGACGTCGAAATCCTTGCTCCGCCCGGCCTCTCGCACGACGGCTTCGATATCATGGGGCTCGATCGCGCAACATCTGTCCGTAGCGCGTGAAGATGTCCGCGCTTTGCATCCGCTGCGCTCCAGAACAGGCAGCGAACATGGCGGACAACTCACGCGCTACAAAAGGCGGACAACTGACCCGCTACGGACACTCGATCGCGCAACATCCTGCGACGGCCTCTTGCTTCTGCTATGATCGCTGCCAGAACAGACAAGGAGCATAAATCATGGACGCCGTGAGGGAGAAGGAGCGCCTCGACCCCGAATTGACGGAGCCCCGCGCACGCATCGGCCTGATCATCCCATCGGTCAACCGCATGAGCGAACCGCAGTTCAACCATTATGCCCCGAAAGGCCTGGGTATTCATGTGGCGCGCGGTCGCGTCGCCGGCCAGCCGGGCAAGACCGTCGCCGAGCTCACCGATGAGATTGCTCACGCCGCCGGCACACTTGCCGATGCCGGCCCCGATCTTATTGTCTTCCACTGCACCCATACCTCGATGAAGGAGGGCGCCGACGGCGAAGCGCGCATCATTGACCTCATCCGCAAAACGACAGGAATAGAAGCGCTGTCGACCAGCAGCCTGGTCAAGGACGCCTTGCGCGCCATCGGCCTCACCAAGCTGGTGCTGCTCAGCCCCTATCAGTCGAACGCCAGCATCATCAGCTATCTCGCCGCAGCCGGCTTCGAGGTCGTCAAAGATGTCGCGCTCAAATGTCAGAGCGCTGCTGATTTCGAAGCGGTGACGCCGCAGCGCTGGCTCGAGCTTGCCCAGGCAAACGACACCCCGGAAGCCGACGGCATCTTCCTGAGCTGCACCAACACCACGCAGATCGAGGCGGTCGCCGCGATCGAGCAAACGCTCGGCAAGCCGGTCGTCAACAGCAATCAGGCCGTGTTGTGGGGTTGCCTGAGGCGGCTCAAAGGACAACTCGGCGGCGTGCCGGAAATGCCGGAGCTCGGACAGCTCATGACCTATCTCGACGCCTAACGTGAGGCTCGCGTTCCTCCCGTGATCTTGGCCGCCGCAGTCATCGCCGGCGCAATCATCGCCGCAGCGCTTGCCGTGGCAACGCCTTCCTGCGCCCAGGATATCGACGCGCGCAACTATCCCAACCGGCCGATCCACATCATCGTTCCTTTCCCGGCCGGCGGCCCGACCGATTTGCTCTCACGCATTATCGGCAAGGAAATGACGGCGTCCTGGGGCCAGCCGGTGGTGATCGACAATCGCCCCGGCGCCGACACCACGATTGGCGCGCTGACAGTGGCGAGATCCGATCCCGACGGCTACACGCTGCTCGCGGCGATGGACTCGACGATGGTGCTCAATCCGCTGATCAAGAAAAACCTGCCTTACGATCCTTTCAAGGATTTCGAGCCGATCTCGCTCGGCGCCAAGAATATCTCGCTCGTCGAGGTGCGCGCGGATTCGAGCGCCCATACGGTGCAGGATCTGATTGACAACATGAAGGCCAACCCGGGCCGGTTCAATTTCGGCGCCGGCACGGTCAACGGCAAGCTCGCGGCGCTGCTGTTCTCAAAACTCACCGGCACCGCTTTCGTCATCATCCCCTATAAGGGCAGCGCCGAGACTGTGCAGGGACTTCTGACCGGGAGCGTCGATTTCGGCATCGACGGCGTGGCGTCGAGCCTGTCGCTCATCAAGGACGGAAAATTCCGCGCGCTTGCCAAACTGAGCGATCGCCCGCTCAGCCAAATGCCCGATCTACCGCCGCTCGCCGAAGCGGCGGGCGCGCCTGGCCTCGGCGACATCTCGACCTGGATCGGTTTCTATGCGCCGGCCGGCACGTCGGGGGAGATCGTCGGCAAGCTGCAGCACTTCATCGCCACCATCTACGCCGATCCGGCCGTGGCCGCGCGGCTCGATCGATCCGGCATCGTCGCGGTGAGCAGTACGCCTGCGGAACTCGCAGCTTACGTCCGCAGCGAGACCGAGCGGTGGGGCAAGGTCATCCACGACAACGGCAATTTCACCGTGGAGTGAGCACAAGGGGGACGCCATGAGGATTGATTTGGGACGCATCGCAGCGGTTGCGGCGTGTGTTCTGTTAACACCGTCGGCATGGGCACAGAGCTATCCATCGCACCAGATCCGCCTCGTCGTCCCCTTCGCCGCGGGCGGTCCGGCCGATCTCCTTGGCCGGATCATCGCCGACGAGATGAGCAAGGATCTCGGCCAGCAGGTCTATGTCGACAATCGCCCCGGCGGCAATACGATCATCGGCGCGGAGGTCGTGGCGAAATCCGATCCCGACGGCTACACGCTGCTGATGGCGATCGACGGCACACTGGTGATGAATCCGTTCCTTTACAGCAAGCTGTCCTACGACCCGTTCAAGGATTTCGCGCCGGTGTCGCTGGTCGCGCAAGTGCCCTCGGTGATCGAGGCCAACAACAGCGTGACCGCCAACACGGTCAAGGACATCATTGACCAGGAAAAGGCCAAGCCCGGCAGCCTGCTGATGGGCTACTCCACGCCGACCTCTCAAGTGACCGCCGGACTGCTCGATATGCGGGCCGGCATCAAGCTCACATTGGTGCCCTATCGCGGCGGTACGACGCAGGTCACGGGGCTCATGGGCGGTGAGATCCAGCTCGGTCTCGAAAGCGTGAATGTCGCGCTGCCGTTCGCGCGGGCAGGAAAGCTGAAAATCATCGCGCTTACCGGCGGCGACCGCATTTCGCTGGCGCCGGAGATTCCGACGGTCGCGGAGACGTTGCCCGGCTTCGACCTCGGCATCTGGCAGAGCATCGTGGCGCCGGCCGGCACGCCGCCCGCGATCGTAAATAAGCTGCACGACGAGATCGTCGCCGTGCTGAGCCGCGACAGCGTGCGCACCAAGCTGACCACCCAGGGCGTCGAGCCCTCGACCAGCAAATCGCCGCAAGAGTTCGCCGCCTTCATCCACTCGCAGGCCGAGACCCGCAAGAAGGTGATCGAGGCTGTCGGCATCAAGCTCGATTGAACGCAGCCCTCGCGAACCGAAGCCCATGTCGATAATCACCCGGATACTGACGGGTGCCCTGCTCTGCGCCGGCACAATGTCGCCGGCGTCGGCGCAAACGCCGAAACCGATCGTCGAGAAGCTCCAGCGCGAGGTCGCCGACATCTATGCCGATGGGGCATTGGCCGCGAGACTGGACAAAGCGGGCTTGTCCGCCGAGAGCAGCACATCGGAGGAGCTCGGCGCCTTCATCCGCGGCGAAACCGCGCGCTGGAGCGAAGTGATCAAAAGCGGCATCGCCGACAAGATCTTGGATTGAACCGAAACACATGACCCTTGCGAAATAGCCGTATCAATATGCCGCGGCGAGGATCGCGCGCACGTCACCCGCTGAAACCATTCGCGGCGAGGTGATAGCCGCCGCGGCGATCTCGCCGGCGACGAAGTCCGACCTTGTCCGCATCAAAGCCGACGTCGCGCAGCCGCTGCGGGATCGGAAGTCTGTCCAGCATCGCCGCGAGCGCGTCCGCCGGACTTGTCGCTGCCGAGCGCATCCGTCAGGCGCGCGTTGGCTTCCGGCGCCGCGGCGAGATTGAAGCGCGTGACGTGCGGCAGGATGATCGCGTGCGTCTCGGCATGCGGCAGGCCGAGGCCGCCGAGCACATGGGCGAGCTTATGGTGCAGCGCAGTGCCGGCGCTGAGCACCGTTCCGGCAAGCCACGCGGCGATGAGGCATTGCGCGCGCGCCTCGCGGTCGGCGCCGTCGGCGACGACCGCCGGCAAGTTTTCGGCAAAGCGCCGCATCGCTTCGCTCGCGAGCGCAAGCGTCACCGGGGTGCGCGCATCGGCCCAAAAGGCCTCGACGCAATGGGCGATGGCATTCATGCCGCTCGCGGCGCTGACCGCGGCCGGCAGCCCGAGCGTCAGATCGGGATCGTAGACGATGGTGCGCGGCAACACCTTGGGGTCGCGTCCGGTGATCTTGCGCTCGCCGTCGCTGGTGCCGAAGATCGTCGTTGCCTCGGAACCCGAATAAGTCGTCGGCAAAGCGAGGATCGGCAGGCCGGTCTCGCGCGCAATCGCCTTGGCCAGCCCGATCGCCGCGCCGCCGCCGACAGCGATGAGGCCGTCGGCTGTTTGTTCGCGCGCGGCCCGGAGGCCGGCCTCCGCAACCGCCTTCGGCACATGCACGACCGCCTGGGCATGCAGGCCTGCCGAACGAGCGCCGAGGAGTTCGGCAACCTTCCGGCCGAGCCGCGCGCCGCTACCCGGCGTCGCAACCACAAGCGCACGCGAAAAGATCCAGCCGCTCCGCTTCCTCGCCCACGCGCGACAGCGCGCCGGACGCGAAGACGACGCGTTGCGGCGGAACGTCGTGGGTGAAGGAGGCGGTCATGCGGCCGTTCGCGAGGCTACCGCGGCATAGCGCGCGTCGCCCTGAGCATAACGACGGCTTATGCCGCCCGGTGACTTCCTTCGCGCCAGATGCCGAGCGCTTCCTGGGCCGGCCGGTCGGAAATCGAGAACAGCACCGTTTCCTTGGTCGCGTTGTGGGAATATCGCTTCCAGGGCGGCACGACGAAGACGTCGTTCGGGCCCCATTCGAGCACCTTGCCATCGACCGTGGTGGTGCCCTGACCTTCGGCGCAGACGAAGATCGTGCCGTCGGTCGCGCGGTAGGGCTCGCCCTTAAAGCCTTTCGGCAGCATCGCGAGCCACGCGCCCATGGTCGGCAGCACCGGGCCGCCGGTGATCGGGTTGGCGTAGCGCACCCGCGCGCCGTGGCGCTTGTCGATGTCGCCGGCCTGCATCATGCGCTCGACGATCGGCCGCGTGCGCGCGTAGGTGTAGTTGATGACCGGGCTGTAGTTCTTGGTCACGGCGCCGTCGGGCAGCACGCCGGAGCCGTAAAAGCTCAGCGAATCGCCATCCTGCCGGGTGGTCTCCTGGGTCGGCGCGTCGAAACTGCTCGGCGAACGAGGCCTCGAAGAAGTTGACCGCCGGGAAATCGAGCACGTCGAGCCACAGCATCGGCTTGTTGGACGGGTTGCCGTGGTCGTGCGGCGCCCAGTTGGCGGTGATGACGAAGTCGCCGGGCGACATGAAGGCCTTCTCGCCCTCGACCGCCGTATAGGCGCCCTCGCCATCGAGCACGAAGCGGATCGCCGAAGAGACGTGGCGGTGGGCCGGCGCGACCTCGCCCGGCAGGATCATCTGGATGCCGGCGAACAGCGTATTGGTGGCCTTCGATTCGCCGTGCATGCGCCGGATTTTCCAGGATCAGCACGCGGCGCTTGGCCTCCTCGGCGGTGATCAGGCCGCCGGATTCCATGCACCAGCGATTTGACGTCGTCATAGTGCCAGACCATGCGGCGCGCAGCGCGTCACCGGCTCCTTGGTCACAACCGATTTCATGACCTTCCACAACGGCGCCATGTCGTTCTTGGCGATGCGCTCGTAATAAGCCTCCCGCATCGCCTCGATATTGTGCTTGGGGTCGGGTTTGCCGTTGCTCGACTTCTTTGCGGTCGCGACCGCCATGGCGTTCTCCTGGAAAGCAGAATCCGGTTGCTTGGGTTCAATTGCTTGGGTTGAATATAGTCAAAGCGCGGCCATGCGGAAATAGCCGCATAAACGACGGGCTGGCCGGGCTGCCATGCGGGCGGCGATGTCGGACTCCGCGCGTTCCGACGACGTTAGTTATTCGTGGCCCCGCCGTCGACCGCGATGGTCTGCCCGGTGATGAAGTCGCTGTCGGCGGAGGCGAGGAACACCAGCGCCCCGAGCAGATCCTCCGGATATTGGTCGCGCTTGAGCGCGCGGCGGGCGATCGAGGGCTGCGCGCGAATGCTCGAGATGCCCGGGATTCTCGTTGATCACGCTGTCGCTCAGCGTAAATCCCGGCGCCAGGTTATTGACGCAGATATTGTGCTCGCCGAGTTCGCGCGACAGCGATCGCGTGAACGCCGTCACCGCGCCCTTCGAGGTGACATAGTGCGCGAACAGTGGGAATGCCGCGGGCGACGGTGCCCGAGCTGATATTGATGATCTTGCCGTACTTTTGCGCGATCATGTGCGGCGCGACGTGCTTGGTCATCAGGAAAACGCCGCGCACATTGACCGCCATGACGCGGTCCCACAGCGCGGTGTCGATGTCGGTGAATTTCTGCTCGGCGAGCGGCGCGAACAGCGCGGCGTTGTTGACCAGAATGTCGATCTTGCCGAAGCGCTCGATGGTCTTGGCGACCAGCGCCTTCACCGCGCCCTCGTCGCTGACATCGGCAGCGGCGCTCGCCACCGAATTGGCGCCGTGATCGCGCGCGATTGCCTCCGCCAAATCCCTGCCGTCGGCAACATCGGCGATCATCAGCCGCGCGCCTTCGCCGGCAAGCGCCTGCGCATAGATGCCGGCCGATGCCCTTGGCGCCGCCGGTAACGATGGCGACGCGGCCGTCGAGACGCGCCATTGTGTCACCTCTTGCCGTTCAGCCGCCGGATGAATTTTTCAAAGCCGGCGAGCTGTTGCTTGACGATGTCGAGGGTCGGCTGATCGGTCAGCTCATTCGACTTCTCGTCGAATTTTTTTGCCGCGAAGGTGACCAGCACTTCCGGCTTGCCGTAGAGGAACGCATCGATCGAGGTCAGGCACTGGCGCATATGATATTGCATGCGCGAGCCGCCGAGCACGCCGCTGGCGCAGGACTGGAGCGCAACGGGCTTTTCCTTGAACGGCACGTCCTTGAGCCGCGAGACCCAGTCGATGGCGTTCTTGAGCCCGCCGGGGATGGTCCAGTTGTACTCGGGCGAAACGATAATGACGCCATCGGCAGAACGGATGGCGTCGGCCCAGGCGGCGACTTCGGCAGGGAAACCCGTGCTGGCCTGAATGTCATGATTGTAGATCGGCATCTTGTCCCATGCCGGCGCCGGCTTGAGCGCCATTCCCGCCGGCGCGAGCGACGGCAGCATGCGCGCCAGCGCGCGATTGTACGAGTCCTTGCGCAGACTGCCGCAAACGGTCGAGCACATTAATCTGGTTGTCGGACAAGATCGATTCCCCTCTGGATCAGCCTCGGACCTCATTCAAATCTTGTTCAACTTCTGCCGCCGTGCGCGGCGATGAACTTAGCGAATGCGGCAAGCTGCTGCTTGATGAAGCCCTTCGTCTGCTCGTCGGTGATCTGGCCGGTCTTCTCGTCGATGCGTTGCGCGCAATTGCCGATGAAGATTTCGGGCTTGTTGAGCGTCAGCGCGTCGAGAAACACCATCGATCGGCGCAGGTCGTATTGCACGCGGGCGCCGCCGACCGGGCCGGGCGAGGCCGACTGCAACGCGATGGGCTTGCCGGCAAACGGCTGGTTCGGCAGCCGCGACACCCAGTCGATCGCATTTTTCAACGCGCCGGGAATGCCGAAATTGTATTCCGGGGTGACGAAAATCACGCCGTCGGCGGAACGGATGGCGTCGGCGAGCGTGTTCACTGCGGCCGGGAAGCCGGTCGAATTCTGGATATCGGCATTGTAGAGAGGGAACTCAGTGAAGGGCGGCGCCTCCTTGATGTGCAAGCCCTCCGGCGCGAGGCCCGGCAGCGCGTTCATGACTATTCGGTTGTAGGAGCCTTTGCGCAGGCTGCCGCAAATGCTGATGACGTTCTGAGTCTTGTCCGCCATTTCATCCTCTTAAAAAGCACCTGGACCGCAATCTGCTTTCGTCACCGCCGCACTGGACACGCCTGGGGGGCCGAAATCCTTCGGCGTGGCGAAGCGCCGCATCCATGCTGAAGATAGGCGTGGACAATTTTGCCGCAACCGTGCCGGCGGCGGATGTCATCATGGAATGGGCGGTCAGGCCCGGTCATAACGCTTTTTGATGGATTTCGGGCCTTAGTTATTGTTCAGCAGCGGAAAGTCCTTGGCCGACTTGGCCCCCGGCAGCGTCTCCACGAAGGCATAGATGTCGGCAATGTCCTTGTCCGACAGAACGGCGTCGGGATACGCCGGCATGTCGTTTGACGGATTGCGCATCTGACCCTTGAAGCCGTCGAACGGAAGCGCGGTATGGGCGAGGATCGGCGCCGGACCATTGTAGGCGCCGCCCTGCCCCGAGCGGCCGTGACAGGTGAAGCAGCCATCGGCAAGGAAGATGCGCTTGCCGTTGGCGGCGTCGCCCGGCGGCGCATCCTGGGCCTGCGCAGCCGCAGCGCCCGCCCCGAGTGCGGTCACGGCGACAGCCGCGACCGCGATACGCTTGAACCGGTTCATCACGATACTCCTCAACGCGGATCGGTGACGACGTCGACGACGGCAGTCTCGCCGGCCTTGACCGCGGCGACGGCGCGCGTGAGCGCGGGTCCGAGATCGTTCGGGTCGGTGATCGGCCCCTCGCCATGGACCCCCATGCCGCGCGCCACGGTGGCGTAATCGACATTCGGATCCTTGATCGTGGTGCCGATATCCATCTTGTCGACGCCGCGGCCGTGCCGGGCCGCCATGGCGACCAGATACATGTATTCCTGATGATAGGCGCGGTTGTTGTGTACGATGTAGAGCATCGGGATCTTGTGATGCGCCGCCGTCCACAGCGTGCCGGGATTGAACATGAAGTCGCCGTCGCCGCCGAAGGCGACGGTGAAGCGGCCGTGCTTCTTGTTGGCCAGCGCCGCGCCGAGCGAGGCCGGCAGGTTATAGCCCACGCCGGCGCCGCCGGAGCCGCCGTTCCATTGGTAAGGCTTCTTGAAATCCCACAGCCGATGCATCCAAGACAGCCGGATCGAGGTGCCGACCACCGACCAATCCTCGTCCTTGATCTGGTTGTAGACCTCGGCGCACATGCGCGCCGTGGTGATCGGGCTTGCATCCCAGCCGATGGTCGCATCGGTCTTCGACTGCTCGACCATCGCCAGATGCGAGGCGGCAAGCTTCTTGCCGCGCGCGTCGAAGGCTGACTTGCGGCCCTCGTCGATGAGGCGCTTCACCGCCTCGGTCAGCGCCGGCAGCGAGGCTTCGCCGTCGCCGGCGATATCGAGGTCGACATCCTGCCAGCGGCCGAAATCCTGATAATTCGACTTCAGGTAGAGATCGCGCACGCCGAGCGTGATGATCTTGGCGTCCGGCTTGTATGCCGGATGCGAGCGGCGCTCGATGCGGTCGCTGAAATGCGTCAGCGTGCCCCAGAGATCATTCATCTCGATTGCCAGGATGACGTCGGCTTGGCCGATCAGGCCGCGGCGGAAACTCTGATTGAGCGGATGCCGCGACGGAAAGTTCATGCGGCCCGCATTGTCGATGACGCCGCATTGCAGGGTTTCGGCAAGCTCGACCAGATTCGCCATGCCGGCAGGCGTGCGCGCCAGCCGATCGCAGATGATGAGCGGGTTTTGCGCGGCGACCAGCATCTTTGCAGCTTCCGCAATCGCGCCGGAATCGCCCTGCGGCGGCATCACCGGCACAAATTTCGGAATACGCAGCGCATCCCGATTGGGGATCGGGTTTTCCTGCAGTTCGGCGTCGAGCGATATGAAGACCGGGCCCATCGGCGGGGTCGTCGCTATCTTGTAGGCGCGCACCGTCGACTCGGCGAAATGCTGCAGCGAGGCCGGTTGGTCGTCCCACTTGGTGAATTCGCGCACAATCTGGCCGATGTCGACGCCGGAATGCAGCCACTCGGCGCCGGGCGCGCGCTTGTCGGCCTCCATGATGTTGCCGCCGAAGATCACAACCGGCACGCGGTCGCACCAGGCGTTGTACATCGCCATGGTGGCGTGCTGGAGGCCGACGACGCCGTGACAGGCCATGGCGATCGGCTTGCCTTCGATCTTGGCATAGCCCTGCGCCATGTGGACGGCGATATCCTCGTGGACGCAGGTGATGATTTCGGGCTTGTTATTGGCGTGATTAACGATGGCTTCGTGCAGGCCGCGATAGCTCGAGGCGCAGTTGATCGCCATGTATTCGATGCCGAGCGAATTGAGCACGTCGGCCATGAAGTCGCCGCCGCTCGAAGTTTGATTTACCGGGTCGGCGGCCGGCGCCATAGTCTCGGCCGCAATTTGCCGCGGCCCCGGAATGGCGGCCTTCAATTTCTCCGGCGAAATGCCGGCATCGCATTGGCGGCAACCGGCGGGGCAACGGCGGCGGCGGCGCCGACGAGGCCTGCGCCTTTCAAAAAATTGCGGCGGCTCGAAGCGGATAAATTGCGGCGTTTTGGCATGACGTCCTCCCAGGATGGCGTAGAGCCATGAAAAAACGGCGGATTTGAGAGATTGGTTCGATACTCGCGCCCCGCCACCGGCGGCGTCAAGCTAGTCTGGATAACGACCAGCCATGCGGGCGTCTACAGTCTTAGCGGGCCAGATCTTTTCGGAAACGACGTCCACAGCCTTTCCGGATCATGCTTAGGTACTGGGCGAATTCAGCAGCGACGGCGCGACGATGTCCTTCCAGCTCTGCGGCGGCGCTTTGAGCTCGCCGTGGCGGCCCATGAAGTCGGCAAACGCCTGCACGCCATAGACGGCGCTGCCGAACTCGTCCTGGTTCTCTTTCAGGATCGCCGCGACGGCGGCGGCGTCGAATGTCTTCGACGGCTCGTGGGCCAAATAGATTTGCGCCGCCCGGCGCGGATCGTCGTGGATGATGCGCGCCGCCTCGTCCATCGCCTTGTCGATCACCTCGGGGAGCTTCGAACGGACGTCGATGGTAGCCTTGGTCGCGCCCATGATCAGGAACGAGGCCTTGCCGTTCATCACGTCTTCAGAGCTGAGCAGGGGGTGGATCGCCGCATCCCGGAGCGCCAGTTGCGTGAACGGCGCCGATGAGAAATAGGCCGTCACCGGACCTGCGCCGCCAACCAGCGCGGTGATCGCATCGGGATGCGACATCGCAACCACCTGGCTGCGGAGCCGGTCGTACTGACCAAATGTCTTTTCCGATTGCATCTGCAAAAAATACATTTGCGGCGACGACAGCGTCGGCATCGCAATGCGGTCGGATGGTTTGAGGTCGGCGATCGACTGCACCTTCGGCTTATCGCTCAACAGTACCAGCGGCAGTGATGTGATGCCGGAAATGGCGAGAATTTGCTTGGGCGGGCTCTTGTTATTTTCCCAAGCCGCGAGGAGCGGCGCGGTGCCGAACGGTCCCATGTCGACCGCGCCGGAGGCAATCGCGTCTTGCATCGGACCGGCGCCGAGAAAACGCTGATAGATTGCCTTCACGTCGAGACGGACTTCCTTGGCGTGCTTCTCGACGAGTTTCAGATCCTCGCAGATGTAAAGAGGCAGGAAGGCCAAGCCAAAGCCGACGCCGATCTTCACCGTCTCCTGTGCGAGTGCCGGCGCGGAAACGACCGATAGCGCGGCGACCACGGCAAGGCAGCGGAGGAATTTGCTCAAACGTTGTCCTATTCGTCCGCAATCGGATTGCGCAGCACGCCGATGCCCTGAATTTCCACCTCGCAGGTGTCGCCGTTCTTCATCCAGGCCGGCGGCTTACGCGCATGGCCGACGCCGGACGGCGTACCGGTGAAAATGACATCGCCGGGCTCGAGTGTAATGCCCTCGGTGATGTAAACGAGCATCTCGACCACCGGGAACATCATGTTGTCCGCCGGCGCGCGCTTGGCGATGTCGGCCAGCGGTTTGGCGTCGCCGTTGTTCTTCGCCAGCCATTCGCCGAGATCGCCGGGCACCCTGGTATCGGCCGCCTGCAGATTGACCACTTGGTCGCCCTCGACGACGCCGAGATGCGGGCCGCCCTGCCCTTCGAATGCAACGATTTTCATGAGACGCGCTTCCTCAGTGTCGTGAGTTTGTCGCAGCACGGCGACTATAGTGCGGATTGGAGTGTAGGAAAATCCGCAAACGGGAGACCGCAAACGGGAGAAGCTTGAACGCACCTACACGGCGAAATGCACCTTGAGACGCTCGCGCGCTGCGAGCGCTTTGCCGAGATCGAAACCGTTGACGATGGCGAGGCGGAAGCCGCCGGGTGGCATCGCATGGTGTTCCGGCGCGCGGTCATCGTGGAAGGTGATCTGGACGCTGGTGACGCCAGGCGTTCGCTTGATATCATCGACCAGCCCGGGCGGCGGATGACGGTACCGACGACCGGTCGGTCCGAACAGGACGACACTGTAGCCCTCGCTGCGATCCTCATCATAAAAATCCCAGTCGTGTTCCTCGTAGAGGCCGACCACTGCATCGACCCAGCCCGGCCCGTACAAATCCGGCCACTGGTCGGCAAAACGCAGATGCGCCTCGATAATCGTTCCGCCGATGGTCTCTAGATTGAGCATGCCGGTATAGCCGGCCAGATTTTTTTGCACCCATTGGCGGCAGCGCTCTTCGACGGCGGCGTCGGGCTGCGCATGCACGATCCAATAATCGAATGTGCCCTCGCCCGCCGGCTTGCCGGTGACGTGCCGCCACCATCGCGGCTCGCCGCCGACCACTGCGACGTCGGACGAGACATGGCGGCCGTCGAGCAGCGTCATCCAGAAATGGCCCGGCGCGTAATGCTGCTCGTAATCGGCCGCAGAGGCGAGCGTGCGGCTGCCAACGCCCATGCCCCGGAGATTGAGGATCGGCTTGGAGAAAATCGGAAACCGCGGCGGCGGAGTGCCGTGCGGGCCGGCGTCGACGTTTTGGCTCAACGCCACCGCGAGCTTGTCATAGACCCAGCGGTGCGCGGGATTCCAGAGCCAGGCGTCGCTGTCCTCGGTCGGAATGTTGGCCGCGGTTTTGACGTGGGCGAAATACTGCAAGCGCCAGGGATCGGCTTCGCAGATCGGCATGGCCGTTCCGCCGCTTTACTTCGTCCCGTCCAAGGTCAGCGCATGAACGCTGAACAGTCCGTCCGTCCACACCTTCAGCGGCGACCAGCCGCTGCCGCGCGCCAGCGCCTGGAACGATTCGATTGTGTACTTGTAGCTGTTCTCGGTGTGGATCGTTTCACCAGCACGAAAATCGATCGTCGCACCATTAACATGAATTTTCTGCCGCCTGGTGCTGGCGAGGTGCATTTCGATGCGACTCATCTCGCCATTGAACAAGGCATGATGCTCAAACCCGGCAAGATCGAAATCGGCGCCCAGTTCGCGATTGATGCGCGCCAGCAGATTGAGATTGAATTTCGCGGTCACGCCTTCGGCATCATTATAGGCGCGATAAAGGACGCCGGCATCCTTGACCAAATCGACGCCGATCACCAGTACGGCCTCGTGACCAAGCATGTCGCCGGCGTGCCGCAGGAATTTGCATGCTTCATGCGGCTCGAAATTGCCGATGGTCGAGCCGGGAAAAAAACCGACGCGCGGCAGTGACGCTATCGCGGGCGGCAAGTCGAATTTTTGGTTGAAGTCCGCAACCAGCGGATGGACTGCAAGATGCGGGAAATCGCGGCGCAACTGCACGAGGTCTTGTTGCAAAAAATCGCCGGAAATATCGACCGGCACATAGGCCTCGACCGACGCCGCGGCGCCAAGCAGGATCCGCGCCTTGCGGCTCGAGCCGCTGCCAAACTCGATGAGCGCGCAGCCGGGCGGAAACAGCGACGCAATCGCGGCCGCATTGTCTTTCAGAATGCCAAGCTCGCAGCGCGTCGGATAATATTCCGGCAACTGCGTGATCCGCTCGAACAGAGCCGAGCCGGCCAGATCATAAAAATATTTCGACGGCAGATGCTTCGGCTTTGCGGTGAGACCCGCAACGACGTCGGCGGTAAAGATATCCGCCGCCCCGATCGGCTGTGCCGCACGAAAGGCGCTTCGAACGTTCATGTGTTTGCTCAATGTTCGTATTGCGCGAGCCGTAGCCCGCTGAACTGCCAGCGCGCCGATGGATAAAAGAAATTGCGATAGCTCGGCCGCGAATGGCCGCTGGGCGTCGCCAGCGAGGAGCCGCGCAGCACCATCTGGTTGATCATGAATTTACCGTTGTATTCGCCGAGTGCGCCGGGCGCGGCCCGATAACCCGGATAAGCCGTGTAGGGGCCGCAGGTCCATTGCCAGACGATGCCGAAGGCATCACTGAGGGCACCACTTTTTGCCGCAACTTCCCACTCCCCTTCAGTTGGCAGATTCCTGCCGCACCAGCGGGCGAAGGCATCGGCCTCGTAATAACTGATATGGCAAACCGGCCGGGTCGGCTCGACGCGGCGCAAGCCGCCGAGCGTCATCGCGCACCAAGCGCCGTCGACCCTGCGCCAGTAACCCGGCGCGTCCCAGCCTTGCCCTTCGACCTGGGCCCAGCCGTCCGACAGCCACAACGTCGGCGTCTCGTAACCGCCGTCGGCCATGAATTCGAGCCACTCGCCGTTGGTCACGAGCGAGGGTGCAAGCCGCACCGGCCGCAGCACGACCTGATGCGCCGGCTGCTCGTTGTCGAAGCAGAAGCCGTCGCCGTTGTGCCCGATCATATGGATCCCGGCGATAAGTGCGCCGGCAGCCGCGCCTTCATTCTCGCTCTGCGGCCATTGCCACTGCGAATCGTAGGCCGGGTGCGTCCCGTTGAACGAGAAGGCGTGCAGGATGTCGGTGAGGAGGAGTTCCTGGTGCTGCTGTTCGTGATTGAGGCCGATCTCGATGATCGGAATGAGTTTGTCGAAATCTTTGGCGGACAAAATGAGCGCTGCCACCGCGGCGTCGACATAGGCACGATATTCGCCGACTTCCGCAACAGTCGGCCGGGTGATGAGGCCGCGCTGTGGCCGTGCTTGGCGGGGTCCTGCTGCTACGTAATAAGAATTGTAGAGATACGCGAACGCCTCATCGAACGGCTTATAACCCGGCGCAAACGCGCGAAGCAGAAACTGCTCGAAGAACCAGGTCACATGGGCGCGATGCCATTTGGTGGGACTGGCATCCGGCATCGACTGGATGACCTGATCCTCCGGGCCCAAAAACGCCGCGCGCCGTTCCGTTTCGGCGCGCACCGAGCGGTATGCGTGCAGCCAGAATTGACGCGGATCGTTTGAAGGCTCTTTGCCGGTGACGGTATCCGCGACAGAGGTATCCGCAACAGACGTGTCGGCCGGATCGGCTATCCGAATACGCTTGGAAACGACAGAGCGTGTCATTGTGGGTCCGCAAAAGGGCGGGATTTATAGATAGATTCTCAATGGCTGGGAAGATAATCAGCCCCTGACGCCTTGGTTCCATAGATGATCCATTCGCCGCAGACTACAATGCGCATCCGTACACGCTAACGCGGTTGTGATCGGCTGCTCAAGTTCTGCCGAAAGTGCATCAAGCTATCCTAAGTAACCCGCCAGACGTATGGTTTTGGCGACTATCGCGGCTGGAATTGGGACGGAGGGAAGTCTGGAATGAAAAAGCCCATGGCGAAAAAGCGGGCCGCAGCGAAGGCGATGCTGCCGCGCGAACGCGCCGATTTCTCAGCAATTGTCGACCGGCCGCCCTTAAAGCTTCCCGGCGGCGCCCGCATCGTGTTCTGGACTATCGTCAACCTGGAAGTGTGGGACATTGGCAAGCCGATGGCGCGCCAGGTCCTTGCCCCGCCGACCGGGGAAACGCAAATTCCTGACGTGCCGAACTGGAGCTGGCACGAATACGGCATGCGGGTCGGTGTGTGGCGCTTCTTCGATCTGTTCAAGCGGCAAAAAATCCGGCCGACCCTCGCGATCAACGCCCGCGTCTGCGAGGATTACACGCGCGTCGCCGAGGAAGCCAAGCGTGATCGCTGGGAGTTCATGGGCCACTCTTACGAACAGGGCCCGATTCATAAAGAGCCCAACCAGAAGGCGATGATCGCGCGCTCGCTCGACGTCGTCGAACGCTGCTGCGGCAAACGCCCGGTCGGCTGGCTCGGCCCCGGCTTGACCGAGACGCTGGAGACGCCCGACCTCCTCGCCGCAGCGGGGATCAAATATATCGGCGATTGGGTCTACGACGACGAGCCCTCGACCATCCGCACCGCCAACGGTCCCCTGGTGACGCTGCCCTATACCATGGAGCTCAACGACATCCCGATGATGGCGGTGCAGCACCACGAGAGCGACTATCTCGCCAAGCGCGCCATCGATCAGTTCGACCGGCTCTACGCCGAGGGCGAAAAGCGCGCAAAAATACTCTCGCTCGCCATCCACCCTTATCTCAGCGGCCAGCCGCATCGGATCAAATATCTCGAATCAATCTACGACTACGCGCGGCGCTTCGACGGCGTGCTGTATTGGACTGGCGAGGAGATTTTGGATTGGTATCTCAAGTCAGGCGCGCCAGAGCCGAAGGGCTGAGCATGCGCAGAACGCAAATAACGGGTGCGGGGTTCGCCCTTTTGCTCTCGGCGCTTTGCCCCGCCATGGCGCAAAAGATCACTATCGCGGTGGTGCCGAGCGTGCCGGGCGGCGCCACCTATGTTGCGCTCGACAAAGGCTATTTCCGCGACGCCGGTCTCGACGTCGACATCGAGCGGATCGATTCGCTCGGCAAAGCGGTGGCGTTTCTCGCCACCAATCAGATGCAGGTGGCGCAGGGCGGCATCAATGCCGGCTTCTATAATTCGGTGGCGCAGGGCCTGCCGGTCATTCTTGCGCTCGAAAGCGGGTCATCGCCGACTTACCACCAAATCCTGCTGCGCACCGATCTCAAGGACAAGATCCGCACGCCGGCCGACCTCAAAGGCCGAACGGTGGGCTTGAGCTCGCCCGGCTCGACCTCGATGTACGAAGTCGCCGCCGTGCTCGCCTCCGCCAAGCTCACCCTCAACGACGTCGACGCCAAGAACCTCGCGTTCTCGCAGATGGCGGCAGCGATGGCGAACGGCGCGCTCGATGCCGCGATGGAAGTCGCGCCGTTTACCGAGCGCATGATCGAGCAAAAGGTCGGCATGCCATGGATCGATCCTGACGACTACATTCGTCCGCTGCCGATGACCAGCGTCGGCTACATCGTCAATACCGATTGGGCGCGGCAGAACCGCGAGCGGGCACGAAAGCTCTTCGTTGCGCTGGCGCATGCCGGCCGCGATTACTGCCAAGCTTATCACCACGGGCCGAACCGCGCCGAGATCGTCGATATTTTTCTCAAGCACCGCATCGGTACCGACCGCGATCTGCTTGACCGCATGGCTTGGCAGGCGCGCGATCCGAACGGCGCATTCAACGTCGAGAGCCTGCTCGACATGCAGTTGTTCTTTCAGAGCGAGGGCTTGATTCCCAAATCGTCTCCGGCCGAAAAGCTTGTCGATCCGAGCTACGCGGCCGATGTCGCTGCGGAACTCGGGCCATTCGCGCTGATCAACAAAGCGAGCGCGCTGAAAGGTTGCAGGTAGTGTCCAAACAATTTCGTCGCGTGGTCACCGGCCATGCCGCAGATGGCCGATCGACCTTCATCATCGACGCGCCCTCCCCGCATGTCTTCAGCCGCACCAAGGGCAGCGCGATCGTGCATGAGCTTTGGGAGACGACCGCAACGCCCGCCGACAATCGCGGCAGCGGCGACGCCATTCAACACGGCCACCGCTTGCCGCCGCCGAAGAACGGCTCGGTATTCCGCGTCATCGAATATCCCCCGGACAGCGAACGCCTCGCGGCCATCGCCCGCGAGCACGCCCTGCCCGACGACGGGTCGGGTCGCGCGGCCGCCGCGAACCGCAACAATCCACGCCATGTCGGTTTTCACAAGACAGCGACGATCGATTACGCGATCGTGCTGTCGGGAGAAATCTACGCGATGATGGACAACGGCGAAGTGCTGCTCAAGGCCGGCGACGTGCTCATTCAGCGCGGCACCAATCACGCCTGGAGCAATCGCACCAATAAGCCCGCCGTTGTGGCGTTCGTGCTGATCGATGCCGAGCCGCTCTAATCCGCTCGTCATCGCGAATGCAGGAGCGCGACTTTACGAGAGTCCCCTTCACCCCGACAGCGACCGACAGCCGTCTCGGGACCCTATGTCGCGATGAGCCAAACGCGAACATGGCGATTTATGCGCAATAGCTATGCCAGCTTGTTTCGAAGCATGTTGGCTGCGGTCGAAATAATTAGCCCAAGCAACCACCCGATGCCAAAAGCACCAGTCACCATCGCGATCAAGCCGAAGATAATGGAGCCTTCGTTATGAGGGTGTTGCAGTCCAGCCTCGAGAGCCAGAGCCCACGGCAAGTTTACCAAACACGCGACGAACCAGTAGAGCAACTTCAATCCGCTACCGATGGAACAAAGCCAGCTAGAAATATGGGAAACCCTATTGGGGTGCCAATCGCGATCAGCGGGATGTAGAAAATTTCCACGACACGTATCCGCATTAAGCTCTATGCGCTCGACCTATACGCGAGCCGACCTTCAGCGACCTTAAAGGCTTAATTCAAATTGTTATCGTTTTTTCAGAACCATTTCCGAGTTGGGTCAATCTCTACCCGAACGAGTCAGCATCAGGTCCAGCCGCGTCCGCTAAGCCCCGAAACCGGAGCAATGGGCATCTGCTGTTATGCGGGTTGGGCCAAACCGGTGTGACGGATAAAAGGCGTCATCGCCGTCCGTTCAACTCCGGCACCTCGTAATCCTCCCATCCCGGCACGTCGGCGACATCATAGAATTTCTCGCCGAACGGCCGCGTGGCGTCGATGCCGATCGACGACGAGATGCGCATGGTGCGGTCGCGGGTGAGATCGACCGATGGATCGGACGGACCGGCCGGCACGTTGTCGACGATGATGACGTCGCGCTGCGGCTGCACGCGAAACGCCATCGCCCATTCCACTTCGGTCGAGGAATGCACGTCGATATCCGGATCGACGACGACGGTCCATTTCGGCCGGATATTGCTCGACATGGCCGAAAGAATGACCTGCCGCGCCTCGCCGGCAAAGCGCGGCTCCATGCCGATCACCACGTAGAACGACACGCCGGCCGAGGCGCGCACCGAGACCTGCGTGATGGTCGGGAACTGCCGCTTGAGCGCGCGCAGGAACGAGGCCTCGAACGGGATCTGCTTGAGGATGTGGTTTTCGGTCACCGGCTTGCCGGTGAGGAGTCCTTGGAATATCGGTTGGCGGCGATGCGTGATGGCGGTGATGCGCGCCACCGGCTTTTGCGACGGCCGCGTGTAGTAGCCGGTGTATTCGCCGAGCGGGCCTTCGAGCACGGTGTTGTTGAGGTCGACCTCGAACTCTATTACGACTTCGGACGCCGCCGGCACTTTGACCTCGCACGTCTTGCAACGGACGAGTTCGATCGGCGCCCCGCGCAAGCCGCCGGCGACGCCCCAGTCATCGGTGGTATCGGACACCTGGACTTGACAGGTGTAAGCGATGATCGGATCGACGCCGATCACCAGCGCTGCCTTCGGTACAATGCCGAGCCTTTTGCATTTCGCCAGATTTTTGCCGAAGCGGTGGAACGGCTGCGCGGAGAACGAGACCGTGTCTTTGCCGAGGATGAGGAAACGGTAGTGCCCAACATCCGGCACCCCGGTCTCGGGATCTTCGGACACGACGATACCGGGTGTGATGTAAGGACCGCCGTCCTTCGGGCTGTATTGCGGGATCGGGAAATTGCGGATGTCGATGTCGTCGCCTGCGATGACGATTTCCTGGCACGGCGCACCATTGATCGCGAGCGTCGGCGCGATCGGATTGTCGAGACCGTGCAGGACTTTCTCGAAAATCGTGTCCTCGTCCGCCTCGAAGGCCAATAGCGCCTTCTGCCGCGTCGAGTAGATTCCGGCGACCAGCGGATAATCGGTGCCGTTGTTGTTGAACATGATGGCCGGGCCGTTGCGCACATAGCTCTGCTTCATGGCCTTGCCGACGTCGTTCAACTCGATCCGCCGGTTGATGTCGATCAGCTCGCCGTGCTGGCGCAGCACGTCGAGGAACTGGCGAAAATCCTGAAACGGCATTTTGTCTGTTCTCCGGTGACAAAAATGTAGCGCGGATTGAGCGCCTGCGAAATCCGGAGACGGCGGCTGTCAGCATCGCGGGCACGTGCGGTAGTCCGCGAACGACTTCAGGGGCTCAACCCCCGGAGCCCGCCCGACCCAACGTCATGTAATAGTACGTTCGCCCGCATATCGTCCGCATGCCGGGCATGGACGAGAACACAACGTTGGTGCTAGAGGAGCGCCGGCAGCGGCAGCCGAGCCGGGGGGCGGCATCCTGCCTCGGGACGAGAATCCAGGTGCTTTCCGGCATTTCCGCATTCGATTGCTTTAGGCGCTTGACCGTCCCTAGCGCGACAGCGGAAGATACTGAAAAGACAGTAGTTTTTCTTTATTCCAAAGTAAAACAGGTGCCCGCGCGCGCCACTTGTCCAATGGTCTCATGGGCGGGCATCATGTTACATTATAACGTCATATTTGGCGGGCAGCGTTGCTCCGCAGCACGTTCGCCCTGGGGCGGAGGTCGCTCACAAATGGCGCTCACGACAACGAGGATGGGAAGCCCGAAATGCAGAACGATCGCCGCGCACCCCCAATGAGCAAAATCCCAGCCTCGCGCTTCGCCTTACTTGTACTCACGACGCTCGCCGCCGCTTCGCTGATCGCTTTCCCATTCACGTCTTCATCGCTGGCTCAAAACGGTACAGCGCCGGCGGCTGCGCAGTCCGCCGCGCCGGCAGCAGCATCGCCGGCACCGGCAGCATCGCCCGCAACGAATGCCGCGCCTCCCGATGCCGGCGCGCCCAATGCGGCGCCACCCGGCCAACCGTCGATCAGCAGCGCGGAACTGCCGCAAGACCTCTCGCCCTGGGGCATGTTTGAAAACGCCGATCTGGTCGTGAAAGCGGTGCTGATCGGGCTCGCCTTCGCTTCGCTCGTGACCTGGACGGTATGGCTGGCTAAAACATTTGAATTGCGCACCGCACGCCGCGATGTGCGTCAAGATGTGCGCACGCTCAGCGATGCAGCGACATTCGCCCAAGCGCACGAGCAATTGCGCAACGGCGCCACCCCCGTTTCCCAGCTCATGCAGGCGGCCGGGCAGGAAGTCCGGTTGTCCGCGAACTTGCGCGGCGAAGGACTCAAGGAACGCATCGCCTTGCAGTTGGAACGCCTCGAACTGGCGTTCAGCCGAAAGATCTCGCGCGGCACCGGCGTCCTCGCCACCATCGGCTCGACCGCGCCGTTCGTCGGTTTGTTCGGCACCGTGTGGGGCATCATGAACAGCTTCATCGGCATTTCGAACGCGCACACGACCAATCTCGCGGTGGTCGCGCCCGGCATCGCTCAGGCGTTGCTCGCAACCGCACTCGGCCTCGTCGCCGCGATCCCGGCGGTCATGATCTACAACGTGTTGGCGCGCCAGACCGCATATTATCGCGCACTGCTCGGCGATGCCTCGGCGCAGGTGATGCGGCTCGTCAGCCGCGATCTCGACCGCGCCAAAGGCATGCCCATGACCCAGGCCGCGGAGTAATCCGGTGGCCATCCGCCTCGATCACGGAACCGACGAACTCAACGAGGTGCACGACATCAACGTCACGCCGTTCATCGACGTGATGCTGGTGCTGCTGATCATCTTCATGGTGGCGGCGCCGCTGGCGACCGTTGACGTTCCCGTCGACCTGCCCACCTCCACTGCGCAGCCGCAGCAAAGACCGAACAAGCCGGTCTATCTGACGCTGAAGGCCGACGGCAGTCTCACGCTCGGCAACGATACAATCTCGCGCGAAGGGCTCGCCGACGTGTTGGCGACCGCGACCCAGGGCAACAAGGAAGAGCGCATCTTTCTGCGTGGCGACCGCTCGGTGCCTTATGGCGACGTCATGCAGGTGATGAATGACCTGCGCGGCGCCGGCTACCTCAAAATTGCCTTGGTTGGGCTTGAAATGCGACAGGCGAAATGAACGTCTCGGCGCTGACATGGTTTGAAGACGAAGACCCGCGCGACCTCACGCGCTGGGCCATGGCGGGAGCCGTGGTCCTCGGAATCCATGCCGCGCTGATCTCCGGTTACCTGTTGTGGCATCAGCCTGAAGAAATCGGCGACGATACGTCGCCGGTGACCGTGGAACTCGCGCCGATCGACAGCACCGCGGACAGCGACCAGCGCGATGTCGCGCCGGCGCCCGAGGAGATGGTCGAACAGAAAGCCGAGCCCGAGGTTCAGAAGCAGCCGGATGAGCCCAAGCTCGAGGAACCGCCGCCGCCTGAAATGACGCCCTCCGATGTCGCGCCGCCGGAGGAAAAGCCGCCGCCGAAAGTCGAAGAAGTGAAACCGCCCGCCCCGCAGACCGCGGCGCGCGTAAAGGGCGGTGCGCCTCACGTCGAGTCATCATGGCAGACCGGACTCGTTCGGCACCTCCAGCAATACAAGCGCTATCCAGGCGAGGCGCAGTCGCACGGCGAGGAAGGCGTCGTGCTTTTGGGCTTCAGCGTCGACCGCACCGGTCACCTCCTGGCGCGGCATATCGTGCGCAGTTCCGGCCATGCCGATCTCGACGAGGAGGTAATGTCGATGATCGACCGCGCCCAACCGCTGCCGCCGTTCCCGCCGAGCATGCCGGAGCCGAAGCTCGACCTCACCGTCCCGATCCGCTTTTCGCTGCGCTGACCTGCTTTTCCTCTTTCGCAAACATTTGTAGGGTAGCGCCGCGCCGTGAGGCGCGGCCCCGCGCGGGCAAAATCGTGCGAGCGCGGCACCAACGCGGGGAATATCACCACAGACTACTCGCCCACCCTACCCCACGACCATTTCGACGATGAGGAAAATCCATGCGCACCAAACAATGTTTGACCTATGCCGACGTCAAGAAAATGCTGGCAGCGTGCGAGGTCGAGGCCACCAAGAACAAATGGGCGGTTGCCATCTCGGTCGTCGACGAGGGCGGTTTTTTGCTCGGCTTCCAGCGCATGGACGGTGCACCGGCGATTTCTGCCGAAGTCTCCATGGGCAAGGCGCGGACCTCGGCCATGACCAAACGGCCGAGCAAATTCTTCGAGGACCGCGTCAAGGAGCGTCCGGCTTTTGCCAGCTTCCCCGCCGGCATTCTGATTCAGGGCGGCGTGCCGATTCTTCATCAGAACGAATGCGTCGGCGCGATCGGCGTGTCGGGCGTGCAATCGCACGAGGACGAACAGATCGCACAAGCCGGCGCGAGCGCGCTCGAGTAATTTCCGAATCGAGTGACAAGAGTTTGAAACATGGGCAGCGTACCCGCGGATCATGCTTGAGTTGCAGCCGCCGGCAGATTTCAATGCCCAAAAATTTTGCGCCGCGGCGCGACCACAATGTCCGCTCCCAGTGCCATGAACGTTCTCGCCGCCTTGTTCCGTACAGCGGGCCTTGGCGATGCGGCGTTGGATGATGTCGAGTTGACCGGCCCTGAGCCGGCGTTGCCGTCGTCGTTCCCGGTCGGAACTGCAGCACAGGCGACGATCGCGGCAGCGGCTTTGGCTGCCGGAGAATTGTGGCGGCAGCGCACGGGTCGGCATCAGCGCATCAGCGTCGATATGCGGCGCGCCGCGATCGAGTTCCGCAGCGAACGATACCTGCGCATCGATGGCAAGCCGCCTGACGAATATCACGATTCGATCGCCGGCCTTTATCCCTGCGGCGACGGCCGTTGGGTACGGCTCCATACCAATCTTCCGCATCATTGCAGCGGATTGCTCGCGCTGCTTGGCTGCGATCACGAAAAGAGAGCGGTGCAACGCGCACTCGACCAATGGCAGGGCGAGGCGCTCGAGACTGCCGCGGCCGACGCCGGCCTCGTGGTTACCGCATGCCGCACGTTCGCGGAATGGGATCAGCATCCGCAAGGCCGCGCCATCGCGACGCTGCCGCTCTTGAGCATCGAGCAAATTGGCGATGCGCCGCCAAAGCCACTGGCCGCCGCCGAGCGGCCGCTTGCCGGCATCAAGGTGCTGGACTTGACCCGCATCATTGCCGGCCCGGTTTGCGGCCGCACGCTTGCCGTACACGGCGCCGACGTGCTGCTGGTTACCGCATCGCACTTGCCCGCGATGCAGCCGCTCGTCATCGACACCGGCCGCGGCAAATTGTCGACCTCGATCGATTTGCGCGCCACCAGGGGGCGCGAAATGCTCGCGGCCCTGGTGCGGGATGCGGACATTTTCATACAGGGCTATCGACCCGGCGCCATCGCCGCGTTTGGCTTCGGTCCGCACGATGTCGCGCGCTTGCGGCCCGGCATTGTCTATATCTCGCTCTGCGCCTACGGCCACGACGGCCCGTGGGCGCAACGGCGCGGCTTCGATTCGCTGGTGCAGACTGCAAGCGGCTTGAATGCTGCCGAAGCGGAAGCATTTGGTACGAGCGCGCCGAAAGCCTTACCGGCACAGGTGCTCGACCATGCCACGGGTTACTTGCTGGCGTTCGCGGCGATGTCGGCGCTCGCCCGCCGCGTCGCGCGCGGCGGCTCCTGGCACGTGCGCGCCTCCCTCGCGAAGACCGGCTACTGGCTCCGTCAGCTTGGCCGCATCGATGGCACGACGTGCCTCGACCCGGGATTTGACGACGTGCGTGATTGCCTGGACGACACGCCGTCCGGATTCGGCCGGCTTACCGCGGTGCGCCACGCCGCCGTCATGGCGCAGACGCCGCCGCGATGGGCGCGGCCGGCCGTTCCGCTCGGCAGGCACGCACCCGTTTGGCCGCAGTAAATCAGTGACTTTTCCGCCGCCCTACTCCGCAGGCACGCCAGCAAGCTCTTGCGCTGCCGCCGGCCGTAGGTGGCGGCGTCGAGCCCCAAATCCTTATTCATGGTGAGGGCCGCAAAGCCGACATTGATGCGGTCGAGGTAGCAGAGAAAATAGGTCAGGATCGCGAGCGGCAGCAAACGCCAGTACACCTTACGAATCGCCGATTGCTCGACCAAGCTCGGCATGGTTTCCTCCCATGTGAAGTAGCTTTTTGTTATTGGCTCCAGCATAGGCTGGCCAACGTTACAAACAATACTGGAATCGAGGCTCCCGAGACTTTCTGTAACCGCGAATGCGTAACCAGTGAGCGGCTAAACGCCGTAGGATTTCAAATTGCGCGCGATGCGCGGCGCGATCGGCGTTTCGCCGCGCTCAAACGCGCTCCCGGTGATCTGCTCGTACATTTGAATGTAGCGGCGCGAGAGCTCGGCCACAAGATCCTGCGGCGCCTCCGGCAATGTCGCGTCGGCGTAGGGGTCGGAGTGCTCCTTGAACCACAGCCGCAAAAATTCCTTGTCGAAATAGTGCGGCTCCTCGCCCGCGACAAAGCGGGTTTCGTAAGAATTGAGCTGCCAGTACCGCGACGAATCCGGCGTATGAATTTCGTCGATAAGCAGGAGAGCGCCGCTCGCGTCGGTGCCGAATTCATATTTCGTATCGACGAGCACGAGCCCATTGCGCGCCGCGTGCTCTTGGCCGCGCGCAAACAGCGCCAGCGCCGTCTCTTGGACACGCGCGAACAGTTGCCGCGTTATGAATCCTTCGGCAATCATTTGCTCCGGCGTGAGCACCCGATCGTGCTCGGCTTCTTTCGTCGTCGGATCGAATAGCGGTTGCGGGAGCTTTTGGTTTTTACGCATGCCGCCGGGCAGCACGATACCGCCGAAATCCCGTTGTCCTTTCGCGTATCGCGTCCAGATGGCGGTATCGGTGACGCCGGTCAGGTAGCCGCGCACGACCGCCTCGATCGGCACCATCATGCATTTCTTCGCGATCGTTACATTCGGGTCGGGAATTGCCAGCACGTGGTTCGGCACGATGTCTCTGGTCTTTTCGAACCACCAGGCGCTGACTTGATTGAGCACCTGTCCCTTCCACGGGACATGCGCAATGATGCGGTCGAACGATGAATGCCGGTCGGTGGTGATGAGAACGAGAGTGTCGCCTTGGTCGTAGATATCGCGCACCTTCCCTGTCGTCTTCGGCCCAAGAAAAGTCAGATCGGTTTCTTGCAGGATATCCATATCCAGTCCGGAATGTTGAGCGGGGTTTGGCCACGACGACCCACCTTAGCAGCCGCGACCATGGAACTCACTGCGCCGCCTTGAGGCCCAGGACCTTGGCGATTGCGGCGAGGTGGTCGCGCTGCTCCTGGACGCTGGCGGCGAATTCGTCCGGCCCGCGGATCGACATGATCTGGCCGGTGTCGCCCAGCCGCGCAGCAATAACAGGGTCCGACGCGGCAACAGCGCGGAAATCCGCGGCAATGCTTTTGCGCAATTCGTCCGGCATGCCGCGCGGGCCAAACAGTCCGCCAATGCTTTCAAAAGTCAGCGCCGGATAGCCGGCCTCGATCGCAGTCGGAACGTCCGGCGCGCCTGGGGCGCGCTGGCGGCTGGCCACCGCCAAGACCTTGATGCGGCCGGCCTGCTTCAGCGGCTGCACCACCGCAAGCGATGTCGACAATACCTGGATGCGGCCCTCGGAGAGATCATTCGGCGCCTGCATGATATCGCGATAGGGCACCTTCACGATCTCCAAGCCCATGTTCTTGATGAAGCCGAATAACATAAAATCCGAAATGCCATTGGCCGCAGCGGCGTTGAGCTTTCCCGGCTGCGCCCGCGCCAGCGTCACGAGCTGATCGATGGTATTGATGCGCATCGATGCCGGCGTCGAGACCGCCAGGACGACGACCGAGACGCTCACGATCGGCACCAGGTCGCGTTCCGGGTCGTAGGGCAGCGTGTCGTGCTCGTAAGGATGCACCGTGAAAATGCCGGCGGGCCCGAACCACAGCGTGTGGTCGTCGTGAGCGCCGACAAAGGCGCTGATCGAGACCAGGCCGTCGCCACCCGGACGATTTTCGATCACTACCGGCTTGCCCCAGCGCGCCGCCAACCGATCGGCAAACAATCGCGCCGTGATGTCCGTCGCACTGGCGGGGTTGAACGGCAAGATGAGCCGTACAGTTCGCGTTGGATAGGCTTGTTGCGCGGATGCGGTGCTGATGACCGGCACGCAAAACGCGACCGTCAACGCTATCAATACTGCGACTCGTCCCATTGGCATCCTCTGCTTCGGGGGCATGATCTAAGAATTCCGCACGGCGATGGCTTCGATCTCGACCATCAGATCGGGATGGGACAGCCTGCGCACTTCGACCGTGGTGCTGGCTGGCAAGCCGACGCCGAGATAGTCGTGTCGCACATCGACATGGCGGAAGAACTCGTCAATATCGGTGACGAAGGTCGTCGTCTTGACGAGGTCGTCGAGGCTGGCATGGGCGGCCTCAAGCGCCGCGCGAAGATTTTCACCGACCTGTTGGATTTGCCGCCTCATGTCGCGCGGACCGACGATCGCTCCGGATTTGTCGCGCGCCAATTGACCGGAAATGAATATCAGCGACGGAGCTTCGACAATCACGACATGCGAGTAGAGCGCGCGGCCATTGAGCGCACGTTGGAAGAGCGTCTGCGGCTGGAGCTTCGTCGCGGGCATAGTCCCTCCTCGTGCCGCACATGTGTTGCTGTCGCTGCGGCTAGCCTTTACGATGATGTTGCCGACTTTGATGAGGGGAGACAAGCGATGCCTGCATCGGGGAATTTCGCAACCGGCATGCTGTCGCGCCGCGGGCTGCTGCAGCGCGGCGCCGGGGGCGTGGCCGCAGCTTCCCTTGGCTTGCTTCCGCGCAAAGCATCGGCGGCGCCGGTGACAATTCGCTACGCCAACGGCGGCGGCATTGGTCCCAATGAGATGGAGACCATCATCTATCTCGATTACATGAAGGCCAACGTTCTGAAGGATTACGGCAAGAGCTATACGCTCGAGATGACGTTCACCCGCGGCACGCCGGAAGCCGCGACGCTGCTCGCCTCTGGGCAGGCCGACCTCGGCACGCTGGCGTTTTCGACCTTCGCCATTGCGACCACGAAGAACGCCGTGGCGGGCGGCCTATCGATCATTTCCGACAATTACCAGGACGGCCATCCCGGCAACGCGACGAACACGTTCTTCGTCCTCAACGACTTGCCGATCAAGACGGTAGCCGACCTCAAAGGCAAGAAAGTCGGTATTAATGCCTATGGCTCCGCGGTCGATCTCGTGCTGCGCGTCGTGCTCAAAAAGAACAAGCTCGACCCCGTGCGTGACGTCCAGATCGTCGAAGTCAATTTCCCGAACATGGCGTCGGCCATTCGCGAGAAACGCATCGATTGCGGCGTTCTGGTGATTCCGTTCCTGGCCATCGAAAGCCGCAAGGGCGATTTGCGGCCATTACTGACCGGCGGCGACGCCTTCGGGCCGTCCTCGGTCATCTTCCAGGTGGCGCGAACAGAATTTCTCCAGGCGAACGGCGATGCGGTGCGCGGCTTTCTCGCCGACTACGTCAGAGGGCTGAACTGGTATTACGACAAGGCCAATCGGCAAAAGGCGATCGAGCTCATCGCGGATTACATCAAACAGCCGAAAGAGCTGCTCGACAGCTATTTCGCTACCGATCGCGACGTTTATCGCGATCCGAACGGCTGCGTGCCGGCTATCGCAATCCAGAAGCCGATCGACGCCATGGTCGAAGAGAAACTCATCCCGCAGTCCGTCGATGTCGCCAAATATCTCAAGCTCAGCTATTTGCCCAAGCCGTGCCCGATGTGATCCGGGCTAAGGTCGAGCTCCGCCGCGTCTCCAAAACCTACACGACCGATCAGGGTGCGGTCCTCGCGCTGCGCGGCACGGATCTCGCCGTCCAGGATGGCGAGTTCGTGTCGATCGTCGGGCCATCGGGATGTGGCAAAAGCACCCTGCTCTACATCGTCGGCGGCTTTCTTTCTGCCGAAGGCGAAGTTCTGGTCGATGGGACCGCCATTGCCGGGCCGGGTCTCGATCGCGGGGTGGTGTTTCAGGAATATGCGCTGTTTCCCTGGCTTTCGGTGCGCAACAACATCGCTTTCGGTCTCGAACGGCAGGGTATCCCCTGGCGCGAGCGGGACGACATTATCGAGCGGCTGATTTCGGTCATCGGGCTTCAGGGCTTTGAACATCGCTATCCGCGGGAACTATCAGGCGGCATGAAGCAGCGCGTCGCGATCGCCCGGACGCTGGCCTGCGATCCCGCCATCCTGTTGCTTGATGAGCCCTTCGGCGCCCTCGATGCGCAAACGCGCGAGACCATGCAGGAAGAATTGCTGCGGATTTGGCTGACGACCCGCAAAACCGTGCTCATGGTGACGCACGATGTGACCGAGGCGGTTTATCTGTCGAACCGCATCTGTGTGATGTCGGCGAGACCCGGCCAGATCGTTCAAGAGTTCACCGTGGAGCTTGACCGCACCAAGCCGCGCGAAGATCTGTTTCTGTCCGAATCCTTCAACTCAATCCGCAATGAAGTCTGGCTGTCGGTGCGCCATCAGGCCTTGGTCGCCGCCCGCGAAAACCCCGATGCCTAAGTCACTCACTCCGATCTTCAATGGACTTTCCCGGCTGGCGCCGCTGGTGCTGTTCGGCCTGATCTGGCAGGTCGCCTGCAGCGCACACTGGGTCGATGCCGAATTCCTGCCGTCTCCGATAACAGTCGGCGCCGCTCTGATCGATCTGTTGTCCGGCGGCGAGATCGCCAACAATCTCCTCGTAACGCTTTTTCGCTCGGCCGCAGGTTTTGTTCTCGGCTCCGCCGCGGGTATCTGGATCGGCTTGCTGATGGCGCGGTCGGCGAAATTTCAAGCCTATGTGTCGCCCATCGTCGGCGCCACCTATTCACTGCCCAAATCCGCGCTCATCCCGCTTTTCGCCTTGTGGTTCGGAATTGGCAATCTGACGGCGATCGCTTCGGTTTTTCTCGCTTGCCTGCTGCCGCTGATCGTCAATACGTTCCACGGTGTCGTCACCACGCCGAAAGTCTTGATCTGGAGCGCAGAGGCGCTTGGAACGCGGAAGCGGCATATGCTCACGCTGGTGTTCTTGCGGCATGCCTTGCCGGACATCTTCACGGGTCTGCGCATCGCCTTGGGTTTTTCATTTGTGCTCGCGATCTCGGCAGAGATGATCGCGTCGACCAGTGGCATCGGCAAGCTGATCTTCATGTACGGCGAAAACGGCATATACAGTTACATGTTTGCCGCGATCACATGTATCGTCGTGGTCGCTTTTCTGGCCGACCGCGCCATGCTGATGGCGACTGCCTATTTCCTGAAGTGGCACCATTCCACCGTGACGGATGGCGTCTGAAACACATGGAAGCCGGCCAGCTCACAGCATGGTCTTTGCGGGGTCGATCCGCGCTCGCGGTTCTGGCTGTGCTTGCCGCCTGGGAGTTCGTCGGCGACATCCATCTCGTGCCGCCGCTATTCCTGCCGCCTTTTTCGATCGTCGCGACCGAGCTCGGCCGTTCGCTCGCCGACGGCACACTGGCGAGCGACTTGGCGTTGAGCCTCGGCCGGACTTTTGGCGGCCTGGGACTTGCAATGATCTCCGGCGTCGCCCTCGGCCTGCTGATGGCGCGAAATCGATTCATCCATTGGCTGCTCGATCCGCTTATTGCCGTTGGCTTTCCGTCACCGAAAATCGCCTTCATCCCTATTTTTGTGCTTTGGTTCGGCATCGAGAGCCTTTCGAAGATCCTGCTGGTGGCGTTTTCCTGCGTCTTCCCCGTTGTCATCGGCAGCTACGGCGCGGCTCGGGCGGTGAACCGGATTTTTCTATGGTCGGCGGCTTCGCTCGGCAGCGACCGGCGCAGCTTGTTTCTTTTTGTGATTTTCCCGGCATGCTGCCCGCGCATCTTTACGACGTTGCGGGTCGCGCTTCCCGTTGCGCTGGTCACCACGTTTACGGCCGAAATGGTCGCCGGCGGCGGCGGGATGGGGGCGACGCTGATCTATTCGCAGCGCTTTTTTGAAAGCCCGACGGTGTTTGCCTATATTCTTGTGATGTTGGCTGTCGGGCTTGTGCTCGATAGCGCCATGCTCAGGACGCAGAACAGGTACTTCGCCTGGGCCGAAGAGTGACCGCCCTGCCGCGAAGGCAGGCCCCAACCCAAGATCGCGATGTCACGCCAAATCAGACGTCCAGCTCCTTGAAGTAACGATAGATGCCCCATTGGCTGAAGGGAATGCGCCGCTTCGAGGCAAGGTAGGCCTTGACGCGCGGGCGTTTCGCCACCTGGTCGTGGAGCGCGATCAAGAGCGGCACTTTCTTTTCGAAGCGTTTCATGCGTTTCGGAAAGGCGTAACGCAGGCCCTCGACGATCTGGAACAGCGAAAGGTCGACATAGCTGAGCCGGCGGCCGACGCTGTAAATGCCGCCGTTCTTGTGCAGCACGCGCTCGAAATAACCGAGGAATTTCGGCACCCGATAACGCCAGAAGTCCTTGGTGCGCCGGCGTGCGGCCGGACGCTGCTCCTCGAAATAGAGCCAGCCGGAGATCGGGTGATGGGTATCGTGGATCTGCACGACGAGGTCAGCAATGGTGAGCTGCAATTGATGCGCCCACAATCGTCCCGCCTCGTCGCGCGGCGCAAGCCCGAGACGCGGACCGAGATAGAGCAAGATGTTCGCGGTCTGCGCGATGATGAGCTTGCCGGCTTTGAGGAACGGCGGCGCGTAAGGCGGGTGTGCGACGCGTTTGCCGTCGATGAGCTTCATCATCGCCGGCACACCGCTTTTGCCGGCGCGGCGCGCCACGTCGACGTAATCGGCGCCCGCCTCTTCGAGCGCGAGCCGAACGAACTCGCCGCGCCCCTGGATGCTGGGCCAGTAATAAAGCTCGTAGCGCATTGGGTCTAACCCTTGGCCGGCGCCACCTTGTATTGCTCGTCGGTTACGCGCTCCAGCCATTCGACGTGCTTGCCGTCCAGCGCCTCCTGGGTCGCGACATGGACCATGTTGGTGGTCGGACCGGCGCCGTGCCAATGCTTCTCATGCGGCGGGATCCATACGACATCGCCGGCCCGAATTTCGCGGACCGGGCCGCCCCAGACCTGCGCCCGGCCGGTGCCGGAGATGACGCACAGCGTCTGGCCGAGCGGGTGGGTGTGCCAATTGGTGCGCGCTCCCGGCTCGAAGCGCACGAAGGCCGCGCGCACGCGCGCCGGCTCGGGCGCCTCGATGATCGGGTCTTGCCAGACCACGCCGGTGAAATACTCCGCCGGCACCCGCCGCGACGGCCTCGAGCCACAGGGATGGATGTCCATGGTGTGTTCCTCCGCATTGCGACCTGCCTGGTCCGAAAAAGGGAGCGGGTGAAGCGGTTGGTCGCCGCACCGTAAGTAAGATAGTAGAAATTCTCGCGCGATACCCTTGCCATCAGCGCGTCTCCCGGCGGCCGCAATGGGCTCGCACCCGGGACCCTGGCGCGGTATCATGGTGGACGCAGCGAGAGGCGTTATGTCGCGTAGCTTACCCGGTGCCGTCCCGGCGACCCCGCAAATGATCGCGCGTCCCGCCCACAAGCGTGTCCTGCAGCTTGTTGCGCTCCTTGGCGCCGGCCTCGCGCTCGGCGCCTGCTCCAAATGCGACGTGCCCGATTGGTTCCATACCACTCCGGCGCCACACGCCTGCCATAGCGACGCGCCGGCGCAATAAGAGGCATAATAGTCAGGCTCATCAACGCTGCCGGATGCCCGATAACAGCCAGGAGTGGCCCGGCGCCCGGGTAAAGGTCCACACCTGCCCCGGCTGGCTCGCGCCATCGGCCGTATGGTCCGCGAATGGGCAACGCGCAGGGATGATCGCGTAGTCGGTGTCGTCCTCGCGCCACGCCTCGGCGCCATCGCTCTTGTGCAACTTCAGACCGGACATGATCTTGATGTCGCGGCCCGCATCGTGCGCCGGATGTTCGGAGAGATCGGCGAGCAGCTGCGGCGTGACGCGCGTCCGCAGCGCGTCGAGGTCTTCGCGGCCATAAGCGGTGACGATCTCATCGAACAAACGGTCGAAAGAGTTGAAATCGCTCTCGGTGATCGGGATATCGGCAATGGCCAGCGAACCCGCGTCGGCCAGCAATTCGTTGCGCGAGTCGTAAGCGTCGGCCAATTGGCGCGGTGAGAGGCCGGCATAGGCAGGCGTGTTGTCGCCATGCCACCATGTCCAGATTAGCCGGACGAGCATGACCACCAGAACAAGCTGAAATAACAGCCCCAGCACGGAAGCCACGCCGCCGAGCCCGCCGAACATGCCGTGACCGAACAGCACGCCGAGGAAGCCCGCGCCAAGAAAACCGGCCGAAAAGCCGCCGACCAGGCCCGGGCGCTTGAACAGTTTGCCGAGCGATCCACCGGGATGCGCCGGCTGTCCGTCCTGCGCCATCTGCCAGCGATCGGGCACCGCCATCCTATCGGAGGCGCCCGCGGTGACCGGCGGTAACATAGAACTCCCGGAGCTGCGACTGCCCAGGGCAGAACCGCCTTTCAGCAGCGCGTCGGCATCCTCGACCCAAATGAACATGGCCACTGCCAGGGCAACGAGCGTCGCCAACGACCGAAGCCACCACGTCGACGAAATCCGCGCGGGGGAAATGGCAAATGACTGGGTTCCGTCAGTTCCGCGCACAGCGCGTTACCTTTTTTGCGCCCAGCGTGCTGTCAGCAGCGCTTTTCTCATCGGCCCATAGCTACGCGATGAATGTGCGCGAATGCCTGTCGCAAAGCGTCGCACGCGTACGTGTCGCATCCGTTTTATGCGTCGGACGCAGAGCGTCCACGCGTCTGTCTGTCATTTTAGCCAAAGCTTAGTCGAGTGGTTCGAGCTTGATGATTTCGGCGCCGTGATTGTTCCCGGCCCAGAATGTCACCGGGGTTCGTTGAGTTATCGACGAATACACGCCGCATATTCGTCGACCGCGGCAGGAAATATTCCATCGCGGCTCCGCTTTGGGGGTCAAAACGCAGCACACGGTCACTCGCCATCCCGCCGCTCCATAACTCCCCATTCTTGTCCATAAATACATCGTACGGATAGGTATGCGGCGTCGGAACGTCCCATTTCTCCTCCCCGGCGCACTTTACGCGGCGCCGGCTTACGAGCGCGCAGCGCCGCGGACATATTTTGCCGTCCCGCCGAACGTGACTGTAACGCGCCCCGACCGCCTCGGACAATTTCTGAATGTTCGAAGTTGCGCGGGAAGAGTAGGAATTTGTTGGATTTAGCATCCATGCGCTGCGGGCGCGATCAGGCCGCGAGCGTTTCCTTGACGACGGCAACCAGTTGTTTGAGCGTGAAGGGCTTCGGCAGAAACGCGAATTGACCCTTTTCGTGTTCGGGCAGATGCTTCTGGAACGCGTCCTCCGCATATCCGGAGACGAAGATGATCTTGAGACCGGGGTTACGGGTGCGCAACTCGCGCGCCATTGTCGGCCCATCCATCTCCGGCATGACGACGTCCGAGACCACGAGATCGATTTGCCCGGCGGATTTCTCCAGCACGTCGATAGCCTCGATGCCGTTGCCGGCTTCGAGCACGGTGTAGCCGCGCGAAGCGAGACCGCGGGCGTTGAGTGCCCGCAAACCCTCCTCGTCCTCGACCAAAAGAATGGTGCCTTCGCCGGTGAGATCGACGCTGGCGGCGCGTTTCACCTGGTCGGCGGCGTCGAGCGCATCGGTAATCGCCGTGGCATCGAGCGGGACATCCGCCGCAGCCCGCTCTGCGGCCGTCTCCTGAGCGCTGGCGACGTGGCGCGGCAAGAAGATGCGGAAGGTCGTGCCCTTCTGTTCCGCGGAATTGACGTAGATGAAGCCGCCCGTTTGCTTGATGATGCCGTAGACCGTGGATAGACCGAGACCGGTCCCTTTGCCGACGTCCTTGGTCGAGAAGAACGGCTCGAAAATCTTGTCGACGATTGACGCCGGAATGCCGGTGCCGGTGTCGGCGACCTCGACCAGCACATAATTGGCTGCCGGCATGCCTTTGCCGTGAAAGGTCTCACTTTCCTTTGCGGTCACGTTGGCCGTGCGCAGCAGGAGCCGGCCGCCGCCCGGCATGGCATCGCGCGCGTTGACCGCAAGGTTCACGATCACCTGCTCCAGTTGCGAGATATCGACTTTCACCGGCCACAGATCGCGCCCGTGCACCACTTCGAGCGTCACCTTCTCGCCGATCAGCCGGCGCAGCAGCATGGTGAGATCGCTCAACACTTCGCCAAGGTCGAGCACCTGAGGACGCAAGGTCTGCTTGCGCGAGAAGGCCAAGAGATGCCGCACCAGGCTCGCGGCCCGGTTGGCATTCTGCTTGATCTGCATGATGTCCTGGAACGAGGGGTCGGTCGGCTTGTGGGCATTGAGCAAAAAATCGGTCGCCATCATGATGGCGGAGAGCACGTTGTTGAAGTCGTGAGCGATGCCGCCGGCGAGCTGACCGACGAGATCCATCTTTTGCTGCTGAGTGACCTTGTTCTCGAGCTCACGCTGTGCGGTGGTCTCGAGAGCATAGATGATGGCAGCTTCCTGGTCGCGCTCTTCTTCCTCGACAGCGGTGACGTAAAAGCGTCCGAAGCGCTCGGCCTCTCCAGCGAGCGTCGCGTCGACCGGTGCGATATCGCCTTTGCCCAGTGCGGCCTGGGCAATCGCGTCTTCAAGCGCAGTGCGGTCACGCTCGACGACGATGGCGCGGATTGAACGATCCTTGTCCTCGCCGCGCCGCGCGTCCTGGAACAGCCGGGCAAATAGCGGGTTGGTGCGCACCACTCCGCCCTGCTTGTCGATGGTCGCGATCGCCATGGGGGTGTGGTGGAAGAAGCGCATGAAGCGGATTTCCGCCGCACGCTGCGGATCGGTGCCATCATCGCGGGCGCGGTTGAGCACCAGCGTGCGCGAGGCGCCGGGCGCAGCGTCGGCGCCAAAGGCCAGCTTGTGGAAGATGCGAACCGGCAGCGTGCGTCCGCTACGCGTCTTGAGGTCGAGGTCGACGACCTCGGTCTTGACCTCGCCCGGGGCGCCGCGCAGCGTCGTCAGCAATGCGGCGCCATCACCGGCGACCAGGTCGTCGAGCTTGAGGCCGCCCGAGCCGACCTGGGCAAGATCCTGATCGAGCCAGTTGGCCAGCGTCGCGTTGAGATAGACGATGTCGCCCTTGGCATCGACGGAAAAGAATCCAGCCGGCGCGTGGTCGAGATAGTCGATGGCGTGCTGCAATTCCTGAAAGACATTTTCCTGCCGTTCGCGTTCGCGCGTCACGTCGGTAAGCGACCACACGGTAAGGCGACCGTCGTGCTTACCATCGCCGAGCGGCCGGATCTTGAAGCGCAGCCACCGCACCGGCCGGTTCTTGGTGGCGGCGATGCGCACCTCTTCCTGCAAGCGCTTACCTTCGCGCGCCGCCTTGAGCAGCCGATAGATCGCCTCGGACGCGTCGGCATCGCCGATGAAGACCCGCTCGACCGGCCGCATGTCGTTCAAGTCAGCAGCGTCGATTAGGTCGAGATAGGCGGCATTGGCGTAGATGACGCGGCCGTCGCGGTCGGTGACAACGACGCCGTCGAAAGCGCCATCCAGCACCCCCTTGATAAGGGGGCTGCCGGTTTGCGTCGCGGAGAACCGCAGGATGCCGCAGGCCAGAGCGAACAGCGAGAACACGCCGATCGTGGCGAGCGCGGCCAGAAAGATAAGGATATAAGGCTCGGCACTCGTGCGGCCCAGCAGCACAATGCCGGTCGCCGCCGCGACCAGCATGCCCGCAACGAGGAACACTAGCACGACGCTGCCCCCGCGCCCCGCGCTGGCGCTGCGGTCGACGGCCTGACGCGAGGGTGCGGCGCTGGCCGACTCGCTGCGCGGGGCTGGATTTCCCAGCCGCTTCTGGTCGAATCCGTGCCTCGTCATGGCCTGGTCCGTCATGTAATGCTTTCGTGCCTGTTGCGGCTGAATCGCGCAAGAGGCTTTGCAACCTGCCTCACATCTGCTTCGGCCCCAGCACCGCACGCCGCAGCCGCATCACGTAACCGATGATTTCGGCGACCGCGCGGTAATGCTCGGCTGGGATTTCCTGGTCGATCTCCACCGTACCGTGCAACGCGCGGGCGAGCGGCGGGTTCTCGATGACCGGAATATCGTGCTGCTCGGCTACTTCGCGGATCTTGCGGGCGATCACGTCGACGCCCTTGGCGACGCATATCGGCGCATTCATGCCCCGCTCGTACTTAAGCGCGATGGCATAGTGGGTGGGGTTGGTGATGACTACGGAGGCCTTTGGCACAGCCGCCATCATGCGCTTGCGCATGCGGGTCTGGCGCAATTGCCGCAACTTGCCTTTGATCGCCGGATCGCCCTCGGCCTGGCGGAATTCCTCCTTCATTTCGCGGACCGACATTTTCTGCCGCTCATACCACTGGCGGTACTGGAACAGGTAATCGGCCGCCGCGACGATGGCGAGAATTGCCACGACCGTGCCGAGCATCTGCATGGCGAGGGACCGGGTAAACGGCAGGATCAATTCCGGCTGGGTGCCGACGAGGCCGGCGAGACGATGGCGCTGCGGCCACAGCAGGGCGGCGATGACCGCGCCGACCAACGTCAGCTTGGCGAGCCCTTTGGCGAAATTGGCCAGCGCTTGCTTCGAGAACAGCCGGGCGAGGCCTGCCGCCGGCGAGATTTTCGCCAGCGCCGGCTTGAGCGGCTCGGTCGAGATCACAATGCGATGCTGGATGGCGTTGCCGAGAATCGCGGCAAGCGACAATAGCAGGAACGGAATTCCGATCGCGGCAAGAACCTTCGTTGCCAGCCCGTGCGCAAGATTCGTCAGCGCCTGCCCATCGCTGGGGATCTCGTAGGAGTGTGCGAGCACGCCGCGGAATGTCACCTCGAGGCTCGCTGCCATCGGGGTCGCAAACACCATAAGCATCAGTGTTCCCGCGGCGATCATGAACCAGGTGCTGACTTCCGTACTTTTGACGACGTCGCCGCGCTTGATTGCCTCATCAAGCCGCTTCGGTGTCGGGTCTTCCGTGCGTTCGGTGTCGTCGCGTTCGTCGGCCATCGCGATCGCTTACGCGTGCGGGGCGAGCGCGTGCAGCACGCCGCCGGCGTAATCAAGAAACAAACTCATCATCGAGCCGAGCACCAGCAGCAGGAACAGCAAGCCGATCATGATCGACAGTGGCAGGGCGACGAAGAAGACCTGCATTTGCGGCATCAGCCGCGACAGCACGCCGAGCGCGAGATTGAACAGCAGGCCGAAAACGAGGAACGGCGCGGAAAGCTGGATGCCGATACGAAACGCGCCGGAGACGGTTTTTGTCACCAGCGCCGCAACATCGCCGGCGGCGGGCACCTCACCCGGCTCAAACAGGGTGTAGCTGTCGTTGAGCGCCGCGATGACAAGGTGATGCATGTCTGTGGCGAAGAACAGCGTCAGCCCGAGCATGGTGAGAAAATTGCCGAGGATCACGCCTTGCTCGCCCTGGGTCGGGTCGACGGCGGTGACGAAGCCGAGGCCGAGTTGCTGGGCGATCACCGAGCCCGCGACTTCGAGAGCCGAGATGGTAAGGCGCGCTGTGACGCCGAGCACCGCGCCTACCAAAATCTCCTCGACCAGCATAACCGCGGCGGGTCCGATCGCACCGGGATCGATGTGATAGGCGCTGCGGTGCAGCGGCAGCAGCACCGCGGCGAGGATGAGCGCGATGGTGAGGCGGAGCCGCGGCGAAACGTTCTGCTCGCCCAGTCCGGGCAGCAACATCACCATCGTGCCGGTGCGGGCGAAGACCAGGAGGAACGCCGCCCCCAATGCCGGCAGGAAGGAGACGTCGATCTGCACGGCAATAAACCCGCTCAGCCGCTGGTGATGTGCGCTGCAATCCGCAAGAAATTGCTGTGCAGGACGTCCGCCATGAACGGCAGCGCGATGAGCAAGGCCAAGAAAATTGCCAATATTTTGGGGACGAAGACGAGGGTGGTCTCCTGAATTTGCGTCAACGCTTGCACCAGCGAGATGGCGACGCCGACGATAAGCCCAACAAGCATCAATGGCGCCGAGACCAGCAGAAGGGTCACGATCGCATCGCGCGCCACGTCCATAACTTCCGGTCCGGTCATCTGATCTCCGCCTTTCCGCTCGCTGCTCCCTCGCCCCGCGTGCGGGGAGAGGTGAAACATCAAATCGGCATCTTCAAAATGTCCTCGTAAGCCGAGATCACCTTGTCGCGCACCGAGACGAGCGTGCTGATCGCTGTTTCGCTTTCGGCAACCGCGGTGACGACGTCGACCATGTTGGCCTTGCCCAAGGCGACCGCTTGGGCCTGGGCGTCCGACTTTTGCCCAGCGGTCGACACGGCATTGATCACGTCTTTAAGGACCGAATTGAAACTCGGCCCCGCTTCCCGCGTGTCGCCACCGCCGGCGAGCTTTGCCGATTGATCGTTGATCCGCGACAGTGCGGCGTAGGCATTGGCGGCGGCAGCGGGCGTAGTCGGTATCGGCATGGTTCACCTAGCTTTTGAGAATGTCGATCGTGCGCTGGAGCATGCGGCGCGTGGCCGTCACCACATTGAGGTTGGCTTCGTAGGAGCGTTGCGCGTCGCGCATATCGGTCAATTCAACGAGCGTATTCACGTTCGGATATTTGACGTTGCCATTGGCGTCCGCCGCCGGATTGCCGGGCTCGTGCCTAACGAGGAAGTCGGATTGATCGGTGGCCACGCGGCCGAGCTTGACGACTTGCGCATCCAGCGAGCGATCGAGCTCGCCCGTGAAGGTAATAATCTTGCGACGATAGGGATCACCGCCCGCCGTTTGCGATACCGAATCGGCGTTGGCGATGTTCTCGGAGATCACGCGCATGCGGCCGACTTGTGCGCGCAAGCCGGACGCGGCGACGCCGAGCGATTTGATGAAGTCCATGACACATCCTCTTTGCAGAACTCAGGTCGCCCCCACTATCTGGCCTCAAGAAATCTGCATCGCGACCGCGCTTTACGATCTGCCGACAGCGAGCTTGATCAACGCGAGACTGTGCGAGTAGAGCGAGGTCACGGCCTCATAATCCATCTGGTTCGACGCCTGCTTCATCATCTCGTCTTCGTGGTTCACCGCGTTGCCGCCGGGCCGCACCTCGTAGTGAAGGTTGTTGTCCGGCGCGAACTGGGCGCCGTCGTTCTGGCTGACGATATGGCCGGGGTCGGTCCGCATCAGCGCCAGCGCAACGGCCGGCAACTGCCGCTCGAAATCCGGTGGAGCGAGGTCGCGCGGGCGGTAATTCGGGGTATCGGCGTTGGCGACGTTTTCGGCCAGAACCTGTTGGCGCTCCTGGTGCCACTCCATGCGGGTGCGCAGCATCGAAAGGATTGGGATATCGGTTATTGGCATCTCTGCCCCCTTTCATTGCAGTGGGCAGACTTTGCCGACGGTATGGTTAATGGCCCGTTAAAAGTGGGGCCCCCACCGTTTTGCCATTAATCCGCCGTTTACCATGAGAATGCTTGTCCTGTCGGGAATGGGCGGGGGACCCCCATTGTCTTTAATTCTTTGTTAGTATTCACGACGGCAAATGTTACCGGCGCTGTTAACCATTGGGGAGCCAGTGGATAGCCGCTCCGCAACGGGGAGTAGGCGGATGTTCGAGACGTTGTTCGGCGCGGAGATGCCGCTTGCCGTGCGCTTCTTCTTGGCATTCCTGATCGTACTCGGGCTGATCGGAGCAACCGCATGGGCGGTGCGCCGGTTCGGCACTGGCCGGTTGGGAAACTCGAGCGCGCGCGGCCGGCAGCCGCGGCTTGCGGTGATCGACTATGCCAGCGTCGACGCTCGCCGGCGTCTCATCCTGGTTCGGCGCGACAATGTCGAGCATCTGTTGATGATCGGCGGACCGACCGACGTGGTGGTCGAACCCAATATCGTGCGTGCCACCGCGGCGGCACGCGATGTCGCGGGACCGCGGCCGCCTGCCGCCGGTGAGGCGCTGCCTCGCGCCCTCCCCTTGCCCGACACCGCATCGAACGGATCGTGGCCGCTGCAGCCGGAGCCGGCTACGCCGCGCGCGGCGGCGCCACGGCATGAGACCGAGGAACCGACGGCTTGGCCGCTTCAGCCGCATGGCGAAACCGCGCCGCGGCCGCGCGACACTCTGGCGGCGCTCGCCGATGAGCTTTCGACCCGCCCGTCGCCACCGGCGCCGCAGCGCAGCCGCACGCCGGCAGCCCCGCGACCGGCAGAGCCTCTTCGCAACGAGCCGCGCACCGAACCGCGCGGCGAGCCGCGGATGCCGATCACGCAGGCCGCGCCTGAAGCCGATCAAAGCCTTGCAGAGATGGCGCACCGGCTCGAAGTCCGCTTTACGCCGGCCAAGCCCAACCGCGGACGCTCGCGCCGGCCGCACTGCCGCGGCACCGGTGCGCCCGGCGCCGTCCGTTGAGGACGAGCAGCCGGTAGAGCCCGCACCACCGCCTCCGCCACCGCGCGCGGCCCGCACTTCCGAACCGAAGCCGCTTCGCTCCGACGCCAAATCGGGCCAAGGCAAGACGCTCTACGACAGTCTCGAACAGGAGATGGCGAGTTTGTTGGGCCGTCCGACAAACAAGACCTGATGAATGCATCATGTGGCCGCCGCGTCCGGTTCAAAACGGTGGCGGCCTCAGTAGCGGCGCTAATTGTATCGGCGACGCCGCTCGCCGCGCAGGACATCAGCATCAATCTCGGCCAGGGCGGCGCCGGTGGCGGCGGCCTCAACGAGCGCATTATCCAGTTGATCGCGCTGTTGACGGTGCTGTCGCTCGCGCCGTCGATCCTCATCATGATGACGTCATTCACCCGGATCGTGGTGGTGCTGTCGCTGTTGCGCACGGCACTCGGCACCGCGACCGCGCCGCCCAATTCGGTGGTCATATCGCTCGCTCTGTTCCTCACCGCCTTCGTGATGGGGCCGGTGCTGACGCGAGTCTATGACGTCGGCGTCAAGCCGCTGGTCGCCAACGAGATCACTGTCACCGAGGCGTTCGACCGCGGCAGCGCGCCGCTGCGCGGCTTCATGGAAAAGAACGTCCGCGAAAAGGATTTGCAATTGTTCATGGACATGTCCGGCGACGCACGGCCGCAGAAGCCGGACGACGTTTCCATGCGCGTCCTCGTCCCCGCCTTCATGATTTCGGAGCTCAAACGCGCCTTCGAGATCGGATTTCTGCTGTTCCTGCCGTTCCTCATCATCGACCTCGTCGTCGCCTCGGTGCTGATGTCGATGGGCATGATGATGCTGCCGCCGGTCGTGGTGTCGCTGCCGTTCAAGCTGATCTTCTTCGTGCTGGTCGACGGCTGGACGCTGGTCGCGGGCTCGCTCATTCAGAGCTACGGGACTTGATCTTCAGGTATCAGGTATCAGAAAGCGGTATCAGGTATCAGGGAACGTCTGTCCTCACTCTCTGATCCCTGACTTCTGATCCCTGACTTCTGATCCCTGACTTCTGATCCCTGACTTCTGATCCCTGACTTCTGATCCCTGACTTCTGATCCCTGACTTCTGATCCCTGACTTCTGATCCCTGACTTCTGATCCCTGACTTCTGATCCCTGACTTCTGATTCCTGATCGCTACCCCCACACCTGCCCGCGCCGTCTCCACCACGCGTTCGAGCTTGCGCTTCTGATCGTCTGGCGCTGAGCAGATTGCCGACCACGTCGGAGGCGAAGCCGCATTGCGGCGAGATGGCGAGCTGGTCGAGCGGCATGAATTTGCTGGCCTCCGTCGATCCGGCGCTTCAGCGCGTCGACCGTTTCCAGCTCCGGCGTCCTTGGTGCTGACGAGGCCGAGCACGACCACCCTGCCCTTCGGCACGAAGCGCAGCGGCTCGAAACTACCGGCGCGCGGCGTGTCGTATTCGAGCAGAAAGCGCTCATGCGGCAGCTCGTTGAACAGCCGCTCGGCGATGGCGTCGTAGGCGCCTTCGCGGTGCCACATGCTGCGCTGGTTGCCGCGGCACAGATGAATGCCGAAGGTCACGCCGGGATAGTCGGCAATGACCGCGGCCTCGGCCTTGAGCGAGCGGGCAAAATTCTGCCATCGGGTCTTCGCCGCGCGCGCGCATCTGCGCCAGCGACGGCTCGATCGACATAGGCGGTGAAGCCCGGCGCGTCGATGTGCACGTAGCGGCAGCCGGCCTCGACCAGGCTCGTCACGATCTGCCGCTCGATCGCCACCACGTCGGCGAGGAAGTCATCCATGTCGCGATAGACCGCGGTCGAGCTTTCGTAGTCGAAACGCTGCGAGATGCGGTCCGGCCCGATCAGCGACACCTTGGCCGGCTTGCTTCGCCGACTTGGCTGACGAAGCGATATTCTTCGAGCGGGATGTTGTGCGCGAGCTTGAGCCGCGCCTTGGCCGGACGGCGATGCGATACCGCGGTGCCGGCGTCATGCATCTGGCGCGATGTCCCAGCGCCGGCCCGGCGCCGAGCCTTCGACCCGCTGCTCGTAGACCTTCAGCGTCGAGCGGTTGGCGTCGTAGCCTTCGACCGAGGCGCCGAAACTGTCCTGGAAATTGAGCCGCCGCATCTCGCCGTCGGTGACGACATCGAGGCCGGCATCCTCCTGCAGCCGCACCGCCTCGCGGACCGCCTCATCCTCGATCGCGCGCAGCGCATCCGCCGCTGATCTTGCCCTCATCGAACGCGATCCGCGCCTCCTTCACGGCCGCCGGCCGCAGCAGGCTGCCGACCACATCGGTGCGGATTTTGGCGAGTTCGGCTTTCGTTCCGAGCGTGGCGCGTCTTGAACTTCGGTCATGTCTTTCACCACTCACTTGCTGTCGCAAGAGTGTGCACGACGGCAGACAGGCCATCAAGCGAACGTCGCTAGAGCTGCGCGCTCCGGCCGGACGCGCGCGCCGGCGGGATCGGCGCGCAGCGGGTGCGGACGGCGCGGTCGGCCGGGCGTCGGGCGGCTGCGCGGCTTGTGGCGCGGCTTGCGCCGTGCGGCCGCAGCGGCCGGCGGCGGCGGTGTCGTCGGCGCGCCGGGTGGCGAGATCGCGCCGGAGTCCGGGTAGCGCGCCCGCATGTCGCGCAGGAAGTTGTCCAGCGTATCGACGGCGGCCGCGGCGTGCGCAATGGCGCCGAACTCGGCGCCGCTGGTGCCGAGCGGCGCCGAGACGATCTCGAAGGCGCGCGCGTCCGGCGTCTGCGCCATCTTGGCCGCGTATTTCTCGCGGAACCGGCCGAGCCCGAGCGTGTCCTCGCCGAGCGCATAGCCGATCTCGGCGCGCAGAATGTCGGAGCGCTCGACCTCGTTCAGCGGCTGCCATTCCTTCCAGCGCTCGCCGTACATGAGCTCGATCTGCTCGGCCGACTTCGCGCCAGCGCCGCGCCGCCCACTAGATGTCGGAGCGCAGGCGGATCGCCTCGCGGCCCTCGACATTGCTCGATCACTTCGAGCGCGAGATCGTGCCGGCCGATATCGGACAGCGCGCGCGCCTTCGAGCAGCAGGCGCTGGCTGCGCAATTCGTTGGAGACATCGGCGGTGCGGCTCGCCCGCAACGCCGCCAGCGCCCGGTCGGCCTTGCGGTTCATCAGATAGATGACGGCCAGCCGCGTCGCCACCTGGGCGCGCGCCGCGCCCTGCAGCCGGTGGTCGACCTGATACTGCAACAGGTCGGCGGCCTGATCGAGCAGATCGACCGAGACCAGCCGGTCGGCGAGCCGCCGGATCATCTCGTCGCCGCGGCGGCCGATCGGCGTCAGTTCGCGGAAGTCGTAGAACAGCGCGAGCGCATCGATCGCCGGCAGCGTGTCGCCCTTGCCGGCGAGGAACAGCGAATCGAACGTCGCCGCCGCCTCGTCCTGGATCTTGCGCGTCATGTCGGAATCCGGATGCGCCGCCATGGCGCTGCGCATGACGTAGAACGAATCGCGGTAGCGGCCGTCCTCGGTGTAGAGCCGCGCCAGCACTTGCAGCGCCTCGACCTCGGTCTCGTCGCCGCGCCAGATGGTGGTGAGCGATTCGAGCTCGTTGATGACTTCGTCGCGCTTGAGATCGCCGAGCGAGTAGCGCAGCACGGTCTCGCGCAGCCGGCCTTGCGCCGCGGCCGGACGATCCCACGAATCCGCCGCCGTGCGGTAGGCCGCGAGCGCATCCTCGGTGCGGCCCATGCCCTCGGCAAGCCGGCCGATCAGCACCGCGATCGCCGGCTCCATGTCGTGCGGCACGCCGATCGTCTCGAAATCGTTGAGCACGTTCTCGGCGCCGGCGAAGTCGCCGACCTCGATGGCGGCGCGCATCTCATCCTTGAGCGCGACCCGCTGCAACTCGATCGGCAGCGTCGCCATCGCCGCTTCCACGCGCTCGAAAGCCGTCGCGCGCCTGCGCCCACTTGCCCTGCCGCGCATAGGCGAGCGCCCGCCACAGCGGCGCGTCGTGCTGGTCGCCGACCGCGGGATCGGCAAGATCCTTGAGCGCGTCGTCGGGCCGGTTCATCATGATCTCGGCGACGGCGCGCAGCACGGCCGCGGAGACATCCTCCGCGGACGGCCGGTCGTCCGCCAGCGCCACGTCGAGCACGCCCTTGGCCTCGGGATACATGTCGCGGGCAAGATAGAACCGCGCCAGATCGAGCCGCGGCGCCAGACGCTTGCTGTCGGGCGCCGACGCCGCAGCAGCGAGCAGCCGCGATTGCCGCTCGGTGTAGGACGCTTCGCGGTCGGATCCCCAGATCTGAGAATCGAACATGACGGGCCGCAGGCCGCTGCCGCGCAGCACTGTTTGCAGCGAGGTCGACAGCGTCAGGCCCGCGGGGCGGCTGACCACGACCTTGTCGGCGGCGAGCTCCATATCGATGTCGTCGGCCAGCGGCTCGACCACAACGCCCTGCGGTCGAGGCGAGCGCGCGAAACTCGATGAAGTCCTGGGTGTTGATGAACCCGCGCGCCGGCGCGAACGCGCGTGACCACGAGCAGCTGATCGCCGACCTCCGGGTCGGTGATCCGATGCAGCTGATGCGGCCGCTCGAACGGGATCGTGACGCTGGCGCGATTTGGCCCGATCAGGTTGCGGGTGATGTCGAGCGCGTGGGTCGGCTCGAGCACGGAATCGCCGATCTCCACCGTCCACACCGGCCCCTCGGTCGCGACGCTCGACAGATGCGGGCGATCGAGCTTGATGCGCACGATGTCGGCGTCGGGCGCGCGTGTGAGTTCGGCGCCGCGGATGGTGCGGCTCGCTTCGCCTTCGAGCGCGCTCAGATCGATATCGGCTTTGGCATCGAACACGATCCAGAGCGTGTCGGCGCGCTGAAAGACCGCCGCGGCGACCGGCGCGGGAAATGGAAACGACAATTTCAGATTGGCGCCTTGGCGGGCGAGTTCGATGACGACCTTGCCGCCGCCAGTGTCCTTGCGGGGGGGCGCGCGGACGCGCGCATCGTCCGCTGGAGCCAGCGCGTTCGGTTGCGGCACGACTGCTGGCGGCTCTGCTTCGGCCTGATTGGCTGGTGGTTTGACAGCGGCCGGCGCGGCAATCGCACTCATCTGGGCCGCAGCCGGCGGCGGCACGGCTGACGCTGGGAGTGATATGGCGGGCGGCGGATTGGATTGCTGAACCGGCTTTGTCGGCGCCACCGCATCGGCGGCAGGCGCGGGCGCCACCGCATCGGCGGCAGGCGCGGGCGGCTGCGCAGCAGGCCCAGGCTGGGCACTAGCCTCTTGAGCAGGCTGCGCACCGGTCTTTGCCGATGGTGGCGGCGTCGCGGATGCGACTGGTTGTTGTGGCGGCGGTGCCGGCTGCGGCGGCGACGCAGGGGGCTGCGCAGCAACCGCTGCAGGCGGCTTTACAATGGTTTTTTGCATTGCTGCCGCGAGTTCGTCGATGCTCTTGGGCGCGGCTTCGGCCTGTGTCTTTGTTGGCTGCGTCGTTTCGGGCGGCCCACCTTGCTGCGGCTCGGCTGGCGCTCCGCTTGGTTCGTCAGGATTTGCATCGGCGCCGACGACATCGACGACGTAGCTTTTCTCATCCCGGAAGGTGCGCAGATCGACTTTGGCGAGAAAAGTGAATTTGACCACCGACGAATCGTCGTCTAGCTCGGCATTGATCCCTTCGATCGCCCGCGGCAATGCCGCATCCGCATCGGCCAGGTCGAACTTGAGCGGCGCGTCGAAGGTGAGCGCGAGCCGCTCCTTGGAGCGATCGGCGGAGACCGTGGTCTGATCGGGAATGTCGAATACATAGCGCGTAAAGCTCGGCTGCGTAGCAACGCGCACGCGCACCGGGACAATCTTCTTCTGCCGCTGCGCCAGCCGCGCCTGACGCACCAGCCGCTCAGCTTCATGGGCGCGGCGCGCAAGCTCCTCAACGACGTCCTGCGGCAGGCCGGGCGGCACTCCAATCCACGTCTCCGGCAGCAGGTCGACGAAGAATTTTTCGCCCGCGGCCATGGAATTGACCGTCACCTTTTGCGCCAGCGCGACGCGAATGGCCTTCTGGTCGGGATCGCGCCGCGCCGCTCCGATATAGTCGGGGGCTTGCGCCGCCAGCCGATCGACCGAAAGATCGAGCGGCTCCTTGAAGCTGATGATCAGCACATTGCCGGCCGTGCGCACGGCCGCGTCGATGTCATCGTTCGCGCTGAAGATGAGACGGGCGTAGCCGCCGCTAACGTCGATCTTGAGGCTCGCCTTGTGCGGACCGGCCATCGTCGCGCGCGGTGCGGCAACGAGCACGCACAGCAAAATAAGGACGCCAAGGCGGCGACAAACGCCTCGAATGGTGCGACCGCACGCCATGACTGAATTTGACATGACTGAACTCGACCGACGCCACACTGACAACAAGCACGCCTGAGGCGGCCGCAAAGCGTCCGACGCCGGCCCGCGGCTCAAGGTAAGGCCGCGCGTTTAACGTCCGATTAACAGCTTTTTCAATGATTCCAGAAGGTTATCTGAGCATGGCGCGCTTGGAGCCAGCACTTTATCCTGCCCCGCCAAGCGGGGAATGATGAACATGCTGACTGCCTATCCAACCAAACGGGCCGACGGCACTGCGCTGGCAGGAGCCGCCTGGGTTGACCTTGTCGATCCAACCCCAGCGGAGCGGTCCCAATTCGAACAGGCCTTCGGCCTGCGCGTGCCGGCAAGAGAGGAGCTTGGCGAAATCGAAGCCACCAGCCGGCTGCGGAGCGAGCGCGATGTCCTTTATATGACCGCGCCACTCATCTTTGCGGCCAACAACGAACCGTGGCTATTGGCGCCGACCGGCTTCGTGCTTTCCAAGCACGTCTTGATGACCCAGCGCTTTGCGCAATCGGCAGCCTTCGACGCGGTGATGAAGGACTTGGGTCCTGCCGAAAAATTCGAGCCGGCATCCGCATTCGTGCGCATCCTCGAAGAGCTGATCGACCGGATGGCCGACCTCCTCGAATTGGCCGGCCACGACCTCGATGATGCCTCACATATCATCTTCCGCCAGGACAATGCGACGCGGCTGTCGCATGAAACCGCGATGTTGCGTCAGCTCATGCTACGGACCGGCCGCACCAGCGAACGCATGTCGCGCATCCACTACACCTTGGTTTGCCTCGATCGCATGGCGAAGTTCACAGTGGAGCGGTGCCGGGATTGGATCGCGCCGGACATGGCGACGCGTCTGCAAACGGTGAGTTCCGACATTGCCTCGCTCGTTCAGTTCTCCGAGGGCCTGGTGAGCCGTGTCCAGCTGCTGCAGGACGCTGCGACCGGAATCATCAACATCGACCAGAACGACGTGATGAAGGTCCTGACCATCGCTTCGGTCGTTGGAATTCCGCCGGTGCTGGTCGTCGGCATCTACGGCATGAATTTCAAGAACATGCCGGAGCTCGATTGGGCGTGGGGTTATCAATACGCGTTGGCGCTCATCTTCATCACCGCGGCGCTGCCACTGCTCTGGTTCAAGTGGAAAGATTGGATTTGATAACCCCGCGACGGGCCTCATCCTCCCCCGCTCGGCGTTTGCTTCGCGGGGGAGGATGAAGAGCTTATGATCCCGCTGGGTGTGTGCCGATCAGATTCCACTGGCCGCCCTGCATCTCAATAATGTAGACCGTCTTTAGCGCGTCGCCGTTCTTGCCGAACGAGATCGGCCCTTCGAGCGCTGGAAAGTTGCTCATGGACCGCAGGGCATCGCGTATGGCTGTGCGTTCGTCGGCGAGCTTCGCGGGATCGCCGTGACCTTCGCCTGCTTCATAGCGTAAGCGTAGAACTGAACGATATCGTAGGTCGCGGCCTCGAATTGCGAGGCCGACGAGCGCTCGATGCCGGCGGCCTTGGCGCGCTTGATCATCTCCGCCTCAAACGCCTTCGCCTTGTCGCTGACGCCGGAATAGAACGTGGTGGGAATGACGGTGCCGTTGCCGTCGGCGCCCATGCGCTTGGCAAGCTCGGAGTCGCCGATGGTCGAGCCAGCCACAAGGCGGCTTTTGACGCCTTGTCGGCGCATTTCCTGGACGAGCCGCACGGCGGAGTCCGGCCCGGAACCAACCCCGACCAGATCAGTCGCCATCTCCTTCAATTGCGACACCTGCGGCGCCATGTCGAAGGCCTGGGTCTGGAATGTCACGCTGCCTTTGATGTCAGTGCCCGCAGCCTTCATGACGTTTGGCAACACGATCTCGCCCATGGTTTTGGAGATCACGTCGTCGGTCGCATAGGCGATCGCCGCCGTCGCGATTGGATATTTTTTATCCCCCAGCGTCTTCATCACGTTGCGGAACATATAGCCCTCGTCCGAGGTGTTGCGCAGCGCGTAGGTAAATGGCTCGGCCAGTTTCGGCGCGGACGAGGCCATCGACATCGTCACGATGCCGTCGCGTTCTGCGGCCGGAAATGCGACCCGGCATTCGCCAGAACTGAACGGCCCGATGACTGCCAAGACTTTGTCGTCCTCGGCGAGCTTGCGCAGTCCGACCACGGCCTGGTCGGGCTTGCCGGCGGTATCGAACGAAACGATTTTGAGCTTCTTGCCGCCGATGCCGCCTGCGGCGTTAATTTCGTCGACCGCGATCTGCGCCGCGATTTCGTCGGTCTCGCGACAAGGTCGCGAATGGACCGGCGAGCGCAGGAAGATAGCCGAGCAACAAGTCCTGCGCCTGCGCGGGTCCGCCCAATGCCGACAATGCGCTCGCCGCCAACAATCCCAAAAATCTTGATTTCATCGTCACTCTCCCTCGCCCTGATGCGGCCCGGTGCTCCGAGACCGACATGATCGTCATGCATCATCCTGGATCATCACGCATTCACATTGCGTCTCTCCGCCGCCGCCGAGATAGGCGTCACGCAGCAACGGATCGGCGCGCAATATCGCCGGCGCGCCTTCCATCACGACGCGCCCGAGCTCGAGAACATAGGCCCGATCCGCGAGCGCAAGCGCCTTGTGGGTATTCTGCTCGACCAGAAGGAGCGAGAGCCCACGCGCGCGATTGCAGTTCGCGCAGCAGTCGGAAACACGTCGTTGGTCAGACGCGGGCTCAAGCCGAGCGAAGGCTCGTCGAGCATCATGAGGTGCGGCTTGGCGAGCAGGCCGCGACCGATCGCCAGCATCTGCTGCTCGCCGCCGGAAAGCACCGAGGCGGCAAGGTCGCGCCGCGCAGCGAGGTTCGGAAAGCGTTGGTAGATCTCTGCGATTTCGGCCGCGACCGCGTCGTGGTCGCGACCGCGTAAATGCGCCCATCAGCAGGTTCTCATGCACCGTCAGACTGGTGACAATGCGTCGGCCCTCGGGCACCAGGACGAGATGGTTGCGCATCGCGGCGGCTGGGCGGCCAACCGGTGATATCGACGCCGGCATAGGTTACGCTGCCGCCGGCGGCCGGCTGCAAACCCATCAGCGCCTTGAGCAGCGATGACTTGCCGGCGCCGTTGGCGCCGAGCACGGCGACGATCTCGCCAGGCTCGACCGCAACGAAACGCCGCGCAACCGCATGAACGCGGCCGTAACGCACATGGAGGTCATGAACTTCAAGACGCATGGCGGCTTTCCGCCGTGTCCGCTTCGCAGTGCCGAGATATGCCTCGCTTGACAAACGCATCCTCGCGGATTGACTCCGGCGTACCCTCGGCGATTTTGCGGCCGAAGTTGAGCACAACGACTGCGTCGCACAGCGCGCCGACAAATGCATATCGTGCTCGACAACCAGCAAGGTGATGCCGTGCTCGCGGCAGATATTGGCAATATGCCCTCGCAGCGCGTCGGTCTCAGCGCGGATTGAGTCCCGCAGCCGGCTCGTCGAGCAGAAGCAAGCTGCGGCTTCGCCATCAGTGGCGCGGACAAGCTCGATGCGCTTCTGCACGCCATAAGGCAGACTGCCGACTGCGGCGCGCTCGTAACGTTCGAGGCCGGCCTCGGCCAGCGCGGCGCGCGCCTCCTCGCGCCAGCGATTGCCCGGCATGAGGCTCACCGGCTGGAGGACGCCGAACAGGCCGTTGTTGCGGCAGTGCTGGCCCACCAGCACATTCTCAATCGCGCTCAGATGCGGCATCAGACGAATATTCTGGAAATTGCGCGCAACGCCGTGACGAATGCGCAGTCGCGACGGCAAGCTGCTGATATCGACGCCATCGAGCACGAATGCGGCCGGCATCGATCGGATAAACGCCGGTGATCAGGTTGAACACCGTGGTCTTGCCGGCGCCGTTCGGGCCAATCAGCCCGGTGCAGGAGCCGCGCCGGACGGAGAAAGCTCAGGTCCTCGACCACGCTGAGGCCGCCGAAACGCTTGCTGACGTTGTCGAGCGCTAGGATCGGAGCGTCGCTCACGCCGATGCTGCTCCTTGCCGTCCGCGACGGTCTTGCGCACGCCAAGCAGGCGGCGGATCTGTCGGCCGCTGACGAGACCCTGCGGCCGCACCACCATCACCACGATCACGATCGCGGCAAACAGCACGTAGCGCCAATGCGCGCTGCCGCGCAGCAACTCCGGCAACAGCGTGAAAACGGCGGCGCCGAGCGAGCGGCCCGAGCACGCTCTGCGTGCCGCCGAACAGCACATAGAGCACGATCGAGATCGACAGCGAGATCGAGAAATATTGCGCCTCGATGTAAGCTGAAATGGTGCGCGTAGAGCGCGCCGCCGACGCCGGCGATGACCGAGCCCAGCGCGAAGGCGGCAACCTGGAAGGCGCGCACGTCAAGACCCATCAGATCGGCGACGCGCTCGTCGTCGTGCACGGCGGTGATGGCGATGCCGAAGCGGGTGGCGAACAGCAGCCAGACCAGCAACGGTCACCGCGACGGCAAAGCCCGCGACGACCGGCAGCCGGATAAAGGCGGTCGACCGGATAGCCGGCTGCGCCGCCGACCACCTCGAGATTGAGGATCGAGGCGCGCACGATCTCGCCCAGGGCAAAGGTGGCAAGCGCCAGATAGATGCCCCGCGTGCGCAACACCGGAACCGCGACGACCAGCGCGACCAGACCCGCCGCGAGCCCGCCGAGCGGGATCGCGATCAGCGCCGGACATCGCCGTGTTGATTGCTGAGGAACGCCGAGGCGTAGCCGCCAATGGCGGCAAAGCCGGCGACACCGAGATTGAGCTGGCCCGCGGCGATCGGCAGGAAGGCGCCGTAGGCGATAGACGATGTTGATCGCGAGCAGCACCGAGAACGCCTTCGAGATAGCCGCTCATGCGCGCGCTCCCGCGCTCGCGCCGCCGAACAGGCCGGTCGGCCGGATGATCGAGGATCAGCAGCAGCAGGCCATAGACCGAGATATCGACGAAATCGGCGCCGAAGAAACTGGATCGAGAACGCCTCGGCGAGGCCGATGATCAGCCCGCCGGCGATGGCGCCCCAGATGTTGCCCATGCCGCCGACCACCATCGCGGAGATGCCCTTGAGGCCGAGCGCCTCGCCCATGAACGGATGGACCTGCCGGTAGTTGAGCGCGAACAGCACGCCGGCCAGCGCCGCGAACAAGCCGCTGATGACGAAGACCAGCGGCACGATGCGGCCGACATCGACGCCGAGAAGAAGCGCCGTGTCGGAATCCTCGGCGATGGTGCGGAGCGCTCGCCCGAGCCGGGTCTTGCGCAGCAGCAGCGACAAGCCTGCGATCAGGCGACCGAGACAGACCAGACCCGACAAGCTGCGGAATGCTGACCACGAGGTTGCCGATCCGCCAGTCGGCGCTGTCGAAACAGCGGCGGCACGGTCTGCAGATCGGAGCCCCAGATGCTGACGGCAAGGTTCTCGAACAGGATCAAAAATGCCATCGAGCTGACGAGTGGGACGAACTCCTGCGCGCCGCGCATCCACCGCCAGGTGAAACGCTCGACCACGAGCGACAGCGCACGGCTCCGAGCGCGAGCGCGCCGAGCGCCGCGAGCGGCCACGGCAAGCCAGAAGCGGATCAGCACCCAGGTCGCCATGCCGCCGAGCATGAACAGGCCGGGGATGCTGAAATTGAGGAATTTCAGCACGCCGATGGAGAGCGTGAGCGCGACGCCGACCATGGCGTAGATCGAGCCGAGCATCAGGCCGTTGACGATCTGCTGAGAGAGAATGGCGTGCCTCTCGGTCTGTTGGCCCGACCCGCGATCAGAAGACGGCCTTGCCGGTCATGGCTTCGTGCGTGACTTCGCCATCGAACGGCGGAAAATGATGGAAGTCTTCGCGCGCCGAGCCTGCCGCGCATCGGAGTGCAGCGCGGCGTCGAGATCGGCCGCGTTGTCGAATTGCATCTGCGCGAGCAGCGCGCTGCCGCCGGGCCGCACCGGAAACGGGTCGTTCCACGGCAGCGGATGATGCAGCACCAGCGACCGGATGCCGGGAAACCGGCGCAGGATCTCGGCGTGGCGGGTTTCGTAATAGCCGCGAAATGCGGCCGGGTCGGCTGCGGCGCCGCGGTACCTCACGAAATACGACACCATGCTCACATCCCTCCGAAAGCGCCCGCGCATTTTTCAGCCGGCCGCTCTTTGCAAGCCGAATGCGCCGTCGACCTGCCTGGCGTTCAGAACGCTGCACGACCTGGCTGGAGCCTTCCGACCAGCTTGCCGGCCGCGCGTGCGCATCGCCTCGAACGCCTCCGCATCGAGTCCGCCGAAGAACAGATCGTTGATCGCGCGGATTTCCTCACTGATGCGGTCGAGCTTCAGCCGGCCGGCCGGCGCGATGCTGACAGCACGCCACGGCGGTCGTGCGGATTGGTCCGCTTCAACAGAAAGCCGCGGCGCACCAGCTTGCCGGTTTCCGAAGCCACGAACGCGCTCGAAACATGCAACGCCTGCGCCACTGCGCCGACGCTGACCCCTGCCAAGCCTTGCAAGTGCGCGACGGCAACGATAAGGCTGTACTGCGGGCCGGTGATGCCGATGCCGGCGCGCCGAGATGCCCGCGGACGATTTCCATGCGCGCCGCGATGGTGAAGAGGTCGCTGACCAGCGTCCGGAAGCGCCGGTCCGAACCGCCGTCCAGCAAGGGCGCCGCGCGACACGGTCGGCGGCAGGACATAAGTGCCCGCCTCCGGCATCGCGTTCGGGCTGCTTCTCGCGCGGCCGCCGCCGGACGGGCGCCATGCTAGAGATTGACATAGCCGGTGTCGCCCAAAAGTTGGGACTCGACCGGGATGTGCAGGCTGTCGTGCACGGTGTTGTAGAACTTCCAGAAGCCGACGACGCAGGCGAGCTCGACGATCTGCGGCGGCGTCAGGTGCTGCTTCAGCCTCTGCAGAATCTCGTCCGGCACCGAGGTCGGATCCTCGGAGGCCGAGCGGACGTAATCGAAGCAGGCCTGCTCCATCTCGTTGGCCGGCTCGTTGTCGCCGGTGATGATGTCCTGAAGCTCCTGCTCGCTCATGCCCAGCCTTCGAAACCGCGCCTCTTCGGCTTCTTCAGCATCGAGCAGCTATGCGCGGTGCAATAGGCGCAGCCGTTGGTGGCGCAAGCGACCGCGGCGAGCTTGCGCTTGAGCAACTGATCGAGCGTCGAGGTCGGGTCGCGCATGACCTTGCTGTTGAGCGCTCCACAGCGTCTCGGCGATTTCCGGCCGGTGGGCGTAGAGCTTGAGCGCGTTCGGCAGAAAGCCCATGCGCTTCTTGTAAGGGTCGACCACCGGCTTCAGCCGCGGATCGAAATTCTCTTCCTTGACGTACGGAATGAAGGGCTCGCCTTCGACCAGCACTTTCGGTTTCGGAGGGGTGATGGCGTCCATGACAGTCTCCTCTCAGAGATAATCCTCGAGCTTCACCTTGCCCCAGTTGCGGGGCCAGGCACGTTCGAAATCCGCGGGTCGTGGCGCGACTTGATGGTCGCATCGATGCCCATCTTGCCGACGATCCGCCACGGGTAATGGCCTTCGAGCGGCTTGGCCGACGGGTCGTAGGGCGAGCCGCGGGTGTTGCCGACGATGATCATGTCGCGCGCCGGATCGCAGCGCGTCGCGATGGCATGATAGACGTCGCCCGGGTCGTCGAGGTCGGTGTCGGGGCTGACCGCGACGACGAGCTTGGTGTTGAGCCAGGGCGCGCCCATCGCGGTCATCAGCGCGTCGTTGACGAAGCCTTCGCGCGGGTAATCGAACTGCAGGATGCAGGACAGCGCCGCGCCCCAGGTCGGGAAGCGCACGTCCTTCACGTCGAGGCCGATCTCGGTGAGGCGGTTGTACAAGCACCGCCTCGTGGCAGAGCCGCGGCAGCGGCTGATGGTCGGTGGCCGGGCGTGGTCTGGTGGTTGCGATAGATCGGCCGGTCCGCGCGCATGGTGATCGCAGTGATCTCGACCTCCGGCAGCTCCTCGTAGTGCGGCAGGTGGTACATCGACGGCGACGTCACCTCGCCGACGCGGGATGTGGCCATTGAGCTTGACCCGTCCCTCGACCACGATCTCGGCTTCGGCCGGCACGGTGAGATCGAGCGTCTCGCACGGCACCATCTCGACGTCGCGGTCCATGATGGTGCCGACCATCTCCATCTCGCCCCACGAATCCATGTGCAGGCCGGAGAAGTTGGCCATGATCTCGTAGGCCGGCGGCACGCCGAACACGAAGGCGATCGGCATATGGTTTCGGCGCCCATCTCGCGATACTTGCGCATGATGGCGTGCGAGTGCGGCGTGACGAAGCTGATCAGCCCGCTTGCGCGGGCCAACCGCGTGGGTGCCGGCATGGCAGGAATTGTAGAAGCCGGTCTCCGGGTCCTTGATGATGTTCATCGCCGTCACATAGGGCGCCGTGTCCTTGTCCTTGTGGAACGGGATCGGCAGCTTGGTCCAGTCGGCATCGGCGCCGAGCTTGATGACCTCCTTCACCGGGCCGGATCTTGACGTTTTCGAAGCCGCGCGGCGGCTGGCGCAGCCGAAACGCGAGCGTCTTAAGATAATCGCTTCGGCTCGACGCCAATCGCACGCGCCTGCGAGCGGCGGTTCTTGACCAGGATGTCGCAGAGCCGGAAGCCCGGTTTCTCGACGATGTTCTCGAAAAGAATCGGCTGATCGCTCTGCGCCGATAGCGCGCCGACATCGTCGATCCGCACCGGCTTGGTGATGCGGGTGACGATGTCGGCGTTGGTCTCGAGATACCCGCGCAACGAGGCGTCGAGGCCTTGATTACCGGCTGGGCGATCGGTCGAAGGTGCGGCCAAGGCGCGCTCCGATCAAATTGCTTAAGTAACTTTACTATCCGTCTCGTGCGAGTCAAGCCGCGGCATCGCCATCGATGGCAAGACTTCGCGCCGCACCCATGACCGCCGCAAAGGCCTCAAGGCGCTGCACACGCTCTCGGCCTACGCCACCAACGCCAGGCTTTCGCTGGCGCAGATCTCGGTGCCGGAAAAGAGCAACGAGATCACCGCCATTCCCGAACTGCTCGATCACCTCGCCGAGACCAGGCAGCTCGAAGGCGCCCTCGTCACCATCGACGCCATGGGCACCCAGGTCGACATCGCCGCCAAGATCATCGAGCACGGCGCCGATTACCTGCTGCCGCTCAAGGGCAACCAGCCGACACTCGAAAAGGAGGTCGAGGATTACTTCTCCACCGCGCCCGCCGCCGAACTCATCACCAAGACGACGGTCGAGAAGGGCCATGGCCGCATCGAAACCCGCGTCTACACAGTCTCCAGCGTCGTCGACTGGATCGAAGCCGGCCGCAGCTATCCGGGCCAGCCGTGCTTTGCCGGCATCAAGACCCTCGTTAAAATCCTCAATCGCACCGAGCACGCCGACCGCTCGACCTTCGAGACGCGCCACTACATCTGCTCGGCGCCCCTCGACATCGAGCGGATCGCAAAGGCTGCGCGCGGCCATTGGGGCGTGGAGAGCTTCCATTGGCTGCTCGACGTGGCCTTCGGCGACGACCTGTCGCGCTACCGCAGCGGCCACGGCGCCAAAAACATGGCCATCGTGCGCCGCTTTGCCCTCAACATGGTGCGCGCCAACAAGTCGAAAGGAAGCGTCAAACTGCGGCGCAAAACCGCCGGCTGGGACCCGGACTTCCTGCTCGAAGTCCTCCAAATAAATGACCGTTAACCTGGATTCCCAGCCGTGCGAGCGACGGCCGCAAGTCGGCCATGATGTTGGAACAGCTCAATCAAAGGCCATATCAACTCGGAATGCGGAAGATCGGGGTCTTTGTCGGCGGCATCCTGGCCTTGGTCGCCGGCGGCCATTCGGGCGCGGTTGCGGCGAGCGGAAGTCCCTCGCCGCTACAAAGTGATCGCCGTTCTTACGGCGTGGTCGGGTGGCCTTCGATCTTCGGCAGCTCGGCGGGGTTCGCCTTTTCGGCATGCTGCTGCGCTTGGCTGGCGAGTTCGACGGTCAAGCGCTCGGCCATGTCCGGCGACATCTGCGCCATGATGTCGGACATGTTCCGTGGATTGATCTGCGAGACGACTTTGAGCAGCACCCCCATCTCGAGCCGGTCGAATATTTTTGCCGCATCGCGCGGCTTCATGTTCTCGTACATGGTGACGAGGCCCTTGAAGCGGGCGGGTTCGGCTTCGTCCTTTTGCGCCGTTTCGACCTTGATCTTGGCCTCGACCTCCTTGATCTCGGCGAGCCGGCCGTCCATGCGCTTTTCGGCGGCCTTGATGCAGGCTCTCGCGGATATCGAGCTCGCGGGCGCGGCTGTCGAGCTCCTCGCGGCGCTGCTGCAGCCGTTCAAGGATCGCGCGCTCGGCGCCGGACGGAACCCCAGTGCCGTTGCCGGGGATGACGATGCCGTTCGCAGGCGGGCGCCGCCTTGCTGGGAGCCGCTCCCGCGTTCGGCCTTTCGCCCGGCGCCTTTACCGTCGCCATCGGCCGCGCATCGAGCCGGTAATAATATCAGCGCTGGATTTATCAGCCGGCGGCGGCGTGATGGCACGCTGTCGAGCCGGCGCCATTGCCATCGGGAAAATTGAACATCTGCTGCGCCCACGACAGCTTGCCGCCCGATGCCTCCGGCATATCGGGCGTGGCGCGGATCACCGACGCATCGGCATTCGCGCGCCGCGTTGTCGTCGCCGAAGAAGTAGCCGCTATCGAGCACGATGTCGGCCGTCTTCAGCGCAAGCAGACACGCACTCGCGATCAGTGCGATGGGAACGAGCCGCAGATCGCGGAGGTAGCGGATCATGCAGCCAAACCGTTGCACCTTCACGCGCAGTTTCTCGGCAAAGACTTGCGCGGCGATCAGCGATCGATTGAGCATCGTTACGCAGAGCCACCGGCTCAAGCGGTCTGCGGCCCGCTGTCGCGATCTGCGACACGCGCTCGATCACGTCCTTGCCGGCCGCGAGGCTGCGGTCGAGACTCGTCGGTGACGCGTTCCGCGCGGCGCAGGCGATCGCCGAGACTGGCATCGCATTCGTGTACCGTGAGCTTGAGGCCGCCGATGGCCCGCTCGGCGATTTCCGTCGCGGTTACAAGCTCCGAAATTGTCGCCCGCAGCGAGTGCTCGTCGGCCTTGAGCAACTTCAGCCGCCGGTTGAGCAACATGCAATAACCGATAGTCAGCAGCAGCAGGATCGCGACCACAAGATTGATGATCAATGCAAAGCCGTTGCTCATGGTGCCTCCATTCGGGTGCCGGGGCCGGCTGCCATTTCGAACATGGCAAGCGTGGTGCTGGGCTTGCGTAAGGGTTTAGCGACGCGGACCGCGACGCGGTCGCCGACGCGGCCCATGCGGCCCTCGGTCAGCGTGACATCGCCGCAGCGCACGATGACGTGGGCGTCCGACTTGAGCTCGAGCATCAGCGTGTCGCCGACGTCGAGCTTCATAATCTGCTTTAACGGTAACTGCGCCTCGTAAAGTACTGCATCGACTGCTATTTCTGCCTGCCCGATCTCGGTAGCAAGATGGCCTTCCCAGGTCGGATCGCGGCCGAATTTTTCGCCCATGAACATCTGCAACAACACGTCGCGGATCGGTTCGATGGTCGCGTAAGGCAGGAGCAACTCGATGGTGCCGCCGCGATCCTCCATGTCGATGCGCAGCCGCACCAGGATCGCTGCATTCGCCGGCCGCGAAATGGCGGCGAAGCGCGGATTGGTCTCCAGGCGGTCGATGTTGAACTTCACCGGCGACAGCGGCTTAAAGGCCAGCTCGGCATCAGCGAGCATGACCTCGATCATGCGCTTGACGAGGTTGGTTTCGATCGTGGTGTAGGGTCGGCCTTCGATGCGGATCGCGGTCTGGCCGCGCCGGCCGCCGAGCAGCACGTCGATGATCGAATAGATCGAGACTCGAATTGACGGTGACAAGGCCCGAATTGTCCCATTCCTCGGCTTTGAACACGCCGAGGATGGCGGGCAGCGGGATCGAGTTGAGATAGTCGCCGAAGCGCACCGAAGTGATGCGGTCGAGCGACACCTCGACGTTGTCGGAGGTGAAAGTTGCGCAGGCTGGTCGTCATCAACCGGACCAGCCGGTCGAAGATGATTTCCAGCATCGGCAACCGCTCGTAGGAGACCATCGCCGAGTCGATGATGGCGCGGATGCCGGAATTATCGTTGAGCGAGATGTCGGCGAGGCTGAAGCCGAGCAGCGAATCGATTTCATCCTGAGTGAGGATGCGTTCGGCGCCGCCTTTTGCCGCCTGGATGAAATGGCCGTCGTCGACCATCGCCGCCCAATGCGCCGCCATGGCTTCGGCGCCGCCCTCGCCCTCCTGGGGCGCACCGTCGAGATCGGCCGCAACGTTCTGCTGCTCGGCTTCGAGTGCGACGCCCCACTCGGCCGCGAGCGCGTCCTGGTCGATTTGATCTTTCAATGTCATGATTGTTTTACGTTCAGACCGTCACTGGACGACGATCTCCTTGAACAACACGGCGTTGATCCGGTTCGGTGCGATCGCGGCATTGACGCGCCGCGTCAGCTCCTCCTTGAGCCGATAGAGTCCGGCCGAGCCATCAAGATCGGTCGGCCGCAATTCGCGCAAATAGGTCTGGAAGGTATCCATCAGCCGCGGCATGACCGGCTGGATTTGTGCCGCCAGCGCCTGGTCCGGCAGTTCCAGCACGACCTTCACCTTGAGATATTGCGTGCGATCGCTGCCGCTCGAGGACAGATTGACCAGGACTTCCGGCATGTCGATGAAGACGGCTGGTTTGACTTGGCCGGCGACTGCCGCCTCGCTGGGACCGGCAAAGAAGTGATATGCGCCCCAGCCGATGCCACAGAGGCCGATGAGCCCTCCCGCCGCGATCGCTATCAGCTTGAGCGGTAGCTTGCGCGTTGGCGGGAGCTTTTTCCTCCTCGCCGGCATCTGCATTGTCTGGGCGCGTTTCGTTTGTCGTTGCCATCACCGCTCCCGCTTGCGTGAAGGCGCACGCAGCCGGCAAGACAAAAACGCAAAACAACGCCGCGAGCGCTCGGCGCCATCGGATGTGGCGCCGTCACCCGTCAAGCTAGGCACGAATGGTTAATGGATACTTGCCAGTAGCGCAGCGAGCAGGAATTTTTTGCCTAGCCGGTGTCCATTACGACCTTTTTTGCCCGTCAGGAGGGTGTGCGGGTAGCAGATAAGCGCTTCTATCCGCAGCGATCTTCCGGTTGGCACGGCTTCTGCATTTCGTCCTTGGCCACGGCTTGGGAGAGCCTGTGGCGCACGCAATGAGATGCCGAAGCGACGGTATCTCATCGCCAAAAGGGGAGTAGACCGGTGGAGAACGCCCTTCTCGTCGGCTTGTCGCGGCAGATGGCGCTCAGCCGCGAGCTCGATGTCATCGCCAACAACGTCGCCAACATCGACACCACGGGCTACAAGGCCGACAACGCGGAATTTTCCGAATTCTTGATGCCGCAGGCCCGTGACAATGAATTCACCGGCAGCGATCGCCGCGTGAGCTTTGTCGAGGATCGCGCGACCTGGATCGATTTCAGCCCGGGCGCCGTCCAACACACCGGCAGTCCGCTCGACGTCGCCATCGACGGCAATGCCTATTTCGCGGTCCAGACGCCGCGCGGCCTGCGCTACACCCGCAACGGCGCACTCGCGATCAGCGCCACGGGTCAGCTCGTCACCAATGAAGGCTATCAGGTGATGGGAGACGGCGGCCCGATCACCTTTCAGATCAACGATACCGATGTGAACATCAGCGCCCAAGGCATCATCACGGTGCGCGACGGCGGCAGCGGTCAGGACGCGCAGCGCGGACGCCTACAGCTCGCCGCGTTTGATCAGCCGCAGTTGTTGCAGAAGGACGGCAGCAGCACGTTCATGGCGCCGAACGGCATCAATGCCGGTCCGCCGCCGGCGGGCACGCGCGTGGTGCAAGGCGCGATCGAGAAATCGAATGTCAAAGCGGTCATCGAGATGGCGCGCATGATCGAGATCACCCGCAGCTACAACGACATCGCCGGCATCCTCCAGCAGCAAAGCGACCAGCGCCGCAATGCTTTGCAGCAGCTGTCCCAGATGCCGACTTCGTAAGCTCCAGGAGAACGTAGCATGCGTGCCCTTGATACTGCAGCGACCGGAATGGCGGCCCAGGACCTGAAGGTCCAGGTCATCGCCGGCAATATCGCCAACATGGGAACAACTGGGTTCAAGAGCCAGCGCGCCGAGTTCCAGGACCTCATCTACGAGCACGTGCAGCGCATCGGCGCCCAAGCGTCCGACCAGGGCAATATCCTGCCGGTCGGCATCGAGCTCGGCTCCGGTGTGAAAACCGTCGGTACGCCGCGTCTGATGACGCAGGGCACATTGCAGCAGACCGGGAACACGCTGGACGTTGCGATCCAGGGTGACGGCTATTTCAAGATCCTGATGCCCGACGGCACCTTCTCCTATACGCGCGACGGCTCCTTCCAGATGGATTCGCAAGGCCGAATCGTGACCGCGGAAGGCAACGTCGTTCAGCCCGGCATCACCATTCCGCAAAACTCGACCGGGCTCACCGTCAACAATCAAGGCCAGGTTTCGGTGACGGTACCCGGCAGCACAAGCTCGACCATCCTTGGCCAGTTCACGCTGACGCGCTTCATCAACAATGCCGGTCTGCAAGCGAACGGCGACAACCTGTTCACCGCAACGCCGGCCTCGGGCACGCCGCAGGACACCGCTCCCGCCACTAACGGCGGCGGCACTTTGCTACAAGGCAGTCTCGAGCAGTCCAACGTCGAGGCCGTGACCGAGATTTCCAATCTGATCGCTGCGCAGCGCGCCTACGAAATGAATTCCAAGGTCATCACGGCGGCGGACGAGATGCTGCAGACGACATCGCAACTGATGCGCTGAGAAAGGTCTTCTTGATGCTTCGGCCCGTCATCCGCACCCTCGCCGTCCTGCTCGCGCTCGCCGGTCCCGCCATCGCGCAGAACGCCCCGCCGGCGTTGCGCGCCAACGTCACAGTCACCAGCGACATCGTGCACATCGGCGACCTCATCGAGAACGCCGGGGCGGTGGCCGACGTGCCGATCTTCCGCGCCCCCGATCTCGGCACCAGGGGTGCGGTTGCCACCGAGCGCATTGTCGAGGCCATCCGGCCGCACCAGCTCATCGACATCGACACGCGCGGGCTGGCGGAAGTCGTGGTCACGCATGCGAGCCGCGCGATTACCACCCAGGAGATTTCCGCGCGTATCGCCGAGGCATTAGCCGACCAATACGGGTTTGGCGAGCCCCGCAACATTGCCGTCACGTTTGACCGCGGCATGCGCACCCTGCAAGTCGAGGCCAGTGCGACCGGCGAGCTTCAGGTGCTGTCACTTGTTTATGACCCGCGGACGACGCGCTTCGACGTGACGTTGGACCTGCCGTCAAGCGCCACATTGCATCGGTTGTCGCCGCGTTTCTCCGGCACCGCGATCGAGACGGCCGCCGCGATTACGGTCGAGCACCCGATCGAACACGGCCAAGTGCTCAGCGCGTCCGATGTCACGGTCCAGCGACGGCCGAAAACGGAAACGGGCAACATCACCGATATGAATGCGGTCGTGGGGCTCGCAGCACGGCATCAGTTGCGCCCCGGACAGCCGCTGCGCGACGGCGACTTGATGAAGCCCGACATCGTGCAGCGCAGCGAGACCGTCATGATCATCTACCAAGCGCCGGGACTGACGCTGACGCTGCGCGGCCAGGCGCAGGATGCCGGCGCGCTCGGCGACACCATCGGCGTGCTCAACGTGGAATCGAAGCGCATTGTGCAAGGCGTCATCTCCGGCTCCGGGCGGGTGACAGTCACCGCACCGGTAACGCGATTTGTCGAGAACAAGCCGGCAACGGCGTCCGCCGCCGTGCCGCCGGAGAGTGCCGAATAAGTAGTGTCGAGTGAAAGGCCGTACGATGTCAAAACGCGCTCTGTTTTTGCGTTGCGCTCTGCTTTCAACGGTGGCGGCATTCGCCAGTGGATGCTCGACGTTCGACCGGTTGAAGCAAATCGGCGAGCAGCCGCCGCTCTCGCCGGTGGATAATCCCACGACCAAGCCTGGCTACAAACCGGTGCAGATGCCGATGCCCACACCGCAACCAGCGTCTTATAATCCCAACTCGCTGTGGCGTAACGGCTCGCGGGCTTTCTTCAAGGACCAGCGCGCGCATCAGGTCGGCGATATCCTTACCGTGAAGGTCAACATCAACGACACCGCCGAATTCCAGGATCAAACCCAGATCACCCACACCGCTACCGAAGATTCCGGCATCTCCAATTTCATCGGCGCCAACACCATCGCCAGCCCGGCCAAGGCTATCCTGCCGGGACGGCTGCTGAGCGCGGACAGCAACTCGCAGAGCAATGCCAATGGTTCGATCAATCGGCAGGATCAATTGCTGACCAACGTCGCCGCGGTGGTGACGCAGATGCTGCCGAACGGCAATCTGGTGATCGAAGGCAAGCAGGAAATCCGGCTCAACTCCGAAATGCGCGAGCTCCTGGTCGCAGGCGTCGCCCGTCCGGAGGATATCGACAGCGACAACACCATCGATTTGCCGAAGATCGCCGAGGCGCGCGTCGCCTATGGCGGGCGCGGCACACTCAGCAACATTCAGCAGGCGCGCTATGGCCAACAGGCGCTGGACGTGCTCTTGCCATTCTGATCGAAGATCGGAATTGCAGAGATCAGTAATCAGTAATCAGCAAAAGGAAGCACTGTTCCTGATTACTGACTTACCGATTACTGATCCCTGAGCTCCCCGGGATCCGCGTCGCGCCGGCGCGACACAGATCCCGACCTGACGCGGCCTCCGGCTGCTCCCGCCGGGGGCCGCGTTTGCTGTCTTGGCCGTATGGACTAAGGAAGCGAAACCGCCGCTACGCGGCGATGCGGCTGCCGATCCGCATTAAATCGTGGCGCAGCGTGCCGACGACACTCTCCCAATCGCCAAATTGCGGCTGGCGGTAGAGGTCGCGCGGTCGGATACCACGGACTGTCGTCGACACTCGCGCAACCAGCGGAAATCCGCCGCGAACGGCAGCAAGAGAAAGAGCGGCTTCCCCATCGCGCCGGCGAGATGTGCAACCGCGGTATCCACCGAAATCACGGCGTCGAGCTGCGCCATGGCGGCGGCCGTATCGGCAAAATCACGAAAATCCGGTCCAACCTGGAGAATATTTGGACGGGCCTGCAGCAACGGCGCGTCCTCGGCACGGACCTCATGTTGAAGGCTGACAAAGGCCACGCCCGGGACGTCGAGCAGGGGCAGAAGCGTCTCAAGACGCATCGAGCGGTTGAGGTCGTTATCGTGCGATGCTTCCCCGGACCACGCCAATCCGATCAGCGGCCGCCGCTGCGGCAGGCGGTGCCGCCAAACCGGCGACGTCGTCATTAGCCGGCGCGACATACGGAATGTCCGCCGGTATCGTCGCAAGCTCCGTTGCGAATGCCAGCGGTAGGCTGAGCAGCGGACAGTGGAAGTCGAAGCCCGGCAGCGGCGTGCCGTGCGCGACCACAGCCGTGATCCCAGGCAGGCATGTCAACAGCCGCACCAGTTCGCGTTGGACTTCGAGAACAACCTTTGCGCCGCGCCCGGCCAGCAGCGGCGCATAGCGCACAAATTGCAGCGTGTCGCCAAAACCCTGCTCGGCGTGGAGCAGAATGGTCTTGCCATCGAGCGACTCTTTGCCGAGCCAGAGCGGCGCCGTGAAGTTGCGGCGCTGCGACGCCAGCGCCCCGACCGCCCAGCGCGCTTCATAGCCGCGCCAGCCGGCGCTGAAATCGCCCAACGTCAATCGCGCGACGCTCTCGACGAACCGCGCCTGGGCAAAATCCGGATTGCTCGGCGAGCGCCGCGCTCGCGCTCATCGCCGCTTCGCGCGGGCGATCGAGCCGGCGCAGCGCCACGCGCGCGATTGGTCAGGAGTTGCGCGTTGTCGCGGCGCGATCGCGAGCGCCCTGTCATAGGCGGCAAGCGCCTCCGCCGGCCGATTGAGCTTGAGCAAAGCATTGCCGAAATTGCCGAGTGCATCGAGGTGACCGGGCTCGGCGGCAAGCACGCGCTCGAAATTCTCGCAGCGCATCGCGCGGCCGGCGCAGTTCCAGCAGCGCCACGCCGCGGCCATTGAGAAGCTCCGCGTCGTCAGGCGCGAGGCGAAGGCCCGCGTCATAGCTCGCGAGCGCCCGCTCGAATTGCTTCAATGAATGAAAGACGAGCCCCAAGGCCGCAAATCCATCGGCGCGCTCGAGATCGGCTTTCAACGCCGCCTGAAAGAGCGCCAGCGCCGCGTCCAGACGCCCGCGCTGGTAATTGATCTGTCCAAGACCAAGCAGCGCGTCGAAATTCTCGGGATGCTGCTGCAGCGCCTCCGTATAGAGCCGCTCCGCCTTGTCGATTCACCCTGCTCGTGCGCGCGCAACGCGCGTCGCAGCATCCGCGATAGGTTCGGCTGCATGTGCTGTGGCGGCCTGCCTAGCATTGCTGCGTGAAGCCAAACGCGCGGAGGGCCCGCGGACCCGCGCATCGATCCCTAATGATCGGTAAACAAGCATGGTAAACAAAAGCTTAAAAAGCGCCCTGGATCGCGTCCAGCGCGACGGCCTAGTATCGCGCTGGCGGCAACGTCGTGTCCGGCGCTGCGCGGCGCATCCCTGGAGTAATGGCGATCGACTTCGCCCTTTCAGAGCTTCAGCAGTCGTTGCGCCATGCGGTGGAGAAAATGTGCGCGCGCTTCGGCGACGATTATTGGCTCGCGCGCGACCGCGACGGGAAATTCCCGCACGACTTTCATCAGCGCGCTCGCGGCCGACGGCTGGCTCGGCGTCTGCATTCCGGAAGCTTACGGCGGATCGGGTCTCGGCATCACCGACGCCGCCATCATGATGGAGGCGATCGCGGCGTCGGGCGCGGGCTTTTCCGGGGCGTCGGCCGTTCACATGAATATCTTCGGCCTCAATCCCGTCGTGGTCTACGGCAGCGATGAGCAGAAGCGCCGGATGCTGCCGCCGATCGCTGCCGGCAAGGAAAAAGCCTGCTTCGCGGTGACGGAGCCGAATGCCGGCCTCGAAACCGCAAAGCTCCAGACGCGGGCCGAACGCCGCGGCGACCGTTACGTCATCAACGGCGCAAAGATCTGGATCTCCACGGCGCAAGTCGCCGACAAAATGCTGATCCTCGCGCGCACCACGCCGCGCGAAGGCGTGCGCAAGCCGACCGACGGCCTGAGCCTGTTCTACACCGCGCTCGATCGCCGTTTCGTCGAAGTGCGCGAGATCGAGAAAATGGGCCGCAAGGCGGTCGACTCGAACCAGATGTTCATCGACGGATCTGGAAGTTCCGGTTGAGGACCGCATCGGCGAGGAAGGCCGCGGCTTCGAGTACATTCTTCACGGCTTAATCCGGAGCGCATCCTGGTCGGCGCCGAAGCGATCGGCCTCGGCCGCGCCGCGCTCGCGCCGCGCGACCTCATACGCCAAGCGAGCGCGTCGTGTTCGATCGGCCGATCGGCAAAAATCAGGCCATCCAGCATCCGCTCGCGCAATGCTGGATGGAGCTCGAGGCCGCCGAGCTGATGGTGTTCAAGGCGGCCTGGCAATACGACAACGGCGATGCCTGCGGCCCGGCGGCCAATGCCGCGAAATATCTTGGCGCCGAGGCCGGATTTAAAGCGTGCCAGACCGCGGTCATGACCCACGGCGGCTACGGCTACGCCAAGGAATATCACGTCGAGCGCTATCTTCGCGAAAGCATGATCCCGCGGATCGCTCCGGTCACGCCGCAGCTCATTCTCTGCTTCATCGCGGAGAAGGTGCTGGGGCTGCCGAAGTCTTATTGAAGTTATTTCCTCCCCCGCAAGCGGTGGCGCGCAGACAATGGCGTAGATGGGTTAAGCGAAGCGAAACCCGCCGATCGGCCGCTGGTGGGTTACGCCGCTTCGCGGCGATCCCACCCTACGTTTTCTTGGAACTAGCGTGGCATAACTCGGGCGCGCGGGCGGCCGGGCCCATGGCGGCCGCAGCGGGGCACGCGCGGGTCAGCAGCCGCTCATGCATCTCTGCTCGCGCACGTCTGGTCGCGGATCAGGAATGAAACCGTTACGGTTCGGCATTTTGATCGCGGCCAAGGACTTCGCGTCCAATGTCGCATCCGCCGGCAGGAGATCGTTCAGGTACAGGACGTAAGCAGAAACGGCGTACACCTCAGCGCTGCTCAACGACTCAGGTGCGTTCATTGGCATGGCACGCCGGATGTAATCGAATAGCGTCGGCGCGTACTGCCAGTAGCTGCCGACCGTCTTGATCGGCTCCGGGTTAGCAAGTGTGCCTTGGCCGCCGACCAGCCTGTCGCCAAGGCCGCCTTCACCCTTGGCGCCATGGCACGCCGCGCACCGCTGTTCGAAAATCACCTGGCCCTGTTGAACACTGCCGCTTCCGGACGGAAGATTTTTGCCCGTGCGGCCGTCGACATCGATATTCCAGCCAGCGATTTCCGCAGGCGTTGCCACACGTCCGATCCCATAGCGATCCTCGGCATGGGCGGCAGCGATGCCGTCCAGCGCGAGAGCGGCGATGCCGGCAACAAACGGCCTAAGTGTTGCGCATTGGCGACCTCCCCGGTCGCCGCGATTTCCCAGGGCTGGATCGCATTGTCGTGATAGAACGAATTCAGACCACGCGCCGTCGGTCAGGTCGGCAAAGCTCGGCTGCACGTATCCGGTTTCATCCATCGCCCGGCTCATGATCACCGTCGGGCTGCCGTCCCACTTCCAGGGATATCGAAACCGGGTCAGGGCCTTCGTCAGTATGGGCTCTTGCAGATCGGCCGGCTGCCAGTTCACGCCGTTGTCGGTCGAAATATCAACCCGCTGGATCTTGCCATGGCCGCTCCAGGCGATGCCGGTGATTTCGTTGTAGCCCTTCTCGATCTTTTGCGTTCCAGAAGGGCGTGTAATGATTGACTTCGCTTCCATGTAAAAGGTGAACTGACGAGCCGTCCCGTTCGCCAACAGGTCGGTGTACTTCGACGTCTCCTCGCGCGAATACATCGGCTCCGAAGTGACATGAAGCCGGCGGAGCCATTTCACGTTCATGTTGCCTTCAAAGCCCGGCACGAGAAGACGCAGCGGATAACCTTGCTCCGGCCGCAATCGTTCGCCATTCTGGCTGTACACCAGCATCGCATCGTCCAGACATTTTTCGATCGGAATGCTGCGCGTCAGCGCCGCGGCGTCGGCGCCTTCGGCAATGACCCACTTGGCGCCGTCCTTTAATCCTGCCTCCTGCAGGACAGTCTTAAGGGCGACGCCCGTCCACTCGCCGCAACTGAGAAGCCCGACGAGATCGGAAGCCGTCTTGTTCTTGCCCCGCACAGCTTTGTAGTCGGGGTTTCCGGAGCATTCGAGAAAGTGAATCCGCGACTGTGCCGGGAACCGGCGAATGTCATCCATAGTGAAGATCAACGGACTATCGACAAGGCCATGGACCATCAGTCGATGCTCCTTGGGATCGATCTGCGGCACGCCGCCGTGATGGCGTTCGTAGAACAGGCCGTTCGGCGTGATGATGCCATCGAGGTCCTGAAGCGGCGATCTGCTTGCGGAGGATGTGTATTGCTTGAGACCCTTCGGGATGTTGCGAATAACATTCTTCTCGAAAGGCGATGGCACGCCGTAGGGATGACTGCCGACATCGGCGCCTGGCGCCTTCATCCACTCCGGAATGCTGGGAGGTTCATTGCCCGCCGGCGCTCCTTGCTGGGCGCTCACAGTCTCGATGGACATGGCGCCGGCGACGGCGCCGCCGACAAGCAACGAACCGTGCTGCAGAAATCCCCGCCGCGACTGCTCTCGCCTGTTTTTTTCCCGTATTGTCTTCTGCCATTATTTCCTCCCACGAAACGGTCGAACCTGCTTGGTCGGCCCACCCGCCCGAAACGGCGGAGCGCTAAACATGGATACCACGCTCTGGGGGACCCGCAAGCTTCAGTCTTGCGTTCGACATGAACAGAGCGCAGTCTAAGACTGTCACCCCTAATCTTTCTGTACTTATACGGAGGTACTTGATGCCGACGTTCGATGTAAAGACTGCAAAAGGTTGGATCGCCGCGCGTCGACCAGGCTGCCCATCTCATGGCGGTTGGAGTCGTCTGTACTGCAATGGCCTACGATTTTGCACTTCGCTTTCGGGGCTTGCCATCCGGAACCGCTGCAGTGCTGCCGCTCATGTAACGCCAGATGCTGTGATCCAAGTGTGCCCGATCCAGTCCCATTAAGTCCGCGGTCCGGTGGCCTGCTGCACGTGCGCCACGCATGGAAGTGGCGCTGCGCCTTAAGGGGGCCGTTGCTGATCGGCGGTTGCCACTTTATCTTGCGGGCATGAAATTCAGCATCGGCTATTTTTCCAAACCGCGCGCCGCAGGCATTATGCCGGCCTTGGTTGCTACGTACACAGGCGACTTTCATACGGTAGACGATGCCAGAAAAGCCGCGATTGCCGACGCCGATAATCCTAAAATTGGCCCTGTCGATTTATCACGATCGACCCCATAGGTGAGCGTTGGGCAAAAGGTGAGAGCTTGGTAAGAACGGGCAGCGGATGGGAACGCAGGCGCGAACCCGAATGAACGGCCGCGTCTCGTTTCATTTTCAGCGCATCGCAAATCAGCCACAAAGCCGAGAAGATGCTCCCGGCCCGGCAGTCGACATCTGAGGCTATTCATTTGCCGGTCGGCAAACTTGACAAAGCGGGGATTGCGGGGCCGTTCCTAAGTGCGATTTGAGACTTGCCGTTGTGATCCAAAATCGATTGGGACCATCAACGGACTTGCAACGCAATCGACCATGATCTTACAGACACTCGTGGGTTGGAGAGGAACAAATAAATGGCAGAATCTCAAAGAGTTGGCACCGAAGCGATCACTGCAATTATCGCGGCTGCGCTTTTGAGCATGTATCGAGAAATGCCTCACCAAGATGCCGGCGGAGATGCGGGTCACATATTCGATGGCATGCTGTCTCAGCTCGAAGCGCGATAAGGAATCGCACGAGGTAAACGCCGCAAACACCATCGCGACCTAACACGCCGCAATAGCCGGTCTCACCAAACTTCTACAGGACTCAATGGAACGGCGCGGCGCAAGTGACCGCAGGCTCCAGTAGACCAAAGGCGATCTCATATGACTTGGAAAATCAAAATCAAGGGCGAAAAATACGTCGCCGAAGTACTTTCCGACGATCTCGGCAATGCCATTTCCAAAGCGGATCATTGGCGGAGCCAAGGGGCGGAGGTTTGGGTCGAGGACGTAAACGGCAACAAGGTAGACGAAGCTACGCTGAGTAAGGCGGCTGAACCAAATCCACTGATCTGATTGCGGCTTCCGCAAAAGACAGCGATCTTCCGTCAATCCGCCGCCCGGGGGCGCTCAGTGATGAGGGACTGTGACAAATGGAGCGGCCACCGGGAGCGCGTTACCAAGAAAAGGACTTGGGACCGCAGATGCGCGATCGGACCTACCGAATGCAGACGGAAGGCCTCTGCGAAGCGCTGCGCTGAGCTCTGGATTATATCGATTATTCAATAGCTTTGTAAAACATCATCCATCTATCTCCCTCCCTCCCGGGCGGTCCAGGAACCCCGCCCGTCCGGTATCACGCCGGTCCGCGAGGAGCTCGCTGCACTGAGGCCCCGGGGGAGCCCAACAAGTCGGCGCTCCGCCCCTCACTTTGACGAGGGGAGAATCAAGCCAAGCTCGGACGCCGCGGCGTCGCGAGAACGAGGGACATTGCCTGTGCGCTGCAAGAGGGCGACGTCATTTTCCGCTCATTCCCGCTTTTTCCCGGTCATTGCCGCGCAAGCGGGAATCCAAGCTGGGCCGCCGCCTTCGCGGCGGCGAGCGCAAACCAGTGCCAGCCTAATCGTCGCGATAAACCCGCTCGCGGCGTTCGTGGCGCTCCTGGGCTTCGATCGAGAGGGTCGCGATCGGCCGCGCTTCGAGGCGCTTGATCGAGATCGGCTCGCCGGTTTCCTCGCAAAAGCCGTAGGTGCCTTCTTCGAGCCGTTGCAGCGCGGCGTCGATCTTGTTGATCAGCTTGCGCTGGCGGTCGCGGGCGCGCAATTCGATCGCCCGGTCGGTTTCCGAGGAGGCGCGGTCGGCGAGATCCGGGTGATTCTGGCTCTCGTCCTGGAGATGCTGAAGTGTCTCCTTGGCCTCCTTGAGGATTTCCTCCCGCCAGGCGAGCAGCTTGACGCGGAAATAGTCGCGCTGGCGGTCGTTCATGAACGGCTCTTTGTCGGTAGGCCGATAGAGCCGCTCCGTGGGCCGAAGGTCCTTGCTATGGCTATGGCCATTGCTGGTGCCATGGCCATTCTTGACGGACTTTTGGGCGGTTTTGCTGTTCTTGCCTTTCACCAACTGCATTTTTCTATCACTCCGCGCACACCACTGCGCAGGGCCTCCCCCGCGAGGCAGGCGTATATAGCCAGGTCGATGACAGAGACAAGATGACAGCGATAATAATGCAGCCGGCTGCCGCAACGGCCGCGCCATCCCATCCGCTGCGGTAACCTTAAGAAACCTCAGGAAATGCCGGCTTTGGCCAGTTCGACCGCGACCCGCAGGTCGATCTCGGCGAGCACGTGGTCGAGCCTTTCGTCGCCGGAGCCATCGCTCAGGTCGGCCGCCGCGGATTTGAGCCGCAGCAGCGTCGCCTGGTCGAGCGTCCCGGCGAGCAGTCCGAACTTGAGTTCATCGAGGGCATCGAGCGCGCGGCGGCCGTGCTTGACCGCGCGGCGGCGGCGCTCCACCGGGTCCTCGACCCCTTGCAGCGCGATGAGCGCATCGATGCCGCCGAGCGTGCGCAAAGCGACCGCAGCGCTCTGGGCATGCGGAGCGTCCGGCTCGGCGAGACTGAAAGCCGGCGCCCTGCGAACGCCGCGCTGCCGCCGAGCGCGCTGGCAAGGGCCGTCCCGTTGGGTCCATAGACGCGCATGACAACAGGGTGGGCCGGTATGGTTAATGGGCGGTAAAAATACGCCGGCAAGAATTGCCGCAACCGGCAAGGGATGCTCGCCGCGCCGGCCGGGCATTCCAGCTCTCTCAATGAATTACACAATGAATTCAAAGCGTTGGCCCTCCCAGAGGCGTGGCACGCGATTGGCATCAGTAGGTTTCGTCCGACCTCTTGGGGAGCAAGAGATGTCAGGGACTTTCTATAGAACCGCGCTCGCCGCGGTGGTGGCGCTCGCCTGCGCCGTTGTGCCGGCGGCGGCGACCTCGCGCATCAAAGACCTCGCCAATATCGAGGGTATCCGGCAGAATCAGCTGCTCGGCTACGGCCTCGTCGTCGGCCTCAACGGCACCGGCGATACGCTCAACAATACGCCATTCACCAAGCAATCCTTGCAGGCCATGTTGGAACGCCTCGGCGTCAACATCCGCGGCCAGCAGATCCGCACCGGCAATGTCGCCGCCGTCATGGTCACCGCCAACCTGCCGCCGTTCGGGACCCAAGGCACCCGCATCGACGTCACCGCCTCGGCGATGGGCGACGCCAAGAGCTTGGAGGGCGGCACATTATTGGTAACGCCGCTGCTCGGCGCCGACGGCAACGTCTACGCGGTCGCCCAAGGCTCGCTCGCCATCGGCGGCTTCTCGGCCGAAGGCCAGGCCGCCAAGATCACGCGCGGCGTTCCGACCGTCGGCCGCCTGCCGAACGGCGCCATCATCGAACGCGAGATCGAGTTCGCACTCAATTCGCTCGGCCAGCTGCGGCTCGCTCTGCGCAACGCCGACTTCACCACGGCCAAGCGCATCGCCGTCGCAATCAACGACTATATGGGCGCGCCGATCGCCGAGCCGCTCGACCCTTCGACTGTGCAGCTCACGCTGCCGAAGAAGTTTCCGCAAAACGTGGTGGCGATGCTCACCGAGATCGAGCAATTCCAAGTCGAGCCGGATAATGCCGCCAAGATCGTCATCGACGAGCGCTCCGGCGTCATCGTCATCGGCCGCGATGTGCGCGTGTCGACGGTCGCGGTGGCGCAGGGCAATCTCACGGTCTCGATTTCGGAATCGCCGCAAGTGAGCCAGCCGGCGCCATTTTCAAAGGGCCGCACCGTCGTCGTGCCGCGCACCCGCGTCGGCGTGACCGAGGAGGGCAAGAAGCTCGCTTTGGTCCAGGAAGGCGTATCGCTGCAACAAATTGTCGACGGCCTCAATGCGCTCGGCATCGGGCCGCGTGATCTGATCGTGATCTTGCAGGCGATCAAGGCCGCCGGCGCGATCCAGGCCGACATCGAGGTGATGTAATGACGAACGCATCGGCCGCCGCGCTCGGCCTTTCACTCTCCAAGATCGGGGATGCGAGCAATTCGCAGGCGCAGTCCGCGCTCAAGATCAAGAGCAAGGCAAAGGGCGCCGCGCAGGAATTCGAGTCGATGTTCCTCAATTCGATGTTCCAGCAGATGTTCAATGGCGTCGACGGCGACGGTCCGATGGGGGGCAGCGGCGCGCTGAAGGTGTGGCGCTCGTTCCTGACCGATCAATATGCCAAGAATTTTGCCAAGAACGGCGGCCTCGGCATCGCCTCTCACGTCTACGACGAACTGCTGAAGCAGCAGGGCATAAGCGAGGCCCCAAACGCGCCGCCGGCTTCACCTCGGCCGAACTAGAAGGTTCACCATGAGCGCCGCACTCAACGCCGCAACCTCGCCGCCTCCGCGCGCCATCTCGACCACCGCGGAGGCGGAGCGCACACTCGACGACATGTCGGCGTTGATCGAACGGCTCCACGGCCTCGTGGAGCAGGAGACGGCGCTGGTGCACGCCGGGCGGATGCGCGCCGCCGCCGAAATCGAACCGACCAAGCGGCAGCTTGCCGGCCTGCTGTTCGCGTCCGGGGAGCGGCTGAAGGCGAACGCCAAATTTCTGCTGCAGGCGGCGCCGGCGCGCTGCGCCGCACTGCATCGTCTGCAGGACGCGTTCCGCATCGTCCTGCAAAAGAACATGATCGTGCTGGCGACCGCGCATGCGGTGTCGGAAGGGATAGTGCGCAAGCTCTCGGGTGAACTCGCCCGCAAAGCCTCGCCGCAAGTGTACGGCGCATCAGGACGGGCGATGGCGCCCAATCCGAAGCACGGCAAACCGCTCGCCGTCAGCCGCGTGCTGTAGCGCTTAATCCCACCGGACGACTGGCAACCACTTCAAGTTCTCGGCGCGCCCGCTCGAGCACACCATCCCAATCGCCTATTGCGGTTTGTCGAAACAGGCGCATGGTCGGATACCAGGGACTGTCGGTACGATCGAGCAGCCATCTCCAATCGGGAGAGAACGGCAAAAGCACTGCGACCGCCTTGCCCATCGCTCCGGCAAGATGGACCACCGACGTATCGACCGCGACAAGAAGGTCGAGCATCGCGACAATGGCTGCAGTATCGGCAAAATCGGCGAACTCCTGGCCGACCTGAAACACGCCGTGATCGTGCAGGATCGCCGCCTGCGCGGCAGTGACATCCTTTTGCACGCTGACGAAATCGAGGCCGGGCACCGATAGCAGTGCGGCAAAACGCTCGAGCGCTATCGAGCGATTGCGGTCGTTGGGATGCGAACCGCTGCCGGCCCAGCATATCCCGACGCGCAGGCGGCCATTGTCCGGCAGCCTGCCCCGCCACTTGGCCAGGCGCCCTTCGTACGGCCGCAGATACGGAATGTTCGCCGGCACGGTCGCAAGTTCGGTTTCAAATCCCAAGGGCAAGCTCAGGAGCGGACAGTACATATCGAAGTCCGGAAAAGGATCACCATCGCTGAACACCTGTGAAACGCCCGGAACCGTTGCCGCGAGCGCTTTAAGCGGACGCTGAACGCTGACAATCACTCTGGCGCCGAGCGCCGCAACGAGCGGCGCGTAACGCACGAAATTGATCGTATCACCCAGACCCTGCTCGGCCTCCAGGAACACGGTCTTGCCATGTAAGTCCTGCTCGCCGCGCCACATCGGCTGCCGAAATTCGGGCCGCTTCAACTTGAATTGCTTGGTTTCCCATCGATATTCATACTGCTTCCAGCCTTCACGGAAATCGCCCAGGGAGAGCCGCATCAGCGATGAATTGAAATTGGCTTCGGCATGTTCGGGCTCGAGCGCAAGGGCTGCAGCGTAACTCTCTAGGGCTTCGTCCATTCGCGCCAGTTTAGACAGCGCGTTGCCGCGATTGACGTGGGCGGCGACAACGTGCGGCTGGATGCGAAGCGACTGATCGATAGCGGTGAGCGCTTCTTCGAACCGTTCCATCTCGGCCAGCGCGAGGCCGCGATCGCTGAGCGCCTCCGCCTGGTCGGGATTGAGCGCCAGCGCGCTGTCATAGCTTTGCAACGCCTCGGCGAAGCGCTTATCCTTGATGCAGGCATTGCCCCGATTGATAAGGGCGACAACGTTTTCGGGGTCGCTCGCAAGAGCCATGTCGAAGCTGGCAAGGGCATCATCGATGCGGCCGAGTTCGAGCAGGACGGTGCCGCGATTGACGACGATGTCGGGGCGATCGGGCGCAACCGCGAGCGCCGCATCATAGCTCGTCAACGACTCCTCAAAGCGGCGCAGCTTCGCCAGCACGACGCCGCGCGTATTGAGCGCGTCGACGTGCGCTGGATTCTTGCCCAATATCCTGTCGCAAGGCGCAAGCGCGTCTTCGAAGGACCCCAGTTCCGTGAGCGCGTTGGCACGGTTGTTGAGCGCGCCGAGATGATCCGGATCGACGGCAAGCGCCGCGTCGAAATTCTCCAACGCTTCGGCATGCCGGCCGAGTCCAACCAGCGTCAGTCCCAGGTTGTTGAGCGCGTTGGCGCGGCGCGGCTCGAGCGCCAGCGCCGCCGCGTAGCTCACGCGGGCGTCTTCGTATCGCGCAAGCGCGCGCAAAGCGTTGCCGCGATTGTAGTGCGCATCGGCATAGTCGGGTCTCGCGGCAATTGCCCGGTCGCAGCTTTGCAGAGCTTCGTCAAATCGCCCGAGCTCAACCAGCGCCACGCTGCGATTGTTGTGCGCCTCGGCGTTAGCCGGTTCGACGGCCAGCGCCGCCTCGTATGCGGCCAGCGATCGGCCTGGCCGCCCGAGCGCTATGAGCGCATTGCCGCGCCGGTTGAGCGCTGCAACGTGCCGAGGCCGCAGCGCCAGCACCTTGTCATAGTCGGCGAGCGCCTCATGGTGCCGCTCCAACGCGGTCAGGGTATTGCCGCGATTGTAGCGCGCATCGACATGGCCGAGGGCGAGCGCAAGCGCCCGATCGTAGCTCGCCAATGCCTGCGCATAGCGGCCGAGATGCTTCAAAGCGTTGCCGCGATTGTAGTGCGTCCCGGCGTCGTTGGCGCGCACCGCCAAGACTTTGTCGAAGCTCGCCAGCGCCTCCTCGTGCCGCTCGAGCGCGTCGAGGATCACGCCATAGTTCGACAGGACGTCTGCCGAACCCGGCTGCGCCTTGAGCGCCGCGGCCACCAGCCGCAAGGCGTCTGCCGATCGGCCTTGCTGGTGATGCAGCACACCACTGAGATGCAACGCATCGAAATGATGCGGATCGCTCTCAAGAACGGAATCGTAGATTTTTTCGGCCTCTTTGAAGCGCCCCTGCTGATGCAGCGTCAGCGCCTGCTGGACCGAGAGCGCCGTATGTGAGGACCGCGCGGTCGCCTGCTTCGCCATGCCATCCTTGCCCACGAGAGGATCGAGATCAGGACGCGCCGCAATCGTTACCGACTGAATTCTGTGTTGTCCGTCGAAAATTGCTTGCGCGGACGCTGTCGCCACAGTCGGGCATGATGGTTAAGCGATCGTAAATTTCCATGATCGACGCTCTGTTAACTGCAAGGGCGCATGAATAGCGGAGTGATCGGCTTGCAGGGCATCGCGGTCCATGGGCATCGGAAGCTTGGGAAGCATCTCGTTCTGGCAACAGGATCAAAATTTCTGGAATCAAGCCCAGGCACAAACCCAGAGCGCCGCGCAAAGCAATGCGCTGATCAACGCGATGGGCAGCCTGATGACGAACCAGGCCAAGGGCCTGGCCGCCATTGCGAACAAGACAGCGCTGGCGCGCGTCAACGCCCAGTTCACGGCCGCGATCCAAAGCGCGGTGCAAGCCTCGACAGGCAGTTCGAACTCGTCCTCCTCCAGTTCCAAATCCTCGAGTATCGGCACTCCAGCGACCGGAACCGGTACCGTGCCGCTCTCGACAAATACCTCGCTATTCAGTGCTCGGGATTCTCCCGAACAGTAAGATCACTGTCGGTGACGGGACCCATACGACAACCTATGTATCGACCGGGAAGGATACGATCGCCAATCTGACCAGCGCCATCAACACAACGGCTTATGGCAACGCGCAAGTGACGGCATCGCTCAACAGCAGCGGCCAACTGGTTCTCACCGGCAACAATGACACCGCTTCGATCTCGGTCGGAGGTCTTTTTGCATCGAACATTGGCTTTGGCGCCAAGAATGCCAATTTCCAGCCTACCGCCCCCACTTCCAGCTCATCAAATTCTTCAAGTTCTCCGAGCGGGGCGGCGTCCTCAACGAGTGTTGCAAGCAGTTCGCCGGGGTCCTCCACCAGCACTCCGACCCGTCCGGCCGTCCTGTTCAATTCGTCTTACGCGCTGCAAACCGGCGGCACTGCCGAAACCCTCCTGGCAAGCAGCGGCCTCGGCGGTAGTCTGCTCAATGTGTTGGCCTGATCCTGGCGCTACCCAAACTCGTCATCGCCGGGCATGAAGCAGGCCGAGAGGCGTGTAAAATAATCTACATGCCGGCGCGGGCGCCGACGAATTGCGAAGACAAGTCGCCGCAAAACGCCATCGGGCCGACGTGATCGAGCTTGCTGTTGAGATCGGCCCAGATCTCGCCGCCCATTGCGGTCCAGCGTTTGCAGAAAGCGAAATCCTCACTGAGATAAGTGCCGTCCTCGGCAATCATGCATTCGAACAATGCAAAGCGGTGGTCACTTGCGGACGCGGCGTCAATGGAATGGTCGCGCTTGTATTGTAACTGCGGATAGTGGCCGCACATTTTCTCGATGGCCCTGCGCCGGATCAAGAGAAAGCCGGTCCCGGCATAGCGCACCTTGACGAATCCGGCTTGTTCAATCACGGCGTTCGGGTCGTCGACTTCAAACACGTATTGCAGCGCCGCTGCAGCCGGATTGGGACGCGCCGCCTCGATGGTGGTCTTGACCTTGTCCCAATCGATCCGCTTGATCGGGTAGACGGCCGCGCACATTTCGGCGCCGCACTCGATCAGCCGCAGAACCTGCTCCGGCTCGAAGCCGATATCGGCATCAATGAATAACAGGTGGGTCGAACTCGGGTCGTCGAGGAATTGGGCGATTAGGCTCGCGCGCGCGCGCGTGATCAGGGCGTCGCCGTCCTTGAATAGGATCTTGAGATTGATATCGCCGTACGAGCGCACCAGCTTTTGCAGCTTGAACAGCGACGCCGCATAGAGGACCGAAATCTGGCCCCCGAAACAGGGCGTGGCAATGACAAGATTGACCGCATTGGCCGCGGCACAGGCGGACATTGGAGCGACGGCCGTGACCGACTTTTCAATCATCGTTAAGCAATAACGAACACCAATGGTTAATGACGCTTTAAGCGTGGCCGCGAAATCCACCGAACGGGTTGAAACGCATATGGCGCCCGTATGTCCAACATCTGGCGTTCGGGCCCAAGTGAAAGCCAAGACTACGTAGATTTACGCGTCTTTAAGCCGAATAAGGCAAACCTTCGGCAGCCGATCGCCTCGATCGGAAAATGCACTCGCCGGTATGACGTACGCAAGTGCAAGCCAGTACGGCCTGTAACCAGAAGGGTACCACTATGTCTGATATCACCTTGAGCAGCGGCATTCGCCAGAACTTGCTGGCGCTGCAGAATACGTCCAACGACCTGAACACCACCCAGGAACAGCTTTCCACCGGCAAGAAGGTCAACACGGCGTTCGACAATCCGACCTCCTACTTCACTTCGCAGTCCCTGACCAACCGCTCCAACGACCTCAGCGCGCTGCTCGACCAGATCGGACAGGCCCAGCAGACCCTCAACGCGGCCAACGACGGCCTCACCGGGTTGACCAGCCTGCTCGAACAGGCCCTGTCGACGGCGCAGCAGGCGCAGCAGGCCTCCAACGATACGGCGGGCGCGACGACCGGCACGGTCAATCTTACCGGCAATACATTGGCTGCCGGCAATCTTATCATCGCGACGGGCGGGGCTTCACTATACGATCGCGATTGGGGCGAGCGCGTCGGTGAGCGCCATCGAGGCAGCGATCAACGGCACGGCCGGGCTTGGCAGCTCCGGCGCCGTAACCGCAAGCGATGACGGCAGCGGCCATCTGATCCTCACGGCCAACAGCCCCTCCACCACCTTCACCGTCTCCGGTGCAGAGCAAACGGCGTTCGGCCTTTCCGGCAGCGCCGTCGCCGGCACCAGCAGCACGCGCACCACGCTGCAAGCCAACTACAACTCCTTGCTGACCCAGATCGACCAGCTCGCCGGCGACGCCTCGTACAACGGCGTCAACCTGCTCAACGGCAACAATCTGCAGGTCAATTTCAATGAAAACGCCACGAGTTCGCTGACGATCACCGGCGTGAACTTCAACCACTCGGGACTTGGCCTTTCGGCAATCGCCGCCGGCGGATTCCAGTCCAACTCAACGATCACGACGGCGGAAACAGCAATCAATGCCGCGATCAGCACCGTGCGTGCCCAGACCGAGACGTTCGGCACCAATTCGTCGACCATCTCGACTCGTCAGACCTTCGAGACCAATCTGATCAACACCCTACAGACCGGCGCCAGCAATCTCGTCCTGGCCGATCAGAACCAAGCCAGCGCCAACTTGCTGACCGAGCAGACCCAGCAGCAGTTGGAAATCTCCGCACTGTCCATCGCCAACGAGGCGAACCAGTCGGTGCTCAAGCTGTTTGGCTAAGCTTTCTGGTAACAGGCTTTCTGGTGAAGGCGGCGGGGCCAAAGCCCCGCCGCCTTTTTTTGACGAATGGCAATTGGCCACGCGTAGTCCCACCCACCATTGGCAATTCGCTATTTTCAGCACGCTTAGCCGACCCTTAACCAGCATCCGCAACGATGGAGGGGCTCAGCAAGGATTCCAGCGTGGCCCTAAAGATCGAACTCAAGCCCGACGAACGCATCTTGCTCGGCGATTGCGTGGTAACCAACGCCGACCAGCGCACGCGTCTCGTGATCGACGGCAAGGTTCCGATCTTGCGCGAAAAGGACATCATGTCGCTGAGCCGCGCGGACAGCCCGGCGAAACTCCTCTATCTCGCCGTACAATTTATCTACATGGCGAAGCGGCCGCAGGACCATCAAGACCTTTACTTTCGGCTGGCGGGTGAATTCCTGAAGGCCGCGCCCGGCGCGAAGCCCTATATTGAAAGCATCAACAATCGAATCTTAACAGGCGAACCGTATAAAGCCCTCAAGGAAGCGCGCAAGCTCATTGCCTACGAAAGGGACCATCTCGACATGCACTATGCCGCGAACGCCTATGCTAAGACCGCCATCGAAACGGCAGCACCGCGTGAACTCGAGGCGAGCTTACTCTTGCAAGCCGCGGCAAAATTGCAAGCGGTTTATGATTCGTGGCGCGACAAGCCCCCCGGCCTTAACGACGCGCTCCTGTACAATCGCCGGCTTTGGACGATATTCCTCGACGCGGTGATGAGTGAAAACAACAAGCTGCCGGTCACGGTCCGCGAGAATATCCGGAGGCTCGGTGTGTACATTATGGCCGAGACCTTCTCGCTGATGACCAATCCGAAGCCGGACCACCTGACGTCGATCATCAATATCAATCGCGGTATCGCCGCCGGTCTTCGCGGCAAAGCGTGATAGCGCGAATATCGTGACCGGCAATGCGTGAAGCCGCGGGCTTACGCTACAGCGATCAAGCGGCGCGCGGCATATCCAATCGGAGCCGCCCGCGTAGATGCGGTATCCGGTTTACATCCATCTTGGCGGCGAGTGTTCGCATATAAAATAGCTCTTCTTTGCTGGCGATTGCAAAATCCGCAAATTCCCCTTGCCCGTCGTGGAGATCGGCGTCCGATAACGCTCCTTCAAAAAGATCAAGCCAACCTGATCCCTCCACGTCGCCGTCCGCACCCTCATGAAAAAGCATTTTTTGCCGATCGCGAATGCAGGTCGGCAACTCGGAAGGATACAGGTCATACAGGGCCCGTAACGGCGCCTTGCCCACCGGCGCGTCGCCCGCCTGTTTCACCAATGCCGATCTGTCGAGTTCACTCGCATAACCGACGACCGATTGATCCAGGAACGGCTCGCGTATTTCGAGCTGGAATTGCATGGAGCAGCGGTCGACCCGTTGCAGATTCGCGCGATGCATCATGCCCAAACATTGCTGCTGCATATGACGGCCCACGCCGTTTGGCTGCATAAAAGCGTGTTCGAGCGGCGAGTAACCCGCGAACAACTCGTCGGCGCCTTCGCCGCATAACGCGATGCGAAAGCCATCTTGATGAATACGCTGCGAGAGAAGATAGGTATGAAGGCTCGGGCGAATCACCGCTGGTTCGAATGTTTCTACGGCGTCGACGACCGTCTCCAGGAGAGGAAGCGTCTTGGCGCAATGCGCTGCAACGGCCACCTCGCGCAGATCGAGGCCGGTCTCCTCGGCATAGCGCTGGGCATAGCTCAGATCGGGCGCGTTGCACCCGGCGGCAATATAGCCCGGCATGGCGGGATGGAAGCGCCGCGCATAATGCACGATGAGCGTACTATCGATGCCACCGCTGAATAGCGCCGCGACCGGAAGGTCTGCCGGCATCCGGACGCGTACGGCTTCCGATAGAATGCGGTCCAGTACCTGTGGCGAGTCGGCGCTCAAAACCGTCGCTGACGGGAGGTTGTAATGGCGTCCGCAAAAATTGCGGGTCAACATATGACCCGGCGGCAACAAGAGAACGTCGTCGCCTTCGGTCGCGTCCAGCAACGGCCGGATTTCCGAGCAAAACAAAACGCCGTTGGGCGACTGTATCAGATAGAGCGGCTTTACCCCGAACGGGTCGCGCGCCGCGAGGAACTCACCAGTCGCCGTATCGACTGCAACGAAGGCATACATGCCGGCCAGGCGCTTGATCCCACATTGGCCCCAGGTCCGGAGCACGTTGGCGACGACTTCCGTGTCGCATGCTGTGCGGAAACGCACGCCGAGCGCCTCCAATTCTCGGCGTAATTCGGCATGATTGTAAATTTCGCCGTTCAACGAGACGAGGAAGCGCTCATCGAAAGACGCTTGCGGCTGCGCGCCATGCGCCGCATCGACAATGCGCAAGCGACGCGTGCACATCGCGGTATGGTTTCCGATCATGACCAGTGGATCGGTAATATCTCCTCGATGCAGCATGCCCGCGACCAAACGCCGGACTGCCGCTTCGGCGCCATCCCAACCGATGGCAACCGCTATGCCGCACATGATGCCCCCCGGAGTACCAATTCGACCTAGCCAAGTCCCCGCAAATGCAAAGCGCTATTCCACCAAAAATTTGGAGGACGAACGTAAGTCGTTAGGGTTAATGGTTGGTTCGGAACACATGCGCCGCGGACACCATTATGCGGCGCTACTTTCAAAAAGCGGTTAACGATTTGCTCACCATGATTTTCTAGTGTCGGATCAGGGGCATCCCTGCGGGCGCGGAGTCCCATGGCGTCGCGAACCGAAAGTGACATTCCTTCACCGGGCAATGCCTCGGATCCGCACACCGCAAAGAAGGAAGCCGGAATGACAGAAGGGGCTTCTTTGTTGATCGCGGGCGATGCCCTGAAGGCGTCGACCCTCAAATTCACAAATCTGTTGCGAGCTAAGGTCGCAGGAGAGCAAAGCGGCCTGCTCAGCATCTTCGACAGCTGGTTCACGCGTGTCGTCACGCCGCTTGATGGGCTTTGATCCGGGCCGCGCGTGGGAGGACAGCGTACGCGAAGAGGCGTTGCGCTCTCCCGCGCAGGGCCAGTCCCTGCAATGGGACCTGATGCGGCTGCGTCTGTTCCTCGATCGCTGGGAGCAAGGACGCCTGGTCGAATTTTCCCAGCGCGAGCGGTCGGGCATCCATTATCATCCGCGGTTCGGCACCGAGTTCGGCGTCGACGTGCTGCTGACCTGCCAGGGCGCGCCGTCGCTCATGCGCTGGCGCGGCATCCCGCTGATGAAGAACGTCTTCGATTTTGCGATGTATCCGGCGCTGATCGCCGAACTTCGGCCGTGGACCATATTCGAAATCGGCTCCGGCTTGGGCGCGAGCGCCATCTGGTTCGCCGATAACCTGGAGACGTGCGGAATAGAGGGCCGCGTTCATTCAGTCGACCTGGTCAAAGTCCAGATGGACCATCCGCGCGTCAACTTCTATCAGGGCGATTGTTCGGAGTCCGAGCGGCTGTTTGACCTGGACCTGTTGCGCTCTGCACCGCATCCATGGCTCGTCGTCGAGGACGCTCATCAAAATGTCGAGGCTGTCTTGGACCACTTTGACAGATTCCTTGCACCTGGAGACTACCTCGTGGTTGAGGACAGCGATGTGAAGCGCGACGCCATTCGAAAGTTCCTCGGCGCACGCCCGGGCGATTATCTGGTGGACACCCGGTTCACCGATAATTTCGGCCGCAACGCAACTTGCGCGGCCGATTCAATATTCGTCAGGACGAGTTCCGGACAAGGCGGGCCGCCGACTGAGCAGCCGACCTGAACTGACTGCAGCGGCGGCACTCTCGCAGCGGCGCGACAGTGTCGATTTCGACGGCTAGTAATTCGTTGTTTCAGTCGGCTTACCCCGCCGTCGGCGAGAGATAATTCACCAGACTGAATTGGGCCATGCGCGCCGTGACCGACAGCGCCGCCGACAGAGTGTTCTGCAGCGTCAGGATCTGTTCGCCGAGCTGATCCTGGTTCACGCCGTCAATTCCTTGCAGCATGTTGCTCAACGTGGTCTGCGTCTGGGTGTTCAGGCTGGTCGCATTGCTCACCGTCGTCTGTGCATTGGCGAGATCGGCCTCGATGTCCGCCACCGATTGCTGACCGGACTGGCCGTCCAGGTTCGCCGTGACCCGCTGGTTGAGGGCCTGATAGCTCGCCTGCGCGTTCGGGTCGCTCGCCGAATAGCTCGTTGCGGCGAGCGCCGCGATATTGGCGACCAGCGAGCTGATGGCCGGCTCATTGGCGCGCATGCCATAGGCAATGGTCATCGAAGGTCCGACCTGGGCTGTCGCGGTCTGGCGCGCCGGCGTGCTGCCGGATTCACCCGTGTACCAGAACACCGTATTGGCCGCCGTGCCGTTCACCAGCGATGTCGCCGTCGCCGGCGTGCCGTTCACCCGTTGCGGCGGGTTTGAGCTGAAGAACTCATTGGCGGCCTCGACGGCGGAGGCGGCAGGCAGCGTGGTCTGGGCCAGGGTGCCGACGGCGGTTGTCAGCGCCGCCTGCAGATTGGCCGCGGTGGCTGAGGTCGTGCCGCCAATGGTGAACTGGTTCGCGCCCGGCGGCGACGCGCTGGTCGCCTGGAGGGTGATGGTCTGACTGGTGCCATCGGGAAGATCGAAGCTGAACTGGATCGAGTCGCCGTCATTCGGATTGGAGCCGAGATCGACCGATATCGCTGGCGGCGAGCCGGTCGGTCCGCTGACCGTCGCTCCGGTCAGCGTGGAACTCACGCCGGCGAGCTTGAGGCCGAAGGGCGAGCCCGCGACGTCCTCGCTGATCGATACGGTCGACGGCGATGGCGCCGAGATGACGAGGCGGCCGAGGCCATTGGTGCCGAGATCGGCTTGACCGCGCTCCGACATCACCTGGACGAAGCCGGCCTGCGCGCCGTTGCCGTTGAGAATTTCGTTGGTGCTCGCGACCGACGGCTGGCTCACCGCGCTGCCGGAGAACAGGTAATTGCTGCCGGCCTGGGTATTGAGCAGGGAGAGAACCTGGTCGAGTTGAACCTTTGCCGATTGCTGCGTGGTGGTTTGCCCGTTGTTGCTGAGCGTGAACGCGCCCTGGCTGTTTATCGATTGCTGGACGTCAGTGCCGACACTGCCGATCTGGGTGAGCACCGACTGAGCGACACTCAGCGTCGTGCCGACGGTCGCGGCGGTGTTGCTGTAGCCGCTGATGGCGGCAAGCTGCGCGTTCAGTTGCAGCGCGAGGCCGGCTTGCGACGCCAGCCCGGAATAGGTCTGCGCCGCCTGTCCGGTGCCCAGCTCCTCGCTGAGGTGTGTTGAGCTGATCGTTCATATTGTTGACCGACTGCATGTTGGCCGCGGTGATCGAGCCGGCTCCGGTAATGCTCATTACGCCCCCACCTGCATCAACGTCGCCATCATCTGCTGGATCGTCGTCATCACCCGCGCATTGGCGCCATAGGCGTTTTGCAGGGCGATGAGGTTCGACATTTCGGTATCGATGTTGACGCCCGACTGCGCGTTGAACCGCTGCTGCAAAGCGCTGACGACGGTGTCCTGGCCCTGCTGCAGATTGGTCGCGGCGTTCGCCGCCTGGCTTTGCTGGCTCGCGACCTGGCTCATATAGTCGGTCAGCGTGCCGGTGTAGGGCGACTGCGGCGTGCCGATTCCGGTTGTCGGCAGAAAAGGTCAGCGCCGCGTTGTTGAGCTGGTTGAGGATGAAATTCGGCCGGGTCGGGTCGCCGGAGGCGGTATTCGGCGCATAGGCGACGAGGCTCGAGGGCGCGGCAGCGAGCGCCGGATTGACGGTGATGCGTCCGGCGAGGCCGGTCGTTTGCGAGCCGCTGCCAGTGATCGCGCCGGTGATCGGCAGGGTGCCGTCGGTAAACAGCGGCAAGCTGCGGGTTGCCGCTCGTCAGCGAGGTCGCCGTCGTGGTCGCCGACATGGAATTGACGACGTTGGGACTGCCGTTGTTGTTGAGCACCTGCAATACGGTGCCCGAAGGATTTGAGAATTGCAGGCTCGCTCCCAGGGCGGCATTGAGCTGCGACACCACGGAGGTCACGCCGCCGGAAAAATTGACGCCGATGATCTGGTTGTCGGGGTTTGACGGCGAATTCTGCAGCGGCAGCGTGCCGCCCTGGCCGAGCGAGACGATTGTGATCGTGTGCTGCGGTATTGCTGGCCGTCGGTATAGGTGACTTGGATCGAATTGCCGGGCAATGACGCTGCCGACGTCCAAATTGTAGCCGGACAGGCCGCCGGAACTCACCGCCGTGCCGTTCGTGGTCTGGTTCGACAGCGCCTGCGACATCTGGTTGGCCATCTCGTCAAGCTGGCTCTGCGCCTGCGGCAGGATGGTGTCGCGCATCTTCAGATAGGCGGCGATCTGGCCCGATTGGATGGTGTTGTCGGCGACGAGGTCGGTGGTGGTGCCGGCCGGCGACACCAGCGCGATCGTGCCGGCACCGTCCTCGCTCGGATTGGCGCTCCATCGCGACGTCGCCGACAGCGTTCCTGCATTGTTGAAAGCCAGTTGCGAGGCCTGCGACGCCGACCAGTTGCAGGCCGGTGCCGGTAAAGACCGAAACCTGGTTGTTGGGATTCTGGACGACGCGGATATTCATCAGCTGAGAAAGCTGAGTGATGTCCTGGTCGCGCTGATCCTCGAGCGTCGCGGTCGAGGTATCCGGCGTGGCGGCGCCTTCGAGCTGAACGTTGATTTGCGCAATCTGCTGCATGGCCGTATTGGCGGTTTGAACGTCGTTGGCGATCCCCTGCTCTGCCTGGGTACGCAGCTGCTGGATGCTCGCTCGTCATCGAGTTGAGATTTTGCGTCAACGCCTGCGCGGAGCTGACCACGGCGGCTTGGTTGGAATACGTGCCGGGACTGGTGGACAGTCCTTGCAGCGCGGTAGTGAAATTGTTGAAAACCGCATCGAACGAGCTGGACGACCCGGGCGTGCCATAGATCTGCTGAAGCTGCTGGTAAAGCTGCGCGGAAGTGTCCGCATAAGAGCCGCCGGATGTCTCGGTCCAGAGCTGGCTCTGCAACAGGGTATTGAGATCGCGATTGACGCCGGTCGAGGCGACGCTGGCGCCGGCGGTACTGGCGGTCGCAACCTCGATCTGGTTGACGTTCTCGGTCAACGTAGCCCGGCGTGTTGGCGTTGGCGACGTTCCCGGCGATGATCGCGAGACTTTGCTGGGTCGTATTGATCGCCCGCCAATGCGGCGGACAACGCCTGGGTGACGCTCATGGCTGTGGCGGTCCACGCGGCTCACGGCTTACGAATAATGAGCAGGCGCATCCTCACTGGATGACCTGGAGAAGACTTTGGATCATCTGGTCGGCGGTCGACATGACGCGGGCATTGGCCGAATAAGCCTGCTGCGCGACGATCAGCTGGCTGAACTGAGTGGCGATGTCGACGTTGGAGGCCTCCAGCGAGCTGCCGACGATGGTGCCAGTCGCCGAATAAATCGGCGAACCCGAATTCGGGCGTCGCCGCATAAGCGCCGCCGTTGAGCTGTTGCAACTGGTTTTGGCCGTTGAATGTCGCGAGCGTGATCTCGGCCAAGCGGAATGGTCTGGCCGTTTGAGAACGTTCCGACCACGCGGCCCTGGCTGTCGACGGCGACCGATTGCAGCGCGCCGGCGGCGAAGCCGTTCTGCTGCAGTCCATTCACCTGCGCCGTGCCGCTCGCGTCGGCGAATTGCGTAAGGCCATTGCTGCCGAACTGGAGCTGCACATTGCCGAGCGAGTCGCCGTTGACGCTGAGGTTTTGCAGCGTCACGCTCGAAATGGGCGGACTCAATTCGCCGTTGGCGTTGAACGTGAACGTGGTGCCCACATTCTGCCAGGCGGCCTGTGTGCCGGTTGCGCTCGTGTTGGTCTGGTAGAAGAGCTGCCAGGAATCGGTTCCGCCGCTGCTGGCGCTGCTGACTTTGGCCCAGCGGAAATCGACATTCACCGGGTCGCCCTTGGTGTCATACGCAGTGATCGAGCCGCCGTCGACCGATTCATTGTCGAAGGTCGACTGGTCGTCGGCATCGACTGTGCCGTTGGCCGGGAAAGCGGTTGAATTTTGGATGCCGAACTTTGCCGCCGACGCGGTGCCGCCGACGGTGATGGTGTCGGTCGGATTGTTCGCCGTCAGGCGTGATGTCGCCGTTCGAGGTGTTCACGGACCCCGACACGCCGGCCGCGCTCAACCCCTGGATCGCGGTCTGCAGCTGCGGCAAGCGTAGCGACCTGACCGCGCCAGAGTGCCGAACGTGATTGTTTGCGGCGTCCCGCTGGCCGTGTCGACAGTTAGGGTCTGCCCCTCCGCCACAGCGCTCTGGGTCAACAGATTGGTGGGATTGAAGGAGTTCTGTCCGGCGCCGAACCCGATATCGGACGCTGCCGGTGCCGCCAACGGTGATCGACGACGGTAGCGGTGTGCCGGTAAGAACCAGATTGCCGCCGCGTTGAGCGCGGCGGTGAACGTCAGCCGGATCCGCCGTTGATGGCGTTGATCAGGTCGCCACTGTCGTGGCGCTGCGGCGGTCAGAAGTTCGTCGTATTGGTGCCGTCATCGACCGTGATCGTGTCGCCGGACGGACATTCCGAGGCTGGCCAGCGTCGTCGTGGCGGTGAGGCCGGGCACCGTGCCGGTTCCTGTCGCCATGGCGTCGGGATGCAGCGCCGCGCCGGCGCCGTCGATCTCGGCCGCGATCGGCGCGCCGGCCACCGGATTGGCTTCGAAGTCGGCGGATTTGAGCAGCGACGCCGGTGTGCTCGGCAGGTTGGCCTGATACTGGATTTGCGTCGTCTGCTGCGCCGGCACGAAATTGTTGTTGAACTGCAGAACCTGAGGGACGCTGCCCTCGGGATTGCCGGTCGTTGGGTCGACCGGAATGCCCATGAGGTAATAGCCGGCGCCGTTGACCAGATAGCCGTCTTTGGTTGGTCTGAAAATCGCCGCGGCGTGTATAGGCGTTGACGCTATTGAAAGTTGGCTGGTTGTCGGAAAAGCCGGTCGGCTGCGCCACCACGAAGTAGCCTTCGCCGTTGATCGGCCATATCGGTCGAGACCGACGTGCTTTGGATCGTGCCCTGGACCGAGTTCGTCGAGACGGAACTGGCGATGACGCCGCCGGAAATTTGCTGACCCGTGCCGGCCGCGGAAACGAGGTCCTCGAAGCTGGTGTCGGTTTCCTTGTAGGCCGTGGTCTGCGAGTTGGCGATGTTGCCGGAAATATTCTGAAGTGCGAACGACTGTGCCTGCAGACCACCCACTGCCGTGGTCAATGCATCGAAGATACCCATGACATGATCTCCAACTCGATCTTCACTCGAAACCTTGGCGGTCGCCACGGGCGGCCGATCTCCGCGCGCAACGTCGCAGCAAGCGCCGTGCCATGCAGATACATTGCAGTATTTCAAATGGTTACGATCGGACCGGCGCGATGCCCTGGCACGGATATGCCGGCCTTGCCGGCAAAAATTGCCGCCCTACCTGCCGCTGCAAGCCGTGCTATCGGCTCCTGATGGGGTGTTGCCGCGCCTTGTGACCGCATAACCTCGGCGTGTTCTAATTCGTAAAACCTTCCACCAAAGGATCGCCATGCGCTTTGACGGCACCAGCGCCTACGTCGCCACCGACGATCTCAAGGTCGCGGTCAACGCCGCGATTGCGCTCGAGCGGCCGCTGCTGGTCAAAGGCGAGCCGGGCACCGGCAAGACCGTGCTGGCGATCGAGATCGCCAAGGCGATCGGCGCGCCGCTGATCGAATGGCACATCAAGTCGACCACCAAGGCGCTGCAGGGGCTTTACGAATACGACGCGGTGTCGCGGCTGCGCGACAGCCAACTGGGCGACGCGCGGGTCAAGGACATCCGCAACTACATCAAGCGCGGCAAGCTGTGGGACGGCGTTCGTCTCCGACGAGCGGCCGGTGCTGCTGATCGACGAGATCGACAAGGCCGATATCGAGTTCCCGAACGATCTGCTGCAGGAACTCGATCGCATGGAGTTCTTCGTCTACGAGACCGGCGAAACCATCCACGCGCGGCGCCGGCCGATCGTCGTCATCACCTCCAACAACGAGAAGGAATTGCCGGACGCGTTCCTGCGCCGCTGCTTCTTCCATTACATCCGGTTTCCCGATGCCGAAACGATGCGCGCCATCGTCGACGTGCATTTTCCCGGCATCAAGCATCGGCTGGTCGCCGAGGCGCTGAAGCTGTTCTACGAAATCCGCGACGTGCCCGGCATGAAGAAGAAGCCGTCGACTTCGGAATTGCTCGACTGGCTCAAGCTCCTCATGGTCGAGGACATTTCCGCCGAGACGCTGCGCGAGCGCGACCCGAAGCGGCTGATTCCGCCGCTGCACGGCGCCCTTGATCAAGAACGAGCAGGACGTGCACCTGTTCGAGCGGCTGGCCTTCATGGCGCGGCGCGAGGGCCGGTGAGACGTGCTTTAATCGAGCATCTGCGATCAGAAAAAGATGACTTATAGTGGGCCGTCATTGCGGCGCAAGCGAAGCGATCCAGGCGTCGGCTACATAGGGCGAGTGGACCTGCCGCGATCGTCAGCTACGATGTCGCGATGTGGGTAGAAAACGGATCTTGAAGACGCCGCGTTCAACAAACCCAGTCCAAGAATACGCGGCCAAAAAGCATAACACCGCGCGGCGGCTCCTACCACAACGGATGCATGTCGAAGGAATAGGTCGCGCCGAGCCCGAAGGTGAACTGGTTCGGCGAGCCGCGCTGGGTGACCAGCGGCGAATCGGCCGCGCTGCCGGTCAGCCGTTCGTACTCGACGAAGGCGTGCGCCGACCATTGCGGGCTGAAGAAATACTCGAGCTGGGTGCCGGCGCCGTAGGAGTAGAGGCCGCCGCTGGCGTTGTAGAGCGGCAGCCGCGGCAGCCCCGCGATGGTGGAATTGCCGCGGCAGACTGCGCCGCGGTGATGCTGAAATACGGATCGATCGCCTTGGCCGATTGCACGCGTCACCCGCGGGCCGCCGGACAAGCGGAATTGGCCGAACGGAACGACGGCATCCAAAAACGCATCGCCGGTGACGCCGGTTTCTCCGCCGATCCCTTGGCGAACCTCGCCGCGCAACCGCAGCCACGGTCACCGGCCAGAATTCGACAAAGCCGCCGGCCTGGAGCGCGTAGTTGACGTTCGCCAAGCCATTGAGCTGCGCGTAGTCCGTGGACTTCCGCTGCCACACGATCCTGACGGCCGGGCCGAACTTGAACTGGCCGAGATCGAGGATGCGGAAAGCCGAAGCTGTCGCGCGGTCCGAAATAATCCGGCGGCGTGCCGTCCTTGCGAATGCTGAACAGCGGGAAGCCGGTAAAGCCAAACTTGTCGTCGGGAGCGCCGGGCCAAGCCGGAATCATGCGCCCTTCGGCGCCGAGCTCACGATCCAATCCGAAGCAGCCGGCGTATAGGCGGCCGGCGCGGTCGGCGGCGGTGACGCTTGCGCTGGCAGATCGGCGGCGGCAGCCATGCCGGGCACGATCGCGACGAGAACCAACCCATGCTACACGCCACATGGCCAATGACATCGACGCAACCCCCTGCCCGTCTCGACTCCGAGCTTGCTCTGCATCATAGACGCAAATGTCCTAAGAGAGCGACAGCGCCAGCCGCTCCCGGGAGCGTTTTGGCCCGACGGTTACCCATTTACACAGGCTGTTGCCCCTTTGTTCATCAATGTGGCCAATGGACCCATCAAGCGGTACTCGGCCACCGGCTCACGTCTTTGCGGCCTCGCGCCGTCGCCGGCGTCTTGACTGGCTCGGCGATGCCGGAAGTGGCGGCGGTTCGGACTCTACTGCCGCAGCGGCGCTCTCGGCAGGCGGCGCGATGGATTCTGGATAATCGGTTTGTGATTGCGCGGCTGCGGTCCCGAGTGGCGGAGGAACAACCTCTAAGGGCGCGCGATCAGCTGCCAGTTCCGGCGCCTGCTCCGATTCCAGCAGCAACGCTTCCTCGCGCGCGCGCCATCGCGCTACGGTGCGGGCGCGGCGTTCGGCGATGCCATCACGCAAGCGCTTGATCCCCACCCGCATCTGCACGGCCGCGCGGCCGAGCGATGCCGCCGGCCCAGACCAGTTCGAACGGCGTGAATTGTCGCCAGGTTTCATCGCCCTCAATGATGGCGCGGGCGATGATGTTGCCGGCCATGGCGGTGGTATTGAGGCCGTGGCCGCCAAAACCCCAGGCGAGCCATACGCCGGGACCGAGTTCGCCGATCTGCGGCATCCGATGCACCGTATTACCGAACGTGCCCGACCACGCGTAGTCGACCTCGACGTCGCCGAGTTGCGGATAGGTCTTTTTGATGTCGGCGGTGAGCGCATGCACGTAGCGGCGCGGGTTGCGCACCCACGTCGTGGCGCGCCCTGACAACATCAGTCTGTCGCCGCCGACAATGCGGTAATGGTTGTCGGCAAGCTCAGTATCACTGACGGCGCCCTTGTATCCGATCGCTTCACCGAGACGCGGCCCAAGCGGCGCGGTCGCGATGACATAGGTCGTGACTGGAATGAGCGTATTGGCGACCCGCGGCATCAACGCGCCAAGCTGCACGTTGCCGCACAGCACGACATGGTTGGCGCGCAGCCGCGCCGACGGCGTGACGATACGCTTGCGCACACCCGCGGGGTCGATCGACAGAGCGGGCGTGTTTTCGAAAATACGGGCACCATCGCATTCCGCGGCCGCCGCCAGTCCGAGCGCATAATTGAGCGGATGGATGGTGATTGCGTGCAGATAGTGGATAGCGTGAAAGTAGCGCTCGCTGCGCAACACGGCGCGCACCCGATCGGTCGGCCAGCCCTCGATTTCGCAACCCAATCCGCCAAGGAGGCCGACGAGGTGCACGAATTCCTCGCCGTTGTCGACTTTGGAGATATAGAGCCAGCCGTCCTGGGAATCGATCCCGGTCATGCCGCCGCCGCGGACGGCATTGCGGACGTAATCGAGGCCAGCTTGGGACAACGCCCACAAATCCTTGGCGCGCTCGAAGCCGACGCGGGCGACGAGGCTATCGGCCTCCGCGGCGAAGCCCGGCAGTACGAAGCCGGTGTTGCGGCCTGAGGCATTCGCCGCGATGCGGCTCGCCTCCAGCAGCACGACCGACCACCCCGCCCGCGCAATCTCGCGCGCCGTCGTCAGGCCGGCGAGGCCGCCGCCGATCACACAGACATCGACGTCGAGGTCGAACGTCAGCGACGGCCGCGGCGGGGCATCCACCATGGTCGCGGCATACCAACTTCCGCCGTAGGCTTTGGTCTCGGCTTCGTTCATCGCCACGCTGTTGCGCCCTCCGGGCACGGCGGCGCGCATGCTAGACTTCCTCGGCCCAGAAAGCGACATTGCCGCGATGCGCCGTCTGATGCTGCTGCGCCACGCCAAGACCGAACGCGCCGAGCCCGGCGAGCGCGACCACGACCGCAAACTCACCAAGCGGGGCCGGGCCGACGCGACCACGATCGGCGCCTATATGGCCCGCCACGGCTTGGCGCCGGAACTGGCCGCCGTGTCGCCGGCGACGCGGGCCCAGCAGACCTGGACGCTCCTCGCCGCGGCCTTTGCCAAGGCGCCGCGGGTCGTCAACGACGAACGGATCTACAATGCCAGCGCGGAAAAACTCATGAGCGTTATTGCCGAGACCCGCAGTGCGCAATCGCTGCTGCTGGTCGGCCACAATCCGAGCCTGCACGCCCTCGCGGTGCGATTGATTGCCTCGGGCGAGGTGGAAATGCGCGAGCGGCTGAACGAGAAATTGCCCACATCGGGCCTGGTCGTCATCGATCTGCCGTTTGACGACTGGTCACGGCTGCATCCGCAGGCCGGCAGACTCGAGCGTTTCGCCAGTCCGCGCTCGATCGCCGCCGCGACGGAGTGAAGTTTTGCACCGCCCGGCCGGATTTTCCTGACAGGCGCGATATGGCAGAATGGGACGCTGGTATGGAGCTGGGAGGTCCTGCCATGTATCGACGCGTCCTGGTGCCGATTGATCTTGCCGACGTCGATCTCGCCAAGCCTGCGATTGCGACCGCAGTGATGATGGTGCGGGAATCGAACGGTTCGGTCCGTCTGGTCAATGTGCTAGCGATGACGCCGGTGATGCTGGCCGAATACGTGCCGCCGGATTTCGAGGCGCAGCAGCGCGCCGCCGCCGAGGAGGCAATTGCGATCGTCGCCAGGGAAAGCGGTCTTGCCCCCGAAAAAATCTCGACCGTCGTGCGCCAGGGCGGTGTCGATCGCGAAATTCTCGAGGAAGCAAAGGCGATGAAAGCCGATCTCATCGTCATGAGCTCGCATCGCACCGGCATGCGCACCTATTTCCTCGGCTCCAACGCCGGCCACGTCGTGCGTTATGCCAGTTGTTCGGTCTTGGTGGTGCGCCAGCAGGCGGCTTAATCTAAAAACCGAATAGGCCGTCATTACGGACCAGCGGCCTGAGGCGCATGGCCCCGACACCCTTGCGCGGGCGCATCCACTGTCAACAAGTGCGGCGCTCAATCGTCGATCGAGATGTGCGCCGCCGCGATCACCGGCGCCCATTGCTCGAGGCTGCGCCGGATGAGATCGCGCATTTCCTCCGGCGTGCTGCCGAGCGGCTGCGCCTCGAGGGAAAGGATGCGCGCGCGCAGGTCCGGCGCGCGGAAGCCCTCGGCAATCGCCGCCGAAACCTTGTTAACGATGTCCTTCGGCGTGCCGGGCGGCGCGGCGACGCCCATCCAGGTATCGGCATAGACGCCGGGAAGCGTCTCGGCGATGGTGGCAACGTTCGGATAGTCCTTCAATCGTTCTCGGCTCGCGACCGCAAGCAGCTTTATCTTGCCGGTATCGATGTTCTGTTTGTTGGCCAGCAGGTAATCCGACATGACGTCGATATTGCCGGCAAGCAGATCATTGACGGCCGGCGCCGAACCGCGATAGGGAATCTGCGTCATGGTGAAGTTGCCCTTCAGCATCATGAGCGCGCCAAGCAAATCGCCGGTGTTGCCCTTGCCCTGGTTGCCGTAGTTGATCTTGCCGGGATTGGCCTTCGCATAGGCGATCATCCCGCTCAGACTGTCGGCCGGAAACCCGGCGCGCGCCACCACAATGAGCGGATAAGTCGCGAGCACGCTGATCGGCTCCATCGCCCGCGTATCGAAGGCCGATTTCGCGAACACAAGGTGCGTAACGCTGTAGGTGAGTTGCGGCGCGCACAGGAGGGTGTAGCCGTCTGGCGGCGCGCGCAGCACGGATTCGGTGCCGACGCGGCCGCCGGCGCCACCGGCCCGATTGTCGACCACCATCTGCTGGCCGAGTGCGGCCGACGCCCGATCGGCGGCGAGACGGCACAACAGGTCGGCCGTGCCGCCCGCCGACAGCGGCACCACCAGCGTAATCGGCCGCTCCGGAAAATTTTGCGCAAGCGCCGAAGATACCGCCGCGGCGACGAAGGCGGCAACGAGGGCGATAAGGCGGGACATTCGATCTCTCGGTTCGGGCGCGTTCGTCGCCGAGTGTAGCACGGGCCGATCGCCTTGCGGTGCCGCGTCAGCCTTCGACAAGAAGGTTAAAAATCGCAGATTCATGGCCGACGCCGAGGCTCTGCATAGCGAGTTGGTACCGGGTACCGGCCAGTACCTGAAGGCGGCGGTCGCCGCCAACGCTATCGACACCGCCGGAAGTTATTGCCACCATCAATGCTCTGCGCAGCGCGAGGAAATAGAGGTCAGGTCATGCCGCTCGAGGTGAAATCGCTGTCGCCGGCGCTGGGCGCCGAAATCGTCGGTGTCGATCTGCGCGAGGATTTGTCCGAACAGACGGTCGCCGGCATCCTCGAGGCATGGCACGACAATCTTGTCCTTCTATTCAGGGACCAGTCGCTGTCCGAGGAAGACCAAGTTCGCTTCGCGCAGCACTTTGGCGTATTGCAAAAGCGCACCCGGCCGGCGGCGGCGCGCAATGAAGCGTCCCTGATCAAATATCCCGAGCTGACGATGCTGGTTTCCAACATTCGCGAAAACGGCAAGCTGATCGGCTCGCTGCCGGACGGCGAGATGCATTTCCACTCCGACCAGTGCTATCTGGAAAAACCCGCCAAAGGCACCTTTCTTTACGCCATCGAGGTGCCGTCGCAGGGTGGCGACACGTTGTTTCTCAACATGTATATGGCCTACGAGACGCTGCCGTCCGAACTCAGGGCGCGCGTCGACGGCCGCAAGGCGCTCAACGCCTATCTCTACAATTCGACGACGCGCGGCATCAACGGATCAAAGCTCGATTTCGCCGCGCATCCGCATTTCGTTCAGCCGATCGTGCGCACCCATCCCGATACCCATCGCAAGGCGCTCTACGTCAACCGCCTGATGACGTGGACCATCGAGGGCTTGGACCAGAAGGAAGGAAGCACGCTGCTCGACCAGCTGTTCGCCCACATCGAGCAGGACCAGTTCATCTATGCGCATCGTTGGCGCATCGGCGACCTTGTGCTGTGGGACAACCGTTGCACGCTACACGCGCGCACCGACTTCAGCGACAAGGAACGCCGCTTGCTGCGGCGCCACGTCGTGCAGGGCGATCGCGCCTTTTGAGTGGGCTCGCGCTCGAAGACGGCAAACCCTGCGCCAGCGTAACAGGACCGTATGGGACCGCATCTGCTAATTCGCCAGCGCCGCCAAAATCCGTGCCCAGCTGCGGATGCCCTTGTGGAAGCATTTGAGATCGAATTTTTCGTTTGGCGAATGCACGCGGTCATCGTCGAGCGCGAAGCCGACCATCAGCGTATCCATGCCGAGCACGGTCTTGAAATCACCGACGATGGGGATCGAACCGCCGGCGCCGACCGTCACCGCCTTCTTGCCCCACTCCTCGGCGAGCGCGGCGCGCGCTTTTGTCAACGCGGGATTATCGAACGCCACCTCGAAGGCCGGGTTGCAACCGAAATTGCCGAACTCGACCGAGCAGTCGACGGGTAGCCGCGCGCGGACAAAATCGCGGAAGGCGGCACGAATTTTTTCCGGGTCTTGCGCCCCGACGAGGCGGAACGACACCTTGGCGCTCGCCTTGCCGGGGATCACGGTCTTCGCCCCCTCCCCCGTGTAGCCGCCAATGATGCCATTGGCCTCGGCGGTCGGCCGCGTGGAGATTTGCTCGATGAGCATGCGTCCTGTCTCGCCGGCCGGATTTTTCAATCCGATCGGACCCAGGAATTTCTCCGGCGTCAGGCCGAGCCCGGCAAGATCGGCCTTGATGTCGGCCGGCAGCTCATGGACGCCGTCGTAGAAGCCGGGAATGGCGACCGAACCGTCTGGCTTGTGCAGCGCCGAAATAATATCAGCGAGCACATGGATCGGATTGCGCGCCGCGCCGCCAAACAGTCCGGAGTGCAGATCGCGGTCGGCGCAGGTGAGCCAGATCTCTTCGTAAACGAGGCCGCGCAGCGATGTCGTGATTGAAGGCGTCTGGGCGTCCCACATGCCGGTATCGCAAACGAGCGCAAGATCACGCTTGAGCTCGCCAGCATTGTTGCGCACGAAGCCGAACAGGTTCTTTGAGCCGCACTCCTCCTCGCCCTCGATCATCATGGTAATGTCGAGCGGCAGCTTGCCGGTCACCGCCTTGAAGGCGCGGCAGGCCTCAACGAAGGTCATGGCCTGGCCCTTATCATCGCAGGCGCCGCGAGCGACAATGATCTTTCGTCCGCCATCGAGCGTCTCGACGCGTGGCTCGAATGGCGGCGTTTTCCAGAGATCGAGCGGATCGACCGGCTGCACGTCGTAATGACCGTAAAAAAGAACGCGCGGCGCTTTGCCGTTGGCGTGGCCATTGCCGCTTTTGCCGATCACGACCGGATGGCCCTGGGTGGGACGCACGCTCGTCTCAAATCCCAGCGAGCGAAGATCCGCCGCCACGGACTCGGCAGCGGTCCGGCACTGTGGGGCGTAAGCCGGATCTGTCGAGATCGACTGAATGCGCAGCAGCGCAAATAGCCGGTCGAGGCTTTTGTCGAGATCGCGGTCGACGCGGTCGACGACCGCAGGTAGAGCTTCTGATGCCGTCATGACATTGCCTTACCTTCTCAAGACGCCGCCGAGTGCTCCACGCACCACAGCCTTGCCGATCGTCCCCGCGGTCTTGCTGCCGCTTGCCCTGGTGAGTTCGGCCGCGACTTGGGTAGCGACGCCGACGCCCACCGCGCGCGCGACATTGCGCGCAACCTGCTGCGCGGTGGTCAAGGCCTGTCCGTGCGGCCGGCCGATGCCGAAGACGTTCGAGAACCATTGATTGATCCGATGGAAAACGCCGGCATGCTCGGACCCTTGGCCCCCACCAGGTGCACCCGGCGCACCGGCGGTGCCTGGTGCCGCTCCCGGCGCCGGAAGTGCGCCGCCGGCCGCCAAGCGCTTCTGCAAAATCTCGAAGGCCGAATTTGGATCGACAGTGGTGTCGTACTTGCCCTTCAACGGGCTCTTAGCGATCACCGCCTTGCGCTCGTCCGGCGTGACCGGCCCGATACGGGCCGATGGCGGACGGATCATCGTGCGGTCAACCATCGACGGCGTGCCGCCGCCTTCGAGGAACGAGACCAGCGCCTCACCTTTGCCGAGCTGAGTGATGACCGCAGCGGTGTTCAGCTTCGGGTTCGGGCGGAACGTATCCGCGGCCGCCTTCACCGCCTTCTGGTCGCTCGGCGTGAAAGCGCGCAACGCATGCTGCACGCGGTTGCCAAGCTGCGCCAAAACTTTATCAGGCACGTCGATCGGGTTCTGGGTGACGAAATAAACCCCGACCCCCTTGGAGCGGATCAGCCGCACCACCTGCTCGACCTTTTCCATCAAATCCTTCGGCGCCCCGCTGAAAAGCAAATGCGCCTCGTCGAAGAAGAAGACGAGCTTCGGCTTCGGCGGATCCCCAACCTCCGGTAGCTTCTCGAACAGATCGGAGAGGAGCCACAGCAGGAATGTGGCGTAGAGCCGCGGGTTCGACATCAGCTTGTCGGCGGCCAAGACATTGATGGTGCCGCGGCCATCCGGCGCGATTGTCATAAGATCGGTGATCGACAGCGCCGGCTCGCCGAAGAATTTGCTACCGCCCTGATTCTCGAGCACCAGGAGCTGACGCTGTACGGCGCCGACGGCGGTCACCGCCACGTTGCCGTAGCGGCCGCTGATCTCTTTCGCGTTCTTCTGCAAATAGGCCAGAAGTTCGCGCATGTCCTTGAGATCGATGAGCCCCGAGCCGTCAGTCGCTTTCAATTCCGGATCGTCGTCCGCGTAGCGGAAGGCGATGTTGATGATGCCCTCCTGGACGTCGTTGAGGCTCAGCATCTGCGAGACCAGAAGCGGCCCCATCTCGAACACTGTGGCGCGAATCGGATGGCCCTGTTCGCCGAACAGGTCCCAGAACACGACGGGAAACTCCTCGGGCTGGTAGTCGAAGCCCATATCCTTGGCCCGCTTGACGAATTCCGGCTTTGCCGCGCCGCGCGCGGCGATCCCGGACAAGTCGCCCTTGATGTCGGCGGCGAAGACCGGAACGCCGGCGCGCGAAAAACCCTCGGCCAGCACCTGCAGTGTCACGGTTTTGCCGGTGCCGGTCGCTCCGGTGGCGAGGCCGTGCCGATTAGCGAGGGCAAGCGACAAGAATTCGTCACCCGCGCCCTTGCCGACGAAAATTTTGCCGTCCTGGTCCGGACCCGTCATGACTCTTTATCCTTCGCGGGCGAACCGCAACAACGATCTTGGCGGAGTCCTTGCGTCAAGGGATTTTATAGTGCGCGTGGCGCATCATTTCCACCGCCGCGCCGCAGCGGCACGACCGTTGCATGTTTGCAACGGTCTGTTGCGTTTCGCTACACGCGCATGCGACGAGCGGTTGACATAGCCTTGTCACACCGCGCACGAATGTACATTATGGCAAAAACCCGCCGAAGTGCGGGACGGGCGAGGGGTTGATGGACGAGTTGATCGAACGTCTCGTCGCCGATACCGGGATTGACCGGGCGGCGGCCGAAAAGGCTGTCGGCATCATTCTCGACTTCCTCGTCAAAGAAGGTCCGGCCGACAAGGTGCGGCCGCTCTTGGCCATGCTCCCGGGAGCGGAAGCCTTGATGCGGAAGACCGCACCCGAAAGTGCGGGCGGTCACGGCGCGGGTGCAGACGGCCTCATGGCTGCAGCCATTATGGGTGGCGACATGGGCGGGGTGATGGGGGCGGGCATGCGCATGATGTCGATGGGTCTGAGCATGGGGCAGGCGCAGAGCGTCGCTCGTGAGGTCCTCGCCTATGCCCGCGAGCAGGCCGGCGACGCCATGATCGGCGAAATCGGCGCGGCAATCCCCGGCCTCGCACAGTTTGTTTGAGTACCAGCGTGTTTGCCGCGACGACATTGCGCCGGGGGGGAGCATCGATGGCCTATCCCATTACGGAGATTCAGGGTATCGGGCCGGACGTTGCCGCGATCCTGAAGTCAGATGGGATTCGCACGACGGTGGGCCTGTTGCGAGCCGCGAAAACGCCGAAACAGCGCCTCAAGATTGCGGCGAAGACGGGCGCCGATGACAAAGACGTGCTCGATTGGGCGACCGCTGCCGACCGCATGCGCGTCAAGGGCGTCGGCTGGGAATACGCACAGTTGTTGCGCGCCGCCGGCGTCAAGACCGTCAACGAACTGCGGTTCCGCAATCCGCAGCGGCTCGCCCAAAGCATCGCCGAAGCCAATGCCAAACGAAAACTGGTGCGGGTTCTGCCATCGGTTAGCACCGTGACGCGCTGGATCGAAAACGCCAAGAAGTTGCCGCCCCTGATCCGCTATTGACCATCCGCCGGCGTGATGCCGCCATCGCGTCGTCGCGCGGCGGTCCGCGCCTTGACTCCCCGCGAGCGACCGCGCAAAGCGACGGCCACGATCACGATCCAGAGGACGTCCAACCGGACGGCCCAGAGCATGGCGGCGAGCCTCCCCCAACACGCTTATTCGACGCCGAATGTCTCTAGCGGCGGCGTACTGGCAAAGCTCATCGCGAAGCATCGCCCGCTCGTCATGGGCGTGCTCAATGTCACGCCCAACTCGTTTTCCGATGGCGGCCGGTTTCTCGATCCGGCAGTGGCGATCGCCCACGCGCAACAATTGGCCGCGGAAGGCGCCGACATCATCGATATCGGCGCGGAATCGACGCGGCCCTATGGGGGCGCGGTACGTGTGCCGCTCGACGAGGAACGCGAACGCCTCACATCCATTCTTCCGGCGACCATCGCGCTCGGCGTCCCCGTTTCGATCGATACGCTGAAAGCAAAGGTGGCGGCCTGGGCGCTCGAGGCAGGTGCTGCGATTGTCAATGACGTGTGGGGATTGCAGCGCGATCCCGACATGGCGCGCGTCGTCGCCGAACATGGCGCGCCGGTCGTCATCATGCACAATCGCGATACTGCAGACCCGGCCATCGACATCATTGCCGACGTGGAAGAATTCTTTTCGCGTTCGCTCGAAATCGCTTGGCGTGCGAGTATCTCGCGGGAGCAGATTGTGCTGGATCCCGGCATCGGCTTCGGCAAGACGCCGGAGCAGAGTATCGTCTGCATTGCCGAACTCGATGCGTTCTGCGGCTTCGGCCTGCCGCTCCTGGTCGGCGCCTCGCGCAAGCGCTTCATCCATTCGGTCGTGCCGTCCGCACCGATGGAGCGCCTGGGTGGATCGCTCGCCGCGCACCTCCTGTCGGTCGAGAACGGCGCCACCATCATCCGCGCGCACGATGTGGCGCCCACAGTGCAAGCGCTCGCCATCGCAGCCGCGATCAGGCGCGCGCGATGAGCGACGCGATCTTCGTCAACGGGCTCGTTCTGCACGCCTATCACGGCGTGATGCAGCACGAGGCCAAGGTCGGGCAGACCTTCACGCTTGATCTTCTCCTTGATATTGACCTCGCCGCCGCTTCGCGCTCCGACCAACTCAAACACACCGTCTCATACGACACCGTGGTGAAGACAGCGAGCGAAGCATTTTGCGCGCGCCGCTATCGGCTTGTCGAAGCCGCAGCCGGCGCCGTCGCCGATGCAGTGCTCGATCGCTGCCCACAAGTGCGCGGCATTCGTGTCACGGTGCGCAAGCCGCACGCGCCGATCGCCGCGACCTTCGAGGACGTCGGCGTCGTCATCGGGCGCGTGCGCGGCTCCGGTCAGAACCGCGATCGCGGCTGAAGCTGATGACCGAAGCGTTCATCGCGCTGGGCGGCAATATCGGCGACGTACGGGCAACCTTCGATCGCGCGGTCGCCATGTTGTGCGATGACGCCGCAGTGCGGCTGACGGCGCGCTCCTCCGACTATCGGACCCCGCCATGGGGCGTCACCGACCAGCCGCCGTTCACGAATGCCGTCATCGCGGTTGCGACAACGCTGCCGCCGCACCGGCTTCTCGCCCGCGCCCAAGAGTGCGAGCGCGCGCTCGGGCGCGACCGCACAAGCGAGCAGCGCTGGGGACCGCGCACCATCGACCTCGACCTCCTCGCTTATGACGATCTCGTCTTGCACGATGCCGACCTGACATTGCCGCACCCGAGGCTTTTCGAGCGCGCTTTCGTCCTGGTGCCGCTGGCCGAGATTGCGCCGGATCGGCTGATCGCCGGCGTCCTGTTGCGGGACGCTCTGACGCGCGTTGACACGAGCGGCGTCCAGAAGCTGCCACGGCGGTAGACTCCCGTCTCCGTGTGCGGCATGCCAATTGCCCGAATAGGCCTGTTGGCCCTCTCAGCCGACCGTGGCATTTTGAGGGGATGACGGACTGCAAAAACCCTGCCGCTGGCCGCCGACTTTTCTCCGGCGACGCACGAGGATTGGCGTAGGCTCGTCAACGCCGTGCTCAAGGGCGCACCATTCGAGCAGCTTGAGAGCACCATTCATGCTGGCCTGCGCATCGAGCCGCTCTATGGACGGGCGGCGGACGCGCAAGTCGTCACCGGCCGCACTTCGGGTGGGGGGTGGACGGTGATGCAACGCGTCGATCACCCCGACCCAGCATTGGCCAATGCGCAAGCCCTCGACGATCTGCAAAATGGCGCGACAGGATTGGTCCTGGTGTTCGCCGGCTCGGTCAGCGCCAACGGCTTCGGCCTTGACGCGTCGGCGGCAACGCTCGCGCGTGCGCTCGACCGTGTCGACCTCGACGCCGGCATTGCGCTCGACCTCAATCTCAGTCCGGCCACGCGACACGTCGTCCGCGATTTCTCCGCGCTGGTCAAAAGCCGCGGCATCGCCCCGTCGGCGGTCGACTGGCGCGCCAGCATCAATCCGATCGGCGGGTTTGCCGCGGCCGGTCGCAGCGCCAATTCCTGGGCGGTGCTGTCGCAAAACTTTGCGACCATGGTGGGCGAGCTTGCGACCGACGGCTTCCGCGGGCCGTTCGCCGTGGCCGATGGGCGCATCATCCACAATGCGGGCGGCTCGGAGGTGCAGGAACTCGCCTTTGCGCTGGCAAGTGCTGTGGCCTACCTGCGCGCGCTCGAAGCGAGCGGCATGGCGCTCGATGCCGCGCGCGACGCGATCTATTTCCGGCTGTCGGCCGACGCCGACCAATTCTTGACCATGGCAAAATTCCGCGCCGCGCGAAAACTATGGGCTAGCATCGAAGCGGCCTGCGGCCTCGCGCCGAAGCCCGCCATGATCGCGGCCGAGACCGCGTGGCGCATGATGACCAGGCGCGACGCCGACGTGAACATGCTGCGCACGACCATTGCCGTCGCCGCCGCCGGTCTTGGCGGCGCCGACAACATCACCGTGTTGCCGCATACGGCGCCGCTCGGCCTGCCGGACGCTTTGGCCCGCCGCATTGCGCGCAACACGCAGCTTCTTTTGCTGGAAGAGTCGAACCTGGCCCGCGTCGCCGATCCCGGCGCCGGATCCGGCGCGCTGGAGGCCATTACGCAACAATTCGGCACCGCCGCGTGGTCCTTGTTCCAGGAGATCGAAACCGCGGGCGGCGTTTGGGCAGCGCTGGAAGCCGGGACCATCCAGCAGCGCGTCGCGGCGGTACGCGCGAAGCGGCAAAAGGCCGTCGCGCATTGCACGGACGTCCTCACCGGCACGAACGCATTCCCGAATCTTCACGAAACCACGCCCGCGGTTCTCGATGTCGCGCCGCGGCCGCTGCGGAGAGACGGCCCAGCGATCGTTATGGCGCTGGCGCTGCCGCGAATTCGGCTCGCCGAGCCCTTCGAGCGGCAGCGCGATGCATCTGACGCAATCCTGGCTCGAAGCGGTGGCCGGTCCAAGGTATTCCTCGCCACGCTTGGCACGCTCGCGGATTTCACCCCACGCGCGACCTTCGCCAAGAACCTGTTCGAGGCCGGCGGTATCGAAGCGGTTAGCTATGCAGGAGAACTCTCCGCCGTCGTCTCCGCCTTCGAGGCATCAGGCGCTGCGATCGCGTGTCTGTGCGGATCGGATAAGATCTACGAAAGCGAGGCGGCGGCCGCGGCCGCAGCGCTGCGGACGGCGGGCGTGCGCCACATTTATCTCGCGGGACGGCCGGGCGAGCGCGAGGCGGAATACCGGAAAGCCGGCATTGAGACGTTCATCCACGGCGGCTGCGACGCCGTCGCCGTGCTCGAAGCGGCGCACCGTCTCATTGCCAGCTAGCAATAAAGCCATCACAGTGCCCGCTGCCCTTGCAAGTTTCAGGATCGACCGACCATGAGCAGACCCGATCAACCTTTCGGCTGGCGCAAACGCATCGGCCTGCTCAGCCCGACCGTGATCGAGACCGCCGCCTATGATTTCTTCCGGCTTGCCCCGGACGGCGTGTCGATGTGCGCCACGACCTCCAATATCGAACATTGGAACAAGGACAATTTTCAGCAGCACGTGATCGAACCGCTGGTGACCGCGGTCAAATATCTCGCCTCACGTCACGTCGACTACATCATCCATACCGGCATGCCGGTGGTGACGACGTGCGGCAAAGGATTTGAGGAGGAAATCGTCAAGCTGATCACCGACGCGACCGGGTTGCCGGCGACCACCAGCATTCGCTCCGCGATCCGCGCGCTCGCGCATCTCGGCGTGCGCAATGTCGCCGTGGTGACGCCCTATCCGCAGGAATTGCATCAGTCGGCGCTCACATTCCTGAAAGCGAGCGGCTTTGCCGTCGCCGCCGATCACACTGAGGATGTCGTCTTCAAAAAGCTCCAGGACGTGACGCCGGCGCATATCGCCGCCACCGCCATGCGTGTGCTCAAGTCCGCGCCATCCGCCGACGGCGTCTACATCCCGTGCAACCAGTGGTCCGGCGCCGACGCCGCGCCGCTGATCGAGAAGGCGTGCGGTGTTCCGGTCGTCACGGGGGCGCATGCCGATTACTGGGAAGCCTTCCGATCGCTTGGCATCGGCGACCGCATCGAAGGCCACGGCCAATTGATGGCGAGCCTGAGCAACGGCGCGCAAGTACCAGCCGGCGCGATGCGCCGCTGAGGCTGTAATCGGGACGGCGACGATGACGCTGACGCGACGCAGGTTCGGTTTATTCGCCGCAGCGCTCGCGGCGCCGCTCGCCCGTTTCGCCAACGCCGCGGCCGAGGATTTCCCGACACGGCCGGTCCAGCTCATCGTGCCCTATGCGCCGGGCGGCAGCGGCGATCTCATTGCGCGCCTTCTCGGCGAGAAACTTGCTGCGCTGTGGGGGCAGCAGGTCGTGGTCGAGAACAAGCCGGGCGCGGGTGCGATGCTCGGCACGGAAGCCGCCGCGCACGCCAGCCCCGATGGCTACACGCTCTACCTTGCGACTGACGGGCCGCTGACGGTGGCAGCGACGCTGCGTAGTCACGTCCCCTATGACTGGAAGCGCGACTTCGCGCCGGTATCGATGGTCACCGTCGGCTATCAGGTGTTGATCGTCGACCCGAAGCTTCCGGTGCAAACGCTCGCCGACTTCATCGCCTTGGCGAAGGCGAAGCCGGGATCGCTCAATTTCGCCTCGATCGGCGTCGGCACCGCGCCGCATCTCGCCGCCGAGTTGTTCCTATCGGCCGCCCATCTCAGCCTGACGCATGTGCCCTATAATGGTTCCTCGGCGCAGGCCATCCGAGCGTTGATCACCGGTGACGTCGCAATGTTCATGGTCGGGACCTCGACTGCTGTGCCGTTCATCAAGAATGACAATGTGCGGGCGCTCGCCGTGACATCAAGCAGGGCCAGGGTAGAGGAGCTGCCGGATGTGCCGACTTTCACCGAGGCCGGATTGCCGCAGGTCGACTACAGCCTCTGGTTTGCGATCGAAGTGCCAAGCGCGACGCCCCCGGACATCGTCAAGAAGTTGAACACCGCCATCAACAAGGTCGTCGCCGATCCGGCTTATCGGCAGGCGCTCAAGGTCCGCGGCTTTGACGCCCAGGGCGACACTCCGGGCGAACTGGCGGCGTTCATGGAAAAGGACTACATCAAGAATCGGGATTTGATTCAGAAGCTGGGCCTGCATGTGGACTGATCTCGCATGAGCCGCATCCCGGACTTTGCCCACGTTGGAATTCACCGACGTCGCTTTTGCCGACGCCAAACTCGCTGACGACACCACTGCGGGCGAGCGGTGGCTCACGCCCGAAAGCGTAGCGGTCAAGCGGCTTTACGGCCCGGACGATCTCGCCGGGCTCGATTTCCTCGACACCTATCCCGGCATCGCGCCCTACCTGCGCGGCCCCTACCCCACCATGTACGTCACCCAGCCGTGGACGATCCGGCAATATGCCGGCTTCTCGACGGCCGAGGATTCCAACGCCTTTTACCGGCGCAATCTGGCCGCCGGCCAGAAGGGCCTCTCGATCGCCTTCGATCTCGCCACCCACCGCGGCTACGACAGCGATCATCCTCGCGTTGCCGGCGACGTCGGCATGGCGGGCGTCGCGATCGAATTCGATCTACGACATGCGCACGCTGTTTTCCGGCATCCCGCTCGACCGCATGTCGGTGTCGATGACCATGAACGGCGCGGTGCTGCCGGTACTCGCGCTCTATGTCGTCGCCGCCGAAGAACAGGGCGTGCCGCCGGAAAAACTCTCCGGCACGATCCAGAACGACATCCTCAAAGAATTCATGGTGCGCAACACTTACATCTATCCGCCGAAGCCATCGCTGCGCATCATCTCCGACATCTTCTCTTACACCTCCGCGCACATGCCGAAGTTCAACTCGATCTCGATCTCCGGCTACCACATGCAGGAGGCGGGCGCGACGGCTGACCTCGAACTTGCCTATACACTCGCCGACGGCGTCGAATATGTGCGCGCCGGCGTTGCCGCCTCGCTTGAGGTCGATCGCTTTGCGCCGCGGCTTTCGTTCTTTTTCGGCATCGGCATGAATTTCTTCATGGAGGTGGCGAAGCTGCGCGCCGCCCGCGTGCTCTGGGCAAAGCTGATGCAACCGTTTGCGCCGCGCGATGCGCGCGCGTTGTCGCTGCGCACCCATTGCCAGACCTCGGGATGGTCGCTCGCAGCGCAAGACGTCTTCAACAATGTTGCGCGCACTTGCATCGAGGCGATGGCCGCAACGCAGGGCGGCACCCAGTCGCTGCACACCAACGCGCTCGATGAAGCGCTCGCTCTGCCGACCGACTTCTCCGCCCGCATCGCGCGCAATACGCAGATCGTGCTGCAGCGAGAGAGCGGCACGACGCGCACGATCGACCCCTGGGGCGGATCGTATTATGTGGAGCGGCTCACGCACGATCTCGCCGCGCGAACCTGGGGCCATATCCGCGAGGTCGAGGACCTTGGCGGCATGACCCGCGCGATCGAGGCCGGCCTGCCGAAGCTGCGCATCGAAGAGGCGGCCGCGCGGACGCAAGCGCGCATCGATTCCGGCACGCAGGCGGTGATCGGTGTCAATAAGTATCGGCCGCGCGACGAGGCGCAGATCGATGTCCTCAAGGTCGACAATGGCGCTGTGCGGCAATTGCAGATCGACAAGCTGACGCGGCTCAAGCGCGAACGCGATCCGCAGGCGCTTGCCGACGCGCTCGCGGCGCTGACGCGCGACGCCGCCGGCGGCAACGGCAATCTCCTGGCGCTTGCCATCGACGCGGCGCGCGCCAAAGCCACCGTCGGCGAGATTTCACTGGCGCTGGAGCAGGTTTTCGGCCGCCATCGGGCCGAGATCAAGGCGATCTCCGGCGTCTACAGGCGGGAGGTCGGCATGTCGGACGCCGTCGAGCGCGTGCAAAAGCTCGTCGCCGAATTCGAGGACAACGAAGGCCGCCGGCCGCGCATCCTGGTCGCCAAGATCGGCCAGGACGGCCACGACCGCGGCCAGAAGGTGATCGCGACCGCGTTCGCCGATCTCGGCTTCGACGTCGATATCGGCGCACTGTTCGCGACGCCGGCGGAGGCCGCGCGCCAGGCGGTCGAGAACGACGTGCACATTCTCGGCATCTCCTCGCTCGCGGCCGCGCATCTGACGCTGGTGCCGCGAGCTCAAGGCCGAGCTGAACAACCAGGGCCGCGGCGACATCATGATCGTGGTCGGCGGCGTGGTGCCGCCGCAGGACTATGCGGCGCTCAAGGCCGCCGGCGCCGAAGCGATCTTCCCGCCCGGCACCGTCATCGCCGAAGCCGCCGAAGGGCTTCTGAGCGCGCTCAACCGCAGGCTCGGCCACACCAAGGCCGCGGCGGAGTGAAGCAGCCTTTCACCAAACGACACCGACATGACCCGCGACGAGATCATCGGCAAGCTTAAGGAGACCGCCCGGCGCTGCGCGCCAGGGGCGTGACGCGGCTTGCGATATTCGGTTCGCGGGCGACGCCGCCGACTTTAGCCGACCGGTTGGTGCATATTCTCGCGGTCATGGACGCGCGGGCGAACGTTGCGCACCGCGGGCCGCCAGCTTTTGAAGAAATGAAATTCAACGCTCGATCAGCAGACGAATGGAAGCTGGGTCAGCGTGGCGCAGCATCCGCCTCATGGCGGCTGAGTAGCGGCGAAGCGACCGGCGCCGGGCGGGCCGGGCGAGGTTTTCCGGGTGACAGGGAATTCAGGAACGAGCGGAACACGGCGTTGCTCTTGAGCGCGTCGCGGCCAGCAGTGATCAGCATTTCGACCTGATCTGCCGGCAGCCGCAAGCGCGTCTCGACGGCGTTGAGCGCGGTCGCGCGCTCCGGACCCAATTGATCGAACGCGACGCGGCCGATGAAGAATTTCACGTCGCTGGCAGTTCCAGCCGGGCGGCGCGCCGAGCTTATGGCGTTCGGCTTCCGTGAGCTTGCAGCGCCACTTGATCAACGTGTCCTGCCATTCGTCCATCGTATCGTCGAACGCCGAATAATTGCCGACCGCGCCGGAGCCGGTCGCGGTATCGGACGCTGCCGTAATGAGGTCGACGCCGGAGGGTCCCGTCACAGTCTGCGCCCAGGCGCCCGACGGCGCCCGGCCGGCATCGACGACGAGGAACAGAAATCGCCGCAGCTTGACCGCCTCCTCGGGATCGAGCGGCCCATAGGGCGTGGTCGAGGCGAGCCGCGCAATGGTGAAGCCGGCAAGCCCGTAATTATCGACCAGCCCACCGTCGAGCAGCTTCACGTATTTGATGCTGCCGGAATGATAGCGCTCCAGCGCGTCGGCGTAGGATTTGAGCAGCGGTGGCGCGTCGTCATTGGCGCGCACGCGCTGGACCCAATCCGGCAACGGGATCGGGCAGCCGCCGGGATAATTCTGAATGACGACCGGCGCGAACACCACCGGCACCGCAGCGGACGCAGCAACAGCGAGCGAGACCGGATAGGTCGCAAGATCGCTGCACAGCGCCCCAAAGGTCACGCGGCCGAACACGAACGGCGTGCGGTTGTAGATATCGGAGGCGTTGATCCAGACTCGCGGCCGGCGCTGCGAACAGCAGGCTCTTGAAGGTCGCGTGATCGAACAGATGGGCGTCGAGCCAGCGCGGGAACTGGGTGGAGTCGTTGATGCCGCCTTGCAGCCCGCGGGCGATGTTGGTGAGACTGAGATCGGTCTGTAGCCCCTCCTCGGCGTTTTGCAGGAGGAAGCGCTGCTTGAAATCCGCCAGCGCCTGGCGTTTCTTGAGCCCGTAATATGCGGCAAGCACCGAGCCGCCCGATACGCCGGAGACGAAGTCGATGCGATCGGCGAGCGACGACGTGCTCGCCGCGGTGGTGACCTGGGTCTCGTCGAATCCGCTCGACACGCCGAAAGAAAAGGCGGCCGCACGCATGCCGCCGCCTGAGAACGACACTGCGACGACCATGTCGTCGTAGTAGGTTTCGACGTCGCGGTCGCCGAGCTCCGCGGCAAGCCCTTTGGTGCCGGTGAGCGGCTGATTGATGGGATCGTTATGGATGGCCTGAGTACAGCCGAGCCAATAGCGCGGCACAGGCGACAATACGCCCCGCGCGAATTGAACGCTGGACCCCACACCACGCCATTAACAAAAGGTTATCGTCGTCCCCCTCCCGCCCCGTCAAGCAAACGCAGCGGATGCCAAAAGTAAGACTTCTTTAAGGTTAACGATTTGGGCGGGTCGTGTCCGAGGGAGTCTCTTGGACCCAGCACCGAGGCTCGGCCCTGACTAATCCTGCCCTCATATTCGGACTCTCAGGCCCGAGGACCCGAGGCTCGATCGGCTGCGAGCGGGCGAATGAGCCCAAACTCCGACAGCGGAAGGGCCTTGCGGCGGCGCCAACCCAGCGGCGGCGATTCTCCCAATGAATTCAATCGCTTAACCATCGTCGCGAGCGCGACTTTGACAAAAGTGCCGATGATCACGGGCCGTTTCACTCAGAATCAGCCGGAAACCCCCGCCAGTCCGTAACTGGCTTGTGACACGCGCGCCGGACGGCCAGCACGAGGCGCCCTGTGGCACCGACCCAGTTCTGCGCCGGACGCGGGGAGCTATGCCAGCCCGCATCGTTCTACGCATAAAAATCACAGGGCCAGACCGCCGCGCTCTTTCGGATTCCTCACCAATATCCGATACTTGCCCATCCCCTCCCCAATTCGTCCCCGCAATCCCCACATTTAGTGGTTGATTCAGATTTTCATACTATGTCTTGACGGACGCGACGACCTTGGCCTAGCTTTCCCAAGTTCGGCGCGGGGGTACGCAAGTTCGCCGGGCTCTCAAAAAAGGGGTTTGCGGGACGCGGTCGCGCCGCCAATGGCGCGGGCATAGCATCCTTCACTCCGCGAGGTCCCGGAGTGCTGCAACGAACTGAGAAGCCCAGCCCGCGGGCCGGACGGCAGGGGGTAGGCAGAGCAGGAGTTAAGGCCGGGCGCGCGGACCACGTTCACTCTTCGCGTCGCGGGAAAGGCGTCGGCGACCTATATCAAGCGGGCATCTCCGCAGGGCCGCCGATATTGAAAAAATGAGATTGAAAGGGGCAGAGAATGCGGATCGAGCGGCGCTACACCAAAGAGGGACAATCGCCTTACGCGGATATCGACTTCCGTCTCACCACGAGCGAAATCCGCAATCCGGACGGCTCGGTGGTGTTCCATGCCGACAACGTCGAGGTGCCGGAGCTCTGGTCGCAGGTCGCCTCCGACGTGCTGGCGCAGAAGTATTTCCGCAAGGCCGGCGTGCCCTCCCGCCTGAAGAAGGTCGAGGAGGAGACCGTCCCCTCCTGGCTGTGGCGCTGCGTCGCCGACGAGGACGCGCTCGCGGAACTGCCCGAGAAGGAGCGCACCATCGGCGAGGAGTCGTCCAAGCAGGTGTTCGATCGTCTCGCCGGCACCTGGACCTATTGGGGCTGGAAGGGCGGCTATTTCTCGTCCGAGGCCGACGCGCAGGCGTTCTTCGACGAGCACCGCTACATGCTGGCGATGCAGATGGTGGCGCCGAACTCGCCGCAATGGTTCAACACCGGCCTGCACTGGGCCTACGGCATCGACGGCCCGAGCCAGGGCCACTTCTACGTCGACTTCGAGACCGGCAAGCTGGTGCAATCGAAGACCGCCTACGAGCATCCGCAGCCGCACGCCTGCTTCATCCAGTCGATCACCGACGACCTCGTCAACGAGGGCGGCATCATGGACCTGTGGGTGCGCGAGGCGCGCCTGTTCAAATACGGCTCCGGCACCGGCTCGAACTTCTCCAAGCTGCGCGGCGAAGGCGAGCGGCTGTCCGGCGGCGGCAAGTCGTCCGGCCTGATGAGCTTCCTCAAGATCGGCGACCGCGCCGCGGGCGCCATCAAGTCGGGCGGCACCACGCGCCGCGCGGCCAAGATGGTGATCGTCGACGTCGATCATCCCGACATCGAGCAGTTCATCGACTGGAAGGTGATCGAGGAGCAGAAGGTCGCGGCCCTCGTCACCGGCTCGAAGATCAACCAGCGCCACCTGCGCGCGGTGCTGAAGGCCTGCGTCAACTGCGAAGGCTCGGGCGACGACTGCTTCGATCCGGAGAAGAATCCCGTGCTGCGGCGCGAGATCAAGGCGCGCGGCGCAACCACGTGCCGGACAACTACATCCGGCGCGTCATCCAGTTCGCCAAGCAGGGCTACAACGACATCGATTTCCCGATCTACGACACCGATTGGGATTCGGAGGCCTACCTCACCGTCTCCGGCCAGAACTCCAACAACACGGTGCGCGTCACCGACGAGTTCCTCAAGGCGGTCGAAGCCGACGGCGACTGGGACCTGTTCTGGCGCACCAAGCCCGGCAAGATCGCCAAGACGCTCAAGGCGCGCGAGCTGTGGGAGAAGATCGGCTACGCCGCCTGGGCCTGCGCCGATCCGGGCCTGCAATTCCACACCACCATCAACGACTGGCACACCTGCCCGGCGTCGGGGCCGATCAACGCCTCCAATCCGTGCTCGGAATACATGTTCCTCGACGACACGGCCTGCAATCTCGCCTCGCTCAATCTGCTGGCCTTCCACACCCGCGCCCTTCCCGCTGCCGCAAACGGCGAGACGCTGAAGAGCGAGCTCTTCGACATCGAGGGCTACGAGCACGCCGTGCGGCTGTGGACCATCGTGCTCGAAATCTCCGTGCTGATGGCGCAGTTCCCGTCGAGGGAGATCGCGCAGCTCTCCTACGAATTCCGCACGCTGGGTCTCGGCTACGCCAATATCGGCGGCCTGCTGATGACGTCCGGCATTCCCTACGATTCCGATGCCGGCCGCGCCATCTGCGGCGCGCTGACCGCGATCATGACCGGCATCTCCTACGCCACCTCGGCGGAGATGGCCGACGAGCTCGGGCCTTCCCCGGCTACAACAAGAACCGCGAGCCATGCTGCGCGTGATGCGCAACCACCGCCGCGCCGCCCATGGCGAGCGCACCGGCTACGAGGAAATTGTCGACGCCGCCGGTGCCGCTCGACCACAAGGCCCATGCCCGGATCAGCGGCTCGCCGAGCACGCCAAGCGCGCCTGGGACAACGCGCTCGACGCTCGGCGAGGAGCACGGCTACCGCAACGCGCAGGCGACCGTGATCGCGCCGACCGGCACGATCGGCCTGGTCATGGACTGCGACACCACCGGCATCGAGCCCGACTTCGCGCTGGTGAAATTCAAGAAGCTCGCCGGCGGCGGCTACTTCAAGATCATCAACCGCGCGGTGCCGGAAGCGCTGCGCGCGCTCGGCTATCGCGACAAGCGAGATCGCCGAGATCGAGGCCTATCGCCGTCGGCCACGGCACGCTCGGGCAGGCGCCCGGCGATCAACCACACCACGCTGCAAGGCCAAGGGCTTCACGCGCCGAGGCCATCGCCAAGGTCGAGAAGGCGCTGCCGACCGCCTTCGACATCAAGTTCGCCTTCAACAAGTGGACGCTCGGCGAGGAGTTCCTGCGCGACGCAGCTCGGCGTCGACGCCGCCGACCTCGCCGCGCCGAGCTTCGACCTGCTCGCGCATCTCGGCTTCACCAAGCGCGAGATCGAGGCCGCCAACATCCACGTCTGCGGCGCCATGACGGTCGAGGGCGCGCCGCATCTCAAGGCCGAGCATTATGCGGTGTTCGACTGCGCCAATCCGTGCGGCCGCACCGGCAAGCGCTACCTCTCGGTCGAGAGCCACATCCGCATGATGGCGGCGGCGCAGCCGTTCATCTCCGGCGCCATCTCCAAGACCATCAACATGCCGAACGACGCCACGGTCGAGGACTGCAAGGCCGCCTACCTGCTGTCGTGGAAGCTCGGCCTGAAGGCCAACGCGCTCTACCGCGACGGCTCCAAGCTGTCGCAGCCGCTGCAATCGCAGCTCATCGCCGACGAGGAGGAGGACGACGACGTCATCGAGGCCTTCATCGACAAGCCGGCGGCGGCGCGCGCTGCGGCGCTCGCCGAGAAGGTGGTCGAGAAGATCGTCGAGCGCATCATCGTGCTGCGCGAGCGCGAGCGCATGCCCGACCGGCGCAAGGGCTACACGCAGAAGGCCGTGGTCGGCGGCCACAAGGTCTATCTGCGCACCGGCGAATACGACGACGGCCGGCTCGGCGAGATCTTCATCGACATGCACAAGGAAGGCGCGGCGCTGCGCTCGCTCCTCAACAACTTCGCCATCGCGGTCTCGCTCGGCCTGCAATACGGCGTGCCGCTCGACGAATATGTCGACGCCTTCACCTTCACCCGCTTCGAGCCGTCCGGCCCGGTGCAGGGCAACAACTCGATCAAATACGCCACCTCGATCCTCGACTACGTGTTCCGCGAGCTGGCGGTGTCCTACATGGAGCGCTTCGACCTCGCCCATGTCGATCCGACCGGCGAAGGCTTCGACGCGCTCGGCAAGGGCGTCGAGGAAGGCCGCCCGCGCCCGACAGGCCGCTACGTCTCGAAGGGCCTGACCCGCTCGCGCACCGACCGGCTCAAGGTGATGCAAGGCGGCGCGGCGACTGCATCCTCCCCTGCAGGTGGAGGCTCGGCCGGCGAAGCCGGCCGGGGTGGGGCTGTATCCAAACGTCACCGCGCTCGACCTCCTCCGCGCCGCGCGGCGGAAATCGCCGGCGCCACCGCGCTCAAGACCGAGCCCGAGCAAAAACTCTCGCCCGCGCAGGCGCTCGAGCAACTGCAACTGGACCGACGCGCGCACCCACGCCAAAGCCGCCGCCGCCGAAAAGCGCGCCGAAGCCCGCGCCAAGGGCTACGAAGGCGAAGCCTGCGGCGAGTGCGGCAACTTCACGCTGGTGCGCAACGGCACGTGCATGAAGTGCGACACGTGCGGCGGTACGACGGGGTGTAGTTAAATTTTGACGTCCTGTAGAGGGCATTTCATGACCGCCCTCAAGATTATCGTAATGTCGCTGATCGCCAAACGAGCTGAACAGATTACTGAAGCCGATTTAAAATCGCTTGTAACATCAAGCGTGCCCGAAAGTCAGGCCATCGATTACAAGCAGCGGTAGTAGCCCGGCGGTCCATGCTGAGACGCGGCAATTCCGGTGATAATTCCGACGATTACGGTGACGTTGCACTTAATTCGCGCCTTGCGTCTTCTGGTCTCAAGGCATGGATTGCCGGGTCAAGCCCGGCAATGACGATCTGAAGAAGTTCTGAGTAAACTAAGATCAGCCGCAATCCCTTTCCCCGTCACCGCCGGGCTTGACCCGGCGGTCCATCCTGAGACGCAGGGCGCGATGCCGAAAGATCAGCGTACAATGTCTTCCCAAAGATCGCTCCAATCCGGATTGACCGAACAAATTAGATCGATTTTCCACTTGCGTGACCAATGCTTGATGTTCTTTTCTCGCTGAATGGCGGCCATCGCCGTTACATGCTGTTCATAATACACCAGCATCTTCACTCCATACTCTGTGGTGAAGCCGGCAATCAATCCCTCGCGGTGTTCGTAGATGCGACGGATGAGATCATTTGTAACGCCCACATAGAGCGTGCCGCGCGCGCGGCTTGCCAGGATATAAACCCAAAAGCTTTTCATGCCGGACCTCAGCATGGATTGCCGGGTCGACCCCGGCAATGAAGCGGGGGAGATTATCGCGAAAGCCGCCTGCGCGCCGCCGTTAGCCCGACGCCCACGCCATCATCGACTTCGTCCAAATAAAGGCGCATGGTGCGGCCGACCGAAACGCCAGCGCAAAGCGGCCGGCCCTTCAATCCAACTTACACGACAGATCGGAAACTCATCCGGGCCTCCGTTGCCGCGCACCGAACGACGTCGGGCGAAAGGATATTGCATGGTAGTTCGTGAGATGTGCACCCTGCCCGATGTCCAATCTGGTGTTCTCAACTGATCCACCCGCACGATCAATTCCAAGGAGACAAGAGGATGCGAGCCCTCGCCATGGTTGCCGCTGCCGTTGCCGTCGTCACCGCGACAGCCGGCATCTCCGCAACCGCCTTCGCTCAACCCGCCGGGACACCCATGATCATGCCATCGGGATTGAAGATCATCGACATCAAAGTCGGCACCGGCGCCTCGCCGAAGCCCGGTCAGACTTGCGTCATGCATTACACCGGCTGGCTTTACGAGAACGCCGCCAAGGGCAAGAAATTCAACTGGTCGGTCGATCGCGGCCAGCCGTTCGAGTTTCCGATCGGCAACACCAGGTCATCGCCGGCTGGGACGAAGGCGTCGCAACCATGAAGGTCGGCGGCAAACGCACCCTCATCATCCCGCCCGAGCTCGGCTACGGCGCCCGCGGCGCCGGCGGCGTCATTCCGCCGAACGCCACGCTGATCTTCGACGTCGAGCTGCTCGGCATCAAAGGTTAGCCGGGTAGCGCGAGGCAAAATCTCCGCATCAAACAATGAGGGCTTGCGCCGCGCGCGCGTCCCCGGCAAATCTTTGATCGACGCGCGTCGGATTCATAAATCCGAACGATGGCGAGACCTACATCGGCGGCCTGGAACGCCAGGGCCTGACGTTCCTGCGCGACGGCCAAAGCCAGACATCGCTTTCGTAGTCCAGGGCGACGGGATAACCGTGCCGGTCTATATCGGTCGCCCCGACCTCGAGACAAAATAGCGGCACGGAGCTACGGCGCATTTTCGAGTGCCTGGACTCCGACCGAGATGCGTTTGGCGGAGAGCCCGATCCGGATTGGACCTGGTGCAGCCGGGAGGGCCGCCGCGCAAATCACGCACCCTCCTCCGCCGGTGGCGGGATGCGCATCTCGTGGAAGCCGCGCGCGTGCATGGCGTAGACTTCGCGCACCAGGATGTGGGTCGCCACCTCGTTCTCGGTGCGGCCGAGCTTGCCGAGCGTCGCCAGCAAAGCCAGGTAATTGAAGGTCTCGATCGGCAGCGTCAGGCTCAGTGCCCTCGCCTCCGAGCGGTTTTCAGGTCGCGCCATTTTGGAACCGTACGCCTCACATTAAAACTGGATTATAATGGCATTTTAACTCTTGGCAGGCGAGTCGAATCGTGCGACGGTCCGATTCGGCGAGGGTTTTCGCTCAACAAACTTAAAGCGGTCCCGATCAGGGTCCGGGCGTCCACCACAACGGCGGGCTTGCCATCCCAATGCGCGGATGCGGCTCGGTGATCGCGGCGTCATGCGCGCTCGCGCGTGCACCGAATTTGCGCTTCTGGGATGAGTGGCCCTCCGCGGCGCCGGTTGCGCGCGGCTTTCGCCCTGTCGGCGGCCCAGAACCGGCCGCGGCAAACACGAGGCCGTACCATGAGTATCGAAACCTGGACTGCGGAGCGCATCGAACAACTCCGAAGCTACGTCGACACCGGCCTGACCTGCAGTCAGATCGCCGCCGAGATCGGCGTCACCCGTAACGCCGTCATCGGCAAAATCCACCGCCTCGGCCTGTCGCCGGGGCGGCCCGCGGGCGCGCCGGCGCGTTCCGCCCTCCACGCGCCCGGCGCCCGCGCGCCACAGCGCAGCTTGCGCCTGATGTTCGCCGAAGTGCCGTGCCTCGCCGAGGAGCCGACTCCGCGTCGGTCGAGAGCGCGCAGCGCTGCTCGCTGCTCGAACTTGCGCAGGGCAAGTGCCGGTGGCCGATCGGCGATGCCATCCGCATCGCGCTGCAGATTTTGTGTTTTGCGGCAACGAGGCGATCGCAGGCTTCTCCTACTGTCCGGGCCATGCTCGCATGGCGTATCGTTCGTCCGCGAGACGGCGGGCCTGAGAAGCGCAGCCGGGGATTGCGGGGTGCGCCACCGGGAGCGGCTCGCCAAATCGGCGAAGCCGTCCCGGATGTCGCCTCGCTCCATCCGGGCCGCAAATTACAGATTAGCCTTCTTCCACAACAGCGCGTCGAGGCTCCACGGCCCGGCGCCGGCAAAAGCCAAATAGAGGAAGACGAAGCAATACAAGATCGCCGCGTCGCCACCATTGAGGATCGGAAAGAAGCCGCGCGGCGCGTGGCTGATGAAATAGGCGAACGCCATCTCGCCCGACATGATGAAGGCGGCGGGACGCGTGAACAGGCCGGCGAGAACCAGCGCGGCGCCGGCGAATTCGATCGCGCCCGCGAACCAGTACATCGTGAAGACCGGAGGCGTCGGCAGCGGCGAAGGAAAGCCGAACAGCCGCGACATGCCATGCTCCAGGAACAACAGCGCCACCACGATACGGAGAATGCTGCTGCGTATACGGCGCCAACTGATCGAGCGTCGTTGCGGAACTGCCGGAAGGGAATCGAGCTCGAAATGGTTGCGGTGCGATCGGCTTGCATGCGGACCCCTATCAACGCCCCCGAGCGGCGATGTAACGGAAGTCGGGATGCGCACGCACATCACAAGATTCTGATGCGTTGTTCTGCATTGCGTTGCGCGCTGGTCGGCCTACACTCCCTCCATGGAAACATACGGAGCACTGCTCCTCCTTCTCGCCTTCCTCGTGGTCGCGATCATACATAAATCTCGTAACTGCGCAGGCCCGACGGCTGGAGTTCGACCGTGACCCGCACCAACCTCCTGTATCTCGTTATCGGCGCATTGGTGATCGTCGCCGCTGTACTGGGATATCAACTTTATCAGGATCGCAAGCAGCCCGAAGGCGTGCACATCGATCTCGGTCCCAACGGCCTGTCGATCGAAAAGAAATAGATCGGCGGACAGCTTGAGCGCATCGAGAGCTATCCTACAAACCTGACGCGCCCTTGCACCGCCGACCGAAACCGCACAGGCTGCCGGCCTAAAAGCTAAGCCGGGAGGACGTCCAATGCAGTGGCCCAAGATGTTGGCCTCGGTTTGCTTCGTCGTGCTGCTGGTCGCGTCCGCGGATCGCGGGGCCGGTGCGCAAGGGAAATCGATCAGGCTCATCGTGCCGTACACACCCGGCAGCGGCCCCGACATTCTGTCCCGCCTGATGAGCGAGGAGATCGGCAACGAAAACGGGCCAACTGTAGTCGTGGAAAACCGGCTCGGCGCCGGCACCGTGGTCGGCACCGAAGTGGTCCAGCGCGCCGAACCCGACGGCAACATGCTACTGTTGGTGGCGAACTCCTTCATCATCAATCCGGCCCTCAAGCGCGGCAACTACGACGCGGCGAAGGACTTCGAGCCGGTGTGCTATCTCGCGTCGACGCCGATGGTGCTCGTGGTGCAGGGCTCGTCGCCCTACAAGACGCTGGCCGACCTGATCGCCGCGGCGCGCGCAAAACCCGGCGAACTCTCGTTCGCCAGCGGCGGCCCGGGATCCTCGCTGCATGTCGCTATCGAGGTGCTGCGCCGCGCCGCCAATATCAACATCACCTACGTACCATTCGGCGGGACCGCGCCGGCGATCTCGACACTGTTGGGCGGCCACGTCACCGCGGTCTGGGCGGATTATCCGACGGTGGTTTCCCAGCTCCAGGCGGGCACGCTGCGCGGTCTCGTCACTACCTCGCACGCGCGCGTTGAAACGCTGCCCGAGGTTCCGACTTTCGCCGAGACCGGCGTTAGTCATTACGAGGCCGACATTTTCTACGGCGTCGTGGCGCCGGCGAAAACGTCGGCCGCGACGCTCACACAGTTGTCCGAAGCGTTCTCGGCGGCGCTGAAAGCGCCCGCCATGAAGCCGAAGCTCGCCAAGGAAGGACTGTTTCCGG
>CAVZQH010000002.1:0-29669 GCA_963777375.1 uncultured Alphaproteobacteria bacterium
TGGTCCGCCGCAGCCCGCGCTTGATCGGCGCTTGTATTTTGTCAATGTCATGTACGCATAGGGATTCCGAGGGCAAGAAGAGCAGTTCCCAAACAGGCTACCTGCTGACCTCTTTCACGAGGCGGTCGTACGCATGAAGGAGGGTGCGAACGCAGCGGCGCCCAGCGTGATTATCATCAATGCTTCCTTGGGTGACAGAAACAAGCCATTCGCCGGACACATGTCGGGATGGGCGCGAGTTCTCGATTATCTGGCGTATCGGTACGGCATACTCTTTGTGGCAAGCGCAGGAAATCAATTCGCCGACCTCGAGACTCCAAACATGGGAACGGTGGCGTTCGAAGCGCTTGCGCCGCCCGAAAAGGCGCGGACGGCGCTGCGTGCCAGCGGTCAGACCATGGCCAGCCGACGCATACTTGCACCCGCCGAGTCTATCAACGCGCTAACTGTCGGCGGCTTGCACGGGGACCTCCATCCGATACAAGCTCCTCCTGCTTCTACCTTCGATGTTTGGGCCAACACAGGGCTTTGCAATGTCTCAAGCGCTTTGGGTCCCGGCTACGGTGGGGCCACGAAGCCCGACATCGTAACCACGGGCGGGCGGCATCACGTCCGTCTCGCTCCTGCTGGAACCGGCCACCGGCTTCGTCCAATGCAAGCCGGTGCGACGGCATTGGGCGGCATTCGCGTTGCGGTGCCCCCTAATCCACCAAGCCCAGTAAATACGGGACGCACAATCGGGACTAGCGTGGCCGCCGCATTGACGACAGGCATCGCGGTTCGGGCTCACGAATTCTTGAAGCTACTTACGACGGACTTCTTGCAAATTCCAGGACCCCAGTGTCAGCACCGTTCTGAATCTGCCCTAAAGCCAGCGGATTGAATTTGCAATCGCAGCCACGGCGGCACGCTCGATTGAACGGCCCGGGATAGCGAAGGAACGCGACGGCTCATTCCAAACATCGAGACCGACAAGCATTGGGTTGACTGATGATGCGTCCTCGCAGGAGGGGACGCGATGGCCGGTGGCGAGCGCCGTAAATGCAAGTGCTGTCTGAAGTTATTTCGGCCCGACCCGCGTAACCGCCATCACCAGCGTTACTGCTCGGTCCCCGCCTGCAGAGCGGCCAGCAAAGTCGCCAGCCAAGCACGCTGGCTCGCCGCGCCCGAGAACCAAGGCTACTTCCGCGGCCCGGTGAATGTCGCCCGGGTCCAGGCGTGGCGGTCGCGCCATCCCGGCTATTGGCGCAAGGGTCCACCTGCCGGCACTGCGCTACAAGATGTCTCAATGGCGCAACCCATTGGTTCCGCGGTCGAAACAGCCAATCCGGCGCGGTCGCCGTTACAAGAGGTCTTGACGGCGCAACCTGCTGTTCTGATTGGCTTAATCGCCCATATCGTCGGAACACCGTTACAAGATGACATCGTCCGCACCACGGACCGTTTGCTACGACTGGGGCAAGACATTCTCGCTACATCCGCGGCGTGGGCGGCAACACCCGCGCCTGACTGCGGAGGCGGTCGTGATCGATTACGAGACGTTTTCCAAGATCCACGACTGCCGTGATCGCCAGGGCCTGACGATCGCGCAGACCGCCCGGGCGCTGGGCCTTGACCCGAGGACGGTCGCCACGTGGGCGGCGCGTCCGCGCTTCGAGCCGCGGCGCAGCCTGCCGCGCGCCAGCGTCCTTGATCCCTTCAAGCCCCGCGTCACACGGCTGCTGGACACCCACCCTTACAGCGCTCAGCAGATCTTCCAGCGTCTGCGCGAGGAAGGCTATCGCGGCGGCATGACGATCCTGCGGGATTACGTCCGCCGCATCCGACCGACCAAGCGGCCGGTCTATCTCAAGCTGCACTTTGCTCCCGGCGAGTGTGCGCAGGTCGACTGGGGATCCTACGGAACCGTCGCGGTGGGCAATACCCGTCGCCGGCTTTCGTTCTTCGTCATGGTGCTGGCGTTCAGCCGCCAAATGTTTGTGGAGTTCACTGTCTCCCAGACCATGGAGCATTTCCTCGCCTGCCACGAACACGGCTTCGCGGCCCTGGGTGGCGTGCCATCAAAAATCATGGTCGACAATCTCAAATCGGCGGTTCTGCAGCGCCTGGCCGGCGCTGCTCCGGTGTTCAATCCGCGCTATCTCGACTTTGCCCGCCACCACGGCTTTGCGATCGAGGCCTGCAATGTCGCCCGCGGCAACGAGAAGGGGCGCGTGGAGTTTGGTGTAGGCTACGTCAAAAAGAATTTTCTGCATGGCTTCGAGTTGACCGATTTCAGCACGATCCACGCGGCCGCACAGGTCTGGCTCGACACCATCGCCAACGTTCGCATCCACGGCGAAACGCAACAGCGACCCGTCGATTTGTTGGCGCAAGAGCGTCCGCATCTGGGACCGCTCAACCCGCACCCCTACGACATCGCGCTCACTTCAACCAGCGTCGCCTCCAGCCAGTTCCGCATCACCCTGGACACCAATCAGTATTCCGTTCCTGCCGCATACGCTCACCGCCGATTGACAGTCAAAGCCTATCCGGACCGGGTCTGCATCTACTTCGACAACCAGCTCATCGCCCGTCACACGCGCCGCTATGGTCGTCACGAGGACATCGAGGATCCCGACCACGCCAAGGGTCTGATCGCCCAGCGCAGCCGTGCCCGCGAACAACGCCTGATGATGCACTTCCTGGCACTGTCGCCGGATGCGACAGCCTATTACGACGGCCTGGAGCAGCGCAGGCTCAATGCCCGCCACCACGTCCGCAAGATTCTCGCCCTGGCCGAGATCTACCCCGCCGATGCGGTGGCGCGAGCCATTACCGACGGGCTCGCCTTCCAGGCCTTCAGTGCCGAGTACATCACCAACATTCTGGAGACCCGCGCCCGCGCGCTGCCGGAACCAGGACCATTGCAACTCACCCGTCGCCACGACCTGCTCGACATCGACATCGCTCCCCCGGACCTCAACGCCTACGAGGTAAACGATCATGACCCCGACTGACCTGACGCGACTGGACGCGCAGCTGCAGCGTTTGCACCTACCCTACATCCAAAGCCACTACCAGGCCCTGGCCACCAGGGCCGCCGAGCAGCAGCGCTCGCACCTGGATTATCTGGAGCAACTGGTTGAGGGCGAGGCCACGATGCGCGAGAACCGCAGCATCGAGCGCCGCATCAGGAACGCGCGCTTTCCCGTGCTCAAATCCCTCGATGACTTCCAGTGGAGCTGGCCCCAAAAGATCAACCGCCCGCAAATCCAGAACCTGTTCCGTCTGGCCTTCATCGCAACCCAGACCAACGTCGTCCTGATCGGCAACGTCGGCCTCGGCAAGACGCATTTGTCGATCGCTCTGGGCCACGCTGCCTGCCTGAATGGACACTCGGTGCTGTTCACCACGGCCATCGACATTATCAACACCCTGGCCGCGGCAGCCCAGTCCGCCGGCCGCCTCAAGCGCGAGTTCCAGCGTTACCTGAAGCCCGCCGTACTGATTGTCGATGAACTCGGTTACCTTCCCATCGACAAGCACGGCGCAGACTTGCTGTTCCAGATCATCAGCCAGCGCTACGAGCGCGCCCCGATGGTGATCACCACCAACCGCGCCTACAAACACTGGTCGCAGATCTTCAACAACGACAGCACCTTGACCTCCGCCATCCTCGATCGCGTGCTGCACCACGCCGACACCGTCATCATCGAAGGCAAAAGCTTCCGCATGAAGGATGAGATCGAGGAGTAAGCCCGGAGCGACCACGATGACGCACAAGCGTCCAGCCAATTCGCCCGAATACGCCGTCTCCGATGAAGCCGCCGCTTACATTGCCGACGCCCTGATGGAGCTCGCCTTGCAATTCGAGACGACCCACTTTGCCCAAATACGCCGTCACTACCAATCCATCACGCCCAAACGTGACGACCCCTCTTGGCAACTCGACCTCTTCGGCAACCATCCGCCCTGCTGAACGCTGTTCTCTTCTTGGGTCCATTCTTTGGTTCGACCCGCGCCGCTAGCATTCTTCCGTCCCGACCACCAAATCTCGCCGCCGTCGCGCGCAGGGCCTGTCAAGGCTGGCCGCGTCCTTCGCGGCCACCCGCAGGGCTTGGCCTTGATTGGCCCGAGCACGGCGGCATGCTCAATCGGATCGGGCTGCAGGCTGCCCAATCAGCGCTGGCACAGCAGCACGTATCTTCCCGCCCATATCAGGAATGCCGCCAAGGCGCCCGTCACGTAACAGCAAATTCAATCCGCTGGTTTCAAACCAAATTCACGCCGGTGGTAACACCCCAGCGGGCATTGCTGCTCAAAGCGCTGCTCGTTCATTGCGCGCGATGGACTGAGGCGCGCGACCTCATCATTGAGATTCTCGGGCCACCGGCGCCTAATCAACACGTTCGGCAAAAAGATAACGTGCGTCGCTATCTTGGGTATGGCGCGATCGATGGTAACATTATCTTGAATTGCACCGCCGACCGGGCCACGCTCTGGGCTGTAGGCAATCTCGCGCGCGAACAGGGACACAATTTTCCGCTTCCACTTCCGGCGGCGATGTCCGGAAAGGCACAATTGCACGAATTGGCGGCTACTGTCAGTTGGTTTGCTCCACCAAGGATCGGCGCGGCCAAATATCGGGGTGCGCGGCTTAAGCTGGTTGAGCCTGACGGCCTCTCAACAATCGGCGTCGTTGCCACGAAGGGGCAGCCGGACACCAACCAATCCCACCGGGGTACGGTCATTCATCGTCGATGGGCCGGAGAAAAAGCTGCCGCGCTGGCACAAAATCACGCGGTGCAATTGATAGTGCAACGCGAACCTGACGAGGTTGACGAACCCATCCCTTATGCTTTTGTCACGACGGTTGCCATGCCAGGCATGAACCAAATTTATGCTCAGGTCAGAGCTAGAGTTTCCATTAGACCTAGGGTTCCGATCACGGTGTAGGCGATAAGGATATAGACACCGCGGCGCTGAGGGCTACGACGCAGGGAAACCCGGTGCCTTGTGTGGACCGATTGAGAAGCCCATGCCCACGTTCGAAGAAATCAAGCCCGGTTCGCGGCTAAAGGGACTCGACCCGGCGGGAATTGCCGAGGTCGTTTCCATATCGCGATTCGGGGCGGATGCACTGAATCTCGTCTTCCGTGTGACGGTCGGGTGGGCGAGCGCCTGGTCTATCGAGGCGAGGAGGCCAGCTTCGAATTCCTGGAAGCTGGACGTACCTACGCGTTCGATGCCGATGGCGGCCTTCTGCGGCTTGCGTCCGAGGCCTACCGCATCCGGCTTGCCTATCTGTTCGATCCCTATCTCGCCGTCAGCGCCTCCCAGATCGAAGCGCTGCCGCACCAAATCACAGCCGTCTACGGCGAGATGCTGCCGCGCCAGCCACTTGCGCTTCCTGCTTGCCGATGACCCGGGCGCCGGCAAGACGATCATGGCGGGGCTGCTCATCAAGGAGCTGATGATCCGTGGCGACCTTGAACGCTGCCTCATCGTCGCGCCGGGCAGTCTCGTCGAGCAATGGCAGGACGAAATGGCCGAAAAATTCGGTCTCGGCTTCGACATTCTGACGCGCGATCAGATCGAAGCGTCCATCACCGGCAACCCGTTCGTCGAGAAGAACCGCCTGATCGTGCGGCTCGATATGGCGGCGCGATCCGACGAGCTGAAGGCCAAGCTCGCAGGCTGCGCCGGATTGGGACCTCGTGATCTGCGACGAAGCGCACCGCATGGCTGCCTCCTATTTCGGCGGCGAGGTGAAGGAGACGCAGCGGCACAAGCTCGGCAAGCTGCTCGGCACTCGAACGCGAAATCTCCTGCTGATGTCGGCAACGCCGCACAACGGCAAGGAAGCCGACTTCCAGCTCTTCATGGGCTTGCTCGACGCCGACCGCTTCGAGGGACGATTCCGCGAGGGCGTCCACAAGGCCGACGTGTCGGACATGATGCGGCGGCTCACGAAGGAGGAGCTGTACCGGTTCGACGGCACGCCGCTCTTTCCCGAGCGCCGCGCCTACACGGCGAGCTATGCGCTCTCGCCCGCGGAGGCCGATCTCTATCAAGCTGTGACCACCTATGTGCGCGAAGAGATGAACCGCGCCGATCGGACCGGTGATGATAAACGCCGGATCGAACGTCGGCTTTGCGCTGCAAATCCTGCAGCGCCGGCTCGCCTCGTCGCCCGCGGCTATCCACCGATCGCTCGAACGGCGCCGCAAGCGGCTTGAGGAGCGGCTTCGGGAAGAGAAGCTGATGCGGCAGGGCGGGTCGGCGCCTCTCGCCAAGCCAGCCGGAATTGCCGACGTACGATCCCGATGACCTCGAAGAGGTTCCCGGCGAGGAAGCCGAGGACGCCGAGGAGCAAATCGTCGACCAGGCGACGGCCGCGCAGACGCTCGCCGAGCTTGAGGCCGAGATTGCAATTCTTGCCGATCTCGAAGATCGCGCGCTGCGGCTCAAACTGTCGGGACAGGACGCCAAGTGGCGCAGCTGGAATCGATCCTCGACGAACCGATCATGCTCGATGCCGCAACGGGGCTGCGGCGCAAAATTCTGATCTTCACCGAGCCAAGGGACACGCTCGAATATCTGCAACAGAAGATCACCGCGCGCATCGGCGATCCCGCGGCCGTGGTCGTGATTCATGGCGGCATCGCTCGCGAGGCTCGGCGCGCCGCCATCGCGGCTTTCAACTCCGATCCGGTCGTTCGCGTCATGATCGCGAACGATGCCGCCGGCGAAGGCGTCAACCTTCAGCGTGGCGCGCATCTCATGGTCAATTACGACTTGCCGTGGAACCCGAACCGGCTGGAGCAGCGCTTCGGCCGCATCCACCGCATCGGCCAGACGGAAGTCTGCCATCTCTGGAACCTCTGTGCCGTCCAACACGCGCGAGGGCGAGGTCTATCGTCGTCTGCTGGAAAAACTGGAAGAGGCGCGCGCGGCGCTCGGCGGCAAGGTCTACGACGTGCTCGGCGAACTGTTCGAGGGCCACGCGCTGCGCGATCTTTTGGTCGACGCAATCCGTTACGGCGATCGTCCCGAAAAGAAGGCGGAGCTTATTCCGCAAGGTGGATGGTGCGGTCGACGTAGATGCGATCGAGAAATTGGTCGCGGAACGCAAGCTCACGTCGGAGGGTATGGACCCGCACGCCGTGAGCGAAATCCGCGAACAAATGGAGCGCGCGCAGGCACGCCGCCTGCAGCCGCACTTTATCGGCGCATTCTTCCGCGAAGCCTTCACGATGCTGGGCGGCCGCATCGCCGAGCGCGAGAAGGGGCGCTTCGAAATCACACGTGTCCCGTCGATTTTAAAGGAGCGCGATCGACTGATCGGCCGCGTCCGATCCCGTGCTTGACCGCTATGCCCGCATCACCTTTGAAAAGAACCTGATGCTCGGCCAGCCGCAGGCCGAACTCGTTGCCCCCGGCCATCCCTTGCTCGAAGCGCTAGTCGACGTCGTGCTGGAGCGATTCCAGCCGCTTCTCGTCCAAGGCGGCGTGCTGGTCGACGACGCCGACGCTGGCACAGAGCCGCGCCTCCTTCTCTATCTCGAACATGCCATCCGGGACGGGCGCACCGCTCGATCAGGCGAGCCGCGCGCCGTCTCGCAGCGGCTTCAGTTCATCTTTTTCAAGGAGGACGGAACTGCCATCGACGGCGGGCCGGCGCCCTATCTCGATTGTCGTCCGATCACCGCGGATGAGCGAAAGCTCGTCGCGGACGCAATTGCCGCGCCGTGGCTGTCGGACCAGGTCGAAAGCCGGGCGCTTGGCTATGCGATCGCAGTCGCTGGTGCCGCAGCATCTGGACGAGGTGAAGACGCGGCGAATCGTGGAGATCGACAAGGTCGAGCGCGAGGTGCGCGCGCGACTGACGCGCGAGATCAACTATTGGGATGCACGAGCCGCGCGGCTGCGCGAGGAGGAGCGTGCCGGCAAAGAGCAGCGCATCAATGCCCAGAATGCCGAAGCGACAGCCGCACGGCTGGTCGAGCGGCTGCACAAGCGGCAAGGCGAACTGGACCGCGAGCGCCAGATTTCGGCGCTGCCGCCCGTCCTGAAGGGCGCGGCGCTTGTCATCCCGCCGGGCTCTTGAAGGCGCACGCGCCGGAACACCAGCGCCCGAGCCAGACAGCCGGACGGTTTCGCCGAGGACCCGATCGCGCGCGCCGATGATTGAGAAGCTGGCGATGGACGCGGTCATGGCGGCGGAACGCGTGCTGGGAAACCAGCCGCGCGACGTGTCGGCGGAGAAGAAGGGCTGGGACATCGAGAGCCGCGACCGCAGCGCCGGCCATCTCCGCTTCATCGAGGTCAAGGGGCGGCATGCCGATGGTCGCGACGTGATCGTCACCAAGAACGAAATCCTCGCCTCGCTCAATGCGCCGGAGGCTTTCGTGCTGGCGATCGTCCAGGTCGACGGCGGCTTCGCGCGCGAGCCGGTCTATGTGCGGCAATTCTTCAAGCGAGAGCTGGGGTTCGCGGAAACGGCAGTGGTGTTCGACGTGAATGATCTGCTATCTCTGGGTGGCAGGCCGTCGTAGGCTTGAATTCGTGGGGAGCCAGTCACCGCTGACCGCGTCAAGCCGCTTTCCCTAGCGTTTCCAGAGAGTTGGCATGATAGCGCGCATCCCTCGCAAAGAAACTGATCGAAGTCTCCATCCCGCTGGAGGCCATCAACGCCGCCTCGGCGCGGGAAAAATCGATCCGACACGGCCATCCGTCCACACTGCATCTGTGGTGGGCGCGGCGGCCGCTGGCCGCCTGCCGGGCGGTGCTGTTCGCGCAATTGGTGGACGATCCCTCGTCCTGGCCGGAACGGTTTCCCACGCGAAGAGGCCCAGGAGGCCGAGCGCAAGCGTCTGCACGATGTCATCAAGCGGCTGGTGCCGTGGGAGGCCTCGAATGACGAGGCCATCCTGAATGAGGCGCGCTGGGAAATCGCGCGCTCCGTGGCGTGGGGATTGGGCGAGGAGCCGCCGGCACGAAGACGACAGCAAGGCGATCCTCGACTATCTCCAGACCAAGGCGCCGCCGGTCTACGATCCATTTTCCGGTGGCGGCTCCATTCCGCTGGAGGCGCAACGGCTGGGTTTGCGCGCCTATGGCTCCGATCTCAACCCAGTGGCCGTGCTGATCGGTAAGGCGCTGGTGGAGATACCACCGAAATTTGCCGGCCTCCCGCCGGTCAATCCGAAATCGCAAGCCGAGCTCAAACGCGGCGGCCATTGGAACGGCAAGGGCGCGCAGGGCCTCGCCGAGGATGTTCGCTACTACGGTCAATGGATGCGCGATGAGGCGGAGAAGCGCATCGGCCATCTCTATCCCAAAGCGAAATTGCCGGACGGCTCGGAAGCAACTGTCATCGCTTGGCTGTGGGCGCGGACCGTGCGCTCGCCTGATCCGGCAGCCAAGGGCGCGATGGTGCCGCTGGTATCCTCGTTCTTGCTTTCGACCAAAGAACGGAACAAAGCGTTTGGGTCGAGCCGGTGATCGATCCGGCCGCGCCAGATGGATATCACTTCGAAGTTCGAAGGGAAAGCTCTCCAAACAGCGACGAAGCAAAAGTTCGCACTGGGCACGAAGTCCGCGAAGGGTGAAGCATTCGTTTGTGTGCTCACGGGCTCTCCCATTGAGCGGAAGTACATTCAAGCAGAAGGGAAGGCTGACCGACTGGCGACAAGGCTAATGGCCATTGTCGCTGAGAAGGAACCGAAGACGAGTTTACTTGTCTCCCGATCCGTCACAGGAACGAACGGCTTCTACGGAAGTGGACAAACGTCTTGTCGAAGATGCCCGGGCCGGGTTTCTCTCTGCAGCAACGCCTACGCGCGCTATGATCACCGGGGGCGTGTGTTCCGCATACGGCTTGCGTTCATGGGGACACCTATTCACTTCCCGTCAGATCGTTACGTTAAGCACGTTCGCTGACCTGGTTGTGGAAGCGAGAGAGTGGTTACACATGACGCGAGCCACACCAGCCTTGGTACGGCGTCACGGCATATGCGGACGCGATTGCGACCTATCTGGGGCTTGCTGTCGGAAGGCTGACCGATATTCAGAATGCTCTTTGCAGCTGGGAAACTAACAAAGACGCAAGTGCGAAACCTGTTTGGTCGTCAGGGCATGGCGATGGTATGGGATTTCGCAGAAAACAATGCATTCAACGGTGCCGCTGGAGACTTCGCCACAAGCCTGCGAAAATCTCATAAAAGCGATGGGATCAGCACCAGCAATCGGCTTTGGTCAAATCGATCAACTCGATGCGGCGAAAAAACAATTATCCAATTCGTCCAATCGTAATCTCCACAGATCCTCCATACTACGACAACATCGCCTACTCTGATTCTGTCAGATTTTTTTTACGTGTGGCTGAAAAAGGCGCTATCGGAAGTTTGGCCAATCTGTTCGGCGGCTTACGACTCCCAAAGGAAGAGGAATTGGTTGCTACGGCCTTCCGACACGGTGGGAAGGCCGAAGCGGAAGCCTTTTTCATGAAGGGAATGGGCGAGGCTCTGAGGGCCATTGGTAAAGCTGCAACCGACACCGAGCCACTCGCCATTTATTATGCATTCAAACAATCTGAAGTGGCAACGGAAGGCATTGTATCGGCCGGTTGGGCGTCATTTCTTCAAGCAGTCGTAGATGCTGGGCTTGGGATCGATGGCACTTGGCCTGTTCGCACCGAACTATCCAATCGCAATGAAGGCAAGGGAGCGAACGCTCTTGCCTCATCAATCGTTCTTGTTTGCCGCAAACGCGACAGAATCCGCGGCGATCGTTACGCGCGCCGACTTTGTCCGAGCACTAAAGCGCGAAATGCCAGACGCGATTGACGATATTCGCAAAGCGGGCGTCGGTCCCGTGGACATGCAGCAGTCGGTAATCGGACCTGGCATGGGCATTTTCACGCGTTATGCCAAGGTTCTGGAAGACGACGACAGCGCTATGACGGTTAGGACTGCGCTAGTCATTGATCAATCGCGTGTGGGAGGAAATCGAAAATGAACTCGACGCCAGCTTTCGATGCAGAAACACAAGTGGCGCTGGCATGGTTTGCGACCTATGGCTTCGACGCCCGCGACATCGGGCGAATTGATTACGCTCGCCAACGCCAAGAACATCCCTTCAAATGCGCTGTTCAGCTGCGGCGTGTTCAAGGACATGAGAGGCAAGGCGGCACTCACGCCGCGCAACGATTGGTGGCCTGCCGAAATCGCGCCCAAACGACAGCGACGACGAAAAGAAGCGAAAGCGCGATTTGACCGAGCACGGGACGGCGACCGTGTGGGCGTGCGTTCAGAAGGCCGCAGCCATTCTCAATGCGGAATCAGGCGGCGGTGAAGCGGCCGGCCGGTTCGTGGCGCAGATGGGGCCGAAGGCGGAGGCCGCCCGGGCGCTGGCCTATCGGCTGTTCGAGATCGCGACCAAGAAGGGTTGGGCGGCCGAGGCGCTCGTCTATAACGAACTCGCGCAGGAATGGCCGAAACTGGAAGAATTGGCCTCCAGTAGCCGGCGCGCGCACCGAGAGAGCGACGGCCCAGGGTACGTTGCAGCTTTAGTTGATCCGGAGGAACACCGATGTCGGCCGAAAAGGAAACCGTACAGCGGGTTCAGGGCGGAATGTTCCATCTGCAGAAAGGGCTCGCGCCCTTCGTCGAAGCGCGGATGAAGACCGTCCACGGCGCGAACTGGCTGCATTACGCCAGCCGCGCGCAGGGCTCCGCACCGAACGCGCCGCTCGATGCCTACGGTCTCGTCAAGACGATGATCGACCGCTGGCGCGAGGTATTCGACGACGCCTTCGGCCGCAACGACCGGCACAAGGCGCGCAACTTCACCTCAATGGTGCTGGAGGCGCGCAACGCGATCTCGCATCTCGCGATCGGGCTGCAGGACGACGAGGCGCTGCGTTACCTCGACGCCATGCATCAGCTTCTCAAGCTGACCAAGGCGCCCGAAAAGGAGGTCGCGGAGGTCAAGAAGCTCTACGACGCGCAGCGCAATCTGGGCGCCACCCGTGCGCCGGCAGCTGCGCCCGCGCCCGCCGCCCGTACTCGATCTCTCCGGCGGGCCGGCGAAAGCCCTGAAGCCGTGGATCGAGGTCGCCCTTCCGCACCCGGACGTGATCGCCAACCGTTTCAAGGAGGCGGAGTTCGCGGCCGACCTGTTCGCTGTCGATGCCGGCCACGCCAGCGAAGGCTATGCGACGCCGGCGAGTTTCTTCGGAATCACCTTCCTGACCGAAGGCTTGAAGCGCGTCCTGACCTCGGCCGCACAGCGGCTGGCGGACAAGGGCGGCGATCCGGTGATCGGACTTCAGACCGCGTTCGGCGGCGGCAAAACGCACACGATGCTGGCGATCTTCCATCTCGCCAAACATCTGGCCGAGGGTGGCGATCCACGCGCCTTGCCCGGTCTTGGTCCGGTTCTTGAGAAAGCCAATATCGCCGCACTGCCTAAGCCGAAGCTTGCCGTGTTCGTCGGCTCGGCGGATGGGCCCGATGTCAGCCTGAAGCTCGACAAGGGACCGCGCGTCCACACCGTATGGGGCTATCTGGCTTGGCGCGCTTGCGGGCGACAAGGGACTTGCCATCGTCGCTGAGGCCGAGAAGGCGCGCACCAGCCCCGGCTCGCGCGCGATGGTCGAATTGTTCAAGCTCGCGGGGCCGACCGTGATCCTGCTCGACGAGCTGACGATGTACGCTCGCCAGCTTGACGACGAGCGCTTCGAGGCGTTCCTCTCTTTCGTTCAGTCGCTGACCGAAGCGGCGAAAATGTCGCCCGGCGTCCTGATCGTCGGCTCGCTGCCGGAAAGCGATGCCGAAGCCGGCGGCGAACGCGGTCGCGCCGCATTGCGCCGGCTCGAACAGGTGTTTGGCCGTGTACAATCGCCTTGGCTGCCAGCATCGGGCGACGAAACCTACGAGATCATCCGCCGTCGTCTGTTTCAGCCGCTGGACGCCGACGGCGAGAAAGCGCGCGACGAGACGGTCAAGGCTTTCCACGATCTCTACAAGAAGAATCCAGCCGAGTTTCCTCCCGAGACAAAGGATGCGCGCTATCTCGAGTTGCTGCGCCTGTCCTATCCTATTCATCCCGAGCTGTTCGAACGGCTGTCAAAGGCATGGGCCAGCCTGGAGAGGTTTCAGCGCACCCGCGGCGTGCTGCGTTTCATGGCGAATGTCATCGGCGTGCTGTGGCATGCACAGACGCGCGATCCGCTGATCACGCCGGGGCGCGTTCCGATCGCGCATGAGCGCATCCGCGCGAGCGCCCTCTATCCGCTCGATCCGGCATTCAGCGCCGTCGTAGACAGCGAAGTGGACGGCGACGGGTCGTTGCCTTCGCGAATGGAAGCCAATCCCTCGCGGCGTATTTCTCAGCTTCGCGCGGCGACACGCTCGGCGCGCGCGGTGTTCTTGTGCACCGCGCCGCTCGTCGGTCAGCCGAATGCGGGACTGACCGGCCAGGGCCTGCGGCTCGCCACGGCCGAGCCCGGTGACCAGATTGCGATCTTCGGTGAAGCCCTGCGCGAGCTGACGGAACGCGCGACGTATCTCTACGAAGAAGCTGGGCGGTACTGGTTTTCCACACAGCCGACGCTCAATCGGCTGGCGGACGACCGGGCCAAGGCATTTCCCGAGCACGAGGTGGACGCCGAAATCGTCAAGGTTTTGGGCGAGGATGCCAAGATCAAGGGCGGCTTCTATCGCGTCTTCGCGGCGCCGGACGATCCGACCTCGATTGAGGAAGCTGAAGCAGTATCACTGGTGATTTTAAGCCCTTCCATGCCTCATTCCGGCAAAGGCGCATTAAAATCGCCAGCGACTGACGGCGCATCGGATGCCTTAATACGGTGCCGCGCATCGCAGCGGCGATTGCGCAATACGCTTCTGTTCCTGGCGCCCGATGAAGCTCAGCTCAGCAACGCTCGCGAAGTGATGCGAAAGGCACTGGCGTGGAAATCAATTGTCGACGATGGCCGTTTGCAGCAACAGCTCACACAAGGACAGGCCACAGACGCACGCGACAAGGCAAAATCGAACCGCGAGTCTGCGCAGAAGGCCGTGCGAGGCGCATGGAGCCACATCCTCTATCCGGTGAAGAGCGATGCTGCCGGCAAACCTTTCGAATTGGAGCATAGCCTGATCTCAGCCAGGGACCGCGCCCAAATTCCCTCGGTCGTCTACGACAAGGCCAAGGCCGATGGCATCGTTTTGGAGAAACTTGGAACTGAGCGTCTTTGGCTCGCCTTGAAACCAATCTGGCCGAACGATCGTCCGCACCTTCCGGTCTCGGAGGTCGCAGATTGGTTTGCCGCGTATGTCTATCTGCCGAGACTGCGAGACCGCGTGGTGCTTGAAAGCGCGATCCGCGATGCAGTGGCAAAGCTCGACGCGCAATTTGGCTATGCCGACGCCTTTGACGAGGCGACGGGTACATATCGCAAGCTGGTCTGGGCGCAGATGCCGCCGGAATTGCTTGCTTCCACCGCGGTGCTGGTCCGCGAGGCAGAAGCGAAGCAGCAGCTTTCCAGACAGCCTGCGGCCGGTCCGGCGCCGGGCGTGGGTCCGATAACGCCTGGACTAGGACCTCAGCAGCCCGGCGCAGAGCCCACAGCAGAGCCTCAAGCTCCGAGCAAGCCTCGCCGCTTCTACGGATCGGTCGAGATCGACATGGTCCGTCCGGTGAAGTCGTTCGATGCCATTCTGAATGCAGTCGTGATGGAACTGCAGCGGACACAAGGTGCCAAGGTGAGGCTCACGCTGGAGATCGAGGCCGAGGCAACTAGCGGCTTTGAAGACAGCGAAGTCAGCGTCGTTCGCGACAATGCGAAGCAGCTCAAGTTCAAGCCGGAGTCGACTGGCTTCGAGGAGTGAGAGCAGACCCGGGTGGATTGCTCTTGGTACAATGCACTTCGCAAAGAGTTTCGACTTCCGCGCGGTGGCAGAATGGCTTGCGCACGAGCAGGCTAATTCCCGCTCATCGGCGCATCGTCGATCTCCGACGAAATGGAGCCTCATGAGGTTTATGCGACCGGGTGGCAGCTGTTGTATTTCGCGGCAACTCGCGCTCAGGAGCGGTAACGAATTCGTGGCGTTGCATCAGGCTCGGAATTTCTGGCTGGTCCAGCAAACGTTAGGTCGCGTCGATGCAACCTGACTCCTCTTGCAACTGTGTGTAAAAGGATTATTTAACGAACAGTGAGGGGAACGGGCAGGAGGAAATATATGGCTAAATCCCACCTCAGGTTGGTCACGCCGACTACTGTAAAACGAACAGTCACTCTCAAACGCCCTCCGAATGCGGATCTCCGCACGCGAGAATACCTGACGGAGGCGGAAGTCGAGAGGCTTATGACAGCGGCCAAGAAGAATCGGTGGGGCCACCGAGACGCGACAATGATCCTAGCCGCCTACAGACACGGGCTTCGAGCTTCCGAACTGGTAGACCTGCGTTGGGATCAGGTGGACTTTCAAGCGTCGACGCTGCACGTCAGGAGGGTCAAACAGGGTACTCCTAGCGCTCACCCGATTGTCGGTGATGAATTAAGGTCATTGCGGCGGCTTCAGCGCGAGCAAGAGCCGAAGTCCGCGTTCATCTTCACATCAGAGCGGGGCGCGCCATTCAGCACCGCCGGCTTCGCCCGCATGGTCGAGCGGGCAGGGGAGGAGGCGAGGCTTGGCTTCAAGGCCCACCCTCACATGCTCAGACATGCTTGTGGGTACACGCTTGCGAATAAAGGCCACGACACGAGAGCCCTTCAGGCGTATCTCGGCCACAAGAACATTCAACACACGGTGAGATATACCGAGATGTCACCGACGAGGTTCAAGGACTTTTGGAGGTGACTACGTCACCTGCCGTTCGGTAGTCATTCCCTGCGCGGTCCGTCATTGTCAGGCAAGGTCCACTGCCGACGGGAAACGTACTCATCCTGCGACATTATCGCGGCCGCAGCGGACGAGCCAAGGTGTGCCACCCGTGCTAATGAACGGCGTGGCGCCAGCTTGTGGCGGGCCAACTCCGGCCGGCGCCCAGACGACAAGGGCAAGCTCAGGCGCCCTCAGTTAAAGGAGAAACGTTCATGTCCCGGAAAAACCAGTCTGACCGCAGGCCGCAGGCGCATGCCGGCGAGAAGTCACTGTCGCGTCGCACCGTGATCAAGGCCGGCCTCGGCGCCGGCGCGGCCGGACTGTTGGTGCCGAACGGCGCACTGCCGGCGCTGGCGCAGCAGAAGACGCTCGGCACGTTCCCGGCCGGCGCCGCGGGCAGTAGTGTCTTTGTCGGTGCCATCTGCCCGCTCACCGGACCTTATTCGGCTTCGGGCAAAGACATGCAGCGCGGCTTTGAGCTCGCGGTCGAGCATCTCAACAACGGCAGCCCGGTCACCGAGGCGATGCCCTCATTGAAAGGGCAAGAAGGGCGTGCTCGGCAAGAAGATCGAATTTCAGGTGGCGGATTTCGGAAACCAAGCCGGATACTGCTGTTCAGGCCATGACCCGTTTCATCCGCAATAACAAAGCTATCATGTGCACTGGCGGTGTCGCCAGTTCCGAGTTCGATTGCGATGATGAAGCTCGGTCAGCGCGAGCATGTCGTCTTCATGGTCGGCAATTCCGGCTCCAACGACACCACAGGCAAGGATTGTCAGCGCTATGGCTTCCGCGCCCAGCCGTCGGCCTACATGGCAGCGAAGGCGCTGGCGCCGGTGCTGGCCAAGCAGCTCGGCTCAAAGCTCAAGGCCGCCTATCTGGTACCCGACTACACCTACGGCACCAGCGTCTACAATTCGATGAAAGAATTCACCGAGAAGGAAGGCTGGACCACGGTCAACGAGCAACTGGCGCCGCTCGGCACCACCGACTTCAGCTCGTATCTGCTTAACATCGCCAACAGCGGCGCCGACGTCTTCGTCAACGTCGCGTTCGGCGCTGACGCTACCGCTTCTACCAAGCAGGCCGACGGCTTCGGCATCCTGTCGAAGATGAAATACGTGGTGCCGAACATTTCCCAGTTCCAGGCCAAGGAGATCACGCCTAAGGTGATGGGGGGTGCCTATGGCACCCAGGCGTTCTGGTGGACCGAGGAGGACACCTACCCGCTGGCCAAGTTCTTCGTCGACGAGTTCCAGAAGAAGAACAACTACAAGCCCGATTGGGGCGCCAGCGAGGTCTACGTCCAGCTTATGGTGTGGGCGGACGCGGTGACGCGCGCTGGTTCGTTCTATCCGATCGACGTCATCAAGGCGCTGGAGAGCGGCCAGAAGGTGCCGTCGATCTACGGGGACGTCTATTATCGTGCCGGTGACCACCAGCTGGTGCGACCGGTGCCGGTGATGGTCGGCAAGAAGCCGAGCGAGATGAAAAGCCCGGACGATTATTTCCAGATAGTCGATCTGGTGCCCGGCGAACAGGTGCTGCCGCCGCTCGACCAGACCGGCTGCAAGATGCCGGACATCAACACCTGAAGCTTTAGCCCTCCTCGTAGGAGGGGAGGGCAGCCGCCAAAGGCGGCGGGGGGGCAGGGATCAGCCTTTGACGGTCCCGCTCCGGCTTGCTGCGCTCGCCGCACCCTCCCCCTGCAGGGGAGGGTAATGTACGCTCACCAAATGCCCACCCTCCCGCAATTCCTCTCCCAGGCCTTCAACGGCATTGCGCTCGGCTCGCTACTGGCGCTGATCGCCAGCGGGCTATCCATCATTCTCGGCACATTGGGCGTGCTGAATTTCGCCCACGGCGCCATGTTCATGCTCGGCGCCTACACCGCGTTCGTGGTGCTCGGCCACTTCGACTCATTCGCGCTGGCGCTGGCGCTCGGCGCCTTGGTGCTGGTGGTGGTCGGGCTCGCAACCGAGCGCGGGCTGATCCGGTTCTACTACGCGCGGCCGAAGGAGGATCAGATCCTGGTGACGTTCGGCCTCGGCATCATGATGATCGAGGCGGTGCGTTACGTGTTCGGCCCGTTGAGCCAGCCGGTGCCGCTGCCGAGCTGGGGCAAGGGTATCGTCAATTTCGGCGTGTTTTTCTATCCGCTGTACCGGGTCGAGGCGATCGGCATCGTCGCCGCCTTGTTGGTCGCCTTCTACGTGATGCTGTACCGGACCCGGCTCGGCCTCGTGGTCCGCGCCGGCATCGAGGACCCGCTGATGGTGGAGCTGCTCGGCACCCATGTGCGTCGCGTATTCATGATCGTGTTCACCATCGGCGCCATGGCGGCCGGCATCTCCGGCGTGATCTACGCGCCGCTTGCCGCCGTCATTCCCAACATGGGCGAGCCGTTTTTGGTCGAGTGTTTCGTTGTCGTGGTGATCGGCGGGCTGGGCTCGTTTCCCGGCGCCGTGGTGGGCGGCATCGTGGTCGGCGAAATCCTGTCGCTGACCACGCTGTTCGATCCGGCCTATTCCCAGGCCGCAATCTATGCGGTCATGACGCTGGTGCTGATCGTACGGCCGCGCGGCCTGTTCGGCACCATGGGGCGCGTCTGATGGCCGAGGCGGCCGGCGGGCCGGCTACTGCGGCGCTGGCTGCCGGAGCTCGCCATGGCGGCGGCGCTGGTGCTCCTGCCGTTCGTCTTCGCTCGCTGGCTCGGCTCGGTCGATCTGTTCACCCGCATCCTGATCTGGGGCGTGTTCGGACTCGGCTTCGACCTGCTGTTCGGCCGCGCCGGCCTGCTGTCATTCGGCCAAGGGGCGTTCTACGGCACCGGCGGCTTCGTCACCGCATATCTGTTAACCAGCGGCACGCTCGACAATGTCTGGCTCGCCATCGCCGCCGGCATCGCCGCCGCTGCGGCATTCAGCATCGTGGTCGGCGTGCTGGCGCTGCGCCGGGTCGGCATCTATTTCGCCATGATCACATTGGCATTCGGCGAATTGTCGTACTTTCTGGAAAATTCGCCGCTGGCGCGCTGGACCGGCGGCGAGAACGGCTTGCCCGGCGTGCCGGCGCCGAGCCTGCAGTTCGGCAGCTTCAATTATTCCTTCGCCGGGAGCTGGCCGAGCTATCAGCTGGTCGCCGGCTTTTTCTTCTTCGGGTTCGTGCTGGCACGCTTTATCGTCCGCTCGCCGGTCGGGGCGGTGCTGACCGCCATCAACCAGAATCCGCAACGAACCTCGGCGCTCGGCCACGACGTGCAAGGCTACAAGCTCGCGGTGTTCGTGCTCGCCGCGATCTATGCCGGCGCCGGCGGCGTGCTGCTCGGCATTTTCCAGAGCTACATGCCGCCGGACGCGTTCGCGCTGGAAACCTCGGGCCAGCTGGTGATCCAGACCGTGATCGGCGGTGCCGGCACCTTGATCGGCCCGGCGGTTGGCGCGGCGATCTGGCTGACCTTGCGCGATCTGTTGCAACAGATTCCCGGCGTCGCCGACCTGTGGAAGTTCATCCTCGGCTTTATCTTCGTGGTCCTGGTCACGTTCATGCCGAACGGCGTGGTCGGCACCATTGCCCGGCTATTCCGGCGCTTCACGGGGCGTGAGCGCACCGCCCCAGCCGGCGCCGTGGGGCGTACCGACGCGGCGGCGCGCGACGCGCTGCTGGCGCCGCCGCCGGCCACCGCGGCGGCCGGAACGCTTGCGCTCGACGTGCGCAATATCAGCAAGGCCTATGGGGGCATCCATGCCGTCGCAGGCGTATCGCTCGCCATCCCGGAAGGCCGGCTCCATGCCATCATCGGTCCGAACGGCGCCGGCAAAAGCACGTTTCTCCGTTTGCTGGCGCGCGAGGAGACGCCCGATGCCGGCCAGATCCTGCTGCACGGCGTCGATGTCGGTCGCGCCGACGTCACCGCCGCCTATCAGGCCGGTTTGTCCAAGAGCTATCAGATTAACCAGTTGTTTCCCGAGCTCACGGTGCGGGCCAACCTGCGCATCGGCGCCCTCGGCCGCGAGCGCGGCCGGCTGCGACTCGATATTTTCCGCGCCCTCGATGGATTTCCCCATGTCGAGGCGGTGGTCGATGCGCTCCTTGAGGAGCTCGATCTCGCAACTACCGCCGACGCCATCGTTGGCACGCTGGCCTATGGCGAGAAGCGCCGGCTCGAGCTCGGTCTGGCGCTAGCGTCGCGGCCCTCGGTGCTGCTGCTCGACGAGCCGCTTGCCGGACTGAGCCCGAGCGAGCGCGAGGGCGTCAAGCTTCTGATCAGCAATCTCGGCAAGGGCCGCACCATCGTGCTGGTCGAGCACGACATGGACGCGGTGTTCAAGCTCGCCGCGCGCATCACCGTGCTGCATGAAGGCCGCAAGCTCGCCGAAGGCACACCGAGCGAAATCTCCAGCGATCCGCAGGTGCGGCAAGCCTATCTGGGCGGGATGGCGCCGCCGTGACTGAACCGACCGCCACCATGATCGATGTGGACCGCATCAACACCTATTACGGTGACTCGCACGTGCTGTTCGACGTCTCGATGCAGGTGCGCGAGCGCGAGGTAGTGGCGCTGCTCGGCCGCAACGGCGCCGGCAAGAGCACGACATTGAAGACACTGGCCGGCGTGCTGCGGCCGCGCTCCGGCGCCATCCGCTTCGACGGCGCCACGATCGAGCAGTTGCCGACCTATCAGATCGCCCGTCTCGGCCTCCAATTGGTGCCGGAGGAGCGGCGCATCTTCGGCGCACTCACGGTCGCGGAAAACCTCGACATCGCCGCGCTGTCGGCGCGGGAGCCGATGCCGCTTGACGACATCTACGCCATCTTCCCGCGGCTGCGCGAGCGGCGCGGCAGCCACGGCCGCTCGCTATCCGGCGGCGAGCAGCAGATGCTGGCGATCGCCCGCGCGCTGATCCGCCGTCCGCGCCTGATCCTGCTCGACGAGCCGTTCGAGGGGCTCGCCGTAATCATCGTGCAGAACCTCCTGGAAATCTGCCGCGAGCTGGCCGCCAAGGGTCAGACCATCGTCATCGTCGAGCAGAACGTCCGCGCTGCCTTGAGCCTCGCGAACCGCGTCTACGTCCTCAACAACGGCCACATGGTGTTCGAGGGCACCCCGGCGGCATTGGAGGAGGCACCGGAGGTGATGACCCGGTATCTCGGGGTGTGATCGCCTTTAAACATGCTCTGACGCGACGCTTAACCACTCCAAGGTCTCGCGGCTAATAAACAGGTCTCCGTGAGATTGCGATTTTGATGTTCGATCCGTCGTCATGCTTCATCGTCCGTGCAGGCAAGCGCAAGCGAGACCGGTGTTTCCCCCACTAAAGATGACGTGCCGCCCGCGGATCAATGCTGACCAAGCGCGCTCCCGAGGAACCGTGCGGCGGAACTCGGGTTATCCGGCAGGCATTCGCCTCACAGCAAGCGTGATCGAGCCCTTCGCACGGAAAGGATCGTCAATGATGGTGCATCGCGTGGCTGTCGTGGTGGTTGCGGTGTCAGCTCTCTGGGTGGCCGGCAGCATGGCGCAAGCGGCCGAGCCCGATAAATGCCTCAAGACCTGCGAGATCCTCGAACAACGATGCCACTATTCGGGCGCGCGGGTCCCGCAATGCGATACGACCTTCCGAGTCTGTTGGGATAGTTGCCAGCGCACCGGGCGGCCGACGCGGTGACTCATATGTCGCCGGCGAGCGGAAACGCAGCCGAGAAACGCAACCAGGCGCGCCACCATGCCGATCATGGACGGGGCGAAATGAGCAACGTATGCAGAGCCATGGTGCGGGTCCGTGCCGGTATCTCCGAGGCGATGGACGAGGGACATTGCAGCCTGCCGAGCGACGAACGGATTGAGTTGGGGGCCATGCGCCGACATCGCCCGATCGAATAACGTGAGGCTGTTGCTTCGCAGTTGCGCCCTGTTGCTTCCCGAAAGGTCCGGTTGCTTTGGATCAACTGCGCGAATTGTCCGTGCGGCGGGACGTGATCGTCGTTAATGATTTCGACGCTGACGGAGGCTATCTTTGATTTGTCATGAACCGGCCATCGGCAGCGGAACGAATGACGCGCATGCGAGAACGGCGCCGGCGGAGCATCGCGATCGCCAAAGTGCGGCTCGGTCCGGTCGAGCGAAAGAAACCAGCGCAACTGTGAGAAGATGCCGTTTCATGTCGCCTCCTTCGATGTTTGAACGCGGTGAACCAACAACGGACAGATGGCAACGTTAGTTCCTCGGACCGCAATGGCCGCCAGGACAAATTTAGAACCATCGGGCGCCCCCGACGCCTGGGTGTTTTTCTGCCCGAGACACTGCCCAGTGGCCTCGCCGACGCCGGGCAAAGAAACGAAATAGGGCGTCGCTTAGATCGCGCGCTCGCGCGCGACCGCGGAGGAGCGAATTTCAATCGAGCAGGTTGGTGGTCCAGGCGCTGATGCCCCCAGCCCCGACACCCCCTCGGAGGCGCCTGTCTGAAGCCCCGCATAGTTGTGCGGGGCATTGTTTTGGTGACGCCCGTGCTGGTCGCGACTGATCGGAAGAGATAGATTATCGAACGGTTGCCGAGGGTCGCCGCTTGAAAGTTACTGATGTGAATTTGGAGGAGTCGGGGGCGAAGACATCGGAGATGCCGCGTTCTACTCGCTGCGCTCCCAGCGCCCAGGCAGATCCCCCACGCGGGAAGCCGGCTCGTCCGTCCGAGCCGCGTCCGGAACATGCCGATACTTCTAATTTAAGCGACCTATCCCTGGCGCAGAAAATTCTTCGACAGGGCGTGATAGACGCCTTCGGGACAAACCAAACGCGAAGTCGCGTGAGCGATGAGCGATGCCACCATCAACGGCAGCACCATGTTGTGATTCTGCGTCATCTCGGTGACGATCACGAAAGCGGTGATAGGCGCCTGCACGACGCCGGCGAAATACGACACCATGCCGAGGAGGATGATAGCGCCAAGCGGCGCGGCCGGAAAGAAATGTGCCACATTGGCGCCGAGTCCCGCGCCGACTGCGAGCGAGGGCGAGAAAATGCCACCGGGAATCCCGCTGATCGTAGACAGCGTCGTGGCGGCGAATTTTAGAATTCCAAAATTCCACGGCAGCGGCGTGCCGCTTTCCAGCATTCCCTTTACCTGCGCATAGCCGGTGCCGAAAATCGTGTCGCCGGAGGCAAGCCCGCACAGCGCAACGCCGACGCCGCAAACGCAGGCAAATGGCAGCGGATAGCGTTTGGTCGCGCTTCGCAAAGCATTGGGAACGCCGTGCGCCATGGCGATGAGAATGCGGCTATATGCGCCGCCGCACAGTCCGCCGAGGACCCCGCAGACCGGCACCGCAAGAAGATCGACGCCATAATGCAGCACTGACGCGTTGGTACCGAAATATGTGTAGTTGCCGACTAGCGCGAGCGAGGTCAGGCCCGCTAGCGCCACCGCCGCGATGATCAAGCCGCTGGTGCGAACGTCGAAGGCCCGGCTCATCTCTTCGATGCCAAACACGATGCCCGCAAGCGGCGTGTTGAACGCCGCCGCGACGCCGGCCGCGGCGCCCGCCAGGATCAGACCGGGCTGGCGGCGCGGCGACATGCGCCCGATCGCGAACATGATCGAGGCGCCCACTTGCACCGTCGGCCCTTCGCGGCCGACCGAGGCGCCGCACAAAAGGCCGAGCAAGGTCAAAAGGATCTTGCCGATCGCGATGCGGATCGACACCAGCCGACCGCGAGCGGTGTAGTCGGTAAGCGCCCGGGCGGCGATCGCCTGCGGAATGCCGCTACCTTGCGAATTCGGGAAATAGCGATTGGTAAGGAACACCGAGAGCATAAAGCCCGCCGGCGTGACCAGGAACGAGGCGTATGGAAATCTCCCCAGAAGAAGCGCGAAGGCAGCCATGGCCCGGTCGGAAAGCAATGCAAGCGCAACCCCGGCCGCGCCGACCATGATGCCGCCGAGTAGGAAGATCGCCCGCCGTTGCCAGCGCGCCCATGTGACTTTGGCCAACCGCCGAAATCGACCAGTGAGGAGAGATTTCATGCCAGTGTTCTGGCGCGTCCCAAACAACGGTGCAAGGATGCAGGCCTATCGTCGCGAATCTCTATATGCGATGTTCGCCTGCCCGGCCAAGGGGCTGAGAGGTGGTCCCACGGGATAGCGGCAAAAAACAGCGCGAAATGAAAAACAATCAGGGTGAGTGGATTGCTATAGGTAATTAGTGCCGCCTAACGATCCTGCGCGCGATACGCAGCAATGTCGGCCGAGGTCACGTCGGGATAGCTTGCCGCGCCTCGCTCGCCGGCGTAGTCCTCAGTGACGCGGGCTGGGGAGAACGCCCGTCGCTTTCAAGCATCTCCTGGCCCCGTCGCTCGACCGGCGGGGCTTTTTTATTGGCGGTTGTGCACTGCACATCGTACAATTTTTCTTGCGTTCGCGCTTCGATTGACGAACTATTGACCCGCGGCTGTAGAGGGTGGGGAAAATACCAGTGCGAGTGCGTATTTTCATGGCGATGGCCGCGGGCCTCGCCCTTTCGGCATGCGCTACAAAATCCGCTGACATAGCGCCAGCTTACGTTTCACCATTGCAGTATCAGACGTTCACCTGTCCACAGTTGGCGGAAGAGGCGCAGCGCGTATCTGCCGCCGCCACGGCGGCATCCGGAGCGCAGGACAGTCAAGTCACCAAGGATGCGGTGGCGACCACCGTTGCGGTTGTCGTATTCTGGCCTAGCGCGTTTTTCGTTCAAGGCGACAAACAAAATGCCGCGCAAGTTGCGCAATTGAAGGGACAGATGGACGCCATCCAACAAGAATCGATCAGGAAAAACTGCGCAATAATGTTCCAGCATGGTCCGCCGCCTTCAGCGCCAATGCCTGCGCAGTCTTATGCGCCCCCACGGCAATAATCGACCGAGGCGATCGGAAGTTCAGTGACGCAATGGCGGCCTCTCGCGAAGTCCGCGGAGCGCTCGCCCCGCTCGCGGGCGTAGCCTTCGGGTAGGCGCTGGGGCCCGGCTCGCCCCGTCGCTCGATCGGCGGGGCTTTTCCTTCCGCGCGAGCCCACAAAAAAAGCCCCGGCCGAGACCGGGGCGAAGTGTTGTTCAACTTGGGACGGACAATGCGCGAGAGCGTAGTATTCGCGGTTTAAGGAAACCGTTTCCAGAAAACATAAAATTCGAGCTAGGCGCGCTGCATCACTATGCCAAAGTGCGGCTCGCTTGCCCCGCGCGGGCCGCCGACGTAGCCTCATCCGCGCACGGGCGCGGCGAGCGCCCGTCGCCCTCAAGGATACTGGCCCCGCTTCGGCGGGGACTTTTTGTTGCATCGCTGCGGCTTGCCCCCGCCATGCTCGCCAGCGTAGTCTTTCGGGCGCTGGGCATTTAACGAGAGTGTCCCAGCTCCTCAGGTGAACCAGACTTTGCCCCGTCGCTCGATCGGCGGGGCTTTTTCTTGTGGAGCATTCGCTGCGGTAACAGCTACGCTATAGGCGCTTCAACAGAGAGGCCCAACGACGATGACACGTATAATCCTTTCCCTTGTGCTCGCCGTTCTCGTCCCTGTCACGGCGCTGCACGCGCAGCAACGCCCTCTCAGGACGCCAGTGGAAATAAGCACACACAGAAAATGCACCGCGTCATGCCAGAATACAGTGAAATGCCATATCCGCGAGGCCGGGTGCGTAGACCGTATACAGGCATGTCTCGTCAACTGTGAAGGAAACAGGTAGCTCTTCCGGCGCTACGGCGTTTGGTTCTGCGTCGCGGCTTCCTTACGCTTGCCGACGGGGAATTTGTCCGCTACGCGGGGACGGGCTTAGGACAACGCCCGTCGCCTTCAGGCATCAACTCGCCCCGTTATTGAAGGAGTTCCCAATGAAGCGTCTCACAGCCAGCCTCGTGTTTGCGGCTGTCGTCCTCCTGCCTGCCGTGTCTGTTGCGAAGTCTCAACCCAAGCCTACAACGAGAGTTATTCCTTGTGATACTCAATGCAAACACCAGCAGTGTGTGGACAAGGGTTTGGTACACGCGAAAATAGTATGCGGCGGAGCCAAGCCCGACAACATGACCCAATGCGTCCTGCGCAATCAGGGTAAATACATCAGCCAGTGCATGCGTGCGCCGCTTGGCGAGGATTAGGTGCTCACCGTCTCAGCAGATCCGGCAGCTTCGCGATATTCACCGCAATGCGGCGCACCTCGTCCTGGGTCATGAGCTTGGCGGCCGTGCGCCGGCCGGGCTCTTCCTCGTAGTAGACGTAGGCGAGCGCCTGGCCGTTGGCGTCATTGACGATGTAGCAGGCCGGCCGTTCCTCGACGGCCCACGGCGGCGGGAAGCGGCGATCTGGCATGGGCTAGTCACAGCGCACGCTGTTCCGCCAACTCGACGTCCAAGTACGCGACCACACGACCGCGCACTAGAATTTCCTCGGTGCCGTCGTCCCGCGTGCGGAGGTCGACCTCGTCGGGCCAGCACGGCCATTCTTCATTGGCGATTTCCATGATCCGCCCCCACACGTCAGAGGTTTCGTTATAGGATCCGATGGTCCTATTGTCAGAGAGGCGGCGGATACGGCTGAGCATGTTACGCACTCCACGAAACACTGCCAGGGTGTCCTAGCGGCTCCAGTCCTCCTCGGCTTCGCGCCGTACAGCGGGCGCAGCCGGATTTTTGACCTTCAGCCAATGGGCCGATCGGCCCGACTTGTACGGCGAGCCGAGCCGCTTCGACACGATGCCCTCGCAGCCGAGCTTGCAGGCGTGCTTGAATATGATCTCGCCGTCGCCCTCGAAATGCTCGTTGATCACGATCGTTGAATGCGCGCCGCGGAGTAGTGTCACGAGCCGTCGCTTGCGGTCCTCGATTGGCTGCCGGCGCAAGTCCTCGCCGTCGAGTTCGAGCAGGTCGAAGGCGCAATGCACGGCGTCGCCGCGCGCGCCGTGGCCGCGGATCAGATCGAATACCGCGAGCCCATTGTCGTCGCAGACGATAGCCTCGCCATCGATCAGGCATGACGTCGCCGGCAGCGCGGCGATCGCCAAGGCAACGAAGGGAAAGCGGCGGCCTAAATCGTTGCCCTTGCGCGAGAGCAATCGCACGGTGCCACCGTCGCGGCGGGCCAGCAGCCGGAAGCCGTCGTGCTTGATTTCGTAAATCCAGCTGGGGCCGGCCGGCGGCCGCTTGGCAGGGGAGGGCAGGCAAGGCTCGATCGCGCCGACACCCCGGCGCGCAATACGCTCACGCAACAAAACCATAGCGCGAAGATAGGCCCGGCTGGTCCGCAATGCAAGTCCGCCATCGAACGGCTAAGATAGGCGCTTGGGGTTCAGCAAGCGCAGGATGGAGAGCGAGTGAGTATTTTCCGAACAGTGCAACTGACGATGTAAACCTTGCGGCTGCGCCCGCTTCGCGGCGCTTCTCCTTCCGTGCACGAGCTTTCGACGCAAAGCAGCATACGCGGCGTGCGCTGCTGCGTGCCGCTACAAAATTGACGCGCTGCGGGAGCGGTTTCGATATACTGCGTGCACGAAAGGGGAGGAATGGACATGCAGAAACTGCTTATCTGCCGCGGCGTTGCGTTCGTGTCGCTCGTTTGCGCGCCGCTTGCAGGAGCCGCCTTCGCGCAAGGGAATGCATCGCCACCCGCCCAGGCGCTCACCGAATTGCGCACTGACGTGCAGGGGCGCGCCGATCATCAGGCCTATCCCATCGCCGGCATCGACGCGGGTGATGTGCGCCAAGTACTGGCCGGTCTCACCAGCACGGACCCGGAGGAATGGGCCGCCGCCTGGGCAGCCACGGGCCAGCGTCACACTACGGCAGCGCGCGCGGCAACCGATGTGGCGCAGATAAAAGAAAACTGGCACCAAGCGTGGCTTGATTTCCATTTTGGCGCCTGGCCGGCGCAGAACACGCCTGGCAAACGCGCCGATTACAAGAAAGCGGTCGAGGCATTTCGCGAATACGGCAAGTTGCTCGATCCGCGAGTCGAGACCGTTCGTATCCCATTAGAGGGCAAGCAGATCGTAGGGTATCTCCGATTGCCGCATGGGGTAGCGCGGGCACCGGTGGTGGTGAGCCTTGGCGGCCTCGACGAGTTCAAAGAATATAGCGTCGAGCACGGCAGCGCCGCCTTGACGGGGGCCGGCCTCGGCTCGCTCACGCTTGACATGCCGGGAACGGGCGAGGCGGCTGTGCCGATGGAGGTCGGCAGCGAGCGCATGATTGGCGCGGTCATTACCTACCTTGGCACTCGCGCGGATGTGGACCCTCAGCGCATCGCAGTGATAGGCGCCAGCGCTGGCGGCTATGGGTCAGCGATCGCCGGTTATACTGAACGCCAACGCCTACGCGCGGTGGTCGTGCGCGGTGGGCCGATCCACGAGTATTTTCAGGCAGACTGGCAGCGCAAATCCTGGGGCACGAGCGAATATCTGTTCGGTCTCAAAGAGGCGCGCATGTTCGTCTATGGCTTCAAGGCGGGCGAGGACGACGCCTTCCTCAAGAAGCTCGCGACCTTTTCGCTCGAGACGCGCGGGATGCTGAAACAGCCGTCAGCGCCAATGCTGGTGGTGAACGGCGAGAAGGACAGCCAAGTACCAATTGCCGATCTCTATCTTCTGTTGCGAACCGGCACGCCGAAATTCGCCTGGGTCAATCCGGAGGGAGGCCACACTGGGCGTTCCAAGGATTTCCCCGATGACCGTATTAACGCGCAGGTCGTCGTGCCTTGGCTCGTATCGATGCTAGGGCCCGGCGCGCCTTCTCGATAAGACACGCTCCTTGGTCAGCTGATGCGGTTGCAAGCTGCACAGCGATCCTGTCGCTAACCTGTGAGGAACGGACATCGCACGACCGTCGCAATTCGGTCGTTCGTGACCCATCTCGGAAATGAACCCTAACCGTGCGCCTGATACACCAAGGTCGCCCACAGTGCTAAGTTGATCCGAGCGAAAAACTCCGGAGTTGACCAGATGAACCCAGCCCGTAACCAATTCGACGATGGCCAGGCCTATGAGCGATTGATGGGCCGCTGGAGTCGCTTGGTCGGCGAAAAATTTCTCGACTGGATCGCGCCGGCAAAACACCTGAATTGGATCGATGTCGGCTGCGGCAACGGCGCCTTCACCGAAGTCTTAATCGAGCGCTGCACGCCCTCCGCAGTCACCGGCGTCGATCCATCGGAAGGCCAGCTTGCGTTCGCACGCAAAAGGCCCAGCGTAGAGCTCGCGCAGTTCCGTATCGCCGATGCGCAGTCGCTGCCCTTTGCGGACGCGAGTTTCGACGCTGCCTCCATGGCGCTCGTCATCACCTTCATTCCCGATGCTCAGAAGGCGGTAAAAGAAATGGCGCGCGTGGTGAAGCCGGGCGGCGCTGTCGGAACCTACATGTGGGACTTCGACAACCGTGGCATCCCGCTCGCGCCGATCGGCGTGGCGATGAAGTCGCTGGGAATGGTCCTGCCGGATCCGCCTTATCGGGGCAACTCACGCCGCGACACCATGCAGACCATGTGGGAGCGAGCCGGGCTGATGTCCGTCGAGACCGACGTCATCCCCATCGATGTCACCTACGACAGCTTCGACGATTTCTGGCAATCGAACACCATGCCGGTCGGTCCCGCCGGCAAGATCATTGCTGACTTGACGCCGCAAGATCGCGAAAGACTGAAAGCGCGGTTGCGTGAGCAACTCGCGATCGCGCCCGACGGCCGCATCGCCTATCAGTCCTCCGCCAACGCCGTGAAGGGTAAAGTCCCGGCGTAACTGATTACATCCAACTAAGTGGGCCGCGCCCGAACTACCAGAAAGGTCC
>CAVZQH010000003.1:0-637066 GCA_963777375.1 uncultured Alphaproteobacteria bacterium
TCGCCTTTGGTTCGTTCGTGCTCCCAACTGCGTTCGACAGTCCGCCAGTTTTCCGGCAGCGATTTCGCCGCCAAGCGAACCCCCAAGGCTTCACAATGTCAGAACGGTCTCCTACGATCAAGAGGATTTTAAGAAACGTTACCGCTGTCGGCGATCTGGTCGGCGCGTTTTGCCGAGGCGCAATCAGGAAATGGGCGAAATCTACTGCCTTTACTCAAGTGAAGACGGCATTCCTGCGCTATGTAAGAGGAACAGAATGGCATGCCGACAAGCGGTCGAAAAAGCACCTTGCCGACGCGCTCGATTTGGTGGCGGGGCAACTCTACGACTGGATGCGCGACGTAGCTCGCCGCGGAGACTATGTCGGTGTCCACGTTCTTCAGACCGGCATAATCCCCGCTGAGTTGGAATTTTATGAGCGCTACTGGATCGGCCAGTTCGCCGGGCTACTCAATGTCCGTTCCAATGGACAACCGGCTGCCGCCTCAAGTGACATCGCCCGCCATGTGGTTGTGGCCATCAAGGCCCAGCTAGCGATGCAGGGCTTCGAGGACCAGGAGGCGTAACCGGCGGAAGCGGTCGTCTATCTCTTGGCCGTGCAAATCGTCGCCCACGCCGCGTTGTGCTCCTTCACCTGCCGAATTGTGTGGTCCGTGTCTTTTTTGGATTACCGGACCGGCTCGAATGCCGAGCACGCTACGGCGTCAGTCCCGACGAAAGCCGTCGTCGTCGCGCAACCGGGAAGGATCAGCAGCGGCATCGGAAGCAGCGCGGCGCGCCTCGCGCGCCTCGCGCGAACGAGATCGGGGTTACGGAGCTTCGGTTCTTCCAGGGCGTTCCACGTGGCGTTTGGTGCCACGGCATCGGTATCACTGCCAATGGTCAAACACCAAGAGACTCCCCATTTAACTGCCGCCTCGACTGCCCAGCCGAAGACGACGACACCCGCGAAGCCGATTGACGCCCAAGCGGCGAGTTTGGATCGCGACAGCATGAGCGCCGCGACGGTGGGCTGCATTGTTGCGACAGCTGCGGCGTGTTGGTCGAGCTTCGACAGCGAGCTCGCCCAATGCTGTTGTGTTATCGTGATGTCGGCGATCCTGTAGTTCGCGATTCTCATCCATCCGCCGCTGAATGTCAGCGACGCTGGCACGCAAGGCGCCGATAGCTTCGCTGATCTCGTCGAGCTTGCCGGGCATCGTCGTAACTCATTTTCTGAGGCGGAAGACCAAGGCGTATTCGCCGCCGAGCCGGACCTCCAAACGACGATATTCGGCGCGGTATTGCTCGCCCGTCGGCATGACGATGGAAATGCTCATGCCGGGTTTCAGATTGAACGCATGCTCAATCGCTTCGACCGAAGGCGCGGCCCATGAGGTGGCGACCAAGCCCGGCGTCGGCGAGCGCCGCCGTCGCGAAGATTGTCCCTTTCATGCCAACTCCTTCAGATCGTCGCTGAGCGTCGCGTAATCGAATCCGTCGGCGGATTTCTGATTGACCAGGTCCTCTTCGGAGAGATACGCGACCGCCTCGTCGCAATAGGTGGCCAGGAACCGCTGCGTGGCGTATTGCACGCGGCCCCAGGAGACGAAGGCGAGCAGACCGTCCTGGCGCCCGATCAGCGGCACGTAATGGCCGCCTTCGATCGGCGAACCGGAAACGACATCCCAGACTTGGCCCTTGTCGACTTGATCGAGCGCGGACGAAGGGAGCTGCAAGCCGACGCCGCAGACGAACAGGTAGGCGGCAAGCAGGATGTGCTGCGTATTGGCAGGGTCGACGCTGAGAAAGGCGGCGATGGCGTGCCGCTTGCCGGTCGCATCGACAATGCCGGTCTTGCGGCGATAGCTCGCCGCGACCTGCATGTCGGTCCCTTGGTCCGTGCTCGGATCGTCAGGATCGAAGCCCGTGACCGCCGCGTAGTCGGAAAGCACATTCGCGTCGGTGAAGGTGACGGTGTTGCCCGCCTCCTTGGCGAGCAACATGGTTTCGTGGGCGGCGCCCGCCCACACACAATCGCCATAGCGATCGTTGGCGAGCATCGGCCACGAACTGATGAGGCTGCCGTGGCCGAAGTTCTGCGGCAGCGGCGGCAGCGCGGCCGTGTCGGCGTAGCGCGCGAGGCGGAAGCGCGAGCCTCCGCCCCACGCGCGCGCCGGCTTCTTGCCGAGCTTGAACGTCATTGGCGCGAGTACGGCACCACGACGCCGTTGAGCACGACGAACGATGGTGTCGCCTTCAGCTTGAGGCCGAGCCTGGTGTAGGGAACGACTACGCCGTTGATCTGCACCGCGTTCGGCGTGCCGGGCGTTGCTTTGAGCTTGGCGCTCAGCGGGACGGCGTTGACGGTCTGGCAGAAGGCTTGCGCAATTGCCTCAGCCGTGGTGCCGAGCGGGAAGGTGCCGATAAGGGCGGTGATCGCCGTCAGGTCTGCCGCGACGCTGCAGACGCCTTTGATGTCGTTCACTACCGTTTGCCCTGTGGGTGTCAACGTGATCGTGCCGTTGGGCGAGATACTGGCGCAGCCACCGGCAGCGAGGAACGCGGCCATAGCGGCGCCAAGCATGAGCTTGCGCATGCGGGACTCCTTCGAATTGTGAGGATGGGTGGATGGGAGGCGAGTAGCGGCTTGCTACTGGCCGATGGTCTTGCCGGTTTTATTGTTGACGACGCTCCAGGCCGCCGCGGCGATTGCGACCGCTGCGGAAATCAGAGCGTCGGCCGAGCCGGCGGGGACGATGCCTTTCGCCACCAGATAGGTGACGAGGGGCGGAACGACGGCACGAACGATGCCGCCAAGCTGGTCACTGTTCATCAGTTTTCTCCTGTTGGCTTCACTCCACTGTTCGGCGGGTTACGTCTGCTGCTTCTGGGCGGCTTCCTTCGCTCGGTCGGCGTCGACTGCATCGACGATGGCCTTGCTCACACCCTCGACGACGTTTTGCGGCACCATCCCGGCGTAGAAGCTCTCGTTGGTGTTGAGCCAATTGCGCGCGGCGTTCTCGCCGACCTGGTAGTCGCGTTGCGTTGCCATGATCACCTCCATGTTGAATGGCGAACGATGATTTGCGGCGCGCCGCTCTTGAGTGGTGCGGCCTTCGGCCTTGCCTCCAAGGCTTTGCCGATCGCCTCAATGACATCCGCATGAGCATCGGGATCGATGTCGGCATACGGATGCATGTCGTGGCGCACGACGACCGTGAACCGTCCGCCGCCAATCCAGGACCTAGCTGATAGAGCCGGCACCCAAGCCCAAGCGTCATGGGACAGGTGGGATTGTAGACTTCGAGCGCCGCGGCGACGTTCGCCGGCAGCAAATAACCACCGCACCACACCGAAGCCTGTACGCCGGCGAGGAGAGCGATCGGGCGGCGCACCGCGACGGCATCGAGCGGGATTTCAGAGGCACCGCACGAATAGCCGGCGATCATGACCTTGATGCTCGCCGGCGTCGCATTCATCGCCGCGGCGATGGCGTCGGTCCATTGGTAGTAGCCGATGACTTTCACCGCGGAGCCGAATTTTTGCGCGATCTGGTCGCCGAGCGAGCCAACACCCGGCCCCATGCCATAAGACGTGAAATAGCCGCCGACGCCGTATTTGATCCAGATACGCGTCTGCTCGGCGATTGCGGCGTGGCAGGTCAGCGCGAATGCAAGCGATGCAATGGCAAGGCGTTTCATCTCAGCCTCTCGATTTTGACGTGGGCCAAGCCGCTGAAGCCGAGCGTCCGCGCGCCGGCCGGCGTGAGGTCGATGATCCGCCCGCGCACGTAAGGGCCGCGATCGTTGATGCGCACCACAACGGAGCGGCCCGCTCGCGTGGTCACGCGGACGATGGCGCCGAATGGGAGTGTCTTATGCGCAGCCGTGAGCGCGCGTTCATTCAGCCGCTCGCCGGAAGCCGTGCGCGTGCCGGACCTTGTGTCGTACACCGAGGCGATGCCGCTTTCGGCGCGCGCGGCCAAGGCTGCAAGCGCGAGCGCGACCGCGAGAACAGCGGCTTTCATGCCGCCACCACGAACGGCACGAAGTCGCCAAAGTCGCCGTAGGCGTCGTCGGGATCGCTATCGATCCCGGCGATTGCCTGCGGCACGTGCTGCCGAAGCGCCCATTTGTTCGAGGCGAGGAAATCGCGCGAGCTCGCCCAGCCGAGCGAGCATGAGAGCCAAGCCAAGTCGGCGAGTTTGGCGGCGATCACCGCTTCGCAAACCGCGCCGGAGCCATAAACTCCGACGCGAAGTGTCGGCGCCAGTTGCTTGAACGCCGGGTCGATCGCGGCGAAATAGGGAATGACGAGCTTCCTGATCTGCGCTGCGCTCGCGTCCACATCGACCGCGAAATAGATGCACGCGCCGTCCGGCGCGCCGACCTGCGGCGCGTATTTGGCGCACCATTCGCCGTCGCGCTCGCCAGCGCCGGCAGAAATGCCGCCATGGGCGAAGTCGCCCCAACCCTCATTGACCAAGCCGAGCCGCAAGCCGGCCGCCGCGATAGCGTGCGCTTCGGCCGCCTTGACACACTTCTCGCCAGCCGGATTGATCGGCGACAAGTAGCGAATGATGGTCCGAACGCCCGCGGTCTTGAGCGCCGCAAGATGGCGCGTGGTGTCGTGATTGGTGTCGATGTTGACGGTCATGCGGCCGCTCCTGTTTTGAAGGAGTCAAATGCGTGCGCTTGCCGATGGCGGCGCGGCTCGGTTCGAGAGATTTGGTTGGAGGCTTAGAGTCGTTGCGCGTAGCGGCGGGAGCGCCGGCCGACACCGTCGTCAACGTGACCGCAATCGGGATGCGAGAACGAGCAGCCGTCGCGGAACCCGTGCGCAGCGATGATCGAATGTGCGCGATACATGAACGGCGCCGTCATGCTCCATCCACGCTGATCAAAATCGCAGGCCGCGCCGGCGTAATGTCGCGAGTTCGGAACGTGGCCCGACTGCGCGAAGCAACCAATGTGGCGCGGTCGGTAGCCGCGAGCCATGAAGTCGGCAATTAGCGCCTGAAAGCGCGCGGCGAGATTCGCGGCGACGGTGATTGGAATGCCGGCCGCGGTCCGCACCGTCACGAGTCCGCTCCGGATTATGTCGGCGACCACATGACCGGCCGGCCGATGCCGACTAAGCCGATGCGAGTAGCGCATGTGATGACGGGCGCCGACAACGCGGTGCACGTGCACGCGATCGGATAAGGCGTGCCGGTGCGCGGCTTGCACCGGCACTGCCGCAAGGATTGAAAGCGCAAGGATTCCGGTGGCGAGAACGGCTCGCATCAGATCACCCTTTTGGAAGTTTCAGAGAGAGGAAGGCGCGGGTCAGCGCTCGATCGTGGTGACGATCGGCTCGAACTGCGGTCCGGTGGTTACGCCGGTAAAGAACGCATGCAGGACGAATACCCAACCCGGCGCGATGATCACCGGCTCCATGTGGCGCACGATGGTCGCCGCCGACGCGCCGGCAATTGAGCCGGACGGCTGCGCCGCATTGGAGAAGCGCAGCACAAACTCGTCATTGAGCACCGGCGCCGCCGCCTTCAGCACGCACTGGCTGACGATGCGCTTGTTGCCGGTCGCTGAGCCGGAACCGAGGTTGCCGCAGACGGCCTGGCTGATTGAGCCCTGCTGCGAGCCGATGTTGCCATTGGCGCTGAACGTCATGGTCGAGCCGCCAGGCCCGGAGCTCCAGCGCGAGACGTTGTCGAGCACCGCGACCACGCGCATTGCGGTGATGCCGGCGCCGACGTTCGAGCAGATGAGCTTGATGGTATCGAGCCGAACGCCGACCGGCGCGCCGGCGCTCGCCGCGGCGGTCTTGAGCATGAGCATCGCCGAGGTGTCGGAGAAGGAAGCTTGTGCGGCGGCCGTGAAGCCGGTGCCGGGCACGTATCCAGTCATCACGCCGGAGTAATAGGAGCCCTCATTCAGGAACACGTCGAGGCCGTCGGCACTGGCCGGCTGGCTGAACAACTCACCGTAGCCGTTGCCGCGCGGAGTGATTTCCGCGGGGCCGTCGGTCGCCTTGGCGGGGCGCTGGGTAAAGGATGACGCAAAGCCGTTGAGCATTTCAGACTCCCATGTAGTTCAGGGCGAGAAGGAGACGGGCAACGCCGTCGGGCGCGGGCCGGCCGTCGATCATGAAGACGACGCCGGCGATCGAGATGATGCCGGGCGCGAAGCTCGTGATGCAGACATCAACGGCCAGCCCCTTGGTGATGAGAAAGGGATTGACCACGGAGATGACCGGCCGCATGCCGGGCTTGAGTCGCGGCTCGGCGATCATCGCGGCGAACACGGTCTTCTGGACGCCGATCAATGCCTGGCCGCTGAAGGGCGAGGGTGCGCTAACACCCGGCGTAGTCGCCGCCGTCGCCGAAGACGACGCGCCGGCCGCCAAGCCGTCGGACATCGTCCACTGGCCCGCACCATTGCTTTCCAGCTCGAGATAGCCGTTGGCGGTCGTGATGGTGTTCGAGAACACGCCGGCAAGCACGTCGGTCCCTTGCGGGACCACCGCGATCGGTTTCGAGAACGAACAGGTGCCGCTTTCGTCGATCACCAGGAGCCGCGCGCCTTGCTGGAACGTGGCGGCAACCGGCAAGGTGATGGTGATCGGCGAAACGATTGTCGTAACGGCGATCAACCGATCGCCCGGTACCGCCGAATAGGAAGCCGTGATCGCGGTGCGCGTGATGCGCGGGACTTCCGCGAGCTTTGCGGCCGGCCAGCCGCCCGGCGTGATCCCGTCCTGCAAGACCAGGCGGTTGTTCGTCGTATCGACAACCGTTTCGCGCGCGGGACCCGTATAGGCAGCGACATTGGCGGCCGTGTCGCCGCGCAGGCGGAGTTGTTCGCTCATGAGGTCAGGCTGCCGAGGTCGAGAATGCCGGTGGCGGCGACCGTGATGGAGCCAAAGTCGTCAAGGACGGTCGCGGGCGCCGACACCGTTCCGAGATCCGGCGGGAAGCCGCTGGCGATCTGGGCCGCGATCGGATCGGAAAATCCCGCGCCGGTCGGCGTGTAGGTGTAGGTGGTGCAGGTCGAGAGGTCCTGCACACCGCCGCCGAAGACGTTGAATGATTGCAGCTTGATGTAGAGCTCGACGCCCACGTATTCGGCCGGCAGGTCATACTTGAACACCGCACCATCGAGCCGCGCGAACGGCGCGCCGGACGAATGCGACGTGACGGGCGTCCCGTAGAGGCCGCGATACAGGTACGTCAGTGCGTAATTGCTCGCTGAAGTAAGCGCGGCCGTCGCATACGACACGAGCTCGGTATCGACGATGCAGAGCGTGTTGCCGAGTTGCGCGTCGAGATCGGTTGCGGTGGAGAGCACGCCGCCACTCTCGGCCATGTTCACGGCAAGCGTGTCGGTCGTGTCGGGATTAGACCCACTGAAGGAGCGGAGTGGTGCCGGGAGCACGCCTTGCTTCGCCGGCCCGACGGCCTGACCGATCCGAGTGAATGTTGTGCCGTCGATCGACAGCCAGATGTTGGCGCCGCCCCAGTTCGGATCGGCAACGCCGCCGGAGCCGCCGGACGCTGCGATCCAAACCTGCGCCGTCGCGCCCACCAGAGCGGACGGCGGCTCGAAAATAATCGGTGGATTGACCGGGTCCGCGGCCACGTTGCGGTTGATCGGATTATTGGTGACCGGCTGCGTCTGATAGAGCGTCGCCGTCGCGGCGCCGAGCGGGAATTCCTCGGCGGTGACGCTCAGGAAGCCGTTTTCGTCCTCTTCGATCTCGGTGATGCGAATCGGCGCGTTGGAGAGGCCAAGCAGCGAGTCCGTGACCGTGACCAGGTCCATCGGATCGAGCAGGCAATATTCCCAGGACAGCCGGAACTTGTAGGTGTTGCGGATATAGAGTGCGCGCTGGAGAATGAGCTGGCCGGAGATCAGCGCGATGTTCGGATCGCAAATCTCATGCGCGGTCACCGTCGAGGCGATGCGCATACCGTAGAGTTCGATCGCGTTCTGGTCGCGCGACTCGACGCTGGTGAGATTGTAGGCATTGCCGCGCTCGGCGATTTCGAGGCGCCAGACGTTGTAGGCCTCATAGGGGTCGGATCGAGACACCTGCAGCGGGTCTTCGTTGTTCTCGACCTTGAAGTCATCGTCGCCGAGATTGTAGATCGGCGTGACGTTCGGATTGAACGTGATGCCGTTGCCGCCGATGGAACTGTCGCCGTAGGGGATGAACCTCAAGAGCCCGCCCGACCAGACCGCGGCCGTATTGGTCAGTTGCAGCCAGCGCCCCAAAATGGACGACGCGCGCTCCTGGTCGGTAAGCGCGGGCGAGAGCGCAAGGCCGACCGCCCGGCAATAGGTCTGATAGGAGGCATCGCCGCCCGAGCCGAACAGCGTCGTGGCATCGATCGACGCCTGCGGGAAGCCGACCCCGTATTGCGCGTTGGTGAGAAAGTCGGAAACGATAAGCGCCGGGTCGGCGTCGGCGCCGGTCGCATATCCGGGACCATAGCCGCTGCCGAGGAAGAAGCCCGCGACCTCGAAGTTGTGGTTATCGATCGTTGCGCTGTCGCCCAGGCCATAGTCCGGCGCGCACAGATACGCGGTGGCCTGGTAGGCAAGCGCCTGCGAGGGATAGGCCGTCGCCGGATAGCTCCACTCGCTCTGCGGCGTGGTGCCGGCGAACAGCGAGAGGCCGAGGCTCGCCAGTGTGTAGACCGATTGGTTCTTCCAGACCTGGTTGATGCCGGCGATCGGCCCCTCGCAAAGGGCCATGATGATCGCGGCGCTATAGGTATAAGTAACAGTGCCGCTGCTGCCGCCGCCGCCGCTGAACAGGCCGCCCTTGCCGCCGCCGCTGCCTTTGCCGCCGCCGCTGCTCGCATAGGTCTGGAAGTTATTGTACCAGATGATGTTCGGCGCGAGCCTCGACTCGCCCCACACGATCGGGATCGGCAGCGTGTTGACGGCGGTCTGGATTTGCAGGCCGGTATAGTCCGGCTTGACGCCCGCGGGCTGCGCTCCGCCGCCGAACAGGCCGCTCATTGGCGTTTCGCCCAATAACTGAAGAACCGCGGCAAGCGGGCGGCATCGCTGAGCGCGCTGTTGTGAGCAATCTCCTCTTCAAGAACACGGCGCGCCGCATGGAATGCGTGCACCATCGTCAGCGGTTTTGACCTCGTGACAATGCCGCCATGCGCATAGCAGCGGCCGTAGCGCAGCACCATCACGTCGCCGGGCAGCGGCTTTCCAACTTCGCAGCAACGGTCGAAAACAAAGCCGAGATAGCGTTCCTCGCCGCGATGCAGGTGCCAATCGGCCGGATAGGGTCGCGGGTCGAATGGCGTGCACAGACCGGTATCGACGAACACGCGCACCAGCAGCATGCCGCAATCAACGCCCGCGCCCTTGATGTCGGCGCAGTTGTGATAAGGCGTGCCGATCCACGAGCGCGCCTCCGCCACCACGGCGGCGCGTTGCCGGCCCTCGATGTCGATCATTTTTTCAGATGGCCATCTGCGGCGGCGGCACGTACGGAAAGCCGCGGAAGTTCGCGAGATTGTTGAACGTGCCCTGGCAAGTGCCCGGCGTGTGGTCGCAGCCCTGATAGACCGTGAACGTGTCGCCCGTGGCCGGCGGGGTTTGCAGCGGATAAATCAGCGTGAGCAAGGCGCCTGGAGCCACCGAGCCTACGGTGGCGGTTACGCCCGCGTTCACGCCCGAGGTGAAGGTGATCGAGCCCTGCTGACAGTTCGCATTGGCGCCGGGCCAGTTGATGACCGAGGCCGTCGAACCCGACCCGACCGTGCCGTTGCTGCCGAAGGCGTTCTTTACCAGCGTGCAACCGGAATCATAGAGCGCATGGAGGCAGGTCGGCTGATAGACATTGCGCGGCATGTCGATGTCGAGCAGCACCAGGTCGGAGTTGATCGTAAGCTTTGCGGTTGTCCGGCCGATCTGGTCGACATTGCCGAGCCGGCCTTTGAACAGCAGCACGGAACCAATCGCGGTGCCGCCAATGCGGTCGGAGAAAAAGATGCGGTCTCGTTCGATCTCGCAGCCGTCGAAGGAGCCGTCGCGCAGCGCCTGAAGGAACGGCGCGCCGCCCGTAATCGTGTCGGCCGCGCGTGCCGAGACCGTAATCTGCTGTTGGTCGACCTCAAGGCCGACGGCGGCCTTGTACTTCAGCCCGTCGACCAGGATCGAGTTGCCGAGGTAGGTGTTGCCGCTGTAGCTGAACGATACGTCGACGTTGGTATAGCAAAGGACGAGCCCGGAGCGCAGCGTGAAGGTGAAGATGTCCGCCATGAACAGCGGCACGTCGGGGCTCGCGCGCGCGGCGCTGAGATAGCTGATAAGCGCCGAGGATGCCGGCTTCATTGCTTTTTACGGCTTCACGCTGCGGAATTTCATGCTGTCGAGCTTCCAGAGGTTCGCCATGAACTCCTCGAAGTCCATTTGGTCATCGAGGAAGCGGCATTGGAACGCGTAGGAGAAATCGCCCGAGACGATGGCCCCCGAACCCGGCGCCGAGGTGAAATTGAGCGTGTTCGGCGTCGCGAAGCTAAAGCCGCTCGTTTGCCTCACACCATTCAGATAAACGTTCGAAAGCGCCGTCACCCAGCCCACTGGTTCGAGAAAGCCGCCAAGCGACCGCATGATCGTGAACGACATGGTCGAGCCGTCGCCAGTCGCGAAGGCCTGGGCGGTGACCGCGCTATCGTCGGGATCGGTATAGAGGAAGGTCCCGAATTGCCCCTGGAGTTGCAGAAAGAACCCCATGAGGCTCTGCAAGCTGTTCGCTCCGAGGCCGGCGAAGGTGCTCCCCGACGAAGTCAGCCCGTTGTAAACCGCCTCGAACTCATAGAGTGGGTAGCTCATCAGCGCGACGCGCACCTCACGGCCGGACACGTGCGAAGCGACGCGGGTCGAAAAACCCGGTTTCTTGTGCCGCGACCAGGCAAGTCCTGCCAATCCCGGCAGCGAAGGCGGCGTTGTCATGACCGGACCGTGCGCAGCTTGAGCGACCGCAGCGCGTAGAGCGCGGCCATGAACTCCTCGAGATCCTCGCTGTCGTCGTCGAACCGGCAGAGGAAGTACCAGTGGAAGTCTGCGGTCACGGCGACGCCAGAGGCCGGCGCAGTCGCGAAGGTGACCGATGGCGCGAGCGGCGTGGCGTTGACGACGTAGCCGCTCGATTGCGCGGCGCCGTTGAGATAGACGGCGGAGACCGTAGCTACGCCCGCTGGCGACAGCGTGGCGGCGCCGAGCGATACCGTGAAGGGAAACGTCGTCGTCGATCCGTCGCCGATGCCGATTGCCTGCGCAGCAAGGGGCGACAATGTCGGCGGCTCGAAATAGAACGAGGTCGCTTCGCCTGCGCAGTCCTCGAAGAAGCCGATGACCTCCTCCAATTCGGTGTTGGGCGACACCACGCGCAACAGGTCGAAGTTCAGCTCGATCTCCCACAGCGGGGAGACGTATTTGGCCGCGCGCACTTCACGGCCGGAGACATGCAACGCCGCGCCGGTGGAGAAGATCGGCGAATAATGCACCGACCACCCGAGTGTCGGCACAGCCGGGAATACCGCATAGGGGCCGGGCTGCGGTGGATGGTCGGGAACGATCGGAGTAAGAAATGGCCCCTTGCCGCTGAGCCAATTTCCGGCCGGCCAATTGCCGGTGTCGCCCCACACCTCCGCCATCGCCGGGAAGGTGGGGAACGGCCGCGCATCCCAGTTCCAGACCGACATGAATGTGGTCTGAATCATCGGCACGCCGCCGCTTGACGTTTCGTTGTTGCCATCAGTCACCCAGTATTCGTAGGCGGCTTGCAGCGCGACCAGTTGCAGCTCATCGTCTCGGCGAGGCCAATAGTTGCCGGCAACGCTCTGGCTCGGGTCCCAGATCGACCAGAACGGCGTGAAGCTCTCGGTTGATCCCGGCGCGTAAAATACGTTCGGTTGATTGGTGCCCTTATCGCACGCCGGGAAGCCATATTCGGCAAACGTGATCGACTTCGATTGCGGATTCCATTCGGTGTAAGGCCCGTGCGGTGACCACCCGCTGCCGTCGCCGTCGTCATAGATCGCCTGGTGGCTGTTATTCCACCACCAGCGTAATTGCTTGTTCGCCAGCAATTGCTGGTTCGGATAATATTGGTTGCGCGATTGCGTGAGCCGATCGCCTTCGGGCACCGACACATGCAGATCGGTGCCGCTCGGATCGAGGCCGAGGCCGAGATTGTTGCTGTCGTTGTAGAACCAATTGAACTTCTCGCCGCCCTCGATGTTCGCTTTCAGATACGCCTTGCTGTGGATCGTCGGTTGGCCGGACATGCCAAGGCCGTTGAACGCCGCCGGACTCGGCGGCCAAGCGCCGCTCGGCACCGGATTAAGCCAATTCTGTGCATCGAGGCCGCCATCGCGCGTCGTCCAGTCCGAGAGCGGCAGGTAATTGTCGAAGCAGACGAGATCGATATTGCCGTGGCCGTAGAGCTGGTCGAGGTGTGGCCACTGGCCGTTCTCGCCTGGATGCTGGTAGCCCATCCACACCGACCAGTCGGCCGAATAGCTGATGAGATTGTGCAGACCGGTGAGGTCCTTCGTCAGGCCCGCTTCGTCGAATACGCTGCGCACGTCGTCCGAGAGCTGGATCAGCCCGGCGACGAACGGATAGTCCCACATTACCCGGCCATCGCCACCGATCGTTCCGGCCTTGGTCCAGGCCGGGCCGCGGATGGTTTCAATGCCACGGAGCTCCGATCCGAGCAGGAATAGATCGACACCGCCGGCGATCACGCACAGATTCGCATAATGAAGGATCATGCGCCGAAAGGTGTAATCGGTCGGCGATCCCGAATAGGCAACGGTCAGGTTGATCGTGTCACGCGTGAACTGCGAGGTCGTCGCGCTGCCGAGGAAGGCATCGACGGCGGTCGTCGCTGCGCTCGAAACATCCGTGCCGCCATAGACGATGCGCCCGCGCCATGGCTCACCGGCCGCAGTCATCAAGATGAACGGGTAGAAGACGACGCGCAGCCCGCGCGACTTCAGGTCTCGGACGCAGCGGACGATCGATTGGTCCGACGGCGTCCCGCCATAAATGAAGGTGCCGTTGACGGAAGGGATCGGGATCAGGCCGGGCGAGAATTGCGTCAGACTCGAGCACCGCCACATGTCCGATCCGCCCGCCGCCTGCTCGAATGTGCCGCCGATGTAGGTGGTCGAGGGATAAATGTGGCAGGCGGTGATGTCGGTCGAGTTGCCGAACCACGCGACGACAAGGGCGACCGTCGTGCACCCGGAAAATTCAGCCTGGAGGTTGTCGAGCGCGATCGTGTAGTCGGTCGTCGTGCCGGTCGCCGCCAGCGGCCCGCCCGCCGCGTAGCGGTTGATCGAAGTCAGCGCGGGCTCAGTAACGCGCTCGCCGAGATAGGGGATGGTGTCGTAGGTGAACTCGCCGGTCGACGGCAGCAGGTTGACGCCCTTGATGTAGCTCATGCTTTACGCTTTAATCGCTAACCAGCCGTACGCTTTCAGGGCGAAGCGGACATGATCCGAAGGCAGCACCGGTTAGCTCGCTCGGAAATGACCCACTCCGGAAGTGGCCCGGCAAAGTACACTGTAGTGCACAGAGCCCGACTCGCATGATTAGGAGGGTTGCCAAACAACGATTTTGGGGCGCCCTATGGACATTTGCGGTATCTGCTTTTGGATGTTCGGCTGCTCTGGGCGGAGAAGCAGATTTAGTATTGCGAGTCGAAAATGATTTTTTTCGCAACGTCGCAGTCGTTGCTCAGTCATCGCAATTGCCGGATGCGTTTTCGAAACTTATTGTAAACCGAGCAGTAAGTTGCACTTCCAACAACAAGGTGGATTTTTTAGTGGTGCTTTCAAAGATACCGAGCGCCCCCTTCCCCGTTTCTGACGATGATTGCGGATTATCTACGGCAACACTCAAGTTACGACCCCATGAGGGCTCTCCAGAGATGGTTGCTCACCTTTATCTTAAAAGCGCGTCGTCCGGCGCTGACGGAGGTATAGTTCTCGCGCTGGCTGATGTCAGCGTCTTCGATACAGCGACACTTCCCTCTGCTGATGTAGCTCGCATTCAAGCGACGGAGCTATCTTACAATAGTGTGTCGCTGCCAATTCAGGCAGGTGATGCCTCCGAGCAGGTAACCGTCAGTCCGAAGCTTAACGGCGGAACAATACTGTTAAATATAACTCATCCTGCGCTGCAGCATCCTCTTTCGGCCGCCATTTTGCCTGGCGGAATCGCTACTGAAAACAGCGGCCTCGCGATATCTACTCCGTCAGTCCGATGGGTTGTTTCAAAATTCTTCGCTAACCGCACTTTCCCGATACGCGGTACGCCTTTTACATTTAGAAACGCCGATTACTCCACCGCTCCAGACGAGGTTAAGGTCAGCGCCCTTGTCGAGGATTCAACAGTCCACGCAACCTTCTCGGCTGCTGTCTTTTGGCGCGGGCCCGAGCTACGTTTGGATCAGGTTCAAGCGCTGTCGCCTCGATCTTGTGGCGGACATGATTTTCTCTGCCAAGCCAAAAAAACCGCCGAAAACGCGGCCGGATCAGCGATCGCTACCGTAATTCTGAACAAGTATAAGGGGAGTCGGATGCTTCCAAACACCTTCAGTGAGCCCATAGCCTTCAATTTGGGCGGCAGAAAGTATGGTGTAGAACTAGTTAGTCATGCCAATTCGGCGACTTCCGATTATCTCTTAGTTCGAGGCAACATCTATCTGATGGTTCTCCCATGAACAAAAGGGCGCTCTGCTTGTTGCTGGTTTTTGTCCTGCCATTCATTGCTGGATGCGATCAAGGCTGTAGTGGTGGGCAGAAGTGCTGCGTCGGAAATGGCATGGTCAACATAGCTCCGGTTTGCAGAGACCATTGCACTCAATTCGAACATGTGGACAACTCAAAATGCAATTGAGATACGCGGTTCTCTTCAGTTCAACTGCTCTCTCTGCTGGCAATGCATCTGCTCAGCAGGCCTGTAATGTGCAGGGAGGCCGAATGTGAATTGGTGCTACAATGGCAGCGCGCATTCCTCTTTAAAGCGAGCATTCGAACAGACGGACCTTCCCGCCGCGCTCGCTGCATATCTCAAGTGTCAACGTCACCGCCTTGCTGATATTATGAACGATAACAATCCGCTTGCTCTGGTGGGGCCGGGCCGATGTACGGGGGCAGGATATTCTGGATGTAGTGAAAATGGCCCATAAACCTTAGCAGCCTTGCGCCTCAGCCTGCCGCTAATAAGCGTAGCGCGCCTGTCTGACTAATGTTTTTCAGCAAATGGACGATGTAGAGGATAGGTCAATCGCAGCTGAGAACACCTTCAGTTTCAGGGGAGTTCACGACGATGCAAGGTCAATTGGTGCAATATCTGCTTCTTGGTATCAGCTTGCCTTTGATGGGGTCAATCGTTGCACTAGCCCATTGCAGAGATGGTAGAATGACATGCGACTACGCGGTCAGATGCATGGCATCCAATCCGTCGCATGTGGCTCCAATTTCTCAAGGGGCGGCCAACGGCAATGGTCAACAAATTTGGGGCGAACTTAACGCGTGTCAGGCGGCGGGGCTGCAAGAACCAGCCCCCGGTCATTTCCCAAACAATCAACGCGGCTTCGATGATATATCGGCTGGCTGCCTTTCTGGAGATTACGTCCAAGTCGGCAAGGCCGCGCTACAGAAGCGCTCAGGCAACAGCGGGGCGTGCAATCAAATAGCTCCGTAACGCGCGCCGGTCAGCCTTTGGCACTTGCGTCAATTTGCGGCAGCACAGTACTTGAGCCGCTTTTGGGGCGAAGCAGACGTGAGGCCAGATTCAACTCGTCATATCCCGACCCGCGCCTGCGCCCGTAGGCCTAAATGCGCGCCGCGCTTCACCGCGTCGTTGATCGCGCGCAGCATGTGCTTGGAGTTGTCGTTGAAGAAACGGGCAACGCTCTGCGAGTCGAGAGCGGACACATTGATACTGACCGGCGCGTGGACCTGTGTCCCCATGCCGGCACCGGTATAGGGACCTGACCCGCGCGCGGCCGGGATGATCGTCTCGCCCGGATGGATCAGCGCCAGGCCGCCTCGGACCACGTAATCGGTGCCGACATCGAAGATCGCCGCGGCCGAGACCGAGGCCTGCGCCGCCGCAGCGGGTCCGGCCGCCGCCGGACCCATGACCGGAGCCAGGAAGGCGAACACGCCGGCGAAGGCTTGCGCGGCATCGCGCATGATCGCCTCGATCGCGGCGGCGACATTCGCCAGCATGCCGGCTGGAGGCGCTGGTCTGCTCGGCCGCGGTGCGCGCCGTGGCGCCGGCGGCGGTCGCCGACGTCATCGCCGGTTTCGGTCGCGAGATGGCCGGCGAGGACGCGCGCTTGCGAGGCGAGCCATTCGAGTTCGAATTTCAAGGCGTCCTCGATCATCTTGATGATGAGGTCGCCGGCCATGCTTTTCATCGCCTGGCTCCACGTCGTGGTGCCGGCGAGGAGCCCGCGTCAACTGGCTGTCGAACGCGCTCGATATCTGATCGGCGGCGGCCTTCCAATGTCTTACTCCTGATCCTGCGCCGCCTGGTCGGTGATCTTCTGGCGATCGGCCGTCGCCTTCTGCTTGAATCTTGGTCAGCTCGTCCTGATAGCTTCTGATATTGACGACTGGCTGAGGCCTTGCAGGCCGAGTCGCCTGTTGCAGTTCGGCGGCCTGGAACTCTTCGCGCTGGTCTGACCGCGGCCAGCAGCATTTGGGTCTTCTGCTGCTCGCTGATCTGGAACGTCTTGGCGAGCGAATTGATGTGCTCGACCTGCGACTGATAGTAGGCGTTCTGCGCCGCGACCTGCGCCTGCATGCGCCTCCAGTTCCGCCTTCAAGTGCGTCCTGATTGCCGTACCGAATCGCCGGTGGCGGCTTCAGGCTCTTGTTGGTCTCGTTGGCCTGATCGAGCAACGCCTTGTATTGCAGGCGGGCCTTTTCCAACACGTCGTCGACCTGGCCGAGCGACTCGTTGGCGTTGGCCGCGACAGCATCCATGTTCTCCTTCCAATGCTTGCTGAACTCGCCCCAGTTCAGCAGCACCAGATCGGTGAAGGCCTGCGCCAACAGCTTGGCGTAATCGGCGACCAGCAGCATGTCGCTGCCGAGCGCCTTCATGACGAAATCGGCGAACTGCCCGGTGGCGACCAGTGCCGTGATGTTGCCGACCGAGTGCGCCAACTGGTTATCAAACTCGGTGATCGAGGGCGCAACCTGCGCCCATGATCGTGCCGCCGAGCGATTTCAGGCTGGCTTCGAGCAGCGTGGTCGACTGCTTCATCGTCCGCCAGCGCTGTGACGGTCTGCCCGGTCATCACCGTGGCGGCATCCTCGGCGCTCTGGCGCATCTGCTCGAGCCCGGCGCGGCCTTGGTCCAGATTCGGGCATCATCTCCATAGCCGCCGCGGCCCATAAGCGCCATGCCGAGCGAGGTCGGGTTGTTGCCGCCGATCGGCGAAGCTTGAAGGCGTCGGCCATCGGTCGAACTTGTTCGGGAAGCGGGACGGCGAGCATTTGCTGCGCCGACAGTCCGATAGCGTGCAGCGCCAGTGCTTGCTGCGAGGTCGGGACGTGAGCGTGCTGCAGATTGACTTGCAGCCGCTCAACGGACTTGACCAATGTCTCTCGATTGAGCCGCCGGACAATTGCGTTGGCGAGCCGAGCTCCTGAACGTCCTTCGTCGAGGCGCCGAAGATCGCTGACCGCGATCGATCTTCTCGCCCATCTCGCCGAACTGGGCGATGAACTCGGCGGTATTGTCCGCCACGATACATGGCGCCGACGGCTTCGGCGAAGCTGGCGCAGCTCGCTGACCGCCGAGTTAATGCCCTCGACCAGATCGGTGATGTTGGCGCCGAATTTGACCTGTACGCCATCAGCCATTGCGTCTCACCTGATGGTTCCGTTAGGGAACATCCCAGCAATTCGTGGATGTTCTTCGACGGCTTTCTTGGGCTTGTGGCCCAGATAGGTGGCGACGAGCTTGCGCAGCGGCGGCCAGTCGGCCACGCGCGGTGCAGATCTTCCAGGAATGGAACGTCGATTTGGTCGAGGACCTGATCGCGGGTCCAGCCCAGCTCGATGACGAGGTCGGCGACGAGCGCGCGCCAGTCGATTTCGTCGAATTGCTCGCCGCCGCCGACGGGGTCCCCATCGCGCTCGCGCGATGGGGTGACGCTTCCCCCGCATCGGCCTCCGGCTTCCGGCTGCCGGCCTGCTGCATCACGGCGGGCAAGGCGGCGAGCAGTTCGGCGAATGGTGATGGGAAGATCGAAGAACTCCTCGCGCGTCAGCTTGGGATAGCGCGCGGTGCAGCCCGATGCCAGACAATCTCCGCGAGCGGCGTCAGCCGTTCGCCGGTGACGTTGTCCGCGGTCAGGCCTTTGAGCTTCGGCAGTTCGTCGGCGACCGCGAGCACCTGGCGTAGCGACAGAGGCGCCACATAGAAATCGCGGTTGGCGAGGCGCACGGCGCGCGCGCGCAGATCGATCGATTCGTCGCGTTCAAGGCTCAAGCGTGGTCTCCTTCCGGTCATTCGGCCAGGCTGATGGTGCCGATATTGTTCGGCGGCGTCGGCAATCGCCTGAAAGTCGAACTCGGCGATCGCGAACTTGGTGTTGGCGAACGGCAGCGACAGCTTCGATCGAGACGCAGGCGTTGAGCTTGACCAGCAAAGGTCCTTGGTGGCGCCGAAATAGTTGAAGGTCTCCTTGAGCGAGACCTCGAACATGGGCGTCGGCCCCATGCAGCTCGTTGGCCAGCGTGATCTTGTTGCCGGACGCAACGGTGTAGCTGTAGTAGATCAGAAGCGCCGCGCCATTGTCGGCGGAGTTGAAGGTATAGACGCCGGCCGGCGACGCTGTACTGGCCCTGCGTTGGGCGACGGAGGCGACCGGCGCTGAACTGCACGCCGGTCGATGCGTTAAAGACGCCGAAATCCTCGACGAAGGTTGCGCTGTTGGCGACCGTGACCTGATAGCGGCGAGCCTGGGACGGTCTGCGCCTCCCCGGTCGTCATCTCCAGCATGGAGTTGGCCGTCAGCGTCTGGCCGAGGAACAGATTGTTGATCTGGGTCGCCTGCAGACGGGCAAACTTGGCCTTGCCGGTGATCTAGAATTCGCCGCCGCCGGCCGCGACCGCCATGTTGTACTGGCCGAGCAGCGTCTCGATCTTGCGATCGAAGTCGAGCGAGATGTCTTGCAGCGTGCCGAGCAGCGCGGGCGGCGTGCTGGCGACGTCGGTACGCTTGCAGATAAGGGTGCCGCTGCCGAAAGCGTATTGCGTCATTGCTCAGTGCTCCTCTCCGAGCCGGCGCTTCAGATCGTCTTTGGCGCGGGCAACGTGATTGAAGGCCTCGGTGTCGCGCATGGCGGGCGCGCCATGGAACCATTCCGACGAACCACGCATCGATCAGCGCGTGTGGACAGGCGTTGTCGACGCGCCGCGGCGACGGCGGGTGCCGCGTCGGGACCATCGATCGCCATCCGCTTTCTCCTTACGGATATTGATTCAGGGTCACTTTGATCGGGACCGCGGTCTGACCCTTGCCCTGGTTGTCGCCCGGCGCGCACTCAATCTCGCCCTCGATGCGGCAGTCATAGACGAGCCCGCCGAGCGTCTGCCGCCCGCCGTTGTTGATTTGATCGAGCAAAGGGCGGCGCCAGCGCCTTGATCGACCGCGTCGAGCAAGTCATCGATGATATCGGCCGGCACGGCGGTCGCATCAGCGCCGACATCGGTATAGATCACGCGCGAGAAAATAGAGTTCCCGCGTCGGCGGCACGCCGCGGTCCTCGCCGGAATAGCGATAGTCCTCGCGCGGCTTGACCAGATAGAGCCCAGGCGCCTTCGGCGCCGCCGCCTGTTCGGGAGCCCGATCGCGACGGCCGGACTTGGTGAACTGGCCGCCCTGCGTGAGCTGCTTGAGCAGCGCCGCAGCGATCGATTTTCGCGATGTCATTCCGACGCCCTGCCGGCGGCCTCGTGCACCGCGTGCTCCAGGTTCTCGATGATCTCGGGCTTCAACTCGTCGAAAGCCGAATGAATGATTTGCGAGCGCCTGATACACGCCGCCGGGATGATGCACGCGCGCTGCGAACAGCGTGCCGCCGCGCATTTGCAGGAGAAGCGCCTTGGCGTTCTTCGGCTCGATATCGTGCGCTGGCGTCTTGCCGCCGAATTCGAACAGATGCGCGCGCACGTCCTTGCTGTAGACGCGGCCCGTTATCGAGTTCTTGGCGGTCCGGACGCCGGCCTTGATGCTTTTGACGAACTTGCCGCGTGCGCACCTGCAAGCAGCTCGCCGGAAGCCTTCGATCGCGCCGCGCCTTCCAGTTCTCCGGCCGCCAGCGTGACGGCGAGGATCGAGGTTGTCGCGCACGTCCGCCGGCATTTCCTCAAGCCGCAGATTGGCTCTCGACGCATCGACCTGGACGTCGAACGATGCCAGTCACGCGCCCATTGCCACGATGTCCGAGGCATCGGCGACGCCGCGCTTCGTTGGGATCGAACGCTCATGATGTTCAGCTCCTCGCCGCGCGACCACGACCTTGTCATTCTTGGTGACCGGCAGCGGGAACCGGGCGTTCTGCAAATCGTCGTTCAAGCACGACGACGTTGCGCGCGCCAAGCGTGATCGCGCCCTCCGGCTTATCCGTTCCGACCGGCGGCTTCGGCAGATAGTCCATGACGATGCCGATCACATTGGCGTCGAATATCGCGGTGCTGGCTGCATCCCCGTTGATGCGGCGCAACGTTACCGGCTCGCCACGCGCCGCTAAGGCGCGGCGGTAGCCCGCGAGCGCGTTCGCGTTGGTCATCGCGCGACGCCCCGAGCGCTGACCAGCGTGCCGCTCGCATAGGTGCCGGTCGAGATCACAACCGCCTGCAATCGATCGCCGAGCGGGCCATCAAGCACCGTATTGTCGGCAAGCGTGAGATTGCTCGGGGCCGTCGGCGTGCTCAGCTTGTCGAGGCCGGACAGATTGAGAAGTTGGACACCCGGCGTGTTGGCAAAGGCCACGTTGGCGACATCGAACCAGCTCTGCCCCTGATCGATGCTCGATTGAATATAGACATTGATCTTGGCGCCGCCGGCGCCGCCCGAAAGTCGCACCTGCAGCGAGGCTGCGAGCATGCCAGCGAGGTCGGGAATCTGCGCCGATTGCGTCGCCTGCTGTCCCGCAGCCCCGATCTGAAAATCACCGAGGGTGAAGACGCCGGGATTATCCACAATCGACTCCATCAGCCGACGACGGGCACGCGGTACTTGTCGAGCAGCGCCTCGACATCCGGCGTTAGGTTGCCGACCGCGGCACCCGGCCCGGAGGCGAACCAATATTGCGCCTCGTAGGCGCCGCTGATGTTTTCTGAGCGCAGCGCCGGGTCGCGCGCCTGCGCGAAATAGCGCGCTTTCACCATGCGGATCACGGCGTCGGCGACATCGGCAAAATCAGGATCGGTGAGCTTGTAGCCCGCAGGATATTGAACAATGGTCGGCAGTGCCGGCCAGCGCTTGGGCCAGCCATTCACGTCGAGGCGCAGCAGCTGGCCAACGTCGTACTTGACCATGAAGTCGGTGTTTTCGACTAGGGCCACGCCATTCTCCGTGACCGTTGGAGGTTGCGCGACTGGCCAGCGCGAGAGCTGCAACGGCATGACGCCGCCGATCACCGTCGGTGCCGGGAAATAGTCCCGCGGCGGAAAAATTTGGTCTTGGACGGTTTCGACGGCAAAGACGCGATTGCAGAACTTCGCCGCCGCGGCTGACGCCTGCGTGATCCAGCGCAGCAACAGCGCGTCCTTGCTGCGATCGGCGAGTTGCAGCTCGGCTTTTAAGCTTGGAAGGTCCACAAGGTCATAAGCCTGCTGGCCTTGGAATGATGCGATCGCCGCCGTCACGACGGTTGAAACGATGACGAAGTCCATGAGAGATTGTCTCGGTGATAAACGGCCGTGCACTTGCGCTTGCGATTATCGTGCTGGGCTGCGCGGCGGCCTCAGCGAGAGAGCCGGCGCCAGATCAAACTCCGCCGGACGGTGGCGGCGCAAATCAGCCGATCGGCGGTGGCAAGCCGGTGTCGACCACTATCATAAAACGTTGCCCGGACGGCCGCGAGCTAGTGGTACGCGTTGGCGGGCGATACGGCTGCGCCAGGGACATAGTGCCGCCCAACGATTAGCCTGCTGGCGCGCGAGCCGTTCAGCCTGGTCCGACATAGAGATCGATGCGCCCGTTCGCGGCATTGCCGGCGCCGGAGATTGTCGGCGTGACGTTGCTACCCTCGATGAAGGCAGGACTGACCGCGGACACGACCGGCACAGCGATGCTGGAGGCGGCGTTCGAGAGCGCCGCGCCCTTGCCGGCAAGCATGTCGATGCCGTCGCCATCGATCAACGTCGCCGCATAATTGTTGCTCGGTTGAACGCCGCCGTTGGTCGGCACGAATTTTACTTGCAGCAATCGACCGCGCTTGAGCGTGATCGAGGTGCCGTTGGCGTTGCCGGACGCATCCGATGTCCAGGCGACCGAATACTTGGTGATGCCGCCGCCGAGATCGGCGGTGGCAAGGGTGATCGAGCCGGTCATCGTTTGGGTTTTCCGTTGCTGATAAAGTCACGATCGGCGCGCATCGCGCGATCGAGGCGCGGCGAACGTTTCTTCACGAGCGGTTCGAGAACAGGCGGACGTAATCGACGACGAGCGTCACGACACCGGTGCCCGAGGGTTTGTAGACTGAGAGATACGGTTGCAAGAGACCAGTTGCGCCGAAAGTGACTTGGCCGGCAGCGCCGTAGCGCAAGCCGTCGATGTAATAGCCAACGTCGTTCACGTTGGAGGCGTCGATGCGGAAAATGTGAAACGCGCCGGCAGCCAGGGTGACACCGGTCGAGATGCCGTTCTGATGGGTGCCGTCCTGCGAGCGCATCAGCATCGCGCCGTTGCCGCTCGCGCCGAATTGCAGATATTCGGTGTTGTTGTCCGGCCCGTCGACCCAGCTTGAGGCGACCCCGAATACCGCCTCGACACCGGCAGCGCTCGGCAGCACCGAGAGCGCGGCGCGGCATTCGAACTCGAACCCCTTGGTCGGGTCGAGGTGCTTGTTGTCGGCCCAGTAGAGCGTTGCCTCCTGCTTCTCTGAAGTCGCGTCGAGCGCAAGCTGAACCTGGCCGAACTGCGCGCTGGCAACGCCGGCAACGCTCGGCGAGCCGCTGGTCTGTTGCAACTTCTTGACCCAGTCGGTGCCTTGCGTCGCCGTCGTCGGGAAGGCCTGCTTGCCGGCGGCGAGAAAATCGTCCTCATAGAACAGAGCCGCCAGCGCGAACACGCGCTCATGCGTATTCTGATCGAAAAACTCGAGGTTGTTCGTCGCGTTGAAGCGCGAGTGGATGCGGGCCTTGTCGGTCATGGAAATTCCTTTCCGTCATCAAGAAAGGATCGAGGGCGGCTGCGCCTGCTGGTAGCGGTGCAGGACGTAGATCATTGCCTCGGTGATGTTTGCCGCGTTCGACGCTCCGGTCTGAATGGCAACGGTGTGGAAGCCGGCCACCATGTCCATGCAGTCCTGCGGCGAGATTTCAAAGACGACGACCTTGCTGTGCAGCCCGGCGTCGGTCGTGTAATTCCCGGCGTTCGTTTGTTTTGTGAGCTGGTCGCCGGCGCTCTCGTTGAGGTCGCTCCAAATCTGGGTCGCGACGATCGCCTTCGAACCCGTGCCGGACGTGTCCTGCGCCTGGAGCGGTGTCAGCTGTACGGTCGCGGCGTTGCCCTGGTTGACGTGGCAGACGATGTAAGCCTTGTCGGCCTTGGCAAGATTGACGTAGCCGCTGGTTCGTCCGGCGGCATCGGCCGCGGGGGCCAGCAGCTCCACCGGCGGGATGATCTCAGGAAGCGAAAACTGTCGGGCCATGGCGGGCTCCTTTCAAGAAACCGAAAAAGGGAAAGGCGACTCTCACGCCGCCTTGGGATTGCCGGCGCGCAAGAGTTCGGCGCGCGCGGCGTCGTAGGCAAAGCTCGCCGTGATCTTCTCCCGCTGGAGGCCTGCCAGTTTGTGCCTGGCCTCCCGCACCATTTCCTCGGCGTCACGCAGATCCTTGGCCGCACTCTCAATCTTGCCGGCTCGCTCGGCGGTGTCCTTGGCGTGCTTCCTCTCGAGCGCTTCAAGCGGCGAAAGCTTCTTGTCTTCAGCCATGATTGCGTCCGCTTCTAGCGGCTTGCTAGGGTGATGAACGGCGATAGCGTGTTGGTGCCCTTGAACGGGGTGAGCGGCGCGTTCCAGATTGGCTCGCCATCCACGCGATAAGTGATGCGGAACACCATCTCGTCGGTGAGGAACGCCACGTGCATTGAGGACGCCGCCTGGATGCCGCCCTTGTCGGCAAGCACGTACTGGGAATAGTCGGCAAGCACGATGTCGCCCTCGGTGCCGAGCGTGTTGTTGTATTCGAGCGGGATCACGTCGCGCCCAAACAGCGTGCCGTAGGGGCGACCCGAGATGCCGTTCGCCGGCAGGTAGACAGGGACGCCGGCGGTGCCGATGACCTGGCTCAGCGCATAGAGTTGAGGCTCGTTGTCCTGGTTGATGAACCAGACGGCGTTCTGCCGCGACCGCGCCCACATGCGCGACCACATCTTGAGCACGTTCTCGTAAACGATGGTCTTGGTCGGCTGGCCGGTTTCGGTCGGCACCGTGACCTTGCACGGCGCGTTCATGATGCCGAGCGGCTGGCCCGAGCCGCTGCCCTCGAAGATCGCGTCCTCGGTCATGAACATGATTTCTTCCGAGAACGCCTTGCCGGCGATCGAGGTCAGCACCGACTGGTCGGCGAGAAGCTCGTCGGTGACGTACATCAGCGACATGAGCTTCTTTAGATCGAGCTCGATCAGGCGGAACTTCGGCTTGGTGTTGGTCGGGGTAACGCCCTCGCCGACCCAGTAGGATTGCACGCCGCCCCAACGCGAGCCGGTGGCGCGGCTTGTTTCATCGACCGCCGGAATCTTGATCGAATTGGCCGTGGTGGAGAGCGAGAGTTTTTCCACGCGGGCCAAAATCTCGCCCATCTCGTACGAGCGCATGAACACCGCGGTGGCGAAGTCGGTCTGCACCAAAAAGCCGCCGGCCGACGGATCGATTTCGCCCGCACCAGTAGGCGCGCGAATAAGGCGCGGATCGGCGTCGATGCCGTGCGTCATGCCGTAGCGGGCAATGGCGATGAGCTGCTCGCCGAAGCTCCGGAAGGGTGCACGGCCCTCCGGCATTGCCGGCACGCCGGCCTCGCGGAGAAGCGCGCGCGCCTTGCGCAGGTAGTGTTCGAAGGGCGGCAGCTTGCGCACGCGGCGACCCGAATAACTGTCTTCCAGGTCGACGATGATCGGCAGCGAAGTCTCGGTGCCCGGCGTGCCGGGGGCATTCTGGCTGCTCGGCTGCGCGCGCTGCGCTGCGAGCGCCAGCGCGCGTTCGGTCTGCGCAATCTTCGCGTCAAGGTCCTTGACCTCCCGCTCTTTGGCGTCGAAGGCGGCGGGATCGCCGTCGACCATGCCCTGTAGCTCGTCCATCGCCCTGGCGCGGGCCTGGCGCAGTTCGTTCAACTTCTTGTCCATCGTTGACCTCCGAATAGGCGGGCGGCCACAGGGCGGAGCCCGTGCACAGAACAGGGAATGAAAGCTGGTCAGTACTCAGCCGCGCGCGGCGAGCCGAAGAAGGCGCACGCGGCGGGCGCGGATTTCCGATGCTGGCGCGGCGAGCGTCGCCTGTTCCGGGTCCTCGTCGGCGCCGTCACTGTCGCCATCGTCGGGCTTGTGATTCTGCTCGATCACGCCCATGACGTGGTCGCCGGCGGCCATGCAGTGGTCGTGCGCAGCGCGCAATCGCCGCTCGTTCTCCTCCGAGAGCACGCGACCGGCGCGGATTGAAACGCGAGCAAGCGCGACGAGACGCGTGGCGAACTCGTCGGCCGAAAGCACGCCGTTGACGAACAATGTCTTGAGCGCAGTCGTACTCTTCTCGAAAAAATTGTCTTCGCCCCGATGTTTGTCGCTATTTGCAGGAGGAGCCGGCTGGGGGGCGTTCCGCGGCGGCAGGAACCGAGGCACGTCGTACACGGCCGGCGCGCCTGCGGCCTTGCGCAAGGCTTCGATCTCAGCGCGTGGGATAAGCATTATACCGCCCTGGTCGAGCGCGCGCTCCGCCCAGGCGATAAGCGGACTGGTATCGATTCCGAGCGAACGGGCGCCGACCAGACAGTCGGGGTTGGCCGGGATGTTGACCACCGACCATTCGAGCAATTCCTGTTCGAGATAGTCGATGCCGAAGCCGCGGTCGCCGCCCTCGACGAACTTGTACTCAAGCGGAATCCAGCCGACTGAGGCCGCTCCGATGAACCGAGCCTTGATCAGCTGATAGATCGTTTCGGCGAGCGGATGCACGTCGCGTTCGGCAAACACCGCGCGCGATTTGAGCCGGCCGCGTTCAACGCGCACGTCCGCGGCGCGTCCGATCGCGGGAATGGAATCGTCGTGCGCCCAGAGCACGACCGGGTTCTTTTCGAAGTTCTCGGTTTGCCAGCCCTCGACCGCTATGGTCGAATTGTAGCGGTCGAGCGCGCCGGTCGAGATGACGAAATCAACCGAGCGGTCCTCAATGCCCGCGATCACGCTCGCTTCGATGTCGACGAGCTTCGCCGTCCGCGCCCCGCCGGCGTCAAAGAATATGTCGCGCGGTTTGTCGCCGGCCTTTAGCCGCGCCATCACGTCGGACGGTTTCAGAATCTGCGGCATATACTTTCTTTCGACGTTCATTTCACCGTGCCGTCTTCCGGCCGGCCGGCATCGTCGGGCGCAGTGCCGGTCGATTGGCTGCCGAGCACTGCCATGTTGGAAGGCTGTAAGAGCTTGTCGCCATCGGGATCTGGATCGCGGCCGTCGTCGATGCGCGCCTCGTTGGGCTTCAGGAAGCCGCTCATGATGCCGACGCGGTAAGCGTTGTAGCGAGCGGTGATGTCGGCCCGCACCAGCTCGGTGAGATCGAACGCGACGTGAATGCCGTCTTTCGCGAGACCGAACGTCTTGCTCAGCTTCGCCTTCCAGCGCCGCGTGTAGCCGGACACCGTGTAATTGACGTATTCCTGCGCCTGCTGGACGATGTTGTTGTTGGTCGAACGCGACAGTTCCCCGATCATGTGCGGCGGGATGCGGAACATGCGCGCGATTTCCTGAACCTGGAATTGCCTCGCGGCGATGAACTCAAGTTCCTGCGCCGACAATGTCAGCGGCGTCCATTTGAGCCCGGCCTCGAAGATCGCCGCCTTGCCGGCGTTCTGGAGGCCGGCGTTGAGTTCCTTCCAGCGCGCCTTGAGCCGCTCGATTGTTGCAGCATCAAGCTTCTGTTCGGTCGAGAGGACGCCCGATGGCTTGGAGCCGGCACCGATCCACTGTGCCGCCTGGCGCTCCTGCGCTAGCGTCAAGCCGATCGCGTCACGCGCGAGCGCAATCCGCGAAGCGCCCATGAGTCCGTTCACCGACAGGCCGCGGAGATGGAACATATCCGCGGCCGGGATCAGGAACGGCATGTCGCGCAACTCGGCCATCTCATGCAGGCCGAAGGGCGTGACGCGGTAGAACAACTCGCCGGTCGGCGCCTCCCACAGGGCCACGCGGTCCGGGTTGATCGGCACCAGCTTGACCGGCTTGGCCCGCCAGTCGCGGATGATCACCGCATAACCGTTGCCGCGTAGTACAAGGCCGACTTGGACCATCTCGGCGAATTCGAGCCAGTCCTGCCACTCATTGGGCGCTTCAAAGAGCGCCGCGAGCGGATGGTCAGTGACCTGCTCGCGCGAAGAATCGCGGCGCAGCCGGTAAAGCGAGACCGGCAGCTTTGCCACATCCTCGGTGAGCATCATGACGCAAGCCATGACGCACACAGCGCCGAGCGCGGTCTGCTGGTTGATCTCGACTCCGGCGCTCGACGGCACCGACCATAACTGGTCGCCCCAGAGCAGCGCATCCGCGGTGGTATCGGTCGACCGCGTTGCCCGCCAAACGTTCGGCATGATGCGCGCAAACGCGCCGACGCGCGAAATGAGACCCATGCCGCGCCTCACGCGCTATTAGAGCAATTCAGTTATTGCGCTGAAGAACTGACCCCGAGCCGAATGTAGTTACGCCGCAAGCGCCCTGAGCGCGGCCTTGGGATTTTTGGCCACGATGGCCAATAGCGAACGGGCAGCCGGGTCCGGCAATACCCGGCCCTGCTCCCAATTACGCAAAGTCGACAGCGGGATGCGCAACGCCTTTGCGAACTCCTCCTGCGTCATTCCCAGCCGCTTGCGCAGCGATTGCGGAGGTACGACCGGAGCAAAGCCCGCGAGATCGGTCTCGTCTTGATCGTCCTCGCGCATATGTCGCCGGATATCGGCTTCGGTCGTGGCATCAATTTTTGTACGGTTGATGCGTGGCTTTAGCCGCCGGATGCTTTCCATTGTTCGGCGAACGATTGCCATAACGTTCGTTCCTTCCTGCTGGCGAGCCGCGCCGATATGATATGACGCGCGTTACCGCGGTCGGTGTAGACGATGAACAAGACATCGTTGCCGACTTGTCCGATCGCCTGCATCCGAACCTCGCCGTAGTCGCGACGATTGTCCTCTTGCTCCAGAGTAGGACCCAAGAAAATGCGCGCAGCGTAGCCGAAGCCAAATCCTCGCTCGCTGAAGGTGCGCCGGCTCTTGGCCTCGTCCCACTCAAAGAGCATGGTGGCATCATATACGCTTTAAGCGTACCTCGGTCAATGTCGGCACCGCGCCTTTGCGTAAGACTTCTCACACGCTGCCGAGAATGATGATGCCCTCGCCGATGCCGCCGGAGTGCGGGTTCATCGCCATCAGCGCCACCGCGTTGAACAACGCCATCAGCGGGTCGATCTTGGCGAAGCCCGCGGCCTGCTTGGTGATGGTGATCGCGTTGCCGCGCGGTTCGACCTTGGCGTTGCCGACCGCCCAGGCCATGAGCGGCGCGCCGCCATGAACGAGGTCGCCGCCGGCGAGCTTGCGCTCGGCCGTCTTGATCGCGTTGTTGAGCTTCCAGCCCTGCGGAACGCCGACGATGATCCCGGCTTCGGGGCTCGCGTCGATGTTGCGCTCGGCGAGCTCGTCAACGATGGCGCCGATGCCGACCGGATCGACGCCGATGGCGTCCTTGTCCGGCAGCAGTCCGGAGTCGCGTACCTGCTCGACGATGTCGGCGACCTCGATCACGTCGTCGCCGACGCGCTTCACGATCGTCAGATCGCCGTCCGCCTCGAAGTCGCGCAGCCGAGTGGCAATATCCTTGCGGCGCTCCAGCACGCGCCTCGTGCGCCCAGGCGTGGCCCCAGTGCAGCCATTTGCGCGATTGCGCGTCTTTTCCCGGCTCTCGCGCGCGGCCGAGAACGCCAAGACCAAGAAGGTCGTCGAGGCCGCCGCCGTCGATCCCGACCGTCGCGACCTCACTGCGCGCCAGCAGTTCGTCGAGACGTAAGCGCCGGCTCGGCGTTCTTCTCCCAATGGCGCGCGCCGGCCCAGTCGTCGGACTTGAGCGCAAGGCCGATCTCGATGTTGAGGTGCTGGCTTGCCCAGCGGCGGACCTCCTTCTCGCCGGCGATCTGCGCCGCGTCGAAATCCTCGATCAGCCGCGCGATCGTCACCGAGCGGTCGCGGTTGGGCGTGACCATCGGCCAGTTCGCCGGGTCGCGCCACGCGCCGGACTTGATGATGTCGTCCGGGAAATTCGTACAGCACCGGCAACATCGGACCGGTGGCGCGGCCGTCCCGGATGGCGCGCGCCTTCATCAGCTCGTCGCGGAAGATTCCCGCCGGCGGGTCGTCCGACTGCGTGGTGATGAAGATCAAAAAACCTTCCGGCTGCGAAATCAGCCCGCCGCGCAGCTGGCCGATGATCTTGTCGGCGTTATTGATCTTGCCGATCTGATGCAGCTCGTCGACCAGCACGCCGGCCGGCTTCGGGCCGGTGGCGACGCTGGCGTCGAACGTCTTGACCTTGAGCCGCGCCTTGCGTGCGCCGGTCGGTGATGGCCTTCAGATGCTCCTGGATGTGCATCCGCTTTTGCAGGAAGCCATCCGGGTCGCACTCGATCATTCCGGCGGCCTGGTTGAACGCGAGTTCCGAGACCTCGTGGGTCGGGCCGGTCAGCAGGAATTCCGCGCGCGGGCGGCGGTTCATCAGCAGCGCCGTCACCATCAGCGCGGCGCCGTTCGTGGTCTTGCTGTTCTTCTTCGGAACGAGATTGAAGCTCTCGCGGACGTGCCGGACGCCGGTTGCGAGGTCGTAGGAGCCGAAGATCGCCGCGATGATGTCGCGGAACCAGTCGGCGCCGACCTCTCCGAACGACGGCGTGCCGGCGACATCGGGAATGCGCAGCTTGTTGTAGATCGCGACGGCCCGGCGCGCCTCCTTCTCGTTCAGCGGCAGGTCGGGAATGAGCGATCGGCCGTTGCGAAGCCGATCTTCCCAGTCCGGGACACGCGAAGGCCCACTTCAATTGGCCCGGCTCTCGTCGACCAGCTCAGACCAATCGGTGCCCTGCGCCGCGTTCTCGGCGGCAAGCCGCGCGGCCTCCTTCTTGCCGAGCGGCTTGGGCCGAGCGGCGCGTACTCGGAGCGCCCGCCGCGGGTGCGCTCCCACCAGATGCCGGCCGCCGAGCACGCGCGGCTGCTCGGCGCGCATGAGCTTGCCGGCGTCGGGATGACCGGCCGGTAGTATTGCGCCGGGGCGCCGACCGCTTGCAGGAAGATCGACTCGGCAACCTTGCGCGTTCGCCTTCACGAAGGCGACATCGAGTTCGAGCCGGAAGTGCTTGCGCAGCGTCTTCGCGTCGATGCCGAGCACGAGCGCGATGTCGTCCTCCGGGATCCCGTACCGGGCCATGATCTCGACTTCCTTGCGCTGCTCGGCGCTCGGAGCGAATGCGGGGCGTCCCATGGCTCTAGACCTTTCAAATCATCAGCGGCGCCGGGCCGCGCACTCATGCTCCTCCTGTTCTGCCGGCATGCTGAAAGAGCAGCGCACCTCCAGTTGCTCGCACCGCGCCGTCGAGCCTGACTGCGCTCGCCCGATCAATCGGGGGAGCAGCAAATGGCACGAGTCCACAATCCGCATCCGGCCGATTTCGCAAACGCGAACATCGTTGCCGCGGCGGTTCGGTTCGAGCTTGCGCTATTCCTCGGGGTTGGCCGCTACGCGACCGACTTCGCGGAGACGCTCGAGGAAGCGCGCGCCAAGGCCGCTCGCCTTGTCGCCATGCATCCGAACGGCAGGCGCCCGCTCATTTACGGCGTCACCGCCGACGGCCGATCGGGTCTCGTCACCCAAACCTGCATGTCCATCAAGGAGGACCCGATGAAGACCTACGCGAAGAAGTTCAACGCCCAGCGCGCCGCCAAGGCGGCCGGCCATAGCCCCGACGACGTTGAGATCGTCAAGACCAAGGACGGCTATACATTCCGCGTCAAAGCGGGCGCGTCGGCCGAGGAAAGCCCACAGGCGCCGAAGGCCGAAGCCGCGCCCCGGAAGGCGCACAAGGGCCGTAAGGCCGCCGGCAAGGCCGAGGCGGCCGCGACGCGCTCGGTCGGCAAGCGCGCGGCGATCGAAGCGGCGGCCCGCGACGGCAAGCTGCCCGAGCCACCTGATTTCAGTGCCGAGACCCACAAGCGGTTTCGCAACAAGCTGCAGAGCGTGGTTGACCTCGCGAAGTCCGGCGACCTCAAGGGTCTCCGGGCTTTCGAAGTCAACCCGGTCAGCTCAAGCCCGAAGGCGATCGCGCGCTACCGCGATCTTTGCATCACCGCGATTGAAGCGCAGGCAGCGCGCTAACGCCGCGCCGGCCCAGCAACGTTCCAGAACAGCACGCGGCCCGGAGGCGCCCGGACCGCGTGTGGACCGTTTAGCCTTGCCAAAAAAAAAGTGCGTAGTAGGGTTGCAAAGAAATTCAATATGCACCGAGAGGGGTGCCACGCTAGAGAGGCGAACGACGCTGTTTGCACCGCTCAACATGCTCGACGGCAGGGTGATCGGAACCTGCCTGTCGCGCCACCGGTATCGCGAGTTCCTGCGCTTTGTCAGGCTGATCGATCAAAAAACCCCGCCCGCGCTCGACCTGCACCTGATCGTCGATAATTATGCCACTAATAAAACTCCGGCAGTCAAACGCTGGCTCAAGCGACATCCGCGCTTCCATCTTCACTTCACGCCGACCTCGGCGTCTTGGCTCAATATGGTCGAGCGCTTCTTTGCAGAGATCACCCGAAAAAGCATCCGGCGCGGCGCTTTCAAAAGCGTCGCCGAACTCGACAGCGCCATTATGGAATACCTGGACAAGCACAATGCCGACCGCAAGCCCTTCATCTGGACCAAATCTGCGGGCAAAATCCTCGAAAAGGTCGCCCGTGCGAACCAAGCGTTAGAGTCACAACATTAGGAGGGTGTTATGTCGAAGTCAGACGAGTTGCTTGATCTAAACGAGGATGAGCTAAGACTAATCCAGACTGTGTTAAAGGCCAACGGAATCACCGTCGACGAGGCAAGGACAAAATATTCTGAAACTGAGTTGAGAGACTATGGTTTCGTTAGAGAAAACTGGTCCGTCGATGAGCTCATTGAGAAGGGTTTTGGCGATGATGGAGTGATTACAAGCTTCAGCCAAGGTGCAGCAAAAGCCCAAGGCGAACTTGTGGTAGATGCACCTTTTGCTAACGGCATACAAAAATGGCAGCTGCCAATCCCCTTGCCTGGGTTCCGAGTTATCATGACGCGGTTTCCTCCCAATACGACTGTAAGACCACATGTTCATCCGAACATTGATGGCGTAAGCGCATGTGGACAGCTCCGGGTGGTTGTCAAAGGTTCAATAACATATAGCGGACGAAAATATGGTCCGGGTGAGTGGTTCTTCGTCCCAAACGACACGCCCTATAGCTTCGTTACTGATCCAGACATGGAGACGCTGGAAAACTATTTTTATCAATATAACGGAAGCACCGGGTTGCCGATGAGGTTTTCATCGCTACGACCCGTGGCATGAAGGGCATCTCCGACGGGCGTGATGCAATCCGAGAGTAGCCAACATTATCTCTAGTTGGGTGCGGCCGGTCCAGCAACATTCCAGAACAAGACGTGGCCCGCACCCTTCCGGGCCGCGCAGTGCTCCCAGGCCTTGGCGTCGTAGTGCGGGTCGCTCGGGAACGGGGGCTTGCTCGTGGCTTCGCGTCCGAACGGCAGCGGAAAGATATGAATTGTCGCGCCTGCGACTTCGTTCGCGGTCAACGTTCGGCCGACCTGGACGACATGCCGGCGTGCGTTCGGCCATGCGGTCGCAAGGCCGCGCGCCAGAACGCCAGAGCCGGATGCGCACCAGACCTCGTCGGGTTCGATGCCGATCGATCGTGCCGCCGCCATAATAGCCTCGATGGCTTCGGGCGTATCGACGCCGAACGGCGCAAGCCGGGCGCCGACCTGGCGGCTGTACTCGCGTGCGCGCGCCTGAACCGTGCTGAGATAGCCCGGCGACACCTGCATGATCTTTGCGCCGAGCCGCTTCGTCATCAATGCGCGCGGATGCGGTTGCGTGCGCTTGGCAACGAAAATCGTGGCGCGTTTGCCCAGCTGTGCCGCTACGGTGGCGAGAGCCGTTTGGGCGCCACCCTCGGCCGCGCTCGCATAGACAACCTCGTCGGCGCCGTCGAACAGCGACGGCAGAAACCGGGCTTTGGTCCCGCCAGGGAATAGATCATCGCGAACGACGAAGAACGCCGTCGTGCTCGATCACTTCCGGTTTCGTCATAGCGGCTCAACTCCCGGCAGCGCCGGCTGTTCATCGAGCCGAAACCTCGCCAAATTCAACTGCGCCACAGGCTTCGGTAGCGCGACGCGGATCGCCTTTGACAAAAACGAGGACGTTCTGGTGCGTGCGCCCGAGCTTGCGCGAGATTTCGAATTGGCGCGCAACGCGGATCGGCAGAGAGCCAACCGCTGTCACCAGGATGGCGTCGTTGTAAAGCCGCGCGCCGGCGGCCTCGAACGCATCGACGGTGCGGCCCGGCAGGCTCACGTAGCAACCGTGCTCGTCGCGCACGTCGCCGACGACCCAGACGGCGAAGCGGTCATCCCGCAATCGCGCAACCGCGCCGGCGATGATCGCCCGGTAAGCGACGAGAAAATCGACGAACGCCATGTTCGACAGGTCGCGACGCGTCCTCGGAGTACCGTTCAAGGTTCCAGTAGGGCGGACACGAAAAAACGAAATCGCATTCGATGTCGCGGCGCGAGCTTTCGATATCGCGCGCGTCGCCGCAGCGCCATTCCGGGCGCGGCTCTCCGGCAAGCGGCAACTGCGCGACGTTTGCGGCGACCTGCTCGGCGTCGAAGCTCGATGCCCACATAGCGGCGGCCGAGCCGAGACGCGACGATGCCGCGCACCGACCCGCCGGCAAAGGGATCGAGCACGGTGCCGCCAGGAGGGCAGAACCAGCGATAAGCGATTTCGCAGACGACCGGATCGAAGATCGATGTGCCGGTCGACGCGACTTCGAGGATGGCCGCGCTCACCGGATCAAGGTTTCGGGTCGCGGCTGCCTTTCACGAAGGTCAGGTTTTCCATCCGGTCAACCGCTTGCGCGAAGGAAGCGCATTCGGAGCTTTCGTTCAGCCATTGATCGGCTTGCCGCGACCATCGCCGCGCGCTTTCGATTTCGAATAGTCTGTCGCCGGCAACGCCGAACCGCCGGGCGCGGCGGTCGGCCTTGGCACGATCCATCGGCAATGGCGCGCCGCCGATCGGCGCGCCGCGACCGAGCTCCGATCGGATGCCGAGGTCGATCCATGCGCGCTTGCGGTCCTGCCACCAGCCTTCGCGCGCATTGAACACCGAGAACGGCGGGATGCCGAAGCGCTCGGCGAGCGTCAATGAGGGAGTGTCTTGCGGCCGGGTCACTGGTCGGATTGGACCACGGCACCTCGCCGGGAAACTGGATCGGCAGTTCGCCTGCATCGAAGCCCGTCAACGCAAGGTCGAAACCAGCAGCGGCGAGTTCCTGTAAACTCGAACCCGAGTCCTTCCGGGTTCCAGCGCGCTTCGTCGTGCGTTCGGTTGTCCGCCAATCGATAGGCGCGCGCGGCCTCAGGGCTGAGGCCCGAAGCAACGTGCACGGGCACGCGTTCGAGCCCCAGCCGCTTTGCCGCCTGGAATCGGGTATGCCCGGCGAGGATCACGCCGGCATCGTCAACGACGATCGGTTGCCGCCAGCCAAAAGTCCTGATCGAGGTCGCCACCTTCTCGATGGCGGCGTCCGGGATCACGCGCGGGTTTTGCTCGTAGGGATGGACGCGATCGAGCGGCCACCATTCGACGGCAAGCGATTGGCTCTCGGGCATGACATCGGTTCGAGGCTCCGAAGCCTCCTTTTATTAGGCGGGAAAAACTGGCGAAAAAAATTTATGCGCATGAGAATGGGCGCGGTTACGGCCGAAAGCGATTTGAGGATTTAATCCCCCCTCGGCCTCAAGCGCCCATCCGCTTCGCCCGTTCGCTGTTGGTCTTGCGCGTGTGGCAAGCGCCGCAGCGAAGCATGACGTTCGCCTTGTCGAGCGGCGCGCCGCCGTCCTGTAGCTCGATGATGTGATCGCCGAACACTCTGATTCCAATGCGTCCGGGAAAGCGACAAGTAGAGTCTTCGCACTTTGCGCCGCGCTCTTTGATGATTGCGGCAACGAGCGCACGCCACTCGGAAGTGAGATAGAAGGGATTTGCTGTCTTTGGAGGAGGTTTCGCCGAACGGATGTCGAGCACCGCGGTTCGATTGCTCAACATCGATAGGCGTGGCGAGCGGCGAGTTTTGGACGCGCGTCCCGCGATCATGCCAGGAAAAATGCCAAAATCTGTTGCATTTGTCGCGCCTGAAGTTCAACGAGTTGTGCGGTTTGTTTCCGTCGCGGCGCGGCTTTCGCTACGTCCAATGCGGCGATTTGCGGCAAAGGCTTTCGGCAACCGGCTTGGGTTCGTCGGGATTTGCTCGGTCGAAAGCCGGTTCGACACGGTAATAAGCGCGGCGACCCAACGGCGCCATGCGGTTTGCCGCGTCAATCCTACTCGCCAGCAAATCGGCTTCCACGGCACGCCTTCGCCGCGCAGCCAAACGATGCGCGCATCGTCCGGTTCGAGCCAGGCTAGCCAAGTGAAGGTTTCCTCCATACGGCTGATTGCGCCGGGTGACGGCGCGATGCGCGGCATGCGCGCGCGATCCCAGCCGAACGCTTCATGCACGCTGCGCACGATCAGCGGCCACGTGTTGAAATATCCAGGCACACGGGAATCAGGCAGCCGGCGCAATGTGAATGCGGCTTCCTCGAACCGTTCCTCGATCATCGATGCCGTCCACCGTGTCTCCGTCATTGAGGCGCCTCCTCGCGCTTGCCGTAAAGCTTGTCGCCGATCTGGCGGATGAATTCGCGCTCGGGCCAGGTGAGCCGATCGTCGTCGGCGTTCACGACCAGGATTTTTTGCTCGCGCCAGCCCTCGCGCTTGACGGTCTCGGGCGCCGCGCGTTGGCCGCCGTAGCCCTTTGGCGTCCATCTCACGGCTGCGTCTCGCGCGTAATCAGATCCGCGAGCGCGCCGACGATCGATGCCGGCGACTTGCCATCGCCGAGCCGTCCCATGCTCGCGGCAAGCGGCGCCGGCTCGACGCCATGCTGAAGGAGAAGCGAGAGAGTGACGCAGACATCGTCGATGAGACGATCCATCCCGGAGCCGACCTTGGCGCCGTGAGTGAACACTTCCGCAACGCAATCGCTGCAAACGTCGAGTCCCAACGTGACCGAATAGGCGCGGTTTTCGAATTCGATCTGGGTGGTGAGGTTTGGCCGCCGCTCTGGAAGACGATGCGCGTCACCGCACGCCTCCGTGCGTATCGATCGCCCAGAGCAAGATCGCGATGGCGTCAGCTTCGTTTTCGTCGCAGGGATTGAAGCCCGTGGCGCGAACGGCGTCGAACACCGCCGCCTTGTCGGCGTTGCCTTTGCCGGTGATGTGACGCTTGATCGTTCCGACCGGCACGCCTTCGTAGGGAATCGCGTTCTGCTCGCACCAGGCGGTCAGCGTTGCCAGAAATCCGCCGTAGAGATGCGCGGCGTCGGTGCCGACATGCCGGCGCACCTCCTCGAAATAGATCGCTTCAAGTCCCGCTGCGTCCGAGGCAACGCTCGCAAGCCAACCACGAAAGCGCAGATAACGCATGCCGCCGCCGTCGTAGCGGCTTGGACGAAACGAAATCGTGCCGCTCTCGATGACGCCGCCGGCGAGCTGCATGGCCCACCCGTGCATGGTCCCAAGGTCGAGCGAGAGGATCGCGCGCGAGGCGAGGCCGACGAACGGCGGTACGGTGCCGACACGGGCGGCAGACGAAATCGTCGAAAGCGTTCTCCTTGGAAGGCCTCCTCGATTCAGAACGGGATCTCTTCGCCGGTTTCCCAGTCGATGGAAGGCTTGCGGCGGATGCCGGTGACGGCCGCGCCGGGGAATTTCTGCTTGATGTCAAGGACGCCGTCGCCGAGCGCCTCGATCAGGATTGCGACCTCGGCCACGGTGAAGACGCGACCTTCGCGCGCGACGTGGTGGGCTTCCTCGACGCTGCGCACGAGCGAGATCACTTCGCCCGTTGACGGCAGCACGCATTCCCAGACCTGCGGCGCCAGCGGTATTGCGCCGGACTCGTGCGCGGCGCGATCAAGGGCAGCCCAGGCCCGCCGCATGCCTTCGACCTGAGGCGCGACGTAGCGCTCCTCGCCGGATTGAAGCGCGGCGTCGAGCCGATCTTTTTGCTCGTCGAATTTTGCGCGCAGAAAATCCGAAACGAGGAGCCGCAGGCGGCCGACGCCCCACTTGCGTTCCATGGCAAGCGCCAACTGGTCGAGGCCATCGACCATCGACCGAATGCGATAGGCCTCGGGCGCCATCGCCTCCGTCGCCGGGCTTAGCTTTCTGACGGCGCGGGTCATCGCACGCCTCGAACGCGGCGTCCGAAACGCGACGCGCGGCGCGCGGTATCGCCGCGGCGACGCGCCTAGGGGGTATGGGGGGTTTTCTTCTCCGCCGGTCTCCGCTTTGTTTTCAATGTGTTGCGCATGGTGTCTCCGCATCTCCGCCATCTTCTCCGCCAAGCAAAATCAATGACTTGGCCGACCCGTCTCCGCCGTCTCCGCCGCCCCTTCACAGCCACGCCAGCACCCGCAAGCCGCTGAGCTTGGTCTTTCGATTGCTCGCCTCGATGGTGAGCACGCCGTTGTTGAGCCAGTCCGCGACCAGCCTGTCGGCGGCCTTGCGGTTCATCTTGGCGTGCTGCACGAGGTAGAGGCCGAGGTAGCGAGCGCCGCCGCGCGGCGAGTGCGAGAACGGCATGCCGGCTTCGAAACGGCGGTCGATCTCTTTGAGCACTTCGCGCGCTTGCGCGATCGTGAACTCCGGTTCGGAAGCGGCGCTCGGTTCGGTCTCGAGCTGGGTGAGAAGGCCGCTCTCCTGGCGCACGTAAGTGTGCGCATCGTGATCGGCTTCGTCGTTCGCCTTGACCACCGCGCCGCGCACGATGCAGCCACGCGCGAACGGGATCTGGAAGCGTGTTGCAAACCGGGCGCGCGGCTTCCTCGTCGAGCCGCCAGAGCGCGTATGCAAGCCGGGCGCCGTCCACCAATGCGGTGGTGCCGCGGATCGCTTCGCGCGCGTCGTCGCCGTCGGCGATGCGCAGCATCCCGTCTTTTCGCATGTGATGCGTGAGCAGGATTGTCGCGCCGGTTGCGGCGGCAAGCTCCGCCATTGCCGACCAGAGGAACTGCGCGGCGGCCGGGTCGGCGTTTACATCGGCCAGAACGAACGCCTGCAAAGGATCGATAATGACGAGCCGCAAGTCCGGGAGCCGCACCAGTTGCAGCTTCAAATCATTGAAGAACGGCGTCCGCGCCAGCATCTTTCCATTTGTTGCGATCAGCGGGCGCGCGCCGCCGGCGTCCGGCAACGGCAATACGATCAGGCGTTTCGGATGCCGCATACGCCGCGCGGTAGGATCGATGCGGTTGAGCCGCCGGTGCACGGCGTCGAAACTGTCTTCGGCCGTAACGACGGCCGCAGTGCCTTCGATCGCAATCCGGCCACCGAGAATCTTGCGCGGTTGTTCCAGTCCGGCGACGCCGGCGGCAATCTGCAGCGCCAGATCGAGCGCGATGTAGCTTTTGCCGAGACCGCCCATGGCGGCAAGCAGGGCCGCGATACCGAGTGGGATTGTGCCGCGGCACAACCAGGTAATCGGTCGCGCCTCGCCGGCGTAGCGGTCCGCAGTCCAAGCCAGGAGATCGACTGTCGAGGCCGTCGCGTCGTCAATGGCGTGATCGGGATTTTCGATTCCCCATTTGCGCCGGCCGCCGCCGATCATCGCGCCGACTTCGCGCCGGGTCTGCCCCACCGTGTAGCCCGGCAGCGTCAAGGCCTCGGCGGCGGTGAGGATTTCGGCGTCGGACCAACCGCGCGCGATCCAATGACCGGTAAGGCGAACGAGATTATCGTGCCAGTGATCGCCGGCGCGGATTTGCGCGAGGCACGCGTCGACCGAGACGATCGAAGACCCGATTTGCAGACCCACGCGCGTCGGCCAATCTCCCGCCGGCGTCTCTTGCGTGGGTGAAGGTGTTGAATTCAAAGTCGCCGGCGCAGCTGCCGGCGGAAACGCTCTGGCGATCTGGCCGGGCAGATAGGTTTTCGGCCGCCCATCATCGAAATTCAGAAACTCGGTACGCTCGATTACCCGTCCTTCCTTGACGGGCCACGCGATCGAGCCGCCAAGCCTCATGACGCGGCTTGGATTGACCACGCGGGTGTCGCCGCCGAGCGCCTCGGCGAGCGCCAGGTTCTGCGCCCGGCACGCAAGCACGTCGCGTTCGGGCGCTTGCAGCCGCCAGAGCATTTGCGCGCGCATGTGCGGCTTGCGGCCCGTGATGACCACGCCGGTCGGCGGGCATCCGCGGTGGCGATAATTGACCGTTGCGGTGGCGGTTACGTCGTCGTCGATGTCGACGTAAAAGGCCGGAAGCGCGAAGAAATCTTCGTCCTTGCAGCGGCCGAACGGTGGAATGTCAGGCTTGCGCAGCGCTTGGCCGATGTAAAGGTTCTGGCCAGGCTTGCAGTTTTCGGCGAGGGCTTGCGCAACCAGCCGGTCAAGTTCGTCGGTGCCGAAGATCGCCGCATGCCGCAGCCGGCCGTCGCGGCCGTCGGTCCAGGCGAGCTCGATGCGGCCCTCGTGGCAGCCATCGAGCCAGCCCTCGAACAAATGCGCCACGTGGCGGCGCATCTGTTCGGCGTCGGGCTCGATCATGGGCTGGACGTTCGACTTCTGCATCGCGGCGATCGGAAGGATGGCCGGCGAGCCGAAGCTCGCCGATTGCGGATCAGAACAGCGGTTCAGAGAGCGGATCGGCCGCTGGCTTCGGCGCAGGCGGCGCGACGTGCTGAGCCGACTTCGATGCCGAGGGCGCGCTGCCCTTCCACACGTCGGCGTCGTCAACCGGGCTTTCGTCCGCAAACTCGGTTGGACGATCGACCCACTTCACGACCGTCAAGGATCGGCCGGTAATTGGTACCGTACTTGTCCTTCATCGGCTCGGAGCCGGTGCAGGCGACGACCGGCACCTTGCCGCGGTTCTCCGGTTTTGCGCCGTGCTCCTCGAACGCCCCATAGAGCTCGCGGATCGCGTTCGAAAGGTGGATTGATGCCGACGAGAACTCGACCGCGCCGCCGAAGAATTTCGGGCTGAACGCGGTCACCACGAAGCCGCGCTTGAAGTCTTCGGCCGGGCTCGGCGCCGCACGATCAAGCGCCGGATCAATCACGCGCTCTGGCGCTTGGCCTTCGCGGAATCGCAGCCAGCCGGTGCGAATGTTTTTCAGATCGAGCAGGAAGGTCGGACGCGCGATCTCCTGGTCGCCGCCTTCCGGCGAGCGTACGAACCACTTGTCCGCCTTGGCATTGTATTTGACGTACGGCTTGATGATGCCTGAGCCACCGATGTTGAGACCCATTGCGTTTCTCCTTTCGCGTTGAAAGTTGTTTTCAGAAACCAAAGACTTCGCGGCCCGCCGCGCGCGCGGCCGGTTCGGACCACCAGAACGAATCGAAGTCAGGGACGATCAGGCCGGCGAGCTCACGCGCGTCGCTTGACATTGCGAGGAACCGGCCGAGCGAGAGCGCAATGGCGCGCAGTGCGGCGAGATGACGGTGCACGTCATCGCCGGACATCTCGTAGACGGTGACTTGGCGCGGGTCAGCTTTGCCAGGCGCCGGCTTCGCGTAGGCAAAGCGCATCCCGAAATTGCCGTGCGCCGACGCGTACAGCGCGCCTTGGCGGCCGTGGGCATCGCCGATACGTGATGGAAATCGCTCCGATGTCTTGAGATCGACGATCAGGCCGTGATTGGAGAAGCGCCAGTCGATGTAGCCGATGAGCGGGATCCCGACACCCTCGAGCCTGATTTCGATCTTTTCCTGGTAGCCGTCGGGTGTTCCATACTGCCGAAGTTCGGCGAGTGCACCGCGCACCCAGCCGGCCAGCTTCTTGCGCTCTTCCTCTCGTCGCGGATCAGCGCTCAACGCTGTTTGGCGGATGAACTCACGCTCTGCGCCCTCGATGCAGTCTTCGATCGACAGTCGCGAATTGCTGAGACCGAGGTGGACGCCGTGCTCGACAGCCTTGCCGCGCGCTGCCGTAATGCCGGGTGGCGTGCGGCGGCCGAGAAGCCGCTCCATGATCCACAACGCCGGCTGCGCAGCCCAAACGTTGAGTGAAGACGCGGAGAGATGCTCGATGCCATGCGTTTCGAACGAGGTTGCGTTCATCGGCGCGCGCTCATCAGAACCGAGGCGCCGCGTTCGATCAGATCGGTGGGGTGTTCGAGAAATTCGATGTCGGCGTCGCGGAACGCGGCCCCGAGCTTGAGCTCCATTTCGCCGACGAGTTCGAGCCGCTCGAAAGGGTCAAGCCGCCACAGCCGATCATCTGGCCGCGGCAGCGTTCCGTAACGCTCGAAGAACGAGAGCAGGACAGCGTTGGCGGCGAGCGCGCGAGCCTCGCGTCGGCCAGTGACCCGGAGCGCGGTCATCGCACGCCTCCCGCACGCGGCGCTTTGCCGGCGAGCGGCCCGCGCTCGCGCGAGATCAGCCACTCGCGGAAGGCTTCGGCGCGGTAGAGGACTTTGCGGCCGATCCGTACGCACGGCGGCCCGATCCGCCGCGTCTCCCAGCGCTGAAGGGTGTCGACCGAGACGCCGATTTCGGTGGCCACCTGGGCCCGGGTCAGCCAGCCGCCCAGAAGGGGGCCCGCTTCGCCAGCGGTCGTGTTCTCGCCCTGCTCACCCATAGACCAATTCCTTCCGCAATCGTCGATCGGCGTGGGCCGAATAGGACCACCGCGCCGGCCGATCAGGTGAGGCGGAAACGGGCAGAAACAGGAGCAGACGAATTAAGTGCTATGGATCAATCTCTTATGCGGAGCGGCCCGGGTCTTGTCCTGAGAGGCGGAAACAGGCGGAAAAGCTCAAAAATGGATTCGACTCCAGATTGAGAACAGACTAGGAACATATCCGTAAACCAAATGGTCAACAGAAATGGCTCGGAGGGAAGGAATGATAGAAGTCGCGTATCCGTCCTATGCGTCGGGCGAACCGCGCCCCATGAAGGCGGCGGTCGTCGGGGGGATTGCGAGCGAAGTCCGGCGGAGGCTCTTTGCCGGCTCAATACGTCCGATCGAGCCGAAAGACCTCGCCAAGCGCGCCGGCCGGCTGAAGGTCAACGGGCGCGAGGTCCGTCTCATCTGGGACCTCGATCATGACGTTCACGACAGCAATGGCGCGCCGGTCCTCGGCATCTGCGAATACGACCCGCAAGTGCCGCACGCCGTAATGATCAGCATCAGCTCGGATCTCGCGGACGAAGCGGAACTGTTCCGATCGACCGCCGCGCACGAGTTCGGGCACGCGATTTTCGACATGCCGGCAGCGATGCACGGTGGCGCGCGGCAGAGCTTTGGGAGCGGGCCCGCTAGGGGTCAAGTACCGGCGGCCATCGACTGGCGCGAGTGGCGCGCCGACGAGTTCATGGGGGCGTTTCTGACGCCGCCATACCAGCTGTCGAAAGCGTTTGCTCGCCATGCGACCGCGGCCGATCTACCGATGCGGTGGAAGGGAGCCAGCAAGCTCTCAGCGCCCGTCGTCTGCGTTCGCGAAGTCGGCGAAGACATGATCGAGGGCATGGTCGACGCGCTAGCGGAGGAGTTCGGAGTGTCGCCCGCCTTCATGGCGGTTCGGCTGCGCAAAGGCGGCCACCTCGTTGCATCATTTTAATGATGGAGATGACCATGAGCTTTGGTGTGAGCGTACGGCAGAAGCGAATTGCCGATGGCATTGGTTTGAACGAATTCGCGGACCGCCTCGGCGTCTCCCCGGCGTACTGGTCGCGGGTCGAGCGCGAACAGGAGAATCCGCCGCGCGACGAATACGTCGAAAAGGCCGCCGCCATCCTGGGCGTGCGGATGGACGACTTGTTTGTGGAAGCTGGCCGGCTACCGCCGGACATGCGCGAGGATCTGAAGCAGGTCGTGCAGGTGTATCGCAGGCGGAAGCAGATCAAACCTGGATAAGAGCGTGCTCTATCTAACGCGTGCCTTGGAGAGTTTTGAGTATTGAGGACGTTCGAAGATGTCGCTCCCGCCTCGCCCGTTCCAAACACTGGACGAGATAGCCATCCGCTGGAGCGTCATGCCGATCGATGTGGCGGGGTACGCGGTGGACGGGCTGATCGCGCTATCGATCGCCGCGCCACCGATGAAGACCGATACGGGCAAGATCATTTGTGACCTCGTCGAAGTCGCCGGCGCCGATGTCCTGCCTCTCTCCGCCCGCACGGCGCAAAACCGGAGAAGGTCTTGCTTCGCCGCGTGCGCCCGCACGGCGAGAGTGAATGGCACTGGATCAGCGAGTCCAACGAAGGCCTCTTGGTTACATCGGCTGATGTGTTGGTGACGCGCACCGAGGTTCAGCGTTTCGAGCGCAAGCATGCTCCAGGTGAGGTGGGTGCATCCGAGGGGCAAGCACGGCGACGGCCGCCCGGTCCCGGTGCGCCGCCGAAGTATGACTGGGACACGTTTTTCGCCGCCATGACGCGCAGAATCTTCGTCGATGGATTGCCCAAGACGCAAGGCGAGCTTGTCCGCGAGATGCTCGACTGGTTTCAGTCGCGGTCGGACCAACAAACGCCGGATGAGAGCACGGTTCGACGCAAGGTCGCCATGGTTTGGCGGGAACTAAATCGGCCAGCATAAGCGTTGCGGTACGAACTTCGAAAATGGACCATATTAGGAGCAAAAAGCTGCCGCACCTGCGACTTTGCAGGTGCGGCGCTTTAGACGTTCGAATTTAGCTCTGGCAGTTTGTTGATGGGGAGCAAGAGACCGAGTTCACTCGAGCAACTACCACCGAAGCAATCCGCAGATTTCATCCCGGTGAACTGCCAGTTTGCCGAGAGAGATTCAAATCCGCCTAGGTGCATGCGGATTGCGCCGATCATTCCGCGAACGGCCTTGCCCCCATCAGGAAGATCACCCGGCCGGCGAGGCCGATGGTGAAGGAAGCGCCCGAAGAAGCAATTGCAGAAGGCAGCATAGTCCTGGGTGAACAACAGGAAAACGTGCCACGCGTCATCAATGGCCGGCGGCGGCGCGATAGGTCCATCAACGATGGTGCTTACCCAGAGGAAGCGCTTGAGGTCCCGGAATAACTCGCTTGCGGCCCAGGGCGAGTACGCCAGCTCCTTTTGAATCCGAGCCTCCACGGCGTCGTTTTCGTAGTTCATGATGTCGGCGAGCTCGGCGGTCTCCTTGCAATTGGCAACGTGATTGCCGAGCCCTGCGCGAAAACTGACTGCCTTCACGCAAGTAATGACGGGATATGACATGGTAGCCACAAGGGTGCTCATGGGATTCTCCAATGTGCCGCGGGGCTCATTCCCGGCGGTTGATGGAGATTCAGCACGGCGGCCAAAATTCGTCGCGTCCACTTGAAGTTGGCCCAACCCGGCCAACTTTGGCGCCAACCCAAGCGGGGGCCTTAGATCGTGGTGTGGTATCGTAGAATTGTTCCGCGCGAGCAAGACCATGACGAACGATCGGATTCGTGAAAACGAGAGCGGTCTTCCCCCGGGAGAGGGCTTGGTCAGGTCCGTCGATAGCTTCTTCGATTGGGCTGTTGCCGCCTATTGTGAAGGACGCCGGGACAAGAAAGACTTTATGGATAGCGCTGGCTATCCGATGGACGATCTAAGCCATTGGAGAGGTGCTTCCTGGACAAACAGGGCCGATGCGCTTGCGGCGCAAATCAGTTCGACCGAAAAATTGTTAGCAGTCCTAAGTTATAGCGGTACGCATAATCGGCATGTGCGGAAGGGGCGTCCGGCCCCAGCACGCAAAGCAAACCAATGGGAATCGTATGCCGACATTCATGCAAGATCACAGACTCTTTGGGAGATGCATGCACAACCCGTAATTGGAGCGGTAGAGATTTATTTGGAGAGATTGGACACCGCCCGGCTGAACTCCGCGAGCGCGGCCTCGTTGCAAGCATCTACCGTCATCGGTTCGGCTCCTCTTCCTGCGAGACCATCGGAAGGGCTATTCAATCAAACACGTTTGGAAGCGCTCGCAGCTCGCCTGCTATCCATTTATCAGGGCGATTTTATACCGCCAAACTTGAGACTAGTGGATGCCGTAGACGAGCGCTTCATCACAAGGCCAGGGATCGACGACCCTTTAGCTAGCGCTCTCCCACTGACTTCGATCGAAAACCTCGTTGACGCATTAACTCTTTCAGGGAGGGCTATTGGGGCCACACATTTCGTGGTTGGCGCTGCAGGTCAAGGAAAGTCGCGCCTCGCCGCTCACGTCGCCGCGGCAATACTTCGCATTGGCCGCCCTTGTCTGCTCATTCGGCGCCAAGAACTGGAAAGGATTTCGAAAGAGGTCGCTACAATTGATGCGCAAGGACTCGTTGCAAAGCTAGCACTATCTTTTGGACTGAGTGATCCAAAGATCGACACTCTGCTTTCTAAGCAACAAATTCCCATAATCATCGATGGATGGAATGAATTGGAACATCGCTACGCTGGTTCGCAGCTGTACAACGCGCTGGTTACAATCATTTCAGGCCTAACCCGTTATCCAGTACTTGTGACATCGCGCCGCGTCTGGTGGGAAAGCCAAGAAGACATTCCATTTGGTCGCACGTTCATAACCTATCGCCTTGACCACTTCGAAGCGGGCCAACGAGCTAAGTTTGTCAGCGGCTATGACATTGATCCACAGGCTATGCAGACCTGGCTGTCCGTAACCGGGTTGAGTGAGATCTGCCAGCGGCCGTTTTTCCTGGAGCAGGCTGTCCATCTGTATCTGGCTGAGCCAACCGATGGAGAGACCAAGCCGCATAGTCGCGCCGACCTAATGCAGCGAAGCTTGCTGTTGCGCTTTCGACAGGTAAAGAGCGCGGTCCATCAAGGCGCGTACCCGCAGAAATGGCCCCAGGGCGACCAACTGGCCGTCGCGACCAGTCTCGCAGCAATATCCAACGACGGAGAGCTCATTGATCCCGACGTAGTGACTGAGCTTCTAGAGGGAGCTTTCGATAGCGCACCGGTCGGTGAGTTGGTTCAAGCCTTCATGAATTTGTATTTGGTTGATCCCCTGCGCGGGGAAGTCCCGGATCTGTTTCTCTATCCTCATGAGACGCTCCGCGATTTCGGTTTGGCACTATCCTGGCGTGATCGCGCGCTCCCTGACTTTGCGTTGCTCACCGATGAGTTTGAGCACGTTCCCGGGTATTGGGTCGGTTTACAGACGGAGCCGGATAAAGCTGCTCGCGATCTGCTCCAGAGGTCAACGGCAGCCGATCGACCCTCGGTGTTAGCCGACATTCTTAGCGCCAATTTTTCAAGATTATCAGAAGACGTGCGGTTCGAAATATGGCGCGCGTTAGGAGACAAACTGTCGGGCAAAAGGAGGGCGCTGCGCGACGCTGCCGCATCTGCGCTCCAAGACCTACCCAAATCAATCCGTGCGCAGGGAGTGGCGTCCGGCCTACTGACTGGGACACGAAACAGATGGCCGTCGGTTGTCGAGGTCGCGCGCCGCCTGGTCTTGAGTTCCGCGCTCAGTCCTGAGTTCTGGCAGACATTGACCCGGTATGGAGAGAGATTGGAGAAAGACAATTCTATCCGAGGAGAGCGACCCCAACCGGAACAGAAGCCTGATAGCCCAAAGTCTTTCCAAGCGTATGGAGGTAAGTCAAACGTTATTCGCGAACTGCGCAGACTATCAGTTGATCCTCAGATCGTTTCAGTCGTTCAAGACAATCCACCTCAAGCAGTGGCGAATCTACTTATTTCAATTGGTCGGGATCGTTCACGCCTCCAGGAGTTGCGGGCCGGAGCAGCGATTGCTCTCGGAGAGATTCGTGCGTCGAACGCTACGCAATTTCTCCACGAATGCCTGCAAGCGCAGGAAGCCGAAATTTGCGCGGCTGCTGCTCGCGCCATCGGGCAGATCGGAGACGTTAGCGCTATTCCAACCTTACGTGGGTTGATTGGTCACACCGATCCGCAAATAAAGTTTCGGGTCATTGTCGCGCTCGGCCGACTGAATGTAGTCGAAGCAGGACCTGAGATTGAAAGGTGCTTGGCACACGCCGACGTAACTGTCCGCTCTGGAGCGGCCCACGCACTAGGGCTACTGCGGCGGCGTGAAGCTGTGCCCTCGATGATTTCGATGTTGAATGACGGTCACTCATATGTCCGTGGGTCCGTAATATCCGCGCTTGGACGTATTGGTGACCGTCGAGCCAGAATTGGTCTGGAGCAGCGCCTCAATCGACTCTGACAAGATAAATCGATCATCGGCTGTGGCCGCCTTTAGGCATGTTGGGGGATCGCCGTTCAATGCCGGCAGTTATTCAGGCGCTGAAGGACCCCGACCTGGATGTGCGGCGCTCAGCAGCCAACGCTCTCCGCAATCTCGGAAACCATGCAGCAACATCTTCATTGCTGGTAGCACTGCGTGAGGCGTCGATCTCGAATGGGCGAGACGTCGCCGAGGGGGCTACCAATCCGCGCACATCAAACAAAATTGTCCGGGGAGCTATAATAACAGCGCTTGGAAAGATCGGAGATTGGGCGACACGAGAGGTGCTACAACAATGTCTCGAGGATGCGGACGAATTGAACAGGGCGGCAGCGGCGACTGCTCTTGGTCAACTGGGCGATCGCCGCGCTGTGCCACGGCTCATTTTGGCTTTGAACAATGACTCTCCCCACGTACGGAGTTCGGCTGCGAACGCTCTTGGACTGCTTGGAGATAGGTTGGCGGTTCCGGCACTCATCCAAGCACTAAAACGCGAGCCTCGGATTCCGACTACGCCATCAAAAAGCATGGAGGCCGGACGGTCGATACATGATGCGGTTCGTGGATCAATCATCACAGCCCTAGGGCGGATTGGTGATACTGACGCTCGCGAAAGCTTGGAATCCTTCCTTTCCGACAACGATGCTGCGGCTGCCGGTGCGGCTGCCCACGCCCTCGGATTATTAGGCGATCGTGCCGGAGTTCCAGCGTTGATCGAAAGCCTCCAGTCTAAATTCCCTGAGGTAGGCTCTTCGTCTGCGAACGCTCTTGGCCTTTTGGGCGACCGATCGGCGGTCCCGGCTCTAGTCCGCGCCCTGAAGAGTGATTACTCAAACGTTAGAGGGTCCGCTGCAACGGCTCTTGGGATACTTGGTGATCATTCGGTTGTGTCCGAACTGAGTACGTTACTGGAAGATGCGGCGCCGAGCGTTCGTGGTTCGGCCATTGCGGCACTAGGAAAGATCGGTAACTCGGGGGCGTCTCCGCCTATACGACAACTCCTGACGGAGGATACTGATGCGCAAGTACGAGGTGTCGCTGCAACGGCTCTTGGAGCGATCGGCGAGGCTGATTCAATCGCTACACTGAGAGCCTTTCTCAAAAACGAGACGACGGATCGAGCTAGGATCAGGGCCATTGCCGCACTTGAAAACCTCCGAGCGTCTGATGTGGACGCATCAATTTACCACATCGCGGTGGTTCCAGCGCGAACCGATCGGCCGATGTGGAATCACAGAATAAAGGACAGGGTCGCAAGCCGAGCGATCAAATCGATAGCGAGGTTTGGCGCTGGCGAAAACGCGATTTCTTCTCTGCGGGGTATCGCGCAGGACGATCCGAGTTCCGTAAATCGAACTGAAGCTCTTGGAGGATTGGCTCGCCTTAGGGCACTAGATGCTGAATTGGTGAGCAGCGTGATCGGCTCATCGGAAGACGAAGCCGTTCAATTTGATGCGGATGATAGCGTTCGTGGACGGATTTGCTTTCTTGTCTTTCTCGAATTTGCAAATGGCCACTCACCCGATGTGCTGAACTTGCAGGCCGTAGTTCGGCACCTAACCAGCCCCAAGGCATCAAGATTGACGATACAGCCTGCGCTGGCAGCATTTGATCGTTTGGCGGTTAAAGATGGACTGCGAGCGGCTGGCACCATCGACAAATTACTACAACAGGCAAATGGCCGAATATCTGGCGATTTCGATCAACGCTGGAGACGCGCGCGTGCCAAGGTCGAATTTGCCAAACAACAGGCCGATGCGCTGGCTGAGATGAAGAAAAGTCCCAGTCAGTCCTTCGCAGAGTTTGTTGGTCGGCACACCATTGCCGAGGAGCGTGAGCCTCAACGACCAAGTGATTTCATAGTGGTCGGTGCTCGCCAGGAATTGGATGCGATTCGGCGTTTCCTCAAGACGTCCGGCATGCGGCATGAGCTTCACCGAGAACTCGCTGATGGCAGACCAGCAGATGTTATCTATTTCACCACTCGTGGCGGAGGCGTAGTTTCTGCAGCCGTAATGCTTGCCTCTGAGAAGGGCAACGCTGCGATGCGTGATCTACTTGAAGCAATCGACATTCACGAAAGCCCCAAGCGCGTCATCATGGTTGGCATGATGGCGGGCCTTAAGGGACGTGTGTCGCTCTTGGACGTCCTCGTCCCTCTCTATGTGTACGATGGAACGGCGTTGGGTACGAAGGATGGTGCATTCGTGCCCGAGATGCGAGCAGGGAACGTGGACACTCGATTTCACGATTGGTTGCAGGCTCTGGACATAGATGATCTGAGAAGCGAAGGATTGAAACTCATTACGCACAAGAAAACAGTCGCTGTCGGCGCAAAGATTGACGATATTTCGCATGCGTTGGCTCAGTCGATGATTAGCGTTGACCCGGAGAATATTGTCGGTCTTGAAATGGAGGCGTCTGCGATTGTGTCCAAGTCGATGGCCCAGTCAACGAGAGGCAACGCAGTACAACGCCTGATGATAAAGGGCGTAGCGGACTATGCCGGTGAAACGCCCTCACAGGAAGAAATTGCGCGATTGCGCAGTCTTCCGACTATCGCAGTTCATTTGGATAATCCCGATCCGACCAACAACTTGACACTGAAGGCAGCTCTGCAAGAGGAGGCCACTCATCGGGCTTTTCGAGTTGCGCTGCGACTTTTCGAGATTGCGCCATCCTGAGCTGGACTGAACGTCGGTCGCGCTGTGTTCTGATGGTGCGGATCGTACCGAGAGGTGAGAGCGTTTTGCTTAGGGGTGGGCGGAAAGACTTCGATTAACTTTAGTTGTGGCCGCAGCAACTCACCAACCTCGTTGAGCCCGGTGCGAAGAGGATCGTCAAACAGATGTGCGTACCGATGAGTTGTCTGAACCTGCGTGTGGCCGAGCAGGCGTCCAATCATCGGCAGCGACATACCGCCCGAGACCAGCAACGACGCGAACGTATGGCGGAGATCGTGGATGCGTACGTCCTCCAATCCCGCCTCCGCGCGCACGTTATGCCAGAACCGCTTGATTTCAATGACAGGCTTGCCCGAGGCGTCGCCTGGAAACACCCACGGACAGTCGCCAGGGACGTGAGCTCGGATCATTCGCAGCAACGCGACTGCGGCGCCCGAAATCGGCGCCCGATGAAGCCGCCGTTGCTTGGTCGTAGCCGCAGGCTTTGTCCATACTGCGCGATCGAGATCAAGTTGCTCCCACCTCGCCTTCAATACCTCGCCCCGCCGAGCGCCGGTCAGCATGAGGAGGCGGATCACGTTCGCCATACGCTGGTTCGGATGCGCGGCCAATGCCTCGGATAGGCGCCCGATCTCCTTGTGATCGAGGAAGCGCTCGCGTGGGCTTTCGGGGTTGCGGATGAACGACGCAGCGGGGTTATCCGGCCTCAACTCCCACCGGATCGCAAGGTTGAACATTTTGCGGATGATACCACCAACGCGGTTCGCTTAAATCGGCGTCAGCTTCGGCGCGGCGAGCGGGCGGCAGCGCTTCTGCTTGGTGACAGCCTTACTCGGACGGGCACGCCCTTTCGCGATCTCCGTTAGGAGCCGATCGACATCATATGTGCGGATGTCCATGACCTTCCGATTGCCCCACACCGGGAGAACGTACTTGCGCAACATGTTGCGTTGGTCGCGGGCGTGATCGGGTGCCAACCGGGCCCCATGCTCTTCGATATAGCGCTCGATCAGATCTTTCATAGTTGGCGCCGATCGACGCCCGTCGCGCTGCGCCAAGGGATCGTGCCCCAGATCGATGTCGCGCTTCTGCCGCTTTGCCTCTTCCCGCGCGGCTGTTGCCGTCCAGTCGGGATAATCTCCGATGAACATTCGGCGCCGGCGCCCGTCGATAACGTAGTCTAGGGTGAAGCTTTTGCGGCCGTTCGACCTGACCTGGACGCCGAAGCCGACGAGCTCATTATCACGGAAGATCGGCGACCGGCCTTCTTTCCCTTTCAAGCTCGACACAAACCGCTCAGTCAGATGAAACCGCATGCGCCCTTGCCTTGTCGCACCTGTCAGTCAGGCCACAGCCGCAACGACTGCAAGATGCTCTGAACGACCCGCGGGCCAAAGGCGGAAACAGGCGCAAACAACCGGAAAACCAATGCGACACGAAGGGGCGCGTGCTCCGCACGTGACGCAACAAAATTGGTCGCGTATATGTCGCCCGGCGAAATGAACTCGTGGCGCGTCCAATGCGGTCGGGAATCGGTTAGCGCCGGCGAATGCGGGCGGGATCGAAAATCAGTTCAAGGGGTTACGCCGCAAGTCCCTGAACCGGACAGCATTTCCAAAAACTGCCCGGAACGGCTACGAATCTGGGGGTCAGGAGTTCGAAATCTCTTCGGGCGCGCCAACAAATAAAATCAGTCACTTAGCCAACGATTTGGCGACACTGGCGACAGTCGTCGGCGAGAGGTTGCAATCCCTTACGCTTGAAATGCAAGCAAGGTTCAAGCGAGTTCTGGTTTCGACCCACTCTCCCAAGTCAAGCCCTACGACAAGCCCGGCTGTGCGTTCCCCAATCCACACTTGCACACGCGGATCATCCGTCGGTGGGGTCAATCCATCCGAAGTGTGAATGGCGAATATGATCCGCGCGCAGCGATCGCTTTGCGCCTCGAATTGGTCAACCTAGCGGTCTAGCTCCGCCTGATCGGAATTACTCTTCACCTGAACAAATGCGATTGTGGCGCTGATGGCTATGAACCCGCATTTCGGGGGGCACCGGCGAGGGCATTATCATTCTCGGCAGCGTATGAAGCGGTCTCGGTAGCGCCGTAGCGCCCGGGAAAGCATTGACCTAGGTACGCTTAAAGCGTATATGATGCGGTCATGCTCTTTGAGTGGGACGAGGCCAAAAGCCGGCGCACCTTGAGCGAACGAGGGTTTGGCTTCGACTACGCCGCGCGCATTTTCTTGGGTCCTACTCTGGAGCAAGAGGACAATCGTCGCGACTATGGCGAGGTGCGGATGCAGGCGATCGGAAAAGTCGGCAACGATGTCTTGTACGTCGTTTACACCGACCGCGGCAACGCGCGTCATATGATATCGGCGCGGCTCGCCAGCAGGAAGGAACGAAGGTTATGGCAATCGTTCGCCGAACAATGGAAAGCATCCGGCGGCTAAAGCCACGCATCAACCGTACAAAAATTGATGCTATGACCGAAGCCGACATCCGGCGAAATATGCGCGAGGACGATCAGGACGAGACCGATCTCGCGGGCTTTGCTCCGGTCGTCCCTCCGCAATCGCTGCGCAAGCGGCTTGGAATGACGCAGCAGGAGTTCGCAAAGGCATTGCGAATCCCGCTGTCGACTTTGCGCAATTGGGAGCAGGGCCGGGTATTGCCGGACCCGGCTGCCCGTTCGCTGTTGGCCATCGTGGCCAAAAATCCGAAGGCCGCCCTCAGGGCGCTTGCGGCGTAACCTACATTCGGCTTGGGGTTAGTTCTTCAGCGGAAGGCAGTGGCGCTGCGCTTTCTCTCGTTGGCCATGACCTTGGCGAAGGCGATGCGGGAGGCATCGTCGATGGCGGCATGGACAAACTCCCAACCAGGTCCCTCGCCGCGTGCCCGCCGATTGCTTTGCCCTCGTCGACCGCCGGTCATGCGATGGCCGATGCCATCGAACTTATTTGGAGGCGTTGGACGCGGTGCGTGGCCGTAGCTCACCGACCATCCGCCCGCCGCGATGAAGTAGTCTTGGGCCACGTCGCGCGGCGAGCGAGGCCGTATTGACGGACAATCTCACTTCCCGTCACTGAGCCGCCCGGCGCGCGAGCGCGCGTTCATGCCGCCGCGCGTTCGAGCGCGCGGCGTGTGACGGCGAGGACGAGGTCGCGGCGGAACTCGGCGCTGGTGGTGATGTCCTCCATGGGATCGACTGCGGCGGTGGCGGCTGCGGCGGCGGCGCGGAACGTTGCGTCGCCGGGTGCGGCGCCGGCGAGCGCGCGCTCGGCCTCGGCGATGCGGCGGGGATTAGGCTCGGCGCCGCCGACGGCAAGGCGGGGCTCGACGATGGCGCCGGCTTCGACCCGATAGGTGCCGAGCGCCGCCGCCATGGCGAAGTCACCGGCGCGGCGATTGAACTCGTAGAAGCCGCAGCGCGTGTCCGCGGCCAACATCGGCAGGCGTGCTTCGACCAACAACTCGTCCTCGCGCAAGACCGTGGTCATGATGCCTTGGAAGAATTCGCGCGCCGCGATGGTGCGCGCGCCGCGCGCGCTCTGGGCCACGACCTCGCCGTCGAGCGCTGCCAGCACCAGGCACCATTCCGAGGCGGGGTCGGCGTGCGCCAGGCTGCCGCAGAACGTGCCACGGTTACGGATCGGATAATGGGCGATATGACGCACCACGTCGGCAAGGAGTTTGCCGAGCGGCCCCTCGCAAACCGGGCGGTGGAACGCGGCGTGGCGCACGCAGGCGCCGATGCGAAGCTTGCCATCCGCAACGGCGATGCGGTTTAAAGCCTCGACGCCGTTGATATCGACGAGATGGGCGGGCTTGGCGAGCCGGAATGCCATGGTGGGCACCAGGCTTTGACCGCCGGCGAGCACGCGTCCATCCTGAGGGGCGACTTCGGCGAGAAGGGCGACGGCCTCGTCGACGGTTTTCGGCGCGTGGTAGCGGAACGCCGCAGGCTTCATCGGCTGGTTTCAACGATGGGATTGACGTATGTTTTTGAGGTGATGCACCGTTTTTGGCGCCGAGTCAAAGTCCGCGGCGGCATCAAAGCACGAGAGAGAGCAAGCAGGCCGGCATGAAACCACCGCCGTTTTCCTATCACGACCCGCGCAGCACGGCCGACGTGGTCGGCCTGCTCGGCCGTCTCGACAACGCCAAGTTGCTGGCCGGCGGCCAGTCGCTGATGCCGATGCTCAACATGCGCTACGTGCTGCCGGATCACGTCATCGACCTCAACCGGGTCGAGGGGCTGAGCTATATCCGCGAGCGCAACGGCGCGATCGAGATCGGGGCGATGACGCGCCAGCGCGACATCGAATTCTCCGACCTGGTGCGCGAGCGTGCGCCGCTGATGCACGAGGCGATCCGCCAGGTCGGCCATCGCCAGACCCGCAACCGCGGCACGCTGGGCGGCTCGCTCTGTCACCTCGATCCGTCGGCGGAGCTGGTCTCGTGCGCGGCGGCAGTTGACGCCACGGTGGCGGTGACGGGCAAGAACGGCGCCCGCAGCATCGACTTCGCGGCTTTCCCGGTCGCCTATATGACGCCGGCGCTCGAACCCGACGAATTGCTCACCGGCGTGACGTTTCCGTGCTGGCCGCGCGGCCACGGCTATGCCTTCGTCGAGTTCTCGCGCCGCCACGGCGACTTCGCCATCGTGTCGGCGGCGGTGCTGATCGAGGAGGATACTTCCGGCAAGGTGGCGCGGGCGTCGGTGACGCTCGGCGGCATGGGGCCGGCGCCGGTGCGCGCCCACGAGGTCGAGCGCATGCTGATCGGCGCGACGATCGAGGAACAGCGTCTGCGCGAGATTTGCGAGACGCTGCGCCAGCTCGACGCGGTCGACGACATTCACGCCCCGTCGTCGTACCGCCAGCAACTGGCGACGGTGCTGCCGCGCCGCGCGCTGATCAAAGCGCACCAGCGCATCGTGGAAAGGACCAAACAGTGAGCGAAACGCGACAGATCGCCGTCACCGTCAACGGCACGCGCTACCAGGAGACCGTGCCCGTGCGGGTCACGCTCGCCGACTTCATCCGCCATCAGCTCGGCCTCACCGGCACCCATCTGGGCTGCGAGCACGGCGTCTGCGGCGCCTGCACCATCCTGCTCGACGGCCAGTCGGCGCGCTCCTGCCTCATGCTCGCGGTGCAGGCCGACGGCCACGACATCCTGACCGTCGAAGGCATCGCCCCCAACGCCGAGACGCTGCATCCGCTGCAGGAGGCGTTCCGCGACAATCACGGCCTGCAATGCGGCTTCTGCACGCCCGGCATCCTGACGACCCTCATCGAGTTCCTGCGCGACAATCCGGACCCGACCGAGCAGGAAGTCCGCATCGGCATCTCCGGCAACCTCTGCCGCTGCACCGGCTATCAGAATATCGTCATCGCCGCCCTCGACGCCGCCAAACGCCTCAGAGGCGACGGTCGCGCGCCTTGAGCGCGAAGCCGATCAGACGCCCGCCGACGCCGCAACCAGGGGATCCGTCTCCATGTCCTGGTCGCGCACCGCCCCGATCAATTCGGTGACCTTCTTGATGCCGCGATCGTCGCACCAGGCTTCGAGGTCATCGATGATCGTGATCAGCGCCGTGGGGTTGCGAAATCCCGCATAGCCGATGCCCACCGCGCTGGCGCCCGCGAGCATGTACTCGACGACATCTTCTGCCTTGGTCACGCCGCCGATGCCGATGACTGGAATTTTGACGACCTTGGCAACCTGGTAAACCATCCGCAGCACGATGGGTTTTAGAGCCGGAGACACGAGACCGCCGAACTTGTTGCCCAGCGCCGGACGAAAATTATCGGTCCTGATTTTGAGCGATAGGAACGTGTTTGCGATGACAAGCGCGTCGGCGCCAGCTTCTTCGGCAGCCCGCGCGATCGAGACGATGTCACCAGCATTGGGCGACAGCTTGACCCACAACGGCTTGGTGGTTTGCTCGCGGATGGCATGGATCACCTTCTTGGTGTGATCTTCATGCATTGCGAAATTGCCGCCGGTGGAGTTACGCGTCGGGCAGGAAATATTGGCCTCGATCACATCGACGTCCGGCACGCTCAGCTCATGAGCGAGTGCGGCGAAATCCTCGATGCTTTCCGATGAAACGCTGACGATCAACGGTGGTTTGAACTTCGCATACTCGGGCACAATGTGGTCGATGAAATATTCAATGCCTTTGCCCGGCAGCCCAATCGATTGAATAATTCCTCCCTCGGTCTCAGCCATCCTCGGAGTGGGATTGCCGAGTCTTGGCTCGCGGCAAACCGTCTTTGCGACCAGGCCGCCGAGCCGGTTGAGGTCGATGACGTCGTTATATTCCCAAGAAAAAGCGCCGGAGGCCGGCGTTACCGGATTTTGCAGCGTTATGTCGCCAATTCTTACCGACAGATCTACCATCCCACGGCTTCCTGCATGTTAAATACCGGGCCGTCCCGGCAGACGCGCTTTAGCACTCGTTTGCCATCAATTTCAAACGTTCGCATGCAAACATAACAGGCGCCGAATCCACAAACCATGATCTGTTCCATGGCCACTTGACCAGGAATATTGTGTTGCTTTCCAAGCCGCTGCATCAGCCTGAGCAGGCGATTAGACCCACAGGTAAAAAAGGCGTCGGCCTTCTGTTCGGCAATCAGTCTTTCAATGATTTTCTCGACGTTATCGACCGCGCTGCTGTTGTCAGTGTCGACAACTGTGACCGTGTGTGCGCCGAGCCCATCGAATAGCTGCTTTGACATCACAACCCCGGGATTGCGGGCACTCAAAATGGCGGTCACGCCGACCCCGCGCTCCGCCGCCAATTGCGACAACGGCGCCAGCGTCGCGAGGCCGACGCCGCGGCCAAGTACCACGATATTCTTCCAGTCCGGCTCGATCTTGAAGCCGACCCCTAGGGGACCCGCAATGTTGAACTCATCGCCGGGGGCGAGCGTGGCAATGCCGCGGGTGCCTCGTCCCTCGACTTTGTAGAGAAACTCGACCTGGCCCGCGTGCTTATTGACGCGGTAGACGCTCATCGGCCGACGCATCCACACTTCCGCGCCATCGGGCGACGGACAAAGCAGATGAAACATCTGTCCCGCGTAGGCGTTCAAGGCGTGCACGTGAACATTCAGCAGCAGATGCTTATATTCTTCGTTGACGAATTCGTTGGATGCGACCGTGCCGATGAACTCGCCGACCAGCCGTTGCGGATAAGTATCCGCGTCGCCAACCCGGAGCGCTGAATCGGTGTATTTTCCCTTTGGTTCAGACGACATCGCTGCCTCGGCTTCGCCTATAAATTAGGAGGCGGCATGGTCTTTGACATAGACGAAAATAGTCCATTGCGTCCATTTTGGTATAGGAGATTACCGTCATTTTTTCGCCGCCATCTGGATCGTCCATGCGCCGCTACTCGCCATGCCGGCCAAACAATAAAGTCAGATTTATCCTATGATTTTCATAACTTGGTGCAAATTTCGGCTTGTCCGAACGATGAAACAAGCGGGATTCGAACACCACCGCGCGGTTTTCGCGGTAAGGCACAACCAGCATATCTTCGGCGTTTTGTTCCAAAAATGCTACAATTCGGTCCTGGTCGGCTTCATACCCCCTGACCTCCCAATCACGCGGCGGCGGCACCCGACAGACGGCGAGCCCGCCCCGACCGGGATTCAGGTTGGCCGCCGTGGGCGTGACCCAGAAGTTGACGCTGATTGCAGCATCGTCAGCATGGACGTCGATCGCGGAGCCGCCTTCAAGTCCCTTGAATGCCCAGGCTTGTGACAGCGGATGCTTTCCCAAAAGATCGGGAAAGGTGCTGCGGAGCTCGCCGGCGATCTGGAGCAACAGGGGACAAGCCAAGCCATCCTCAAGATAGGATGCAACGAAACTGCCGACATGGCTGAAGTCGTGCCAGATCGTGCTTTCGCGCAAGTACCGCTTAAGTCCGAACAGTGCGCGCGGCGTGAGCAGGTCGTCGAAATAGACCGCACCGGTCGCACGTTCCCTGAAGCGTTGCGTAAGGGTGTCCCGATCGGGCCGCTCGTCCACAGCACGGTCGGCGACTTCCGGCGCGTCACAAACATGGATAGCGGTGTTGAAATTCCCCCCGAGCACGTCGAGCTGTTGGCCGGTGAGTTTTGTGGGTTGTTCCGGCAAGTCTTTTGCCACTTCTTCGTACGCTCGCGCCAATGTGTCGAAGCGTTGGCTATCGCGGTGGTGTTCGGACAAAAAGCGGAATTGCTCGGCGTCGTGCAGGAGTTTGCTGCGCGTTGCGCAGGTCAACGATCTGGCCGCCCAATCCAAGCGATCTTCGCCGCGCCTCAACTCGTATGTGCGCGCGAAATGGTCGAGCGCGCGGCCGCGTTCGCCCTCCGACAACCATAAGAAGCCGAGGGCACGGTGGGCGTCATAATGCTCGGGCTCGACAGCACAGGCGCGACTGAAGTCTTTGATGGCATCCCGCGTGCGCCCGAGTGCTTGAAAGGCAACGGCCCGATTGTAATGAGCCGAGACGTAGCGCGGCTCGCGCGCGATCACGTCGTCGAAACAGGCGATCGCGGCATCGTGCCTGCCTTGGGCAGCGGCAACGACGCCGAGGTTGTGCGTGACTGCCGCGTGTCCGGGTGAAATAGCCAGCGCAGCAAGATATTTTGCTTCCGCATCCGGGAGCCGGCCGGCTTCGTGATGCGCAATCGCGTCAATGACAAGCCTGTCGAACTCGCTCTTGGTCCGTCCGTGGTGCATTTGTCCAGCTTGATTAACTGCTTCCGAACCGTTTCGGCTTGATGCCGGGCTCAAGTGCAGGAGCTTTGCGGCTCTCCAGCTCGGGGAAATACTCGTCAAACCGAAACGGGAGTACTAGGACGGCATCTGAGGACCCTGCAATGCACCGCGGAACCTGCTGGCGGCACATAGTCCATAGGAAGGCCATAGCGGACACAAGTGCCTGCATTCAATAAAAGGCGGAGTGCGCCACCGCGCAGAACTGCTTTTACATCGTCGCCGCGGCTCGGATCATCTGCAACAACCGAATTGGCGTAATCGGTTGAAAGCCGATCCGTATGTCAAACATCGAAAGCGCGTCTTCGACGGCGGACACGATTGCCGCGGCAGCTGGGATAGTGCCGGCCTCGCCGACACCCTTCACGCCCAGCGGGTTGAGCGGAGAAGGCGTTTGCTTGTAAATCGTTTTCAACATCGGCACTTCGGTCGAAGTCGGCAACAGATAGTCGGCGTAAGTCGTGGTCACGGGCTGGGCCTGGTCGTCATAGCCCATCCACTCAAAAAGCGCGTTGCCGATGCCATGCACGATGCCGCCCTGTATTTGGCCGTCGACCATCATCGGGTTGATGAGGATACCGGAGTCCTGGAGGGCGACGTAGCTCACCACGCGTACCTCGCCGGTTTCGATGTCGACCTCTACCTCGGCAGCATGGCAGCCATTGGCATAGGCGAGGGCGTCGGTACGGTACATGACATTGGCCTCGAGCCCCGGATCCACCCCTGGCGGAAAGCTGTAGCCGGGCGCGCCTTGCAATATCCGCGCAATCTCCCCAAGCTTCACTGACAATTGCGGTGCACCGACCACGCGCACCTCGCCCTCGAGCAACTCGAGATCGTCCTCTGATGCCTCGAGTACCTGGCTCGCCACTTTCTTTGCTTTATCCGCCACCGCTTTCGCTGCAAGCAGCACCGACGAACCCGCGGTCACGGTCTGGCGGCTGGCGAAGCCGCCAAGGCCAAGCGATACGCCGCCGGTATCGCCGGCAACGACCTGGATCTTGTTGGCGGCGATACCCAATTCGCCCGCCGCTATCTGCGCTAGCGCAGTGGCAAGGCCCTGCCCCATCGCTGATGCCCCAGTGAAGATTGTGACACGGCCGGTGCGCGATATGCGCACGAGGCCGGACTCGAAAGGCCCTCGTCCCGAGCCCTTCACGCCGTGCGCCATTCCGATGCCGATATAGCGGCCCTGCGCGCGCGCTTGCGCTTGGCGCGCCGGAAATTCGTACCAGCCGGCGGCTTCCAGCAGTGTCTCATGACATGCGGGGTAATCGCCGGAGTCGTATTGCACGGTCATGCCGGAGCGCGCCTTGATCGGCTTCAGATAAGGCATCTTGTCTGCTGGAATGAGGTTGCGTCGGCGCACCTCCGCGCGATCGAGCTTCATCTCGCGCGCTACCAGGTCCATCAGCCGTTCCATCGAGAAAGCGGCCTGCGGATAGCCGGCGCCGCGAATCGAGGACACCGGCGTCTTGTTGCTGGTGACAATCGTTACCTCGATCCGCAAGTCGGACAAAGTGTAGGGGCCGCTCATGGTCGATGCGGAATTGTAAGGAATGTTAGGATCCTGGATCGCGTAGGCGCCCATGTCGTGCAAGAGCTTGCCGCGCACGCCCAGCACCTTGGCTTGGGCATCGACCGCGATCTCCAAGCTCCAGTATTGGTCACGCTCATGGACCGCATTAGTGAAGTATTCGCGCCGATCCTCGATCCATTTCAGCGAGCGCTTGAGCAGCCGCGTGGCGGCCACGACAGCCACATCTTCCGAATAGACGCAGAGCTTCGGACCGAAGCCACCGCCGATATCGGGGGCAACCACACGCAAACTCTCGTCAAAGTCCATCAGCGATGTCAGCGTCTGTTGGAGATCATGCGCCTTCTGTGTCGAGGCGTGAACGATGATGCTCTCGTCGGCGTCGCGGTATTCGGTGACGATGCCGCGGGTTTCGATCGAGTGGCCGCCGCCGCGATGCTGCCAGAGATCTTGCCTGAAGACCTGCGCCGCCTTCGCGAAGGCAGCATCCACATCGCCAAAACTTACCCCGTAGGAGGTGACGATATTGGTCGTCAACTCGCGGCGAATCGGCGGCAACTCTTTTGCTTTCCGGCAATCGGCGACATGAGGCAGAATGTCGTAGTCGACCACGACCAGCGCGGCGGCATCCTCGGCGAGGTAGCGGCTGTCGGCCACGACCATCGCCACCGGCTCGCCCACATAGGCGACCTCACCATCGGCCAAGGCGAATGGCCACGCATTGTCCAATGGGATGCCGGAGTTGGACTTGCGGACCATGCGGCGCGTGACCATGACCGCCGCGATGTCGTCGAGCGTGAAGATCGCGTGTATGCCCGGCAAAGCCAGCGCGGCTTCCTTGTCGATCTCGAGAACCAGTGCATGCGGATGCGGGCTACGCACAAACGCCACATGCAGCGCACCCGCTACCGTCAAGTCGTCGACATAGCGGCCGTTGCCACGTAGCAGAGGCTCGTCTTCAAGACGGGGAACATTAGTACCGATTGTGGAAGACATAAGACGGCCCAGCGGCTCAACGCAGCTTCGAGGAGCAAACAGCTACGAATTCCGCACAGCGCTTGCGGCGCCGTGGCCGGCAATGCGCCCGAAGACCGTGCCGGACATCAAGCCCGAACCTCCGGGATAATTGAAATAGAAGATGCCGCCGACCAGTTCGCCCGCGGCATAAAGGCCGGGGATGGCGTTCATGTCGCTGTCGATCACCTGGCCGGATGCCGGATCAATCCGAACGCCGCCAAAGGTGAAGCTGAAAGACCGCAACCGACCTGATAGCCCTCAAACGGCGGCTGCTCGATGGTATTCGCCCAGTTCGACTTGTTGACGTCCAGGCCGACGGTGCAGCGGCCATCCTTGATATTCGGATTAAACTGCACGTCTTTCTTCACTGCCGCGTTGTACTTCTTGATCTCGTCGAGAAACGCCACCGGGTCGACCCCCTCGAGCTTGTGGGCGAACTCCTCGATGCGTGTTGGCCGAGACCTTGCTGACACGCTTGATACGGTATTCGTCCCGCAGCATCGGAACGATTTTCCCGTCGAACAACTGCCAGGCAAAGTTGCCGGGCTGGCGCAGCACGACGGCGCCGTACTTCGCATAGGTGTAGTTTCTGAAGTCCGCCCCCTCATCGACAAAGCGCCGGCCGGTGGCGTTGACGAGGATACCCCAAGGATAAGAGTGCTTCTGGAAATTGTCGCCAACCGAAAGGTCGCCGAATTCGGGGGCGTTGAAATCCCACTGCACGGCGTGACCGCCTGACCAGTTGCCAAAGCTGGACGCGCCGATGGCGAGCGCCATATTGATACCGTCGCCGGTGTTGTAGGGCGTCCCCCGCACTTTCACGAGCTCCCAGCCGGGACCCATATAGCGTGTTCGCATCTCGGCGTTGCTTTCGAATCCGCCGCAGGCGATCACCACCGACTTGCACTCGATATCTTCGACCTTGCCGTCGGCCTTCACCTTGAGGCCGCCCACCGCGTTGCCATCGGTGATGAGCGAAAGCCCGCGTACACCGTAGCGGATATCAATGCCGCCCTTTTGAGCAAGCTTGAGATGCTGATCAATCAGGCCCGGCCCACCACCGGTAGACTCTACTGTGAGGCCGCCCCAGAATTTGAACTTGCCGTCGATCAGATACGCTTGGCGGCCCCAGATGGGGTCGAATTTCATGCCCTTGCCGTGCAGCCAGCGCATCGCATCGCGCGATTGGCCGACCAGGCGATCGCACAATTCGCCGTCGGTGCGGTACTCCGTGACGCGAAACATGTCGTCGTAGAACTGATCGGGTCCGTAGGTGCCGAAGTCAGAACGGTCGATCTCATCCTCGGTCAGGTCCGGCATGATTGCCTTGAGATCGTCGACGCCGTCGTAAACGCAGCGGAAAGCGCCGGCGGTAAAACGCGAATTGCCACCCATCAATTCTTTCGGCGCACGCTCGATCATCAGCACGCTCGCGCCTTTCTCCCGCGCCGCTTGCGCCGCGCAGAACGCCGCATTGCCCGCGCCGACTACCACTACGTCCCACTTTGCCACAGCAGTTCCTCCGAGATAGATGCCATCTTCAATTGGATGATGGATGGCTAAGGGTGGGTTTCAGGATGTGAAACATTCGTTGCGGCGTTACCGGCAGTTGAACGACGGCGCCGGGTATGCCGATTGCCTCATCGATCGCGGCAGCGATTGCTGCGCCAGCTCCGTTCGTGCCCGCCTCGCCGGCGCCCTTGATTCCCAGGGGATTGCGCGGGCTTGGTGCGTCTTCGCAGAGCAGCACCTGGACCGACGGCATCTCCTTGGCTGTGATCATGAGATAATCCGCGAACGTCACTGAAAGCGGTTCGCCACGTTTGGTCATAGCTGAATTCTTCATACAAGGCGCCGCCGATGCCCTGCGCCAATCCGCCGGTGATTTGCCCTTCGATCATCATCGGGTTGATGGCCCTGCCGACATCGTAAGCCACCAGATAACGTTCGATCGCGACCTGGCCCGTACTGCGGTCTACCCGAACCACCGCCACGTGGATTCCGTAAGGGAAAACCATATGATCGGTGAAGAACCAACCCTCCGCGCTCAATCCGGGTTCGTGATCGCCACGCGTGCGCGAGGTGGGCGTAATCGTCCGGGCAATCTCGGCGAGGCTCATTGACGGCGAGCCCGCCGCTCCCTTGCGGACGACATTGCCCGCCACGACCTCGAGATCGCGAACGGGTGTCTGCATGAGTTCGCTGGCGACCAGGATCGCCTTTTCCCTGACTTTTGTCGCGGCAATATGCGTGGCCGATCCGGTCATCACCGATGCGCGCGATGAATGGGCACCGATGCCGTGAGCAATGAGATCGGTCCGGCCATGGATCACCTTTATGGTGCGGTAGTCGACGCCAAGCCCGTCGGCACAAATCTGCGCCATGGCGGTTTCGAAACCCTGGCCCAGCGACGCGCCGCCGGTGACCAGTTCGACCGCACCGCTTGTGTCGACCGTCACCCGAGTGCTGTCCGCGGGGCCGAGCCCGCTCTTCTCGACGAACATCGCCAAGCCGGCGCCCACTGCCTCGCCCGCGGCGCGGCGGCGACGCAGGTCGCCTTGCAGCTTGTCCCAGTCCAAGGCTGCCAGTGTCTTGTCGAGTAGCCCGGCGTAGTCGCCTGAATCATAGCTGATCTTCTCGCCAAGCGTATCGGTCGGCCGCTCGAACGGCATTTCGCTCTTCGCGATCAGGTTGACGCGGCGCACTTCTATTGGATCGATCGAAAGCCGTTTTGCGATGGCATCCATCATGCGTTCACGCACAAATGTGCTCTCGTAACGGCCGGGCGCGCGGTAAGTCGCCGCCGGCGTTTTGTTGGTCAGGCGGAAGCGCCCACGAGCCCGAAAGGCCGGCACCCTGTAGGGGCCCCCCAGCATACCGGCCGTCATGTCCACGACCCGCGATCCGTGGGTGCGGATATACGCACCCTGGCCGTGAAAGAACTCGTCTTCGAGCGCGAGAATGCGGCCCGCCGAGTCGGTCGCCACGCGCAGGCGGTGGATCTGCTCCCGCGAATGATTGGCCGCCAACAGGTGTTCGCGTCGATCTTCAATCCATTTGATCGGACGTCCAATTCGCAATGCTGCTAGACAGGCCAACACATCCTCGGGATATAGCTCGCCGCGAATTCCAAATCCGCCGCCGGTATGTCCCTCGAAGAGGTGCACGGAGGTCGGACTGCGCTTCAGCATCTGGGCCAGCAGGTCTCGGGTGCGGTGAGGCACCTTGGCGGCGCCATGCATTTCGAGAATGTCGCGGACGGTATCGAGACGGGCGATGACGCCACGCGTCTCCAGCGGAACGCCGGAATGCCGTCCGATCTTCAACTCCAGATCAATGACGGCGTGAGCGTTCCTGAAGCCGGCTTCGACGTCGCCAAATCCTTTGTCGATGACGGTAACCTCGGTAGAACGGCCGGGGCCGAATTCACCGGGAACGTCATCTGGAGAAAGTATGGCGGGAAGAACTTCGACTTCGACGACGACAAGATCGGCTGCATCCTCCGCGATATAAGGATGTTCGGCAAACACGACAGCGACAGGCTCCCCGACATACCGAACATAGTCCCTCGCCAATATCGGCTGGCAATATGGATCATATTGTTCGATCCTGCCGTCGCGAAGGTTGATCGGCGGGACATCCAGAACATCCGCGGATGTCCAGACCGCGATCACACCGGGATGCGTCAAAGCTCGGCCGACATCGATCGACAGGATCTTGCCGTGCGCGTGCGCCGAGCGGACGGCGCGCATGTGAAGCTGGTGCGGGAAGCTGATATCGGCCGCAAAGCGGCCCCGCCCGGTAACAAGCGGCTGGTCTTCAAGACGGAGCACCGAACGGCCGACAAAATTCATTGAATCCCGCCCACGACTTGCCGCCGCACCCGGCTCGAGCATGCGAGCTCCCTTCGACCTTGGTGCGCGCAAAAACGTTATGCCCAGCCGAATTCTTGCGCGTCAATCAATTTTGTGTGCGGCCGCATGCAACATTTTTCCCGCACGTTGGTCCGCGGCGTTAAGGCACGGGAGCTGCATTTTTCACTTGGTTCGCATCACATCATGCCAATCAGATGGCAGCCGGCATTGCATGCTTATGATGTATAAAATACAAATAAAATTGCCAATCAGGATGCAATGCATGCCACTCTGCGCCGCGCTACCGGCGCCCTTGATCGGGCGTAGTTAAGGAGAACACCGATGGCCTTCGTCGAAACCGCAACGCAACCGCGCGTCCACTATCGTGATGGTTTGAGAGGGTGGATGGACGAGGTCCAGCGGATCGGCGAGCTGTTGCACGTCAACGGCGCGAATTGGGACGTCGAAATGGGCAGCATCACGCAGATGCTGACCGAGAACAGCAACAACACCGCACCGGCAATTCTGTTCGACGAAATCCCCGGCTATCCGAAGGGCTTCCGCACGCTTTACGGCCACTTTTCGACCGTCAAGCGGGTGGCGCTTACGCTCGGGCTGCCGCTGCACCAGGAGCGCAAGGTCGACATCGTGCGGCGTTTTCACGCACGTATGCAGGACATGAAGGCGATCCCGCCTCGCTTCGTGAACGACGGCCCAATCCTTCAGAACGTCATGGAGGGGGACGCTTGCGATGTGTTGAAGTTTCCGGTGCCGCGCCACCACGAGCAGGACAAGGCGCGCTTCATCGGCACTGCCGATTGCGTCGTGACGCAGGACCCCGACAAGGGCTGGTTCAATCTCGGCGCCTATCGCTCCCAGGTGTACGACGGCAAGACCGTCGGTTGCCAAATTACTGAGGGCAAGCACGGCCGTATTCATCGCGACATTTATTTCGAGCGCGGCCAGCCGATGAAGGTGGTGATCCTGTGCGGCCAGGACCCGTTGCTGTTCATGCTATCCGGCGCCCCTATGCCCGACGTGAGCGAATATGACCTCGCCGGCGGACTGCGCGGCGAGCCGATCGATGTTATCCGCGGACCCTATACCGGATTTCCAATCCCAGCCGACTGCGAGATTGCGATCGAGGGCGAGACCGTACCCGGCCAGGTCCGGCCTGAAGGACCGTTCGGGGAATGGATGGGGTATTACTCCGACGATACCCAGCCGCGCCCCTACGTCAACGTCAAGACGATCTTGTATCGCAACGATCCGATTATCTGTTGCGCGCCGCAGCACAAGCCGGTCGACGAGACCGGGCTGCTCAAAGGCATCGCGGGCGCCGCGCAAATCTGGCGCGCGCTCGACGCTGCCGGCGTGCCGGAAGTTCTCGGCGTGTGGAATCACGAAGCGGGCCCGGCGACACGCTTCACCGTGGTGCAGATCAGGCAGCGTTATCCCGGCCATGCGCGCCAAGCCCTGCATATCGCAGCGGCCTGTCAGGGCGGCGCCTATGCGGGCAAGTGGAACGTGGTGGTCGATGACGATATCGATGCCGGCGAGCTCGATCAGGTGCTGTGGGCCATGTGCACCCGCTTCGATCCCAACGTCGATATCGACATCATCCAAAAGGCTTGGGCCTCCAAACGTGACCCACTCTATCTGCCGGGCAACTTCAACAACCGCATTCTGGTCGATGCCTGCATCCCCTACGAGATGAAGCTCAAGAAGACTTTTCCCACGGTGGTGGATGTGAGTAGTGACCTTCGCGCGAAGCTGCGGACGAAATTCCCACACATCTTTCCGCCGGTGTGACCGGGCCGCGCGGCGCCGGCAATTTGCGCCTGCAAGGGCCTCCGCAAATCGGCCGAATGCCGACCGGCCAGCTTCGGGTGCAAGGTTCGAGTCGCTGTGCGGCTGCGGCACGGCGCTCCCCGCCCGGTACTCCCAACTGGACGGAGTACGCACTCAAGCGCTAGAACCGCAATGGTTACGTCTTGTCGCGCCTCATCGAGGGGCGGAGCGGAAAGGAATCGTCTCATGACACCTCATCTGTCACGGTTCGGTTTGCCAAGACTGCTGCGGCTATTTCACCTCCTTGTCGTCATGTCGTTTGGCGTGGCGGCTGCACCTGCGGTGGCCCAGGTCAAGATCGGATTCCAGGCGCCGTTGACAGGTTTCGCGGCAACCGATGGCGCCTCTGCCAAGATCGCTGCGGAGATGGCGGTCGACAAAATCAACGCGGGCGGCGGCGTACTTGGCCAAAAGGTCGAATTGGTCACTTACGATGATCAGGCCAAGACCGAGGAGGCGGTATTTACCGCGAACAAGCTCATCGGTCAGGACGGCGTGAAATTCGCCGTGTCGGGCAGCTACTCCGCGTCGGGGCGCGCGGCCGCACCGATCTTCCAGCAGGCCGGCGTACCCTTCATTTCTGCTTATGGCGTCCATCCCGACATCACGCGGGCAGGGAATTATGTCTTCCGCACCGTCCATCTCGGGCCGCCTCAAGGCCGCGCCGCCGGAAAGTTCATCGCCGATAATCTTCACCTCAAGAAAGTGTCCATCGTCACCATGGACAATGACTACGGCCAAGCCACTCTGGAGGGCTTCAAGAGCGTTATCGGGCAGTTCGGCCTTCAAGTTGCCGGTGAGTACAGCTACTCGCTCAAAGACCGTCAGTTCGGTCCCGATCGTTGCCAGCGTCAAGCGCGACAATCCCGACGTGATCTATATTACCGGATATTTCTTCACCGGCGCACCGCTGGTGAGTCAGCTTCGTTCGGCCGGCATCACGGCACCCATCGTCGGCTCCCAAGCCTTCGATGCGCAAAAGCTGATGGAGATCGCCGGCCCGGCCGTTGAGGGCGTTTATGTCGTCGCCGGCTTGAACCGCGACCGCGACTCGGCCGAACTCAGGGATTATCTCGCCGAGTTCCAGAAACGGGCGGGATATGCCGGCGAGAACGTCGGCGCCACGGTCTATTCGGCCTTTCGTCTCATGGCCGATGCGATGCAGCGCGCCGGCGCGCTCGACCCGGCCAAAGTGCGCGACGCGCTGGCGGCAACCCACGACTTTCCGCATCTGGACGGCACACTGGTGAGCTTCAACCCGCTGCGCGAAATCAATATGCCGCTCAACATCAACGTCGTGAAGGACGGCAAATTCCAGCACTACGCCTGGATCGACGATCTCAAACTGTTGGCGCCGCCGACCGAGTGACCGCAGCCTCATAGGAGGGCGCGATGCGGCCTCTCCACCGGGATGGCGAGCCGTGTCGTATTACGTCGACTTAGCTTTCACCGGTCTCGTCTTCGGCTGCATGTACGCCATGATGGCCGTCGGTCTGACGCTGGTTTATGGGCTGCTCCGCATCCTTCATATCGCGCATGCCGCAGTCTATGCCTTTGGCGCCTATGTCGCGGTGATCGTTGCGAACGGCACAGGCAACATCGGCGTCGGTCTCTTCGCCGCGGTGATCGCCGCCGCGCTGTTCGGCATGGCGATCTATCGGTTGCTCTATCAGCCTTTGCTCGACTATCCGCCGTACGTTGCCATGATTGCCTCCATCGGGCTTCTGGTCTTTATGGAGGACGGTTTTCGCATCGCCTTCGGCGAGCAGGGGCTGACTTTCGCCCACAATCCCTATCCGACCCGGCTTTATGAATTCGCCGGTCTCACGGTCAACAGTGTGCAGGTTGCCATTATTGTATGTGCGATCGTCTGCCTGACATTGCTCGCTCTATTCACGACCCGAACCCGGATCGGCATCGGCTGGCGCGCGACTGTTTCAGATCCGCACATTGCGACAAGCTTCGGCGTCGATGCGATTAAAGTACGCTATCTTATTTTCGCCATCGGCTCGGCGCTAGCGGCGCTTGGCGGGGCACTGATCGGGCTGCTCGACAATTTCGTCGAGCCGTCGATGGGCTTCGTCGTCAGCTACAAGGCGCTGGCTATTATCGTGCTCGGCGGACTTGGCAGCCTGAGGGGCACGCTGCTGGCAAGCCTCGTGCTCGGCGTGGTCGAATCGTACGGGACCATCTTCGTCGGCCATTTTCTGGACCGCGACGCGATCGCGTTCTTGTTTTTGATCGCAGTACTGATCGTGCGCCCACGCGGCCTCGGCGGAGCAAAGACCGCATGAGCGCCTATGTGTACAGCGTGCTCGCCATCATGGGCATCAACGTCATCCTGGCGGTGAGCCTGAATATGATCACGGGATTCTGTGGGCAATTCAGCCTGGGACATGCGGCCTTTTACGGCTCGGGCGCGTACGGCACCGCATACTTCGCGGCGGCCGGCGCTCCGGTTCCGTTGGCGCTACTTGCCGGGATCGTCGTCGCTGGCCTGCTCGGGCTCATCGTCGGCTTCGCCTCGCTCAGACTGCGCGATGATTTCCTGGCCGTTACCACGATTGGCGTGAGCTTTCTATTCGTCGGCTTCGTGCGCAAGCAGGCCTGGCTGGGCGCCGAGATGGGTATCAGCCAGATTCCGCCGTCTGGCCTCGGCAGCGAGGGCAATGCGCTCCTCATTCTTGCGTGCGCGCTCGTCACCGTCGCTTTCAGTCTCTATATCAATCAGAGCTGGATGGGATTCGGCTTTCGCGCGGTCGGCGACGACGAAAATACCGCCCGTACCATCGGCATTCCGGTGTCGCACTACAAGTTGGTCGCGTTCACACTCGGCACGGCGATCGCCGGTCTCGCCGGCGGCCTTTACACCTATTTCACGCAATTCATCGTGCCCGACTCGTTCGGCTTTATCGTTTCGGTGACGCTGATGGCGATGGTGGTGATCGGCGGCACCGGCTCGACGCTGGGTGTCATGGCCGCGGCGATCATCTTGACGCTGCTTCCCGAGGCGTTCCGGTTCATCAATGATTACCGGCTTCTGATCTTCGGCGGCTTGTTGGTGCTTGTGGTGCGATTTGCGCCGGAAGGAATAGCCGGGCTGAGCCGCGCCGTCCTGCAGCGGGGGCGCGGGCGATGACGGCAGCGCTGGAAATTGATGAGATTGCGATCCGATTCGGCGGTGTTCAGGCCGTCGCCGGAGTGAGTTGCTCGATCGCGCGCGGCGAGTTCGTCGGCCTTATCGGGCCGAATGGCGCCGGCAAGACAACCCTTATTCGAATCGTTGCCGGCGTGCTGGCGCCGGATGCCGGCCATATTTCGATTTCGGGGTCGGACGTCACCGGGCTGTCAACGGAAAATCGCGTGCGCAGGGGCCTCGCGATTACACACCAGATCGTGCGGCCATTCCGCTCCATGTCAGTTCTGGAGAATGTGACGCTCGCCGCCGGCCACCGCGTTACCGCCAATCCGCTGCGCGCGCTGCTGCGATACCGCCGCGCGGCGGAGGAGGCGCGGGCGCGCGGCGTGCTCGCCAGCGTTGGCCTCCGGGGGAGCGAACACAAGGCGGTGACTGCGCTCCCGCTCGGACAGCTGAAGCGGTTGGAGGTTGCGCGCGCGTTGGCGGTCGACCCGATCCTCATGCTGCTCGACGAGCCGTTGGCCGGCCTCAATCACACTGAGGCGGCTGCGCTGATCGACGTCATCGCCGCGATCAATGCGAGCGGCGTCACGACCGTGTTGGTCGAGCACAATCTCGCCGAAGTCGTGCGGGTGTGCGGTCGGCTCATCGTGCTGGATCAGGGCAGGATCATCGCCGACGGCAAGCCCAATGACGTCATGGCGGATCCCGCCGTTCGCGAGGCGTATCTCGGCGGAAGAGCGGAACATGCTGCGGCTTGACCGACTGAGCTGCGGATACGGCGCGCTCCGCGCGGTCGAGGATTTGAGTTTCGATGTTGCCGCCGGGGCATTGCTGGCGCTGCTCGGCCCCAACGGCGCCGGCAAGACATCGACGATCATGGCCATCATGGGCCACACCACCATCCGCTCCGGGACAATCCTGTTCGACGGCAAGGACATTACTCACGTGCCGGCAGTCAGGCGCGCGCCGCTCGGCATTGCGCTTGTGCCCGAGGGTCGCAGGCTATTCGCGGACCTCACGGTCGAGGAAAACCTCACGGTCGGCGGTTACACCCGCACCATGAGCCGAGATGGGGTCAATCGAGAGCGGGTCTATGACCTTTTCCCGCGGCTTCGGGATCGCCGCAAGCAGGTGGCAGGCTCGATGTCGGGCGGTGAACAACAGATGCTGGCGATTGGCCGGGCGCTCATGGTCGAGCCCAAGCTGCTGCTAATCGATGAGCTTTCCCTCGGTCTGATGCCGAAGATGGTGGATCTGTGCTTCGCGGCGTTGGCCGAACTGCGGCGGCGTGGCCTGACAGTGGTTCTGGTCGAGCAGAACACGACGCGCGCCCTTGAGATTGCTGATACAGTCTGCGTTTTAGCGGCCGGGTCGGTGGTTTTCTCAGGTCCAGCGGCAGCGGCGAAGGACGATGTATCGTTGTTTGAGACTTACCTCGGCCGCTCGCATTAGCGTGGACGCCGGGCGGCGCAACGGGATGGCGGCGGCATGAAACGAATTTTGACGGCCCGCGATATCGAGGCCGCGGTGAAGGGCGGCGCGGTGTTCGCGGCGGGCGGCGGCGGCTTCGCCGATCACGGCCGAATGCTGGGAACGGCGGCGGTGAATGCCGGACAGCCCGAACTCGTCACCATGGACGAGGTGCCGGACAAGGCTTTGATCGCGACGGCGGCGGCTATCGGCGCGCCAGCCGGCACCACGCAATGGCAAATGCTCGGCGTCGACTACGTCAAGGCGGTCGAGCTGGTGCAGCGCGAGCTCGGCGCGCCGATTTATGGGCTGATGATCGGGCAGAACGGCAAGTCAAGCACGCTCAATGGCTGGCTGCCTTCGGCCATGCTCGGTATCAAGGTCGTCGATGCGGTCGGCGATCTGCGCGCCCATCCGACCGGCGACATGGGCTCGATCGGATTGGCCAACTCGCCAGAGCCGATGATCCAATCGGCCGTCGGCGGCAATCGCGCGAACAACGCCTATATCGAACTGGTCGTGCGCGGCGCCACGGCCAAAGTGTCGCCGATCCTGCGGCGCGCGGCCGACATGTCCGGCGGCTTCATCGCGTCCTGCCGCAATCCCGTGCGCGCCTCCTACGTCAAAGAGCATGCCGCGCTCGGCGGCATTTCGCTGGCGCTCGGGCTCGGCGAGGCCATCATCGCGGCGGAAGCCGAAAGGCGGCAGCGCGGTGATCGACGCGATCTGCCGGCAGATGCAGGGCGAGATCATCGGCGGCGGCAAGGTGGTGCGCAAGGCCGTACAATACACCTCGGATGCTTTCGACATCGGCACCATTCACCTCGGCGCGGGAGGGCGCGAGCGCGTGCTGCACGTCATGAACGAATACATGGCGGTCGAGGACGGCAGCAAAAAACGCCTCGCCAGCTATCCGGATGTGATCGCCACGCTCGACCGGAGCGGCGTGCCGGTGAGCGTCGGCGAGATCGAGCGAAGGCATGGAGCTCTCCGTGCTGCGCATCGCCAAGAACGTGATCCCGTTGTCGTCGAGCGTCACCGATCCGTCGGTCTACGGCGTCTGTGAAAGAGCCCTCGGCATCAATCTCACGGACTATGCGCTGGACCAGGGAGCGCGCGCATGACGCGTTCGTTTCCGATCACTTCGGGTGCGGCTTTGCGCTGCAAGGGCTGGCGCCAGGAAGGGCTGCTGCGTCTGCTGGAAAACGTGCTGGCGGTCGGCGAGGACCCGGAAAACCTCGTCGTCTATGCCGCGCTCGGCCGCGCCGCGCGCGATTGGCCGTCGCACGACAGGATCGTCGCGACGCTCAAGACGATGAACGACGGCGAGACGCTGATCGTCCAATCGGGCAAGCCGATCGGTTTGATCAAGACGCACGCCAAGGCGCCGGTCGTCCTGATGGCCAATTGCAACATCGTCGGCCAATGGGCCAACGCCGAAACGTTCTACGAGCTGGAGAAGAAGAACCTGATCTGCTGGGGCGGGCTCACCGCCGGCGACTGGCAATACATCGGATCGCAAGGCGTCATTCAGGGCACCTACGAGATCTTCATGCGCATCGCCGAGCGGCATTTCGGCGGCGATCTCGCCGGCCGCTTCGTGCTGACCGCCGGGCTCGGCGGCATGGGCGGCGCGCAGCCGCTGGCCGGCACGATGGCCAAGGCCGCGATCCTCTGCATCGAAGTCGATCCCGCGCGCATCGCCAAGCGCATCGAGACCGGATATCTCGACGCCGAGGCAGAAACGCTCGACGCCGCGCTGGCGATGATCGAGCAGCGCGCGCGCTGCGCGGCGGCGCGCTTTCCGTCGGCCTCTGCGGCAATGCCGCCGATGTTTATCCGGAGATCGTTCGGCGCGGCATCATCCCGGACGTCGTCACCGACCAGACCTCCGCGCACGACCTCGTCTATGGCTACGTGCCCGCGGGCTTGTCGCTCGACGAGGTTCGCGCGCTGCGCAACATCCGATCCGCAGCGATCTGATGGCGGAAAGCCGCCGCTCGATCGTCCGTCACGTCGGCGCCATGCTGGACTTCCAGAAGGCCGGCGCCGTGGTCTTCGACAACGGCAATCTCATCCGCACCCAGGCCAAAGGCCGCCGGCGTCGCCAATGCCTTCGACATCCCGATCTTCACCGAGGCGTTTCTGCGGCCGCTGTTTGCGCGCGCCATCGGGCCGTTCCGCTGGATGGCGCTGTCGAACGATCCCGACGACATCCGCAAGATCGACGATCTGTTGCTGGAGCGCTTCAGCCACAACCACATCGTCGACCAACTGGATCAAGCTCGCGCGCGTGCCATGTGCCGTTCCAGGGCTTGCCGGCGCGCATCGCCTGGCTCGGCCACGGCGAGCGCACCGAGCTCGGCCTCGAGGTCAACCGCATGGTGCGCGACGGAACGCTGGCCGGCCCCGATCGCCTTCACGCGCGATCATCTCGACGCCGGCGCCATGGCGCATCCGAACATCATGACCGAGAACATGCGCGACGGCTCCGACGCGATCGCCGACTGGCCGCTGCTCAATGCCCTGGTCAATTGCGCCTCGCAGGCCGATCTCGTCGCCATCCATTCCGGCGGCGGCGGCTATGCGGGCTACATGACCAGCGCCGGCGTCACGCTGATCGCCGACGGCTCCGACGCGGCCGACGAGCGGCTGCGCCTCACGCTCACCAACGACACCACGACCGGCGTCATGCGCTACGCCGACGCCGGCTATGAGGAATCACTCGAGGAAGTGGCGCGCAGCGGCATCAATCACTTCCGGCTGCCGGCGCCGTGAGCCGTAGCGGCAAATAGCGGGACCAGGCAAGAGCGACCAAGGCATGCGCGGCTTGCTCGGCCGCGCTCGAAGCTGCCGGCGAACTGCACCGGATCAAACGTGCCGTCGATCCGCGCTTCGAGATCGCATCGGTGCTGTCGCTGCGTCGACATGGAGCCGGCGCAGCTGTTCGAGCGAGTCGGCAACAGCCCGATGCCGGTGGTCGGCAACCTGCTCAATTCGCGCCATCGCATCGCCGCGGCGCTCGGCATTGCGCGCGAGCGATCTGCACGCGCGGTGCCTTGCCGCGTTGCGCGATCCGATCCCGCCGGTGATCGCTGGGCAAGGGCCGGCGCAGGAGGTTGTGCATCACGCCGGCATCGATCTGGCGCAGCTGCTGCCGGTGCCGACCTGGTTCGAGCGCGAAGGCGGCCCCTACATCACCGCGGGCGTCATCGTCGCCAAGGATCCGGAGACGGGCCGGCGCAATGTCTCGATCGCGCGGCTGCGCCTGGAAGGCGGCGCCCGGCTGATGGCCGGGCATTGCGCTCAACCATCATCTTTACCGTCTGGCCGAGAAGGCAAAGGCGCTGGGCCGCCCGCTCGAGATCGCGGTGGCGATCGGCAATCACGCCGCCGTGCTGCTCGCCTCGCAGATGTACGTCGATCTTGGCGATGACGAGTTCGCCATCGCCGGCGGTTTGCTCGGCGAACCGCTCCGGCTGGTGAAGTGCAAGACCGTGGACCTCGAAGTGCCGGCCGAAGCCGAGATCGTTCTTGAAGGCCTGCTGCGGCCCGATGATCGATCGAAGAGGGGCCGGTCTCGGAGTTTCCGGGTTTTTATGTGCGATACGGTCCCGGCCTCGGCGTCGACGTCACCGCCGTGACCCATCGCGCCGATGCCATCTATCAGGCGATTCTTCCCGGCTATGCCCCGGAACATTGCCTGCTCGGCGCCGTCGGCATCGAGGCCGTTGTGTCCGGGCGCTTCAGCGCGTCATTCCGGCGGTGCGCCGCGTGTTCGTCACCGAAGGCGGCATGGGCCGGCTGCATGCGATCATCACCATGCACCGGCCGCAGCTCGGCGAGGGCAAGCGCGCGGTGCTGCTGGCGATGGGGCAGGTCAATCTTCTCAAGCTCGTCATCGTCGTCGAGGACGACATCGATGCCGAGGATTGGCGCCAAGTCGAGTGGTCGCTGGCGGCGCGCTTCCGCGGCGATGAGGATCTGATCGTGATGCCCGGCGTCAAGGCCGATCGCTGCGATCCGGTGCATGAGAATCTGGTCGTCACCAAGATCGGCATGATCGCAACGACGCGTCCGGGCGACGGCTCGGCCGACAGCCGATCCGAATTTGCCCGGCCGCCAAGCAACATCTTCGAGCGGGTGCGCAGCGCGCTCGATCAGTACTGATGTGGCTGAGGCCGCGCGTCGCGGACGATCTTGTATCCGGCTCGCTCCCGGTCCCAGGTCGCCGCTGTGACGCCGCGCTCCCGTAACTTGTACTTGGTAACCTTGCCGTTCTCGGTGACCGGCAGCGAAGTCGACAAATTCCACGAACCGCGGCACTGCGAAATAGGGCATGCGCGGCTGGCAGAAATCGAGCAGCGCCGCGTATGTGAGCCGGCGTCGGGCCGCAGCACTACGGCGGCCATCACTTCATCCTCGGCCAGCTCCGATCGCACCGGGAAGACCGCGGCATTTTCGACATCCGGGTGGCTGACGAGGACCTGTTCGACCTCGACCGAGGAAATGTTCTCGCCGCGGCGGCGGATGGCATCTTTCATGCGGTCAATGAAGCGATAACAGCCATCATTCTCGCGCAGCACCCGATCGCCGGTGTGAAACCAGAGATTGCGCCAAGCTTCCACGGTCTGGTCCGGCATGCCGAAATAGCCGGTGGCGAACGCAAACGGCTCATCGGCGCGCAGCACCAGTTCTCCCGGCTCACCGTCCGGCAACTCGTTGTCGTGCGCATCGACCACACGAGCGTCAAAACCGGGCCGTAGCCGTCCCATCGTACCCGGGCGGCGCTCCGCAAGCGGCGCGCCCATGACGAAATTCGTTTCTGTCGAACCATAGCCATCGACCAGGCCGAAGCCAAAGCGTTCGCGTGAACTCTTGGTGAAAATGCGCAGGGACTGCCGGTGCGAGCGCAACGCGCACGCCATGCGCGCGGTCGGCGCTGCTTTTGTCCCGCGACAACAGGATCGGCACCATGGCGCCGAGCAAATAGGTGACGGTCGCCTTGTGCCGGGCCAAAGCCCGGACGAAGCCGGAAGCTGAGAAACGCGGCTCCACGACGAGCGTCGCCCCGGTCAAGAGCGCCTGATAGAAGCTATTGAGTGCATTGGTGTGATAGAGCGGCAGCGTCGTCATCAGGACGTCCGTCTCGCCGATGCCGAGAAGTTCCGCGCTATAGTGGCCCCACCAAAAATATTGGGCGTGCGGGCAGCACACGCCCTTCGATAGGCCGGTGGTGCCGGATGTGTAGAGGATTGCCAACGTCTCTCCCGGCTCCGCCTGATGCGGCGGAATGCCGCCGTCGGCTTTTGGGAAGGGGCGGGACTTGAGGTCGCGCAACTCTTCTCCACCGCCTTCGCCGACGAGCCATACCGTGTCGACCGCGATCCGCTCCCGTTCCAAGCGAGCGAGCACGGATGTCAGCTCGTGTTCGATGACCAGAAGGCGCGCGCCGCAATTGCCGAGGATGTGCTCAAGCTGCGCACCGCGCGAAGCGGTGTTGATGGGAACGGCGATGGCGCCGAGCCAGCCGCAGCCGAGGATGGTGAGGAGCAACTCCGCACGGTTGCCGCACATGATGGCGACGCGGTCGCCGGCTTTAATACCCGCAGCGGCGTACGCGCCGGCGTAGCCGGCGGCAGCAGCGCAGGCGCCGGCATAGGTCAGGGTCGTACCCCCGATCGCCACAAGCCGCCGCTCGCCGTATCGCTCCGCCTGGCGCGCCAGCATACGCGGCAGCGTGCGCTCACGGGGCGGAAACCGATCCGGAAGCGACGCGGGAGGGGAAGGCGCTAATGCCATGGCTTATTCTTGCGGATCCGTCCCGGTAGCAAAGGCGGATCAATTGCATTTAGCACAAAGCCTGCCGTCGCTGCCGCTCGCCATGGGGCCATAGCCGGGGGAAAACGGCTTGGCGCTTGCAGCCTTTCGGCACTATTTTGCGTTTAAGATACCGGACATCAGGAGACGGCGCATGGGCCAGTATAAGGCAAACGCAGCGGCGGTTCATGATCTGGTGCGGGAGACCGAGGTCCACCGCGACGTCTACGTCGATCAGGAAATCTTCGACCTGGAGATGGAGCACTTGTTCGCCAACACCTGGGTCTATGTCGGCCACGACAGCCAAGTGCCCAACGCCGGGGATTATTACGGGACGACGATCGGCAAGCAGCCGATACTGATGGTCCGCCACAGCGACGGTATAGTGCATGTCCTCTACAATCGATGTCCTCACAAAGGCACCCGCATCACCATCGATACCTGCGGCAATGTCGGCAAAAATTTCCGCTGCCCCTATCATGCCTGGTCGTTTCGAACTGACGGCTCGCTGCTGGGTATTCCGCTGCGCAAAGGCTACGAGCACACTGGCCTCGAGCAGAGCCATGCCATCAAGGGGATTCCTCCTGTCCGCCATGTGAAGAATTATCGCGGTTTCGTCTTTGCCAAGATGAACGACGCCGGGGCGGACTTCGACGAGTTCTTCGGCGAGAGCCTCTCGACTATCGACAACATGGTGGACCGCTCGCCGGCCGGCCGGCTGGAAGTGGCCGGCGGCGTGCTGCGCTACATGCACAATTGCAATTGGAAAATGCTGGTCGAGAACCTGACCGACACCTGCCATCCCATGGTCGCCCACGAGTCGTCGGCCGGAACGGCGATCGCGGTCTGGAACAAGATGGCTCCCGGCAGCAATAAGAAACCGCCGGCGGTCGAGATTTATGCCCCGTTCGTGGCGCCGTACGAGTTTTTTGAAAAAATGGGCATTCGCATCTGGCGCAATGGGCACGGTCATACCGGCGTGCACCATTCGATCCATTCCGACTATTCGGCGATACCGGGCTATTTCGAGCAGATGGTCGCCGCCTACGGCGAGGCCCGCGCCAAGGCGATCCTCAATGAGAACCGGCACAACACATCCTATTTTCCCAATTTCACCGTCAAAGGGCCGATCCAGGCCATCCGCCTCTTCAAGCCGCTCGCACCCGACCGCACGCTGGCGGAATCCTGGACCTTCCGCCTGGTCGACGCCCCGGACATGCTGCTCGAGCGCACGCTCACTTATAGCCGACTGATCAACGCGCCGACGTCAATCGTCGGTCATGACGACCTCGAAGTGTACGAGCGGGCGCAAGAAGGGCTGCACGTCGACGCCAACCCCTGGGTCAACATCCAGCGCCTCTATGACCCCGCCGAAAGCGAACAGGAGACCGCCGTGATCGACGGCACCTCGGAATGGCAGATGCGCAATCAATTCCGCGCTTGGTCGAAATTCATGACCCTGTCGATGTGATGAGCAGCCGATGAGCGCGCCGACGAACGACGATCTGATCGGCCTTGTTATCCGCGAGGCGCGTCTGATCGACCAGCAGCGCTTCGAGGAATGGCTGGACATGTTCGCGGACGATGGACATTACTGGATGCCGTTGGAATGGGGCCAGACCGACCCGCGGCTCACCACGTCGCTGATGTACGAAGACAAGCTGTTGCTGCAGATCCGCATCGAGCGGCTCAAGGGCAACCGGACGTTCTCGCAGAAGCCCAAAAGCCGCTGCCATCACGTGTTGCAGGTCCCGCAGATCGACATCCGCGATGAAGCCGCGAACGAATACGTTACCTGGACGCCGATGCACTACGTGGAGACCCGCCTCGACGAGCAGGATCTCTATGCCGCGTGGGCAACCCACACGTTGACCGTGATCGACGGCAAGATCAAGATCAAGCTGAAGCGAGTTGACCTCGTGAACTGCGACGCCGCCTTGCGCAGCATTCAGCTGTTCATGTGAGGTGTCGAAATGAACGAACGCCCGGTCGCCATCGTCACCGGCGGAAGCGCGGGTATTGGCGCAGCGATCTGCCGCTGCATGATCGAAGCCGGGTACGACGTCGTATCGATGGCGCTGCGCAAGCCCGCGGGGTCGGGCCCGGGGCTGCATGCGGTCGAGGTGGACCTCACTGATGCGAAAGCAACCAAACAAGCGGCCGCCGCCGTCGCCAAGCAATACGCGGTCAGCTGCGTAATCCATAATGCCGGCGTCATTCGGCCGAGCCTTGTCGCGGATGTCAGCCAAAAGGATTTGCACGACCTCACTCAGCTGCATCTCGGTGCTGCGGTATTGATCGTGCAAGCGGCGCTGCCGGGCATGCGCGAGCGAGCCTTTGGCCGCATCGTGCTGATTTCTTCGCGGGCAGCACTTGGGCTGCAGACGCGAACCGCGTATTCGGCGACCAAGGCGGGCATGATCGGAATGGCGCGAACGTGGGCGCTCGAGCTCGCGCCGTTCGGAATCACGGTGAACGTGGTGGCGCCCGGTCCCATTGCGGACACCGAGATGTTCCGCGAAGTCATCCCGGCAGGCGACGCCCGCGAGGCGGCCTTGGCCAAGGCGATACCGGTGGGCCGATTAGGCCGCAGCGACGACGTCGCCCGCGCTGTGCTGTTTTTCGCCGACCCGCGAAACTCGTTCGTCACCGGCCAGGTGCTTTATGTCTGCGGCGGCAGCAGCGTTGCCAGCATCAGTCTTTAGAAAGACCATCCGAAGCACAGGCTCACCAAATGCTCCCGCAATTCATGTAGCGATGCGGCGTTCCAAGCGGCTGATCAACCGCACGATCGGCCACAACATCGCAAGATAGATCGCCGCGGCCAGCACGATCGGCGACGAATTGAAAGTTACCGAGCGCGCCATATCAGCCGAATAGAGCAGTTCCGGCAGCGCCACAACGCTCGCAATCGACGTGAGCTTCACCACCTCGACGGTATTGGACACCAAATCGGGCAGCACATTTCGCACCGCCTGCGGCAGCACCACATAGGCCAGCGTGTGGTGGGCGCTCAACCCGGTCGAACGCGCCGCATCCCACTGCCCCAGGCCGATGCTCTCGATGCCAGCGCGATAGACTTCGCCGTAATAACTTGAAGTATTGAGGAAAAACGCAATGGCGACGGCCGTCATCGGTGACGGCCGAAAGCCCGCGAACGGCAAGCCGGCATAAATAAAGATCAGAAGCACGAGCGGTGGGATGGAACGAAAGAAGCCAATCCCCGCGGCCGCCGTCCATCGCACAATGCGCAGGCGCGACAACGAAATCAACGCAACAGCGAGGCCTCCGAGTAATCCGAGCGGAACGACGATCAAACAAATGGTGATTGTCTGCTTGAGACCTGCAAGGATAAGCGGAAGGGCCTGTTCCATGACCCCAAGATTGAAGAATTGCTGGACGATCGCTTCCATCAAACTCTCCGCCAAGCGAACCGTGTCTCAAGAAAGCGGCCGAGCACAACCACCGGGGCGAACAACGCCACATACGCGATCGCCCCCATCATCAGAGGGGTGGCATTGCCGGAAAACGATTCGGCGGTAGTGGCCTGATTGAGGATTTCGCCAACGCCAATTACGGTGCCAAGTGCGGTATTCTTGGTGATGGCGATTGTGCGATTGGTGAGCGGCGCGACGGTTAAACGGATCGCCTGTGGCAACACGACATGGCCGAGCGTGCCGAGAAAGCTCAAGCCTGTGGAGCGCGCCGCCTCCCACTGGCCCTTCGGGATCGAGAGAATGCCGGCCCAGAAGATCTCTTCGGCAAAGGCGGCGAGTACAAGCGCGAGCACAAGCCACAGCACGGCAAATGACGGCAGATTGATCCCGATATTAGGCAAGCCGAAATAGACCAGAAGGATGAGCACGAGGGGCGGCAATGCCCGGAACACATCGACGAAGACGACGATCGGCGCATTGAGGACGCGCACCCGGAACGCGCGTACGATTGCGAGCGCAAGCCCGAGCAGAATGCCGGTGATCACGACGAGCACCGCGATTTCGATCGTCACCACCACGCCCTTCACGATGGCGGGGAAATATCGCTCGATCACCTCCCACTTGAAGAAGGTGTCGAGAAAGGGCGACCGTCCCTCCATGGCAAGCTCAGCGCGTGAGCTCGGCGACGAACGCGCGCGTGCGCGCTTCGCCTGGCGCGGAAAATAACTGCTGCGGCGGCCCTTCCTCCACAATCACCCCGTGGTCCATGAAGATCACACGATCAGCGGCGTCGCGCGCGAAGCGCATCTCATGGCTTACGACCAGCATGGTCATCCCGCCGCGCTTGAGCTCACGCATGACGTTGAGCACGCTGCCGACGAGCTCGGGATCGAGCGCGGATGTGGGCTCGTCGAACAGCATCACCTTGGGTTCGAGCGCGAGCGCGCGAGCGATCGCGACCCGCTGCTGCTGACCGCCAGAGAGCTCGCCGGGATAGGAACGGCTCTTGTCGGCAAGTCCCACGCGATCGAGTGCGGCCATCCCGATGCGCTCTGCCTCGGCGCGCGGCTTGCCGAGCACCTTGGCGACCGCGAGCGTCACGTTGCGTAGCGCCGTCATGTGCGGATAGAGGTTGAACGACTGGAACACCATGCCGATCTGGCGGCGCATGGCGTTGATATTGGTCGAGCGCGCCATGATGTCGGCGCCGTCAACGCGGATCGAGCCGGCGGACGCCTCCTCCAGGCGGTTGCAGCAGCGCAGCAGCGTGCTCTTGCCCGATCCGGACGGTCCTATGACGAATACGAGCTCCTGCGCCTGCACGGCCAGATCGATGCCGTGCAGCACCTCCACGTCGCCGAATTTCTTGCGCAGGCCGCGGATTTCCAGGATTGGCGGGCGGCCGTCGTTCATCAACAATCAGTGCTTGCGGGGCGCCCGCGGCAAGACATCACGCCACCCGTTCAACCGCACGATGGCGTATGCGGGGTTGGATCGTAACCTGGCATGTCCGGCACGCCGTAGCCTGGGAACACGGTCACCGCTGCGGACCCTGCCGGAGGTGCGACGCCGAACCATTTCTCGTGCAGCTTCGCGATCGTGGCATCGAGCTTCAGGCACTCGATGGTGACGTCGAGCGTCTTGCGCAACTCGCCGGAATCCTTGCGCAGCGGGACGGCCCAGACGAGGCCGGTCGAATAGAGATACGACAGTTCGAGCTGCGGGTTGCTCTTGACCGCCCAAGCGATGGCGGTATTGCCGGCAACGTTGGCATCAGCCCGCCCGACCAGGACCGCCTGAACCGCGTCGGTCTGCGTACCGAAAGACTCGACTTTCCAGCCGATCTTGCCCTCGAGATCGCGGGCCCACGAATCGTAGGCCGATCCTTTGTTGACGGAAACAGTTTTGCCCTTGAGATCTTCGAGCTTCTCGATCTTCGGCGCACCCTTCTTGATCAAGAACTGAAAGTCGGTGTTGAGATAACCCTCGGTGAACAGCATGCTTTCGGCGCGTTCTTTGGTCACGGTCGTGGGCGCTATGAGAAAGTCATAGGTTCCTGCCTGCATCGCCGGGATCAACCCGGAATACTGCGTGTAATCAATAACGATCTTGCGCTTGAGACGTTTGGCGAATTCGTCGGCAAGGTCGATGTTGAAGCCTTGATAACCGCCACCGGAGAGATTTGGAAAGGCATGCGGCGCGAACGTGGCGTCGATGCCGGTCCGCAACGGCGGCAAATCCTGAGCAGAGACGGGCCCGGCAAGAAGCAATACCACACCAGCAGCCGAAAGCAGAAATCGGATCATGGCCTTTTCCTTCAGCGGACCGCGGGCGTCCATCGGACTATAGCAACCGGATCAAAGCCGACAAGCCGATTGGGCAGACGCCCCGTCAAGATTGGTGCTCAATCTCGTTGCAAAAGACCAAGCAGCGCCTCAAAGCAGGATTCGCACAAAAAGCCTATTCGCGATTCCGGCTACTGAATGAGCTTCCACTTGCCGTCGACGAGCTGCACCAACACGCGTGCGCGATCGTCGACACCGGAGGCGCTCCCAGGCTTGAAATTGTAGACGGCATGGGTACCGACCACGTCTTTGGTCGTGACCATGGCGTCGCGCAGCGCTAGCCGAAATTCCGGCGTGCCGGGTTTGACGCCGGTCGCCATGGCGCGCTTGGCGGCATCTAACAGCACGAGCCAGCCATCGAAAGCGTATGGTGCGAATGCGCCCCGCGCCGGCTCGTTGTTGGCTTTTTGGTAGGCGGCTTCGTAAGCGAGCGCCACTTTGCGGATCGGATTGGATTCAGGAAGCTGGCTGGCCACGACGACCGGCCCTGTCGGGCAAATCACGCCCTCGACTGCGGCGCCGCCGACGCGCACGAAATCCGGATTGATCAGTGCATGGGTGCCATAGAGTTGCCCCTTGTAGCCGCGCTCGGCGAGCGCGATGAAGGGAAGCGCCCCCGGCGTTCCCGATCCACCGTTCATCACAACGTCGGGCGCGGCCGCGACGTTGCGCAGCGCTTGGGCAGTCGCCGAGGTATCGGCGCGGGCGTAGCGCTCGTTGGTCACGATTTTCAGGCCGGCCGCATCGGCCGATTTTTTCAGCGAGTCATAGACGAGATCGCCCCAGGCGTCGTTGAAGCCGATATAGCCGACGGTCTTAACTCCGGTGGCCTTCATCCGCTCGACCACCGCGGCCACCATCAGCGGCGCGGGCTGCGGGATCGAGATCATCCACGCACCGGCGTCGCCGGGCAGGTCGCCGGTGGGAACGAGCGAAATGAGAGGGACTTTTTGTTCGTGAGATATGGCGGCGATCGCCAGCGTAATTGGCGTGCTGCCGGCACCCATGAGAACGTCGACATTGTCCTGCTCGATGAGTTTGCTAGCGTCCCGTGCGCCCGTTGTGGGATCCGAGGCATCGTCGAGCTGCTCGAACTCGTATTTTGATGCCGTCGACCTGATCCTGGTAGACCACCCCCGCCGCAGTTCCTTTGGCGTAGGGGATCCCGATCGAGGCGCCAGGACCTGTCATCGACGTGACGAGCCCCACGGTGAGATCGGCGGCCTTGGCCGGCACGACCAACAATGCGGCAATGACCACGCTGCCGACGGTATGCAGAATCCGGTTCACCGCATCCTCCCTGCTTGGCTGCTGATGCCGATCATGGCGATACTTCGCTAAGCGTTTTCCGTACCGACAATTCGTTTTAAGCTTGAACCAATTGGGCCGCAATGGTTTTGTTGAAACTCAAGCAGCCGGTTTGAGGCAGCCATGACACCGGACATCGGCCTTATTCTCGGCATCGACGGCATCGCTACCGGCTCGATCTATGTCCTGGTTGGGCTCGGCCTCGTGCTCATTTTCTCGGTCACGCGCGTCGTCTTCGTGCCGTTCGGCGATATCGTTGCGTTCTCCGCGCTCACGCTCGCGTCGATGCAGCTCGGGCGCCTGCCCGGTACGGTCTATCTGATCACTGTCTTGGCGATCGTCGCCTGCGTCGTCGACACGGTTCACCACTGGCGGCGCAACCAGCCGCAGCGCATCGCACGCGGGCTTCTCGGCTACGGCGTGTTGCCGCTCGTCCCCGCCGCGATCGCCTGGTTTACTGCCGGGTCGAGCCTGCCGGCCTGGGCGCAAATCCCGCTTGCCATCGCGCTCGTCGTGCCGATTGCCCCACTGATCGAACGGATTGCGCTGCGGCCGATAGCAGACGCATCCGTGCTGCTCTTGCTCATCGTTTCGGTGGCGCTGACGTTTGGCCTATCGGGACTGGGCCTCCTGTTCTTCGGGCCCGAGGGCTTTCGTACCCGGCCGCTGACCAATGAGATTTTCCGTTTCGGCACGGTGGTGGTGACCGCGCAAACGCTGCTGATGGTGGCAAGCGCGGCCGTTTTCGGCTTGCTCTTGTTTCTGTTCTTCGAGCACACGCTGTCCGGCAAGGCGCTACGCGCGAGCGCCATTAATCGCGTCGGAGCGCGCATCGTCGGTATCAGGCCGGCGAACACGGGTACGGTTGCGTTCCTGCTCGCCTCGCTGCTCGGCGCCATCTCCGGGATTCTGATCGGTCCGGTGACGACGTTGTATTACGATTCCGGTTTCATCATCGGCCTCAAGGCCTTTGTTGGCGCAATCATCGGCGGTCTCGTGAGCTACCCGGGAACGGCCATCGGTGCTCTTCTGGTCGGCGTCCTCGAAAGCTTCGCGTCGTTCTGGAACAGCTCGCTCAAGGAGGTGGTGGTCTTCAGCGTGTTGATTCCGGTGCTGCTATGGCGCTCGCTTTCGCTGCCTCAGGTCGACGAGGAAGATGCGGAGATCGAGGGATGACTGCGCGTCCCGCGCACATATTGGCGTTCGCGGCGATCGCGATCTTGGCCGCGGCTCCATTGTGGGCAGCCGCGTTCACGATCACGCTTCTCAATTACATCGGCATCTACGCGCTCGTGGCGCTTGGGGTGGTGCTGCTGACGGGCGTCGCCGGACTCACCTCGTTCGGCCAGGCCGCCTTCGTCGGCATCGGCGCCTATGCGACCGCTTGGCTGACGACGGTCGAGGGCGCCTCGCCTTGGCTGGGGCTCATATTCGCGGTCGGCCTGACGGGGCTTGTTGCGGCGTTTCTCGGCGCCGTCACGCTCCGCCTCGGTGGACATTACTTGCCGCTCGGCACCATCGCCTGGGGCCTGTCGATTTTCTATCTGTTCGCCAACATGGACTCGCTCGGCCGGAATAATGGCCTAGGCGGCGTGCCGCCGATCTCGATTGGTGCAATTTCGCTTAGGTCCGAGACGGCGATTTTTTATCTGATCTGGTGTTCGCTCGGTCTCGCGATGATCGCGATCGCGAACCTGCTCGAATCGCGTGAAGGTCGCGCCATCCGCAGCCTGCGAGGCGGCGCCGTGATGGTGGAGAGTCTCGGGATCAGCGTGTTTCGCGTCCGCCTCGTCACTTTCGTTATCGCCGCGCTGCTTGCGGCACTCTCGGGCTGGCTCTACGCCCATATGAGCCGCTATGTCAGCCCGGCGCCGTTCGACGTGCGCATGAGCATTGAGTATTTGTTCATGGCGATCCTTGGCGGATCGGATCACATCCTCGGCGCCGTGGCCGGGGCCGCACTCCTTACCATGCTCACCAACGCGCTGCAGGATATCCTGCCGCATTTCTTCCGCAACGGCGAGCAATTGGCGGCTATCGTCTTCGCGATCATTTACGTGTTGGCGATGCAATTTGCCCGCGGCGGCGTGATGCCGTTTCTTTTGCGCTATCTGCCGCGAGGATCAAAACCGGTGATTGCCAGTGCGGAACCTCTGCCGCGACGGATGATGCCGAAGCCGGGCATTCCGCTCTTGGTCGTCGCGGATCTGGTGAAACGGTTTGGCGGGCTTGAGGCCGTCAGTCACGTCGGCTTCGAACTTGCGGCGGGAGAAATCCTCGGCCTTATCGGCCCGAACGGCGCCGGCAAGAGCACCGTGTTCAACATCATCACCGGCGCGCTGGCGGGCGACGATGGCAAGATATCGTTCCTCGGTGAGGACATCACCGGCGCGGGCCAACGCCGCATTGCCAGAGCCGGCATCGCGCGCACCTTCCAACATGTGAAGCTACGGACGAATATGTCGCTGATCGACAACGTTCTGCTCGGAACGTACCTGCGAACTCGCTCGGGTTTCCTTGCGGGTGCGCTGCGGCTCGATCGCACCGAAGACGCGCGCGCCCGTTATGAAGCGCTGCTTCAACTCAACCGCGTCGGGCTCGGCGCCAGTCCCGATGAGCTTGCGGGCAATCTGCCGCTCGGCCGTCAGCGCATTCTCGAGGTTGCCCGGGCGCTTGCGGCCGATCCGGCGCTGATCGTCCTCGACGAACCGGCGGCTGGCCTCAGTCGCCCCGAGAAGCTCGCTCTTGCCGATTTGTTGCGCGTATTGCGCCTGGAAGGTGTGACTGTCCTGCTGGTGGAGCATGACGTGGAATTCGTCATGGGCCTGGTGGATCGCATCGTAGTGATGGATTTCGGCTCCAAGCTTGCCGAGGGATCGCCTGCGGCAGTGCGCGCCGACCCGCGCGTACAGGAAGCCTATCTCGGAGGCGCGGCGTGAGACCGCTCCTTGAAATCGAAGATCTGCACGTCGCCTACGGCAAGGTCGAAGCCGTCCGCGGTGTCGGTCTGACCATGCAAGCAGGTCAGATCGTGACCATTATCGGTCCGAACGGGGCGGGCAAGACCACGCTGCTTGCAGCCATTGCCGGACTGTTACGTTCACGCGGAAAGATGTATTACGAAGGCGCCGATCTCGTTCATCTCGACGTCGAAGCGCGTGTCGAACGCGGATTCTGCCTCGTGCCCGAGCGACGCGAGCTGTTTGGCGACATGGCGGTCGCAGACAATCTTCTGCTCGGCGCCTATGTTCGGCGCCGCAACAGGGCCGAAGTGAAGCAAAGCCTGCAACAGGTCTATAGCCGATTTCCTCGCCTCGCCGAGCGCCGCAAGCAGAAAGCCCAAACGCTGTCCGGTGGCGAGCGGCAGATGCTGGCACTCGGGCGCGCGTTGATGGCGCGGCCGCGGCTGCTTTTGCTCGATGAGCCGAGCCTGGGGCTCGCACCGATCATGGTGCGGGAGATTTTGCGCATTGTTGCTTCACTGCGCGATCTTGGCGTGTCCATCCTGCTCGTCGAGCAAAATGCGCGCGCCGCCCTGGAGGCGGCGGATTACGGCTACGTTCTCGAGACCGGCGAGCTTACCCATCACGGGCCGGCCGCCATGCTCATGCACGATCCGCGCGTGATCGCGACCTATCTGGGTGGACCGGCCTGAATTGATCCGATTCTGGCGGAACCTGGCTGCTGCTCGGCAAACAATTTCAATATAAGCCAACTCTCTCCAGGAACGCGGCGAGGTGGCGGTTGAAGCTCGCGGAATCCTCATAATAGGCCGAGTGACCGACATCCGCGATCTCGACCAGCTGAGAGCCAGGAACAAGCGTCTGCACGCGGCGAATGCAGTCCGGCGGATAAAGAATGTCGTCCGCGCCGACAACGTAAAGGATCGGCACCCGCGTTGCGGCCAGCGCCGCGACGTCGACCGCCACGAATGCGCCAGGCATGTTGCCGACGCTGTAGACGTTGAAGCTCGCGAGCTGCGTGTAGAGCAGAGTGAGGTCGGGAAAGCGCTCGCGTGTCTTGGGGCCGAGCACGCGGATCACCTGCGAGAGTCCGGTGGTGCGTTTGTTGTTTTCGGCCATCGTGGCGGCGATGTCGGGCGGCAGCAGCATGCCGACCAGCGTATCGCACAGCGCCAAGCCGGCTACGCGCGCCGGGTGGCGTACGGTGAAACCCGCGCAGGTGCCGCCGCCGAGCGACTGCGCGACCAACGCCGTGCGTTCAACCTTGAGGTGGTCGAGGAGGCCTAACAGGTCATCCACCATCGCCGAGCGCCCACGCTTTTCGACGTCTTTGGAGTTTCCGAACCCGCGCTGGTCGTACACGATGACGCGGCAGCTCTTGGTAAAAGCGAGAATCTGGTGGAACCAGCTTGCATGGTTGCCGCCGGCGCCATGGACGAAAACAACCGGCGCGCCTTCGCCGTGCACTTCGTAATAAAGCTCGATCCCATTGACCTGGCAGTAGGGCATTGCGCGAGTTTCGGCCGTTGAGGCTGATCGTGCCGAAACAGTAGCGGCGATGGCAAGCGCCGTAAAGCGAACGACACGGCTCAGGCGACAGCGCGACGCGGCATCCAGCTCAGGACTCAACCCTCGACAAGCACAACGCAGCGATTAGGTGACAATGCCGACAAGCGTCAGCAGGATGATGGCGACGAACACCCATGGCCGTATCGGCCTGGCCTTGGCCGTAGATCGGGAGGTAACCCAGCCCGTCGCTGCCGCCGACCATTTCGCCGACCGAGAGACAGCGGCGCGTGAATTCATCAAAGACTAGGGTTGCCAAAGATTAGGATTTTAGGAGCAATGTCATTTCCGGTTGTGAAACAGATTTGGACGAAACTCATCGTCGCCAAATTTGTAGATCGGAGGGCTGACCATGCACGAGCGTCGGCGGTTTCCCAGAACCAAAGTATTCAAGAGCGCCAAGGTCGCTCGAAACGGCCGCTCGACGGTCAGTTGCATCGTCCGCGACCTCAGCGATCGTGGTGCATGCCTGCAGCTCACAAGCACAGCGGACCTTCCCGCCGAATTCGACCTTTCCTTTGATACAGGCAATAAGTCGCGAAAATGCCGCGTTGTTTGGCAGACGCCGACCAACGTCGGCGTGTCCTTTGAACAGCCGAAAGCGGCCTAAGCTTATTTTGTCGATCGGCGCCTGCTGCGCCGCCTACCGCCATCACCCGCAAGTTGCGCAAGCAATCGCGCCGGCGCTCAATGTTGAACGCCAGCGCCAGATGCGCCAGTCTGTGCTAGGCAGTCATCATCTCGCACCAGACTGGTTCTCCTGCATGAATGATCTTGTGAACACCCCCTTCATCGGCCGTTCCATTGCTCGGCGCGAAGATCAGCGCCTGCTGACCGGACGCGGGCAGTTCATTGACGATTTCGAGCTTCCGCACATGCTGCACGCAGTGTTCGTCAGGAGTCCGGTCGCCCATGCGCGCATCACGACGGTCGACGTGTCGCGTGCCGCTGCGGCCCCCGGGGTTGTCTATGCACTGACCGGCCTCGAGCTCGCTCAACAACTGCCGCCGGTCTCGGACACGCAATTGGCGCTACCGAGCAAATGGACGGCGCTGGTGCAGCACAAGTTCATCAATCCGCAGCAGCCGCTGCTTGCCCACGACAAGGTCCGGCACGTCGGCGAGGCCGTTGCCGTCATCGTGGCACAAAGCCGCTATGCCGCCGAAGATGCGGCGCAATTGGTCGAGTTTGATCTTGAGCCGCTGCCGGCCGTGCTCGACCCGGAAGCGGCGCTACGCCCGGGCACACCGATTGTCCATGACAAGTTTGGGACCAACCTGATCGGCGCCTTTACAGTCGGCAAGGGCGACGCGGCCGGCGCGCTTGCGCGCGCCCCTCACACGCTGAAGCGGCGCTTTCACCACCACCGCTACGTCGCCATGCCCATGGAATGCCGAGGGGTGATAGGCCTGCATGATCGGCGCACGGATGCGGTGACGATCTGGTCGTCCACCCAAGTCGTGCATTGGCTGCGCCGCGAAGCGGCCGCGGTGCTGAAGCTTCCTGAAGCCCGTTTGCGCTGTGTTGCGCTCGACGTCGGCGGCGGCTTCGGTGTCAAAGGACATGTCTATCCGGAAGACCTGCTGATCCCACATCTCGCGCGCAAGCTCGGCCGGCCCGTCAAATGGATCGAGGATCGGCGCGAACATCTGCTGTGCTCCTGTCATTCGCGCGACCAAATTCATGATGTTGAGGTTGGCTTCGATAACGAGGGTCGCATCCTGGCGCTGCGCGACCGTTTCATCGTGGATTGCGGGGCGTGGAACCCGATCGGCGCCGGAGTGGTCTACAACACCGCCGTTCATGTCCCCGGCCCGTATAAAATCGATGCGATCACGATCGAGGCCAGCATCGCCGCCACCAACAAGGTTCCAAATGCGCCGTATCGCGGCGCAGGCCGCCCTGAGGCCGCCTTCGCGATGGAGCGGAGTATTGACCTTATCGCCGCCGAGCTGGGCCTCGAGCCTGCCGACGTGCGTTTGCGCAATATGATCCGCGCTGCCGAAATGCCTTATCGGATGGGCATGCCGTATCGCGACGGCCACCCCATCGTCTATGACGGCGGTGATTATCCGGGAGCGCTGAACAAGGCGCTGACGGCACTCGGCGGCCTCGCGGCATTTCGCGAGCGACAACGCGCGGCCCGGCTAGAGGGCCACCACCTCGGCCTCGGGATCGGCTGCTACGTCGAAGGAACCGGAGTCGGGCCATTCGAGAGCGCCATGGTTCGCATCGATCCGTCCGGAAAGATTTTCGTCACGTCGGGCGCCTGTCCGCAAGGCCAGGGGATGGAGACGATCTTTTCGCAGGTCGTGGCCGATGCGTGGCAAGTCACTCCCGACGACGTGGTCATCTCGCTCGCCGATACGGCGGCAATCGCCATCGGATTCGGGACCATCGCCAGCCGCACCACCGTCACCTTGTCGGCGGCGATTCATGGCGCCAGCGAGAAGCTTCGCGCCAAGGTGTTTTCGATCGCGGCCAATCAGCTGGAATGCGCGGCCTCGGATCTCGAGCTGCGCAGGGGCTGCGTCGGCATCGTCGGCGTACCGGGGGCCGAAATCTCGCTCGCCAAGGTCGCGTTAGCGTCCCGGCCGGGCTGGGATAACGGCCGCCCGCCGGGCGTCGATGCCGGACTCGAGGAAACCTACTACTTTGAGCCACCAACGGTCACTTGGTCTTATGCGGCGCATGCCACGGTGGTCGAGGTCGATGTCGAGGTCGGACGGGTGAAGATCGAGAAATATGTCGTTGCCCACGATTGCGGCGTGGTGGTCAATCCGATGCTGGTCGAGGGCCAGATCGTCGGCGGTACGGTCCAGGGCATCGGCGGCGCGCTGCTTGAGGAAATCAACTATGATTCCGGAGGGCAGCCGCTCACGACGACGCTCATGGATTACATGCTGCCGACGGCTTGTGAAATTCCGCCCATCCAGCTCATTCACCAGCACTCGCCATCGCCGCTTAATCCGTATGGCGTCAAGGGCGTGGGCGAAGGCGGCCCAATCGGACCTCCAGCCGCGATCGCGAACGCCGTCTGCGACGCCCTGCGCCCGTTCAACGCGGCATTCGATCGGATTCCCATTACGCCGCAGCGCATCGATGCGGCCGTTCGATCGGCCGCGCGTTCGCGTTGAGCCTTCATCGCTGGCTGCCCCTCAGATAAGATTCGTCGACGAATTTCGCGCGCGGTCGCAGAACGCTTCGCTACCGACGAGCCCGGCCGCCTTCACGATCTTCATGCCTCCTTCCCAAGGATTTGATTCAGCAAACTAGGCGTCTTCCTCCAACGGCTCGAAACGCGGCTGGAACCAAATCTGGGCGATGAGTGTGGGTACTACGGCGCTGCCGATCACCGCCGTCAACAGGACAGTGTATTGGCCCTGATCGATGATGTGATTGGTCAGGCCGAACAGCGCTGAGATCGACCCGAAGGTCAGACCCGTCGACATCATCAAAGTCGTGTACATGCCTTCGCGCGGCACGAATTTGAAATACCGCGTCAATGGCAAAATCCCGACGAACTTGGTCACCATCTTTACCGCAAGGAAAAGGGCGATCAGTCCGGCGCCGGCGATCAGTGCGTGCGCTTCTATCAACGAGCCAGCTTTGAGGAAGTAGAATGGCGTCAGGAACGCGAAGCAGATCGCGCGCAATCGGAGTTGGAGTTCCCGTTGTCCCATAAAGAATGGGGCCAACGCCATTCCGACAAGATACGCCGGCAAAACAGCCTCGCTTTTTCCCAGATTGGCGAGGCCGCCAAGGACAAAAAGAATGAGGAAAAGAAATTTGATCTCAGGCTCGCTCGCGCGCTTGCCAATCCGCGCGAATAACCAGGGCACTATCCAAGGAAGCGCCGCGACGGCCGCAACAGTGATAACGGCGAATAGAACCAAATATATGTTATAGTTCGCAAATATAAGGCCGAGCGCCAGCACGGTGCCGATGTCATTGATGAAACAGGCCGCCAGAATGATCTTGCCAAGGTCGGTGCGGTTGTAACCGGTTTCGACCATCACGGCATAGACGACGGCCACCGATGTCGTCGACAGCGCGATGCCGCCAATTTGCGCTTGGGGCCACGGCCAGCCAAGACCGTACCGAGCCAAGAGCAAACAGCCGATGTAAGGCGCGAAGAACCCTGTCAGCCCAATTGTGACGGTTGAGCCGAAATTCTTCTTGACGATGTGAGGATCGATATCCGTGCCGGCGAGAAACGTTAGGACAATCGCACCGAAACCGGCGATGTAATTGATCCAGGGCGTCAGCGGCAGCCCCACTGTGTTGCCTGCGATGGCGCCGACGACAATCTCGAATAGGGCGGCCGAGATCGTAATCCACAACGATCCCATGGCGGCAAGGAGCGCCAGCGCCATCCATAATGCCGACTGAAACCAGATATTTTCCATCGCCGTCGTCCTTTTTCGTTCGTGCCAAGCGAGGCACAAAAAAACCCGCACTGCGGCGGGTCGCGAACGGCGCCCCACCGCGCTTACAAGCGGCAGGGGTCATCAGCTCTTTCGAGCGGTTTCGGGGAACCCCATCCCCATCAGGTCATGCAGATATCATGTATACTCAAATCTCCTTTCTGTATCAACTCGCACCGGCTCTACTGTGTCGTCGCGGGATTGAGCGCTTCTTGGATAACGCGGCCGAGTGCCGACATCTGATAGGGCTTTCGCAGCACCGGAAATTCAGAATCAGTATCAAAAATCTTGGCGTAACCGGTGGTCAGCACGACCGGAATCCGCGGATACCGATCATTGACGGTCCGCGCCAGCGCCAAACCATCGGTCTGACCCGGCAGCACCACATCGCTGAAAACAAGACGAATATCCTGCCTTGACGCCAGGACTTCGAGTGCATCCGACGCCGCTTCCACCGCTATCGTCCGGTAGCCGAGCTGCTCCAACAACGAGACGACTACATTTTTCACGTCGGGATTGTCTTCCACCACAAGGATGGTCTGGTGATCCATTGTCGTATAGAGCGCGGAATCTTCCAGCGCGGGAACGACGATGGGAGCGTGGCTGCGCGGTAGATAGATCGTCACCTTGGTGCCGCGGCCTATCTCGCTGTCGATCAGCACCGTGCCACCGGAGCGGCGGGCGAAGCCGTAAACCTGGGACAGTCCGAGGCCGGTGCCCCTGTCCGGCGTTTTGGTCGTAAAGAATGGCTCGACCACTCTGGGCAGAAGCTCCGCTGGGATGCCGCTGCCGTTATCGGCGACGGCTAGTGCAACAAAGTCGCCGGTCAAATCCTCCGGGGTGTCACCAGCAGCGAGCCGAACGTTGGCGGCTGAAATCGACAGCCGGCCGCTCTCGGGCATCGCGTCCCGAGCATTGACCGCAAGGTTCACCAGCGCCAATTCGAGCTCCGACTTGTCGACCCGGACCGGCCAGGTGTCGTTCGGCAGGACGACCAGGAATTCGATATTGACGTGCATCGAGCCGGCAAGGACATCACGAACGGCATTGACCGCGTCGGCGGGGTCCATCACCGTCGGATCGAGCGGCAGGGTGCGCGAAAACGACAGCAGTTGACGCGTCAGGTTTTCGCCACGGGTCGCAGCCATTTGAATCGCCTGCACGGCGCGAACGTCCTTTGTCTCGGTCAATCGCTTGTTCAAGCTTTGCGCGTGGCCGCTCACAATCATCAGAAGATTGTTGAAGTCATGAGCGATTCCCCCGGTCAACTGGCCGATCGCCTCCATCTTCTGCAAATGGGCGTTCTGCCGTTGTATGCGCTCCAATGCGGCAGCGGCCTCCTTTTCCGCGGTGACATGCCGCCCGGCAACGTAGATCAGTCCGTTATTCTCAGTCATGGTCCATTGCAGCCAGCGCCAAGAACCGTCCTTATGGCGGAAACGATTTTCCATCCGGACGGTCGAGACACCCTGGGCGAGCCGCGCTCGGCCTGCCGTTGCGTCCGGCGCATCGTCCGGATGACGTAACTGGCTCACGTGCATGGATTTGATCTCGTCCTCGGTCCAACCAAGCAACTTGCTCCATGCCGGATTCAGGCTGAGGAAATAGCCCTCGAAGTTGCAGACTCCGAACAGGTCTTCCGAGACATTCCATATCCGGTCCCGTTCGAGCGTCCGCCTTTCGACTTCAGCCTCGAGCTTTTCGCTGAGCTTGCGCAGCTCCGCTTCAATGCTGGCGCGCGCTTGCTCCGCGCGCATCCGCTCCACGCCAAAGCCGAGCTGCCGGGAAAGCGTAAGCGCGAGATCAATCTCGTCCTGGGTGAACGTGTGGGGCGCGTCGTAATACGCTACGAGTTTGCCGGCGAGCTTGCCTCCTGTCATTAGTGGTATGAAAGCGAGCGCCCGGATGCCTTCCTGCTTCACACCTATCTTGAGTGCTTCGGGCAAATCCGCATGATCGATATCGGCGACGCAGACCGGGTCGGGATTGACGTCTTCGCAAGCCCAGGGCGAATGGCCATCGGTTGCTTTCCGATAGCGGTCGGACAAGTCGCGCCAAGCGACGAAACGCATCGCGCCGCCGGGGTCACAGCGCAGGATCGAAGCCCGGCCGCAATGCAGTGCGCCGATGATTGCGTCCAAGGCCGCTTCGTAAAGGTCGACCACCGATGCCGCGCGATAGAGCCTGTCGGTGAATTGATAGAGTGCGGTTTGTTCATCCGCGCGTCTCGCCAGTGCAATTGCGGTGCGTTTGCGGGCGCTGATGTCGCGGGCGATCTTCGATGCGCCGACGATGGCGCCGTGCTTATCCCTGACCGGCGAAACCGTGAGCGAAAGATCGATCAAACCGCCGTCTTTGCGGCGGCGGACGGTCTCATAATGCTCGATGCTTTCGCCACGGCGGATACGCTCGAGGATTTTAGGCTCTTCGTCGGGAAGCTCCTCGGGAATCAGGATCGTGATCGACTTGCCAATGACCTCCGCCGCGGAATACCCGAAGAGCTGCGCAGCGGCCGGATTCCAGCTGACAATGATGCCGTCGAGGTCTTTGCTGACAATCGCATCGTCGGATGATTCGACGATGCTCGCCAGTTGCTGGCGAGCCTGGTCGGCCCGCTTCTGCTCGGTGAAGTCGAGAAGAGACGCGATCCAGCCGTCGACGTTTCCCGCCGCATCCAATTCCGGCCGGTATGCGATGTGGAGAGAACGCGATCCGATGCCGGGAAAATCAATATCGCAATCGAATTCCACCGCGCCGCCTTGCAACACCGTTTCGATGTTCGGACGAAGCTTGGCAAAGCCTTTTTCGCCCAAGACTTCGATGATGGTCTTGCCGAGAACATCTTCGCGCCGGCGGCCGATCAGCTGTGCATAGGCGCGGCTGATAAAGCGATAGCGCATGTCGCGGCTGCAGCGCACCAGCATGAATGGCGTGCGGTTGATGATCGTTTGCAGCTCCGCTTCCCTTTCGCGGAGCGCTTCTTCGATCCGTTTGCGTTCGGTCAGCTCCTGAAAGCTGCAGACTGCGCCCTGGACGTCGCCCGTGGGGCTCTTGAGCGGTGCGACATTCATCAGCACCGGGACGCGTGACCCATCGGGCCGCTCGATAACGAGCTCCGCACCCATCAAGCCTTCTCCGGTCCGCAAAACGCTGGCGACCGGCGCGGAGGAAAAAGGGAGCGGTCTTCCATCGGATTGGTAGCGGCGAAAGGCGCCGCTATCGAGTTCGGCCGGATCCCCGAGCCGGGGCGCCCTTCCCCACAGTTCAACCGCCCGACGGTTGTAGCGAACCAGAGCTCCATTGGCCCCGCACACGCAGAGACCGGTCGGCACCGCGTCAAATACGGCTTGTTCGACGTTCTGGAACGTCGCAAACGCCGACGGCAAACCGGACCCAAGACCTTCAGGGTTCATCACAGTCCCCCCGCGGGGCGCACAACGCTGGTCTGGCTACAACGTTCCATCACTTCTTATTGCGGTCTGCCGGATGCTGTCGCAACTTCTACGCGGTCTCTCCGCCCCTCGTTAGCTTCATGCACTACGATCTCGGCTATATCGATCTGGAGCAGAAAACCCTGCAGCCCCCGACAATCCGTTCGGCACGAGATTGTCACCTATGTCTTAGGTACGTTCTGTCACCCATGTCTCCGGGCCGGACAGCCTGAAGCTGGCGCGCCACGATCGATGAAAAACGGGCGCTACTCCTTCGCCGTGCCGCTATGATGCGGCAGCCGGCCACGCGATCCAAACGGTAAGTCTGCGACGGCCTGCGATTTTGCGCTACGCCTCTGTGCCTGGGTGCGCCAAACATTCCGCATCAATGGAATTGTTCCCTTGCTTCCTATAAGGCAGTGTCGTATATGCGCGCGGTGAAGGTTGTCGCCACGCTCGGCTATGACCGCCGGGCGCGCAAGTTGCTCACGCCGACAGAGCGGGCCGCGGCCGAACTCGAAATTGCACTGGCGCCGACTGCCTGGCCGGTGATCCGTGGTACCGGGGGTGCCCGCAAGGCGCGGGCAGCACGCGGGGGACGAGGCAAGAGCGGCGGAGTGCGGATCATCTACTTTGTCGTGAGCCGACGTGGCGTTATCTACATGATCGATATTTATGCCAAGAGCGAGAAAGAGGATCTGACAGATGCCGAGAGGCGTGAAATCCACAAGCTTGTCGTCGCGCTCGAAGCGGAAGGGTAGCGCGCTTGGCCGCCGCCTTGTTGCTGGCCTCTCCGAAGCGCTGGCGCATGCACGAGGCGAAATCGAGCTGCCGAGCTACACGGTGACGGTGCCGGATCGCGTGGACGTGGCGAAGCTCCGGCATCGCCTGGGGCTGTCGCAAAGCGCCTTTGCGCATGCATTCGGCCTGGACGTGACCGCGATACATGCCTGGGAGCAAGGCCGCCGCCGTCCCGACCGAACCGCGCGCATCTTGCTAGCCGTCATTGCGAAAGAACCCGCCGCGGTGCGCCGCGCTCTCGCTGGGTTGCCTGCGGGATAAGATATTCCTCTGCGGTTCTTTCGGCCCCGATGTCAGTACTGGCCCGGCCATTTTGGGGGCGGCCAATTCATTGCGGAGTTAGCGCGCTACGCTTCATCACCCCGATAGCGGCGCAATCACCTTGCGGGCAGAGCCGGTATCCGCGCCACGAAGATTTGCAATTGACCCGGCCCTACGGCCGGGCATGCCGAGCCAAGCCAGCTTGGAGCGACGCTGCCGGACCGGCGGCAGGCCCGTCAAGGCTCGCGCTGCGCGCGCCCCGCTCCGCCGGCTAGCGGCCTTGACCGGCCTGCAGCGGCCCGGCTGTTTGCTTCCAAGCGGTCATGGCTTTTCATGAGCGAGATCGCTCCGATCGCGACTGAGCGGAGACGCCGCGGCGTAGCGTGGCGTGCACTTCGTCCATTCTTTTGACGGAAGTCAGCTGCGATACTTGCGGCATGGTCCGCTCACGAAAATCTCGCCGCTTGCGCGTCGCTCCGATCGACGCAACGAGCAATGACCTTTACGACTACGCTCGGCGGCGCGCGCCTCGGCCTGGGTGGCCTGCCCCTGAGGACCCAAGCACCTGGACGGTGAAGGATGATTGGCCCGAGGATGTGCCCGTGACCGAGGCCGAGATCGAGGTCTTCGAGGCCTGGTTCGGCGATCTGTTCGATGAGCTCTTCTCGACCCGCCACTGACCTGGGAGATTCCCATGACCGCACCGCTTCGCGCTGCCCTCTACCTACGGGTCTCGACCGGCTGGCAGGCGGAGAATGATCTCTCCATTCCGGACCAGCGCCGCCAGGCTAAGGCCCACTGCGCGTCCCGTGGCTGGGAGATCGTCGCCGACTATGTCGAGCCCGGCGTATCGGCCACCGACGACCGGCGGCCCGCCGCAAGCGTAAAAACGGCGGGCTTTGGCGTTCCCAGTTCTGTACCGAAGTGGCGCGCCCGACAGGGATTCGAACCTGTGACCTCTGCCTTCGGAGGGCAGCGCTCTATCCAGCTGAGCTACGGGCGCACGCCGCCTAAATAGCGGAGCGCCGACAATGCGGCAACGGCCAACGAAAGAAAACGGGCGTTTCCGGTGTGTATCAAAATGCTCTAAGCTTGTCGGTGAGAGCCGAGGAGACACGCGATGACGCAACTGGCGGAAAAGACAGAAAAGCTTCAATCCAAAAGCGCCCTGATCAAGGACGCCGCGTTCAAATGGGACGATCCGCTCGACCTCGAAAGCGAACTGACGGAGGAAGAGCGCATGGTGCGCGATACCGCGCACGATTACGCCCAGGAGAAGCTGTTTCCGCGCGTGCTCGCGGCCAATCGCGACGGCCATTCCGATCCGGCAATCTTCCGCGAGATGGGCGCGCTCGGCCTTCTTGGCCCGACCATCCCGCAGGAATACGGCGGCGCCAATCTCGGCTACGTCAGCTATGGGCTGATCGCGCGCGAGATCGAGCGGGTCGATTCCGGCTTCCGCTCGGCAATGTCGGTGCAGTCATCGCTGGTGATGCAGCCAATCTACGCCTATGGCAGCGAGGCGCAGCGGCGTAAATATCTGCCGAAGCTTGCGGCCGGCGAAGTCATCGGCTGCTTCGGCCTCACCGAGCCCGACCACGGCTCCGATCCGGGCTCTATGGTGACGCGCGCCGAGAAAGTCTCCGGCGGCTACAGCCTCACCGGCGCCAAGACCTGGATCACCAACGCGCCGATCGCCGACATCGCCGTGGTCTGGGCAAAGCTCGATGGCAAAATCCGCGGCTTCATCGTCGAGCGCGGCACCAGGGGATTTTCGACGCCGAAGATCGAGGGCAAGCTCTCCCTGCGCGCTTCGATCACCGGAGAGAGTCGTGCTCGAAGGCGCCGTCGTGCCTGAAGAGAACATTTTGCCGAACGTTTCCGGCCTCGCCGGCCCGTTCGGTTGTCTCAACGTCGCGCGCACCGGCATCTCCTGGGGCGCCATGGGTGCGGCGGAATTTTGCTGGCACCGCGCGCGCGAATACGTTCTCACCCGCAAGCAATTCGGCCGGCCGCTCGCCGCCAACCAGCTGATTCAGAAGAAACTCGCCGACATGCAGACCGAAATCGCGCTCGGCTTGCACGCCGCGCTGCGGCTCTGCCGGATGATCGACGAGGGCAAAGCGTCGCCGCCGGCGATCTCGCTGCTCAAGCGCAACAATTGCGGCAAAGCGCTCGAGATCGCGCGCCTTGCGCGCGACATGCACGGCGGCAACGGCATCTCCGAAGAATTCCACGTCATGCGCGTCTTGTGCAATCTCGAAACGGTCAACACCTACGAAGGCACCCACGACATCCACGCACTGGTGCTGGGACGCGCACAGACTGGCATTCAGGCGTTCTTTTGATCTTGGTCACCGTTACCGCGGTGAAGCGCAGCATTTGGTGATCCTGATCGAGGACGGGGCGTCCCCGCCAAAATAGTGCCCCGAATTCGCTCGGGCCTTGATTCCTTGACAGAATCGCTATTTTTGCATCGATGATGCGCCGGGCCTAGCGAATAGTGCTGGCGGTTCATGCGCGGAACTCCCACATAAGTATATTCCCCGACAAAGGAGTATCGAATGGCCTCGCGCCAAATCAAAATGCCGGCAAAAGACGGTTCCGAAAAGGAAGCCGATGAGGTGTTTTCACAACGCAAGCGGCCGGAAAGCGGCCGGTATTTGCTGCAGGTCGACCGGCAAACGAAGGGCTCCTACCAAACACCAGAAGCCGCTCAATCGGCAGGGCTGACAATCAAGACGGGTTACCCGATCGTTCAGGTGTCCGTGTACGACAGCGTCGAGAGCACGAACACGATGGTGGAGTTGGCGGCCGCATCGTCCTGACGTGAGATATCCTTGTTTCATTCGCGAGAAGGAGCCCGCATAAGGGCCGTGCGGAAGATCGGTTCCGGATGGGATACTGCTTCGCTCATCCGAGCTATGCCTGCTTTATAATCGCGTGCTATGCAGTGCGGCATTCATTACAGGCTGAGGCAAGCGAGTGTCCCCCCTGTCTGTCCTGCTCAACCTGTTGTGGATCATCTTTGGCGGCTTATGGATGGCCGTCGCATGGATCGTCGCCGCCGTTATCATGGCGATCACCATTATCGGGCTGCCCTGGGCCCGTGCCGCGTTCAACATCGCCTCCTACACTTTGCTCCCTTTTGGCCGAAAGGCCGTGTCGCGCGCCGAGCATCTTGGCACTGCGGACCTCGGCACCGGAGCATTCGGTCTCATCGGTAATCTCGTGTGGCTCGTCCTCGCCGGCTGGTGGCTGGCGCTCGGCCATCTCATCGCGATTGCCCTTGCCTTGACCCTCATCGGCATCCCGTTCGCCTGGGCGCATTTGAAGCTCGCTGGCATCGCGCTCTGGCCGATCGGCAAAATGATCGTCGATGCCTAGGCGACACCGCTTCGGCCAGCGCTCAGGTTGGAGCCGGCGTGGAATGTCCGCAATTGCCACCAGCGGACATCGCAGATCGGCAAAACGCGGGTGAGCGATAACTTTGGTGGGGAAGTCGGTGGCTTGACAAACCTCCGGTCATATAAACGCGGCGGCGCGACCCCATGGTATCGCGTTTCTGCGTTTTCCGTCGCTCGCAACATCATCAGGCAATAACGCTGTCGATCCAGGCGGCGAGCGCATCGAGCACCTCGCCGCGAACCTGCACGTCCTTCCGGCCTGTCCGCGCCGGCACATGAAAGGAATGATCGGCGTCGGCAAACAGCTTCAGCGTTGCGAGAGGACCGAGCGCTTTGCACAGCGGCTGAAGCTCATTCGGCAGCGCAAGCGCATCGCGGCTCCCTTGGAGGAACAGCATCGGAATCCGCACATCGAAGAGATGTTTGGCGCGGTCCAGCGAAGGACGGCCGGCGGGATGCAGTGGAAATCCGAGGAATGCCAATCCGCTAACGCCTTGCAGGGGGGTTGCGGCTTGAGCCTGTGACGTCATCCGGCCGCCGAAAGATTTGCCGCCGGCAATGAGCGGAAGTTGCGGCAACGCGTGCCGTGCAGCGGCCACGGCGGCGCGGACAGTCGCTTGAGCGAGTTGCGGCGGATCGGGCCGCTTCGCGCCGCGCTCCATATAGGGAAACTGGTAGCGCAAAGTGGCGATGCCGCGCAGCGAAAGCTCCGCCGCGGCAGCCGCCATGAACGGATGATTCATTCCCGCTCCGGCGCCGTGCGCCAACACATAACAGGCCCGCGCGCGAGGCGACGTTTGCAGCAGGCCGGAAACGCGAACGGCATCATCGACCGAAATAGTGATAGGTTCGGCAACAACAGCAGGTGACACCAGGGGCTCCGGGAAGGATTCTTCGCACCTGTCAATTTACCGCCACGATTTCCATTTCCCAAGAGAGCCACGCGCCAAAGAGGGAACAATGTGCCGGAATATACGCACGCTCTTCAATTTCGAGCCGCCGGCGACCGAGGCGGAAATCCGCGCATCTGCGCTTCAGTTCGTCCGCAAGCTGAGCGGATTCACGGCCCCGTCACGCGCAAACGAGGCGGCGTTCAACCGCGCTGTCGATGAAGTCTCGGATGTGGCCCGCCGGCTTCTCTCGTCGCTGGAAACCGCCGCACCGGCGAAGAATTGCGAGGAAGAAGCGACGAAGGCGCGCGCACGAGCGAGCGAGCGATTTGCGTAGTATGTGGGAGGCTAGAGCGTAGCAAAACTCATCCGGGGCTCTGAAATCGGATGCGAGGGGTTTCGTTTCACTCAGACCCTCGGACGCGCGCTGCGGTTGCCGTGGAGGGTTGCCCGCTTGGACCCGGAATTCATCCGCGAACTTTTCTCGCAATTCCGCCCGGTGACGATGAAGCGTTTGTTCGGCGGTGCCGGTCTCTATACGAGGGACTTATCTTCGGACTTGTTTTCGACGGAGCGATCTACCTCAAGGTGGACGAGACCGGCATTCCGGAATTCGAGCGCGAAGGCAGCCGGCCGTTCGTCTACACCCGCGCCAAAAGCCCCGGCCGTATCGGCCGCCATTCGCTGTCGTATTGGCGTCTGCCCGAGCGGCTCTACGACGACCCCGATGAACTCGCAGTGTGGGCCGCGCGCGCCCTTGCGATAGCGCAACGCAAGAAATCCGCTCCGCGAATGCGGGCCAAACGAAAGCCGTCATCAAGCGGCGCGAAGCAAAGGCGGGCTAGTTCCGCATGAACTCAGCGAAAAAGCCGACCAGCTTTCGCTCATCTGGGCTTGGCTTGCTCGGAATTCACATAAGCGATGGTTTTCGGTTCAACCCGTCCCGCAGGCCGCAATATGCCTTCACAGAAAGCTTTGCGGATCGACATCGATGTCGAACTTGATGGTTCCCTTCGCTTTCGGCGCGGCGCTAAACCATTGGCGAACATAGGCCGAGAGGTCGAAGTTGCGCGGGGCCTTGACCAACAAGCGCAGGCGGTGACGGCCGCGCACCAAAGCAAGCGGGGCTTCGGCGGGGCCGAGGACGCGGACGTCGTCGCGTTGCGGCGCGGCGCGCGCGAGTGAGCGCGCATATCTCTCCGCGTCGTGCTTGTCGGGGCCGGAGACGATGAGGCTGGCGAGGCGGCCGAACGGCGGGTAGTGATCGCGTTCGCGCGCTTCGATCTCGGCGGCATAGAACGCTTCGCGGTCCTGTGCGATCAGCGCGCGCATCACCGGATGTTCGGGCTGATGGGTTTGCAGAAGGCCGAGGCCGGCGCCGGCTTCGCGGCCGGCGCGTCCGACCACCTGATGTAGAAGTTGAAACGTGCGCTCGGCCGCGCGCGGGTCACCGTTGCTCAATCCGAGATCCGCATCGATGACGCCGACGAGGTTGAGCATCGGAAAGTGGTGACCCTTGGCGACGAGTTGGGTGCCGATGACGATATCGAAGCGGCCCGCGGCGATGGCGGCGAATTCTTCGCGCATGCGCTCGACCGAGACGATAAGATCGCTGGAGAGGACCAGCACGCGCGCTTGCGGGAATAGTTCGCGCACCTCCTCGTCGAGCCGTTCGACCCCGGGCCCAATGGCGGCAAAAGAATTCACCACCTGACACTTCGGGCACGCCGCCGGATGCGGCATGGCGAAACCGCAATGGTGACAGACCAGCTGCTTGCGAAAGCGGTGATCGACCAGCCAGGCGTCGCAGTTGGGGCATGAGAAGCGAAAGCCGCAGGCACGGCACAGCGTCAGCGGCGCGTAGCCGCGGCGATTGAGAAACAGCAGCGCCTGCTCGCCGCGCTCGATCGCGATTTTCACCGCGCCGGCGAGCGGCGGCGAAACGAAGCGGCCGGGCGGCGGGCGCTCGTGGCGCAGATCGATGGCCTCGACCGCCGGCAGGCGCTGGCCGCCGAAGCGTTCCGGCAGCTCGATCCTTTGGTAGCGTCCGCGCCGCGCATTGACGACGGTTTCGAGCGACGGCGTCGCCGAAGCGAGCACCACGGGGATGCGTGCAATGTGGCCGCGCACCACCGCCATGTCGCGGGCGTGGTAGTGCACACCGTCCTCCTGCTTATAGGCCGGATCGTGCTCCTCATCGACGACGATGAGGCCGAGATCGGCGTAAGGCAGAAACAGCGCCGAGCGCGCGCCGACCACGACGGAGACCTCGCCGTCGGCCACGGCGCGCCAAGTGCGCGCGCGGCGCCGCGGCGACAGTTCGGAATGCCATTCCGCCGGCCGCACGCCGAAGCGCGCGGCAAAGCGGTCGAGGAACTGCGCGGTGAGTGCGATCTCCGGCATCAGGATCAGGCTCTGCCGGCCGCGGCGGATCGTGTCTGCCACCGCTTCAAAATAAACCTCCGTCTTGCCCGAACCGGTGACGCCGTCGAGGAGCGTCACCGCGTAATCACCTTTGGCGATGGTCGCCTTAAGTTCGGCGGCCGCGGCGCTTTGGTCCGCGGAGAAGTCCGATGGTGCGAAATCCGGATCGGGTTTCTCCGCGACCGGCTCGGGCGGCAGCACCACGGCTTCGAGCGCGCCCTCATCGATCAGCCCGTCGATCACACCGGCGCTGACGCCCGCTTCGCGCGCGGCTTCGCCTTTCGCGCGCACCATGCCGTCGGCAAGAAGTTGAAGCACGCGTCCACGCGCCTTCGTCATGCGCGGCGGCGGCGCGCCGAGAAGCCGCACACCGATGCGCTCGCGCGCCGCGCCCAAGTGCTCGCCCATGCGCAGGCACATGCGCAGCACCATGCCGCGCGAACTTACGGTGTAGCTCGCGACCCAGTCGACGAAATTGCGCAGTTCCGGGCGCAGCGGCGGCAGCTCGAGTTTTTCCTCGACGTCTTTCAGCCGGTTGTCGAGCCGCGGATTAGGCTTGGGATTTTCCGCCCACACCACGGCGGTCGATTCGCGCGCGCCGAGCGGCACGCAGACGATGTCGCCGGGTGCGAGTTCAAGCTCGGCCGGCACCCGATACGAATAGGCCCGATCGAGAGCAACCGGGACAAGGACATCGACAACACGCTTGGCCATTTTCGGCGCCGATTCGGCGATTAAGGAAGTGAGAACGAAAGGGGTGCGATATATCCGGCCATGTCAAGCGCGCGAACAGAGCTTCCGGACTTCCTGACGCCCAAAGTCGCCGCCGAGATCGAAAGCTGGCTCGCTTATCTCGGCGCGGAGCGCCGCATGTCGCCGAAGACGATCGAAGCCTATCGCCGCGATGTTTTGCAATTCCTCGCCTTCCTCACCGAGCATCTGGGCGGTACGCCGTCACTGCAAGATCTTGCCGGCCTCGCGCCGGCGGACGTGCGCGCCTTCATGGCGGCGCGGCGCGGCGCCGGCATCGGCAGCCGCTCGCTGATGCGTGTGCTTGCCGGTATCCGCGCGTTCGCCCGCTTTCTTGAACGCAACGGCAAGGGCAAGGTCGGCGCGCTCGCCGCCGTGCGCGCGCCAAAGGTCGCCAAGACCCTGCCGAGACCGCTGCCGGCCGCCGCTGCCAAGCGCGTCACCGACGCCGACATCGGCGCCGGCGACGGGCGCGAGCCCTGGATTCACGCGCGCGACGCTGCGGTATTGGCCCTGCTCTATGGCAGCGGGCTGCGCATTTCCGAAGCGCTCGGACTCAAACGCGCCGATTTCGGCGAGCGCGACGCCATTACCGTGATCGGCAAGGGCCGCAAGCAGCGCATGGTGCCGGTGCTGCCCCAGGTCGCAAAAACTCGTCGCGGATTATGTCGCGCTCTGCCCGTACGACCTCGCTGACGAGGGCCCGCTGTTCGTCGGCGCCAAGGGCGGCCCACTTTCGGCGCGCGTCGTTCAGCTGGCGATGGCGCGGCTGCGCGGTGCGCTCGGCCTTCCCGAAACGGCGACGCCGCACGCGCTGCGGCACTCCTTCGCCACGCACCTCCTCGCCCGCGGCGGCGACCTGCGCTCGATCCAGGAATTGCTCGGCCATGCCTCGCTGTCGACGACGCAGATCTATACCGCCGTCGACGCCGAACGCCTCATCGAGGCCTATCGCAACGCGCACCCGCGCGCATAATTCCGAATTCGTGCTAGGCCGTCATTCGGGGGCCGAGCGCGGCGGCGGCCCGCAATGACGAGGGGGCAAAAACATGTCGGAAGTACACGAACAGATCGAACAAGCCGAACACGCGCCATGCGCCCGGCTTCAACAGAAGAATTGCATTGCTCATCGCGGTTCTGGCGCTGTTTCTCTCGTTCTCGGAGACGCTCGGCAAAAGTGCGCAGACCGAGGCGATCAGCGCCAATGTCGAATCCTCGAACCTGTGGTCTTTCTTCCAGGCCAAGACTATCCGCATGACTCAGGTGCGCACGGCCGCCGAGGAGCTCAAGCTGACTGAGGCCAGCACGACTGATCCCGCGGCGAAAGCTGCAACGGATAAGCAGATCGACGCTTGGCAGAAGACCGCCGCGCGCTACGATTCGGAGCCGGAAACGAAGGAAGGCCGCAAGGAGCTGTCCGAACGGGCGAAAGAAGCGGAGGAAAATCGTGACCTCTTCATGGCGCGTTACCATCACTACGAACTGGCATCAGCAGCGTTTCAGATCGGCATCGTGCTCGCCTCCGCGACAGTGATTACCGGCATGGTGGCGCTTGCCTGGTTCGCGGGAGTGCTCGGCGTCGCCGGTCTGATCCTGGTGGCTCTCGGCCTGTTCGCGCCGCACGCCGTGCCTCTGCTGGGGACGCTTTAAAAGGCCCAACGCAAGTGGAATCGGCTGCGTCAAAAATTGATCGCGCGCTTGGCGACGGCGAGCGCCGCTTCCTTCACCGCCTCGGGCAGCGTGGGATGAGCGTGGCAAGTGCGGGCGATATCTTCGGACGAGGCGCCGAACTCCATGGCGATCGCGGCCTCCGCGATCATGTTACCGGCATCGGGCCCGAGAATGTGGACGCCGAGGACGCGATCGGTTTTGGCATCGGCTAGGATTTTGACAAAGCCGTCGGTGGTCAGGTTCACCTTGGCACGGGGATTCGCCGTAAAGGGAAACTTGCCGACCTGGTAGGCGATGCCGGCAGCTTTAAGCTCCTCCTCAGTTTTACCGACGGAAGCGATTTCCGGGTACGTGTAAACGACGTTCGGAATCACGTCGTAATTTACGTGGCCGGCCTGGCCGGCGATGATCTCGGCGACGGCGACGCCTTCCTCCTCTGCCTTGTGCGCCAGCATGGGGCCGGCGATGACATCGCCGATGGCATAGATGCCGGGGACATTTGTCTTGAAATGGGGATCGACAATGACGCGGCCGCGATTGTCGGTTTTCACGCCGGCCGCATCGAGGCCGAGGCCCTCGGTGTAGGGCACGCGGCCGATCGCCACCAGGACAATATCGGCCTCGAGCGTTTCCGCGGCGCCGCCGCCCGCGGCGGGCTCGACTTTCACCTTCAGCGTCTTTCCGGATGCATCGACGGCGGTCACCTTGGAAGAGAGTTTGAAGGCGAGGCCCTGCTTCTGCAGCATGCGATGGAATTGCTTCGCAATCTCGCCGTCGACGCCGGGCAGGATATGATCGAGGAATTCGACCACCGTCACCGCAGCGCCGAGCCGCCGCCACACCGAGCCAAGCTCGAGCCCGATGATGCCGGCGCCAACGATGAGCAGCTTCTGCGGCACCTTGGCGAGTTCGAGCGCACCGGTCGACGACACGATGCGCTTCTCGTCGATATCGATGCCCGGAAGGCGCGTGACGCCCGAACCGGTGGCGATGATGATGTTCTTCGTCTCCAGCGTCTCGGTCTTGCCGTCCTCCGCTTTCACCTCGACCCGGCCGAGCGCGACGATGCGGCCAGTACCGTGAAACGTCTCGATCTTGTTCTTCTTGAAAAGATAATCGACGCCTTTGACGTTGCCGTCGACGCCTTGCTGCTTGTACTTGAGCATCGCGGCAAGATCGACGCTCGGCTTGCCGATCTTGATGCCCATCTGCGCGAATTTGTCGCCGGCCTCCTCGTAGAGCTCGGATGCATTCAGCATCGCCTTCGACGGGATGCAGCCGATATTGAGGCACGTGCCGCCGAATGTGGCATTCTTCTCGACCACCGCAGTCTTCATCCCGAGCTGCACCGCGCGAATGGCGCAGACATATCCGCCGGGACCGGAACCGATGATGATGAGATCGTACACTAAACTCTCCATTTAACGCGCACGTAGGCGGGCTGGTCGATCCCCTAGTGGATGAATTTCTACAGATAGGGATTGATCGGCGATTAGGCGTCCTAATAGTCTATCAGCCGCTTTCTCCGAGAGGCCCCCTTTAATGAGTTCTCTTCGTGCTCGCGGGACTCTCTCGGCGTTCTTCAATTGAAGTTCGATGACTTCTTGTCGAAGCCTTTGATTCTCCAAAGTTCGACGCTCTCTCTCCATAAAAGACTGTTCGATCTAGAATTGAACGAACAGTGCTTGGCGTAATATTCTTCAATAGGCCAACAAATGAATGGGATTTGAAAAATCAATTTGATCAATCGCAACGGAGTATTCTGAAACAAGCACGCGAGAGGGGAAGCCATGTTGAGCGCGGAGGCATACGAAATACAGGAGGTCCAGGGTCCCTGAAATCAGTTCTAAGCCGAGAGGTGAAAGCGATTCGGTAGGAGACAGGGACGTGTCCATTGACACTCTGATAACTGCCATTTCCCCCTCCCGCCAGATCTATCGACTCAGAGATCCAACACCAGCCGCGCCGGCTCCTTTTGACATTCCTTCACCCGGACCAGGAACGTCACTGCCTCGCGGCCATCTACGATGCGGTGGTATAGGAAGCACGGCACCCACCGCTCACTCGGCGGCGGAACGGTTCAGCCTGTAATGGTCCGCCAACTCCTCGACCTTCTGCGTTTCGATCAGAATGCGCGTCGCGTCCGGGCAGAAGTCGATCTCATTCCCAAGATCGTCCAAGTTCCATCCGAAAGTGTGGCCGTGCTCGCCGATGGCGACGGTGTTGAAATAGGCCGCATCCTTGAGTTGTGCGAAGGCCGGCCCATTGGCGATCAGATCGGAAAGATCGTATTCGCCGGAAAGACCGTCATCAAAGGTAACGCGCAAGACCGGGTAACGCACGGCCTCGACGCTCTTGATCCGATATTTCATTTGTCGATCAGGCCTCCCTGATAGCGCATCTCGCGAATCTCCCGCCAGACATAGGCCACCTGCTCACGCCGCGCCGCCAGCCACTCTTGAACCGCCCTGAGCTTCGCCCGCGGAAACGACCCCTCCAGGACATCACCGGTCACGATCGAGATCATAGCCTCATGCTCGGCAAATTTCGCGTGCAAATGCGGCGGCAGATGGTCCTTCGGATAGATGATGACCCGAACTCCGGAGACAAGAGCGATTGTCGGCATCGTCAGCCAATCGAGTTGGGAATCGGAAGCATACATCGCCCTTACGCTTACAAATCCAGCACGAGCCGCGCCGGGTCCTCCAAACACTCCTTCACCCGCACCAAAAACGTCACCGCCGCACGGCCATCGACGATGCGGTGATCATAGGACAGCGCGAGATACATCATCGGCCTCGCCTCGATCTTGCCGGTGACGACCATCGGCCGGTCCTGAATCTTGTGCATGCCGAGGATGCCGGATTGCGGCGCGTTGAGGATCGGCGTCGACATCAGCGAGCCGTAGATACCGCCGTTGGTGATGGTGAAGGTGCCACCCTGCAGCTCGTCGATCTTGAGCGCGCCGTCGCGGGCGCGGCGGCCGAAATCGGCGATGGCCTTCTCGATCTCGGCGAGCGATTTGCGGTCACAATCGCGCACCACCGGGACGACAAGGCCGCGTTCGGTGCCGACCGCGATGCCGATATGGTAGTAGTTCTTGTAGATGATGTCGGTGCCATCGATTTCGGCGTTGACGGCGGGGATTTCCTTGAGCGCCTGCACGCAGGCGCGCACAAAGAGGCCCATGAAGCCGAGTTTCGTGCCGTGCTTTTTCTCGAACAGGTCGCGGTACTGCGTGCGCAGCGCCATGACGTGACCCATGTCGACCTCGTTGAAGGTCGTGAGCATGGCGGCGGTGTTCTGCGCGTCCTTGAGGCGCCGCGCGATGGTCTGGCGCAGCCGTGTCATGCGCACACGCTCTTCGCGCGCGGCATCATCGGCCGGCGACGGCGCACGGAACTGGACGGCGGTGGCAGGCTGCGCAACCGGGGTCGGCTGCGCCGCCGCACGCTCGATCGCCGCCAGCATGTCGCCTTTGGTAACGCGGCCATCCTTGCCGGTACCGGGAACGGTCGAGACATCCATGCCGGTCTCGGCGGCTATCCTGCGCACGGACGGCGCCAGCGGTGTGTCGGCCGGTGGGGCCGTAGGGGGGGTGGGCGGTGCAACGGGGATGGCCGCCGGCTCGGCCTGCGCTTTTGCCGCCGGCTGTTCGGGTTTGGCGCTCGGCGCAGCTACGGCGCCTTCTTTGATCTGACCCAACACCGCTCCGACGGCGACTGTCTCGCCATCCTTAGCGGCAATATCGGAGAGCACGCCGGCGGCCGGCGACGGCACCTCGATCGTCACCTTGTCGGTCTCCAACTCGACCAGCGGCTCGTCGACGGCAACCGCGTCGCCCGTCTTCTTAAACCATTTGCCGATCGTCGCTTCGGTCACCGACTCGCCAAGCGTAGGCACGCGAATCTCAGCCATTGTCTCGTCCCCTTCGTCATGTCGCGCACAACGCGAACATGACTCGGCAGAATTAGCCCAACGCGGCTTCCAATAATTGCTTGAGCTGGGCGAGATGAAGCGACATCTGGCCAACGGCGGTCGACGCCGAGGCCGGCCGGCCGGTATAGCGCGCCCGGCGATGCTTCGCGCCGATCTGATTGAGCACCCATTCCAGGAAGATGTCGACGAAGACCCACCCGCCCATATTGCGCGGTTCTTCCTGGCACCACACGATCTCGGCCTGCTTGAAGCGCGACAGCTCCAGCATCAGCGCCTTGGTCGGGAACGGGTAGAGCTGCTCGATGCGCAGCAGATAAATATCGTCGGTCGCTCGCTTCTCACGTTCCTCATAGAGATCGTAATAGACCTTGCCGGAACACAGCACCACGCGCCGAATCTTGTCGTCGGCGACGAGCTTGATCACGCTTTCCCTATCCCCCCCCGCAAGCTGGGGAGGGTAGGGAGAGGCTATCTGCGCGTCATCCCAAAGCAACCTGTGGAACGAAGTGTCCGGACCCATCTCGTCAAGCCGCGACACGGCGCGCTTGTGCCGCAATAGCGATTTCGGCGTCATCAGAACGAGCGGCTTGCGGAAGTCGCGTTTGAGCTGCCGGCGCAGGATGTGGAAATAGTTCGCCGGCGTTGTGCAGTTCGCCACCTGCATATTGTCCTCGGCGCACATCTGCAAGAAGCGCTCCAGCCGCGCGGAGGAATGTTCAGGCCCCTGTCCTTCGTAGCCGTGCGGCAACAGGCAGACGAGCCCCGACATGCGCAGCCATTTCCGCTCGCCGGACGAGATGAACTGGTCGAACACCACCTGGGCGCCGTTGGCGAAATCGCCGAATTGGGCTTCCCACATGGTCAGCGCATTGGGTTCGGCGAGCGAGTAGCCGTACTCGAAGCCGAGCACCGCCTCCTCGGACAGCATGGAGTTGATGACCTCGAAGCGGGCTTGGCCTTCGCTGAGGTGATTAAATGGCGTGTAGCGCTGCTCGGTCTCCTGATCGATCAGTACGGAATGGCGCTGCGAGAAGGTACCGCGCTCGCTGTCCTGACCGGACAGCCGTACGCGGCGGCCTTCGAGCAGCACGGAACAGATCGCGAGCGCCTCGCCCGTGGCCCAGTCGATGCCCACTCCGGTGTCGATCGCCTTGCGGCGGTTATCCAGAAAGCGGGTGAGCGTGCGATGCAGATGGAAGCCCGGCTTCAGCGTCGTGATCTTTTTGCCGATCTCCTTGAGGGTCGCGATCTCGACGCCGGTCTTGCCGCGGCGCGGATCGTCGCTGTCTCCGGTGGTCTTGAAACCGGTCCAGCGTCCGTCGAGCCAATCGGCCTTGTTGGCGCGATAACTCTGCGCGGCCTCAAGCTCGGCGTCGAGATGGCCGCGCCAATCCGCCTTCATCTTCTCAATTTCGCCGGCGGAAACGACGCCCTCGCCGACGAGCTTGTTGCCGTAAATTTCGAGCGTTGTCGGGTGCGTTGCGATCGCCTTGTACATCAGCGGCTGCGTGAACGATGGCTCGTCGCCTTCATTGTGGCCGTGGCGGCGATAGCAGAACATGTCGATGACGAACGGCTTCTGGAATTTTTGCCGAAATTCAGTCGCCACCTTGGCAGTGAAGACGACCGCTTCCGGATCGTCGCCGTTGACGTGAAAGATCGGCGCTTCGATCATCTTGGCGACGTCGGACGGATACGGCGAAGACCGCGAATACCGCGGATCGGTCGTGAAGCCGATCTGATTGTTGACGATGAAATGCACCGAGCCGCCGGTGCGGTGACCGCGCAGTCCGGAAAGCCCGAAGGACTCCGCAATCACGCCCTGCCCAGCAAACGATGCATCGCCATGGATGAGCAGCGGCATCACCATGGTGCGATCTTCCGGCGTGGCGCCGAGCTGATCCTGCTTGGCGCGCACTTTGCCGAGCACGACGGGATCGACGATTTCGAGATGCGAAGGATTGGCGGTGAGCGACAGGTGCACCTTGTTGCTGTCGAACTCGCGGTCCGACGAAGCGCCCAGATGATATTTCACGTCACCCGAGCCTTCGATCTCGTTCGGCGTCGAGGAGCCGCCCTTGAACTCGTGGAAGATCGCGCGATGGGGCTTGGCCATGACCTGCGCCAGGACGTTGAGGCGGCCGCGATGGGGCATGCCGATCACGATCTCCTGGACGCCGAGCGCGCCGCCGCGCTTGATGATCTGCTCCAGCGCCGGGATCATCGATTCGGCGCCGTCGAGACCAAAACGCTTGGTGCCGGTGAATTTCAGGTCGGAAAATTTTTCAAAACCTTCGGCTTCAACGAGCTTGTTTAGGATGGCGCGCTTGCCCTCGGGCGTAAAACTGATCTCTTTGTCTGGCCCCTCGATGCGCTCCTGAATCCAACTCTTCTGCGCGCTATCGGAGAGATGCAGGAATTCGACGCCGAGCGTCTGGCAGTAGGTGCGCCGCAGGATGGCTAAGATCTGATGGATCGTGCCGAATTCGAGGCCCAGCACCTTGTCGAGGAAAATCGGACGGTCGAGATCGTCGTCGCCGAAACCGTAGCTGCGCGGATCGAGTTCCTCCTCGTTTTTTAGCGGCTCGAGACCGAGCGGATCGAGGTTGGCGTGAAAATGTCCCCGCGCCCGATAGGCGCGGATCAGCATCAGAGCCCGCACCGAGTCGCGGGTCGCCCGCTCGACGTCGGCTGAGGAGAGCTCAACGCCCTTGCCTTGGGCCTGCGCTTTGACCTTGGCGCCGGCGGCTTTGCCGGCTTCGGCCCAGTCGCCATCCAGCGCCGCGATGAGATCGCCGCGCTCAGGCGGTGGCCAACCGGGCCGCCGCCACGACGCGCCGCGTGCGTTCTTGGCAACGTCGCGGCGGTCGTCATTCAAGCTACGGAAGAACGACTGCCATTCGGCGTCGACCGACTTCGGGTCGGCTTCGTACCGTGCGTACAGGTCTTCGATGTACCCGGCATTGCTGCCATATAGAAACGATGTGAGTGCGAAGGCGGCATTCGCATCCTGGCGAGACATGGAGCAATTCCTGGGAGCGATTCCTGGAGCTTATTTCTGGACAATCCCGAGCTAGGGAGAAACACACCGGACGAAATACAAATCTGGAAAGCGACGAATCGGCCCGGCCCGGCGCAGGCGATACTCTTGTACCCTACTTAATCACTCGATAAGGCAGGCAAAGACCCAAGGAGTGAATCAGGCTTTTAGTACTTCAGCGAGCGTCTTACCAAGGCGCGCCGGAGACGGCGAAACCTTGATCCCGGCGTCTTCCATGGCGGCCGTCTTGGATTCGGCCCCGCCTCGGCCGCCGGCGATGATGGCGCCGGCGTGGCCCATGCGGCGGCCGGGAGGTGCTGTGCGACCGGCGATGAAACCGACCATCGGCTTCCGGCGGCCACGTTTGGCCTCGTCCTTGATGAACTGGGCGGCGTCTTCCTCCGATGAGCCGCCGATCTCACCGATCATGACGATAGCCTGGGTCGTCTTATCGGCCAGGAACATTTCCAGTATTTCGATGAAATCGCTGCCCTTCACCGGATCTCCACCGATGCCGACCGCGGTGGTCTGGCCGAGACCTTCTTGCGTCGTCTGGAATACCGCCTCGTAGGTGAGTGTCCCGGAGCGCGACACAATACCGATTTTGCCCGGCTTGAAGATATTGCCGGGCATGATGCCGATTTTGCATTCGCCGGCCGTCATCACGCCCGGACAATTCGGTCCGATCAGGCGCGATTTCGAGCCGCACAATGCGCGCTTGACCTTCACCATGTCGATGACAGGAATGCCTTCGGTGATGCAGATGATCAGCGGAATTTCCGCGGCGATCAATTCGCAAATCGCATCAGCGGCGGCCGGCGGCGGCACGTAAACGACGCTGGCGTCGCAGCCGGTCTTCTCGCGCGCTTCGGCAATGGTGTCGAACACCGGCAAGCCGAGATGAGTGGCGCCGCCTTTACCCGGCGAGGTGCCGCCGACCATCTTGGTGCCGTAGGCGAGCGCCTGCTCGGAATGGAAGGTGCCGTTCTTGCCGGTAAAGCCCTGGCAGATGACCTTGGTGTTCTTGTCGATGAGGATGGACATTAGGCAGCCTCCCTCACCGCTTTCACAATTTTTTGCGCGGCGTCGTCCAGATCGTCGGCCGAAGTCACGTTGAGGTTCGACTTGGCGATGATCTCTTTGCCGAGCTCCACATTGGTGCCTTCAAGCCGCACCACGAGCGGCACGCGCAGCCCGACCTCCTTCACCGCGGCGACCACGCCCTCCGCGATGATATCGCAGCGCATGATGCCGCCGAAGATGTTGACCAGAATGCCCTTCACGTTGTGATCGGAGGTGATGATCTTGAATGCCGCCGTCACCTTCTCCTTGGTGGCGCCGCCACCGACGTCCAAGAAATTCGCCGGCGTCTCGCCGTAGAGCTTGATGATATCCATGGTCGCCATGGCGAGGCCGGCGCCGTTGACCATGCAGCCGATGGTGCCGTCGAGCGCGACGTAGTTGAGATCGTAGCGCGAGGCCTCGATCTCTTTGGCATCCTCCTCGGTGAGATCGCGCAAAGCGACTATATCGGGGTGCCGATAGAGCGCGCTGTCGTCGAAGCCGATCTTGGCGTCGAGGCAAATGAGCTCGCCCGCTTTGGTGACGGCGAGCGGATTGATCTCGAGCAGGCTCATGTCCTTGGCGAGGAACGCCTGATAGAGCTTGGGCAACACGTTCTCGGCTTGCTTGCCGACCTCGCGGCTAAATCCCAAGGCGTGCGCGACATAGCGGGCGTGATGCGGCATGAAGCCGGTCGTCGGGTCGACGGAAAAAGTCAGGATTTTTTCCGGGCGCGTGTGCGCGACCTCTTCGATGTCCATGCCGCCTTCGGTCGAGATCACAAAGGCGACGCGCGACGTGGTGCGATCGATCAGCGCCGACAGATAATATTCGCGGTCGATGTTCGAGCCTTCCTCGATATAGAGGCGGCGCACCTCTTTGCCGTGCGGTCCGGTCTGATGCGTCACCAGCGTCGAGCCGAGCAGCCGATCGGCTTCGCGCTTCACGTCTGCGACCGACTTGACCACTTTGACGCCGCCCGCCTTGCCGCGTCCGCCGGCATGAATCTGGGCCTTCACCACCCAGACCGGGCCGCCGAGGTCGTTGGCGGCCTTCACCGCTTCATCAACGCTGAACGCCGCAGTGCCGCGCGGCACCGGTACGCCAAACTCGCGCAACACGGCTTTCGCCTGATATTCGTGGATATTCATTGGGAAATGCTCAACCTGCGTTCCGTCATCCTGAGGTGCGAGCGGAGCGAGCCTCGAAGGATGCCGGCCGAGGCGCACCCGAAATCGGTGTTCCGATTTCGGAATATTTGAAATTCCAAGTCGGCAACAGCCGACTTCGATGGCGTCGCCCTTCGAGGGCCGCGGCGCGGCCACCTCAGGGTGACGGCATAACCTATTTGCCGAGATCGGGTGCGATCTTCTTGCAGGCGTCAACCAAGGTCGCAACGGCTTGCACCGATTTCTCGAACATGCCGCGCTCGGCGCCGTTAAGCTCGATCTCGACGGTGCGCTCGACGCCCTTGCTGCCGATCACAACCGGCACTCCGACATAGAGGTCTTTGACGCCGTACTCGCCGTTGAGCCAAGCCGCGGCGGGCAGGACGCGCTTCTTGTCGCGCAGATAGCTCTCCGCCATGGCGATGGCCGAAGCGGCCGGTGCGTAGAAGGCGGAGCCGGTTTTCAGCAGGCTCACGATCTCGCCGCCGCCGTTGCGGGTCCGATCGACGATCTCGTCGATACGCGCCTGTGTGGTCCAGCCCATCTTGACGAGGTCCGGCAGCGGGATGCCGGCAACCGCCGAATAGCGCACCAGCGGCACCATGCTGTCGCCGTGGCCGCCGAGCACGAAAGCGGTGACGTCTTCGACCGAGACGTTGAATTCGTCGGCGAGGAAATAGCGGAAGCGCGAGGAGTCGAGCACACCCGCCATGCCGATGACCATCTGCTTCGGCAGTCCGCAGCACTTCTGCAGCGCCCAGACCATAGCATCGAGCGGATTGGTGATGCAGATGATGAAAGCGTTCGGCGCGTATTTCTTGATGCCGGCGCCGACCTGTTCCATCACCTTGAGGTTGATGCCGAGGAGGTCGTCGCGGCTCATGCCGGGCTTGCGCGGCACGCCGGCGGTGACGATGCACACCGCCGCGCCCTCGATCGCTTCGTAGGAATTGGTGCCGGTGAAGCGCGCGTCGAAGCCGTCGACCGGCGACGACTGGACGAGGTCGAGCGCCTTGCCCTGCGGCACGCCTTCGGCAACGTCGAACATGACGACGTCGCCCAGCTCCTTGAGACCGATCAGATGCGCCAGCGTTCCGCCAATTTGACCCGAACCGATCAACGCAATCTTGTTTCGCGCCATTCGACAAATTTCCTTGATTGGCAAAGGAGGAAAGCCCGGCTGCCGCGGTCATTAGCCCTTTCGGGGAGCCCGTTCAAGCCGGAGACGCGGGCTCGTCCAGCGTGGGCGCGGATCAGGAGGATTTGCGCAACCCGACCAAGAGATGCCGACTGAGGCGGCCAATGATTTTCTGGTTGTGGAGGAATTCGCTGAAGTTTTCCAGGAAGCGGCGCAGCAGGACGTATTGCCGGCGGCCGATCTCGAATGCGCCAGGTTGAAGCATCAGTTTGCGATCGTCGCCCAATTGATCAAGCGCTTTTGCGTTTGCGTCATCCTCCGCCCCCAGGTCCGCCAGCACTATGGCCTGATACCAACGCAAATATGATTTCCCGACCGGGTTGTCGTTCGGCATCTCCTGAATTTTCAAGATGGCGTCACGATGCCCTTCGCGATCGGGGCGCGATCGGTTGCGATCGCGTATTCTCAGCGCCAGGAGCAGTTTCAACCGTGCTTGGGCGATCAGGCCGGGGCTCGGAAACTTGCCATGCGACCGAGCCCTGGCCATATGCACGAGGGCATTGTTAAGCGCGTCGATCGCGACGGCGAGATCGCTGTCTTCTTTTGTCAACTGCCATTTCCATTGCAACAAGCCGCCGAGACGGCGATAGCAATGAGCGATGCGGCTGCTCCGTACGCTGTCATCGTCTTCGGATTCAGGCGCGGCTTTTTGTTTCATCTAGGGCTTGCTGCACAAAACCGATCGCAATATTGGCGCCGCGGAGATCGGGATGCGTTTCCGAATAAGCCGTCGCAAAATGCAAAAGCTCCTCGTTGGTCAGAAGACCGGCAGCTTGCAGACGGTCGTAAATTTCGCAGGCAAAGCCGTATTGTTCCGCGTCTGAAAGAAGCCGAGCCACCTCGCTCGCTTCCGCCGGCATGCTCTGCGTCAGCAGACAATAGTAACCCAGCGCTCTCAGGCCGAACACGGCATCGCAATGTTCCTGCAGCAGCGTCCGCAGCGGTATCTCGCTCCGACCCCACTGCTCGGCCAGGCTTCTCTGATATTTGTCGAGATCTTCATTTGCAGCGGTCGCCATCGGACCGGACGACCATTGCGAAACATCAGACTTCATCACGTTTTCGAGCAGCACGTGAACCGGACTATCCGGCTGTTGGTGCTGCGCATCCTGGAGCGCCAGCTTCAAGGTCTTGACCGCTTCCTCGACTTCTTCCCAGTCGAGGTCTTCGCGGTTGAATTTGTAGAAGATAACGCGAGAAAGCCGAACATCGAAGGGAAGTTCGGTTCCCTTACGGCACATGAGAACGGTGCCGCTCGGCGCCATCACATGACGAATTCCCAATTCGTAAAAGACATTCGGATTTTCCAGCGAAAGGTCCGCCAGCACGACCAGGCGATCGCGCAAGTCCTTGAACATGTCCGAATGGATCAAGCGGGAACCGACGGTTTCGTCCGCCCGCAACGGCCTCATGCCGGCTTCCTGCACGGCCCGCGTGACAATGACGCGATAGACCTTGTCGAAATCGTAAGTGCGGCCGTCCGGAAGCGGTTTCTTGCCGAACGGCATGACGACAAAGCATTCGCCGACCGGACCCGCATTATCATCGGTCCTGTCATTCATAGCTGCTCACCCCGCAGGCTTTCGGGTATTGTAGCCGGAATAGAAGTCGAGTCGAAGCACGGTCGGTCGTGCCGCGTCAGGTCTCGACAATGCCGGCAGATGAACCGGTCGCCTGCGCATAGGCGGTTCCGTGCGGTCGAGCCAAGTAGGCTTGCGAGCCCATTTCGATGAGGCGGGACGCTGTGCGCTTGAACTCCTGCGCCTCGAAACCCTCATCGGCCTCGTAGAGCGCTATCGGGCTCCGCGGCGGCCGAGGCGATCAGCTTCACGTTCAGGTCATAGAGGGTGTCGACGAGGATGATGAAGCGTTTCGCGGCGTTGCGCGTCGCGAAAGTCATCACTGGGATATGGTCAAGGATGATGGTGTGGAATTCGTGGCCGATGCCGCAGATAGTCGGCCGCGGCGAGCGGCTGCTTCGCACAGGTCATGAAACGTGAAGCGCGCCACGCCCATGGAAGCGCGGGGAACATGTACGGCGCGTCCCTTGAGCGGAAGGTCCTGCGCGCCGCCCTTGTGTCCGCCGACGAGACGGCGCCAGGCGTCGTCGAGCGCGGCATCGGCCTTGGCGTCGGCCGGCACGTACCAGACCGGCAAGCCGGCGAGTTTTTCCAATCGGAAGTCGGTGCGCGCGTCGAGCCGAACAACGTCCATGTGCGCTTCGAGCATATGGATGAACGGCACAAACAAGGCGCGGTTCAATCCGTCCTTGTAGAGTGCGTCGGGCGCCACGTTCGAGGTCGCGACCACCACAACGCCGCGCTCGAAGAGTTGCGCGAAAAGCCGGCCGAGGATCATAGCATCGGCGATATCGGTGACGTGGAATTCGTCGAAGCAAAGCAGCCAAGCCTCTTGCGCCAGCTCGTGGGCAACAAGCTGGATCGGATCCGCGCCGGCATGCTCGCCGATTTTCATCTTCTGCCGGAACGCATAAATGCGCTCATGGACGTCGAGCATGAATTCATGGAAATGCGCGCGGCGCTTGCGCACCACCGGGCTCGCTTCGAAGAAGAAATCCATCAACATCGTCTTGCCGCGGCCGACATCGCCGTAAATGTAGAGACCTTTGATTCGCGCTTGCGCGCTGTCGCCGCCGCCGAACAGCCAGCCGAGCGACGATGATTTGCGCGCCAGACGAATTTCGACGATCCGCGCTTCAAGCCGTGCCAGCATGTCGACGACCGCGAGCTGCGCGGCATCGCGCTCCACTCGGCCCGCGGCGACGCCGGCGGCATATTGCGCTGTGACGGAGCTCGCCATGTGTATCTACACGTGCGGTTTATTTGTGCGGGATTAACCGGTGTGGGTGAAACATGGCGCAACACGCGAACGCCGAGCCGCATTGTGGCGGAATTGCACGGTTTAATGCTGTCTTAATGCCGTCAAACAAGTCGTGAATGCTTCGTAAGCCATGCGTATACGGAATATGGGCATGTTGCTCAATGCTTCGGCTTGCCAAATTTTGCCGCGGCACGACATGATGGATTGATTCGGCGCAGGCACAGACGCTCTGTGTGCCAGCGAGCTTCTAGGGAGGAAGCGATCAGGAGGGTCTCATTGACGACAACATCAGGAGACCCGTGGAATGCAAGAGGTTCTTCCCGAAGGCGCCGTGATCCGCAAATTGTGGATCGGTGAGACAGCCAAATACCGCGAGCATGTTCTGCGTCTCGACGCCGAGAGCCGGCATAGCCGGTTCGGTGGCGGCGTGTCCGATGAGTTCGTTTGCAATTACGTCGACCTGTCGACCTCGCTCGATGCCGTCGTGCACGGCTTCTTCGTTGACGGCGTGATGCGCGGCGGTGCGGAGCTGCGGCCGCTGGGCCAACAATTTCCGCTACAGGCGGAGGCCGCGATCAGCGTCGAGAAGGCGTGGCAAAGTCACGGCGTCGGCTCGGCACTGCTGCGGCGGACACTTGCTGGCGGCCCGCAACCGCGGCTTCCGATTGCTGCATATGGCGTGCCTCGCCGAGAACCGGCGCATGCAGCAGCTCGCGCGCAAATTCGATGCCGAGCTTTCGTTCGATTTCGGCGGCGTGGTCGGGGAGGTCGAGTCCTCGCGCCCGACGCCGCTGTCGCTCATGCGCGAGCTGATGGCCGACGGCCATGGCTTTGCGTCGGCGATGCTCGACCTCCAGTCGCGGATGTTGCGGGCGTGATCGCTGAACGTCCTCCCCCGGGGCGGGTAACATCACGCCCGTCTCAACTCCCGCGCCGCAAGCGGATAGTCCGCCTCGACCACATAGGGGCCGCCGCCGACGGACGAGCGCGACGAGAACAGAACGAAGCGGGAGACCCGGAACGGCGGCGAGCGATAATGGCCGCGTGCTGCGAGATAGTCTGCGACCTCACGGCTCGACGAATCGCGCAGCCGCGCCAGCGTGACATGCGGTGTGTATTTGCGGCCTTCGGGCTCGAGCCCGAGCCGCTGGAGCAGCCGCTCGTGTTCCGCCTGCAGTTCCATTAATGGCGTCATCTGCGGTATGGCGGCGACCACCGCCCGCGGCTTGCGGCCGCCGAACGACAACAGCCCGTCGAGGCGCAACTCGAAGGGGTGCGCGTTGCGCGCTGCCGAGCATGCCGGCAATGTCGCGCGCCAGCGCATCGTCGATATCGCCGATGAAGCGCAGCGTGACGTGATAATTTTCCGGATCGATCCAGCGCGCGCCCGGCAATCCACCGCGCATCATCGCAAGCGACTGGGCGACGCTGGGTGGTATCTCAAGACCGGTGAACAGACGGGGCATGACAACCTGCGGCTCGTACTTGGCGATTCGCAGCAACACAGCAATGCGGGGAACGCGCGGAGCGCGCAACCCTCACGCTGGGCGCTGGCTGCGGACGCGGCGATAAGGTCCTCGACTTTCGGCAAGATGCGCCCGACGATCACGTCGACGCCTGCGGCGTTGGGATGCATGCCGTCGTGCTGCGTCAAGCTGAGATCGGCAGCCACGCCGTCGAGAAAGAAGGGATAAAGCAGCACTGCATATTTGGCGGCGAGCTCAGGATAGATCCGTTCGAAGGCCTGATCATATTCGGCGCCCAGATTCGGCGCTGCGCGCATGCCGCACAGCAGAACGGCGATGTGACGCTCGGTCAGGCGGCGCAGTATTGTCTCGAGCGCGTCCCGGGTGAATTCCGGCTTCATGCCCCGCAGCATGTCGTTGGCGCCGAGTTCGAGGATCACAGCATCGGTGCCCTGCGGCACCGACCAATCGAGCCGCGCCAATCCGTCGGAAGCGGTATCACCGGAAACGCCGGCATTTTCGACGTTGGCGGCTATCCCCTTGGCGGCGAGGGCGGCTTGCAGGCGCGGCACGAAGCCGTCCTGGTCGGGCAGCCCGTAACCGGCGGTCAAAGAATCGCCCAGCGCGACGATTTTGACCGGCGTCTCGGCGGTTGCGGCTGGCCCGGCGATACCGGCCATCACTGCCACGCTACAAGCCGCCGCGCTGGCGATTTGGACCAGAGCGCCCCACCACCCATATGAGCGGGCAAATAAATGAGTATGCCTCGACAATGCGGGGCGGGGTCCGGTCGACCGTATGAACGACATCTCGGGGCATCCTTCCGCCGGCGACGCTATCGCGCTCGCCGGCGTCAATCTATCGCTCGGCCGCGGTGCGGCCCGCGTCCATATCCTCAAAGAGATTGATCTCAATATAGGACGCGGCGAGGCCGTCGGCCTGCTCGGACCATCGGGCTCCGGCAAATCGACGTTGCTGATGGTGATGACCGGGCTGGAGCGGCCGGATTCGGCGGCCGTTACGGTCGCCGGGCAAGATCTGCGCGGACTCGATGAAGACGCGCTGGCGCGGTTCCGCGGCGTCAACGTCGGTATCGTGTTCCAGGCCTTTCACCTCATACCGACCATGACGGCGCTGGAAAACGTCGACCGTGCCGCTCGAATTCGCCGGCGCCCGCGATGCGTTCGCGCGGGCGGAACGTGAGCTTGGCGCAGTCGGCCTTGCGGAGCGCATCAATCATTACCCGGCCGAGCTATCCGGCGGCGAGCAGCAGCGCGTCGCGCTCGCGCGCGCGCTCGCGCCCAATCCTGCGATCCTGGTCGCCGACGAGCCGACCGGCAATCTCGACGAAACCACGGGACGCGAGATCATCGAGCTTTTGTTCCAAGGCCATAGCGAGCGGGGCACGACCCTGGTGCTGGTCACCCACGACACGGCGCTCGCCGCCCGCTGCGACCGTGTGCTGCAGATGCGCTCGGGACGGCTCGTCGAGCCGGCAGTCCAGGCGGCAGAGCAAAAAGCATGAGCGCGTTGGCGGACCCCGCTTCCGCGCGTCGTGATTCCCGGCCGGCTGGGTCCATGGTGCCGCTGGCATTACGCTTCGCCTGGCGCGAGCTGCGCGGCGGATTGCGCGGCTTCGGCGTCTTCATCGCCTGCATCGCGCTCGGCGTGATGGCGATCGCCGGCGTCGGCTCGGTTGCCGCGAGCCTGTCCGACGGGATTTCCCGCGCCGGCCGTGAAATCCTTGGCGGCGACCTCGCCTTTTCGCTCATTCAGCGCGAAGCGAGCGACGGCGAGCGCGCTTTCCTCGATGCCCATGGCACGGTTTCCGTTGCTGCGACCCTGCGCGCGATGGCGCGCACGCCCTCTCCTTTCCCTCCCCCGACGCGGGGAGGGAAAGGAGGAGGCGACGCTGGTCGAGGTCAAGGCGGTCGACGGCAACTATCCGCTGTTCGGGACCGTCGCGACCGATCCGGCCATGCCGCTCCGTGATGTGTTCGCGCAGACACGGCGATACCTATGGCGCTGCCGCCGATCCCGCGCTGCTGACGCGGCTCGATCTCAAAATCGGCGACCGCATCACCATCGGCAATGCGGCAATCGAAGTGCGCGCGGCGCTGACCGGCGAGCCGGACAAGCTCGCCGGCGGGATCGGGCTCGGGCCCGCGCGTGCTGATGAGCGAGGCGGCGCTGCGCGCGAGCGGTCTGCTCCAGCCCGGCAGTCTGGTGCGCTGGCAGTACCGGCTGCGGTTGCCCGCCAGCGACGCGAGCGACGGCGCAGTGGCATCGCTCGAAAAGCAGGCGCAGGCGACGTTTCCCGACGCCGGCTGGGAAGTCCGCACCCGCAGCAAGGCCTCGCCGCAACTCGAACGCAATGTCGAGCGCTTCGGCCAATTCCTCACGCTCGTCGCCTTGACCACGCTTCTCGTCGGCGGCGTCGGCGTCGCCAACGCGGTCGCGAGCCACCTGGCGCGCAAGCGCGACGTGATCGGAACCATGAAGGCGCTCGGCGCCACCGGCGGCGGCGTTTTCGCCATCTACTTTGCCGAGATCTTGCTGGTCGCGCTGTTCGCCGCACTCATCGGCGCTGCGTTCGGCGCGGCGCTGCCATTCGCGATCGCCTGGGGATTTGGCAGCATCATTCCGCTGCCGGTTGCGCCGTCGCTGCATCCCGCGGTGCTGGCGCTGGCGATCGTCTATGGGCTGCTCACGGCGCTCGCCTTTGCGCTGTGGCCGCTCGGCCGCGCGCACGACATCTCGGTCTCGATGCTGTTTCGCGATCAGATCGCCGCGGAGCGGCGCTGGCCGCGATGGCGCTATGTGCGCCGCGACGGCACTGGTCGTTGCCATGCTCGCCGCGCTTGCCATTCTTTCGACCTATGACCGTCGCATCGCCGCGATCTTCATCGCCGCCGCGGCCGGAATCTTCGTCATGTTGCGGTTCATTGCGGCGCTCACCATGTGGATCGCCCGCACTCTGCCGCGGCAGCGCTCGACCGTGGTGCGGCTCGCCATCGCCAACATCCATCGAGCGGGCGCGTTGACGCCGACCGTTGTGCTCTCGCTCGGGCTCGGCCTTGCGCTGCTGGTGACCGTGATCGAGATCGACGGCAATCTGCACCGCGAGTTCGCCGCCGCGTTGCCCGAGAAGGCGCCGTCGTTCTTCTTCCTCGACATCCGGTCGGCCGACGCTGCGCGCTTCGACGCCTTCGTGCATGAACGGGCGCCGGCTGCGACGCTCGAGCGCGTGCCGATGCTGCGCGGGCGCATCGTCGCCGCCAATGGCATCAAAGCCGACGATCTCAAGCCTGCGGCCGGATCGCGCTGGGTGCTGCGCGGCGACCGCGGCATCACCTATGCATCCGCCGTTCCCGCGGGCTCGCGCGTCGTCGCCGGGCAATGGTGGGCGGCCGACTATTCCGGGCCGCCGCTCGTCTCGCTCGAAAACAGGACCGCGCAAGATCTGGATCTCAAGATCGGCGACACCATCACCGTCAATGTGCTCGGCCGCAACGTGACCGCCCGCGATTGCCAATCTGCGCGCCGTCGATTGGCAAAATCTCGGCATCAATTTCGTCCTGGTGTTCTCGCCGTCGACTTTCAGCGGCGCGCCGCACACCCACATCGCGACGCTGGCCTTTGCCGACGGCGGCACCCCGCCAGAGGAAACGGCGCTCATCAAGGCGCTCGCCGACACGTTCCCGACGGTGACCGCGGTGCGCGTCAAAGACGCGCTCGATACGATCGACCACATCGTCGCGCAATCTGATCCTGGCGCTGCGCGGCGCCAGCGCGATCACGCTGGTCGCCGCGGCGCTGGTGCTTGGCGGCGCGCTCGCCGCGAGCCAGCGCTTCCGCATCTACGACGCCGTGATCCTTAAGACCTTCGGAGCGACGCGCGGCCGGCTGCTTGCCGCCTACGCGCTCGAATATCTCTTCATCGGGTTTGCGGCCGTGCTGTTCGGCGTCGCGGCCGGCTCGCTCGCCGCCGCTCTCATCGTGAGCCGCGTCATGGAGTTTCCGTTTGTCTGGGGTGCCGGACCGGCGATCGGCGGCGGCCCTTGCCGCGCTTTTCGTCACGGTTGTGCTCGGGCTTGCCGGCACGTTTACCGCCCTCGGCCGCAAGCCCGCGGCGGTGCTCAGGAATCTCTGTAAGCTCGGCGCGTCGCCGCCGACAGCATGAACGATTCGTAACCGCGGCAAATATGGCCGTCGCACCCATCTGGCGCGGACGGCGCTTTCGCACTAGATTCCCGCCACGGGCGTTCGAGGTTTGTCCCCCGAATGCCAGGACCCGGCCAGGGCCGGGACAACCCAGGGGTATTTTCCATGTCCGACTTTGATCGGAATTTGGCGACCGCCAGGACCGGCTATCGCACCGACCAGGTGACGATCGATGCAGGTCTGCGCGCGCACATGATCCGCGTCTACAACTACATGGCCGCCGGCGTGGCGCTGACCGGGCTGGTGGCGTGGTTCACGTTCTCCGCCGCCGTTGATCAGACCGGCGGCGGCCTCGCGCTCACGTCGTTCGGCCAGACGATCTTCACCAGCCCGCTGATGTGGGTGCTGGTGCTGGCGCCGCTTGGCCTGGTATTCGTGATCAGCTTCGGCATCAACCGGCTCTCGGCGGGCACCGCGCTGACGCTGTTCTTCGTCTATGCCGGTCTGCTCGGGCTTTCGCTGTCGAGCATCTTCCTCGTCTACACCGGCGCCTCGATCACCCGCGTGTTCTTCATTTCGGCGGCGACCTTCGGCGCGTTGAGCCTTTATGGCTACACCACGCAGCGCGATCTCCAGGCCGTCGGCTCGTTCATGTATCATGGGCCTGATCGGCATCGTGATCGCCAGCCTGGTCAATATCTTCCTGAAGTCGAGCGGGCTCGACTGGGCGATCTCGATCATCGGCGTGCTGGTGTTCGCCGGCCTGACCGCCTGGGACACCCAGCGGATCAAGGAGATGTACGAGCCGATGGACGACGGCACCGTCGGCGGCCGCAAGGCGGTGATGGGCGCGCTGTCGCTCTATCTCGACTTCATCAACCTGTTCCTGATGCTGCTGCGTCTGTTCGGCGACCGCCGCTGAACGAACCGGCAATATCTGACACTGAAACGCCCCGGCCTTGTCCGGGGCGTTTTGCTTTCCCGATCACGCTTTCTTGGCGCGCAAACACAGGAGCGCAGCGAAGGCGGCAAGGCAAAGCGCTGCCGAGACAAAGATGGCCGCAGTCCCCATCGCGTCGATCAGGAGGCCGAACAGCAGCGGAGCGAAAGCTTGCGACGCGCGCGCCGGCGCGCCGAGCAAACCGGTGCGTTCGCCATAAGCGTGCGGACCGAATACCGCGAGCGGCACCGTGCCGCGCGCAATGGTCAGCAGGCCGTTGCCGGCGCCATAAAATATCGCGAACGCTGCGGCGGCCGGCGGTCCGATGACCGCAAAAACGGCAGCGCCGAGCGGATGCAGCAACGCTGCGATCCGCGCCGACACCAGCGGATGAATGCGGCGCAGGACCAAGAATTCGGCGAGCCGCGCCGCCACCTGCGCCGGGCCGACCAGGGCGCCTGCGGCGACGGCCTGTACGGGCGTCGCGCCGGCGCGCTCGAGAAGCGTCGGCAGCTGCGCACGCCATCGCGCCGGTGACGAACCAGGCGGCGGCGAACACGAATGCCAGCAGCATCATCTCCCGGCGCGGCTTCCAGCCGACCGGCGGTTCGGCCGAGCGGGCAGACGCTGGCGGGCCGCGCCGGGACCGGCAACAGCAACCGGTTGAGCGGCAGGCCGACGATCAAGTTGAGCGCCGCCCAGACCAGAACCGTCTCGCGCCAGCCCAACGCATCATTGAGCACCGTCGACAACGGCCAGCTAACCGTCGAGGCAAAGCCCGCAAACAAGCGTGATGCCGGTGATCGGCCCGCGCGCCTTTTGGCCATAGAGCGCAGTGAGCGCGGCAAAGCCGGCGTCGTAAAGCCCAAGCGCCATGCCGACGCCGAGGATCGCCCAGGCGGCAAACAGCATGACGGACCCGTTTGCGGCGGCAAGCATGATGAGACCCGCGGCCAGCACGATGTTGGAAAGCGCCAGCACGCCGCGGCCGCCATAGCGATCGATGACGCGCCCGACCGCCGGCCCGGCAAAGGCCGCGATCAGCAGCGCCATCGAGAAAGCGCCAAATACCCATGTGCGCGGCACACCGAGGCTTGCGCCGATCGGATCGGCGAGGATCGCCGGCAGGTAATAGCTCGACGCCCAGGCGAGCGTCTGCGCGAGCCCGAGCGCTGTGACGACCACGCGCGGGGATCGAACCAACGAGGCGTTGTCCTCCGCTTCAGCCAAACCGCACCGCCATTCCAACGAACGGCGGCAGGACAGTATTCAGCGCCATGATGTCAACCTTTCGGGATTCTGCGTGCCGCGTTACTATAAGTGAAGCTCAACTTTGTTCTGGCTCAGCCTCGACCGTCTGCGGGCCTTCGCCTACGTCATCGAGCTTGGACGTTTTTCAGGGGCGGCGGCGCGTCTCGAAGTCTCCCAGCGGGCGGCTTTTTTGCCAGCGCGCGACCGTACTGCCACGAAACAAGGTTGTCAGCGCCATCAAGAGCTTCGCCGAAAGCACAGCCCCAGCCGCGTGAATTGGACAATCCCACCGACGGATCGAACGACGCCGATGAGCGAGATCAGCATCCGGCCGGCCGGACCGGCAGACATTCCGGCCATAACGCGCATTTACGCCGATGCGGTCGAATATGGCACGGCATCGTTCGAACTCGATCCGCCGGACCAAGCCGAAATGACGCGGCGCCAGCAGGCGCTGCTGACGAATGGCTATCCCTACCTTGTTGCTGAGCAGGCCGGCTCGGTCGCGGGTTACGCCTATGCCGGTCCCTATCGCGCGCGCCCGGCGTACCATTGGAGCGTCGAGGACTCGGTTTACGTCGCGCCCGAATTGCACCGCAAAGGAATCGGCCGGCTCCTGCTCGCGCGCCTTATCGCGGCGGCGGAGACGCGCGGATTCCGGCAATTGATCGCAGTGATCGGCGATTCGGCGCAGACCGCGTCGATCGCGGTGCACGCCAGCGCGGGCTTTCGGCTGATCGGCACGCTGCGATCCGTCGGCTTCAAGCACGGCCGCTGGCTCGACACCGTGCTGATGCAACGTCCGCTCGGCAGCGCCGACTCGACGCCGCCTTGACGGTCTCTTCACGAGATTCTTCGTCGCCCTTCTTAAGAGAGGCGAACGACTCGGACGGGCTATCCGGCAACCACGCGAAGCGAGCGATCCAGCGCGCTGAGCACGCGGTCCAGCTCCTGCCCGCGACGCAGAATATGGCCGGTTGCCGAAATGACGCTGTAGGCGCCCTGCCGGCGTCCAAGCTTCGGGTTCTTCTCGATCCGGTAGATCGGGACTTCTGACGCGCGGCGGAAAACCGAAAACACCGCGCGATCTTTGAGAAAATCGATTGCGTAATCCCGCCATTCGCCGGCGGCGACTTTGCGGCCATAGAGGCCGAGAATGCGGTCAAGCTCGCGGCGGCTGAAGGTGACCTCGCTTGCGGGGGCGTGCGCTCGAGCCTCGCCCCCGCGCAACGCGCTTGGTTCGATCTCGCCGAAATCCATGCGGCGCCTCCTTTGTCATTGGTGCTTCATGATCGCGCCGGACGGGGCCGGCGGCAAGGGCTTCTTGTGCGGCGAATAACGCCTTCGAATGCGCCTGCGGTGACAATCAGAACGCCGCTCGAGGCCGCCGCGCCGACATTGGGGTGCGGCATTTTCGACAGCGGGAATCACGGATTCGTTAAGCGAATCATAAAACGGCCCCATTTCGGTCAAGCACCGGCCAAGCTGGCCTGCGAAACAAAACACCGTTGCCTCAAGGCCCGGTCCGGATCGTGTTCCGGATTCCTCAGCCCCCCAGCCCCCCGGGGTGCGGACGGACCGGGCCAGAGTTTTGCGTACGGTTCAATCCCCCAAGTTCTTAAGGCCGGCTTTTGCCGGCCTTTTTTTTGTCAACACCGTTTCCCCTATACGCAACACTGCCGCGGTTTGCAGTACATCCCGACGTGGCGCAGTCCGGAAACCGCTCGCGGCGGAATGCGCTAATGCAACGTCGCGTAGGCCGCGCCGAGAATGATGCCAGGCTTGTCATGAGTGCCTTCCTGCACCATGACCGCGGCCGCATCGATGTCGTCAGACTTGATGTCTGAGATCGGAACATTCCAGCTCGCGTCTGTGCCGGTCCAATCGCCGAGCTTGAGCCAGCGTCGCACCACATTGTGATAGGTGACGGTGCGGCCGCGATTCTCGCCGCGGCCGATCGCGACAGACGCCGCTTTAAGGAGCGGGCACAGCCAGACTTCGCCGCCGGCATGCTCATTCTCTGCCGACGACACCTTCACGGTCAGTTTATCGCCCCCCATTGAGATGAGCACGGGCAGCGACATGATCGGCGCGTTATGATCGGTCTGCGCAATTGCACGTTCGACGGCGGCGCGATCGCTGCCGAGCACATGCATGCTGCCGTTAACGACGATTTGCGGCGTGTAGACTTGGCGGTCGCCGCGCACGCGCGCATAGGCGCGTTGCCGCGCCGAATGCGCCGGACTGGCCAGCGTGTCCTTCCAGCCGAGATAGTCCCAATAATCGATCGGCACGCTGAGCGCGACGAGCGACGGGTCGCCGGCAAGTTCGCCGAGCAGCTTGTCGGCCGTAGGGCAGGACGAGCAGCCTTGACTGGTGAACAGCTCGATCAGCGCCCGCGGTTGGGCGTTCGCCAGACTATAGGTCGCGATCAGGAGGCCCGCGATGAAGGGCGCCGATGCGAGGCGGCGACGCAGCATTCCGACCTCCACCCGCAGACCCCTCGCTGACGATTACGTGACGGCACCATTGTTAGCGCCATCGATTGTCACCCGCCACTCACTTCGAAGTGAGGCCGAGCCGATTACGCCTTGAATATGAAGCCGCGAGAGTAAACAGCAAATTTACGCCGCGAGATGGCGCAGGACGTACTGCAGGATGCCGCCGTTCCGGTAGTAATCCAGCTCCTCGAGCGTATCGATACGGCAGATCAGCGGCACACGCTTGAGGCCGCCGTCAGATGCGACGATTTCCGCAAGCATGCGCTGGTGCGGCTTGAGATCGCCATGCAGGCCGCGAATGGTAACCTGCTCGTCGCCTTTCAAGCCGAGCGTCTGCCATGACGTGCCTTCCTCGAACACCAGAGGGATCACGCCCATGCCGACGAGATTGGAGCGATGGATGCGCTCGAACGACTGCGCGATCACGGCGCGCACGCCGAGCAGGATCGTGCCCTTCGCCGCCCAATCGCGCGACGAGCCGGTGCCGTATTCCTTGCCGGCGAAAACGACCAGCGGCACGTTCTCGGCCTTGTAGCGCATGGCCGCGTCGTAGATCGTCATGCGCTGCTTCGACGGATAGTGCATCGTGTAACCGCCCTCGACGCCAGGCATCATCTGATTCTTGATGCGGATATTGGCGAAGGTGCCGCGCATCATCACCTGGTGATTGCCGCGCCGCGTGCCGTATTGGTTGAAGTCCTTCGGGCGGACCTGATGATCACGCAGATATTCGCCGGCCGGACTTTCCTCCTTGATCGATCCGGCCGGCGAGATGTGGTCGGTCGTGATCGAATTCGAGGAACAGGCCGAGGACGCGTGCATCGACGATGTCCTCGATCGCCTGGCTGCGCTTCTGCATGCCTTCGAAATAGGGCGGGTTCTGCACGTAGGTGGAACGATCGTCCCACTTATAGGTCAGGCCGCCCTTGACCGCGATCTTGCGCCAATTGGCGTCGCCCTTGAACACGTCGCCGTATTTGCGCGTGAACATCTGCTTGTTGATGTTCTTGTGCATGACCGCCTCGATCTCGCGGCTCGTCGGCCAGATGTCGCGCAAATAGACTTTGCGGCCCTTCTGGTCGGTGCCGAGCGGCGCCTTGGCGATGTCGATCTGCATCGAGCCGGCAATCGCATAGGCGACGACCAGCGGCGGCGACGCGAGATAATTGGCGCGCACATCGGCGTTGACGCGGCCTTCGAAGTTGCGATTGCCGGAGAGCACCGCGGCGGCCACCAGGTCGTTCTTGTTGATCGCCTCGGAAATTTCCTCCGGCAGCGGACCGGAATTGCCGATGCAGGTGGTGCAGCCGAAGCCGACAAGATTGAAGCCGAGCGCGTCGAGAGACTTCTGCAATCCCGACTTCTCGTAATACTCGGCGACCACCTGCGAGCCGGGCGCGAGCGAGGTCTTGACCCACGGCTTGACCGTGAGGCCCTTCGCCACCGCCTTCTGGGCAAGCAAGCCGGCCGCGATCATCACACTCGGGTTCGACGTGTTGGTGCAGGAGGTGATCGCCGCGATCACCACGTCGCCATGGCCGAGCGTGTGCGCGCGGCCCTCGACCGGAACGCGCTTGTCCATCTCGGACGCCTTGCCGAACTCCTTGTCCATCGACTGCGCAAATCCGACCTTGACCTCTTTCAGCGGCACGCGGTCCTGCGGACGCTTCGGTCCCGGCCAGCGACGACTCGACCGAAGACAGTTCGAGCTTGAGCACCTCGGTGAAGATCGGGTCCGGCGTCGTCTTGGTGTGATACATGCCCTGCGCCTTGGCGTAGGCGAGAACCAGCGCGATGCGGTCCGCCGGGCGGCCGGTTTCGCGCAGATAGCGGATGGTGTCGTCGTCGATCGGAAAGAAGCCGCAGGTCGCGCCGTATTCCGGCGACATATTGCCGAGCGTGGCGCGATCGGCGATCGTCAGGTTGGCAAGTCCCGGGCCGAAATATTCGACGAATTTGCCGACCACGCCGCGCTTGCGCAGCATCTGCGTGACGGTGAGGACGAGATCGGTCGCGGTGACGCCCTCCTTGAGCTTGCCGTTGAACCGCACGCCGATCACTTCCGGCAGCAGCATCGAATAAGGCTGGCCGAGCATCGCCGCTTCGGCCTCGATGCCGCCGACGCCCCAGCCGAGCACGGAAAGCCCGTTCACCATCGTGGTGTGCGAATCGGTGCCGACCAGCGTGTCCGGATAGGCCATCTCGGTGGCGACGGACTTGTCCGGGAAGTTGACCTTGCGCTTCGCCGTCCAGACAGTCTGGGATAGATATTCGAGATTGACCTGATGGCAGATGCCGGTGCCGGGCGGCACAACGCGGAAATCCTCGAACGAGCGCTGCGCCCATTTCAGGAACCGGTAGCGTTCCTGGTTCTGCTTGTATTCCTCTTCGACGTTCTTCTTGAACAAGTCCTTGTGTCCAAAGAAATTCACCGCCACCGAATGGTCGATGACCAGATCCACCGGCACCAGCGGGTTGATTTTCTTCGGATCGCCGCCGAGATGTTCCATCGCGTCGCGCATGGCGGCAAGATCGACCACCGCCGGAACGCCGGTGAAGTCCTGCATCAGCACCCGCGCCGGCCGGAAGGCGATTTCGCGGTCGGATGTCTTTGTCTTGAGCCATTGCGCGACGGCCTGGATGTCTTCTTTGCTGACCGTGTGGCCATCCTCGTTGCGCAACAGGTTTTCCAGCAGAACCTTGAGCGAGAACGGCAGCCGCGAAATCCCTTTCAGGCCGTTCTTCTCCGCCACCGGCAGGCTGTAATAGGCATAGGTCTTCGAGCCGACCTTAAGCGGCCGCAGGCACTTGAAGCTGTCGAGCGAATCCATGACTTTATTCCCATCATGCCGGCGGGCGGCCGGGGCGAATTGGCGATAATTTATTGCCGGAACAGGCCAAAACGGACCGTTGGCGGTTTGCGCGGCAGGCGACGCTACAAGCCGCGATCAACCGAGCGGCTTATAAGGTCTTTTCAAGGCTTGTGCCAGTTCGGCAAGGAATGGTCCGCTAACATGCCGCGCATGGCCCGACTACACAGCAAATACGGGCCGCCTGTGCGGCCTCCACGGTGAAGCCGGGACGTCATCGCGATGCGGCTTTTCGCAGTTGATCTGGCCTGCCGCCGCGGCGGACGCGACGTTTTCGAAGGCGTGAGCTTCTCGCTTGGCTCCGGCGAGCTTCTGACCATCAGCGGCCGTAACGGGGCGGGGAAATCCTCGCTTTTGCGGACCATCGTAGGGCTTGTCCGCATCGCGCAGGGCAGGCTCGCCCTGGAGGGTGGCGATCCCGAATTGACCATCGCCGAGCAGGCCCATTATCTCGGTCATCAGGACGCTCTGAAACCCTCGCTGTCGGTTGCCGAGAATTTGCGCTTCTGGACCGGCTTTTTTGGCAGCCCGGCGACCGACGTCGATCAGCCGCTCGAAGCAGTCGGGCTCGAGACGCTGGCCGACCTGCCGGCCGCCTACCTGTCAGCCGGTCAGCGCCGCCGGCTCTCGATCGCCCGCCTGCTCGCGGTCAAACGTCCCATCTGGCTGCTCGACGAACCGACCAGCGCGCTCGACGTCACGGCGCAGGAGCACCTCGTCGGCTTCATGCGGGACCATCTCGCTGCGGGGGGGCTGACCTTAGCGGCAACCCACGGGGCCCTCGGGCTCGATGGCGCGCACGAACTGCGGCTGGGGGAGGCGCCATGACCCCCCTCGCCGCCATCCTCATCCGCGACATGCGCATTGCCGTGCGCGTCGGCGGCGGCGCGCTGATGGGAGTGCATGTTCTTCCTGGTCGTGGTCACGCTGGTTCCCTTCGCACTGGGGCCCGATCTTGCGCTGCTCAAGCGCATCGGGCCGGCGATCCTCTGGCTCGCGGCCCTGCTCGCAAGCCTACTGGCGCTGGACCGGCTGTTCGCGGCCGACAACGAGGATGGGTCCCTCGATCTCATCCTCATGAGCCGCGCTCCGCTCGAGCTCGTCGTCGCGGCGAAGGGACTGGCCCATTGGCTGACCACCGGCTTGCCGCTGATCATCGCCGCGCCGCTCATCGGCCTTTTGCTCAATCTCGACGCCGCGGCCGAAGCCGCCCTGGTGCTCACCCTCCTGGTCGGCACCCCAGCCCTGACTTTTATTGGCCTGATCGGCGCTGCCATTGCGGTGACGCTGCGGCGCGGCGGCCTGCTGCTTGCGGTGATCGTGCTGCCGCTGACGGTACCGGTCCTCATCTTCGGCGTTGCCGCCGCAAATGCGGCCGTCATGGGTCCGGCACCGTTTGGAACTCCGTTTACAGTCCTTTGCGCATTGACGCTGGCGAGCCTGGTGGTCGGGCCATTCGCCGCCGCCGCCGCATTACGGCAGGAAATGGAATAGCAGCCTGCTCATGCACATTTGAAAGGCATCGAGGCCCACGGCATTGTGCCGGCGCGCCCATCTGGACTACGAACCGAGTGGACTACGTGGACTACGAACCAGTGGACCAGGGACCCTCTCCGACGAGGAACTGCCGATGGCCGTCGCCGATCTTGCCAACCCGTCACGCTTTTTGACGTTTGCCAATCGCACCATTCCATGGCTCGGTGGCGTCACGGTGGTCGCACTCGCGTTCGGCATCAATCAGGCGATGATCGCTCCGGACGACTATCAGCAAGGCGCCACCGTCAAGATCATGTTCCTCCATGTGCCTGCCGCCTGGCTCGGCATGCTGGGTTGGGGGCTGATGACGATCGCCGCGCTCGGTACGCTGGTCTGGCGCCACCCGCTCGCCGATGTCATGGCCAAGGCGGCGGCGCCGATCGGCGCGGCATTCACCCTGCTTTGCCTCATCACCGGATCGCTGTGGGGCCGGCCCGAATGGGGCACCTATTGGGTCTGGGACGCGCGGCTCACGTCCGAGCTCATTCTGCTCCTGCTCTATCTCGGCGTCATCGCGCTGTGGCGCACGGTCGAAGACCCGTCTCGCGCGGCGCGCGCCGCGGCGATCCTCACGCTCGTCGGCGCAATCGATCTGCCGATCATCAAGTTCTCGGTCGATTGGTGGAACACGCTGCATCAAGGTGCGTCGGTATTTCGCCTCGGCGGCTCGACGATCTATGCGACCATCCTCATCCCGCTCCTGATCATGGCGGGGGCATTCACGTTGCTGTTCGCAACGCTGCTCATCGCCGCGATGCGCAACGAAATATTACGCCGCCGCGTGCGGACGCTGCGGCTGCTGCAAGCAAGTGCGGCGAGTTGACAATGGACGCGATCAATCACCTCGGCTTTATCGTGGCGTCCTATGCCGCCGCCGCCGCCATCGTCGGCGGTTTGCTGGCATGGGTGACGTTCGATTACCGCGCGCAGAAGCGCGCGCTCGTCGATCTTGAAATGCGAGGTCTGACGCGCCGCTCCGCGCCGGTCCGCTCGGAGCGGACGATGCAACAGGCGAAGGAGGACGCGTGACCAGCGTGGCGAACGAGAGCACCAACCTCCGCCGGCGCCGGCTCGTCGTGTTGGCGCCGCTTGTTGTTTTCCTTGGGCTCGCGCTTTTGTTCCTGCTCCGCCTCAGTGCCGGCGACCCGTCGCTTATTCCCTCCGCGTTGATCGGCCATCCCGCGCCGCAAACGAAGCTGCCGGCTATTGCCGGCCTTGATCGCGACGGCGCGCCCGTTCCCGGCCTCGATCCGGCAAGCTTCCAGGGCACTGTGACGGTCGTGAATGTGTGGGCGTCCTGGTGCGTACCGTGCCACGACGAGGCGCCGCTGCTCCTGCAATTGGCGCAGGACAGCCGCTTGCGCCTGATCGGCATCAATTACAAAGACGAGCCCGACAATGCGCGGCGATTCCTCGGCCGTTACGGCGATCCGTTCGCGGCTGCGGGCGCCGACGAAAACGGCCGCGCCGCGATCGAGTGGGGCGTCTACGGCGTGCCGGAAACCTTCGTGGTCGGCCGCGATGCCCGCATCGCCTATAAGCTGGTCGGACCGATCACGGCCGACAATTTCGACTCGGTCCTCAAGCCGCAGATCGAGAAGGCCCTCGCCGCCGGATCGTAATAAGCCCTTCGGGATGACGGATCACTCCGGCACCGGCTCCTCAGCGGCATATTTCTTCAGCAGCGGAACTTGCAGCGCGCCGAACAGAAAAGTGAGCGGCATCACGCCGAACACTTTGAAATCGACCCAGACATTGGTCGACGTATTGCGCCACACGATCTCGTTGAGCACCGCGAGCACGAAGAAGAAAATCGCCCAACGCAGTGTCAATTTGCGCCAGCCTTCGTCGGTCAGGTGGAACAGCGAATCAAACACCACGCCCAGCAGCGGCTTATTGAAGAACAGCCCGCCGAGCAGCACGCCGCCGAACAGCGCATAGATGATGGTCGGCTTGACCTTGATGAAGGTATCGTTGTGCAAATAAATCGTCAGTCCGCCGAAGACCAGCACGATGATCGCCGTGACCACTGGCATGATCGGTAGATGACGCGTCAGCACATAGGAAACGATGAGCGCCGCGACCACCGCCACCATGAAAGTCGCTGTCGCGGTGAAAATCCCAAATCGGGAATTGGCGAGAAAGAACAGGACAAGCGGCCCGAGATCGAGCGCCAGCTTGAGGAGCGGATTGAGCTGCTGCGGCTTTATGGTCATGGGTGGGTTTAGCGTGGCTCGGCCGTGCGCTCAATCAGGAATCGAGCCCGGCGATGGCGCGGGCGAAATCGTGGGCCGAGAACGGCGCGAGATCATCGACGCTTTCGCCAACGCCGATGAAGTGCACTGGAACCGCGAACTTCGCGGCGATGGCGACCAGTATGCCGCCGCGCGCGGTGCCGTCGAGCTTGGTCATGGCGAGGCCGGTGACGCCGACCACTTTCCGGAAAATATCGACCTGCGACAGCGCGTTCTGCCCCACCGTGGCGTCGAGCACCAGCAGCACGGCATGCGGCGCCGAAGCGTCGACCTTCTTGATCACGCGCACGACCTTGTGCAGCTCATCCATCAACTCGGCGCGGTTCTGCAATCGGCCCGCCGTATCGACCAGCAGCACATCGGCGCCGCGCGCTTTCGCCGCAACCACGGCATCGAAGACGAGGCCGGCGGCGTCGGCGCCAGCCTCCCGCGCGATAAAATCCGCGCCGGCGCGATCGGCCCAGATTTTGAGCTGATCAATGGCGGCGGCGCGGAACGTATCGCCTGCCGCCAGCAAGACCGCGCGGCCTTCGGTACGGAATTTCGCGGCGAGCTTGCCTATGGTCGTCGTCTTGCCGGAGCCGTTGACGCCGACCACCAGGATGACGAACGGCTTTTTTGTCGCCTCGATCACTAGCGGCTGCGCGACCGGCGCCAGCGCCTTCTCGATTTCCGCCGCGACCACGGCTTTGACTTCTTCCGGCGAGATTGTCGTGTCGTGGCGAGCGTCGCCCAATGCCGCGGCGATCCGCGCCGCCGTATCAACTCCGAGATCGGCGCGGATCAGCACGTCCTCAATTTCCGCAATCGTCGCCGCGTCGAGCTTGCGTTTGGTGACGAGATCCGAGATCGCGCTGCCGAGCGCCGCGGAACTGCGCCTCAGACCGCCGGTCAGCCGCTGCCACCAAGTTCCCGTCGCGCTGTCGTTCATAGGTTGCCCGTGATAGCGGTTTCGGTATGACCCCGGAAGAGATTCGATATGACCCCGGAAGAGATGGTGTCGCGGCTGCTCTATCGCGACGGCCTGATGCTGGTGATCGACAAGCCGGCGGGGTTTGCCGTGCACCGCGGTCCCAAGGGCGGCGAGAGCCTTGAAGATCATTTCGACGCGCTGCGCTTCGGCCTGCCGCGCGCGCCGGCGCTGGCGCACCGGCTCGACCGCGACACGTCCGGCTGCCTCGTCCTCGGCCGGCACCGCAAGGCGCTGGCGCAGCTCGGCAAGCTGTTCAAGAACGGCGCCATCGGCAAGACCTATTGGGCCGTGGTCGAGGGCGGGCCGGAGACGGACGGGGGCATCATCGATCTGCCCCTTGGGCGTCTCGACGTGACGCGCGGCTGGTGGATGAAGCACGATCCCGATGGGCAGCCGGCCGTGACGAAGTGGAAGGTGATGGGCTGTTCCCCTCTCACCTCCCCGTGCAGGGGGGAGGTCGAACTGCCGCAGGCAGGTCGGGTGGAGCCAAGCGATGGGGCCGCATCACCCCACCCCGACGATCCCGTCGTCGCCCCTCCCCCTCCAGGGGAGCGTAAAGTGCTGACTTGGCTCGCGCTCGAACCCGTCACCGGGCGCACGCACCAACTTCGGGTGCATTGTGCAGAAATGGGGTGGCCGATCGTGGGCGATGCGATCTACGGTACGGCGTCGCGCAGGGGCGGCCCTGTCCTGCATTTGCATTCGCGCGAGATCGCCGTGCCGCTCTACAAGAACCGCGACGCAATTCGCATCGTTGCGCCGGTGCCGCCGCACATGCGCGAATCGCTTGCAGCATGCGGATGGCAACGCGAAGACTGACGCTACGTCATGGCCGGGGCGACGCGGCGTGGAAATTCAATAAATCGTCGCCTTGATGCGCTCGGGCGCGAGGCGATCGTGTTCGGGGCCGCCCATCTTGCCATCGGTCAACTCGGCGAGGATCGCCCCGGGGGTTGGCAAGGTCTTGCGATCAACCCGCGACGCCGGGTCCCACAGTTTCGAGCGGATGATGGCCTTGGTGCATTGAAAGTAGGCCCGCTCGACCGTCACGACCAGCACGCATTTCGGCACCTTGCCGTTGATAGCGAAGGTCTCCGTCAGCGTCGGATCGGTGGATATTTTGGCGCGGCCAATGATACGCATGGTCTCACCGACGCCGGGAATGAGGAACAAGAGCGCGACGCGCGGGTCGCGCACCAGGTTGCGCAAGCTATCGATGCGATTGTTGCCGCGGCGGTCGGGGATGAGCAGCGTGTGCTCGTCGACCACCCGCACGAAACCAGGGGGGTCACCGCGCGGCGAGCAGTCGAGGCCCTCGGGCCCGCTCGTCGCCAGCACGACGAAAGGCGCGGCTTCGATCAGCCTGCGGTATTGCGGCGTGACGCGGTCCGTTTCCTTGAACACCGCGGGACCATAAGGCGCATCGGCGTAGAGACGCTCGAGCTCTGCGGTCGTCGTTACCGTGTTATCCTGTCCGTTGCCGTCCATCGTACCGTCTCCGATTTGACGCCAGCGTACTTACGCCGATAGCAATTGTCTGCCGTCATGCGCCGCTATTTTCAGATCGAGTATCACGCCGGGGTCGATCGGCCTAGGAAGCTTGACCAGCGTGAACTGCTCGGTACGGCCGGTCTCGCACGACTCCGTCAACACGCGCCGCGTCGCGCCGATTTCGGATTGCAGATGCCGGCGTAGTGCAGACGCGCCGCATTCGCGCAAGCGCGCGGCGCGTTCCTTCACCATCGCAGGCGGAAGCTGCGGCATCCGCGCCGCCGGCGTCCCCGGCCGCGGCGAGAACGGAAAAACGTGCAGGTGCGTCAAGCCGCATTGCGCGATGAGGCCGAGCGAATTCTTGAACATATCTTCCGTCTCGGTCGGGAAGCCGGCGATCATATCGGCGCCGAATATCACGTCGGGCCGCTGCCGGCGCACCTTATCGCAGAACGCGATTGCGTCGTCGCGGAGATGCCGCCGCTTCATGCGCTTGAGGATGAGATCGTCACCGGACTGCAGCGACAGATGCAGATGCGGCATCACTCGCCCATCCTCGGCGAATGCATCGAGCAAATCGCGGTCGGCCTCGACCGAATCGATCGACGACAGCCGCAGCCGCTCGAGCGCGGGCACGTGCTTGAGGATTTGCTTCACCAGCGTGCCAAGCCGCGGCGCACCCGGCAGGTCCGCACCATAGCTCGTGATGTCGACGCCGGTGAGCACCACCTCGCGATAATTATTGGCGATCAGCCGGCGCACGTCCTCCACCACGGCGCCCATCGGCACCGAGCGGGAATTACCGCGGCCAAAGGGGATGATGCAGAAGGTGCAACGATGATCGCAGCCGTTCTGCACCTGGACGAACGCGCGCGTGCGGCCGGCAAAGGCGTCGATCAGGTGCGCGGCGGTTTCCTTGACCGCCATGATGTCGGTGACGATCGCCTTCGGCGCATCGCCGACTTTGAGCGCTGCGTGCGCACGTGCCCATACCGCGCCGTTGAGCTTTTCGGTGTTGCCGAGGACCTGATCGGTCTCGGGCATGGCAACAAAGGTTTGTGGCTCGGTCTGCGCCGCGCAACCGGTGACAATGATCCTGGTCCGCGGACGCTTGCGGCGCAGCGACCGGATCGCCTGGCGCGCCTGACGCACGGCTTCCGCCGTGACCGCACAGGTATTGACCACCACCGTGTCGGTGAAGCCGGCGCTTTCAGCTTTGCGGCGGATCACCTCGGACTCGGCGGCATTGAGCCGGCAGCCGAAAGTGACGACCTCGACGCTCATCACGCCACCCCCGCTTCGGCGAACACCGCCGCGTCGAAGCGGCCCTTGTATTCGTAGACAACGGGGCCGGTCATCAGCACGTGGCCGTCGGCCTCTCGCCATTCGATGGCGAGATCGCCGCCGGGCAACGTGACCGTAATCTTGCGGCCGGTGCGGCCGAGCCGCACCGCGGCGACTGCGACGGCACAGGCCGCCGAGCCGCACGCCCGGGTGAGCCCGGCGCCGCGCTCCCAGGTCCGGATCGTCACATGGTCGCGTGAGAGGATGGCGGCGAGAGTGATGTTGGCGCGCTCGGGAAACAGCGGATCGTGTTCGAGCCGCGGACCAATAGCGCGCAAATCGTAGGCCGCCGGATCGTTGACCCAAAATATTGCATGCGGATTGCCCATGTTGACCGCGGATGGCGAGCGCAAAGCCGGCGCGTTGGGTGCATCGAACCGCAGATCGATCGCGCGCGTATCGGGCATTTCCCGCGCCAGCGGAATCTCATCCCAACGTAAGCGCGGCTGCCCCATATCGACGGTGAATTCCCCGTTATCGGCCTGCCAGCAGGCGATGAGCCCGGACGGCGTTTCGAAATTCAGCGCCGCATGGCCGATCTCGGCGCTGATGAGAGCGGCGACGCAGCGCATGCCGTTGCCGCAGGCGCCGGCTTCCGAGCCGTCATTGTTGTAGATGCGGATCGAAGCATCGGTGCCGCTCCGGGCCGGGTAGAGCGCCATGAGCTGATCGTAAGGCTCGCGCCGCGCGGCGGCGCGCGCCTCGGCCGCCGTGATCGGGCTTGGCGCATGCCGCAGATCGACGATCACGATCTCGTTGCCGAGACCGTTCATCTTGACGAAGTCGCGATTCGCCAGTGTGCTCATGATTAAGCCCGAATGTGCGGGACTTATATGAGGACTCGTGCGGTGTCCGCCAGTGGTTCGGTGGCCAGTTGAGCGCGGTGTCGGCCTTGGCTTGTGGTAATGTTGCGCCAGGGCGAAGAATCAAGAGGCGACGGCGGCCGGTGCGCCGGATCGCTCAAGGAGTGTCTGATGTTCCGCCCGCTTTGGACTCTTCGGTGCGGCCGCCCTCGTCACGGTTCTCGTCACGGCTCTCGCCATGTCCCAGCCGTCCGCGGCGCAAAATCCGCCGCCGACTTCAACGGCCAAGCCGGCCGAGCCGGCGCCAAGCGTCACCACTCAGCCGGGCGACGCATTCGGCGAGGACACGACGCTGACCGCCAAGCAGGTGGTCTATGTGGGGCACGGGAACCTGGGACAACGCCTTCGAGACCGTCACCAACTCATTCAAGAAGCTCAAAGCGTATGTCGACAAGGAAGGTCTCAAGGCCGACGGTTTGCCGATGACGATCTTTACCGCGACCGACGATACCGGCTTCCAGTACCAGGCCGAGGTCCCGATTGCCGCAGCGCCCAAAAGCCCGCCACGGGGCGACATGAGCATCGGCCAGTCGCCCGAAGGCCACGCGCTCAAGTTCGTCCATCGCGGCTCCTACGATGGCTTGGACAATACCTACGAGGCGATCACGAATTATCTCGATGAGAAGCGGATCGAGGCCAAGGACATGTTCATCGAGGAATATGTGACCGATCCGGTGTCCGCCGACGAGGACAAGCTGGTCGTCAACGTCTACGTCTTGATCAAATAAGCCGGACTGCCGGATCGTCCGCATTCGCGGACGAAGGCTGACGATAAGCGCCACAGCTCCCGAGGCCTCGGCTCAGCAGACCGCCAATAACGCAACGGTTGACGGAACCGGGGCGGTCACTATTTTCCGGCCGCTCTCGCAAGAGAACGAGTTTTTCAATCGCCGACCGGCCTGAGAGGCCGGAGGCAACGCCCGACAGCGCGATGCGCCCTCGGGCGCTAAAGTGCTTTCTCTCACCTCTCCGCTCGCGGCTACCTCTCCCCGCGTGCGGGGAGAGGTGAAACGGGCAAGAATTTGGAACGACAATGTTCGACAATCTGTCCGAACGGCTCAATGGCATCCTCGACCGGCTGACCCGGCGCGGCGCGCTGTCGGAGGCCGACGTCGATGCCGCGTTGCGCGAGGTCCAGCGTGCGCTGCTTGAAGCCGATGTCGCGCTCGATGTCGCCCGCAGCTTCACCGATGAGGTGAAGCAGCACGCCGTCGGGGTCGAGGTGATCAAGTCGGTCACGCCCGGCCAGATGGTCGTGAAGATCGTGCACGACCAACTGATCGCGACCTTGGGATCGAGCGCCCAGCCAATCGACCTCAACGCCCCGGCCCCGATCGCCATCATGATGGTCGGTCTGCAAGGCTCGGGCAAAACCACGACTACGGCGAAGATCGCCAAGCGCCTCACCGAAACGGTGAAGCGCAAGGTGCTGATGGCCTCGCTCGACACGCGCCGCCCGGCAGCCATGGAACAGCTTGCGGTGCTCGGCCGGCAGGTCAGCGTCGATACACTCCCCGTCGTCGCCGGACAGACGCCGGTACAGATCGCCGCCCGCGCGCAGCAAGCGGCACGCCTCGGGGGCTACGACGTGGTGCTGCTCGACACTGCCGGGCGCCTCACGCTCGACGAGGCGCTGATGACCGAGGCGGCGGAGGTGCGCCGCGCCGTGTCGCCGCACGAGGTCCTGCTGGTGGCCGACGCGCTGACCGGCCAGGATGCCGTCAATCTCGCCCGCGCCTTCAACGAGCGCCTCGAAATTACCGGCATCGTACTCACCCGCATCGACGGCGACGGCCGCGGCGGCGCGGCGCTGTCCATGCGCGCCGTCACCGGCAAGCCGATCAAGCTCATCGGCACAGGAGAAAAGCTCGACGCCATCGAGGATTTTTATCCGGCCCGCATTGCCGACCGCATTCTCGGCATGGGCGACATCATTTCGCTGGTGGAAAAAGCGGCGGCGACCATCGACGCCGAAAAAGCGGCGCGTGTCGCCGAGAAGATGCGCCGGGGCGCGTTCGATCTCGCCGATCTGCGCGAGCAGCTCGTGCAGATGCAGAGCATGGGTGGCATGACCGGCCTGATGTCGATGCTGCCGGGCATCGCCAAGATGAAGAACCAGCTCGCCGAACGCAATCTCGACGAAAAAGTGCTCAAGCGGCAGATGGCGATCATCGATTCGATGACGCCGGGCGAGCGGCGCAATCCGGACCTGCTCAAGGCGAGCCGCAAGCGGCGCATCGCCGCCGGCTCCGGCACCAAGCCCGAGGACATCAATCGGCTCCTCAAGATGCACCGCACGATGGCCGACGTGATGAAGGCGATGGAAGCGGCGCCAAGCGCGGACCGATGGCCGGCCTCGCCAACATGCTCGGCCTCGGCGGGGGCGGCGGCATGCCAAGCCCGGAGCAGATGGCGCAACTCGCCGCAAAAATGCCGGGCGGTCTGCCGCCTGGAATGCCCGGTGCGGGCGGCCTGCCGCCAAACATGCCAGGACTGCCACCGAATTTTCCCGGTGCGCCGGGCGGATTGCCTAAGCTCCCCGGCGGATTTCCCGGTCTTCCCGGGTTGGCGAAGAAGAAGTGACTTCGTTCAATCATCCAGCATTCCGGGAGGCTGCGAAGCGGCGAGCCCGGAATCACATTTCAACGAAAGGAAACTGAATGCTGACAATCCGCATGGCCCGCGCTGGCACCAAGAAGCGGCCATTCTACCATATCGTCGTGGCCGACAGCCGTTCGCCGCGCGACGGCCGCTTCATCGAGCGGCTCGGCTATTTCAATCCGCTGTTGCCGAAGGAAAAGACCGAGCGGCTGAAGCTCGATCTGGAAAAGGTCAAGGCGTGGATGGCCAAGGGCGCGCAGCCCTCGGACCGCGTCATGCGGTTCCTCGACGCCGCCGGCATTATGAAGCGGCCGAAGCGCAACAATCCGGAAAAAGCCGTGCCGCGCAAAGAGCGCAAGGCGCAGGAAGAAGCCGCCAAGGCTGCGGCGGCGGCCGCTCCAAAACCGGCAGCAAGCGCTGCGCCGGCGGCCTAACGGGACCGGGCGATGGCGGCGCGGCCGGTCCTCGGTGGCGGTGACCGCGGCAGCGGGGGCGCCCGCGTCTGCCTCGGCCAGATTGGCGCCGCACATGGCGTGCGCGGCGAAGTCCGTCTGCACTCGTTCACGTCCGAGCCGGCCGCGATCGCTAATTATGGCCCGCTCGAAAGCGAGGACGGCCGCGTGTTCGAGATTGAATCGCTGCGGCCGGCCAAGGCTCATTTCGTGGCCCGGCTCGCCGGCATCGGCGACCGCAATACCGCTGAGCGGCTGGCGAACCTCAAGCTTTACGTCCCCCGCGAACGGCTGCCGGCGCCCGAACAGGCCGACGAGTTCTATCACGCCGATCTCATAGGGCTCGCCGTGATCGACCGTGCGGGCGAAAGACTCGGCACCGTGGTGGCGATCCACAATTTTGGCGCCGGCGACCTGATCGAGGTGCGCCCGGAGGCCGGGGGCGATACGGAAATGGTGCAGTTCGACGACACCAACGTGCCGGTGGTCGATGTCGCCGCAGGGCGCATCGTCGTCGATCCGCCACAAGGCTTGTTCAAGACGCCTTGAGGCGGCGCTAGGCCGATTTATCGTGAATCCAATTGTGTGAACGCTATGGCTATTCATTTCTTTTCCAAGTCCGACACGCATCGCGAGTTCTCGAATTTCGCGCCGTTCGGCATCGATCTCGACGACGCCTGGTGGCCCACGGTTGAAAATTATTATCAGGCGCAGAAATTCACGGATCCCGCACTGCGCAAGATAATCCGCAAGGCCGAAAAGCCGCCGATTGCGAAAAGCCTCGCCGACAAGAACAAAGTCTCGATCCGGCCGGACTGGGATCAAATAAAGGACGACGTCATGTACCGCGCGGTGCGCCGCAAGTTCGAGCTTCATGCCGAGCTCAAGGCCATGCTGCTCGCTACCGGCGACGAGGAGCTAATCGAGTCGGCGCCGACCGACACCTATTGGGGCGTCGGCCGCGACGGCACCGGACAGAACAAGCTCGGCAAGATCATCGCCCGCATCCGCGGCGAGTTGCGCTCCGGCGGCGGCTGACAGCGGACCTTGACCATGTGGCGCGCCAGCGTTCTCACCATTTTTCCGGACATGTTTCCGGGGCCGCTGGGTCTAAGCCTCGCCGGCAAGGCCTTGGCCGCCGGTGCGTGGGCGCTCGACGTCGCCGACATCCGTGACTTTGCCGGCGACAAGCATCGCACCGTCGACGACACGCCGGCCGGCGGCGGTCCCGGGATGGTGATGAAGGCCGACGTGCTCGGCCGCGCCATCGATGCGGCGGCGACGGATGCGCGCCCGCGGCTCCTCCTGTCGCCGCGCGGCACGCCGCTGACGCAAGCGCGCGTCGAAACGCTTGCCGGGGGCGCCGGCATCGTCCTCATCTGCGGCCGCTTCGAGGGCGTCGACGAGCGCGTCATTGCGGGACGCGGCCTCGAAGAGGTTTCGATCGGCGATTACGTGCTGTCCGGCGGCGAGCTTGCCGCCATGGCGTTGATCGATGCCTGCGTCCGGTTGTTGCCCGGCGTCATGGGCGCGTCGGCGTCAAGCACCGAGGAGAGCTTCGCCGACGGATTGCTCGAATATCCGCAATATACCCGTCCCCAACTCTGGGAGGGCCGGCCGATCCCCGAAGTCCTGCTTTCGGGCGACCACGGCAAAATCGCCGCCTGGCGGCGCGCCGAGGCGGAAAGGCTCACCAGCGAGCGCCGCCCCGACCTCTGGGCCGCCTTCCTGCAGCGCTGCCGGAGCGGCTCGCGCGCGGGATGACGGTCAGGTGACAAAACCCGCGCGTTAGCGTAGAAGCTCGCCCAACCCGCTGAAACCCCGGTCGGAGCCGCGTGTCGCAAGCGCAGCCGATGGAGAATTCGCCATGAACCTCCTCAAACAAATCGAACAAGAACAGGTGACGAAGCTCACCGCCGGCAAGGAAATCCCCGACTTCCATCCGGGCGATACGGTGGTGGTCAACGTCAAAATCATCGAAGGCGAGCGCAGCCGCGTCCAGGCCTATGAAGGGGTCTGCATCGGCCGCGCCGGCGCGGGATTGAACGAGAACTTCACCGTGCGCAAGATCTCCTACGGCGAGGGCGTCGAGCGCGTCTTTCCCCTCTATTCGCCGATGATCGATTCGATCAAAGTGGTGCGCCGGGGCAAAGTACGCCGCGCCAAGCTTTATTACCTCCGCGGCCGGCGCGGGAAATCGGCGCGCATCATCGAGAAAGTCGAGCACACGCAGGGCGAGGGCCGCGCAGCCAAGGCCGCAAAGTGAAGCGGTCCGCCGGCGCGGCTATTCCAGCTCCACGGTCTTGAAGTCCGCCGGCAGTACGATTTCGAGCACCTCGCAATCGTCCGAGTAGTCACGCACCACGTGCTCGATGCGCGGCGGCTGGATCCAGCAGCTCCCCGCTTTCATCAGGATTTCGCCCTGGCCATCGAGCTCGGTCTTGATCCAGCCCTTCAGGACATAAACCATCTGGAAATCGACCTCGTGATAGTGCCGCTTCGAGACCTCCTCGGGCCGGCACGGCGGCACGAAGCGGATGACGTGCGCCTGCACCATGCCGTGGGTGGCTTTGCTCAGTCCGAGATCGCGATATTGCGCATAGCGGCGCAGACCGACTTGGAAGTCCTCGTCGCGATAGTGGCTGGCGACAAAGCTTTGCTTCGGCCGCGTCGCTTTCGCTTTGGCGGCCGTCTTGATGGCCGGCGCCGCGTGGCGCTGGGTCGGCCGACGACGATTGGTCCGCGCGGAAGATTGTGCCTTTGCTTTGGGCATGCGCGCCTCCCTGTGCTAAACAATCCTACCGCATCGCAGAGATCGACGCTCGGTGAAAAGTAGCCGTCGGGCGCGCCAAATTGGAAATCGCGCCGGCCGCGGATGACGACAACGGCAAATAGCTGCCAAGCCATGAGCGCGCGGCAGCGCGGCACTTTTCCTTTCGCTCCCGACCGACTAAATAGGCGCCAAGAAGAGCATCGAGACAGGAAACCGGCCCATGGCCAAGCCCCGCACGCTTTACGACAAGATCTGGGATGACCATCTGGTCGACGAGCAGCCAGACGGCACCTGCCTGATCTATATCGACCGGCATCTGGTGCACGAGGTGACAAGCCCGCAGGCGTTCGAAGGCTTGCGGCTTTCCGGCCGCAAGGTGCGCGCGCCGGACAAGACACTGCTGGTGGTCGATCACAACGTGCCGACCACCGACCGGCGGCAGAAGAACCCGGACCCGGAGAGCGAAGCGCAGATCGCCTACCTCGCCGAGAACGCGAAGTTCTTCAACCTCGAATATTATGACGAGTTCGACAAGCGCCAGGGCATCGTCCACATCATCGGACCCGAGCAGGGCTTCACGCTGCCCGGCGTGACACTGGTCTGTGGCGACAGCCACACCGCGACCCACGGTGCCTTCGGCGCGCTGGCCTACGGCGTCGGCACCTCGGAAGTGGAGCATGTGCTGGCGACGCAGACTTTGATCCAGTCGAAATCGAAGAACATGCGCGCCGTGGTCGACGGCAAGCTGCCGCACGGCGTCACTGCCAAGGACATCATCCTCGCCATCATCGGCGAGATCGGCACCGCCGGCGGCACCGGCTACGCGGTGGAATATGCCGGCGAGGCAATCCGGGCGCTGTCGATGGAAGGCCGCATGACGGTCTGCAACATGTCGGTCGAGGCCGGCGCCAAGGCAGGCTTCATCGCACCGGATGAAAAGGCGTACACGTATCTGAAGGATCGTCCCAAATCGCCGAAGGGCGAGACCTGGGACGAGGCCATGCGCTATTGGCAGACGCTCAATTCCGACGAAGGCGCCCATTTCGATCGTGAGATCAGGCTCGATGCCGCAAAACTACCGCCGCTCGTGACCTGGGGCACCAGCCCCGAACAGGTGGTGTCGGTGACCGGCCGCGTGCCGCGCCTCGAGGACATGACGGACGCGCACAAGCGGGAGGCCACCGAGCGCGCGCTCGGCTACATGGGGTTGAAGGGCGGCGAGAAGATTTCCGATATCGCGCTCGACCGCGTGTTCATCGGCTCATGCACCAATGGGCGTATTGAGGATTTGCGTGCCGTCGCCAAGGTGGTCGACGGCAAAACGGTCAACGCCAGCGTCAACGCGATGATCGTGCCCGGCTCTGGTCTGGTCAAAGAGCAGGCCGAGACGGAGGGTCTCGACAAGATTTTCGTCAAAGCCGGCTTCGAATGGCGGGAGCCCGGTTGCTCGATGTGCCTCGCGATGAATCCCGACAAGCTCGCGCCCGGCGAGCGTTGCGCCTCGACCTCGAACCGGAATTTCGAGGGCCGGCAGGGCTACAAGGGCCGCACCCACTTGGTCTCGCCGGCAATGGCCGCCGCCGCGGCGATCGCCGGACATTTCGTCGATGTGCGGGAGTGGAAATGACCGACATCTGCGCTCAGCCGCGCACCCACCAGCAGCGCATCTGCGGGAACAGCACCGTGCCGCTCGGCCGGTGTTGCAACTCGTACCAATCGACGCAGCGCCGGTAGAGCAAGCGCTGCGGGTTGACCTCGATGCGCGGGCGCGCCCGGCGCGCCGCCGGCAGCGACGGCTCGCTTGGCGCTGCGTAGGGCGAGGTTGACGACATCTGCGCTGCGACCCGCGTCGGCTGGCCGAAAGCCGCCAGCGCCGCCAGCGCGGCGACCAATAACAGCGATTTCACTGACATTTGTGTGTTCAGCTCCCTACGCCTCACAGCGTCGTGTATCGGAACATATCGGTCAACTCCGGCATCCGCATGGTTGCTTGGCCGAAGCCTTCCCCTCGCCTATAGAACGCAATCATGGCCGATCTTGCATCCGATCCGCTGGCGTGGCGGCCAGTCAGAGCGCCCTCGCTCGCCGAGCTTGAAATCCTCGCCGGCGAAGTGTTTCGGCATTTACCGGGCCAATTTCGCGATCTGTGCGCGGGCGTGGTCATCCAAGTCGACGACTTTCCGAGCGACGAGGTGCTCAATGAGATGGGCGCCGAAAGCGAATTCGACCTGCTTGGTCTATTTCACGGCGTGGGCTTGCCGCACCGTTCGGAGAGCAGCCCGGTGCAGATGCCGAATATGATCTGGCTCTATCGCCGCCCGATCCTCGATTACTGGGCGGAGCACGAGGAAACGCTGGGCGCCATCATCCAACACGTGCTGGTGCACGAAATCGGCCATCATTTCGGCCTGTCCGATGCCGATATGGCGTCGATCGAACGGAGGGCAGACCAAACAAAGGGAGCGATGTCATGAGGATCGACGGCGCATGCCACTGCGGCGCGATCACGATCAGGGCGAGGCCGATCCGGAAAAGGTGCAGATTTGCCACTGCACCGATTGCCAGACCGGCACCGGCTCCGCGTTCCGCGTTTCGATTCCGGTGCCCGGCGACACCTTCAAAATGACCGGGCAGCCGGCGATCTATTTGAAGACAACCGCGGACAGCGGCAAGCCGCGCCTGCAGGCGTTTTGCGGCAAATGCGGCTCGCCGATCTACTCGACGACGCCCGGCGAAGGCCAGCAGGCGTCCTACATGGTGCGGGTCGGTATCCTGCGCCAGCGCGATCAGTTGGCGCCACGGCGGCAGAACTGGTTTCGCTCGGCGCGGCAGTGGGTCACGCAGCTCGGCAGCGTACCGCGAAACGAGAAGCAGGCCTGAACGCGCGTCCGCGGCAGCGCTTCCCGATGCGCTATAGACAAGTGCCGGGTATATTCAACGAGGAGCCATTGTCATGATCGTCACCGTGTTTCGCTCCCGCTTGCGACCGGGAGTCCGCGACGAATACGTTGCCTTGGTCGAGCGCATGAACGAGATCGCCCGGACGATGCCGGGCTACATCTCGCATAAGGGCTTTTTTGCCGATGACGGCGAGCGCGTGACCGTCGTCGAATTCGAATCGGAGGAGGGAATGCAGGCGTGGCGGACCAATCCCGAGCATCGGGCGGCGCAACGCATGGCGCGGGAAAGATTTTACACCGAGTACCATGTTCAGGTCTGCAAACTCGAACGCGAATCCAAGTTCAAGACCGCCGAGACAATACTGGCGCAGGGTTGACCTGCGCGCCGAAGCGCCATTAAACCGTCACGGATGCAGGCCATCTGCCCCTCGTAGCAAGTGAAAATTCGCAGGGACTAGAAAATGGACAAGTTTACCACCCTGGAAGGCGTCGCGGCGCCGTTGCGCATGATCAATGTCGACACCGACATGATCATCCCGAAGCAATATCTAAAGACGATCAAACGTACGGGTCTCGGCGCGGGTCTGTTCGCGGAAAAGCGCTTCCGCGACGACGGCAGCGAGAATCCGGACTTCGTGCTCAACAAGCCAGCCTATCGCAAAGCCAAGATTCTGGTCGCCGGCGATAATTTCGGCTGCGGCTCCTCACGCGAGCATGCGCCGTGGGCGCTGATGGATTTCGGCATCACCTGCGTCATCTCGACGTCGTTCGGCGATATTTTCTACAACAACTGCTTCAAGAATGGCGTGTTGCCGATCAAAGTTTCACCGGAGGACCAGGAAAAGCTGTTCGACGACGCCGAGCGCGGCGCCAACGCCACGCTGTCCATCAATCTCGAGAAGCAGGAAATCCGTGGCCCCGACGGCGGCGTGGTCAAATTCGAGATCGACGAGCACCGCAAGCGCTGCCTGCTCAACGGCCTCGACGATATCGGCCTGACCATGGTCAAGAACGACAAGATCGAGACCTTCGAGCAAAAAGCCAAGTCATCGCGGCCTTGGGTGTAAAGGTCCGGGTGTAACGCGCGACCGAGAAATATCTGCTGAATCGCCACTACCCATTCAAGATGTCTGCCTTATAGTGTCCCAGCGCCGCTCAGGCGGCGGCATTAGAAAACCTTGGGGGGTACATTATGAACCGGCGAAACATTCTTAGCTTTTGTGCAATCTCGGCATTGGGGCTTGCCTTGCTTCCGGGCCGTGCTCTCGCTCAGCAAGCCGATACCGATTCTGTTAAGTCTGCCATAGCGGCATTTCATTCCGCGCTCAGTTCGCTCGACCTTAAGAAAATGGAGCCGCTCTGGGCACACGAAAGTTACGTGACGCTCGTCAATCCGGCCGACAAAAGCACTTCCGTTGGCTGGGACGCCGTTATGAAGAATTGGGAAGAAGGCGTGTTCAAAAACTATACGGAACTGAAGCTGACCCAGGTTGATGGACCGCATATTCACACCAACGGCAATGTGGCGTGGGAAACCGGACTTGTGCGGGCCGACATCAAATTGAAGAACGGCAATGCGGTTACTGGGAACACCTTCGAGACGCAAGTTTACGAGAAACATGGCAACCAGTGGCTGTTGGTATCCCACACCGCATTGCGGGCAGCCCAGTAAGCTAACCTTCATCGCCCGTGATCGGCTGACCGACCGCGCTCATGGCGGCGGGCGGCTTCCGTGTGCTCATGGACCCAACTTTCGATGGTAGACGTGCGCCTGTCGGCGCTCCGCCTCCCCTCTTGACGGGAGGCATCAAAAAGCTCGGGCGTGCCGAAGCGCCGCGAGAACGGCTTCCCATACGCCATCGCCGAACCGCGCTTTACGCCGCTTCGACGAGAACGACGTCATAGAGGCAGGGCTCGGCTTCCTTCACCAGTTCACCGAAGCGCGGCCATTTCTTCCGGAACTCGGGGGAGTGGTGCGCTGCGGCCAGTTTTTCCGGGTTCGTCCATTGAACGTAATTGACGACATGGCTGCCGTCCTTGCTGCGATGCAGGTTCACCGACACGAATCCCGGCTGGGTGGCCATGAAATGGGCACGCTCAACCATCAGCTTGAGGACCTCGTCCTGCTTGTCGGGCGGCAGCTTGACCGTCGTAATCTGGGTGCAAACTCCATTGCTTTCGCGAATCTCGGACATAGATGCATCCTCCTTGCCCACCTGTCTCCTTCGCAACCACCAGGGATAACGCATGGCCGGGCGGCGAGTTTCGCTCACCTCCGGCGTTCGCAGTCCACTAAAGAATTCCGTCCACCCACTGTCGATGCAGCCATGACGCCAGCTATTTCGATTTCGCATCTGTCAAAGACCTACGCCTCGGGCTTCAAGGCCTTGCAGGACGTCAATCTCGAGATCCGCCGCGGCGAGATTTTCGCGCTGCTCGGCCCGAACGGCGCCGGCAAGACGACCCTGATCAACATCGTTTGCGGCATCGTGAAGTCATCCGCCGGCTCCGTCACGGTGGACGGCCACGACATCCTCACGGATTACCGCGCCGCGCGCGCCTTGATCGGCCTGGTGCCGCAGGAACTGACGACCGACGCATTCGAATCGCCGCTCGCGACGCTCCGCTTCAGCCGCGGCCTGTTCGGCAAGCCGGCAAATCCGGACCACATCGCGAAAGTGCTCAAGGATTTGTCGCTGTGGGACAAGAAGGATTCGAAGATCATGACGCTGTCCGGCGGCATGAAGCGCCGCGTCTTGATTGCCAAGGCCCTGGCGCACGAGCCGCAGATTCTGTTCCTCGATGAGCCGTCGGCCGGCGTCGATGTCGAATTGCGCAAGGACATGTGGCAGCTCGTGCGCTCGCTGCGCGCATCCGGCGTCACCATCATCCTCACCACTCATTACATTGAAGAGGCGGAGGAAATGGCCGACCGGGTCGGTGTCATCAACAAGGGCGAGATCATCCTAGTCGAAGACAAGGCCGCGCTGATGCAAAAGCTCGGCAAGAAGCAACTCACGCTGGAACTGCCTGCTGGGATTGACGCGATACCCCCCGCACTCGCCAAGCACCAACTCACCTTGGCCGCCGACGGCAAGGAGCTGATCTACAGCTACGACACCAAAGGCGAGCGTACCGGCATTACGGCCCTGCTCGAGGACTGCAAGCTCGCCGGGATCAGGTTCAGGGATCTGCATACGACGCAAAGCACGCTGGAAGACATCTTCGTCGGCTTGGTGAGGAAGGGACAATGAACCTTTATGCCGTGCGCGCCATCTATGTCTACGAAATGTCGCGGACCGCGCGCACCTTGCTGCAGAGCATCGTCTCGCCGGTGATCTCCACGTCGCTCTACTTCGTGGTATTCGGGGCGGCTATCGGGACACGCATCACCCAGATCGAGGGCATCAGCTACGGCGCCTTCATCGTTCCGGGACTGATCATGCTGATGCTGCTGACGCAAAGCGTGATGAATGCGTCGTTCGGCATTTATTTTCCGCGCTTCGTCGGCACGATCTACGAAATCCTGTCGGCGCCGGTGTCGTCGTTCGAAATCGTGCTCGGTTATGTCGGCGCCGCAGCGACCAAATCGATCGTTCTCGGCATCATCATCTTGGCGACGTCCGGCCTGTTCGTGCCGCTGCATATCGCGCACCCGGTCTGGATGGTCGGCTTCCTCGTGCTGACTTCCGTGACCTTCAGCCTGCTCGGCTTCATTCTCGGACTTTGGGCCGACGGTTTTGAGAAATTGCAGGTGGTGCCGCTCCTGATCATCACGCCGTTGACGTTTCTCGGCGGCACATTCTATTCGACCAGCGTTTTGCCGCCGCTTTGGCGCACGATCACCTTGTTCAATCCGCTCGTTTATCTCATCAGCGGATTCCGCTGGAGCTTTTTCGGCGTCGCCGACGTGAATGTGGCACTGAGCGTGGCGATGATCGTCCTGTTCCTGGCGATCTGCATGATGATCGTCTGGTGGTTCTTCAAGACCGGGTATCGGCTGAAGAATTGAGTTCACTTTTTGCCGTTGCGGTGCTCGCGCTTTGCGTCTGCCGCGACTTGGTAATCGCATCGGCGATCGCGACCGTCCGCCGCGCCATCTCGGCGTGCAGGCGCTCGACCATGCGGCCGTCGATCTGAATGACGCCCTTGTTCTCGTTTTCCGGTAGCCCGAAGGCGGCAATCATTTTGCGCGCCGCCTCGACCTCTTCTGCCGAAGGCGAGAACGCGGCATTGCACGGCTCGATCTGCCGCGGATGAATGAGCGTCTTGCCGTCGAAACCGAGGTCGCGCGACTGGCGGCATTCCTCGGCGAAGCCTTCCGCGTTGCTCAGGTCGTTATAAACGCCGTCGAGGATGTCGAGACCGTAGGCGCGGGCCGCGGCGACGCAGTTGGCGAGCCACGGCAACATCGGCGCGCGGCCGGGCACCAGGCGCGCCCGCGTATCCTTGGCAAGATCGTTGGTGCCCATGACGAAGCCGGAAAGCCGCGTCTCGGAGTCGAGCGCTGACGCCGCGATTTCGCCGACATTGAGCATCGCCAACGGCGTCTCCATCATCGCCCAGACCCGGATGCGCGGGTCGGCGCCGAGATCGACCAGGCGCTCCGCCACGTCCTGCAATTGACCGGGTTCCGAGACCTTCGGCAGCAGCACGGCATTTGGCTTGGCCGCGATGACGGCGTTGAGGTCCTCGACCCACCAATGCGTGTCGGGCCCGTTGATCCGCACCAGCACCTCGCGCTCGCCGAACCCGCCGTTCTGCAACGCTTTGACGATCAGTTCGCGCGCCTGCACCTTGGCATCCGGCGCCACCGCGTCCTCGAGATCGAGGATGATGCCGTCGGCGGGCAATTCACGCGCCTTCTCCATCGCCCGCGTGTTCGATCCCGGCATGTAGAGGACGCTGCGTCGCGGCCGTACAGTCATCACGCGGCTCCCGCTTCTCAGGCTGCTCCGGGGGATGTGACGCGCCGCCTGCTCAAGCCGCCTTCTGTTTGGCGGTGATCAGCTTGCGGTTGATCAGGCATTCGGCGATTTGAATGGCGTTCAGCGCGGCGCCCTTGCGCAGATTGTCGGAGACGATCCACATATTCAGCCCATTCTCGACTGTCGCGTCTTCGCGGATGCGGCTGATATAGGTGGCGTCCTCGCCGGCGGCCTCATACGGCGTTACATAGCCGCCCGGCTCTTGGGAATCGATGACGAGACAGCCCGGCGCATTGCGCAGAATGTCGCGCGCCTCATCGGGCGTGATCGGATTCTCGAACTCGATATTGACGGCTTCGGAATGGCTGATGAAGACCGGCACACGAACGCAGGTCGCGGTGAGCTTGATCTTGGGATCGAGGATTTTCTTGATCTCGACCACCATCTTCCACTCTTCCCTGGTATAGCCGTCCTCCATGAACGCGTCGATCTGCGGAATGAGATTGAACGCGATGCGCTTGGGAAACTTCTTTGGCACAATCTCGTTGATCTGGAACACCGCCTTGCTCTGCGCGAACAATTCGTCCATCGCCTCCTTGCCGGCGCCCGAGACCGACTGATAAGTGGCGACCACGACGCGCTTGATCTTCGCCTTGTCGTGCAGCGGCTTGAGCGCGACGACCAGTTGCGCCGTCGAGCAATTGGGATTGGCGATGATGCCGCGGCTGCGAAAGCCCGCGACGGCGTCGGCATTGACCTCCGGCACGATCAAAGGAATGTCTGAATCATAGCGCCAGCACGACGAATTATCGATCACCACGGCGCCGGCCGCAGCGATCCGCGGCGACCATTCCTTGGACACGGCGGAACCCGCCGACATCAGGCAGATATCCACGCCTGAAAAGTCGTAATGCTCGAGCGCTTTGACCTTCAAGGTCCGGTCGCCAAACGATACTTCGACGCCCATGCTGCGGCGCGAGGCGAGCGCCGCCACCTCGTCGGCCGGGAACGATCGCTCGGCCAGAATGCCGAGCATTTCGCGGCCCACATTGCCGGTCGCGCCGACGACGGCGACGTTGTAACCCATTGTTAACTCTCCAACGAAATTTCGCCTCCGTCCCGGCGGCCTGGGAACCGGAGCGGAAGCGCTTCTAGGCGAGAACCATCCCAAACACAACGTTGCTGGGAGGCTGCCCTGCAGCCGGCCTCATATTCCATTCCCGAGGACATTCGCGGCACCATCGTGCGCGTTCTCGCCTATATGGGCGGGCTGGCCATCCTTGCCATCGCGGTTGCGAGTTTTTTCCACTCGCCGTTTGTGGGCGCCGCCATCGAGCCGGTGCCGCAGGCGAGGTGGACCACCGTCGATCGGCCGCACCCGGCATTCGAGTTGCTGTTGCCCGAGCTCGCCGGCAGCACATCCAACTATGCCATCCAACGCCGCTCCGCCGACGGCACCCGTAAAGACGTGCTGACGTGGGGCGAAGCCGCCGGCAAGGGCCCCTTCGTCATGTTTGAAGTCTATCGGCCAGGCGCCGCGGGCGAGCGCTTCATCGACGCCGCAAGCGAGGTTGCCGCGCGCATCGTCAATTTCACAGTCACCGATGACGTCAAGCCAGCAGGCCAGATCGAGAGCAAATTCGGCCTGGTGCCGCTGGTCGACTTCGCCATCGCGGAGCATGGCAGGGGACGCCGCTGCCTCGGCTTTGCGCGCGCGTTCGAAACGCCGCTCATGCAGATCGCCGGTTGGTATTGCAGTGCGGGGGAAGAGGTGGTCGATCGGGCGACGCTGACATGCGCGCTCGATCGACTGACCATCATCTCCGCCGGCGGCGACCTGAAGCTCGACGCATTATTCGCGCGTGCCGAGCTCAAGCGCACATTCTGCGGCCAACGCAACCCGATCCTTGCCGCAACACCGGAACGCGAAGAGCGCATCGCCGCGCCACACAGCGCAAAACTGCGCACCGCCAAGCTGCGCGGACGTATCCGGCAGCGATAATTCGTCATTTCAGAAGCCGCCAAGCGGCTGTCCGGAACTCATACCCCCAGTAAGTGCTGAATAAGGGCGGATTGTTTTGCAGTGCAGCATGGAACCCCTGCCGCTTGCCCAGTTTGGAACCTGGCCCTGACGGCGACAGTTGGCATGGCGCTGTTGCGGCTCGCCGAAGCGGGCTACAGTGACGATCAGGGGAGCGTGAGGAGCCATGCGTAGTCTCGCCATCATTGCCGCCGCCGTTGCCCTTGTTCCGGGGGTGGCAAGCCGCGCCGACGCGGCAACGAAGAAGCAGGAGCCAGTGGTGATCCGGTCGGCGCGCGGGACGGTGATCCAGCCCACGCAGACAATCATCCACAATAGAAACGGCACCACGACGGTCATCGTCGTGCCGCGCCGCTCGTTTCTCGATACCGGCACTGAAGTGTCAGTCGGCGATCGCGGCTTCCAGGACTACATGTTGCCGCCGACCGGGGACCCGGGCCGTTCCAATTGGTTCATTGGGCCAGACGTGCAAGGTAAAGGGCGCTATCCACTGCCGGGCCCTTCGGACGGATTTAATCCGTATACCCCCTTCTGACGGAAGCGGCGGAACAGACGCTTCAGGCTGCGTTGATGCTATATCCGCTGCGTACCGTCACGCCGCCAGCCGCTCCAACTCGCCCACCACTGCGGCGCCCATTTCCGCGGTACTGATGGTCTTGTCGCCGTCCGACTTGATATCGGCGGTGCGCAGACCCTTGGCGAGCGCGGCAGCGATCGCCGCGTCGAGCAAGTCGGCCTCTTTGTCCATATTGAACGAATAACGCAGCGCCATGCCGAACGAGGCAAGCATGGCAATCGGGTTTGCCATGCCCTTGCCGGCGATGTCGGGCGCGGACCCGTGCACCGGCTCATACATGGCCTTGCGCCGCTTGGTCTTGGGATCGAGCTCTCCCAGCGAGGCCGATGGCAGCATGCCGAGCGAACCGGTGAGCATTGCCGCGACGTCGGACAGCATGTCGCCGAACAGATTATCGGTGACGATGACGTCGAACTGTTTCGGCCAGCGCACGAGTTGCATGCCGCCGGCGTCCGCCAGCATGTTCTCGAGCTCAACGTCCTTGTATTCGCGCTCGTGCAGCTGACCGACGACCTCGTGCCACAGCACCCCGGTCTTCATCACGTTGCGCTTCTCCATCGAGGTAAGTTTGTTACGCCGTTTGCGGGCGAGCTCGAAGCCGACGCGCGCGATGCGCTCGATCTCGTAGGTATCGTAGACCTGGGTGTCGACGGCGCGCTTCTGGCCGTTGCCGAGGTCGGTGATGGTCTTGGGCTCGCCGAAATAGACGCCGCCAGTCAGCTCGCGGAGAATGACGATATCAAGCCCTTCCACAGCCTCACGCTTGAGGCTCGAGGAATCCGCAAGCGCCGGATAGACGATGGCCGGCCGGATGTTGGCGAACAGGCCGAGGTCTTTGCGCAAACGCAGCAGCCCGGCTTCCGGTCGCGCCTCGAAGGGCACACTGTCCCATTTCGGGCCGCCGACCGCACCGAAGATCACGGCGTCGGCGGCGTGCGCTTTCGCCATGGTTTCGTCGGTGATCGCGACCTTGTGGGCGTCGTAGCAGCTGCCGCCGACGAGCCCCTCGTCAGTCTCGAACGTCGCGATGCCGTTCTTGGCGAAAAAGCCGAGCAGCCGCTTCACCTCGGCCATCACTTCCGGACCGATGCCGTCGCCGGCGAGGAGGAGGAGCTTGTGACTCGGCATGAAGGACACCTTTGCTGATGGAATACCGGGCAGTGCTAATGGCCCCAGCGCCAAGTGGCAAGACTCGGCGCCGGCACCAGCGGCATTTTGCTTTCCTCCCGCAATGCCATGCTAAAGTGCGTCAACAGAGAGGGGCCGACCATGAGATCCTTGCGCATCCTTGCCGTCATCTTATTGCTCGCCGGGATTTCAGAACGCGCTCGTGCACAAGATACGGCTTCACCTGAAGGGCTGCAGGCAGCCAACGAATTGTTCACGATCCTGTCGCCGGATATGATGAAGCAGATGATGGCTCAGGTGAATAACCTGCTGTGGCCTATGATCGAACAGAAGGCGCGCGCCGAAAAAATCGACGATGCCACCATCGGCGAACTGCGCCAAGAGGTCGAGCGCACCCAGATGCAAAATCTCTCAGAGATGATGAAGGCGGCGCCGCCCATCTATGCGCGCCATTTCACCGTCGACGAGCTGCATCAGCTCATCGCATTTTACCGCAGCCCGATCGGCGCCAAGGCGATGCGGGAGCTGCCGCAGGTCATGGGCGAATTCGTCGCTCGTCATCGCGCCGCGCATGCAGGACATGCAGCAGCAGGCCATGGACGGGGTGAGCAAGATCCTCCGCGCGCACGGCTACGTCAAATAACGTCTGGGATTCTCTTTAGAGTCCGCTGAACCAATTATATCCCTGGTTCTCCCAATAGCCGCCGGCGTCGTTGTTCTGTACCCACATCGCGGTCACGTATTTGGGATTCTTGAAGCCGAGCTTGGTGGGGATGCGGATCTTGATCGGAAAGCCGTAAGCGCGCGGCAAAATTTTATTGTCGAATTTGAGCGTCAACTGCGTCTGCGGGTGGAGCGCGGTCGGCATGTCGATAGTGTTCGAATAACCTTCGGCGCACTGGAACCAGACATATTTGGCGGTGACATCCGCTCCGATCAGCTTTAGGAAATCGGATAGCCTCACGCCTTGCCAGGAGCCGATGGCGCTCCAGCCTTCGACGCAAACGAGCCGCGTGATCTGCGAGACTTCCGGCAGCTTATTGAGTTGCGGCAGCGTCCACGGTTGCTTGTTGTCGACAAGGCCGCCGATCTCGAGGTGGTAGGCGTCTGCCTCCACTTCGGGCGCTTCATCCTCCGAGTAATAGGCATTGAACGGAAACGGCCTGGTGATGGCGCTTTCCGGGTAAGTCGGCGCGAGCGTCGTCTCGCTGAACAGTAAGGCCTGGACGCGGTCGTTGAAGCCCGAGATGACGCGCAGCGCGCTCTCGGACGTATCGCCGTCGATGATGTCGCAACCGGTCAGCATCGCGAGAGCGCCGAGGCTCGCGGCGCCGCGCAGGAACAGCCGCCGCGACGGCTCCGGCAGCAACTTCGCAGCATCCTTGATGAGGAGCTTCGGATCGACCCCTGTGGCCGTTCTGCGCTGACGGGACATCGCCTTCTCCCCAAATTCAACGGCCGAAGATCATCGCCCGCAGGCTCTTCGGCACGACCAAGGCGAGCACCACGTGTACGGTCAGGAAACCGACGATCGACGCCATCGCGAAAAAATGGACATAGCGGGCGGTGTCGTAGCCGCCGAAGAAAACCGTGAGCCACTTGAACTGCACCGGCTTCCAGATCGAAAGGCCAGACAGCACGATCACGACGGCCGCCAACAGGACGCCGAGATAGAGCAGTTTCTGCACCGCGTTATACATCGCAAGATCGTCGTGCGAGAGCTTGCCGCGCAACGCGGCGAAGAAATCGCTTACGACTTCCCGCGGGCGGATTGGCAAAAGTTTGCGGTGGAAGCGGCCGGTCGCGATACCGAGCGTCACGTAAACGACGCCGTTGACGACCAGCAGCCACATGGCCGCGAAATGCCACAGCAGCGCGCCGGCGAGCCATTCGCCGAGCGCGATCTGGGTGGGAAACTCGACGAATTTGAACAGCGGCGAAGCATCGTAAATTTGCCAGCCCGAGCCGATCATCATCAGCATGGCGAGCGCATTGATCCAATGGGTTATGCGCACCCAACGCGGATGGATGACGGGCCCGGTTGCGGCGTCGGGCGCCAATGGAGGATTGGTTGCGGCTTCGATCGTCATGTCATCTATCCGAACACGAAGACGTATAACAAAATGCCGGGGTGCAAGCGCCTCACATTCGTGTCACGCCGGCTTCAAAGTCACAACACGGAGAAGTGAGTAAACCTCTCCGGGGCGCACGGGAAAAGCCGAGGGAGCGCGGCCGCGATTCAGAGCCTAGCGGAAACGCTCCCTCATCCCCTCCCTCTCCCCGCAGGCGGCGAGAGGGAGCCAAAGCGCAGTGGCCCAGTGACAACGCCCGCCTCAGAAAGCTCAGTTCGGGAGCAGCACGGTGTCGATGACGTGGATGACGCCGTTCGATTGCAGAACGTTGGCGATCGTGACCATGGCGACGTCGCCCTTGGCGTCGGTGATGGTGAGTTTGCCGGGTCCGGCTTCCTTTACCGTGATGTCTTCACCCGCGACGGTCTTGAGCTTCGCCGAGCCTTCGCCGTCCTTGACGGCCTTCATCAGGTTGGCGGCGGTCATCCGGCCGGCGACGACGTGATAGGTCAGGACCTTCACCAGCGTGGCCTTGTTCTCGGGTTTGAGCAAAGTGTCGACCGTGCCGGGCGGCAGCTTGGCGAAGGCCTCATTGGTCGGGGCGAACACAGTGAACGGGCCCGGACCTGACAATGTGTCGACGAGGCCGGCGGCCTTCACCGCGGCGACGAGCGTCGTGTGATCCTTCGAATTCACGGCATTCTGGATGATGTTCTTCGACGGATACATCGGCGCGCCGCCGACGGTGACCGTCTTCTCCGATTGCGCGAGGAGCGGTGCGGGCGCCATTGCGGCGAACGCAAGTACGGCCGCGGTGGCAAACAAGGCGAAACGCTTGGACATGACAGTCTCCATTTTGATTGAGAATTGAGGCGGCAGACCGCCGCCGTGACGCGCGCGATGGCGTCGTCATAGAGAGATACGGCGGCTTCCTGCGCGAGTTTCGGCGCAGCTCTCACGGCTGCGTGAACAGCCGCTCTGCGCAGCACGACGCTTTCCTGGAAACCGGTCCTGGGATATGAAACGCCAACGGAATGCCGGGTTCCACCTTTAGGGTACTCGCAAATGTCAAAAAACAGCCCCGGCAATTTTTTCGAAGATTTTCGTATCGGGCAGGTGATCCGTCACGCCACGCCGCGCACTGTCAGTACCGGCGATGTCGCGCTTTATACCAGCCTGTTCGGTGCGCGGTTCGCGGTGCAATCGTCGGATGCGTTCGCGAAGGCCATCGGATATCCCCGCGCGCCGATCGATGACTTGCTCGTGTTCCACATCGTCTTCGGCAAAACCGTCCCCGATGTCTCGCTCAACGCCGTCGCCAACCTCGGTTATGCCGGGTGTTATTTCCGCGCTCCGGTCTATCCCGGCGATACGCTGAGCGCGCTGTCTGAGGTCATCGGGCTGAAGGAAAACTCAAGCCGCAAGACCGGTATCGTGTACGTGCGAACGACCGGCTTCAATCAAGACGGCATAGCAGTCCTCGAATATGTCCGCTGGGTGATGGTGCGCAAACGCGACGAAGCCGCGCCCCCGCCGGGTGACCACGTGCCCCGCTTGCCGATCGTGCTCGATCCGAAGGTGCTCGGCGAAGCCTGCCCGAAGCTCGACATAGCCGCGTACGATCTCGCGCTCGCCGGCAGCCCATATTGCTTCAACGACTACGAGGTCGGCGAGCGGATTGATCATGTGGAGGGTGTGACGGTCGAGGAGGCGGAGCATCAGATTGCGACCAGGCTTTACCAGAACACCGCGCGCATCCATTTCAATCAATATGTCGAGAGCAAAGGCCGCTTCGGCCGAAGGCTGGTCTATGGCGGCCACGTGATCTCGCTAGCCCGCGCGCTGTCCTTTAACGGCCTCGCCAACGCCTTTCACGTCGCCGCCATCAATGGCGGACGTCACGTTGCTCCGCTGTTCGCCGGCGGTACCGTTTTTGCTTGGTCGGAGGTGCTGGCGAAGTCCGATCTGCCCGGGCGGCAGGACGTCGGCGCCCTGCGATTGCGCACCATCGCCGCGCGCGATCATCCTTGCGACGATTTTCCGCTCAAGTCCGGCGCGGATGACGACCCAGCCGTCCTGCTCGACCTCGATTATTGGGTGTTGATGCCGCAGTGACAGGTGTCAGGTGTCAATAATCAGGATCAGGGATCAGGAATCAGGCGGCTCCTGACTCCTGACTCCTGATTACCGGCCCGGCCCGCAGGTGCTCGACGAGCTGGCGCGCATAGGTCGGAAGTTCGTCGCGGCGGCGCACGCAGATCGTCAGATCGCGCACCGCCCAAGGGTCAGAAAGCTCGACCGCGGTGATCGCCATGGTCTTCGACACACGGCGTGCGGTCGTCGCCGGCACGATGCCGATGCCGACCTCGCATTCAACCAAGCGGCAGATCGCGTCGAAGCTGCGCAACTGCACGCGCAGGCGCAGCGGCCTGCCGATGCGCACCGCCTTGGTGGCAAGAAAGCGTTGCAAGGCGCTGGCGCGATCGAGGCCGACAAAGTCGTGGTCCAGCACCTCCTCAAAGCCGATCTTCGCTCGCTTCGCCCATGGATGGTTGCGCGCGACAACGAGAACGAACCGATCGCGGCGGAACGGAAAGGTTTCCAGCGCACCCGCGTCGACGGTACCGGCGACGATGCCGAGATCGGCGACGCCCTCGGCGATCAAGCCGACGATTTCGTCGCTCAAACGCTCTTCCAAATCGACACTGACATTCGGATGCGCGGCCAAGAACGAGCTCAGCGCCTCGGGCAGAAATTCCGTCAACGCATTGGTGTTTGACAACACGCGGATTTGGCCGGCAAGGCCACCGCCATAGGCGCCGAGGTCCTCGTGCAGGCGCTCGGCTTGACGCAAGATCACGCGCGCGTGCTGCAGCAGGGTGCGGCCGGCCTGGGTGGGAGTGACGCCTTGCCGGCCGCGCAACAACAGCGGAGCGCCGAGAGCATCCTCCATATTGCGGACGCGGGTCGAAGCCGCTGCGAGCGCAAGATGGGCGCGCTCTGCACCATGCGTGATGCTGCCCGCCTCGACGATATGGCGAAACAGGCTGAGGTCGGCGAGGTCGTAACGCACAGGCAATACCTTGCCTTCGTATTTGGCGAAGTGAAGCTTCACATAATGCCCATTGCACGAGGCTTATTCAACGCTAATCTTTCGCATACTACGAAGTGTTGATCGCGGCGGCGGCTTGGAATGTTAGGGCTCGCATTGCGGCACGCGCGCGGATTGGATAGGAACCGACTTAAGCTATTCCCCTTCCTTCCTTCCCCCGCTTGCGGGGACGAAAGGCAAGGAGATTGCGAATTCGGATGATCATGATGGCCGAAACCAAGGCCCCCGCCGCGCGGCCACTGTCGCCGCACCTTCAAATTTACCGGCCGATGCTGACGATGATGATGTCCATCGTCCATCGGATTACCGGCATTGGCCTTTACTTCGGCACGCTGCTACTGGCGTGGTGGCTGATCGCCGCCGCCTCAGGGCCCAATCCCTACGCCAATTTCGAGTGGTTTGCCGGCTCCTGGATCGGCCGCCTCATCCTGTTCGGCTATACCTGGGCGCTGATCCATCACATGCTTGGCGGAGTCCGCCATCTGATCTGGGATACCGGCCGCGGCTTCGGACCGAGCGAGCGCGAGTGGCTCGTTGCCGCCAACCTGATCGGCTCGATCGCGATCACGCTGGTGTTGTGGACGATCGGGCTGCTCGCCATGGGAGGACCGCGATGAGCGGACCTACCCACATCCGCACGCCGCTGGCGCGGGTGCGCGGCCGCGGCGCAGCCAAGTCCGGAACCGCTCATTTCTGGCACCAGCGCGTCACCGCCGTCGCCAATATTCCTTTGACCATTGCGGCAGTGATCATCCTGATCATCCTGCTCGGCCGCAACCAAGCCGCTGCGGCGCAGATTCTCGGCTCGCCCGCCATTGCGATCATCATGCTCTTGTTCATCTTCTCGATCACCACTCATATGAGAATCGGCATGGCGGTCGTCATCGAAGATTACGTGCACGATGAATCCGCCAAGCTCACTTTGCTGATGGCCAATACGTTCTTCACCATCGCCGTCGGACTTGCCTCGGCCTACGGCATCCTCAAGCTTTCGTTCGGAGTGTGAGCATGGCTGAGAGTGGAGCGAACGGACGAGGCGCCGCTCCGGCCATCAATGGCCGCGCCTATCCGATCGAGGACCACGTCTACGATGTCGTCGTCATCGGCGCCGGCGGCGCGGGGCTGCGCGCCGTGGTCGGCTGCAGCGAAGCTGGCCTGCGCACCGCGTGCATCACCAAAGTGTTCCCGACCCGCTCACATACGGTGGCGGCGCAGGGCGGCATCGCCGCGGCGCTCGGCAACATGGGCGAAGACGACTGGCGCTGGCACATGTACGACACCGTGAAGGGCTCCGATTGGCTCGGCGACCAGGACGCCATCGAATATATGTGCCGCAACGCGCCCGAGGCGGTCTACGAGCTGGAACACTGGGGCCTGCCGTTCTCGCGCCGGGAAGAGGACGGCAAGATCTATCAGCGTCCGTTCGGCGGCATGACCACGCATTACGGCAAGGGCACCGCGCAGCGCACTTGCGCGGCCGCCGACCGCACCGGCCATGCCATGCTGCACACCATGTACGGCCAGGCGCTGCGCCACTCGACCGAGTTTTTCATCGAGTATTTCGCGATCGACCTGATGATGGACGACGACGGCCGTTGCCGCGGCGTCATCGCCATCAATCTCGACGACGGCTCGATCCATCGTTTCAGCGCGCAGATGACCGTCCTCGCGACGGGCGGCTACGGCCGCGCCTATGCCTCGTGCACCGGAGCGCACACGCAGACGGGCGACGGCAACGCCATGGTGCTGCGCGCAGGCTTGCCGCTGGAGGACATGGAATTCGTGCAGTTCCATCCGACCGGCATCTACGGCGCCGGCGTGCTGATCACCGAGGGCGCGCGCGGCGAGGGCGCTTATCTGGTCAATGCGCAGGGCGAACGCTTCATGGAGCGCTATGCGCCGTCCGCCAAGGACCTTGCCTCGCGCGACGTTGTCTCCCGCGCCATGACCATCGAAATCCGCGAGGGGCGCGGCGTCGGGCCGAAGAAGGATCACATCTTCCTCCACCTCGACCATCTCGACCCGAAAATCCTCGCCGAGCGCCTGCCCGGGATTACCGAATCGGCGCACATCTTCGCCGGCGTCGACCTCACGCGCGAGCCGGTACCGATCGTGCCCACCGTGCACTACAATATGGGCGGCATCGCCACGAACTATCACGGCGAGGCCGTGATCAAGAAAAACGGCAATCCCGACCACGTGGTCGCCGGCATGATGGCGCTCGGCGAGGCGGCCTGCGTCTCGGTCCACGGCGCCAACCGGCTGGGCTCGAATTCGCTGATCGATCTCGTGGTGTTCGGACGCGCAGCGGCGCTGCGCTGCGCCGAAATTCTGACGCCGAACGACAAGCAGCCCGAACTGCCGAAGGATTCCGCAGAACGTTCGCTGTCGCGGCTCGACAAATACCGCAACGCCTCGGGCGGCACGCCGACTGCACACCTGCGCACGAAGATGCAGCATGTGATGCAGAGCAATTGCGCCGTTTTCCGCACCGGCGAGGTGCTGCAGGAGGGCTCAAAACTCATCCATGAAGTTTATGACGGCGCCGCCGATATCCGCGTCAGCGATCGCTCGCTCATTTGGAACTCCGACCTGATCGAAACGCTCGAATTCGCCAATCTGATCGAGCAGGCCGTCGTCACCATGGATTCCGCAGTGAACCGCACGGAAAGCCGCGGCGCGCACGCGCGCGAGGATTTCCCCGATCGCGACGACAAGAACTGGATGAAGCACACGCTGTCGTGGCTCGATATCGCCACCGGCAAGGTCACCATCGACTATCGGCCGGTGCACACCTACACGCTGACCAACGACGTGTCGTATATCGAGCCGAAGACGCGGGTGTATTAAGCACCGGTGTATTGAAAGCATAAGGCACATTGCATGGTTCAGTTGTCGCTCCCGAAGAATTCCAAGGTCACCGCAGGCAAGAATTGGCCGCATCCGCCAAAGGCGAAGTCCGAGCGCGAATACCGCATCTATCGGTGGAATCCCGAGGACGGCAATAATCCGCGCATCGACACCTATTACGTCGATACCGGCGATTGCGGGCCGATGATTCTCGACGGGCTTATTTGGATCAAGAACAACGTCGACGCGACGCTGACGTTTCGGCGGTCGTGCCGCGAGGGCATCTGCGGTTCCTGCGCGATGAACATCGACGGCACCAATACGCTTGCCTGCACCAAGGCTATGAACGACATCGGCGGCGCGATACGCGTTTATCCGCTGCCGCACATGCCGGTGGTGAAGGACCTGGTGCCCGACTTGACCAACTTCTATGCCCAGCACGCCTCGATCGAGCCGTGGCTGAAGACCGTTTCGCCGACGCCGCGTAAAGAATGGAAGCAGAGCCACGACGACCGCCAGAAGCTCGATGGGCTCTATGAGTGCATCCTGTGCGCATGCTGCTCGACCGCCTGCCCGAGCTATTGGTGGAACAGCGATCGCTTCCTCGGCCCCGCCGCGCTGTTGCAGGCTAACCGCTGGATCGTGGATTCGCGCGACGAGGCGACCGGGGAGCGGCTCGACAACCTGGAAGACCCGTTTCGCCTCTACCGCTGCCATACCATCATGAATTGCGCCAAGGCCTGCCCCAAACACCTCAACCCGGCGAAAGCCATCGCCGAGGTCAAGCGCATGCTGGTCGAGCGGCAGGTGTAGAACACGACGTTCGTGGCTCGCGTCGCCCGCGCCTTCAAGGTGACTGAATCAGCAGCGGAACCGAGACCTTGCCCGGCGGGTTACTCGCGCATGACAGAGCAACCTCATCTCGACCGCGTCTGGGACGTCATCGAGCGTGTGGGTATCTGCATGCTCACCACCCAGTCGGACGGCGGCTTGCGGGCGCGGCCGCTCGAGGCCCGGCCCGATCGCGCCGCCGGCGTCATCTGGTTCGTGACCGACTTGCGCAGCGGCAAGGAGCACGAAATCGAAGTCCGAGCACGACGTCGGAGTTGTGTTCATCGACGCCAAGGCCAACGCCTATCTGTCGATCACGGCGCGCGCCGTCGTACGCCGCGACCATGCGAAGGCTGCCGAAATCTGGAAAAGCACCGACAATATATGGTGGCAGGGTCCGGACGATCCGAACGTGTGCGTGTTGCGCGTGCAGCCGCTTACCGCCGAGCTATGGGATGGGCCGGCCAGCAAGGCCGTCGCAATTTTCGAATTCGTCAAGGCTCGACTGACCGGCGCAAAGCCCAATCTCGGCGAGAATCGCAAGGTCACCATCCCGATGTGACCTCGACGCGCCGCCCAGCGCCGGCGGAACGACCTCGCCCTCCAATACGTTGTTCCGGCATAGCCGTAACTCGCGAGGATGCCATGGCTGACAACGATACCGACCGCGTTTGGGAACTGATGAAGAAGATCAGTATTTGCATGCTCGCCACCTGGGACGGCGAGGAACTCCATGCGCGGCCGATGGGCGCCTACGTGCGGCGCGAGGATAACGCCATCTTTTTCCTGTCCGACGCGCGCCGCCATAAGGACATGGAAATCCAGCAATATCGCAAGGTGTGCCTCGCCTTCGCCGACACCGGCGGGCAAAAATACGTTTCACTCGCCGGCCATGCCGAAATATTGAGTGACCGCGCCAAAATCCGCGAATTGTGGGGCACGCCCGCGAAGGCGTGGTGGGATTCGCCGGATGACCCGAACATCCGCGTCCTGAAAGTAACGCCGCGGGATGCCGAGTTCTGGGACGCACCCGGGACCACGGTCGCCTATGTCAAAATGGCCGCGGCGGCGCTCACCGGCACCCGTCCCGACATGGGCGACAACCGCAAGGTGGCGATGCGATGAGCACGACAATGCCGAACCAGAAGCAACCCGCGGAAGCGCCAAAACCAGAGCCCCAAGGACCGCGTACGCCTTATCCGGTGGACGAGCCGGTCGACCCGCACGGGCCGGGATCCGAGCCTGACTACTTTCCTGGGAAGCCCGGCAGTGATTTGCCGAAGCTCTGAACGGTACCTGATTGGCGGCAATAAATGACACCAAGCCTTCTGAAGAAGGCTGCGCCGTCGGTTCAGAGTTTCAGCTTTCGCTTGCGCTGCCCAAGCGTGCGCAGCCGCAGCGCGTTAAGCCTGATAAAGCCTTCGGCGTCGCGCTGGTCGTAGGCGACCTTGCCATCCTCGAACGTCACCAAGTCTTGGTCGTAGAGCGAATGTCTGCTCTCGCGGGCGACGACGCCGGCATTGCCCTTGTAGAGCTTGAGCCGCACGCTGCCGCTGACGAATTCCTGGCTCTTATCGATCGCCGCCTGCAGCATTTCGCGCTCGGGCGAGAACCAGAAGCCGTAATAGATCAGCTCGGCATATTTCGGCATCAGCGCGTCCTTGAGATGGGCGGCGCCGCGGTCGAGCGTGATCAATTCGATGCCGCGATGCGCGGCAAGGAGGATGGTGCCGCCGGGCGTCTCGTACATGCCGCGTGACTTCATGCCGACGAAACGGTTCTCGACCAGGTCGAGCCGGCCGATGCCATGTTTTCGGCCGAGCGCGTTAAGCTGCGTCAGCAGGACGGCCGGCGACATCTTCTTGCCATCAATCGCGACCGGATCACCGCGCTCGAACTCGACCGTGACATAGGCCGGCGTGTCGGGCGCATGTTCCGGATCGTCGGTGCGCGAATAAACATAATCCGGCACTTCCTTCGAGGGGTCCTCCAGCACCTTCCCCTCCGACGACGCATGCAACAGATTGGCATCGACGGAAAACGGCGCTTCGCCCCGCTTGTCTTTGGCGATCGGAATTTGGTTCTGCTCGGCGAATGCGAGCAGCGCCTCACGCGAGCGGAAATCCCATTCGCGCCACGGCGCGATGACTTTCACGTCGGGCTTCAGCGCATAATAGGCCAGTTCGAAACGAACCTGGTCGTTGCCCTTGCCGGTGGCGCCATGAGCCACGGCGTCGGCGCCGACTTTTTCGGCGATCTCGATCTGCCTTTTGGCGATCAGCGGCCGTGCGATCGAGGTGCCGAGCAAATACTGACCCTCGTAAAGCGCATTGGCGTGGAACATCGGAAAAACATAGTCGCGGACGAATTCTTCGCGCAGATCCTCGATGAAGATATTTTGCGGCTTGATGCCGAGGGTGAGCGCCTTGGCCCGCGCCGGCTCGAGCTCCTCGCCCTGTCCGAGATCGGCCGTGAAGGTGACGACTTCGCAGCCGTAGGTGGTCTGCAGCCACTTGAGAATGATCGAGGTATCGAGGCCGCCCGAATAGGCCAGCACGACTTTTTTGACTTCACCCTGAGGCATGCGAAGAACCCTGCGTAACCGCCCGAAATTCGCGCGGACTATAGGCGCGCGCGAGGGCGGCGCAAGGCGCAGTCTTGGGGCCTTCGACTTGAAACGATTGCGCGCTAAGCGGACTTGTCGCGGCGTCCGATCAGTTTCGACAATCCCCCACGGATCGCGACGCCGAATTCCGCCAGCGGCCGCTCGACTGCGTCGTCGGTCGTGCGGGTCGCATGCCAGCGAAAAATCAGGCCATACATCACCCACACCACGAGGTACATGAAGATGCCGGCGAACACGACGTCGGTAAAAAAGTGCCCGCCGCCGATGATGCGCAGCGCGCCGTCCGCGACGCCGAAGCCGAGCGCGGCGCCATAAGCGAGCAGGCGCCATTGCGGCGGCGCAAACGCAGCCGGCGCAAGCGTCCAGAATGCGCCGGACGGTTCGCCGGCGATGAACGAGCAATTGTTCGGGCACGGGCCGCGCGGATCCCACCACGGCGTGAAGCGATCGGCGCCGCCAAACTCCGTGACGTCCATCGGCCGCGATCGGCCCCAATGATCCTTGAAGATCGTATTGGCGACGAGGCCGGGGCCAAGGCCGAGCGACAAGACGAGGAGGAGCGCGGCGCGGCCTCCGATCAGCATGCGCCGCCGCGGCATGATCACCTTGCCGAGGATAGCGAGGAAGGCCGGCGCGGCGATCAGGGCAACGATCCAGCGCGCCACGTCGCGTGAACGTAGCACCAATCGCTGCAGGCCGATGGGAAACAGGTGCGACTGCGGGTCGTAGAACAATGCGGAGATCGCGAGATCAAGCCGCGAATCGGCAGCGAACAGGATGCCGACGATGACGGCGACCGTGAGCGTGATGAGGAGACCCGTACGATTCATGCGAGCGAGCCCGGCGGCTTTGTCAAGTGCTTCATCATTTCCGGAAGCCCGCCGTGCGTCCGGCGAACAGCCAATAGACGAGGCCCCCGGCGATGCCGGACGCGGCGACGACTTCCCGCTCGCGTGCAAGCGCGCTGTCGGGCTCGCCGACATAGCCGGCGAAATCGAGGCCATACCGCAACGCCAATGCGACCACGCCCCCGAGTGCGGCATAGACGAGGATAGAGCGCCACGCAAACCCCTCCGCGAGCACGATGACGAGCAATGCCGGCAGCATGGCGAGCGTCGCGATGACAGCGGCGCCGATTGCAACGACGGACCAGACGGCTGCCGATTGGAGACCGAGCGGCGCGAAATCATCCCACTGCGGCGTCAGCGTGCCGATCGTCAGCACGATCGAGGCCGCAACGCATGCCAGGATATAAGCGATGATTATCATCACGATGCGGGCAAGGACGGTCATGAAGCGATGGCGATCCGATCGACGTCAATCCGTAATCGCCATGGCGCGCAGCGCAAGACGCTCGCGGACGGAAAGCTTCTCAGTCTCGCTTTTGAGCTGGCCGCAAGCGGCCAGAATGTCGCGCCCGCGCGGCGTGCGCACCGGCGAGGCATAGCCGGCATTGAAGATGATTTCGGAAAACTTCTCGATTTGCTCCCAGTCGGAGCACTCGTATTTGCTTCCCGGCCAGGGATTGAACGGAATGAGATTGATCTTGGCCGGGATGCCCTTGACCAGACGCACCAAAGCTCTGGCGTCGGCAAGCGAGTCGTTGATGCCCTTGAGCATGACATATTCGAAAGTAACGCGCCGCGCGTTGGAAAGCCCCGGATAGTTGCGGCAGGCGTCGAGCAGTTCGCGCAGCGGATATTTGCGATTGAGCGGCACAAGCTCGTCGCGAAGCTCGTCGGTGACGGCATGGAGCGACACTGCAAGCATGACGCCGATCTCGTTCCCGGCGCGCGCGATGTTGGGGACCACGCCGGACGTGGACAGCGTGATGCGCCGCTTTGAAATGCTCAAACCCTCGCCGTCGGCCACGACGTTGAGACCGTCACGCACGGCTTCGAAATTGTAGAGCGGCTCGCCCATCCCCATCATGACGACATTGGAGACTAGACGCTTTTCCGCTTCTCCGCCGGAAGATGCCGCGCGCTGCCAATCACCGAGCCGGTCACGCGCCAGGACGACCTGCCCGGCGATCTCGCCCGGCGTGAGATTGCGGACCAGGCGCTGCGTACCGGTATGGCAGAAGGTACAGTTGAGCGTGCAGCCGACCTGACTCGAAATGCAGAGCGTGCCGCGATCGGCTTCCGGAATGTAGACGCATTCGACCTCATGCGGCCGGCTGTCGAGCTCGCCGGGCAGCCGGATGAGCCACTTGCGCGTTCCATCGACCGACACCTGCTCGGCGGCGATTTCCGAATGTGCCAGCGTGTAGCGCTGCGCCAACGCCGCGCGCAAACTCTTCGACAACGTCGTCATCGCTTCGAAGTCTTGCGCGCCGCGCACGTAGAGCCAGTGCCACACCTGCTGCACGCGCATGCCGCGTTGCCGCTCCGGCACATCAACGGCCGCGAGCGCGTTGGCAAGCGCGACGCGCGACAGGCCGACGAGCGACGGTTTGGCCGGCGCCACATAGCGCTCCAGCGGCCTCTTTTCGATGAACGAGACCGGTGCGGCGCCGTCCATTTCGGCCGCGGCAAGCGGAGCAGTCATGATCTTTCCAAAAGGCGGTAGCGCGCTCCAGCCATAGATGGGTCGGATGTCGCGCCGCCGACAGTACACGAAGGAATTTTCGACCGCATGCCGGGAGGCGGCAATTTGTGTCGGTTCGGGCCGATCCCCGACCGCGAATCTCGCTACTTGCAGTCCTGTGCGGTTCGATCGAGGGCCTGGGCGAGACCTTTGAGGGAGTACGTATCGGTCGACTGCGTGCCCTTTGTGGAGGTGCCTTTCACCACAGCGGTCTGGCCCTGGCGCATGGCGTCGACCATATGGGCCTCTTCCGCGGCATTTTTGATCCAGGCCCCATCCTGCTGGGTATAGAGCGCAAAGGTGGTCGAGCCGACCTGCGCGGTGGCTTCCGTGCCCGGCTTGAACGGATAGCCAATAATGATGGAGACCTCGTCCGTCACCTTGTCCGCCGGCCGCGTGGAAATGAACATGTAGGCGGGATTGCGCGGCCGGCCCGGCGGGGTGGTCTCGCCGGATGCCGGCTTGGCAAGCGCAAAGCACACCTTCTTGCCCGCAGGGGTCGCCGCATAGGCGCCCCAGTCGCCAAACTGACCGAGAAGTTTGGGCTGCGTACCGCCGGCTGCGGCAACAGCCGGCGCCACCCCCGGCGCAGCGGGTTTCGGGGCTGGTCTCGGCTTGGCCGGCATCGGGGCAGCCGTTCCGGGCGCGGGCGGCTGCTGAGCAGCTACCGGCACGGCAAACGCCGCCGCTGTGCATAGCGACAGGATAACCTGCCATCGTTGATCAATTCGCATCGGCCCTCACTGGCGCGATTTAGCATAGATACCAAATCGTTAAAGATTAATCCAATCCAGCAGAATACCGAACAATTCCGCTCGGACGAGCACAGGTCCGAATGCGCCCGCCGGGCGATCGGCCGACAATCGGCAAAATGTGATGGCGGACACAGCCAAGCAAACGCGAGTGCCGAATACTCCACGCCGTTACGGACATGCCTGCGGGGGAGTGCCGAGTAGTTCCCTCAAGCCAATTCCGGCGCGGCGTCACCGCTACACAGTGCTGTGGCATGAATTACTGGTTTCGCACCGAAGAGCCTTCACGACACCCGCACTACCAGGGTGGCAGTACGGACGAACTGGACGACCTCCTGACTGCGGTGGGCGCCAACCGCGACGGCGAGGCCTTTGCCGTCCTGTTCGATCATTTTGGTCCGCGCGTGCACGCCCAGATGGTCCGCCAAGGGCTGGCTCCCTTCGCCGCCGCGGACGTCACCCAGGAGGTGATGGAAACGATTTGGCGCAAGGCGCACCTGTTCGACCCCCGCAAGGCGGCCGCCGCGACCTGGGTTTTCCACATCGCCCGCAATCGCCGCATCGACGTGGGCCGGCGCAGCCGCGAGACCGCCTGTCCGGTCGAGGACCTGTCGGCCATACCCGATCCCGCCGACGGCAGCGACGAGTGCCTCGACGCCGCGCAGCGCGAAGAGCACGTGCGCGACGCACTCGGCACCCTGCCGCAGGAGCAATTCGCGCTGGTGCGGCTCGCTTTTTTCGAAGGGCTCTCGCACAGCGCCATCGCGGAGCAGACGAAGTTACCGCTCGGAACGGTGAAGTCGCGGTTGCGCCTGGCGTTCTCACGCCTGCGCCGTTTCTTACAAAATGTCGGCGTGACGGAAGTCTGAGATTGATTTGTCATTCCGGGGCGCAGCAAAGCGCAGAGCCCGGCATCCATAATCCCGGTGTTAAAGGCGACCTCCCACTTCCAAGACCCTCATGTTTCGTGGTTATGGAATTCGGGCTCGCGCCTTCGGCGCGCCCCGGAATGACGGGACAATGCGATGAAAGCCGTTCTGTGCACCCATTTCGGCACGCCCGAAGAACTCGAACTTGCCGACATCCCACAGCCTTCTGCCGGACCGGGCGAGGCGGTCGTGCGGGTCAAAGCCGCAGCGCTCAATTTCTTCGACACGCTGATCATCGCCGGAAAATACCAATACAAGCCACCGTTTCCCTTCTCGCCGGCGGCGGAATTCGCCGGCGTCGTCGAGAGCGTCGGCGCCGGCGTCACCGCCGTTTGTCCCGGCGACCGCGTTATAGCTAACACCGGCTGGGGCGCCGCGCGCGAAAGTGTAGCAATCCCGGCAGAGCAGATCGTGAAGCTGCCCGACGGCCTCGATTTCGACCGCGCCGCCGGGCTGACGGTGACTTACGCCACGACGCTCTATGCGCTGCGCCAGCGGGCGCAGCTCCGGCCGGGCGAGACCCTGGCGGTGCTCGGCGCTTCCGGCGGCACCGGGCTCGCCGCCGTCGAACTCGGCAAGATCATGGGCGCGCGCGTCATCGCCTGCGCCTCTTCCGACCAAAAGCTCGTTTTCGCCCGCGCTCATGGTGCGGACGAGACGGTCAACTACGTCACCGGCGACCTGCGCAATGGGCTCAAAAAGCTCGGCGGCGAGCACGGCATCGACGTGGTTTACGACCCTGTCGGGGGGTCTTACGCGGAGGCCGCGGTGCGCTCGCTGGCCTGGGAGGGCCGCTATCTCGTGGTCGGATTTGCCGCCGGAGAGATCCCGAAACTCCCGCTCAATCTCGTGCTGCTCAAGAGCTGCGATATCCGCGGCGTGTTCTGGGGCGGCTGGACGAAGCGCGAGCCGCAGGCCCAGCGTGAGCTTATGACCGACATCGTGCGCTGGTGCGCCGAAGGCAAGCTCAGTGCCCATGTGCACGCGGTCTATCCGCTGGACGAGATAGCGACAGCGCTCAAGGCCATAGCCGATCGCAAGGTGATGGGAAAAATCGTGCTACGACCCTGATCGGACTGTCACCCAGCGAGGCAATTCATGCCCGATCCATCCGCGATTCCATCGGCCGCGCCCGATACCCCGCCTTCTTCCGATCCGGCGCTGCGCGCTATTGCGATGCCCGCCGATACCAATCCGCACGGTGACATCTTCGGCGGTTGGCTGCTGTGCCAGATGGACCTCGCCGGCACGACTGTCGCGACCCGCCGGGCGAACGGCCGCGTCGTCACCGTCGCCATCACGGCGATGGCGTTTCATCGGCCGGTGTTGGTCGGCGACGAGGTCAGTTGTTTCAGCAGCATCGAAAAAATCGGCAATACGTCGCTCACCGTGAAGATCGAGAGCTGGGTGCGGCGCGGGACGGGCGACACACCGATCAAGGTGACCGAAGGCCTCTTCACCTATGTCCGCGTCGACGCCAACGGACGCCCGCAACCGATCGCGTAGATATCCGCGTTCGTCATTACCCTCGTAGCCCGGCTTCGCGCAGCGAAGCCGGGCGGACCGTCTGTTCAACGCCGCTCCCCAGGCTGCGCACTTGTAGCCGGGGCGGATCGACCGGTTCAAACGCCGCTCCCAGACTCAGCGCCAGCGAAATCTCGGATCAGCGGCTTCGCTCGCCGAAGTTTGTTCGCTCTTGCCGGAGGTCGCCGCCCCAGTCCTGAGACAAAAGGCCAAGCCGCACGTAGCGGTGGAACGATGAGTGCGGCCAGTCGCGCACGCGCCCGACAAGGCCATGCCTCACCGGATTGTAGTGGATATAGTCGACGTGCCGCTCGAAATCGCGGTCATCACGGATGGTGTGTTCCCAGAATCGACGCTGCCAGAGCGTTGGTTCTCCATTTGCGTGCCGAGCGACCGGTGCTCCCGCTGATGCGACGGCGCTGGTGAACCGACGTTTGATCAGACTCCATCGAATCGAGAAATCGGCGTCCCCGTCCGGCAAAGTCATCACGATATGCAGATGGTCGGGCAGCACCACGACGGCATCGATGCCGAAAGGATACCGCCGACGCGTCAACCTCATGGCGGTCCGTAGCGGCTCGACATACTCGACCAGCACGCGCGATTTTCGATCGGCGAGCGTTGCGGTGATGAAGAACGTTCCGCCCGAGAGGAAATTCCGTCGGTACCGAACCATGGTGGGAGGATATCCCGGATTTCGCGGAAGAGCGAAATCCGGGCTACGCACTCGTAGCCGGGGCGGATCGACCGGTTCAAACGCCGCGCCCGGATTTCGCCGGCGCTCTCTCCGGACTGCTCGCCGCTGCAAGTCCCGGCGGCCCCCACTGCACGGTGTGATAGTCGAAGCCGGCCGCGATGGTGGGCTTGACGATGGCGAAAAACGGCGAAATGTCGAAGTCGCGCGGCGTGTACAGCCCGTGCTTGCGGATATGTTCATTCTCGCTCTTCACATAAGGCGCAACGCCATAGGTCTTGCCATTGATGGAAAGGCTTTCCGGCAGAATCGGATAGCGGATCGATTCGAATGCTTCCGCGATCAGCGTCGAGCAGATCGCCCGGGTCGGATCGCCGCTACCGATCGCCAGCATGCGGCGGCGAAACCACACCGGCACCGGCGGGTAGGGAAAGAGATAGCGCGCCAAGTCGACGGTCCGTTTGGAATCATACAGCTTGCCGATGCGCGCCAGCGCGTAGTCGATGACCGCTTTTGTGCTTTGCTCATCGAGGCCCACCGGACGGCAGATCCGCATGTTGAAGCCGATATAATTGGACAGCGGCACGGTGACGACGCCGGTGTCGGCCTCTGCTTCCAGCAGAACCTTGGGCTCGCCGCTCGGCGCATTATCGCCTGGCCGTTCGCCGACATAAAGCGCGGCATGCGACCAGGTCGACTGGGTCAAAAACTTGATGATGGCGCTCAGCCGGGAATTGCCCTCGATCAGGACGACGTCGCCGGGCTTCAGCGCGCCGCGGACCACCGCGGGGTCGGGAGCGAAGAAAGGCGCATACCGCGATGTCGGTTGCGATAAAAATCGCAGGATTCTGCCGCTGATAAAGTCTTCGAGTTTGCCGAACGTGAGCCAGAATTTGCCGGCAAGAGAAGGTGATGAAGGCATATCGCCCACTGGTCATTATTCCAACGTAAGGCCGCCCAGTACGGTAAATTGTAACATTTGAAGACGCAGAACCTATAGTCTGCGAAGGAATCACCCAACCCCATGGCTCGATCGCAGCCGTCCGCACCCCGGGGAACGCCCATGCCCCATTCCTCATTTCGGCGCGACTGGATCACCAAACCGGTGTTCCGGATGGCGCAGCATGCGCTGCCTCGCCTCTCCGATACCGAACGGGAAGCCATCGAAGCCGGCGATGTCTGGTGGGACGCCGACCTGTTCACCGGCAATCCGGACTGGAAGAAGCTGCTGGCTTTTGCGCCGGCCCAGTTGTCGGCGGAGGAGAGGCAATTCCTCGCCGGCCCGGTCGAAGAGCTGTGCCGCATGCTCGACGACTGGAAGATCAATTGGGAATGGCACGATTTGCCGCCTGAGGTCTGGGATTATCTGAAATCCCGCAGATTCTTCGCGATGATCATTCCGAAAGTGTATGGAGGCCTTGGCTTTTCCGCCTACGCCCATTCGGAAGTCATCCGCAAATTGTCGTCGCGGTCGATCTGCGCCGCTTGCACCGCCATGGTGCCGAATTCGCTTGGTCCCGGCGAGCTCTTGCTGCAATTCGGCACCAAAGCGCAGCAGGACTATTGGCTGCCGCGCCTCGCCCGCGGCGAGGAAATCCCGTGTTTCGGCCTCACCAGCCCGGAAGCGGGATCGGACGCTGCCTCGATGATAGATTCCGGCGTCGTCTGCCGCGGCACGTATGACGGGCATGAGGTGCTCGGCATCCGCCTCAATTGGCACAAGCGCTACATCACGCTCGGGCCGATCGCGACGGTCTTGGGTCTCGCCTTCAAACTCCACGATCCCGACCATCTGATCGGCGACAAGGACGATATCGGCATCACGCTCGCACTGGTGCCGACCCATCTGCCCGGCATCAGCATCGGCCGCCGGCATCTGCCGGCGATGCACGTTTTTCAGAATGGGCCGAACTGGGGCCACGACGTTTTCATCCCTATGGACAACGTCATCGGCGGCGTCGATCAGGTCGGCAAGGGCTGGAAGATGTTGATGAGCGCGCTCGCCGCCGGGCGCGGCATTTCGCTGCCGTCGTTGTCGGCCGCGGGGGCGGCCTTTGTCGCCCATGTCACCGGCGCCTACGCCCGCATCCGCGAGCAATTCCATGTTCCGATCGCGAAATTCGAGGCGATCGAGGAGCGGCTCGGCCGCATCGCAGCGACCGCCTATCTGCTTGACGCCGCCCGCCGCATGACTTGTGCGGCGCTCGATGCCGGCCACCATCCCGCCGTCGTCACCGCGATCATGAAGGCGCAGGCGACCGAACGGCTCCGCGTTGCCGTCAACGACGCCATGGACGTGCACGGCGGCAAAGGCATCATCGAAGGGCCGCTGAACTACCTCGGCAGCCTCTACCGCGGCGTGCCGATCGCCATCACGGTCGAGGGCGCCAACATCGTCACGCGCAGCCTCATTCAGTTCGGCCAGGGCGCGATCCGCTGCCACCCCTTCCTGCTGAAGGAAATGATGGCGCTGGAGGATCCCGACCGCTCGCGTGGCCTCGATGCATTCGATAAGGCGTTCTGGGCCCATGTCGGCCATAGCCTCGCCAACACGTTCCGCGCTTGGGGTCGCGCCTGGACCGGCGGGCTATTCGCGCCGGCAGCGGACGCCGGCGCCGCTACGCCGTTCTACCGGCAGCTCAGCCGCCATGCCGCAGCTTTCGCGCTCGCCGTCGACTTATCACTGTTGACGCTGGGCGGGGCGCTGAAACGCAAAGAAATGATATCGGCGCGTTTCGGCGACATTCTTTCGGAGCTTTATCTCGCCAGCGCCGCACTCAAGCGCTGGAACGACGAAGGCCGCCAAGAGGCAGATTTCCCCTTGCTCGCATGGTGCATGGAGTCGAGTTTCTCGACCATCGAGATTCGCTTCGACGAAATCATCGGCAATTTCCCGGTCCGGCCCGTCGCCTGGCTGCTGCGCTTCCTCATCCAGCCGCTCGGGCCGCGTCGGCGCGGTCCGCCCGATCGCGTCACCGACGCCTGCGCCGAAATCATCACCTATCCGAATCCAGCGCGCGATCGGCTGACGGTCGATCTGTTTCACCCGGCCGAGACCGACGGCGAGCACGCCAACGGCGTTGCGTTGCTCGAACACGCCTTTGCCGCGACTGCCGCCGTGCAGCCGATCCGCGACCGCATGCACGCCGCGCGCGTCCGCGACATCGATCAGGCGGTGAAGCAGCGCACGATCAACGCTGATGAAGCCGCGCAGCTCGAGGCCGCGGCCGACGCCGTCGCGGCAGCCATTGCAGTCAACGATTTCGCGCCGGAAGAATTGACGTCGCGCGGCGCGTCCAACAAGGGAGATGTGTCATCGCAACCGACATCTCAACCGAAGTTTCAAGTGGACTCCCCGCCCCTACAGGCGCCGCCGTCCCCGTCCCCGCCGGCGGCCGCGGCGGAGTAGAGCGGCGTCCGGTTTACATCATCGACGGCAGCCGCACGCCGTTCATCAAGGCGCGCGGCAAGCCCGGCCCCTTCACGCCGGTCGACCTCGCCGTGCAATGCGGGCGCCCGCTGTTGCTGCGTCAGCCATTCGCGCCCGACGCTTTCGACCAGGTGATCCTCGGCTGCGTCAATGTCATCGCCGACGAGATGAATCCGGCGCGCGTCGCTGCCTTACGGCTCGGCATGGGCGAAGCGATGACGGCGTTCACGGTGCAGATCAATTGCGGCTCAGGGATGCAGTCGATCGACACCGCGTACCGCTATATTCGCGAAGGCGTCTCGGACCTCGTGCTGGCCGGCGGCGCGGAATCGCTTAGCCATGCGCCACTCGTGTTCAGCCGCAGCGCGGTCAATTGGTATGCCCGGCTCTTTGCCGCGCGCGGTATCGGCGAAAAGCTCGCTGCGTTCCTCGCGCTGCGTCCATCGTTCTTCACACCGGTGATCGGCCTCGAACGCGGATTGACCGACCCGATCACCGACTTCAACATGGGGCAGACCGCGGAACTCGTCGCCCACCTGTTCCACGTGACGCGGCGGCAAGCCGACGAATACGCCGCTGAAAGCCAGCAACGGCTGGCCCGCGCGCAGAAGGATGGGACCTTCGCCGGCGAGGTCGAGCCCGCCTTTGCCCGTGACGGCACCTTCTTCGACCACGACGACGGCGTCCGGCCCGACAGCACCGCCGACAGTCTCGCCAAGCTCAAGCCGGCGTTCGAGCGGCCATGGGGCAAGGTCACGCCCGGAAACAGCTCCCAGATTACCGATGGCGCGTCATGGGTCATTCTCGCCTCCGACGATGCTGTGAAGAAGCACAAGCTCACCCCGAAGGCGGTCATCGTCGACAGCGAATGGTCGGCGCTCGATCCCGCCGTTATGGGCCTTGGCCCAGTCTATTGCTCGACCGCCATCTTGAAGCGCCACCAGCTCGCGCTCGGCGACATCGAGCTGTGGGAGCTCAACGAAGCCTTTGCCGCGCAGGTGCTGGGTTGCCTCGCCGCTTGGGAGGATGCCGAATTCTGCCGCGACGCGCTCGGCCTCGGTGGCCCGGCCGGACGCATCGCGCGCGAGCGGCTCAATGTCGACGGCGGCGCCATCGGCGTCGGTCATCCGGTCGGCGCCAGCGGCAACCGCATTGTGCTGCATCTCGTCAACGCCCTGAAACGGCTCGGCTACAAGCGCGGCATCGCCACCGAATGCATCGGCGGCGGTCAGGGCGGGGCCATGCTGATCGAAGCGACCTGAGGGGCGCGCATGAGCACTACACACGACGCAAAGTCCGCGCTGGCCATCCTCGGCAAGCGCGATCTCGAGCTTGGGCCATTCGCGATCGATGAAGCGCCCCAGGAAACCGGGCCGTGGACAAATTGGCGGCTGCGAACCGACGAAGACGGCATCGCCTGGCTGCTCTTCGACAAGAAGGACGCAAGCGCCAACACGCTGTCGGCGGACGTGCTCACGGAGCTCAACGCGGTGCTCGAAAAGCTTGAGCGAGATCGCCCGCGCGGGCTGATCATCCGTTCGGCCAAGCGCAGTGGATTTATTGCCGGCGCCGACATCGCTCAGTTTCGCGGCGTCACCGACACGGCACAGATCGAAGCCTTGCTCACGACCGGCCATGCGGTGCTGGATCGGCTCGACCGATTGCCGCTGCCGACCATCGCGGTGATCCACGGCTACTGCCTCGGCGGCGGGCTCGAAGTAGCGCTCGCCTGCGATTACCGCCTCGCCATCGATGATGCGAGCTTCGGCTTTCCCGAAGTGATGCTGGGGCTGCATCCCGGCCTCGGCGGGACGGTGCGGCTGACGCGGCTGGTCAACCCGGTCAAAGCAATGACGATGATGCTGACTGGCAAGACCGAGCGCGCGCGCCAGGCCAAGCGGCTCGGCCTGGTCGATGCCGTGACGCAGGAGCGTCATGTGCGTGCCGCTGTGAAATCGGCCGTAAACGGTGACTGGAAGCCCGCCAAGCAGAACTTGCTCGGCTCGCTCATGAGCCTCGGGCCGATGCGCAGCCTGCTCGCCGGCCGTATGCGCAGCGAAGCCGCGAAGAAAGCGCCACAAGCGCATTACCCCGCGCCTTACGCACTGATCAATCTGTGGCTGGAGCACGGCGGCAATCGGGAAGCGATGCAGAGGGCGGAAGTTTCATCGTTCGCCAAGCTTCTCGTCGGCGACACCGCGCAAAACCTCGTCCGCGTCTTTTACCTGCGCGAGAACCTCAAAAATCTCGCCCACGGACAGTGGAACGGCCGCCGCGTACATGTGATTGGCGCCGGCGCCATGGGCGGCGATATCGCCGCTTGGTGCGCATGGCATGGTTTCACCGTCAGTCTCGGCGACACCAGGCCTGAGCCGATCGCCGGTGCCGTCAAGCGCGCCGCCGCCCTCTACGCAATCATCGGCCGGGACAACCGCCGCAAAGTCCGCAACTCGCTCGATCGCCTGATTCCCGATCTCAAGGGCCAAGGCGTGGCGACCGCCGACCTGATCATCGAGGCGGTGCCCGAAATCCTCGACCTCAAGCGGAAAATCTTCGCCGGCATCGAGCCGCACATGAAACCCGACGCGATCCTCGCCACCAACACGTCGAGTATCCCGCTCGAACAATTGCGCGAGGGCCTCCCGCGGCCCGAGCGGCTCGTCGGCATCCATTTCTTCAATCCGGTGTCGCGCATGCAGCTTGTCGAGGTCGTGAGCCATGACAAGGTTGCCGACGATGTCCTCGCCGATGCGCGCGCCTTCCTCGGCCGCATCGATCGATTACCCGCGCCGGTGAAGAGTGCGCCCGGCTTTCTCGTCAACCGCGCGCTGACGCCTTATCTGCTCGAAGCCCTGGTGATGCTCGACGCCGGCATGAAGAAAGAGACCATCGACAAAGCGGCGGAAGACTTCGGCATGCCGATGGGGCCCATAGAATTGGCCGACGAGGTCGGACTCGATATCTGCCTGCATGTCGCCGAAATGCTGCGCGCCAATCTCAAACATGAGATGCCCGACCCGCCGCAATGGCTCAAGGACAAGGTCGACAAGGGCGAGCTTGGCAAGAAGACCGGCAAGGGCCTCTATGAATGGAAGGACGGCCACGCGGTCAAGGCGCAGGGCGAGGTCGCGGCAGCTCCGCCGGATACGATCGATCGGCTGATCCTGCCGATGCTCGACGTCTGCGTGACCTGTCTGCGCGAAGGCGTGGTGGCGGACGAGAACATCGTCGACGGCGCGCTGATCTTCGCGACCGGATTCGCGCCGTTCCGCGGCGGACCGATGCACTATGCACGAACGCGCGGGGTGGCCGACGTGCGCGACACCCTCAAACGCCTCGCCGAGAAATACGGGCCGCGCTTCCAGCCCGATCCGGGCTGGAATACGCTGCAATGATCCATTCGGGCGCGGCTCCGGTCGGTTTTGTCGATCCGGCGCTGCTCGCCGACGCGATCGTCGCGAAGGCCGGAAAGAGCATCGTGCTGGCTTTGCCGCTCGGTCTCGGCAAGGCCAATCACATCGTCAATGCGCTCTACGCCAAGGCGGTGGCCGACCCTTCGATCCGGCTGACCATCTTCACCGCGCTGACGCTGGAACCGCCGCGCGCCAAAAGCGAGCTGGAGCGGCGCTTCCTCGATCCGGTCGCGCAACGCCTGTTCGGCGGCTATCCGGCGCTCGACTACGCGGCGGCGATCCACGCCGGCAAGGTGCCTCCCAACATCCAGATCAATGAATTCTTCTTCGAGGCCGGGCAGTGGCTCGGCTCGCCCTATGCGCAGCAGCACTATATTTCCGCGAACTATACCCATGCCCTGCGCTACGTGCTCGATCGCGGCGTCAATGTTGTTGCGCAGTTGGTTGCGCATCGCGCCGAGGAAACGCCGCAGCCGTATAGCCTGAGCTGCAATCCCGACCTGACACTCGATCTGCTGGCGCTGCGCCGCGCCGGCCGTGTCGATTTTCTGTTCGCCGGGCAGACCAATTCGGAACTGCCGTTCATGCCCGGCGACGCAGCGATCGCCGCAGATGAGTTCGATCTTCTCCTCGATACTCCGGCAACCGACTTTCCGTTGTTCGCGCCGCCGCGCGAGCCGGTGTCGCTCGCTGATTATGCCGCGGGTCTTCATGCCGCGAGCCTGGTGCCGGATGGCGGCACGCTGCAGATCGGCATCGGCTCGCTGGGCGATGCCGTCGCGCAAGGTCTCGTTCTGCGTCAGCACAAGAACGACGAATTTTGCAACCTGCTCTCGCGTCTGGGCTACGATCCCGCGCGGGATTCCAGTGTCCATACTGAGCCGTTCGCCGCCGGTCTTTATGGCTGCTCGGAAATGTTCGTGGAAGGCATGCTCGACCTGTTCGGCGCCGGAGTCCTCAAGCGCGAGGTCGACGGCGTCGTCCTGCATGGCGGCTTTTTTGTCGGCTCGCGCGCGTTCTACCGCGCGCTCCGCGAGATGCCGCGCGAGATTGTTAAGAAATTCGGCATGACGTCGATCTCCTACGTCAACGAACTCTACCGCGATGAGGATGCCAAGCGTCGCGCGCGCGTCAATGCGCGCTTCCTCAACGACGCGATGATGGCGACCATCCTCGGCGACGTGATCTCGGACGGTCTCGAAGATGGCCGCATCGTCAGCGGCGTCGGCGGACAATACAATTTCATCGCGCAAGGTTTTGCGCTCGAAGGCGCGCGTTCGGCGATCGTGCTGCACGCAACCCGCACGGCAAGAGGCAAAACCCAATCCAATATCCGTTGGCGCTACGGCCACACCACTATTCCGCGCCATTTGCGCGATATGGTCGTAACGGAATACGGCATAGCCGACATTCGCGGCAAAACCGACCGCGACGTCATCGCCGCGATGCTGGCGGTCACCGACTCGCGTTTCCAGGACGAATTGCTGCGTCAGGCCAAGGATGCCGGCAAGATCGAGCGGTCGTTCGCGCTGCCGGCGGCGGCGCGCGACAATACGCCCGCAGCAATCGCACGCATCCTCAAGCCGGCCAAGGAAAGAGGCCTGCTGCCGGCGTTTCCCTTCGGCACCGATTTCACCGCGGCCGAGCAACGCCTCATCCCGGCGCTGGAAACGTTGCAATCCGCTTCGCCGGCGCAACTCGTGGTCTTGCTTGTGCGTGGCCTTGCCTCAGCCGGTGAGGACACGGAGTGTCTCGCTCGGCTCGGATTGCTGAAGCCGCGGGGCCTTTCAGAGCAGCTCTACGCCACCCTCGTCCGCGGCGCGCTGACCTCCCGGTAATGATGGACGTCGCCGACGCTATCCGTCACCGCGCAAACGCGCGAGTGCGCGCTGCGCCGCTTCGCGGTGGTCGGACGTGATGTGCAAGGTGACGAGCTTGATCGCGGCGGCAAGTACTGCGGCATCGTCGGCATAGCCGATGACCGGCAAGTAATCGGGGATCAAATCGGTCGGCAGCACGAAATAGGCGATGGCGCCGAGCAGCACCGCCTTGACTTGCAGCGGCGTCCGGCGATCGAACGCGCAATAATGGGCGGCCAGCAAATCTTCGGCGAACGGGAGGCTCGCCGCCACGCGTCCGATCTTGCGCCAGAAATTGCGCTGCAGATCTTGCTCATCGGCGTCTTGCGCATCAGCGCCCGCCTGGGGCGCGCGTGCCGCGGCATCCTGCCATGATGCCGTTTGTTGCCGGAACCACATTTGCCTCTCGCGCGGCTTGCCTTAACGGGCAGCCCTGGGATGGTCTGGAAAGGCGGCATCCGCAAGGCAGCGACGGTCCGCCTTCCTGCTACTCTCCCTCAGCCAGCGAGCTTATCCATCGTCTCGGCGAGCTTGACGTCGAGATCGGTCAGGCCGCCGGCATCATGGGTCGACAGCGTCACCTCTACATTTTTGTAGACGTTGGACCATTCCGGATGGTGATCGAGCTTTTCCGCCACCAACGCCACCCGGGTCATGAAGCCGAAGGCCTGATTGAAATCGGCAAAAACGAACTTCTTGGTGATGGCGTCGCGACCCTTGACCTCGCTCCATCCTTTGAGGCGGGCGAGCGCGCTGTTGCGGGCTTCGCCGGACAGCTTTTGAGCCATGTGAAACTCCGTTTTTTGAAGTGACTTTGCCGGCGCCCGTGTCGCAAATATGCGACTGGACCACTACTCGGCAAACCGCGGCTTGGCCATGCGGTTCCCCCCAGCACCCCTCCTTCCGGGAAGTTGCTCCAGGCGATTGTCCTGGCCCGGAATCCGGTCGAAGTTTACGTCAAAATAGGGTCATAGCCTGGGTCCAGACTTTTGCTTCAGCGCCTTACCGCCGGCAGTTAACCAATGTAACGAGTTGGGAGGTGAACCCCCAGCCGCTCCATGGAGTCAAAGCTTCGAACCCGTGGTAGGATTAACCATGCCTCCTGGACTCCCGCGCCGCCCGCCGCTGGCAATGAAGCTTTGGCTTTCCCAGCACTTTGGCCGGGGTGGCGGGGCGAACTCATCCGCGGCTGCGCAAGGCCGCTCATTGGGCAGGGCCATGGGTATCGAGTCGCTTGAACATATGGTGCGAAGCCGGGTCAGGATGTTTCTGCGGCATACCTGGCTCGTCACCATCCTGGGCACCCTGGTCGTCGGCGGCCTGATTTGGACGGGGATTTACTTGACCACGAGACCAACGGTCATGAGGATCGCCGCCGGGCCTGCCGGCAGCGTCAATGCTAGGCTCGTCGATCTGCTGACGCAAAAATTCGTGCAGGACCGCGACAGGATTCATTTGCAGCTGATCACCACCGATGGCGCCAAGCAGAGCGCGCAGGCCTTAAGCAGCGGCAATGCCGATCTCGCCATCGTACCCAGCACGGTCGGCAACTCGCCCGAATGGCCGGTGATCGCCATCTTGCGCAAGAACGTAATGGCCTTCATCGTGCCTGCACCCGCCCCGGCCGCCGAGGATAAAAAAGCCAAAGGGAGCAAGAGCACCAAAGCCGGCAAATCCCCCAAAGCCGCCAAGACCAAGAACGCCAAGGCTGGCAAGGACGATGACGACACCGACAACTCCGGCAAGCTCAAAAAGGTTTCGCAACTCGTCGGCCATCGCGTCGGCATCGTCGGCGGGAATGAAGCGTCGACCGATTTGCTCGATGTCGTCCTCAATCACTATGGCGTTCCCCTGGGACAGGTTCAGGTGTCGCTGATCAATCCGAAAAATCTTGCCGACGCCATCCATGCCAACCAGATCGACGTCATATTCGTCGCCGGCTCCGCAACCGGGCAGTCCATCAATGAGGCGGTCGCGGCAGCCTCGCAGAACGGGCAGGCGCCAAGCTTCATCGAGATCGACCAGGCTGACGGCATTGCGGCCCGCAGCCCGGTGTTCGACAAGATTGATGTCGATGCGGGCACCTTCGGCGGCAATCCGCCCACACCGGATGAAAGCCTCACCAGCCTGACCTTCTCCGAGTATCTGGTAGCACGCAAATCATTCAACCACGGGGCAATCGCGTCGTTGGCGAAGCTGATCTACACGTCGCGGCTGGGCATCGACGCGCTGATGGCCGGCGACGTCAAGATCGAGGCGCCGTCGACCGACAAAGACGCCGATGTTTCGGTGCACCAGGGCGCACTCGATTACTTGAACGACGACCAGAAATCCTTCTTCGACAAATACGGCGACGACATCTTCTACGGCTTGCTGATCTTCCCGATATTCGGCTCGGCCATCGCCGGCGTCGCAAGCTATTTGCGCAGCGACGGCCGCACGCGCCGGCTGCGGCTGCTGCAGCGACTACTTGACCTCGTTCGCAAGGCGCATGCCGCGCAATCACTGGACGCGATCGACCAACTGCAGGTCGATACCGACAACCTCCTGATCGAGATCATCCATCAAAACGAGCACGAAGAACCCGATCCGGCGGTGCAAACGTCCTACTCGATGGCGCTCGAGCAGGTTCGCTTTGCGCTGGCGGCGCGGCGTGCGGTGGTGCTGGAGCGCGGCGCGACCGGCACGAAGGCCGCGGCGGCGGCGTAAGCCTGGCGGAACCGCGGGTCCGCTATCACATTTCGGCGCATCGGACCCATGCATCGGTTCCATAAAGCGTCACGATGCCGTCGCATAATGAAGACCGCACGCTGTGGTCGGTCACGCTTGATCCGGCGCCGGCCGCCCCAGCGCAAATGACGATGCTGCGGCTATAGCCTTCTGGATCAGGCGACATTTGCTGCATTGCTTCCGGGCCGAAATTGACTATATACCGGCCGCAATGGCGGGCCCCTCGGGGCCCGTAAAGTTTAACGCGGACCGCATGAACCTCCGTAACATCGCCATCATCGCCCATGTCGACCACGGCAAGACTACGCTGGTCGACCGCCTGCTCCAGCAGTCGGGCTCATTCCGCGACAACCAGCGCGTTGCCGAACGCGCCATGGATTCGAACGACCTGGAGCGGGAGCGGGGCATCACCATCCTGTCCAAGGTGACGTCGCTCGTGTGGCAGGACACACGCATCAACATCGTCGACACCCCGGGCCACGCCGATTTCGGCGGCGAAGTCGAACGCATTCTGGGCATGGTGGATGGAGTCCTGGTGCTGGTCGATGCCGCCGAGGGCCCCCTGCCGCAGACCAAGTTCGTGGTCACCAAAGCGCTCAAGATAGGTCTCAAGCCGGTCGTCATCATCAACAAGGTTGATCGTGCGGACGCCCGCCCCACGGAAGTCGCCAACGAGGTTTTCGACCTGTTTGCCGCGCTCGATGCGACCGAAGAGCAACTCGATTTCCCGATCCTGTTCGGCTCGGCCAAGCAGGGTTGGATGGCGGCCGACGCCGCCGGGCCCAAAGAGCGGGGCATGGCGCCGCTATTTGAACTCGTCATCCGCCACGTGGCGGCCCCCCAGGTCGAGGAGGGTCCGTTCCGCATGCTGGGAACAATCCTCGAGGCTAATCCCTATCTCGGCCGAATTGTCACCGGCCGCATTTTCTCAGGCTCGGTCAAGCCCAACCAGACCATCAAGGTCCTCGACCGCAACGGCAGCTTGATCGAGGAAGGACGCGCGACCAAGGTCCTCGCTTTCCGTGGCCTCGAGCGCACGCCGATCGACGAAGGTTTCGCCGGCGACATCATTGCCATCGCCGGCCTGCCGGAGGCGACAGTCTCCCATACGCTCTGCGCCCTAGAGGTTACCGAGCCGCTGCCGGCGCAACCGATTGATCCGCCCACCCTCACCATGACCTTCCGTATCAACGATTCGCCGCTCGCCGGGACCGAGGGCGATAAGGTCCAGAGCCGAGTCATTCGCGACCGCCTGCTGCGCGAGGCGGAGGGCAACGTCGCGCTGCGGATTTCCAGAGTCAGCAGAGAAAGATTCCATGGAAGTTGCCGGCCGGGGCGAATTGCAGCTCGGCATCCTGATCGAAACCATGCGGCGCGAAGGTTTCGAGCTCGCCGTGTCACGGCCGAAGGTCCTGTTCCAGCACGGCGCCTCGGGAGATCTGCTCGAACCCATCGAAGAAGTCGTCATCGACGTCGACGAACAGCACGCCGGCGTGGTCGTGCAGAGGCTTGCCGAGCGTAAGGGCGAGATGGTTGAGATGCGTCCTTCCGGCGGCGGCCGCGTACGGCTGATTTTCTATGCGCCGACGCGCGGCCTCATCGGTTATAACAATGAACTGCTTACCGATACCCGTGGCACCGCGGTCATGAACCGCCTGTTTCACGCCTATGGGCCACATCGGGGCGAGATCACAGGTCGGCGCAACGGCGTGCTGATTTCGACCGACCAGGGCGATGCCGTCGCCTACGCCATGTGGAATCTGGAAGACCGCGGCCCGATGATGATCGAGCCCGGCTGGAAGGTCTATCGCGGCATGATCATCGGTGAGCACACTCGCGGCAACGACCTCGAAGTCAACGTGCTCAAGGGCAAGAAGCTCACCAACATCCGCACCCACTCCAAGGACGAGGCCATCCGTCTTACCCCGCCAATCCGCATGACGCTGGAGAAGGCGCTCGCCTATATCGAGGACGACGAATTGGTCGAGGTGACGCCCAAGTCGATTCGGTTGCGCAAAAAGCTGCTCGATCCGACCGACCGCAAGCGCAACGAGCGGCGCAAGGAAGCCGAGCGGGTGTGACCGCCGGTGATTCTGGACACGCCCGCTGCACAATCTGCAGGTGACAGAGCCACCGTTGCGGCATTTTCGATGAGCACATCGGGCCCGGACGCAAAATGTCGGCGACCGTGTCGCTTCGGCAACAGCCCGTCCAGAATGCGAGCGGGCCTCACGTTTTTATGCTTGCGGCGATGGTCAGACCCTCCCGATTCGGCTAATAATCCACATCGTTAACTGAACGTGAATCTCTGCTCTTGAAGCCCGCGGAATCGCTTGCTTTGATTGCGTCATGAGCACCATCCTCATAGAAATCCGCCGCGCCAAGGCGTCCGACGCCGACGCGGTCGCCGCATGCCACGATGAAGCGTGGCGGACGGCCTATCAGGGCATCATCCCGGGCACCGAACTCGAAAAGCTCATCAGCCGCCGCGGCCCGGCGTGGTGGGACAGCGCCATACGAAAAGGCAGCCGCATCGCGCTCCTCCAGTTTGGCGACAAGATCGCCGGCTATGGGAACTACGGACGCAATCGGGCGCGCAGCCTCTATTATGACGGCGAGATCTATGAGCTCTACCTGCGGCCGGAGTTCCAGGGGCTGGGCTTCGGCCGCCGGCTCTTCACCGCTGCGCGCCGTGACTTGGCGCAGAGCGCGCTCAAATCCCTGATCGTGTGGGCGCTTTCGGAGAACGACAACGCCGTCGAGTTTTACCGCGCGCTGGGCGGCAAGGCGGTCGCCCGATCTTCAGAAAAATTTGGTATGCGCGTCCTCGACAAGGTCGCCTTCGGCTGGCAAAGCTGAATTGGACGACAGAACGCAGACTTCAAATCTCCGGCTTCGGCAGCCCAGCCTGTGCGCAGGCGGCGCGCAGCGTATTGACCAGCAGATAGGCAATCGTGATCGGCCCGACGCCGCCCGGCACCGGCGTGATAGCGCCGGCGACAGTGACAGCTTCCGCAAAGCAGACGTCTCCGACGATCCGGGATTTACCCCCAGCGAAGACGCGGTTGATACCGATGTCGATGACGGTGGCGCCGGGCTTGATCCAATCGCCTCGCACCAGTTCGGGGTGACCGACGGCGACCATCAGAAGGTCGGCGCGCCGGCACAGATCGGCAAGTCCGCGGGTGAAAGTATGGCCGATGGTGACAGTGGCATTCTCGGCGAGCAAAAGCTGCGCCAACGGCTTGCCGACGACGTTTGAACGCCCGACCATCAGCGCATCAAGTCCGGCAAGCGAGGCATGCACAGTCTTTGCGAGCTTGATGCAACCGATCGGCGTACAGGGCGCCAGCGCCGGCAGGCCAAGCGCCATCCGGCCGACATTGTACGGATGAAAGCCGTCGACGTCCTTGGCCGGATCGATGGCCGCGATCACATGGGTCGCATTGATCTGCTGCGGCAACGGCATCTGCACTAAAATGCCATGCACGGCCGGATCGGCATTGAGCCGTTGCACGAGCGCGATCAGTTCGTCCTGGCTGGTGGCGGCGGGAAGATGGTGATCGAACGGCCGCATGCCGACCTCGACCACTGCGCGCGATTTGCTGTTGACATAGACCTTGCTGGCCGGGTTTTCTCCGACGAGAACGACCGCGAGCCCCGGCTTGAGACCGCGTGCGCCGGTCAGCCGGCGCGTTTCGGCCGCCACGGCAGCACGCAAATCGGCCGCGATCGCCTTGCCGTCGATGATCCGGGCGGTCACAGCGCTTAGTAGACGTTGGGCAGAATGTAGAGCGCGATCACGTAGCGAATGAAGGCGATGATCAAGAACAGGATGACCGGTGAAATGTCGATGCCGCCGAGATTCGGCAACAAGTTGCGGATCGGACGGAGCGCCGGCTCGGTGATGCGATAGAGAAATTCGCCGATCGACCCGACGAACTGGTTTCGCGTGTTTACTACGCTGAAGGCCACAAGCCAGGAAAAGATCGCCGCAGCGATCACGACCCAGATGTAAAGCTGCAAGGCGAGATCGATGACAAGAAACAGTGCGCGCATGGACCGGATTCGCGTGTGAGGACGGGGGAACCTAGCGATTCGCGGCGGTACGAACAAGCCGATGCACGGCGCCTTTTGCGCGCGGCGGTCGTCCTTGACAGCTTGGAGCGGCGGCCCTAAATGGCCCGCACTCGCCAAAAGCCGGCTCCTTAGCGGCCCGGCTCAAGCCCGCGGCGGGGCCGTAGCTCAGTTGGGAGAGCGCCGCAATCGCACTGCGGAGGTCAGGGGTTCAAATCCCCTCGGCTCCACCAGCCTTCACGGCGCGAGCTGGTGCAACTTTCCATCATGATTTATTGCGAACTCTTTACCGCCGACCGTTACGAACTAGCCAAACTATGAGCCTGGAAATCGCGACCCAATGGGTTGTTTCATTGCCGGGCGGCAGGGAAGGATTGCCCATGCGACCGCTTATACGTCGAATGACCTTGCTGGTGTTCTGGCTCGGCGCGATCACGGCGCCGGCCGCCGCCGCGCCCTGCGGCGGTGATTTCGGCAGTTGGCTCGAAGGCGTCAAGCAGGAGGCCGCCGCACAGGGCATCTCGCAGCGCGCGATTGCGGCCTCGCTTGCCGGCGTCACCTACGATCCCGGTGTCGTCGCGCGCGACCGCGGCCAGGGGGTATTCCGGCAGAGTTTCGAGCAGTTCGCCGGCCGCATGGTGCCCCCGCGGCTCGCGCGCGGAGCCCGCCTGTTGCAGCAATATAACGCGATCTTCAGCCGGATCGAGCAGCAATTCGGCGTGCCCGGACCGGTGATCGTGGCCATCTGGGGCCTCGAGACCGACTTCGGCGCCAATTCAGGAAAATTTCCAACCATCCGTTCACTCGCCTCTCTCGCCTACGATTGCCGGCGTCCGGACAAGTTTCGCAGCGAATTGTTCGCGGCCATGAAAATCGTCGAGCGCGGCGACATGGCGCCAAGTGAAATGCGCGGCGCCTGGGCCGGCGAGATCGGCCAGACCCAGTTCCTGCCGTCGTCCTATCTCAAATATGCCGTCGACTACGACGGCAACGGCCGCCGCGATCTCATTCACAGCGTGCCGGATGTGCTGGCGTCGACCGCCAACTATCTCAAGGGCTACGGCTGGCAGCGCGGCCAGCCATGGGGCGAAGGCACCGCGAATTTCCAGGTGCTGCTGCAGTGGAATGCGTCGCAGGTCTATACCAAGACGGTCGCCTATTTTGCCCAGCGTCTCGCCGGCAGAAGTTAGACCGCTGGCGCGCGCAAAATCAATCACGCGCATCGCGATCAAAAACAGTGATCTGAGCTGCCGATCCAGTGTTCGAGAAAGACGCCGAGCCACGCGCGGGCGCTGTAGTCGTACACCGCACGGTCGGCAAAATGCGTGTCGCGGGGCCGCGCCCCCGGCAACTCCAGGCGCTGGTGGCCTCGGGTGGTCCATTTGTGCATCATCGCATGGGTGACATCGGGGTGGAATTGCAAGGCGAAGGCCCGCCCATAGCGGATCGCCTGCACTTCGAACGTATCGCCTTCAGCTAAAAGCTCGGCGCCCGGCGGCACGTCAAAACCCTCGCGATGCCATTGGTAGACGCATTCCGGCCACTGCTCGACGACGGCGAGGCCGGCCGCCGTGGGCCGGATCGGGTAGTAGCCGATCTCGGCGTGGCCCTCTGGGTGGCGGAAAACCCGGCCGCCGAGTTGGCGCGCGCACATCTGCGCGCCGAGGCAGATGCCGAGGAAGGGCTTATTCTCTTTCAATGGAACGCCGATCCAATCGATCTCGCGGCGGATGAAATCATCCTCGTCGTTGGCGCTCATCGGGCCGCCGAAGATGATGCCGGCGGCGTGGTCTTGCATGGTTCTCGGCAGCGGATCATCGAAACGCGGCCGGCGCACATCGAGCCGATAGCCGAGCTGCCGCAGAGCGTTGCCGACACGACCCGGTGTGGAGTGCTCCTGGTGCAGAATGATCAGTATCTGCTGTTGCATGACCAAGCGAATCGAACGCGCTTGCCCGAAGTCCTATCGTGTTCGCGGGTCGAGTAAAAGCGTCCGCGGTGCGAGACTGCTATGAGTTTCCGGCCGTGCTGCGCGTGCGTTGATCGACGATGGCGAGGAGGAGCGCGTTCGGGATGAGGCGCAGGAAAAACACTGCGATCTTGTTACCCACCCCGGCGATAACCACGCGCTTGCCGCGCATGAAGCCGCGATAGCCGATCTGCGCCACGCGTGCCGCCGATACAGCGAGAATTTGCGGAGCACTGCCGTCGCGCTGCCCGGCGCGCGCCTGAAACTCGGTGGGGACCGGCCCCGGGCAAAGCGCGGTGACCCTGATGCCGCGGCCCGACAACTCGCGATGCAAGGCCTCAGTGAACGAAAGCACGAAAGCCTTGCTGGCGTAATAGACCGCCATGCCGGGGCCCGGCAGGAAGGCGGCGACCGATGCGACGTTGAGGATGCCGCCACCGTGGCGGGCGAGGCTCTCGACGAAGCCGAGCGACAGCTCGGTCAGCGCCCGCACATTGAGGTCGATCATGGCGAGCTGTTCGCCGCGGTCGAGCGCGGCGGCCGCACCGGCGAGCCCGAACCCGGCATTGTTGACGACCGCCGCGGGCTCGAGGCCTCGCGATGTGAGTTCCGCGGCGAGACCGGCGACAGCATCCCGCCGTCCGAGGTCGATCGGCAGCACCGTCGGCCGCGGCCGGCCGGTCGCGGCGATCTCATCGGCGAGCGCCTCGAGGCGGTCCTCGCGCCGCGCCACCAGGACCAGCTCATGCCCGTGAGCCGCGAAGACGCGCGCCAGCTCGGTGCCGATTCCGGCCGAGGCGCCGGTAATCAGCGTGACCGGCTTCATGGCCCCCCACCCTTCCCTCCCCCGCGAGCGGGGGAGGGTGGGGTGGGGGAATCGGAGAGCTTGCCACCGATGCGCTGGCGCAATTCGATGCGCTCGCGCGGCGACACGCCCAAGAGGTCGGCGGCGCGCCACAACAAATTGTCCTCGAGCTCGTCACGCCGGCCGTCGGCATAAACGATCTCCCACATCATTTCGATGATGCGGGCGCGCCCCGGCTCGTCGAGCGTGCGGTTGAGCAGGCTGGTGAAATGATAAAGATCGACCGATTCGTGCTCGGCCGCCGTCGCCTTGTCGATCAGCTCATCGGCCGCGGCATCATCGAGGTCAAAGCGCTGTTTGATCACGGCGTGGAGCTTGCCGCGCTCGCTCGGCGTCATCTCGCCGTCGATTGCGGCGGCGTGCACGAGCAGCGCCGCCGCCGCGAGCCGGTAATCACTTTCATCGAATCGCTTGGGGTCCTTGCCGCCATCGGCGAGACTGGCGATGAATTTGCTGAGCGCTTCGAACATTCCAGGTTTCTCCACGATCGCGGCGCCGCGGCGCAGCCAAAAAAAAGCCGCCGCAGGCGAAAGCCCGCTATTCGAGATATTTGCTCGGCGGGAAGTCGCGCGAGAACACCGGCTGCTGGACGGCCGCCTTGGGATCGTAGGTCCAGAACTGGCTCACCTGCGGATAGGTTTTGATGATGGTATTGGTGAGCTTGCCATTCACGCGCGCCACCTTGCGGATGTGGATGTCGAGAATCGGCGTGCCGTATTCGTCGAGCCGCACCGGCCCGATCGGGCCCTGAGCGAGACGCACATCGTGCAGGGCCTTGAGGAAGGCCGCGGCATCGTCGGTGTTGCCGCCGGTGGCCTTGAGCGCCTCCTCGATGATGAGCAGCGCGGTGTAGGGGCCGGCGGTGTAGAAGCCGGGATCGTGCTTGTATTCCGCGTTGATGCCGGCGACGAACTTGTTGTTGTCGGGCGTGTCGAGCCCGGCGGCGTACCAGCCGGCGCTATAGACGCCGACCGCTTCCTCGCCCATCACCTTGAGGATGCCCTCATCGGTTGACGTGGTGTTGCCGAGCACGGCGATTTTTCCTTTGAGCCCGAATTCGCTGAATTGCTTGAGGAAGCGCAGCGGATTGCTGCCGGCAAAGCCCATGTAGATGGCGTCGACGTCGGGCTTGATCTGCGCCAGATAGGCGCCGTATTCGGGCGCGTTGAGCGGCGGCCACAGTTTTTGCACGATTTTGCCGCCGGCATCCTCGAAGGCGAGATGAAATCCGCCGGCGCCCTCGTGCCCATAGGTGAAGTCCTCGGCGACGATGGCGACTTTCTTGTAGCCGAGCGTCTTGGCCGCGTAATCGCCCAGCGGATAGGTCACTTGCGGCGCCGTGCCGAAGGCATGCAGGACGTAGGGGTTCGGCGCTCGGCTCTTGAGGTCGACCGTGGCAGCCGAAGTGGTGGTGATCAGCGGCACTTTGGTCTGGCGAATATACTCGTCCATCGCCAGAGCTTCGTTGGTGGCCAGCGGACCGATCATCACCGGCGCTTTGTGGCGCTCGACCAGCTCCTGAGTTTTGGTCTTGGCGAGCGCCGGACTGCCGGCGGTGTCTTGCGTGATGAGCTCGACTTTGCGGCCGGCAATCGCGCCATTGCGTTCCTTGAGGAAGAGCGCGGCGCCCTCCTCCTGCTGCTTGCCGCCGGCGGCCAACGGGCCGGTGAGGACGGTGAGGAAGCCTATGCGCAGCGGCTCCGGCGCTTGCGCCAAGACCCGCCCCGCGGGCAGCGTACCGATCGCCGCAGCCGCCTTGAGCAGCGCGCGGCGCGATATTGCAAAACGGTTCTTGGCAAAACGGAGCTTGCCAAAGCGGTTCTTGCTCGCCGACATCTCCGCTTCCTTTCCCTGGATCGGACGTTTGCGCTTATCGGCGGCAATGCGACGGACGACAAGCGATTTGTTGCCGCATCGCGTCGCCGCCCAGCAAGCCGCCCGCCCGATCAACCCCATTTGCAACCCCATTTGACCGGGACTATTCGCGCATTGCGTAATGCCGCGTTCTCGCGGCGCAATCGCGCCCGAGTTTTTATTTTGTTTGCTCCCCGAAGAGGGAAGCGGAGCGCCGACAGGCGCATTTGTCTTACGTCCGCACCAGCGGGTGCGGACGCGCGCCCAGCGGGCGCGCGCGCCTCTCGGCGCTCCAACGCGGCCCTGGCTTAAGTGACCTAACGCCACCGCTCAGCCTCGGGCCGGGTTTCCTGGTTCCGCTCAGCATTCAGGTGGGCCTCCGGAAGACGTCCCCTCATGAGCGAGATTCGCATCTTGTAACTTAAAATGCGACCGATGTCAAGTGCTTCGTAACCATTTCAGAGACAACCGCTTCGGGACCGTGCCAGGATCGTGTTGCTGGAATTTCCTTCGCTGGATGCCTGGGAAGCATTCTACGAGGGTCGAACCTACCGGGGACTCAAAGACATCAGGGACCAATGCAGTTCTGCACGCCTCGTCAGCGTGGCCGGACTCTGGGTGGAACCGCGCCGACGTCGCCTCCGGCGTCCTTACTGCACCGCCTTGCCCTGGCGGTAGCTTTCTTCGAGCAGCCGCATATTGGCCTGGACATAGAGGTTGGCGGGGTCCTTGGCCTGGGCTTCTGCGAGTTTCCTGTGCGCCCTCGCGTAGTCGCCGCGCAGCATGTAGGAGAAGCCCTGGTTGTTGAGGATTTCCGGGGTAGGGCCGACGATGCGGATAGCCTCGGTGTAGGCCCGGTCGGCGAGGTCGAAGCGGTGCAGGCGATCGTAGGATGCCGCCAGGCCAACCCAGGCTTCGGCATCGCGCGGATGTTTTTCGACGGCAGTGCGGAAGCTCTTCTCGGCGAGACCGAAATCGTTGGCGCGGAAATATCGCTTGCCGTGCTGCACGTCGTCGTTGGGATCGTCGCCGACCAGGCCGGGCTTCGACAGCGGCGCCACCGGCTCGCCGCTCGGGCCGGGCTCGGCGGGTTGCGTCACGATGGAGCCCGTGGTGTCGCTATTGCCGGCCGCGCCGGAGGAATCGGCCGGCTTCCCCAGATCGGCGAGCTTGGTCGATGTCGAGCAGGCTCCGAGCCACATCAGGCACGCCGCCGCGACGATCAGGACCCGCGCTACTCGGATACACATCAACGCGCTCCGGACCACGACGTCCCGGCAAAACCCCCCGCCCCAACGCGAGAATGAACCGTCCTGCCAGGGGGGCTGGACGGCACCGGACAGGTAAAGCTAGGCGACGGTGGTTAAGGAATCCCTCGTTCCGAAGCCCTCCCCCGCTTGCGGGGGAGGGTTTTGAGGGGGGCCTGCGGGCTCAAAAGCTCGCCCGAACCCCGAGCACTTGTCCCGGTCGTCGCTTCGCGCGTCACCTCCCCCCCCGCAAGCGGGGGAGGAAATGGGGTCACCAATTGCCCGTGGACAGCCGGACGATGACGGGAAGCAAGATGACAATGAACAACACGGGAAAGATGCATATCATCATCGGCACGGAGAGTTTGACCGGCAGGCTGTAGGCCTTTTCCTCGGCGCGAGACAACCGCTTGTGCCGCATATCGTCGCTGTAGACGCGCAGCGCGTCGCTGATGCTGGAGCCGAGTTCGTCCGATTGTTGGATGAGGGTCGCAAAGGAGCGCGCCTCTTCGAGGCCGAGCCGGTCGCCGAGATGTTCGAGCGCCTCGGTCATGGTGCGCCCGGCACGGATCTCGAGATTGGTCATGTGGATGTTGGCGGAGAGCGACGGATAAGAATCGCCAAGCTCGCGGCCGATCCGGTCGAGGGCCGCCTCCATGCTGAGACCGGCGTCCGCACAGACCACCAGCAAATCCATAAAATCAGGAAACCCGGCCTGATGCTCCAGGCGCTTCTTCTTGATGCGGCGGTCGAGATAAAAGCTGGGCAGCAGGTAACCAAGAACACCCCCGGCTATCACAAAAAGCCAGAACGAGGCCTTGGCCTCGAAACCGAACATCGGCAGGACAAAAAATGCGGCGGCGCCGAGAATCACCGCGCCGGCGGCGCGAGCGATGAAGAAATAGGACGCGCCATGGGGGTCGTAGACCCCGGCCTGCATCAGGCGGCGGCGCAGCAATTTCACGTCTTTGCTGTCGGCCGATGAGTAGTGCTTCGTCGTGTAATCGACGAGCTTCTTCGCGGCCCGCAGTCCCGAGTAGCGCAGCGAACGCCGGCCGCCGGCTGCATCCTCGTCCAAGCCGACGCGGACCGCACGACGGCGTATCGCCTCACGGGCGCGAACGCCGATCATCACCGCAAAGGCGAGCGTGCCGACGGCGAGAAACACCAGGACGCTCAGCATCGCCGCTGCGCCGTCGCCGAACAAACCCAATGGGCCGCTTGCTTCCATCGTTAAATCTTGAAGTTGACCATTTTGAACATGATCAGGTTGCCGATCCCCATCCAACAGGCGGCGCCGCCGAGCAGAAGCTTGGTGAGGTGCTCATGCCAAACGGCGCCGTAGAAGTCGGGCGCTATGAACTGGATGACGAGAAACATGCCGATCGGCAATCCGGAGAGGATCATCGCCGAAGAGCGGCCCTCGGCCGCCAGTGCGCGAATTTTGCGGCGCATCTTGAAGCGCTGGCGAATAACGCCGGAGAGATTTTGCAGGATTTCGCCGAGATTGCCGCCGGTCGAACCCTGGATGGCGACCGCCGTGACGAACAGCGGCAGATCGTCGGAGCCGATGCGGCAGTATAGATTCCGCATCGCCGTTTCGAGGTCGGCGCCGTAGGTGATCTCGTCGGATACGATACCGAACTCGCTGCCGATCGGATCGGTCATTTCGCGCCCCACCATGGTAATGGCGATAGGCACCGGGTGGCCGGCGCGCAGGCTGCGCACGATGATGTCGAGCGCGTCGGGAAACTGCGCACCGAATTTCTTCTGCCGCCGCGACCGCAGCATGTTCAAGACGAGGAGCGGCAGCGCCGTCGCGCTGAGCAGCGCCGCGCCGCCCGCCTCCAGCAGACTGCCGCGGAACACCATCGTCAGAGCGAACGCCAGCACGGTGGTGATGGCAACGATCAGAACGATGCGGCCGAAGCCCATCGTGAGGCCCGACTGCAGGATGAGCCGGTTGAGCGAGACGAGGTTGAGCCGGTAATTGCCGCCGGCAGTGAGGCCGCGCTCACGCCGCAACTCGATGAGGACACTTTCACGGTCCGTACGGTCCTTGGTGATCATCAGCCGCCGGTTGATCCGGCTGCGGTATGATGCGGTGGAGAAGCACAGCAGATAGGCCGCTTCGGCCGCAAGTCCCGCCGAAATCGCGACGAAAAGCCAGACCAGATAGATCGGGTCAAAATCGAGCGACATGGCCATCAGAGCGGTTGCGACGGATCGAAATAGGCGCCCGGGATCTTGATCCCCATGGCGACCAGGTCGGTCAGGAAGCGCGGGCGCACTCCCGTCGCCTGGAAATGTCCCTGCACGGCGCCATCAGGCTGCGTGCCGGTGCGCACGAACTTGAAGATCTCCTGCATCTGGATGATGTCGCCTTCGAGCCCGGTGATCTCGGCGATGCTCATCACGCGCCGCTTGCCGTCGGACAGCCGCGACAACTGCACGATCACCTTGATGGCGGCGGCGATCTGGCCGCGGATCGAGGCCACCGTCATCGGCAGGCCGGCCATGCCAATCATCTGTTCGAGGCGTGAAATGGCGTCACGCGGCGTATTGGCATGGACCGTCGCCATCGAGCCTTCGTGGCCGGTGTTCATCGCTTGGAGCATGTCGAAGGCTTCCTCGCCGCGGCACTCGCCAAGGATGACGCGGTCGGGCCGCATACGCAGCGCGTTCTTGACGAGATCGCGCTGGCGGATTTCACCCTTGCCTTCGATGCTCGGCGGGCGCGTCTCCATGCGGCCAACGTGAGGCTGCTGCAATTGCAGTTCGGCGGCGTCCTCGATGGTGAGCAGGCGCTCCTTCTCCGAGATGAAGGCCGACAGCGCGTTGAGCATCGTCGTTTTGCCCGAACCGGTGCCGCCCGAGATGATCAGCGTGACGCGCGCCTTGACGGCGGCCGCCAGCAACTCGGCCATTTGCGGACGCAGCGCGTTGACCTCGACCAGTTTGTTGAGATTGAAAGGCTTTTTGGAAAATTTGCGGATCGACATCAGGGGGCCGTCGACCGCCACCGGCCGCACCGCGACGTTGACGCGCGAGCCGTCGAGCAGGCGCGCGTCGCACATCGGATGCGATTCATCGACGCGCCGGCCGACCGCCGAGACGATTTTGTTGATGATGCGCAGCAGATGCGCCTCGTCCTTGAAGCGCACGCCAGTCGGCTCGAGGATGCCCTGCCGTTCGACATAGACGCATTCGTGGCCGTTGATCAGAATATCGTTGACGGTCGGATCCTTGAGCAACGGCTCGAGCGGGCCGAGGCCCGTCATCTCGTCGAGAATTTCCGAGACGAAGTCGTTGAGCTCCTGCGTGTTCAAAGCGAGCCGCTCGACCAGCACGTATTGCGAGACGAGCTGCTGGATGTGGTTGCGGATTTCCTCCTCCGGCAGCTTTTCCAGCGCCGACAGGTTGATCTCCTCGATCAGCCGGCGATGCAGGCGCACCTTGGCGTCGAGCAGCTTGTCGGTCAGCAGCGGATTGCCGGTGGCGGCTGCCGCGTTCGGCTCGGCGGCGGCCTCCGGGAATACAGTCCACGAGACGTTCTCCAGAACGGTATTCTCGGCCGCCGGAACAAGGTCCGGCCCGGCGACACGACGCATTGAGAAACGACTTGCCATACCGATGTCCTAAGCCGCTCAATTCAAATTCCGCTCGTCCCGGCGCAAGTGGGGACCCAGCTCTTGACGCTTCGCCCGGTGGGGGATTCCCGCTTTCGCGGGAATGAACGGAGAATGCTCGATGTCATCAGGCATGAGCGACCTACGACCGCGCCAACGACAGCTTGAATTTCTTCTCCGCGCCGGCGGGCTCTTTGGCCGCCTTGCCGGCGCCTTGCGGCAGGATCAGCTTCTTGAGTTGCAGCGTGATCTTGTTGCCCGGCTTGACCTCGTCGAGCGGGACGCCGCGATCGATAGCCTCGCGAACCAGGCCGTAATGGTTCGGAATGCAGGCCGCGAACGCGTCGCCGATCGCCTGCTCGATATCGGAGCGGCGCAAGCCCGGTGAAAACAGCTTTTGCTCGAAGCGATTGATGATGACTTGCGGCTTGGGCCCCTCGCCAAGCCGCTCGCGGATGGCCTCGACAAGCTGCTTGGCGTGGCGCAGCCCCGGCACCGTGGTCTCGCTGACGATGAACAGCTTGTTGGAGCCGAGCAGCACGCTGTCGGTCCAAGAGAACCAGGTGCGCGGCATGTCGAAGACGACGTAGTCGAAATGCGATGACACCAGATCGAGCAGCCTGGTCACGACGTCCGGATCGAACAAGCGCATTTCCGCCGGGCGGTTCGGCGCCGCTACCACCGCGAGGCCCGATTGATGTTGCGACAGCATGATTTCCAGCAGTTGCCGGTCGAGCCGTTCCGGGCGGGGCTCGATCTCGCCCAGATTGAGGCGCGGCTCGATGTCGAGATAATCGGCGCAGGCGCCGTGCTGAAAGTCGAGGTCGACCAGGCAGGTCGAGGTTTTGCCGCGCGCCCCGCTGTTCAATAGCAGCATGGCCGTCTGCACCGCGAGCGTGGTCACGCCGGCGCCGCCGACCGCCGGCAGAAAGGTGAAGATTTGCGATTCCTTGGTTTCCGTGGTGACCGGCGCCTTGGCGACGCGCGCGCAGGTGCGCACCAGCTCGACCGGCGGCACCGGCTTGGTCAGGAAATCCGCCACCCGCATTTGCACGAGGCGGCGCGCCACGCCCTCCTCGAATTTCTGGGCGATGGCAACGAGCGGCGGCCAATGACCGATACGCGCCATGATCTGTTCAAGCGCCAGCAGCTCGGCTTCGTCGCTGGCATCGAGATCGGCGATCACCACCGTGGCGCTGCCGAGCTCCATGTTGTCGACGCGTTCCGCAAGCCTGCCCTTGATGACGTCGAGGCCGATCTGCGCGCTGGCGCTGAAGGTGGCGCGGACGGATTCCTCGAATGCGTCGTCGACCGTCAGCACGATTACGCGGGTCTGGATTCCCGGAGTTATGGATCGCCCGATGCGCATGGTTAAGCTCCGATCCCGGACCTTCCGATCATTGCGACGCCGTAGTGCTGCTCGTCGGCGGCGCGCTGCCGCCAGTGGCCGTCTGCGTGGCCGACGCCGCAGGCGCCGCGCCCTGCTGCTGCGGGACCGCGACGTCTGACGTCATGCTGTCCACCGGTGGAATGACCCTGTTGGTGCGATAGCGTTCGACGGCGGACTGCATCTTCGCGCCGTTGAAGCCGATGTTGGTGTTGCCGCTGTGCGGCGGCCACGGATCGACGGTCTCGGCGACTTTATTGGCGGCGATGGCGTCGCCGGCGCCCAGCCCGATCGCATCGCGGCGGTCGGTATAGATATCAGAGCAACCGCCGAGCGATGCACCTATGGCAATTCCGGCGATGATGACCGCGATCGGTCGCGCCATGAATTTAATCCCTGGCCGTGACATAGAAGCCTCCGTTCTTCGGCAGATCGAGCACATGGCCGACATAGGGCCGGTTCATCGCGCCGACCGCGAGCCGCGCCAGCGCCGGGCTGACCTCGGTCTTGCCCATCAGAAACAGATCGACGTCGTTCGGCGGCAGCGTGTTGTCGAGCGGCGTGTGAAGCGGATTGTTCGGCGGCAGCGGACGCACGAGATGTGGCGTCACCAGGATCACCAGATCGGTCTCGTTCTTCTGGTATTGGGTGCTGCGGAACAACGCGCCGAGTACCGGCACGTCGCCGAGCCAGGGCAACTGGTCCTGGTCGTTGCTGCTGGTGTTCTGCAACAGGCCGCCGAGCATGAAGCTCTGCCCGTCACGTAGTTCGAGCGTCGTCGCGGCGCGGCGCACGATCAGCGGCGGCACCGAGATGCCGGCGACCTGCACCGGATGGCTGAAATCGAGCTGGCTTACCTCCGGCTTGATGACCAAGTTGATGAGGCCGCCACTGAGCACGGTCGGTGTGAAGGACAGACCGACGCCATATTGCTTGTAAACGATCGCGATTTGGCCGAGCCCGGTTGGCGACGGAACGGGAAATTCGCCGCCAGCAAGGAAGCTTGCTGTGTCGCCCGACAGCGCCACCAGGTTCGGTTCGGCAAGGCTGCGGGCAGCCCCCTTCTGCTCGAGCGCGTTGACCGCCACTTGCAGTTTGTTCGACAATTGCCCGACGAGAAAACCGAACGGCGAAGCGCCCGATAATACGCCGGCGGCAACGATCGGCGAAATGGTCGCGCTGCCCTGAGCCTGGTTGACGCCGCCGACAGGGCCGGGGGACTGCGAGAAAAAGCTCGACGGCTGCTGAAACGAGCCGTTGGGCTGCGTAATCGGCAGCGACCCGGCCGGTTGCCGGCTGCCGATATTGGCAAGCGCTCCGTTGCCGAACATATTCCATTGCACGCCGAGTTCACGGCTCGCTTGCCGGTTGGCTTCGATGAACCGCACCTCCAGCATGATCTGCTGCGGCTGCAGAACCTGAACCGTATTGATCGGGTCCGGTGCAAACTGCCGCGCCATCGTCACCGCTTTGTCGAGCGTAACGGCGTCCGGCGACGTGCCGCTCAGCATGATGCGGCCGTTGATCGAGGATACTTTGATGCTGCCGCCGGTGAACCGCGCGATCTCGGTCGCCAGCCGCGAGATGTCGTAGGCCACTTCGACGTCAAAGATGCCGACCGGCTTCTTGTCCTGGCCGTAGACCGTGACGCGCGTCGTGCCGATCTTCTTGCCGAGGATCGACACCGCGTGGTCGGTCAGCGGATTGACGTCTGCGACGTCAGGATCGCCGACCGTGATGTCGACCAGGCTCTGGTCGGTCCGGATGTCTTCCGACTTCCCCAGCGTCACCATCACCGTCGACGTGCGTGCGGTGGCGAAGGCGATCTTCTGCTGTGCTCGCGACGCGGCGGGTGCGAGCGCAAGCGCCGCCATGACCGTCGCCGCGAGCAGCAGCTTGTTTCGGGCGCACCGCGACAGTGCTCCGATCCTCGTGGTCCCGTCCGAAATTCCTGCGATGTCTTTTCTATCTTTGTACTGGCTTTTCACGTCGGCCTCCCCGCCGCTTGTTTGTTGTCCCCGAAGACCGCCCCACTTCATCGGTCTTTAGTGTCTGCTTCCGTTTTGCCTCACTCGTGCGCCTGCTCCCGTTCGGAAAGAGCGGCGGAATGCGCGTGGGTGGTCTCGGCCGGCACGCTGTAGTCCTCCAGCTTCGTTCCGCGCCTCACCTGGACGGTGACAAAGCGCGAGACGCTCGCCGGTGCGCTTGGGCTTCCCAGATCCGTGAGCGTCACCCGGCGGGTGGCCGGCTCGGCGACCTCGCCGGCCCTGCGCAGCAGCAGCGAGAGCGTGCCGACCACCGATGCCAGCGTGAGCTTCTGGCCATCGGTGGCGTTGACTTCGAGTGTGACCGCTTTGACGACCGAGGGTTTTTCGGCGCGCTGGTCCGCGAGCTGGTCGATGGCGAGCACGCGCGTGTCCTGGATCACGACATCGCTCAAGGCGCTGTTCTTGTCGGCCTGCCGCGTCAGCACGACGTCGACGCGATCGCCCGGCAGCACGAAACCGGCAACGCCCTCGACGTCGTTGACGCGGATCGTCACCGCCTTCATGCCATCTCCGAGCATTGCGGAGAGCGTGGCGCGCTGACCCGGTCCGGTGATCTTGGAAGCGAGGATGGCCTCGTTGATATCGATCGGCAGGAGCACGACGCGCTTGCTCGCCGTGAGGTCGGTGATCTTGCTGAATGCACCGGCCGGCAGCGCATCCTGCGGCCATGGCACCTCGCGCAGCGCGAACGCGCCAAGCTCGTCGCCGAACCGCAATGGGCGGCTGGCGACCACCATGGTCCGCGCCGGCGGCGCGGTTTTCCGCTGCGCTTCCAAGTTCCTCTTGTTTTGATCGGCTTGATTGTTGAGCCAAGTCTGCGCCAGGAATACCGCGAGCAGTCCGAACAGGACCGCAAAGGCAATCATGACGATGGTACTTGTCCGCACGTCCGTCCCCTGATGACGCCGTCGAAATTTGTTCGTTGTTCGCCGGGAGTATTGGTCCGCCGCTGGTATGGATTTGGTGAAGCTACGGGGAGTTCTCGGCCTATGCTGAAGATTGCTTGAAGCCGTATTCTTTACGGCGCGTGTATTCCTTCGTTTGAATCGAAGAGATAACCTTTACGAAAATTGAGGATCGCAAATCGCGCGGCGGCACGACCTGCCACTGGATGAGTATCGGCGGGCGATTCCGCGCGCCGATGATCGGCGCACAGCGCGCCAGTTCGCGCCTGCGGCAATTGAAGAAAAGCGGTAGTACAGTATTAAGGACGAGCCGCGTTACGCCGCGCAGCAGGTGGGAAGAATATCCCGATGGGCGAGCCGCGCCTCAGCAACGTGGTTCCGACGAAGTTAAGAACGGCGCGACTAATCACACCCGACAAAGCCGCGCGCTATGGCGTGCATGCGCTCGATTCCGGTTGCGGTGATGAGGATCATTTCGCCGGTTTGCACGCCGGCGTTGCCGTCGCGCGTGACCACGTTGGGTTGGATGACGACAGTCATTCCGGCGCGAAACGGTTCGTCGGGAACGGCCCCCTCCGTGCCCTCCCCCGCAAGCCGGGGAGGATAGGGAGGGGGCAACTTGCGCGATCCCAATACCGGCGGCAGATAGCCGCCGCCATAGCCGTGCAACAAGTCGTCGATGATCGTGAAACCCGCCTCCTCGATCACGCTCGCCGCATCGATGACCTGTTGCGGCATCGCACCGTCCTTGAGCACCGCGGCGACCGCGTCGAACGCGGCATCGGCGACCTCGTGCAACTCGCGATAAAGCGCCGGCGGCTCTTCGCCGACCGCGAAACTGCGCAGCACCTGCCCGGGATGCTCCCAGAACGCGGCGCTGATCTCGGCGACGACGATGTCGCCGCGGGCGACCTTGCGGTTTGCGGAAAACTGCGCCGGCACGCCGAGCCGCGGCGCGGCCATCGCGGTGACGCCGAAATAATGAATGACATTGGTGCCGCCGAGCGCGACGTAGGACCGTTCGACGAGATCGGCGAGTTCGCGCTCGGTCAGTCCTGGCCGCAGGCCGTCGCGCAGCCCCGCCATGCCGCGATCGGTCAACGCGGCGCCGATCCGCATCCAGTCGAGTTCTTCCGCGGACTTGACTTGGCGGAGGCGTACATAGCGGGGATTGAGGTTTGCGATCGCGCCGAAGCGCGCTGTAAGCGCCGCATGCTGCTCGAAAGTCATCGGCCCGATGACGCCAACGCGCCCCTCGCGCGCGCCGCGGCGCTCCAGCGCCGCAATCGCGGCGCCGATCGACGAGCCGCCGCCCCATTCGACTTCGGCCGGGGTGGCAAGCCGCTTCGCCAGCGGCACATGGTTGACATGCTGCACGAACATCGCATCGGGCCTACCCGGCGTGAGCACGCCGACGGCCTCGGCGGTCACCGGCCAGCCGGTCAGCCATTGCACCGCGGAGCCGAAGCGATTGGCGCCGCAGTAGACAAGATGGCCGAGCCCGGCCTCGTCGAGCAGGCCCTCGATCGCGGACCGGCGCCGCCGCATTTCTGCGTCGCTGAAACGCGGGTATTCCGCCTCCAAAGTTGCTTGCAGGCGGGGCGGCAAAGCAAGGCTGACGGGCTCGGGACGCGCACTCATGCCATCACCATAAGGGGGTGGGCTTCGCAAATCCATTTTGTTAGATGCAAGCGGCCATTGAGGAGAAACAAGCCCATGCCCGCGACGACCATCGACTCCGCCGTGTTCCGCGACATTTTCTCGACCGAGGCGATGCGGCAGGTTTTCTCCGACGAGAATCGCGTCCAGAAATACCTCGACTTCGAGGCGGCCTTGGCGCGGGCGCAAGCGCGGCTCGGCATCATTCCCAAGGAGGCGGCGGAAGAAATCTGCCGGCATTGCAATGTCGCCGAGATCGATTTCGTAAAGCTCAAGGCCCAGACCGAGCGCATCGGCTATCCGGTGCTGCCGGTGGTGCAGCAGCTCGTCGCGCTCTGTCGCGATGGGCTCGGCGAATGGTGCCATTGGGGCGCCACGACCCAGGACATCACCGACAGCGCAACCGTGATGCAAATCCGCGAGGCGCTGGCGCTGGTCGAAACAGACCTCGACGGCATCGCCGACGCGCTCGCCAATCTTGCGCGCAAATACCGCAATACGCCGATGGCGGGGCGCAGCAATCTGCAACAGGCGGTGCCGATCACCTTCGGCTACAAGATGGCGACGCTGCTTGCCGCGTTTGAACGCCACAAGCAGCGTCTGCGGGAGCTGCGCGGACGCGTGCTGGTCGGCGAATTTGGCGGCGCCGCCGGGACGCTCTCTTCGCTCGGCGGCCGCGGCCTCGAAACCCAGGCCGAGCTGATGAAGGAGCTCGAGCTCGGCGTGCCGGCCATTGCCTGGCACACGGTGCGCGACACCATCGCCGAGGCCGGCTGCTTCCTCGGCCTCGTCACCGGCACCTGCGGCAAGATCGCATTCGACGTGAAGCTGATGATGCAAACCGAAGTGGAAGAGGTCTACGAGCCGTTCCACGAAGGCCGCGGCTCGTCGAGCACGATGCCGCAAAAACGCAATCCGATCTCTTCGGTCTACATCACCGCGCTGACCTCGGTGGTGCGCCAGCAGACCGCCGCGCTGCTCGACGCCATGGTCGAGGACCACGAGCGCGCGACCGGCCCGTGGGAGATCGAGTGGATCGTGCTGCCGGAAATCTTCTGTCTCGCCGCCGGCGCACTGGCGCAAACCCGCTTCGTGCTCACCGGCTTGCAGGTCGACGAAAGGAAGATGCGCGCCAATCTCGATCTGACCAAGGGACTCATCGTCTCCGAAGCGGTGATGATGGGCCTTGGCCCCCATCTCGGCCGCCAATACGCACATGATCTCGTCTACGACGTCTGCCGCAAGGTCGTCGCCACCGGCCGGCCGCTGGTGGAATTGCTCGCCGAGAATGAGGAAATCACCAACCACATCGACCGCGCGGCGCTGGAGAAGCTGTGCGATCCCGCGAATTATCTTGGCGAGGCCGGCGCCATGGTGGATCGGGTGTTGGCGATGCACGTCCAGAAGTAACAGCAACGCCAATCCCGCTGCGCCCTGCCCCTTGCGGGGAGGGGCTAGGGGAGGGACCGGGAGCGAACGCGTGAGCTTGGACGGCTGTTCACGCCTGCGCGTGCGGCGGCGTTTAGCCCGTTCCCTCTCGACCTCCCCACAAGGTGGGAGGGGTAGATTACTCCGCGGCAGCCGCCTTCGCGGCCGCCTGCTCGCGCACGAATTTCGTGATCGCCAGATTGTCGACCTTGCCGGAGCCGAGCAGCGGCAGCTTGTCGAGGACGACGACTTCCGAGGGCAGCATCAACTCGGAGGCGTGTTTGCTCCTGGCATAGACTTGGAACTCGGAGCGCGTGGCGCCGGCCTTGTCGGTGACCATGATCAGCCGCTCGCCCTTGCGCGGATCGGGGATCGACGCGACCGCGGTCACGTTGTTCGGCCACAGCTCGGCCGCCAGCATCTCCACGGCGGCGAGCGAGATCATCTCGCCGCCGATCTTGGCGAAGCGCTTGGCGCGGCCCTTGATCGCGATGAAGCCTTGCTCGTCGATGGTGACGATGTCGCCGGTATCGTGCCAGCCTTCCGGCGGCGGCTCGAGCACGCCTGGCTTGTCGGCGTACAGATAGCCGAGCATGACGTTGGGCCCCTTGACGAACAGCCGGCCGCCCTCTTCGACGCCGTCGACCTTCTCGAGCTTCGCCGTCATGCCGGGCAGCAGCCGGCCGACGGTGCCGAACTTGTTGAACATCGGCGTGTTGAGCGCCATCACCGGCGAGGTCTCGGTGACGCCGTAGCCTTCGAGAATGCGCAGGCCGAACTTTTCCAAAACGATCTGGCGCGTCGATTCCCGCACCGGCTCGGCGCCGGAGAGCACATAGCGCAGCGAGCGGAAGTCATAAGGGTTCGCCGCGCGCGCATAGCCGTTGAGGAACGTATCGGTGCCGAACAGCACGGTGGCGCAAACGCCGTAGACCAATTCCGGCACGGTGCGATAGTGCAGCGGCGACGGATACAGATAGGTCGAGACGCCGGAGACCAGCGGCAACACGGTGCCGGCGGTGAGGCCGAACGAATGGAACACCGGCAGCACGTTGAACAGCTTGTCCTCGCGGCCGAAATCGATGCGGGCCGCGGCCTGCGCCACGTTCGACAGCATATTGCGGTGCGACAGCACGACGCCCTTGGGCGTGCCTTCGGAGCCCGAGGTGAACAGGATTACCGCCCAATCGTCGGGCTTGCGCGCAACCAACGGCTTCTTCCAGTGCAAGGCACCGCGGAGCTTGTCGAGGAAACTGATCGTTGGGCGAATGTCCTCCAGATAGACGATATGCACCGATTTTTCGAGTTGCGCGATGAGATTATCGAGGCGGCCCTTTTCCACGAAGGCCCGCGAAGTGAGGATAGTGTCGACGACGGCCGCCCGGCATGCCGCCAAGATATTGGCCGCTCCGGCAGTGAAGTTGATCATCGCCGGCACGCGGCCCGCGGACATTACCGCGAACAGCGTGACCACGGCCCCATTGGAGGTCGGCAACATGACGCCGATCGAATGGCCCTCGAGGGCCAACGGCATCAGCTTGCGGCCGAGGATCGCGATCGCTTGCAACAGCCGCCGGTAGGTCATCCGGCCACTGACCGGATCTTCGACCGCAAGCCACGAGCTGCCGTGGACCTTGGCCGCGTCGATCAGCGCTTGGATGACCGTGCGGTTGGTCGAGGTGGTTTTGAAAATCATGTCCGACATGATTCCGTACAGTGCGGCGCCCGCGGCCTGGCGCCGCCGGCGGCCCTTGAGTTCCGGATCGACCTTGAGCTGCAGCGGTTCGAGGATCGTGACAGTAATCTTCGGAAACAGCCGCCGCCGCACCTGCGCGCGCTTCAGCCGGCTGAACATCGTCGCCTCGGGTCCATCGATGCGGACGGGCACCACCATCGCGTCCGACTTGTCGGCAATCGAGCGCAGCGCCGTCATAGACTTTCATCAAGCTGCCGGTGACGGTGATGCGGCCTTCCGGAAAAATGACCAGCATGTCGCCGTCGCGCACCGCATTGATGAGCGAGCGCATCGCCATCGGCTTGAGCGGGTCGAGCGCCATGGTGCGCACGAATTTGAGGAACGGCTGGATCCACCAGTGCTTTGCCATCGCCACGTCAATGGCAAAGACAGGACGCTTGGGCAGCAGCGCCAGCGCCAGCGGCGGATCGAGGAAGCTCACATGATTGAGCGCGATGATGGCATTGTGCCCGGCCTTGGCGATGTTTTCCTGGCCCTTGACCTCGAGCCGGTAGAAGGCGCGGAAAACGATCGAGAGAAAATCATTGACCCAGCCCGCAGGCATGGTGCGGCCGATGAGGACCGCGACGACGAGATTGGCGACGCCGATCAGCGCGAAGCTGGTCGCCTCGCCGAGTCCCATCTTTTGTAACAGCGCAAGGATGAGCGCGCCGACGACCATGAAGGCCGCGTTGAGCACGTTGACAGCCGCTATAACGCGCGCGCGGTGGTCGGCGCCGGCCCACGCCTGCACGGCGGCAAATGTCGGCACGACGATAGAGCCCGCCCGCGATCGCCATCCCGGCAAGATCGATCGCGATGCGAAGGCCGCCCGCAGCGGCAAAAAAGTCCGCGATCCCCAGCGGATTTGTCCCGTGGACGAACGCAGATGTGGTCCAAGCCAGATCGATCGCGAACAGCCCGAGCAGCACCGCGCCGATCAACGTCGGCAGGATGATGATACGTCCGGCCGCGAGCCACGCGGCAAGGCCGGAGCCGAGCGCGACCGCCACCGAAAAAATGGTGAGGAAAACGGTGATGACCGCCTCGGTGCCGCCGATGTCGACCGTCACCAGCGGCGGCAGCAGCGACAGGACGAGCGCGCCGATAAGCCAGAACCAGCTCACCACGATTGCGCCCCACCACAGCCGCGGATCAGCGCGCAGTTGCCTGATGAGGGATGCGGTGGAAGCCAGGATGTTGCGGTTGATCGCGAGCTCGGGCGCGCCCTGACCGGTGCGCGGGATGTACAAGCTCGAAACCCAGCTCGCGGTCGCCGTCAGAATCATCAGCCAGGCAAAGTGGATGGGATTGCTGTTGCCCTTGGCCGCGATGCCGGCCGTGATGGTGCCGATCAGGATGGCCAGAAAGGTGCCGCCTTCGATCAGCGCATTGCCGGCCGGCAGCTCTTCGCGCGCGAGATGATCGGGCAGGATGCCGTATTTGATCGGACCGAACAGCGAACCAAGAGTTCCGAACAAAAACACCGCGACGAAAAGGATAATGAGCGAATGGAAGGCGAAGCCCGCGACCGCGACTACAGCGACGCCGATCTCAGTGAGTTTGATGCGTTGCGCCATCCACGCCTTGTCGTAGCGGTCGGCGAGTTCGCCGCCGAGCCCCGAGAGGAAAAAGAACGGAGCGATGAGCGTGGCGCCGGCGAGCGTGATCAAGGCCGCCGAATTGGCGCCGGCGACCTGGAACAAGATCACGAAGACGAGTGCGGTCTTGAGGAAATTGTCGCCGAACGCCGCAAAGAATTGACACAAGAACAGCGGCGCAAACCGGCGCGTCGTCATCAGGGACGTGAACATGGCTCTCCCGCCTCTCGCGCACCGCTCGGCCCTCTCGCCCGGGCCGTCGGCGGCTCCTGCGATAGTTTAGACACCGGCGCGTGCGTTGGCGACGCGCCTCTTGGCGCCAAGGCCGATTCGCAAAAATTATATAATAGAATCAAAGAGAAACGGTACATTTCAAGGAGGAAATCGATGCCTTCTCGGACCGCAGCAGGGCCTGGGTTTCGGTCGCGACGCCCAGTCGGAGCGCGGCGCGGCTCATAAGCCTCAATGGCAGGCGCGTAGCCGGAAGGTCGCCCCGCCCATCTCATGCTTGATTTCGATGCGGTCGGGATCGATGCGGCGAAGCGTATAGGCCACTTTGCCGTCCTGCATGCCATTATAGAAGCGATCGACGATCCGATACATCGCGTCGCCTTCTTGCGCCACCGAAACATTCACATAATCCGGCGGCGCCCTACCGCCAGTCTCGAAGCGGCGGTTGCCGGCGAATTCGATCGTGGAGTGGTTTTTGCAAGCAATCGGCCCGGAGCCGGATGAGTCGTCGTAGGCCCACTTTCCGGAAACCGGATAAGTTGCGGCGCTGCCCTGCGCGGTACAGAGCAGAATTGCGGCGATGGCGATGACACTTTTTTTCATGGCGACCTCGATCGGATTGCGGACCTTTGCCGCACAACGCGTTCGCGGCTCATGCCGCCCAATGCGATGGCCATTACGGTAAACGCCGTCTTGCCGCCTGGCCCCGCGGTCCGCCACGATTGAAGACAAAAAATCCAAGCGGTATCGTGTTTTAGCGGCACTCCGGAGTGAAGGAAAGCAAGGCCATGAAGCTCAAGGATCAGGTGGCGATCGTGACCGGCGCCGGACGCAATATCGGCGAGGAAATCGCCAAGCTGTTTTCGGCCGAAGGCGCCAAGGTCGCTATCGTCGACCTCGACAAGTCCCGCGGCGAGCGCGTCGCCAACGCGATCAAGTCTGCGGGCGGAGAGGCCAGCCTTTTCACCGCCGACGTATCGAAGGGCGGCGATGTCGCGACGCTGGTCGAGGACGTGATCGCCCATTACGGCCGTATCGACATCCTGGTCAACAACGTCGCCATCTCCGACAACAAGCATATTTTCGATATCACCGAAGAAGAATGGGACCACGTGCTGGCGGTGACATTGAAGAGCCAATTCCTCATGGGCAAGCATGTCGGCCAGCAGATGGCTGCGCAAGGCGGCGGCCGTATCGTCAATATCGGCTCGACTTCGGGCTTTACGGGACGAAGCCGCGCCATCGCCTATTCGGCCGCCAAGGGCGGCGTCGCCAATCTCACCCGCGCCATGGCGGTGCAGCTCGCCCCGCACAAGATCAGGGTCAACGCCATCGTGCCGAACAAGATCGGTTCGCCGGTCGGTAAGGACGAGTTCGATCCATCGCGCCCGGTGCCCAACATGGCGAAGCGCCCGGGCCAGCCCGAAGAGGCCGCGAAGGCCATATTATTTTTGGTGAGCGACGACTCATCGTTCGTCTACGGCGCCAATCTCTTCGTCGACGGCGGCGTCTCGGCGATGGATTTGTCGTGATCTCTTATCAGAATTCGCTCGTGGACGGGATGGGTCATGCGGCGATGCCTATTCCACCCGTTATTCGAGGGTCGAGCGAAGCGAACTCGCCGCATCGTTGCGATCCGGAATGACAGCTCCTTCAGCAACGATAGAGGCAAAAACGATGGTCGTGAACGAACGATTTGATTTAGCAGGACGTAGCGTCGTCATTACCGGCGGCGGCAAGGGCATCGGCAAGGTGTATGCCCAGGAGTTCGCCAAGGCCGGCGCGCGCGTCGTCGCCGCCGATATCGACGCCGGCGCCGCCAAAGCCGTCGCCGAGACGCTCACCGGCGCGGGATTTGAGGCGATCGGGCTCGGCGTCGATATCGCCAGCGAGGAGGCGACCCACGCCATGGCGCAGACCGCTCTCGACCGTTTCGGCGCGATCGATGTCCTCATCAACAACGCTTCGCTCATGAGCGTACTGGCGCGTCGATCATGGCTCGAAATCCCGATCGAGGAATGGGATCGGGTGATGGCGGTGAACTTGCGTGGCATGTTCCTGTCCTGTCGCGCCGCCTTCCCGGCGATGAAGGCGCAAAAGCGCGGCAAGATCGTCAATATCTCCTCCTCGCGGGTATGGGAGGGCGCGCCGAACCGACTGCACTATACGACGTCGAAGGCAGGCGTCATCGGCTTCACCCGGGCGCTCGCGCGCGAGGTCGGTGAATTCGGCATTACCGTCAATGCCGTGACGCCCGGTATGACGCAGAGCGAGACGCAGGTCGCCTCGTCGTCCGGCAATTACCTCGCCACTCGCCTCGCCGGCCGCGCCATCGAGCGCGTCCAGGTTCCAGGTGATCTTGTCGGCACCGTGATGTTCCTGTCATCATCGGCCAGCGATTTCATGACCGGCCAGACCCTCAATGTCGACGGCGGCAAGTCGATGCATTGACGTCGACACCCTAATCTCCCTTCAGCCGTTTCGCCGCCTCCTCGACCATGCTGAGGTCGGTATATTGCTTGACGTCGAAGCTCGATGTGACGAAGCCGAGATCGTGCGTAAGATCGACGTTCTTCTGCAGCGCGCCGAGGTTCGGCAGCATGTCGGGGTCATGATAGCAATCCTTCTTGGTGAACAGCCAATCGAAGCTTTGCGGCGACCGTTTGGTCACGCGTCCGGCAATTTCCATCACTTCGCTATGGTTCTTCGGGTCGAGGTACCAGCGGGTGATGCGCAGCGTGTCCTCGAAGAAGTCGACCAGCGCGGCGCGATTCTTGTCGATGAACGGCTTGCGGGCGGTCCACACGATCATATCGGCGACGCCGATGGCGTCCTTTTGAACAAACAAGTCGCGTGCGATCTTGCGCAGCTCAGGGTCGTACGAAAATGGAACGACGGCGGGAATGAGGTCGACCTTGTGTTCCGCAAGCATCGCCTTCATGGCCGGAAACGGCGCCTCCACCATCGTATAGTCGCGCTTATCCTCGAGGCCATGCTTATGCAGCATCGCGCGCATCGCGATATCGATGGCGCTGCCGGCCGCGTTGGTGGCGATGACCCTACCTTTGAGGTCCTCGACTTTCTTGACTGGGCTGTCGGCCAGCACCATGAATTCCTGCGAATAGTAACCGTCGACGCCGTCCTGGAATTCGTCGGAAACGATGCGCAGGTCGCTCAGCCCCGCATTCTCGATGGCAATGCCGAGCGTCGAGTAGGCCAGATTGGAGATTTCGAGCTCGTTGTTGGCGAGCGCTGTCACCATCGGCGGCGTTCCACCGAAATGCACCGGCTCCATCACGTAGGACTGGCCGAAATGCTTGGCGAGGTCCTTCTTTTCCAGCAGGATCGACGCCCAGTTGGTGACCGGCGCCACCCACGAACTGCGGATTTTCACCGGCTCGGCGTTGACTGCGCCGGCGAATATCACGGCGAATAGGCTGGCCCATGCGAATTTCATGGCACGCATCGTTTCCTCCCGATATCGCGGGGCGCCGCGTCGTGGCGGCGCCTTAGCGCGGACCAGTGAAATCACTTCAGCCGTTTCGCCGCTTCCTCGATCAGGCTGAGGTCGGAGTGCGCCTTGACGTTGAAGCTCGCATTGATGAAGCCGAGGTCCTTCGTCATGTCGACGTTCTTCTGCAATGCGTCGAGATTCGGCACCATATTGGGATCGCGGTAATAGTCGTTCTTGGTGAAGACCCAGCCGAAGCGCTCCGGCGGCTGTTTGGTGAGCTGCGAGGCGATTTCGGCTACGGCGTCGTGGTTTTTGGGATCGAGATAGAAGTGCGTGATGCGCAGCGTGTCTTCCAGAAAATCGAGCAGCGCGGCGCGGTGCGCGTCGATGAACGGCTTGCGCGCCGACCACATGACGAACTGCGTGACGCCGACAGCATCTTCGGTAGTGAACAGGACCCGGGCATTCTTCTTAAGCTCGGGATCGAGCGAGAACGGCAGCACCGCCGAAATCAGATCGACCTTCTTTTCCATCAACATCGCGCGCATGGCCGGGAACGGCGCCTCGACGATCGTATAATCGCGGTTGGCCTCGAGGCCGTGCTTGCGCAGCATGGCGCGCATGGCGACATCGACGCCGCTGCCGGCGACGTTGGTCGCCAAAACCTTGCCCTTAAGGTCCTCTACTTTCTTGATTGGGCCGTCGGCGAGCACATCGTATTCGTTGCTATGATAGCCGCTGACGCCGTCCTGGAAATCGTCGGAGATCACGCGGATGTCGTCCATCCCCGCATTCTCGATCGCGATCGGCAAGGTGGAGAAGGCGAGGTTGCCGATTTCCAGCTCGTTGTTGGCAATCGCCGTAATCATCGGCGGCGTGCCGGCGTAGCGGACCGGCTCGAATATGTAGGACTGGCCGAAATGTTGGGCGATGTCCTTCTTTTGCAGCCAGAGCGACGCCCAGTTGGCGATCGGCGCGACCCAGGCGCCGCGAATTTTCAGCGGCTCGGCTTGGGCCGCGCTGACGCCCACGACAAGCAGGGCGAAAGTCGCCAATCCAATTTTGCCACGCATTGTTTCCTCCCAATTTCTTTGCGGCCTCGCCGTGCGTTCCCCGCTATCGGTCCACCCGAGGGATGATTGTGAGCGCAAAGGGCGACGAGACGCAAGACTACCGCTTGCCGCACCGGTTCATTGCCGCCACTATCCTGTCTTCGATGAAGTTGCCCTGCGGGCTGCCGACGAGGCCATATGCAAAACCCGCTGTATGAGGCGATCGCGGAAACCGCGTCGACGAGCGATCCGTCGCTCCATCGCGTCCTCGTCGTGGGCGGCGGCGCTGGCGGCCTGCGTCTGACTTCCCTGCTTGGTGCGTCGCTGGGCCGCCGCCGCAAAGTATCGCTCACGCTGCTTGACAAGCTGCGTATTCACGTTTGGAAGCCGCTTCTCCACGAAGTCGCGTCGGGATCGATGGACAGCGAGACGGATTCGCTCGAGCTGATCGCGCATGCACGCCGCCGTCATTATCGCTACCGCATCGGCGCGATGATCGGCCTCAACCGTGCCAAGCGACAAATTTATGTCGCGCCGAGCCTTGATGAGGATGGCCAAACAGTCATTCCGCCACGGGTGCTCGGCTACGATACGCTGGTTATCGCAGTCGGCAGCCTATCCAATGATTTCGACACGCCCGGTGTTGCCGAACATGCCATTACGCTCGACACACTCGATCAAGCCGAGCGCTTCAACCGCTGCATGATCAACGCCTGCTTGCGCGCCAATGCGCAATATGAGCCGCTCCGGCCGGGGCAGTTGCACTGTGCAATCGTCGGCGCCGGGGCTACCGGCGTCGAATTGGCCGCCGAGCTGCATAAATCGATGCGCGACCTCGCTTCCTACAATCTCGATGGCATCGATTTCGACATGCACATCAAGATCGAGCTGATCGAGGCGGCGCCGCGCATCCTGCCGGCGCTGCCGGAAAACCTGGCGACCGCCACGGCGGAAGTGCTGCACAAGCTCGGCGTCAACATTCGCACCGGCACGCGGGTTACGTTCGTGCGCGCCGGCGAGGTGGTTCTCGACAGCGGCGAAGTCGTGCCGGCCGAATTAATCGTATGGGCCGCCGGCATCAAGGCTCCGGATTTTTTGCGTGATCTCGACGGCCTCGAAACCGACCGGATCAACCGATTGGTGGTGCGGCCGACCTTGCAGACGACGCGCGACGAAAATATTTTCGCCATCGGCGATTGCGCGAATTGTATATTGCCAGGCGTCAAGGAGCCGCTGCCGCCGCGTGCTCAGACCGCGCACCAACAGGCCGACTTCATGGTCAAGGTAGTCAAAGCGCGGTTGCGCGCCGCGCAACTGCCGAATTTCAAATACCGCGATTTCGGGTCGCTGGTGTCGCTCGCCGACTACAACACGCTGGGCATCGTGTTGAACAACGTATGGATGCAAGGGGTCATCGCCAGGTTGGCCTATCTATCGCTGCATAAGAGACATCTGCAGGCCCTGCACGGCACGTTCAAAGTCGGGCTCGATATGATGGTCAAAGCCGCCACCCGCCGCACCGAGCCGCGGATCAAGTTGCATTAGCAGACGCCTAGGACGAGTGCCGAGCTCCGGAAATGCAGGCGGCAACTTTTGGAAAATAAAATCACGTCTGTTCCGCCGTCTCCTGGTGCCACACCAAGAGGCGGCGGCGGATAAAGGCCATGAGCTTGATCAGGGCATAGCCGATGATCGCGATCTCGACGATGCCGGCGAACACGCCGCGTGAATCGGCGAAGCGCGACGCGGTCATCATGGCGCCGCCGAGCCCGTAGCCGCCCATCGCCATCTCCGCAATGATCGCGACGATGAGCGCGATCGGCAGCGCGACTTGGAGGCCGGTGAGGATTTGCGGCAGCGCCGCCGGCAGCGAAATCTGCCACATGAGTTCGCGCCGGCTCGCACCCATGTTGCGCGCCGACCAAATAAGCTCTTTCTCGACGCCGGCAATGCCGCCGAGCGTCGCCGTCACCACCGGAAAAATCGCGTCGAACACCACCATGGAGATCTTGGAGAGATCGTAGAGGCCGAGCCAGAGCATGATGATCGGCAGGAATGCGATCTTCGGCATCGGAAAGCCGACCGAGATGATCGGATCGAAGAACCAATGCGCGAGCTTGCTGCGCGACATCGCCGCACCGAGCGCGATCCCGCCGACAGCGGCGATAAAAAAGCCGGTCATCGCGCGATAGATCGTGAGGCCGAGATTGATCCAGAGCGTCCCGGCCAAGGCGTCCCCATAGATGCGCTCGACGACAGCGCTGAACGCCGGCAGCATGAAGGGTGTGACCTTGCCGCTGCGGGCAAACGCCTCCCAGGCGACAAGCAGCAGCAGGATCACCACGGAGCGGGCGCCGATCCGGAACACGACATCGAAGCCGTTCGCCGGCTCCTCAGCGAGGTCCGGCGCGGCCGCCAGTGCCGCCTCGTCCTCTAATCGCGCCATCGCAGCAGCCATTGCATGAGAACTTGATAGATGCGGTCCGCGGCAAAGCCGAGCAACGCGACGGTGAGTACCACCGCGTACATGCCCTCGTAGGAGCCGGTGGCGCCGAGATAGCCGATCAGATAGCCGAACCCCTTCTGCGACACGATCAGCTCGGAGCTCACCAGCAGGATGAAGGCGAGCGCCAGCGCGGTGCGGATGCCATTAAGCAATTCCGGCATCGCGCTCGGCACGATGACGTCCCACATCATGCGCGCGCGATTGGCCCCCATGCTGCGCGCCGACCAGACCAGCGCATGATCGCTGCCGCGCGCGCCGTTGTAGGCGCCGATGGTGACCGGGATCATGCAGCCGAGGAAGATGAGCAGGATTTTCGAGCCGTCGCCGAAGCCCAGCCAGAGCACGGTCACTGGAATGAGCGCAGATTTCGGCAGCGGATAGAACAGCTCCACCAACGGATTGATGAACAAATCGACGAGCCGCCATCGCGCCATGACGAGGCCCAGTCCGCCGCCGAAGACAATGGCGAACAGGAGCCCGACGGAGCCGCGATAAAGTGACGCCATGCCGTTGTCGACGAGTTCGCCATCGCGAATGAGGTCGACCCAGGCGGCCGCCACGGTACTTAACGGGGGCAATGCCTGGGAATCGACGACGTTGAGCCGCGCGGCGGTTTCCCAGGCGAGCGCCAGCAGCAGGAGCGGCAGATATCGAAAGGCGGTTCGCGTCACGGCGCCTTTTTCTCCTGCGCTTTGATCGCCTCGACCTGCACCAGGTTCCAAAGCTCGTCGACTTTTTCGACGAACTCCTTGCTGCGCTGGATGCCCGGATCGCGATTGCCGAATTTGGTCTCGACGATCGCCTTGATCCGGCCCGGCCGTGCCGACATCACCGCTACCCGGTCGGCGAGGTAGACCGCCTCCTGGACGTCATGGGTCACGAAAATCACGGTTTTGGGCGTGCGTTTCCAGATGCTGAGCAGCTCGGTTTGCATCAGAGCGCGCGTCTGCGCATCGAGCGCGCCGAACGGCTCGTCCATCAGGAGAATGCTGGGATCGAAGGCCAGCGTGCGCGCGATGGCGGTGCGCTGCTTCATGCCACCGGAAAGTTGCGAGGGATAGCTGTCCTCAAATCCGTTCAAGCCGACCAGATCGATGAAAGCCCGCGCCCGCTGCTCGCGCTCCGCGCGCGGCATCTTCTGCCGTTCGAGACCATAAAGAATGTTGGCGCGCACGGTTTTCCATGGAAACAGGGCAAAGTGTTGGAAGACGATGCCGCGATCGGGGCCGGGCGCAGTAACCGGCTTGCCTTCGACCTGGATCAGCCCGGCTTCGGTCGGCAGAAATCCGCCGACCAGATAGAGTAGGGTGGACTTGCCGCAACCCGAAGGTCCAAGCAAAGCCACGAACTCGCGCGGCTGCACCTCCAGCGACACCTCCGAAAGGGCAAGCACCGCCCGCCCGCGCGGCGGCCGATAGGTATGATTTACCCGGTCGATGACGATCTGCGCTGCGCCGTTCATGGGTTCCCAGACGTGTCGGCACATTTCCCCAGTACCGGCGGGCGGCACCCTAGCCGGAATGGCGGCTTCGGCAAAAGCGGATATATGGACCTACCCACTTGCCCAAAATCCGATGGAACGCTCGTTCAAGAAGGAAGTGAATGGTGCCGCTTGGGCGCCGGGTATTCGCGCGAACTTTGGGGAATGAGTCCGGGGTCTGGCAACACACGCCGACGCCATCTGCGGCGTTGTGGCGGCGACCGCCTTCCCGTCGCACGCAAAGCCGATGAATAGCCGTTCATTCGACGAAGAATTATTTTATGATGGGCCGCTCGATGTCGTCTGCGGCCATGCGGTTAACGAACGTTCGCCGGCTACGCTTTGATATCAAGCCGATTTTAGACACCCATTGGCGTCGCCAAATGGCGTCCGCGTATTTCACAAATTTTTGCTGCGCCACCGCCGTCAGGGCATTAACCAACGAGGCAGCCGCCGGGTCAAAAAAATTGAATTAACAATTGGTTACGCCTAGACATAGATACCGCAATCAATTGGGACCGGACGCGCTTTGATCAAGCGATCCAATGTCCGGCATGGCTTCGTGCTGTACGCGTGCGTCTGCTTCGCAAGTCGATTTCGCCGCTTCGGTGATGCATACGCCGGCATAGCGCACGTCTGTTGTTCTTACGCCGTACTCACGACGTTGTTCTGTTTCATGGCGACGCTTGCGGTTGCTCCGGCGGCCCATGCTGACGAGCCCGTTGTTGTGAACCGGGACATCCTCGCGCTCTATGACGGGCGCGAGGAGCAAACGGCGGATTATACCCGTGTGCATCACTACGCCGAAATGCCGCTCAACTATCTCGGCTACACGGTCAGCTATTGGGACGTGAGCAAGGGCCTGCCCGATGCCGACCGGCTCGCCCACGCCCACGGCATCCTGACCTGGTTCATGAGCGCACAGCGGCGCGAGCTGTTCGTCTTGTTGCAGCAGGCGGCGGCGCGCGACGTTCGCATTGTCGTGCTCGGTGGTGGCGGCTTTCCGAGCGTGGAAGAGGCGCAGGTCGAGGCCAATAGGCTGTTCGCTCAGATTGGTTTCGAAATGACGGAATCGACGATTGATCTGACTTATGAGACCAAAGTGGTCCATCGCGATGCGATGATCGGCTTCGAGCGCGATCTCGATTCCGTGCTGCCGCAATATTCCCTGATCAAAGTGGTGGGCGCCGACGTCGCGCGCCACCTGACACTTGCGCAGCATGCGGCAGATGGGGACGCCGAGAGCACTGTCGTGCTCACCAGCCCGCGCGGCGGATTTGCTGCTAATCGGTATTTTCAATACGACATCCCGGGCACTTCGATCGTGCAATGGATCGTCGATCCATTTGCGTTCTTCACGGCGGCCTTCGGAGCATTGCCCGGGCCGATCCCGGACGTCACCACGATCTCGGGCCGGCGCATTTATATGAGTCACATCGATGGCGACGGCTGGAACAATCTGTCGCTGATCGCGCAATACCACGACGAGAAGATGATCTCGGCCGCGGTCGTCGCGCATAAACTCATCGAGCCTTATCCCGATCTGCCAGTTTCGGTCGGCGTCATCGGTGCAGATGTCGACCCGCGCTACGGCTATGTATCTACGGGGCAAGGTGTCGCCCGCGAGCTCTACAGATTGCCTCAGGTCGAAGTCGCGACCCACTCCTATACCCACCCCTTCAATTGGTCGTTCTTCGAACAATATGACCGTGCGCGCGAAGAGCAGGCCCTGGGTCATACCGGCATCGGGTGGACCTCCAGTCTCATGAGCCGGGCGCGGGCGATGTCGGAACGTCTGTTTCCCGGCATCGCCCAACGGCGCCGCCACAGTGAGAGTGTGCTGGCGGACAGCGATCCGCCGCGCGCCTACAGCAATTTCGACTTCGACCTCAGTCAGGAAATCTCCGGCGCGGTTGAGGCGTCGCAGCAATTGGCGCCGGCCGGCAAGCGAACCGCAGTCTATTTGTGGAGCGGCGATGCGGAGCCGTTCGAGGAAGCGGTCGCGCGGACGCGCCAGCTCGGCATCCGCAATCTCAATGGTGGCGATTCACGCGTCGACGCCGATGCGCCGTCGATCGCCTATATCGCGCCGATCGCCCGGCCCGTAGGCAACGAACGCCAGGTCTATGCGGCGGACGCCAATGACTACATCTTCATGAGCGACGACCATGGCCGCGAATTCGGCTTTCTCTATCTCGGCAAAACCATCGAAGCGACCGAAAATCCGCGACGGCTTAAACCGATCGACGTCTATTATCATATGTATGTCGGTGAGCGTTCGGTCGAGCTCAACGCCGTGCAGCACCATCTCGACGCGCTGCGTCACGCGCCGCTCGCACCGATCGCGGTCTCGCACTATGCCGCGATAGCTGATGGATTCTTTTCGACAAGAATTTTGCAACTCGACGCTTCGACGTGGCGGATCAGCGATCGCGGGGCTCTGCAAACGCTGCGATTCGACGATGCGGGCCGCGTGACCGTCGATTTCAGCAGAAGCGCCGGCGTCTTGGGACAGACGCGCAGGGGCGAAGTGCTCTATGTCGCGCTCGATCCCGCAACCGATGCTGCAACCGTTGCATTGTCGCCGATCGGCAGCGCCAGACCGTCCGTACCGTACCTGATTTCGGCGCGTTGGGCCTTCAGCGATTTGCACCGCCACCCATGCGGGTTCACCGCCGATGCTGAAGGCTACGGCGTTGGCGACATGACTTGGAGTGGCCTCGCGCCCGGCGCATACGGTGTGCTGGTTCGCCGGTCCAACGAAACGATTCTGGAACAGGAAGCGATGGTCGACAGCACGGGATTGCTCACGCTCGCGCTCAAGGCCGATGCGATCAAACCTCTCCTCATCGACGTGTCATGTCGTGGCTAGGCGGTCGATGTCCATGTTGCGTCACATTGCGATCATGCTCGGCCTTGCGATCGCCGCACTCGCTGCCGGCACCTACATGGTCCCCGGCCCGCGCGAGCAATGGACGATGCTGATCCGTGACGAACGCAACGCCGAGGCGCTCGATCTCCTGGAAAAAAATTATCAAGCCGGCGATCGCGACCCGGAAACATTGTTGCAGCTCTACAAGCTGCTGATGTCGTTTGCCCAGATCGAGCGGGCCACGCAGGTGATCCAAGAGCTAGTTGCCGAACGGCCGGACGATGTGTTTGTCTCGACTCTGCTGGCGCAGCACTACGGCGACATCCAAGACGCGGGCAACGAAACCAGCGCGCTCGAACGCCTCTTCGTAAGGCTGCCGTCCGCCGAGACGGCGCAAAGGTTGCTCGTGCTCTACCGCATGGAGGGCCGGGTCGGCGAAGAGCGGCGCTTGCTGGCCAAGATGCTGACCGACAAAATGATCACTACCGACGACGCACAGCGGCTCGGCTTTATGCTAGCCGCCGACGCCGACTTCCAAGGCGCGCGGCAAGCACTGTCGGCCTTTGATGCCATGGCGCCACCGGCCCGGGCAACCGGCAGGCTCGCGTTGTTCGACGTATTGCTGCGGCTCGATGAACCGAAGGCCGCAATGGCGATGGCAGAGCATTGGCTGATCCAGTGGCGCGATTCCCACCTCGATCAAGGCCGCGCCGGACGCGAGTTCCCCCTTGGCCGGCTGGCGCAATTGATGTGGTCCGTTGATCCGGCGGAGACCCGGCGGATTATCTGCAACGTTCTGCCGGAGAAGCCTCCATTCGATACCGGGGCGTTTGCAGCACATCCGTTGACGTGCGCGCCGCCGCCGCAACAGGCGCACGGCTCGGTCGAGATCGACGGCGGCGACCTCGAGGAACCGGGCATAATCATCAGGGCTAAAGGGGATGATGGTGTCCGAGCAACTCACTAGCCCGATGGACATCGACGTCAGGCCCGAGGCGCCGATGCGCGGCCGGCGGCAGCTGCGCGTCGGGATCGAATTCAGCCTACTGTTCGCGGCTGCGTTCACGATCGAGCACGTCATCCTCGCGAATTCCGGGTCCTCCTTCCCGAGTCCCTACTGGCTGCCCGTTGTGGTGCTAAGCCTCCAATACGGTATGCCCGCCGGATTATTGGCAGCGGTGACCGCCACCGCATTCCACTTTTGGGGCGGACTGCCGCCGGCTGCCCTGACAGAGGACGTGTACGCCTACGTCGTGCGGATCGCGGCGCTGCCAGCGGCCTGGGTGTGCGTGGCGTTGCTAATCGGACACACGCGTACGCGCGAAATCGAGCGCAACGTCGACCTCGACGCCAGACTTGCCAAGGAAATCAGGCACAGTGCCGCCGTTGCGCAACTTTGTTCGCAGTTGCGCCGCCGCGGTCAAATGCTCGAACGTCACATTGCCGCCAACGCCAATGCGTCCGTCATCGATGTGGCCGAAGCAATTACCGGTCTTTTCGACACGCGTTGGGACAGCATCGCCGAACGCTTGGCGCGGTTCATCGTCTTGATGATGGGTACGGCGGAGTTCTCGGTCTACCTGGTGCGCGGCGACATGTTGAAGCTCGTGTTCCCGAAGGAGCGGCATAACGACGATGCGCTGAGCGTTACCGTCGAGCCCGACAGCGGCCTGTTTTCGGCAATCGTGCAGGAACGCAGGACATTGGTCGCGTCGCGGGCCGCCGACCGCGGACTGCTCGGCGATCGGGACCTTCTGATCGGGCCGTTGACCGATCAGGGCGCCTCCGACCAGGTCATCGGCATGCTGGTGGTCGGCGGTGCCGATCTCGCCGATTTCCCCACCGATATTGAACGCCGCTTTGCGCTGACTTGCGCACAATTGTCACGGCTGTTCAGTCGCGTGATCCTGATCGATCACGCCGAGGCCGAATCGCCGGAACTTCGCGCTATCGAGCGCCTGCGCGATGTGGCGCATCGTACGAATGGCGGGGCGCCGGATCATGCAACGCTTCCGGCATCTGGAATCGCAGGGTCCGCGCCATGACGCCCAACCAGCACCAATTGCGGCTGGAGGCTGCCACGAATTCCATCGGCGGCCGGCTGTACGCCGCTTCCGCCTTGAACGTCACGGCGGCCGATGCCGCGATATCGGTGCTGACTTTGGTCCTGAGTGCCGCGGTGTTTTGGGCTGCGATCCATGGCGTATCGATCGGCATGATCGCGGCCATGCATGGCGGCGTGATTTGCGTTCCGCTGGCCTTGCTGATCGAGCGCATTCGCACCAGCGGAGAGCTTATGATTCCCCTTCTGCTGCTGCTCGTCGTCGCCGTCAGCGGTCCTATCGGCGCCGGAGGTTGCACGGCCATGACGCTAATGCTGGGGCTGCGCCGTCCTGATCCGCGGCGCTTGCAGCGTTGGTACGATTATATTTCCGGCGTCGGCCGGCGCACGCCGGTCGAAGACACTTATGTGGAATTGACATCGAAGCGGTTATCGACCGATTTTTCCGCTCCCGTGCATCGCTTCGATCCGATCTTGAGTGGAACCTCGCTCGCTCAGCAGCAGCGCGTGCTCAACCTGATCGGCCGTAATTATCATCCCGATTTCCACGCCAGCCTGAAAAAGGCGCTGCGTAATCGCAATATCCTGATCCGAGCGCAAGCCGCCGCCATCGCCAGTCTGATGGCGCCGCAGGACAAGACCCGGCTGTGGCGGCCGGCGGCCCTCGAAGACCAAATCCAGGAACTCGGGCTGATCGATAACCCGGCGCAGACGGAAAGCTAGGACTGCGGCATGGTTCAGACAGCAAAAGCCGGCGTCCCGCCCGACGTTCTACCAAGTATGCGGCAAGTTCGGCATCGCGAGACATTTGCGACGTCCGATCGGGAGCCGGTCGACGTCTGTATTATCGTGGAGGGAGCCTACCCTTACGTGCGCGGCGGACTGTCGACCTGGATCGACAACCTCATTCGCCGCCATTCGTCGCTGACATTTTCGGTCGTGGCGATCTTGCCTAATTCGCCGCCTCCCGAAGCCAAATTTTCGCAGCCGCCGAATCGCAAGGCCCTGCATCACCTCTATCTCGGCGAATTGCGCGATGAGAAACGACGTCGGGCGATTTGGTCCGTGGACCGGCCGCGGTTGTTCGAGGCCCTCGACAAATTTTTCAAGGTTGGCGGACGCGCGACGCTGGCCGAAATAGAGACGCTGCTCTCGCCCTTCATTCGCGCCGGCCGAGCCTCGGATTTGCTCAACTCCCCGCTGGCGTGGAACATGGTGCGCGATCTCTACAATAGCACCATGGACTATGAATCGTTCCTGCACTTCTTCTGGGCTTGGCGAACGGTGTTCAGCGGCCTGATCGCAACCTTATCGTGTCCGCTGCCGACGGCACGCATCTACCACTCCGTTTCGACGGGCTATGCCGGTGTCCTTGCCGCGCGCGCGGCGAGCAAAACCGGACGTCCGGTGCTGATCACCGAGCACGGCATTTATACCAACGAGCGCCGCATCGAGATCCTGCAGGCCGATTGGATCGTCGACACGCTCGATCGCGGTTTCCTGATCCAGGACACCCGCCGCGATCTGCGCGATTTCTGGACCATGACATTCGAGAGCTATGCGCGGACATGCTATGACGCCTGTACCGAAATCATCACCTTGAACGAAGCCAACCAGTCGGCGCAGATTGCGCTTGGCGCGCAGCGTCCACGCATGCGCGTCATTCCCAATGGCGTCGATTATCGGTGCTTGAGCGGGCTGCCACGCGCCTCCGCGGCGCAGCGGCCGACCATCGCGCTGATCGGGCGCGTCGTTCCGATCAAGGACATCAAGACCTACCTGCATGCGGTTGATCTGTTGCGCCGACGCTTTCCCGACTTGCAGGCTCTGGTGCTCGGGCCGACCGACGAGCAGCCCGACTATTTCGAGGAGTGCAGGGCGATCGTTGCCGAGCGCGGCCTATCAGATCACGTTGAGTTCACCGGCTCACGTAACGTGGCGGAATGTTTTCCGTTCATCCACGTCAATGTTTTGACGAGCGTCAGCGAGTCGCAGCCGCTGATCATTCTGGAGGCCGGAGCCGCTGGCATTCCGACGGTATCGACTGATGTCGGGGGCTGCCGGGAAATGCTCGAGGGCCGCCGCGACGAGCAACCGGCCCTCGGCGAAGGCGGCATCCTGACCGACATCGTTTCGCCCGAGCAAACCGCCGATGCCGTGGCGGCGCTGTTGGACGACCCCGAGCGCCGCCAGCGCATGGGGCAGGCGATGCAGCAGCGCATCATGCGATATTACGATCTCGATCTGGTCGATGAGATCTATTCCCACATCTATCGGCGGTATTGCGATTTGCCCTCACAACCTCCGAATTGATGGCGCATGACATGGCCGGTATCGGTTTTGCTCTCGGCAGGCTCTATCGCAGCCACACCATCGCGGATCGGGCGGCAGCCTATGCTCATGCCGCAATCGTCGTCGCCGGCCCGTGCATCGTGGCGGTGCTGTGTATCTGGCTGATCGGCGTTTTCATGGCCGATCCCGTCGATCAGGTCACGGTGTCCGCTTTTCGGGCGCTCGTCATCTATTGTTTCTCTATTTCCTTCGTGGTCACGGCGCCGGTCGCTTACGTCAGCGCCCGCTTGGTGTCGGACAAATTGCACGAACGGGACGTCACCTCGATTTCCGCCATCATGCTGGCGGCGATTGCCATGACTGCAATCGTCATGGTGGCGATTGCCGTGCCGTTCTTCCGCTTGCTGTTTGCGCTCGATGACGCGGTTTTTGTCGCAACCGTCGTCGATTGCATGCTGATTGCCTTCATTTGGATCGGAGCTTTGTTTTGCGGCGTGACGCGCGACTACGGTTCGATCACGGGCTTCTTCGCAGCCGGGATGCTGATCGCGCTGTTGTCGGTGACGCTGCTTTATCCCTATTGGCCGAGCCTTGCCGGCATGATGTGGTCATTCGGCATCGGTGAGAGCGTCATTCTGTTCGGGCTGCTTGGCCGTATCCTTGCGACATTTCCATTTGCCGTACGCAGTTTGTGGACGCCGTGGCGCGCGCTGCTGCGCGGCTTCGCCAATTACTGGCCGATCGCGCTCGGCGGCTTCATCGGGGCGGCGGCTGCCTGGATCGACAAATGGATCGTTTGGCTGTCGCCGATCGGCCAGCACATCGCCTTCGGTCTCGTGCATGCCCCGCTCTACGACAGCGTGGTGTTCCTATCATATTTGATCGCGGTTCCGGCTTATGCCGCCTTCTTCTTGCGCCTGGAAATTCGATTTTTCGCCCATTACCGGCGTTACTATTCCGATATTCTCGGGCACGCGACGTTGCGCCAGATAGAAGCCAATGGCAAAACGTTGCGCGACGTCACGCTGTCGTCAATCTCCGGCATCATGATTCCGCAGCTTGCGATTTGCGCCGTGGTTGCGCTCACCGCGCCGTTTATTATCGAACTCCTGGGCATGCAGTTCCGGCAGGTCGGCGTGCTTCGCCTCGGAGTCGTCGCCGCATCGTTTCAGTTTCTGTTCATGACCTGCTCGTCGCTGACGCTTTATTTCGATCGCCGCATGGTCTTTCTGGCGCTGCAAATCATCTATCTCGTCTTGAACTTCGGATTGACCATAGCGTCGCTGATACTCGGAATGAACTATCTCGGTCTCGGCTTCCTGTTCGCTTCCGTAATCGCGGCGGCCGCGGCATACTTGGCGCTAGCGGGCACGCTCTATCGGCTCGACTATCTGACGTTCATCGCGAACAATCCCGCGGTGCGCAGCCGATAAAAAAACAATACAGCGAAAACGGTCGACGGGGCTGCCGGCACGCGGCCGGCTTGGGCGGCACGTTGAGCCGGCGCAAGTCGCGCGCCGCCACATAGCCGACAAAGCCATACGACCCGATCTGCTGCAACAGGCCTTTCGCAAGTGCGGGATCGGAGACATATTCCACGACCAGCACCGGCTTGCCGGCGCGCGTCACCGCCTTCAGGTCAGATATGGTCTCCGCCACATCCCGCCCGGGATTCGGCGCGCCGCTGCGGTCCTCGTTGTAGATGAGATCCTCGCGTGCGAACGCATCGATGATGTCGAGCGTGCGCGGATCGTCCAGGATGGTTTCGCCATTTTGTGGCACGACCGCAAAATCCTTGCGGCGGGCGCGGGCATAGCCGGCAATCCTGGCGACGAGATTGACCATGTCGGCCATGGCGGCCGGGCGGCTGCGCTCGATCGGTTCGAAGGCGTCGATGCCGTCGAGGTAGACGCCGTCAAATCCGGCACCGATAATCTGGTCGAGATAGGCATCCGGACCGCCAAACAACAACGCTTGCCAGTTCGGATCCCAATATCTGACGGTATAGTTGCCGGGCCAGTTTGGATTTTCGCGTTCAAGCCACTCAGGCGGGTGCTTGAACCAGTTGTCGTCCCAATAGAAGCGGAAATTCTCCGCCTCGCCAATGCTCATATAGGCGAGAATGAAGCGCCGCGAGCCGTCCGGTTTGCGGCGCATGATGTCGACGATTTCCGGCGGCATCGCCGTCTTGCTTTCTTTTTCCATTGCATAGTCGACGACGACCAAGTCGTATGGACTTTGCGCGATCTGCAGGGGGTCGACTGCCTGGAGCTGATAGGCCCAGCTTCGCACATGCGGCAAGCGCGGCTGTTGCGCATGTATCGGCGGCGTCGCCATCATCGCGAGTGCGGCGACCGTGACGGCGATCGAAGCCCAGAACCGCAATGTCATCGGCGATGTACCCGAGTGTGGCGTTGCCCTATCCGACAGCACGGTGTCATGCCTGATTCCGGCGTGCCGTTCCAGCCGGAATGCCGCACGCCGCGAGCTTCATGCGGAGCCGCGGCTTGACGAGCTCAAGACAGAGAGTGGCTCAGGTTGTGGATGATCGACGAAATTCGAGCAGCACGCGAATCTGTTCAGAGAAAGCTGTCGACGGTCGCGATGGCTTCGCGCATCGCGACGCCGTCTTCGTCGAGGAGCGCGGCACGATGGAGACGGCGTACCCAATCGGCCGCATCGGCGCGGCCTTCCAGGCGCGTGGCTGCGGCCATGACCTGATCGAACTTCGATTCGCCACGCGAGCGTGTGTCGGAATATCCCTTCACAAGCCGGCGCAATTCGACGAGCTCGACCGCGAGCGCATAGTCCTTGCCGGCCGCCGCCATGGCCCGAGCGAGCCATGCCTCGCGATGCCGCTTCTCGCGCGCGTGACGCAACATCACTCGGCGAAATCGACTGAGCCCGGCAAGCGTATAGAGGATAAGGAACCAGCGCAGCTTCGAGGTTTGCACCCGGCGGCCTCGATTGACGATCCGGTCGAGGGCGCCGAACAGGCGGGGACGATTCTCGACAAAGGCGCCGAGCCGGGCCGGGAGCATGTCGACGACCTCATCCATCCGCGGATGCATGAATTCGGTGATGCCAAGCAGCTGATCGGTTGTTGCGCCCACCTCGTTTCGAACGCGCTCGAAGCGCTGCGCCCGGGTCTTGAGATCGGCGACCCGGATCACGTCCTCATAGGCCATCGCCGTCGCCACATGCTTGGCGGCGGCGCGCGTGAGCCTGAATGCTTGCCGCGCACCATCCGATGCGCGATCAAGCGCACAGATGGATTCGATGATGTCGAGATATTCGCGGCCGTAGTCGACGTCTTGGAAATCGACGACGCGCCGCAAGCCGGCCGCGACCATGTCGTGGACGGAAGCCGGCAACGCAATCGCCGCGCGCTGGACCAACGCATCGAAGCCCGGATGGCCGATCGGCGCGAGCGGCGGATATTCCTTTGCCGCGCCGAGCGGCGGGGCTAAGCTGTGGGTCGAGCTTGTGATTTCGGCCTGCGCCGCTTCGTAGCCGAGCGCCAAGCCCTTCAGACTCGACGCCACCCCGACGCCTGATGTCCGAATGGTCGCTTCGTAGGCCTCCAGCGGAAAGGAAAGGATTCGGGATCCTGCCAGAGCGCCAAAGAGTACCGCCGAAATCACGCTTCCCGACTGGTTCGCCAGTTGCTGCATGTCAAAGGCGACGAAGCGCTTCGCGGCGGATGCCGCGGCCTCATACACTTTACCGCCATCCTCGATACCATTTCCGGGTGCTGCCTTTTCCAGAACTGCATAGACGCGGTGACTGGAAGCGATCAGCGTCGTGACATCCGGGGTGACGAAGCCGCGCTGGATCGCCCGGCCCGCCTCCATCAGTTCGGCGGCGATCACGATATCGACGCCGGCCCCCGGCATCAGGGCGAAGACCGGGCGTCGCTTGGCGGCGCCGCCCGGCGGAACGGGCAGCATTTCGACGTAGTATACGGTCGCGCCGGTACGCTGTGCGACGCCCGGCACTGAGGTCGACTGCGCCGCCCAGCCTTGGCTTTCCGCGAGCGCCACGATCCAGTCGACCAGAACGCCGCCGCCCTGCCCGCCGATGGCCAGTACCGCGATGCAGATAGGGCGATCCCGGCTCAGTGCAGGCTTTGAAATTTGCTCCATGACGTTCATGCAGAATACTCAGACAACGACGGCGCGACGGCGATCGCGGCGTCGCTGCAAAAACCCGATCATCCGTGCGCTGAGCCTCGCCAGCAAGGTCTCAATGCTGGTCGGATTGCTCACGATGTCGGCGCGATAAAAGGATGGGCAGAGCACGGCCGCTTCCGCCACCTCGCCGCAATTTCCGCAGCCAACGCAACCGTCGTCCACCGCCGCCACCGGGTCGTCTTTCAGCGGATCCGCGGTGTGCTTCACCGACAGCGAAGGACAACCGGAGAGCCGGATGCAGGCATGGTCACCGGTGCAGACGTCCTCGTCGACGCCGAACCGCTCTTTGACCACGCGCTCGCCGCGCTTGAGCGCCGCACTGAGCAGCGGCTTAACGCGCCGCTGCTTGTTCAGCATGCATTCGGATGAAGCGACAATAACTTTGGGGCCCTTCTCCTGCGTGGTCAGGGCCTCCTTGAGAACGTCGCGCATCTTTCCGACGTCATAGGTCCGGTCGAGCTGACGGACCCATTTGACCCCTACGCCTTTCACGGCCCGAGCGATCGGGTGCTTGGTCGATCGTTTCCGATTGTCGGCGCGCGACGACGGAATATCCTGGCCGCCGGTCGCGGAGGCATAAAAATTGTCTACGACCATGACGACGCCGTCATGCTTGTTGAAGACGGCGTTACCTACCCCGCTGGTGAGGCCGTTGTGCCAGAATCCGCCGTCGCCGATCATGGCGATTGGCCGCTTCGCCGCCGGCACGTTGAATGCGGACATCGATGCGGGACCTAGCCCGTAGCCCATCGTCGTCGCGCCGATGTTGAAAGGCGGCAGAATCGAGAACAAGTGGCAACCGATATCGGCGGCGATGTGGTGCGGCCCGAGCTCTTTCTCGACGAGCTTCATTGCCGCGAATATCGGCCGCTCCGGACAACCGACGCAGAATCCGGGAGGGCGCGCGGGCACGGCGCGGTTCAGTTCCTGTAATTTGGCGTCCGGCTGGGACGCCGCCTCGTTCGGCGCGCGCACCGCATCGGGAAGCGCAAATGGCGCGGTCTCCTGAAGAAATGCCTTGATGCCGGCAAGGACCGCGGCCGACGTATATTCACCGGCCTTGGGCAGTACGTCCTTGCCGAAAATGCGGGTGCCGACACTGGCTCGCCGCAATGTCGTATTGAGCGCCTGTTCGAGATAGTCAGGCTGTCCTTCCTCGATCATGAGAACCGCCTTCTTCGACGCGCAAAATGCGACAATCTCCTCATCGACAAGAGGATAGGTCACATTCATCACGTAGAGCGGCACGCGCGTCGCTCCCCAGATGTCCGCAAGCCCAAAATTTTGCAGCGCCCGGATCGTCGTGTTGTACAATCCGCCCTGCAGAATGATCCCGATATCGGCGATGTCGCCTTCGAATGTTTCGTTGAGCCGGCGCTCTTTGATGAATTTCACCGCGGCTGGCCAGCGCTCATGCACCTTTTCCGCTTCGTGTGCGAAGGATGCCGGCGGCAGGACAATCCGGCTTGTGTCGCGTCGGGGCTGCTCCAGCGCCTGTGCCAGCGTGAAGGGCGGCGGTTTGTTGGGCTTGGCCGTGAACTGGCCATGGACGTGGCAAGCGCGGATGCGGACCTGGAGCATCACCGGCGTGTGGGAGGCCTCCGACAGCGCGAAGCCGTCCTCGACCGCTTTGACGATGCTTTCGAGATTGGGCCGAGGATCAAGCAGCCACATCTGCGACTTCATCGCGAAAGCGTGCGAGCGCTCCTGCATAATCGAGGAGCCGTCGCCGTAGTCTTCGCCGACGATGATCAGCGCGCCTCCGGTCACGCCTCCGGAGGCCAAGTTTGCCAGCGCGTCCGACGCCACATTGGTTCCGACCGTCGATTTGAACGTCACCGCCCCACGAATCGGGTACATGACCGACGCCGCCAGCGTTGCTGCCGCCGTCGCCTCCGACGCCGACACTTCGAAATGGACGCCAAGTTCCGAGAGCACCTCTTGGGCATCGGACAGCACGTCCATCAGGTGCGAGACCGGCGCCCCCTGGTAACCCGCGACGTAGCCGACCCCGGACTGAAGCAGCGCCTTGGTGATCGCCAGGATGCCTTCGCCGGCGAATTCTTCCCCCGCTCCAAGCCTTAGCTTGTCGACTTCCGCAGCAAAAGATCGTTCCGCCATGATGATTGAGCTTTCCGCTGACCGGCCCTTACAGATATGCGCTAAAGTATGACACTATTTCACATATCTCGATCAACCGTGGTAGCGATTCCAGATTGACGTATTTCAAACATAAGGTAGCTTTCCAGAAGCCTCAACGTGGAAGTCCACGCCGACGACGCCGCTGGTCCAACCTTCGTCCTGGGCGCCCACCGCATTCGCGGCTCGCGATATCGTCCATTAGATAGGTATATGCGCAGCCCAACGCGATGCTTGAGCATGGGGAAGGCGTCATTGGCGGCATGGATGTTCCCGTGCTGATCATTGGGGGCGGCGTGGGCATAAATTTCGCGAACCCATTCAGAAAGCGCATGCCCATCTTCTCGTGGCATCGCGCTTTATGCCGATCTTGATCCGAGTCTATGATCTTGAAGGAGCGTCTCGATCCTGGGCGCCCCGACATCGTTCAAGCATGTGAGGCATCATCATGAAGCTCGATACGAGGCTGCCGGCTTTCCTTTTCATCGCACTGTTCTTCACTCAATCGGCAGTGCTGGCACAGGGGCTCGAAGTGAAGCGCTACAATCCGTCGGAATGGGCCAAAGGGTATTTCACCGAGATCATTACTGTCACGGGTCCGGCAAAAACGATCTATATGGCAGGAGTAGGCGCCGAAGATGAAAAGGCTCCCGCGGGAAAATTTGCTTCGATCCTGCACCTCGGCGATGCCTATGAGCAATGCCGCTACGCCTACGACAAGATCAAGCGGGGTCTGGCGTCTCAGGGCGCCACTTTGGCCGATGTGGTCAAGCAGGTCGTCTACGTGACCGATATTCGTTATCAGGCCGATGTCGCCAAATGCCGGAGGGAAGCCTATGGGGACGGCCCGCTGCCGGCGAATACCTTCCTGGTCATCAATGCGCTGGCGATCCAGGGCATGCTTCTGGAGATCGACGTCACCGCGGTCGTCGCGAAATAGCCGCACCTCTCGCGGCAGCTAACGAAAGCGCGCTCTGCGACATGTGCTGCGACATGCGCTTGCCTCGGTCCGCGTCGGTCGCCTATGATTCGACGACGGCAGCAAAAGCTCATTCGCGGGGCCGAAACGAGGCCTCAGAGCGGGTGTGCGGGCGTAGTTCAGTGGTAGAACGACAGCTTCCCAAGCTGTATGTCGCGGGTTCGATTCCCGCCGCCCGCTCCAGAATTCAGGTGTTCAGCCCGGCCAAAAAACGGAGGGTCCACTGACGTTCGAGCGCGAACGTTGAAGGCGGCCCGCAACGAAGAACGTTCTGTCGCCGTAGCGCTTACGCTCTTTCGGGTTGCTTCAGTTTTTAATTGTACATATATCTGTACAAGGAGAACCGGCCATGCCCAAGATCGATTTGCGGCGAAAGTCTGAGATAAGTCATGTGACCTATTCCGATTTTCGCGAGCGGCTCGCCGCTTACATGGATCAGGTTTGGAACAGCCGTACGCCGCTTCATGTGACCCGGCAGGGCGGCCGGGCCGTTGTCGTTATTTCCGAGGAGGAGTTTGATGGATGGATGGAAACGGTCCATCTTTTGCGCAGCCCCGCCAATGCGCGGCGACTTTTGGCATCGATTGTGTCTGCCAATGCCGGGACGCTTCGTGAGCGTGGTCTCATCGAGCCGTAAGAATGACGCTTCTTTGGACCGAAAGGGCCTGGGAGGATTATCTGTATTGGCGGCGCAACGATCCTGACACTCTCAAGAAGATCAACGCGCTTATTGAGGATACCCAGCGCAACCCGTTTCGAGGTCTCGGCAAGCCGGAAGTGCTGAAATTCGCACTTTCCGGCTGGTGGTCGCGCCGCATCACTCAGGAGCATCGATTGGTTTGTCGCATAGCGGGACAGCCTGGCGAGCAATTCTTGGAAATCGCCCAGTGCCGCTATCACTATTGATGGCTGCCGGTTGCGGATCGAAGCAGCGCCGTGCGCTTCGTGGCGCCGTCCATCAGAAAACCGAGGTCGCCGCCGGCGACGATAAAGCGGGCGCCCATGTCGATGTAGCGCTGCATCAGTTTGTCGTCGTAGACCCCAGCCATGCCCGGCCACTTGGCGTGCTTGCGGCAGGCCGCGATCATGCGGGCGTAGGCGTCCGCGACTTTGGCGTGGCCGAGATCGCCCGGCACGCCGAGTTCGATGCACAAATCGTTGGTGCCGATCAGCAGCACATCGATGCCCGGGACGGCGGCGATCGCCTCGGCGTTGGCAATGGCCTTCTCCAATTCCAGCATCACCGCGATCAGATTCGACGCGTTGAGCGAGGCCGTCATGTCGGCGGTCGGCTTGTAGTCGAACTGCGGCATGATGCTGTAGACGCCGCGATGGCCTTGCGGCGGGTAGCGCAGCCGGTCGACGATCATGCCGGCTTCCTCCGCCGTCTCGACATGCGGGACGACGATGCCGAGGGCGCCGTTGTCGAGAAGCCGGGTCGCCAGCGAATATTCGCCGTTGGGGACGCGCACCAGCGGCGCAATGCCGGCGTCGAGCGCAGCGAGGCACATCTGCGACGCGGTCTCGATCGACAGCGCGCCGTGCTCGAGATCGATGAAGAGCCAGTCGAAGCCAGCGCTCTTCATTGCTTTCGCGGCCTCGACGCTGCGCAGAATTCGAATGCCGACGCCGAGCGAGAGCTCGCCGCGTTCCAGCCGCTCGCGGGCGAGATTCCCAACCGCCGTCATCGTCAGCTCGCTAGATTGTCGATGAGGTCGCCGACATAGTCGCTGTCCGAAGTGGTGACGAATAGATCGGACTGGCCGCGCATTTGCGCAAGGCGCGAATCGTCGGCCGCCGGGACTTCCTCGATGTCCTTGAGCACGATGAAGGTGACCAGCATGTCGGGCTTGCCCTGCGCCGGGCTGAACAGCCGCTCGTCGCCCTCGCCGCAAACGATGACGACCATGTTGGCGCGCGCCCCAGGCCGGTCTCCGGCGATATCATCCCAGCCGACCGGCTTGGCGTTCGTCTCGACTTCGACATTTGGCAGGCCGCGTGCTGCCACCTCACGGGCGACCCGGCTGCCGTGCTCGCCGAGGCCGAGCAGCCGAATGAGCCGCGGCGACGAATTGCGATAGCCGGCAATGCGCCCGCCGGGAATCGGCGCCGTTTCGGGGAAAAACTCCATGACGGTCTCCGTTGCAGGCGTCATGCCGGGGCATACCAGACAATGCCGGTTTTGCATACTTGGCGGGCCGTTGTGACGCGTTGACACGCAGGCGCGCTGGCGCTGACTATCTACACAGAATACGGCGCCGCGCCCAGTCTGCCGCTCAAGCTGCCGCGCCGAAAAGCTGTCAGACGAACTTGGAGAGCTTACCTTCCATGCTGGCAAGAACGATCGTTTCGATCCTTGGTATGACGCTCGCCGCCAGCCTGCCGTTCGCCGCAGACGCCGCCGCGCAAACCGATGAGGTCAAGGTCGGCATCACCAATACCGCCACCGATGCCGGCTTCTTCATCGCCGATAAGAAGGGATATTTCCGCGATGCCGGCATCGCCATCGCGATGACGGCGTTCCCGTCCGCGGCCAAGATGATCGCGCCGCTCGGCGGCGGCGAACTCGACGCCGGCGGCGGCACCGTCTCGGCGGGCCTCTACAATGCGGTGGAGCGCGGCATTCGCCTGCGCATCGTTGCCGACAAGGGTTCGGTGACCGAGACGCTGGAATATTCGACACTGATCGTGCGCAAAGATCTGGCCGATAGCGGCCGCTATAAGACGCTCGCCGACCTCAAAGGCATGACGGTCGCAGCCGCGTCGCCGGGCACCGGCAACAAATCCTCGCTCAACGAGGCGTTGAAGAAGGGTGGTCTGCAATTCAGCGACGTCAACGTCGTCTATATGGGCTTCCCGGAGATGCTGGTGGCGCTCCGCAACAAAGCCATCGATGCCGCCATCACCAACGAGCCGACCATCACGCGGGCGGAGGAGGAAGGCGTCGCGGTGCGCGCCAGCAAGGACGTCATCTATCCGGGGCAGCAGACTGCCGTCGTGCTATATTCGGAAAAGTTCGCACAGGAGCGCCGGCCGGTGGCGCAGAAGTTCATGAACGCCTACATTCGCGCCGTGCGCGACTACAACGATGCCATACAAGGCGGCAAGCTCGCCGGTCCCAATGCCGGCGAAATCCTATCGATCCTCACCGAATACACCGCCGTCAAAGACCGTACCGTCTACGCGAAGATGGTGCCGTTCGCCGTCAACCCGAACGGTCATGTCAATGCGGCGACACTCAAGAACGATTTCAATTTCTTCCGCGAGCGCGGGCTGGTCAGCGGCAAAGTCACAGTGGATCAAGTGATCGACGCCTCGTTCGCCGACGAGGCGGACAAAACACTTGGTCCCTACCAGGCGATGAACTAAATGACGAATTCGGGAGAGCTGACATGATCACGCATGAGCAGAACGAATATCTGTGCCGGACCGGCCCCGGCACGCCGATGGGCGAACTGCATCGCCGCCACTGGATCCCGGCCTTGATGGCGGAGGAATTGCCGCGGCCGAACTGTCCGCCGGTGCAGGTGCAATTGCTCGGTGAGCGGCTGATCGCGTTCCGCGACACGCAAGGCCGGCTCGGGCTTATGGACGAATTCTGCGCGCATCGCGGTGTGTCGCTGTGGTTCGGCCGCAACGAGGAGAGCGGACTGCGCTGCCCTTATCACGGCTGGAAGTACGATGTGACTGGGCAGTGCATCGAGGTGCCTTCGGAGCCGGCCGAAAGCGGCTTTTGCCAGAAGATCAAGCTCAAGGCCTATTCGTGCGTCGAAGCCGGCGGCGTGATCTGGGCCTATATGGGTCCGCCGGCGGAACAACCGCCGGCACCGTCGTTTGAATGGGTCAATCTCAAGCCGTCGCAGCGCTTCATCACCAAGCGCTGGCAGGAGAGCAACTACCTGCAGGCGATGGAGGGCGGCATCAATTCAAGCCACGTCTCGTTCCTGCACCGCGGCGACCTCAATTCCGATCCCCTGCACAAGAACACTGCCGGCGCGAAATATGCGCGCTCGACCAACACCGTGTTCGACATCCTCGAATCGCCCGGCGGGCTCCTCATCGGCGCGCGGCGCGATGCCGATCCGGGCTATCACTACTGGCGCGTCACGCAATGGCTGATGCCCTGGTACACGCTGATTCCGCCCTACAAGGGCAATGCCGCCAATGGCCATGCCTGGGTGCCGATGGACGATTACAACTGCATGGCCTGGACCATGACATTCCACCCGGTGCGCGACCTTACGGGCGAAGAAGTCGAGCTGATGCGCAAGGGCGCCGGCGTCCATGCCGATCTCATTCCCGGCACGTTTCGGCCGGTGGCCAACCGCAGCAACGGCTATCTGATGGACCGCGTCGCCCAGGAGACCGGCCGGTACTATAACGGCGTGGCCGGCCTCGCGATCCAGGACGCTTCGGTGCAGGAGAGCATGGGCGCCATCGCCGACCGCACCAAGGAAAACCTCGTCGCCACCGACAATGCGATCATCATGGCGCGGCTGCGCCTGCGCAAGGCGGCGCAAGCCGTGGCCGAAGGCAAGCGCGCGCCGGGACTGGACGAGGAGGCGCAAAGCGTGCGCTCGGCGTCTTTCGTGCTTCCGGTCGACGGCAAGTTCAAGGACGCCGCGCGCGATGCGGTAAAAGTCCGTAAGGGCGAATTCCACGTGGCAGTATAGTTGCAACCAATGTCCAACATAAAAAAGTCCGAGACGCCTGATGAAGTCGCGGCGCTGATCGGCGGCTTTACGGCGGACGTATCCGGCGATCTCGATGCGCCCAGCGAACGCGCCGCCAAGGCGGTCTTGATCGATTCACTTGCGGTCGCGATGGGCGCGCTCGCGCATCCTGCGGCGCAGGCGGCGCGCAAACATGCCGCGCGCTTCGTGCTCGGCGACAACGGCTGCGTCGTCTGGGGCGCGTTGCCGCGCACGACACCGGAGGTCGCAGCGCTCGTCAACGGCGTACTGCTGCGCTGCTACGACTACAACGACTTCTTCGTCGGCGCGCGCAATTCAGGCCACGGCAGCGACATGGTGAGCGCCGTCGTCGCCGCCGCCGAATGGGCGAATGCGTCCAACGCAAAGCTGCTTGCGGCCCTCGCCGTCGGCTACGAGGTTCTTGGCGCGGTCTACGACGCGTTTTCGACGGCGCCCGGCGGCTGGGATTACACCAATCTCACCGCCATTGGCGCGACGTGCGCGATCGCGCGCGTGCTCGATCTTGATGCAGCCCAGACCCGCGAAGCGTTGGCGATGACGGTGATCCCGCATTTCGCCAGCGATGAAATCGAATCGGGCGAGCTCAACGCGCGCGGCGATCTGACGATGTGGAAGCGATTCAACGGCGCCGACGCTGTGCGCAATTCGCTGCAGGCATGCCTTCTTGCCTCCGTCGGCGTCGAAGGCGCGGTGCGGCCCTTCGTCGGCAAGCTCGGCTTCATCCAGAAGCTTGCCAACAAGACCGACGACGCCATCGGCGTGCTGCGGGCGAAGCTTGACGCCAAACGCCCGCTCGCGCGGGTGTGCGATACCTATTTCAAGCGCTGGCCGGTCGGTTCGCTGGCGCAAAGCGCGATCCAGGCGGCGCTGCAGGCGCGCGGCAAGGTCGGCGACATCGCGCGCGTCAAACAGGTCAGGGTGTTCACCGAGGAAGGCGCCTACGACCACCTCGTCAAGATCCGCCAGGATCCGTGGCATCCGATCTCGCGAGAAACCGCCGACCATTCGCTGCCCTATATCGTCGCCACTGCGGTGCTAGACGGCTACGTCCGCACCGACAGTTTCAACCCCGCCCGCGTGCGCGACCCGGTGCGCCAGCGTTTCCTCGCGGACAAGGTCAAGGTCAGCGCCGCACCCGAGCTCGGTACGCTCGCCGGCGGCAAGCTCAAGCGTGCGCAAGCCGGCTACCTGTCGCGCATCGAAATTGAAACGGTCGATGGCGAGATCGAACATGGAGCCGCCGCGCCGTTCCCCGGTCATCCGAAGAACCCCTATTCGGACGCGGACTTGGCCGAAAAGCTGCGCGAGAACATGCGGCCGTTCGCCGGCGAGTTGGCAACTGAAAAACTCATTGCCTTTCTGGGCGCGATGGATCGCGCAGCGAGCGTGCGCAACTTCACGGCGCTGCTCGCTTTTGACGTCGGAGCCAACATCAACAAAGCTGCCGCGGAATAGCAAAGCGCCGTCGGCTCGCCCGTTTTCTGTATTTATTTGATTAGACGGCGCCGACGGGATACGCTCAGCATCAGGAGCAATAAACAGCTCTTGCGGGATGAAACGTCGAGGCGGCGCCATGGATCAGCAAGGCGAAAAACGTTCCGGATGGAACTGGTGGTACCTGCTCTTCCTCATCCAGTTCATCGCGGTGCTCTGGCCGCCCTTCTACAATAAGGCGGAGCCGGTCTGGGCGGGGCTGCCGTTCTTTTATTGGTACCAACTCCTCTGCATCATTATCGGCGCCATTCTGACTGCGATCGTCTATTTCGCCACCGACGACTAGCGGGCGTTGCTGCACGAAATAAGAGGCGAATAGGAAAGATCGGGGGAGAAATGCCGTGCAGGACGTGAACTGGACCGCCCTCATCATATTCGTCTTGCTGTTCGGCTTCATAACCTGGCTTGGATTTGCCGCTGCCCGCTGGCGTAAGGGTGATCTCGATCAGTTGCACGAATGGGGTCTCGGCGGACGGCGCTTCGGCACGCTGATCACCTGGTTCCTGGTCGGCGGCGACCTCTACACCGCCTACACCTTCATCGCCGTTCCGGCGCTCGCTTTCGGCGCCGGCGCCATCGCGTTCTTCGCGGTGCCTTACACGGTCATGATCTATCCGATCCTGTTCCTGGTGTTTCCGCGGCTTTGGTACGTCTGCCACAAGCGCAACTACATCACGGCGGCCGATTTCGTGCGCGGCCGCTTCGGCAATCGCTGGCTCGCCCTTGCGGTGACGATCACCGGCATCGTCGCCACCATGCCGTACATCGCGCTGCAACTGGTCGGCCTCCAGGTCGTGATCGGCGGGCTTGGCATCTCGGGGGCCGGCTACACCGGCGATCTGCCGCTGATCATCGCTTTCATCATCCTGGCCGCCTTCACCTATTCGAGCGGCCTGCGCGCGCCGGCGTCGATTGCGATCGTCAAGGATATCTTGATCTACCTCACCGCGTTCGCCGCGGTGATTGTCGTCCCGATCCAATTGGGCGGCTTCGGCAAGATCTTCGCCGCCATACCGCCGGCGAAAACGCTGCTTGCGGTGCCTGGAGCGAATACTACCGGCGCCTATGGCGTCTATGCGACACTGGCACTGGGGTCGGCGCTGGCGCTGTTCCTCTATCCGCACTCGATCACTGGCATCCTGAGCGCCAGCAGCGGCCACGCCATCAGGCGCAACGCCGCGCTTTTGCCGGGTTATTCGTTCATGCTCGGGCTGCTGGCGCTGGTCGGGTTTTTCGCCATCGCCGCCGGCGTCGGCGTCCTTCCCGAATATAGTGCCGGCTTCAAGCAATTCGGCAGCAATTTCGCGGTGCCGGCACTGTTCCTGCACAGTTTCCCGTCGTGGTTCGTCGGCATCGCGTTTGCCGCCGTCGGTATTGGCGCATTGGTACCGGCGGCGATCATGTCGATCGCGGCCGGCAATCTGTATACCCGCAACATCCATCGCGAGTTCATCAATCGCAATCCGACCGACAAGCAGGAAGCACAGATGGCAAAATGGGTGTCGCTGGTCGTCAAGCTTGGCGCGCTCGTCTTCATCCTCTTCGTGCCGACGAAATATGCGATCCAGCTCCAGCTCCTCGGCGGCATCTGGATCATCCAGACGCTGCCTGCGGTGCTGCTCGGCACCTATACGCGCTGGTTCAGCGATTGGGCGCTGTTCATCGGCTGGGCGGTGGGGACCATCGCGGGTACGCTTATGGCCATCTCGGTGAATTATGCGGCGGCCTATCCGTTGTCCTTTGCGGGATACGCATTCCCGGGCTACAGCGCCTTCTATACGGTGGTGCTCAACCTCGTCATCGCGATCGTGCTGACGCCACTGTTCAATGCGATGGGCGGCCGGCGTATCGACGAGACTGTTCCCGCCGATTATCGGGCGTAGCTGCCGTTATTTCGGAATCCTCGCTGTGCTCGGCCCGGGAATGACGAGTTCACTGCCCCTTGGGCGCGACGTCCTTGATCGCAATCGCCTCCTTCACCATTGCCAAAATCTTCGGCCCCGGCGCAACCATCCGGCCGACGATCTGCTGCAGCTCTTCGCCGCCCATTGGATTGATATCCATGTTCGACTGCGCCGCCGCTGCGATGAACTGCGGGTCGCGCATGGTGTCGTCGAACGCCTGCCGCAGCGCCTTGACGCGGTCAGCGGGAACGTCCGGTGCGGTGAGGATCGGCCGGCCGACCGATACGTCGCCGGAGAGGATGGCGAGCACTTGACGCTGTTCGTCATTGTTGGCGAGCTCGGTCCACAATGGTATGTCGGGCAAATCGCGTTCGCGCCGCGGGCCGACCTGGAACAGGATGTTGATCGCGTGATCGCGCAGCCAATCGGGATGTGTGGATTTCATCGATGCCCAGGAATCGCTGCCGCGGCCATCCACTTCATGGCGCTCGACGGCGATATTGATGTCACCGCCGCCCGGATAGCCGCTGACGATCTTGAACTTGGTGCCGAGCAGATTGTTGGAGACTTGCGGATAGAGCACCGACGGCGAACTCGCGCCACTCGCGCCGATGGCGAGAGGTTTCTTCTTGGCCTCGTCGATCGTCGCGACACCGCTTGCCGCCGAAACAAACAGAATGTTGTTGACCACCGAGAGGTTGCCGATCCAGTTGAATTGTTCCGGCGCGAAGCGAACGCCCGGCTGGCCGAGCGCCTGGTCGGTCGGCGTCGCCTGGCTGAGGCAGGAGATCACGGTGCCGTCCTTCGGCGCGATGGTGTAGAGCCAATTGGCCGCGCTGCGGCTCCCGGCGCCGGGCATGTTCTGCGGCACGATGATCGGATTGCCGGGAATATGCGCGCCCATGAACCGGCCGAGCAGGCGGGCATAAAGGTCGTAGCCGCCGCCCGAGCCGAAGCCGATGACGAGGCTGATGCGCTTGCCGCGATAGAAATCCGCGACCTCGTCCGCCCGCGCTGCAGCGGCGAGGCTTGCCAGCGCCGCTGCGGCCAAGATCAGAGCCGGAATGCAGGAACGGTTCATCGGATCGGTCTCTGGCGGAGTATTGTGTTTGCGTGAGCCAGCAGCGACGACATCAAGGTAGCTCCGCCGTGCCGATCGTGGCAAATTACAGCGACACGATCCGGCGGGAGTTGCAGGGAGGATGATATGACCTGGGTCAAAGTAACGGATATCGCCTATGGACGCCTCAGGGCGCCCGATCTCGATGTCATGGAGGAATTCCTGACGCGATTCGGCATGCTCAAGGCCGACCGGACCGAACAATGCGCTCTACATGCGCGGCACCGATCCCGCGCACCACATCCACGTCACCGAGAAGGGCGACCCGAAATTCGTCGGCCTCGCCTATTACGTCGACGAGCGAAGACGATCTGCAAGCGGCTCGCCAAGGCGCCCGGCGCCTCCGCATCGAGAACATCGACGAGCCGGGCGGCGGCAAGCGCGTGCGGCTCACCGAGCCGAACGGCTATCAGATCGAGGTGGTGCACGGCATCGCGCCGGTAAAGCCGATCCCGGTCAAGCGGCAAAAGCTCAATTCTGGCGAAGCGCCGCTGTCGCGCGCCGGCGAGCTGATGCGCCTGCCCAGGGGGCCCGCGCATGTCAAGCGGATCGGGCACGGCGTGCTGATGTCGCCGCGATTCCGCGAAACGGTCGGCTGGTTTCGCGAGACGCTGGGCATGATCTGCTCCGATGACGTTTACGCCGAGCAGAAGGACAACCTGATCGGCTCGTTCAATCGCTGCGACCGCGGCGACACTTATGTCGATCATCACGTCTTCTTCTGCCTCAACCATGAGAAGACCGGGTTGAACCATCTCTCGTTCGAGGTTCCCGACATCGACGACGTGCACATGGGCCACGACTATCTCAAGGAGTTCGGGACCTACGAGCACATGTGGGGCATCGGCCGTCACGTGCTCGGCAGCCAGGTCTACGATTACTGGTCCGACCCGTGGGGCCACGTCCACGAGCATTGGGCCGACAGCGATCGCCTCAATCTCGCCAATGGCTCCAATCTCATTGCCGCCGACGAAGCACTCAGGTCGCAATGGGGCGAAGCGCCCCCAGAAAAATTCATCAATCACGCGAGTCCGTGACACGATGCCCCGAGTTCCGCTCATTCCCGTGAGAGAGCGGGAATCCAGAATGGCGTACATTGCGATGAGCTGGGTCCTGGCTTTTGGGACGAGCGGAGAGCAGTAACGAATGACCATCAAGCGCTTCCCCTCCCTCGCCCATTGGGGCGCCTTCAACGCGCTGGTCGAAGACGGCCGCGTCGTCGGCTGCGAGCCGTTTGCGCGCGATCCGGCGCCCTCGCCGATGCTCGACGCCATGCCCGCCATGGTGCACTCGCCGCTGCGGATCGCGCGGCCGGCCGTCCGCGAAGGGCTGGCGCGAAGGCAGGCCGCGAACCGGCGCGGATCGCTTTCGCGAAGTCTCATGGGATGAAGCGCTGGCGCTCGTGGCGCAGGAGCTCGCGCGGGTGCGGCAGGAGCATGGCGCAGAGTCGATCTTCGGCGGCTCCTACGGCTGGTCGTCCGCCGGCCGCGTGCATCATGCGCGCACGCTGGTGCGCCGCTTTTTGTTCCTCGGCGGCGGCTGCGTCGACCAGCTGGGCAATTACAGCTTCGGCGCCGCGCAATTCTTTCTGCCGCATGTCATCGGCACCTTCGAGCCGGCGGCCGGCGGCGTCACCGACTGGTCCTCGGTCGTCAAGAACACGCGCTCGATCATCGCGTTCGGCGGCCTGGCGCTTGAAAAATGGCCAGGTCACCTCCGGCGGCGCCGGCGCCCATGTCATGGAGAAGTGGCTGCGGCGCGCCAAGGACGCCGGCATCGACTTCGTCGTGGTCAGCCCGAACCGCGGCGACGTGCCGGATTTTCTGGCGGCGCAGTGGGTGCCGATCCGGCCGAATACCGACACCGCCATGATGCTGGCGATGGCGCATACGCTCGCTTGCCGAGAACCGCCATGACGCCGAATTCCTCGCCCGTTATTGCGCCGGCTTCGCGGCGTTCGAGCGCTATCTCATGGGCGCGGACGATGGCGCAGCCAAGACGCGCCGAATGGGCGGAGGCGATCTGCGGCGTTCCGCGCCGCCACGATCCGCGATCTCGCGCGCCGCGCGGCCAGTGTGCGCAGCCTCATCACCTGTGCGTGGTCGCTGCAGCGCGCGCATCACGGCGAGCAGCCGTACTGGGCGGCGATCACGCTCGCGGCCATGCTCGGCGGCATCGGGCTTCCGGGCGGCGGCTTCGCCTTCGGCCACGGCTCGACCAATGGCGTCGGCGCGCCACGCGTCGACGTGCCGGGCCCCGAGACTCGCGCCGCCGCTCAATCCTGCGCGCCGCGCTATTCCGGTTGCGCGCATCGCCGACATGCTGTTCAGCGCCGAGCCAGGAATATGAGTTCAATGGCCATCGCGCCGTCTATCCCGACATCCACCTGATTTATTGGGCCGGCGGCAATCCATTCCATCACCATCAGGACCTCAACCGCCTGCAGCGCGCCTGGCAGAAGCCCGACACCATCATCGTGCACGACAGCTGGTGGACGCCGACAGCCCGCCGCGCCGATATCGTGTTGCCGGCGACGACGCCGCTCGAACGCAACGACGTCGGCGGCTCCTCGCGCGACCCGTTTCTCATCGCCATGCATCAGGCGATCGCGCCCGGTCGGCGAGGCGCGCAACGATTTCGATATTTTCAGTGCGCTCGCCGATCGTCTCGGCTACGCGGAGGCCTTCACCGAAGGCCGCGACGAAATGGGCTGGTGTCAGTTCATCTACGATCGCTTCCGCAAGCCGGCGCCGCCAGGAAAGGCATGAACCTGCCGGGTTTCCAGCAGTTCTGGGCCGAGGGTTTCGTGGAGTTGCCGCCGCCGACGCGCGAGTACGTCCTGTTCGAAGAGTTCCGCGCCGATCCGCAACAGCATCCGTTGCGCACGCCGTCGGGAAAAATCGAGATCGCCTCGGAGACGATCGCAAAGTTCGGCTACGACGATTGTCCGCCGCATCCGGCCTGGATGCGCGCCGGCCGAGTGGCTTGGCAGTGCCGCAGCCAACGTCTTTCCGGTTCACCTCGTTACCAACCAGCCGGCCGACCCGGCTGCACAGCCAGATGGACGCAGGACCGGTATCGGCGGCCAGCAAGGTCGCGGGACGCGAGCCGATCCGCATCAACACGGCGGATGCCGCGCGCCGCCATCATCCGAGACGGCGACGTGGTGCGAGTCTTCAACGAACGCGGCGCCTGTCTTGCCGGTGCGATCGTCGACGAGGGCGTGGTGCCCAGCGTCGCCGTGATGGCGACGGGCGCCTGGATTGATCAATCGGACGGCGAGCCGGAGCGTCACGGCAATCCGAACGTGCTGACGCTCGATGTCGGCACGTCGCGGCTGACGCAGGGCTCGAGCGCGCTGACGGCGCTGGTCGAGATCGAGCGCTGGGCTGGCCCGCTGCTGCCGGTCCGCGCGTTAACCCCGCCGGAACTGGTGAACGCTGATGGCCCGCCGGCGAAGTGATAGTGTGTTATGGAGCCGTCATGGCCCGGCCACGATAGCGCAGGAGAAGCATATGCCGAAGCAAAAACTCACCGGCTCCTTTGTCGCGCTGATCACGCCGTTCAACAAGGACGGCTCGGTCGATTTCGCGGCGTTCCGCACTTTGCTGCGGTTCCAGGAGAAGCACGGCACGGCCGCGGTGCTGATCATGGGCTCGACCGGCGAGACCTCGATGCTATCGCCTGAGGAAAAGAAAAAGATCATCGTCGAGACGGCAAAGATGAAGACGGCGAAGATGCCGATCTTCTTCGGCTGCACCGGCAATAACACCGAGACGACGATCGCTACAGTACGCTTCGCCAAGGACAACGGCGCCGATGGCGCGATCCTTGCCGCGCCGGCTTATATCTGCGCGCCGGAAGCCGACATCGAGCGGTTTTTTCTCGACATCGCCGACGCGACCGATCTGCCGCTCGGCATCTACAACAATCCGCCGCGGGTGAAGAGCGACCTGCACTGGGATCATCTCATCCGCATCTTCAAGCATCCGAACTACGTGGTGCACAAGGAATCCACTGCACGCGTCGGCCAGGTGGCGCAAGTGCTGGCCGCCAAGCCGGACGTGGCCGTAATGTGCTGCGACAGCCCTAATCTCGGGCTGGTGGTGCCGACCATGAGTCTCGGCGGCCACGGGACGGCGAACATGACCGGCAACATCGCGCCGGCCGAGCTCGCCACCATCTCGACGCCGTGGACGAGCTACACTGAAGCAGAGAGTTTCAAGTCGGCGTATCTGGAGTTGTTGCCGCTGCTGCACTTCACCTATTCGGCGATCAATCCGGTGGCGGTGAAGTCGCTGATGAAAGCGCTCGGCATGCCGGCTGGCGATCTACGCAAGCCGCTGACCGGTCTCGATGGCGAGGCGCTCGCCAAGGGGCTGCGCATCGTCGCCGATCTCGGGCTCGACTAAGAGTTACGGCTACAAGCTCAAGCCGATCGCTGCGGTCGCGGCGTAAGGCACGCTGGCGCTCGCGAAGCCAACGTGAATCTCGGCATCAAGGGCAAAAGCGCGCTCATCTGCGGCGCGAGCAGGGGGCTCGGCAAGGCCTGCGCTTTGGCGCTGGCCCGCGAGGGGGCCGATGTCACCATCGTCGCGCGCACGCGCGACGTGCTCGAACGCACCGGCACCGAGATTGCGCAAGGGACCGGCGTGCGGGTCGTCACTGTCGCCGGCGATCTCACCACGTTGGATGGCCGCGCGGCGGCGATCGCTGCGTGTCCGCAACCCGATATTCTGATCAACAATTCGCAGGGACCGCTGCCCGGCAATTTCCGCGAGTGGTCTCGCGAGGATTGGCTGGCGGCGCTCGACGACATGATGCTTGGCCCGATCGAAATGATGCGGCTTGCAGTCGACGGTATGATGGCGCGCGGGTTCGGCCGCATCGTTAATATCGTATCGCGCAGCGTAAAAACGCCGCAACTCGAGCTTGGATTGTCGAACGGCGCGCGGTCGGGTCTGGTCGGCTTCGCGGGAGGGCTCGCGCGGCAAACCGTCGCCCACAACGTCACGATCAACAATCTTTTACCGGGCATTTTTGACAGTGATGCGCAGCACCGGCACATTCGCGGCATGCTGGCGGGCACCGGCAAGACGTTCGAACAGCTTTTCCGCGAACGGGCGCAGGCGAGCACCGCCAAGCGCTACGGCGATCCGGCCGAGTTCGGCGCCTATTGCGCGTTTCTTTGTTCGGCGCACGCAGGCTACATTACCGGCCAGAACCTTCTGATCGACGGCGGTGGCTACCCGGGCGCATTCTAAACATCGTCACTCCGGGGCGCCGCCAAAAGGGCTCCTCGCTGCGCTCGGCCCCGCAGGCGCAATAAATCGGAGATGCGCATGATACGCATAATAATAATGTTCACCGCGGCGCTTGGTCTTCTGGCGCTCGCGCCTGGCGTGGCATCGGCGCAAAACTATCCTACGCGCACGGTGACGGTCGTCGTGCCGTTCCCGCCCGGCGGCTCGGTCGACGGCGTAGCGCGCATCCTGGTCGACAGGCTCAACCAAAGCCTCGGTGCGCATTTCATCGTCGAGAACCGCGCCGGCGGCGCGTCCGGCAATGTCGGCGCCAACGTCGTCGCCAAGGCCGATCCGGACGGCTACACCCTGCTGCTGACGGCCTCGGTCCAGGTTGTCAATCCGTTTCTTTATAAGAGCGTGCCGTTCGACGTGGTAAAGGATTTCACGCCGGTAACGCTGATCGCGAAGGGGGCGCTGATCGTCAGCACCACGCCGAGCGTGCCAGCCAACAACCTGAAGGACTTTTTCGATCTGGTCCGCAAGGACCCGCAAAAATACACCTTCGCCACCACCAGCATCGGCTCGGCCAGCCATCTGGTGATCGAGCTGCTCAAGCGTGAGGCGCACCTCGACACCTTGGTCGTCCCCTACAAGGGCACCGGTCCGGCGCTGACTGATCTCATGAGCGGCCAGATACAATTGCTCGCCGATCCGATGCTGTCGTCACTGCCTCTCGCGCAGTCCGGCCGCATCAAGGCGCTCGCCGTGACGAGCCTCAAGCGCCAGCCCGCAGCGCCCGAAATCCCGACCGTCGAGGAATCAGGGGCTGCCGGGCTTCGAGTTCGTGTCTTGGTACGGGCTGTGGGGACCGAAGGACCTGCCAACGGATATCACCGCCAAATTGCAGACCAGCGTCGCCGATGTCCTCGCGGAGCCGGAGGTGAAGCATCGCTTCAACATACTCGGCTTCGAACCCATTGGCTCGACGCCGGATTATTTTGCCAAATACATCGCCAGCGAAATGGAGAGGTACGGCAAGATCATCCACGATGCCAATATCAAAGTGGAGTAGGATGGGCAGAGTTCGAACAATATCCAAGCGTTCGTAAAAGGGTTTAGTGAAACTCCGCCCGGATGCCGGGCGGCGGCGAGAAGCCGAGGTCGCCGCGGGCGATCACCGCCTCGCGGCCGCCGTGGCTTTCCAGTTGCTCGGCCTGTCGCGCCTTGGCGCGCACATCGATGTCCTCGGGGGAAAGCAACGCCCGTAGCTTGCTCTCGCAGTTCTTCAGCGCCGCGGCGGAACTCGGGTTTGCCGCAAGATCGTTGGCCTCATCAGGGTCGGCTTCGAGGTCGAACAGCTGCGGCCGGTATTTCACATAATGAATGTACTTGTAGCGGCCATTGCGGATCGCAAAGGCGCCGGTGGTCGAGCCCATGCCGTGGTATTCGCTGAGCACGGTGCGCCGCGGCGTCTCGCCGTTGGCGAGCCGGGAAATTGAAACGCCGGGATGATCCGGCTCGATGAAGGAAGGCCCGCTCTCGCCGCGCCGTCGATGATGAACGGGTAAATATCGAGCAAAGAGACGGGCGTGTCGATCACTCGGCCGCGCGGGATGGCGTCGCCGGTGACGATCAGCGGCACGCCGAGGACTCTTCATAGAGCGTCGACTTGCCCCACAGCCCGCGGCGGCCGAGCGCGTCGCCGTGATCGCTGGTGTAGACGATGCGGGTCGCTTGCGTGAGACCGCAGGCGTCGAGCGCATCGAGCACCTTGCCGGCCTGCTCGTCCATGAAGCTGCACAGGCCGTAATAACCGGCGGTCGCGCGTCTGATGTCTTGTTCGGTCTCGAAATAATCGTCGAAGTTGAACGACCGTGCATAGTCCTGCACGAACGGATGATCGGGGCGTTCGCCGGGATCGTAGAACTTCGGCTTGGGCAAGCGCGGATCGTTGTAGTAGCGATAGAAGTGCTCGGGCGGCGCTGTCAGTGGATAGTGCGGCGCGACAAAGGAGACGAATAGCACCCACGGCTTGTCGGGGTATTTCTTCGCTTCATCGTGCAGCCAGATTTGCGCGCGCGCGGCAATCTCGCGATCGTAGAGCGTGTAAGGGGATTCTCCGGGTCCCGCCAGGCCCGCCATCTTGTGGGCGGCGCCGCGCACCGGCAAATCCTCGCGAATGAGGCCGAGCAGGTCGCCTTTGCCCTCGACCACGTGCATCGGCACGATCGCTTCGGAAAATCCGCAATCCTCTTCGTCGGAGCGGAAGTGAAGTTTTCCGACCGAGACGACGCGGTGGCCGGCATCGCGCAGGCGATGATGCCAGCTCGGCACCGAGCCGTCGTAAGGGTCGGCGTTGTCCCAAAACCCGATCTGATGGATATACTTCCCGGTGGCGAACGCGGCGCGCGCCGGAATGCAGACCGGAGACGGCGTCCAACAGGAGGTGAAGCGCGTGCCCCGCGCCGCCAGGCGATCGAGGTTCGGCGTGCGCAACAGCGGATGGCCATAGCAGCCCATCATGCCGCGGCTGTGCTGATCCGACATGATGATCAGCAGGTTCTGGGCTTGCATCCTTCACCCCTCCACATCGCCGCGCTGCTGCGGTCCATTGTTGACCTATCGTTTCCAGCCTGTAGTAAGCAAGCGTCGCGGGAGGATCGCCATGTTTCGAAGTTCCATGATCGTGCTTGCCTGATGTTTGGTGCGACAGGGGCGTTGGCGCAGGACTGGCCGCAACGGCCGGTCCGGATGATCGTACCTTATGCGGCCGGCGGCGGCACCGATATCGTGGCGCGAGTCCTGGCGCAAAAGCTTGGCGAGGCGCTGGGTCAACCCTTCGTGGTCGAGAACAGGACCGGCGCCAGCGGCATGATCGGCGCCCAGATGGTCGCCAAGGGAGATTCCGACGGCTACACGTTCCTGGTCGCCTCGCCGGCCGAGATCGCGCTCAATCAAAACCTCTTCCCGCACATCGCCTACGATCCCCTGCACGACTTTGCGCCGATCACCCTGTTGGCGTGGACGCCGATGGTGCTCGCGGCCCATCCGAGCTTTCCGGCCTCCACCGTGCAGGAGCTTCTGACGCTCGCACGCGCCAAGCCGACCGATTTTTCGTCGCCGGGCGTCGGCAGCGCGCACCATCTGGTCGGCGAGTACATCAATGCGCTGGCGGGCACCCATCTCGTGCATGTGCCCTATCGCGGCGCGGCGCCGGCGGTCCAGGACGCGGTGGCGGGCCAAGTCAAATTGACCATCTCGGGCATGCCGCCGGTAGTGCCGTTCCTGCAAGCCGGCGCGCTGAAAGCCATCGCCGTCACCAGCGTGCGGCGTTCGCCGCTTTTTCCCAATATTCCCGCCATGGCGGAAACCGACGGGTTCGAGAATTTCGACTTCACCAACTGGTTCGGCCTGCTGGCGCGCAGCGGTACACCGCAACCAGTGCTCGACAAAATGGCCAAGACAGCGGTCGCGGCGTTGCAGAACGCTGGCGTGCGCGAAATCATCCGGTCGCAGGCGGCCGAGGTGGTGGGCAATTCGCCAGCGGAGTTCGGCCAGTTCATTCAGGCGGAATCGAAAAAATACGCCAAGATAGTCGCGGTGACCGGAATCAAGATGTAGCGCGCATCGGCCGCCCTACATTTTCGTCACGCGCGCGTGCAGGAGCGCGGCGCGGCCGCCGCGGACCTCCTTGGCGCAGCGCGCGATCGCGGCCGCAACATCGGCGGGATCGCTGACCTCTTCGGCGTAAGCGCCAAACGCCTCGCCAACCTTGCTGAACGCGACCTTGGGCGCGAGCTCCGCTTCGAACTCGCCGGCTGATTTGGCCTCGCCCTCGGGAAACACGCGCAGCGTCGATTGCTTCACCGCGTTCCAACCGGAATTGTCCATCACGATCGAGAAAATTGGCAGCTTGTATTGCTGCGAGACCGCGAAGAGGGAGCTTGGATTGCCGAAATAGAAGCCGCCGTCACCGCAAATTTGCACCATCAGCCGATCGGGCGCCGCAAGCTTGGCGCCCAGCGCCATGCCGCCGGACCAGCCGAGGCCGCCGCCGCCGGAGCGCATCATGGTATTGGGCACGGCGCGCGGGATTTGCAGCAGCACCGCGTCGGCGTTGGTGACGGCTTCGTTGAAGAGGATGTCGTTGTCGTCGAGCACCTTGCCCAGTTCCGCCATTAGGTAGTGCGGACTGATCGCGCCGGGCTTGCCTTGGTCCGCCGCGAGCTTGGCGGCGCGGACGATGCGTTCCTCGCGTGCAGCCTTGATGTGCTTAAGCCGCGCTTCGGCCGCGGCCTTGAAGCGCGGCGTCGCCTTCGCCTTCAGTTCCTCCAGAAGCTGATCAAGGATGCGTCCGCTGTCGCCCTGCATGCGCAGGTTGCCGGGAAAGGTCCACATCGGCGAGCCGGGCTTGAGGATATCGATGTCGATGTGCGCCCAGAACGTCTTTTCGTTGGCTTTCACGTCGCTCGGGAACCATGGCACGTCGACGTCGACCAGAAGCCCGACATCGGCCTTGGGGACCGCCTTGTTCGGTGAAAAGCCGACGAAGCACGGGCTATCGTGCGAGATGTTGTTGGTCATGTTGGCTTCGTAGACGGCAATGCCGGCGAATTGCGCCAGCGCATCGATCGCCTCCGACGCATGAGCATTGCGGCCGGCATAGCCGGTGATCAGGATCGGGTTTTCGGCCGCCAGCAGTTTCTCGGCAAGCGCGGCGACGAGTTTCGGATCGGCGCCGCCGCCGCCCGCAGTCGCGGCGAACTGGTCGGCGGGATAGCGCCGGATCTCGTCGGCGTTCCAGTGTTGCGTCAGCGTCTCGCGCTGCATCATCAGATAGACCGGCCCGCGCGGCTCGCTCTGCATGATCGAATGCGCGCGGCGCAGCGCCTCTTTGACGACGACGCCTGAGGGCAGCGTCCACTCCCATTTCAAATAAGGCCGCACCAGACTGGCCTGATCGAACGGCTCCTGCACGAAATGCACGTAGGTGTCGCGCGAGCCGACCAGCTCGTCGTTGACGGTGTAGGGCGCCTTGCCGGCCATCAGCAGCACCGGCAGTCGGCTGCGGTAAAGATTGTGCATGCCGTTTGCGGTATTGGCGGTGCCGACATCGACATGGACCAGCACGCCCTGGCCGCGCCCGGTCACCAGCGCATAGCCCGCCGCCATATGTGCGGCGGTGTTCTCGTGCGGGCAGCGCACCACGCCGGGCATCGCCTCGCCGCGTTTGCGGCGGTGCGCCATCTCATCGATGATCGGAGCGTGATCGGTGCCGAAATTGCAGAACAGATAATCAATGCCGATCTCGTTGAGGCCTTCGAGGAAATAATAGGCCGTAGCGAAATCGGGAATATTGGTCTTGCGCGCGACTGAAGTATCCATGTGACGTTACTTTCAAGATGTTTGTTGATGCGGTGATCAAGCGGGCCTTATGCCACCTTGCGTTCGACAGCGAGACCGTCAAGATGGGCCAAAACCTCCTCGATGTGCATCACGTCGGCGTATTTGTGATGCAGATCGAACAGATTGACCTTGTGGCTGATGTTGGAGCGGTCATAGGTGCATTCCTCGACCAGTGTGTTGTGGAAGCCGTACGAGAAGGCATCGACGGTCGAAGCGCGTACGCAACCCGAGGTGCTCTCGCCGCAGATAATGAGCGAATTGATGCGCAGGCGCTGCAAGTGGGCTATCAACGGCGTGCCGAAGAATCCGGAGGCGCGCTCCTTGTAGATCACGAGTTCGCCCGGCTGCGGCGCAAGCTCGGCCTTGATGTCGTAGATGTCGTCGCGCTCGCGCGCGATATTGCGGTTGGTCGAATGCACGCCGCCGGTGTCGGCGCGCCGCGTGGTGTAGATTATCGGCACGCGCGCGCGCCGCGCTGCGGCGAACAATTTCTCTGTCGGCGGCAGCGCTTTCCAGGCATGCTCGCCGCAGGAGCCGGAGAATTCGCGGTCGGCCTCGTGCACCGGACGGTCGCCGCCCTGGTAGGCTTTGTTGTAAAGATCGATGGCGAGCGACAGCCGGATTGTCGCCGACAAAGGTCTTGCGCCGGTAGGGCCGATAAATCTCGATCGTGTCGGGGTCGATAATGTCTTTCCAGCAATGGTCCTCGAAATCGCGCGCCATACCGTGCTCCCGCTAGGCAGTCCTTCTTATAGCGTCATCCTTATAGCTTCTGTCGCTGTCGCCGCGAAGCGGGGGGTGGCTGTGTTGGGCGGCGCGACGAAGGCGCGCACCGGCGCAGTCGGGCTTCGCTTGCGCCATTTCCGGCTTTCGCCCTAGTATCGGCGCCACGCATAGCATTGAAATCGACGGGGAATCGCAAAGACTGGGAGGATTGCTTATGTCCAAACGAATGATCGCGGCCATTGCCGCACTCGCCGTCTCGGCCGTTCCGGCTTCGGCACAGGACGTGAAGGTCGGCCTGGTGCTGCCCTATACCGGCGTGGGCGCCGAGCTTGGCGCAGCAGATGGACCGCGGCATGGAGCTTTATCTCAAGCTCAATGCCGATCAGGTCAAGCCCTACAAGATCACCCTCATCAAGCGCGACTCCAAGGCGCCGGACGGCGCCGCGGCCAAGATCGCGGTGCAGGAATTGCTGACCCAGGACAAGGTCGATGCGCTCGCCGGCTGGGTCTATTCGCCGGACGCCATCGCCTCGGCGCCGGTCGTCACCGCCGGCAAGAAGCTCGCGGTCATCATGAATGCCGGCACCTCGTTCATCACCAACCTGTCGCCGGACTTCGTGCGCACCTCGTTCACGCATGTGGCATTCCGGCTACGCGCTGGGCGAGGCCGCCGCCAAGACGCTGCATGCCAAGACCGCGGTCGTCGCCTATACCGATTATCCGCCCGGCAAGGACAGCCTGGATGCTTTCAAGAACGCGTTCGAGGCCAACGGCGGCAAGGTGATCGACGCCATCCCGGCCGGCGGACCGGCGCCGGTGCCCGACTTCACGCCGTTCTTCCAGCGCGCCAAGGACGAGAAGCCCGACGTGCTGTTCGTGTTCGTGCCGGCCGGCGACCACGCCACCGCCGTGGTCAAGACCTATGGCGCGCTCGGCATGCGCGCCGCCGGCATCAAGCTGATCGGACCCGGCGACATCGTCCAGGACATCAAGCTGCAGGCGCATGGGCGACGCCGCGATCGGCCTCATCACCATGCACCACTACAATGCCGACCTCGACAATCCCGCAGAACAAGCGTTCGTCGCCGCCTGGAAGAAGGATTACGGCCCGGACTCGACGCCGGATTTCACCGGCGTCGGCGGCCTATGACGGCATGGCCGCCATCGTCCACGCGGTGCAGGCCACCAAGGGCAAGATGGACGGCGACGCCGCGGTGAAATCGCTGCTCGGCTGGAAGTTCGACAGCCCGCAGGGCCCGATCATGATCGACCCGGAGACCCGCGACATCATCATGAACGAGTATCTCGTACGAGGTGGTGAAGGGACCCGACGGCAAGCTGCACGAGAAGAAGCTCGGCGAGATCGACCAACGTGAAGGACCAGTGCAAGGCGCTGGCGATCGGTCCGTGCGCTCCGAAGAAGTGAGCTGCGCCGACGAATGGCGAAATCGGCGAAATAGCGAATAGGAGGGCTGCTGAACGCCACAATTCGTCATTCGCCATTCGCCTTCCAGTCGACGGGATTGAGACCGCCCGTGGATTTCGTCGCTAATCTCGCCGGCATCCTGTTGGGCGGATTGTCCGCCGGCACCGTGCTGTTCATCGTCTCGGTCGGGCTTTCGGTCACCATGGGGCTGATGGGGTTCGTCAACCTCGCCCACGGCGCCTTCGCGATGTTCGGCGGCTACGTCATCGTGCTGGCGATGAACCGCGCCGCATATCGGCTTCGCTGCGGCGCTGGCGCTCGGCTTCGTCGCCACTGCCGCGCTCAGCGTCGTGCTCGAGCGCATGCTCTATCGCCGGCTCTACCGCGCCGGCGAACTCGACCAGGTGCTGTTCACCATCGGGCTGATTTTCATTTTCATCGCCGGGATCGACCATCGTGGTCGGCCCGGAAAGCCAGACCGCTGCAGCTGCCGGCCGGCATTCGGCGGCCAGCTCAATCTCGGCTTCATCGCAGTACCGCACCTACAGCATCTTTCTGATCGTGGTCGGCTTCCTGATCGGGTTCGGCATCTCGCTCGCCTTCGAGCGCACCCGCATCGGCGCGCAGATCCGCGCCACCGTCGACAACCGCCGCATGGCGGAATCGCTCGGCATCAATGTCGACCGGCTGTTCACCATCACGTTTGCCTTCGGCAGCGGCATGGCGGCGCTCGGCGGCGGCCTTGGCGCCGAATTCCTGGGCCTCGATCCGCAATACGCGCTCAAATATCTGGTGTATTTTCTGATCGCGGTTTCGGTCGGCGGCCTCGGCAGCGTGATCGGCGTCTATTATGCGTCGCTGCTGCTCGGCGTGCTCGATTTCGTGCTGAAGCTCTATCTGCCCAAGGGCGGCACCATCTTCATCTACGCGCTCACCATCCTGCTGCTGCTGTGGCGGCCGCAAGGACTGTTCGGAAGGAAGGAGACGTGAGCGACGCCGCTGCGTCCGCGACGCCGGCGACCGATGCCGTGTCGGCCGTTCATCCGGCGGCCCGCGTCCTGATGCGGCGCCATCGGCCGCGCTGGTGGGAAGCGCTGCCGTGGGTCGCGGCGATCGGCTTCTATTTGCCTTTCCCGATTATCTCGGCTTCGGCGCCGAACTGCTGGTCGCCATCCTGTTTGCGCTGTCGCTCGATCTCGCGCTCGGCTATGCCGGCATCATCACGCTCGGCCATGCGGCGTTCTTCGGCGTCGGCGCCTACACGGTCGGCATGCTGGCGATTCACGGCATCTGGACCGAGCCGATCACCGAGCCTGCTCATGGCCGCGCGTCGGCGGCCGCAGTTGTCGGCTTCGCTGTCCGGCCTGGTGCTGTTGCGCACACGCGGCCTGACGCTGCTGATGCTGACGCTCTGCACCATGGCGCTGCTGCGAAGAAGCCGCCAACATGGCGCACGATTACACCGGCGGCTTCGACGGCCTGCCGAGCCTGCCGATCGCGCCGGTGTTCGGCGTGTTCGAGTTCAATCCGCTCTATGCCGACACCCAATATCTCTACAGCCTCGGCGTCCTGCTGGTCTGCTTCGTGTTCGTGCGCACGCTGGTCTATTCGCCGTTCGGCCAGAGCCTGACCGGCATTCGCGAAAACCTGCTGCGCATGCACGCGGTCGGCAGCGCCGGTGCGGCGGCGGCTGGTCATCTGCTACACCATCTCGGCGGCGGTCGCCGGCATCGCCGGCGGCCTGTGGGCGCAGACCAACGCCTACGTCAATCTCAGCGCGCTCGATCTCGATCGCGCCGCGACCGTGCTGATCATCCTCATCCTCGGCGGCTACGGCCGGCTTTACGGCGCGTTCATCGGCGCCGTGGTCTATCTGGCGCTGGAGCATTTCCTGGCGCAGATCTATCCGACCGCCTGGCAGCTCGGCCTCGGCTTGCTGCTGGTCGTGATCGCGCTGTTTGCGCGCAACGGCATTCTGGGCCTCGGCGAGGCGCTGTGGCGGCGCTTCGGCGCGCAAGCGCGCGGCGCCATGAGCGAGGTTCGCCTCGAGACCCGGGCGCTGAGCCGTCATTTCGGCGCGCTGCAAGGCCGTGCGGCAGCATCGACTTCAAGCTCGAGGCCGGCGCGCGCCATGCGCTGATCGGCCCGAACGGCGCCGGCAAGACCACCTTCATCAATCTCCTCACCGGCGTGCTGCCGCCGATCGCACGGCCGGGTGCTGCTCGCGCGGCCGCGACATCACCGCCGCAGCGCAGGCCGAGCGGGTCAAGCTCGGCATCGCCCGCACCTTCCAGATCAACCGGCTGTTCCGCGGCCTCTCGGTGCTGGAAAATGTCTGCATCGCCGTTGCCGAGCGCGTCGGCGCGGCTTCGTCGATGTTCTACCCGGCCGGCTGGCGCACCGACGTCATCGACGAATCGATGCAGCTTCTGCGAGACGCTCAAGCTCGCCGATGCCGCAGCGCCATCGCGTGTCCGAACTGCCCTACGGCCGCCAGCGCCTGGTCGAACTCGCGATCACGCTCGGCGCTCAAGCCCGAGGTGCTGCTGCTCGACGAGCCCGCCGCCGGCGTGCCGAGCGCCGAAAGCCACATCATCCTCGACGCCATCGAGGGGCTGCCGCAGAACATCGCCGTGCTCATCATCGAGCACGACATGGACGTGGTGTTCCGCTTCGCCAAGCGCGTCACCGTGATGGTGCGGCGGCGCGGTGTTCGCCGAAGGCACGCCGCGCGAGATCGAGGCCAACCCGCAGGTGCGCGAGGTCTATCTCGGCCAGGCCGGCCGATGGAGCCGAGCGGCCATGGCTAGCGCAGCTGCGCAGCTGCGGCAGGTCTCGGCCGGCTACGGCGAGACCGTGGTGCTCGAGGACATCGACCTCGCGCTCGCGCCGGGCGAGTGCATCAGCGTGATCGGCCGCAACGGCGTCGGCAAGACCACGCTGCTGTCGACCATCATGGGCCACACCACGCTGCATGCCGGCGATATCTTGCTCGACGGACGGCAGCATCAACGGCGTGCCGAGCTTCCGCCGCGCGCTTGCCGGCATCGGCTTCGTGCCGCAGGAGCGCGAGATTTTTCCCTCGCTGTCGGTGCGCGAGAACCTCGACGTCGCCGCACGGCCGGGATCGTGGACGCTGCCGCGCGTGTTCGAGCTGTTCCCACGGCTCAAGGAGCGGCTCGACAATATGGGCAACCAGCTCTCCGGCGGCGAGCAGCAGATGCTGTCGATCGCGCGCGCGCTGCTGACCAATCCCTCGGTGCTGTTGATGGACGAGCCGACCGAGGGCCTGGCGCCGGTGCTGGTCGAGACGTTGACCGCGGTGCTGGCGCGGTTGCGCGCCGAGAGCGCGCTGTCGATCATCCTGGTCGAGCAGAACAGCCGCGTCGCGCTGACGTTCTCGCCGCGCACCGTGATCCTCGACAAGGGCCGCATCGTCTACGACGGCGAATCCGAGCCGCTGCGCGCCGATCCGGAGCGGCTGGCGCAAGCTTATTGGAATCGTTGAGTAATCGCCCGCCGCGCTTTCGTGGGGCGGAAGAGAGTGAGGCGCGCCGGCGATCAAGCCAAAGCTAGGACACCTTGCATCACGGGAATGCGCTACCGCCGACATAGGCCGCAAAGACCTTACCGGCCCTCTTCTCGGCAAAGCTCAACAAGCTGCAGTCCGAATCACGCCCTGCGCATTGGCTGCCAAGCGCAGGTCCGACTCGGACTGTAGCAGGGCAGGAGCCGATCAGGGCAACGTCGGCGCTACCCGTGGCCGGGTCCTACCGCAATGCCATGCAGCGGAGCGAACATGCGCGATTGGATATCGACGCGTTGCGGCGATGAACTAGTGAATGCCTTGACGCGCTCCCGCGACAGGCGCTGAGCGAAGACGTCGGCGCGAGGCCGCGCCGCAGCAAGCGCCGTGGCGCTCTGAAGCTCGGCCATGATGAAAGGAGCGCCGCAGCTGGCGATACACGGCTGATGATGCCGCGTTTCGATGTCAGCCACAGCGATCGCGCAAGCGTCGGCGACGATCTCGCACGATATAGCGTCGCTGACGACGAGCGGTTGCGGCGCAGCCAGTCGCGCGCCCGTGATTTCCGACGCCTGCTTGCGCAGCGCCATTCGGACCAGGCCGGCAATCTCCTCGAACACCATGGTTTCGCCGGCAATCGGCCTGCCGAAGCATTGGCCTTGCCGTGCTAAAGCAAACGCTGTTCCGACGTTCGGATGCCCGGCAAACGGCATTTCGGCGCGCGGCGTGAAAATGCGAACCTTTGCCGTGCGTGCAGCGGCTTCGGGTGGCAACACGAAGGTCGTCTCGGCCAAGTTGAACTCGGCGGCGATCGCCTGCATCTGCTGTGTCGACAACCCTGACGCGTCGAGCACGACGGCTAGCGGATTGCCCCCAAATTGCCTATCGGTGAATACATCGACGGTGACGAATCTTATTTGCATGGTTGCGATGCTTGCGCGGACGTCAAACAATTGCCCTCGCTTCGCATCGCTCGCATCATCCGGACGAAGAGATGGGCGCGACGCGTCAGGCGTGCGCCTTGCGCTGCGGGTCGATGATCTTTTCCAGCTTGCCGAGCACGTGCATGCAGGGCAGCACCTGGGCGAGGCTCGCGTTCGGCTCGCGCTTTTCCTTGATCGCGGCGATGAATTCGCGGTCTTCCAGCTCGATGCCGTCCATCGACACATCGACCTTGGAGACGTCGATCTTGTTGTCCTTGCCGTCGGACAGATCGTCGTAGAACGCCTTGTAGGTGCCGTTGTCGCAGATGTAGCGGAAGAACGAGCCGAGCGGGCCGTCGTTGTTGAACGACAGCGACAACGTCAGCACCGCGCCGGACGGCGTCCGCGCCACGATGCCCATGTCCATGGCGATATTGAGCTGCGGGTGGATCGGGCCCTGCACCGCGTAGCAGTCGGAAATGGTCTCGCCGGCCTGGTACTGGAACAGGTCGACGGTGTGGGCGGCGTGGTGCCAGAGCAGGTGGTCGGTCCAGCTGCGCGGCATTGCCGGCCGCGTTGATGTTCTTCCTTCGGAAGAAATAGGTCTGCACGTCCATCTGCTGGATTTTCAGCTCGCCCTTCTGACGATCCGCTTGTGCACCCATTGATGGCTTGGATTGAAGCGGCGCACATGGCCGCCCATGGCGGTGACGCCGGTTTCCTTGGCGATCTTCACCAACGCTTCGGCGTCATCGACACTGTCGGTGACCGGGATCTCCACCAGCACATGCTTGCCGGCGCGCATCACCTGCTCGCCCTGGCGGAAATGCATCTTGGTCGGCGTGGTGAGGATCACCGCGTCGGCGCGCTTGATGCCCTCGGAAAGATCGCCGGTGTAATGCGGCGATGCCGTATTTCTTCGCAATCTGCGCGGTCGAATCCTGATTGCCGCCGACCAGCGAGGTGACTTCGACGTCGGGAATGCGCTTGAGCGCATCGAGATGTTTCTGCCCAAAAGCGCCCTGTCCGGCGACGCAAATCTTCATTTTTTCCTCTCAATGGTATTCAAGATATCACCGCTTCCACAGCAATTCGCTCGGCGCGAGAAATCCGGATCGCTTCGTCGGTTCGCTCCTCGCAACGACGATCAACTGCGAACGCGGTGCACTTTTGCGCGTACCGCGGCGCGTTTGTGCGTGCCGGCTGCGGGTTTGCGTTTGGCTGCGCGCATACGGTTTTCAAGGATGATATGACCGACGGCGGTGTTCGAGGCCGGCACGGTGTAGAAGCGATAGACTTCATCGACCTTGTCGTCGAGCGCGCCGCGCATGATGAGCCACATCACCATCTCGATGCCTTCGGCGCCGGCCTCGCGCATGTAGTCGATATGCGGGATCTTGACGAGCTTCTGCGGGTCCTTCGTCAGATTGTCGAGGAAGCTCTTGTCCCATTTGCTGTTGATCAGACCGGCGCGGGGCCCGCTGATCTGATGCGACAGTCCGCCGGTGCCGAAGATCACAACCTTGAGGTCTTCCGGATAGGATTCGACCGCCCTGCGGATTGCCTTGCCGAGCATGAAGCAGCGGTGGCCGGTCGGCGGCGGATACATCACCACATTGACGGCGAGCGGAATGACCGGGCACGGCCAATGCCCATTTTTGTCGACCTTGCCGAACAGCAAATTCATCGGCACGGTCATGCCATGGTCGACTTCCATCTTGTTGCAGATGGTGAGATCGAATTCGTCGAGGATGACCGACTGCGCGATATGCGACGCGAGCGCCGGATGGCCCTGCACCACCGGCACCGGGCGCGGCCCCCAGCCTTCGTCGGCCGGCGGAAATTCCGCCGCGCAGCCGAGCGCGAAGGTCGGGATCATCTCGACCGAGAATGCCGACGCGTGATCGTTATAGACGATGATCGCGACGTCGGGCTTGGTTTCGCGCATCCACTGCTGGGATTTCTCAAAGCCCGAGAAAACCCGCTTCCAATACGGCTCCTCGGTCTTGCCGTTGTCGAGCGCCGCGCCAATGGCGGGCACATGCGACGAACCTACACCTGCGATGATCCTGGCCACGGCTTCACTTCCGTTTCGCTGATTTCGATTTGGGTCTGGACTTGCTCGTTTGCCTTCGGCTTCGCGGCGGCGGACTTCTTCGCGCCGGGGCGCCGGAAAGGAATTTCGACGGCGTGTTCTTGCCGGAGCGCGAACGGTTGCCCTCGACCGAGCGTCCGCCGCCGAGCATCATGTCCGCATAGTCCTGCTGCGTGGCGCCGGTCATCACGGCGGCGAGATGCTGGAACGAATGGCCGTCGGTCGCGCCGAGCTTGGCGGTGAAATAGATGTTGCCGCCGAGTTCCAGCATGCGGTTGTAATCGCGCTTGAGGACGGCTTCGGTCTGTTCCGGCGTCAGGTTGAATTTCTTGAGGTATTCCGCCTCGTTCGCCTTGAAGGCCTTGCGGTTCTCGTCCTTCATCAGCGACATGCAGAACATGTTGATGCCGTAGCCCTGGCGGGACCGTTCGGCATCGAACACGAACGTGCCGGGAATATCGTCGTAATCCTGCGCTTTCGCGGGCCATCGGCGTATCTCCCTTGAGCTTCACATATATAGCGCAGGAAAGCGTGGCGCGTAAGCGGTTCCCCATTTTCCGTCACCCTGAAGGTGGCCGCTGAGCGGCCCTCGAATGATGGGTCGAAGGTTCGTTGTCTTTAATCTAACTCCAATAAAGCCGCATCGGATTGTCGACCAGCAGCGCCTGCTGCAAGGCGGCCGTTGGTGCGATCCTGGGAATATGGTCGACCAGGACGCCGTCGTCGGGCGCCTCCTTCTTCATGTTGGGATGCGGCCAGTCGGTGCCCCAGATCACCCGATCGGGGAAGTGCTCGACCAGCGCTCGCCCGAATGGCACGACGTCGTCATAGGGCGGCCCGGCGATGCTCATGCGCTCCGGGCAGGTGGCTTTCACCCAGAAATTCTTGTGCGTCTCCATCAGGCGTAGGAACCGCTGGTTGGAAGGATCGTGAACGCCCTTCTTCACGTCGGGCGTGCCCATGTGATCGACCACCACGGTCGTCGGCAGCGACGTGAAGAAGCCCTCGAATTCCGGCAAATCCGGCATCTCGAAATAGATGACGATGTGCCAGCCGAGTTTTTCCACGCGTGCCGCGATGCGCCGCAGCACGTCGCGCGGCGTGGTGTCGACCAGCCGCTTGAGGAAATTGAAGCGCACGCCGCGCACTCCCGCTTTGTCCATCCATTTCAGCTCGTCGTCTGTCACCTCTTCGCCGACGAAGGCGACGCCCTTGGCTTTGCCCTTCGACGCGTCGAGCGCATCGACCATCGCGCGATTGTCCTTGGAGTGGCACGACGCCTGCACGATGACGTTCTTGTCGAAGCCGAGGAAATCGCGCAGCGCGAACAGCTTTTCCTTCGGCGCGTCGCACGGCGTGTATTTGCGCTCCGGCGCATAAGGAAATTTGCTCTCCGGCCCGAACACATGGCAATGCGCATCGACCGCGCCGGCCGGCGGCTTGTATTTCGGTTTCGACGGGTTGGGATGAAACGGGATGTAACCGGCACTTACCGGCAAGGGGCAATCTCCTCGTTCGCACTTACCGAATGGAAGATATTTTTGGCTCCTTCCAAACGTCTTAGCGCATCACATGCGAGCCTGTCGAATGCGTCATCTTCGAGTTCCCCAAGTGCCTCCAGATCATCGTCGAAGACTAACATGAGCAGAGCGGATTTCTGGGGGGTTTCATCGATAAGCCGCTTTTTCAGAATACGTAAGCCGCAGCTTGCTTCTGTTAATGCTCCTCTGCGCGCCTGTGGTGCTTTGCGAGCTTCATCAAGTTTTTCCCCGACCAAATCCAACATATCCAAGGCGAAATCACATAGTGAGGTTCGAGGCATTCGATTTACCGTCACGATAACCAATCCAAGGACTTAGACTTTTTCCAGCGCCAGCGACACGCCCTGGCCGACGCCGACGCACATGGTGGCGAGGGCGCGCTTGCCGCCGCGCTTCTCCAGGCCGTGCACCGCGGTCAGCGTCAGCCGCGCGCCCGACATGCCGAGCGGATGGCCGAGCGCGATGGCGCCGCCATGCGCATTGACGTGCTCGGCATCCTCGGCAACGCCGAGCTGGCGCAGAACGGCGATGCCTTGCGAGGCGAACGCTTCGTTAAGCTCGATCAGGTCGAAATCGGTGATCTTCAGCCCAAGCCGCTCCATCAGCTTGCGCGTCGACGGCACCGGGCCGATGCCCATGATGCGCGGCGGCACCGCGGCCGAAGCCATGCCGAGCACGCGCGCGCGGGGATTTAGGCCGTGCGCCTTCACCGCTTCTGCGCTGGCGAGAATGATGGCGGCGGCGCCATCGTTGATGCCCGAGGCGTTGCCGGCGGTGATGGTGCCGGGATTGCGCACGATCGGCTTGAGCTTTTGCAAATTCTCGAGCGTCGTATCGGGCCGCGGGTGCTCGTCCTTGTCGACGACGATCGGCCCCGCCTTGCCGCCAGGCGCCTCGACCGGCACGATTTCCTCGGCGAAATACCCGGCGCTGGCGGCTTTGCCGGCGCGCTGCTGCGAGCGCAGGGCAAAAGCGTCCTGGTCGTTGCGCGCCACCTGGAATTCCTCGGCCACGTTTTCGCCGGTCTCGGCCATGGAGTCGACGCCGTATTGCGCCTTCAACACCGGATTGATGAAACGCCAGCCCAGCGTTGTGTCATAGATTTCGGCGGAGCGCGAGAACGCCTCGCCGGCCTTGCCCATCACGAAGGGCGCGCGCGTCATCGATTCGACCCCGCCGGCGATGGCGAAATCCATCTCGCTGGCGCGGATCGCGCGCGCCGCGTCGCCCACGGCATTGAGGCCCGAGGCGCACAGCCGGTTGATGGTCACGCCGGGGACTGTGTCCGGCAGCCCGGCCAGCAGCAGCGCCATGCGCGCGACATTGCGGTTGTCCTCGCCGGACTGGTTGGCGCAGCCGAAGAAGACTTCGTCGAGCCGCGACCAGTCGGCCTTGGCGTTGCGGGCGACCAGCGCCTTGATCGGGACGGCGGCCAGATCGTCGGTGCGGACCTTGGCCAGCGCGCCGCCGTAACGGCCGATTGCGGTGCGTGCGGCATCGCAAATGAAAACGTCTCGCATCGGCCTCTCCTGGGACGCTTTTGCTCGTTGCAGGCTATTTACGGGGCACCATGGAACGGGTCAAATGGCGCCGCCCGCCGCCGCAGGATCGTGATGACAACCACCGGTTCGGTCGCCGATTTCGGAGCTCTGCCGCCGACGCTCAAGGCCGAGCGCCGCGGTGCGATCGCCGTGCTGACGCTGGCGCGCGCTGAAAAGCGCAACGCCCTCAACGATCCGACCGTGGACGGCATCGAGGCGTTTTTCGGCGGGCTGCCGGACGATATCAGGGCCGTCGTGCTCGCCGGCGAAGGCGATCATTTCAGCGCCGGGCTCGATCTCGCCGAACTGAGCGAGCGCAACGTGGTCGCCGGCATTGCACATTCCCGCTCCTGGCACCGCGCCTTCGATCGGATCGAGTTCGGCGCGGTGCCGGTGGTCGCGGTGCTCCACGGCGGCGTCATCGGCGGCGGGCTCGAACTTGCCGCCGCCGCCCATGTCCGAGTGGCGGAGCGCTCGGCGTTCTATGCGCTGCCGGAGGCAAGCCGCGGCATCTATATCGGCGGCGGCGGTTCGGTCCGCCTGCCGCCGCTCGTCGGCACCGCCTGCGTCATGGACATGATGCTGACCGGACGCACGCTCAGTGCCGAGGAGGGCCAGGCGATCGGCCTCTCGCAATATCTGGTTGACGATGGCGAGGGGCTCGCCAAAGGCCTCGAACTCGCGCATCGCATCGCCAGCAATGCGTCGTTCACCAATTTTGCCGTGATGCATCTCTTGCCGCGCATCGCCCGCAGCGATCCCGCCGCCGGCTTCGTCACCGAAGCGCTTGCCGCCGCGATCGCCCAGGGCGACGACGAGGCGAAAGCGCGGCTCAAGGCGTTTTTGGAGAAGCGCGCGCCCAAGGTGGCGCGCCACTAGCGGCCATGGCAGACGCAACCTCAAAAACGCGGTCAACGCGAAGCCGGCGGCGGGCGCCGCTGCGATCGGTCCTGCTTGGGCCCGCAGACGTCGAAGTTGAGCGTAGCGGCGACGGCGTCATCCTGATGCGCTCGCCATACGCACTGCCGGATTATTCGGAGAAGCTCACTGTTCGGCTCGATCTTTGGTCGCATGCCGCCCCGGAACGCATTTTCCTGGCGCAGCGCGACAGCACCGGCGACTGGCGCGTGCTCAGCTATGGGCGGGCTCGCGCGCGTGTCTACGCGCTGGCGGCTGCTTTGCTGCAGCGCGACCTCTCGCCCGATCGCCCGATCGCCATTCTCTCCGGCAACGGCATCGCCCATGCGCTGGTCGCGCTTGCAGCCATGCATGTCGGCATTCCCTATGCGCCGATCTCGGTGTCGTATTCGTTGCAGTCACAGGATTTTGGCAAACTCAAAGCAATCATTGATATCCTCACGCCCGGCCTGGTCTTCGCCGCGGATGGCGCGGCATTCGCGCGAGCGATCAATGCCGCCGTACCGGCCGACACCGAGGTTGTCGTCGTCAGAAACCCGCCGCAGGATCGCCGCACCACGTCTTTTGCGGCGCTGGCCAATGCGGTGCCGCTGAATCAGGCGGCGCCGGCCGTAGACGAGGCGCACGCCAAGGTCACTGCCGATACCATCGCGAAAATCCTCTTTACCTCCGGATCGACCGGCGAGCCTAAAGGCGTCATAAATACTCAGCGCATGTTGTGCTCGAACCAAGCCATGATCCGCGCCGGCTTCGCGTTTCTCGAACAAGAGCCGCCGGTCGTCGTCGACTGGCTGCCGTGGAATCACACCTTCGGCAGCAACCATAATTTCGGATTGGTGCTCGACAACGGCGGCTCGCTCTATATCGACGACGGCAAGCCGATGCCGGGCGCGATCGACGCCACCGTGCGCAATCTGCGCGAGATCAGCCCCACCATCTATTTCAATGTGCCGAAGGGCTATGAGATGCTCCTGCCGCATTTCAACGCCGATCAGGCGTTGCGTGAAACCTTCTTCAGCCGTCTCAAGGTGCTGTTCTATGCCGGCGCCAATCTCGCCCAGCACGTCTTCGATGAGCTGGAGCGGCTTGCGGTCGAGACCACCGGCGAACGCGTCATCATCCTCTCGAGCCTGGGCTCGACGGAGACGGCGCCGCTGGCGCTCGCCTCGGTGCGGGACAGCGCCCGCGCCGGCAATATCGGCCTGCCGGCGCCGGGCGTCGAGCTCAAGCTGGTGCCGCGGGACGGCAAGCTCGAGGCGCGGCTCAAGGGCGCCAACATCACGCCGGGCTATTGGCGCACGCCGTCACTCACCGAGCAGGCCTTCGATGAAGACGGCTTCTACAAGATCGGCGATGCGCTCAAGTTCGAGGACCCGGCTGATCCGGCCAAAGGTTTGCTGTTCGACGGCCGTCTCGCCGAGGATTTCAAGCTCGCGACTGGAACCTGGGTCAGCGTCGGCCCGCTGCGCGCTCAATTCATCGCGCACTTCGCGCCACTGGTCCGCGATGTTGTGCTGGCGGGGGCCGATGGCGACTTGATCGCCGCGCTGGTCTTTCCCGATGTCGAGGCCTGCCGCGCGCTGGCGCCTGATCTGCCGAAAGACGTTGCCGCCGCCGGCCTTGTCGCCGACCCGCGCGTGCGCAACGCATTCGCGGACCGCCTGGAGAAGCTGGCGCGGGCGAGCGCCGGCGCGTCGAGCCGCATCAGCCGCGCCGTCCTGCTTGCCGAGCCGCCCTCGCTCGATATCGGCGAAATGACCGATAAAGGCTCGATCAACCAGCGCGCGGTGCTGGCCCATCGCGCGGCATTGGTCGCGGAGCTTTGTGCCGCCGCGCCGCCATCCTACGCCATTGTCGCCGACGACGCGGCCTTATCCACGACAAAAAAAGCGAGTTGAACATGGATATTCGCGGGCACGCCGCCATCGTGACTGGCGGCGCTTCGGGTCTCGGCGCGGCGACGGCGGAAATGCTGGCGGCGGCGGGCGCCAAGGTCGCCGTCTTGGACGTCAATGTTGATGAGGCGCGCGCGGTCGCGCAGAAAATCAACGGGATTGCGGCGCGCTGCGATGTCTCTGCCGCCGACGAGATGGCTGCCGCCATCGCCGCGGCACGTGACAAGAACGGCACGGCGCGCATCCTGATCAATTGCGCCGGCGTCGGACCGGCCAAGCGCATCGTCGGCCGTGACGGGCCGATGCCGCTCGGCGATTTTGCGCGCGTCATCGAGATCAACCTCATCGGTACGTTCAATGCGCTGCGGCTCGCCGCCGCCGATATGAGCGCGCTTGAGCCGATGCTCGATGGCGAGCGCGGTATCATCGTCTGCACGGCATCGGTCGCGGCCTATGAAGGGCAAATCGGCCAGTCCGCCTACGCGGCCTCAAAGGGCGGTGTGGTCGGCCTCGTCATGCCGGCGGCGCGAGAACTCGCCCAGTTCGGCATCCGCGTCAACGCCATCGCGCCGGGAATTTTTTCGACGCCGATGCTGCACGCTCTGCCCGAGCAGGCGCAGCAAAGCCTCGCGGCGTCGGTGCCGTTTCCGAAGCTTCTTGGCCAGCCGCCGCAATTCGCCGCACTGGTGCGCCACATGATCGAGAACCGCTACATCAACGGCGAGGTTTATCGTCTCGACGGCGCGCTGCGCATGGCGCCGCGCTGATTTCGCTCCCGCATGCTGACCAACACCAGAACCACCCGCATCGAATGGGGCGATTGCGATCCCGCGGGGATCATTTTCTATGTGCGCTATTTCGAGATATTCGACGTTTCGACGACGATGCTGCTCGAACGCGCACTTGGCATGACCAAGTTCGAATATCTCAAGGCCTACGATTTCCTCGGCCACCCCTTGGTGGAGACACGCGCGCGTTTCCGCCTGCCGACCCGGTTCAGCGACGAGGTCGCGATCGAGACCGCGATCGTCGCTTGCGGCCGGTCGAGCTTCAAGATCGAGCATCGACTGACCAAAGCGGGGACGCTCGCGGTCGAGGGCTATGAGACGCGGGTGTGGGTGGTGCGAAATCCTGACGATCCAAAGCGCCTGAAATCGCAGCCGATCCCGCCCGGCGTCATCGCGCGCCTCATGGAAAAATAATCCGTCCCGTCACCCCGATGAGATGCGAGCCAACGGGTCCGGCTTCGCCGGCCGATGACAGGCTCCGCGAGCCGCGAAGGATGCGACGCGCCGAGCTATCAGGTGACGGAACCACAACAGGGATGCTAGAAGCCTTGCCACCAATAAGGAGAAACGCCCATGCGGATCGACGCGTATACGCACTTTTTCCCGAAAAAATTCTTCGACAAGCTCAACGAGGTCGCCGGCGATTATAAGGACATGGGCAAGCGCATCCGCTCGCTGCCGGCGCTGTTCGATGTCGACGTGCGCAAGAAGATCGTCGACGGCCACAAGGACTACCAGCAGATTCTGTCCTATCCGCAGCCGCCGATCGAGCGTTTTGCCAAGACGCCGCACGACATCGACGAATTCTGCCGCATCATCAATGACGGCTTCGCCGAGCTCTGCGCCAAGGAGAAGGATCACTTCCCGGGCTGGGTCGCGCATCTGTCGCTCGCGGCGGCCGATGCGGGCGTTGCCGAAGCGGAGCGCGCGATCAAGAACGGCGCGCTCGGCGTACAGATTTACACCAACGTCGCCGGCAAGCCGCTCGACCGGCCGGAATACGCGCCGTTCTGGAAGAAGATGAACGCGCTCGGCAAACCGATCTGGCTGCATCCGGCGCGCGGCGCCGAGACGCCGGACTACCCCGCCGCCGAGAGCAAGTCGCTCTACGAAATCTGGTGGACGTTCGGCTGGTCGTACGAGACCGCAGCCGCGATGGCGCGGCTCGTGTTCTCGAAGATCATGGACGACAATCCAAACTTGAAGATCATCACGCATCATTTCGCCGGCATCGTGCCGATGCTCGAGGGCCGGCTCGGGCCCGGCAACGATGTGATGGGTCAGCGGACTACCGACGAGGATTACGTCTCACTGCGCAAGAGCCTGAAGAAGCGCGTCCTCGATTATTTCAAGAACGATTTCTGGACCGACACCGCCGCCTTCACCGCGGTGCCGGCAACCAAGGCCGGCATGGAGTTCTTCCCGCTCGACAAGATCGTGTTCGCTTCGGATTGCCCGTTCGATCCTGAGGGCGGCACGATGTATCCGCGGGTGACGCTGCAAATCCTCGAGTCGCTCAATCTGTCGAAAGAAGCCCAGGACAAGGTCTATTTCAAAAATTTGGAAGCGGTCACCGGCAGGAGGCTGGTGAAGTAAGGAAACGATCGTCGCGGCGAGGGCGACGATTTTTACCGAATCCCTTTCCCCTTGTGGCCGTCTCCGGTACCTGCGAACATTTCGCACCAAGGAGAACAACCATGCATGAGATCACCAGCGACCACTGGCACGAGCCGGAGGGCATGAAGAATGCGGGGGTCGGCGCTTGGAGCCGGCCGAACACGCCCTATGACAACTTCATGGAAGAGCAGGGCGTTCCGATCTTCCGCGGCATCGGCGTGCGCCGCGTGCAGGACATGCCGCTCGAGCCGTGGCCGCGCATGGGCGGCAAAGGCAGCTTCATCCAGCTCTACGGCACCGAGGGCCGCTGGGGCTGCTACGTCGTCGAAGTGCCGGCGGCGGGCGCACTCAATGCCGAAAAGCACATGTACGAAGAGATTATGGTCGTGGTCGAAGGCCGCGGCACCACCGAAATCTGGGTCGACGGTCAGACCAAGCCGCACACGTTCGAATGGCAGGGCGGGTCCATGTTCTCGATCCCGCTTAACACCAATCACCGCATCATCAACGCGGCATCGAGCCCGGCGCTGATTCTGGTCGCTTCGACCGCGCCCAATGTCATGAACATCTTCCGCGACCGGGATTGGATCTTCAACTGTCCGGTCAGCTTCCCGTCGCGCTTCGATGGCAGCCAGGATTTTTTCAAGCCCAAGGACGACATCACGCCCGACCCGTTGCGCGGCCTTGCCATGCGCAAAAGCAATTTCATCCCCGACATCTTCAACGCCGACCTTTATCTCGATAACCGCCGCTCGCCGGGCTACACGCGGGTCGAGCCGAACATGGCCAACAACGTGTTCTATGGCTTCGTCGGCGAGCACAAGACTGGCCGCTATTCGAAAGCGCACGCGCACATGTCGGCGGCGATCCTGGTCTGCCTCAAGGGCAAGGGCTACACCTACACGTGGCCGCGCACCGATGGCATGACGCCGTGGCGGGATGGCAAGACGAAGAACATTTATCGGCAGGATTACGAGCCGGTCGGCCTCGTCACCGCCGCGCCTTACGGCGGCGACTGGTTCCACGCCCATTTCGGCATCAGCAAGGAGCCGCTGCGCCTCATCGGCTGGTATGGTCCTAACAACCACCGCAAGGACAAAGCCGGCGTGCCCGGCGAGAAAGACACCGACGAGGGCGCAATCGACGTGACCGAGGGCGGCACCGCCATCCCGTACTGGCTCGAAGACCCGTTCCTGCGCAAGGAATACGAGGAGACGCTGAAGAAGGAAGGCGTCACCTCGCAGATGGGCGACGAACTCTACCGCGCGCCCGCCGACGCTCGCGACACGGCCGTGGCGTAGAGCGTCACCCCGCTCATTCATTCTCGCGTAAGCGGGGATCCAGGGTTGTTCGCTCTGCTCGATCGATTTTCCGCTGGGTCCCCGCTTTCGGGTCGCTTTCGCGGGACGAGCGGACATATGCCGATGGAAGCGGCAGATCAGTGGACCACGATCGTCGTGGCGCCCATGCCTTCCCGTTGCACCAGGCCGAACAGCACGGCGGCGTGGCCCGGATCGAGACGCACGCAGCCATGCGAAGCCGCGCCGCCGAGGCGGGCGATCTCGTAAGTGCCGTGGATGGCGATGCCGCCGTTGAAGAAGATCGCATGCGGCATCGGCGAGTTGTAGTACTTCTTGGAGAACCAGCGCCGCGCCAGCATTTCCGGATGGTATGTGCCCGCCGGCGTGCCATAGCCCGGCCGCCCGGTCGAAATCCGCCACGAATAGCGCGGCGCACCATCGACGACGACAGCCATGGTCTGCGTCGAGCGATCGACGTGGACGATCACTTCGGCCGTGGCCCGATCCGAATTGGAGAGGAGAACGACGAAGAGCGCGGCAAGTGCGCCTGCGCAAAACAAGCGACGCATCCGAGAACCCCCGCAGCCTCACCGCCCGCGCACAGCTATGCGTTGTAAAATGGAAGGTGTAAAGCTGCCGGCAAATCCACGGTTAATCGCACGCGAACGGGCGCCCGAAAAACAAAACATTGCCGCAAGGATGACCTCTTCGTAACTGGACAGAGCGGGCGACTCGCGGCAGCGTACCGCCGCCGCGCCCGCGCCGTCGCCATCGGGTGCGGCAAGTCGCCGGGGGCCGAACTGCTTAACGGAGGGTCGTTGATGCTGGCCTCGATGCGCTTCTGCTTCATGTTGATTCTCGCCGGCATTGGTCCGGTATCCGCACAGGATCGCGGCACGCTCGATGCCACGCCGCTGGCGCCGCTCGAAAATTCCACGTCGCCGGCAGTTCCGGCGAAGGAATTGTTCGCCCGCAAGCCGACGCCGTTTCCGGGGCCGGCGCGGTCGATCGGTTTCTACTCACACGGCTGCCTCGCCGGCGCCGCGCCGCTGCCGATCAACGGTCCCGCCTGGCAAGTCATGCGGCTGTCGCGCAACCGCAACTGGGGTAATCCGAAGCTCATCGCGTTCCTCGAACGCTTCGCCAACAACGCCAAGAAGGTCGGCTGGAACGGACTGTTGGTCGGCGACATGTCGCAGCCGCGCGGCGGTCCGATGCTCAGCGGCCACGCCAGCCATCAGGTCGGTCTCGACGCCGATATCTGGTTCACGCCGATGCCCAATCACGTGCTGTCGCGCGAGGAGCGCGAGTTCACATCGGCCACGCAGATGGTGGCGCGGAAATCGGCTCGACGTCGATCCCAAGGTGTGGACGCACGAACGTACCGCGCTCGTCCGGACCGCAGCGCAGGATCCCGTCGTCGACGCGCATCTTCGTCAATGCGGCGATCAAGAAAGAGATGTGCCGCGAGGCTGGGCCGGATCGCAACTGGCTGTCCAAGGTGCGGCCGTGGTGGGGGCACGATTACCATTTCCACGTCCGCATCGCCTGTCCGGCGGGCAGCGCCGAGTGCAAGCCGCAGCCGCCGACCGGGACCGGGCGACGGCTGCGGCCACGAGCTCGATTTCTGGTTCAAGGAATCGACGCTGCATCCAAAGCCGCCGCTGGTTCCGCCCAAGCCAAAACCGCCGCTGACGCTGGCCGGTCTGCCGCCCGCATGCCGGCAGGTCGTGGATGGCGCCGTAGCGATGCGATATGGTCAAGGCTACATCGCTTGAAATTCCCAAACATGCCGCATGCTCGCTCACGCCGTCGCGGCGATGAATACGAGCACGACGGCGCAAACGACAATCACGGCGGTGTAGGACAGCGATCTCTGCTCCGGCGATTTCATCAGCCGCGGCAGGCCCGTCATCGCGATATAGGCGCCATAGAAGCCGGTGAGCGTGAGGAAGCGCAACCCCGGCAGCAGCAGGAAAATCCCGGCAAGCCAGACCGGCGTGATAGGAATAGACCGCGAGCTTGAGCGCGCTGGCGAAATCGCTGCTGGCCGCCGAACAGTCGGCGCCAAGAGATCGATGATGCAGCCCAAGCAGCAGGACCATGACGAACGCCATCGACGTAGCCAAAGATCGCGCCGAACAGGCCGTCGAACGATCGGCGCGCGTCGATGCCACCGTCCCGGCACGACGACGCCGACGATGCAGGCGCCGATGAAACCGAACATGGCCGGGATCAGCGCCAGCACGGCCACGTAGCGGCTCATCAGATAAGCCGGGTCGCCGGATTCCTGCTCGATGTGCGCCCACGCGGTGAACGGATCGATCAGGATCGCCTTGGCGCGCGCAAAGCCGCGTTCATGACGGCAGAGCCTTTTGGCGTCGGCGCAGGATCAGCGCCGCGCCTTTTTCGGCGATCATCATGGTCGGCGCGTTGGTGTTGCCGGACGTGATCGTCGGCATCACCGAGGCATCGATGATGCGCAGCCGCTCGAGGCCGGCAACGCGCAGGCGATCGTCGACCACCATCATGCGGATCGCTGTCGGCAGGCCCATCTTCGCGGTGCCGACCGGATGAAAGATCGTGGTGCCGATATCGCCCGCCGCTTTGATCAAGCGCCTGATCATCGTCGTCGCGCACATCCGCAGCCCGGCAAATATTCGGCGGGATGAAACGGCGCGAGCGCCGGCTGCGCGACGATGCGGCGCGTCAGGCGGATCGAGCTCGCGGCGATGCGGCGGTCTTCGTCGGTCGACAGATAATTCGGCTTGATGGCCGGCGCGTCGGCGGGATCGGGCGAGCGCAGCCGCACCGAACCGCGGCTGGTCGGCTGCAGATTGGCGACGCTTGCCGTGAAGGCGGGGAATTTGTGCAGCGGCTCGCCGAAGCGGTCGAGCGACAGCGGTTGAACGTGATACTGCAGGTTGGCGCGTTCCTGATCGGAATCGGATCGGGTGAACAGGCCGAGCTGCGACGGCGCCATGGTCAACGGTCCGCGGCGGAACAGCGCGATATTCCGCGAGCATGCGGGCGAGACCGAACGGCGCATGATAGCGCTCATTGAGCGTGGCGATGCCCGTCGACTTTGTAGATCAGCCGCAGTTGCAGGTGATCCTGCAAGTTGGCGCCGACGCCCGGCCGGTCGAGCACGACCGGGAATGCCGTGCTCTTGCAGATGCTGCGCCGGGCCGACGCCGGACAGCAGCATGATTTGCGGCGAGCCGATCGAGCCCGCGGCAAGGATGACCTCGCCGCGGCAGCGCGCCAGTGCGTGATTTCGCCGTCCTGCCGCCAGCGCACGCCGGTGGCGCGCCGGCCGTCGAACACGATGCCTTCGACCAGGCAGCCGGTTTCAAGCCGCAGGTTCTGGCGCTTGAGCGCCGGCTTGAGAAATGCGCGCGCCGCCGACCAGCGCCGGCCGCGCTTCTGATTGACATGGAAGGCGCAGCAGCCCTCGTTGTCGCCGCTGTTGAAATCCGGGATGGATTTGATGCCGGCTTGTTCGGCGGCGGTGCGGAACGCATCGAGCAGGTCCCAGCGCACGCGCGGCGCCGCGATATGCCATTCGCCGCCGATCGCATGGGCGTCGCTTTCGCCCATGAAGTGATTTTCGTGGCGCTTGAAGATACGGCAGCACGTCGTCCCAGCCCCAGCCGTTAAGCCCGAGCTGGCGCCAATGGTCGTAATCGGCGGCTTGGCCGCGCATGTAGATCATGGCGTTGATCGCGGATGAGCCGCCGATCACCTTGCCGCGCGGATAGTTGAGGCTGCGGCCGTTGAGGCCTGGCTCCGGCTCGGTCTTGAAGCACCAGTCGGAGCGCGGATTGCCGATCGCGAACAGATAACCGACGGGAATGTGGAACCAGATCCAATTGTCGCGGCCGCCGGCTTCAAGGACGAGCACGCGGTTGGTAGCGTTGGCCGACAGCCGATTGGCCAGCAGGCAGCCGGCCGAGCCTGCGCCGACGATGATGTAATCGTATTCGCCCTCGATGGCCTCAGTTTTGGGCATTCAACACTCCCGCTCACAGCTTGCGGAAAGCATAGCACGTCATTTCGGGACCAAGCGAAGCGGCGCCGCTGGGGACGATGCGGCTTGAAGCCGTATGGCAAAGCGGCGGCTTGTCCGCGCTTTGCCGCCAGCCTATTATCAGCATCGCGACAAGCGGCGCGCTGGGCGCGCGCCGCCAAAGCCTGGAACGACGGTTCCCCGGGGCGGTCGTCTCGACCTCATGGATCGCAAGGTCCGGCGCGCGCTTTGTTCGCGCGCGGCAAAACTTGTCGGAGAACCGTCGTGCTTGAAAGAAGGCCTGTTTTGGCGGCTTTTGCCGCCCTCATCGCGCTTTGCGGCCATGCCTCACGCTGCGCTGGCGCAAAAGAAGTCCATCACCGTCTTCGCCGCCGCATCGATGAAGAATGCGCTCGACGACGTCGATGCCGCCTTCACCAAAGCAGAGCGGCATCAAGGTCGTCGCCAGCTATGACGCAAGCTCGGCGCTGATGAAGCAGATCGAGGCGGGCGCGCCGGCGGACGCGTTCGTTTCCGCCGATCTGAAATGGATGGATTACGGCTCGCAGAAGAAGCTCATCAAGGACGACACCCGCGTCAATCTGCTCGGCAACAAGCTGGTGCTGATCGCCGCCAAGGATTCCAAGATCGGCAAAGTGACGATTGTTCCGGGCTTCGATCTCGCCAAGCTCGCCGGCGACGGGCGCATCGCGACCGGCGACGTGAAGGCCGTGCCGGTCGGACTTTATGCCAAGGCCGCGCTGGAAAAGCTCGGCGTCTGGGCTATCCGTCGAGCCGAAAATGGCGATGACCGCGAACGTCCGCGCCGCCCTTGTTCTGGTTGCGCGCGGCGAAGCGCCGCTCGGCATCGTCTATGCGACCGACGCCAAGGTCGAGCCTGGCGTGAAGATCGTCGGCGTATTCCCCGACGACTCCCACGAGCCGATCATCTATCCGGTCGCGGCGACGGCGGACGCCAAGCCGGAGGTGACGCCGTATTTGGCGTTCCTGCGCTCGCAGGCGGCGACCGACGATATTCGAGGGTTACGGATTTACGGTTCTGGTAAGGCCGACATCGTGACCTTCATATCAAGCGCTGAGAGCACGTAACGAGGTTCGGGATGCTCGACCTTTCGCCCCGCTGAATGGACTGCGGTCGAGCTGTCGCTGCGCATCGCGATTGTTGCGACCGCCTGGGCGCTGCCGTTCGGCATCGCGGTCGGCTGGCTGCTGGCGCGCAAAAGGTTCTGGGGCAAGACGCTGCTCGACGGTCTCGTGCATCTGCCGCTGGTGCTGCCGCCGGTCGTTACCGGCTATCTGCTGCTGATCTCGTTTGGACGCAGGGGTCCGGTCGGCGAATTTTTGTACGACTATTTCGGCATCGTGTTCTCGTTCCGCTGGACCGGCGCGGCGCTGGCTTGCGGCGTCATGGGTTTCCCGCTGATGATCCGCCCGATCCGGCTGGCGCTCGAGGCAATCGACCGCCGCCTCGAAGATGCCGCGTCGACGCTGGGCGCCAATCATTTTTTGGTGTTCCTCACCGTCACGCTGCCGCTCGCTCTGCCCGGCGTGATCGCCGGCGTGTTGCTGTGTTTCGCCCGGGCGCTCGGCGAGTTCGGCGCCACCATTACCTTCGTCTCCAATATTCCCGGCGAGACCCAGACGATTTCCGCTGCGATCTATACGCTGACCCAGGTTCCCGGTGGCGACGCTGCGGCGGGCCGGCTGGTGCTGATCGCGATCGTGCTGGCGCTTGCGGCGCTCGTTGCTTCCGAATGGCTGGCGCGGCGCGCCGCCATCCGCTTCCACGGTGAATGATCGTGCTGGCCGTCGACGTCGAAAAAAAGCTCGGCGCGTTGCAAATGAGCGTGCGCTTCGAAGCGGCTGGCGGCGCAACGGCTTTATTCGGACCGTCGGGCGCGGGCAAGACCTCGCTTGTCAACATGATCGCCGGCCTGCGTCACGCCGGATCGCGGTTCGATTGCGCTCGACGACACGGTGCTGTTCGACTGCCACCGCCGGCATCGACGTGCCGCCACACCGGCGCCGCATCGGCTACGTGTTCCAGGAGGGACGGCTGTTCCCGCATCTCAGCGTGCGGCAGAATCTCGACTACGGGCGGCGGATGAGCGGCCGGCCGCGCGATGCCGGCGAATTCGAACGCATTGCCACGCTACTCGGCATCGGTCACCTGCTCGACCGCCGGCCGCGCATGTTGTCGGGCGGCGAGCGTCAGCGCGTCGCCGTCGGCCGCGCCTTGCTGATGCGCCCGCGCCTGCTGCTGCTCGACGAGCCGCTTGCCTCGCTCGACGCCGGCCACAAGCGCGAAATCCTTCCCTATCTCGTGCGTCTGCGCGACGACGTCGGAGTACCGATCGTCTATGTCAGCCATACGTCGGCTGAAGTGCGCCGCATCGCCACGACGGTCGTGCGGCTCGACGCCGGTCGTGTTGTGGCGAGCGGCGGCCTTGAGCTTCTCAAAGACGCGGATGCGGATATGTTCGCGTGACATAATTTCGTGTCTGGCGAAATCTGCTACAAATAATTGTACGCTGTCCAACCTCCCGACAAGGGACTATGCTTCACACCGGTTAACTGCGCGCGGTACGGCGCGATCAGAAATGAAGCGATGACAAACGTGGTTCGCCTGCGCGATTTCAATTGCCATGCCGCTGCGCTCGTGGCTGCGTTGCTCATGCTTGCCGCGGCCTCGATTGGTCGTCCGGCCATGGGGCAAAGCGCGCCGCAGACCGTCCGTCTCGTCGTCGATTACGGCGATGGAGTGACCAAAACCATCAGCGATCTTTCGTGGACTAAGGGCAATACGGTGCTCGACGCGATGAAGGCGGCGGCGGCGCGCCCGCACGGCATCTCCTTCAGCTACACCGGCGTCGGCGACACTGCTGTCATGACCAAAATCGACGAGGTGCAAAACCAGGGCGTTGGCGCGGGCAAGAAGAATTGGCAATATTGGGTCAATGAGGCCTACGGTGATCGCAGCTTTGCCGCATTCGAGTTGCAGGCACAGGATGTGGTCGTGTGGCGCTTTACAACGGAACAGGGAAAAATGATGCCGATGAATTCCTTGACGCGGGCGACTTCGATGTTGCGCAGTGTCATCCGCGCCCCTCGTGCGCTTCCGATGGATTTTTTCATCATCGCCGGCCTGATCGGGCTCGATGTCGCCGCGCGTCTTGCGCCGCATGCGCCCAATTTCACGCCGGTTGCGGCAAGTGCCCTGTTCGCCGCCGGCATCCTGCGTGTTCGCGTCTTGGCGCTCCTTGTTCCGATTGCGGGCATGCTGCTCGGCGATGCCGTGCACGGCTTTTACGACTGGCGGATGATGGCCGTCGTCTACGGTGCGCTGGCGCTGCCCGCCGGTGCGGCATGTCTCTCGCGCGCCCTTCGCGGACCGCGCATGGTTGTTCCTGTCATGGTGGCTTCTTCGCTCGCGTTCTTTGCGATCACGAATTTCGCCGTCTGGGGATTCGGCGCTATGTATGCTGCAAGCGCGGGCGGTCTCATCACCTGCTACGTGGCGGCATTGCCGTTCCTGAAGTACACGATCGCCGGCGACTTGTTCTGGGCCGTGGCTTTGTTCGGCGGTTATTGGCTTATGCAAAACATTCCTGCCGCGAACCGCAACGTTCTCGAGGCTGTCGTCATTGGCGCGGAATGAGTTCGATCGCTGATCCGCATTGTTGCGGAGCGTGAATGGACGACGCCTCACCGCTGCAAGCGAAATCGGCGACGGTTTGGGGCGTGTTGTGCGGCACCGGCGCGGCCTTTTTCTGGGCCCTCGGCTTCGTCGCCGCGCGGCATGGCGTCCTCGTCGGCCTGTCTCCGTTTGTGCTGGCACTACATCGCTTCGTCTGGCCCGGACTGGTTCTGCTTCCTCTCGTCGCCGCTGACCGCGACCTCGGCGGCGTCGGTTGGCGCCGCGGCATCGCGCTCACGATATTTGGCGGACTGCCGCTCGCGCTGTTGAGCTATGTCGGATACTTGTTTGTGCCGCTCGGCCACGGCGCTGTCATCCAACCATCGTGCGCGGCGCTCGGCGGGCTCGTGCTGGCGCGGCTGATGCTGAAGGAAGCATTGCCGCCGCGCCGCGTCGCGGGCGCCTTGGCAATCGTCGTCGGCCTGGGCGTGATCGGCGTTGAAGCTTTGCGGACGATAGGCCCGAGCGGGGTCCTCGGTGACCTTCTGTTCGTGGCCGCCGGAAGTTTCTTTGCGGTTTTCGGCGTGCTGCTGCGGCAATGGCGGATTGCGCCGATGCGGGCGGCGGCGGTGACAAGCGTGTTGTCGCTGGCCGGGCTTCCGCTCCTGCTTCCCAGTTTCGGCAGTCTGTTGGCTGCGGGATTTTCTGAAAACCTGCTACAGGCGGTCGTGCAAGGCGTCTTCGCCGGCGCCGGCGCGATCTATCTCTTCACCCGCGCTGTCGTGCTGCTCGGCGCCGGGCGGGCAGTTCTCTATCCCTCGCTCGTTCCGCCCTTTACGCTGTTGATCGGATACTTCGCGATCGGCGAGGTGCCGAGCATGTCGCAACTCGTCGGGCTCGTGATCGTGATCATCGGCTTCCGCCTGACGCAGAAGAGCTAGTCTTCCGGTCCGGCATATTTGCCGGCAGTGTGCGGGAACATCGATTTCACGATCTTAAAGCGCGAGATGTCAACGGTCGCGTCCATGTGCAGGAAGATCGCGGCGTCGCGGAAAATCTTCTCCACGCCGAAATCGAGCATGACGCCGTTGCCGCCATGAAGCTCGAGGGCGTGCTGGGCGACTTTGAGGATTTCCTCCGAGGCGAACACCTTTGCCATGTTGCACAACGTGTCGGCGTCCGCCGCGTTGTCGTCGACCGCGCGTGAGGCGCGCGCCGTTAGTGCGCGCACGGCTTCGATGCGGGTCGCCATGTCGGCGAGCCGCAGCGCCACGGCCTGATGCTTGATCAGGATGCGGCCGCCTTGCACGTAGTTCTGCGTGTACGCGGCGGCCATCTCGAAAGCGCGCACGCCGACGCCCAGGTTCTTAGCCGCCTGGATGATCTTTCCCGGCCGGAAATAAACGCCAGCCTTGCCCAGCGCGTCGCCTTCGACCAGCAGATGGTCGGCCGGCACGCGCATGTCCTCGAACACCAGCTCGCCGTTGTTCATGAAGCGGCAGCCGACGGTCTCGTTGCAGCGCGCGATAGTCAGCCCCGGCGTGCCGCGCGGCACCAGAAAGCTCGACGTGCCCTGCATCATGCCGACTTGCGGATTGGTGTTGGCGTAGACCACGAACAAGCCGGCGTCGTAGCCGTTGGAGATGAACTGCTTGCGGCCGTTGATCACCCATTCGCCGTTGCTCTTGACTGCGCGGGTCTGCATCGCGGCTTCCGGCACGTTGTAGGGCAGCCAGCGGTCGGAAGCGCCGCGCGGCTCGGTCAGGCAATGCGCCAGGAGGAACTGCGGATCGCCGATCAGCCGCTTGAACCATTTCTCTTGCAGCGGGCGCGGCGCCAGGTTGCGCAACAGCACCGACACCTTCCAGTTCTGCACCAGCTTGTCGGCGAGGCCTGAATCGCCACGGGCGATCTCCTCGGCGATGAGCGCGAAGGTTTGCACCTCGCTCGCCGGATCGAGCTCGATGCCGCCGAACTCCTCGGGCACGCCAAGGGTGCGGATGCCGACCTTCTCCGCACCCTCAAGAATCTCCGGCGGCAAGCGATCCTCGGGCTTCATCATCCATTCACGCTGCCAGTCGCCTCGGATGAACGGAATGATGACATCATCAACGAAATCGCGGCATGATTGCCGCATCAGGCGCTGTTCTTCGGAGAGGTCCGATGGCATGTCAGGCCACCTTGCGACTCGTCAGGAATTCGCCCATGCGATCGAGGGCCTTGAGGATGTTCTCGGTCGAGTTGGCGTATGACACGCGCATATAGCCTTCGCCGAGCACGCCGAAGTCCGGTCCGCCGATGAGCGCGACGCCGGCATCTTCGAGCAGCGCCGCGGCGAGCGCCTTCGCCTTCCAGCCGGTACGCTTGACGTTGGGGAATGCATAGAACGCGCCCTTGGGCGTAGCGCAGGAGGTGCCGGGGAGCTTGTTCAACCCGGCGACTACGATTTTGCGGCGCTTGTCGAACTCGCCGACCATCTTCGTCACCTCATCCTGCGGACCGGTGAGCGCGGCGAGGCCGGCATATTGCGCCGAGGCGTTGACGCAGGAATGCAGGTTCACTGCGAGCTTGCGCGCGTAGTCGTAGAGTTTTCCCGGCCACACCGCGTAGCCGAGCCGCCAGCCGGTCATGGCATAAGTCTTCGACCAGCCATTGAGGAGGATCAACCGGTCGCGGATCGACGGATAGGACAGCAGGCACACATGTGTCTCGCCATCGTAGACCATGTGGTCATAGATCTCGTCCGACATCACGGCGACGTCGGGGTAGCGCTCGAGCCCGGCAACGAGCTTGTCGACTTCGGCTTTCGGCGTCACGCCGCCGGTCGGGTTGGCGGGCGAATTGACGATGAGGAGCCGCGTTTGCGGCGTGATCAGATCGAGTGTCTCCTCAGCCGAGAAGGCGAAGCCATTCTTCTCGCGTATCGGTACCGGGATTGGCCGCGCGCCGGTGTATTCGATCATCGAGCGATAGATGGGAAAGCCGGGATCGGGATAGAGGATGTCGGCGCCGGGTTCGCCGAACATCAAGATCGACATGAACATGGTCGGCTTGCCGCCCGGCATGATCATCACCGCGTCGGGCGACACGCTGACATTGAAGCGCTTGTACAGGTCGCCGGCCACCGCCTCGCGCAAAGGCAGGATGCCGACGGCCGGTGTATAGCCGTGATGGCCGTCGCGCAGCGCCTTCACCGCCGCCTCGACAATGAAATCCGGTGTGCGGAAGTCGGGCTGGCCGATGCCGAGATTGATGATGTCGCGGCCTTGCGCCATGAGCTGCATGGCTCGCGCCAGCACCGCGAAGGCGTTTTCCTCGCCGATGCGATCGAAGGCGGCGACGGTTCTCAACATCGTGTTCCTCCCCGGCGGTCCTTTGGCCGGGCGGCAGTTCAACCCAATCGACCGGCAAATGCAAACCGGGTAAGCGCTGGTCACAGCGGCAAACAGCGAGGAGTCCCGGATGTTGTCCGGGACTCCCGAGCTGTCGCGGTCAGACAATTCGAAGCCGATCAGCGAAGGAGGTTGAAGTCCGCACCGGATTCGTTCGAACTCTGCACTGCCGCTTCTGGTCGCGCCATTGGGATAGGTCCCGACAGTGTTATTTTGAAAGTTGGTGGAGCTTTGCTGCTGCTGATGCGAAGCCTGCCGATGCGGCCGCTGGGCGAAAGCCGGCGTCGCGAGCAACGCAATGCCAAGTGCAGACAGAACCAACTTTGCGTTGAGGGATTTCATTGTTTTGTTCCTTACGGTTCACGTCGCCCCGGCCGCTTACTTAGCTGTGATATGGCAGCGCACAATGGCCGCGACGGTCACTCCACGCTCACTAAATTGTTATGTAAATCAGGATATTGACGGAAAATTTATGCGCCTCGTAATCCTGACTATATTGCGACGCACCATAACACCTGTGGCAATTCTGTGAACCGAGCCGGCAACGGCGCGAACATAAGTGCGCGTGCAGCTCCATTCGCCTTTCGTCGCCGCTCGCGGTGGCGTTAAATCGGCATATCTAGGCGTGGCCGATTAACGCCATCTGGAGCCGTCATGGGCGATATTAAATCTTCGCAAGGTTCGCCGCAGCGCCGTCTGCGCTCGCAATTGTGGTTCGACAATCCGGACAATCCGGGCATGACGGCGCTCTATCTCGAGCGCTATCTCAATTACGGCCTGACGCGCGACGAACTTACCTCCGGCAAACCGATCATCGGCATCGCGCAGACCGGCTCCGATCTCAGCCCGTGCAATCGTCATCACCTCGAGCTTGCCAAGCGCGTGCGCGAGGGCATCCGCGACGCCGGCGGCATCGCGTTCGAGTTTCCGGTGCATCCGATGCAGGAAACCGGCAAGCGCCCGACGGCCGCGCTCGATCGCAACCTTGCTTATCTCGGCCTCGTCGAGGTGCTGTACGGCTATCCGCTCGACGGCGTCGTGTTGATGACCGGTTGCGACAAGACCACGCCTGCATGTCTGATGGCGGCCGCAACGGTCAACACGCCGGCGATCGTGCTCTCCGGCGGCCCGATGCTCGACTATTATCGTGACGGCAAGCGCATGGGCTCAGGCACCTTGATCTGGCAGGCGCGTCAGGATCAGGCCGCCGGCAAGATCGACTATAAGGAATTCATCGACATCGTCGCCGAATCGGCGCCCTCGATCGGCCACTGCAACACCATGGGGACCGCGTCGACCATGAATGCGTTGGCCGAGGCGCTCGGCATGTCGCTGCCCGGCTGCGCCGCGATACCTGCGCCGTACCGCGAACGCGGACAGATCGCCTATACCACCGGCGTGCGCGCGGTCGAGATCGTGCGTGAGGACCTCAAGCCATCCGATATCCTGACGCGCGCCGCCTTCGAGAACGCGATCATCGCCTGCTCGGCGATCGGCGGCTCGACCAACGCGCCGATCCACCTCAACGCCATCGCGCGTCATATCGGCGTCGCGCTTGCGATCGAGGATTGGGAAAAGGTCGGTCACGACGTGCCGCTCCTCGTCAACATGCAGCCGGCCGGCGAATATCTCAGCGAGGACTATTTTCGCGCCGGCGGCCTGCCGGCAGTGCTGCACGAGCTGATGCTTGCCGGCAGGCTTCACGGCGCTGCACTCACCATCAACGGCAAGACCATGGCGGAGAATGTGGCGCGAGCTAAATCGAGCAATGCCGAAGTCATCCTGCCGTACGATAAGCCGCTGAAGCCGCACGCCGGCTTCAAGGTGCTGCGCGGCAATCTTTTCAATTCAGCGATCATGAAGACGAGCGTGATCTCCGACGAATTCCGCGAGCGGTATCTTCGCAACCCCAAGGACCCCGACGCCTTCGAAGGCCGCGCCGTGGTGTTCGACGGCCCGGAGGATTATCACCGGCGCATCGAAGATCCGGACCTCGGGATTGACGAGCACTCGGTTCTTTTCATGCGCGGCGCCGGGCCGATCGGCTACCCGGGATCGGCCGAAGTCGTGAACATGCAGCCCCCCGCAGCCTTGATCAAAAAGGGCGTGACCTCTCTCGCTTGCATCGGTGATGGCCGGCAGTCGGGAACCTCGGCCTCGCCGTCCATTCTCAATGCCTCGCCGGAAGCGGCGGCCGGCGGCGGGCTCGCACTGCTCAAAACCGGCGACCGCGTGCGCATCGACCTCAACAAGGGCACCGCCGATATCCTCATCGCTCCGGCGGAATTGACAGCGCGGCGCGCGGCGCTGCAGCAGAATGGCGGCTATCATTATCCGGCGAGCCAGACGCCATGGCAGGAAATCCAGCGTGCCATGGTCGATCAGCTCGGCAGCGGAATGGTTTTGGAGCCGGCGGTGAAATATCAGCGTGTTGCACAGAAATCGGTGCCGCGGGACAATCACTAAGCTCCGGGGTCGCGGAATGGCGCTGTCATCGCGCCGGCATCCGTGGCAAGTTTTCCTATTCCCAAAACGTAGCGAGTTTTGACATGAGCTCACGCCCGTCTGTCGCCGACAAGCGCAAGACCTTCCGCAAGCTTCACGAATCCGGCTGCTTCGTCATCCCCAATCCGTGGAACATCGGTAGCGCGCGCTACCTTCAAGGCCTCGGCTTCAAGGCGCTGGCGACGACCAGTTCCGGCCACGCCCATTCGCAAGGCTTTGCCGACGGCGCGCAAACCCGCGACGAAGTCCTCGCCCATTTTCGCGAGATGGCTGCGGCGACCGACGTGCCGCTGAATGCCGATTTCGAGAACGGGTTCGCCGACGATCCCGATGGCGTTGCCGAGAACGTAACGCGCTGCATCGCGACCGGCATATCGGGATTATCGATCGAAGACTCCACCAATACAGACGTGCCGCTGTATGATTTCGACCTTGCCCTCGCACGCGTAAAGGCCGCGCGCGCCGCGATCGACAAGGCCGGCGGGGATGTCGTGTTCACTGCGCGCACGGAAGGCTTCATCCGCGGCCGGCCAGACCTCGATGAGACCATCCGCAGGCTCAAGGCTTTCGCCGACGCCGGCGCGGACTGTCTCTATTCGCCTGGCATCAAGAGCCGCGAACAGATCGAGGCGACCGTAAAGGCGGTCGCGCCTAAGGCCGTCAATTTCCTTAACAGCGGCGCGTTCGGCTTCACGGTGAGCGATATCGCGGCGATGGGCGTGCGGCGGATCAGCGTCGGCGGTTCGCTGGCGCGCGTGGCGATGCACGCTTTCATCCGCACCGCGACCGAGATCGCCAAGGACGGCAAGTTCGATGGCTTCGCCGGGCTCATCTCCAATCCCGAGCTGAACAAGTTCTTCAGCGACGACCGCAAGACGCGCTCGTCATGAACGATCCGGCGCGCCCCATCGGGGTACCGCTCGATCCGTCGCCGGCGCAGCTTCCCGGCCCGGTAACGCTCGCCGGCCGGTTCGGTACGGTGGCGCGGCTCGACCTCGCGCGCGATGCCGCCATTCTCTGGCAAGCTGTGGGCGGCAACGACCCGCTCTGGACCTACATATCAACATCCGGGCCATTCGCCGAGGAACGTGCGTTCTCGGCTTGGCTCACTGAGCGGGAGACGTCGAAAGACCCGTATTTCTATACGGTGCTGGACCGCGACGGCCGTGCCGTCGGCATGGCGGCGCTGATGTCGACCCGTCCCGCCATGCGCGTGATCGAAGTCGGCCACATCGTCTACAGTCCGGCGCTGCAGCGCACGGCGCTCGCCACCGAAACCCAATACCTGTTGGCGCGTTATGCCTTCGAAGCGCTGGGTTATCGACGCTACGAATGGAAATGCGATTCGCTCAACGCGCCGTCACGGCGCGCGGCTTTGCGCTATGGATTCATCTTCGAGGGCATTTTCCGTCAGCACATGATTACCAAGGGCCGCAATCGCGATACGGCGTATTTCTCCATGCTCGACAGCGAATGGCCGGCGCGCAAGCGCAACTTCGAGCGTTGGCTCGCGCCGGAGAATTTCGACACCGCAGGCCGCCAGAAACTCAGTCTCGCGGCATTGAACGCGAAAGCGTGAGGTCAGCATGAGCAACAACAGATTACAAGGCAAGGTCGCGCTGGTGACCGCCGCGGGTCAGGGCATCGGGCGCGCGATCGCGGAGAAATTCGCCGGCGAGGGCGCCGACGTGATCGCAACCGATCTCGATGACGCCAAGCTTCAGGGATTGCGCGCCAAGCTGCATAAGCTCGACGTGCGCTCGCAGGAGAGCATCGACGCGCTCGCCAAAACGACCGGTCCGCTCGACATCCTGGTCAATTGTGCCGGCTATGTGCACAACGGTTCGGTCCTCGATTGCGGCGACAAGGACTGGGATTTTTCGTTCGACCTCAACGTCAAGTCGATGCACCGCACGATCAAGACTTTTTTGCCGGCGATGCTGGAGAAAAAATCGGGCTCGATTGTCAATATCTCCTCGGCGGTGTCTTCGATTCGCGGCGTCCCCAACCGCTATGCCTACGGCGCCACCAAAGCCGCGGTGATCGGGCTCACCAAGTCGGTCGCCGCCGATTTCATCCTGCAGGGCATCCGCTGCAATGCCATTTGTCCCGGGACGATCGAATCGCCGTCGCTCGGCGAACGCATCGCGACGTTGTCCAAGGAGACGGGCCGTTCGGCCGACGTGGTGCGGCAGGCTTTCATCAGCCGCCAGCCGATGGGCCGGCTGGGGACCGCCGAGGAGGTCGCCTGGCTCGCCCTCTTCCTCGCCAGTGATGAGGCAAGTTACATTACCGGCCAGGCCCATCTCGTCGATGGCGGGATGGCGCTGTAGGGCACGCTGCAGGTACATTGGTATCGTGCATTGTACTGTTGTCACCCGCGCCGGCGGCGTGGCATGACAGGCTGGGGCAAGCAAGAATGCACATCCTTATCACCGGCGCCGCCGGAATGATCGGGCGCAAGCTGATGGCGCGCCTGGTTGATGCGGGCGGACTCAACGGCCAGACGATCGACCGGCTCACCCTCATCGACGTCGGCGCTCCGCAAAGGCCTGAGAAGTTTGCCGGCAAAGTCGAAACGATCGCTGCCGACATCGCCGATCCTGCGGCGGCGCGTGCGGCCATCGCCGCAAGGCCCGATGTCATCTTTCATCTGGCGGCGGTTGTTTCCGGTGAGGCGGAGCTTGATTTCGAGAAAGGCACGCGAGTCAATCTCGATGGTTCACGCACGCTCATTGAAGCCGTTCGCATGGCGACTGAAGATTACTGCCCGAGACTGGTCTTCACCTCGTCGATCGCCGTATTCGGTGCGCCGTTTCCAGCGTCGATTGCCGACGATTTTCATCTGACTCCATTGACCTCTTATGGCACGCAGAAGGCGATCGTCGAGCTTCTGCTCGCCGATTATACCCGCCGGGGCTTTCTCGACGCCGTCGGCATCAGGCTGCCGAGCATCGTGGTTCGGCCCGGCAAGCCGAACAAGGCGGCATCCGGATTTTTCTCTTCTATCGTTCGCGAGCCGCTTGCCGGCGAAGAAGCCGTGCTGCCGGTCGAGGACAGCGTGTTGCACTGGCACGCCAGTCCGCGTGCCGCCGTCTCGTTCCTGATTCATGCCGCGGGGCTCGAGGCCGAAAGGCTCGGACCGCGTATCAATCTCACGATGCCCGGCGTGTGCTGCACTGTCGCCGAGCAGATCGCCGCGCTGCGCCGGATCGCCGGCGACAAGGTCGCGGCCCGAATCCGGCGCCAGCCGGATCCGCTCGTCGCGCGCATCGTTGCCGGATGGCCAAGCCGGTTCGATCCTCGCCGGGCGCTTGCGCTCGGGTTCAAAGGCGAGGCGTCATTCGACGAGATCATCCGCGTCCATATCGAAGATGAGTTGGGCGGCAAGGTCGCATCCTGATCCGGGGCAAGGCATGCGCTTCGTCTCCCCTCTGGTGCCCGCGACACTCGCCCGGCGCTACCAACGCTTTCTCGCCGACGTGGTATTCGAATCCGGCGCGATGACGACAGTCCATATCGCCAATCCCGGCGCCATGACCGGCCTCGACCGGTCGTTGTCGCGGGTCTGGCTGTCGCAATCCGACAACCCGATGCGCAAGCTTCGCTATAGCTGGGAACTTGTCGAAGTCGACCTCGGCAGCGGCCCGGAACTTGTCGGCGTCAATACCGGCCATCCCAATTTACTGGTCGCCGACAGCCTCAAAGCCGAATTGATTCCGGAATTGCGCGGTTACGCGTCGATCCGGCGCGAGGTGAAATATGGCGTCAACTCGCGGGTCGACTTTGTGCTCGCGGATCCGGCGCGGCCGGCCTGCTATCTCGAGATCAAGAACGTGCATTTGATGCGCAAGCCGCGGCTCGCTGAGTTCCCGGATTGTGTGACCGCTCGCGGCGCCAAGCATCTCGACGAGCTTGCCAACATGGTCGCGGCCGGCGCGCGGGCTGTGCTGCTGTTCGTCATTCAGATTCCATCGGCGGACCGTTTTACGATCGCGGGCGACATTGATCCGGCCTATGCGGCGGCCTTCGACCGCGCCCGCGCCAGCGGCGTCGAGATGCTGGCGTGGCGCTGCGCGGTGACGGTTGACGGCATCGAGATCGTGGCGCCGGTGCCGATCATCGAGCGTTAACGGTTCCGGACAGCGGCCGCAGATTGCTTGCGTTGGGCGCGACTATGCTTACATTGCAGTCGGCGGCTCGCTGCCGCTTCCGTCGCGGCTGAAGTTCCCAGGCACCTGCTTCCAAATCACCATGACCTACGTCGACGCGGCCTGTGCGCCGCTGCGGAAAACGGGACAGATCAAAGTTCACGGCCCTGCTGCCTTCGACGGCATGCGCAAGGCCGGTCAGCTTGCGGCCGAATGCCTCGACATGCTGGTTGGCGAGATCAAGCCTGGCGTCTCCACCGAGCACATCGATCGGCTGGTGTACGAATTCGGACTCGGCCGCAACGCCTTGCCGGCGACGCTGATGTATCGCGGCTACCGCAAGGCAACCTGCACGTCGGTCAATCACGTGGTCTGCCATGGCATCCCGGCGGAAAAGCCGCTGCGGGAGGGTGACATCATCAACGTCGATGTGACGCTGATCCTCGACGGCTGGCATGGCGAATTCGAGCCGGATGTACGCCGTCGGCGAGATTCCGCGCCGCGCCGAACGGCTGATCGAAGTCACCTATGAGGGCATGATGCGCGGCATTGCCACAATCAAGCCCGGCGGCACCACCGGCGATATCGGCAATGCGATCCAGACTTATGTCGAGGCGCAACATATGAGCGTAGTGCGCGACTTTTGCGGCCACGGCGTAGGCCGGCTGTTCCACGACGAGCCCAATATCGTCCACGTCGGCCGGCCCGGTGAGGGCATCGTGCTCAAGCCCGGCATGTTCTTCACCGTCGAGCCGATGATCAATCTCGGCCGTCCGCACGTGAAAGTTCTGTCCGACGGCTGGACCGCGGTGACCCGCGACCGTTCGCTCTCGGCGCAGTTCGAGCACACCGTCGGGGTGACTGAAACCGGCGTCGAGATTTTCACGCTCTCGCCGCGGGGTTTGAACAAGCCGCCTTATCCGGCGTGAATCGCAACGGTCCTGCACAATCCCGATTGCAAATTATCGTAATCCGGTCATCCTTGGCGACATCGGCTGCGGCTGCGTGAGCAGGTCGCAGCGCGGATCGGTTGCGTTCAAGCCTGATGCTGAAAAAAAAGCGCGAGAGTGAACCGGGCCTCGCCGAGGCTCCGCCGCATTATTATGGTCATCGCGAGCGCCTGCGGGACCGCTTTCGCGAGGCCGGCCCCGACGCCCTGTCGGATTACGAGCTTTTGGAACTCCTGCTGTTCCGCGCCTTGCCGCGGCGTGACGTCAAGCCGCTTGCCAAAGCGCTGATCGCGAAGTTCGGGTCGTTTGCCGAAGCGATATCCGCGCCGGAAAGCCGGCTTGCGGAGTTAAGGGGATTGGGCGACGCCGCGATCGGCGAGCTCAAGATCGTGCAGGCGGCAGCGAGCCGGCTCCTGCGTGGGACGGTGAGCAAGCGTCCGGTGCTGTCGTCGTGGTCGACCGTGCTTGACTATTGCCGCACCGCGCAGGCGTTTGCCGACCGTGAGCAATTCCGCGTGTTGTTTCTCGACAAGCGCAATCAGCTCATCGCCGACGAGCTGCAGCAGGTCGGCACCGTGGACCACACCCCGGTCTATCCGCGCGAGGTGGTCAAGCGCGCCTTGGAACTGTCGGCGACGGCCATCATCCTCGTGCACAATCATCCGTCGGGAGATCCGACTCCTTCGCGCGCGGACATCCAGATGACGCACCAGATCACTTCCGTCGCGAGCCCGTTCGGCATTTCCGTGCACGATCACATCATCGTCGGCAAGGACGGCCACGCGAGCCTCAAAGGGCTGAACCTGATCTAGTTTAAGCTTCGTCTGGTGCGCGTATGATTCCTGCGGCTCCGCGCAACGGCTTCAGCGGCTTGGGCAATAAGCCCACATGTCGAGGGTGATGTCGCAGCCCGGTATCGGCATTGGTTGCGGTGTGCGCACGGCGCCGAACGGGATTGGCGCGCCGCCGAGCTGGTCCTGCCAGATATTGAGCGCCGGATAGATAAGACCGAGATCGCCGACAAAATGATTGGCGCGCACGGCATTGCCCAGCGACGTTCCGCCAGCGGTGCAAATTTCGCCAGCGGCGTTGAGAATCGCGCGCATCTGATGCTGCGCCGGCGCGCCGAGATAACGGAGTCCGGCGCTCGCGCGCGCGGCCGCAATGGCGCCGTTCTCGTCGGCCGCATAAAGCGCCGACAGACAGAGCAGATCGCCGGCGCGCACGGCGGCAGGCCCGAGCCGCATCGGCGCCGATGATCTGTGCTCGATGATCTCTTTTTTGACCTTGCCGTTGTCGCGGACGCCGAAAATGTTGATCTCGATGATCGACTCGGTCAGTCCAAGTCCCTTGGTTGCCACCACCGTGAGCGCGCAGGGCGTTTCGCCGAAATGGCCGTTCCAGATGTCCAGAAACTCCGGCAGATCATTAATGTTGGTAAGATAGACTTGCGCCTTGATGGCATTCTTGATCGAGCTGCCGCCCGCTTCCAAAGCCGGTTTCAGCCGATCGGTGATGAGAAATTCTGCTTGCAGTCGGATGTCGGTGCCGTTCCAGACCGCATTGGGCGCGCGATAGGCTTTAGGCTCAAGCGCGGTCATCGCCTCATTGTTCGGCATTTGGCCGGCGACGAAGACGTAATCGCCGCATACCAGCGAAGGAATAAATCCGGAATGCTGCGGCACCGGAACGCTGCCGTCCCGCGCTGGTGTCGGCGTTCGCCCGTCCCCCGGCAGGACCGCCAACATGGAAACGTTCATGTTGGCGCCGTCGACCAGTAGCTCCTCCATGAGCACGGAGGTGCTCGGCGGCACATAGTTTCCGAGCAGCGCCTTGCGGGCACGCTGGTAAGGGTTCACGCATTCGGCGCGCGGGTAATATTGATCGACCCGCACGATGTGACGCAGGTCGCCGCCTTCGGCTGCGATCAGCTTTGCCAGGCGCTGGTAGAGGAAATCGCCTTCGCGGCGGTAGCGCGCCACGCCGCCGAGCGGCAAACCGGGCTTGCCAGCGACGGAAGGCGCGATGCCGTTCTCGAAATCGGTCGCCTCATGCCCGGTGAAGAATAGCCATGAGGCCGCCCGCATGCCTTGCGCGTACATGATGTCGGTTTGCCCTATGCGGACAGGCGCAATAGGTTTCACATCGGGCATTTGCAGTCTCCGGCTTTTGGTGGCCGGGACAATTGCAAAGCCCGATCTGCGTGTCCAGCGCAGGCGTTTGCTGAACTCGCGCCGCGCGGCGCCTTGGCATGTGGAGTTCGCTACCGCGTTTGACACCGAGTCCGGCCAAAACTAACGTGAAGCGCCGGATGCGTCTTGCGCTCGTGCGGAGACCAGCTTGTTGCGTGTCAACAATCTTCGAAAAACATTCGCGTCGTCGCGTGGCAGCTACCTTGCGCTCGACGGTGTCTCGCTGACGGTCAATGACGGTGAATTTCTATGCCTGCTCGGTCCGTCAGGCTGCGGCAAGTCGACCCTGCTTAACATCCTTGCCGGATTTGAGCCGCCAACCGCGGGCTCGGTTCTGGCCAACGACGCGCCGGTGCGGGGCGCCGGCCGCGAACGGGTGATGTTCTTTCAAGACGCCGGATCGGCGCTGTTTCCCTGGCTGAACGTCGAAGAGAACGTGCGCTTCGGCTTACGCGTCCGCAAGACGCCGAAAGCGGAATGGGCTTCGATCATCGATAGATATCTCCACATGGTCGGGCTCGATGCTCACCGTTCGAAATTCCCGGCCGAGCTGTCGGGAGGAATGCGGCAGCGGCTGCAGATCGCGCGGGCGCTCGCGGTCGATCCGCAGGTGTTGCTGATGGATGAACCGTTCGCCGCGCTCGACGCCCTGACGCGGCGGCGCATGCATGCCGACCTGCTGGAGATCTGGCAGCGCACCGGAAAGACCATCGTCTTCGTCACGCACGATATCGCCGAAGCCATTTCGCTGGCCGATCGTGTCGGTATGATGTCGGTCGGCCCGGGCTCGGTGATTACCACGGTCATCGATATCGATCTGCCGCGGCCGCGCGACCTGAGCGATCCGGCTGTCGGCCGGCTGTTCAAGGACATCGAAAACCTGCTGGCGCCCGATCTCGCTCGCGCCGATGCAACTTCGGGAGTCCATTGAATGCGCGCCGCGACACCGAGGATGTAGCGCGGTGACAAATCTTCGCGAGACGCGAGCGATCGACGCCGGAGCATCAGCGCGGCTCGGTGGGGCCATGCGGGCGCTGGCGTCCATCGAAGGGCTGCCGCGCAGTTTGCTGTTGACCTTGGCATCGCTCGTCATCGCACTCGCCGGCTGGCAGTTTCTCTCCACCGTCGTGTTCAATCCGTTTCTCATTCCGCCGCCCCTTGAAGTCTTTCGCGCCGCCTTGCCGATGATTGCGAGCGGCGAGATCGTCGCCGACGTCAGTATCAGCATGAGCCGCGTTCTGGTCGGGTTTGTCACCGGCTCGCTCGCCGGTATTGTCTTGGGCGTTCTACTCGGGCGTATCCGCCTGCTCCACGACCTGCTTGATCCGATCATCGAGCTGCTGCGCTATCTTTCGCCGACCGCGATGATACCGATCGCCGTGATCTGGTTCGGCATCGGCGAGATGTCGAAATACTTTCTCATCTTCTGGGGAACGTTCTTCATCGTGCTCATCAACACGATCGCCGGAGTGTGGCGCGCGCCGATTACGCGCCAGCGCGCAGCGGAATGTCTCGGCGCCAACCGCCTGCAGATCTTCGTCCTGGTCGTCATACCGTCGTCGGTACCCTACATCGTGACCGGCATGCGCGTGGCGATGGCATCTTCATTCATGAGCATCATTCCGGCCGAAATCCTCGCGGCCGACAGTGGTATCGGCTACCTGCTGCAGAAATCGTCAATGCTGCTGCAGACCAACCGGATTTTCGTCGCGCTGCTTACCATTTGCGTTCTAGGCTTTGTCGTCGATCGAATCTTCCGCTTCTTCGTCGACAGGGTTCTCGCCCGCTTCACGTCGTTGCTGTCAGTCACCTGAGAGGTGTGTCATGTTCAAATTCGCCACAATGCTTGGTATGGCGGTCGCAGGCTGCGCCGCCATGGTTGGCCTATCCGCGGCGCAGGCGCAAAAAACGCCGCTGAAGCTCACGCTATTCGGTCAGCCGTCGGTCAACAACGATTCGATCTGGATGGCGTTCGAAAAAGGCTTCTACGATCAGGAAGGCCTCGACGTCACCTATCGGCTGTTCCCATCCGGCACGACTGCTTTCCAGTCGTTCCAGACCGGCCAAGGCGATATCATCATGACCGGCGACCTCCCGAGCGTGCAATACTTCTTCCAATCCAAGGGCGACTATCGGACCATCGCTGCCGTCGAGCGGGACGCCAAGGGTTACGTCGTCGTCGCCGGCAAGGACATCACCAAGCCGCAGGACCTGATCGGCAAGACCGTTGCGACGCGCGTCGGCTCGACCGGCTCGTGGTTCATCTCGGAATATTTGACCAAGAACAATATCGATCCCAAAACCGTAACGGTGAAAAATCTGGATACTCAAGTGCTGCCGGCTGCGCTTTGCGGCGGCGACATTGCGGCCTTCTTCATCTGGCAGCCGGTCGGCTCGCGTACGCTCGAAATATGTCCCGACAAGGCTCACTATCTCAGCGACGCCACCGGCTACATTCAGGGTTACCTGGTCGCCGGCGCGCGGCCGGAATGGCTGGCAACCCCGCAAGGCAAGGACATGGCGGAGCGGTGGCTGCGGGCGACCATCAAGGGCCGCGATGTCGCGGCGCAGGATTTTCCGGCGGTCGCCGCGTACGCCCAGGCGAAGCTCGGGCTGAGCGAGAAGGCGACCCGCGATCAATGGGACACCAACACGCGGCCGATGGCGATCGACACGGTCTACTACAATGACTTCTGCAGCCTCAGCCGCTGGGCGCAGAGCGTGAAGGCGACCGATGCTCCGATCGACTTCAAGAAGCTCACGTGGACGGATGGGCTCGAAGCCATCAATCCCAAGCTGGTGGATGCGCCGCCGCCGCCTTGTTGAGCTTCGGCTATACGGCTGATCGTCGAGGCGCCGCCCAGCCTTTCGAGGGCTTATGGCGTCCGACGCCCAGCCGCGCGCACGGTGCGAATCCGCCGCAAAGGTTCATTGCCGCACCAGCAGAACCGGGTCATCGGTTTCAGGCTCGCGCTGCCAGGTATTCGAGTCATTTTCGACGAAGCGCCAAGTTTGTCCGCGCGCCGACAGCAGCACCAACTCGCCCTGATCCATCCGCCAGGATGTGGGACCGAAGCGCGTGACCAGGGCATCGCAGCCGGGCTTGAGCTTCAGCGCAAGCGTGTCGGCGCCGGCTGCGTTGTTCGCCAGCGTGAGCGTGCAGATCGGCTTGCCGGTCCCGCGTGCAATCGCCCAATTACCGATCATGTCCTCGGCCGAATGGACCGGCGCGGCGGCGGCGCTTTGCAGAATGTAGCGACCCTCTTCCGGGTTGAAGCCGTCGTAAATGCCGCTCTCGACCTCGGTGAGCTCGATCACGGCGTCGCCCTGAAGGTCGCGTAGGCTCAAGTTGCCGTAACTATCCATCGCCCAGGCGATGATATTCTTGGTCGAGGGAAAAAGATTTGGGCAGTTCTTGTCGATCTCGATCTTGAAGCCGCCGGAAACCGCTTCATTGCGGAACGTAAAACGGCAGATCTTGTCGTGGTCGGCGTTGGAAAGCTCCCAGACGCCGATCATGGCGACGGCGGAATCGTTGTTCGGGGATTGGGTGTCCTGGGCAGACGCTGCACCGCCGCAGAGGCTGGCCGCAACAGCCGCAATAATCGCAGCGCCACGTCTCATAGCGCCCTTCTCCGTGCTGCATTCAAGTCCAGACCCGGCAAGCCGAGCTTGACGCTAGCACGGCAATGGCGCGCCGTCATGCAAAGCGCGTGACGTCAGGTGGAGTGGGATTGTTGGTAGTCATGTAGCCGTAGCGCAGATTGCTGCGAGATATCGATTGCGGCCGTAAAGGCTCACGCCTAAACGCGCCGACCGAAACTCCGGTCCTGACAATCGCCGGAGGATGGTTGGCTTAGTTCCAAGAGCGCCAAGGTGTTTCCGGTACCGGCGTCAGCGGCGGCTTGCCCGCGGCCCAGGCGAGGATGTTATCGACGACAAGCTGGTCCATCCGGTCGCGGGTAGCGACGGACGCCGAGCCGAGATGCGGAAACAGCACGACATTCTCCATCGCAATCAATTCGTGCCGGAACCTCCGGTTCATTGACGTAGACATCGAGGCCGGCGGACAGGATCTTGCGCTCCTGAGCGCCTCGATCAAAGCCGGCTCGTCGACCACGGAACCGCGCGCCATGTTGATCAAAATGCCATCGGGACCGAGTGCGTCGAGCACTTCGCGCGTTGATCATGTTCTTCGTCGCAGCGCCGCCCGGCACGATCACCATGAGGATGTCGACGTCGCGCGCCATGTCGAGAAGTTTCGGATAGTGGCGATAGGCGAGCTCCGGCCGCGGCTGACGCGCGTGATAGACGACCGGCACCTGGAAGGCTTCGAGCCGGCGCGCGATCGCCTGGCCGATCGCGCCCATGCCGACCATGCCGACGGTGCGGTTGCGCAGCGTGGCCTTGCTGAGCGGATAGCCCTTTTGCGCCCATTTGCCGGCGCGCACGAAGCGTTCGGCCTGCGGAAATTCGCGCACCGTGCAAAGCAAGAGGCCGAGCGCCGTGTCGGCGACTTCCTCGGTCAGCACGCCCGGCGTGTTGGTGAGAATGACGCCGTGCGCGGCGGCCCATTTGACATCCATGTGGTCATAGCCGACGCCGAAGCTCGATACGATTTGCAGCTTGGGAAAGCGCTCCATGAAGCTGCCGGAGATCGACTCGGTCGTCATGCTGCAAGCGATCGCGCGGACGTCGGCGTGATCGGCAATAAACGCGTCGCGATCCTTGGCTCCAGCCGCCTTGTGAACTGTGCATGCGGCCTCGAGGCCATTGACGACTACCGGCTTGAGCGGACCGACCAGCAGGACTTCCCTTTTGTTGTCGACGACCATCATTACTGTCCTTCGATTATACGAGCACGCGCACCGGCTGCTTCGATGAGCGCCTTGAATGCGGCCAGCAGTTCCGCCCCGAGCGCGCCGTCGACGACGCGGTGGTCGCAGGAGAGCGTCACGGACAGCATGCTGGCGAACGCAACGCCGCCGTCTTCCTTCTCGATCGCCTGCCGGCGTGCGGCGCCGACCGCGAGGATCGTGGCGTGCGGCGGATTGATGATGGCGGTGAACTCGCGCACGCCATACATGCCGAGATTCGAGATCGCTGACGATCCGCCCTGATAGTCCGCGGGCTTGAGCTTCTTGGCGCGCGCGCGGGTCGCGAGATCCTTCATTTCGGCCGAGATGGCGGTCAGTGATTTTGTCTCCGCACCGCGGATGACCGGCGTAATCAGTCCACCGTCCAGCGCGACCGCGACGCCGATATCGGAATGCTTGAAGCGTAGGATACGATCGCCCGCCCACACGGCATTCGCCGCCGGAACGCGCTGCAGCGCCAGCGCCGAGCGCCCGGATGACGAAATCGTTGAGCGAGAGCTTGAAGCGGTGCCGTTCGGCGCGCGCGTTCGCTTCCTCGCGCAGCACGATGAGGCGATCAATCGCGATGTCCGTGGTGAGATAGAAGTGCGGAATGGTCTGCACCGCTTGCGTCAGCCGCGCCGCGATGGTGCGGCGCATGGCGTCGAGCGGCACCTCTTCGTAGCTGTCCGGCGCGTAGAGCGCCTTGACCTGATCGGCGGTCGGACCCTCCGCGAGCGGCGCGCGAGATGCGCGCGGCGCCTCTTCGACATCGCGCGCGACAATGCGGCCGTGCGGCCCGGAACCGCGCATGCGCGTAAGGTCGATTCCGGCCTCGGAGGCGAGCCGCCGCGCCAATGGCGTTACCACGATGCCGCCAGCCAATCGCGCCGGGCCGAAATTGCGATCCGGCGTGCGCACCTCGAAGAACGGATCGAGCGGTAATCTCGGCCGCTCGTCCCCGCGAACGCGGCGACCCAAAGGGGCGGGTGGCTGCGACTGCCGCTTTCGCGGCAATGAGCGGCGGGGGAATCTGAGCGGGCGTATGCTGTGACGCTGCGCGCGGTTGTGGCTTGGCCGCAGCGCCGGCTTGGTCGCCGATCACGGCCACAACGGCGCCGACCGGCGCCACTTCGCCCACGGACACGCGGATTTCAGCCAGCACGCCCGCCGTCGTCGACGGTACCTCCATCGACACCTTGTCGGTCTCGATCTCGAACAGATTGTCGCCCGGCTACACGGGGTCGCCGGCCGACTTGAACCATTTGGTGATCTTGCCCTCGGCCACCGTCTCGCCGAGTTGCGGCATCAGGACGTCCATCGCCTGCTTCGCCCCTCAGCCGTCGTCACTTGATGCGTTCCCACACCACTTCCATCGTCTTGCCGGCAGGACGAAGGATCAGGCGGTCGCCGACAAATTCATAGCCGCGCACGAGGTCGCCGTTGTCGCCCGGCTGCACGCTGCCCTGACGATGATGCGTGACCGTGCGGGTCCGCTCGTCGACCGAATAGGCGCCGAAATAAGCGACATAATCGGCAAGGGCTTGCTTCGCCTCTTCGCCGGTTGGCTCCTTGCCCGCCCGCGTCACCTCGCGGTCCGGCGCGACATGGCAGGACATGTGGCCGTGACCATCGTAGATGATGATGCCCTTGGGGTTCGCACCCCGTCCCGGATGGGGCTTGCCGTCGAGCATCGTGCCGACATAGCGCCACGAGCCGATCAGGCGTTGGGCCGCCGTTTGCGATTGATCAGCTCACCACGTCACCGAAACGTATTGCGTTTCCAGGAACTCCATCATGCCTTCGTGTGCGCCCTCGCGGCCGAGTCCGCTCTGCTTCGTGCCGCCGAACGGCGCGGCGGGATCGGACACAAGGCCGCGGTTCAAACCGATCATGCCGAAGTCGAGCTGCTCGGACACGCGCATGCCGCGGCTCAAATCCTTGGTGTAGAGGTAGGCGACGAGGCCATATTCGGTGTCGTTGGCGCGCGTGATCACCTCGTCCTCGGATTTGAAAGTCTGGATCGACGCGACCGGACCAAAGATTTCCTCGTTGAGCATTTTGGCGTCGTCGGAAACGTTGGTCAGCACCGTTGCCGGATAGAAGTAGCCCTTGCCCTCGGGCGGCTTGCCGCCGGTGAGCACCTTGGCGCCTTTCCGGACCGCGTCGTCGACGAGTTCGACGACCTTGTCGAGTCCGTCCTTGTTGACGAGCGGGCCGAGCGCGACGCCGTCATCGAGCCCATTGCCCATTTTCAGTCCAGCCATCTTGGCGGTCAGCTTCTTGGTGAATTCGTCTTGCACCTTCTCATGCACGTAGAAGCGGTTGGCCGCCGTGCAGGCTTCGCCCATGTTGCGCATCTTGGCGATCATGGCGCCTTCGATGGCGGCGTCGATATCGGCATCGTCGAATACGATGAAGGGCGCATTGCCGCCGAGCTCCATCGCCGGTTTGACGACGCAGTCGGCGGCTTCGTGCAGTAGCTTGCGGCCGACTTCGGTCGAGCCGGTGAACGACACCACGCGCACGCGCGGATCGTGCAGCATTGCGCTCACGACCTTGCCGGACGAACGCGAAGGAATGACGTTGACGACGCCCGCCGGCACGCCGGCTTCTTCTAGAATCGGCATCAGCGCCAACATGGTGAGCGGCGTATCCGACGCCGGCTTGAGCACGACCGGGCAACCGGCGGCAAGCGCCGGGCCGATCTTGCGGGTCGCCATCGCGGCCGGAAAATTCCACGGCGTCACCAGCACCGCGATGCCGGCCGGCTTGTGCTGCACCAGGATGCGCGCGCCGGAGGCGGGCGCGCGCGAGTTCTGGCCGATGTTGCGCACCGCTTCCTCGGCGTACCAGCGGAAGAACTCGGCGGCGTACGCAACCTCGCCGCGCGAGTCCGACAGCGCCTTGCCGTTCTCGATGGTGATCAGTTTCGCCAGCCGTTCGGCGTCGCGCATGATCAGATCGAAGGACTTGCGCAGGATTTCGCCGCGTTCGCGCGGCTTCTTGCCGGCCCAACCGGGAAAAGCGGCGCTCGCCGCATCGACCGCGGCCTTGGCGTCCTCGACCGTTGCGCTCGCGACCGAGGCGACCTTGTTCTCGGTTGCCGGGTCGATCACGTCGAAGCGACCGCCATCGGAGGATTTGCGCCATTGGCCGCCGATCCACAGATCGGTCGGGACGTTGGCGAGAAGATTGTCGTACATGTTCACCATTCCCCGCGCTCATCTTGGGAGCGCCACACGTTGCCCTTGCCCCGGCCGCTGTCAATATTGCGTCCCGGACGTCTTGACATACTACGGTTAATTGGTAGTCACTATTTTGTTGACAATGGGAGGGCAGAGGGGTTATATGTCGCTGTTTTGGCGACACTGGCTTAACGATGCTCCATCGTGTCTGGCGTTTATCGGAATCGGGCGAGAACAATCTCGGCCTCTCCTGTACTGAGGATGGCTTGATCTTAGGCCGCACGATGCTGATTGAACGGCGCGGCGGGCGTTTCGCTGTGCGCGAGCGCATCGAGATCGAGCGGCTTCTGAGCCGGGCCTATGCTGCCGGGCTAGTCGCAGATCGGCTCATGCTTGGTCTTGCGACAGTGGCCGCAGCTTTGAACGCGAATGACCCGTGCCTGGCGCGGATTGCTGCCGTCCATCTCCGGATTCCTGATCTGCCCGAACGGACCGCGAGAGACGACATGGAGAGGGTGGACGCCCTCATCAAGGCAAGCGAAATTCGTAAGGCGAGTCCGGACGACCCGAAGCATCCCGGCTGGCCGGCCGGAACGGAAGGCGGACGTGGTGGAGAATTCCGTCCAAAGGACGGATCGGATGCCGCACTCACGCGGAAGGCCAAAGACCGCATCACGCGGCGTGAGCTTCGGATCAGCCTACTTGCGGCCTTGCACATCGGTGTCGAGGCTGCGGCCAATCTCATCCCGGGTGTTGACGTCGCGGCGGACGTGGCGATGCTGGCCGACTTCGCTCGTACAATTTCCGAATTCAGGAAACTTGCAATCGATGCCGCTGCCGCCTTCGATTTTGCCAAGAAAAGCCCCCATAGCTTCGAGGACCTTCAAGTTTCATCCAGCGGGTACGAGGATTTTTCGAGTTATGACCAGTTTCTCAAGGGCGAGTTGAGCCCGGAACTGATGGCCAAACGGTTCGGCCGTGCGGGCGATGGAAATCAATACCACCACATCGTCACGCAGGGCGGGGCGAACGCAGACAACATTCCGCCGGTGCAATTGCAGAACACCGAGAACATCATCATTCTCCCAATGTTGTTGCACGAGACGGTCAACGCGGAATATTCCCAGTTCATGGACAATGAAAACATGACCCTGTACCAATGGTTGCAAACCCAGCCCTACGACGCTCAACGCGAGGTAGGACTCGAAAATCCTGCGGGAATTGCATATCCTGAAATAGACAAATCCGTGCGCCTGAATCGGCCGGAGGTCGTCATGGAATTAGATGAATCAATTGTCCAATTGGGAGCGAAACTGGACGAGTGGTTTGACGGAAATCTCGCGACGCTCCTGTCGCAAGACCGTATGGAGCAAGGCAAGGCGCTACTTCGCGGATTCGAGATCGCAAAGGAGTTCGATCGCCTCAAGGCGCAGGGATTGGCGGCCATCACAGCGCTGCTCAATTGTCAGGATACGGTTGTCGACGACGAACGTGCAGCATCGCTGATCCAGGGCTTTGAATTTGCTGCCAAACTGAAAGCCACTCTGCACGACGAACTCCTGGACACGGACGGCTATAACAAGATTGTGGGTCTCATGGATATCATCGCCAGTGCATTGGATGCGAGCGGCTCAGGCCGCGCCGCCCTCACCGTGCTTCTTGACCATCCCGACGCCAGAGTGCGTGCTTCGGCAGGAGCTTACCTCATAAACTTGATGCCTAATCGCGTTGTCCCGATCCTTCGCGACATCGAGGCAAACGAGGATGCCAACAGCGCCCATTTCACGGCATATTGGGCGATCCTCGTCTGGGAGCGCGAGGGGAAAGCACGCAATAAGAGTTAGATAATCTGGAGGCGCCCGAATGCTAGCAAGGAGTCCGGAGTGAAACAAGTTTAGAGGCTTTTCGCGGCGTCATTGCCGACCGTGACCTATTCATGACGGATTTCCCGGAAGCCGTATCAACACAATGAGGGAGTGATCAATGCGCACGCGGGCGTTTGCAGTAGCTGTGGCACTCGCGGCGCCTACTATGGCGGCGGCGCAAGACTACCACGAGCTGTTGGTTCAATACCGCTGTCCCCGTAGTCGACCGCCTGGAGCGCATCTACGAGGCTGGCAACCCGTCGGACGCGCAGGACCGGTTTCTCATCATCGATTTTGCCGACCGTCCGCAAGACTACGTGCAGTGCGTGTTCGACACCACAACGAAAATGCTGTGTGAGGCGTCTTCCGGCTTTTCCTTCAGCGCGTCCGGCGAACCGCGACTTTACCGGCTGACCGCGCAGTCGATCGCGGCGCTGGGGCAGCTTGGCTTTTCGAACGAGGATTCGGCGGGAAACTTTCGCATTTGGCTTGATGTGGCCGATCCACCAGACTTTAACGCCATCGCCGATTTCATGCTCAAAGCGTTGCTCGACGGTTACGGCGGCGGGCGGACAGGACACTGCGATTCGATGCGCCGTTCGCCCCACACATGTCGTCGAAATGCATTCCCGTGAGCTAACCACCGAAGGCAGGTTTGACGTTGGCGGTCGCCAGCCACCCGATGGCGATGTCAATTAAACGCACTGTTACCGTAATTACACGTTGCGCAACGGGACCATTCGCATCATCTCCGACGCGGAGCCGAGCCTCATGAAAGACGCCGATACCATGAAGACAATACCTAAGCGCGCTCCTCCACGACCGATTGGAGCCGCTTCGACGCCATGACCGATGCGCAGCATCATCAAGCGCACTCAACGACCCCGACGCGCGACCGCTTAGCCGCAGATGATATCTCTAGGAAGAAAGTGTAGAACCCCCGCGAGGCCATATCTCCCTGAAACGACTATACTTTAATTCAGCAGCGTCGGTCGAACAGCCGGTGCCGAACTCGCATGAAGCGGGACCCCGCAGGCGCGGATCATCCGGCGCGCTCTCGGCCTCAGCCAGGAAGATTTTGCGGCGCGCTATCACATTCCAATCGGAACGCTGCGCGATTGGGAGCAGGGCCGCGTCGAGCCCGACCAAGCCGCGCGCGCTTACCTCACCGTTATCGCGCGAGAGCCCGAGACGGTGCGCGATGCCCTGAAGCCGTCGCGACAGCCGTTTGACACGTCATGACATGTTGCTACTTTGTGTTCAAGCGTAACAATAATGAACCGGCGAGCATGAGCCGCACGTCAGCCACATTCTCAGTATCGCTGCCGCCTGCGATGGCACGCGAGCTCGAGCGCGTGCGCAGGAAAGAACATCGCTCCCGCTCGGAACTCGTCCGCGAGGCGCTGCGGCACTACATCCGCGTTGCCGACGCCCGCTCGGTGCAGCAGCGACTCGCCATTCTCCGGGAAGAGGAACCCGCAGCCGAGGAGATCGCTGCGATCGAGGAAGGCAACAAGGAATTTCGCGAGGGAAGTTTCATCGATTTGAGCCAACTCCGCCATGAGCTGGGTCGTCGTCGTCAGCAACCGCGCCCGAAGAAATCTCAAACGCGTCCCCGCCGCTGACCAGCAGCGCATCATGGCGGCGCTCGACGCCTTGCGATCCGATCCTCTTTCGGGCGATATGGTGAAGCTCGCCGGCCAGGATGCATTCCGCCGGCGCGTCGGCAACTACCGGATCATCCTTCGCGTTGACTTCAAGGCTTTTGCGGTCGGCGTCCTCGACATCCAGCGCCGGACAACGACGACGTATCGCTAGCAAGCAGATAGGGAACGGCCCGTCGTTTCAATCGATGAAGAGAGTTTTCATTTGGAGGTCCGGCTTGGCAACTCCCTCTCTCCGCACGCGGGGAGAGGGTGGAGCGAGCGGCGAGACGGAGCCAGCCTTAATGGCCGCGGTCAATAATGTGCAGTGTCATGGTAACTCCGCAATTTATTTTCATCTCACAAACGCGTGTCACGTCGGCGTTTTGCGATTAGTCGTGACGCCCGGCGCAGAAGCGGTTGTCGCAGAATCCGCCGATGCCCCATGCAGGGCGACGAGGCAGACCCCCGATTTCGTTTCAATCAATCCGGGCTTTTTGCTATGTTTACTTTCGGAGACGAGCGGGAATTAACTCTCCAGTGACTTCCGCACCCGCTCCGCAATCCGCTCGACGGTCGGCAGCGCGATGTCTTCCAGAATATCCGCCGCTGGCAGAGGGATGTGCGGCGTCGTGATCCGCACCGGCGGTCCGTCGAGATCATAGAACGCCTCGTCGGCGACGATCGAAACGATCTCGGCGCCCCAGCCGCACAGCCGCGGATTCTCCTCGACGGTGAACAGGCGATGCGTGCGCGCGACGGAGCCGAGAATGGTCTGCGTGTCGAGCGGCACCAGCGAGCGCACGTCGACGACTTCGCAGTCGATGCCGTGTTCGGTCTTGAGCTTTTCCGCGGCCGCGAGAGCACGCGGCACCATCAAAGCCAGCGCGATGATGGTGGCATCCTTGCCCGGCCGCACGATCTTTGCCGTGCCGAGTGTGTCGACGATCTCGCCGTCCGGAACCTCGCCCTTGGTCGGATAGAGCGATTTGTGCTCGAAGAAGATAACCGGATCGGGATCGCGCACTGCGGCCGCGAGCAGGCCGATCACGTCGCGTGGGTTCGACGGCGCGACGACTTTGAGGCCGGGAATCATCATGCACCAGTTCTCGACGCTCTGCGAATGCTGAGCGCCGAAGCGGGAGCCTGCGCCGTTGCCGGTGCGCACCACGAGCGGACATTTGACCTGGCCGTTCGACATGTAACGGCTCTTGGCAAATTCGTTGGCGATGTAGTCAAAGCAAACCGCAAAAAAATCCGAGAACATGATTTCGGCGATCGGCTTGAGTCCGGTCATCGCAGCGCCCATGGCGGCGCCGAGGATGGCCTGTTCGGAGATCGGTGTGTCGCGCACGCGCAGCGGTCCAAACTGCTCGAACAGCCCAACGGTCGCCTTGAATACGCCGCCGGCCTTGCCGACATCCTCGCCGAGGAAAACTACGTCCGGATCGCGCGTCATCTCCTGGGCGATGCCGCGCGCCACCGCATCGCGATAGGTCAGTTCCGCCATGCGAAGCCTCCATCGGCGTAAACGTCGGTGGCGAGGATATCGAGCGGCGGCATCGGCGCCGCCTTGCATTTCTCGGTCGCCGCGTCGACTTGCCGCTTCACGTCGGCCTCGATGCCGGCGATGACCTCCTCGCTGATACCGAATTGTTGGAGGCGCTCGCGATAAATTTTGATCGGGTCGCGCTCTTTCCACTTTTCCAACTCGCCGTCAGGCCGGTATTTCGCCGGATCGGCGCGCGAATGGCCGCTGTAGCGATAGGTCATGCATTCGATCAGAGAGGGGCCGCCGCCGGCACGCGCCTTCTCATACGCGGATCTGGCCGTACGATAGACAATGTCGGCATCGTTGCCGTCGACGACGATGCGCTCGAGCCCGTAGCTCGCCGCGCGGTCGGCTGCCGGATGCGGCACGGCGGTGACGTCGCCGATCGGCGTATATTCCATGTAGAGATTGTTCTCGCACACGAAGATCACCGGCAGCTTCCATACTGCGGCGAAGTTCAATGCCTCGTGGAACGCGCCGATGTTCGTCGTGCCGTCGCCGAAGAAGCATACGGCAACGTCCTTTGCTCCCTTGTACTGCGCGCGCCATGCGGCGCCGCAGGCGATCGGCAGATGCGCCCCGACGATGGCGTAGGAGCCCATGACGCCGTGCTCGACCGAAGTCAGGTGCATCGAGCCGCCCTTGCCGCGCATCAGGCCATTGTCGCGCTGCATCAGCTCGCCCAAGACCCGCTCGAACGGCACGCCGCGCGCCAGCGTGTGAGCGTGACCGCGATAGGTGCAGAAGCTGAGGTCGCCTGGCCGCATGGCGGCGGCAAAGCCAGTGGCGACGGCCTCCTGGCCGAGCGACAAGTGACTGGTGCCCTTCACGAGGTTCTGCAGAAAGAGATCGAACGCGCGCTGCTCGGCTTCGCGGAGCTCGACTTGCATGCGATACATGCGCAGCCGAATCTCCTCGCCGATATCGTCATTGAGGCTCGCCTTTGACGCGAGCGCGCGATCCTCGATAGTGGCCATGAATATCCTCGGGATGCCCAATTCCGCTTGGGTGGAACGCAACTTAGCGTCACTTGCGACGCCGAGGCAACGCCACTCGATCGTTGGGGCGGTTGCGCCGGGGATGGCTGGATGCCGATTTTGGGGATGTCGCGCTTGCGCGGGGTGCTACAAGTTCCTAACTGACCCAATCGGGAGGGTCCGATGGCACAAGAGATAGTTCACCGCTTCTTCGGCGGCCCGCCTCTCGCGGTGATCGGCCGGCTCATCCTGCTGTCGATCCTTGTCGGCGTCATCCTCGCCGCGGTCGGTCTCGATCCGTGGAACATCGTCGAGTCGGTTCGCGATCTGGTCGAGCACATCTGGAATATGGGCTTCGATGCCGTGCGCTGGCTCTGGCAGTATTTCCTGCTCGGCGCCGTGATCGTTCTGCCGATCTGGCTGCTGGTACGGCTGGTCAAGGCGCCGCGCGGCAGCTGAACGCCGCGCCGGAACGCCGCGAATTTGGTGGCTCAATCGTTGCTGGTATCAGCCGGACCGGGCCCATCGCTGTCGCTCGGCATCGACTGATCGCGTGGACCGCTGCGATGACGCCGGCGGCGCCGATGCAGCGGAAAGCGGTCTGGCGATCCGTCGTAGCCATTCGAACCTTGGGCTTGTTGCGGCTGCTGCGGTGGTTGCGGCTGTTGCTGGCCGCCGGTGATGAACGATGGCAGCCGCTCGACGTCCTCGTCGTTCGACTGCTGGAAATTGCTCGGCTGCTGGAAATTGTTCGGTTTCTGGAAATTTTGCGGCGGATAATTCTGCTGGCGCGGCTGAAAGTTCTGTTGCGGCTGCGTTTGCGGCGGCTGCTGTTGCGGATAAAACGGCTGCGGCTGTGGCGCGAACGGCTCGCCGGCCATGCCGGGCTGCTCGCCTTCGCCGTCGTCGAAAGTATCTTCGCCGTTATTGCCGCGAACCTCGCCGGACTGCTGATAGTAGGAGGGTTGGGTCTGGCGAAGCTGTTCCTGCGCTGCGGCGATCAGGCGGAAATAGTGTTCGGCGTGTTGATAGTAATTTTCGGCTGCAATCGGATCGCCGGAACTCTGCGAGTCGCGGGCCAGTTGGAGGTATTTTTCGGCCACGTGAGATGCCGTTCCCCTGATTTTCACGTCCGGTCCGTTGGACTCGTACATGCGCGATAATGGATTTTGGTGATGATGGTGGCCACCTTTGCGGTTGCGACCCCGCATGCGCTTGTTGTTCTGACCGTTTCTCATGGTTGCTGTCCGTCAACCCCTCAGTTGCGACGGCGCCAAGGCCGCTGTTTCTTTTCACCAGTCTGACTTCACACGGAGCGTCACTTCTTAAACCGTCACCGTTCACCGAACATCCTGTCGTCCCGGCATCCATGACCATCGTCGGCATTCACCTCGGCGTCCACAGATGCGAGCCACAGGCAAGCGCAGTCTAAGCGTCATGGACCTTCAGTAACGTGCCCCTCATCATCGGGTCACTGCGGTGTTGCAACCCTCGTCATGCGCGAGTGCTCGTGCAAACGCGCGCCTAACCGATCAAACTTCTCGGTCTGCAACCTTGCGATCTGAACCTGGCGATCCCGTTTGCCGTCCAATCCGGCTTCTATCCACCTGGCCAGCACTGCCAACCTCTGGGAGCCAATCTCAAACAGTTGTGCTCCGGGCATTCAAGGCAATGCGGCACCCTCATCTCGGGCCGATTCCGTAACAATAAGCTAGTCGGTTCGGGCTGACATTCCAAGTGCTTTTTTGCCGGGGTCCAATGCTGTGCGTTCATAGCCCTTTTATCGCAACGAGAGCCCGCAGCACGCCACTAAGATCGGGTCGCGGCGCCGTGGGCGCAAGCCCCGCCGCGACAAACAACGCGGCGACGGACTGCGCCTGCCCGCTGCCGAGTTCGACGACCAGAGTTCCGCCCGGTGCGAGCAATGCAGGCGATGTAGCGGCAATCGATCGATAGAAGTCGAGCCCGTCAGGTCCGCCGTCAAGCGCCAGCCGCGGCTCGAAATCGCGAACCTCGGCAGCGAGCGCGGCGATTTCGCCGGACGCGATGTACGGCGGATTGGAGACGATGACGTCGAATGGTCCGCTCAATGCCGCCGCCATATCGCAAGCGACAAAACCCGCACGCGTCAATCCAAGCCGCCGGGCATTGTCATGCGCGATCCTGATTGCGCCGAGACTGCGATCGCTGCCGATTCCGAAAGCATTTTCAAGCTCGGTCAGCAGCGCCAGCAGCAGCGCCCCGGAGCCGGTGCCGAGATCGGCGATGCGCAAGCTGCGAGAGCGCGGGCCCCGTGCATCGACAGCGCCAAGTGCGGCCTCGACGACGGTTTCGGTCTCGGGCCTCGGCACCAGCGTTGTGGCATCGATGCGCAGCGACAGATTCCAGAACTCTTTGCGGCCGAGGATGCGCGCGACGGGCTCGCGGCCAAGCCGGCGATGCGCCAGTGCAGCGATCGTGTCCGCTTCCGCGGCGCCGAGAATGCGCGCGTCCGCCGAGCGTAGGGCAGCATGATCGAGACCAAGCGCATGGCCGACCAGGATGCGCGCATCGAGTTCGGGCGAATCGATATCGTGGGCCCGAAATTGCCCGGCCAATGCGCGACGTGCGACCGCGATGGTACGCCCACGCACGCTCGCCGGCGCCGCGGCAACGGCTCGTGCATCGGCGGTCATCATCAGGATTCCGCGGCCGCAAGCTGGGCGGCTTGGTGTTCGGCGACGAGCGCATCGATGATCTCGCCAAGCGCTTCGCCCTCCATGACCTGCGGCAGCTTGTATAGGGTGAGATTGATCCGATGGTCCGACACGCGGCCTTGCGGGAAATTGTAAGTGCGGATGCGTTCGGAACGGTCGCCGGTGCCGACTTGCCCGCGCCGCTCGGCGGCGCGGGCCGTGTCCTGCTTCTGCCGCTCGAGATCATAGAGCCGGGTCCGCAATACGGCGAGCGCCTTGGCGCGATTGCGATGCTGCGAGCGGTCCTCCTGCATCATGACGACGATGCCGGATGGAATGTGGGTGACGCGTATTGCCGATTCGGTCTTGTTGACATGCTGGCCTCCGGCGCCGCCCGAGCGCAGGGTGTCGATCCGCAGATCGGCGTCGTTGATCGCGACATCGACGTCTTGCGCCTCGGGCAACACAGCAACTGTCGCCGTCGATGTGTGAATGCGGCCGGACGCCTCGGTGTCGGGCACCCGCTGAACCCGGTGCACGCCGGATTCGTGCTTGAGCTTGGCGAAGGCGCCGCGGCCGCGGATTTCGGCGATGATTTCTTTGTAACCGCCCATGGAGCCTTCGCTCGCGGTCACCACCTCGACCGTCCAGCGTTGATTGGCGGCAAAGCGCTCGTACATGCGGAACAGGTTGCCGGCGAACAGTGCCGCCTCGTCGCCGCCGGTGCCGGCGCGGATCTCGACGATAACATTGCGCTCGTCCATCGCATCCTTCGGCAGAAGCGCGAGGCGCAATTGCTGCTCGAGCACCGCGCGCCGTGCTTCAAGTTCCGGCTTTTCGGCCTCGGCGATGGAGCGCATTTCGGCGTCGGTCGCGGGGTCCGCGATGAGGCTCGTGAGCCCTTCGAGCTCGCGCTGTGCGGTGCGATAGGATCTTACGGCATCCACCACCGGCGCAAGCTCGGCGAATTCCCGCGACAGCTTCACATAGGTTTCGGGCGCCAGCACCGAAGCCAGCTCGCGTTCGATGAGCCCGTGACGGGCGACGAGTGCATTGAGTTTTTGTTCGGGAAGCATGATTTCTGCATCGTCATGGCCGGCCCGCGCCGGGCATTCGCCTTCACGCTAAGTAGAAGACGTGGACGGCCGCGACAAGCCCGGCTATGAAGGCTTCAAATTTCCTAGATCTGCAAACCGTTGCCGGCGGCGAACTCTTCAAGCTGCGCGCGGATCGGCTTGCCGCGGCTCGGCTTGTCGATGAGCGGATTGAGGAACGCGGCTGCCTTGCCGCAGTCGAGGTCGAGCAGCATCGCCTTGACCGGTCCGATCGCGGACGGCGTGAGCGAGAGCGCGCGGTAGCCGATGGCGACCAGCGCCAGCGCTCCGATCGGCTGCGAGGCGAGCTCGCCGCACAACGTCACCGGCTTTTTGTGGGCGCGGCCCTTGTCGGCGATTTCCTTGAGCGCCCGCAGCAGCGGCGGCGACAGCGCATCGAAACGACCGGAGACCCGCGCATTGCCACGGTCGACTGCGTAGAAGAATTGCAACAGATCGTTCGAGCCGACGGAAAGGAAATCGACCCGTTCGAGCAATTCGTCGAGCTGATAGAGCAGCGAGGGAACCTCCACCATGGTGCCGATTTCGACTTCCTCGGGCAGCTTATGGCCATGACGGCGCAGATGGGTGAGCTCGCGTTCGACCAGCTCGCGGGCCTGATCGAATTCCTGGACGGTCGCGACCATGGGGAACATGATTTTTAGGGAGCGGCTGCCGGCGGCGCGGAGCAGCGCGCGCAGTTGCGTGCGCAACAGGCCGGGCCGGTCCAGCCCGAGCCGGATCGCGCGCCAGCCCAGCGCCGGATTCTCCTCTTCGACATTGCGCATGTACGGCAGCACTTTGTCGCCGCCGATGTCGAGGGTGCGAAAAGTTACCGGCTTTTCGCCGGCGGCGTCGAGCACGGCGCGGTAGAGCGCGTACTGCTCGGTGGTGCGCGGGAAATTCGGCGCGACCATGAATTGCAGTTCGGTGCGGAACAGCCCGATGCCGGCGGCGCCGGTATCGGCGATGTGCGGCAGGTCGACGCTGAGGCCCGCATTGAGCAGCAACTTCACTTCTTCGCCGTCTTTGGTGACGCACGGCCTATCGCGCAGCGCCTGATATTGGAGCTGCCGCCGCGCGCGCAGCCGCACCCGCTCGGCATAGGCCGACTCCATGTCGGGCAATGGCCGGATATGCAAATCGCCGGTCGAGCCGTCGACGATGACGGCGTCCCCCGTATCGGCGAGACCGGTTGCATTGTCGATCTCACCGACTGCGGGAATGCCGAGCGCGCGCGCGACGATGGTGACATGCGAATGCGGGCCGCCTTCCTCCAGCACCAGGCCGCGCAATCGCTTGCGGTCGTAGTCGAGCAATGCCGCCGGGCCCATCGAACGCGCCACGAGTATGGCGTTCTCCGGCAAGTTCTCGCGCGAGGGTGCATGATCGCGACCGGTGAGCTGGCGCATCAATCGATTGGCAAGGTCGTCGAGGTCGTGCAGCCGCTCGCGGAGGTAAGGGTCGGTTTGGCGCAACATGCGCGCGCGCGTGTCGGACTGCACGCGTTCGACCGCGGCCTCGGCGGTCAAACCGGTCATCACGGCTTCCTCGAGCTTGTGGGCCCAGCCGCGATCGTAAGCGAACAGGCGATAGGCTTCGAGAACGTCGCGATGGTCGCCGCCCTCGACCACGTCGCCGTGTTCGAGCAGTTCGTCGAGACTGGCGCGCAAGGTCTCAACGGCCGCTTGGAGATGCTTCAATTCCTTCGGTATGTCGTCGGCGATGAAATTGGTGACGACGACGCGCGGCTCGTGCAGAACCACGTGGCCGAGCGCAATGCCGTCGCTCAATGCGGCGCCTTTGAAATGAACGGGACGCCGCGCCGCCGGCTCGGAGCCCGGGGATGCGAGCGCCGACAGCTCGCCCGAGGCGATCATCTCGGCCAGCACCATGGCGGTCGTCTGCAGCGCTTCGACCTCTTCCTCCGAATAGGTGCGCCGCGCCCGGTTCTGTACCACGAGCACGCCGAGCGTATTGCCGGCACGCAGCACCGGCACGCCGAGAAATGAGTGATAGATTTCTTCGCCCGTTTCCGGCCGGTAGGAATAGGCGGGATGGGCCTGTGCGTTCGACAGGTTGATGGCGCTCGCCTGGCTCGCGACCAGGCCGACCAGGCCCTCGTCCGAACGCATCACGGTCTGGTGGACGGCATCCCGCTTGAGACCCTCGGTGGCATAAAGCTCGAGCGTGGCATCGACGCGCAGCACATAGACGGAGCACACCTCCGCAACCATGTTGGCGGCGATCAGCACCACGATCTTGTCAAGGCGTTCCTGCGCGCTGACCGGCTCCGCCATCACTTCGCGAAGCCGGCGCAACAGCACGCGCGGGCCGCCGAGCGCGCCACGCATGGCGTGAGGTCCCCCGGGCTTGTGTTTCGACCGGTGCGCCGCCCGCGGTGCGCCGGCCCGAATCGAAGAGGAATCGCCCAGGCCCCGGCCCGTGGCGAGCATCCTTCAGCCTATATCGAATGCGGTAGGTAAACCGCAAGCCAGAGACAAGGATATGATGGTCCGGAATATTATATTGTGCGCTGCAGCGACGGCGATACGTTCTGCGGTTTGGTGGTGGATCACGGCATCGCTTTGTCGAGGCCATAGAGCGCGTGCAGGGTACGGACAGCGAGCTCTGTGAACGCCGCGTCGATCAGCAGGGAAAACTTGATTTCCGAGGTGGTAATGGCGCGGATATTGATGGAGCGCTCGGCGAGCGCCTTGAAGGCGTGCGCGGCGACGCCGGCGTGGCTTCGCATGCCGATGCCGATGACGGAAATCTTGGCAACGTCGGTGGCGCCGTCGAGCCGCGCGTAGCCGATCTCCCGCTTGGCGTGCTCGATGGTGTCGAGCGAGCGCTGGTAATCCGCGGCCGGCACGGTGAAGGTGAGGTCGGTGGTCTTGCCGTCCGCCGAGACGTTCTGCACGATCATGTCGACATTGATATTGGCCTCGGCCAGCGGCCCGAAAATGGCGGCGGCGACGCCGGGCTTGTCCTGGACCTGGCGGATGGAAATCTGCGCTTCGTCCTTGGAGAAAGCGATGCCGGTGACAGTCTGTTGTTCCATGATCTCTTGCTCGTCGCAGATGAGGGTTCCGGGCGGGTTCCGGTGCGGGTCGATGTCCTGCGGCCGATCGAAGCTCGATCGCACGAAGATACGCACATTGTGCACCATGCCGAGCTCTACCGAGCGGACCTGCATCACCTTGGCGCCGAGCGAGGCCAGCTCCAGCATTTCCTCGAAGGCGATCTTGTCCAGCCGCCGCGCCCGCGGCACCACGCGCGGGTCCGTAGTGTAGACGCCATCGACGTCGGTGTAGATGTCGCAGCGGTCGGCGTGGATGGCCGCCGCAATGCCGACGGCCGAAGTGTCCGATCCGCCGCGGCCGAGGGTGGTGATGCGGCCGGTTGCCTTGTGCAGGCCCTGGAAACCGGCGATCACCGCCACTTCATGGCGTTCCTTGAAACGCTGAACGAGTTCGGCGCCGTTGATCTCCAGGATACGCGCAGTGCCGTGCGCGTCCGAGGTCAGGATCGGCAGTTGCCAGCCCTGCCAGGACCGCGCGTTGATATCAAGGTCCTGCAGGATGATCGCGAGCAGGCCGGCCGTCACCTGTTCGCCGGTGGCGACGACGGCATCATATTCGCGCGTATCGAAAATGCGCCGCTCCCGCAGCGCCGCCTCGCACCAGCCGACAAGCTGGTTGGTCGTTCCGGCCATGGCCGAAACCACGACGGCGATCTCATGGCCCGCATCGACCTCGCGCTTGACGTGGTGCGCGACGTTGCGGATGCGATCGATATCGGCGACCGACGTACCGCCGAATTTCATGACAAGCCGGGCCATGGGAGGTGTACATACCGGCGGGTTCCGACTGCTGCAACCTGCGCCGAGCCGAGACGATCCCGCAACAGCTATGCATCGTTATTATGAGCGAAATGATCAATTCTTGACGGATTCTTCGGGTCCGTCGATGCGATGAAACCGTGCGCTCTTTCGCTGCGTGCCGCAAGGGCAGGTTCGCCATGCGGCGAGGTCTGTCACGCCGTCTTGGATCGTGATAAAGACCAGCTAAATTGCGGACCAAATGACAAATGCGAACGGCGAATTAATCGCGTTGTGTGTCGGGTGAGGGGTATGAAATGCCGGCCGTGACCGATCCCGTGAGCGGGCTCGAACTCTATGAGCTCAGCCATCGCTGGGGCATGTACACCCCGATCTTCCCCGGCTACGAGGAGATCAAGCTCGAACGGATCACGCACCACGCCAAACAGGGCGTGATGACGCACAAGATCACGACGATCTTCCACACTTCGACACATGTGAACGCCCCGATCCATCTCGTTCCCGGCGCGCCGGCCGTCGGCGAGCTTGCACTCACTCGGTTTTTCGGCACCGGCGTCGTAGTCTCGATCGCCAAACGCAAGTGGCAGCTGATCGAGCCGTCCGACCTTGAACGCGCGAATCCGCCAATCAAGAGCGGCGACATTGTGCTGATCAACACCGGCTGGCATCGGAAATATTCCGACAGCAAGGAGTATTTCGGCTACGCGCCGGGCTTGAGCAAACGCGCGGCGGCGTGGCTGGTGAAAAAGCGCGTGAAACTCGTCGGCATCGATACCGCCTGCGTCGATCATCCGTTGGCGACATCGCTCGGGCCGCACCGCAACGGTCCGCAAATCAAATATTTGCTGCCTGAATACAAGGAAGCGACCGGCCGTGAGGCCATCATTGATTTTCCGGAGTGGAATGCGGCGCACCGCGCGCTGCTCGAGGCCGGCATCCCGACGATCGAAAACGTTGGCGGCGATCTCGATGAGCTGAAGGGCAAGCGCTGCATCTTCCAGGGCTTCCCATGGAAATGGCAGGAGGGCGACGCCTGCGTAATCCGGCTCGTCGCTCTGCTTGACCCAGGCGGCAAAGTCCGTCTTGAGCGCGGCACGGCGAAGAAATCGTTGGCCGCAAGCAAATCACCGCGCGGCGCGCAGAACCTGCAGTTCTTCGACCTCAGCCATCCCTGGGGTCACGGCATGCCGCAATGGCCGTCGCGCGCCAATCTCAATGTCCGCGTTGTCGAATTCCACGCCAAGGACGGGCTTTTGGTGCAGCAATTCGAAGGCATCATGCACCGCGGCACGCACATGGACGCGCCGATCCACGTCGCGGAAAATCAACCGACGCTGACCGGCTATCCGCTATGGCGTTTTTTCGGCACCGGCGTCGCGGTTTCGATTCCGAAAGGCAAATGGGGCGTCATCACGCCGAAAGACTTGGAGCGCGCGCAGCCGAAAATCCAGAAGAACGACATCGTGATGATCAACACCGGGAGTCACCGCAATTACGGCGACAATCCCGACTACTTCGCCTATTCGCCGGGCCTCTACAAAGATGCCGCGGAATGGCTGGTGGAGCGTGGTGTAAAACTTGTCGGCATCGACGTGCAGGCGCTCGATCATCCGCTCGGCACGTTCCTCGGCCCGCACGGTCCGGGTCCGGCGCAGCCGCATCTCGATGTCGAGTACAAGGCGGCAACCGGCCGTCACATCATCGAGGATTTTCCGTATTGGGAGCCGGCGCACAAGATCATGATGACGAACGGCATTCCCGGCATTGAGAATATCGGCGGCGATATCGACAGCATCACCGGGCGGCGCTGCACGTTCTTCGCCTTCCCGTGGCGCTGGCCGGAAGGTGAGGGTTGCGCGCTGCGCGTCGTCGCCGTGCTCGATCCAAAGCAGTCGTTCAGATTTGAAACAGGACGACAGCAATAATGATCTCGGAGCCGCTGCGAAATCCGCTTTCGCTGTTTGACGTCAAGGACAAGGTCGCGATCATCACCGGCGCCTCCGGCACGTTTGGCCGCGCCACGGCGCTGGCGCTCACCGCGCTCGGCGGAAAGGTTCTGCTCGCGTCCGGAACGAAGGCCGAGCTCGATGACATCGCTGGCGAGGTGCGCGAGCTTGGCGGCGAGCCTGCGAGTGTGGTCCGCCGTCCGGACAGTCTCGCCGACGCCGAGGCGATGCTCGATGCCGCGCTCGCGACATTCGGCCGGGTCGACCAACTCGTCGTCGCCTCGGGCTTCAACAAGCCGGGATTCATCCACGAACTGGAATACGAGGACTGGCAGGCGGTGATGGACGCCAATGTGCGCGGCATCTGGTTCATGGCCAAGGCCGTTGGCGCCTATTGGATCGAGCGCAAGGTGCGCGGAAAAGTACTGCTGATGTCGTCCGTGCGCGGGCGTCATGGCAATGTTTCGGGCTATACCGGCTATTGCGCCTCAAAAGGCGCCACCGATTCCCTGACGCGGGTGCTGGCGACCGAATGGGCCAAACACGGCATTACCGTCAACGCGATCGCGCCCACAGTCTTTCGCTCAAAGCTGACGGCGTGGATGTACGGCGATAACGAACTCGGCCAACAGACGCGGGCCCGCTCGCTGTCGCGTATTCCGCTGGGCCGGCTTGGCGAGGTGGAAGATCTGGTCGGGATGGCGATCTATCTGTTGTCACCGGCGTCTGATTTCTGCACCGGGCAGGTGATGTATGTCGACGGCGGTTACACTGCCGGATGAGCGCGCGGTCAGACTTCATCTTCACCTGATTATTTAGGGTATCCCATCGTCAATCGTCGAGGCTAGCGTGCGCGAGCAAATAATCGGAATTGTGGGCGGCGGCCTGATGGGCCACGGCATTGCGTATCTCCTCGCTGCGGCGGGCCATCGGGTCGGCATATTCGAGCCCGCCGCGGACATCCGCGGCTCGCTGCCGCAGCGGCTGCAAGCGATTGCCGATCTGCTCGGTGACGATCCGGCGCTGCTGCAGCGGATCGAAGCGCACGACCGGCTGGCGCCAGCCGTGCGCAGCGCCGCGTTCGTCTTTGAAGCGGCGCCCGAAAAGCTGCCGCTCAAGCAACGCATCTTTGCCGAGATCGAGAGCGCAGTTGCGCCGGACACGGTTCTGGCGAGCAACAGCTCGGCGATCCGCTCGACCGAGATCGGCCGCGATCTCGGGCATCGCGAACGGGTCCTTGGCACGCATTTTTGGAACCCGCCGCATCTGATCCCGCTGGTCGAGGTCATCCAAAACGAAAAGACGAGCCTCGAGGTCGTGCAAAAAACAATTGAGCTGCTGCGCGAAGCCGGCAAGACAGCGGTCCACGTGCGCCGCGATGTTCCCGGTTTCGTCGGCAACCGGCTGCAGCACGCCATGAAACGCGAGGCAATCGCCCTCGTTGCCGCTGGCGTCTGCGACGCCGAAACGATCGATACCGTGGTCAAGGCCGGCTTTGGCGCGCGCAGCGCCGTACTCGGCCCGATGGAGCAATCGGATCTGGTCGGGACCAATCTCACCCTCGATATCGCCGAGGTTTTGTACCAGCATCTCGACCGTACGGCCGGGCCGCACCCGTTTCTGCGCGAGACGGTCGAGGCCGGCAAGCTTGGCATGAAGACCGGCGAAGGTCTGCGAAAATGGACGCCGGCATCGGCCGATGCAGTGCGCCAGCGGCTGTCGCGGTTCCTGGCCGAGCAAGCGAAGGTAAAAAGAAGGGACTTGCGATAGGCTACATCGCCAAACGCGTTAAACGTCGCAAGCCAAGGCGCTCGACGATTTCAGTTCGCGAGCGCCCGCAAAACGGCCTCTGGTTTTCGGCGTCGGTCCAATCCTCCTTCGCGCTCTTGGCTAGACATCCAGCAAATAGAGCACGTCTTTGCGGGTAACGACGTAGCGACGCAAGCCATACCTGCGGATCGCTGGATGCGGCGAATGCTAATACGGCAGTCCCACGTAATTTTCGGCAAATGCCGTTGCCGCAGCGTGCGATCGGAACAGATAGTCGAGTTCGGCAAGCTGCAGTTTTTGGTCGAACGGGTTTTCGGAAATCCGGTGCAGCGTCGTGGTCATCCACCACGAGAAGCGTTCGGCTTTCCAAACGCGCGCCAGCGCGCGATCGGAATAATGGTCGAGGCCGGAGTCCGATTTGCCGATGTAGTGCTCGATCAGGGCCTGTGACAGGTAGTGCACATCGCTCGCCGCAAGATTGAGACCTTTGGCTCCGGTCGGCGGCACGATGTGGGCGGCATCGCCGGCGAGGAACAGGCGGCCGAAGCGCATCGGCTCGGCCACGAAGCTGCGCAGCGGCGCAATGCTCTTTTCGATCGACGGCCCGGTGACGAGGCGCTCGCGGGCCTCGTCGTCGAGCCGCGGCTTGAGTTCTTCCCAGAAGCGCTCGTCGGGCCAGGAATCGATATCCTCGGCGAGGCTGCATTGGATGTAGTAGCGGCTGCGCGTCGGCGTCCGCATCGAGCACAGGGCAAAGCCGAGCGGGTGGTGCACATAGATCAGCTCTTCCGAGACCGGCGGCGTATCGGACAGAATCCCGAGCCAGCCGAACGGGTAGATGCGTTCATGCGGGGTGATGGCGCGCGGCGGCACGCTCTGGCGGCTGACGCCGTGAAAGCCGTCGCATCCCGCGATGAAGTCGCAATTGATCTCGTGCGATGTGCCGTCATCGCGATAGCTCACCCGCGGCTTGTCGCCGGAAATATCGTGCAGCCTGACATCGTGCGCGGCATAGACCGTCATCGCGCCGACGGCCGCGCGGCCGTCCATAAGGTCCTTGGTGATCTCGGTCTGCCCGTAGACCATCACGGTCTTGCCGGTGAGTTCCTTGAACGAGAGCCGGTGGCGCACGCCGTCGACGCAAATCTGCACGCCGTCGTGCACCAGGCCATCCTCGTGCATACGGGCGCCGACGCCACAATCGTCGAGCAGGCCCATGGTGACTTGCTCGATTACGCCGGCCCGGACGCGGCCGAGCACATGGTCGGCGGTTTGGCGCTCCAGGATGACGTTGTCGATGCCGTGCTTGTGCAGGAGCTGGCCAAGCAGTAGTCCCGCCGGGCCGGCGCCGATGATCGCGACCTTGGTGCGCATAGCCAATGATACCTTCTTCCCTCGTCAACATTTGCGAATAAAACTGCATCGGGTGGGCAAAGGCGCGGAGCGCCGATCCTCGCTTTCGTCACCACCGGGCTTGACCCGGTGGTCCATGCTGAATTCGGTTAGTCAAGCCGCGCTGGAAAGATGAGCGAACGGCCTTGCCGCATGGATTGCCGGATCAAGTCCGGCAACGACGAAATAAAGTAGCCTTCTCGCGACGCCTGTGTGCGCCCGAGTTTTGGCAAGCCACGGTCACGAACGCCACTCCGAAGGAGTGGAGCGCCGGGAGGCGCCAAGGTTCGGAGGCCACGCCACGCGGGCGAATGTTACCACTCGCTCGCGCTTCGGGCGTGGCGCGCGCCACAGCCGATCCGCTTGCGCGAACCGCCTGCTTCGGGCGCGCGGCGCCTCCCGGCGCTCCACCGCGGTTCGCGCTCACGGCTGTCGACCGCCGCCCGCGGGAACCGCTCTCGCTCCGCCAGCCTGGCATCACCGGCTGGCGTACTTGACGAGAACGAGATTTCTTCGTCTTGTAACTGAAATGGCGACAGTTTGTCAAGGGGAAAGTCATCGGTATGGAGACGCCCTCATCCCGTTCCAGGGAATCGCCTTTGCTCAGTCGGAGCTACGCCCCTCCAATCCCCATCGCCTCGACGAACTCCCGCCGGACCTCGGGCGGCTGGCCGTAGTGGTGACGGAACTCCTTGAGGCGCTGGCGCAGGATCGGGTCCTTGTCATAATCGGCGAGCGCAATGCCCTCGGCGTTGAGTTCGCGCGCCATGTTCGGCAATGCGATGCACTGCGCTTCGTTGGCGCTGCGAATGATGCCGCGCGGCTCCTTGCCGGCGGCCACGGCCTCCATCTCCGCGAAGAAACGCTTGCGCATCATGGCAATGCCGATGTCGCTCGAGCGTAAATTCTCCTTGGTGCGGTCGGCGATGCGGCCCTGGCCGGCCCAGGCGAGGATGTCCTGGTTGATGACGTGGCTTGTAATCCAATGGCCGTTTTCGTCCTTGAGCGGGCTCTGCCAGGTCGGCACGCGCTCTTGCACATAGGGCTCGCGGCCCTTTGGCACGCGCATGAAAAACCACGCCACGCTCAGCGTATTCTCGTCGTCGACCGGCACACGCCATTCGAAATGGCTGCCGAGGAAGAAGCCGTTCGGCCACAGTGCGACGCGTCCGACTTTCCAGTAGCGGTCCTCCTCGCTCTGGCCCTCCCGCACGCGCTTGTAGACGAAGCCATGCTCGAACGGCTCGAACTTGAGCTTGAGATGTTTAGGTGCAGCGTTGACGTCGCCGCCGCGCAGCCGGCTGCCCCAGTTATCATGCATCCATTCAAAGTGCACCGGATCGATGGAGTTTTCCTGACACTGGAACCAGTTGCACGGGACGTCGGCGAGCACGATCTCGCGAAAGCCGTTGCGCCAGGTGAACGGCTCCCACACCGGCAGTTCCGGCGCCGGCAGCGGCCCGAGATAGGCAAACAGCAGACCGGCGCATTCCTTGACCGGATAGGCTGTGGCGTCGCAGCCGGTCTTCGACGGTTTTGGACTGGCCGTATCCTCATAAGGTTGTTCGAGGCAGTGGCCGGTCTCGTCCATCAGCCAGCCGTGATAGCTGCAGCGGATTCCGGTGTCTTCAACCCAGCCGTAGGCCAAGTCGGCGCGGCGATGCGGACAGTGGCGGTCGATGAGGCCGTAGCGGCCGCCGCGGGCGCGGTAGAGCACAAGGTCCTCGCCCATGAGACGCACCGGCTTGATCGGATTAGCATCGAGCTCGCTGGCGCCGGCGACCGGCTGCCAGTAGCGGCGCAGCAGCTCGCCCATCGGTGTGCCGCGTCCGACGCGGGTGAGCATTTCGTTACGGGCGGCGGTGAGCAAGTTTTCCTCGCTGATGGTTATTGGGTGACGGCCGGCAGACGATTATTTCACCTCTTGCCGCTGGCCGGGAAGAGGCCACAAAAGCCGGATCGGGAGAAATGAAAGCCGTTGCCGGCGGCATCGGTTGCGATTGCAGCGGTTGACCCACCGGCATTTCAATCAAATCGAATATGTTTTTTTATCGGCAGTTCAAGAAGTCTCCGTTTTATTGCAGCATGCGTGCAAATGATACAGCAGGCACGGAAACCGTCTCATGGTTTGTGGAGGCGGAGTGTCTCAGCCAGCCCGTGCCCCGCAGAATGCCGTCACGGGCCACGCTCGTTGAGGCGCGCGCAACATCCAAGCGCGTCGTCATCGCCTCATCGTTGTTTCTGGTGCTGCTCGGCGCCGCGTTGCTGATTGGCGGTCATGCGGCGATCCATCCGTTACTGAAGACAGCGATGGCATCGCGTGAGGCGAAAGGCGTGGGCGACGTGGTCTATGCGATGCCTGATGGCATATTCTGCCGTCACATCGCATTCGATAATGCGACCGCCGATGTCACCGAGAGCGCGCTGGAACGGTGTCCGAGCGATATCGCCAGGAACCGCGTCCATAGCGGCCCGACATTTGCGTGGGGCTCGCGTTGAACGGTTGGGCTTGAGCCGGCCGGAGCGCGAAGGATGGACTATGGAACTCAGCCCGGATCGGTAGGCTAGTACCGCGCTCCGAGAAATCGGCCTGCGGTGCGGCTTTTGTTCCTTGATCTGCACCTAAGTTTTTTTTAGCACAAGCCATCGACGGCGCTGGGGACTGCCGCTACCTTCCTGCCGGAGCGCAACAGCCGCTCGTCACCAAGGAAAGAACATATGCGGATCATGCGTGTTGTGTGCCGGCTAGCGTTGCCGGTCGGTCTCCTTCTTTGCGGCTTGAGCGGCGCGGGCGCCCAAGGCGCCGTCGACGCCCGCCAAGCCTGCACACCCGACGCGATGCGGCTGTGCTCCGAGTTCATTCCAGACGCCGGCAGGGTCAAGACGTGCATGTTGTCGAAGCGGTCCCAGCTCAGCCTGGAATGCCGCACCGCCATGGCGGCCCGCGGCGGTGGGCGCGGCGAGCACCATTACCGGCACGCCAGAAGACACGGCCGCCACCACGGCTGATCGGTTGATCGTTGCTGCCCTTCGACGCCGGGCCGGACTGCGGCGCGGCGTCGCGAGGGCCCGGCTAAGCCTTGAGCGTTCTTGCCGCAAAATGTCATGGTGCGTGGCGACCGCCCGAATTGGTGTCGACGCCGGCGGTCGTGGGAGGGGCCATGCAACGGGCCATGCAGCGATGGTGGCTCTGCGCGCTTGTCGTCGGCGTGCTGATTGCAGTCCTCGTCGATCTCAAGGCGCAACCGGCGCCGGGCGAGGATGCGCAGTTGCTGACGATCGACACGGCGCTCGGCCTCGCTGCGAGCAACGGCGACAAATCGGCTGCCCGCAAGCTTCTCGCGCTGCAATTCTCCTTCGTCGACGAAAACGGCAAGGTTCACGTGCGCAAGGATTTCCTTGCTGATCTCAAGGCTTCGGCCGCCGCCGCGCCCTCGAGCGACGCCAAGGTGAAAGTCTACGGCCTCGTCGCCATGGTCACCGGACACCGCAAATCGGCACACGCCGGCGAGACGTTTTTTATCGACATCTGGGCCAAGCAAAAGGGCGCTTGGCGTGCGTTGACCATCCAGGACGTCGTGCTCGGCCCCACGGCTCCACCGCGGGTCGCCGCCGCGGCGTCAAATGCGGAAGCAAAGCCCTACGAATGCAAGAATCCCTGTCAGGCGATCCCCTATCGCGTGCGCTCGCCCGCCGAACAGGATGTGGTGAATTCGTTCCAGGCGATCGAAAAAGCCGCCGTCGCCCACGACGCCGACGATTGGTCGAAGCACATCGCTGACGAGTTCGTGCTCTATGGCAGCGGCCGCGCGCCGATTGCCAAATCCGATCGCATCGCCGCCATCAAGCGCCAGAAGGAGAGCAATGTTGCGGTGACGGTCGGCGAGATAGAGACCATGCACCTCTCGGTGTATGGCGACAGCGCCGCAATGACGGCGACCCATATCATGCCAGATAATTCACGTCCGCCCTACCATGCGGCGCGCGTGTGGGTGAAGCGCAACGGCCAGTGGCAGATGACGATCAGTGCGCAGACCGATATCAAATAGTTCAGCTTCTCCCGTTCCGGGGAGAGGAGAGACTCAACGCACTCAATTTCCCGCCAGCGGCTGAATGCCGAGCTCCTTGGCGAATGCCGCAACCTTGGACCGCTGATCGTCGATCGATTGATCGAATTCGTCCGGCCCGCCGATGTTCATGATCTGGCCCGTTGTGGCGAGGCGGTCCTCGATGGTCGCATCGGCGGCCGCGCGGATGTCGGCGGTGATTCGCTCGCGCAGCTCGAGCGGCATGCCGGTCGGGCCGAACAGGCCGACGAGGCCGTCAATCGTCAGCGCCGGATAGCCGGCTTCCTTGACCGTCGGAATCTTCGGCGCGGTCGGCGCGCGCACCGTGTTGGTCACGGCAAGCAACTTGATCTTGCCGGACTCGATCTGCGGCCGCACGATCGCCAGCGCCGCCTCGTAGACCTGGACGCGCCCCTCGGCGAGATCGTTGGCGGCATCGACGGGATTGCGGTACGGCACTTTGTTGATATTCAAGCCTTCGCTTTTGAGCCAGCCGGCAAAGATGAAATCGAGCGCGCCGGTGACGCCGGCCCAATTGAGCTTGCCCGGCTCGGCGCGCGCCATCGCGGCAAGCTCGGCAATCGAATCGACCTTCAAGCTGGCAGGCACCGAAAGAGTGATGATCGTGTTCGAGACCCGCGTGATCGGCACCAAGTCGCTCGCCTTGTAGGGCAGGTTGTCGTGGAGAAACGGATGCGCGGTGAAGGAGGATGTTGGTGCAAACAGCAGCACATGGTCGTCGTGAGCGCTGACGAAGGCGTTGATGGCCACAATACCGTCGCCGCCAGGACGGTTATCGACGACGATCGGCTGTCCCCAGCGTCTGGTCAGCCGGTCCGCCAGCAACCGCGCGCCGATATCCGAGCCGCTTCCCGCCCCGAGCGTCAGGATCCATCGGACCGGCCGGGTCGGCCAGCTCGATTCTGCGGCTGCCATGGCGGTGACGGCCAGCACGGCAACGAGGCCCAAGGTGAGGGCACACAGGTATCGCATCGGTAAGCGCATGATCTCCCCCCTTTCGCGTTCGTCATTGTTGGATGGCAGGCGTACCACCGAAGAATACAAAGGAGACCGCCGAAGTGATAGCACGCTTGCCGGTGTCATGGCGCCGCCTGCCCGAGGGGCGCAGTCGTGGTCGAGAGTGCTGTCGCTGGTCTCACGATCCCAATGGGTCGCCCGAGACCCTAGCTCTCCAAACCCGTTGGTATGGTCCTGTTCTCGCTCGCAATCTTCATGCCGGCGGCGAGCGCCATCGTCTCGGCAAGTGCCGCGAAATCCTTCTGCAGATATTCTTCCGGTTTCTTCTGCAGCATGGCAACGCCGAAATGGGTCTGCAGCACCTCCCGCGTCGCCGCCGTCACCGGCATCGGCACATCCATTTCGCGGCCGAGCTCAAGCCCGAGGTCGAGGTCCTTGCGCAACAGCTCCGGCGTGAAGGTCGTGGTCCAGTCGCAATTGACCAGGGCCGGCGACTTATAGCGCGTGAACATCGAGCCCATCACGCCGTTGTTGAGGAAGGCGAGAAAGGCGTGCCGCGGCACGCCCATCTTGTTGGTAAGGAGCGTGATTTCGATCAGGTTCTCGATGACCACCGCAAGCATGACGTTGTGGGCGATCTTGCACACCCGCGCCAGCTCGCCGTCGCCGACATAGGACACGCCCTGCGGAGCGAATACTTCGATCAGCGGCGTCACTGTCTTGCAAGCCGCTTCCGGTCCCGAGACGACAGCGGAAAGCTTTCCGGCCTTGATGACTTTGGCGTTGCCGCTCACCGGCGCGGCGACGAAATCGGCGCCGAGCTGTTTGAGCTTGTCGCGGATCGCGGCGGATTCCTCGACCGCGATGGTCGAGCAATCGACCACGATCGGCGGCATCTTGCCGCCCTGGCTGCACACTCCGTTCTTACCATACAGCACCTCTTGAACGTCCTGGCCGGTGGCGACGATTGAGAACAGCACGTCGACGCTCTTGAGATCGGAGAGATGATCGACCACTTTGCCGCCGATTTTCGCCAGCGGTTCGGCCTTGGCGCGCGTGCGGTTCCAGATCGAAACATCATGACCGGCCTTGATGAGCCGTTCCGCCATGGGCAGCCCCATACGCCCCATGCCGATCCAGCCGATCTTCTGTGTGTTCTTCGCGGCCATGCTAAACTCCCTGTTGTTGGGCGTGTCCTATCACAGGGCGCCCTTGGCGGCCAAACCCCAAGCGACTATCTCGCCGCAACGGAGCCAAGAGACCCGGCCGTCGTCTCAAATGCACTGAACGCGGACACCGCCTTGAACAGAGGATGCCGCGCCGATAGGGTCGCGCGCCGGATGCAAGGCCTAAAGGTGAGCACGGTCTACAAAATCTGCGAGCAGGCACTGTGGTCTACGGCCGAGAACGACGGAGTATTCCGCGGATCGGCGGTGGACGAGCGCGACGGCTTCATTCATTTCTCTACTGCGGTCCAGGTCGCGGAGACGGCGGCCAAGCATTTTGCCGGCGCAGCCGATTTGATCCTGGTCGCGGTCGATGGCGATGCGCTGGGCTTGGCGCTCAAATGGGAAAAATCGCGCGGCGGTGATTTGTTTCCTCACCTCTATGCCGCCATGCCGCTGTCGGCTGTGCTCTGGGCGCGACCGCTGCCCATTGCGGCCGATGGCCGGCATTTGATTCCGGAGCTTGAGCTGTGATCGGGCTATTCGACCGTATAGCGCGGCCCCTGCTGCACGCGCTTGACCCGGAAGACGCCCACGGCCTGGCAGTCAAGATGCTGAAATACGCTCCTTTGCTGCGCGCGGCCCGCGACGATCCGCGCCTTGCCATGCGGGTGTTCGGGCTCAATTTCACGAACCCAGTGGGCATCGGGGCCGGGTTCGACAAGAATGCCGAAGTTGCCGACGCGCTGTTGCGCGTGGGCTTTGGTTTCGTCGAGAGCGGCACGGTTACGCCGCTGCCGCAGATTGGTAATCCGCGACCGCGGGTGTTCCGGCTCGATGCCGATCATGGCGTGATCAATCGGCTCGGTTTCAACTCGGAAGGTGCCGACGCGGTGCTCAGGCGTCTTGCCGCCCGTGCCAATGCCGGCGGCATCGTCGGCATCAATGTCGGCGCGAACAAGGACTCTCCCGACCGCGTCGCCGATTATGTGCGACTGATCGAGCGCTTCGCCGCGATTGCAAGTTATGTCACGGTCAATATCTCCTCGCCCAATACGCCGGGCCTGCGCAATCTGCAGCAAGCGAAGGTCCTCGATGACCTCTTGGCGCGCGTCGTCGACGCGCGCGAGCGCGTGGTGCAGAATGCCGGCCCCACTCCGGTGCTGCTGAAGATCGCGCCCGATCTTTCGCTGGGCGATCTCGACGACGTTGTCGGCATTGCGCGCTCGCGCCGGGTCGATGGCATGATCGTCAGCAACACAACCGTCGCACGACCGTCGAGCCTGCGCGAGACCGGGAGGGCAAAGGAGGCCGGCGGCTTGTCGGGCCGCCCGCTGCTGCAGCTCTCCAACCGCATGCTGGCCGAGACCTATGTGCGGGTGGAAGGCGTTTTCCCGCTGATTGGCGCCGGAGGCATCGAGTCGGGCGCCGGCGCGCTGGCCAAAGTTCGGGCTGGCGCAAGCCTCGTTCAAGTCTATTCGGGGCTCGTGTTCCGCGGCCTCGGCCTGGTCGCCGAGATCAAGGCGACCCTCCTCGCTGCGCTCGAACGCGATCGCTTGGACAGCCTCCAAGAGTTCGTCGGTGTCGATGCGGCGGCTGTTACTGCGGAACCGTGGCCGCCCACGACCTAAGGCACGCTGCCCTCAAAGGTTGCGTCAAAAGTTAATGAATCGTGAAGGAATCGATCCCGATGTGATCGCACCGGTCGCTCGCGCGAGGAAGAATTTAACCAAAATCGGCCATCAACTACTGCCGGCAAGATGCTGGGTGATGGCTGAGATGACGAATCGTCGCCTACTTCAATGGCTCCGCGCTTTGTTGCAGCCCGCGCCGCTATTCGGCATGGCGATTATCGCCACACTCTGGATCAGCCTCGTCTTTCTGCTGCCCGCCGAGCGCCGGATCTTCACCGATTACGAAACCCGCCGGTCGATCTATTTAGCCGTGGCCGTTTTAGTGACATTGCTGGAACTGATCACCATGGCCGTCAGCATTCGCCGCCAGTTGTCGCTCGAACAGACGAATTTGCGGTTCAACACCGCGGTCGAAAATTTAACCCATGGTCTATGCATGTTCGATGCCGAGAAGCGGCTCGTTATCTGCAATGACCGCTATGGCAACCTCTACCGCCTGCCACCGGATTTATTGAAAGCCGGGACAACGCATCAAGCAATCATAGCGCACCGCATCATGAATGGCGTCCTCAGAGGCGAAAAGAGCGCCGGCGCCGTCGACAAGAAACTTGACGCGTTGGGCCAGCTTTCATCTGATAAAATCTCGAGCCGGATCGACGAGCTTGCCGATGGACGCTTGATCCGCGTCGTCCGGCAGCCGATGAAAGAAGGCGGTTGGGTCGCGACGCACGAGGACATTACCGAGCGACAACGCATCGAGCACCAACGTGACAGCATGCTGGCGCAGGAAAGCCGCAGATTGTTGACCGAAAGCGCGATCTTGTCATTCCGCGAGCGGGTCGAGGAGGTGCTCGGCATCGTCAGCAACAACACGACCGCCATGAAGTCGACGGCAAGCGCCTTGATCGGTTCGTCACAGGAGACGACACAGCATGCCGAAGGAGCGCTGCGCGAATCGAACGAAGCTTCGGCCAACGTCTCGATGGTCGCGGGCTCGGCCGAAGAATTGTCAGCCTCGATCGCAGAGATCAATCTGCAACTGGCCCAGACCAGGGAATTGGTGAGTGACGCGGTGGCCAAAGCCAGCGCTACGAATGGGGAATATGCCGGCCTCGCGCAGGCAGCGCAGAAGATCGGCGATGTCGTCAAACTGATCCGCGACATTGCCGGCCAAACAAACCTTCTCGCGCTCAACGCCACCATTGAGGCGGCACGTGCCGGCGAGGCGGGACGCGGCTTTGCCGTCGTGGCATCCGAAGTCAAATCGCTCGCGGTTCAGACCGCAAAGGCGACCGAGGAGATCGCTCGGCACATCCTGGCGGTGCAGGATTCAACCGGCGGCGCCGTTGAAGCGGTCCATGGTATCGAGCAAAGCATGCACGAAATAAGCACGCGCACGTCCAGCGCAGCAGCGTCGATCTTGGAACAGAATGCGGCAACCTCCGAAATCACCCGCAATGCGGTTAACGCGGCGCGGGGAACGAGCATGGTTGTTTCGGTCCTCGGCAAAGTCTCCGATGCTGCGGCCGGAACCCGCGTTGCCGCTGAAACCGTGCTGACCGCGTCGAATTCAGTCGACGCCTCGGTCGGAAACCTGCGCACCGAGATCGAATCCTTCCTCAATAAAGTCACGGTCTGACCCAAACGCCGCTCCGGCGCCGCCGGCGTCAGCGGAGCCCGGCGTCGCGCGGCGAGGGGGCCAGCACTGGTTCAAGTGCCGGCACAAGGCGGCGCCGCTCGCGCCGGGCCGGGATCGGGCGGTAAACCTGTTTCGTCGCCTCGACGATATGGACGCCGGCGAACGGCGCCGAGAGCGTCGCGCCGGTCCGTTCCCAAGCAACAGCCGTGCGCAGAAACCAGTTGCTTGCGATCGGCGGCACGTAGAGCGCCTCGCCCCAGCCGGTCGGCGTGAACCAAGTTTCGCGCAGCAGATGGGTGATCTGCGAGCGCGAATAGGGCCGGCCCTGACCGAACGGCGTCGTATCCATGCGCGCCCACAATCCGCGCCGATTGGGCAAAACCGCCAGCAGCCGCCCGCCGCCCGCGAGCACGCGCCACACTTCGCGCAATAAATCGGCCGGATCGGCCGACATCTCAAGTGCGTGCACCAGCAAGACCCGATCGACCGCTGAATCGGTCAGCGGCAACTCGTCCTCTTCGACAAGCGCGGTGAGCGCAGGCCGCGTCGAAGGCCAGCGCACCACACCCTGTGGCGCCGGCATTAGCGCGAGACAGCGTTCCGCCTCTTCGCGGAACAGGCCGAGGTAGGGCGTAGCGTAGCCGACGCCAAGCAGGCGCAGCGTGCGGGTGTCGGTCCAGCGCGCACGAATGCCGCGCGCGACGAAGCGCCGGGCCACGGTGCCAAGCCGCTGGGCGTAGAAATTGCGCAGGTCGACGACGTCCATGGCGGCAAAATAGCATGGATTCTCGCCAGTCCGGGCGCGCGCGAGCGCAAGCCTGGAATCCATAGGCGCCAACCTTGCGGCCGATGCCACGGAACGCCTACTCTGCCTGCTGTGATTAAGAATTACAGGCTCGCGGACTTAAAGTCCGCGCCGAAACGGCGAGCAACCATGGCCGCACAAACCAACCTCTTCCCCTGCCTCACAGACAATTTCGGTGTCCTGCTGCACGATCCGTCAAGCGGCAAGACGGCGGCAATCGATGCGCCGGAGGCTGCCCCGATCGAAGCCGCCCTGGCAAAGACCGGCTGGCGGCTCACGGAAATCCTCGTGACCCATCATCACGCCGATCACACCGCCGGCATCGGCGAACTCAAAGCCCGTCACAAATGCCGCGTCGTCGCGCCGCGCAACGAAGCCCAGCGCATTGCCCACGTGGACGAAACCGTGGGCGAGGGCGATACCGTGCGTGTCGGCTCGCTCGAAGGCCGCGTCATCGACACGCCGGGCCACACCGCGGGCCACATCTCCTATTTCTTTGCGGCGGACAAACTCGCGTTTGTCGGCGACACATTGTTCTCGATCGGCTGCGGCCGCGTCATCGAAGGCAATCCAGAGATGATGTGGCACTCATTGCTCAAGCTGCGCGACCTGCCGGGCGACACGCAGTTCTATTGCGGCCACGAATACACCGACGCCAACATCCGCTTCGCCAAGACCATCGAGCCTAACAACAAGGCGCTCGCCGCGCGTGCGCAGGAGGTCGAGCGGCTTGTTGCCGCGAAAAAATTCACCATTCCGGCGACGATCGGCGCCGAGAAGGCGGCCAATCCATTCCTGCGCGCCGACGAGGCAGACCTGGCGAAGTCGCTCGGTCTCGCCGACAGCCCAGCCTGGAAGGTGTTCGCGGAAATCCGCGAGCGCAAGAACCGGTTTTGACGGTCCGCTCACTTCACGTTCGCCGGGTTTGAACTGGCCCCGACGTACCGGCAGCCGGAGTGAACACGCGGCGAGGCCGAGGTATTTCTCTAAATCGTCATTGCGAGAAGCGCAGCGACGAAGCAATCCATCAGTTTCGCGGCACGAGCAACCAGATTGCTTCGCTTCGCGCGATGACGTTCTTGAAAACTACGCCATATACTGGCCGCCGTTGGCGCTTAGCGTCGAACCGGTGATCAACCCGGCATCATCTGAAGCGAGGAAGACGACGCAGCGGGCGATCTCCTCCGGCTCGCCGAGACGTCCGAGCGGAATATGCGGGAGGATGCTTTTCTCCAAAACATCCTGCGGCACTGCCTTGACCATCTCGGTCGCGATGTAGCCCGGGCAAATCGCATTGACGGTGATGCCGCTCTTGGCGCTTTCCAGCGCCAGCGCCTTGGCAAATCCGATTTCGCCGGCCTTGGCGGCTGAGTAGTTTGCCTGACCCATTTGGCCTTTCTGACCGTTGATCGAGGAGATCATGATGATGCGCCCGAACTTGCGCGCACGCATGCCCTCGATCACCGGGCGGCACATGTTGAACAGCGAGTTCAGATTGGTGTTGATGACATCCGTCCATTGCTCAGGCTTCATGCGATGGAACATGGTGTCGCGGGTAATGCCGGCATTGTTGACCAGAATATCAACGGGGCCGAGCTCGGCCTCGACCTGTTTCATCCCCGCTGCGCAAGCGTCATACGACGAGACGTCCCACTTGTAGGCGTTGATGCCGGTTTCGGACTTGAATTTCTGCGCCGCCTCGTCATTGCCGGCATAACTGGCCGCTACGCTGCAACCCGCCGACTTGAGCGCCTTTGAGACTGCGGCGCCGATGCCGCGTGTCCCGCCCGTGACCACTGCAACGCGCGGCATGACTTCCTCCCTTAGCGTTCACTTCTTCTCAACAGGACCACGGCGGACGACAAAATACGGCGGCAGCGACGCCCAGTCATCGGTCGTCCATTGTCCGTCTCTATCTTTCCAGGCACATCGCGATGCCCATGCCGCCGCCGATGCACAGCGTGGCCAGACCCTTCTTGGCGTTGCGCTTCTGCATTTCGTAAAGCAGCGTCACCAGGACCCGGGTGCCGGATGCGCCGATCGGATGGCCGATGGCGATGGCGCCGCCATTGACGTTGACCTTGCTGGTATCCCAACCAAGGTCTTTGTTGACGGCGCAAGCCTGCGCCGCGAACGCCTCGTTGGCCTCGACGAGATCGAGATCGCCGACATTCCAGCCCGCCTTCTTGAGCGCTGAGCGCGAGGCCGGAATCGGGCCGGTGCCCATGATCTTCGGGTCGACGCCGGCCTGCGCCCACGACACGATGCGCGCCAGCGGCGTCTTGCCGAGTTTTGCCGCCTCGCTCGCCCTCATCAGCACGACCGTGGCGGCGCCGTCATTGATGCCTGAGGCATTGGCGGCGGTGACCGTGCCCTCCTTGTCGAAGGCAGGGCGCAGCTTGCCGACCGCTTCGATCGTGGTGCCATGTTTTGGATACTCGTCGGCATCGACAACGGTGTCGCCCTTTCGGCTCTTGATGGTGACGGGTGTGATTTCGTCTTTGAACTTACCCGCCTTCTGCGCCGCTTCGGCTTTGTTTTGCGACGCGACCGCAAACTCGTCCTGCTGCTGGCGCGTGATTTGCCACTGCCGCGCCACGTTCTCCGCGGTTGTGCCCATGTGATAGCCGTTGAAAGCATCCCACAAGCCATCTTTGATCATCGTATCGATCATCTCGAAATTGCCCATCTTCACGCCGCCGCGCAGATAGGCGCAGTGCGGCGCGACGCTCATGGACTCCTGTCCGCCGGCAACCACGATCTCGGAATCGCCGTTGGCAATGGCCTGGTAGCCGAGCGCGACCGAGCGCAGCCCGGAGCCGCAGAGCTGGTTGACGCCCCAGGCAGGAGTTTCGACCGGGATACCGGCGGCGATTGACGCTTGACGGGCCGGATTCTGACCCTGTCCTGCCGTGAGGATCTGGCCCAGGATCACTTCGGACACGCGGGAGCCTTCGACGCCGGCGCGATCGAGCGCCGCCTTGATCGCCGTCTTGCCGAGTTCGTGGGCGGGCAATGTCGCGAACGCGCCGTTGAATGCGCCGACCGGCGTACGCGTCGCACTGACAATTACGATATCGTCTTTCATGGGGACCTTTCCGCGCTCATTAGGGCTATTTCACCTGCTGGCTCGCCGCAGGCTCATGGGATACTCGTTGGATGTTGGATATATGTTTTAAGGAGGTGGGCCGCCGCCGACAAGGCGCAAGGTGGCCGGAACGCTGGCATACCAAACGGGCGCAGGTTGCGTCCCACAGGCCGCAAGGCCCAGGGCCCAGCCGTGACCGGCCAAGCCGTGACACAATAACCGTAGCCGCGCCCCGCGAAACCGCCTAGTTTGGCGTCAAGCCACGGTCCGAGCCCGATGCCTGAGACAAAGACCAAAACTGCCGAGCCGGTTACGATCAAGAAGTACGCCAACCGGCGGCTCTACAATACCGGTACGAGCACCTATGTCACGCTGGAAGACCTCGCCTCCATGGTCAAAAGCGGCGAAGATTTCGTCGTCTATGACGCCAAGACCAGTGAGGAAATCACCCGGTCGGTGCTGACCCAGATCATCTTCGAGCAAGAGAACAAGGAAGGGCAGAATCTGCTGCCGATCGCGTTCCTGCGTCAGTTGATCCGGTTTTACGGCGACAGCATGCAGATGCTGGTCCCGCGCTACCTCGAAGTCTCCATCGAGTCGCTTACGCGCGAGCAAGAGAAGTTCCGTCAGCAGATGGCCCAGGCCTTCGGCGTTGGCGCCTTCACGTCGCTTGAGGACCAAGTGCGGCGGAACATGGAAATGTTCGAGCGCGCCTTCGCCATGTTCGCGCCTTTTGCCCGGCGCGAGCAGAACGGCGAGGCGGCGGCAGAGCCGGAAAAATCCGCCGCAAAGAGCGGCGACATCGACGACCTCAAGCGTCAGCTCGAAGATATGCAGAAAAAAGTCGATCGGCTGACCGAGCCCGGCAAGTAGTCTGAAGAAAGTAGAGATCATCCACCGCGAAAAGCGGGGATGGATGAAACTCAACTGACCTGCGCGAGATTAGCGATCCACGGCCGTTCGATCGAAGCGAGGCCGATGAATGCGCCCTGCAGGTAGTCACAGCCCCATGCTTCCAGCGCCCGCGCCGCCTGGTCGTCCTGCACCCACTCGGCGACCGTGGCCAGTTTGAGCCGCTTGGCGAGATCGATCAGCGTGCGCACGAAGGCACAGTCGTCTTCGGAGCGCATGATGTCCTGCACGAATGCGCCGTCGATCTTGACGATGTCGACGCCGAGCTTGCGCAGATTGCGGAACGATGTGTAGCCGGCACCGAAATCGTCGATCGCGATGCGGCAGCCGAGATCCTTTACCCGGGCGACGAAGCCGCGCGTTTCGTCGATGTCGTGGATCGCGGCGCTCTCCGTGATTTCGACGGTGAGGCGCTCCGCCACCCCCGCATGGTTGCGCAGCAGCGAGCCAAGTCCTGCCCACCAGTCGGGATCGCCCGTCGAGGCGGGCGAGACATTGAGGCTTGCTTGCAGCGATGGCGCCGCAATCAATTCGCCGACGACCAGCTCGAGCACGCGGTGGTCGAGCAAGCGCACCAGTCCGAGGCGTTCGGCGATCGGAATGACGTCGCTCGCCGCAATCAGACTGCCGTCGGTGCGCCGGATGCGCATGAGGCACTCGTAGAAGGCCGGTCGCCGATCAGTCGCATTAGCGATGGCCTCATACGCAAGAAAGATGCGCCGCTCGTTGAGTGCTGCGACAATCTCGTCGGTCGCACGTATGTTCTCGCGCCGCAGCGCTTCGCGCTCGATATTGGGGCGATAGGCGAGGAATGAGCCGCGGCGCTTGCCCTTGGCGGTGTCGAGGCTCTCCTGCGCGCGGACAAGGACTTCCTCAACGCTGCGGGCATGGCGGGGCGCTGTGACGCCGCCGATTGTCACTGTCACCGCGATCGGCCCGGCGCTGGTCGGCACCATCTCATCGCGCACGCCTGCCAGCAGGCGATCGGCGGCGATCGCCATGTCATCGGGCGTGCAATCCCGCAGTACGAGGCCAAACTTGTTGCCGGAATAGCGCCCCAGCGTGTCCTTGCCGCGCATCCGGCCGCGCACGCGCTTGGCGACCGCGCCGATCACCTGATCGGCAATATCGAAGCCGTACGATTCGTTGATGCGCGCCAGGTTGTCGATGGCGACCAGCAGGAAGCCGCAGGACGAGCGGAAGCGCATCGCTTGCTCGAGGGTGTCTTCGAGAACCTCGGTGAGGTGATGGCGGTTGAGCTCGCCGGTCAGGCCGTCGCAGCGCGCCAGAAAAGTAAGCCGGCGCTCGAGTTCGTAGCGCTCGTTGATGACGCGGACGACGCCATGCGCACGCAGCGGGCGGCCGTCGCTGCCGGCAAACCAGCGGCCGGTGTCCTCCACCCAAAGCCGGGTTTCGGAGGCAGGATCGGGGCGGACGCAGTATTGAATTTGATAGCCGACGCCGTGGCCGTCGTCGCGCTTCTCCGACTGCGCGACCGCGTCGTAGCGCGCCTGCGCATTTTCCGCTTCGAGGAATTGCGCAAAGGCGCGGCCGGTCGAGATCGTGGCGATGTCGCGGATAAGCAGCACGTCTGTGACGTTGGCGCCCCACAACAAGACATCGCTGTCGATGCGCCAGTCATAGGCTGCTTCACCGACCGAGGCGAGAATCTGCTCCGCATCGAACTGGAACGCCGGCCCCGGGCCCGACGATGTCCCAGGGGGCGAGTTACGCGGACCGCTGCTGTTCACTGCCGCCCTCGCTGGCGATTATTGCAGTCCGCGGGTGAAGAAAGCAGACGGCGGTTTCAACGCCAACATATCAGTGGAATTTAAACAATTCGGAAAGCCGTAGGCAGAATTTGGACCATTCTGGCCTCGGCACGCCGCTTGCGAGCTCCTGAGCATCGGGAAATGCATGTTCCATTCCGGAACAGGAGGCGCACAATGGCGAAAGCCGACCGAGCTCTCGTCGTTATTGCGCCGGCCCGCCGCGCGACGCTTGCCGCGGCGAGCCGTCCGGGCGCCGACTTCATCGCCCATCTCATCGCCACATCGATCCAAGCGCCGCAAACGCGCGTCCGTCGCCGCGCCGAACCCGAAGAAGCAATTGCCGCCTATCGCGTACTCGGCCAATGGCCGACACCGCCCGGTGGCGCACTGTCCCGTTCGCTGTAAATAGCGTTGAGACCGTCAGATTCCGGCCGGGCGCTTCGATCTCGACCTGGCGCTGCGAACTGCGGATACTGACGATGAAGCCGGTCAGCACATCGACCAGGCCGATCATCATCAGCAGGAAGAACGTCGAAGTCCCGGCCCTCTGCACCAGGAGGAATTCAACCAGCATGCCGATGAAGAGCGCCATGGCCAACACGTGATCCATGACCGTCCGCATCCCGATCCGGGTCGATTTCAGGATTTCGACTGAAAGCAAAAGGATCGAAACGGCGAGGAGCAAATCCTCCCACGTCAATACCCAGTCTTGCCCCGACATCATCTGCACCGTCGATACGGGCGCGGTCCAGCTCACGCCCGGCGTGAGGAACGCAATCATGTTGTAGACGGCGAAAGGAATGAGAAGCAGGGGAAAGCCGAGGACGAACATGGTTCGCGTCTCTCATCAAAAGGGGCCCATGGCCTCGGAAGCTCCGAGCCGCTGAAGGCTCAATCCAGTCTAGCCGTCCCCTCGAAAGGTCTAAGCCTCGGTCTTCTTGTTCAGCACCTGCCGGCCGCGATACATACCGGTCTTGAGGTCGATGTGGTGCGGACGCCGCAATTCGCCGGAATCCTTGTCCTCGACATAGGTCGGGGCCTTCAGCGCATCGGCCGACCGGCGCATGCCGCGCCGCGACGGCGATGTTTTCCTTTTCGGCACGGCCATGGCGTCATTCTCCTCTATTCAGATCGGCTTGCCCAGGATGCCGGGCTTATAGAAGAAGGCCGCCGCTTAGGCTAGTGGGCGCGAATACAGGCATCGAGTGCGGGGTGGGCCGCCGCGCGGCGCTCATAAAGACCGGCCAGCCGCTGCACCAGCGCGCTCGGCGCGCGGGCGCTGCGCCGGACCGGATTCGGCAGGATGGAGGCAAGCTCCGCCGCCTCGCGCCCATTGAGATTATGGGCGGACTTGCCGAACGCCCAGCGCGCTCCAGCCTCGGCGCCGAACTCGCCGTTCGGACCCCATTCCGCGACATTCAGATAAATTTCGAGGATCCGCCGCTTCGGCAACACCAAATTGATCCACAGTGCCAACGGAATTTCGAGCGCCTTGCGCACAAAGCTGTGCCCCTCCCATAGGAACAAGTTCTTGGCGGTCTGCTGAGTGATGGTTGATGCGCCGCGTGCTTCGCCGATGTCGCGGTATTCTTGCCAGGCTTCCCGCATCGCGCCGAGATCGATGCCATGATTGCGGCAGAAGCCGCCATCCTCGGCGACGATCACGGCGAGCGGCAGCGCGGGTGCGATGCGGCCGAGCGGAACATCGATGCGTGAAACCTGCGCGCCGGTCGCCCAGCGCCAGAGCATCGGCGTCGAGACCGGCTCGATGAACCTATAGAATGGCGCGATCCCATAGGGAGCAAGAAGCAGGATGAGAACGACGGCCGCGAGCAGGAGGGGGGCACGCCGCAAGCCATCCCCCGATACATGCCGCTTACCTTGAGCCCGACGTCGTGGCGGCGGAGCGTCGTTTCGGCGCTGGCGGTCTGTTTGCGCTGCGGATGGCATTGGGAGCGCATTCTACCCCGTCCTGTGGCGAAAGCGTGCGCTGGCGCGGGTCTTTTCCCACTGTTGGAGTTGGAGGAAAAATGAAAACGCTGCTGCTCCTCATCGGAATCATTCTTCTGGCTGCGGGACTGCTGTTTATGGGGCAGGGTTCGGGATACATCCCATGGCCCGCCGAAAGCTTCATGATCAGCCAAACCAAATGGATCTATTACGGCGGCGGCATCGCGATCGTGGGGGTTCTGCTCATGATCGTCGCGCGACGGTGTTTCCATGTGAGACAGAGTTGAATTTTGAGAGGTCCACCGTTGACCCGCTGGACGCTTTCGTGTCACGTCGTTCGGCCTTAAAAAGAAGCCGAAAAGACTGCAAATCCAATGGCAAACGAGCGCTACAACGCCGCCGAGGCGGAGGCCCGCTGGCAGAAGGTGTGGGACGAGTGCGGCATCTTCGTCACGCGCAACGACGACCCGCGCAAGAAATACTACGTGCTGGAGATGTTCCCCTACCCTTCCGGGCGCATCCACATGGGGCATGTGCGCAACTACACGATGGGCGACGTGGTGGCGCGGGTAAAGCGGGCGATGGGAATGAACGTGCTGCACCCGATGGGCTGGGACGCCTTCGGCATGCCGGCCGAGAACGCCGCCATGGAGCGCAAGGTCCACCCGAAGGCGTGGACCTACCAGAACATCGCTGTGATGAAGAAGCAGCTCAAATCAATCGGGCTGTCGCTCGATTGGAGCCGCGAGATCGCAACCTGCGACCCGGCCTATTACAAGCACCAGCAGAAGATGTTCCTCGATTTCCTGCGGGCCGGTCTGGTCGAGCGCAAGCAGTCAAAGGTGAACTGGGACCCGGCCGAGCAGACGGTGCTGGCGAATGAGCAGGTGATCGACGGTCGCGGCTGGCGCTCGGGCGCGCTGGTCGAGCAGCGCGAGCTGACGCAGTGGTTCTTCGCGATCACGAAATTCGCGGCGCCGTTGCTCGATGCGCTCGATGGCTTGGAGCGCTGGCCGGAAAAAGTGCGGCTGATGCAGAAGAACTGGATCGGCCGCTCGGAAGGACTATTGGTCCGTTTCGCGCTCGATCGGAAGACGACGCCGCACGGCGAGAGCGAGCTCGAGGTCTTCACCACGCGGCCGGACACCTTGTTCGGCGCCAAGTTCATGGCGCTGGCGCCCGACCACCCACTCGCGGAAGCAGTGGCCAAGAAAAACCCGGCGCTCGCCGAATTCATCGCCGAATGCAAGCGCCATGGCACGGCGCAGGAGATCATCGAGAAGGCGGAAAAACGCGGCTTCGACACCGGTATCAAAGCGGTCCATCCGTTCGACTTGTCGTGGACGTTGCCGGTCTATGTCGCGAACTTTATCGTGATGGACTACGGCACCGGCGCCATCTTCGGCTGCCCGGCGCACGACCAGCGCGACCTCGACTTCGTCAACAAGTACGGCCTCGGCAACACGCCGGTGGTGTGTCCGCCTGGCCAAGACCCGAACAGCTTCGTCATCACCGACACCGCCTATGACGGCGACGGCCGGATGATCAATTCGCGTTTCTTGAACGGCATGACGATCGCGCAGGCGAAAGAGGAAGTCGCGCGGCGGCTGGAGAAGGAGAGCCGCGGCAATAGCCCGGCGGCAAAGCGCCAGATCAATTACCGCCTGCGCGACTGGGGCATCTCGCGGCAGCGCTATTGGGGCTGCCCGATCCCGGTGATCCATTGCGAAACGTGCGGCATCGTGCCGGTACCGGAGCAGGATTTGCCGGTCACACTGCCAGAGGACGTCAGCTTCGATCGGCCGGGCAATCCGCTCGACCATCATCCGACCTGGAAGCACGTCGCCTGTCCGCACTGCGGCGGGAAAGCGCGGCGCGAGACCGATACCATGGATACCTTTGTCGACTCGTCCTGGTATTTCGAGCGCTTCACCGATCCCTGGATCAAGACCGCGCCGACCGATCGGCCGATGGTCGATGCGTGGATGCCGGTCGACCAGTATATCGGCGGCATCGAGCACGCGATTCTCCACCTGCTCTACAGCCGCTTTTTTACCCGCGCGATGAAAGCCACCGGCCTTGTCGGCATCGAAGAACCGTTCGCGGGTCTGTTCACGCAAGGCATGGTAGTGCATGAGACCTATCGCACGGCGAACGGCGAATGGGCGGCGCCGGCGGAGGTCAAGATCGAGGCTAATGGCGATGCGCGCCGCGCCACGTTGATTGCGACCGGTGAGCCGATCGAGATCGGCGCCATCGAGAAAATGTCGAAGTCGAAACGCAATACGGTCGACCCCGACGACATCATCAAAGAATACGGCGCCGACGTTGCGCGCTGGTTCATGCTGTCGGATTCGCCACCCGAGCGCGACGTGGAATGGACCGAACGGGGTGTCCAGGGCGCTTGGCGGTTTTCCCAGCGGCTGTGGCGGCTTGCGGGCGAGGCTTCCGAGATTGCTCGCTCGGCGCCGGCCGAGCGCCCCGCGCAATTCTCGCCGGCGGCGATCGCGCTGCGCAAGGCGGCCCATCGGGCGCTTGCCAGCGTTACCGATGACATCGAAAAGCTACACTTCAATGTCTGTATTGCGCACATCTACGAATTCGCCAATACACTCAATGCGGTGATCGGCGAAATGGGGTCTGATGAGGGGGCCGCCGCCACACCCGACTTTTGTTGGGCGATGCGCGAAGCGGTTAATATTCTTGTGCAACTGTTCCACCCGATGATGCCGCACCTCGCCGAGGAATGCTGGGCCGCGCTCGGCCATAAGACGCTGGTCGCCGAAGCGGCATGGCCGCAAGTCGAGCGCGACCTTCTGATCGAGGACACGGTAACGCTGCCGGTCCAGATCAACGGCAAAAAGCGGGCCGATATCACGGTGTCGCGCAAGGCCACGGCGGCCGAAATTGAGAGTGCCGTTCTGTCGCTCGATGGGGTAAAAAGGGCGTTGGACGGCAGGCTGCCCAAGAAGGTGATCGTCGTGCCGCAACGGATCGTCAATGTGGTGGCGTGAGCATCATAATTCCTGGCGCCTGGCGGCGCGGCTCGCCCTGGCGCTGGCCGCGGCCAGTCTGACGGCCGGCTGTTTCGAGCCGCTTTATGGCCATGGCCCTGTGGCCGGTTCCGACAGCGTCCGCGACAAGCTCACAGAAGTCGAAATCCCGGCGATCCCTGCGGCAAAAGGCCAGCCTATTGCGCGTGTTGCGGTCGGCATGCGCAATGCGCTGCAATTCGACTTGAACGGCGGCGCCGGAGCCAACGCGCCGACCCATCGCCTCAACGTTTCCATCGGCTTGACGACGACCTCGGTCATCGTCGACGTCACGAGCGGTAGACCCGACGCGCAGCTCTCGGGCGTCACAGCGAGCTATAGTCTCGTCGAGATCGCAACCGGCAAGGTTGTCCTCACCGACGCAACCTATGCGCACGTCGATTACGACATTCCCGGCTCGGCGCAGCGGTTCGCCGCGCAACGCGCGGAGCGCGACGCGGAAGACCGTGCCGTGCAGGTTGTCGCCGAGGCCATCAGGAACAGGCTGGCTTCGTACTTCGTCGCCGGCACCTGACGGCGAGGGCCGGCCTTCACTTTCCGGATCGTGCTCCCATGGTTGCGGTCAAAGCAGCGGATGTCGACGCCTTCATCGCGCGCCCCGATCCGGCGCGGCCGATTGTGCTCGTCTTCGGGCCGGACGCAGGCCTCGTGAGCGAACGCGTGCACGCCATTATCAAGCTTTCGGTCGACGACCCCAACGATCCGTTTGCGCTAGCGCGGCTCGAAGGCGAGGCGCTCACGGCAGAGCCGTCCCGGCTGGTGGAGGAAGCGCAGACGATCCCGCTGTTCGGCGGACACCGGGCGGTGTGGGTAAAGGCGGGCGGCCGCAACATCGCGCCGGCGGTCGAAGCGCTCATCACCGCGCGCACCATCGAATGCCGCGTGGTGATCGAAGCCGGCGACTTGCGCCGCAATGCGCCACTGCGCACGTTATGCGAGCGCGCCAAGAATGCCGCGGCGCTGCCCTGCTATCTAGATAGCGACCGCGACAGGGCGCGGCTGATCGACGATGAGATGCGCGCCGCGGGCCTCACGCTTGCGCCCGATGCCCGCGCTTTGCTGATTCCGTTGCTCGGGGGTGATCGCCAGGCCTCGCGCAACGAAATCCGCAAGCTTGTGCTGTATGCCCGCGGCCGCGACGAGGTCAGCGTCGATGATATCGCCGCAGTGATTTCCGACGCTTCGGCGCTTGCGCTCGACGACATCGTCGATGCGGCCTTTGCCGGCCACACTGACGACCTGGAAGTGAGTTTGGCGAAGGCGCGCACCGCCCGCAGCCCGGCGACGCCGATATTTTTTGCCGCGCAGCGTCAGGTCGCACAGCTCCACAAGTGGCGTATGGCGATCGAAGACGGCAAATCGTTCTCGCTCGACGCCGTGCAGCCGCCCGTCCATTTCCGCCGCAAGGCTCTCGTCCAGGCGGCGCTGAAGGCGTGGACCGCCGCGCGCCTCATCGCCATTATGGCCGAACTCGCCGAGGCCGTCCTCGAATCGCGACGCACGGACGCGCTTGCGGACACGATCACGGAACGCGCGTTGCTGTCGATTGCAACTAAGGCACGGCGCAAAGTAGCGTAGAGCAAGATCAAAGTGATCATGCCGGCTTCTAGGTTTGGTCGCATTTACTACGGGAATTCGGTATTACCGCAGGGGCCGCGCATTCTCGTGCTCCGGCGGCCATTCAGCGAGCTTATTGCGGCCCACGACTGACATCTTGGCGGCCGCGGTCGCAATCATGTCATGAAGAACTTCGTCGAAATTATCGCGCGCCGCGCGATTGTCCGCCATTGCGGTACGCACGGCCTCCGGATCGAACGGCTCTGCCCGCAGACTGCTGCGGACCTCGTCCTGCGACAACCGAAGATCGGCTTGCGCGGCCGCGACCTTTTCCTCCGCGGCGCGAAGCTCGGAGCGCATGATCTTGGCGTCGGTCGACGGCAGGCTCGCGGCGATGCGATTGAGGCGGCTCGCCAGGCCGTGATCGATCCGCGCGACAGTCGCCAGCGGCACCGGGCTCGAATAGCGATAGGCCACGGCTCCGGCCGCGCCGACGAAAAACAAATTAAGCGCCAACGATCCCAGCAAGAGCCAACGCACGCGAGCCGCAGCACCTTCGATATATGGTAGCACGGACATCGTCGCTCCCCTTTAGTCAGTGATTCTGGCTTGACGCTGAGCAACTTAAAGCCGCATTCGCAGCGGCGGCATGGCCGCTGGTGGCATTCGACCCGTCGCCCAGATCAAGTCCGGCCAAAGGGTTATCGCCCCAAACAATCGGTTTCAAGCGGCTTGTCTATGGTGCGTTAGGCACCCCACGACCGCATCCGACAATCCGTCTAGTTCGCGCCTATGCGACGAGCTATGTCGGATTTTCGAGACTGAACGTGCCCGAATCATCGTCATAGGCGAAGACTTCCGCGTAGCGTCCCCACGCGATCACCGCGCGCAGCGACTGCTCGGCGGCCTCCGTGCTCATGTGATCTTCCAGTTCGTCGAAGAAGCGGCTTTTCGGCGCCACATGGTTGGCGCGCTCCTGCAACACGCGGCGGATGTGGGCGGCGAGCGGAACGTAAGACAGGAGCTGGCGCTGGAACAGCTTCTTGCGATCGTCCATGCCCGCTTCTGCGAACTGCTTGCCGATATCGGTCAGCTTGATGTCGCCGCCTTCGACCTCCGCCAGACGAAACATCTGCATCGTCTCGGCGACCGGGAACAGATCATCCACCTCCATGTGCAACTCGCTGGCAATGACCGGCAGATCGGCCTTGCCGTTGTAGGGCTGGGCCGCCAGCGTTTCCATGAGACCGGACAGGAGGTTGGCCGAGACCCGCGGCAGCACCGTGTCGATCGTCGCCGCGGCGATCTGCGGCGCTGCGGGCGTACGCGCGGTCATCGCCACGTAGATTTTCTCGACGAGGTCGCGGAAATGCGGGTCGAGGCGGTTGCGCGGCTGGCGCAGGTCAACGCCGATTTCGCGAATGATGCGCCCGGGGTTGGTCGAAAACAGCAGGATGCGATCGCACATCAGGACCGCTTCCTCGATGTTATGGGTGACCAGAAGCACGCCCTTGATCGGCAGCTTGCCTTCGCCCCAGAGATCGAGGAAGTCCGTCCGCAGCGTCTCTGCGGTGAGCACGTCGAGCGCGGAGAACGGCTCGTCCATCAACAGGATATTCGGGTGGACGACGAGGGCGCGGGCAAAGCCGACGCGCTGCCGCATGCCACCGGACAATTCGCGTGGGTAGGCGGACTCGTAGCCGTCCAACCCGATCAGGTCGATCGCCGCCAGCGCGCGCTTGCGAATTTCAGCCTCGGGAAGGCCGAGCGCCTCGAGCCCGAGCTGGACGTTTTCGAGCACCGTGAGCCAGGGGAACAGCGCGAAGGACTGAAATACCATCGCAATGCCGGCTGCCGGCGCATGAACCGGGTGGCCGAGATAGGTGATGGAACCACCCGACGGCTCCGCCAAACCGGCGATCAATCGCAGCAGCGTCGACTTGCCGGACCCGGTGCGGCCGAGCAGACCGACGATCTGCCCTTGTCTCAGCACCAGATCGATGCCGTCGAGCACCAACAGTTCGCCGCCGCCGGCGCGCGGAAAGGTCTGGCGCAGGTCATGAATGTCGAGAAGATCGGCGTTCATGGTAGCTCCTCAGCCCAACCGGAATTTGCGTTCGGCATAGAGGTAGAGCGGGCGCCAGAACACCCGGTTGATGATGACAACATAAAGGCTCATCACCGCGATGCCGAGCACGATGCGATGGAAATCGCCCGCTTCCGTCTGCTGCGCGATATAAGCGCCAAGCCCGATCGCTTGCAGGTGCTGATTGCCCCAGGACGCGACCTCGGCGACGATGCTAGCATTCCACGATCCGCCAGAGGCTGTGATCGCGCCGGTCACGTAGTACGGAAACACCGCCGGCAGCGCAATCCGCCGCCACCACAGCCAGCCGCGCACGCGCAGATTGGCGCCCACGGCCTGCAGTTCGGCCGGAATCGCCAAGGCGCCGGCAATGACATTGAAGAGGATGTACCATTGCGTGCCGAGGATCATCAACGGACTGAGCCAGATATTCGGATTGAGTTGCCACGCGACTATCCCTGAGACCGCGATCGGGAACAGGACGTTCGCAGGAAAGGCTGCGAGGAACTGCGCGATCGGCTGGACCAGCAAAGCGGCGTTGGGACGGGTTCCGACCCATACGCCGATCGGCACCCAGACAACGCTGGCCAAGGCGATGAGCACGACGACGCGGGTGAGCGTAGCAAGACCTAGCAGCAGCGTCGTGCCGACGTCCGCGGGCGTGATGTGTTCGACGATGAAGCGCGCGGTCTGCACCAATGCAACCGCACCAACAACGCCGACAATGACGGCCCATAACAGCATGATCCAACCGGGCCGCGTTCGCGGTGCCCGTTCGGCCGTTTTCGCGTCGTCGGGCCGGCGCGCGATCAACGAACGCCGCCACAGCGCTGCAAACGGCCGGGTCAAGCGATCAACGATGCGGGACCGGCGCAGGATATCCAGCACCCAAGATCGCGGCGGCAAGATGCCCGCTTCCTGCTCGAAGCGGAACCGGTCCGCCCAGGCCACCAGCGGCCGGAACAGGATCTGATCGTAGATCAGGATCACCACCAGCATGGCGCCGATCGCCCAAGCGACCGCGGTTAGATTCTGATGCTCGATGGCGAGCGAAATGTAGGAGCCGATGCCCGGCAGGGTAACGGTGGTGTTGCCGACACTGATCGCTTCGGACGCCACGACGAAGAACCAGCTTCCTGACATCGACATCATCATGTTCCAGATCAGCTGCGGCATCGCGAACGGAACGTCGACGCGCCAGAAGCTCATCCACCCGCTCAGCCTGAAATTGCGCGACGCTTCGACGAGCTCGGTCGGGACCGTGCGCAGCGATTGGTAGAAGCTGAACGCCATATTCCAGGCCTGACTAGTGAAAATCGCAAAAATCGCGGCAAATTCCGCGCCGAGAACGCGCCCCGGCGCGAGCGCCATGAAGAAGACGACGGTGACCGAGATGAAGCCGAGAATTGGGACCGACTGGAGAATGTCCAAGAGCGGTACGAGCAGCCGTTCCGCCCGCTTGTTCTTCGCCGCAAGCGTCGCGTAGGTGAAGGTGAAAAGCAGCGACAGCACCATCGCGATGAGCATGCGCAAAGTGGTGCGCGCGGCATATTCGGGCAGGTTGGAAGGATCGAGCGACGGCGGTTGTTTCTGCAGCTCGGTCAAAGGCTCAAAGAGATGACGGCTCGCCTCCCCCAAGAATACCAGGAGACCGAGGATCAGCAGGACCGCGAGAACGTCCCACCGGCTGAACAGGCGGACCCAGCCTCCAACGGAAATGGGAACGATCACTCGCATGTCGTAATGCCCAGATGTCACAGAATTGTCGTGAGAATTGCAGCCTCGACCGAGTCGACGGCCACGTCGGTCCCGCGACCACATAACATCCGCGCCGCATCATTCAAACCTTATTGCGATCGCCGTGGGCATTTCCGCCGGCGAGATTCGTCATACTGGCTCGCACCGCGAGGACGGGTTAAGAACTGCGCCCCGCCATGGCCGAGAACGCCTGGGCCAGATCGGTCGGGAACGGGAATACGATGGTCGAGCGTGCGCTCCCCCGCGATGTCGAACAAGGTCGCGAGGTAGCGCAGCTGCATCGCCTGCGGCACCGGCGCCAGGATGCGGGCGGCCTCGACGAGCTTCTGCGCCGCCTGCTGCTCGCCCTCCGCATTGATGATCTTGGCGCGGCGCGAGCGTTCCGCCTCGGCCTGACGGGCGATGGCTCGGACCATGCTCTCGTCGAGATCGATGCGTTTGATCTCGACATTGGAAACCTTGATGCCCCAACCCTCGGTCTGCTTGTCGAGCACGTCCTGGATGTCGGCATTGAGCTTGTCGCGTTCGGCCAGCATCTGGTCGAGATCGTGCTTGCCCAAGACCCAGCGCAGCGTGGTCTGCGCGAGCTGGCTCGTCGCCATGAGGTAATTGCTGACCTGGATGATCGACCGCTCGGGATCGACGACGCTGAAATAGATGACGGCGCTCACCTTGACCGAGACGTTGTCGCGGGAAATCACGTCCTGCGGCGGCACTTCATCGACAACGACGCGCAAGTCGACGCGCACCATCTGCTGCACGAACGGCACCAGCAAGAACAGGCCCGGACCTTTCGTTCCGGTGTAGCGGCCGAGCGTGAAGACGACGCCGCGCTCATATTCGCGCAGGATGCGAATGGAGGAATAGAGAAAAATCAGGACCAATACGGCGATAACGACGAGGGTCGGAAAAAACAACATGGCTGTTCTCCCTTTTTCGGATATGCGGCAAACCTTTCATGTGCAGGCCGGCGGCGCCGATTCAAACCGACTGGACGAGAAGGACGAGGCCGTCACGCCTGACAACTTTAACCGGTGTTCCGGCTGTGAGCGGAGCGTCGGCTCGCGCCAGCCAGATTTCACCCTTGACCCTCACCCTGCCCTCGTCGCCTTGCCAGGAGACGGCCTCGCCTTGAGCGCCGATCAAGGCCTCGTTTCCGGTGACGACCGGCCGCTGGCGCGAGCGCAGCAGGACGGCCAGCACCAGCAGCAGTAGAGCTGCGCTAGCCGATGGCGGCGCCGGTGACCACCGCATCCGACAGAGCAAAACCGGGCGTACGCGAAGGAAACATCATCAACGCGCCAATGACGAAAGCGGCGATGCCGCCGACGCCGATAGCGCCAAAAGCGCCGATATGAGCCTCTGCGACCATCAGGCCAATACCGAAAATCACGAGTGCCGCGCCCGCATAGTTGATCGGCAAGAGAGCGAGCCCATAGAGCGCGACTAACAGGCTGATGGCGCCGACAAGGCCAGGCGCCACTGCACCCGGACTGAAGAATTCGAGGATCAGCCCATAGATACCGATGAGCATGAGGATAAAGGCAACGTTCGGATTGGTGACGAGGCCGAGCAGTTCGGTGCGCCAGTCCGGCGGCACTGTCACGACCTTGAGTCCCGCGGTCGCCAGGCGCTGCGGTTTTCCGTCAACCGTCGCCGTGCGACCGTCGACCTGACGCAACAGGTCTGGAACGTCGGCAGCGATGATGTCGATGACGTGAAGCGTGAGCGCTTCCGAGGCCGGCAGACTGACCGCGGAGCGCACGGCGTCAGCGGCCCAATCGGCGTTACGGCCGTTAAGCGTCGCGAGACTGCGAATATAGGCAACCGCGTCGTTGACCATCTTGCGCGTTTCGGTGTCTGCGGGCTCTCCGTTCTTGCCGCGCTCTTGTGGCTTTTGTTCTGAACTGCCCGGTGCGAGGGGGTTGCCGCCGAGTTGGATCGGCGTCGCGGCGCCGATATTGGTGCCCGGCGCCATGGCGGCGATCGCGCTGGCGTAGGCGATATAGGTGCCGGCGCTCGCGGCACGCGCTCCGCTCGGCGCGACGTAGGTGACGACCGGCACCGGCGATGCCAGGATCGCACTGACGATGTCACGCATCGAGCTATCAAGGCCGCCCGGCGTATTCATGCGCAGAACGACCACGCCGTCCTCGTTCGGCGTGGCGGCGCGCAGTTCGCGTCCGACGTAATCGGCGATGGCTGGACCGATCACGCCGTTGATATCGAGCACTACAGCGCGTTCGGCGGCGCAGGCCGGCACGGCGAGCATCGCAAGCGCCATGGCCACGAGAACAGAACCCGGGCGCAAATGCATCATGGCAATCATCCACGGCCCGGCGAAGCCGGGTGGCAATCCCAAGTGGCCCGCCCCGCCGCAGTAGTCGCGGCATCAAGACATTATAGCTGGGTTCGCCGGGTACGACACAACGCCACACCCCAGGGCTCGACTTATAAGTCTTCGGCCTGCCATCCGAATCCATTTGCAGGTGCCTGGTTCGGAACTTCAGAGCTAAGATGCGAGTTGAACACGGGGCAGCTTATTCATCGGCGTAGGGTCATGGCCAAAACAAATATTCGCAAGCGCGACCTGCCGGGCGGCAGCTCGCGGGCGGACGCTGTTCAAAACAGCAAGCTCGACAGGCTTTGCATCGACACCATCCGCACGCTCGCGATGGACGCAGTGCAAAAGGCGAAATCCGGCCATCCGGGCACGCCGATGGCGCTCGCGCCGGTGGCCTATGCGCTATGGCAAGGCGTGCTGCGGTACGATTGCAACGATCCGAAATGGCCTAATCGCGACCGCTTCGTGCTATCCAACGGCCACGCCTCGATGCTCCTCTATGCGCTCCTGCATCTCGCCGGCGTGCGCGACCCCAGCGAAGGCGGCCGCCCGGCGGTCAGCCTCGATGACATCAAGCAATTTCGGCAACTCGACAGCCGTTGCCCGGGCCATCCCGAATACGGTCACACGCCCGGCGTGGAGACCACGACCGGGCCGCTCGGCCAGGGCTGTGGCAACAGTGTCGGCATGGCGATCGGCGGCCGCTGGCTGGCGGCCCGGTTCAATCGGCGAGACATCACGTTGTTCGACTTCAACGTCTATGCCTTCTGCAGCGACGGCGACCTGATGGAAGGCGTGGCGAGTGAGGCGGCCTCACTCGCCGGCCATCTGCAACTATCCAACCTCTGCTGGATTTACGATAACAATCACATCACGATCGATGGCGGGACAGCAATTACGTTCAGCGAGGATGTCGCGGCGCGTTTCCGCGCCTACCGCTGGAACGTCCTTCACGTTGCCGATGCCAATGACACGGAAGCGACCGCGCAGGCGCTGGCCACTTTTCAGCGCACCGGCGATCGGCCGACGCTGATCGTCGTCGATAGTCACATCGGCTACGGCGCGCCGCATAAGCAGGACACCAGCGCGGCCCACGGCGAGCCGCTCGGCGACGACGAGGTGAAGGGCGCCAAGCGCGCTTACGGCTGGCCGGAGGACGCCACGTTTCTGGTCCCGGACGGCGTTTGCGAGCATTTCAGCCAAGGGCTCGGCGAGCGCGGCCACCGCCTGCACCGCGCATGGAATGAACAGTTCGCTGAATATTGCCGACGCTACTCGGACCTTGGCGCGTGCTTGCAGGTGATGCAATCGCGCGAAGTCCCGGAACGCTGGGATGCCGATCTGCCCACATTTCCCGCTGACGCCAAAGGCGTCGCCACGCGCGAATCCTCCGGCAAGGTTTTGAACGCGATTGCGAAGAACTATCCGTGGCTGATTGGCGGCGCGGCCGATCTCGGGACATCGACCAAGACGCCGCTGCTATTCGAATCCGCAGGAGACTTCGAGCCGGACGAGACAGCGGGCCGCAATTTGCATTTCGGTATCCGCGAGCATGCCATGGGTGCGATCTTGAATGGTCTGGCGCTCGATGGCTTGCGGCCATTCGGTTCGAGTTTTTTGATCTTTTCCGACTACATGCGGCCGCCGATCCGGTTGGCGGCGTTGATGCGACTGCCCATCATTTACGTCTACACGCATGATTCGATCGGGCTCGGGGAAGACGGGCCCACGCATCAGCCCGTCGAGCAGTTGATCGGTCTGCGCGCGGTGCCGGGCCTCGTCACGCTGCGGCCTGCCGATGCCAATGAGGTGATCGAAGCGTGGCGGACCATTGTTGGGTTCAACGATACGCCGTGCTGCCTCGTACTCAGCCGCCAGGCACTTCCAACGCTCGATCGCAACCGCTACGCTTCGGCATCCGGATTGGCGCGCGGCGGCTATATTTTGCTCGACGCGCCGAGCGGTCGCCCTGACGTGATTCTCATCGGGACGGGAAGCGAAGTGGCTCCCTGCGTCGCGGCGGCGGAGATTCTTGCCGGGAAGAGAATTGCTGTCCGTGTCGTCAGCCTGCCCTCATGGGAGCTGTTCGACCGGCAGGATGCGGAATACCGCGAGAGCGTGTTGCCCAAATCTGTCAAGGCGCGTGTATCGGTCGAGGCCGCCGCGGCGATCGGCTGGGAGCGTTACGTCGGTGTGGATGGCGCGATAATCGGCATGCATCGGTTTGGCGCCTCGGCGCCGGGTAAGGATGTGATGAAAGCCTTCGGCTTCACGGCGGAGCATATCGCCGAAACCGCCGAGGCTCAGACTGTGAAATGGAAGAATTCATGAATCCGTTGAAAAGCCTTGCGCAGGAGGGCCAGTCGGTATGGCTCGACTTCCTGTCGCGCGAAATCATCGCGAACGGTACGCTCGAAAAGCTAATCAAGGAGGACTGTCTCGCCGGCATCACGTCCAATCCGTCGATCTTTGAGAAAGCGATCGGCGAATCCAACGCTTACGATTCGGATATTGCCGGCCTCGTGGCCAATGGCGAAACGTCGGTCAATAGAATCTATGAACAGCTGACCACGGCCGACATCATCGCTGCGGCCGACATGCTTCGCCCTCTCTATGACAAGGGCGACGGCCGGCAGGGCTTCGTCAGCCTGGAAGTATCGCCCTATCTCGCCATGGATACCGCCGGGACGATCGCGGAAGCGCGGCGCCTGTGGGCCACCGTCGACCGGCCAAACATCTTCATCAAAGTACCCGCGACGACGCCAGGTATTCCCGCCATCCGCAAGCTTCTCGCCGAAGGCATTAACGTCAACATCACCCTATTGTTCTCGCAGCACGTCTACGAGGACGTGGTCGAGGCTTTTCTCGGCGCACTTGAAGAGCGCGCAGCAGCCGGCCAACCGGTCGCGCGCATCGCCAGCGTCGCGAGCTTCTTCGTCAGCCGCATCGACACTGTCGCCGACAAGCTTCTAACCGAAGCGATGGCGGCCACGCCAAAGTCCGCGGAACACGCAGCGCTCGAGCATCTGCGCGGCAAGGTCGCGATCGCAAACGCCAAGCTCGCCTACCAGCGGTGGCAGCGCCGCTTTGCCGGTCCGCGCTGGGAGCGGTTGGCCAAGCTCGGCGCGCGGCCCCAACAGCTGCTTTGGGCCAGCACCGGAACGAAGGATCCCGCTTACAGCGACGTGCTTTACGTCGAAGAGCTGATCGGGCCGGAAACGGTCAACACGATGCCGGAAAAGACCATGGATGCATTCCGCAACCATGGCAAAGTGCGCGATTCGCTCGTCGAGGATGTGGCGGCGGCCGCGCAGGCGCTTGCCGCGCTGGATCGTGCCGGCATCTCCCTCGACAAAATCACTGGGGACCTTGTGGCCGATGGCGTGACGCTGTTTTGCGATTCGTTCGACAAGCTCAGCGGCGCAATCGCCGGCAAACTCCGGCGCGCGTTGGCGGAGAAGTTCAACGATCAGACGATGACGTTGCCTGAGCCGCTCAAGAGCGCAGTCGGCAGGGCGGCGGAGGCTTGGCGCTCAAAAAGGAATGTGCGCCGGCTATGGAGCGGGGACGCCTCACTGTGGACCGGTAAAGATGAAGCGTCCTGGATCGGCTGGCTCGATATCATCGACGCCCAATTGCGCGACGTCGCGGAACTCGAACACTTTGCTCGCACAGTGCGCGCGGAGAATTTCACCGACGTCTTGCTCCTCGGGATGGGCGGATCCAGCCTCGGTCCCGAAGTCTTGGCGCAGAGCCTGGGATCGGCGCCGGGGTTTCCCAAGCTGCATGTCCTCGATTCCACCGATCCGCACCAGGTGAAGCGGTTCGAGAATGCCATCGATCTGGCGCGAACGCTGTTCATCGTGTCGAGCAAGTCGGGCACGACGCTCGAGCCGAACGTGCTGATGGAGTATTTCTTCGACAAGGCCTCGCAAGCAATCGGCCGCGAACGTGCCGGAGGGCACTTTGTCGCCATCACCGATCCTGGCTCAAAATTGGAAAAGGCCGCCAAAGAGCGAGGCTTTTCCCACACCTTCCCCGGCGTTCCGAGTATCGGCGGACGCTATTCTGTGCTGTCCCCCTTCGGCATCGTGCCGCTCGCGGCTATCGGCAATAACGTGCGCGCTTTTCTTCAAGCGGCGCGCATCATGGCGCAGTCCTGCGGTCCCGAAATACCGCCTGCGGAAAATCCCGGCGTTGCGCTCGGCCTCGCGATCGGCGTGCTTGCAAACCAGGGACGCGACAAGGTCACGGTCATCGCTTCGCCTTTGATTGCGTCCTTCGGCGCCTGGGCCGAGCAATTGCTCGCCGAGTCGACCGGCAAGCAAGGCAAGGGTGTGATCCCGATCGCCGCAGAACCGCTAGGCGATGCATCCGTGTACGACAAGGATCGGCTATTCATAGTGTTGCGCGATGCCGCACATGCCGACCCGGCGCAGGACACGGCGATCGGCGCGATCGAGCGCGCCGGGCTTCCCATCGTCCGCATCAGTCTTGGCTCGCCCGAGCAGCTCGCTCAGGAATTCTTCCGGTTCGAGATCGCAACCGCTGTCGCGGGCGCGGTCATCGGCATCAATCCGTTCGATCAGCCGGATGTCGAAGCGAGCAAGATCGCGACGCGCGAGTTGACCGACGCTTATGAGAAGACCGGCTCGCTCGCCGCCGACACCGCGGTTTTCAAGGAAAACGGCATCGCACTCTATACGGACGAGCGCAATGCGCAGGCGTTGCGGCAGGCGGGAGCAAATTCGACCCTTGAGAGCTGGCTCGGCACGCATTTCGCACGCATCCACGACGGCGATTACTTTGCGATCCTCGCCTATGTCGACCGCAGCGATGCGCATGAGCAAACCCTTCAAGAGCTGCGCACTGCGGCGCGCGATCGCAAGCACGTGGCGACCTGCCTGCAATTCGGGCCGCGGTTTTTGCATTCGACCGGACAGGCCTACAAGGGTGGACCGAACTCCGGCGTTTTTCTCCAGATCACCGCCGACAGCGCCCCCGATGTCGCAATTCCGGACCGCAAGGCGAGTTTCGGCGTGATCGAGGCGGCGCAGGCGCGCGGCGATTTCCGTGTGCTGGCGGAGCGCGGCCGGCGGGTGTTGCGGGCGCATCTTGCGCAGGATGTCGATGCTAACCTCGCCGCCCTTTGCAAGGTGGCGCGACAGGCGTTGCGGTGAGGTAGGGGCATGCAGCTCGGCATGGTGGGTCTCGGCCGCATGGGCGGCAATATCGTGCAGCGGCTGCAGCGGCACGGCCATAGTTGCGTCGTTTACGACAAGAACGCCGACACGGTCGCGGCGCTGGCGCGCAGAGGTGCCACCGGCAGCAAAAACCTCGCCGATCTCGCGGCGAAGCTCGACGCGCCGCGCGTGGTGTGGCTGATGCTTCCGGCCGGAAAAGTGACGGACGATGCGGTGAAGGAACTGCGCGCCGCCTTGCAGCCAAAGGACATCGTGATCGACGGCGGCAACAGTTTCTACAAGGACGACGTGCGGCGGGCGAAAGAGCTTAAGGAGAACGGCATTCATTACGTCGACGTCGGAACAAGCGGCGGCGTTTGGGGCCTGGAGCGCGGCTATTGCCTCATGATCGGCGGCGGCAAGGATATCGTCGCGCATCTCGACCCGATCTTCTCCACACTTGCTCCCGGCGCCGGCAACATCACGCGCACCGACGGGCGCGACGGCCGCGATCCGCGGCCGGAGCGCGGCTACATGCACTGCGGCCCGAACGGCGCCGGCCATTTCGTCAAGATGATCCATAACGGCATCGAATACGGGCTGATGCAGGCCTATGCGGAGGGTTTCAGCATCCTTGCGGAAGCCGCCACCAACAGTAGGCCGCCGGATGAATGCTATGATCTCGATCTCGCCGATATCGCGGAAGTGTGGCGGCGCGGCAGCGTGATTTCCTCTTGGCTCCTCGACCTCACCTCGATCGCGCTGGCAGGCGATCCGAAGCTCGACGGGTTTTCGGGCACTGTCGAGGATTCGGGCGAGGGGCGCTGGACCGTTATGGCGGCGATCGAGGAGGCAGTACCGGCAACGGTGCTCTCGGCCGCACTTTATGAGCGGTTTCGCTCGCGGGATGACCACGGCTTCGCCGACCGGCTGCTCTCGGCCATGCGCAAAGGCTTCGGGGGTCATATCGAACTCAAGAGGTCCTGATCATGGACGTTGCCGTGTCACGTCCCGATACCGCGCTAAACCGGGCGCCGCGTCGTGCCGATCCCTGCGCTTTCGTCATTTTCGGCGCTGAGGGCGATCTGACAAAGCGCCTGCTGCTGCCGGCGCTCTACAACCTCGCGGTTTCGCGTCTGCTGCCGGAACAATTCGCCGTGGTCGGCGTCGCCCGTCGCGACATTTCAGACGAGGATTTTCGCGGTCAGATGCGCGCGGCGTTGCAGCAATTCGGCACTGACGGGATCGTGCCGAAGACGAGTGATGAAGTGGTTTCGCGCTGCCGTTATGTGCGCGGCGACATCGACGAGCCTGCAACCTACGAGCGGCTGAAAGCGGTGCTGGCCGACGTCAGCCACACAGCCGGCACGCGCGATAATTGCCTGTTTTATTTGGCGACGCCGCCAAATCTTTTCTCGCATGTTGCCGAACAACTCGGTAAAGCGGGGCTGGCGCGTGAGGAGAACGGTTGTTGGCGGCGTTTTATCGTCGAGAAGCCGTTCGGTTTCGACCTCAAATCGGCCTGCGTGCTCAACGGGCAATTGCTCAAAATCTTTGCCGAGAAGCAGATTTTTCGCATCGACCACTATCTCGGCAAGGAGACCGTCCAGAACATCATGGTGCTGCGCTTCGCCAACGGCATGTTCGAGCCGATCTGGAACCGCGACCACGTCGATCATGTGCAGATCACGGTTGCCGAGACGGTCTCGGTCGAGAACCGCGGCAAGCTTTATGACCACACCGGGGCGCTGCGCGACATGGTGCCCAATCACCTGTTTCAATTGCTGGCACTGACCGCGATGGAGCCGCCGAGCGCCTTCGAAGCGGACGCCGTACGCGGCGAAAAGCTCAAGGCCATTGATGCAATTCGACCGCTCACGCGCGATAAGGTTATGACCGATGTTGTTCGCGGCCAATACACCGCGGGCGAGATGAACGGGAAAGCCATCCCGGCTTATCGCGATGCCGCGAACGTTTCGCCACAAAGCACGACCGAGACCTACGTCGCCATGCGCCTGATGATCGACAATTGGCGCTGGGCGGGTGTGCCGTTTTATTTGCGCACCGGCAAGACGCTCGGCGCGCGGCGAACCGAGATTGCCATCAAGTTCAAGAGCGCACCGTTCGCGCTCTTCCGGGATACGCCGGTTGAAAGCCTGACGCAGAACCTTTTGGTGCTGCGGATTCAACCCGAGGAAGGCGCCGCGCTGCATTTTAATGCCAAGGTTCCCGGCCCCCATATCCGCATCGAAAACGTGCGGATGAATTTCCGGTACGAGGATTACTTCGACGCCGCGCCGAGCACCGGCTACGAGACCCTGATCTACGATTGCATGATCGGTGACCCGACGCTGTTCCAACGCGCCGACAACATTGAAGCCGATTGGCGCGCGGTCGACCCCATTCTGGACACCTGGCGAATATTGGGCGGCAGCAATCTTTACACCTATCCGCCCGGAAGCACCGGACCGAAGGAAGCCGCGGAATTGCTGTCACGCGACGGCCATGAATGGCGGCCACTTGCATGAGCACCGCCGCGCCGCGAGGGCGTATATTCGAAACCCCGGATGAGCTCGCGCAGCACGTTGCGGATTGGATGGTCGAGCGCGCACTCGCGCGTCGGCAGCGCTTCGCAGTTTGTCTCAGCGGCGGCTCAACGCCAAAGCGCCTTTATGAGCTGCTCGCCAAGTCGCCGCGCCGAGAGCAATTTCCGTGGGATCGCAGCCATTGGTTCTGGGGCGATGAACGCATGGTTCCTCACGGCGACGCGCGGAGCAATTTTCATATGGCGCGTGAGGCATTGCTGCGGTACGCGCCGGTGCCGGCGGAAAACATCCATGCGATTCCCAGCGGACCGATGGCGCCGGCGGCCTGCGCCGCGCAATACGAGGCCGCGCTCAAACGCTTCTACGGCGCAGAAACACTCGACAACAACCGGCCTTTGTTCGACCTGACCCTGCTCGGCCTTGGCGAAGACGGCCACATCGCCTCGCTGTTTCCGGGCAGCGCCGCACTTGCAGAATCTGAGCGATGGGCGGTTCCGGTCGTCGGCGAGGGCACGCTGGACCGTATCACGCTGACTTATCCGGCACTTGAGAGCAGCCGCGTTGTCGCCTTTCTGGTTGCCGGCGAGGCTAAGCGGGACGTGCTCGCCCGCGCCCGCAAAGGCACGTCGACCCTACCCGCCGCGCGGCTGCACCCGGCCGGCGACATCTATTGGTTCACCGACCGCGCCGCCGCGGCGAGCCCGGCGTTCGCCAAGGAGTAACTAGATGGCCCTTCTGGAGCCGGACATCGCGTCCACAGCGCAAGCTTCGGCGCTACCGTCTGTGCTGGTGGTCATGGGCGTGTCCGGCTGCGGCAAGTCGACGATCGGCACGCAGCTCGCGATTCACCTGCACTGGGAATTCGAGGATGGCGACTGGTTTCATCCCACTCGGAACGTCGACAAGATGCAGCACGGCGTGCCATTGACGGACGAGGACCGCGCGCCCTGGCTAATTGCGATCGCCGATTTCATCGATACCACGCGCAGCGCCGGCCGACACGCCGTGATCGCCTGCTCCGCACTGAAGCGCCGCTATCGCACCGTCCTCATCGGCAACCGTCCGGACGTACGGCTGATCTACTTGAAAGGCGACATGGCGCTGATCGGCCGCCGCATCGCCGCGCGGCACGAGCATTTCATGCCGCAAAGTCTGTTGCAGAGCCAGTTCGACGCGCTCGAGGAGCCGGGCCCGGACGAATCGCCCATCGTCGCGTCGATCGAGCCGCATCCACGCGAAATCGTCGCGAATATCCTCACGGCGCTCAAGGCGCAAAGCCCGCAGGCTTACGCCGCGTCGAGCCGATAAGGCGGGCGCCAAACGGGATGCGCTGCGCCGCTGACGTCGCGATCAAGCTCAGCACCAGCGTGCCGCCGAAGACAATCGCGAACTTGATGACGGCAAGCAACGCTGTGTCATACAACGCGAATTGCAGCCAGACGATAAATACATAGTGCACCAAATAAATGCCGTAGGCATTTGCCGCGAGCTTGTCGACAAGGGGCGAATGCCACGTTGCGCCGCGCAAAGCCGCGGCGATCAGGAAAAAGCAGCCGGCTGCGCAAGCCAGCACGAAACTGAGATCGGCGGCGATCTCGATGGCAATCGGCGCCGGACCGTTCATCGTCAGACCGGTCAACCCCATCCAGAGAAATAACGAGACCAGCGCTGCCGCAAGCCACCGCGCCCACCGACGCGCCAATGCGCCATCGACCGCCACGAGGCCGCGGTCGATACCCTCAACGCCGATCCCGACCCCAGCGAAGAAATAGACCGCGTAATTGAGCGGTCGGCACAATTGAACAGCAAATATTCCGGAGTTCGGACCACGCCCACGGCGTGAACGCCAGTGCCAACGGCACGTAGGCAACAGCGGCAGTCACGACCAGAGCCACATAGTACGTCCTCGGACGTGCCCCGAGCGCTGCCGACCACTCGCCGAGAGTATTGATCGCGCCTGGAAAGAACCGGTGCAGAACGGCGGCGATGACATTCAAAACAAGGAGCTGCCACAGAAACCACAGCGGCCCGTTCGGCCAGAACGGCAGCGCCAGCAGGGCATCCCAATAGCCCCGCACGCTCGCGTCGACTGCGGTCACCCGATAAGCCGGATAAATCGCCAGCGGCATAAGAATCGCGATGCCGAAAGCGTAGGGCAGCCCGAGCCTGACTACTCGATCGCGCAGGAAAGCCCAATCCCGCTTGCGCATAAGACTCGACCACACGAACAAGCCCGACAAAAAAAACATCAGCGACATGAGGTAGACGTCCTGCCAGGCGCAGAATAGGTCGAACCCGAAAAAGCGGTGACTGTCTTCGATCGGGAACGAGCGCCACCCATAGGGCGGGCTATCAAAGGCCGCAGGGGTCGCCGGATTCCATTGCAGGTAGGCCAGCGCGGAATGGAATGCCAACACAATCAAAATGACGATGCCCCGCAAATTGTCGAGGGCAAGACTCGAGCGCGATGAGGAGTCTGGGCGCGGCATCTTCGGTCGTCTCATCGTACAATAAACAAGCGCGGCCAGAGTTTCATTGCTGCGTTATGGCCGGCGATTTGCCGCAAGCTTGACACAGATTCGCGGTCTACGCTGGCCGAACGCGGGATTTTTCGACGAATTGCGTCCTTAAACCCCCGCATTGTCGATCGAGCATCTTTTTGCCATCAAGGCTGACAAATTGATTCGCTTTGAAGCTGGCAAGTGGAGAGACCCTTTGACACAGCAACTGACAAAGCTCGTGATGGCGGGGCTCGTAGCGTTGGGCGTCGCCGTCGGTCCCGCAGCCGCAGCAGAACCTTCGGTGTCCGGTCTGTGGCAGAAGATCGACGAGGAAACCGGAAAATCGGTCGGTTGGTTCCTGTTTTTCGAACGCGGCGGCCAATATGAAGGCGTGATTGCGAAGCTGTTTCAGCGTCCGGGCGAGGTTGCGCATCCGGTTTGCTCGCGGTGTCAGGACGACCGCAAGAATGCACCGTTGCTCGGCATTCCGCTCGTCAGAGGCATGAAGCGGAATGGCTTGGTCTATCAGCAAGGCAATATCCTCGATCCACGAGACGGCAATGTGTATCAGGCGATGATGACGGTGAGCCCCGACGGCCGCTCGCTGACCGTTCGCGGCTTTCTCGGATTCGTCTTTCTCGGGCGTGACGAGATTTGGCATCGCTTGCCGGAGAACGCGTTCAAGGAACTCGATCCTGTTATCGTAGCCAAGTACCTGCCGGCTCAGGGTCCAGCGATGGCGACCGGGTCGATATCCGCTATGCAGCATCCCGAGAACACGGCTAAGGCGACGAACCCTGTCCGCTGAGGCCGCGCGCTCAATCGATTTCGCCGACGCCGAACTCGCAGCCCGGCGCCGCGTAATGATAGCGGGCTACCCCGTAGTGGTCCTGGGTAACGATCGGCCGGCAGTGCGCCAGCCACCTTTGATCGCGCGCAACCGCTCGAGCCTGTTCTGCCGCGCTGAAAGGTTGCGGCACGGGCCTGACAAATGGATCGACCGCCGGTCCCCACAGCGTAGAGCATGAGAACGAGCTCCACGTGTTGACGCAGCTGCCGGTAATGACGTCTCCGGCATGAGCCGAGGTCCAAGTCAACACCGACGTTAAGACCGTTAGCGCGACCGCTGCGCTAAGATGCGCGGCCGGCCGCGATGCCGCAGAGGCTGTGGCACGGCAAAAGGTTAACACCGCTCTCTCCCTCCGAGCGTGTCCCGATTGGGTTCAATCGGGTTACGCTCCGCTTGCTTCGGCTTCGCGCATGTTTGTTTGGAAAGTCGGGTTATGGCCGTTCCAGACATGCGCTCGTTACGAGAGAGAGCAAAGCCGATGCCAGCCGGTCTGCTCTATTTTGGCACAGCCATCGCCAGCGCCGGCCGCATACGCGGCGCCGAGAGCGCCGTCTTCAACGTCTGATGATGACCGACGATGGCGGACGTCGCTGCTCCCATCCGCTCCGCTCGAGTTCGGGAACAGTGTCGTCGTCTTGCGGATAGCCGAGACAGAAATAGCCGATGAATTTCCACCCGGAGGGAACATCGAGCAGCGTCGCAACGACCTTGGGATCGAGGATGGACACCCAGCCCATGCCGACGCCCTGCGCACGCGCGGCAAGCCAAATCGTATGGACGGCCGTCACCGCCGAATACTCGATCATTTCCGGCATCGTGTGACGACCAAGACCGTGACCCAGCGCCGTCGCACGATCGGCGAAGACCGCTAAATGAGCCGGCGCCTCCTGCAATCCGGCAAGCTTGAGGCTCGCATAAAGGCCCGTGCGCTGCCGGTTTTGCGCGGCGAGCGCTTCGGCATTGCAGGTCTCGAAATTCCGTTTGATGGCGGCGCGGACCGTTTCGTTGTCGACGATGACGAAACGCCACGGCTGGCTGAGACCCACTGACGGCGCAAGACACGCCAGCTCGATGAGCGCATCCAATGTGCCATTTGGCAAAGGATCGCGCCGGAAACGACGGACATCCCGACGCCAAACCAGAAGCTCGCGCAGCCGCGCACGGAAGACGCTGTCGAAGCTGACTGCTCGCTTTGCCGCTAAGGGAACGTCTTTGCTATGCGGCCTCGATGGCACGGTCATCAGTGAAAGCCTATCTGCTGTCCCGAAACGCCGCCATCGCCATCTGAAGGCGTCGCCAGTCTCTTTCATGCCCTGGCAGGGCGAAGCGCAGCCACGTTGCATCGTCAGGAAACCTGCGCACCAAAATGCCGGCGCGCCCGAGATGGTGGAACAATTCGCTTGCCGCCGCCGTTTGGACCAGCCGGAACAGCGCCGTGCCGCCGGCGATTTCGAGGTCAACGCTCATCAGGATGGAATCGAGCCTGTTGGCTGATTTCACCGCGCGGCGGCGGGCCTTTTCGATCCAGGCTGTATCTGCGAGCGCCTTGATGCCTGCCGCCAGCGCCGGACTGGACACGGCCCAAGGGCCCAAAGCTGCGGAAAGGCGCGCCGCCAGCGCCGGCGCGGCGAGGGCAAAGCCGAGCCGCAACCCGGCGAGGCCGAAAAACTTGCCGAACGAGCGCAGCACGACGATGTTGCCGCACGACACGTCCGCCGCAAGGCTCGCGCCGGCTGGTCCAACATCCATGTACGCTTCATCGGCCACCAGTATGCCGCCGCGCAACCGCAGTTTCTTTGCGACGGCCAGCAAGGCGCCGCGATCGAAATTTCGGCCGTCCGGATTGTTGGGATTCGTGACAATAGCCAGCACGGCATCGCCGAGTGCGCCTATGTCGCCGACCTCGACGACGTGATGTCCGGCGAGCGCCGCAGCGCGGGCGTGCTCGCCATAGGTCGGCGCGAGGATCGCAGCGCATCCCGGCCGTGCCAAACCTGCGACAAGAGGCAGGAGAATCTGCGTTCCTGGTGCGGGCACGACATGCGCCGCCGACGGCGCGCGGTACGCCGTTGCCGCCACTGCGGCGAGCGCGCTGAGCGCGGCAGGCTCCGGTAGCCGGGCCAAAGCATCCGCCGTCAGCCGCGGCATGGCATAGCGGTTGGGGTTGATCCCGGTCGAAAGGTCGATGAAAGGTTCAGGCGCGCTGGGAAACAGGCGCCGAGCGGCGCCAAGGTCGCCGCCATGCTGGAGCGGTTCGTCGGCGCCGCTATGTTGGATGATGTCTGTTGCGCTTGCACTCTTCGCCATGCTGATCGAGCTCGCCATCGGTTATCCGGAGCGCGTGTTGCGGGCGCTCGGCCATCCGGTGATGTGGATGGGCGGCCTGATCGCGCTGCTCGACCACCGGCTTAATCCCCCACCCTTCCCTCCCGCGCATGCGGGGGAGGGAAGGGCGGATGGGCGGCGCATGGCCGGCATCATTGCAATCTCAATTCTCCTCGGCATTGTCGGATCGATCGCATTCCTCATTGAAGGCGCGCTATTTCTGCTCCCGTTCGGAATCATTCCCGCCGCGTTTCTCGCCAGCACGCTGATCGCGCAGCGCAGTCTGCACCGCCATGTAGCGGATGTCGCGCTCGCACTCGAGAAGGACGGCCTCATGGCCGGCCGTGCCGCAGTATCACACATCGTCGGCCGCGACAGCGCGGCCCTCGATGAAGCCGGTGTCGCCCGTGCGGCCATCGAAAGCCTTGCGGAGAATTTTTCCGACGGGGTCGTAGCGCCGATGTTGTGGATGGCCATTGCCGGGCTCCCTGGCGCCGCACTCTACAAAGCAATCAACACCGCCGACAGTATGATCGGTTACCGCACGCCACGATACGAGGCGTTCGGCTGGGCTGCCGCACGGCTCGACGATCTCGTCAATCTGCCGGCGTCGCGCCTCGCGGCATTGCTCCTGATTGCCGCGGCGGCAGTGAGCCAAGATGCGTCCGCCGCTGAAGCCTGGCGCGCGGTGCGGCGTGATGCTTCGCGGCACCGCTCGCCCAATGCCGGCTATCCCGAAGCGGCGATGGCCGGAGCGCTCGGCCTTTCCCTCGCAGGCGCACGCGTTTATGGCGGCGCGCACGTCGACGATGCGGTCATGGGCCATGGGCGTCGCGACGCCGCTGCCGCCGACATCCGTCGCGCGCTTGCGCTTTACCGCTACGCCGACGCGATCTTGATCGCGCTGGTCGCGGTATTGGCCGCCATTCTCATCGCGCCAATTTGAGCAGCCGATCGAGATCAAGATGTGCAGCAAGATGGGCTGCGAGCGCGTCGAGCGTCCGCTCGATCATGGCCTCGTAGGCAATATTTGTCGCGCCCGCGGCAAAGCGGGCGAGCCATGCTGCACGTTGCCGATCGTCGGCAAACAGCCCATGGACGTAGGTGCCGAGCACCCGCCCGTCGGCTGAAATCGCGCCCTCCGGCGATCCATCAGCGAGCCGCGCGAATGGCCGCGCGCGGTCCGGGCCCTCGGTCACGCCCATATGCATTTCGTAGCCGCTGAACGGAACGTCATCGCTCGTCATCCCGCGAACAGGTTCGAGGCGTTTTTCGTCCGACAGGGTCGTCTCGACATCGATCAGACCAAGTCCTTCGACAGTGCAAGCCGGACCTTCAATGGCGCCGGGATCGGCGACGACGCGTCCCAGCATTTGGTAGCCGCCGCACAGCCCAAGGACCGTTCCGCCGCGGCGCAGATGCGCGGCGATGTCGATATGGAATCCGGCGGCGCGCAATGCCGCAAGGTCGGCGATCGTCGCCTTCGATCCTGGCAGCACGATAAGCCCGGCGTCGCCCGGTAGTGCGGCGCCCGGTCGCACCCGAACGAGATCGACTGTGGGCTCGGCGTCCAGCGGATCGAAATCGTCGAAATTGGCAATATGCGGTAGAATCGGCACCGCAATGCGCAGGCGCGTCTGCGATTTCGCCGGCCGGGCTTGTTCGAGCGCCAGCGCATCCTCCGCCGGCAAAAGGCGCGCATCCGCAAAGAACGGCACCAGACCGAGCGCCTGCCATCCCGTCATCTGCGCGATGCGCTCCGTCCCGGCCGCAAAAAGCGATGCATCACCGCGAAATTTGTTGACGATGAAGCCGCAAATCAGTGCAGTATCTTCAGGCGCGATCACGGCTTTGGTGCCGACGAGGCTCGCAATCACACCGCCACGATCGATGTCGCCGATGAGGACGACAGGAACGCCGGCCGCGCGCGCAAAGCCCATGTTGGCAATGTCGTTTGGCCGCAGGTTGACTTCCGCGGGGCTGCCCGCACCCTCGATCAGCACGATGTCGGCTTCGCACCGCAACCGCTCGTAGCTGTCGAGTACCAACGGCAAAAGCTCGCTCTTGATGCGCTGGTACTCGGTGGCTTTGGCGGTCCCGTAGACGCGCCCCTGCACGATGATCTGCGCGCCGATCTCGCTCTGCGGCTTCAGCAGCACCGGGTTCATGTGAACGCTCGCTGCCGTGCGCGCCGCGCGCGCCTGTAACGCCTGCGCGCGTCCGATCTCGCCGCCATCGGCGGTCACGGCGGCGTTGTTCGACATGTTCTGCGGTTTGAACGGCCGAACTTTCAGATCGCGCAACGCAAAGGCCCGTGCAAGACCGGCGACGATCAGCGACTTGCCGACATCCGAGCCCGTGCCCTGGAACATCAGCGCGCGGACGGACATGGGGACGCTCTTCTACTTTCAGAATTCAATGCCGGCCTGCGCCTTTACGCCGGCGGCAAAGTGGTGCTTCACCAGCGTCATCTCGGTCACAAGATCGGCTGCGGCGATCAATTCCGGCTTGGCATTGCGGCCGGTCACTACGACGTGCAGCACTTGCCGGCGCGCCGCAAGCGCGGCGACGACCGCGTTGAGATCGAGATAATTGTAGCGTAGCGCGATATTGAGTTCGTCTAGAATAATCATCGCGAAACTCGGATCGGCCATCAGATCAAGCGCCTTGGCCCAAGCATGCTGGGCGGCGGCGATGTCGCGTTCCAGGTCTTGGGTCTCCCAGGTGAAGCCTTCACCCATGGTGTACCATGCAGCCTGATCGCCGAATCGGGCTAGCGCATCGCGCTCCGCCGAATGCCATGCGCCCTTGATGAACTGCACCACCCCGATGCGGTGGCCGCGCCCCAGCATGCGCAGCGCGAGGCCGAAAGCGGCCGTCGATTTTCCCTTGCCGGTGCCGGTGTGGACGATGAGCAGACCTTTCTCAGTCGTCTTCTCCGCAACCTCGGCATCCTGCACCGCCTTGCGCTTCGCCATCTTGGCGCGATGCCGCTCGGCTTCAGCCTTGTCGATCGCTTCGTTCATGCCATCACCTTACAGACTTCCTTTTACGGCGAGCGGCAATCCGGCGACAACAAGAACGACGCGATCGGCGCACGCGGCGATACGCTGGTTGAGAACGCCCTGCAAATCCCGGAACCGCCTGCCGAGTGGATAGTCCGGCACGATCCCGTAGCCAACCTCGTTGGCGACCAGCACCACCGGCGCCGCGGCCGCCGCCAGCGCCTCCTGCAACCCCGCCGTCTCGGCATCGATGTCCGCTTCCGCGAGCATGAGGTTCGAAAGCCACAGCGTCAGGCAATCGATGAGAATCGGTATCGCTTTGTGTGCTTTGAGCGCGCCCGCGACATCGCGTGACGCTTCGATGGTCTGCCAAGACCGGCCGCGGCGCGAGCGATGTGCGGCAATGCGCTGGGCCATTTCCTGGTCTCGTGCTTCCGCCGTCGCCACATAGGCCCAAGGCGGCGGCAATGCGGCAATCAGGCCTTCGGCGTAGCGGCTCTTACCCGAACGGGCGCCGCCGAGGACGAAAGTGAGTTTTGGCTCTTTGGACATGACGCGTAGGGCACAATTGCCGGCGAAATTCGCTCGATTGGGCAGCCGCAGGCCGTGCGGCCACATTGACAGCCCGGGGCACCGAAATCTATCACTAGCGTACCGATGGTCCCTCGCGAGAGGGTGAAAAGGGAATGCGGTGAAGCGGGCGCGCGAGCGCCGGCCAAATCCGCAGCTGCCCCCGCAACTGTGAGCGGGAAGTCTCGTCCGGACAAGCCACTGGAGGCATCGCGCCGCCGGGAAGGCAGGGCGAGGCGCCGATCCGCGAGCCAGGAGACCTGCCACCGGCCGAGTCGACGCGACAAACACTGGCCGGGGTGTGCCGGTGGATGATCTGAAAGACGGAAGTCTTTTGGTCCTCGCTCGCGCCGGCGGCAAGTTACGCGAGGACTATCCGTGCTTAATTCCCCAGAAGCGCCGCGCGACGCACCGATCGTTTACGTCTGTATCACCTGCAAACGCGCCGGCGAGCCGGAAAGCGAACCGCGTCCCGGCGCAATCCTCGCCGCGGCGACCGCGCGCGCCGCCGCCGGAACGGCGGTCGACGTCCGGCAAGTGCGCTGCCTCGCGAACTGCACGCGCGGCCCAAGCGCCGCCATGCGCTGCAACGGCTCCTGGACTTACGTGTTCGGCGGCCTCGATGTGTCCTGCGCGGACGCGCTGATCGAAGGCGCGCGACTGCTCGCCGGCGCTGCCGACGGTATTATGCCCTGGCGCGGCCGGCCGGAATCGCTCAAGCGCGGCCTGATTGCCCGCGTCCCGCCACTCGACTTCGAAGGAGTTGACGAATGACCGGCTCGCTCGCCCGCGTTCCCTGCACCATCGTCACCGGCTTTCTCGGCGCTGGCAAAACGACATTGATCCGTCACGTGCTCGCCAATGCGCAGGGGCGCCGCCTGGCCGTCATCGTCAACGAGTTCGGCGACGTCGGCATCGACGGCGAAATCCTCAAAGGATGCGGCGACGCCGCATGCCCCGCGGAGAACATCGTCGAGCTGGCCAACGGCTGCCTGTGCTGCACGGTCGCTGATGAGTTCGTGCCGGCGCTCGATGCCATTCTGGCGAAGGGCGGCATCGAGCACATCGTCATCGAAACCTCCGGGCTCGCTTTGCCGAAACCCTTGGTACAAGCGTTTCATTGGCCGGCGATCAAAAGCCGCGTCACCGTCGATGGCGTCGTGGTCGTCGTCGATGGCGCGGCGCTCGCCGATGGTCGCGTCGCGCACGATCTAGAGGCTCTCGCGCAACAGCGCTCGGCCGATACTGCGCTCGAGCACGATGACCCGATCGAGGAGGTTTTTGAAGATCAGATCGCCTGTGCCGATCTCGTCGTGCTGAACAAGCGCGACCTATTCGATGAAGCGGGCCTCACGACGGCGCTGGCGGCGATTTCCAGCGTCCTGCCGCGCAGTGTGAAGATCATTACCGTCACGGACGGCAAGGTGGACGAGGCGCTGCTGCTCGGCCTCGGCGTCGGCACCGAGGACGATATCGCCAACCGCCGCACCCGGCACGACGCCGAGGAGGAGCACGATCACGACGATTTCGACTCGTTCGTCGTGCCGCTCGGTGAAATCGCCGATCCGTCCGCGCTGGTCGCGCGCGTTGCGGCGCTTGCGGAAAAATTCGACGTGCTTCGCGTCAAGGGCTTTGCGGCCGTCACCAACAAACCGTTGCGGCTGTTGGTGCAGGCAGTGGGCCCTCGGGTGACGCACCAATATGATCGGCCATGGGTCGATTCCGAGACCCGCGACGGCCGTCTGGTCGTGATCGGTCTGAGAGGGCTCGATCGTGCCGCTGTGGCGCGCGCGCTTGCAGGCTAAAGGATGCATCTGCTCACGACGAGTTCCGCCGGCCTCGACGAGATGGTCGAAGCGGTCGATCTCGGCCAGCCGCCGGGTGACATCGTCGTGCTGTCGTTCGCCGACAGCGACCTCGCCGGCCTGGCGTCCGCGTGGGAGGCGGAACGCGACGTGCTGCCGAGCGTTCGCCTTGCGCATCTGCGCGACCTGCGCCATCCCCTGTCGGTCGATCTGTGGATCGACCGCGTCGGCGCCCATGCCAAGGTGATCCTGGTCCGCCTGCTCGGCGGCCTCGATTGGTGGAAATACGGCATCGAGCGGCTCTCGGCGCTGGCGCGCGAGCGCGGCATCGCGTTTGCCGTGCTGCCCGGCGAAGACCGCGATGACGTCCGGCTCGCCGCAGCCTCGACACTGCCGGCCCGTGAGCTTGACGCACTGCTGCGCTTTTTCCGCGAAGGCGGACGGGAGAATTTGCGCGCGCTGTTGCGCCGGCTGGCGCGCCATGCCGGACGCGATCTCTTGTCTCGCGAACCCGAGGCCGTGCCGCGGCTGGCGGGCTATCTGCCGGGCAACGGCGCGGTCGGACTTGATCGGCTGGTCTCGTCGCTCAAGCCCGGCCAACCCGTCGTGCCGATCATCTTCTACCGCGCCATGCTGCTCGCCGCCGACACCGCGCCGATCGACGCGCTCTGCGCGGCGCTGTCGCAGCGCGGCCTGGCGCCGGCCGCTCTCATCATCACCAGCTTGAAGGACTGTGAGGCCGCCGCTTTCCTGCGTCAGGCATTCGCGCGGCTCGATCCGGCCGTGATCGTCACCACGACCGCATTCGCCGTGGGCGGCGGTGCCGACGAGCCGACGCCGCTCGACGAGCCGGGCGTTACCGTGCTGCAGGTCGTGAGCGCGAACACCAAGCGCGCTGCTTGGCGCGATAGCCCCCGTGGGCTCGGCGCCGCCGATCTCGCCATGCATGTGGTGCTGCCCGAGCTTGACGGCCGCGTGCTCGCTGGCGCGGTCGCGTTCAAGGATCCGCTGCCGCCGCAGGATGGTCTCGCTTTCACGGCACTCGCGAGCCGCCCGGAGCCGGATCGGATCGCAATGGTCGCCGATCGCATTGCCGCGTTCGTCTTTCTGCGTGCCCTGCCGCGGGGCGAGCGGCGCATTGCCATCTTGATGCCCGACTATCCCGGCGCGCCGGGCCGCACCGGCTATGCCGTCGGGCTGGACGTGCCGGCCAGCGTGGTCGCGCTGATCGATGATCTCGCCGACGCCGGCTACACCGTGCGCGGTGCGCCGAAAACGTCGCGGGCGTTGCTCGACGCGCTTTCCACAGGTGCCGGCGATGCGATGCTTCCGATCGAGCAATATGAACACCTGCTGACGAAGTTGCCGAGCGCGGCGGTTGCGCGCCTGCGCGTAGCCTGGGGCGAACCGGTGGACGATCCTGATGTATATGCCGGTGCCTTCCATTTCCGCGCCCGGGAATTCGGTAAGCTTTTGGTCGCGCTGCCGCCGGACCGCGGCCGCTCGACACAACGCCGCGCCGACTATCACGATTCGCTGCTACCGCCGCGGCACGCGCTTGTTGCCTTCGGCCTGTGGCTCCGGCACGAGGCCAAGGCCGATGCGCTCGTCCATATGGGTGCGCACGGCACGCTGGAATGGCTGCCCGGCAAGGCCGTCGCACTCACTGCGGAGTGCTTTCCTGAAATCGTCACCGGCCCATTGCCGGTGATCTATCCGTTTATCGTCAGCAATCCGGGTGAGGCCGCGCAGGCCAAGCGCCGCATTGCGGCGCTGACGATCGGTCACCTGCCGCCGCCACTCGTTGATGGCGGCCTCTCGGGCGATGCGCGCGAGCTGGAAAGCCTGGTGGACGAATACGCCCAAGCGGACGGGCTCGACCGGCGGCGCCGCGAGCGCCTCGCCACCCTCATTGTCGAGACGGCGCAACGCACGGGATTGGCACGCGAGGCCGGGATCGGCGCCCCCTTCGCTCCCGATGAAGCGCTGCGCCGCATCGATGCCTGGCTGTGCGATCTGAAAGACTTGGCCGTCAAGGACGGCCTGCACATTTACGGCCGTGCGCCGTTGGGCAGCGACGATCCGGCGTGGCGAACAAGTGGCGAAGCCGAACGCACGGCACTGATCGCGGCGCTCGATGGCCGTCGCGTCGCGCCAGGCCCGGCCGGCTCGCCGACCCGCGGCCGTCGCGACGTGCTGCCGACCGGCCGCAACATGTTCACCGCCGATCCGCGCACGCTGCCGACACCGACCGCGATGGAGCTCGGCCGCCTCGCCGCCGCTGAAGTCGTGCGCGCGCATTTGCAGACCCATGGCGAGATGCTGCGCACGGCCGTCATCGATTTATGGGGCAGCGCTACGCTGCGCACCGGCGGCGAGGAAATCGCGCAGGGGCTCGCGATGATGGGTTGCCGGCCGATCTGGGATCACGCCAGCGGTCGCGTCACTGGCGTCGAAGTGTTGCCGACCGCGGCGATGGCGCGCCCGCGGATCGACGTGACTTGGCGCATTTCCGGGCTGTTTCGCGATCTCTTCCCAGCACAGATCGCGCTCATCGACATGGCGGTCCAAGCAGTCGCCGCACGCGGGGAGGATGACGACGAAAATCCGCTCGCAGCCGCGCGCCGCGCCATCAATGGCGAGGGTCCTGCGCGTCTTGATCGCATATTCGGCACGGCGCCCGGTGCTTATGGCTCGGGCGTCGAGGATTTGTTCGGCGGCCATGCGGACACCGCTGCCATCGGCACGGCCTATCTTGCCGCCGCTTCCCATTCCTATGGCGGCGCCGATGGCGAGGCCGGCGCCGCGCCGGGAGCATTTGCGCAACGCGTCGCACGCGCCGATGCCCTCGTTCATACCAGCGACGATCCGGGCCGCGATCTCCTCGAGGGCGCCGAGGATGCAGCCTTCGTCGGCGGTTTCGCCGCGGCGGCAAAGATGCTTGGCCGCTCGGTCGATCTCGTCATGCTCGACATGACCGATCCGCAGCGTCCGCGTGCGCGGGCGCTGTCGGCCGCGCTGGCGCGTATCGTACGTGCGCGCGCCGTCAACCCGCGATTCATTTCCGGCCAGATGCGCCACGGCCCGCGCGGCGCCGCGGAGCTTGCCGAGACCGTCGACCGGCTGGTCGCCTTCGCGGAAACGACCGATGCGGTCGGCGGCGAACTGTTCGATCTCCTGCACGACGCTTACGTCGCCGACCCGGATGTGCGCGCCTTTATGCTGCGCAAAAATGCAAAGGCTGCGGCTGCGATTGCCGAGCGGCTCGAGACTGCGCGGCGCCGCGGTTTTTGGCATCCGCGCCGTAATGATGTCGATGCAAGCCTAGCGGCGCTGCGCGCGGAGGTCGGCGCCATGACAGCACTTGCGCTTCCGCGGCGGCGCGGCGCTTGTCCAGGACTATCGAGCGCCGATGCCGACCGGCGATGGTTTGCTGGTGCGGCTGCTGCCGATCGGCACCATCCAGCTTGTTGCGTTCGCCGCATTGTGCCGCGCGGCGCGAGTGCACGGCAACGGCGTCGTCGAAGTCACGGCGCGCGGCAGCATTCAGGTGCGCGGACTTAGTCGCTCCTCCGCTCCCCAATTCGCCGCGGATGTCGCGGGCCTCGGCATTGCGGCAGCGGACGGCATTCCGGTTTTGAGTAGCGCTCTCGCCGGCCTAGATGCGGAAGAACTCCTTGACGCCGGCGCACTTGCCGCCGATTTGCGTCTCGCATTGGCGCGACGATTGCTCGACAAAAAACTCGGTGCCAAGGTCTCTGTTGTGATCGACGGCGGCGGAGCGATCAAGCTGGAGAGCCTCTCGGCCGACATACGCCTCGCCGCGGAAGCGATGAACGATCGCACGCTTCTTCGCGTGAGCGTCGGCGGCAACGGCGCGAGCGCCGCGGATCTCGGCGCGGTCGCAGCCACGGATGGCGTAGGGACCGTCATACGGCTTCTTGAAGTCCTGTCGTTGTGTGGCACCAAGCCACGCGCGCGGGACATGCTGGTGTGCAAGCAAATGGCTAAATTCCGTTCGGCCATCGCCGATCTGCTTCTGACGGACACGCCGCCGCGACCGGCACGCGGCGCGCGTGACGCGATCGGCATGCATCCGCTCCGGGACGGATCGTTGGCATGCGGTATCGGCGTTGCCTTCGGCCATGCCGATGCGAAGTTGCTCCAACGTCTCGCCGACGCCGCCGGCGATGCTGGCGCGAATGGCGTGCGCTCAGCCGCGGGCAGAGCGCTCCTCGTTATCGGCCTTACGAAAGAAAAATCGGCGTCGTTCGTTGCCGCCGCCGAGCGGCTGGGCTTCATCATGCGCGCGGATGATCCACGCCGATATGTCGTGGCGTGTGCCGGCGCGCCGATTTGCGCGTCGGGTGAGATCGCGTCTCGCACCATCGGTCCGCTCGTCGCCGCGACGACTGGCGCGTTCATCGATGGATCATTCACGATCCATGTCTCGGGCTGCGCTAAGGGCTGTGCGCACGCCGCACCTGCTGCGCTGACAATCGTCGGCACATCCCGGGGCTGCGCGCTTGTCGCCAATGGCTCCGCCCGCGACACGCCATTTGCGGTGGTGCCCGAAGATGACTTGCCCGCTGCCATTGCCGGCGCGATGGCGAGCCGCGCCCGAGAGGTGAAGAACGAGGGTGCCCATGGCTGAGCGCGCGCCCTATCTGCGTGACGGCAAGGCAATCTACGAACGCTCGTTCGCCATCATCCGCGCCGAGGCCGACCTGGCGCGCTTCAGCGCCGAGGAAGCGGATGTTGCGGTGCGCATGATCCATGCCTGCGGCGTCGTGGAAGCGGCACGCGATATCGTATTCGGCGGAAATGTTGTTGAAGCGGCGCGTGAGGCGCTTGGCACCGGCGCACCGATCCTCTGCGACGCCGAGATGGTAGCCCACGGGATCACGCGGGCGCGGCTGCCGAAGCGCAATGAGGTCATCTGCACGCTCAACGATTCCCGCGTGCCGGTTCTTGCCGGGAAGCATGGCACGACCCGTTCGGCCGCTGCGGTGGAACTATGGATCAATCAGCTCGGCGGCGCCGTGGTCGCAATCGGCAATGCACCGACGGCTTTGTTCCGTCTGCTCGATCTGCTCGATGGCGACGCGCCAAAGCCGGCGGCCATCCTCGGTATTCCAGTGGGGTTCGTCGGCGCCGTGGAAGCGAAAGAGGCGCTTGCCGCTGCGCCGCGCGGGGTGCCTTTCCTGACCGTGCGCGGGCGCATGGGCGGCAGCGCCATGACGGCCGCCGCCGTCAACGCAATGGCGAGGCCCGGACTGTGAGCGCGGCAAAACTTATCGGCGTCGGCGTCGGGCCGGGCGATCCCGAGTTGGTGACACTCAAGGCGCTGCGCGTGCTTGGCGAGGCGGACGTCGTTGCGCATTTCGCCAAGGCGGGACGCGCCAGCCGTTCGCGTGCGATCGCGGCGCGCCACCTGCGGGCCGGAGTCGTGGAGGTGCCGCTCCACTATCCCGTCACCACCGAGCTGCCAAAATGCAGTGCCGGCTATCGCAACGCCATTCGCGATTTCTACGATAGTGCCGCGGTCGAAATCGCGGCGCATCTCGATGGCGGACGCGTCGTGGCCGTGATCTGCGAAGGCGACCCTTTGTTCTACGGCTCCTACATGCATCTGCATGTGCGGCTCGCGCCGCGCTTCGCGACCGAGGTCGTAGCCGGCGTGACCGGCATGTCGGGATGCTGGTCGGCGGCCGGAATGCCGATCGCGCAGGGCGACGACGTTTTCACTGTGCTTCCCGCAACGCTCCCCGAAGGCGAACTCGCGCGCCGGCTTGCCGAGGCGGATGCCGCCGTGGTGATGAAGGTCGGGCGGCATCTGCCCAAGCTGCGCCGCGCCCTTGACCGCAGTGGACGCCTCGATCGCGCCATCTATGTCGAGCGCGGCACCATGGCGGATGCGAAGATAATTCCGCTCGCCGCCAAGCTGGACGACGACTCGCCATATTTCGCCATCGTGCTGATACCGGGCTGGGAAGGACGGCAATGACCGGGCGTCTCGCCGTCGTCGGTTTGGGACCTGGTGATGCGCGTTACCTCACGCCGGAAGCTCAGGACGCGCTCGCCCGCGCGGACGCACTCTATGGTTACGGTCCCTATCTCGATCGCGTGGCCGAGCGTGGCGGACAAAGCCGTCATCCCTCCGATAACCGCGAGGAAGGCGCGCGCGCCGCCGCCGCGCTTCGTCACGCTGCGCAGGGCGCGAGCGTCACCGTCGTCTCCGGCGGCGACCCGGGCGTCTTCGCCATGGCGGCAGCCGTGTGCGGTGAAATCGAAGCCGGGCCTGATGCCTGGAGAACACTCGATGTCGCCATTGTGCCTGGTATCACCGCGATGCTCGCGGTGGCGGCGCGGATCGGCGCGCCGCTCGGCCATGATTTCTGCGCGTTGTCGCTGTCCGACAATCTCAAACCGTGGGAACTGGTCGAGCGCCGGCTCGATGCCGCGGCGAGCGCAGGTTTTGTCATTGCGCTCTACAATCCGGTCTCACGCGCACGGTCCTGGCAACTCGGCAGCGCAATCGAACGGCTGCGGCGTCATCTGCCGCAATCGACGCCCGTGGTGTTCGGCTGCGCCGTCGGCCGGCCGGACGAGCGCGTAAGCGTCACGACGCTCGATGCCGCGGATGCAACGAGTGCCGACATGGCGACGCTTGTGATCGTCGGCTCGCGCGAGACGCGTGTGATCGCGCGTCCCGGGCTTGCACCTCTCGTTTACACGCCGCGCGCCGCCGCGGAGGTCAGCGCATGATCGAGCCACGCGATCACTTCTTCCACCTTTTCGAACGCAAGCCCTTCCGGCGCGGGCGGGCGGCGCAACATGATGACGCTTATCCCGATCGTGCGCGCCGCCGCGATCTTGGCGTAGGTCGCAGCACCGCCGCTATTCTTCGCGATCACGACCTCGATGCCGTGCGCCATCATGAGCGCGCGATCGTCGGCTTCGGCGAACGGACCGCGGCCGGTCACGTAGGTCACATGCGGCAGCCGCAACGGCGGATCGACAGGATCGACGCTGCGGATGAGATAGTAGTGCTGCGGCGCCTCTGTGAGCGATGCGACCTCGTTGCGGCCGAGCGCCACGAAGACCCGCCGTGGCGTTTGCCCAAGCGTCCGCACCGCCTCGGGCACATCTTTCACCTCGGTCCAACGATCGCCAGCAGCCGCGACCCACGGCGGCCGGCAAATCGCAACGCACGGCACTCCGGTTCGGTGCGTGGCCTCGATGGCATTCGACGAAATGACATTGGCGTAGGGATGTGTTGCGTCGATCAGCGCGTCAACATGTTCCGTCACCAGATAATCCGCGAGGCCGGCAGCGCCGCCGAAGCCGCCGACGCGAACTGGCACCGGCTGCGCCGCGGGCGAGGCGGTGCGGCCCGCGAGCGAAAGCGTAACGGTGAGATCGGTGCACCCGGCAAGGCGCGCGGCCAAAAGGCGCGCCTCCGACGTGCCGCCGAGAATAAGGATGCGTGGCATGCCGCTCCCTGATGCGATCGAACGCGAGAGTGCCGCATCGCCGCGCTGGCTGTCCATCATCGGCATCGGCGAGGATGGCGTCGAGGGGCTGAGCCCGGTGGCACGCGAACTCATTGGCGCGGCCGAGATTGTATTCGGCGGCCGGCGCCATCTTGGGCTCGCGGCGCCGCTCATTCGCGGCGCGGCACGGCCGTGGCCGACGCCGTTCGACGGCGCCGCCGGCGAAGTGCTGCGTCATCGCGGCCGGCAAGTCTGCGTGCTCGCCTCGGGCGATCCGTTCCATTACGGCGTCGGCGCGGCGCTGGCGCGGCAGATCGATGCGCGGCAGATGATCGTGGTACCGGCGCCCTCGGCGTTCAGCCTCGCCGCGGCGCGGCTCGGGTGGTCTTTGCCGCAAACGGTGATGCTTTCACTGCACGGCCGTACGCTCGATCTGGTGCGTCCGCATCTGCAGCCAGGCGCGCGCATTTTCGCACTGACCTCAGACGGTGAAGGTCCGGCTGCGTTGGCCCAGCTCCTGACGCAGTCAGGCTTTGGCGCTTCGCGCTTAACAATCCTTGAAGCGCTGGGCGGCCCGCACGAGCGCATCCGCAGGGCGACGGCGGAAGCTTTCGACTGCGGGACGGTAAATGCCCTCAATATCGTCGCGATCGAAGTGAGTGCGGCACCAAATGCACGAATCATCGCGCGGGCAGCCGGGTTGAGTGACGCACTATTCGAGCATGACGGGCAGATCACCAAACGCGAGGTCCGCGCCGTAACCTTGTCGTCGCTCACGCCGCGCCGCGGCGAGTTGTTGTGGGACATCGGCGCGGGCGCCGGCTCGGTCGCGATCGAATGGATGTTAGCCGATCCGGCGATGCGCGCGATTGCGATCGAGCGCCATGCGGATCGCGCCGCGCGCATCCGCCGCAACGCCGCTGCGTTCGGTGTGCCGGGCCTGGAGATCGTGGAGGGCAGCGCTCCTGCCGCTGTCACCGGACTCGAAACGCCGGATGCCATTTTTGTCGGCGGCGGCGCCAGCGACGCCGGCGTGCTCGACGCCGCGATCGATGCATTGCGTCTCGCCGGCCGCCTTGTCGTCAACGCTGTGACACTCGAAACCGAAGCGCTGTTGCTTGCTCGGCACGCAGCGCGCGGCGGCGAACTGATCCGCATCGCGATTTCGCGGGCCGGACCGGTGGGCGAAAAAACCGGCTGGCGCGCTGCAATGCCGGTGACGCAATGGGTTTGGACGAAGCCATGATCGTTGCCGGCGTTGGATGCAAATGGGGCGCACCGGCTCGCGACATCGAAGCCGCCGTCCTCGCGGCTCTCGCCCGCGCCGGCATCAGGTCGAACGCGCTCGATTGCATCGCCACGATCGCGGCGAAGGCCGGCGAAGCCGGGATTGCGGCAACCGCGGCGAAGCTTGGTGTCGCCGTCGTGTTTGTGTCCGACACCGGCCTCGAAGCCGCCGGTCCACGCACCGCAACCCGCTCGGAACGCGTCCTTGCCCTTACAGGCGTCCCGTCAGTCGCGGAAGCGGCAGCGCTCGCGGCTGCCGGGCCATCCGCCCGCCTCATCGCTCCGCGTCTCGTCATTGGCTCCGCCACGTGCGCACTCGCCGCTTCGGGTCCAAGGCCATGACCGTACATTTCATCGGCGCCGGGCCCGGCGCAGCCGACCTGATCACAGTGCGCGGGCGCGATCTCATCGCCCGCTGTCCGGTCTGCCTCTATGCCGGCTCGATCGTGCCGCGCGCACTGCTCGACCATTGCCCAAAGGGCGCGCGCGTCGTCGACACCGCGCCACTGTCGCTCGATGCGATCGAAGCGGAATTCGCGGCAGCCCATGCCGCCGGACTGGACGTGGCACGGCTGCATTCCGGCGATCTTTCGATCTATAGCGCGCTTGCCGAGCAATTGCGCCGCCTCGAACGGCGCGGCATTTCTTATACGCTCACGCCAGGCGTGCCGGCCTTCGCGGCCGCGGCGGCGGCGCTCGAGTGCGAGCTGACTGTGCCGGAGGTAGCGCAGAGCATCGTGCTCACCCGCGTTTCCGGTCGCGCCTCGCGCATGCCTGAGGCGGAAAAGCTCGTGACGTTCGCCGCAAGCGGAGCAACGCTGGTCATTCATCTCGCTATCCACGCCATCGCGACCATCATCGAGGAGCTCACTCCGTTCTACGGCGCCGATTGTCCCGCGGCTGTTGTCGTTGAGGCAAGCTCACCGTCGCAGCGCATTCTGCGCGGGACGCTTTCCGACATTGCGGCGAAGGTTGTCGCGGCACGAATCGAGCGTACCGCACTCATCCTGGTTGGCCGCGCGCTGGCCGCGCGGGATTTTCGCGACAGCGCGCTCTATGACGCGGATTATCGCCGCAGGTTTCGTGGAGGCGCCGGTTGAGCGAACATTTACACGGATGCCAACGGCGCGCGGCCGTCCGGGCCTTGCGCGCGGTCAATCGTCACCGCGGGCACGCCACGCCATGACGGCATGGGACGCATTGGCGGCGCGGCGTGCCGGAGTTCCGGTCTTTGCGCCGGGGCATGTCTGGCTTGCCGGCGCGGGGCCAGGCGATCCCGGACTGTTGACGCTCGATGCGTTCGCGGGCCTCGCTCAAGCCGATATTGTCGTCCACGATGCGCTGGTCGATCCGCGGGTTCTGGCGCTCGCCGGCCCGCAGGCGCACCTCGAATTTGCCGGCAAGCGGGGTGGCAAGCCGTCGGCGACGCAAGCTGATATCAGCGAGCGCCTCGTAGAACTCGCGCGCGCCGGCCACCGGGTGCTGCGGCTCAAGGGCGGCGATCCCTTCGTGTTCGGGCGCGGCGGCGAGGAAGCGATGGTGCTCGCAGCCGCTGGCGTTCCCTTCCGGGTCATTCCCGGGGTCACCGCCGGCCTTGCGGCGCTCGCGGCGGCGGCCATTCCGTCGACCCTGCGCGGCACCAACCGCGCCGTCATCTTTGCCGCCGGGCATGGCGCCGAAGAGAACTTCGATTGGGCGCCGCTGGCGCGCACCGGACAGCCGATCGTGCTCTATATGGTGCTGCACAATCTGGAGCGGATCGCCGGAGCGTTGATGGCAGCGGGACTTGATGCTGCGACGCCCGCCGCAGTTATCGCTTCGGCAACCACGCCGAAACAGCGGGTCCTGGTCTCGACATTGGATAAACTGGCCGTGACCGTGCGCGAACAAAAATTCGAGGCGCCGGCAATCGTCGTGATCGGCAATATCGTGAACATGCGTGCGCAGTTGCTCGGCGAAAGCGCATCAGCCCAAATGGAGCCGACGTGACGGCGCGCGGTCTTATCATCGCCGCGCCCCATTCCGGCGCCGGCAAGACAACGGTGACGCTCGCGGTGCTGGCAGCATTGGCGCGTCGCGGCATCGCCGTGCGCGCTGCCAAGGCCGGACCGGATTATATCGATCCGGCGTTCCATGCCGCTGCTGCGGGCGGCGCGAGTGTCAATCTCGATTCCTGGGCCATGCCGGCGCCGCTCCTTGATATGCTCGCCGCGCAAGCGGCCGACGGAGCCGAGATTTTGATGATCGAAGGCGTGATGGGTCTATTCGACGGCGCGGCGGCTTCGCCCCGCCGGCGCGGCGCGACGGCGGATCTTGCCGCCCATTTTGGCCTGCCGGTGGTGCTGGTGGTCGATGTCTCGCGGCAGGCTCAATCTGCAGCGGCCTTGGTGCGGGGTTTTGCTGTGCACGATCCGGCCGTCCGCATTGCCGGCGTCATCGTGAACCGCGTCAGCAGCGAACGGCATCGCTCGCTCGTTGCCGATGCGATTGCAGCGCTCGGCGTTCCCGTTCTCGGCGCTGTCCCGCGCGCCGCGGCGCTGGCGCTGCCCGAGCGCCATCTCGGCCTCGTTCAGGCTGGTGAACATAGCGACCTCGCGAGCCTCATCGATCGCCTCATCGAGATGGCCGAGCGCTATCTCGACCTCGACGGCATCATGGCAATCGGTGCGCCGCTCGCGGTCACCGATCGCGCTGTCGCAACGCAAGCACCGGCCGTGCCGCCGCCGGGACAGCGGATCGCGCTGGCATGCGATCGGGCTTTCAGTTTTTCCTACCCGCATCTCATCAACGCGTGGCGCAAGGCGGGCGCCGAGATTTTGCGGTTTTCGCCGCTCGCCGACGAGCCGCCGCCGGAGAGGGCCGATAGCTGCTGGCTGCCGGGCGGTTATCCGGAACTTCATGCCGATGCACTCGCCGCCGCGCGGCGCTTCAATGCGGGGCTGCGACGCTTCGCCGATACGCGCCCGGTGCACGGCGAGTGCGGCGGCTACATGGTGCTCGGCGAGAACATCGAAGACGCAGCAGGACGGCGCCACGTCATGACCGGTCTGCTCGGCCATGCCACGAGCTTCGCCAAGCGCAAGCTGCATCTCGGCTACCGCACGGCGCGGCTTCTGTCCGACACCGTTCTGGGCCGCAGAGGGTCGATCGTTCGCGGCCACGAATTCCACTACGCATCGCTGACATCCGCCGGCAGCGACGAGCCGTTCGCGGAGCTTGCCGATGCCGAAGGCCGCGCTTTGGGCAACGCCGGTGGGCGGCGCGGCCAAGTCACCGGCGCGTTCTTTCATGCCATGGCTACGGACCGCGCAGGGGTCCGTTAGCCCGCGGCCTTTGGCTCTTGCACCGCGCCATCGTCCGGCTTGTCCGATACGCCCGCCTCGGCAAACGTTGCCATCTCGGTGTGGCACGCCAGCGCTGCGCGAAGGAGCAGCAGCGCCACGGCGGCGCCGGACGCCTCACCGAGCCGCATGTTGAGGTCAACGAGCGGCGCCAGGCCGAGTTCATCGAGCAGCATCCGGTGCCCGGCTTCGGCCGAGACGTGGCCGGCCTGTGCGTGAGCCAGCGTGTCGGCTCGCAGCTTCGCCAGCGGCGCGACCGCGGCGGTGCAGACGAAGCCGTCGAGCAGCACCGGAATGCGCCGCCGCCGCGCTGCCAAAGTTGCGCCGAGGATGGCGGCCAACTCCCGGCCGCCGAGCACGGCAGCCGTCATGAGCGGATCATGGAGAGCGGCGGCATGGCGCTCGAGGGAGCGATCGATGACAGCCCGCTTGCGCGCCAGACCTTCCTGGTCGACGCCCGTGCCGCGGCCGGCCCAGCGCGCACCGCCGCCGCCGAACAATGCCGCCGCGATCGCGGCGGCGGACGTGGTATTGCCGATACCCATCTCGCCGAGGCAGACGAGGTCGCAAGCCGGCGAGACCGCTTGGTAGCCGGCCATCACCGCCGCGAGGAAGTCGTATTCGGTGAGCGCAGGTTTTTGCGTGAAGTCCGCTGTCGGTTCGTCAAGCGACAACGGGATGACACGCAACGCCGCATCGGCGATGCGGGCGAGCTGATTGATTGCGGCGCCCCCGGAAGAAAAATTCGCCACCATTTGCGCCGTCACCTCGGCGGGATAAGCCGAGACGCCGAGCCTGGTCACGCCGTGGTTGCCGGCGAACACCAGAATATCGACCCGCTCCAACCGCGGCGGCGCATGGCCCTGCCAATGCGCGAGCCAGGCCACCAGATCCTCGAGGCGGCCGAGGCTCCGCGGCGGCTTGGTGAGAGCCGCTTCGCGTTTAGCCACGGCCGCGCTCGCCGCCGGATGGCCGCTCGGCAGGTCGAGACAGGCGGCGCGCAGGTCGGAAAAAGAGGTAAAATTCGTCATCGCCCTTTGATTCCTGCGCCGGCAGAGGCGCTTGAAGTCTTACCAAATTCGCGGCGGTGCGGCCACGATCGGGGCATTTGACGCCAGGGACAAATGATGATCACGCCCGAAGCACGGCTGGAAGATCACGCCAAGGAACTCGGGGCGAGTATAGTTTTCTTGACCCGGCTGCCGTTGGCACGCGCGACGCCGATCACCGGCGCCGATATTGCGAAGGCCGCCTGGGCATTCCCGATTGCAGGCGTCCTTGTCGGCCTCATCGCGGCCCTAGTCTATGCGCTCGCGCACCGGCTGGGACTGCCGCCGTGGCCTGCGGCAACGCTCGCCGTCGCGGCGACGCTGGCGGCGACCGGGTGCCTGCATGAGGACGGGCTCGCCGACACCGCGGACGGTTTTGGCGGCGGTGAGACGCGCGAGCGCAAGCTCGACATCATGCGCGACAGCAGGATTGGCACTTACGGGGTTTGCGCCGTGGTGATCTCGCTCCTGCTGCGCATAAGCCTGCTCGCAGGCCTCGCCGATCGGAGCTTGGTGGTGCCAGCCTTGATCGCCGCGCACGGCGCAGCGCGCGCGACGCTGCCCGTGTTCATGTTTCTGGTGCCCCCCGCGCGGCGAGACGGACTGGCCTTCCAGATCGGCACACCGGCGCGGGTGCGCGTGATGATCGCCGGCGGGCTGGGCATCCTGATCCTCGTGATCTGCCTCGGTCCGGTGTGGGGAATCGCCGCTTTGATTTTCCTCGTGGCCGCGATCCTGCTCATGGCTTGGTTGAGCCTCACCCAGATCGAAGGCCAGACCGGCGACGTGCTCGGCGCCCTCGAGCAGGTGAGTGAAATGATAATCCTGCTCGTTGCGCTGCATTGATCGCTCGGATCGCTGCGTGGCGATTTGTGGATCAGGCGATCACGCATGGTGCGACGCACAAATATTGCGCAACATGCGCCTCGTGCGGGCATGACGGAAATACCGGGCGGCGGCGGCAACTGCCTAATACGTTGGTACTACGGTATTTTTCTAGCGCCGCGAGGTTGGCACGAAGCTTGAACCTGACCCATCAAGCGGACCCTATGACACACAACCCACCGCCGAAACTGTCGCTGCTGCCCGAGACGGCGCCGTTCACGCCGGAGCAACGCGCGTGGCTCGACGGCTTCTTTGCCGCGGCTCTCGGCCTTGGCGACAGCGGCATCACGGCGTTCTCGCCGCAAGACGGCGCGGCATTGCTGGCCGGCGCTGCCGCCGCTGATGATGACGACGGCGCGCCTTGGCACGACCAGGCGATGCCGCTCGCCGAGCGACTCGAACTCGCCGATGGCAGGCCGCTGCGTCGCCGCATGATGGCTGCGATGGGTCAGCAGGATTGCGGCCAGTGCGGCTACAACTGCCAGGATTACGCTGACGCGATTTTTCTCAAGAAGGAAGCAAAGCTGAATTTGTGCGTGCCGGGCGGCAAGGAAACGCAGCGCACCCTTAAATCGCTGTTCGATGAAATGGGCGCGCCGCCAGCACCCCCGATCGTACCGGCAACGCTCCCTTCCGTATCCCCAGATGCGCCAGTCGCAGCAACCGGCCGCTTGCGCGACAGCCCGGCCGAAGCGGTCTTCCTGTCGCGCACGCTCCTCAACAAGCGCGGTTCGGCCAAGCAAACCTGGCACATCGAGTTCGACCTTGCATCGAGCGGGCTCGATTACGTCGTCGGCGATTGCTTTGGTATCTTTCCAACCAATGATCCGGCCCTGGTTGCCGCCGTGATCAAGGCGCTCGGGACGAGCGCCGAGTTCCCGATCGGCGGACGCGCGCTGCGCGAGGTGCTGACCGACGGCGTCTCGCTCGGACTGGCGCCCGACACGCTGTTCCAGCTTTTTTCCTACGTCACCGGTGGCGAACGGCGGCAGAAGGCGCAGGCGTTGTCCTCGGGAGACGATCCCGACGGCGACGCCGCCACGCTCGACGTGCTCGCCGCGATCGAAAAGTTCGCCGGCGCGCGACCCGATCCGGAAGCGTTCATCGAGGCGCTGGAGCCGATGCAGCCACGGCTTTTCTCCATCTCGTCCTCGCTCAAAAGCAATCCCGGCCGCGTTGCACTGACGGTCGATACGGTGCGCTACCAGTTTGGCAAGCGCACGCGGCTCGGTGTCGCCTCGACCTTTCTCGCCGAACGCGCCGCAGCCGGCGACAAGGTGAAAGTCTACGTGCAGCGGGCGCAGCACTTCGCACTGCCGGAGGATCCGGCGGCATCGATCATCATGATCGGCCCCGGCACCGGGATTGCGCCGTTTCGCGCCTTCCTCCACGAGCGCATGGCGACCAAGGCTCCCGGCCGCAACTGGCTGTTCTTCGGTCATCAGCACCACGATTACGATTTCTTTTATGAGGACGAACTCGCCGGCATGAAGGCAGCGCGCGTGCTCACGCGCCTGTCGCTCGCCTGGTCGCGCGACGGCGCGCGAAAGTTCTACGTACAAGACCGCATGCGCGAGGTCGGCCGCGATCTCTGGGCTTGGCTCGCAGACGGCGCTTATGTCTATGTCTGCGGCGACGCCAGGCATATGGCCAAGGATGTGGAGCGGGCGCTCGTCGATATCGTCGCCCAGTTCGGCGCGCGCAAGACCGACGAAGCCATCGCCTTCGTCGCCGACCTCAAAAAGCGTGGCCGCTATCAGCAGGACGTTTATTAGCGCCTGGAAATGCGACGAACGCGAGCAAAATTAGTTGCATTCACGCTCTCCTCGTTGCTAGCGCCGGGTCAAGCCCGCGCATGACGAACGGAATGATCGTGCTCTTGCTCCGGCTCGAGCGGCAGCTTGATTGGCTGTTTGAGCGTCGCCGAAAGGTCGAGGGCTTTCGTCAGCATGAGCCTGTTGTGCGCTTCGGCCGCAGTGGCCGCTTGGGTCGGCAAGCCGAGCGAAACGCGGTTGAGCCACGACACGGTCTCTTCCGCCATCGGCCCGCGCAATTCGCCGAGCGCCATGTCGCCGGGCGGATAAGAGCCCATGAAATCAACGAGCCGGCTTGCATCGGGCGCGTAGCCTTCGCCCTGCGGCGACGAGACGGCGAGCACCATGTCGCGATGGGTGTCGTCGATGGTGAGGACGCCGTGGGTGCCGTTGATGCCCACTTCGAGGCTGTAGACCGCGCCAGGCCATGTCACCGGCAGCGCCCATGAGATGCTCAGATTGTGCACCGTGCCGTCGGCGAACATGATCAGGCCGGCGGTGGCGTCGATGCCGTGGTAAAGCGGCCCGAGCACCTTGTCGATCGAGCGCGCATAGCATTCGACCGCGGTCTTCTTTTCCAGATACCACATGACGATATCGAGCGCGTGCGTGCCGGAGATTACCATGGGCGAGATCGTCGCCGGATCGCTGGTGCGTTGATAGTTGTCGATAGCGACCAGGCAATTCATGAATGCGCGCGAGGTCACCAGCGTCACGTCGCCGAGCGCGCCGGTGCGCACCTTCTCCTTGGCGCCGAGCCATTTGCGCCGGAAACGCTGGGTGTAGCCGACGACGGCATCGAGCTTGGCGTCGGTGATGGCCTTGAGCACGCGGGCGGACTGGGCGAGATCGGTGGCAAGCGGTTTCTCGATCAGCATCGGCACGCCGCGCTCGACCGTCGCCAGGATCGGTTCGACATGCAGATGCTCGTCGGTGGCGATGATGCAGGCGGTGACTTCCGGCCGCGCCAACAGCTCGCGATGGCTCGTCGTGATGAAATCGGCGCCGATGCGCGCGCCGACATCGCCGCCGCGATTATGATTGAGCTCGGCAATACCGATCCATTCCACCGCCGGGTGGCGCGCCGCCACTTCGCCGCGGAACAGGCCGACCCGGCCGGCGCCGATGATGGCGAGGCCGATGCCCTTGGCGGATTTTTTCATGTGCGCCTCCAGACTCGGCTCACCTCTCCCCGCGTGCGGGGAGAGGTCGAGGGGGTCCAAACCGGCTACATGGGTAACAGAATAGACCGGCGACATGGGTAACAGGTCAACTGATTGGCAGGGAGGGCCTTGCCGATGGGATGGATGGAGACCTGTGCGGTGGAAGAGCGGATGCGCTTTGTGGATATGGCTGTGCAAAAGCGGGAGGCGTTTGCGGCGGTGTGCCGACGCTTCGGGGTGAGCCGCAAGACCGGCTACAAGTGGTTGGATCGCTATGAGGAGCACGGCGTTGACGGCCTTCAGGATCAGCCGCGGGCGCCGCAGCATCATCCGCAGGCGGTGACGGAGAAGATTGCGGAACGCTGTATGGAGGTGCGGCGGGCGCACCCGACCTGGGGGCCGGTGAAGGTGCGGGCCTGGCTTGCGGAGCGACAGCCGCAGACGCAGTGGCCGGCGGCGAGCACGATCGGCGCGCTGTTCGACCGCGAGGGCTTGACGGTGAAGCGCCGGCTGCGGCGGCGCAGCCCGCCGTCGAGCGCACCGTTTGGGGAATGCGCGGCGGCCAACGACGTGTGGTGCACCGACTTCAAGGGCTGGTTCATCACCGGCGACGGCAAGCGTTGCGAACCATTGACCCTGAGCGATGCTCACAGCCGTTATCTGTTGCGTTGCCAGGCGCTGGCGCGCACCGACACCGATCACGTCTGGCCGGTGCTCGATGCGGCGTTCCGCGAGTTCGGCCTGCCGCTCGACTGCGCTCCGACAACGGCTCGCCGTTTGCGACCTGCGGAGCCGGCGGCCTGTCGCAGCTCGCCGTCAAGGTGGTCAAGGCCGGCGTGATGCCGGAGCGCATCAAGCCCGGCAAGCCGCAGCAGAACGGCCGGCTGGAGCGGCTGCATCTGACGCTACTGCAGGACACGGCCGATCCGCCGGCCCGTACCTTGCGCAAACAGCTGGAGCGGCTGCGCCGCTTCCAACAGTCCTACAACGAGGAACGGCCGCACCAGGCGCTCGGCAACGAGACCCCGGCCAAGCATTACGCGGCCTCGCCGCGGCGCTTCGACGGCGTGCTGCGTGAGCCGGATTATGGCGCCGATTATGCGGTCCGGCGCGTGCGCCACAACGGCGAGATCCGCTGGCGCGGCAACACCATCTACATCAGCGGCGCATTGATCGCCGAGCCGGTCGGTCTCATCGACAACGGTAGCGGCGGCTGCACCGTCTGCTACGGCCCGATCGTGCTTGGCGTCATCGCCCATGGCGCCGATCGCCTGCGCAAGCCGAAAGCCGGAGATCGTTGTGGACTTGTGGACAACGCTGCGCGTTGCCCACAGGGTCCACAGCCGCAACAGCAGCAAGCATTATGGATTTGGGCCTGAACAAAACAAGAAATGTGTTACCCATGTCGTCGGGCAGAAGTGTTACCTATGTCGCCGGTTGCTCAAGGGAGCGGAGCGAGCGAGGGTGAGGGGGCCTCTCAGCGATTGTGAGTGCCGCGGATCAGAATAGGCGCCACGGATATTGCCTCAATTCCCAGCCCAGCGGAGCGGCCCCCTCACCCCAACCCTCTCCCCGCGAGCGGGGAGAGGGAGCGCGCGCACTACGGGGATCGCACTCATACGTTCAATCCCGCGCGGTTCTTCTGCTTGAGCTCAGCGATTCCGGAAATCGTCTCATTGGTGAGCGGCAGGTCAATCGGGGTATTCCGATCGGCCGATAAATCGGCCGCACTATAAGTCTCCATGACGCGCCGTGCGCTCTGCGGCGTCACCATCACCGCCGTGTCGCGGATGCAGGCTTCGAGGAAATGGATCGTCTCCGGCCCGATCCCGCCGGCGAATACGTGATCGACCCACTCGCCGGGCATGGTGGACATCGGGAATTCCTGGCCGCGCTTTGCGGTATTGAGCCAGTTGTCGCGCCGGGTGTCGTCGAGCGTCAGCGCGCCTTCGGTGCCGGTGATCTCGATCCAGGTCGAGCAGTAATTCGGAAAGCTTGGCGGAAAATTCCAGCCGCCGCCGATCATCACCACGACGCCGCTATCCATCGTGACGGTGGTGAACATGATGTCGTGGGAGCCGTTCACCGGCTGCATGTAGCCATAAGCGCCTTGGCTATAGACGCGCACCGGCTTCGCCGGCTCAAGCAGCCAGAACACGAAGTCGAGATCGTGGGTCGACTCCATGACCACCGGCGACAGGCGCACGCGGCTCGCAATCTTCTTGCCGAGCTCGCGCGAGAGGTGGCGGCTGACCAGCACGGATACGACTTTGCCGAGCGTTCCGTCGCCGATCTTCTTCTTGGCAAAGGCGACTTTCGGATTGAACCGCTGCGAATAGCCGATCGTGAACTTGAGATTGTTCCGGCTCGACAATTGGATCAGCTCGTCGGCTTCCCACAGTTCGAGGGCGATCGGCTTTTCCAGCATGACATTTTTGCCGGCCCTCAGGCAGTCGCGCGCGATCGGATAGTGGTTTGCTTCCGGGGTGGTCGAGACATAGACCACCGAAATTTTTTCGTTCCTGATGATATCTTGGTAGTCGAGCGCCGCGCTCGCCGGCTGGTACAGCGCCTTCACCTCGGCGAGCCGATCCGGCTTGATGTCGCACAGGTGCAATTGGTCGACCAGCGCCGTGCGCGACAGCGTATCCGCGCGCAAGCCGCCGATCCATCCGACGCCGATCACCGCCGCTTCCACCGTTTTCACCGAGCGTTTCCTTGTGTTTCGCGCGAGGCGAATAAAAACCATGGCTCGGCCGGAGGCGCAACGATTTATCCGCAGCCAGGAGAGGCGCTTTGCTTTGTCCCGCTCCGCGCCAGTGGGGAATAAAGCCCATCCGAAGCTCGCGAAGCGCTTCAGCGGCGATGCGCTCTAATCATAAAATTCTTGCGGCATGCAGTGCCGTGCCGCGCGCTCCGGGGCGCCGATATTGCGCGGCAGCGCCGCGATGATGGTTTGGCGCGCGCGTCTTTGGACGTTGCCAGGCACGCGATCGAGCGCGCGTTTCAGGCAGGCATTCGCGTCGCCGTGGCAGCTTCGCTGTCTGCGGCAGGCCGGTCGCCCGCAGCTCCGCCACAGGGCGAAATCGTCGCAATAGCGCCGTTGCAGCGACAGTTTTTCGAGCGCGAACCGCCGCGCGTACTCCACCGGGCTGGCTTTCGGCTTGCGCTTGAACCCCGCCTTCAGCATGGCGAAGTAGACGGCGAAATTGTCGTTGGAGCGATCCATGGCCAAGATCTCCCATTCTCGCGGCGCGGCCTTGCGCCCGAGTTTTGCAAAAGCTGGCACGTGAAGCGCGAAGACCGGGGCGGAAAAGGAAATCGAGGGGTGGCGCCTCGTTGTCTCTGTTCGCTACGCCCGTCTCGCCAAAGCATTAAGGACAGCGGAACGCCGACAAACGCTGTTCAACAACCTCCGCACCATCGGGTGCGGCTCGACCCCCACGCCGCCGTCCCCCGCTCGCGGGGGAGGGTGGGGTGGGGGCCGCACGTTTGTCGGCGTTCCACCACGGCTCTCGCCAAAGGGAGTTGTCGTCCCCAAGGCTCACCTTCAGGCCAGGTTTCCTGGGACGCGGTCTGAACGGGCGTTACCCGCCTTCGCCTGTCCCAGCCCAGAGAAGCACCTCCCGCCCCGGTCATAGTGCCGGGAGACTGATGCCCGAAGCCGCCCGGGGACGGACTGCAAATCCGCCCGCGGGAACCGCTCCCGCCCCGCCCTCCCGGTATGCCTCCGGCAGTGCGTCCTTACGTGAGCGGGATGACTCGCTATCAGTATCCGTATCGGTGACGTTTGTCAAGGGCTATGTCACTAGAATAGCGACGGCGGCCCAATGGCCGTGTCCCGCCAGCGCGCAGGTTTCGGCTGCGCCTGGGCCGTATCCTTCGAGGGCCGCGGAGCTTGTCATCGGGCCGGCAAAGCCGGACCCATTGGCGGCAACCTCAGGAAGACGGGGATAAGGGTCGAGACGCCGAACAGGTCTTTGGCAAACTGCGGGAAGCGCCCGGCAGGCATCGGCGCCAAGTCGAGCGCATCAGGTGCCGGGTGTCGACCGGCGGCGCAAGCGTCACTGAAACATCGCGGCGCCGCTGTGACGCGCGAGGCTAAGCAGGATTGAGCAGGTTACTTAAGTGCCGTCATCGCCCCAAGCCAAGGCGGCGGCCAATGTAACAGCCCGCCGCGGCAAAATGCGATGACGGTATCTATCTGAACGTCTTTGGTGGCTCACATCATTTATTTCTTTGCCGAGCCTAATGGCCGTTCATGTCCTTTGCTGCGTCACGCGCCAACTCGCTCAATAGCTTTTGCGCTAGCTTCACATTTCCTGCCTTATCGATGAACGTTCCATGATGGCCAATTGGGGCCCTCTTATAGCCCAATCCTCCGGAACTGGCATGGATAAACTTGCCATCCGTTGTATATGAGCCCACGACTTGTGTCTTTAGAGACTCGTCGTAGAAAGAGACGTGGTAGGGCATTGTGCGATCCTCTCTATTGTTGTTGTTGTTTGTACTTGATGTGAGAGGCAGCCGTATAGTCAACTAGTTTACACAGCAGCATTTTATTTTTGCGAAAGAGTTTGCCCTGATGTAAAAAGGCGGCCGTATAGTCAACTAGTTTACACAGCGCCATTCATTTCATGAAGGAGCCAGGCAGCAGTCTGTCGTATTCCCGCCGGATCACGCGATAGCATTCGCAAGATGCGCGCTCCAATAGTCTCCGATCCAATATCGTGACCATGCCGCGGCTGTATAGGAGGGCCTGCAGTCGCTGAAATTTTTTGAGTTCGGCGTTTACCGCTACGCGGCTTACAACCAACATTTCGGCGAGGAACTGTTGCGTGAGACGAAGTTCATCACCCTCGACACGGTCGTGACACTTCAACAGCCATCGAGCGCAGCGTTGGACGAGCGTATGACTGGCGTTGCAAGCAACGGACTGCATCACCTGAGCGAGGAACGCTCGTGAGTAGGCGTTGAGCTTGTGCCGGAACACAGGCAGGCGTGCTTGCAATTCCTGGAACTCGCGAAAAGAAATACGAGTGCCATCACCGGACACCTGGACGACAGCCCGGTGCATTGATTGGTGATCCCCCATGATGGCGCCGACGTTCACTAGCCCCTCCCGTCCGGTGGTCGACGTTTCGGCCGTCTTGCCGGTCTTTAATGGGGCAACGTTGGAGATAATCGCCGTTTCTGGGAAGTACACGTAATCGAATGGGCCGCGCGGTTCGTACAGCACACGGCCAAGTGGTAGTTTGACCGGCTCACACAGGCTCTGAACTTCGATCCATTCCGAGGCGGGTATGCTCGCCAACAGGCCGTTTTTTGGTCTCTGCACCATTGTCCCGCGATGAGTGGTGCCTGTAGCAGGTTCGAGCCGGCGGCACGGCCGGTAGTTTCGGTCTCTGTGAGGCCGAAGGCAAGCTATCCTCCCCCCGCCGGAGCGGCGACGGAAAGAAACCCGAAAGCATCATTCGCAAACTGCGGATAGACCTCGGCCAGCATCGGCGCGATGACGGATCGCAGCAGGTGCAGCGTATCCGCTGATGGAGGCGGCGTGGTCGGCACATCCTCTGGCCGATCGAAGTCGAAACCGGTGTTCTGAATCACCTCGTCGACGCTATGTCCGGGATGCACGCTGGCGAGGCGAAAGCGCCGGCGCTCACGGTCGAAGTCGAACAGGCAGCGGTTCGTCACCAGCGCGATCGGGCCGCCCGGACGGTAGACGTTGTCGGGGCTTCCTCCCGGCGCGCTGATGAAATCGACTTTTTGTACCAGCGTGCGGCGCGAGTGCTCGAGCCGAAACAGGATGACCTTCGGCACCACGTAGTAGAGATAGGCCGAGCCGAACGAGCCGGGGAAGCGCGCCTTCGGCTTGTCGTGGTCGCCGACGCTGACGAGGTTGATGTTGCCTTCGCCGTCGATCTGGCCGCCGGACAGAAAGAATACGTCGATGCGGCCCTGCCCGGCGCAGTCGAACAGTTCGCGCGCGCCGTCGGTGAAGAACGTGTGCGCCCGGCTGCCGAGCAGCGAGACGTAGGGCCGCCCCGAATTGTTGTTTAGATTTGCGCGCTCGCGCGCGAGCAGCGCCGCAGTTGCCGGGATCGGCGAAGCGGCGCCCACTGCGACATGGCGCACGTCGCCGATCACCCGGCAGATCACGTCGGCGAGCAACTCCTCGTCGCGGAAAGCTTTCGCGGGCGCGCCGTCTGCTGCCGTCATGCCCGGCCTCGTGCCGGGCATCCACGGCTTCCTTCCAAGCAAAAAGTCGTGGATGGCCGGGATAAGCCCGGCCATGACGACCGAAGAGTGTGCTCACGCCGCACGTTTTTCATAAACGTAGCGATCGAGATACTGACCAAAACCTTCCGAGGTCGCGGCAAGCCGCGCGTATTCGGCGAGATGCGCGGCGTCGATGGCGTAATGGTCCGGCAGCGGCAAGGGCGAAGCTCCGCGCGGCGCGACCGCAATTGCCTCGATATAGAAGCCGGGCAAAGTGCCGGCCGCGAGCAGCGGGTCGCTCAACAGATCGCCGTCGTGGATTTTTTCCACGGTGACGACTGTTTTCTCCGCCGCGTGCGCCATCGCGATCAATTCGCGCTGGATTCCTACGAAGACATTCCCCGTGCGGTCGGCCATCGGCGCGTGGAACAACGCGACATCGGGCCTGAGCGCCGGCAACAGCACGATCGGATCGTCGTTGCCGAACGGATTGTCGACGACTTTCCAGTCCGGCCGGTGCGCGAGCACGTCCGAGCCGATAAGACCGCGCAGCGGCATGAACGGCACGCCCTTCTCGGCAGCCTGGAACTGCGCGTGCAGTGCCGGACACGTGGCGTCCATCATGCGGATTGCGCCGGAAAGAATGGCGGCGGTGAAGCGCGGCGCCGGGCCAAATTCGCCGAGACTGACGGCGGAGGTTTCCAGTGTGTCGATACAGCCGGCGCCAATCAGCAAATCCGCCTGCAACGTCGAGGTCGGCAGCGCGACGAGATGCAGGCGCTTGACGCCGCGCCGGATCAGCGCACGCGTCGCGGCCATCGCGACGCCCGAGGTCTCGCGCGGCACCGCCAGCATGCAGCCGTCGGCGATCGGTGCGATGGCTTCATCGAGCGTGCGGGCAATGATCGGCATACGTAAACGATACCTCTCTCTACCCGCTTGCTCCTCCTTCTCCCCGCGTGCGGGGAGAAGGTCGGGATGAGGGGGCCTATCCGCTAGGCTCAGAGTGTCCGCGAAATTCAGACTCGCGGCAACGCCCCCTTACCCTCCTTCGCTTCGCGCAGCCGACCTTGTAACTCGCGATCACCGTGCGGGTTAGAGTAGGCGGCGCGATGATTTTTGCTACGACAACGCCGCCTTCACGTTACCGGGCGACAACGGCGCGCGCCGAATACGCACTCCGGTGGCGTCGAATACGGCGTTTGCGATCGCGGCCGCGACCGGTCGCGTGGATGCCTCGCCGGCCCCGGATGGCGCGATCTCGGGGTGGTTGATCAGCACGATGTCGACCTGCTGTGGCGCGTCGATGAGGCCGAGGATCGGATACGTGCGCCAGTCCACGCTGGTGACGTTGTTGTTGTCGAACTTGACTTCCTCCCAGAGCGCTCGGCTGGCGCCTTGGACGACGTTATTCTCGATCGCGTGCCGCAGCCCGTCCGGATTGATGATCTGGCCACAATCATGGGCGACGGTGAACTTGCGGGCCCAGATTCTTCCGCTGTTGCGGTCGACATCGACCTCGGCAATCACCGCGACGCGTGTCGAGCCACGCTGGGCGTAAGCGATGCCGCGGCCGCTCATCGTGTCGCCGGTCTGCTGTTTCTGCGGCGATGGCCGTGATTGCCAATCCGCTTTCTCCGCCGCGGCTTTGATGACGGCGATGTCGCGCGCATCCCTGACGTAGCGCAGCCGGAATTCGACTGGGTCCACATTGAGGGCGGCAGCCACTTCGTCCATGAACGATTCGCTGGCGAACTGGATCTGCGGCCCGACCGGATCGCGCATATGCGCGCTTCGCAGCGGCGAAGTGCGATCAAGCAGCGCCGGGATCGTCTCCCACGCTGTGCGCTTGTTGGCGAACCCGTAGGATTCTTCGGGCACGCCGAAGCCATCACCCGACTTGAGATCGACCCCGAGCGCCTGTCCGGCCAAGGTGTCCTTGGGCTGGCTGCCGTTGGTGTTGACGTCGATGCGAGAGAAGCCCTTGCTGAGGAAATCGTAGGCAATGACATTGCCCGAAGCATCGATTGCGGCGCGCGCCCGATGTATCGAAGCGGGCGCTTTGGGGTCCCAGCCGGTGCCTTGATCGCGCATGTATTGCAGCCGCACCGGTTTGCCGACGGCCTTGGCGAGAACCGCGGCATCCGCGGCACAGTCGTCCGCGTCGTTGCGGCCATAGGAGCCGGGGCCGGTCGTCCAAATCACGCGGACGGTATCCTCCGGCACTTGCAGAATGGCCGCCACGCCGGCGCGCACAAAGTGCGCCTTCTGCGTGCCGCTCCAGCACGTGACGCGGCCATCCTTGATCTCAACCACCGCGCAGGCCGGCCCCATGCAGGCATGGGACTGGAAGGGCCATTCATATTCGGCTTCTATCACGCGAACGGCTGTCTTGAACGCGTCGTCGACATTGCCGGCCTGCTTTCCCGCGACCTCGCGCTTGCGCGTGGGCGCGTTGCGGATGTGGTCATAGAGCGCCGCCTGATCGGGAAATGGCGGCGACACATCCGACCATTCGACCTTGAGCTCGCGCGCGGCCTTGATCGCGTCCCATTCCTTGTCCGCGACCACGCCAAGGAAGCCCTTATCCCAGACGACCGTGGCAGACGGGATAGCTTGTATCGAACTCTCGTCGACCTGCACCGGCACTGCTCCTGCCACCGGCGGGCGGATCATCCGTCCGTACACCATCCCCGGAACTTTGATGTCGGACGAGAAATCCGTTTGCGCGAAAACCTTCGGTGCGATGTCGTCGCGCTTAATGGCCTGGCCGACGATCTTGTGATCCTTGGGGTCCTTCGGCCTGGCCTTGCCGGGAGCGTACAGCGGATTGCCGTATTTGCCGTTCCAGTCGAGAGGAACGTTGAAATACTGTCCGCCAATGAGGTCACCGTAGCTGACCTGCTTCGACGTGTCGGTGGCGGCGTGGACAACGCCGTCGGTCACTGCCAATTGATCGGCCGGAAGATTGAGCTTGTCTGCCGCCATCTCGACGAGCACCCGCCGCGCTTCGGCGGCGGCCATGCGCATCTGCTTGCCGCCTTCCTGGACGCCGGTCGAGCCGGACGCTCCGCCTTGATTGACGCTGGTGGCGGTGTCACCGATGAACAACTTGGTGCTATCGAGCGGAACATCGAGCTCTTCCGCCACCATCTGCCGAATGGCCACCGCAAGGCCCTGTCCCATATCCATCTTGCCGAAATAGGCAGAGATGGTGCCGTCGGCATTGACGGCGACATAGGAGGAAAGCTGGTCCGGCGTCAGCGGCGGCTTGGTCCCGGCGGCCATCGCGGCGCTGGCTGCCCGCGCAAAGTCGAACGTAACCGGTGCGCCGAGCGAGACTACAAGCGCGCCAGCGCCCTTGAGCGCGGCGCGGCGGGAGAACATTGCGGATGTCTCTATCTTGGTCATGACGCTCTCCCTCAACCCATCATCTCGGCGGCGCGCTTGACGGCACGCAGAATCGCCAAATGGGTGCCGCACCGGCATTTAAGGTCCGTGCAGTGCGGTTCGGATCTCATCATCGGTCGGCTTCTTGTTGTCGCGGAGCAGGGCGGCGGCAGTCATGATCCAGCCGTTGATGCAATAGGCGCACTGCGGCACCTGTTCCTCGACGTAAGCCGTTTGGAGCGGATGCGGGTGCTCGGGAGTGCCGAGCCCGGCGAGGGTGACGATGTCCTTGCCGCCGACGTCGGAAAGCGGTGTGCGGCACGAGCGCGTTGGTTTGCCATCGATGTGAACGGTGCACGCCCCGCATTGGCCGAGCCCGCAGCCGAAGTGCGGATTGTTGAGCCCGATATCGTTGCGCAACGCATAGAGCAGCGGCATTTCCTCATCGGCCTCGACCGTATGGACGTCGCCATTGACGTTAAGCGAAAACTTTTTGTTCATGAGACGGCCTCCGTAGGCATGAACCTGAACCACCGTCCGGGCGCTTGCGATTGATGGTGCGGCCCAATGCCGCTAAAAACAGGCTTCCGGGCAGATTATTCCCAAATCGTGTCAAAGGAACATGCTCGCGGCGCGCAACTCCGCTATGCTCCAGCACGCCCTGAGGGGATTGAAGGATTGTTCCATGACCAGAACATTCGCCGGTCTTCTCGCGTTGCTGGTAGCGGCGGCCGTAATCGCTCCCGCCTCGGCCCAATCGTCAAAACCGTGGCGGCACGGCCTTATCCTGCCGAAAAGCGATGCCGGCATCCTGTTGATGGCGGCGCAGCGCGGCTTCTTCAAAAAAGTGGGCCTCAATGTCGAGATTGTGCCGATCAAGGACGACCAGGTTCTGACCAAAGCGACGATTGCCGGCGACCTCGACAGCTTCGAAGGCGGCCCGAGCGGCGCATTGATTGCGGCCGCGCGCGGCGCCGACATCAAGGTTATCGGCTGCTCCTGGCTAATCGTGCCGCACGGCGTTTTCGTCCATGACGACATTACTGCGATGGACCAGCTCAAAGGCAAGACCATCGCGATCTCGTCACCGGGCGCCTTTCCCGACATATTCGCCAAGGGAGCGCTGGCGCATTTCAACATTCCGGAGGACGCTGTGCAGTATGCGAGCCTCGGCGGCGATCTCGACCGCTACAAGGCGCTGGTGGCGCGCATTGTCGATGCGGCGATCGTGTCCGGCGAATACGTGCCGATCGCCGCGGAGGAGCATATCAAGATGCTGGTCTCGGCGCAGGAGGCGCTGCCGCAGTTCGTGCGCATGTGCCTGCACGCAACCGGCAAGAACCTCGCGGCGCGCCCCGGCGACGCCGCCAAATTCCTGGCCGGCGAAATGCTTGGACTGCAATATGCCGTCACGCACAAGGACGATGCGATCAAGGTCGCGCAGGAAGTCGCCGGCATCAAGCCCGACGATCCGCGGCCGGCCTTCATCTACGACCTCGCCATGAAGCAACACGCGATCGGCACCGACTTGCCGATCCCCATGGACAAGTTCGAATGGCTGAATAATGAATTGGTGACCGTGGGCAGCTTGAAACAGCCGATGGACCTCTCAAAGGTGCTCGATCCCAAGCCGCGCGAGGATGCGCTCAAGCTCATCGCGCAGATGCATTGATGTTGCGATAAACTTTTGTTCGAGCGGATTTGCCGACTTGGACCCAGACAAGTCCGGGGACAAGTCTTTGGGATCGTGCTCTGAGGCCAGAACCGCATGGGTGAAGTCAGCCTGATCGAGGTTTCCAAGCGCTTCACGCTGCGCGTCCATGGCGGCCAGCAGACCGTGAACGCGCTCGACCGGCTGAGCTTCACCGTACGCGACGGCGAAGTTGTCGCCCTCATCGGCCCGTCCGGCTGCGGCAAGACCACGGCGCTGCGCATTGCCATGGGCCTCGAGGATGCGAGCGGCGGACGCGTCACCGTCGACGGCACGCAGATCCAAGGCTGCGGCCATGACCGCGGCATGGTATTTCAGCATGCCGACTTGCTGCCGTGGCTCACCGCCTTGAAAAACGTGGAATTCGGCCTGGAAATGAAGGGCCTGCGCGGCGCGGTGCTGCGCGAGACCGCGATGAAATACCTGACGCTGGTCGGCCTCGGCGACAGCGTCAACCGGCGGCCCTATCAGCTCTCCGGCGGCATGCAGCAGCGGGTCGGCATCGCGCGGGCGCTGGCGATCGACCCGAAGGTCCTGTTGATGGATGAGCCGTTCGGCGCCCTCGACGCGCAGACGCGCGAGACCCTGCAGGGCGAGTTGTTGGAGATCCACGCGCGCACCAAGAAGACCATTCTTTTTGTCACTCACGACCTCGACGAGGCGGTGCTGCTCGCCGACCGGGTGGTGGTGATGCAGCACGGCCGCCTGCAGGAGATCGTGACGGTGCCGCTGCCGCGCCCGCGCGACGACCTGGCCAAAATCCGCGGCTCCGAGGCGTTCGCGCAAACGCGCTATCATATCTGGCAAGCGCTGCACGCCGGCGCGCCGACGCTGCATTGAGGAGTGGCATGGTCGACATCGTCGATCCTGGAACTGCGACGGATGACGCGCGCGATGCCGCGCGCGGCAAGCGCGGCGTACCGCGCTGGGCCGTCACGGTGTCGGCGCTCATCGTGCTCTTGCTGCTCTGGGAATATTTCGGCCGCGACATCAATCCTATTTTCGGCTCTTACCCGAGCGCGATTTTCGAGGCCTTCGTCGACCTCGTGCGCAACGGCAAGCTCGGCGTCGCACTGCTGCAGAGCTTACAGCCGTTCATCATGGGATACGGCGCCGCCATCGTCATCGGCGTGCCGCTCGGCCTGGTGATAGGACGTTTCTGGGTCGCGGAAGCGGCGCTCGGGATTTTGGTCACCGGCGGCTATGCCATGCCGCTCGTGGCGCTGGTGCCATTGCTGGTGCTGTGGTTCGGCCTCGGTTTCACGGTGAAGGGGCCGCCGTCATCTTCCTGATGTCGATTTTTCCGATTTGCATCAACACCTGGCTCGGCGTGAAATCCGTGCCGAAGACGCTGATCGACGTCGGCAAGTCGCTGGTCGCCTCCAATGCCGTGATCCTGCGCCGCATCGTGCTGCCGGCGACGCTGCCCTACATCATGGCCGGCATCCGGCTGGCGGTCGGCCGCGCCGTGGTCGGCATGGTGATCGCCGAGTTCTTCACCACGATCTCCGGGCTCGGCGCCATCATCATCAACTCGGCGAATAATTTCGACACTGCTACGATGTTCGTGCCGATCATCGTGCTGATGGTGCTCGCCGTCGGGCTCAATTCCTTGATCGGCTGGATCGAACGCGTCGTCGCGCCGTGGCAGGCGGAGATCGCCGGGCACGGCCGGAATTAAGACTGCGTCATTGTCAGCGCCTGCACGGCTGCAAACAAATGCCTGACGCTTCGCTCGGCAATATTGCGCGTGATAAAGACGACGCGGCTGTTGCGGCTCTTATCCGGCCACGATGCCAGCTCGACCGGCGGATGCGCGAGGTGCTGGACGTATTGCACCACGACCGGACCGCGGCAGCCGGCAACGTCAAGCAGGCCCTTGACGCGCAACAGGTCGGGGCCGCGTAACGCAATCAATGTTTCCATCGCCCGCGCGAAGGCCAGCCACTCGACCGGCCGGTCTTGCTCGATCACGAAACTGGCGATGCCGTCGCTGTGCTCCGCCTCGGCAACAAAGCCAGAGCGTTCGCCGGCCGCCGGTTCGATCACGCGGCCTGGATCGAGCGCACCATTGATGGCGATATCGATCGCCGCACGCGGATTGAGCTGCTGCAGGCGCCGCGTCAGCAGTTCGACCGTGGCCGGCGCCGCGAGATCGGTCTTCGAGATCACGAGCCGATCGGCGAGGATCGCCTGCTTGCGCGCTTCGGCGGCGGTATCGAGTGCGGCCCCGCCATTGATGGCATCGACCACGGCGAGCACGACGTCGATGTGGAATTCGCCGCCAAGCGCGCGGTCGGTGGAAAAAGTTTGCAGGATCGGCCCGGGATCGGCGAGCCCGCTGGTTTCGATCACGACGCGGCCGAACGGCGGCACCGTGCCGCGCTCGCGGTCGAACACCAGCCGGCGCAGCGCAACCTGCAAATCGGTCCGCGTCACGCAGCAGATGCAACCGTTGCCAAGGAGCACAGTCTCATCGGCGCTGCCGCGCACCAGCGCATCATCGATGCCGACGGCGCCGAACTCGTTGACGATCACCGCCGTGCCTTGACCCTCCGGCGAAGCGAGAAAGCGCCGCAGCAGCGTCGTCTTGCCGGCGCCGAGGAAGCCGGTGACGACGGTCACCGGAATCCGTGCGCCGCGCTCGCGTCTAAGTCTTCGCCCGAACGGGCCGCCGTCACGCGAGGGAAAAAGGTCGAGCATCGTCGCAGCGATTCACCTCTCCCCGCACGCGGGGCGAGGTCGAGCGAGCGAAGCGAGCGAGGGTGAGGGGGCATGGCCGCGAGTCTGAGCCCAGCGGAGAGGCCCCCTCACTCCGACCCTCTCCCCGCACTCGGGGAGAGGGAGTTCGCGCCGGCGCAACATCAGAAATCCATCTCGAGGATATAGAGCCCGCCGACGTGGCGGTCGACGGTGTAGACGATGGCGCGCTCGTCGACGAAAACGTCGTTCATCTGGATGGTGCCGGTCGGCGCGCCCGGCGGCGCCGGCGGCATGAAGACGCCGACTTCCTTCGGCTGATAGGGATTGGCGATATCGTAGGCGCGCAGGCCGCCGTTGAAGAAGGTGCCGAGCACGATCTGGTCGGAGTGCCAGCAGGTCGGCAGCGGCACGTTCTCGTGGATGTTATGGGCGCCGAAGCGGCCCGCTTGGGCATAGATCGTGTGATCGGGCAACGGGCAGGTCGCGATCGGCACCAGATTGGTCTCCTCGCGCGCGTCCAGCACCCAAATCAGCTTCGGCCAGTCCTTGGCGTTGTTTTCGGTCGACTCATCGGTCACCAGCATGAGCCCACGGTCGAACAGCGGCACAATGGTGTGCATGAAGCCGGTGTAGGGCGGCGAGTTGGTCCACTGCGAGACCTTCTTCGGATTCGCCTTGTCGGAAATATCGAGCACGAACATGCCGCCGTCGATATAGGCGAGGTAGCAGCGATCCGGCCGCTGCGGATAGACGTTGCAATTATGGGCGCGGAAGCCCTTGTCGATCTGATGCCGCGCCGGCGGCATCACGTTGTCGCCCTGGCGCGTGCCGGGCATCCACCAGCGGCCGACCTCGACCGGCTTTGAAGGATTGCGAACGTCGACGCAACGGTAGAACTGGTCGTCGGACGCATTTGTCGGCACGAAATCGCGCGATCCGGACGCGCAATGAACGTATTCGCCGTCGCAGAACCAAAGCTGATGCACGCCGCGCGAGTGCGGTCCGGAGCAATCGAACAACGAGATCGATTTCGGATTTTCCGGCTTTGAAATGTCGAACAGCTCGAAGCCGGCGGGCTGCAAATCCTTCTTCGAAGTCTGATAGGCCACCGCCATCATATTCCCGCAGGTCTCGAGCGAATTCGAGCGCATGTTGGCGTGCGGCAGATCGGTCTGGCAGACCACCTTGGGCTGGCGCGGATCGGACACGTCGACGGCGGTGAAATTCTTCGGCGCGCTCTCGTGCGCGAGCCAGATGATGCGGCGCCCGTCGGGCGCGATCTGCACCGACATGCCCTCGCCCATGCCGCCAAAGCCCGCGAGCATATCGTGGGCCAAGAGCTTGAAATTCCAGGTGACGGGTTGATAGCCCTGGGTCAGCGGGCTTTTGTCCGTGGCAGGCATTCACTGTCTCCTTGCAAACTGTAAGGCGAAATCTAAATCTGCGCTGACTATGTTCCAGATGACAGGGGGATCAATGCTATCATACTGGTGGCGCAACACATTGCCCACTGCGCGAATTGCTGACCAGGGCTGATCCGGTATTATGGTCTCGATCGAATTTTCCAGCTTGCTGGCAGCTTCAGATATCCGCAGCAGGCATCGTTCCACCGCATCCTGGCATTTCCGATCGTGGCCGAAATTGTCGTATGAATAATTCCGCGTGTATTCTTCGATCAGGCTTATGTTTTCCACAATGTCTTCGAGGCGCCGGATCGGGTTCTTAGAAGGCAATGATCCGATCCTTTTCAATGCTGTGTCGCAGGCGATCCTTGCGTATGGGCTCGGTGACAACATCGACCGGTCGTTCAAGAATCTCCGCCAACCTGCGGCTGAGTGAGTCAAGCCGCCCGAAATACGCAACCCACCGCGGGCGGCCTCCTTGGTCAACCGCACGACCACGTCTATATCCGAATCGTTGCGCTGCTCTCCCCGTGCCGTCGACCCAAATAAGGCCAGGCTCATCACGCCAGCCGCGCGAAGCTCCGGCTCGTGCGCTCGCAACCGTGAGATGATTTCGCTGCTTTTCATGCGTCTATATTACGCCCCCGCGCGGGCCCGTTCCATAAAATCCGGCCGCAGCGCCTTGCTCCAGTCGGGGATGGCGTTGATCTTCTTGTCCTGCAGCAGAATTTCCGCCTGTTGCTGCATGTAGGGCTTGAGGCCGCCGGGAAAGCCGGGGTCCACCTCGACGCGCGACAGCGCCGTCGCAAACGTGTCGGGCGATATTTTGTAGCCCTTGTCGGCGTAGAATGCGTAGATGACGTCGGCAACCTTCTTTGGCTTGTCCTTGAAGTCGTGCGCGACATCGAGCCAGGCCTTCAGGTAGGCGATGACGGTGTCGGGTTTCTTGTCCACGAACTCTGGCGTCGCGGCCATGAACACCGGCATGGGATCGACGCTGGAAAAATCCATGAGATCGCGGCCGATGCCATCGGCCACCGCGATGACGTTATACGGCTCGACGTTCACCATGGCGTCGACCGTCTTGGCAGCGAGCGCTGCCACCATGTTGTTCACGTCCATGCGGACTTCCTGGTAATCGCCCTTGTTGAGGCCGTGCTGCGGCATGATGGTGTCGATGAAGACGTTGCCGACCGACGAGCCGGTCTGGTTGGCGATCTTGCGGCCGCGCAATTCCTCGACCTTGGTGATGTTCAAATCCTTGCGCGTGGTGATGCGCGCGGTCTTGCCGACGTGTTCGATCAGGGCAATCGCGACAAGTCCGCCCTTGGCGTTGCCGACGATAAAAGATTGGCCCGCATAGGTACCGAGGTCCACCTGGCGCGCCACCATCTGCTGCATCGTCAGATTGCCGGAGGGCACGGCGAACTCCTCGACCGTCAAGCCGTGCTTTTCGAGATAGCCGGATTTCATCAGGTAATAGGTCGGCATGCCCCAGATGTTCGTCTGGTAGCCCTGGCGGATGGTTTCGGCTGCCGCCGCGCGCCGCCGCATGGACAGCCCGAGCGCCAAGACGCCCGCGCTGGATGCCGCGAGATACTGCCGTCGCGTCAATGTTGAATGCTTGATCATTTTTTCCTCCACACAACCACGCGAGGCAGACTTGCCGCGTGCGCTAATCCTGCTGCAACCCGAATTCTTGAACGGTCGGCGCGACCTCGTCGCGTGTCTTGTTGATGATCTCGCCGAATTCCTGTGGCGTGGACGACAGGGCGATCGACCCGGCATTCTCGATCAAGGCGCGATAGCCCGGCGTCGCGACGATTGCGGCGATATGCTGGTTCAATGCTTTGATGATGGGCTCCGGCGTGCCGGCACCCGCACAAACACCGAGCCAGCCGAACCGGACAAAATCGAAACCCTGTTCCTTGACGGTCGGGACTTCCGGTAGGATCTTCAGGCGCTCTGGACTTGTTATCGCGAGAATCTTGAGTTGCTTTGCCTGATATTGCGATATGACCGCCAGTGTCGGCGACGGATAGAGATCGACCCGTCCAGCGACCAGCTCCTGCACCACCTGACTGCCGCCGCGGAAGGGAATCCGATTCATCGTGACGCCGGTCAGCTTCTGCAACTGGCGAGCCATGATCTCCTGCGCCGAGCCGGCGCCGACCGTCGCATAGGTGACCTCGCCAGGATGCGCCTTGGCGTAGGCAATGAACGATGCGAAGTCGCCGACTGGTATCGCATTGGCCAGCGCGAGCCCGTAATAGTATTTGGCGATGAGCGAGATCGGAGCGATGTCGCCGAGTTGGTACCCTGCGCTGCGATAAACCACGGTATTTGTCGCGTCAAAGTGGGTACACAGCAGCAGCGTGTAGCCGTCGCGCGGTTGCGCGAGCACATCGCGCGTGGCCACGATTCCTCCCGCGGCCGGCTTGTTCTCGACCACCACCGGCTGCCCGAGCGCCGTGCCGAGCCGGTCGGCGATGAACCGGGCCGGAATATCGGTCGGGCCGCCGGCGCCGAAGCCGACAACCAGGCGAATGGGCCGGCTGGGATAGCTGTCCGCAGCATGAGCCGGTAGCGCGCACACGATCGCGAGGACGAAGGCAAAGATTGCGAGCGTGCATCGCGGGGTTGCAACGTGGCCTGACATGTCGACCTCTACTCCCAACGCTGTCATGCGGCTTGGCCGGCCTCCTGGCCGAGCAGACGCAGCAGCTCCTTCTGGTAGTCGAGAAAATCCACGCTGAGGGGGTCACGCGGACGCGTGAGCCGAATCGGCACCTCGGTCTTCACCGTGCCCGGATGCGGGGTCATCACCACCACCCGATCCGCCAAGTAGACCGCTTCGGCGACATTGTGGGTCACGTAAATCACCGTCTTGCGCGTTGTGCGCCAAACGTCTGCGAGCAGCCGCTGCATCTCGTCTCGCGTCAAGGCGTCGAGCGCCGCGAACGGCTCGTCCATCAACAGCACCGCCGGATTGTAGGCGAGCGCCCGTGCGATCGCGACCCGCTGCTGCATGCCGCCCGAAAGGTGGTGCGGATATGAACGGGCAAAATTCTCGAGTTTCACCAAGCGAAGCTGCTCGAGCGCGATGGTCTCGCGTTCGGCCTTGCGCATGCCCTTCATTTCCAGCCCGAAGCTGACGTTGCCGAGCGCCGTGCGCCACGGGAACAGCTGGGCGAAATCCTGAAACACGACGCCGCGATCCATGCCGTAGCCCTTGACCAGCGTGCCGCCGATACGAATCTCGCCCGCGCTCGGCGCGAGAAATCCGGCGATGATGTTGAGCAGCGTCGACTTGCCGCACCCGCTCGGCCCCACAATGCAGAGGAACTCTGACTCCTCCATGCCGAAATTCACACCGCGGACGCCCGGCACCGTGCCGGAGGGCGTGTCGTAAACGAGCGTGATGTCGCGGGCCTCGATGTGGGCCATCACCGCTTCCTACCCCGCTTCCGCACAACTAACATGCACGGTTCTTGGCGCGCTTTGTGCCAGAAGCAGTTGCTCGCGGCCAGCCAGAAAGGTGGGAGCACCGCCATGAAGAAAATTGCCGATGCACGTGCCGTCGTGACTGCGACACTCGCGTTGAGCGTTGCGGCCGCGGCACTGCCGGCCTGGTCGCAGACCTATCCGAGCCGGCCGATCCACGTCATCGTCAACTTCGCCCCGGGCGGCACCGGCGACATCTTCGCGCGGCTGATCAGCAGCAGACTTTCGGTCGAGCTCGGCCAATCGGTCGTGGTGGAGAACCGGCCCGGCGCCGGCGGCACGCTGGGGGCTCGCGACGTCGTCAATGCCGCACCCGACGGCTACATGTTGACGGTCGGGCAAACACCCGAGATGTCTATCAATCCATATTTCATGAAGGACGTCGGCTACGACGCGCTCACGGACTTGCAGGCTGTTGCGCTCGCCGGCGTCGTCCCGCTGGTGCTGGCGGTTCCGGCCGATGCGCCATATTCGACGATGGCGGAGTTTATGAAATTCCTGCGCACGACCGATCGCCCGGTTACCTTCGCCTCCGGCGGGGTCGGCACGTCCGGCCACCTGGCCGGCGAACTGATGAAGCTCAAGCTCAATAACAAGCTCACCCACGTCCCCTACAAGGGCGCCGGCCCGGCTTTGAACGACCTCGTCGGCGGCCATGTCGATTTTTATTTTCCCGGGTTCATCGCGGCGATGCCGTTGATGCAGGCCGGCAAGCTCAAGGTGCTCGCGGTGGCGACGACCAAACGCTCGCCGGTCGTGCCCGACATCCCGACGGTCGCCGAGAGCACCGGGATCGCGAATTTCGATTTCACGCTGTGGGCTGGATTTTTCGGACCGCGCGAGATGCCGATGGAGATCGCGACGCGGCTCAATACCACCATCAACAAGATTCTGCTTGAACCGGACGTCAAGTCGAGACTCGAGGACAACGGCGCCGACGTGGCGGCTTTGTCGATCGATCAATTCACCGCCTTTGTTCGAGCCGACATCGAAAAATATCGGGACATCATCAAAGAAGCGCACCTTCAGGCGGAATGATCGGCTTGCATTTCCTCTATCCCTTCGCCGTTCGGGCCATGCCCCAGCGATAGATGGTGGCGCGCTCGATCGAGCCGAATACAAGCCGCTCGGTCACAAATCCGATACAGCCGATGACCGCGAGCGAAGCGAGCATCACGTCGGTGTCGAGGTATTCCTTGGCGTCGAAGATCACCCAGCCCAATCCCCAGTCGGAACCCGCCAACATTTCCGCACCGATCACGGCGATCCACGCGCGCAGAAACGACTGCCGCAGGCCGGCGATGATGAATGGCGAGGCGCCGGGAATGATCACCTTCCAGAACAGCGCGCGTTCGTTGGCGCCCATGGCGCCGGCGGCGCGCAGCCAGATCGGGTTGACCGAACGCACGCCGGACCAAGTATTGAGCAGCATCGGGAACAACGAAGCATAGAACACGATCAGGATCGTCACCGTATTGCCGAGACCGAACCAGAGAATGAAGACTGGAACCCAGGCGAGCGAGGGGATGGGCATCAGCGCGCTGGCGAGCGGCAAGAAAAAATGCTCCGCCGGACGCCAGCGGCCCATCAGCACGCCCACGGGCAATCCGACGGCGACAGCAAGGCCAAAGCCGCACAGGACCCGATAGAGCGTCGCGGCGGCGTGGCCCAACATGGTGCCGTCGAGGAGCATGGCGGCCAGCGTGTGCGCTACGGCGCCGAGCGGCGGCATCAGGGCCGGCGCGAAATAACCGCTGCGCGCGACCGCCTCGTAGATCGCGGCAATCACCACCAGGGTGATCGTCCCGCGTCGCAGCGAACGCGTGCGATCAGCCGTCATGACGCCATCATGCCCCAGCGCACCACGGTGAACTCTTCCAGCGGCTGGAACACCAGCTTCTCCAGCGCAAGGCCGATGAGAGCGATGACCGCGATGCCGGCGAGCATCACGTCGGTATTCAGGAATTCCTGCGCGCCAAAGATGAGCCAACCGAGCCCCCAGGGCACGGCGGCAAGCATCTCGACGGCCACCAGGATGCGCCAAGCCTGCGCCAGGCCAAGCCGCAAGCCGGTCATGATGTAGGGCAGCGCCCCCGGCAGGATGACGTGGCGAAACAGGCGGCGATCGTCCGCCCCCATCGCCTGCGCAGAGCGCACCCAGATGTCCTTCACCGCTTTGACGCCGGTCCAGGAATTGTAAATGATCGGGAAGGCGGAAACGAATGCGACCAGCACGACAGCCGGAACGTTGCCAGGGCCGAACCACAACAGGAACAGCGGCGCATAGGCGAGGCCTGGAATCGGCGCCCCGATGCTTACCAGTGGCAGCAGAATATCTTCAGCCCGGCGCGACCGGCCCATGAGGATGCCGGCCGACACGCCAGCCAGCGCCGCAAGCGCAAAGCCGACCGTGAGGCGCACGAGCGTGTCGAAAGCATGATGCGGCAACACGCCGTTGAGGGTGAGCCGCACAAACACCGCGGCAATGGCTTCCAGCGAGGGAAAGAATTGCGCCGGAAACGCCCCGAAATGCGCGACGGCCTCCCACGCCGCGCCGACGACCATGAACGGGAACGCGTTGCGCGCCACGCGCCACAGCCGCCCATCTTCGGCGCTGACTGTCGCGGATGTGATATCCGGGCTGTGAACGAAATCGTCCATTTCTAGAAGAGCTACGCGGTCTGAGCATCGTGGGCTGCTTTCACAGGATAGTGCCACCTCTCGGCTGGGGACAAGACAGGCGGGCGTGCGCGGGCCGGCCATCACGTGGATCCGCCCGTGCGCAAGAGGCATGGGTGCAGGGCTTGAGGGTCGAGGCAATAATTCCTATCATCTTGCGCCTTTGTAGGGGTGTGTATGCTGACTCACGCGCAGGTTTGGTCGGCCATCGATCGCCTAGCCGCGCGTGCCGGTCTTTCCGCTTCGGGGCTCGCCCGGCGCGCAGGCCTTGATCCGACGACTTTCAACAAATCAAAGCGCATCACACCGCAAGGCCGCGCCCGCTGGCCCTCGACCGAATCGATCGCCAAGGCGTTGGCCGCTACGGGTACGTCGCTCGACATCTTCGTCGGACTGACTCAGGCGGATGGCGGCCCGGCGGCACGGGCCGTGCCGCTAATCGGGTTCGCTGAGGCCGGCGCCGGCGGCTATTTCGACGATGGCGGCTTTCCATCGGGCCAAGGCTGGGACGAGATCGCATTCCCGGCCGTCAGCGACGAGCGCGCCTATGCGCTCGAAGTCTCCGGCCAATCGATGGAACCTGCCTATCGGGACGGCGACGTGATCGTGGTGTCGCCGGCGGCGGCGATCCGCCGCGGCGATCGGGTCGTGGTCAGGACCCGGGACGGCGAGGTGATGGCAAAGGAACTCAAGCGCAGGACGGCGAAATCGATCGAGCTGAAATCGCTCAACGCTCAGCACGCCGACCGAATGCTCGCCGTCGCCGACGTGCTGTGGATTGCCCGCATTCTCTGGGCCAGCCAATAACGCTGCGGCCGATCAGCCGTGCCACCACAGCACGCCGCCGCGGACCAGATAGACGATGCTGACGGCGAAGATGATCACACGCGTCCATTGGCGGAAGCCATGATCGCTCATGCGCTCGATGACGATCGGGGCGAGCGATGTCGCCGCGATCGCGAGCGCAATCGCGGGCGCGAGAGCCCATTTCGGCACGTGTGCCAGACCGGAGACGGAACCAAAGTAGGCGATACGGATGATATGACTGAGCGACTGCACTGTCGCCTTGGTGGCGTTGGTTGTCTTGCGGTCGAGCATGCTCTTCTGAAAAAAGATATCGAGGAACAGACCGCCGACGCCGGCCAGCACCTGGATGATCGTGGTCAGCACGCCGGTGATGAACGGTACGCCGCGCCATTCGATGTTTGGGCGCATGTTTCGCGGCAACGACTCGATCGCGAACGGCATCATGCCGAGGCTCAAATAAACCATGGTCTTGTTCGGCACGAATTTGATTGAATACATAGCGGCGAAAGCGATCGCCGCGCCGGCGACGTACCTGAAGAAGATTGGCCACAACACGTACTGGCGCCACTGGAACGCGCGCCAGCCGTTGGCGCAGAACTGAATGATGGAGAACAGGATCATGCCGCTCGGGACGTCGAAATAGTTGAGCAGGACGCCGAGCAGGATCATTCCGCCGGCCATGCCGAACACGCCGGAGATGAACGACGAGATGATGATGGTGAGCCCGAGCAGGGCGTAAGTGGCGAGGGTCATTCGGGGAGCGCAGACATTGATCCGTCATTCTGAGGCGGCCGCGAAGCGGCGCTCGAAGGATGCCGGCAGAAGCGTTCGGTACACACAATTCGGCTTCCGCGATCACGCCGATCGTGCCAGCGTTCCGTCGATCAGGTCGACGGTGTTCTGGATACCATATGCCGCGGCGAAGGAGCCGAAGCGCGGGCCTTTCTCCTGGCCGAGCAGCACCTGGTAGAGCATGTTGAACCAGTCCAGCGAAACGCCAGGCTTGCCGTCCTTACCCTTTTTCTTTCCATCGAGGAACGGTTCGCGCCGGCCGACCTCGTAGACCACGTCCTGGATTGCTTGCGCCGGGGCGTCCGCCGGCAATTGCGACAGTGCATCGCGCAAATCGGTGAGGGCGGCGCGTTCGGTGGCGCTCGGCGCGCGGAATTTTTTGGCGGGCAGCACGAAGTCGCGGAAGTAATGGATCGCATAATCGACCAGTGTCGCGAGCCGCGGATGGCTCTCCTTTGTCACGCCCGGACGATAGCGGCCGATAAAGCCCCAAAGTGTCTCTGCATTCTCGGCGTTCGACGCGGTGACAAGTGAGAGCAGCATCGCGAAATTCACGGGATTGTCGGCCTTGGGCGGCGCACCGCCGTGAATGTGCCAGACCGGGTTGCCCAGCTGCTCCTTGGCGCTTTGGCGCTCATAGGCCTCGAGGAATTGCTGATAGTCGTCGACGTGCCGCGGGATGACGTCGAAGTAGAGCCGCTTCGCGGCCTTCGGCTCGCGATACATGAACAGCGACAGGCTCTCCGGGCTCGCGTAGCGCAGCCACTCGTCGATGGTGAGGCCGTTGCCCTTTGACTTTGAAATCTTTTGGCCGGCCTCGTCGAGAAAGAGCTCGTAGTTGAAGCCTTCGGGCGGCGTGCCGCCGAGCGCACGGCAGATTTGGCCCGAGAGCTTTACGGAATCGATCAAATCCTTGCCGGCCATTTCGTAGTCGACGCCGAGCGCGATCCAGCGCATCGCCCAATCCGGCTTCCATTGCAGCTTGCAGCGGCCGCCGGTGACGAGCGTGGTGACAGGCTCGGCGCTATCGGGGTCTTCATAGGTGATGGTTCCGGCTTTGGCGTCGTGGGCAATGACAGGCACCTGTAGCACCACGCCGCTGCGCGGTGAGATCGGCAGGAACGGCGAATAGGATTGCGCGCGTTCCTCGCGCAGCGACGGCAGCATCACCGCCATCACCGCCTCGAAACGCGCCAGCACTTGCAAGAGCGCGGCATCGAAGCGCCCCGAGGTGTAGCAAGCGGTCGACGACATGAATTCGTATTCGAAGCCGAATTGGTCGAGGAAGGCGCGCAAACGCGCGTTGTTGTGCTCGGCGAAACTGCCGTGCGTGCCGAACGGGTCGGGGACCTTGGTCAGCGGCTTGCCGAGATGCTGCGACATCATCTCCTTGTTGGGGACATTGTCCGGAACCTTGCGCAACCCGTCCATGTCGTCGGAAAAAGCAATCAAGCGCGTCTTGACCGTGTCGCCGGTGAGCACGCGGAAGGCGTGGCGGACCATGGTGGTGCGCGCGACCTCTCCGAACGTTCCGATATGCGGCAGTCCCGACGGCCCGTAGCCGGTCTCGAAGATCACCTCGTCCTTCGGCTGCTGCTTCAGCCGCGCGACGATCTTGTGCGCCTCCTCGAACGGCCAGGCATGCGACTGTTCGGCGAGTTCGCGCAGATTTGTCGGACTTTCAATCGCCGCGGTGGACATGGGTATTTCCTTCGCGAACAGTATGAAGCACGCGATATGGCGTCAAATTTGGCAATCAAAACGGACTGATCGGAAAATACCGCAGCCACAGGTCCGTAAACGTGCCCTTCTCCCACTGCCGGAACAGCGCCCAGTTCAAAGCCTGCCGCAAGAGATCGTTGCCGCGCTTCACGGCGATGCCGACCCCTTCGCCAAAGAAGCGGCTCTCGAGAAATGGGCCGCCGCGGAAGGCGCAGCAGCCGCCAAAATCGGTGCCGTTGAGCCAGAACGCCAGCGCGATGCCGTCGCCAAATAGCAGATCGACCTGCTTGTTGCGCAGCGCCTCGCGCGCCGCTTCGGCGCTGGGATAAGGCCGCAGCTCGGCCTCGGTGAACATCGCCTTGAGATAGGCCTCATGCGCCGTCCCGGCGACGACGGCGATCTTCTTGCCCTCGAGCAGTTCCGGCAACACATCGCGGATCGGACTGTCGATACGGGCCACGAAGCGTGCGGGCGTGCGGTAATACGGATCAGTGAAATCGGCGCGCTGGCGGGTCTCCGCGCTGGAAGCGATCGAGGCAATCACGGCGTCCCCGCGATTGTCGTTGAGAGCATCGAACAGGGTATCGAAGCGGCGCGCCTGAATAGTGCAAGTGGCCTTGATTTCATCGCACAGCAAGCGGCCGAGATCGACGTTGAACCCGGCCGGATTGCCGTCCGGACCCGTATAGTCGAACGGCGGATAATCGGTCTCCGTGAGGAACCGGATGGTCTGAATGCGTCCGAGGTCCGGCCGCTCGGGCCGCCGGCGGGGATCCCAAAACCCCGGAACCATCACGCCTCGGGGCTGCGTCACGCCGTCGTCTGCCGCCAAAGCCGGTCCCAGGGCGGGAGTGGCTGATGCTGCCGCGCAGAACATCAGGGCGACCAGCCCAAACGTGGCAGCGGCTCGGCCGCGGCGAAGACAGGATATTGCCATTCCGGATTGCATGAGTACGATCGTGACGCTGGCGTGTCTGGGCCCGCTTAGCGGGAGCGCGACGAAAAGTCGAGGCAAGGCGATATTGTTCGTGGGCCGGGGGGCCGACGGTGGCGATTGGTGGCATGTTTGGAGCGATTGCGCTTCGCTCCGAGGCGGACAGGCGGGATGGCGACGGACGGTTACGCACCATCCGTGCGCGCCCACAGAACCGCCCGTTTTCGCCGCAACCCCGGGATCTGTGTCCGGAAGCTGATTGCATCCGTGATCTTTTGCCGCCCCATGTCGTCGCTGCCGCGGAACGGCGCGCCCGGTCGATCGGCCTTGGCGCAGACCGCGTGCTTATTTGCGCCAATGCGATCACCGAGGAAGCCTATCTCAGCGCACTGGCGGCCTCTCTCGGCACGTCCTATGAGCGATTCGACTCTGTCTCCCGGGCCGACTGTCCGCTCGACGACAATCAACTGATCCAGGCAGCGGCCGCCGGGTTGCTGCCGCTGCGCGAAGGTTCGCGAACCGTTTGGATCATCGCGCCGCGTGGTCTCATGGCCCGCCGTCTCGCCGACCCGCGCCATCCGCAGCCGCAATGGCTGCGGCCATTTCGCTTGACGTCATCCAAGCAGTTGGGCCGCTTCGTCGGGCGCCACACCCAAAAGGCGCTCGGCAAGCGTGCTGCTTACGCACTGCGACGTGCGCGGCCGCTGTTTTCGAATGCGCCGCGTCCGTACGGCTGGGGGGTTTTTGCGGCAACGGCGCTTGTGACGCTCATTCTCGTGATTCTCGCGCTTGTTCCCGTTGCCACGATCAACGCGTTCGGCTCGCTGTTGTGCGTAATTTTCCTGGCCGCAGCGGCACTGCGGCTATCGAGCGCTGTCTTCCCGCGGCATGGGCCGAAAGAGTGGAAGCGGATCGCCGATAGCGAGCTTCCGGTCTACACGATCATCTGCGCGCTCTATCGTGAAGCGGCCGTGGTGGAGAACCTGGTCGCTGCAATCCGCGCGCTCGACTATCCGCCCGAAAAACTGGATGTGAAATTTGTCCTCGAAGCCGACGATCGTGAGACGCCGCTCGCGCTGGCGCTGCTTGATCTCGGTCCGGAGTTTGAGATCATTACGGCGCCGCCGATCGGGCCGCGCACCAAGCCAAAAGCGTTGAACGTGGCCCTGCCGTTGGCTCGCGGCTCGTACACAGTCGTTTATGACGCCGAAGACAAACCTGAACCCGATCAACTCCGGCGTGCCGTCGCCGCCTTCAGAGCGGGTGATAACCGGCTCGGCTGCCTGCAGGCCAGCCTGACCATCGACAACACCGCGGATAACTGGCTGGCGCGCATGTTTACCGCCAACTATGCCGGTCAATTCGATGTCTTCCTGCCCGGACTCACGGCGTTGCGTCTGCCATTTCCGCTGGGCGGCTCGTCAAATCACTTTCGCACCGCGGTGCTGCACAAAGCCGGGGGCTGGGATCCCTACAATGTCACTGAGGATGCCGATCTCGGTATTCGTCTTTTCCGGCTCGGCTACCGGTCCGCGGCTTTGCCCTCGGCGACCTATGAGGAGGCGCCGGCGCGCTTCATGCCGTGGCTTGGCCAACGGACGCGCTGGTATAAGGGCTGGATGCAGACGTGGCTCGTGCATATGCGGCGCCCGCTTCGGCTCGTGCGCGAACTTACACCTGCCGGCGCAATCGCTTTTCAACTCTTCCTCGCCTGCAATGTGTTGGCGGCTTTGGTCCATCCTATTTTCATGGCTGGGCTTTGCTATACGCTGCTCGCTCGATCGCCGTTGCAGGCTGTCGGTGAAATGGGGCGAGCCGCGCCGGTATTCGCCACGACGCTGCTCTGCGGCTATGCCTCAACGGTGGCCCTTGATCTGGTCGGGCTGCGGCGGCGCGGGCTTTTGGCGCACGCCTGGGTCCTTGTCCTGACCCCATTCTACTGGTTTCTGTTATCGCTTGCCGCGTGGCGGGCGCTGTTTCAGCTTCTGTACAGTCCGCAATACTGGCAGAAGACCGAGCATGGACTGGCAAAGACTTCGCGGATTTTCGAAAAAACACGTCGTAGTCAAGTCAACCGTAATCAGGTCGCCCGCGCGGGCCAATCGCCGATAACGATCATGGCGAAGGCCAGCGGCGCGCTGATGAAATCCAATCGCGGCGGTTAGCTTTGTTGCTCAACTGCGCCAATACTGCGCCGCGCATTTTGACGGCGAGTCAGAGATAACGGCGCAAGTCAGCGGCTTCCACATCGGTCGGCCGATTCATGTTGAACGGTGCGACGAAGTGGCCGTCCTTGTCCATCAGGTAGACGACGGCGGTGTGGTCCATCGTGTAGTCGCCGCCTTCGAGCGGAATCTTTTTGGCATAGACCCGATAGGCCTTGATCGCGGCATTGACCGAGGCTGGGTCGCCGGTCAGCCCGCGAAGGTGCGGGTCGAAGTTCGACAGATAGTCCTTGAGCACCGCCGGCGTATCACGCTCGGGATCGACGGTGATGAATAAGGCGCCGGTGCGGTCGGCGTCCGGACCAAGCTGATGCAGCAGTTGCGACATATCGAACAAAGTGGTCGGACAAATGTCCGGGCAATGCGTGAAGCCGAAGAACACCAGGAACGGACGCCCCTTCATGTCCTGGTCGGTGATGGGCTTGCCGTTCTGGTCTTCGAGATGGAACGGGCCGCCGACAGCCGCAACCGCCTGGCCGATCGGCGACGGCGCACGCCCGGTGATGATGAGAATGGCGCCGAAGAACAGCACGAGGCCGCTGAGGAAGGCGCCGAGCACCATGAGCACACGAGAAGTCCGTCGGTCCACTATTCACTCCAAATCAACCGAAGCACGCCGCCAAGCCGGCGCGAATAGTTTCGAAAAAAACCGTCGCCCCGTAATGCGCCCACAACACGATAGTGCCTGCGAGCGCAACGGCAATCAGCACTGCAGCCACTATCAGCGGCCGCGACGTTGAGGATGATGCGACGGTCTCAGGCATGGCTATCTTCCGGCAATCGGTAGATAGGCCGGAATGCGCCGGACGACAACCGCTAACGGGCGCCAGGCCGCAATTCCGCCGGCTCCTAAGGAGGCGGCCTCAATGGCAGGCGGAATAGAGCCCGGCGAGTTCGGACCCCCGCAGCGTGATCAGCTTCGGCGTCAGTCCGCCATGCCGCTGGATCCAACTGCGAATTTCGGCGGGATAGAGCCGCATCACCAAGCGGCTGCCGGCCCGGGTTGGCACCAGCGACCGCGACGCATCGTCGTAGTAGGACGCGGCGTGGAAGCCGAGCACGGCCCGGCTGGTGACGCAAATGCGCTCCTTCGGGATGAAGGCGGTCAGCAAAGTGCAGGCCGAAAGGCACGGGCCATCGATAACCACGCGCTGTCCCGAACTGCGCATACCTTGGTACTTGGTAATGTAGGATGCGACCTCGCCCCCCGGGTCGTTGACAATGCGCACGTCTGCCGATGCCACATTGGTGAAGAGAGCCGACGCTATCGCGCCGGCCAAAGCGGCCTGCCACTTCATGGAATCACCCTTTCCCCGTCTCGCGACCCCGTTACTCGCGCGGCATTATGGCAAGACTTCGGGCGTTTTCCGACTTAATCCCGAAAAAAACGATGAGGAGGAGGAACCGTGCCCGATCTCGACATTGTGGCCAGAACCATCCGCTGCGACGGCGGACTCCCCGCCTTTCTCGCTATGCCGGCGCGCAGCAGCAAAGGTGCGGCCATTGTACTGATGCACGAGCGGCATGGTCTTGTGAAACATACCTGCGATCTGGCCGAGCGCTTGGCGCGGGACGGCTTCGTCTGCATCGCGCCGGATTTTTTTCATAAGCATCCCGACCAGGACGCGCTGCACCGCGGCGATGTCGGATATCCGCTCAAAGACAGCGAGGCGGTCGGCTATCTCAACAGCGCGATTGCGGAACTCGGCAAGCTGCCGCATGTGGATGTGAAAAAAATCGTCGTCAAAGGCGTCTGCCAGACCGGACGCCACCCGCTGGTGCTGGCGGCCGAACAAAAAATTGCGGCGGCGCTGGTATGGTATGGCGCAGCGTCCGCCCGCGAGTGGGAAGCAAACGAGCGCTACGCCAAGCCGCTCGATGACATCCTCGCCCGTGTCGACTGTCCCGTGCTTGGCATCTTCGGTGAGTCCGATCATGTGATTTCGCTCGGCGATGTGCGCCGCTTCCGCGACAGCCTCGACCGTCACGACAAGAGTTACACGATCAAGGTTTTTGCCGGCGCACCGCACGGCTGGCTCAACGATACCATGCCGGGCCGTTATCGGCGCGGCGCCGCCGAGGCCGGCTGGGCGTTGCAGCTGCAATTTCTCAGGCGAGTCCTTGCTCCGGATTTTGATCAAACACGGCGGGTGCAAATCTACGAATCCGAGCACGCCGCGGACTACGATTTCACGAAGAACGTTCGGATGGAATGAAACATTCAACAAGAAGAAGACGACTCCAAAGGAGGAGGCGGGTTATGAATTACGCCCAAGTCGCGAAACTGAGCCCCGTGCCGGTCCCCGCCGGCGTGCGGTAGCCGGGGATGTATTCGAACCAGTTCAGGTCGAGATGCTCGCAAGCGCCGGCGATGCCGACCCAGTTGAGGATTTCGGAACTGCCGGCGTGGAGTTTGTTGCGCGGAAGATTTTGCAAAAAGCCGGCGTCCTTGTCGGCGCAGGCTTTCAGGATGGCGCGGTCGAAATCCTCGTCGACCACAAAGTGGCTCAAGCCGCCCGAAGCGATGATACCGATGCGCGCGTCGCCCGGATAGGTTTCCACCGCCTTGCGGATGGCTTGGCCAAGCTGATAGCAGCGCCGCGGCCGCGGCTGGTTCGGCGCAAAATAGGTGTTGAGGAACACCGGCACGATGGCAATCGGGTTTTCCTCGTCCATCAGCCGGCGGTGTATATAGGCCATGCCGTGGCCCTCGCCTTCGCCCTTGCGCATGCATTTCGAGGACGCTGGATCGAAGCCGTTCTCCATCAACCAATCGATGAGATGCAGCGCGAGCCCGGCATCGACCGGATAGGCGCGCGGCTTGTCGTCCTCGAAAAAGCCCTGGCGGTTCTTCACGTACCATTCCGGGAAACGCTGATGGTACTGTTCGTGCTGCTCGTTGCTGTTGAGGATTGTTTCGCCGTAATAGATTGCAAACGTCGGCCGGGCATCTTCCCGATAGGCTTCGTCCTGGTCGTCGCTCATCACGATGAGCGCGTCGAGCTTGGCATTGTTGAGAGTTTTGCGCAGATGCGCGCCGGCGGCGCGCGCCTTGTTCTGCCGCGCGACGAGCTCGGCCGGCGCGACCATCGCGGCCATCCGTGGGTCGGCCTTTTCCAATAGGTCGGCATAGGTTGTCGGTCGGCCCTCCTTGTCGCGGTGCTTGATCTTCTGGTCGGTTTCCTGGAACCGAGGCAGTGTCTCGTCGGCGGCGAGCAGCATCGGCGTGTGAGACGATCCGAGCCCGAGCACGATCTTGGCCATCGCAGTTTCCTGTTCTCAGCCCCTCAATCGACAGTGATATGAGCGGATTTGGCGACCTGCAACCATTTGCGGTGTTGGGCCGGCCGAAGCAGCCGCTCCGGAAAGGATTGCGCCCAGATTACAGCGGTGGCGAAGAAGCTCGCAGCGCAGACCGCCGGCACCGTCAGGCCGAGGCCGCGAATCCCTCGCCTCATCAGTCCTCCCAGGGTTGGCCGCCGTATTTTGACCGAATGCTAGCACGGCGACCGTGGCCGGCAGGAGCCCTCCCGGATGCGGTTCTCAGGCCGGTGAGGCAAGTTGAAACAACCGCGTCTGGACAAGGGCCAGCCGGAATGTTGGAATCCGGCCAGGGGTACGCGCCACATCATCCAGAATGGTCGTCATGCCGCGGCTCGACTCGGGCATTCATCGCCATGTTGCAATCATCGGCTCCGCCAAGGGGGCGCTCGGGCAAACATGCTGACAATCCTTTTCGACGGAATTGCCTACGGCATGTTGCTGTTCGTGCTGGCGTGCGGACTTTCCGTCACGCTCGGCCTGATGAATTTCATCAATCTCGCCCACGGCTCCTTCGCCATGGTGGGGGGCTACTGCACTGTGATCCTGGTCAATCGCATGGGCCTTCCGTTCGCGCTCGGCTTGCCGATTGCATTTCTGGCGACGGCATTGCTCGGCGGCTTGTTGGAGCGCACGCTTTATGTTCACGTCTATGCCAGGAGCCATCTCGACCAGGTGCTGTTCACCATCGGGCTTGTGTTCATGTCGGTCGCCGCCACCGATTACGTGATGGGATCGTCGCAGCAGTTCGTGCAGATCCCGGATGCGTTGCAAGGGCAATTCAACGTGTTCGGCATCGGAATGAGCAAGTATCGTTTGCTCATTATTGTCGTCTGCGGCGCACTGACCGTGGCGTTGCAACTGATGCTCGCCAAGACCCGCTTCGGCAGCCGTTTGCGCGCGGCGGTCGACGATCAGCGCGTGGCGCGCGGTCTCGGCATCAATGTCGGCGCTGTATTCGGTATCACGTTTGCTTTTGGTTCCGGGCTCGCCGGCCTCGGCGGCGCGCTGGGCGCCGAGATCCTCGGTCTCGATCCGACATTCCCTCTCAAATACATGATCTACTTTTTGATCGTGGTGACGGTCGGCGGCACCTCGAGCATCACCGGTCCGTTCCTCGCGTCGATCCTGCTCGGCATCGGTGATGTCGCGGGCAAATATTACGTGCCCAAGCTGGGCACCTTCGTCATCTATACGATCATGATCGTTGTTCTGATCTGGCGGCCGCAAGGCTTGTTTGCCCGCGGCGTAGCGCGGTGAAACGGGATGGTTGATCTCGCCGACGACGTCAGAGCCCATCTCGCCCGCCGCGCGCGCTGGTCGCCGTTGGAGATTGCGTTTTGGGTCTTCGCCTTCGCGACGATTTGGCTGTTTCCTGGAAAATACCTGATCCTGAAAGATACGGCGATCCTTGCCCTCTTCGCGCTTTCGCTCGATCTCATCCTCGGGTATGCCGGCATCATCTCGCTGGGTCAGGCGGCGTTTTTCGGCCTCGCCGGCTATTTTTCCGGCCTCATCGCCAAATACGGCATCGTCAATGACCCTGTCATTGCGCTCGTCCTGTCGGGCTTGGTGGCGGCGGGGCTTGGCTTCGTGACGAGCTTCCTGGTTTTGCGCGGCTCGGACCTGACGCGCCTCATGGTCACGCTGGGCGTCTCGCTGATGTTGGGCGAAGTCGCCAACCGCTATTCCGATATTACCGGCGGCGCCGACGGGCTGCAGGGCGTCACCATCGCGCCGATTTTCGGCCTGTTCCGGTTCGATCTCTACGGCCACAACGGCTATATCTATTGCCTCATCGTGCTGTTTGTTTGCTTCATCATCGCGAGGCGCATCGTGTACTCGCCATTCGGCCTGTCGCTGCGCTCGGTGAAGGGCAATCCTTTGCGCGCGTCCGCAATCGGCGTTCCGGTCAACGGCCGGCTGGTCGCGATCTATACGATCTCAGCGGGCTTTGCCGGCCTTGCCGGCGCATTGCTCACCCAGACGACGGCGTTCTGCTCGCTCGACGTGTTCTCGCTGGAGCGCTCGGCCGACCTTCTTCTCGTTCTCATCATCGGCGGCACGGGCTATCTCTACGGCGGCCTGATCGGCGCGGTGATCTACAAGCTTCTGCAGGATTGGATCGCCACTCTCACGCCGCAATACTGGCAGTTCTGGATTGGTCTCGTGCTGGTGGTCATTGTGCTTGTCGGCCGCGACCGCATGAGCGGATGGAATGCGGCCTTGCGCGCCGCGATCTGCCGGCTCGGCGCCCGCATGATAGCCCGGCCAGCCGCGCTCGGCAGCGCCGCTCCGGACGGACACTGAGGCGGACACGCGGATATGCCGATCCTCGAGACCATCGGGCTGGAAAAGCGGTTCGGCGGCATCATTGCGGCCCATGACGTGACGCTCGCGGTGGAAAAGGGTGCGCGCCACGCTTTGATCGGCCCGAACGGCGCCGGCAAGACCACGGTCATCAACCTGCTCACCGGCGTGCTCAGGCCGACCGGCGGCCGCATCATGCTCGAGGGCAAAGACATTACGAATGTCGTTCCGCATGAGCGCGTGCGGCTCGGCATGGCGCGCACGTTCCAGATCAATCAGCTGTTTCCGGACCTCACCCCATTGGAGACGATCGGGCTCGCGGTCTCCGAACGGCTGGGCTGCGGCGGCGACTGCTGGCGGCTCGTCGGCAGCAAGTCCGCGGTGACCGACGAGATCGTCGAGATCGTCGAGCGCTTTCGTCTGACCGACGTCATGCACGCGCGCACCGCGATATTGCCTTATGGCAAGCAGCGGCTTCTCGAGATCGCGCTCGCCTTCGCGTGCCGGCCGCGGGTGCTGCTGCTCGATGAGCCGGCGGCCGGCGTGCCCGAGGCCGAACGCCATGAGCTTCTTGCCACCATCGCCGCTCTGCCGGCCGACGTCACCGTGTTGCTGATCGAGCACGACATGGACCTTGTGTTCTCCTTTGCCGATCGCATCTCGGTGCTGGTCAATGGTTCGCTGTTCGTCGACGGGGCGCCCGAAGAGGTCGCGCGCGATCCGCGCGTGAAGGCGGTTTATCTCGGCGAGGAGCTCGATGGCTGAACTTCTGACCATCGAGCAGCTCTCTGCGGGTTATGGCGAGGCCGTGGTGCTGTCGAACGTCTCACTCTCGCTTGCCGAGGGTCACGCGCTCGCATTGCTCGGGCGCAATGGCATGGGCAAGACCACGCTGGTCAACACCATCGTCGGCGTCACGCGCTATTTCGGCGGCACCATCGTGCTCGACGGCGCCGACATCACCAAGCTGCGGCCCGACCAGCGCGCCCACATCGGCGTCGGCTGGGTGCCGCAGGAGCGCAACATCTTCAAATCGCTCACCGTGCACGAAAATCTGACCGCGGTCGCACAGCCGGGCCTGTGGACCACGACAAAGGTCTATGCGCTGTTTCCGCGGCTGGCCGAACGCAAGCAAAACCTCGGCAATCAGCTCTCGGGCGGCGAGCAGCAGATGCTCGCGGTCGCACGTGCGCTGGTGCTCAATCCACGCGTCATGCTGCTTGACGAGCCGCTCGAAGGGCTGGCGCCGATCATCGTCGAGGAATTGCTGGCGGCGTTGCGCCGCGTCATTCGCGACGAGGGTATGTCGGCGATTCTCGTCGAGCAGAACGCCAAGAAAATTCTCGGCGTCACCGACCGTGCCATCATTATCGAGCGCGGCTGCGTGGTTCATGCCGCCGGCAGCGCGGCGCTCGCGGCGGACCGCGCGACGCTGGAAACTCATCTCGGCGTTACCGACAGCGGCCCGCGCCGCATGGGGCGCGCGCAATAGCGGCGCCGCGCGGCAGTTATACCAAGCTCATTAATGTTGATCGTCATCCTTGTAAGTCACGAATCACAGGATCGGCTAGATTGGCAGATGCGGTGGCGGACGGGAGACCGCTTCATCCAAGGGCTTGCAAGCCCGTGCCTCAGGGTGACGGAGGAGAGTCATCAATATTGAAACTGGAAATGTTTCAGCTTCCGCAGTCGAGACTGTGGCCGCGCGCAAAATCAAGTATTCGCTGCACGCGGCCTGACATTGGAGTTGACTGACTCGGAAGGGCCGCTGCCTTACTTCGCCGCCTCCTTGGCCTTGGCGATGATGTCCTTTGGTGTTGCATAGACTTCCTTCACCAGCTTCTCGACGTCTTCGCCGGTGACCGGATTGATCTCGAGCTGAGTCTTGTCAGCTTCGGCCAAGAAATCCTTATCGGTCATCGTGTCCATGAAGGCCTTGCGCAGCACCGCGACGCGGTCGGCCGGCAGATTGGGCGGCGCGAGGTAGGGCCGGCCCATCACTTGGCGGGCGAACACCATCTTGAGAATTTGCCGCTGTTCGTCGGTCTTGGCGAAGTCCATAACCAGCGGTACATCGGGCAGTTCGGGGTGTTTGCTGAGCGAAAGCTGAACCAGCACAACCATCCGCTTGTCATCGATCCATGATTTATGCGTCGATTTCACGCTCGACCATGACCAGCCGCAGCGGCCACTGACCTCGCCGCGCTCCATCGCCAGCACGACCTCGTTGCCGCCCGGATAGCCCTCGATAACCTTGAAATGCGTTCCCAAGACATTGTTGAGGACGCGCGGAAACTGGTCGGTGTCGGCGCTGGTGCCGGTGCCGCCGACGGCGAGTTCCTTGGTGAACAGGTCCTCGAATTTGGTGATGCCGGAATTCTTCAACGCCACGCAGACGCTGACCTCGTTATTGGCGCTGCCGAGCCAGTTGAATTTCTGTGCGTCGAACTGGTCGCCTTTGCCGATCAGCAGGGGATCGAACGCGATACCGCGCCCGATCGTGCCAAACGCGGAGCCATCCTGCGGCGCGACGCGATAGAGCCAATTGGCAAGACGCAGGCTGCCGGCGCCTTCCATGTTTCTCGGCACCAGCGTTGGATTGCCCGGGATGTGCGCGCCCATGTGGCGGCCGATCACCCGGGCGTAGAAGTCGTAGGCGCCGCCGGTGCTGTAGCCGATGTATTCGTCGATGTTGCGATTTTTGTAGAAGTCGGCCGGACTCTGGGCAACAGCGAGGCTGGTCCCCCCGACAAGCAAGAGGGCCGCAGTAATGCCGCGATTGCACGGATGTCTCATGACCTCCTCATAACTCGTTCCTGCCCTTGCTCGTTCCTGCAGCGACATCGATAAGCCGCGCCAATCGGCAACGCGCCATGCTGCATAAGCTTGACGCATAAGCGGGATTAGTGCGCGATGCAACGCGGTATCCAAGCGTGTCACCTCTTCCCGCACGCGGGGCGAGCGAGACAGCATCGGCAATCGCGGCGAACGCAGCGCGACCCGACATTGCACGCATAGCGGAAATCCCGTAATGACCAGCACGAAGCGCCAGCGCGATATGCTTTTGGGCAGAGCCGCTCTGCATCCGGCCGCATCGCGGCGAAGAACAGGGAGCGCGAAATGACAGGAATGCTTGAACACGAAGTGCCTGGGCTCGGCCACAACAAGCCGTCCCCGGAGGATCAGGACGAGATCAAGCACGGCAAATGGGATCGCTGGGCGAAGAAGCGCACCTTTGTGCGCGCCCTCGAAGGTACCTACAGTCACCTCTACAAGAAATTGCTCGAGGAGCCGCGCGTTTATTCGTCAAAGGACCATCCGTGGAAGGGTGGCCCGGCAATGTACGGCAAGCACATCATCAGTCCGCAAGCCGTCAGCGTCGTGCAGTCGATCGAATCGCACATCGAGTGCTACGCGCCACTCAATGCCGGCCAGAAGCACGGCCATCTCAACAGCGCGGTGTTCTACGTGCTCAAGGGCCATGGCCACGACGTCCACGATGGCCGCTACATGAAGTGGGAGGCCGGCGACGTCATGCTGGTCGAGAACGGCTGCGTGCACCAGCACTTCAATGACGACGAGAAGGAGTCCTGCATCCTGCTCGTGTTCAAGGCGAAGCCGCTGTTTTTGTTCATGCACCTGCTGTTCCAGAAAATGGTGGAGTGGCCGACCGACAAGCTGCCGCCCGGGGTCGAGGAATTCTCGCCGCCGACGGAAATATGAGTGCGGAGATGGCAATGCCATTGTTCGAAGACAAGCAGGCCGCGCTGTCCGGTTCCAACGCCAGCAATTTCCTCGCCGAAGCTCTCGTCGAATCGGAGAAATTCCGCGATGACTACGCGACGCTGCCGAATGTCATCAAGGCCGCGGACATGCCGTGGGAGCGTTCACCCGACGGCCTCATCAAGCATCTGGTCAACCAGAAGATGCGCACGCGCGAGTGCTGCATCGAAGCCTATATGCAGTTCCTCAAGGACGGCGAGCGCTCCGGCAAGCATCGCCACATGTGGGAGGAATTGTTCTTCGTGGTCGAAGGCTCCGGCTACGACCTGCACTGGGATCTGAAGTGGGATTGTCTCGAAGCGTTCCAGTGGGAATGGGGCGAGGCGCCGAAGAAATTCGAATGGACCGTCGGCGATTACGTCTACATTCCACCGTTCACCATGCATCAGCACTTCGCCAACGCCGGCGCGGAGTGCCGCATCATCGTGATGAGCAACCGCATTGTCAAAGACATGGGCTTCGACTGGTACGATCAGGTCGAACGCGCGCCGGGATTTTGATTATCTTGCCCTGCGCCCGTTGACCGGGGAAAGCGAGCGGCGGCCGCCTTCGCCACGGACGGCGTCCTTTGATTGAGATCCCGCCGGACCACTGACGGTCACTCAATGCGCCGCTTGGCCGTGCGGGCGATGCCGCGCCATTTTTCATGTTGATCCGTAAGAGCAAAAGTATCGGACGCTATGACACGGTCACGGCCTGCGCCTTTGGCCTCATACATGGCCATATCCGCACGACGCAGAAGGCGGTCGATCGTGTCGCCGCTCTCCCACTCGGCAACACCGAAACTGCATGTAATTGCAGAAAGGCCCGCCTCGGGGAAACGAAGAATCTTGATTGAACGTCGCAGATTCTCGGAACTTTCAATCGCATCGGCGAGCTCGCAGTGTTCGAGCAAGCAAAACTCTTCCCCTCCGAGTCTGCCTAAAATTCCACCTGATGCGGCCTTCGCGACCGAGCTGACGTTAGCCAATACAATATCCCCCGCTTCGTGCCCGTGCGTGTCGTTGACGCGTTTGAAATGATCAATGTCGAATACGATGGCCGAAAGCGGCTTGCCGGCATCAGCGGCGCGACATGCTTCTGCGGCCTCACCGAAGAAAGCACGACGATTGAGAAGACCGGTGAGGAAATCGGTCGTGGCGTATTTGATCAGATCGCGCTGCATCATGGTGAGGCGGTCGGCTGCTCGTAGTCGAGCGCGAAGTTCCTCGGGAAATGGCGGCTTGCGGATGAAGTCGTCCGCACCATTGTCGAGTGCTTGAATGACCAGGCCATAGTCCTCGGTGGACGACATGACGATGATGAAGAGGGCACGGCGAGAGCCCGCTAACTTCCGAGCCGCCTCGCAAAGCGCGAGCCCTGAAATATCCGCCAGCTGTACGCTGGTGATGAGGGCGCGAATGGTTTCGTCGGTACTAATGCATTCGAGTGCTTTTTTTCCCTCGCTGAACGCGAGCACTTCGTGCTCGCCATGAGCGATCAATTCCGTCATGGCTCGCTGGATCGCGCGGCTTGGGTCGACCAGCACAATACGCATAGCTGCTCCACCGATTCTATTTGGGTTTGAACCGTTGGAATTAAAAAACGATTAAGCTTCTTATGATTTTGGCGATTCGAAGCTGGCCGCCCGCTCACGGGGTGCGCGCCCCCTCTGATTCGGGCCGTATTGCTGCCTGGCGGCGAACCGATGGCAAAGACGGGGAAGAGGCAGGCTTATTGCAGCACGATGTGGCTTTCCGCGATCACCTTGGCCCACAATTGCGTTTCTTCGGCGAAGAATTTGGCCGCATCGGCGGGCGTGCCGCCTATGGGATCGAGTCGCAGCGCGCGCAGCTTCTCGCTGATCGCCGGCTTCTGCAAAATGGCATCGACGGCGCGGTTGATTTTTTCAATCAGCGCATCCGGCATGCCCGGCGGTCCGACAATGGGAAACCAGGTGATCGAACGGAAGCCGGGCAGTCCGAATTCGGCAATGGTCGGCACCTCCGGCACCGAGCTCGCGCGTTCGGTGCTGGCGACGCCGAGCAGCTTCAGCTTGCCGGCGCGATACAACGGGACCGAAGTCGTGAGCGTGTCAAAGAACATGTCGACATTGCCTGACATCACGTCGGTAAGCGCCGGCTGCGCGCCGCGATAGGGCACGTGCACCATTTTGATGCCGCCAAGCATTTCGAGCTCGCTACCCGACAGATGCGCGGTCGACCCGACGCCTTGCGAGGCATATGTAAGTTTGCCCGGGTGCGCCTTGCCGTAGGTGATGAGTTCTTGGATGGTATTGGCGGGAAAGTCCGGGCGCACCACCAGCACATTCGGAATCTTGGCGAGCATTGCGATCGGCGCGAATTTGGTCGGGTCGTATTTGAGGTCGTGAAAAAGCAATTGCTGAATCGCGACCGGGGCGGGCGGGCAGACCATCATGGTGTAGCCATCGGGCGCCGCGTGCGCCACATTCTCGGCGCCGATGTTCATCGCCGCACCCGGGATGTTCTCGACGATCACCGGCTTGCCCCAGGCCTGGCTGAGCTGATCGCTGACAAGCCGGGCGAGGATATCGGTCGTCGATCCCGGCAGCGAGGGGACGACAACCTTCACCACATGGGACGGGAAGGTTTCATCGGCACGGCTTGGGGTTGCCGCAAGTGCCGCAACAAGGAGGGCCATGAGCCACGCACATGCGCTTGCCATATCGCTCTCCAGCCGGACCAATTGCGCAAATTTGCCAGCGATTATAGAAAATCCTGCGATCAAGCGCCAAGACCAAGCGGCGCCGCGGGCGCGACGTTTTGCCGGGGTACGGTGAGGAAGAGCTTCTAAGCGATGGCGCAAAAATATCGGTTGGGTGTCGACGTCGGTGGTACCCATACCGACCTGGTGTTGCTCAACGTCGCCAGTGGCGCGATCGCGGTGGAGAAGGTGGCGACTACGCCGGCCAATCCTGCGCTCGGCGTCATGCGCGGCATCGGCAATTTTGCCGCGCGCGGCGTCGATCTCGCGGCGATCGAATTTTTTTCCCATGGCACCACGATCACCACCAACGCGCTGCTGGAAATGCGCGGCGCCAGGGTCGGCCTGTTGATCAACCGCGGCTTTCGCGCAATTCAGGAAACCCAGGGCCAGGCGCGCGACGGCAATCCGTTCGATTATTTCTATGAGAAACCGACACCTATCGCGCCGCAGAGCCTCACCCGCGAAATCGGCGGACGCATCGATTACAGCGGCGCGGTGCTCGATCCACTCGACGAGGAGGCGGTGCGCCAGGCGGCGGCGGAACTCAAGCGCGCGGGCGTCGCCTCGATCGCGGTGTGCTACCTGTTCTCCTTCATGAACCCCGCTCACGAGCAGCGTACCGGTGCGCTCATCCGCGAGGTCTTTCCCGCTGCGCACGTCTCGCTTTCCTGCGACGTGCTCTCGCGCGTGCGCGAATGGCCGCGGCTGTCGGCGACGTTGCTGAATGCCTACCTCGCTCCGGTGCTCGTGACCTACATCGCGGACCTGGAAAGCCGCCTCAGTGCAGCCGGTCTGACCACGCAACAGCGCTTCTTGATGCAATCGAACGGCGGCGTGATGCCGTTCGCCGCCGCTGTCACCGGCCACAAGACCGTCCATAGCCTGCTGTCCGGCCCGGCGGCCGGGGCGCAGGCGAGCGCATACCTGCCGCGCGAAGGGGCCTTGGGGCTCGTCACCCTCGATATGGGCGGCACCAGCTGCGACATCGCCTTCATCGAAGGCAGCGCTCCGCTTGAAGTGACGGAGGGCACCGTGGCGCGTCGGCAGCTTGATGTGCCCGCCCTCGATCTCACCACGATATCGGCCGGCGGCGGCTCGATCGTCTGGATTGATCGCGCCGGATTTTTGTCGGTCGGCCCGCAGAGCGCCGGTGCCGATCCGGGGCCGGTGTGCTATGGCCGCGGCGGCCTCGATCCGACCGTGACCGACGCCGACATCGTCTGCGGCTTGCTCAATCCGGATTATTTTCTTGGCGGTACGCAATGCCTCGACGCCGCTGCGGCGCGTGTCGCGCTCGAAGCCAAGATCGCCAAGCCGATGAAGATGACTGTCCCGGAAGCCGCCGCCGGCATCCGGCGCATCGTCGATATGCGCATGGCCGACGAAGTGCGCGTATTCGCGGCACGGCGCGGCGTCGATCTCGGCGAGTTCGCATTGCTGCCGTTCGGCGGCGCCGGCGCCGTGCATGCCGCGGCGGTCGCGGAGGAACTTGGGATGCGCCGCATCATCGTGCCGGCGCGGCCCGGGGCATTTTCTGCGCTTGGTCTGCTCTGCACCGACGTGCTGCACGACTATGTCCGCTCCGAGCTCGGCGGGCTTGACCGGATCGACCCGGCGCATGCCGAGGTCATGTTCCGCGACATCGAAGCGAAGGCGGCGACCGAGCTTGCGCGGGAGGGTCTCGATCCGAGCGCGGCCGCCTTCGAGCGCGAGCTCGACATGCGCTATGCCGGGCAAGGCTATGAGCTGCGGGTGCCGCTGAGCGGCCTGTGGCAGGATACGCTCGATGGCAGCGCGCTCGCCGCCGCGCGTGAGCGCTTCGACGACGTACATGAGCGGATCCATGGCCACGCCGCTAAGGAGAAAGGCGTCGAGGTCGTCAGCTATCGCATGCGCGTGCGGGTCAGCGTGCCGAAATTTACGCCGCATGCGCTGCCGGCGCGCAAGCCGTTGCCGCCGGCCGCGGCGGCGGTCAAGGGCATGCGGCAGGTGTTCTTCTCTGCCGAGAAGGCGACCGAGGCCGCGATCTACGATCGCGACCGGCTCGATGTCGGCGTCACATTCGCCGGCCCCGCCATCGTCGAGCAGTTCGATGCGACGACGGTGGTGCCGCGCGGCTGGCACGCCATGGTCGATCGCTATAGCAATCTGATCCTCGAGCAAAAAGATTGAAGCAATGGTCGACGCCATCACCACGCAGGTTGTGCGCAACCGCATCGGCAGCCTGATGCAGGAGATGCACTACCATTTCTATCGTTCGGGCTATTCGACCATCATCCGCGAGTCGCGCGATTTCTCCTGCGTGATCCTCGACCGTCATGGCGGATTGATCGTGGCGCCGCCGATGTTCTTCCACGCGCCGGTCTACCGGCATCTGGTCGGCAAAATCTTGGAGCGCTTCGACGAGGATATCCGCGACGGCGACATGTTCGTCTGCAACCATCCCTACGAAGGCGGCCTGCCACACGTCTCCGACATGGCTTTCGTCTCTCCGATCCTCTCAGGCACGACGCTGGTCGGCTTTGCCGGATCAATTGCGCACAAGGCCGACGTCGGCGGCACCATGCCGGGTTCGACCTCGGCCAACGCAACGGAGATTTTCCAGGAGGGCCTGCTGCTGCCGCCGGTGAAGATTTTTTCGCGCGGCATCTTCAATACCGATCTGGAGCGGCTCATCCTCGCCAACAGCCGCCAGCCCGAACTGGTGCGCGGCGACATGCATGCGCAGATGGCGGCAACGCAGATGGGCGCCGAGCGCATTCTGGAGACATGCGAACGGTTCGGCGCGGCGGCGGTGATGGATGCCTTCGCGGCGCTGCTGAAGGGCGCGGCCGAGGAGTTGCGCGCGGCGATCAAGGCGCTGCCCGACGGCGAGGCCGCCGCCGCAGGCTTCATGGACAACGACGGCGTCGAGCTCGATCGGCCGGTGCGTTTCGCCGTCACCGTGCGAGTCGAGAACGGCGAGATCACCTTCGATTTCACCAACAGCGACCGGCAGGCCAAGGGGCCGGTCAATCTGCGGCCGTCGATGGTCGAGGCTTGCGTGTTCTACTCTCTCATCGGCGCGCTCGATCCGAAATTGCATTTCAATGACGGCATGCGCGAGGTGGTGCGCTTCAAATATGCGCCGAACACCATCACCAATGCGAGCGCGCCGGCGCCGGTGAGTTCCTACCAGGCCGCCAATCTCAAGCTGGTCGACGTGATCCTGGAGGCGCTGGCGCCGTTTCGTCCCGAGCGCGCCGTCGCTAATGCCGGATCGAGCGGTGCACTGGCGATTTCATGGCAAGGCGGTGGACGCCCAGGCCAGCCGTCCATGCAATACGAAATCCTCGGCTCCGCCTATGGTGGCGGCAAGGGCCATGACGGCGCCTCCGCGCTGGCGACGCATCTGAGCAACCTGCACATCACGCCGATCGAAATCATCGAATCCGAGTTTCCCTGCCGCATCGCCGCGTTCGACATGGTCGCCAACTCCGGCGGCGCCGGCGAATTTCGCGGCGGCCTAGCGTTTCGCCGGGGCTACGAGTTACTGCAGGATGCAACGGTGGTGCGGCGCTACGATCGCGCGAAATTTCCGCCCAACGGCGTCGCCGGCGGCAAGCCTGGCAGTCGCAGCCGGTTCGTGATCCACCTGGGTGCACCGGACGAGACGGAAACGCCGGCGTCGGGCCGTTACGATCTAAGTGCCGGTGACCGCTTCATGTTGCAAAGTGCAGGCGGCGGCGGCTACGGCGAGCCAAAAAAACGCGACCGCGCGGCGCTCGCGCGCGATATCGCGGAAGGTTACGTCTCGGCCGCAGCGGCCGCGCGCGATTATGGAGATACGTGAAGCGTTTCTCGGATGTGATGCACGACTTCGCGCTGCGCTCAAGGCTACGCGGTCACGGTCTGCGATGTCGGCGACAAGCAGCGCGAAGCCGCGCGCGCCATTGGCGCCAGCATCGCGGCGTCGCCCGCCGAGCTTGGCAAAGTCTGCAATTTCGTCATCCTTGGCGTCGGCTATGACGACGAGGTCAACGATGTCGTGTTCGATGCCGAGGCCGAAAATGTGATTGCGCAGCTGCAGGCCATCGGTGTCGAGATTGGCAGCAAGGAGGCGAATAACTACGTCGACACCAGCGTGATCGAAGACCTTAATATCGAAATCAAATCAGTCAACTCGCCACAACAATTCGTTGTGTAATCCAACAGTCGACATTCTGCGTAAGGCTAAGTCTTCGGACACATCCGCCTCGAACGATTTCGCCTCAACAAGCTCCACCTGCAACGTCCTCAAAGGTGCAATTCATGCCCGCTTTGCCGATCACCTTCGCCTGCGGCCTCTACGACCGCATGCTCGCCCTGCGAACCGGCGAGATCAAACCCGACGGCATCGATCTCAACTTTCTCGTCATGGACAACCCGCGCGAGATCTTCGATCGCATGTCCAATCGGCTGGAATTCGACGCCTGCGAGATGTCGAGCTCGGAGTTCGTCAGCCGCTTTGCGGCCAAGAAGCTTCCCTTCGTCGCCCTGCCGGTTTTCGCCTCGCGGGTCTTTCGCCACGGCTTCATCGTCGTCAACCGCAAGTTCGTCAAATCGCCCAAAGACCTCGAAGGTAAGCGCGTCGGCGTACCGCTCTACACGCAGACCGCGGCGATCTTCATTCGCGGCCTGATACAGCACGACCTTGGCATCGATCTCGCCAAGATCGAATGGATCCAAGGCGCGATCAACGAGCCCGGCGCCTACGGCAATCCTTCGGTCATGCCCCTGCTAAAACCCGTCGACATCAAGCCGAACAACAGCGCCAAGTCGCTGAACGACCTCCTTGAGGCGGGCGAAATCCACGCCATCATCGGCTCGAACATGCCGCGTGCGCTCGGGCGCCATCCGGATGTGGTGCGGCTGTTTCCCGATTACCGCGCGCGCGAAAAGGATTATTTCCAGCGCACGAAAATTTTTCCGATCATGCACCTCATCGTTATCCGCAACGACGTCTATGAAAAAAATCCGTACGTGGCGACGAGCCTTTACAATGCTCTCAACACCGCCAAGGAGCGCGCACGCGAGAAAATGCGCTATTCGGGGACGCTGCGTTACATGCTGCCGTGGCTTCCAGATGATGTCGAAGAGATCGATAAGCTCTTCGGCGGCGATTGCTGGCCCTACGGCATCGAGCCAAATCGGCCGACGCTCGAAGCACTGGTATCCTACATGGTCGAGCAGGGCCTGATTCCGGAGATGATTCCGATTGAGAAGCTGTTCGTGCCGACCTTCGGGTAGCGCGTAACCGCCACCCGCCGAAACGGGGGAGAGGATCAATGAAGCGTTTATTGCTGCCTGCCGCAATCGTTGCATCCGCGATCGGCATTCCTTCCTTGGCGTTCGGCGCGGATTACGCCCCAATCAACTGCGCCAAGGCGAGCACGCCGGCCGACATCACCGTCTGCAAAAACTATTCGCTCGGCCAGGCAGAGGCACGGATGGTGACACTCTATGGTATCGCGATGTCGCTGGTCGCGATGGGCCAGCGCGGCGACATCGGCGATGCTCAGCTGCAATGGCTGAAGACGCGGGAGGCGTGCGGCGCGCATGTCGCCTGCTTGACCAGGATCTACAGTGATCGCATTTCGCAACTGAGCAAAGTCCTCGACAATATCGCGTCGCACGGACCATATTGAGCCAACCGATCGGCTGGGCACGCGCAAGGAAGTAAAGCTCACTCTTCCGCGCTTGCCGGAGACGGAAGGGAGGGGTTCGCGGCCTCAAGATTTGCGAGACCGGCTGCGTCTTTGCGAAACCATTGAGATCACCGCGACCGGCGCGGAGCGGATGCACGCTTTTTCGACGGCGTTCCAGACGATCCGGGTTTGACTGATCGCGCTTTGGTTGGCTGTGGCTTGGCCGATTGCGCTTTGACTGATCGCGTTTTCATCTGCGGCGGCATCGCGTCAGCCTTCTGCAAGCGCATGGTCCAATATTCCCATGCCCGCGCCATGGGCCGCGGCTGCAGTTGACGCGGCTCGGAGCGACGCCGTTCCCCCGCGTTCAAAGCGTCGACTTCGCCGAGAATCAGCGACCGCAACTGGATTTCGGCATTGGCGTGCGAATACACTGTGCGGAACACGAGTTCGCGCAATGTCGTGCCCGCGAGGGTCGCGCCGTGCCTGCGCATCAAGACCATCCAGTGCGGGCCGAGCGCCTTTGCCAGCGAGCGGCCCTCCTCCGGCTTGACGACCATCAGATCGGTATCGCCGAAATCATTGCGGCTGTCCCACAGTGGCACCACCTGGCCCATGACCGCGCCCATGTGGAACACCGGTTCGAGCGCAATGCCAGTGACACAGAAGGGCAGGATCGACCGCGAATGATGATGGCAGACGGCGTTCACGTCCGGCCGCGCCTGATAGATGCAGCCGTGAATGACCCGCTCGCCGTACATCTCGCCCTTGGGCAATGTCACCGGTTCGGAATCAAGCGTGAACTCGAGGATGTCCGACGGCTCGATCAATTCCGGACTGCGCGAACGCGCCAGCAAATAGCGCTTCGGATCGTTCGGATGGCGCATGCTGACGTGCCCGAAACCGTCGAGCACGCCCTCATGTGCGATGATGCGGTTGGCGAGCGCTAGCTCGTACCGCGTCTCATCGATGGCATCGGCCATTCACACGGCTTTCAGGTGCGCGTCGCGACGCTTGAAGAGATCATCGTCGGCGTAGCCCATGGCCTCGGGCTTGCCGCGGCCGAGCATCACCTGAAAGTAGACCGGCTCGAGACTGTCGTTTTGGTAGCCGTGGATTACGCCGGCGGGGCACGAAATGCATTCCCACGGGCCGAGCCGCGTGGTGATGCGTTTGCCGCTTTCGTCCTCGACAAACACGTCGAGATAGCCATGCAGCACGAAGAAACACTCCTCGACTTCGTGGGTGTGCGCCGCGTTGCCCTGGCCGGGGTTCACGAACATGATCGAAAGCGTGAAATTTCCCGCCGGAATCACCGTCGGATCGCCGTGCTTGCCGGAACCGCCGGCGCCGATGAAGCGGTGTTGCGCCCGCTTGAACCCTTCGATCTTGGCGTCCTCGAACGCGGCCCAGTCCGGCTTCTTCTCCCTGAAGCGGCCGACATACCTTTGCATGATGTCTTCGATCGGAACGCCTTCAAGCTCTTTCGGGCGCGGGTGGCGGGCAACGCTCATGGCTCGTACTCCTGTCGATTGGTGAATTGGCTCGAATTTATTCTCGTAGCCGCTGCTAGTCCATGTTGAACTGTCAGCAAGAGGTACGCGGCGAAGCCGCGCCTCGAAGGATCAGCGGCGCAGCGCTGGGGCCGTCGTCTTTTGAGGGCTGCCTCGCGACCCCCTAAGGATTACGGTTCAAGATTCTTCCGCGCGTCCTGGATGAGCTGCCAAACGGCGCTCGGCGATAGCGGCAGATCGCGCGGCTCGACGCCGAACGAACTCAGCGCATCGGCAACTGCATTCGACATCACGCCGCCGACCGAGATGATGCCGCCCTCGCCGGCGCCTTTGGCGCCAAGTGGATTGATCGGCGAGGGATGCAACTCCATAACGTAGCCGCGGATCTTTGGAAAATCGCTCGCCGTCGGCACCAGATAATCAGCAAGCGAGCCGGTCAGAAGCTGGCCGTGTTCGTCATAGACCAGATGCTCCAGGAATGCGCCGCCAAGGCCCTGCACCACCGCGCCGACAAGCTGGCCCTTCAGCGTAAGCGGATTGATCATGCGTCCGCAATTCTCCACCGCGACATAATCGATGAGCGCGACATGCCCGGTCTTTGGATCGACAGAAACATGAGCGGCGTGGGCGCCATAGGCCCAGGTGTGCTTATGGTTGACGAACGCGCCCTCGACCGAGAGCGGCTCCGGCGCGAGTTCCGCCCAGGACACCGATTTGCCGCCAGGAGCGGACGCGCGTTCGTCGGCGAGCACCACTTCGTCGGCGCCGCAATTCAATCGCCGCGCCGCCTCCGCCCGCATCGCCTCGCGCAATTTTGTTGCGGCATCGAGAATAGCCGAGCCGCCCATCACGATCGAACGCGAGTGATAAGCGCCATAACCGTCGCTGACATAGGCGGTCGAGCCGTGGAACACTCGATTGATGCGATCCATCGGCATTTCCATCGCGTCAGCGGCAATTTGTGCGAACGCCGTTTCAAGCCCCTGCCCGACGCCCGATGAGCCGATATAGACGGTGAGCGTGCCGTCGGTTTCGAGCACCAGCCGCGCGCTTTCCTTGGGCCCGGCTGCACCGCCCTCGATGAAGCAGGAAACGGCGAGACCTTGATATCGGCCAGCGACCAGTTTGCCCTTGAGCTTCACCTTCTCAGACCACCCGATCTCGACGAGGCAGCGGTCAAGCGTAATTTGATAGTCGCCACTGTCGAGCTCGTCCTTGGCCTCGAACGGCGTAATGGTGGCGATCGTATGCGGCATCTCGCCTTCGCTGATGAGATTGCGCCGGCGGAACTCGACCTGATCGATGCCGAGATCACGTGCTGCGATGTCGAAGAAGCGCTCGCGAAAGAAATCGGTCTCGAAGCGGCCCGGCCCACGATAGGTACCGACCGGAGTCTTGTTGGTGAGGAAGAGCGATACGTCGATGTCGATGTTCGGAATGCGATAGGGCCCCGACATGAACTGCGCAATATTGCGCGCGCCGACGGCGCCGTTGGTGCGCATATAGGCGCCCATGTCGACGAAGGCGTGGCCGCGCAAGCCGAGGATCGCGCCATCGCGCCCGCATGCGATCTCGACCTCACAGGCCGCCTCGCGCGCATGGTTGATCGTCATCAGATGTTCGCGGCGGTCCTCGGTCCATTTCACCGGCCGGCCCGCATGGCGTGCTGCGAACGGGATCAAAAAATCTTCCGGATAGAACTCACCACGGGCGCCGAAGCCGCCGCCGACGTCGTTCTCCACCATCTCGATGGCGTCTACGGCGAGGCCCATCGCCTTGGCCAGAATCCGGCGGTTGGCGAACAGCACCTTGGCCGCGCCCCATACCGTCAGCCGTCCTTGCGCGTTGTCCCATTCGGCGAGCAGGCCGCGCGGCTCCATGGGCAGCGCCGTGTGGCGCTGCGTGCTGAACCGCTCGCGCCGCGTATAGGACGCGTCCTTGAACGCCGCCGCGGCATCGCCGAGCACGGCGCGGAATTTCATCGGGATATTGCTGCCCCTGTCTTCGAACAGCAGCGTTTCGTTTGTCGCCGCGAGCTGCCAGCTCGATACTGCCGGCAATGGCTCGATATCGACGTCGATCGCACCGACTGCGTCCTCAGCGATGCCGGCGCTGTCGGCAAGCACGACTGCCAGCGCCTCGCCTACATAGCGGACCTTGTCCCGCGCCATCACCGGCTGGGCAAACGGCTCGAACTCCGGCATCGGCTGCAGCCGCATCGGCACCACCGGGATGAGGTCGCCCAACTCAGCCGCAGTAAGCACGGCGTGCACGCCGGGCAACGCGCACGCCGACGTAACGTCGATCGAACGAATGCGACCGTGGCCGACTGAGCTGCGCAGAATCGCCGCATACAGCATGTCCTTGCGCGCGAGATCGTCGACGTATTGGCCGCGCCCGCGCACCAGGCGCAAATCTTCCAATCGTTCGATCGGTTGACCGACGAACGAGTTGACCGTCCTCATGCGCCTTTCCCGTCGCGCTTATAGGCGGCGCGCGCGTCGAGCACGGCCTCGACAATGGAAATGTAGCCGGTGCAGCGGCAAATGTTGCCCGAAAGCACTTCGCGCACGCGATCGGCGTCGCAATCGGGCTCTTCGCTGAGCAACGCATGCGCAGTCGTGATCATGCCCGGCGTGCAGAAGCCGCATTGCAGCGCGTGATGCCTTCGAAACGACGCCTGCAGCGGCGTGAGGCCTTCGTCGTGCGACAGGCCTTCGACTGTCACCACCTTCACGCCCTCGGCCTGCACCGCGAGCATCAGGCACGCGCGCACCGCGGCGCCATCGACCAGCACCGTGCATGCGCCGCATACCCCGTGCTCGCAGCCAACATGCGTGCCAGTCAGGCGCAAGTGATGGCGCAGGCAATCAACGAGCGTCAGCCGCGGCTCGACCTCAACCTCGACCGGCTTGCCGTTGACCTCGAATTTGACCGACATCGACTCTTGACCCTATGCTGCCGCGTGTTTGAGCGCGCGCTCGACCATGACTCCAACAAGCGCCTTGCGATAGGCGCCGCTGGCATGAATGTCGTCCGTCGGGTCGACAGCAGCCGATGCGGCGGCCTCGGCCTTGGCGATAATGTCGTCGTCCGGTTTCTGGCCGTTCACCACCGCTTCCACGGTTTGCAGCCGCAACGGACGATCGCTGACGCCGATGACGCCGACATGGGTGTTATGCGCCTTGCCGCCATTTTCATCATAGAATACGGCCGCGGCCGCCATGGCAAAATCGCCGCGGCGGCGCGCGAATTCCTCAAAGCCGAAGCGGCGTTGCGCCGGCCACGCCGGCAGGCGGATTTCCGTGATGATCTCGTCCGACTTGAGCGCGGTCATCAGCGGGCCTTGGAAAAAATCGGCGGCTTCGATCACACGCGTGCCGGATTTGCCGACGACGCTGATCTTCGCCTCGCAGGTAACAACGATGCCGGGCATCTCGGCGGCTGGATCGGCATGGGCGATGCTTCCGCCGACGGTGCCGCGATTGCGGATCTGATAATGCGCGACGTGTTCGACGGCGGCGACCAGCAGGGGATGCGCCGTACGCAATCGTGGATCATCGAGGATTTCGCGCCAGCGCACCATGGCGCCGAGTGTGACGCCCTCATGCGTGATCTTGATGTGCCGCAGCTCCGCGAGCTTGCGCAAATCGACGAGCAGCGCCGGCGATGCGATGCGGAACGCCAGCATCGGCACGAGGCTCTGGCCCCCGGCGAGCAGCTTCGTCTCGCCGTCGTGCGAGGCCAACAGTGCAATCGCTTCGGAGATGGTCGTCGGACAGGCATATTCGAAGGGCGGTAATTTCATAACCCGGCACGTCCACTTCGAAACGCGGGAAAAGGCGGAATATTCAGGCATTTTCCTAGCATCGGCCCGACCGGTCGGTCAACGTGTTGCGGCTCGGCGATGCAATGCGTAGCTTGCGCGGCAGTGTTACGGGGAGAGCGAGATGGCATTGCAGGTGAGTCTGGCGGTGGGCGACTACGATCGCACGCGCGCTATTTTCGACGGCCGCGCGCGGATCGAGGGCTGCGAGGTCGCCGCCGTCGCGCTGGAGCCCGAAGAAGCGTTCCACCGCGCCTTCAAATTCCAGGATTTCGACATCAGCGAGTTATCGCTGCACAGCTATACGATGACCACCGCGCGTGGCGACTCGCATTACGTCGCCATTCCGGCGTTCGTATCACGACTGTTCCGGCACAGCGGCATCTATGTCCGCACCGACCGCGGCATAAAGCAGCCGGAAGATCTCAAGGGCAAGATCATCGGCTTGCCGGAATACCAGATCACCGCGAATGTCTGGATCAGGGGCATCCTCCAGGACGAGCATGGCGTCAAGCCGAGCGACATCAAATGGCGGCGCGGCGGCTTGGAGGAGGCAGGCCGCGACGAGCGTACGCCGATCAAGCTGCCGCCGGACATCGACCTGGAGGACGTCCCGCACGACCGCACGCTGTCCGACATGCTGGCCGACGGCGAACTAGACGGCCTGATCGGCGCGCGGGCGCCGTCATGCTTCCTGAACGGCGTACCCAATGTCGGCCGCCTGTTTCCCGATTACCCAAAAGTCGAAGAGGCCTATTTCCGCAAGACCAGGATTTTTCCGATCATGCACACCATCGGCATCCGGCGTACGCTGATCGAACAGCACCCTTGGCTCGCCACCAGCGTCTTCAAAGCCTTCATCAAGGCGAAAGATCTCTGCATGCACGAGCTGAATCAGATCGGCCACCTCTCGACTTCGCTACCGTGGAGCGTCGCCGAAAACGACCGGCTAAAGACGTTCATGGGCGAGGATCACTGGAGCTACGGCGTTGAAGCGAACCGTCACGTGCTCGAGACGTTGGTGCGCTATTCGTATGAGCAGGGGCTGTCGGTCAGGAAGCTCGCTATTGACGAAATGTTCGCGCGATCGACGTATGATTTGAGCAAAATATGAAGCGATTGCTGCTCGCGCTGCGTTACCCTAACGTATCTTGAATCAACTGCCACACGCGCGCCGGTGACAGCGGCAACTCGCGCGGTTGCACGCCGAACGAACTCAGCGCCGCGGCGACCGCATTGGCGATGACACCGCCGACCGGGATGATGCCGCCTTCGCCGGCGCCCTTGGCGCCAAGCGGATTGTTGGGCGAGGGTTTGAGCTCGAGCGCAACAGCGCGGATGTTGGGAAAATCGCTCGCGGTCGGCATCAGGTAGTCGGCGAGCGAACCCGTCAAGAACTGGCCGTTCTCGTCGTAAATGAAGTGCTCTAGGAATGCGCCCCCCAGCCCCTGCACGACAGCGCCGACGGCCTGGCCATGCAGCGTCAGCGGATTGATAATGCGGCCGACGTCCTCGACCGCGACATAGTCGACCAACGCGACGTGGCCCGTCCGGGGATCGACCGCGACATGCGCCGCATGCGCGCCATAAGAATAGGTCCGCTTGCTGCTGGCATAGGCGCCGTCGGCGGCGAGGCCGGCAAATTCCTTTAAGTCGATCGCGGTGCGGCTAGGCCCGATCGCCATATCATGATCGATGACAATGTCATTGGGCGTGCAAAACAGACGCTGCGCCGCCGCCTCACGGATGCGTTCGCGCAGACGGCCGGCGGCGGCCACGACCGCGGAACCGCCCATCACAACGGAGCGCGAGGAATAAGAGCCAAACCCTTCATCGAGGTAATCGGTCGACCCGTGGAACACATTGCTGATGCGCTCCATCGGCACCTCGAGCGCGTCGGCGGCGATCTGCGCGAACACCGTCTCGACGCCTTGCCCGACCGAGGACGAGCCGACGAACACCGCAAACGAGCCATCGGCATTGAGCTCAATGCGCGCATTCTCTTTCGGCCCGGACGCGCCGCCTTCGATGTAGCAGCCGATCGCCACGCCGTGACAGCGCCCGTCGAGCGACTTGCCTGAAAGCTTCGATTTTTCGGCCCAGTCGAATTCGGCGAGACAGCGATCGAGGGTGATCTGGTAATCGCCGCTGTCGCACTCGGTCGCGATATTGAGCACCTGGACCGTCGCCAGCGGATATGGCATCTCCGCCTCGGCAACCAGATTGCGCCGGCGGAATTCGACGCGATCGATACCGAGATCGGCCGCCGTCATGTCGAACAGCCGCTCGCGACAAAAATCGGCTTCGAACCGCCCCGGCCCGCGATAGGTCCCCGACGGCGTCTTGTTGGTCATGACGAGCGTCACATCGACGCGAATATGTGGAACGCGATAAGGCCCCGACATGATTTGGGAAAGGTTGCGCGACGCGGTGGCGCCGACCGTGCGCAGATAGGCGCCCAGATCGGTGTAAGCGTGACCGCGCAGCGCGAGGATCGTGCCATCGCTGGTGCAGGCGATTTCCAGCTCGCACTCGGCGTCGCGCGCGTGATTGAGGGCCATCAAATTCTCGCGTCGATCCTCGGTCCACTTGATCGGGCGGCCAAGGAACTGCGCCGCGAAGGGAATTAGAAAATCCTCGGGATAGAATTCGCCGCGCGCGCCGAAGCCTCCGCCGACGTCGTACTCGACCATGCGGACCGATGTTTCGGGCAAGCCCATCATCTGCGCCAGCGTGCGCCGGTTGGTGAACGGCACCTTGGCGGCGCCGCTCACCGTCATACGCTTTTGCTCCGCATCCCATTCGGCGATGAGCCCGCGCGGCTCCATCGGGACGGCGGCAAACCGCTGCACGCAAAAATGCTCGCGACGCACATAGGGCGCGGCCTTGAAGGCCGCGTCGGCGTCGCCACGCACCGCCGTGATGGTGCTCGCGAGATTGGTACCGGCGTTGTCGAAGAGAATGACATCGTCCTTGCGGGCGGCATCGCGGTCGGCCACCGCCGGAAGCGATTCGATATCGACGACGATTGCTTCCAAAGCGTCTTCGGCGAGCGCAACGCTGTCCGCAACCACGACCGCAAGCGGCTCACCGACGTAGCGCACTTTGTCGGCGGCGACGACGGGCTGCACGTATTGCTTGAGTTCTGGCAGCGGCTCTTGCCGAAGCGGAATAGTTGGCACGTCGCCGATCTCGGCCGCGGTGATGACGGCATGGACGCCCGGGCGGACGCGGGCTGCCGTTGCATCGATTGCGCGGATGCGGCCGTGCGCAACGGAACTGCGCAGGATCACCGCATGCAGCATGTCTTCCCTGGCAAGGTCGTCGACATATTGGCCGCGCCCGGTGAGGAAGCGGAAATCCTCGACACGTTCGATCGGGCTGCCGACGAAGGCATTCCGCACACGCTGCGTGGGGGCTATCATATGACGACGGTCGCTTCCAGATTGATAAGCGCACGCACTACGCTGAGCGCCGCCAGTGCGGAGGTCTTTGGATTGGCGCGAGACGGCTTGCCTTGAAGCTGAATGGCGAAGCGGCCGGCAACACCGTCGGCTTCGATCTCGTGAACATTGCCGGGGGCATCGGGATCGGCGACGAGCTCGACTTCGGTTGCGGCGAATCCGAGGCCGGCAAGCGCCACCGCGGCGGCAACATTGGCATTTTGCGGATAGAGCAAAGCCGCCTCGCCGGCGCTGCCGCGATAGAGCACTGTCCGTCCGGCCAACTTATCGAGATCAGCGACCTTTTCTGCTGGCGAGCCGCGCCATGCCGCCGGCGGCTTGCGCGAGCGGTAACGAACCGCATTGAGCCCGCCAACGCGCATCGCGGCAATCGCGTCAAGGCCGCCGATAGCGCCAGCCGGCAGCAGAATGCGGCTATGGCCGTCGCGCGCCGCGGCTTTCAGGCGATCCAGCAATGCGCATTCGGCCAGCGCGCCGACCGAAATCAGCAATAAATCGAAGCCACGCCGCAAAACCTCAGGGCCATGTTCTGCTACCGCCTGCTGTCCTGCAACTTCGGCCACGATCACGGGCTCGCGCCCGAGCAAATCATCGACCGATTCCACAATGTCGATGTCGCCAAGCACGGCACGCGCTTTTGCAGCACGGCCGGCCCGGCACAGAGCGCCGACGATCTTGACCCCGTCGCCCGCCTCGCGCAGCGCGGCCACCACGTCTTGCGCGATGCCGCCGTAGCCGATCAATCCGGCCGAGGTCGTCACAGCCGCATGCCGGTGAATTTCCACTGCGACAGCTCTTCCATGGTATAGCGCACGCCCTCGCGACCGAAGCCTGACGAACCAACGCCGCCGAACGGATAGGTATCGAGCCGGAAGCGGCTGGCGTCGTTGATCCACACCGACCCGACCCGAAGCTGGCGCGACACTTTGAACGCGGTGTCGAGGCTCTTGGTGAAACACGCGCCTTGCAGGCCGAACTCGGAAGAGTTGGCGAGTGCGAGCGCCGCGTCGACGTCGACGACCGGCTGCACCACGACGACCGGGCCGAACGCCTCCTCGCGCATCAGCCGCGCTTCCGGCGGCGCCTCGACGACGATCGCCGGACCGAGGATGGCGCCGCGGCGCTCGGGCTTGAGCACGAGCTTGCCGCCCTTGGCAACGGCGTCCGCGATCATCTGTTCGACGCGGTCGGCCGCTGCGCTCGACACCATCGGGCCAACGTCGATCGCGGCGTCCTCGGGGTCGCCGACCTTGAGCTTCTTGGCCGCGGCGACGAACTGCTCCAGAAACCGGTCGTAGACCGGCCGTTCGACAATCGCGCGCTGCGCCGAGATGCATTGCTGGCCGCTTGCCTCGAAACCGGCGCCGGCAATCCGCGTCGCCGCATCGGCAATATCGGCGTCGGCGCAAACGATATTGGCGGCATTGGAGCCGAGTTCGCCGACGAACTTTTTTGCTCCGGCGGCGCGCGCCAGCTCGTTGCCGGCAGCCGTGCTGCCGGTGACCGTGACGGCCGCCACCAACGGGTGAGCGACCAGCATTTTCGCCGCCTCACGCCCGCCCGGTACGACGTTGAACAGACCGTCGGGAATACCGGCCTTCTTCATCGCCTCGGCCATCAATAGCGCCACCTCAGTGCCGGGCGGCGACGGCTTCACCACCACCGCATTGCCGACCGCAAGCGCGGGTGCGACCTTCTGGATCAGCAGATTGACCGGCCCGTTGAACGGCGTGATCGCGGCGACGACGCCATAGGGAATGCGCACCGTAAAGCCGAAGCGCCCGGCGCCGGTCGCCGTCACATCGAGCGGGAGCACCTCGCCCATGAGATGCGGCAGTTGCGCTGCGCAGGCGCGGATGAAGATACCGGCGCGCTTGGCCTCGAAGGTCGCGGCACGCCGCGGCTTACCGATGACGCGGATCAGCGAACGGACCAGTTCCGCCTCGATCTTGTCCATGGCGTCGGCTGCCGCATGCAGCCATTCGACGCGCTTGGCCGTCGTCGCATCCTGGTTTGCAAGATAGGCTTGGTGAGCGTGCTTGACCGCGGCGTCGATGATGCCGGCGTCGGATTCGATCATGTGCGAGGCGACGCTCTCGTCGATCGGCGACACCAGCGGCGAGAACGCCGCACCGGCCGTGGCGCTCGCCGTGCCGCCGATCCACGGCAGAAGACGCGGGATATCGTTCATAACGACAAACCTCCAATTAAAACCCAAGCCTATGCCGAAACCATGCGGCGTTGTGCCAATCCCCAAAGCTTACGGCAATGGCTTGCGCAAGCGTGGCCGCTTTCCGCCGCCTAGGCAAGCCGACGGACCGCCGCTACAACGTCACGCATCGCGCCATCTCGATCGTCACAATTGTCCTAGGAGAGAGCGATGTCACCGTTCGGTCTGCGCCTACACGCTGCTTCGGTTGCACTTATGTGTTGCCTTGTCGCAATGCTGGCACTCCATCCGTCAACCGCCTTCGCCACGAAAATCAAGATGGTGTTTCCGGGGCCGCCGACCACGTTCTCGCTACCGCTTTATGTCGCTCAGAAGAAGGGCTTTCTTGGCGACCTCGACGTGCAAGAAGTCGCCGTCACCGGCGATTCCAACGCGATGCGCGTGCTCATCTCGGGCAACGCCGATATTGCCTTCATCGGCATGGTCAATGTGCTGGCCGCCATACAAGCCGGCGGCAATGTTCGCGCGATCAACACCTGGCAGCCAATCGGCGACTACAGCCTTGTTCTCGCCAAGGGCAAAGGCACGACAATTGCCGATCTCGCCGGCAAGACCTTTGCCACGTCGGGGCCCGGCGCGCTTCCCGATCAAATCGCGCGTCTGATCATGAAAAAATATGGCATCGACGATTCGACGGCGCGTTTCGTTCAGGTCGGCGGCCATTCCGCACGCTTGCAGGCCGTCGTCGGCGGGCGCGCCGACGCCTCACTGATCAATACCATCACGACGCTTCGAGGCGTCGACGACGGCAAAGTGATCGTGTTGACGAAGCTCTCGAAGGAATTTCCCGGGCTCGGCTACTCGTGGAACGTGGTGCGCACGGATGAGCTGAATGACCCACAGCTTAGTGCGGCGTTCCAAACACTGACCGAGGCAAGCATCCGCGCCGTCCGCTTCATTATCTCCAACCCCGACGAGGCCGCCGAGATTTTCCACGAGCGAATTCCCGATTTCGACTTGACGTTTCTGAAGGCGGTGGTGCGCGATCTCAACAGCGAGAACCTCTGGGGTGTCGATGGCGGGCTCGATCCGGCCAGCGAACAATATACGGCAGACCTCAACGTGAAGCTCGGCAATCTATCTGCCGCGCCACCCGTCAAAGAGGTGTTCGATACACGCTTCGTCGACGCCGCACTGAAGAAGCTGGGGCCTTACGAAAGGAAGTAGCCGGTCGGAATTTGCGGCTGGGGCGTTATGGATTACGGTCCCGCCGCTCGATAGCCCGCGGTAATGACCGCACCTACGCGCGCCGCGGCGATCAACGCAAACAACTTGGGCGGCGTTACCGGATATTCCGCAACTGTCACGCCGAACGGCGACAGCGCATCCTCGACTGCGGCGATGATCGCGCCCGCGGCGGGGACGCAGCCGGATTCGCCGACGCCCTTGACGCCGAGCGGGTTGAGCGGCGAAGGGCATTCAAGATAATGGACATCGATCTTTGGTACTTCGGTCGCGGTCGGCAGCAGATAATCGGCGAAAGTGGTGGTCAATGGCTGCGCGCCGTCATCGTACCGCATCCATTCGAACAGCGAATTGCCGATGCCGTGCACGGTGCCGCCGACAAGTTGGCCTTCGACAATCATCGGATTGATCAGGCGGCCGCTGTCGTTGACCACGACGTAGTGCAGGATGCGCACGCCGCCGGTCTCGACATCAACCTCGACTTCGACCGCGTGGCAACCCATGCCGTAGGTGAGCGCGTTCGGCAGAAAGCTTTGCATGCTTTCGAGTCCGGGCTCGAAGCCTCCGGGCATGGAATAGCCGGGCACGCCGGAGACCGCTTCGGCCACTTCGCGCAACGAGAGGCCGCTGCCGGGCGCGCCGACGACCTCGACACGGCCGTCGTGCAGCTCGAGGTCCTCGACGCTCGTTTCCAGAAGATGCGCGGCAACCCTGAGCACTTTTTCGCGCACGGCGACGGCAGCCATATGCACAGCCGAGCCAGCAGTGATGGTCTGCCGGCTGGCAAAGCCGCCTTGCCCGTACGGAATGACGGCGGTATCGCCGGCCGTCACCGCTACGCTATCGGGTGCGACGACGAATTGCTCGGCGCAGATTTGCGCCAATGCGGTCTTGATGCCCTGCCCCATCGGCATGGCGCCGGTATAGACCGAAATGCGGCCGGAACGGCCGATCCGGACGATGCCGGATTCGAACGGTCCGCGTCCGGTTCCTTTCACGCCATTGCCGATGCCGATGCCGAGATGGCGGCCATTTTCGCGCGCCTGGCGCTGGCGCTCGGCAAAGGCGGCGTAGTCGATGGCTTCGAGCGCCATGTCGAGGCAGCGCGGAAAATCGCCGCTGTCGAGCGCGACCGGCGAGCCCGAGCGGGTCTTGAGCGGGGTGACATAAGGCATCTTTGCCGCCGGCACGAGATTGCGCCGCCGCACTTCGGCTGCGGTCGAGGCTGAAGCTCGCGCGCGATTTTGTCGAGCACGCGCTCCATGGCAAACGCGGCTTCCGGATAGCCGGCGCCGCGAACCGGCATGGTGGCGACCTTGTTGGTCTCGGCCACCAGCACGCGCAATTCATAGGCCGGCAGCACATAGGGGCCGGGCACGCCGGTCGAGGCGTTGTAGGGCAGATTGAGGCCCTGCGGCGTGTAGGCGCCTTGATCGTGGATGAGTTCGCCGCGCAAGCCGAGCAGGCGTCCGTCACCGTCGAACGCGACTTCAAGATCCCAGTATTGGTCGCGCTCCTGCACCGCCGCCAAAAAATGCTCGCGGCGATCCTCGATCCATTTGATCGGCCGGCGCAGGCGCAAGGCGGCCGCCGAGAGCGCGACCTCCTCCGGATACATGACGAACTTGGCGCCGAAGCCGCCGCCGACGTCGGGCGCCACGACGCGGATCTGGTTCTCGTCGAGTTGCAGCAGCCGCATCAAGAACGCTCGCACCTCGTGCGCGAGCTGCGTCGACGACCACAGGGTCAGCCGGTCTTCGTTGACGTCATAGACCGCAACCGCGCCGCGGCCCTCGATGCGAATGCGCGCCGCCGCGATGCTGCTTGAGATTTACCGCGGCGCGATGCGGCGCGCGCGCGAACGCCGCGGCAATATCGCCGTAGGATTGGCGAAACTCGATGAGCAGGTTGCTCGCCTTGCCGCGATGGGCGAGCGGCGGCGCCCGGGCGCAGCGCCGCGCGGCAATCGGATATCGCCGGCAGCGGCTCATAATCGACATCGACCAGAGCCGCCGCATCCTCGGCAATCGCGCGTGATTGCGCGATCACGAGGCCAACAGCTTCGCCGACGAAGGCGACCTCATCCTTGGCAAGCACGACCGGCGCTACGTCTGCCGGCAATTGGTCGGTGCGGAATTGCAGCGGCAGCCGCTCGTCCGTCAGCAGCGGCGCGAGGTCGGCGACGGTGAACACCGCCTGTACGCCTGGCAGCCGCCGCGCCGCCTGAGTATCGATGCCGCGAATGGCAGCGTGCGCGTGCGGACTGCGCAGGAACGCCGCTTCGAGCATGTCGGGAAACTTGAGATCGTCGACGAAGCGGCCACGGCCGCGGATCAGCGGGCCATCTTCGAGCCGCAGCACAGGTTTGCCGATGGCATGGGTCTGCATCACGTCGGGCGCCACCCCGGTAAGAGATCAATCAATGTGCACACCGGACGCCTTGACGACCTCGCGCCATTTCGGCCGCTCGGATGCGATGAAGTCCGCAAAAGCGTCGGGAGTCATCGGCGCCGGTTGGCCGCCGACTTGGGTCAGCGCCGTCGACCACATCCGGCAATTCGAAAACATGTTTCACTTCAGCCGCGATCTTATCGACGATCGGGCGCGGCGTCCCGGCGGGCGCAAACAGGCCTTGCCAACCCGAGACCGAAAATCCCTTTATCGTCTCACCGATCGTCGGCACCTCCGAGGCGCTAGACACTCGCTGCTCGCTGGTGACGGCGAGCGCGCGGATCATCCCCGCCCGCGCCTGTGGCCACAGCGTCGTCATGCTGTCGATGGCCAGGTCAATGCTGCCGTTCACCATGCTGGTCAATTCGTCCGTCGTGCTGCGGAACGGCACATGCGTCATATGCGTGCCGGTGGCAAGCTCGAACATCACCACCGAAAGCTGCGACGAGGTGCCGACGCCGGACGAGCCGTAATTCAGCTTGCCGTCGTTGGCTTTGAGGTAGGTGATCAGTTCCGGCACCGATTTTGCCGGTAGTCTTGGGGCTGACGACAAGCAAATTCGGCAGATGCACGAGAAGCGAAATCGGCTGGAAGTCATGCTCAGCGTCGTAAGGCAGCTTGCCGTAGATGAATTGATTGAGCACGTTGCCGCTGAGCGTTCCCAGCAACAGCGTGTAGCCGTCGTTCGGTGCGCTGCGCCACGTAAGCCGTACCGACACTGCCGCCGGCGCCAGAACGGTTTTCCACCACGAACGGCGTGCCCAAATCCGACTGCATGTGCTGCTGCAAGATGCGGGCAAGCAGGTCCGCCGAACCGCCGGCCTGGAACGGCACGACGATCGTGACCGGCCGCTGCGGCCAAGTTTCATCGGCTCGCGCCGTCGCCACCGCGTTCGCGAGCAACAAGGCCATGACGGCCACTGAGATGAAACGCATCAAACCCTCTCGACGCAGCGGTGTTACGACTGCAGCCATTCCTCGAAGCGACGTTGCACGCTGGCTTGATTGTTCGCCCACCAGGTGAAGTTGATGAAGTGAACCAGCTTTTCGTTTTCCGGATAGGACGGCATCAGCTTGGCGATTTTTTCGTCGAGCAGCGGGATCGCCTTCGGATTTTGCGGCGCATAATAGAGCAGCCGCGCAAACGCCGCCTGATATTCGGCGCGCCCGACGATATCCATAAATTTCATCCCGCCAACGGCGTTGGGGCAACCCGCCGGCACGATCCAGCCCTCGCCGTGACCGGAATAGGTCGCCTCGTTCCAAACGAATGCGTACGCCGCCTTGTGGTCGAGGATCGATTGAGTGGCGCGGCCATTCGTCATGTGGATGATGTCAACCTCTTCCTGTTCCATCAATTGCTGGGCCTGCGAATTGTCCGTCCACCAGGTCTTGATGTGCGGTTTGATGCGATCGAGACTGCGGAAAGCGCGTTCGACGTCGATCGGATAGAATTCCGAGTCTTTCACGCCGTCGGCCTTGAGCGCCGCTTCGATGGTCCAGAGCGCGTCGCGCCGCAGCGAGCGGCGGCCGGGAAACTTGTTCACGTTCCAGAAATCCGCCCAAGAATTGGGGTGGTCGTCGCCCGGCCACCTCTTCGTGCTGTAGCAGACGTTCATCGACTGCGCCGCGCCGCCGATCACGTTGGGCCGCACGACCTGCGCGGGGTCGAGCACTGACTTGTCGATCAGGCTCCAATCGAGTGGAGTGATCATGCCCAGCCGCTCGGCGATGATGACCTCCATGCCCGAGCAGGTCACCGCGTCGATCTGCTGGGCGCGGGCTTCGTGCATAGCGCGCAATTTGCCGAAATTGTACGGCTCCTGGTATTGCACCGGAATGCCGGTCTTCTTGGTGAACGGCTCACCGAAGGCCGCCTGAATCGCCTGCTTCCAGGCGCCGCCGTAGGTGAAATAGGTGATCGGCTTTTCTTCGGCCCAAGCTGCCAGTGCGGCGAGCGGCGATATCAGCGTCGAGCCCGCCGCCGCCTTGCCAAGTGCGCGGATAAACTGCCGGCGGCCAAGGCCGCGCGTCTCGCAGAGAGCGTCGCGCAGGAGTGAACAGGCCCGATCGACGTTGCTGTCCGGCCGATCGCTCATCACCCTTCCCTGTGCATCTCGGTGAAGCAGAGATCCTGCAATACCGAATCCTGCGCAGACGATCCACTGCGGCATTTATGCGCCCTTGCTCGGTCGCGGTTTCGAGCGTGGGCCCATCGGCTCCGGCTGGAACGGGCCGTCGCGCAGTTCGAGATAAGCCTTGAGGCCTTTGGTGCGCTGCGCTTCGAACAGCCGCTCGCGATCCTCGTTATGCGAGGAATGAACGAGCGCGCTAAAGGCGCCTTCGAGCAGAAGGGCCGAATGGAGGCCGGCCGCCTGCATACCCTGCATGGCGATGGCTTTGTTGAGCCGGATCGACGGCTCGGGCACGAGTGCGATGCGTTTTGCCAGCGTCCGCGCCCGCGGCATCAGCTCATCATGCGGCACCACTTCGTTGACCATGCCGATGCGCAACGCCTCCTGCGCGTCGAAGTGATCGCCCGTCAGCGCCCAGCGGTTTGCCGCTTTCCAGCCGCACAGCGCGGTGAACAGATAACTCGAGTTCGAGACGTGACGAACCTCCGGCTGTGCGAATACCGCCCGGTCAGATGCGATCGTGATGTCGGCGGCGAGCTGGTACCAGAATCCCCCACCCATCGCCCAGCCGTTGACCGCGGCGATGACGGGTTTGCCGAGGCCCCACATGTGCTCCCAATTGTTCACGCGGCTGCCGTCGTGGCGCTGCCAATGTTCGATGTATTCGGCGTGTGACTTGCCCTGCGGGTCCGAATGCCGCACCCCTGAAGCCGGCGCCGCAGCCTGATCGTAGCCGGCGCAAAAGCCGGCCCCGTTCCCGGTGAGAATGATGGCGCGAACGTTGCGATCGGCATCGCCCTCGTCGAGAGCGCGGTGGATTTCCCCTTCCAGGTTGCGCGACAACGCGTTCATGCGCTCGGGCCGGTTGAGCGCGATCGTCGCGACCTTGTCCTCGACGCTGTATTGCAAATCCTGATAACTCATTTTTTGTGTCCTTTCTGCTGATCGTTGGTGCGCGCTAAGACGCCGCATGCGCGGCGATGGCCGCTTCGTCCTGCTGAGCAGCTTCAAGTGCAATATCGACGGCAACGACGCCCTCGCCGGGCGCTTTGATGATGATGGGATTGAGATCGAGCGCGCGGAAACAGCCGGCATTAGCCAGCGCGAATTGCCCGAGACGGACCAGCATGTCGGCGAGTGCGTCGATGTCGCCGCCCGCGCGGCCGCGGGCGCCGGTCAGGATTTTGGCGCCGCGGATGCCTTGGATCATGGCGATCGCATCGTCGCGCGACAGTGGCGCCATCTCGGTCGTGGCGTCGTTGAAGATTTCGACAAAGATTCCGCCGAGCCCGAAGCAGACAGCCGGGCCATACAGCGGATCGTCGATCACGCCCGCATAGGCCTCAGTAACGCCAGTAACCATCGGCTGCACGAGAACGGTCTCGGTCTTGAAACCCGCTTTGCGGCCGTGCTGCACGACCGCACGATACGCCTCGGCAACCTCCGCTGCTCCCGAGCAGCCGAGCCGTACGCAGCCGATGTCACTCTTGTGCAACAGCCCCGGCATTTCCGCCTTGACGGCGACCGGAACGCCAAAGTGGCGTTGCAAAACGACAGCTTCTTCCTCGGATCGCGCAAGCGATGTATCGACGATCGGAATACCGCACGTCATCAATGCCTTACGCATAGCCAGGAAATCGACACAACCTAAGTCCGCGCCCGTCGGCGGCGCGGCATGCTCCGCCGTCTGCACCGTCGCGGCCCGCGCCCAATAATTGCGCCGCATCGGCAAATATCGCAGCGCCCGCATCGCATTCGAGACGCCGAGAAGAATGGGAACATGCGCGGCGTGCAGCGTTCTGACGATCTCGGCGTCGAGCGGGCCGCCGAGTGCTGAGTACTGGAACGCTGCGAACGTGCGGCCGGAAGAACGCGCCGCATCCGCGATCGCGTCTGTCAAACGCCGCGCGCTTTCATTGGCGCCGGCGCGCACGTAGGCGCTCGACGCGATGACCGGCCGGCGCCGTTCATGAACGAGTGCATCGAAGATTTTCGGCAGCAGTGCCGGATCATCGTAGAGCGCCCCGGTACCGTCGACCGGATTGGTTACGCTGCCGAACTCCGGCTGCGCCGCGCGCCAGCCGCTGCTTGGTCGCCGGCTCGAATTCCGCAAGCGCTATTCCCGCATCCTCGAGCACATCGGTAGCGACCGCGGCATTGCCGCCGCTGCCGGACACGATCACGACATCGTCGGCAATCGCTTCGTCGTGCGGAGCAATAGCAAAAAGCTCGATGGTCTCGACAAATTCCTCGAAACTTGCTGCCTGCACGATGCCGCAGCGGCGCAAGAACGCCGCCAGCACCTCGTTGTTGCCAGCCAAGGCGCCGGTATGGGAGTGGATCATGACTTGCCCGGCCGCCGAGCATCCGGCCTGAAACAGCAGCATAGATTTTCGCCGCGCATGCGCTTTGCGCGCGACGGCCGCGAGCTTCTGCGGATTTTTCAGCGCTTCGATGACGATCGCGACAATGCCGACATCGGCGTCGTCGACGAAATATTCGGCAAAATCTTCGATAGTGGCGCCGAGCTGATTGCCGCATGAGACAAAATAGGCAAAGCCCAGCTCGCGATCGGTCATGAGCGGCGTGAACGCCGTCGCGCCGAGTCCGCCGCTTTGCGACACCAGCGCGACCGGGCCCGGACGCAACGGCGTCGGTATAGGACCGCTGAATGCCGCCGCACCCGTCTTGACGCCGATCAGCCCGAAGCAGTTCGGGCCGCAGATGCACATGCCTTTCGCGGCAAGCGACCGCAGCCGCCGTGCGCGTGCCTCGCCATAGCCACCTTCGCCAAATCCTGCCGCAAGTACCACGGCGGCCGGGATGCCGTTAGCGTGCGCCTCTTCGAGCACATCGCACGCCGCATCCGCACCAACGGCGACGACGACGCAGTCGACGCCGGGCGGCAACGCGCTAACGTTGGGATAGCATGGGTAGCCGAGCACGTCCTGGTAGCGCGGATTGACGGCGAAGATTTCACCCCCGAACCCGGCAGTGCGCAGATTGGCAACCACGCTCGTGCCACGCGCACGCCGTTGCGACGCGCCGACCACCGCAATGGATTTTGGCGCAAGCAACGATCTCATCGGCGCCACATCGTCCGCCTCATCCCCTGACATGTTCCGCTGCATCGGCTGATTGGAAATGACTGGTTCAGGGGCGGCTCAGGACTGCAGCCAGGTCTGGAACCGTCGTTGAATCGCCGTAAGGTTGTCGGCCCACCAGCTGAAATCGACCATGTGCGCGATCTTCTCGTTGGCCGGATAGCTCGGCAACAGCTTGGCGATGTCTGGTTCGATCAGATCGTTGGCCTTGGGATTTTGTGCTCCATAGTACATCAGCCGCGAGAACACGGCCTGGTACTCAGCCCGGCCGACGATGTCCAGAAACTTCATCGCGCCTTGCGGATTGGGCGAACCAACGGGCACAATCCAGCCTTGTGCACCGCCTTCGCAGATCGCTTCATTCCACACAATCTCAAACGGCGCGTGATGGTCGCGAATCGATTCGGTGGCGCGACCGTTCATCATCGCGATGAGATCAATCTCCTCCTGCTCGATCAGTTGCTGACTCAGCGAATTGTCGGAATACCAGATCTTCACGTGCGGCTTGATCCGATCAAGGCTGCGGAACACCCGGTCGACGTCGATCGGATAGAATTCACTATCGTTGACGCCGTCGGCCTTGAGAGCCGCTTCGACCGTCCACATTTCCTCGGTCCGCACCGCCCGCCTGCCGGGAAATTTTTCCACGTCCCAAAAATCCGCCCATGACGCCGGATGATGCTCACCCGGCCATTTATTCTTGTTGTAGCAGACGATGTAAGACAGCGTGTGGCTGCCGATTGCATTGCCGTAGCGCAACTGCCGCGGATCGAGCACCGAGCGATCGATGACGTTGAAATCGAGCGGCATAAGCATCTTCAAACGCTCAGCCTGATAATATTCCTCGCCCTGCACTGAGAATGTATCGATCTGCATTGCGTGGGCCTGGTACATGGCGCGAACCCTCGAGAACAAGTAAGGGTCTTGATAAGCCATCGAGATGCCGGTCCGCTTCGTGAACGGCTCGCCGAACGCCTGCATGCATGCTTTCTTCCAGACGCCGCCGAAGACGAATGCCGTCACCGGCAGCTCGGCGGTGGCGCTGGAGAAGCCCGATATCGCCGTGCCGGCGAGTGCGGCGCCGAGGCTCTTGATGAAGTCGCGGCGCGGCAGCCCGCGTGTTTCGCAGAGCACACTGCGTAGGCGGGCGCAAATCTCCTCGACGTTGGTGTCGCGCTGCTGAATGCTCATCTATCCCGTTCCTAGCTCATGCACTGCGCCGGCGCGCCAGCGCTTGAGCGGCGGCCACGCTGGCGAAAGTCAATATAGCAAGCCCGATCAGGATAGCAGAAGCGGCCGCGATGGTCGGATCGGAGGTCGCCTGCACGCCTGACCAGATTTTCACCGCCACCGGCTTGCCGACGCCACCAAGCACGAAGGTTGCGATCAGCAATTCGTGCGCGGAATGCACGAACGCCAATATCGCGCCGATGATGATGCCCGGCGAGATGACCGGCAGCGTGATGCGGATGATAGCCCATAGCGGTGGCGCGCCGTGAATGATCGCAGCGCGCTCAAGATTGCGGTCGGCGCTACGCAGACTCGCGGCGGTGTTGATCACCACGAACGGCATGCCGCTGACCGCGTGAGCGCAGGCCAGTCCGACGATGGTGTTGACCAGTCCGAGCGGGACGAGGAACAGATAGGTCGAGATCGCGGTGACGATCGGCGGGGTCACCAGTGCGCAGAGAATGAGGGCGCTCAACAACGCTTTCGCTGGAATGACGTAGCGCACCAGCGCGAAGGCAGCCGGCACGCCCAGGAGTGTCGCAAAGAGCGCCGTGAGACTGCCGACCTTCAGGGTCACGAACAACGCGCTGATCCATTCCGGGTCGCTGACGATGGCGCGGTACCATCGCAGCGACAAGCCCGGTGGCGGAAACACCAGAAAATTTCCGGAGCTGAACGAGATCGCCAGCACGACAATCACCGGGAATATCAAATAGAGGAGGATGGCCGTCACGGCCATGCCGAGACCGATCCGGCCGGCCACGGCGCTCATGTGTCGGAGCCTCCCCAAAGCCGCTCGAGACTGAAGTAGCGGTTGTAGATCGCGGCGATAAGCGTGGTGATGACGAGGAGAACAAAGCCGGCCGCCGCGGCCGCATTCCAATCGAGCAATTGGCTCGCCTCGACCATGATGGTCTGCGCGATCATGGTCTCGCGCGGGCTGCCAAGCAACGCCGGCGTGACGTAGAAGCCGAGCGAGAGCACGAAGAGGAGCAGGCCCGCGCCGTAGAGGCCCGGCAGGCTCAAGGGAAAGAACACAGTTCGGAATGCCTGCCAGCCGCTGGCGCCGTGGATTTTCGCCGCGGTGATCAGCGTGCGGTCGATACGTAGCATCGCGCCGAACAGGATGACGGTCGTCAGCGGCAGCAGGATTTGGACCATGGCAATGAGCACGCTGAACGGGTTGTAGAGGAGGGCCAGTGGCGACCGCATGATGCTTGAGCGCGATCAGCATCTTGTTGATCAGTCCATTATCCCCAGCATGATCAGCCAGGAAAAGGTGCGCACGATGATGTCGACCCAGTATGGGATGAACACGAACACCAGGATCAGCGCGCGCAATTTGCCACCGCCGACCGTCAACACATACGCGATCGGATAAGCGAGAATGAGCGCCAACGACAGTGGCGATGCACGCCATCTTCAGCGTTGTCATAAAGACCTTGAGCGTAGAGCGGCGATGAGAAAAGCCCGATATAGGCCGCGAACGAGAACCCCTGATCGCCAAAACTGTGCCAGCCATCAGCCCCAGCGGCAGCAGGAAGAAAAAGGAAATCCAGACGAGACAGGGCAGCAGCAACAATGCTGGTGTGAGCGCATGCCGGCGAAATCGCCGATGATCGCTCGGCCGCCTGCGGCGCGATCGCGGTCATGGCGCCGCGCCCTGCGACGGCGCGCTCGTCGCCCGCAGCCGGCAGTAGCCGCGCGGCTGCCGCGCGTCCAGGTCAGCAACACTCGCCGGCCGACATCGAAATCGCCGCCCTGCTCGCGCGCGACTTTGACATTCAGAATGTCATCGCCCACGGCGACGTTGAGCCTGAAAACGTCGCCGTGATAGCTGAGCTCCGTCACGGCGCCTACGAGATGATCGTTACCGCCGCTTTGGTGCGGCGTCGCCAGGTGCACCGTCATGTCCTCGGGTCGGATCAGGACGAAAACATGATCGTCGACCGCGGCCGCGAATTGTCCCGGCATGGCGCGGATGACAGCACCGTCGCCAATCCTTACGGCAAGTCCATTGCCGTCGGCCGCGGTAACGGTGCCGGCGAGCAGATTCGAATCGCCGAAAAAATCTGCGACGAACGCGCTCACCGGGAATTCGTAAAGCGATCTTGGCGTACCGATCTGCGCAATGCGGGCCCGATGCATGACCACCACGAGATCGGACATGGTGAGCGCTTCGGATTGATCGTGGGTCACGTAGACCACCGTGGTGCCGACGCTGCTGTGGATGCGCTTGATTTCCGCCTGCATCTGCTCGCGTAGCTTCTTGTCGAGCGCGCCGAGCGGTTCGTCCATCAGGAGGAGGCGCGGCCACGACACCAGAGCGCGCGCCATGGCAACGCGCTGCTGCTGACCACCGGACAACTGGCGCGGATAGCGGGCTCCGAGATGCGAGAGCTGCACCAGCGCCAGCATCTCGGCAATGCGCTTTTGCGCTTCCACTCGCGTTAGCTTGGTCCTCATGCGCAGCGGGAAGCCGACGTTCTCCGCCACGGTCATGTGCGGAAACAGCGAATAGGATTGAAACACCATGCCGATATTGCGCTTGTGCGGCGGCACATCCGCGATCGAGCGATCGTCGATGAGAATGTCGCCATGATCGGGCGTTAGGAATCCGGCGATAAGATTGAGCGTCGTGGTCTTGCCCGAGCCGCTCGGCCCCAACAACGAAACGAAAGCGCCGGCCGGCACATCGAGCGAGATGTCGTCGACCGCGGCGAGCCATGCCGAAGACTTTGCTGAGATGGCGCAGCCGAACCTGTGCTCCGCTGGCCGTTGCGGTGACGGCGGATTGGTTCATACGCGACGGCGTTCCGGGCACTGATGAGGAAAACCGAAAGAGTGCAGATGATCGGCCGTCCATGCGCGGAAAATCAATCGGCCAGACCGTGCATTCGGCGCATGGCCGACGCCGTCTGAGGGGCGCGATCCCGCGAGGCGATTTGTTATGTGCACTGCGCGCCAAATTCTGATACGTTCAGCGCATGTCATAAGATCGCGACCCCGCGCCTGCGCCGTGGGTGGAGGAAGCCGATGCTGACAAAAACGCCGCGCCAATACGCAAGGAAACGGAAAGAACGGCAAAATTTCGCCGCCGTCACCGAACTGCCGAAGATCAACAACACGACCGATACCCGCGATATCCTCGCGCACGCCGCCAAGGAGGCGCGGCCCAGACGATTATTTCATCGTCGACGTCGACGCCCACGTCACCGAGACGGCGTTCTGGTCGGAAGTCGTCGACCGCATGGAAAGCGACGTCTACAAGCAGATGTCGCGCGCCTTCAAGGAGCGCGGCGGCTCGCCGCCCGGCCTGCTCAATGCCACGCCGGGCATGCTGTACCAGGACGTGTTCGGCCGCATTCCGCATCAGCAGCGGCTCGGCGAAGCGGTGCCGGGCGGACGCACCCACGCCCAGGTGACGCTGGTGCAGCGCGCCATGGACTTCGATGGGCATCGACTACATGGTGGTGTTCCCGACGCCGATGCTGGTGCTCGGCATGCATCCGCAGATCGAGATGGAGGTCGTGATCGGCAACGCCTTCAACAAATGGCTGACCGAGGAGATCCTGCCGCAGGATCCGCGCATCAAGGCGATGCTGTACCTGCCGTTCAATCATCCCGAGGCCTGCGTGAAGGCGGTCGAGACCTACGCCGACACGCCGGGCGTCATCGGCTTCTCGGTCACCTCGACGCGCTTCCGCGCGGTCAATCACGACAGCTACATGCCGCTCTATTCCGCCATCCAGGCGACCGGAAAGCCGCTGGCGTTCCATTCCGGCTTCCACTGGGGCGACCAGTCGATGCAGCAGTGCAACCGCTTCATCTCCATGCATTCGATCTCGTTCGTCTATTACAACCTCATCCACCTCACCAACTGGATCATCAACGGGCTGCCGGAGCGCTTCCCGAAGCTCAAAGTGCTGTGGATCGAGAGCGGGCTCGCCTGGGTGCCGTTCCTGATGCAGCGGCTCGATTCCGAATACATGATGCGCTCCTCGGAGGCGCCGCTGCTGAAGCGGCGGCCGAGCGAGTACATCGCCGACATGTATTTCACCAGCCAGCCGCTCGAACGCTCGAACATGAAGCTCACCGAAGCGACCTTCGAGGCGATCAAGGCCGACACGCAGCTTCTGTTCGCCTCCGACTGGCCGCACTGGGATTTCGACCTGCCGAGCGCGATCACCACGCTGCCGTTCCTGAGCGAACAGGCCAAGCGCAATATTCTCGGCTTCAACGCGGCGCGCCTGTTCAATCTCGAAGTGCCGAAGCACAAGATGATCAAGACCAAGGCGAAGAAAGCTCCTGCGGTGCGCGTGCCGGTGACGGCCTGAACGTTGCGCATGCCGAAGAGCCTTGCATACGCGCAAAACAGCCAGCGCGCGCCGGCAAGCCGAGCCGCAAACCAGCGCGCAGCAGCGCGCCGGCCGCGGATTTCTGCGCCGCCGCGCGCGACGCGCTCAAGCGCGGCGAACCCGACGCGATTTCCGACAAGACGCTGCAGCAGGTCTGACGGCCGCGGTGAAGGTTTACGCCGCCAAAGTGGAGCGGCGCGGCCATGACGTCGCGCCTTTCGCCGCACGGCGCCGTGACGGCGACCGAAACCGTCGTCACCGCCTGCGGCACTGATCCGCGCCGCCGACCTCAACATGTTCGACGTGGCGATCTGGTTTCATCGCCCGCCGGGAATCGAATGACCGGAGCGTGATCCCGAAGTGGGCGCCGACTTTCGGAAAGGATTATGCTCAAACCAGAGTGGAGAGTGCGATGGAGGAAATCGCGGTCGGCAAGCTCACCGATATCGCCGACGGGGATTATCGGGTTTTCGCCTTGGAGGAGATCGAGGTCGGCATTTTCCGCACCGGCAGCAAGGTGCTGGCCTACGAGAACGTCTGTCCGCATGCCGGCGGCCCGGTTTGCCAGGGCAAGATTTTCAATCAGGTCGAGGAAGTGATCACGCCGGACAAGAAGAGCGCCGGGCTGCGCTTCGGCAAGCAGCGCCACATCGTCTGCCCATGGCACGGCTACGAATTCGATCTCGCGACCGGGTGCCATCCCGGCGACCCATCGGTGCGCCTGACGCCGGTGCCGGTCGCGGTGCGCGAGGGAAAGATTTTCGTGAGCTTACCGAAGTAATTCATTCCGGGCGCGCCGGGAATCCGTAATCGCGAACGCTGGAATGATGGATTCCAGCCTCCTCGTTGCGCCCAGCCCCGGAACGACGATCCCTACACCAACTGCCCTTCGCTCAGCGGGATGTCGCGCATCGTGCTCGGTGCGAACAGCTCATCGATCTTGACGCGGCGCGGCGTCAGGCCGTGCTCGTAGGTGTATTGCAGCAATGCCTCGATCGAAGGCCGGTTTGCTTCGATGCCGTAGGGATACCAGTCCTTGCCGATGATCGCCTGCTCTTCCTCGATCAAAGACTGCAGCCAGGCGAACGACGCCTTGGGCGAGCCCCCCTCCACGATCAGGCCGAAGGCGTAATCCTTGGCGCGGCAGAACGCCTTGTAGAGATTCAGTGCCACCCACGGATCGCGCTCGTAGATGTCGCGGCGGATCACCACTGTGTGCATGATCGGATAGATCTTGGTGCGGCGGTAATAATCCTGCTCAAGTTCGCGGTAATTGGGGAACAGCCGCTTCACATTCGGCGCGCCGCGGCGGAACGACAGGGGATTGTTGGCGGTCATCAAAAAGTCGAGCTCGCCGCGCTCCAACAGGTCTCCGAGTTCGGTGCCGGCGGGCGCCTGGGTGAGGCGGACATCCGGCGGCAGCCCATGCTTGAGCCGATCGGCCCGGCCCTGCACCCATTCGACGTCGCGCGGGCTGACGCCATATTCGTGCTCGAGCAGGCCACGCATATAGACCGCGGCCGTCATGCTGTATTCGGGTACGCCGCCGCGTTTGCCTTTGAGATCGCTCGGCCGGGCAATGCCTTTCTCGGTGTTGATGAAGAAATAGCCGTGCCGGAACACGCGCGACGGAAAAACCGGGATCGCCACGAACGGCGCAAGCCCGCTGGCGATCAGCGTCGTGTAGTTCGACAGCGACATTTCGGAGGCGTCGAACTCCTTGTACTGCAGCATCCGCCAGAAAATTTCGGCCGGCTGCAAATTGATATAGGTGAGATCGATGCCCTCAGGCCTGATCGTGCCATCGCGCAAGGCCTGGGTGCGGTCGTAGGGTCCACACGCGAACGTCAAACGCAAATTGGCCATGTCTCTCCTCGGCGGGCTTTCCGTCTTTCGGCTTAACGGAAGCGGCAAACTTCCGTGGCGACACCTTGCTGTCAAGCGCTTGCATTTGGCGGCATGGTCGACGCTGACGCCGGGGGAAAGGGCCCGCACATTCGACAAAGACCTCGATCATCTGCGCAAAGCCGCGCGCTGCGAGCCCTGCCGCCTTGCATAATCTGGAAATAACCAGATTGCGTGCTGCGTTGACCGGGTTTATGAGCAGCCAAGAGGAAAAAAATCGCATGACCACCTCCAAGACACTCCACGGCGTCATAGCCGCGGTCGCAACGGCTGTAGGAGAGAACAGCGAGCCGGATTGTGCGCGGTCGACGGCACTGGCCGGCTTCCTCCTCGCCAATGGCTGCGACGGGCTCAATGTGCTCGGCACCACCGGCGAGGCGACCTCATTCTCGCTCGACCAACGCCGGCGGATGATGAGCGCTTATGCCGAAAGCGGCCTGCCGCTCGACCGCATGATGGTCGGCACCGGTGCTGCCGCGAGCGCCGATGCCATCGCATTGACCAAACACGCCGCAGAGCTCGGCTTTGCCGGTGCGCTGGTGTTGCCGCCGTTCTACTATAAGGGCGTGCACGACGACGGTCTTGTCGCCTACATCGATGCGATTGTCAGCGCGACCGCGGCGCGGCCGATCCCGATCTATCTCTACCATTTCCCGGCGCAGTCCGGCTTGCACTGGCATGTCGCGCTGATTCGGCGGCTGCTCGATAGCTTCGGCGAGCGTATCGTCGGGCTCAAAGATTCCTCCGGCGACATGGACTTTGCCCGCGCGGCAGCCAACATCGCACCGCATTTCAAGGTGTTCCCTTCGACCGAGGCGGCGCTGCCGCAGGCCCGTTCCGGCCCGTTCGCCGGCTGCATCTCGGCGACCGCCAATCTCAATGCCGATCTTTGCGCGCGCGTCTATCGGTCAGGCGATAGTGCTGCACTCACCGAAGCCGTTGCGATCCGTCAGCTGTTCGACGGCAAGCCGCTGGTCTCGGGCGTCAAGACGCTGCTCGCCCACATCCACGGCGAGCCGCAGTGGGCCCAGATGGCGCCGCCGCTGTCGGCCTTTCCGGCGGCCGAGCGCGCCCCCATCATCGCCAGCTACGATGCGGTCCGCGCAAAGCAGGTGGCTCAAGAGGAACTCATCGCACCGACGGCGCAAACCAGGCAGCGTTGACGGTCGCTCCCCGTCCCCCTATAAGCCCGCGCAAGGTGGCAAGCGTCCCGTTTGCCGTCGTTCATCATTGTCGTTCAGCAACGCAGTCGCTCAGCAAGTCATGGCCAATACAAAGTCTGCCCGGAAAGCCGCTCGCCAGATCACGCGCCGTACCGTCGTCAACAAATCGCGGCGCACCCGCGTTCGCGGAGCGGTGCGCAAAGTCGAAGAGGCCATTTCGGCAGGCGATCGCGCCCTTGCGGCCGCCGCCATGGTCGATGCCGAGCCCGTCATCATCCGAGCAGCGCAGAAGGGCATCGTCCACCGCAATGCCGCCCGCCGCAAAGTTTCGCGGCTGACGCGCCGGATCGCCAAGCTCGCAAAATAGTCGGCCGGCGCGGAATTCGACACGGCTTTGCGGCGCGCGGCGGCAGATTGCCTGCTGGAATGGCGATGCTCGCTCTCACTTTGCAGTAAATCGTCATAAGCGTGTTGCAGATTTGTCACGTCGACGGGTAAAGTTGACGGCGATTTATCCGCTAACCGCTCTCCCCGTGGCCAGGCATCAATCTTTCGCATTTTTCGCCCGTATTTCGCGATCTTTTCGCGTTTCCTCGGGAGGGCTACCCTGAGTTTCGTGCACAGAAATTTCATGAGGTTTTAAAGGGTTATTGGCCACGATTTGCCGGGGGTCAAAATTCCATGAAATTCGCCGCGCGCGACTTTGTTTGCTCCCGTCCTCATTTTGGCCTTGGAGCCCGCTTCGGTCGATTGTGAATCGCTCTATTGAGTCAAAGTCTTGGGGGCGGGAGCGCGGCGTAACTTCTGCCCTCGTTATCTAAAAAATACGATATACGCGATTTTTTTGCCGTTGCGGGCCGGCATCCGCGTGCTACGTTTTAATTCCCTTCGGCCCCCGAAGGTCTTCAAAAACCGGTCTCGGTGAGAACTCATCATGGAATGAGAGCAGGCAAGCTATGTCCAATTTTGTTTCGTTGAGGTGTCATAGGGGTGAGTTTCGACCAGTAGACGTGCGGGTAGCCGTCTGAGATTCCCGTAGGAAGCAGTCCGTACGAACAATCGCGTAAACAAATCAACAGAACCATCGAATCTGGGAGCGATGGAGGTGGGGGCATGATGAAGACGATCCGCCGGCAGTTTGAAGTTGTCAGGGCCGCTCGATGCCGAACCTCCTGGCCAAGAGCCGTGCCCAGCGGCTGAGCTAGCGCTTAAGCCGCGGTACCCGCTGACTCCCCTCCTGGTCCCGCGTTTGCCACGGCACCACCCTTCCATAAGTGCGGTGTGTCAGCCGATGTTGGGCATGGTGGGGTCAAGTCTCGCCTGAGTTGCTCGGTTGCGTCTTTGAATTTCACACGACAAAAAATGCAGGCCAACATGACGAGCACGGATCAGCAGCGCTGGCAGAGGGTCAAGGAGCGGCTGCGCATCCAACTCGGCGAAGACGTTTTCACGAGCTGGTTCGCGCGCATGGAACTCGAAACGCGTCGACCAGGGCGCGGTGCGGCTGTCGGTGCCGACGCGCTTCCTGCGCAACTGGATCCAGTCGCATTATAGCGAGCAGGTGCTGGCCAAATGGCAAGCGGAGGAGCCGGCAATCACGCGCCTGGAACTGAGCGTCCGTTCCGCCACGATCCGCCCGCCTGCAGTCAAGACCAAGCCGGCCGGAACCGCCAGTGCCGTCACGTGACTGGCGCGATCTGACTAATGGCAGTGACGGACGCACCAGCGTGCCGTTCATGACGGTGCACGAGGCGCTCGGCGGCTCTCCGCTCGATCCGCGCCTCACATTCGAAACGTTCATCGTCGGACGTTCGAATACGCTCGCTCATGCCGCGGCGAAACAAGTCGCGACCAGCCGGCGCGGCGAGCCGCTGATGTTCAATCCGCTCTATATTCACGCCGGAGTAGGTCTCGGCAAAACGCATCTGCTGCAGGCCGTAACCTGGGCCGGCAATGGCGGCGATCGCAAAGTGCTCTATCTGACGGCCGAGCGCTTCATGTACGGCTTCGTTTCGGCGCTGCGGACCCAGACCACCATCGCGTTCAAGGAAGCGGTGCGCGCCATCGACGTCCTCGTGATCGACGATCTGCAGTTCCTGCAAGGCCGCTCGACCCAGGCCGAATTCTGCCACACGCTCAACGCTCTCATCGACGCCGGCCGCCAAGTCGTGATCGCCAGCGACCGTCCGCCGGCGGACCTCGAAAGCCTCGACGATCGTGTCCGCTCGCGGCTCGCTGGCGGGCTCGTGGTCGAGATCGGCTCGCTCGGCGAGGAATTGCGGCTCGAAATTCTCAAGAGCCGCGTAGCCGCCGCTCGCAGCCATCATCCGGGCTTCGAAGTCCCGGCGTCCGTGCTCATTTTCATCGCCAAGTCGGTCACCCATAACGGCCGCGACCTTGAAGGCGCAGTCAACCGGTTGCTGGCCCATAGCAAGCTCACCGGTCAGCCGGTCACGCTGGAAATGGCCGAGCGCGAAATGCGCGACCTGATCCGTCCGGCCGAGCCGAAACGGGTGCGGATCGAGGACATCCAGCGCGTCGTGGCGCGCCAGTACAATGTCAGCCGCGCCGATCTGTTGTCGTCGCGGCGCACCGCGAACGTCGTGCGGCCGCGGCAAGTCGCGATGTATCTTGCAAAGGTGCTGACGCTGCGCTCGCTGCCAGAGATCGGCCGGCGGTTCGGCGGCCGCGACCACACCACCGTGCTGCACGCCGTGCGCAAGATCGAGAATCTGGCCGGCAACGACACCGCCTTCGCAGAAGAGATCGAGGTGCTCAAGCGCCAGCTCCAGGACTAGGGCACCGGATGGCCCCGTCCTGCGAAACCCCGGGAAAACCCGGGGGCTGATTGCCGCCCGCTCTTGCCGAAAGCGCTTTGCCGCGCCACCTTCGATGTCCGCCTCGTGAACGGATTTCGCGATGAAGGTCACCGTAGAGCGTTCCGAATTGTTGAGATCGCTGGGTCACGTGCATCGCGTGGTCGAGCGCCGCAACACCATTCCGATCCTCGCCAACGTGCTGGTGCGCGCCGACCGCTCGAAGCTCGCCCTCAAGGCCACCGATCTCGATCTCGAAGTGACCGACACCATCGCGGCCGAGCTTGGCCCGGCGGCTCGACCACGGTGCCGGCCCACATGTTCTACGACATCGTGCGCAAGCTGCCCGAGGGCGCGCAGGTCGTGCTCGAATCCTCCGGCGACCGCGCCGCGCTGGCGATCCGCGCCGGCCGTTCGCGCTTCACCCTGCAGACGCTGCCGGAGAGCGACTTTCCCGATCTCGCTCCGGGCGAGATGACGCACAAGTTCACGCTCAAGGCCGCCGATCTCAAGCGGCTGATCGACAAGACCCAGTTCGCCATCTCGACCGAGGAGACGCGCTATTATCTCAACGGCATCTATCTGCACGCCGCCGGCACCGCCAAGGCGCAGACGTTGCGCGCGGTGGCAACCGACGGCCACCGGCTGGCGCAGATGGAACTTGATCTGCCGGAAGGCGCCGCCGGCATGCCCGGCATCATCGTGCCGCGCAAGACGGTCGGCGAAGTGCAGCGCCTGATTGAGGACGGCGAGGCCGAGGTCGCAATCGAGTTGTCGCCAGGAAAGATCCGCTTCACCGTCGGCGAGGTGATTCTGACCTCGAAGCTGATCGACGGCACGTTCCCCGATTACGCGCGCGTCATCCCGCGTCGCCAACGACAAGGAGCTGATCGTCGACAAGAAGGAATTCGAGGCCGCGGTCGATCGGGTATCGACGGTGTCGAGCGAGCGCGGCCGCGCCGTCAAGCTGTCGATCACCGGCGGCAAGCTGCTGCTGTCGGTGACCAATCCGGATTCCGGCAGCGCCAACGAAGAGCTCGAGGTCGAATACGAATCCGACCCGATCGATATCGGTTTCAACTCGCGCTACCTGCTCGACATCGCCGCGCAGATCGAAAGCGAGGCCGCCGTCCTCAAGCTCGCCGATCCCGGTTCGCCGACGCTGATCCAGGACAAGGACTCGCGCGGCGCGCTTTATGTGCTGATGCCGATGCGGGTTTGACGCGTATCAGGAATCAGGCGTCAGGAAATCGGGTGTCAGGCATTAGAGAGCGTATCGGATGCCGAGATTCTGATCCTGATTCCTGACGCCTGATTCCTGATCTCCCGATGCCTGTTCGTCGCCTGACGCTCAGCAATTTCCGCAACTATCATGCGGCGTCGCTCGCAGTCGACGCGGATACCGTCGTGCTGGTCGGGCCGAACGGCGCCGGCAAGACCAATTTGATCGAGGCCATTTCGTTCCTCGCGCCGGGCCGCGGTTTGCGCCGCGCCACCCTCGAGGAGGTGGCTTTCATCGAGGGCGACGGCTCGTGGGCGGTTGCCGCCGAGATCGAGGGCGCGCTTGGGCTCGCCACGCTCGGCACCGGGATCGAGCGGCCGGTCGAGGGCAGACGCGACGATTCAACGCAAATGCCGGATCGACCGCGAGCCGGCGGCTTCGGCCGCGGCCTTCGCCGATCATCTGCGCGTGGTCTGGCTGGTGCCGGCCATGGATACCCTGTTCGTCGGCGCGCCATCGGAGCGGCGGCGCTTCCTCGATCGCCTGGCGCTCGCGGTCGATGCCGAGCACGGCAGCCGGGTCAACGCGCTGGAACGCTCGCTGCGCTCGCGCAACCGGCTGCTGGAGGAGCCGCGGCCCGATGCGCATTGGCTCGATGCCGTCGAGCACGAGACCGCCGAGCTCGCCGTCGCGGTGGCGGCCAGCGCGTGGAAACCATAGCGCCGGCTCCAGCGCGTGCTCGACAGCCGCCGGGATTCGGCGTTCCCGCCGGCCGAGATCGCACTCGACGGCTGGATGGAGCAGACTCATCCCGGACCATCCCGCCGCCGAAATCGAGGAACGCTACCGCGCGGTGCTGCGCGACAATCGCGCGCGCGATGCCGCGGCCGGACGCACGCTGGACGGCCCGCATCTGACCGACCTCAAGGTGATCTACGCGCACAAGGGCATCGCCGCCGCCGACGCTTCGACCGGCGAGCAGAAGGCACTGCTGATCGGGCTCGTGCTGGCGCACGCCAGATTGATCGCCGAGATGACCGGCATTCGCGCCGGTGCTGCTGCTCGACGAGGTGGTCGCGCATCTCGATCCCGACGCCGGCGCGCGCGCTGCACGTGGAACTCGCGCAGCTTGGCGCCCAGGTCTGGATGACCGGCGCCGACCCGGCGCTGTTTGCCGAAGTCAAGCAACGACGCAGCGATCGTCGAGGTCGCATCTGGGCGGCTGGAACTGAGAACGAAGCAAAACTGACAATTCGCTCGGTCAAATGGTCCGGTTTCCCCTCGGCTAATCTGCCCGGCGGTGCTTCCAGGGAACGGAACAAGAGCGAGGCCAGCCTCTTAACCCAAAGGAGCAGGAAATGTCCGTTGCGGGTGCAAGGCCCAATGACAATGCCGGAACAGGCCGAAGACTTGATCGTCCGCAATCTGATCGAGGCCCTTGAGCGCCTGCACGAGGACTTGGATCGCGTGGAACTTTGGACCGCCGCCCTGGGCTGTTTTCAACACCCCGTGTCCGAATATCGGCCGGGCGATCAATATCTCCTGACGCCTTCTTCGCCGCGGCGTGGGCCGCCGGATGCCGGAATGTAAACCGTTTGTTGCCGGCAACTCCGCCGTGCAGCGCTTAGCAAAAATTGACGCCGGTATCGGCATTATCGCGACAGCGATTGGCGGCCATTGAAAGGGGCGCTCAGAGGGTCCCGAATCAGCCTCATTTCAGCCGGCCCAGAATCCTTGAAAAATCACGATCTGACAATATCTTAGCGGTAGCCACTTTGCCCTGTACGCAGCCTGGTTTTCGTGTACAAAGATTCGTTGATTCACCGCGCCTTTTACAAGCGATTCGAAAGCTCCCCGCATGGCCGAACCAGTCCGCAAGCCGATCCTCGAGGCACCCTCCGACTACGGCGCGGAATCGATCAAGGTGCTCAAAGGGCTCGATGCCGTGCGCAAGCGGCCGGGCATGTATATCGGCGACACCGACGACGGTTCCGGCCTGCATCACATGGTCTACGAGGTCGTCGACAACGCGATCGACGAGGCGCTCGCGGGCTTTGCCAAGGAGGTCGTGGTCACGCTCAATCCCGACGGTTCCTGCACCGTGCGCGACAACGGCCGCGGCATCCCGACCGACATCCACAAGCGAAGGCGTGTCCGCCGCCGAGGTCATCATGACCCAGCTCCACGCCGGCGGGAAATTCGACCAGAACTCCTACAAGGTCTCCGGCGGCCTGCACGGCGTCGGCGTATCGGTGGTCAATGCGCTGTCGAGCTGGCTCAAGCTCACGATCTGGCGCGACGGCAAACGAGCACTTCATGGAGTTCCGCGACGGCGAGGCGGTCGCGCCGCTCGCCGTGGTCGGCGCCGCGCACGACAAGCGCGGCACCGAGGTGACGTTCCTGCCGTCGAAGAAGACCTTCACCATGACGGAGTTCGACTTCGCCACGCTGGAGCACCGGCTGCGCGAGCTCGCATTCCTCAATTCCGGCGTCACCATCGTGCTGTCCGACATGCGCCACGCCGTCGAGAAGCGCGAGGAGATGCGCTACGAGGGCGGCGTCGAGGCCTTCGTCAAATATCTCGACCGCAACAAGACGCCGCTGGTGCCGCAGCCGATCGTCATGAAGGCCGAGCGCGACGGCGTCACCGTCGATTGCGCGCTGTGGTGGAACGACGGCTACCACGAGACCGTACTTTGCTTCACCAACAACATCCCGCAACGCGACGGCGGCACCCATCTCGCCGGCTTCCGCGGCGCGCTGACGCGCCAAATCACCAGCTATGCCGAATCGAGCGGCGTCGCGCGCAAGGAGAAGGTCGCGCTCACCGGCGACGACTGCCGCGAAGGCCTGACCGCCGTGCTGTCGATCAAGGTGCCGGACCCGAAATTCTCGTCGCAGACCAAGGACAAGCTGGTTTCATCCGAAGTCCGGCCGGCGGTCGAGGGCATCATCAACGACATGCTCAAGTCGTGGCTCGAAGAGCATCCGAGCGAAGCCAAGATCGTCGTCGGCAAGGTGATCCAGGCAGCCGCAGCCCGCGAGGCCGCCCGCAAGGCGCGCGAGATGACGCGCAAGAGCGCGCTCGGCATCACCTCGCTGCCCGGCAAGCTCGCCGATTGCCAGGAGCGCGATCCGGCCAAATCCGAACTGTTCATCGTCGAGGGCGATTCCGCCGGCGGCAGCGCCAAGCAAGGCCGCAACCGCGAATTCCAGGCCGTGCTGCCGCTGCGCGGCAAGATCCTCAATGTCGAACGCGCGCGCATGGACAAGATGCTCTCGTCCGAGCAGATCGGCACGCTTATCACCGCGCTCGGCACCGGCATCGGCACCGACGAATTCGCGATCGACAAGCTGCGCTACCACAAGATCATCATCATGACGGACGCCGACGTCGACGGCGCCCATATCCGCACGCTGCTGCTGACATTCTTCTACCGGCAGATGCGCGAGATCATCGACCGCGGCTATCTCTACATCGCGCAGCCGCCGCTCTACAAAATCTCGCGCGGCAAGTCGGAGCAATATCTCAAGGACGAGCGCGCGCTCGAGGATTACCTGATCGACACGGGCGTCGAGGAGGCCGTGCTGCAGCTCTACTCAGGCGAACATCGCGCGGGCGCCGATCTGCGCCGGCTGGTCGAGGAGGCGCGAATCGTCCGCAATCTGCTGCGCGGCCTGCACAGCCGCTACAACCGCCAGGTTGTCGAACAGGCCGCGATTCTCGGCGTGCTCAACGCTGGTATCTTCGGCGATCCAGAGAAGGCTATAGCTGCGGCGCCCTATATCGCGCGGCGGCTCGATGCGTTGTCGGAAGAAACCGAGCGCGGCTGGCAGGGTCAATTCACCGAGGGCGTAGGGTTCCAGTTCGAGCGCACCGTGCGCGGCGTCAAAGAAGTCGCGATGCTCGACCAGGCGCTGCTCGGCTCAGCCGATGCCCGCAAACTCGACGAACACGCCGCCTCGCTGCAGGCTGCTTACGCCGACCGGGAATGCTGCGGCGCAAGGACGAGCAGACAGCTATCCAGGGCCCGGTCAGTCTGTTCGACGCGGTGACCGCCGCCGGCCGCAAGGGCGTGGCGCTGCAACGCTACAAAGGCCTCGGCGAGATGAACCCCAGCCAGCTTTGGGAAACCACGCTCGACACCAACGCGCGCTCGCTGCTGAGGTCAGCGTCAAGGAGATCGACGAGGCCAACACCATCTTCGACGAACTCATGGGCGACAAAGTCGAGCCGCGCCGCGCGTTCATCGAGGAGCACGCGCTGACGGCGAGCGTGGATGTGTGACCGCATCACGGCTCGCTATTTGCGCCGACCACACTGCAGCCCTGTGTTTGTTAGATCGTGGTCTTAGCCCGGCTGGTCCGGGCTGACGCACTTCATCCGCGATCAAACGCTTTCAAAACAAATCAAAATATTCGTTCTGCTCCCAAGCGGTCACGTCCACCTCTCCGGCTCCCTCGGCTTTGAAGCGCGCAAACTCAGCCTCTTTGATATGGGCATAGTAGTCGACGAAGGCGGTGCCGAAGTCCTTTCGAAAGACTTCGCTCGCCCGCAATGCGGCGAGCGCTTCCCCAAGACTTCTCGGCAACAGCGGCGCCTTGGTCTCGTACGGCCTATCCGCCGACGGGCCGGGATCGCGATGTTGCGCGACACCGTCGAGGCCGGCGTAGATTTGCGAAGCCATGTACAGATACGGATTGGCCGCAGGCTCGCCGACGCGGTTCTCCAGGTGCGTTGCTGCATCGCCGGGCTGGCCGAGCACCCGGACCATCACGCCGCGATTGTCGCGCGCCCAGATGGCGCGATCGGGCGCCAGCGCATAGGGCCGATAGCGCTTGTAGCCGTTGACGGTCGGCGTGGTGAAAGCGGCGGCAGGGAGCGCATGCGCCAACAAGCCGCCGAGAAAGTTCAGGCCAAGAGCGGAAAGTCCGTCGCGCTCGCTGCCGACAAACGCATTGTTCGCACGTTTGCGGTCGATCAGCGACAGGTGCAGATGCCAGCCGCTCGAAAACAGATTGGGCAGCGCCGGCCGGCACATGAAGCTTAAGAGATAGCCGTGGCGTCGCGCGATCTGTTTCGCTGCCGCGCGAAACAAAATCATGGTGTCCGCGGCGGCGAGACCGCGTTGCGGGCGGAACGTGAATTCGCACTGGCTCGGGCCGAGCTCGACCTCGAGCGAGCGCAGCGGCATGCCGAGCGCTACAATGCCCCGCCGGATCGGCTCCAACGCCGCATCGATCTGATCGAAGCGGCTTTCGGTGAGATATTGGTAGCCCTGATTGAGCAGGCTGACTTCGGGCGCTCGCGGCGGCCAAGTGGCATCCGACGGGGCCAGCCGCGGATTCTCCAGCTTGAAAAGATGAAATTCGACCTCGAGCCCGGCGAGGAAATCGAATCCTGCCTTTTCCAGCCGCGCCAGCGCGTCGCGAAAAATCTGCCGCGTCGAGAACGGCACCGGCTTGCCGTTGGTGAAAATAGATGTCGCACAAGAGCCAGCCGGTGTTTGTTGGCCCATGGCAGCACGCAGAACGTCGCCGGGTCGGCGACCATGACAAAATCGCCGGCGCCCTCCATCTCGGCCATGTCGAAGCCGCCGCCGGGAGTGAACACCGGATAGGCGGTCTTGTGGGCGGTGTCCTTGGCGAGCAGCGTCGTCGTCATGGTGACGCCGCTCTGCATCAAGCCCGGCGCGTCTTCGGCCGTTACGGTCTTGCCGCGCAGCACGCCATGCTGGTCGGCAAACGAAAACCGCACCAGCTCGAGCTTGCTCTTCTTGATCGCATGCGCGACAGCCTTGGCGGCGCGCGTCTGTTCGGCGGTCCAAAGACCGTGCCGCTCGACAAAGCTCATCGCGACGGCGCTGTTCTGCTCGGCGGCGCGCCATTCCAGAGCCGTCAGTACTTGCTCCGTTGGCCCAGCTTTTGGTCCTTTGCCGTCCTTCGTCGGTACGCTGCCAATAGGCCCTGCCAGTCGCTCGCCGGCCCGATGCCGTCGACGCAGGCCGGCCCGGTGATCTTCTTCGCTTCGACAGGATCAAGCACCATCATCGGCTTTTCGCCCTTGCCGGATTGATCGAGCGCCGCTCGAAGCAGCCGACGATAGGCGTTGATCGCCTTGTCCGAGGTGCCGAGATGCTCCTGGGTGCGGTCCTGGATCGCACCCATCGACTCGCAGGCCCATTGGTCGTGCACGTTGATGTCGGTACCCATGCCGGTAAAGGTCGCTATGCTCCTGCTCGTGCGCATCGAAGCCGTAATCGTTGCCCTTGTTCTTGCGCGGCACATAATCCGGCAACTGGTAGAGCTCGAGGCGCTGGCGGCGCATCTCATCCTTGTCCACCGGCGCGCCGAACGAGGTGAAGATCGCGTACCAATAGTGCTTCACGTCGTCGATCGGCACGTGCCATTGCGAGATCGTCATCTCGCGGCTCATCGGAATGATGAAGGCGTTCGGGAAAATCAGATTGGTCACGCGCACATGCGCGTTGTCGTTCGATATCTGGCGCAACGTAATCAGGCGGAAGCCGTAGTCGGTCGGCTCGATCTCGATGCGCGGCCGCGGAAACTCGCGCATGATCCTTGTCATCGGCATGTCGGAGTCGTTCGAGGTGTCCCGGAACATGCGGCCGTAGCCCTTGTTCGGATCCTCGTCCTCGAAGAAGCGATGCAGGAACGAGGTGTGCACCGGATCGATGCCGACCTCGAGCGACTGCAGCCAATTGCAATCGATCATGCCCTTGAAGGCGAAAGTGTGCGTCGCGGGCGCGACAAAGCAATCGAAGTGCGGAAAGGCCGGCGGCTCGCCGGGGCCGAGATAGGCGAACAGGATGCCGCTTTTTTCCACGACCGGATAGGATTTCTGTTTGATGTTGGCGCAGAGATTGCTGCTGTCAGGCTCGGCCGGCGTCTGCAGGCATTTTCCATTCACGTCGAACAGCCAGCCGTGGAACGCGCAGCGCAGTCCGCCGTCTTCCAGCCGGCCATAGGCGAGATCGGTGCCGCGATGCGGGCAGTGGCGGCCGATCAGCCCGTAGCGGCCCATGTCGTCCTTGAAGGCGACAAGATCCTCACCCATCAGCCGGACGGGTTTTACCGGCCGGTTGCCGGAAAGCTCATCGACCAGCGCCGCCGGCTGCCAGTAGCGCCGCAGCAGATCGCCGGCCGCGGTGGCGGGCGTGGTACGGGTGATGAGGTCGTTCTGTTCCGCGCTCAGCATTGGCAAACTCTCTTCCGTCACCCCAGAGGTGCGAGCGAAGCGAGCCCTCGACGGGCGGCGGCCCAGGCGCCTCGGCCAACACCCTTCGAGACTTGCGCTACGCGCGCCTCAGAACGAGGGCAAACATTTATACAATGATCGCCAGTCGGCCGAAAGCGCACGCCTTCGTACACTTCAATGCCCCGGCAGCACCAAAACCTTCGGGCGCTGCCGGCAGCGTCGTCTTCGAGACCACTACCGAAGGTATCTCCGCGCTCTCAACGTCCCATTGCTGCCGCGCGCGGTCGAGGAAGCGGCCGAGGGTGAACTGGTTGAAAAAGTGCATCGGGATGATGAGCTGCGGCTTGAGCGCGGTCAGCACCTCCATCATGCCGTCGAGATCGAGCGTCAAATTGCCGTCGACCGGCGCCATCACCACGTCGACGCGGCCGATATCGTTAAGCTGCTGCTGCGTGAGCGTGTGGTGCAGATGCCCAAGATGCGCGATGCACATATTGGCGATCTCGAAGATGAAGATCGAATTGCCATAGCGTTCGGTGCCGCCGCTCCAATTGCGGATATTGGTCGGCACGTTACGCACGCGCACGTCGCGGTATTTCATATCCCAAATTGCCGGCTCGTCCGGGCTCGATCCCCAGCCGCGCAGTACGTATTTGATCGCCGGATCGGGATAGTCGGTGTAGTGCGTGTCGTGGGCGTGATTCATGGTGATGATGTCGGGCAGCAACGGCGGCCGCACATAGTCGTTGTAGTCGGTCGCGATACGCACGAGCTGCGGGCTCTCGATCAGGAACGTGGCATGCCCGACATAGGTGATTCGCACCTGGTCGGCGCCGAGCGCGGCGACATTGAATGATGCGGGTATCGTGCGCGGCTGGTCGGCGGCGACCAGACCCGGGCAATTCTCTGTCATTTCCGGTTTGGCGGCCGGGTTTTCAGCCTGCTGCGCGAAGCCGGTCGCGGGAAGCGCCCAAACCGCCAGCGTCATGGCAATTATGCCGGCAACATCGCTTATGCGCGCGTAAGCCAATTCACGGCTCCTGCGATCTGCACCGGGGACGAAATCCACGGCACTCATCCGAGCGGATAAATTGGCATGGAATGAGGCGGCGGACCATCAGACCCGCCATCAATGCAGACGTGCAGTGACGCTTCAGTGCATGGACGTGATCACGCCGCGGGCGGTGACCACAATCCACTTGCCGTCTTCGCGCTTGATCGTCTCGACGCGGCCGAGGCCGGGGAGAAAGCTGCCAGAGCCAACTTCGAAGACGCCGCCATAACGCGTCGTGACCAACGCGCGGCCGTTCTCGACGTCTTGTACGGCCCAGCCGTCCACAACCGGAGGCTTCGGCTCAGTCGCCGGGGCCGGCGGCGGCGCAGCCGCGATCGAACCAGTGATTTCAGGCGCTGCCGCCGCGCGCCTGTCGATCTTGTCGAGGCGGTCGGCGAGCTTGGCAAATTGGGTGCTGGCGCTGTGGTTCGCGCCGTCGATATTCGCTTTAAGGGCGGAAAGTTCCGCGACCTGGGCCCTCACAGCTTGCAGGACATCGCTCGCGTCGGCCGTGCTGGTGGTTTTGACGCCGGCAGGCAGCAGCCGGACAACGCCGGAAGCGCTCAATGAGCCGAGAAACGACCCTATCGCGGCGGCAAGCGCGATCGTCGCCGCGAGCAATACGAAGCGCGACGTATGGGTTGGCGCAGCGACGGTAGGTTCGCTCGGCGCGCCATCCACCGCTTCGTCGTCTGGCGGCATCTCCTCGCCGGCGTCGAACGCCGGCGGTTCATCCGTTGATTCGATGTTGGCGGGTGCGTCTTCGAGACCGAGCTTCGGCGACCAGACGACTGGCAAATTGCGGGCGGCGTCAGCGGCTTGGGCTGGCGGCGTTTCGCCCTCCGTTTCGGCAGATCCGCTGGTGGAGGCTTTAATGGCGTCGGATTCGGCCTTCTCGCCGTCGCCCACGCTCTCGTCCGGGCTTTCACCCATGTTCGGATCTCCGGAGTTCGGTCGATCCGTCGTTAGCCAGTTTCGGTTAGCAATTGGTTACCGCCGCGCTCCGATAGCGCTACTAATCCACCAGCCCCTTGTCGCTCGCCAAGTCTTTGAGCGACGTTTCCGGACGCGCGCCGAGGTGCTGGATCACTTCGGCGGCAGCGAGCGCACCGAGCCGGCCGCAGGTGCGTCCATCGGCGCCGCGCGCGAGGCCGCTCAGAAAGCCGGCAGCAAAAAGGTCGCCGGCCCCTGTGGTGTCGACGACGCGATCGACCGGGAAGGCCGGCACCGCCTCGGTACCCTCGGGGCCGACCACCAGGCAGCCTTTCTCGCTGCGCGTCACCACCGCGACGTCGATATCGGCGCGCAGCGCCGTGATAGCGGCATCGAAATCTGAAGTTTGATAAAGGCTTTGCAGCTCAGCCTCGTTGGCAAAGATGAGATCGACCGTGCGCGAGCGCATCAACTGCAAAAACTCGTCGCGCCAACGATCAACACAAAATGCGTCCGACAATGTCAGCGCCACCGTGCGTTGCGCGTCATGCGCGATCTTCGCCGCCTTGAGGAACGCCTCCTTGGCGTTCTTGGGGTCCCATAAATAGCCTTCGAGATAGGTGATGAGACTTGTCGCGACCACCTCGACATCGATATCTGCGGGATGCAGGTCCTGCGCGGCGCCCAGATAAGTATTCATGGTGCGCTCACCATCGGGTGTGACCAGCACGTAGCAGCGCCCGGTCGAGGCGCCATCGGAAGCTGGCGGCGTCGCGAAGGTCACGCCAGCTGCGCGGATATCGTGGCTGAAGGCGCGGCCGAGGCCATCATCCTTGACCTTGCCAACGAAGGCCACGCGGGCACCGAGACTTGCCAAGCCAACGATGGTGTTGGCCGCCGAGCCACCGGACATCTCAACCGCCGGCCCCATCGCGTCATAGATTGCCTCCGCCCGCGCCTCGTCGATCAGCGCCATGCCACCCTTGCGCATGCCTTGCTTAAGCAAAAAATCCTCTTCGGCGCGGGCGATCACGTCGACGATCGCATTGCCGAGACCAAGAACATCGTAACGGGCTGAGACCATGGGGAAACTCGGGTGGAGCGGCGCGCACTATAGCTGGCGGCCCTTGCGGGGCAAGCCGGCGCCGTGGCATGGGACATTCGGTTGGTGCGGAGTTTCTTCCATGGCGTTCAAGCAATTGGTTTTTTCCGGCGTGCAGCCGACCGGCAATCTGCACCTCGGTAATTATCTCGGCGCCATCAAACGCTTCGTCGAGTTGCAGGACCGGTTTGACTGCATCTATTGCGTCGTCGACTTGCATGCGATCACGGTTTGGCAGGACCCGGCTGAGCTGCCAAAAGCCATCCGCGAGGTCACGGCGGCGTTCATTGCCTGCGGCATCGATCCGAAAAAACACATCGTGTTCAACCAAAGCCAGGTGGCGGCCCACGCCGAGCTGGCGTGGGTTTTCAATTGCGTCGCCCGGCTCGGCTGGCTCAACCGCATGACGCAGTTCAAGGAGAAAGCCGGCAAGGACCGCGAGAATGCCTCGGTCGGCCTCTACGCCTATCCGACGCTGATGGCGGCCGACATCCTAGTCTATCGCGCGACCCACGTTCCGGTCGGCGAGGACCAAAAGCAGCACCTCGAACTGTCGCGGGACGTCGCGCAGAAATTCAACAACGATTTCGGCCAGTCGATCAAAGCAAGAGGTTTCGGCGACGTCTTTTTTCCGCTGCCGGAGCCCCTGATCACCGGCGAGGCGACGCGCGTCATGTCGCTGCGCGACGGCACAAAGAAGATGTCGAAGTCGGATGCGTCCGATCAATCGCGCATTAATCTCACCGACGGCGCCGACTCGATCGCGCAGAAAATTCGCCGCGCCAAAACCGATCCGGAGCCGCTGCCCAGCGAGGAGAAGGGACTGGACGCGCGCCCCGAGGCCGACAACCTCGTCGGCATTTACGCCGCGCTCGCTGACTTGACCCGCGCCCGAGTACTCGAGGAATTCGGCAACACCCAATTCTCGACGTTCAAATCGGCGCTCACGGATCTTGCCGTCGCCATGCTCAGCCCGATCGCTGCTGAGATGAAGCGGCTGCAGAACGATCCGTCCGCAATTGATGCAGTGCTCGCAGACGGCGCCGAGCGCGCACAAAAATTGGCGGGCGAAACGATGAGCGCGGTCAAGGACATCGTCGGATTCGTTCGGTCCTAATCGCTTTCGTCTCGGCTTTCGCACCGTTTTGCCGCACGCCGAACCGTCTTGTGGAACCAAGTGCCATCGTGGCAACATTTGCCGTTATGGTGTCACGTAGCGCGTGTGCGGTCTCGACGTGAGATCGGGATGCGAACCGAAGGAGGGATTTCCGGGCTTCCCGGAGCAATACCATGCCCCGCAGGCGCCGCAGCTACGAAGCCGGTCATAAGCCCAAGCTTCTCGTCGTGATCGACGATACCGAGGAGTGCGACCGCGCTGTCTATTACGCCAGCCGCCGCGCGTCGCGCATGAGCGCGAGCGTCATCATGCTGCGCGTGATCGAGACTCACGATCATGGTCAGCAATGGCTCGGCGTCGCAGACATCATGCGCGCGGAGGCGCACGACGAGGCCAACACCCAGCTCAATAAATTCGCCGCACGCGCCAATGGCGTGGCTGGGATCACGCCGGAATGCGTGGTGCGCGAAGGCGAAATGGCGCAGGAAATCCTTAGCCTGATCGATGAGGACGAGGACATTTCCGCGCTTGTGCTTGCCGCCGGCACTGGATCGGAAGGGCCGGGCCCTCTGGTCGCCGCGATCGGCAAAACGGCCGGCGACTACCCTATTCCAGTTGCGATCGTGCCCGGCCACCTTAGCGACGAAGAGCTCGACGCACTGTCATGAATGGCCGTCATTGCGGGGCCGAGGGCGGCGAGACGCCCGGAATCTATAAACCAAGCGCGGGGGTGCGGATTCTGGCATGATGAATTGCCCTTGAACTTCCAATGCAATTCGCCACGTATTACACTGTTCAGACTGTGTTCGAGCAAATCACAGCGGGGCCACGTGACCCTGTGGTGGTGATGGAGGATGTTATGTTCATCCAGACCGAGGCGACGCCGAACCCGGCAACGCTGAAATTTCTGCCCGGGCGGACGGTGCTCGAAAGCGGCACCCTCGAGTTGCGGGACAGCGAGCAAGCGACGCAATCGCCGCTTGCTGAGCGGCTGTTCGGCATCGCCGGTGTCAGCGGGGTATTTTTCGGCTCCGATTTCATCACGGTGTCGAAGAACGCCGGCGAATGGCAACAGCTCAAACCGATGATTCTCGGCGCGATCATGGAGCATTTCATGTCGGCTGCGCCATTGCTTGCAGCCGGCGGTGCCGAGCACAGCGACGATGACGAGTTCTTCGAAGCGGCCGACGCCGAAACGGTCGCCACTATCAAGGAACTGATCGAAACACGGGTTCGCCCGGCGGTTGCCAATGACGGCGGTGACATTACTTTTCGCGGTTTCAAGGACGGCGTTGTCTATCTGAATATGAAGGGCTCCTGCTCGGGCTGCCCGTCATCGACAGCAACCCTGCAGCATGGCATCCAGAACTTGCTGCGTCATTTCGTACCAGACGTCACCGAAGTGCGGCCAGTGTAATAGCAAGATGTAAGGATCATTGGAAAAGCCGCCCGCGATCCTTGCTAATGACGCCTTGCGAGGGGCACGTCGGCGGACGGCGGCCATAGATATTCATGCGCGTGCTGGCGATCGATACGGCGCTGGCGGCCTGCTCTGCGGCCGTGTTCGACACGGAACAAGGCGGCATTGTTGCTGGCGAAAGCCAGCCGATGACGCGTGGGCACGCCGAGGCGCTGATGCCGTTGCTGGCCCGGCTGATGGACGAAGCGGCTATGGCGTTTCGTGATCTCGACCGGGTGGTGGTAACGACCGGACCAGGCAGCTTCACGGGCCTGCGGGTCGGCATTGCAGCCGCGCGCGGCATTGCGCTCGCCGCCGAAAAGCCAGCGGTGGGCATATCGACTCTGTCGGCCTATGCGGCGCCGCATCTCGCCGCTGACGATGCGATCCCGGTCGTTGCCGTAATCGATGCGCGCCATGAGCACGTCTATCTGCAAGTTTTTGGTCCGGGCGGCCGCACGCTCATCACGCCGCGGTTTGCCGGATTGAGCGAAGCCGTGCGCGCGGCAGCCGAGACTCCCGCCCGGATCGTCGGCTCCGCCGCGGCCGCGGTTGCGGCTGCACTGTCGGAAGCCGATCCTGCACCCGTTACCGTCGACGCTCGCGGCGCGCCGGATATCGCCTGGGTGGCGCGGATGGGGGCCGTCGTTCCGCAACGCCATTCGCCGCCGAAGCCGCAATACTTGCGTGCACCCGACGCGCAGCCGCAAAACGCCGCCCAACTGCCGCGCCGATGATGAACTTTGTCTCTCGGCTGCTGACCCGGAGTCAGCCTACTTTCAGCGAGGCGCGACCGCGCGACGCTGCCGCGATCGCAGCCATCCACGGCGTCTCGTTCCAACGCGGCTGGGACGAACAGGAAATTCACCAGCTCCTGGTCGACCCCTCGGTTGTCGCGCATGGCGCAAAGATCGGCGTCGCACTGGTCGGTTTCATCCTGTCGCGCATGGCCGCAGGCGAAGCGGAAATCCTATCGGTCGCCATTACGCCCGCCCGGCGTGGACGCGGCTTGGCGCAGCCGCTGCTCAATCTGCACCTGCGCCGCCTGGCCGGGCTTGGCGCCGAGACCGTGTTTCTTGAGGTGGATGAGCACAACGCCCCCGCCTGCCGGCTCTACGGGCAAGCCAACTTCCATGAAGTCGGCCGGCGTCAGGGCTACTACGCGGGCGGTTCAGCGGCCCTGGTGCTGCGCCGCGATCTCGGCTGACGAGCCGCAGTAAACTCAATAGGATATGGACCGGATTACTCGGCGAGGCGGGGGGTCGCCACCGATGCGCGGCGTGGCCGCCGTATGCCGAAAAAACAACGGGAGGTGAATGCCATGAGGGGATCGCGATCATTGCGCGTGGCGTTGGGTTTCGCGCTCCCGCTTCTCTTTACCGCAAGCTTTGCCACCGCGCAGATCACCCCCTATCCCAACCGGCCCATCAGGATGATTGTTGGCTTTGGGGCCGGCGGCGGTACCGACATCGTCGCCAGAATTATGGCACAGAAAATGTCCGAAATCCTCAGCCAACCAATCGCGGTCGAAAATCGTACCGGCGCAAGCGGCATGATTGCCGCGGAGGACGTGGCGAAATCGGCGCCCGACGGTTACACGCTGATGATGGGCAGCCAGACCACATATGCGGTTGCCCCCTACCTCTATCGCAAGGTGACGGTCGATGCAGCGAAAGACTTCGCAGCCGTAGCCGCGACAGGAGCCTCGCCGTTGGTGCTGGTGGTCAATCCCTCATTTGCCGCGCATTCAGTGGCGGACGTGATCGCCATGGCCAAGGCCAACCCCGCCAAGATTAATTTCGGCACCGGCGGCGTGGGCACGACGCCGCATATGACCGCCGAATTGTTCCAATTCACGGCCGGTATCAAGATGGTGCACGTCGCCTATCGCGGCGAAGCACCGGCGATCAACGATTTGCTAGGCGGGCAAATTCCGCTGATGTTCGCGAACCTTTCGGCAGTCATGGGCAACATCAAGGGCGGCACATTGCGAGCGCTCGCTGTCACCAGCGCCGAGCGCTCGCCGTCCGCGCCAAACATCCCTACGGTAGCAGAGACCATTCCTGGCTTTGCGGCCGAGACCTGGTTTGGGATTGTCGCGCCAGCCGGAACGCCACACGACATCTTGTCGAAACTCAACGCCGCTGCGCGGCAGGGACTCATCGATCAGGATACCAAGAAGCGATTGGCCGACTTGGGCATGACAAACGGCAGTTCCAGTCCCGAGCAACTCGACGCCTATATCAAGGCTGAGATCGCCAAGTGGTCGAAAGTGATCAGGAATGCCAATATTCAGCCGCAGGATTAGCCCGCATTCCTTTTTGCTGGAAAACCCGGTAAGACCAGCGGCACAGGCTGTCGCTCTGCCGCAAAGGAGATTTGCGAGCTAAGATAATGGCTTAGGCTCGGCACCAGCATGAACGGAACCCATAAGCTCTACGTCAAGTCGTTTGGTTGCCAGATGAACGTCTACGACTCGCGTCGAATGGCGGACACCTTGGCGCCGGAGGGCTATGTCGAGACTGACGAGGCGGCGGCGGCCGATTTGGTCATCCTCAACACTTGCCACATCCGCGAGAAGGCGGCGGAAAAGGTCTATTCCGAGCTCGGCCGGATGCGCCGGCTGAAGGAGCGAGCGACCGCGGAGGGCCGACGCGTCGTTATCGCGGTCGCGGGCTGCGTCGCCCAAGCCGAAGGTGCGGAGATCATTCGTCGGGCGCCGGCGGTTGATCTTGTTTTCGGACCGCAGAGCTATCACCGGCTCCCCGACCTCCTGGCGCGCGCCGAGCGGGACGGCAAGGCAGTCGATACCGAATTTCCGGTCGACGATAAGTTCGATCACCTGGCCGCACCAAGCGTCGCAGCAACACGCGCGCGCGGCGTCGCGGCATTCGTCACGGTGCAGGAAGGCTGCGATAAGTTCTGCACGTTCTGCGTCGTGCCTTATACCCGCGGCGTCGAAACGTCGCGGCCCGTTTCAAAAATCATCGCCGAGGTGGAGCGGCTGGCGGAAACCGGCGTGCGGGAAGTGACGCTCATCGGCCAGAACGTCAACGCCTATCACGGCGACGGTCCGGACAGGCGACCGTGGCCCTTGGCGCGACTGCTTGACCATGTCGCGCGGGTCCGCGGCATCGAGCGGCTGCGCTATACGACCAGCCATCCCCACGACATGGCTGACGATCTGATTGCGGCGCATCGTGACCTGCCGCAACTCATGCCGCAACTGCATCTTCCGGTGCAGTCGGGATCCGACCGCGTCCTCGCGGCCATGAACCGCCGCCATACGCGCGCGGATTACATCAAAGTTGTCGATCGACTGCGCGAGGCGCGAGCTGACCTTGCGCTCACCTCCGATTTTATCGTCGGCTTTCCCGGCGAGACCGACGAGGACTTTGCCTCAACTCTGAGCCTTGTCGGCGCAATCGGTTATTCGGGGGCTTTCTCATTCAAATACTCGCCCCGTCCGGGTACGCCCGGCGCCGACATGGATGATCAAATCGACGAAGGCGTGAAGTCTGACCGCCTACAGCGGCTGCAACGCGCGATCGACCTCAACCAAACGGCATTCAATCGCCGTTGTCTCGGCCGCACGATGCATGTGCTGTTCGAACGGCCGGGCCGCCATAGCGGCCAGCTCGTCGGCCGTTCGCCCTATTTGCAGCCCGTCCAGGTCGAGGCTCCGGCGTCGCTGATCGGCGAGATTGCCGCCGTCACCATCACCGAAATGGCCAGCAACAGTCTGTTCGGCGCGCTGGCACATGCGCGCATGCAGGAACCGGTTCTCCTCGGCGCAGGAGCCTGAATTGCAAACACCTGGAACGGAAGAGTCCATCACAGTCGCGCCAGACACCGCGACACAGATTGCTCTCACCTTCGACGATAACCGTCTCGCCTCCGTGCTGTTCGGACAATATGGCCAGAATCTCGCCTTGATCGAACGCCGACTCGGTGTCGTCGCCAATTCACGCGGCAATCACGTCACGCTTGCCGGGTCGCGCGAAGCTGCCGAGCAGGCGCGCCGCGTGCTCGAAAGCCTCTACGACCGGCTCAAGGCCGGCGACGAGTTCACGCAGGGCGACGTGGACGGCACCATCCGGCTCACCATATCGCAAGGCTCGCTATTCGATTTCGATCCCGCTTCCTCGCGGCAAAGCTTCGAGGAGATCAATCTGCGCAAGCGCCGCGTCCGCGCCCGCACCCCGGCGCAGGGCGCCTATGTCCGCGCTCTCAAACGCCACGCCCTCGTCTTCGCGACCGGGCCGGCAGGAACCGGCAAGACTTGGCTCGCGGTTGCGCACGCTGTGCAACTGTTCGAACGCAAGGAGGTCGATCGCATCGTGCTGTCGCGGCCAGCCGTCGAAGCCGGCGAACGACTCGGCTTCCTGCCCGGCGACCTGCGCGAGAAGGTCGACCCATATCTGCGGCCGATCTACGACGCGCTCTATGACCTGATGGACGCGCGCATCGTCGAGCGCGCCCTGCAATCGACCGAGATCGAGATCGCGCCACTCGCCTTCATGCGCGGCCGCACACTGTCGAACGCCGCCGTGATCCTCGACGAAGCGCAGAACACAACCGCGATGCAGATGAAGATGCTGCTCACCAGGCTCGGCGAGAACAGCCGCATGATGGTGACCGGCGACCCCAGTCAGGTGGATCTGCCGCCTGGTCAGACGTCCGGGCTCGCCAATGCGGTGCGGCTCCTCGAAGGCGTTGAAGGGATCGGCCACGTCACCTTCACCTCTGGGGACGTTATTAGGCACGAACTCGTCGCGCGCATCGTCGAGGCCTATGACAATGCGGAGGCCCGCAAGCGCGAGCGGCCGGAATGACCCGCGCGGCGCGGGGTCGGCTCAAGATCGATATCGTCGCCGAGTCCGGCAGTTGGAGAAAAATCAAGGAGGTCAGGACGATGGTGCGGCGCGTTGTCACCCAAGCAGCCGCCACGCTGTCAACAAGCGAGGCAGAGATTGCTATCGTTCTGACCGATGATTCGGCGATACGCTCGCTCAACCGCCTTTGGCGTGGCATCGACGCCGCCACGAACGTATTGTCGTTCCCGACTGCGGCCGGGCGCGGCGAACCGCACCACCTCGGCGACATCGTTCTCGCTTATGAAACCATTGCCTGCGAGGCCCGCGCTCAGCGCAAACCGTTGGCTCATCATGTCGCCCATCTGGTCTTGCACGGCTTCCTGCACCTCCTCGGCCACGAGCATGAGCGGGAGGGGGACGCGGAAAAGATGGAACGGATCGAACGCGAGGTTTTGCGGCGGCTGGCAATCCCGGATCCTTACCGGGCGGCCAAGCACCAAAGAAGGCTCTGAAATCCGCCGCGGATAGCGGCGGCAATACTGACAGTACAGCGGGCACAATGGCTCAAGTTCCAATGGCAGACGAACCGATAGTGGGCGCGCATCGCAATCTGCCAATGGTTGTGCCGGAGCGAGCCGAGCCGCAACGGGACGGATGGCTCACGCGTGTCATGCGCATTCTGTTTGGCTGGAAGGCCGCGGCGACGCGAGCCGACCTTGAGCACGTCCTTACGGCTGAGCAATCCGAATCGGGTTTTTCACCCGAAGAGGCCGCCATGCTCAGAAATATCCTCGGCCTCCGTGAACGCAGGGTCGAGAGTGTCATGTTGCCGCGCGCCGATATCGTTGCCGTGCAGCAGGACATCGCCATCGGCGAACTTGTCAAAGTGTTCGAGGGTGCCGGCCATTCGCGGCTCGTGGTCTTCAACGACACACTCGACGATCCGGCCGGCATGGTCCATATCCGCGACTTGATCGCCTTCATGGCGGCGCGAGCGGCGGCCGAGCCTGCGCTGGCCGCCGAACGCGAGCAGCCGGGGCAAATCGGCCTCAACCTGGCCAACATCGATCTTTCGACACCACTGGCGATGGCCAGGATCGTGCGCGAGATTCTGTACGCGCCGCCGTCCATGCCAGCGCTGGATCTGCTCGCCAAGATGCAGGCAACGCGCATTCACCTGGCGCTCGTTATCGACGAATACGGCGGCACCGACGGGCTCGTCTCGATGGAGGATCTGGTCGAGCTGATTGTCGGCGACATCGCCGACGAGCATGACGAGGACGAACTGCCGACAGTGACGCGCCAGAACGACGGCTCGTTCCTGGCCAACGGCCGCGCCAGCCTCGACGACATCCGTGCCGTGATCGGTGCCGATTTCGATGTCGGCGAGGCCGCTCGCGAGGTCGACACGCTCGGCGGTTATCTTGTCATCAGGGCCGGTCACGTGCCGGTGCGCGGAGAACTGGTGCCCGGACCGGGCTCCTACGAAGCCGAAGTGCTCGATGCCGATCCGCGTCGGGTCAAGCGCGTCAAGATCTATTGCGGTAAGGATCGGCGCTCCACCGCAGCGCGCGAGATACAGACGCTGGCAAGGGCGTCGGCTTCTCGTCCAGCAACCGCCGCGCCGGCCGCGTCACCGCGCGATGAAGCCAATCAGCCAAACCCGAACTCCGCGCGCTCCCCGTGAAGTTGAAGTGGCCGATCCACGCCATCGTGCTGTCCTGGGGTTGGCGACGCTGGCTGATCGCGTTCGTCGCCGGCGCGCTATCGGCGCTGGCCATGGCGCCGTTCAACGCTTGGCCGGTCCTGTTTTTGACCTTCCCGACACTGGTATGGCTGATCGACGGCGCTGGCGTCGGGCGTTGGGGCGGAGTGATGGTCGCGGCGTCGAGCGGCTGGTGGTTCGGCTTTGGCTATTTTGTCGCTGGCCTTTACTGGATCGGCTACGCCTTTCTGGTCGATGCGCCGACTTTCGGATGGATGTTGCCGTTCGCGGTGATCGGCCTGCCCGCGGTGCTCGCGGTCTACACCGCGCTCGGTGTCGCGTTTGCGCGGATGCTATGGACGCGCGGCGCGCTGCGCATCCTGGCTTTGGGCGGGATGCTTACCGCGTCGGAATGGCTGCGCGGCCATGTGCTGACAGGGTTTCCATGGAATGCTTTCGGCTATGCGCTCACCTCGCCGCTCGCTTTGGCGCAAAGTGCATCGCTAATCGGGTTGTGGGGCCTCACTTTCGTCGCGATCACCGTATTCGCCAGCCCGGCAACGCTGACCGATGACCGCGCCGAAACACGTTACGCCTGGCTGCCGCCGTTGCTCGGCATCGCCGTGCTCGCGGCGATGGGCGGGTTCGGCGCATGGCGCCTCGCCCGCACGCCGACTCGGCTGGTTGATGGCGTGCACCTCCGCATCATGCAGCCCAACCTGCAGCAGGACGTGCGGTTCAACTATGCGGCCAGGCAGGAGGTGATGAAGCACTACGTCGCGCTGTCTGACCGCGCCTCAGGTCCACAATCGCTCGGCATGCGCGACGTGACGCATCTGATCTGGCCGGAATTGCCCTTTCCGTTCTTCCTCACGCGCGAAGCCGATGCGCTTTCGCAAATCACGCAGCTCCTGCCGCAGGGCAGTGTGCTGATCACGGGCGCAATGCGGCTCGCCGAACCGGTCAATCCCGCTGATCCAGGCGCCTACAATTCGATTTACGTGATCGACCACGACGGCTCGATTCTTGCGCTTTACGATAAGGTGCATCTCGTGCCGTTCGGCGAATATCTGCCGTTCGAGCATTTTCTCGAAGGCCTGGGTCTGCAGTCGCTCACCAAACAGCGCGGCGGTTTCCTTGCGGGTGACCGCCGTAGGCTCATCGCTGTTCCGGGCACTCCGGCCGCGCTACCGCTGATCTGTTACGAGGTCATTTTTCCTGGCGACGTGGTGCCCACTGGCGAGCGGCCGGGCTGGATCGTCAACGTTACCAATGACGGCTGGTTCGGCATTAGTAGTGGCCCGTACCAGCATTTTCAGCAAGCCCGGGTACGCACGATCGAAGAAGGCCTGCCGTTGGCACGCGCCGCCAATACCGGCATTTCTGCTGTGGTCGATCCCGTTGGTCGGATCGTCAATTCCTTGCCGCTCGGCCGTGAGGGCGTTGTCGATTTGCCGTTGCCGCGACCGATTAGCGCACCGGTCTATGCCCGCGTTGGAGATGCTCCCGCGGCGATCATCGTCGCGATCGCGCTGCTGGTCGTCATTCGCCGCCGCCTGCAGACGCATATGATGAGAATTTAGCGTTCGGGGGAGCAGGAACGCGCTTGCGCCAGATTTGAAATCTCCAGGCATTACGGTAAATAGAGGTGGCATAGGAGTTCATTATGACGATCGCCAAGAAGGCGCCGAACCCGATCGATAAACATGTCGGCAGCCGCGTCCGAATGCGCCGGATGATGCTCAGCATGAGCCAGGAGAAGCTCGGGGATGCCCTTGGTCTCACATTCCAGCAAGTTCAGAAGTACGAGAAAGGCACGAATCGCATAGGTGCAAGCCGTCTGCAGCAGATTTCGCAAATTCTTCAAGTCCCGGTCTCATTCTTTTTCGAGGGCGCGCCGACCATTCCGCCCATCACGCGCCAGGACGGTCTGAGCGACGCGCCCTCGCCTGCCTACGTCTCCGATTTTCTGGCCACATCGGATGGCCTTGCCCTTACCAAGGCGTTCATGCGGATCGATGACTCCAAGCTGCGGCGGCGGATCGTCGACCTCGTCGAGCAAATCGCCGGCGGCGATAAGCGTTGAGGCTCTGTTACGTCATCCGTCTGCGGATAGCCCACTTCTTGCCCACATCTTGACCGCGCGAAGGTACGCTGCAACAAACCGCCATTGGCTCAGGCCGGTTCTCAGTACGCGCTGAACGGCGCCTCAGCCAACACGTCTGGTTAATTCCATCGGCATCGAAAGCGCCAGCGATGGGAATAGCTTTATGAGGGGAGTGTCTAACAGTGCGACGTGCAAACTACCTGTTCACGAGCGAGTCGGTATCGGAAGGCCATCCTGACAAGGTCTGTGACCAAATCTCCGACGCCATACTCGATGCCTTTATAGAGAATGACATCACGCTCGGCATTGCCGACGAAAGCAAAGTGAACACCAGGCTGGGCTGCGAAACGCTCTGTACAACGAATAAGATTGTCATCGCCGGTGAGGGACGCGGCCAGTCGCCGCTGTTCCACAAACACGGCGACAAGGCCGTAGTCAATCGCGAGATGATCGCGGAAATCGCGCGCGGTGTGGTCAAGGATATTGGCTATGACCAGGATGGATTTTCCTATTATGGCGCCGACGTCGAAGTGCTGCTGCATGGCCAGTCGCCGGACATCGCCATGGGCGTCGATGCCAAGAAGAAAGCCAGCGGCGACCAAGAAGGCGCAGGCGATCAAGGCATGATGTTCGGCTTCGCCTGCACCGAAAGCGAGGTCTATGAGAAGGGCTCGTTCATGCCGGCGCCGATCTATTTCGCGCACAAGATCCTCAAGGTGCTGGCGGACAAGCGCCGTTCGGGAGCGCTGTTCGATCTGCAGCCCGATGCCAAGAGCCAAGTCACCGTCAAATACGTCGATGGCAAGCCGGTCGGCTGCACCAAGGTCGTGGTTTCGACGCAGCACAATGCGCAGACCCGAAACGGCAAGAAATACACGCCGAACATGGTCAAGGAGTTGGTAGCGGACACGGTCGAGTCGGCACTGCCGAAAGGCTGGATGCCGAACAAGCCGAGCGATTTCCTGGTCAATCCAACAGGCAATTTTGTTGTCGGCGGCCCGGACGGCGACTGCGGACTGACCGGCCGCAAGATTATCGTCGACACCTATGGCGGCTACGCGCCCCACGGCGGGGGCGCATTCTCCGGCAAGGACCCCACCAAAGTAGACCGTTCGGCCGCCTATGCGGCGCGCTATCTTGCCAAGAACGTCGTGGCGGCCGGCCTCGCCGAGCGTTGCACGATCCAGATCGCCTATGCGATTGGCGTCGCGGACCCGATGTCGCTCCTTGTCGACACGCATGAGACCGGCAAGGTGGATGAAGCGAAGCTGCAAAAGCTCTTGCCTGAGTTGTTTCCACTGCGGCCGACCAACATTCGCCGGACCCTCAAACTCAGCCGGCCGATCTATCGGCGCACCGCCGCTTACGGCCATTTCGGTCGCGCACCGGAAAAAGACGGCGGCTTTTCGTGGGAGCGGACTGATCTCGCCGACGAACTCAAGCGCGCGCTGCGCTGAGCACCGCCTTCTTGTCGTGGCCGGCCTCATGCAGGCCATCCGCGTCCTTGCTATACCGTTGACGAAAAGACGTGGATGGCCGCGACACCAGCGGCCATGACGGCTCATGGACTATGAACTGCACCACCATCGCGCGTTCTTCGGACGACGCAAGGGCCACAAGTTGCGCCCGCACCAGGCGCACCTGATCGACGCATTGCTGCCGCGACTGGCGGTCGATCTTACTCGGGCAAGTCCCGCAGATCTGCGCACGCTGTTTCCGATACCGGTCACCGATATTCACCTTGAGATCGGCTTCGGCGGCGGCGAATTGATGGTCGCGCAAGCACTAGCGCAGCCGTGCACCGGCTTCATTGGCGTCGAGCCTTTCATCAACGGCGTGGCCAAGGCGCTCGCCGCGATCGAAAAGAGCGGCCTGCAAAACATCCGACTGCACTTCGATGATGCGGTGAATCTACTCGCATGGCTTCCGGAAGCCTCGGTAGCGCGCATCGACCTCATCCACCCCGATCCATGGCCGAAACGGCGGCATTGGAAGCGCCGCTTCGTTCAGGATGAAATGATCATTCGGCTCGCCCGAGTTCATGCGGGCAGGCGGCGAATTCCGTTTCGTAACCGATGTTGCTGATTATGCAGCTTGGACTCTGCAACGCTTGATGCGATCGCCAGACTTCGAATGGACGGCGCAATGTGCCGACGATTGGCGCCAATCCTGGCCCGGGTTCATGCGAACGCGCTACCACGCCAAGGCGGCGCGTGAGCGGCGCGGGTGTTGTTTTCTGATCTTCCGCAGAAAGTAGAAACTCGCGGCGCAGGCTATTGATCCTGTCGGACCTGCCAGAAGCGCACGACGCGCTGGGCGGTCGACGCTGAAAGCCGGCTATAATTCCCAAAGGCGGTATCAAGGCCCTGGCTCGACGTACCTTTTCCATTCAGTCGCGCCATGATGACGGACTTCACGGTCGGCCAGTTCAGATTGGCTGCTTTGCACAGGATCAGCACCGGATCGGGGCGGTCGCCACCCATGAGCCGGTCGGCGACGCCAATCGGCACCTTGGCCAGCGCGGCGAGCCCGGCGACTGTCTCTTCGTACTTCCCTTCGCTGCAAAACGCGGCGAGCGCGGTCTCGTTCATTTGGCCGGCCCGATGCAAGCCAAGCACCACGCGCTGCGCGGCGGTGTAGTCGCGCGGACCGACCCGCGCGCCCACTTCCTTCGAGACTTTTGTCAGCACGCGGCTAATCTCGGTTTTCAGCTCGGGCGACGCCGAGGCCAAGAGCCGCTTGTGCACAACGGCCGTCGCGCGCGTGAGCAATTTGTGGAACATCGGCTCGGGAATATCGGGCCGCAGCCCGACCTTCTCGGCAAGAATCCCGTCGTCTTCGGCGCGTTTGACTAGACCGGAGAAGCCCTTCTCGGAAATGCAGGCGCCGCGATTATCGGCGACGCGCCGCGCGACCTCCCGATCGCCGCGGCGTACCAGCACATCCGTGACAGCCTCGCCGAGCGCCGGGCGCGCCGAGATTGCCCGCAGATGGGCTTGGCCCTTGGTATTCGCGACGTCGACGAGATCGGCCTCGGTGAGACGCGGCGCGAGTTTCAGGACCGGGCCGGCGACAGCAATGTCGTCATCCTTGGCAAGCGCGCGGAGCACTTTGGCCGGCGCGTTGCTGACAGGCGCGAGACTGCTAGACAGCTCCGCACGCGCCTGCGCCTCGATTTGCTCGATGAGCGCTCCGAACACGTCATCAAAGACGTTCACATGCTCTGTGCTATAGTGGTCGGCGCCATTAAGAAAGAGCGCTGTAACGCGTTGCAGTGCCTCGACTCGCTTGTTATGCGAACCGTGCTGGATGACATCTTCGAGTTCCGGGATCAGGGAGAGAGTGGCACCCATCCTAAAAAACCATCAAATTGGTGCGAATTGCGCGGTGCCCGCATGGCACAATAGTTCGCAAATCCTGAAGGAAATCTTGCGATAGGAAATTAGGTATCAGTAATCAGGTTTTCGGCAGTCCGAGGCACCTGCTCCTGGCCGCTTATTTACTGGACCTGGTTCCTGATTCTTGTTCCTCGAACGGGCCTTGCAACGGTTTGCCAAAACGCTATATTCGGCGGGTCCGTCATGGATACCTCATAACGGTCGGTTTATCCGAACGGTTTGAGAGTGGGCCCCCCGGGACCCGCTCTTTTTTATTACCTGAGGTCAGGCGGTTCCTTGTTACGACGCATTCGCAGGATACTGACACGCATATGGACGACAGGCCGACGACCTTTGCCGACGAGCCGCGGCTCGTTACCGAGCCGGGACGAGCGGCGCGTGTAGCTGCCGTTGCCGCTCCGGTGCTCGCCGACCACGGCTATCGGCTGGTGCGCGTGCGGATATCCGCTTTCGCCGGCTCTACGGTGCAGATCATGGCCGAACGGCCGGACGGCACCATGTCGATCGAGGATTGCGAAGTGGCCTCCCGGGCGCTGTCGCCGGTCCTCGACGTCGCCGATCCGGTCGAAGGCCCGTATCGGCTGGAAATCTCTTCGCCCGGGATCGACCGGCCGCTGGTGCGGCGTTCGGATTTCGAGCGCTATGCCGGCCACGTCGCCCACATCGAAATGCTCACCCTGGTCGACGGCCGCAAGCGCTTCCGCGGCGAGCTCAGCGGCACTGACGGCGACTGCGTGCGCATCCGGCCGGGCGATGCGGCCGCCGCTCAGGACGCCGAAATTTTGCTGCGGATCGACGACATCATGGAAGCCAGGCTCGTCCTCACCGATACGCTCATCTCCAAATCGCTACGGCGGAGCAAGCAAAGCGAGCGTGAAGCAAGCGGACGCAACGGCTCTAAGCCGTTTCATCAAACCAAACACGTGAACGGTGCGCCGGAGCAACGCCAGCGCATGGCCGAACGCAAGGAGACCGACTGATGGCGACCGTAAGCGCCAACAAACTCGAACTGCTGCAGATCGCAGACCAGGTGGCCCGCGAAAAAGCGATTGATCGAAAGATCGTGCTCGGCGCCATGGAGGACGCGATCGCCAAAGCCGCACGCTCGCGGTATGGCAGTGAAACCGAAGTACGCGCGGAGATTGATCCGAAGAGCGGCGAGCTTCACCTGTCACGCCACATGCTGGTGATGGAGACCGTTGAAAACCCCGCGATGCAGATCAGCCTCGACGAAGCGCGCCGCCGGCATCCGGCCGCTCAGATCGGCGATACCATTGCCGACCCGCTGCCGCCACTCGAGTACGGACGCATTGCCGCGCAATCGGCAAAGCAGGTGATCGTGCAGAAAGTGCGCGAGGCCGAGCGCGACCGTCAGTATGACGAATACAAGGATCGCATCGGCGATATCGTCAACGGCGTCGTCAAGCGCGTCGAATACGGTAACGTCGTGGTCGATCTGGGCCGCGGCGAAGCGATCGTACGACGCGATGAGATGCTGCCGCGCGAGGTGTTTCGCAATGGCGACCGCATCCGCGCCTACATCTACGACGTTCGGCGCGAACAGCGCGGCCCGCAAATTTTCCTTTCCCGCACCCATCCGCAATTCATGTCCAAGCTGTTCGCGCAGGAAGTGCCGGAAATCTACGACGGCATCGTCGAGGTCAAATCGGTCGCGCGCGACCCCGGCTCGCGCGCCAAGATCGCCGTGGTCTCGCGCGATTCCTCGGTCGATCCGGTCGGCGCCTGCGTCGGCATGCGTGGTTCGCGCGTGCAGGCGGTGGTGAACGAGCTGCAAGGCGAGAAGATCGACATCATACCTTGGTCGCACGACACCGCGACCTTCGTCGTCAACGCCTTAGCGCCCGCCGAGGTCGCCAAAGTGGTGCTCGACGAGGAACGCGAGCGCATCGAGGTGGTGGTACCCGATCAGCAGCTCTCGCTCGCCATTGGACGGCGTGGACAGAACGTCCGGCTGGCTTCGCAACTCACCGGCTGGGACATCGACATCCTGACCGAACAGGAAGAATCGGAGCGCCGCCAGGCCGAATTCGAGAATCGCACGCGCATGTTCATCGACTCGCTCAATGTCGACGAGGTGATCGGACAGTTGCTGGCCTCGGAAGGCTTCAACTCAGTCGAGGAACTCGCGATGGTGGATACGAAAGAAATCGCCGGCATCGAAGGCTTCGATGAGGACACCGCACAGGAATTGCAAACGCGCGCCCGCGATTATCTCGCCAAGATCGAGACCGAGCTCGACGTCAAGCGCACGGAGCTTGGCGTCGAGGACGCGCTGAGGGATGTGCCGGGCGTCACCACCCCCATGCTGGTCCGCTTCGGCGAGAACGGCATCAAGACAGTCGAGGACCTTGCCGGGTGCGCCACCGACGACCTCGCCGGATGGACCGAACGCAAAGACGGCGAGACCAAGCGCGAGCCGGGCATCCTCGACGGCTTCGAGCTGTCACGCGAAGACGCCGAATCCATCATCATGCAGGCGCGGGTCAAGGCTGGTTGGATCAGCGAGGCCGATCTCGCTCCTCCGCCCGCCGAAGAAGCCTCCGTCGCCGAGGCGCAGCCCTAAGGAACCCACCGAGCGCATGACCGCCCAGGCCCAAAAGTTCGGACCAGAGATCGGACACAATATCGAGCTCGACAACGGGCCGCGCGCGCGCGCGCGCGGCCGACTGTGCGTCGTCACGCGCGCCGTCCGTCCGGTTTCAAACTTGATCCGGTTTGTCATCGGGCCGGACGGCGAGCCGGTGCCGGACATCAAGTGCAGACTGCCAGGGCGCGGCGTATGGGTGACGGCAACGCAAGAAGCGCTCGGCGATGCAATCAAACGCAAGGTTTTTGCGCGCGGGTTCCAGCGGGATGTTCGTCTGCCATCGAACCTCATCGCCCTGACCGATCGCCTTCTCGAACGCGCCGTCCTCGATGCGCTTGCCATGGCTGGCAAGGCTGGCCTAGTCGTGGCTGGCTTCGCCAAAGCCGAGGCCGCCTTGGAAAGAGAGCACGTAGCCGCGCTGCTGCATGCGGCCGAGGCTGCTCCCGACGGGGTCCGAAAGCTCGATGCGGCGGCCCGTAGGCGGGGCGTCTCGCTTGAGGTGATCGAATTCCTGACGTCGGCCCAATTGGATTTGGCACTGGCCCGCCCAAATGTGATACATGCTGCCGTGCTCGCCGGCCCCGCGGCGGTGACGTTTTTGGCAGGTTGTCGGCGGCTGGAGTACTTTCGAGCAGGCGATCGGAACAATTGCGATCGGGGCGATAAGGGCAATAAGGACGGGGAGGTCGCATCGGACCGGCCCGCCCCAGGACATGGACGCGTATGACTGAGACGATCAAAAATACCGGCGAAAAGCTGAGCGTAACTTCGACCAAGACGCTGACACTAAAGCGCGGCGGCGTCGAACAGGGCGTAGTACGCCAGAGCTTCAGTCATGGTCGCAGCAAGGCCGTTGTCGTCGAGAAAGTCAAACGTCGTCTCGCTGGCCCGGGCGAGGCCAAGGCGGAACCGGTCGCCGCCCCCGAGCGCGGCGCTGCGCCGAAGCGTAACGTAACACCGGCGACCAGGACTCCGGCGGGCGTCAGCACCGCCTCGGCCCCTGCTCCCGTTTCACCGAGACCCTCCGGCGTTGTGCTACGGACCCTCACCGAGGAGGAGCGTAGCGCCCGCGCGCACGCCCTCGCCGATGCGCGGCTCCGGGAGGCGGAAGAACGCAAGATCGCCGAGGAAGAGGCCCGCGTCCGCCACAAGCGCGAAGAAACCGAGCGCGCCGATCGCGCTGCAGCGGACGCCCGCAAAGTCAACGAAGAAGAACGCCGCAAGCACGATGAGGAGACCAAGCGCAAAGCCGACGAGGTCGTCAAGAAGCGCTTCGGAGCAGACACGGCGGTGGCAAAGCCGGGCGCCGCACGCCCGGTACTGGAAGCCGACGAGGAAGAGGCCCCGCGTACCGCGCGCCGTGGCGGTGTGGCGGCAAGACCCACGCCCGCACCCAAAGCACCACGCAGCGTCGGTGAAAAACGCCGCGGCAGGCTCACCCTCGTGACCGCTCTTTCTGCTGACGAGATTCGCGAACGCTCCGTCGCCTCGTTCCGTCGCCGCGTGCAGCGCATGACCGGCCAACGCGACAGCGAGCCCAAGGAAAAGATCGCCCGCGAAGTGATCATCCCCGAGACAATTACGATCCAGGAATTGGCCAACCGCATGGCCGAGCGCGGCGTCGATGTGATCCGTATCCTCATGCAGCAAGGTCACATGGCGAAGATCACCGATACGATCGACGCCGATACTGCACAGCTCATCGCCGAGGAACTGGGTCACACCGTGCGGCGGGTCGCCGAGTCGGACGTCGAAGAGGGCATGTTCGACGCGCTAGACGATCCGGCAAACTTGCAGCCGCGCGCGCCGGTCGTCACCATCATGGGCCACGTCGATCACGGCAAGACGTCGCTGCTCGATGCCATTCGCTCGACAGAAGTCGCGGCCGGCGAGGCGGGGGGCATTACCCAGCATATCGGCGCCTACCAGGTGACGTCGCCGTCGGGCGGCCGCATCACATTCATCGACACGCCCGGCCACGCCGCCTTTACCGCCATGCGGGCACGCGGCGCCAAGATCACGGATATCGTGGTGCTCGTTGTCGCAGCCGATGACGGCGTCATGCCGCAGACGGTGGAGGCGATTCATCACGCCAAGGCCGCGAAGGTGCCGATTATCGTTGCCATCAATAAGGTCGATAAGCCTGACGCCAAACCTGAGCGCGTGCGCACGGAATTGCTGCAGCACGAAATCCAAGTCGAATCCCTTGGCGGCGAGGTGCTTGAGATCGAAGTCTCTGCCAAGGAGAAGCGCAATCTCGACAAGCTTCTCGACATCATTGCTCTTCAGGCGGAGCTGCTCGAGCTCAAAGCGAACCCGAACCGGCCCGCTGAAGGCACGGTGATCGAAGCGCGGCTCGACCGCGGCCGCGGACCCGTCGCCACTGTGCTGGTGCAACGCGGCACGCTCAAGTCCGGCGATATCGTCGTCGCCGGCTCCGAATGGGGTCGCGTGCGTGCGCTCATGTCGGATATCGGCCATACCGTCGTCACAGCGGGACCTTCGATGCCGGTCGAGGTATTGGGCTTCAATGGCACGCCCGAAGCCAGCGACCGGCTCGCCGTCGTCGATTCCGAGAGCCGCGCGAGAGAGATCACCGATTATCGTGCCCGGCAGAAGCGCGACAAGATCGCAGCGCGGCAAACCGGAATGCGCGGCTCGCTCGAGCAGATGATGAGTCAGATCAAGACAGCGGGCCGCAAGGAATTCCCGCTGGTGATCAAGGGCGACGTACAGGGCTCAATCGAGGCGATCGTCGGTTCCCTGGAGAAGCTCTCCACCGAAGAGGTCGTAGCGCGCGTGATCTTCTCGGGCGCCGGCGGCATTACCGAATCCGACATCACGCTGGCGGAGGCTTCTGGCGCCGCCGTCATCGGCTTCAACGTTCGCGCGCACAAAGAGGCCCGCGAAGCCGCCGAACAGGCCGGTATCGAGATTCGCTACTACGACATCATCTACGCCCTCGTCGATGACGTGAAGAAGGCAATGTCAGGATTGCTCGCGCCGACGCTGCGCGAGACCATGCTCGGCAACGCCGCCATTCTCGAAATCTTCAAGGTGTCGAAGGTCGGCAATATCGCCGGCTGCCGCGTTACCGACGGCGTCGTCGAGCGCGGCGCCAATGTGCGCCTCATCCGCGACAGCGTCGTTGTCCATCAGGGTAAGCTGTCGCAGCTCAAGCGGTTCAAGGATGACGCGCGCGAAGTCGTCGCCGGCCAGGAATGCGGCATGGCGTTCGAGAACTATCAGGACATGAAGGCCGGCGACGTCATCGAGTGTTATCGGGTGGAGAGCGTGCAGCGGACGCTGTGAGCCGATCCGTTTTTCAAGCGCCGCCGCGTCTCCAACGCAGCCAACCCCATCGGCAATCGCGCTATGGAGCCTACGGTCAGTTACCGTTTCGACCGGGACGAGTATATTGCGCTTATCCGGGCGCATCGGATGAACGGCCCGCTCGGAAGATTCGGCCGAGGGGCCGGTACACCTGCTTCAGTCTGTTCTTCGTGGTGCTAATCAATCTGTTCAACTATGAAAACTTGGTCGAATGATCCTGTGATCGCGTTCATCGTCTCCGCCATTACATTTGCGATCGTCATCATCGTTGCGCCTGTCGGTGAATTTATCGCCGAGCGGGGCTTGGCGCGGTGGATTTTTCCGCGCCTGAGCGTGGCCGGAAAGGATTGCGTTCTCGAATTCGGCGACGACAGTATCCGTTTCGAAATGCGGCGGCATCGAGGGCCGAATTCCGCGGCGATCGATCCCACGTATTCTGGAGACCGGTGAATGTTTCCTTCTTGCAATCAGCCGGGCCGAATGTTGCTGATGCCGAAGTGCGTGTTGCCGTCGCACGATGCCATAATGGAACTTGCGCACTATATACGATCCAGAGCCAATGCCACTGCGAGCGGCTGAGCGTGCACACGAAATCAGTGCCGAAACCAGTGTAATGAGATCACACAATTCCCCGCTAAACCCTGCAGGCCACTCCCAGCGCCAACTCCGCGTCGGCGAGTTGATCCGCCACGAGCTCGCCGACATGTTCTCGCGCGGCGACATCCATGACCCTGTCATCCAAGCACACATGATTACCGTGCCCGAGGTGCGCATGAGCCCCGATCTACGGCTGGCGACGATCTACGTCATGCCGCTTGGCGGCCGCGATGTGGAGGAGGTGATCGAGGCGCTCGATCGCAACAAAAAATATGTGAGGGGCGAGATCGCGCGTCGCGTTAACCTAAAATTCGCACCCGATGTCCGTTTTCGAGTCGACGAGCGATTCGAAGAAGCGGAACGAATAGAGAAGCTTTTGCGAACGCCCAGTGTCCAACGCGACCTCGGCGGCGAAAAGGACGAGTGATGTCGGCAACCGACGATCTGTTGCCCGCTGCGGAAGGTGAGTTCGATCACGCGCTCACTGCCGATTCCGGTCGGCGGTCCCAGGATAACAAGAAGGCGAACAAAAAACGTCAGAAACGCGACGTTCACGGCTGGATCGTGCTGGATAAGCCGGTCGGCATGACCTCGACGCACGCGGTTGCGGTCATCAAGCACCTGTTCACGGCCAAACGCGCCGGTCACGCCGGCACGCTCGATCCGCTCGCCTCGGGCTGCCTGCCGATCGCGCTCGGCGAAGCGACCAAAACAGTGCCGTTCGTGGTCGACAGCCGCAAAGCCTATCAGTTTACGGTGCGCTGGGGCGAAGAACGCGACACAGACGATGCTGAAGGCCGGGTGGTGAATACAAGTGAAGGCCGGCCCGAAGAGGCGGCGATCCGTGCCCTGCTGCCGCGCTTCACCGGCACGATCGAGCAGGTGCCTCCGCGTTTCTCGGCGGTGAAGGTCAACGGCGAGCGGGCCTACGACCTGGCGCGCGACGGGGAGACGGTTGAGCTCGCCCCACGCCTCATAACAATCCATCGGCTCGAATTGACCGAAATGCCTGACCCGGACCATACCAGGCTGGAAGCCGAATGCGGCAAGGGCACCTATGTGCGCTCATTGGCCCGCGATATCGGCCGCGCGCTAGGGGTCCTCGGCCACATTTCGGCGCTGCGCAGGAGCCGGGTCGGACCGTTCGGCGAAAGCGATATGATTTCGCTGGAACGCCTTGAAGCTTTATGTCATAGAGCGGCCGCTGGCGAGGGTCACTTCGCCGACATACTCCTGCCGATCGAGACCGCGCTGGACGACATCCCGGCGCTGGCCGTGAGCCCGGCAGATGCGGCAAGGCTCCAGAGGGGTCAAGCCGTTTTAATGCGCGGACGGGACGCTTCCGTCTTCCGCGGCATAGTCCAGGTCGCCTCAGGCGGCCAGCTTTTGGCCATTGCCGAGGTCGAACGCGGTGAGATCGTCCCCCGGCGCGTATTTAATTTGACCGGCGTGACAGGTCGCGCCGGCAGAGGAAAAGGTTGGTAACGATGTCGATTACGACCGCGCGTAAGGCGGAAGTCATCAAGACGTACGCCGTCAAGTCCAATGACACGGGTTCGCCCGAAGTCCAGGTTGCCCTGCTCTCGGAGCGGATCAACAACCTGACGGATCACTTCAAAACGCACATGAAAGACAATCATTCGCGCCGCGGGCTGCTTAAGCTCGTGTCGCAGCGGCGTCAAATTCTCGACTACCTTCGGCGCACTGACGAAGGACGATACAAGGAGTTGATTGAACGGTTGAATATTCGCCGTTGAAAGGTTTACGCACGGGAAGTCCCGCGCGTTTTGTTGGCGGCTCGCAGATGCGGCCGCCGTTTTGTGCGGCAGCACAGGCTGCCGTTTAGGACGACGGGCCTAAGCCCGTCCGTATCAATGGAAGGCCCGATGGCCATGGCAGGATCGCCGGACGCTGTTTGGATTCGCAGCCCCGCTGCGAGCGACAGCTTCTCGCCGTCTTGCTCATGGCTTTCGCGCCTCCGCAAAAACCATGAAAGACAATCGCAATGTTCGATATGCATCGTGTCCAACTTGACTGGGGTGGACGAAAGCTAACCCTGGAAACCGGCAGAGTAGCGCGTCAAGCTGACGGGGCCGTGCTCGCCACCTACGGCGAGACCACCGTGCTCGCCGCCGTCGTGGCAGCCAAGCAGCCGAAGGAAGGAATCGATTTCCTTCCGCTCACCGTCAACTACACCGAGAAATATTACGCGGCCGGCCGGATTCCCGGCGGCTACTTCAAGCGCGAGCGCGGTCCGACCGAAAAGGATACGCTGACGTCGCGCCTGATCGACCGCCCGATCCGTCCGCTGTTCGCCGACGGCTGGCGCTGCGATACCCAGGTGACCGTCACGGTGCTCTCGCACGACCAGGAGAACGATCCCGACATCGTGGCGATGGTCGCGGCTTCCGCCGCGCTGACGCTTTCCGGCGCGCCGTTCATGGGTCCGATCGGCGGGGCCCGCGTCGGATTCATCAACAATGAATACGTGCTCAATCCAACACTCGACGAGATGAAGGAAAGCCAGCTCGACCTCGTCATCGCCGGCACGCAAGACGCCGTGATGATGGTGGAATCGGAAGCCAAAGAACTGTCCGAGGACATCATGCTCGGTGCAGTGATGTTCGGCCACCGGCATTTCCAGCCGGTGATCGAGGCGATCATCAAACTCGCCGAAAAAGCTGCGAAAGAACCGCGCGAGCTGACTGCTGCCGATCATTCGGCGCTCGAAAAGGAAATCCTCGGCATCGCCGAGAAAGAGCTGCGCGCAGCCTATTCGATCGTGCGCAAGCAGGATCGCCAAGACGCCGTCGCCGCGATCAAAAAGAAGGTGATGGACCACTTCTTCCCGGAAGGCGCCGAACCAAAGCACGACAAGCAGGCGATTGCCGGAGTGTTTAAGGAGCTCGAAGCCAAGATCGTGCGCTGGAACATCCTCGATACCGGCAAGCGCATCGACGGCCGCGATGTAAAGACCGTTCGGCAGATCGTGGCGGAAGTCGGCGTGCTGCCGCGGACACACGGCTCTGCGCTGTTCACCCGCGGCGAGACGCAGGCTTTGGTGGTCGCCACGCTCGGCACTTCCGAAGACGAGCAGTTCATCGATGCGCTGCAGGGAACGTATAAGGAGACGTTCCTGCTGCACTACAACTTCCCGCCTTATTCGGTGGGCGAGACCGGCCGCATGGGTGCGCCAGGCCGCCGTGAGATCGGCCACGGCAAACTCGCGTGGCGCGCGCTCCATCCGATGCTGCCCACGAAAGACGAGTTTCCCTATACCATCCGTCTGGTCTCCGAGATCACGGAGTCGAACGGGTCGTCATCGATGGCGACGGTGTGCGGCTCTTCGCTTGCGCTGATGGACGCCGGCGTGCCGCTCAAGCGGCCGACCGCGGGCATCGCTATGGGCCTCATTCTCGAGGACAAGCGCTTTGCCGTGCTCTCCGACATCCTCGGCGACGAGGATCATCTCGGCGACATGGACTTCAAGGTTGCGGGCACCGAAGGCGGCATCACCTCGCTGCAAATGGACATCAAGATCGCCGGCATTACCGAAGAGATCATGAAGGTCGCTTTGGCTCAAGCCAAGGATGGCCGCATGCATATCCTGAGTGAGATGTCCAAGGCGCTGACTGCCGCACGCGCCGAACTCGGCGAGCACGCCCCGCGCATCGAGATGTTCAAGATCCCGACCGATAAGATCCGCGAAGTGATCGGCACCGGCGGCAAGGTGATCCGCGAGATCGTCGAAAAGACCGGCGCCAAGATCAACATCGAGGACGACGGCTCGGTGAAGGTCGCTTCGGCGGACGGCGAGTCGATCAAGGCGGCGATCAACTGGATCAAGTCGATCGCTTCCGAGCCCGAGGTCGGACACATTTACGAGGGCACCGTGGTCAAGGTCATGGACTTCGGCGCCTTTGTGAACTTCTTCGGCGCCAAGGATGGTCTCGTCCACATCAGCCAGCTTGCATCACGCCGTGTCCAGAAGACCAGCGACGTCGTCAAGGAAGGCGACAAGGTGAAGGTCAAGCTCCTCGGGTTCGACGATCGCGGCAAGGTGCGTCTGTCGATGAAGGTCGTCGACCAGGAAACCGGCGAGGACCTCGAAGCCAAGCAGAGGGCCGATGGTGAGCAGCCCCGGGAAGCGGCGGCGGGAGCGGAATAATCGATTCAGCCTGAGGCAATTCACCTTCCAAGGCACCCAAAGAAAACGACAAAGGCGGTCCTCGCGACCGCCTTTTTTGTTGGGCCCGTGCAAACCCAAACCGCCGAATTGTGATGGCCGTCACGCCGCGCTGCGGTATCGCCCTATAGAGTTGGGAGTGCCGAACTCACCGATGCGGAGGTTACGATGACGAGACTGATGAAGAGGAGCGGTTGGCGTATGGCTCGTTGGTTCAGGCAACTTGGCGAGCGTAAGAGGTCCCGAATCCGGTGGTATGACGTCAACCCCAATGATGCTACTGCGCTCTGAGAAGCCCAACTCGAAATCTGCCCGTTCGGGTTTCTCGAGGCTCGGGCGGGCCGCCAGTTATCCACCGGACGGTTATTCCGGCTTATTCTTGTCCGCGTCGCTCTTTATCTATTCGGCAACGGGAATCTGGCCGCCGCCTTGAGTGCCCCTCTTGAAGACGAGAAGAAGCGGCAGGACGGCGAGTGTCGCGATCATCAGCAGCTTATAATCGTCGATATAGGCGATGATCTGCGCTTGTTGCGTGATGACCGCATCGAGCGCAGCACGTCCGGTAGCGGTCAATGGATCCCACAAGTGTGAGACCGTCGGGTTCTCGAATGCGCGGTTCACCGCAGTGACGTGCTGGGCGATGTCGGCATGATTGATCTGCGTGTTACGGATCAAAAGCGCATTGACAACCGAAATGCCGACGCTGGAACCAATATTGCGTGACAGATTGTAGAATCCAGCGCCCTCGGTTCGCTGGACCGGGGACAACGTCGACAGGGTCGCGGCGCTAAGCGGCACGAACAAAAAACCAAGCCCGATGCCTTGAACCACGCCAACGCCGATGATGCTCGACTGCGACACGTTCGGCGTCCAGCCGGTCATGATGTAGAACGACCAAGCCGTAAGTCCAAGTCCAATGCCGAGCAGCATCCGCGTATCGATGCGCCCGATCAGCCTGCCCACGACCAGCATGGCGGCCATCGTCCCGATCCCACGGGGCCCCATGACGATGCCGGCGGTCACCACCGGGTAGCTCATCAGTTCTTGAAGATACGGCGGCTGCAGCGCCAGCGACGCATAATAGGTGAGGCCGACGATCGCGACGAAAATGACCCCCGCGGCGAAATTGCGATCGCGGAAAAGCGCCGGCCTGACAAATGGGTTTTCCGCGGTGAAAGTGTGGACGATGAACAGGTAGAAGGCCGAAAGAGCGACAATCCCTTCGATGACGACCTCGCCAGAGCTGAACCAGTCTTTCAGCTCGCCGCGGTCGAGCATGACCTGCAGCGCGCCAAGTGTGAGACTCAACGTGGCGAAGCCGAACCAGTCCAGCTTCCGGCCAGGATTGCGATTAGAGTCGGGCAAGAAGGCGGTGATGCCCAGAATGCCGAGAATGCCGATCGGGACGTTGATGTAGAAAACATAGCGCCAGCTGTAGTTCTCGGTCAGCCAGCCGCCGAGCACCGGGCCAAGCACGGGACCAACCATCACGCCGACCCCGAACAGCGCCATGGCAAAACCCTGGCGCTCCTTGGGATAGATATTCATCAAAACCGATTGCGACAGCGGGACTAGCGCCGCGCCAAACGCGCCTTGCAGCACGCGAAAAAGCACGATTTGCGTCAACGACTGCGCCATTCCGCACAACATCGAAGCCGCGGTGAAACCGCCGACCGAAACCAGAAAGAGACGCTTGAGACCGAATCGCCCCGCGAGAAAGCCGGTCGGCGGCGTCATGATGGCGGCGGCAACGATGTACGATGTGAGGACCCAGTCGATCTGATCCTGGCTCGCCGAAACGCTGCCTTGCATGTAGGGCAACGCCACGTTGGCGATGGTGGTATCAAGCGCCTGCATCAAGGTCGCAAGGATCACGCATACCGTGATCGCTGCGCGATTGCCGCCTTCTTGGCTCCGGACCGCCGCTGGGCCCTGGTCCGCGGTCATCACGGCCCCCGCTGAGCATGCCCGAACCAACCGCCGAGAAAGTGGGGAAAACCGCGGACATGGCCGGTGTCAACGTCGGCCACGACGCTCATCCCGGCACGCAGCGGCGGATGGTCTTTTTCGCTGGTGTCGACGCGCACACGCATCGGAACGCGCTGGACCACCTTAACCCAGTTACCGCTGGTGTTCTGCGCCGGCAGCAACGAAAACTCCTGGGCGGCAGCGGGGCTGATGCTCTCAACAGTGCCGTGCCATGTCCTGTCCGGATACGCGTCGACGGTGACTGTGACCGGTTGGCCAGGCCGCACATAGGTCAATTCGGTCTCTTTTGGATTTGCGTTGATCCAGGCGTGATTGGTGTCGACGAGATAGAAGGCCGTCGTTGATGCCGCAAGGTACTTGCCGGCGGCGCTCGCCGCGACATCGGTGACGGTACCGGCGAACGGCGCCGTAACAACGGAGTGATCAAGCTGCCGCTGCGCTTCGTCCAGACGTGCCTGGGCCTGCAAATATTGCGGGTGTTGCCTCGCTGGTATTTCCGGGTTGCCGGCGAGCTTGGCGAGTTGCACCTGCGCCTGCTGACGCAGCAATTCGAGCTTGCTTTTGTCCGACTGCAGCGATGATTGCGCCTGATCGTAAATGGCTTGAGCAACAGTGCCGCTGTGCAGCAGCTTGGCGTCGCGATCATAGTTTGTCTGATCGAGATCGACCTGTGCCTGCTCGGCAGCAGCGTCGCTCAACATGCGCTTGTAGTCCTGCTTCATCGCCTCAATGGCCAACGCCGTTTCCGCCAGATTGGCTTTGGCGTTGTCGACGGCGATCTGGAACTGCCGCGGATCGAGCCGGTAGAGAATCTGCCCTGTGGCGACCTGTTGATTTTCCGTCACGGCAACGTCCTTGACGATACCGGAGACGTCGGTCGAAACGCCGACCTTCTCGGCGTCCACATAGGCATCGTCGGTCGACATGATTTGGCCGCCGGTGAAGTACCCGTAGCCGCCGACGATTAGTGCAAGTGGCAATAACCCGAATAATCCCCAGCGCGTCCAAGTCCGCCGCGACCCCCGCTTCTTCTGTTCGTCAGGCGCCTTTGGCGGTTCAGGCCTCTGGACACCCGGAATCGGCACGGCCGGCAATTCTCGGATGTCGGGCACTTCCTCGCGCACCGGCGGGACGAATTTGAGCGCCCTTTCAGCCATAGCGCCGGCCTTCCGTTGGGCCCGCGGCGCTTCGGTGCTGGATCGCCCGCCGAAGGTTCTCTTTGACAATCGCCAGTTGTTCGACAATCAAATCGACAGTTCCGGGCTCGACGCCGGCGAGTGCGTTGGCCATCACTTGCTCGCCCAGATCGCCGAGCTGCTCAAGGAGCGGCCGGGCCGCCGGAGTGAGGAACAGGCGTTTGGCCCGCCTATCGTTGGGATCAGAGCGGCGCTCGATCAGCCCACAGTCACACAATCGGTCGAGCAGGCGAGTTAGGGAGATAGGCTGCAAATCGAGCATGTCGGCGAGTTCCGATTGCTTAAGTCCTTCGAACCGGTCGAGCCGAACGAGCACCACCCATTGCGCTCGGGTGATGCCGAATTGGCTTGCCTTGTAGTCCGCAAAGGTCTTCAGCATGCGGGCTACATCATTGATGGAAAAAGCGAATTCCCTACTGATCGAATGCGGCAACATGGGCGCCTTGATATTGCATCAGTGCGCTTAACATAAGGAGGCTTATATAAAATTCCGAAACATTTTTTCGCATCGCAGCATTGCGACATTGGCATTCCTTGGCGAAGCAGCCGGAGCCTCAGGCCAATCCGAGGTCTGCAAAGGCGTTGGCGTGGTGATCCGCCGCGCTCTGGGCGAAGCAACAGAACACGACGCGTCCGATCCCTCGGCGCGCCGCTGCCAGCTCCGAGGCGACCGTCCCCACCGCGATGCGGGCGGCCCGGTCGGGCGGAAAGCCGTAAACGCCGGTCGAAATCGCCGGGAATGCTATCGAGGCAAGACGATGCGCAGCAGCAAGGTCGAGCGCCGCGCGATAACAGGAGGCGAGCAGCTCCTGTTCGCCCTGATCCCCGCCATACCACACCGGACCAACCGCATGGATGACGTGCTTCGCCAGCAGCCGGTGGCCTCCCGTGATCTTGGCGGCGCCCGTCTCGCAACCGCCGAGCTTCTCGCACTCTGCGCGTAGCCCCGGACCGGCCGCGCGATGGATCGCGCCGTCTACCCCGCCGCCGCCGAGCAAGGTCTCGTTCGCGGCATTGACGATGGCATCAACTGCGAGGGTCGTGATGTCGGCAACACAGATTTCGAGCCGGGCGGTGGCGACTTCGGCCGTCAGCTGCGGGTCTGTTCTTGCCATGGCCGCGAGCTTATCACGCCCACTCAGCCTGCGCCTCGGTCCGCAAATCCACGGTGCTCTTCACGCCGATGTCGTCGAAATGTTCATCGAGGAATCGCCGGGCCGCACGCTTGCCGCTGACGCGCAGCATGTCGAAGAAATCGTAGTCGGTCGACAGCTTGCTGAAGGCGTCGAAATGGCTGCCGAAGCGATCTAGCACGATGCGATGCACGTTGATGCGGCGGTATTGGCCGGGTCCGGTGCCGCGCGGCAGCCGGCCTTGATCAATCAAACGGCCAACGAATTCGATGGCTCGATATTCGCCGATCAGCGAGGAGTTGAATGTGATTTCGTTGATGCGATTCACGATCTCGCTGGCCGAGGTCGGCGTTGCCTGCCGCACCAACGGATTGATCTGGACCACCAGCACATCCTCGGTCTTGGTGGTGCGGAAAAACGGAAAGATGACCGGATTGCCCAGATAGCCGCCATCCCAATAGGGAATGCCGTCGATCTCGACGGCACGGAACAGCAACGGCAAACAGGCGGAGGCCATCATCGCATCGGCGGTGATCTTTTCGCGGGGAAAAATCCGTACACGGCCGGTCTGCACATTGGTTGCCGAAATAAAAAGCTGCAGACCCGAAGACGCGTGCAACGCCTCGAAATCGACAAAACGCTCGAACAAATCCTTGAGCGGATTGATGTTGAGCGGATTGACGTCATATGGCGAAAAGTAACGCGATACCGCATCGAGCCAAGCCTGCACCGGCGTGCCTTCAAGGGGCGTGAAGGACAATAGCCGTTCCATCACTGTGCGCTGCAAAGCTGGCAAATTGCCGCTGCTACTCGCAGCGCGCCAAAAATCCGCGAGCCGCTTTCGCGCCTCCTCGCGGCCGCCGCGCGTAAGACCATCGGCGAGCATCACGGCGTTGACGGCGCCCGCCGAGGTGCCGGAAATGCCTTCGATAACCAGCCGCTCGTCGCTCAAAAGCTGCTCCAGCACGCCCCACGTGAACGCGCCATGCGCGCCACCGCCTTGCAGCGCCAGATTGATGTGCTTGGTCGATGACGAAGCATTGTGCTGCGCACGGCCCGGCAATAGTGACGCAAGAATTTTTTTCATCCGATCGTGCTTAAACGGGCGGCGAGCTCATGCCGCTGTCCAGCCGCCGTCGATCGAAAGATTGGCGCCAGTAATCGACTTTGCCGAAGTCAGAACAAAGATAAACCGCAAGGTCGGCAACCTGCTCGACAGTAACGAATTCCTTGGTCGGCTGCGCCGCCAGCAAGACATCCCGCTTGACCTGCTCTGCCGTCAAGCCGCGGGCCTTCATGGTATCCGGAATTTGCTGCTCGACCAGCGGTGTCCAGACATAGCCGGGACTGATGCAGTTCGCCGTGATGCCGAACGTCGCGACTTCAAGCGCAACCGTCTTGGTGAGGCCGGCGAGGCCGTGCTTGGCGGACACGTAGGCGCCCTTGAACGGCGAGGCGACCAGCGAGTGCGCCGACGCGGTGTTGATGATGCGGCCCCACTTGCGTTTTTTCATTCCTGGCAGCGCCGCGCGAATGCTGTGGAACGCCGACGACAGGTTGATGGCGATGATCTGATCCCATTTTTCGATCGGGAATTCGTCGATCGGCGAGACGTATTGAACGCCGGCATTGTTGACGAGGATATCGAGCGATCCGTAAGTCTGTTCGCTCGTACGTACCATGTCGGCGATCTCGGCGGGCTTTGTCATGTCGGCGGCTGAATAGAACGTCTTGACGGCAAACTCCTTCTCGATTCCGGTGCGTTCTTTCTCGATCGCGGCCTTGTCGCCAAAGCCGTTGATGGTGACATTGGCGCCTTGCGCGGCAAGTGCGCGCGCGATGGCAAGGCCGATGCCCGAGGTCGAGCCGGTGACGAGCGCGGACTTTCCTTTTAACATGGCAATCCCCAATTGAGGTCGGCGCCTGATGGGATGGCGCCCCCGATGCGGACGTATGATGAGGCCGTTTCTATGTGAGACGGTTTTTGTTGCAGTGCAACATAAAAGTTATGGCCCTAATCGGGCGGCCGTCACATTTTCGCGACCCAGCTTAAACAGCTACAATGAAGAACGGGCGCCGTCTGCGGCACCTGCCGAGAGATGACGAATGCCACGTGCAATCTTCCCGTCGCCCGATCACGATCACGAACGCTGCACGAGTGCGGCAATCGCACATGCGGAAGCCCAATGTGCCGCGCGTGCGCAACGGCTGACGCCGATGCGCCGTCAGGTGCTGGAAGCACTCCTGGCGAGCCACAAGCCGCTTGGCGCTTACGAGATCATCGAACGGCTGGGACATGAGAACCGACCGGCGCCAATCACAATCTATCGTTCGCTGGATTTCCTGCGCGAAAATGGTCTCGTCCACCGGATTGAAAGCCGCAACGCATTCGTCGCTTGCGTGCACAATCACGGCGGCGAAGACATCGTCGTGTTTCTCATTTGCGAGCGCTGCGGAGCGGTCGGCGAGGCGCCGGGCGGCGCCGTCGCGGAAGCGCTTAAAGCGTCGTCGCGCGCGGCGGGTTTTTCACCCAAAAGCCCGTTGATCGAAATCGCGGGCATTTGCTCCCACTGCCGGGAGCAATGAGATGCCGCACGCGCCCGCCGGCGCAGGCGGCGGCGCGCTCCAGCGCGCGATGTGGGCCTTGAATAATCGTCGCCTGAACGAAGCAGAGCAGATTGCCGGCGAGGTGCTGAAGGCCAATCCGCGCGACACCCGAGCGCTGCACATCTTCTGCTACGCCTTGCTGATGCAGGACCGCGCCGCCGATGCCGTCGCGGTGCTCGAGCCGGCCGCACGCAGTCACCATGATCCGGAGATCGATACGCAGCTCGGGATGGCGTTGCGCCAAGCCGGGCGGGACGAGGAGGCGCTGGCGCGGCTCAAGCGCGCAGCCAAGCGGCGGCCAGCCTTTGCTCCGGCTTTCAACGAACTCGGCGGTCTGTTGTTTTCCATGAGGCGTTACGACGAGGCGATCGAGGCATTCCGCCGCGGTCTCGAAGTCGCGCCCATGATGACGGAGCTGTCCATTCAGCTCGGCTACGTTTTCCTGCAGCGCAGAAACTGCGCCGACGCCAAAGCCGCCTTCGCGCGGGCGCTTGCCGTTTCTCCTGGCTCGCATGGCGCGCTGTTCGGGATGGGCAAGGCGCATCAAAAGATGGGGGAGAATCAAGCCGCCGCCGAATGTTTTCGACGTTGTCTGAAGATCACGCCCGACGATCTGGGTAGCTGGCTCAACCTTGGGCACTGTCTCCTCGCGCTCGGCGAGCGCGACGCCGGCTACGAGTGCTTCCGCGCGGCGGCGCGCGGCGATCCAAAGCGCTACAGCGGGGCGATCACCACTCTGGTGAAGTCGAGCCGCGGCAAGTTTTGGCTCAAACCGAGTGCCGCGGCGCAGTTCCTCCAAGGGGCAAAGCGCTAACGTTTCGGCGCCCGGAATTGCCGGCGGTAAACGCCGGTCTCGCGTCCGACTGCATCTTGGGTTTCGATCATGCGCGTGGCGGCTTCGTCTGAAAGCGTCTCGCAGCGTGCGCTCCAGCTTTCGCGCTTCACCGGCAAGCATTGCGCCACCGGCGTGCCCTTCGGCAGCACGCCGCTGAAGCTGGTATCATGCCAGCGCGCGGGGAAGTGCAGCGGGCTATAGCGGTACGTGTCGCAGTCGACCAAACCGGTGAGTGTCGTGAACGGCAGGTCGGTGCGATTGACCGGATGAGTGAACAACAGCGAGTAACCGGGCGGCGCCTCGATGACCCAGAGATTGTTGAACTTGATGATGAAACGGTCGTCATCGAAGAACGGCGTGCCGGCGATCTGACTGGGATCGTGAAAATCGATCGGCGAATGCGAATACTCGCTGACAAGGCCCTCGGGCACCTCGAAATCCCAGGTGAATTCGCCGTCCTGCACTTTGAGATCAATCGCCAGCGGGATGAGAAATCCATAGGTCATGGCATCGATGAAAGGCGGGCATTTCTTGACCGTCTGCGTTACCTCGCCCATGGTCGGGTTGAACGCCTTTTGCGGCAAGGCCTTGAACCAGTCGGGTAGACCGAGCACCGCCGGGGTCGGCCGCGGCAGGACCTTGTCGAGCCCCGGCAGGCACCGAAATATCAGTGTCATCTGATTGGCCTGATCCATGGCAGATTGCTGTTGCCCGAGCCGACGCCCAGTCTATGTCTAACAAGGCTATATAACTGTGACATAAACGCGTTGTCGATGGACGCGATTCGCGGCCACCATTTGAGTGCGGACAAATAAACTTGGGCGGTCCGGACATAACGGTCAATAGTCAGCGCTGATATGTCCGTACCTCGTTCCCCAACGTCCCGTCCGCTCGATGCGATTGCCATCGCAGTCACCATTGGGTTGTGCCTCAGCTGGGGGCTCAATCAAGTCGCGATCAAGTACGCGATCGACGAAATCCCGCCGCTCATGCAATCATCCGCGCGCTCATTGATTGGCGTGATTTTGGTCGGCGCGTGGGCGCAACTGCGCGGCGTTGCGCTATTCAAGCGGGACGGCACGTCGCTACCCGGCATCTTGGCTGGGGTCCTGTTCGCCCTCGAATTCTATCTGATTTATCTGGGTATGGTCTGGACCACCGCGACGCGCGCGGTGCTGTTCATTTATCTTGCGCCGTTCTTTGTCGTGATAGGATCGCGGTGGCTTATTCCCGGCGATCATTTTGATTTTTCCCGATGGACCGGGTTGCTGTTGTCCTTTGTCGGCATTGTGATCGCTTTCGGTCTGCCCACACCGGCGACCAGTCCGCACCAATTGCTCGGCGATCTCATGATGGTCGGCGCCGGAGCGGCATGGGCGGCGACGACACTGCTCATCAAAGCAAGCGCGCTCAACCGCGTCAGCGCCGAGAAGACGACGCTCTATCAGCTGCTGGTCTCTGCGCCATTGCTGGCGGCCGGGGCTGGTGTATTCGGCGAACGCATCAGTGCCATGCCGTCGGCCCTGGCCCTCGGCGCCCTGGCCTATCAGAGCGTATGGGTCGTCAGCGTGACTTACATGACCTGGTTCGCATTCATCGTGCGCTATTCGGCATCAAGACTGTCAGTATTTACCTTTCTAACGCCATTATTTGGCGTGGCCGCCGGCCATTTCCTCCTCAACGAGCCGCTGACTCCGGCTTTCGCGCTGGCGGTCGCCCTGGTGGCAGGGGGGCTCCTCCTCGTCAACCGGCCCCGGTGAGGCTATATCGTGTCCAGCCCCGACCCTTCCAAACGACCTGTTCGGAAGGAGGAGGAAAAGCCGCTACCCAAAGGATCGTCGCGATGATGGAATTTCCCGGTCCCACCGCAAGGCATCAAACCGTCGCCGTGAAGGTTGGCAATGTGACCGTCGGCGGCGGTGCGCCTGTTGCGGTGCAATCGATGACTAACACCGATACCGCGGACGTCGAGGCGACCGTGAAACAGGTGGCTGCGCTGGCGCGCGCGGGTTCCGAGATCGTGCGCATCACCGTCGACCGCAACGAGGCTGCGGCTGCCGTGCCGCACATCAAGGAGCGGCTCCTCAAGATGCAGGTCGATGTGCCGATCGTCGGCGATTTCCACTATATCGGCCACAAACTTCTGGCCGACCATCCCGCCTGCGCCGAGGCGCTCGACAAATATCGCATCAATCCGGGCAATGTCGGCTTCAAGGAGAAGAAGGATCGGCAATTCGGCGCCATCGTCGAGACTGCGATCCGCCACGACAAGCCGGTCCGCATCGGTGCCAATTGGGGATCGCTCGATCAGGAACTGCTGACCCACCTGATGGACCAGAACGCGCGTTCCAACCAGCCGGTTGGCGCCCGCGACGTCACCCGTGAAGCGATGGTGCAATCCGCCATGCTGTCAGCCGAGCGCGCCGAAGAAATCGGTCTGCCGCGCTCGAAAATCATCCTTTCGGCCAAAGTTTCCGCGGTACAGGACCTGATTGGGGTCTATGCCGAACTGGCGCGACGATCCGACTACGCGCTGCACCTCGGCCTCACCGAGGCGGGCATGGGCTCAAAGGGCATCGTCGCTTCCTCCGCCGCAATGGGCGTGCTGCTGCAGCAAGGCATCGGCGACACCATCCGTGTCTCGCTCACGCCGGAGCCCAACGGCGACCGCACGCTCGAGGTCACGGTGGCACAGGAACTTTTGCAGACGTTGGGTCTGCGCACCTTCGTGCCGCTCGTGGCTGCCTGCCCTGGCTGCGGCCGCACCACGTCGACGACATTCCAGGAGCTTGCGTCCTCGATCCAGGGCTTCATCCGCGAATCGATGCCGGAATGGAAGTCGCGCTATCCCGGCGTCGAGGGCCTCAATGTCGCGGTGATGGGTTGCATCGTCAATGGACCGGGCGAGTCCAAGCACGCCGATATCGGCATTTCGCTGCCCGGCACTGGAGAGCAACCGACTGCGCCGGTGTTCATCGACGGCAAGAAAGCCATGACGCTGCGAGGGCCAACTGTGGCCGCAGACTTCCAAAAGATTGTCATTGATTACATCGAGCGACGATTTGGCTCGGCCGTCAGCAGAACGGCAGCGGAGTAAAGCGCAGCAAGTATCGAGGGGGGGGCGCGATCACCGCGACGGTCGCCCGATGACATCGGTCACCGATCGACACGTTATCCACAGCCGTCCATCTATCGATGCGGCTGAACCGCTCCGCAGAGGCACGCGGCCCGTGCAGCCTTTGCCCCATACTGCCAGGAAGCGAAAAATGGTTGCTTATTGAACACAGGTGTCAAAAATCATGCAGCCATTCAGACCGAATGCTCGACACCTCCGGAACTCTGGTCCACGATGCCGTTAACCATGATGGCTAGTGCCCATTCGATCAGCCTGGACACGCCAAGTGGAGGGGGAGTTTTGAACATGAGTCGGCATCTATTTCGCATTATCGCCTTGGTCATGGCGATTGGGCTGCAGAGCCAAGCCGCACGCGCACAAGAGAATACCTGGGGCTGGCTATTCGGCCACCAAGATCCGCGCCTGACCGTCGCTGGAATTGGAGTGGGTCTCGGAATGGACGCTGCCTATTTGGGCTTGCGCCACCGGATCTGGTACAATGGGCAGAGGATCCATCCGATCACCGAATTGGGCGCCTTTACGATCACGACAATCGGTTGCGGCGCGCTGTTCCCTATTATCGGAACAATCGCAGTCAACCGTCCGCTCACCCCGCGCGAGGTCTACATGGGTCTGGCAGATTGCGTGGTGCCATTTATCGGTGGATGGGTCGTAGACGCGAGCTTGCCTCACACCGCTTGGATCGACGGCACTCCGATGCGGGTCCACGCCCGCCGCCATCATCACCGCGGATAAGTTACGCACGGCGATGGTTACAAAAGCCGGCCCAAGTGGCCGGCTTTTTGTTGCGTATGGAAGCGCGATCTTGGAGCGCGCGCGGATTTAGGCAGTCGGCAGCAGATCGCCACCATGATGTCGAGATCGGCCGGGGGCGGAAGCGGACGCTGCTGGTCTCGATTGACCAATCCGCCGTCCGGGCTAGGTTACGTCGCTCGGCGAAGGATTTGGAGGCTTTCGATGGAGGCGCGTGCGGAAAGTATCGAGGCTAGCCCGCACGAGCTTCATGGCGACGGCATCATTGCCGCGATCAAGGCAAGCGGGGTTCAGTACATCCTGTCGGTGCCCGACATCGTCACCAGTGCGGGATTGCTGTTTCCGATAGCGCAGGACAAAGAGCTCCGCCTCATCCGCGTCTGCAAGGAGGACGAATGCATCGCCATCGCCTCCGGCCTGTCCTATTGCGACAAGCGGGCCTTGATCCTGATCCAGCACACTGGCTTTCTCGATTCCCTCAACGCCATCCGCGGCGTCGCGGTCGAATATAGTCAGCCGATCTGCATGATGATCGGACTTTTGCAACACGATCCCGACAAGGCGCCGCGGGCGTCGCCGCGCTACGGCGTGCGCATCATCGAGCCGATCCTCGACGACATGGGCATCGCGCATCACCTCATCAACGTCGATGCCGACGTCGCCAAAATCCAGCCGGCGATCGAGAAGGCCTATCGCGAATCACTCCCTGTTGCCTTCCTGATTGGACGGAGTCCGAAGGCGTCATGATGAAACGAGATGAATGCTTTCGTATTCTGGCGCGGCACATCACCGACGAGGCCGTGGTCGCGACCTACAGTTCGGCTGTCGATTGGGTTGAGATCAATCCGCGTCCGCTCAATTATCTTTCGATCGGCGCCATGGGGCTCGACTCCTCCCATGGGCTTGGGCTGGCGCTCGGGCGGCCGGATCGACGGGTCGTTGTATTACAGGGCGACGGCAGTCTTCTGATAAATCTCGGCAGCCTGGTGACGATCGCCGCGGTAGCGCCGAAGAATCTCATCCATTTGGTGGCGCATAACGAAACCTATGAGGCCAATGGCGGCCACCCGATCCCGAACCGGAAAGTTGATTTTGCCGGCCTCGCCCGGGCCGCCGGCTATGCCGCCTGCTACGATTTTTCCGATCTCGGCAGTTTCACGCAGCAGATCGGGCATGTGCTCGAACAGGATGGCCCGGTCTTCGCCACGCTCCATGTCGAACCGTCGAAGCCGCTCGATTACGATTACCCGAGCCTCTACGACCCGGCCAAACGCAAGGCCTTCAAAGCTGCGCTGCAGGCGAGCAAATAATCAGGCGAATTCCCCGCATGGCTGGGCGACATCGCCTGAGCGCTATTTGAAATTTTCGGGCCGCGGAACGGGGAGACGAAGCCATCGCGTGCCGCACCACCAACACTGGTGACACGCGCTCGGGCGTTGGGCTACAAATACGAGATTGCAATTAGAAGCCCGTCCTTTGTGTCAGGTGCTGATATCCTGACATCGCATCAGACAAAGACGCGATGAGTACGGCGTGACAAACTTTAATGCCTTTTTTCCAACCTCTGCACCACATCGTCGAGCTGATCGTGGCTGCGATAGCGGATGCTGATGAGGCCGCCGCTTTTGCGATCCTCAATTGAGACTATTAGCCCGAGCGCATCTGATAGACGTTTTTCGAGGGCAATCGTGTTGGCATTCTTCGCCGCCGGTCCGAGTGACTTGCGACCACTCGATGCGTCTCTGTTTGCTGCCTCGCGCGCCAATGCTTCGACCTGACGCACGTTGAGACCGCGAGCCACGATCTCTTCCGCGAGCTCTTCCGCCTTGGGCTGGCCAATCAGCGCACGGGCATGCCCGGCGCTCAGGACGCCATTGTGAATGTGGGCCTTCACCATGTCGGGAAGCTTCAACAGCCGCAACATGTTGGCGACATGGCTGCGGCTCTTGCCGATGATCTTTGCAATCTCTTCCTGACTGTTACCGAATTCATCCATCAGCGCCCGATAGCCTTCCGCCTCTTCTAGCGGATTGAGATCGGCGCGCTGCACGTTCTCGATGATGGCGAGCTGCAACGCCTCGGCGTCGGTCGCCTCGATGATGACGACGGGCACTTCGTGAAGCCCGGCGCGTTGCGCAGCACGCCAACGGCGTTCGCCGGCGATGATCTCGTAAGCATCGAGACTGCCGCGCAACGGCCGCACGATGATTGGCTGGATGATGCCGCGCTCACGAAGCGAAGCAACGAGTTCGTCGAGCTCGGCATTGGAAAAGGTGCGCCGCGGATTGCGCGCATTCGGCTGCAGCGAGCTGGTCGGCAATCGCCGCTGCCCGCGCGGCCGCTCGACGGAATTCTCTGCGCCGACATCGCCGATCAAACTGGCAAGGCCGCGCCCCAATCGCGATCGCGTCGCATCCTCCGCCATCGCAGATTCTCCTGAACGCTCGCTCACACCGGCGATCCTGATATTGGATCGTCCGCCGGCGCGGACGATGACAACCACGGAATCATTTCGCTCACCCGACGCACAAATCCTTTTCGCGCTGGATGATTTCGGTGGCGAGCCGCAGATAGGCTTCGCTGCCGCTGCATTTGAGATCGTAGACCAGTACCGGCTTACCGTAGGACGGCGCTTCCGACACCCGCACATTGCGCGGAATGATTGTGTCGTAGACTTTTGGTCCCATGAATTCGCGCACGTCGGCGACGACCTGGCCCGACAAATTGTTGCGAGCATCGTACATCGTCAGCACGATGCCGTGGATCGTAAGACCAGGATTAAGCTGGTCGCGCACCAACTCGACCGTCTTGAGTAGCTGTGACAGCCCTTCAAGCGCGAAAAACTCGCACTGTAGTGGAACGAGAATGGCATTCGCCGCCGCCATCGCATTGATCGTCAGCAAATTGAGCGACGGCGGACAGTCGACCAGCACATAGGAAAATTTCGTATCGTCCGGTGCGGGCGTGCTGAGCCGTGTGAGGGCGCTACGCAGGCGGAATGCGCGGTCGCGCGCTTGACCGATTTCAAGCTCGAGACCGGAGAGATCGAGCGTCGAAGGCGCGAGGTGCAGGCGCGGAACGGCTGTCGCAACAATGGCGTCGCGCAGACCTGCATCGCCGCTGAGGACATCGTAGGTCGAGTAACGTCTGCTGCGGCGATCGATGCCGAGTCCGGTCGACGCGTTGCCTTGCGGATCGAGGTCGATAATCAGAACGTCTTCGCCGATGGCGGCGAGCGCGGTGCCCAGATTGATTGCCGTTGTTGTCTTGCCAACCCCGCCCTTCTGGTTGGCGACCGCCAGAACCCGTGCCGGCCGGACGCGTCCAAGTTGGGGCACGCGATCAGACGGTGAAATGGCAACCCCACCAGATGCTTGACCCGGAGCCGTCGCTGGGTTCATGCCGTCACTCATCGTGGCGCTTCCACTTCGATCGCTGGTTCACTGAGCCACCCGCTCAAGCTCTCGCACGCAGACGATCCGAGCTTTTGGGTCGGTCCAACTCGGCACCAAAGTTGGCCGAATCCTCCAACATTTAGCTGCCTTGGTCAATTCAGTGCCAACATCTTGCCCCTTGGGAAATATACCTACCGCCCCTTTTATCAACAGCGGATACGCTGCCGCCAACAGGTCGGCGAGGGGCGCCAAGGCTCGGGCCGTTACCACCTCGATCGGCTCCCGCACATCGTTGACGAAGTCTGCGATCCTGACCGCGTGGATTATTGCCGGCACTCCGATCGCTGACGCTGCTTCCCGCAAGAACGCCGCCTTCTTTGTACTGCTTTCAACAAGATGAACCTTGGTGTCGACCACATCCGCGAGAGCACAGGCGATGATCAGACCTGGAAATCCAGCCCCAGAGCCGAGATCAACCCAAGTGCGCGCTGTTGGCGCGAGGGCCACAAGCTGGAGAGAATCAGCGATGTGGCGGGTCCACAGCTTCGGCTCGGTCGATCGTGCGATAAGATTGATCCGCTGCTGCCACTCCTGAAGAACGGCGACAAAACCGTCGAGTCGACGCTCTGTTTCACGTGAAACAGGCGTCAGCGCTAGCGCCTCAGCGCGATCGGCGGCGAGGTCAGGCCACACCGCGGGCGGGCTTGCGGTGTTGTCGGCGCAAATGGGCCACAAGCAAGGTCAGCGCAGCGGGTGTAATGCCATCAATGCGTCCGGCATGGCCGATGGTGCGTGGCCGGTGAGCTTGCAGCTTCTGGCGGACCTCGTTGGACAGCCCAGGAAGCGTGGCATAGTCGATATTATCAGACAGGACGACACGTTCGTCGCGCCGATAGGAATTAACGTCGGCAGCTTGACGGCTGAGATAAACCTCGTACTTAGCATCAATCTCAACCTGCTCCGCAATTTTACGATCGAGTTCTGCAAGCTGCGGCCATATCCGCGCGACCTCGTTAATGCCGATATCGGGATAAGACAGAAGTTCGAAGGCGGAGCGGCGCTGGCCATCTCTGCGTAGCGCCAAGCCACATCGCTCGGCTTCGGTCGGCGTGACCGCCAGCGCCCGCGTCAATGCGCGCGCCTCCGTCAAAGCGGCCATCTTTACGCGATGGCGTTGGGCCCGCTCGGATTGCACGCAGCCGAGCGCGATACCCTTGGCGGTAAGCCGCTGATCGGCATTGTCGGCGCGTAGCGTAAGCCGGTATTCCGCGCGCGACGTGAACATTCGATACGGCTCGCTGACCCCGCGCGTGACGAGATCGTCGATCATGACACCAAGATAACCTTCGGCGCGGTCAAACACGATCGCGGGGCTGCCCCCGGCCCGCGCGGCGGCGTTGAGGCCGGCGACAAGACCCTGCGCGGCGGCCTCCTCATAACCGGTGGTGCCGTTGATCTGACCCGCAAGGAAAAGGCCCGTTAGCCGCTTGGTTTCGAGCGAGGGAAACAATTCGCGGGGATCAACGTAGTCGTATTCGATGGCGTAACCCGGCTGGATAATACGCGCGTCCGCAAGCCCAGGAATGGAGCCGACCAGCGCGGCCTGGACCTCCTCAGGCAGCGACGTGGAGATGCCGTTTGGGTAGACTGTCGTGTCGTCAAGGCCCTCCGGCTCGAGAAAAATCTGATGCCCGTCGCGCTCGCCGAAGCGCACGATCTTGTCCTCGATCGAGGGGCAGTAGCGGGGCCCGCTGCTCTTGATCTGGCCCGAATACATTGGTGAACGGTGAACATTGGCGCGGATGATGCCGTGGGTCGCCGCCGTCGTGCGGGTGATCCCACACTCGATCTGCGGGTTTGTGATGCGGCTGGTCAGCACCGAAAACGGTTCGGGCGGTTCGTCTCCGGGCTGCATTTCAACGCCGGCCCAGTCGATCGTCGCGCCATCGAGCCGCGGCGGCGTTCCAGTCTTAAGCCGTCCGAGGGCAAAGCCGCTGCGCTCAAGGGTACGCGCGAGCCCAATGGCCGGCGCCTCGCCGACGCGACCAGCGGGGATTTGTCGGTCCCCAATGTGAATGAGCCCGCGCAGGAATGTTCCCGTAGTCAACACAACCGCACCGCCGTTTAATATGCGGCCATCAACCAGGCGGACCCCAGTCACCCGAATATCGGCGACAAGGTCATCAACCTCCGCTTCGACAATAGTTAGATTCGCAGTCTGCCGGATCGCCTCCTGCATTGCGGCCGCATAAATCTTGCGGTCCGCTTGGGCGCGCGGACCCCGCACGGCCGGTCCTTTGCGGCGATTGAGCACGCGAAACTGGATGCCGCCGGCATCGGCCACGCGACCCATGAGCCCATCAAGCGCATCGATTTCACGCACCAGATGGCCTTTACCGAGGCCGCCAATTGAGGGATTGCAGGACATGGCGCCGAGCGTCGGAAAGCGATGGGTAACCAGCGCCGTTCGGGCACCCATGCGCGCGGCGGCAGCCGCGGCCTCGCTACCGGCGTGGCCGCCACCGACCACAATCACATCGAAATGGGTGTTCATGGCATGCCTCGACATCAGTTCCTTTTAGCGAATGGCGATTCGACGGTCAAAACCGTCGTTTCACGTGAAACATTTGTCGTTGCAGAGTTCCATTGTGATCACACACGAATCATTTACCGATGCAGAAATCGCGGAAGATCACATCCAAGATATCTTCCACATCCACTCGGCCAGTCAGCCGGCCCAGCGTCGTCGCCGCTGATCGCAGCTCTTCGGCGATGAGTTCCTCGGGCCCATCATTTTTTAAGGCCCGGTCAAGAGCCGCGACCGTCTCCTCCAGTGCGCCCCGATGACGAGTCCGGGTTATGATGGCGGATTCAGTCAGGCCGAGATATTTCTTGGCATAAGCGCTGAGAGCATTCGTTAAGCTGTCCAGACCGGTTCCGGCCATCGCTGAAATCGAATGTCTGAACGTCAGTTCACTACTTGTCCACAACTTATCCACAGCAAGATCGGCCTTATTTTCGACCTGCCAAACCTCCGAATTCAGCGTTTTCTCGGCACCATTCCCTGTGACTCGGCCAGCGGCTGATGCATCAGTGACCCACAAAACCAGATCGGCCGCCGCCGCCCGCTCGAGGGCACGGCGGACCCCCTCCTGCTCCACGGGGTCGTTGCTCTCGCGAATGCCGGCCGTATCGAGGAGCGTCACCGGATAGCCGTCGAGGTCGAGATGCACCTCGATGACGTCGCGCGTGGTGCCAGCGTGGGGCGACACAATGGCGGCATCCCGCCGGGCGAGGCGATTGAGCAGCGTCGATTTTCCGGCGTTGGGTGGGCCGGCGATAGCGACTACGAGGCCTTCGCGCAAGCGTTCGCCGCGGCGGCCGTCGGCGAGTGTCCCGGCGATGTCATCCCGTAATCTCTGCACCGACGCGAGCGCCGGTTTGGTCAGGTTTTCCGGCACGTCGGCTTCGTCGGAAAAATCGATCCGCGCCTCGACGAGCGCCAAGGCTTCGATCAATTGCCGCCGCCAAGCTTCAGCCCGATCACCGATCAAGCCTTTGAGCTGCCGATAGGCTTGCCGGCGTTGCGCAGGCGTTTCTGCCGCAATGAGGTCGGCAAGGCCCTCGACGGCCGTGAGGTCGAGCTGACCATTCTCGAATGCGCGGCGAGTGAACTCGCCGGCCTCTGCCGGACGGCAGCCCTCAACCGTGCCCAGCGCCTCCAGGACGCCGGCGATGACAGAGTAGCCGCCATGTAGCTGCAGCTCGGCCACATCTTCCCCGGTCTCGCTGCGCGGGCCGGGAAACCATAACACCAGCGCCTCGTCGATCACGTCGTTACTTCGCGGATCGCGCACGCGTGCGAGCGCCGCCCTCCGCGGCTCGGGCACGCGTCCGATCAGCTTTTCAAGGGCAATCCTCGCTTGCGGCCCAGACACGCGCACCACCGCGATCGCCGCCGGCGGACGGCCGGAGGAGAGAGCGAAGATGGTATCGTCCGAGGCCATAACCGGATTCCAATGATCCCAATCCCTGCGTAACGACCGAATTTGCCGACGCACTATTCAGGCTATAGTGCCAAAATATCGGAATGAAGCCCCTGGTCATGAATTCAAGTTCCGCCATCGACCAAAACCGTCTCGCGCGCGAGACGAGCCCATACCTGCTGCAGCACCAGCACAATCCAGTCGAGTGGTGGGCCTGGGGGCCGGACGCATTGGCGGAAGCTAAGCGAACCGAGCGGCCGATCCTGCTTTCGGTCGGCTACGCGGCTTGCCACTGGTGCCATGTCATGGCGCATGAGAGTTTCGAGGACAAAGACACCGCCCGCGTGATGAATGAACTGTTCGTCAACATCAAAGTCGACCGCGAGGAGCGGCCCGATATCGATCAGATCTACATGGCGGCACTCCATCACCTCGGTGAGCACGGCGGTTGGCCGCTAACCATGTTCCTGACGCCCGACGGCGAGCCGATCTGGGGCGGCACGTATTTTCCAAAGACGTCGCGCTATGGCAAGCCGGCTTTCGTCGACGTGCTGCGCGAGATCGCACGTCTGTTCCGCGAGGAGCCGCAAAAGATCGAGCACAATCGCGCGGCGCTGATGGCGCAGCTCGCCGCGACGGCCCGGCCGGCCGGCGTTGCCACGATTGGCGTCGCCGAACTCGACAATGCCGCGCGCCAACTGGGCGGCATTATCGACCCGGTCAATGGCGGCACGCGCGGCGCACCGAAATTCCCGCAGGCAGCGCTATTCGAGTTGTTATGGCGCGCCGGCCTGCGCACGGGCGAGACACGCTATTTCGCGGCCGTCGAGAATACTCTCGACCACATTTGCGAAGGCGGCATCTACGATCATCTCGGCGGCGGCTTTTCGCGTTACTCGGTCGACGAGCGTTGGCTCGTGCCGCATTTCGAAAAGATGCTTTACGACAACGCACAGCTCCTCGAACTCTTGGCGATCGCACACCAGCGCAGTGGCAAGCCGCTCTATCGCCAGCGTGCCCAGGAGACGGTCGCATGGCTTAGGCACGAGATGACGACGGCGGAGGGCGCCTTCTCAGCTTCGCTCGATGCTGATTCGGAAGGCGAGGAAGGCAAGTTCTACGTTTGGTCAATTGGCGAGGTGATGCGTGAACTCGGCTCGGAAGACTGCCAATTCTTTGCGCGCCACTATGACGTGACGCTCGCCGGCAATTTCGAAGGCCACAACATCCTCAACCGGTTGCATCCATTGCCGCGAAGCGACGTGGAGGAGGCGCGTCTCGGCAAGCTACGCGAAAAGCTGTTCGCCGCTCGCGGGGCGCGGGTGCGTCCGGGACTTGATGATAAGGTGCTCGCCGACTGGAACGGGCTGATGATCGCGGCGCTCGCGAGTGCGGCACTCTTGTTCAACGAGCCATCCTGGCTCGACTTGGCTGGGCGCGCCTTCGAATTTGTTGCACGGGCGATGACGCGCGACGATCGGCTCGGCCACTCCTGGCGCGGCGGCCAGCTGAAGTTTCCTGGTCTCGCATCCGACTTTGCCGCCATGATCCGTGCCGCGCTCGCGCTCTACGAGGCGACCGGACAACAGGATTATCTCGACCGGGCACTGACCTGGCAGCGGGCACTCGACCGCGACTACGGCAATGCCGAAACCGGCGCCTACTATCTCACCGCCGCCGACGCCGAAGGTCTCGTCGTGCGCCCCGCGGCCACGACCGACGACGCGACGCCGAATCACAACGCTGTCGCCGCGCAGAACCTCGTCCGGCTCGCGGTGCTGGCGGGTGACGATGGCTGGCGTGAGCGGGCTGACCGGCTGATCGCAGCTATTGCGCCCCACGCGATGGAAAACCTCTACATGCACATGGCGTTACTCAATGCCATCGACCTGCGCCTGCGTGCCGCGCAGATCGTTGTGACGGGGGAGGGAGCGCGCGCCGACGCGCTGGTCGCCGCCGCACGCGCGCGCCCAAATCTCGACTGCATCGTGCTCCACGCCCGTTCGGCTGACGCCCTGCCGGCTTCACACCCGGCGCGCGATAAGATCAAGGCGGCAAGCGCACCCCAGGCCTTTGTCTGTGTTGGGGAAACTTGCTCGCTGCCCGCAGCCGATCCATCCGGTCTTATTGCCGCCATCGAAGCGGTGCGACAAACTTGACGCCACGATCCATTGGGGCGGCTTTTGTGCTTTATGGTCTGCTTGCGGGGCGGTGCAACGGAGACCAATCCATGCGATGCGGACTGATTCTTGCTGCGGCCCTGACCGCGCTGTCGGCGACAAGCGCCCATGCCGAAGGATGGTGCGGCTATGCCGCACGCGCCAAGGCGATGATCGAATGCGGCTATTCGACGGTCTCGCAGTGTGAGAGCGCCCTCGGCAAGGGTGGCATATGTTTCGTCGATCCGGAATACGCGCTCAATTCCAGACGGGCCAGGCCGACGATTGCTTCAAAGGTTAGCGCCGGAAGGGGCTGACACGGTTCTGGGCCTCATCATTCGGGAGCGCCGCGAAGTGGCGCGCCTGAAAAACCATGTTCACAGGCCCGGATTATAGCTGCCGGCTTCTCGCTGGTGATCAACGGATTTGGCTGGAAATAGTATTCGTCAAGCCGAGAAACTCGCCGTAGCGCCTGCCGAAAAGAGGAGAGCGAGTTTGCCTGCAGGAGCTTGGTGGAAGCGCGGTATTGTCTACGAGATTTACGTGCGCTCATTTCAGGATTCGAACGGTGACGGGGTGGGCGACCTTAACGGCATTCGCCGGCGTCTCGACTATCTCGGTTGGCTAGGTGTCGACGCCATATGGATTTCACCAATCTATCCTTCGCCGATGGCCGATTTCGGCTATGATATTTCGGATTATTGCGGCATCGATCCTCTATTTGGCACGCTGTCTGATTTCGACAACCTGGTGCGGGATGCGCATCAGCGCGGCCTCAAAATCATTCTCGATTATGTTCCCAATCATACGTCGGATCAGCATCCCTGGTTTAAGGAAAGCCGGTCGTCAAGAACGAACACTAGGCGCGATTGGTATATCTGGCGTGACGGCAAGCCGAGCGGAATGCCGCCCAACAATTGGGTGTCGCAGTTCGGTGGTTCGGCATGGACATTCGACCCGGACACGAATCAATATTATTTGCACAGCTTTCTAGCCACACAACCCGACCTCAATTGGCGCAATCCCGCAGTCCGGGATGCCATGTTTCAGGTGCTCCGATTTTGGCTCGACCGCGGTGTCGATGGCTTTCGCGTTGATGTGCTCTGGCTGCTGATCAAGGATGCCGCATTCCGCGACAATCCTCCAAATCCAGTCTACCGCCCGACGCAACCCGCGATCAATCGCTACGTTTCGGTCTACAATGCGGACCAGCCGGAAATTCATGCGTTGATCGCGGAAATGCGATCCGTGATCGACGATTATTCCGATCGCGTGCTGATCGGTGAGGTCTACCTGCCATTTGACCGTCTAGTGACCTATTACGGCAAGGATCTCAAAGGCGCTCAACTGCCTTTCAATTTTGCGCTGATCCATGCCGCATGGAAATCGCAGGACATTGCAAAACTGATTACGGACTATGAAAAGGCATTGCCGCCCGGCGGTTGGCCCAATTGGGTCCTTGGCAATCACGACCAGCCGCGGATCGCTGCACGCGTCGGCGCGGCGCAATTGCGCAACGCCGCAATGCTGTTGCTAACGCTACGCGGGACGCCGACGATGTACTATGGCGATGAGTTGGGTCTTGCTCGCGTCGCGGTTCCGCCAGAGCTTACCCAAGACCCGTGGGAAAAGAATGAGCCCGGAATCGGTGTGAGCCGCGACCCCTGGCGAACACCATTTCAATGGGACGCCTCTGTGAATGCTGGTTTCACGACCGGCCGGCCTTGGCTTCCACTCGATCCGAATTATCGAACTCACAATGTCGCCTGCCTTCGGCAAGATCAACATTCCCTGCTTTCGTTTTATCACCGTCTGATCGAACTGCGGAAGCTGCATTGCGCGCTGACAATGGGCGACGCTCACGTGATCAGCGCGACAAATGACGTGTTGGCGTATGAGAGGTCTCACGACGAAGAAAGAATCATCATCGCCCTGAACTTCGGACCGAATGACCGCGCCTTGAGCTTTCCGGGACTAAACGAATCGTTCGTGCTGCTTTCGACCTACATGGATCGTGAGGGGCCGACCTCTGAAATGATGCTGCGTGCAAACGAAGGCGCAGTCTTCCGGCTCAGCCCTTAGCCAAGCAACGCAACCCTAAAACTCGCGTCGCTTCAGAAGATAATCCAAGCCGCCAACACGGTACCAACGGTATCCATAGGCCTCCAAACAAACGCGATGTTTGCCGTTTCCTCTGGCGCGGCTGTGATCTGCGGCTAGAAGATTGATCAGCATAGCGCCGTCCTCGTCCGTGAGACCTGTCGAGAACTCGACCTCACATGGATCGCCGGCCAGATTGTGCAGGAACAATACCGAGTTGTTTCTCCAATCGTAACGTAGTCCGAGCACTGCGTTGTAGCTCATGTCCAAGACCTTGAATTGGCCCCAGCCGATCTCAGGCACTTCTTTACGCATGCGAATAATGCGTTCGGTCCAATTGAGAAGCGAATTTGGATCGCGACGCTGCTCTGCGGCGTTGACGTGCTGATAGCCGTAGGGCCCGTCACTAATAACAGGAACGACCGGATTTTTGGATTTAGTAAAGCCGCCGTTTCGCTCCGTCGACCACTGCATTGGCGTGCGGCAACAGGTTCGCTCGGGCAGCTTCAGATTATCGCCCATTCCAAGCTCATCGCCATATCGTACGACCGGAGTTCCGGGCAAGGTGAATATCAGGCTGTAAGCCAGCTCAATCCGCCGGCGGTCGCCGCCGAGCATCGGAGCGAGCCGCCGCCGGATGCCGCGATCATAGAGTTGATCCTCAGGGTTCGGCCCAAACACGTCGAATACCTTTTGGCGCTGGGTCTCACTCAGTCGCCCAAGGTCAAGTTCATCGTGATTGCGCAAAAAATTGCCCCACTGGCTGCTGGCAGGATGACTTGCTGTTTTCTCCATTGCCTTGGCCAATGGACGTATGTCCGACGACGCCAATGCATAAAATAAGGTCTGATTGACCTGGAAATTGAACATCATATGCATACGGTCGCCGTCGTCGCCAAAATATTGCATGTCGGTGCGCGGCAATACGTTCGCCTCGGCAAGAATGATTGAATCGCCGACACGCCATTGCAGAAATTCTCGAAACGAGCGGAGCATGTCGTATTGCTCGCGCGGACTGCTCACACCGGCGCCTTTTGTGCTGATCACGAAGGGGACTGCGTCCATGCGAAAGCCCGACACGCCGAGCTGAATCCAAAAGCCCATGATTTTGAGAATCTCGGCTTGCACCTCGGGATTCGAAGTGTTGAGGTCGGGCTGAAAATCGTAGAAACGATGGAAATACCATTCCTTGGCGACGCTATCGTGTGACCACGTCGTCTTCTGCACGCCAGGAAACACCATGCCTTTGTTGGCGTTAGCCGGCCGTTTTTTCGACCAGACGTACCAGTTGCGATACTTTCGACTTTGGGTCTCGCCGCGCTTCTTGAAACCATTGATGTTCGTTGGAGGTGTGATTAACGACGAGGTCGATAATCACGCGAATGCCGCGCTGGCGGGCGCCGTGCGTGAACTCGACGAAATCTCCCAGCGTCCCATAGGCCGGATTGACGCCGTAATAATCCGAAATGTCATAGCCGTCGTCACGGCCGGGCGAAGCTTGGAACGGCATCAGCCAAATGGCGGTGACTCCGAGACCTTGCAAATAGTCCAGCCGCCGCATCAGGCCTTGAAAGTCTCCGATCCCGTCACCGTCGGCATCCATATAAGTGCCGACGGAAAGACAGTATATAACCGCGTTTTTGTACCAGAGATCCTTGATCATTCGATCTCGCCATGGTCGCCGCCAGCAATTCGAATCAACGGCTCAATACTCCGCGAGTTCCAGTATCTGTCTCTGCTGTTTCTTAAAACGTCATGCCAGCGACAAGCACCGGCATAATAGATCTGACAACGAGAATGGGTCGGCCGTGTCTCTCAGGTATTCATCGAGTCGAAGAATTCGCCGTTGTTTTTGGTGTTACGCAGCTTGTCGAGCAGGAAGTCGATGGCGTCCATGGTGCCCATCGGATTGAGGATGCGGCGCAGCACATACATCTTCTTGAGCTGATCGGGGGGCACCAGGAGTTCCTCCTTGCGCGTGCCCGAGCGCGTAATGTCCATCGCCGGGAAGGTGCGCTTGTCGGCCACCTTGCGGTCGAGGATGAGTTCCGAATTGCCGGTGCCTTTGAACTCTTCGAAGATCACCTCGTCCATGCGGCTGCCGGTATCGATCAGCGCGGTGGCGATAATGGTGAGCGAGCCGCCTTCCTCGATGTTGCGCGCGGCGCCGAAGAAGCGCTTCGGCCGCTGCAAGGCGTTGGCATCGACACCGCCGGTGAGCACTTTGCCGGAAGACGGCACCACGGTGTTGTAGGCGCGGCCGAGCCGCGTGATGGAATCGAGCAGGATGACAACGTCGCGGCCATGCTCAACCAGGCGCTTGGCCTTTTCGATCACCATCTCGGCGACCTGGACGTGGCGCACCGCCGGCTCGTCGAATGTCGAGGACACCACCTCTCCTTTGACCGAGCGCTGCATGTCGGTCACTTCCTCCGGCCGCTCGTCGATCAGCAGCACAATCAAATAACACTCAGGATGATTATGCGTGATCGAGTGGGCGATGTTCTGCAGCAGCACGGTCTTGCCGGTGCGCGGCGGCGACACGATCAGCGCGCGTTGGCCTTTGCCGATCGGGGCGACGATATCGATGACGCGAGCCGAGAGGTCCTTCTTGGTTGGATCCTCGAATTCCATCTTCAGCCACTCGTCCGGATAGAGCGGCGTGAGGTTGTCGAAGTTGACCTTGTGGCGCGCCTTCTCGGGGTCCTCGAAGTTGAGCGAGTTGACCTTGAGCAGGGCAAAATAGCGCTCGCCTTCCTTGGGGCTGCGGATGTGGCCATCGATGGTGTCGCCGGTGCGCAGCCCAAAGCGGCGAATCTGCGAGGGCGAGACGTAGATGTCGTCGGGTCCAGGCAGGTAATTTGCTTCCGGCGAGCGCAGGAAGCCGAAACCGTCCGGGAGGACCTCGACCACGCCTTCACCGACGATATCGGTTTCGCGGGCAGAGAGTTGCTTGAGGATGCCGAACATCAGCTCCTGCTTGCGCATGGTGCTGGCGTTCTCGACCTCAAGCTCCTCCGCAAAGGAGACCAGCTCCGCCGGAGTTTTGGTCTTGAGGTCCTGGAGTTTCATTTCCCGCATTCAGAATATCCTATGGGAAATCGGCCAGCGGCGCGGTGGTCGCATCGTCGCTGGGGGCAAGGAGATCGCAGGTCTTGGGTTGACAAGGGGTATTGGCCCCGGACCCGATGCATTAATCGGCTCCAGTCATTGGAGCCAGAACTCAAATGCATCCGCCTACGTTCGGTGGGATGTCGCAAAGATAAGAAAAGACCGTGCCTCAGGCAAGTGCCGAGATAAAGACGATGTCGATTTTGCACCGATAACGCGCTCGCCTCAAAACGGTTTCAGCACCACCAGAAGCACGATGCCGATCATGAGGATCGTCGGTACTTCATTGATTATCCTATAGAATTTCTGCGAATGTTGGTTGCGGTCGGCGGCGAAAGCCTTGGTCCAGCGGGCCAACAACCCATGCATGGCCGACATCGCCAAAACCAGCACGATCTTGGCCTGAAGCCAGCCCGACGCAAACCATCCGTAGCGAGAATCAGGCCCCAGCCAGCCAAGCCAAAGTCCCGAGCAGCCACGGTCGCAATCATGGCCGGATTGATGATGCCGCGCAGCAGCCGACGCTCCATCACCTTGAAGGTCTCGGACTGGACCGAGCCTTTCTCGGCGACGCAGTGGTAAACGAACAGCCGCGGCAGATAGAGCATACCGGCCATCCAGGCGATCACCGCAATGATATGGAAGGCCTTGATCCACTGGTACATCGTCAATCGCCTTCGCCGGACCTGAAGCCTATCCGCAACTCAGCCGCGCACACGCGCAACCAGCCGTTCGATATTCGCAACCGGCGTCTCCGGCAACACGCCATGGCCGAGATTGAAGATGAACGGTCCGCCGCCAAATGCCTCGAGAATGGCATCGGTTGCTTGATCAAGCACTTCTCCGCCGGCCAACAGCGCCAAGGGATCAAGATTGCCTTGAATCGGCCGCTGCGGCTGGATCTGATCGCGAGCAAAGCCAAGCTCGATCGTCCAATCAAGGCCCACCGCATCGACCGCAACGGCCGCAAGATAGGGGGCAAGCTCGGTTCCGGCACCACGCGGAAAGCCGATAATCCTTGCTCCTGGAACGCGTTCACGCACCGCTGCAACGATCCGTGCCGTTGGTTCGATGCACCATCTGCGGAATTGATCAGCCGGCAGGACTCCCGCCCAGGTGTCGAAAATCTGCACGGCATCGACGCCCGCCTCGAACTGCCGAATGAGATAGCTTGCCGAAGCTTCAACCAGCGTGTCGATCAAGGGTCCGAATGATTCGGGATGTCGATAGGCAAAAAGCCGTGCCGGGTGCTGGTCTGGCGTTCCGCAGCCGGCGACCATGTAGGTCGCCACGGTCCACGGCGCGCCACAAAAACCGAGTAGCGCAATACCCGACGGCAGATCGCGCCTGACCCGTCCAATCGTCTCATAAACCGGCTCTAGCGTTCCGTGATCGACGTGACCGCGCAGGCGGCCAAGTGCTGAGGGCTCCTTGAGCGCATCAAGCCGCGGTCCCTCGCCGCCCTCGAATGTAACGCGCTGACCGAGCGCATGCGGTACGACAAGGATATCGGAAAACAATATCGCGGCATCAAAGCCAAAACGGCGGATCGGCTGCAAGGTGATTTCCGCGGCAAGCTTCGGATTGAAGCAGAGATCGAGAAAGCTATCGGTCGTCGCGCGGATTGCTCGATATTCCGGAAGATACCTGCCCGCCTGACGCATCAGCCAAATCGGCGGTACGGTGCTGTGCGCTCCTGCCAATATGCGGAGGAGAGGGTTTATCGCTGAGTTATCTGCCACACGCCAATCCTAACTCAAATAAATTCTATAAGAATCTGTTGTAGTGTCTGGACGGTTGATTGGACTCATACATTTATACCCACACGTCATCCACGGGCTGTCCACATGTTCCACTTATCATCGGCTGCTGGCTGTGGGACGAATCATAAGCGTTATCGGTGTGCCGCAGGCCGTATTAGTTTTACACAAAGCGACTATCCACATATCACCACTGCCGGAGCTGACCATTGCCCGGTGACGGGTGGAAGGCACGGGTGTGGACGAGATGTTCGTTATCTCCCCTATTGAGCTTGCACCTCCGCCACAGCCGTGGCCTTCTCCCTAGTTATCGACAGGTTATACAATGATCCGATGGCGCAGGCGGCCGGCTACTTCCATCTCCATCTGATCTCGGACGCGACCGGGGAGACCCTGATCACGGTCGCGCGGGCCGCTGCGGCCCAATATGCGAAGGTGCTGCCGGTCGAGCATATGCATCCGCTGGTCCGGACCCAGAAACAGCTCGATCGGGTGTTGGACGAGATCGAGGAATCGCCCGGCATCGTGCTCTACACGCTGCTTGAAGGTATTCTTGTCGACCGGTTGGAAGCAAAATGTCGCGAGCTCGGATTGCCCTGCCTGTCGATTCTCGGTCCCGTGCTGCACTTGTTCCAAGCGTATCTCGGGGCCGAATCGACGCACAAGGTCGGTGCGCAGCACACGCTAAACGCCGACTACTTCCGCCGCATCGATGCGCTAAACTACACGATGATGCACGACGACGGTCAGCAGACCGACGATCTCGAAGAGGCAGACATCGTACTGGTCGGCGTGTCACGCACGTCGAAGACGCCAACTTCGATCTATCTTGCCAATCGTGGGGTGAAGACGGCCAATGTGCCTCTGGTACCAGGCGTTCCGCTGCCGCCTCAGGTCGAGCGGCTCAGCCATCCGCTGATCGTCGGCCTGTATGCAACGCCGGAGCGGATCGTACAGATTCGGCAAAACCGGCTGCTCGGCCTTAAGGCCCACCGCGACGATGACCAGTATATCGACCGCCAAGCGGTGGCGGAGGAGGTTGCTGCATCGCGGCGGCTGTGCGCCCGGCACAACTGGCCACTGATCGACGTCACCAGGCGCTCGATCGAGGAAACTGCGGCAGCCGTCCTCGCCCATCTCGGCGAACGCCGCCGGCATCGGGCATCGTGAGCAATGACTGCTGTGGCGTGCCGACGATCCCCTGGTGTTGGCCTCCAGAAGCAGGGTGCGCCAGTCGCTGCTCTCGGCTGCGGGCGTTTCGATTGAGGTTCATCCGGCCGATCTCGACGAGCGCGGTTTGGAGGTGAACGCGCAATCGCAAACGCCGAGCGCGATCGCGATCGTACTGGCGCGACAGAAAGCGTCTGTCATCGCGCGGGCCCATCCTGGCCGCCTGGTCCTCGGCGCCGATCAGACTTTAGCGCTCGGCGCCCGGTGTTTTGCCAAGCCCCAAGATCGTGCGTCGGCCCGCGCCCAATTGCACGCTCTTTCCGGCCGCACCCATGAATTGCATTCGGCAATTGTTTTTGTTCAAGACGCAAAGGTGCTGCTCGAGCATGTGGGCGTCGCGCAACTGACGATGCGCTCATTATCCGACCGGTTCCTCGACATTTATCTCGATGCGGTGGGTGATGCAGCAACCGCAAGCGTGGGCGCTTATCAGCTCGAAAGTCTCGGTATTCAGCTCTTCGAACGGGTGGAAGGCGACTATTTCACGGTGCTGGGACTGCCCCTCATCGAGGCGTTGAGTTTCCTGCGGCAGCGCGGATGTTTGGTGCCATGAGTGGCGAGCGGCCCTTCGTACTGTGCCTGACGGGCTCGCTCGGAATGGGCAAGTCGACGGCGGCAAAATTTTTCGACGAGGCCGGCGTACCGGTGCACGATTCCGATGCCGTTGTGCACGCGCTTTACGAAGGCGAAGCTGCGGCACTCATCGAACAGGCATTTCCTGGCTCGACTGTGGATGGCAGGGTCGACCGCGTAAAGCTCGGAGCGATGGTCTTGGCTGACAAGACGGCGCTCGCTCGGCTCGAAGCCATCGTCCATCCACTAGTGAGCCTTTCGACGGACAAATTTTTGGCCGAAGCGGCAGCAAGCGGTGCGCCGGTGGTCGTACTCGACATACCGCTCCTGTTCGAGATCGGGGGGCAGAGCCGTTGCGATGCCGTCGTGGTCGTGTCGGCGCCCGCCGATATCCAGCGCCATCGGGCACTTGGCCGGCGGGGCATGACCGAAGAGAAATTTGCCGCCATCCTGGCTAAACAGATGCCGGACGCGGAAAAACGTAAGCGCGCTCACTTCATCGTGGATAGTTCGAAAAGCCTCGACCATGCTCGCGATCAGGTGCACGACATTCTGCGCGCGGTGGCTAAAATGCAGCGTCGCGCCCGGTGATTCGCAACGGGCCATTGGGTCAAGCCGAGGACTCGCAGGGTTTTTATGCGCGAAATCGTATTCGACACCGAAACCACCGGCCTGGATCCGATCCAGGGTGACCGGCTGGTTGAGATCGGCTGCATCGAACTCGTCAACCGTTTCCCGACCGGCAAGACGTTCCATTGTTATTTCAATCCGGAACGCGATATGCCGGAATCGGCCCTCAGAGTGCACGGACTGACGATCGAGTTCCTCAAGGACAAGCCACTATTTGCCCACAAGGTCGACGAGCTCGTTGTCTTTCTGGGCGACGCGCCGCTGGTGGCGCATAACGCGATGTTCGATCTGGGCTTTCTCAATGCCGAACTGGAGCGCGCCGGCCGTGTCGGGGTGTCCCGGGAGCGAATGATCGATACTTTGCTCATCGCGCGCCGCAAGCATCCCGGCGGATCGAACAGGCTCGACGATCTATGCTCGCGTTATGCGATCGATAATTCCCGCCGCACCAAGCACGGCGCACTGCTCGATGCCGAACTGCTGGCTGAAGTCTATATCGAACTGATTGGTGCCCGCCAGGCACAGCTTATTCTTTCGCAGGCGGCGATACCCATTGTCGCGCCCGGTAGCATCATCGTGGTGCGTGAACGCCCAGTACCGCTTTCCATACGTCTGTCTGCCGAGGAGCGCGAGATGCACCGGCAATTTATCGCCGCTCTCGGAGAAGGGGCGATCTGGCGCGACTATCTCAGCTCGGAGTAGCCTGTTCCGATGGCGGTGAGGACTGCGCGGCCGCCAAACGCTGGCGGTACAGGTTAACAAAATCGATCGGCTCCAGCAGGAGCGCTGGGAAGCCGCCGTTGCGCGTCGCCGTAGCAACGATCTCGCGCGCGAATGGGAACAACAGGCGCGGGCACTCGATCAGCACCACCGGCTGCATGCTTTCCGCAGGCACATTTTGAACACGGAAGATACCGGCGAAGGCCAGCTCGAAGCTGAACAGCAGCATACCTTGCGATTCCGCCTTGCCCTCAAGCCGGAGCGTGACCTCGACGTCGGCATCGCCGAGCGGAGCGGCATCGACGTTAATCTGGACGTTGATGGCGGGCGCTTGTGTACTCGGCGCCAACGAGCGTGGTGCATTCGGATTTTCGAACGATAAGTCCTTAACGTACTGCGTGAGGACTCCGATATGCGGCATCGCCATCTGTGGCTGCGGGCCGCCGTTCGTCAGTGACATACTCGCCTCCGGCCCGCGCCCGCGGGCATTGCGGCTTGGCTAACACAGGGCAGGCAGGCGAACAATGGCGGCTCGCCGGCCGCGGCACGGCCCGAGGTGCCTGGTACCGTGATTTCGGCAAACCTGCCCAAAACGGTGCCGGCGCCCATGGCCGCGAGGACTGAATGCCAAGGTTGCAAGGGCTCGGGCGTATCGGTTGGACTGAGGTCGCGAACAATGCCGCCCCATCCAAGTTGGCGCGGCCACAGTAGGCGTCTAGGCTTTGCCGGTCGCACGCTGTATTGATGGCGACTACTGGAGGGTTTCCGATGCGTGCTTACATAGAACGGGGGAACCTGGGTTCTTCCTGCGGTTTTGTGGTGTTGAGCCGCGCTTGGAAGATGCAGTCCAGCCAATTGTGACGCCGAGAGAATGTGAACTGTGTTCGACATCTACACCATCATCTTTCTGGCGCTCGCAGTATTCATTTTCCTGCGACTTCGCAGCGTCTTGGGTCAAAGGACCGGTCGCGAGCGGCCACCCTACGATCCCTACTCGGCGCGAGGCTCCGTGCGCAGTCCGGCCACTGACAAGGTCGTGACCTTGCCAACCCGCCCGGCCGAAGCGCCAGCACGGCCGGTCGAAACTTCTCAGCCCGCGGCCGAGCGCTGGAAGGGCATTGCCGAGACCGGATCGGTCGCGGCGGCCGGGCTGGATGCGATCGTCGCCGCGGATCCGAGTTTCGATGCCAAGCATTTCGTCACCGGCGCGCGCGCCGCCTACGAGATGATTGTTACCACCTTCGCCGAAGGCGACCGTCGTCAGTTGCGCAACCTGCTGTCGCGCGAGGTCTATGACGGGTTCGATGCCGCGATCACCGAACGCGAAGGTCGCGGCGAGACCGCGGAGACGCGCTTCGTTTCGATCGACGGCTCGACGATTACCGCCGCCGAATTGCGCGCCCGCACGGCCCAGATCACGATGCGGTTCGTCTCCAAGCTGATTTCGGCGACCCGCGACCGGTCCGGCGCTGTGATCGACGGCAGCGCCGAAAAGGTCACCGACGTCACCGACGTCTGGACTTTCGCGCGCGACACTTCCTCGCGCGATCCCAACTGGAAAGTCGTCGCGACCGAAGCCGGACAGTGAGGCCGATGACGCCACATTGTCGGATCTTCCGCGTGCTGGTTGTTTTCATCGGTCTCGCCGGCGTGGCGACGGCGGCCCGAGGCGAGAGTTCCTGGCCGCTCGAGTTTCCCGATACGCAATACGAGCCGGTCGAATGGGCGGACCTCGATGGCTGGCCTAGCGACGATCACGCCGCGGCGTTTGCGACCTTTCTTGCCAGCTGTCGTGCGCTGAACGGCAATCGGCGGCGCGTCCAAGACGCGACGGCCTTCACTGACGCGCTCAAGGGCGTCTGCGAGCGCGCGGTGGCGGCGTTACCGCTCGATGATGTCGGCGCTCGGATGTTCTTCGAGGAAAATTTCCGGCCGCTTCATATCAACAAGCTCGGTGACACCGACGGTTTTTTGACAGGGTACTACGAGCCCATTATCGACGGCTCCCGCGTCCCGACCGGCGAGTTCACGGCGCCGCTCTATCGGCGGCCGCCCAATCTCGTCGTCGCTGGCCGGCGCAAGCTCGGCGATTCATTCCCAAGCAAAGGCGTCAAGGTTGGCCGCCGCGTCGGCCGGCGTAAAATCGTGCCCTATTACGATCGCGGCGAGATCGAGGATGGTGCGCTTGACGGCTGGCATCTGGAAATATGTTGGCTGCGCGATCCGATCGATGTGCTGTTCGCGCAGATTCAAGGATCGGCCAGGATCAGGCTGGAAGACGGCACTATCCTGCGCGTCAACTACGATTCCCACAACGGGTGGCCCTACACGCCCGTCGGCAGGATCCTCATCGAGCGCAAGATCGTTCCCAAGGATGAGATGTCGATGCAGCGCATCCGGGAATGGATGCAGGCCAATCCGGACCAGGCCAAAGAAGTGCGGCGGCAGAACAAGTCGTACGTCTTCTTCCGCATTACCGACCTCGCGACCGAGGACGAGGCAATCGGCGCCGAGGGCGTCCCCTTGGTGCCGGGACGTTCGATTGCGGTCGATCATTCGCTGCACGTCTACGGCACGCCGTTCTTCATCGAGGCCGATTTGCCGATCGCGAATGAGAAGGCGGCGACAAAATTCCGTCGCCTTGTCATCGGGCAGGACACCGGTTCGGCCATCGTCGGAACGGCGCGCGCCGATATTTATTTCGGAGCTGGCGACGAGGCTGCACGTATGGCTGGCCGCATCAAGAATCCTGGCCAGTTCATGCTGCTGCTGCCGCGCGAGCTCGATCCAGTCGTGGCGGGGCGCCATGTGCCGCTGCCCTTGGAGCGCCCGGACACGTTCAGCTTTGCCGGCTCCAATGGCATGGTCGATCCATCCGCGGAAGAGGTGCCGTTGCCGGAGGCAAAGCCGGCGGTCGAGCCCACGCCCGCGTCGCCGATCAAACCGAAGAGGCGAAAATGATGACCAAGCGGCGCCGGCTCAGCGACGAAGACCGTGCGCTGTGGAGCGGTTTCGCACGTTCCATCATCCCGCTGCGGCGTTCGGCGGCGGCGGCCAAGCCGGCGGTCGCCGCGCTGCGAGGACCCGCCCGCCCCAGCACCGAGCGTTACGCCGCGGCATGACATACCGCAGCCCGCCAGGAGGACACCTCCGCTCTCCCCTTTCGATCAGCGGCTGAAACAGCGTATCGCGCGCGGTCGCGAACTAATCGACGCTCGAATTGATCTGCATGGGCTGACGCAGGCCGAAGCGCACACGGCACTGCTGCAATTCCTGCGGCATGCCCAAGCGGATAACGCCAAGGTCGCGCTCATCGTCACCGGTAAGGGAATGGGCAACGGCGAGCGCCGCGCCGCTGAACGCGGTGTGCTCAAGCGTCAGGTGCCGTTATGGCTTTCGTTGCCGGAATTCCGCCCCCTTGTGGTCGGATTCGAAGATGCCCACGTCAGCCATGGTGGCCAAGGCGCGCTCTATGTACGCCTGCGGCGGGCACGCTAGAGCCAATCTGTTAACCTTAACGATTGGAATGTTCGACAAGGCGCAAGAAATGGCCAATTTCGTCTGCGAAAACGGTACCCGTGTTTGGGACGCCACCAACGGGAGTAATGCCGATCATGTCGATGAGCACCGAGACGCAGCCAAAGCCCAAATCAACGCGAAGCGATACCGCCGATGGACGTGTCATCGCCGAGGTCGAGAAGTGGATGGCAATGATCCGCGAGCTCAACCGAGAGCAGGTGAAGAACTGAATTCCGTGCGAGCGCGGTCTGTTCCGAAAAACGGAAACTACTTTTTGGAATCATTAGTCGATCTTGATTCCTGCTGCCTTGATGACGTCGTTCCATTTCTCGGTGTCAGCTTTCAAAAATTTTCTTAGTCCATCTGGCGACGAACTTGTCGCCGTGTACGCGGCACGCGCAAGCTTGTCTATGACGTCAGGTTCGGCGAGCGCCGCGGCGATGCCGTCGCTCATCTTTTGCACGATTTGAGGCGGTGTCTTGGCCGGCACAAACACGCCCTGCCACGAATCGACCTTGTAACCAGGGACGCCGGATTCGGCGATGGTCGGCAAATCCGGCGCTGCCGCGGCTCTTTTTGCGCCGGTCGTGGCCAGCGCGCGCACCTGACCCGAGCGCGAATATGTCAGCAGCTCTCCGCTGCCGAAATAGCAGTCGATGCGGCCCGGTATGAGATCGATGAATGCAGGCGCCGCGCCGCGATAAGGTGCGTGCGTCATCTCAATGTTGGCCATCTGCAGGAATAGATTTTCCGCGAGATGCGGCGCGCTGCCGGTTCCGGGAGAGCCCATGACGAGCTTGCCCTGATGCGCCTTCACGTAAGCGACAAACTCCATGACCGTCTTGGCCGGAGAGGAGTTCGGCACGAACATGAAAAACGGAAACTTCGCGACAAGCGAAACCGGCGCAAGATCCGCTATCGGATCGTAGCCGAGCGAGCGGTACAGGGTGGCATTCACCGCAAGCGACGACGTGCCATAGAGCGCCGTGTAGCCGTCAGGATCGGCGTGAGCGACGTATTCGTTGCCGATGTTGGTGCCGCCACCCGATTTATTCTCGACGACGACTTGCTGGCCCCAGATCTTTGACAGTTGTTCGGCGAGGATGCGGCCGACCGAGTTCGGTCGGTCCTCCCGCCGCGAGCGGCACGATCAAACGTACGGATCGATTGGGCCACGCGCCTGATTGGGCTTGTGCAAACGCCGGGCGAATCAATGAGTTCGGTGCGAGCGCCGATGCGGTAGACAATGCGATCAAGCGGCGACGCGTCAGCATGGCCACACCCCGGCTGATTGCAACAGACTAGCGGATTTCGTTCGCCCTGACCACGCGGCTGTGATGCGTCACGCTGACAGTGGCAAACCGGTAGGCGCTACAAAATAAATCGGCTCAAATCCGCATTCTTGGCGAGATCGCCGACATGCTTGTGTACATAGGCGGCGTCGATCTGCACCGTCTCCCCGGATCGGTCGGGGGCGCCAAAGGATACCTCGTCGAGCACACGCTCCATCACGGTCTGCAGCCGCCGAGCGCCGATGTTTTCAACGCTCGAATTTACCGCCACCGCGATGTCGGCGACGGCGTCAATGGCGTCCTGTGAAAACTCCAGCGTCACGCCCTCGGTCGCCATCAGGGCGATGTATTGCTTGATCAGCGACGCCTCGGGCTCGGTGAGGATGCGCCGCATGTCGTCGCGGGTCAGCGGCTTGAGCTCGACGCGGATCGGCAGCCGGCCTTGCAGTTCCGGCAATAAATCCGAGGGCTTGGAAATGTGGAAGGCGCCGGACGCGATGAACAGGATGTGGTCGGTCTTTACCGAGCCATGCTTGGTGGCGACGGTGGTGCCCTCGATCAGCGGCAGGAGATCGCGTTGCACGCCTTCGCGTGACACGTCGGCGCCGACGCGGCCCTCGCGCACGCAGATCTTATCGATCTCATCGAGGAACACGATGCCGTTGTTCTCCACGACCCTGATGGCTTCGTGCGTAAGCTGATCGCTGTCGAGCAGCTTGTCGGATTCTTCATTGATCAGGATGTCGTAGGAATCATGTACGGTGACGCGGCGCGTCTTGGTGCGGCCGCCGCCGAGCTTGCCGAAAATGTCGCCGATCGAGATCGCTCCCATCTGCGCGCCGGGCATGCCGGGAATGTCGAATAAGCGGCATGCCGCCGCCGGCGGGCTGCACCTCAATCTCGATCTCCTTGTCGTTGAGTTCGCCGGCGCGGAGTTTTTTTCGGAACGCTTCCTTGGTCGAGGCGCTGGCATTGGCGCCCACGAGCGCATCGAGCACGCGGTCTTCGGCAGCCTTCTGGGCTTTCGCCTCGACGTCCTTGCGTTTCCTTTCGCGCATCTGCGTAATGGCAATCTCGACCAGGTCTCGCACGATCTGCTCGACGTCGCGTCCGACATAGCCGACCTCGGTGAATTTCGTTGCTTCCACCTTGAGGAACGGTGCGCCCGCAAGCTTGGCGAGACGGCGGGAGATTTCGGTCTTGCCGACGCCGGTCGGGCCGATCATCAGAATGTTCTTCGGTAGCACCTCCTCGCGCAGCCGGTCGTCAAGCTGCAGCCGACGCCAGCGGTTGCGCAGCGCAATAGCAACCGCGCGCTTGGCGTCGCCCTGCCCCACGATGAAGCGGTCGAGTTCGGAGACGATTTCGCGAGGCGAGAAGTCGTTCATGCGTCACGGACCATCAGAAATGCGCGGCCGTCGGGCGTGTCCACCAGGCGATCTTTGCGAAATCCGGCCTTTTCGTAAGCCCTGATGGCGCGCGTATTGTGCAGGATCGGGATCGGTCGCGGCCCGCGGTGCTCCGGACTCGAGCAATCCATCGACAAAACTCCGGATCAGCGCGGAGCCATGGCCGCGACCGACCATGTTCTCCTCGCCAATGAATTGATCGATGCCACGCGTGCCATTCGGATGCAGGCCGAGGCCGTTGTTCGGCCACGCGCTCGGATCGTAGCACTGCAGATAGGCGAAAGGCCGCTCCTCCATCGCGACGATGAACTGGTCCATCGCCGGGTGATCGAGGTCCTCGGCTAGCAATGCGAACTGTTCGTTCGGATCGCCCCACCATTGCACGACGTGCGGTTCTCCGAGCCATCGCCGCACCATCGGCAGGTCTGCGGCTGACATCGGTCTGAATGCGTAAACATGAGGCACCATGATCAGGCGCCCTTCAAGGTCTCGATGGTGACGTTGCGATTGGTGTAAACGCAAATTTCAGCGGCGATATCGAGCGCACGGCGCACGATCGCCTCTGCGTCGAGCGGCCCGTCAAGAAGCGCTCGCGCCGCAGCGAGTGCGTAATTGCCGCCGGAGCCGATACCGACGACGCCGGCTTCCGGTTCGAGCACGTCGCCGGTGCCGGTGAGCACCAGCGATACATCCTTGTCGGCGACGATCATCATGGCTTCGAGCCGGCGCAGGAAGCGGTCGGTGCGCCAGTCTTTGGCGAGTTCGACCGCCGCGCGGGTGAGCTGTCCGGGGTATTGCTCGAGCTTCGATTCGAGCCGCTCGAACAGCGTGAACGCATCCGCCGTGGCGCCTGCGAAGCCGCCGATTACCTCGCCGCCGCCGAGCCGCCGCACCTTCTTGGCGTTGGCCTTGACGATGGTCTGGCCGATCGAAACTTGGCCGTCGCCGCCGACCGCGACCGTCCCGCCCTTGCGGACGGTCAGGATGGTGGTGCCGTGCCAAAGGCCGGATTGGCCCAATTCCGGGGCTGACATGCGCTGGAAAACCCTTGTCCAAGGCATGATTTAGGGGGTGAGTGTCGGCAATGCAAATATGCGGCACGGCACATTGGCGAAGCCGGTCGAGCCCTGATAAAAGGCGCGCGGCATGCGCCGCGGAGAATACAATGCGCAAAGCGGCAGTAAAGCGAAAGACCAAGGAAACCGACGTCGAGGTCGCAGTCGATCTTGATGGCATCGGCGCCTCGTCGATCGCGACCGGCATTGGTTTCCTCGATCACATGCTCGACCTCCTGGCCCGGCATTCGCGCATCGACATCACCATCAAGGCCAAGGGCGACCTGCACATCGATCATCACCACACCACTGAGGACGTCGGCATCGCGCTCGGCCAGGCGGTGAAGCAGGCACTTGGCGACATGAAGGGCATCACGCGTTATGCCGACGTGAATGTCCCCATGGACGAGGCGCTCACGCGCGTGGCGATCGACATTTCTGGCCGGCCGTTCCTGGTCTTCAAGGTCAAGTTCGGCCGCGCCAAGGTGGGACTGTTCGACACCGAGCTGGTGCAGGAATGGTTTCAAGCCTTTGCCGTGAATGCAGCGGTGACGCTGCATGTCGCCACGCTCTACGGCGGCAATGACCATCACATTGCAGAATCTTGCTTCAAGGGTCTGGCGCGGGCGCTGCGCGCGGCGCTCGCCATCGATCCGCGCGCCGCGAACGAAGTGCCTTCGACCAAGGGCACGCTCGGCGGGTGACATCATCGGTCGTAGAATGCGGGCGACCCAGTAATCACGGGCGCTGATGCATATATTGCGAGCCTGCGGGTTACCTGGATGCCTCCCGCGCGGGCGTGACTAAGAGGAAAGCAGCCGCTGATCGGCTGAAAAACGAATGTCCATCTACACTGTGCACGAGCCGCCGCTGCGGGCGGCCGACACCGCGCCCGATCCCGAACGCTTTACATTTGTGCGCGACGGATTTTCCGTGTGGGCGTTTCTGTTCGCGCCGTTGTGGATGCTACGACACCGGTTGTGGCTCGTCCTGGCGGCGTGCGTCGTGGGATGGCTTGGAATCGAAGCGGGATTGTTCGCGCTCGGCGCATCTACCTTCGTTTTGGTCCTCGTCGCGATTCTCCTTTCGCTCCTGATTGGGCTTGAGGCCAGCACACTGCGTCGCTTCACTCTGGCGCGCCAGGGCTGGAGGAGTGTCGGCGTCATCAGCGGCGATGATCTCGAAGACGCAGAGCGGCGCTTCTTCGATGCATGGCTTCGGGAGCCACCGTCTCGAGACATCGCGTCTTCCACGCCGGCGCCGGCTACACCGCCGGTCCCGATCCAGCGCATGCCGCAAGCGCCGGACGTGATTGGCCTCTTTCCGCAGCCGGGAGCGCAGCGGTGAGCGTGGCTATCGTCGATTATGGCTCGGGCAATCTGCATTCGGCCGCGAAGGCGTTCGAGCGCGCCGCCCATGATGCCGGCCTCGGCCAGCCGATCCTGGTGACGCGCGATCCGGCCGTGGTCGCGGCTGCCGACCGCGTGGTGTTGCCCGGTGTCGGCGCCTTTGCCGATTGCCGGCGTGGGCTCGATGCCGTGGACGGTATGGTCGGCGGCGCTTGAAGAGGCCGTGCATCGCAAGGGCCGGCCGTTCTTCGGCATCTGCGTCGGCATGCAGTTGTTGGCCGAACGCGGCCGCGAATACGAGGTGACCGAGGGTTTGGGCTGGATCGCCGGCGAAGTCGACCGCATCACGCCGAGCGACCGCAGCCTGAAGATCCCGCATATGGGCTGGAACACACTCAATGTCGCGCGGCCGCACACGCTAATCGAGGGTCTCACGCTTCGGGCCGCAGGGCCGACATGCGTATTTCGTGCACTCCTATCAGTTCAAGCCGGTCGACCGCGCCGATCTTGTCGCCGATGCCGATTACGGCGGCGCGGTCACTGCGATCGTTGCGCGCGGCAATATCGTCGGCACGCAATTCCATCCTGAGAAGAGCCAACGGCTTGGCCTCGCGCTGATTGCCAATTTTTTGCAGTGGAAGCCGTGATCCTGTTCCCGGCCATCGATCTGAAGGACGGGCTTGCCGTGCGTCTGCAACAGGGCGACCTGGCGCGCGCGACGGTATTCAACCGCGATCCGGCCGAACAAGCGCGGATATTCGCTGCGCAGGGTTTTGACTATCTCCATATCGTCGATCTCGACGGCGCCTTCGCCGGCCGGCCGATGAATGCCGCGGCGGTGGAGCGCATTCTCGCCGCGGTCAAAATCCCGGTGCAGCTCGGCGGCGGCATCCGCGACCGCGCGACAATCGAAGCATGGCTCGGCAAAGGCGTCGCGCGCGTCATCATCGGCACCGCGGCGGTGCGCGATCCGGCGTTGGTGAAGGAAGCAGCGCGGGCGCATCCAGGACGCGTCGCCGTCGGGCTCGATGCGCGCGACGGCAGGGTCGCGGTGGAGGGCTGGGCCGAAACCTCCGAACTTGCCGCGCTCGATCTCGCCCGGCGTTTCGAAGACGCCGGCGTTGCCGCCATCATCTACACCGACGTGGCCCGCGACGGCATGCTCAAGGGCCTCAACCTCGACGCGACGATCGCGCTCGCCGAACAGGTCTCGATCCCCGTCATCGCCTCGGGCGGCCTCGCCTCGCTCGACGACGTGCGCGCTCTCTGTGCGCCGCGCGCCCGCAAGCTCGCCGGCGCCATTGTCGGCCGCGCGCTTTATGATGGCCGGCTCGATGCGGCCGAGGCGCTGGCACTACTTCAGGGCGAAGCACAGAGAGCGGGGGCATCATGAGCGCGAAGCGATCGCGTACGTTCTTCTGGCTGAGCATGAGTTTTGTCATCATCGTTCTTTTAGCGGCGGCGCCACTCATCTCGGCGTTCATCGCCGGCGCCATCGCCGACGTCTTGGGCTGCACGCTCAATGAAGGCGGCGCCTCCACGTGCCTATTCATGGGCCAGGATATCGGCGAAACGCTCGCCGAGATGTTCGTCCTTGGCTGGCTCGCCTTCGTGACTTTGCCATGGGGCCTCTCTGCCTTGGCGATCTGGTTCGTCGTTGCCTGCGTGGTGGCGATCGTCAGGTGGCGGCGCCGACGCCGTGAGGCCTAACCGCGCCATGTTCAAGGTCCGCGTCATTCCCTGCCTCGACGTGAAGGACGGCCGTGTCGTCAAGGGCATCAATTTCGTCAACCTGCGCGATGCCGGCGATCCGGTCGAGGCGGCGATCGCCTATGACGAGGCCGGCGCCGACGAGTTCACCTTCCTCGACATCACCGCGAGCCACGAGAATCGCGGCATCATGCTCGATGTGGTGCGCCGTACGGCGGAGGCTTGCTTCATGCCGCTCACGGTCGGCGGCGGCGTGCGCACCATCGATGATATCCGCGCCTTGCTCACCTCGGGCGCCGACAAGGTGTCGATCAACACCGCGGCGGTGGCGCGCCGCGCCTTCGTCAAGGAAGCGGCGGAGAAATTCGGCGACCAATGCATCGTGGTCGCGATCGACGCCAAGAAGGTATCGAAGCCGGGCGAAGCGGACCGCTGGGAAATTTTTACCCATGGCGGCCGCAATCCGACCGGGATCGATGCCTCGCCTATGCGCGCGAGGTGGTCGCGCTCGGCGCCGGCGAAATCCTGCTCACCTCGATGGATCGCGACGGCACGCGGCAAGGCTATCGATATCGCGCTCACCCGCGCCATCGCCGATGCGGTATCCGTCCCGGTTATCGCCTCGGGCGGCGTCGGCAATCTCGATCACCTGGTCGCGGGCATCCGCGACGGCCATGCCAGCGCGGTGCTGGCCGCGTCGATCTTTCATTTCGGCGAGTATTCCGTGCGCGAGGCCAAGGACTACATGGCCCAGCGCCGGCCTGCCGGTGCGGCTCGATCCGTGACAGAGCAGTTGCGCTGGCTGGCTCATCCCAGCGGAATCACTAGAGAATTTCGCGGAGAGGTGATAAGAAACCGCGATGGCGACGTTCACCCTCAGGGATCTCGAAAAGCGCGTGCAGGAGCGCGCCAAGATGAGCGCCGACGTGTCCTATACGCGCAAGCTGCTCGACCGCGGCATGGCCCACTGCGCCAAGAAGCTCGGCGAGGAGGCGGTCGAGGCGGCGATCGCCGCGGTCGGCGAGGATCGCGAGCGCGTGATCGGGGAAGCCGCCGACGTGCTCTATCATCTCCTCGTCGTGCTGCACGCCCGCGGCATCACGCTCGACGAGGTCGAAGCCGAGCTTGGCGCGCGCACGCGCCAATCCGGCCTCGACGAGAAGGCCGCGCGCAAGGGCGGCTGAGGGCATCCGGATGGAGCAGCGAACCGAAGCAGGACGTGTCGCCCTATCGCGTGTTCTCGCGCGCCGAATGGGCGACGCTGCGCGAGGATACGCCGATGACGCTGGAGCCGGCCGAGGTCGCGCGGCTGCGCTCGGTGCACGACCGGCTCGACATGTCGGAGGTCGAGGAAATCTATCTGCCGCTGTCGCGGCTGTTGTCGCTCTACGTCGCGGCGACGCAGCGGCTGTTTCGCGCGCAGCAGGGCTTTCTCGGCACCGAAGATGCCAAGATGCCTTACATCATCGGGGTCGGCGGCTCGGTTGCGGTCGGCAAATCGACCACGGCGCGCGTGCTGCAAGCCTTGCTGGCGCGCTGGCCGAACGTGCCCAAGGTCGATCTCGTCACCACCGACGGCTTTCTTTATCCAAACGCCGTGCTTGACCGCGAAGGCCTGATGGAGAAAAAGGGCTTTCCGGAGAGCTACGATCTGCCGGCGCTGTTGCGCTTTCTCTCCGACATCAAGGCCGGCCGGCGGCCGGTGCGGGCGCCGGTCTATTCGCATCTTGTCTACGACGTCATCCCGAACGAGTGGATCGAGATCGACCGGCCCGGAAATTCTGATCGTCGAAGGGCTCAATGTGCTGCAGGCCGGGCGCCTGCCCAAGGACGGCAAAGCCGTGCCATTCGTCTCCGACTTTTTCGATTTCTCGGTCTATCTCGACGCCGACGAGGACGTGCTGCTGTCGTGGTACGTCGACCGCTTTCTGGCGCTGCGCGGCACCGCGTTTGCCGATCCGAAATCGTATTTCCACCGCTATGCCGAGACTGTCCGACGAGGAGGCGGCCGCCACCGCGACGTCGATCTGGAACCGCATCAATCTCGTCAATCTGCGCGAGAACATTCGTGCCGACGCGGCCGCGCGCCGATCTCATCCTGAAGAAGGGCGAAAGCCACCAGGTCGAGGAAGTGGCGCTGCGGCGATTATGAGCTTCACGCCGCGCAGCTGCCGCTGCAGCCGGGTTCTGCGAGCATGGCGGCGAGGCGCTCGCGGTCGAGCGGCTTGACCAGAAAACCATCCATGCCGGCGGCGAGACAGGCGTCGCGGTCCTCCGCCGAGGCATTGGCGGTGAGCGCGATGATGGGCGTGCGCGCGCGCACGCGTGCTCGATTTCCATGGCGCGGATCCGGCGCGTCGCTTCCAGGCCGTCCATGCCCGGCATGTGCAGGTCCATGAGCACGCGATCGTAGGGCGCGCCGGCGGCGCGCGGCGCCAGCCAGCATTCGATCGCTGTGCCGCCGCTCGTCGCGATGGTCGGACGATGGCCGAGCTTTACCAGCAGCGCGCGCGCCAGCAGCGCGTTGATCTCGTTGTCCTCGGCGACCAGGATGGAGAGCCCGCCGGCATGACGGCATTGCATCGCGCAATGTCCGCGGTGTCCATTGCGGCAGCGGGCATCGAAGGCCGTCATCGGTCGAAAAGCGTGCGGCCAGCGAGGCGGCGCGCACCGGCTTGATCAGATAGCCGGTGAAGCCCGCCTCCTTGAGAGCCGCGAGCTCGTTGCGCATCGCGGGCGTCACCAGCACGATCCGCCGTGGGATCGCGGCGGCCATGCGCGCCAGCGCTTCGCTTGCGGTCGTGCCGAGCGCGTGATCGACCAGCACGGCGCTCCACAACTGCTCCGGCATAGAGCGCCGCCGCAACCTTGTCGTCGGGGACGATTGTGGTGCGCGCGCCCCAGCGTTGCAGGCGCCGCGCCAGCAACGAGGCTTCGATCGCGGCCGGCGCGACGATGAGAATATCGTTGCCGGCAAGATCGGGCGCCGCGAACGCTGGCTCGTCGTTGGCCGGCGCGCGGCAGCGCGATCGTGACGCGGAAAGTCGAGCCTTCGCCGGGCGTGCTTTCGACCGCGATCGCGCCGCCCATGCGCTCGACGATCCGCTTCGAAATCGTGAGGCCAAGGCCGGTGCCGCCGAATTTCCGCGTCGAGCCGCGTCGGCCTGCTCGAATTCGAGGAAAATGCGGGCTCTGGTCTTCGGCCGAGATGCCGATGCCGGTGTCGCGCACCGCGATCACGATCGCGTCCGGCTGCTCGCCCGGCTCGACGATGATCGACACGCCGCCGCGCTCGGTGAACTTGATCGCGTTGCCGGCGAGGTTGAACAGCACCTGGCGCAGCCGCGCCGCATCGCCAACGACGCGCGCCGGCAACCGCTCGTCGACATAGCAGCAGATTTCCAGTCCCTTGGCCTGCGCGCGCGGCCCGAGCAGCTCGACCGCCTCCTCGACAAAAGCCGCGAGCGCGAATGGCCGCGCCACAAGATCGAGCCGGCCGGCCTCGATCTTGGCGAGATCGAGAATCTCCTCGATGAAGCGACAATAGCGTCTCGCCCGATGTCTTCATGGCTTTCAGATAGGTCGTCTGTTCGGGCGACAGCGGCGTGTCGCCGAGAAGATCGGCCATGCCGAGAATGCCATTCAGCGGCGTGCGGATCTCGTGCGAAACCATAGCCAGGAAGCGCGATTTGGCGCGGTTCGCGGCCTCGGCCTGATCGCGCGCATCGGCGAGCGCATGCTCGGCCTCGACGCGGTCGGTCACGTCGCGGCCGACGCTTTGCATCTCGCTGCCGCCGTCGGTGCGCACTGCGACCTCGCGCCAGGCGATCCAGCGCGCGCCGTCGGGCGTCGGCGATCTTCTGGTCGTGGGCCCGCGTGCCATCGGCGAAGGACGATTGTCTCGCCCTGCTGCGCGACCGGCAGGGCGAACGTCGGTCGCCGAGCAGATCGCCACGGGCGCGGCCGGCGAGCGCGCAGAAGGCATCGTTGGCATAGGTGATCGCGCCGTCGCCGTCGCGGCGCACGATCACGTCGCCCTGCGCCTCGAAAAAGCTCTTGGCGCGCTCCTGCGCTTCGCTGATTTCCCAATTGCGGTCTGCCGCCTCCTCGAGCCGCGTTTCGAAGTCGGCGCAGTTCCGCCTTCATCTGGCGAATGCGGGAAATCAGAATGCCGATCACGCCGCACGACGGCGCCGAACAGCGCGCGACGCCGATGGCGAACAGATATGGGATCGTAGTGGGCCCCGGGCGAGGTCGTGCCTGACAGGAAGCCGAAGGCGATCGCCGAACGACATCGAGGTGATGACGGCCGCGCGGACGGCGAGGGAGAACAGCCGGCGGGTGAGGATGGCGGGTTTTCGGAGGGTGGCGCGCGGGCGCATGGTCCCTATTCCCGCTCGGCACGTTTGCCGCGGCGGTCGGTCGCAAGCCACGCTCGTGCTTGGTTTCATCGATGCGTCGAGGCGAATTCTCGCCTATGAACCTTGCGCATCCCTTGCAGACCGGCGATGCAGCGATTGGAGGGACGGTTGATGCTTTGTTAACATGGCGTCGGACTCATCGATCCGTGAGCCAATCGATATTGGATGAATTGACCCGGCCGGAGATATTCAATGGATAAAGCGGTGAGTTCCAAGCGCTCGCGCGCAGCAAATCGCCCGGCGTGGCCCGCCAGGACAGGCCGTCGCGCGCAGAGGCGGAGAGCGCGGTACGCACGCTGATCCGTTGGGCCGGCGACGATCCGGACCGCGAGGGGCTTCGCGCCACGCCGGCGCGCGTCGTGCGCGCTTACGAGGAATGGTTCGCCGGCTACAAGGACGATCCGCGCGAATATCTCAAGCGCACATTCGAGGAGACCGGCGGTTATGACGAGGTCGTGGTGCTACGCGACATCCGCTTCGAATCGCACTGCGAGCATCATATTGCGCCGATCATCGGGCGCGTGCATATCGGCTACCTGCCGCGCAATCGCGTCGTCGGGATTTCCAAATTGGCGCGGCTGGTCGAGGTTTATGCGCGGCGGCTGCAAATCCAGGAGAAGATGACGGCGGAGATCGCGTCCTGTCTCGACGCCGTGCTCAAGCCGCACGGCGTGGCTGTGGTGACCGAGGGCACGCACCAGTGCATGACAACCCGCGGCGTCCACAAGACCGGCGTCACCATGGTGACGAGCCGCATGCTCGGCGTGTTCCGCGACCACGCCGAGACCCGGCAGGAATTTCTGTCCGCAATCGGCATGCGCGGCGCAATTGGCGTCGGCAATGGGTCGGGGTAACGGCTATGGGATCGACGGCGTCGCGATCTTGATGTGCTCCAGGCATTTATCGGTTTTGTGCAGGGCAGAAAATTCATTCCGTTCTCGAGTACAGAATAATCCAGACTTTCGAGCCACCCGCGCAGCTTGTTCTTGTCGGTCTTGACCATCTCGACCAGCAGAATCGGATGATTGTTGCCGATGCATTTGGCGCTGCCCGCCAGCGCATCCAGCTCCATCCCCTCAACGTCGATTTTGACCAGATCGAGACGAGGGAAATGGAACGAATCAAGGCTGATCGTTTGCACGTCGACCATCTTGCCGTCGGAATAGTCGATCGGCTGGCCGATGAACTCTGTGTTTTCGCGTTTGCGCAACTCGAGACTGCCGAAACTTCCGGGAGCGAAATAATTCGGCGACGGCATTTTCATCGTGCCCGGCTGGCTCGTTACGGCGGCGTGGATAGCGCGGGCATTGAAGCAATTGTTGATCGCGATGTTACCGGCGAGTGCATAGTAGATGCGCTCCTGGGCTTCGAAGGCCAGCACCACGCCCCAGCCGGTCATGTGCTTGGCCCACTCGACGGTGTGGACGCCGATATTGGCGCCGCAGTCGACCGCGATAACGCCGTCGCCGTAATGTTGGCGGCGTATATCAAGCAATTTGAGCATCAAGTCGACTTCGGGCGGATCATACGCGGCTGTGTCCAGGAGCTGAAAGCCGACGCCATATGCGTTGGCCGATCCGGTGAAATGCTGGTCAAATCGGTTCAAAATGAGCGTGCCGTGGTCGGTAGCCGCGGTGATGAATGCGATCTTGCGAGGCGGCTTTGGCATGCTTCTGATTGTCCCTTCGGCTACAAAAGGAGCAGCAGCGACTGCACGGGAAACGGCAGGAGGCTCACCGCTACCGGAATTTCAGTCAATGGCCAAGGCTATCGGCGGCGATGCATGATCGACCGACGATTCACGGCTGGGCTCATGCGGCGCGTCTGATTTCGTCGGCGAGCGCGCGGTAGGACAGCGCTTCGGCGAGATGAATGCGGCCGACCTTGTCCACGCCATCGAGATCGGCGAGCGTGCGGGCGACGCGCAGCACGCGATGGTAGCCGCGCGCGGACAGCCGCATCGCATCGGCGGCTTCGCGCAAGAGCGTGAGGCCGCTCGCGTCCGGCCGCGCCACATCCTCCAGCACCGCGCCCGAGACCGCAGCATTGCTGCGCACGTGCGGCAGTCCGATTGCGGCATAGCGCGCGACCTGGCGCTCGCGGGCAAGCGCCACGCGTTCGGCAACTTCGCGACTGCCCTCGGCCGGCGGCGGGCAGGATGAGGTCGGCAGCGGTCACCGCCGGCACCTCGATGTGCAGGTCGATGCGGTCGATGAGCGGCCCCGAAATGCTGGCTTGGTAATCGGCTGTGCAGCGCGCATTGGACCCGCGGCGGCAGGCATAGCCCGGCTCGCTCGCCCGCCCGCAGCGGCACGGATTCATCGCCGCGACCAGCATGAAGCGCGCCGGATAGGTGACGCGATGATTGGCGCGTGCGATCGAGACCTCGCCGCTCTCAAGCGGCTGGCGTAACGAATCAAGCGCCTGCGGCTGGAACTCCGGCAGCTCGTCGAGAAACAGCACGCCATGATGCGCAAGCGAAACTTCTCCGGGGCGCGCATGCAGGCCGCCGCCAACCAAGGCTGGCATGCTGGCCGAGTGGTGCGGCGCGCGGAACGGCCGGCGATTGGTCAGCGCGCCGCCCTTGATCTCGCCCGCGACAGAGGCAACCATCGAGACTTCGAGCAGTTCGGCCGGCGCCAGCGGCGGAAGAATTGAGGGTAACCGCGCCGCCAGCATCGATTTGCCGGCGCCGGGCGGCCCGACCATGAGCAAGTTATGGCCGCCGGCTGCCGCCACTTCGAGCGCGCGCTTGGCGCTCTCCTGGCCCTTGATGTCGGCAAGGTCGAGCGCGGTATCCGTGACTTCCAGGATTTTCGGCTGCGGCCGGGACAGCACCTGGGTGCCCTTGAAATGGTTGGCGAGCTGGAGGAGGGAGGAGGCCGCAATGATTTCGATCTCGGGGCTCGCCCAGGCTGCTTCCGGGCCGCAGGCAGCTGGGCACATCAGACCTTCGCCACGCCCATTGGCGCCGATGGCGGCAGGCAGCACTCCCGCCACCGGAGCGATCGAGCCATCGAGGCCAAGTTCGCCTAGCACAGTGAAACCCGACAATGCATCATGCGGAATAGCGCCGATCGCCGCCATCAAACCGAGCGCGATCGGCAGATCGTAGTGGCTGCCTTCCTTGGGCAGGTCGGCGGGCGCGAGATTGATGGTGATGCGGCGGGCCGGCAGCGCGAGGCCGGAAGCGATCATGGCCGAGCGCACGCGTTCGCGTGCTTCCGAGACTGCCTTGTCGGGCAGACCGACTATAGTGAACGCCGGCATCCCCGGCGCCACCTGCACCTGCACGTCGACGGGCCGCACCTCGATGCCCTCAAACGCAACCGTGGAGACGCGCTGGACCATGTGTGCCCCTGCTTGCCGATTAGAGTACCGGATGCTGCGTCCGCGTCAAGAACAATTCAGGAACAAAGTTCCCTGCCGCGAAAATCCCCGAGAGGTGGCGAAGAGGGCGTCGGGGCTTACGGCTCGCGCTCGTCCGCTGCCAGCAGATCGCGCTGTGTGGCGTCGAGGATTTCGTCGGACAGCGGGGTTCCTTGGACCGCCCGCGAAAGGATCAATGCGCCGACCAGTTCTGCCATCGTGGCAACCGCTTTGCGACGCCGCGATGCTTTCGATCGGCGCGGGACTGCGTGGGCAAGGATGTCGATGAGCGGCTCCAGCCCCTCCGCAAAGGCATTACGCACGATCTTGCCGCTGCGCGCCGCATCGGCGCTGAGCGCGGCGAAAGCGCAACCCTTGCCAGGGTCGTCACGATGGCGAGGCGAGAGATAGCGCTTGAGTAGCGCTACAAACGCCTGGCCGGGTGAACGTGCGACGACATCGCCCCAGTTCGCGACCGCGCGCGCCATCGTCCGGCGGCTCGCCTGGGCGACGAGATCATCTTTGGACTTGAAATGCCCATAAAATCCGCCGTGCGTCAGCTCAGCCGCTTTCATGATGTCGGCAACGCCGATGCCGTCAAATCCCTTCACCCGAAACAGCGCGCCAGCCGCGTCGATGATGCGTTCGCGGTTTGCGGCGGCTTTCTCCCGAGTCACTCTCATGACGCACCTCTGCCATGCGGCTCGTTGGCCATGCTTGACAACTTATATGACGATCGTCATCAATAGGCAAGATAGGATGGCAGTCATCTTTTAACTATCTCACTGGAAAACTAGACCATGGCGTCCTCTGCGTTGGCCGCGGCGCTGGCCCGCCGTAACATCCATTACGGATGGGTAGTTGTCGCCGTCACCTTCCTCACCCTGCTGGTGACCGCCGGCGCCATGGGCGCTCCGGGCGTGCTGATCGTGCCGCTGGAGCACGAGTTCGGCTGGAATACGACGCAGATTTCTGCCGCGCTGGCGCTTCGGCTTGTGCTGTTCGGTTTGTTCGGTCCGTTCGCCGCGGCATTCATGAATCGCTTTGGCGTCCGCCGGGTCATCATCTGTGCGTTGATATTGATCGCATCAGGCTTCCTCGCTTCGTTGGCGATGACACGCGTCTGGCAGCTCGTGGTGTTGTGGGGCGTCGTCGTCGGCATTGGGACCGGCCTCACTGCCATGGTTCTGGCGGCGACGGTTGCGACTCGATGGTTCAACCATCGTCGCGGCCTTGTTACCGGACTCCTGGCCGCAAGCTCGGCAACCGGTCAACTCGTGATTCTGCCGTTCATCGCCGAGCTGACGACGCGCTTCGGCTGGCGCACCGCGCTAGTTGTCGTTTGCTGCCTGCTGGCGGTCGTCGCGGTTGTCGCGCTCACCCTGATGCGCGACCGGCCGAGCGATCTTGATCTGCCGCTGTATGGAGAAACGGCCGTAACGCCGCCGCCCGCTGCCGGCGTTGGTCTCGTGTCGTTGCTACTGTCGCCGCTCGTGGTGCTCAAGGACGCGGCGCGCGTACCGATCTTCTGGGTCCTGTTCGGCACGTTCTTCATCTGCGGTTGCAGCACCAACGGTCTTATCCAGACCCATTTCGTCACGCTGTGCGTCGATTATGGGCTCGCCGCCGTGACCGCGGCCAGCGTGCTCGCCATGATGGGCGTCTTTGATTTCGTCGGCACGATCGGCTCCGGCTGGCTGTCCGACCGGTTCGACAATCGCTGGCTGCTATTCTGGTATTACGGCCTGCGCGGGCTTTCGCTGCTCTATCTGCCGTTCACGGATTTCACGTTTTACGGACTCTCGTTGTTTGCAATGTTCTACGGCCTTGACTGGATCGCGACTGTGCCTCCCACCGTGAAGTTGACGGCCGATCGCTTCGGACGTGAACGCGCCGGAATGGTGTTCGGTTGGGTCTTCGCCGGCCACCAGATCGGCGCCGCGAGCGCCGCCTTCGGCGCCGGGTTTACGCGCACGGAGTTCTCGACCTATCTGCCCGCGTTCTTCGTTGCCGGGGCCCTATGTATTTTCGCCGCGGTGCTCGTCCTGACAATTCGCAAATCGCCGGCGCCGCGCCTCAATGCGGTTTCACCAGCGCCGGCATGAGCTTCGTCGGGGGGCCATCGCGGCGCAGGCTTACTGGGCGTCAGGCAGCGTCACGGCATCGAGCAGCCATCGACGATGCCATGGAATTTCTCCCACGGCGCCTCGCGGTCGCTCTGGTTTGATCGAGTTGCCGGCGTAGAATCGCTCGTAGAGCATATAGCACCCGAATAGGCCGGGCCGTATCGTCGTTCCACGGCACCGAACCCTATCCCCCCGGCGTCGCCCACGCGATTGCACGCCAGGCTGGATGGCGGTGACGGAGGTTTTCATGGCGCGCTATGTCGCACTGGTGGATGGAAAGCCCGGCGCATTCGGTGTCGTGGTGCCCGACCTTCCGGGATGCACCTCCGGGGGCGCGACCGTCGATGCGGCTTTGCGCAATGCGGTCGAGGCGGTCATGCTTTGGGTCGAAGACGCCCGCGCGGACGGCGAGAAAGTTCCGACGCCTCGTTCGGCCGAAAAGGTGCGCGATGATCCCGAGATTGCTGCTGCGCTGGCGCGCGGCTGCATCCTGGCCTACGTGCCGCTCGTGCTCGAACTCGGGACGTCCGGTCAAAGCCAATCTCTCGCTCGATGCCGGTCTGTTGGACGCGATCGACGAAGCCGCCAAGCGCCGCGGTCTCACCCGTTCCGCCTTCCTCGCCAGCGCCGCGCGGGAGAAGATCGAGAGCGAAGGCTAAAACCGCTAGCGCCGCTTTTCTTCGATCTTGTCCCATATCATCGCCGCGATGTCGGGACCGCCGAGGTTCTTCACGGCGCGGATGCCGGTGGGGGAGGTGACATTGATCTCGGTGAGCCAGTCGCCGATCACGTCGATGCCGACGAACAGCAGGCCACGTTCGCGCAGCGCCGGACGGAGGCGGCGGCAAATCTCGCGCTCGCGCGCCGTAAGCTCGGTCGCCTTCGCCGCGCCGCCGCGTACCATGTTGGAGCGCAAGTCGTCAGCCGCGGGGACGCGGTTGACCGCGCCGGCGAACTCGCCGTCGACCAGGATGATGCGCTTGTCGCCGTCCTTCACGGCCGGCACGAAGGCCTGCACCACCCATTGCTCGCGGAAGGTGGTCGCGAACATATCGTAGAGCGAGCCGAAATTGAGATCGTCGCGGGTGATCCGGAATACCGCGCCGCCGCCGTAACCGTAGAGCGGCTTCATCACAATGTCGACGTGCTCGGCGCGAAACGCCCTGATAGCCTCGAGATCGCGAGTGATCAGCGTCGGCGGCATCAGGTCTGGAAATTCGGTGACGAAAATTTTCTCCGGGGCGTTGCGAACATGCGCCGGATCGTTGACGACCAAAGTCCTTGGCTGAATCCGCTCGAGCATGTGCGTGGTGGTGATGTAGGCGAGATCGAACGGCGGGTCCTGGCGCAGCAGCACAACGTCGAAAGTGGCGAGGTCGGTGAGTTGCGCCTCGCCGAGCGTGAAATGGTCGCCGAAGCTATCGCGCACCCGCAGTGACCGTACCGCGGCTGAAACCTTGTTATCCCGCAGAAGCAATCGCTCCGGCGTATAATAGGCGAGCGTATGGCCGCGGAGCTGGGCTTCCAACAGCAAAGCAAACGTCGAATCGCCGCGGATGTTGATCCGCTCGATCGGGTCCATCTGCACGGCAACGGTCAAGGGCATGGATGTTGTATCGGCCAGAAATGGCAGGTCATAAATCAGGCAACTTCAACGGCGACGCAGGTCCATGAGCGCCGCCAATGCGTCTGAAGTAGGCTGTAGAATGGCATTTCGTTGTATCATCGTATCGGGAAGAAAGGCCGGTGTCTTCCACGGGCTATGGGGCGAGGACAGAAGTGGCTCTCGGATTATAATCTGGTCTGTGCCCTTGCTGTTTTTCGACGATGCTTAGCGGGTCGCATCGAAGGCATTGGCGATGTGCCGGGGCAGCTTGCCGGGCGCGATGAGGATCACGTCGAAGCGGATGAAACAATTCGCGTCATCGCCGTGCTGCGCAAGCCAAAATTCGGCGGCATCGAGGATCCGGCGTTTTGTCCGCTCGGTCACGGCTTCTGCCGCGGCGTCGATGGTCTCGCGCGCCTTCACTTCGACAAAGACCAGATCGCGCCGCCGCCGCGCGACGATGTCGATCTCGCCGAACGGGGTTTTCCAGCGCCGCGCGGCGATCCGATGGCCCTTGGCGATCAGCATCATGGCAGCGCGGCTCTCCGCCGTGAGCCCGAGCCGGAACGCCGCTAGGCGTTCCGGCCGCGGCCCAGGCTGAGGCGGTTTGAGTGGTTCAGCGCGGCGCGCCATGGTTTCCCTCTTTCGCGAGCGCGAGCGCGCGCTGATAGACGTCCCGCCGCGGCAGGCCGGTCGCGTCCGCTACCTCGCCGACCGCATCCTTGAGCGAGACGCGGGCGAGAGCCTGGCGTAGCAGCGTGTCGGCGTCTTCCACGCTGGGGCTTTCCGGCGCTCGCGGTGGGGCAATGACGAGAACGAACTCGCCCCGCACTTCGCCCTCCGCGGCGCCGTGCGCCAGCGTTGCCAGGTCACCGCGGCGAATTTCCTCGTGCATCTTGGTGAGTTCACGGCACAAGGCGGCCTCGCGCTGGCCGAGTCCTGCCGCGAGGTCGGTAAGCGTTGCGGCAATTCGTGGCCCGCTCTCGAACAGCACCAGCGTCGCCGGAATGCGGTTGAGTTCGGCGATGCGGGCGCGACGCGCGGCTTGTTTCGGCGGCAGAAACCCGGCGAACAAAAACTGGTCGCTGGGGAGGCCTGCCACGGAGAGGGCCGCAAGCAGCGCCGACGGCCCGGGCAGCGCGGTCACCGGATGCCCGGCCTCCTGGGCGGCGCAAACGAGCTTGAATCCGGGATCGGATACGAGCGGTGTGCCGGCATCCGATACCAGCGCAATGGCGGCGCCTTCGGCGAGCCGCCGCAGCAGCTTCGGTCGCGCTTGCGTAGCATTATGGTCGTGATAGGGCGTCGACCGGGTCGCAATGGCGTAGCGGTCGAGCAACTTGCGCGTCACTCGGGTGTCCTCGCAAGCGATCAAGTCGGCGCCAGCCAGGGTCTCCAATGCGCGCAACGTGATGTCGCCGAGATTTCCGATCGGGGTTGCGACGATATAGAGTCCGGCCGCAAGTTTCGGCGCATCGTGGGTACGGCCGCTGAGGCCGTAGCGCCGTGGCGGGCGATCCTGCGGGCTGGGCGGGTCGGGCGGGCTGGGGAGCGGGTCGTTCATCGCCGCCAATCTAGCGCCGCCACAATTCCGCGTCACCGCCAGTGCGCATGGCGCCCGCCAATTCGTCATCCTTTCCATTTGGTTAACCATTCGCCGCCAGAATGACAGATTGCAGTTGCCGTATGCCACTGGCGCTCGGCCGCCGCGAGGAGGACCGCCGTGTGTGCGGAATTGCAGGTTCAGGCGTCGGCGGCTCTGCCAACACGGCGCCGCACGATTGCGAGCTTGCTGGCGACGGCGGGCACGCTCCTGGCCGGCTGCTCCGGTAATTCCAGCTTTCTGTCCACCACGCCGCAACCACCGCCGCAGAGTGCTCAGGTCCCGCCGGGGGCAACGATCGGAACCGGCCAGGTCAAGGCCGGACTCATTTTGCCATTGTCGGCCAGCGGGAATGCCGGCGTTGCCGGCCAGGCTATGCGCAACGCAGCCGACATGGCGCTCGCCGAATTCAACGCCCCGAACATTCAGCTTCTCGTCAAGGACGATGGCGGTACCGCCGAAGCGGCGCGGCAGAGCGCACAACAGGCGCTCGATGAGGGCGCCGAGATCATTCTCGGGCCGTTGTTCGCGCAATCGGTCAGTTTCGCCGGACAGGTGGCGCGCGCGCGAAACGTGCCGGTCATCGCCTTCTCGACCGATGCCAACGTCGCTTCGCGCGGCGTCTATCTGCTGAGCTTCCTGCCCGAATCGGACGTCGAACGTATCGTGCAGTACACGGTCTCGACCGGGAAACGGTCGTTCGCCGCCCTGATCCCGGATAATCCCTACGGCACGGTGGTCGAGGCGGCGTTCAAGCAAACCGTGGCGCGTCGCGGTGGCCAAGTCGTTGCGCTTGAGCGCTATCCGCATGACAAGGCCGGCATGGTGGCGCCAATACGCAACGTCGCCCAAGCGGCGGTCCGTGCCGACGCCTTGTTCATCCCCGACGGCGGCGACGCGGCGCCCGACGTCGTTCAGGTGCTGCTCGCCAACGGCATCAACGCCAAGAGGATCCAGCTGCTCGGGACCGGGCTCTGGGACGATGCACGCATCTTCTCGACGCCGGCGCTTGACGGCGGCTGGTTTGCGGCCCCGGATGCCGCGGGCTACCGCAACTTCTCGGCCCGCTACCGCGCCCGCTTCAAGCAGGATCCGGTTCGCACGGCGACACTTTCCTATGATGCCGTTGCGCTTATCGCCGCCCTGGTGAAGACCCAGGGTCCGCAGCGCTTCTCTCCGGAGGTGCTGACCAACGCATCAGGCTTCACCGGCATCGACGGCCTGTTCCGTTTCCGGCCCGATGGCACCAATGAACGGGGTCTTGCAGTCTTGCGGGTCACCCAGTCGGGACCGCAAACCATCGCCGCGGCGCCGCGGTCGTTCGGCGCCTCAGGCATGTAGGCCATCACGCCGCCAAATCGGCGACCACCGCATCAAGCACGGGAAAGCCCGGCGCAGTCACCCGCAGGCGGCCAGTTGCGGTCGTCTCGACGAGACCGTGTTCGTGCAGCATTGCGATGCGCGCCGGATCGAGCGGCCGTCCCGAGACCCCGGTATAACGTGCGATGTCGATGCCTTCGGCAAGTCGCAGGCCCATCAGTAAAAACTCGTCGGATATTTCCTCGCGCGTCAGCACGTCATCGGTGATGATGCCTTGGCCGTTGTTCTCGACGCGCAGGAGCCAGGTTTCCGGCCGCTTTTCGGTCGCGATGGCGTGTCGCTCGCCGGCGATATCGAGCCGGCCATGAGCGCCGGGACCGATGCCGGCATATTCGTGGGCGCGCCAGTAGACCAGATTGTGCCGGCATTCACCGCCGCGACGCGCATGGTTGGAAATCTCATAGGCCGGCAGGCCGTGCGCCGCGCAGATCTCCTGGGTCGTATCATAGAGAGCGCGCGCAATGTCTTCGTTGGGCGTTTTGAGCTTGCCCGCTGCATGGAGCGCGGCGAACGGCGTGTCCTGTTCGATCGTGAGCTGATAGAGCGAAAGATGCTCGCCGGCTTCACCAAGCGCACTTCTAAGCTCTTTCGCCCACTCATCCGGCGTCTGCCGCGGCCGCGCGTAGATCAGATCGAACGAATAGCGGCCGAATACCGACCTCGCGACTTCGACCGCGTCGAGCGCTTCGCGCGCCGTATGCATGCGCCCAAGTTCTGCAAGGACGCGATCATCGAGCGCCTGCACGCCAAGCGACACGCGGTTGACGCCGGCGGTGCGATAGCCGCGGAAACGCGTCGCCTCGACGCTGGTTGGATTGGCCTCGAGCGTCACCTCGGTGTCGGCCGCGACGCTCCAATGTGCGGCGACGGCGTCGAGCAATGCGGCGACCGTTGCGGGCTGCATCAGCGAGGGCGTACCGCCGCCAAAAAAGATCGTCGAGACGGTTCGGCCCGGAACGCGCGCCGCCGTCGCCGCGATCTCGGCGGTAAACGCACGCACGAAGCGCGCCTCGTCGATGGATTCTCGCCGCACGTGGCTATTGAAGTCGCAATACGGACACTTCGATAGGCAGAATGGCCAATGGATGTAAACGCCGAAGGCTGGCAAATCCGGTGTTGCCTCCCCCGCTTGCGGGGGAGGATCGGGGCGGGCATCACTTGCCAAGGCACGCCACCGCGAGCTTGAGGAAGGCGCGCGCACGGTGCGACAGGCCAAGGCCATGCGGCGGCAATCCGTGTTTTTCTTCACTCGACATTTCGCCAAAAGTACGCGCGTTGCCGTCCGGCAGGAACATCGGGTCGTAACCAAACCCCTTGTTGCCTCGCGGCGGCCAGACCAGGGCGCCGTCGACGCGCGCCTCGAAGTGCTCCACATGACCGTCCGGCCAAGCGACACAGAGCGCGGAGACGAAATGCGCCTTGCGCTGCTCCGGCGTCGTCGACCCGCGCTCGGCTAGTTTTTCTTCGATCGTTTCCATGGCGCGGTCGAAATTCTTGTTGGGACCGGCCCAGCGCGCGGAATGAATTCCCGGCGCGCCATCGAGCGCCTCGACAACGAGGCCGGAATCATCGGCGAAGGCGGGGAGTCCGGTCGCTTGCGCCGCTGCTTGCGCTTTGATGCGCGCGTTGTCGCGGAACGTCTCTCCGGTTTCATCGGGCTCCTGCAATTTCAATTCACCCGCAGAAGTGGCGTCGACGCCGTATGGTGCAAGCAACTCGCGCATCTCGGCCAGCTTGCCCGGATTATGCGTGGCGATGATGAGCTTGCCGGAAATCGGCCGATGACCCGGGTCCGTCATGGCTGGCCTTGTCCCGGCGAAGCGGGGCGCGACGGCTGGAAATGAGTCATGACTCACATCACCGCCATCTTCTGCAGATCGATCAGTTTGGTTACACCCTTGCGTGCGAGCGACAATAGCGTCGTCAATTCTTCTTCCGAAAACGGGACTTTCTCCGCGGTGGCCTGCACCTCGACGATGTTGCCGGACCCGGTCAGGACGAAATTGGCGTCGGTTTCGGCTTGCGAATCTTCGGCGTAGTCGAGGTCGAGCACCGCGACGCCGCCGCACACGCCGCAGGAAATCGCCGCGATGTGGTCGCGCAAGACTTCCATTTCGACCATCTCACGCGTCTTCATCCAGGAGAGGCAGTCGTAGAGAGCGATCCAGGCACCCGTGATCGAGGCGGTGCGGGTTCCGCCATCGGCCTGGATGACATCGCAATCGACGGTGATTTGGCGCTCGCCGAGCGCCCTGAGATCGACCACCGAACGCAGACTGCGCCCGATCAGGCGCTGGATTTCGACCGTGCGGCCATTCTGCTTGCCGGCAGAAGCTTCGCGACGCGTCCGTTCGAGCGTGGCGCGCGGCAGCATGCCGTATTCGGCGGTGATCCAGCCGCGCGCTTGACCCTTGAGCCAAGGCGGCAGGCGATCCTCAAGCGTCGCCGTGACCAGCACGTGCGTATCGCCGAATTTGACGAAACACGAACCTTCCGCGAATTTCACCACGCCGCGCTCGAGCGAAACTGGGCGCAATTCGTCGGGTTGTCGGCGGCTCGGCCGCATGCGGCTCTCCTGACTGTCCGGCGCACGGCGCGCCAGCGGAATCAAGCTTGTAGTGGGTGAGATATGGCCCCCACAAGGGCACAGCGCGGGACCCCGCGGTTGTAGCGGCCAATTGCCAGCGGCGGCGGCTTCCCGCTACGTTCCGATGCTGACGAACTGGCGGAAATCGAGACGGAGCATGACATGGCGCGAGAAGCAACCCAGATGCTGGCCGAATTCGCCGCAACATTGACGTATGACGATATTCCGCAACGCGCGCGCGAACACTGCAAGAATTTGCTGATGGATGCGATCGCCTGCGCGCTCGCCGGCGATCGGGGCGAAGAGACCTCTCAGCTCGCGGCGCTGGCGCCGAGCTTGGCGCAGTCCGCGGAGAGTAGCGTGATCGGCGGCGACCGCCTGTCGCTTGCCGGCGCGACCATTCTCAATGGCTATCTTGTCACCGCTACCACCATGTGCGACGTGCATCACGACGTGATCCAAGCGGTCGATCGGTTGGAGGATTTCGGTTCGGTGCGCCAGACTGATGGATTTGCTACGCGCGACTTCGCGTACCGCACCCCGTGCCATGGCGGCGGCAGAGTGATAGATAGTGCGCCAGAACGCGGAGTAATCCTTGGCCAATCATGACTTTTCGCTTGGCGTGAACCAATTGGGCCTTGCCCAGCTCAATGAGCGCTCGCGCGAAATCTTCCGCCGGATCGTCGAGAGCTATCTCGCGACCGGCGAGCCCGTTGGCTCGCGCAATCTGTCGCGCATCCTTCCCATGACTTTGTCGCCGGCATCCGTGCGCAACGTCATGTCTGATCTCGAACAGCTTGGCCTCGTCTACGCGCCGCATACGTCCGCCGGGCGACTGCCGACCGAGATGGGGCTGCGCTTCTTCGTCGATGCCCTGATGCAAATTGGCGATCTCACCGAGGGTGACCGCAAGGCGATCGAAGCGCAGGTTGCGGCCTTGGGCCAGTCGAAGTCCGTGGAGGCTGTCCTGACCGAAGCGTCGGGCTTGCTCTCCGGACTGAGCCGCGCCGCAGGCGTCGTGCTCACGGCGAAGCTAAACCAGCGCCTGAAGCACATTGAATTCGTGCGTCTCGAGCCTGAACGCGCGCTCGTGATCCTCGTGGCCGAGGACGGCCAAGTCGAGAATCGCGTTCTCAATACGCCCGTCGGCTTGCCAACATCCGCGCTGATCGAGGCCGCGAATTTCCTCAACTCGCGCATCCGCGGACGAACGCTGCTCGACCTCAAGGGTGAAATCGAGCGCACGCTGAAGGAGGGCGAGGCCGAGTTTGATCAGCTCACGCAGAAGATTGTCGCCGCCGAACTCGCCAGCTGGTCGGGTGGCGATAATGACGAGCGCAAACTGATTGTGCGCGGACAGGCGCATCTGCTCGACGACCTCAAGGCGGTCGCCGATCTCGAGCGTGTGCGCCTGTTGTTCGACGATCTGGAAACCCGGCGCGAGGTGATTGACCTCCTGGGCCGGGCCGAACAGGCCGAGGGAGTGCGCGTCTTCATCGGCTCGGAGAACAAGCTGTTTTCGCTCTCGGGCTCTTCGACGATCGTCGCTCCCTATCACGATGCGTCCGGCCACATCGTCGGTGTGCTCGGCGTGATTGGGCCGACGCGGCTCAACTACGCCCGCATTGTTCCCATGGTGGATTATACGGCCAAGGTCGTGAGCAAGCTCCTGGGCGGCTAGCTATTTCCGGCCGTCAAGGCCGCTGCGCGGCCGATGCAGGTGACGGCGAACTCCCGGTCCGCTTGATTTTTGTCGAATGAGCCCTGATATGCGGAGGCAGCAAAACGATGGGAAAAAGATATGCCGGAACAGACCGCTCGCGCTGAGGACGAAGCGGCCGCAATGCCCGAGACCCCATCAGGGGCGCCCGCCGCCGCTCCCGATCCGGCCCCGGCGCAGCCCGATCCGGTGGCGGTCGCGACCGAACTCAGGGACAGGCTCCTGCGCACGCTTGCCGAGATGGAGAATTTGCGTAAGCGCACCGAGCGCGAGGTCACAGATGCCAGAGTCTACGGCGTCGCGTCGTTCGCGCGTGACGTTCTCGGCGTTGCCGACAATATGCGGCGCGCACTCGACGCGGTGGCGCCGGAGTTGCGGGCGAGCGCGCAATCCGGCGTGAAGGCACTGATCGACGGCGTCGAGCTGACCGAACGCGAGCTTGCGAAAGCGCTGGAAAAGAACGGCGTGCGCCAATTCACGCCCCAGGGCGAGAAGTTCGATCCGAACCTTCACCAAGCCATGTTTGAGGTACCCGACGCATCGGTGCCGGCCGGCAGCGTCGTACAAGTGGTGCAGCCTGGCTACATGATCGGCGAGCGGGTCCTGCGGCCGGCCCTCGTCGGGGTCTCAAAGGGTGGCCCGAAGGTCGCCCCAGCGTCGCGCGTCAACAATGACAATACCAAAGCTTCGGCGCGAGATTCCTAACTGCACTCGTAAGACGGCTCACTTCGGCTCGATGCTGTCGCGCACGGTCCGCAGGCGCGATAACACGCTGGTCCAAGCCTCAACTCGCGAAATGCCGATCATTTGCAGGTATCCGCCGGTGCCGAAGCGGAGCCACTGTATCACCATGACGTCGGACCCGGTGCTCGCCGCCTTGCCTTGTGCCATGGTCTGAAACCCCGATTGGCCGCTGATACGCAACGGCTCGGACATCGTGACGTGAACGTTCGTGATCCCGGCGATGTTGTCGAAAGCCAAGCGCGCGAAGTGTGCGCGGTCTTCCGCTTCCCCGGGACCGCCCGGCACGGCCGCGATGAACAATCGCGCTTCGATGTTTTGCTCGGTCTTAGGTGCACTCTGGTCGGCCGGGCTGGCCGGGTTGACCGCGTCGACCAGGATTAAGGCGCGTCCCGGAAGGACGTCCTCGACGTGGAAACCGGCGAGGTCACCGACCACGAACGGCAACAGGCTGAGCCGCTCCGCATCAGGAACCGTCGCCCGCACTGAGAGGGACGCAAGGGTGGCGCGGACGACGTCGTCCGAATAGGCGTGGTCCTGCTCCGGCAGTTGCACGGTGACGAAGGCCGTAAGGTCGTCTAAGGCCGCAACCATCACCCACTTGCGGTAAGGCTTGCCGTCGACGGCCTGCTTGCCGACGACCAGAAAAGCCTTGCCGACGCTGAGCTTCAGCGGCTCACGGTATTCGACGGTGAAGCCTTCCTTCTTGAGCACCCCGGCGCCCGAGGATTTCTCTAGTCCGTCGTAGGCGGCGGCGGGGAGCGCGGTGACAAAGATCGCGGCGTCGTTGTCGCGGTCTTCAAATCCCTGGAAGCTCTTGCTCGGCGCCATGCCGCTTGGCGGGACAAGACCAACGCGGGACCCTGCCGGATAGACCGGATCGGCGGCCCGTGCCGGCAGCGCTGTGACGAGGAGCGCGAAAATCGCCAAAAAAGCGGCGAATGCGGCGCTAGGGCTGATTTTGGTCGGACTATTCATGCAGAACCTCTGCGAGAGCGCCTGAGGGCGGGCAAAGTGGAAACACCGGACGAGTCACCCGCCGCAAGGTCAGATTGATCCGTCCGCCTTCCCGGAGCAAGGTGGACGTGCCGGGATAGATGCAATCGACGCCATGGAAGGCGAGGCGAGCGGCGCCACCGAGCACGAGAACGTCGCCGGAACTGAGGCGGAAGGATCGGGTGGAATCGCCGCGCTTCGCCCCGCCGATGCGAAACAGGCAGGAATCGCCGAGGGAGACCGATACCACCGGGGCATCGAAGTCCGCTTCGTCGCGGTCTTGGTGCAGCCCCATTTTCGCAGTCGGGCCGTAGAAGTTGATGAGACACGCTTCTGGCGGGTGCCGGTATTGGGCGAGATCGGTCCACAAAGCGGTGAGCGCATCGGGCATCCGCGGCCAAGGGTGGCCGTTCTCGGGATGGGCGGTCTGATAGCGGTAGCCGCTCTCATCGGAGACCCAGCCGAGTGGTCCGCAGTTCGACATGCGAACCGTGAATGGCCGGCCTGATTTCGGCATACGCGGCGTGTACAGCGGGGCAACCGCAAAGGCTTCGTTTACGGCCGTGAGTAGTCGCTGCTGTGCCGCCCGGTCGAAGTAGCTGGGGAAAAAGCGCAGCCCTGCATAATGGATTTGTAAGCTCATTCGCCAATTCATTCCACTTTTACCACTCCCGGGCATTTTGCCGGGATGCCCCAGTCGCCCAGCGCCTCGAACACCGAGGAACTCTTCGCCAAGCTCACCGTGGCTGCCGGCGTCTTTTTTGTCGTGCTCGAACTTCTGTACTTTGTGATGGCGGTGATGGCGCATCCGCTGGCGCTGGACGGCCTTGCGCTCGATTCCTTCGGCGCTGCAATCGGCCGCGACTTCCTCAATAGCTGGATGGGCGGCAATTCAGTGTTCTCCGGTGGGCCGGCACCATGGTTCGACCACGGAACCTACAACATGATGCTGCGCCAGTTCACCGGCCACCCGGATTTTCCGGACCACATGTGGTCGTATCCGCCGGACATTGTGCTGTTCCTCTGGCCGCTCGGCTTGTTGCGCTATTTGCCGGCTTATGCGGTCTGGTGCGTGGGCGGCCTTGCCCTCTACCTGCTGGCGGCGTGGTCGGGCGGGGTCAACCGTAAGCACATGCTGTTCCTGGCGGTGGCGCCCGGTGTAGCCGTTAATGTGTTCTTCGGCCAGAACGGCTTCCTGACCGCGGCGCTTTTGATCGGGGGACTCGCCAATCTCGACCGGCGGCCGACTGTCGCCGGACTTCTGTTCGGCATCCTCACCATCAAGCCGCAGTTCGGAATGCTGCTGCCCGTGCTGCTGGTCCTGACCGGGCGCTGGCGCGTCATCGCTGCCGCAGCGATTACCACGGCCGCGCTCGTGGCCGTAACCGCAATCTGGTTTGGCCCGGACGTCTGGATCGAATACCTTCACAAGGTGCCGCCGCTGCAGCACTGGGCGTTGCTCGAAGCTGGCGGACTTCTGGTTCCGATGGTCTCGTCGGCCTTCGTCAACGGCCGCAATATCGGGCTACCGTTCGAAGTCGACTGGGCGTTGCAGGCGGTCACGTCGGCTTGTGCCCTCGCCATGGTGGTGTGGGCATTTTGGCGCCGGCGCGATCCGGTGCTCTCGACGGCGTTATTTGTCACGGCGACGTTCCTGTTCTCGCCCTGGATGCTCAACTACGACATGGTGGTGTTTGGCTGGGTCATCGCACGGCTGCGCGAGCGGACCGACAACACGGCCGCCGACGATCGCTTGGCGATTGCAGTGTGGTCATTGCCGGTGACCATGCTGCTGTTTGGCGCGGTCCATATCCCGCTCGCGATGCTGGTGTTGCCGGCGTTCGCCGGCCGGCTCATTTGGCGGCTCTCCGGCACCGAAGCGTACCGCGCCGTCGGCGGTGATGTGTCTGGCGATCCCCCTTCGATCCATGCGGCCCGGTTGGTGACGCAATAGCAACCGCAATGCCGCCTTGCGGCGCGATGACTCACTCCTATATGAGCCAAGGGAAATCGCCTGGGACACCGCCAGGGCGATCAAAAGTAGATAAGGGGGTCGGATAATGGGCGCCTTTAGGGCCTGCCCGACCTGCCGGAAAAGAGAGGATTAGCAACCATGGCCAAGGTCATCGGTATCGATCTCGGGACCACGAATTCGTGCGTCGCCGTCATGGAAGGCAAGACGCCGAAGGTTATCGAGAACGCGGAAGGAATGCGCACCACGCCGTCCATCGTCGCTTTCACGGACGAGGGCGAGCGGCTCGTCGGTCAGCCGGCCAAGCGCCAGGCAGTCACCAATCCCGAGCGCACCATTTTCGCAGTGAAGCGCCTCATCGGCCGTCGTTACGACGACCCGATGGTGGAGAAGGACAAGAAGCTCGTCCCCTACAAGATTGCGCGCGCCTCGAACGGCGACGCCTGGGTCGAGGTCGAGGGCAAGACCTATTCGCCTTCGCAGATCTCCGCTTTCATCTTGCAGAAGATGAAGGAGACCGCGGAAGCTTATCTCGGCTCCAAGGTCGATCAGGCGGTCATCACCGTTCCTGCCTATTTCAATGACGCGCAGCGCCAAGCCACCAAGGACGCCGGCAAGATCGCCGGCCTCGAAGTGCTGCGCATCATCAACGAGCCGACGGCGGCGGCGCTCGCTTACGGGCTCGACAAGAGCAAGACCGGCACCATCGCGGTCTACGACCTCGGCGGCGGCACGTTCGATATTTCCATTCTCGAAATCGGCGACGGCGTGTTCGAGGTGAAGTCGACCAACGGCGACACCTTCCTCGGCGGCGAAGATTTCGACATGCGGCTGGTCAACTATCTGGCCGACGAATTCCAGAAAGAGCAGGGCATCGATCTGCGCCGCGACAAGCTCGCGCTGCAGCGGCTCAAGGAGTCCGCCGAGAAGGCCAAGATCGAGCTGTCGTCGACCACGCAGACCGAAATCAATCTGCCGTTCATCACGGCGGATGCGTCCGGCCCGAAGCATCTGACCATGAAGCTCACCCGCGCCAAGTTCGAGGCGCTGGTCGACGATCTCGTGCAGAAGACCATCGACCCGTGCCGGCAGGCGATCAAGGATGCCGGCTGTCGCGCGGCCGAGATCAACGAAGTGGTCCTGGTCGGCGGCATGACCCGCATGCCGAAGGTCCAGGAGGTCGTGAAGCAATTGTTCGGCAAGGAGCCGCACAAGGGCGTCAATCCGGACGAGGTCGTCGCGGTCGGCGCCGCGATCCAGGCCGGCGTGCTGCAGGGCGACGTCAAGGACGTGCTGCTGCTCGACGTCACGCCGCTGTCGCTCGGCATCGAGACGCTGGGCGGCGTGTTCACGCGGCTGATCGATCGCAACACCACGATCCCGACCAAGAAGAGCCAGGTGTTCTCCACGGCCGAGGACGGCCAGACCGCGGTGACGATCCGCGTGTTCCAGGGCGAGCGCGAGATGGCGGCCGACAACAAGATGCTCGGCCAGTTCGATCTGATCGGCATTCCGCCGGCGCCGCGCGGCGTGCCGCAGATCGAGGTCACCTTCGACATCGACGCCAACGGCATCGTCAATGTCCAGGCCAAGGACAAGGGCACCGGCAAGGAGCAGCAGATCCGCATCCAGGCCTCGGGCGGCCTCAGCGAGGCTGACATCCAGAAGATGGTCAAGGACGCCGAGGCGCACGCCGAGGACGACAAGAAGCGCAAGGCGCAGGTCGAGGCCAAGAACCACGCCGAGGCTCTGGTCCATGCTACCGAGAAGACGCTGGCCGAGCATGGCTCGAAGGTCGGCGACGCCGAACGGCGCGCGATCGAGAACGCCATGGCCGACCTCAAGGAAGCCTTGAAGGGCGACGATGCGGACGCGATCACCGCCAAGACCAATGCGCTGGCGCAGGCCTCGATGAAGCTCGGCGAGGCGATGTACAAGCAATCCGCGGAGCAGCCCGGTGGCGGCGGCCCCGATGGCGGCAGCGGCGGAGCTGAAGGCAAGAAGGACGACGTCGTCGATGCCGAGTTCACCGAGGTCGACGACGACAAGAAGAACAAGAAATCGGCTTGATTCGGCGGAGGCGCTCGATGCCGCATTGGAATGTCAGAATGGCACCCCCGCCAACCAGGCGGGGGTGCCCGTTTTCTGCGAGGCCAGGCTCTGACTTGCCGACCTTTGACTTTTCAGCCGTCGACTTGGAATGATTGGACGTCATTGGGTGGGGAGTGATGGCCAAGCGCTGCTACTACGAAGTCCTCTCAGTCGAGCGCACCGCGAGCGACGGCGACATCAAGGCTGCTTTCCGCAAGCAGGCGATGCAGTGCCATCCGGATCGCAATCCCGACGACAAGAGCGCCGAGCATCGCTTCAAGGAGATCAACGAGGCCTACGAGGTCCTCAAGGATCCCGACAAGCGCGCGGCCTATGATCGGTTCGGCCACGCCGCGTTCGAGCACGGCATGGGCGGTCACGGCCCATGGCTTCGGCGCCGATTTCGGCACCACATTCTCCGACATGTTCGAAGATATGTTCGGCATGCGGCGGCCGCCGCGGCCGCGGCTCCGGCCGCGAGCGTGGCGCCGACCTGCGCTACAACATGGAAATCTCGCTGCAGGAGGCCTACGCCGGCAAGAATGCGCAAATCCGCATCCCGACCTCGGTCACCTGCGAGGCCTGCTCCGGCTCCGGCGCCAAGGCCGGCACCAAGCCCAAAAGCTGCCCGATGTGCGGCGGCCAGGGCAAGGTCCGCCATGCCCAAGGCTTCTTCACGCTGGAGCGCACCTGCCCGAACTGCCAGGGCCGCGGCCAGGTCATCGACAGCCCGTGCGCGTCGTGCTCCGGCTCAGGCCGGGTCACGCGCGAGCGCACGCTGTCGGTGAATATTCCGCCCGGCGTCGAGGACGGCACCCGCATCCGGCTCGCCGGCGAAGGCGAGGCCGGTGTGCGCGGCGGTCCGCCCGGCGATCTCTACATTTTCCTGTCGATCGGCTCGCATCCGTTCTTCCAGCGCGAAGGCGCCGATCTGCATTGCCGCGTGCCGGTCTCCATGGTGACGGCGGCGATGGGCGGCGAATTCGAGGTTCCGACGATCGATGGCGGCAAGACCCGCGTGAAGGTTCCGGAAGGCACGCAATCCGGCCGGCGCTTCCGGCTGCAGGGCAAGGGCATGCCGGTGCTGCGCGCCCGGCAGAGCGGCGACATGTACGTGCAGGTCGTGGTCGAGACGCCGCAGAACCTGACCAAGAAGCAGCGCGAACTGCTGGCCGAATTCGACCGGCTGTCGTCGACCGCGACGCAGCCGGAATCCGCCGGCTTCCTCGGCAAGGTCAAGGAGTTCCTCGACGGCTTGGGCGGCCGCGGCGAGTTCGGCCTGAGCGCAGCGGCTGGTCTTTGGCCGCCGGATGTTTTAAAAATGGCGGGACTTTGTCCCGTGGGATGCCATGCCGCTGCCGGCCCTGCAAAAATTCGAACAGAAAATCGAGCGGCAGATTCGCCTCCTGGAAGCCAGGAAGAACATCATCGAGCGCAAGATCGAGCGCCAAATCCGGCTGTTCGAGCAGAAGCGCGACGGCATCGGCAAGAAGATCGAAAAGCAGATCAGCCAGTTCGAGCTGAAGAAAGGCATTCGGCTCGACGACGAGGTGCGCTTCATCCGCTCCTGGATCGAACGGCCGCTGTCGATCGGCGCGGTAACGCCGTCGGGCAAGGTCCTGGCCCGCGCCATGGCGCGCTATGTCGATCCGACACAGCGCCGGACCGGTGGTCGAACTGGGGCCGGGCACCGGACCGGTGACCGAGGCGCTGGTCGAGGCCGGCGTCGAGCCGTCGCGCCTGGTGCTGGTCGAGTTCAATCCGGCGTTTTGCCGGATGCTGCGCTCGCGCTATCCCGAGGCCACGCTGGTGCAGGGCGACGCCTACAGCATGCGCCGGCTGCTCGGAAACGCTGCTGCTGCAGCCGGCTGCCGCGGTCGTGTCCGGCCTGCCGCTGGTCACCAAGCCGATCAAGATGCGTTTGCGGCTCATTCGCGACGCCTTCGACCTGATGGTGCCGGGCGCGCCGTTCGTGCAGTTCACCTATTCGGTGGCGTCGCCGCTGCCGAAGCGGCTTGGCGGCTTTTCGGCGGAAGCCTCCGAGCGCATCTGGATGAACATGCCGCCCGCGCGGGTGTGGGTCTATCGGAGGATCTGACGACGGACGACAGAGAGCGGGTACGCGGCTATGCTCTTATCCGATCGCTGTCATCGTCATCCGTCGTCCGTCTGCCGAACATGGCCGCTCCGAAAATTCTGGTTATTCCCGGCTCGCTGCGGACCGGCTCGCACAATGCGCGGCTCGCGGCACTTGCCGCCAAGGAGCTGGGCTGGCCGAAGCCGACGTGACGCGCATCTCGCTCGACGATTATCCGCTGCCGCTGTTCGATGGCGATCTCGAAGCCAAGAGCGGCCTGCCGCACAATGCCGTGCAAGCTCCAGCGCATGCTGGCGGCGCACAGGGCGTGTTCATCGCCAGCCCGGAATACAACGCTTCGGTGCCGCCGCTTGGTGAAGAACACGATCGACTGGATGTCGCGGGTGCGCGAACGCGGCGAGCCGCCGCTTGCCGTGTTCAAGCATCGCGTCTTCGCGCTCGCCTCCGCATCGCCGGGCGCCTTTGGCGGCATGCGCTCGCTGATGGCGCTGCGCCAGATCCTGGAGCTCGGTTGCGGCGCGCTGGTGCTGCCGGAGCAGATCACGGTGGCGCACGCCGACCAGGCGTTCGACGAGATGGACAATCTCAAGGACGAACATCTCGCCGCTGCACTCAAAATCGTGGTGCGGCGGCTGGTCGATGCCGCGGAGCAGATGGCGTGAAGGAGGCCAGACGGTGCAGCTGGAACCGCGCGATCGCCTGATCGTCGCGCTCGATGTGTCGTCGCGTCGAGGCGGCGCAAGCCATGGTGGCGCGGCTCGGCGATGCGGTGTCGTTCTACAAGATCGGCTATCAGCTCGCCTTCGCGGGCGGGCTCACGTTCGCGCGCACGCTGACCGATGCCGGCAAGCAGGTCTTTGTCGATCTCAAGCTGCACGACATCGGCAATACGGTGGCGCAGGGCGTCAAAAGCGTGGCGCGGCTCGGCGCACGTTCTCTGACCGTGCACGCCTATCCGCAGACCATGAAAGCCGCGGTCGATGCGCGCGAGATCCGGCCTGCGCATCCTCGCCGTCACCGTGCTGACCTCGCTACGACGACGCCGACCTCGCCGACGCCGGCTACGACATCAGCGTGACCGAACTTGTGGCGCAGCGTGCCGCGCAGGCGCGCGACATCGGCATCGACGGCCTGGTCTGCTCCGGCGAGGAGGCGGCGAGGCTGCGCGCCATCGTCGGCAACCAAGCTCGTCGCTGGTCACGCCGGGCATCCGGCCGTCGGGCAGCGACGCGGGCGATCAGAAGCGCATCGCGACGCCGGCTGCGGCCATCGCGGCAGGCGCGGATTATCTCGTGGTCGGCCGGCCGATCATCGCCGCCGCCGATCCGAAGGCCGCGGCGGAGGCGATCGTCGCCGAGATCGCCGCCGCCCGGCAACGTTGAAGGCAGGATGTCATGCCCAAGGGCTATTGGATTCCGCACATCGATGTGAGCGATCCGAGGCTAAGGCCTACACGGCGGCGACGCCGCCGGCGCACCACAAATACGCCGGCACCGCGCTGGTGCGCGGCGGCAGAATGGAAGTGATGGAAGGCCGCGTCCGGGCGCGCAATGTGCTGCGCGAATTTCCCGACTACGCCACCGCGCTGGCCTGCTATCGCTCGCCCGAATATCAGAGCGCGAAGCCGCTGCGCCTGAAATGTGCGACGTCCGATTTTCTGATCGTCGAAGGCTACGACGGCACGCAGCCGCAGCCGCCGGCGCCGCCGCCAGCCGCGGCCGCACGCAAGGGATACTGGATCGCCCATGTCGATGTGACTGACCCGGAGGGCTACAAAACCTATACGGCGGCCATCGGGCGCCGTTCAGCAAATTCGCCGGGCGCTACCTGGTGCGCGGTGGCGCCTGCGAGGTCGTCGAGGGCAAGGTGCGCGGCCGCACCGTGGTGGTGGAATTCCCGAGCTACGAAGCGGCGCTCGCCTGCTACCGCTCGCCTGACTATCAGGCGGTGAAAGGCTGCGCGAGGGCAAGGCCGAGGTCGATCTCGTCGTCGTCGAAGGCTACGACGGTCCGAAGCTGGCAGACGTTTGCTGGCTGCAACGCCCCGCTATACCGGCCGTGATCGGAGAAGTGACACCGATGTCCGATATGCGGGTGGTGATCGCCGGCGCCGGCGGGCGCATGGGACGCACGCTGATCCACGCCGTCGCCGCGAGCAAAGGCCTCGCGCTGGCCGGCGCCGTGGATGCGGCGGACTCCGCCGTGATCGGCCGCGATGCCGGCGAACTCGCCGGCCTCGGTGCCAACGGCGTCAAGGTCGTCAGCGACGTCGCGCCGCTGCTCGAAGAAGCCGACGGACTGATCGAGTTCACCATTCCGGCGGCGACGTTGGCCTTCGCCGAACTGACTGCCGCTGCCGGCATCGTGCATGTCATCGGCACCACCGGCCATTCTGCCGAGGAGGAGGCGGTCATCGCCGCAGGCGGCCAGCCGCGCAACCATCGTCAAATCCGGCAATATGAGCCTCGGCGTCAATCTGCTCGCGGCGCTGGTGAAGCGCGTGGCCAAGACGCTTGGGCGACGACTACGACATCGAAATTGTCGAAATGCATCACAACAAGAAGATCGACGCGCCGTCCGGCACCGCGCTGATGCTCGGCCGCGCCGCCGCCGCGGGCCGCGGCGTCGATCTCGCCAAGCGTTCGGTGCGCGGCCGCGACGGCATGACCGGCGCGCGCTGCGCCGGCGACATCGGCTTCGCCTCGCTGCGCGGCGGCACCGTCGTCGGCGAGCACAGCGTGATCTTTGCCGGTCCTGCCGAACGCGTCGAGCTCACCCACCGCGCCGAAGACCGCCTGATCTTCGCCCGCGGCGCGCTGCATGCCGCGCTATGGGCGCGCGGCAAGAAGCCCGGGCTTTATTCGATGGCCGATGTGCTGGGGCTGAGCGACGTGTAGAGCATGACCCCGGAGAGTGGGGAGCGATTTTCGGGGTCATGCTCAGAAGTTCAGCCGGCGAGCAGCGACTTGCCCGTCATCTCCTTCGGCTTCGGCAATTCCATCAGCTCGAGCAGCGTCGGCGCGATGTCGGCGAGGCGGCCTTCCGCGACCAGGTCCCGGTTGCGCGCGCCAAACAGCATGACCGGCACCGGATTCGTCGTGTGCGCGGTGTGCGGACCGCCGGTTTGCCGGATCGCGCATCATCTCGCAATTGCCGTGGTCGGCGGTGACGAGGAGTGCGCCGCCGGCCTTTCTGGATCGCCTCGGCGATGCGGCCGAGACCCGCATCCGCGGTCTCCACCGCCTTGATCGCGGCGGGCAGGCTGCCGGTGTGGCCGACCATGTCGGGATTGGCATAATTGAGAACGATCAGGTCGTATTTGCCGGAATCGATCGCCGCTACCGCCTTGTCGGTCAATTCCGGCGCCGACATTTCCGGCTGGAGATCGTAGGTCGCGACCTTAGGCGACGGCACCATGATGCGATCCTCGCCGCGATAAGGCTCCTCGCGGCCGCCGTTGAGGAAGTAGGTGACGTGCGGATATTTTTCGGTCTCCGCCATGCGAAGTTGCGTGCGGCCGGCGTCGGCCACCACTTCGCCCAGGATGTTGGCAAGGGTCTGCGGCGGGAAGATCGTCTGCATCAGCTTGTCGAGCTCTTCGCTGTATTGGGTCATGCCGACAGCGGCGGCGAGGTGGACCGTGCGCTTGCGCGAAAAACCGGAGAAATCCGGATCGAGCATGGCGCCGAGAATTTCGCGCACGCGGTCGGCGCGGAAATTGAAACACAGCACGCCGTCGCCGTCCTTCATGCCGCGATAGTCGCCGATCACAGCCGGCACGATGAATTCGTCGAACTGTTTGTTGGCATAGGCGTCGGCGATGACGGCGGGCGCATCGGGAAAGCGCGGGCCGTCGGCGTCGACGATCGCATTGTATGCCTTGCCGACGCGCTCCCAGCGCTTGTCGCGGTCCATGGCGTAATAGCGGCCGCACACTGTCGCGATCGAAACCGATTTCGGCAATGCCGCGATGAGCCGCTTGATGTCCTCGGCCGCCGATTGCGGCGGCGTATCGCGGCCGTCGGTGAGCGCGTGCACTAGGGTTGGCACGCCGGCGTCGGCGAGAATCTTCGCCAGCGCCACGGCATGGTCCTGATGCGAATGAACGCCGCCGGGCGAAACCAGGCCGATGAGATGGCAGGTGCCGCCGCTGTGCTTTGAGTTTCTCGATCAGCCCGACAAGCGCCGGCGCACGCTTGATTTCGCCGCTGGCGATGGCTTTGCCGATCCGCGGCAAGTCCTGCATCACCACGCGGCCGGCGCCGATGTTGAGATGCCCGACCTCGGAATTGCCCATCTGGCCGTCAGGCAGGCCGACGTCGTGGCCCGACGTGCGCAGGAAGCCGTGCGGGCCGGCCGCCCAGAGCCGGTCGAAGGTCGGCGTATTGGCCTGCCGGATCGGCGTTGTCGGCGCCTCCTCGCGCCAGCCCCAGCCGTCCAGGATGACCAGCATCACCGGCCGGCGCTTCTGCATCGTAGCGTCTCCTTTGGACTGGCCGCGACCGTGACGTATGTGGTCATGCGCTCGGGCGCACGCGGTCGAGCGGCCGCCGCAATTTGTGGCGATGGCGTTCGACAACTGCACCGAACCCGAAGGCTGGCAGGAACGCAAGGACGATTTCCAGCACGCCACCGAACCCCCGGCGTGGCTTGAGGTGATGGATTATGCCGCGGCGCCGACCTGGCCCGCTTCCCAGCCGAGCATGGCGCGCTTGCGGGTGAGGCCCCAGTGATAGCCGGTCAGCTCGCCGGCCTTGCCGATGACGCGATGGCAGGGCACCACGAACGAGACCGGATTCTTGCCGACGGCGGCGCCGACGGCGCGCGCTGCCTTCGGGCTGCAGATCTTGCCGGCGATGTCGGAATAGGTGGCGAGGCGGCCCATCGGGATCTGCAGCAGCGCCTCCCAGACCCGCACTTCCCAGTCGGTGCCGATCAGCACGACGCGCAACGGCTGCTCGGCCCGCCATTGCGACGGATCGAAAATGCGCTTCGCGATCGGCGACGGTGCGTGCGAGGTCTTCGATGTAGGTCGCCTTCGGCCAGCGGCCTTTCATATCGGCGAGCGCGGCCGCTTCTTCGCCGGCGATCGGCGAAGGCGAGGCCGGCGAGCCCGCGTTCGGTCGCCATGACCAGCGCGCTGCCGAACGGCGAAGGATGGAAGCCAAACCGGATCGTCAAGCCTTCGCCGCCGGCTTTCCATTCGCCCGGCGACATCGCTTCGTGGGTCACGAACAGATCGTGCAGGCGGCCGGGGCCGGACAGGCCGACCTCGTAGGTGGCGTCGAGCACGCTCGCCGAATCGCGCAGCAGGCGCCGCGCGCCGTCGAGCGTGAGCGCCTGCAAAAAGGCCTTTGGCGACAGCCCGGCCCAGCGGCGGAACAGGTGATGCAGTTCGGTCGGGGTGACGCCGGCCGCCTCGGCGATGGCTCGATGTCGGGCTGCTCGCGCCAGTGGCCGCGGATATGGCCGATGGCGCGGCGCACCACGTCGTAATCGGCGGCCGAGGTGGCAAGCGGCGTGAGGTCGGTAATGCGATCGGGCGACAGCATGGGTGGCTCCATCAGTTGCTCCCCATCTAGGCCGCCGCCGCCGGCCAACCCACCCGATTCCTGGTCCCGTTATCTTCCCCTGAAGGAAAAGACTAACGTCCGCGTCGGCCCGCGTTTGGCCTCGCCCAGCGCGGCCGAGAGCGCCCCGGCAAAGCTTGCCTTTTCCTCCGGCCCCAGAAAGCCGGCGATCGACAGCCGCCGGCCATGCGACACCAGGAACAGCCGCTCGATGCCGAATTCTTCGTGCACGATGCGGTCGAGCCGCACCCAGACCGGATTGAGCGTCCATTGCCGCACCCCGCCGCGATGGTTGACTTTGCGCACCGTGAGCTCCGAGGCGGTCACCGTCACCTCCTCGTAGGCGCGCGCGGCGCGATAGTTGACGCGGAACGCCCAGTACACCAGCAGGACGTCGAGGCCGAGGAAGCCGAACACCGGCCAAGCGCCGATCATGAGGAACATCACGCCTGAGGCGAAGCTGATGCCGCCGATGACCAGCATCAGCAGGAGAAAGCCGGTCGAGCCGAGCGAGCGGTGCGGCGTGATGATGGCCGAAAAGATCGTCGGTTCTGCGAAGTGCGTCGTTGTCGGGGCTCATGGCGCTCAGTATACGGAAAATATGGCGCGGAAAAGCACTGAGCAAGGGTTGAAGGCTGCCGCACCGCTTCCTCCTGCACGCGGAAGAGGCAAGGCAGCCGGTAAAGCCGCGCGCGTCAAAGGTCGCAAGGCGCGCATCAAGGCCGATGCCAAGGCCGTCCACGGCGCGCTGCCGCAGTGGACGTCAGCCGAAATCGCCGAAGCGTTCCGCCGCTTCGCGGCCGCCAATCCGGCGCCGCGCGGCGAGCTGGAGCACATCAACCCGTTCACGCTGCTGGTGGCGGTCGTGCTCTCCGCGCAGGCGACCGACGCCGGCGTCAACAAGGCGACGCCCGCATTGTTCAAGCTCGCCGACACGCCGGAGAAGATGGCGAAGCTCGGCGAAGCGCGCGTGCGCGACCTGATCAAGACGATCGGGCTCTATCGCACCAAGGCGAAGAACGTGATTGGGCTTTCGCGCAAGCTCGTCGACCAGCACGGCGGCAAGGTGCCGCACGACCGCGAGGCGCTCGAGGCGCTGCCCGGCGTCGGCCGCAAAACCGCGAACGTGGTGCTCAACATCGCCTTCGGCGAACCGACCATCGCCGTCGACACGCACATTTTCCGCGTCGGCAACCGCACCGGCCTTGCGGTCGGCAAGACACCGCTCGATGTCGAGATGAAGCTCATGGAAGTCGTGCCCGAGCGCTACCGGCTGCACGCCCACCATTGGCTCATCCTGCTCGGCCGCTACACCTGCATCGCCCGCCGCCCGCTGTGCGAAAAATGCGTGATCGCCGATCTGTGCAAGTGGCCGGGGAAGACGGTCAATGTGGCGCCTCGGCGAAGTTACCCCGGCGGCACGACGGCAGACGTAATCAGCGCTGCTTCCGCGCCAACCGCTCCTTCGCCATCCGCTGCAGCGCTGAGCGATCGAGCTTGTTGGTCGAGGCGAGCGGCAGGTCGTCGACGAACCAGACAAAGCGCGGATGCTGATAGGCCGGAGCGTGGGCCAAGGCGAAATCCTTCATCGCCTGGGCATCCAGCTTGTGCCCAGTCTTGCGGATGACGAAGGCGACCGGTTTCTGCCCTTTGATGTCGTCCTCGATCGGGACCACGGCGGCCTGCGCCACGTCGGGATGGCGTTCCAGCATGCGCTCGACGTCAGCCGGATAAATGTTCTCGCCGCCGGACACGAACATGTCGTCGGTGCGGCCGACGAAATAATGAAAACCGTCGGCATCGCGGCGAAAAACGTCGCCGGTAATGTAGAAGCCGTCCGGCGTGATCGGCCCCCTCCCTTCCCCTCCCCCGCTTGCGGGGGAGGGCGGGGAGGGGGCTGGACGATTATGATAGCCGAGCATCATGGCCGGGCATTTCATCTCCAGCTCGCCGCGATCGGCGTCGCGATTGGCGCCGTCGACGAGGCGCAGCGCGACCTTGGGGTGGGGGTAGCCGACCGAAAGCTCGGGCTGCGGCAGTCCCCGGGGATGCGGGCCGAACACCACCGGGCCGGCCTCGGTTGTGCCGTAGGCGTTGGTCACTGCTGCGCGGGGCAGCGCCTCGTGCAGTGCTGCCATCAGGCTCGCGCTGACCGGCGCCGAGCCCATGCGCACGAATTCGACGCTGGAGAGGTCGGTGCGCGCCATCAACTCGCGCTCGCGCAGCATCATCGCGATCATCGGCGGCACCGCGGTGAGCCAGGTGCAGCGATAGCGCCCGATCGCCTCGATGTAGGCGCGCGCCGAAAACTGCGGCAGCAGCACGATCGTGGCGTGCGCCGCGCAAGCAAGCTTCGCCAGCGCCAGCGCGTTCATGTGATAGAGCGGCGCGGCGATGAGATAGCGATGGCGATCGAGACCGTCCGCAAGCCGGGTTTCCACCACCCAGATGTGGCTCTGGTGCGAGAGCACGACCCCCTTCGGCGTCCCGGTCGATCCCGAAGTGTAAAGGAACATCGCCGGCTCGTTGGGCGCCGGCGTAATCGCATCGAATGGGCCGGGGTCGAGGAATGCATCGAATGCCGCACCAAATGTCACGGCGGCAATGTCCTGCGGACAATCCGGCGCTCGCGGTTGATCGCAAAACACAAACTTGGCGCCCGCATCGCCGATGATGAAATGAATGGTATCGCGCGGAAATTTGAAATTCGTCGGTACGGTGATCAAGCCGGCGCGCATGATGCCGTAATAGGCTGCGATATATTCGGCACGATTGGCGGCGAGCAGGGCAACGCGATCGCCGCGCTTGAGACCGCGCTTCAGCAGCGCGCGCGCGACGCCATGCGCCATCTCATCAAGCTGGGCGAACGTAAAATGGCGCGGGCTCTGTTCGCCGCCGAGATCGATGATCGCGACTTTCGACAGGTCGCGTTCGCGCCGGATCAGGTCGCCGAGATTGGTAAAGCCCGCCATTCATGGGGCTTTCGGCGGTGCGGTGAAGTAAGTGCCGCGGCCGCTGGCGACGAGCTTGCCGTCATGGTCGAAAATCTGCGTCTCGGCGGTCGCGAACTGCGAACCGTTGCGGATGATCTTGCCGCGCGCCGTCAAGTCGCCCGGCATCGCCGGCCGGTGATAGTCGACGCGCAAGTCGATGGTCGGCACCGGTCGTCCGTTCTGCTTCAGCATCGCCCAATCCGCGGCGATGTCGATGAGCGTGGCCAGTATGCCGCCATGGGTATAGCGGCGTTCGGGATTGACGACCCATTCCTCCCGCCATTTCGCCTTGATCTCGATACCGTCGTCGGTCACGGCGAGCACCGTGAGGCCGAGCCACTGATGATAGGGCGCGCGCGTGATGAGCGCCTGTACCTTCTCTACGGTGATGTCGTCGGCCATTCCATTTGCTCCGCCCACGTCCTCTCCCGTGCGGTGGGGAAAGGAGAAATCATCACGGCGTCACTACCACCTTGCCGATGACTTCGCGATCCTCGATGAGGCGCAGGCCGTCGCGGGCTTGTTCCAGCGGCAGCACCTTGTCGATCACCGGCTTCATCTTGCCGGCGCTGATCAACTCCATCAATGCGGCGAGGTCTTCGTCGTAGAAGCTGTTGGAGCCGATGATCTTCAGCTCGAAGCTCCAGACGTAACGCAAATCCTCCTTGGGGTCGTAGCCCGCAGTCGCGCCGCAGACCAGAAGCTTGCCGCCGCGCTTGAGGCAGCGCAGCGATGGCACCCAGGTCTCGCCGCCGGTAAAATTGATCACCGCGTCGACGCCGCCCTCGTAGGAGCGGCGCTGCGGCTTGCCGTATCTCTCGACCGCCCATTTCGACCATTCGGTGTCGCGATAATTCACGACCTCGTCGGCGCCGAGCGCCTTGAGCCGGGCAAGCTTGTCGGCGCTCGACGCACAGGCGATGACCTCGGCGCCAAGGAGCTTCGCCAGGATCACGCAGCCGGTGCCGACGCCGCCCGAGGCGCCGAGCACGATGACGCGCTCGCCCTTCTTCACCGTCTCATGGGTGACCAGCATGCGATGCGCCGTGCCATAGGCGACCGGCAGCGCGGCGGCATCCTCGAAACTCACAGCGGCCGGCATGGCGACCAACTGGTCGGCGGCGACGAGACAATATTCCGCCATGCCGCCGTCCAGCATTTCGCCCATCAGGCCTTTCTTCTTATTGACCGGATTGACCAGCACGTGGTCGCCGGTCTTCCAGCCGCTGACGCCGGCGCCGATCTCGGCAATCTCGCCCGCCATGTCGAGACCAATGATGACCGGCAGCGGCACCTTGATGCCCGGCATGCCGCGCACGGTGAACACATCGTGGTAGTTGAACGATGCTGCCCGCACGCGGATGACGACGTGGCCGTCGGCGGCCTGCGGCGCCGGGTAGTCGTCGACGACTTCGAGATCGTCCACGGTGCCATGTCGGCGCAGAAGGAGGGCTCGCATCGTCTTGCTCATAATAGCTCCGCATACACGCCGTCATGCCCGCGCTTGTCGCGAGCAGCCACGCCTTTTCGGACTTACGTGCGATGAAGACGTGGATGGCCGGGTCAAGCCCGGCCACGACGCAGAGAATAGGTGTTCAATTCGAAAAGCGATATAACACCCCGGAGCTATTTTCGTCGCCATTCGAGTGACGCATGCAAGAAAACTTCCGCCAATTCCTCGACCGGCTGCGCCAGAACGGCGAACTCGTCGACCTGCACCAGCCGGTCGATATCCGCCACATCGCGACCTTGGTCGATCAAGCCACGACCGCGCTCTATTTTCACAACGTGATCGGCTACGACATGCCGGTCGTGTCCGGCATCATCCGCACCCGCGAGCGTGCCGTCATGGCGGTCGGCTGCGAGGATTTCGGCGAGCTCGAAGAACAAGCTCGCGCAGGGCATAGCGAAGCCGATTCCGCCGAAACACGTCAAGACCTCCCCCACGCGCGAGGTAACTTTGATCGGCGAAGATGTCGATCTCTACAAGCTGCCGATCCCGATGTCGTCGATTTATGACGGCGGCCCGATGATTACCGCTGGTGTGGTGATCGCGCGCGATCCGGAGCTCGGCATCAATTCCGGAATCTACCGCTTCATCGTCAAGGAAAAGAGCCTCACCGGCATCGACATTGTCACGCCGAACAATATGCGGATGTTCGCGCAGCGTGCGCTGGAGCGCAACGAGCCGCTGCCGATCTCGATCTCGATCGGCACGCATCCGATCGAGGTCATGGGCTCAGGCTATCGCGCGCCGCTCGGCGTTGACGAGATGGCGATTGCCGGCGGCATCCGCGGCGAAGCGGTGGCGCTGGCGCCGTGCCAGACCATCGATCTGCCGTACATCGCCGACGCCGAGATCGTGCTCGAGGCGGAAATCTTGCCGACCGGCTGGACCTGGCCCGAAGGTCGCTTCGGCGAGTTCACGCGGCTGATGGGCGGGCTGCACTGGAACCCGCTGGTGCGCATCAAGGCGATCTCGATGCGCAAGGACGCAATCTACTACAACCTGCACATGCCCTGGGAGAACACCTGGCTGGCGGCGCCGACGCGTTACACGGCAATCCGCCAGGCGCTGCGCACTGCCGGCGTGCAGGTCAAGGACATCAATGTCACGCTCGGCGGCTGCGCGTTTTGGCACGCCGTGATCTCGATCAAGAAGCAACCGGGCGAGGGCAAGAACGCGCTTCTTGCGGCGCTCTCGGTGATGGATTTGAAGCATGTCGTCGTCGTCGACGATGACATCGACGTCAACGATCCGGGTGAAGTCGAATGGGCGATTGCGACCCGCGTGCAAGGCGACCGCGACGTGATGATCGTCGCCAACGCGCGCGCCAAACCGCTCGATCCGAGCCTGCCGCAAGGCTACGGCGTGGTGCCGACCGGCGCCAAGGTCGGCATCGACGCGACGATGCCCGAAGGCATTCCGCGCGAATATTACGAACGCATCACTTACGCCTACGCCGATCGCGTCAAGATCGAGGATTACGTCAACGGCAAGAAGGACGCGTCGGGTGAAGCGGGCAACGAGGCGGCAGTCGAGGCGCTGGCGGCGAACATTCTGGACGAGATCGCCAAGCAGCCGCTCTATTACACCGATATTGCCGAGCGATTTGCCCAATTCGATTTTCGCACCATCGCGCGCGCGATCGGCCACCTGCACGCGACGGAGAAACTGTGGCAGGACCCGCGCGGCCGCATGTGCGTGCGCGGCTCGCAATTTGCTGCGACGCCGCCGAGGAAGTAATCAACCCGCGTAGTCGTGCAGGCGCGCGGTCGAAGGAGCGCCGACGTTCATGAGCCCGTCGCTCGTACAGTGACACCACTTGACATTCGTCTCTATTTCCGTTACAAATAGCGAATCTCGTTCTCGTAAAGGACGCCAGCCGGTGACACCGGCCGGCGGAGCGAGTGCGGTTCCCGCGGGCGGCGGCTCGTCACCGCCGCTCCCGGGCGGCTCCGGGGGATACGCCCGGCCGGCATGATGACCGGTCTGCGAGGCAACTCGCTGGACTGGGATAGGCGAAGATGCAGGTAACACCTGATGACGCCGGGTCCCAGGAAGCGCGTATCTGGAGTTGAGCTGCGGCGTTCGCTCGCTGCAGCAAGTGCCGTGGTGGAACGCCGACAGGCGAGCGCCCCCGTGGGGCGCGGCCGTGCCCGCTGGCACGGCCTCATGAAAAACTGCGCTTGTCGGCGTTCCGCCTCCCTTTTTTCCTTTTTCGTAGTCCGGGTCGAGCGCAGCGAAACCCGGGAGCGGCCTCCGAGCCGGACATTTGTTTTCGGCTTTCGCTCCGCTCATTCGGGCACCTGCGGCTTTCTTGGCAATGGCGTGGCATAGCTCGGACGCGCAAGCGTCGCGACAACGGCATTCCTATTTTTTCTCTCTGCGCATGCGGAGAGAGGAAGTTGCGCAACAAATACCGCGGAGATTTCTGCCATGACATCATCACGCGACAATCCACCGAACCAGCCAAACTTCGAGAAGCGGCGCTCGTTCGAAGAGGGCCGGGCACTGATCGACGCCACGCACATCGCGACGCACCGGTTGTATTGTGAGACGCTTGGCTTCTGGCGCGGCTGTTCGCTGCGGACGTGCAAGCGGCACCGGCGCTGCATGGGCGAGCCGACCGGATGTCTCATGCGCGGTCTACTCCACGTGCCGCAAGCGCGGCGGCTGAAGGCGCAAAAACAGGTGATCAAGGGAGGGCCGCGGCGCATCCCGCCGGCAACCCATGTGGAATGGTTTGTGCGCCGGACCGCGCTGGCGACCGTGGTGTCGTGGGGATTTGGCTAAATGGGTATGACCGACGCCACGCCCGATCGACTGGGGGCCCGCCGCCAGGCTTTACCAGACACCGCCGGCATTGCTCATGGCCGTCAAGACGTTGCTGCCAACGAGAAATGAACCGGTACCCCAAAAAGAAAGGGGCCGGCACAAGGCCGGCCCTTCCCCCATACAATGCTGTACAGCAATTTACCCCTTAGTAACCACCGGCGGCGGCGCCTTGCCTTTGCCGGTGTTAGCACAGCCGGCGATGCTCAGGAGAGCAAGCACCGCGGCGGTTGCTAGAGCGAGCTTTTTCATGAGAGAACTCCCCCTTGTCATGACGAATTAACCATACAGAGGGTGCGGGCTCTCCTCTAGTGCATAAAAGCCACACTCCAGATTTGATTGCGCCCCAAAGTCCGCCGTCGCCGTAATCGCAGCGGAACGTGGCCCAGAGTCGAGACGGACCGCCGGAAAAGGGGGAATGTGGGGGTCGGTAATGCGCGGGACCCGTCGAACAGGCCACCTGGGGGCAGTTTTTCACGGTGCTACGCCCTCTGGCACGGAGAAAATGACCGTTGCAAATATGGCGCACCGCAAATAATCCACAGGCTTCGCCGAACATTTGCCATCGGGCAATGGCCAATTGTTGGTACCATCCTGGCAATCGAGGGCCGAATACGGCTCGCGACGGGGCCAGGCTGAGATCGGGCCGGACATTACTGAGGCGCACTGGTGAAGCGAATCATCATTGAGGCGAAATCGTCCTAATCGTCACCTTGATGGCTCTAGCGGTCACTCGGAGGGCAGCATGCAGCAGGAGTTGAGGCACGGTGAATGGCCACTATGGCTCGCGCGCCTTTTTGCCTGTGTCATTTTGATGGGCCTTGGGCTGTCTGCAGCGAACGCTCAGATGCCTCCAGCGCGAGCGGCGTCGAGTGGCAGCGGCGCGTACTACATCGAATTCAGGTCGCGCTATGCCTGGGACTACGGCCACACCTACCTGATCTTCGGCCGGGTCGGCGAGCGAGTGAGCAAGAACAATGTGGCCGGTCTTTCGCCGGTCGGCGACGATCCGACGGCTTGGGTCGTCGGCCATTATGTCCCCGTGCCTGCCGAAACGGGATGGACTGATGGCGACATCGACGAAAAATACGTCTCCGCGCGTTATCGCGTGACAATGAACAAAGAACAGTTTGACCGCACCGTCGCCTATATCAGGCATTTGCAGGCCACTTCACATACGTGGAGTGCGGAGATGTACAACTGCAATGCCTTCGTGGGTGACGTAGCGAATTTCATGGGCCTGAAGGTGCCGGGCTCATCGCTCATCTATCCGAGGGTGTACATCACCAACCTTCGCAAGATTAACACCGGGCATCCCGAAGCGGCCGAGCAACTCGTCAGCGATAACGTCAGGGAAATGAGTAGCCCCACGCGCGACGGACGGTCGATGCTCAACACCGGAGTCCACACCATCCACGCAGACTCGGAGAACCGGCCTTCGACGACGCAGGCCGCGCCGCCGGGGCCAAAAGTGACCATCGGTCCGGTTCGCGTATCGAACCGCGCGGGGGCATCAGTCGCGTCCGACGCTTCGCCTCAGTGATGGCCTGATCTTGCTGACAATTCGATGCAGACTGATTGCTGCGTTAGCCGCAAGCCTTGCGCTTTCGGCATGCGCCACGGCGCCGCAGGACGGCGCCGGAATGAGCAATGCGTCGGCATCCGGCGGTTTCGGCACGCGCGAGCTCACGCCGCAGGAAAAGAAGGTCATTATGGACGCCGTTGGCCCCTCGCTCAGAAACGCCGCGGCGGCAAGGTATCACTGGGCGAAATTTCCGGCAGTCACAACGGAGAGCTCGGTCAACTACTGCGCGACGGTGGATGCGCAAAGCCCCTTCGCCGCCTACAGCGGTCACCAAGCCTATATCGTTGAAGCCCAGCTCGCCGGCGGCAGGATATCCTCGGCCGTCATCGGTCTCATTGCCGGCGGCAAGGATTTCGCGCTCGTGACCAAGATGTGCGCCAAGTACGACCTCGACCCCAACAGGGCGAGCTGACGGCTGGTCATTTCTCCGATTACTGCGTCCATTCCTCGGCGCTGGCGCCTGCCAGCGATTGGACGCGGGCCTCGTCGGCGGCAAGCTCTCGCGCCGGGCCGGAATAAACGACGTGACCATCGTCGAGCACATACGCGTGGTCGGCGATTTCCAGACTCATGCGCACATTCTGCTCGACCAGCAGAACCGAGATACCCTCCGCGCGCATCTGCGCAACGATGCGAAAAACTTCACGCACGATCAGTGGCGCAAGCCCTTGCGACGGTTCGTCGAGAATGAGGAGCTTGGGATTGATCAGCAGCGCCCGCGCAATCGACAGCATCTCCTGCTCGCCGCCGGAAAGCTGGCGGCCGCGGTTGGATTTGCGCTCCTGGAGCCGCGGGAACAGCCGATAGACGCTGTCCATAGTCCATGGACCAGGGCGCTCCAGCGGCACTCGCAAGTTTTCGTCCACCGAGAGATTGGGGAAGATCCGACGGCCCTCCGGGACATAGCCGACGCCCAAAGCGGCGACGCGGAACGCCGGCCAGCGTGTGGTCTGGGTACCGAAGAAACTGACGCGGCCTTCGCGCGGCGGCGTTAGTCCCATGAGGCTGCGTAGCGTCGTGGTCTTGCCCGCGCCATTGCGGCCGAGCAGCGCCGTCACTTGGCCTTCGGCGGCTTCGAGGCTGACGCCATGGAGGATATGGCTCTTGCCGTAATAGGTATGAAGCCCTTCGGCAGTGAGCGCGGCGGTCATGCGGCCTTGCCCAGATAGGCGGTTTGAACCGCTTCGTTTGCGGCGATCTCTCGCGGCGTGCCTTCGGCGAGGAAGCCGCCCTGATCGAGCACGGTGATGCGATCGGCAAGATGGAAGACGACGCGCATATCATGCTCGATCAACACGATGGTCAGATTGCCTTCCTTGTGCAGCCGGCGGATCAGCTGGGTGATCTCATAGGTTTCGTGGTCGCCCATGCCGGCCGTGGGTTCGTCGAGCAGGAGAAGGTGCGGCTTGAGCGCGAGCGCCATGGCGATCTCCGCGGCGCGTTGGTCGCCGTGCGCAAGCTCTCCAACCAGGCGCCCGGCCTTGCTGGAGAGCGCGGCGAGAGCGAGCGTCTCCTCGATGCGCTGACCGATCTCGGATTTTTCGGCGCGATTGAGCCATGGCCGCAGGCGATAGCCGGCGGCAATCTCGGTCGCGATGCGGACATTCTCGAACACCGTCAGTTCGGGAAAGATTTCGGTGACCTGAAACGTGCGCGCCATGCCGAGTCCGACCCGCCGCTGTGCCGGCACCGCGATGATGTCGCGGCCATCGAACAGGATCGAGCCGGTGGTGGGCGCGAAGAAGCCGCTGACCAGATTGAAGAACGTGGTCTTGCCGGCGCCGTTCGGGCCGATCACGGCGCGCAGCTCGCCCTTCTCGACCGCCATTGATATATCGCGTACCGCGACGAGATTGCCGAAGCGCTTGGTCAGGTTCCGGACTTCGAGGACGCTCATGCCGTCCTCCGCTGTCGCAACAGGCCGAGAATGCCGCGCGGGAAGAACAACACGATGAGCACGATCAGCATGCCGACAAATGACATCCAGTTGACCGTGACGCTCGAGATGTAGTCCTGGAGGACGACAAAGACGATCGCGCCAAGGAGCGGACCCCAGAACGTGCGCATGCCGCCCATCACAGCCATAATGACGAAATCGCCAGACAGGCTGTAGTGAAGCATGCGCGGATCGGCGAAGTTATTGACCATGGCGTAGAGACCGCCGGCGAAGGCCATGAAGAAGCAAGACAGTGTGAAGGCGACCCAGATGTGGAACTCGACCGGAATGCCGAGGAAGCGGGCGCGCCGTTCATTCTCCCAAATCGCGATCATTGTTCTGCCAAATGGCGATTTCAGGATGAATGCCATGATGCCGACGATAGCGGCGAAGCAGAACAGCACGAAATAGTAAAAGTAAGTGTCGTTGTGCAGCAGATCGATCTGGAAGATCCCGAAGTCCAGCGGTTGGCGCGCGAAGCCGCGCAGTCCGTCGTCGCCGCCAGTCAACGAACTCCACTGGAACGCGATGTAATAGAATACCTGGCCGAATGCGATCGTCACCATGGCGAAGTAAATGCCGCGGCGGCGCACCAGCAACGCGCCGAGAATAGCGCCCGCAATGCCGCCGACCAGCGTGCCGACCAGGAGCCCGAGGGGCGTACTCAAGGCAAAATATTTCAGCGTCAATCCACAACCGTAGGCGCCCAGACCGAACCAGGCGGCGTGACCGAACGACAGCACCCCGGTGAAGCCAAGCAGAAAATTGACCGACATGGCGCCGAGCCCCAGCACCAGCACACGAGTACCGAGTGCGGTGTAACCGCCAAATAACGGCATCCAATAGGGTGCGAAGAGGAGGCCACCCCAGATGACGACAAGAATAGCCAGATGCTTGCTCTGTTCCGACTTCACGTCAGCATGCCTTCTTCGCCAAACAGGCCGCGCGGTCGGATCAGAAGCACGATCGCCATCAACACATACATGACCGCGTCGCTCGCCGAGGGGAAGACAACGGCGGTGAGACCGGCGGTGACGCCTATCAGCAAGCCGCCGACCAGCGTACCGGTCAGGGAGCCGACCCCGCCGACGATGATGGCAATGAAGCTCGGCATCAGCAAGCTGTCTCCCATGGTTGGCTCAAGCCCGAGCTGGCCGCCGGCGAGCACGCCGGCCAAACCGGCAAGGAAGATACCGACGGCGAAATTCATCGATCGAAGCGTCCGTACGTTGACACCGAGCGCTGCGACAGTCTCGAGATCGAGCGTGCCCGCGCGGATGCGCACCCCGATACGGGTGTAGCGCAACAGCACGAACAGGAGCGCAACCACGACGGCGACCACCGCCACCATGAACATGCGGTAGCCGGTGAGAAAAAAGAACCTATAGCTGAGCGCGGACGACAGCGATTCTGGAATCGAGACCGGAAGTCCCTGCGCTCCCCATATCTGGCGCGTGCCATCTTCGATGATGAAGGCCAGGCCGAAAGTCAGCAGCAAACTGTAGAGCGGATCACGGCCATACAGGCGGCGAATGAGCAGCCACTCGACAGCGATACCGATGATCGCGGTGAGGAAAGGCGCAACGATCAGCGAGCCCCAGAAGCCAAGGTATGGCCTGAGCGTGTAGGCCAGATAGGCTCCGATGACGAGAAAGCCGCCGTGGGCGAAATTGATGACGCCGGAAAGATTCAGGATCAGCGATAGACCGATTGCCATCAGCGCATAGAACGCGCCGACGATCAGTCCGTTGGTGATATTGAAGAAGATGAGTTCGGACATCGTGAGCCGGCCATGAGAAAGCCCCTCACTTACGATCGCAGCGGCGACCGAAGTGAGGGGCGCAGGGAAGCATAATCAAGCCGGCATCTGCATCTTACAGCCGGTCTCGGACACCGATGGGGCGATGCTCTCGCCGGATACGATGTTGTTCACCTTGAACAGGTTTTCCGGATCGCCGTCACCTTTTTGCATCAGTTCGCCAATGAAGGCCGACAGCATGAGCTGGTGATCGCCGCCGCGGAAGAACACATTGTTCGGCTGTAATTTGATCTCCGGCGGCAATTGCATGTCGCCGAGTGCCTTGGCGGCGGCTTTGGCTTCAATCGTCTTGGCCTTTTCGCAGGCCAGCGCATAGGCGTGGATCGCGACATAGCCGAACCAGGTGCGGGCGGTCGGCACCTTGCCGCCAGTACGCTTGCGGATGTCGGCGATGAACTGGTCGAGGCCGGGCGTGTCCGCCGCCTGTTTCCAGTACCACTCGAACATCCAAACACCGACCCGCGCTTCGGGCGGCATCGCTTCGACGGATTCCAGCTCCTGCTGCGTGCCGGCGACGTGGATCTGCTTGTCGATACCGAACTGCGAGATCTGCTTGAGGCAGTTCACCATATCGTCGCCCTGAACCAGGACAAGCAGCACGTCGGGATTGGCGGCGCGCGCTTTGATGAGATAGGCGGAAAAGTCGGTCGTGCCAAGCGGAGTTAGCTCGTTGCCGGTCACCGTACCGCCGAGCTTCTTCAAATTGGCCTCGCAGCCGTCGAAGAGCGTATGGCCGAACGCATAATCCGGCGTAATGAAGTGCCACTTCTTGCCGTAAGTCTTGAACAGCACGCCGCAAATCGCGTTTGCTTCCATGCGCGTCGTGTTGCAGACGCGGAACACGTTCCATTTGCAATCGGCGCCCGTGATCGGATCGGTGTGACCGCCGGGAACAATGTGCAACACGCCTTTTTCATTGGACACTTGGGCCATCGCCTGGGCCAGCGCTGAGTTCACATTGCCGACCAAAAAGTCGACATTGTCGCGCTCGATCAGCTTGCGGGCCTTCTGGACGGCCGTGCCCGCGTCGCCGCTGGTCGAAGTCTTCGGTGAGGAGCTCAATCTTGCGGCCGAGAATGCCGCTCTTGGCGTTCAGTTGGTCGACCGCGAGCTGAATGCCGATCCCTTCGTTCTTGCCGGGAGCGGCGTAGGTGCCGGTCAGCGGATTGTCGACCCCGATCTTGATGGGCGTATCGCCTCGCGCGGCGATGATCGCGGGGGCGGCAATTTGGACGAGACCGGCCGCAGCGCTCGCCTTGACGAAGGTGCGGCGGTCGAGCACGCCAGGACCGAAGCGTTTGATCATTTGTTCCTCCCGGAAGGGTCTTTTCGATGGGCGATCTTGACTCGGCGGCGCAGCGCCGACAAGGGGCGTCGGTCATCCGCGGCGTGCGGACGCACGTGCCATCCCTGCCTCATTCTGCGGCAGCCGGTTTCTTCGCAGGGAAAAAATCGTCCCAAACATGCCGAAGCTGGTCGAGCGCCCCGTCGAGTTGCAGGGCGGTGAGGCGCTGGCCCTGACGGGCGAGCAGGCCCAGCCGTTCGAGCTTTGCCAGCGCGTCGTCGACCTCGAAATCAAGGTCGACACCAAAGGTCTTGAAGAGCCATGCTTCGATGCGGCCATCAAGCTCGTCTGCCGTCGGCGCAGCGGGCGCAATATGGAGGAAATGATAGGCAAGAAAGGCCTCCTTGCATTCCTGGTCCTCGGCCGCGCCGATGACATAATCGAAGATGCCCGCATTGTTGTTGATGTTACGGTAATAGACGTTGTCGGTGAGCTCGATCTGGTACTTGAGCGACTGGCGCTGATATTTCACCCATTGCCGCACCACGAAGCCGCCGAGCGCCACAATGCCACCGAGCGCTGCGAGCGCTGTCGTCATATCCTTGTCCGCTACGGGTGCGCTCGCACCCAGATAGAACCCGATCACGACGAACAACACCGTAATGGTTGCATAAAGTTTGAGCAGAATGGGTATGCCGCCGGCGATGGCGGGCAGGCCGAGCGTGAGCTTGTCCTGACCGCTTAATACCACGCGGGCGTTGGGAAACAGCGCATAGAGATCGCTGCTCGCGATGTTGCGGAAATATTTGAGCAGCACCGAGCCGGGCCGGATCTTGCGGCGGTCGAGCGTTCGCAGCTTGCGCCGCGAGGTGATCTCGGCATGCGACTTCATTGCCACCATGAGGACGACGTCGTCATAGACTTCGACATCGACTTTGCGCTTGCGCAAGCCGAACCATTGGGCGATTTCGAATTGTTCAGTGTGATGGCCGCGCCGGTAGAAGCGGACTTCGCGGAAATCATCAAGTGGCGCCTTGACCTCGACCCGCAACACCGTGCGCCGCCGATGGGCGTCGCCGATCTCGTCGTGCGCCAGCGCGATGAAGTTCGCGCCCTTGAGGACTTTTTCGAGGGATTGCACGAGGTCGGCGTAGCTGCGTTCGATCAGATCGCGGTCCATGGCAGCAGGCGCGGCGACGTCGGGGCTGAAATAGTAGTAGTCATTGCGCAGACGCTCGAGCAGCCCGAAATATTCGTAGTGATAGATCGAGGCCAGCATCAGGCAAAGCTGGCGAAACTTCTCGCGCTCGTCGGCGCTGACGAAGGCGTCCTGCTCGACCAGCGCGGAAAGGATGTCGCTCTTGCGAATCGGAATAAACTGATCGAGACCGTCCTCCGCGGTGTGATGCGCAACGTCGATCATGGCGGCGCGTACATCGTGCGGGCATCGGCGGTGAAGGCCTTCCGCGAGTCCGCATCGAGATAGAACATGTGGCCGCCGCGATAGAGTTTGAGTTGCGTACGCTCTTCTCCCTCGACCGGCGGAAGGTGGTCGATCACGTAACGAGTCACGGCGTACGGCGTCACCATGTCGCTGTAGCCATGGGCGATCATGAGATGAAACGACGGCGTGAGCGCGAGCAGCACGCGCAGGTCCTCGGCGACGCTCGGCTGCCCATGGCCCGATCCTTCTTGCCAGTCCCATTTCCCGGAAATGTCCGAGGCGAGCAGATTGTAAGTCATGTCGGTCTTGAAACCGAGCTCATCGCGCGCGTAGGCGACGAATGCGCTGCCGTAGGAGCGGATGACGCCGTCGAGCACGGGATCGGGACCGCGCGCGGCCGGCAATTCCGGATTTGGATCATCGACGGCAAAAGTCGCATCATAGTGACTGACGATCTTGTGGTCGCTGGCGCGCAGGCTCTTGACATAGGCGTCCTGGATGAAGCCGCGGGATTCGGCCAGGACGTCCGGCGGCAATCCGGTCATTTGCGCGACACGGGCGTAGAAGCTCTTTGCCGCGTCACCCTTGAGCGGCGGGCCGGCAAGTGCGGAGAGATAGTCCGTCAATGCGTAATGCTCGGCCTGAGCCAGCGCGTCCTTGCTGAAGATGCCCTTGCGCTCCAGTTCGGCCGCCGCAAGCGAAGGCAGTTGCAGCGCAGCGCCAAGCGCGAAGCGGTCGCCGCCGAACTGGAACGCGCCTTCGAGCAAGGGCGAGAGCATCAGGATGCCGGAGACGACGATGCCCTGTTCGCTCTGCAGCGCACGCGCAACCTTGGCGGCGCGGAAACCGCCGTAGCTCTCGCCGAGGATGAATTTCGGCGACGAGACGCGGCCATTCTTCGAGACGTAGAGCGCCACCGCTTTCGCCAGGAATTCAGCGTCACGGTGCACGCCATAGAAGGCGTTGCCGCCGTCCGGCTTGGCCGGCCGGCTCCAGCCGGTGCCGACCGGATCGATCAGTACCAGATCGGTGAAAGCGAGCCAGCTATCCGGATTGTCGATCAAATGAACGCTCGACCCATCGTGCCCGGCCATGCCGAATTCAGCGATGCGCGGACCGACCAGACCGAGATTGAGAAACGCCGAGGCGGCGCCCGGGCCGCCGTTGAAGACGAAAGTTACAGGCCGTCCCGCCGGATTGTCGGATTTCGCCACGTAGGCGGTGTAGAAGATAGCGGCCGAGCGTTCGCCGGATTGATCGAACAGCGCGAATGTCCCGGCGGTCGCGGTGTAGTCGAGCTTGCCGCCGGAGAGAGTGGCGCTGTGCTGGCTGACTGCGTCTGATGGCAACAGCGAGAGCACGCCGGGGCCGTTCTGCTCTTGCCGGCCGGCCCCCTCTGTCCGATTGGGCCGGTCGCCACCGCCGCCGCCTCGGCCCGGGTGCTCCTGCGCCACTGCGGCAGTCGCGACAACGGCAAGCATCAAGCCGACAAGCATACGACGAAGATCAATCATGATTGTTTCCTGGAATTTGCCGGAGCATGCGGCAAATCTTCATTCGAGCTCGACGGCGCCCTCGATTTCCACAGACAGGCCCAAGCTTTCGACCGTGAGCATCATTTTGGCCGGCAAAGCCTCGTTGCCCTTCAATCGGCCCTCGCTCAGGGCTTTCCGCACCGTCTGCTCAATCTCGCGCTGCGAGGTGATGCCGACCTTCTTGAGAAATTTGCGCACGCTCACGTTAAATACATCTTCGTTCATGATCGCCTCTCGAAAGTGCCGGAAAGATGACCGGCCTTGGCGCAGTCTATCGGATCAGCACGACGTGAACGACTGCCACGACGACCATTCGCGACCGGTGGACATTAACGATAAGATCGTGGAAGTTCTGGCATTTCCGGCGCCATCGCCGGCAAGAAACCGGCGTTGGAGGCGTCCGCAATGGCCTTTCCCCGTGCTTCGAAAGCTCTCGCGCGGTTCACCGTGCTCGATCTGACCCGCGTGCGGTCCGGCCCGACCTGCGTCCGGCAACTCGCCGACTGGGGCGCCAATGTCATCAAGATCGAATCGCCGCCCGGCGTCGAAGAACCGATGGGCGGCCCGCGCGAGGGCGGTGACTTTCAGAACCTTCACCGCAACAAACGCAGCGTGACGCTCAATTTGAAGGTGCCGGAAGGCAAGGCCGCCTTCATGCGCATGGTCAAGAAAGCCGACGTCGTGGTGGAGAATTTCCGTCCCGACGTGAAGAAGCGGCTGGGCATCGACTATAAGACGCTCGCCAAGGTCAATCCGCGCATCGTCTATGCCAGCATTTCCGGCTTCGGACAGGATGGGCCCTACGCCGGCCGGCCCGGCTTCGACCAGATTGCGCAGGGCATGGGCGGCCTGATGTCGATTACCGGCCTGCCCGGCGACGGGCCAGTCCGTGTCGGGGTTCCGATCGCGGACCTTAGCGCCGGACTGTTCGCGGCGCTCGGCATCATGGTCGCGTTGCTCGAACGCGAGAAGTCTCGCAAGGGCCAGCACATCGAAACCTCGCTGCTGCAAGCGCAGATTTTCATGCTCGACTTTCAAGCTGCCCGCTATCTCGTCAGCGGTGAAGTCGCGAAACAGGCGGGCAACAATCATCCGACCAGCATTCCGACCGGCGTATTCAAGACCAAGGACGGTTACATCAATATCGCCACCACCGGGCAGAAGATCTGGCAGCGGTTCTGCGAGACCGCGCGCGCGACCACGCTGATGCAAAAGCCCGAATATGAAACTGGCGCAGCGCGCTCGAAGAACCGTGACGCCCTCAACGCCGAGATCGACACCTATCTGGGCAACCGCACCAGTGCCGAATGGGTCGAGCGTTTCAACAAAGCGGGCGTGCCTTGCGGGCCGATCTATTCCATCGATCAGATGTTCGCCGATCCGCAGGTGCAGCATCTGGGCATCGCCCAGAGCGTGACCAAGAAGGACAAAAGCAAGATGCGTCTGGTCGGCCAGCCGGTAAGGCTGTCGCGCACGCCTTCGCGCTTGGTGGCGCGGCCGCCGGAACTCGGTGAGCATACCAATGCTGTGCTCAAGGAATTCGGCTTCAGCGGGCGCGACATCGCAACGTTGCACAAGGTGAAGGCGGTTTGATGCTTGTGCTGACGGCGAGCGCAAGGTTGTTTCAATCGTCGTTGCCGGGCCTGACCCGGCAATCATGGGGCGCCGGCGCCGCATGGATGCGCGGGTCAAGCCCGCGCATGATGGGGCAGAGGAAGGAATTGAACAATGACGCAAACCGACAAGATGCTCTCACGCAAGGAGGGCGGCGTCGGCACCGTGACCTTCAACAATCCCGAGCGGCACAATGCGGTGTCGCTGGACATGTGGGAGGCGACGAAGCGCATTCTCGACAGCTTCGCGGCCGACGGCGACATTCGCGTCGTGGTGCTAACCGGCGCCGGCGGCAAGGCTTTCGTATCCGGCGCCGACATCTCGCAGTTCGCCAGCGAGCGCGCCTCGCTCGAGGCCTCGCGCGCCTACAACGTCAAAGCCGAGGCGGCTTACGCCAGCATTTATGACTTTCCCAAACCGACGATTGCCATGATCCGCGGCTATTGCATCGGCGGCGGCCTCGGCCTCGCCACCTGCTGCGATCTCCGCATCGCGTCAGACAATTCGCGCTTCGCCGTCCCCGCCGCGAAGCTGGGATTGGGTTACGGCTATGTTGGCCTCAAGCGGCTGGTGGATATCGTCGGGCCGGCCTTTGCCAAGGAAATTTTCTATACCGCGCGCCAGTTCGATGCGCAGGAGGCTCTGACCATGGGCCTCGTAAATCGCGTCGTGCCGTCGGCCCAACTGGAAAACCATGTCAAAGGCATCACCGACATGATTTCCGCCAATGCCCCGCTCACCCTCAAGGCCGTCAAGATCACGGTCGGCGAAATGCTCAAGGACGAATCAAAGCGCAACGTGCCACGCGCCACCGAGGCGGTGGAGCACTGCTTCGCGAGCCGCGACTTCACCGAAGGCCGCACTGCCTTCATGGAAAAACGCAAGCCGGTCTTTACGGGGACCTGAGCACGCCGGTCCGGGGTCAAAACGTCGCGGCAATGCCCGGCTCGTTCTGGTGTTTGATAGGCAAAAGTCCGGGAGGGCAAAAGACCCGTGGCGTCGGTGGAGCTCAGAGGTCTAACGAAACGCTATGGCGTGATCGCCGTGGTCGACAATGTTTCGCATCACATCGAGCACGGCAGTCTCGTCTGCCTGCTCGGCCCGTCGGGCTGCGGCAAGACGACGACGCTGCGGCTGATCGCCGGTTTCGTCGAACCCTCGGCTGGCGAGATTTACGTCGGCAACAAACTCCTGTCCTCCGCGGCGCGCACCTTGCCGCCGGAGCGGCGCAATATGTCGATGATCTTCCAGAGCTACGCGCTGTGGCCGCATATGACGGTCGCCGAAAACGTCGGCTACGGCCTCAAGCTGCGGAAGATGGATCGTGGCGCGATGGCCCGGAAGGTCAAGGCGATGCTGGCGACGACCAAGCTCGACATGTTGGCGGACCGCTATCCGGGCGAACTGTCCGGCGGCCAGCAACAGCGCGTCGCGCTGGCCCGCGCGCTCATCGTCGAGCCCGAAACGCTACTGCTCGACGAGCCGCTGTCCAATCTCGACGCCAACCTCCGCGAGGAGATGCGTTTCGAGGTCCGGCGGCTGCACGATCAATATCGCTACACCACGGTCTACGTCACGCACGACCAGTCCGAGGCGATGACAGCGGCGGACGTGATCGCGGTGATGAACGCCGGCCGCATCGAGCAGGTAGGCTCGCCGGAAGAAATTTATGACCGCCCGCGTTCGGAATTCGTTGCGCGCTTCATCGGCTCGAGCAATGTGCTCAAGGGCGGCAATCGCGACGGCAGCCATATCGCCTTTGCCGGAACGGCGCTGCGCGTCGCCGGCGCCGAGCTTCCGGCGCAGGGCGAGACGGCGGTTTCGATCCGTCCGCATGACGTCGCCATTGCGGCGAGCCGCCCGGCAAATGCGGAGAACGTGATGCCGGCCACGATCATGCGCCAGGTCTTTCTCGGCTCGAGCCGCGATTACCTGGTCGAGGTCGACGGCGGCACGCAGCTTCGCGTGATCACGGCGGCCGGCGAGAATCTGGCATCCGGCAGCGCGGTCTGGCTCCATCTGCCGGCGGAACGCTGCCGTGCGCTGGTGAGTTGAACGCGCGGCCGACCAGAAGATTGAATGAGCAAAGGGAGGACGATGTCATGCCGCAACGACGATTGACGAGGCGGGACATTCTGAAAACCACAGCGGCGACCGCGGCGGCAGGCACCATGTTCGCCGCGCCAGCGCGCGCGGCCGCGCCGCCTCCGACCGCAATCACGCCGGACCTCATCGCCGCCGCGCGCAAGGAAGGCAAGGCAGTCTGGTACACCTCGGTCGATCTACCGCTCGCCGAGAAGATCGCCAAGGCGTTTGAAGCGAAGTTTTCCGGAATATCGGTGCGGGTCGAACGCACCGGCGCCGAGCGGCTGTTCCAGCGGCTCGGGCAGGAATATTCAAGCGGTATCCATGCCGTCGACGTGGTCAATTCATCGGACGCCTCGCAGCTCATCGTCTGGAAGGCGGACGGCATCCTCGAACCATTCGTGCCCGAGGACGTCGCCAAATATTATCCGGCCGAGCACAAGGATCCCGACGGACAATTCGCCAGCTTCCGCGTCGGCCTGTGCGTCGTCGGCTACAACACCAATCTGGTGAAGGCGGACGAAGCGCCAAAGAGTTTCGCCGACCTGCTCGATCCGAAATGGAAGGGCAAGCTGGTGAAGGCGCATCCGGGCTACAGCGGCACCATCATGACCGCGACCTATCAGATGTCGCGCGACCTTGGCTGGTCGTATTTCGAAAAGCTCGCGCAGCAGAACGTGATGCAGGTGCAATCCTCCGCCGATCCGCCGAAGAAGCTTGAACTCGGCGAGCGCGCCGTGATGGTGGACGGCAACGAATACAACATGTTCCAGCTCAAAGAGGCCGCCAAGCCGGTCGAGATCGTCTATCCGGCCGAAGGCACGCCGCTGATCGTCGGACCCAATGCCATCTTCAAGGCGGCGCCCAATCCGAACGCGGCGCGGCTGTTCCAGTGCTACAGCTTCACCGCCGAGGCGCAGCAACTCATCATCGATATCGGCGGCCTGCGCTCGATGCATCCGCAGACCCAGGAAAAGGCCGGCCGCAAGCCATTCAAGGACATCAAAGTCATGAAGGACGATCCGGCCGCGGTCATGAAGCAGGCCGACGACATCAAGGCGCGCTACGTGAAGATTTTCCACGTTTAATAGGGTTTCGGAAAATGACGCCAACCGTCCTCCGCTCATTCCCGCGGAACGCGGGAATCCATCTGCACGTGACGTACAAAGTGCTGGGTCCCCGCTGCTGCGGGGACGAGCGGAAATGGTCATTCGATTGACCCATGCAAAGGAGGCGGTGATGAGGACGAAGGCGCTGTCGCGGCGGTTGATGCTGCAAGGGTCGGCGGCGGCGCTTTGCGCGTTCGCCGAACCGTTACGGGCTGCCGCGCCGGAGCCGTCGGCCATCACGCCGGCGCTGATCGAGGCGGCGAAGAAAGAGGGCAAGGTCGCGTTCTACACGGCGATGGATTTGCCGGTGGCGGAAAAGCTTGCGAAGGCGTTCGAGGCGAGACTTCCCGGCATAGCGGTGCGCGTCGAGCGCTCCGGCGCCGAGCGCGTGTTCCAGCGCATCGGCCAGGAGATGTCGAGCAACATCCATGCCGTCGACGTGGTCAACAGCTCGGACGGCGCTCATTTCATCGAGTGGCGGCGCGAGGGCTGGCTAGCGCCCTATCTGCCTGAAGACGTCGCGCAACATTTCCCGCCGGCGTATTACGATCCGGATGGTCTGTTTTGCACGACGCGGGTTTGGCTTTCCTCGCTCGGCTATAACACCAACATGGTGAAGGCGGAAGACGCGCCAAGAAGCTTTGCCGATCTGCTCGAACCGAAATGGATCGGCAAGATGGTCAAGGCGCACCCGGCTTATAGCGGCACGATCATGAATGCGACCTATCAGATCGTGCAAGCGTTCGGCTGGGAATATCTGGAAAAGCTGGCCAAGCAAAAAGTCCTGCAGGTGCAATCCTCGACCGATCCGCCGAAAAAGCTCGCGCTTGGCGAGCGCGCCGTGATGGCTGATGGCAACGACTATAACGCAGTGCAGCTCAAGGAAGCCGGCCAGCCGATCGAGGTGGTCTATCCGGCGGAGGGCACGCCGATCGTCAACGGTCCGAGCGGCGTATTTGCTGCGGCGCCGAACCCGAACGCCGCACGGCTGTTCCAGAACTGGCTGCACGGCCTCGAAGCGCAGCAGCTTCTCGTCGACTTCGCCGCGCAGCATTCCGTGCACGCGCTGGTCAAGCCGAAACCCGGCCGCAAACGGCTTGCCGACATCAAGGTATTCAAGGACGATCCGGCCGGCGTCGAAAAGGAAGCGGATGCGATCAAGGCTCGTTACACCCAGATTTTCAAGGTGTGAGCGGTGACCATCGCGCTTGAGGCGGGACGCGAACGGAAGCGGCGCGCTTTCGACCTGAGCTGGCCTATCCTCATCGGCTTTGCGGCGATCCTGTGCGTGCTGATCGTGCTGCCGATGGGGTGGCTCGCATATTACAGCGTCACCGACAAGGCGGGCGCGTTCACGCTCGGCAATTTCATTCAGCTGGTCAGCGATCCGGTTTTCGTCGATCCGCTGGTCACTACGCTCATTATCGCCACGTCGTCGAGCGTCATCTGCTGTATTGCCGCCGCGCCCATGGGCTGGCTGATCGCACGCACCGACATGCCGCTGCGGCGCACCATCCGCGCGCTGGTGACCGCATCATTCGTGACGCCGCCGTTCCTCGGCGCCATCGCCTGGGAATTGCTGGCGGCGCCGAACAGCGGGCTGCTCAACCAGGTCTTCCGCGCGGTGACCGGGGCGGAAGCCGACGAGCACCTGTTCGACATCTATTCACTGTCCGGCCTCATCTTCGTCATCTCCTGCTACACCTTCCCCTACGTCTTCGTCCTGGTCGCCAACGCGCTCGATCGTATCCCCGGCGATCTCGAAGACGCCTCCGCGATCCTCGGCGGCCGGATGTGGGTCACGGCGCGCCGGGTAACGATCCCGCTCGCTTTGCCGGCGCTGGTCGCGGGCGCCTTGGTCGCATTCCTGCAGGCCATGACGCTATTCGGCTCGCCGGCGATCCTGGCGCTGCCCGCGGGCTTCCACACCATGACCACCAAGATTTGGAGCCTGTTCCAGTATCCACCCAAACTGCAGCTCGCCGCCGCCGCGTCGCTGCCGCTGCTGGTATTCACCATCGTGCTGCTGCGCGCCGAAAAGGCCATCCTTGGCCGCCGCGGCTATGCGGTAGTCGGGGGACGGCAGGGCAACCCTCGTCTGGTCGAGCTCGGCGCGCTGAAATGGCCGGCGCTGGCGCTGAGCTTTTTCGTGCTGCTTTGCGCCGTGCTGTTGCCCTACGGCGCGCTGTTCAACGCCGCGTTCTCCCACGTCGCTTCGCAATTCGTGTGGTTCAATAATTTCACCCTGCACAATGTCGACTTCGTATTCTTCGAACTCTCGGAGACGCCGCCTGCCATCAAGAACACGTTCCTGCTTGGCACGATTGCGGCGACCATCGGCACGATCCTCGCCGTCGTGGTCAGCTACATCACCGCACGCCGGGCGATTACCGGATGGCGCGCGCTCGGCTTCCTCGCAACCGCGCCGGTCGCCATTCCGGGCATCGTGCTCGGCGTTGGCCTGTTCCTGAGCTACACGCGACCGCCTTTCGTGCTCTACGGCACGCTATGGATTTTGCTTATCGCATTCGTGACCATCTCGCTGCCGGCGGCCTACCAGCAGATGCGGTCGGCCTTTCGCGGTGTGCATCCCGATCTCGAGGAGGCAAGCCGAATTCTCGGCGCCACGCGCCTGCAGGCGCTTGGCCACATCACCGCGCCGCTGCTGCGCACCAGCATCATCGCCACCTGGTGCTTTATCTTCGTCGGCGTGATCCGCGAGCTCTCGGCCGCCATCATCCTGTTCACGTCCGAGACCAAGACAGTGTCCGTGCTGATCTTCGATCTCAACGAGAGTGGCGACCTCGGCGCCATCGCCGTGCTCGGCCTGCTCATGCTGGCGATTACCTTCGCCGTCGTGATCCTGGCGAACCAAATCCCCGGCCTGGGTGGCAATGTAAGGCTGCGCAGTAATTAGCTACGGAATCTTCTTCAGCACCTTCGTGTCGAGGCCGAACACGCGGGCGGCGTTGGCGCCGAGGATGTTGCGCTTGGCCTTTTCGCTGAGGAACGGCAGGTCGTAGATGACGCCGGGCAGGTCGAAATCCCAGTGCGGATAGTCCGACGACCAGAGGAGTTGCGTCTCGGCGTTGATCATCTTGAAGGTCGCTTCAAGGATCGATTTGTCCGCCGGCTTCTCCATCGGCTGCGAGGAATAGAACATCTCGCGCATATACTCGCTCGGCTTCCTCTTGAGCGAGGGGCAATCCGACGTGCGCATCATGTAGGAATGGTCGAGCCGTTGCATCAGGCAGTAAGCCCAGGTGAGGCCGCTCTCGATCCACATCACCTTGAGTTTCGGAAAGCGCTCGGGCAGGCCGTTGATCACCCAGTTCGTCATGTGGATCATATTGAACCAGATGAAGCCGAGCGAGTGCACGGAGATGAACCGGTTGGTCATCTGCAGCGCCCTGTCCTCCCAACTGTAGGCGGCGTGGAACGAGATCGGCTTGCCCATTTCCTCGAGCAGCGCATAGGTCTTCATATAGGCGTTGTCGTGCACCGGCTTGTAGCGCGGCGACGTCACCATGAAGCCGACAACGCCCTTCTTGTCGCCGAAATCCTTTACCGTCTGATAAGCCGCCTCCGGATCGTTGAACGGAATGTAGAGCATCGAGACGAGGCGCGGCTCGACGGCGAGGATGCGCTCGCAGAGCCAGCGGTTGTAGGCCCGGCACAGCGCGACCTCGATCTCGACCTGCGGATGCAGGCCGAGAAACAGCATCGGGGTCGGGAACATGCAGGCGTAATCGACGCCCATCGCATCCATCCACTCGAGCGTCATCGCGATGTCGCGATGCTTGCCGTCCGCCGGCACCTTTTGCAGCCGCCGCAGGTTGGAGCGCGTGATGCGGCCGCCGAGGTTCTGATTGCCGACCGAGCTGTTGAGCAGGCCGGAGCGGCCGGGGCGTTGCGCGGAATCGATCATGTCGCGGCGGATCACCGGACTTTCGATGTATCCGAACACTTCTTTGTAGGATTCGTTCTCATAGTGGTGCGCGTCGACGTCGACGATCAGAAAATCCTGGAAGTTGCGGGCGCGCGCCTGTTGCGCCGCATGATCGAGATGCTTGGAGGTCGAGTAGTCGTCAAAATTCAGCTTGCGGACGTCGCTCGGAATCGTGTCCATCCTGCCCTCCGTCTAAGTGCGCATGATCTTTTTGGAAAAGCGGTGCCCGCTGTTCCGGATCATGGATTAGGCCACGACATAGATGTCGTCGCCGCGCTGCACTACGTCGAATTTCTTCAGTCTCAGCTTGCGGTCGCCGACGCACTGGCCGGTTTCAAGTTCATATTCGTAGCCGTGCCACGGGCACACGAAATGCACCACGTCGGAGAACGTCTGTCCCTGATAGGTGCGGTCCGCCGCGATGATGTCGACGACCTTGTTGATCAGCAGTCCTTCGCAGGCCGGGCCGCCGGAGTGGACGCAGTAATTGCTGTAGGCGTAATAGGCGCCGGCCTTGTTGAAAACGCCGATTTCGTTCTTGCCGGCGCACACGATACGACGATCACCGTCCGGCATGTCCGATGCCTTGGCGACGAACCATTCTGCCATCAAGTGCTCCCGGCTGTTGCCGCTGCCAAGCGCCCGCGGTTCCTTCGCGGCGCAGTATAGGAGCGCCGCGTTCGGTGCAACAAGGGCGGCCCTATTCGCCCGATGCACGCCGCTATGCATCCGTGCCGCGCCGCTCTATGTTCCTCGACGCACCACCCGGATGGGACGATCATGGCCGAGACACAGCCTGAGCCGAAGCTTCTGCTGCCGTTCCTGCGCCCGTTCTACGATGCCGCCATTCCGCTGTCGTGGTGGATCATCCGCATCGCCGTGGGCTGGAATTTGCTCGTGCACGGCTGGGATAAGCTCATGGTCGGCCCGACGGAGGCCCTTCTCAAGGGCTATGCCGACATCGGTTTTAATCCGGCGGCTGTTGGGTTCTGGTCGTCGACCATCCTGGAAACGCTGGCGTGGCGTTTCGCTCATCCTCGGGCTGTTCACCCGTTTCTTCGCCGCCGCCGCAGCGATCGAAATGGCGATCATCACGGCGATATATTGGAAAACAGGCTTCGCCTGGACTGCGGCGCGGTTACGAATACACGCTGCTGTGGGGACTTGTGTCCTTCGCCATCGCGCTGCGCGGCGGCGGGCCATACTCGCTCGACCGCAGGCTCGGCCGGGAGCTTTAGCCGCGTGGCGGCGGCGCGCGCCCTTGTTTCCGGCCCGGGCCGCCGCTAAATACTGCGCCGCGACGCTCAGGCTTGTCTCGGTCTACGGAGAGGTGGCAGAGCGGTTGAATGCACCGCACTCGAAATGCGGCATACGGGCAACCGTATCGGGGGTTCGAATCCCTCCCTCTCCGCCACCGCAAGTGTCCGGCCCGGAGACATGGGTAACGGAACGCACTTAAGACATAGGTGACAATCTCGTGCCGAAAGGATTGTCGATGGTCTGCAAAGTTCTCTGCTCCAAGTCGATATAGCCGAGATCATAGTGCATGAGGCTGACGAGCCAAATGCCGTCGTCGACTTCCTGGATGCCGAGTTTCTGACCGGCGAGCACGGTCGAGATATTGATCTTTTTCCTATGCAAGCAGATGCGGCCGCAGGCGGTGACCAGGATGTCGCGGTCGTGCCAAGGATATTCGAGTTCCGGCAGCCCCTGATAGGGCCGTGATGAGGCGGTATAGAGTTCGGCCGGGCATTTCATGGCGAGAGCCTGGTGCGGGCGTTCGGCGTTGAACTCGCGGACGAAGGCATCGAACCTAGCCTAACACTTTTTGCCTTTTGGCGGGAGGTGTTGATGCCGTGGAGAAAGTGTTCGGTGATGGAGGAGCGTCTACGCTTTGTCGCCCGTTTATCGAGGGCGAAGGCATGAGCGAGGTGTGCCGCGATTTCGGCATTTCCCGCAAGACCGGCTACAAGATCTAGGCCGCTACCAGGACCAGGGGCTCGATGCGCTGTGCGATCGCTCGCGCCGGCCGGTGCGGTATGCCAACCAGTCTGCCGCACCAGGTGGAGCGGCTGATCGTCGATCTCAAGCGCGACAAGCCGCATTGGGGCGCCTGCAAAATCCGGGAACTGTTGGTCAGGAAACTTGCCGGCGACGTCCGGATGCGCCAAGAGCACGGTCCATGCGTGCGACTGTGCCGGTTTCCGTCAATCGGCTTCGATGGCACCGCGCTCTAGTTCGGCTTGCAAGAAGCAATCAAGTGCGGCGGATTTGCCGCGTCCTGCCCTAGCGTTTCAATGTCAAACGCCCGGTCGCGGTAAGCGACCATCGGCAATGCTTGTCCTTGCCGTTCCAGCTATAACGCAGAACTTGATCGGTGTTGCTATACACGTGAAGCGACAATTTTCCACTCCTATTCTGCCGTCCCATACCGCGATTTTCGGGCCTCAATGGTTAAGAAAGTGCTAAGATACCCGGCAATGGGAGGGGCCGGTCATGTCGCGCAAGGCCATCTGGATCACGCTCGCGATCTACTTGCTTGTGTCGCTCGCGTTCAGCGTGATCTTCCAATTGACCAAAATTCCCTCCTACAGCGGCCCGCACGCGGAGGCGGCATTTATTGCGGCAGCGATTGGCGGGGCAGCGTTTGCCTTCATCGGTGCCGGACTGGTTCCGATGATCGTTTGGGCGTTCATGCGCTTCCGCGCTCAAAAAGCTGGCGGCCCATTTGTGGTGTGGGGGTTTCTCGCCGTAGTGGTCATGGGGCTTGCCACGGCGGGAAACCTCTATGATCGGCAACAGGCAATCACCGCGGCCGCAAACAACATCGCAAGCCTCACCGGGGGCGACTATGACGATTTCGTGCGGAGCACGCGGCGGAGTTGCGTTGACCGACAGCGCAAAAGCCAAATCAATCGCGCAAGCGGTGTGACTGACCAACAAGTCAATGCCTATTGCCAATGCTACGCAACAGCGATTGCGAAGGAAGTGACGCCCGAAGAGGTCGCGTACCTTTATCGAAACAATACACCATCGGAATCATTCCGGCAAAAGGCGGAAAGATTAGCGCCGACCTGTAGTCGCCTTGCGCTTGGAAGATGACGCTAACGAATGCTCGCGCTGAAAATGTTAATCAGGCGATTACCGACCGACAAGCTCGCCGCCCGACAGCCTCATGGGGCTTTTCGGTCTTGAACTCTGCAGGAAGGCGTCGAAGCGGGCCTGCTGCTGTAGGCCGTTCATGCCTGGGGGCCGGGTGGCTTCCTTCTTCAAGGTGCGGTGCATGCGCTCATGGCGTCCGTTCTGCTGCGGCTGGCCGGGCTTGATGCGTTCGATGGTGATGCCGAGCCGCAACACGTCGGTTACGCGCGCACAATCACTCCAACGAACGACTTCGGGCGCACGACCTCAAGGCACGCTTTGGCCGCCGGTCCCGCCGCGGCGACCAGGAGTATTGCCGCTGGTGCTTCACGGATTGCAGTATCGGCGGGCGCATTTTGCCAGCGTCTTGGCGGTGAGCGATTTGGCTAGCGCCTATTTTGCAATGGAACCGCTGCCGACATTCCTGCGTTAATTGGTGCATACGGGCGGAGGCTCTTTTGGAGCTTGACGTGTCCAACGCCCAGGTCAATTCTTTGGCCTTGTTTCAGACGCGGGTTATCGGCTTCGTCTTGCTCGCCTCTTCACGTCTCATAGCCGAAACGTGCTTCGGCAGTTGCCGCCTATATCGGTTCGTCGCCATGGCAGGTTCACTTCCCGGCTCTCATGGCGCCGAAGGAGGTCTGTCATGCGATGCATCTTTGTAAACGGCGCAAGCCTCAAGGCTGAGGTTTTCTGCGCTCATTGCCGGAACAAAATTGGCGAGAGCTACATCCGGGAAATCGGCACCAAGGTTATCTATTGCGACTACCGCTGTTACAGTGGCCGAGCAGAGGCGCCGGTCATGCTGCCCATGTACCATGGCAGGCTGCTCGGTGCAGGGTCGTTCAACTCGTGACATTACCGCTGCGATCATTGTCGTAAACAGCTCGGCCTCATTGTCCATCGTTACTGGTACATGCGTTTCTGTTCGGCGGTTTGCATGAAGTCCTATCAGCATCGATTGGGCGACGAAACGAGGATGAAAATACGCCACCTTGATTTTACCACGTCCAACCATTCGCAGCGGTTGGGCGCCCGCTTGCTTGATAACGTCATCCGGCAACTTGCGGGATGAGCTTGCGCGACGATGTGGAGCGAGGCGTCCGGGTGTGCAAGAGGATTGGCGGTAGCGTCTGATTAGGGCGGCATGGTTCAGCCCTTCGGACGTTCAAATTCGAATGACAGGCGCGCCGATGACAGACAGAAAGGCTACCCTGAAGCCCGCAAAGCAGGGAGGGTGGCCGTGGTCATAGTTCCGTTGCTCGCGCAATCTGCTTTCGATCCCGAGCTGATCGAAACCTTGGTTGCAGCATTTGAAGACGCGTGGGCCAAAGTAGAGGAATCGGGCAGCGAGTTTGCATCGCCGCGCTATAAGCGCGTGGCACAGGAAATCATCGCCAAACGGATAATCGATACGGCACAACGGGGCGAAAAAGATCCGCGTCAACTCGTCGCCGATGCTGTGACCTATCTGGCCCAATCGTACGCGTAGATTTCGCCAGATATCATCCGGCGGCCAGTCATCGAATCCGACTGGTGTCGGCGGCGGGCTCATTGACGTACCCGATGTAGCGCGAGTCAAAGTCGGGCACGAGTTGATACGCCCATTGGCTCGCGTGCTCCTGCGGATCACGCCCGTGATTTTGATCACGAGACGCCGTATTGACTGTTCGTATGCGGCGGACCGCAACAGTGCTGCCGAATGTCCTGCTGGGTCGGCTATGACGGCTGCCGACCAAAATTTGCGTCGCGCTTGCCTCATTTGTTGCCGATGACGTTGTCGCCGAAGACGTTATCGCTGCTATCTTGGGTTCGATTGGCTTTGGCGCCATCGCCACGGTTTGATGAACGATCGCTTGCTGGTTCAGTGGTTGCTTCGGCGCGGCAAGGAATGCACCTAGCGACATCAGCAGTGCGACGGCGATACCGCTAACAAATCCCAGATAGGCCAGCAGGGTGGCGAGGAAAGCCATCACACACTCATCCAGCCTCCCCGCATCTTCATAATGCGGGATGGCCGGTTTCCGTTCCTGCCCGGCCGCAATTATGCTGCCGATCAAGGCGGTTCCGTTCATTGCGGAACCCGCGCTATGATTGCGCCGCCGGAAGATACCGGAAGATTGGGGACTGCATCTGCCCTTACCGGGATTTCGTTCGAGGACTTCTCTATTCATGGCCGTGCTTTGAGGGCACGGAAGGAGCACCGTGGCTGATTATTTCACCCTTCTTTCCCGGGCCGTTGCGTCGCTTGATCACAACACCAGAGCCGCGCGCGAGGAGGTGTACAAGCGGGCCCGTACCGTCTTGTCGGAACAGTTGCGGAGGGCCGATCCGCCTTGGCCCAACGCGCAAATCGAGGCTGAGGCCGCATCGCTCGAGGCGGCAATTCGGCAAGTGGAATTCGAGGTTCGGCAGTCCAACGCGCGCGCGGCGTCCCGGACCCAACATCAAGCAAGCCCCGCGTACGAAGAGATCGGTGCCGGCGAGGATGCAAGTGCGGATTCGATGGTGCAGCGCGGCCGAGGGCCACTCTCGCCGGTCGTTATCAGCGTGATCGGCGCAGTCGTTCTCGCCGTCATCGCGGCGGGCAGTTACGCCTATTTGTCGCGGCCCGGCACGAAACTTGCGACGCCTGCCGCTCGGACCGGCGGTAGCGCTGAGCGCACGCCAAGTCGGCCCCGGCAAAAAATCGGCCGAAAGCCGGCTCCTGCCGGGGACGGCAAATCCGTCGAACCGGCCGCCGCGAGTCTCCCCTATGAGCTCAGACGTCAATTCGTCTTTTACCGCAGCTCATATTCGCCCGGGACGATCGTCATCATCAAAGACCAGCACATGCTTTATCAAATAAAGGCCGCGACCGTCGCGATCCGGTACAGCATTGCGATCGGCCCCAAATGCTCGGACGCAATCGGGCTGCATCGGGTCTCGGGGAAGGACGCGTCGCCGGTGTGGCCACCACCCGCTCCGGCCGGCAGCCAGCCCCAGGCGACGCCGGCTAGCAGCGGCGAGCGGCGCGCCGACAGCCGGCTCGGCGCGCGCATCCTTTATTTGAACGATATCGAGTACGGCATCCACGGCACCGACAAGCCGAATGCGATCGGTCAGAATTCCGCGTTCGGATGCTTCCTCCTCGCCGACGATGACATCACCGATCTTTACGACCGGACGCCGGTGGATACCCGCGTCGTGATCATGGATTGACGGCGCTGCCGCAGGTGCCGTCCCCTTTACACTTTGGGTTGGTCCGGAACCCAGGCCCTCGTCAAAGGGTTGATCGGTACAGGCGCCGGTTTTTCCGGCTGAGGTTCGCCGAGTGTAGAGCTGTGGAGCTTCCCCTTTCCTGTCTGTGGCTCGCGATCGTCTCGTGGCTGATCTTGCGTGCCGCAACTCAGCGCGGTTTGTTGCCGCGCCTCGCCGGCGCCTCGCCGCCGGCCTCAGAGGATGCTCCGCAAATCGCCGTTATCGTGCCGGCGCGGGATGAGGCGGCGAATATCGGGCGATGCCTGCAGTCTCTGCTGATGCAGGATTATCCGGCAGAGCGGCTCAGCTTCCTTGTTGTCGACGATCATTCGGCCGACGAGACAGCCGCGATCGTGCGCCGCCTCGCCGCAGATCACCCGCGCGTTGCATTGCTGTCGAGCCCGCCCCTTCCGCCGCGCTGGACCGGCAAATCGCACGCTTGCTGGATCGGCGCGCGGAGCTCGACCTCCGGCTGCGAATGGCTGTGCTTCCTTGATGCCGACGTTTGGGGCGAACCAAACCTCATATCGAGCGCCATGCGCGCGGCGCAAACGCAACGGCTCGATCTGTTGTCGCTCGCGCCGCATCAGGAGCTGCGAAGTTTCGCCGAGCGCCTGATCATCCCGTGCGGCCTCATTCTGTTGTCGTTCGTTCAGGACCTGCGCCGGGTGCAGTCGCGTTCCGGCGGCGGCGTCACGGCAACCGGGCAATTCATGCTGACGCGACGCGACGCTTACGAGGCCGTCGGTGGGCACGCCGCAGTGTGCAGCGCAATTTGTGAGGACCTGGAAGTCGCCCGCCGGTTCAAACAATCCGGACGATCGGTCCTGCTCATGGACGGCGAAGCGGTGCTTTCGACGCGCATGTACACCGGCTGGCGGACGTTGTGGCCCGGGCTTGCGAAGAATCTGGTCGACACGCTCGGCGGACCGATTGCGACGCCGACGTTGGCGCTGACGGCCGTCGCCTTGGCGTGGGCGGCCGTGGTGATCCCGCTGATCGATGCGGCAAGTTGCGCGCACGGCGGCCACGATGCCTGCGCGGCATTGGTCGTGGCGCTGATTGGATCGGCCGCGGCGTTCGGACTGCATATCGCCGCGGCCTTCCATTTCCGCATTCCGCTCGTTTTCGGTCTGCTGTTTCCGCTTGGTTACAGCGCCGGGGCGCTGATGGCGCTTGATAGCGTGCGCCGCCGTCTCACCGGGCGCGTGAGCTGGAAAGGTCGAATCTTATTCATGAGTGGTTCCAAGACGGCGCGCCAGGCGGTGCGACGCCCAGCGGGGGTCCGCGCCGCCACATCCTTTGATGCCAGCGAAACCCGCGCCGTCTTGCTCGCCGCGATCGCCATCGCGTTCTTCCTTTATTTCATCCGGATCGTTCTGCTGCCGTTCGTGCTGGCGGGCGTTGTCGCTTACATCTGCACGCCCCTTTTAGATTGGCTGGCCAAACGGACGCGGCTGCCGCGTGTGCTGTTCGCAGTCTTGCTGTGGATTGTTCTCGTGACTGTCGCCGGTTTCGTGGCATTTGTCGCGGCGCAACACCTCGCCGCCGAAACAACGAGCGTCGTGAGCAATCTTCAGCCCATGCTGGAACAATTCGCTCACCAAGTGTTCGGTGACGCCCCGATACGCGGGTTCGGGCAACAGATGGATGCGAATGAGATCGCCCGGGCGGTGGCTGATCGGATTCGCGATTGGTTCGGGCAGGGCGACCGGCTTGCGATCATCGCGGGTTACAGTCTCGCAACCGTCATGGGCGCAATTCTAACGGTGGTCCTGCTCATTTATTTCCTGGTCAGCGGAAGAAGCGTAGCCCGCGGACTGTTGTGGATGGTGCCGCCGCAGCGGCGTCCGCTCGTGGCGCGAATCTGGACACGGCTTGATCCGGTCCTGATGCGGTACTTTCTCGGTGTGATCGCGGTCGTGATTTATGCGACGATTGCCGCGTATATCGGTCTCGGCCTCATTCTCGGCATCCATCATGCGGCGCTGCTGGCCCTCCTGACCGGCATCCTCGAGACCGTACCATTTGTCGGCCCAACCTCGGCGGCGATCATTGCCGGCCTGGTGTCGCTGCAAACGGCGACCGGCATCATGAGCATCCTGGCCTATGCGCTCTATGCGACGCTGCTGCGCCTTTCGATTGACCAGGTCTTCGGCCCAATCGTGCTTGGCCGCGCGGCGCGCGTGCATCCGGTCCTCATTATCTTCTGCTTCCTCGCTGGCGGCGCCTTGTTTGGCATTCCCGGTGTCATCCTTGCCGTCCCGGTGGCTTTGACCGTGAAGAACACGCTGGCGACGATCTACAACGAGGGCGATCAAAGGTAGTGACGGCCCTTTTTTTCAGCATGAAGTGGGCCGCAAAAAAGCGCCAAATCGCCGCTGGCAAAGCAACTTTTTTCAGACATGAAAGTTGCACCTAAAATGTTATGTAACCTTTGAGTTATAGCGAGGCCCGCTGATGGCCTTGTGGGATTCCGTAGAGCAAAAGGCACAGTCGCCGTACAGCCATCCCTGGCTGGCACAGGCAATTTTTGCTTTGGACATCCGGTTGCGCCGCCGCCAATCGGTGATCGAATATACCCGGCACCCTGGCTGTGTTTTCCGCCTCCAGATCGACCTTTCTCGCCAAAAGGTCGCATTGAGTGACGGCACCCACGCGCGACCGGGTCAGCGCATCGGGCGTCTGCATTTTTGGAACGAGCATATCCCACCGATGCCGGCGCGCGGCGCCACAATCGCCTGGGCCCGCCAGCTCCAGCAATGCATTGCAACATCGCTACGGGAATTGACGCTCTATCTCTCGTCGCGGCCGGATTTGCGCGACGTTGCCCTGATATGCGCTGATGTCCCCTCCGCCACGAGGGAACAGCGCGCACAGATCGCGCGCATCATGGCGTACTACGGCTTTGAGACCATTGCCGAGCAGGAGCGATTGCCCCTCCACGAAGGCCTGCATCGTTTTGCTGAGAATATATTGATTTCTTTGACCGTATTTGCGCAGAATGCTTGTGCACTACGCCTCGACAGCCTGAGGCGGGTGCGCGTCCGAATTGTCATTTCGCGCCGAGCCCTGCAGGAGCGGTTCGGCGGTGTGGAGGGGCTGGCAGCGGAAGTCGCCAAAGCGCCATGAACATGCCGGATCCGATCGCTGTTCTCCTCGCGCTGTGCGACATCTGTCTTGCCGCCGCGGCCGTCGGCTGCATCTTCACGTTGCTCCAGGCGCTCTTCGTCCTCCGTTTTGCCGGCGAGGAGAAGCGCCGCTCCGTCGTGCAACCGCCGGTCACGGTGCTCAAGCCGGTGCATGGTCCCGAGCCGGGTTTGTCGGCTCGTCTCATTGCCTGCTGCAACCAGGACTATGCCGGTTCTGTCCAGCTCATCATCGGCGCCCATTATGATGCCGAACCGGTCGTCACCATCGCGCGGGACGTGAAAGCTGCCTTCCCGGACAAGGACGTCGATCTAGTCGTCGACACGCGCAGTCACGGCCTTAATCGCAAGGTTTCCAACCTGATCAACATGCTGCCAAGCGCCCGTTACGATACCATCGTGCTCGCCGACAGCGACATTGTCGTCAGGCCGGATTACCTGCGCAGCATTACGCCTTTGCTGGCGCCGCCTCGCGTCGGCGCCGTGACATGCCTGTATTACGGCATCGGCGACGGACTTTGGTCGCGTTTGTCTGCACTCTCCGTCAACACCAATTTTCTGCCCCAGGCGATCACGGCTGCGAGCATCGGGCTCGCGCAACATTGTTGTGGTGCAACGATCGCGTTGCGCCGGTCGATGCTGGACCGAATTGGCGGTTTTGCCGCCTTCGCTGACGTGCTCGCCGATGACTATGCAATTGGCGCGGCGGTCCGATCCCTCGGATATGACGTCGAGACCGCGCATTTCGTGGTCGGCCATCGCTGCTTCGAGGCGAGCCTGCGCGAGCTTCTGCTCCACCAAATACGGGGCGCCCGGACGATCAAGAGCATCGAGCCACTCGGCTATGCCGGTACGATCATCACCCACCCGTGGCCGCTCGCCCTGCTCGGCATGCTGTCGGGAAGCGCATCCGCCGTGCTCGTCGCCATAGCCGCCGTCCTGTCGCGCGTTGCGCTATGCCGCTGCGTCGAAGCACGTTTCGGGCTGCCCCGGCAAAATTACTGGCTCATTCCGCTGCAAGACGTAATCGCGTTTTCCGTCTTTGTGGCGAGCTTCTTCGGGGCGACTGTCCACTGGCGAGGGGCGGACTATCGCGTGACTTCCGACGGCACCCTGACCGAACGCAAAACTTGAGGTAGACTGGGCGTGAGGTGAGGTAGGCATGATGCGGACTCTATTCCTGCAGGCTCCTTCGTTCGATGGTTTCGACGGCGGAGCGGGCTCGCGCTACCAGGCGCGACGCGAAATACGCTCCTACTGGTATCCCACGTGGCTTGCCCAAGTCGCCGCGGTCGTACCCGGCAGCAAACTTATTGACGCTGTGCCGCATCGGCTCGCGTTGGCCAACATCATATCCGAGGCGCGCCATTACGACCTTGCTGTGTTGCACACCTCGACGCCCTCCTTCGCGTCCGACATCCGCGTTATCGAAGCGCTCAAGTCCGCCAATCCTGGCATGAAGGCGGGCTTCGTCGGTGCCAAGGTCGCGGTCGAGCCGCAAGCAAGCCTCGCCAGTTCCCATGTGGTCGATTTTGTCGCCGGCAATGAATTCGATTTCACCATCAAGGAACTCGCTGAGGGCCGCGACTGGCGCGCCATCGCCGGATTGTCATACCGGGATGCCGCAGGCGCGATCCGCCACAACCCGCCGCGCGCCATTCTCGAGAACATGGATGAACTGCCGTTCGTTACGCCCGTCTACAAACGCGACCTGACGATCGAGAAATATTTTATCGGCTATCTCAAGCATCCTTATATGTCGCTCTATACCGGGCGAGGCTGCAAATCGCGCTGCACATTCTGCTTGTGGCCGCAAACGGTCGGCGGCCATCGCTACCGCACGCGCAGCGTGGGCAACGTCATCGAGGAGATCCGCTGGGCGCAAGGCGCGTTTCCGCAAGTGAAGGAGTTCTTCTTCGACGACGACACGTTCACCGACGATCGGCCGCGCACCGAAGCAATCGCCCGGGAGCTCGGCAAGCTGGGCGTCACCTGGTCATGCAATGCCAAGGCCAATGTCCCGCGCGACACGCTCAAGGTGATGCGCGACAACGGCCTGCGCTTGCTCCTCGTCGGCTATGAAAGCGGCAATCAGCAAATCCTGCACAACATCAGGAAGGGCATGCTCGTCGACGTGGCGCGGCGCTTCACCAAGGATTGCCACGATCTCGGCATCGCGATCCACGGTACCTTCATCCTCGGCCTTCCCGGCGAGAGCCGCGAAACTATCGAAGAGACCATCCGCTTTGCCAACGAGATCAATCCGCATACCCTCCAGGTCTCGATCGCGGCGCCGTATCCAGGCACGGAGCTTTATCGCGAGGCGCTCGAACAGGGCTGGCTCGATGCAGCGCATGCCGATCTGGTCGACGCGAGCGGTGTCCAGATTGCGCCGCTGCACTACCCGCACCTGAGCCACACCGAAATCTTCCAATCGGTCGAGGATTTTTATCGCCGCTTCTATTTCCGCGCCCCCAAAATCGCAGCAATTGTTTCGGAGATGGTGCGAAGCCCGCAGATGATGGTGCGTCGGCTGCGCGAGGGCGTAGAATTCTTTTCGTTTCTGCGCGAACGGCGAGAAGTGGCTCACTGAACTCGCTTGCCGTCGAGATATCCGGCTTGCCGGAACCAGTCGATTGCGTCTTTGAGCGCGTCGCGGTAGGGCCGGGCGCGGAAACCGAGATCGCGCTGGGCCTTTGCCGCGGTGAAGAACATGCGATGCTCCGACATCCTGATGCCGTCCAGGGTCGCGAACGGCTCGCGTCCGGTGAACCAAGCCGCCGTCTCCGCGGCATAGGCGACCGAAATGGCGAGCGCACGGGGTACGCGCAGGCGCGGCGCACGGCGGCCAACCAAGCGGGCGATGTCGGAGAGCATGTTAGCGAGCAACACGTCCTCGCCGCCGAGAATATAGCGCTCGCCGACGGCGCCGTGTCGCAACGCCGCCAGATGGCCGTCGGCAACATCATCAACATGGACAAGATTGAGACCGGTGTCGACGAAGCCGGGCATGCGGCCGCTTGCCGCCTCCACGATGATTCGCCCTGTCGGTGTTGGCCGCACGTCCCGGGGTCCGATTGGGGTTGACGGATTGACGATGACCGCGGGAAGTTTGTCGACCGCGATCATGGCATCAACTAAACGTTCTGCCGCGATCTTGCTGCGCTTGTAGGCGCCAATTCCCTCGCTCTCGGATAGTGCAACAGTTTCGTCCGCCGGCGCGCCGTCATCCCGTAATCCAAGCGTGGCGACGCTGCTGGTATAAACCACGCGCTCGACGCCGGCGCGGATTGCCTCCTGCATCACATTGCGGGTGCCATCCACATTGCTGGCAAAGATCTCGCTGCGGTCGCGGGCCCATAGCCGGTAGTCGGCAGCGACATGAAATACATAGCGGATGCCGCTCATCGCCCGCCGGACCGATGGCGAATCGCGGATGTCGCCCTCCGCGAATTCCAAGCCAAGCCCGTCGACCTGAAAGCGGGGGCTGCCGGGCCGCACCAGCGCGCGGACCGGGAATCCGGCCTCGACCAATGTCCTCGCCACGGCCGACCCGACGAAGCCCGTAGCCCCCGTGACCAAGCTTTGTGATGTGGCGCTCATGGCGGCTTATTGCAGTCTTTGCGATGTTCGCTTCTTCGCCCTTACTGCCGAATAACCACGTTGCACGTCTACACGCCATGCTGGCGTCACATCCGGGTGTATTCGGGAACGAATCCACAAAATTGCGCTTAATCGTAGGATGTATGGTCAATTAAGCCTTGTCCGAGGGTGTTCTGCCCGGTAACAAGGTAACGTGTCTGTGCCTCATAAAGGGTGCGAAAGAGGGGGACCGCAGACGCGAACGTTTGTGACGGTATTTTGAAATGCATTGCTTCGGGGCCACTCTCGCAGACGAGTTGGCGGAAGGTGACGAGGACGTGAGCCGGATTTCCGGCATCACGCTTGCGCACCATCGCATCGTCATCGCATTTGTCGGCATGGCGTTCGAAGCCAAGATCGCCGCCGGGCCCGGCGTGCTGGTTGTTTGCCGCAGTGAGCGACGGGAGCTGACGACGGTCGCCGCGAGCGCTGCCCGGCAGGGCTATCGTGGCATCATCAGCTTTGGTGTTGCCGGCGGTCTTGCTTCGAATCTTCGCGCTGGTGACTGGGTGGTCGCTTCCGCCGTCCTCGAAGCGGAAACAATCCGTGCCACCGACGCGGTGTGGTCGACCAAGCTCGTCGCGGCGATCGCCGGAGCAAGCTACGCCCCGATCATCGGTGTGGATTCCCCGATCGCCGAACCGGCGGCGAAACGGGAGCTGCACAGAACGACCGGTGCGGCGGCGGTCGATATGGAATCCCATGTGGTGGCGCGGCTCGCCGCCGAGCATGGGCTCGCATTTGCCGCGGCGCGCGTCATCGTCGACCCGGCTCATCGGCGCATTGCCGCCAGCCGCTCTCCTCGGCATGGGCGTGGACGGCCGTACCGATATCTCTGCGGTGGTGCGCGATATCATCGCGCGGCCCTCGCAGTTGCCGCCGCTCGCGCGTATTGCTGTCGATGCATATGCCGCCCGCACCGAAATGCTCCGCGTCCGGCGGTTGCTCGGTCCGCATTTTGGACTAGCAGAGCGAGCCTCGTCAGCCGCCGCGACTTAACTCAGCGCTGACCGGCCTGAAGCAAATCAAATTCGCCGCCGAGCACGAGATCGAGGCGGCCGGTGCGCCATTTGCCGCCGGCATCGCGCACCAGCGGGGGCTCTTCGCGGTAGCGCCGCACGACTGCATTCGGTCGCGGCGCTTCGTCCAAAGCTTTGACGGTCACTCTGCGTTCCTTGGCGGCTGGAACGTCGCCGAGAGGCACGACGCCGATACGAACGCGCGCCGTGACCCGGCCTGCCGCGCCTTCGGACGGTTCAAAGACGTGGAGGCCCGCCTCTGGCGACAGGGTGCGATGGGCGCCAAATCCGCTCACCACGATGATTGGCGAATCCTTGCCCGTGCTCGGCAATTCGCCGACATGCATGCGGCGTTTCGCAGCCCAGGCGCGATACATCGCCGTGAGTTTTTGGCACCACGCGACCGTCGCCTGCCGGTCGCCTGCGCCGTCGAATACCGGCTCGATCGCCAAGGCCAGCTCCACCGGCGCGTCGTCGAGGGCGTCCTTGATGCCTTCCTTGATCAAATGCAGTTGCAAGGCGAGGCGACCACTAAGCTCGGCCGAATAAGGCCGCGGTGACCGCGAGTATCTGGCGAGCCGACCGTGCAATGCCTTCGCCGTTTCTGTTGCCGATTTGACTCGGTCCATCAGGGCGAAGCGAGCCAGCGTGCCGAAGCGGTCCGCCCGGGTCCAGAAATCGGCCGACGCCATGTCGTCCGTCAGGCGCGACTTGAGCTCTTCCCATTTGGCGGACTGCAGCGTCTGCTCGATATTTTCGTATTCCGCTTTGAGGCTCTGGAATTCGCCTTGCGTCCCTTGCGGCCCAAGAATGACGGAAGCGAGCGGGAGTTGCGAGGCCGGCGTGGCCGGCGAGGTCGAAGGTGGCTCCTCCGCTCCCGCCACATCGGCGTCCGGATCGACAAACTCGGCCTGAATGGCCTCACCATCGCTGCGCACGAAGAGGAATTGATCTCCTTCGGGAAAACGCTTTTCCACGATGATTGCCGCAAGCCGCGCCACGACATATTGGTCAATCGCCCGCTTGAGCGGCCGCGCTCCCATCTCGGGCGAAAAGCCCCGCTCCAGCAGGAATTCGAGCGCCGAGGATTCCCATTCGATCGCCCAGGCACGGTCCTTGAGGCCGCGCCGCTCGAGCAGCGCGGCAAGCTCCTTCTTGAGTATGCCGCGCATCAGCTCGCGCGTCAGCGGGCGGAACACGATCACCTTGTCGAGCCGGTTCTGGAATTCGGGCCGATAGGTCTGACTGATGGCGCGCAAGACCTGCTCTTTGGTGAACACGTCCGCTTGCGGCGCAAAGCCCAGGCCGAGGCTGCGATGGGACGTCGCGCCGAGATTCGACGTCAAAATGATCAAGCAGTGACGCAGGTCCGCGACCACGCCCATCGCGTCGGTCAGCCGCCCCTCATCGAACGCCTGCAGGAACAGATCCCATATGATGGGGTGCGATTTCTCGAACTCATCGAGAAGGATGACCGAGAACGGCTGCTTGCGCACGCGGTTGATCAGCGAGTCGGCGTCGATGGCCGCCGCCGCGGTGCTTTGCCCGAGAATTTTGCTCATCGATTCGTGGGTCTGGAATTCGCTCATGTCGAGACGGATCATCCGCTCCACCGTGCCGAACAAAAATTCCGACACTGCCTTGGCAAGCTCGGTCTTCCCGGTCCCTGTCGGGCCTGCGAACAGAAAAACGCCGATCGGCTTATCGGGATCGTTGAGTCCGGCCTTGAGCATCGCAATGCGCTCGACCATGGCTTCGACCGCCTCATCCTGGCCGATCACGCGTGCATTGAAAAAATCGCGAATCGACTTGAGATCGAGTTGCTCTCTGGTGTCGAGGATTGAGACTGGGAGGCCGGAAAGCTGTGAGAGAGTTTCCAGCACTTGTCGCGGAGCGATCTCGCTCGTCTGCGGTGTTTCAGCGCGGACGGCGGTCAGCTTGAGCATGAGCAGCGCGGAGCCCGGCAATCCGCCGGTTCCCAGGTACTGGCTCGCGGAATTAAGCGCGACCTCGGCGCAGCCAGGCCGGAAGTGAATGTCCTCCCGCGCGGCCATTGCGGCGATCACGTCGCGGGCCAGAGCCAGCGTATCGGTCGACGAGAGCGGTTCGATCGTAACGGTCTCAAAAAGGCCACGCAGTGACGGCTTGCTCTGGAACAGCCGCGCCGTGCTCTTCGGAGTTGCTTCGCACCAGATCTGCAAGCGGCCGGATGAAACCGCCGGGATGATCTGATCGAGCATTGTCGCGCTCTGACCCTGGTGCCGTCCGCTCATCGCAAGCTGAACGATGTCGGGGACGTACCAGATCGTTTTGTGGCTTTTCGCCAATTCCTCAACGACGAGCCGAATGCGGCCTTCGAGCTGGCCGATATAGATTTGATCGGCCTGCAAATCGGCGCCGCTGGCTTCGAACACGGTCCAGCCGTCCGACGCAATCCGCTGGGCGAGCAGCTGGAAAAACGACGTTTTGCCGACCAGCGGCTCCCCGGAGACGAGCAATGAGCGGGCCGGATTGTGCCGCAGCGTCGATTCGGCAAGCGCGAAGCTTTGTCGCCAGCCGTCAGGCTCGACCAAAATTTCGAGGGCATGCTGCTTGCTCCAGAAGCGGCCGATAGAACTCAGCGGGCTTACATGGGCAATGGTCGCCGACGGCGGCACCGTGAGCGATTGCGCGTCGTCGATCTCCGCTATCAGCCCGGCAGCTGAAGGATGCGTGATGAGCTGCAGGAATTTTTTGATCGTCGCAAGCGGCGAGACTCCCGGTACGTAAAGTGACGATCCAAACGTCGCTGCGTCGCCGCGCGCCGCACAGCGCGCAAGATAGTCGCGAAAGATATTCGGCATCCAGCGATTGTCGATCCACCAATCCTTGGCGCGCGCGAAGGGCGCGCCGGCCGGGATTCGCGGTTCGGCCTCTATGAGGTATTCGAGCGCAAAATACATGGTCCAAGGAGCAAAGTGCTCGCAATGCCGCAGCACGCGCTCGATAGCGTCCGCGCGGTCGGGGCGTTTTCTGAGCGCCACAAGCGCGGCGCTTGCGAGAGACCAGCTATTGCCTTCGATATATTGCAGAACGACAGCGAGCGACGCGCTCGGCAACACCAGAAGCCGTGTCGCCTCGATGAACTGCGGCTGGGCGTACAGCGCGCTGGGATGGGCGGCATTGGAGCCGAACGGGCCGAAGATCTTATCCAGCTCATGAAGGCGCGTCGAAAGTATGGGCGGCTCGACTGCACCGTCCGGCAAGCCGGCGGTTTTCAGCTTTTGTCGTATCCGCCACGCGTGCAATTGCTTGCGGAAGATAATTCCGAAAATAACGACAGCCAAAACAAGATAAATCAAAATGACTGCGTAATCCACGCTGCGAACCTCGCACTCAATGCTGCGTCGACTGCATCAAGGCAAATCAGCGATTGCCGCCACGCCGAGGATGGGGCGTGTCTCGGATTCGACCATACGAACGCGTCACTCGCGCACGAACTCACATCTGTGAGATGAACTTCGTGTTGAGGTAGGCCTGGAGTCCCTCGATGCCGCCCTCGCTGCCGTAGCCGGACTCCTTGACCCCGCCGAACGGCGTCTCGGGCGTCGAGATGGCGATCGAGTTCACGCCGACCATGCCGGACTGCAGCGCATCGCCGATCAGGTTCGCTGTCTGCGCCGAGCCGGTGAAGGCATAGGCAGCAAGTCCATAGGGCAGCGAGTTGGCGCGCTCCACGACCTCATCGAAACTCTTGAAGGTGACGACCGGCGCAAGCGGGCCGAACGGCTCCTCCGTCATCACTTTGCAATCATCAGGCACGTCCGTGATCACCGTCGGCTCGAAAAAATAGCCCTGATTGCCGCGGCGGTTGCCGCCGGTGGCAATCTTGCCGCCGCGTTCCTTGGCGTCGTTGACGAACGTTTCCATGGTGTCGATGCGCCGCGCATTCGCCATCGGCCCCATGGTGTTGCCCTTTTCGAGGCCATCGCCGAGCTTGATGCTCTTGGCGTATTCGGTGAAGCGCGCGACGAAGCGGCTGTAGACCGGTTCCTGGACGTAGAACCGCGTCGGCGAGATGCACACCTGGCCGGCGTTGCGGTACTTGAAGGCGGCGATCGTCTCGGCGGATTTTTCCGGGTCGGCGTCGGCGAACACCACCACCGGCGAATGGCCGCCGAGCTCCATGGTCGCGCGCTTCATGCCTTTTGCAGCAAGCGCGGCGAGGTGCTTGCCGACCGGAATGGAGCCGGTGAATGAAATTTTTCGCACGTCGTCCTTGGCGATGAGGTGTTCGGAGATATTCGCCGGCACACCGAACACGAGATTGAGCACGCCGGCCGGCAGTCCGGCATCGGCGAAGCAGCGCACCATCTCGACACAGGCGCCCGGCGTTTCCTCGGATGCCTTGAGGATCAGCGAACAGCCGGCCGCGAGTGCGCCGCCGATCTTGCGGGCGGGCGTCAGCGTCGGGAAGTTCCATGGGGTGAACGCGGCGACGACACCGACCGGTTCCTGCGTCACGATCTGCCGTAAACCTTTGCCGCGGCCGGGCACGATGCGGCCGTAGGCGCGGCGGCCTTCCTCAGCGTACCAATCGATGATGTCGGCGGAGGTGATCACCTCGCCGCGCGCTTCCGGATAAACCTTGCCCTGTTCCTGAACCAGGATCTTGGAGATGGCATCAAAGCGCTCGCGCATGAGATCGGCCGCTTTGCGCATGATCTTGGCACGGTCGTAGGCGGAGGTCGCGCGCCACACCGCGAAGCCCTTCTTGGCGGCTTCGAGCGCATGGTCGAGGTCAGCGTTGCTGGCATGGGGCAGGTGGGCGAGCGGCTTTTCCGTCGCCGGATTGATCACATCCTCGCCGCTGCGGCCGTCGCCATTGATCCACTTGCCGTCGATGAAAAGTTCGAGATTGGCGTACATGACATCCTCACTGGCTTGCTCTTTGGCGATGGATTAGCAGGTTTCGATGCGGCTGCGTAGGGCGGGGGCCCGCACGGGTGCCTCCCAAGACATCCTGGTCACGCCAAACGCGTCGGGTCGGTGACGAAAACAGTCCCAGTGCGAAGAGTGGATGCGGCAATCTTATTTGTTGCGCGCGGCCGACTCGGCGACCACTTTGACCGCCTTGTTCAGCTCCGGCTTGTCTTTCGAAAGGTCGTCGCCGATGCTGACGAATTTGGCGTTCATTGCGGTTTCCTCTTCGGCAGGAAGGCTCATCAACTCGCCGCCTTTGGCTGTCCATTCCTTGCGCTGCGCCGCAAAGAAATCATTCACGTAGGGAACAATCTCCTTGGAAGCCGTCACGGCGTCGTCGCGAATAATCTTCTGCAAGTCGGGCGGCAGCGATTCGGCCCACTTCTTGCTCAACACGGCGATCGTGTTCACGTAAGGCTGCCCGATCTCCGAGACGTATTTGGCGGCGTCGAGGTAATGCAGCGTGCCAAAAATCGGCACGGTGCCCAGCGCGCCGTCGATAGCGCCCTGTTGCAGCGCCGGCAGAACGTCAGCCAGTGTCATGGCCACCGGCGAAGCTTCCATGCGTCTGATCATCTCCATCTGGAATGGCGAGGCTAGCACGCGAATCTTCGTGCCCTTAAACTCGGCGAGATGGCGGATCGGCTTCCGCGTCACGATCGATGACGGTCCGAGCGGAAACAGTGCGAGGCCGGTCAGGCCCTTGTTCGCGCCGAGCGCCAGCATCATGTCGCGGACCGGCGGATCGGTGATCACGCGCACGTCCTGCTCCGGGCTGGTGAAGACCCCGGGCACGCTTAGCGCCTCATAGCGCTCGTCGACGCCGACCAGGAACTCCGGCGGTCCAATCCAGGCTTGGATCGAGCCGAATTGCGCGCCTTCGATCTGCCGGGGGATCGAGCCAAGCTGGCTCGCCGGATAGAGTTCCGGCTTTATCCGGCCTCCTGAGTCCTTCTCGACGGCAGCCGCATAGCGCTTCATCCATTCGTGTTGCGTATCGTTGAGCGTAGCGGTGCTCATCTTCATCACATAGGTCTTGCTGTCGCTTTTGCCGTCCTGGGCATAAGCCGCGGACGATGGAGCAAAAAGCGTCAAAACCATCGCCAAGGCGATCGCGGTGCCGATGCCGTCGACTGCGGTATTTCGTGTGCAGGTCATGCTTCGCTCCATTTGCGGCGTAAGCCGTGGTCCGTTTGTATTATGCTCAATGCGGACACATGCGGGCGCGCCAGGGTTGGGCTGCCATTATCCCCGCAATGGCGCAAGCTTCACTGGTCTATCAAACAACGTTCCGATCGACTTCAACGCCGCCGCGGAGCGCTCGCCGCTCCAGCCGCCGTGTGCGGCATTGAGCATGAACTTCTCATCGAGGTCCGACCGCGTCAACGGCTCCTGTGCGCCGCCGCGCATGTAGGGCTGACGTTCTTCCACCGCCGAGCCATCGCAGAGCGTCGCCCGGATGTGGCCGGTAAAATTTCTTGGATAAGGATTTTGCGGATCGATCCGGTAGCGCACCTTGCCGGCAAGCGCGACGACCGCTTCCTCGCGCACCGCGGCGTCGGAAAAGTCGCCAAGCCCAACATTGCCGCGCACGAAGCCGGCGGCGATGCAATAGGGCGTGGAGAATTTCCCGGAATAGCCGTTGGCGGGACGTTGCTTGGCCGCCAATGGCTCCCAAAGGCGATGCACCGTGCCTTCGCCGACGTCGCACACCATCTCGGTGACATCGTCCGCCTGGATGCCGCGCGCCGCGAGGCGGCGCGCGCAGTCGATATAGGGATGCGTCATGGTCCCGCACGGATAGGGCTTGAAGGCGAGCGTCTCCGTCACCCAGCGCGTGCCGAAGCCGCCGATCAGCGCGTCATAGTCACCTTTGCTGGTGTGCGCAAACCCATGAAAAAAGCCGTGCACGCCCTCGAACACCGTGCGTGGCCCGAGAAAGCCGGCGCGGCCAAGGAGCGCCGCGCGCAGGCCCGACTGGGCCGCCCAGCCGGCATGCAGGCGCTTGGTCCAGGCGCCTTCGGCCAGATATTCGATGATGCCGCTGGCCATCGACGCGGCGGTGCCGAGCGCGTCGACGAGTTGTCGCGGATTGAGCCTGAACGCCGCGCCGACGCCGGCCGCGGCGCCCATGGCGCCGAACACCGCCGTCGGATGAAAGCCGGCCTTGTGGGTCAGCGTCGGCGCGACGAGGCTCAGCCGGCACATGGTCTCGACGCCAACGGCGATGCCCAGCAGCGCGGCGCGTCCGTCGAGATTGTGCCGCTCGCAGGTCGCCAGCACTGCCGGAATGATCACGGCGCCGGCATGGACCGGGCCACCTTCGAAGGTGTCGTCGAAATCCTCGCCATGGATCGCCGTGCCGTTGACCAGCGCCGCTCCCGCGGCGGTGAGCGTGCGCGCATGTCCGATCGCGGTGCACGGCCCATCATCCTCGCAGGCGGCGAGCGTGGCCTGCACGTAGTCCTCGTTGCGCGCGGTGACGGCGAGGCCGACCACGTCGACTGCAAGCTCCTCGCACTTGCGCCGCACCGCGTCGGGCAAACTCGCCACATCGAGCCCGCAGATTTTTTGCGCCAGATGCTCGGCGACGGCGACTTTTGGCAGTTCGTTTGAGGTCACGGGCCTACTGCTGTCGTTTCCCCGATGCTGTCAGTATTTGTTCGCGATCGGGAGTTCTTCGGCGGGAAACAGCGTGATCACGCGACAGCCCTTGTCGGTGACAACGACCTCTTCCTCGATGCGCGCGGCGGAGAAGCCGTCCTTGGCCGGGACAATAGGTTTCCAGCGCGAACACCATGCCTTCCTTGATCTCGGTCGGGTGATCGACCGAGACGACGCGGGAAATGATCGGCCGCTCGTGCAGCGCCAGCCCAATGCCGTGGCCGAATTGCAGGCCGAACGCCGACATCTCGTCGGGAAAGCCGAAATCCGGCGCCTTCGGCCACACCGCACAAACCTTGTCGGTCGATACGCCCGGCTTGATCAGCGCGATGGCGTTATCGAGCCACTCGCGCGCTTTCTTGTAAGCGTCGTGCTGCACCGGCGTGGCGCGGCCGACATTGAAGGTGCGGTAGTAGCAGGTGCGATAGCCCATGAATGATTGCAGGATGTCGAAGAACGCCTGGTCGCCCGGGCGCAGCATGCGGTCGGTGAAGTTATGCGGATGCGGGTTGCAGCGCTCGCCGGAGATGGCGTTGATCGCTTCGACGTCGTCGGAGCCGTGGTGATAGAGGAACTTGTTCACTTCGGCGACGATGTCGTTCTCGCGCACGCCGGGTTTGAGCTGCTCATGGATGAGATGATAGGCGCCGTCGACCATCGCGGCCGAGCGGTTGAGCAGTGCGATCTCGTCCGCCGATTTGATCTCGCGCGCCTCCAGCATGGTCTGCTGGCCATCGGCGACCTTCAGCCCGGCCTTTTGCAGCTCGAACATCATCGGCGGCTCGATGATGTCGACGCCGACCGGCATTTTTTCGCAACCGGCTTCCTTGATCAGCGATGCGATCTCCTTGGCGTGCCGCTCCATCAGGCCGAACGCCGGATTGACGGTGCCGCGCAGGCCGATCAGGCCGGCTTTGCAGTTCTCCGGCTTGAGCCACGGCGTGTAGAGCTTGTGATGCACGGCGGCGGAGCCGAAATCCCACAGGATCGGATCGTTGCTGGTCCGCGTCACGAGCGCCCAGCGGCAGAGCTTATCGCGCTCCCATTCGCCGATCTTGGTCGACGTGACGTAGCGGATGTTGTTGACGTCGAACACCAGCAACGCGCCGAGCTCGGACTTCTCCAGCGCCTGCCTGACGCGGCCAAGCCGGTAGCGGTGCAGCCGCTGGTAATCGACCCGTTCCTCGAAGTCGACCGCCATGGTGCCGAGCGCTGGCAGCGCGCGGCCCCAATTGAAGCGCGGATTGACGTCTTCGGCGCGGATCGCCGTCGGGTCGCGGGTAATGTCGTCCATGGCGGACTCCTTCCTCTATTCCGTCATCTTGCGGCGCCCGGCGAAGGCGGCCTCGAAGGACGACGGCCAATGTGCAGCAGCTTGAACTTTAATTGTAATACTAACAGCCGGCGTTGTTACACGGATACCGGGCTGCGCATCCTTCGAGGCTCGCTTCGCTCGCACCTTAGGATGACGGAACTATGCCGGCATCGGAATTTCCCCCACGTCCTTCGGGACCTTGTAGCCCTTCTGGGTGGCCGGGCGCTTGGCGATGGCGACGTACCAGCGCTTCACGTTGGGATACTGGTTGAGATCGACCGTCTGCCATTCGTAGCGCGACACCCAGGGCCAGATGGAAATGTCGGCGATCGAATAGTCGCCGGCGACGTATTCGTGGCTCTTGAGCCGCTTGTCGAGCACGCCGTAGAGCCGGTGCGCCTCCTTCAGATAGCGCTCCTCGGCGTACGGCGCCTTGCCCGGGTTGTATTTGGTGAAGTGATGAACCTGCCCGAACATCGGACCGGGACCACCCATCTGCCACATCAGCCACTCGATGGTGCGGTAGCGCGCTTCGCCCGATTTCGCCAGCAGCTTGCCGGTCTTGTCGGCGAGATAGATCAGGATCGCGCCGGACTCCATCAGGCTCATGCCGTTGTCGCGGTCGACGATTGCCGGGATGCGGTTGTTCGGGCTGATTTGCAGAAACTCCGGCTTGAATTGCTCGTCCTTGCTGATGTCGACCGCATGGACGGTGTAGGGCAGCCCGAACTCTTCGAGCGCGATGGAAGCCTTGCGGCCATTCGGTGTCGTCCAGGTATAAAGATCAATCACGGTAAGGTTCCTGTGCTGGTTTCTGGGGCGAAGGGTTTGGCAGGCCGCGCCCCTGACGGCGGCAGCCTCGCGCCGGAGCGTGTCAAGATGCGCCGCGATACCGTCGCGAATTTTCGGACCGTGGGTTCGCATTTCGGCGAATTCAGCTTCCGAAACAAGATCGTGAAGCCCGGACCTGAAACTCGGCCATGCGGTTGCGTGCGTCCACCATTCCCGGACCCGCGGCCGGTCATCCGTCCACAGATCGAGCAGTCCAAGATAATCGAGCCGCGCCGCAACGGCATCAGGTTGATGTCGGCGAGCGTCGGATTCGGGCCGAGAATCCATGGGCCGCCCTCGGCGAGCATGTCCTCCAGCATCTTGAAGGCGCGTTCATAAGCGGCGACCGCGTGCATCACGAACGGCGACTGCACGCCGTGCTCGTAGGTCGATTTGAAGCGGTCGGTGCGGCGCGGGTCGCCGACGTTGCGGAAGCGCTTCTGCGCGAATCTCCTCCGGCATGTTCTTCATCCGCTCGCGGAACATGGCCGAGAAGCTGATCTCGGTGACGCCGTCGAACAGGCCTTCATCGACCATCTTGCTCCACAGCCGCATGCGGCTTTGCAGCCACGGATCGGCGGGGATGAGCCGGCGGCTGCGGAAACGTCTCGTCGATATATTCGCAGATCAGCGTCAACTCGATCACCGGCTTGCCGTCATGGACCAGCGTCGGCACCACGCCTTTGGGATTGAGCTTGAGATACTTCGGCTCGTACTGCTCGCTCTTGAACAGGTCGACCTTGATCGCCTCCCACTCCAGGCCCTTGGCACGCAGCGTGATGCGCACCTTCTGGCAGCAGACCGAGTTGCCGAAATCGTAGAGGATGAGCTCGCTCATGCGACCTTCTTGCCCCACAGCCGCGCCGAGGCGATATCGGCGCCCTCGCGGATCGCCTTCAGCTTGAGCCAGACCGCCGGCTCGATCACCCATTCGCGCCGCGTGAAGGTGCCGAAGCCGCAATCGGTCGAGGCGATGACCCGCTCGCGGTCGCCGATCGTCGCCACCGCCTCCTCGATCCGCCGCGCCACCACTTCCGGATGCTCGACGAAGTTCGATGGTGGTCTCGACCACGCCGGGAATGAGGATCATGTCCTTCGGAAACGGCACGCGCTTGAGCGCCGCATATTCGTGGGCGTGGCGCGGATTGGAGAACTCGATCGACAGCGCGCCGACCTTGGCCTGGTAGAGCGCCGGCAGGATTTTGTCGAGCGCGATGTCGTGGATGTGCGGGCCTTCCCAGTTGCCGTAGCAGACGTGCAGCCGCACGCGGTCGCGCGGGATGCCCTCGATGCCCTTGTTGATGGCGGCGACATGGCGCTCGCAGCGCTTGACGAAATCGGCGTCGCGACAGATCGCGGTACATCATGGTGCGGTCCATGGCGAGATCGGGCGCGTCGATCTGCAGGATCCAGGCCGGCCTTGTGGATCGCCTGGTATTCCTTGCTCATCTCGCGCGCGATGGCGTCGAGATAGGCGTCGTGCGATGTCGTAATGGGCGTTCAGCATCGTGGTCGAGATGATGCCGGGCGACGCCGCGGTCATGAACCGCTCGGAGAAGGCGCTGCAGCTCGTCGGCGATCCTGTTGAAGCCGGTGGTCTCGTCGGTGATCGGCTTGAGGTCGCGATATTTGATGTCGGCCTGCGCCTCCGGCGCGCCCTGCTGGCTCTTCGGCGGATTGGGGAAGCGCCGCATCAGGTAGCTCAGCAGCTCGGGAAATTCCTCGAACTCGCGGCCGCGGCGGCGCTTCGACACGCCGGCAAAGCCCGACATGCGCTGCGGCACGTAGGTCTGAAAGCCGATCCGCCGCTGCTCGCCGTCATTGCCGACGTCGATGCCGGCTTCCATCTGCGTCTGCGACGACATGGCGGACCGCCTTGTCCATCTCGTCGGCGAGCAGCTTCGGCGTCGTAGGCTTTGCCTTCCTCCTGCATGCACCAGAAGGTCGCTCAGCGTCTCGTTGCGCGGCAGGCTGCCGACATGGGTGGTGAGGATGCGGTCGCGGCTGAAGATCATGATGCAGACTCCGGCGGCTGGTTCCGGTAACGGCGTCCTGTCATAGCGCAATTCCGCCGAGTGTGCGCAGCGCCATTGCGGCCGAAATTTCGCGTCGGCATAATGCCTTGGTGGTGGGCCAAGCTGTGGGCAAAAACCCGCCCGCTGCCTGAGGAGGAAACGCCGCGATGAGCATCGCTCCGCCGGCGTGCGTTCGCCGATGCCATTCCGCGCGACTACAATTTCGCCGCCGACATCCTCAAGCGCAATCTCGATGCCGGCCGCGCCGGCAAGGCCGGCCTATCATCGATCCATCGCGGCAGCTGCACCTACGCCGAGCTGGCCGAGCGCGTCGAGCGCTTCGGCCACGTGCTGCGCTCGCTCGGCATCCGCCGCGAGGAGCGCATCCTGATCTGCCTGCTCGACACCATCGACTGGCCGACCGCGTTTCTCGGCGCGATCAAGGCCGGCGTGGTCGCGGTGCCGGTCAACACGCTGCTGACCGAGGACGACTACCGCTTCATGCTGGACGACAGCCGCGCCCGGCTCCTGGTGGTCTCCGAGGAGCTTTATCCGAAATTCGCCAAGGCGATCGGCGCGAGCAGGCGACCTCGCGCACGTCATCGTGTCCGGCGACAACGCGCACGGTCACCAGCGTTTCGACGATTTGCTGGCCGGCGCCAAAGCCGGACGCCGTGACCGCGCCGACGACGCGCGACGACATGTGCTTCTGGCTCTACACCTCCGGCTCGACCGGCAAGCCCAAGGGCGCGGTGCATACCCACGCCGATCTGAAGCTCACCGACGATCTTTATGCCGCGCCGATCCTCGGCATCACCGAGAACGACGTCTGCTATTCGGTGGCGAAGCTGTTCTTCGCCTATGGGCTCGGCAACGCGCTGACCTTTCCGATGTCGGCGGGCGCCACGACCGTGCTGCTGCCGCAGCGGCCGACGCCGGAGGTGGTCGCCGACGCTTCTGAAGAAGCATCAGGTCACGGTGTTCTATGCGGTGCCGACATTCTATGCCGGCGTTTCTGGCGAGCCCGGCGGCGCCGCAGCGCGCGGAGCTGAAACTGCGCCGCTGCGTCTCGGCCGGCGAGGCGCTGCCGCCCGACGTCGGCCGGCGCTGGAGCGAGCGCTACGGCGTCGACATCCTCGACGGGCTCGGCTCGACCGAGATGCTGCACATCTTCCTCGCAACCGCCCGGGCGACGTGAAGTACGGCACCAGCGGCAAGCCGGTGCCGGGCTACGACATCGCGCCTGGTCGACGACGACGGCGAGATCATCAAAGCCGCGGCGAGATGGGCGAGCTGCAGGTGCGCGGCCCGACCAGCGCGATCATGTACTGGAACAACCGCGAGCAGTCGCGCGCGACCTTCCTGGGCGAATGGACGCGCTCCGGCGACAAATACATCGAGGACGAGGACGGCTATTTCGTCTACTGCGGCCGCCGCGACGACATGCTCAAGGTCTCCGGCATGTATGTCTCGCCGTTCGAGGTCGAGGGCGTGCTGCAAAGCCATCCCGAGGTGCTGGAAGCCGCCGTGGTCGGCTGGCCGGACGCCGACGCGCTGATCAAGCCGAAGGCGTTCGTGGTGCTGAAGATCGCCCGACAAGGCCGGCGATGACGCTTGGCGCGGACGCTGCAGGACCACTGCAGGCAAAAACTCGCCGCCTACAAATATCCGCGCTGGATCGAATTTCGCCGCGAGCTGCCGAAGACCGCGACCGGCAAAATCCAGCGCTTCAAGCTGCGGGCGGAAGCCGAAGCAAAGTGACGCATCGTTGGTTGAGCGCACGATGCGTTCCAGCGTGTGGCGGCTATTGCGGTCGAGCACCAACCTCTTTTGGTCGTCGGTACCGGGCATGCTGAAAGCCACTCTGCGTTCGACATCTGCGCGCTGAGGTTTCGCGTCGGCTTGAGCTTGACGTCGACTTTGGTGTCCTGGCCCGAGGCGACGGCGGCCTCCTTGGGGCCATCGAGATCGTAGCCGGCGGCGCGGGTGCTGATCGCGTAGTTGCCCGGATCGAGGCGTGAAGCCGTGAAGTTGAAGTGGCCCTTGTCGTCGCTGACGACCGAGACGGTGATCGTCGCGCCGTCCTTTTTGGCGCTGACAACGACGCCTTCCATCAAGCCTTCTTTGGCGGAACTGACCTCGCCGGAGAGCGCCGCCGGGGCTTGCGCCAAGGCCGGCGAGGCGGTCTGCAATATGATCCACCGTGAGCCCCGCCGCCGCGGCCAGTGATACGTAGGTCATGCGCATGAGAACCTTCCGGCTCCGGACGCGCCGGTGCGCAAAGGCATACCGATCCGGCCTAATTCCGTGCTGTGGCCGCGAAGCCTATGTCCCTCGCCGGGGCTATTCAAGGATGCCGCATGAATTGAGGCGATGTCATTTAGGGGGCACGTCTTGTAAGGGGCACGTCTTGCGTTACCACTCGGCCGGTATTACTAGGACGCCATTCCGCCGGCGTGCCGCGGTAGCTCAGCCGGTAGAGCACCGCATTCGTAATTCCAATAGCGCTGTACTTGCTGATCCTGACACGTGTGGTTGTGCCCAGTTTCAGTGGCAAATCTGGCACGCGATCGGGGGCGAAATCCCAGTCAATTCGCCCGTCATGCGCCGTTCGGTGGCAATTTGGGTGGCAATTGCCGCTAACGAGTACTTCAATGCATCGTCTATCTCGTTGACGTGCTCCGCTCGCCCCTCACGCCCGACATCTCGAGATGGTCCTCGACGGCCGTCAGCCGCCACTATCTGCAAGATGTTCATTGGCAATTGCTGGACGTTCTGCCGTTCGCCAGCCGAAGTCGTTGATATCGACCAGCGCGGCGAGGCCAAACAGTACGCTCGATCCAAAGTGCCGACTGACCTTTCTTTGTGCGCTGGCGCGAGCACTAAGATGGTCAATGTCGACGAGAGCCGATCAATCAGCCTCCGGCCACAGAAGCAATGCAGCGCGTATCCATCCCAGCGGCCGGTGACTTCGTCGAGGTGCGAACGCGACGCTGGCTTGTAGAGAGCGTGGCCGGCGCAGACATGGGCCTTCGCGCGCGCCTCGCTTGCATCGATGACGATGCCCAGGGCGAGACGCTCGAAGTGCTCTGGCGCGACGAGATTGATGCCGCGGTTGTCGCGGACGGCCACGTGTCAGTGTTCGAGAACCCCGGGACCGACGACCCGGAGGTGTTTTCGGCTTACCTGCGCTCGATCCGCTGGAACACCGCGACGGCCGCTGACCGGAAGCTGCTCCAGGCGCCGTTCAGGGCCGGCATCCATCTTGACGCATACCAGCTTGTTCCCGCTCGCCAAGGCGCTCGCGCTGCCGCGCGTCAATCTGCTGATCGCCGACGATGTCGGCGCCGGCAAGACGATCGAGGCGGGCCTGATCCTGCGTGAGCTGCATCCTGCGGCGCCGCGTCGATTTCGTCGTGGTCGCTGCGCGCCGCCGTCAATGACCCGGCAATGGCAGGATGAACTCCAGGCCAAGTTCGGCCTCGCTTTCACGATCATCGATCGCGAGTATCTCGCCGCCGTGCGGCGCGAGCGCGGTTTCGCCGTAAATCCCTGGGCGTCGGGTTCGCTGTTTCCTGCTGTCGCACTCGCTGGTCACCGACGAGATCTATACGGCCGGGCTGCGCGATGTGCTGGGCGAGTTTCGTGGCCGCTCGTTGCTGATCCTCGACGAGGCGCACCATGCGGCGCCCGCGTCCGGGTCGCGCTACGCCGTCGACAGCCAGTTCACCCGCGCGATTCGGGCGCTGGCGCCGAGCGTTCGAGCATCGGCTGTTCCTGACGGCGACGCCGCACAACGGGCATTCCAACTCTTTCGCCAGGCTGCTCGAAATCCTCGATCCGCAGCGTTTCACCGCCGGCGTCGAGGTCCGGCCGGGCGATCTCGCGCCGATCATGGTGCGGCGCCTGAAATCCGACCTGAAGCACTTCGGCGAGAGTTTCCCGACCCGGCATGTCGAGCCGATCGTCATCGACGGCCTGCCGGCCGATGCGCCCGAGCTTGTCCTTGCCAGCAAGCTCGCGGCTTATGATGCGCTCGTGACCGAGCGGATGCGCGACCTGCCGCCAGACCGGGCTGCGCGCGCGCGCCTCGCTTTGGTCGGATTGCAGCAGCGGCTGCTGTCGTCGCATCGCGGCATTTCGCGCGCACGCTCGAAAAGCATCGCGACCGGCTCGAACGAGAGCCCTCCGATGTAGCGGTCGCGGAGCCTGCCGCCTCGCTGCTTGAGCCTGTCGCGCTGGAGGACGAGCCGAAGACGAGGCCGAGGCCGAAGCCGCTGATCACCGAAGAGGAGGACGAAGCCGCTGAGGCGCTTGATGCGGGAATCGGCGACAAGGCGCTTGTCGACGAGATGCTGGAGATCGCGCGCCGGCATGCGAACCGTCCCGATGCCCGCATCGCGAAGCTCGCCGCATGGATTCGCGAAAACATGACCGCCGGCGGCCAATGGAACGACCGCCGGCTGATCCTCTTCACCGAATAGGAGGACACCCGCCGCTGGCTCGAGCAGCCGGCTTGCTGGAGGCGCTGCACGACCTCGATCCCGAGGACCGCATCGCCTGCTTCACCGGCGCCACGTCGACTGATCGCCGCGAGGAGCTGAAGCGGCGCTTCAATGCCGATCCCGGCAACCGATCCGCTGCGCATCCTGATCTGCACCGATGCGGCGCGCGAAGGCATCAATCTCCAGTCGCGCTGCCACGACCTGGTCCACTTCGACCTGCCCTGGAATCCGGCCCGGCTGGAGCAGCGCAACGGCCGCATCGACCGCAAGCTCCAGCCGTCGCCCGGAGGTCTGGTGCCGCTACTTCATCTATGCGCAGCGCGCGGAGGACGCGTGCTCGAAGCGCTGGTCGGAAGACCGAGACGATCCGTCGGCAGCTCGGCTCCGTCGGGCCAGGTCATCGTCGGATCGCATCGACGATCGGCTCGCCCGCGAGGGCATTGCGCGCCGCGCGGCAGGCGCGGACGAGCTTGACGCGCCGAGAGCAGGACCCGCGGATCGCCAAGGCGCGCGAGGAGATGGACGACGCGACGGAGCGACGCATCGCGCGCGAGGCGCGCGAACTGGACGCATGCGCAAGCTGCTGGAGAACTCCCGAAGCGCGTCGGCGTCGAAACCGAGGATCTGCAAGCGGTCGTCGCCGCCGCGCTTGCGCCGGGCCGGCGCGCTCGCTCGATGCCGCGCGGGCGGGCGAGGTCGGGCGGCACGGAGCTGTTCCGGTTCGATCCCGACCATGCCGTCTTTCGCCACGGCGGCTGGCAGGAGGCGCTCGACGATCTCGCGTCCGCCGCCGCGGACCGGCGCGAGAACGGCTGAAGGACTGGCGCGCCGCAGCGCCGCTGCGGGCCATCGCCTTCGAGCCCGCGCGTGATCCGAAGACGGCGCCGACGCCGCAGACGTCGTGCAGGTCCATCTCGAACACCGGCTGGTCCGACGGCTGCTGTCGCGGTTCCTCAGCCAGGGTTTCACAGCCGGACTCGTCGCGTGCCTGCGTCGTCATCGGGCCCGGCGCGCAGCCGCGCGTCGTGCTGCTCGGCCGGCTCGCGCTCTACGGCGCCGGCGCGGCGCGCCTGCATGAGGAGATCTTCATGGTGACCGCGCGCCTGGACCGAGCCGGACCGCCGCACCGCGCCGCTGCGACCGTTCGGCGAGCAGCGGCGAGGAAGCGACCCTCGACCAGCTCGAACAGGCGCTGCGCGACGGCGCACGCCGCCGCGTCAGCGATCGTCGAACGGCTCCGCGCCTCGGCCGCCCGCGATGCCGCCGATCTCGAGCCGGAACTCCGGCGACGCGCCGCAGCGAGGCGCGCCGAGGACGCGCGCGACCGAGCTCGCCGAGCGCGGGCGAGCAGGAGGCGAAGGCCCTGCGCGAAGCTCCTCGCCGATCAGCGCGAGCGCATCGCCAGGCGCGAGGCGAAGCCTCGATGACCGCAGCTCAGCCTGGTGTTCGACGAAGCCGAGAGGCCGAGCAGCGCGCGCCGCGACCGCCGGCGCTGGCAGGCGCAAGCATGACGCGCCTCGAGCGCGAGATCGACACCGAGCCGGAGCGCGTGCGGCGACGGCTACGATGTCCGTCGCCGACCGGCTGGAGATCGTCGGCCTGGTCTATCTCTGGCCGGAGAAGCGAGAGTTGAGACGATGGCTGAGCGCGATCCGACTCGATCCCAACCTCGAATGGCTCGGCTATGTCCAGCCGGTCGGCTCGTCGTCGCGCCCGGCCGTTCTCGACCGCTACGGCCTCGACCCCGAGGAGCAGACGCGCGCCGACAGCGAGCCGTGGCCGAGCTTCCTCTCGGCCGAGGAGCCGAGGCGCGGCCGCTCGCCGATCCCTGGGCTTCTTCGCCGCGATCCTCGGCTGGCGCGCAGCACAGGTCGCCGGCCGCCCGGCGGCCGCCGACTGCCGGCGGCGACTCGTCGCGTCCCGCATCGACGAGAGCCGATACCGTCGCTCGAGCCGCATTGGGCCGGTCGACCGACCGGAGCGGCTGGCCGACGCTGCTGCGTCCGCATCGAGGCGCCGGCGTCGATCCGGACGAGCGCGGCGCCTCGCGGCTGGGAGGCGACGCCGCATCAGCGGTTCGAGCGGCTGCTGCGCGAGACCGGCGTCCGCGCCGGCATGCTGCTCACCGACGACGCAGCTGCGCCTCGTCTATGCGCCGCGCGGCGAGACCAGCGGCTGGCTCTCCTTTCCGCTGCGCGCGCTCGGCCACGGTCGGCGGCCGGCCGATGCTGGGCGGCCTCAAGCTCCTGCTCAACGCCTTTCGCCTTCACAACGACGCGCCCGAGCGCCGCCTGCCGGCGCTGCTGCAAGCAGAGCCGCGAAGCGCAGGCCGAGGTCTCGGCCAAGCTCGCCGAGCAGGTGCTCGGCGCCTGCACGAGCTGCTGCGCGGCCTCCATGCCGCCGACGCGGGCGCGGATCGAGCGCCTGGCGACGCAGCAGCCCGCATCATCTCTACGAGGGGCTGCTCACGGTGCTGCTGCGGCTCGTCTTTCTGCTCTATGCCGAGGATCGCGACCTGATCCCCTCGCGCGACCGACGGGCGGCGCAGGCGCTCTACGATCAGGGCTATGGCGTGCGCGACCTGCACGCGAAGCTCGCTCGCCGACGCGCGCGCAACCCCGACACGATGGACGAGCGCCGCGGCGCCTGGGGCCGGCTGCTCGCGCTCTTCCGGCTCGTCCACAGGGCGGCGGCCGGCTTCGATCAGCGGCCGCGGCGGCAAGCTGTTCGATCCCGGCGACTTCCCGTTCCTCGAAGGGCGCGACTGACGCACCGGACGACCGCGAGCGCGTCCGCACGGTCATCCGACGGCTGCATCCTGCGCATCCTCGAAGGCTGCTGGTGCTGCGAGCGGCGAGCGGCTGTCCTACCGCACGCTCGACGTCGAGCAGATCGGCGCGTCTACGAGACCGTGATGGGCTTCACCGTCGAGACGCATGCCGGGCCCGGCGCTCGCGCTGCGCGGCGGCAAGAACGACAAGCGCGCCGGTGTTCGTCGATCTCGCAGCGCTCGCCGCGCCGAAGGGCGCGGAGCGGCAGAAGCGGCTGAAGGACGACGACGACGTCAAGCTGCCCGACAAGCGTGGCGAAGGCGTGTCGCGGCGCGCGAAGACGCAGGCCGAGCTGGACGCGGCGCTCGAAGCCGCATCGTCGACGAGCGCGCCTCGCCCGGCGCGATGCTCGCGTCGCCCGGCGCGCCGCTGTTGCAGCCGACCGACGAGCGCCGCCGCACCGGCAGCCACTACACGCCGCGCACGCTGACCGAGCCGATCGTGCGCCACGCGCTGGAGCCGGCGTTCGAGCGGCTCGGGCCGGACGCGACGCCGGAAGCAGGTGCTGGCGCTGAAGGTCTGCGACCCGGCCATGGGCTCGGGCGCGTTCCTGGTCGAGGCCTGCCGGCAACTGGCGGCGCGGCTGGTGAAGGCCTGGACGCGCATGGCCGGAGACGCGGCCGCGCGATCCCGGCCGACGAGGACGAGGAGCTGCACGCCCGGCGCCTCGTCGCGCAGCGCTGCCTCTACGGCGTCGACAAGAACCCGACGGCGGTCGATCTCGCCAAGCTGTCGCTGTGGCTCGCGACGCTCGCGCGCGACCATGAATTCACCTTCCTCGACCACGCGCTGAAATCCGGCGACAGCCTGGTCGGGCTCGACGCGGCGCAGATCGCGGCGATGCATTGGGACACGTCGAAGCCCGGCCTGCCGCTGTTCCGCAAGATTCGTGGCGGACCGGGTCGCCGAGGCGACGAAGGCGCGCGCCGAAATCCAGTCCGCGCCGGACGACACGCACGCGCGCGGTGCTGGAGCAGAAGCACCGGCCGGTGGAAGAGAGCGTCGAGCATGTGCGCGTGCTTGGGCGACGCGGTGCATCGCGGCCTTCTTCGCCGAGGACAAGGCGAAGGCGCGCGAGAAGCGCGCGCGCCACGATCGAGAGCTGGGCGCGGCGACGCCGGGAAGCGAGTGGGCCGAGCTGCGCGACCGCTGCCGCGAGTCTGCGCCACGGCGAGCATCCGGTGCGGCCGTTCCATTGGGAGGTCGAGTTCCCGGAGGTGTTCGCCGGCGACGAGTCCGGGGCTTCGATGCGATCGTCGGCAATCCGCCGTTCGCCGGCAAGAACACGATGATCGAGCGGCAATCGGGCGCACTACTCGCCTGGCTGCAGACCCTGCACGAGGGCGCGCATGGCAACGCCGATCTCGTCGCGCATTTCTTCCGCCGCGCCTTCACGCTTGCTGCGGACGGGCGGCGCTTCGGGCTGATCGCGACCAACACGATCGGCCAGGGCGACACGCGCGAGACCGGTCTCGCCGCGATCCTGCGACGCGGCGGCGCGATTCTCGCGCGACCGCCGACTGAAGTGGCCGGGCGAGGCGGCGGTGGTTGTCTCGGTCGTGCAGTTGCGGAAGGGCGCGGCGCGCAGCCCATTGCTGGACGGGCGGCAGGTGCGGCGCATTTCGGCCTATCTGGTTGAGGGCGATCTCGACGGTCGCCCGGCGAGGCTAGCGGAGAATGAGGGCAAGGCGTTCCAGGGCTCGATTGTGCTTGGCATGGGCTTCACCTTCGACGATGCCGCTGCGGCAAAGGGCGTCGCCTCGTCGCTCAACGACATGCGCCGGCTGATCGCCAAGGACCGAAGCAACGCCGAGCGCATATTTCCCTACATCGGCGGCGAGGAAGTCAACACTTCGCCGACCCACGCGCATCATCGCTATGTAATCGACTTCGCCGATTTTCCATTACGCCGGGATAAGACTTCTCAAATCGTGGTCTTTGAATCAGGAAACCGACGCGTGCGAAAAGCGTCGGCGGGATTGGCTACGAAATGGCGTTGTGCCAACCGATTATCCCGATCCCGTAGCGGCCGATTGGCGCGACTTGCTGGAGATCGTGGAACGAAGGGTAAAACCCGAACGAGATCAGCTTTCCGATACACCGGACGGCCGCCGAAGGAAGAAATTTTGGTGGCGTTACGGACGAGCGCCAGTGAGCCTATACAGGACTATCCGTTGTTTGGCGCGCGTCATCGTATGCTCGCAAATATCGTCTCATCATTGCTTTGCGTTCTTACCGACCGAAGGCGTGCTTGCCCATCGGCT
>CAVZQH010000004.1:0-442175 GCA_963777375.1 uncultured Alphaproteobacteria bacterium
CCATGCTGACTGATCGCCCACCCAAACCGCCGCAGCAAGTAGCCGCACCAACCAAACCAGCACGTACCGGCCTCGTTCGCGCACAGGGGATCCGACGTAACCATCACAGCCCCGAGTCAAGGCGCTGCGTATCTGCCGCGGGGCAGGCTCAGGCCTGCGCGCCACAGAGCGGATTCGATTAGACGCTGCGCTTAACGGGTGAGAAGGGGTTAACCCTGGACAGATTGGAGTCACTCATGAAGATGCGCAGGCTCGTTTCGCTCTTGGTCTCGGCGTTGGGGCTCGGATGCATGGGAATGTCGGCCTTCTCCGGCTCAACGGACGAGGCCGAGGCGGCCGCGGCCATCCAGCGTGCCCCGAGCTGGGCATCAACGTGCTCGACACCGCGGAGCCGCACGGGCCGTTGACCAACGAGGAGCTGGTGGGCCGGGCGGTCAAGGGACGCCGCGAGCAATACGTGATTGCGACCAAGTTCGCCCGGCGCATGGACTCAGCGAAGCCGGGAGACATGTCAACCATCGGACCGTTGGACGGTTCGGCGGAGCACGTTCGCAGCTCGATCGACATCTCCCTCCGGTGTCTGGGGACCGACTACGTGGACCTCTTCTACCAGCACCGCGTGGACCCGAACGTCCCGATCGAGGAGACCGTCGGCGCGATGGGCGCGCTGGTTGAGCAGGGCAAAGTACGGCACATCGGCCTGAGCGAGGCCGCGCCCGAAACCATCCGTCGCGCCCACGCCGTGCACCCGGTCACGGCCGTGCAAACCGAGTACTCGCTGTGGAGCCGTGATCCCGAGCGCGAGGTGCTGCCGACCTGTCGCGAGCTGGGCATCGGCTTTGTGCCGTACTCACCGCTGGGCCGCGGGTTCCTCTCCGGGCGGTTCACCTCCCCGGATGAGCTCGACGAGGCCGATTTCCGCCGCACCGGGCCGCGGTTCACCGGCACGAACCTGCAGGCCAACCTGAGACTCGCGGCCAAGGTGGCGGAGATTGCCGAGGAAAAAGGGGATCACCCCGGCTCAGCTGGCGCTGGCCTGGGTGCTTGCCCAGGGCGAGGACCTCGTCCCGATCCCCGGCACCAAACGCCGAAGTTATCTCGAGCAGAACGCCGCGGCCGCCGACATAAACCTGACCAACGAGGACCTGCGGCGAATCGATGCCGAGTTGCCGGCAGTAGCCGGCGAGCGCTACGACGAGTCGGGCATGGCCTCGGTCAACTTGTAGCGTTGTCATAGGCACCGTGGGCTGGGTACCCGTCGCGCCGCCGCGCTCACCGCTGGCCTTTGCCGTGGCACGGTGACGGACACTAAGAAACGGATAGGCCGGGTGAGCCGGTCAGCGGCCGACGGGACGACCCGTGCGTAGACCGTTAGCGGGCGGTGACGCAGCTTGGGGTCTCGGCCGTGCCGTCGGTCTGCCGGGTAGCAACCGTCGGCGAGGGCCAGCTGCCGAGCGTCGAGGTGGCGGTCAACTTGAGGTTGTTCGTCTCCCCGGTGTAACCGGCCTTAATGCGATTGCGGGTCGGTGACTCCGATCCGTGCCTGGAAGTCGGCGGCTGTGTTTTCGTGCGGGAATGGCTCGGAGGGAATGGCCAGCCCGAGTACCGAGCAGATCGGCTCCCACCCGTCTCCCGGCCGCCAGTCGATCAGCCGTTGGGTCAGCACGGTCCGCCTGACCGCGTCGTTGTGGCGCTCGTAGGCGTCGATCGCAGCGGCCCGCTCGCGCCAATCGGGCGTGAGCCGGGCGAGCACCGACAGGTTCATAGCCCGACGCCGCGCCCAATCGGGCCGGTCCGCCGGCACCGCGGCGTTCATCGACGGGAGGATCGTGCGCGCGAAGCTCTCCCACCACACCTGCGCGGAATCGCGCGTGGACAGCAGCACGACCGCCTCCGGGCTATCGGCCAGCAGCTCACGCCAGAACATCGCCGCCGGGAAGTCAACGGTCGCCAGGAACTCCCGCTGCAACCACCGCCAGTCGACCGGCATACCAGCTGTCGCCCGCTCCCAGTGTTCGGTGTCGCCGGGCCGCTGAATCAGCTCGTACATGTGATAGCAGCGGCCGCCGAGCAATCGCTCCAGCGCGACCTTCAGCGAATTGGTCCCCGTCCGTCCAAGTCCCGCCCCCACAACCCTCAGCATCTTTGGATTCTCCCGCAACCATCGGGATGGTGCAGCGACCGCAATAGAAGGATGCGATCCCTGCATGCACTGCCCGGTATGACAGCCGGTCGACGTCCGCCGCGCTAACCCGAGTGCGAGCGTCGCTTCGCGTGGCCTTCTCGACGCCCTCGTGACTCACGCGTCCTTGCGCTATTCGACGGCGTGGCCCGTGCGCCGATGTTGACCGATGAGCCCCAGGGAGCTCCGGCGAAGTCATAGGGAGGGGTTCCGGTCCGATTTGAGCCTGCACCGATCGCGGGGCTCTCTGCCTGCAGCAAGAAGTCGCTTTCGTCGATGAACTGCGGGCTGGCGGTGATCAAATCGGAACCCAGCATTCCCGCAGGTTGCACCTTGCCGGTCGCGAGGTTGTTGGAGGCGTACACGGGCGCCGCGGAACCGTTGAGCACGTGAACAGATGCCGGCCCGAAGATGTCGTTCCATACGGACACATTCTCGTTGTCACGCGCACCATGGCCGTTGAGGGACAGCGCAACCCCGGTTCCGGCCGATGTCGGCCCGACTCTCCACACCGTGTTGTTGGCGATGAGCACGCCGTCTGATCCGCTCAGGCAAATTCCGGTTCCCGGCCAGTGATAAATCAAGTTCGAAAATATCTGCAAGTTGCTGTTAGCGCTGGGAGACGACGTCGACGACACGATGATCGCTTGGAAGGGAAAGGATCGTGCGATGCCCCTCACCGGCCACGACGAAAAGTGGATGCGGTTACGAGCAATTGTTACGTTTGACGCATCCACCGCCTGAAAACCATCGTGATGAATCGGGACAATCGTGTATGTTCCGTTTGCGGTGCTCCTTGCCGGGGCAGACAGCGTGATCGTGTGTGACGCCGGGTCCAGTGCGGAGATATACGATGCATTGTTCGCATCAGTGCCGGGTAGTCCCGGGCCCACGACGTACATGCCGGCTGCGAGTCCCGAGAGCGAGGAGACGCTGGACAGGGTGGTCGACCCACTCTGCGCTGCGGCCGTGAACTGGGTGCCGGCTGTGTCCCAGGTACTGAAGTCATGGAGATCGTTGCCTTCGATGGTCAGTCCATTGACACCATCGATGTGCACCAGGTCGCGCGATGCCTTGGAAATGTCATTGCCGGAGACCGTTATGTCGGCGGGAACCGCACCGGCCCACGGGTTGGTGACGAAGCCGTACAGGCCGCCGACGATCCTGCTGTCCGACAAAGTTATGTGCGCAACGGCACCACTGAGAAGAACCGCGTTGCCATCGTGCACAGATTGAGTCTGGGTGAAATGAACGTACATATGGTCCAGCACGATGTTGCTGCTCGTCTTCTCGACCCGGATCTCTGCTGTAGAGGAGATGCCTGAGATATTCACGTTGTGAGCCGACGAAAAAATCAAGCCATGGAACTTCGGAGACTGGCCCGGATTATTGGTGATCGAGACTGGTTGCGCGAATGAACGCGATATCACTGTTTGGGGATAAGACCCCGCGTGTACGACAATTTCGTCGCCGTCACGCGCCGCCGCCAGTGCCTGGCTGAGACTGGCAAACTGTTGGCCGTGCCCGACTTGCAAACACGCAGGTGTGGTCACTGAAACTGCCGGTGAGGGAGCACTATGATTGCCGGCAGCATCATATGCATCAACGGTAAATGAATAGGTCGTCGCGCACTTGAGATTGCTGACTGTGAACGAATCCGTGGTCGGTTGGCCGATATTGGTGGCGTTTTCGAAGACGTCATAGCCAACAATGCCAGAGCCCGGGGACCAAGAAAGGGTCAGTGAGGTGGCCGACACCTCGCTGGCAACGGGTTGCGTAGGAGCGGGCGGTGCCGCGGCCGAGGTCGGCATCGCGTCTGACAGCGACAGGCGTGGGCCCCCGAAGAAGGTGGTCACCACCGTGGCGGTCCCGATTGCTAGCAACGCGCCTGCCCGCCGCGTGGACGGGTTACGGTTCTGAGCGGTCCGCATTCCGTCTCCCGAGACGTTGGCTTATGCCTGACCAAACTGCGCGCTCACCGTGAATCGCTGAAATGCTCGTAACCGGTCCGATACGCGACTGGTCCAAGGAACCACCTCGCTCAGGGTATGGATACTTCGCTGTCCAAATCAGTTCGTCCACCATGACGAGCTCGAAGGTCAGGATCGTACCCTGGTTTGCCCGCCTTGTGACGGCAATGGTGTAGTCCATGTGATGTCATCTGCGGAAGCATCGGAACCCTCCGCGCTCCACCGGGACGGCAGGCGGTGTTCGGTACGGCCCCCACGTGCGGGGAATCCGTTTAGGCACCTCACGTGGACACACCGGAGCGTCACCTGGGCTACCGCGACCGGAACGCTCTATCTGGAGCACCGCAGTCCCGGCCCCTCCAACCACACGTGTTCCCGCAGTGTTGTGAAGTTGCATATTTGGCGGCCTGTCGACCATCGCTTCACCCGTCTCTCGGGACGAGGCACCGCTCGACGGGAAGCACGGGACTGAAATCGATCGATCGCGGGCTCAGGTGGTTTACGGTCAGGCGCGACAGGCGTTCAGGACTTCTTGGAGATTGGCGGCCAATCGGGCGTGCAGGTTGGTCTGCATCATCCGGATCGCGGCCTGCGCCAGTCGTTTGTCGATGTGGGCAACAGCGGCGGTGGGGATCACCACCTCGAAGTGACGTACGTAAGCGTCAAGAGCCGAGTACAGGATGCACTGCTCGGTGACCTGTCCGACCAGCACCAAGCGGTTGATCTCCTCGCGCCGCAGTAGGTACTCCAGCAGCGTTTCATAGAAGATCGAATGCCGGGCCTTGACGATAAAGGGGGCTTGTTCGGGAGGCACCACCGGCTCGACCAAGTCGGGGCTGGCGCCCGCAAGCGCGTGCTGGGCGATCTCCTTGGGTCCGGCGGTCCAATCGCCGTGGTTGTCATTGACATAGATGATGCGCAGCCCCGCCTCACGGGCGCCGGCGATCAGGGCGCAGAGGTCACCCAGCATGCGCCGCACGGAGGCCTTCAGTGGTTCGGCACCCTCGTGCTCGTAGGGGTTAAGCATGTCAATCACGATCAGTCCAGCAGCCATGAACAGGCTTTACCCGAGACCGCCTGCGGGCACGCGCTCAAGTGACGCAGAACCCGAAAACGCCAAGCCCCGCCGCAACAGAAGCAGAGCTACCACCATCGCGCTCCCCCGTACTACACGACGCGAGAAACCTCACCCCAGTTCGGTCACGCGCCCCTCGGGATCACTCGATCCACCCTCAGGGCCAGTGGGTCCGCTCGACATCGTTGGAGTACTCCGTCCAGCCTTCCGCTGCCACCAGCGCGATTAGCCCGTCGAGGTGGGCTTGTGTGAACGGTTCAAATCGAGATCGCGGTCATGCGGGACGGGCGGCTCGTGTGCACTCCGAGCGCCGCTCGCCAGTTGCTGGAGAAATCGCGGCATGCGGGCCGGCGCCGAAGTCGAAGAACCGCGCCCATAGCGGCTCGATGGAGATACGTGCCATCTGGTCATACATCGACCGGACCTGGCGCTCGAACTCGGGCCCCTGGTCTGCGTCCAGCACCTTCTTCGACGCTTCGATGTACTCGTCGGGGACGCCGTTGACGATGTCCACGGTTGCGAGCCCGCGCATCAGGAGTGCCTTTGCCTCCGTGGGCGTGTCGCCGACGTCGATCGTGATCGCGACGTTAGGTCGTGACGACAGCGCCTTGACCTTGGGCGCGGTCGCCGCTGTGCAGACGACGATCTCGTTGCCGTTCCAGTAGAAGCCGATTGGGATTACTCGCGGGAAGCCGTCTGATCCGTTGTAGGCGAGCCGGAGCAGGGTCGCGGAGGCGAGCAGGTTCAGCACGCCGGGATGCTCGAGCTCTTCGGTGATCTCTTGCGGGTTCATGACCTTCATTTCTTTGGAGTCGGTGGGCTACAGGTGGTGGGTCCTAGGGTGCCGCGGTCCCGCTGGAGGAGTGAGACGACGCTCGTGCAGCTCGGCGGCCCGCGCGCGGACGGCCTGACGGATCAGGTAGTCGCGCTCGGCGACGTTCGTGGCCCGCCGGGCGGCGTCCGCGTACGCCACGCCGGCGGCCGAGAGGTCCCCGTCGAGCTCGTGCAGGTGGCCGCGGACGGCGTGCCAGCGGTGTCGCTCGCCGAGCACCTCGCGCAGCCGGTCGGTCTCGCGCAGCCCTGCGGCGGCGCCGAGGACGTGGCCGACCGCGACTGCGCGGCCGAGCACCGCGGCGGGGTCCCGGCGCACCGGGTCGTCGGTGAGAGCGACGAGGTCGTCGTACCAGGCGAGGATCTGCGGCCAGTCGGTCTCCTCGGCGCTTGCGGCGTCGTCGTGCAGTGCGGCGATGGCGGCCTCGATCTGGTAGCGACCCGGGCGCTGTTCCTCGGTATGCATGGCGAGCGCCGATTGCAGGACGCGCACGCCTTCGGCAATCTCCCGGGCGTTCCACAGGCCACGCTCCTGGCGGTCGAGCGTGACGATGCGGCCCTCTGAGTCCAGTCGCGCCGGGAGGCGGGCGTGATTGAGGAGCATTAGCGCGAGCAGCCCGCGCGCCTCCGGTTCCTCAGTGACGAGGGTGAGTTGGCGGGCGAGCCGGATCGCCTCGGCAGTCAGGTCCACGCGGCTGGGCGGGCCGATGTGCGCGGCCGTGTAGATGAGGTAGAGCACGCGCAGCACGACGGCGAGGTCGCCCGGCTGGTCCAACCGGCGCCCCTGGAGGGCGCGCTTGGCGCGGCTGATCCGCTGCGCCATCGTCGCCTCCGGCACGTAGAAGGCGTCGGCGATCTCCCGGGTGGTCAAGCCGCCGACGGCGCGCAGCGTCAGCGCCACCTGGGAGGCTGGGGCGAGGTCGGGGTGGCAGCAGCAGAAGAGCAGGAAGAGCGTGTCGTCGCCCGTCTCGGTCGTGGCAGGCCGCGGCTCGGCGTACGTCGCCTCCTCGCGGCGAAGGCGGGCGGCATCGCTGCGGCGGGCGTCGACGAGCCGCCGGGTCGCGACCGTCTGAAGCCACGCGCGTCTGTCGCGCGGCAGGTGCTCGGGCCACACCCGCAGCGCCTCCAGCAGCGCCTCTTGCAGCGCGTCCTCGGCGGCATCGAAGTCCTCGCCCCGCCGGACCAGGCCCGCGAGCACCCGAGGGACGAGGGCGCGCACCGCGCCCTCGTCCAGCCCTCGTGTCGGCCCGTCGATCACGCCGGGTCAGTCGTCCGAGGACGCTCCCACATGATCTCCCGGACGTCGATCCACTCGTACAACGGCTCTCCGCCCGGGCCGGGCTCGGAGGAGACGTAGGCCGCCAGCTCGACCGCACGCTCGTGCGAATCGACGTCGATCATCCACCAGCCGGCGACCAGGTCGCTGGTCTCGGGGTGCGGGCCGTCCGTGGTGACGGGGGCGGCGTCCGGGCCGCCGTAGCGCACCCAGGTACGGGCCGGCGCGAGTGCCTGCGCGTCGACGTACTCGCCGTGCCCCTCGAGCAGCTCGCTGACGTGATGCTGGAAGGCCATGTGCGCCTCCACGTCCTCGGGCGCCCACTGGTCGATCGGGGGCACGGGACGGTGCGGCTCTGGGCCGCCGCGGTAGTGCTTGAGCAGCAGGTACTTCGGCATCGTGGTCTCCTGATGTCGTGGGCCGCGCTTGTCGTGGCCCTTCACCTGGTGAGCGGAGCCAGTCAGCGCTTCTCGACATGGAAGCGAACTCATCGCCAGAGACGGTGGGGTCGTCCTCTCGAGCACATTTATGCGAAGCTCGGCATCGGGCCCCCGCAACGGCTTACAGGTCCTGTAGCAGAGCCCTTACCGACGCTGTAAAGCCGACGTCATGCGTCTGTAAGCCCCAGGCTGGAGGCTCTACTCGACGCGCCCGCTACAGGGCGTCTCACAACGCGAGCGGATCGAGGAGGACTTATGCGCAGACGTATGAGGCAGGTCGCGACGGCCGCGGTGAAGGCATCGTGGAAGCTCGCGTGGGTGTCGGTCGCCGTCATTGTCGCGGCATTGTTGTCGCTTGTGGGAGCGGGGACCGCCAGCGCTGTCGTCGCCCCCAAGCCGGTCGCGGTGCACAGGCTGAGCGGCAGTGTCTACGAGTACGACTACCTGATCCGCACCGGAAGTGGGCCCTATGACCGGGTGGGTGTGCACCGGGTGGTTCGGGTCAGGCACAGGCGGCCGATCGCTGCCCCCAACGGCGTCTTTCTCGTCCACGGGGACGACTGGAACTTCGATGCCGCGTTCGTTGGTGGACCCTCTTCCAGTCAGTCGGTCGCCGTGTACCTGGCCAGCAAGGGCATGGATGTGTGGGGGATCGACCTGGACTGGACGCTGGTGCCAAAGGGCGCCAGCGACCTGTCGTTCATGCGCGGCTGGGGGCTGCAGCACAACGTCGACGAGGTAAAGACCGGCCTTGGATTTGCTCGTAGCGTGCGCGCGCTGACCGGGAGCTCGGCTGACAAATTAACGCTGATGGCCTGGAGCCGGGGAGGATGGATCGGCTACGCGCTGCTCAACGAGGAGTCCCAGCGGCGTGACCATCGGCGTCAGGTGCGCGCATTCATACCCGTCGACACGTTCTTTAAGGTCAACGACGCGGCGACTCGCGCAAGGATGTGCTCCTTTGAGAGGTCGACTGAGAAGCACATCAAGAGAGGGATTTATGCGGAGCACAACGGCGTCGTCGCGCGGCTCGGCAAGCTCGCGCAACAACACCCCAACGCCCCTTCGCCGCTATTCGGCCCGCCCTATACCAACCTGCAGGCGTCGCTGGACTATGGGGCCGCTACGTTTCAGGGCGGCGCCTCGTTTAGCCCCTTCTACCACTTCGTGGGCGGGATCTTTCCCGATAACAACATCAAGAAAATTCCCACCGGGCTGAAGTACACCAGGGTCTCGCGCTGGAACGCCTTTCTGGCATCAGGCAGCCAGTTTGAGCCCACGACGCTGGTCCGCGACACCTTCGCCATCACCTGCAGCCCCGGCCCGACCGGCAAGTTTGACGACCATCTGGGCGACGTGACCGTACCTATCCTCTACGTTGGCGCGGGCGGCGGATTTGGCCGCGCGGGCCTGTACTCGCTGACCCTGCTCGGCAGCCGGGACGTGAGCAGCCACATCGTCAGCTTCTACCCGCCAAGCAAGGCCGCGTTTGACTTCGGCCACGTTGACCTGTTCCACGCGCGCCATGCGCGACAGCTCGTGTGGAGGCCGATCTACAACTGGCTGGCCCGGCACGCTCCACCAGCGAACTTGCGCGCTGGGATTGCCCGTGATTCGGGGTCGCTGGCACGCCGGTAAGGCGCGCATTGCGTGCGCTTCGTCGCCGTAGCGGTCGTGCGCGTGAGCGCCTCATCTGAGATAGAGCGATCGCATCATTCAGTCAGCAGTGGCTCTCGGAGCTGGCCATTACGGGAGCGCTTATATCTGATGACGTAGTAGACGCAACGCGGCGTTGCTCATCGGTCGGTTACGGCTCAACTGTCGATCTGTCGGTCGATGAACGCGGCCATTCCGGGGACCGTGAACGCGACGATCCCGTGCTCCGGCGCGTAGATAAGTCCCTTGGCGATCAACGAGGCACGCGTTGGACCCATACTCGTTGGCTTTCGGGACAGGCGAGTCGCAACCTCGCTGGATGAGCTGCCCTCGTCGCCGTCGATGGCCATTGCGCGTAGATAAGACTGCTCTGTGCGTGTGGCGCGGTCCCACCGCACGCGAAAGAACCCGTTGTCCAAGTCGTTGGTGCCTTGGGCGACGCCGAGTGCAGCGTCGTGTCGTGCAATCACCGGCCCCGCGGCGACGTTCCACGTCTCTTGGCCGAATTGTTGAAGGAAGTAGGGATACCGCCCGGAAGCGTCGACGACAAAGTCGATCGCGTCGTCATCCCACTGAGCATCCTCGAGCTTTGCGGGGATCGTGAGCGCCTCGGCTACCACGTCAATGTCGAGCTGCTGGATCTTCATGTAGCGGAGCCGCTCGGCATACGACTTTGCTTCCGCGAGGATCCGCGGAAGGCTCGGGAGGCCGGCAAAGGCGAACAGAACACGCCAATTGTCCTGGGCGGCGGCATGGGCGATGGTGCAGAGCGTCGCCAGCTCCTCAGAAAGCAGATCTTGCGCTTCGTCGACGAGGAGCGCGAGTCCGACGCCTTCCTCTTCTGCCGCGTCGGCGAGGTCGTTGACGAGTTTCTTGAGGTCAGTGTCGAGGACGCCGGTGTCTGCGCCTCCACCGGACGCCCCAGCCAGGTCGACGCCGAAGGTCCAGGTCCCGGTTACGTCGTACGAGGCTTTGAAGCTCAGCGCGGTCTTGAGGCTCTTGAGCAGCCGCCGTCCGGCGCCAGGCCGCGCGAGATCAGACAATGGGGCGTAGAGCGCTTCGCCCAGCAGCTCCCGCAGCGACTTACCGATGCCAGCCTCGACCTGCGCGACTATCCAGTCTGTCTTCGCAGCCTTCCGTCGGAACTCCGAGAGCAGCACTGTCTTGCCGACGCCGCGAAGCCCGTACAGAACCACAGGCTGGTCCGTGCGACCAATCTGTGCGCGTTGCACCGACGTGTCCCAGGCTCCCAGGGCATCATCGCGGCCCACGAGCGCTGCAGGCCGGCGGCCGGCGCCAGGGGAGTACGGGTTCCGAACGGGATCCATTGGCGGGCCCTGAAGTCTAGCGATTTATGTGTCTTTATAGCGTTTCTCTATATAGAGCTATATTTTGCTACAAATCAAATGTCATAGGTCCGAGCACTCTGGCGCTCTGTTCGACGACTGCTTTGCTGTTCGTGCGGCCGCGGAGCCGATGACCGCTACGGCGACCAGGGAGTCGCCAGCGCGTCGACAGGCGGACGATCGCCTCCCATGAATGCGCTCGTCAGGGTTGACGCCAGCCGCTGCGCGAGATGCACGACGAGGAAAAAACGCTGCGCGTTAGCTGGCGAGGCAGAAGCTATCGGCCCTGATCCGGTAGGGCCTCCAGGGGCTCGTCCAGTCGCGGGGAACGCGCCCATGATCGGATGGCTTCCGCTCCGCCATCGGATGGCGTCATGGGCGCGATACCTGACGTGTCGGACTGCCGGATGCCGATCGACACGTCAGGTCTATGCCGTACACGGTCAAGAAGAAGTCGCTCGAATCTCCAGATAATCCCTGGGTCGAACGTTGCCCGGCACGGTTGCCCGCCAACGAACGGATTCGCTAGACAGAAGCGAAAACTGCTTATTTCCAGGCACATCGAGGAGCGGGAGCGACGGGACTCGAACCCGCGACCTCCGGCGTGACAGGCCGCAAAGGCGGTCTGGCGCCATGATTCGTCCTAGTGCGTTGTGTGTCGAAAACGGACATGTTTGCAGGGCTTTCGTGCTCTTGACGCCCGTAATCGCCACGGATCGCTCCACGGCGAGATGCGGGCGAATGGGCGTCGGATGGGCGTTGAGGGGATGTGCCCTTGGCCGTCACAGATCCTCAAGTTCCATCCATTCCAGAGTGCACGCCTGGGCGGTGCGGTCAACCCGGTAAAACACGACCATTCGGTACCCAGCCGCCACGTCCCTCGTGGTCGCGACCCGATCGGTGTCATTCTCGGGCCAGAGCACGCGGGTATAGGGGTGGAACGGATCAAACGAGATCACTTCTTCGAGCACCTGGCGGTTCTCGCGGAAGCGATCATGACCGCGGTCGGCTTGCTCAACGCTGGAGTGCCAGTCAGGGCCGTAGATGAGGCGCCAGAGCCTCGGCGGTTTCACCTAGCGCCGGTTGGCGAGTCGCTCCATAACCTCGCGTCCGTGCGCGAGTGTCTCCTCTGCGGGAGGCTCCTGGCTGAGCAACGCGGTGCGGTAGGGGATGTCTTCGTACTCCCCAACGATTTCCCATCCAGCAAAATCCCGGTGTGATGCGTCCCTGATCTGACGGCCACCGGCGCCAGCGAAGCGGAACAGGACCTCATTGACAACCTCAAGCTCGTCCGCGTTGAATCGAGTGAGGTTTGGACGGCGGTGAGCGATGTAATGAGTATGCCGGAAGGAACCGAGTAGGCCGTGTCTCTCCTCAAGGTCGCCGCGGCTTTTGAGTCGGTCCAGGACGGCTGGCGCGTTTCGCGGCGCCGGGCCATGCTCAAGGCGCTGATACCGGCTACCTGTGATTGACCGGCCGAGGCGCAGGTATGCCTCGAAGTCCGAGTAAGCAAGCAGCTTGATCAGCTTCGTTTTTCCGAACCTGCGGTCGGTCTCGCTCTGCTGCACGATGTAGAGGACAAGCTCAGCCAGCTTGCCCATATCAGCCTTTTCCATTAGCCGCCCTCACCACGGTCAACCTAGCTCTCTTCCGGGAGGAGAGATGCTACCCGCAAGTCGCACAAATCATGGCTGGCAGTGCGGACGGCTACGCACTTGCTGTCATATTCGCTAGAGCCGTGCCACGGTATTCCAAAGGACACCGAGCGCTCGCTGATCGCTGAGACGGAGTTCCGACGGCGCCCGAGATCAGAATCACGACCAATGGCGGCTACACGAAGCGCCTCTGAGAGTTTGCGCGCGCCTTGAGAGTTGAGAGGCGCGCATGGAGAGAGACTGACGCTTCGCCACGGGCCCGCCGGACGTCGCCGCCACCGCAACTGCCGCACGCACGCACTGAGGGCGCACCAGGGGTTCGGTCGATGATCTACTTGAGTGCATGCGACACCATGAGAAATGGTCGGTGCGCTTCCTGCTCGACGAAGACACAGCGACCGCGCAGACGCCCACTGGTTTGTTGGGGCTGGCCTTCAGCGACGTGAACGTCTATTCCGTGGCGGCCGGTGGCTGGCATCGCGATGCGCTGGACCCCGAGCCGTACGTCACCGTCGAACTCGATGCCGGGGGGCCCGACGACGCCGAGCGCCTCGCGCGCAAAACTGTTGATCAAGCGCGCCGAGCCGCAGGCCTACAGTCACCGAAGCTGACCGTTGTGTGGGTAGCGCCCCTTCGAGACGAGGAGCTAAGTAGCCATCGCTTCCTGGAGCAAGCAAGAGACTTATTCCGCGGTGAGCAGTATGAGCTGGCCATTGTCGCGGCGCAGATCCACTTTGAAGTTCAGGTGCGACTGCTTATGGAAAGGGCCGCGACACGGATCGGCAAGGCGTGGGCGAAACGCCTGACCAGTCACTCGCGCGTAAGCGATGTTCTCCAACGATGTGAGCAAAGCGGCGGCGGAGCTTCTCCTGCAGCTCGACGTCACCCAGCAATCGCTGTGGCCCGCCTACAAACTGCACCTTGAACGCAGAAACGCGGTTGTGCACAAAGGTGTGTCCATTGGGAAGCAAGAGGCACAGGACTCGATCAACACAGTGCAGAGCTTTTGGGCAGAACTTGCCAAGGCCGAGCGGCCGACCACGCTCTTCTGAGCCTTCGATCGACATGTAGCAATGATCGGGCAGGGTAGGCCGGTGGGTGACGCCTGTTTGCGACTGACACGAGCGCCGCGCGGCTGGTGTGAGCCGCGCCCGCGGTCGCGTATGTGGCCGCCTGGCGCAACTGATCTAGGCATCGACGGCGGGCTGCCTTACGCTCAAGGCATGCTTGTTGCCGTACGCAGCATCATGCACCGCGATCGTTACCGAGGGCCGGTTCGGATCACGGCAGGCACCACGTTCGTTGCCGAAACCGCAGACGTGGCCGTCGAGTACCCCGAGTGCTTCAAGCCGGCTCCCGGCCGGCCGCGTGGGGCCCGAGCCGGGGTCCTCGCCTGTGCGGAGCGAGTGATGGTGTCCGAGCACGGCGCCGTGAGGACTCGGACGCATAGCTGGCCTGACGGGCTCGGCGAGGAGTTGTGGCGCATGCATCCACCAGGCGTGTCGTTGCACCCACGAGGCCGGATGCGGGTGTGCTCGAGCGCGATCGCCGCGTGCAATCGCGATATTGCGCGGTGGCCTTCAGTCGAGACGGGCGGCCTTTTGCTCGGCCGCGATCACGGCAACCTTCTCGACGTGGCTGCGGCGACCGACGCAGGCCCGAACGCGACTCGAGAGACGGACTGTTTCGCGCTTGACCCCACGTATTGCCGCGAGCTGATCGCCGACCTGCAGCCGGGCGTGTCGGTGGTGGGCGAGTGGCATGTTCACATCGACGCGCCTGCGCTGCCGTCACGCGAGGACGCGGCAGCCTTCGCACGCATGTGCAAGCGCGGCGGCGGCTCCTACGGCGTGGTGATCTTCGAGCGCTCGCCTGCCACCGGGCGCTGGCAGTGGCGCGCGTTTGTCACGAGGGGCGGCGCGACGCGTCCTGCGCTGTGCGCGCAGACCGCGTGGGAACATACGAAGGGCCGGCCCGTAGGCCGACCCTCCGCCTCACGCTAAAAACAACAAGACCGACGCCTTCCATGATGGCGCAAGGTGCGGCGGCAGGCAACTAATGGATCGGTGTCTGCCGCCAGCGCCGCGTTCCCATAGTGTCACTATTCCCCATAGTGTCACTATTACAAAAAAGGGCCTTTTGCGCCGACTCTTGTTCTGGGTGACCTTGACCACCCGGAAGCCCTCCAAAGGCCGCAGGAGGGCTTAGGTGGGCTCTCGCGGGGTCGCCCGCAGACCTGCTCGAGTCTCTGGCAGCCCTGTGCCGATTTGGCCTCGGGCGCTGGACGCACCTCGGCGCTGTCGCTTCTAGAGAGGAAACGAGAAGCCTGCACGCCTCCGATTTGGTCCCCGAGCGCTGACCCAACTAGCCCATAGCGACAGCGAGGTCGCGGCTAGTCATCGTCATCGCTGTCGAACGCTTCCAGGCCTTCTTTGATGACGAGCGGTACAACGGCGAGCGCCGCGATCGGATCAGCCCACCACCAGCCGAATGCGATGTTCAGGACGAGGCCGACGAGCACCGTTGCGGAGAGATAGGCGCAGAACAGCGACTCGGCGGCGTCAGCCACCAGCATCTGGCTCGCGAGAGCGTTCCCCGTACTGCGCTTGAAGACTCCCAGCAAGGGCATGACGACCAGGGCGGCGGCAGACACTGCGACACCCGCCACGCTGCTCTCTGGCTTACTCGCCGCGATCAAGGTATAGGCCGCGTCGGCAAGGATGTACGCAGCGAGCAGAAAGAAGGTCAGGCCGATCACCCGTAACGCCTGCTTCTCGCTCCTATCCGTGCGGCCTGCCTGTTCCGCGCGGAACGTCCGTAATACAACAAACGCCGCTATGAGCTCGATCACGGAGTCGATCCCGAACGCCATCAACGCGACGCTCCCCGCGGCGATCCCAGCGGCGATTGCGACCGCAGCCTCCACCGTCATCCACGACAACGTGAAGACCTCCAGCGCAATCCCACGACGAACGAGGCCACGGCGCGAAGGACTCTGGGTACTCGAGGACATGCCGAGAGGCTGACAGATCGCCCCAGTCGGACTGAAGCAGACTCGTGGGTTGATCGAGCAGCAACCAGTCTTGACGCCGCTGGTGCTTTTGAGGAAAACGAGAAATCCTCCGGCGGCTCGGATTGGGTCGGCGAAGACTGATGCAACTAGCCTGGGGGGAAAGGAACGACTCTCTCCAGGGGGAGCATTTAGGCGTTCATCAGCAGAGCGCGCGTTTGAGTGCGGCTTGGTCTGTCGCTTCGCCGTGTGCCGGGAGCACGACCTCGACCGGCAGCCCGAGGAGCGGCCGCAATCGCTCCAGGACCTGCTCGCGAGTAACGCCGCCGCCCAGCCGCTCATTCAGCGCGAGACCAGTTCCCAAGTCGACAAGCGAATCACCCGCAACGACCGCACGGAAACTCTCGATCCATAGGACCAGGTCGTTGTGCCAGCGCCCCGCGTACGCCCGGATCCCCAGCGGCAGTCGGTCGCCCGCCGCGTACCAATGGACCTCCGCACCGCCACCGCGAAGCCACGACAGATCTGGACTCCCCTCACCCGCCTGCTCGGCGGTGATGCCGTACCAGTCGATCACGTCTTGCGCGGTGTCGGGCGGCGGCGCAAACAAGGTCGCACCGAGCCTTTCGACGAGTCTCCGCGTGTCGCGCTCGTGCCAGGGCGCGGTGAGCACGATCACCGGCTCACGCTCCTGTGCCAGCGCGAGCAGCGATTCCGGCACCGCGAGCGGATCGAACAAGACCAGGCGCTCGCCGTCATCGATCGCGCAGGCGGACACCTCTTGCGGCCACCGCTCCCCCGGTGTCCACTCTGGGTGCGGCGCCTGCCACTGCCAAAGCCCAGCCTGTAGCTCGCGCATGTCAGCATGCTAGACACGCAATCGCGACACTAGGACGCAGATCGACAGTGCCGCTCCGATCGAGAACCACCAGTCTCGCCCGGCGCTGCTGCATTTGCGGAAGGGAGCGACCACAGACACGTCGGGCGACCTTGGCCAATAGGACTAATTGCGGTCGCGACGAAGCTGGCAGCGACCGGACCTCTTCCATAATCGGATCATGATGAAGGTCTGTCGCGACTGCCGCCAGCTGATCCCTGCCGCGGAGTTCGAGCGCCACCGCCGACGTCACCGAGTAGGTACCGGGGCTGGCAGGCCATGGCGCCGTCTGCGGGCTGCTGTTCTGAAGCGTGACGGCTATCGCTGTCGTTTGTGCGGCTCGGCCGTCGAGCTCGAAGTGCACCACCTGGAGCCCCGGCTGGGTCGATCCCTCGATGGCTCGACGCCGATGGCTGAGCTGATCACGGTCTGCATGGACTGCCATCCCCGCGGCGGATCCCGTCATATTGCTTGATCGGGGCGGGGGAGGGCGCCTCCTCACGACCCCGGCCGCGTCGCGCGCCTAGAAGATATAGAGGTTGCGGCGGCAAGTGTGGAGCGATGGGAGCAGCTGGTCCGCAAGCACGAATCAAGCGACTAGCACTAAGTCCTTCAGAGGTGGCGCTCGGTTCAGCGAGTGGCAAGCCGTACACCTTGGTTCAGCGCTACTGGAGACTCTCACGTTCGAGGGCGTCCAGCCGCCGTTTGAGGTCAGCGATCGCGTTTGCGAGGTCTGCAACCTTCGGCACCACGAGTCGGCCAGCAGGGTCCCCGCGAAGAACGGTCCGAATCTCTTTCAGAAAGCGCTGATCGTGGAGGTGGTCCAATGCAGCCTGACGCGGGCGACCACGTGAGCGCAGGGCCGGATTCAGAACATCGAAGGCAACGAGCTCAGCGGCGTGCCGTTGGTCGTCGTCATGGAACCGATCGTGTGTCCACCAATCCACGTATCGGACATGATCGACGTTCACGCCCACCGCCGATGTCCCGGTGGTGACGCTGGAATCGCGCTTGATGAAATGCTGATCGAGCCGCTTGTGCAGGTTGCCTGCGATACCGACGTATGCGACCCATCCTGAACGCACACCCTCCCCCCCATACATCGCATAGACGGCAGGCACGCGAGGAACTTCGTAGACGGAGGACACCTGCGAGGTCATCTACGTGGAGCGTGGTTCCCCCGTGGATCGCGGCGACAAGATGTGTGGGGCAAGGGCATTTGAGGGTTTGCGGCGATCTTGGACCACGCGGTAAAGAGGTCCTGCCGGGTGGTCCGCTAGTGAAAACCCTTCTCGCGAGCCTTCCGCAGCCATCGGTAGATGGTGGGCTCGGACATGCCCGTCCGCCGGCTCAGCTCGCGGATCGGCGCTCGTGGATTTTTCTTCAGCGCCTTCTTGTAGTCGCGCACGAACTCGCGGAGCTTATCGTCGGGGATGCCGGCCTTCCCAGGTCGGGTTCGAGCAACGACTGCTCGCTTCGGTTGATCGGGCGTCTGCTGCGCATCCGGCCGCAGCCCCAGAAACATCAGCCACGACCCCGGCAGTCCGCCAAGGCGCTGGATCACGACGTCTGTCCCGGGCATGAACTCGCGGGCCAACCGCTCGAACGTGGCGGGCCTGCTCGCCTGCGATGCAAACTCGGCGAGGATTTCGGCCAGCGGGATCCGGAGATCGCGGGAGGTGACCTCGCCGTCCTCGTGCGCCACCAGGACAGCGGTGGCGATGAGGCTTCCGTCGTCGCCTAATCCCAGCCGAACCTTCACGGGACTCCGAAGCTTCGCCCGGGTGCGCGTGGCCTGTCCGCGGGCCGTGATCCAGGTGCCATCGTCGGCGCGATCGATCGAGAACTGCACGGTGCCAGGATCGTACCGTTTCTGTGGCAACGGTGCACCCTAGATAGAGTCTCTCGCATGGGTGCACTGTTGCTGCCCAGTCATTTAGGCGTGCACCGTTGACGGAGTGCTGATCGGGTGCGTAGTCTGTGGCCATGCCTCTCAGTCGTGCACCACAGATCGACCTACTCGACACACTGCGCGCCGAGCGACGGCTGCCCACTCCACGGGTCGCAAAGGCGATCCGTCAGAGCGCCGGCGCAACCCAGCAGCAGGTGGCCGACGAGATCGGCGTCGACCGCGTCACCGTCACGAGATGGGAAAACGGCGTTAGGCGGCCTCGCGGCCAGTCAGCGGTGCGCTATGGCGAGCTGTTGTCAGCGTTGGCTCAGCTCAGTCAAGGACCGGAGGTGCTGATCCACGCGCGATCAGAGCGCATTTGAAAGACGAAAGCCCGACGAGGAGCGCGTCGAGCTTTCTGAACGATCGCGCAGCCGGGCGCGATGCGGGTCACCGTAGCGCTTCAAGCGGCGGCTCCGCTCGCTTCCCGGCAAGCGGGCTCGCGGTGTGTCCGGTCTGCGGGGATGAGGACTTCGTGCGGCCGCGGTGCCGGCTTTGCAGAGGGCTCGGCTTCGTCCCGCGGGTCGAACGCAACCGCTATAAGTCGAGTCGCCGCTGGCGGCCGAATCCGAGCAAGAAGCCGTCAGGGTGGTCGCGGTGAGCGCTCTCCTCAACAAGCATCGTGAACTGCTCAAGGCGTCGGCGATCTCGAACGAGATCACTGCCGAGCGCGGGTATTGGTCGGCGACCAAACCCAAACAGCTCGAAAAGTTGTTCGGCCCCGCTCAGCGGAAGCTCGTCCCTGCACTGGTGATCCCCACCTTCGACGTCCGCGGCGAGATGGTGTTCGCCCAGCTGCGCCCGGACGAGTCCCGCGTGGTCAAGGGCCGCAAGCGCAAGTACGAGTTCCCATTCGGGACCAGGATGGCCATAGACGTGCCGCCGCGCGTGCGTCCCAAGCTGGGCGACCCGCGAGTGCCCCTCCTCGTCACCGAGGGTGCGAAAAAGGCGGATGCCGCGGTCTCCGCCGGCCTGTTCGCGGTCGACGTCATCGGGACGTGGAACTGGCGCGGTCGCAACCCGGATGGAGGCCTGACCGCGCTCGCAGACTGGGAACTGATATGGAAGTGTATTTGGGACGGTAAGTCATGCTCGACGCGAACGCCATCGATCTTCACTATGGCGCGGCCCAGGCACTGCGTGCCGTATCGCTCAAGGCCGAGCCCGGCAAAGTGACTTGTGTGCTGGGCAGGAATGGCGTCGGCAAGACGAGCCTCCTCGATGCGCTCGCCGGCCAGCATCAGGTGACCCGCGGCACTATCACCTGGGAAGGTGACGATATCACTGCGCTCAGGCCGCCGGAGCGGGCGCGGCGCGGCATCGCCTACGTGCCGCAAGGGCGTGAAATCTTTCCGCTGCTCACGGTCGAAGAAAATTTGAGGACCGGTTTCGCGCCGCTCAAGCGCGATGAGCGCAGCCTGCCGGATGATGTATTCTCGCTCTTCCCTGTGCTTCAGAACATGTTGCGCCGGCGGGGCGGCGACCTCTCGGGCGGCCAGCAGCAGCAACTCGCCATTGGACGCGCCCTGGTGATGCGGCCGCGGCTTCTGCTGCTCGACGAGCCGACCGAGGGCATTCAGCCTTCGATCATCAAGGATATCGGCCGAGCCATTATTTACCTGCGCTCGCTTGGCAAGATCGCCATTGTTCTGGTTGAGCAGTATCTCGACTTTGCCTGTGAACTGGGCGACCATTTCGCCGTCATGGACCGCGGAGCTATCGTCTATTCCTGCAATCGCGACGACCTCGACGATGGAGCGTTGCGACGCGCGATGGCGATTTGAGCGATCGACGGTATGATGACGGCCGCACAGCTACGGGATGAAATCTTCGCGGCCAATCGTGCTGTCGGGCGCATTTCGCTGTCGGTGGCGGCCGCTCCCGGCGGCACGCGTCGCACGCGAGTCCATGAGGCGGGCTCGCTGCGGGTGCGCTTCCCCAACGGCGATCGCAGGGCCGCGCTCGATGCCGTCATTGTCAACACGGCCGGCGGAATGGCCGGCGGCGACCATTTCGATATCGGTATTTCTGTCGGCGCCGATGCGCGGCTGACCGTTAGCACCGCCGCTGCGGAGAAAATTTACCGATCCCTCGGACCGCATACGCAGATCGCGATAAAGCTCGAAGTCGGCCGCGGCGGCGCGCTCGCCTGGCTGCCGCAGGAGACAATCCTATTCGATCAGGTCCAGGCACGCCGCACCATCGACGTCGGCCTTGCGCGCGATGCCACCCTGCTGCTGGCCGAGGCTGCCGTCTTCGGCCGCTCCGCCATGGGTGAGCTGGTTGAGAAGGGACATTTCCTCGATCGCTGGCGCGTGCGCGTTGACGGGGCGCTGACATTCGCCGAGACCGTCCGCCTCGAGGGCGAGATTGCACAATTTCTGGCGCAGCGCGCGATCGCCGGCGCCGGGGTGGCCGTGGCAAGTGTTCTGAAAATCCCCGGCGATGACTTTGCCGTTGCGGCGGTCCGCGCGCTGCAACATAGTTTCGCCGGAGACGTCGGTGCGTCGGCTTGGAACGGCCTCGCCCTCATACGGATAGTCGCCCCCGACGGGGCTGCGCTGCGGCGCGATCTTGTGGCTGTATTGGTTGCGCTCGGCGTCGCGCCACTGCCCCGGCTGTGGTTGAACTGAAGGCTCCCCCATGAATCTCACACCGCGCGAGAAGGATAAGCTTCTGATCGCCATGGCGGCCATGGTGGCGCGGCGCCGGCTCGAACGGGGCGTCAAGCTCAATTACCCTGAAGCGGTGGCGCTCATCTCCGATTTCATCCTCGAAGGCGCGCGCGACGGCCGCACCGTTGCCGAGCTAATGGAGGCCGGTGCGCACGCCATCACGCGCGCGCAAGTGATGGACGGCATCGCCGAGATGATCCACGACATCCAGGTCGAGGCGACGTTTCCGGACGGCACCAAGCTGGTGACGGTCCATGAGCCGATTCGATGAGTCTTCCTCCCCGCAGCGGGGGAGAGGTCAGGAGGGTCCTGACCGGCTACATGGGTAACAGAATAGACCGGCGACATGGGTAACAGGTCAACTGATTGGCAGGGAGGGCCTTGCCGATGGGATGGATGGAGACCTGTGCCGTGGAAGAGCGGAAGCGCTTTGTGGATATGGCTGTGCAAAAGCGGGAGGCGTTTGCGGCGGTGTGCCGACGCTTCGGGGTGAGCCGCAAGACCGGCTACAAATGGCTGGATCGCTATGAGGAGCACGGCGTTGACGGCCTTCAGGATCAGCCGCGGGCGCCGCAGCATCATCCGCAGGCGGTGACGGAGAAGATTGCGGAACGCTGTATCGAGGTGCGGCGCGAGCATCCGACCTGGGGGCCGGTGAAGGTGCGGGCCTTTCTTGCGGAGCGACAGCCGCAGACGCAGTGGCCGGCGGCGAGCACGATTGGAGCGCAGTTCGACCGCGAGGGCTTGACGGTGAAGCGCCGGCTGCGCCGCCGCAGCCCGCCGTCGAGCGCACCGTTTGGGGAATGCGCGGCGGCCAATGACGTGTGGTGCACCGACTTCAAGGGCTGGTTCATCACTGGCGACGGCAAGCGGTGCGAACCATTGACCCTGAGCGACGCTCACAGCCGTTATCTGTTGCGTTGCCAGGCGCTGCCGCGCACCGACACCGATCACGTCTGGCCGGTGCTCGATGCGGCGTTCCGCGAGTTCGGCCTGCCGCATCGACTGCGCTCCGACAACGGCTCGCCGTTTGCGACCTGCGGAGCCGGCGGCCTGTCGCAGCTCGCCGTCAAGGTGATCAAGGCCGGCGTGATGCCGGAGCGCATCAAGCCCGGCAAGCCGCAGCAGAACGGTCGGCTGGAGCGGCTGCATCTGACGCTACTGCAGGACACCGCCGATCCGCCGGCCCGTACCTTTCGCAAACAGCTGGAGCGGCTGCGCCGCTTCCAACAATCCTACAACGAGGAACGGCCGCACCAGGCGCTCGGCAACGAGACCCCGGCCAAGCATTACGCGGCCTCGCCGCGGCGCTTCGACGGCGTGCTGCGTGAGCCGGATTATGGCGCCGATTATGCGGTCCGGCGCGTGCGCCACAACGGCGAGATCCGCTGGCGCGGCAACACCATCTACATCAGCGGTGCATTGATCGCCGAGCCGGTCGGTCTCATCGACAACGGTAGCGGCGACTGCACCGTCTGCTACGGCCCGATCGTGCTTGGCGTCATCGCCCATGGCGCCGATCGCCTGCGCAAGCCGAAAGCCGGAGATCGTTGTGGACTTGTGGACAACGCTGCGCGTTGCCCACAGGGTCCACAGCCGCAACAGCAGCAAGCATTATGGATTTGGGACTGAACAAAACAAGAAATGTGTTACCCATGTCGTCGGGCAGAAGTGTTACCTATGTCGCCGGTTGCTCAAGGAGGGCGCCGCGTCATGATCCCCGGCGAATATTTTATTGCCAACGGCGAGATCGAGCTCAACAAAGGCCGCAAGGTTACGACGCTCACGGTGTCGAATACCGGCGATCGGCCGATCCAGGTTGGTTCGCACTACCACTTCTTCGAGACCAATCCGGCGCTGAAATTCGACCGCAAGCAGGCCCGTGGCATGCGCCTCGACATTCCGGCCGGCACGGCTGTGCGCTTCGAGCCGGGTCAATCGCGCGAGGTCAAGCTGGTTGCCCTCGCCGGCAACCGCGCCGTCTACGGATTTCGTCAGGAGATCATGGGAAAGCTGCAAAAGCCGTGACGCTTTTGAGAATGAGGCTTTTGAGAATCATGACGGGCGAGCTTGCGCCCGCCCGCCACGTCCAATGCGCGGTTTCCCGCAGCTTGGATCCAGGATCAACTCGACGATTGAGCGCAGTGCTGCTAGCCGCCTCCGCACCGATGCCAACTCGACCTTGGCGACCGCGCATTCGGCAGAGCCAAACGCGAGCGATCTGGGAGCAAAGATAACGCACCGATTACGGAACACAAGTTAAAGCGTGCCTCGCGCCGCAATGATCGGGGCTGGGGATAACAACGGGAATAATTTCTTCACGGAGGATCCTATGCCATCGAGGATGAGCCGTTCCGTCTATGCCGACATGTACGGGCCGACGACAGGCGACCGCGTGCGGCTCGCCGACACCGATCTCATCATCGAGGTGGAAAAGGATTTTTGTACCTACGGCGAAGAAGTGAAATTCGGCGGCGGCAAGGTGATCCGCGACGGCATGGGACAGTCACAGATCACCAATCGCCAAGGCGCGGTCGACACAGTCATCACCAATGCGCTCATTCTCGATCACTGGGGGATCGTGAAGGCCGACGTCGGCATCAAGGCTGGAAATATTTCCGCCATCGGCAAGGCCGGCAACCCGGATATCCAGCCCAACGTCACCGTCGTGATTGGACCCGGCACCGAAGTGATCGCCGGCGAAGGCAAAATCCTCACCGCGGGCGGCTTCGACACCCACATCCATTTCATCTGCCCGCAACAGGTCGATGAAGCGCTGATGTCCGGCGTAACCTCGCTGCTGGGTGGCGGCACCGGACCGGCGCACGGAACGTTCGCGACAACCTGCACACCCGGTCCATTCCACATCGCGCGCATGATCCAGGCGGCGGACGATTTTCCTGTGAATCTCGGCTTTGCCGGCAAAGGCAATGCGTCGCGCCCGGCCGCGCTCGAGGAGATGATCAAGGCCGGCGCCTGCGCACTCAAGCTGCACGAGGATTGGGGCACGACGCCCGCCGCGATCGACTGCTGCCTGTCGGTCGCCGACGACTACGACGTGCAGGTGATGATCCATACCGACACGTTGAACGAATCCGGTTTCGTCGAGGATACCATCAAGGCGTTCAAGGGCCGCACCATCCACGCCTTCCACACCGAAGGCGCCGGCGGTGGCCATGCGCCCGACATCATCAAGGTCGCCGGCCTCAAGAACGTGTTGCCGTCGTCGACCAATCCGACGCGGCCTTATACCCGCAACACCATCGACGAGCATCTCGATATGCTGATGGTGTGCCACCACCTCGATCCGTCGATCGCCGAAGACCTCGCTTTCGCCGAAAGCCGCATCCGCAAGGAAACCATCGCGGCGGAAGATATTCTGCATGACCTCGGCGCGCTGTCGATGATGTCGTCGGACTCGCAAGCCATGGGCCGGGTCGGCGAAGTGATCATCCGCACCTGGCAGACCGCGGACAAAATGAAGAAGCAGCGTGGCCGCCTGGAGCAGGAGAAAGGCGACAACGACAACGTTCGGGTGAAGCGTTACGTCGCCAAATACACGATCAACCCGGCCATTGCGCACGGCGTTTCGAAACTGATCGGCTCGGTCGAGAAGGGCAAGCTTGCCGATCTCGTGCTGTGGTCGCCGGCGTTCTTCGGCGTGAAACCCGACTGCATCATCAAGGGCGGCTCGATCGTCGCCGCGCTCATGGGTGACCCCAACGCCTCAATCCCGACGCCGCAGCCGGTACATTACCGGCCGATGTTCGGCGCCTTCGGCCGCGCCCGCACCGCATCGTCCGTCGTGTTCGCATCGAAGGCGGCGGTCAAGGCCGGCCTCGGCAAGAAGCTCGGCATCCAGAAAGAGCTTGTTGCCGTGCAGAACACGCGCGGCAAGATTTCCAAAAAAAGTATGATCCACAACGACGCGACGCCGTCGATCGAGGTTGATCCTGAAACCTACGAAGTCCGCGCCGACGGGGAACTTCTCACCTGCGCCCCAGCGGACATCCTCCCGATGGCGCAAAGATATTTTCTCTTTTGACGCAGATGCCGCATTATACAGCGACCCCACGAACATTTGGCTCTGTCGATTGTCCAGTCTTCCGCGCTTGCGCGGAGACGAATGGTTTGCCGTTTGCATCCTCGAGCCAGTGCTCCTTGTAACGATCGAGGATCGTTGTAGCTGGTTTTGCGCAAGATGCCGAACTCGCGGCATCCATCCGTCATCCCTTCTGCTCCGGCAGGCAGCCGACAAAGCGCAGGCGCTCTTTCATCACCAAACTCTCTTTCCACGGCATCCACACCTCCCGCTCAAAAGCGAAAAGTGTTACCCATGTGTCCGGTGCGAAGTGTCATTATGTCTCAGGCCGTTCTTTTTTGCGCCGTGATTACTGGGTCGTCTGCCCCCGCCTTCGCAGACGACGGATAGAGAGTGGGAGAGAAACTTGCCCGTGATGTCCGGAAAGCGCGCCTTCCTCGATCTGCTCAAGCAGGAGGGTGTTACGGTGATGTTCGGCAATCCCGGCACCACCGAACTGCCGCTGATGGACGCGTTCGCGGTCGAGCACGACATCCGCTACATCCTCGGGCTTCAGGAAGCGGCGTTGATGTCCATGGCGGACGGCTACGCTCAGGCCTCCGGCAATCTCGCGGTGCTCAATCTTCACGTCGCGCCTGGGCTCGGCAATGCCATGGGCATGCTGTACGATGCGATGAAGGCGAACGCGCCGGTGCTTGTCACCGCCGGCCAGCAGGACCTCGAATACATCGTCACCGAGCCGGTGCTGACCGCCGACCTGCCGACCCTGGCGCGGCCGTTCGTCAAATGGGCTGCCGAGGTGCATCGCGCCGAGGACCTGCCACGCTACGTGCACCGCGCGGTCAAGACCGCCCTGGCGCCGCCGATGGGCCCGGTGTTCCTGTCGCTGCCCGGCGACATCCTGAAGAACGACGCCGACATCGACCTCCTCGAACCGACCCGCATCGCGCCCCGCGTGCGAGGCGACGCCGACGCGGTCGACGCTGCCGCTGCCATGCTCGCCAAGGCCGAGCATCCAGTCATTATCGCCGGTGACGCCGTAGCGCAGAGCCGGGCCCACAAGGAACTCGCTGCGCTCGCCGAGGCGATCGCCGCGCCGGTCTACGTGGAGTTCATTCCGAGCCGGGCGTCGTTCCCGGCATCGCATCCGCTCTATCGTGGCATGATGACCCGCACGCAGGCCGGCGTGCGCGAGGTGCTCGCCAAGCACGACTTGGTGTTCTCCGTGGGCGGCGACCTGTTCACGTGGTCGCTGCCGTCGAACATCGATCCCTGGCCAGCGGGCCTGCCGCTCATTCATCTCGATACCGATCCATGGCAGATCGGCAAGAACTATCCGGCGCAGGTCGCGATCCTTGGCGACCCGAAGGCGACGCTGCCCGACATCACGTCAGGCATCGGCGCGCGCATGACCGCGAGTGCCAAGAGCGCCGCGAGCGCGCGCCTCAAATCCACGACCGACGCCATCAAACAAGAGCGCGAAGCATTCCGTGCCAAGGCCCGCGCCCTGGCCGGCAAGACTCCGGTGCAACCGCTCGCGCTCCTTGAAGCGATCGGCGCGATGCTGCCGAAGGATGCCGTGGTGATCGAGGAAATTCTGTCGTCCGCGCCCGGCGTGCGGTCGCTGATCAACAGCGACGACGAGCAGAGCTTCTTTGGCTTGCGCGGCGGCGGCATCGGCTGGGGGCTGCCGGCGGCGATCGGGGTCAAGGTCGCGCTGTCGGACCGGCCCGTGGTGGCGCTGGTCGGCGACGGCAGCGCGCTGTACACCGTGCAGGGTCTGTGGACCGCTGCGCGCTACCGGCTGCCGATTGTCTGGGTGATCTTCAACAACACCAGCTATCGCATCCTCAAGCAGCGCCTGGTCATGCTGCGCGGCCTCGCCGAGCAAGCCGACAAATTCGTCGGCATGGAGCTGAACGATCCCGCGATCGATTTCGTCGGGCTGGCGCGCTCGCTCGGCATCGACGGCCAGCGCGCCGCGACCGTGAAGGATGCTACCGACCTGATCGGCAAGGCGCTCAAGGATGGCGCCGCGATGCTGATCGATGTCGACATGGAGCGCGGCTACAAGCCGATGTGACCGATTAGGCGGCTCGCTCGATCTTGTAAGGTCGCACGAGCAGGCTTGCTGGAATCTTCCATGCTTCGCTGATCGCGTAAATCATCTCAACGGTCAACGCACGCCGACGCGCGAGAATTTCCGATGCACGGGACCGCAACTCGAGGAGCTCGGCGAGTTCGGCTTGCGTGTGCCCAAGCTCCGTGATTGCGTAATGGAGTACGTCAATGGGATCAAAACCCTCATTAATGTCGATGGGCCATCGCTTCGCTTCATAAACTTCAATGAGGGCGAGCAGTACGTCCAGCTTGTCACCTTCCTCGGTGCCTTCCCGCGCACCCCAACAGGAAGCTATCTGTTTGAGCGCTGAACGATGATCTTCGTCGGTGCGGATCGGCCTGATGTCCATGATTGCCATCCTTAGAACTGCGCTACAGTTAACGCGTCGATACGATCGTATTCGGCATGGGTGCCGATAAATTTGACAAATGCCACTCGTCGGCGATAGTCGAATGCAGCGACTAAACGGTAGTCTCCCCCTGCAACTTCAAACCTCACCCGCTCGCGATTGAGCACCTTTGCTTTCGGAGCCGCTCTTTGAATTTCATCCGATGAATTCCAATCCGCCGCTCGTACCAATCTGTACCATCGTTCGAGTGGTGCTTTGGCTTCGGGATGTTTGTTGCCAAAAGCGATAAGTACGTTTCGAGCGATCACTCGCATGGCATAAAATAACGTGTTCCCAAAAGGGGAACAAGGTACTTAAATTGCCGCAAATGCAATCGGCATGTCGGCAAGAATCTTGTACTGCTGTGTTTTCGGCTTGGCTTTGTCTTCCTTGTTGAGATACTCGACCGAGCTTTTTCCCACATACGACGCAGGCAGGATCATCACGCGGACGAAGCGGGTCGGCCGGTCGGCGGCCTGCGCGAACACAGCATCCGGACCGGTCTCGTACCAGGCGCCGCCGGGGCCGTAGGAGGTCGAGCGGCCATGGGTGTCGATGCGGATGCCGCCCTCGACCAAGCAGCGGATGCCGGGGCCCTGATGCCGATGCAGATAGGCGCAACCGCCCGCGGGAAATGCGACGCTGTCGCCGCGAAGCAGCAGCGGGCCGTTCGGCAGTGTCGCAAGAGACGCGGAGAGCCTTTCGCGAGACACGATACCCGCGCCGGCGGCAGCGCCATCGCCGGCGCTCCCAGCCACCAACTCCCAGCGCCACACCGTCGCGCCTGCGCTTCCGGCCTTGAGCGTTACGGCATCTTCGCCGCTCCAGGCCTCGTCGTCGTGCAATGCGCAATCCGCGATAGTCAGCGATCCGTGCGCCACGAAGATCATGCGCGGCAGCGCCGGCAATGCGGCTTCCGCGCCGGTGTTCGACAGCACATCTTCGTAGAGCCGAAGCATGGGGTGCATGCAATTCCTCCTAACGGTCAATTCCCGGACGCGCGCAGGCGGCGGCGCAACGGGTTTACACCCAAGCTTGCACGTTGCTAAATCGCCCACGTCTAGGCGCACTTGCTGCGCGCCGTTGGGAGGCGTTCATGCCCACAGTCGATACCGAGCGCTTCCGCCTGCGCAACTTCGTTGAAAGGCTGGTTGAACGCGGCGAGTGCGAGGTCCGCAATGAGCCGATCGACCTGGTGGACGTGGGCGGCGTCCTCGACGGCAATCCGCACGCGGTGCTGTTCACGGCGGCGGGGCCGGAAAAGGCCGAGCTCGTCGGCAATGTGATGGGCTCGCGCAAGCGGCTGGCGCTCGCCCTCGACACCGATGAACGTGGGTTGTTGGGCGTCCTCAGCACGCGGCTCAATCGCCTGCACGCACCCGAGAAAGTGTCGTCGCAGCAGGCGCCGGTGCAGCAGGTGGTGCTCAAGGATGACGACGCCGATCTGTGCGCGCTGCCGGTGCATCTCCAGCACGCCGCTGACGGTGCGCCATACATCTCCGCCGGCATCGATTATGCGCTGTTTCCGGGCAACGGCTTCACCAATGTGGGTTGCCGGAGGATCATGCTGCGCGGGCCGCGGCAGGCCGGCGTGGACCTGATCGCGCCAAGCGACATGCGCGCCATCTACCTCGAGGCTGCGGCGCGCAAGGAGCCGGTGCCGGTCGCTTATGCGGTCGGCTCGCATCCGGCGGACTTCCTCGCCGCCATGGTCGCGTTGCCGTCGGTGGACGAACTCGACATCGTCGGCGGCATGCGCGGCCAGCCGGCGCCGGTCGTGAAGTGCATCACCAGCGATATTTTCGTGCCGGCCGACGCCGAATACGTGATCGAGGGCGTTCTCGATCCGGCCGGCCACGTCGAGCCCGAAGGGCCGTTTGGCGAGTATGTCGGCTATTACGGGGTGGTGAAGCGTAATCCCGTGCTGCACATCACGGCCATCACGCACCGCGAGGACGCGCTGTTCCAGACCCTGACCATCGACGGGCGGGCGCTGGCGCGTACCGACACGGCGCAACTGAGCGCCATGAAAACGGAATCGGCGGCCTGGGCCGCGCTGATGGCCTCGGTGCGCGAACCGCTGGCCGTTTACGCGACGCCGTCGAGCGGCGGCATGTACAACGTGCGCGTCTCGGTGCGTCAGCGCGTGCCGGGCGACGCGCGCAACGCCATCGCGGCGATCTTCGGTTCCCACGCCGAAGCGAAGCACGTCTTTGCCTTCGACCCCGACATCGACGTGTTCTCGGACGCGGAGAGCGATTGGGCCTTCGCGACGCGCTTCCAGGCCGACCGCGATCTCATCGTCGGCAGCGGCTTCCGGGTCGTGCCGCTCGATCCATCGCTTGGCGGCGCCCGCACCGGCGCAAAACTTGGCTTCGATTGCACCATTCCCTTCGGCAAGGCGAATTCGCTGGAGTTCTCGGTGCCAATGCCGCCGGTGGCGAAACAAGGCCTATCGCATAAAACTGCCGCGGACGCGCTGGCGGCCGCACCGGCGAGCTTCTTGGAGCTAATGGCCGCGCTCGGCAGCAAGGATGGCCGCGAAATCGTTCGCGAGCTCGACGCCCTCTACGCGGCGCAAAGCCTCGGGCGGCTCGACGACGGCCGCTACGTGCTCAAATCCAACGGCAAGTGAGCAACCGCGTCGAAAGCCGGCCGCGCCGCAAGATAAAACCGGAGGAATAAATGCAGCGAACAACGCCGCCATTCCGCGCCGATCATGTCGGCAGCCTGCTGCGGCCTGCGCCGCTCAGGGACGCGCGTGCCAAACGCACGCAGGGCGCTATCACGCCGGCGCAGCTCAAGGAAGTCGAAGACCGCGAGATCGAGAAGGTCATCAAGCAGCAGGCGGATGTCGGCCTCAAGCTCGCGACCGACGGCGAGTTCCGCCGCTCGTGGTGGCATTTCGATTTCTTCCGCGGTCTCGACGGCGTGACGTTCTACACCACCGACCACGGCATCCAGTTCCACGGCGTGCAGACCAAGGCCGAGGCCATCAAGATCGACGGCAAGATCGGCTTTTCCGGCCACCCGATGCTGGAGCACTTCAAGTTCCTCAGGGCGCACACGCGTGCCGTGCCGAAGATGACGATACCGGCGCCGTCGACATTCCATTTTCGTCAGGGCCGCGCCGCGATCAGCAAGGAGGTCTATCCCGAGCTCGATCCGTTCTTCGATGATCTCGCCAAGGCTTATCGCGCCGCGATCCGCGCCTTCTACGACGCCGGCTGCCGCTACCTCCAGCTTGACGACACCGCCTGGGCGATGATGTGCGATCCCAATGAGCGCGCCCAGTCGAAGATGCGCGGTGACGACCCCGATGCGCTGCCGAAACGCTATGCCCGTCTCACCAACGCCGCGCTCGAAGGCAAGCCGCCCGACATGACGGTCACGATGCATTCGTGTCGGGGCAATTTCCGCTCGACCTTCATCGCCTCGGGCGGCTACGAGTTCGTCGGCGAGCAGCTTCTCGGCAACACCGGTCTCGACGGCTATTTCCTGGAATACGACAGCGAGCGCGCCGGCGGCTTCGAGCCGCTGCGGTTCTTTCCGAAAGGCCGAAAGCAGCTTGTGCTCGGCATCGTCACCTCAAAGTCCGGCACGCTGGAGAAGAAGGACGACATCAAGCGCCGCATCGACGAGGCGACAAAGTATGTTGCGCTCGATCAGCTTTGCCTGTCGCCGCAGTGCGGCTTTGCTTCGACCGAGGAGGGCAATGTGCTGGCTGAGGACGAGCAATGGGCCAAGCTCCGCATGATCGTGGAATTGGCGGATGAGGTGTGGGGTTGAGCATGCAAAGAACCAAGCCGCCATTCCGCGCCGATCATGTCGGCAGTCTGCTGCGCACGGCGTCGCTCAAGGCCGCGCGGGAAAAACGTGCCCGCGGCGAGATCACGGCCGACGCGCTCAAGGAGATCGAGGACCGTGAGATTGAGGGCGTGATCCTCAAGCAGGAAGCGGCCGGCCTGAAGTCGGTCACCGACGGGGAGTACCGGCGCATCTCATGGAACTACGACTTTCTTGAAAACCTCGACAATGTCGAATCCTATGTCGGCGAGCGCAAGATCAAGTTTGCCAGCAGCGGTCCGCAGCCGCGGCCGATATTGCTGCGTGTCATCGGCAAGCTCGGCGGCTACAAACCGCACCCGATGATCGAGCATTTCAAGTTCTTGAAGGCGCACACGCGGCAGACGCCGAAGCTCACGATCCCGTCGCCGTCGTCACTGCATTTCCGCTATGGCCGCGACGCGGTCCCGGAAAAGATTTATCCGTCGATGAATGATTTCTATGGCGATCTCGGCGAGACCTACCGCAAGGTGGTGCGCGCTTTCGCCGATGCCGGCTGCCGCTATTTGCAGCTCGATGAGGTCAATCTGGCGTATCTGTGCGACCCGTCGCTGCGCAAGATGATCACGGATCGCGGCGAGGATCCGGCGGCGCTGCCGGATATCTATGCCGGCATGATCAATGCCGCGATCTCCGATATCCCGCCGGATATGACCATCACCATGCACCTGTGCCGCGGCAATTTCCGCTCAAGCTTCGTCGCCAGCGGCGGCTACGAGCCGGTGGCCGAGCTTTTGTTCAACAAGATCAAGGTGCACGGCTATTTCATGGAATACGACAGTGAGCGCGCCGGCGGTTTTGAGCCACTGCGCTTCGTGCCGAAAGGCAAAACGGTCGTGCTCGGCCTCGTCACCACCAAGAGCGGCCGGCTCGAAAGCCGCGACGAGATCAAACGCCGCATCGAGCAAGCGGCAAAATTCGTCGATCTCGATCAGCTCTGTCTCTCGCCGCAATGCGGCTTCGCCTCGACCGAAGAGGGCAATGTTCTGGCCGAGGAGGAGGAATGGGCAAAGCTGCGCATGATTGTCGAGATCACTGAAGAAGTGTGGAGTTGAACATGCAACGAACCAAGCCGCCGTTCCGCGCCGATCACGTCGGCAGCCTGTTGCGGCCCGCCGCCTTGAAGCAGGCGCGCGAGCGGCGTGGGAAAGGCGAGATCGCCGCCGCCGAGCTCAAGGCGGTGGAAGACCGCGCGATCGAGGACGTCATCAAGAAACAGGAAGAAGTCGGCTTGCAATCGGTGACCGACGGCGAGTTCCGCCGCTCCTGGTGGCATCTCGATTTTCTATGGGGGCTCGACGGCGTCGAGCGTCACGTCATGGATACCGGCATCGCCTTTGCCGCCGTGACGACGCGTAACGAGGGCGTGCGCGTCGCCGGCAAGATCGGCTTCTCCGATCACCCGATGATCGAGCATTTCAAATTTCTCAAGGCGCATGCCACGCGCACGCCGAAGATGACCATTCCGGCGCCGTCGGCGCTCTACGGCCGGCCGAGCCGCACGCCGATCGACAAGACGGTGTATCCGAAGCTCGATCAAATGTTCGACGACCTCGGGCAAGCCTACAAGAAGGCGGTGCGCGCCTTCGCCGACGCGGGATGCCGCTACTTGCAGCTCGACGAGGTGTTCATCGCCATGCTGTGCGATGAGCGTTATCGCCAGCAGATGAAGGATCGCGGTGACGATCCCGATTATCTTGGCCCGCTTTACGGCGAGCTCATCAATACCGCGATCTCCGACATTCCGGCCGATATGACGGTGACGATGCATCTGTGCCGCGGCAACTACAAATCCACGTTCATGGGCAGCGGCGGTTACGACGCGATGCAGGAAGTGCTGTTCGATAAGATCAAGGTGCACGGCTATTTCCTGGAGTACGACACGGCGCGCGCCGGCGGCTTCGAGCCATTGCGTCGTCTGCAAAAGGGCCGCCTCGCCGTGCTTGGCCTGGTGACGACAAAGACCGGCGCGCTGGAATCCAAGGACGCCATCAAGCGCCGCATCGAGGAGGCCGCCAAGTTCACCGATCTCGATCAGCTTTGCCTGTCGCCGCAATGCGGCTTCGCCTCGACCGAGGAAGGCAATATCCTCGCCGAGGACGAGGAATGGGCCAAGCTGAGAATGATCGGCGAGGTCGCCCGCGAAGTCTGGGGGTAAATCGTCATTGCCGGGCTTGACCCGGCAATCCATGCGGCCTTGCCGCTGCATGGACCACCGGGTCAAGCCCGGTGGTGACCTGTGAAAGGGCGGGGAGCGGACAAAATGTCAAACATCGTTTCCGGAAAGGTCGCCATCGTCACCGGCGCGGCGCGCGGCATCGGGCGCGCCATCGCGCTGCTCATGGCGCAGGAAGGAGCGCGCGTCGTCGTCTGCGACATTGGCGCGAGCCTCGACGGCGCCGGCAATGATGCCGGCCCCGCGCAAGAGGTCGTCCAGGAGATCAAGACAGCCGGCGGCGAGGCGATCGCATCTACGCTGTCGATCAGCGAGCCGGGGAATGCCGATAAGATCGTCAAGTCGGCGCTCGACGCCTTCGGCCGCGTCGACATTCTGGTCAACAACGCCGGTATCCTGCGCGACCGCATCTTTCACCGCATGAGCTGGTCCGACTGGTCGGACGTGATCGGCGTCCACCTCCATGGCAGCTTCAACATGAGCCGGGCCTGCGCCGCGCATTTTCGCGAGCAGAATTCCGGCAGCTTTGTGCACATGACCTCGACGTCGGGACTTGTCGGGAATTTTGGCCAGGCCAATTACATGGCGGCCAAGATGGGCATCGTCGGACTGTCGCGCGGCATCGCGCTCGATATGGAGCGCTTCAAGGTGCGCTCGAACTGCGTCGCACCGTTTGCCTGGACGCGGATGATCGATTCCATCCCGGCCGAGACCGAGGAGGAGAAGGCGCGCGTCGCCCGCTTTCGCGAGATGACCCCGGAAAAGATCGCCCCGCTCGTGGTCTATCTTGGCTCCGATCGCGCCGACGGCATCAGCGGCCAGATTTTTTCCGTGCGGCGGAACGAAATCTACCTGTTCAGTCAAACCCGCCCGATCCGCACGCTGCATCGCTCCGACGGCTGGACACCAGAACAACTCGATGCGCAGCTCAAAGGCGCGTTCGCCTCTTCATTCACGCCGCTCGATCGTTCGACTGACGTGTTCTCGTGGGACCCGGTGTGAAATGACCATCGTCTACGAAAAACTGATGGCGCTCGACATTCCGCCGGCCGAACAGAGCTATGGCCCGAAGGACTGCATGTTGTACGCGCTCGGCGTCGGGCTCGGCCACGATCCGATGAACGAGGACGAACTGCCTTTCGTTTACGAAAAGAACCTGAAGGTGCTGCCGACCATGGCCGCGGTGCTCGGCTATGTCGGCTTCTGGGCGCGCGATCGCGACACCGGCATCGACTGGGTCAAGATGGTCAACGGCGAGCAGGGCGTCACACTGCACCGGCCGCTCGCGGGCCAAGGCGCCGTCATCGGCCGCCAGCGCATCGTCGAGGTGATCGACAAAGGCGCCGGCAAAGGGGCGCTCGTCCTCAGCGAGCGCAAAGTCACCGACAAGGCATCGGGTGAATTGATCGCGACCGTCACGCAGACGACGTTCTGCCGCGCCGATGGCGGGTTCGGCGGGCCGCCGCGCGAGGCGCCGGCGCCCCATTCGATCCCAGTGCGCGCGCCCGATGCGGTCTGTGATCTCGCGACGCGTCCGGAAGCGGCGCTGATCTACCGCTTGAGCGGCGACCGCAATCCGCTTCATGCCGAGCCGGCGGCGGCGAAACTTGCCGGCTACCCGCGGCCGATCATGCACGGCCTCGGCAATTTCGGCGTCGCCGGTCACGCCGTGCTGAAAACGATGTGCAACTACGATCCCGCTCGGCTCGCCTCGTTTGCCTGCCGCTTCTCGGCTCCGGTCTTTCCCGGCGAAACCATCCGCACCGAGATGTGGCGCGACGGCGCTGTGGTCAGCTTCCGCTCGCGCGTCGTCGAGCGCGACGCGGTCGCCATCAACAATGGCCGCGCCGAGGTGAGGTCTTGACCGAAAGCGCGGACCTCGCACCTATCCGCGAAGCGGTTCGCGCGCTCTGTGCCGATTTCCCCGGCGAATATTGGCGGGCGCTCGATCGCGAACGGGCTTATCCGGACAAATTCGTCGCGGCTCTGACCAAGGCGGGTTTTCTCGCCGCCCTCATCCCCGAGGAATACGGCGGCAGCGGCCTGACCATGATTGCGGCCGCCGTGATCATGGAGGAAATCCAGGCGTGCGGCTGCAACGGCGCGGCCTGCCACGCGCAGATGTACACGATGGGCACCGTGCTGCGTCACGGCAGCACCGAACAGAAGGCGCGCTACCTGCCCGCGATTGCGCGCGGCGATTTGCGCCTGCAGGCGTTCGGCGTCACCGAGCCGACGTCTGGCACCGACACGCTCGGCTTACGCACGACTGCGGTGCGCGACGGCGATCAATACGTGATCAACGGACAGAAAATCTGGACCTCGCGGGCCGAATATTCGGATCTCATGCTGCTCCTGGCCCGCACCACGCCGCGTCCTCCACCCAACCCTCCCCTGCACGCGGAGGAGGGCAGGGTGGGGTCGCCGCGTACTGCAGGCCTCTCAGTGTTCCTGGTTGATATGCGTGAAGTCAAAGGCAAAGGACTGACCATCCGGCCCATCCGCACCATGATGAATCACGCCACAACCGAGGTTTTCTTCGAGAACATGAGGGTGCCGGCCGACAACCGTGTCGGCGCGGAAGGCGAAGGCTTTCGTTACATCCTTTCCGGCATGAACGCCGAGCGCATCCTGATCGCGGCCGAATGCATCGGCGACGCCAAGTGGTTTGTTCAAAAAGCCACGGCCTATGCGGGCGAACGTGTGGTGTTCGGGCGGCCGATCGGACAGAACCAGGGCGTGCAGTTCCCGATCGCGCGCGCCTATATCGGCATGCGCGCCGCCGAGCTGATGGTGCGCGAGGCGGCGGCGCTCTACGAAGCCGGCAAGGACTGCGGCGCGGAGGCGAACATGGCAAAACACATCGCCGCCGAAGCGTCTTGGGCCGCGGCCGACATGTGCGTGCAAACCCACGGCGGTTTCGGCTTCGCCGAGGAATTCGACATCGAGCGAAAATTCCGCGAGACCCGGCTCTACACCGTCGCCCCGATCTCGACCAATTTGATCCTGTCCTACATCGCCGAGCACGTGCTCGGATTGCCAAGGTCGTATTGAGGCCGCGATGTCGCGTCCGCTTGAGGGCCTTCTCGTTGTCTCGGTCGAACAAGCCGTCGCTGCGCCAATGTGCACGTGCCGGCTGGCGGACGCCGGCGCGCGCGTCATCAAGATCGAGCGGCCAGAAGGCGACTTTGCGCGCGGCTACGATGACCTCGTGCACGGCGAATGCAGCTATTTCGTCTGGCTCAACCGCGGCAAGGAATCGGTTGTGCTCGATCTCACCGCGGCCGCGGACAAGGCGCTGCTCGCCGCGATGCTCGAGCGCGCCGACGTGTTCGTACAGAACCTCAAGCCCGGCTCCGTGGGCAAGCTCGGTTTCCCCATCGCGCGGCTGCGGCGCGAACACCCGCGGCTGATTTGCTGTTCGATCTCGGGCTACGGCGAGAGCGGTCCTCTCGCGATGCGGAAATCCTACGACATGCTGATCCAAGCCGAATCGGGCCTGGCCTCGATCACCGGCACGATCGAGCCGTCGCGCGTCGGCGTCTCGGTGGTTGATATTGCGTCGGGCATGAACGCCTATGAGGCCATTCTCGAGGCGCTGATAGAGCGAGCGCGCACCGGCGAAGGCGCCGAGCTTTCGATTTCCATGTTCGATGCCATGGCCGACTGGATGACGGTGCCGCTCTTGCAGCAGGAAGCGGGCGCGCCGCCGCGGCGCATCGGTCTCGCCCACGTCTCGATCTCGCCTTACGGCGCGTTCCGCAGCCGTGATGGCATCGACATTCTTATTTCGATCCAGAGCGATCGCGAGTGGCGCACGCTGGCAGAGAAAGTTCTGGACGGACGCCGCGCTCGCCGCCGATCCCGCCTTCGCCACCAACGTCGAACGCGTCAAGCGCCGTGCCGAGACGGACGGCAAAGTCGCCGCGGTATTTGGTGCGTTCGACGCCGAATCACTGACGAAAAAACTCGCCGCCGCCGACATCGCCTTCGCGCCCGTCAACAGTCCGGTCGAGCTGGCGCAGCATCCGCATCTGCGCCGCATTACCGTCGGAACGCCGAGCGGCCCGGTGTCCTATCCGGCGCCGGCCGAACAGCGCGCCGCGGCGTCGCGGCGTTACGGTCCGGTGCCGGCGCTCGGCGCGCACACCGACAAGGTGCGTTTGGAATTTACCCTCCCTCCTTGTGGGCGAGGGGCATAAAAGGAAACGCGAGGAGCAAAATCATGGACATCGGCTTTATCGGGCTCGGCAACATGGGCGCGCATATGGCGCGACGGCTGGTCGAGGCCGGTCATAAGGTCATCGTCTACGACACGCGGCAGGAGGCGATCGGCAATCTCGCGGCGCTCGGCGCAGTGGCGGCACGCTCGCCGAAGGAAGTCGCGGACGCCGCCGAGACCGTGATGGTCAGTCTGCCGACGCCCGATATCGTGCTTAAGGTCGCGACCGGCCCGGATGGTGTAATCGAAGGCAAGCGGGTGCGCCGCTTTGTCGATCTTTCGACCACCGGCTCGGTAATGGCGCAGCGCATCTTCGCCGCGCTCAAGGAGCGCAACATTGTGCAGATCGACGCTCCCGTCAGCGGCGGCGTGCAAAGGTGCGGAAAAAGGCACCGTCGCCGTCATGGCGTCCGGGCCCCGCGCCGACGTGGAGGCGGTCGAGCCGGCACTAAAAGCGATCGGCAAGTTCTTTTTCATCGGTGAGCGGCCGGGCGCCGGCCAGACCATGAAACTCTGCAACAATGTGCTGTCTGCCGCCGCAATGGCCGCGACCTCGGAATCCATGGTGGCGGGCGTAAAGGCGGGGCTCGATCCGCGCATCATGCTCGATGTGATCAACGCCAGCTCCGGACGGAGCACGGCGACCGAGCAAAAGTTTCCCGAGGTTGTCGTGCCGCGCAAATTCGATCAGGGGTTCACCGCGGGACTGATGATGAAGGACGTGAACCTATTTGTGTCGGAGGCAAAAGCACTGGGCGTGCCGATCCAAGTATGCGAAGCCGTCGCCGCGCTGCTTAAGCTCACTTGCGACGAAATCGGAGCGGACAAGGACATCACCACGATTGTGCAGCCGGTCGAGCGCCGCGCCGGCGTCGAGGTGCGCGAGCTTGGGAAGTCCTAGGCGCGGCGCCCGCATCTCAGCGCCGCCCGGCGATTGGGCGCCAAGCGCGCAATTTGCCTCGCATTTGCCCGTTAAATGCCGGCTGGCGGTCAGAATTCCTTTCCAATCAGCAGCTTATGAAAAGGCGACATTCTGTGACGGCGGTCACTTCGCCGTCGCGTGGACCGCCGTAAGGTGCAGTCAATGAGATGAAGTTTGCAGGAGCGTTTCATGGCCAAAATCGTCAGGAAGACCCGGACCGGCCTCGCGCGCATCTTTGCTCGCTTCGGCCGAACCGACAATAGCCAAACCCCCTGGCGCTGCAGCCGCTGGTACGAATGCGATGTGAGTTCACGCGGTCTTTAATTTCACAATCTCGGAACTAGCGTCAGGCGACGCCTAGTCGACGTCGAAAGGGTCAAGTCCCGGTCCCCCGACAACCCCCGATGACCCTGTGATGACGTCCAAGGGGTGACTTCCCCCATACACCCCTGAATGACCCGTACCCCCGGGTCCTGCCTCCCCCGCCCGGACCTAGCGGTCCGGGCGGGCCTTTCTTCGAGGTGGGCTATCGCTCGGCTCGTTTCTGCCTCATGGTGCAACATTGCCGGGACTTGATCCCGCCTGACACGTGGCGATGGGCGTCATGCCACCCACCCGTCCGAAACAAAGCCTGTTATCGGGGTTGCCCGAGCACCTTTGGGCGGACCTTTTCACCAGCGCGACGCCGGCGCGGCTTGCCGCCGATGAGGTTCTGTTCATGGCCGGCGACGCCGGCGACGGCTGCTATCTGATCGAGGAGGGTCTGCTCAAGGTGACCATGGTTTCGCGCTCCGGCACCGAGCGGATCCTGGCCTTCCTCGGGGCCAACGCCATCGTCGGCGAATTGTCGATCATCGACGGCCGTCCGCGGTCGGCATCGGTGGTGGCAATGCGCGAGGCATCGCTGAGCTTCCTCAGCCGCGCCGCGTTCGAGGAGTTCGCGAAAAAGCATCCTGAGGTCTACAAATCCTTGGTGACGCTCCTCGCCACGCGGCTGCGCGAAACGGACGCGGTGGTTGCAGCGGGAAGCTTCCTGCCGCTCAAGGGCCGCGTCGCGCGCACACTGCTCGAACTGGCCCAGGATTTCGGCCAGGATGTCGGTTCCGGCCGCATCGTCATTCGCCAGAAGATCGGGCAGAGCGACCTTGCCGCCATGGCCGGCATCGCCCGTGAGAATGTCAGCCGCATTCTCAATGACTGGAAGCGGCGCAAACTGGTCAGCCGCTTGTCCGGCTATTATTGCCTTGAGAACAAAGCAAAACTGGAGCACGAAGCCGAGCTGTAACCGTCAGTCTTGCTTCGTGCGCCATCTTGCCATGAACACGCCTCGGCTCGCCGATTTCCGCCGCATCGTCGTGAAGGTCGGCTCCTCGCTTCTCGTCGATTCGCAGGCCGGCAGGCTCAACGAATCCTGGCTTGCGTCGCTGACGGCCGACCTTGCCGAGCTGCATCGCGACAATCGCGACATTCTGGTCGTCTCGTCCGGCGCCATAGCGCTCGGGCGAGCCATGCTCAAGCTGCCCGTCGGTGCCGCTCGAACTCGAAGACAGCCAGGCCGCCGCCGCGGTCGGCCAGATCGCGCTGGCGCGCACCTGGACCGAGGCGCTGTCGCGGCACGGCATCACCGGCGGGCAAGTGCTGGTGACCCTCGGCGACACCGAAGAGCGGCGGCGTTATCTCAACGCGCGCTCCACCATCGACAAGCTCCTGGAATGGCGCGCAGTGCCGGTGATCAACGAGAACGACACGGTCGCGACCAACGAAATCCGCTATGGCGACAACGATCGGCTCGCGGCGCGTGTCGCCACTATGGTGAGCGCTGATCTCGTGGTGCTGCTTGTCCGATGTCGACGGGCTTTATGATGCGCCGCCCGGCAGCGATCGGTCGGCGCGGCATGTGCCGCGGGTCGAGCGGATCACGCCGGAGATCGAGGCGATGGCAGGCTCGGCCGGTTCGGAACTCTCGCGCGGCGGCATGCAAACCAAGATCGAAGCGGCCAAGATCGCGACCGGCGCCGGCACTCACATGGTCATTGCCTCTGGGCGCGTCGAGCATCCGCTGCGCGCGATCGCGGACGGCGCGCGCTGCACCTGGTTTCTCGCCGCGGGCAATCCGGTGACGGCGCGCAAAAAGTGGATCGCGGGCTCGCTCGAACCCAAGGGGACGCTCACCATCGATGCCGGCGCGGTAGCAGCATTGCGGCGGGGCAATAGCCTGCTGCCGGTGGGCGTGGTCCGGGTCGACGGTGTCTTCGCGCGTGGCGACGCAGTGATCATTCGCGGTCCCGATGGCACAGAAATCGGGCGCGGGCTGTGCGCCTATGACGCCGAAGATGCGCTCAAGATCAGAGGTCGGTCCTCAGCCGATATCGCGTCTATTCTTGGCTACAGCGGGCGGGCTGAAATGGTCCATCGCGACGATCTGATTGTCGGCCGCGAATAACGGCAGAGTGCCGCGACGATCATGGAGCCGCCGATTTAGCCTATCCCCGCGGGTGGGTTGCCGCACACGATTGTCGTGCGGTGCGGCCCATCGGGGGCTGATGTGGCCCCAAAATGGGGGCCGGGTGCCGTCCCAGAGGACGGGTCCGCGTACCCGGCCCCAGCTTCGCCACGCCCGAGTGCACGCGAGGGCCAACCGGCTCTCAACCTTCGGATATCGGGCGCGTTCCGGCCCGCCGCGAGAAATCCTGAGATAATGCGAGCGACCAATGAAGCCGGCCGTTAGAAATGGCTGTAATCGCTGGCCCACAAAAAATGAACCCCGGCCGCTAAAACGGCCGGGGTTCGACACCGGGTGATTGAGGGTGAGGGGCTGGGGGGCTTCGCCCGGCGTCTGATCATTAACGTCCGTGTTGCCGGGTGGTTCCGGCATGCGCGATAATTTTTTTCGTGTGTGCGACGGCCCGGCCGCTGGCCTGATTTTGGGTCAGCATTTGCCTGCGGCTGCGGCGCGAGGCGCTGCCTCGCGGCGAGGCAGGACGGCCAAGGTCGGCCGGGAGATTGATACGGCGGCCGCCGGGCAGGACCACGTAGCGCGTAAAAACGCGCAAATCCCCGTCGTTGCCGCCGCGGCCTTCGACCACATAGGTGGCGCCCACGGGCAAACGCTTCGGCAGACGGCTGCATAGGTTCTTTGCTGGCAGATGCATGGCACCCTCTCGTTCTGTTCGCACCCGGGCTGAACGCCGGCTGTTGTGGCCAAGTTCCTCAAATTCTTCGGTAGGCGCGTAACTGCTGTGGATTGCTGTGGACGGTGCTGCGGCGCGGGCTGTCTCGCCGGACCTCGCTGAACGTGGTAGGAAGCGCTGAATGCCAGACGGATCAATGCCATGAACGTCCCGCTCAAGGCGGTCGGAAGTGCCGGAACACTCGAAGCGGCGATGCGCGACATCGGCCGTGACGCGCGCCGGGCCGCCCATGTGCTCGCGCTCGCTTCCGCGTCGCAGAAGAATCGGGCGCTTGCCGCCATGGCAAAGGCCATCCGTCGTTCCGAGGCGGCGATCCTCGCCGCCAACGCAGAGGACCTGGCGGCGGCGAAGTCCGCCGGAGCAACCTCGGCGTTCCTCGACCGGCTGATGCTTGCGGAACGCGTCGAAGCCATGGCGGCCGGCCTCGATGCCATTCGCAAGCTCAAGGACCCCGTCGGCGAGGTCATGGCGTCGTGGCGGCGTCCCAATGGCATGCGCATCGAGCGCGTCCGAGTTCCACTCGGCGTCATCGGCGTGATCTACGAAAGCCGGCCCAATGTCACGGCGGATGCCGGTGCGCTCTGTCTCAAGGCCGGCAATGCCGCAATTTTGCGCGGCGGTTCTGAAAGTTCCCATTCGACCCGCGCGATTCATGCCGCGATGGTTGAAGGCCTGGTCGAAGCCGGCCTACCGGCTGCCTCGATCGCGCTGGTGCCGACGCGAGACCGGGCGGCCGTCGGCATAATGCTTGCCGGGCTCGACGGCGCGCTCGACGTGATTGTTCCGCGCGGCGGCAAGAGCCTCGTTGCCCGCGTGCAGGCCGAGGCGCGCGTCCCGGTATTCGCTCATCTCGAAGGCGTCTGCCACGTCTATGTCGATGGCAAGGCCAAGCTGCCGATGGCGAAGTCAATCGTGTTCAACGCCAAGATGCGCCGCACCGGCGTCTGTGGAGCGGCTGAAACGTTGCTTGTTGATCGCGCAGCGGCACCGAAAATGCTCAAGCCGCTCATCGTCATGCTGATCGAGGCCGGTTGCGAGGTCCGTGGCGACGCCGCCGCGCGGGCCGCCGACAACCGCGTGAAGCCGGCGAGCGACGCGGATTGGAGCACCGAATATCTCGACGCCATTCTGACTGTCGGCGTGGTCGATGGCGTCGATGCCGCAATCGCGCATATCGAGCGCTACGGCTCGCACCACACCGATGCGATTGTTACCGAGGATAAGGCAGTGGCAGAAAAATTCTTGCGCGAGGTTGATTCCGCTATTGTGCTGCACAATGCTTCAACGCAGTTTGCTGACGGCGGTGAGTTCGGGTTCGGCGCGGAGATCGGCATCGCCACCGGCAGACTGCACGCTCGCGGCCCCGTGGGCGTCGAGCAACTGACCAGTTTCAATTATCGCATTCGCGGCAGCGGACAGACGCGGCCATGATTTTCGCCGTATCCTCTTCCTTGGTCGGAAGAGGTACGGGCATCGCGCCGGAGTGGGCGGGCGATGCGCAAGGGAGGGGGCATCTTCGGACTGCCATGAGGTGTGAGTTCCCTTCTGCGCGTTCGGCTGCCGGAGGCCGAATCGTCCTGCCACGGCACGCACCCGGAATGCGTATCGGACTGTTCGGCGGCACGTTTGACCCGGCCCATGCGGCGCACCGGGCGGCCAGCCTGTTGGCGATGAGGCGGCTTGGCCTCGATGGCGTGTGGTGGCTGGTCACGCCCGGCAATCCGCTCAAGGACACGCACGGGCTTGCGCCCCTCGCGCAGCGTGTCATGACCGCGAAGGCCGTTGCGTGCCATCCGCGCATCGAGGTCACCGACTTCGAAGCGACACTTGGCACGAGCTACACCTATGAGACGGTCAATTACCTGGTCCGGCGCTGTCCGGGCGTGCACTTTGTGTGGATCATGGGCGCAGACAATCTGCGCAACTTCCATCGTTGGCAGCGCTGGCGCGGCATTGCCGGCTTGTTGCCGATCGCGGTCGTCGATCGACTGGGGCCGAGCCTTTATGCATCGGCAAGCGCCGCCGGCCAGGCGCTGGCGCACGCCCGCATCCCCGAATCAGCGGCGAAGACGCTGCCGGAACGAACGCCGCCCGCCTGGATTTACCTGCATGGGCTCAAATCGCCGCTGTCCTCGACGGCACTGCGTGCAGCGCGGGCGCTGCAAAGCAGTTGAATCTCTTAACCCGGCGTGCCTATCTTAAGGCGGGTTCGGGATTCGCTGCCGAGCCGACAAGGAGCGAAAGGATAACGACCCCTGTCTACACTTGTGATTTCTCGGGCCGATCGTCGCGGGCCCGAACCGGTCTCCAGAATGCGTGTTGACGCCGAGGAGATCCTTCGCTTGGTCCTCGCCCGCCTCGACGACATGAAGGCCGAGGACATCCTCACCATCGATTTGCGGGATAAATCTTCAATCGGCGACTACATGGTCGTGTCATCCGGCCGGTCGCAGCGCCATGTCGGATCGGTGGCCGATAGGGTCGTCGAGGACTTGCACAAAGCGGGCGTGCCGGCCCGCGTCGAAGGCGTGCCACATTGCGATTGGGTGCTGATCGATGCCGGCGATGTGATCGTCCACGTGTTCCGTCCGGACGTCCGCGCCTTCTACAATCTTGAAAAGATGTGGATGGCGGGTGGGCCGGCGCAGCGCGCGAGCTAGCTCACAAGCGCTCGACCCGTGTTCATCCGTGAGGCGCGCGCATCGGGCCGGCTTCGCCGGCCCGATGGTATCGAAGGAGGAACGGCTGAAGCAGGAGGGGCCGCCCTTCGGGGCGTGGCGCCGCATGCCGAGCCGCGTTTTGAGTGACGGAAACTGTCCATGCGTGTCGTCATCGCCGCAGTCGGCCGCTTGAAACAGGGCCCCGAACGCGAGCTCGCCGCGGCGTATCGCAAACGCGCGGAAGCGGTCGGGCGCGCCAGCGGCTTGCGCGAGATCGAGATCGTCGAAATTCGCGAGAGCCGCGCCCAGGATACCGAGCGGCGCCGCGTCGAAGAATCAATCGCGATTGCGAATGTACTTCCCGAAGGCGCCTCGATCGTTATCCTCGATGAACACGGAGAAAGCGTCGACAGCCAGAAGTTCGCCGCACTCCTGCGCGGTTGGCGTGCCGAAGATCGGCCGGCGGTTTGCTTCATCATCGGCGGCGCCGATGGGCTTGCGACCAGTCTGCACGGCCGCGCCAAACTCAAGCTTGCTTTCGGAGACGCGACCTGGCCGCATCAACTCGTGCGCATCATGCTGCTCGAACAGCTTTACCGCGCCGGGACCATTCTCGCCGGCCACCCCTACCACCGGGGCTGAATCCACCGCTATTTGTCATTGGATTTTCCCGGGAAGGCTGCCGCCCTTAATTCTTCTTAATCTTGCCTCACCGATTTGTGACGAGGTGGGCGAGCGCGCGTCTTATTCCGGTCGCATCGTGCCTGCTTTGTCTTGCGTTCCCGCGGCTGGCGTCTAACCTTGGACACGATGATTCTCCGAAGGCCGAGCCGAACTGATCCGCGCTTTGTGCTCGGGTCGGCTTTGGTATTGGCGCTGCCGTTCGGCGCAGGCTGGCCCGCATTCGTCCAGGCTCAATCGGCCAAAACCCCTGTCGGCCAGGCGCCGCTTGCTCAAGCTCCGGCTGTTCAAGCTCCCGTCCCTTACCTCCCGTCGCCGTCCGTCGTCCCGGCGCGGGTCGTGCCGCCACCGTCCAGCGCAGACGCGCTCAAGCAGCACGACCAGGAACTTGATGCGGTCCGTGCCCGGCAACGCGAGACTGCGGAAAGCCAGGCCAAGCTCCGGTCTGAAATCGCCGCTCTCGGCCAAGACCAACGCAAGCTCAGCCAGCAACTGATCGACACCGCCACGCGCATCCGCGACGTCGAGGCCAACATCGAGGCGATCGAAACGCGCCTCAAGCCCCTCGACGCGCAGGAACAGCTCTTTCAGAAATCGCTCGCCGACCGCCGCACCGTGATCGTCGAAATTCTAGCGGCACTGCAACGTGTTGGGCGGCAACCGCCGCCGGCGCTTCTGGTTGAGCCGGAAGATGCCCTGCAGGCGGTTCGCACCGCCATCACGCTCGGCGCCGTGGTTCCGGACATGCGAGCCCAGGCCGACGCGCTCGCCGGTGACCTCGCTGATCTTTCGCGCGTGCGCAAGGATATCGTCGCCGAACGCCAGCGGCTTTCAGCCAACCTCGAGCTACTGGCGCGCGAGCAATTGCGCATGAACATGCTCATCGACGAGCGGCAGAAGAAACAAGCTCTCGCCGAGCAGGCGCTCGAGAGCGAACGCCAGCACGCATCGGAACTCGCGCACCAGGTCGACAATCTCAAGGATCTCATCACCAAGCTCGAACAGGGCCTCGACAGCGCCAGCCGCGCGGCACGGATCGCGGCTCGCGGCGTCGACAATGACGCGACGCGGCCGAACCTCGCCGCATTGAGCGACCCCGGCCGGCTGGCGCCCGCTATTGCCTTTGCGGAAACCCGCGGGCACCTGCGTTTGCCGGTCAATGGCGTGCGAATCCGCGAATTCGGCGCCTCCAATGGCGCCGGCAGCGCCCAGAAGGGGCTATCCATCGGTACCCGGTCTGGTGCACAGATTACCGCGCCGTGCGACGGTTGGGTCGTTTACGCCGGCCCGTTTCGCAGCTATGGGCAACTCTTGATCCTGAATGCCGGCGGCGGTTATCATGTGCTATTAGCGGGGATGGAGCGGATCTCCGTCGATCTCGGCCAGTTCGTGCTGACAGGTGAACCCGTAGCGGTGATGGGTGGCGGATCGCAAGCTTCTGCGGCCGCCGCGACCGGGTCTAGGCAATCCGTACTCTATGTGGAGTTCCGCAAGGACGGCACTCCCATTGATCCCAGCCCTTGGTGGGCGACAAACGAAGGCGAAAAGGTTCGCGGATGATGCGCAAAACTTCTCTGGTTTTCCTCGGTGTGGTGGCAGGTGCCGCCGTAACGCTTCTCGCGACCCAGCCGCACTCAATGCTGGTCGGTTCGAGCGCGAAAGCTGCGGCGTCGGATACCTACCGGCAGCTCAACCTATTCGGCGATGTATTCGAGCGCGTGCGCGCCGACTATGTCGAGAAGCCGGATGACAGCAAGCTGGTCGAATCGGCGATCAACGGCATGCTTGCCGGGCTCGATCCCCATTCGAGCTACATGGACCCCAAGAGCTTCAAAGACATGCAGGTGCAGACCCGCGGCGAATTTGGCGGTCTCGGCATCGAAGTCACGATGGAAGACGGCCTGGTCAAGGTCGTGGCGCCGATCGACGAGACGCCGGCAGCCAAGGCCGGCGTCATGGCCAACGACATCATCACCAGGCTTGACGATGAGCAGGTGCAGGGCCTGACGCTCAACCAGGCAGTCGACAAGATGCGCGGTCCGGTGAACACCAAGATCAAGCTCACCATCGTGCGCAAAGGCTCCGACAAGCCGATCGACGTCACCATCATGCGTGACGTGATCCGGGTGAAATCGGTGCGCTCGCACAATGAGGGCGAAGATGTCGGCTATATCCGCATCACGCAATTCAACGAGCAGACCACCGACGGCCTGAAGAAGTCGATCAGCGATCTCAGCAACCAGCTCGGCGCTGATAAGATCAAGGGTTACGTGGTCGATCTGCGCAACAATCCGGGCGGTTTGCTCGATCAGGCGATCTCGGTGTCGGACACCTTCCTCGATAAGGGCGAGATCGTATCCACCCGTGGCCGCAATCCGGAAGAGACCCAGCGCTTCAACGCGCGGCCCGGCGACCTGACAAAGGGCAAGCCGCTGATTGTCCTGATCAACGGCGGCTCGGCCTCCGCATCGGAAATCGTCGCCGGCGCCTTGCAGGACCACAAGCGCGCGACGCTTGTCGGCACGCGCTCGTTCGGCAAGGGCTCGGTGCAGACCATCATCCCGCTCGGGGCCGGCAACGGCGCGTTGCGTCTGACCACGGCGCGCTACTTCACGCCGTCGGGCCGCTCTATCCAGGCCAAGGGCATTACGCCCGACATCGAGGTGCAGCAGGACGTTCCGGACGACTTGAAGGCACGGACCGACTCCAAGGGTGAGGCTTCGCTGCGCGGGCACCTGAAGGCCGAGGGCTCGGAGGAATCGGGCTCGCAGTCGTACGTGCCGCCGGATGAAAAGGACGACGTGGCGCTCAAGACGGCCCTCGATCTCCTGCGCGGCACGACGACGAACGCGGCCTTCCCGCCGAATCCGAAGACTGCGGTGCCGAACTAAGCAGATCAAGCGCTGATTCGAGTTCGGGGCGGCGATGAGCCGCCTCGAATTTTATGGCCATCGGGTCGGCGCGCCGCCGCAGGTGCAAGCGTGTTGCTGGCGCACGCGCGTGAGCTGCAGCCGGCCCGTTTGGCCGCCGTGATAGACTCCAAGCATGATTCGCGACGGATTGATTCGCCGGGCAATGATTCGGAAGGGATCGGCCGATGACGGCGGATGACCTGAACGCGCCGCTCGGCCAACAAGAAAGCAAACGCCGCCGCAGGAGGTCGATTCCGGTTCCGCAAATCCTTGCCGGGGCGCTTGCGCTCTTCCTTGGAGTGTTCGTGCTGTGGGCGATCGTCGGAGATAACCCGTTTGGCGGCGAACCCGTGGTCGTCTTGCCGGTCGATCTGCACGTGGCGGCGACCGGGAAGCCGTCCGCTGCGCCAGAGCACGACGCGGATGCCGGGGGGCGTGGCCGCTACGACGGTCCGGGAGTGCCGCCGCCACCGCCGCCGCCGCCCGCTCAAGCGGCGCCGCCTAACACCAAGACAGTCACCATCATCAACGGCAAAACCGGAACCCGTGAGGAAGTGCAGATTCCGGGAGACGGTGCAGGCCCGACAGCCGCCGCCCCGTTCGACCAGAAATTCGCCGAGATGACACCGCACGGCCCGATCCCGAAGATCGCCTCGGACGGCGTTCGGCCGGCAGAGGCCTTTGCCCGGCCGGTGAAGCCACTTCCAGGCAAGCCTGACGCGCCCCGGATCGCGCTCATCATTGGTGGTCTGGGCGTGAGCGCAAATGCAACGGCCGACGCCATCGCCAAGCTGCCCGGGCCGGTCACCTTGTCCTTCATGCCATATGGCGCCGATCTCGCGTTGCTGGTCGCGCGCGCACGCAGCGAAGGACATGAAATCCTGCTGCAAGTGCCGATGGAGCCGTTCGATTATCCCGCAAACGACCCGGGCCCGCAGACGCTGCTCACAACTCTTGCGCCACAGCAGAACACCGATCGGCTCTACTGGCTGATGAGCCGGTTCCAGGGGTATGTCGGCATCGCCAACACGATGGGAGCGCGCTTTACGGCCTCCGAGTCGTCATTCGCTCCGATACTGCATGAAACCGCTAAGCGCGGATTGATCTTTGTCGATGACGGTTCGAACCCAAGAAGCATCGCCGGCCGGATTGCTGGCGCCAATAATTTGCCATTCGCCAAAGCCGATGTGGTTCTCGATGCGGTTCCGACACCGGTCGAAGTCGATCGTGCGCTGGGCCGCCTCGAAATGGCTGCGCGCGAGCGCAGCGTCGCTGTCGGCATCGCCTCCGCACTGCCGGTATCGATCGATCACATCGCTAAATGGGCAAAGGCGGCCGAGAGCCGCGGCTTGCTGCTGGTTCCGATCACCGCTGTGGCTATGAAGGCGAAGCAGAGCTGATTTCAGGTTTGTGGGATTAGGGATTAGATAGCGTAGAACACGCGCATCCGATGACACATCCTTTCACTACTGATTCCTGATTACTGATCCCTGATCTGATATGGCTTTCGAAGATCTTCCCTATCGCCCATGCGTCGGCGTGATGGTGCTTAGTCGCGCCAACCTTGCCTTTATCGGCCGTCGCATTGACGGACCCGAGCACGTCGATCGGACCCATACGTGGCAAATGCCGCAAGGCGGCATCGATCCCGGTGAGGAAGCTTGGCCGGCGGCGCTGCGCGAGCTGCGCGAGGAAACCAACATCCGCTCCGTAGAACGCATCGGCGAAATCGCGGAATGGCTCCGCTACGATATTCCCCGAGAGATTGTCGGGCAGGCTTGGCAGGGCAAATATCGCGGTCAAACGCAGAAATGGTTTGCGCTACGCTTCACCGGCGAGGACAGCGAGATCGACGTCGACCATCCGGACGGCGCGGCCGAAGCGGAATTCGCAGCCTGGCGCTGGGAGCCCATGCAAAACATCCCCGCCCTTGTCGTGCCGTTCAAGCGCGGGGTCTATGACCGCGTGATCCGCGAGTTCCAGCATCTCGCCGAGTCTTGATGTGCAATCACTTCATTTGGGTTTGAATGCCGGCCCCAGGGGGGCCGTGCAACCAGACGGTACAGAGGCGTGCGGTATTCTATGACAATGCCGCCTGCAGCGACTTCAATTGGTCGAGCCGACGCGCGAGCTTGTCGCGCGTGGGCTCGTCCGCAGCATCGGCGATGTCTTCCTCCGTATCCTTGATGTCGCTGGCCAGCGTCGCGGTATCAAAATCCTCGCGCGCCACCGCCCGATCGGCGAGCACGGTCAAACCGGAAGGACCGACCTCGGCAAAGCCGCCGATCACCACGACCGGCAGGCGCGTACCCTGGCGGAAGATTGTCACAATGCCCGGCCGCAGCACGGTCACGAGCGGCGCGTGGCCGGGGAGGATGCCCATGTCGCCCTCGGCGCCGGGCAAGTCCACCTGGTCGACGTCGCCGGAAAACAGCACCTGCTCTGGTGACACGAATTCGAGATGAAGTTGAGCCATGGCTTCCTGCGCAGCTACGCCTCGGCGGCGAGCTTCTTGCCTTTCTCGACCGCCTCCTCGATGGTGCCGACCAGATAGAATGCGGCCTCCGGCAGGTGATCGTACTTGCCTTCGACGAGACCCTTGAATCCGTTGATCGTGTCTTGCAAGTCGACAAGCTTGCCCGGCGAGCCGGTGAACACCTCGGCGACATGAAATGGCTGCGACAGGAAGCGCTCGATCTTGCGGGCGCGCGCCACCGTGAGCTTGTCCTCTTCCGAAAGCTCATCCATGCCGAGAATGGCGATGATATCCTGCAGCGCCTTATAGCGCTGGAGAACCTGCTGCACCCGGCGGGCGACCGCATAATGCTCTTCGCCGACTACCAGCGGGGAAAGCATGCGCGACGTCGAGTCCAGTGGATCGACCGCTGGGTAAATACCCTTCGCCGCGATGTCGCGCGACAGCACGGTCGTCGCGTCGAGATGGGCGAACGACGTGGCGGGCGCGGGATCGGTCAAGTCGTCGGCCGGCACGTAGATGGCCTGCACCGACGTCACCGAACCCTTGGTCGTCGTGGTGATGCGCTCCTGGAGCGCGCCCATGTCGGTCGCCAGTGTCGGCTGGTAGCCCACCGCCGATGGGATGCGGCCGAGCAGCGCCGATACTTCCGAGCCCGCTTGGGTGAAGCGGAAAATATTGTCGACGAAGAACAGCACGTCCTGCCCTTGATCCCGGAAATATTCGGCGACGGTGAGCCCGGTGAGGCCGACCCGGGCGCGCGCCCCCGGCGGCTCGTTCATCTGGCCATAAACCAGGGCGCATTTCGACTTCACGTTCGGATCGGGATTATGCGGATCGGCATTCACCTTAGAGTCGATGAATTCGTGATAGAGATCGTTGCCCTCGCGGGTCCGCTCGCCGACGCCGGCGAATACCGAATAGCCGCCGTGCGCCTTGGCGATGTTGTTGATCAATTCTTGGATCAGCACCGTCTTGCCGACGCCGGCGCCGCCGAACAGTCCGACCTTGCCGCCCTTGGCATAGGGCGCCAACAGGTCGACGACCTTGATGCCGGTCACAAGGATCTGTGCCTCGGTCGACTGATCGGTATAGGCCGGCGCCGGCGCATGAATGGGACGATACTCAGTCGCATTCACCGGACCGGCCTCGTCCACCGGCTCGCCGACAACGTTGATGATGCGGCCCAGGAGGCCTTCGCCGACCGGTGTCATGATCGGATTGCCGGTATCGGTAACCTCCTGACCGCGCACCAATCCTTCGGACGTGTCCATCGCGACGGTGCGGACCGTCGATTCGCCGAGATGCTGGGCCACTTCGAGGACCAGCCGATGGCCCTGATTCTTGGTCTCCAGCGCGTTGAGAATCGCCGGCAGATGGTCCTCGAAATGCACATCGACCACCGGGCCGATGACCTGGGTGATACGTCCGACTGCGTTAGCCATGGCGAGTCCTTAGTTGTGGGGGCGCGGATTTTGCGTCACAGCGCTTCCGCCCCCGAGATGATCTCGATCAGTTCTTTGGTGATCTGTGCCTGGCGCGTGCGGTTGTAGAACAGCGTCTGCCGGCGAATCATGTCGCCGGCATTGCGCGTCGCATTGTCCATTGCCGACATTTGCGCGCCATAGAACGAGGCAGCGTTTTCCAGGAGCGCGCGGAAAATCTGCACGGCGATGTTGCGCGGCAGCAGCTCGTGAAGGATGTCTTCCGCTTCCGGCTCGTATTCATAGACGGCGCCACCCAAGGCGTCCGCCGCCTTCGCATCGAACACCGGCGGAATGATCTGCAGCGCGGTCGGAATTTGCGCGATCACCGAACGGAAACGCGAGAAGAACAACGTACAGACTTCGAATTCGAACTTGTCGAACAGCGCGATGACCTTTTCGGCAATCATCTCGGCGTTGGCGAAATGCAGCGCGCGCACCGAGCGCAAGTCGACCATCTCGACGATCTGCTTTTCGTACAGTCGCCGCAACTGGTCGTATCCCTTGCGGCCGACACAGAAGAACTTGGCCTCTTTGCCCTCGGCCATGAGCGCGTTGGCGCGCTCGCGCGCAAGCCGCACGATCGCCGTGTTGAACGGTCCGCACAGGCCGCGTTCGGCTGTGCAGACGAGGAGGAGATGGACGCTGTCGCCCCCGGCGCCGCGCAGCAGCCGCGGCGCAGTATCGAGACCGGCGACCGATGCCGCGATGTTGCCGAGCACCGTGTCCATGTGCGTCGCATAGGGACGCGCCGCTTCGGCCGCCGCCTGCGCGCGTCGCAGCTTCGATGCCGCGACCATCTGCATGGCTCGCGTGATCTTCTGCGTCGCCTTGGTTGCGGCGATGCGGTTGCGCAGGTCTTTGAGACTCGGCATCCCGGACTCTGTCTACCCGTCAGGCAAAAGTTTTGGCGTAGCTGTCGACCACGCCCTTGAGCTTTCCCGCAATCGCATCATCGAGGTCGCGCGACTCGCGGATGGCGGTGAGGATGTCGTCGTGCTGGCTGTGCAGCGTACCGAGCAAGCCCTCCTCGAAGGCGCTCACGCGATCGACCGGCAGCGGATCGAGATAGCCGTTGACGCCGGCATAGATGACGCAGACCTGTTCCTCCATGCGCAGCGGCGAGAATTGCGACTGCTTGAGCAGCTCGGTGAGGCGCGAGCCGCGGTTTAGTAGGCGCTGCGTGGTGACATCGAGGTCGGAGCCGAATTGCGCGAACGCCGCCATCTCGCGGTATTGCGCAAGCTCGCCCTTGATCCGGCCGGCAACCTTTTTCATCGCTTTGGTCTGCGCCGCCGAACCGACGCGCGACACCGAAAGCCCGACATTCACGGCCGGGCGGATGCCTTGGTAGAACAGGTCGGTCTCGAGGAAGATCTGGCCGTCGGTGATCGAGATGACGTTGGTCGGAATATAGGCCGACACGTCGTTGGCCTGGGTTTCGATGACCGGCAGCGCCGTGAGCGAGCCGCCCTTGTTATCGTCGTTCATTTTCGCGGCGCGTTCGAGCAGGCGTGAATGCAAATAGAACACGTCGCCCGGATAGGCTTCGCGGCCCGGCGGCCGGCGCAGCAACAGCGACATCTGGCGATAAGCCACCGCCTGCTTGGAAAGATCGTCGTAGATGATCACGGCGTGCATGCCGTTGTCGCGGAAATACTCGCCCATGGCGCAGCCGGCGAACGGCGCTAAAAATTGCATGGGCGCCGGATCGGACGCCGTCGCCGCGACGACGATCGAATAATCGAGCGCGCCGTTCTCCTCCAAAACCTTGACGAACTGCGCGACCGTCGAGCGCTTCTGGCCCACCGCGACATAGACGCAATAGAGCTTGATCTTCTCGTCGTTCGAAGCGTTGATCGACTTCTGGTTCAGGATGGTGTCGAGGGCAATGGCGGTCTTGCCGGTCTGACGGTCGCCGATGATCAGTTCGCGCTGGCCGCGGCCGATCGGAATCAGCGCGTCGATCGCCTTGAGGCCGGTCGCCATCGGTTCATTCACCGATTTGCGCGGGATGATGCCGGGCGCCTTCACGTCGACGCGCGCCCGCGTGTCGGATTTGATCGGACCCTTGCCGTCGATCGGATCGCCGAGCGCGTCGACGACCCGGCCGAGCAACCCCTTGCCGACCGGGACCTCGACGATGGCGCGGGTGCGCTTGACGGTCTGGCCTTCCTTGATCTCGCGGTCGGTGCCGAAGATCACGATGCCGACATTGTCCGCTTTCGAGGTTGAGCGCCATGCCGCGCACGCCGCTCTCGAATTCGACCATCTCGCCGGCCTGCACGTTGTCGAGGCCATAGACGCGGGCGATGCCGTCGCCGACCGAGAGCACCTGGCCGACTTCGGAGACCTCGGCCTCCTGGCCGAAATTCTTGATCTGCTCCTTGAGGATGGCGGAGATTTCCGCGGCGCGGATATCCATTATCGGGCCTCTTTCATCGCGTGCCTGATGGCATTGAGTTTGGTGCGCAGCGAGGTGTCGACCATGCGGCTGCCGAGCTTGACGACCAGCCCGCCGATGATGGAGGGGTCGACTTTGATATCGAGATCGACGTCCTTGCCGCTGACTGATTTGAGCGCGCTACGCAGCGCGTCGAGGTGTTCGTCCTTGAGCTCTTCGGCAACTGTGACTTGCGCCGTTGCCTCGCCCTTGTGCTCGGCGACGAACTCGCGATACCCCCTGACCATGTCGCGCACCGCGAACAGGCGGCGGTTCAAAGTCACCAGCTTGAGAAATTTGGCAGCAAGACCGCCGATACCGGCCCGATCGAGCACCGCCGAGAGCGCCTGCAACTGCTCCTCGGCGGAAAATACCGGGCTGCGCACTAGGCGGGCCAGATCGGGGCTCTCGGCGACGAGGGCGTCGAAGCGTTCAAGGTCAGCCTTCACCGCGTCGATTGTGTTAGTCTCGCGCGCGAGGTCGAACAGCGCCGTCGCGTAGCGGGCCGCCATGCCGGATACGATGGGTTCTTCGCTTGCCACGTCGCGTGCTCGTTTTGCGTTCTTTGGAGCTTTTCCGCAAGACCCGCAACCGGCGCGAATGGTCGCCACAAGCCCTTGGGATTTAGGCGGGACTTGGAGATCGGGTGCTGCGGGTGATCCCGCGCACCCGCGAAATCGCGCGTTGCTAACATGCCGTCGAATGCGGTGCAACACGGCGAAATGCCGGCTAAACCGCGGCGAGGCCGGGCCGCCGCGATTATGCCGGTCCGCCGCATGCTGCCTGATCACTTCGAGGAAAACGTCGCCGTATTGCCGCAGCTTGGCTTCGCCGACGCCGTGCACCGCGCTCATTTCGGCCGACGTCGCCGGCTTGCGCCGCGCCATATCGATCAGCGTCTTGTCGGCAAATACCACATAGGCCGCAACGCGCTGCTCCTTGGCGAGTGCGGAACGGCGTCTCCTGAGCGCCTCGAACAGCGCCGTATCGCCCCCGGGCCCGTCCGCAGCGCCGCGGCGTTGGCGGCGGCGCGCGCCGCCTTGCGCGTCGCGGGCTTGAGCGTGTCCTTGCGCAGCGTGATCCGGTCGGCGCCCTTGAGCACGCGCCGGCCGGCATCGGTAACCGACCAGGTGCCGTAGCCGGTGATGTCGAGCGCGATGATGCCGGCGCCATGGAGCTGGCGAAAGATCGAGCGCCATTCCTGCTTGCCGTATTCCTTGCCGACGCCAAAGGTCGGCAGACAATCGTGGCCGAATTTCAGAATCGCCTCGGTACTCTCGCCCATGCAGCACATTGGTCAGGTGCTCGGTGCCGAAGCGCTCGCCGGTGCGCACGATGGCGGAGAGCGCCTTCTGCGCCGCGATCGTGCCGTCGATCACTTCGGCGCCGTCGCAGCAGAAATCGCAATTGCCGCAAGGCTCCGGCGTCTCGCCGAAATAGGCGAGCAGCGTCTGCCGGCGGCAGCGCGGCGATTCGCACAGCGAGACCAGTGCGTTGAGCCGTTGGCGGTCGACGCGTTTCTGCTCGTTAGAGGCCTCGCTGTCGTCGATCTGCAGGCGGCGCAGGCGGATGTCGCCCATGCCGTAGAGCGTCAGCGTGTCGGCAGGCAGTCCGTCGCGGCCGGCGCGGCCGATCTCCTGGTAATAGCTTTCGATATTGGCCGGCATGTCGGCGTGGAGGACGAAGCGGACATCGGGCTTGTCGATGCCCATGCCGAACGCCACGGTCGCCACCACGACGATGCCGTCTTCCTGGAGGAAAACATCCTGATTGCGCGAACGCGCCGCGGGCTCCATGCCGGCGTGGTAAGGCAGCGCTTTGACGCCGTTCTGACGCAGGAAATCGGCCAGTTCTTCGGTCTTGCGCCGCGACGCGCAATAGACGATGCCGCTTCTGGCCGGGATGAGCTTGGACGAAATCCGCAACCTGCTTGCGGCCGCCGATTTTGGCCCGCATCGCCAGGCGCAGGTTGGGCCGGTCGAAACCGTGCACGAACACCGCCGGCGCGCGGCTGAACAGCTTTTCCAGAATATCCGTGCGCGTCGCGGCGTCGGCCGTGGCGGTGAACGCAACTGTCTGCACGCCGCCGAGCTCGGCCTGCACCGTGCCGAGTGCCGCGTATTCCGGGCGGAAATCGTGGCCCCATTGCGAGATGCAATGCGCCTCGTCGACCGCCAGCAGCGCGACTTTGGCGCGCTTGAGGAGATCGAGCGTCTCGGGCCTCACCAGCCGTTCAGGCGCAACATAGACGAGGCGCAATTCGCCGCGCGCGATGCGATCGAGGATCGCGCGATTCTCAGCGGGATCGTTGGCCGAGTTGAGGCCGCCGCCGCAATGCCGTAGCCGCGGAGTTGCGCCACCTGATTGCGCATCAGCGCGATCAGCGGCGACACCACGATGGTGAGGCCGTCGCGCAGCAGCGCCGGAAGCTGGTAGCACAGCGACTTGCCGCTGCCGGTCGGCATAACGGCCAGCACATCGCGGCCGTCGAGAACGGCCGCGACGATCTCGGCCTGGCCGGGTCGGAAGGCCTCGAAGCCAAAGGTTGTGCGAAGCGTGTGCTGCGCCGCTGCGAGGTCCGACATGACTCAACCTCGTTCCAGGACGTTCTATCTTTGTTCGTGCTCCGCATACAAGACGTCCTGCCGAGAAGCGATGCGCGGGCGGGACCCTGCTGCCCTTTTCTTGCACCCTGGCGCCTCCTGATGCAGGTTGCGCACCCAACAGTGCCCCTGCCAGATGTCTCCTCCGGACAATTTTGCCGGCCAGACCGCCGATCGGCCGCCTGCTCAAGCTCACTGTGCCTGCTCTGGCTCGCCGGCGTCGACGATGCGCATGACGATTCTGGCCATGCCGCCGGTGATCCCGCTCGTCCACGACGAACTGCACATGTCCGAGACCCAGGTCGGGCTGCTGATCGGACTTGCCGCTGGCGATATTCGCGGTCGCCGCGGTCCCGGGATCGCTGCTCATCGCGCGGGTCGGCGCGCAGCTGGCCGTGATCATCGGCATGGTGATCACGGCGATCGCCGGCGCGCGCGCGCGCCGCGGCAGTCGACGTATCGACACTCTACGCCGCCGTCATCGCGACCGGCTTCGGCGTCGCCATCATGCAGCCGGCGATGCCGACCCTGGTGCGCGAATGGTTGCCGCGCCACATCGCGCTCGGCACCATCGCCTATACCAGCGGCATGCTGATGGGCGCGACGCTCCCGCACGGCTCTGACCATTCCCTACGTGCTGCCGTTGGTCGGCGGTAGTTGGCGGCTCGATCTGGTTTTCTGGGCGGTGCCGGCGCTGCTCATCGCGCCGGTATTTTTTCTTTTGAGCCCGAACGGGGCACGATCGCCATGCCGCCGAAAGCGCGATCGGCGGCCGCTGGTGGCCGGATTGGAACAATCCGCTGATCTGGCTTCTGGGCGTCACGTTCGCGCAGCAACAACAGTCCGTACTTCGCGACCAATGCCTTTCTCGGCGACTATCTCGCCAGCCGCGGCAAGGCGGACCTGCTGGGTCCGGCCTTGGGCTGGCTCAACGGCTCGCAGCTCGTCGCGCTCATCATCCTGATTGTGATGGCGGATCGACTGCAGCGCCGCGCTTGGCCGTTCTTGATGTTCGGCCCGCTGCTGCTCGCGGCTTGTATCGGAATGATCTTGCTGCCGTCCGCCCTTGGGGTCATCGTCTGCGCGGCCTTGGTCGGCTTCACCACGGCGATCACGCTGACGGCGACGCTGGCATTGCCGGCGTTTCTCAGCGCGCCCGGCGACGTGCTCGCGACCGCCGCCGGCATGTTCACCGATCAGCTACGCCTGCGCAGTCATCATTCCGGCCGTCTGCGGCGCGCTGTGGGACATGACGGGCAAGCCCTGGACGGCCTTCGTGCCGCTGTGCGTCTGCGCCGTGGCGCTGACGGTGCTGGGCGGCGTGGTGACGCGTTATCGGCCCGCCGACCGGCGCGCAAGGCGTACCGGCAACGTTCTGAGATCCGAAGAAGGACATCGATCGCAATGACAACGCGACCCAAAAAATCTGCCACCGCGAAAGAAGCCAGCGCTGGGACCGATGCTGCCGACCGACCGCATCGCCTATTCGCCGATCACCGAGCGCCCGCCGCTCAAGCTGCCGAACGGCGCCCGCATGGCGGTGTGGGTGATCGTCAATGTCGAGGAATGGGACGCGACGCAGCCGATGCCGCGCACCGTGCTGACGCCGCCGGCCGGCGGCTCGCCGATGCCCGACGTGCCGAACTGGGCCTGGCACGAATACGGCAATCGCGTCGGCTTCTGGCGCTTCGTCAAGGTGTTCGACGAGTTCGCCATTCCCGGCGTGCTCGCCATCAACGGCTCGGCGCTCGCCGCCTATCCGGCGATCGTGCGCGCGGCGGTCGAGCGCAACTGGGAGTTCATCGGCCACGGCTTCACCCAGCGCAACATGCAGAAGGTGCCGGACGAGCGCGCCGATATCCGCAAGACCCGCGACGTCATCGCCAAGGCGACCGGCAAGCCGCCGCGCGGCTGGCTCGGTCCCGGCCTGACCGAGACCTGGGAAACGCCCGATCTCCTGGTCGAGGAAGGCTACGACTACGTCGCCGACTGGGTGCTCGACGATCAGCCGGTGTGGCTGAAGACGCGCGGCAAGCCGATCGTCAACGTGCCCTACACGCAGGAATGCAACGACGTCGCCATGATGCTGATCCAGCATCACAAGGCGTCGGAATATAGCGAGCGCGCGCTCGACCAGTTCGAGCAGATCTATGCCGATGCGGCCGAATTCGGCGCGCATCATGGCGCTGGTCGTCCATCCCTACATCATGGGCGCGCCGCACCGGCTGAAATATTTCCGCCGCGTGTTCGAAGTCATCCGCAAAAAGCCCGACGTGCTGTTCTGGACCGGCGCGCAGATCGTCGACTGGTACCTCGCGCGCCGGACCCGAAGGCTCCGTGAAAGATTCGCCGAGGACATGCCGGAGCCGCCGACGACGCGCGGGCGGCGCCGACGTCGGCGCGCGGCTGATGCTCGTCGTGCTTGTGCTTCATCTGGGGCGTCACCTGGCCGATCGATGAAGATCGCGCTCGACGAAATTCCGCCGTTCACCATGCGCGACGTCGAGCAGCGGCGCTCGGCGCGCTGACGCTGTATCTGGTGTGCCTCGTCAAGCGCCGCAGCCTCCGCATCCCGACCGCGAAGGCTTGGGCTGCATGTCGTGATCGCGTCGCTGCTCAACATCGTCGGCTTCAGCGTGTTCAGCGCCTTCGCGCAGCTGGCAGCCGCGACCGTCGCGGGTGACGATCCTCGCCTACACGATGCCGATCTGGGCCGGTGCTGCTGGCCTGGCTGTTCCTGCGCGAGCGGCCGACCGGCATGCAGACGGTCGCGCTCGCCCTGTGCGCCGCCGGGCTCGCCGTCCTGATCTATCCGCTGACGCGCGACCGGGATTCCGCTCGGCATCCTGCTTGGCGCTCGGCACCGGCGATGAGCTGGGCGGCCGGCACGGTCTATCTGAAATGGGCGCGCATCGACGCCGATCCGATGGGCGTCGCGAGCTGGCAGGTCACGATCGCTTCGTCGTCATCGGCGGCCTGCATGCTGGTGTTCGAAGGCCGGCTCGATCTCGGCGCGCGCGCATGCCGACGGCGCTGTTCGCCACGGTCTTCACCGGCGTGCTCGGCAACGGCATCGCCTATGGTCTGTGGTTCGCGATCGTCCGGCGGCTGCCGGCGACGACGGCCTCGCTCGGCGTGCTCGGCAGTGCCGGTGATCGGCGTTGTCGCGTCGATGCTGATCCTCGGCGAAGTGCCCGACCGCCGCCGACATCGTCGGCTTCGCCTTGATCTTCGCCGCTTCCGCCTGCGTGCTGCTCGACGCCCGCGCCATGCGCCGCCGCGCCGTGAGCCGCTGCGGACGCGCTACGCCTTGATCCTGCTGCGCCAGTTCGGCGATGCGCGCGACCATCGCGCTCTGCGGGTCGGCGAGCGGGTCGATGACGGTGAAATGGTTGGTGCCGGCGATCTCCTCGTAGCGCGTCTGCGCCGTGCCTCTGCCAAGCCTGCGCGATGAGCTGGCTCTGGCGCTTGAACTCGCTCGATTCGAGCGCGCCGACCACGGCGTCGAAGCTGCGGCCCGGACGGCAGCGGCCAGAACGCCGGCGAGACGCGGCGCGCCTCCGTCGGCGTCGAGCCGCAAATCCTGGTTCACGCTGATGCCGACCAGCGGCGAGAGATCGAACACGCCGGAAATCGCATAGCCGGCGGGCACCAGATCGGCCGGCGCCTTCGGGATAGAGCGACGGCCAGTCGGTCGCCACCATGGCGCCGGCGAGATGGCCGCCGGCCGAATGGCCGTAGACCAGCATGCGCCGGCCGAACCGCTGCCACAGGAACGCGCAGGCGCGGCGCATCTGCTCGATGATGTCGGCGATGCTGACGATCGGGCACAGATCGTAGCCGGCGACCGCGACGGCGACGCCGTGGGCGTTCAAGCCGCGCGCCATCTGGCTGAACATCGACGGATCGAGCGAGCGCCACCAGCCGCCGTGGATGAACAGCGCGAGCGGCGCGTGCTCGCCCGCTTCCGGCAGGAACAGGTCGAGGTACTGCCGCGGCGTATCGCCGTAGGACAGGCCGAGCTCGGCGCGGCCGCGCCTTGAGCATCTCGGCGCGATAATCTTCGGCTTCGCGCGCCCAGCGCAGCAAAAATCTCCGCATGCTCCGGCACGCGGGCGCGATTGTTGTATTCGGCCTCGTAGTCGATGTCGGCCATCGGCATCTCCTGCGGACTGCGTCGCGCGACATTGCGGCAAGCGTCGGCGCGGCTGGCAAGGCTGCTGTCGCGAATCTGCCGCATTCGCATGCTCGGCGCAAATCTGCTAGGTGAAGCGCCATGAAGGTCGACGGCAAAGCCAATGCGCACCATCTGGCTCGAGCCGGACGGCTGGTCGGTCGGCGTCATCGATCAGACGGCGCTGCCGCATCGCTTGGCGACGGCGCGGCTGACCACGCTCGACGAGGCGGCGCATGCCATCCGCGCCATGCTGATCCGCGGCGCGCCGCTGATCGGCGCCACCGCCGCCTACGGCATCTGCCTGGCGCTGCGCGAGGATGCCTCCGACGAAGCGCTCGACCGCGCCTACGCGACGCTGCTCGCGACGCGGCCGACCGCGATCAATCTCAAATGGGCGCTCGACGAGATGATGGCGGCGGTGCGCAACCGGCCGCGCGCCGAGCGCAGCGCCGCCGCCTACCGGCGCGCCGCCGAGATCTGCGAGGAGGATGTCGCCATCAATACCGCGATCGGCCGCAACGGCCTGCCGCTGATCGAGGCCATCGCGGCGCGCAAGAAGCCGGGCGAGCGGGTCAATGTGCTGACCCATTGCAATGCCGGCTGGCTCGCCGCGGTCGACGTCGGCACCGCCACCGCGCCGATCTATCTGGCGCACGACAACGGCATTGCCGATTCACGTCTTCGCCGACGAGACGCGGCCGCGCAACCAGGGCGCTTCGCTGACCGCCTGGGAGCTCGGCCAGCACGGCGTGCCGCACACGGTGATCGCCGACAATACCGGCGGCCATCTGATGCAGCACGGCCTGGTCGACCTGGTCATCGTCGGCACCGACCGCGTCACCGCCAACGGCGACGTCTGCAACAAGATCGGCACCTATCTGAAGGCGCTCGCCGCGCGCGACAACAACGTGCCGTTCTATGTCGCGCTGCCGTCGCCGACCATCGATTTCACGCGTCGCCGACGGCGTCGCCGAAATTCCGATCGAGGAGCGCAGCGCCGACGAGGTGGCGACCATGACCGGCCGCACCGCCGACGGCCGCATCGAGACCGTGCGCATCGTGCCCGACGGCTCGGCCGTGGCCAATTACGGCTTCGACGTCACGCCGGCGCGGCTGGTGACCGGCCTGATCACCGAGCGCGGCGTGATCGCGCGCCTCGCGCGCCGCCTTGGCGGGGGCTTTTCCGGAGCGCGCCGGCGCGGCAGAATGAGCGGCGCTGTCGGCGTCGCCAGTTGGTCGTGCCGCCGGAGTGCGTGGCGTGCGTAAGCTCGCGTGTCGTCCGCTATCGAACCTGCCGCTGCCGGGAATCCTGGCCATGAGTCTCGACTTCGCTGGCCGCCGCGTTGCCGATCGATGGCCGGCAATCGCCGACCGCGCTTGCGATCGCGCGCGGCACCGCGCGCTACCTGCACGCGCTCGGCTATTGCGTGGTGAGCGAACTGCCGCTGCCGTCGGGCCGGCGCGCCGATCTGGTCGCGCTCGGCGGCGACGGCGAAATCATCATCGTCGAGATCAAGTCGTCGGTCGCCGATTTCCGCGCCGACCAGAAATGGATGGACTACCGGCTGCACTGCGACCGGCTGTTTTTCGCCACCATCGTCGACGTGCCGTGCGAGATATTTCCCGCCGACACCGGCCTGATCGTCGCCGACGCGTTCGGCGCCTCGATCGTCTGCGAGGCGCCGGAGCACCGGCTTGCCGGCGGCGACGCGCAAGAGCATGATGTTGCGCTTTGCGCACGCGGCGGCGCTGCGCCTGCAGGCGCTGGCCGATCCGCAAGGTCCCTATGCGCGGGGAAATCTGAGCGAGCGACGCTGCAGGCTGCCGCTGCTCGTCGCGACTCGGCTCCTGAAGCCGCTCGAGCCAATTGCGCAGCAGCACCAGGTCGACCGGCTTCGGGATCGATTCCCAGACTTGCAGGTTGAGCGACTTGGCGACCTGCACGGTCTCCTTGCAGGTCGCGTCGTCGCAGCCGCTGATGATGATGATCGGCGCCTTGCAGCCGACCACCCAGAGATGCCGCAGCATCTCGATGCCGGCATGCTCGCCGAGCGACAGGTCGAGCGTGATGCAGTCGAAGCTGGTTTCCTGCGCCAGCTGCGCCGCCTCGTCGTAGGTCGCCGCGCCCGCCGGCAGGATAGCCGGCCTTGGCGGCGACGCGGCAGATGATCATGCGATGAAGATTGTCGTCGTCGATGACCAGAAGGCGCAGCGTGCGCCGGCGGCGCCATGTCGCGACCGGCCAACCCCTGCTGGTCCGTCTCGAGCAACTTCGACTGTTCGAGCATCCGATCCCCGCCGACAATCCCGGTTATCTGTGACCGCGATGATAGGCGCGGCCCGCGAAATTTGGCTTAACGAGTTCCGTGAAATTCGAACTGTATGCGGTGGCGCGCGACGAACTGCGGCAACTGCGGTTAGTCGGCCGGTAAACGGAAGCCGACGCTGAACGCGCGCAGACGGCCAGATTATTTCGGCGCGCGCTTGGCGAGAATGCGCTGCAGGTGCGGCGATGCATGTTGAGGCGCCGCGCGGTTTCCGAAACGTTGCGGCCGCACAGTTCGTAAATGCGCTGGATGTGCTCCCAGCGCACGCGATCCGCCGACATCGGATTTTCCGGCGGCTCGATCTTCCTGTTGTCGAGCGCCAGCAGCGCCGCGGCCACGTCGTCGGCATCGACCGGCTTGGCCAGATAATCGACGGCGCCGAGCTTGACCGCGTTCACCGCGGTGGCGATGTTGCCGTAGCCGGTGAGGATGATGGCGCGCGCCTCCGGGCCGGCGCTTTTTCATGGCCGAGATGACGTCGAGCCCGTTGCCGTCGCCGAGCCGCATGTCGACGACCGCAAAGGCCGGCGCGGCCTTCTCGACCTGCAACAGCCCGTCGGCGACCGATTCGGCGGTGGTCACCGCAAAGCCGCGGCCCTCCATGGCGCGCGCGAGCCGCTGCAGGAACGATTTGTCATCTTCGACGATCAGAAGCGAACGCTCGTTCGGAACCGGTCCGGCCGCGTTGCATTGGTCATGGCAATTCTGCTCCGTCAAGACGCATGCGACCTCGCCCGCATCGAGCGATCCGGACATCGACCGGTACCGTTCGCAGCCAGCGCGGCATGCAATCGCTGCCGGCAGCAATCCGCTAGCTCCGCATTCGAAGGCCATGCAAAGGTCAACAACAAGTCAACAATCAAGCCAAGCACTCACCTAACAATTAAGAGGCCTGGGCGCGCCGGCTCAAGAGGGGGCGAGCGCAGCGGCCGCTCGAAATCGGCCCGGCTCCAGGTGACCTTGACGGTGGCGCCGTGCAGCGGCGGCGCCTGATTGATCAGCGAAAGCTTGGCGCCGGAGCGCTCCAGCAAGCGTCTTGGCGATGAAAAAGCCGAGGCCGAGGCCGAACACCGTCGTCGTCGTCGTCGTCCGGCGCCGCGCGGCCCGGGCCGCCGGTGGGTGACATAGGGCGCGCCGAGCCGATCGACGACTTCGGGCGCAAAGCCGGGCCCGTCGTCGCTGATGGTGATGCTGACCTCGTCCGCGGTCCATTGCGCGAAGATCTCGACCCGGCTGATGGGCGAAATCGACGGCATTCTCGATCAGATTGCCGAGGCCGTAGCGGATCGCCGGATTGCGCGCGCCGACCGGTTCCGCGGCGCGGTCCGGCGGCAGCGTCACGCCGATCGAGACGCCGAAATTGCGATGCGGCGCCACCGCCTCCTCGATCAGCGCCGACAGCGGCATGCGGTCGAACGGCTCGCCGGCGGGCAGTTCGGTGATCTTGGCCAGGATTTCGCGGCAGCGCTGCGCCTGCTCGCGCAGCAATTTCACGTCGTCGGCATGCGGCGATTTCGGATCGAGCGCGCGCTCGATCTCGCGCATCGACCACGGTGATGGTGGCGAGCGGCGTGCCGAGCTCGTGGGCGGCGGCGGCGGCAAGGCCGTCGAGCTGCGACAGGTGCTGCTCGCGCGCCAGCACCAGTTCGGTCGCCGCCAGCGCATCGGAAAGCTGGCGCGCCTCCTCGGCGACCTGCCACGTGTAGACGCCGATATAGCCGATCGCGAGCAGGATCGAGAGCCAGACCCCGACCATGTAGATTTCCGGAAGCTCGAGCGGATCCTCGGCGTCCCACGGCAGGTCGTAATGGAAGAACACCAGCACGGTGGCGCACAGCATGGCGAAGGTGCCGATCAGCAGCGTCATGCGCGGCGGCAGCGCGGTCGCCGAGATCAGCACCGGGCCGAGCAGCAGGAACGAGAACGGATTTTCCAGGCCGCCGGTGAGATACAGCAGCGCCGCGAGTTCGGCGATGTCGAAGCCCAGCAGCCAGGCGGCGCGGTCCGGCTCGAGCCATTGCGTCTGGCGGAAGCCGACCCGCAGCGCCACGTTGAGCAGCGCCGCGAGCGCGATGACGGCGAGGCAGGCCCAGATCGGCACCTCGAATTCGAGGCCGAAATGCACCACCAGCACGGCCGCGAACTGGCCGAACACGGCGAGCCAGCGCAGGCGAACCAGCGTGTCCAGCCGCACATTGCGCGGCCGATCATAGATCCGCGGCAGACCGAACATGGCCGCCAATGTAGCGGCTGCGCGGCGCCGCGATCCAAACCGGCGCAAGGTGCCGCTGGCGCCGGCCGGCGCGAATGCGCGAAACTAGCGCGCAAGGTCAACCAGCTCTTCGAGGAGTGACCGCAATGGCCTACGAGCTCGATCAGTTCATCGCGGATTGTCGTTCCATCCTGGCGCGCGATCCCGGCCCGAAGGGCCGCGAGGAGGTGCGCACCCAGCTCGAACAGCTGCTGCAGCAATCCCGACTTCGTCCGCAAGCATTGCGGCGAGGATGCGCCGCGCGGCCTGCATGTGCTCTACGAGGACCCGAAGCTCGGCTTCCAGATCCTCGCCCACATCAACGACAAGGCGCGGGTGTCGCCGCCGCACGATCACGGCGCCTCGTGGGCGATCTACGGCCAGGCCACCCATTACACCGACATGATCGAATGGGAGCGCGAGGACGACGGCGGCGATCCCGAGCACGCCAAGCTCAAGCCGGTGAAGAAATACCGCCTGATGCCCGGCCATGCCGGCATCTATCAGGACGGCAAAATTCATTCGATCGACTATCCCGATTATGCGCGCTTCATCCGCGTCACCGGGACCAATCTCGACCGCATCGACCGCGTGCGCTTCGACCTGAAGACCGGCGAGGTGCATCAGATGACGCCGCAGCAGGCGACGTGACGCGGCAGACGCAGGTCGCTGTCTCGGTCAGCGCCGCGCTGCGCGGCATGATCGGCGACGGCGGCGAGCTCGCGCTGATCGATGTGCGCGAGGAGCTGATCTTTTCGCAGCGCCATCTGCTGCTGGCGCGCTCGGTGCCGCTGAGCCGCTTCGAGCTGAAGTTCGCGCAGCTGGTGCCGCGCCGCTCGACGCGCATCGTGCTGTGCGACGACGACGACGGCCTCGCCGAACGCGCCGCCGCGATCCTGGCCCGCAACGGCTACGCGATGTCGCGCATCCTCGACGGCGGCATCGCCGCCTGGGCAGCGGCGGGTTTCGAGCTGTTCTCCGGCGTCAACGTGCCGAGCAAGGCGTTCGGCGAATACGTCGAGCATGCCATGCGGCACGCCGAACATCGCGGCCGCCGAGCTCGAACAGCTGCTGCGCGAGCAGCGCCGACATGGTGGTGCTCGACAGCCGCCCGTTCGACGAATATGCGCGCGTGTCGATCCCGACCGCCATCAACGTGCCGGGCGCCGAGCTGGTGCTGCGCGCGCGCGACATCGCGCCGTCGCCGGACACACTGGTCGTGGTCAATTGCGCCGGCCGCACCCGCAGCATCATCGGCGCGCAATCGCTGATCAATGCCGGCGCTGCCGAACAAGGTCGTGGCGCTGCGCAACGGCACCATGGGCTGGAGCCTCGCCGGCTTTGCCTGCGACAGCGGCAAGAATCGCCGCGCGCCGGCGTGTCTCGCCGACGACGCTGGATTGGGCGCGACAGGCGGCGCAACGCGTGGCGCAAGGCTGCGGCGTCGAGCGCATCGATCGACGCGACGCTCGAAGCTTGGCGCAGCGACACGGAGCGCACGCTCTATCTGTTCGACGTGCGCGATCCCGCCGAGTACGAAGCGGGCCATGTGGCCGGCGCGATCTCGGCGCCCGGCGGCCAACTGGTGCAGGCCACGGACCAATATGTCGGCACGCTCGGCGCCCGCATCGTGCTGGTCGACGATGCCGAGGTGCGCGCGGCGATGACCGCATCGTGGCTGCGCCAGATGGGCTGGCAGGATGTTTTCGTGCTGGCCGAGGCGGGGACCGAAACCGGCTGGCCGCGCGGCGCCGATGCTGCGATGCCGAGACGCTGCCCGACGCCGCGCATCGACAGCGCCTCGCTCGCACGACGCTGCTGTCGCGGAACGCGGCGACGGTCGTCGATCTTTCGCTGAGCCGCGATTATCTGCAAGCAGCACATTCCCGGCGCGTGGTTCGCGATCCGCACCCGGCTCGAACGGGCGCTCGCAAAAATTCCGCTGCGCGGCACGCTGGTGCTGACATCGGAGGACGGCGTCCTGGCGCGCTTGGCCGCGGCCGAAGCGGCGGCGCTGGTCGACGTACCGGTGCGTATCTTGCGGGCGGCAACGCCGCGTGGCGTGCGGCCGGCTATGCGCTCTCGGCCGAGCCGCACATGGCCGACGAAGCGGTCGATCAATGGCGCAAGCCCTACGAGCGCACCGGCGACACCAAGGCGGCGATGAACGAGTATCTGGCGTGGGAGATCGATCTGCTGCCGCGCATCGAGCGCGATGGCTCGCTGCGATCTTCGCATGCGCCGACCGTTTCAAGCTGCGCCGCTTCCAGCAGGATCTCGGTGAGCCGCTCCGGCATATCGACCATCACGTCATGGCCGCAGGGCACTTCGTAGGTGCGCCATGACGGGTCCGACTTGCAGCGCCGCGATAGGCGCGGTCGAATCCCGGATTGGCGTAGCTCTTCGCGCGGATATAGGTCTTGCGCGCGATGCGGTCGCGCGCGCCGGTGAGCAGCGATCTTGTCGGTGAAGGTCGCCGATCGGCTGCGGCACGCAGAGGCTATCGACCCAGGCGCGGTCGGCCGCGTTGACGCCGAAGGCTTCGGCAGGCCGCGGCGGGATGCCGAGATCGCCCCGCTGCAGCGCGCTGCGGACGGCCTCGCTGCACGGCGGGGCCGGTCAGGTCCTGCACCGTTTCGCCGTTGCGCGGCACGAAGGCGTCAAGGAACACGATGGAGCGGATCGCCGGCGCCATCTGCTCGGCGACGCCGGAGATGACGAAGCCGCCGTAGGAATGGCCGCACAGCACGACGTCGTTCAGGCGCTCCCACTTCATCACATTGACGACGTCGGTGATGTGGGTCTTGAGAGTCGATTCCGGCGCGCAGCAGGTGCGCGCGCTCGCCGAGACCCGGTCAGCGTCGGCGTGAAAACGGTGTGGCCGCCGCCGCGAAGCCGGTCGGCGACCCGCCGCCAGCACCAGCCGCCGTGCCAGGCGCCGTGAACCAGGACGAAGGTGTGGGCCATGACGATCAATCCTCGTCAGGGATGCCAGGCGGCGATTCTCGGTATCGGCGACTTCGCCGCTGCTGCGGCTGCGCCTCGTCGATCACCTTCAGCAGCGCGCGCAGCGCCTCCGGCGACGCCGTCGCCGCTCACGGCGGAAATCACAAGCGGCGTTTTCTTTGCCGCGCGCTTGAGCCGCGCCATTTGTTGCTTGATGTCGTCGGCGCTCAGCGCATCGGCTTTGCTGAGCGCGACGATCTCCGGCTTTTCGGCAAGCGTCGTGGCCGTAAGCCGAAAGTTCGGCGCGCACGGTCTTGTAGGCCGCGCCGGCGTCCTCGCCCGTGCCGTCGACGAGATGCAGCAGCACGCGGCAGCGTTCGACATGGCCGAGGAAGCGGTCGCCGAGCCCGACGCCTTCATGCGCGCCCTCGATCAGGCCCGGGATATCGGCGAGCACGAATTCGCGGCCATCGACATCGACCACGCCGAGCTGCGGGTGCAGCGTGGTGAACGGATAATCGGCGATTTTCGGCTTGGCCGCGCTGACGGCGGCGAGGAACGTCGATTTGCCGGCATTGGGCAGTCCGACGATGCCGGCATCGGCGATGAGCTTGAGCCGCAGCCGGATCGTGAGCTCGGCGCCGGGCTGGCCCGGATTGGCGTGGCGCGGCGCGCGGTTGGTCGAAGTCTTGAAATGCGCATTGCCGAAGCCGCCATTGCCGCCGCGCGCCAGCACGACGCGCTGGCCGGCCTCGGTGAGATCGGCGATGCAGCGTCTCGCCGTCCTCCTCGAAAATCTGCGTGCCGACCGGCACCTTGAGCACGGCGTCGGCGCCATTGGCGCCGTGGCGGTCCTTGCCCATGCCGCCGCGGCCGTTCTTGGCCATGTAATGCTGCTGGTAGCGGTAATCGATCAGGGTGTTGAGGCCGTCGACCGCTTCCGCAACGACATCGCCGCCCTTGCCGCCGTCGCCGCCGTTGGGGCCGCCGTATTCGATGAATTTCTCGCGCCGGAACGAAACGCAGCCATTGCCGCCGTCGCCGGAGCGGATATAGACCTTGGCTTCATCGAGGAATTTCATTGTTCCACTCCGTAACGCGCGTGCAATCACGTAGCGTCCTCACGCTACGCGCCCCACACTCCCCCACGATTTGAGCGAGGCCCACACGCCGCGGTCGAGCCGGAAGCGGTCGGCCGGCGCCGAGGAATTGATGGCGCGGATGCGGTAGAGGCCGACGCCGGTCCACTGGAAGCCGCACTTCTCCAGCAACCGGCGCGAGGCCGGATTGCTGACGCGTGCGCCGGCCTGCAGCGCCTCGTGGCCGAGATCGCCGAAGGCATGGTCGATCACGGCGCGCACCGCCTCGGTGGCGTAGCCGCTGGCCCCAATAGGGCACGCCGAGCCAATAGCCGATCTCCGGAACGCCCTGGCGCGGGTCGACGCCGCAGACGCCGATCAGCGTGCCGTCGAGCGTGATGACGAATGTCGCCTCGCCGTCGTGCTTGTTGACCGAGGCGACGAATTGCTCGGCGTCGGCGACGCCATAGGGATGCGGCATGCGCGCGGTATTCTCGGCAATGCGGCGATCGTTGGCGAGCACGGCGATTGCTTCTACGTCCCCACGACGCGGCGCGCGCAGCATCAGCCGCTCGGTCTCGAGGACCGGGATACGGCGCGCGTGCCACCGTCGCCGGCGGGGCGTTCTTCCAACAGGGTCATGGCATGGGCTCCTGCAAAAAAACCGAAAGGGGGAGCCGGCATCCCGGTCTCCCCCTTTTCGGAGCCCATTAGGGTCCGCCGGTGCGACTGGATGCCGGCGGACCTCATATGATCCACCGTGTTACTGGGCCGCTGCCTCCGTCATCGGAAGTACCGATACGAAAACGCGGCCTTTGGCTTTGGTACGGAACTCGATCTTGCCGTTGATCAACGCGAACAACGTGTGGTCCCTGCCGATGCCGACATTGCGGCCGGCATGCCATTTGGTGCCGCGCTGGCGCGCGATGATGTTGCCGGCGACGACCTGCTCGCCGCCGAAAATCTTGATTCCCAGCCGCTGACCGCCTGAATCACGGCCGTTGCGTGAGGATCCGCCTGCTTTCTTATGAGCCATTGCTCGCCGTCCTGAACCTCTATGATCTCGATAACCCGGCTTCGTGACAAAATCATCTCACTTTTTGCTACGCTTTGCCCGCAGATGACGGCTTTTTGACTGGCCGCTTTGCACGGCTGTCGGGCTTGGTTTCTTGGCCGCTGTCGCGCGCTTAGGCTTCTCTGCAGATGCGCGCCGTTCCGCTGCCTTCGCCGGCGTCTGGCGGCGCCGGCTTCTTGGCGCGCTGCGGCTTGCGGCGTGTTCCTCGCTCGGCTTGCGGCCCTCGGTCAGGATTTCCGTGATGCGGACCAACGTGAATTCCTGGCGGTGGCCGCGCTTGCGGCGGGAGTTCTTTCGCCGCCGCTTCTTGAACGCGATGATTTTCGGCCCGCGGCCCTGTTCGATCACCTCGGCGGCGATCGATGCGCCGGCGACCGTCGGGGCGCCCGCCTGCACGTTATCGCCGCCCACGAGAAGGACCTCGCCGAACTGGACGATCTCGCCCAGGCTCGCCCTTGATCTTGTCGATCTGGAGCTTGTCTTCGGCGGCCACCCGATACTGCTTGCCGCCCGTTTTGAAGACCGCGAACATCTTTTTCGTCCTCGTGTTCGATTCCGGTGCTCGGATTTTTGTCCGGACCGGCTTCTTGCAGGTCAATTCTGTTGCTGGTTAAGGTCACCAATAAGGGCGTCCGCGGACCTTATGGCGGGACCATAAGTCCCTGTCAAGAAAAGCAAAGCTCGATATTTTGCGCGTGCCGGGGCGAGATTGTGCGACCGCTGGGCATCCCCGGAATCAGACTGAATTTGGTCGCTTTTTCGCGCCGCCGCGGCGACGTGCCGCTGGCCGGTTACCGTCGTCGGCGGTTGGAAGCATTCGCGGAATCCGGAATCGTAGCCTCGAGCGGGATTATGCGCGAAGCTGATATAGGCGGCATCGCCTAGGCGCGCGGCAACGGAGGAACGGTGATGGGAGGCTGTCGCGGCGTACGTTGCTAGCCGTTGCGGTTCCCGCGATGGCGGCAAAGACGGTCGTGGGCGCAGAGTGCCGGGGATTATCCAAACCGACCGGTTACGTTCGTCGTCCCTTTCACACCTGCCGGCAGTACCGACATTCTTGCACGCCTGCTTGGCCAAAAGCTCGCGCAACGGCTCGGCAAGTCTTTTGTGGTCGAAAATCGGCCCGGTGCCGGCACGATCATCGCGACCAACTACGTCGCGAAATCCCCGGCCGACGGCTATACGATCATGATGTCGGTCTCGTCACTTGCGATCAACGCAACGCTCTACAAGAAACTGCCCTACGATCCGGCCAAGGATTTGGCGCTGGTTGCACTGATTGCTTCAGTGCCCTTCGTACTGGTCGTCAGCCCGTCGCTGCCGGCGCACAGCGTCGACGAACTCATCACTCTCGCCAAGCGGAGGCCGCTGAGCTTTGGCTCCGGAGGGATTGGTTCGTTCCATCATCTGGCGGCCGAGCTGTTCGCCAGCATGACCGGGATCAAGATGACGCATGTGCCCTACAAGGGCACGGCGCCTGCGCTCAACGATCTGATAGGCGGCTATATCCAGCTCATGTTCAGCGATCTCGGTCCGGCGCTGCCGCTGATCAAGGCCGAGAAGCTGCGCGGGCTCGCGGTAACGAGCATGGAACGCTGCGCGGCGGCGCCCGAATTCCCGCCGCTCTCGGAAGCCGGCGTGCCCGGTTACGATGCGGCCGCCTGGCAAGGGGTGATCGCACCGGCGCAGACTTCCAAGGACATCCTCGCCAAACTCAATACCCAGCTCAACGCCATTGTGGCCGTGGATGACGTCCGCGGCCGGCTGACCGATCTCGGCATGAATCCGATCGGGAAGGGTAACCCGGATGAGCTCGATCGTTTCCTCCAATCCGAAATCGTGCGCTGGGCCAAGGTTGTCCAGGCCGCCGGAATCGCCGGATCCGAGTGATTGTCATGAATGGTGCGGGTTTGGAATAATCGCGCCATTCGAAAGCCGGTCGCCTTGATCTCCAGGTGTCCCCGTGTCGCAGCTTTGAGGTCCATTGGCCGTGCCAACGTTCGCAGCAGATGAAGTCGATCGGCAGCTACCGGCCGGCGATGAAATATTCCTCGATCATGTCGGCCATTTCGTGCGCGAGCCTGAGGCCGCGAGCCGCGCGCTCGAGCGCGCGGGGTTTGCGCCGACGCCGGTTTCAATCCAGGTCAATTCTGGCGTAGCTGGCGGGACGCGGCTGACCGGGACTGGCAATGTCACAGTGATGCTGTCGCGCGGCTATATGGAGGTTCTGTTCAAGACCGCCGATACCGTGCTCGGCCGCGAGTTCGATACGGCGCTCGCCCGTTACGCCGGAGTTCATCTCGCCGCCTTTGCGGTTGCCGATGCTGCAAAGGCGCACGATCGGCTCTCGACCGAAGGTTTTGACGTGCGAGCGCTGGTGGACATGCAACGGCCGGTCGAAACCGAGGACGGCGAGGATACGGCCGCCTTCACGATTGCCCGCGTCGAGCCCGGTGCGATGCCCGAGGGGCGCATCCAGATGCTGGCGCATCATAGCGAACACGCGGTGTGGCAGCCGCGATGGCTGTCGCATTCGAACAGCGCCGTGAGCTTCGTCGACCTTGTCATCGGTGTCGCCGACGTCGGGGAAGCCGCGCAACGCTTCGCGCGCTTTACCGGACGTGTGGCCAAACCGACGGCGTATGGAGTGACGTTACATCTCGACCGCGGCGGCGTGCTGCTCGTCACCCATGACGCGCTGACGGAGATTTTGCCGGAATGCGCCATTGCCACCATGCCGTTTATCGCCGGCTACGCGGTGGGTGTGCAATCGCTCGCAGCCGCCGAACAGGCAGTAGATGGCGCGGGCCTCGAGTGGCGCGCCTTCGAGGACGGCATCGTCGCTTGCTTCCCGGTCGAGCTCGGCGAGGGCGCGTGGTTTTTTGTTGAACGCGCGGCGGCGCTGCCGTGGCGGCGCTGATGGCCAGGGACGCCTACTCGGCGGGAGCTTTCTTGCTTTCAGCAGGGACGCTGCACCGCTATTGCTCTTGAATCCCGGCGCTGACGACAACGTCGTGCCATTTCTTGAGGTCGGCGCGGATACGGTCGGCGAGCGCTTGCGGTGTGCTCGGCTCGGCCTCGACGCCCATTTTTCCCAAGGTCTCAACCACGCCGCTGTCGTGCAATATCACGTTCATATCGCTGTTGAGCCGGTTCACAATCGATGTCGGCGTGCCAGCCGGTGCATAGATCGCCTGCCAGAGCACACATTCGTAACCGGGCAGGCCTGATTCGGCGATGGTGGGGACGTCCGCCAAGGTCGGATTGCGTTGCGCGCCCGTCACCGCAATGGCGCGCACCTTGCCCTGGCGAATAAGCGGCAATGTCGGTGGTATCGTACCGAATTGCATATCCACGCGGCCGGCGATGACATCGACGACCTCCTGTCCCGAGCCACGATAGGAGACCGGTGTGATCTCGATGTCCGCCATCTTGGCGAACAAGACGCCGGCCAGATTAGCCAGCGTCGCCGGGCCGGCCGAGGCGAAGGTAAGCGTGCGCGGCTTCGCCTTGGCGAGCGCGATGAGCTCCTGCACGGTATGCACAGGCAGGTCGGGATGGAGCGCGAGTACGAACGGCGATCCCCCGATCATCGAGATCGGCGCGAAGTCCTTGACCGGATCATAGGCCTGCTTGGTCATGATGTTGGGCGAGACCGTATGCGTGCTCGTATTGGCGAGGCCGAGCGTGTAGCCATCGGGGTTGGCGTGCGCGACCGCCTCGGTGCCGAGACTGCCGCTGGCCCCTGGACGGTTGTCGACCACGAGTTGCTGACCCAGCCGCCCGCTGAGCTTTTGTGCGACCACACGGGCGACGATGTCGGAACTGCTACCGGCCGGGAAGGGTACGATGAAGTGGATCGGGCGCTCCGGCCAGTTCGTCGCGCTCGACGTGTTCTGCGCCGCGGCCGGATAGGCGGCGATCGTCGCGGCGATCAGTACCAGCCCCATGCGCTTCATCGCACTACTCCGATTTTTGTCAGGCGATCGCGTCGGCTTCCCGCAGGCTGTCGAACAATGCGCTGCGGAGCAGGAATCTTCGCGCAAGCTTCGGATCATCGGCTGTGCGCCGCAGCTCGTCGTGATTGCGCTGACGGACCGCAGGGTCCTGTTCCGCCAGCAGCCGCTTGTTGCGGATGGTCTGCGCCTGCGTGTGCGCGACCGCGACGTGGCGGCGCTGTCGCTCATAGCGGTCGAGCACGGAATCGTCAGCCTCGTTTCGTGCAATCGCGATGAGCTTGTCGGCAAGATTGATGGCGTCATGGATGCCGCTATTCATGCCCATGGCGCCGATTGGGCTGTTCACGTGCGCGGCATCCCCGGCCAGGATAGCGCGGCCGACGCGGAATTTTCCCGCCACGCGCTGATGCACGACGTACAGATTGCTGCCGACGATGTCGAACGGCTTGCCGGTCGGCAGTAAGCCCTGCAGTCGCGCCTGCAGCGCGTCGGGCTGCATCAGCGCATTCTCGTCGGCCTTCGGATCGGTTGGAAAATGCACGCGCCAGCGATCGGGCGGACCTTTCCAATGGAACAGGTTCGACCATTCCGTCGGATCGGAAAAATAATTGCGGTCGGCGAAGCCGTGCTGGCGGAAATCATAGGCCACTTCGATGTTGAGCGTACGGTCGTCGTAGGTGAAGCCTTCAAATGCGAGGCCGAGGCCCTTGCGGATGATGCTGCGGGCACCTTCGCCGCTGACGATGTAACGGCCCTCGATCGTCTCCTTTTCGCCGGCGGAATTGAGCACGCGCGCCGTCACGCCGTCGGCGTCTTGCTCATATGAAACGAATTCGGTCGACAGCCGCACTTCGATGTTGGGATGCGCCTTTGCCATCGCCAGCGCTTCTTCGACGATCTTGATGCGCTCACATTGCAGGACGTAAGGAAAGCGCGTGTCGTTCTTGAGGTGGACGTGATCGAAGGCGGCGATGAGCTTGCCTTCGTGGCGGTCCCAGTAGTGAAACACCGGTGCGATGATGCCGCGCGGTTCGAGTTTCTGATAGAGCCCGACACGGTCGAGCATTTCCAGCGTCGCGGGGTGGTTGGTGCCCGCGCGCGGCACTTGGTCAAGAAAATTATCGTCGCCGAGCGCCTCGACGAGGCAGACTTTCAGGTCGGCCTGCGCCAGCGCGAGCGACAGGATGAGGCCGACGGGCCCGGCGCCGATGACGATGATGCGATCTGTGTCGGTCGGCATGGATGTCACTCAGTCGTCATGCCCGGGCTCGACCAGGGCATCCACGCAGCCGCGCCGCCATATGGATTGCCGGGTCAAGCCCGGCAATGACGGAATAAGGATGCGCCTACTCTACGTCTTCGCCACCACTTCCTTGGTGGCGCCGGCCCAGCCGGTGTGGGTGAGGTCGAAAACGACGCCGTCCGGATCGCGAAACTTCGCCTCATAGAATGAATTGGCCGAGGTCGGCCGCCCGGCCAGATAGGAGCCGCCTGCCTCCTTGACCTTTTTCTCCGCTTCGTCGAGGTCGTCGACCCACATGCCGAAATGATAGAGACCGTTCTTCTCGTCGGCCTCGGTCTTCAACAGCGCGACGTTCATCACGCCGTCGGACATATAGATGCCGCGGCGGGCGGTGCCGGCGCGCGTCATGCCGAAGGCGTGCTCGAAAAATTTCGCCGCCTTTTCCGGGTCGGGGACGATGATCGCGATGTGGCGAAGTCTGGTGGCCATAGGCCTCTCCTTGTTGGTTTTTGGATACCTGGTCCAACGTTTGGGGGAGGGCGCACCATAATAAGCGGTGCGACATTTGCAAAGCCTCGCCTTTTCTCGTCATTCCGGGGGGCTCGCGAAGCGAGGAGCCCGGAATCCATAACCACCGACGGTGCAAGTACTGTAATGTTCGTGGTTATGGATTCCAGGTTCGCGCCTTCGGCGCGCGCCGGAAATGACGGTGAGGGGTAGACCCGTTGCACACGCCGACGACTATAGAAACCTCGTGGCCGGACGCGATCTACGCCCATTTCCGGCGCGTCGGCGTCCGCCAGGTCGGCTACGTGCCCGACGCCGGCCACAGCCGGCTGATCGGGCTGTGCCAGGATGATCCGGACATCGCCGACGTGGTGCTGACGACCGAGGAGGAAGGCGTCGGCCTCGTTGCCGGCGCGGCGCTGGGCGGTCAGCGCGCCGCGCTGTTGATGCAGTCGAGCGGCGTCGGCAACTGCATCAACATGTTTTCGCTGTTGCGCAATTGCGGTTTCGGCTGCATCGCCCTGGTGACCATGCGCGGCGAGTTCGGCGAATTCAATCCATGGCAGGTGCCGATGGGCGCCATCACCGCGGATGTGCTGCGGCTCGCCGGCTTTCTCACTTATCGCATCGAAAGCGCCGATGACGTCGACGACATCGTTGGCGCCGGCTGCGACATGGCGTTCGACGGCAATCTGCAGGTCGCGATCCTGCTGTCGCAGCGCCTGATCGGCCGCAAGCAGTGGACGCGATGATGCTCGATCGGCGCGGCTTCGTGCGGCAACTGCTGATCGACCGCGGCGATTTGCTGGTGGTCAGCGGCCTCGGTTCGGCGACCTATGACGTCGCCGCCGCCGGCGATCATCCGCTCAACTTCTATCTCTGGGGCGCGATGGGCGGCGCCGCGATGATCGGCCTCGGCCTGGCTTTGGCGCGGCCCGACCGCCGCGTCGCCGTGTTCACGGGCGACGGCGACATGCTGATGGGCCTGGGCAGCCTCGCCACCATCGGCGTCAAGCAGCCCAACAATCTCGTTATCGTCGTGCTCGACAACGCGCACTACGGCGAGACCGGCATGCAGGCGAGCCACACCAAGGCCGGCATCGATCTCGTCGCCACCGCGCTCGCTTGCCGCTTCAAGCATGCGCGCGCCGTTGCGCGTATGGAAGAAGCCGCGGAGGTCCGCGCGCTGCTGCAATCGGGCGTGGGTCCGGTTCTGGTCAATGCACGGATCAGCGACGAGGACGTGCCGCGCGTGCTGCCGCTGCGCGACGGCCATGCCATCAAGCAGCGGTTTATTGCGGCCTTGAATGCCGTCTGAAGTGCGGCGTAGGGCAATGCTGAAGCGATTGGCTCCGGGTTCTTTGGAAGGCTGGGCCTATGTCTCTGCGGAATACCATAGAAGTGGTCACAAAATTAGCGGAGCGGGGCATTATTCAGCGCTATGCGATCGCTGGCGCCGTTGCTGCGCTAAACTACATTCAGCCGAACTCTTACGGAAGAACTGGATATTCTTGTATCGGTTGCGCATTTCGAGAGCCATCGATCGGGTCTGATTTTGCTTGCTCCAATCGAAAAAGCTTTGGCTGATATGGGATAGATTTAGCCGAACTCAGAGATGTTCTAGAACGACCACGACCTGACGAATGACTGGCTGAGTTTTTGTGCGAAGGCTCTTATTGAAAATCCGCTTTAAACGACCTAATTTCTTTCAAATGAAAAAGCATAATAATCGGTACCCCGACGTTTCAGACATATACGCTCGGAAGGCTTCTGGGCGTCGGCAGCGTGCAACCCTGAGCTTTGCGGAGAAGTTGGCTGTTTTAGACGCGCTGAAAGAACGTGTTGCGCCACTAATTCAAGCTCGCAAGTTACGACAGAAAAATCGAGTGCGACCGGCTTCCCGGGAAACCTGAGCACACATTGAGGCGTGGCAGACCAAGCATTTTAATTAACGAACGCGGCAGAGCTGCGCGGCACTTTGAAGACTTCGCTGGTCTCCGGAACCAGATAACGAATGGCATTCTTCTGCCACCGCTCAAATAATCCAGTCTGGCAGTTTGCCGCTGAGGACGTAACAATCCAGGGAGTCCCATCAGCAAGGCAAAGTTCGCCGTCCGCATCAGAAATTCTTGCCCAAGCGTTTAACTGCAAACTTTGAGCCATCAGTTTCTCGATTTCTGCGAGCGATAGACTGGCCTGTCCATGTGCCAAGCTATTTCTTTGTGTGTTAATTTCCCCCAATGCGCGTGTCGCAGCGACGTCCGGATGAGTTCATCCGCATTCCGTCACCGCTTCGCCGCCAACTTCACCGCCTCGATGATCTCCGGATAGGCGGCGCAGCGGCACAGGTTGCCGGCGAGGTAATGACGGATGTCGTCGTCGCTGGGGTCGGGGTGTTGCTTCAGCAATTGATGCGCCATCAGCACGAATCCCGGCGTGCAAAAACCGCACTGGAACGCGCCGCAGTCGATGAAGGCCTGCTGCACGTTCGAGAGCGCGCCATCGGCATCAAGCGCCTCGACGGTGGTGACGCTCTTGCCGTCGACCCAGATCGCAAAATACAGGCAGCCCGACACCGCCTTGTTGTCGACCAGCACGGTGCAGCAGCCGCACAGCCCCTGGCCGCAGCTTTCGCGAGCGCCGAACAGATCGAAACGCTGCAACAGCTCGACGAGATTGCGATGCGGCTCGATCTCGGCGCTGACTTCTTCGCCGTTGAGCGTGAAATTAATGGAACGCATGCCCATCATTCGGACTCCGATTTATCCGCCCCCGCGAAGCGGGGGAGGGGGACCATGCGAAGCATGGTGGAGGGGGCCGCTGAGTCGCGGATGCGATCAGCGCAGAGGCAAACCAAAAAATCGAATAGTTTGAAGCTCAATCGACGACGTCTTTGGTCCTTCGTGGCCGAGGCCCCCTCCACCGCGCTGCGCGCGGTCCCCCTCCCCCGCTTCGCGGGGGCGGATAATACCTCAGCGCCCATGCGCTTTCGCGAAGTCGAGCGGAATCTGATGCAACCCTGCGCTTTTCTCATCATTCGTCCTCGAATGGGCGGCCTTGTTTCTGGCGCAACGCGCGCAGCACCGCCTCGGCTGTGATCGGCAGTTCCATGATCCGCACGCCGACGGCGTCGTGGATCGCGTTGGCGATCGCCGGCGAGACGCCGAAGGTTCCCGATTCGCCAACACCCTTGGCGCCGAACGGGCCGGAATGTTGCGCGGCATCGACCAGCTCATTCTCCATCGGCGGAATGTCGCGAATGCCGGGAATCTTGTAGTCGGCAAGCGACGCGTTGGTCACCTGGCCGCCATCGAGATTCATGACTTCGGACAGCGTGAACCCGAGCTGCATGGTCGCGGCGCCGGAAAGCTGGGTGCGGACGACACCGGGATTAATCGGCCGGCCGCAGTCGGCGGCGTTGATCAGCCGCAGCACGCGCACCGCGCCGGTCTCGGTGTCGACCTCGACTTCGACGCCGGCGCCGCCAATCATCCAGAATGGCGTAACGTTGTCCGACAGCCCGGTCTGCGCGTCAGGCGACTTATAGGCCGGCACGTAGCTGGCCGAGCCGATCACATTGCCGGCCTGCATGCCGAAGCGCTTCTTGAAGATTTCCGCCGGCGGATAATTGGTGCCTTCCGGCAATCCGGCCTCGGCGGCGAGGGCGCGCAGTTTTCCGCGCGCATCTTCGGCCGCGAGTCGCACCGCGTTGCCCATGTGGAACAGCGAGCGCGAGCCCAGCGTGCTCATATCGTAAGGCGTTACATCGGTATCCGGATGGACGATGCGAACGGCTTCCGCCTTGATGTCGAGCACCTCGGCGGCGATCTGCGCATAGGCGGTGTCCGAGCCCTGGCCCATATCGACCGTGCTGGTACAGAGCGTGGTTGAGCCGTCGGCGCCGACATTGACGATCGCGACCGACGTGGTCGGCGAGATCGAGGCCTTGAAGCCGATGGCGATGCCGCGGCCGCGGCGAATCGTGCCGATGCCGCGATCGAACGGCTTGTTCCAGCCCAGGCGCGCGGCGATCGCATCGAGTACCTCGGCGATGGCGGCGTCCGTCATTGCGGTGCCGCTCGCCTGCGGACGATCCTGGCGCAGAATATTCTTGCGGCGGAACTCGACCGGATCGATGCCGAGTTCGCGGGCCAGCAGATCGGTGTGGCTCTCGTAGGCCCAGACCAATTGCGGAATGCCGAAGCCGCGCAGCGCGCCCGCCGGCGTGCGGTTGGTGTAGACCTCGTAGGAATCGATGCTGACGTTCTCGATGTCGTAGGGCCCCGGCGACGTGAAGCCGGATTTCTGCGTCACCCGCGGCCCGATATCCGCATAGGCGCCGCCGTTCCAATGCACCTCGCACGCGCGCGCGATCACGCGGCCGTCCATGCTGACGCCGCTCTTGATGCGGAACGTCGTGGGATGCTTGGTGATCATGTAGAACTGCTCTTCCATCGTCAGCGCGATCTTGACGGGCCGGCGGACGATGACAGCGAGCGCGGCGACCATGGCTTCGAGCTTGACGTAGACCTTGGCGCCAAAGCCGCCGCCGAGATAAGGCACCTTCACCCGCACGCGGTTCTCGGGCCAGCCAAACAGGCGCGCGAGCTCGGAGCGCACGAACGACGGCGATTGGCTCGATGTGTAGATGGTCAACGTGTCGTCGCCGGGCTCGGCGACCGACACGAATGACTCAAATGGCAGATGCAGGCATTGCTGCGTCTTGAACGTATGTTCGATCACGCGCGCGGCGCGCGCGAAGGCGCCGTCGACGTCGCCGCGCCGCAAGTGATAATCGAGCGCCACATTGGTGCCGCTGCGGCCTTTGAGATGCTTGAGATCGGCGAATGTGCCGGCCGGCTTGAGCACGTCGTGAACGACAATGTCCGGCTGCATCGCCTCGATCTCGTCGTATACGGCCGGCAGCTCTTCATAGTCGGCCTCGATCAGCTGCACGGCCCGCTCGGCGACATGCGGATCGCTCGCCAGCACGACCGCAACCGCCTCGCCGACATGCCGCACCTTGTCGAGCGCCAGGATCGGCTGGTCGTGAAACGCCGGGCCGTAATAAGGCTCCGGAATGAGTTTTCGGATGTCTTCGCCGGTCACAACGCGATGCACGCCCTTAACCGCGCGTGCCGCGCCGGTATCGATGCCGCGGATACGGGCGTGCGGCACCGTGGCGCGAAAGACCTTGCCGTACAGCATGGCCGGGAGACGCAGATTGTAAGTGTATTCGGCGCGTCCGGTCACCTTGGCGCGGACTTCAAGCCGCGGGATGGTTCGCCCGACCTGATCCATCGCTGCACCTATGTGGCGGTTTCGGCCAGCGCCTGCCGGACGGCGCGGCGCAGATAAACCCGCAGCAGTTCTCGCTTGTAGGCGGCGGAGCCATGGGCGTCGGCGAGGATCGAGGCTTCCGCCACTGCCGCCTCGCCGGCTCGCGCCAGCACGGCATCGTCGGGCGCCGCGCCTTGCAGCACCTTCTCGGCGCCCGCCATGCGGGAGACCTTCTCCGTCGCGGCGCTAACGACGACGATCGGATCGCGCACCGCGCCGTCCTTGAACGTAAACGACACCGCGACGCCGAGCGAAGGCCAATCGTCGGCGGAGCGTGAGGTGACTTTTATGTACGCGGTCTTGCGGCCATCGAGCGCTGGCACGGTCACGGCGGTGATGAGCTCGTTCTTGTCCAGAACGGTCTCGTAGTAGCCGGCGTAAAGCTCTTCGAGCGGCAATTCACGGTCGCCGTTTGGGCCGCTGATCGAGACATGGGCGCCGAGCGCGGTCAGCACCGGCGGCAGATCCATATGCGGATCGCCGTGCGCCAGCGCGCCGCCGACGCGCGCGACGTTGCGCACGCGCACGTTCGACAGCGTACGCATCGCGTGCTTGAGCACCGGCAATCGCGCCGCGATATTCGCGTCATGCTCCACTTCGCTCAACGTCGCCATGGCGCCGATGCGCAATGCGCCATCACCGGTGACCGTGATGCGTGCGTAATCGGCCTCGATGCCATGCAAACAGACCAGGCGGGTCGGCGTAAACACGCCCGCCTTCATCATCAGCATCAGCGCGGTTCCGCCCGCCACGGCACGGATCGTCGGCTCTTGCGGATCGAGCAACGACACCGCCTCCTTGAGCGATTTCGGCTCCACCATTTCGAACGGAATCACAGGATGCTTCTCCCGGCGGTTTCTTGATGGTTCAGGCGGTTGCCATGCTCAGCATATGATCGGCGATTTCGGCGCGGGTGCCGACCCAGATGTCCGGCGCCGACATCGCCTGCGCGATGATCTTCTCATAGAAATAGGCGCCGCGATGGTGGCCGAAGATATGGGCATGGCTTGTGACGTCGATGATGCGAAGCTCGTCGGCGCGTGCGCGCGCGACCTCGATCACCTCATTGAATGACTCAAGCATCATGCGGGGCGGATGGCCGTATTTCATCGAGGGCATGTCATTGACATCATAGGACAGCGGAATTGCAACGATCCTCGTGTTGCCATGGTTCGCGACGTAAGGCAGGTCCGTATCGAACACATCGCCATACCAGCGGTAGCCGGCCTCGGCGAGGAGCTTGGGCGTGGACAGCTTCGACGTGCCGCGCGGCGACAGCCAGCCGATGACTTTCTGACCCGACGCCTTTTCGAGCAGCGCGGTGCACCGTTCGATGTTCTTGCGCTCGTCTTCGTCCGACAACAGCGCCGGTATCACGTCCATCGCGTAGGAATGCGACAGCACTTCGTGGCCGCGCTTAGCGATGGCCTTGACGGCCGCAGGTGAGCGTTCGGCAATGATGGCGTTGACCATCACGCTCGCCTTGGCGCCGTGCCGCGCGAACCCGTCCATAAGGCGATGGATGCCGACCTCGACCCCGTAGGCGGCCCAGGAGATCGCCATGGTGTCGAGCACGCCGGCGGGCAACGGGTTGCCCATCGGGCTGATGCCGGGTGCTTTGCCGTCCGACCATGCTTCAAGACAGACATTGAAGACGACGGCGATGCGCTTGCCGTTCGGCCACACCCATTTCGGCTGTTGCTTCATTTGCGGCTCCGCAGGCGCCGGCCGGCCCCGCATCGCGTCGGAGGCTCGAAACCGAGGTTAAATCACAGGAAGGTTGACCGCGTCGAGACGGCCGCGCGGTCATGACGCTGGCGCGAAACAATCAGACCGCATCGCGCGTGGGTGGGCTCATGAACCAGGCGCCCGCGAGCACGGCCAGCGCGATCAGCGCCGGGGCGGCCGCGAGCCAGAGGCTGCCGCCGGCAATTGCGGCCGTGGCGGCCCAGCCGATCGACGAAAACGCCTCCGCGAACGTCGCCAGCCGCGAGGACACCTGGCGCCGGCGAAACAGGCTGCGTTTGGCCTGGGTGCGGAACCAGAGCTGGATGGCGGTTGCCGTCGCCGCCGCGATGACGATGCCGCCGCTCGTGACCAGCGCGTGCCAGGGCGAAGCAATGGCGAGCGCAACGATCAGCGGCGCGAAAACGATGGCGATGATGCCCAGCACCGCCTCGATCTTGGCGCACAGGATGAAACTGCGCGGCACCGGCGCGGTGGCGACGAGGTCGGGCGCGTCTTCGCCGGAGATCGCGAGCCAAGCAAGGCCGCCGGCGAGCTGCCCGGCCGCCATCACCAGCACGGGCACGAACAGCTGGAATGCCCCATTGCCCGCGTCGAAAGTGCGCCACAGCAGAACCGCCGGCGGCAGGAGATAGAGCATCTGCATGAGTGTCTGCGACACCAGCCAGGGATCGCGCCGCAGCAGGATCCATTCCTTACGGCGCAACGCCTGCCGCGGCGAAGTTTTCCGGAACGCGACCGGCCGCGGGGCGTGACTGACCTGCGAACCGCCGGCGCCTGCCGCCGCGATGGCGTATGCGCCGAAGCGTGGCGCGACCATCGCGATGACCATGCCGAGCAACGCGCCGCTCGCGGCGAGCACGCCGACGAGCGCGATGCCGTCGCCCATGGCGGCGCGCGCCGGCCACCACAACAGGCTACCGATATTGGGCGCCAGCGCCTGCACGGCGTCCGACTGCATCACGCTCGCCCGCGACAATGTTCCGAACGACAGCACGGCCACGATCTGCAGGCCGATGACGAATACCGCGCCGATCACGGCGGCGACGACCTGCGCCACGAAGCGGGTGCGTCTCGGACCGATGACGCGAAACAGCGCAACTGTGAGGCTTACAGCGAGCGCGGTCGCGGCGGCGCCCATCGCCACGACCAGCCCGTAACCGCCCATCCAGCGCAACCCGCCGCGCGCGACCAGCACATCGATGAACGGCGCGGCGATTGGGACCGCCATCACCGACGTCAAAAGCGCGACGGTTGCAATCCGCACGGCAAACAGCCTCGCCGCGGCGACCGGCGAAGCGAGGATGAGATCGAGATCGGCGCGCGCGTAGAAGGCGCGCGTTACCGATTCCATCGCTTGCGACACCATCAGCAGCCACGACATCAGCACGCTTGTGCTGATTGCGATTAGCGTCGGTTTGTCGAAGGCGGCATCGGCGTAGCCGCCGACCATCCAATTGGCGACAACGTGCATGAAGATGAAGAACGCCGCGCCGGCGATCACGACCCGGCGCAGGCGTTCGCGGCGTCCGGCCGTTATCATGCCGAGCCAATCGCGCCAGGCGAGCCGCAATTCGTGCCGTGCAAACCAGACGGCGGTGCCGGACTGGACCGCCATTAAGCTCATGCCGCCTCGGCCTGTTCGGCGACCAGCGCGAGGAAGGTGTCTTCGAGACTTGCGCCGCCGGCGCCGCCGTTCACGTTCTTGCCGGCCCGCTGGCGGAGTTCTTCGAGCGTGCCCTCGGCGATGAGCCTGCCGTGCGCGATGACGCCGATGCGGTCGGCCATGCGTTCGGCGACTTCCAGAATATGCGTCGTCATGATGATGGTGCCGCCGGCGTTGACGCGCTCGCGCAGCACGCTCTTGACTTGGCGCGCCGAGCCGGCGTCGAGGCCGGTAAGCGGTTCGTCGAGGATAATCAGGCGCGGGTCGTGCACCAGCGCGCCGGCAAGCGCCACTTTCTGCCGCATACCCTTGGAGAAGCCCTCGCAGCGCTCGTTCGCGTGCGGCGCAAGGTCGAGCCAAACGAGCAGCTCATGGGCGCGCCTCTCCGCGAGCGCCGGCTCGATGCCCCACAAGCCGGCGATGAATTCGAGATATTCGCATGGCGTGAGCTTGTCGTAGATCATCGGCTCGTCGGAAATCCACGCCATCACCCGCTTTGCCGCCACTGGATCGGCCAGCGCGTCGATGCCCTCGACACGGATCGTGCCGGCATCCGGGCGCAGCAGGCCGGCGACCATGCGCAACGTCGTGGTCTTGCCGGCGCCGTTCGGACCGAGCAGCGCATAAAACTCGCCGGCGCGCACGCTGAGGTCGAGGCCATCGACGGCGGGCCGATCGAAGCGCTTGACGAGACCGTGGATATCGAGAGCGAACGGCGTGAATGGAATCACTGTTTGCGATCCGTCATGTTCAGTTGCGAGCCAACGGGGCTTCGCCGGCCCGATGGTAAACTCCGCGAGCGTCAAAGCGTGACGGGAACCGATGCTAGCCGGCAGAGGTTTCGCTCTCGTGAATTCGGCAGCCGCGATTTTGCGGTTTGCTGTCAAAGAGTTATGCGGTCGATCTCGGCGAGATCGGCGGCCGACAGGGCCCAGCCGGCGGCGGCGATGTTCTGCGCCACCTGCTCCGGTGTGGTGACGCCGGCGATTATGCTGGCGACGGTCGGCCGGCTTGCCAGCCAGCTCATCGCCAGTTCGAGCAGCGTGTGCCCGCGTTCTGCCGCGAACTGGCCGAGCGCATCGACGATGCGCCAGTTGCGCGCATTGAGGAACTGGCCGGCATGGCTCGCGTTCTTGGCGAGCCGTGAGCCGGCCGGCAGCGGCGCGCTGCTTTTGTATTTGCCGGTCAACAAACCGCTCGCGAGCGGAAAATACGGCAACAGGCCCAGGCCATGCTTGCGCATGACGGCAATGCGGTCTTTTTCAAGATCGCGTTTGAGCAGGCTGTATTCGTCCTGGCAGCAGACAAAGGACGCGAGGCCGTGCTGCGGCGCGACGGTCTGTGCCTCTTCGAGTTGCGCGGCGGAGAGATTGGAGCAGCCGATGGCGCGGACTTTTCCCGCCTTCACCAGATCGTCGAGCGCGCGCAGCGTCTCTTCGATCGGCGTCTGCGGATCGGGCCGATGCAACTGATAAAGATCGATCCAATCGGTCTTGAGCCGCCGCAAGCTCGCTGCGATCGCCTGCATGATGTAGCGCCGCGACGCGCCTTTGAGCTTGCCGGCATCGTCCATCTGCATGCCGAACTTGGTCGCCAGCACGATGTCCTTGCGCCGCGGTCCGAGGATTTGGCCCAAAACCTCTTCCGATCCGCCTTTGTTGCCATAGGTGTCGGAGGTGTCGATCAGCGTGATGCCGAGATCGAGCGCCTTGTTCACGACGTGGCGCGATGCTGCGAAATCGATCCGGCCGCCGAGGTTGTTGGTGCCGATGCCGATCAGCGAGACCTCGGGCCCCGCTGCGCCGAGCCTGCGCTTTTCCACGCTCAACCGCTGGCGTTAAAGGCGGCGAGCGCCGCCATGTTGACGAGCTGGCGTCCTTGGCGCGACAGCGGCACGATCTGCACCGAGCGGTCGAGGCCGACCAGCATCGGGCCGATCACGGTGGCGCCGCCGAGCTCCTGCAGCATCTTGGTCGAGATCGAGGCCGAGTGGAACGCCGGCATGATCAGCACGTTGGCCGGCCCCGTGAGGCGGCAGAACGGATAGGCCGTCGCGCAGCTCCAGGTTCGAGCGCCACGTCGGCGGCCATCTCGCCGTCATATTCGAAATCGACGCGCCGCTGGTCGAGCATGCCGCACCGCCTCCTGCACGCGCTCCGAGCGCTCGCCCGGCGGATGGCCGAAGGTCGAGAAGGCCAGGAAGGCGACGCGCGGCTCGTAGCCGAGCCGGCGCGCGACGCGCGGCCGCCTCGATGGCGATCTCGGCGAGGTCGTCGCGCTCGGGCATCTCGGTGACGGCGGTGTCGGCGACGAGGACGGTGCGGCCGCGCGCGAGGACCAGCGACACGCCGATCACCCGATGGCCGGGCTTCGGATCGATCACCCGCCGCACCTCCTCGAGCGCGACCGAGAAGTTGCGGGTGACGCCGGTGACCATGGCGTCGGCGTCGCCGAGCGCCACCATGGAGGCGGCGAAGTGATTGCGGTCCTGGTTGATCAGCCGCTGGCAGTCGCGCTGCAGAAAGCCCTGGCGCTGCAGCCGCTCGTAGAGATAGTGCGCGTAGACGGCGTTGCGCGTGCGACAGCGCGCGCATTGATGATCTCGATGCCGCTCGCCGAGCTCGATGCCGAGCGCCCTTCGCCGTGTCGCGCACGCGCTCCTCGCGGCCGACCAGCAAGCGCGGTGCCGAGCCCCTGGTGCACGAAGCGTCGCGCGGCGCGGATCACCTGCTCCTCCTCGCCCTCGGCGAAGACGACGCGCTTCGGCTGCCGGCGCAGCCGCTCGATAGACGCTTCTGCAGGAGCGCCGGCGGTCGGATCGCGCCGGCGCGCGCAGCTGATGCGCGATAGGCCTCCATGTCGGCGATCGGCCGCGCGCGACGCCGGTGTCCATCGCCGCCTGGGCGACCGCCGGCGGGATGTCGGAGATCAGCCGCGGATCGAACGGCGCCGGGATGATGTAGTCGGGGCCGAACTTCGGCCGCGCGCCGTAGGCGGCGGCGACCTCGTCGGGCACGTCCTCGCGCGCCAGCGCGGCCAGCGCGTGGGCGGCGGCGATCTTCATCTCCATGTTGATCGTCGCGCGCGCGCACGTCGAGCGCGCCGCGGAAGATGTAGGGGAAGCCCAGCACGTTGTTGACCTGGTTCGGATAGTCGGAGCGGCCGGTGGCCACGATGGCGTCGGCGCGCACCGCGGCGACCTCCTCCGGCGTGATCTCCGGGTCGGGATTGGCCATGGCGAAGATGATCGGCTTGTCCGCCATCGACTTGACCATGTCCTGCGTCACCGCGCCCTTGACCGAGAGGCCGAAGAACACGTCGGCGCCGTCAAGCGCCTCGGCCAGCGTGCGCGCCTCGGTCTCGACCGCATGGGCCGACTTCCACTGGTTCATGCCCTCGGTGCGGCCCTCGTAGATCACGCCCTTGGTGTCGCAGAGGATGAGGTTCTCCGGGCGGACGCCCATCGCCTTCATGAGTTCGAGGCAGGCGATGCCGGCCGCGCCGGCGCCGTTGCAGACGAGCTTCGTGTCTTCGATCTCGCGGCCGGTGAGCTCGCAGCGCGTTGATCAGGCCGGCGGCCGAGATGATCGCGGTGCCGTGCTGGTCGTCGTGGAAGACCGGGATGTCGAGCAGCTCGCGCAGCTCTGCTCGATGATGAAGCACTCCGGCGCCTTGATGTCCTCGAGATTGATGCCGCCGAAGCTCGGGCCGAGCAGCTTGACGCAGTTGATGAACTCGTCGGGGTCCTCGGTCGCGACTTCGAGGTCGATGGAGTCGACGTCGGCGAAGCGCTTGAACAGCACCGCCTTGCCTTCCATCACCGGCTTGGCGGCCAGCGCGCCGAGATTGCCGAGGCCGAGGATGGCGGTGCCGTTGGAGATCACCGCGACCAGATTGCCCTTGGACGTGTAGTCGTAGGCGCGGGCCGGATCCTCGGCGATGGCCAGCACCGGCACCGCGACGCCCGGCGAATAGGCCAGCGACAGGTCGCGCTGGGTCGCCATCGGCTTGGTGGCGACGACTTCGAGCTTGCCGGGCCGGCCTTGGCGTGAAACTGCAGCGCTTCCTGGTCGGTGAAAGTCGGCCGGTGCGACCGGCCGCCGTCTTTGGAAGCCATACAAATCCTTTTTGATAAGTTCCCCTCGAACCCTTCGCCGCTCGCGGCCGAGGCTAGGGAGAGGGATGGCGGGGTCCGAGGAACCTTGGATGCGAACCTTAGCGAATGCGGCGCCATGTGCTCAAGAGAGCGACAACAGGTTCAAGTCCTCGACGTCTGCAACGCAGCGGTGCAAAAACGGGCCGCGCCCTCGCCGCATTGAACAAGCCGACGCGGGGGAGTAATCCGGGGCTCTGAATTCCCAATCCGCAGCCTGCCGGACCCCCGAAGACCCCAATGATCAGATTCCTGCTTCGCTTCATCGGCCTCTGCTTGCTTGCCACCGCCTTTGTCTTCCTCGTCTATGACGGCACCAAATCCATCGCTAACCAGCAATTCATCTACGTGAAGGTCGGCGACGTATGGGCCATCATCGATCAGAACAGCCTCAATCTGGTGCAGGACTGGTTGAAGCAGAAGGCGCTTTGGGCCTGGGAACCGTACATGCGGACAGCTTTCGACCTGCCGACCTGGATTGTGGTCGGCGTCGTTGCGATGATCTTGATCTTGCTCGGCCGCAAGAAAAAGCCGCTGATCGGTTACGCGCGGGATTGAGCGGGGCGGCAAGCGCCGGGTGCAAGTTGTAGAGGAAGTGAAATGCCAGCCAACGGATACGATTACATTATCGTCGGCGCTGGCTCCGCTGGCTGCGTGCTGGCCAACCGGCTGAGCGAGGATGCGGGCGCGAACGTGCTGCTCATTGAGGCCGGCGGCCGCGACTGGCACCCTTACATCCATATTCCGCTCGGCATGGGCCGGATGCACGAGTACGGCATGTTCGACTGGGGCTATCAGACCGATCCCGAGCCGAACCTCAACAACCGGCGTATCGAGGCGATGCGCGGCAAGGTTTTGGGCGGCTCCTCCTCCATCAACGTCATGGCCTATACGCGCGGCAATCGCGGCGACTACGACCGCTGGGCGCAGAAAGGCGCGCGCGGCTGGTCCTATGCCGACGTCGTGCCCTATTTCCAGCGCTGCGAAACCTGGCAGGGCGGCGCTGATTCCTGGCGCGGCGGCAGCGGACCGCTCGGTACTGAATTCGCCAAGACCCAAGACCCGCTCTACGAGGCCTGGATCGCGGCCGGCAAAGCGTCCGGTTATCCGTTCAACCCGGACTATAACGGCAAGCAGCAGGAAGGTTTCGGCCGCAGCCAATACACCATCCGTGGCGGCCGGCGTTCGTCCTCTGCCAACGCTTTTCTCAAGCCGGCCAAAGGCCGCAAAAACCTCACCGTCGCGGTCAACGCGCATACGACGCGCGTGCTTCTTCAAGGCACGCGCGCAAGCGGTGTCGAATACGTCCAGAATGGCGCGACCGTGCGCATGGACGCAGCCCGCGAGGTCATCGTCGCAGCCGGCGCGTTCAATTCGCCACAGCTTTTGATGCTCTCGGGCATCGGGCCGGCCGAGCATTTGCGCAGCTTCGGCATCAACGTGGCCGCCGATTTGCCGGTCGGCCGCAAACTCCAGGATCATCTCGGCGCCTATATGAGCTACAGCCGGCCGCGTCCCGGCACCTTCCATCGCGAGATGCGCTTCGATCGCATGGCGATGAGCATGGTGCGCGCCTATTTGTTCGGCGCCGGGCCGGGGACCGTGGTGCCGGGCGGGCTGCATGCGTTCATCAAGACGCGGCCCGAACTTTCGGTGCCCGACATCGAGTTCATGTTCCGCGGCACGTCGGCGAGCCCGCATCTGTGGTTTCCGCTGGTTCGTCCGCCGTTTCTTGACGGTTTCGGTATCCGACCGACGCTGCTGCATCCCGACAGCCGCGGCGAGGTCTTGCTCGGCTCCGCCGATCCGCTCCAGCAACCGCGCATCGTCTATCGTTTTTTCACATCGCCGAATGACCTGCCGACGCTGCGCGAGGGCTTCAAGCGCGCGCGCGAGGTGGCGTTTCAGAAGCCGCTCGACCCATATCGCGGCGAAGAGATCGCACCGGGCCTGCAAGTGCAGAGCGACGCCGACATCGACGCCTGGCTCAAGAAGGTCGTCATCACGGCGCATCACCCTTCGAGCACCTGCGCCATGGGTCCCGACGGTGTCGTCGACTCCGACCTCAGAGTGCGCGGCATCGAACGACTGCGGGTTTGCGACGCATCGGCCATGCCCGATCTCGTCTCCGCCCACATCAATGCCTGCGTACTGATGATGGCCGAGAAAGCCGCCGATCTCATTCGCGGCAAGCCGCCGCTGCCGGCCGCGGAAGCGGCGTAGACGCAACTTTCCGAGAAGCTCCTCTCCGGGCGCGGGGCGAGATGAAAAGAAATTCGCTCTCGCGACGCCTGCGCGCCCGAGCTTTGCCAAGATCTGTAGCCCAGATGAGCGTAGCGATATCCGGGGTCCATCAATCGGCTTTGAACGCCGCTCCCGGATGTCGCTGCGCCCATCCAAGCTACGAAAAGAGGGAGGCGGAACGCCGGCAGGCGCGTGTTTTATTGTCCGCGCCGCGCGGACGAATGTTGCCATTCGCGCGCTGCGGGCGCGGCGGCGCGCCACAGACGGGTTTGCGCGAAAAACTTGCGCAAACCATCTGTATCGGCGCGCTCGCCTGTCGGCGTCCCACCGCGGCTCTCGCCAGGGGCTTTCGCCCCTTTCGCGGGTGCCGCACTCGCCCCACAATCAGGATCACATCCGGATGTGCCCCTCGATGAGCGAGATTCGTCGATAGTAACCGAAACGGAGACGATTGTCAAGAGTGTAGTCTCCGTAATAGGGACAGAAGGTTATGCGCGCGACTTGCGCGATATTGAGCGCAGACTTTTTGGCTATGGCGCGTTAGATAAGTCCCCACTTGGTGCAGCTTCTGCCACGGAGAATCGCTGGTGACGCCGCCTCGGCGCATTCCGATCTTTGACGGCCACAATGACGTGTTGTTGCGGCTGCACCGGCGAACCGGCGCGGACGCGACCACGATATTCCTTCACGGCGAGGACAAGGGCCAGCTTGATTTTCCCAAGGCACGTCAGGGCGGTTTTGCCGGCGGATTGTTCGCGATCTTCGTGCCGTCGTCCGACCGGAAAAATGCCGCCAACGGCGAGCCGCCGTCCACACCGATCGGCAGCGATCCTGCGCCACCCGCGGTTGATGTGGAGGAGGCGCAGCGGACGGTCTTCGGCATGATGTCACTGCTGTTCCGTATCGAACGGGAGTCGGAGGGCCGCGTTCGGGTCTGCCGCAACGCCGCCGACATCGAACGATGCCTGGATGACGGCGTGCTCGCGGCCGTCCTCCATATCGAAGGCGCCGAAGCGATCGACGCCAATTTCGAGCTGCTGGACGTATTGCATGCGGCGGGCCTTCGCTCGCTCGGGCCGGTTTGGAGCCGGCCGAATGCGTTCGGTCATGGAGTGCCGTTCCGCTGTTCGTCTTCGCCCGACACCGGGCCCGGATTGACGGACCTCGGCAAGGCCCTGATCGGCGCCTGCAACCAGTTGCGGATTTTGATCGATCTGTCGCATCTCAACGAGCGCGGCTTCTGGGACGTGGCTGCGATCAGCACCGCGCCGCTTGTTGCTACGCATTCCAACGCGCATGCGATCAGCCCGCACTCGCGGAACCTGACCGACCGGCAACTAGCCGCAATCCGTGAGTCCGGAGGTTTGGTCGGGGTCAACTTCGCCACCAGCTTTCTTCGTGCCGATGGCCGCCGCGACAAAGACACCCCCCTCGAACTAATTATCGAGCATGCCGAGCACCTGCTCAAACATCTCGGCGAAGACGGCGTCGGCTTCGGTTCCGATTTCGACGGCGCCCAGATGCCTTCCGATCTGGGAAATGCCGGTGGATTGCAAAATCTGGTGCAGTTGATGCGCAGGCGCGGATTTGGCGAACCGTTGATCGAGAAGTTGTGCTTTCGGAATTGGCTGCGGATGTTGGCGCGGACCTGGGCAACAACGGCAGAACCCGTAGCGAAATGAACCAAACCCACGATATCGTCTTTCTGTTCGACGTCGACAACACGCTCCTCGACAACGATCGCGTCCAGGCTCATCTGCGCGAGCACTTGGCCGATAATTATGGCGCCGCTGCCTGCGATAGATACTGGGACATCTTGCAAGAACTGGTCGGCGAGCTCGGATACACCGACTATTTGGGGGCGCTGGAACGATTCCGCATTGAGATGATGCACCGTCCGGACGTGCTGCGCATGTCGGGCTGGCTGGTCGATTATCCGTTTGCCGAGCGCCTCTATCCCGGCGCGCTGGACGTGGTGCGGCATGTCCAGCAGTGGGGGCCGGCGGTCATTCTGTCCGACGGCGATGCGGTGTTTCAGCCGCGCAAAATCGAGCGCTCCGGCCTTTGGCGGGCCGCCACCGATCGTGTGCTGATCTACATTCACAAGGAACGCGAGCTTGAATACGTCGAGCGTCTCTACCCTGCCAAGCACTACGTGCTGATCGACGACAAGTTGCGCATCCTCGACGCCGTGAAGACCATCTGGGGTCGGCGGGTCACCACGGTATTTCCGAAGCAGGGACATTACGCGCTGGACCCGGACATTTTGGCGAACTATCCGGTGGCGGATATCGAGCTTGCCAAGATTGGCGATCTGCTTGCTTTCGATCTGCCGGCCTTCGCTATCCGCTGAGGCGGTGGATTTCGCTATTCGACTTCCGTACGACGGCGCCATGGGATCGCGATGAACACAATCATCGTCGGAGCCCAAAAGGAAAAAGCCAGATGTCCGAGACATCCGATCCACGGCTCTATCTTCCGCACGTCGTTCGCAACCGCGAGCCGATCCTCGATGAGCTCAGGCGCGTGCTGCCGGCGCAAGGGCTCGTGCTCGAAGTCGCCAGCGGCAGCGGCGAGCATGCCGTCCATTTTGCCAAGGGGCTGCCGGCGCTGGTCTGGCAGCCGACCGATGCCGATCCGCGATCGCTTGCCAGCATCGCCGCCCATCGCGCGGCAGCCGACGCGCCAAACCTCGCGGCGCCGCTGCGTCTCGATGTGACGGCGGCGCAGTGGCCGGTCGAGCGCGCCGACGCGCTGGTGTGCATCAACATGATTCACATTTCGCCGTGGGCAACCGGCGAAGGCCTCTTCGCCGGCGCCAAGCGCGTCTTGCGAAGCGGTAATGTGGTCTATCTTTACGGCCCTTACCGGATCGACGGCTGCCACACCGCGCCAAGCAACCACGACTTCGACGCGCGGCTGCGGGCGCAAAACGCCCAATGGGGCGTGCGGGATCTCGCCGACGTAGTGGATTTGGCGGCCCGTCACGGGTTTGTCCTGGCCGAGACCGTGCCGATGCCAGCCAATAATCTCAGCGTGATTTTTCGCTGCGGGGTCGCCGCTGAAGAGTGATTGGCAGACTGTGAATTGTACCCGCGCCCAGGCTGGGCGGCGTGGAACGCAATCCGCTCCAAGCGAACGTTTTTCATCGCGCGGCGTTGTCTGCCCGATACTAACATTGGGCGAATTGCGTCATGCGGCTCTTGCGGCATCTTCGTCGCCACATTGAACGCCTGGGTCCTTATCCCTCGCTGGTCCTGGTCGGGGTGCCCCTTGCGGTGGTCGAACCGCTCAAGCTGGCGACCGCGTTCATCGCCGGTAGCGGTCATTGGATCGGCGGTGCAGTTACGTTGATTGTCGCCTATGCGGTCAGCATCCTGATGGTGGAGCGGCTGTTCAAGATCGTGAAGCCGAAGCTGCTCACCTTGCGGTGGTTCGCGGCGGCGTGGAAATTGTTTGTGGCGGCCCGCGCCAAGACGTTTGGCTGGCTCGGCACAAAGCTCGCTTTACCCCGGCGCCTCGCGATCGAGCGGCATTGAGAACGTGAAACACGTCTCTTCAGGGGACGATCTCGCCTCGATTTTGCCGCCATGCGCACGCGCGATCTCGGATGCGATGTAGAGTCCGAGGCCGAGACCCTCCTGGTTGGGACGAACCGCGCCCCGCGAAAATGGCTGGAACAGGCGATCCATCGCGACGGCCGGGATCGGTGTGCCTTTGTTGCAGACGATCAGCTCGAAGCGGCCGTTGGTCTTCGCCGTCACACGCACCGGCTCGTTCTCGGCCCCGTAGGTCAAGGCATTACCGAGCAGATTCGAAAGCAGTTGGCCGATGCGGACGCGGTCGGCAACGACAGGAAGCGTCACCTGAAATTCGGCGTCGATGATCCGCTCGGGATGGATCGTTTGCAATTCGGCGACCACCTGTTTGAGAATAGGTTCCAGCGGCGTGGCCGAACGCGTCAGCGCCACTCCGGCACCGAGGCGGCCGCGCGCGAGGTCCAGCACGTCGTTGATGAGGGCGGACATGCGCGCGACGCTTTTGCTCATCATCGCGACGATGGTGCGCGCCTTGTCGTTGAGCGGCGTCTTTTGCAGCAGTTCCGTGCCTGCTCCGATCGACGCCAGCGGGTTGCGCAGGTCGTGGCCGAGCACCGCGATGAATTGTTCGCGCAGCTCCGCCGCAGTGCGGGCGTCGAGCAGGCTGGCTTCCGCCGTCGCCAGTCGCTGGCCGGTATCGAGATGGAAGGCGATCAAGTCGGCGAACAGCCTGAACATCCCGATCACGCCCGGGTTTTTCAGCGCGGCCGGTTTGGGGTCGATCGCGCACAGCGTGCCGAAAAAGCTGCCGTCTTTCAGAAAAATCGGCATCGAAATGTAGCTTTGGAAACCGTACAGTGCCGGCGCCGGATGGCCGCAATAAGCGACATCCTCCGCCACATGATCGATGACGACCGCGTCGCGGCCCTGGCGAACCTCGTGGCAGAGGGTTGTTTCGACCTTGAGCTCATCGCCGGGCTTGAGCCCGAAGTCGATTTCGTCATTGACCGCGAGGCAGACCCAGCGGTCGGCGGTCACGCGCGCCACGGCCGCGAAGCCCATTCCGGTGACGCGGCAGACCACGTTGAGGATCGCCGCAATCGCGTCGATGTTCTCGATGGCCTCGGCGTCGGGCCGCAAGTCGCTCATCGTTCGAAGAATCCACAAAGGGTTGGGAACTTAGCCGAACCAGCGGCGCTGCAAGAAGCCGGCCTACTGGATCTGCCGAATGGCCGCGAGAATTTTATCGGGCGCATAGGGCTTCGGCACGAACTGGCTGTCCTTCGGCATCTCATCCCGTCTGGGGATACCTTTGCCGGTTGCGATAATGATCTTAATCGGGGGCCATCTGCCCTTGACCGCCGCCGCCAGCCTCAGACCGTCCATTGAGCCGGGCATGTTGATGTCGGTGATGACGATCCGGATATCGTTACGCGACTCCAGGACTGCAATAGCTTCATCAGCATTGGCGGTCGCAATCACCTGGTAGCCCGCCTCTTCGAGGACTTCGCTCAGGTACGCGCTGACGAGAAGTTCGTCTTCCACTGTAAGGATCATGGCCGTACCAATCTACGCATCTGAGGCAACAGCCGTGCAATTTATTCGTTCCGTGCAAATGGTTAGATTGGCGCCGCGTTCCCGGCGGAGGCCCCCCGAATTCCTGGCGTCGAGGTCCACCCCTACTTTTTGCTAAGAACTGAGATATCGGCGCCATCCCGATACGCCGGGTGCAGCCAGCCGTCCTCGTCGTAATCGGCCATGCATCGGTCGACCAGCCCTTCCATCTCCTTGAGGGCGCCGGTGAATTGCGCCTGCTGCAGCGGAAAGATGCGGACCAGCTCGTGGCTGCCCGAATAGTTCATCTCGTAGAGTTCGTGGCGGGCGCCGAACTCGGTGCCGATCGCGTCCCACAGGAGCTTCATGATCTTGATGCGGCTCTTGTAGTCGATGTCGTTCGAGCCGCGCACGTATTTCGCCAGATATTTGTCGATGTCCGGGTTCTTGAAGTCGCGGGCGTTGGACGGCAGATAGATAAGGCCGGAGGCGACCACTTTTTCGACGATGTTACGCACCGCGGGATAGGCTTCGGTCATGAACAGCCGGTAAGTGCTCGACGCCCGCCCATTGGGTAGCACCGCGCCGTTGACCCAAGGTTCGGGGTTGTAGGCCATGGCGTCGGTCAGCGACCAGAACAGATTTCGCCAGCCGACGACCTCGCCGATCTGCGCCTGCACGCCGCGAAACCCCTCGACACCGGTCGCGCGCGCGGCCTTGTAGAGCAGGCCGATGATGAAATCGAGCTTGACCGCCAACCGGGTGCAGCCCTGCAGGGTGAAGCCGTTGAAGAAGCCGGACTTCGGATAGAAATTCTTCAGCCGCTCGACGTCGCGATGAATGAAGACGTTCTCCCAGGGTATGAAGGCATTGTCGAAAACGAAGATCGAATCGTTCTCGTCGAAGCGCGAGGTGAGCGGATAATCCCACGGCGAGCCCGATGCCGCGGCGGCGAACTCATAGGATGGCCGGCAGATCAGCTTGATGCCCGGCGTGTTCATCGGTGCGATGAACATCACCACCATGCTCGGATCGTTGATTTCCTGGCCCATGTTCTGGCCGAGGAAATTGTAATGCGTCAGCACCGAATTGGTGGCGACGACCTTGGCGCCGGAGACGTAGATGCCGGCGTCGGTCTCCTTCTGGATGGTGATGTAGACGTCCTTGACCTCTTCGACCGGCTTGTTGCGGTCGATCGGCGGATTGACCAGGGCATGATTGAGATAGAGCACCGACTCTTGTGCGCGCTTGTGCCAGGCCCGCGCATTGTCGGCGAACTTGCCGTAGAACTCCGCATTGGCGCCGAGCGTGTTCAGGAACGCCGCCTTGTAGTCGGGGCTTCGCCCCATCCAGCCGTAGCTGATGCGGGCCCAGGCCGCGATAGCGTCGCGCTGCGCGACGACGTCCTCGCGCGACCGCGCCACCTTGAAGAATTTTTGGGTATAGCCGCCGGAGCCGGTATCGGTCGGTGCGGTCAGGACCTCCTGGGTCTTCGGGTCATGTAAAGCATCGTAAAGCAGCGCGACCGAAGCCGCCGAATTGCGGAACGCCGGGTGGGTCGTGACATCCTTGACCCGCTCGCCATAGATGTAGACCTCGCGCCCGTCGCGCAGCGATTCCAGGAACTCGGCGCCGGTGAACGGCCGCTTTTTGCCTGCAATGAGGGCTTCGGGATGCTGTGGCATCGGGATACTCCATGCTTGAGCCGGCGCGACATTCACGCTCTTCTTTCGCGATAGAGCGACCAAAGCGCAAGCGCCGCCACGATTGCAACAGCAAATGGCGCGCCGCGGACGCTGGTCGTCACCCAGGCGATGGCGCCGGCCGCTGCGCCGACCAGGAAGCCGACCGCGACCGATAGCACGACCAAGAGCCGCTTGCGGACGGCGCCGAATTCGGCGGCAGCGTCGCGATTGTCCGGCTCGCGGGCGCGGCGACGCCAGGCCAGAATGATCTCGGTCATCTCGATGCCGAGCTGCGTCATGTTGCCCGTCATGACGTTGGTCTGCGGAATGCCCTTCATGAGCAGGCGGACCAGCACGCTTTGCGCGCCCATCGCCATGGCGGCGAACAGGCCGGCGATGATGCCAAACCAGTCGGTGGCGCCCTTGATCGCGGGGCCGACGAGAAGCATCGCCGCAAACGTGCCGAGCAGCGCGGTTTCCAGGCCGAGCATCCACGACAATGCGTGACCGCTGTCGCGGATTAGGCCGACCAACGCTGCGGTCACCGCCGCCGCCGCCAGGAATGCGATGATGGCGAGCAGCTTGCCGACGACGCCGGTGTCGTGGGTGACAAGCTCGGCTCCGGCGATGACGAAACTGCCGGTCACCTGGGCGGCGAACAATCCAAACAGCGCAAGGTAAGTGTAGCTGTCGACATACCCGGCGACGAAGCTGAGCAACATCGGCATCGCGGCAGGCAATGGTTTCTAGCGGGCCGACGTGACGGCTGTCATGGGTTTGCTCCGCGCTGGCAAATGTGCCTCTGCATTTGTAGGGCTTGATAAAGCCACCCTGCGCTGACGGGTCAATGAAACGATTACCCGGCTTGCGCCTGCGAACGCCCTTTCTCAGGGGCCCGAAAGGGGCCCAAGGGGGAGGGATCTTTCAATCCTGCGGTTCGAACTTGACGATCGAGGCGCCGGGTCTCGCTGCCGGTCCAGAGCACCGGCCGCGCGGCGCGGTCATCGACGGCGACGCGGCCTAATTTGCGGAGAGTTCGGCGCGGCAAGGTCAAACGGCTGGCCGGTTAGTTAGTTAGCTGTACGCGCTCTCCCGAATTGAAACGAGACGATTTCGCTGAAAAGAAATTCTCGTCGAGCTTGAAAAGTTCCCCCGGCGTCGACGGTCGCAGCATCTAACAAGCAAATAACCGAGCGCGTCATTGCGCCGACATCAGCTCGCCGCCGCTGCCGCTTGAATTCGTTTGATAAGCTCCGCGTCTTTTTGATCGTGCTCCGCCACTCCGGTTCTCAGTTTTGGGAGCACCGATTGCGCATAGGTGCAGGCGTGCAAGAGTACCCCGGCCGTCATCGCGACGGTGCTCGCGGACATGTCGTCTGGCTCGCGGAAATTAATCAGCGATACCGTTCCGCTTCGGCCCAACTCGATTAGCGTATAGACGATCACCACATCCATTGCGTCCGGCCCTAGCAGTCCGATCTTGTCGGCATTGGCCGGATAGACAATCGGAGCCGGAACGCGCGCCAAACTTTCCATCATGCGAGCCGTGATGGGTTCGCGCTCACGCGCAAGTTTTTTTGAGCGACACAGCCGCCCCGAGTGCGTTCGGAACGAGTTGGCGTAGCTTCTACGCGAGCGACTTTTGCAGCGCGTCCATTTCGCGTTGCAGTTTTCTCCGCTCGATCCGCAACGTCAGGATCACGGCGATGATGGAGCGGCGAAGCCGACCAAGCCCGTAATTAGCGTCTGTCAATGGTTGATGAAGTCAACAATCGTAGTGTAGTGCCAAGGTTCGCTCAACGTTGAGTTTCCAAGCCGGAGCCACTCTTGCGATCTGTGCTATGCTGCGATCTTGAGGGAGTGTGGCGGGGATGCACTGGTCACGCGAGCAAAAGATCGGGTGCGCCGTCGTTTGCGGCTTGGGCGCAATGCTCGGCCTGTTCATCGGTTTTATTCTCTTTTCCATCGCCGTTAGGAGCGGGACCGGCGCGGCATTTGCATTCTGGATCGTGCGACCCGGCTTATATTGGCCGTGGCCGATGTTCGGCGCTGCAATCGCGTGGCTCGGCTTCTACGCTGTTTTGATATTACGCCGGTCGCGACGACGAGGCTCCGTCCCCACCATCACCGCTACTCCCAAGATGGACACAACGGCGCGCGTCGATGTCTATCACTCGTTGATCGCTCGCGCGGTGTCGCAATTGCCAATCAATGATCCTGCCAACAGGCAAAGCGTGTATGATCGGGCGCGTGGCATACTTGGTGATCACTCGTCAAAAGCGGATGTGGGGCAGGAACAGCGTGCACTGGAAGCGGCGATCCAAAAATTCGAGAAGCGCGCCCCGCGCAAAGTCACTTTCAGAAATCCGTTTCACCGTCCGACGACCATATCGCTTTTGCTTTCGATCTATTTTCTTCGCGGTTTTTGGGCAATCGACTGCACGTGCATGTCGCTCTATTGGGTAGCGCGTTTCAAAAAGCCATGAAGCTCGCAGGCAAGTTGGCCGCTGGATAGGCAAATGGAAAAGATCGGACGAAACGCGCCATGCCCGTGCGGAAGCGGCAAAAAAATCAAGTTTTGCCATGGCATCAGCAGGCCGCTTCCACCGAAGAAAAATATAGCGGCAGTCTTGTTAGATCGCGAAAGCAAACGTGCGGTGGTTGTCACTAAGGACATACTTATCAATCAGATACATCGTGATGGTCCGGCCATTGCGAAATCATTTGATCGCCTAACCGAGAACGACATCCAAGGAATCAGCGCGATCCTCGCAGAGGTGATGGGCATCATCTTCGCGCATGTCGTGGTTGATAGTGAGGATTACAAACCCACGTGCGCGAGGCTGCTAGCCAGCGCAACGACAGCATTCATGGCGAGCGTCGAAGTTGCCCGCCATGGATTTCGACACTCCTTCGGCGCGATGGCGCGCAATATCATGGAGACGTTAGCAACCGTACTGCATATCGTCGTTGATCCAAATGCTCTAAACAAATTCAATGCGGACGCACTAAAATCAACAAAGAGCGTCACCATAGCCGACAAGGTATTGCCGCTGTTCGGACGACAATACGGAATGCTGAGTGATCTATTTGTGCACATCAACAAGTCGCACGCGGGCCTTGATCCGATTGTCAGTTACGAGAAAGACGATGCCGCTCTCGGGTTTATTGTTTCGAGCCTTAGAGCAACCGCTTGGCTTATATACGCAGTGGCGGAACTGGCCTTTTATGACGACATTCCCGCTCCGCGCTACTGGCGAAATGTTGGATCCGGCGCGTTCGTCTATGATCCGTCGGAAACCGAGCGAAGCCGTCTGAGGGATTTTTTCAAGGGCCAACATCCCGAGCAGCGTTAATCGTCGCAAATCCGCCGGGCACTCACCCCCGAGGGCGGAATAACGCACCACGGGCCATTTGTGGGGCATGGCGGGAAATGATCTAGGAGTGCTCGTTTTCAGAAACCGATTTTGTCGATCCATTTTTCAGGAACGGCACGAGATGGCCGACGCCGTAGCCCCCCGACCGTCATTTGCTCATGACCTAACAGTTGCTCGCGAAACATCTTGTGGATAACCGGCGACTCGCAACCGATCCTGTGCGCGATGGCGAAGCGAGTGCACGACCTTGCGCGGGTTGGTGATACCACAGTCATCGCGAAATCTACTGAGGCGTTTCGATGCTGCGTCCGGGAGGTCGGGCGTTGTCATTGGGAAAAGCGGACCCGTGATGGTCTTGGGCAGAAACGGGAGGACGGCGGCCGGTAGCCGGTCTCGGCGGCGGATGTCTGACGAGGTCTATGTTACTATCGCATCGGCTGGTTTGTGGAAGAGCGCAATGCTTACGGTTCCATACGATGGCGCCGCGGCGAGTTCTTGTCGATAATGGATGGATGCGCAGCAGGCTTATGGAATCCCGACCAATTATCTAATTAGCCCTTCGCCTGTTGGCACGCCGCCCACAAGCGAGCCGCCGTGGCGGGCATGTCGATAGTCCGGCCGGCATCGCCCGGGATGGCATCGGCGACCGCGTTCATGACCGCCGCAATCGCCGCCGTCGTCCCCGCTTCGCCGACGCCCTTGACGCCAAGCGGATTGGTCGTCGCCGGCACGTTGTGCATCGCGTCGCGCAAGAACGGTATGTCCTCCGCGCGCGGCATCGCGTAGTCCATGAACGAGCCGGTGACGAGCTGGCCGCTGCCGCTGTCGTAGACGGTGCTTTCCATCAGCGCTTGCCCGAGCCCCGCCGCCACGGCGCCGTGGACCTGGCCTTCGACGATCATCTGATCGAGCGCCCTGCCGCAGTCGTCGACTGCGGTGTAGGCGGCAACCGTCATATGGCCGGTGTCGGGATCGATCTCGACCTCGGCGATGTGGCAGCCGTTGGGAAAGGTCTGCGGCGTCTCCGTCGAGGTTTTGGTGTCGAGATCCTCGGCAATCTTGCCGCTTTTTTTCAGCTCGGCGGCGTGCGCCGCGACTTCGAACAACGAAACGCGCCGATCGGTGCCGACGACTTCGAAATGCCCCGCTTTGTATGCAATGTCAGTTTCGCCGGCTTCCAACATCGTAGCTGCAACCGGCTTGCCCTTGGCGAGAATCGTATCGATCGCTTTCACCAGCGAGTGGCTGACCGTCATGCCCGAGCGCGATCCGACTGATGCATAGCCGGGAAGCTCGAGTGAGGAGTCGCCGTTGCGATGCGGGATCTTCTCTGCGGGAATGCCGAGGCGTTCGGCGATCACGCGCGGGAACACCGTGGCATGGCCCTGGCCGGTGTTCTGCACGTTGAGGCCGAGCAGCAGCGTCCCGTTGCCGGGAAATGTCAGCATCGCGCTTTCGAGCGGCGCGCCGCCGGAATGTTCCAGCGCGCAGCAAATGCCGAAGCCGCGGTACTTGCCGCGCTTTTGTGCCTCGCGGCGGCGCTGCTTGAAGCCGGCATGATCCGCAAGCTCCAGCGCCTTGTCGAGCATCGGCTCGAAATCGCCGCTGTCGTAGGTGGTGCCGACCGGCGTTTTGTAGGGCATGGCCGACGGCTTGATGAGATTGCGCCGGCGCAGCTTGATCGGATCGATGCCCGACACGCGGGCCGCTTCATCGACGATGCGTTCGAGCACATAGCTCGCTTCCGGCCGTCCGGCGCCGCGATAGGGCGCAGTCGGCAACGTGTTGGTGAAAGCGCAGCGCGCGCTGATGTCGATATGCTTGATATCGTACATGCCAGGCAGGCAGCGGCTGAAACTGAGTGTGGGTATGGCGGCGCCGATCGCGCCCAGATAGGCGCCGACGTTGCTGACATTGCGGATGCGAAGCGCCAGGAATTTTCCCTTCTCGTTGAGTGCGAGCTCGACTTCGGAATGCGTGTCGCGCGCCTGGTTGTCGCTGACGAACGCCTCGGAGCGGGTCGACATCCAGTGGATCGGCCGGCCAAATTTTTTGGCGCCGACCAGAGTGGCGATGGTGTCCGGATAAGCGCCGGTCTTAAGACCGAACGCGCCGCCAACGTCCTCGGTGATGACGCGCAGCCGCTCCTTCGGCAAATTCATGATGGCGAGAATGTTCTCGCGCATGGTGCCGGCGCTCTGCGAGCAGGTCCGCAGAGTGTAGACGCCGGTCGCCGGATCGTAGCTCGCGGTGGCGCCGCGCGGCTCCATCGAATGGACCATCATGCGCTGGTTCATTACCGCGATCCGCGCTACGAACTTCGCGGCCCTGAAGAGTTCATCGACCGTGCGCGCATTGGCCTCGGCATCCGCAGCCGGCCCCGGCCAATCGACGGCGAGATTGCCGGGCGCCTCCGGCCACAATTGCGGCGCGCCGTCGCGCAACGCTTCGCGCGCGTCGACGACCGGCGTCAGCGCTTCATATTCGACCGTGACGAGTTCGGCGGCATCCTGTGCGCCAGCGGCGGTTTCGGCGACCACCATCGCGACCGGCTCGCCGACATGCATGACCCGTTCGGCGGCCAGTGCCGGGCGGTGCGGCATAACGAGCGCCTTGCCGCCGCGCCCGGGCAGCGGCGGATGGCGGCCGATGCTGCCGACGCCATCCATGTCCTTGCTGGTCAGCACCCCGACGACGTCCGGCGCGCGCGAAGCTGCCGTAACGTCCACGCTGATGATGCGGGCGAAGGCGTGCGGCGAGCGCACGAAATAGGCATACGCCTGATTCGGCAGCGGTGCATCGGCAACGTAACGGCCGCGGCCGCGGACCAGAACGTCATCTTCGACGCGGACGTGATGTGTCGCGTGGTGGTCGGTCTTGGCGTCCATGCTCGGTTCCAAAATTGTTTTGGGATTGCTTTTGTGGGGGGATTTTGCTGCCTCTATATAGCCGAAACTGTCGCTAGCTAAAGGGCCCCCGTCCACAGCATCGCGACGCTTATCGGGCAGCGGTCGCTAAAAGCTGTCAGGCCAACGTCGGGCGCCGTGATACACGCGCATAATCTGTATGGCTTCGCGTTGCAGCCGGTACGGAACGATATAGGGTGTCTGCGGAATGACGAGTTCGCGAGTACCCGGTACGCGGCCGGGACGTCCCATATGCGGGTTGTCCGGCAGCAGGTGTTCGATATTGTGAATGATGCGTAGGACGATCCGCCGCGCGTCGGCGGGGTTCTCCTCTGCGATGTAGGCTCTCAGCGAGATTAAGTCTCGGATCGCCTCGGGCGACCAGTTGATGGTCATGTCGCCGATCGTTTAGGAGCCGGCCGCTCGCGCTTGCGGCCCCAGGAACCGACCCAGTCCTTGACCTCTTTGTGCGAGACTCCGTCGCCGCGGTCGAGCGAGGCGATGGCTCGCTTGACGCCGGCGACCTGCCATTCGTTCACGTCGAGGTAATCATTGAGCGCCTCGGCCGCGAGAAACGATCGGGTGCGGCCGGTGCTCTTGGCCAGCCTCTCCAGGCGTTTCTTGACCTCAGCTTCGACGCGGACGGTGAAAGTTGTTGAAGGCATGGAATTCAAGATCATGTGTTCGGTTGTGTACATAGTAGCACACGGCGTATGTAAAGCAATGTGAACACTAGCGTCAAATCCCCTGGTGGTAAAACGGCAACAAGTCATCCTCGGTGACGACGCAAGCAGCTCGATCGCGAGTGCGGTTCTATATCTCGCGACCAGGCAAATCTTCCATTCCAAATCCCTGATATGGAGCGCGTCGTACCCTGTGACGCCAGCCACTGAGCGAGTGCCGGAGGCAGGCTAACTAGCGAGCCACCGCCGGGCTTTGGTCCCCGCGGGCGCATGCCTTCCATACCTTGCATGGCCGTGCCCGTTATGCGCAAAGAGACCCGCCATCCCGGGGAGAACAATGACGCGGACGATCGACACCCATACCCACGTCCTCGCCGACGAGACGATCAAGATATTGCAGAACGAGGTGCCGTCGCTCGGCCTGAAACTCACGCCGATCGACGCCGACGCCGCCCTCTTTGAGGTCGCCGGCACGCCCTACCGGCCGTTTCCGCGCGGGGCGCGGGATATCGAGCACCGGCTCAAAGACATGGATGCGGCCGAGGTCGATGTTCATGTACTGTCGGCGACGCCGCAGACTTATCTCTACGGGCAGGAGCCTTCAGTCGGTGCGGCGGTAGCCGCGATCCAGAACGATGGCATCGCAAAGCTGGTGAAGGAAAAGCCCGATCGCTTCATCGGTATTGCGACGCTGCCGATCCAGGCGCCGGAACAAGCCGCCGCGGAGCTTGACCGGGCCATGCGCACGCTCGGCCTGCGCGGCGCCATGATCGGCTCCAACTGCCGCGGCAAAAATCTCGACGATCCGAGTTTCGAGCCGTTGTGGGCGAAGGCGGCCGAACTCGACGCCTTCATGATGATCCATCCGAACAATGTCGCCGGCGCCGACCGGTTGCGCGCATACTATCTCGGCAACCTGATCGGCAATCCGCTCGACACCACGATCGCGGCGGCGTGTCTGATCTTCGCCGGCGTGCTCGAGCGCTATCCGAAACTGAAATTCGTCATGGTGCACGGCGGCGGCTTCACGCCCTATCAGGGCGCGCGCTGGGTGCACGGCTGGGAGGTGCGGCCCGAACCGAAGGTGACGCTGAAGCAGTCGCCGCAGGCGTCGCTCGAACGGCTCTATTACGACACCATCCTGCATTCGAAGCCGGCGCTCGAAGCCATGATTGGCCTCGTCGGCGCCTCGCGCGTCTTCCTCGGCAGCGATTATCCCTACGACATGGGGATGATGGATTGTGTGCGGCACGTGCGCTCGCTCGATATTCCTGAAAAAGATCGCGCGACGATTCTCGGCGATCATGCCGCGGCCATTCTCGGCGGCGCATTGCGGCCGGCGGCGCAGCGGTGACGGCGATGGCGCAAGCTGAGGCGGTGCAAGCTGAAATGCTGAATGTGCCGGCGAACGCTATCCGCTCGCTCATCGAAGATTGCCTGGCCGCCGGGGGCTTGCCGCAGGAGGACGCAGCGCGCTGCGCCGAGCTGATGGCCGAAGCCGACCTTACCGGCGCCGACGGCGTGTTCCGGCTGCCGCAATATGGCTGCCGCCCGGTAGAGCATGATTGCATGCATGAAAATTGCCGCCTGCAATCCGTCATCCTCAGGTGCGAGCTACGGGTCCGGCTTCGCCGGCCAGATGATAAACACCGCGAGCCTCGAAGGGTGACGGAATAAGTTCGCGCTAACGTTTGGAATGACCTGCTGATGCTCCGTCCCGGGACGTTCGCCCTCACATTATTACTCTCGATGCTGACCGGGCTCGGTCCGCTGTCGATGGACATGTATTTGCCGTCGCTGCCGGAGATCGGCCGCGCGCTCGATGCCTCGACCGCGCAGGTGCAGCTGACAATATCGAGCTATTTGCTTGGTTTTGCCGTCGGCCAGATGTTCTACGGCCCGATCTCGGACCGCTTCGGACGGCGTCCGGTGATCTTGGCGGCGCTCGCGCTCTATGGCGTCGGCAGCATCCTGTGCGCGACGACGCAGTCGATCGGGACGCTGACGGCGGTGCGCTTCGTGCAGGCGCTCGGCGGCGCGGGCTCGATCGTGCTGGCGCGCGCTGTGGTGCGCGATCTCTACACCGGCGTCCGCGCCGGGCGCGAACTGTCGATCATGGGATCGATCACCGCGTTCGCACCGATCATCGCGCCGGTGATCGGCGGCGTGCTGCAAACCGCATTCGGCTGGCGCTCGAGCTTTATTTTATTGGTGATCTTCGCGGCGGTCGCCGCAGCGGCGGCCGCGCGTCTGTTGCCGGAGACGCTGCGCCAGCGCACAGCGGGGCCGTTTTCACTTGCCGCAATGGGCGGCCTGTATCGCTCTGTGCTGGTGCATCGCGGATTTCTGGCGAACCTCGGCATCTTGACCACGAGCTTCGTCGGCTTGTTTGCCTGGGTGTCGGGCGCCTCGATCGTGATGCAGGGCGTCTACGGGCTGTCGCCGATCGTATTTGGCACGAGCTACGCGGTGGGTGCGGCCGGCTACATGCTGGGGACTTTCATCGCCTCGCGCATCGTGATGCGGCTCGGCCTCGACCGTACCATGGGCATCGGCGCCATGGTGCAGGCGGCCGGCGGTCTGCTCATGGCCGCGACCGTCGCGCTCGGCCTCACCAGCGTTGCCTGGCTCGTCGTGGCAATGACGATCTACATTGCCGGCATGGGCTTTGTGCTGCCGCAGACCATGGCCGGCGCGATGACGCCGTTTCCCGGATCGCGCCGGCACCGCATCCTCGGTCATGGGCTTCACGCAGCAGATCATCCGCCGCCATCGCCGCCGCCGCGATCGGCCAGTATCTCGGCGTGTCCGCATGGCCTGTTGCCGGCGTCGTCGCCACGATGGGGTGTCTCTCGTTGTTGATCTGGACGTGGACGCGACGGGTGCGCGCGGCTGCCTGACGCGGAACGTCCGTCATCTGTATCGCGGACAGCGTACCCATATGCTGGGCTCATACTTGGTGCCGCATCAGCGTTGATCATGGTCGTTAAGCCTGTGGTGTGGACGCCACTCGCCGATTCGCACATCGCGGCGCGCTTCCTGGCCGCACGTCGTGTTGCTCGCGGCGGTGCCGCTCATCACCGCGGGCTTGATCGCTTTCGAGTGGCGGTCGCTCGGCGATGGGTCGGAGTACACCCCACTCCTCGCCGCCTTGGGCTTATTCGTCATGTCCTATCTGGGCATCGCCATCAGCCTACGGCCGATGATCGTGCCCGGACACTTTACGCTCGAGCAGGCCGCGGCATCGCAAAGCACGCAGGCCTTCTTGCTGATCGGGACGCTGGTTCTGCTGCCGGTGATCCTGCTCTACACCGGCTGGTCGTATTGGGTGTTTCGCGGCAAGGTGCGTGCCCGCATCGGATATCACTAGGTCCGCGCGGCGCCGGCAGGGCGAACCGCGCGGCAAGTTGCGCCGAGGCAACGAATGGCGAGGACGCCTTCGGCCAATTAGCCCCGCGGACCGCCTTGCAGTGGAGCGCCGAACCGCCAATACTCGCCGTTGATTTCGTACGAAATGCAGGCTCGTTGGCTCGGCTGTGAGATGGTACCGCGGTGTTCAGGCGTCCCAGCAATCAACTGAAATGGCGCACGGTTTTGTTCGCCGGCGCGCTTTGCGCCGCCGCAAGTGTTTTGGCGTTGACTCGGCGCGCGCCCAGGGATTTTTCGATTTTCTGTTCGGCGGGCCGCAGCAGCAGCAGCAGCAGGCGCCGCCGCCGCCCCCGGTGGCGCCCAGGCCCGCCACGGGGGTAGGACGAGTGTCGCCGACGCCGCTGTCGCACGAAAGGGTCAACGAAAGCGCCGGCAGCACCGGGCACCTGGTTGCCTTCTGCGTGCGGCTGTGTGACGGGCAGCACTTCCCGATGGAGCGAATGGCCAACGCGACGCCGGCAGAGACCTGCCGGGCGATCTGCCCGAACAGCACGACGAAGGTCTTTTTCGGCGCCGAAGTCGGCGCGGCCACCGCCAGCGACGGCGGGCGCTATTCCGACCTCACGACGGCGTTCCTTTACCGTAAGCGCGTCGTCGCCCATTGCACCTGCAACGGCAAGGACCCGTTTGGCCTTGCCACGCTCGACGTCAAGAGCGATCCAACCTTGCGTCCCGGCGACATCGTCTCGACCAAGGACGGGCTCATGACCTACAGCGGCAAAAGTGGACCGTCCGGGGGCTTCACACCCGCCAATCCTGCCACGCTCGCCGCCGGTAATCCCCGATCGCCGCGGCAGAGCATCGCCGCGCCGCCGCCCGCGGCGCCGGCGCCGGAAGTCGACGACGAGCCGGGCACGATTGTGCATCCGGAGGCGCCCAGCCGATAATTCCCCGCGCATCGATAGGGTGCGGACCAAGCCGCGTTCGGCTATGCGGTCCTTTCGTCATTAAAACGGACCGCTTACGCGGGTTAATCGCGGGGCGCTCAAAGATAGCCGCGGCTGCGCCAAAAGCGCTCGGCCGCCGGATGGAGCGGCACGGTCTGCGGCGTGTCAAGCGCTTCGCGCGCCATGCGCTCGACCGGCAGGTCGCCCGGTTCCTCCCACGGGATGCGCGCCTTGCGCGCATCGAGCCCGGCGCAGATTTGTGTCACCAGCGAATCGTCGGCCTCGGCATGGACGAAGATCGTCCAGCCGCTGAAATCAAGCGACAGCACGTCGCCCGGCAGTTTCGGATAGGCCGATTGCGGCAGCATTGCGCGGCGATAGCCCATCGCCTCGAGCTTGACGATGGTTGCTTCGGCGAGCGGCAGCATGGTGATCCCGGCCTCGAGCGCCTGCGGCGCCCAGGACGACGCAGCCTCGTCGAAGATGGCATCGACGTCGCCCCTGATCAGCGCTTTGAAGGTTTCGGTGTGCGGCCAGGGCACGGTACCGGCCTTGCGCACTTCGCCGCCCCAGCGCGCGATGTCGTCCCGCGAAAACCCTGCCGCCGCGGCGACGTCGTCGAACATGTGGTGCAGGCTGTGGTCCGGCGCGCTGCGCATCAGGATGCGCAGCTTGGGTTTACGCGCGGCGATGTCCTCGAACCGCGTCAGGCCGGTCTCCGGCCGCACGGCAAAGACGAACGCGTCCCAGGAGGGAATGACGGCGATCGCCCGCACCGGCATCGGTTTCTTGAAGATGCCCTGGCCGCGCATTGCCACGGCGAGGACGGCCGCCGGATTGATCATGGCCAGATCGGCCTCGCGCGATGCCACCGCGAAAATGCCTTCCGCCGAGCTGATGGCGAACAGCGTCGCCGGCTTGCCGCCCCGCGAATGCCGCAGCACCACTTTGGGCTGGATATATTCGGGCACCGCATCGGCCGCGGGCCCGCCCGCCATTTCGGAAGCAATTTCCAGCACGAGACGCGAGCGCGTCACGTTCGGATTGGTGATGGGAACGGGCGCGGCCGACATCGTTCGTTCTTTTCCTACTCCGCCTTCACGGGGACGAATTGCGTTGTGAACAGCACGTCATCCGCTGGCTTGCTGGGAAGCGTCCCCATATCGATGTAGGACTGCTTCAGCGCCGCAACCGCCTGCGGATCGAACCGGCCGTCGTCGATGAACATCCCGACCTCGAAATCGTAGTCCTTGCGCGCCACCGCCGGGCTCTGATGCAGCACGCGCTCGGCCAGCGCCGAGGTTTCGTCGCGATGCGTCTTGATGAAGGCGATCGCGGCAAAGAAGCCCTTGAGGAAGCGCTCCACCAGCGGAGCGTTGCCGGCCACGAGCGACTTCTGCGCGAACACGACATGGGTGATGAAATGCGGCGCGTAGCGGTCCATCGACGCGAGCACGCGGCCTGCATTTTGCTCTTCGAGACGGAAACCCGCTTCGGTCGCCAGCACCACGGCATCGACCTGCCGCGCCTTGAGCGCGGCGACGCTGGTCTCGATCGCGCCCAACGGCACCGCGCGGATGCCGTCTTGGCCCCAGCCCTCCTGGATCGCCATTTGCTTGGCCAGCCAGTCGCTGAGCGAGCCCACCGTCGAAACGGCGATGATCTTGCCCTTGAGATCGGCGATTGCTTGATCGGCGAATCGGCGAGCACGATCGCCGAAATGTTGCGCGGCGGACCGGCGAAAGCGGCGACGCCGATCGCCGGCGAGCCCTTGGCGGCAAACGCCATCCCCGGTCCGCTGCCGAGCCCGAAATCGATGCTGCCGGCGGCCAGCGCCTGCTGCACCTTGGCGTCGCCGCCGAGATCGGCGCTCTCGATTTCGAGCCCCTGTTTGGCAAAGAAGCCTTGCGCGATGCCGATATCGATCGGCAGGAAGGTCCAGGCGGTCCCTTGCGCCTTGCCGACATGGACCCGTTCATTGGCGTGCGCGGTTGCGGCGCCGATCAGCACGACAGCGGCAATCAGCAACACGTCGGCGAAATGCGATCTACGTTTCGACCCGTTCATGGTGCTCTACCGTCTCCTCAGGCGCGACTGTAACGCGGTCTTTATGGCCACCGTTGCGAAGAGCACGCCGAAAATCGCCGCGGCGAACCGCGCGAGCCGTGGCATGGTTGGCCTCCACATTATGGAGGGCGGAATCCGCGAACCGCACGCTGAGGGCGCGTGCGCTAGACGTTGCGGTCCAGCAGTTCGATCGATACGCCCTCGGGCGCGCGGATGAAGCAGACGCGCACACCCGGCCGAACGGTCTCCGGCTCCCGGGTGAATTCGACGCCCTTGGCCTTGAGCTCGGCGGCGATCGCGTCGATGCCGTTCACGCTTAGCCCGAAGTGATCGAGGCCGCGGTACGGCGTGGCAGGGGCGGCGTTGACTCCGTCGCCGGTCGCCACCGGTGCGATGAAGATTTTGGCGCCGCCGAGCTTGAGATCGATGCGCTGTTTGCCCTGCTGCATGGTGCGGAGCACCTCGGCGCCGAGCATCGTTTCGAACCATTGCGCCATCGCTTCGGGGTTGGCAGTGCGGAGATGAATGTGGTCCCACGTGTACTTGGCCATCGTTGAATCGGACATGGCGCGTTCTTCCCTGTTTTGTCACGGCCCGGAAATTAGGACATGTCGGCCAAGGGCGCCATCAGCATTTTTTGCGCGCGGCGCAATGCAGGCCACGGCCGCCGTTGCGCTGAGACAAACACGTTTCGATTTCAATTCGCCTTGATATCCGCGAACTTGATCACCCGGCCCCATTTTTCGGTTTGGCTAGCGATAAACTTGCCAAAGTCATCCGGCGTACCTGGAACCACGGCGCCGCCGAGATCGGCGAAGCGGGCCTTCATTGCGGGATCGGCGAGGCCGGCGTTGATCGCCCTGTTGAGCTGATCGACGATGTCGACGGGTGTCCCCTTCGGCGCGCCGATGCCGATCCATGCGCTCGCCTCGTAGCCCGGCACAAAGTCGGCCAGGACCGGCACTTCCGGCAGTGCATCGGACCGCATTGCGGTGGTCACCGCCAGCGCGCGCAAACTTCCCGCCTTGATATATCCAATCGACGACGGCAGGAGATCGAAAATTACCTGGCACTGGCCGGCAATGACGTCGACCAAAGCGGGACCGGCGCCGCGATACGGCACGTGTATCATTTTGACGCCGGCCATCATGCTGAACAGTTCGCCGGAGATGTGGCCCGATGTGCCGACGCCGCTCGACGCCATCGTGATCTTGCCCGGACTGGCCCGGGCATAGGCGATGAACTCGGGAACGGTTTTTGCCGGAATCGACGGATTGACCTCCATCACCAGGGGTACGTGGATGAGGTTTGCGACCGGCGCGATGTCGCGCACGAAATCGAAACTGAGGTTTGAATAGAACGAGGAGTTGATCGCGTTCGCCACGGTCGAAAGCAGCAACGTGTAGCCGTCCGCAGGGGCGCGCACGACAAACTCAGCCGCGATGCTGCTGCCGCCGCCCGGCCGGTTCTCGACGATGAATTGCTGGCCGAGCCGCTCCGTCAGCCACTGGCTGATCAGGCGCGCACCGATGTCGGTCGTCCCGGCAGCGGCAAAGCCGACGATCAATCGCACCGGGCGCGAGGGAAAGGCGGCTTGCGCCCGCGCGATCCGCGGAACGGCCGGCAGCGCGGCCGCACCGGCCGCCAGACGCAAAAAACTTCGGCGGCGCAGTTTCACGATGGCGTCTTGCAAGACACGCTGGGGGTTTCTCCTGGTCACTCCACTTGCGCGCCCGACGCTTTAATGATTGGCGCCCATTTCATGAGCTCCGCCTTGACGAAGGCGGCCGTTTGCTCCGGCGTACTGCCCGGCGTTGGATCGATGCCCGCCTTTTGCAGGGAATCGAACACCGCAGGATCGGCAAGCGACTTGTTGATGGCGGCGTTGAGCCGATCGACGACCGGTTTCGGCGTGCCTGCCGGCGCGAGGATGGCGTTCCAGGTATAGCACTCGAAGCCCTTCAAGCCCTGCTCCTGCAATGTCGGCAGCTCCGGCATTGCCCGCAGGCGCGTCGCCATGCCGGCACCGAGCGCGCGAATGCGGCCCGACTGGGCCAGCGGCATCGCGGTCGGCGTCGCGTCAAATGCCATCGCGATTTGACCTCCCATCAAGTCTGTGTCCATTGGGGCGGAGCCGCGGTAAGGCACGTGCACGATGTTGAGGTCGCCGGCCATCGCCTTGAATTCTTCGCCACACAAATGAAGGATCGAGCCAACGCCGGAAGAGCCATAGCTGAGCTTACCCGGATTTGCCTTGATCAGGGCCACGAGGCTCTTGACGTCGGTCGCAGGAATGGAAGGGTTCACCAGGAGCAGTGTCGGCGTCACGCCAACCCGCCCGACCGGGGCGAAATCGCGGACCGGGTCGTATGGCATGTGTTTGTACAGGCCCGGATTGATGGCGTTGGTGGACACCGTCGCCATCAGCACCGTGTAACCATCGTTTGGAGCCTTTGCGACAATATCGGCGCCGATGTTGCCGCCCGCACCGGATTTGTTCTCCACCACGAACTGCTGTCCCAGCAGTTCTCCCATCTTCGCTCCCATAATGCGCCCGACGATGTCGGTCGGACCGCCGGCGGCGAATGGGATCACCATTTGCACCGGCCTCGATGGATAATTGTCCGCGGCGTGCACGCCCGTGCTGGCAACGGCAATCGCGGCTACTGCGACGGCCAGCAGTCGATGACTTTTGCTCATGAAATTCCTCCCAGATTTCATAAACACGATAACATTTGGCCATGGCGGGATCAGGCGCCATCAGCCGCCATAGTGCGTCAGATCACCGCTGCTCGGCTTCGAGCATCTTGCCGAGGACGCGCTTGTAGCGCACCGGCCCGACGTCAACCGCGAGGATCACCGGATCGAGCGTTTTTTTGGCAGTCTCGATCGCTCTCTGCTGCGCCTCGATCACCGGCGCGTCCTGCTCCTCGAACGCGAAACGGCGCATCTCCGCGACTTTCTTCTGCAAATCGCGGTTGAGCTTGTCGTCGGTCGTCGTCACGCCGAAACGAACGGCCGTGAAAAAATAGTGCGTCGAACGCTCGTTCGCCGGTGTCAGCAGGTGGATCGCATGATAGCCGGTGCCGCTGTCCGGCGGCGCACCCATCTTGCAAATTCCGGTGACGAGCCGCAGCGTGCTCGGCGCCATCCAGCGCATCTTCGTGAACTTGTCGACGCGCGGCGGATGATCCGGCCAGAACTGCGCAAACATGCCCGGCGGAGCCGAATTGGTGGCGTGCCGACCCACTACGACGTCATCGCCGTCTTGTTCGACCGTGATCTCTGACTCCACCGTGTCCGCATTGCCGAGAATGCCCTCGTGGAGAAAGGAGGTGTGGCTGAGGTCGAGAAGATTGTCGATGACCAGCTGATAGTTGGCGCGGATCACGATGCTGTCGCGCTTGGTGGTGTGCAGCTCCGGCACGTTGTCGAGGACGGCGAAGTTCGGCACTTTGCCGGCATCCGGCGGCCCTTCGCTCATCCAGATCCAGATCGCCTGGTGCTTTTCGGTGACCGGGTAGCTTTTCACCCGCGCGCGCGGCGGAATGTTCTTGGCGCCGTGCGGGTTGTGCACACAGACGCCCGTGCCGTCGAATTGTAGTCCGTGATAAGCGCATTGGATGCGGTCGCCATGGACGACCTTGCCCATGCTGAGCGGCGCGAAGCGGTGCGCGCAGCGGTCTTCGATCGCTGCAACGCCGCCGTCGGCCTTGCGATAAAGCACGATCGGCTCGTCCATGATCGTGCGGGCGACGAGTTGCCCCTCGGCGATGGCGTCGGACCATGCCGCGACATACCAGGCATTGCGCACATAGGCGCCGCCGATCAGATCTTGCCGGAGGCCCGATGCGGATGATTCGGATTGAGCCGATTGGGTCATTGTGTGTCCTCTTGATCCTGCGGGAAGCCACCGGCGATCATATGCAGCCGTCAACGGCGTCGGGTCATCCAACGATACCAGGGCGGATGGGAGTTGGGAAAGTTCAGCGGCGCCGGATCCATCCGATTGCCGTGCGAGAGGAATCTCGCCCAGACTAGCGTAGCGGCTCGCCTTTGCGCTCCTTAATCAGGAATAGCGTGGCGATGATGTCGACGATCCAGATCACCACGAGGAACGACAAGGCGGTGCCCAGTGAATATTGCGTTGCCAGCAGGCCTACGACCAAGGGTCCAAAGCCGCCGACGCCGCGCCCGAAATTGAAAAGCACATTCTGCGCCGTGCTGCGGCCCAAAGTCGGGTAGCTTTCAGCGATCAGAGCGCCATAGCCGCCGACCATTCCACTCAGGAATATGCCGGAGATTCCCCCTGCCAGCAGCAGGAGACCGGACTGAGTGACATTCGGATAAACGACCGCCATGACCGCCGCTCCGATCTGGAACGCGATGAACAACGGTTTGCGGCCGATGCGATCGGCCAATTGTCCGAATATCACCATGCCGACGGCGCCGCCCGCAATCGTCGCAGAGATCCAAAGTGCCGACTTGGTGAGTGAAAATCCCATCTGCGTCGCCAGGTAGGACGGCAACCAGATCATGATGCCGTAATAACCGAAGTTCTGAGCGGACGTCATGATGCCGATGCCGATCGTCGACAGCGTCGCTTCGCGATCGGCGAATAGAACGCCGTAAGGATTGATGCGCTGTCTTTTAGCGGCCTCGACGAACAATGCCGGTTCGCCGAGATAGTGCCGCACGGCAAAAGCAAATACAGCGGGCGCAACGCCGACCAAAAACATCCCGCGCCAACCGACATACGGAAGCAGCAGAGGGGTCGCCAGCGCCGCGCACAGCACGCCGGCTTGCCAGCCCAACGCAACGTACGATGTCGCACGGGCCCGCTTGTAGGCAGGCCATGCCTCGGCTGCCAGGGCCATCCCCACGCCAAATTCACCGCCAAGCCCGAATCCCGCGACCGTACGATAAACGAGGATATCCCAGTAGCCTTGAGCCAGGGCGCACAGGGCGGTAAAACCGGCAAACAACAAGATCGTCCAACTGAGCACGCGGACGCGCCCATAACGGTCGCTCAAGGCGCCGGCGACCAAGCCGCCAAAGACCGCGCCCGCCAACGTCCAGGTGAAGAGCGATCCAGCCTGCGCAGGGGTGAGATGAAGTGAGACGGACAGCGGCGCCAGGACAAAGCCCAGTATTAGCAGGTCGAACCCGTCCATCGCATAGCCGAGAGACGACGCGACCAGCGCCTTGCGGGCGTATGCGTCAACTTCGGCCGGAGCCGCACTCATCGACGCCCCCGTCGATGCAACATTGACGCTCATTGGCTTTCCCCCTCGTTGGCAGCCGAACCAATGTCTCTTCCGCTTCCATCAAGCGTGACACTTCATTTTTATTTTGTCTATGCTGATCCGGCTATGACGATGGAAAATCACAGTAGGAATCATTCGCAATGAAATCGCTTCCGCAACTTGGCGACAAGCGTGTCATCGACATGCATGTACATATCGGACCGGAATTTCTGCGCCGGAAATACAGCGCGGCATCGCTCGCCGAAGAGGCGCGACGCGAAGGTTTCGGCGTCGTGATGAAAAATCACTTTCAGCCCACCACCGGCCAAGTCAGCCAGATCAGGCGGTCCGATGATAAGGTTCCCTTGGTCGGTTCGGTCGCGCTCAATTTCAATTGTGGCGGCGTCGACGACCACGGGGTGCGCGCCGGTCTTTCCGGATGGAAAAGCGACGTCACCGCCGCCGATCCGGATCGCGATCGCTTTGTCGTCTGGATGCCGACAATGTGCTGCGAGGCCCATTTACGCTGCTACAATCGCCGCGATATTTCCACAGCGTGGGGCGTCAAAGCGGAATATACGCGATTTTATGCCGAAGGCACCGGCTATCATCTGGATCAAAATGATTCGGCAAAAGTGGCGGCACTCGATCGCGCGCTCGATCTTATCTTCAAGTTCGACCTGATACTCGCCACCGGCCATCTCGATCGCGAGGAGACTCTCTTTGTTGTCGAGCGTGCCCATGCGAAGGGCATCCGCCGCATCATCATGACCCACCCGCTGTTTCAGTCGACTGAGCTTCCGCCCGAAGTCATGGCCCGAATGTGGACCGAGTACGGCGCCTACAGCGAACTTTGCTTCTCCAACCTGGCGATGGATCATCTTACCTACGAGCAATACCTCGCCGTGATCGAAGCGGTTGGGCCGCAGGGCGTTCTGTTGTCGAGCGACGTCGGACAAATATTCTCGCCCACTGTGGGGCAGTCGTTGCGCGAGTTTTTCGATGAATTGCAAAAGCGCGGCGTGAAAGAGGACGGTATCATCCAGATGTCGATCCTCAATCCGAACCGATTGCTGTTTGAAGCAATGGGCTGAATCGCTGCAGGGGTTTCGGTGTCGGCCTGGCGGCTGGCATCGACGTCTCCGATCAAACGGCGACGATGCGGCAGCGCATGCCGCGTAAATCGACGGAGCCCGAAATCGGATCCCAAGGACCGTCATAAGTCATCGCGGCGTTGATGTTGACGTCGAAGGCGCCGCTGCCGGGCGTCATGCTGCCGGGGCGCCACCATCCCATGCCGGTCGAGACGACGCCTTCGGGCGTGTGTTCGGTGATTTTGATTTTTGCCTGGCATGAGCCGCGGGCGCCGGGCGTCTCGATGCGGACCCATTGGTTCTCGCTGACCGACATCGCCCGCGCAGTTTCTGGATAAATCAGCAGCCGCGGATCGGGCGAAATTTTCTTGGCCCACGGTTGATCGCGAAAGCGCGAATGATGGTAAGTCTTCTCGCGATCACCGGTGAGCAGCGTCAGCGGGAATTGCGATTTCACCTCGGGGTCGGCGCCGTGGCGCGCCGGAGCGACAAAATTCGGCAGCGGATCGACGCCGATGCCGGCGATCGCCTCCGAATAAAGCTCGACCTTGCCGGTGGGCGATGGAAATTTCTCAAAATTCTCCAAGGAATATGGAAACACGGCGTAGCCGTCACGGCGCAGCATTTCCAGCGTCACGCCGCTGTCGCCGAGCAAGAAGGCGATAAAGTCGTCTTGGCTCTGCCATGGCAGCAAGTCTTTGCCGGCGGCGCCACGCGCCTGCATTTTCCCGAGCAGACCGCGCGCAATCTGGAAATCGTTGCGCGCCTCGCCGCGCGGCGGCACAGTCATCTGCGTCATGGTGATGAGCGGACCGTTCGGCTGAAGACGAATCTCGTCCTCTTCGAGCGCGGTGGTTTTCGGCACCACAATGTCGGCCAGTTCCGCGGTCGGCGTCATCGTGTCGCTCGCCACCATCAGGAAATCGAGCGAGCGCAGCGCATCGACGGTTTTCGGCGTGTTGGGATAGGTTACGACGATATTGGCGCCGCTTACATACATGGCGCGGACCGGGTAGGGCTTGCCGGTCAGGATCGCGTCGATCGCCGTCGGGTTGTGGCAGGCGGTCTGCCAGCCGCGCGGACCGGCCCAGAGCGGATATTTGTCGGCTCCGAGCGTCTTCTCCTCGATCTCGTGGGGCAGCCGGAAGTCTGGATGGTGAACGACCTGAAGATTGTCGAGAAAGCCTTTCGGCTTCTTGACGCGGCGATTGCCGCCAAGCCGATCGACGTTGCCGCTGATGCCGGCCAGGCAATGGAACGCGCGGAACGTCTGCACGCCGGCGCTGAACGCGTCGATACCGTGGCCGGAGACGAACGTCGACGGCCCTTGGGCGTAGATGCGGGTCGCCGCGACGATGTCCTTGGCCGATACGCCGGTCAGCGCCGCCGCCCGGTCCGGCGGGAATTCGCGGGCCCGCGCGGCGAGCTTGTCGAAACCGTGGGTCGCGCGTTCGACGAATTCCCTGTCGAATAGTCCTTCTTCGATCATCACCTGCATCATGGCGAGGCCGATCGCAGCGTCCGTGCCGGGCTCGGGCCGCAGCCACAGGTCGGCGATGCCGACGGTGGGAATCCGCTTTGGATCGATGACGACGATCTGGCCGCCACGCTTCTTCAACTTTTTGAGCGAGATCCATTCAATCGGATCGGCTTCATAAGAGTTGCGGCCGACCACCAGCGCGCAACGCGCGTTGTCGATGTCCTCGCCGCGGGTGATGTCGAGCCCGGTGGAGCGAAGGCTCACCGCCCGGCATCCGCCGCAGAGATCCTGATTGATCATCCAGTTCGGTGAGCCCAGCGAGCGAAGCAGCATCACGACCGCGATGCCGCGGCCGAAATAGACATTGTTGCAAGCACCGACCAGCGCGAGCGGGCCATATTTTTCGCGGACTGCGGCGTAGCGATCGGCGGCATGATCCAACGCCTCGTCCCAGGAAATGCGCTGCCATTTGCCTTCGCCGCGCTCGCCGGCCCGGCGTAGCGGATGAAGCAAGCGCTGCGCGGAATAAGTAAGCCCGGTCGGACCCTTCAGCCCCTTGATGCAGAACGCGCCCTTGGACACTGGATGGGCTGGGTTCGGTTTGATGTCTTCGATGACGCCGTCGCGCACATAGACGAGCGAACCGCAATGCACCGAGCACTCGCTGCACGTCGAGGGGATGACTTTCACGTTGCCGGGCAATGACGTTGCGCTGGCATTAGGCATCGGATGTCACCGAGCTGATATGGCGACCCACGTTCCATCGCGCGTGCTTACCGAGCGTATTATGAAATCAGCGGCGTCGCAACGCGGCGCGGCGCACTCACACGTCGGCAACCTGCTCGAGCCGCACGCCTCGGCAATCCATTTCGTATTCCAAGCCGACGACCGGCGGCCGGCAATAATGCCACGTCAAGCCGGCGTGGGCCGCGCCGCGCGTGACGATCTCGTCGGCGAGGAACGGGTGAAGGTCGTGTATCGTATAGACCTGCGTTGCGGTGGTATCGCGCCACGTGAAGCCGAGCGCGGCCATGCGGTCTTCCAGCCGGTCGAGCACGAAGCGCGCCTTCTCACGCAAGCCCGCCGGGCTGGTGTCGCCGAGCCGAACGATGCGCTCGCGATAGCTGGCGTGGCCCTCCGCAGCCTCGCCGCTGCCGGACACGACGAAACTCGGCGCCGCATCTGACGCGACCTCGGTGTAGGTGAACGCATGAAATGACGGCTCTGCCGGCGCATCGGCCGCGGGGCAGACATTGCTGCGCGCCACCGGATTGGTCGTGCCGTCGAAGATCGACCAGCGCTTGAGGGTTTCGACGTAGATTTCATTGAAAGCGCGAAAACCATCTTCGGTGAACGGCGCCGGCGAGCGAAGCTCGCATTGGCAAAACGCCGTAAGCGGCCGGCCGGCGGCCGGCAACATCTGCTCGATCCGCGCGAACCCCGCCATGAGTGGGAGTGGTCGTGAAAAGCGGACGCGGCGGATGCGGAAGCCCGGCATCGCGGCGACGCCGCCCGAATACTGAAATACCCCCTTGATGAAGCGGTATCCGCCCGGCCGAAAGTCCTGCACATCCGCCATCGCTTGCGCTTCCTTGATACGCTGCCATCGAACCCGGTTTTACGCCGGCTTCTGAGCTATATCGTTGCGCGGGAGGTTGCAAACGAGCAATCCGCAAATTTACATTGGTCTACCGGTGAAAAGTCACCCGGCGTCAGCCACCAACTGGAAGGCTTCGAAGATGAAAAAAGAGATCATTTCGGTCCCGATGAAAGACCGGCTCGACCCGTCGGGAAAAAAGCTCGTGCCGTTGTCTCGCGTGGTACGTGCCGGCGATTTCATCTTCGTCGCCGGTCTGCCGCCGCACGATCCGGCGACCGGCGAGATCGTTCAAGGCGATATCCGCGTTCAATCGCGGCGCGTTCTGGAAAACATGAAGTTATGCCTGGAGGCCGCGGGGTCCTCGATGGACAAAGTGGTCAAGACGACGGTGTTCTGCACCAACGTGGCATGGTTTGACACGTTCAACGCAATCTACCGGGAGTATTTCGCGAACGACCCGCCGGCGCGGTCTTTTGTCACTGTCGGATCGTGGCCGCATCCGTTCGACATCGAGGTGGAATGCATTGCGATCGCGTAGGCCGCCGCCGCGCGCTCGACCGGCGCGAGCCGCCGACGATCGCATCGGCGCAAATGGCGCGAGCGCGCGGCCAGGCCATGCCGTATCCTGTCGGGGGCCATATGCAAAAGGGAGACGATCGAGATGCCGGAAGCCAATCTGGTCGGGGGATCGGCCACCGACAGAGAGCGCATCCTTGCGCTTCATGAGGACTACCTCGACGCGAACGCACGGTTCGATCGTGAGAAGCTTGCGCCGATCTGGAGCGACGCGCCCGAGGCGCTGTTCTTCAATCTCAACGGGCACACCTACAAAGGACGCGACCACTGGCTCCGCCTGTGGAAGTTCTACGGGCAGAATGTAAAGTCGAGCTATTGGACGCCCTATGATATCGGCGGCGTGGTGACCGACGACATGGCGGTGGTGTGGTGCCATCGCAAGACCATGCGCAACTGGGCCGGCAAGGAACCGCCGCCGCGAGACATCCACTATGACGGCAGCGAGTTCATCACCCGGTCGACCATGGTTTTCCGCAAGGAGAACGGCGCGTGGCGCGTGGTCCATTCACATTTCTCCGAGGCCAGCACAGGCGCTCGTCCCGGCGGCGTCTGACCGGCATGTTTGAGCTTCCCAACTTCGGCATCCGCCTCCACGGCGGGATCGATCCGCGCCGCTGTGTCGAGCTTGCCAAGGTGGCTGATGCTGCCGGCTTCACGTCGATTTGGTTTGCTGAAAATCCGTTCAATCGCGGTGCGCTGCCGGCCGCCTCGGCATGCGCGGCAGCGACGCAGCATCTACGCATCGGCATCGGCGTGTTCAATCCCTACAATCGGCACCCGACGCTGATCGCGATGGAGATCGGGGCGCTGGACGATCTATCCGAAGGGCGCGCCGGCCTCGGTATCGGATCCGGCATCGGCGCGGCGGTCGAACGGATGGGGCTCAGCTATCAGCGTCCGCTCGCCGCCGTGCGCGACACGATCTTCATCGTGCGCGCGTTGCTGAAAGGCAGCGAGGTCGACTATGAGGGCCGGGTTTTTTCCGCCCGCAAGGTCAAGCTCGATTACAAGCCGCGGCGTCCCGATCTTCCCCTGTTCATGGCGGCGCGCGGCGACCAGGCCCTCCAGCTCTGCGGCGCGCTCGCCGACGGCCTGATGATCTCGAACAGTTGCCCGCCGGCCTTCACTGCCCATGCCGTGGCGACCGTGCGCGAAGCCGCGCGCGGGGCCGGTCGCAGCGGTCCGTTCGAGGTTTTGCAATATGTTCCGTGCGTTGCGCGCCTCGATCGTGAGGAAGCCCGTGATATGATGAAAAAGACCATTGGCGAGATGCTGCCTGGCTTCTGGTCGTTGGGCGACCGGTTTCCGGCAGCCCGCGCTGCCTTGTTGCGTGACAGCCGGATCGCCGAACCTGACTTCGTCGCGGCGATTGCACGGCTCAACGCCGGCGCGCCGGCGCGTGACGTGCTCGATGATCGTTTCCTTGACGCCTTCGGACTTGCCGGCACCGCCGCGGACTGTCTCGTCCAGGCCTCGACCTATGCCAAAGCCGGCGTGACCGAGCTTGTGCTCACGTTCGTCGGCCCGCGTCCGGAGGACGGTATGGAATATCTTGGGCGCGCCATGCGCGACAGAGCCAGCGGCGACGGGCTCACTCGGCCTTAATGTTGGCTGCCCTGATGATGGGCCACCATTTCTCGATTTCGGCCTTCTGCAATATGCCGAGCGCTTGCGGCGTCTGCTGCTCGCGCGGCGGAATCTCTTGTCCGAGATCGGTCAGGCGTTTCCTCACGGTCGCATCGGCGAGGCCCTCTACGACCGCGGCGTTCAGTTTTCCGATGATATCGCGCGGCGTTCCCTTGGGCGCCCAAAATGCATTCCAGAGCGAAACGTGGAGGCCCGGCACTCCCGCCTCGTCGACTGTCGGGATATCAGGGGCGGCCGCCATCCGCTTTTGCGCCATGACCGCATAGGCCTTGACGCTCCCGGCAAGCGCCTGCGGCACGGCGCTGGCGGCGAGGTCGAAGATCATGTCGATCTGCCCGGCGAGCAAGTCCTGCATCGCGTTGGCGCCGCCGCGATAGGGCACGAATTGAAATTGCGTATTCGTCTCTCTTTGAAAAAACACCGCGGCAATATGATTAGCGCTGCCGGCGCCGGCCCCGCCGGCTGTGGCCTTGTTCGGGTTCGCCTTCAGCCAGGCGATGAACTCCTTCAGATCGTTTGCCGGCATCGATTTCCTGGCGACGAGCAGCAGCGGCTGCGTTGTGACCAGCGCGATCGGTTCGAAATCGTTGAGGACGTCGTAGCTGAGCGTGTACACCGCTCCGTTCACGACATGCGACGCCCAGTTGCCGAAGATGATGGTGTAGCCGTCGGGCGTTGCGCGAGCGACGTGGCCGGTGCCGATGCTGGCGGATGCGCCGGGGAGGTTGTCGATGATCACCGGCTGGTGCAGCGAAACCCTCATGGCCTCGGCCATGATCCGTGCGACTGCGTCGGTTGGGCCGCCGGGAGAATAGGCGACAACCATGGTGATCGGGCGCGACGGATAGACCTGACCGTCTTGAGCAGCGTCTTGGGCCAATGCACCCGCACCGCCCAATCCACTCATGACTGCGAGCCAAAGCAACAACTGTCTCATGTTCCGCTTCCAAAAAAGCCGACCGGCACGATAGCATATCGGCATGAAGCAAAAGAATCCCATGCGATTGCTGCATTGGTTGTCGCAGGTCGGTCGTCGCGCTTTCGGTGTTTCGCATGCCCGCTTCATCGCCCGCCTTCAATTACGCAGTCAGTCGCGAAGACGGCACACTCCAGCCGGGACATTTTCTATTTTGGTCCGCACTTGCCCCCAGCGGCAATATTGCCTGCGTTCCCCGTCAAGGCGGCGGGGTGGAAATAGTCTGACGCGCGGCGATGGCTGCATTCGCCACAGGCCTGACGGATCGCTGCAGCCTGCCACCGCACCCCGGAGGGCTCTTGAAGCTGAACTCACAATTGGCTTTCATCTGGCGAGGAAGATCAATATGGTGGTCAGCAATCGCCGTCCGGGAAAATCGGACCAAGCGGGCATCAGCCGATAATGTATCGGGCGATAGGCACGGTCTGAAATCGTGCCATGAGGACTAATGGCGTCAGCGCGTCCATGTAATGTTCTCATGGTCTATCCCCGATTTGGGGCGGACACATTCTGGAACTTCGCGGCGGCGTGTGAGCTATTCAACGCGCGTTACCCTACGACGCCTCTCGGCCTCATCACCGTAGCGGCCCTGCTGCCGACTGCGTGGACCGTCCGGCTGGTCGACCGAAACGTCGAGGCGTTGGCCGACGACGATCTTGAATGGGCCGACTTGGTCATGACCGGCGGCATGCTGCCGCAATATTTCGACACGATCGAAATTATTGACCTGTGCCGTGCCCGGGGAAAACCGGTTGTCGTCGGCGGCCCGGCTGTGACCTCGGTACCCCATCTTTACAGCAAGGCCAATTTTCAGGTGCTCGGTGAAGCCGAGGGCATCATCGACAAGTTCCTTGCCGCGTGGGAGGCAGGCGCGAGGGAGGGCGTCTTCGAGGCCGAGAAATTCTCGATTGATGTAACGAAGAGCCCAGTTCCCCGGTTCGACCTGTTGAAGGTCGAGAAATATCTGTACCTCGGGGTACAATTCTCGCGCGGCTGTCCATTCACCTGCGAGTTCTGCGACATTATCGAACTCTACGGGCGGGTCCCTCGCGCCAAGACCAACGCCCAAATGCTGCATGAACTGGACGTGCTTTATCGTCTCGGTTACCGCGGTCATGTCGACTTCGTCGACGACAATCTCATCGGCAACAAGAAGGCGGTCAAGGCATTCCTGCCTGAACTCAAGACATGGCTCGAACAACATGACTATCCGTTCGAGTTCACGACCGAGGCGTCGCTTAATCTGGCCGACGATGCGGATCTCCTGAGGCTGTTGAATCAGGCCAACTTCATCGGCGTATTCGTGGGAATCGAGAGTCCCGACACCAGCACGCTGGTCGCGATGCGCAAAAAGCAGAATACGCGGCGGAACATCGCCCAGAGCGTCCATAAGATTTATGCGGCCGGGCTCTATGTCACCGCGGGTTTCATCGTCGGTTTCGACAGCGAGCAGGGGTCGGTCGCGGATGCCATCATCGCGCTCATCGAGGAGGCCGCAATTCCGGTCTGCATGGTCGGTCTGCTTTATGCGCTGCCGAACACCCAGCTGACGCGCCGGCTTGCGACCGAAGGCCGCTTGCACGCGGAGCTATTATTCGACCCCGCTGCCGGGATGGATCAATGCACGCAAGGTTTGAATTTCGACACATTGCGGCCGCGAAGTGAAATCCTGTCCGACTACAAGCGCGTCCTGGAGAAAGTCTACGATCCTGTCGCCTACGCCGGGCGTCTCCAGCGGTTGTCGCGTCTGCTCGGCAGCTCCAACCCAAATCGTCAAGTGCGTGCTAACAATTCCAGAAGCAGACTTGGCGGCCTGGAGGTTGTCCATCGGATTGTGTCGAAGCTGCCGGGCGCACAAGACGTCTTCAGGCAAACGATCATTCAATGCGCGTCGACAAATCCGCAATGGGCTCGGATCATCGTGCTGCTGACGGCCCTCTATCTCCATCTCGGCCCATTCTCACGGCACGTTATCCGCCAAATCGACCAGCAGCTCGATGAGCCGCAGGATGTCGCATCACATCCAAGCGCCCCGGAAGAACGGTCCGACATAGGCGATTACGGCGTGAGGCAAGCTCACTTGCCGGTCTGACATTCCAGTCCGGCGGGGCATCCCCCGAATGGCCGGAATTTGCCCAAAGATATTGACGGTATCGGGGGTGAACCGGCCGTGGCCGTGCGCGAAAAAAGCCAGGGGCCGTTGCTTCCGAAATATTCCTTCCCGTAAGGAACTATCGCGTAAGTTGTGCGTTGTTCATGAGCATACGGGAGGTTACATGAAGAAGGTCACCCTTATTATTGCTGCACTGGTTTTGACTGCCGGTCCCGCATTCGCCCAGTCCCAACAGGATCAGGCAGCCTGCACTCCTGATGTGATGCGGTTGTGCCAGCAAGATATTCCCGACCAAAGCCGCATCATCGCCTGCCTGGTTCGAAGCAGACTGCAGCTCAGCCCCGCGTGTTCGGGCGTGTTCAATCGCGCGCACACGGCAAGCGTTCCGAAAACGAAGCTCTGACCCTTTTTGACCGCCATCGCACCTAGCCAATTATATTCGGGCTTGCCGAGCGCTATAAGTGGCCCAAGCCCCCCGATAATGTACTCACGTCCGTTCCGTGTAGGCCCCCAGCGCCCCGCGCAAAATTTCGCGCGAGGGTTCTGAGCCATCGACGAGGCGGAGCGTGCGCCGCTTGATCTTCCAGCCCGCCGCAGTCCGCACCAGTTCCCAGCGGTTGGTCACGACCCGATGGATGTGGTAGCCGCGCGAGGCGCCATGATTGGGCATCTCGACCGGTTCTCCGGTCTTGTTTGGCGTGAGGATTTGCAGATACGAGGTAACCACCGCCCGGTCGCCGTCGAGCGCGATATGCGGAAGCCCGGTAAAGTGCGCGAGTCCGCCGGCGATGGCGGCCTGGTGGTCGTCGCTCTTGAGGCTCGCCGCGATCGCCTTGTTGCCGGTGGCGCTGGCGAGGTTGGGTCCGCGGTCGAACACGCCGTCCTCGGTATAGACGGCTTCGGCATAAGTATCGGCCCCGGTATCGGCGCTCGGCGGATGGCTGGCGATGAGATTGTAGATCTCAAGCCGATCCTCGATGGCGCGGACGCGCCGCTCCAGCGTCCCATTGTCTTGGATCATGGTAGTTCCCCAAATTGTGATTCACGGTGCGTTCCGACCTCCATTATCATCGTAGACGCGGGTACGGCCTTTTTGCCGCGGAAACCGTCACTGCCAGTTCCGCATTCGACCTGTAAGGCGAATTTTCAAGCTGCGGGCGCATCGGAAATCTGGCATTCTTGCGGCGGCAAATGGGGGATTTTATGCGGTCTCGCGGCGAATTTGATCGCCGTAGATTTCTCGTCGGCGCCAGCGCCGCGGGCGGCGGCTTGGCGCTTGGCATTGCCGTTCCGTTCGGCTCAGCGTCGGCGCGCGTCGCTGACGGCACGTCCGAGGTCAATTGCTGGGTGGTGATCGCGCCGGACAATACGGTGACGATCCGCATCGCCCGATCCGAAATGGGGCAGGGCGCCTTGACCGGCCTCGCCATGCTGGTCGCCGAGGAATTGGAATGCGACTGGGCGACGGTCCGTACCGAATTCGTGTCCCCGGTGGAGAATATGGAACGGGGGCGGGCCTGGGGCGACTTGGCGACCGGCGCCAGCCGATCCCTCGCGTCTTCGCAGCATTATCTGCGGCAAGCCGGCGCAGCCGCGCGGGAAATGCTGATCGCCGCCGCCGCGGCGCGATGGAACGTGCCGCCTTCGCAATGTTCCGCGCACAACAGCACGATTGCGCATCCTGCTAGCGGCCGGACTGCAACCTTCGGCGCCGTCGCCGAAGACGCCGCAAAACTGAAAGCTCCCGCAAACGTCAAACTCAAAAAGGCGGGTGAATGGAGGTTCGCCGGCACTCCACAGCGGCGTCTCGATGTGCCCGACAAGGTCACGGGGCGGACGACCTATGCGATCGACGTGCGGCTGCCGGACATGCTGTATGCCGCCATCGTGCAATGTCCCGTTTTCCAAGGCGAACTGAAATCAATCGACGAGAACTCGATCGCGGGAATGAAGGGCGTGCGCCGCATCGTGCGCATGCCGGATGCGGTCGCGGTGGTGGCCGATTCATGGTGGCGGGCCAAGTGCGCGGCCGAGGCGCTGCGGGTGACCTGGGACGATCACGGCAATGGCCAGCTTGCGACCGCGACGATTGCCGAATTCGTGCGTGCGGGCCTCGACGCAGCCGAGGCTCAGGTCGGCCGTGCCGATGGCGACGTCGCGGCCGGGCTCGCCGCCGCGGCGAAGCGTATTACGGCGGACTACGCAGTACCATTTCTCGCGCACGCCACCATGGAGCCGCAGACCTGCACCGCGCATGTCAAGCCCGACCGAGTTGAAATCTGGGTGCCGACCCAGGATCCCTCGACCGCCCTCGCAACCGCCGCTATCGCTGCCGACGTATCGGATGACAGGGTGGTGGTCCACAGGATGATGCTTGGTGGCGGTTTCGGCCGGCGCGGAACCATCCAGGAATTCGTTCGGCAGGCCGTGGTCATTGCCAAAGAGGTTGAGCAGCCCGTCAAGCTGGTCTGGACCCGTGAGGAGGACATCAAACACGACCTGTATCGGCCGTTCGGGATGGCGCGGCACGTCGCCGGCCTCGATGCGGATGGCATGCCCATCGCATGGTCGATCAGGCTCTCGGGACCGTCGTTCGTGGCTTCGCTCCTGCCCGGCTTTGGCGCGAGCTTCATCGACCGAAGCTTTTTGAGTGGCCTCGACACCGAGATGCCCTACGATGTGCCGAACTATTTGGCTGATTATGTCGTGCGTGCGACGTCCGTGCCGCTCGGCGTCTGGCGGGCGATCAACTATACGCAGAACGCATATTACAAGGAGTGCTTCATCGACGAGATGGCGCACGCGGCGGGAGCGGATCCCTATCACTACCGGCGGCGGCTGTTGCGCAACAGCCCGAAGAACCTTGCCGTGCTCGACGCCGTGGCGCGAAAGGCCGACTGGGGCGCACCGCTGCCGCCAGGGGTATTCCGCGGCATCGCGCTCAACGAGGCCTGCGGCAGCTTTTGCGCGCAGGTGGTCGAGGCATCTGTCGATGACGGCCGCGTCTGCGTCCATCGCGTTGTCTCAGCGATTGACTGCGGCCATGTGGTCAATCCCCTCTCGATCGAAATGCAAACCCAGGGCGCCATCATTTATGCGCTGACAGCGGCTCTCTACGGCGAGATCACCATCAAGGATGGCGCCGTGGAGCAATCAAACTTCAATGATTATACGATGATCCGCCTTGCTGAAGCACCGAAGGTCGAGACCGTGATCGTGCCGAGCGGTGATTTCTGGGGCGGCGTCGGCGAGCCGCCGGTCCCGCCGCTCGCACCGGCACTGTGCAACGCAGTTTTCGCCGCCACCGGCAGGCGTATCCGCTCGCTACCGCTGAAGAACCACGATTTGAGCAAAGAACTCTGATCGGACTCACGTCTATCCGGAGCATATCCAACGGCGAGCTGATAAAAGTCTCGCGCTTAACGGCTATTCGAAATGACTGCCTGAAAGATACGTTGCGTTCCGGCCGGCCTGAACTCGGAATCGTTTCGGCAAACTCCCCTTTTGCGCCAATCTTCGCCGTACTGACCAGCGAGCCGGCCTTTCAACCATCACATTGCCCGTAAGCCAGGGTCTTCGGCGCCGAGCCGATTATCGTTGGACGCCGCTTTATTCGTCCGAGCGCTTGCATCTGATTATCATCGGCAGGCCGCCCGCTGGCCGCAACGTCACTCGCAACAGCGGCCAGACATCGTGGCCGGGGGCGAGCCGCAAGTGGAAGTCGTTCATGATGGAGGCAAGGACGAGGGTCGCCTCTTGCAGCGCGAAGGCCGATCCAATGCAAGTCCGCGCGCCAGCGCCGAAGGGGATATAGGCGTAGCGGTCAACCTCCGTTCGTGCCGTGCCGAGGAATCGAGCCGGCTCGAAGATATTTGGTCGGCGCCAGTGCAAGCGATGACGATGCAGAACGTATGGTGCGATCACGACCATCGTTCCTCGCCGTACTTTCTCGCCGGCAAGCTCATCCGCACCAATTGCTACGCGGCTGATTGCGGCAATCGGCGGGTAAAGACGGGCCGCCTCGTCGATGACCGCCCGCGTCTCTACCAGACGCTCGGCCAGCCCCACGACGGGACCGCCGATCTCGCGCTCAGCCTCGACCTCGACCCGCTGGCGCCATTCCGGCGATTGGGAAAGCAGGAACAGCGACCAGGTGAGCAAATTTGCGGTGGTTTCGTGTCCCGCTGCGATGAAGGTGAGGATATTCGATCGAACCTCCACCTCGCTCATCCGCTCTCCGGTATCCGGATCAAGCGCGCCAAGCAGGAGCGTAAGAATATCGTTCGCGGCAGTGCCGGATTCGTTTGTCATACGGCGGCGTCGCGCGCTGATGATTTCGTCGATGGCGGATTCAAAAAACCGAAGTGTCGAACGCACGCCCAGTTGCGAGATCCGAGGCACAAAGGCCGGCACCCCGAGCACATCCAGCGGATCAATCCGACCAATCGTATTGAAATAGGTCTTCATTGCGACGCGAAACTCTTCCGGCTTGCGGCCGATGCCATCGGAAAAAATAGTGCGCTCCAGCACGTCGAGCGTAACCCGCGACATTTCCGCGGCGACGTCGACGATCGTTCCGTTTTCGCTGCGCCATCGCCCGACCAGGGCGTCGGCCGCAGCCATTATGGCGGGCGCAAATTCCATGATGGTCTTGCGGGCAAAGAGTGGCGCCACGGTGCGCCGCTGGGTGCGCCATCGTTCGGCTTCTGCACTGAGGAGCCCGTCTCCAAGCCCGGCCGACAGTACGCGGCGTTGGAATGAGTCCTTGCGATAATTGGCAGCATTCTCGAGGAGGACGTGGCGAATGGCGCGCGGGTCGTTAATGAGCAAAACATGTCCGATCGGCAGGCCGCCGCTCACGATCGGTTTTTCGAAGTGGTCCCTAGCCCAGCATTCGAGCGGATTGCGCCTGAGCGCAGCAATAAGCCGAAAGGCCCCGAGCGGCTTTGGTTGCGGCACTGGCGCCGGCGGCCGATATGAAGACGGCGCCGGCAGCCGGTATGAAGACACCGTCGGCGTTTGAAAGTCTGCGAGAGGCGTCGCCATAACCTGCTCCGGCCCTGCCGCGCTCGTCACTGAAAACCCAACGCTGCTTGATGAGTTCCAGTATCATTTCCGTCCTCGCCGCCTCCCCCGCCGGAAACCTTCCGCCGGGGTCCGCGCGGCCGTAGCCTGATCGATGGTATCTGGATTAAGCTGCTGGCAGATCGTGTGCGCTCAATCGCCTGCGGCATTCATAATCCAGGGGAGAAGCAGATGAACAAGGCATGGTGCGTCCTCGCCACGGCGCTGGCGGCCGCCGTCGGCGTTCCGGCCCACGCCGCCGACGTGAAAATCGGGGTGATTTATCCCTTGACCGGCAACTCGGCAAGCGCCGGCCAGTCGGCCAAAGACGCGGTCGATCTGGGCGCCGACATTGTCAACACTGCACATCCCGAGCTCAAGAACTTGCCGCTCGGCCCTACCGCGGGCTTGCCGAACCTCGGCGGCGCTAAGATCATGCTCGACGAGGCCGACCATCAGGGCAATCCCCAGGTCGGCCAACAGCAGACCTTGCGCCTGATCACGCAAGACCATGTCGCCGCCATGCTCGGCTCGTACCAGTCATCGGTCTCGCTGGTGGCGACCGCCGTCGCCGAGCGGCAAGATATTCCATTTCTCGTCGCCGACTCGGTGGCAGTGAACATAACCGGCCGCGGATTCAAATGGACCTTCCGCACCACGCCGATCGCACCGGATTTTGCCAAGGCCTATGCCGAATTCCTCACTGATCTGAAGAAGTCGGGCAAGAAAATCGATACCCTCGCTATCGTCAACGAGAATACCGACTACGGCACATCGGTCGCAGCCAGCCTTGTGGAAGCGGCCAAAGCCGCCAACATCCCGGTCGCGGCGCAAATCGCCTACAACGCCAACAGCTCGGATGTCTCCGCGCAGGTGCTCCAGCTCAAATCGCTGCAGCCGAGCGCGGTGATCTTCGTCAGCTACACGGCGGACGCCATCCTCTACTTCAAAACGATGAGAAATCTTGACTACTTGCCGCCGATCATCATCGGCGACGATTCCGGCTTCTCCGATCCAGCCTTCATCCCGAACGCGGGCGATATGGCGCAGGGCGCGATCAATCGCAGCGCTTTCGACCCCGGTAAACGTGGCAGCAACGCCTATATCATCAACCAGATGTTCAAGGCTAAGTACGGCCGCGATCTCGATGACACCAGCGCGCGCTGGATGCAGGCCTTCTTCGTGCTCGCCGATGCGATCAACCGCGCCGGCTCGACTGAGCCCGACAAGATCCAGGCGGCGCTGAAGGCGACCGATCTCAAGCCGGATCAACTCATGATCGGCTATAACGGCGTGAAGTTCGACGAGACCGGTCAGAACATCTTGTCGGCAACCTATCTGATTCAGCTCCAAGGAAAAGAATATGTCTCGGTCTGGCCGGAGAACCGGGCGACCGCCAAGCTGGTCTACCCGATGAAGGGCTGGCATCAATAACGGTCATGTCCGCAGCGCAGCGAACACCTCTTCGGGGCGCTCGCTCATCAGCATATGGCCGGCGCCTTCGAGGACGGTGACGCGGCACGCCGGAATGGCGGCAGCGAGGGCCTTGCCGCTTTTGGCCGGCGTCATCAGGTCGCGGTCGCCCAGGATCAGGATCGATGGCACGGTGACCGTTGCCGCCGCGGCAAGCGCGCCGCGATAATCGTTGCAGGCGGCAAGGTCGTTGAACAGCACGCCGGGGCCGGCGCATTCGAGCAGGCGCTCGGCGCCGCCTAACATCCACAGGCCTGGCGCGAGCGAGCCGCCCAGCGTGGCGCGGTGGCCGTTGCCCCAGATCGCGATCATGTCGATGGCCGCATGATCGTTGGCCTTTGCGGCATTGAGCAATTCGTCGGACACCCGCATCGGAGCCGCTGTGGCGATCAAGGCGAGACCGGTGACTGTGCCGGGAAAACGCGCCGCAGTGTCCAAAGCCGCGAGCGATCCCATAGAATGACCGATCAGCCGCGCCGCGCGCACTCCGGCGGCGTCGATCAGCGCCGCCGTCCAGTCGGCCATGGCGGCAATGGACGGCAGCGCCGCGCCGGCCGATCGGCCGTGGCCGGGCAGGTCGGGCGCCAGAACGCCAAAGTCGCGATACGCAAACGAGCGGGCGAGCAACGCCCACACTGAATGATCGAAGCCGGCGCCGTGCAGAAAAACGACAGCGGGCAGCGCCGGATCGAATGCGCGGCCGCCGGTCGCGACGAACGTCTCCGCGCCATCGACGATGAGGCGCATGGCTCAGGCCTTCTGCGCGGCGCGCAATGCCTGCCCGAGGTCGTCGACGATGTCGCTCGCCGCTTCGAGGCCGACCGAGATACGCACCAGTTCTTCGCCGACGCCGGCGGTCGCGAGCGCCGCCGCATCCATCTGCTGATGTGTGGTGCTTGCCGGATGAATCACCAGGGTCTTGGCGTCGCCGACATTGGCGAGATGGCTCGCCAGCCGCACCGCTTCGATGAATTTGCGTCCGGCCGTACGGCCGCCCTTGATGCCGAAGCTGACGATCGATCCGGCTCCGTTGGGTAACAGCCGCTGCGCGAGCGCGTGATCGGGATGCGCTGGCAGCGAAGGATGCAGCACCCACGCGACCGCCTGGTGCTGGCGCAGGAAGGCGAGCACGGCCGCCGTGTTCGCCATGTGCCGTTCCATGCGCAACGCCAGCGTTTCCACGCCTTGCAGCAGGTGGAAAGCGTTTGTCGGTGACAGGCACGCGCCGAAATCGCGCAATCCTTCGGCGCGCGCCCGCATGACGAAGGCGCTCGGGCCGAACTCCTCGGCGAAGATAAGGCCGTGATAGCCCGCATAGGGCTGTGACAGCGTCGGGAATTTGTCCGAGGACAGCCAGTCGAAGCGGCCGCCATCCACGAGCACGCCGCCGATGGCGATGCCATGGCCGCCGATCCACTTGGTGATGGAATGCATGACGATGTCGGCGCCGAGGGCAATGGGGCGGCTCAGATACGGCGTCGCGAACGTGTTGTCGATCAGGAGCGGTATGCCGGCGGCGTGGGCGATCTCGGCCACTTGCGGAATGTCGAGCACTTCAAGGCCGGGATTGCCGATCGTCTCGGCGATCAGCAGCCGGGTTCTTGCGCCGATGGCCGCGCGCAGGCCGGCGAGATCGCGCGGCTTGACGAACGTTGTCGTGATGCCGAAGCGGGGCAGCGTGTGCGTAAGGAGATTGATGCTGCCGCCATAGAGCGACGCCGATGCAACGATATGGTCACCGGCGCCAAGCAGCGTTGCGATGGCGAGATGCATCGCCGCCATGCCGCTCGCGGTGCAGACGGCCCCGACGCCTTGCTCGAGCGCGGCGAGCCGTTCCTCCAGCACCGCCGTCGTCGGGTTGGAGATGCGGGTGTAGATGTGGCCGGCGCGCTCCAAGTTGAACAGACCGGCGGCGTGATCGGCATCATCGAACAGGTACGACGTGGTCTGGTAGATCGGCACCGCGCGCGAACGGGTAACCGGATCGGGATGCTGTCCGGCGTGCAGGCTCAAGGTTTCGAAGGCAGGGGCTTTAGGAAGCATGCCGTCCTCGCGACAACGAGAGATGTGAATCGGCGCAAATTATATCGCGGCCAAGACTGTCATTCAGCGCCGCCCGAACAGCTTGTCGAGCAGCCAGAAGTCCAGGCCACCGTTGCCGGACTGCGGCGGCTGTGAGCTGGCAACAGGGGGAGCATTGCCGCCTTGCGGCGGGTTGGAATTCATCCAGCCGCCGCCCGCGACTCCCAGCAAGGCCGCCGGCACAACGCCCTGATGGGCGACCTTCATGAACCGGCTCCAGATTTCGACCGGCAGACCGCCGCCGGTCGCCTTTTTCGTCGGCGCGTTGTCGTCATTGCCGAGCCAGACGCCGGTGACGAGATGCGACGTGTAGCCGATGAACCAGGCGTCGCGGAAATCCTGGCTGGTGCCGGTCTTGCCGGCGGCCTGCCAGCCCGGCAGGTCGGCGCTGGCGCGCGGTGCCGCTGGCGAGCGTCTCGCGCATCATCGCGTTCATCATCGCCACATAGCGGGCATCGACGATGCGGCCGAGCGGCTGCGCTGCGCGCGTGTAGAGCGTCTTGCCGTCGGCGCTGCGCACGCGCTCGATAACGTGCGGCGAGATGGCGAAGCCGCCATTGGCGAACGTCGCATAGGCCGAGACCAGCTCGAGCACGGAGACTTCCGACGTGCCGAGCGCGATCGAGGCGTTCGGTTCGAGCTTTGAATCGATGCCGAGCCGGTAGGCGGTGCGCACCACTGCGGCGGGGCCGACTTCCAGCGTCAGCCGCACCGAAACCGTATTGAGCGAATTGGCGAGCGCCTGCGTCAGCGTCACCGGCCCGAAATATTCGTGCTCGAAATTTTCCGGCTTCCAGCCCTTGACGGCGATCGGCGCGTCCTCGCGCACCGTGTCGGGTGTCAGCCCGTGCTCGAGCGCGGTCAGATAGACGAAAGGCTTGAACGCGGAGCCGGGCTGGCGCTTGGCGGCGATGGCGCGGTTGAACTGGCTCTCGGCGTAGCTCTTGCCGCCGACCAGCGCGCGCACGACGCCGTCCGGGCGTCATGGCGACGATCGCGCCTTCGCCGACGCCGAGCTTCTCGCCCTTCTGCGCCAGCGCGTCGACCAGCGCCTGCTCGGCGGCATTCTGCAGCGTCGGATCGATCGTCGTGTCGACCACGATGTCCTGGTCGACATGGCCGACCAGGTCGTCGACCGCGTCCATCACCCAGTCGGCGACATAGTTGACCGAGCCGGCGCCGGCCGGCTTCACCGCCCGGGCCGGGCTGGCCAGCGCGCGCTTGGCGGCGTCATCGCTGATCATTTTCAGGTCCGCCATGGCGGCGATGACCATGCCGGCGCGGCGCTCGGCGCCGTCAGGATTGCGGCTCGGCGCCAGCCGCGATGGCGATTGCACCAGGCCGGCGAGCATCGCCGCTTCGGCGAGCGTCAGATGCCGCGCCGATTTGCCGAAATAGCGTTGCGCCGCGGCCTCGACGCCGTAGGCGCCGGAGCCGAAATAGACGCGGTTGAGATAGAGCTCGAGGATTTGCGCTTTGCTGAATTTGTGTTCGAGCCACAGCGCCAGCACCGACCTCCTGCAGCTTGCGCGAGACCGTGCGCTCCTGGGTCAGGAACAGATTCTTGGCGAGCTGCTGGGTGATGGTCGAGCCGCCCTGCGACGCGCCGCGGCGCAGCACGTCGGCGATGACGGCGCGCGAAATGCCCCATGGATCGACGCCGTGATGGGAATAGAAGCGGCGATCCTCGATGGCGACGAAAGCCTTCGGCACATAGTCGGGCAATTCGCGCAGCGGCACCGCGGCGCCGCCCATGTCGCCGCGGGTGGCGAGCGTCGCGCCGTTGGCGCCGAGAATGAGCACCGACGGCGGCCGCTTCGGGATTTCCAGCGACTGGATCGGCGGCAGATGGATGCCGATCCAGACCAGCGTGCCGATCGCGGCGATCACCGCCCACAAGGCGAGGACCGCGCCCCAGTAGATCAGCCGGCCGATGCCTGAACGGTGCTTGCCGCCGCGACGCCGCCTGCGGGTTTTGCGCGTCGCGTCGCCGTCGTGCCGGCGGCGGCGACCGCCTTCGGACCGGGCTGTCGGCGGACCGCCGGTGCGGTCCTGCGGGCGCAGCCGCAGGTCGAGGCTGGCGCCGCCCTTGCGCACGCTTCCGGCCGGCCTGTCGCGACGCCATATCCCCGTCCCCAGCGCGCGAAACGCGCCGGCGACAGGCTAGAGAGCGCGGTTTAAGGGGCGGTTACCTTGTCGCTCCACCCTCCGCTTGGGGGCGAATGCGCGGGAAGGGGCCGAAATAGGTCACCCCGCCGGCGGCGTCCTGCTGCCGGCCTGACCTCACCGCCCGGCAGCGGTGAACAGCGCCAGCAGCGGCCGCTTGATGGCGGCCTGGCGGGTCGGCGTTGCAATTTGGGCGCCGAGAAGGTCGGTGACGTAAAACACGTCGACGACGCGCTCGCCGAAGGTCGCGACGTGCGCCGAGGCGATATTCAGATTGAGCTTCGAGAGCGTCGTGGTCAGCTCGTAGAGCAGGCCCGGCCGGTCGAGGCCGGTGACCTCGACCACGGTGTAGCGGTTCGACCATTGATTATTGATGGTCACCTCGGGCTCGATGGCGAAAGCCTTGAGCCGTCCCTTCGGCGGCGCGCGCTTGCCGACTGCGTCGGGCAGCTTGAGCTCGCCCCGCACCGCCTTCTCGATGGCGTCGCCGATACGGGCGGCGCGGCGCGCTTCGTCCTCGTCGCGCTCGAACTCGCGCGACAGCGCGATGGTGTCGAGCGCGAGCCCGTCGGTCGTCGTATAGATCTGGGCGTCGACGATATTGGCGCCGGCCAGCGCGCAGGCGCCGGCGATGATCGACAGCAGCCACGGATGGTCGGGCGCGAACACCGTCAGCTCGGTGACGCCGCGCGCCGGCGTCGAAGCCGACGCTGGTCGCCAGCGACTTTCCGGCCGCCTCGGTCGCGCGCACGAAATGGGCGTGCGCGAGCTTGTGCGGCAGGTCGACCTTGAGCCAATAGGCCGGATAGTGGCGCGCGACATAGGCGTTCAGCGTTTCGGCCGGCCAATCCTTCATCTCGGCGCGGAATTCGGCTTGCGCCATCGCCACACGCTGGGCGCGGTTGACCTCGGAGAAGCCGCCGGTGAGCACCGGCTCGGTTTCGTAATAGAGCGTGCGCAGAAGCTGCGCCTTCCAGCCGTTCCACACCCCGGGACCGACCGCGCGGATGTCGGCCGTGGTCAGGATGGTCAGAAGCTTCATGCGCTCCAAGCGACTGCACCACGGCGGCGAAATTCTCGATCGTCTTGCGGTCGGAGAGATCGCGCGACTGCGCGACCGTCGACATCACCAGATGCACTTCGACCAGCCAGGCGACGAGTTCGGTGTCGGCCGCCGAAAGTCCGAGCCGCGGACCGAGACGCCGCGCAATGCGCGCGCCGCCGATCGAGTGGTCCTCGACCCGGCCCTTGGCGATATCATGCAAGAATAGCGTGACGTAAAGCACGGTGCGGTGCTGCGGCCGGATCGTTCGCATCAGCTCGTTGGCGAGCGTCATTTCCCGGTTCTCGCCGTGCTCGATCTCATTGAGGACGCCGATGCAGCGCAGCAGATGCTCGTCCACCGTATAGTGGTGGTACATGTTGAACTGCATCATCGCTACGATGCGGCCGAAGTCGCGCACGAATCTTCCGAGTACGCCCGCCTCGTTCATGCGCCGCAGCACGGTTTCGGCGTCGTTCTTCGAGGTCAGAATCTCCAGGAACAGGCGGTTCGCCTCTTTGTCCTTGCGCACGGTTTTGTCGATCAGCTCGAGCGACCGCGTGGCGGCGCGCATGGCTTCGGGATGAAAGGCGAGATTGTGCTTCTGCGCGAGCTGGAACAGCCGGATCAGGTTGACCGGATCGTGGGTAAAAACATCGGGGCGAGCGATGTTGATGCGGTTATTGTCGATGACGAAATCGTCGGTCTCGGTCAGTTTTTTCGGACCGCGTGCTGGGCGTAGCCGCGCGATCATACGGCTGAGCACCGGCGCCGGTTTCGCCTGGCGCTCCTCGAGCCCGGCACAGAGAATGGCGGTGAGATCGCCGACGTCCTTCGCGGTCAGGAAGTAATGCTTCATGAAGCGTTCGACGTCTTTCAGGCCCGGATGCTCGGTGTAGCCGAGCCGCACCGCGATATCGCGCTGAATGTCGAATGACAGGCGTTCTTCGGCGCGACCGGTGAGGAAGTGCATGTTGCAGCGTACCGACCACAAGAAATCTTCGCAGCGGCGGAACAGCTTGTATTCGTCGCGATCGAACACGCCGCGCTCGATCAATTCCTCGGTCTCGTGCACGCGATAGACATATTTGGCGATCCAGAACAGCGTATGCAGATCGCGCAAGCCGCCCTTGCCGTCCTTGACGTTGGGCTCGACCAGATAGCGCGATTGGCCGGCGCGGCGATGACGCTCCTCGCGTTCGGCGAGCTTGGCGACGACGAATTCCGCCGCCGTTCCTTGCACAACCTCCTTGTCGAAGCGCGCCGTGAGCTGATCAAAAAGCTTGGCATCGCCGACCAGATAGCGCGCTTCCAGAAGCGCGGTGCGGATGGTCATGTCGGCCTTGGCCTGCCGGATGCATTCGTTGATCGAACGCGTGGCATGGCCGACTTTCAGGCCCATGTCCCAGAGGCAATAAAGCAGCGCCTCCGCGACCGACTCGCCCCATGCGGTCTGCTTGTAGGGCAGCAGAAAAAGGAGATCGATGTCCGAGCCCGGCGCCAGGAGGGCGCGCCCATAGCCGCCGGTCGCGATCACCGCCATGCGCTCGGCTTCCGACGGGACCGACGACCGGTAAAGCTCATCGGCGGCGAACTCGAACAGGATGCGGATGATCTCGTCCTGCACCCGGCACAGCCGTTCGGCGCAGCGGCGTCCATGCCGGTCCCTGAGCAGCAGCTCCTCGGCGCGGGTCCGCGCCTGCGTGAGCGCCGATTTGATCCGCTGTGCGACGGCGGTGCGCAGTTCGCGCTCGCGCCCCCCATAGGTCGCGGCAAGTACCTTGAGGTCGGCGACGATCGTCGCGCTGTCGATGAGTTCGACGGCACCGCGGGGAGGCCGTTGGGTGTCCAACATCATCGTAATGGCATAGCGGAGCGGGCTAACCCTGTCATCGCCCGCTAGCGCCGCCCCAGAAAAGGGGACAGTCCCGAAGTTCGGCCATGGGGCGCCTTAATTCTAAGAGAATGGATCAAAATAGAAGTGAATTCCAATTGATGCCGTTCGGTAGGCCCTATCGAGAATAAATTTATTGCGGCGATGGTGCGGGTGCTGCTGCTCTCGACACCCGACTCCGCGCTGACCTTCAGGACCATCCGCTCGACCTTTGGGCTGGCGCGTCATGTCCGGCTTGTGCCGAGCAGCCGCGGCTTTATAGGTGCTCTGCACGAACGACGTGGACGTGGATGGTGGGCCGTCGCTACGCCGAAGTGGTGTCGGGTCCGGCGAATACGACCGCTCCGGCCGCGCAGGCCGGTCAAGCCAGGCCATGACCGAAAAGAAGGAAGGATAGTCCCATGGACGCGGCCGGCCTGCGTTCGCTCCAGGTCAAGTTCACCGAACGCTACTGCGTCGTCTATCAGACGATCAGGAGCGGGCCGCCGGTCGCGATCTCGATGCAGCGGACGTGAGCGCATAACCGGTGTCCTCGGGCACGATCACCTGAAACCCGTCGCAAAGTAACAAAATAGCCCGGGTCAGAGCGTAATCCGGGATCAGCCCGGGCGCTCGCGTGCCTCCCCGGCTCTCGTTGCGCTTAATCCAGGCCATGACTGATGCCGCTCATGTCTCCCGAACTCTTGTTTTGGTCCGAGCTTGCCCTGAAGATGGCGTTGACGGCGGCGGTGGTTGTCATCGTCTCGTTCGCTGTCGAACGCAGCGGACCGTTTGTCGGCGCTCTGATCGCCGCTTTGCCGACTGCGGCCGGCGCGGCGTATGCGATTCTGGCGATTGAGCACCCGCCGAGCTTCATCGCAGCAAGTGCGGTCGGCAGCATCGCAATCAACGCCGATATCTCCGTCTTTGCCGCCGTCTATGCGGCGCTGGCGCAACGCCATGGCCTGCTGCTGAGCCTCGGCGTAGCGATCATCGTGTGGTTCGCCGGCGTGGCTCTTCTGCGTTTCGCCGATTGGACGCCGCTCGGCGCGGTGGCGCTCAACGCGGTGGTGTACGGCATCACCATCCCGCTGTGCTGGCGCTACCGCACCAGCGGACCGCCGCTGAAATTCCTGCGCACCGCACTCGACATTCCGCTGCGCGCGCTGACTACTGCCGTCGTCGTCGCCATCGTGACCACGGCAAGCTACAGCATCGGCTCGTTTGCCTCCGGCATGTTCGCACTGTTTCCGATCGTGTTGTGCAGTACCATCGTCATCTTGCATCCGCGCGTCGGCGGCAAGGCGACGGCAAGCGTGTTGGCGCACACGCAGGTCCCGTTGGTCGGGTTAGGCGTCGGTTTCCTCGTGGTGCATTGTCTTGCCGAGCCGGCGGGTTCGTGGTGGGCCCTTGCCGCCGGGCTTTCGGTCGGCATCGGCTGGAGCGGTCTGCTCTGGGTTATTCGGCGGATAACGTAGCCGGGATCGACCGCGATTCAGCATTGCGCCGCGTACAAGTGGGCTTCTACGATTGCGTGTTTCCCAACTGCGCCTTCAATGCATAAAGCGCTTCCAGCGCATCGCGCGGCGACATCTCGTCGGGATGGAGCGCCGCCAGCATTTCGACGAGCGCGGTGAGTGCCGCATCGCGCTGCGGCGCGGCAGCAGGGCGGGCGGCGGCGAACAGCGGCAGGTCATCGATCAGCCTGTGGCGCGGTGAGGCGCGGTCCTGCGCTTCAAGTTGTGCTAGAACGACCTTGGCGCGCGCGATCACGCTGGGCGGCAGGCCGGCAAGTTTCGCCACCTGGATGCCATAGGAGCGGTCGGCCGCGCCGGCGATGACTTCGTGCAGAAATACGACCTCGCCTTGCCACTCCTTCACCCGCATGGCGGCGTTGTGGAGCCGCGGCAGTTTGTTGGCGAGCGCCGTCATCTCGTGGAAATGCGTGGCGAACAGCGCGCGGCAGCGATTCTTCTCGTGTAAATGCTCGATCGTCGCCCAGGCGATGGAAAGCCCGTCGAAAGTTGCCGTGCCGCGGCCGATCTCGTCGAGAATGACGAGGGCGCGTTCGCCGGCCTGGTTAAGGATCGCCGCGGTCTCGACCATTTCGACCATGAAGGTCGAACGCCCGCGCGCGAGATCGTCGGCGGCGCCGACGCGCGAGAACAGCCGATCGACCACGCCGATATGGGCACTGCGCGCCGGAACGAAGCTTCCCATCTGTGCCAGCACGGCAATGAGCGCGTTCTGACGCAGGAACGTCGATTTGCCCGCCATGTTGGGGCCGGTAATGAGCCAGATGCGTCCGGCCCCCTCTGTTCCCTCCGCCGCTTGCGGGAAAGGGAAAGGAGGGGGAGGCGGCGAGAGATCGCAATCGTTGGCGACGAACGGGCCGCCGTCGGTCGCCAGCATTTGTTCGACCACCGGATGACGGCCGCCGGCGATGGCGAAGGCAACGCTGTCATCGACTTCGGGCCGCACATAGTCGCGCTCGACCGCGAGCGTCGCCAGCGCCGCCGCAACATCGATGAGGGCGAGCGCCTCGGCGGCCTGCATGATGTCGGCATTCGCCGCGGTGACGGCGGCCGCAAGGCGGTCGAATATTTCAAGCTCTTGCGCCAGCGCGCGATCGGCGGCGCTGGCGATCTTGGCTTCGAGCTCGCCAAGCTCGGTGGTGGTGAAGCGCACCTGCCCGGCGAGCGTCTGGCGATGGATGAAGGTGCCGTTGAGCGGCGCGGTCATGAGCTTGTCGCCGTGTTGCGCCGTGACGTCGACGAAATAGCCGAGCACGTTGTTGTGCCGGATTTTCAGAGAGCGGATGCCGGTCATCTCGGCGTAGCGCACCTGCAGCGCAGCGATGACGCGGCGCGATTCGTCGCGCAGCGCGCGGGCTTCGTCGAGCGCCGCCTGGTAGGCTGAGCGCACGAAGCCGCCGTCGCGGCGCGATGCCGGCAATTCCTCGGCCAGCGCCCGCGCCAACTCGGCGGCGACGGCCGGATCGGGACGGCGCAGCGCCGCCGTGGCCTGTGCGGTATCGCGAGGCGCCTCTGCGAGCGTCGCAAGCCGCGCGGAAATCTCCGCCGCCGCAAAAATGCCATCGCGGATCGCCGCGAGATCGCGCGGTCCGCCGCGGCCGATCACGATGCGCGTCACGGCGCGCGCAAGATCGGGGGCGGCCTTCAGCCGCGTGCGGAGATCGGCGCGTGCGGCGCTATCGCCGACGAAGACGGCAACGGCGTCGAGCCGGTGCGCGATTTCCGCCGGGTCGGTCAATGGTGCGGCGAGCCGCTGCGCGATGAGGCGCGAACCGGCCGCCGTCACCGTGCGATCGATCGCGGCAAGAAGGGAGCCGCGCCGGTCGCCCGCAAGTGTATGCATGAGCTCGAGATTACTGCGCGTCGCCTGGTCAATCGCCAGCGTCGCGCCGGCCGCCTCCCGAATTGGCGGCGACAACGGCGGACGCTTGCCGATCTGCGTGCGTTCGACATAGGTGACGGCTGCCGCCGCCGCGGCAAGCTCGACGCGCGAGAACTTGCCGAAGGCGTGCGTCGTGGCGACGCCGAGGAATGCCGCGATGCGCCGCTCCGCGGTGGCGCCGTCGAACACGTCGCGGGTGAGCGGCGTTACCGCCGGCAGTGAACGCAAATAGGGCGCAAGCTCGGCATCGCCGTAAAGCGCGTCGGAAACGATGATCTCGCCCGGCTCAAGGCGCGCGATTTCGGCCGCAAGCGAAGTGCGGGCGCATTCCGCGACGCGGAATTCACCGGTGGAGATATCGATCCAGGCCAGCGCGTAGCAGTCTTCCGTCGAGGACGCGCGGTTGCGAGCGATGGTGAGCAGATAATTGTTGCGCTTGGCGTCGAGCAGCGAATCCTCAGTAAGCGTGCCAGGCGTCACCAGCCGCACGACGTCGCGGCGGACCACACTCTTGGCGCCGCGCTTGCGTGCTTCCGCCGGATCTTCAAGCTGCTCGCAGACAGCGACGCGATGACCGAGCGCGATCAGCCGGTGCAGATATTCATCGGCGCGTTCGATCGGCACGCCGCACATCGGAATATCGCGGCCAAGATGCTTGCCGCGCTTGGTCAGCACGATGCCGAGCGCGCGCGAGGCGATTTCGGCGTCGTCGAAAAACAGCTCGTAGAAGTCACCCATCCGGTAGAACAGCAGGCAATCCGGATTGGCGGTCTTGATTTCGATATACTGCTCCATCATCGGGGTGATCGGCGACCCCCGTGAGATAGACGTCTCTTCCGCGCTTTGAGGGCCGTCGACTAAGGCCATTGTCCCACCGTTTGCAGGAGTCCCCTCGATTATTGCCTGGATTACCTGGATAATTCGAGGGGCAAAGCGAATACGTCATCCCTATGGGAAAGCAGCCGTTGGAGCGATAAACCGTGACGGAATGACACAGCTTTGTCGCAACGGAACTTCATCGTGACAAGTGATCGGAAACTTGCGGCCTCGATTGGCGAGCGTCGTTCGATTCGACGCTATGTGGCGGAGCCGATCGAACGGCCGGTCATCGAGCGGCTGCTTGACGCCGCAACGCGTGCACCATCGGCGCACAACCGCCAGCCCTGGCGGTTCGCCGTGCTTGACGAAGACGCCAGCAAGCGCAAGCTTGCTGCCGCGATGGGCGAGCAGTTGCGCAAGGACCGCACCGCGGACGGCGACGACGTCGGCTTGATCGATGCTGACGTTGCGCGCTCGCATGCGCGCATCACCGGGGCGCCGGTGGTCATCGTCATTTGCGTCGACATCGGCGACATGGACAGCTATCCCGACAAGCGCCGCAGTGAAGCCGAATATCTAATGGCGGTGCAGAGCACGGCCATGGCGGCGCAGAATCTGCTGCTCGCCGCGCAAAGCGAAGGGCTCGGCGCCTGCGTCATGTGTGCGCCGCTGTTTTGCCCGGACACCGTCGCTGATGCCCTGGAATTGCCGCGCCGATGGACCGCGCAGATGCTGGTGACGATCGGCGCGGTCTCCGGCGCCGGCAAGGAGCGCGCGCGGCTCTCGCTCGACGATATTATGCTATGGCCGGCGCGCAGCGACAGGACTTGATTATTTGCGGGTCTTTTCCGATCCGTAACGCGCCAGGAACTGCCGCGCGCGCTCGGTCGAAGGATTCGTGAAAAAGGCTTCCGGTTCGGTCGTCTCCACGATCCTGCCCTGATCCATGAAGACCACCCGCGTCGCCGCCTCACGCGCAAAGCCCATTTCGTGCGTCACCACCACCATCGTCATGCCGTCACTGGCAAGCGTCTTCATCACCGCCAGCACCTCACCGACCAACTCCGGATCGAGGGCGCTGGTCGGCTCGTCGAACAGCAGAAGCGCCGGCCGCATCATCAGCGCCCGCGCGATCCCGACCCGCTGTTTCTCGCCGCCGGACAGCCGCGCTGGCGGCGCGCCGCGCCTGTCCCAGAGACCGACCTTGCGCAGCAACGCCTCGGCCTGCTCGCGGACCTCGCTGCGCGGCCGGCGCTGCACATGGAGCGGCGCCGCCATCAGATTGTCGAGCACGTTGAGATGCGGCCATAGAGCGAAATGCTGGAATACCATTCCCATGCGCGTGCGGATGCGAGCGAGCTCGCCATCCGACATCGCAACGTCCGCCGCGCGCACGCCGACCCGTTCGCCCGACAGGAACACCGCACCGCTATCCGGCACCTCCAGCCAGTTGATGCAGCGAAGCAGTGTCGATTTGCCGGCGCCGGACGGCCCGAGAATGCAAACCGTCTCGCCCTCCGACACCGAAAGGTCGATGCCGTCGAGCGCGCGATGATCCTTGAAGGATTTGCACAGTCCGTCGATTTGAAGGACGGAAACGGTGTTCATCGCCGCGCCTCCGCCACGGTCAGAACTGCCCGCACGCCCGCCTCGACTCCCAGGCACAGCACCCAATATAGCAGCATCGCGCACACGAAGCTGGCGAACGGGACATAATAGGTCGCCTGGATCTCATTTGCCGCGAACGTCAACTCCTGCACCGCGATGATCACCAGGAAGGCGCTGTCCTTGATGATCTGGATCATTTGGTTGCCGAGCATCGGAGTTGACGACAGTAGAACCGGCGGCAGGATGATGCGGATGAGCAGGCGCCAGCCGTGGAAGCCGAAGGCATGCCCGGCCTCGACGCCTTCGCGCGGCAAGGCCACAAAGCCGCCGCGCAGCAATTCCGCGATGTAGGCTGCGTTGTAGATCGTGAGTGCGATAATGCCCGCCGTCAGGTTGCCGATGACGATACCGAATGAAGGTAACCCATAATAGATCATGTAGCAGAACAGCATGAAGGGCACGCAGCGCATTAAATCGATCAGCCAAGCCAGGACCAGCGCAACCACGCGTACGCGCGAGATCAGGAGCGCAAACAGCATCAGGCCGAGGATACCGGCGCAGACGGCGGCGATGACCGCGATGGCGAGTGTTGCGAGAAAGCCCGAGAGCAAGGCGTCTCGCTGTTCCCACAGCACTTCGATGCCATGCGGAATCATGCGAACAGACCGGCCCGGCGCCGCCGCTCCAGCATGCGCTGCGTTGCGACGAAGGCGCCGATGACGACGAGATAGATGGCGAGCGCGATCAGGAACGGCGGAATGGGATCGTAAGTTGTGGCGCCGATGCGAACGGCGGCGCGCGTCGCCTCGACCACACCGATCACCGCAACCGCCGGACTGACCTTGATCAGAAGCGTCATCTCGTTGACCAGCGCCGGCAACGCGGTGCGGGCAATCTGGGGCAGCACAACAAGGCGGAAGCGCAAGCCGCGCGGCATGCCGAAGGCGCGTGCGGCATCAAGCTGGTCGGCCGGAAAAGCGAGCAGCGCGGCGCGCCAGATCTCGCAATTGTAGGCCATCGTTCCCAGTGCAAGCGTGGCGACGCCGGCGGCGAACCGCGGCACCTCGAGGCCCACGGTCGGCAATGCGAAATATACCAGCAATATGAGGGTGACCGCCGGCGTGGCGCGTAGCAGGCTGACGAGCGCGGCGACCACATTGTCGAGCACGCGCACCTGGCCCCAGCGGATCAGCGCCAAGCCAAGACCGAGTGGGGTGCCGATCGCGATCGCCAGCACGCTGATCGCTATCGTGTTTGCCGCCCCGGCCGCCAGCGCCAGGTAATCGCCGGTTCCCACGGACAGACGCGATCAGATGATTGCGGTCGGTTCCTCCGGCATGTGCTCGAATGTGATGTCGAACCACTTCTTCTGCAGAGCGTACATCGAACCGTCCTTGCGCGTACCAAGCAGGAACTCGTTCAGCATGGCACGAAGGTCGGTGTTGCCCTTCACGACCGCCCAGGCGATGTAGGTTGGCTTGGAGACCGCCTGCCCCATCTCGAAGGTGTCGGGCTTCGACTTGGCGATTGATTGCAGGCTCAACTGGGTGTTGACGACAAAGTCGATGCGGCCCAATGCCAGGTCTTGATACGCTTCCGGATAGCCCTGATAGGACACGACCTTGCCAAGCGACCCGCCAGTCGCCTTTAGCATGTCGTCAAGCTGCGGCAGCATCTTGAGCATGGCGCTTCCCGCTTCGACCCCGAGCGGCAATCCGCTGAGATCCTTTATGCCTTGTATCTTTTTGTCGCCCTTGCGCTTCAGATAGTAGTCGATCAATTCGACCACCGGGCTGCAGAAATCGAGCGTCTTCATGCGTTCTTGCGTGACGAGGGCGGCCGTCACGGCGGCGTCGTACTTGCCAGTGGTGACCCCGGGCAGGATTCCGGTCCACGGGATGATGTCCTGGTGGATTTCGAACCCGGCTTTCTTCTTGAACATTTCCAGGAGTTCTTGATCGTAGCCGGTCGGTTTGCCGTCCTTGCTGAACTCGAACGGTACGAAATCGTCCTCGGTCGCAACCGTCATGTAGCCGCGCTTCTTGATCTCGGCCAGCGTTGCCGCTTTGGCGGCGGCAGCCATGGTGAGCGCCGCAGCAGAACCGAGCAGAACTCCGCGGCGTGTGAGGCCCAATACGGTCATGTGTCACCCCCTGGTTGCCTGTCCAAAAAGCAATCCTTGTGCCATCGCCGATAGGTCTGCGCGGCACATAATAAGGGCAGATGTGGCGAAGCGAAGCAAGGTGGCTTGGATCGTCGCCGAACTACGCAAGCTGCTGTCAGAGCCGGCTGCGGTCAGCCGTTCTTCAGGCGCGGAATAATCTCGCGCGCGATGATTTCGATCTGCTCCATCTCATAGCGGTACGGGACGAAGATCAGCTTCTGCGTGCCGACGGCAAGATGCGCCTTCAACTGCTCGACGCACTCGTCGACGGTACCGAGGATGGCGCTGTCCTTGGTCGATTCGCTCCAGGACGCGTAGTCCCATTCCTTGCCGAGCCATTCCATCATCTCGCTCTCGACCGCGGCGCGCGATTTGCCGATGCGGATCGGCAGCTGCGACGCGTTGAGCAAGGTGTCGGGGTCCTTGCCCGCCTCTTTGGCGAAGTTGCGAATCTTGGCCCAGGACGTCGCAAAGCTTTCCGGACGATAGAAATAAGTCAGCCAGCCGTCGCCGGTGACGGCTGCGCGTTTGAGCACGCGGTCGACATAGCCGCCGATCAGAAGCGGCGGATGCGGCTTCTGCACCGGCTTCGGATACATCACGCCGGCCGGAATCTTGTGGAACATCCACTCGCCCTTGACCATGTCCTCGGTCCAGAAGCGTTTCAGGATATCGAGGTTCTCGTCCATGATCTTGCCGCGCTTGTCGAACGGCACGCCGACGGCGTCGAACTCGCGCTTGTACCAGCCCGACGCCATGCCCATGATCAGACGGCCTTCCGACAGCAAATCCATGCTGCCCAGTTGCTTCGCCAGGATCACCGGATTGCGCATCGGCAGCACCAGGATACCGGTGCCGAGCTTGATGGTCTTGGTCCGCGCCGCAATCGCCGTGAGCAAGGTGAGCGACTCGATGATTGGAAAGTTCGGCTGGACGCCAAGCAGCACGTGATCCCAAACCCACAGCGAATCGAAGCCGAGCTGCTCCATCTTGACGCCATATTCGACCAGCGCGCGCGCGTCGGGCATTTCCGGATACGCCGTGAAATTGCGCGCGGCGATGCCGAACGTCTTGCTCAGGCTGGTCATTTCTGTTCTCCCTGATGAACTCAAGCGAAGTCAGCCGATGTAGAGCCGCTCCGGATCGAGCACGCGGAGCATGGACAGCTCCTGCTCGGTGGGCGGTTCGGTGACGCCGACGTCGGAACCGAAGACGAGCTCGAAGCCGGTGTTTTCCTGCACCTGTTCGCGCGTGACGCCGAGATTGAGCGCAAGCGGTTTCATGCGCCGCGTCTTGGCGTCGAAGCCGAACATGGCGAGTTCGGTGATGACCCGAAGCATGCCGCCGAGCGGCAGACCGCTCTCGCTCCGCGTGTCGTTGCCGCGGATCCAGCCGGGACTGGTGATGAAGTCCACTTTCTCGACGAAGCGCCGCTTCTCGTGCTTCATCGCTACGATCATATCGGTGAGGCTGGCGATATCGTTGCCGCCGCCGGTGCCGGGCAGCCTGGTTTTCGGATGCTTCGGGTCGCCGATGAAAGAACTGTTCAGGTTGCCGTACTGGTCGATCTGCGCGCCGCCCATGAAGCCGACGTCGACGTAACCGCGCTGCAGCAGCAGCAGCACATCGGCGCTGCCGAGCACCATGTTGGCGCGCATGGTGCAGCGCTGATCGTTGGTCGACGGCGGCAGCTTGCCGGGCTCGATGAAGGCGCCGACGACGCCGCCCTCGAACAGGATGGTGAGGCCGGGGCAATGCAGGCGCTGCGCCAGCGTTGCCGCGAGCAGCGGAATGCCGACGCCGGCGAACACGACCATGCCATCCTTGAGCTGGCGAGCGCTCAGGATCGCAAGCAGCTCGCTGGAGGTGTATTCGGACTTAAGCGTCATAGATTGAGTTTCCCGCGCGTGCGGCCGTCAGCAATTCCTCGACCCCGATAAGGTCGAGGAACGCCGCCCAGGATTTTGGCGCGTAGACGAAACGGTCGAGGTAGTCCTGCATGCCGGCGACCGGATCCTTGTTCACGAGCCCGACGTAATATTCCATGTGTTTGATCATCGGCTCGTAGACGCCGTAACATTCGTGCGGCGCGCTGCCGAATGGCACCTCGACGACCGCATCGGCGGCGAAGAATGGAATTTTGGTCTGGTGCGGCGCGCGCCGGATCTGATCGTTGGAGACGATGCGCTCGGTCGACAGGATGACTTTGTTGGCCGCCATGGCGAGGTCCATGTCCACGAACTGCAGACCATCGATTTGCGCGTTGCCATAGGCGTCGCAGCGTTGCACGTGGATCAAGGCGACGTCGGGATTGAGCGCAGGCACCAGCAACAGCTTTTCGTTAGTGAAGGGGCAATCGATTTCCTTGGCCTCAGGCCGCTCTGTCAGAACATCGGAGCCAATCATCGGCCTGATCGGCATGAACGGCACGCCCATGGCGCCGGCCCGAAGCCGCATGCCCATGGCAAGATGGCTCCATTCCTCGAAGCGCGCCTTGCCGGTCTCCACATAGTGCCGCATCACCTTGGACACGCCCCATAGAATACCCTGGCTGAACCAGCTGGTGATGATGTGTTCCGAGACGCCTGAGCTGAACAGCAGGTCGCCGTCGCTGGAGGTGATGCTGCGGCAGCAAACCAGCTTCTTGCGCTTGGCCCGAATGAGCGCCCAAATCAGCGCCATCGGCGTGCGCGACATCGTGCTGCCGCCGATGCCCACAAGATCGCCGTCGCGTACGAACGACGCGACGTCGTCCAGCGCCACGACCTTCTCGCGCAAGCTGCGGTCGCGCTGCGCCAGATTCCTTGCGCAGTTTTCCGTATGGCTTGACTGCGCTCATGCCGCTGAATTGCGTCCGATTTCGGCGTTGAAGTCTTCGATCAGCCGGTCCCATGCCGGGATCGTGTCGGCCAATCCTTGCCAGAACTCCTGTTTCCTGCGGCGATCGAAGTCTGCGATGGACACACCCTGTTGCTCGACCCAGGTGTAGTAGCCGAGATTGAAAATGCGGTTGCGATCGACGTGCGTGAGCTCTAGTACACGATCGTCCGCGATGCCTTCGACGTGCCGCCCGAAAATCTCGCCGGCGTTGATGTCGTCGAAGCCGCCCGGATATCTCCGCGCCCGATAGGTATCTCGCTCGCTGTCGTACATTGCGGCGCTATCGGTCGCGACCGTCATCACCACGTCGTCGGACCCGTAATCGAAGCGCTTGGCCAGCTTGATGGCGGCGACGATGTTCGCCAATCCGGAAATTCCGAAATTCTCGAATTGGCGGATCAGCTCCGGATCGATCTTGCGCCGCTTGGTGAGATAAGCGCGGCCGCGGTCGTCGCCGAACAGCAGATTGAGCGCGTCGCTTGCCGTATCCGACACCGCGATGACGACGTCGGTATTCATCACGTTATGGATGAGGGGAATATGCTTGTCGCCGATGCCCTGGATGTTGTGCTCGCCGTAGCCGTTGCAGAACATGGTCGGGCATTCGGCCGCTTCGACTGCGGCGATCTTGGTGTTGTGCAGCTTCTTGAGCCGGTCGCCGGCCGCGATCGTGCCCGCCGAGCCGGTCGCCGAGACGAAAGCCGCGAGCTGATAGTTCCTGTGGCTCGCGTTTGAGATGCGTCGAAGACCCGGTCGAACGCGTGACCGGTGCAGTGATAGTGGATCAGATAATTCGCGAACTCGGAAAATTGGTTGAGGATGACGTTGTCCTTGTCACGATCGAGTTCCGCGCACTTGTCGTAGATTTCCTTGACGTTGCTCTCGGTGCCGGGCGTGCGGATGATGTCGGCCGGATCGGCAACCCAGTTTTGCAGCCAGTCGAAGCGCTCGCGGCTCATTCCGGCGGGGAGCACGGCGACGCCGCGGCAGCCAAGAATGCGCGAGATCGCAACGCCGCCACGGCAATAGTTCCCGGTCGACGGCCAGATCGCGCGCTGGTGCGACGGATCGAAGCCGCCGGTGATCAGGCGCGGCACCAGGCAGGCGTAGGCGGCGAGCACCTTGTGCGCGCCGATCATCGGGAAATTGCAGCCGACCATAACGACGATCGGCGCTTTGACGCCGGTCAATTCCGGCGGCAACACCACGTGCATCGGTGTTTCGAGCCGCGTCTTGCGGTCGGAAGCGTTGAACCAGTGCACCCGCCACAGATTGGCGACATCCGGCGCATCCGGATCGATGCGCGCAAGGTCGGGCGCCTTGCCATTTGCGGCGCTCGCCGGGATCGGCGAGTTCGCTCCAGGTCGGCAGAAAGCCGCCGACCTTTTTTAGGCGGTCGACCGCGGCATTGCGATGCGCGCGGTCGGAAATCTCGGGGGCGAGCAACAGGCTCATGCGCAGACCTTGTTCAACCTGCCGGGCGCCGGCGAAAGAACAATCCCAAGCCGACCGAAGCGCAGGATATTAGGGTTATGCTATTATTAGAACAATAGGAATTACCTGCTCTTGCATGGCCATTTTCGTCCCTGGCGCTAGGCCGGCGCGACCGTCGCCGCGAAGGCCGGGTGCGGGACAAGCGAGGCGCGATAGCGTTCGTCCGACACGCCGCCGTAGACCGTGTTGCGCTGGCGCGGCACCCTGCCGAGCGAGCGGATGATCTGTTCCATGGTCGCCAGGCGTCATTTCCTGGCCGTGCACGGCGCCGGCCGAGCGCGTGATCGTCTCGTCCATCAGGGTTCCGCCGAGGTCATTGGCGCCGGCGCGCAGGCAGGCCTTAACGCCATCCGGCCCCATCTTCACCCATGACGTTTGAATGTTCGGCAGCAATGGATGGAACGCAAGCCGCGCCACGGCGTGCATCAGCACCGCTTCGCGGAACGTCGGGACCGCGGCGCGCACGTCCTTTCAGGTAGATCGGCGCCTCCATGTGGACGAACGGCAACGGCACGAATTCGGTGAAGCCGCCGGTCTCCGCCTGCAGCGCGCGCTGGCGCAGGAGATGCCGCGCCCAGTGGCGATAACCGTCGACATGCCCGTACATGATCGTCGCCGTGGTCTTGAAGCCGACCCGGTGCGCCGCGCGCATCACGTCGAGCCAGCGCGCGGTATTGATCTTGTCCGGGCAGAGAACGGCGCGGACTTCGTCGTCGAGCACTTCCGCCGCCGTGCCCGGCAAGGTGCCGAGCCCGGCCGCTTTCAACTGCGCCAGGAATTCGGCGACCGGCAGGCCGAGCGTCGCCGCGCCCTGATGCACTTCGAGCGGCGAGAACGCATGAACGTGCATGTCCGGCACCGCGTCGCGAACCGCCCGGCAAATCTCGATATAGGTGCGGCCGGTGAAATCTGGATGGATGCCGCCCTGCATGCAGACTTCGGTGGCGCCGCGCTGCCAGGCTTGCCGCGTGCGCGTCGCGATTTCTTCAAGTGAGAGATTGTAGGGCCGGCCGCGCAAATTCTCGCTCATCTTGCCTTTCGAGAAGGCGCAGAACTGGCATTTGAACGAGCAGATGTTGGTGTAATTGATGTTGCGGGTCACGACATAGGAGACGGTGTCGCCGCAAGTCTCTTGCCGCAGCGCGTCGGCTGCCGCGCAGACGGCGGCGAACTCATCGCCGCGCGCCTGAAACAGCCGGACGATCTCGCGCTCCGTCAGGGCGGCGCGGGCCGCGACGGCGCGATCGATGATCTTCGATAAGTCGTTCGACGCGACGGCCGGCGCCGCCATCGGTTGCGCCTCGGCTGGCAGCGGCGTCGTCGCGCCGGGCGACCAGTCATCGGTGCGCGGCCAGCCGTCGGCGTCGATGCGATGCAGCAGCGCGGTGTGCAGAGCCTGATCGACCCACGTGCGATGCTCGGCCGCATAGGCCGGATAGATCGCCAAGCCGCTCATGCAGGTCCTTGCCGGCGGCGTTTGTGGCGCGCTCCAGCACCTGCAGATGCGGCCACGGCGCTTCCGGATTGACATGGTCCGGCGTTACCGGCGAGACCCCGCCCCAGTCGTTGATGCCGGCTTCAACGAGCCGGCGCAGCGCGCCAGGGCTCAAATTCGGCGGCGCCTGGATGTTCATGGACGGCGGGAAAATCAGCCGCGCCATGGCGATGGTCCACAGATGCTCGTCCACCGTCGGGCGCCGGCGCGTCCGCCATGCGGGTGCCCGGCTTCGGGCGAAAATTCTGGATGATGATTTCCTGGATGTGGCCGTGCGCGTCGTGCAAATCGCGCAGCGCCAGCAGCGCGTCGATGCGTTCCTGCCGCGTCTCGCCGATGCCGATCAGGATGCCGGTGGTGAACGGCACGCGCTGTTCGCCGGCCATGCGGATGGTGGCGAGCCGCGCGGCCGGTTCCTTGTCGGGCGAGCCGTGATGCGGTCCGCCCTTCTGCATCAGCCGCGCCGACGCACTTTCCAGCATGATGCCTTGCGAGATCGAGACTTTCCGCAAGGCGGCAAGATCGGCGGCGTCGAGCAGGCCGGGATTGGCATGCGGCAGCAGCCCGGTTTCCTCGAACACGAGTTGGGCCATCTCGGCGAGGTAGGACAGCGTCGTCGCGATGGCCGAGGCGCGCGAGTTCGTCGCGCGCCGCGCGATAACGAAGCTCCGGCTTGTCGCCGAGCGTGAACAGCGCTTCCTTGCAGCCGGCGTCGCGGCCGGCGCGCGCGATCGCCAGCACCTCGTCGCGCGACAGGAACGTCGGCTCGCCGGCGCGCGGCGGATGAGCAAAGGTGCAGTAATGGCACACGTCCCGGCAAAGCTGGGTCAGCGGAATGAAAACCTTGCGGGAATAGGAAACAATCGTGCCATGGGCGCGGTCGCGGCGGCGGCTTGCGGCGCGCAGCAGCGGCTCGAGATCGCTCAGATCGGCGAGCGCGAGGGCTTCCTCGCGCGTCAAGTTTCGGTCGTCGGGAAAATCGCTAGAGCGGCGAGGCGCTCTTCTGCGAACGAACCGGAGATGGCGAGCGCCGCCAGATAGGCATGCGTGCGGGTGTTTGATTTGAGCGCCAGGAACGCGTCGAGATTTTCCGGCCGATCGATGTCGAGGCCGAGATCGCCGGGAGGCAAGCACGCGAAGCATTCATGCCGTGCGCGCGCGCCGCGTCGCAGTGGTTGTTGAAAACTGCGCGGGCCGAAGCACAGCGGCAGCGCGTTCGCCGGACGGCATGCCAGCAGATTGGTGCCGCCATCGTCGGTTGCCGCGATGACGGCGAGCGAGCCGGACGGCGCGGATCGCGTCCGACGGCCTGCGGCGATGGCGTCCGGCGAAAGGTGAGGGATGTCGGACGGAACGACCAGCACGCCGCGCGCCGCCATTGCCCACGACGCAATCGAGCCCGAGGCGGATCGCGGCGTTGATGCCGTCGCGGCCTTCATCGGACACGACGCTGGCGTTGCGCTGCGCGGCCAATGCCGCGGCAGCCTCGTCGGCAGTGACGACGACGACGCCGGCCAAATGCGCATTGCAGCGCGTGAGCGCGTCGAGCACGTCTTCGAGCATCAGGCGCGCCAGACTGCGCGCGCTCGGCGGCGTCGAGCAGCCGGCGACAGCCGGCGTTTCGCCGCCGCGAAGCGCTTGACGGGCACGATCGCCCAGACGTCTGCGCGGCATGCTCATCGGCCGCCACTCGCTGCGCGCGCAGCGAGCGGCCGGCCGCGACAATGTCGTCGGCGAAGTGCGACGACGTCGCCGGCAAGCCGTTCGCGGTCGGCAAGGTCTTTCATCATCGTGCGCGTGACCATGACGGGGATACCGGTCCGGCGCCGCGTCGGCGGCGTCCGCCTCGTCGATGACCAGAGCGTCGATCAGGCCGCGATAATGCGCGGCGATGGCTTGGGTGTTCACCGCAATGCCGAGTTCGTGCATGATCTTGGCAGTCGGTCCTTTCACCGCCTGGCCGCCGATGATCGGCGAGACCGCGATCACCGGCGCCGCGCTGTTCGCGAGCGCGTCGCGAATTCCGGGAACCGAAAGGATCGGATCGACGCTGAGGTAGGGATTCGACGGACAGACGACGATGGCGCGCACGGCAGGATTTGACAGCAATTCGAGCAAGCCCGGGAGACGGCGTTGCCGCCGACGCGCCCTGGAAACGAATGCCTTTCACGACGGGCTCGCAGCGCCGCCGCACGAAATAGTGCTGAAACGGCAGGTCGCCTTCGGCCGTTTCGACGATCGTGCGCACCGCGTCGTCCGACATCGGCAAAACCTGAGCGGTAATTCCCAGCGACTGGGCGGTGCGGCTGGCAAATTCGCTGAGTGTGCCGCCGCCGCGCAACCATTCGGTGCGCGAAACGTGCATGGCAAGATCGCGGTCGCCGAGCTTGAACCAGGTGTCGCCGCCGAACCGGCCGAGCGCATCCATGAAATTCCAGGTCTCGCCGGCGCGTCCCCATCCGCGCTCCGGATCGGCGATGCCGCCGAGCGTATAAAGAACGGTGTCGAGATCGGGCGAGATGTGCAGGCCGAGATGCTCGAAGTCGTCGCCGGTGTTGACGACGACGGTCAACTGTCCGGGATCGAGCACGCGATAGAGGCCGAGCGCGAGCTTGGCGCCGCCGATGCCGCCGCACAGCGCAACCACGTGACCGCTGCCCGACGCCGGACGTCATCTGAACAAATCCATTTCCTTCGGCCGCAGCAGCGCCGAAGCCGGCACCGCCGGCGCATCGCAAACGAGGCCGCGCACATGCACGGCCGGCTGCCCTCCGCCGCCTGCCCCATCAGTAAGGACGCCGCGGCCGCGATTTCATCCGCCACCGCCACCTCCGTCACCCGCATCTTGCGGCCGAACAGATCGGGCGCGCCGACCATGTCGCGCAGCGACGGCACGCCGGCGGCGCCGAGCGCGACGCCGACCACGCCGTTGCGCCAAGCGCGTCCAAAACTGTCGTTGATGATGATCGCCGAGTTTGGCGCCGAACGCCGCTGTCGAGCTTCGTCTTCAAGGCGGCCGCGGAGGCGTCGGGATCGCGCGGCAGCAGCAGCACGCGCTCGCCGCCGCCCGCGACGTTCGACTGGTCGACGCCGGCATTCGCCATGACGAAACCGAGACGGTGCGCCACGATCAAGACATCCTTGCGATGGCGCACCACTTCGCTCGATTCCGAAAGAATGATCTCGACCAGGCGCGCATCCTTGCCGACCTCCTGTGCCAGCGCGACCGCCCGCGCCGACGGTATGACGTCGGCGAGATCGACAATCCGGCCCTCGGCCTTCGACACGACCTTCTGCGCGACGACCAGGATATCGCCGTCCTCGGGCACGATCTCCGTGCGCCGCAGCGCCGCCGCCAGCAGCGCCGCCAGATCGTCGCCGGGTTCGACCAGCGGAAGCCCCGCCAAGGCCGTCAGCGTGAGGCTCCTGGCGCTCATTCAAAATTCACCGTGCGTCGGAAGCCGGCAGACCGGTGATGCGTATGCCGGCGCCGGGAATCTTGTAGCGCCGGTTGATGGCAATCAAGACCGAAGTGAGCGCTTCGGCCGCCACCGTGTTGGCGAGCGCGCCGCCGTCGACGCCGCGCGTCGCCACCACGTTTGCCAGCGCGATGACCTGGTCGCGCACGTCCGGCGTCATCGGAAAAGACCAGCACGTCGCAGTCGGCCTTTTCGCCGCCGTGCAATTTCTTGGCGCCGACATTGTGAAAGGCGGCCGCAACGCGCACGTCCGCGCCCGAGCGTGCGTTGCGCTACCAGCGCCGGCGAGCCGGCGGCCGGCAATTGCACGACCGAAACCTTGGGCGGCACCAGGGGAACAACGGCGTCGACCAGGACTTTGCCGGCCATGACCGGCTTGATGTCGTGCAGGATCGCATCGTGATTGGAATACGGCACGCACAGGACGACGATATCGGCCGCCTGCGCCGCGCCGCGGTTGTCGTCGCCGCGCACGTCGGCGCCGATCTGCGAGGCAAAGCTCCTTCGCCGCCGCTTCCGCCTTGTCCTTGGCGCGCGAGCCGAGCACCACCGGATAGCCGGCCGCGGCCCACAGCCGGGCGAGGCCGGAGCCCAGATCGCCCGTGCCGCCGATGACGGCGATGACCGGCTTGCCGTTCTGCATGGCGCTTCGAACTCCACGAGCCGGACGGATCAAGCTAAGGTCCTATGTTTAGAAACACAATACCTTTCGCGCTCCCTCCGGACGTCAGCGTGCCTCGACGCCGCACCAGTCGTAGATGCTGAGCGCCATCACTTTGATGGCGGTCTGGTAATCGTCGATGCTCACATATTCGTCGTCGGAGTGCATGACCGCCGTCGAGCCGGGCCCGAAGATCACCGTCGGCGTATGGCCGTAGAGATTGAGGAAGCGGGTATCGGCCGCGCCCTGGCGGCCGCTGATCTCCGGGTCGCGTCCGGTGATCTCCTTATAGTTCTTGCAAACCAGCTGAACGATCTGGTGGTCGCGCGGAATTTCCGAGGCCTGCGCGTCATAGCCGACGAAGCGCACCTTCGGCGGGTGGTCCTTCATCCAGGGATCTTCGGCGGCCGCGCGCGCGATGTGTTCGACCAGGCTGCGTTTGACGCCTTCATGGTCCTCGCCGGGGACCGTGGCCATGCTGCCTTTCAACAGGCAGGTCGCGGCGAACGAACTCGGGAAATTGCCGGCGTGGAATGCCGCCGATCATGCAGGGCAGCGCGTCGATCGGCTTCGGATAGAGCGGATGCTTGACGGTGGCGACGCGCTTGGCTTCCAGCGCCTCGACCGCCTTGGTGATCTTGTAGCCGAGCTCGATGCCGCTCACGCCCTGATAGCGCCGCTGGATGCCGGCGGCCTTGCCCTGGATTTCGATCTCGAACCAGATGCGGCCGATGCAGGCCGGCTGCACCGCAAGCCCGCTGGTCTCGCCGGAAATGCCGGCGTCGGCTTTGTAGCCGCGGATCACCGTATCGAGCGTGCCGTGGCCGCTGACCTCCTCGTCGATGACGATGTCGAGATAGACGTCGCCCTTCGGTTTCAGGCCGGCCGCGATCATGTTTTCGATCGCCATGATGTGGCTGGCGACGCCGCTCTTCATGTCGCAGGAGCCGCGTCCGTAGATCCGGCCGTCCTTGATCGACGCCGACCAGGGATTGTCGCTCCAGCCTTCGCCGTTGCCGACCGGGATCACGTCGGTGTGGCCGTTGAACAGCAGCGAGCGGCCGCCGCCGGTGCCTTTCCAGGTGGCGACGATGTTGGGGCGGCCCTCATAGCCGCGGTCGACGGGGATGTAGCCGGGATGTTTTTTCAGTTTTTCCCAGTCGGACTCCCACATATCGACCTTCGAGGCCCATCTTGGTCGAGATAGTCGGCGAGGAATTTCTGAATCTTACCCTCGTCGCCGGTGACGCTCGGGATCGAAACCATCTGCTGCAGAAACTTGATCGACTTGTCTTTTGCGGTGTCGATCTGCTTGAGAACTTTCTGGCGGTTGTCAGTGCTCATTGTTGTTCCTTCCATCGATCCTTATAGCGAGCCGGCCGCCGCGTCGCGCGGCGTCTGATTACGTCTTGCTCCGCGCGGCGCTCGCGATCGCTTCAAGCACCGATGTGGCGTGATCGGCGAAATGAGAAGCTCGGCGCGCAGCGGCCGCAGCGCGTCGTTGACCGCATTGGCGATCGCCGCCGGCGGCGCGATGGCGCCGCCCTCGCCGATGCCTTTGATGCCGAACTCGGTATACGGCGAGAGCGTCTCCATGTGATCGATTTCGCGCATGCGGCACTTCGGTGGCGCCGGGCAGCAGATAATCGGCGAAGGTCGCGGCCAGCGGCTGCCCGGTCGCATCGAACGGCATCTCCTCGTAGAGCGCCGTGCCGATGCCCTGCGCGAGGCCGCCGAGCATCTGGCCGTCGACGATCATCGGATTGACCAGCTTGCCGCCGTCCTCGACGACCGCGTAGTCGAGAATGCCACGTCGCCGAGTCTCGGGGTCGACCGCGACGATCGCCGCATGGGCGGCGTAGCTGAACGTGCCGCTGTCGGGGTTCGGCCGGTAGCCGACGGTCGCTTCCAGGCCGCCCATGTCGACATCGTTCGGCAGGTTCTGCGGGCTGCAGGTACCAGGTCCGCGCGATCTCCTTGAGCGTGATCGAACCCCGCCGGGCCGACCACCTCGCCGTCGCGCAGGGTGACCTGGGCCGGCGTCGGTTTGCAGCAGTTGGGCGCCGATCTGGCGGCGCGCTTGGCGAGCTCCTTGCAGGCGTCACCGAACGGCGCCGCCCGCCATCACCATGCAGCGCGATCCCCACGTGCCGGTCGAATACGGCGTCATGGCGGTGTCGCCATGCACGACTTTGATCTTCGGTCGGGTCAATGCCGAGGATCTCGTGCGCCACCTGCGCCAGCGTCGTCTCCAGGCCCTGGCCGTGCGACTGGATGCCGACCCGCAGTTCCAGCCCGCCGTCCGGCGTAAGGCGCGCGGTCGCCTGTTCGAAGCCGGGCACCATCGGAATGCCCCAGCCGTAATAGACCGAGGTGCCGTGCGCGGCCTGCTCGCAATAGGTCGCAAAGCCGACGCCGATCAGGCGGCCGTCGGCTTCGCCGCGCTGCTGGCGCGCGCGCACCGCCGCGACGTCGATCGCCGCAACGGCGCGGCGCAGCGATTCCGGATAATCGCCGCTGTCGAAATGTTTGTTGGTGATGTTGTCGAACGGCATCTGCTCCGGCCGGACCAGATGTCTTTGCGCCGCACCTCGTGCGGCTCGAGCCCGGCTTCGCGCGCGATGGCGTCGAGCACGAGCTCCATCGCGAAGCACACGCCGGTGCGGGCGACGCCGCGATAGGGCAGGATCGGGCACTTGTTGGTCGCGACCGAACAGGTGCGGCAGCGATAGGCGGGAAAGTCGTACGGGCCCGGCAGGATGCTCGCGATCTGCGCCGCCTCGAGGCAGGCCGAGAACGGATAGGCCGAATAGGCGCCGGAATCGACCACGGCCTCGCAGTCGATGCCGCGCAGCGTGCCGTCGCGGTCGGCATAGCCGGTGATCCGGTAATGGTGCTCGCGGCAATTGGCGCCGGCGGTCAGATGCTCGCGGCGATCCTCGATCCAGCGCACCGGATGGCCGCAGCGCATCGCCAGCCAGCCGAGGCAGACCTCCTCCGGCAGCAGGATGCCCTTGTAGCCGAAGCCGCCGCCGACGTCGGGCGCGATCACCCGCACCTGGCCTTCGTCGAGGCCGAGGCACTCGGCCAGGCCGGTGCGCACGATGTGCGGCATCTGGCAGGCCGAATAGAGCGTGAGCTGCTCCAGCCGCGTATCCCATAGTGCGACCACGCCGCGGCCTTCGATCGGCGCCATGCATTGGCGCGCGGTGCGGATTTCGCGCGTCACTTTGATCGGGGCGTCGAAGCGCTTCGGCGATATCCACGTCGACGAAGGTTTCGAGAAAAACGTTGTCGCCCCATTGCTCGTGCAGCAGCGCCGACGACGGCTCGCGCGCGGCCAGCATGTCGTGCACCGCCGGCAATTCGTCGAGATCGAGCGCGACGGCGGCGGCGATGTCTTCGGCCTGCGCGCGCGTCGGCGCAACGCACATCGCGATCAGCTCGCCGACATAACGCACCTTGTCGGTGGCGAGCGGCGATTGCTCGGATGGTCTTGAAGCCATGGATGCCAGTGACCGCGCGGATCGGCTTGACGCCGGCGAGATCGGCGGCGGTGAAGACGGCATCCTTATGCGCGTCGGGAACGGTGATGCCGCGGATGCGCGCATGGGCGAGCGGGCTGCGCACGAAGGCGACGTCCTTCATGCCGGCAAAGTGGAGATCGGCCACGAACTGGCCGCGGCCGCGCATCAGGCGGTCGTCTTCCTTGCGGAGAAGGCGCGCGCCGACGCCCTGCTCTTTCATCGCGACCACTCCCGCCGGGGCAATCAACCTAAAATTCTAATCTTAGGATGATGATGGTTGCAACCGGGAACCCTTGGCGGCGCGGCCTGATCTGCGGCCGGGGGCTTTGGACGCTGGCGCGCGCCGGGCGCCGTCGGGCGGCGCGCGCATATGCGCCAGAAGATCGATATGCAGCTGGATCGCGTCGCTGCGGTAGATGATGTCGGCGACGTAGATGGCGACGTTGTCGCGATCGATCACCACGCATCGGCATTCCGCCGTCGGCGCGCCGAGCGCGACTTGGAGCAGGTCGGAGGTGGTCGGATCGGCACTGCCGATGACGACAGTCTGATGTGCGTGCTTGATGTCGATGTCTGTGCGGCCCGCAATCACCGGCAATGCGGGATGCTGCCGGAACACCTCCGGGGCCCGCTTGTAGATGGTGTTGGCGAGATGCAGATTGACGATCGCCATAGGGCTCGCCGTCCTTGTACTGGACGCTGCGCTGAAAGACGTAGCTGTCCGCAAGCTCGCCTTCGCCATCCCGTAGCGTCGGAAACTGCGGCGCGTTGTCGGCCTTGATGCGCTTGATGACGTTGTTCTTGATCGGTTCGATCAGGATATCCCAAGTGGTCGCGAGCTTGAACCAGTGGCGATCCGCCGATTTTTCGGCGGCGAAGGTGCCGCGCCCCTGCTGCGAGCGCAGCAGGCCTTCCTCGCGCAGGATATCGACCGCCTGACGGACAGTGACGCGCGCGACTTGAAACTCGCGTTCCAATTCGACCAAGGTCGGGATTTTCTCGCCTGGATGCCACTGCTTGGTTTCGATGCGCCGGCGCATGACCGAAGCGACCTGGATGTACAGCGGCACGCGGCTGCGGTCGTAAACCCTCGAAAGTTCGGTCATCATCCAATCCGCCGACATTTTTGAGCGAGGCCGATCAAGAAAAAACCGGTACAGCGTATTATCATCTTGTCATCTAGCTCACCAGACCAGTTCGGCCGCGGCCTCGATCGCGCGGATACTATTGACACCGAGCCACGGCACGATCCATCGGCCCCCGGACGCCATGTGCGCGCCTGCAGGCAGCATTTTGTCGCGCAGCAATCCTGCGTATGCCGGTACAATTGCAGTTGCTAATCGCGCCTATTCAAACGTACTATGTTCTAGCCTATAGGCTTATTGAGGAATCGACTTTGCGTGGGACGGCGGACAATCTCGACCGGCAGAGCCTGCGCGGCTTCCTGCACATGGTCGAGGCCGAATATCCGGACGATTTGCTGAGAATTCGGCAGCCAGTCGACCCGCGGTTCGACATGACGGCGATCGTGTTCGAGCTGGAACGCGTCGGGCAAAAACCCTGTGGTCGTGCTCGAAAAGGTCGACGGCTACGCTATGCCGGTCGTAACCAACGTCGCCGCGAACCGGCGGCTTCTGGCGGCCTGTCTGGGCGTCGATGTGAGCGACCTGCCGACCGCTTTCCGCGAGCGCTGCCAAAGGTATATTCCATGCGAGACGGTGGCGCAGGCGGCCTGGAACGATGTTGTCCTCGAGGGTGACGACGTCGATCTCACCAAGTTGCCGATCCCGCTGCAATTCGCCGTCGACGGCGCGCCCTACATCACCGCCGGCCAGATTTCGGCGCGCGATCCGGTGAGCGGCGTCGACACCACTGGCTTCCACCGGCTGATGCTTAAGGGCAAGAACCGCCTCGGCGTGTCACTGCATTCGCGCCGCCGTATGTACGAATTCCATCGCCGCGCCGAGGAGCAAGGCAAGAACCTGCCGGCGGTCATTACCATCGGCACCCACCCGCTGCACTATATGGGCTCGATGGTCTACGCTTATGCGCCGCACTTGCGGAAGTTCGAGATCATCGGCGGCCTATTCGGCGAGCCTTACCGGCTGGCGCAGCTGCGGCATCGACGACCTCGAAGTGCCGGCCGGCGCCGAGATCGTGATCGAAGGCGAAATCCTCGCGGGCGTGCACGAGCCGGAAGGACCGTTCGGCGAATTCACCGGCTATGCATCGTATCGCAGCACCCAGAACGTGTTCGTCGCCAAGCGCATCCGTATGCGGGGCGATGCCATGTATCACGCCGTCACCTCCGGCATGTCGAAGGATCATATCCTGGTCTCCTGCATCACGCGCGAGGGTGAAATCCTCAACGCGCTGCGGCGCAATTTGCCGAACGTGCGCGCGGTCCATGTGCCGCACACCACCTGCGGTGCGTTCATGGCGTTCATCTCGATGAAAAAGACCGCCGACGGCGAGCCGCAGATGGCCGTCATGGCGACGCTCGGCACCGAACTCTATACCAAGTACGTCATCGTCGTCGACGACGATGTCGATATCTTTGATCTCAACGATGTCATGTGGGCGGTGGCGACCCGCGTGCGGGCGGAACAGGACATCTTCTTCATCCCCGGCGCCAAGGCCGCTATTCTCGATCCGACCTCGGACCCGCAGAACTTCACCGTGACGAAGATGGGTATCGACGCGACCCGCCCGGCCGGCCGCGATTTCGCCGAGCGTCTCGTCATCACCCAAGAGCAGCGCGCCCGGGCCCGCGACATTCTCGCCACGGCGGGAATGAATCTGTAAAAGCCCAGAAATTTCAGTATCACCTCGATGAGGAGGGGAATATGAAACGCATCGTCCGCCTTGCTTCATTCGCTATTCTCGCGCTGTGCGTGGCGTTCGCCGGCACCGCTCGGGCCGAAACCAAAATCCGCTTCTCGCTCGATTGGATACCGGGCTCGGTGCACGCGCCGTTCTTCATCGCGTTCTACAAGGGCTACTACAAGGACGAGGGCCTCGACGTCACGATCGATCGCGGCAAAGGCTCAGTCGGCCTCGTTCAGCAGATGGCGAGCGGCGTGTATGACATGGGCTACCCGGATCTCAGCGTGCTGGTCGACTTTGATTCGAAGAATCCCGATAAGGGCTTCCCGATGCTGATGGTCGGCTACGAACAGGCGCCGGCCGGCGTGGTGTTTCTCAAAACAAGTGACATCACCAAGCCCAATCAGCTCGAAGGCAAGACCCTTGGCGCCGCGGCCAACGACGCTGGCTTCAAGTTGTTCCCGACCTTCGCCGCGCACGCCGGGTTCGACGTGAAAAAAGTCAATATCCAGTTCATCGACCCGAAGCTGCGCGAGACATTGCTGGCGAAGCGGCAGGTTGACGCGATCATCGGGCAGATCTTCAACACGACGCTCGAGCTCAAGGCCAAGGGTATCGACCCGAAGGACGTTGGTTCGTTTCTCTATCGCGACTACGGCCTCGACCTCTACGGCAACGGTATTGCCGCTTCGCCGGCCTTCCTGAAGGAACACCCCGATGCGGTGAAGGCCTTCATTCGCGCCAGCATCAAGGGCTTTCAGGACATGGTGAAAGACCCCGAAATGGCGGTGCAGATGACCGTGAAATACGAGCCGCTGCTCAATGCCGACATCGAGCGTGACCGGCTCAAGCTAGCCATGGCATGCTGCATCGTGACACCGAACGTGCGCAAGGACGGCTTTGGCGACGTCGACAAGGCGCGCCTGACCCGCGGCATCGACATCCTTGTTCACGGCTTCGAGCTTCCGACCACGCCGAGCGCTGATGCTATCTTCAATTCGTCGTATCTACCCGCGCAGAAAGACCGGATGGTGCAGTAGCGCGGCTCTTCGCCTTGTGCCGATCGCGTCGCGATGAGCTGCATCGACGATGAGCTACATCGAAATCGAAAACGTCGATTTGAACTACCGGGGGCAAGCCGGCGCCGGCGACGGCGGCGGGACCTTGGCGCTAGCCAACGCAACTCTGTCGATCGGACGGGACGAATTCGTCGCGATCGTCGGGCCGAGCGGATGCGGCAAGTCAACGTTGCTCAAGCTTATTTCGGGTCTGATCGGGCCGACGCGCGGCGGCGTTCGTGTCGGCGGAGAAGCCGTCAGGAAGCCGCTGAAGAACATCGGCATGGCGTTCCAGAATTCGACGCTCTTGCCATGGCGCACCGTGCGCGACAACGTGCTGCTGCCGCTCGAGATCGTCGAGCCGTACCGCAGCCAGCCGAAAAGCGAAATGCCGGCCAAGCGCAAACGTGCGGAAGACCTGCTCGCTACCGTCGGCCTTGGCGAATTCGGCGACCGCATGCCGTGGCAATTGTCTGGCGGCATGCAGCAGCGCGCGCAATTGTGCCGCGCCCTGATTCACGAGCCTTCGATCCTGTTGCTTGATGAGCCGTTCGGCGCGCTTGATGCGTTCACGCGCGAAGAGCTGTGGGCCGTATTGCAGGACTTGTGGATGCGCCGCAAATGCACGGTGATCCTGGTGACGCATGAGCTGAGAGAAGCGGTTTATCTCTGCGACACTGTCTACGTCGTGAGTCCGCGGCCGGGACGCATCATCGGTTCCAACCCGGTGCCGTTCGCGCGGCCGCGCACGCTCGAAATGACCTACGAGACCGCGTTCGTGGACCTGGTGCACACCTGTCGCCACCGCATTAGCTCGGGAAGCACCGCGTGAAGAGGTCGACCATCGAGAACCTGGCGCCATGGTTCGCCACCCTGCTGCTGTTCACGGTCTGGCAACTCGCGGTCATGGCGTTCCACATCGAGAATTTCGTGCTGCCGACGCCGATCGAGGCGATCGAGCAGATTTACGTCAACCGCTACGCGCTGACGGTGCATGGCATGGCGACGCTCGGCACCACGCTTGTGGGCTTCGCCATTGCCGTGGTCGTCGGATTGCTGCTCGGCATTTTGGTGGGCTCGTTTCGGCTCGCCTACGTATCGCTCTATCCGATCCTGATCGGCTTCAACAGCGTACCGAAGGCGGCGCTCGTTCCCGTCCTCGTCATCTGGTTCGGGGTCGGCACCGTGCCTGCCATCATCGCGGCGTTCCTGCTGTCGTTCTTTCCTGTGGTGGTGAACGTCGCAACCGGCTTTGCGACCATCGAGCCTGAACTGCTCGACGTGCTGCGCGTACTTGGCGCGACGCGCCGCGACCTGATCGTCAAGATCGGCATTCCGCGCGCGTTGCCTTACTTTTTTGCGTCGCTGAAAATCGCGATCACGCTGTCGTTCGTCGGCACTGTCATCGCCGAGATTGTCGCCGGCAACAACGGCATCGGCAACGTCATGCTGATCGCGACCTCCAACTTCAACGTGCCCCTGGTATTCGCCGCGCTGCTGGTGGTCGGGTTCATGGGTGTCAGCATGTACGCGATATTCGCATTCCTGGAGACCCGTTTCACGTCGTGGTCGGTGCGCGGCCAAGGGATCGAATATGCCACCGGTGGCTGAGCGTCGGCGCGTGCCGGCGCGCGACGAATGTCGATGATCCGCGCCTGAGCGATTTTGGCTTTGCAGGAGACTTCACATGCGTACGGCGATCAAGGGGGGCTGGATCGTAGGCCATCATGCTGGCCGTCACAGCCTCATCCGTGACGGGGTCATCGTCTACGACGGCAATAAGATCGTCCATGTCGGCAAGAGCTTCGAGGGTCGGATCGACAAGACCATCGACGCTACCGGAAAGCTCGTGGCGCCGGGCTTCATCGACACCCATGTTCATACCGGCCATCGCGCATCGCACCGTCTCATCACCGATACGGGGCGTCCGATGTACTACGGCCAGCCCTTTCTCGAGATCAGCGTGCCGAAGGAAGGCAAGGTCGTAAAAGGCGACCCGCGCTATCTCAAGCACGGCGATGCCGGATCGCAGGCGGCTTTCGAGCTCAACGCCACCTTCACCGTCGCCGAGCTGTTGCGCAATGGCGTGACCACGATGATCGAGTTCGGCAGCCAGCTGCGCGTCCAGGATGCTTTGCTCGCAGAAGTCAAAAGGCTCGGCACCCGCGCCTATCTGGCCCCCGGTTACGATTGCGGCCGCTGGGTCGGCGACGACTTGGGCCGGCTCAAACGCGTTCACAACGACGAAATGGGTCTCACCGGTCTCAAGACGGCGCTGGAATGGATCGGCACTAACGACGGCGCGGCGGAAGGCCGCGTACGCGGCATCCTGGTGCCGCGCGAGGTGGAGACGTCCAGCATCGAGTTGCTGCAACGCACGCGCGAGGCGGCCGACGAAAGAAAGTTGCCCGTTGCGACTCACGCGGCCTACAGCGTGCTCGAATTCCACGACACCGTGCGCGACTACATGATGACGCCGATCGAGTTGTTGGACGATCTCGGTCTGCTTCGCCCAACGCTCAACATCGGGCACGGCAATTTCATCGCTGACAATCCGAATCTTAACTACGCCAAGGCCCGCGATCTTGAATTGATGGGCCGCGCCGGTGCGACGATCTCGCACTGCCCGATCAATATCGTGCGTCGCGCGCGCGTCCTCGACAGTTGGAAAAAATACCGCGAAGCTGGCGTCAATATCGCGATCGGTTCGGACACCTATCCGCGCGACATGATCATGAACATGCGCACCGCCTCCTACATGGGCAAGATCATGAGCCACACCTACTTCGCGGCAACGGCGGGCGAAGTCTTCGAAGCCGCCACATTGGGCGGCGCCAAGTCGGTGGGGCGTGACGACCTTGGACGGCTCTGCGCCGGCGCGCTGGCCGACATCGTCATCATCGACCTCTCGGGCCGCAACACGCTGCGCTATGGCCCGGTGCGCGATCCGGTCAAGAGCGTGGTCGAATGCGGCGTCGGCGACGATGTCGATACGGTGATCGTCGACGGCAAGCTATGCATGGAAAATGGCAATATTCCCGGGGTCGATTTTGCACGGTTGCGCGCCGACAGCCAGACCGCCGGCGAGACGATTTGGGCAACATTGCCGGATTGGGATCCGCTCGGACGCAATGCCGAGGAAGCGTGTCCTTACTGCTATCCGGACGTCGACTGAGGATGCCGATGTGTGAGTTGCTTCATCTGCTCTCACCGGATCGATTGAAGCGGAACTTCACCCGGTCATCGCCGGAGCCATACTATGCCACCTAAAATGCCACATTGACGCTATTGTTCTTTCTCTACAGACTTTGCCCGCAATTGCGACATTACTTGCCTTCATCGCCGAGCGTACGGAGAAATGCCATGTACAGATTTGCCGGGCTCATCTGGCGCTCTTTCATTGCATTATTTGCGATCGCATGCTGTGCCGCCACGCAACCGGCCGCCGCGCAGGACAAGGTAACGGTCGGCGTGTTTCAGGTCAGTTCGGCGCTGCCCTACTTCGTCGCGCGTGATCGCGGCTTCTTCAATGAACAAAATATCGAAACCGAAATGGTCCCGCTCATGGGCGGGCCGCCGAACATCGCAGCGATGATCAGCGATCGGATCGATGCCGCCGCGGTGCTTGTCACCATCGAGGGCATGAATGCAGATCTGAAAAAGCCCGGGGTAGCCATGTTCATCGCGCTCGATGGCCAGAATGCCGAATATAAAATGGATCAATTCGTCGTCCGCACCGGTTTCAAAGCCGACAAGATCAGCGATCTCAAGGGCGCCAAGCTGATGTCGGCTCCCGGGCCCGCGAACCTCGCGATGGCGCGGGCGGTCCTGGCCGCGAACGGCTTGAAGGACGGCGACTATACGCTCGATCAGCTCGACATGTCGCAGCACGTCAATGTGCTCAAGGCCGGCACATTCGACGGCGGCTATACGCTCGAGCCCAACGCATCCATCATGCACAAGCTCGGCATCGCGCGGACGCTGGAAGCCGGCGTCGTCGCGCACTACGTGCTCGGCGATCCCAAGGCCTACGCATTTTCCGCCGGCTGCGCGATTACTTCTCACTTCATCGAAACGCGGCCCGATGTCGCCAAGCGTTTTACCGCGGCATGGGGCAAGGCCGTCGACTTCATCAACAACAATCCCGATGAGGCTCGCAAGTATCTCGTCAACAACACATTTACGCCGCCAGACGTCGCTCCGACCGTGCCGCTGCACCACTACTTCATGATCCCCCAGATGGGTCCGAAGAACATGAAGGTGTTTCAGCAGTACATGGATTTCTTCGTAAAGGACGGGACGCTGCCGCAGAAGGTCGACGTCACGAAATACGTCAAAGCCTTTTAGACCGAACGGCCCAACATGCCGGAAATGTACGCCGCGATATTTGCCGCCGGCGCTCTGGGATGCGGAGTGTCGGACAAAGAATGCGGCAACAAGCCGCGTCGGAGAGGGCGAAGCCGCCAAGTCGACAGCCGCAAAGTGTTGCTATCAAACTGAAAATAAGCACAATTCGATGATTGCCTTCAGGGTCACTCGTCGAGACGCGTACATCGGAAGCGGCCGGCATGGCGGAGCATGGAATCGGCGCCTCGGTGCTTCGCAAGGAGGACGACCGGTTCCTGCGCGGCCGCGGCCAATATGTCGGTGACTTCCAACTTGCCGGAATGCGTGAAGTGGCCTTCGTGCGCAGTCCCGTTGCCCATGCGCGGCTGAAGCACGTCCACATTCCCGAACAATTTCGCCATGCGGTGTTCACGGCGAAGGACTTGACCGGCGTCAAGCCGATCGTCTCGGCGCCACCATTGAGGGGGTTCAAGCGTTCGGCGGAACCGATCCTAGCGGCCGATAAAGTGCGCTTCGTCGGCGAGACCGTCGCGATGTGCGTGGCGGCGACGCGGGCCGAAGCGGAGGACATCGCCGGCGCCGTCACGCTCGACTTCGATGAGTTGCCGGCGGTAACCGACATGCTGACGGCGTGCCAGGCCGACTCGCCGCTCGTCCACGACGAGTGGGGCGATAATATCTTCGTCACGTTCAGCGAAGATGGGCCGATCGAGGACGCGGCGAAAACCGCGGCGATCAAGGTCACGAAGCAGATTCGAACCGCGCGCCACTGCATGTTTCCGATGGAGGGACGCGGCGTCATCGCCTATCGCGACGCGAGGCTTCGGCTACTGACCCTGATCACGTCGACGCAGTTTCCGCACTCTGTGCAGACCGGCTTGAGCGAATGCCTCGGCGTCGAGCACGGACGCCTGCGCGTCATCTCTCCCGACGTCGGCGGCGGCTTCGGCTACAAGGGACTGCTGTGCCGCGAAGAGGTCGCGCTCGGCTGGCTGGCGCAACACGTCGACTATCCCGTGCGCTGGCTCGAAGATCGCCGCGAACATCTGACGGCGAACGCGAATTGCCGCGAGCATCACTATCAGATCACCGGTTATGCGGCGGCCGACGGCAAGCTCATCGCCATCGATTGCATCGCCCATGTTGATGCCGGCGCGTATTCGTCCTATCCGATTTCATCGGCCGTGGAGGCTGCGCAAATCGCCAATCTGTTGCCTGGTCCCTACGTCCTCTCAGCCTACCGATGCCGTTCCGCCGCGGTCGCCACCAACAAATGCCCGATCATCCCCTACCGTGGTGTCGCGCGAACCGGCATGTGCCTTGCGATCGAAGCGATCATGGATGCCATCGCTCGGGAAGCGAAGCTGGAGCCCTACGAGGCCCGGCTTCGCAACATGGTTCGGCCGGAGCAGATGCCCTTCGATAATATCGTCAACAAACATTTCGACAGCGGCGATCACCCCGAATGCCTGCGGCGAGCCGTTGCGGCTATCCATCTTGCGGAGGTGCGGCAGCGGCAGACGCGTCCCGAACCGGATGGGCGCCTGATTGGCGCCGGGCTTGCTTTCTTTGTCGAGCAAGGTGCGCACGGCACGTCGGTGCTCGCCTCCTGGGGCCGGCCGATCGTGCCCGGTTATGAGCAGGCCAATATGAAGCTCACCCCTGACGGCGAGGTCGAGATTCACGTCGGCACTCACTCGCATGGGCAAGGCCACGAGACCACTTACGCCCAGGTCGCGCACGAGATCCTCGGCGTCGACTTCGACAAGATCAAAGTTTTTCAAGGTGATACGCTCTACACGCCGTATTCGACCTCGACCTGGGGTTCGCGTTCCATGGTGCATGGCGGCGGAGCCGTCGCCGCTGCGTCGCGGCTGCTGGCGAAGCGCGCTGCGCATATCGGCGCCTGGTTGATGCAGGCGGACGCCGCCGCGGCGAAAGTCGCAGACGGCAAGGTCGTGGCCGGCAATAGCAGCATCGCGCTGCGCGACGTGGCGCGCGCCTGGTATCTGCAGCCGCAGACGCTGCCGCCCGAGGTCAATACCGGCGGCCTCGACGTGACCGCCGGCTACCGTGCTGCGCGCGACAGCGGCACCTTCACTTATGCGACGCATGCCGCCGTCGTCGCGGTCGATCCCACGACCGGCCTGATCGAGATTTTGGATTATGTCGTGGTCGAAGATGGCGGCACGCTGGTCAATCCGATGATCGTCGACGGGCAGATTCGCGGCGGCACGGCGCAAGGCATCGGCACTTGCCTCTACGAGGCATCACCTTTCGATGCGCAAGGTCAGCCGCTCGCAACCACGCTCATGGACTACCTGATACCCAGCGCGACGGAAGTGCCCGATATCCGGGTGCTCCACATGCAGACGCCTTCGCCCTATACGGAGTTTGGCATCAAAGGTCTTGGCGAAGGCGGCGCGGTCGGGCCGCCTGCCGCCATCGTCTCGGCGGTCAATGACGCGCTGCGGCCGCTCGAGGCCGAAGTTCATGACTTGCCACTGACGCCGCAGCGCGTTCTTGCCGCTATCGAACGTTCCAAGCGCATTCAATGAGCGCCGAGCCATTCGCGCATGCCGTGCCGGTCCTCCGCATCAAGGATGTGCGTAAGGTCTATGGTGATCTCGAGGCGATCCGGAATATCTCGCTCGATGTCGCGGCCAATGAATTCGTCAGCATTCTCGGTCCGAGCGGCTGCGGAAAAAGCACGCTGCTGATGATGGTTGCGGGGGTTATCGAGAAGACCGCGGGTGAAATCTCGATCAATAACACGGCGGTCGCCGGTCCGCGGCGTGAAACCGGGGTGGTATTTCAGCAGCCGGTGCTGTTGCCCTGGCGCACGGTGCTTGACAATGTACTGTTTCCGATCGAGTTGCTGAAGCAGCCGCGTGCGAAATTTCAGCCACGCGCCATGGAGCTGCTGGCGATGGCGAAGATCGCCGACTTCGCGGGCCATCTGCCGCGCCAGCTTTCTGGTGGGATGCAGCAACGCGCATCCATTTGCCGCGCACTGATCCACGATCCGAGCATCTTGCTGATGGACGAACCATTCAGCGCCCTCGACGCGATCACGCGCGATGAGATGGGCGTCGAGCTGCTGCGCATCTGGCACGCCAACCGCAAGACCGTGATCTTCGTGACCCACAGCATCCGTGAGGCGGCCTTCCTGTCAGATCGCGTGCTGGTCATGGGCCGGCGTCCCGCGACCATCATGGAAGAGGTCGCGATCGACCTGCCGCGGCCGCGCGACATCGCGATCATGGAAAGCGAGCGTTTCAACAGCTACGTCCGGCAACTCCGCAAAGCGATCGAGGCCAGTCATGCTCAATAAGCTCCGCAAGTGGATTGTCGAGTTCGCCTGGTCGATCGGAATAAGCCTCATGCTGCTGGCCGGCTGGGAAGTGGCGGTCCGCGAAATGGGGGTCCGCAGCATTATTCTGCCGGCTCCCTCGGAGATCGTCGCGGCGATGGTCGACCGGCACGAGCTGTTGCTCGCCCATCTGTGGCCTTCGCTCTATCTCACCGTTCTCGGCTTCGCCCTGTCGGTCGTCGGCGGCATTCTGGTCGCGGTGTTGATAACCTATTCGTCGATCCTGCGCCGCGGTGTCTATCCGATCATTGTTGTCTCGCAGGTGATCCCGAAGATATCAATTGCGCCTCTGTTCATTGTCTGGTTCGGTACCGGCACGATGTCGAGCCTGCTGCTCGCCGTCCTCATTGCCTTCTTCCCAATGACAATCAATTCCGCGCTCGGCTTTCAATCCATCGACCAGGATATCCACCGAATGGCGCGGACCTTCATGGGTTCGGACTGGCAGATCTTCTGGAAGATCCGCATGCCGAACGCGCTGCCCTACATTTTCAGCGGCATGAAAATCTCGATAACGCTGGCGATCATCGGCGTGATCGTGTCCGAATTCGTCGCCTCGCAGGAAGGCATCGGCTATCTCATCAAGCTGGCGGGCGGCCTGCTCGACACGCCGCTGATGATGGCCGCCATCACCGCGCTGAGCATCAGCGGCCTCGTGCTCTATGGGCTCATCGCACTTGCCGAACGGTATTCGATCTACTGGCAATCGTCGAGCGATGTCAGCGGCGCTGCCGGCGGTTGACGCCGGTCAGCGCCAATGAAATGAAAACAACAGACTGAGAGGAGACCTACACCATGTCCCGGATTAATCGACGATCATTTGTCAAGCTGACTGGAGCAGTTGGAGCGGCCGGCGCGTTGGGAATCGGCGCGCCTTCTATCGCGCGTGCGGCGGCGACCCCGGTGAAATTGACGCTGCCATGGCTGCCGCTCGGCACCTTCAGCTACGCCTTCGTCGCCAAGGCCCAAGGTTTTTGGGAGAAGCGCGGTCTCGAAGTCACCATCGATCGCGGCTTTGGTTCCGGCAAGGTCTGCGTGCCGGTCGATCAGGGTCAATACGACTTCGGCATCCTTGACCTTGCCGTCATGATGAACTGCGCCGGGCGTGGTCTCGACCTGGAAGCCGTTGCGGGTATCTGGCCGATTTCCCCGGTCGGGATTTTTTCATTAAAGGAATTCAACATCGTGAAGCCGAAGGACCTCGAGGGCCAGACCGTCGCCTTCGACGTCGGCAGCGGCGACTTTCAGCTCTGGCCCGCATTCGTCAAGGCGACCGGCATCGACGACAAGAAAGTCAACAAGGTCACCATGGATGCCGCCGCCCTGATCAAGGCGCTGGTGGATAAGCAGATCAAGGCTGAAGGCAATTTCTTCGGCAGCATCGCGCCGAGCTTGTGGGCGCAAGACATGGAGATCAACAGCATTCTTTACGCCGATTACGGCATCAAGATGCTGAGCAACGTCGTCGCCTGCAAGCGTGAAACAATCGAGAAGCGCGCAGATCTTTGCAAGAGCTTCATCGAGGGTCTGATGGAGGGCTTGAAATTTGTCTATCTCAACCCGGAAAAGTCGGTCGATCTGCATCTCGAAAGCGTGAAGGAATTCAAGGGCGGCAGCGTTACCAACCGCAAGGTCATCGCATACGGCCAGGATGTGAGCACCGCCCTGGGCATGGTGCCTGCGTTCAAGCAGCACGGCCTAGGCTACATGGATCCCAGCCTGGTCGAACAAACCGCGCAGACCGTCTCGACCTATATGGACGTCAAGTCGCTGCCCAAGACCGATACGATGTACACGAACCAGTTCGTCGGCGCGGTGACGCTCACCGATGCGGAATGGAAGAGTACCGAAGAGCGGTCGCAGAAATACCTGCCCAAACCGGCGTAAGCGGCATGGCTCGCGCCGATGCGCCCATCACGTGGCCGGCGCGCGCTATAAAAAATCCTCCAGGATCATGTCGGAGGCCTTCTCGCCGATCATGATCGCCGGCACGTTGGTATTGCCCGAGACAAGCGTCGGCATGATCGAGCAGTCGGCGAGCCATAGGCCGTCGAAGCCTCGCACCCGCAGCCGCGGATCGACTACTGCTTCGTCGTCGGAGCCCATCCGGCATGTGCCGGACGGATGAAAGATCGTAGCGCCATGCTGGCGCGCGAACGCGAGAAGGTCGGCGTCGGTGACGCAGTCCGGGCCCGGCAGCACTTCGGCGGCAATGTAGTCTGACAACGGCGGCGCTGCGGCAAGCCTGCGCGCAAACGCCAAGCCGGCCGTGACGCAGCGCCGGTCGGTCTCGGTCGCGAGGTAATTGGCGTAAATCTTCGGTGGATCGAACGGATCGGGTGACGCGAGCCTGATCGATCCGGTGCTCTCGGGGCGCAACTGACAGACCGAAAAGGTGAAGCCGGAGAAGTCGTGCACCTTGCCGCCGGCCATGTCGGCGGAGAGTGTCGCGACATGAAACTGGATGTCGGGTGTTGGCGATTCCGGCAGCACGCGCGTGAACAATCCGCCCTGATTGATCCCGGTCGCCAGCGGCCCGGTGCGATGCAGGAGCCATTCCAGTCCTATGCGCAGGCGGCCTGTCACCGAGCGCAGTTCGTCGTTGGTGGTGATGGGCTTGGTGCAGCGATAGATCAGGCGAACCTGAAGGTGATCGCGCAGGTTCTCGCCGACGGTTTTGCGGTCGAGCACGACGGGAATGTCGTGGGCGCGCAGTTCCTCTCCAGGGCCGATGCCGGAGAGCATCAAAAGTTGCGGCGATTGGATCGCCCCGGCCGCCAGCACCACGCCATGACGGGCGCGCAATTCGCGCAGTTGCGACCCGAGACGGCAGGTCACGCCGCGGGCGCGGCGTTGATCGATGAGGACGCGCGCGACCTGAGCGTCGGTGATGACCGTGAGGTTGTCTCGTCCTTTCGCGGGGCGGAGATAGGCGTCGGCAGCGCTCACGCGCCAGCCGTTCTGCGTCGTCAGTTGGTAATAGCCGACGCCTTCCTGGCTGGTGCCATTGAAGTCGGACGTGCGCGGCACGCCGCATTGCTCCGCTGCGGCGATCAAAGCCTCGATGAGCTCATGCTGTTTGGTGATGCTGCTGACATGGAGCGGGCCGCCGGTGCCGTGGATTTGGTCATTGCCGAACGTGGCGTTGTCTTCGAGCTTGATGAAATACGGCAACACATCGTTCCAGCCCCATCCGGGATTGCCGAGGCTCTCCCACCGGTCGTAGTCGCGCGGCTGGCCGCGCACGACGATAAGGCCATTGATGGAGCTCGAACCGCCGAGCACGCGGCCGCGCGGCCAATAAATCCGCCGGCCGTCCATGTTGGGGTCCGGCTCGGTGTAGAATCGCCAGTTGAGCTTTGAGTGCCACATTGTCTTGCCGTAGCCGATGGGCAAGTGAATCCAGAGGCTGCGGTCGCGCGGTCCAGCCTCGAGCAGCGCGACGCGGTGGCGCCCGTCCGCGGAAAGCCTGTTGGCGAGGACGCAGCCGGCGGAGCCGGCGCCTACGACAATGAAATCGAAATCCTGGTCCGACATGTCCAGCTCGCGCCGGCGATTTTTGTGTCCGATGGTGTCGCAGGTCAATTCCAATCGCAGCCGGCGTCTCATTGGATGAGATCGGGTCGCATGCGGCAATCGGCGGAAGGCCGCCGTGCGAGTTCACCGCGCACGAGACGATGATTCGTTGCCGTTCTTGGCGATCAGATTCTTGAGGTCCTCGACCCACTTTTGTGCATAGTCCTGCGACTGTTGGCCGGAAACATAGCTGTCGGGCAACGCCGCTTCCGACTCGAGCATCTTTTTGTACTCGGGAGTCTTCGAGGTCGCGTCCATGGCGGACAGAAGAATATTGTATTGCGCCGCATTAGTGTCGTGTTTGACGGCGAAGGCCCTGAAGTGGGTAATATCGGCGTGATAGCCCAGCTCTTTCGCTGTCGGAATCGCGGGATAGTTCGGAAGCCGATTATCGGCAATGGCGAGAATTGGACGCAACTGCGTATTTGCAAGGTAGGCGTTGAGATCTCCGAATTGCGCATACAATAAATCGGTGTGTCCGCCCAGCAGGGAATTCCAACGCAGGCCGGGTTCGTCGAAAGGAACGCTGACGAACTTCAGGCCCAAAACCTTGACGAAGTAGTTTACCGTCACATCGCTCTGCGTGCCGAATCCCGAGCCGGCTACGGTCACATTCCGCGATTTTGCTTCCTGCGCGACTTCGGCCCAGGTTTTCCAGGGGCTGTCTTGCCGAACAAAGAAACCGCTGGGCTGCTGATCCACGATCGCCAAAGACGTAAAGTCGGAAACCTTGAATTTCGCGTTTGCGGCGGCAAACAAGATATAGGAATCGGAGGTAAGTTCGATGACATTGTAGCCGTCAGCCGGATCGTTGAGCACCTTATTGAGCCCGACCTGGCTTGACGCACCGGTCACGTTGATGACCGGCACCGAGACGCCAAGCTTGCTCGACAGAACGCCGGCAATAACTCGTCCGACGCGGTCCCCGCCGCCGCCGACACCCCATGGAACGATGAGATTGATGGGGCGATCCGGAAACGCGCGCGCCGACGTCGCGCCGAACGTTATGCCCGCGACGACCAATCCCGCCGCCAACCGCGATACCCGAGCATCGGGACCCATGAAGTCCTCCCCCTTTTTCAGACTATTTTCCCGTTCCTGAGCGACGCTGGCCCGGAACGGGACTGAAGTGCTCAGCGAATTTGCCGACTGCGTCTTCCCATTGTTTTGCGTCGATCGGCGGTTCGCCTTTTTTCACGATCCTAGGCCAGATCGCCGAATATTGGCGGTTGAGAGAAATCCAGCCGGCGCCTGCGGTTCGCTGTCGGAAACGATCGCGGCAATCGGACATGCCGGTTCGCAAGCTGCGCAATCGATGCACTCGTCCGGATGAATGACGAGCATGTTCGCGCCCTCGTAGAAGCAGCTCACGGGACATATCTCGACGCAGTCCATGTACTTACACTTGATGCAGTCCTCGGTTACGACATATGGCATGGGGCTTCCTGCCGGATTTCCAGGGCAACAAGCAGCAACTTCGAGCGTCAATACTTCAGCGACAGGACATGCGGCACACGCGGCGCGACATGCAGGTCTTCCGCCGGTAGCCCGGCAAACCGGAGATCGTCCTCGGTGATGCTCGGCATCGTCGGCTGCAGGCCGTCGTAATATTTGGTGTTGATCAGCATGCGATTGCACCCGGCGCAGTAGGTGTCGCCGCCGAACCGCTCGGTGATCGCCTTCAGGTTGGCGTAGATGTAGATCATCTCGCGAATAGACGGCGCCTTTTGGTTCTCTAGTGCGGTTCCCTTCAGCGGGACGAAGACAAAAATCGTCGGTATGGCGCCCATCGACGCCAGGTGTGCAATGCCGTTCACCGTGCTCTGCGCGGGCTCAAGTCCGGCGATCAGGTTTGCGCTGGCATGGCCAGTGCCGAAAGTCCTGACCATGTAGCTCAGCATCCGATCGTAATGGGCGTGCCCGGGCGCGCCCTTTTCGATGTCGCGCACCTTCCCCGGGCACATTTTGTTGAACAGCAACGGATCGTATATTTCGTAGTTGAAGCCGACGAGGTCGGCGCCGGCCTCGAACAGCATATCAATGTAGCGCTCCTCTTCCGGCGGAGCGATTGTCAGCCGCAGCCAGTTGTCGGGAAACGCATCCTTCAGCGGACGCAGATATTTCGCGTGCGCCTTGGCACCCCGATCCGGCGGCGGCGTGGTGCCGCCAGCAAAAACCGGGCCGTGCCGGAAATAGGGGTACTTGCGCGCTTCCGCGACGGTTTCGAGGAAATCGTCCGGCCGCTTCGGAAAAATATCGCGGCCGGATTCGAGATTTTCATCGATGCCGCAGAACCGGCATTCGTTGTTCTTGTAGTCCTCGACAAATCTCCCGAAATAATGGCAATGCGGAAAAATAGTCGAGCCGCCAAAATCTCCGGCGAGCGGCATGATGCTGCGCATCGAATGGCCGCGTGACGTCTTGTGGTCGTAGTAATGCGGGTAGGGCGGGATGGTGATGCCCATCAGCTTTTCTGGCTTGGCGTTGTTGTCAAGGCATTCCCAGCGCCCATTGTCCCGGAGCGCTGCGGGCTTCTTGCCGATGAAGTATTTGCCGTTGTCGACTTCGAGGGTGAACGGCGTGTCCGCACTCAAATGCTCGCTCACCGCAGCGCCGACCGGAAGGCCGACATAGACCTTGCCCGCATCGAGAATGATATCGAGCGCGTGCTTGCCAACCGCGCCGATGGCATGGCCGGTCTTGAGCGTCTTGCCGATTTCGACCGCGGCTTCAGGGGAGACCTTCAGCCCTTGGCTGAGCAACTCGAGTTTCAGAATGACCGGATGGTATGCCGTACTCTTGCGCGGTTTCGTCGGGTTCTCCGCCGGGACCCAGCGTTGCAGCAGGCTTTCCCCCGCGGCGCTGTGCGCCGGCGGAGAGTGCGATTTGGCTTCGGCGTCGAGTCTGGAGTCTTCAAGTTTCGGTGGGCTTGTTTCCATGCAGCCTCCCTGGCGGCGCTACGCCGCCACAATGAACAGATGCTGAGGTTCCCGCTCGATGAACAATCTGACGTTGCTGGCGGCGCCTCTGACATGGGCTTTCACGGCTTCTTCGGCAGCCCTGACGTCGCGGGCCGTGAGCGCCGCTAAGATCTCGCGATTTTCGCGGCGGATGTCCTGTGCTCTTTGCGGGTTTCTGCTGACGACGACCGTGCCGATGCTCCAGAACCTGGCGTCGAGGTTGCTCAGGACCTCCTGCAGGACGCCATTGCGCGTTTGGACAACGATGATGTTGTGGAACTTGCGGTTGGCGCGCAGGAAGTCGCTGTATCGTTCCTGCGCGAGCAGGCCGTCGGCGCGGTCGAGCGCCTCGCGCATGGCCTGCAAGGCTTGTTCGGTCAGGTTGGGCAACGCTTCGCGCGCAGCCTCGATCTCGAGAACTTCCCGAACGCGATAGAGATTCAAAATTTCGCTGACGCGCAATCCGCGGACGATGTAGCCGGAGCCCTGCTCGCGCGCGACCAAGCCCTCTTGTTCGAGGCGTGCCAGCGCCTCTTTGACCGGCGTCCGGCTGACCTTGAGATCCCGGGCGAGGCGAAGCGCTCGAAGGCGTTGTCCGGGACTGTAAACACTTTCGACGATCGACCGCTTGAGGCTGTCATAGGCCTCGTCCGCCACGCTGCGAGGTCTGCGCGATTTTGCATGCATAGTGAATTCACTTTGTCGCCACTCCGAGCAGGTGTCAAGTGGCGGCATCGCGAGATAGTCGGGTGACGTCCGTCAGCCCGGCCTGCGTTCGATCGGGACGTAGGGCCTGGCGTCCGGTCCGTCATAGAGCGTCAACGGCCGGAGGAGGATGTTGTTGTCCAGCTGCTCGAGCACTTGCACGACCCAGCCGGGGACGCGGCCGATCGCGAAGATCGGGACGAACAGGTCACGTTTGATGCCGAGCAGGTGGTAGACCACGCCGGAATAGAAATCGACGTTGACGTTGACGCCATGCCGCGCGTAGGGCGCCATAGCCTGCACCACCGCCTGCAGGATTTCGTACCACTGCGGCTGTCCCATCTCCTTGGACAATCGCTCGACACCGGCGCGCATATGGCGCGCGCGGGGGTCTTCGGCGCGGTAGACCCGATGGCCGAAGCCCGTCACCGCTTCCCCTGCCTTACGCTTGTCGCGCACGTAACCGGCCGCTCGGGAGGCTTCGCCGATCTCTACAGCCATCTTCATCACGTCCTCGGCGGCGCCGCCGTGCGCGGGTCCCGACAACGCCGCAATCGCCGCAGTGATGGCGGCATGCAGATTGGCCTCGGTTCCGATCACCACGCGCGCGGTAAAGGAGGATGCGTTGGAGCCGTGTTCGGCGTGCAGTACGAAATCGCGATCGATCAATTGCGCGGCATCGCGGCTCGGTGTTTCGCCTTTGAGCATCCATAAGAAGTTCGCGGCATGGCCGAGCTCCTTATTCGCCGCCACGGGCTCCAGCCCCTCGCGCAGCCGGGCATGCGCGGCCACGATCATGGCCACTTGCGAGGTCAGGCGAATGCCTTTGCGGATGGTGGCGTCGCGCGAATTGTCGGCGGTTTCGGCATCGAAGCCGGCGAGCGCCGAGACCGCCGTGCGCACGACGTCCATCGGATGGGCCGACTTGGTGATGCGGATGATGTCGCGGATCGGCGCCGGCAGCTCGCGGGCGGCCTTGAGTTCGCTGTCGAACGTCGCAAGCTCCGCCTTCGTCGGCAGCTCGCCGTGCAGCAGCAGCCATGCGGTCTCTTCGAATGTCGAATGCTCGGCGAGGTCGTGGATCGAATAGCCCCGGTAGCGCAGTTCGCCAATCCGGCCGTCGATGAACGTACACGGTGAACGGTCGAAATAAACACCCCTCAATCCGCGGTGAATCTTGATCGGTTCATTTGTTTCAGTCATCTATGGCCTCGTTCGGATCGTTTGCGGATTGAATGTTGCGTTGAGATAAATATGGACCCGGTCGATCGTTGTTTCGACATAGCGCGGCGTCGTCATCTCAAGATCGTTCTGCCGGAAGGCGAGGATGCACGCGTGCTCACGGCTGCTCACCGCCTCAAGAGCGAAGGCATCGCAAATCCGATTCTGCTGGGAGCCCCAGGCGCCATCGCGAATATTGCGAAAAACGCCGGCATCGACCTCGCCGGGATCGAACTGATCGACCCGCGCCAGGATGCGCGCATCCAAATCTACGGCTCGGCATGCGCCGCCGGCCGCGACACCATGACGGCCGCCATGGGCGCGCGTTTGGTGGCGAAGCCGCTTTATTTCGGCGGCATGATGGTCCGCCAAGGCGACGCGCACGGGATGGTCGCGGGGGCAGCAAACCCGACGCGTCGCGTCATCGAAGCGGGGCTGATGGCGATCGGACTGGCGAGCGGCATCGCACTGCCGTCGAGTTATTTTCTCATCGCCGCGCCGGATTTCCTCGGCGCGGGTCCGCGGTCTTTCGTATTCGCGGACTGCGCGGTGAATGCCGATCCGACCGCGGCGGAACTCGCCGACATCGCAATCGCGTCGGCGCGCAGCGCCGAGCACCTTCTCGGCGAAGCGCCGCGCGTCGCGATGCTGTCGTTCTCGACCAAAGGCAGCGCCCAGCACGCCCGCGTCGACAAGGTCCGGTGCGCCCTCGACATCGTGCGCGAGCGCGCTCCGTCCTTGGCCGTAGACGGCGAATTTCAAGCCGACGCGGCATTGGTGCCGGCGGTGGCGCAGAACAAGGTAAAAGAGCTCGGCGCAGTCGCCGGCCGCGCGAACGTTCTCGTCTTTCCCGATCTCGATGCCGGCAACATCGGCTATAAGCTCGTGCAGTGGCTCGGCGGCGCCAAGGCGTTTGGTCCATTCCTGCAGGGCTTCGCCAAGCCGATCAGCGACCTGTCGCGCGGCGCCAGCGTCGACGACATCGTCACGACTTGCGCCATCGTGCTGGCCACGGCCTGAAGCCAAGTCGCCGGGACCAAACAAGCATTTCGTCAACACAGGCAGGACCTTTACGTTTCGTTGCGAACCGCCGGTCAGAGCGCCAGCCCGACGATGCCGGAGATGAGAGTGAAGCTGAGGGCGACCCACCGGGCCCCGAAGTCGTTCAGCTTGGCGAACAGACGGCCGCCGAGCCACGTCGCTGTCAGATAGGGAATCGTCAGTATCGCGCCGCCGATCGCGAGCTGCCGGGTCACGGCCCCTGCAGCGACCAACATGACGACGCCGATCACCGAGATAGATGTGACAAAGACTGTGAGATTCGCCCGCGTCACCGCGGCAGGATCGGGACCGGAAAGCAAATATAGAATAACGGGTGGTGCACCGACACTTGTCGCCCCGAGCGAGAGACCGACCAGGCCTCCGAGCGCAAGCGAGGTAGCAGGTCGTGGCGATCCCGAATAACGAAAGCCGAGCAGCAAAGCGAGACTGAAGACAACGACGACACCGCCGATCGCCTTGCGTGTCAGGCTAGGGTCGAGGCTGAGAAGGAGGTGGGCGCCAATCGGCACCGTGATGCAGGCTGGAACAGTCAAATAGAGCAGCGTCGTCCCCCTGATCTTCGGCCACGCGTCGCGAAACATGACCAACGCGGCGGCGGCTTCCAGCAGGAGCGCCGTCACCACCGCCGCCACGGGACCGAGCATGAGGCTCAATGGCGGCGCCATCAGCATCGAGCCGCCAAATCCGGTGACGCCGCGCATGAAGCCGGCGAGCGCCACGACCGCAGCGACAATGAATTCAGTGGTGCCCATTGCTCCTCGCCCGCATCGTCACGTCGTCAGGATGCCGCCGTCGACCGGAATGACCGTTCCGGTGATGAAGCTCGCGCGGTCCGACGCGAGAAACGTCACCAGTTCGGCAATATCGGTCGCCGTGCCAAAACGGCCAAGCGGAATGCGCGCCAATATTCGTTGTTGCGCCTCGCTCGTCAGGGCGGCGTGCGTCATCGCAGTATCGACAATGGTCGGGGCCACGGCATTCACCGTGATGCCGCTCGGGCCAAGCTCGCGTGCGAGCCCCATGGTCAGCGCGACGACGCCGGCCTTGGTGGCGCCGTAGAGGGTGTTTCCGATGGAACCGCCGCCGCGCATCGCCGACACCGATGCGATGTTGATGATACGGCCGTGCCGCCGCGACGTCATGGCGGAAATTACTGCCTTCGCGCAGTTGAGAACGCCGTCGAGATTGACTCTGGCGACGCGGTTGAATTCGCTCGCGGGCAAATCCGCCACCAAACCGGTCGATAGAAGGCCGGCCGCATTGACGAGAATATCAGGGCCTGCGCCGCCGGCGCGCAACTCGGCAAAGGCGGCGTCGACCGCGGCGGTATCGGCAACGTCGAGCGCGATCGCGCACGCCCGAAACCCGGCCTGCAGCAACGCCGCCGCGGCGCGTTCGGCGGCGGCGGCGTCGCGATCGGCGAGATGGACCGCGCAACCTTCCGCCGCCAGCGCGCGGCCGATCGCCTCGCCTATTCCGGCACCGCCACCGGTGACGACGGCAACGCGGCCGTTAAGCTCAAGGTCCATCTTGATCGCGTCGCCATTCGTTGACCCGGTCTGCCATGCCCTGCAGCCTACGCGGCTATGCTACGGCGACTTTCTGATCCGCGGATATGTCGCTCTTGTGCCGAGGTGTCATCGCATAGACGGACAGCGCACTAATGATGCTGACCACCAGCACGTAGAGACAGATCAGCCACGGCCGACCACCGCCCAATGGCAGCAACGCGGTCGCGATGATCGGCGTCAGCCCGCTCGCGAAGATTCCGGAGAACTGATAGACGAACGAGATGCCGGTATAGCGCACTCGCGTATCGAACAGTTCGGAGAATAGGGCCGCTTCCGGGCCATAGACGGCCGCATAGACGATACCGAACGGCACTGTAACGGCGATGACCGTCAATAGCGTCGATTGCTGTCCCATCAGCCAGAACGCTGGAAACGTCAGCAAACCGATCAAGAGCCCGGCGATGCCGTACAGCGCGCGGCGGCCGATGCGATCGGACAACTGGCCACAGATCGGCAGCAAGACGATCATGATCGCCGAGGAGACCATGACAGCTGTGAGCGCGGTTTGCCGAGTCATGTGGAGCGTGCTGGTGAGATAGAAGACGGTGAACACGCCGTAGATATTGAAGGTCACCCCCTCGATATAGCGTGCGCCCAGTCCGAGGACCGTGTTCTTGGAGTGGGTGCGAAAAAGTTCGACGACCGGCACCGCGGCGATCTTGTGCTCCTGCTGCGCCCGCTGGAACGCCGGTGTCTCCATGATCTTCAGCCTGATATAGACCCCGATGACGACGAGGACCGCGCTGAGCAGAAACGCAATGCGCCATCCCCAAGCGTAGAAGTCGTCGTTGCTCAAGAGCGACAGCAGGCTGACCACGGCAGCGGCGAGCAACAGTCCGGCAGGTACGCCGATTTGCGGCCAACTGCCGTAAAATCCGCGCCGGCCGCCGGGAGAATGTTCGACGGCCATGAGCACGGCGCCGCCCCATTCGCCACCGATACCGATGCCCTGGAAGATGCGCAGAGCCAAAAGCATGAGCGGCGCCCAGATGCCGGCCGAGGCGTAGGTCGGCAGCAGTCCGATCAGGAAGGTGGCAATACCCATGATCAGAACCGTGAGGATAAGCACGGTCTTGCGGCCGATGCGGTCGCCGTAATGGCCGAAAATGACTCCGCCGATCGGCCGCGACAGAAATCCGACGAAGGACGTGACATAGGCCAAAAGCGTCGAGACCAGAATGTCGGCGTTAGGAAAAAACAGCTTATTGAGCACAAGCGCCGTCATCGTGTTGTAGAGGAAGAAGTCGTACCACTCGATCGTCGTGCCGATCGCGCTCGCAAATGCGATGGTTCCGATCGACGCCGTTGCGCCGGCGCTGGGCTTTTGTATCTGCTGCATTTCCTCTCCCCTCCTGTGTTCTGGGCCGGCGCAGCTCAGGCCGCCGGCAGCCCCAAGATCCTGCGCGCTTCCTCGCGCGTGGCGGCATGTCGCCCATATTCGCCGCACAACGAGGCGACGCGAGCGACGAGTTCCGCATTGCTGCGAGCGAGGCGGTCCTTGTCGAATTTGATGTTGTCCTCAAGGCCGGTGCGAACGTGGCCGCCGAGCTCGAGACACCAGCGATTGACCTCGAGCTGGTGCCGGCCGATGCCGGCGGCGGACCACGTCGCATCCGGCATGATTTCCTGAAGCTCGCCGACCAGGAACTCCAGCAGTTTGCGCCGCGCCGGCAGTGCATTCGGGATGCCCATGACGAATTGAACCTGGCACGGCCGCTTCAGCAAGCCGCGGTCCGCAAGCATTCTGGCGTTGTAGAGCATAGCCACGTCGAAGACTTCGATTTCCGGTTTGACCTCGAATTTCAGCATCGCGCGGGCGAGATCCTCGACGAGCTGCGGCGGGTTTTCATAGATTTGCGCTGGAAAATTCACCGAGCCGGTCGCGAGCGAGGCCATGTGCGGCTTGAGATCGAGCATCCTGCCGCGCTCGCTCGGCTCGCGGCCGCGTCCGCCAGTCGAAAATTGAATAATCATGCCGGGGCAGTGCTTGGCGATGCCGTCCTGGACCTGGGCGAATAAATTGGGATCTGAGCTTGGGCTCTCGTCGCGATTGCGGACATGGATGTGAGCAACGGCGGCGCCGACTTCGAAGGCCTCGTGGGTGGATTCGATCTGCTCGCTCGGCGTGACCGGCACTGCCGGCGTGTCCGCCTTGCGCGGGATGGCGCCGGTGATGGCGACGGTGATGATGGCGGGTATCGTCATGATCGCACCATCGCGCGCCGCTTTATGAAATGAAAAGAGCTGATGTCCGGCCGCAGTGCGATTTCCTTCAGCAACGTGACGAGGGGAGTCGAGGCCAGCGGATAATCGACGTCTATCGGGCCGGCTGCCTTCAGCGCGTTGTACTCGCGGCTAGGATAGAATGCAGCAAGCAACAGGTCGTCATCGGAGGCAAACGGCCCGCGCTCGCGCCGGACTTTGGGAATGCCGGGCTCGATTAGGTCGCCGGGTCGCGCCGTGGTCGGTTCCGCACCCTTGGTGATCCGATCGTAGAGGTTGGGCTCGATCGGCCCGGCAATTTCGCCGTAGTAGCCAAGCACGTATTTGCGCACCTCGTCGGGCACGGTCGCGTAGCGCTCCTGGCCCATGACGTTGAGCACCGCCTGCGTCATTACGAATTGCGCGAATGGGCTAACGATGATCGGATATCCCAGATCATGGCGCACGCGCGCGGCTTCCTCCAGGACGTCGGGCAGGCGATGGGCAATGCCGAGTGGCGCAAGCTGTGACTTGAGATTGGAGATCATGCCGCCGGGCATCTGGTGCTCGTAGTGAAAAGCATCGTGCTCGACGATACTTCCAACCGGCTTATCTTCCCGCGCGGCGATGTAGCGCAGGCGCTCGGCGACTTCCTCGACCGGGGCGAGATCAATCGGCACCGCGATGCCGGCGCGTCGCGCATTCTCCACGAAGCTCTCGGTCGAAGGATGCGACGCGCCGTTGGCCAAGGTGGAGGTCGCCGTGTGCACGACGTCGACGCCGAGCGCGGCGGCGCGGCAGGCGGTGTAGGGAGCAAGTCCGGTCAGGCAGTGCGAATGGAGATGCAGCGGCAGTGCGCCGCACACGGCCTTGAGCACCGGCACCAGCGTCTGCACCCGTTCCGGGGTGAGGAGGCCGCTCGGATCCTTGATGTAGACCGCGTCGACGCCGAGTTTCAGAAGCTCGCGCGTCTTGCGCGCATAGTATTCATCGGTGTGGACCGGGCTCAGCGTGTAGACGATGCCGCCGGCGGTATAGAGGCCGGCCTGCTTGGCCGCCCGCACCGGGACTTCCATATTGCGCATGTCGTTGAGCGCATCGTAAGGCGTGTGGTAGCGGATGCCGTTGGCAAAAATCCGTTGCGCCGTCAGCTCGACAATGTCGTCGGGGAAGAACTCGAACGTGAACAAGCTCTGCCCGCGCGTCATCACGATCAACGGCGTCTTGTTGACCCAGCCGCTGAGGATGCGCATCCGCTCCCACGGATCCTCGCGCAGGTAACGCACGCAGACGTCGAACACGGCGCCGCCGACCAGATCGATGGCTTCGAAGCCGGCGCGATCGAGCCGCGGTGCGATGTCGGCCATCATCGCGGTCGTCATGCGCGTCGCCCACAAGCATTGGTGGGCATCGCGCAGCGTCACGTCGACGAGTTGTATGGTTTTTCCGTCGCTCATCAATGTACGGCCGTGCGAAATTCATTCTCCACCCAGCGCGTGTGAACTTCGGCGCGGGCAAACTCCGGCCGCGCCAACAACTCGGCGTGGAACGGTACCGTGGTGGCGATGCCGGACACGTCGAAACGCGCCAGAGCCGAGCGCGCCTGCGCGATGGCCGCGGGGCGATCGCGCCCGGTCACGATCAGCTTGGCGAGCATCGAATCGTAGTACGGCGGCACTGCGTAGTTTTCGTAGACGTGGCTGTCCAGCCGAATGTCACGGCCGCCCGGCGGCCGCCATCGCTTGAGAAGTCCGGGCGACGGGCGGAAGTCTTGCGCGGCGTCCTCGGCGTTGATGCGAAATTCAATCGCGGCGCCGACGCCGGCGCCGTTTGCTGCCGGCGCGACCGACAGTCGTTCGCCGGCGGCGACGCGAAATTGCTCAGCCACCAGGTCGTGGCCGGTGACCATTTCAGTGACGGGATGCTCGACCTGGATCCGCGTGTTCATCTCGATGAAGTAAGAACCGGCCGCTTTCCACCTCATAGATGAACTCGACCGTGCCGGCGTTGATGTAGTTGAGCGCACGAATGAGCGTCATCGCCGCATCTGCCATGTGGCGGCGCGCCGAAGCATCGAGCACCGGAGAGGGCGCCTCCTCGATAAGCTTCTGATGCCGGCGTTGCACGCTGCAATCGCGTTCCCCGAGCTGCACGTAGTTGCCGTGGCTGTCGCCGAACACCTGGATCTCGATGTGGCGGACCTGCGGAAAGAAGCGTTCGAGGTAGACGTCCGGACGCCCGAACGCAGCCTCCGCCTCCGCCGTCGCCTGGCCGAACAGCCCGGCAAAAGAACCGGATTCCTCGACGACGCGCATGCCGCGGCCGCCGCCGCCCGCACTCGCTTTCAACAGCAAAGGGAAGCCGATGCTACTGGCGCGTTGTTCGGCTTCCGCCGCCGACGTGAAGCCTTGTTCCGATCCTGGCACCACTGGAATGCCCAGCGACGCCGCGATCCGTCGCGCCGCGACCTTGTCGCCCATCTGCGCGATTGTCTCAGGTTGCGGACCGATGAAATTCAATCCGGCCTCGGCGCAGCGTGACGCGAAGACACTGTTCTCCGCCAGAAAGCCGTAGCCGGGATAGACTGCGTCGCATTTCAGGCCGGACGCTACCTCGATCAAAGCCGCGGTGTTGAGGTAGCTCGCTTTCGGTGGCGGCGGTCCAATGCAGACCGCGTCGTCGGCCGCCCAGCGATGGGGGGAATTGCCATCGGCAGAGGAATAGACCGCCACCGTTTGGATCCCCAGCCGCCGGCAGGTCCGAATAGCGCGTAGCGCGATTTCCCCGCGATTGGCGATCAATACGCGCCGCACCGCCATACCCGCTCCGATTGACCGCTGCTTTTGTTAGCGAGCGTTGCTCCCCGGGCCAACTGTGACAATCAATAATTCGTATTGCAAGACGTTTTGTTTCGGTTTTTGATAATAACTCATGGAGCAGCCGCTCAACCCCGCCGCGTTGCCGAAGCCGCGATTGCAGCGCGCGGCCGGCAAGCGCGCTGCCGCAGAGACTGCGGAGCGCGCATTTCCCACCATCAAGGCGCTCGCTATACTCGAAACCCTCGCGAACGCGCGCCGTCCTCTCGGCGTGACCGAGATCAGCGCATTGCAAGGGATGCCGAAGCCCACGGCGCATCGCATCGTGCGCATGCTCGAGAACGAGGGCTTGCTGCAGCGCGAGCCGGGCATGCGGCGTTTTGTTCCAGGCCAACGCCTGGTGCAACTCGGCCTCGGTATCATCGCGGCGGCGATGCTGCGCGCGCCGCGCCACGCGATCCTGGAAGCGCTCTCGAACGAGGTCGGCGAGACCTGCAATTTCGGCGTCATGGTGGGTAGCCATGCGGTCTATCTCGATCGCGTCGAGGCGGCGTGGCCGTTCGGCTTGCGCTTCGAACCCGGGTCGCGTGTGCCGCTGCATTGTACGGCGATGGGCAAGTTGTTCCTGAGCCGGCTGCCGGCCCGCAAGCGCAGGCTCTTGCTGCGCGCCATCCCGCTGCACCGTTACACAGAGAACACCATCGCCGATGCGGCGCGCCTGGAGCGCGAGCTGGACAATATCCGCGAGTCGGGCATTTCGACGGACAATCAGGAATTCCTGGCCGGCGTCGTTTGCGTCGCCGTTTCGGTCAACGGTCCCAACGGGCAACCCGCCGCCGCGGTCGCTATATCGGCGCCGCTCGCCCGCATGTCGCTCGAGCAAGGCTTGCAACACGTCGATTTGCTGCGCGCGACCGCGCAGCGCCTGACGGTCACGATCGACGGTGACGGCGGAAGCGACACGAACGAGCGCTGAGACAGGGGGAAATGGCTTTGGGCCTACGTTACGACGAGATCGCCGAGATCCTGAAAATCATCGACGGCAGTTCATGCGACGAGGTGATCGTCGAGACCGATGACATCAAGCTCGTGGTGCGTCGAAATGGTGCGGGCGGCGGGCCTGTCCCGTCCGCCGACGCCGCGAAACCGGCTTCGACACCCGCCCCGATCGTTGCGCCGCCCCTGCGCGCGCCCGCGCCCGCGCCATCCGAGGCAGGAACAGCTTCGCCGCGAGTGGAGAGGGCGCTGCACGAGATCGAGGTCGTGGCGCCGATGGTTGGCACATTCTATCGTTCGCCCTCGCCCGACGCGGCGCCCTTTGTCGAAAACGGCGACACCATTCGCAAAGGCGCGGCGCTCTGCGTGATCGAAGTCATGAAGCTCTTTACCACCATCACATCCGAGCACGACGGCCGTGTCATGCAGATCGGTGCGGAGAACGGCGAACTCGTCGAATACGGACGCACGCTATTCGTCATCGAGCCGGCATGAGCGGTGAGAGCATGATTCCGACGGCAATGGCACCATAACCAATTGATCAGACGGTCCGTGTGGCCGTCGGTCTCGAACCAAACAAAGGGGGAGGAACGCATGTGCAGCAGTTTGGTCCAGAGACTGGGCCTCTTGGTCGCAATCACGGCGGCCATATCGGCGTTCGCCGGATCGCCAGCCGCCGCCCAGCACAATTACACCGATTGGGGATGGCCGCAGCCTTATGAGCAGGTCTCAGACAAATCCATCGCGTGGCTCAAGCAGAAGGGCTGGTGGCCGCTCGGCATCGGCTATCAGGGTCCGTTTTCAGGGCAAAACACCACCAACGTGGTGATGGACAAGGCCGGGCTGTTGGCCAAGCGCGGCCTGGAAACGAAGCTTGATGTTTTCGCCGCCGGTCCCGACGTCAACGAGGCGGTCGCCGCCGCGCGAATCCAGGTCGGCAACGGCGGAAATTTTCCCTTCACCTCGCTACTCGATCGCGGGGTTCCGGTTCGCGGCATCGCCGTCGTCGCCCCGAACCTCAAGCATTCGACCGTGGTTCCCAAGGATTCGCCGATCCAAAAGCTCGCCGATTTTAAGGACAGCAATCCGGCGGCGACCATCGGCATCGTCACCGGCTCGTCGGCCGAGTTCTATTTCACTCAGGCCGCCGAGGTCGTCGGCTTGCAGATCGGCAAGGACGTGATCCTGAAGAACATGCCGCCCGCCGATCAGCTCCTGATGCCGCGCGGCATCAGCGCCGTCGTGCCGTGGGAACCGTCGGTGACCATCATCATCGACAATCGCAAGGCCGGCCGCGAGATCGACGTCATCTTCCCGTACAATTTCTATGAAGGCATGTTCTATGTGCGGCAGGAATTGATCGACAACGTGCCGGACGTGGTCCAGGCGATCTGCGACGCGTTCATGGAGGCGAATTTGTGGATCCGGCTCTATCCGGATAAAGCCGCCGACATGCTGGCAGAGGTGCCGATGCTGAAAATCTACGGCAAGCCGCTGCTGCTGCAACAGACCGAGCTCTACAACAACCTCTACAAGCCCACCTATAGTTACCCGTTCGCAAAATTCTGGGGTGAAGAGAACGCGCGCATCGCGAAATGGCTCAAGGATCGCAATCGCCTGACCAAGACAATAGCCGCGGCTGATTATGCGGCGTCCTTCGACACGCACTTCATGGACAAGACCTACGAAAAATTGGGATGGAAAATCCCGACGCAGCCGCCGTTTCTCCCGGCAAACTGGTCGACGCCGATCGGCAAGCTGCCATATCCGCCCTACGCCAATGTGACGACGCTCAAGGGGCCGCAGCACTGGCCCGAATCCGGCGATTTGGTGCGGCCGTGGACGTTCGACGGCAAGACCTATCAGCCCTGACATCGTAGCACGCGCTGAACGGGGCATGGCGGTGGGCGAGCAGCGCGGCGTCGGGCAGTCGGAAGCCGATCCTTCGCTGCAAGCGCCGTCCCGCGTGTTGCCGCCGGGCGGCGAGCTGGTGTCCTGGATCGTGCGGGTTGTCCGCTTCTTGCCGCGCCTCAGCTTGCTGGCGGTTGTCGTTCTCGCTTGGCAGTTCGCCTCGACCGTTTGGCTGCCGAGCATCGATCCCTACATGGCGGTGCTCATGCCAGCACCAACCATGGTCGTCTCCACCGCGGCGGGCATGATCGCGTCCGGGGAGCTGTTTTATCACTTGTTGGCGAGTCTCAAGCGCGAAGGCGCAGCATTCGTGATGTCACTGAGCGCGATCCCGATCGGCGTCGCCATGGGCTGGTGGCGAATGGTCTACAATCAAGTCAACCCGATCATGGAAATCCTGCGCCCGATCCCGCCGCTCGCCTGGATTCCGCTCAGCATCCTGTGGTTCGGACTCGGCGACGAGCAGAACGAGTTCATCATCTTTCTCGGGATGTTCTTCCCGATCCTGATCAATACGGTCACGGCCGTGAAAAATATCGAGCCCAACTTTGTGCGCGCAGCGCGCAGTCTCGGCGCGCCGGAACGCAAAGTGCTCACGCGTATCGTTCTGGTTGGCGCATTGCCGCAAATCGTCACGGGCATCCGCGTCGGTCTCGGCGTCGGCTGGATGGCGCTCGTCGCCGCCGAGCTCGTCGGCGCGAATTCCGGGCTCGGCTTTCTCATCAACGACGCGCGCAGCATGTTGCGCACCGACACGATCGTGGTCGGCATGCTCACGATCGGCGTTGCCGGTCTTCTGATTGACCTCAGCATCCGTCTCATAAGCCGCCGATTGCTGCCGTGGTCGCTGGCGATGACGAAGTAGATCAATCGATGGGGAGCATCGTCGTCAAGGGACTGTCGAAAGTCTTCGGGGATCCCCAGCTCCCCGGCGCCGTGGTGGCGCTGTCCGATGTCAGCTTTGAAGTACCGGACAATCAATTCTGCTCCATTCTCGGGCACAGCGGCTGCGGCAAGACCACACTGCTCAACATCGCCGCCGGCTTCGAGCGGCCAACCGCCGGAACCGTGACCGAGGATGGCGTGCCGATCCGCGATCCCGGCTGGCGGCACACCATGATCTTCCAGGACTACGCGTTGTTTCCATGGATGAACGTCAAGCAGAACATTGCCTTCGGACTGGAAATGAAGGGACTGCCCAGAGCGGAGCGCAACGAGATCACCGGTCACTATATCGACCTCGTCGGCCTTGCCGGCTTCGAGACCAAGTTTCCGCACCAGCTATCCGGCGGAATGCGTCAGCGCGTCGCCATCGCGCGCGCCCTCGCGGTGCGGCCGCGCGTCCTCCTCATGGACGAGCCGTTTGCTGCGCTCGACGCGCAGAATCGCAGCTTCATGCAGGATGAGCTGGTGCGCATCTGGCAGCGCGAGCCGAAGACGGTGATGCTGGTGACACACAGCATCGAAGAAGCGATCAAACTGTCAGACTGCATCGCCGTCATCACGCGCCGCCCCGGTCGCGTCAAGGCATTCATTGAGCTCAAGCTGCCGCGCCCGCGGGACGAAGATGACCCGGCTTTTCTGGAGCTCAGGCGCAAGTTGCGCGCGCTCATTCACGATGAATATGAGACCGGCAGAGCGGATCCGGCGTCCGATCCGGCTCGGTCTGTGACGTTGGGTCTTGGCTAGCAACAGCGCTGCTCTGCCGCGAATGCATTGTCGCGGCACGGCATGCATGGTATCCCTTTTAAAACTTTAAGTCTCATTCAATGAGATTTCGTGTCTGATCCGCAGGTTGATCGACCCGCCGGTGCGGTGGGTCACCGCAGGCAGGTCGAAGCCGGCAAGGGAGGAACGACGATGGTCGCAAATAAGGTGGCGCCGCTTGCTGTCTTGGCGTTCGCGCTGGCATTTGCAAGCACCGCGCAGGCGCAAGCCAAATATCCCGATCACCCGATTAACTTCATTGTGCCGTGGGGTCCGGGCGGCGGCGCGGATTTGCTGGCGCGGACCGCCGGCAAGATCATGTCCCAGGATCTCGGCGTCTCGCTGCCCGTGATCAATGTGCCGGGCGCCACCGGACAAACCGGCATCACCAAGCTTCTGAACTCGCCGGCAGACGGTTATTCGCTCGCAGTGCTGATCGGCGACACCTATGCCCTCCTGGCGGGCCCGCATCCCGGCTTCAATACCGACCAGGTCATCCCGCTGGCGATCATGATCCAGCAACCGTCCGGCTACTGGGTCAACACCAGCAGCAAGTGGCACACCTGGGACGACCTCGTCGCCACTGCAAAGCAACAGACGCTCAAGGTCGCGGTGCTCGGTTTCGGCAGCGCCGACGACATCACCACCTCCTATTTGGAGAAGAAGGGCCTCAAATTCGAGCCGATCCCGTATGCCGAGCCCGAACTGCGCTATACCTCGATCCTCGGCGGCAACGCCGACGTCCTCTACGAGCAAACCGGCGACGTGCGGAGCTACTTCGACGGCGGCAAAATCCGCCCGCTGATCTTCTTCTATTCGCATCGGCTCAATATCCCGCAGTTCGCCAACGTTCCGGTCGCGAAGGAGTTCGGCTACGACGTCACGCTGCCGCAGTTCCGCGCCATCGTGGTCAAAGCCGGCACCGATCCGGCGCGGGTCAAGATGCTGGCCGATGCGCTGGCGAAGGTCGCGCAGAATCCGGAATTCAAAGCTTATCTCGAACAGCAGTACGCCGATCCCGACAGCTACGTTGCGATGGATAAGGCGCGGCCGTTCATGGATTCGTGGCTCGATCAGGCCAAAGGCATTCTCGCCTCGATGAAGACGGGTTCGAAGTGAGCGCGGGCCAAGCCGTCACGTTGTTTCACAGGTTTAGGGCGACGCTGCCGTACGTCGTCGTGCTCGCGGTCGGCGCCTATCTCTATTATGCAGCCGAAAATTTCGAGTTTGAGGAATCTTCGGGACGCATCGGCCCTGGGGCCTGGCCGAAACTCATCCTTGTCCTGATGTTGGCATCGGCGCTTTGGGGCCTTGTAGCGAGCATGATCAGGGCCGGAAAGCCGGCAGCCGAGCAGGAAGCTGAAACTGACGACACCGAGGCGCTGATGCGGCCGCCGGAGATTTATCCGTATCTGGTGTGGCTCGCCGTTGCCGCCACGGTCGGCTATCTGCTGATCGTGCCGGTGCTCGGCTTCTTTCTGGCAACGATCATCTTCAGTTTCGTTCTGATCTATATCGGGCATTACCGGCGGCTGCTGACGGTTTCGATTTTGAGCGTCGCGATCGCGTTCGCCTTCATGTTCATGTTCATGCGCGTGGTCTACGTGGCGCTGCCGGTCGGGATCGCACCGTTCGACAGCGTGTCTTACGCGCTCATGGCCGCGATGGGCGTGCACTAGGAGGCCGCGTGGTCGTCGTCAATCTTGTCCACGGCTTCCTGGAGATATTCCAGCCGTTCAACTTGCTGATGCTTCTCGTCGGCTTGCTGGTCGGGATGGCGGTCTCGATCATGCCCGGGCTCGGCCTCGTAATGGGAGTGGTGCTCGCGCTGCCCTTCACCTACCAGATGGACATCGAGCCGTCGGTCATCCTGCTCACCGCGATCTATTTTTCCGGCACTTATGGCGGCTGCTTCACGGCGATCCTTTATCGCATCCCGGGCGAGCCGATGGATGTGCCGATGCTGTGGGACGGCTACACCATGGCGCAGCGCGGCGCGCCGGCGAAGGCGCTCGGCTGGGCGCTCATTGCCGCGCTCATCGCCGGGCTTGTTTCCTCAACGGTGATGGTGGCGCTGGCCGGCCCGATGAGCGAGGCCGCGCTCAAATTCGATTCGCCGGATTACTTTGCCGCCGTGTTCTTTGGGCTGACGACGGTGGTCGCGCTGGCCGGAAAATCCTTGGTAAATTCCCTGATCAGCCTCTGCGTCGGCCTGCTGGTGGCGACCATCGGCATCGACAGCATCTATGGCACGGAGCGCTTCACGTTCGGCGTCCCGATCCTGCGGGACGGTGTCCAGTTGGTCGAAGTCCTGGTCGGCATGTACGGCCTCGGCGAGGTGCTGGCGCGGATCGGCCAAGGACTGCGCCTCGGTCAACCGCAGGGCGAGGTGAACGTCGCGACGCAATTCCCGTCGCTGCGCGAGCTTCTCGCGGTCAAGATCACGCTGCTGCGCAGCACGATTCTCGGTACCGTCCTCGGCATCGTGCCCGGCGCTGGCGCTACGATCACTTCCTTCATCTCCTATGGCATCGAAAAGCAATACGGCCGGCGGCGAGAACTGCTGGGAACCGGGATACCGGAGGGGATCGTCGCGCCGCAGATCGGGGCGACCGCCTCGGTCGCGGGCCACATGATTCCGCTGCTCACATTGGGCCTTCCCGGCAGCGGCGCGACGGCCGTCATCCTCGCCGCGTTCCTGTTGCACGGCGTGCAGCCGGGCCCGATGCTGTTCGAGAATCCCGCCTCGACGCTGATGGTCTACACCATCCTCGCCTCGATGTTCGCCAGCGTCGTCGGCATGTGCATTGTCGGCTTTTTCTGGATCCGCGTCGTCGTCAAAGTCCTGACCATCCCGCAGGGTGTTCTGTCGGCGATCGTCGTGATGTTCTGTTTGGTCGGCTCCTACGCCAATCGCAATGACATGTCAGACGTCTGGATGATCGTCGTCTTCGGCGTTCTCGGTTACCTCTTCGAAAAATTCAAATATCCGATCTCGCCGATGGTGCTGGGGGCGATCCTGGGACCGGTCGGGGAAACGGCGTTCATGCGCAGCATGATCGGCAGCGGCAACGACTGGACCGTGTTCTTCAAGGGGCCGATCTGCGGGCCGCTGATGGTCGCATCCCTGCTGGCGCTGACCTATCCCCTGGTGCGCGGGCTATTGTCGATGCGCCGCCGCGACCACGCCGTCGCTGTTCCCGGTGAGCGCCAATGAAACCCGATGCGATGACCGCCGCCGCGAGCCGAGCGGTACCGCTCCGGGAAGCGGTGCCGGACGAACGCCACGATGCGATATCGACGGCAACGGCGCGCACCTTCGCGATCCTTGATCTGGTTGCGCATGCGCCGGCAGCGGTCGATGTCGCCAGCGTGATCGAGACGCTCGCTCTGCCGAAGGCAACCGCCTATCGGCTGGTGGACGGGCTTCTCAGCTCGGGCTATCTCGCCCGCGAGCCCGTACGCAAGCGCCTCACTGTGGGCTCCAGGCTGACCGGCCTCGCCTTCGGAGCGATGCGCGCCTCGATGCGCGACGCCGGTCGCCACGTTTTGTTGCGGCGGCTTGCCCGCGAAGTGAACGAAACCTGCAATATCGGCGTCATGCTCAATGGCGAGATCGTCTATCTCGACCGCGTCGAGGCCGAGCATTGGCCGCTGCGGCTCCAGTTCGGGACGGGTTCGCGGGTGCCGCTCCACTGCAGCGCGATCGGCAAGCTGCATCTGGCTCTGCTGCCAGCCCGTCTGCGCCGCTCGCTGTTGCGGAGCGTCGATCTGCAGCGCTTTACGGGAAACACGATCACTGATCGGGCAAACCTCGAAGAGGAGCTCGCGCGAATCCGCAAAGAGGGCGTCTCGTTCGATCGCGAGGAGTTCCTGGCCGGCGTGATATGCGCCGCCGCCCCCATCGTGCGAAAGGACGGCGAATTGCTGGCCGCGGTCGCGGTTCAGGCGCCGACAGCGCGGATGAACGTTGGGATCGCGCGCGGCCATCTTCCGGCGCTGCGCCGCGCCGCCACCGAGCTTGCCGGGATCTTCCAGGACGAAACCTGAAACTTATCTTCAAGCGGGGTTGCCCCGCCGGAGCGGAAGTTAACTCTGACATCCAGTGCAGCCGGAATTCGAGAAAGAGGACGCAGCCATGAAAATGACGACGGAAGAAGCCTTCGTGAAAGTCTTGCAGATGCACGGCATCGAGCATGCTTTCGGCATCATCGGTTCGGCGTTCATGCCGATCTCCGACCTTTTCCCTGCGGCCGGCATCACATTCTGGGACGTGGCCCATGAAACCAACGGCGGCCTGATCTGCGACGGCTACACGCGATCGACCGGAAAAATGGCGATGGCGATCGCCCAAAACGGTCCGGGCATCACCAATTTCGTCACCGCCATCAAGACGGCCTACTGGAACCACACGCCGATGCTGCTGGTCACGCCGCAGGCCGCGAACAAGACGATCGGGCAGGGCGGTTTCCAAGAGGTGGAGCAGATGGCGCTGTTCCGCGATATGGTCTGCTATCAGGAAGAGGTGCGCGATCCTTCACGCGTTGCGGAAGTCTTGAACCGCGTCATCACCAAGGCGAAGCGTCTGTCGGCGCCGGCCCAGATCAACATCCCGCGCGACTACTGGACCCAAGTCATCGACATCAGCCTGCCTGCGATCGTCGAGTTCGAGCGCCCGGCCGGCGGTGCCCAAGCTGTCGCCGAGGCGGCGAAGTTGCTGTCGGCGGCGAAATTTCCCGTCATTCTGTCTGGCGCCGGCGTCGTCCTTGGTAACGCCATCCCGGCGTGCGCCGCGCTGGCCGAAAAGCTCGAGGCGCCTGTTTGCAACAACTATCAACACAACGACAGTTTTCCCGGCAGCCATCGGCTTGCTGTGGGACCGCTCGGCTACAACGGCTCGAAGGCCGCAATGGAGCTGGTGGCGAAGGCCGACGTCGTGTTGGCTCTGGGAACGCGGCTCAATCCGTTTTCGACCCTTCCGGGATACGGCATCGATTATTGGCCGAAGGACGCCAAAATCATACAGGTCGACATCAATGCCGACCGCATCGGTCTGACCAAGCCCGTTACTGTCGGCATCTGCGGCGACGCCAAGCTGGTGGCCGAGAGCATTCTGGCGCAGCTGTCGCCGTCCGCCGGCAACGCTGGCCGCGAGGATCGTAAAGCGTTGATCCATACAACCAAATCCAGATGGCTTCAGACGCTTTCCAGCATGGATCATGAGGAAGACGATGCGGGCACGACATGGAATGGCGACGCGCGCAAGCGCGATGCCGACCGCATGTCGCCCCGGCAGGCCTGGCGCGCGATCCAGGCCGGGCTGCCGAAGGACGCCATCATTTCGAGCGATATCGGCAACAACTGCGCCATCGGTAACGCCTATCCGACCTTTGAAACAGGCCGGAAGTATCTGGCGCCGGGCCTGTTTGGACCTTGCGGTTATGGCTTCCCCTCGATCATCGGCGCAAAGATAGGCAATCCTGATACACCCTGCGTCGGCTTTGCCGGCGACGGCGCATTCGGAATTTCCATGAACGAGATGAGCTCGATCGGCCGCGAAGAATGGCCCGGCATCACGATGGTCGTCTTTCGCAATTACCAGTGGGGCGCGGAAAAGCGCAACTCGATCCTGTGGTTCGACGACAATTTCGTCGGTACCGAACTCGACCCGCATCTCAGCTACGCAAAGGTCGCCGAGGGCTGCGGTCTCAAGGGCGTAACAGTGCGAACGCCGCACGAGCTGACCGAGGCGCTTCGGCAATCCTGCGAGGCCCAGAAAAAGCGAGTGACGACCTTCATCGAGGTCATCCTTAATCAGGAGCTTGGCGAACCGTTCCGCCGCGACGCCATGAAAAAGCCCGTGAAGGTCGCGGGCATCCGGCGCGAGGACATGCGCGCGCAGCAAAGCGCTTAGAGCACGACCCGGAAAAAATCTGCCCCGGACTTGATCCGGGATGGAAACGGTTTTCCGAAAAGATCGCGCTCCATCAAATATCGGGAACAGAGCGACCATGACTGTGGCAGTGAAATCACCGGTGGATGCGAACCTCAAACCGACCGTTGACGAACTCATGAGGCGCGCGCGCAACGCTCAGCGCGCGTTCCGCGATGTCAGCCAGGAACGCGCCGACGAAGCCGTCCGCGCGCTGGCGTGGTCGCTCTACAAGCCCGAGCACGCCCGCGAACTCGCCGAGCTTGCGGTCGCCGATACCGGCCTCGGCAACGTGCCCGACAAAGTCATCAAGAAACAACGCAAGACCTTCGGCACCCTACGGGATCTGCTGCGCGGCAAATCGGTAGGAATAATCGAGGAGGACAAGGCCAAAGGGCTCGTCAAATACGCGAAGCCAATGGGCGTCGTCGCCGCATTGACGCCGTCGACGAACCCCGGCGCAACGCCGGTCAACAAGGCCATGATGGCGATCAAGGGCCGGAACGCGATCGTCATCGCGCCGTCACCGCTCGGTTACGAGACGACGAAGCGCGCGGTCGACTTCATGCGCGCGGCACTGGAATCGATCGGCTTGCCGGCCGATCTCGTTCAGATCCTGCCGCCGCCCGTCACCAAGGATTTGACCGAAGCGCTGATGCGGGCCGCCGATCTCGTCGTGGTGACCGGCTCTCAAGATAATGTGCGCCGCGCCTATATGAGCGGCACGCCGGCGATTGGCGTGGGCGCCGGCAACGTTCCGGTCATCATCGACGAGAGCGCAGATCTCGCCGACGCGGCGCGAAAAATCCGCGCATCGAAGATCTTCGACAACTCGACGTCATGCTCGTCGGAGAACTCGGTGGTCATTCTCGATTCTGTCTACGATGCCGCAATTGCCGCGCTTAAGGACGTCGGCGGCTATTTGTGCACCAGGGAGCAGAAGTCGGCGGTGCAGGAGGCGCTGTGGCACAACGGCAAGCTCGACCGCAATCTGATCGCGCGCGACGCCGATATCCTCGCCCGCGCCTTCGGCTTGCCGGCCGAAGCCGAGCGCGCCGATTTTTTCATGGTCGAGGACGCCGGCATCGGCAAGGATCATCCGTTCTCGGGCGAGAAGCTGGCGCTCGTGCTCACCGTCTACCGCGCCAAGGATTTTGCCGCGGCCAAGGACACCGTGCGCGCAATCCTCGATTACCAGGGCAAGGGACATTCCTGCGGCATTCACACCAAAGATATGGCGCATGCACGCGAGCTTGCCGAGGATCTCGATGTGGTGCGCGTTCTCGTGAACTTCGCCCACACCTTCGGCAACGGCGGCGGCTTCGACAGCGGGCTCGGCTTCACGCTCAGCATGGGCTGCGGCTCCTGGCAGAAGAACAGCATTTCCGACAATCTCAGCTACAAGCATTTCCTCAATATCACGCACCTCGTCACGGTAATCCCCGAGGACAAGCCGAGCGAACAGGAGCTGTTCGGCCCGCACTGGAAAAAATACGGGCGCTGAACGCGGAGGCGGTGATGAATTTTGAGGAACATGCCGCAAAGGCCAAAGTGCTGTCGCCCGCGTCGATACCGGTTCCGCGCGGCAGGCTTTGCCGCTCGCCCGATGAAGCCGCCGCTGCATGCGCCGAGATCGGACCTTGCGTGGTCAAGGCTCAGGTGCAGACCGGGAAACGCGGCAAGGCAGGCGGCATTCGCAAGGCCGACAGCGCCGCCCAAGCCAAGGCGATGGCACAAGCGATCCTCGGCATGTCGATCGACGGGTACGTGGTCGAGACGGTGCTGATCGAGGAGCGTGCCGAAATTGCGCGCGAATTCTACGCCGCGGTGCTTACCGATTTTGCCGCATGCCGGCCGCTCGTTCTGTTTTCCACCGAAGGCGGCATGGATATCGAGGACGTTGCAGCGCGGCACCCGGCTGCTATTCGCCGCTGCCCCGTCGACATCGACGAGGGATTTGGCGCCCGCGCGGCGCGCGCCATGCTTGCCGGTCTCGATCTCGGCGGTGCCGACCAGGCCATCGCCGCCGTTTTGCAATCGCTTTACACGATCTACCGGGGTTGCGACGCTGAGTTGATCGAGATCAATCCGTTGGCGTTGCTCAAGGACGGACGGGTCGTCGCCCTCGATTGCAAGTTCACGCTCGATGACGCCGCGGTTTTCCGTCAAGGCGAACTCGCTAAGGCTGGTGCGCGCGAGCAACTGACCGACCTCGAACGGCGCGGCGCCGACAATAGCCTCAAATTCATCGAACTCGGCGGCAATGTCGGCGTCCTCGCCAACGGCGCCGGCCTGACCATGACCACGATGGACATGATCGGTCATTTCGGCGGTGTGCCGGTAAATTTCCTGGAAATTGGCGGCGAGGCCTATACCAAGGCGGAAATCGGGCTCGGCTTGGTGCTCTCGGCGTCGGGCGTGAAGAGCCTGGTGATCAACTTCTGCGGCGCCTTTGCCCGCACCGACGTGATGGCAGACGGCGTGGTCAAGGCCTGGGAGAAGCTCAAGCCCACCATCCCGGTGTTCTTCTCTATTCACGGCACCGGCGAGGATGAAGCCGTGAAGCTTGTCCGCGAGCGCCTCGGCATCGAGCCGTTCGATTTCATGGAGGATGCCGTGAAAGCAGCGGTGGAGGCGGCGCGATGATCGTCTTCCGCAAGCACCACCGCGTGCTCGTCCAGGGCATCACCGGCAAGCAGGGAACGTTCTGGACGGAGAAGATGATCGAATGCGGCACCAAAGTCGTCGCGGGCGTCAATCCGAAGCGCGCCGGGGAAGTCCATATCGGCGTGCCAGTCTTCGCTTCGGCAAGCGAAGCGATGGGTAAGGCGCCCTACGATGCGGCTGTCATGTTCATTCCGCCGTCGATGGCCAAGGATGCTGCGCTTGATGCCCTCGGTGCGGGCGTGAAGCTGTTGGTGGTTCTCACCGAGCACATTCCGGCCCAGGACGTGATGGCGATCCTCGGCGCCGCACGGCGCAAGGGCGCGAGCGTCGTCGGGCCGAATACGGCGGGCTTGGTCACGCCAGGCGAGGGCTTCCTCGGCATCATGCCGGCCCACAATCGGAATGTGTTCCGGCCCGGCGCGGTCGGCGTGATCTCCCGCAGCGGCAGCCTCGGCACGCTGGTCGCGCTCAATCTGACCCGCGCCGGCATTGGCCAATCCAAATTCATCGGCATCGGCGGCGATCCGATGGTCGGCACAACGACGCGCGACGCGCTCCAAGCGCTCGACGCGGATGAACGCACCGAGGCGGTGGTGATGGTCGGCGAAATCGGCGGGTCGATGGAGGAGAAGGCGGCCGAATATGCGGCCGGCATGTCGAAACCGGTGGTGGCCTTCATCGCCGGACGCGCTTCGCCGCCGGGTAAGAAAATGGGCCATGCGGGCGCGATCGTCACCGGCAATGCCGGAAGCTATATGTCGAAGCGGACCGCTCTCGAAACAGCCGGGGTCGTCGTCGTCGATACGCCGCGCGACATCCCCGATGCGGTGTCGAGCCGGCTCGCCAGCGCGGCGGCTGCAACAAAGCACGTTGTCGCCGCCAAAAAGTGAGGGGCAGAGGCCGTGGCTTGCGCCAAGGCCTCTCTACGGGCGGGACAGTGCCCGGTATCCGCCCCAACTGCGGTTCGTGTCCTACTGGACCGTCTCGCCGTGCAGCGCCAGATCGAGACCTCCGCGTTCGACGTCCTCGGGTACGCGCAACCCGATAACGAGGTCCACGACCTTTAGGATGATCAGCGTCACGATCACGTCATAGCCGAAGACGATTCCGACACCGATGAGCTGATTGAGGACTTGGCCGGCGTGGCCTTCGATCAGGCCGGAGGTGCCGCCGTATTCGCTGATGGCGAACACGCCGGTGAGAATGGCGCCGGACGCTCCGCCGACGGCGTGGACGCCGAAGGCGTCGAGTGCGTCATCGTAGCCGAACATGTGCTTGAGGCCGGTGCAGCCCCAATAGCAGATGATGCCGGCGGCGATGCCGATGGCGAACGCTCCCATCGGACCGACGAAACCGGAGGCCGGGGTGATGGCGACAAGGCCCGCCACCGCGCCCGAGCAGATGCCGATGACCGTCGGTTTGCCGCGCATCATCCACTCCAAGATCATCCAGGTGAAGCCGGCGGTCGCGGTGGCGGTGTGGGTGACCAGCATCGCCATGCCAGCCTGCATGCCGGCGCTCACGGCCGAGCCGGCATTAAAGCCAAACCAGCCGACCCACAGCAGCGAGGCGCCGATCATCGTGTAGACCATGTTGTGGGGCGGGCCGGTGTCCTTACGCTTGCCGAGCATGAGCGCACACATCAAACCGGCGGTGCCGGAATTGACGTGCACCACCGTGCCGCCGGCGAAATCGAGCACCTTGGTCCAGGCGGCGTCGTTGGCCGAGTTCAGGAAGCCGTCGGGTCCCCACACCCAGTGCGCAACCGGCGAATAGACGAAGACCGCCCACAGGCCGATGAACCAGAGCATGGCGGAGAATTTCATACGCTCTGCGAACGAACCCGCGATCAGCGCCGCGGTGATGATCGCGAAGGTCAGCTGGAACATCGAATAAACCAACTCGGGGATGGTCGGCGCCAACGAATTCGGATTGCCGATGCCCTTCGAGATGTCGCTCAGGATGCCTTGCAGGCCCGCGCGATCGAGCCCGCCGATAAATGGAGTGCCTGGGCGGAACGCGAGGCTGTAGGTGAAGAGCAGCCAAAGAATGCTGATGAGGCAGGTGATGGCGAAGCTTGTCATCACCGTGTCGCCGACGTTCTTCTTGCGCACCATGCCGCCGTAAAACAAAGCGAGGCCCGGGATGGTCATCATCAGCACGATGGCCATCGAGGTCATCATCCAGGCGGTGTCGCCAGAATTGGGAGCGCATTTCTCGAGCGTCTTGGCATCGCAGGCCGGCGGCGCCTCGGCTGCCGGTGCGGCTGCCGCCGGAGCCGCAGCAGCGGCCGCTGCCGGAGACTGGGCGTAAGACGACTGGAACGTCGGCAGGCTCAGCAACACTACCAGCAGGATCGCTCCGGCGAGAGCGAGCGGCCCCGCACCGGAGAACTTCTTCAACGTCATGGTTTCACTCCTGTCCACCGAGATGGAGGTGCTAAAGGGCTGCAGCATCGGTCTCGCCGGTGCGGATACGCACCGCTTGGTCGAGAGCGAAGACGAAGATTTTGCCGTCACCGATCTGCCCGGTTTTGGCCGCCGCGGTGATCGCTTCGATGACCTTGTCCACTTGCGTGGAGGGGCAGGCGACTTCGAGTTTGACCTTTGGGAGAAAGCTCACGGCGTATTCGGCGCCTCGATAGATTTCGGTGTGGCCCTTTTGCCGCCCATAGCCCTTCACCTCCGTGACGGTCAGCCCCTGAACGCCAATTCTGGTAAGCGCATCGCGGACCCCGTCGAGCTTGAACGGCTTGATGATGGCCATGACGATTTTCATTGATTTCAATCCCCCGTCGCCCTCTCGTACTCGCGATCGGGCTAACACAACGTGGCCGCGCAAGGAGCATGACCCGGCACGGCTGGGGGTATGGTATCAAACGCCGTGCCACTTCCCGAGAGCGGCCTTAAATTGCTGATAAGTAATAACATCCCGAAGCGCGCCGCAGTCGCCGGCACTTTCGACGAACGGGGGGATGAGTGTGTCGCCCAAATCGCAGACACTATGCACAAAATCTAGGCCGTCGGCTTTGTCGGAGCACGCGCATGCCTCAGTTGCCGCAACGCTCTGCCACTACATCCGCGCCAGGCGGTTCGGCTTTCCGGATTGGAAATGAGACGTCAGAGCGCGTCGGCGTCGGTCTCGCCGGTACGGATGCGCACCGCTTGATCGATCGGCGTGACGAAGACCTTGCCGTCGCCGATCTGTCCGGTCTTCGCGGCGGCGCCGATCGCTTCCACAACCGTGTCGACCTGATCGGTGGTGACCGCGACCTCGATGCGGATTTTCGGCAGAAAGTTCACCGCGTATTCAGCGCCACGATAAATCTCAGTATGGCCCTTTTGCCGACCGTAGCCCTTAACCTCGGTGATGGTCATGCCGTGAACGCCGATCGCGAGAAGGGCATCGCGCACCTCCTCCAGTTTGAATGGCTTGATGATAGCGACGACAAGCTTCATGACGGCATCCGTTCGCACTTTGCCCTAAATGACAGGCGCACACCATAGAGGCATTGCGGTTAGAAATTAAGCCAATAAACGCCGGCGCGCGATCCTACGTGGAGACGGTGCGGCGCTGCCGCACCAGCCCTTCCTGCGCCACCGACGCGACGAGCGTGCCATCGCTGGCGAAGATCAACCCGCGAGAGAAACCGCGCGAGCCGGCAAGGTTCGGGCTGTCTTGCGCATAGAGCAGCCATTCGTCGGCGCGGAATGGCCGATGAAACCACAGCGCATGATCAAGACTTGCCGCCATGATGTCTTCGTTGAAGACGGTGCGACCGTGCGTAATGAGCGCGGCATCGAGCAGTGTCATGTCGGACGCATAGGCGAGCACGCATTGATGGATCGCCGGTTCGTCGGGTAGCCGGCCGGTGGCGCGGATCCATATGTGGAAGCGGCCGTCTTCGAGCTTCTCGCCGAGATAGCGCTTGTACTCGACGGGCCTCAGTTCGATCGGCCGCTCGCGCTCGTAATAGCGGCGCACCGGATCCGGCATCAGTGGCAACACCCGTTCTCTGATCTCGGCCTCGCTGGGCAGCGCGTCGGGCTTCGGCACGTCGGGCATCGCGAACTGATGCGAGAGACCTTGTTCGGCGACGTGGAAAGACACCGACATGGAGAAGATCGCATGGCCATGTTGGATGGCGACGACGCGCCGTGTCGTGAAACTCCGGCCGTCGCGGATGCGGTCGACCTCGTAGATGATCGGCACCTTGGGATCGCCGCCGAGGAGAAAATAGGCGTGCAGGGAATGCGGCGGCCGCCGCGTCACGTCCTCCACCGTGCGGCAGGCCGCGACCAGGGCCTGGCCGATGACCTGGCCGCCGAACACCCGCTGCCAGCGCGATTGCGGCGAGCGGCCGCGGAATAGATTTCAATTCAAGCGTTTCGAGATTGAGAATCTCGATCACGTCCTGGATTGCGGAGGCCATAGCGTCCTTCCTAGACAGAGTTTCCCAAGCGTAGCAGGGTGTTGCGCTGCAGAACCGGGATCGTAACAAAGGCTGAGCCTGGTCCGGGGAAACACAGAGCGTGTGCTTCCTTGCATACGGGATCGGTTCCGGGGTCAAGTCCGGCATCGGCAACCGTGCTAGGATCGGCGCCATGACGCGCAACCAGGTCGATGTGCTGATCGCGGGCGGCGGCTTCGCGGGCCTCACGCTGGCGATCGCGTTGCGGCAGGGGCTTGGGCCGTCGTTCTCGGTCATGGTTGCAGACCCGGCGCTCGGCGCCAGCCACGCCGATGACGAGCGCGCCTCTGCGATCGTCGCCGCCGCGCGCCGGCTGTTCGAGGCGCTCGATGTTTGGCGAAGCGTCGCCGGCGAGAGCCAGCCGATCCTCGACATGGTCGTGACCGACAGCCGGCTCGGCGACGCGGTGCGGCCGGCCTTCCTCACTTTCGCCGGTGAGATCGAGCCGGGCGAGCCTTTCGCCCACATGATCGAGAACCGTTATCTCATCGCCGCACTCGCCGCGAAAGCGCGGGAAGTCGGGGTAGAACTGCAGCCAACGGCGGTCGTAAAATTCTCTTCTCCTTCACCTCCTCTGGAGAGGGAGGGTCGACCGCCTTTAGGCGGCCGGAGTGCCACGCATCGCCTCGACGTCGAGCTGGCCGACGGCAGTGCTATCGCGACGCGCCTGCTTGCCGCCGCCGACGGCGGACGCTCGACTATTCGCCAAGGCGCCGGCATCGCGACCCACGGTTGGGACTACGGCCAGTCGGCCATCGTCATCAATGTCGGTCACGAGCGCGATCACGAAGGACGTGCGGAGGAGCATTTTCTTCCAGCAGGTCCGTTCGCGATCCTGCCGCTAAAGGGCCGCCGCTCGTCGATCGTGTGGACGGAGCACACGGTCGAAGCGGATCGCATCATGGCGCTGCCCGGCGACGCCTTCCATGCCGAGCTCGAGCGGCGCTTCAAGTTGCATCTCGGCGAAATCACCGTCGCCGGCGCGCGGCGCAAGCATTCGCTTGGCTTCTTCGTCGCGCGTTCGTTCATCGCCGAGCGTATCGCGCTCGTTGGCGATGCCGCGCATGTCATTCATCCGATCGCTGGGCAGGGGCTCAATATGGGGCTCAAGGATGTCGCCGCGCTCGCCGAGGTGATCGTCGATGCGGCGCGGCTCGGGCTCGATCCGGGCTCGGCGACGGTGCTCGACCGTTATCAGCGCTGGCGGCGCTTCGATACCATGGCGATGGGCGTTGCCACCGACGGCCTCAATCGTCTGTTCTCGAATCGCTCGGATGTGCTTCGCCTGGCGCGCGACGTCGGTCTCGGCTTGGTCGACCGCGTGCCGAACCTCAAGCGCCTCTTCATCCGCGAAGCGGCGGGCTTGCTGGGCGAGGTCCCTAAGCTGCTGCGCGGCGAGCTGCCATAAGTCATGGACTTCAGCCACATTGCGGTCATCGGGGGCGGCGCCTGGGGGACGGCGCTGGCGCTGACCTGCGCGCGTGCCGGATGCAACGTCACGCTGTGGGAGCATGACGCCGCCAATGCAGCACAGCTCGCCAAAAAACGCGAAAGTCTTTTCCTGCCCGGAGTGCGGATCGACGACAGCATCGTCCTTGCCGCGGAACTTGCCGAAGCCGCCAGGACACGGGCGATTTTGCTTGTGGTGCCGGCACAGGCGGTGCGTGCAGTTACGAAATCTCTGGCGCCTTTGCTTGCCGCGTGCACTCCCGTAATCGTCTGCGCCAAGGGCATCGAGCGCGGCACCAAAAAATTCATGAGCGACGTGATCGCCGAATGCGCGCCCGCTGCGGTGCCGGCGATCTTGTCCGGGCCGAGCTTTGCCGCCGACGTGGCGCGCGGCATGCCGACAGCGGTCACCCTCGCCGCGGGTGACGGCAGGCTTGCCGAAAAACTCGCACAGGCGATCGGATCGGCAAATTTTCGGCCCTACCATTCCACGGATGTGCGCGGCGTCGAGATCGGTGGCGCGGCCAAGAATGTGCTCGCCATCGCCGCGGGCGTCGTCACCGGCCGCGGCCTCGGCGCCAGCGCCGCAGCGGCGCTGACCACGCGCGGCTTCGCCGAGCTGGTACGTTTCGGCAAGGCCTATGGGGCAAAGCCGGAGACGATGATCGGGCTTTCCGGCCTCGGCGATCTGCTGTTGACCTGCTCCACCCCGCAGTCGCGCAACTTTTCTTTCGGCGTCAATCTCGGCCGCGGCCAGGGGCCGCATGGTCTGCAAAAAACCACCGGTCTTGCGGAAGGCGCATTTACCGCATCGGTGCTCGTTGAAATGGCGCGCGAGCGCTCAGTCGACATGCCGATCTCCTTTGCGGTCGACGCGCTGCTCAATGGTAAGATGAGTGTAGACCAGGCGATCGAGTTGCTCCTGGTGCGGCCGTTGAAAGCGGAGGAATGAACAGAGTGACCGGGCGGGATTGGGCGTTCGCGGAGGAATGAACATGGCGTATTGGCTGTTGAAGACTGAGCCGGAGGAGTTTTCCTGGGACGATCAGGTGAAGCGCGGCGCCAAGGGCGAGCCGTGGAGCGGCGTGCGCAATTTCGCCGCACGGCGGCATCTCAAGGAGATGAAAAAGGGCGACAGGTTTTTCTTCTATCACACTGGTAACGAGAAGCAGGTCGTTGGCATCGGCGAAGTGCTCCGCGACGCCTATCCCGATCCCACGGCTAAAAAGGACGAGTCTTGGGTCGCGGTGACCACGGGCGCGGTAGAGCCGCTGCCGAAGCCGGTGACGCTTGCGGCGATCAAGGCAGAACCGAAACTGAAAGACATGGCACTGGTGAAATACGGCCGCCTGTCGGTTCAGCCGGTGACGGCCGCCGAATGGAAGCTCGTCTGCAAGATGGGCGGTATGAAGGCTTGATAGGTGCGGTGATTGGCGGCATTGGCGTGTGAGCCAAGGAGAACAAGCCGTGCGCAAATGGCCCCTAATCGCGGTGGCGTTCGCAGCACTCTCCGTGTTCCCTGCCGAGGTTGCCGGTTTGGCGCAGACCGCCCAGCCGCCGCCGCCGCAGAATGCGGCGCCCGCCCTCTACGCGCTGACCATGGGCGACATGATGAACACCTTGATCCAACCCCGCCATACCAAGCTCGGTCTTGCCGGGAGTGCGGAGAACTGGCCGCTCGCGGGCTATGCAACCGTCGAAATCCGCCAGGCCTTCGCCGGGATCGTCAGAGCACAGCCGCGCTTTCGCGGCTTTCCTGTCGGAGAACTCGTCGAGGCGGCGCTGGGCCAGCGATGACCGCGATCGAAACGTCCATCAAGCTCAGGGACCCGGCAAAATTCGCCGCCGCTTATGACCGGCTCACGCAAGGCTGCAACGCCTGCCACAGGGAGGTCGATCATCCCTACGTCGTGATCAAAGTGCCCGACGCCTCGGTGTTTCCGGACCAGGATTTCAACGCCGGACGATAGCGCACCGCGACACCGCCGGCCTTGTCGCTCGTCCGGCCGCCGTCGCATAATGGCCGCGGGAGAACGCTTCAAGGCATGACCTCGAAAGATGGACGGTTTCGGAAAACATCATGCGAAGGCGAAAATATAGACCACGATCGGATTCAAATCGAAGCTGATCATGATCTAGTCAGGCCGCATCGGCCGTGTGCGCCCGGAGGAAAATATGTCGGATAAGATCTACGAGGTTCCCACCGAGTGGACCCAGCGCGCCTTCATCAAGGCCGCGGAATACAAAAAAATGTACGAGCGCTCGCTTGCCGATCCCAACGGCTTCTGGGGCGAGCAAGGTCAGCGCATCCACTGGATGAAGCGTTTCACCAAGGTCAAAAACACGTCCTTCGAGAAGCAGAACGTCTCGATCAAGTGGTTCGAGGATGGTGCAACCAACGCTGCCTACAATTGCATCGACCGCCATCTGCACGAACGCGGCGACCAGGTCGCCATCATCTGGGAAGGCGATGATCCGAAGGACAGCAAAAAGATCACCTACAAGGAACTGCACGACGAGGTTTGCCGCTTGGCCAACGTGTTGCGCAACCGCAACGTCAAGAAGGGTGACCGCGTTACCATCTACATGCCGATGATTCCCGAAGCGGCTTACGCGATGCTCGCCTGTGCGCGCATCGGCGCGGTCCATTCCGTGGTGTTTGGCGGGTTTTCGCCCGACTCGCTCGCCGGCCGCATCCAGGATTGCCAATCAAACGTCGTCATTACGGCGGATGAAGGATTGCGCGGCGGCCGCACGGTGCCGCTCAAGGCCAACACCGATGCAGCCATTGCCAAGGTCGGCGGCGTCGACCACGTCATCGTGGTTAGGCGCACCGGCGGTGCGGTCGAAATGGATCCGGTGCGCGACGTTTGGTACCATGAGGCCGCCGACATGGTCACCGCCGAATGTCCGTGCGCCGAGATGAACGCGGAGGACCCGCTTTTCATCCTCTACACGTCGGGCTCGACCGGGAAGCCGAAGGGCGCGCTGCACACGACGGCCGGCTACCTGATCTACGTCGCCATGACGCACCAGGATGTGTTCGACTACCACGCCGGCGATATTTACTGGTGCACCGCGGACGTCGGCTGGGTCACCGGCCACAGCTACATCGTCTATGGGCCGCTGGCGAACGGCGCCACCACGCTGATGTTCGAAGGCGTTCCGAACTACCCGTCGATGTCGCGCTTCTGGGAAGTGATCGACAAACACAACGTCAACATCTTCTATACCGCGCCGACCGCGATCCGCGCGCTGATGCAGGCGGGCGATGCGCCGGTGAAGAAGACCTCGCGCGCTTCGCTGCGCCTTCTCGGCACGGTCGGCGAGCCGATCAACCCCGAAGCGTGGGAATGGTATCATCGCGTGGTCGGCGATGGCCGCTGCCCCATCGTTGATACTTGGTGGCAGACTGAAACCGGCGGCATCCTGATTACGCCGCTGCCGGGCGCGACTCGGCTCAAGCCCGGTTCGGCGACGCGGCCGTTCTTCGGCATCGTGCCGCAGATTGTCGATGCTGATGGAAAAGTGCTCGAGGGCGCGGCAACCGGCAACCTTTGCATCGCCGATTCCTGGCCGGGCCAGATGCGCACGGTCTATGGCGATCATCAGCGTTTTGTCGAAACCTATTTCAGCGCTTATCCGGGCAAGTATTTCACCGGCGACGGCTGCCGGCGCGACGAGGACGGCTATTACTGGATCACCGGCCGTGTCGACGACGTGATCAACGTCGCCGGCCATCGCATGGGCACCGCCGAGGTCGAATTGGCGCTGGTCGCGCATCCGAAAGTGTCCGAGGCCGCGGTCGTCGGCTATCCGCACAACATCAAGGGCCAAGGCATCTACGCCTACGTCACCTTGATGGCCGGCGAGCAGGCGACCGAGGATTTGCGCAAGGAACTCACCGGCTGGGTGCGCAAAGAGATCGGGCCGATTGCCTCGCCCGACCTCATCCAGTTCGCCCCGAATCTGCCGAAGACGCGCTCCGGCAAGATCATGCGCCGCATCCTGCGCAAGATCGCCGAAGACGAATACGGCAATCTCGGCGACACCTCGACGCTCGCTGACCCCGCTGTGGTCGACGACCTGGTCAACAACCGGCAGAACCGAAAGAGCGCGTAGCTGTTGATTGGTTTGCGCGCTTGCTGGGTCCGGCTCGGGGACACGCAAAGCTGTTCGTCACGGTCCGTCAGGACAATTCCGCTGCGAACGATAGCCGCTGTTGATACTCGCGCCAAAACGCGATGAAGCAGGCAATGACCCACATTGAACTGACGTGAAGATAGTTGAGCCAGGTCGTCGCCAACGCGACATGCGACGCCATCATGATCAACGCGTGGAGTGCGTTCATCGCGGCCCCAATCAACACTGTGGACGCGATACTGAGCGGGAGCATCGCAAGGAGTCCCATCGTCAGCATGAAATTCATTGTGCCATTGCCGTTCTGGATGTGAAATGGCGTTTCGATTCCCAGCAACACCACCGAGATGTAGACGCAAATGCTGATCGTGATCGCGAATGCCGCAATAAAAAGCTGTGAATGCTTCCTCGCGAAACTCCGGTAAGTCAAACCGTAGAAAATCAAAATCAAAGGACAAGCCACCATGTAGCGGAATCTGGTGGAAAGAACGGCGGTGTCGCTCGCCATGTCAGAGACGCCGTACGCGGCGTAGGCAAAGAGTGCGAACAACATCGAGACCTGCGCAACGATGTAAGTGCGCTGCCTGTAATACTCGCGAAATTCCTTTTCGATGACCACTTCGGGAAAACGCAGACCTGCTGCCACCATGCCTGCGATGTATGTCCTGACGATCCAGTTTCGCTTGGGCTTCGCTTGCGCGGATGCCCCAATTTGCTTCGGCAGAGTCGCGAGGGTCGGTTCGATCGTGCTGGCGGTGACCGGTGCGCCCGCGACTATGGGGCGATCAAGCCGCTTGGCCAGGGCCGCCAGGAGACGCGCGAAGGCCTCGCCCTCACTGCCGCCCTGCCAGCCTTCGAAATCGATCGTCTGAATGTGCAAAAATTGCAGCGGCGGCTCGCTCCGATCGATCGAAACGGGTAAGAGCTTGTGCTTGCCCAAAGCATAGGCTGCTTCGGCGCGCACCCAATGCGATTTGACCGAATCTTTGGACCAGAGAACGATAACGACGCGCGTCTGTGCGATCGCATCCTCGATCTGAGTATCATAGGCGTCGCCCTCGCGGATGCCGCTGCGGTCAAGCCAGACCAACAGACCTTTCTCGGACAATGCCGCGGCCAGCGCCTGCACAATGGATGAATCGCGCCGAGAGTAGCTGAGAAAGATCTCGTGCATTGGATTCAACCCGCGTCACAGGATGTTATCACGTATCAAGGACCTTCGTGGTTCTCAACGGTTTCCGGCGTCCGCCCAGCCTCGGAGCTGGGGCTTTCGCGCTTAAGTTAGCCGGTCTCGCCTTAGGCTCGCGATCTGAATATGATCAAACCCATGGCCGCGCTGACCAAGCAGCGGATGACAGTCGACGAGTTCCTTGCCTGGGCCGAAAGCAATCCGGGGCGGTACGAGCTATTCCGGGGCGAGGTGTATGCAATGTCGCCGGAAGGCATAGGACACACGAAGGCGAAGGGCGCCGTTTATACGGCTTTACTCGCGGCGATGCGCAAGAGCGGGTGTCCTTGTCACGTACTCACAGACGGGGCGACCGTTCGCGTTGATGATGCGACCGCGTACGAGCCGGACGCACTTGTATATTGTGGGCCGGAACTCGCACCTACGTTGCTTGAAGTGCCACAACCTGGATCGTTGTGGACGTGCTCTCTCCTTCGACTCGTCAATTCGACGTCTCGATCAAGCTTGCCGGCTATTTTCGGCTGCCGAGCGTAGCCCATTACCTCATTGTCGACCCGACTCAGCCGCTGATTCTTCATCATTCCCGCGGCAACGACGGCACTATCGTCACACGCGTCGTCACCGAGGGCGCCATCGCGCTCGATCCGCCGGGCTTGGAACTTGGGCTGATCGACATCTACAGCAACTAGCGCAACTCGTGCTCCGAATACGAAAGGGCGCAGCAAAACGCGGCAGCGCCCCCCGGCCGGGCCGCGGCGAGATGGTGCGCGCAAAGCACACCTACGGAAAAATTTGGGAAAACTTTACTGTGTTGCAGCCGCGATACTGAGCACGGCCGCCGATTCGACTATATTGGCAGCCGGCTGATGACCCCGCGGCGTGGGGTCAGCGGGGCGGATTCGTGGTGGGGAATTGAAAATGCGAGAAAAAATCATGCTTTCGGCCGTGCTCGCGGCCGTCGTCGCCTCATTGGCGTTCACACCGGAGGCGGCGGACGCCCATGGCGCTGTGGTGGCGGTGAGCGAGAGCTACATGCCCGGCACGATCGTGGTCAAGACACGTGAGCGTCGGCTTTATCTCGAGCTTGGCGGTGGCAGGGCGATCCGCTATCCGGTCGGCGTCGGCCGCGCCGGCATGCAATGGGCCGGCACGTCCTTCATCGACGGCAAATATATCAGGCCCGCCTGGTCGGCGCCGGCCTCGATCAGGCGCGACTACCGCTCGTTGCCGGAGGTGGTCCCGAGCGGCTCGTCGCGTAATCCAATGGGCGCCGCGGCCATGACCCTTGCGGGCGGCGAGTACGCCATTCACGGCACCAACGCTCCGGGCACGATCGGCGGCTTCGTCTCGCACGGCTGCATCCGCATGTACAACGAGGATATTACCGACCTGTACGAGCGCGTCAGCATCGGCACGCGGGTGGTCGTAATCCAATAACGGGTATCAGTCGTCAGCGATCGGGGATTGGGTAAATTCGATACCTGATCCCCGGTACCTGATGCTTGGTATCAACACCAAGCCCCGCGCTTTTTGCCGTCGTAGCTGCGTGCCCAGCCGCCGTTGAGCAGCGCCGCCGAAACGTCTTCGGTGTTGCGAGTGGACACCAGCGCATCCACGCGTCCGCCATATTTGTCGATGCCGACGCGCGAAATGGCGACGCCGCCGTCGGCCAAGAGTGTTTCGAGCGCGGCGCGTGCGGCCTCGGCCTTGCTGTGCTCGTCGGCGCAGCGGGCATGCAGCTCCGGCGCATCGATGCCGCGCAGCCGCACCTTGGTGTCGACATCGAGGCCGGGCCAGACCCGCACGCGTGCCTCGAATGTGTCGCCGTCGATGATGCGCAACACGTCGGCCGGATAGGCGAACCGCGGGTCAAGCCGTTGCGAGATCGGAGCGATGGCCGCCGTCGGCGGGCTGATTTGCGCAGCCGTCGAGACAGACGCGACAGCGGGTTACGACGACGGCCGCACGATCGCGCCCGCCATGAGGCCGAGCGCAAACATCGCGCCGGCGACGACGAGCAACCCGCCGGAGCGCGAATCCGCCAACACTGCGAATGACCGCGAATAAGACATGCTTACTCGGAATAAGTGTGTAGTAAACGCGAATCAATCAATGAAGAACGGAGGAATATATTCCGCGCTCCTAGGAAAGATGTCAAGCAGGCCGATTTCCGCCGAAAATCAGCGCGGTGGCTAGAAGTCCGAGGTCAGGCCGTTCACTTCCCAATCGCCATAGCGGACCGGATCAAGGCCGCCGCGGCCATTCATTTCCTTGGGGCGGCGGGCCGGGGCGCGGTCGGCCCGGCGCGCCGCTGCCTCGGCGAGGGCGCGTTCGGCTGCAGGCGTCAGCGGGGTTTTCTCGGTCGCCCCGCCCGTGTCTTTCGCGGCAGGCGTCGTTGATGTCTGATCGGTTGGCATTGCATTTGACTTGGCGTAGCCGTGCTCCGTCCGCAGGAGGAAATTATTGAATGAAGGAAGCGCGTAAGCCAGCGGCCCGTTGTGCTCCCCAAGGCGACGTGCCGGGCCTCGCCGTTCGGCGCATCGCTGCTGATATCGTCGATGGCGTACTGCGCCGGCATCGCGCGCTTGATGAGCAACTCGATGATGCCAGAGCGAACTCGGCGCTTCTCTCGCTCCCCGAACGCGATCGTGCGCTGACCCGGGCGCTGGTCGCGACTGTGCTGCGCCGGCTCGGGACGCTGCGGCACTTGCTTGGTCTCTTTCTCGATCAAGGTCCGCCAGCGCAGACGCCGCGGGTCGAGACCGCGCTGCTGATGGGCGCGGCGCAAATTCTTTTTCTCGCCGTGCCCGATCACGCAGCCGTCGATCTTGCGGTGCGGCTGGTGCAGGCGGATCGGCATACCGCGCGTTATGCCGGGCTCGTCAATGCCGTGTTGCGGCGTATTGCGCGCGACGGCAAGGATCGGCTGGCCGCGCTCGATCCGGCGGTGCTTGATACGCCCGACTGGCTGCTGGCGCGATGGACCAACACCTACGGCGAGACGACCGCGCGCGACATTGCGGCGGCCAACGGCCGCGAGGCGGCCCTCGATCTGACGGTAAAGAGCGATCCTGCCGACTGGGCCGCGCGGCTCGAAGGCCGCGTGCTGCCGACCGGGTCGGTTCGCGTGATCGCGCGCGGCAACGTCACGGCGCTGCCGGGCTTTGCCGACGGCGCGTGGTGGGTCCAGGACGCAGCGGCGGCGCTTCCGGCGCGGCTGTTCGGCGAGGTGAGCGGACTACGCGTCGCCGATCTTTGCGCGGCGCCTGGCGGCAAGACCGCGCAGCTTGCAGCGGCCGGCGCATTGGTCACGGCGGTCGATCGGGCGCCGGCGCGACTGAAGCGGCTCCGCGAAAATCTTACCCGGCTGTCGCTGCCAGCGGAGCTTGTCGGCGCCGACGCCGCCGACTGGTCGGCCGAGCCGTTCGACGCTGTGTTGCTCGATGCGCCTTGTTCCTCGACCGGCACCATCCGCCGGCATCCCGACGTGCCATGGCTCAAGCGCGCCTCCGATATCGCGGTGCTCGCCGGATTGCAGCGCCGCTTGATGGATCGTGCCGTCGCGCTGACCAAGCCGGGCGGTATCCTGGTCTATTGCACCTGTTCGCTGGAACCCGAGGAAAACGAAGAGATCGTCGCCGAGCTGATTAACCGTGACGGCAGCATACGACGCCGGCCCATCGCGGCGATCGAACTTTTCGGCCGCGACGAATTACTCACCAAACAGGGCGACCTGCGAACGCTACCGTGCCACCTTCCCGATCCTGATTCGCGGTTCGCCGGCGTCGACGGCTTCTACGCCGCGCGGCTGGAGAAAAGTTAAGATTATCAGGTGTATATGGGAAGTTCGTTGGTCGTGCGCAGAGCGTTCGATTGTGGTGCCGGCCGCCGGCATGCACCGCAGGAGCGCCTATAGAGGGGGCGAACGCGGCGATGGCGTCCGTTTCGGTCGGGAACCATGCGAGGCTGTCCTGGCTCCTGCTGCGCGGCGGGATGCGGCAGCTTGCCGGCCGCGCCAACGGTCATCCGCTGCTGCGTTGGCCGGGGCTGCCATTCAAGGCCGACCGACTCCTGATCGCGCCGCAGGATTTGCGCACCGCCGACGCGACGCTTGCGAGCGAAATCTATTCCGGCCGCTTCGCCTTCGCCGGCAAGGTTGTAGTCTGCGACGGCCGTTCGGTGTTCGAGATGGAGCCGCCGTCGGACGAATGGGCGACGGCGCTGTTGGGTTTCGGTTGGCTGCGCCATCTTCGCGCCGCCGAATCTGGCATCACCCGGGCCAACGGGCGTGCGCTGGTCGATGAATGGATCACGCTCCAAGGCGGCTGGCATCCGCTCGCCTGGCGGCCGGACGTGCTGTCGCGGCGCATCACCGCCTGGCTTACCCAGGCGACGCTGGTACTGCACGAGGCGGATGGGGCCTTCTACCGGCGCTTCCTGCGCAGCCTGGTCCGTCAGGTTCGCTATCTCCGCCACACCGCCGGCGACGCGCGCCGCGGCGTCGCCCGTATGCAGGCCGTGATCGCGCTCACATACGCCGCGCTCTGCATTGCCGGTCAGGCGCGACACATCAAATCCGCGACCGAGCGTCTGAAGCAAGAACTCGAACGCCAGATTCTTCCCGACGGCGGCCACGCCGGCCGCGACCCGGGAGCGATCGTCGAGATACTGCTCGAACTGTTGCCGCTGCGGCAGGCGTTTGCCTCGCGCAACATTGCGCCGCCGCCGGCGCTGCTCAACGCCATCGATCGGATGATGCCGATGCTGCGCTTTTTCCGTCACTCCGACGGGACGTTTGCGCATTTCAACGGCATGGGCGTGACGCCGGCCGATCTGCTGCTGACGCTGCTGGCCTACGACGAGACCCGCGGCGCGCCGCTTTCGAACGCGCCGCATTCCGCCTATCAGCGCCTCGAAGCCGGCGGCGGCGTGCTCATCATGGATGTCGGCCGCGCGCCGCCGATCGAGATGAGCCTCGAAGCCCATGCCGGCTGTCTCTCGTTCGAATTTTCTTCGCCGAAGCAAAGCCTCATCGTCGTGAATTGCGGCATGCCGGCGAACGCGCGCGAAGACTGGCGGCCGTTCGCGCGCGCAACCTCGGCGCATTCGACGGTCGCCTTCAACGATTGCCCCTCGGCCCGGTTCGTCGAATCGGCCACGTTTCGCCGCGTGCTGGGCGGCTCGCCGATGCTGGGCGGTCCGAGCCACGTGGCGGTGACCCGCGAGGATCGGCCCGACGCCATCGTGCTGCGCGCGGCGCATGACGGCTACGCCGACCGCTACGGCATCTTGCATGAGCGTACGCTGGTGCTCGCGGCGGACGGCACCCGGCTCGAAGGCGAGGATGTGTTCCTCCCCGCCGACGGCGGGGCGCAGGTGCGCACCGCCCGCGACGTTTTCGCGGTGCGGTTTCATCTGCATCCCTCGGTCAAGGCAACCCGGCTGACTGACGGCCATGGCGTCATGCTGATGGGGCCGAACAAGGAAGTGTGGACGTTCAGCGCCCCCGAAGGCCGCGTGGAGCTCGAGGACAGCGTCTATCTCGCCGGCACCGAAGGACCGCGCCGGACCGTGCAGCTGGTCATTCACGGCCGCGCGAGCGCCGTGCCGCGCGTGGTCTGGAGCTTCCAGCAGACCAATACCGCGGCGCTGGCGACCGCCGCCAGCACGCGTCGGCGCGCGCGCGTGGAGGAGCCGAGATTTTTGTGACTTTCAATTTTCGCATTGCCTCCCCCGCGAGCCGCGAAGGGAGTAAGAACATGACATGACAGAGCACTTACGCCGCGCGGCGCGCGCCCTCATTTCCGTCTCCGACAAGACCGGGGTGGTCGAATTCGCCCGCGCGCTTGCGGGCTACGGCATCGAGCTGGTCTCGACCGGCGGCACGCGCAAGGCGCTGAGCGATGCCGGCCTGAAGGTGCTCGACGTCAGCGATCTCACCGGCTTTGCCGGAAATGATGGACGGCCGCGTCAAGACGCTGCATCCGGCCGTGCATGGCGGGCTGCTTGCGGTTCGCGGCAACCCGGCGCACGTCGAGGCGATGCGGCGCCCATGGCATCCGTCCGATCGATATCCTGGTCGTCAATCTCTATCCGTTCGAGGCAACCGTGGCGCGCGGCGCCGATTTGACGACTGCATCGAGAACATCGATATCGGCGGCCCGGCCATGATCCGCGCCGCCGCCAAGAACCACGACGACGTCGCGGTGTTGGTCGATGCCGGCGACTACGCCGCGCTGCTCGCGGAACTCGCCCGGCATGACGGCATGACGACGCTGGCGCTGCGCCGCCGGCTCGCCGCCAAGGCGTATGCGCGCACCGCCGCCTATGATGCGGCGATCGCCAATTGGTTCGCCAACGAACTGGGCGATGTCGCGCCGGACTATCGCGCCTTCGGCGGCCGGCTCGATCGAAAAGCTGCGCTATGGCGAGAACCCGCATCAGTCGGCGGCGTTCTATCGCACGCCCGATCCGCGTTTCGGCGTCGCGACCGCGCGGCAGGCGCAGGGCAAGCAGCTCTCCTACAACAACATCAACGACACCGACGCCGCCTACGAATGCGTCGCCGAGTTCGATCCGGCGCGCACCGCGGCCTGCGCCATCATCAAGCACGCCAATCCGTGCGGCGTCGCCGAGGGCGAAAGTTTGCTCGACGCCTATCGCAAGGCGCTCGCCTGCGATCCGGTCTCGGCGTTCGGCGGCATCGTCGCGCTCAACCGCACGCTCGACGCCGAGGCGGCGCGCGCCATCACCGAGATTTTCACCGAGGTCATCATCGCGCCGGACGCGACCGAGGAGGCCATCGCCATCGTCGGCGCCAAGAAGAATTTGCGGCTGCTGCTCGCCGGCGGCTTGCCCGATCCGCGCGCGGCGGGCCTGACTGCAAAGACCGTCGCCGGCGGGCTGCTGGTGCAGTCGCGCGACAACGCCGTGGTCGACGACATGGATTTGAAGCCGGTGACCAAGCGCGCGCCGACCAATGCGGAGTTGCGCGACCTGCGCTTCGCCTTCCGCGTCGCCAAGCACGTCAAGTCGAACACCATCGTCTATGCCAAGGATTCGGCGACGGTCGGCATCGGCGCCGGGCAGATGAGCCGCGTCGACGCCGCGCGCATCGCCGCGCGCAAGGCGCGAGGATGCCGCGAAGGAGGCCGGCCGCAAGGAGCCCGCGACCAAGGGATCGGTGGTCGCGTCGGACGCGTTCTTCCCGTTCGCCGACGGCCTGCTTGTCGCCATCGAGGCCGGCGCCACCGCGGTGATCCAGCCCGGCGGCTCAATGCGCGACGACGAGGTGATCAAGGCCGCCGACGAGCACGGCATCGCCATGGTCGTTCACCGGCACGCGGCATTTCAGGCATTGAAGCTATTCCGCGGCGCCGCGAATACCGGCGAGTCCGGAATCACTGCAGAGCATGCACCGATGGCGGTTATGGATTTCGGGCTCGCCGCTGCGCTCGGCCCCAGAATGACGAGATCAAACCGACGCGGTGATCCACTGCTCCAGCTTCTGCTTCGGCGCGGCGCCGACTTGACGGGAGGCGAGCTGGCCGTCCTTGAACAGCATCAGCGTCGGGATCGACATGATGCCGTACTTCGCCGCTGTGCCGGGATTCTCGTCGACATTGAGCTTGACGATCTTCACCTTGCCGTTGAGCGAGTTGGAAATCTCTTCGAGCGCCGGGCCGATCATCCGGCACGGGCCGCACCATTCCGCCCAGAAATCAACGACCACAGGCCCGCTCGCCTTGAGCACGTCCTGATCGAACGTTGCGTCCGTTACCTTGTCGACCATGGAAAACCTCGCTCTTTTCGGAAGAATCGGCTGCCCGCGGGCATTGAACGTATGAACCGGCCCGGAGGGCGTCAAGGTCGCCTCACCGGAGCGTGACGTCGCTACCCGAACGCGGTCAGAGCTTCGCAAGTGCTGCGTCCATGGCTGCCGCGGGGACTTCCAAAGAACGGGGCCCGGCGGTGAAAACGAGGGCCGCCCGCACCGTCTTGTCCGGATAAATGCGCGCCAGCACCGCCCGATAAAGCGCGAGCTGGGCGACATAGGGCGGCGGCACCTCGTCGAGCCGGTGCGGCGCGGTCCGATCGGTTTTGTAGTCGGCAATCAGCACGGCTTCGTCCGTCACTGACAGCCGGTCGACCTGGCCGGCGACGGGAATCGGGCCGGCGCCGGTGCGCGCAATGCGGCCGACGATCGGCACCTCGGCGCGGCTGCCGGGCGCAAATATTTCGGCCAAAGCTTCGGTCGTCGAGGATGGCGAGAACTTGTTGCGTGATCTCGGCCCGCTCGGCCGGAAGAAATTCCGCGGCGGCGCGCGCCAGATAGCGCTCGATGGCCGCCGCGCGGCGCGGCGGTGGAATGTCAGGCAGGGACTGCATCAGCCGATGCACGATCAGCCCGCGGGTCAGCGCCTTTTGACGGTCGGCCGCGGAGCCCGCCGCGTGTGCGACGTGGCCGATTTCCTCTTCAAATGCCGAGGATGGCGAGATCGGCAATTGCCGCGGTGCTTCCACCGGTGCCGGCTCTCGCAGCCAGGACGGAAGTTCGCGGCTGATCGGGTTTTGCCAGGTCCGCCACGGACGGTGCCGGCTCCTGAACAATGCCGGCTTGCGGCTTGACATAGCGCAGGACTTTTTCTTCGTCCGCGCCTTCCGCAACAAGGAATGAGTCAAGCGCCTCGCGGATAAGATCGTACCAGCATCCTTTCGGCCGCGCCCGCATACCATCGGCGCCGCAGATGATCAGCCGATCGGCAGCCCGCGTCATGGCGACGTAGAGGAGCCGGCGGTACTCGTGCTCCGCTTCGCGTGAGCGCATCGCTGCGGGCTGTCGCGACGCTTGGCACGTCGTCGTCCTTGCGCCCGGCCCAGATCATCGCGCCGCCTGCAAGCTGCAACAGTCGCGGCGGCCGCGGACCGGCTGGCGGCGTCATCGTATCGGCGAGGATCACGATCGGCGCTTCGAGGCCCTTGGCGCCATGGACTGTCATGACGCGCACTTCGTTGCGAGCGATTTCCATGTCGCGCTTCACCTCGGCGCGCGCATCGCGCAGCCAGGTCAGAAACCCCTGCAGCGAAGGCGTCTCGCGCCGCTCGTAGTCGAAGGCGAGATTGAGGAATTCGTCGAGCGCGTCGTTCGCCTCCAGGCCGAGCCGCGCCAGGAAACGCCGCCGGGCGCCGCCGTTGGCCGAGCAGCAAGGCATAGAATGAAAACGGCGTCTCGCGCCGCGCGGCCTGCGCGAGTTCGTCGAGGCGCGCCGCAGCATCGGCGAATATTTGGCGATCGGGCGCCTTGCGCGCGAGCGCCGCGCGCAACGGCAAGCGGCCGCGCTGCCATGCGATCGCAAACAAATCTTCGTCCTCGAAGCCGAACAACGGGCTGCGCAGCACGGTGGCGAGCGCAAGGTCGTCCTCCGGCAACAGCAGGGCGTCGGCGAGCGCCATCAGGTCCATGACGGCAATGTGCTCGGTGAGCACGAGGCGGTCGGCGCCGGCGACGTCGACGTGCTGCGTTCTTGAGCGCGCGGATGATGGCCTCGAACAACTCGCCGCGCTGGCGCACCAGGATCAAGATATCGCCGTATCGCGCCGCGCCATCGTCGACCAGCCCCCGCACCGTGCGGGCGATACGCCGCGCGAGTTTGACCCGGGGGCTGGTCTCGCTCACGGTATCGAACGGCGCGTCCCAGCCCTCGATTTCCCGCCGGTCGTCGGGCTTCAGCGGCTCCCAGATTTCGACCACGCTGGGCGGTGCGTTCGGCAAGGCAATGTGGGGCGGAAAGCCGTCTTGATCCGACGTGACGCTCTGCGCAATCTCCTTGCGCTTGAACACTTCGTCAACCGCGGCCAGCACGTTGCCGCCCGAACGGAACGAGTGCTCGAATTTGCTCACCACGAAGCCGAGTCCGGCGTTTGTGTGCGCGTCCTTGAAGTAGCGGAGCATTTGCGCAAATTCCTTGGGCGCGGCATTCTGGAACGAATAGATCGATTGCTTTTCATCGCCGACGGCAAAGATCGTGCGATTGACATCCCGCGCGCCCGCGCCGGCGGTGAACTCGCCCGTGAGCAGGCGCACGATCTGCCACTGCTTGGTGCTGGTGTCCTGCGCCTCGTCGACCAGGACATGGTCGATGCCGAGATCGAGCTTGTAGTGCACCCAGGCGGCATCGACGCTCGTGAGCAATTCCAATGCCTTGTCGATGAGGTCGTCATAGTCGAGGAGGCCGCGCCGCTCCTTTTCGCTCTGATAGCGTTCCAGCACGCTGTAGGCGACGATGAGGAGTGCGGCGCTGCGATCGCGGCACACGATGGCGCGGCGGCGTTCGAGGAGCGCACAGACGCGCTGCTGTTCTGCGCACATCCGCTCGACCATCGCCATATCGCCGATCGCCTTCGTCACGATCGATTTACGGGCGCTCCGCGTCGCCGTACAAAATATATCGAGATACATTTCGACGCGTTCCCAGCCGCTGAGCGACGCCAGGCTGCTGAAGCGGCACCCCTGTTCGCGGTCGGTCTTCGCACCCTGCGCCAAGGCTTCGGCAAGGGCGGCCCATTCCGATGATGCGATCACGGTGCCTGTAAAAAATTCAGCGTCGATTTTGTCGATGTCGTCCGATGGATCGACGCTCAAGCGCATTCGACAAATTCGCGATCGCCGCCTCCAGGCTTCCGGCGTTGGCGACCCGTCGGCTGACCACATCGCGCATGCCGATAGCTTCGCGCACCACGTCGCGAAAGGTCTGGTCGGCGGCTGCCGTCATGGCCGAAGCGAGCGCACGGCCCAGCATACTGTCAGGTGCGGCGGCGCCGTCGAGCAGCACGTTGAGCGTCAGTCGCTCCAGAATTTGGCTGTGCTCGGCGTCATCGAGCACGCTGAAGCGCGCGGCGACGTTGGCTTCGAACGGGAACTGATGCAGCAACTGCGTGCAGAATGCGTGGATGGTCTGCACCTTGAGGCCGCCGGGCGTATCGAGCGCGCGGGCGAACAGCCGCCGCGCCAGCGCCCGCCGTCGGCTGTCGGGCACTATATGGGACTGCGCACAAATAGCCTTGTCGAGTGCTGCATCGTCGAGCGTGGTCCATGCGGCGAGCGTATCGAACACGCGCTGCGCCATGTTGGCGGCCGCCGCTTTGGTGAACGTGATGCAAAGAATCTTTTCCGGCTCGACACTGTTCAGCAGCAGATTGATCACGCGCTGCGCCAGCACATGGGTCTTGCCGGAACCAGCATTGGCCGCGACCCATGCCGAAACGCTGGGATCGGAAGCTTTATTTTGCAGGTGCCGCACTTCGGGCGGGATACTGTCCGGCGCTTTCATCTGCCACTCCCGCCGCTGCCTTCGCTCCCGGCGAGCCACGCGTCGTCGTTCTCGCCGCCGGTCGCTGACCATTCCTTGACGCGTGCGAGATGGTCGTAGTCGCCGTAATACGTTGTCCACATCGGGTGAACGAGCGAGCGATAGGGCTCGCTCTCGTCCGCAAAGCGCTTGGCGAGATCGGCAAGCTTTTGCAGCGCGCGGTCGGCCTGGCTGTCCGGCGTGCCTTCCTTGAAATCAAGCGGCTTGAATTCGCCGGGCGGCTCGACCGCCTTTCAGCAGCACGTAGCCGATCGCGGCGACGGACGCGCCGGCCGGAAACCGTTTGAAGCCGCCGCTGCGCAGGATCGCGGCTTCGAGCGTGAGCTGTGGCGCAAGCCCGGTCCGCACCTGCTTTTCGGTGCGCGCCGAGCCGGTCTTGTAGTCGAGGATGACGTAGCGGCCGTCGGCTAGGCGCTCGATGCGATCGGCAACGCCGCGCAGCGTGAAGACGCCGTCGTCGAGCGGAATGTCGATCTCGCCGCGAATTTCGGCGGCGATGGCGGTAACCGCGGCGCGCCGCTTGCGTTCCCAGTCGCCGAACCAGTGCGCGATGCGTTCGAAGCGCGGCCACCAGAACGCGCGCGCCTCCGGAAAATCTTCCAGCGCGGCGAAATGCGGCTGCGCCCGAGCGCGATGAGATCGCGCACCGGATCGGCCGGCAGGCCGTCGGCGTAAAGCTGCGGTGAAGTCGCCGATGGCGGCGTGAATGATCGAGCCGCGCTCGGCGGCGCCCGGCGCGACATCGACCGGATCGAGCGGCGCCAGGCGCAGGACGTGCTTGGCGTAGATCGTATAGGGATCGCGCAGCCAGTTTTCGATCTCGGTGACCGAGAGGCGTTTCGGCCGCGCCGCGCGCGGCGGTTTCGGCGCCGGCTGCGGCGCCGGCCGCGACCCTGTCGGGCCGGTCGAGTTCGCGCGCCCAAGCCGAGATATGTCTCGCCGCGTTCGATCGCTGCCTGCCAGCGCGTGCCGGCAACGGCGGCAAGCCGCTGGATGAAACGCGACGGTACCGTCGGCGCACCGGCAATCTTGGCGGCGCGGGTCAGAATCACTTCCGGCGCGCCGAGCAACTGCGCGAAGTCGTGCGCGGTCAGGCCGATGCGGCGCTCCGGCAGATCGAGGCCGAGAGCGAGCCGCATCGGACGGCTGAGCCAGGCGTCGGTCCGGCTCTCCGGCGGCCATGTGCCTTCGACAAGGCCCCCGAGCACGACGCGGTCGCTGTCGGTGAGGCGCGCTTCGAGCAGGCCGAGAATGCGTATGCGCGCATTGGGCTGGGCGGCCGGCGTACCACCCGCCCGGCAGTGGCGGCGGCGAACAGCTCGACATAGTCGGACGTCTTCGACCAGCAGTTCGGCGGCGGCCGTGCTCGTGCTCAGTTCGTCGAGCGCGTCCGCGAGCTTGGCCCCGTCGGGTCCGGCGAAAGCGATCGCTTTCCCGTCTTCCTGCGACAGGGCAGCGACCACGTCGCGATGGCGCGCCGCCAGTTCGCTCAACGGCAGCGACTTGGTGGTGAGGTTTTCCAGCGGCGCCAGCGCCTCCGCGAACGCGAGCGACCAGATCGGCGGCTGCGGCAAGCTCGCGATCGGTCAGAGCGGTGCGCGGATCGGAGGCATGCAGGTCGGCCTTCTCGCCGCGTCGGAAATTTTCCAGCTGCATACGAAAGGTCTGCAGCGCGTGCGCGAGGCCGACGCTGCCGGAGCGCGGCCGCGGCCCGCGCAGGATCGCGCGTTCGAGGGCTGCGACCGCGTGCGCCCGATCGCGCGATCCGAGGCGCAGCAAGGGATGCTTGAGCAGGGCGAGAAGTTTGACCGGCGCGAGGCCGTCGAGCGCAGCTTCGGCCGCAAGCTGCGCGAAAGACTCCCGCTGGCGTTTCGACCAGCGCATCGCCGCCGGTATCCTCCGCCGCAATGTTCCAACGCGCCAGCGCGGCCAGCACACGGCGCCCGAGCGTGCGGTCCGGCGTAACCAGCGCCGCGGTCTTGCCTTGATGCACCGCTTCGCGCAGCGCCACGGCAATGGCGAGGGATTCTTCCTCGGCATTGGCCGCTTCGATCGCGCTGATTTTTTCAAGCGCAGCGTCCGCGTGAGCGGCGAACACCGGATCGGCGGCACCCTGGCGCCACAAATCGGTCGCTGCCGCGGGGCGCAACACCTCCGACATCAGCCGCTCGCGGCCGTTCGCTACGGCGAGGCTTGCGACGGCGTCGCGGGCGATGCCGATGCGCGAGAGCAGCGCCTGCATGGCAAATTGCGGGTGTCCGGGCGCCGCCGCAATACCTTTGGCCTCATCGCCCGCGATCAGCCGCCAGGACTGTTCGTCGAGATCGGTGTCGAGGCCCGGAAGCACGACAGCGCCGTGCGGCAGGCGTGCGATCGTGGCGATCAATTCTGCCGTTGCCGGGATCGACCCCGTTGAGCCCGCGGCAATGACCGGAGCATCGGTCTTGCGCGCTAGTCGTGCCGCTTCCGCCTTGATTAACGCGTCGCGCCTCACGGCTGGCTCCATGAGGTCAAGTTTCTTCAGCGCATCCGGCCATGCGCTGCGCGCGATCTGCAAAAATCGCAGCGTCAGTTGCCAATACTTGTCGAATTTATCGGGCACGAGATCGTCGAGCCGATCCCACGGCACGCCGCGCGTCGTCATGTCGTCGATGAGCCGGGCGAGGTCATCCGCAAGCGCGCAAGCCGCCGCCGGTGTCTGGGCGACGAGCGGGTTGCCGCCCGCGCCATGGACTTCCGGCGCGCCCGCCCATTTGGTGACGAGTTGCGCCAGCAGCAGTCGCCGCTCGATGCCGCCGAGCGCTTGCGGCAGCGCGAGCGCTTCCGCCGCGATGTCGCCGGACGCCGCTTCGGCGAACGCGATCTCATCCTCGTCGATATCGCCAATCGCGACGATGCGAGGCAGGATCGCCGCGTCGCTCTTGAGGACGTCGAGAAAGGTGTCGCGTGCCAGCCGGCAGGCGCGGCGCGTCGGCAGATAGAGTGTCGCGGATGCAAGCGCGAGCGGATCGCGCGCAAGTGAAAAGCCCAGCTTACCGCCGATGAACGCCGCGATCAGCGTCGGCAGGAACGGCGCCGATGCCGGAATGGTGAAGATGCGTTGGATCATGTCGGATTCGCGAAAGATCGCCGCGAATCTCTATCAGATTTTAGGGTGTCAGAGCGAGCGCCGCCTCGGCAGCCGCAACCGCTTCGGGCGTCCCCACGTGCATCCATACGCCTTCGAGCGGCAGCCCGAACAGGCGGCCGTGATCGCCGGCTTGATCGAACAGGCGCGCGAGTGCGAAGGCGCCGGCGGGCGCACCGGCGAATAGCGCCGGCGCCAGGATCGCCGCTCCGGCATAAACGAACGGAACTGCGTCGCCCTCGGCCCGCCGCCGCAGCCGGCCGTCCGGCCGCATGTCAAAGTCGCCGCGCCCCTCATAGCCGATGCTGCCGGCCGCCGACGCCAGCAGCAGCAGGGCGTCCATCGCAACGGCGTCGAAGGCGTCGGCTAGTCGTGCCAAATTGGGTTTGCCGCCATCGACCCATAGCGTGTCGGAATTGACCAGGAAGAACGGCGCATTGCCCAGTTGCGGCAGCGCCTTGGCGATAGCTCCGCCGGTGCCAAGCAGCGTCCCGCGCTCATCCGAGATGACAATCTGCGGTTTCTTGCGCGAGGCGAGATGGCGTTCCACCGCGTCGGCGAGATAATGAACGTTCACCACCGTGCGCTCGACGCCGGCAGCGGCGAGACGGTCGAGGCCATAGTCGATCAGGGACTTGCCGCCGATCTCGACCAGCGGCTTCGGGATGGCGCCGTTGTATGGACGCATGCGCGTGCCTAATCCGGCGGCCAGCACTATCGCGCGGTTCGGCATCATGTTGCCCAGCCCGGCCATCGTGATCGTCCGATTCGCCGCATCATAGCCCATCCGGAGCCGGCACATTTTCGGCGTACCAGGCTTTGAGCGCGGCGAGTGCCGGATGCTCCAAAGACCGCTGCAAATATCGCCAGATGCGCGGGACGTGCCGCAGATATTGCGGCTTGGCGTCGCGCCGGTCGAGCCGGGCAAAGATGCCGAGAATCTTAGTCGCCCGTTGCGCCGCGAGCGTGGCGTAAAGCCGCGCGAAGGCGGCAGCGTCGAAACTTCGGTCGGCCTTGCGGCGGGCGCGGGCGTATTGGCTGAGCAACGTCACTTCCATCTCTTCCGGTATGTCGACACGGGCATCCTGCAGCAGCGACCCGAGGTCGTAGGCTCCTGGTCCGAGCAACGCGTCTTGGAAATCGACCAGGCCGACCCGGGCGATGTCGTCGCGCTTGGGCAGCCACAGCAGATTGGGCGAGTGATAATCGCGCAGCACCCAGGTTGGCGGCGCTTCGATCGCGGGCATGAGCGCTTCACGCCAGAGGGTGACAAAGGCTTCGCGCATCGTGGCGGCCGCGGGCGCGCCAACGTGGACCAGATACCAGTCGAGCATGAGCTCGGCTTCGATCAGGAACGCGCCCATGTCGTAGCGCGGCAGCCGATAGTCGAGGTGGGGCGCTACCCGCAGCGCCTCCGGCAATTTCTGAGCGTGGAGAGCCGCCAGGAGATCGACGGCGACCGCGTAGCGGACCTCGACCGGCGCCGGCGGATCGCCGCGCACGATTCGCTCCTCGCCGAGGTCTTCCATGATGATGAGGCCGTGCTCGAGATCGGCATTCAGGATGAGCGGCGCCGACAACAGGCGGTCGCGCAGGCCGGTGGCGATCGCGACGTACGGGATCACGTCCTCGGCCAGGTGGGCGATAGCGCTGTATGGCTTGCCGCCGTGCACCGGAGGGCCATCAGGACGGCGCGGCGCGTTCATCAGGATCAAGCTTTGATCTTTCAGCGTGAGGCGTTCGAAGATGCGCGTCGACGCGTCGCCCTGCATGCGCCGGCGGTTGGCTTCGCTGAAACCGGAGTCGTCGAGGAAGGTGCGCACCTGCGCAATGTGTTCGGCCCGCGCGGCGAAGGCGCCATAGCCGACGACGCGGACATTGCGGACCTCGGCGCCGGCTCCGGGGACCAGCGTGAAGGTTATATCGAGCCGATCGGGCGGCAGGAATTCCGCCGCCCGATCGGGCCATTCCAGCAGCACCACGGTGCCGTCAGGAAGATCGTCGAAGCCGAGCTCGGCAAGTTCAGAGGTGCCTGAGAGCCGGTATAGATCGGCGTGCACGAGCAGGAAGCGCGGTAGCTCGTAGGTCTGCATCAACGTGAAAGTCGGGCTTGGCACGTCGATGCTGTTGTCGCCGGCGAGATAGCGGATCAGCGCCCGCGCGAAGGTCGTCTTGCCGGCGCCGAGATCGCCGGACAGCGTGACCAGGTCGCCGGGTTCTAGCGCGGTGGCGATGTCGGTCATGAAGCGGACCGTCGCTTGCTCGTTCGCCAACGTCACGGTGAAGCTCGCGCCACCTTTGGTGGTCAGAAGCATGGACCGGCTCCGCTACTCGGCCGCCGTGAGCGCCTCGGCTGCACCGAGCGGGAATGTACATGTCACAGTGGTGCCTTGTCCGACAACCGAGGTGATTGCGACCGTGCCGCCGTGCAGCTCGACGAACGAGCGCACGAGGGAGAGGCCAATTCCCGGGCCGCGATGCTGCGACCCGAGCGAATGCGTCTCGAACCAGTCGAAGACCTTTTCCAGCACCTCCGGCGGTATTCCGGGCCCCTGGTCGGTAACCGCGAACACCACGGCATCGGTGCGACGTTCGGCCAAAAGGGCGATAGCCTTGCCGCTGGGAGAGAAGCTCACGGCGTTGGCCAGCAGGTTGAAAAGGACCTGCCGCACGCGCCGCTCATCGGCGACGAAGCTGCCGATATCTTGCGGTGCCTGCATGTCGAGCGCGAGACCGGCACCGACCAGACGGTCCTGCACGCCTTCCGCCGCCGCGGCCATGGTTTGCCGGATATCGACGTGCCCAAGATTGAGCTGCATGCGGCCGGCGTCGATGGTCGCCAGATCCAGGATATTGTTGATGAGTGCCAGGAGTGTGTTGGTGGAGACGGTGATGTAGTCGAGATATTCGCGCTGCTTCGGGGCCAGCGGACCGATCGTCGCGTCGCCGAGCAGGTGCACGAAGCCGATGATGTTGGTGAGCGGCGAGCGCAGCTCGTAAGACACGTGATGGACGAAATCGATCTTGATCTTGTCGGCGTCTTCCAGCGCCTCGTTGCGTTCGCGCAGCGCGCGCTCGACATTGACCGAGTCGGTGACGTCATGAAACGTCACCAGTGTGGCGCTATCCGGCAGCGGCACTGTCGTGCAGTCAACCACGGTGCCGTCGCGCCGCTCGAGCCTGTCCTCAATCGCTTCGCGGCTGTCGATCGCGGTTACGACAGCGCGCAGCGCCTGCCAAGTCGGGTGGTCGCCGTGCAAAGGCCTGCATAACTCGGTTATCGTTTCAATGTGGGGGTGCTCAGCCAATGTTTGCGGCGACAGCCTCCACATCCGCGCAAAGGCGGCATTGTGGAGCCGGACGCGTCCATCGCTGGCGAACACGGCGACGCCTTCGGCGAGATTGTCGAGCGTTTCACCTTGAACGCGGATCAGCTCTTCGAACCGCCGCTCGAGATCAAGCCGCTCGGTGACGTCGTCGAAAAGGTAGGTGACGCCGCCGTCCGGATCAGGGGTCGTGACGACGCGCAAGGTGCGCCCATTGGGCAGATGCCATGTGTACTCTCTGGCCTCGATGGCGCGATACGCCTCGTGGAGCTGCGCCTTCCATTGCCGGAAGTCCTGCTCCTCAGGCACTTTCCTCGCCGCCCGCAATTCCTCGAGTACGGCCGAGTCCGTCGGCCCCTGATCGAGATAACCAGCGTCGAGATCCCACAGCGCGCGGTAGGCGGCATTGTAGAACGCGAGTCGGTGGTCGGCGTCGAACATGGCGACGCCCGTCGCAAGCTGGTCGAGCGTGCGGCGGTGGGCATCGACCAGGCGCGCCAGCGCGTTCCGCATCGTTTCCGCTTCCGTCGCGTCGATGCCGATGCCGGCGCTGCCGGCCTCGGTGCGAAGGTCGAGGACATCGAACATGCGCCGCGCGCCCGCGACGACGGCCGGAAGCCGCCCGGCATAAGCACCGCTTTTCAGACGCGCCCGCGCAATATTGTCGCGCGCGCCGCTGTCCAGCAGTTCCAGGCGCCCCTCGATCACGGCCGCGGCACTGCCCGCTTCGACCGCCGTCGCATAAGCGACATTGACCGAGGTCAAGCTTCCCGTCGTATCGCGTGTCCATACCGGCGACGGCAGTGCGTCGATCAACATGCGCAGCGACGCTATCTCGGACAGCAGCGTCTCGTGACGGCTTGCAAGCTCGACCAGTTCCCGCTTGACGCCGCTTGCGTCCTTGAGACGGAGCACGGCGCGGCCGCCGATAGCGCGGCCGTGCGCCTCGATCGGATGGCCGGCAATCGTCGTCAGCGCCATCGCGAAAGCTTCGCCGCGGGAGCGCAAGGCGTCGACGGCCTGTTCCATCGCACGCGCCTTGCTGGCATCGAGCCAACTGCCGAACGCGAGCACACGGTGCGGAGCGCTGACACCCACGACGGCAGGGTCGCCGTCGATGCGGGGCATGTCGGAGGCCGCCGGCCAGTCCACCACGATATGCGGTTCCGACAGCAGGAGGGCGTTGGCGCGATCGAGGTCATTGCGCAGCGCGGCGATCTCGTCACGAGACCAGCTTTCGAGTCGCGCGGACCGCGTGCGGGTGCGCACCAGCAAGATCGCGGTGACGACGGCGAACAGCATCAGGCCGAGGACCAGCACGAAGGTCGCGATTTCATGCCGGTCGATGCTGCGATGGGCGCTCAGGACGAGTTCATGCAGTGCGAGCGAGGGTTGCTCCGCGGCACGGACCGGCCAGGACAGCGTAACGCCGGACAAGGTGGCGGCGATGATGGCAACGAATGCGTGTTGCCACGGATGAGCAAAGCCCCCGCTTCTCCGGATCGTCTCCGGCATGCCCCATTGCCTCTAACGGCTGCCACTGCCGCCATTCCGCCAACCCCCTTCCTTCCCTGTCCCGCAGCGGGGAGGGAAGGGAGGGGGGCAGCCCGCGAATCGCTTGAATTTACTCTCAACGGGATTCGCCCCGTAAGAGTCCAGATCGTGAACGGCAAAGACGAACTAGCGTTGCTCAACCCGTGCGACGGGAGCGGCAGGGGGTTTCAACGCCTGCGCAGTGCGGGCCATGTCGTCGATATTGATGCGGCTTAAGGCGATGCCGAATTCCAACTCGGCATTGGCCAGGGCAGGCAACACGACCTTATCCAGGAGTTCGGATCCCATTGGCCGCTCATCAAGTTCGTCAACGGTGCCGGCCGCACGCAGGATGTCATTGGCAGTCACACGTTGCCGCTCGCGCGCAAGTTCGTAGCCGCCGCGCGGGCCCCGAATGCCTTTCAGGATTCCGTCGCGCACCAGCGCCTGCAAGACGGGCTCAAGATGGCGCGGCGGCAGCCCGTGGCGTGCGGCCAATGTCTTCGCTGAAATCGGCTGTCCGGGCGACTGCAATGCCACGTCAATGACCGCAGCAATTGCGAGGACTCCTTTTTGCGGGAGCAGCGGCATGAACAGGGACAAACGTCGTCGCTGGAGGAAAATTGACCAAGAGGTATTATATTACGTTTTGTAAACGGTCCAGTTGAACTGCAAGCTAATTGCGGTTTTCGACAACGTTCGATGCTGGTCCAGTAGAACCAAAGCCGCCGCCAGCACGCTCGGTCCTATCCAAGATGCTGACTTCGACAAGTTTCACGTGGTGGAACGGGGCAATTACCATTTGCGCAATGCGCATTCCGCGGCGAACTATAAAAGATTCCGCCCCGAAATTTACAAGGATTACTTGTAGTTCTCCCCGGTAGTCGGCATCGATGGTTCCGGGTGAATTCAGAACGGTTATTCCGTGCCGGATGGCGAGACCCGATCGCGGCCTAATCTGACCTTCGTGACCGGCGGGAAGCGAAATGGCGACGCCGGTTGGAATCATCGCACGGCCGTTTGGTGCGATCTCGATCGGTGCGTCGGCGGGCACGGCAGCCAATAGATCGAGCCCGGCGGCGAGCGCGCTTTGATATTCCGGCAACGGCAAGTCGGCGGCATGCGGCAGCCGCACGATGCGCACCTCGATGCTCACCGCTTGGTTCCTTTGAGCTCGGCGGCGATGCGTTCGATCAGCATGCGCGCAACGTCAGCCTTCGACTGCGACGGCCAGGATTCGACGCCGCCCGCGGTGACAAGCTGAATTGTGTTGTCGTCGCCACCCATGATGCCGGTCTCCGGCGAAACGTCGTTGGCGAGAATCCAGTCGCAGCCTTTCTTGGCGAGCTTGGCCTTGGCATTTGCAACAACGTCATCGGTCTCTGCGGCAAATCCGATGACGAGCCTCGGGCGGCCGGATTTGCGATGAGCGATCGTGGAGAGAATATCCGGATTCTCGATCAGGGCGAGCGTTGGCGTCGAGCCATGCTGTTTCTTGATCTTGCTCGTGCTGACCTGTTCGGGCCGCCAATCTGCAACCGCCGCGGCAAAGATGGCGACATCGGCCGGCAGCGCCTGTTCGGCCGCGGCCAGCATCTGCCGCGCGGTCTCGATCTTGACGACCGAGAACCCCGGCGGATCGGGCAAATTGACCGGACCGCTGACCAGCACCACGTCGGCGCCTGCGGCGGCGGCTGCCGCTGCAATGGCGTAACCCTGCTTTCCCGACGAACGGTTGGCGATGAAGCGCACCGGGTCGATTGGTTCGCTCGTCGGCCCCGCCGTGACGAGGACGCGCGTACCGCTGAGCGGCCCGGCGCGGCGCCAGATTGGCTCCACGGCGGCGGCGATCTCAAGCGGTTCCGCCATGCGGCCGATGCCGGCCTCGCCACGCTCGGCCATTTCGCCGCCAGTCGGGCCGATGACGCGGACGCCGTCCGCGCTTAGCTGTGCGATGTTGCGCTGTGTCGCCTTGGCCGCCCACATCCGCGGATTCATGGCCGGTGCGATCAGGATCGGCTTGTCGGCTGCAAGCAGCGCGGCGGTGGCAAGATCGTCGGCGTGGCCGCCCGCCATTTTGGCGATGAAGTCGGCCGTCGCCGGCGCGACGACGATGAGGTCGGTGTCGCGCGCCAGGCGAATATGGCCGACGTCGAACTCGCTTTGCGGATCGAACAACTCGGTATAGGCGCGCTCGCCGGCGAGCGCGCCAGCGGCGAGCGGCGTTACAAAGCGCTGGGCGGCTTGGGTGAGAATGCAGCGCACCCGCGCCCCGCGATCCTGCAAGCGCCGAATAAGGTCGAGTGACTTATAGGCCGCTATGCCGCCGCCGATGATGAGGAGAACGCGGTTGCCCTCCGCCGCCACCGCCCGTGGTTTCTGTGGCGACGGCTCGGCCCGATGTGGCGGGTCGATGTAATCCGGCACTTCGCGGCCGGTCTCCTCCGCCGCTTGTCTCAGGATGACGCGGACTTCGTCCTCCATCGATCGGCCGTACCGCGCCGCGCGCAGCCGCAGCAGCCTTTTGAGCTTGTCGTCGAGCTGCCGGACGGTGAGACTCGCCATCGGTCTTTCCGCAAAAGCATCGATAGACTAACAGGGCAATGATTGCATTGCAATCATTGCAATCACAACAATCTGAATGCGATCCAGAGCAGCAGGGCGGCGATCAGCCACAAAACCGCGATCGTCCAGCGGCTGCGGCGCGCTTCGGCTTTGTCGATCTCGGCGATGGTCTGGGCTGACAGCACGAGACCGTCGCGCGTGATCTCGTCGATCTGGTCGAGCACGCGCGCGCCGCGCGTGAGCAAGCCCGGCGCGTTGCCTATGAAACGGCCGACTTCGGCTGCACCTTGCGCCGCGTTTTCGAGCTTCCCGGCCGGTCCGAGATTTCGCGTTATCCACTCGCGCACCACCGGTTCGGCCGTCGACCACATGTCGAGCTTGGGATCGAACGACCGCGCGACGCCTTCGACCACCACCATGGTCTTTTGCAGCAGCAGCAATTCCGGCCGTGTGCGCATGTCGAACAGGCCGGTGACCTCGAACAACAGCGTCAGCAGCCGCGCCATGGAAATCTCCTCTGCGGTACGGCTGTGGATCGGCTCGCCGATTGCGCGGATGGCCTGCGCAAAATCTTCGACCGAATGCGACCGCGGCACATAGCCGGCCTCGAAATGAACCTCGGCGGTGCGGTAATAGTCGCGCGTGATGAAGCCGTGCAGGATTTCCGCCAGGAACAGCCGCTCCTTGGCGCCGAGCCGGCCCATGATGCCGAAGTCGACGGCAATGAGCCGGCCGTCATCATCGACAAACAAATTTCCCGGATGCATGTCGGCGTGAAAGAAACCGTCGCGCAGCGCATGGCGCAGGAAGGTCTGGATCAGGGCGCGGGCAAGCTGCCGCAGATCGAAGCCCTTGGCCTGCAAACGCGCACGGTCGGACAGCGGCGTGGCGTCGACCCATTCCAGCGTCAGGACTTCCTTGGTGGTGCGGTCCCAGTCGATCCCCGGCACCCGGAAATCCGGATCGTCCTTGGTGTTCTCGGCCATTTCCGAGAGCGCTGCCGCCTCCAGGCGGAAGTCCATCTCGACCATGACGGAGCGCCGCAACGTATCGACCACTTCGACGAGGCGCAGCCGCCGCGCCTCGGCGGAAAGGTTTTCGGCGTGGCGCGCGACAAAGGTGAAAGCGCGGAGGTCGGCATGGAAGCGGCGCTCGATGCCTGGCCGCAGCACTTTGACTGCGACCGCACGCGGCCCGCTCGCCGCCGCGACCTCAGCGCGATGCACCTGCGCGATCGAGGCGGCTGCGACCGGCGGGCCAAAGCTTGCAAAGACCGACCGGAGCGGCTTGCCGAACGAGGCTGCGACCGCGGCTTCCGCCTCCTGCTGCGGGAAGGGCGGCATCTGATCCTGCAGCCGTTCGAGATCTTGGGCGAGCGCGGTGCCGACCACATCGGGCCGCGTCGCCAAGAACTGTCCGAGCTTGACATAGCTCGGTCCGAGCCGCGTCAGCGCCGTCGACAAGCGCGCCTCGGCGCTGCCTTGCGACGGCCGCTCGATGAGGCGCGCCAGGTGCAGCAGCGGCCGCACCGGAGCCGGCGCAACGGCGGGATCGATGATGCCGAAAACGCCTTCGCGGGCGAACACGAAGCCGGCGCGGCCAAGGCGAAACAGATGCGCGGGACCGGAGATCACAAACGCCAGCCGGAATGCAGCGCGACGATGCCGCCAGTCATCGGCCGAAACGAAACCCGCGCAAAGCCCGCCGCGCGCAGCATGCCGGCAAAAGTCTGCGGGTTCGGGAAACGGCGGATCGATTCCACCAGATAGCGATAGGACGCGGCGTCGCCCACGATGGCGCGGCCGAGCGCGGGAATGACATTGAACGAATAGAAGTCGTAGAGCCTGTCGAGCCCGGGAAGATCGACAGCGGAAAATTCGAGACACAGGAATTTTCCGCCGATCTTGAGCACGCGGAATGCCTCGGAGAGCGCCCGCTCGATGTGCGGCACATTGCGGATGCCAAACGCTATAGTCACCGCGTCGAATGAGCGATCCGCGAACGGCAGCGCTTCGGCATTGGCTTCGGTAAATGTGACAACACCGTCGAGAGCGCGCGCCACAGCGCGCCGGCGTCCGATATCGAGCATGTCGGCATTGATATCGCAGACTGTCGCACGGGTTTGCTCGCCGCCGGCCTTGATCACGCGCAGCGCCACGTCGCCAGTGCCGCCGGCGATGTCGAGCAGCGCAAACGGCAGCTTTTTGGGCGGGTTGACCGCCGTGACCAGCGCATCTTTCCAGGCCCGATGCAGCCCGAACGACATCAAGTCGTTCATCAGGTCATAGCGGCGCGCCACGCTGTGGAACACGTCGTCCACCAGCGCCTGCTTCTCGTCGGCGGGCACCCGGCGGTAACCGAAATCGGTCTGTTGTTTCTCATGCTCGGTCATATGGGGTCCTGTCGGCGCAACGATAGCGCGGCCCGACGCGCGGCGCTACAAAGGCCGGCGACACGGGCAAGGGGGGCATCGGTGCGGACAGGGGTCAGTAATGGCAATCCAATTCCAGCGCCCTCCCGGTTTTCCGGATTTACTCGCTGGAAAAAGGGCTGGCGATCCGCCTCGGCGACGGCACGCCGAGCGCCCCGGCCTGCAATATGAGTGCCAACAGTTAGATGCCTGAACTCCCCGAAGTCGAAACGGTGCGGCGCGGCCTTGAGCCGGCCATGGAGGGCGCGCGTTTTGCCAAGGTCGAGGTTCGGCGCGGCGACCTGCGCTGGCCGCTGCCGAAAGATTTCGTGCAGCGTCTCGAAGGCAAAACGGTGACCGGTCTCGGCCGGCGGGCAAAATATCTTCTGACCGACCTGTCCTCCGGCGACGTGCTCGTCATACATCTCGGCATGTCGGGCTCGTTCCACGTCTTCCGCGACGACGGCGACAAGACGCTGGGCCGCTACTATCACGAGCGCTCAAAGCATGTGGCCCATGACCACGTCGTCTTTCACATGTCATCCGGCGCAATCGTGACCTTCAACGACCCGCGCCGCTTCGGCTCGATGAAGATCGTCGCCCGCGCCAAACTCGACACTGAGCCGCTGCTCAAAGGGCTCGGTCCTGAGCCGCTCGGCAACGAATTCGATGCCGCAATGATCGCGCGCGCCTGCCAGGGCAAGAAGACAAGCCTCAAGGCGGCGCTGCTCGACCAGAGGGTCGTCGCCGGCCTCGGCAACATCTATGTCTGCGAGGCGCTGTATCGCGCGCGGCTCTCGCCGAAGCGCATGGCTTCGACGATCGCCACCAAGGCCGGCGCGCCGAACGAGCGTGCCGAACGGTTGGTCGAGGCTATCAAAGCGGTGCTCCGAGACGCTATCAAGGACGGCGGCTCGTCGCTGCGCGACCACAAGCTCACCGATGGCGGGCTCGGCATGTTCCAGCATAATTTCCAGGTCTATGACCGCGAGGGCAAACGCTGTCCGCCGCCGTGCCGCGGCACGATCAAGCGCATCGTACAGAACGGCCGTTCGACGTTTTTCTGTCCGGGGTGTCAGAAATGAATGACAAGGAAATACAGTGAGCACCGAACACATTATCGTTGAGACGCGCGGCAGGGTCGGCCTCATTCGGCTCAATCGGCCGCAAGCGCTCAACGCGCTTAACGGCGCGCTGATGCGCGAACTCAGTGCGGCCATCGACGCTTTCGAGGCTAACACCGGCATCGGCTGCATGGTCATCACCGGCTCCGAGAAGGCCTTCGCCGCGGGCGCGGATATCAAGGAAATGGCCGACAAGGAATTTACCGACGTCTTCTTCGACGATTTCACGGCGGCGTGGCATCGCGTTGCGGAGGCGCGCAAGCCGGTCGTTGCCGCGGTCGCGGGTTTCGCCCTGGGCGGCGGCTGCGAGCTTGCCTTGCAGTGCGATGTCATTGTCGCAGCCGACAATGCGAAGTTCGGACAGCCGGAGATCAAGCTCGGCATCATTCCCGGCATCGGCGGCACGCAACGTCTTACGCGTGCGGTCGGCAAGGCCAAGGCGATGGACCTGATCCTGACCGGCCGCATGATGGACGCCGCGGAAGCCGAGCGCTCCGGCATCGTCGCGCGCGTCGTGCCTGCGGCTAACCTCGTCGATGAGGCGCTGAAAGTCGCGGAAACGATTGCGTCGATGTCGCTGCCGTCGGTACTGGCGGCCAAAGAGGCGGTTAATCGGGCCTTTGAGACATCGCTCGCCGAAGGCGTACGGTTCGAGCGGCGCATCTTTCATTCGTTGTTCGCAACCCACGACCAGTCGGAAGGCATGCACGCCTTCATCGAGAAGCGGCCCGCCAAGTTCAAGAATAAATAAGCCAGACTACGGAACGAGCCCGATTAATTGCGCACGCAAATGATGCGAACGACCGATTGATTCATCGCCGCATGGCCGGCGGCAGGGGCGATGCCCTGCGCCGCGAGGAAGGCGCGGACGGCGTCAGCGGGGATCAGCGCGGCCTGCTGTCCTTCTGTGCCAGCGCCGGCGATGACCGGCGGCTTTAGTTCAACCACGCCGGCGAACCGCCCCTGCGTGTCGACCGCCGCCGCACCGGAAAAGCCGAGCTGGGGCGCGGGTTCTACGCCCTGCGCCCCGACATGGGCGGCGGCGCTCGTTACTTTGCCGTCGCCCGCCTGCGCCAGCGGGTCCGCGATACCAAAGAGCGTCAGGGTGTCGGTTTTGCCGCTCTCTCCGGCGAGCGGCGCCGCGATGAGGTTGCGTGCGCCGTAGAGGCGCAGTAGCGCGAGATCGTTGGTCTGGTCTTCGGCGATGCGGTCGGCATGGCCAAAACCGGGCACCGTGATGGTTTGGCATTCATCGGTGGCCTGTCGCGGCGCAATGAGGTGGCCGCGGCTACTCACCATGACCGCGGTGCCATATTCGACGCTTCGCCTGCTGCCCGGCGGCGGCGCTGCGGTCGGGTCCGGGAACCCCTGGAACGCGTTTGTTATCGCGACGGCGATCCGGTCCATGGTGCCTTCGGTCGCCTGATCGTACAGGATGGTGATGCCGCGCACTTCGCTGCCGCTGGCCTGCGCGCGAACCACAAATTTCTTCAGCTTTTGCTCGCCGGCAATGACAAAGGAATTGGCTTTGAGCGCGCTGTATTTGACTTCGCGCTGGCGCGGCGTTCGCTTCTCCTCCTCGAACAACGCCGGCAACGCCGCCTCGTGCAGGCGGAAGGTCTCAACCTGGACCTGGCCCTGTCCGGAGGTCCAGCGGCTGCCGCTGCGTCCCGTGCTGGCTTTCGGCACGAGCGTGGCCGGCAGGCCGAGCCGTGCGCCGGTTGCGGTATCGTCGATCAGCCGCCATCCGATGGCGTCTTGCCGCGCCTTGACTGCCGCGGCGAGAAGCGCACGCTCCTGATCGGTGAGGATGCCGGTCTCCTTGCCGCCGTTGCGCTTCTGGAATGCCTTGATGGCGTCGATCAAATGGTCGTCGAAATTGCCGACAGGAACGCCATCGTAGTCGCCGAAGTCGACAAGCAACGCGAGATCGGACTGGATACCGGCGCGATAGGCTTCCGGCAGCGCCGCATAGGCGCCCGAGTCTCCTTGTGCGTGGCTGGTTCTTTCGTTGTGTTCAGCCTTGTGGCGATCGACCGTGCCTGTCTGGTCGGTGGCGGGCGCGGAAGCGTCGTGGACCGCAGCAGCGTGTTGTTTTGCTGCCGGCTGCCGCTTACCCGGCGCCGCATGTGGTTTTGCAGGCGTGGTTGCCGGCGGCACAAATGTGAGCGTGAGAAAATTGGCAACTTGAGCGGATGCGGGCAAGACCGCCATCAGCAGACAGACGCCGACAATGCCTACCGCCTTGATGTCCATAACCGGCCCGCCAATGACCGCCTGAAGGCTAGCCGAACTGCGCGCCAACACCAAGTTTGTCGGCGCCGGGACACTTGCGTATGGTGCCGTCATGTTGAGCGCCGACGAACTCGAGCGCTATGCGCGCCACATCGTTCTGCGTGAGGTTGGCGGTCCGGGGCAAGCCGCGCTGGGCCGCGCCCGCGTGCTGGTGATTGGCGCCGGCGGTATCGGCGCGCCGGTTCTACTCTATCTCGCCGCTGCCGGCGTCGGCACCCTCGGTATTGTCGATGACGACGCGGTCTCACTGTCGAACCTGCAACGGCAGGTGATCCATACCACGCCGGAGATCGGCGCGCCGAAGGTCGATAGCGCGGCGGCAACGATCCGCCGGCTCAATCCGCATGTTGCGGTCGAACAGCACGGCGTGCGGCTCGACGCGCAGAATGCCCTGGCGCTTATCGGTGGTTACGACATCGTTGCCGACGGCTCCGACAATTTCGCCACACGCTATCTCGTTTCGGATGCGTGTTATTTCGCCCGCAAGCCGCTGGTGACGGCGGCGCTCGGCGCCTTCGACGGCACGCTGACCACGATCCGTGCTCACGAGCGCGGCGCCGACGGCAAGCCCAACCCGACCTATCGCTGCCTGTTTCCGGAGCCGCCGCCGCCCGGCACGGTCCCCGCCTGCGCCGAGGCCGGCATTCTTGGCGCCCTCGCCGGCATCATCGGCTCGATGGCGGCGCTCGAGGTCATTCGCGAAATTGTCGGCTTCGGCGAAGGCTTGGTCGGACGCCTGGTCATGATCGATGCGCGCGCCATGCGCTTCGAGACCTTGCGCTACGCATGGGATCCGGCAAACCCGCTCAGCGGCGAGCACCCGACGATCAAAGGTTTATCTGCGCTCGCCTGACTGCGAGAATTACTTGCTCCACGTCGCCATGATGGTCGAGCCTCGCAGCACCGACCATTTGTTGTCCCCGGCGGCAGCGAGCGTAAAGCAATTGGCTTTGGCGCCGGGGCCATTCCACGTCGTGCAGAAGCCGTCCTTGGAAAGCTTCCAGACTCCCTCGCCTCTGGCGCCAGGGCCGATCGGCTCGCGCTTCATCTTGCCGTCCGGCGTGAACGTCATCTTGAATTTGACGTTCGACGTCGTCGACGCGGTGAATGGCTGACCGTTGAAGAACGTCGATTGGATATCGCTCGGCGCAAGCCTTACGGCCGGTGCGGCAAAAGCGGACGTCGCTGAAAGGACGCCATAGGCGGCAATCGTTACGACAATCGCGATATGAGCACGCATCGTCATCCCCCAAACTCGTGATTCGGAACGAATATGATACTGGGACCGCTTCATATCCGTCGAGGTCCGAGCGCAGCGAGGCCAGGCCGCCTCGCCGAAATCGCTGAAGTCCGCTGCGCGGCCACCTCAGCATGACGATCAAAGTCTGGCGCCGCTGCGTTCATCTCGCTTGCCCATGATACACACTGTTCGGCCGCATGTCGGTCGCCGATGCCACCCGGTTCGACATGTTGAAGAAGCCGCAGACGGCGGCGATGTCCCAGATATCGCGGTCGCTGAAACCGGCACGGCGTAACCGGTCGCGGTCTTCTTCCTCGACGAGCCAAGGCTCGGCGGTGAGTTTGACCGCGAAGTCGAGCATCGCCCGCTCGCGCTTGGACAGCCGCGCCGCCCGGTAGTTCATCGCCATCAACTCGCCGAGCGGCGGATCGCCAGAGAGCTGGCGGACGCCCGCGCCGTGGGCGACCAGGCAATAATAGCAGCGGTTGTGCGACGACACCGCGACCGCGATCATCTCGCGCTCGAGCTTGCTCAAGCCCGATGGCGCCAGCATCAGATCGTTGTACATGGCTACGAAGGCCGAAAGCTTCGCCATGTCGAAGGCATAAGCCTTGAGCACGTTCGGCACGAAGCCAAGCTTTTCCTCGCATTTTGCGAAATAGGCGGCCATCTCCGGGGAAAGCTTTTCCGGCGGAAAATTGAACGCCGTGATTTTGGTATCGTCGGCCGCGGTTGCGCTGGCCCGTGCTTTCTCCGCTCGACGGGCCGCGACGGCTTTGCTACTGCTCTTGGTCATCGTGTCTCCCTTGGGCGGTCGGGTTCTGGTACGCCGCCGGCGGCGGCGAACGATAAATCCAGATTATATCAGGGGCTCGGTTACTCACCGTGCGGTATGTTGCGGTAGCGGATGGCCGCACCGCGCGGGTAATATCGCAAAGAATCGCGCCAAAGCGCCGAGGGGACCATGAGCGTCCAAAACCTTCCCCGCAATGAGTTTCCACCCTCCGACATTCAGCGCACCGAGGACGAACTCGCCAATCCGGCGCTCATCGCTGCCGCTGCGGCGTCGCTCGCAAAGCGCAATCACGACATCCCCCAGGATTTTCTCGCCGCGCTGTTCGGGCACGCGGTATCCGAGGATTTGGAGCGTTACGGGGCGGAAGAGCTGGCCGAGATTGCCGAGCAATCATGGTTGCTGTTGATGGAACGCAACGCCGGAGCGCCAAAAGTGCGGTTCGAGGCGGCGCCGATGACGCCCGATGTATCGGTGCTCGATATCGTCAATGACGACATGCCGTTCCTGGTCGATTCGGTCCTCGGCGAGCTCAACGAACGCGGGCTCGATATCAGCCTGCTTGTCCATCCGGTGATATCCGTAGAGCGGGATAAGGCGGGTAGGCTCGTTGCCTTCCAAGGCGCGCGCAAAGACGGTGGAGCGCGCGAAAGCTTCATTCACATCCACATCGAATGCGTGGAGGATGCGGCACAGCGAGCCGAGATCGTCCGCGCTCTCGAAGAAGTTCTCGCCGACGTTCGCGTCGCCGTACAGGATTGGCAGAGCATGCTGGCGCGGGCCCGGTCGGTGATAGCCGATCTGCGCAGGAACCCGCCGCTGATCCCCGTGGAGGAAATCGCCGAAGCGATCCAGTTCCTCGAATGGATGGCTGATAACGATTTCACCCTGCTGGGTGCACGCGACTATACATTCACGGACAGCGGGCATCTGCTCGAACCAATATTCGAGACCGGCCTCGGCGTGCTGCGCTCGCGCGACATGCGGCTGTTACGGCGCTGGAATGAACCGGTGACCATCACACCGGAGATTCGCACCTTCCTGGAAGAGCCAAAGCTGCTCATCATCACTAAGGCGACAGCCCGATCGCGCGTGCACCGGCGCGTCGATCTGGACTATATCGGCGTCAAGCGTTTCGATCGCGACGGCAGGCTGGTCGGCGAGTGCCGGTTCTGCGGATTATTCACATCGAACGCCTACACCCGGCCGGCTCGCACCATCCCTTATCTGCGGCGCAAGATCGACAACGTCATCCGCCGCGCCGGGTTCGACCAGAGCAGCCATTCCGGCAAGGCGCTGGTCAATGTGCTGGAGACCTATCCGCGCGACGAATTGTTCCAGATCGACGAGGACACGCTCTATCACTTCGCGCTTGCCATCCTCCAGCTTGACGAGCGTCCCCGCGTCCGCGTACTGCCGCGCCTCGATCGCTTCGACCGCTTCGTGTCGATTCTGGTCTACGTTCCACGCGATCGCCATGACAGCCGGGTCAGGGCGGTGATCGGTGATTATCTCGCCGCCACCTTCAAGGGGCGGTTGCGCGCCTTTTCGCCGTTTTTCCCGGAAGGGCCGCTGGTGCGCGTTCATTTCAGCGTCGGACGCGACCAAGGCGAGATGCCGAACCCGGATCGCGCCGATCTCGACCGCGCTGTCGCAGCGATCGTGCGAAGCTGGACCGACTGCCTCAGCGAAGCCCTTGCTGACAGCCCGGAGCCTGCGGTCGCGCGGTCGCTGTTTCCCCGCTATCGCGATGCGTTCCCGATCGACTACCGCGAGGTTTATCCGCCGGCGACCGCCGTCGCCGACATCCGCATCGTCGAGGCGCTCACCGCGGAGCAGCCGCTCGGCGTCGATTTTTATCGGGAGGTGGGCGCACGGCCGGAATGCGCCGGGCTGAAAGTCTTCAGCCACAGGCGGCCCATTCCGCTCTCCGAGCGGGTGCCGGTTTTGGAAAACATGGGCTTTCGCGTGGTGGATGAGCGCACCTACCACATCCGGCCGCAGGACGCGGTGGAGGTCTGGTTCCACGACATGACGCTGGAAAGCGCGCTGGGCCGGCCGATCGACTTGCCCACACTGAAGGAACCGCTGGAGGCCTGTTTCCTGGCGGTGATGAGCCGTGCCGCGGAGAGTGACGGCTATAACGCGCTGGTGCTCGCGACCGGGCTCGTCTGGCGCGACGTCGCGCTGGTCCGCACCGTCTCGCGCTTTTTGCGCCAGATCCGCCTACCCTATTCGCAGGATTACATGTGGGCGACGCTGCTCAAGCACTCAGGTATTGCCGCGCGGATCGTCGCCTTGTTCCATGCGCGGTTCGATCCGCATCTCGCCGTCTCGCAAGACCAGCGCGCCGCGCGCGAAGCCGACATCGCGGGCGCGATCGAAACCGCGCTGCAGGCGGTGGACAGCCTGGACGAGGACCGCATTCTTCGCCACTTCGTCAACGCGGTCGCGGCTGCGATCCGCACTAATTTCTATCAGTTCGGTCAGGATGGCCGCGCCAAGGAGCTCATCGCCATCAAGTTCTCCAGCCGCCAGGTCGAGGGTATGCCGTTGCCGCGGCCGCTCTACGAGATATTTGTCTATTCGCCGCGCCTCGAAGGCGTACATCTGCGCTTCGGCAAGGTAGCGCGCGGCGGTATTCGCTGGTCAGACCGCCCGCAGGACTTCCGCACCGAAATCCTGGGCCTTGTCAAAGCACAGAACGTAAAGAACGCGGTGATTGTGCCAGTCGGCGCCAAGGGCGGTTTCGTTCCGAAGTATCTGCCGGTCGGCGGCCCGCGCGAGGCGATCCAGGCTGAAGGCATCGCCACCTACAAGATGTTCATTTCGACGCTGCTCGATATCACCGACAACATCGGCGTCGGCACCGCGGGCGTCATTGCGCCGCCCGACGTCGTGCGGCTCGATGGCGACGACCCCTATCTCGTGGTCGCGGCCGACAAAGGCACGGCGACTTTTTCCGACATAGCTAACGACATCGCCATTGCTCACGATTACTGGCTCGGCGATGCGTTCGCTTCCGGCGGTTCTGCCGGATACGATCACAAGAAGATAGGCATTACCGCACGCGGCGCCTGGGAATCGGTCAAGCGTCATTTCCGCGAGATCGACATCAATGTCGGGACGACGCCGTTCACCGTCGCTGGCGTCGGCGACATGTCGGGGGATGTGTTCGGCAACGGCATGCTGCGCGAGAAGACGACGAAGCTCATCGCCGCCTTCGACCACCGCGATATCTTCATCGATCCGAATCCCGATTTAGAACGGAGCTTCGCCGAGCGCCAGCGGATGTTCGATCTGCCGCGCTCGAGCTGGCAGGATTTCAACAGGGCGCTCATCTCGAAGGGCGGCGGGGTCTATCCGCGATCGGCCAAAGAGATCAGGCTTTCGGCCGAAGCCCAAAAGCTATTCGGCGTCGGCGAACGCGTGACGCCGCAGGAGCTCATCCGCGCCATCCTCAAAGCCGAGGTCGACTTGATGTTCTTCGGTGGTATCGGCACCTATATCCGTGCCTCGGACGAAAGCGACGAGGCGGTCGGCGACCGCGCCAACGATCCCATCCGCGTCTCCGGCAAGGACGTGCGGTGCAGGGTGATCGGCGAGGGCGCCAATCTCGGCATGACACAGCGCGGCCGCATCGAGGCGGCGTTCCGCGGCATCAGGCTCAATACCGACGCTATCGACAATTCCGCCGGGGTCAACACCTCGGACATGGAGGTTAACCTCAAGATCGCGATGAGCATTCCGCTGCGCGATGGCCGCCTTGATAGGAGTGGGCGCAACGCGCTGCTGGCCGCGACGACCGACGATGTCGCCGGCCTCGTGTTGCGGAACAACTACCTGCAGCCGCTGGCGGTGTCGCTTGCCGAACGGCGCGGCATGGAGGATTTCGGCTTCCTCCAGCGGCTCATTCAGACGCTGGAAGCGCGCGGACTGCTCGATCGCGCCGTGGAATTCCTGCCCGACGACATGCAATTGACCGAGCGGCGCCGTCGTTTGCAGCCGTTCACACGGCCCGAGCTGTCGGTGCTGCTCGCCTACGCGAAACTCACGCTCAATGAAGACCTGCTGGAATCCGCGGTGCCGGACGACCCCTACCTCGCCCGAGAGCTCGGCCGTTATTTCCCGAGGGCCATTGCGGAGCGCTTCCCCGATGCGCTCGACCATCATCGCCTGCGCCGCGACATCATCGCCACCCAGCTCGCCAATTCGATGATCAATCGCGGCGGCCCGTCGCTCATCGTGCGCATCGCCGACCAGACCGGCGCGGCGCCCGCCGCCGTCGCCTCGGCTTTCGCCGCCGTGCGCGACAGCTACCGCATGACCGAGCTCAACGCCGCGATCGACGGCCTCGATAACCGGATTCCCGGCAAAGTGCAGCTCGATCTTTATGCCGCGGTGCAGAATCTGATGCTCGATCGCATCATCTGGTTCCTCCGTAACGTTGAATTGTCAAAAGGTCTTGCCGACGTGGTTGCGCATTATCGCGCTGGCATCGCCGCGGTCGCCGCCGCGCTCGACAGCGCGCTGTCGGAGGAAGCGTTGAACGCACGCGCGGCGCATCGCAAGGAACTCGTGGACGTGGGTGTGCCCGAAGAGCTTGCCGGCCGTCTCGCCAATCTCGGTCCGCTCGGCGCCGCGCCGGATATCGTGCTGGTGGCCGACCGGACCGGCAAGACGGTTGGCGACGTCGCGGCGACCTATTTCGCTGCCGGCGCGTTCTTCCGCCTAGATCGCATCGCCAACGCTGCCAGCAATATCCCGATCGCCGATTATTTCGACCGGCTGGCGCTTGATCGTGCGCGTGATTCGATCGGCGATGCCGAGCGGCGGCTCGCCGCCGCCATGGTCAGGACGGGCACGACTGGCGCCAGCGCTGTCGAGGCCTGGCTGGCGCCGCGCAAAAGCGAAGTCGAACGCATCCGGCTCGCTATCCACGAGATCGCCAATTCCGGCCTCACCTTGTCGAAGCTTTGCGTGGCCGCAAGTCTGCTCGGCGATCTTGTGAAGAATTGAGGTCCGCGGAGGAGCGGCCGCAATAAAAAAAGAACCCCAAGCAGAATACGCGCTTGGGGTTCTCCGAGTTGTTGCCTCAACTTTAGGCTTATTTGGCCCAGGACGGCGGGGTGTCGGGGGATGGGGAACCGCCCTGGTCGGCCTAATGACCGGAAAATAGGAGCGTGGCCTAAAGATGCAATCCGGATCACGCGTTAGTGTTATCAGGTGCGGCAAAACGCCCGCCAGGCAGCGAGTTATTGAACTCGATCAGCGCGGCCCAAAGCCCGTATCAGGCAAGCCATAGCGGTGCAGATCGGTGCCGTGCACGTCGAGCCAGACTTTGGCGCGCTCGTGGTTCGGGCACAGACGTTGCACCAGCCGCCAAAACCGCGGCGAATGATTCATCTCGACAAGATGTGCCACTTCATGCGCGGCCAGATAGTTAAGTACGTGGCCGGGCGCGAGAATGAGCCGCCAGGAATACGACAGCACGCCGGTCGTCGAGCATGAGCCCCAGCGGCTTGATTGATCGCGCACGACGATACGTTTGACGCGGACGCCGAGATCGTTAGCAAACTGCTGGCTCGCGGCTTCGAGGTCGCGCTTGGCCTCGCGGCGGACGAAATCGCCAATGCGGCGGTCGATGTGCGGGGCATTGCCGGCAACGCACAGCAGATGCTCACCGCGCTCGTCCGTCTCGGCCCAGACCGTGCCGCGGACGCCGCGGCGATGCACAATCCGATGTGGCACACCGCGCAGCGGTACCACGACCCCGGGCGTGAAGGGCGCTGCTTTCGGCAGCCGACCGAGCCGCGCCGCGATCCAACCGCCATGCTTTTGCGCAAACTCGCGCGCTTCCTTTAGCGTGCCACGCGGCGGAATCGTGAGCACGACTTCGCGCGTCGCCGCCTGGATGCGCAGCGTATAGCGTCGCGCCTGACGATGCCGGCGCATGCGCACGAGATAGATCGACCGGTCGAATACGACCTCGATCGCCTGAGGCTCGCTCGGGCGACGGTAAAGCAGCGCGCGCAACGGCATGACGAACACCCCGACCCAACCCGGCGCGGATACTGTCACATCCTACGTGCTGTGTAGCGGCTTTGATGCGGGCGGGCTCAGACCTACGACATCTTGCACGCAGTTCAGCCGCACACCACCAGATCATGAAATTTATGAAATGAATTTATGCTCACTTTATGAATTGGACGTCCTGGAAAAGTTTGACTCCCGTTGATTCCGAAATTCGGTGGGATTTTCAAGCCGTTAGAGCCGTAGCGGGCGAACGCGGCGGGATTCGTTCGACAAATGGGGGTTTCAGGCTGCTGAAAGCATGAGCCGCCGGGAATTTGCCACGCAAGCGGGAGGTATCACACCTGTTGCAGTGCCGCGCCCTGATGCGCGGGCCGCGTGGCGACGCCGTTGCCCGAGCCGCGCCGGAGGAGACCCATCGACAGCACGAAATCGGCAATTCGCGGTGCGATCTCCGAGCGGAAACGTGAACCATTGAACACGCCGTAATGTCCCACGTCGGGTTGCAACCAATGGGCGTGACGGTCGGGCGGGATGTTGACGCATAGGCGATGCGCCGCTTCAGTCTGGCCGACTCCCGAAATATCGTCGTGCTCGCCTTCAATCGTGAGCAATGCCACGCGTTTGATTCTGGCCGGGTCGACCGGCCGGCCGCGATGGGTCATCTCGCCCTTCGGCAGCGCCTGCTGTACGAAAACGGTCTCGACGGTCTGCAGATAATATTCGGCCGCGAGGTCCATCACGGCCAGATATTCGTCGTAGAACTCCTTGTGCTTGTGCGCGGAGTCTCCATCGCTGCGCACCAGATTGAGAAACAGCTGCTTGTGCGCCTCGATATGCCGTTCGAGGTTCATGCTGACGAAACCATTGAGCTGCAGGAAGCCCGGATAAACGTCGCGCATAAAGCCCGGATTCGGAAACGGCACCTTGGTGATGACGTTGCGCTGGAACCATTCGGTGCCGCGTTGCTCAGCGAGCTTATTCACAGCAGTCGGATTGACCCGCGTGTCGATCGGGCCGCCCATCAAAATCATGGAAACCGGAACATAAGGATCGTCATCCGCCTCCATGAGTGCGACTGCGGCCATCACCGGCACCGACGGCTGGCATACGGCGATCACGTGGACGTCGCCGCCCAGCGCGTGCAGCATCGAAATGACGTAGTCGATGTAGTCGTCGAGATCGAAACGTCCCTCGGACAGCGGCACCATGCGGGCATCCACCCAGTCCGTGACGTAGACGTCGTGGTTCGGCAGGAACGCCTCGACGGTGCCGCGGAGAAGCGTCGCATAGTGGCCCGACATCGGCGCGATGAAGAGCAACCGCGGCTGCGGGCGACGCGGTCGGTGCTCGAACACGCGCTCGAAATGCATGAGCTTGCAGAACGGCCGTTCCCACACCGCCGACATGTGCACCGGCACGCGCTCGCCGCCGGCCAATGTGGATGAAATCCGCCATTCCGGGCGGCCATAGCGGCGCGTCGAGCGCTCGAACAATTCGCAGGCGGCGGCGACGGATTTTCCAAAGGTGGTGAAAGACAGCGGATTAACCGGATTCTTGAAGAACAGCCGGGTAGCGTCGGCGCAGGCGCGCGACGGATTAAGCGCTGCATGGCTCATCTCGTAGAACCAATACAGCGGCGTCGACAGAAGTATGCCGTTGTCGCCTGGGAATGCAGGCGCACCGCCGAACTCTCCGATGGCCATTGAATATCCCTACCCGGCCTGCTGCATCGCAGCATTGTGAAGATGGTGTGTCAGCTAGTCAACAATAAGCGCAATTTTCTCCTTATCCGTTACCTAAGTGGGTCAACGCATTAACGCTATTCTCAGGACACATAGCGCTCATACGCCATCGCCCCTACCCCGCTCACTGAGGCTACTCGCCGGTTTGCAGCAGGGAACCGTGGCGGCGCGCACTCTGCAGAAGCTTCAGGAAGGCGAACACGCCGCCGGCGAACAGCACGACATTGAGCGCCAGTGCCTCGAGCATCAGGTCGGGGCGAAATACCTTCTGGATCAAAAGGGTCCGCATCCCCTCGAACACATAAGTGGGCGGCAGCAGCCAAGCCACCGGCTGCAACCAGACCGGGAGAGTCGTCACCGGGTAGTAGACGCAGGTCAGCGGCATAAACAGAAACATGATCGACCAGGCGAGATTTTCGGCGCCCATGCCATTGCGCAAGATCAGACCAGACACAAAAATACCGATCGCCCAGCTCGTCAGCATCAGGTTGAGAAAGAACGCCACCAGCGCAAAGCCCAGTCCGTAGAGATTGAAGCCGAAGAACGCGATGGCGAGAAACGTCACCGGAACGGCGCCGATCGACAGCCGCACCACGCTCATCACCATCAGCGCCGTGATGAATTCGAATGGGCGCAATGGGCTCATCATCAGGTTGCCGATATTACGCGACCACATTTCTTCGAGGAATGAGATCGAAAAGCCGAGTTGACCGCGAAATAAGATATCCCACAGCAGCACAGCGCCGATGAAGGTGCCGCCGGCGCGCGCGAAGAAGCCGGCATTGGTGGCAATGTAGTATTGCAGGAAGCCCCAGGTGACCATTTGCACCGTCGGCCAATAGACGAGGTCGAGGAGGCGCGGCCACGACGAGCGCAAAAGGTACCAGTAGCGCAGCATCATGGCGCCGACGCGTTGAGGGGAGAACGCATGAGCATTCGGCGAGCTCATTGCGCCGCCTCGCTCTCGACGCCGCTGCCGCGCGCGACGTCGAGAAAAACCTCCTCCAGCGTGCGGCGGCCATAGCGCGCCAGGAGTTTGGCCGGCGTGTCGTCGTCCTCGATGCGGCCGCGCTTCATGATGATGACGCGCTCGCATAGCCGTTCGACTTCGAGCATGTTGTGCGAGGCGAGCAGTACGGTGGCATGCCGTTCGCGGCAATAGCGTTCGAGATGGCCGCGCACCCAGTCGGCGGTGTCGGGATCGAGTGATGCGGTCGGCTCGTCGAGCAGCAGCACATCCGGGCTGTTGATGAGGGCCTTGGCCAGCGACACACGCGTCTTTTGCCCGGCCGAGAGCTTGCCGGTCGCCCGGTCGAGCAGATCGGTCAGGTTGAGCTCTCGTGCAAGCTGCGCAATACGTTCGCGTAAATTTTCGACGCCGTAGAGCTTGCCGAACACGATCATGTTCTGCCGCACCGTGAGCCGCATTGGCACTTCGACGTAGGGGCTTTCGAAATTCATGCGGTGCAGGACGCGATAGCGCTGTTTCGGCATCTCGGCGCCGAGCACGCTCACACGACCGGACGTCGGCATCACCAGGCCCATGATGGTGGCGATCGTCGTCGTCTTGCCGGCGCCGTTGCCGCCAAGCAGACCGGTGATCGAGCCGGGCATGAGCGTGAAGGAGATGCCGTCGACGGCCGGGATGGTCTTATAGATTTTGACCAGTCGCTCGATTTCTATGGCGGGTGAGACAGGCATGCCCGCGGACATGTGGCGCGCGCGGCGGAACGAGGCAAGGGGGCGCAACGGGGCGAATAGCTGGTCTACCGGCGGGTCTATGGAAGAGTGCCGGAGAAGATGGCACAACACGGCAGCGGGAGGGGCAGGCCCCATGAGCGCTATCACGCTTGCGCAGGCCGAAGGTATCATCGATGCCATTCTCGAACGTGGCGTGGCCCTCGACACGCGGCCATTGAGCGTGATCGTGGTCGAGCCGGGCTGCAAGGTGAAGGCGTTCAAAAAGGAAGATGGCGCCTCCATGATCCGCTTCGAGATGGCGTACGGCAAAGCCTATGCGGCGCTGGCGCTCGGCCGCAGCTCAAGGCTCGTGCACCAGCGTGCGGAGGAGCGGCCGATCTTCATGCGCTACCTGATCGCAGCGAGCGGCGAACAGATGTTTCCGGAAGGCGGCGGCATGCTGATCCGCGGCGCTAACGGCGAGGTTGTGGGCGCCGTCGGCGTCACCGGTGATACCGAGGATCGCGACGAGGAGTTGGCCGTCTTCGGCATTCATGCCGCCGGCTTCAAGACTGACGAAGATTGCGCCGCGATGGGCCGCCGCATCGGCTTGATCAAAACGAAGTAACGCGAGAAAACAAAAGCGCTGCGGCGCGTAACGAGGCATCATGAAAATCGGACTATTTGATCACGTCGAATACGGCGAGCGCCCGCTCGCGACCTTGTTCGACGAGCGCCTTCGATTTGTGGAAGCAGCCGACGCCGCCGGCGTCTATTGCCTGCATGTCGCCGAGCATCACGCGACGCCGCTCAATATGGTGCCGGTGCCGGGAGTTTATCTCGGCGCCGTGGCGCGCGCGACCAAGCGTATGCGGCTTGGACCGCTGGTCTATCTGCTGCCGCTTTACTCGCCGCTGCGGCTGGTCGAAGAAATCTGCATGCTAGACCATCTGAGCTATGGCCAACTCGATGTCGGCGTCGGCCGCGGCGTCTCGCCCTACGAGCTCAAATACCACAAGGTCGAGCATGATCAGTCACGCGACATCTTCATCGATGCATTCAAATGCATCAGTGCCGCGCTGGTCACCGATAATCTCAGCTATGAGGGTGCGCACTTCGCCTATGAGAACGTGCCCATCGCCATGCGGCCGCTGCAGCAGCCACACCCGCCGTTCTGGTACGGCTCATCCAATGAAATCGGCTCGACCTGGGCCGGCGAGCACGGCCTGCACTTCGTCACGTTGGGGCCGACGCCGCATGCCAAGGCCAATATCGTCGCGTTCCGCGATGCGCTGGCGAAACGCGGCGGACCGGCGCATCCCAAGTCGGAATTCTCCGGCGATACGGCGATCGGCGTGCAGCGGCACATCTTCGTTGCCGATACCGAGGCGGAGGCGCGGCGTTTCGGCAAGCCGGCCATGGAGGTCCATCTCGCGAATCTCAATTGGCTGCGCACCAAACACGGCCAGACCGGCTTGACGTCGCGTCTCAATGTGCCGCGCGGCGCCACCTTCGAAGAATGCGTCGCCGACGGCACTGTGATCGCCGGTACGCCGCAGACCGTGCGGGCGGAGATCGAGAAGCAGGTCAAGGAACTCGGCATCAATTATCTCCTCACCTACCTCTTCCTCGGCACCATGTCGCTCGCCGACGCGCTGCGCTCGCTCAACCTTTTCAGCGCCGAAGTGATGCCGCATCTGGCGAAGCTGTGATTTCGTCATTTCGGGGCGCCGCTAAGTGGGCTTCTCCCTGGGCTCAGCCGCGGAATGACCCAAATACTATTTCGCTGCGTCGTCCGCCGGCTGCTTCTGATCCGCCCGCAGCGCATCCGGATGCGGCATGGCAATGACGCTGTAGCCGGAATCGACGAAATGAATTTCGCCGGTGACGCCGGTGGAAAGATCCGAAAGCAGGTAGAGGCCCGCGCCGCCAAGCTCATCGAGCGTCACGCCGCGTTGCAGCGGCGAGTGCCGCTGCTGGAAAGCAAACATCATCCGCGCGTCGCCGATGCCGGCGCCCGCCAACGTTCGGATCGGTCCGGATGAGATGGCGTTGACCCGAATGCGGCTCGGACCGAGATCGACCGCCAGGTAACGCACCGATGCTTCGAGCGCCGCTTTGGCGACGCCCATGGCGTTGTAGTTTGGCATCGCGCGCAAGCCGCCGTTATAAGTCAGCGTCAGCATGGCACCGCCATTCGGCATCATGGCGGCCGCCCGCCTTGCCGCCTCCGTGAAGGAGAAGCACGAGATCAGCATGGTGCGCGCAAAATTCTCGCGCGTAGTGTCGGCATACCGGCCGGTGAGCTGGGCTTTGTCGGAAAAGGCGATGGCGTGGACCAGGAAATCCAGCGCCCCCCAGGTGCGGTCAAGCTCGGCAAATACCGCGTCCAGCGAAGCGATATCTTCGACGTCGCACGGCATTACGAGATCCGCCTCGACCGATGCCGCCAGGGGCTTTACCCGTTTGCCGAGCGCCTCGCCCTGAAAGGTGAAGGCAAGCTTGGCGTCATGGGCGGCGAGCGTCTTGGCGATGCCCCAGGCGATCGAGTGGTCGTTGGCGACCCCCATGATCAGGCCGCGCTTGCCCCGCATTAGCCCCGGCATGTCGACAATTCCTATTTCGTCATTCGCCGGCTCGGGAGCCTCGCTCGCGTTCCGGAATGTCGGGATGGAGACCTACGCATCCAGCTGCTTGAACACGATGGAGGCGTTGGTCCCGCCGAAGCCGAATGAGTTCGACAATATGCAGCCAAGCGTTACACCGTCGCGGCGTTCGCGCACGATCGGCATGTCGGCGAACGCCGGATCGAGCTTCTCGATGTTGACGCTCTCACAAATGAAGCCGTTGTTCATCATCAGGAGCGAATAAATCGCCTCCTGCACGCCCGCCGCGCCGAGCGAATGACCGGAGAGCGATTTGGTTGCCGAAATCGGCGGGCATTTCGCGCCAAATACTTCGCGGATCGCCTCGATCTCCTTGAGGTCTCCGATCGGCGTCGATGTGGCGTGCGGGTTGATGTAATCGACCGGCGGGCCGACCGAGGCGAGGGCCATCTTCATGCAGCGCATGGCGCCTTCGCCCGACGGCGCGACCATGTCGGCGCCGTCGGAAGTCGCGCCGTAACCGGCAACCTCGGCATAGATTTTTGCCCCACGCGCCTTGGCGTGATCGAGCTCTTCAAGCACCAGGACGCCGGCGCCCCCTGCAATGACGAAGCCGTCGCGGTCGATGTCATAGGCGCGCGAGGCTTTGTCCGGCGTCTGATTGAAGCTCGACGACATCGCGCCCATGGCGTCGAACAGGACCGAGAGGGTCCAGTCGAGCTCCTCGCAGCCGCCGGCGAAGATCATGTCCTGCTTGCCGAGCTGGATGGTCTCGAAGGCGTTGCCGATGCAGTGGTTCGAAGTCGCACAGGCGGAAGAGATCGAGTAGTTGACACCCTTGATCTTGAACCAGGTCGAAAGCGTCGCCGAAGCGGTGGATGACATCGCCTTCGGCACTGCGAACGGTCCCACGCGCTTGGGCCCTTTACTGCGCGCAATGTCGGCGCTTTCGACGACGGTGCGCGTCGACGGCCCGCCCGAGCCCATGATCAGGCCGGTGCGCTCGTTGGAAATGTCGCTCTCTTCAAGCCCGGAGTCGCGGATCGCCTGCTCCATGGCGACGTGATTCCAGGCGGCGCCCCCGCCGAGGAATCGCATGGCGCGCCGGTCAACGGCTTCTGAGGGATCGAGGGTGGGGGCGCCGTGCACCTGGCAGCGGAAGCCGAGCTCGGCATATTTGTCGGCGCGGACGATGCCGGATTTGGCTTCGCGCAATGAAGCCAGCACTTCCTGCGTGTTGTTGCCGATGGACGAGACGATGCCCATCCCGGTGACCACCACACGCCTCATAACTGCCTCATCCGCCTTGAACAGCTTTTTTGATTGAGCATGATCATGCTCGGCGCGCCGCGACGTCAGGCGCCGCTGGCCAGGGGCGCCACGTTCTGGAACAGGCCTACTTTGAGATCCAGCGCACGATAGATCACGGAACCATCGGCTGAGAGCCAGCCGTCGGCGATGCCGAGCACAAGCTTCGAGCGCATCACGCGCTTGATGTCGATGCCGTACACGATGTTCCTCATGTTCGGCAGCACCTGTCCCGAGAATTTGATCTCGCCCATGCCGAGCGCGCGACCCTTGCCGGGCGAGCCGAGCCAGCCGAGGAAGAAGCCGAGCAGCTGCCAGAGCGCGTCGAGCCCGAGACAGCCCGGCATGACCGGATCGCCTTTGAAGTGGCACGGAAAGAACCACAGGTCGGGCTTGAGATCGAGCACTGCGCGCACCAAGCCCTTGCCGTATTCGCCACCGACTTCGGCGATCTCGGAAATGCGATCGAACATCAGCATCGGCGGCAGCGGTAACTGCGGACCTTCGCCGAAAAGCTCGCCGCGCCCGCAGGCCAACAGGTCCTCATATTCGAAATTTGAACGGCGATCCTGCATCCGCATCCATCCAAGACAGGAACCAAGCTCAATTTCCTAACATATTGGGTTAAAGCGGCAAAGCTGCACCCCTACTGCGTCGCCCGATGGGAATTTCGTGCCGCGGCTAATTGCCGAAGGAGTTGCAGCAGGCCCAGGTTGGCGTATAATGATTGCACTTGCAACAATCTCGTTTGGCCCCGCTACGGGGTACTTGGTGCAGCAATGACACAGTCGCGTCTTACCCCTCCCGGTGCACCGGCACCCACGGTGCAGCAGGGCATTGCCTCGGGCCGTCCCGATCTGACCGGCTGCCCCTGGCATGACGTCAAGTCGAAGCTGCGCGAAGTTGGGTTAAGGCCCACACGGCAGCGCATGGCGCTCGGATGGATCCTGTTCGCTAAGGGCGACCGCCACGTGACGGCGGAAATGCTCTACGAGGAGGCGACCCGCGCCAAGGTGCCGGTTTCGCTAGCCACGGTCTACAACACGCTGCATCAGTTCACCGAGGTTGGCCTGCTGCGTCAGGTCGCCGTCGATGGCTCGAAAGCGTATTTCGATACCAATAATTCCGCGCATCACCATTTTTTCATCGAGGATGAGAACGATCTCATGGATATCCCCTCAACGGACGTGCTTGTCGGCAAGGCGCCGACGCCGCCGGAGGGTTTCGAAATCGCCCGCATCGATGTGGTGGTGCGGCTGCGGCGCAAGCAGCGCTGAGGGGCCGCGCCGTTGCGACCGCGCACCTCACCAGGCACGCGACCTCTTGGGATCGAACTCGGATTGGGCCGTCTACCGGCACATTCGGGTTGTTCACCGCCGGCCAACGGCGATCCCAAGGGATTGATCGCGCTGTGGGATGCGCAAACGGCGGAACAGCTATAAGCGCGGGGCGTCAATCGATCTTCTCGTTCGGATAAACGCCCCAGAGCTGGTCCTGCTCGATCCAGCCGTCAAACCCATTGCCGACGATTTGGCACCACGTTCCGGTGCAGTGCTTGACGGTGCCAAGTACGCCGAATTGGAGTTGTGCCGTCAGCGGGCTCTGGGTGTCCGGTTTGGCGTGCAATGCCGCGAGATCGGTCTTGGACTTCAGTTGCACGGCTGCCATGCGCTTTCCTGACAACAGCGAGTGATAGACCCACCCTTCCGACCCGTCTGAATCGCGGATACGCCGCCAGTTCTCGAATTCGGCGGTGATTTCGACGGGCCAGCCGACCCGCGTGTAGATGAAGGCAACGTCGTGGTCCTTATCCGGGCCGCCGCGTACATTGACACGGTCCACCTTGAGGCTGACGAAGCGTGGAACCGGCAGGCCGCTGGTCACGGCATCGCTGCCCGCCCGCGCAGGGCCCGCCGTGTATGCCATCAGCAGGGCCGCGGTGAAGGCCCGGAACATGATAATCCCCAACCTGTCACGTCGCGACATAGCCCCAGCCCACTTCAATGCGCGAGTCACGCCCGGGAGCCCTGGTGCGCTTTGTGGGAGCGCCGCCATCTGGTACAGAGATTTTGATGAACCACCTCCCGGCCTGAAGTGTCGGCGAGCGCGGTTAAGGAGACCTGAACGGGCGCATAGGGCTAACAGCAGTCGGGCCTATTTCGGGCCTTACTTGCGCAAGAGGGCAGCGAATGGCACCCGTCAAAAGACCGCTGGTGGTAGTCACGCGCCGGCTCCCGGACAGCGTGGAGATGCGCATGCGCGAATTGTTCGAGGCGCGCCTCAATCACGATGACAAGCCCATGAGCCAAGCGGATCTCGTCGACGCCGCCAAGGTCGCCGACGTCATTGTGCCGACGGTAACCGATCAGATCGACCGGTCCGTGCTCAGCCAATCGGGCGACCGGCTCAGGCTGATCGCCAATTTCGGCAACGGTGTCGACAACATCGATGTGACAACCGCGGTGCAGCGCGGCATCACCGTAACCAACACGCCCGGTGTTCTCACTGAGGACACGGCCGATATGACCATGGCGCTGATTCTGGCGGTGCCGCGCCGGTTGGCCGAGGGCGCCCGAGTGCTGACGGGAGACGCGGATTGGACCGGGTGGAGTCCGACTTGGATGCTCGGCCACCGCATCTGGGGCAAGCGCCTGGGCATTGTCGGTATGGGTCGCATCGGTCAGGCCGTGGCCCGGCGGGCGCACGCCTTCGGGTTGAAGATCCACTATCACAATCGCCGCCGTGTTGCGCCGCGTATCGAGGAAGAGCTGCACGCGACCTACTGGGAGAGTCTCGATCAGATGCTCGCCCGCATGGATATCATCTCGATCAATTGCCCGCACACACCGGCGACCTATCATCTGCTCTCGGCGCGTCGCCTCAAGCTCATTCGCCCTGACGCCTTTATCGTCAATACCGCGCGTGGCGAGGTGATCGACGAGAACGCATTGGCGCGGCTCATCGAGACGGAAGAAATCGCCGGTGCCGGGCTCGACGTATTCGAGCACGAGCCCGCGGTGAGCCCGAAGCTCGTCAAGCTCGCGCGCACCGGCAAGGTCGTGCTGCTGCCGCACCTCGGATCGGCCACGATCGAGGGCCGCGTCGACATGGGCGAGAAGGTCATCATCAACATCAAGACCTTCATGGACGGCCATCGTCCGCCGGATCGCGTCCTGCCGTCGATGCTGTGATATCGCAATGATTGAAAAGTCGTTTCCCGTGCGCGCAGCATTGAGCGTAGCACGGCGTGCTGCACCGCATTTGCGAAGCTTCACCCCCCTTACATGCGTAGCGCTGGCCGGCTTCCTGGCGCTGTCAGGCGCGGCGCGGGCCGAAGATCAGAGCAGCCACGCGCAGGGCGTCGTTGCTCACAATGGTATGGTGGTCGCGCAGGAGGCGCGCGCGGCGCGGATCGGCATCGGCATTCTGCAAAAGGGCGGCAACGCGATTGATGCGGCGGTCGCAGTGGGATTCGCGATGGCGGTCAGCTATCCGCGCGCCGGCAATATCGGCGGTGGCGGCTTCATGATGATCCACCGCTCAGGCGGCGACGACATCGCGATCGACTATCGCGAGACGGCGCCGCAAGCGATAAATGTGAAGAGCTTGCTCGACGAGCACGGCAACGCCGACCCGCAGAAATCGCGCGATTCCGCGCTCAGCATCGGCGTGCCGGGCACCGTGGCGGGCCTCGCGCTCGCCGAAGCGAAGTACGGAACCGGCCATTTCACCCTCGCCGACCTGATCGCGCCCGCGATCGCGCTGGCGCGAGACGGCATTCCTGTCGATGACGATACGGCGGATTCGCTGCCCACCGGTCTATCGCGCCTCGCGCGCTGGCCGTCTTCGGCAAGAATCTTCCTGAAGCCCGACGGCACAGCGCTCGCTCCCGGCGATCGTCTCATCCAAAGCGATCTCGCGAGTTCGCTTGAAGCGGTCGCCCAAGGCGGCCCACGGGCATTTTACGAAGGTCCGACCGCCTACAAGCTCGCCGCCGCCGTACAGGCTGCCGGCGGCGTGATGACGGTCGACGATTTGCGGGATTATCACGCCGTCGAGCGCACCCCCGTGCGCGGCACCTATCGCGGCTACGACATCGTGTCGATGCCGCCGCCGTCGTCGGGCGGCGTCGAGCTTGTCGAGATGCTCAATATCCTCGAAGGCTACGACCTCGCCCACGCCGACCCGGCGCAGGAACTCCATCTGCTGGTCGAAACGATGAAGCGCGCTTATGCGGATCGCGCTTTGTTTCTCGGGGACCCCGACACAGTCGCAGTCCCGGTCGCGCGGCTGACATCGAAAGACTATGCCGCAACATGGCGAGCGACGATCGATCCGGCGCGCGCGACCCCGGCGAACGAAATCCACGCCGGCGGCGCCGTCCAGCCCGAAGGCCGCAACACCACGCACTTCTCCATCGTCGATCGTTTCGGCAACGCGGTATCGAACACCTACACGCTCAACTTCAGCTATGGCGTCGGACTTGTCGCGGCCGGCACCGGCATCCTGCTCAATAACGAGCTTGACGACTTCGCCGTCAAGCCGAATGCGCCCAACGCCTATGGCTTGCTCGGTTTTGAGGCCAATGAGCCCGGGCCCGGCAAGCGCCCGCTGTCGTCGATGACGCCGACCATCGTGCTGAAGGATGGCAAGCCATTCCTTGTCACCGGCTCGCCGGGGGGCAGCCGCATTATCACCGCGGTCCTGCAGGTCGTGGTCAACGTGATCGACCGCGGCATGGATATCGCGAGCGCGGTCGCGGCGCCGCGCGTGCACAATCAGTGGATGCCCGATCAGGTCTATGCCGAGACCGGACTCTCGGCCGATCTTGTCGCCGCGCTCGAAGCGCGTGGCGACAAAGTCGTCGTGCATCGCCCGTTCACGTCTGCCAATTCAATCATGGTCACGCCCGAAGGCTTTGTCGGCGCCGCCGATCCCCGCACGCGCGGGTCGCTCGCTGCGGGATATTGAGGCGGCAGCACACCCAGCGATACAGCATCGGACAAACGGACCTGAAACGAGGTGGAGGACAGCTATGATCACTAAACGTGCGTTTCTGTCGATGGTCGGGATGTCCGGCGCCGCGGTCGGTGTTGGTTTCGCGGCGCGGCCTGTCCTGGCGGAAACCTATCCGTCACGGCCGGTCAAGATCGTCGTGGCGTTTCCCGCCGGCGGACCGCTCGATCTGATCGCCCGCCTGATGGCCCAGAAATTGACGGCGAGCCTCACGCAGCCGTTCGTAATCGAGAACAGGGCGGGCGCGGGCGGCAACATCGGCGATGGGGACGTCGCGAAGGCGGCGCCCGACGGCTATACATTGCTGGTCACTCTCGGCACGGCGCTGTCCGTCAATCCGTTGCTCTACACGCATATGACATTCGATCCGCAAAAGGATTTGCGGCCGATCTCGATTCTCGCCCGTGACAGCCAGATGCTGGTCGTGCATCCATCCGTGCCCGTGAACTCGGTCGCCGAGTTCGTGACGGTGGCCAAGCAACAGCCGGTGACCTATGCCCATGCAGGTTTTGGCAGTCCGGGACATCTGACGATGGAGTATTTTGCGCTCAAAGCCGGGTTTCGAGCGATAGGCGTGCCTTACAAGGGCAACGCGCCGCTTGTGACCGATCTCCTCGGCGGCCAGATCAAGACCGGATTTGTGGCGACAGCCGGGGTGCTGCAACATGTCCGGGCCGGACGATTGAAGGGCCTTGCAATATCCTCGATGGCGCGTTCGGTGCTGGCCCCTAATGTGCCCACGATCGCCGAATCCGGATATCCCGGGTTCAAGGTCGACACCGACTTCATGCTGCTGGCCCCGGCCGGCATCCCCGAACCGATTGCCGCGCTTCTCGAGCGCGAGGCCCGTCAAGCGCTGCAGGCGCCGGACGTGCGGGAGAAAATTACCGCGCAAAATACGGAAGTGATCGGATCGACGGGCGTCGAGGCGGACGCGCGCATCAAGGAAGAATCCGAGCTCTGGAAGGGCGTTGTCAAAGCCGCCGGCATGCATGCCGAGTAAGGCAGGCCGGAAAAAACAGCATGAGTAGGCCGAATTTCGTTCTCTTCATCACCGACCAGCACCGTGCCGATTATCTCGGCTGCTATGGCCATCCGGTACTGAAAACGCCGCATATCGATTTAATCGCAGCGCGCGGCACGCGATTCGAACGTTTCTACGTCGCGACCCCGGTCTGCATGCCGAACCGCGCGACTTTGATGACCGGGCGGATGCCCTCGGTGCATGGTGTGCGCAGCAATGGCTCGCCGCTGTCGCTGCGCGCCAATACCTTTGTCGATGCGTTGCGCGCCGGCGGCTATGCGACAGCGCTGGTCGGCAAGAGCCATCTGCAAAATTTCACCGGTCAGGGTCCAATTCTCAAACGGCCGCCGCCGCGCGCGGGAGATCAGGCGCTCGGCGCGGAATTCGAGGAAGCGGTCAAGCCTTCGCTCGGCGACGGCGACTATGGTCAGGAACTGCCGGATCGCTGGTTGTCCGGCCGAGATTTCGCGTTGCAGCGGCCGTTCTACGGTTTCGAGCATGTCGACTTGTGCACCGATCACGGCGACCGGGTGGGCGGCCATTATTACGTCTGGTTGAAGTCGCAGCGGCCCGATGCCGACGCGCTGCGCGACCCCAAGAACCAGCTTGCGCACGATTACATCTGTCCGCAGGCCATTCGCACTGCCATCCCTGAAGAGCTTTATCCGACGCGTTACATCACGGACAAAGCTTGCGAATGGCTGAGCGGATACGCGGACGGCGCGACGACGAAGCCGTTCTTCCTGATGGTGTCGTTTCCCGATCCGCATCATCCATTTACCCCGCCTGGGCGTTACTGGTCGACGTATCGTCCGCAGGACATGGCGCTGCCGCCGAGTTTTAATCACGGCAATCGGCCGTTGCCCCGTCCCGTGGCCTGGGCGCTGGCGCAACGCGAAAGCGGAACAGCCGATGTCGCCGGCCAGTCAGCCTTTGCGGTCGGCGAACGGGAAGCGCAGGAGGCGATGGCGCTGAGCTGCGGAATGATCGCCATGATCGACGATGCGATCGGCGTTGTCCTCACGCGGCTCGCGGCATGCGGTTTGGCGAACGATACGGTCATCGTCTTCACCACGGATCATGGCGATTATCTCGGCGATCACCGGCTGTTGCTGAAGGGGCCGGCGCATTACCAGGGCATTACGCATGTGCCGTTCATATGGTCGGAGCCCGGCGAACGGCGCGCGCGTCACAGCGACGTGCTTAGCGGGACGGTCGACATTGCCGCGACGGTTCTCGACCGCGCGCGCGTCGCGCCTTACAACGGCATCCAGGGCAACAGTTTGTTGCCGATCGTGAATGGAAACGCGGCGGAGATCGCGCGCTGTTCAATGGTGATCGAGGATGACCAGCAGCGCGCTACCCTGGGATTCCAGTCGCCGCCGCGGTTGCGCACGCTCGTCACGCAGCGCTGGCGGATGACGATTTGCCATGACGACCCTTGGGGCGAGCTCTACGACCTGCGGAACGATCCGCATGAAATGGAAAACTTGTTCGAGGATGCTGGCCATCGCGACAGGCGGGCCGCGCTGATGGAGCGACTCGCTTACCGGCAGATGGAGCTTGCCGACCGCAGTCCATTGCCGACTGGCCGCGCCTGACGATTAGTCAGGCGACGGCCGAGGTTTCAATTCTGCCATCCGCCAGCAACGGTGCGACGGCGGCGCGGCCAAACCGGCGTGGAATCATCAACCCCCTAGCTAGATGATTTCGGTTTTTTTCAGCGTAAAGCAATCCAGCGACGCGACTAACCAGATGATATCGTCGGCCCTCGATCCGCACGGCTGACGATCCAAGCCAACGTGCCGAGGTCGAGCTGTGGCAAGGCGATGAGCGCGAAAGCCCGCGATCGGCAGATGGGTCCGATCCCACAGCCACCCACCATCAGAAAGGAAGCCGGCAACTGGCCGAGTTGATGGCCGTCAGCGCGGCCTCGTGATGGCTCGGATTTCGAGCATATCCCGTCCTTAATCCATGATTAACCATAAACAGGCACGTTGTCTCGGGGGACACTTGAGAAATACAAATGTCGAAAATCTTAGGTCACCTTGAGCGTGCTGCTTGTTATTGCTTCGTGGCAATCGTTCTAGTCGCCGTTGGCTTTTCTGCTATCCACGACGCCTTGGCTTCGTTCTAGACGAGCCGCCGTCGTTAATTTGCCACGGCATCCGCTCATGCGCCGAATCGAGGCGCAATGTCGACCGTTGCCTTATGGCGTTTGCGCCATAGTCCGGCTTGAGACTGCATCCGGGAACAAAGCTTATTCGGATGCCGCCGGCTGTTGATCCGCACGCTTGACGGTCCAAGCCAACATGATGAGGGCGAGCTGTGACAAGGCGATGAGCGCGAAGCCCGCGATCGGCAGGTGGGTACGATCCCACAACCACCCGCCAAATATCGATATCACCATGGCGCAGCCATAGCTGATGGTGAACATGCCGGCCGAAGTGCGATGAACATCATCCGGCGCACTGAGAATTGACGGCAGCGCAAGCGCCAGAATGAGAGTGACCCCGACGCCGAAACCGAGCACGCCGGACCAGAATACGATCCACGCCCCACCCGTGACCATCACGCCGATGAGGCTGACAAGGCACAGTGCGCCCAGCGAGACATAGGTCCACGGCTGCCGCACGACCCGTCCGGCAACAGCCAGCATCAAAAAAGAAGCCGGCAATTGGCCGATATTGATGGCCGTCAGCGCGGCGCTGACGAGGTCGGGACGTCCGCTGGCAATGACATAATCGGGAAGGAAGGCGTTGGTGACGAAGTAGGCGGTGTTGACGCTGCCGAGGATCAGTCCCAGCCGCCAGATCAAAGGGTTTTTCCAGTCGGGCCACCAGCGGCGCTGCACCTTCGGCGCGGCGTTCCGGCCGCCGCCGAGTTTCGGCGCATAGACTGCGACGAGCAGCATCGTGATCAGGACCGGCACTGTCCAGACCACGAAGTTCAGCCGCCAGCTATCGTGCACCAGCGGCAGGACGACCGGGATGGTGATCGCAACAACGATAATTTCGCCGATCAGGAGACCATTGATGTATATCGCCGTCGCGAAGCCAATGCGGTCTGGAAACCACGCGCGCACCAGCGGCGGCAGCGCGGGCTGCATGATCGAGACGCCGGCCGCCATTACGATCGTCGATGCATAGAGCAGCGTCACATCGGGAATCGCTCCGCGCGCGGCCGACCCGACGGTGTTGAGCAGCAAACCCGCCAGCAGCGCCGGCACGATCCCAAGCCGCGCGATGAGGAGCGCACCCGGCACCGCCGCAATCGCGAACAGCATCGGCGGCAGGCTCGACAGCCAGCCGATACCCGTTTCGGACAGATGCAGATCGGCGTGAAGCAGCGGGATCACGGGCGGTGTCGCCAAGACGGTCAGCCGCATGCTCAGGCCGGAAAGCCACAGCAGGAGGAGCGAGATCAGACGCTTGTTTAGTGTTCGCTCTCTCGGCATTTTGATGGAGTGACTTCGACGCCCAGCGGAGCAAAGGCGTCTTGGCAGGACAGTTCCTAGCCGTTGCACCTGCTTTTTGCCAGCAACGCTCGCTCGACAGCCGAAACGTGGGTGACATTCGACTTTCGAAAAAATGGCTGTGGCTGCAGACATCTCGGCGCTGCTGCACACGATCGAAGCTGCTGGGTCACTGGTACGGCCTGGTTCATGCACTACGATCTCGGTCATAGCGATCTAGAACAGAGAACGTTGCTGCCCTCGACAACTCGTTCGGCGCGAAGTTGTCGCCCATGTTTTAAGGTGCGTTGCGTTACCTATCTCTCCGGGCTGGACTCTCCTCAGGAACGCGAAAGTTGAATTGCACTTGAGTTCCAAGACTGAAAACGATACTTTTGCGTACTTCAGGTACGTGAAAATTATAAAATGCCTCTACATCTTATCGGCGAGACTCTTCGACAAAACTCGTGGTCATTACCGGGCTGGGACAGGCGATTTGGTCCGGCTCCGCCGGGGCATCTATGTCGACGCAGGTGACGATATCGGGGCGACCGTGCTCAAGCACGCTGTTCGCATCGCCAAATATCTCTACCCCAAGGCGTACCTCTCGGCTGCAAGCGCGGTCACCCTGGGCCCCGCGCGCGACGGCCGTCTTTTCCTGAGCGGGCGCCGCAAGCAACGTACGCATATTCGTACCCTGGAGATCATCCAAAACGAAGCGCCCAAACATCCGTCCCTCGGCTCCGCCGTCGTTAATGACGGCATGGGCGAATTCCGGGTGGATGTGTCCTCGGTCCGCCAGCGCTTGCTCGAAGCCTTCCGCCTGCGCAGCGAACATGCCGCCTCGATCGACAAAGCGATGCGCGACGCCATTGCTGGGCGCCTCATCGAGGATTATGGCGATGCGCGAGAAGCCGGCAACGCCATTTTGATTCTCGCGCGGGAAAACGAATGGTATCGCGAAGGCGAGCGCGCCGAGCGATTTCTCCTGAACCGGCCTGCCATGATGTCAGTTCGCAACGAAGCTGCACTCGACCTCACCGTCGCATGGCATGGGGAGCCGATTGGACACCTGCGTCATGATGGTTTCGAATGGCGTTGGACGCCGGTCAAGAGAAAGGGTCCGATACTGGTCCGGCAGACCATGCCCGGCAAATTGCCGCCCTTCATCCTGTCTCTGTTGCCCGAAGGCTGGCTGGAATCGGTGCTCAAGGACAAGGATGAGCGCGCGACCTTGCGAACCGGCAAGCGGTACATGTCGAATATCACCATCGTCGAACGCGAGCGCGAACTAGCCACTCTGCCGCGCGATGTTCTGCTCACGCCACTGGAGCGCTTTTCAAAGGACGGTGTGTTCACGGGCACTTATGCCGGGCCAGCCCGTGGCGAATTTAACGAAGGCTTTGAGCGCAATCTCGCGCGGCTATTCGAAAGCAGCGAAACCCCCCGTCTTTCCGGCATCCAGATCAAAGCTCCAATGTACTTGGATGAAAAGGGTGTGCTGACGCCGAGCACCGCCAAACCCTTTACGCATATACTCAAGCCCGCAGGAACCGGCGGTTTCGAAACCTTGCCGTTTGTCGAATGGACAGCGCTAGCCCTGGGCAGAGCTGTTGGTCTTGACGCACCAGCAACTGCGCTGGTTTCCATGCCCGACGGCATGCCTCCGGCCCTCGTGGTCGAACGCTTCGATATCCGTCGCGGTGCAAATGACACGCACATGATCGCGCTCGAAGACTTGTGCTCCGTTCTCGACTTGCCGAGTTCGGCGAAATACGACAGCACGATGGAACGGATCGTCCGCGCCGTGCGTCCGCTTTCAACCGCACCCGAAGAAGACGTCGTCATCATCCTCAAGCGCGCCCTGTTTTCCTGGCTGGTTGCTGATGGAGACATGACATCTCAAAAACCTGGCACTCTTGAAGATCGCCGAACCTGGCGACGACACTTTCCGTTCGGTTCGCATGGCGCCGCTATACGATGCCGTCACCACCCGGGTTTTCCCCGGGCTGAAACAGGATCATATGGCACTCAAGCTCAATGGGAAGGACGATCGGCTCCACGCCAAAGACTTTAGAACCTTCGCCCGGACAGCACGCCTAAAAGCGAGCGAGGCCGACGCTGCCATTGACAGTGTGCTCGATAAGGTTGGGCAAGCGGTCGGGCGGATTTCACTGCCAGTTCTTCGGGAATATGGCCCCAACGGCAAGCAGATGGCGGAACAGATGCTTGAGATCATTTGTTCACGATTAAATTCCCTTGGATGACGATCGGCCATGATAGCCGTGCCGGTGATGGGTGATCATCACGATCATCAACAGCACGCGCGATCGAACTTGCTAAATCTGTCAGTCGGATTTTGTTGTCTGGGGGGACTGGTAGAGCGGCTGTTTGCCGAGCGCGGCCCGCCGCTATCCATTCGATCCGACAACGGCGTCCCCTTCGCCAGTCCCAATGCGCTCTTCGGGCTCAGCAAACCGTCGGTGTGGTGGTGGCGGCTCGGCATCGCCATCGAACGCATCAAGCCCGGCCAGCCGCAGCAGAACGGACGCCACGAGCGCATGCACCTCACCTTGAAAAGGAAGCCACCCGTGACCTACGTCTCCGGGCTGGACAATTTCTTTATTGGAGCGGGCGAAGGGATTCGAACCCTCGACCCCAACCTTGGCAAGGTTGTGCTCTACCCCTGAGCTACACCCGCATCCGAGAGGGTACCGCGGCTGTCCGTACTAACGAGCCAAGCCGCGGCAAAGCTATGCCAAAGTGTGCCCGGCTTTGCAACTCCGGCGGGGCCGCCTATGAAACCGCGATGGCTACCTCGCCGGACGAGCTTTTCGCGTATCTGGATACGCTCGGCATCGCGCACAAGACCATCGCCCATCCGGCGGTGTTTAGGGTCGAGGACGCGCGCGCGTTGCGCGGCGCTATTGCCGGCGGCCATACCAAGAACCTGTTCCTGCGCGACAAGAAGGCGGCAACGTTCCTGGTCATCGCGCAGGAAGATGCGGTGATCGACCTCAAGTCGCTGCACCGCCTGCTTGGCGCCTCCGGGCGGCTCTCCTTCGGCTCGGCCGAGTTGCTCCGCGAACTTCTTGGCGTCGAGCCGGGCTCGGTCACGCCCTTCGCCGCCATCAACGACAAGGCTCAGCGCGTGACGGTCGTGGTCGACGCCGCCTTGATGGCTCACGAGTTTCTCAATTTTCATCCCCTGACGAACACCGCGCACGACCACGATTTCCCGCGAGGATTTGGTGAAATTCCTGGAAGCGACGGGACACCGGCCGCGGATCGAGGCGGTTTCCGGCGCGGGAGCCTGAAACCGCGATTGCATTCGCCTGCATTCTTCCCATTTAATCAGGCGAATAGCTGGCAATCAGGGCGCCGCCCCGGCAGGGGCACGAGCCGAAGTTGTTTGGGCGAGGAAATATGTTGCAAGAAGCTGGAACCGTGACGGCGGACGCGTCCATCAAGGACACGACGACGCAAACCTTCGTCAAGGATGTCATCGAAGAATCGAAGCGCCAACCCGTGCTGGTTGATTTCTGGGCGCCGTGGTGCGGACCGTGCAAGCAGCTCGGGCCGGTGCTCGAGAAGGCGGTGCGGGCCGCCAAGGGCAAGGTCAAGCTCACCAAGATGAACATTGATGAGCACCCGCAGATCCCCGGCCAGATGGGCATCCAGTCGATCCCGGCCGTGATCGCTTTCGTCGATGGAAAGCCGGCCGACGGTTTTATGGGCGCACTGCCGGAAAGCCAAGTGATCGCGTTCCTGGAGCGTCTAACCAAAGACCGCATCGGCGGCGAGGCCAAGGATTTGCTCAAGGCGGCCGACACCGCGCTCGCCGAAGGCGATGCCGCCACCGCAGCCAACCTTTATGCGCAGCTTCTCGCCGAGGACAACGCCAACGTGTCTGCGCTCGCCGGTCTGGCGCGCTGCCACGTCGCGACCGGCACGCTCGATCAGGCCCGGCAGACCCTCGACATGGTGCCGGAAGCCAAACGCAACGACGCCGCGGTCGCGGCGGCGCGCGCCGCACTCGAAATTGCCGAGCAAGCCAAGTCGCTCGGTCCCATCGCCGACCTCGAGCAGAAGGTCGCCGCCAATCCACTGGATCATCAGGCGCGCTTCGATCTCGCGCTCGCGCTCAACGGCAAGGGCAGCCGCATGGAGGCGCTCGAGCATTTGATCGTCATCGTCAAGCGCGACCGCAAATGGAATGACGACGGCGCCCGCAAGCAGCTCGTTCAGTTCTTCGACGCCTGGGGTCCGGCCGACGAAGCCACGATCGAAGGCCGCAGGCGGCTGTCATCGATTTTGTTTGCATGAGGTTGTGTGGACGAGGCGGGTGGTGGAGTGGCACCCAATGCCGATGAACACGCCCTATAAGGGGCCAGATGCTCTTCCCGCCGTGATTCCGGTGTTCCCGCTGCCGGGGGCGCTGCTGCTGCCGCGCGGGCAGATGCCGCTCAATATTTTCGAGCCGCGCTACCTCGTCATGACCGATGACGTCTTGCGCTCCGCGCACCGTTTGATCGGCATGATCCAGCCCGATGCCGCCCATCCTGGGCCGGACCAGGCGAAGCCGCAGCTGTTTAGCGTCGGCTGCGTCGGGCGAATGACCCAGTTCGCCGAAAGCGGGGATGGCCGCTATCTCATCCAGCTCACCGGCGTCGCCCGCTTCCGCGTCGAGGAGGAGCTTGCCGTCACCACGCCGTATCGGCAATGCCGAGTGACCTATCAGCCTTTCATCGACGATTTCACCGCGCGCAAGGGCGAGGACGAAGTCGACCGCAAGGCGCTGTTGCGCGCGCTCTCGTCTTTCCTCAAAGCCAACAACCTCAAAGCCGATTGGGACGGCATCGAGAATGCCCCCAATGAGGCGCTGGTGAACGCGCTCGCCATGATGTCGCCCTACGAGGCTGCCGAGAAGCAGGCCATGCTGGAGGCGCCGGACTTGAAAACCCGCGCCGAGATCCTTGTCGCCGTGACCGAGATTGAATTGGCCAAGAGCAAGACGTCGGGCGAGACGCCACTGCAGTGAATTATGCCTCTCCTGCTTGCGGGGCAGATCAACGCTTGCGCAAGCCGCGAGCCCCTACCTCCCACCGCGAGCAACGAGGGATATAATCTTGCCGATCCGAACCGGAGTTTGCCACGTCCATGTCCGACCGACCCGCCGAGACCATCGACCCCAAACTGCTTGAAATACTGGTCTGCCCGCTGACCAAGTGTCCGCTCGAATACGATGCGGAGAAGCAGGAGCTGATCTCTCGTGCCGCCAAGCTCGCCTATCCGATCCGCGACGGCATCCCGATCATGCTGCCGGAAGAGGCGCGCCGGCTCGATTGACATCTGGCACGCGACGCTTCCATCGTCAGCTCCGGCTTGACCCTCGGCTCGTCTTGCCGAGCAACGACGAGTACGAAATTGGGAGAAGAAACGTGATCAAGATCTGGGGCCGGAAAACATCGTCGAATGTGCAGAAGGCAATGTGGGCGATCGGCGAGATCGGCCTGCCGCATGAGCGCATCGATATCGCCGGGCCATTCGGCAAGAACCGCGAGCCGGCCTATCTGGCGATGAACCCCAACGGTCTCGTGCCCACGCTCGAGGAAGAGGACGGCTTCCTGTTGTGGGAATCGAATTCGATCGTGCGCTATCTCGCCGCCAAGCACCGTTCGACCGTGCTCGAACCGGCCGACCTGCGCGCGCGGGCCAATGCCAGCAAGTGGATGGACTGGCAGCTTGCTGTCGCCGGGCCAGCGATCACCGATTGCTTTTGGGGCATGATCCGCACGCCGCCGGAACAGCGCAACCATGCGGCGATCGAAGAGTCGAAAAAGAAAACCACGGCCGCGATGACCATGATGGACGAACAACTCGCGAAGACCGAATATCTCGCGGGCGGCGCGTTCTCCTACGGTGACATTCCCGCCGCCATCATCGCTTACCGCTACCGTCAGCTTGTGCCCGACCGCCCGCCGCTGAAGAACTTCGAGCGCTGGTATGCGGCGATCGCCGCGCGGCAGGCGTTCAAGGATCACGTCTCCGCCGTGCCGCTGACGTGACAAACGCAGGGCTATGGATTCTCAGATTGCGGGCTGATGTCCGCACCGCGGAATGACGGATTACTCCGCCGCGGCCCGCGCGCCGCTGCCGTGCGCCGACACGATGTAATCCATCGCTGCCTGCACGCCGCCCTTCTTATGCGGAATGCCGGCAACCGCGAGCGCCATTTCGGTGATGGCCAACGCGCCAATGAGCCAGCCGTCGTTGATGTCGCCGAGATGGCCGATACGGAAATATCTCTTCGCATAAGGACCGAAGCTCGAACCGTAGGCGATGTTGAAGGTATCGAGGGCAAGGCTGCGGAAGGCGTCGGCGTCGTGGCCCTCCGGCAGCAGCACCGCCGTGATGGTCGGCGAATAAAATTTCGGATCGCGGCACAGGATTTCGAGCCCCCAGGCGCGCACCGCCCGGCGGGTCGCTTCGGCAAATCGCGCGTGACGCGCGAACACGTTGTCGAGGCCCTCCTCGTGCAGCATGTCGATCGACACCGCGAGACCCTGCAGCATCTGCGTCGCCGGCGTGTAAGGAAAGAAGCCCACTTTGTTCATGGTGAGCATGTCGTCCCAAGCCCAGAACGACTTCGTCATTTTCGACGTCTTCGCCGCCGCCAACGCCTTGTCGCTCACGGCGTTAAACGACATGCCGGGCGGCAGCATCAGCCCCTTCTGCGCACCGCCGACGGTGACGTCGACGCCCCATTCATCATGGCGGTAATCGGTCGAGGCCAGCGACGAGATGGTGTCGACCATGAACAGCGCAGGGTGGCCGGCGGCATTGATCGCTTTGCGGACCGACGCGATGGGCGAGAGACAGCCGGTCGCGGTCTCGTTGTGCAGCACGCACACGGCTTTGATCTCATGCGCCTTGTCCTTTTGCAAATGCTCCTCGATCTTCGCGGCATCGGCGCCGGTGCGCCAGTCGCCGGGAATGAATTCCGGTTTGAGGCCAAGTTTCTGCGCCATGGCCTTCCATTGCGTCGCGAACTGGCCGGTCTCGACCATGAGCACCCGGTCGCCGGGCGACAGCGTGTTGACCAGGGCGGCTTCCCACGCGCCGGTGCCCGTCGCCGTGTAGATGATGACCGGATTGGCGGTCTTGAAGATGGTCTTGATGCCATCGAGGCAGCGCTTGGCGAGCTTGGCGAATTCCGGGCCGCGATGGTCGATGATCGGGGTATCCATCGCTCGCAGGACGCGATCGGGCAGCGGCGTCGGGCCCGGAATCTGCAGGAAATGGCGGCCGGCGGCGCGCGAGGCATTCTGCGGCATATTCGGTACTCCTTCGGAAGGATTCAGGAACTCCGCCCATGTTTGTCCGAGGGCGCCCGCGGCTTGTGGCGTTGAATAACGAATGCGACATTCGGTCAAGCGTTCTCTCACCTCTGCCCGCGCGATGGAGACAAGCAGTGCCGGCACGGCTGTTGCCCGGGCTCGAACGGCGGCTCCATGCCGAGCATGTCGGCGGCGTGCGCTTCGACGCCTTCACGCGCGGCCGCTATGCCACCGACGCCTCGCACTATCAGATCGTGCCGCTCGGTGTGGTGACGCCGCGCACGATGGAGGAGGCCGAGCGGGCGATAGCTGTTTGCCGCTCGGAAGGCGTGCCGGTGACGCCGCGCGGCGGCGGAACCTCGCAGGCCGGCCAGACGGTCAACGAATCGCTGGTGATCGATTGCTCGCAGCACCTCAACCGTGTCGTCGAGCTTGATGCCGCCGGCCGGCGCTGCGTCGTCGAGCCTGGCATCGTGCTCGATGAACTCAACCGGGCGCTGAAGCCCACCGGGTTGTGGTTTCCAGTCGATATCTCCACCGCTTCGCGCGCCACCATCGGCGGCATGGCCGGCAACAATTCCTGCGGCGCGCGCTCGCTGCGCTACGGCAACACGCGGGAGAATGTGCTGTCGGTCGACGCCGTGCTGGCCGATGGCACGCGCGCGCATTTCGGCAGGGTGGGCGATGCCAAGGTCAATGTTCCGCCGGCGCTGGTGCGCGACCTGCTCGCCATCGCCGCGCGCGAGGCATCCGAGATCGAGCGGCGCTTTCCCAAGGTTCAGCGCCGGGTCGGCGGCTACAATCTTGACGCTTTGGTGCCGGGCCGGAACGACGTCAACCTTGCTCATCTCCTCGTCGGCTCCGAAGGCACCCTGGCGTTCTCCACGAAGATCGAGCTGAGACTTTCGCCACTGCTGGGCCGGCGCGCCGTCGGCGCCTGTCACTTCGGCAGTTTCCACTGGGCGATGGAGGCGGCGCAGCACATCGTCAAGCTCGGGCCGATCGCCGTCGAGTTGATCGACCGCACCATGCTGGGCTTGGCGCGCGACATCGCGATGTTCCGCCCGGCCGTCGACGCATTTCTGCGCGGCGATCCGGAGGCCATACTTTTTGTCGAATTTGCCGAAGCCGGTTGGGACGAGAATCTGCACCGGCTCAAGCGGCTCGGCGAGCTTATCGGCGACCTTGGCTTGTCGTGGGACAACAGCGGCGGCGCCTGGGGCGGCGTCGTGGAGGTGCTCGATCCGAAGCTGCAGGCGGCCATTACCGAGGTGCGCACCGCCGGGCTCAATATCATGATGTCGATGAAGGAAGCGGGCAAACCGATCTCCTTTGTCGAGGATTGCGCGGTTCCGCTCGAGCACCTTGCCGATTACACGGCGCGCCTCACCGATGTTTTCGAACGCAACGGTACGCGCGGCACTTGGTACGCGCATGCCGCCGTTGGCTGCCTGCATGTCCGCCCGGTGCTCAACCTGCGGCTCGACAAGGACGTGCGCGCCATGCGCGCCATCGCCGAAGAAGCCTTCGCCATGGTGCGCGAATACAAGGGATCGCATTCCGGTGAGCACGGCGACGGCATCGTACGCTCGGAATTCCACGAACAAATGTTCGGCCATGAGCTCGTGCACGCCTTCGAGGAGGTGAAGGACAAGTTCGATCCGTACGGCCTGTTCAATCCGGGAAAGATCGTTCGCTCGCCCAAATTCGACGACCGCACGAATTTCCGCTACGGCCCCGGCTATCGCGCGGGCGAGATAACGACCGCGCTGGACTGGTCGGCCTATCCGGGCGCCGGCGGCGGTTTCCAGGGCGCGGTCGAGATGTGCAACAATAACGGCGCCTGCCGCGCGCTCGCCGGCGGCGTCATGTGTCCGAGCTACCGGGTCACGCGCGACGAGCGCGATGTGACGCGCGGCCGCGCCAACACGCTGCGGCTTGCCATTACCGGCCAGCTTGGCCCGGATGCGCTCACGTCCGACGCAATGGCCGAGACGCTAAAGCTCTGCGTTTCCTGCAAGGCGTGCCGCCGCGAGTGCCCGACCGGCGTCGACATGGCGCGCATGAAAGTCGAAGTTTTGCGGGCACGGAGCGAGAAATCAGGACTGTCACTGCACGACCGGCTGGTCGGCTATCTGCCGCGCTACGCGCCATATGCGGCGAAGCTGCCGTGGCTGGCGAACTTGCGCGATCGGCTGCCCGGAGCTGCAACATTGTCGGAGTCGATCGCCGGCTTCAGCGCCCGCAGGAGGCTGCCGAAGTGGCGTTCAGATGTCTTCGACGAATCAAATTCGGCACAGCCGGGTTCGTCCCGGCATAGGGTGGGGCCTGACGGTCGAATCAATGGCGAGGTCGTTCTCTTTGCCGATACCTTCAATCGATATTTCGAGCGGGAAAATCTGGACGCTGCGCTCGCTGTGCTTGCCGCCGCCGGTTATCGGGTTCATTTCGCAATGGCCGCCGACGGCGAACGTCCGCTCTGTTGCGGACGTACCTTCCTGTCCGTCGGCAAGGTGAACGAAGCGCGGCGAGAGGCAGAGCGTACGCTCGCAGCGCTGGCGCCGTTCGTCGCTGATGGCGTGCCGGTGATTGGGCTAGAACCGAGCTGTCTGTTCACTTTCCGAGATGAAATCCCCTCGTTGCTGAAGAACGCCATGGCCCGCGAAGTCGCCAGCCATGCGCTCCTGTTCGAGGAGTTCCTCGCACGCGAGGCGGCCGCCGGCAAACTCGATCTGGCGCTTGCGCCGAGCCACAAGCGGGCGCTCCTGCACGGCCATTGCCATCAGAAATCATTCGACACGATGACGGCGGTCGAAGCGGCATTGAAATTGGTTCCAGATCTGACAGTCGAGACGATCGAGTCGAGCTGCTGTGGCATGGCGGGCGCCTTCGGCTACGATGCGGAGACGATCGACGTGTCGCTTGCCATGGGCGAATTGTCCTTGCTGCCGGCGGTGCGCAACGCTGACGCGGACACTGTCATTGTCGCCGACGGCACATCCTGCCGGCATCAGATCAGGGATGGAACGGGACGCGAGGCGGTCCACGTCGCGCGGGTGCTGGCCATGAGTCTCAATGGACTCTCGTGAGCCGGCGACGCCGCGCGTTTAGCTCTGGAAACAATAGGTCATAAAGCCGCGGGGACTTGCCGCTAAGGCATCGAACGGGCACGCTGGGGGCAAAAGCTCGCGCGATTCCGAAGTATACGATGGGGAGGCACACATGGCGGACGTTCAGCCCGCACGTCCCAGCCGGGGCCGGTGGTATATCCTGCTGTTGATCAGCGTGATGTATCTCATTACCTACCTGGACCGCGTCAATATTTCGACTGCGGCGCCCCAGATCAGCAAGGAGTTCGGGTTCGACAAGGTCACCATGGGCTTCATCTTCAGCGCCTTTGTGTGGTCCTATGCGCTGTTTCAGGTTCCCGGTGGTTGGCTCAGCGATCGTTTCGGCGCGCGAAAAGTGTTGACGGGCGTTGTCACCTATTGGTCGATCATGACCGCGGCTACTGCCGCGGCGTTCGGCGCCACCTCGTTCATCATTGTCCGGTTCCTCTTCGGCATTGGCGAAGCCAGCGCCTTTCCCGGCGCGACCCGCGCGATGCAACTGTGGTACCCGCGGCCGGAACGCGGCTTCGTGCAGGGGGTCACCCACAGCGCCAGCCGGTTCGGCGCAGCGATCGCGCCGCCGATCGTTGTGCTGATCATGAGCTACCTCGGCTGGCGCTCGGTGTTTTTGATTTGCGGTGTGGTTGGCGTGGCGTGGTCGATATGGTGGAGCTTGAGCTACCGCAATCTGCCGGAAGAGCACGGCCTAGTGAACAAGGCCGAACTGGAACACATCCGTGGCCTCGACAGCAAGGGCGAGATCAATCCGCCGCCGATGGACGAGCAGACCAACGTACCGTGGAGAATTCTGTTGCGATCGCCAAATATGTGGGCGATCATGTGCGCCTACTTCACTTACGTTTATTGCCTGTGGATTTTCTTGAGTTGGCTGCCGTCTTATCTCGTGGAGTTTCGTCACTTCACGCTGATCAAGGTCGGCCTGTTTGCTTCGCTGCCGCTGTTCGCCGGCGTCGTCGGTGATACTGTGGGCGGCGTTGCGACCGATTGGCTGCTGAAGAAAACCGGCAGCGCCAAGATCGGCCGGCGCGCCGTAGCGATTGTCGGCTTGCTCGGCTGCGCGGTGTGCATTGTGCCGGCGGCGCTGACGGAGAACGCCTATATCGCCGTCTATGGCCTCACCGCGTCGATGTTCTTTCTTGAATTCACCATCGGTCCGTCCTGGGCGGTGCCGATGGATACCGGTGGCAAGTATTCCGGCACGGTCTCCGGCATGATGAACATGGCCGGCAACTTCGGCGGCGCGCTGTCGCCGATCGTCTTCGGTGTGTTGGTCCAAGTCGGTTCTTGGCAGGCGCCCTTTATTGTCGCGGCCGCCCTGCTCGTCATCGGCGCCGCCGTATGGGCATTCTGGCTCGATCCCGACACGTCTGTCGTCACAAAATAGGTGCAGGGGAGGATAACATGGCAACGATCAAGATCGCGATATTTGGAATGGTCGCAGCAGGCTTGGCGGCTGGGCTTGCGGCAACGCCGGCATCGGCCCGCTCACTCAAGGTGAGCGTCGATTCCTTCAAGAACGGCAAGATGATTCCGAATAAATACGCGTTCTGCGCACCGGCGGCGCAGGGACATACGACTGGCGGCGCCAATATCAGTCCGAGCATTTCGTGGTCGAAGGGGCCCCGCGACACCAAGTCGTATGCCATCATCCTGTACGATACGGACTCGCCGGCGGAGCAGCGCGAGAAAATGAACAAGGAAGGCATGACGCTGACATCGGCGGTTCCACGGAAAAACTACTTCCATTGGGTCCTGGTTGATATCCCGCCTGATGTCAGATCGCTGGCGGAGGGCGCCGACTCAATGCCCGCGTGGTGCACGGCAAGCCGGCGATGCCGACCAAAGTCGGCGTGCGCGGCCTCAACGACTACACCAAAGCCACGGCTGCGAACGATGCGATGAAGGGGCAATACTTCGGCTATGACGGGCCGTGTCCGCCCTGGAACGACGAGATCGTCCATCATTATCATTTCACGGTCTACGCGCTGAATGTGAAGACGCTCAATCTAGCCAAGGACTTTGACGGTCCCGCGGCGATGGACGCGATCAAAGGCAAGGTGCTGGCCCAGGGCGAAGAGCTTGGCCTGTACACGCAAAATCCCGCGAAGGGCGCGGATATGCCGAAGTGAAATTGGCGAGAGGGGTCGCGCTGCCGCGACCCGTACTCTCACCTCTCCTGCTCCAGCGCGCTTTCGTGCCAGCGGCGCAGCGCCAGATAATTGACGAGCGACAGCAGATAGAAGATCACGATGCCGGCGACCGAGAGCAGCAGCAGCGCCGCGAACATGCGCGGGATGTTGAGGCGGTAGCCCGATTCGGCGATGCGGTAGGCGAGGCCGGAGCCGGCGCCGGCCGAGCCCGCGGCGATCTCGGCGACCACCGCGCCGATCAGCGACAGCCCGCCGGCGATGCGCAAGCCGCCGAGGATATAGGGCAGCGCCGCAGGGCAGCTTCAGATCCACAGCACTTGCCAGCGCGAGGCGCCGTAGAGCGCGAACAGGTCGGCGAGATTGCGGTCGACCGAATTGAGCCCGAGCGTGGTGTTGGCCAGCACCGGAAAGAACGCCACGATCCAGGCGCAGGCCAGCACCGCCAGCGGCTGCGGCAGATAGACCAGCAGCAGCGGCGCGATGGCGACGATCGGCGTCACCTGCAGGATCACCGCGTACGGGTAAAGCGAATATTCGACGAGCCGCGACTGATTGAACAGCACCGCAAGCCCGACGCCGCCGATCGCCGCGAGCAAAAAGCCCTCGATCGTCGTGGTGAGCGTCACCAGCAGCGACTGGAACAGCAACGCCCGGTCGGCGACCAGCGTTTGCCAGATCAGGCTCGGCGCCGGCAGCACGTAGGGCGGAATATCTTCGATCCGCACCAACAGCTTCCCAGGCCGCGAGGCCGAGCGCCAACACGAGGATCGGCAGCGCGATGCGCAGCACGCGGTCGCGGCTCTCGCGTGCGGAGAGGCGCGGCTTCACTGGTCGCCTCCCGCCGCCATGGCTTGCGCCAGCGCCTCCGAGGCGCGGCGGCAGAACGCGGCATATTCGGCCGAGGTGCGGAAATCCTGGTCGCGCGGATACGGCGCGTCGATCGGCAATCTCGGTGAAGACGCGGCCCGGCCGCGCCGCCATCACCACGATGCGGCTCGAGAGATAGACCAACTCGAACACCGAATGGGTGACGAACACCACCGTCGTGCGCAGCGCCTGCCACAGCTGCAGCAGATCGTCGTTGAGCTTGAACCGCGTGATCTCGTCGAGCGCGGCGAACGGCTCGTCCATCAGCAGCAGCGCCGGCTCGGTGACCAGCGCGCGCGCGATCGAGACGCGCATCCGCATGCCGCCCGAGAGTTCGCGCGGATAGGCGCGGCGAAGTCCTGCAGGCCGACGCGCTCGAGCGCGGCGTCGACGCGTTGCGCGCTGCGTTCGCCGGTTGGACGCCCTTGAGCTTGAGCGGCAGCAAGCACGTTGTTGAACACGCTCGCCCAGGGCATCAGCGTCGGCTCCTGGAACACGAAGCCGATGCGGCTGTCGCTCGCGGTCTGCGCTGCCGCCGGCGGCCATTCGACCGCGCCCTGGGTCGGCTCGCTCAGGCCGGCGATGATCCGCAGCGCCGTCGATTTGCCGCAGCCCGACGGGCCGAGCAGCGACAGGAATTCGCCGTTGCCGCACGTCGAGATCGAGCCCCGCGAGCGCCAGCGTGCCATTGGGAAAGGTCTTGCCGACGTCGCGCAGCGCGACCAGAGGAGCGGAACGGGGATGCTGTCGCCGGCGGCATCGCTATGGCTTCGGCCGCAGATCGAGCCCGACCTTCTTGTCGACGAATTGCAGCGTGTAGGCCTTGCGGTAATCGAGGCCGGCCTTGACGACGCCGGCGCGCACCATCTCGTCGAAGAAATCCTTCATGCGCGCGTCGGTCATGGCGCCGATGCCGAGCGTCGAGGCGTCGCCGGAATCGACGATGCCGTATTGCTTCATCTTGGCGACCGAGTAGGCGAGCAGATCGTCGGTCATCTCCGGGTTCTGTTTCTTGATCAGCGCATTGGCGGGCGCATTGTCGTCGATAGATATAATTGTACCAGCCGATGGTCGAGGCATCGACGAAGCGCTGCACCAGATCGGGCTTTTTCTCGACGAGGTCGCGGCGCGTCTCGATCAGCGTCGAATAGGCGGAGAAGCCCTGGTCGGCGAGCAGAAAGACCTTCGGCTTGAATTTCGCCGCCTTCTCGATCGCGAACGGCTCCGAGGTGACGTAGCCCTGCATCGCGCTTTTCTTGTCGGCGAGGAACGGCTGCGGGTTGAAGGTGTAGGGCTTGACCTGGCTATCCTTGAAGCCGTAGTCGGCCTTGAGCCACTGGTAATAGCTCGCCATGCCCTCCTTGGAGATGAACAGCGTCAGGTTCTTCAGGTCGGCGAATTTTGTCGATGCCCTGGTCCGGGATGCGCGATCAGGACCTGCGGGTCTTTCTGGAACAAGCGCCGCGACCTCGACCGTCGGCACGTTCTGCGCCGACCGCGTCGAAGCCTTGCAGCGTGTTGGCGCTCAGGAAGAAGTCGATCTTGCCGACGCGGCAGCAGGATGCGGTTGTTCGCGTTCGGCCCGCCCGGCACGATGGTCACGTCGAGGCCGTATTTCCGATAGGTGCCGTCGGCGAGCGCCTGATAAAAGCCGCCATGCTCGGCTTCCGCCACCCAGTTGGTGCCGAAGGTGACCTTGTCGAGTGTCTGGGCCGACGCCGGCCGGTCGCGATGCGCGGCGCCATACGGCGAAGCCGGCGAGCACAGCCCGAAAAGATCTTGCCAACGCATCGGTTGCTCCTTTGCATCGGCGACGCGACAATAGAGCATGATCCCGAAAAGTGGATACTGGTTTCGAAAGATCACGCGCAAACAAACCTTGGAGCCGATGAGGCTCTACGAGAGCCTGGCCCGATTGGCGAGTGAAGCCCGATGACACTGCCCAGACGCGACTGGATGGACATGACCTGGCAGGAGATCGCCGGCGCCGAGACCGGGCGCTGGATCGCCGTGCTGCCGCTCGCCGCGGTCGAGCAGCACGGCCCGCATCTGCCGCTCGGCGTCGACACCTATATCGCCGAAGCCTATCTGGCGCGGGTCCGCAAAATTCTTCCCGACGAGCTGCCGGTGACGTTCCTGCCGGTGCAGCGCATCGGCGTCTCGGCCGAGCATCTGTCCTATCCCGGCACGCTGACGTTCTCGGCGACGACCGCGATCGCGGCCTGGACCGAGCTCGGCGAAAGCCTGGCGCGGGCCGGGGTGCGCAAGCTGGTGCTGGTCACCAGCCACGGCGGCAATGTCGCGGCGATGGAATTGGTGGCGCGCGACCTGCGCACGCGGCTCGGCATGCTGGCGGTCACCGTCGGCTGGCACCGCTTCGGCTATCCGGACGGCACATTCGCGGGCGAGGAGAAGAAGCACGGCATCCACGGCGGCGACATCGAGACCTCGCTGATGCTGGCGGCGAAGCCGGAGACGGTGCGCATGGACAAGGCGCCGAATGCGATGCCGGCGACGATCGCCATGGCGCGCGAATTCAAATGGCTCGGCGCCTATCGGCCGGCCGGCTTCGCCTGGATGACGCAGGACCTCAATCCGACCGGCGCGGTCGGCGACGCGACGCTGGCGACGGCCGAGAAGGGCGAAGCGGCGCTGGCGCACGGCGCGCAAGGCGTTCGTGGAATTGCTGCGCGAGATCGATCGCTTCGATCTCGCGCGATTGCGCGAGGGACCGCTCGCGGAGCCGGAGGGACTCGAGCACGTCGTCATCGGGCTTGACCCGGTGATCTCTTTCCCCACGAGACCCGAAGAAGATGGATTGCCGGATCAACTCTGGTCAAGCCCCGGCAACGACGAGAAGCGGCCGTCACGCCGCGATCTTCACGTATTCGAAATCGCCGGGCTTGTTGTCGATGCCGACGCGCGGCGGCGCGATCCAGCTTGCGAATTGGCCGGGCTCGATGACGCGCTTCATCAGGCTGGCGATGAAATCGCCGTCGTCCTTCGACGGCAGCCACTGGCTGTTCGTCGCGCTTCCAGGCCGCCTCGTCGATAAGCTTGCCGGCGGGCGACACTTCCACGTCCTTGAACTCGCCGATCTGGCGGTGGAAGCCGACATGCGGCAGTTCGAGTTTGAACGCCGACGCCGGTCTTGTCGATGATCTTGTTCCAGCGGTCGAGGCCGCGCTGGCAGTCGGCGGTGTAGTCGTCGCGCAGCCGCATGTTGATCGCGGTCAGCGCCGGCTCGTCGACGCGCTTGATCTCGCCGTCGACGAGCTTGAGCACCGGATAGGTCGCGCTTTCCAGCCGGTGATCGTCCTCGATCTTGGTTTCCTGGAAGCGGCCTTTGACTCCCGCGGTGAACGTATTGGCGGCGTTGGTCGAGACTTCCGAGCCGAACAGATCGAGCGACAGCGAGTAGTGCAGGTTGAGCTTCTTCTGCATCGTCGGCAGGTCGATGACGCCGAGATCGCGCACCTTGTCGATGTCGGCCGGGTCCTCGATGCCGGCCGCCTTCATCGCCTCGCAGGTGCGCTGGATGGTGCGGCCGACGCCGGTCTCGCCGACGAACATGTGGTGCGCCTCTTCGGTCAGCATGAAGCGGCAGGTGCGCGACAGCGGATCGAAGCCGGATTGCGCCAGGCTTTCGAGCTGCATCTTGCCGTCGCGATCGGTGAAGAACGTGAACATGTGGAACGACAGCCAGTCCGGCGTCTCTTCGTTGAAGGCGCCGAGCATGCGCGGCTTGTCGGCGTCGCCGGAGCGGCGCTGCAACAGTTCGGCCGCTTCCTCGCGGCCGTCGCGGCCGAAATATTTCTGCAGGATATAGACCATCGCCCACAGGTGGCGGCCTTCCTCGACATTGACCTGGAACACGTTGCGCATGTCGTAGAGCGACGGCGCGGTCTTGCCGAGATGGCGCTGCTGCTCGACCGAGGCCGGCTCGGTGTCGCCCTGGATGACGACGAGGCGGCGCAGCATGGCGCGATATTCGCCCGGAATGTCCTGCCAGGCCGGCTCGCCGTGATGGCGGCCGAACGGGATCTTGCGGCCTTCCTCTTGCGGCGCGAGCAGAATGCCCCAGCGGTATTCGGGCATCTTCACGTAGTCGAATTTGGCCCAGCCCTTCGGATCGACCGAGACGGCGGTGCGCAGATAGACCAGCGCGTCCTGGAAACCTTCCGGCCCCATGTCCATCCACCAGTCGATGTAGCCCGGATGCCAGCTCTCCAGCGCGCGCAGCACCTGCCGGTCTTCGGCGAGATTGACGTTGTTCGGGATCTTGGTCGTGTAATCGACGTTCTCGATGTTCATCGCTGCTTCCTGTCCCTCATCATCATCCGCCCCCGCAAAGCGGAGGAGGAAGCTACACTCTCCTGGTATCGAACACCGGCTTCTGGCCGGTGCCGTAGCGTTTGAGCGCGCCTTCTTCGCCGATCGCGTTGGGGCGCTGGAAGATCCAGTTCTGCCACGCGGTCAGCCGCGCGAAGATTTTCGATTCCATGGTCTCCGGCCCGGCAAAGCGCAGATTGGCTTCGAGGCCGGTGAGACCGTCGGGCGAAAAGCTCGCGCGCTCTTCGAGGAACACGCGCACCTCGTCGTCCCAGTCGATGTCGTCGAGCGCGAAGGTGATGAGGCCGAGCTGCTGCGCCGTCTCGGCGTCGAGCATTTTGCCGCGCTCGGCTTTCGCCGCGTCGAGATCGGCCGGATTGGCGAGAAAGCGGCAGGCGAGCCGCGTCAGGCCGTTCGACATCGGATAGGCGCCGAAATTGACATCGCTGAGCGCGATCGCCGCCGGCGGCTTGTTGTCGCCGTCGCGTCCGCTCCCTAACCCTCCCCCGCTCGCGGGGGAGGGAAGGGAGGGGGCCAGCATGTAGGAGCGGTCGCTGGCGAACGGCAGTTCGGCGAGCGTGCCGGCAAAGCACGAGCCCGGCTCGATCAGCGTGACCAGCGAGCGCGAGGTGAGATCGACGCGCTTGAGCACGCGCTTCCACAGAAGGCGGATTTCGCGCGCCAGCCAGTGATCCTTGTTGGCGTCGAGGAAGTGGTCGTAGGCGAGAACCTGCGCCGGATCGCCGGAGGATTTGAAGACGATCGCCGCAACGTCGAGCTCGTTGAGCCGGATATGGAGGATCGCGTCGTCGAGCTCGCGCGCGAGCTGCAGCGGCCAGAAGCTCGCGCCGAGCGCCACCATGGCGTCGGCCGAAGCGGGCGGCGGCGTAGCCGGTCCGCGCAGCGTGATGGTCGCGATGCGCTCGGCGCGGTCGAATTCGACGCTGAGCGAGCCATACGCGACGCCGTCCGCCGCGAAGGTGCGGGCGAGCGGCGTCAGCGTGATGCCCTTGCCAGCGCCGTTGCGGGGGGATTTTGCGGCAAACTCTTGCGCGCGCGCGACAATCGCCTCGTCGAATTTCGAACCCGGCACCACGTCGTCGACCAGCCGCCATTCGACCGCGCGCTTGCCCTTGACGCCTTCCTCGGTGGTGCAGAACACATCGGCATGGTCGCGGCGCACTTTGCGCTTGTCGGAGACGCGGGTGAGGCCGCCGGTGCCGGGCAGCACCGCCAGCAGCGGCAATTCCGGCAGCGACACCGCCGCGGAGCCGTCGTCGACCAGCATGATGTAGTCGGCCGCGAGCGCCAGCTCATAGCCGCCGCCGGCCGCCGTGCCGTTGATGGCGCAGATCGATTTGATCCCGGAATTTTCGCTCAAATCCTCGATGCCGTTGCGCGTCTCGTTGGTGAACTTGCAGAAGTTGACCTTGTGGGCGTGGCTGGCGCCGGCCAGCATGCGGATATTGGCGCCGGCGGAAAAAACCCGCGGCTTGGCCGAGCGCAGCACGACGACGCGCACCTGCGGGTGCTCGAAGCGCAGCCGCTCGATCGCATCGGCAAGCTCGATATCGACGCCGAGATCGTAGGAATTGAGCTTGAGGTCGTAGCCCTCGAACAGCCCGGCCTTCTCGTCGACGTCCATCAGCAGCGTGGCGACATCGCCGTCGATCGTGAGCTTCCAATGGCGATAGCGCGCCGGCTCGGTCTGGAAGTCGATCCGCGTCTTGCCGTCCGCCAGAGGGCGTTCAGCGTGTTCCGCACCGCTCATCTTGATCTCCCACGGTCAGCTCGATGTGTACTTTAATGCATTCTCGCGCGTTTACATGCATTATAATTCATAAAGCCGCAACCCCGGAAGCCGCATGTCTTTCGCCCTCGTGGTGGTCGTCGCAGCAGGCGATTGATGAAGTCGGCGACGGCCTTGAGCGTCAGCTTCGGGCGCGTCGCGATGCGGGATATGCCGAACGCCCGGCAGCACCGCGGTCTCGACCGGGCAGAAACATTCCTGCTGCGCCGTCTCGACCTGCTTGAGCGTGCCGTACTGATCGCTTTCGCCCTGCACGATCAGGATCGGCACGCGGATGTAGCCGAGCGCTTCGGTGATGTCCCACTTGCGAAACTCCGGACTGAGCCACGGCTCGCTCCAGGAGCGGAAGGCGCAATCGACGTCGGCATGCCAGCGCTTGAGCTTCTCGCGAAAACCGCCGGCGGCAAACGCCTCGCGGGCGCGCTCGATCTCGGCAATGCCGATGTCTTCGGTGAAAAAATGCGGCGCCATCAGCACCAGGCCGCGCACGCGATGATCCTGCACGCTGCCGGCATAAATCGTCGCGATCGAGGCGCCATCGCTGTGGCCAAGAAGGAGGCCGCGCTGAAATCCGATCGCGTCGAGGACGCGCGGCAGCACCTCGCACGCCTCCTCGTGCATGAAGGATATCGCGCGCGGCAATGTTCCCGGGCTCGACTTGCCGTAGCCGGCGCGCGAATAGACGAACACGCCGGCGCCGGTCGCTGCCGCGATTTGGTCGGGAAACGTACCCCACAACGCCGACTGAGCCGAGGCCCTCGTGCAGCATCACGATGGTCGGCGCGGCATCGGGGCGCGGCCCGATCATGCGATATTCGAGCCGCATCGGGGCCAGGTCGAGAAAGCCGGCGTCAGCGAGCGTCACGGCCACTGCTTTGCCTCCGCCCGCCAGGAAAGGCATCGACAGTCCGCAGCAGCTTGGCAAAGCTCTGCTCCACGGTAGTCGCCCGATGTGTCGACTTCGGCTTCGGCGCGGGCATAATCGGCGCGGCGCGCCTCCAGGATCGCAACCAGGTCGGCCATGGCCTCGCGGTTTTGCGCCATCGGCCGGAAATCGCCCTGCGCCATGACGCGGCTCATGTGATCCTCGGGCCGGGCCTTGATCCAGATCGTGTGGGTGCGCCGCAGCAGCAGCGCGTAGGTCTCCGGGTTGGCGACGATGCCGCCGGCCGTGGTGATGATCGCGGCCTCATGTTCGGTGATCACGCGGTCGAGCGCGCTGCGCTCGTGGCGGCGGAACGTGGCGCTGCCGGCCATCTCGATCAGGTCGGGAATGCTGGCGCCATAATCCTCCTCGACGCACCGGTCGAGCTCGACAAACGGCCAGCCGAGATGTTGCGCCAGCATCCGCCCGAGCGTCGACTTGCCGGCGCCGCGCAGGCCGACGAGCGCGATGCGCCGCGCCCGGTCGGCATCGGCTGGACGCGCCACGTGCGATTCGATCTCCTTGGCGAGCGCGGACAATTCTCCGTCCGGCACTTGCGCGATAAGATCGAGGATCGCGCCGAGCGCTGCCGTGCGCGGCCCCGCTTCCGGCAACAGCGCTGCAGCAGGAAGATCGAATGCCTGCGCGATGGCGCGCAGCACGCTGACCGACGGATTGCCGGCGCCGCTCTCGATCTGCGCCAGATAGCGCTCGGAGGTTTGCGAGGCTTGCGCCAATTGCCGGCGCGTCATGCCGCGCTTGGCGCGGTTGCGCCGCACCTCGCGGCCGATCGCGGCCAGAAATGCGGCCGCCGATCCCGCTCCGCTTTGTGCCGCGGGGACGAATTGTTTGTGCAAATTCTTCGCTGTCGGTCCGGCCATGCCGATCCAATGCTATGCATTATAATTCATGCCCTATAATGCATGCTGCGGGTACATTCAAGCCCGCCGGTCACGTGCTCATTCAGCCGTTCCGCCTTCACTCGAAAATCTTCCGCCAGCCGCCGCTTTGCGGTTCGTTCGTCGGCTCGCTTTCCTCGACGGGATCGGGCCGGGGCCGGGATCGTCGGGCACGTGGACCAGCGGAATGACCGGCTCCGCCTTTGGCTGCGGCCGCTTGCCGCGGCGTCGCGGCAGTGCGACTAGCGCGCTCTCGCCCTGAGCCGGTGATGGGTCCGCCTTTTCGCCCTGCTGTTCGGGCGCGATTTCGAGCGGCGTGACGGCTGGCGGTTCCGGATCGATCACCGGCGCCGCGCTCACGATGCCGGTCAGCGGCACGCGCCATTCGAAGGCATCGAGCCGGCCGCTGACCGGCGAAACCGGCAGCCAGCGATCGGACACATAGCCGTCGGCGGTCCATGCCGGATCGGGTGCGGCATGCAAGCGCGCGCGCCAGCCATTCGCGGGCGCGGCCTTCGTCGTTGCGCTCGGCGCGTTCGAGTTCGGCCATCAGGAGTGCGATGCGCTTGGTCGGCGCCGCGAGGATACGGAGCGAGCGCGGCGCGCGCCTTGGCGAATTCCCGCGCATCGAGCGCGGCGCGGGCGACCGCCAGCGCGCCCTCGACATGGCCGGGGGTCTTTTTCGCCAGAGTTTCGATGCGGGTCAGCCGATCGCGGGCAGCATCGCCGGAGCGAAGCTCGGCATACGTTTGGGCCAGATCGGGGTGCGGATTGGCGCTCCAGGCTTTGCCGATGATGCGCGACGCCCTGCGCAACTCGCCGCCCTCGGCGAGCAGGCGGCCGGCAAGCGCCGCCGCCGGCACCAAGGTCGGCGCGAGCTTCGCGGCTTCGAGCACAAAAACCTTGGCGTTGCCGCGATCGGTGTCCTCGGCGGCCAGCGCGCGCGCCGTGAGCAGCACCGCGCGCTGGCGGCGATAGGTCGCCTTGTCGAGGGCGCTTTTGCTGCGCTCCAGCAACGCGAGCGCGCCGGCCCAATCGCCGGTCGCGCAGCGGAATTCGAGCACCGCGCGTCCGGCCCAGCCGAGCGACGGCGTGCTGCGCGCCGCTTCTTCGGCATAAGCGCGCGCGCTGGCGAGATCGTCGCGGCGCTGCGCCTCGACGAACAGGCCATGCAGGCCGAGCGCCTTGGTGTCGGCGCGGCTCGCCATGGTGCGGAAGGCGCGCTCGGCGCCTTCGCGGTCGCCGGCAAGCTGCGCCGATTGGGCGCTGAGCAGCAGCGCCAGCGGCTCGCCGGGCGCGATCCGGTTGACTTCGGTCGTGAATTTCCGCGCGGCGCCGATGTCGCCGGAGCCGACCGCGATGAGCCCATTCGAGATCGCCTCATAGGCGCGCGCGCCGCGGCGATGGTGCAAAAGGTTCGCCAGCACGAACGGCGAGCGCAGGAGAGCGCGCACGAGGCTCCAAAGCAGCGCCAAGATCGCCAATATCGCCAGCACTGCCGCGCCCAGGACCATCAGCGAGGTCTCGATGCGCAGGCCCTGCCAGGTGATGACCACGTCGCCCGGCCGGTCGGCGAGCCAGGCCACGCCGAACGCCAGCACGCCAACAACAATGAGGTAGAAAACGACGCGGATCATTGGGACGCCGGCTTGCCGAGCGCATCGAGCGCGCCATCGGCAATGTGTCGGCTTGCGGCGAGAGCGGCGTTGCGTGCGTCGGCTTTCTTGACCCAGGAATTGGCGAGGACTGCGTAAAGGCTCCGGCAAGCGGGCGATATCGGCGAGCGCGCCGGCGATATCGGCACGGGCGGCGTCGACATTGATCCGCGCGATGATCGATGCAGGATCATCGCCCGCTGGCGCGTCGACCGGGGTGACGCGGACAAGCTTTTGCGCGTTGCTCTCCAGCCGGTCCAAAAAGGAGCTTTCGCTCGGCCGCGGGCCGGACGCTTGCAGCAATGCCGGCGTGAGAGTCGAGAGTTCGTGCGCGAGCGCCGCGGCGCTCGGCACGCCGTTGGCGGCAAAGGGTTCGAGCGGCGCGATCGTCGTTTGCTCGGCGCCGAGTGATTTCAACGCCGTCAGTTCGGCCTGGTATGGCGCGCCGCGTTCGACTGCGGCGCGCAGCGCCATCGGCGACCACGAACAGACGCGCCAGTTTGTCGTCGGCACTGGACGCGCGCCGCGTCACATCGTCGGATAGCGCTTTCACCGTGCGTTCGAGTGCGGCAATGCGGTTGGTCAGCGCGTCGAGGTCGCTGCGCTGGACGCCGCCCTGTGCGGCGCTTTTCGCCCCGTCTGCGGCAGTGGAGGCGGCGTTGGCGCGCGCCAATGCGCTTTGAGCTGCACCGGCGACTTCGTCGACCCGGCGATTGAGCGCGGCAAGCGAATCGCCGAGCGATTTGGTTTGGGCTTCGGCCGTTGCCAAGCGCTCGGCGACGGCCGCTTCCGGCCGCCGGGCTGCTAGCGCCGCCTCGATCTTGTTGAGCTGTGCCGAGATTTCGTCACTGGCAGCCGGTTGTGCCTTGGGCGCAGCGGCGCTGTTTTGCGCTGGCACAACCCCCGCGACCCAAAGTCCGGCAATGATCGCGGCCATGACGATCGCTCCGGCGACTGCGCCGACGGCATAGATTTTCAGGCTGCCACCAGAATTCCAAGAGGCGCGCTCGCTAGTCCCAGCGCCGTCTTTCACGCCATCGGCCGCCGCGGTGGCCGCCCCGGGCTCTTGTGCCGGCTTCTCGGTTTCGACTTCGGTCGCCTTGAGCTCGATAGTCGGCGGCCGCCGGCGCGATGTGCTGTCAGGCTCGTCCGCCATGCTGTCTCCAAGGGAGCGCGCCGATTCGCTCAAGCCATTCCGGCCGGCCACGACATAGTACGGGGCGGATATGGCGGCAACATAGCCAACCGACCGCGGTTAAGACGCCGCAATCACGTTGGTCCCGAGCCAATAAGCGCGATCAAGGCAGCCTCAGTCGGCTGCGGCGCGACGCGGATATTTCGAGCGCCAGCATGCGCAAGCGGCTCCGCCACGTGCGCGGAAAGGCAATAGTGGGCCGGCTTCAGCGCGCTCGCGAGCATGCCCGCGTTGCCCGACGCCGTCACATAGGCCTCTGCGCTGCGACGCGAAAAGTGCAGCACGCCGTCGATGGCGCCGTCGAGTGCCTCCGCCGCTTGCGCGGGCAGCGTGGTCGCGGCCACGGCACGATAGATCACGGCGGTGGACACGCGAAAGCCGCGTCCTTGGAGATCGCCGGCGAGATTCCCGGCCCGATCCGCACCGGCGAGATAAAGAAGCGGGGCGCCCGGCGTTGCGCGCGCGGCGACGAGACGCACGAGATCGCTCACGTTCCCATCGGCAGAAATTACATCGGAGAAACCAGCCGCGCGCATAGCTTGGGCGCTGCGCTGGCCGACGGCGAACACCGATAGCGCGCTGAGAGCCTTGCGGCTTTCGTGCGCCGCGATTGCAGTCGCCGCGTTGGCGCTGGTGACCATGATCGCCGCCCACGGCCCAGCACCAATCGGGGCGTCGGACACCGCCTCGATGTGCATGAGCGGCGCGATGACCACGTCGTGACCGCGCGCCCGGAGCGCTGCGGCGGTGCGCTTCGCCTCGGACTCGGGCCGCGTCAGGAGGAGCCGCACCGGCTAAGTCCGCGTAAAGAAGTCAGGGCCGGCGCGGCCCTTCAATTCGCGGCCGGCATCGGCGCCAAGCTCCGCCGCCTCGCCGCGGCGGCCTTCGCGCAAAGTCTCCAACGCCTCGCTGCCGTCGGGCCTTATGATGATGCCGCGAAAGCGAACCATCCCGTCGCGCACGGTGGCGTGGCCGCCAATCGGCGTGCGACATGAGCCGTCGAGCACGGCCAGGAAGGCGCGCTCGGCGGCTAGTGCGGTCGCGGTGTCGGCATCGTCGATTTTGGCAACCAGTCGCCGGGTCGTGGCGTCGTCCGCGCGGGTTTCGATCCCGATCGCGCCTTGGCCGACTGCCGGAATGAATTCATCGATATCGAGTAGCGCGGTCGCTGCCGCGAGAAGGCCAAGCCGCTTCAGGCCGGCGACAGCCAGCAGCGTTGCCGTCCGCCTCTCCCGCCTCGATCTTGCGCAGGCGGGTCTCGACATTGCCGCGCAGCGGCACGATCGCGAGGTCGGGCCGCAATCGCTTGACCATGGCCGCTCGCCGCAGCGACGCCGTGCCGACGAGCGCGCCTCCCGGCAGGTCACGCAAAGTCTGAGCTTTGCGGCTGATGAATGCGTCGCGCGCATCTTCGCGTGGCAGAAATGCCGCCAGCACGAGACCGGCCGGCAGAACGGTCGGCATATCCTTCGAGGAATGCACGGCAAGGTCGATGGTGCCGGCGAGCAACGCCTCCTCGATCTCCTTGGTGAACAGCCCTTTGCCGCCGGCGTCGGCCAGCGGCCGGTCCTGGATGGCGTCGCCCGTCGTGCGGATGACCTTGATTTCGATCTGGCCAGCGGCCAGGCGGCACGCCGCGGCAAGCCGGCGTTCGACTTCGCGCGCCTGTACCAGCGCCAGCGGCGAACCGCGCGAGCCAATGCGCAGGACGGTCGTATCGGTCGAGGATTGTGCCATTGAACTTTCAACTGCTACGGCGCATCCACAAGTCTTGGTCATTCCGCCACGCGGGCGAAGCCTCGCTTCGCGACCCCGCAATGGCAGAGCGGTATAATACAGAAATGGTCATCCTCGGCATCGAAACGACCTGCGATGAGACGGCGGCGGCCGTGGTCCAGCGGGGCGAGGACGGCCGCGGCCGGATCCTGTCCAACGTCGTGCTGTCGCAAATCAGCGAGCATGCCGAATTCGGCGGCGTGGTGCCCGAGATCGCCGCCCGCGCCCATGTCGAGGCGCTGGATCACATCATCGGCAAGGCGATGGCGGAGGCGCACATTTCCTTTGATTCGCTCGACGGCGTCGCCGCCGCGGCCGGGCCAGGCCTGATCGGCGGCGTCATCGTCGGCTTGACGACGGCCAAGGCCATCGCGCTTACCCACGGCAAGCCGCTGATCGCGGTCAATCACCTCGAAGCGCACGCGCTGACGGCGCGGCTCACCGATGCGACGCCGTTTCCCTATTGCCTGTTCCTCGCCTCCGGCGGCCATACCCAGATCCTCGGCGTGCGCGGGGTCGGCGATTATCTGCGGCTCGGCGGCACGGTCGACGACGCGATCGGCGAGGCCTTCGACAAGACCGCAAAGCTGCTCGGCCTCGGCTATCCGGGCGGCCCGCTGGTCGAGAAGGAGGCGACGCGCGGCGATCCCAAGCGCTTTGCGCTGCCGCGGCCGATGGCCGGGCGCCTTGACGCCAATTTTTCGTTGTCCGGCCTCAAGACCGCACTGCGCATCGAGGCCGAAAAGATCGCGCCGTTGAGCGACCAGGATGTTGCCGATCTGTGCGCCTCGTTCCAGCAGGCGGTGGTCGACGTAGTCATGGACCGGCTGCGTGCCGGACTGCGGATGTTCCGCGACCGGGTCGGCACGCCCACTGCGCTCGTCTGCGCCGGCGGCGTCGCCGCCAATCAGGCGATCCGCAAGGTGCTGCACCGATTGGCCTTCGAAGCCGGCACCATGCTGGTCGCGCCGCCGCCGGCTTTGTGCACCGACAATGGCGCCATGATCGCCTGGGCCGGCGCCGAGCGGCTGGTGCTCGGGCTTACCGATGCGCTCGACGTCGCGCCGCGCGCGCGCTGGCCGCTCGATCAGGTGACGAAGGGGACGCCGCATACGAGGCTGGCGCGGTAGTACATTCCGTCATTTTCGAGGGCCGCGCTGTGCGCCGACGCTTCAGGATGGCGGAAAACAGCGGCTGCGGGCCAACGGCATCTGCTACACCGTCGGCCGGGGGGACGATCGTATCGCCGTTCATCGTGCTGGCGCTGTTCCGGAACTACGGCGTGCGCGGCGTTTTGGCGCTGATGATCGGTTTGCTCATCATCAACGTCATCGTCATCGCCGTCTGGGGCATCGAACCGGCCAATGGGCGGCTCGAGGATTCGGAGACGACGCAGGGTTAGAGCGGGGGCCCGCAAAGCGGATGCGCGCTTTCGTCACCCTGAGGCGGCCGCGCAGCGGCCCTCGAAGGGCGACGCCCCGGCGCCTCGGCCGCATCCTTCGAGGCTCGCTGCGCTCGCACCTCAGGATGACGGAAAACACGACGCCCCGGCGCCTCGGCCGCATCCTTCGAGGTTCGCTGCGCTCGCACCTCAGGATGACGGAAAACAGTGCGCGGCGCTTGCGCCTACTGCTCGAACCGGTCGATGAACCAGCGCAGCAAGCGCATCCAGATTTCGTCCTTGCCGACCACATCCTCGATGCCGTGCTCGAGATTGGGATTGTCGTTGACCTCCATGACGACGATGCCGTGCTCGGTCTGCTTGAGGTCGACGCCATAGAAGCCATCGCCGATCGGCCGCGCTGCGCGCACCGCGATATCGATCACTTCCCGCGGCGCCTGCTCGAGATCGAAGGCGCGGAAGCCGCCCTCGCGCGAAGAGCCGTCGGGCCGGTATTTCACCACCTGCCAGTGGCCGCGCGCCATGCGGTACTGGCAGACGAACAGCGGCTCGCCGGCGAGCACGCCGACCCGCCAGTCGAACTCGGTCGGCAGGAATTTCTGCGCCAGCAGCAGGTCGGTTTCCTCGAACAGCTCGTCGCAGATGCGCTTGAACTCGGCCGGCGATTCGATCTTGTGCACGCCGCGCGAGAACGAGCCGTCGGGAATTTTCACCACCAGCGGCAGGCCGAGTTCGTCGATCGCCTTGGTGAGATCGGTATCCTCGGCAAGGATCACGGTCGGCGGCGTCGGCACCTGATTTTGTCCAAGCAGCTCCATCAAGAACACCTTGTTGGTGCAGCGGATCATCGAGATCGGATCGTCGATGACCGGCATGCCTTCCTGCCAGGCGCGGCGGGCGAAGCGATAGGTGTGATTGTCGATCGAGGTGGTTTCGCGGATGAACAGGCCGTCGAACTCGGCGAGCTCGGCGAGCTGGCGCTTGGTGATCGGCTCGACGTCGACCGACAATTTCTCGGCAATGCGGGCAAAATGCTTGATCGAGGTCAGCGACGATGGCGCCATCTTCTCATTCGGGTCGTAGAGCACCGCAAGATCGTATTTGGCGACCGAACGCGCCTTGGGATCGCGCCATTCCCGCTTGGTGTGGTTGTGCAGCGACTCGCGAAAGAACTCGCCTTCGCCGTTGGCGAGCCGGGTGATGTTGCGAGGGCGGATGCGGTCGATCGAGAGCCATTCGCCCGGATCGATCGCCACTTCGAGCGCCGGGCAGCGGAACCAGTCGAACAGCAGCCGCCCGAACGATTCGAACCGGTTGTCGCGCGCAATGCCGAAACAGACCAGCAGCTTGATCTCGCCGTCGGGCTGGAAGTCGGCGCGCCGCGCGCAGCGATTGAGTTCGTCTTCGAGGTCGGGCAGCGCGTGCTCGTAGAGCTTCTGCTCGCGCAGCTCCAGCATGGTCTCGACGGTCGGCACGACGCGATGGCCGCGCGCCTCGGCGAGCAGCGACGCGTAATAGCCCTTGGACTGGTAGGCGTAGGAGCGGGCGAGATTGACGAGCTTGGGCCGCCCCATGTCGAACAGGCGAGGCCGCGCCAGATACTCGCTCGTGGTGATGACCTTGTGCGGCGTCTCGGCGTTGGGCAGATCGCGGGGCTGGTCGACCAGGATGACCCAGCCGGTCATGGACGGGTCCCTTTCCAGTCGTAAATACTATGCAGGTGCAAGCGTATCATGCGTTCGAAATCAGGCGCGGCGCGAATCGTCATACTCGCAACCGCAACGATTGGCGACCGCGCCGACCGCGATATGCACCATCAAAACCGATTCGCGCAGCAGAGTCAGGCCGCTTCGCAGGAACGGCCGAACGACGCTCCGGTTCCGCGGCAAGCGGCTTCTCGAAGCGCAGCGCATCGCCATGGTCGTCATAATAGCCGTGATGCCTGCCGAACAGGCGATAGCCCGCCTTTTCGTAGCGCGCAATGGCGCGGGTGTTGTGCTCATGGACTTCGAGCCGCATCGCCGTCCGGTGGCGACGCTGCGCCGCCTCTTCGGCCGCATCCAGGAGGAGCGGTCCGACACCGCGCCCGGCAGCGTGTGGGGCGACTGCGATGGAATAAAGCCGGGCGAGCTTGGAGCGCGCCGGATAAAGCACGAGGACATAGCCGGCGAGCTTGCAGCCTTGGTCCGCCACGATGAGCGTGGCGCCGCGGTCCGCGAGGAAGTGGCGGAAGCTTCGCCGCGACAGAAGATCGGTCGTGAATACCGCCTGCTCAAGCGCGAGGAGCGCGCTAAGATCGCCGTTGCGACCGCGCCGCAGAACGACGGGAGGCGAAGGTTGAACGGGCGATGCCATCACCACTCGCGCCCCTGTTCGATCCGCTCGATCATCGTCTCCAGCCGCTCCAGCCGGTCGGCCTCGGCGGGCGGCTTGTCCCAGCGCAGCCGGTTGATGCGCGGGAATCGCATCGCCAGCCCCGATTTGTGCCGCGTCGAGCGCTGCAGGCCCTCGAAGGCGACTTCGAGAACCAGGCCCTGATCGGGCTCATGCGCCACCTCGCGCACCGGCCCGAACCGGTCGGTCGTATTGCGGCGCACAAAGCGGTCGATCTGCAGCAGCTCCTCGTCGGTGAAACCGAAATAGGCTTTGCCCACGGGGACAAGCTCATCGCCAGCCTCGCCGCGCGTCCATACCCCGAATGTGTAATCGGAATAATACGACGAGCGCTTGCCATGGCCGCGCTGGGCATACATCAGCACGGCGTCGATGATGAAGGGGTCGCGCTTCCACTTCCACCACGGACCCTTCGGCCGGCCCGGCAGGTAGAGCGCGTCGCGCCGCTTGAGCATGACGCCTTCGACCGCCGCGGCGTCGCGGCCGGCGCCGGCGGCTGTCGGGATTCTTCCGCGCGGCGGCAAGGTCATCCCAGGTGGCGAAGGGCACAAGCGGCGAAAGGTCGATGCGGGTCTCGCCAAGCCGGGCGACGAAATCTTCGAGCCGTGCGCGGCGCTCGGCGAACGGGCGCTCGCGCAAATCCTCGGCGCCGTCGGCAAGAAGGTCGTAGGCGCGCAGATGCGCGGGAAATTCCGCGATGAGCTTCGGCGTGACGGTTTTGCGGTTGAGCCGCTGCTGCAGCACGTTGAAGGACTGCACGCGACCGTCGCGCATGATCAGCAGCTCGCCGTCGATCGCGCCAGGCAGCCGCAGCGCGTCGAGGAGATCGGGGAAGCTTTTGGAAATGTCCTCGCCGGTGCGCGAATAGAGCCGGGCGCTCGTCTTGTCGTTGTCGCGCGCGGCGACGGCTTGCACGCGGATGCCGTCCCATTTCCATTCCGCCATGAATTGGGCCGGATCCAGCGCCGGCAAATCCACATCGTCAAGCGCATGCGCCAGCATCGGCGGCCGGAACGGCGCCGGATCGCCGCTCGCCGGCTTGTCGCTCTTGCCTTCGAGCCACGCGAACAGATCGAGATAGGGCGGCACGAGGCCGGGCCAAAGCAGCTCGATCTCCTGCGCTTCCTTGCCGCCGAGTGCCGCGACGGCGGCTTTCGCCAGCCGTGCCGAGACGCCGATGCGCAGGCCGCCGGTGACCAGCTTGATCAGCGCCCAGCGGCCCGGTCTCGTCGAGTGCATCGAGCCAGCGCGCGAGCTGTTTTGGCAGTTGGGCCTTGCCGAGCGTGGAGAGCGTTTCGATGACGGACGTGAGGGTTAGTGCCTCCGCCGCTCGTTCTTCCCCTCCCCCCTGTAGGGAGGGGATAGGGGCGGGAGTCGGGAGGGTCTCGATTAGAGTTGGTCGAATAGCATCGCATCCATCTACGTTTGTACGCGGCCCTCCCGACCCCCAACCCCGACCCTCCCCCGCAAGGACGGAGGGAGTGCGCTGAGCGAGGGATGACGCCGGCCACATCAGCGCGACGGTTTCGGAGAGATCGCCGACATAATCGTAGGACAGCTCGAACAGCACCGGGTCGGTGCGTTCGGCAATCAGGCTGCGGATCAGACCAGCCTTGGCATGCGGGAAGCTGAGCACCCCGGTGAGCGCCGCGAGCGCCCAGCCGCGTTCGGGATCGCTCGTGATGCGGAAGTATTCGGTCATCAGCCGCAGCTTGTTGTTGCGGCCGTGCTCGTAGGCCAGACGGTCCAAAAGTTCGGCGAAGCGGTTCATTCCTCCGCCTCGCTCTTGTCGTCGGCCTCATCTTCCTCGCCATAGCCGACGATATCGAGCGGCCGCGCCTTGAGGCCGCGCGTCGTGCACCAATGCACCAGCGCATCCTCCTGGCCGTGCGTGACCCAGATTTCGCCGGCGCCCGTCGCCGCGATCGTGGCGATCAGGCCGTCCCAGTCGGCGTGGTCGGAAATGACCAGCGGCAGCTCGACGCCATGCTGACGCGCCCGTGCGCGCACACGCATCCAGCCGGAGGCGAAGGCAGAGACCGGATCGGGGAAGCGCCGCGTCCACAGATCATTCAAGGCCGACGGCGGACAGAGCGTGATCGTGCCGGCGAGTTCCGCTTTGCTTGCGCCGCGCACCGCGCGCAGTTCGCCCAGCGCAATGCCGCGGTCGACGTAATAGTGCGTGATTTTCTCCATCGCGCCGTGCAGATAGATCGGCTTTGCGTAGCCGGCCTTGCGCATGAGCGCGATCACGCGTTGCGCCTTGCCGAGCGAATAAGCGCCGACGAGGTGCGCGCGCTCCGGGAACACAGCGACGGAGCGAAGCAGCTTCGCGATCTCTCCATCGGGGTCGCCATGACGGAATACCGGCAAAGCGAATGTCGCCTCGGTGATGAACACGTCGCACGCCACCAGTTCGAACGGCGCGCAGGTCGGATCGGGTACATTCTTGTAATCGCCCGAGGCGACGATCCGCAGGCCGTTCGCCTCGACCGCGATTTGCGCCGAGCCGAGCACATGGCCGGCGGGATGGAACGTCACCTTTGCGCCGCCCAGATCGATGCTTTCGCCATACCGCGCCGCCTGGGTCGCGCCGGCAAAATTCTCGCCGTAGCGCAGCCGCATGAGATCGAGCGTTTCCTGCGTCGCCAGCACTGCGCTGTGGCCGGCGCGGGCATGGTCGGAATGGGCGTGCGTGATCAGCGCCCGCTCGACCGGCCGCGTCGGGTCGATATGAAAGCCGCCGAGCTTGCAGCACACGCCGGACGGCGTCGGCACCAGGATGTCTTCAGGACGCATCGCGAGTCATAAATAATCATTTCCCTTAAGGGCGCGAGCGCACGATGACGGATACCGGGCCACTCTTCGTCTCCTCCGGCGATCTGATCGCCGACCGGCGCTACAAGTGGGCGCTCGATCACGCCGCGCGCGGCGATTTTGCCGGCGCCGCCGATATCCTGGCGCAGACGGTCGAAATCGCGCCCCGCTTCGCTACGGCCTGGTTCGCGCTCGGCGCCATCCGCGACCAACTCGGCGACCGTAACGGCGCCATTGCCGCATTCGGGCAGGCCCGGGATGCCGATTCCGAGGATTATCACGGCGCGCGGCTGCAACTCGCCCGGCTCGGGGCCGGCGAAACCACTCCGGCGATGACCAGAACCTATGTCCGCCGGCTGTTCGACCAGTATGCCGCCCGCTACGATGCGGCGCTCACCGAGCGCCTCGCCTATCGCGGGCCGGCCATCCTGCGCGATGCGGTCGAGGCTGTGATGGGCGGGGCGGGACGGCCGAGGCACTTCGGCTCGATGCTCGATCTCGGCTGCGGCACCGGGCTCGGCGGCGCCGCCTTTCGGCCCTGCGTCGACTGGCTGGTCGGCGTCGATCTCTCGCCGGCCATGGTTGCGCAGGCGGAGGCCAAAGGTCTTTACGATCGTCTCATCACCGCCGACCTTGCTGATTGTCTGGCCGATGAGGCTGCGGATCGAGCGAAGCATCAACTCATTCTCGCGGCCGACGTCTTTGTCTATGTCAGCGATCTCGAGCCGATCATCGGCGCGATTGCGCGCGTCCTTGCAACGGATGGATTGCTGGCCTTTACGGTCGAGACCCATGCGGGCGGTGGCGTGACGCTGTTGCCGACGCTGCGCTACGCGCACGGTGAGGTTTATCTGCGCGATGTGCTCATTGGGGCCGGTCTCGCGCCCGCACATCTCGCCAAAGTGTCGGTGCGCAGCGAGAAAGGCGTGCCCGTCGACAGCCTCGTGGTGGTGGCCGCGCAGGCCTCGACCGCAAAGCGTGCGCCCGCTAGGTCCGGCGCGTGACCGTCCTTGAACGCGCTGCGATCCTGCCGGAACCGTTTGCGCGCTGGTTCGCCAGCCGCGGCTGGACGCCGCGCGCGCACCAGCTGGAACTTTTGGCCAAGGCCCGCGCCGGCCGCTCGGTGCTGCTGATCGCCCCGACCGGCGGCGGCAAGACGCTCGCCGGGTTTCTGCCGAGTTTGGTGGAGTTGAGTGTGGCGCGAGTGCGATCTCATCCCCCTCCGCTACGGCGGGGAGGGGAGGAGCGAGCGGCTAGCCCGCAACGCCGCCTCCTCTCCATCGGCCGCGACGTGCGCCGCGAGGGCGGGCTGCACACGCTCTATATCTCGCCGCTCAAGGCGCTTGCCGTAGATATCGCGCGCAATCTGGAAACGCCGGTCGCCGAGATGCAATTGCCGATCCGCATCGAGACGCGGACCGGCGATACGCCGACCTCGAAGCGCCAGCGCCAGCGCCGCGATCCGCCGGAAATATTGCTGACAACGCCGGAGCAGGTCGCGCTGCTGCTCGCCTCCGCCGATGCGCCTTATTTGTTCGGCTCGCTCAGGCACGTGATCCTCGACGAGTTGCACGCGCTGGTGACCTCGAAGCGCGGCGATCTGCTTTCGCTCGGCCTCGCCCGGCTGTTTCGCCTCGCCCCGCAACTCACCAGCATCGGCCTCTCCGCGACCGTCGCCGAGCCCGACGCTCTCTGCCGTTTCATGGTGCCGCAACGCGATGACGCCTCGCGCGCCGATCTTATCATCGCAGCAGCCGGCGCTCCGCCTGATGTCGCCATGCTCGACACCAGCGAGCGGCTGCCGTGGGCCGGCCATTCGGCGCGCTATGCGCTCGACAGCCTCTACCAGCTCATCAAGGCGCACCGCACCACGCTCGTCTTCGTCAACACGCGCAGCCAGGCCGAAGGTATCTTTCAGGATCTCTGGCACATCAATGACGACAACCTCGCGATCGCGCTGCATCACGGCTCGCTCGACGTGGCGCAGCGGCGCAAGGTTGAACAGGCGATGACGACCGGGCGCCTGCGTGCGGTGGTGTGTACCTCCTCGCTCGATCTCGGCGTCGACTGGGGCGACGTCGATCTGGTTATCAATGTCGGCGCGCCGAAGGGCGCCTCGCGGCTCCTGCAGCGAATCGGCCGCGCCAATCACCGCATGGATGAGCCGTCGAAGGGCGTGTTGGTGCCGGCGAACCGTTTCGAAGTGCTGGAATGCTGCGCCGCGCTCGATGCCATTGCCGAAAACGCGCAGGACACGCCGGCGCCGCGCATCGGCGCGCTCGACGTGCTGGCCCAGCACGTACTCGGCTGTGCCTGCGGCGAGGCGTTCTTGAGCGACGAGCTTTACGCCGAGGTGACGACGGCCGCGCCCTACGCCGGCCTCACGCGCGCGGATTTCGATGCCGCCGTCGATTTCGTCGCCACCGGCGGCTATGCGCTCAAGGCCTATGAACGGTTTGCCCGCATCCGTAAGGGCAAGGACGGCCGTTGGCGCATCGCCAATCCCACCGTGGCGCAACGCTACCGGCTTAATGTCGGCACCATCGTCGAAGCCGACATGTTGAAAGTGCGTCTGGTGCGCTCGCGCGCCTCCAAGATGATCCCGCGCGGCGGCCGGTTGCTCGGTCAGGTCGAGGAGTATTTCGTCGAGACCCTGGTTCCGGGCGACACCTTCGTATTCTCGGGCGAGATTCTCAAATACGAGGTTTTGGTCGAGGACGAAGTCTACGTCTCGCGTTCGACCTCCGAAGACCCCAAGGTGCCGGCCTATGAAGGGGGCAAATTCCCGCTCTCCACCTATCTCGCCGCGCGTGTGCGCGGCATCATTTCTCATCCGCAAGAATGGCGAGGCCTGCCGGCGCAGGTGCGCGAATGGCTGGAAATCCAGGAATGGCGCTCGCAGATGCCGGGCCAAAGCGAGCTTCTGGTCGAAACATTCCCGCGCGCCAACAAGCATTACCTCGTCTGCTATCCGTTCGAAGGCCGGCTGGCGCATCAGACTTTGGGCATGCTGCTGACGCGGCGGCTTGAACGGGCGCGGCTGCGGCCCATGGGATTTGTCGCCAACGAATATGCGCTCGCGGTCTGGGGCCTCGGCAATATCGCGACGGGTATTGAACACGGCGAGCTTTCGCTTGCGGCATTGTTCGACGAGGACATGCTCGGCGACGATCTCGAAGCGTGGCTTGCCGAATCGGCGCTGATGAAGCGCACTTTCCGCAACTGCGCGATCATCGCCGGCCTGATCGAGCGCCGTTTCCCCGGCCAGGAAAAATCCCGGCGCCAGGTCACGATCTCGACCGACCTGGTCTATGACGTGCTGCGCAGCCACCAGCCCGACCACATGCTGCTGCGCGCCGCGCGCGCCGATGCCGCGACCGGCCTCCTCGATGTGCGCCGGCTGGGTGAAATGCTCTCGCGCATTCAGGGCCGAATCGTCCATAAGGCGCTCGATCATGTTTCCCCCCTTTCGGTGCCGGTCATGCTGGAGATCGGGCGCGAGGTGGTTTACGGCGAAGCGGCGGATACGCTTCTGGCCGAGGCCGAGGACGAGCTGGTGAAGGAGGCAATGCAGTGAGAAGTGGCGCTTCTCCCGCTCATTTCCCGCGCAAGCGGGAATGCAGCGGCTGGGTCCCCGCTTTTGGAGGGACGAGCGGATGGCACGCTCACCCTCGCCGGCGTCACGCTCGTTACCGATTGCGCCGGCGCGATTTATTGGCCGGACGAACAACTGCTGGTCGCCGCTGATCTGCATCTCGAAAAGGGCTCGGCCTTCGGCAGGCGTGGCGTGCTGCTGCCGCCTTACGATACGGCGGCGACGCTGGCCCGGCTCGCGATGCTGATCGAGCGCTATGCGCCGCGCCTCGTCATCGCGCTGGGCGACAGCTTTCATGACTGCGATGGGCCTTCGCGCATGGCCGATATCAGCCGCGCGGCGCTCGGGGCACTGCAGCGCGGGCGCGATTGGGTCTGGATCACCGGCAATCATGATCCTGATCCGGCCGGCGGCATCGGCGGCCGATTTGCCGATACGCTGGCGCTCGGCGCACTGACGTTTCGCCACGAACCGTCGCCGCACATCTGCGACGGCGAGATCGCCGGCCATCTGCATCCCTGCGCGCGCGTGGCGCGGCGCGGGCGCGCGGTGAGCCGGCGCTGTTTCGCGAGTGACGGGCGGCGGCTCGTCATGCCGGCCTTCGGCGCGTACGCCGGCGGCCTCAATGTGCGCGACCGGGCGATTGTATCTCTATTCCGGACGCTTGCGTTCACTGCTCATATGCTCGGTGATCGCCGTCTCTATGCGGTTGCCGCTGCGAAGTGCCTGGCGGATTGAGGGCTGCCTCGATTTTTTTCGGCCCCCGTTGCGGGGACGGAACTGTTAAATCAATCCCGTTTGAACGCGACGCTCGCGATCCAGCCGGTGGCGACAGCCATCAAGGCAGTGGCGAGACCATAAAGTACGCTGTGATCGCGCGCGGCGTCGACGACGAATTGCTCAAAACCTACCTTGACGATCTCGAAGGCCGAATCCGACCGCGTGATCAAATTGCCATCGGCGAACACCTTGACGTCGACGGCGTATTCGCCGATCGGCACCTGTGCCGGCAGCGGGATGGTGGCGCGAAACAGTGTTGGCGTTAGGAACGTCACCGCGTTCGGCTCCTCATGGTAAAGTTCGCGTTCGTGCATCAGCCTGACCAGGGCGGCGCGGAACGGATCGTTGCTCACTTCGCCGATATCGTTGTTGATGAGTTCGGGCAGCGGGATGTTGCCGATCCCGAGCTGCAAGCGGTGCTGATTGTCGGCGCTGGTGATGGCGTCGAGCGGATGGCTCGTCAACACCGCGAGATAGGACGGCGGGTCGACGAATGTGCGCGCGGCGGTGTTGACCCAGATGCCGAGCATGCGCGATTTGCGTCGCGTCCGCAGCGATTGCCGCGGGCCGATGACCGTCGCAACGATGTCATAGGGGCCGCGCCGCGGCACCGTTGCGGCGTCGCCTTCGATTGAACCAAACAGCACCAACTCCCCGCCCGTATAGTTCGACGTGATCATGACGCGATGGTTGGTCAGCGAGGCGATCAGGCGCTCGGCCCCGGCTGCGCCCGGGCTGCCGATGAGGCAGATGAGCGCGAGCAGAACAGCGGGCGGGCGTCTCATGGCGCGCCCTCGATAAGCCGGATTGAGTAGAGGTCCTCCGGCCGCAGCACGAGCTCGAAGGCGAAACGCAAGCCGACCGCGAAGACCAGAAGACCGAGCAACAAACGCAGCCACTCGCCGCGCATGCGCTGCCCGGCATGCGCGCCGAGCTGGGCGCCGATGACGCCGCCGAACATCAGGATGAGCGCGAGCACCGCATCGACCAGATGGTTGGTCGCCGCCTGCAGCACGGTCGCCGCCAGCATGGTGACGAACGTCAGCACCATCGACGTGCCGATCACGGTCGCGGTCGGCACCCGCACCAGATAGATCAGCATCGGCACCAGCAGGAAGCCGCCGCCGATGCCCATGATCGCGCCGACGAAAGCGATGAAGAAGCCGATGACCAGAACAGGGATGGCGGATACGTAGATCTTCGAGCGCTTGAACCGCAGCTTGAACGGCAGTCCGTGAAACCAGATATGGCTGCCCGGCCGGCGTATTTCCGCCGGCCTGCCTTGGCGGCTGCGGATGATCGCGCGCACGCTCTCGCTGATCATCAAAAGGCCGACGACGCTCAACAACGTCACGTAAGACAAGCCGATGGCAAGATCGAGCTGATCGAGCGCCCGCAGAAAGGTGAAAAGCGCGACACCGGCAGTTGTGCCGATAACGCCGCCGGCCAGCAGCGTCAGCGCGAGCGTGCTGTCGAGCGCCTTGCGCCGCCAATACGCCATCGCACCTGAAAAAGACGACGCTGCCACGTGCGCGGAGACGCTCGCCACAGCGACGGCGGGCTGCACGCCGATGAAGATCAGCAACGGTGTCATCAAGAATCCGCCGCCGACGCCGAACATGCCGGAGATGAAGCCGACCGCCACTCCCATCGCGAGTACGAGGAAGATATTGACGGGAAGATCGGCGATCGGAAGGTAGATTTCCACGATGGACTGCCGGGCGCTCGGATACGAGTTGCACCGTTCTAGAGCGTTATCGGCTCCGATGAAATCGGCACCGGATGAGCGCCATTGCGGGCGGGCTGCGGGGGTGCTCGCCGCTTCGCGGCGTTCCGAAACGACACGTTAGTTGACCTTGGAATCCGGCGCGGCCGGCTTGCCGGCGGTTGGCCGCGGTTTCGACTTTGCCGCCTGCGGCCCAGGTGTGTCCGAGGCGCCACCGGGCGCTTGGACATTGACTGCTTCGTCGGGCTGCGGCTGGGGCGACCATGTCTGCACTGCGGAGCGCGCGGCCGCGAGTGATTGCGGATCGAGGTGGGAGATGACTTCGTCGCGTTTTTTCGCCGCTTCCTTGTCGCCCTGGTTCGCCGCCAGGACGAACCATTTGTAGGACTCGGCGTAATTTTGCTCGACGCCGATGCCGCGTGCGTAGAGGATGCCGAGGTTGTATTGGCTGTCCGTAATGCCGTGATCGGCCGCTTCGCGGAACCAATGCGAGGCATTGCGGTAATCGGCCGGGCCGTCGATGCCTTCGGCATAGAGCACGGCGAGATTGTGCATGGCCTTGCCGTTGCCCCTCTCGGCGGCCGCGAGATAGAGGTCTCGGGCCGTGGTGAGACTTTTCTTGACCCCGATGCCCTTTTCATAGAGCCCGCCGAGACGGAATTGTGCGGGTGCCAAGCCCTTCTTGGCTGCGCGGTCGAGCCAACGCGCCGCTTCCTCGCTGTTCTGCGGAACGCCGTGACCTGCGGCAAAGCGCATGCCGACTTCGTAGGCGGCGGATGGATCGCCGGCGATGGCGGCGGCGCGCAACGCCGGACCACCAATCGTGGCCGGCAGCTTGTCGCCCATCGAAGCGGCTGCCGGAGCCGGAGACGGGACCGGCGATGCGGCCACCGGCGCGACCGATCGAGGCAGCGTGCCGGTTATGTCGGACGACCATAGCGGCATAGCGTTGGCGCTGGGGCGTTCATTGCCCGGCGGTGGGGCGGCTGCCGCGACACTTTGCTGGCCGTCATCTTGCAGCATGGACTGCCGTCCGGGCTTTGCGGGTTTGGCGGCGGTGGGTGTCGTGCTCGGCGGCGCGCCCGGCGGGACTGGGATCGCAAGCGGCGTGGGTGCCGGCGCCGGCTGTTTCGAGGTATTGGCTTCGGGGACCAAATGGGCGGGTGGCGATGCCTTGCCCGCTTGAGGCTCCGGCGGCGTAGCCGAGCTATCTTCGAAGAGCCGTGAGGCAATGTGGAGGCAGGCGACGACGATAAGCGCTGCGCCGCCGGCGACGATGAGTTTGCGCAGGCGCGTCAGGTTCCGCGGCAGTCGCACGCCATCCTCGGTGGCAGCATTCGCGTTTGAGTGCTTGTCCTGCGGCGCGGCGGCGGCCGCCTGGGCGGCGCGGCGCGCTGCGGCGATGAAGTCAGGCCTGCCACCCGGGTCCGGAATGACAGGCGGTTTGGCAGGACCGACCGCCGCTTCGGATGCGGCGATCCGGTCGGCTGCCGACGGCACTCCGCGCGGCCGGCCTGCTGAACCAGGCTCCAGCGGATGATCGGGCGGAAGATTCGGATCGATCGGTGGCCGAGCCGCAGTAGCCCGACGCGGCGCGGGTTCGATGGCGACCGGCACCGGGGCCGGAACGAGGGCGACTGGCGACGATGCCGGTGAAGGCTGTGCCGGTGGCGGCGTCTGCACCGGCGGCAGTGCTTGCTTCGCTGGCGCCTCGATCGGCGCAGTCTCGGCGCGTATGGTGCTTTCGATCGTGGCAAGGCGATCGACGACGTGCTCGACGGTACCCTGGACGGCCTCGAGGGAATCCTGGGTGCGGCGCTCACTTTGCCTGATTTCTGCGACGTCGCGCTTGATTGCGTCGACGACCACAGGAGCTTGGGTGGAAGGCGCCGGCTTCGCGCCGCCATCGCTCTGGCCGCTGACGCCGCGCATCTGCTCGATATGCACGAGCAGATCGGCGAGCCCGCGCTCGATGGCTTCGAGATGGCCGAGCCGTGCGTCGGAGGCGTCGAACCGCTTGACCAGCATGGCGATGCGATCTTCGAGATGCGCCAGTGCCGCATGATCGGTGTGCGTGAGCTGAACCCATTCGAGCTTCTCGATAAGACCGGCGAGCAGTTTTTCGAGTTCGCGGGGTACCGCGTGGCCCGCTTCGGTTGAGGCGGTCAGTGCGTTAGCCAGGCTATCGATGCGGGTCTCTAGCGCTGACAGCGCGTTGCCGCTCGCTGCGCTATTGGCGAGGCCATCCACTTTCGCGGCGAGCGAGCGCACGTCTTCCGCGACCTTCGTGAGGGTGTCGTTGGAGGCGACATGGGAAACAATGCCGCGCAATGCGCCGATCGCCGTCTCGAGCTGCTGGATCGCGGCCGGATCGTCCTTGGCGACGATCATGTCGACCTTTTGCGCCAGCGCCTTGACCGCCTCGTCGAAGCCGACAAGGTTTTCGGCCGGCGTGAGACCGCGCAACGCTTCGCGGACCTCGGCCAGCCCGCGCTCGAGCCCGGCGATCGCCGTCGAATCGACGCCGGACTGGCGGCTGTGGTCGATGCGTTGCGCCAGCGCTTTGACCTCGATCTCGAGCGATTCCACGGCGTGACGTGGCAGCGCTTCGGTGAGTATGCGGCCGATCTCGGTGAGATCGTCACGGACGGCTGCGATCGCACCTTCAAGATCGCTCGTTGGCCGCAATGCGTCGATCCGCGACGTGATCTGCCGCAAATGCTTTTCAAGGCCGCTCAGGCTTATCCCCGCCGCGGTGCCGCCCGCGTCGGCAACTCCGGGCGAATGTGGCGCGAGCGGCGGCGATGCTTCTGGCATGGCCGCCGCTCTGGGTGCCTGTTGCACGGGCGCGCCGCTATCAAGCGCGCGTTGCCGCGCCGCGATTTCGGCGACGGCGTCGTCGATCGAGAAATCCGCGTTGTTACCGGAAGTCCGGTCCCCTGCCGGAGGGCGTTCGATCACGGGCGGCCGGCTTCTCGGAGAATCCGCCATGCCCCGGCGCGGCGGAACCGGAGCACCGGTTAGCCGGGGCGCACCTTCATTACCCGGTTCGCTGAACCGCTGTGGTGATGGCGCCCGCGCGGCGCGGGGCGCGGGGGGGCGGCCTGCGCCAGGCGCTCGAGTTGGTGCGAAAGCCGATCGAGCCGGGCGTGGACTTCGCCAAGCTCCTCACGGGTTTGGGTGGTTTTGCGTAATTCTTCCTGCCTGCGGTCGCGTTCGCGAATCTCGTCGTGGATGCGCGCCCGCTCTCGCGCCTCCTCCCGCGCACGAGCGGCCTCACGCTCGCGCTCGCGATTGCGGTTTCGATCCTGCCGCGGGCGGTCATCGCGGTCGCGGCGGTGCTCTTCGGGGGAAGGTCCGCCTATGCGTCCTGTCCGCCCATCATCGACATCGCGATGTTCCCGGCTGCTGCGTTCCATATCGCGCGGCCGATTCGGGTCATCAAAGCGAGACGGGCGGGGCATTTCTTGGCGGGTTTTCCGGCGCGGTTCCTGACGGTAGTCCGCTGCGTCGGCGAAATCAGTGGACCATGCCGGCTCGCGGCTTTCTTCCTCCCCGGGCCGGATCACGCTATTGAGCCATTCGCCGACCGATACGCCCGAGCGCCGCGCCGCTTCGCGCGCCGCTTGACGTGCCTCCGGGCGAAGGCCTCTCAAATTCCACGGACCGCTAGATTTCATTCGCGCGCCCAAACCACGTCGGGAGGGGCATGTTTTGCCCTGTCTCGAGCCGGCGCTCGTTAACAGACGATGCGGACGGCGCGATCCTCTGTCCCCGGGGACCGACTTTTCAGGATTAGGGTAAACAACACGTTAAGAATGGCGCTCGCCGACGCCAGCGGCAGGACGTTGCGGGCGTCGAGGACGCGGCGGATTTATGATGGATCGTTATGAAAGTTTCGGTGCGAGGCGATCGCCGAGCTGGCAAATCTACTTGTCACTCTATCGGGCGTGGCTCGACGATTACGGCGCACGTATGCGAACCCTGCGGTGCATCGCGCCCAATCCTTGCCATGGCCATCGTGACGTCGCTTTGAATCGGCTACGTTAGCCCTCCGTCCGGCGCCACGCGGATGCGGCGCGGAGAGCGACATATGCCAACGTATAAAGCCCCTGTCGCTGACATGATGTTCCTGTTGAGCGACGTATTTCACGTCGATCGTTACAACAATCTGCCGGGCTTCGCCGAAGCGACGCCCGATCTCATCGAGGCGGTGCTGGGGGAAGCCGGGAAATTCTGCGAGGACGTGCTCGTACCCCTCAACCGCGTCGGCGACAAGGAAGGCTGCAGGCGTCACGATGACGGCAGCGTCACCACGCCGACCGGCTTCAAGGACGCTTACCGGAAACTCGTCGATGGCGGCTGGATCGGCGCCTCGGCGCCGGTCGAGTTCGGCGGCCAGGGTCTGCCGACGGTGGTCACGCAGGCCATCAATGAATTCCTGTGCTCGGCGAACATGGCCTTCTCGATGTATCCGACCCTCGCCCTGGGTGCGATCGCGGCCGTCAACGCTCATGGATCGGCCGAGCAGAAGGCGCTTTACCTGCCGAAACTCATCGCCGGCCAGTGGGCCGGCACGATGAATCTGACCGAGCCGCATTGCGGCACCGATCTCGGTCTGGTGCGCACCCGCGCGGCGCCGCAGGCCGATGGCACTTACAGGATCGACGGGACGAAGATTTTCATCTCGGCTGGCGAGCATGATCTCGCGGAGAACATTGTCCATCTCGTGCTGGCCCGCATCGAAGGCGCGCCGGCCGGCACGCGAGGGCTATCGCTGTTCATCGTTCCGAAATTCCTGCCGGGCGCTGATGGTGCGCTTGGCGCGCGCAATGCTGTCTCCTGCGGCTCGATCGAAGAGAAAATGGGCATCCACGGCAATGCCACCTGCGTGATGAACTACGACGGCGCGACCGGTTTGCTCATCGGCGAGAAGAACCGCGGCCTGCAGGCGATGTTCACGATGATGAACGAGGCGCGCCTCGGCGTCGGCGTGCAGGGGCTTGCGTTGTCGGAGGTCGCCTATCAGAACGCCGCCATTTACGCCAAAGAGCGGCTTGCCGGCCGCGCATTGAACGGCGCAAAGTTTCCCGACAAGCCCGCCGACCCGATCATCGTGCACCCGGATGTTCGCCGCACGCTGATGAGCCTGCGCGCCTTCAACGAAGCGGCGCGCGCGCTGGTGTTGTGGACCGCGCTCAAAAGCGACGTCGCGCACCGCTCCGGCGATGCGAAGGAGCGCGAGGCGGCGGACGACCATATGGGCCTGATGACGCCGGTGATCAAAGGCGTGCTCACCGATCAAGGTTTTGCCAATACGGTTGCCGCGCAGCAGATCTTCGGCGGCCACGGCTACATAGCCGAACATGGCATGGAGCAGTTCGTCCGTGATGCACGCATCGCCATGATCTACGAGGGCGCCAACGGCATTCAGGCGCTCGATCTCGTCGGCCGCAAGCTGCCCAAGGACGGCGGCCGCGCCTTGCAGGCGTTCGTCGCGGAGCTCAACGGCTACATCGAGGAGCACGGCGGCGACGCGGCAATGGCGCCTTTCGTCATGCCGCTCAGCCGCGCGCTCGGCGAGCTGCAGCAGGCGACCATGTGGTTCCTGCAAAACGCGCTCGGCAATCCCGACAATGCCGGCGCCGGCGCCACCGATTACATGCACCTCTTGGGCCTGGTCGCGCTCGGGTATATGTGGTGCCGCATGGCCGATGCGGCGAAAGCGAAGGCTGCTGCGGGCGGCAACGGTGCAGCCGAGCGCATGGCGGAGAAGCTTGCCATCGGCCGCTTCTTCATGGAGCGCATGTTGCCGGCATCCACTTTTTACCTCGTGGGCATAAAAGCCGGCGCCGCCAGCACGATGGCGTTGCCGGCGGAAGCATTCTAGTTTTCCTCTCCCGGAACGGAGAAGGTTTAGGAGACAGTTTCATGCCCGACGCCTTCATCTACGATCACGTGCGCACACCGCGCGGCCGCGGCAAGGTCGACGGCGCGCTGCACGAGGTGACTACGCTCAACCTCGCGAGCCAGGCGCTCGGGGCCATCAAGAGCCGCAATGACCTCGACACCGCTCTGGTCGACGACGTGGTGATGGGCGTCGTCGACCCGGTGGGCGAGGCGGCGGCCGATATCGCGCGCCTCGCTGCGCTCGTTGCCGGCTATGGCGACAGCGTTGCCGGTGTGCAGATCAACCGCTTCTGCGCCTCCGGCCTCGACGCGGTCAACTTTGCTTCGGCGCAGATCATGTCGGGCCAGCAGGCGATGGCGGTCGGCGGCGGTGTCGAATCGATGAGCCGTGTCGGCATCGGCGCGGCGGGCGGCGCCTGGTCGGTCGATCCCTCGATCGCCGTTGCGCATTACTTCCTGCCGCAGGGAATTTCCGCCGATCTCATCGCGACCAAATACGGATTTTCCCGAGACGACGTCGATGCCTACGCCGTGGAGAGCCAGAAGCGTGCGGCGGTGGCCTGGGAGGAGGGGCGTTTCAGCCGTTCTGTGATGTCGGTCAAGGACGTCAACGGCGTGACCATCCTCGCGAAGGATGAGCATATGCGCCCAGGCACGACCATGCAGTCGCTCGCGGCGCTGCAACCCTCATTCGCACAGATGGGAGATCTCGGCGGCTTCGATGCCGTTGCCATCCAGGCGCATCCGGAAGTCGAATTCGTCAATCACGTCCATCATGCCGGCAATTCTTCCGGCATCGTCGACGGCGCCGCCGCGGTGCTTGTCGGCAACAAGCAAGCCGGCAAGCGCGCGGGCCTCAAGCCGCGTGCCCGCGTTCGCGCCTTTGCTAATATCGGTTCGGATCCGGCCCTGATGCTGACCGGCCCTATCGACGTCACGGAGAAGGTGCTGAAAAAATCCGGGATGAAGCTCGCCGATATCGATCTCATCGAAATCAACGAGGCGTTCGCCTCGGTGGTGCTGCGCTATCTGCAGGCGTTCGATCTGGATCCGGCCAAGGTCAACGTCAATGGTGGCGCCATCGCGCTTGGCCATCCGCTCGGCGCCACCGGCGCGATGATTCTCGGCACTGCGCTAGACGAATTGGAGCGGCGCAACCTCTCGACCGCGCTGGTCACACTCTGCATCGGTGCGGGAATGGGAACCGCGACGATCATCGAGCGGGTCTAATTCAACGCGCCGCGGCGAGGAAACGATGCCCAAGATCGATATTGCCAGCCTTCAAATGGATTCCCGCACCAATTACCCGGCGCCGTTCGATCGTGTGGTCGTCGGCCGTGAAAGGAAGCGGCTGGGCAACGCCGTCGGGCTCGACCAGTTCGGCGTCAACCTGACGACGCTCAAGCCCGGCGCCGCCTCCGCGTTGCGGCATTGGCACGAAAAGGAAGACGAGCTCGTCTATATGCTCGAAGGCGAAGTCGTGCTGATCGAGGACGACGGCGAGACCGCGCTCAAGCCGGGCGACGCGGCGGGTTTCAAGGCCAACAGCCGGAACGGGCACCATCTCGTCAACAGATCGGGCCGCGACGCGGTCTATCTCGAAATCGGCACGCGCTCGAAGCACGAATACGTCGAGTATCCGGACGTCGATCTTAAAGTCGTGCGCGACGACAAGGGTATGCGCTACACGCACAAGAACGACGAGCCCTATTAGGTTTCTCCGGCTCCGGTACGGCCGTAAAGGAAGAACCTGCCTATGGCCTTCACTAACTTCACCCTCGACACTGACACTGACGGCATCGCACTCGTCACCTGGAATGCGCCCGGGCGGACGATGAATGTCATCGACCCGACGACGATCGAGGAACTCTGGGCGATCGTCGAGCAAACCACTGCCGATGCCGCCGTCAAGGGCGTGGTCATTACGTCCGGCAAGGAAGCATTCTGTGCCGGCGCCGATCTCACCATGCTGGAGGCGTCGCGCCGCACCTTCACCGAGCTGGCGGCATCACAGGGAGAGGAGGTGGCAAACGCGCGCCTGTTTGACGAGAGCCGCAAGTTCTCACAGCTCTGCCGCCGGATCGAGACCTGCGGCAAGCCGTGGGTGGCCGCGATCAACGGTACCGCGGTCGGCGGCGGCTTCGAACTCGCTCTTGCCTGCCATCATCGCGTCGCCGCCGAAAGCGACAAGATACGGCTCGGGCTGCCGGAAATCTAGATTGGTCTTTTTCCCGGCGGTGGCGGCACCCAGCGCATTGCGCGGATGCTGCCGCTGGCGGATGCGCTGCAGTTTTTGCTCAAGGGCGATCAGGTTCCGGCCAGTCGCGCCAGGGCGATGAAGCTCGTCGATGCCGTGGTGCCACCTAGCCGATCTCGTCAAAGCCGCCAAGCACTGGATCACGACGAGCGGTACGGCGAAGGCGCCGTGGGATATCGAAAGCTTCAAGCTGCCGGGCGGCCCGATCCATTCCAAGGCCGGCATGATGGTGTTCACGCCGGCGAACGCCATCTATCGGCGCGAGACCTACGACAATTATCCGGCGGCGCGCGCGATCCTGCAGGTCGTCTATGAAGGCCTGCAACTGCCGATGGACCAGGCGCTGAGCGTCGAGTCGCGCTGGTTCGCGAAGATTTTGCGCTCGCCGCGAAGCGGCGGCGATGATCCGCTCGTTGTTTGTGTCGAGGCAGGAGATCAACAAGGGCGCCCGCCGTCCGGCCGGCGTGCCGCAAACGACGCCAAAGAAGATCGGCGTGCTCGGCGCGGGCTTCATGGGCGTCGGGCATCGCCTATGTCAGTGCGCTGGCCGGGCTCGAGGTCGTGCTCATCGACCGCGATCCGGAAACCGCCGAGAAAGGCAAGGCGCATTCAGCGCAAGCTGATGACCGATCAGATCGGTCGCGGCCGCGCCACGATGCCGACCGCGATGCGCTACTGGCGCGCATCACGGCGACGGCCGATTATGTGGCGCTGAAAGATTGCGAACTCGTCATCGAGGCGGTGTTCGAGGACCGCAAGATCAAGGAAGAGGTTATCGGCAGGGTGCAGAACGTGATCGGCGATCAGGCAATCTTCGGTTCCAACACGTCGACCTTGCCGATCACCTCGCTCGCGGCGGCGTTCAAGGATCGCACCCGCTTCATCGGCATTCACTTCTTCTCGCCGGTCGAGCGCATGATGCTGGTCGAGATCATCTTGGGCAAGGAGACGGGCGACGCGGCGCTTGCCGCCGCGCTCGATTACGTGCGCGCGATCCGCAAGACCCCGATCGTCGTCAACGATTCGCGCGGCTTCTACACGTCGCGCGTGGTCGGTACTTACATCCGCGAAGGCCATCTGATGCTGGCCGACGGCGTACCGCCGGCGATGATCGAGAATGTCGGCCGCATGGCCGGCATGCCGGTCGGTCCGCTCGCGCTCAACGATGAGGTCGCGCGTCGATCTCGCCTGGAAGATTCTGAAGGCGACCGAGGCTGACCTCGGCCCGCAGATGATCGATGCGCGGCAGAAGGCGTTGCTGGAAGAAATGGTCGAGAAACGCGGGCGCTACGGCCGCAAGAACGGCAAGGGTTTTTACGACTATCCGCAGAGCGGACCGAAACGGCTGTGGCCCGGCCTCGCCGATTTGCAGAGCGAGAAACTCGGTCCCGACACGATCGATGTAGCGCACCTCAAGCAGCGATTGGTGGCCATCCAGGCGCTCGAAACCGCCCGCTGCCTCGAGGAGGGCGTGCTCACCGACGTGCGGGAAGCCGACGTCGGCTCGATCCTCGGTTTCGGCTTTGCGCCGTTTACCGGAGGGACCATCTCGTACATCGACGGTATGGGCGTTAACGCCTTCGTCGATCTGTGCCGCCGCTTCGAGAAGAGTTGCGGACCACGCTTCAAGCCCACCAAGCTCTTGCTCGATATGGTGAAAAAGGGCGAAACCTTCTATCGCCGCTTTGCCCCGGACAAGCGCAGAGCCGTTGCCTGACGGGCGCGTGTTCCATTTCGGAGCAGCCACATCTGTTCATGAATTCGCCATGAGTTGGCAACTGACGTGACGCGCCGCCGTTTTATTACCGCAACCGCTCCCTATCTGATCGGGTTTGCTGGGGGTGCGGAAGGTGGGTCATGCGCATGCACGGACTGTTTACGCGACGGCATTTCACGTTGCTTCTTGCCGGGACCGCAGTTGCTCCGCTCGCCGGCCGATTGGAAAACGCCTTCCCGGCGGCTCAAGCAGCCGCGCTGCCAACCGCGCCGGCGGCGCCAATTGCTCCCGTCGTGCCAAGAACGTTCGAAGCCTTTGGGCAAAAACGCATCGACAATTACGACTGGTTGCGCGACCGCGACGATCCCAGGGTGGTCGATTATCTGCATGCGGAGAATGGCTATGCCGATACACGGCTTGCGGCCATCAAACCGCTGGTCGACGAGCTGGCCGGCGAATTGAAGGCACGCGCCGCCGAAGCGGATGTGACGGTGCCGGCATTCGACAACGGTTACCTCTATCAGCGCCGCTTCGCCAACGGTGCGCTCTACCCGCTGATTGTGCGCCGCAAGGATGCACCTGACGCGGAGGAGGAGGTCGTGCTCGATGTCGGCGCACTCGCCGCCGGCGCATTCGCTGCCGGCGTCTTTCAATATCGGCTTGGCGATTGGACCGTAAGTCCTGACAATACGCGTGTCGCCTTTGCGGTCGATTACACCGGTGGTCTGCACTACCGCATCTTCGTGCGAACAATCGCAACCGGTGAGGTTGTCGATCAAGGCATTGAAGATGCGTTCGCCAATCTCGCCTTTGCCGCCGACAGCAGGACGCTGTTCTACGTGCGCAACGAGCCGACGACCGTGCGTCCCTATCAGGTCTGGCGGCATCGCATCGGCGGCCACGCGGCACGTGACATGCTGGTCTATGAAGAGCGCGATCCGACGTTCAGCGTATCGCTCGATCTTTCGAAATCGCGCAAGTTCATCCTTCTCGGCATCGAAGAGGAGCGCACGAGCGAGCTCCGTTTTCTGCCGGCCGATCAGCCGGCCGGAGAGTTCAAGATCATGGAGCCGCGCCGGGCCGGCGTGCACTACGATGCCGATCATGTCGGCGATAGCTTCGTCATCCGCACCAATCTCGGTGCCCCCGACTACCGGTTAATGATTGCGGCGGAGACTACTCCCGGCGCCGCCCACTGGAGCGAGATCGTAGCCGAAGCGCCGGGGCATCACCTCGCCCACTTCGAAGCGTTCGAGACGTTCATCGCCATCGATATCGAAAACGAACGCGGGACAGCGATCCGGCTCTTCAGCTACCCGGCCATGCATGAACTTCCGGTTCCGCGACCGGCCGAGATTGGGGTAGCGTCGAGCCGGTTTGGCAACAGTCACGAGGCCAATCTTGATGCTTCCGCGACAGTCCTGCGATTCCGTTTCAGCGGCCCGCTGCACCCGCAGTGCGTCTACGACTTCGACGTGACGACTGCGGCGCTGACAATGCGCAAGCAGGATCAAGCGACTCGCTGGTTCGATCCTTCCCGCTATGCGCTTGAGGGCTTAAGCGCCACCGCGCCGGACGGCGAGCATGTCCCGGTAACGGTCGTCTATCGCAAGGAGCAGCGTCGGGCTGGCGGCAATCCGGCATTGGTCGTCGGCTACGGCGCCTACGGGTTCAGTTTCAGCCCAGACTTCGCCTCCCATGCCTTCAGTCTCATCGATCGCGGCTTTGTTTATGCCATCGCCCACGTGCGCGGCGGTCACGAAAAAGGCGAGCGCTGGTATGCGGAAGGCCGCATGCTGATGAAACGCAATACGTTCACGGATTTCATCGCCGCGACCGAGGCTTTGATCACCGGCAGATATGCCGATCCGCGCGCCGTGTTTGCGCAGGGCGCCAGCGCCGGCGGCCTGCTCATGGGTGCCGTCGCCAATATGCGCCCCGACCTCTACGCCGGCATCGTCGCCGAAGTGCCGTTCGTCGATGTCATCACCACGATGTCTGACGCTTCGGTACCGCTCACCACACTTGAATATGAGGAATGGGGTGACCCGGCCGTGCAGCGGCAGTACGACTACATGCTGTCCTATTCGCCCTACGACAATGTCGCGCGGAAAAGCTATCCTGCGATGTTCGTCACTGCCGGTTTCTACGACAGCCAAGTGAGCTATGCCGAACCGGCCAAATGGGTGGCGCGGCTGCGGGCGAGCAAGACCGACACCCACGACCTTATCTTCAAGACGGAGATGGACGCCGGTCACGGCGGCCGCTCGGGCCGCCTCGGCTCGATCAACGAGAACGCCGAAATCATGGCCTGGCTCGCTGCCCACGCCCGGGGCGGCCGTATGCCCTGATACGGCGGGCGTCGCGTGCCCTCGCGCGGAGCCGCATTGCCCTTTGCCGTCCGCCGCGTATAAGGTCGCGGCCCATTTCTTCCGGAACCCCGCATGGCGCGTGACCAAGTCGACCTGACGCCGATCGAGCGGCGCGACGAACTCGTCGCTTGGATCGCTCAAGGCGCCAAGCCGAAGTCGCAATTCCGCATCGGTACCGAACACGAGAAGTTCGCGTTTACGCTCGAAGGCCACCGCCCGGTGCCATACGAGGGACGACACGGCATTCGCGCCCTGCTGGAGGGAATGCAGCACCTGCTTGGCTGGCAACCGATCATGGAAGGGCCGAATGTGATCGGCTTGTTCGACGTGCCAGGCGGCGGCGCGATTTCGCTCGAGCCAGGCGGTCAGTTCGAGCTGTCAGGCGCGCAAGTCGAGACAGTGCATCAGACTTCGAGTGAACTGATGGCGCATCTCGCCCAGGTGCGCGAGGTGGCGCAGCCGCTGCACATCGGCTTTCTCGGCATCGGCATGACTCCGAGTTGGAGCCGCGCGGAAATGCCGAAGATGCCCAAGGGACGCTACAAGATCATGACGGCCTATATGCCGAAGGTCGGCACGCTCGGCCTCGATATGATGTACCGCACCTGCACAGTGCAGACCAATCTCGATTTCTCGTCCGAAGCCGACATGGTCAAGAAGCTGCGCGTGTCGCTCGCGCTGCAGCCGATCGCGACGGCGCTGTTTGCCAACTCGCCGTTCACCGAGGGCAAGCCGAACGGTTTTCTCTCTTTTCGCTCGGAAGTTTGGCGCGATACCGACAACGCGAGAGCCGGCATGCTGCCGTGGGCGTTCGAGCCGGGCATGGGCTTCGAGCGCTGGGTCGACTACGCGCTCGACGTGCCGATGTATTTCGTCAAGCGCGACGACTATGTCGACGTCGCCGGTCAATCATTCCGCGATCTCATGGCCGGCAAGCTTCCCGGCATGCCGGGCGAACGCGCCACTATTTCCGATTGGGCGAACCACATCAGCTCGGCTTTTCCGGAGGTGCGTCTCAAGCGCTATTTGGAAATGCGCGGCGCCGAACTCGGGGCCGTTGACGAGCTTACTGGCGTTGCCGGCCCTCTGGTCCGGTATCCTTTATGACGACTCGAGCCTCGACGCCGCATGGGACCTGGTCAAGGGCTGGACCGCGGAAGAGCGCCAGAAACTCCGCGACGACGTGCCGAGACTGGGCCTCGCCGCGATGCTCCGCGGCCATACCGTGCTCACGCTCGCGACCGAGGCGCTCAAGTTCGCGCGCGCCGGGCTTGTGCGCCGCAAGCATTTCGATATCGGCGGTCAGGATGAGACACGCTACCTCGAAGGGCTGGAAGATCGCCTCGCACGCGGCACAACGCCAGCGCAGGAGCTGCTGAAGAAATTTCACGGACCCTGGGGCGGCTCGGTCGATCCGATTTACACCGAGGAAGCGTATTGAGGTTCTAGTCGATCCCGTAGAGCCGTTTTGCTTCGTCGAGCGCCTGCGTGCAGGCGACAGTGTTGTCATCGGCATCGGCCTTGCGTGCCCGTTCCAGTGCCGCGTCGGCGTCCGCATTGGCCCGTCTTTCGGCATTCTGCACCGTACCGGGTGTCGGCTGGCGATGAAGCTGCGCGCCAACGGACTGTGTTCCAGTCGGGCCACTTTGCGGTCCCGGCGCTATGCCGCCGACTTGGCGCTCGAGCTCGGCGATTTGCGTCGTGCACGGCCCGCTGTGGGCAAGGCTGCCGCCGCAAAGCAGCGCGACAGCGGCAAAGGCGATCAGGAAGCCGCTATAAGCGGTCCGTCCAATGACGTGATGGGGTGAAATCGATGGCTTAAAACGGCTTGGGCTGCTCATGGCGGTTTCCCGAATATGAAAAGCTATTGTGGCCATAGGCTTGGTCGCCTCTATTCCGCGGCGACCCGGCTCGGCGATCGCGGCGACGATCCGATGAGCTCGGCCAAATCATTCTCGTCCAGCGTTTCTTTCTCCAACAGCCGGCGCGCGCTACGCTCGAGAACGTCGCGCTTCTGACGCAGGATGTCGAGCGCGCGCTCCATTGCTGATTGCGCGATGGTCCGAACCTCGTGGTCGATGGCGGCGGCGGTCTCCTCGGCGTAGGTCTCCTCATGCTGCGGCGAGGGCAGATTGGGACCGGTGAGGTAGTTGCGCGGATCGCGATCGTAGGCGACGCCACCCAGGCGCTCCGACATGCCGTAGCGCGTCACCATAGACCGCGCGATGTCGGTGACGCGCCGAAGGTCGTCCGCCGCGCCGGTCGAGTAATGGCCAAACACGGTCAGCTCCGCGGCGCGTCCGCCGAGCAGAACGGCCATCTTGTTCTCGAGCTCTTCGCGCGTCATGAGGAAACGATCCTCGGTCGGACGCTGGATCGTGTAACCCAGCGCGCCGATGCCGCGCGGGATGATGGAAACCTTGTGCACCGCGTCGCCGCCCGGCAGCGACACCGCAACCAGCGCATGGCCCATCTCGTGATAGGCGACGATCTCGCGCTCTTTCGGATTGAGCAGGCGGTTGCGCTTTTCCAGGCCGGCGACCATGCGCTCGACCGCATTGTTGAAATCGGCCATCGTCACGGCATCGCCGCCGCGGCGGGTCGCGAGCAGTGCTGCTTCGTTGACAAGATTGGCGAGGTCGGCGCCGGTGAAGCCCGGCGTAAGCGCAGCGACCTTCTCGGCGTCGACGTCGGCGGCGAGTTTGGCGTTCTTGACGTGGACCTGAAGGATCGCGATGCGTCCGGCTTTATCGGGACGATCCACCAGAACCTGACGGTCGAAGCGGCCGGCGCGCAGCAGTGCCGGATCGAGAATTTCCGGGCGATTGGTGGCGGCGACGATCACCAGGCCGCTGCGCGAGTCGAAACCGTCCATTTCGACCAGGAGCTGATTGAGCGTCTGCTCTTTCTCGTCGTGACCACCATAAGGACCCATGCCGCGGGCGCGGCCGAGCGCATCCAATTCATCGATGAAGATGATGGCCGGCGCCTTGGTGCGCGCCTGTTCGAACAGATCGCGTACGCGGGCGGCGCCAACGCCGACGAACATTTCCACGAATTCGGAGCCGGAAATGGAGAAGAACGGCACTTTTGCTTGTCCGGCGACTGCTTTGGCCAACAACGTCTTGCCGGTGCCGGGAGGACCGACCAGCAAAATGCCCTTCGGCATCCGCCCGCCGAGCCGGCCGTAGCGTTCGGGGTCTTTGAGGAAATCAACGACCTCGCGGAGCTCGTCCTTCGCCTCGTCGACGCCGGCCACGTCGTCAAAACGCACGCCGGTATCGGATTCGACGTAGATCTTGGCCTTGCTCTTGCCGATCGACATCAGCCCGCCGCCAAACCCCTGGCTGACGCGCCGCGCCAGGAACATCCAGACGCCGAAGAACAGCACCACGGGAACGATCCAGGACAGCAGGTCCTGCAGAAAATTGCTCTCGACCTCGCCGGTATAGGTCACGCCATATTTCTGCAATTCATCGGCGAATTGCGGACTGACCCGGGTGGTCACGAACTGAGACTTGCCGCCAGGCAGCGGCTGTTTGAGGGTGCCCTGGATGTAGCGGTCGGAAACGGCAACCTTGTCGACCTTACCGGCCTGCAGCAGCTGCTCGAATTGGCTGTAGGGGATCGGTGCAATTCGCTGCGCGCTGATGTAGAAATATTGCAACACCAGGACGCCGAGGATGGCGGCGATCCAATAGCCGATATGAAATCGGGTCTGTTTGCTCATTTTGGGCATATTGGGAATGGGCATGACGCCGCTCCGGCCTGCGTTTTCCTTAAGTTATGGACCCCGCGCGCCTTTGAACAGTTGGGTGCGGCGAGTTCCACTCGCTTTAGGCGCGCTGCTTAATCATTTTGTAACAGAAAGGGCGACGAATTATTAGGGCTGTCGCAATATTGGCGATGATCACAGTGCTTTTCGCCGAGAGGGGTCCAGGGCAGCTTGATTCAATTTTTACGACTTTCTGACAAGCTGTGCCTATGACCAAGACTCTTACGGCTGAAGTCCAGCGCATGAATGCCGAACGGCAGCTCTTCGGCGCGCGCCGAGCGTTAGGTCACTTGGTCGAGATGTATGACAACGGGCAATGGCGCCTCCATTACAAGGAGGACAGCTTCGCCGAGGCCGTTCGCCAAGCCAGGCACGCCGTGGAACACTGGACCGAAATCATCAGCAAGTGCGCTTGAAGCTGCATCGGCCTTCGTGACCCGCCTGTTCGCGGTGCGCCGCTTGTTGATCAGGCGTCGACCGCCGGATCAATTCTCCAAATCCGACCACTGTCGCTGCCGCATAATCCATTCGACTCCCGACCGGAATACGATCATGATCGTTCCAAGAGAATGGCGGTCGAGGTCGGAGGACGCGGTGCTCGAACTTTATCACAACATCAATTCGGTTTGCGCCCAGAAGGTGCGCATCGCACTTGCGGAGAAAGGCCAGGAGGCCACAGAGCACCTGCTGACGTTGCGCGGCGACCAGAACGAGCCGGCCTATCTCGAACTCAATCCAAACGGCGTGGTACCGACCCTCGTCCACGACGGACACGCGATCATCGAATCCTCGCTGATCCTCTATTACATCGACGATGTTTTTCCGGATCCGCCGCTGATGCCGAAGGCGCCCCTGCTGCGCCATCGCGTGCGGCTCTACAACAAGCTGATCGACGAATATTTGCACAATTCGTGCACAATCCTGACTTTCGCAACGGCGTTTCGGCCGGCCTTCCTGAAAGTGCCGCGCGAGGTGTGGCTTGCGGAGATCAACAAGGCGCCGCTCAAGCGCCGTGCCGAATACAAGCGCAGTGTCATCGAGCAGGGCCTTGACTCCGAGTTCGTCGGTGACGCGCTCGCCCAGCACCGGAAACTCATTTCCTGGATGGACCAGTCGTTGCAAAGCGGCGCATATCTCGCCGGCGACGCCTTTTCCAATGCCGACTGCGCCGTCATTCCCTATATCCTGCGGCTCGACCTTCTGAAGCTCGGCGGGATGTGGCAAGGCCATCCCCGCATTGCCGATTGGTGGGCGCGGGTGCGGGCGCGGCCGTCGGTCAAGGCAACGATCTTCGAACGGATGTCCGAGGCGGACTGGGCGCCATTCAGAAACCTCGCGCCCGATCCTTGGCCGAAAATCGAGGCGTTGCTGAAGGCGGCGTAAGACGCCGCAGCGGCGGACGGTATCGCGAATTGAATTGATAGTGGCCCGGCCAGGTTCGATCTCGCGATGGCATCGCCCGTCAATGCTGCTCTCTGCGCGATGCTGGCAACCGCGTTTTGGTCGTTGCTGGGATATGCGTTCGCTCGCCATCTCCTGCCTCGCGTGCTGGCGATGGGTGCGGCGCCGGTCATGGGCTGGGCGGTGCATAGCGCCGCGACGTTGCCGATCTATTTCCTCATTGGATTTTCGCCAATTGCGGTCGTCGGCATTGCGGCGCTTTGCATCGTTGCCGGCAGCGTTGCGCTGTACGCGCGCCCCGCGGCACGCGAGGCAGAGTGCGCGCTGGCGGTTCCCGCCTGGGCCTATGCGGCTGCTGCGATTCTTGCGCTGGTGCCTGCCGTTGCGATCCTGCCCAAATTTGCCGCGGACGGCGTGCACCTCGCGAATCCGATCTTCGATCATTCCAAGATTGCGATCATCGATGGGATGACGCGGCTCGGCCTGCCGCCCGTCAATCCGATTTTTGGAGTGGCCGGCGCGCCAGGCCGGCTTGCATATTATTACCTTTGGCATTTCAGCGCGGCCGAACTCGCGCTGCCGCTTGGCGTGAGCGGCTGGGAAGCGGATATCGGCTTGACGTGGTTCACCGCCTTCGCGTCGTTGTCATTGATGATGGGCCTCGCGGTCTGGCTCGGCAAGCGGTCGGGCGCCGCAATTCTCGTTGTGCTTTTTGCGGGGGCGGGCTCGCTGCGCCCGGTGCTGGGCGCAATATTCGGCGACGATCAGCTGGGGCAATTTCTGTCGGGGCCCACCGGGTTCGCCGGATTTTTGTTTCAGTCCGCCTGGGTGCCGCAGCATCTGATGGCGGCATCATGCGTAGTGACCGCGGTCTTGCTCCTTGCCCGCTACACGCAGCGGCAGAGCGCGGTGCTCCTGGTAACGCTCGCCTTGATAGTGACGGCCGGGTTCGAAAGCTCGACCTATGTGGGCGGCATCACCTTTGCGATCGCAGCGGCGGTCGCAGCGCCGGTCCTGTTTTTCGCTGTCGAACGAGACAAGCGCCTGCGGTTCGCCATTGGCCTAGCGGTCGCCGCCGTGCTCGTGATGGGCCTTGCGACGCCATTTTTGCTCGATCAATTCGACACCGTCGCGGCGCGTGCCGACGCGCATCCAATCGTCGTTCGTCCCTTTGACGTTCTTGGTCCGATGTTCTCGCCGTCGTTGCGCCATTTGCTGGATATCCCGGCCTATTGGCTCATTCTGCTGCCGATCGAATTTCCGGCGACGTATGTTGCCGGCGCCCTTGCGCTCATCGTGATGTTGCGCAGCGCGCTGCCGGCTCCAGAAAAAATCGCAAGGGTGGTCTTGGCGCTGCTTGCGGCCGCGGGCCTGTTCGTGTCCTGGCTTCTGGTCTCAACTCTCGGCGGCAACAACGACCTGGCCTGGCGCGCGATCCTGCCGCCTGCTTTGATTTTGATTGCTGCTGCGGCGGCCGGTGTGTGGGGGCGCACGCGCAATGCCCTTATCGCCGTAACGGCGTTTGGCGGGCTTCTGCTCACTGCGCCGGATACTGTCTACATGATCCGTTCGAATGTCTCCGGTACATCGCACCCTGACGACGGCGTTTTTGCGCAGGCGCCGGAGCTTTGGGCGGCGGTGCGTCGTTATGCGCCGCCGTCCGCCCGCGTCGCCAACAATCCGCTCTTTCTGCAAGATTTAGTGCCGTGGCCGGCGAATATGTCGTGGGCGTTGCTGGCCGATCGCAGCTCGTGCTTTGCTGGCGTCGAATTGGCGATCGCCTTCGCGCCGTTGCCGCCGGAGCGCCGCGAAGCGATCAACGCGCAGTTTATTCGCGTGTACGAAGGCGCCGGTACGCCGGCAGACGTCAGTGATATGGCAACAAAATTTGGTTGCGACGTCGTGGTCGTCGTTCCGCAGGACAGAGTCTGGAACAACGATCCGTTTGCGTCGAGCCCAGATTACCGGCTGGCGGAAAGCCGCGACGGGAAGTGGCGGATCTATCTGCGGGCCATCCCTTGATGTCAAATTCCGGCGAACCAGTTGAAGCCCTGCTTGCTCCAGAACGTCTCGTCGAATTCGTTGGTGACTTCGATCGCCATGATCCATTTCGCGTTCTTGTAGCCGAGCTTGGTCGAGGTGCGCAGCCGCAGCGGATAGCCGAACGGATCGGTGATGGTGTCGCCGGCATATTTGGTGGCGAGGATGGTCTGCGGATGCAGCGCGGTCGCCATGTCGATGCTTTCGGTGTAATCGTCGTTGCAGATGAAATACGACATATTTCGCCGTGAGATCGGCGCCGATGCGCTGCAGGAAGTCGCGCAGGTTCGGGCCGGACCATTGGCCGATATAGTCCCAGCCCTCGACGCAGATGTGCCGGATGATCAATTCCTGCTCGGGCAGCTGGTAGATCTGCTGCGCGGTCCACGGCCGCTTGTCTGCGATGCAGGCCGGCCAGTTCGAGCTGCCAGGTCGCGCCGTCGACCGGCTTCACCTCCTCGATGTCGTAATAGGCATTGAAGCGCGGCGGCTTGACCACCTGCGACGGCGCTGAAGGTCGGCGCCAGGTGATTGGGACCGGAAGAGCGCCTCCTGCACGCCGTCGTTCCACGACGACACCGCGCGCAGCGCTTTCTGCACCGAATCGTCTCTTCGCTGACGTCGCAGCCGGTCAACATGCGTCAGCGCGCCGAGACTGACCGCGCCGCGCAGCACGTTGCGCCGGTTGATGTCGTCGACCAGCGCGCGGTGTCGCTCGAGCACGCTCTGATCGACCGGCTTGCGCGGGCCGGAAGATGCGAGGGCGTGCGGGTTCGAATGGACATCGTGTTCACTCGCGTCAGTGACGTCGGCTTGCGATCCGTCGGCTGGCCGGCGTCGCGGTGCCGCCTCGTCGTCGACGACCGGGCCGCCGGTGACCATGGCGACGAGGCTCTGCGGCACCAGCAACGCCAGCGACACGTGGACCAGCAAGAAACCCGACGATCGCCGCCATGCACAGGAAATGCACGAGCCGGATGGTCTGGAAGTTGCCGAACAGCGGCCGCGAGCTCGGAGAACTGCACCGGCTTCCACAGCGCCAGGCCGGAGATCACGATCAGAATGCCGATCGCCATGATGCCGAGATAGAGGATTTTCTGCACGGCGTTGTAATGCGTCAGGTCGTCGTGGCGCAGCCGAAACCGCAGCGCGTCGCCGACGGTGGCGAGGATCTCGCGCACCGAGATCGGAAACAGCTTTTGCCGGAAGCGGCCGGTGACGATGCCGTAGGTCAGATAGGCAAGGCCGTTGATCACGAAAATCCACATGCCGAAAAAATGCCATTGCAGGCCGTACTGCGCCCATTTGCCGATCACGATGCTGTCGGGAAAATGCAGCCAGCCGAAGATCACGTCGTCGTTATAGATCTTCCAGCCGCTGCCGATCATGATGAAGATGGCGACGGCATTGATCCAATGCATGATGCGCAGCGGCAGCGGGTGCAGGCGGCGCTGCTTACGCGCATGTTGATTTGACGGTCGGCGTGGTCATCGATGATATTCCAACGGCGATAACGTTGATACCGAGCGGTCGGTGAGCGCGGCGTACGGCGGCAGTAGTGAAATGCGGACTCGTCCGACATCGTCCCGCGCGCAGCTGCGAACAGTACGGTTGCGAGCGATCTTCCGCAACGCAGACTGCTTCACAAATTCGCGCGGACATTTTTGATCGGAGGATCGCGGAATGAAACTGCGGCATATTGCGGTCGCCCTGGCGATGCCGTCGGCGCTGTCGCATGCTCGGCCGCGCGCGCAGGCGGCGACCGTGCCGCTGCGAACGGCGCTGTCGTGCTGGCCCAGGCGATGGTGCCGCCGACCGGCATGGACGACGCCGACACAGCCGATGCCGATGGAGGAGCGCATGCAGCCGGCGCTTTCCGCAGCCGGTGCGCGTCGGCGATCTGATCGGGCTGCCGCGTGCTCGACGACGACGCAGTCCACGCTCGGCTACGTCCGGCAGGTGGTGCGCACGCCGCACGGCAAGATCGAGCTCATCGTCGTCCTATGGCGGCTGGTTCGGCTGGCGTGCGCGTCCGGTGGCGGTGCCGATCGAAGTCGGTCGGGCATCGCTGGGCCGGCAGGTCGCTCTCGCTCGACATGCCGCCGCAGCGAATACAAGACGCGCGCCGACCTGGCAGGGACCGGCGAGCGGCAGCGCTGCCGAACGATCGCCACCATCCGCGATCGCGCTGGCGCGGCGCTGATCGCTCGACGATTCCGCGATCACGAACTTGGTGAAGCGGATAACTTTTTGGTGTTTGCCGACTTGTACAGCGTTGAGGCGGAATTGATTGGCGCTTCGCCAAGCACTTTGCGCAATCACTTGTACGCTGCGTTGCTTGGATCGTCGTATTGGGTCGTTACGGGGGCATCGCATGGATCGATGCGAACCGATTCTGACGACGCATCGGCTTCGGTTGAGCGCTCGCCAGCGAGCGCCGACGCTGCGGCATCGCCTTCATGGCGAAGGCCTCGGCGCCCGGCCGCGCCAAGACGCGGCTGGTGCCGCCGCTGACCTTCGACGAAGCGGCCGCGCTCAACACCGCGTTCCTGCAGGACGTCGCCGACAATGTGCTGCTGGCCGCCGCGCAACGCCGCGCCCGAGCGCCGGCATTGCCGGCTATGCGGCCTATGGCCCGCCCGGCTCGCGAGGATTTTTTCCGCCGCACGCTGCCGGCCGCGATCGGCCTGATCGAAGCCTGGCTGCCGAATTTCGGCGACTGCCTGTTGCACGCCATCAGCAAATTCTCGCGCGCGGCCATGCGCTCGGCCGTGGTGCTCAATTCCGACAGCCCGACATTGCCGACCGCGCTGCTGATCGAGACCGCCGACGTGCTGGCGCGGCCGGGCGATCGCGCCGTGCTCGGTCCGTCGAGCGACGGCGGCTATTATCTGCTCGGCCTCAAGGCCGCGCATCGGCGCATGTTCGAAGACATCGCCTGGAGCACCGAGCGCGTCGCCGAGCAGACGCTGGAACGCGCCCGCGAGATCGGGCTTGACGTGCACGTGCTGCCGGTCTGGTACGATGTCGACGATGTCGAGAGCTTGCGCCGGCTGCGACGCCGAGCTTTGCGGCGATGGGTCGTCGCACGCGGCTCGACGCCGCATCGCCCGCATCACGCCGGGCACACCGCGGCGTTGCTGCGGCAGCTGTGGCGCGAACGACGAGTTCGGCCGCCGCGTCGACGGCTGTCACGCGACGCCGAGCGCGCTGCACGCCTCGGCCGCGGGCTGATCCGCACAGCAATTGCAAGGAATCAGAATGCGATGGCAAGCGCGGCGACAAAGCGCGCGGTCGATCCGCAGCGCTATTTCGAGAGCGTCGACGACCGACAGCGAGGCTGCCGGAGCACGAGCCGGTCTGCCTTTATCTGGAGACGACCAACCGCTGCAATCTGCTGTGCACGACCTGCCCGCGCACCTACGAGGAGCTCGAGCCGCCGGCCGACATGAGCTGGGAGCTGTTCACCTCGATCGTCGATCAGATCCCGCGGCTCAGTCGCGCGGTGCTGCACGGCGTCGGCGAGCCGATGCTGGTGAAGAATCTGCCGCGCATGGTGCGCTATCTGAAGGACCGCGGCACCTACGTGCTGTTCAACACCAACGGCACCGTGCTCAACGAGAAGAACGGCCGCGCCCTGATCGCCGCCGGTCTCGACGAGCTGCGCGTCTCGTTCGACGCCGCCAACGCCGAAATCCTATCTGCGCCATCCGCGGCAAGAATTATTTCAACCGCATCCTCAAGAACGTGCGCGCGTTCCGCGAGCTGCAGGAGCGCGAAGGTCACGTCAAGCCGCGGGTCTCGGCCTGGCTGACCGGGCTTGCGCGAGACCATCGAGGAGTTGCCGGACTTCGTGCGCGTCGCCGCCGAGACCGGCATCAAGGAGGTGCATCTGCAGCGGCTGGTGTTCTTCAACGACAACGCCATCGGCATGGCGCGGCCGGACCAGGCGCTTTACGAGCAGCTTTCGCGGCGAGGAAGCGGTCCATATCGATCGCGCCGCGGCGCTGGCGAAATCGCTCGGCATCACCTTCAGCGCCTCGGGCGGCGCCTCCGAGCCCGGCATGAGTCTCAAGCGCGCCGACGACGGCTCGCCGTGGTCGCTGTGCCGGCGGCCGTGGACGGTGATGTATTTCACCGCCAACGGCCGCGCGCTGCCGTGCTGCATCGCGCCGTTCTCGCAGCGCGGCTACGAGAACTACACGCTCGGCGACGCCACCCAGCAGACGCTGCGCGAGATCTGGACCGGCCCGGCCTACCGCGATTTCCGCAAGGCGCTGATGTCGAACAAGCCGCCGGAGGCCTGCGCGAGCTGCGGATTGCGGTGGAGCCTCTGACGATGCCGCCGCGCGGCGGGCGGTGTCGCCGTCGTCATTCCGACCTTCAACGAAGCCGAATCGATCGCGCGCGGTCGTCGCCGAGATGCCGCGCGACGTGGTCGATCGCGATCATCGTGGTCGACGGCGGCAGCACCGACGGCACGCAGGAGTGCGGCGCGCCGCGCCGGCGCCGAGGTGATCGCGGTCGGCCGCGGCTACGGCCTCGCCTGCCTTGCAGGCGCGCAAGCCGCCGAAGGCGCCGACATCATCGTCGTTCATGGACGGCGACGGCGCCGACGATCCGGCCGCGATCGCCGCCATGGTCGCGCCGATCCGCTGCCGGCGACTACGATTTCGTCATCGCCTCGCGCGCGCGCGGCAAGCGCGAGCCCGGCAGCATGGCGTGCGCATCAGCTTGCGGCCGGCCTGATGGCCGGCCGGCTGACGCAAGCTGCTCTACGGCGTGCGCTACACCGACATGTGCGCGTTCCGCGCCATCCGCCGCGACACCCTGCTGGCGCTCGGCATGCGCGAAATGACCTATGGCTGGAATCTGGAAATGCAGATGCGGGCCGCGCGCGCCGGGCTGCGCGTGCTGGAAATGCCGGTCGCCTATCGCCGCCGGCTCGGCGGCGAGTCCAAGGTCGCCGGCTCGCTTGCGCGGCTCGCTCAAGGCCGGATGGAAGATCATGACCACTTTCGCGCGGGTCGCCATGGAGCCAGCGCGCCAGCGCGCATGCTTGAGCCTTTAGCTGCGCGCGACCCGACCGGCGCATGACAGCCCGGCGCGCTTGCCTGTATGCTCCGGCAGCGCCGGGGCGGAGATCATTCGAGGTGATGTCATGAGCCGTCGTGCTGCCACAACGGGCCGCCGTCTCGCGCCGCCGCTTTCTCGAGAACATCAGCGCTTGGCGCGCGGCAGTCGCTCGCGTTTCCGTTCGCGCCGTTTCGGGCACGCGCCGCGCGGCCCGCTCAAGCAAGTGACCATGACGCTGGATTGGGTTTTTCAGGGCCCGAACGTCGGCTTCATGATGGCGCAGGACAAGGGCTTTTACCGCGAGGCCGGGCTCGACGTCGCGATCACGTCCGGCAAGGGCTCCGGCAGCACCGCGCAGTTGGTCGCCAGCAAGGCGACGCAGTTCGGCTTCTGCCGACGGCTATGTCGTCGGCAACGGCGTCGCCAAGGGCATGGGACTCAAGAGCATCGGCAGCATTTACCGGCGCAATCCGGCCGCCGTCGTCGTGCTCGCCGATTCCGGCATCAACACGCCGAAGGATCTCGAAGGCAAGACCATCGCGATCACCGCCGGCAGCGCGCAATTCCAGCAATGGCCGGCCTTCGTCAAGGGCGCCGGCATCGACGCCTCCAAGATCGAAGTCGTCAACATCGATCCGGCCGGCGTCGGCGCGCGCTGATCAGCAACAAGGTGCCGGCCATCGCGCGGCTTCGCGCAGGGCTATGTGCCGGCGATCGAAATCCGCGGCAAGAAGCAGGTGCGCATCTTCTGGTATGCCGACTACGGCGTCACCGTGGTCAGCAACGGCATCATCGTTCATCGAGGACCTGCTCAAGAGCGATCCGGAGCTGGTGCGCGCCTTCGTCGCGCCGACCATCAAGGGCTTTCTTTACGGCGCGCAAGCATCCGGACGAAGCGGTCGCGATCAGTCAAGAAATACCTGGCGACCATCGATCCGGCGATCACGCGGCGCGAGATGGAGCTGTCCTGGAAAACCTGGGTGACGCCGAACACCAAGGGCAAGCCGCTCGGCTGGGCGTCCGACGCGGATTGGGACGAGACCGTCAAAGTGCTCAAGCAGTACGGCGGCGTGACCGCGCCGCTTGAGGCGAGCGCGCTCTACACCAACGAGTTCGTGCCGACCGGCGCCGAATTCGTGCCGCCGCAAGAGGCCTGAACGGCCTGACCAGCGTGAGCACATTCGCCGCCGACGCCGAGCCTTATCTGCGGGTCGAGAATCTGTCCAAGATCTACGCGACGCGCGACGGGCCGGTGCGCGCGCTCGACGATGTTTCCTTTACGCAAGGCCGCGGCGAGTTCGTCTCCCATGTCGGGCCGAGCGGGTGCGGCAAGAGCACGCTGTTGATGATCGCGGCCGGCTTGATCGCGCCGACGAACGGCGTCGTCTGCGCCGGCGGCCGCGGCGTCGACCGACCGCGCACCGATATCGGTATTGTGTTCCAGAACCCCGTCCTGCTCGAATGGCGCACCGCGCTCGGCAACATCATGCTGCAGGCGGAAGCGCGAAAGATGGATCGCAAGGAAGCGGAAATCCGTGCGCGGAAGCTCTTGGCCACCGTCGGCCTCGCGCGGATTCGAGGGCAAATATCCCGCATGAGCTGTCCGGCGGCATGCGGCAGCGCGTCTCGATCTGCCGGGCGCTCATTCACAATCCCGACCACTTGCTGATGGACGAGCCATTCGGCGCGCTCGACGCTTTGACCCGCGATCAGCTCGTCCTCGATCTGCAGGCGCTGGTCAGCGAGCGGCAAATGACGGTGCTGTTCATCACCCACAGCATCGCCGAAGCGGTGTTCCTGTCGGATCGGGTCGTCGTCATGACGCCGCGGCCCGGGCGGATCGATCGCATCATCGACATCAAGTTGCCGCGGCCGCGTACGCTGGCGATGCGCGAAACGCCGGAATTCGCCGATTACAGCCGGCAGATCTTGAACCTGTTTCTGGCGCGCGGCGTGCTGCGCGAGCATTGAGGAAGACGCTAAATGAGCGACACTGACCTCACTCAGGCGCAGAGCCGCCAGCGCCACGACGCGCGAATGCGGCGCGACCGGATTGCGGCGTTGGCCTATCCGATCGGCATGATGGCGGCGCTGGTTGTCGTCTGGGAGGCGGCGGCGCGGCTGTCGCTCGTTCCGCCGTTATCTCTTGCCCGCGCCCAGCGCTATCGCTCGTCGATGGCGGCGAATGCCGCGGTGCTGATCAAGAACAGCATCGGCACGACGCTCGAAATCCTGCTCGGCTTTGCGCTGAGCGTCGTCGTCGGCGTGCCGCTGGCGCTCGGCATCTTCCTGTGGAAACCGTTCGCGCGGGCCGTCTATCCCCTGCTGGTGTCTTCGCAGGCGGTGCCCAAAGTCGCGGTCGCGCCGTTGTTCCTGGTCTGGTTCGGTTTTGGCCTGATGCCGAAGGTGCTGATCGCGTTTCTGATCGCGTTCTTTCCCGTCGTCATCAACACCGCGATCGGGCTTGCCGCGATCGAGCGCGAGAAGATCTACCTGGCGCAGTCGATGGGCCTTGGCGCGGCGGCGACCTTCTTCAAGATCCAATTGCCGAATGCGCTGCCGTCGATCTTCGCCGGTCTCAAGATCTCCATCACCCTTGCGGTCGTCGGCGCGGTGGTCGGCGAGTTCGTCGGCGGCCAGGGCGGCCTCGGCTATCTCCTGCTCATCGCCAACGGCAATATGGATACGGCGTTGCTGTTTGCCGGGATCGTGGCGCTGACCGTGTTGGGCATTGGTTTTCTTCGCCCTGATCGGCCTCGTCGAGCGCCTGGTGCTGCCGCCGCACGCCGTCGAGCGGGCCTCGTTCGCGCGCGAATCGATGTAGGCGAAGTCCGCGACCTGCATCGCGACCTTGCGGAGGAAATCGTCGAGGGTATTCCCCTTGAAGCCTGCGCCCCAGCGCCAAACTGGTTCGGCCGATGCAATGCGGTTGGAAAGATTCGCCATGTTTGTCTCCATTACACGTCTGCGCGTCCGCGCCTTGCGCTATATGCCGCAATTCGCCGTTGCGGCGCTGCGCTCGGCGCTGCAGGCGAAAGCGACGCCGGGCAATGCGGCGTGTCGCGCTATTAGCCGAGGCGCATCGCACGTTCTGGACCCAGACGGTTTGGCACGACGAAAGCGCCATGCGGGCTTTCATGCGTTCCGATGTGCACCGGCGTGCCATGGGCAGACTTGCCGAGTGGTGCGACGAGGCGGCCGTCGCGCATTGGCTCCAGGAAACGCCGCAAAAAGTATCCTGGGATGAGGCACGGCAGCGTATGCAGCACGGCGGCCGGCCGTCTGTCGTCAATCATCCCAACGGCGGCCCACACGAATTTTCAGATCGCGGCGCCGCAAATCGGCCGCTTCGGCGAATTGCGCTTCAAGTAAAACAAGTCGTGCAGCCGTCAGATACCGAGATAGCGGTGCTGAATATCGGGCGCCTGCGCGAGTTCCCGCGAGCTGCCGCTCCACACCACGCGGCCGCGTTCGATGATGTAGTGGCGGTCGGCGATGCGGGTCAGCGCCTCGACGTTCTTGTCGATCACCAGGATCGACTGGCCCGGCGGCGCGCAGCTGCGCCAGGCAGCGCCAGATCTCGTCGCGGATCAGCGGCGCCAGGCCTTCGGTCGCTTCGTCGAGGATGAGCAGCCGCGGATTGGTCATCAGCGCGCGGCCGATCGCCAGCATCTGCTGCTCGCCGCCGGAGAGCAGGTTCGCCATGCTGCCGGCGCGCTCGGCGAGCCGCGGAAACAGCGCGAACACCTTGTCGAGCGTCCACGGCTCGGCGGCGCCGCTGCGGTTGGCGGCGGTGGCGACCAGATTTTCGCGCGCGGTGAGGTTGGGAAAGACCTGGCGGCCTTCCGGCACCAGGCCGATGCCGCAGCTTGGCGACGCGATAGGCCGGCAGCGCGCGGATGTCGTCGCCGTCGAAGCGGATCGAGCCCGCCGTCGCCGGCGTCAGCCCCATGATCGAGCGCACCGTCGTGGTCTTGCCCATGCCGTTGCGGCCCATCAGCGTGACCATTTCGCCCGGCGCGATGGCGAGCGAGATGCCGAACAGCACGCGGCTCAGGCCGTAGCTGGTCTCGATGTCGGCGAGTTCGAGCAGCGGCGTGTCAGCCATGTCGCAGCCATGCGTCCTGCCTCCTGCTCGCCGAGATAGGCCTCGCGCACCGCGGCATCGGCGCGGATCGCGGCCGGATCGCCCGAGGCGATGACGCGGCCATAGACCAGCACGGTGATGCGGTCGGCCAGCGCGAACACCGCCTCCATGTCGTGCTCGATCAGCAGGATCGGTCAGGTCGCCCTTGAGCTCGCGCAGCGTCTGCACCATGCGCGCGGATTCCTCCGGCCCCATGCCCGGCCATCGGCTCGTCGAGCAGCAGCAGGCGCGGCCGCGTGGCGAGCGCCATGGCGATTTCGAGCTGGCGATGCTCGCCGTGGCTGAGACCGGCGACGCGCGATATCGGCGCGATCGGCGAGCCCGACGCGGTCGAGCGCCGCGCGCGCCGGCTCGCGCAGCGCCGCGCTCGCGCCGCGCATCGCGCCAGAAGCGGAACGAATGGCCGGCATGCGCCTGCACCGCGAGCGCGACATTGTCGAGCGCGGTGAAATCGCAGAAACAGCGACGTGATCTGGAACGAGCGCGCCAGCCCGAGCCGGCTGCGGCGGTAGACCGGCAGCGCCGTGATGTCGCGCGCCGTCGAAGCGGATGCGCGCCGGCGTCGCGGCGCGATCTCGCCGGCCAGCTGGCCGATCAGCGTGGTCTTGCCGGCGCCGTTCGGGCCGATGATGGCGTGCAATTCGCCGCGCGCGAACGTCGAGCGAGATGCGCGTCGGAGGCGACCACGCCGCCGAAGCGCTTGGTCAGGCCGTCGATCTCGCAGCAGCGCGTTCAGCCACGGCGCGCCCCCGTCGAGCAGCCCGTCGATGCCGCCGTGCAGGTAGATCGCGACCAGCAGCAGCAGCGGCCCGAGGATCAGGTCGGGATATTCGGTGACGCGCGACAGCGCCTCTTCGAGCAGCAGGAACGTCACCGCGCCGATCAGCGGGCCGAACACGCGTGCCATGCCGCCGAGCACCACCATGACCATGAGGTCGCCGGAGCGGGTCCAGTACATCATCGCCGGGCTGATGAAATTGGTATGGTTGGCGAGCAGCGCGCCGGCAAGCCCGCACATCGCGCCGGCGATGACGAAGCAGACGAGCTTGTAGCGGAAGGTCGGAAAGCCGATGGCGCGCATGCGCCGCTCGTTCGAGCGCGCGCCCTGGATCACCAGGCCGAAGCGCGAATTGACGAGGCGCCAGACCAGATAGATGCTGGCGAGCAGCAGCGCGAAGCAGAGATAATAGAACAGCGTCTTGTTGTTGAGATCGATGAGGCCGCCGAACGTGGCTGCGCTGGTGGATGGTCAGGCCGTCGTCGCCGCCGTAGCGGTCGAGCCCGATCGCCACGTAATAGACCATCTGCGCGAAGGCGAGCGTGATCATGATGAAATAGACGCCGCGCGTGCGCAGGCTCAGCGCGCCGACGACGAGCGCGAACAGCGCGGACGCGCGCGATCGCCACCGGCCATTGCACGAAGCCGGAGCCGATGCCTTCCTTCGCCAGGATGCCGACGGCGTAGCCGCCGATGCCGAGATAGGCGGCGTGGCCGAAGCTCACCATGCCGCCGATAGCCCATGATCAGGTTGAGGCTCACCGCCGCCATCGCCAGGATGAGGATGCGGGTGAACAGCGTCAGCGACGAAGGGGTCGCCGGTCAGCGCCGCATAGACCGGCACCAGCGCCAGCACCAGCAAGCACGACGGCGTTGACGCCGCGCGCGGCGTGAGCCAGCTCGATTGCGAGCGCCGGTGCAGCCGAGCGCGCGTCATCTGCTCGCCGCCGGGAACAGGCCTTCCGGCCGGAACACCAGCACCGCCGCCATCAGCATGTAGATCAACATCGACGACAGCGCCGGGCCGAGGCTCGACGCGGCGCTGGCGCTCAGATACGCGCGCAGCAGGTCGGGCAGGAAGGCGCGGCCGAGGGTGTCGATCAGGCCGACGATGATCGCGGCGACGAAGGCGCCGCGGATCGAGCCGATGCCGCCGATGATGATGACGACGAAGGCGAGGATCAGGATGTTCTCGCCCATGCCGATCTGCACGGTGAGGATCGGCGCCTGCATCAGGCCGGCGAAGCCGGCGAGCGCCGCGCCGAGGCCGAACACCAGCGTGTAGAGCAGCTTGATGTTGACGCCGAGCGCGCCGACCATCTCGCGGTTCGAGGCGCCGGCGCGGATCAGCATGCCGAGCCGCGTGCGCATCACCAGCACATAGAGCAGCAGCCGCCACCGCCAGCGTCGCGCACGATGATGACCAGGCGATAGACCGGATAGTACACGCCGGGCAGGATCTGCACGGCGTTGAGCATTTCGCTCGGCAGCGACAGCGTCATGCCGGCCGGGCCCCAGATCAGCCGCACCAGCTCGTTGAAGAACAGCAGCAGCCCGAAGGTGCCGAGCACGTGGTCGAGATGGTCGCGGCCGTACAGCCGCCGGATCGCGATCACTTCGAGCGCCATGCCGGCGACGCAGCGAGGCGACGAGCGCCAGGATGGCGCCGAGCACGAAGCTGTCGGTCAATGCGGCGAAGGTGGCGGCGAAATAGGCGCCGAGCATGTAGAGCGAGCCGTGCGCCAGGTTGACGAGGTCCATGATGCCGAAGATCAGCGTCAGCCCGGCCGCCAGCAGGAACAGCAGCATGCCGAGCTGGATGCCGTTCAGGCACTGCTCGATGAAATAGAGCATGGTTCGGTCACGTCACCCGGACGAGCGCCCAGCGGTGCGAGCCTCGAAGGGCGACGGCGCCGCGGACGCCTCGCCGCATCCTCGACGGCCCGCGTTGGCGCGGCTGCTCGGATGACGGTTACGTCAGTGCGCTAGTCACTTCATCGGGCACTGGTCGTGGAACTTGTCCTGATCGTCCTTGACGATGGTCGCGACGGTATGCAGCGCGTAGCTGCCGTCGGCAGCCTTCTCGCATCCTGCAGATAGAAGTTCTGGATCGGGATGTGGTTGTTGCCGAACTTGAAGTTGCCGCGCACCGACTTGAAGTCGGCCTTTTCCATCTCCTTGCGCATGCCCTCCTTGTTGGTGAGGTCGCCCTTGACCGCCTTGACCGCGCTGTCGATCAGCGCCGACCGCGTCATAGGTCTGCGCGCCGTAGAACGACGGCGTCGTCTTGTACTTCGCCTTGTAGTCGGCGACGAACTTCTTGTTGGCGTCGTTCGGCAGGTCGTTGACCCACTCCTGCGCGCCGGGAATGCCGACCGCGAGATCCTTCAGCCGCGGCAGCGACAAGTCGTCGATGGTGAACGCGGTGTAGAGCGGGATCTGGCCCTTGAGGCCGGACTGCGCATATTGCGTGACGAACTGGACGCCGGCGCCGCCGGGATAGAACGCGAAGATCGCGTCGGGCTTGGCGGCGCGCGCCTTGGACAGCTCGGCGGAGAAATCGAGCTGGTCGGGCCAGCGCGTCAGCTCCTGGCCGACGATCTTGCCTTTGAAGGTGGTCTGCACGCCGGCCAGCATGTCCTTGCCGGCGGCATAGTTCGGGCCCATCAGGAACGCCGTCTTGACGCCCTTCTGGTTCATGTAGAGGCCGATCGCGGCCGGCGTCTGGTCGTTGTTCCACGAGGTCGAGAACACGTAGGGCGAGCACTGCTCGCCGGCGAGCTGCGAGGCGCCGGCATTGGTGACGACCGTCATGGTCTTGGAATCGACCAGCGGCTTGAGCGAGGCCAGCAGCACGTTCGACCAGATGTAGCCGACGACGAAATCGACCTTGTCGGACTCGATGAGCTTCTGGGTCTTCTGCACGCCGACTTCCGGCTTGATCTGATCGTCCTCGTAGATCACCTCGACCGGCAGGCCGCCGAGCTTGCGGCCCATGATGATCGAGCCCGAGCTCGAACGAGTTGCGCATGTCGTTGCCGATCGCGGCGGCGGGGCCGCTGAAGGTCGAGATGAAGCCGATCTTGACCGTCTTCTGCTGGGCCGTCGCCGGTTGAATCATGCCCGGCCCAGCGAGAAGCGCGAATGCAGCCGTCCCTGCCATCAATGTCCTGATCATTTTGGTTGTATCCTTCTCCCTGACGCGGATTACGCGCCGCCCTCCCGGCGGATCTGATCCCAGACGCCAGTTGTAGAAAGCGCCGCGATATCGCGCAACCTCGTTTGCGGATGGAGTTGGCGCGCATTGTCGCGCCGCGTCGGCAAACCCCGCGTGACAGCGCTGTCTATAGCGGCGCATTTGGCCGGAAAGGCCGGATTGTCAATGATGATGGGCCGTGAATGCCGAGACAATAAAGCTCAGGCGTGCCAGCGCTAGGCACGATGACACGTAGTTTGGTTTAATGTCAGAGCGGCCGGTGCATGCGGCCAAACAGCCAGCCGAGGCCGAGAGCGATGATGACGGCGGTGTAAGGCTGATCTTCGATCGTGTTGCGCAACGCCTGCTCAAAGGAGCCGGCGGTTCTTCGCGCCGCCCTGGAGGCGGCGTCGGCGACTTGCGACGCGCTGTCGGCAGCGTGGCCATACAAATCTTGGGCAGCGTCCGTCACTTCACTGGCGACGCCCGCGGCTTGTTTCTTGGCATCGCCAAAAGCACGATTGAAATCCGAGTTTGGGGCGCGCGTCTCTGGCATGGCCGTGTCTCCGCTCGACTGGGGGCGTAATTCGGGGCGTAACCCACTGTGGGCGCAAGTCAACGCACCAAACCGAGCTAAGTTCACGCCGCTGGAACATTTGTTCCGCCGCCGGGTTGTCCGGCGTGAGCCATTGGAAAGGCCGGCTATGGACAATGAACCAAAGCGACCGCAGCCGGAGATCATGCCGCCGGTGCCGAACGTACAGCCGGAGCGCGAGGTGCCCGAAATTCCTCCGGACAAGGACGCGCCGGAAAAGAACAGTCCCGAACGGGGAGGGCGTTGATGTTTCAAAATCGTTCCACAGCGTATGATCCCCGCCTCTCGGCCATCGCGGGTCATTTGCGCGCTATTGAAAAAGAGCTTGGCGGAATTGGAAGAAGCGCGGGCCGCACCGCGTCAAGCAGCGCCATGGCGGCCGGCAATCAAATCGCCGACACCATCGGGCCGATCCTGAACGACATTGTCGATCGCTTCCGCCGTGGCCAGCGCGTGGCTGTGGACGAGGCAACCGATTTTGGCAATGAGGCGATCAAGACCGGCGCCAGGATGGGCGGCGACGCGCTTGAAAGGATCACCGCTCAGGCCAAACACCGTCCCCTGGTCACGCTTGCGGTTGCCATCGGGGTCGGGATTCTCATCGGGGCTGCCAGCCGCCGGGGTTGAAAACGCGGAGAGCGCCGCCAACGCTGAAGCTGTTGCGGCGCTCCCGTTCCATGCTGAGACTTTTCAAGCAGCAGCGCTGTTGTGCATTCCCAATAATCGCAAACCGATAGCCGGTCCGCCGGCTTCACTTTCGGAAGCTGCGCCGTTCATCTTCGCTAAAACCCATGGCCGACCCGCGAACGGCGTATTCTGTCCGCTTCCTGGCAGTTTCGGCCATGGCGGCCGGTAAGAATTCTGCCGCGGCGGCAACGGTTGCCGCAGCCGCATTGCCGTATGACGCACCCTGTGCAGCGTTATCGAAGTCGGCGCCGAGAAAGATCACCTGCCAGTTCTTGGCGCGGCAATCGTCGAGCAGCGCCTTCGCGGCAGCGTGCGTGAATTCGCGGCTGGCATTCTCCAAGCCGTCGGTCATCACGATGAGCGCGAGCTTATCGTACTGGATGCCGTTGTTGCCGGCTTTGGCCATGGAAACGATGCGGCCGAGGGCATCATTGAGAGGTGTCATGCCGCGAGGGTTTGCGTCCTGCCCGGAAACCGGTTTCCAGGCCGATGGAATGATCCGGTCGCGGATCACCTCGAACTTGAACTGTTCGCCGTCCTTGTCGAAGGTCGCCAGAGTGACGCCGGTATCGACCTTGTCGTCGGCAAGTTTCTTGACGTAGGCGTTCACGGAATTGAGCGCCTCGGTCCACAGCGACTCCATGGAGCCGGACCGGTCGAGAAGAATGAAATCGTGTTGCATTGTTGGCCCTTTCTTCGAAATTGGCCGTGCGCGCTTACCGGCCTGACGGCCCGCAAGACTGCGGAGCCTTTGCGGCCGGCGCAGCTTCAATGGTCATTTGGTGCGGAGCGGCCGGGGCGATATCGACCAAACAATCGTGTCATTTTTTCGCAATGGCATACAAATCGTCAAACGGGTCTGATGGGTTGTCGTGCCAAATAACAGATCAGCCGGCGGCAACACCTGTTGATTTAACAGATAAAATCAGTCTCGCACCCGGCGCCCCCCGCCGAGCGCGCTTAGAACATGTCCAATTTTTAATCTCGGCCGCGACATTCGCCGGGCATCGCGTGCGCCAGAGCGATATCGCGAATGACCACGGCGCACTTCGCGGTCGTTAACTGGTGCCGCAAGATTTTCCAGCAGGCGGACGGTTTTCAAGCAAATGTCAGCCTATCATCGAAAAACACGATAGCGCGACGCGGCGCTTCTGACTGACCGCTTAGTGCACGGCGCGCATTCGGCTCTCCTTGGCTAAACGTCGAGCCTTTCGACTAAGAACGCGCATATCTCCCGGCATGTAGTGGGGATCTTGCAAAAGCAGCCCTTGTCCTTCAAGCCACGCCCACGCCTCTCTTATTGCCTGTCCGATTTGATCGCGCCGGGGGTGGCTTGAATAGCCGGTGAGCGCGCTGTTCAGAAACAGACCTAGCCGTATTTGACTGATGTTCGGGCTCCGCGTTGCGAGCACTTGAAGTATGCGCAGTCCAAGCTCTTCGGATTCCAGCGCGATAAGCGCGTCTCCATCGGGCACCACGTCAGCGAGGTTCATTTGTTCTCCGGTCTGCTCGCGAGCGCTTTTTCATTGCCTCTCCGTAGGCTCAGGAAAAGCATCGTAGCTGGTCGAAGGGCTGGCAGGAAGTGGCCACTCTGGTCGCCAACAGAGCGTTACGCCGCCAACCCTTCCAGGAGCGCCTTTGCCTCCTTCAGATCGAGGGTGTCGAAACCTTCGGTGAACCAGCCATAAACCGGAGCGAAGCACGGCCCGCGGGTGATCGATCATCGTCGTGATCATGCGCTCGAAGCTCAGAAAGACTCCGAGTTGAACGGTGACGAGCACAATAGAGAAGACGATCCCAACGATTGTGGCGATCAGTCGAACCCGGTCGTGAAACAGATTGCGAGATGCAAGAGTGAGGATCAGCGCCATCGCGCCATGCAACGAACGGGGTTTATTGGCAGTTCGCGGAACGGCGTGGCCTTGCCCATATCCTCATTGTCGATGCGGCCATGGTTGGCGGCGGATGATGATGAGATCAAATTCAGCGATTTCGCGAGGATCGAATCAAATTAGCCCACCAGGAAGCTGACGGGATCGTCAACCTCCCGGTGGAAGTCGTTACTTCTGTTGGGCACTCTTCGTATTTGCCGTCTTGGAATGCTCGTTTGCGTTTTGCGCGTGCTGCTGGGCTTGGGTCGCGTGTTCCTTGCCCTTGGCGTGGTCATTTCTGCCATGAGAGTCGGCAGCGGCGCGATGAGACTTGGCCGCGGATTCGTGATGTTCCGCCGCCTTGTTGTGTGCATCTTTCATATTGATTTCTCTTGTTGGCCGACCAATTCCGGCTACTCACAGAGGCAACCTTAATAGTGGCCGCATAGGGCGTTGACCGTGTCTTTTGTAAGAGGGATCGAGGAATTGTCACTTACTGTTCAAAGAGCAAAATTCGCGTTGCTTCCCGTTGTTTGAAACGCGCTCATGCCTGGTGATCTTCGGCTCAATGCACTTCTGAGCAATATTGCTCATCAGGATGCAGCGCTGTTGTGTTTAGTTGCCTTAATCTCTCAGCGGGCTTCGCCGATCATGAGTGGCTGCCGGCAAGCCTATGGACCGCCTCGATCTGGTTCCTAAAGTTTGACAAGCGGGTTTATCTCCCCAAAGACGTTGTGGTACAGTACGATATGGTACGGAAGGTCATATCATGACGGTCAAACGCCGAGCCGCATTCGACCCAAAACCGTTTCTCGCCCGTGTCGGGGGCGGCCGCAGCGTCGGCCGGACCCGCAAAGGACAGCCGGACGCTCATGTAGTGACCGCTAAACGCCGCCCCACATTCGATACAAAATCGTTCCTCGCCCGTGTCGGGGACGGCCGGAGCATCGGCAAGTACTGCAAAGGCCAGATTGTCTTTTCACAAGGCGACCCTGGCGATGCGGTCTTCTATATCCAGAAAGGCAAGGCGAAGCTCACCGTCGTTTCAGAGCAAGGCAAGGAAGCCGTCATCGCAATCCTTGGAACGGACGAGTTCTTCGGTGAAGGATGTCTTGCCGGGCAAGCGCAACGTATAGCGACGGTCACGGCCATGACGGATGCCGTTATCGCGCGACTTGAGAAGGACGCCATTGTCCGCGTCATCCATCATGAACCGGCGTTCTCCGAAAAGTTCATCGCGCACCTTCTGGGCCGGTCCATCCGCGTCGAGGCAGACCTGGTCGATCAGCTGTTCAATTCGAGCGAGAAACGGCTTGCCCGTCTGCTCCTGCTGTTGGCGAACTTCGGCAAGGAGGGCTCGCCCGAGCCGGTGATCGCGAAAATCAGCCAGGAAACGCTTGCGGAGATGATCGGAACAACGCGGTCGCGCGTGAGTTTTTTCATGAACAAGTTTCGAAAGCTGGGCTTCATCGAGTACAATGGCGGCATTGCGGTCCATAGTTCATTGTTGAATGTCGTTCTGCACGACCAGCCGCAGATCAAGACCTGAAACGCGCTCATTTGGGGCGCCGGTACGCGTACTGGCAGTACACCGACTACGAATAGCTGCAAATCAAGCCTTAAATTTCCAGGGTTTTGCGCGCGCGCGGGTAACACTGGTGGGCGGTATAATCCACAGGCGTCGCTATGTGAGCAATTTTGCACAGTTTTCACCTCGCAATGGGGTTTCACTGCCATACACGATTTGTCATCAGATTCCTTTGTGACAGAGACGGGGTGACGTTGGGAAACATGGGTGGCTGACCGCTCGTTGCTGCGAATGAGTTGGTTATTTTCTCGAGTATGAACATGGAACCGAACTATCGCGAGCTCTCGCCTCCACCGGACCCGCTGGCCTTCCCCGTCAGTCATCCGTTCGTGGGCTTCGACGATGGGCGGGCGCTGGCGCAGGCAATCGTCGACACCGTTCGCGAACCTCTGCTGGTTCTTGATGAGGACCTTCGCGTCGTCGCGGCCAGCCGCTCCTTCTGCCTGAGGTTCGAGGTCGCCAAAGAGTACGTTCAAGGTCGTCTGGTTTACGCACTGGGCGATGGCGAATGGAACATCCCCGAGCTGAGACTGCTGCTGGAGGAAATCTTGCCGCAGCACACGGTGATCGAAGCTTACGAGGTCGAGCACGATTTTCCGGGGATTGGACGCCGCAAAATGCTCTTGAACGCCCGGGAGGTTTTCGATCAAGTAAATGCTCACAAGCTGATCTTGTTGGCGATCGAAGATATCACCGCGCGGCGTGCCGGCGAGCTGAAGGCGTCAGACCTGCTGCGACAAAAGGAAATTCTGCTGCAGGAGATGCAGCACCGTGTTGCGAACAGCCTGCAGATCATCGCCAGCATCCTCATGCTCAAGGCTCGGACCGTGCAATCGGAGGAGACGCGCTTGCACCTGCGGGATGCCCACGATCGAGTCATGTCTGTGGCGACCGTGCAGCAGCAACTCCAAGCCTCGGGACAGGGCGAGCTGATCGAGCTCGGCCCCTATCTGTCGCGGCTGTGCGACGCCCTCGCGGCTTCAATGATCGGCGACAGCCGGCCGATCACTCTGAAAGTGGAGGCCGACGCCGGAACGGCAATCTCCGGCGAAGCGGTGAGCATTGGGCTGATTATCACAGAACTCGTGATCAATGCGCTGAAGCACGCATTTCCCAGCGGCAATGGGGGCGAAATCTTCGTCAGATACGTTGTCGAGGCCGCCAATTGGCGCTTATCAGTGTCCGACAACGGCGTTGGGTTGCAGCAGGACGGAAGCGGCCCCGGAGGGCCCGGCTTGGGCACCAGCATCGTCGAAGCGCTCGCGCATCAGCTCAAAGCCCGCGTTGAGATAGACGGTCGATTGCCCGGCATGACGGTCTCGATCGTTCACGCAGCGTAACAGCCACGGAACTGCGCGCTGCAAATGCAAAAGAGAGATTAGACTATGTCGCTAGGGCTCATTCTCGTTATCATTCTCGTCATATTTCTGTTTGGCGGCTTCAGCGGCCGCTTCGGCGGTTACGGCTACGGCTACGGACATCGTGGCGTCGGTGTCATCGGCATCATCTTGATCGTTATTGTCATTCTTATGCTGCTCGGGCGGCTTTGACGTCTCAGTTGCTCGGCGCGCCAACTACAAAAACAGCGGTGGTGCCCAGGGGCGGAATTGAACCACCGACACCTGCATTTTCAGTGCAGTGCTCTACCAACTGAGCTACCTGGGCACGCGCCAAGCCGGCCCGTTGCAACGGGCCCGCGAGAGCGCCGTCTTATAAAGGCTCGGGTTCTCGGCTGTCCAGAATGGGCCGGCACCAGTGCAACCGATTCAGGTCCGGTTGCTCGCCGCCGTCATCGCGCCGTTCGTCTTCTTCCTCATCTTCCGTCACCGGCACCGCGTAGACGCCGGAGAGCCAGCGGTGGAGATCGACATCGGCGCAGCGTTTCGAGCAGAACGGCTTGCGCAGCGGGTCGGTTGGCTTGCCGCAGATCGGGCAAGCTTTGCTGGGCGGAACGTTTGGCATGAGCGGAATATGGGGCGAGCGACGCCGGCCGCGCCAACCGCCGCTCTCAAACGGCGTTGAGCCAGCCGAAATGGATCGGATAGCCCTCGCCGCCAAGCAGCGTCAGCGTCTCATAGAGCGGCAGGCCGACGATGTTGGAATAGGAGCCGACCATCTTGACCAGAAAAGTTCCGGCGATGCCCTGCGCCGCATAGCCGCCGGCCTTGCCGCGCCATTCGCCGGAGGCGAGATAGGCCTCGATGTCCTGGTCCGACAGCCGCTTGAAGCGCACCCGCGTCTCCACATGGCGCTGCCGGAACGTCTCCTTCGGCGTCACCAGGCACACGGCGGTGTGGACGCGATGATTGCGGCCGGAGAGAAGCCGCAGGCACTGCGCCGCTTCGTCGAGCAGTTCCGCTTTCGGCAGAATGCGGCGGCCGACGGCGACCACGGTATCGGCGGCGAGGATATAGGCGCCTTTGAGGTCCTCATCGAGCCGCACCATGCTGAGCGCCGCTTCGGCCTTGAGGCGCGCGAGGCGCGTCGCGCAGGCGCGCGGCAGTTCGCCCCGCTTCGGCGTCTCGTCGATATCGGCCGGCCGCAGCGCGTCGGGCTCGATGCCGGCCTGGTTGACAAGCGCGAGCCGGCGCGGCGAGCCGGAAGCGAGGACGAATTTGGGGCGGCCGATCATTTGAACCGATAAGTGATCCGGCCTTTGGTCAAGTCGTAAGGTGTCATCTCTGCCAGCACCTTGTCGCCGGCGAGCACGCGGATGCGATTCTTGCGCATGCGTCCTGCGGTGTCGGCGATGATCTCATGATCGTTCTCGAGCTTGACGCGGAAGGTGGCATTCGGGAGCAACTCCGTCACGACGGCCGGAAACTCCAATAGCTCTTCCTTAGCCATTCGCGACCCGGGATTGGCGCCGTGTGACCCAGATCGTGGCCAGAATCTGGGTCAGAATTTGCGCGGAACGTAGCGGATGACGGGCGCTTCGACAACTGGATTGGGCGGTTGCGACTTGGGTTGCTCATTCGTTGCCCGCGCTCGGCGCGACGAAGCGCTGCCGGATGCGCGCGAGAAGCTGGTCACGCACATCGCGGTAGGCGTCGAGCCGTTGCTCGCGGCTGCCTTCGACGGCGCTCGGGTCCGCCGTCGGCCAATACTCGACGTCGACGGCGCTGGTGCGGGTCAGCTCCAGCGCGCGGTGGTGCGCTTCGGGCGCGAGCGTGACGATGAGATCGAAATTGAGGCCCTCCAAGTCTTCCAGCTCCTCAAAGGTGACCGGCTTGTGCCGCGAAATGTCGAGCCCGATCTCCTCCATCACGGCGACGGCGAACGGATCGAGTTCGCCTTTGCGCACGCCGGCCGAGCCGACATAGATCGCGCGTCCGAATATCTGTGAAAACAGCGCCGCCGCGATCGGCGAGCGCACCGCATTGAGGCCGCACGCGAACAACACCGCCAGAGGTCGCGACGCGGGTGGCGGCATCGGCCCCCTCAGCCCTTCCAGTGCAACACCGCGATCAGCGTGAACAGCCGCCGCGCGGTATCGAAATCGAGCTCGACCTTGCGCTTGAGCCGTTCCATCACGATTTGCGAGCCCTCGTCGTGCAGGCCGCGGCGGCCCATGTCGAGCGCTTCGATGCGGTCCGGCGTCGCGGTGCGGATCGCCGCATAATAGCTGTCGCAGACCACGAAGTAGTCCTTCACGATGCGGCGGAACGGCGCCAGCGACAGCATATGGGCGATCACCGGCGTGCCGTCGGTCAGGCGGATGTCGAACACCAGCCGGTTGCCGCCTGATGCCGAGGTGCAGCGCATAAGGCCCGCCGTCATGGCCGACCGGCTGGAACGTGTTGTCGGCGACAAGATCGTAGATCGCGACCGCGCGCTCATGCTCGACGTCGTGGCTCGATCGCCCGATCGAAGACTCATCGAGCGTCACGGCGGCGAGCCGGCCGGATTTTCCTTTGTCGCGGCCGGCGCGGGCCATCAGCGGTTGAGCCGGATGGCAACGGAGCGGGCATGGGCGTCGAGCCCTTCCGCTTTGCCGAGCGCCATCGCGGCTGCGCCGAGCGCGCGCAACTGCTCCGGCCCGCATTTGAGGATCGAAGTGCGCTTCATGAAATCGAGCACGCCGAGGCCCGAGGAGAAACGCGCCGAGCGCGCCGTCGGCAGCACGTGGTTCGATCCGGCAACATAATCGCCGATCGCTTCCGGCGTGTGTGCGCCGATGAAGATCGCGCCGGCATTGCGGATGCGCGCGGCAAGCCGCTCGGCGTCCGCGGCCGCGATTTCCAGATGCTCGGGCGCGATGGCGTCGACCAGCGGCGGCGCTTCGTCGAGATCGCGCACCAAAATCACGGCGCCGAATTCCCGCCACGACGGCGCCGGCAATGTCACGGCGCGGCAATTGCGCGAGCTGGCCCTCGACGGCGCGCTCGACCGCGCCGGCCAGTTTTGCATCGTCGGTGATGAGGATCGCCTGCGCGCTCGCGTCATGTTCGGCCTGGGCAAGAAGGTCGGCGGCGATCCAGTCCGGATTGCCGTTCTTGTCGGCGATGATCAGCACTTCGGAGGGCCCGGCGATCATGTCGATGCCGACCTTGCCGAACACCACGCGCTTGGCCGCCGCCACATAGGCATTGCCGGGGCCGACGATCTTGGCGACCGGGGCGATGCTCTCGGTGCCGTAGGCGAGCGCCGCGATCGCCTGCGCGCCGCCGACGCGATAAATCTCGTCGACGCCGGCGAGTTGCGCCGCCGCGAGCACGAGCGGCGCCAAAATGCCGTCGGGCGCCGGCACCACCATCACCACCCGCGGCACGCCGGCGACCTTGGCCGGCACCGCGTTCATCAGCACCGAGGATGGATAGGCTGCGGTGCCGCCCGGCACGTAAAGCCCGACCGCTTCGATGGCGGTCCAGCGCGACCCGAGTTCGACGCCCAGCGCGTCGGTGAAGCGGTCATCCTGCGGCATTTGCCGGCGGTGAAATGCCTCGATGCGGTCGCGGGCGAGTTCGAGCGCGTCGAGGGCTTCCCTGGCGCACGCGTCGCGCGCCGTGGCGATCTCCTCCGCCTTGACCTTGAGACCGATCCGGTCGAGGTCGACGCGATCGAATTTTTGCGTCAGTTCCTTGAGCGCGCGGTCGCCGCGCGCGGCAACTTCGGCGATGATGGCGCGAACCGCCGCGTCGACGTCGGCCGATGCTTCGCGCTTGGTACCGAGAAAGGCGCGAAATTTTTGGGCAAAATCGCCGGAGCGGATGTCGAGGCGGATCGCCATGGTGTGGCCTGTCGTCGCAAGGTTACGCCGGTCAATGACGTGTGCGGACCATTCCGTCAACATCGGCCCGCCGGGACGTTTCGGAGCGGCGCGGCTGTCTCCCCCGGCGCGCAGCAGACATTATGGGTGGCATTAAAGACGCTTTGAGCGCCGCTGCTGTCTCATTCCTGGAATTGCTCACTGCGCTGCGCCCGCGCCGCCGGGCTTTTGGGCTAAGTGCTTTATAACAATTCTAATATTTGGCTTTTTGATTGACAAAAAGTCGGTTGTTGCCCAACTCCTTGGGTATCCAATCTGCTACGGACAACAGGCGTCATGCCGGCATGACCAGCACGCTCACCAGGATCGGCCCGCGGCTTGTCGCGTCGGCTCTGTTCACGGCGGCGTTGGTTCTCAATGCGGACGCGGCGCACGCGGATGACACGGTCGCGCTGTCGATTGCCATCAAGAATCATAAATTCGATCCGGCGGAAGTGCACGCGCCGGCCGGGAAACCGATCTCGATCCGGGTCAAGAATCTCGACGACACGGCTTCCGAGTTCGAAAGCAGCGACCTGCACTTCGAGAAGATCGTCGCGGTTGGCAAGGAGATCGTTGTCTACGTGCGGCCGCAACAGCCGGGACGATATAATTTCTACGACGACTTCCACCATGACACGCAAGGTTATTTGGTCGTGCCATGATCTTGCCGAGCCATGATCGTGCTGTGCCATGACCTTGCTGTACCATGAGAGATTTGCGTGTTAAGGAACTGAGATGAGGTTGCCGTGCTGGCCGCGCTGTTGATCGTCTTCCGCGAAGTTTTTGAAGCCGGCTTGATTGTCGGCATCGTCATGGCCGTGACCACCGGGGTTCCCCGACGCGGCTATTGGATCACGGGCGGCGTTGTCGCCGGCGTGGTCGGCGCCTGCGTGGTGGCGCTGTTCACCGGCGCGCTGTCGGATCTTTTCGGCGGCAGCGGTCAGGAAGTGTTCAATGCCGGCATTCTTGTCTTCGCCGTGCTGATGCTGACTTGGCACAATGTGTGGATGTCGCGCCACGGCCGCGAGCTTGCGGCCGAGTTGCGTGCCGCCGGCGAGGCGGTGGTTGCCGGTTCGAAATCGCTCGCTGCCCTCGCCATCGTGGTGGCGATCGCGGTGTTGCGCGAGGGTTCCGAAATCGTGCTTTTTCTCTATGGGGTCGCCGCGGCGCAAGGCGGCGCCAGCCTCGCCATGGCGGCCGGCGGATTTGTCGGGCTTATTCTCGGCTCGCTCGTGTGCGTCATGACCTATCTCGGTCTTATTACCATCCCCACGCGATATCTGTTCGGCGTGACGAGCGCGTTGATCGCGTTGCTGGCTGCGGGCTTGGCAGCGCAGGCGATCGCTTTCCTCGAACAGGCCGACATCCTCACTGCGTTCGACCAGACGGTCTGGGACACATCCTGGATCCTGAGCGATTCGAGCCTGCTCGGCCGCGCCCTGCACACGCTGATCGGCTATGTCGATCAGCCGACCGCCATGCAGCTCATGGCCTATACAGCGACGCTCACTGTCATGATCGTGCTGATGAAGTTGTTTGCTGCACCGGCGACGCGGCAGCCCAAAACGGCCTGAGGCTCAGGCCGTCGCCGGCCCGGTCGAAAAATGATCGGGGCAAAGCTCTGCCGTGAATACCTCGCCGAGATCGGCGAGTTCAGCCTCCAGGCATTCGACATCGAGGCGAATGACGCCGCCGCCCGAGAAGGTCAACGTCACGACGCCAGCCGGAGCATCGCTCTCGGCAAATTCGACCACAAGCAGATTGAGCCGCGTGTGCTTGTGCGATTGGTCGAGATTGCGGCATTTGCAACTGAGCACGCGCTCGAAGCGCAGAGCGGTTCGGCAGCGCCGGTAATCCGCCCTGCCGAGGGGTTTCGCATCGACCGCCGCCATCCAGTCGAAGCGGTTGAGCACCATCACGAACCGATGCTCGCGCGGATGCCACAAAATGTCGCCGACTTTGACCAGCGCATCCTGGACATGAGCCGACACCACTTCGATGTCGTCTTTGTCGAGAGCAACGAGTTTAAGCTCGTCCGGGCATACGCTCATTCGCGGCCGCCTCCTGGTGTCGGCGCAATATCCCTGTCGTTTGAAGCTAGGAAGAAGGCGCGCAGGCCGCAAGCCCCTGCACGCCGATGCCGGCGCTAGAACGCGACGCACGCCGGCCGCACGATGACGCCGACTGACTGCTGGCGGAATTGCCGCTTATAGGCGGCGACGATGGCGTCGAGGCGCGCTTCGTCGTCGTCGTTGCCCGGCAGCACGATCTCGACGTGCTTGGAGGGCTCACGCACGATCCGGCCGTTGTCGCGGTCGCGCCATTGCCCGGTTGCGTCCATGATTGTGAGGCCGTCAGGAAAGCGTGGCGTCATTTCACGTGCGACGAACTGCCTCCACGCGGATTCGCTCACGCCGACGCGATTGCCGATGTCGCGGCCGAACATGAGCTCGGCGATCTCTTTGGGTTGCCGCGTGCCATGGCACGACAGTGCGGTTGTCTGGGCCACGGCGCTGGTTGCAGCGGCGATCAGCACAATAAAGCTGAAGACCCAGTGGGAGGCGGTGCGCATATGAACCGCCGCGGGCGCTTAGCGCTCCTCGGGAGGAGCGAGCTGGCCGCCCCGCCTCATCATCTGATCACGCGTCGCGGAGACGGCGCAGACGACCCATAGCACCATCGCGCAGACGCCGCCGAACAGACCGCTCAGGAGAATAGTCTGCATCAAACGCATCCCTTAGGCTGACCGTCAAAATAGTCAGCCGACCTTTCGCAATCGTTAGTAAAAATGTGGCGCCGCCGACGCCGCTGAGGCTGCACCGCGCTGTTATGCAGGCCGGCGGACGCTTTGAGCGTCGGCCGGCCCGCGGCGTCTCCGAACTATTTGCAGACGATATGGCCGCCTACAGTGCTCGCCGTCTTACCCGGCGGGCACGCCGGCGGGTGCGGTGGTGGCGGTCCAGGTTTAGCTGCGGCCGGCGCCGGCGCCGCGGGATGCGGAGGCGGCGGGGGCGGCGGCGGCGGCGGTTTGATCGTCGCCGGTACTGGACCTGCCGGGTGTGGTGGCGGCGGCGGTGGCGGTTTGATCGTAGCCGGCGCCGGGGCCGAGGGATGAGGTGGCGGCGGTGGCGGTTTGATCGTAGCCGGCGCCGGGGCCGAGGGATGAGGTGGCGGCGGCGGCGGTTTGATCGTGGCCGGCATCGGACCCGGGGGGTGCGGCGGCGGTGGCGGCGCAGGCTTGATCGACGCTGGCGCCGGACCTGGCGCCGGACCTGGCGACGGTGGTGGCGGAGGGGCAGGCTTGATCGACGCCGGTGTCGGCCCTTGCGGCGGCGGTGGGGGTGGAGGCGGTTTGATCGTAGCCGGCGCCGGACCGGGTGGGTGCGGCGGAGGTGGTCCCGGCGGTTTCACGAATGCGGTCGACGGCGGCGGCGGTGGAGCACTGCCCGCTGGCGCGCCGGGGTGCGGCAGCGGTGCAACCGCCGCCGGCCCACCGGGTCCCGGCCGGGTTCCAGGTGCGCCCGGCGCAGGAGGTCCGCCGGCCCCGCCTCCTGGATGCACGGCAGCCGGCAGCGAAACGGGGATCGTCGGTCGGCCACTACCTGCGCCTGCGCCCCCCGGTGGCGGCGGCGGCACCACCACTGTCGACGGCGGTCTCACGAATGCCGGAACAGCGGCCGCGGCAGGAATTGGCAGAAAGAAACGCTCGCGCGGCGGTGGCGGCGGCGGCAGGATAATGAATTCCCGCGGACGCGGCGGCAGGAAGAACAACGGCGGCGGCGGCGGCGGCGGATAGGCGGGCCCGCCAAATATAAGAACCGGCTGGTCGACAAAGCCAAGCTCATCCGGCGGCGGCGGCGGCACGCCGAAATCGATGAAGGCGAACGAAGGCGGCGGCTCGATCGCTGCAGCAAGTCGCGTCAGCTCGCGACGCGCGTCGAAGGCATGCGGGCCATTCGGATAGCGGCGCAGATAGGACCAGAAAGCTTGCGGGGTATAGGCAACGACGCAGTGGCGCCAAATGATCTCTTCGCGGCGGACCGCCAGCATTGCGGCAACACGCCTCGAAAACGGACTGTTCCGATAAATCGCGAGGAATTGCTCGTAACCGTCGATGGTGTCGCGCTCCAGTGCTGCCTCATAGGCATCTTCGACGCTCCGAAAATCACGCATCGGTTTGTTGCGCACGTCGACTAGCGGGACCACGTTCGGCGCTGGTGGCGCGTCCGCGGCGCGCTCGGTCAGGAAGAAGGGACCATTGATCTGTGACACGTACCAGGGAACATCGGCGCCCTGGGTGAGATCGCTGACGCGCAACCGAAGCCGTGCGAAGATGTCGTCGAGGCTCAGCCCGCCGGCCGCGATCATTTCCGTCAGCGATGTCGCATAAGCGCCATAGGGACCCGGCTCCTCGGGGACGACGGTGCCGGGCGCGGCGTTGAAGGCGATCGCCATCGAGGGCGCCGGATCGACGAGCGCCAGCCCACTCGCCAGCGGCTGGTCGCCATGGGCAAACGGGTTCTGCCGCGAAGCGTCGAGAATGACGATCTTGACGCGGCCCGGCAGCGCCGCAAGCGGCTGGGTAAGATCCGAAATTCTTATGGCTTGGAGCGGGATGTCGACGTCGTGGGCAATATCGGCATCGACCGGCACAAAATAGTTCTCGCCTTCGAACTGCAGCCCGAAGCCGGCGAGATAGACCAGCGCGACGGCGTCCGGCCCGGCCGCCGAAACCTGGCCCAGGAACTCACGAAATGATTCCCGCAGCGTGGCCTGATCGAGATTTCGCGCCCCGGTGACCGTGAATCCCGCGGCCTGAAGCGCGTCGGCGACAAGGCCGGCATCGTTGGCGGGTGTCGCAAGCTTGGCAGCCTTGTAATCGTCGTTGCCGATCACCAGCGCAAACCGCATCTCCGCAGAATAGCCAGCGCGCTGGCCAAACATCGACGCAAGCACGACGATCAGACATAAGACCGACGCGCATCTCCAATGGCTCATTGCGATCCCCGAATCGAAGTTTCATCACAGCCTATTGTGGCGAATGAATTCTGCCAAACAATGGGCCGGAATGATGTCGAGATGATGCTCCAAGAAGTCTTCTTCTCGACTGCGTCTCAGCGCGTGCGATGTCGCGAGCGAGCGGGATGCTTCAGTTACAGACCGCTTCGCCCGACGCCGCTGCACAGAAGATCTTTTTTGATAGGATCTTATCGGAGGGCCGCGAGCGAGGCCGAGTACCGCCCGTCATCCCGCATCAATGTCGGCCTGACCCGTCGTGAAAAATGGAATTGCTTCCCAGCGCACAGCGCGCTAAGAAGGCGGCGTACTAAGAAACCAACAAAACCGTTTGTTAACTTGCCCGGCTGTATCTGCGACGCTGTCCCTTGGCCGAAGCTGTGACAAAGGTTCAGAAGCTGAGACGACGTTCAACTGCAACAGTAATGATCTTGAATGATCTTGATCCCATCTGTTGTCTTTTCTTTCGCTCCCGTAAGGGATACAAGCTGCCTTTCTTGAAAGGGAGGTTTTATGGCGAAGAAGTCAAAGAAGCGGCGCGCGTGGACTTCAGGCGAAGTCCGTGAGCTGAAAACAATGGCGCGCAAGAAAACCCCGGCGGGGAGAATTGCAAAAAAGTTGAAAAGGTCCGAAGGCGCGACGCGGCAGAAGGCGTTCAGCATCGGGCTCTCGCTCGATTCCCGTTCCTGATTCTTACCAACACTTCAGCATCGCAGCACGGATCGGCGCCGGCCTGTCAAGCACAGGCTTCGGTACGCCGATCCGTGGCCTTTTTCGCCGCGCGGTGAAGGTGCGCGGCGCGAGGCGGCTGCCGGCAATCGGCTAGCGCTATCGCTTAGGAATATTATCCGTTAGCCCGCACCGGCCAGTCCGAGAGCCCGTGCTGATCCGGTTGCGGTTTCGCGGCTTCGTTAACTAAGGTCGTGAACCTGCCGCATTGATCGGTAACTAAAGGTATGGTGATCCTGGCGATCTCGGTCGGGGATTTCGCTATTTTGGCGCCTGAATCGGCCGCCGCCAGACATTGCAAGCGCGGACGTGGATTCCGTCCGCTACGGTGATACGCACCCGTCATGAGCCAGCCCCTCGGCCCGCTGCGGCAGCCGTCCGCGAGTACTGAGCTCGGTGATGCGCTGGGCGCCTGCCGCAGGGCTTTTCTCGCCATCGCGCTGTTCAGCGGCATGAGCAACATTTTGATGCTCACCGGCGCGCTGTTCATGCTCGAAGTCTACGACCGGGTGCTGCCGAGCCGCAGCGTGCCGACGCTGGTCGCGCTTTTGATCCTGGTGGCCGGCCTCTACGCCGCGCAAGGCGTCATCGACACGATCCGCAGCCGCATCCTGGTGCGCGTCGGCAATAGCCTCGACGAGGCGCTCAGCGTGCGGGTCTACAATGCCATCGTCCGGCTGCCGCTCAAGATCGGCGGCAAGGGCGAGGGCGCCCAGCCGATCCGCGATCTCGATACCGTGCGCGGCTTTCTGTCCGGCATCGGCCCGGTCGCCATGTTCGATCTGCCGTGGATGCCGGTCTATCTCGCCATCTGTTTTCTGTTTCACACCTATATCGGCCTCACCGCGCTGGCCGGCGCCATCATCCTGGTCGCCCTCACGGTCATCACCGAAATCAAGACGCGGCGGCCGACCCGCAACGCTACGCAATTCGCCGCCGCGCGCAACGCGCTTGCTGGAGGCGAGCCGCCGCAACGCCGAGGCGATCACCGCGATGGGCATGGTCGGCCGCATCTCGCAGCGCTGGAGCGAGCTCAATCGCAATTACGTCGACGCCAAGCGCCGGCGCCAGCGACGTCGCCGGCGGGCTCGGCGCCATGTCGAAAGTGCTGCGCCTGTTGCTGCAATCCTCGATCCTCGCGGTCGGCGCCTGGCTGGTGATCAATCAGCAATCGACCCCGGGCATCATCATCGCCGGCTCGATCCTGGGCGGGCGCGCGCTCGCGCCGGTCGATCTTGCGATCGCCAATTGGCGCGGCTTCGTCGCCGCGCGGCAAAGCTGGCAGCGGCTGTCGCGATTGCTCGGCCATCTGCCGCCGCTGGTCGATCCGATGCCGCTTCAGCCGCCGGCGCGCACGCTTGGCTGTGCAGAACGCGGCGGTAGCGCCGCCGGGCGCGCAGAAGATGGTCTGCCAGGACATCAATTTCTCGCTCGCCGCCGGCAAGGCGCTCGGCGTGATCGGGCCGACGGCGTCCGGAAAATCGTCGCTGGCGCGCATGCTGGTCGGCGTCTGGTCGCCGGCGCGCGGCACCGTCCGGCTTGACGGCGCCACGCTCGACCAATGGTCGCCGGAGGCGCTCGGCCGGCATATCGGCTACGTGCCGCAGGACGTCGAATTGTTCTCCGGAACGGTGGCGCAGAACATCGCGCGGTTCGAGGAGCCGCCGGATCCGGAGGCGGTCATCGCCGCGGCGCAGGCGGCCGGCGTTCACGATCTCATCATCAATCTGCCGGACGGCTACGAAACGAATGTCGGCGATCACGGCAGCGCCCTGTCGGCCGGCCAGGCACAGCGCATCGCGCTGGCGCGCGCGCTCTATCGCGATCCGTTCCTGGTCGTGCTCGACGAGCCCAATTCCAATCTCGATGCGGAGGGCGACGAAGCGCTGACCCGCGCCATTCTCGGCATCCGCGCCCGCGGCGGGATCGTGGTCGTGGTCGCGCATCGGCCGAGCGCCATCGCCGGCGTCGACTACATTCTGGTCATGGCCAAGGGCCGCCAGCAGCAGTTCGGGCCGAAAGAGGAAATCCTCACCCGCGTGATCCAGCCAGCCGACGCCGCCGCGGGCCCTCAAAGTGGTGCCGGACAGCAGGGAGGAGCAGGATGAGCAACAAGGCGGCCGCGAAGCTCCCTGGCGTCGATCCGCCGGCACATCATCGCCGGCACGGCCATCGTGCTGTTGCTCGCGGTCGGTCTCGGCGGCTGGGCGGCGACCGCCGAAATTTCCGGCGCGCTGATCGCGCAAGGCTCCCTCGTCGTCGATTCGAACGTGAAGAAGGTGCAGCACCCGACCGGCGGCGTGGTCGGCGAGGTGCGCGTGCACGACGGCGACCGGGTCAAGGCCGGCGATATCCTGATCCGGCTCGATGAGACCGTAACCCGCGCCAATCTCGCGATCGTCACCAAGGGCCTCACCGAGCTCTATGCGCGCAAGGCGCGGCTCGCCGCCGAGCGCGACGGCGCCGAAATCGTCGCGGTGCCGAAGGAACTTGCGGACAAGCTCAACGATGCCGACGTCAAGGAGGCGATGGCGAGCGAGCGCAAGCTGTTCGATCTGCGGCGCAAGGCGCGGCTCGGCCAGAAGGATCAGCTGCGGCAGCGCATCAGCACAATTGCAGGAGCAGATCGCCGGACTTGCCGCGCAGCAGGACGCCAAGGCCAAGGAAACGGCGCTGATCGAGCAGGAACTCGCCGGCGTGCGCGATCTGTGGCAGAAGAACCTGGTCCAGCTCAATCGCCTCACCTCGCTCGAGCGCGACGAAGCGAAGATCGAAGGCGAGCGCGGCCAGCTCATCGCGTCGGCGGCCGAGGCCAAGGGCAAGATCGCCGAGACCGAACTGCAGATCCTGCAGGTCGACCAGGATCTGAGCAGCGACGTCGCCAAGGAGCTGCGCGAGACCGACAGCAAGATCGGCGAATACGTCGAGCGCAAGGTGACCGCGGAGGATCAGCTCAAGCGCACCGACATCCGCGCGCCGCAGGACGGCATCGTGTTCCAGTCGACCGCGAACACGGTCGGCGGCGTGGTCACGGCCGGCGACCCGATCATGCTGATCGTGCCGCGAGGCCGACAATCTGCTGGTCGAGGTCAAGGTCGATCCCAAGGACATCGACCAGGTCGCAGTTCGGCCAGCCGGTCGTGCTGCGCTTCTCGGCGTTCAACATGCGCACGACGCCCGAGCTCAACGGCACCGTGACGCGCATCGCCGCCGACACCACCAACCGACCAGCGCACCGGCCAGAGCTATTATCTGGTGCGCATCGCGATGACCGACCGGACGAGATCGGGCGGCTCGGCGCCGGTCAGGCTGACGCCGGGCATGCCGGTCGAAGCCTTCATCCAGACCGGCGAACGCACGCATGGTGTCCTATCTGATCAAGCCGCTGCACGATCAGCTGATGCGCGCGTTCCGCGAGAAATAGAACGGGCGGCATCCGCCACCGCTTCGGCGCTGCGCCGTGCGAGCGCGGAGGATAAGATCAGATCATGAAGAGAATCGCTCGCTGGGCGCGACGGTTCGGCCTGGCGCGAGCGGTATGCATCGTGTTGCTGTTCGCGCTGGTGCCGCTGCGGCTGCTCGACCCGCGGCCGCTCGAGGAATTGCGGCTGCGCGACGTTCGATCTGTTCCAGGTGCTCCGCCCGCGCCAGCAGACATGCATGGCCGGTCGTCATCGTCGATATCGACGAGGCCAGCCTCAAGCAGATCGGGCAGTGGCCGTGGCCGCGCACCGTGGTGGCCGATCTCGTCACGCGCATTACCCAGCTCGGCGCGGTCGCGATCGGTTTCGACATCGTCTTTGCCGAGCCCGACCGCATGTCGCCGAATGTTGCGGCGGCAAATTTTCGCGGGCATCGACGCCGAGACTCGCGCAAAACTGGACAGCCTGCCGAGCAATGACGAGGTGCTGGCCGACGCGATTAAGCACTCGCGCGTCGTCGTCGGCGAGGCCGGCTCGGCCATCGTTACGCCGCGCTCGGAGACCGAGATGGCACTGCAGGCCGGCTTTGCCGTGCTCGGACCTGATCCGAGCGAGTTCCTGGTGACGTTTCCCGGGCTGTTGCGCAATGTTATCGCCGATCGAGCAGGCGGCCGCCGGCCGCGGGCTGTTCTCCATCGATCCGGAACGCGACGGCATCATCCGCCGCGTGCCGGTGGTCATGAAGGCGCAGGACACGTTGGTCCCGTCGCTGTCGATGGAAATGCTGCGCGTCGTCACCGGCACAAGCGCGATCCTGGTGCGCGCGGACCAGGCCGGCATACGCTCGGTCGCGGTGCGGGGCCTCGAAGTGCCGACCGACCGCAACGGCCAAATTCTGGGTCCATTTCAACAAACACGATCCAGCACGATACGTCTCTGCCAAGGACGTGTTGCAAGGCAACCTGCCGCCCGAACGCCTGCGAAACAAGCTTGTCCTCATCGGCACTTCGGCGACCGGGCTGCTCGACGTCAAGACGACGCCGGTCGAGCCGGCGATGCCGGGCGTCGAAGTCCATGCGCAGATTCTTGAAAGCGTGCTGACCAAATCGCTTTTGTCTCACCCCAACTACGCCATCGGCGCCGAACTCATCGCTCGCGGTGCTGCTCGGGCTTGCCATCATCATTGCCGCGCCGATGCTGTCGGCGATTACCGTGATCGCGCTCGGCGCCATCCTGATCGCCGGCCTGATCGCCTTGTCGTGGTTCTATTTTGTTACCTACGGCCTGCTGATCGACTTCACCTACCCGCTGATCTCGAGCTGGCTGATCTATCTGGTGCTGACCTTCGTGAATTACTTGCGCGAGCAAAAGCAGCGCCAGCAGATCCGTTCCGCGTTCGGCTTTTATCTGTCGCCGCACATGGTCGAGCAGCTCGCGCGCTCGCCGGAGAAGCTGGTGCTCGGCGGCGAGGAGCGCCGCATGACCATCCTGTTCAGCGACGTGCGCGGCTTCACCACCATCTCGGAACACTACAAGGACGATCCGCAGGGCCTCACCAGGCTGATGAACCGCTTCCTCACGCCGCTGACCAACGCCATCATCGAGCGCAAGGGCACGATCGACAAATATATCGGCGACGCCATCATGGCGTTCTGGAACGCGCCGGTCGACGATGCCGAGCAGGAAGCCAATGCCTGCGATGCGGCGCTGGAAATGCTGGCGCGCGCCGAGGCGCTCAATGTCGAGCTCAAGCGCGAGGCCGACGCCAACGGCGGCCCCTATATGCCGCTGCGCATCGGCATCGGGCTCAATACCGGTCCGTGCGTCGTCGGCAATATGGGATCGGACTTCCGCTTCAATTATTCGGTGCTGGGCGACACGGTCAACGTCGCTTCGCGGCTCGAGGCGCGGACCAAGGATTATCGCCTGCCGATGGTGATCGGTTCGCGCACCGCCGAAAAGGCCAAGCAGAAATTCGCCACGATGGAAATCGATCTGATCCAGGTCAAAGGCAAGAAACAGCCGGAGGCGGTGTATCACGGTGCTCGGCCGCGCCGAGGTCGAACAGGATCCGCGCTGCCAGGAATTGCGCGACATCAACGCCCGCATGCTCGCGTCCTACCGCAAGCAGCAATGGGACGACGCGCTCGCGTTGATCGAGCGCTGCCGCAAGATCGCCAACGGCTTCGACGTTGCCGGGCTCTACGACATGTATGTCGAGCGCATCGGCACTTATCGCGCCGATCCGCCGCCGCCGGATTGGGACGGCGTCTACGAAGCGGACTCGAAGTGAAATGGCGTGTAGACGCCTAGATCCGAGCGAGGCAGGCGCCGCGGCGCGCGGCCTCGTCGCCGGCGCGAATTGCTTGACGCCGCCCGCGTCGAGCACGAACAGCGGAATGACGCGGCGCATCCCGGTGTCCTCGACCAGCGTCAGCCAGCGATTGTCGAGCATGATCCAGTCGCCGTCGAGACGGGCCGCAGCGACGGCATGATCCTCGCCGGCCGCAACGTTGCGGACGATGACGAGCCTGAGATCACTGTCGGCGATGCCCGCTTCTTTCAAGGCGACATATTTTGCGATCGCGTAATCCTCGCAGTCGCCAAGGCCCGATGACAACGTATCGAGCGGCGCGCTCCAACGATCGGGCACGCCCCAATGGGCGAGATCGCTCATCGGATGGATCGCCAGATTGATGGCGCGGTTGATCACGCCGATGCGGGCGCGTCCTGTTTGGGCGCGGCCTTCCGCAACAATGGCGAGGAAGTTTTTTGCGGCTGATGGACAATGCTCCGCGTCGTCGCGGCAACGCGCCAGCACTTCGCTCTCGGCGCGGATGTCGGCCTCGACGCCGCTCCACTTCGCCAACAGCGCGCCGCTTTCCACCGACACGGTTTTGAGGCCGAACGGTTCCGCCATCGCGGGCGACCGCGTGGCAGGGCCCGCCGCCGCTGGGGATTTGATGGACGGCTCCGTAGGCTCGAGCGCCGCCACTTTCGCCTGTGCTTCGTCGCGTGGCGGAGTCTGCGCCCGATCTTGGCGCTGCGCGTCACGCCGTTCCTGTGTTTGGTCTGGCGACGCGACAACAGCAGCAGTAACCGCTGCGTCCGCATCCGCGAATGCAGGGGTCGCGCCCCGTGAGGGCGCCGGAGATAACAGAAAGGATACGGCAATGCCGCACGCCGCAACGCGACTGAACATTTTGACGTCCCTGAACGCCCGGGTTCGGCGCTGAAGCGCGCTCTCTCCCGGCTTTTTTGTTCAGGGTCGGCGATAACCCGGCCGCTGCTGCGGCCCGGTTAAGATTACAACTGCCGCAGCGGTTTGGTCGAAGTTAGCGTTTAGGAACCGTCGGGGTATTGCGAACAATTTTATCGATTGAAGCGCCAACGCAATGTACAGCGGGCGATTTCTGCGATTAAATGCGAAAGGTTGAATTGCAACTAAAAGCTTAGTCAAACACCAGCGGCCATGGGGAGGACTTCATGCATCGGACGCGCCCAATAACGCTCTGGGGTCTTGCCGCGCTCGGCCTTTCGCTCGGCGTTGGCAGCGCTTCCGCCCAGGACAAGACTTTCGAGCTGAAGCTGTCCCATTGGGTGCCGCCGTCGCATCCATTGCAGAAGGCGATGGAAGAGTGGGGCGCCTCGATCGAGCAGGATTCCGGCGGCACCATCAAATACAAGATCTATCCGGCCCAGCAGCTCGGCAAGGCGTTCGACCATTACGATATGGCGCGCGACGGCATCGCCGACGTGACCTATGTCAGTCCCGGCTATCAGCCCGGCCGCTTCCCGATCTTCGACGCCGCGAACCTGCCGTTCATGATTTCCAACGCCAAGGCGGGCTCCGAGGCGCTCGACGAGTGGTATCGGCACTACGCCGACAAGGAGATGAAAGACGTCAAGGTTTGCTTTTCTTTCACGCACGATCCTGGCACGTTTCACTCGCGGACCAAGAAGATCGTGGTGCCCGGCGATATCAAGGGCATGAAGATCCGCCCCGCGCACGCGACCATGGCGTCGCTCGTCACCTCGCTCGGCGGCACCAACGTGCAGGCTGCGGCGCCGGAGGTGCGCGATATCCTGGAACGCGGCGTCGCCGATGCGGTCACCTTCCCATGGGGCTCGGTGCCGCTGTTCGGCATCGACAAGGTGACGAAGTACCATATGGAAGCGGCGCTCTATACCACCGGCTTCGTCTGGCTGTTCAGCAAGGCGACCTATGCGCAGATGTCGCCGGCGCAGCAGAAGGTCATCGACAATCACTGCAACACGGAATGGGCTTTGAAGGTCGCCTCGCCATGGGCCGACTTCGAGCACGACGGTATCGCCAAGCTCAAGGCCGAGCCCGGTCACGAGGTCTACCCGCTCACCGACGCGCAATTGAATGAATGGAAGGCTGCGGCCGGGCCGGTGGTCAAGACCTGGGCTGACGCGGTCCGCAAGACGGGCGCCGATCCCGACGCGGTACTCAACGATCTCAAGACGACGCTGGCGAAATACAATTCCGGCTACTGAGCCCTTCTCTAGATACCGCTCGTCCCCGCGAAAGCGGGGACCCACCGATTGCTGAGACATGCAGCACGTGGCCGAACAATCTGAAATCCCGCTGTCGTCGGGATGAGCGGAATCATCGGAATCGATCGGGTCGGGAGATGGCTGATCCTCAAACAGAGCCGACGGCGCGAGCGCGGCCGCCACGCAACGCCATGGATCGCTTCATCGACGGCATCGAGCTGATCGCCGCGTTCTTCATCGGCCTCGTCGCCGCCGATATCTTCATCTCGGTGCTGCTGCGCTACTTCTTCGCCGTGCAAATTCCCGACAGCTACGATTTTGGCAGGTTGTTGCTCGGCATCGTCATCTTTTGGGGAATTGCAGCCACGTCCTATCGCGGCACACACATCACCGTCGATCTCGTCTATGCCAATGCCAGCGAGCGGATGAAGCGCGTCATCGATGTTTTTGCGACGCTGGTGCTGCTGTTCGTGGTGACGGTGCAAACCTATACCTTGTTCGACAAAGTCATGGGCACCCGCGCCGACAACGTCCTCACCTTCGATCTGCGGCTGCCGGTCTGGCCGTTCTTCCTGGTGGCATGGCTCGGCGACGTTTCGGCGGTGCTGCTGATCGCCGTGCGGACCTACCGGTTGATTTTCCACCCGGAGCTTTTGGGCGGCCAATACCAGATCAGGCCGGTCGAATGAGGCGCAATTCTATGAGGCGCATTTGAGCACCGATGCGGTTGCGGTCATCGGTTTCCTCGTCCTGTTCGCGCTGATGCTGTTGCGCGTGCCGGTCGGCATGGCGATGGGGCTCGTCGGCGTCAGCGGCTTTGCCTATCTGGTCGGCGGCACCGCGGCGCTCAAAAGCGTCGGCCTCACCTCGATGCGCACGGTGACCGACTACACTTTCGGCGTCATTCCGATGTTCCTCCTGATGGGCGCGTTCGTGTCCAATTCCGGCATGAGCCGTGAGCTGTTCCGCGCCGCCAATGCTTTTGTCGGGCACTTCAAGGGCGGGCTCGGCATCGCCACCATCGCGGCCTGCGCCGGCTTTGCCGCGATCTCCGGATCGTCCGTCGCCACCGCCGCCACTTTCGCGACCGTCGCCTATCCGGAGATGCGGCGCTACAACTACCCGCAATCCTTTGCCACCGGCGTGATCGCCGCCGGCGGCACGCTCGGCGCCATGCTGCCGCCTTCGACGGTGCTCGCCGTCTACGGCATCATCACCGAGCAGGACATCGGCAAGCTGTTCATCGCCGGCATCATTCCCGGAATCATCGCCGCCTCGATGGACATGATCACGGTGGTGATCATCGGCCGGGTGCGGCCGAATTTCCTGCCGGCCGGGCCGCGCAGTTCGTGGCAGGAGCGGATCGCGGGTCTGCGCGACATCTGGGCCACGCTTCTGCTCTTTGCCTTGGTCATCGGCGGGCTCTATGGCGGCCTGTTCACGCCGACCGAGGCCGGCGGCATGGGCGCCGCCGGCGCGTTTCTGATCGGCGTCGCGCGCGGAAAACTGTCGCGGCCGGAGATCCGCCGCTCGCTGCTGCAGGCGGTGCGCACGGCCGCCGCTGTGCTCACAGTGCTGATCGGCGCGCTGCTCTTCGGCTATTTCCTCGCGGTGACGCAGACGCCGCAGAAAGTGACGGCCTTCCTCACCGGGCTCGGGCTTGGCCGTTACGGGGTCCTGTCTCTGATCATGGTGATGTACATCGTGCTCGGATGCCTCATGGACGCCCTCGCCATGATCATCCTGACCATCCCGATCATCTTCCCAGTGATCAAGGAGCTCGGCTTCGACCCGATTTGGTTCGGGGTCATTATCGTGATGACGGTCGAGCTTGGCCTCATTCACCCGCCGGTCGGCATGAACGTATTCGTGATCAAGAGCGTGGTGCAGGACGTGACCTTTTCGACGATCTTCGCCGGCGTGCTGCCGTTCATCGTCACCGACCTCATCCGCCTGGTGATCCTGATCGCGTTCCCGATCCTGGCCTTATGGCTGCCGTCGCAGATGTAGGGCGACGTTACGTTCAACAGGCATAAGCAAAGGGCGCGTTCAGGGCTCGCGGCGATAGGCGGCGAGGCCCGGCCGATAGGATTTATCGTCGAGGAACTGGCTCATGCCCTTTTCGCGGCCCTTCTCCGGATCGAGGAAGCGTAGCTGATCGAGCTTGGCGAACAAATAATCTTCCGCATCCTCCCAGGACATATCACGCACACGCCGCGCTGCATGTTTGGCGATGCGCAACGCCATCGGATTCTTCTCGATGAGGGTCCCGGCAACCTGGCGCACGCGCTCGCGCAGCGCGGCGCGCGGCACCGCTTCGTTGACCAGCCCCATGGCGGCGGCCTTGCGGCCGTCGAAAGTCTCGCCGGTCATGATGTAATACATCGTGTCGCGCTGACCGATGACGGAAGCCACGGCCTTGGTCACGCTGCCCGCGGGAATGATGCCCCAATTGATCTCCGAAAGGCCGAAATTCGCGTCCTCGGCCGCAATAGCGAGATCACAGGCGATCATCGAGTTGAAGGCGCCGCCGAAGCACCAGCCGTTGACCATGGCGATGGTCGGCTTGCCGTAGAACTGCAGCCGCTTCCACTGCGCCAGGGCGCTCTTGCGCATGACCTTCAGCCGCTCATCGTAATTGAGCTTATCGGTGGCGCGGAAATACTCGCGCAAATCCATTCCGGCCGAATAGGCTTCGCCGGCGCCAGTAAGCACCAGTGCGCCGCAGCGCTCATCGGCTTCGAGCGCCTCGAACACTTCGAGCATCTCGAACGAGAGCGTGGGGTTGATGGCGTTGCGCTTCTCCGGCCGGTTCATCGTCACCCAGGCGATGCGGTCAGTGATTTCGACAAGGACGGTATTGCCGCCGGGAAGCGAGGCGGCGTCTACGCTGGCGGCCATCGATCGGGGTCCTGCTTGCTGAGCGTGCCAGCGGATTTTGTAGCCATCGCCGCGAGCGGACAAGGGCCTCGGGCCGCGAGGCGCAATGGACAAGGACCGGGAAAGTCGGCATGGCAATGCCGAAAACGCGAGGCGATAAAGATGGATTTGAAGCTTTCCGGCCGCACGGCGCTTGTCACGGGCAGCTCAAAGGGAATTGGCCTTTCGGTCGCGCAATGGTTCGCGCGCGAGGGCGTCAATGTCTGCCTGGTGGCGCGTTCGGCCGCACTCCTGGAGAAGGAAGCCGCGGCGATCGGCAAGGAAACTGGCGTGGCCGTGCGTATGCTGGCGGCCGATCTCTCCGACGCCGCGGCGCGTGAGTTCGTCGCCGGGACGTTTCCGGACATCGACATCCTCGTCAATAATGCCGGCGCCATTCCGGGAGGTTCGCTCGACGACGTCGAAGAACCGGCGTGGCGCGCCGGTTGGGACCTTAAGGTCTACGGCTATGTCGGCCTGACGCGGCTTTATCTGCGCAAGATGACGGCGCGGCAGCGCGGCGTGATCGTCAACATCATCGGCCTCGGCGGCGAACGGCTCGACGCAACCTACATTGCAGGCGCGGTCGGCAACGCGGGCCTGATGGCGTTTACCCGCGCCATCGGCGGCAGCAGCACGGCATTCGGCGTTCGCGTCGTCGGCGTCAATCCCGGCCCGGTCCTGACCGACAGGGTGGAGGTGCTCGGCCGCACGCGCGCGGCGACCCTTTATGGTGATGAGAGCCGGTGGCGGGAAAGCTTTGCCAGAATGCCGTTCGGCCGCCCGGCGTCATGCGATGAGATCGCCGCCACCGTCGTCTTCCTCGCATCCGATCTGTGCTCGTACACCAGCGGGACGATCGTCACCATCGACGGCGGTCTCGCCCATCGCGGCCAATTGCCATAGGCGCCGGACCTGGTTACTCGCTCGTCCCCGCAAAATCGGCGACCCAATAACTGGATTTTCGCTTGCGCGGGAATAAGCGGTTGAAGCAACCAAAGTCGAACGGTAATTTAGGAAGGTGTTCGGCCTAGCTCCGCCCGCCGCCGGCGAGGACGGCGCGGGTGGCGCGATCGGGGCCGAAGTCATCGACGCTGTCGATCGCGAGCAAGTCGGCAAGCCTGGTCCGCGCGCGGTTGACGCGGCTCTTGATGGTGCCGACGGCGCAACCGCAAATCGCGGCCGCGTCGTCATAGGAGAAACCGGAAGCGCCGACCAGGATTAGGGCTTCGCGCTGGTCCGCCGGCAATTTCGAAAGTGCGGCGCGGAATTCCTCGAATTCGACCCGGCCGGTCTGTTCGGGGTGCGATTTGAGGGTTTCGGCATAACGGCCGTCGGCGTCCTCTACCTCGCGTCGCCGCTTGCGATATTCGGAGCGGAACAGGTTGCGGAGGATGGTGAAGAGCCACGCCGGCATATTGGTGCCCGGCTCGAAGGAGTTGATATGGGCCAGCGCACGCAACAGTGTCTCCTGCACCAAGTCGTCGGCACGATCGATATTGCCGCACAACGAAATGGCGAATGCGCGCAGGCTCGGCACCGTGGCCAATACTTGTTCGCGTATCGCAGGATCCAACTTCATTCGTATGGCCCTCGGTCCGCCATCACTCTTGTTCGCTCAGCTTGCGAACCAGATCGGCAATATGTTGCGGCACGCCCTGGCCGACGACGTCGTCGTACATGGCCCGCAATTGCTGGCCGATCTTGGCTTGGACCTCCCGTCCCAGGCGCACGTCGCTCTTTTGTGGAGTGAAAGACACTGGCTTGCCCATAGGATCGTGCATGTCCGGTTTGTCTGGATCCGGCGCCATAGACTGGATATCGATCGTCTTGCGCTTCATCTCTTCGTTCTTGCCCCGATCACCCATCCTCGGCCCACCCCCTACTGGCTAATTGGCCACTCGGCGCTAACGCGCCGCGGGCCCTCTTGTTCCGTATCCCGGAACCGGTTAGGGAACTTTTTTTGCGCCATAGCGTTTTTGCCATTAGCTTCGGTACGTAATCGAAGGGGAGGGTGCCGTGTCGACCTCGCAAGCTGTAGTCCAACACCTGCCGTTCCTGCGCCGGTACGCGCGGGCGTTGACGGGAAATCAAGCCTCGGGCGACGCTTATGTCGCCGCGGCTTTGGAATCGCTTATTGCCAGCCCGAAAATCATGGATAGCGCCCCTAATGCGCGGGTAGCGCTGTACCGGCTCTTTACGAAAATCTGGAATTCCGTGGCGGTGAACGGCCAGCCCGAGCCGGGTGCAATGAGCTTGCCGCCGGAACAGCACCTCACCCAAATTACCCCCCTGCCCCGTCAAGCCTTTCTTCTGGTGGCGCTCGAGGGCTTTTCGGAAGAGGACGCCGCAGAGGTTCTTGATTGCGATCTGCCGACCCTGCGCGGTTTGGTTGAGGAATCGGGCCGCGAACTGGCCGCCGAAATCGCGACGGACGTCCTTATCATCGAGGATGAAACCTTTATCGCCATGGACATCGAGGCTTTGGTCGAAAGCCTCGGCCATAACGTCATCGGCATTGCGCGCACGCATACCGAAGCGCTGGCTCTTGCCAAGCAGAAGCGGCCGGGGCTTATTCTCGCCGACATCCAGCTTGCCGACGGTAGTTCAGGGCTTGATGCCGTGAACGAACTTCTGGGCACCTTCGAAGTCCCCGTTATCTTCATCACGGCCTACCCGGAACGCTTTCTCACCGGGCGGCGTCCGGAGCCGGCATTCCTGATTGCCAAGCCCTTCCAGCTTGCGGTGGTGTCCGCCGTCGTGAGCCAAGCGCTGTTTTTCGGGCGCAAGGCACGCCAGCGCGAGCGGCAGCCTACGATGTAGCGCGCACGCATCGTCACAGTTTTTTCTAGTTGCGGTATGGCCGGGCTTGCCCGGCCATACCATTTTTGGGCCGGACAGCAGGGCGTCAGCGTCTAGCTGTTTGGATGCCGGCACCGGACAGGCACGAGGCGCGGTGGTCTCAAATAAAGTCAGGGCGCAGCCGATCGGCATATCGGCTGCGCCCAACATGACCAGCCAAGCACGGGGGGAGGGGGAAAGGATGGCCGGTCGCCACATCAAATCGCCAGCGCGCTATTTGTTCCGCCGCCGAGCAGGACGGCGACCGGAAAGTCAAATCACCGCTCACGGAGCCGTGAGCAGAACCGGCCGAAGGCGGATCACAATTCGGTGAGAATCGAGTGCCTGAGGAACCAGTCGCGCAACCAAAAGCTTGGGGGTCAGGGAGGGGGAGGGATGTGACGTGTTTGGAACCGACCGGATTGGTTCCACACTTCGGAGATTTCCCATGAACAGACTTTTGATCGTTCGCATGGCGGGTGCCCTAGGGCTCGTCTCGCTCGCGACGGTGATCCTCGGCCTCAGTCCGTTATTGACGGCCGACCCGAGTTCTGGCGCGGGCTTGACCAACAGAACGCCGGGCGTCGAGGTAAACCGAAGCCTCAAGGGTGACCGGCTGCCGAGCGCTAATCCGGCTTTGGCTCTTTCGTCGCAATCGAACTCGACCATTGATTCGAACAAAATTCGATCACTGCTCTCGGCTCAGCCACCGCGCATTCCGGTCGGATGTGACGCCGCTTTCAGCCCGATTTCATCGCCGTTGCTGGCAACTGTTTATCGGCGCTGCATGACTTGACCGTCCTTATGGCGCGACCGCGCCAAATGGGCGCTGCGTGCTGCCGCGGCGCGAGGTTTTGTTGAACCTCGTTACGGCGCTCCACGACTGATCAACGAACATTATTTGCATCTGCACGAAGCTAAAAGTCGCAGGCGCTCGGCTTGCCTTTTGCTTTGTTTGGAACACAGCGCGGAACTTTTCTGCGACTTCAACAGTTGGCGGGATTGGAAGTCGGCAATTCAGCACGGGAGTGTGTCATGTCAGCGAGCGCGCGCTCACGACGTTTATACGTCGCCGTCCTCTATGCGAGCATCTTAGTAGTCCCAGCCGTTCCCGCCGTTGCGCAGTCGCTATCTTACATGCCCGCCGATCCTTATCGGCCGGTTTTTCCGCAATATGCGCCGCAAACGCAGCAGCCAGCCGATGCGACGTCGGACGAAGTTCCGGCGCCCCTGCGCCGCCAGGTCGTGGCGTATCAAACCAATGAAGCGCCGGGCACGATTATCATTGATACCGCGCACACCTATCTCTATCTGACGCTCGGGGACGGCAAGGCGATGCGTTACGGCATCGGCGTCGGGCGCGACGGTTTCACGTGGGCGGGTGTCGAGACGATTTCACGCAAGGCCGAATGGCCCGACTGGATTCCGCCAGCCGAAATGGTCGCGCGTCAGCCCTATCTGCCGCGCTGGGTCGGCGGTGGTCCCGGCAATCCGCTCGGCGCGCGCGCGCTTTATCTCGGCAACACCGATTACCGCATCCACGGCACCAACGATCCGACCTCGATCGGCAAACACGTGTCGAGCGGGTGCATAAGGTTGCGCGACGAAGACGTGATCGACCTTTACGAGCGCGTCGGGATTGGCAGCAAGGTGGTCGTGCTGCCGAATGATTATCGGCACCAGGCCAGTCAAAGAGTGAGCGAGCAAACAAGCCCGCAGCTCAGCTCGCGCGGTTCGCTTGGCATCATGACGGCGCAGATTCCGGCGCGCCATGTTCCAGTCCCATCGAAACCGCAGGCGGCGAACATCAGCGCACCTGTGTCGGCGATCTACTGAGGCGTACCGCTGGTTCCGCGGCAACCGATTCCCATATAAGCGATTAGGTCATTGGGGGCCGTCGACTTGCCGCAGCCGGACGAGGCTTCGGCCGCCCCTATAGGAGACGATCAGCAACAATCTTTACCCGGGCGAGAGAAAATGAAAGTGTGAACGGATGGATGCGCCCGACCGACATAACTGCAAAACAAACAAGCCGGACGGTCGGCCCGCGGAACAGACCGCGAAAGAATTCTTTCCGAATTTTGCGACGGTCGGTTCCGCGCTTGAAGCCGGCCATATCGGCGTCTGGTGTTGGGACATTGCTACCGACCGGTTGACGTGGTCGAGCAACCTTGAATTGATTTACGGCATGGCCGCCGGCAGCTTCGACGGCACTTATGCGTGCTTCGAGAGCGACATCCATCGCGACGATCAAGCGAATGTTGCAGCCTCCCTCAAGGAGGCGGTGCGCGCGAAGGGTGTCTGTCGGACGCGCTACCGAACCCCGCCTCGTGAAGGCCGAGAGGAACGCTGGCTTGAGACCAGCGGAACGGTTGCACTCAAAGACGGCGCCGTGCGGAGCATGGTTGGCCTTTGCGTCGACATTACCGAACGGGTGAATCTCGAAAGCGAACTGCGCGGCCGCGTCAAGCAGCAGGAAGCATTGGTGCAACTCGGCGAGCGCGCGCTGGCTGAACCTGACCTCGAACGGCTGCTGAACGACGCCGTCAGCACGGTCGCGCTGACGCTATCGGTCGACTTCGTGAGGATCCTCGAGTTGCTTCCGGGCGACATCGAGCTTCTGCTGCGCGCCGGCTTTGGATGGAAGTCCGAAGTGCTGGGCTCGATACTGACGTCGACCGAGCCCAACAGCTACGCGCGGCACACGCTGGATTCGCAAGTGCCGGTCGTCACCGCCGACTTCGCCACCGAGACGCGATTTGCCGTCGACCCCGATCTCAAGCAGCTCAACTGCGTCAGCGGTATGAATGTGACGATCGCCGGGCGCGACGGGCGGGCTTACGGCATCCTTGGCGTCTGCACCAATACAAGGCGGCACTTCGCCGCGCAGGATATTGCGTTCCTCGGCGCCGCCGCCAATCTTCTCGCCGGCGCCATTCAGCGCCGCCAGCTCGAACAGCGCCACGAACTGATGATCCGCGATATGCGGCACCGCTCGGGCAATCTGTTTTCCCAGTTGCTGGCTTTGTATTCCCAGACCGCCCGGAATGCGAAAAATATCGCCGAGCTTACCGGCAAGTATCAGGCGCGCGTGCTCGCGTTGGCGAACGCCCACCGGTTGATCACCGAGGGTGGCTGGAAGTCGATACCGATCATGGAGCTTTTATACGTCGTGCTGGGACCCTATCTCGACCGGACGTCCCTCGACGGCCCGAACGTGGACCTGGACCCGGATCCGATTTTCAGCCTGAGCGCCGCGCTGCATGAGCTGGCGGCAAACGCGATCAAGTTCGGCAGCCTGTCGCGCCCGAAAGGGCAGCTCGATCTGAAATGGTCGGTGAGCCGCACCCAGCGCGGTCCGACCTTGCTGCTCGACTGGATCGAGAAGAGCGGTCCGCCGGCGCGGCGGCCACGACACCTCGGTTTCGGCTCGCGGCTGATCGGCCTGGTCATCGAACGGCAGATGAATGGCGAAGTGCATCGCTCATTCACCCGCACCGGCCTCACCGTGCGCATGCTTGTGCCGCTCACCCATGAGCGCTGGCCGAGCCAGCCGACGGCGGCCGAGCAGCCGGCAAATCCGTAGCGGCAATGGTCGCGGCTCCCTTCACGGATACACGTCTTCGGTAAACCAGGACGCATGAGCCGCAGGCTTGCACCGTCAGCATCTGTCCGTCACCTTAAGGTGCGAGCCAACCGGTTCGGCCGGCCGGCCTGAGCAGTTCCTGCGCTGGCGGGGCACCAGCGCCGAAACCTGAAAGGGTCGAGGTCACTTGACGCCGAACGGGGTAGACCCGGCGAGTATGATTTGATCTATGCCGGAACGACGGGGGCACGGTTCGCAGCGCTGACCTCAGGAGGGTCGATGCCGCTCCTGGTCCCGCCATTCAGCTTCAAGGCGAAAGAAGTGGGTCGATTCCGACCTCACCGGGCTTGCCGCGCAAGTGCAGTAGTCAAAGGAAAATGGGAATGCAGGAGCCCGGGCCGTTTCCGTTTTTTCCGTATCAGGCGATTGTCGATCGGCCGCGCGTCGCGTGGCCGAACGGCGCGCGCGTTGCCGTGTGGGTCATCCCCAACATCGAGCACTTCCACATCGAGATCGGCGGCCAGGCGCCGGACATCCGCAATCATTCGCGCCGCGATTACGGCAACCGCGTCGGGGTGTGGCGGATCATGGAGGTGCTCGCCAAGCACGGCGTGCGCGGCACGGTGGCGCTCAACGGCGAGGTCGGCCGCTATTATCCCCGCATCATGGAAGAGGCGACGAAACTCAAGTGGGAATTGATGGGCCATGGGCTTACCAATTCGGTGCTGCTTACCGGCCTCGCCAAGGATAAGGAAGCCGCCGTCATCGCCGAGACCCGCGAGGTCATCGAGCAATGGGGCCAAAAAATGCGCGGCTGGCTCGGGCCGGGGCTCGGCGAGACCTGGCAAACGCTCGACCTGTTGCACGAGCACGGCGTCGAATATGTGTGCGACTGGGTCAACGACGATCTGCCGTACCGCATGAACAACGGGCTTTATTCGATCCCGTATTCGATCGAGCTCAATGACATGCCGCTGTTCAACATGCCGAGCATCGGCATCGACGACTTCCATCGCCGCGTCTGCGAGACCTTCGACGTGCTCTACGCGGAAGGCGAGAAGAACGGCCGGGCGATGGCGATCGCGCTGCACCCGTTCCTGATCGGCGTGCCGCACCGCATCCGTTATCTCGATCGGGCGCTGGCCTACATCGCTTCCCACGGCAAGGTGTGGTTCGCCACCGGGTCGGAAATCATCGACGCCTATCGGGCGCAGGAGCGCGCCTGATGAGGAAACCGTTCGATGGCAAACGGCGTTGGCGCTCGGGGCCGCGCTGGCGGGCCGGCCCCTCAGCTATTGATACGTATCCGGCACCTTGCGGATGCGCTCGCTGTAGACGGACGCAGTGAGGCCGAACAGGTCCCAGCGCGTCAGATAGGCAAGCAGGAAGGGGTGGCAGCCCCATTGGTAGAGCCGCGCGACATCGCCGGCCAGGAGCGCGCCGCGCTCCTCCGCAGTGAGATCGAGCGGCGCAATCGCGGCGGCTGGATCATGCTTGAGCGCGTCACGGAAGGCGCGATCGCGCAGCGCATCGCGGCATAGCTTGTTGATGGCGTAGACGCTCATGGCTCGGCCTCCCGCTCAGTTCCATCGCCATACGCCGAAGGCGTGACCTTCATCGGTTTGCGGTGCGATGGAGTGCGGCGTGCGCGCGCCCACCACGCCGAGCATCGCGATCCAATTGAGCAGCTCGCCGCCGATATTGCCGGCGCGCAACATGCGCGCAGTCGTCGCTTCTTCAAGCAGGTCGTCGATCCGAGCGTGCTGCATCAGATGCTCGACGTGCCTCGCCCAGGCCAGATCGGGTACGCCGGCGCGTTCGCCCGGCGGTATTTTCGGGCCGCCGATCTCCAGCGAAAAGCTGCCGCTGCCGATCGCCGCGACGCGCAGGGGCTGTGGCCAGTCTTCAATTGCGGCCCGCACCGCCTCGCCGAGCGCATAGCAGCGACGCGCGCTCGGCAGTGGCGGCGCCAGCCCATTAATGAAGATCGGCACGATCGGGATTGTCATGTGCGGCGTGAGGAAATGCAGCGGCACCATGGTGGCATGATCGACCTCGAAATTCTGCACCAGCGATATGTCAAAGCCGCGTGCGATCGCAGTCTTGCGGATATGCGCTGCGAGTGCGCCCGGCACCGCCACTTTATAATGCGGCATCGGCGTGTGATCGTTGGGCCCTGCGGTCGCTTCGGCGATGCCGACCGCGAAAGTCGGGAAATTATCCAGGAAGAACGTGTTGAAGTGATCGTCGGTGAACACGATCAGCACATCGGGCGCAACCGCCGCGACGTGTTCGGCGACCTCCGCATAGAGCCGCGCCACTTCGCATTGCGGTCCTTCGCGTTTGACGAGAGCAGGGAAGTTCGGCGTATGCGGCATGCCGAATCCGGCGACGATCTCTGCCATTGTTTGTCCTGTCGGCGAATTTTCGGGGCAATCTTACACCGCGGCGCCTTACGTGACAGCGTCATGCCCTTCCTTCGCGCGGGCAATCCGTTAGAGTGCCGGCCCGCCGGCGTCGGTCCCGACGCCGCTTGCGCAGCAATTCGGAGCAGAGGCAGCCGCCATGAAAGAAGATGTCGTCAGCTTCCAATCCGCCGGGTTGCGCCTGCATGGCGTGCTTGGCGTGCCCGAGGGCTTGCAGCCATCGGAGCGGCGCGCCGGATTTCTGGTGCTGCACGGCTTCGGCTCCAACAGCGAATCCTCGAACGTGATTTCGCCGACCAAGGTGCTCAGCGATTTCGGCTACGTCACGCTGCGCTTCGACATGCGCGGCTGTGGCAAGAGCGAAGGTGAGTTCGGCCGCGTCATCTGCCTGGAACAGGTCGAGGATTTGGGCAACGCGCTTGCGTTCCTCGCCAAGCACCCGGCCGTCGATCCCGACCGTATCGGCGCCATCGGGTCGAGCTTCGGCGGCGCGGTCGCCGTCTATGCCGGGGGCACCAATCCGCGCGTCGCCGCCGTCGTCTCGAACGGCGGCTGGGGCGACGGTGAACGCAAATTCCGCGGCCAGCATCGTGGCCCCGAGGAATGGGCGAAGTTCACCAAGATGCTGGAGGAGGGCCGCGCCCACCGCGCCCGCACCGGCCAATCGCTCATGGTGCCGCGCCACGACATCGTCCCGATCCCGGCCCATGTGAAAGAGAAATTGGACAAGCAGAAGGTGACGATGCTGGCGCCCGGCTCCGTGGAGAAGTTTCCGGCCGAGACCGCGCAAAGCATGTTCGATTTCCGCGCCGACGAGGTGGTCGGAAAGATCGCGCCGCGCCCGCTGCTGCTGATCCATTCGGCCAACGATTCGGTGACGCCGACCGAGCAGTCGATCGAGATGTTCAAGCGCGCCGGCCAGCCGAGCGAGCTGCACTTGTTCAGCGGCCTCGATCACTTCCTGTTCGCGGAGGATTCCGCGCGCGTGTGGAACGTACTGCGGAACTGGCTCGACATCTACTTTCCGGCGGTGAAATGACTGGAGAGGCTCGCGTCAACAACACGATGGTGGTCGGTCACGACGAGCTCGGGCGTTTCATCCGCGACGTGCTGATGACGGCAGGCGCGAGCGCCGCTGATGCCGCCACGGTCGCGGACGGCTTGGTCTGGGCCAATCTGCGCGGCGTCGATGGCCACGGCGTCTCGCGCCTGCCGCGCTACCTGAAAATCATCGAGCGCGGCGAGATCGATCCCAAGGTGCAGCCGCGCCTGATCCACGATCGCGCCGCGACCTTCGTGCTCGATAGCGGCCATGGCTTCGGGCCGGTGGCTGCGATGCAGGCCGTCGCCATCGCCGTCGAGCGAGCGAAAACCGCGGGCGTTTGCTTCGGCCTTATTCGCGAGGCTACTCATACCGGCGCGATCGGACGTTATGCGCAATGGATGGCGGAGCGCGGCTGCGCCGCGTTGATCATGGGCGCGGGGCCGGCTCTGATGGCCTTTCATGGCGCGCGGATTGCCAGCATGGCGACCAGCCCGATCGCCATCGCGGTGCCGAGCGGCCGCGGCCCGATCGTCCTCGACATGGCGACGAGCACGATATCGAACGGCAAAATCCTGCAGGCGCGGCAGACCGGCGAGCCGCTGCCGGAGGGCACGGTCTTGACGGCGGCCGGCGAGCCCACCACCGATCCGCGCCTGGCCGAAATCCTGCTGCCGCTCGGCGGCCCGAAAGGGTCGGGCCTCGGCCTGATGTTCGAGATGCTGGCAAGTGTGCTCGCCGCCGCGCCGATCCAGGCCCGCAGCCTCGGCCCGGAGCAGCGCACGCGCAACACCAACAACACCGCGATCTTCGCCATCGACATCGCGACGTTCCGGCCGCTCACGGATTTTACGCACGACGCCGACACCCTCGTCGCGATCCTCAAGGCGCTGCCGCGCCAGGCCGGATTCGACGAAATCACACATGCCGGGCGAGCGCTCCGGCCGCACCGAAGCAAAGCGCCGCAAGTCTGGGATTCCGATTCCGGCGAAGCTCTGGCAGGAGCTTGAAGGGATCGCCAAGGCGCGTGGGATCACGATGCCGGCGCTCTTATCCGCCGCGGCCAAGTGAGACGGAAGCGGGCGTCGCTGCACGGAGAAGATCTACTTACGCTTCTGCCAGCCGCAGCCCGATGAGCCGATCAAGGGTCGCGTGGTCGGCGAGCAGTTCGGCCGAGGGGCCGCTGTGCATGATGCGGCCGCGTTCGAGGACGAGCGCTGTCTCGGTCAGCGGCAGCGCGATTTCGACATGCTGCTCGACCAGGATGAAGGCGTTGGAGCCGTCGCTGGTCATCCGCCGGATCGCGGCGGCGAGCTCCTCGACGACGATGGGGGCGAGGCCTTCGAGCGGCTCGTCGAGCAAGAGCAGCGCCGGATTGGTCATCAGCGCGCGCGCGATCGCCAGCATTTGCTGCTCGCCGCCGGACAGCTGATTGCCGAAATTGCGCCGGCGCTCGGCGAGACGCGGAAACAGATCGTACACGGCCGGCAGGTCCCAGCGGCCGTCGCGGGCGGCAACCGTGAGGTTCTCCTCGACCGTCAATGTGGAAAAAATCTCGCGTTCCTGCGCCACCCAGCCGATGCCGGCGCGGGCGCGGCGATGCGGGGCCTGCTGCGTGATGTCCTCGCCGCGCCACGCAATCGTGCCCCGGCTGATCTGGGTGTAGCCCATGATGGTGAGAAGAAGTGTCGACTTGCCGACGCCGTTGCGGCCGAGCACGGCAAGCCCGCCCCGTTCCGGAAGTTCAAACGACACGGCGTCGAGCACAACGGCAGAGCCGTAACCGGCGCGGATGTCGCGCAGTGCGAGCAGCGGCTCAGTCATGGCACTGTCTCTTGGTCGGCGGCGCCGTGGGCCTTGCCGAGATAAACCGCGCGCACGCGCGCGTCGGCTGCGATCTCCTGCGGCGTGCCCTCGATAAGGACCCGGCCGCCGACCATCACGATGACGCGCGAGGCGAAGCGGAACACGAGGTCCATGTCGTGCTCGATGAACAGTACCGTGATGTCGCGCGACAGGCCGGCGATCGCGGCGAACAATTCCTTGCTTTCGTCGCGCGGCACGCCGGCCGCGGGCTCATCGAGCAACAGGACTTTCGGCCGGGTCGCCAAGGCGAGCGCGATCTCGAGCAGGCGCTGCTGGCCGTAGGCGAGTTCGCGCGTCAGGCGATGGCAGACCGCGGCCAGCATCAGCGAGGACAGAATGTCGTGGGCTTCGTCGATTTCGGGGCCGTAGGCCGTGAGCGCGCGCCACCACGTCTGGGCGACCCGGCGCCGCTCGCAAACGGCAAGCGTCACCGATTCGAGCGCGGTGAGATGCGGAAACAGCGAATTGATCTGGTAGGTGCGAGCGAGGCCGCGCCGCACCCGCTGTTCCGGCGCCAGCGCGGTGATGTCTTCGTCGCCAAGGAGGATGCGGCCGGCGTCGGGGCGCAGCATGCCGGTCATCAGATTGATCAGCGTGGTCTTGCCGGCGCCGTTGGGGCCGATCAGCGCGTAGCGCACGCCGGCCGGCAGGTCGAGCTCGATGTCGGCGGCGACGACGAGCGACCCGAAGCTCTTGCTCAGCCCGCGCGCGGCCAGGGCGCTTTCGCTCACGGGCCGGTCCTTAGGCGCCGCGCCGCGAGCGCGAGGCCGCCCAGGATGCCGTTCGGCAGAAACATCACAACGGCGATGAGGAGAATACCGATCCAAAAATACCAGTATTGCGGATTGAGCCCGGAGAACTGATCGCGCGCCACCATGTAGACCACGGCGCCGACCAGGCCGCCATAGAGGCGGCCGGTGCCGCCGAGGATGAGCATGACCAGGACGTCGGCGGAACGTTGAAAGCCCAGGGATTCGAGCGAAACCGTTTCGGTTGTCTGCGCCAGCATGGCGCCGGCGACGCCGGCGATGATGGCGGCGATGGTGTAGATCGTGCGGATGTGCGCGTGGGTCGGCGCGCCGATCGCCCGCATCCGCTGCCCGTTCTCGCGAATGCCGCGCAGCGCCAGGCCGAACGGCGAATAGATCAGCCGCCGCGCAACGAGGAAGACGAGAAACAGCCCGGCGAGCGCATAGCCGTAGGCGGTGTAGCCATAAAGATCGAAGCGGAAAGCTCCGAAGATCGGCCAGGTGTGGATGCCTTGCAGGCCGTCGGAGCCGCCGGTGAGCCAGCTCGCGCTGTTGGCCGCCTCCTGCAGCAGCAATCCGAGGCCGAGCGTGATCATGATCAGCGCGAGGTGGCGGAAGCGCGCGATGATGAAGCTCGTGAGCATAGCCGAACAACCCGGCGGCGAATGCTGCGATCAGGAGCCCGGAGAGCGGCTCGCCCCAGCCCCATTTGGACAGCAGACCCGCCGTATAGGCGCCGATGCCGAAATAGGCGGCGTGGCCGAGCGATACGATGCCGCAAAAGCCGAGGATGAGATCGAGCGAGAGCGCGAACAAAGCGGTGATCGCGATCTGGCTTGCCAGGACCAGATAGTCGGGCGCGAGCACGAACGGCAGCAGCGTCGCCAGCCAAAAAGCGATTTCGCTCCACCGCCAGCGGATTTGCGCCTGCAGATAGTCGTGCGGGCCGGCGAGCGCTTGCGTCGTCACGCCTAGCGCCTCCCGAACAGGCCGGTCGGCCGCCACATCAGCAGCACGATCATCACCAGATAGATCAGGAAGGCGCCGATGGCGGGAACATAATATTTGCCGGCGACGTCGCTGACGCCGAGCAGCATGGCGGCGGCGAACGAGCCGGCGATCGAGCCGAGGCCGCCGACCGACACGACGATCAGCACATAGATGAGGTAGGTCAGCGCGAACGACGGATCGAGCCCGACCATGTCGATGGCAAGCGCGCCGCCGAGGCCGGCAAGCCCGCTGCCGAGCGCGAAGGTGATCGCGAACAGCACGTCGACATTGATGCCGAGCCCGCGCGCCATGCGCTGGTTGTTGACCGCGGCGCGCACCTGGGCGCCGAAGCGCGTGGCTTCGAGCCCGGCGACGAGCGCGATCGTGATCAGCAGCGCCATGGCGATGAGGAACAGCCGATAGACGGCGAAATTCAATCCCGCGAACGTCGATCGAGCCGCGCAGATAGGCCGGCAGCTGCACCGGCTGTTGGTCGGTGCCGTAGATGTAGGCCGCCGCCGCGATCGAGACGAACACGATGCCGATGGTCAGCAGGCACTGGTCGAGATCGCTGGCATTGTAAAAGCGCCGGAAGAAGAGGCGCTCGAGGACGACGCTCGCCGCGGCCGCGGCGATGAACGCAACCGGCAGCGTGGCGAAGAACGGCCAGCCGAATGCGTTCATCAGCGTGACGGTGACGTAGCCGCCGAGCATCGCGAAGCTGCAGTGCGCCAGGTTGACGAAGTTCATCATCCCGAGCGTCACCGACAGCCCGACCGACAGCAGGAACAGCAGCATCCCGTAGGCGAGGCCGTCGAACAGCACGCCGAAGACAGGGGGCATGGCCGGCAGCCTACGGTTGCGAACGCGCCGCATCAGTTCTTCATGCGCGCCTTTGCCGGGTCCTTGACGTTCGGCGACTCTGTCGAATTCGACATTGCGCAGCTCGTCGCCGACCTTCTCGACCCGGCGGATGTAGACGGTCTGGACGATGTCGCGCGTTTCCGGATCGATCGAGATCGGGCCGCGCGGGCTCTCCCAGCTCATGCCCTTGGCGGCCGCGATCAGCGAATCGCCGTCGGCCTTGCCGCCGGTCTTCTTCAGCGCCTCGTAGATCAGGTGCATGCCGTCATAGCCGCCGACCGAGAAGAAGTCGGGATTGCGATGGAAGTCGTCGTTGAAGGCTTTGACGAAATCATGGTTGAGCGGCGAATTGTGATTGTAGTCGTAGTTCGCGACGGTGATGATGCCGATCGCCGACGTCGCCCATGCTCTTGAGGGCGCTCTCGTCGGCGAGCGCGTCCTGGCCCAGCACTTTCGTCTTGGACAGGTCGATGCCGCGCTCGGCCAGCGCCTTGCCGACGGCGGCCGGCTGCGCGCCGCCGGGAATCCAGATGTAGATGGCGTCCGGGTTCATGTCCTTGGCGCGCTGGATGAAGGCGGAGAAGTCCGGATTCGCCACCGGGAAAGCGCACCGAGCCGACGATTTCGCCGCCGCCCTCCTTGAAGCCGGTCTGGAACCAGGTTTCGGCGTCGATGCCGGGGCCGTAGTCGGAAACCATCGTGTAAATCTTCTTGATGCCGTTCTTGGCCGCCCAGGCGCCGAGCGTGTAGTTCAGTTGCGGCGTCGTCGAGGAGGTGCGGGCGATGTAGGGCGACTTGGTGGTGATGATCGAGGTCGCCGCGTTCATGACCACCATGAATTTCTTCGCTTCGGCGGAGACGTCGGCGGCCGCGAGCGCATTCGGCGTCAGCGCGAAGCCGGCGAGAATGTCGGCGTGATCGCGCACGATCAGCTTCCTGCGCCAGGCGCTTGGCGATGTCGGGCGCGATGCCGCCGGTGTCCTTGCGGATGAGCTCGATCTTCTTGCCGGCGACGGTGTCGCCGTGCTGCTTGACGTAGAGCTTGATGCCGTTGTCGATCTGCGCGCCGGTGTCGGCGAACTGGCCGGAATACGACATGATGATGCCGATCTTCACCGTGTCCTGCGCGTTGGCCGGACCGACGGCGAGCGCCGCCAGCGCCAAGCCGGCAACACCCGCACAAGAATTTTTGCATTGCTCCCTCCCAGTTCTCGTAATGCTCAGAGCTGTTTCGCGGCTTATCCTCGTTCAGGTTGCGCGCGAGTGCAACGCGCGTTTACGGCGCGCTGCCGCAAGTGGGCGCATGCGCCCGCAACGCACGGTGGGCCGCCGGCGAAATGCGCTGATACTGCAGCAGAACGGTCGCGTGAAGCGGATATGCATCAAGGCAATACGCCATCGTGCGGACACATGGAACAGCAGCGGCAATCCGCAGGCACGATCGATCAGGACGAGGTCGCGCGGTTTTCGCGCCTCTCCGGCCAATGGTGGGATGCGCGCGGGCCGATGGCGGCGCTGCACAAGTTCAATCCGGTCCGCCTCGCCTATATCCGCGACCGCACCGCCGCGCATTTCGGCCGCGATCCGAAGCGGCTCGACAGCCTGGCCGGGCTGCGCATGCTCGATATCGGCTGCGGCGGCGGCATTTTGTCCGAGCCGCTGGCGCGGCTCGGCGCGGCGGTGGTCGGCGCCGATCCGTCGGAGAGCAACATCGCGGTCGCGCAGCATCACGCGGCGCAATCCGGTGTCTCGATCGATTATCGCAAGCACCACCGCGGAGGCGCTGGCGGAGGCGGGCGAAACCTTCGACGTGGTGCTCGCCATGGAAGTGGTCGAGCACGTCGCCGATGTCGGCCTGTTCGTCGATCTCGCCGGCTCGATGGTGAAGCCCGGCGGGCTGATGTTCGTCGCCACGCTCAACCGCACCATGAAGAGCTTCGCGCTGGCGATCGTCGGCGCCGAGTACATTTTGCGCTGGCTGCCGCGCGGCACCCATCAATGGGACAAGTTCGTCACGCCCAACGAGCTCGAAATCGCGATCGAGCAGAGCGGACTGCGACATCATCGGCGAAACCGGCGTGATCTACAATCTCTTCGCCGACCGCTGGCAGCTCTCCACCGACATGGACGTCAATTACATGGTCGTCGCGGAGAAGGCGGCGTAATGATCGCTCGCGCCTGGCTCTGGGCCGTCTTCACCGTCATCGCCGCGTTCTTCCAGACCTTGCGCAATGCGATGCAGCGCGAGCTGACCGGCAGCCTCGGCACCGTCGGCGCGACCCATGTGCGGTTTCTGTTCGGCTTTCCCTTCGCGGTGATTTTTCTGCTCGGCCTGGTGCTGGGCGACCGGACGTGCCGCTGCCGCGGCCGGGTTGGGCGTTCTGGCCGTGGGTGATCGACGGCGCCGTTCGCGCAGATCGCCGCCACGGCGCTGATGCTGGCGGCGATGGGCGAGCGCTCGTTCGTCGTCACCATCGCCTACATCAAGACCGAACCGATCCAGGTCGCGATCTTCGGCCTCATCTTTCTCGGCGATGCGGTGACGTGGCCGATGATGACGGCGATCATCGTTGCCACCGCCGGCGTGATCGTCATGTCGACCAAGCCGTGGCGGCATGGTACGGCGGGAATCAGAAGCCGACGCTGTTGGGCCTCGCTGTCCGGCGGCATGTTCGCGCTGTCGGCGATCGGCTATCGCGGCGCGATCCTCGACCTGCACTTGCCGAATTTCGTCATGGCCGCGACATTCACGCTGGTGGTCGGGCTCGTCATGCAGGCGGTCGTGCTGTCGCTTTATCTGTGGCTGCGCGACCGCGCCGTGCTGGTGGCGATCGTGCGCGCCTGGAAGCCGTCGCTGTTCGCCGGCTTCATGGGCGCGCTCGCCTCGCAATTCTGGTTTCTCGCCTTCGCGCTCGCCACCGCCGCGAGCGTGCGGACGCTGGCGCTGGTCGAAGTGTTGTTCGCGCAGCTCATCGCGCGCTTTGCGTTCGGCCAGCGCACCAGCGTGCGCGAAGCCATCGGCATGGTGCTGGTGGTCGGCCGGCGTGCGTGTTGCTGATCTTGGCAGTATTGATCGACTGCTTTCGCCGACCGCCGCACGTCGCGGGGATGAAATCTCAATTCAGCTCGTCCGGCAGAATCGGCAGCGGGTGAAACTCGATGCCTTCTTCGTGCAGCTGCCTTGGCTTCATCCGGCGATGCTTCGCCGTAGATCGAGCGATGCTCGGTCTCGCCGTAATGGATCTTGCGCGCTTCCTCCGGAAAGCGCGGGCCGACATAGCTGGCGTTCTTGGTGACGTGGTCGCGCAGTTCCTTGAGCTTCTGGCGCAGCTCGCGCTCCGGCGGCGACATCATGGCGACGGGCGCTTTGCCCGGCGGGATCGGCGGCATCGGGCCGGGCTGGAGCGGCGGCGGCGGCGCCGGGATCGGCGGCGTGGGCGACGGCGGCCGCGGATCGGCGGTCGTCGGCGCGCGCGAGCCGCGGCGCCATGATCGCCTTCTCGACCTTGGCGGAGCCGCACACCGGGCACGTCACCAGCTCGCGCTTGGCCTGCTTGTCGTAGGCGGCGGAGTTCTGGAACCAGCTCTCGAACGCGTGGCCCTGCTCGCAGCTGAGCGCGTAGCGGATCATGCCGGCGCTCCGCACCGCGTGCAGATAGGTCGGCTCGGCCATCGGCTCGACCAGCTCGAAGCGCCGGCCGTGGTGCAGCGACGGAATTCTTGCGCGCGCCGCCGCGACCTCCGCCGGATCGATCTCGGCGATGATCACGCCCGGCTCGGTGCCGCCCTCGGCGAGGATGCGGCCCCACGGATCGACGATCAGCGAATGGCCGAAAGTCTCGCGGCCGTTCTCGTGCTTGCCGCCTTGCGCGGCGGCAAACACGAAGCAGCCGTTCTCGATCGCGCGGGCGCGCATGCAGCACGTGCCAATGCGCCTCGCCGGTCTGCCGGGTGAAGGCGGACGGGATGGCCAGGAACGATGCGCCGGCTTCGGCGAGCGCGCGATAGAGCGCCGGAAAGCGCAGATCGTAGCAGACGGTCAGGCCGAGCCGGCCCCACGGCAGATCGGCAACGACGGCAAGCTCGCCGGCGCGGTAGGTGTTCGATTCGCGATAGCTTTCGCCGCCGGCGAGATCGACGTCGAACATGTGGATCTTGTCGTAGCGCGCGACGATGTCGCCTTTGCGGTCGATCAGGAACGAGCGGTTCGCCGCCTTTTCCGGCGACGCCTTGATCGCCAGCGAGCCGATATGGATGTAGATCGCAAGCTTGCGCGCGACCTCGCGCAACGTCGCGAGCGTCGGATCGTGCTCGTCGGCGACGATGTTGGCGAACAGCCGCTCGCGCTTGACCTCCATGATGTTGGTCATCTCCGGCGTCAGCACATAATCGGCGCCGGCGCGCTTGGCCTCGTCGATCGCCGCCAGCACCGCCGCGAGATTGGCCTGCGGATCGAGCCCCGAGCGCATCTGGATGAGGCCGACCTTGAAGGTCGACGTGTTCGCCGTGCTCATGCCGGCTTGTCCTTCGCGCTCGCGCCAAGCAGCGGATCGAGCTTGCCGGCCTCCTCGAGCGCATAGAGGTCGTCGCAGCCGCCGACATGGGTCGCGCCGATGAAAATCTGCGGAAAGGTGCTGCGGCCGTTGGCGCGCTCGATCATCTGCTTGCGGATGTCCCGGTTCCCGGTGACGTCGATCTCATGGAAGCTGACGCCCTTGCGGGAAAGGAGTTCCTTCGCGTCCTGGCAATAGGGGCAGTAGCGGATGGTATAGATGTCGATGCGGCCATGATGATGCGTAAGTTTATCAAGTTCGTTTATATGGACGTTCGCGCCGGATCGGCAACCCTGGCGAAAACCAGCACATCGACATTGGCGGCGCCGGCGCGCAGCAGCGCCCGGGCGCAGCCCTCGACCGTGGCGCCGGAGGTCAGCACGTCGTCGACCAGGACGAGCCGGCGGCCCGACCACCGCCGGCCTTGCCGTCGTTCCGGCACGCGGAACGCGCCCTGCACGTTGGCGGCGCGTTCGGTTCGCGTCAGCCCGACCTGCTGCGCCGTCGCTTTGACGCGCTTGAGCGCGCGCAGCGGCGACCGGCACGCCGCTTTCGGCCGAGATCGCGGCGGCGAGCATGGCCGATTGGTTGAAGCGCCGCGCCCAAAGCCGGCGCCAGTGCAGCGGCACCGGGACCAGCGCGTCGGCCTCGGCCAGGAGTTCGCGGCCGGCCTGCGCGATCCAGCGCCCCATCATCGGCGCGAGGTCGAGCCGGTCGCCATATTTGAGGGCATGCACCAGCGCGCGCGAAATCTCGTCGAAGCGCACCGCGGCGCGGGCGCGGTTATAGGCCGGCGGATCGGCGATCGCCTCCATGGACAGGATGCCCGGGCCGGGATCGTAGACGAACGGAATGCCGAGCCGCTCGCAATAGGGCCGGGTGATGAAGGAGAGCTTCGACCAGCACGCCGGACACAGCCCCTTGCCCTTCGACCGGCTCGCGGCAGGCGGCGCAGAGCGGCGGCAACGCCAGATCGAGCGCGGCGCGCAACAGCGCGCGCGACCGCGTCCGCGGCGCGCTTGAGACCGGCTGGGAAGAGCGAGACTCGCCGACATCGCGCATGAGGCGACGCTACCGCGCCGCGCCGGACATTGTCATCGTCTACGGACCAGCGTCGCCAACCGCATGCGAAGGTCCGGTCTGCAGCCGGGACATCTGCACCAAGACGTGGGACAATCGGAGTCATGGCTGAAGCCCGCTGATCTTCGATCGCGCGCTGCTGCGCCGCCGCCGCCGGCGCGCGGCGGCGTTGGGGCCGGCGACGTTTTTGCTCGATCGCGTGGCCGACGATCTTGCCGAGCGGCTCGCCGCGGTGCTGCGCCGGTTCGAGCTTGCGCTCGATCTCGGCACGCCGGGCGAGGCGGTGCGCACGCGCTCGCCCGGCTCGGCTCGGTCGGCAACGATCGTGGCGGCACGATGCCGGACTCGCCAGCGCTGTGCGCGGCGCGCAAGATTCGTCGTCGCCGACGAGGAGGCATTGCCGTTTCGCGACGCCTCGCTCGATCTCGTCGTGTCGGCGCTGGCGCTGCAATTCGTCAACGATCTGCCGGGCGCGCTGGTGCAGATCCGCCGCGCGCTCAAGCCCGATGGCTTGTTTCTCGCCGCGCTGCTCGGCGGCGAAACGCTGACCGAACTGCGGCAGTCTTTCGCCGAGGCCGAGAGCGACATCGAAGGCGGCGTCTCGCCGCGCGTCGCGCCGTTCGCCGATCTGCGCGAACTCGGCGCGCTGCTGCAGCGCGCCGGCTTTGCGCTGCCGGTCGCCGATGTCGACCGCCTCACCGTGCGCTACGATTCCGCCTTCGGCCTGATGCACGATCTGCGCCGCATGGGCGCGACCAATGCGCTCTGCGCCCGCCGCCGCACGCCGCTCCGGCGCGCCACGCTGATGCGCATGGCCGAAATCTATGCGCAGCGTTTCGCCGACGCCGACGGTCGCGTGCGCGCAACGTTCGAGATCGTCTGGCTGTCGGGCTGGGCGCCGCATCCCGACCAGCAACAGCCGCTCAAGCCCGGCTCGGCGAAAGCGCGGCTCGCCGACGCGCTCGGCGCGCGTGAAATGTCGACGCGGCGAGAAAGGCGCGGCTGGCTAGATTTCGGCGGCTTATTTCATCGCCGTAGCGACGCTGGTGTAGAGGCCTTTGACGTCGATCCCAGGCTCACGATCGTGGCGGCGATGGCGACGCGCGATGCCCGAAGCGATCATCGCATATTCGATGGCAGTGGCGCCGCTCTCGTCACGCGCGAAACGCAGCGACGGGTTTGGCGATTCGCAAGTGTGCGGGAACTTGAACATGGTCTTCTGCCTTCTGGCTTTCGGATCTATAGAAGCGTCGTGAGATGCGAGATCAGCGGTTCGTCGGCGGGCGGCATCGGATAGTCCCGCAACTCATTCGGCCGTACCCATTTGAGCTTCTGCTGCTCCCTGGCCTCGACGATCCCTTCCCAGCGCCGGCAGACATAGAGCGGCATGAGCAGGTGGAAGTCGGGATAGCGGTGGCTCGCGAAGGTGAGCGGCGCGAGGCACTCTTCCTTGACGACGATACCCAGTTCCTCCTTCAGCTCGCGGATCAAGCTCTGCTCCGGCCGCTCGCCGGTCTCGACCTTGCCGCCGGGAAACTCCCACAGCCCCGCCATCGGCTTGCCCTGCGGACGTTGCGCGATGAGCACGCGGCCATCGGCATCGATGAGGGCGCAGGCGGCGACCAGGACAAGTCTGACGCTCACGGCCTGGCCTCAATCTAACCGCAGGTTGGTAAAAGCACGTTCAATCCAATTGTTCACATCGCCGGAATCGCCGCAACGGTTAATGCGAGGATAATCGGAAGCCGGGGGTGCATGCGCGACAACAGCTCTCTCTTCCGCAAATAAAGTTTTGGGTGATCTACAAATCCGGCTTGTGAATTTTAGATGCGAGCCAGTTCAAGCATCGCGGCAGATCGTCCGCGCTTAGGATCGCCTGGCGGCCTCAGCTGCGATAATCGCCGTTGATCGCGACGTATTCCTTGGTGAGGTCGCAGGTGAGCACGCGGTCGCGGCCCTTGCCGAGGCCGAGCGCGACCTTGAGCGCGATCTCGGGCTTTTTCATCGCGGCGGACACCGCGGCCTCGTCATAGTCCGGATCGCGCGCGCCCTTGTGCGCGACGCGGATGCCGCCGAACCAGATCGACAAGCGGTCGCGGTCGGCGGGCTCGCCGGCCTTGCCGACCGCCATGACCACGCGGCCCCAATTGGCGTCCTCGCCGGCGATCGCGGTCTTGACCAGCGGCGAATTGGCGATCGACAGCGCGATGCGGCGCGCCGAAGGCTTGGACACCGCGCCCTCGACCACGATCTCGACCAGCTTGCGCGCGCCTTCGCCGTCGCGCGCGACCTGCTCGGCGAGGTTGGCGAGCACGTCGTTGAACGCCTTGCGGAACGGGACCAGGCGCGGGTCGTTTGCGCCGGCAATGCGCGGGGCCGATTGTCGCGGCGCGCCGGTCGCGAACGCCAATACCGTGTCGGAGGTCGAGGTGTCGCCGTCGATGGTGACCGCATTGAAGGTGTCGACGACGCCATCGCGCAGCAGCGCCTGCAAGGCGCGGCGGCGCGATCGGCGCGTCGGTGAACACAAACGCGAGCATCGTCGCCATGTCGGGCGCGATCATGCCGGCGCCCTTGGCGAAGCCGTTGATCGTGACTGTCGCTCCGCCGAGCCGCGCGCTGGCGGTGGCAAGCTTCGGAAACGTGTCGGTGGTCATGATCGCCTTGGCCGCATCGCCATAGGCGTCGGGCTTGGCCGCAGCGACGAGCTTCGCCATGACGCCGTCGAAGGCTTGTGCCGGGAGCGGCTCGCCGATCACGCCGGTCGAGGCGAGGAACACTTCGGCCGTCTTGCAGCCGGCGGCGGCCGCGGCGAGCTTGGCGGTGAAGGCGCAGGCCTGCCGTCCGTTCTTGCCGGTGAAGGCGTTGGCGTTGCCGGAATTGACGACGAGCGCGCGGGCGCGGCCGCCCTTGATCCGGGCGCGGCACCATTCGACCGGCGCCGAAGGGCATTTCGAGCGCGTGAATACGCCCGCCACGCTGGTGCCCGCGTCGAACACCGCGAGCATGACGTCGGTGCGGCCCTGGTAGCGGATGCCGGCCGCCGCAGTCGCCAGCCGCACGCCGGCGACCGGCGGCAGGTCGGGGACTGTCTTCGGGGCGAGGGGGGAGACGGCGCTAGCCATGGCGATAACTCGTAGCGTTCGTCATGGCCGGGCTTGTCCCGGCCATCTATGTCTTCGAGCCGCTACGTTGTAAGACGTGGATGCCCGGCATGAGGCCGGGCATGACGGCCGAAGGGTCCGGTCGAAGCGGTCACTTCTTCGCCGGCGCGGCCGGATTGAGCGAGGGATCGGGCGCCGCCGGCGCTGTCGAGGCGCTCGATGTTGGCGGTCTTGCGCAGCTTGTCGACCAGCTCCGCCTGGGCGCGGTGCGCGACGTAGTTTTCGAGCTGCGCCTTGACCTCGTCGAAGGTCGGGGTCGGCTTGATGCGCTTGTCCTCGACCTTGATGATGTGCCAGCCGAACTGCGTCTTCACCGGATCGGAAATCTGGCCCTTGTCGAGCTTGAACGCGACCTCGGCGAATTCCGGCACCATCTGGTCCTTGGTGAAATAGCCGAGATCGCCGCCTTCGGCCGCGCCCGGGTCTTTCGACTTCTCCTTGGCGAGCGTGGCGAAATCCGCGCCGTTCTTCAGCTCGGCATCGATCGCCTTGGCTTCGTCCTCGGTCGGAACCAGGATATGGCGCGCGTGCACCTCCTCCTCGTTCGCCATCTGCTTGACGGCCTCGTCATAGACCTTGTGCATGGCCTCGTCGGTCAGCGCGGCTTTGCCGACGTCCTGCAGCAGCGCTTCCATCAGCACCTTGTTGCGCTCGAAGGCGATGCGGTGCTTGACGTCGTCGCGGTCGCCCAGCTTCTGCTGCTCGGCGGCCTGCGCCAGCAGACGATCACGTCGGCGAGATAGGTGATGAGGTAGTCGCGCTTTTGCGCCGGCGGCATTTGCGGCATGTTGCCGCCGATCTCCTCCTCGGCGAAGGCGAGGTCGCTCTGGCGGATGTCGACGCCGTTGACGCGGGCGACCACCGGGTCGGCATCCTGCGCGCGCAGCGCGGTGATCGGCGCGATCAGGAATGCAGCGAGTGCGAGCGCGCCGAACGTGCGGGCGACGAGCGGGCGAGTGGAAGGCCATGAGATTGCGATCCTTCAGGGTGTAGAAAATCGCCGGACGCTTGAGCTGCCGGACTTGAGGCGCTTGTCGGTCCGGGCCGGTGGTCTGTCGGGCCTTTTATCAGGCGCGAATTCGGCGCGGACACTCGCCGAATCGGCCGCCGTTGGCAATGGCAGAATCGAGCCGCAGCCTAACGAGCGCGTGAATCCGCCGGTCGCATTGACAAGAAAACCACCCCCTCCTATCTCTCGGCGCAGTGCTCGGCGTCCAGTCGCCTTGCAGAAGCCCGAATAGCGCCGCATTTTCCGCCGGTTGGACCACGCGCCGATCGCGCAGAAGCAGGTCTCCGGCGCAGTCCGACGGTGGAAGGATAATGATGCGATGATCGGCGCTGTCGCCCGCAAGCTGTTCGGCTCCTCCAACGACCGGCGCATCCGCTCCTACCGGCCGCGCGTCGACGAGATCAACGCGCTGGAGCGGAACTGGAAGGCGCTCTCCGACGAGGCGCTGCGCGCCCGCACCGAGGCATTCAAGAAAGCAGCTCGCCGAGGGCAAGACGCTCGACGACATCCTGGTGCCGGCTTTCGCCACCGTGCGCGAGGCCGGCAAGCGCACGCTCGGCCAGCGCCATTTCGACGTCCAGCTGATCGGCGGCATGGTGCTGCACGAAGGCAAGATCGCGGAGATGAAGACCGGCGAAGGCAAGACGCTGGTCGCCACGCTTCCGGTCTATCTCAATGCGCTCGCCGGGCGCGGCGTGCACGTCGTCACCGTCAACGACTACCTGGCCAAGCGCGACGCCGAATGGATGGGCCAGATCTACAAATTCCTCGGCCTCACGGTCGGCGTCATCGTGCACGGCCTCGACGACGAGCAGCGCAAGAAGCAATACGACTGCGACGTCACCTACGGCACCAACAACGAGCTCGGCTTCGACTATCTGCGCGACAACATGAAGTACCGGCTCGAGGACATGGTGCAGCGCGGCCACATCTACGCCATCGTCGACGAGGTCGACTCGATCCTGATCGACGAGGCGCGCACGCCGCTGATCATTTCCGGTCCGCTCGACGACCGCTCCGAATTCTACAACACCATCGACACCTACATCCCGAAGCTCGACAAGGCCGACTACGAGCTCGACGAGAAGCAGCGCACCGTCAATCTCACCGAGGTCGGCATGGAGAAGATGGAGCAGGCGCTGCGCGACGCCGGCCTGCTCAAGTCCGATTCGCTCTACGACGTCGAGAACGTCTCCGTCGTCCATCACGTCAACCAGGCGCTGCGCGCGCACAAGCTGTTCCAGCGCGACAAGGACTACATCGTGCGCAACGGCGAGGTCGTCATCATCGACGAGTTCACCGGCCGCATGATGCCGGGCCGGCGCTATTCGGAAGGGCTGCACCAGGCGCTCGAGGCCAAGGAGCATCAGCCGATCCAGCCGGAGAACCAGACGCTCGCCTCGATCACGTTCCAGAACTACTTCCGCATGTACGAAAAGCTCGCCGGCATGACCGGCACGGCGCTGACCGAAGCCGACGAGTTCCAGGACATCTACGGTCTCGAAGTCCTGGAAATCCCCACCAACATGCCGATGGTCCGCCTCGACGACGACGACGAGGTCTATCGCACGGCGGCGGAGAAATACGCGCGCCATCATCGCGCTGATCGACGATTGCAAGCAGCGCGGCCAGCCGGTGCTGGTCGGCACCACCTCGATCGAGAAATCCGAGCAGCTCGCCGAGGCGCTGCGCAAGCAGGGCTGGGAGCAGCACGACTTCTCCGATCCCAATGCGTTCGCCGCGCTCTATTCCGGCGACGAGGGCGCCACCAAGGCCAAGGTGTTCGCCATCCTCAATGCCCGCTATCACGAGCAGGAGGCCTATATCGTCGTCCCAGGCCGGCGTGCCCGGCGCCATCACCATCGCCACCAACATGGCCGGCCGCGGCACCGACATCCAGCTCGGCGGCAATGCCGACATGCGCATCCGCCAGGAACTGGCCGACATCGAGGATTGGCGCGAGCGCGACAAGAGCCCGCGCGCCGCTGAAATCCGCGCGCAGGTCGCGCGCCTGAAGGAAAAGGCGCTCGCCGCCGGCGGCCTCTACGTGCTCGGCACCGAGCGGCACGAGAGCCGCCGCATCGACAACCAGTTGCGCGGCCGCTCCGGCCGCCAGGGCGATCCCGGCCACTCGAAGTTCTTCCTGTCGCTCGAAGACGACCTGATGCGCATCTTCGGCACCAACAAGCTCGACGGCATGCTGCAGAAGCTCGGCCTCAAGGAGAACGAGGCGATCATCCATCCCTGGATCAACAAGGCGCTGGAGAAGGCGCAGCAGAAGGTCGAGGCGCGCAACTTCGACATCCGCAAGAACATCCTCAAGTTCGACGACGTGATGAACGATCAGCGCAAGGTCATCTTCGATCAGCGCATCGAATGGATGGAGGACGCAGGCGGTGGCCGAAGTCGTCGCCGACATGCGCCATACCGCGATCGACGATCTCGTCGCCAAGCACGTGCCGGAGAACGCCTATCCGGAGCAGTGGGACACCGCGGGCCTCAAGGAGGAGCTCAAGCGCGTGCTCGCTCTCGACCTGCCGGTCGACGAATGGGCGAAGGAAGAAGGCATCGCCGACGAGGAGATTTTTGCGCGCGTCGAGCGGCGCGCCGACGAACACATGGCGGCGAAAGTCGCGCAGTGGGGCCCCGACGTCATCCGCTACGTCGAGAAGTCGATCCTGCTGCAGACGCTCGACCATCTGTGGCGCGAGCATCTCGTCATGCTCGATCATCTGCGCCAGGTGATCGGGCTGCGCGGCTACGGCCAGCGCGATCCGCTCAACGAGTACAAGGCGGAAGCCTTCAGCCTGTTCGAGGCGATGAGCCAGAGCCTGCGCGAGGCGGTCACGGCGCAGCTCATGCGCATCGAGATCGTGGCGGCGCCGCCGGAGCAGCAGCCGCCGGCTCTCCCGGCCATGGAGGCGCACAAGATCGATCCGACCACCGGCGAGGACGAAATGGCGTTGGCGATGGCCGGCGCCGAGACGCTGGCCCGCCACGGCATCGGCAGCGCCGGCGCCGGCGATGGCCGGTCAGGCCGACAGCCGGCCGGCAGCGCAATCCGCAGGATCCGACGAGTTGGGGCAAGGTCGGCCGCAACGAGGCCTGCCCCTGCGGCTCAGGCAAGAAGTTCAAGCACTGTCACGGGCGATACGTTTGACAGGCAGGCATCGGTACTCAGGGATCAGGCATCAGGCGTCGTCGTCAGACAGTCTGGATTCCCTGAAATGCTGATTTCCTGATTACTGCAATCCGCCCCAGCGGCTGTCGAATGAGCCGGCCGGCACGACGGGCTGAGCGCCCCTGAGCAGGCCATTGCGCTGGCGCGGCATTCGCTTCTTGCTGTGGCTTGGGCTTCGCCGCGACGGCTTCCTGCGGCTCGGTCTTGTGCGGTTCGGCTTTGGGCTTCGGCCGCAGGCCGGCGGCGGAAGCTGTCTCATTGTGCGTCGCCGGCTTGCTTTTTCCGTCGAGCGCGGTGCTGCCGACCGACGAATTGGCTTGTTGCGGCTCGTCTCTTCTTCGAACTGAACAGGTTGCCGAAGAAGCTCGAATGTCTTGTGCGGCTCCGGTTCGGCGGAGGCGACAGCGGTCGTGCCGGCAGGCGCTCCGACGCTCGGCTTCGACGCGAACAGCCCGCTGAAGAATGGCTGACCGAGCCGCTCTTGCCTGCGCCGCGGCGACTGAGGATGTCGTATCATCGGTCTCAGAGCCGGGCGGCCCGCTGATGGTCGGCAGCGGCATGCCGGGATGCACCGGCGGCGCGTGCAGATGGCCCTCGTTGTCGTAGGCCGCCGGTCGGCTGGTCGAGCTTGGCGACGAAGACCCGGTTCATGCCGCCGTCGGTGCCCATCACGATCGGTGCAACCGGCACGTTACGAGCCGTCAACTGGGCGATCTGATATTCGTCGTTGCGCTGCTTTTCCAATGCCGGTCCGGCGATCGTCCTGATCGACATCGAATTCCGGGCAGCGGCCGGTCGGATTGAAAACCAGCGGCTTGCTCGAATTGGCGGGCGGCTGGGCGTCGAACACATAGCGCCGCTCGCAAACGTCGACCTTGGGCTCGAGATGCGACACCAGGAAATGATCGTTGCCCTCTTTGATCATTTTCCAGAACGGCATGTTCGGATTGGTGCGGTGCCGGGCCAGGTTCGCCGGCGTCATGCGGAACGGATAGGCCTGGATCTGGAACTCTTTCTGGCCGCCCAGGAACGATTCGCGCGCCAGCGAATAGATTTCGCCGATCTGCTCGTCGGTCATGGCGTAGCAGCCGCGCGAGGAGCAATCGCCGTGGATCATCAGGAATGCGCCGTGGCGGTCGTTCGCCTTGTCGTAAGCGTTCGGGAAGCCGGTGTTGATCGCGAGGTAGTAGTTGGAATTCGGATTCATCAGCCCGGGCGTGATCGTATAGAAGCCCTCCGGCGCCTGGCGGTCGCCTTCCTTGACCTTCGGCCCCAGCTCGCCCGACCAGCGGCAGATCGGATAGACCTTGAGCAACTCAAAGCGGCCGTTGCGCGTCCTGTTTCCAGACTTCGAGCTCCGATTCCTCCTTGAAGATGCGGACAAGGATCGGCGAATCCTTCGGCATGTTCTTTTGTTGCAGCAGCGTCAGCATCTCCGGCGACAATTCTTTCATCGCCCGGGTGGGCAACTGATAGACATCGTCGGTATTGCAGCCCGCAAGCGCCAACGCGCCGGCGAACACCGCCGACGCTACAAGCGCGCGGACAAGGGAGGCGCAGATCAATTCGATACTCCCCGACCGATGGACCATCCCCGTGCCATCTCTTGCCAATCGTTATCCTTAAGAGGTGGCTTTCGCAAGGCAGCCTGGCGCCGCCATGGAGGATGACCACGCCGGTATTAAATGAATGGTAAATTTTCTCCGAAGTAGTGCGGTGAACCAGGTTATTGGCGGGCTTTAACCAATTTCCTAAGCCAATCATGGCGAGATTGTGGCGAAAGGTCCCATGGACGGATTGAAGCGCTACGGCGGAGGCGACATCAGCCGAGACTGCGACCGATGGCGGAAAACTTCTCGCGGCGCAACCGGAGGATTGTCGCCCGGTCGAGCCCGCGCAATTCGGCGAGTGCTTCTTCGATCGCGTCCCCGACCGCAGCAACGGCTGCGGCGGGGTCGCGATGCGCTCCGCCAGTCGGCTCGGATACGATCGAATCGACAACGCCGAACCGCACCAGATCCTGGGCGGTGATCTTCATGCCGGAAGCGGCTTCCTGCGCTTTCGCGGTATCGCGCCACAGGATCGAAGCCGCGCCCTCCGGGCGAGATCACGCTGTAGATCGCGTGCTCCAGCATGAGCACGCGGTTGGCGGTGGCGATTGCGATTGCGCCGCCGGACCCGCCTTCACCAATGATTACCGCGACGTTCGGCACGCCGATCTGCAGGCACGCCTCGGTCGATCGCGCGATGGCTTCGGCTTGGCCCCGTTCCTCGGCGCCGATGCCGGGATAGGCGCCCGCGGTGTCGATCAGCGCGATCACCGGCACATCGAAATGGTCCGCCATGCCCATGAGCCGCGCCGCCTTGCGGTAGCCCTCCGGCCGCGCCATGCCGAAATTGTGCTTGAGACGGCTCTCGGTGTCGGAACCCTTCTCGTGGCCGATGACGCAGACGCTATCGCCGCGGAATCGGCCGAAGCCGCCGATAATCGCCGCGTCCTCGCCGTGCTTGCGGTCGCCGGCCAGCGGGACGAAATCGGTGATGAGCGCCGAAATGTAATCGAGACAGTGCGGCCGCTGCGGATGCCGGGCGACTTGCGTCTTCTGCCACGGCGTCAACTCGCCATAGATGTCCTGGAGTGCTTGCGCCGCCTTGACCTCGATGCGGCTGATCTCCTCGCCGATGGCGACGGCGTCGCCTTCGGTGTGCGAGCGCACGTAACTCCTCGATCTTGGCCTCGAGCTCGGCCACCGGTTTTTCGAAGTCGAGATAGCTACGCATTACGCAAAAATGGCCGGATTTGCAGGGTGGCAAGCGCCAATATCATGCATCGATATAGGCCGTGAGGTGCCATGTCGTTGAGCGCATCTTGCGACCAGACGACCGATCTCACGAATTGCCTTTGTTCATGCGCCGATGCCGTCATAGCAAAACGATGCCCCGCCTCCGGGCAACCGTCGCTCGCACTGTCAGTGTCATGCTGATATTGCGTCCTTTGAGAGACATAATTGCGCGAAATATAACATAAAACGATCAAACGCAGAGTCACTCCTCCGCCAACGGATGCAAATCGCGAACCAGGCTTTTCAGCCGCTCTTCAAGCACATGGGTGTAAATCTGTGTGGTCGAAATGTCGGCGTGTCCGAGCAGCGTCTGCACCACGCGCAGGTCCGCGCCGTTATGCAGGAGGTGGCTGGCGAAAGCGTGCCGCAGGACGTGCGGGCTCACCTGGGCCGCGCGCAGCCCAGCGGCGGCGGCGAGCGTCTTGAGCTCGCGGGCAAGGTGCTGGCGCGTGAGGTGGCCGCTTTCGCCGAAAGACGGAAACAGCCATTTCGATTTGGCATCGCGGCCGGATTGCGCGACGAGCGCAAGATAAGCCGCTGTCGCGCGCTTCGCCGCATCATTGAGCGGCACGAGCCGCTCCTTGTTGCCTTTGCCGCGTACAACGATGACGCGGGCGTCATGGCGCGCGGCGGAAGCGGGCAGCGACACGAGTTCGGAAACGCGCAGCCCGGTGGCGTAAAGCATTTCGAGGAGACAGGCCATTCGCGCCGCGCGAAGCCGCTCTGGCAGGGGCGCCACCGGATCGCACGCCGCGGCCGCACACAGCAAGAGATCGACTTCGCCGAGCGTGAGCGTTTTGGGCAGAGCGCGTCCGCGTTTTGGACCTTCCAGCACCGCGGCGGGATCATCTTTGCGATGCCCTTCCGCATAGAGGAACCGATAGAGCTGCCGGATTGCGGAGAGGCGCCGGGCAACTGTCGCGGGCCGCAGGCCGCGCTTGGCCAGGTCACTGAGATAGGCGCGCAGGTCGTCGGTGCGGGCCGAGGCAATGGAATGGCCGGCCGCCGCGATGTAGGCGGAGAAATCTGCCAGATCGTGGCCATAGGCGGCGAGCGTGTTGTTCCCGGCGCCGCGCTCGGCTGCCAGCATGTCGAGATAAAGTGCGGCCAGCCGCTCGTCGGAATGCCTTGACGGGCGGGCCATGGCTACGCCCTCAGCGGTTTTTGAAGAATTTATCGGGCGGGATCGAGACGCTGATCTCGCGAGACTTGGGCTGCACGTAATTGGCGAGTGCATAGAGGCCGCCGTAGACCACGGCGGCTAAAATCGCGATGACGGCGAGTAACCGGAGCAGGCTCGGCATCGTGCGGCGCTCGCGCTCATCCTATTGGTGCCGGCTGGCGGACCGGGGTACGATCATGCTCGGCCTGGATCGGCAAGTCATTAGGCAAGTCGTCCTGGACGCCGGTGTCGGCTCCAGAACGTACCGGCCGGCTGATTGCGAACTCGAGTGTACATGACTGATATTGCGTTACAAAACGACCCTAACGCCGCTGTCCCGGTAGCCGCCATCCTGGCCGCCCTGGAACGCCGTTCGATCGTGCTGGTGGGCATGATGGGGGTGGGCAAGTCATCGGTCGGCCGCCGGCTCGCCTCCCGGCTGGGCATCCCGTTTGTCGACGCCGATACCGAGATTGAGAAAGCGGCGGGTATGAGCATTTCCGACATTTTCGCGCGCCACGGCGAGGCCGATTTCCGCAGCGGCGAGGCGCGCGTGATTGCGCGCTTGCTCGACGGCGGACCACAGGTCTTGGCGACCGGCGGCGGCGCCGTGATGAACGCCAATACGCGCGCAGTGATCAAAGGAAAGGGTGTCTCGATTTGGCTCAGCGCTGAATTCGACGTGTTGCTGCGGCGGGTCAACAAACGCAGGCACGAGCGGCCAATGCTGCAAACTTCAGACCCGGCCGCGACGCTGCGTGCGCTCTTGGTGGCCCGCGAGCCGTTTTATGCCCGGGCCGATCTCACGGTGCGGTCACGCGAGGTGCCGCATGATGCGATTGTTGCCGAAATCTTGGCGGCGCTGACCACGTTCCTGAAGTCGTGCGCCGGAAGGGGCCCCCGCATGACGGCGGCCGTTCGCCACGATCCCGCCGTCGTCGAGGTGTCGCTCGGCGCGCGCAGCTATGAGATTGCGATCGGGCGCGGGCTTATCGCTTCGCTCGGTGCGCGTATCGCCGCGTTGCGGCCGGGCGCCAAGGCCGCCATCGTCACCGACGACAACGTAGCACGTCACCATCTCGGCGCCGCCGAAGCCGCACTTGCCCACGCCCGGGTGCCGACAAGCCGTATTATTGTTCCGGCCGGGGAAGGCTCGAAGAACTATCGCGTTTTCGAACAGGTCTGCGAGGCCATCATCGCGGCGCGGGTCGAGCGCGGAGACCTCGTCGTCGCGCTGGGCGGCGGCGTTATCGGCGATCTCGCCGGCTTCGCCGCGTCCGTCGCCCGGCGCGGGCTCGACTACGTGCAGGTGCCGACGACGCTGCTGGCGCAGGTGGATTCCTCGGTCGGCGGCAAGACCGCGATCAATTCCGCCTACGGCAAAAACCTCATCGGCGCCTTCCATCAGCCGATCCTGGTCGTCGCCGATACCGCGGCGCTTGATACGCTGCCGGAGCGCCAATTCCGCGCGGGATACGCCGAGGTCGCCAAGTACGGCTTACTCGGCGACGCCGCGTTCTTCTCCTGGCTCGAGGCGAATTGGCGCGAAGTGTTCGCCGGCGGCCCAGCGCGCGAGCACGCCATCGCGGTGAGTTGTCGCGCCAAGGCGGCGATTGTCGCCCGCGACGAGCGCGAGACCGGCGAGCGGCAGTTGCTCAATCTCGGCCATACTTTCGGACACGCGCTCGAGGTTGGATGCGAATTCGTGCTGATGCACGGTGAAGCCGTCGCACTCGGCATGGCGCTCGCCTTTGAGTTCTCAGCAAGGCAAGGACTGTTGCCGGCGACCGATGCCGAGCGCGCCGTGCGGCATCTGGCGGCCGTCGGCCTGCCCACGCGAATGGCCGACATTCGCAAAATATCCAATTCGCCGGGGATCGTTCCTGAACTGAACCGGTTAATGGAACTCATCGCGCAAGACAAGAAAGTCAAGCGCGGAAGGCTTACATTCATTCTTGTGCGCGGCATCGGCGCGGCCTTTATCGAAAGCGGCGTCGATCAATCCGCGGTGCGTGCGTTCCTCAGCGAGAAGCTTGCGGGGCGATGACTGTAATCGATTGGTTGACTGTCGCAGCGATTGTGATCTGCCTGTTGGTCTCGGCGTTCTTTTCCGCCAGCGAAACCGCGCTGACGGCGTCTTCGCGTGCCGCCATGGCGCAGCTGGAAAGGCACGGCAATCGCGACGCAAGTCTCGTCAACCGGTTGTTGTCGACCCGCGAACGTCTGCTCGGGGCGATCTTGTTTGCCAACAACCTGACCAATATCGCCGCCTCGACCTTGGCGACAGGCCTGTTGCTCGCGATCTTCGGCAAGACCGGCGTCATTTATGCCACGCTCGTTATGACAGTCGTCATCTTCGTGGTCGCCGAAGTGCTGCCGAAGACGGCCGCCTTCAACATGCCGGACCGCATGGCGCTTGCGGTCGCGCGCCCTGTCGACCGAACTGTGCGCTGCCTTTCACCGGTCCTGCGGGCCGTTGAATGGTTGGTGCGCGTCATTCTCGGCGCTGTCGGCATGCCGGTCGGAAAGATGCAATCGATCCTCACGCCGCGCGAGGAGCTGCGCGGCGCCGTTGATCTGCTGCATCGCGCCGGGGTCGTGGAAAAGCTCGACCGCGACATGATGGGCGGGGTGCTCGACCTGCGCGAATTGACGGTCGCGGACGTAATGGTTCACCGCACCAAGATCGTGATGCTCAATGCCGACGATCCGCCGCGGGAGATCGTCGACGCCGTGCTCGGCGCGGCGGTGAGCCGACTGCCGATCTGGCGCGGCTCGCCCGACAACATTATCGGCGTGCTGCACGCCAAGGACCTGTTGCGCGCGCTGCATGCCTCCGGCGGCGCGGCCGGCAAGATCGATGTCGTGTCGCTGGCGACGCCGCCATGGTTCGTGCCGAACACCACGCCGCTCTACGAGCAGCTCAAGACATTTCGTGCGCGCAAGACGCCATTCGCGCTGGTTGTCGATGAGTACGGTGAGCTAGAGGGTCTGGTGACGATCAAGGACATCGTCGAGGAGATCGTCGGTGACATCGGCAACGAACATGAGATTGCGGTCCCCGGCGTGCGCGTGCTGCCCGACGGTTCGGTAAACGTCGACGGCGCGGTGCCGATCCGCGATCTCAACCGGGCGATGGATTGGACTATTCCCGACGACGAGGCGACGACAATCGCCGGGGTGGTTATTCACGAGGCGCGCTCGATCCCGGAGCAGGGACAGAGCTTCACCTTTCACGGCTTTCGCTTCCAGGTTTTGCGCAAGGCGCGCAACCGCATCACTGCATTGCGCGTGACGCCGCTGGCGCGCAAGATAACGGCGAAGGCAAGCTAGCTTAGGCTAACGCCGGACTCTGGTGGATTGAAGACCCGGAGACTACGCCACCCTAAATTCCAACCACTCCCGCGACAGCGCCCCGGGTGAGGCCAGACCGCATTATCGCAGCCCGGAAAGCTTTTCTGCAGCAACTCTCAGCCTGGGCAAGAAGTGTTGGGCAGCAGACTTGCTCATCGCGCCATTCACAACCTGGCTGACATTGAGTGCAGCGATGACACGGCCAGTAAAGTCCTTGATACCGACAGCAATGCCGCAGGTATTGCTGTCGTGCTGTTGGCTGACATACGACCATCCGGTCTCCCGGGTTTCAAGTATTTTCCGGCGCAATTCAGCTTTATTTCGAATCGTGTGAGCGGTGTATGCGTGCAACTGGATGCTTTGAATGTACTGATCGAGATCTTTGTTGTTCAGATGACTGAGAAGTACATGGCCGATTGAACTCAGATACGCGGGAATACGCGTCCCGATATTGGGATTGTACGTGATCATGCGGCGAGCAGGGGCGCGAAGCACGTAAACAATATCTGTTTGATCGAGGAGACCGATTGAAACTGTTTCATCCAAACTGGCCGACAGTTCCTCCATGACTGATTGAGCGAGTTGCCAGAACGGCAGGCATTCCAAGTAATGTTGGCTCAACGTGAGAACGCGTGGCGTCAGACTGAAGCTCTTTGCGTCGAGCTTAAGATATCCGAGATGCTGCAGCGTCAGCAGAACTCTGCGCGCGCCGGCCCGGTCGAGCCCCGACATGGCAGCTGTCTGAGCAATGTTCAGCGATGGTTGGTTCGGCTTGAATGCTTCTAGAACCCTCAGCCCTTTTTCCAGAGATTGGACGTAGGAGCTTTTGTGAATTGCGCCCCCTTCGGGCTGATGCGCCGGCTGCGCCGTTTGCGTGTGGGCTGAACCCATTGACTATCTACCCCTATGGCGTTAGTAAGTTTAATACTAGAACAAAATGTTCACATAGTGAACATTTAAATGAATGTCAATCGTGGGCGACCAAATCGCGCCGGGTCAGCAACCTGAGGAGACAGCGCTGGCCATCACCGTAAGAATGCTCGGGCGTTGACGGGTTCGCGCGGTCGCGCCCTGCGAGCCGTTCCTCAGCGGCAACAAGGAGACCATCGTATGAAACGGCGAACCATCGTTCAGGCCGGTCTTTGCGCTGGGCTGTCGCTTATCGGCGCAACGCGCCTCGCTCCAAATGCTTGGGCGCAAGAGAAATGGCCGTCGAAGCGCGTCACCATTTACGTGCCGTCCGCAGCCGGAGGCAACCTCGACGCCTGTACGCGCCTGATCGCAGCCGTGCTGAAAGACATCTACGGCCAGCCGTTCATCGTCGAGAACCACGGCGGTGCGAGTGGTACAATTGGCTCAAATATAGTCGCTAAAGAGCCGCCTGACGGCTACAAGCTGCTGATGGCAGGGAACACGTCGCTCTCCGCGGCGCCGGTTCTGATTAAGAACGTCCCCTACGACCCGATCGAGGACTTCGCACCGATCGCCCGCGTCGGACGCTTCTCCTCAGTGCTGATTACTACTCCCGATCAGCCGTTCAAGTCCATGCAAGGGTTAGTCGCTTATGCGAAGGCCAATCCAGAAAAGCTGAACTTCGGTTATGCCAACAGTGCCGGCCAAATCGTTGGCGAAGCGCTCAAAAAGCGTACCGGCATCAACTTGACGAGCGTGGCGTACAGCACAAGTGGCGCCGCCATCGTTGATCTGCTCGGCGGGCGGATCCAGTTGGTCTTTTCAGATATCCTTTCCGGCGGCCCGCCGATTCAGGCCGGAAAGGTCGTGCCGCTGGCCACGTCCTTCCTTGAGCGTAGCTCGCTCCTACCGGACGTGCCGACCCTAAACGAAACCGTCATGCCGGGCTTCGAGGTGGTGCCCTGGCTCGGGCTGTACGCACCGGCCGGCATCCCGAACCACATCGTCCAGATACTGTCGGACAATCTGCGCACTATGCTGACGCGCTCCGATATTGTCGCCCGCATAGCCACCATGGGCATCGAGCCATACTACGCGCCGAGCGAGGAAACTGCAGCCTTCCTCAAGGCCGATCTGCGTAAGTGGCAGGAACTGGCGCGTGAGGCCGGCATCGAACCGCAGTAAGCGCGCACGATCGCGCGCGACCCAAACCTGAACCGCAAGCGTCAACCGCTGGGACGCCGGATCGACAGTCTCGAGTTTTGTCTCGCGAAGCGAAGATATCATTCAACTGAGCGCCAGGCGCGCCTAAAAACCTGATTGGAGGTGACCCAATGAACAGGAACATGCGCATCGCGGTTGTCGGCGCCGGGCTTGGTGGTTTGACTGTCGCTGGCTTCCTGCAACGAGAGGGCTTCCAGGTTACGATTTACGAACAAGCGCCAGTTTTCTCTCGTCTTGGCGCTGGAATCAGTCTTAGCCCGAATGTGACCAAAGTGCTCCGCCGGCTCGGGGTCGAAGACGCTTTGGTCGATGTCGGCATTAAGCCAAATAGTATTACCAGTCGCGTCTGGGATACCGGCGCGACTATGCATAAGATGACCTTAAATACCGCGAGTGAAGAAAAGTTCGGCGGATCATTCGTTACGATTCATCGCGGTGATTTGCACGCCGTCATTGCCCAGGGAATTGCGCCGTCTACAGTCGTATTCGATCGTCGTTTGACTGATTTAAGGGAAACGAAACAATCCATCCGTCTCGTCTTCGAGAATGGACCGGATGCTGAGGCTGATCTTGTCATCGGCGCAGACGGCATTCGCTCGAAGGTCCGCGAACACTTCTTTGGCGCCGAGCCGCTCCGCTTCGTCGGCTCGGTTGCCTATAGATCGGTCTTCTCGGGAGATAAGTTACGCGGTTTCCAGATGCCAGACCACACAAAATGGTGGGGTCGGGATCGACATGTTGTTACTTATTTCGTGCGCAGCAACCGCGACGAAGTCAACGTGATGGCGGCGATACCGGCTGCTGCATGGGACAGCGGAGAGGCTTCGAGACCCTCGAGCATCGAAGAGATGACGAGTTTATTCGAGGGGTGGCATAATGATTTTCATCGCGCGCTAAAAGGAGCAGATGAAGTGAGCGTCTGGCCGATCTACGACCGCGAACGCAACGACAAATGGAGTAGAGGCCGGGTTGTGTTGCTTGGTGATGCTTGCCATTCGATGCGCCCCTATATGGGGGCCGGCGGCGGCGCGGCTGTAGAAGACGCTGCTATTCTCAGCCGCTGTTTAGCTAGGTATGACGATTTGGCGGAAGCGCTAAGCGCCTACGAGGCCACCCGCATTCCGCGCGTTGCCGAAGCTCAGCGCATTTCGATCGAAAACACATGGTTGGCCGGACCCACTGAGACCGATTGGTACTACTGCTATGACGCATGTACGGCGCCACTCAAGACGCCTTGAAATCGGACTTTCACCTGGCCACGAGGTTCGTAAATGATTTCGAAGCCCGACCCAATGATCTCGCGCGACTTGGTCGGCTATGGGGAGTTCCTGCCAAACCCGGAATGGCCGGGCAACGCCAAGATCGCCGTCAATTTCAACTTGAACGTTGAAGGCGGTGGCGAGCTCACGATCGCGAATGGCGATGATGGCTCGGAAGGAAACCTTAATGACATTGGTGTTGCCGCCAAGCCCGGAAAGCCCGGAACACGCGTCCCGATAGTCGAATCTAGTTTTGAGTTTGGAAGCCGTCGCGGCATTTGGAGAGTCCTGAATGTCTTTCGTGATTTCGAAATCAACATCAGCATTCTCGGAGTCGCTCGCGGCCTCGAGCAAACTCCGGAATTGGCTCGCGCCTTTGTGGATCGCGGCCACGAAGTGGTCAGCCACGGTTATCGTTGGATCGACTACTGCAATGTCCCGGAGGAGATCGAACGGGAGCACATCAAGCGGGCAACCGAGATACTGACTAGGCTAACCGGCTCTCGTCCTGTCGGATGGATGACAGGAAATCCCGGCCCCAATACGCGGCGGCTCCATGTAGAAGCAGGCGGATTTCTTTATGATCGAGATTCTCTCGCAGACGAGCTTCCCTATTGGCTCGTGATCAAAGATAGGTCGCACCTTGTCATCCCCTACTCTTACGAGACGAATGATAATCGGTTCAATGGGAACATTGGATTTGCCACTGGCGAACAGTTCTTCACCTACATGCGGGACGCTTTCGACACCCTTCGTCTCGAAGGCGCTCGGGGCTCTCCGAAGCTTCTCTCAATAGGTTTGCACGATCGGCTCATTGGAAGGCCTGGGCGCTCCGCAGGTCTGGTAAAGCTTCTCGATTACATGCGTAGCTTTGACGATGTCTGGTTTTGCACTGGTTCTGATGTCGCGCATCACTGGCGCTATAAATTTCCACCATCATTCTAAGGATCGGACTCAATTAAATCACAGCCAATAGGCCAGAGTAGCGACGAACCACGTCGCTTGGTCGGCAAATGCGGCTGCGCCTTTGACCATTGCTCGTCGTCGAACCAAAACAAATGCGGGCACAATGGGCCTGGCCTCCGATCCGGTTGACCAGGCCCTTGAATCAACACATGGTCGATTAGGTCTGGTCTTAACCCTAGCCGATCAGAGACTTCACACGCCAATCACGGGGAGACGCCACCATGGCGCACGGCACTTACGAGACGGTCAAGATCGAGCGCGACAACGGCCTTACCTGGGTCATTCTCAACCGGCCGGAAAAACGCAATGCGATGAGTCCTCAGCTTCACTTCGACATGGCGAATGTGCTGGACGAACTGGAAAGCGACGCCGAGACCAAGGTGCTGGTGCTCACCGGCGCCGGCGAGGCCTGGTGTGCCGGACAGGATTTGAAGCTTTATTTCCGCGAGCTCGACAACAAGCCGGCGGAACGCGCCCGCGCGGCGTGGGCGAGCCACTATTGGCGGTGGCAGAAGCTGTTTACCTATCCGAAGCCGACCATTGCCATGGTCAACGGCTTCTGTTTCGGCGGCGGCTTTACCCAGCTCATCGCCTGCGATTTCGCGTTTGCCGCGGAGGACGCGAAATTTGGCCTATCCGAGGTCAACTGGGGCATTTTGCCCGGCGGCTTCGTTAGCAAGGCGTTGACCGATGCTCTCGGTCTGCGCGACGCGGTCTGGCTGGCCATGACCGGCGAGACCTTCGACGGCAAGATCGCCGAGAAAATCAAGCTCATCAACAAGGCGGTGCCGCGCGAAAAATTGCGCGAGGAGACGATTGCGCTGGCGCAGCGCCTGATGAAGCTCAATCCCGAAGTGCTCAAGGCAACCAAACTCGCGATCAAGAATGTGCGTGTGGTTCCCCACGAGCAAGCCGCCGACTATCTGCAGGCCAAAAGCCAGGAAATGCGTTTCCAGGACAAGGAGGGCGGCCGGGCGAAGGGCATGAGCCAGTTCCTCGACGACAAGACCTATCGTCCGGGCTACGGACCGTACTCCCGTGCAACCGAGAAAGCCTGACGGCGGCGTATCCCAATCGGGTTGCTCGCGCGGTGCCTGGAATCGGCCGGTGTCACCTGCCAATAGGGGAGGCGCCGGCGCTCGTCGATTCCGGACACGCCTGAAACCGAAGCGCCGAAGGCCGGAGCCTTTATCTCCCGTTGGCGCAAGGGCACCCTGCTTGCGCAAGACGTTGGGTTTCGGCGGCCGTCCGACGGGAACGCGTGGCGCACGCGATGGTCTTGCGACGGCAGGCGGAGGCCGTGATGCGATTCAAGCATGATCCCGGCGCCTGGCTTGCAAGGCTCGCGCGGACTTGTTTGTTTGCGATCGCGCTGCTCGCTGGTGTTGGTTGCGCGTTTGCGCAGGGCACGGCACCGACGCATCCGCTCGATCCTCTGACCGCCGCCGAGTTGGTGACGATCCGCGACGTCTTGGCCAACAGCGGCCGGTTCTCTGCCGACACGCATTTTGATTGGATCGCGCTCGACGAACCCGCCAAGGATATCGTTGAGAATTTCAAGACGGGTTCCGACTTTCCGCGCCGCGCCGCGGTCACTGCGGTCGACTTCCAGGCGAAGAAGACATTCGCGGTGATCGTGGACATCAAGGCGGCGCGCGTTGCATCCATCAGGGATATTGGCAACCTACAGCCCGGGATCGATGACATCGACGTCGCAATCGCAAAGTCGGTCGTCGATTCGGACGACAGGATCAGGCGGGCCTTAGTCAGCCGCGGCCTGAGCATTCCCGGCAAAGTGTCGGATGCCGTTCCGGTTCTCTACTATTCCATCGGACACGATGAGACGCTCGATGGCAATCGCGATCGTCTCATGAGGGTGGTGTTCGGGTCCGACCAGAATGCGGCGAATACAAATAGCCCAGTTCTGGACGGCGTCATGGCTGTCATCGACCTTTATACGAAGCAGGTGATCGATCTGTATGGCCACCCCGGCGTACCAAGCACGAAGGTTCCTCACGATATCTTCGATCCCAAGATATTCGACCCCAAGATATTCGACCCCAAGATATTCGACCCCAAGGCGGGCGGCGCCGTAGCCCAGGTCAATCCCACGCCTGCGCGGCGGAGTGCCGAGGGTTTCAGCGTCGACGGCAACGTCGTCGTCTGGCGCAACTGGCGATTTCGTTATGGGTTCAATCTCCGGGAAGGGCTGGTTCTCTATCAGGTCGCCGTCAACGACGGCGGCAAGTGGCGGCCGGTCCTGTATCGCGCATCGGTATCGGAGGTCGTCACAGCCTACTCCGACCCAAGCAAACTCTGGTCGTGGATAGAAATATTCGACGAGGGCGGCGGTGGATTGGGCTACAGCTCGGTTGCGGTAGAGCCGGGCCGCGAGATACCCGGTAATGCCGACGCACGCGACGTTCTATTGCCCGATCCGACGGCGGCGCAATTCAGCAGCACGTTCGATAAACGGATTTACGTCTACCAGCGCGAGGCGGGCAACCTGATGTATTACCGGCAGGGAAGCCGGACGGCCCATGTCCGCGCCACTGAGCTTGTCATCGGCTCCTTTGCGTCCCTCGGCAACTACGACTACGGGTTCAATTGGATTTTCAAAGAGGACGGTTCGTTTGCCTTCGAGGTCGAATTGGCGGGCGAGGTTTTGACGAAGTTCGTTCAAACAAGGAACTGCGAGAGTTGCGCGGCAGCCGCTCGCGGGTCCGGTAGCGCAAGCCGCACATTCGAATCGCGCGGCGACGACCGGTATGGCACCCTCGTTTACCCAAACGTCGTGGCCGTCAATCACCAGCATTGGTTCAACTTGCGACTCGACTTCGATATCGACGGCACCGGCAATGCGGTGATGGAAAACAACATGCGGCGCGTCGAACAGAAGCGCCGTCCCAGCGATGGTCATGCCGACAATCCGATGTTCGTGCAGACGCATACGGTCTTCGCGCGCGCAGCGGACGCCACCCGCGACATGAACGACAAGTCGATGCGGAACTGGACGATCTACAATCCCACATCGGTGAATCGGATGGGCCGGCCGGCCGGCTACACCATCATGCCGGGTGGAAACGCGTCCGCGGAATTCCCGATGTCGCGTGAAGCGGACACGGTGGGCTTCACATTCCACCATTTTTGGGCGACGCCGCTGCGCGGCCGGGAGCTCTACGCGGCCGGCGCCTACCCCGATCAGGCCAAGAAGGACTACCGCGACACGCTGCATTATTACGCAAATAATGACTCCATCTACGACAAGGACATTGTCGTCTGGTATTCGCTCGGCGACATACACGTGCCGCGGCCGGAAGATTATCCGCTCATGTCGGACGTGAAGCTCGGCGTCACCTTTCTGCCTGATGGTTTTTTCGCCCGCAATGCGGCGCTGGGACCAGAGAAGTGATCCGAATTTGGCAGATCCGAATTCGGCGTGTTGTCGGCAGCGATCCGCCGTGATAGCGTGAACTCGTAGGTGGCAGTGATTCACGGTTGGAGGGATATCATGAAAAGATTGATTGTTGTGCTTTTGCTTGGGCTTGCCCTGATCGCCGGCGTATCCACGGCTTTCGCGCCGACCGTTGAGGCTGGCCAGCACTGCACCTCAAACTGCAAGTAACGGTTGGCAAGCTTGAAACGCCGGCGGCAGGGAAAGCCCCTGCCGCCGGTTTTTTTGATTCGATTCCGACCGGCTAAATTGAATGCAAACGGCTGTCGGGCGCCCTCAAAGGTCGCCGGGCGTGAAATTTCGGTGGCTGGACGCAATGTCTATTTCCCGCGAAGATCGGCGGCGATCTGATCGGCACGCTGCTGGCAATCTTCGTGCAGCAGCCGCGGCTTCTCCATTTGCGCGTCAATTGCGGCTTCATTGACCGCAATGGCAAGGCAAGCTTCGAATTCCGAGAATGCGGCCGTGAGGTCGCTCTTGCTTTGCAGCGCCGCCCCGATCCGTTGATGCGTCAGCGCGAGGTTTCTTTGCCAGCCGGCCTGGAATTTATCCTTGGCGACAAGCTGCGTGTAGATTTGCAGTGCCACATGGTAGTGTCCAAGGGCATCCTCGACGTTGCCTTCAGCCAGCAGCACATCCGCCATGCCGACATGGGCGTTGGCGAGAAAACGTTGCCACTGCCCCTGCTCGGGGTTTCTGACGGCGATTTCCTCCGCGCCCTTTTCGTAGATCACGTAGTTCTTGAGCGCTTCGTCGAGGCCGCCCTGGGCATAGCGGACGGCAGCAATTCGCTCGTAGCTGATCCATAGATCCAGCCGCCACGTATAATTCGGTGCGCCAGAATTTTCCTTGGCGACCAGCTTTTGCGCGGCTTGCTGATAGGCAACATAATGGCTGAGGGCCTCGTCCGGCTGGCCGGTATGACGCAGCGCGTCGCCCATCCGTTCCTGAGCGAGCGCCAAACCGCGGATCCAGTCCGGCTTTGCATCGTCTCGCTGCGCAAGGTCCTCGACGATCTTGAGAAACTCCTTGTAGTGGCCGATCGCGCCGGCGTAGTCGCGCTTGGCGTAGAGATCGTCACCCATCCGCTCGTAGATATACCCCGTAATCCTCCTGAGATCGGGGTTGGCAGAGTCGATCTCGTCTAATTTTGCCATCACCGCTTGGGCGTCTTGGTACCAATTCAACGCGGCGTCGAAGTCGCCCTTCACCTCGAGCGCATCGCCAATTCTCACGTTGCTGTTGAGCAGATCCTTGCGATAGCTCTCGACGTCGGGCTTGTGCGACGACAGCCGTGCGGCGATCTCCTTCATCTTCTGCGCCATTTCGAGGGCGGTTTCGCCCCTGCCGGGCACTGTCAGATAGGCGGAACTGAGGGTGTCGAACATCTGCCACTCGACGGCGATGGTCGCGTCGTCCGCCCGCTCGCTTTCGAGGGCCGTCACGGTCTTGCGTGGAACCTCGAGCAGGGATTCCGCGACGTCCGTCGATATGGTGCCGGCGGAGACAAAATCCCGCACGAGTTTGACGGTCTGCGATCCGCCGTTGAGAGCGGTCGCATAATTCCTGTCAGCCAATGCCAGTGCGGCCTCGGCCCGGGTGCGCTCGCGTTGCGCCAGAACGCCGAGGATCGATGCCGTAACGGTGGTGAGCGCGAACACCGCCGCCGCCGCCATGATCAGGCGCTGCAGCAGACGCGCACGGCGATACGATGCCTGAATGAAATCCCGGGTGCCTTGCTCGAGGTCGTCGCCCCACCGTCTGGCGAGATCGACCGCATTGGCAAGATACGGATCGCGCAGCAGATAATTGCGCTTCTGGCGCGTGCCGGCATTGCGCCATTCGGTCTCCGCTTCCTCCACAATGGTGCGCGTGCGCAGGTCGTCGCGCTCCTGGGCGATCTGGCGCTGTGCCCGGTCCCAATGGGTGATCAACGCCTCGTGGGCGACGCGCACGCGCGCGCCGGCCCCGTCATCGCCGGCCACGAGCAGGCGGACCTGCGGATCGAGAAAAGCGTCGACAACGCGCCGTTCGGGACTGCCCTCGGTAAAGCGTGCCTTCGGCACCGGCCGCGCGGTCGGCTCGGCGCCCGCGCGGGTGACGGTCACCAGTGTGCGCAGCACTTTCGGCGCCGCCGCCTGCGCGTCCTCGGGCAGCGCGGCGAAGGCAGCTTCCGCCCGGGCCGCAATGGCGCCCTTGAGACCGCCCAGCGCGCGCATCGTGGCATAGCGCAGTGTCGAATCGTGATGGTCCTCGACGTCTTTCACGTAGAGCGCGTCGAGAAGGAACGACAGCAGCGGCAGGGCGCCAGGCTCCCGCGACGCCTCCTCGGCAAGGGCTGCGTCCAGCCTGATCTCGGTGCGTGGATCGGTCTCGAAGGACAGTCCGGTGACCTCGGCGGGCCGCCGGATCATCTCGGTGAGTTCGGCCTGCGTCGCCGGCAGCAGATCGAGCCGGCCTTGGCCTTCGGCAAGCGCCACGAGCACTGGCGTCTCTGCCGCGCGGTGCCAATAGTCGCTGCGCATCGTTGCGACCACGAAAACCCGGCGGCTCTCCATCAGACCTTTGAGGCAGAGTACAAAGGCCTTGCGCTGATCCGACGTCACATCGCCGAGCGTGAACAGTTCCTCAAGCTGATCGACTACGACGACCAGCCGGACCTCCTCAAAGGACAGGAACTCGCCCTTGCTGCGCGCCTCATCTTCGCGCGCGCCGAGGGCCGCGACGATCGGAAAGCTCGGATGCTCCGCGGCGGTTTCCAAATGCTTGGCGAGAGCGGCAATGTCCTGCCCCTTGAGAATTTCGGGAAGCGCGTCAGGGTCGGCGAGGCCCTTGGCCAGCGCCATGAACGGCCCATTCGGATGTCCGGCGGGCCGAACAACGGCACGGCACCATTGACCGACGCCGGGCACGACGCCTCGCACCGTGAGAGCTGGTATGATGCCGGCTTGTGCCAGCGATGACTTGCCGGCGCCGCTCGCACCTAGCACCAGAAGGAAAGGTCGTTCGGCGTCGGCGTTTTGGACCAGATGCTCGACCGCGGTCTTGGTGGTTTCGCTGCGGCCGAAGAAGATCGGCGCGTGTTCGTAATGATAGGTCTCAAGTCCGCGAAACGGGCTGCCGGTGAGCCAGGACGGCTGCTCCGGCGCGTCCGTTTTTTCTCGAATCTCGGCAATCCGCCGCTCGATCAAGCGCCGCAGGTCGCCTTCTAGTTTGACTTCGAAGCCGTCGAGATCCTCGAATTCGGCAAATGCGGCGCGGATTTCGCCCCGGTCAACGAAATGGCGGCCCCAGAATGCCTTGAGCATTTCGAACTGCTGGCCAAGCTGCGCGATATCGTCCGCACTCTTGTATTCGGCTTTCGGCGGCGCTTTCTTTTTGTAGGCCAAGAGGTCGGGAACGCCGCTCCGTTCTCTCGCCGACATGGCGGTCTCGTATTCCCACTCGGTGCCGGTCACCGGCGTACGCCCGCCAATGCCGCTGTAGCGCTGTTCGGGCAGCGGCGTGCCGAGCCGGGCCCACAGGATCAGGAGCACGATGTCAGTCTCGCCCGGCGGCACAATGGCGTCCTGGAAATGTCCCGAAGCCAGCATCGGCTCGGTTTCCCAGAGATACGGCTTGATTTCGAAGAAGCGCGCGTAATCCTTGGCGAGTTTCTCAATGATCAGCGCGGCCCGCCGCCGCTCGGCCGTGACATCTCCCGGTGAGGAAATGAAGATGCGGAACGGCTGCGCCATGCGGGTCTCCTCCTAACCACCCGGCACGTCGGCATGAATGGCGAGCGCGTGGATGCCGCCGGCAAGCTCGCCCGCCAGCGCGGTGTTGATTAGGCGGTGACGTTCCACGCGGCTCTTCCCGCGGAAGGCTTCCGACACGATATGCACTCTATAATGAGTTCTCACCGCCCGGCCGGTGTCCGGCGTGGCCTTTGTGCAAGTGGGATTCGTCCTCGACATGCAGGCTCTCGGGCGCGAAAGCCTTGCGCAGCTTTTGTGTGATGAGTTCCTGCATTCCCATGGGCGGCAGCCTTCAGCATGATCCCGAAAAGTGGGGACCGGTTTCGGCAAAGATCAGGCTCGATAGCAAGCTACCGCACGGTGTTAAGGTCAATGGGTGCAACGCGGGGATTTGTCCTCTGTCAAGTCTTGAACCTGCCATCGATCCACCCGCATACTGACGACAATGAAAACCACCTCGCCGCTTTTTGATCGGATCCGGGTCAAGCCCGACAAGGATCGCAAGCTGCGCGACGAGCTGCCGCCCTGCCAGTGGCCGGGCTGCGCCGAGCCCGCGACCCATCGCGCGCCGAAGGGCCGCTTGCGCGCCAGCGAGTATTGGCGGCTCTGTCTCGGACATGTGCGCGAATACAACAATTCGTACAATTTCTTCGCCGGCATGAGCGACGACGCGGTCGCGAAGTACCAGAAGGAATCGATCACCGGCCATCGCCCGACCTGGAAACTGGGTTCGCTCGGCGGTCGCCCGGCCTCCCGCCGACGTCGGGCCGAATTTCGTGACACCGGGTTCGAGGCCGACGACCCCTTCACCCTGTTCGGCGAGACCGGCGCCGGCCGCTCCGGCCATGCGCGCATCGCGCCGGAGGGCCGCAAGATTCTCAATGCGCAGCGCCGGGCGCTCGACGTGCTCGGCCTTGAAGGCGACGCTAAGCGGGCCGATATTAAGTCTAAATTCAAGGTCTTGGTGAAGCGTCACCATCCCGACGCCAACGGCGGCGATCGCGGTTCTGAAGACCAGCTGCGGGAGATCATCCAGGCCTACAACTACCTGAAATCCGCCGGGTTGTGTTGATCGTCCGAGTGCCTTTCGCGGCATTATGCCTTTCTGCTACATGTAGCCCGATATCCGACCGCCGGTGCCAGCCGATTTGCGCCTCGGAGGTACCGAGGGCACGGAGGAGTAATGACTCTCGCAGCACAGACACCGACGAAATCCGCGGAAGCCGGCTTGCCGGACATGAAGGTTTCGATCCGACAGTTATTCGGCATCGACAGCGACATGGAAGTGCCGGCCTATTCGGAGCCGGACGAACACGTGCCGGAAATCGACAGCGACTACCGCTTCGACAAGCCGACCACGCTCGCCGTCCTCGCCGGCTTTGCCCGCAACCGGCGCGTCATCGTCACCGGCTACCACGGCACCGGCAAGTCGACCCACATCGAGCAGATCGCGGCGCGGCTCAATTGGCCGTGCGTGCGCGTCAATCTCGATAGCCACATCAGCCGTGTCGATCTCATCGGCAAGGACGCCATCGTCATCCGCGAAGGCATGCAGGTAACCGAGTTCCGCGACGGCATCCTGCCGTGGGCGCTCCAGAACAACGTCGCCTTGTGCTTCGACGAATACGACGCCGGCCGCCCCGACGTGATGTTCGTCATCCAGCGCGTGTTGGAATCATCGGGCCGGCTGACGCTGCTCGACCAGAACAAAGTGATCAAGCCGCATCCCTCGTTCCGCCTGTTCGCCACCGCCAATACCATCGGGCTCGGCGACACCTCGGGGCTCTATCACGGCACCCAGCAGATCAACCAGGGGCAGATGGACCGCTGGTCGATCGTGACGACGCTGAACTACCTGCCGCACGATAATGAGGTCGAGATCGTGCTCGCCAAGGCGAAGCACTATCGCACCGCCGAGGGCCGCGACATCGTCAGCAAGATGGTGCGCGTCGCCGACCTCACGCGCAATGCGTTCATGAACGGCGATATCTCGACCGTGATGAGCCCACGCACGGTGATCACCTGGGCGGAGAATGCCGATATCTTCGGCGATCTCGGCTTTGCGTTCCGGCTGACCTTCGTCAACAAATGCGATGAACTGGAGCGGCCCCTGGTCGCCGAGTTCTATCAGCGTTGCTTTGGGCAAGAATTGCCGGAATCGGCAGTGAACGTCGCGCTGAGCTGAGGAGAGCTTGACTGCTAACGGGCTCGTTCCAATTTTGCGAGGCGCTTTTCGATGGCGTGAAGCCTCTTGTCCACATCGGCGACAGCGTAGCGTCCGAGTACGCTTTCGCCGGCGAAAAGCCGGGTAAGCTCGTCAAAGCGTTCGTCCGTGCTCGCACGAAAGTCGCCAAACTCCTTCCGGAATTCTTTGAATTCTTGGTGAAATTGACGGAGGATGTGAAGGGTATGGTTGTCAGGATCGGCCACGGCGCGTCCTCTCTCGATCGGTCCAAAACATAGGTCGTAGAATCCGTTAAAGAAAGAGCAGTTCCAGCCTTGACCTCGCACATCAAGACGAAGACAGCCGCGAAGGAAGCGCCGACCGAGCCATTCAAGCGTGCCGTCGGGGTCTGTCTGCGCGCCATCGCCGGCAAGGGCGATCTTGAAGTCACGTTCGCGGCCGAGCGGCCGGGTCTTGCCGGCGGCAAGGTGCGGCTGCCGGAGCCGCCGCGGCGGCTTAACGAGCGCGAGACCGCGATCGTGCGCGGTCACTCCAACTCGATTGCCTTGCGCCTCGCCTGCCACGATCCGGCGGTGCATCGCAGGCTGGCGCCGGGCGGCCAGCAGGCGCGCGCCGTGTTCGAGGCCATCGAACAGGCCCGGGTCGAAGCCATCGGCGCGCGCCGGATGGGCGGCGTCGCGAAGAATCTCGCCGCCATGCTCGACGACCGGTTCCACCGCGGCAAATATGACGAAATCACCGACCGCGCCGATGCGCCGATCGAGGACGCGCTCGCGATGCTGGTGCGGGAACGCCTCACCGGCGCGACGCCGCCGGCGACGGCGCGCAAGCTCGTCGACTTGTGGCGTCCGCTGATCGAGGAGCGCGCCGGCCGCAGTCTCGATCGGCTGGAACGCGTGGTCAACGACCAGCGCCGCTTCGGCGACGTCGTCCACGACCTGCTCGACAGCCTCGATATGGGCGAGGACCGCAGCAGCGAGTCCGACGAAGAGGAGGGTGAGGACGGCGAGGAAGAGAATCGCAAGGACGAACAGGGCCAGGACGGCGACGCATCGGAATCGGCCGACAGCGAACGCATGGGCATGGAGGCCGAAGCTTCTGCCGAGGACTTGCCTGACAGTTCGTCGGAGGCGGTCGATGCACCGGCCGCCGACATGGCCGACGACGCCGAGATGGGCGATTCGGAGACCGCGGCCGAGCCGTGGCGCCCGCGCCATCAACGCAACGAGCCGCGCGGGCCGGACTACCGGCCCTTCACTTCGAAGTTCGACGAGATGGTCGGCGCCGAGGATCTGTGCGAGCCGGAAGAGCTCGACCGTTTGCGCGGCTATCTCGACAAGCAACTGTCGCACCTGCAAGGCGTGGTGGCGCGGCTCGCCAATCGCCTGCAGCGGCTCCTCATGGCCCAGCAGAACAGAGCCTGGGAATTCGATCTCGACGAAGGCATGCTCGATCCGTCCCGGCTACCGCGCATCATCGTCGATCCGATGCATCCGCTCTCATTCAAGCGCGAGAAGGACACGAATTTCCGCGACACCGTGGTGACGCTGCTGCTCGACAATTCCGGCTCGATGCGCGGCCGGCCGATCACGGTTGCCGCGACCTGCGCCGATATCTTGGCGCGTACGCTGGAACGCTGCGGCGTCAAGGTCGAGATCCTCGGCTTCACGACGCGGGCGTGGAAGGGCGGACAATCGCGCGAGTCGTGGCTTGCCCAAGGAAAGCCCGCCAACCCGGGTCGTCTCAATGATCTGCGCCATATCGTCTACAAGGCGGCCGACGCCCCGTGGCGGCGGGCGCGGAAAAATCTCGGGCTGATGATGCGGGAAGGTCTGCTCAAGGAGAACATCGACGGCGAGGCGCTCGATTGGGCGCACAAGCGCCTGCTCGCGCGGACCGAGACGCGAAAGATCTTGATGATGATCTCCGACGGTGCGCCGGTCGACGATTCGACGCTTTCGGTCAATCCGGGCAACTACCTCGAGCGCCACTTGCGCTGGGTCATCGAGGATATCGAGACCCGCTCGCCGGTCGAATTGATCGCCATCGGCATCGGCCACGACGTCACGCGCTACTATCGGCGTGCAGTGACTATCGTCGATGCCGAGGAGCTCGGCGGCGTGATGACCGAGAACTTAGCCGAGCTGTTCGCGGAAGCGGCACCGGAGGTACGCGCGCATACGGCGCGGCCGCGGCGTTTGCACGCGTAACACACCGTTACGCGCACGGCGTCTGCGACGATCCCGCTTCAGCAGCGCAGCACCGCACAGGCATCACGTGGCAGAACGGAACGTTCGGAGGAATCGCCATGGAAACCCGAATCGACGAGATCGCGGCAGGGATTTACCGCCTGTCGGTCTTCGTGCCCGACGCAGCCCCGCCCGCGGGTTTTACCTATAATCATTTCCTGATCGCCGGTGATCAACCGCTGCTCTTTCACTGCGGGAAGCGAAAAATGTTCCCGTTGGTTTCTGCGGCGGTTGCTCGGATCATGCCGGTCGAGCGATTGCGCTGGCTTGGCTTCGGACATTTCGAGGCAGACGAATGCGGATCGATGAACGAATGGCTGGCGGCGGCGCCCGGCGCTGAGCTGACGCATGGGATGGTCGGCTGTCGTGTGTCTATCAGCGATTGGGCCGATCGGCCGCCGCGCGTGCTGTCGGACGGCGAAGTCATCGACATCGGCGGCAAGCGCCTGCGCTATATCGATACGCCGCACGTGCCCCATGGCTGGGACGCCGGTGTGATGTTCGAGGAAACCTCGCAGACCTTGCTGTGCGGAGACTTGTTCACGCGGGTCGGCAATGGCCCTGCGCTCACCGAAAGCGACGTTGTCGAGGCGTCGATCGCGACGGAAGACCTTTTCCATGCCACTAGTCTTGGGCCGACCACGGGGTCAACCATTCGCAAACTAGCCGGTCTCAAACCGAAGGTGTTGGCTGCCATGCACGGTTCGTCATTTAGCGGTGATGGAGCTGCCGCGCTGGATGCTTTGGGTAATTGCTTTGATATTCGCCTGCGCGCCGCCTGCGGCATGGCGCCATAAGCTGACACCACCGCGACGATCCTCGACGGCCTGGCATCGCCCGGGAACAGCGAGACCGGTCTGACTGGCGGACCGGAGCTTGCCGGCTTGCACAAGATCGGCGCTTCGGGAACCGGGCGCCCGCATTCATTGCCGGTGCGTTGCGGCGCGATTTATGCCGGCGCTGCTGCTGCCGCCGTCGCCCGCTTTTTGGTGACTTGGCGCTTGAGCTCGAGTACCCGCGGCGACAGCTCGGCGTCCTTGGCCTTGAGCAGGAAAGCATCGAGACCGCCGCGATGATCGACGGTCTTCAGCGCATTGGCGCAAATGCGCAGCCGCACGGAGCGGCCAAGTGCATCCGACATCAGCGTGATGTTGAGCAGATTAGGCAAAAACCGCCGCTTGGTCTTGCGGTTCGAATGGCTCACGCGGTGCCCGATCTGGCGTGTTTTTCCGGTCAGCTCGCAACGCCACGACATGGCTGAATTCCTCAAAAAATCCGCGGCTCCAGGCCGATCGACGGACATGTAGGATTAGGCGCGGACCTATAATGAGGGACCCCATAAGCGTCAAGCGCATGGCTCCGATTGCGGTAGCAGCGCTTTCCCCGCTGCGGCTTAAAACCACAGAAACGACGCATTCTCCAACGACCAATCGCTCAGTTTCCGCCGCCGGGCGGTCTTCGAGGATTGCATCCCCCGTGTTCATGCTGCCGAGACGGCTTCTTTATAATACAGGACCCGCCGCTTTGGTGGCGGCGGTTTCCCTCGCTGCCTTGGCGGCCGATGCGACCCACATCGCTGCGGCCCAGGGCCGTCTCGAAGCCGAATATGTAGCGACAGTCGCCGGCCTGCCAATCGGACGCGGCAACTGGGTCATCGAAGTCACCGACGATCAGTACACCGCGGCGGCGAGCGGCACGACCACCGGCATCCTGCGGCTCTTCACCGGCGCGCGTGGCACCGGCACCACCCGCGGCACGATGAGCGGCGGACAGCTGGTGCCGACGAATTATGCGGCTACCATCAACTATGACCGCAAAATCGACGACGTGCACATCGCGCTCGCGAACGGCAATGTGAAAGATTATTCGGTCGAACCGCCGCTGCCGCCGCATCCCGATCGTATCCCGGTCAGCGATGCGGATCGGCACGGCGTGACCGATCCGATGACATCCGCGCTCAATCGTGTCGGCGGGAGCGGCGATCCGGTCACGCCGGAAGCCTGCAACCGGAAGGTTGCCGTGTTCGACGGCCGCGTGCGCTACGATCTGCACAGCGAATTCAAACGCATGGAAACGGTCAAGGCGGAGCGGGGTTATGCCGGCCCGGCCGTCGTTTGCGCCGTGTATTTCACGCCGATCTCGGGCTATGTGCCGGAGCGGCCTGCGATCAAATTCCTCATCGAGCTGCGCGACGCCGAGGTCTGGCTGGCGCCGATCTCCGGCACGCGCGTCCTGGTACCCTATCGCTTCTCGATGCCGACGCCGATCGGCATGGGGGTCTTGCAGGCGACCCACTTCGTCGCGGTCGCGCAACCGCCGCACGCCGCGGCGAAAACACAGTGATTGCGGTCGCTCGCGCCCGGCGGATCAGAAGCGGATACTGCGCTGGCGGGTTTCCCCGTTATCCACAGGAGCACAGGCCTTGACTCGCCGCGGAATTGTGATCCTGAAACCTGTTAACTCTTTTGGCACGAAAGCGACGGCCGGCGCAGGCGATTTCCACTCGATCTGGTATTGGAAAATGCTGGCCGCGCCATATGTCGCAGTGAACGAATTCGAACAGGCCGCGAGTCGCCGATTCGGCCGCGATTCGTTCCAAACTCGTTCCACATCTTAATCACAGGCCTTTCCAGCGTCGCGTTGTGATACAGAGGCCGCTGTGCTTGCCCTGTCGTGCCGGGTTTTGAATGCCGATTTCCTTCTCGCCACCTGTCGATCGCAACCTTCAAGCCCGTGGCGCCGGCGTCACCGCCGTGCTCGGGCCAACCAATACCGGCAAGACCCATCTTGGCATCGAACGGATGCTGGCGCATTCGTCGGGCCTGATCGGCCTGCCGCTGCGCCTGCTGGCGCGCGAGGTTTACAACCGCGCGGTGGAACGGGTCGGGGCGGATGCGGTGGCGCTCATTACCGGCGAGGAGAAGATCAAGCCGCCGAATCCGCGCTTCTGGGTCGCGACCGTTGAAGCCATGCCGCGCGATCTCGATGTCGCCTTTCTGGCCATCGACGAAATCCAGCTCGCCGCCGATTTCGAGCGCGGCCATGTCTTTACCGACCGCATGCTGCACCGGCGCGGCCGCGAGGAGACGCTGGTGCTCGGGGCCGCTACCATGCGGCCGATGGTCGAACGGCTGCTTCCCGGCGCCAGCATCGTCGGCCGCCCGCGGCTCTCGCAGCTGACCTTCGCCGGCGAGAAAAAACTGACGCGGCTGCCGCGCCGGTCGGCCATCGTCGCGTTCTCGGCCGACGAGGTTTATGCGATCGCCGAATTGATCCGCCGTCAGCGCGGCGGCGCAGCGGTGGTGCTCGGCGCGCTGTCGCCGCGCACGCGCAACGCGCAGGTCGAGCTCTATCAGGCCGGCGAAGTCGATTACATGGTGGCGACCGACGCCATCGGCATGGGTCTCAATCTCGACGTCGATCACATCGCCTTTGCTGCCGATCGCAAGTTCGACGGCTACCAGTTTCGCAAGCTCAACCCCGCTGAGCTCGCGCAAGTCGCCGGCCGCGCCGGCCGCGCCACGCGCGACGGCACGTTCGGCACCACCGGCCGTTGTCCGCCGTTCGAGACCGAGCTGGTTCAGGCGCTCGAGACCCACACCTTTGAGCCGGTCAAGATCGTGCAATGGCGCAATACCGATCTCGACTTCTCTTCGATCGGCGCTTTGCAGGCGGCGCTCGCGAGGGCGCCGACCGAGAGCGCCCTGGCGCGTGCGCCGATCGCCGAAGACATTCTCGTACTCGAACATGCCGCGCGCGACGAGGAGGTGCGTGCAATGGTTCGCACGTCGGCCGATGTCGAGCGGCTGTGGGACGTCTGCCAGGTTCCCGATTATCGCAAGATCGCACCGGCCAACCACGCCGAACTCGTGGTCACGCTATTCGGCTATCTCATGCGGGATGGTCACATCGACACCGATTGGTTCGCCCGCCAGATCGCCCAGGCGGACCGCGTCGACGGCGACATTGACACCCTGTCGACCCGCATCGCCCACATCAGGACTTGGACCTTTGCGGCAACGCGTCCGGATTGGCTCGCTGATCCCGAGCACTGGCAGGGAGTGACGCGCAGCGTCGAGGACAAGCTGTCCGACGCGCTGCATGAGCGGCTTACTGAGCGTTTTGTCGACCGCCGCACCAGCGTGCTGATGCGCCGGCTGCGCGAGAATGCGATGCTCGAGCCAGAGATCAACAAGACCGGCGAGGTTGTCGTGGAAGGCCATGTCATCGGCCGGCTCGATGGCTTCATCTTCGTGGCGGACGCGTCGTCGGGCGGATCGGAAGCGAAGGCGTTGCAGAATGCGGCGCAGAAGGCGCTCGCGGGTGAGATCGCCACACGCGCGAACCGGCTCGCCGAGGCAACCGACGAGCAATTCGTGCTCGCCGCCGACGGTACGGTTCGCTGGACCGGAGCGCCGGTCGGAAAACTCATTGCCGGTGAGGAGGTCTTGCGTCCGCGGGTCCGCGTCATCGCCGATGAACACCTGACCGGCGCGCCACGTGACGCCGTAGAAGCGCGCCTCGATCGCTGGGTCAAATTCCATCTCGAAAAGCTGCTCGGCCCGTTATTCGTTGTGCGGGCCGCCGACGATATTACCGGTATCGCCCGCGGCGTTGCCTTCCAACTGGTGGAGGCCCTCGGTGTGCTCGACCGCCACCGGGTTGCAGACGACGTGAAGGGGCTGGAGCAGCCGGCGCGGGCGACGCTGCGCAAATACGGCGTGCGCTTTGGCGCCTATCACATTTATGTCCCCGCTTTGCTCAAACCGGCACCGCGGGCGCTCGCGGCGCAGCTCTGGGCCCTGGCGCATGATGGGCCGCAGACCGCGGGGCTTGACGATTTGCTGCACCTCGCCGGCGGCGGCCGCACTTCGATACCGGTCAATCGGGACATCGATGCGGTGCTTTATCGTGCAGCCGGATATCGTGCATGCGGCGAGCGTGCCGTGCGCGTCGATATCCTGGAGCGGCTCGCCGATCTGATTCGTCCGGCGCTCGCTTGGCGCGACGGCGCAGCAGGAGCGAAGCCGCCGGGCGCGATTGCCGGCGGCGGCTTCACGGTCTTTAGCGGCATGACGTCGCTGACCGGCGCGTCGGGCGAGGATTTTGCCTCGATCTTGCGCGCGCTCGGCTATCGCATGGAGCGGCGGCCGAAGCCGCCAGAGCCGGTTGCGCCGGCGCCTATAGCAGCGACGCCACAGTCGAGCGCGGAGATGCCGGCGCCGGAGACGATGGACGCGACGGCTGCTGGCAACGACGCCGAACCGGCGATGCAGGCGACGACTCAGATTGCGCCCCCTGACTTCGAGCCTGGGGGGCCCGCTGACCCGCCGCAAGCGATCGACGCAGTTGATGCCGCACCGCCACTGGCCCCCCTGGGTGCTGACCCTGATCCCGAAGCGGCCCCAGAATCCGCCGCTGATTCGGCGACCCCGGGTGCGGCAGGCGATGCCGCGTCCGCTGCGTCACCACCCGTCGAGGATGCGGCCGCGGCTGCCGCGGAAACGGAGCAGCAGCCGCCAGCCGAGGAAATCGCCTTCATCGAAGTTTGGCGGCCGGGCCGGAACGAGGGACGACGCCGTCCCCGAGCCAGGCGCCGTGAAGCCGGGGGAGAAGCGGCGGACAAGCCTATTCCGCAACCGGGGGAAGCCGCCACCAGGCCGATGCCGACCGAGGCGGCTGCATCCGCGCTGCCAAGTCAACAGGCCGCGCCGAGCGCGCCGGGCAAACCCGAACGTCACTTCCGTCACCGCCGCAAGGCTCAGCCTGACCGTCGGAGCGACCGTCCGCCGCGCGAGCATGAGCGAAAACCTCCTCATCCGCCGCGATTCGAGCGGCGCGAGAAGGCGCCTGATCCAAATTCGCCGTTCGCCAAGCTCGCGGCGCTGAAGGCGCAGCTGGAGGCGGAGGCCAAGGAGCGTCGCTGAGTGCAGGCGGAGCTGGATCGCCAGCGCATCGATCGATGGCTTTGGCACGCCCGCGTGGTACGCACCCGCGGCGCTGCGGCAGCACTCGCGGGCTCCGGCTATGTCCGCGTCAATGGTGCTCGTATCGAAACGCCAAGCCGCGTGGTGCGCGCCGGCGACGTGATCACAATTGCGCTCGAGCGCAGCGTACGCGTGCTCAAGGTGCGAGGATTTGTCGAGCGTAGGGGTCCCGCCGGCAGTTGCACGACGCTATATGAGGATGTGACCTGAAAGCCTGGGTGCGCGGTACCGTAGCCTTGCGTGCCCATCACCCATGCGATAGGAGCATTCCTCGCCAAAAGCTGCTTTAGAGTGTCCAGATGACCTATATCGTCAACGACAATTGCATCAAATGCAAGTACATGGACTGCGTGGAAGTCTGCCCCGTGGATTGTTTTTACGAGGGTGAGAACATGCTCGTCATTCATCCGGACGAATGCATCGATTGCGGTGTCTGCGAGCCTGAGTGCCCGGTCGACGCCATCAAGCCGGACACCGAGCCCGGCGTCGAGAAGTGGTTGGGGATCAACGCTGAATACGCCAAAACCTGGCCGAATATCACGGCGAAAAAGGAGCCGCCGGCCGACGCCAAGAAATGGGAAGGCGTGACCGACAAGTTCGAGCAGCATTTCTCGCCGAATCCGGGTGCCGGAGACTGAATTTTCAACCGTTAATTGCTGCCATTAACCAATGTTAACGGTTTGCGCATGCGGCGCTTTTGCACCGCCATAAGGCTTTGATTTTGGCCGAAAATGTGATATAACGACATTTCATAATGAAGAACATCCCCGATATGGACGCTCCGCAAAGGCGAGCGCATATTTTTTCGGGTTGTTTTCGAGGAACCGTGACAAGAGGCGTGAGATCCACGCGAGAGCAGTGGCAGAGAAAACTCGTCGTCATCGTAAGAAAAGCGCGACCGGCATGAGCCGGAAGGCACGAAAAACCCCCTCCCGCGCCAGCCGGAGGCCATCACAGTCCACGCGGCGGCGGCCCGTAGCCGGGTCAGCGTGGCAAAACCCCCTCAACGGCGCAAGCCGGAGGCGGAAGGAGCAGCTTTGGGAATGAATGCGAAGAAGACGACCCAACGACAAGGCTTCAAGACCAACGAGTTCATCGTCTATCCGGCTCACGGCGTCGGCCAGATCCTGGCGATCGAGGAGCAGGAGGTCGCCGGCGCGCGGCTCGAGCTGTTCGTCATCAATTTCGTCAAGGACAAGATGACGCTGCGGGTGCCGACCTCGAAGGTCGCCTCGGTCGGCATGCGCAAGCTTGCCGAGGCGCCGATGGTCAAGCGGGCGCTCGAGACGCTCAAGGGCCGTGCCCGCATCAAGCGCACCATGTGGTCGCGCCGCGCCCAGGAATACGAGGCGAAGATCAATTCCGGCGATATCGTCGCCATCGCCGAGGTCGTGCGTGATCTCTATCGGTCGGAGACGCAGCCGGAACAGTCCTATTCCGAGCGCCAGCTCTACGAGGCGGCGCTCGATCGGCTGTCGCGCGAGGTCGCGGCGTGCAGCGCATCACCGAGACCGAAGCGATCAAGGAAATCGAAGCTGCACTCGCCAAGGGGCCGCGTCGCGGTCCCAAGCCCGATGCCGAAGAGGAAGCCGTGGTCGAGGAAGAGGCCGCGTAAGCGAACTCAATCATCCGAAATTCTGCGAGGCCCGGCGGCAACGCCGGGCCTTTTGGCTTGTCTTGATGTCCATGACGCCGGCGCGCCCCCGATGCTGCCGGCAAAATTCCTATGGTTAGTCATAAATTAAGCTTCATTTGAAAGGAGATAGACAATGGAGCGTTGGGGTCGTGAGGGGCGTCGAGCATGCGGCAGAAGAAAGCGTTCAAACGCGGCCGGATAGTTTCGATAGTGGTGGCGGCCAGTGTTGGATATGTGGCCGGGAATTGGCACGTTCCCGCCTTCCGTAGCACCGGCCTTTCGGCCGCGCAGTCGGTGGCGTTGCGCTTTCCGTTGGATTGGCAGGCCGCGCCCGCTGAGGAGGCTGCGTCCGACGCGGTTACTGGAACAGCGAGCGCCTCGGTAGCCGGCAATTTGCAGCTTGCGCTGCTGAGCCCCGAGCCCATGGTTCCCCAAATCCCCGTTTCACAAGCCACAGTTCCGGAAGCGCAGGCCGTCGCAACCGGCGGTCGCGCCAGCAGCGCTTCCGCCGGCCGCTGCGCAAGATAGCCGTGCAGCGGTGTCCAACAGTGCGCCGGCGCGTCAGCCGAAGCCCATCGCCGAAGCCAGGCAGGCTGCGGCTCCGGTCAATCATGTCGCCGATCGGTCGCGCAACATGCTCAATGACGCACAGATCGCCAGCATCAAGCAGCGACTGCATCTGACGGCGGATCAGGAGCAGATGTGGCCGGCAGTTGAAGCCGCATTGCGCAACATCGCCTACGCGAGAGCGCGCGAAGCCCGTCAGCGCGGCGCACCCGCGAGTGCAGCGAAGCTTGCCGCCGCCGATCCCAACAGCGTCGAGGTGCAAGGCCTCAAATCAGCGGCCATTCCGTTGCTCATGAGCTTCAATGACGAACAAAAGGACGAGGTGCGCAACCTCGCCCACGTCATGGGGCTGGATCAGTTGGCGCAGCAATTCTGATCATTGGGACAAGTGTTCAAGGCGAACCAAGCCGCGTTGCCGCTCAGGTCAGTCGGCATTCGATTGAATCAAGGCCGGCCGCGGCGGGGCTTGCGGCCGGTATGTTTGCAGCCGGCCGGAGCAGATCGACTGTGCATTTCACGCCGATCAAAGCCAGAACGGCGAAACAAATGAGCTCGCCGAATTCGAGCCGATTGGCGACATAGAAGCTGTACATTGGATCGTAGAGGAAAAAGGCCGCGCAAATCATCGCCGCGATGGCGCACGAGGATCGCCGGCCGGCTGCCGTACAGGAACGCCACCAGCGTGATGGGCAAGAGATAGAAAAAAACCGGATGGTGCGGGCCGATCGCCGCGTGCTTGATGTACCAGAGAAGCGCCGTGACCGCGGACATGATCGCAAGCGATACCGCGACGGGGATCGCTCCCCTGACGAACCGCATGCGACGCTCCCCCGGCCATTCGGCCATGTTGATGCATCATAGCGCATACGATGCGCACCGCAACAGTCGACAGTTGTTGAAGGGTTATTTCGGGCTGCTCGCCGCGCAGCCCCGAAGGATGAACGCGGCAGGCGGCCTACTCGACGACGATCTTGACTTCGCTGCCGGCCTTGAGCTTGTCGCCCGGCTCAAGCCCGTTGAGGACGCGGAAGCGCTCGACCGGCGCGGTCGGCAATCGCCATGCGGCCGGCCAGCTTCTCGACCGTATCGCCCGGCCCGACCGTCACGATCTTCAGATGCAGCGGCTTGGCCTGCTCGATCTCGGCGAGGCTCATGCGGCGGAACGTGCCGACCAATTCGCGGAAGATGCGGTCGGTCTCCGGCGTGCGATGCTTGGCGGCGAAGATGAAGCGATAGACGTCGCTGCCGAAGCGGATGGCATAGAGGCGAAAGTCCCACTGATCGCCTTTGGCGGCCGCGGTGGCGCCGGGAAGCCGTTGATGGTGACGTCCTCGCACGCTGGCCGGGTCGATGTTCTCGATCCAGCCGGAGGTGAGATAGTCGGCCAGCGTCTGCTCGGCCGGCACGCGCACCACGTCGAGCCGCAGCGCCTGGCCGCCGCCGTGCTTGACGCCGAGCACCGCCTGCGCGGTGTTGTCGAGGGTGAAGCCGTCCGGGCGCCGTGAAGGTGAAGCCGAGCTTGGGATGCAGGAAGCGCCGGCCGCGCACGAAGCCTTCGCTCGGGTCTTCGCCGTACACGATGCCGTCGATGTCGCCGAGATAGGTGGCCTTGGCCTGCGCCAGGTCCTGCGGCGTGTCGGCCGGCGGCGGCTCGGTATTGGCGCGCATTGGCGAGCGCGTTGGTGATGCGCTCGGGCGTCGCCGGATGCGACGACAGGAAGTCGGGCGCGCTCGGATTGATGGCGCCGCTCTGCTGCGGCTTGAGCTCGGAATTGTGCTCCATCGAGGTGAGGAATCGCACCGCGCCATAGGGATCGTAGCCGGCGCGCGACGGCGATGCCGATGCCGATGGCGTCGGCCTCGAATTCCTGCGCCTGCGAGAAGCTCGCCAGCGCCAGCTTCGATTTGGCCAGCGCCAGCGCGCCGGCTTCCGGGTCGCTGACCACGTCGGTGACGACGCGGCTGCCGAGGTCGGCGTGGCGGGCTTGCTCCTCGCGCATCTCGGCATGGCGGGCGATCACGTGGCCCATTTCGTGGGCGAGCACCGAGGCGAGCTCGGATTCGTCGTTGGCGAGCGCGATCAGGCCGCGCGTCACGTAAAGCTGGCCGGTCGGCAGGGCGAAGGCGTTGACCGATTGCGAATTGAGCATGGTGACCTTGTAGTGCAGGTCGGGCCGTTCGGATGCGGCGACCAGCCGTTCGACGGTCTGCTCGATCATGCTCTGCAGCCGCGGGTCGTTGTAGACGCCGCCATAGGCGGCGAGGATGCGCTGATGCTCGCGCAGCACCGCGGGCGGCATTGCCGCGGCATCGGCCGGCTTGGCCGGCGCCGGCAGCCGACGCCTGCGGCGCCGCGGCGGGCGGCGATGCCGTGCAGGCCGCAAGCACGAGCGCCGCCAGCGCAACGCCTGCGCCGGCCAGCCGGTAGCCTGCAAAGCCTGATCGTCCCCGTCCGCTCACCCCGTCACCCGCATGTCATTCGCGGTCGTCGAGTCTCGATCTGCTCCGGATGCGCCGCCTCGATCCAGGGCCGCCGCGCTGCCTCGATCCACCCCCGGACCCGGACGCGCCGCCCCGCCAGCCCCTTCAGGTCGAGGCCCGCCGCCTTGAAACTGCGCTCGTTTCGCTTCAGGATCGTAACCGTAAAGTCCTCGGACCAGCGCCGCCCGAAATTCACGTAGATGGTGGCGCCGCTTCGCGCACGGACACCACCTTGCCCTCGACCAGCGCAAACCGGCCGCGCCGCGCCAGCACATCGGCGGGGTTGTCGGCGTCGAGCACGTCATAATACGAATTGGCCCAAAGGCCAAGCCGGGCCCGGCGGGCGCCATGTTCGCGCGCCGATAAGGTCGACGGCGCAGGCCGGCCGCTGACGCGGTCGCCGACCCGGGCAAATCCGCTGGCGATCATTTCGCCCTGCGCGAAAATTCCTCGCCGTCGCGCACCGCATAGACATAGGCCGATGAGGCGGCTGATACCGGTCGGACGCCGCCTCGGCCTTGCGGAATACGACCTCGTCGCCGCCGACGAGGTCGGCGAGCGTGTCCCTTGGCGGCGCTGCCGCCCGGCGCCCCATCGGGTTCATGCGGCAGCGGCAGCGGTGGCACTTCGACTGCGGCGAGGCGGACCTCGCGGCCGTCATCGAGCACAAAGGTACGGCCATCGATGACGCGCGCCACGGCGCCGCTGCGCAATGGTATCGCCGCCGCACGGAACGGCAGCCTGTGGCCGCTCCTGTGCTGCGGCGCCGAAACTTCCGCACAGGACCGCGAACGCCGCGGCCGGAATGCCGTCCCACCATCCCCTCATCGACAGCAAACGAAATTCCCGAATGCGGCAGCACTGCGGCAGCCAGAGGTGCGTTCGGAGCTGCGGCTATTGGGTGCGCGTGGCGAACGATCTCGATAGGCTTGCGGCAGCAACCGCGCGACGCGGAGCGCCCATGCGCTTGCGCGCTTTCAAAACCTGTTTGAGCCGGGCGTCGGCTTAGTCCAATTCACTCGAGAAAAAATGCGTCTTGGTACGATATCGCACAAACATTTTTGATCAGCGGTCTTAGATAGAGATAGTAGCGTTCTGTCCGCGTGGAGCGCGTCAGTTGACGACAGCCGTTGAGTATAATCAGTTTGCGCAGGAGTGCCTTCGGTGGGCGGCTCAGGCTAAGACCGAAGACGAGCGAAGCGCTTTGCTGGATCTGGCTCGCACCTGGACTTTGGCCGCTATGCAGCTCGATGGCGTATTGGTCCCGGAAAATGCCTTGCAGCCATTGGAGCGAAAGTAGGAAGCACTATTTGTTGCGCAGCCGCCGACAGGCGCTGAGGACTTCGGTGTTTTCATACGGTTTGTGTACGAACCCGCTTCCGGGCACCCGGCGTTGCGGGTCCACGGATTGCCCGGACGTATAGAGCGCCGGCACGTTCGGGCGATTTTTTCGAAAACATTCAGCCACATCCCAGCCGCTCGCCGCGCCCCCGAGATTGATGTCGGTGAATACTATGTCAATTGACGTAGCCGTCTTACACAGCGCGATAGCCTCTTCACCGTTTGTGGTCTCAACAACAACATAACCAGCATCCTCTAGACAACTGGCGATATTGCATCGCACGAAGAACTCGTCCTCCACCACGAGAACGACCGGAGCAGGGACACGGTTGGTCGCAAGCATAGTCAAAGAACTGCCTCGTACCGCCAGCCATGGAGCAGGACGCGGATAGGTAATTCGGTTTCTTGGGTCCACTAGGCGCGCAAAAAACGCCCTATTAACGCCAATGCTTTCGCGACGGTACGGTTCCGTACTTTTAGGTACGGTTCCTATTAATTGTCATTGTCCAGGATGATTCAATAGCTATTGGCTATCGAGACGCATACCTATCACTTACCGCTTGCAGCGACCTTCGGGCGCGAACGGTTGAGAGACCCTGATGTGCTCTTGCCCCCTTCGATGGGAAAAGAGCCATGGTCCCGATCTCCCGGCGTCCCGCTTCTGCGCCACCTCGCAATGGGCTCCTCGCCGCACTATCGCCAGCCGATCTCGCATTGCTACGGCCGCAGTTGACGCCCGTGGCGATGGCGCTGCTAAAGGACATGGAACAGCCCAACCGGCGGATCGAGACCGTCTATTTTATGGAGGCCGGCATAGCGTCGGTTGTTGCTGTCCAAACGGACAAGACGCGGATCGAAGTCGGTCTCATTGGCCGCGAGGGGATGAGCGGGATAGCCGTGGTGTTGGGCGGCGACCAATCGCCGCATTCCACCTATATGCAGGTCGCCGGGGAAGGACTGCAAATCTCAGCCAATGACTTGCGCAAGGCGATGCGGGCGAGCGAATCCTTACGAAGTTTACTGCTTAAATTCGTCCAAGTGTTCATGGTGCAGACAGCTCACACGGCTATCGCGAATGCTCGCGCCCACATCGACCGCCGCCTGGCGCGCTGGATCTTGATGGCCCATGACCGGGCCGGCGACGCCACGCTGACGCTCAAGCATGAATTCCTGGCGCTAATGTTGGGAGTAAGGCGTGCCGGCGTCACGGAAGCGCTGCAGATTCTCAAGCGGCAAAAGTTGATCGAGACCGGGCGGAATCAGATCGTCATCATCAACCGCAAAGGCCTCGAGCAGGCGGCGGGGGATGCCTACGGGGTGCCGGAGAAAGAATATCGGAGACTCATCAGCTAGCATCGCTGTCAGGGGAATGAGGGCCCGATCGGCGTTGCCGGCGTGGCGGCGCGCGTGGACCGAATTGCCCAGGGCTAGGCCTTCGCTCTTTCCGCGATCAGCATGGATTGCAAGACCTGTTCGGAAATATCTTTCACGGCGCCGGGAGAGTGAGACAGGAAAAGCGTATTGGTCTTGTCGCTTTCGCCGATGGATTTGATGGTATCGAAATATTGAGTCACCAGCACCAACTGCATAACTTCCGACGTGGACGTGCCGCCAACGACTTTCTGGAATTGTTCAATCGAACCCCGGAGCCCCTCGATAATTGCTTTCCTCTGGTTCGCAATGCCTTCCCCTTGAAGAGCCTTGCTTTCGGCTTCGGCTTCAGCCCTTTTGACCACCAGAATTTTCTCGGCCTCGCCTCGGGCGTTTGCGGCGACCTGCTCGCGTTGCGCGGCGTTAATATCGTTCATGGCCGACTTTACTTTTGCGTCAGGAACAATATCGGTAACCAGCACATTGACGATTTCATATCCGAACCCGGCCATATCGGCATCCAGCTCCTGCTTCACGGCGGCCGCGATCCCCGATTGGCTTGCAAACACTTCATCCAGCGTCATGCCGGGAACGTGCCCGAGGATGACTTGTTCGACATAGGACTGGATCTGCTGGGCCGGATCGGACAGCTTGTAGTAGGCATCATAGACCTTTTCGGGACGCACGCGATTTTGGACAGAAATGGGAATGGTGACGAATACGTTGTCTTTGGTCTTGGTCTCCATCGTCAGTGTAATCTGATTGACGCGTAAGCTGATCCTGCCGGCCACGCTGTCAATGAATGGCCACTTCCAGTTCAAGCCCGGATCGGCAACCCGGCGAAATTTTCCAAATCGCGTGATAATCGCAACCTGGGCGGTGTTGACGGTAAAAAAGCTTCCCAGAATTGTAGAGAACACCAGAAGAAACAAAACGGCGAGCAGGCTCCAGCCAAGGACTTCCATTATATTCCTCGTATGACCGTCGGGCGGATTTCAATTATCGAGGAAGCCTCGGAGATCCCTTGACCGGCTTGGGTGCTTGAGCTTCCGCAATGCCTTGGCCTCGATCTGGCGAATGCGCTCCCGCGTCACCGAGAACTGTTGGCCGACTTCCTCCAGCGTGTGGTCGCTGTTCATGCCGAGGCCAAAGCGCATACGCACGACGCGCTCCTCGCGCGGCGTCAGCGACGCCAGTACGCGCGTCGTGGTCTCGCGCAAATTCGACTGGATCACCGCGTCGATTGGCAGGATGGCGTTCTTGTCCTCGATCAAGTCGCCGAGGTGGGAGTCGCCCTCTTCGCCGATCGGCGTTTCGAGTGAGACCGGTTCCTTGGCGATTTTCAAGGTCTTGCGGACCTTTTCGAGCGGCATGTGGAGCTTTTCGGCCAATTCCTCCGGCGTCGGCTCGCGGCCGATCTCGTTGAGCATCTGGCGCGAGGTGCGCACGATCTTGTTGATGGTCTCGATCATGTGGACGGGCACGCGGATGGTGCGCGACTGATCAGCAAGCGAGCGACTGACCGCTTGCCGGATCCACCACGTCGCGTAGGTCGAGAACTTGTAGCCGCGCCGGTATTCAAACTTGTCGACCGCCTTCATCAAGCCGATGTTGCCTTCCTGGATCAGGTCGAGGAACTGCAGGCCGCGGTTGAGGTATTTCTTTGCAATCGAGATGACGAGACGCAGGTTCGCCTCCACCATCTCTTTTTTGGCCTGGCGCGCCTCGCGCTCGCCCTTTTGCACCATATGCACGATCTTGCGGAATTCGCCGATCTCGACGCCGGTCTCGGACGCGAGCGTGTGCACGTTCGTTCGCAGCTCCTTGATGCGGTCCTTGTCGCGGGCGACGAAGTTCTTCCAGCCCTTGGCCGAGAGCTTTGACACGTGGTTGAGCCAGAGCGGGTCCAGCTCGGAGCCCAGATAATTCTTGAGGAAGTCCTCGCGCGCGACGCCGTGGCTCTCGGCGAGCCGCATCAGGCGGCCCTCGTTGCCGACGAGGCGCTTGTTGATGTCATAGAGCTGCTCGACCAGGGTGTCGATGCGCGCTTGGTTTAGCCGTAGCGACTTCACCTCGCCGATGATCTCTTTCTTCAGCTTCTTGTACGTTCGTTCCTGCGCGGGCGAGAGCGACAGCCTTTTGAGCTGGAACTGGATGTCCTGGTCCTGCAGCCGGCGCAGCCGCTTGTAGTTGCTGGCGATAGTGTCGAAGGTCTCGATCACCTTGGGCCTGAGCTCCGCCTCGATGGCGGCGACCGAGAGCCAATTCTCCATTTCGTCGTCGTCGAGGTTGCCGTCGCTGACCGTCCCGTCGGCCGCCGTCTCCCCGCTGTCGGTGCGTTCGCCGGCGGGCTTGAATGGGATGGCGGCCGCGGGTGCGGTGCTCGGCGCCCGCATTTGCGGCGGCTGACCGGGTTGCCCCGGCACGGCGATGCCGGCGATCGGCTGGCCATCGGCACCGATTCCTGGCGCCGGCATGGCCTTGGCGTCAGGGCCGGCATAGGTCGCGTCAAGGTCGATGATGTCGCGCAGCGACACCTTGCCCTCGTTGAGCTCGTCCCGCCAAATGATGATGGCCTGGAAGGTGAGCGGGCTCTCGCAGAGCCCCGCAATCATGGCCTCGCGGCCGGCCTCGATGCGCTTGGCGATGGCGATTTCGCCCTCGCGCGAGAGAAGCTCCACCGTGCTCATTTCGCGAAGATACATCCGCACCGGATCGTCGGTCCGCCCGACGGGTTCCTTGGCCGCGGATTTGGCCGGAACGGGCCGTTGGTGGACTTCGACCAGTTCGTTCTCGCCCTCGGCTTCCTCCTCCACCGCGTCCTCGTCGCGATTCGTCACTTCGTCCTGATGCTCGGCCTCCTCGGTCTCGACCACATTGACACCCATCTCGCTGAACTTTGCCAGGATATCCTCGATTTGCTCGGACTTGATCTCGTCCGCGGACAGCAACGCGTTGACCTGATCGTGCGTGACGTAGCCGCGCTTACGGGCGCTGCGGATCAGCTCCTTGACGGCTGCGTCGGAAAGGTCGAGCAGCGGGCTGTCAGGCGGGTTCTCGGGGCCCGCCTTCTCCGGCATCTCTTCCTTCTGCGGCGTCACCTTGATCTTGCTTGCCATGAATCTCCACAATCGGCGCTGAGCCCGCGCCGGATCCTAGGCCAAGAGCCCTATCGAGGATGTCGCATACCGTGATTCCAAGCTCAGAAGCGAGGGGCGCGCGGGGGGCCGCTTCTGCCGAGCGCTCCTGGGATCACCCGAGGCTTCATCGGCAACAGACCTTCGCGCTGCAGCTTCTTGCGGGCGAGCTTGCGGGCGCGGCGGATGGCTTCCGCCTTCTCCCGGACTCTCCTCTCGGAGGGTTTTTCGTAATGGCCGCGGAGCTTCATCTCACGGAAAACGCCCTCGCGCTGCATCTTCTTCTTCAGCACCTTGAGGGCTTGGTCGACATTATTGTCCCGGACGAGAACCTGCACGCGGCGTTCCTCCTCAATCGAGCGGTTGATGGGCCGATCGCCAAGGCCGCCCGGGCATTGACGTACGGTTATGCACAATTCGGCCGCCGGCAGCACCAGCGATTGCCAACGTCGATATTTGAAATCCCTGCCGATAGGCACTTAACTGCCAATTGGCAGGTAACGGAGACTTCGGTACGTCGCCGTTTTGGGCGGCACTCCGAACAAACCCATACTTGCTTATATCTGCCACTAAATGGGCGCGCCGGAGACAAAGAACAATAGGAGTTAACTGCTTTTGTGTCGATGTTCATCTGGCGGCGGCTTGGCCCGGCCGGGATCTGCGCGAGGTCGGGGCCGGCGCCTTACTTGACAAATTCTCCGGCTATCGTCATATCGGGCACGCTTGGTTCATCTCTATCGCGTGTAGTCGGCAGGTTCGCCCCGGCGACGGAACCAATCATCTCCAGATCATTTCCCCCTTGGGGTTCCTAACACACTGCGAGTATCCAAGAATTCGTTATTGGGCGAGGCCGGCCGTCAGCTTATGGCCGCGCCGGCGTCATGGATTTGATGAATGCAGCGACAGCAAACCACGGCCTTCGACAATGCTCGCTCTTCAGGAAATTCACGTCACCTTCTTTCCATTTTATTTATCCTTCGTGCGTCGCACGGAGCATTCCAACTATCAAGGAGTGAGCCATGCAAAATGGCCCAAGAACAAACATGAATCCGTACCCTCCCCGACCGGGAGCGTCATTTGCCGCGCGCTCGAAGCGGCGGACATCGAATGGCCCCCGCCCTGAACTTAAGAAACTCTCAAAATGCCCAAAGAAACTATGAGCGGTACTTGGCGCTCGCCCGTGCTGAAGCCCAAATTGGCAATCACGTCGGCGCGGAGAATTATTACCAACACGCCGAACATTATTTCAGATCGATGGCCTCCGATTCCGAAGGGACGTGAGAAACGTGCTTGCCGCGTCCGCAAGGTGAACTATGGCCCCTCGGTCGCACTAAAAGCGGTGGCTGCTTTCCTGCGCGGGCGCTCGTCGCAAATAAGCGGGGCGCGCCTCGCAAATAAAATGCCGACCTAAGCAACGCCTGCCCATTGTGCTCGGAATTCGGCTCCCCATATCAATCATTCAGGTGAAAACCCTGTTTTCTGAAAGCTGCCGATAAAACGCGGATCGACCGAAATCCTCGTTCTTCTAACTGGCAGCACCGGTGCCGTCGGCAGGCACGTAACATCTGAAATCAAGTTGGCTTTACCGGCGGCTGGTTGGCAAACCAAGCCGCAAGACCGGCTCTCCTTGGCCAGCGGCCGAGCGTGAACGCTGTAAGCAGAAATTGCCAACGTGAAATGAATACGAACGTGAAATGAATACGAACTTGATCATGGCGACGGGCTTTGTTCTTCCACGTTATATCGTGAGGACGCTCTTTTTTTCGTTGGCGGCGGCTGTGCTGGTCTTTGCCGGCATGCTGTTGCTAACCGTTCTCCACCCCTAAGCGGCCGCGCGCGCTGCCGCGGCTTTCGCCGCATAAGCGGACCCTGCTCACGCTGATCGCTCTGCCGGAATGCAAAATTAAGACCGACCACACCAGGAGATATCCATGAAATTTCGTCCGCTCCACGAGCGTGTCGTGATCAAACGAATCGAGGCTGATGCAAAGACCGCTGCAGGCATCATCATTCCCGATACCGCAAAGGAAAAGCCGCAGCAGGGCGAGGTCGTCGCTGTCGGTCCCGGCGGGCGCGACGAGAGCGGCAAGCTCACTCCGGTGGATGTTAAGACCCGCGACCGCGTGTTGTTCGGCAAGTGGTCCGGCACCGAAGTCAAGATCGACGGTGTCGACTACCTGATCATGAACGAGAGTGACATCATGGGCGTCTTGGTTGACGCCGAAGTCCGCAAGAAGGCCGCGTGACGACTGTTACCATACGCTCAGGCCGAATAATCGCCTCGTTGATAAATGAAGCAATCGATTTTTTGAGGAAACCCCGCCATGTCTGCCAAGGAAGTGAAATTTTCAGTTGACGCACGCGACAGAATGCTGCGCGGCATCGACACTCTCGCCCATGCGGTCCGTGTGACGCTCGGTCCCAAAGGCCGCAACGTCGTGCTCGACAAATCCTACGGCGCTCCACGCATCACCAAGGACGGCGTGACCGTCGCCAAGGAAATCGAGCTTGAGGACAAATTCGAGAACATGGGCGCGCAAATGGTGCGCGAAGTTGCGTCCAGGACATCCGATATCGCCGGCGATGGCACCACCACTGCTACCGTCCTCGCTCACGCCATCGTCAGGGAAGGCGCGAAGGCCGTCGCCGCCGGCATGAATCCGATGGACCTTAAGCGCGGCATCGACCTCGCGATCGAGGCGGTTGTCGCGGACTTGCAGAAGAACTCCAAGAAAGTCACCTCGAATGAGGAGATCGCCCAGGTCGGCACCATTTCGGCGAATGGCGATGCCGAGATCGGCCGTTTCCTCGCCGACGCCATGAAGAAAGTCGGCAACGAGGGGGTCATCACCATCGAAGAAGCAAAGTCGCTGGAGACCGAGCTGGAAGTGGTCGAAGGCATGCAGTTCGATCGCGGCTACATCTCGCCCTACTTCATCACCAACGCGGAGAAAATGCGGGTCGAAATGGATGACCCGTACATTCTGATTTACGAAAAGAAGCTGTCTGGATTGCAGGAAATACTGCCCCTTCTCGAAGCCGTGGTGCAGACTTCGAAGCCCCTGGTCATCATTGCCGAGGAGATCGAAGGCGAGGCGCTCGCGACGCTCGTCGTCAACAAGCTGCGCGGCGGCCTCAAGGTCGCGGCCGTGAAGGCGCCCGGCTTCGGCGATCGCCGCAAAGCCATGCTGCAGGACATCGCCGTCCTGACGGGCGGCCAGGCGATCAGCGAGGACCTCGGCATCAAACTCGAGAAAGTCACCCTCGCCATGCTCGGCCGCTGCAAAAAGGTGATGATCGACAAGGAGAACACCACGATCGTCAGCGGCGCCGGCAAGAAGGGCGACATCGAGGCGCGCATTCACCAGATCAAGGCCGAGATCGAGGAAACCACCTCCGATTACGATGGCGAGAAGCTCCAGGAGCGCTTGGCCAAGCTCGCCGGCGGCGTCGCGGTGATCCGCGTCGGGGGCGCCACCGAGATAGAGGTCAAGGAGCGCAAGGACCGCGTCGACGATGCGATGCACGCGACCCGCGCCGCGGTCGAGGAAGGCATCCTGCCGGGCGGCGGCGTCGCACTTCTGCGCGCCAGCGAAGCGCTCAAGAAATTGCGTACACAGAACGACGACCAGAAGACCGGCGTCGAGATTGTGCGTAAGGCACTGTCCTGGCCGGCGCGCCAGATCGCGCTCAATTCCGGCGAGGACGGATCGGTGATCGTGGGTAAAATCATGGAAAAAGATTATTATGCTTTCGGCTTCGATGCGCAGTCCGGCGAGTACGGTAACCTGCTGACGAAGGGCATCATCGATCCGACCAAGGTGGTGCGCGCGGCGCTGCAAGGCGCCGGATCCGTCGCTGGCCTGCTGATCACCTCTGAAGCGATGGTGGCGGAGATACCGCAGAAAAACCAGGGACATCCCGCCATGCCCGGTGGCGGCGGCGGGATGGACTACTAATCGCGCCAATCGCTCATTATCTTAGGAGACTTCAATTCAATGACCACGCGGACGAGCAGCAAAATGGTGACCTTTGCTCGGCCGTTCCTGCTGAAGGGGGTCGATCGAATATTGGCGGCTGGAGACTATAGGGTCGTCACCGACGAAGAACGGGTCGAAGAGGTGTCGTTTCCCGTGTATCGCCGGGTGTCGACGATGATCTTCGTGCCGGCGGAATCGTACCATTCCTCAGTCGAGATGGTGCCAATCGATCCCCGAGAGCTCCAGGCGGCTCAAGAACGAGACCTGAACCATGACGCTTAGCTTTCCCAATCAAAGTCGCTCGTATGATGCGACACGGCGTGCCGTGCGGTTCTGGGGGCACGACAGCGCAATGGAAGCCTCGTTCTTCGTCGACGCCGATGCGCTGAAGAGGATGAAACCCGACATGGGGTTCGATGAGGCTGGATTTCTCAGCGTCTTCGATGTCAACCGCAATCTGATTTATGCAACCGCAGCCAAGGTCTACGGCCGTTCCCGCAAGGGGTCTTATGATTTGATTGCCGCTGATTTTTGAGGGCCTATCTTGAGTGCAGGCCAGTTAGCTAGCTCGCGCCGCGGTCCGCTCCTTCTGTCCCCGCCCCTGACAATTGAAAACTGTGCCGAGCCCTCACGCAAGTGACTAAAAGCTGTGCACCCAGGGAACCGTGATCTGGACCGCCGCCGCGTTCGGAACGTTTGGCCCAGGGCCGAGGTTGACTGCGGGGGAAGGGGAGAAACGGCGGTGACGCATGCCTCGCTTACCCAATAATCCGGATTGTGATCAGCCGGCGAGGTGCGGAAACGACATTCAGGGTGAAACCGTCCAAGAAATGTTTGCATCTTACATTGCGGGGTATAGTCAGCTCCTGGACGATCCGCAGGTCAAATTCCGCATCGGAGAGATAATAACGCGCGCGGTCAGCCGCCGAACAAAAAACCCCCGCCGCTAAACTTTCCGCTGTCTTAATCAATGTCAGAAATGTCCGTGCGTTAACTTGACAGTGAGAAGAGGCTTTCATGTCAATCATCCGGCTCATTCACATCAAGCTTGATCCGTCCGAGATCGAAAACGCCATGCGGGTCTGGAAGACGGAGTGCGCGCCGCTCATGATCCAGCAGAAGGGCTGCATTTCAGAAAAGCTGCTGCGTTGCCGGGAAGCCCACGAACTTATTTCCTACTCGGAATGGGATAGTGAAGCAGACATTGAGACCTACCGCGACAGCGAGGCCCACAAGGAGATTGTGCGGCACGCGCGGTCGCTTAAAGGCTCCGAGGCAGCAGTGAAACTGTACGACCCCGTCATCTAGCTGTTGTTTGGCTGTTGTTTTACGCTCAACGCTACGCGGCACGAGCGGCGCGACGTTACGCTCCGCGATGCCCGCCATCCAGAAATGCCACGCCAATCTCGCCGGCCGCTTTCCAAACAGTTTTTGAATGCCGGATTACGCCGTCCCCTTCAATCCGAAGATCAAATTGATTCGGGACGCCGATAATATTGGCTAACTGCAAGCACGCTCCGTGAGCAGAAAGGTTGCGTACGGTGCAATCGAGAACAGATGCATTCCGATTGAATATTATCTTCGCGGCTTTCAGCGTTCGTCCACGCGGACTATTCCGACGCTCTCCGGTCAATCTTGGTTTGATCGGTTGCACACCGCTATGCTGACTTGCCATGAGCAGACCTCCGGTTCGGATTTCCTCCTGAATGACAACGCCTCTGGCGGATATCCTGTTCAAAGGCATTCCTGTTCTGGTTAACCTTTGGTTCTTGCCGTTTGGCCAAGACGATCAGTTAGGCGAACTTTAAGTACTGTGGAAAATTGCCGCTCGGCGTCGCGCACTTTGAGAAGATACTTGTGTTGCAATCAACAAACGTAAGCACCTGCGGAAGCATCGAGACGACTCCAATTTGGATATCTTGGAACTGACCGTGTTGAAAACCCCATCCTGGCGCTCGTTGGTTGGTCCATTGGTCACCCTCGCGGCGGCGGGCGGAATTCTGGCGGCTGATCGATATTTATTCGTCGTTCCAAATCCGGGCGCCGTCACTTATCTAGCGGTTGTTTTCTCCGCCTATTACGGCGGCATCGCCTCCGGCCTTGGCAGCGCCGCCATTTCGTTGGTCTATGCTGCTGCATATTTTTCCAACCCTGGTCATTTGCTCCATTTCGAGCCGAGCAATCTCGCCCGCATGGCGATTCTGGCCGTCGCGACCCCGGCGGCTGCGATGATGGTGGGCGCGCTGCAAGCGCGTGCAAAACGGGCGTTGCAAAATGAGCGGCGGGCGCGAGAATGTGTCGAGAGTACCAGTCAAGAGCTGATGTCGCTTCGATCTGCGCTCGACCAGTCGGATGTCGGGATAGTTCTGCTCGATCACGAACTCCGTGCACAGTTCGTCAATCGCGCCTATCGCCGGATTTGGCGGGTGCCCCACGAGCTCGCGGATAGCAAACCCGCCTTTGTCGGCTTGCTATATCACGCGCGCGACACGGGAGCGTACGCATTAGCCACGCCGGACATTAATGCCTTTATCGCCAAACGGATCGCGATGGTGCGGTCCGGCGACAAATTGCCTCTCGACCTCCGGCTAGCCGATGGCGCGGTCATTCGCTTTCGCTGCAAGGTTCTGTCCGACGGCGGCAGGATGTTGAATTACGGCAATGTGAGCGATTTGGTGCACCAGGCTGACGAACTTGCCGAGCTCGCTACGATTGACGCAATGTCGGGCCTCTACAACCGGCGTCATTTTATAAAGCAGCTTGAAAATGAATGGGCCCGGCACCGCCGCTACGGGCGGCCGCTGTCGCTGCTGATGCTGGATATCGATCTGTTCAAATCCGTTAATGATAATTTTGGCCATGACGTTGGGGATCAAGTGATCGCCTTCGTCGCCCGCATGTGCCGCGACGGCAAGCGTAATTCTGACACCGTGGCGCGCCTCGGCGGCGAGGAGTTCGCCGTGCTATTGCCGGAGACCGATATCGGCGATGCCTGCACCGTCGCCGAGCGTTTGCGCAAGGCAATAGCCGAAGGGGCCGTACCGTGCGGCGCAGCCGGTATTAAAGTCACGGTCAGCATTGGCGCTGCCGTTGCAGACGCGAAAATGAACGACTTCTCCGATCTTCTGAAAATGGCCGATGAGATGCTCTACGCGGCAAAACGTTCCGGGAGGAACCGCGTGGTTTCGATTGTCGAGGACGGGCAACGCATCATCAAAACGACGGCTGCGTAGTCGGCCTATTCGATCCGCGCGGCGCCGATCCTTCAGCTCTTAGCTTTCCACGATTAAGGCCGCTGTTCCCCTTTTTCTCTTTTCCAGGATGCTATGCGAAATTTGGAACCAATTGGAGGCACCGGGATTTTTTGATCAGCGAAGCAGTGCGCGGAGCGGGCAGATGTGGATCTCGATACTGGCAATGGCCCTGGCAACTTCACTCAGCGTGAGCGTCGGGCTCACCTTGAACCTGCAATCGCGTCACAACTGAGTAATCGCCGATCCATCCTGTCGGATGATGGCCGCAGTTGCTTACGCCCCGTCAGCCAAATACGCACTTTCGATCGCAAATCGGTGCGCTTTGTCACAGTGCGGACAGCGCAGCCGAAGCTCGGCGGCCTGGATTTTCGAGAAGGTGCTTCGATCCGTGCTGATCCCGCTGTCGATCATGCGACCGGTTCGCGGACAACTAAAGGTGAGGCTATGCATGGTGACCTCCGAGAATTATCGCCCGACATCGGATGGTCCGACGCATTTGGTTAATAAAGCGTTAATTACAACGAGACGCGCGGGCTCTGGCTCGGTCCTTCCTCCTGTAATCCCGCAAGTAACGACCGGCCGCCAGTCCCTTTTTTTTCGGAACGCGTCGCCTCCGGGATGCTCGCCGACGAGCGCGGCCGCCCAGCGGGTCAAGAGCTTTGATTCCGCGAAGATACCCTTTGTCCGCTGGCGCCAACGAGCGGTCCCGAAGCGCTAACTTGTAGGCCCCCCTGAGTTTTGGGTGCAGGCACTCCCGCCTTTGTGCTATGCAAAGGGATGTTCAGTGAGCAAAATTCGGTACCTAAAAGTACCTAGAACTAAAATTCCTCCATTGGTCCCGTAGCTCAGCCGGATAGAGCAGCGGTTTCCTAAACCGAAGGTCAGAGGTTCGAGTCCTCTCGGGACCGCCACTTCATTTTATCAGTCTCACTCATTTCAACGGGTTAGCGCCGTGTTTGTGCAGAGAAGGCGTGGCATGACTTCTTTTAACATCTGTGTTCTTCGTTCTGATCGCCGTAGCTTGGCCATTGCAGAGTTGGGCAAAGCTTCTTGCGATCCACATCCTCTGGTGTAGCGCTGGACCTCGGTCAGCGTTTTATGACCGGAGATGGCCATTAGCTCGTGAGCGGTGCCGCCGGCCTCGGCGATCCTGCGCATCCCACCCTTTTTTAGCCCGTGCAGTCGGCAGTAGGACGGCAGGCCAGCCTCGGTGGCCCATTTTGCAAAGTCATTGCCAAGCCCGTATTTGGAGCGAGGCTTGCCGTAAGCGGTAACGATGTAAGTGAGGTGGGCTTTTGGCATCGCATCGCACGCGGCCTGCAACTGCGGTGACATCGCAATTTCCACGTCATCGCTGCCGGTGAGTCCGGTCCATTCGAATGCGGCCATTTTTTGCGTGCTGTGGGCCGAGCCGAACTACCTCACCTCGGCGGGAGGTCGTCTCCAGCGCAAACTCAAATACAAGCCGCTGCTGGGTCCCTGGCCGCCAATAGGTCGGGCATCGCGCGATTTCATCGTCGGTCCAAGTATGGTGACCCTTGCTCTTCGGCAACTTTACTCCAGCAATGCCTTCCGTCGGATCGTCTTTCCGCATCAACGGCACCGCGAAGCGCAGCATGCCACGCAACGTCTTCAGCAAACTGCGTCTCGCTGACAACTAGAGGCATCGGCCAACATTTTCAGAATGTGATCGCGGCGAAGAAGCGCGACGCGCTTTTCGCCGTGCTTGACGCGGAAGCGTTCGATTATTCGCCTCCGAAGTTTCATTGCGTGTCGATAGCGAACGCGTGCCACTCGGCGGAATTATAGTACGCCATCGTCAGCGCGTTTATTGTACCCGGAACCGTCCGCTTCGCTCCAATTTCGAGAGCGTGTTCCGATATATCCATGGCGGCCGCCGCAGCATAGGCAGCCATAAACTGGTCCGAGCCGGGCAGGCCCGGCAGCGGAATTGCTTTGCAACCGCGCTGGCGAAAAAACAGCAGCGACGGTATCGATTTTTCCTGTTACCATTGCGAAAAGCGTTGACGTATTTAAGTTTTATTACTGCCATAGACCGCCTCATCCCATTTATTCAGTCTGACCAGCCCATCTTCGGTACCGTTGAGGACGAAGCGTTACCTTGCCATCTTTTGCAAGTTCAACGCGCGTGACTTTGCGTCCTGCCTTCTGTGCGGCTCTTAAAGCGCGAACCAAATCAGACTCCTCGAAGGTCGAAACGGCCCGTCCCATGGAGTTCGCCTATGAACCGACCTCGCGTCGGTGCGCCCGGCCAAGCAAGCAGGCCTTAGCTTCCAGAATGGCGAAATTGATTAAGCGCGCGGCTGCACTGATTCCGATCAATCGCAAAGGGAAACTTAGCGTTGGCCACGCGTCGCACGACAGGAACGTTCTCAAGACTGCGCCTCTTTACTGCTGTCGAATTTTTTCTTCGTCTCGTCGGTAGCTGTGCAGAGCCGCGCGTCGCGTTCCCTTTAATCTGGATCAAGATCGTTTCGAAGCGTGGATCGTCGGGCGGAAAAAAGAATTGCCGGCTTAGATCAATACCCAGTTCTTTGGCCCTGGCACGTAGCCGGCGTAGTATGTCGCTCACGTTCACTACGAAATAGCCGATCATGTCCTTGTTGTTCCGAAAATCGTTAGCAATCTCCTCGGGTGTTCCATGGGTCACCAAGAGAAGCTTCGCGCTCTTCGTTCGCTCGTCGCGCCCGACACCGGCGACGGCGAAGAAGTAGTCGCGGTCGGGGCACGCTTCTGCCTTGCCGACGCGCTCCCCCATTGATGGAAAGAACTGCCGACGAAAGCTGTAGCGATTGAGCGACCGAGCGATACCGAAAGCCCCTCGTTCATCGCCATCGCACAAGCGTCCAGATCCAGATAACGTCCCGGCGCTGCAGGGACCGGCGTG
>CAVZQH010000005.1:0-997976 GCA_963777375.1 uncultured Alphaproteobacteria bacterium
AATGGTCGGCTCGGTCCTGCGCGTTCCCAGCCGTATGACTGCTATCCTCATCCAGCAGCATCACCACCGGCCGACCACGCAGCACGAGCGCACCTCCTCCAAGAAATCCTCGAAATCCACACCACGCTGCCGCGGGCGGCGAGAAAGAGACGGCGTCCGGTCCGAAGATTTATCGCCCCGAACAAGACCCCGTCGGCGTCACCACCGGTGATCGGTACCGGAGCCTCGTGGCGCCGTGTCGGGCCAGCGGCGCACCGGTGGGAACAGCCGCAGATCGGTTTCGTCTTCCGCCAACTGGATGCTACAGGGCGGCAAGACCCGCAACCGCCGTCGAATCGCGTGTTTTTTTGTGCTCGGGGTCGGGAGGCAGCACGTAGCGGAACCGCTTCCAGACATAGCCCAGCCGGTCGAGTTCTCGACGAATGGTGTCGTCCGAGAGTTGTTGGCCGCCATCACGCTGCAAGTATTCGCGGAAGAGGGGAACTGTCCAGTTTACCCCCACAAAACCCAAGTCTTCGGGTCGCTGCTCCAGTCCGGCCAGCAGGAGCCTGACAGTTCTTCGGTCCAGACACTGGGGCGGCCAGGTTCGTAATGGTCCTCCAAGGGAGGGCCGGGCAGGCGGCAAAAGTGGCCGCCCAGTCGTAGACACTCTGACGTGTCACCTGAAGCAAGGCGGCGACCGCGGCGACGGACTGTCCCCGATCTACTTCCAGGAGGGCCAGCAGACGCTGGTAGTGGTGGGCATCCTGAGTATGGCCCAGTTGATTCTGCAGTCGTCGCCGTTATGCAGTGGTCAAGGTCACGAGTTTCATGGCAGCCCTCCATTTCAAAGCTACCAACAGCAAACGGTGTACCCCGCCCAATGAGTTTGTCAAAAACCTTTTGCGGACCCACTTAGTCAAGGAAATCTCGTCGGAAGGCCACTCCGTCCGTACAATAGCCGCCTATGGCATCGGGAAGTGCGAGATAGTACGACACACTCTACCCAAGAGGTGACAATGCCTGACACCCATTTGCCACGAAAGATCGGCCGGTTTGAGCAGGTCGAGGTGATCGACGCAGGTGGGTACGGAATCGTGTTCCGCCCGTGGATCCTGTAACCAATGAGAATGTGGAATCAAAAAGCTGAACAACGAACCACAGCCAAGATGTGGCTGAGGCCATTACACGCTTTCAAAAAGAGGCTATCGCCGCGAGTACGTTGAGTCATCCGAATATCGTCGGAATTCGGCGAAAACTAACCCCAAGAACCTTGTGACACATCCAACTATTGTCAAAGACTACGAACATAACCTCGATAACCTTTGGATCGTCTATGAATACATCGACGGTTCAGACTTGGCGACGTTGCTCGCAGAACGTGGACCCTGCGATTTTCGCTGGTCGGCCAAGATAATTATGACACTGGCAGAGGCACTTCAGCATGCTCATGTAAAAGCGTTTCTTCACCGAGACATCAAGCCTGACAACATCCTCCTGAATAAGAAGGAGGATCCTTACCTTACGGATTTTGGCCTTGCTTCCATCGAGGGCCTCATCGCAGCGCAGAATGACACGAAGTTCGGCATCACTCTGGGAAATTACCGCTACACTGACCACATCACTCCATAAGTGCCCGTGAGCATGTCGCTGCGAGCGATCAGTATAGCCTGGGGACAGTCCTGTTCGAGTTGCTATATGGGAGCCCTCTACTGTTGGGAGATGACGAACACAATATCATTTCCAGCTTGCTGAGTCCCGCTGTGTTTGAGGAAGCAAAACGGTCAAGAGAGAACAGTCGGGCTGTGCCGGAAGACTTGAAACGAGTCTATCTCAGGGCGTTGGAAAGAATGCCCAGCAATCGTTATCCGAACTGTCAAGAAATGGCGCATGCACTCGCGACTGGTTAAAGAAGGCACTTCGAACTGGCGCGGACGGCGGACTTGGCTGATGGCGGGCGCGGCGGTAATTGGCGTCGTTTTGTCGTCGTTCTTGGTTTTGGGATCAAGGCATTCGTGGGCCATCGCAACGATGATTTCAAACTGTCGCCCAAAGATAGCAGAAGCCAGAAACTTAGTGAGGATATCAAGAAGGCGGGATTGGAAGACACCGGCAAGCCATTCGACATTGACAAACCCGTCGAGGAGGATGGGAAGGTCGTCAAAATCAAAGTCACCGAGGCCAACAAGGCCGATCTTCTCCGGCACTGTCATCACGCAACTCATAAAGCTCGGCGATCCGACTATCGCGCCTCTCGCCATGAACGGTGTGAAGGTGGTGAAGTTCCGCAAGAGGCTCGGCACTGAACTGCACATGGGAAGCGACAGCGGCTACGGCTTCTTGGTAGGAGCGGATGGTCGCGAGTTTGTCTACACGCCCTCGGGCAGGGGCGGGTTTGGGTCGAATAGGATAAGTTGAAAGTAGCGTTCTGCGAATGGGATCATGAAAAGAAGGACTACAAGGACCCCGTCAGCGTCACATCCACGCCATCCGAGCAGTATCCGGGGTTCCACGAATATAAAACGGAGGAAGACGTTCCTGGCGTCTTCGTGATTGTCGTAGAGTAAAAGAAAATAGAAGGTTCATCCGGGTGAAGCGCACTTCTTGGTTACAAGATAGTGGACTTGCTGTTCCCATTGAGGGTTAGGGAAATGGAGGAACCTTTACCCTCAAAGTCGCCTCCAAGAAGTAGGAAGGCTACCACAAATCACCAGTTTTCTCTGCACAAGGCATGCGTCTCACGTTGCCCGTAAGAGCGTTCGGAAAGAATGACGGAACACTGCGTTTTTCGGCCTGTTTTCGCCCTTCGTCGCTCATTCTTTCCGAACGCTCTAAGGAAGGCCAGGCCTTGTCCCGGGCTTGAACAGGATCTTGCGATGATCTCGGGATCTTGATTCGACGTTGCGGAAACCTGTCGCTGTGCCAATTGGTAGGCCCAAAACCACTGGTTTCCGTCTTGCGGTTCACTCCGACTGATTTATCCTCGCTGACTTGTCACACTCGTTCCGAATGGAATCAGTGCATCGCGCAGTTGACTTACGTTTTCATAGCGATCTGCTTTATTTGTACTCAATGCTTTATCGATGATGTCCCCAAGCTCCTCAGGAATAGTCGAGTTGCGATCTTTAATCTTAACCGGCGGTTCATTGATCAGCAATCGAATCTTCTCAACATAAGGGCGTTCTCCGAAGTCGCGCGTGTATCGCTTTGTGAGCAGGTAGTACAGCGTGGCTGCGGCCGAATACTGGTCGGTTTTCTCGTCAACATTGTGCAAGTCCTTGATCTGCTCTGGGGACGTGAACACCACTGTGCCGACGCCTGTTCTGCCTGCTGGGGTAAGAATGTTTTTCGACCTCGTGTCATAGATGCGGGCTAGGCCAAAATCGGCCACCTTGACAATCTGTTTTCCCATGATGTTCTTTGTAACGATCAAGTTGCCCGGCTTTATGTCGCGGTGGATAACCTTCGGGTGATCTGGAGACTTGGTATGTGTATACTCCAGTGCCTTAAGCAGCTGACACACTATAAGCACGGCATCTTTGATTGAAAGCGGAGCTTTGTCTTCTTTGCTTTCGAGTACGTCCTCAACATTTATTCCGGACACGTACTCCATTACAATCAGCATTTTACCGTCGGCCTCCTTCAGTTCTTGGAACTGCACAATGTTATCATGCTTTAGGTACTTCAAGGCTTCGGCTTCGCGGACGAATCTCCGGACCTGCTCTTCTGTCGCAGGGGTCGATTTGGCTGTTTTCAGATCCTTCCGAATTCGCAACTTGTTGAGGACTTTCAATGCAACGGGAGTTCCCTTCGCCACGTCTAAAGCCTGGTAGACTACCCCCATGCCGCCTGCTCCTATTTCCCTGATAATCCAGTAACGGGCAGGATCAGGTTGCGGAGAATGCTGCTTGTAATGTCCCAACACTTGTGACAGAGGGGCCAGTCGTGCCTCGGCGAGAGCTTCCGATTTGACCACTGGGCAATGCCATTGACCTCTCCGATATTCCAGCCGCCGAGTTGGCAAGACACGCTCGCTGGTGACGAACTCTTGTCCTCGATGAATAGTTGAAACGTGGTCCTGCCCGCTTTGATTTTGATTCTATAGATCCCCGCAGGTTCGAGTAAAATAGCACGTTCTGGTAGAATTAGTCTATCGTTGACGAACGTAGCAGTGCGGCGAGACAAGACCCTCAATTTGCTTGCCGACGGGGTTACTTCCAACCGGAAGTGCTCGTGGGAAATGTCCTTGTCATCTACCATCAGGGGAATATCGGCGTCTCTCGATCGACCCGCCACAAGCGTGCGGTTCCAGTCGATTTCAAACCACTGGCCTGCTTTGGGGCCGTCGATGACCTTGAGCGTGATGTCGCATGTTCGTCCCGGTGCTGGCTCCTACTAGCACCAAACGGTTTTATTGGCTGTAAAGATTAACAATGACACGCTACGGCCCGGCGCGGGCTGGGCCGGTGGGCGTCAGAGAAATGACCAAGCGACGGTTATCTAACCAGGGCAAGCGCTGTTGCTTCGCATTGATGGTATCAATCACCGGCACCAACGCTTCCTGACCCGCAAACGGGTCCAGGTACACGATCAAGGCTTCCGGCGTCTCGTACAACTGCCCGGGCCGGTTGAAAAACTGCCGCCGCAGGGTCCGGACGTGCTCGCCGGCGTAGTCCGCTCCCAACTGTTCGCTCAGGTCGGCGACCGCGTTGTACACCAAGGCCACCAGCCAGCCGAGCATTTGCAACGGACCCCGGTGAAAACGCGGCCGCTGCCGGTCCGGACTGTCCTTGTCGTAGCCGCACGGCACCGCATCCACGAACAGGTCATGCACCTCGACCCGGTGGGCCTGCTCGTGCCCTTGCCGGCCGCGGAAGATCGTCAGCACGTCTTCCGGGTCGCCCGCGCAGGTCGTGTACAACGGATGCCAGCGGTCTTTTTTGGGACCGGGTCGGACTTCCCGGCAGACAATGGTGCGCACCGCCTGCTCCGGATTCTCGTCCTTGAGTACCGTCAACGTCTCGGCCAGGCGGACTTCCTTCGGCGGGGCGCCGACACACACGCCCGGTTCGGCCACCGACACGAACAAGCCGCTGGGCAGTTGCTTCCAGGCCCGCAGGCGGTGCGGGTAACGGCAGGCACGCAGCGTGACCTCCAGACGCCGGTGGCTGTCGACCAGATCCCACAAAGCGCGCACGCCCGCGTCCGACCTGGCCGCCCCGGCATCAAACAGCGCGTGCAGCGTGCGTGGCCGGCCGTGCTGCAAGACCTGCTGGACCAGCGGCACCGCCAGTTCTTGCAAACCCGTGTGGCCCGGCGTGCCGCGCACCGTCAGGAAACGACCGCTCTCCAGGTCGAAGCCGGTGAACAGCTTCTCGCAGCGCATGTACTTGTTGCGAGTGGTGACGTAGCCCTTGCCGATGCGAAACTTCTTCGTCCAACGGGGGATGGTGTGCTCGTCGAAGCTGACCATGACGTCGGCGTTGCGGATCAAGTGCCACGGGCAGCGTTCGGCGGCAGAAGGCATCGACCTCGTACCAGGCCAGGTGACGACGCCAGCCGCCGACGGTGTAGCGCGACGGGCAACGGCGTCCGCCGCACAGTCGGGCGAAGCCAGCGTCGGCCATGTCGTCCAGGTGAAAGACCCGTTCCAAGCCGATCACCAAGGAGAAGACGCTGGTCAGCAGGCCCTGACGCAAGCAACCGTAGTCGTCCGCGAAGCAATCCTGGGCCGTGGCCAACCAGTCCAAGGCTTGGGGCATCAACAGGAAGGCGCCCGCGTACTGGGTCTTGGTGACGAAAAAGGGGGCGGCGGCAGCGGCACGGGTTGGCGCGGGGACAGGACGCCGCTGGCTGCCGACGCCGCGACCGCAGGCTCCGCGGGCGGCTTGGGGGCTGTGGCCGCGGCACGGGTGGCGCGATCGAGACCGAACTTCTTACAGAAGTGGTGCAAGGCCACCGTGGACACGTGGACGTCCCAGGTGCGCTGGATGAAGTCGAGCACGTCGTAGCGCGTGGCGTCGGGGTGCGTCAAGATGAACTCGGCGATGGGGCCAGCATAGCGTGGCAGCAGTTTGCCATGCGGTCGACCGGCCAGGCGGTGGTGGGCGGCCTGGATCGCCTCCTTGGAGGAGACGCCTTGTTGGTGCGAGGCCGTGGGCCGGCTGATGCCGACCAGACGGGCGATCTGAGCGACTTTGAGCCCGGAGTCGCAGTGCAGCAGGAAATGGCTGAGCAAGCGGCTGGAGTAGTAATCGTCGCCACAGCGTTGCCGGAAAACAAAGGCGGCCTGGAGCAAGCCGCGTTGCTCGGCCGTCAGTCGTTGGGCGGCAATCTGTGCTTGGGAGAGCCAGCGTGCGTAAGGGTCGTCCGTGGCGGTCATGAGAAATCCTCACTGCAATTCAGGCAGGGAGAATTGTAGTCCGTAAGGACTGGAAGTTAAGCGTTACAGCCCCAAAAACCGTTTGGTGCTAGCGATGACCATCCCACTCTGGTCGATTATCCTACGAGCACAGCCATAGGTCAAGCACGGGCGGATATACCAGCATGTGAAAGATCAGGTTGTTCGGGCAGAAGGTGATAACGTCTGAAGAGTGGCACTCGGCCACCACGTCAAGAGGTCAACCACATCCCATCGGGATGTGCACCACGGGCCGGGGCCACAATAAGCTAAGGATTGCCGGGTTTCGGTCCACAGATTCCAACCGGAATCGGTCAGGCCAATGATTGGCCGCGTGTCCTGATGGTTGAGATCGGTGAAGGCTGGTTTTTCACCTTTGCGGAGAAAGATTTCGAGTAACCGTTCACCGGAATCCGCCAACGGGCCGAGCTGCGGGTGCTTTGAGTTGCTATGTTATCCAATGGAAGCTCCGCTTTGTCCTGGATGTCGGGAGCGCGACCGCGCGCATTGCCGCGTTGGAACGGCGCGTGGCCGAGTTGGAAGCCCTAGGTCCGCGACCTGACGGCGCGGCTGGGCACCAACAGCGGCAACTCGTCGCTGCCCCCGCCGTCCGCCAATCCCCTCGGCGCACCCAAACCCGTCGTCAAGAAGAAGTCCAAACGGCGGCCCGGCGGCCAACCGGGCCATCCACCGCACCTCAAGGAACTGCTGCCGCCCGAGACGCGTCAACCGCGTGGAACGGTTCGTGCCCACGCACTGCGAACACTGCCACGCCGACTTGCCCGGCGAGCCGGCGGTTCACGATCCCGCGCCGACGCGGCTTCAAACCATCGAACTGCCGCCGGTGGTCGCGGTCGTCACCGAATATCAGGGCCACGCCCGCACCTGCCCGGCCTGCGGCAACGTCACGCACGCGGCCATTCCCGCGAACACCGTCGCCCACAGCGTCGGGCCGCGCTTGACCGGCGACGCTGTCGTACTTCACGCGGCTGCCACGGCGTCAGCAAGCGCGGCGTCGAGGAGATCGCGGCGGCGGTCTTCGACGCGCCGGTGGCGCTGGGCACGGTGGCCAACCTCGAACAGGAGGTGAGCGCCGCGCTGGCGGCGCCCCACCAGGAAGCGCTGGCGGCCGTCCGCGGCAGCGGCGGTCAAGCACGCCGACGAGACCAGTTGGAAGCTGCGCGGCAAGTTGTGTTGGCTGTGGGCGGCGGCCACGACGACGGTGGCCGCCTTCGTGATTCACGCCAGGCGCAGCGCCGTCGGGCTGACGGCGTTGCTGGGCGCGGAAATCCAGGGCATCCTGTGCAGCGACCGCTGGGGCGTCTACGACCGCCGTGCCGGCGGAGCGTCGGCAGGTGTGCTGGGCCCACCTGAAACGCGATTTTCAGAAGATCGTGGACCGCGGCGGCCCGAGCGAGTCGGTGGGCCGAGCGGGGGGCCGAATCGTCAAAAAGGTCTTTGCCGCGTGGCAGGCGTTCCAGGAGGGCCAAGCCACGCGGGCACAACTGCAAAGCCAACTGGAGCCGGTCATGAACCGGCTGAACCGGGTCTTGCTCGAAGGCGCGATCCTCGGCGAGGACAACGACGGTCGCGGCGTTTTGCGAGAACCTGCTGGCGTTGGAGCCTGCGCTGTGGACGTTCGCGCGCGTCGAGGGCGTGGAGCCGACCAACAACCTCATGGAGCGGCTGCTGCGCCGGGCGGTGCTGTGGCGGAAGCGGAGCTTCGGCTGCAGCAGCGTGGCGGCTGTCGCTTCGTGGAACGCATCCTGACCGTCGTGCAAACGCGGCGGCTGCAAGGCAAGAATGTGTTGGAGTACTTGCACGACGCCCTCCTGCGCTCATCGCTCTGGCCAACCTTGTCCCAAATTGCTACCGGCAGGGTGAACGGTTACGATTTCGACTTCCCCGCCAATGTCGAGAGAAAAGGATCTCTTGAAGTGTTCGGTCATTTCCTTGGCGCAGTCGCTATAATTTTCGTGCTTGCTGGAACATTCTCTGGCCCGAGGCTCGGCCGAAAAGGGCTGAAGTTTCCTAAGAACGTCCCGGAGCGACCTGGCACCATTCCTGTAAGCCAAGCCCATGAGAAAGAACCGCTTCAACGTCCGCATGCTCTTGTCGCTCTCAAAAGCCCAAGCAAACTTCTCGAAATCGCCACTGTCAGGGGCTAAGAGCAGTGCCGAGGCCGGAAGTGCGACATCACTCGTTCCGTTCTCGCTACTCAAGGGTTGGAGTGGGCGAACCACCAGAAGAACAACGTTCCAGCCTGAAGCGGCGAGGGCGTTCCCGTTGTCAGCGGGAGTGATACTTCCTACCAACTCGACGATCCGGGCGACAAGCACATCCAGTTCTTTCACTGCGTGGCAGGGAGCATCAGCGAGGTGAGTTCGTGATGGTCACTGTTTTTCCCCGGTCTGATTCATAGATTGAGACACTGCTCGTTTCAACAAATATCATTCAAATTGGACTTGAACTATCCTTGAAGCCAGCGAGTGCTGCCACGTGTTGGCAACACTTGCTGGCTATGACGATCACCTCCGACGAAATCGGAACGGAAAGCGATGTTGAGTTAATCACACCAGGGATTTCCATCGCTGCCGAGCTGAATCCTCGCAAGCTCGTCTGAATCTAGGGACCCGGCTCTCGGACGAGCATCGTCATCATCATCGTCGTCCTCGTCGTCGTCCTCGACGGTCACGCCCCGGGCATTTAACAACCGGCGGATGAGCTTTTTGTTCAGCCTACGGCCGATGACCATGTTCTTCCCGTCGATATCCTCACAATCGATGAGTGAACGACGGTCAGCACCTTGGGCGGGATGGCCGTCAGCTGATCGAGGAAGTGGGCGCGCTCGGCGCAGTGAGGCACAAATTGTCCAGATCGACGATGAGAACAACTGCGTCCTCCCGCAGCTGCTCTTTCGGGAACTGCACTTCCACGCGCAGGCCATAGGGCGCACCAACTGCTTTGGCCCGTTCCCCATTGACCATGTGATCGACTGTGAGGTAGTACGCGATCCCGAAACCCACGAAGCACGACATGATCAGCTTCATCGTTTTTCTCCTGAACCAGTGCTAAAGGAACTCCTTGCCGACTTGCAGTACGCAGCTTGCCGTCCGCAGCCGGAAGGTGACGAATGGACGCGGAGTACTTTCCCCGCAGTCGCGTGTTGGAGGTTTCACGGCAATGGCAACTGTTCAGGCACCCGGCATCGGCGGCCGGTTCAGTTGCGTCGCCACTTCGCGCAAGCGGACTGCTAAAGTCGCCACAAGGTCCAGCGTTTCGCGCGGGTTCTGTTGATCCGCGCAGGCGCGAACCTGTTTGGGGAAAACGGGGTTGACTGCATTGATGTGAAGCGTTGAAATGGAGGAGGTTAGTTCCGTCCGATCCGTGGCCTCACGGGTCATCGAAAACTGCCCTTCGGATGTATCAGCATCTGAGGGGCGGTTTTGTTTTCCCACTCTACAAACCTCATCTTACGCTTCCGGAAACCGAAAGCAAGCTCATTTTCTACTTTTTGCGGATTTGCTGCTTACTCTTTTTGAACGCTCCCCTTCTCGTTCGTCTTGTTCCGACCAGGCTCCACACGCGCACTAAACGAATCTGAAGATAAAACATCCTCCCGCAGTCCATGATCGGATTGCTTTGCTTGCGCCGTCAGTTCGGGGAACCTCGCGCTTGCGCCAAGGTACGTTCTGTCATTAGGGGCACGTATATGAAACACTCTTCCTGCCCAGTGGATACGGACTGGCTGGTTGCTGTGGAGGAGTTGAATGCCGTTGCTTTGGACGAGATCCATAATCTCGCTGGCAATCTGCTTGTTCGTTTCTTCGCCCCTCCCTCTTCGCCCAGCTAAGCTAGTGAGCAACTGATTGACCCGATCAACAACGGCCGCATGCAACTTCTCTGCATCCATTTTCGCTTCGGCGACTTCTTCAAGCTGAATAGCTGGAGGCTCCACAACGGTCTCTTTTGAGCTATAATGTGTTGTAATAGTATCTTTATCGCTTTTTCCCTCCTGCTTTTCAACAACTTTTTCGGGGAGGATCTGAAAGGGCGGTAATTCTTCGCGTTGGGTACCCCTTTCCCCAGCATCTGCGAGGCATCTGCTGTTTCAAGAGTTGCCAGCCAATTTGCCCCGAGGAGATCCATTACTAGCTTTGTCGCTTCACAAGTGCCGGACTGATTATTAGGTGGGTTCTGTTGCTGCAACTCTTGGCGAACAAGCTTCCACTTGCGCAGCCAACTCTTTCTTGAACTCCGCAGACCGCTTCGATCACCAGCAGCTTATCGGGCGGGGACTTTCCTACACATCTTGAAAACGCTTGATGAAACGCTTTAGAGAGCTTTTGCGCACTTTTTATCAGGATGGATATAAATGAGGGATCGCTCCGGGACAGACTCTTCCTGGTCATCATCCAGAGTTACAGCGTCATTTTTGTTTGTTGTGACCTGGTTTTCAGTCTCAATTGCGTCTGGAACCCGAGCAGCATCCCCTACCTCGGAAACTCCTGGATTGTCCACCCCCGCTTTGCGAAATGATCCGCTTTCGAGAAATCCGCTTCCGGGAACTTGAGTATCATTTTCTATTTTTTTTGGCTTATTTCGCTTTTTACTCCGCTTGTCATTGCCGCCCGAGTTCGGGGAAGGGGACTTCTGTTTCTTTTGTTTGGACATCGATAACCTCCTGAGCATCACTACCGGAGCCTGGACAACTCAGTGTGAAGCACGGCTTGCTCGGCCGGCCACAGCAGCACCCAGCCACTCTGCTGCGGGGATCATTCTAGCGCGTCGGCCCGTTTTTTTCCTGTCCGAATGGAGGAGAGGAACAAAGATCTCCGAACAAGGTCCCCGGCAACTTGGCTCACCGGGAACGACTTTGTGCTCGCGCAGGGTGAACCCTTTCATCTCGCTCCCATTGGGCTGCTACCCTTCAACCTTGCCCGAACATTCTCCCCTGTTTCTCAAAAAAACAGCTCCGAAACACTCCCGACTATCGATGAAGATGCCCTGCACGGGATTCGGAACCAGCAAGGGCAGTGACCTGTAGCGCAGACCTTAAACGAGTGTGGATCGCCTCGGTGGAACAACACCCGGTAATACGTCGCAAACTGTCTTGTCGTCTCGTACCGATCTCCATCCTAACCGCGAGGTAACACCATGATCCACGACAAATGGCAAGTCCGGCCTCGTCCCCTTTGGTCCGGGCGGCTTCGAGAGTCCGGTCCCGGCTGTAATTCCCGTCACCAACGCGAGTAGCATCCGCATCGTGGATCTCCTGTCCACCGATCTTATCCACACGCCTCCCGACAACGAAATCGACATGGACGCAGTGGAGGACCTGCGCCGTAGTATTGCCGAGCACGGCCAGTTCCAGGAGATCATCGTTTACCTAGACCCGGACCGTCCTGGTAGCTATTTATGCGCCGACGGAAATCATCGCCTGGCGGCCAAGCGGTTGTTCGGAGAAACCGTCCGCGCTCGCATTCTGGACAAGGCTCCCTGCGAAGCCGAGTTAATAACTATCCGCGTCACGACGGCGACCGTGGGAAAGAATCTGGATAGGCCGGTGGTGGGCGCGGATATATTCCGCTGGATGCAGATTACCGGCGCTGATCAACTCCAGGCCGCCGCACATTTCGGCTATAAGTCGCAGGGGGCGATCAGCAAGCTGCTCCGGCCGTACAAGAACGGTTGCTGAAGAATTGCTTCTGCTGCTGAAGGAACAGGGGCTGGCCCCTGCTTCCGCCTATCTCGTCGCCTCGCTACCGCACGAAATTCAGCGGACGATTCTACCCCAAGTGCTGGGCAAAAAAAGGGATGCGGTGCGTCGGATCGTACAGGCAGCCAGTGGCACGACGAAGCCCAAAGGCGGCAAGGCGCTGAAGCTCGTCTGCGGCGATGTCACGGCGACGGTGAAGGGTGACAAGGTCGCGGCACTTCGGGCGTTTATTGCCAAAGTGACGGAAGCACTGAAAAAGTTGGAACGGGATAACCTGCCGCCGGAATTCCTCGGTGGCCTCATGCAGTAGCAGCCATTGGTTCGAGCGTGTGCCGGACAGTGTGACCCGGACCCTCCGAAGGCTGCCACACCAAACAGCAGGTGCAATCAATGAACCAGCGGAGGAGAACAATTGTTGCGCAATCGTGTGTGTTGTTCTTGATCCTCGTCCTGATCTTCGCCCGCCGCAACTGGCGGCCCTCCAGCTCCGCGCACGGCACTGCTACCTGGGCATCGGAGAGATTGCTTCAGTCGATGGGAATGCTTGGCCGTGCCGGCCTCATCCTGGGCCGAACCACCAGCGGCAAGTTGATCCGACTCAGCGATTACTGCCACGTTTTACTGTGCGGAAGTACAGGATCTGGAAAAGGCGTCTCGATAATAATCCCTAATCTACTCTCTTATTTCAGTGGCAGCGTGGTCTGCTTTGATACCAAGGGCGACCTGCATGAAACGACGGCAAAGCACCGAGCTAAGCGTGGAGACCGAATCGTCCGGCTGGCGCCGTTCAACCAGGGCACTCATGCTTGGAACCCCCTGGACACGATTCCCTTTGGTAGCCCGTTGCTGGTGGATGCCGCACGGGCCATGGCCGAGGCGCTGGTGGCGCGTACCGGCATGGAGCATGACATGCACTGGAACGATAAGGCTGTGCAGGTTATCACCGCCATCCTCGTGTGCGTATTGCTACGTTTCGAGGACGAGCAACGCAATTTGAACAGTGTGCAGGAAATTGCCAGCGACCCCAAAATGGTCGTCGCGACCGCCAAGAGACTCCACGAACTGGGTGGACTTCCTGCACGCCTGGGCAACCAACTCCTGGGCCTTTTCGAGCAAGACGGGACCTACACCAAGGAAGGCGCGGGCGTGCTTTCGACCGTCGCCCGGCATTTGTCGTTTTTAGATTCTGAACTCGTGGCTGCGGCGGTAGCGCATAGCGCCTTCGAGCCCGCAGAGTTGATGACACCAGAAACCAGAACTACGCTGTTTTTGCAAATCCCGCCCTCGCAACTGGATGCTCAGAGGGGGTTGCTGCGCTGCTGGATTTCTACGTTGGTGAGACTGATCGGGGCCTCCGGGGATGAGGCCGGTGGCGAAGTGTTGTTCCTGCTCGATGAGGCTTCAGCACTCGGCTCACTTCCCGCGATTGAAGAAGCTTTGGTGAGGGGACGGTCAGCGGGAGTGCGTATTTTGCTTGCCTATCAAAGCGATTCGCAGATAAAGGCCGCGTTCAAAGACAAACCAACGCTTCTTTACGACAATTGCACCACGCAGATCTACTTAGGCGCCAGCAGTATCGAGACCGCCGAGCGGATCTCCAAAAGCCTCGGCGAATGGACGCAGCTCGTCGATAGCTACGGCGAAAACAATTCCCATTCGTGGAGCGCCGGGAACGGGGATTCCTCCGAGAGTCAGCAGCGAAGCGAGGGCAGTTCCCTGAATTACTCTGTTTGTGCCAGGGCTTTGCTCAAACCCGAAGAAATCCTGACGCTCGACGACTCCTATTTGATTGCTTTCCAGCGTGGCCTGGCACCGATTCTGGCCCGCCGCGTCAAGTACCTACCGGGACCCACTGTTCAACCCCTCCTCGCGGCGGCGACTGCCGAACCTGTGGTGGTGGGGACTGCTGGCGGCGGCCGGCGCGCTGCTCGCGTGGGCGCTGTTCGGCCGCTGAGATGCTGTTCGCCCGCACCCCTGAAGGAAAGGAGATGACCAATGAGCAAACGCAAGATCGGAGATGGCCACCTCGGCGCAATGGCGCGGCTTGGCCTGAAGGAGTTACGCAATTCCTTGACTCCCTCGCAGGGGAGCGTGGCCGACAGCGAAATCGGGTTGTACGGCACGCTCACCCAGGGCGAAATTGCTGAGGCTCGTGGAGGCCCAGGGCAAGGCGCCGAGCAGGAGGCGCCCGTCGGCAAGCTGTCGCTGGAAGCTCTGCGGGGTGACACACAGCAGCAGAGGCAGGATGACGAGCGTGGACCCGGCCACGAGCAAGAGCGTGGTGGGCCACAGAGGTAACGCCACCAACACCTTCGCCCACGAGGACATAAAAATGCGCCGCTTTCTTATTGTCAGCTTGTTTGTTATTTCAGGGACGGGCGAACTGCCCGCGCAGGTCAAGCCGAACTCGACGCCGGTCAAACCGAGCGACGAGCCGCACGAACGCCGGGCCCTGCGGAGCGCACGGCGGCCCACCTCGACCTGGAGGCAGGCCGTGGCTTCGTGGAGGCGCTGTACGGGGACGAAGCCTGTGCCGCAGTCTTCGCCTGCTCCCTGCCCGTGGCCCAGAAACTGGCCGAGTTCCACGCCTCCGGAAAGCTGGACAAGCTTCCCCGGACGCGCCAGTTGCTAACCGTCATCGGGCAGCATGGTGATGAGGTGGCCAGCTTCGTCCTCCAGCATGCAAGCGAACTGGAGGACCCCGTCAGCATGGACGCTTTTCTGGAAAGTCCGCTTGAAATCGCCCTGCGTCTCAAGCCGCTGGAGGTCGCTGCTGGCGAAGTTCGTACTCGCCGGCAGGTCGTCCCCAGACGGGCAGAAACCAACGACGGCTTACACGCCCTGGGAATTGTTGTCGGGGGCGGCGTCTTCCTTGCCCTGGTTATCTGGCGAATTCGCCGCGCCCATGCTGCCTGATGTGTCACCTGGTCGTTTCCTAGTTCCGTTCGCCCGATGGTAAAGGAGGAATGCCAATGTCTTCTCGTCATTCTGGTTGGCAACTGAAGTGGTTTCTCAGCCTTGTGTTGCTGTTCGGCCTCGTGGCTGTCATCGGCGCCTACATCAGCCCGCGAAAGCCCGCGGAGCCCCCGCCGCCCAAGGAGTGGAATAAGGTCCAGCCGCGGCTCACCCAGTTCGACAAGGCAGCGGATCAAGCCGCTCGCAAACGGGTGGAGCGGGTCCGGAAGTTTTTCGCCGAACGTGAAAAGGGTGCCGATATTTTCGCCAAGGACGTGCTGTCCTGGGGCGGCAAGTGGGAACTGGTCAAGGATGTGGCGGGCTACGGCAATCATGCCCGCTACCTGGCCCTCGCCTTTGAGCGGGACGTGTTCAGCACAGCGGATCTGAAAGCGGTGCTGGCAGCGGCCGTGACGGGTTACATGAGCGACCTGGACGGCCTGGAGAACGAATTGCTCGTGCAATTGCGGGCCGACCTGGCGGATAGCGACCTGGGCCGCGGTAAGCTGCGCACGCACCTCGAAAGCGACGAAGCCTTCCGCCGCGAATACTGGCGACTGTCGGCGACCCTCTTACCCGCTTTAGTCAAAGACCTGCATATCACGGCAAGCCGTGAAGTGCTGGCGCTTATTGCCATGGACATCGGCACGCAGCTGACGATGCAGGTCGGGGTCGGCGTGGCGGCCGAGCTTGGGCTGGACGCCAGCATCCTGACTACGGGATTCGTCGGTGGGGCGGCAACGCTCGGCGTGGGTCTGGTCGTGAGCCTCGTGGTGGACGCGGTGATCGATTGGGTTCTGAAGAAGCTGGGTCACGATCCCGAAGCGGAGATCGCCCGCCATGTCCGGACGGCGGTGAAACAATTGGGCAACCGGCTGCTCGACGGCGAAGCACCCGTGCATCAGGTCTATGGCAAATTGCAGCAGCTGTCACGCGACGATTGGGACTCGTCGGTGCGCAACGCTTCCGGGCGTGCCGCAGAGCGCATCGAGCGGGGTGGCCGCCTGGGGTTGCGTTGGCAATTGCAGCGGCTTCAGGAAGTGCGGGCACGCCTGCGCAGGAAGCGCTGGGGAAACTCTTGCTGGAAGGCGGACAGCCGTGAAACGCCTGGTACGGGTTAGTTTCTCCTGCGTGGTCAGGGTGCTGCTGCTGGCAGTTCTGTCCGCTGGCCTGATCCGTGGGTACTCCACGGTCAAGCAATACGGCCATGAGAGCAAATGGTGGGACGCGCCGCCGTCCCTGGATTCACTGGACCCCAAAGAACGGGAGGCCGCGGCGAATGAGGCTGCCCGCCAGTACGGAGCGAACCCATGAAAATGAGGCAAACGAAGTGGTTGCTGGTTGTGGTGGTGCTGCTGGCGGCGTCGGGTGCGGCACGCGCCGATGCCAAGAGCAAGGCGGCCCTGGCGGTAGCCGAAGAGCTGACGGCCCGTTTCGGCAGCAAGGCCGGCAAGAGCCTGCCCGCGCTGGCCGAAAAGATCGAGAGCTACGTCGCACGCTACGGCGAGGACGCCCTCGTTGCGATCCGCCGTGTGGGGCCGGAAGCTTTCGCACTGGTGGATGAAGCAGGAGTCAACGGCCCCCGAGCGATCCGCATACTCGCCACCTACGGTGAGGAAGGTGCCACCAACATTTTGCGTCGCCCCAAAGCCCTGGCGCACTTCACGCGTTACGGCGAGGACGCAGGGGCTGTCCTGGTCAAACATCCTGCCGTCGCCGAGTCGCTCATCGAGCGTGGGGGACCGTCCGGGGTCAAGGCTTTGGAAGCGGTCACGACCCGCAACGGCCGCCGCGTAGCCATGCTTATGGAAGGCGACCTGGGCAAGGTGGCCCGGAGTACCGAATTGCTCGACGTGATCGCCAAGTACGGTGATCGGGCGGCGCAATTCATCTGGGAAAATAAGGGTTCGCTGGCCATTGGTACGACGCTGGCGGCGTTCCTGGCGAACCCCGAGCCTTTCCTCGATGGCACCAAGGAAATGGCAAAAATTGCAGGCGAAACGACTGCCAGGCCGCTTGCGGAGGGGGTGGCGCACGGCACGAACTGGACGGTAGTCGTGCTGGCTGTGCTGGCGGTAGCTGTGGGGATGGTCCTGCTGCTGGCCGTCAGGTTTGGGCTGCTGAGGCGGCCTGTTCCGGTCGCCACCGTCGCCCTGTCGGTTCCTCCGGTCTCTGAAGGAGGTAAATCACCCCATCCGTGAACGAGAGTTTCCCCAATGGTTTCGGGTGATCTTTCGTAGCCTCCGCCCGCCTTATTTCAGGGGATTACATGAAAGACAAATTACCTGCATTTCCGTCGCCTGCAAACGCCCGTGAGCGGCTTGTCGATCGGATCGGCTCGGAATTTCTACGCCGTAGATCAACAACTCACCACCGGGCTTCAGGAGTTGCTTGAACTGCACGACGTTTCTTCAGAGGCGCGTGCCGCTGTCCGCGAGTACATCAATGGCATTCCCAAGGACTTGGCAGAAATGGAGAAGGGAGTCGTAAGGCTGGCGGACGTGCCGGGGGCGCCCGAAGCGGGGTACGGGGTGCAGGCAACGCTTAGACCGGCGCTGTCTGCTCTCATCGAGGAAATGCGTCAGGATGAGGCGGCAAGCAAACGCGAGGACGCGCACGGGTACGGCAAGGACACCTTGCAGACGCTTCGGGATCGGGAGGCACAAGCAACCCAACCTGGGATGGCCAAAGAACGAGATCACGGCATCGAGAGGTGAACCATGCTGTTTCGCTGTCTTCGCTGCCGCAAGAAATTGCGGGGCAAACTCGAATGGCATGGGCGGAAGGTCCGCTGCCCGTCTTGCCAGTTCGTCATGCGGTTGCCTCGTAATAAAGAGTGGCTCTGCCGGATGCTGTACCGGAGCCCGAATTAACGTGAATCGCCATGGTTCCGAACCAGACGGGCCTTCCCCGTCGCATCTGAGGAGGTTTTGATGTTTGAGACAATCTGCTGGTCTTTCGTTGGGACGACCCTGTGGTGGGTGCTGGCCGCGTGCCTCGTCTGCTGGCGCGTGATGCGGCATCGCCGTGGCCATTTCACTGTGACGGGCGCTGTCGCCGAATACATTTGTACCCAGCTCTTCGGAATCCGCGACCAGGCAGGGATGCCAAAGCCGGCTGCCACGATGAGCGGAAACGGCGAGGCAATCCTGCGTCAGTAATTCCCTTTGACGAAGCGGTTTACCCTCTGTCCGCCAGGGATGGCGGCGGGGGCTTTCTGTGGAGTAGGAACTAATTGAGGTGGCGTTATGGAGCGGTTGACAGTCAAAGAAGCGGCTGTGCAGGCTGGCGTGTCGGAATCCCTGATATACCAGTTCTGCGTCGAACGACGGTTACCCCATTATCGTCTTGGAGGCAAAGGCAAACGGGGCCGCATCCTGATCGACCCCGCCGATCTCGAAACGTTCATGCAGTCGCTGCGGGTGCAGGGGGAGGCTGCTTCTTCGGTCCCGGTTTCTTCGGGTTCAGCGGCTGGGATCTTTTCGGAGCTGGACCCTCAGCGTCTCCAGAAGGCATGGCGGAAGAGTTGATTTTCTCGACCGCCTCACGCAAATGCTCGTGCTGATCCGCCAGATGTACGTACACTTTCGACACCATTTCCAAACTGGTGTGTCCCATCAACTCAGCAACCACAGCAGGATTCACTCCGTTCAGGATCGCCCGCGTTCCGAAACTGTGACGTGCCAGATAAGCGCAGAGGTCTTCGGGAAGGCCGAGCTTCTTGCGGAGACGGCTCATCTGCAACCGCACTGCATTCATCGTCCAAGGTTCGCCCTCAGTGTTCAAGAACACATGGGGATTGCCATTTCCCTTCAGCCGCTCCATCATCTCCCGCATCTTCTCGGTCAGGATAATGACTCGCGCTTTCTGCACCTTCCGCACCGTCTTGTGCTTCGAGAGAACCCAGCGGTCGCTCTGCACCTGCTCCCACCGAAGTTGACGGACTTCCTTGGGCCGAGCGCCGGTTTCACGCAACGCCAGAAGGAAATCGCGGAAGGGGCCACCGGCATGTTCAAAGAGCTTGGCGAATTCATCCTCGGACATAGCACGCTGGCGGGGCGGCGGCTTTGGGCGTTTCATTCCGGCGAGCGGATTGGTAGGTAGCAAACCCTCATCCTTCGCCCAAGAGAAAACGCGGAATGCTGCTGTGCGACCGTTGTGAGAGGTGGACACACCCCATACTTTCGGCATGCGGCCCTGCTTGCCCGGCTCAACCAGTCCATCATCAACCGCTTTCTGTTTGCTTGCCTTCTCTCGTTCGACACGCTCTGGCGACATCATCTCCGAAATCCACGCTGTGACGTGGAACGGTTTCATCTCACGAGCCGGAACCTGGCCGCAGTGTTCGGCGAAGAGTTGGCAGTAATACTTGTTGACGCGGTGCGTATCCTCCGACAAGTTCTGCCGCGACCACGCGAGAAACGCCTCAATGACATCGGCCGTGCGTGCCGACGCGGCCTGCGGAGCGACTCGCTGCACGCGCCGCATTTCGACGAACTTCTCCTCAGCGAGATGGCGGTGGTGTTCGTCTTTCGGCCCTTCGACAAGGCGAATCTTCTCGCCACCCATCGTAACCATCCACCAGCCAACGTCGCTGCGATACCACACTTTGTTCGGACGCGCCATGATTCCCTCCCGTACCAAATGCGTACTGAACCCCTGTAATTATAGTGTTTGGTACGGAGCATGGGAATCGTAAAACGCTTTTTTTCAACAACTTATGGCTTGTGCTACAGACTACGGAACCGAAGGTTGCAGGTTCGAACCCTGCCAGGTGTACTTTTCGCAAGTATCGTGCTGAACGCAAGTTATGCGTTACCTCTCCAGCGTTTGGAGAGTGCGGCCTGCGGGAGTTTGATCCGGTAGACTACCGGGTTGCCTTCTCGGAGGCTTTTTTTATGCGTGGAACGAATCGTTCGCGCACGCCGTCACTGCGCCGTCACAAACCCTCTGCCCTCGGTGTCGTCACTCTCAACGGTAAGGATCATTACCTCGGGCACTGGCCGGAGGGCCGCAAGCAGCCGCCCAACGACGTGCAGGCGGCCTACGATCGGCTCATCGCCGAATGGCTCGCCAACGGTCGCCGCTTGCAACCGGCCCCAACTGAGCAATCCAGCAGTACCGGCATCAGCATCAATGAGTTGTTACTCGCCTTCATCCAGCACGCCGAACAACACTACCGCCGCAAAGATGGCACGCACACCAGCGAGCCACGCGATTTCAAGGCGGCACTCAAGCCGCTCAAGGAGTTGTACGGCACGCTGGCCGTCATCGACTTCGGACCGCTGAAGCTGAAGGCCGTCCGCCAACGCCTGATTGACGCGGACCTGTGCCGCGGCGTCGTCAACCAGCGAACGCGCCGTACCGTCCGCGTGTTCAAGTGGGGCGTTGCGGAAGAGATCGTCCCGGAAGCGGTCTGGCGTTCGCTGACCACGGTTCGCGGGTTGGAGAAAGGACGCTCGCCGGCAAGGGAGACGGAACCCGTTCTGCCCGTCGCCGTTGAGGTAGTTCAGGCGACGCTACCGTACTTGCTTCCGCCGGCCCGCGCTATTGCCGAACTGCAACTGCTGACCGGCATGAGACCCGGCGAGGTGTGCATTCTGCGCGGCTGCGACCTGGACACCGGCGGCGATGTCTGGCTCTACCGTCCGTCCCATCACAAGACGGCTCATCGCGGCAAAGAGCAGTCATCGCCATTGGTCCGCAGGGACAGGAAGTCATCAAACCGTTCCTCAAGCTCGATACGCAGGCTTACCTGTTCAGCCCCCGGGATTCGTTGGCCGCCCTGCGCAGTCAGGCAGCGGGCCCAACGCAAAACCCCGGTACAGCCGTCGCAACAATACCGGCGCCAGCGGAAGCCCAAGCGTCAGCCAGGCCAGCGCTACACAGCGATGTCGTACTCGCACGCCGTGGCGAAGGCAGTCAAGGCGGCGAACCTTGCCGCGGCGTGCGCTGCCTGCAAACCGTTGCCGCCGGCCGAGGCGCTGTTCGCAGTGCCAGGCCGCCGCCCTTCCTCATTGGCATCCGCATCAGCTGCGGCACACGCACGCCACCGAGGTACGGCGCCGGTTCGGACTGGAAGCCGCGCAAGTGGCTCTCGGTCACAGTCAGGCACAGATCACCGAGGTGTACGCCGAACGTGACCTGACCCTGGCAGCGACCGTAGCCCGGCAGATCGGTTGACGACGCAACGCGCAGGACCTGGCTACCCGCTGAGATGGGTAGCCAGTCCTTTTTTTAACGATTCTGCGGGTTAGTGGCTTTTTGTTCTTGACACACTGGACAATTGATTTAGACTTAAATCCATCTCCTAACCACATTTCCTCCTCCTGAGGCAATACCTGAAGCTCGGTTGACCGAGCGATTGAGCGAACAGAAGTTGTGACGAAGTGTATCCGTTTCGGCTCGCGGAGTTCCGCAGCCCGAAACCACGGACCCTTCGTCTCTGTTCGGCCTATCGCCAGAGTTGAAGCCGGCTTCATGGCCAGACCCTCATTCCCGCGAGGATGCTATGTCCAACAGCGTTACACAGCCCGCCGACGTCGCCACCGAAATTTTGAACGGCGATGGCCTGAACCCTGCGGCGGCGGCCAAACTCATGCCGCCGAGTCGGAAGGCTCGGCCGGTCTCGCCGCAAACAATCATTAGGTGGATCACTGTCGGCGTCACCACGAAAGACGGCCGTCAGGTTCGGTTGGAAGGCCGTCGGATCGGCACGACCTATTTCACCACTGCGGCTGCCTTGAATCGCTTTATTGCCCGCCAGTGTTCCGACGTGGACGCCAGCAACAGCCGGGACGAGAACGCGCCGCAGAAGAAACGGCAGCGGGCCACCGAGCAGGCGGGCAAGGAATTGGAAAAGCTCGGAGTTTGAAGAGAGAAATAAAAACCGCCGAACACTGGCGTCAATCAGTGTTCGGCGGTGGAGTTGAAGCGGTGCCATTGTAGCACGCTTTGAGAAATAAGGGAGGGTTGAAGCAACACTTCATTCGACAGTACGGTCACTCAACAACACAACTTGGCTCTGAAACTACCAGTCATCCGCAACGGGACGGCGGCCGCGGTGACACTCAGCGTTCGCCCGGCACGATTGGGCTGTCCGCTCAACGTCAGAAAGGCAACTACAGTCTCATGAGTACAAGCACTGCGAAATTCATCACTAAACCGAGAACAATAACCAATCTTGATGCACGCAAGCTAACCCCATCGCCGGAAAACACCATTCTCTACAGAGAACGCACAACGAAGGATTCCGACTTCGCCCGGTTTGTTCAAAGTGTCCGGAAAGACGGCGTGCAAGCCCCGCTTCTTGTGAGCCTGGACTATTACATCATCTCTGGCCATCAACGCCGGCAAGCAGCAATAGAGGCTGGCAGACTAAATCCCAAGCGGTTCTTCGTGCCTGTCATCTTTATAGTGGACCCCATTGTCTAGACCAAAAAAGGGCTTTCCTTAGCTACAGTAGTGGAGAACTCCGCTCTCCAACGTCACGATCCCTTCGCTTTCTTTCAGCGGCTTCCGTGTCGGCCCTCCGCCCGGCACGGCCCCACGGACTCCTGGCCGACTTCCTGACTCCCTTCTCTTTCCGGGGTGTTTTTTCTGGGACTCGTTGGCCCCGATAGATTTCTCCCGGTGTCCGGTACTCCAGCGACTGGTGCCGACGCTCCTCGTTGTAGAACGGGAAGTACCTGCCCAGGCCCGTGCGCAACTCCGGCACCCCTTCGTAGCCGTGCAAGTAGATGTCCTCGTACTTCACACTCCGCCACAGTCGCTCCACGAACACGTTGTCCAGACACCGACCACGTCCATCCATGCTGACCGCCACCCCGGCCGACTCCACGCGGCTCGTCCACGCCTGCGACGTGAACTGCACTCCCTGGTCGGTGTTGAACACCTCGGGCCGGCCGCGACTCAACGCTTCCTCCAGCATGTCCAGGCAGAAGGAACCGTCCAGCGTGTTCGACAGCCGCCAGGCGATGACATAGCGGCTGTACCAGTCGATGATCGCGGCCAGGTACATGAAACCCGTCGTCAGCGGCACATAGGTGATGTCCGTACTCCACACCTGATTCGTCCGCTCGATACGCACGTTCCGCAGTAAATACGGATAAAGCCGATGCCCCACGCCAGCGGTGCTCAACTTCGGTTTGGGGTAGATCGCCACCAGACCCATGAGACGGAGCAGGCGTTGCACGCGCTTGCGGTTGACGTCCTCGCCCTGGTTGGTCAGCCACTCCGTCAGCCGCCGGCTGCCGTAGAACGGGTGGGCCGTGTACTCCTCGTCCAGCAGACGCATCAGCCGCAAGTTCTCAGCGGACTCCGGGGCCGCCTCGTAGTACAGGCTCAACCGCGACAGTCCCAGCAACTCACACTGCCGACGGACGCTCAACTCCGGGTGGCTCACGTCGATCAACGGCCGCAACGGTTCAGGTGAAGGCGGCAGCTTTTTTTTTGACCCACTCCAACTCCATTTTGAGGCGGCCGATCTGCTCGAACAGCTCAGCCTTCTGGGCCTCGACGTCCGTCGTGTCGGTCTTGGCACCGGTGGGCGAAGATGGCCTCGGCGCCTTGAAGCAAGTGTTTCTTCCAGCCGTGGATCAGCGTGGGGTGGACGCCGAATTGACCGGCCAGTTCATTGACGGTCCGATCTCCCTTGAGTGCGGCCAAGGCGACCTGCGCCTTGAACGCCGCCGTGTGTGTCTGCCGTTTGCCTGCCATCGTTTCCCCTTTCCTGGGCCACGAGTAGCTTAACCCGTGGTCCAGTTTTCGGGGTCCATTATACCGCAAAACAACTCTCCTCAAGCTTCGGGTATCGGAACAGGACGCCATCGTTCTCGATTGCCTGTGCGATGATCGGCAACACGCCAGCATATTTAAGATCGTGACGATAGCTTTTGCGGCAGAGTTTCCGGTGAGCCTTTTCGCTGTCGTCCAGTTCTTCGTCCGCGTCATCGTCCGTGTCGTTGGGGCTGGCGAAGTAGAAGGCCAACGCCGCTTGGAAGCTGCAACGCCAACGCTCGACGCAGGAACGAAGGAGATTCGCTCCGGATAGAGGATTGTCCTTTCCGAATCGTGCATCGGTCAACGCAACCATGGCTCCGTACCACGTCGCCGTGATTGCCCATTGCGGATAGCCTTTGGCGACAATCATGCCATCCGTCAGGTCTTGAACGGAGGCGACAACGGCAGCGTCGGCGACAGGGTTGACAAGGTTAGCGTCACGTAGAGAGATAGCAAAGGGCCACAAGGGAGGCTCGGCCAGCGGCCGCAAGCGATGCAGGATGTGCCAAGCCTCTTTCCTGTCCAGCGACGGGGACGGACTCAAATCTTCAGGAACAGAGGATAGAACTTCGTCGCCGTAGTCGTTGTGGATGGAGAGTAGGACGGTAAGGGACTCCTCGTCAAGACAGCCGGCGTCACGCAGCACCTCCAGAGGACATGGTATGAAGAAGGAAACGGTCGCAGGTTGCGTCTGGACAGTGGGCGGTTCGGTAGTAGCGAGAAGGTTCTTGACCTTCTCGGTGGAAATGAACAGTTCGCGGGCAATCTCCTGGAGGGAAGCGCCGCAGGTGTGTAGTTGCTTGGCCCGTTGACGGTGAGCGGCCTCACCGTCTTCAGCCTTCACCCGGCTCTTACCGATCTGCTCAATGTTCATCGTCGCCGGCGTGCCATGCTTGGTGGTAAAGGTTCGCTGCGCACCATTGGCGTTGTCACTGCAAACGTTTGCAGTGACCGAGTCGCGCAACTTCCCAACGAATACGTCAGAAACACGGCAACGGCGGGCTATTTCGCGGTTTGACCACTTTGACCATTCCTCATCTTCCAGCATGGTCAGAACGGCCCGGCGCTTGTCCTCATTGCTTCGTCGCAGGCCGTGGTTCGCGTTCGCACCGGCCGCGTACAGTTTGGCGGCGCGGAGCGTTCCTGGGTACACAAGGGCCGGGATTGTCGTCCGGCAGGCGCGGCGATGAACGGCGTCACGGTGAAAGCCGTCAGCAAGCCAGTGCTGAACACCATCGAAGAAGACGATCACCGGTGGAAAGCAGGCGCCGTCAGCCAGGCTCTCGGCGTACTCGGCGAGCGTCGCGTCGTCCAACTTGGAACGCGGTTGCGTGCCCCCATCCGTGCGGATCACATCAAGGGGGAGTTCTTGGGGTTGGGAAATGGTGGATGAACTGTCAGTGGACATGCCGAATCCTCTTTGGTGATGAAGGACCGGCCGCTGGTTGACTGCTCATCACTTCAGTCAACCAGCGGCGCGGCAAAGACAGGGGTTGAGTGTGCCAAAGCGAGAGGAGCGATTCAATCTCAGTAGGAGACAACTCAAGAAGATTTCTTGTGCCGTGATTTCGTTGGCTTGGTCGCCGGCAACGCCGTCAGCGCGTCCGGTAAGCCAGGTCGAGAACGAACAACGTGCCGGACGCGGTAGCGTCATCAACGGCGAAGGCGAAGTCGTGCAACCGATGCGCTGCTGCCACAAGCAGGCGGATGACAAACAACCGATCTTCGTGGCCGGCTACCCGTTGACCGCGAAAACGATTGGCGTTGTTCTCCAGTTCGTGACGCAGCCTCGCCAGCACGCTGACCAACAACTCTCTTGGCAAGCCGATGGCCCCGAGCTTCCGACTCACGTGGGGAACCACAATGACGCGCTGAGGCACGTGCTTACACCTCCGTGCTGATTGCTTCGCCTTTTCCCAGACGCGATAACAGATCGTTGATGTCTTCGCCCTGTTCGATTTCTTGCAGTGCAGCTGCGAGACTGGCGTCCTCGAAAGGGAGGGGCGCAGTAGAAGCAACCGTCAGAGCTTCGACAAGCAGGTTGCGCGTGGGCTGCATTTCTTGAGACAGGGCTTGCAGCCGAGCTTTGATCGGGTCGAAGGAGGCGCCGAAAGCAGCGTCTTCGGTTCCCGCCCGCATCGCCAGACATTCCCGGATCGTGGCCAGCACTTTGTCCGTGGCCGCCAGCAAAGGATTGAATTGGCGGACAAATGCCCTGGCTTCCTGGCAGTTGGCCAGCATTTCTTGCAGACTGGCATGGACCGTCACCGCCTCCGAATGCAAGGTCTCTAGAATCTCCAGACACCAACGCGCTGCCGGTTCGCTGTCACTCACCAGTTCGGCCACTTCCTCGTTCACAAATTCCAGACGCCGCTTGAACGTCGCTGTTAGAAGCATCATGACGTTGTCCTCGTAGGATGGGTTTGTTTGTGCCAGGGGCGAACCGTTCGCCCCTGGGGTCTCACGGCGCTGTCGGCAACGGTTCGGCCCACAGTCACTTTTTACGAGACTTCCGCGGCGACGACTTCGGTTCTGGTTCGACCGGCTTCTTCGGACGAACAGACTTCGGCCCCGGTTCGACGTGAGCGGACTCCGGTTCGACGGCCTTCTTGGGACGGCCCGATTTCGGCGCCGGTAGATCAGCGGACGGCTGTTGCAAGAAGGCATCGCACGTGACGCCGAGAGCCTGACACAAAGCTATCACCATCGGCCAGGATGGTTGCCTAATCCCTTGTTCAAGATTTCGGATTCCGGCAGCACTTTGCAGGCCGGCCAGTTCCGCCAATTCCTGACGGCTCAATCCCGCCTGTTCGCGCAGTTCTCGAAGCCGATCTTTGAACAACTCTGGATTCATCTTTACTCCCTTGCATCCACATCGCCGACTTAGACCTTCACCGAAGTGTACAGAAAGATTTTCCAGAAATCAACACCAACTGGTGTTGATGACATACACCATTTGGTGTAACATACCCTTACAGTCATCACAACCGTTCTTTGACAACTCGGCAATCTCCCCTGCGAATCTCGCTGTGGGCCGAATGACAGGCTGGCGACTAGGGGAGGTGGAAAAGAGAGATGAGTGAAGCACACCAACAAAGGAGACAGACATGACAAGCAAGAATGAAACGAACGAAGTGCGGAAAAACCTGGTGTACGACCTGATTAGCAAAGTGGAAGCCGAGCGAAACGCCCTTCGCCCCCTGCAAATCGACGAGTGGAACGACTGCTGCGAACGGCTGGAACGGCTGTACGAACAGCTGGATCGTCTGACCTACTAACGAAACAGAGCCGGCGGGGTCTAGTACACCCGGCCGGCTGGATCGGTGGCAAGCCAACCCTTGCAGCCCTCACGAACGGTAACGCCATGCTGCTGATCGTCGCGGCAGGCAAGGAACCGCAAGCCTACCATGTGCAACGAACGACCGATCGGCAAGGGCGGAGCATCGGCTACCGCCTTACCAAAGCCGGCCTTGTGAACACGGTGTACGACGTGGAGCAAGTCGAACTCGGCAGCGAACGCTACCTGGTCTGCGACTGCCCGGACGCTACCTATGTGGACCGGCCCGGCGGCTGCAAGCACGGCAAGGCCCTCAAGGCGGCCCTGTCCGTCTGTGGCCTGTAAACCCCACAATCGGGGCGGACCCTTGATGGGTCCGCCCCGGCATCCCCCTCCGGAGAGCTTCCATGATTACGCATCGCTCTTGCGCTTGGTGCCACACACTGAATCCGGCGACGGCGACTTGTGCCGCGTCTGCCACCACGAAGCCCACAAGCCCCGGCTGGACTGCTGCTGCCGGCAGTGCAAGCCCAACGACCAACGGCCCGTCAACGGCCGCTCGCACGACAACCACCGGCGCCGCAATTGAATCATTCACCCCCTGCCAAAAGGAGTCTATCACCATGACGAGCCTGATGAACCGCCGCACCGTTCTGGCCGCCCTGCTGTCCTCACCGGCCGCGTTTGCCGCTGGCAACCGCGCACCGAAACCGCTCGCTCCCGCCAGCCGGCCCCGAACACCGGACCACAGCGGCTGCCCATCCCGAGATACAGCGCGTGCCTGCTGGCGCTCTTCACCTACCTGGACGAAGCCGATGCCCTGCTGTCCCGGCACGAGCTTGAGGAGCAAGGCGAAGAGTGCGGCTGTGATTTCTGCACGGACCTCCGCGGTCAGTTCTACACCGTGCAGCTGTTCGTGGACTCCCTCTTCGGCGCCGTCATCCCGAGCCGGCCCGTCCGTGAACGTCGGCGCCTTTACGAACTCCACGTCCGCGAACGCCTCGCTGCCGTGGCCGAGGCTGTTCGCTCCGGCCAGTTCCCGCCGGCGACGGTGAAACCCTGCTGTGGCGATTATTGATCGAGCCCGCGGCCGGAGCGAACAGGGCTCCGGCCGCCCTGACGAGGAGGATTTTTTCATGCTGGACAAAGCCCTGAAGATCGCGGACGTGGCCCAACGCCTCGGTGTCAGTGGTGAAACGGTGCGCCGCTGGATTACCAGTAAGCAACTCCGCGGTGTCCTGGTGAGCCTCAACCGCCAGAGCCAGAAGCCGCGTTACGTGGTACTGCCGGAGGACCTGGCAGCGTTCGAGCGCCGCCGGACTACCGGCGAGCCGGCCCGTCAGGTCCGTCGGTCGCAGTACCGGCGCTCGCAGGATTACATTCGTTTCTTCAAGGAGACCTAAACCGTGATCGACATTCGCAGCGAACAGCTGATGACCCTGGCGGCGGCCGCCGCGTGGTGGTCGCAAAAGATTGGCCAAAAGAAAGCCGCCACGACGCTATGGCGCTGGACAACCCAAGGCGTCCGCGCGGCGGACGCTAGCCGCGTGAAGCTGGAAGTCGTGCAGAATGGCCGGCGTCTGGTGACCAGCGTGGAGGCCATGCAGCGACTGCTCACCAGACTGGAGGAAATTCGGGAAGCCGTCACCGAGCGCGGTTACCCCCAGAGCGAACGCCGCCGAAGCGAACGCCTACCGTGGATGCCGCCCTACCTGTCGGCCGTTCAGAGACTGGAAGCGATGGAGCGTGACACCCCAACCGCCGGAGACGTTCTCCAGCGGTCATGAAAGAAAGGCGAACGGCCAGCGTGGTCAAGACGCTGGCCGTTCTGATCGTCAGCTATCCACCGATGAACTCTACCGCAGCGAAGGCTGAAAAGCGCAACCACACCGGCGGCGAACGCACCGCGGCACCTGCCCGCAGACGTAGTCCAGATGGATCGACGCATCTACACGCACGCGAAATGTCCGTGTGGTCGGCGGGGACTGAAGACCGTAGCACAGCACCATGCAACCTCGGGAGCTTACCGGATCCTCGGAGTGTGTCCGACGTGCGGTTTCAAGGAAGCGTTTTGAGCAGGTGATGGGAATGCCGCTTTGGATCCCTGATAACCTTGAAGTCCTGATTTGACAGGGAGAGTCCGAGAGTGTACAAATGGGAACGCCGTGGGGTTCACCCCCCACGGCGTTCGAGAATCAAAACAGCAAGCAAGCAGACCCATCTTATGGCGAGTTTTTGCCGCTGACAAGTCTACTTGCTTTCCAAAGCGTCACTCTCGGTCCGACAAGCCGGGATAAGGCTCTGTGTGCCAGCAGTGGTCCGAACATTGCGTTTGTCCGGTCAACGCCAACTACCGAACGGTCGAGTGCCGTGAGTGTTGGGCAAGCGCGGGTTGTGCAGCATCCACGAATGTGTGGACGGTACGCCACAAAGCCACTGCCGTAGCCGGAGGAAGAATCTAGACCGGACTCACAGCCGCCGCGTGATGGCGACGATGCCGTTCGCGTTATGAAAACCAGAGCAGGAAGCTTCGTCGGCAGAGGAACCTGCGTTGAGCAGTTGGATGCGCTCTGGCGCATCGGCGTGCGGGCCGGCGTTAAACAATAATCGCGGGGAAGGAAGGAGTGGAGTGCGCCTCTGCTGGTGAGACGAAGTCTCGACGGGTACGCTGTACCTTTAACGGCGGCGAGTCTGGTGGTGGGGGTTTCCGAGGGGGTACACAGGCTCCAAATGGACGCTGGTTTCTAACCTCGGAATTTCCGAAGTTAGAAGAAACGATACACCAGCCTTCTATCTCGGTATCTGGGGCACGACAACGGCCAGGTCCGGAAGTTATCTGGACCTGGCCGTTGCTTCAGTTCATCTTTCGGCGCCGATCTAAACCTCATCGTCGTCCGCATCATACGGCACATCTCGGAAGCTGAGAATGCGCCGTTCTTCGCCTTGTTCTTCCACGGTGGCGAGCCGAAGAACTGACCGTTGGGACCGTGGCCCTTGGCGGGCAAGAAAAGCGAGTCGCTCGGTAGCTTTCGCGTCATCGGCGTGAAAACAGATTCTGGTGCCGCCCCAACCGCTCCATGAACACCTGCACCTTCAACCAAGAGCCGGGAGGCGCGGTCAGTCGGTTGGCAGGGCAGAGCCTCGCCCTCGAAGTCCAGGGGAGGTTGAAAGATAAGCGCAAGGAACTGAGCGGGAGAAGCAATCGCTGCGGAGCGGAGGCTGGGAATACGCTCGCCGTTGAGCGTACAATCCGATGGGATGTTTCAGAAGTGGCTCCGTTGCCAGACGGAGCCACTCGTGTTCCGTGGATAATAAACGAACGTGCGGCAAAAATGGGTGAACGTCCCACCAACACCGGCAGCCTGTTCGGCCCGCACGGTCCGTTTTACCTGCTGGCGTTCGCGCCGGTCGATGCGTTGAAGTGCTGAAACCCACAAAGGAGACGGTTGCGGATGAACACAGACGACTTACGCAATCTGCTGAAAGCCAGCCCTTTTGTCCCGTTCCGCCTGTACATGACAGACGGCAAGATACTGGACGTACCGCATCCCGAATTCGTCCGCATCGACAAACGCGGCCGCGTGGCTGTTGTGTTTGAGTCCTACGATCCGGAATCGTTCACCTACGCCAGTTATGCGCAAATCACGTTGCTGCACGTCACCCGCACGGAACCGTTGGAGACGGCCGCACCGCGGTGAAGAAGGGAGACGCCACGATAAATCGCTCGTCGCACCCTGGAAGTCGTTACCGGCTGGGCCTGCTGCTGCTGGCCGCCGTCGCCGTCTGCTGGTACTGCTGGCGGACGCCGCTGCCGACAGAACGGCGCGTGTTCGCCAGCGAGGAGGAGATGGCGACGGCTTCCAATGGAAGAGGAGATGGCGGAAAAATTGCTGGGGAAATCTGAGGCAGAGGTAAAGCGCGCTGTTAGGGGAGCCGGATTTCAAGGGCGTCGCTATTGTCCCTTCGGAAAGCAAAGTCTGGCAATACGAACATGTTTATCGAGAGCCAGGACAAGAGAAATATGTCTACCTTGAATATTTCTTTCGATCAGAATGAAAACGTAACGCGAGTGCGAGTACAGTTCGAGACGTCCACGTCAAAAAGGGTGTATCAGGTGAATCCACATCTCAGCAGTAACCGGCACAGAACTGAAGTCGATCTCGTTTAACACATTCAGTGCTAGAGCATCGCCAGCATTGCAAAGGGTCTCGGAGTGACAGGTAAGCCGAACCATTCCCATCGCCATCCGTGTACGTTTCTGGACAGTAAATAATTGCTACCGTGGTTACGGCAGTCGTGTTGGTGATCGAGATTTGGTGATTGCCGGGAGTGGCAGCAGAAGCCGCGAACGTCACCCAGTCGCCGACTGCATAGTATCCTTTGACGGATACCGACATAGTTACTCCACTACCGGATGCAGATGCATAACCATCGGTATCGTAGTAAGTGTTGGTGATTGTATTGGTGTTAAAATCGTACTGCACCCGTGCCCCGCTGAACGAGGTTCCTCCTCCCCCCGGATTGAGCGAGGTCGCAAACCACGTCTGCGACGATGGCTCCCATGTCAGAATGACGAACGTGCCGCTCGGTATGGGTGATGACGAAGCGTTGTAGGCGACGACGCTGAACCCCGTATCGGTGAGTGTGGTTCCGGCAACGTTGTTCCAATAGACCTCGGTCGAGTAGCTGCCCGGCGTCGTGCCGGAAATGGCCGGGATGATGCCGTTCGTCTTGCCTATCAGCGTCCACTGCTGCTGCGGCCCCGCCAGCACGATCCAGTCACCGGATGAACAGCTGTCGAACCACAAAATCACCGCGTCCTTCTGCCACATCACCAACTCTTGTTCCGCCACCGGAATATTCCGTGTGTACACGCTCGGCAGGGCAAACCCTTTGCCGTCGGTTCCCCCGCCGCCATTGGTGAGTATCAGCGGATCGGTGGCGCTTTCGTTGACCAGGCACAGCAGCTGCGGCTTGACGACGCTGTGATACGTCGCCTGGGCCGCCGCCCAATTACATGACGTGTCGAACCCCACCGTGGGATCGCTGGCGGCGCGACTGTTGCTGATCTGTGTGGCCGCCAACCCCTGGTGCTTGTACAAGACGCCATCGAAAACTTCGAAGTCGGGCGCGTAGCCGGTCGGGGCGGTCAGGGCGGAGGAGGTGTTCGGATCGTCACTGCCGAAGGCCGCCACGCGATACTCGTAGGCTTGTGTCGGCGTCACGGATCCCGGATCGGCGGTCGTACCGTTGCCCGAGGCCGCACTCTGCACGTCCAGCACGGCGGATGGTTCCAGGCCGTAGACTTCCTGCACGACGAGGCTGTAGCCGCCGCTGCCGCCGATCTCGAAGCTGATGACGAACGGGCTGGTAGTGACCACCGGAGCCGAACAGCGGTAGATACCGGCGAAACCGCCCGTCGCCACGGGCCCCAACGAGGAATCTTGCGTGTAGACGTTGCCCGTCTGATTGTCGCTCAGCATGGGGCCGCCGAAGGCCGCATTGCTCTGGCCGAATACCTTGACGATTAACTGATTGCCGGGCCGGGGGCGGCTTGATGACGACGCTCACGGGCGAACCCTGGCCTGCCGCCGTGTAGGTCTGCACCACGCGCGGCAGTCCCGCCGGCACGATGCTCTGGATCGTCGTCCCGCCGGATGCCGGGGTAATCGTGAACACCGTGGCTCCCGGCCCGGTGGAGGACGTGGCCGGCGGCACCCAGTTGGCGGTGATGGTATCGCTGAAGGTCCAGGAGGTGCAGCACCAGAACTGCCAGCCGCAGATAATCAGCGGCGTGTTCAGTACCACGGGGCCGGGACCGGTAGTGAGAACAGGGCCGTTGACGGTCAAATTAGTCTGGCCGTTCAACGTGACCTTTGTGGAGATGTTGAGGTTGAGCGTCTCCTCAATCGTCAAGTCATTGACGGTTAACTCGTCGTAACTCCCCGCCGCTGGCCACACATACGCCCCGAGGTGCAACAGTTCTTCAGTGAGATCATTCCACGGCGCGGCGGACGCGCGTGGCCATCCAATCGCTTCGCAAACTCCATTCGACGACATCGGCCAGACCGCCAGGCGTCCAGGCCACGATGCCGGCATAAGCGGCGTCGAGCGAGGCCGCTCGCCAGCCGTACCAGTCGGACGCCGCCGTCGCCGCCAGGGCCATCAATTCGGCGCCGTTGTCCAGGCTCGGTGTTGATAGCTCCGTGGCCAGCGTGTAGTGAGCGAACCAGCTGTCATGGAAGACGTGCGAGGCCGGGCACGTCTCCAGGCCGCTGATGCCCAGCGAGGCCGCTGTCACCGTGACTCCGTGGCGGAATGGCTGCGGCGTGTAGGTGTCGTCCGCCGTCACCTTGTAGGCGACGCGGTAGGCCACGGGCACGGACGCGGGCACGGCGGCCCCCAGCAGCAGATTGCCGGCCATACGGTTTAGTGCGGCAGGCGGCGACGTTGGCCGTCTGCAAGGCGGCGGCGCTGGCCGGCGACAGCAGCCGCACCGTGCCATCCAGTTGCCGTTGCACCCGCTGGCCGCAGTTGGCGGCGACGGCATCCAGCAGTAGCGTCAGGGAGTCATAGTTGCAGGTTAGCGCAGCATCCGGCTTGAGGTAGGCCGCCGGTACCGCATCGGCGCCGATAGTGATGCCCAGAGCCGTGCCAATACTCGCCACCAGGTCGGCCCACGTCGTGACGCCCGGTGTCACGACGATCTCGGCGGGAGCAAGCCGCCACCAATAGCGGTCATCGACCAGCGTCAGCAGGTGGAGTTGATTATCGGGCGGGCAGGAGGCCAGCGGCAGCACTCCCAGTAACCAGAGCGGGGTAACGAAGCCCGGCTCGCCGCTGCCATCGTCCACCGCGAAGTCGGCCCGCTGGCCAGTGGCACCGATGTCGGCCAGGCCCTTGTCGTCGGTGAGAAACCAGCCGACAGCGAAACGATCGGCACCGCCCGGCCAGATCAGGGAGCCGGCGCGGATAGAGTCCAGGCCCTGCCAGCCAGAAAAGGCCCAGGCGCTCGCGGCCGGCACCCGGCCAGGTGCGGCCCTGGAACGGTACGCAGCGCTCGACGGGGATGTTGCGCTCGATCGAGGCGGCGTTACCGGGAGTCACGACGCCGAGCGCGACGCCGTTGTAGGTCATACTCATTGATGCGGCACTCTTGGCTTTTTCTGGATCGACACGATGGCAGGTATCAACTTGTCGGGTGTTCCTGGCGGGCCAGCCCCCGGCAGGGAGAGCATTCTGTAGACCGTGATCGTGCCATCGGAACTTACCTCTTCCCATGACGAGCCGGCTGGCGCAGTGCTGGGTTTATGGGAGGTGTTTTCGTTGGCAACAGGAGTTGAATTGACTGTCATGAGGAGTCGCTCTCACTGGATGTGGCGTATCGACGGTACTGGTTTTGGGTCGGACGCGAATCGTCGTTGAAATTCTGTTTGCCGCAGATTCACTTTGCTGACGCTTTCGCTTTCTTGCCGTCCGCATCTTTGGCCGGTTGCAAGTGCCCATCCATTACCAATGCCTGGCGGATGGCATCCAGGTCTGCCTCGTGGAGCCTCGTCGTGTGCCCAACCGGATCAAGGGGAGGTCGGGATGTTTCAGTAGGGTAGATGCAAGCGAGCCTCCATCACGCCCAACCGCCTGGCAACCTCGCCGATCGTCAGATACTCTCTCGCAACCGTAGGTGACATGGATTACTTCCTCGGGTGTTCAGCGTCAGAGCAATAGTACACGAGATACAGGGTAAAGCGGAAATCGCCATAACCCGTAGGTTGATGCGCGGACTCCGGACTAGTCCGGAGTGAAGGCCAACCAACGGCGCAGAAGGTGACGTTGGGTGTCATGGGATACCGGGATGGGACACCTGAAATGAAGTTAAACCGTCAACCAACAGCGCGGAAGGTGACCGCGAACGAGCGGACAGCAATCGCTTTTGCCTGTGGTCAAACGTTCGGAAATCCTACCGATTTGCTACCGGCGATTCCTTTTCCGTACCGTGTTTTCTCGGTGTTTTTTGCTGCTTTTGTTGACCGAAGTTTTGACTTGCACGAGAAGCCGGGTTGTCGTAAAGTCGTGCCCGGCAACGTTCCCGCATGGTTTCGGACCTACGCGGTCTTGCGACTACGGAACCGAAGGTTGCAGGTTCGAACCCTGCCAGGTGTACTTCCTTCAAGCCAACTCGATCAACCTCAAACGTCCTCAAAACGCCTGCAATTGCGGGCATTTCTTCATTACCTTCCTCCTGATTTTGGCCGTCCTCCTGCCTCGCTTCGCCTCGCTCGCTATCAACCGCTGTTGCAACCTCAGTGCAACGCCGGAGGGCGAGCGGTATGGTGGACCCCGTTGTCTAGATCAAAAAGTGCTTTCCTTAGCTACTGTTATGGAGAACTCCGCTCTCCAACGTCGCTGCTTCTTGCCCCTCTCCCAGGCCTGCTGTTTCGCTCGGTCCTCCCTTCACCAGGGCTGAGGGAGGGCCGAGCGAAACAGCAGGCCTTCTCCCGTCACCGCGCCTGTTCCTTCTCAGGCTCGACTCTCCCGGTAGCTCGCTGCCGACGTCCGCTAGTCCAGGGACTGGTGGGGCCGCTCCTCGTGGTAGTACGGGAAGTACCGCCCCAGCCCCCGCTGCAACTGGGCTCCGTCTCGTAACCCCCCAGGTGGATGGCTTCGTACTTGACGCTGCGCCACAGCCGCTCCACGAACCCGTTGTCCAGGCACCGCCCTTTGCCGTCCCTGCTCACTGGCACTCCGGCTGACTCCAACCGACTCGTCCACGCCTGGGCCGTGAACTGTACCCCTTGGAACGGGCCGGCCAGTTCGTTGACAGTCCGATCTCCCTTGCGAGCGACCACGGTGACCTGCGCCTTGAATGCCGCCGTATGTGTCTGCCGCCTGCCTGCCATCGTTTCCCTTTCCTGGGCCACGACTAGCTTAACCCGTGGTCCAGTTTTCGGGTCCATTATACTTCGACCTGCTGATCCTGGACATCCACATGCCGGCATTAGACGGCTTCCAAGTCAGCCAAGCAATGCGTGAGCGGGAGCGATCCGTAGGTGGGCAGTTGCCCGTCATCGCTTTGACCGCGGCGCTCGCGGAATGAAGACCGCGAACGCTGCCTTGCGGCCGGGATGGATGATTTCCTGGCCAAGCCGATCCAGGGCGCCGACCTGTGGGCGGCGATTGATCGGGTAGCGGGTGCCCGGCCGCGGGCCGACCGACCGGGACCAAGTCTGACCGTGGCTAAACAGGTTCTTGAACTAGACGCAACTCCGCAATTCTGGTAATCCCGCGCTGGTCATCCCGCGCGGAGATTACGCATGGCAACCGCTACCCTTGAATGCCTCGCTTCCCAAACCGCCGAGCCTACCGCGACGGTTCGCCTCTATACCCCGCTGTTCTGGACCTGGCTCACGCTGCGCACACTGGTATGGACATTGTTCGCGGCGGTGACACAGCCGAACGCGCCGCTCGATTTGATCGAATGGCTAGCGTGGGGCCGGGAATGGCAGTGGGGCTATCACAAGCATCCGCCGCTGCCGGCGTGGCTGGCCGAGACATTTTTCCAACTCGCCGGCCGACACGTCTGGGGCGTCTATCTGGCGAGCTATCTCTGCACGGCGGTTTGTCTCTGGTGCGTCTGGCGGTTCGGCTGTGCGCTGACGACGCCGCGGCGGGCACTGCTCGCGGCGCTGGCCCTGGATGGACTCATCTTCTTCACCTACGACACGGCGGAATTTAGCAATAACGTCGTTCTCAATGCGCTGTGGGCGCTGACTATCCTGTGCTTCTATCATGCCGTCCGCACACAGCGTTGGCGCTGGTGGCTGCTGACGGGGTTCGTCTTCGGTCTCGGTCTGCTGTGCAAATACACGCTCGCGGTTCTGCTGGTGCCGTTGTTGCTGTTCCTGCTGTGGCAGTCCGAGACGCGCACTTGGCGAGTAGTGCTTGGTGTCTGTGCGCTGGGGGTGATGGCGTTCCTCGTGTTTCTGCCGCATCTGGTGTGGATGGTGCGTCACGATTTCATCACGATCACCTACGGCCTCGAGCGCCTCCGCCAGCGAGAAGACGTGGTGGACGCACCTCAAGAATCCGTTGCTGTTCGGTCTGTCGCAGGGAGGCCGCTTGCTGCCGGTGTTGCTGATACTCGTGCCGCTGACGGGTTGGGTCTGGCACAAACGCCGGGTAGGCGCGGCGGGTCGCTTTGACCGCGATTATCTGCTCGCGGCGGTGCTGGGTCCGGTGGCGCTGCTGTTACTGCTGTCGTTGGCGGCAGGGACGCAACTGCGGGAAATCTGGGGGTCGCCATTGTGGACGTATGGACCGCTGTTGGTGCTGCTGGCGCTGCGCGTTGACGATACGCCAGCGGCGTGGCGGTGGGCGTGGCGTCTCTGGGCACTGGTCGCGGTGGGCGGCGTGCTGTTTGGGCTGCTGAAGAATTACGGCGAGCCGCGCTGGAACGGGCTGCCGGGCGCGTGCATTTTGCCGGTCAGGAGTTGGCGACCGAGGCGACGCGGCGCTATGTGGCACGGTTCGGCGAGCCCTTTCCGGTGGCGGCCGGTGAATGCTGGCTGGCGGGCAATGTGAGTTGTTACGCGCCGCAGCGCGCCGAGCATGTACAGCAGCGGCGCGGTCGGCTATTGCAATCTGGAACCGAAGGCGGCCCCTTGGGTAACGGAAGACGAGATTCGCCGTCACGGCGGCGTGCTGCTGTGGGACGCCGGCGAACTGGGCGATGAACTGCCGGACATCATGCGCCTCCGCTTTCCGCACGCCGAGACACAGCCGCCGATAGTGCTGGCGTATCCGAGCCTGCCGAATGTGCCACCGGAACGCATCGGCTTGGCGTTTCAGGCGCCGACGCCGTGAGCAGAGCAAGTAGGTAGGACGGCTCTCCGGAGAGCTGTCCTACGATCGAATAACACCTCAATTGCTGCCCCACCAGGACGCTGTCTGGTGCTGGGGCTGTTTGACTTCGGCACCCTCCAGAACTTAAGGAGCCGTCGCAGAAGTAGTTCTCGTTCGGTTACAATGACCTGAGAGAACGCCCGTTCGCGGGGAGATGAATCATGCCAATGCACGATTGGACGCGGGTCAAGGCCGGAACGTATCACAACTTCCATGTATTGTGGATGTCAAACATCACAAATCGGCTTAATGCCGGGCTGCTCCCGCCCGGCTATTTCGCAATGGCCGAGCAGATCATCGGGCGACCGGAAACCGACGTGGTTGCTCTCCAAACGAGTTCGCGGTCGAAGCCGCCAATGCCGCGAACCGAGCGCAACGGTGGCGTCGACGGTTGCCCCCTTACGGCCGAAGACGCGGTTCGTCCTGCCGATGTCGCGTGGGGAACGCTACGCCCGCAAGACCAACCGCGTTGCCATCCATCACGAACTGGGCGAAGTCGTGGCCGTGATCGAACTCGTGTCGCCCGGCAACAAGGACCGTCAGCACTCTTTCCGGACGTTCGTGAAAAAGGCCATCGACCTGCTCCAGCAGCAAGTGAACTTGCTTATCATCGACCCGTTCCCGCCCGGCTCTCACGATCCGCAAGGAGTCCACGCGGCGATCTTCGACGAATTCGCCGAACAGCCATTCGAGTTGCCGTCCGACAAACCCTTGACCCTGGCCTCGTATCAAGTGGCGCCGGTCGAGACATCGTACGTCGAACCGATTGCGGTGGGCGATCCGTTGCCCGAGATGCCGCTGTTCCTGGAAGACGATTTCGGCATCAACGTGCCGCTGGAAGAGACCTATCAGACGACGTGGAACGTGCTGCCCTCCGAAATCCGGCGGTTACTCGAATGAAATGGTTTATCGCCGTCCTCCTTATTCTGCTCGCCGCGCTGCTGCTCGACTCCGGCCTGCTGGCGTACGCCATGTACGTGCTGCTCGCGCTGCTGCTCGTCAGCCGCTTCCTCGCGCTCGTGGATGAACGGCCTGTCGGCGAAGCGCCAGTGCGACCGCGATACCGCCGTGGTCGGCGACAAGGCGAATGTCACGCTCACCGTTCGTAACACCGGCCGCCTGTTCGTGCCGTGGCTGCTGCTCGAAGACCTGCTGCCGCGCCACGCGCTCGACAAGCGTTTCCCCCGTCTCAAGATCAAGGGCAAGCGCCTGCAAATCTGCATGCTCGGCGGCGGCGGCGAGAAGGTTATCAAGTATCAGATCGAGTGCCTGGCCCGCGGCTACTATCAAATCGGCCCGCTGGTGCTGGAGAACGGCGACCTGTTCGGCCTGCATCGCCGCTTCCGCGTCGAGACGGAACCAGCGTTTCTGTTGGTGTATCCGCGCATCGTGCAGCTGACCGGCTACGATCTCGTATCGCGGCGGCCGATCGGCGACGTGCGTCTGATCCACCGTCTCTACGAAGACCCGACGCGCATCGCCGGGGTGCGGCCCTACGAACTCGGCGATCCGCTCAACCGCGTTCACTGGCGCGCCACGGCCCGCACGGGCCAGTTGCACAGCAAGATTCACGAACCCTCGACGCTCAGCGGCGCGACGGTGCTGCTGGACTTCCATCAGGCCGGCTACCACGCGCGGGGCGAACCGTTCCGCTCGGAACTGGCGGTGGTCGCGGCGGTGTCGCTGGCCAACGCGGTTTACGAGATGGGCCAGCAGATCGGCCTGGTGACCAATGGCCGCGACGCCGCCGACCGCATCCGCACCGTGGGCTGGCAGCACGATCCCCGTACCCGTCACAAGGCCCGCGAGGCGGCCATGCAAGATGACAGCACGCGCTTGCTTCCTCAGATCGTCGATACGCGCCGCGGCGTCGAACAGTTGCAGCGCCTGCGCGAGACGCTGGCCCGCGTCGAACTGACGGACGGTCTACCGTTCGCGGATTTGGTGGCGGAGACGGCGCCCCGGCTGCCGCGTGATGCGACGGTGTTGGCGGTGCTGCCGGAGGTGAGCGTGGCGGCGGCGATCGCGCTGGGCGATCTACGGCGGCGCGGCTTCGCGGTGACGGTGGTGCTGGTGATGCTCGACGAACGCCAACTCGAACAGGCCTACACACGGCTGCTGTCCGAGGGTGTGCGCGACCTGCGTCACCTGGCGAACGAGGCGGAGTTGGCGGACCTGTGCAATCAGCAGGTGCATCGGGCGACGCCGTATGACTTCGCCGGTTTGGGAGGCTGATTCGTGAAGCGTTTCTTGCGCCGCCTGCTGCCGGGCAAGCCTGGCACGCCGGAGGGTGTGCCGTGTCCGTGTCCGCTGTGCGCCGCCGTCATCTGTCTGGAGCCGACCGGTTCGCTCGGCGAGGCGACGTGTCCGTACTGCCGTGGCCGTCTGTGGTTCGTGCAGGTATTTCCGCACGGCCTCTATTATCCCGAAACGGAGGTGTCGGCGGCGAAGCGTCAGAAGATCGCGCAAGTTGTGACAAAGTGGGCCGCGACGACGCGCCAGGAGAGCGCTGGCGGTGGACGATCTCGATTCGATGGAACTGGTCGAGTTCGTGATGGAGATGGAACAAATTCTCGGCGTCCGTCTAACGGAAGACGCCGTCCGCGAGATGAAATCGCTGGCCGATCTGATCGATTTCTTCGTGCGCGAGTGTCCGGATTGATGGCGAATGTATTTGTGAACACGACGGGACATTAACCATGACGACCCAAACCGTAAAGCTGATTGACCGATCCCGCAGTGTGCTGGCCGTCGCCCAGGTCGCCGATAAAGGGGAACACTACGATGGGACGATTGACCTTCGCGGCACACCCGCCAGCCTGTGCGCCCTGTTCGAGGAGTTTGAGGAGATCGTGAACGGGCAGATGTTCAGTTTCCTCAATGAGATTCAGGAGAAGCTCGCGTCCGTTCATGTGAAGGCCGTCTTTGAGAATGGTGAGGAAGTGGAGGTCAAAGATCTTCAAGTGTTCCCCAGCACACTGGGGAGGTTCTCGCATGTCAGCTATTCTTCAATCCTTGGGGATCGATCGAATGACTCGTGAGGAACGCTTGCGTCTCGTTCAGGAGATTTGGGACACAATCGCCGCCGAACAATCGCCGCCCTTGTTGACCGACGCTCAACGTCGGGAACTGGAGCGGCGCGTAGCCGAGGATGACGCAAGGCCGGATGACGTGATTCCGTGGGAGCAGGTCGAGGTGCAAGCCAGGGCAATTGCATCACTCTGGTGAAGAAAAAGCGATCAGGCGATTGCCTTGCCAGCGATGCGGAGCAGCAGCTCATCGTCCCAGCCGCACATCTTCCGCTTGCACCGCACCCCCGCCTTCGTATCGTCTTGTGCGAGCAGCGACGCGGTCACACGCCGAATCCACGCCAGGTTCTCCGGCGTGTGATCCTTCCGCGACCGATTCTCGTCCTCGCGGAAGCCCACATCCAAGACCCAATGTAATTGATTCTCAATGCTCCAATGGCTCCGCACCGCGTTGGCAAACACCGCCACGTTCAATGACAAACTGCTGATGAAAAAGCGCGCCTCGGCCGTCGCCTCTTTTCCCTCCACCTGGCGTTCGCTGAACACCATGCCCAGCGTCTTGAGGCCCTTCCACTCCGGATGCCGCGCCAGCCACTTCCGGCTCGGTTGGAGCAAATGGTAGGTCCGCTTCTCCGTTCGCCCGTGCCCCTTTTCTTCCGACGTTTCTTGCCGTTGATGCTTCATGCCTTGGAAGTCCGTTTCCAGCCCGTCCAGAAACAGCTCATTGGCCTCCGCGTGCAACGTCGGCTGGTTGTCTTTGAGCGCGAGTACATAGTCGCCCTTCTGGTCGATGATTTGGGCCGCGATCTCCTTCTGGCAGCCCATCGCGTCAATGGTGAGGATGGCCTTCTTGACGTCCAGCAGCTTCAACAAGGCCGGAATGGCGGTGATCTCGTGGGACTTCTCGTCCACCGCCCGCTGTGTGAGCACTAACCGCTTGGCCGCCGCGAAGGCGCTGACCACGTGCAACGGCTTGGCGTCTTTCTCATAGGCACCCCGCAGTGTCTTGCCGTCGATGGGGATCACGCGGCCCTGAACTGTCTGAGCCAGGCCCTCCACCCAACTGCTGAAGCCGGCGCGAAAGGCGTCGGGATCGAGCAGCGCAAAGACGCGGCCGATGGTGTCGTGCGAGGGGATGCCGTTGTCCAGGTCGAGAAAAGTGCGCAGGAAGTCGATTTTCTTGCGGCCGTAATTCTGGACTTCAAAGATGTCATCGCAGCCGCAGAGCGTGGCGCAAATGGTCAAGGCGATGATGTCCCAGAGCGAGTGGAGCCGGCCGTGGGCACGGCGCGGGTCGGCAACGTCGTGGAAGCACTCGCGGAGGGAAAGCGGGATCGAGGGGACTGAGGACATGCAGGCTCCTTCCGTGAAAGAGGACCGAATCCACGGAATTATGGCGACTGTTCAGTTGTCTGGACAAGCCCTCGCCCCGATAATCCCTCCGGAGGCGTCAAAAAGTGGTGCGATTGCCCTGGGTGGAGTGTTCAGTTCATTAGCCAGGGGGCCCAGAAGAACAAGAGCTTGAGCAACACCATATCAAATAACACTGCGGGCGGAGTGAAGGACGCTAATGCGGGTACTCCTCAAGCCAACACGGTCGCCGCCAACATCATTGGTGACGGTCTTCCCGGTGACGGCAATGCTATCGCCGATAACGGCGGCCCCGGCATCGACCTCGCGGGATCAAGCGACATCGTTCTCGGCAACACCATCACGGGCAACAGCGGCGACGGTATCTACGTGGAGGCAACGGCGAGCAATGCTACCTCGGCGGCACCGATTCCGACAGCACCAACCTCATCGGCGGCAACACCGGCAATGGGATCAACCTTGCCGGAACGAACGCCATCGTTCTCGGCAACGACATCTACAGCAACAGCAATGATGGCATCCTGCTCGCCAGCAGTTCCGGGGACACGATTGGCAGCAATACTATTGGCCTCGATCCCAACGGTAACGCCGCCGACAACCCGTTCGACGGTATCTACGTCGATGCCGGTTCCAGTAGCATCACCATCGGCGCGGGCAATATCATCGCCGACAACGGCAGCAACGGCGTGAACGTTGCCGGAACCAATATCACCGTCAGCGGCAACGATATCTACGGCAACAGCAACGAAGGCATCTTGCTTGCCAGTAGTGCCGGTGATAGCATCGGCAGCAATACCATCGGCCTCGATCCAAACGGTAACGCCGCCGGTAACACGTTCGACGGCATCTACGTCGATGCGGGTTCTAGCAGCATCACCATCGGCGCGGGCAATATCATCGCCGACAACGGCAGCAACGGCGTGAACGTTGCCGGAAGCAACGTCACTATCAGCGGCAACGACCTCTACGGCAATAGCACTGAGGGCATCCTGCTCGCCAATAGTTCGAGTGATACGATTACCGCCAACACCATTGGCCTCGATTCAAACGGTAACGCCGCCGGCAACCAGTCCGACGGCATCGACGTCGATGCCGGTTCCAGTAGCATCACCATCGGCACCGGCAATATCATCGCCGACAACGCCGGCAACGGCATCACCATCGACGGTAGTTCCGTCACCGTTCTCGGGAACACCATCGACGCCAACGGCGGCGATGGCACTGATATCAACGCGGACGCCAGTAATATCACCCTGACCGGCAACGAAGTCAGTGCCAATTCCTACAACGTCTACATCGCCGGAGCGAATGTTGTTGTCACGGGAACACCGTAGGCGGCGCTTTCGTTGACAACATCTACCTGGCGGCAGCGGCCAGCTCGATCACGATGGGCGGACTCAACGCGGGTCAAGGCAACACGATCCAGGGCGGTTCCTACGACGGTATTCACGTCGTCGGCAGCAGCCAGGTCACCATCGACGGCAACTCGGTGACTGGCAACTACCCTGCGGATATTATGGTGGAGGGCGGTAGCGGCATTACCCTGAACGGCAATACGCTCCTCATCCTTTTCATTACCAACGGCGATGTCACCTTCAATGGTTCGGCGACGATGGTCGAGCGTCTTTCTATGACAGCGGCAGCTTCACGGTGGCCGGTTCGTTAACCGTCACCTACGCGTACGACCAAAGCGGCGGCACCACCTATGTCAATGCCGGAGCCACTCTCGATCTCACGGACACCTCCTTCGGGGCTGACTTCTCCGGCTTGCTCGTCAACAATGGTACCGTTTCGCTCGGCGGCGGCGGTTCCCTGGGCGGTTCGATCGTCAACAATGGCGACCTGTCGCTCGGTGCCGGCTCTTCGTTAATCATTACGGGCGACTATACACAGTCCGCGAGCGGCGAACTCGACATGGAGCTCAACGAAACCCTGGCGATCTACGGGACCGCCACACTGGATGGGACGTTGAACGTCATGTTGCCCAGCGGCTACATGCCGCCTTCCGGTGATGCGTTCGAGTTGATGGATTACGGCAACCGTAATGGCGCCTTCGCCACTATCGATCTACCGTCCTACCCCGGCGGCTCGCTCACCAGCGACTACGAACCCTTCTCCCTGTGGGTGTCGTAACCGGGGAGCCGTCACCGCTCGCTTTTCCCCAACGGACGAGAGGTTCTGAAGCATCTCGTCTGTTGCTTTGACAACAGAGGTTGGGGAACAGGTCAAAGTAGACGCGAGCAGTCTGACACGGGAACCGCCTCGTGAATTCGGATCAAATTGTCATTTACTGAGTCCAGCATTTCTAAAGACATACAAATCGCCACAATTCGCTGGAATTACCCAGCAAAGCGATATTGTTGTATGTCTTTAGAAATGCTGGACTCAGTAATGACGCGGCCCGCGCACGAGTCATTGACCGGCGGGAAGCCCACCAGCCCGCAGCGCGAAGCCAGGGCGAGCGTTTCCGCGCTCGCCCTGGCTTCACGCTCTTTTACGGTCGCATTTCTCCGGCAATCGGCCGTGAAAATATTTCGACGTTTTTCAGAATGCTTCTTGATTCCGCTATCCGCCCCTGCGTAAACTACCCAACACATTCAAAACCATTCGAGTCCAGGAAGATCGCCTACGCATATTTGAAACCGTTGCCGTTTCTGAATGGGTGCGTGACTGCTGTCACATTTTTCGCACCATGTCCGTGATAGACAGCTTACGCTGAACGGATAGTTCCCTTGGGGAACAGACCATAAATACGAGGAGGTCGTTCATGTTACGGACGCCGATGAGTCTGTTCGCGGTTGGCCTGCTCGTGCTGGGCAGTGCGTGGTTCGTTGCGCTCGGCGATGAGGAGAAGGGGAAACAGGCTTTACGTCCAAAACGGAAGATCATTGCGGCATCGCTGATCGCTCCCGCTTTGTCGAATGTTACAAGGCCGAAGCGTTGCTCGCCGGGGAGCCGCTCTGGGGAGTGTTCACTGTTGACTCGCTGCGCTATTGGACGCGGATCGATCGCCACGGCAACCCTTTTTTCAGCATGTTTTTCTGGAACCCAATCCTGTTCGTCGGCACGGTCGTCCTCGTTCTGTTTGGCGCTTACCGTTTCTGGCTGTCCGGGCCGGAGGTGGTGCTGGGACTCGGCTTGCTGGCCATTCCGTACCTGACCCGGGCGTATGAGATGTCGATGGCCTCTCATGCCCGGTTCGCGGCGGTCGTCATTCCGGCGTATCTGGTACTCGGTCGTTTGCTGCCGGCGCGACCGGCGTGGGTGCCCTGGTCGATTTTGGGAGGCTTGTCGATGGTGTTGCTGGCCTGGTCCGCCCTGTTTGCCGCCGGCTACTACTTCTTTTGACGGTCGTGCCGCGCCAACTCCGCGAGCGGTGATTCGGCGGATGCACCCACTTTTCGATTCGCCAACGACGTGCAGGGACGGCGTCAGCGCTTCACCTGACGAAAAATGTCCTTCGCTTTGTCCGTCAACTTGAGCGACTCGTAAAACGCGTCGGCCTGCTTGGTGGTCACTTCCTCCTTGGTTTTCCCTTCGACGATGGCGTACACAACCCAGCCGGCGACCGTGTAGAGTTGCATCCGAGCCACACCCTTGGGCCGTTCAATCAGATACTCCTTGCCGACCACCGGGTCTTGCTTGATGTCTTTTTCCTCCGCGACCTTGCCGTTGAGTTGCTTCACGAGGGCATCCCGAAGGATGTCGAAGCGCTTGTCGGCGGGAATGTCCCGCATGACTACTGCGGGGATGCCAACCGAGGCGCCAATGAAGGTAGTCCCATCTTTTCGCGCACTGCCCGACGCTTCCACGGGGACCCTTTGCTTGCCGAGCGTCAAGACCTTCGTCTTCTGCTCTGACTTCTCTCCGTCCGGCAGCGTGATGGTGTAGATCCCGTTCTTGGGAACGAACTCCTTTCCTTCCCGAGAAAGTGCTTGCTCGGTTTGAAGAAGAATAGCCCCCAACGCCAACGTCAACATCGCCCAACGCACACGCATGGTCTTTGTCCCCTAACTAGAACTACCTCGTTCGTGACCCGCTCTTGAGTTTACCCACTTCCGTTGTATCAAGTCCTGGCACGGCGACGAACGCCGCCGCGATCGATTTTATCACCGCGATTCCAAGGAGCCCCGTCGTGATCTCCTTCATCATCCCAGCCCACAACGAAGAGGCACTGCTCGGCCGCACCCTGTCGGCACTGCACGAGTCGGCTCACGCGCTGGGTGAACCCTATGAGATCCTCGTCGCCAACGACACCTCGACCGACCGCACGGCCGCCCTCGCTCTGGAACACCGTGCCCGCGTGGTCGCCGTCAACCGCCGTCAAATCGCGGCGAGCGCAACGCCGGGCGCGGGCGGCGACGGGCGACCCGTTCATTTTCGTGGACGCGGACACGGTCGTGACGGCGCGGGTACTGCGGGCAGCGCTGCGGACATTGCGCGCGGCGCGGTGGGCGGCGGTTGCAGCGTTCACGTCGAGGGCCGTTTGCCGCTGTACGCCGTGGTTCTTTGGCCCTTGCTGTCGCCGCTCTTTCATGTGTTTGGGTTGGCCCCCGGCTGTTTCCTCTTCTGCACGCGCCGGGCGTACTTCGCGGCGGGCGGATTTAACGAAGCGCTGTATTGGGGGGAGGAAGTCGCCTTCGGCCGACGGCTGAAGCGCCAGGGGCGATTCGTGATGCTGCACGAGTTCGTCACCACCTCGGGGCGCAAGTTACCGGGCGCACACCGCCCTGGAACTTCTCCGGGTCGGCGCTCGGCTGGCTCTGGGTGGGCCGGAGTCGCGGCGCAAGGGGCTGGAGTATTGGTACGGGCCGCGGCAGGCACTGCCTTGACCGGACAATATTGATGCTCCCTCCCGGCCGGAGGCCGGGGCTATGTTGGACTGCCCTCAATGTCCGTCGTCAACCCCTGGGCCATCTTCACTTCGGTGCCGTGATTGACCGTCCACGCGATCTTGTGCGTCACCGTCTCAATCAGGGCCGCCGCCGACGGATGGGGCAACGTCGCCGTCACCCGTTCGCTATTCGAGCCAATTCTCGAATCGCAGTCCTGGCACTTTCTCGAAATCCCGCCGATTGGCCGTGAGCAATAGGGCGTCACTGGCCATGGTGATGCAGGCCGTCTTCAGATCCATCGTGCCGATTTTTATGCCCGCTTTGCGGAAGCCGTTGAAAAGCCCAGCGGCGTTTGAATCCAGTAGTGCAATGGTGTAGCCGGAGAAAAAGGTGAAGAGTTCGGCCCGTTCACGATACGCAGATAACTGCCGCTCGATCCGTCGTTCTTTCGCGAGGGCCGAGAGCCAGCCACGCATCGCCTCCTCGACGTTTGCAATGGATGTCCCAATCGGCTTTTCCGTGGTCTCGTTTAACCGGGCGATGAGCCTGAGCGCGCTGTTGTGATACCGCAGGATCGATAAATGATCTGAGTCCAGAATGATCATTCGCCAATTTCCGCTTCAGCCGCGCGGCGGTCGGCGTCACGCAAGGCCTCCATCTCTGCTTGCATGAGTCGCGAAAAATCGGTCACTTCCGAGATGCCGACGACGCTTCGCCAATCTTTGGTCGCGCAATGACCGACGGTTGCTTCTCGTTCAGGCGGCGTTCGACTTCCTCAAGACGGCGGGCCAGGCTTTCCAAGGTCAGTTCCGGCATGGTCGTTCTCCGTGATTTTGATGAACTATTGTAACCGAGCGAGCAGCCTTTCGCAGCGCTGGCTGAGGTCACTTGCTCCCGTCAATCGTCCGGCCTGGCGGGCGACAAGCTGCCGGTAAGGCGGTGCCATAAGGGTCAACTCGAAGGCGAAATGTTTGCGGCTGACTCGAAGGTGACTCCCGTGATCAGCATGGCGTCGAGCATGTCGAACTCGCCATTGCGCTGGTAAACCAATACTGTGCGTCCTTTCTCCGGCGGAACGAGAATAAAGTCGCGCCCAATCACTGGAATGCGCCGGCCATCAGCAATGTTGAGAGTGAACGGTAGAAAGGGGGAGGCGACAATGCACTTTCTCAACTCGTCAACGGACATCGTATATTCCTTTCCATTGATGCATCTCCACCGCTGATTGATTGGAGGCAACGGCTGCCAGTGTGCCACGACACCCAAGGGGCTGGGAAGACCTTCGGTCGGCGGCCGTGCCACGGTCAGGAAACCGTGCCACAACGGGGATTATTCCGGCCTCATCTCTTCTCGCTGCCAGGGTTGGTCCGGGGTGTCACGCCAGGCTCGCCAGCCGCAAGGCAGATCTGCCAGTTCTCCAACGCTTGGGTTGAGTTGGACGATTTCCTTCAGGCAGAGGATGACAGCGTAGGTCGGGTTGGGGTTATCACGCCCGTCCAGAAACTGCTACATGCCATCATCCTCGTCATGCGTCACCAGCAGGATAGGGCTTTTCCGATTCATGACCTCGCGCAGCGTCAGCGTTGCGACGTTTTCAGGATCGTCGAACGGCCAAGGTTTCATGCTGGGCCTCCTTCAATGTCCGTCGTCAACCCCTGCGCCATTTTCACTTCGGTGCCGTGGTTGACCGTCCAGGCGATCTTGTGCGTCACCGCCTCGACCAGGCCCGCCGCCGACGGATGGCCGTTGCCGCTCTTCTTCACGCCGCCGAACGGCAGATGGACTTCCGCGCCGATGCACGGCAGATTCACGTAGCCCATGCCGAACTCGCACTCCTCGCGGAACAGGCGCATCGCCCGGAAGTCCTCGGTGATCACCGCCATCGATAGGCCATAGGGCGTGTCGTTGTAAATGCGCACCGCGTCCTCGTTGTCGCGGAAGGGAATCATCGCCAGGTGCGGGCCAAACACCTCTTCGCGGATGCACCGCGCCGCGGCATGGTGGTCCATGCGATAGATGAACGGGCGACATGTAACGGCCGGCGCCGTGGTTGCCGGTCGTAGCCGGCCGCCGTCGAGCAGCACCTTCGCGCCCTCCTTCTTCGCCAGCTCGTTGTAAGACTCGACCTTCTCGACCGGCCGCGATGGATGACCGGGCCGGTGAAGTTGCCGCTGTCAAGCGGGATCGCCGATGCGCAGGCGCTTCGCCGCGGCGACGAACTTCTCGGCGAAGCGGTCGATCATGGAGTCCGCCACGAGGATGCGGCCCGCCGAAACGCAGCGTTGGCCGCTCGTCTTGAAGGCGCTAATGACCGCCGCGTTCACCGCCAGATCGAGCCGGCGTCGTCGCAGACGATGACGGCACTCTTGCTGCCCATCTCACAGGCCGTGATGCGGTCGTAATGCTCGGCGGAAATCTGCTGAATGCGGCTGGCCGACCTCGTAACTGCCGGTGAACAGCACGACGTTGACCTCGGGATGTCGCACCAGCGCTTCGCCGACCGCGCCGCCGCCGTGAACCAGGTTGATGACGCCCGGCGGGAAACCGGCCTCGTCGAACAGTTCGACGAGCCGCTGGCCGACGGCCGGCGTGTCCTCCGACGGCTTGAAGACGGCCGTGTTGCCTTCGACGAGACTGGGGCCGAGCATCCACAGCGGCACGGCGAAGGGGAAGTTCCACGGCGTGATGACCGCGACGACGCCCCACGGCTTGCGGCGCATGAAGGCGTCTTTTTCTTCGATCTCGCAGGCCAGTATCTCGCCGGCCGGCATGCGTGCCGGTGCCGAAGACGTACTGCACCATGTGCAGCCCTTCGACGACCTCGGCCCGGCATTCGGTCATGACCTTGCCGCACTCCGTCGCCATGAGACGGGCGAGGTTGTCGGTGTCGCGCTTGACGAGCTGCGCGAGTTGGTCGAACAGCTCGGCCCGATGAATGCGGCTGGTGCGCCGCCAGTCGGGATAGGCGGCACGGGCGGCGGCGATGGCTTGCAGCGTTTCCTCATTGGTGCTGCTGGGAAAGACGCCGACGACGTGATTGGTGTGGGCGGGACTGGTACTCTCGAAGGCGTCGCCGCGGCCCGGCAGCCAGCGTCCGGCGATGAAATGGTGTCCCGTGACAACGGCGGTACTCATGGTGATGTCTCCCTGAGAGATGGAGGACACGGAAGGGGAAGCAGCGAACGCGAATCGGCTCGCTCCCTGCATTATACCGTGGCGGCTCACGGCAGGATACGCCGAGTAGCGCGCTCCCGCGGCGCTACCGGTTGTTGGGAACCGAGACGTTGCCGATCACCCCTTCAGTGCATTCACGAACTGCTCGAACTTGTCCACCCGGAGAGCAGTGCGGAACCAATCGTTCAGCAAGGGCAGGCTTTCTTGTTCGTTGATGAGTTTCACGACTTCGTTCGTCACCGCTCCGGGGAAGCGTACTGTTAGCGCTTCAAGAAGAGCCTCACGTCGGCCCCTGGCTACACCCGTACTGATCCACTCGTTGACGACTTCCGACTCGGTCCACATAAAGCCCTCCAGTCCACGTTTCCATTCAAGGCGACATCTCACCAGTTCCGCGAACACCAATGCGATTCCGACCAGGTTTCCGCGAACGCGGCGATCCTCTATCGTCGCCGTCACGACCTCTTTCCAGCGACCGATGACGGCGTCGTCACCACCACCGGCCATGAGCGGCACCCAGAACAGCAGACCCCACAAGGCGGGGTCGGCGGCCACGGCTTCCAGGGTTGTCAGGGCGTCGTCCGCGCCGACGTTCCAGACCAACGGAGCGTGACGGGTGCCATAGCCGCCGGACAGCGTCATGTCGAAAACGGCGTCGGGGCAGCGGCCCTGGAGGTAGACGAGAGCGGTCAACACGCGATACTTGCCCTTGCGATCCTCGCCGTGGCGGGCGTGGCCGCGCAACGTACCGGCTTCCTCCAGAGTCACGTCCAGTTTGTCGGAATCGTGCTGCGCCTGGAACTCGAAGATCAGCAACCACGACTGCTTCGTGGCCGGCTCGTCCAGGGCGGCGACGAGATCGGCGGTGCGCTCGGGCCCGCCGACAGCCCTCCAGATTGTACCTGCGGTGCGGGCGAGAGCGGAAGACGAACAGTTTTATCCCGCTAACGAAGAGAAATTTCCATTATGACACTTCCGCACGGATAGTACGGGAATCGGACCCGTGGCAAGGGAGAGCGATCATTCCTTAAGCGTCTGTTGCCGAAGCCTGTGGCGCCGTGAGTCAGGGCGGCGGCTGGTCGCCTTTCGCTCCGCGAAAGGCGACCAGCCGCCGCCCTGCCGCAACAGTCTCTCATTCAGCGCGCGGCGGAAGCGGCGCCGCTTCCGGCACTAAAGTAAAGGGAGGCGAGCGTATGCCGTCGAGTAAGCTGTTGGGTGTCGAGCCGTTTGCAAAGCACCTGCACACCGATTCCGAGTTTCCGCCGCCTCTCAGCACGTTCTCACCGCCCAACCAGTAAATTACGGCCAGGAGAAGACCGAGAAGAGGCAACGATTCTATTTCACGGGAGGAAGTTATGAGACGTATGGTAGGGGTTTGTCTCGGTAGCGCCGCGGTCTTGCTGCTGACCGCATCGGTGCGCCGCCGACGACCCCGTGCAGACGGAGGGCAAAGGCAGCATTCAGGTGGCCCAGGCCGATCGTTCCCGCGGCTTCTCGGGCTTTCCCGATTGGGACAGCCGCTTCGGCGGCTACGACCGCTCCCGGCGCGCTCCCGCGGACGACGACAAAAAGCCCGACGACAAAAAGAAGGACGATCGTCGTCCGCCAGTGGGACCGGGCGCGAGGGTCCGCCGGATCGATCGACGTTCCCGGGCTTTGGTCCGGGTCGCTTCGGTCCGGGCGGTCCGGGCGGCTTCGGCTTCGGTCCCGGTGGTCGGCAGCCGGCACCGAAGGACGCTCCCAAGGAGAAGGTCAAACCCGACGAGCGCCGTGGTCCATCCGCGGACGAGCGCCGTGGTCCGGGCGGTCCTCCGGGGCGCTACGGTTTCGGACCAGGCGGTCCTCCGGGGCGCGACTGGCGCGATGGTCCGCAGTCGCGCGGCACTGAGAAACAGCCCTCCAGAGCGAAGGGACCAGCAGCAAGATTGGCGACGGCAGGCTCCCTCGTCGAACTGGCGCGCGCTGCGCGGCGGCGAGCAGCGGGGGCGTCTCAGCTCGGGTCCGCAGCGTTTCTCGGGTCCGTCGCAGCGTGGCCGTGGTCCGCAACATGGCTTCGATGGCCGTGGCGGGCGCGGCGGTCCACAGCATGGTTTCGGCGGCGGTCGCGGCGGTTTCGCCTTCGGCGGTGGTCGCGGTGGTCGCGGCGGTTGCCAGCACGGTTTCAGTGGCTGGGGTGGTCCGCAGCACAGTTTCGGCGGCCGCAGCTTCGGTTCGTTCGGTTCGCGGCGGCCGCAGGTCAATAGCCGTAACTTCGGTTATGGTCGCATGAGTCCGCAGCGCGGCCGCGGCAATGTGTGGGACAATCGGCGCGGTTCGAGCCAGGGCCGTGGTGGTTGGGGCAACAGCAGCCGCTTCGGCGCCAGTTCGTGGAGCGGATACGGCTTCGGCAGTGGTCGCGGCGGTTACGGCGGCGGTTACGGCGGTGGTCGTGGCGATGGCCCGAAACCGCTGTGGGGCCGCGGCTGGTAACGTAGTGATTTCCCATTCGTGGTGAGCGAGGAAGGTGCTACGATTCATTTTCTTCGTCCACTGGAGCAAGCCGTTACGGCGGCGACGCCGTGACGGCTCTGTTTCCCTACTGAACGGTTTTGTTCCCCGAGGTTGTCATGAAACGCTACGGCCGTCGCCTACTCCTGCTTGTGCCGCTCCTGCTGCTTGCCGGCGCCGTGCTGTTTTATCCGGAAAACAAGGAGGCAGAGACATCGAACCGGGCCTGGGCCACATTCGCCGCCGACAAACCGTCGGACGCCTCCGCCGCAGTGAAGGCGCTCTGCGAGGCGCTCAAGGACAAGGACGCCGACGTGCGCAAGAATGCCGCGGTGTCGCTGGGACGCATCGGCAAGGACGCGAAAGAGGCAGTGCCGGCGCTGGCGGAAGCGCTCAAGGATACCGATACCGACGTGCGCGGCGCGGCGGCTCTCGCGCTGGGGCGCATCGGTAAGGATGCGGCCGGCGCGACGGAAGCGCTGGCGGCGTTGCTCAAGGACAAAGATAAAGACGTGCGCGGCGCACGGCGCTGGCCCTGTCGCGCATCGGTAAGGACGCGAAGGCCGCTCTACCGGCGCTGCGCGACCTTATCAAAGACGACAACAAACAGGTGCAACTCTATGGGCGCTGTGCCCTGGTCGTTATCGACGCGGACTCCGCTCTGCACATCAAGGCGCTGATCGACGCGCTCGGCGATAAAGAGACCGAAGTGCGCGGCACGGCGGTCTACGTCCTGGGCGAACTGGGTCCGTTGGCAAAGGAAGCGGTGCCGGCGTTGGCCGACGCGCTGAAGACCGACAAGGACGCCGACGTGCGCCGGGCGGTGGCGCGGACGCTGGGCGAGATGGGCACGGCCGCCCGCTCGGCGGTGCCGGCGTTGGCCGCCGCGCTGAAGGACGACGACACCGGCGTGCAGGCCGGGGCCGCGATGGCGCTGGCGGAGATTGGTCCCGACGCCAAGGAAGCGGTACCGGCGTTGATTGCTACTTTGAAGAGCAAAGAAGTCGAAGTACGCGGCGCCGCCGCTCATGCGCTCGGTGAGATCGGCTCTGGGGCGAAGTCCGCTATTGATGCGCTCTCGCAATTGCTCAAGGACGAGGACGCCGACGTGCGTAAGACGGCGGTGTTGGCGATCGGTAAGATTCAGGGACAGGAGCGGGAATAGGGAATAAGGGCGAAATTCATCTACAGCAGGTCAGAATAAGGGATGCGGAGGGAAAGGAAATTCCGGGGAAAAATAGAAAAAATACGACTAGCTAAACTCCTTTTCCCGCAAGAGTTGTGTAAGCGAACCTTATACGTTTCGGTGTATCTCGTAAGAAAAGCTGTTGCTTTTTCATGCAGGAATCCGATAATACCACTAGCTCATCCGCCAGATGCGGAAGGAGCACCGACGCCGCTCTCTTGAAACACAGAGAGCGGCGTCAGCTTTTTCCACTTCGGTAATCATCCCTTTCGCGCCGCAAACTTCTTTTCCGATGCTCTTGAGGAGTGCAGTACGCCGTTACGAGTTGGTAGTAATTCGTTCTGTTCCCCAAAACGACCAGGTAGCATTCACTCAGCCACAAACAGGTATTCAGACTACCTCCGCGGCTGGCGATCCACTCATCAATTCGCGGGTCTCCTGGGTGTTCAATGATTGCCTTGATCCAGGCTATCCGAGCCATCCGGTTCGGGTCGGGTATCCGTTCTTCTTCTTTGGGGCCATCGGAAATGCAGTGCCAGAAAGCCCACACCTTGCCATCGTACCGCGGGTCATGGCGGCAACTCACTACCTTCCCTCGGAACCGTGGGCGAACGTCAAGTAGTTCGCGCTTTGAAGATGCCGTACACTTCTTCGCAGTAGAGCGAGAAGTCACCATCAGCATCGTTTAGGGTATACAGCGACGGTAGCCAGTCTTCGTCAGGGGGCAAGCCGCACCTCCTGGGCACGCCACTTCAGCAAGTTGAACTTCGATTCGGTCTGGTGAGTCGAGCCGTCCAAAGGCTTCCCCCTAACTTGCTCGATGTACTCGACTAACTCGCACTCGCCGGGTTGGCACTCAAACCGCGGTTGCGATACCCGATCGCCCCCGTGAGCAGGTCACACACCTGCAACAACTCCGACTCGTGCGACCGGACGTGCTGGACGCGGCAGACGAAGTCGGCCTCTTGCTCTCGTTTCGTTCGATGCAAACGCTCTTCCAGTGCAACCCGACTTTGTGCGATCCTTGTGTCCTTCCTGTCTTGGTAGATACGGTAAATATCGGTGGGGCTGATAATCGGGTTAAGCAGCAAAAAGCACATCTTGTAATACCATTCGTTGTGGCTCTGCTGGTGGGTAGCATGGTCCAGCAACCCTTTGTCCGGGATGAGGACGCCCCGAAAATGCAGTTCTTCTTCATCGAAGAAGTAGTTCACGATCTCCTGGTAAAGGGCAAGCCGCAACAGCGTCACCTGCGACCATTTGACCTCAAAATTGCCGTCTCGACCATGCTTCCGCTTGATGGCCCGCAGGCGCTTGGCAACGCGCACAACGCGGGTTCGGCACCAGATGGCACCAAGAACCATTACAGGAATGCCGTCGTTCTCCAGGTGACAGCTTTCGTCACAGTAGACGTTGAATAGTTCAGCCATCAAAATTATCTCTTTTAGAAACGAGGCCATAGCACTTCTAATCCTGGACGCAAAACATAACGCCAAGGAACTCAGCCGCGTTGTTCGCGGCGAAAGTGCAGCACCAACGCTTGCCCATCGTTCGCCGCCGGGAATGCCGTCAGACGTTCCTCCAACCCCGGCAGCCGGCCACCAGCGTAAGGTGGGGCCGGCCATTTCGTAAATGCACACCGCAATTTCGCCCTTGTGGCGAGCTGGACCTTCGTCGATGTGCATGCCATGGTGCCAGGCCGGCGGACGAGGTTCAGCTTGAAGTAGCCCATGTAAATGTCGCCGTCCGCGAAGCGCACGGTGAAACGCGGTCCGGTCACAAGTCGTCCACTTCGCGCGGCCCGACGGCGAACCAGGCGCCTTGCAATTCGTCGTGGGCCGCACACAATTCGAGGACACACGGCGGCGGTGGTTCGTCCCAGCAATCCTCCAGACGGCTCGACAACCAGTCCATCGCGGTCGGTGTCGCTGTCTTCCGCAAGTAGGGCGGTCAGCAACGGTGCGTTCATGGCCGATCTCCTGACACGAACGAGGGAGAGGAAGAGCCGCGGGATAGGTCTAGCTCGCGGCACAAAAATCCCCGCGATTATACTCTCGACTGGGGCCATAGCAAGGAAATCATTTCGACTTTTCTTGTCGTCGGCCTCCGTGGTGCAGGAAACTCCTTGCAGTCGGTTTCTTTACGGGTACAATCGGCGCTCACAGTCAAGCAAGACCGTACGCGTTCCCTTCTGAACCTCTCCACCATACGGAGCCGCGCCACCGGCGCGTCCGCAGGACCTGAAAGGGATGGCACCATGAGTAGTGTCCTCGTGCAACCGCCGCCGAGAGCCGGAAACGAACCACGAACCCGTCGAGACCAGGTACGAATATCCCGGCATTCCCACCACCTGCGACGGCGCCGAGGCCGTCGTCCACGTCGAGATCCACGTCGCCCAGGCGGCCGGCGCCTACCCGATCACCAGCTCGACCACCATGGGCGGCGGCTTCAACGCCGCCGTCATGAACGGCGGCAAGAACCTGTGGGGCGACCCGCTGATGTTCTTCGAGCCGGAGAGCGAGCACTCCGCCGCCACCGTCTGCGAGGGCTTCGCCGTCGCCGGCGGCCGCGTCACCAACTTCACCTCCGGCCAGGGCCTCGTGCTGATGAAGGAGGTGCTGTACACCATCTCCGGCAAGCGCCTGCCGGTGGTCATGAACATCGGCGCCCGGGCCCTGACCAGCCAGGGGCTGAACGTCCACGCCGGCCACGACGACGTGATGTCGGTCGCCGACTGCGGCTGGGGCATGATCTTCGCCCGCAACGCCCAGGAGGCCGGCGACTTCTGCCTCATCGCCGCCGCGCCGCCGAGGCCAGCCAGACGCCGTTCTTCAACGTGCAGGACGGCTTCCTCACCACGCACACCGTCGAGACGGTCCGCCTGCCCGAGCCGGAGTTCATGAAGGAGTTCATCGGCGATCCCGAAGGAGAAGCTGATCAACCTGATGGACCCGGCCAACCCGATGATGTCCGGCGTGGTGCAGAACCAGGACTCGCTACATGAAGGGCAAGATCGCCCAGCGCTGGTACTACGACCGCGTCGAGCCGGCCCTGGAGGAGGCGTTCGACGAGTTCGGCCGCAAGACCGGCCGCAAGTACGGCTTCGTCGAAGCCTACCGCTGCGAGGACGCCGAGTACATCCTCGTCGGCATGGGCTGCTACATGGAGACGGCCAAGGCGACGGTCGATTACCTGCGCGAGCAAGGGGCATCGCGGCCGGCTGCCTGACGGTCTTCGTCTTCCGGCCGTTCCCGGCCGCGGCAGATCGTCGAGGCGCTCGAAGGGCTGCAAGGCGTTCACCGTCTTCGAGCGCATGGACGACCCGCTCTCGACGACGGGCAACCATCTGACGCGCGAGATCAAGGCGGCCTTCTGCGACGCCATGACGGGCCAGAACGGCCAGGAGCAAGATCGACCGCGTGCCGACGATCTACAGCGGCGCCGCCGGCCTGGGCAGCCGCGACGTGCGGCCCGGCGACATCATCGCCGCCTTCGACAACATGATGAAGCCGACGGGCCAGGACTTCTTCTGCGTCGGCATCGACCACCCGCTGGCCCTGAAGCGCGACCGAAGACCCGGACCTGCGGCCCAAGGGCGGCTTCTCGATGCGCGGCCACTCGGTCGGCGGCTTCGGCTCGGTGACGACCAACAAGGTCATCGCCACCATCGCCGGCAACGTCTTCGGCAAGGACGTGCAGGCGTATCCCAAGTACGGCTCCGAGAAGAAGGGCCTGCCGACGACGTATTACCTGACCATCGCCGACTCGCACATCATACATGCACAGCGAACTGGAGCACGTCGATCTGCTGTGCATCAACGACCCGACGGCGATCCTCAGCCCGCGGCACGCTCGACGGCCTGGTGCCCGGCGGCGCCGATCTTCATGCAGTCGCCGTACGCCGAGCCGGCGAGGTGTGGAAGCGCATCCCGACGCACGAACAAGCACATCATCCGCGACAAGAAGGTCCGCGTCTACTACGCCGACATGGTGCGGATCGCCCGCGAGGTGGCCTCCGAGCCGACCTGCAGATGCGCATGCAGGGCATCGTGCTGCTCGGCGCGTTCCTGCAGCTGACGCCGTACGCGCAAGGAAGCGAGATGACCGACGAGCAGGTCTACGCCGGCGTCGAGAAGGCGCTGCGCAAGTACTTCGGCAAGCGCGGCGACCAGGTGGTGCGGACAACCTGACCTGCGTCAAGCGCGGCTACAGCGAGATGAAGGAGATTCCGGCGGTGGTGATCGCGGGCATGACGGCCACATGAGGCGGCAGCGGCTACCATGAGACCACAAAGGCGTGAAGGGATACTCGACAGACCGGTTTCGACTATGAAGGCGACGACATCGCGCCGGCGAGTTCTTCTCGGAAGGATCGATCTCGCGAGCACGGTCGCCGGAAGACGTACGCGGCCCGCCATGGCCACAATTGGGGATGCTTCTCGGCTCACCTCTATCGGTACCGAGACGCCGCCCTCGGCGCAGTGGGTCCGACGACTGGGGGACATCCTCTGCGACCAGGACGAGTTGGAACGCTGTCGCCGCCTGTTTCTGACGCCCGAGGAACAGGCCGAAGTCCACAGGCGAGTAGTTGAACCGTTTTGAGCACGGTTTCTTTTGACTTTGATCCGGGTTATCTGCGGGTTGACTCGTGATGAACGAGCGGCTCGCTGGGCCCTCAGACGGAGTAGGCGAAGACCGATGATTTCCGAGCAGCAACTCCTGCTTGCGGCCGCGTGACGTTCGCGCGAGTGCCAGCCGCAAGCAGGTTCCAAACCAACGGCACTCGCGGAGCTTCTCCATGACGACTGCGACCCTGAACGGCGCCACGAAGCCTTCGATGAACGAGGCCAGCGAGCGCGACCCCTTCAACAACAACTCCTACGGCACCCTGGTCGACAGCGGTTACAAGCTGGTCAGCCTGCCGGTGCTGGACGTGGTCGACTTCAACGAGCGCATCATCCGCGGCTACGAGGAAGGCTACGGCGAGAAGGACCTGCCCGCCGACCTGACGCTGGCCCGCTCGCTGGTCCCCGCCGGCACCGCCACGCTGCGCGACTTCAGCAACATCTCCCCGGAAATCCCCGAGTACATCCCGACGAACTGCACCGGCTGCATGGACTGCGTGACCGAGTGCCCCGACACCGCCATCCTCGGCAAGGTGCTGTCCGAAGACCGAGTGGGAGGAGAAGCTCCTGGCCATTCCCGAGGCCGACCGCGCCATGTACGCCGCGGCAGTGGTCGAAGACCAAGAAGTACTACGACGCCGGCAAGAAGAAGACGCGGCGTCGGCGGCATGTTCCAGATCATCATCGACCCGTCCAAGTGCAAGGGCTGCGCCGAGTGCGTCACCGTCTGCGACGACAACGCCCTGAAGATGATCGAGAAGACCGACGACGTGATGACCAAGGCCCGCAAGAGCCACCGCTATCTTCAAGAACATCGGCCCGTCGAACGACAAGTACATCAACGACAACCTGCTGATCGACATGATGCTCAAGGAGCAGACGCACATCTACGTCGGCGGGGCCGGCTCGTGCGCCGGCTGCGGCGAGGGGACGGCCCTGCGGATGATGTGCGCCGCGACCGGCTCGAAGTTCGGCGACCAGTGGGGCATCGTCGCCGCCACCGGCTGCAACACCGTCTACACCTCCACCTATCCGTACAACCCGTACCTGGTGCCGTGGACGAACTCGCTGTTCGAGAACGCCCCGGCCGACGCCATCGGCGTGCGCATGCGCTGGGACCAGATGGGCTGGCAGGACAAGCCGATCTGGTGCATCGGCGGCGACGGGGCCATGTTCGACATCGGCTTCCAGGCGCTGTCGCGGCTGTTCGCCAGCGGCATGAACATCAAGGTGTTCGTGCTGGACACGCAGGTCTATTCCAACACCGGCGGCCAGGCCTCGACGGCAGCTTCACCGGCCAGAACACCAAGATGTCGGTTCACGGCAAGGCGGTGGGCGGCAAGCAGGAGCGCCGCAAGGAGATCGCGCAGATCGCCATGATGCACCCGCGCACCTACGTCGCCCAGACGACCTGCGCCCACATCAACCACTTCTACAAGTCGGTGCTGGGGCGCTGGAGTTCGACGGCCCGGCGATCGTCGGTCTGCTACACGACCTGCCAGCCGGAGCACGGCGTCGCCGACAACATGGCCGGCGAGCAGGCGCGGCTGGCGGTGGACACGCCGGGCGTTCCCGCTCCTGATCTACGATCCGCGCAAGGGCGACACGGTGAAGGAGCGGCTGTCGCTGCAGGGCAACCCGGCCGTGAAGGACGACTGGTTCGTCAACCCGAAGACGAAGGAGGAGGTGACGTTCATCGACTTCGCGCGCAGCGAGGGCCGCTTCTCCAAGCACTTCGACAAGGACGGCAACCCGTCGGAGACGCTGCTGGCGGCGAAGCAGGACCGGCTGGAGAACTGGCAGCTGCTGCAGGAACTGGCTGGAATTCGCTAAAATTTGGGTTGCATCGTCCAAACCTGAAGCGAATGCGCTGGCCTAGTGCCCATACAGTGAGACAGTGGCTCTCCCGAACCAGGAGAGCCACTTCCTCCCGACATGCGTGCCCGGCAGCTGTGTCCGGCGTTTGACGGCGATGAAAAACAGATGCGTCCCTTTTTCGTCCCGATGGAAAATAGATGCGTCCCTTTTTTCGTCCTATCCCTTTTTCGTCCTATCGGCAAGAATACCTCACGATGTACCGAAAGTCCCGAACCTTATCGGTGGCACGAGACGCTAGGGGGCTTTCGCATCAGGTGGTCGGATGCGAACGCGGCCTGCTTCCACCGTAATGATGGCTCCCCGGGTCAATTCATCGCCATATTGCGCGAACACCTGCTGGCACACAGTCGCCTTGCTGGCGTGCGGTGATGTGGACCAGATCGCGCGATGCCACAGTGCGGTAAGCTACGCCGGATCGCCAGTTCGCCGAAATCCTTATCGAGGGTGATGAGGACACGCTGCTTCCCGGTGGGCCTGGGCCAGGATTTCTTCATCGCCCGGATCCTGCTGCCAAATCACCGGTCCAAATCACGTCATGTCCGGCCGCCTGAAGCTCCGCCTTGGCGCCGCCCCAGACGCAGGTATCAAGCAGCAACTTCATGCGGCCGACTCGATCTTGAGGGGCTCGATGCGCTCATGCCCAACCAGCCGACGGGCATAGACCAGGCACGCTTGGATGTCTTCCTTTTCCAGCCAGGGGTAGCCCTGCAACAGGATTTCTGGCGTGTCTCCGGCAGCGAGCATGCCCAGCACATGTTCGACCGCCAGCCGGCGGCCGCGAATGATGGGCTTGCCGCCAAAGATGTTCGGATTCACCATGATGCGTTCGAGAAGTTTCTGTTCGTCCATCGTTCTTCTCCTGCTCGAATACCGCCGGTTCACGTATCAGAGCAGAAAAGGGGCAGGTGGGTCAGGTTCATTTAGGTGTCGAAAATGAACCGGACCCCTTTTCTGCTTTTTCGGCCAGGAGCGGCCTACCGAAGGCACTACTGGTGTCGCCTTGGTACCGCGGTCTAGTTATCCACCTCATCTTCCGGGCGATTGGGCAGCCAGCCTGTCCCACCGCAGCCGCAGGGAAGATCCCCTCGTTCCCATGGCGCTGAAGACCAGCTGCCCCTTGTGTTCGGGACAAGCCCGGCGACGAATCGATTCTCCGCGCATTAGGCGGCCGAGGAGATTCGACTTACACATATCGATCCCGTTTACCCCCCAGCAAGTGGATGAACCATCGCGCGGAGCGATTGCTGGAAATCGAGCCACAGAGCCATCACCCCCATCGCGTGGTTGAAGCCGGCGACCCACTCATCCGATCGACCATCGGAGACGCTAACCCCTCAGAGTCTGGACCAGTCGGCTTCAAATGGGGTAATTGTACCGGTGTATTCAGGTGGTTCGTCCATCGGTTGCTCTCTTGGCCTGCACAACAATCGACCCGCCGAATCCCCACAATAGGCTGCGTCTGCAGCCTTCTGCAACTTCGACTCTGCTCGCCGGAATTCCTCTGGACTCAGTTCAAAGTAAGAGGCCTGTCGCCGAATTATTTGAAGAAGCTCCCGTGCTGGTGTGCTGACCTCTTCTATATGTACTCCGCGTGAAGCCGGAAGGTTTAGCAAATAACTGATGTTCAGCCGATGTGGCCAGCGCTCGTAATCGCTCGGGTACACTTCGCTTGTCACTTGGGCGATGGCGAATACTCGCTTACTTCCGCCAACAGCGTACAAAACCATGTGATCGCCAGCACGGATTCGACGTGGGTTGTCGCAAAATCGACGTGGGTCTGCGTATATTCCAGGCAGGGTTGCTCGGTGGGTACCGATCATTTTCAGCCAAGCTGCGCTCATGCACGGCTCCTCGATTTGCGGTTAAGGGCTATTCCAAGGACAAGAATGAAGATGCCATCTGTCGCCGAACGACCCCGCTCAGCAGCCGGCTCACGCCGGAGAAAGCATCGAAGCGCGAGAACCGTCTATCGCGTGGCCGGTCGGCTGCAGCACATTGTTTGGCCGCTCTTTGCTCCAATACTCGACTCGAGGAATTGGCGGATTGCCACTCTCCAAGTCCCAGGCTTCAATGAAGGTCAGCGAGGGGGAGAAGCTCTTCACGAATCCGCGTTCGAGCAGCTCAGAGCGCCAGGATTCAAGGGGCGGCATACTGGACATCGCGCCGGGCACCGATAGAGACATATCAAGAAGAACGAAGAAACAGCGAATATGCGGCACCCTGGTCTGCAATTCGAACAACTTCATTATGTCTTCAACGAAGCTCTGGCGACACTCCAGCTTCCGGGATGGAGTAGCCTTGATCTCGATCGCGGCTTCGACATCTTCCGGGAAAACGTTCGCAAGCGCGCCGGTTGGTCCGCAGGGATCGCAAGTCAAGGTCACAAGACGGTCTGCCCGGAACACGATGATGTCGGTGCGCTCTGTGTTGCCGACCTTCAGTTCGAGCTGGACGCGGCTGGTGCGAAACTCCTCATGAACGTGCAGTTGCCTCGTTCCTTTGGGTACGATCCTTGCTCTGACCGTCTGGGGGTCCAAACGATGTCGCAGCATTGCCCATAGCTTCGCCTGATGATTCGCTTCCTTCAGGTCGAGAAAAAAGGGCTCGGACACGTACTCTCGGAGAAGCTCCCGGATGCACTCCGAGATCACAGGCGCGACCCGGAGAGGATGGGGAAATTTCATCGTTGCTTGGCACAGGAGCTGTGCACTTTGCTGCGGCTGGCGGCCTAACTACTGATTAGCTCTACCGGCGCCGGTATAGCTAGGGCTTTTGCCTGTCTAGCTATGCACGGGTGACTTGTCGCTAGGCACCGCCGACTTGTTGCTAGGCACCGGCCGCCTGTCTAGCTAAGGCTCGCGCCGGTATGGCTATGGCAGGCTACGACTTAGTACACCACGGCGCGTCTTCCCCGTCAAGCACCTCGACTCAGGAAATCGCCTTTTTTTCTTGACAGCCCCAAACAGGGAAGTGTACATCAGAATAAAGAATTGGCGTCGCTATCCTCTCCAGGAGGGACCGTCCATGAGGGCCTCCGAAAAGAAAAGGGTGTCAGTTCATATTTCCGATGTCGCGGACCTTAAATATGAACTGACACCCTTTTCCGCCCGCACCCGGTCGCTATTGGCGGAGCTGGTGCGTCAACGTGCCGGCAGCTGTGTCCGGCGATTGACGGCGATGAAAAACAGATGCGTCCCTTTTTCGTCATACAAGCAAAGCGCACAAGTCCCAGAGAACATTAGCCTCCGCACAGTGCGCGATCGATAATTGTTCGTCCTCCCGGAATCGTAGCAGGAAGTCGATTAGCACTAGCGCCTTCTCCGGCTTCAGAGTAATTGCTCGCCATGCCCGTGATCCATAAAGGACGCCGAACTTCTTATTCGACTTCTGGAACGAACCGCAACCCAGCACGAGCTTGGCCCGCCGCTTGGCTGACGACCATCGAAAACGACGCAAACCCGGATATGCCGACCCGGCCAAGCTGTCCCAATCGACTCGCCCACACTCAGCGGACAGTCCCGGCACCTCGGCTGGGGCAACCTTTGCCGGTAGTGACCCGGCCAGCAATTCGGCGAGTGTAGGAAACTCTCGATGGCGCGGCCGTACCCACTCGGCCAAACCGGCCCACTCCTCCGGAGCGATCGCCGTTAGATGGACCGCAGAGAGTGGGCCGGCATCCGGAAACCAGAGGCAACAGTTCACCATTGGCGTTTCCGCCCCTCTCGCCGAACAAGGTAATAGCCGGCTCTGTTGTTGGGCTGACAACCGCAGAGCCGTCACAGCGACCGCTTTGTGCAGCCGAACGACCAATGCTCACCTGCCGGGGCCGCCTGCAAAACCGCAGTGGCTCGGAGAACCAGTATGGCGGCCCCGGTCAGGTGCAACGCCTTGTTCGGCGGGCCGATCTAGGGTAGACTAGAGCTATTGGAGGATCTTGACCATGAGCCACGCCACGACGACTGCTCCCCCCATATCTGTTGAAGTCACCGTTAATCTCACAGCGATTGTCCGCCCGGAACCAGACGCAGGCGGCTATTCTGCCTCCATCCCCGCACTTCCTGGATGCCACACCCAAGGAGAGACACTCGAGGAAGTTCGCGCCAACCTCCGTGAAGCCGCCGAGGGGTGGCTCGCCGTTGCCCACGAGGACGGCCTTGCGCGTGATGCAGCCGAAGAAGCCCCGTGAAGATGATCTCCGGCAAACGGATGTGCCGCATCCTTGAGCAACCGGGCTGGACCTTGGCACGCATCAACGGCGCCCACCACATTTATCGACATACAGCGACTGGCCGCCGAACGGTCGTGCCGGTGCCTGGCAATCAAGATTTGAAGCCCGGCACCCAGCGTAGCATTATGCGCAACGCTGGGTTGACCGATGCCGACCTCTAACCCAAGGTGCGGCGCGTTTGACGGCTATTCCTCTTCGGAATCGTTATTTATTCGCGGCCGGCACATGAATCACACCGTCCCGCGTCATCAAGTGCCAATGGATCGTAGTATTTCGTCAGCATCGCTTTCAATTTTTCGCGGGAGAACCGATGGTAAACGGTCGATTCGAGCCCGGCAAAATCATCGTCGTCAATTTGAGGTGCGTAGCCTTGCTTTCCGCAAACGACGCAGGTGTTGAGAAACCGCTTTGCGAAACGGTTTTGATCAAACCAGTTGTCTTTTCGAGAGCGCATCCCGTTTGCCTTGCCGCCGAACGACACAGTTCAGCAGCAGGGGCCGCCTAGAGGGACGGCGCGCTGCGCGAAAGCCTAACGGCGGCCCCGGTCTGCTGCAGCGGCTGGTTCGGACTCACTCGCTTTCCGTTCTCTTCGGTTCGTTATGATAGCGTAGGGCTCGGCGGCGCAATCCCTAGCGAACATCGCCCGGCAGAGGCTCCGCGGTTGGCACCTTCGCCAGCACCCGCTCGAACGCGCCACGGTCTCCCCGCGCCGCCCGCACCGCAAGATACTCCAACTCCGTGTCCGCCGCCACCTTCTCTCGTACCGCTTCCTCCAGCCACGCCGACACGCTAAGGCCCCGCCGGGCGACCAACTCCGCGACCTCGGCCCGTAACCCTTCCGGCAGTTCCACCTGTAATGCGCTCATCCGTCCACCTCCAGTCGTCCCAATAATTCACCCGGCGTCAGCAACTCGATCCCGTACCGCCGCGCTCCCTCGGCCATGTCCCGCGTGTTATGCGTCACGACCCACAAACTCCCGGTCGCTACCGCTGCCTCCAATACCAAGTCATCGCCTGGGTCCGCCGCCGCCGGCCGAAGCCGGAATCGAACCGCACTCCGCTTCCCCGTGCTACAGAGGTAATCGAGTAGTATGTCAACGTCCTCGGGCGGCAACGGCACCAGCCCCGGTCGCTTGAGAACCTCCTCGTATTCAAGAATTAGAGCCGCCGTCAGCCCGACCGTGAAGTGACCGCGTCCGACCGCTTGCAATAGCGCGTGAGACGCTCCTCGCGAGGACCGGAGGCCAGCTACCAAGACGTTGGTGTCGAGAATGAGGGTTGGCGACATGGTCTCATGCTACCACGCCGCCAGAACACAGGCCAGCCCTCAGCGGCCGAACGACACCGCTCAGCAGCAGCCTCACGCGGGAGAAACCGTCATGACACAAAGCGCCGCCCTTCGCGTGGGCTGTCTGCTGTAGCAACTGGTTCGAGGAGGTTATGTCTACGATCATTATCTATTCAAGCCGAGATTGCTCTAGGGACAATTTTTATAGGGCGGAGGGCCAAACTTTGCGGTGCGCAGGGCCAATTCCCGGCGATATCGGGCAAGAACCTGCTGCGTCTGGCTGTAATTCGGATCATAGGAAACTTGCCCTGCGACACTCCGGTAGAATACGGAAGCGTCTGTATCGTGCAGCGACGCATGCGGGTCGTGCTGGACACCGAACCAAGTCGCTTGGGGGACGGGTCCGGTAAACAAGGCTGGATCGATTACGTCAATCTGAGAGCTGCTTCCGGTGTTCACCAACACCGTCGGAGCAACGTGCCATCCCCAACGGACACTACAGTTCGGGTGGTTGCGTGTGGATACCATGAGATTTCCGTAAATCCACACTTTCCGAGGTGATACTCCGTTGGCGATGATAAGCCGGCACATTTCATGGGCACGCCCCCAGCACCCATCGTCAGGGTATTTAAATGGAATGTAGGACTGGTTCGCTACCAAGCTGAAGAGTTGTTGAGCCTTTTGTGGCGTGATTCCCGCTGTCGCCGCGTGAAGATTACCGAACGGGCCGGCCGGTGGAATGACCATCATAGCCGGCCCACCGACAAAAGGGATGGGATCGGGCCTCACATCGATGATCTCGTGGTCGTCGAGCGTTTCGGTGACGAGGACAGAAGTACCCTGCTTGCGCGACCGACAGGGTATTGAGGAGTTGCTGGTAGTCAGGATTCGTGGTGTTCAGATAGTGTCGGGCTTGGGAGATTTCCAAAGTCACTTCGTGTCGGCGCCGACCGGAGCTGGAGCGATGTCGGAGACGACAACGGACTGAGGTAAGAGTACCTGCTTGATGACGTTTGTATTCGGGTCCGTTTCGAGAAAGACCGGTTCATTCGATTGACGGACATCGTCAAGAACGGCTTCCCAAACTACGGCCTGCGGGTCGGCCAAGTCTAGAAGTGCTGCACCACCGCTCAAGTGAACAACAACGTGGCCGGAAATGCCGACACCTTGTGCTACGGACAAGGGGCGATTTGGCAGATCAAGGCTCTTGACCTTATCAACGATGACGTGCTTGTTGGACATAAGCCGACTCCTTTTTGAGAAGGCGAGTCTTCGGAATTGAAGGGTCCGCCGAACAACAACGTTCGTCCAACTCACGCGAACACGGCGCGATGACTCACAGCGCCGTGTTCGCGTGGCCTGGCTACTGCACCATCGGGTCGGCTTGACTTGCAACCCCGCTACTGGCTAGATGTCGAGGCAAACGGCCTCACCGTTGAAGTCACAGCTAGGTTCCACGCACGGCCCCGCCTGGAACATTTTGCCGCCGGGATCCCGGACCATGACGTATAGATCGAACGGCTTTTCCGTGCATGGAACGGCGGTGAGCGGTACGCCAGCTCCCGCGTCGTAACAGGCCTTGCAATTGCCGAGGTTACACGTCCGGGGGATGGGGGTGACATTGAACCAAGCGGCGTTGCCAGCCTTGAACGCCACAACGGTGTAGCTCGACCGATTGATGAGCACGATGCTGTAGGCCTTCTCGCGGATGGTCTCTGGTGCGTTCTTGTCCGCGACCTCTTCACCCTTTTTGCCGAGGGTGGTGACGTTCGGTTTCAGCTTGAGGTTCTTCACCAGTTTTCCGAGATCCACCACGTCCTTCGGATCGGGCTTCTTTTCCTCGGCGCTGACCGTCGTCCTAACCGTGGCGACTACGCCAGCGGTCGCTACCAGCTTGATCGCACCCCGTCTAGTGATTTCGTCCACTGTTGAATCTCCCTTCGTTCATGTTGTATGCGAAACCCCGAACTGGGGCTTCACGTCGAACGCTCGGCTAAGCTGCCGGGGCCGCCTGCAAGGACGTTGAGGCTCAGAAAACCAGGATGGCGGCCCCGGTCAGCTTCAGCCGTTGGTTCGGCGGCCGGTTCATAAATGAACAACCCGAAGAACACCGTCCTCCAAGCAGAGTTCTACGATTTGCGTTTTCTCGCCGTCAAACTCCAGGCGTATCGTGTCAATGCGACCATTGCCATCTGGATACGCTACAACCTGCGCCACCTTCGTACCTAACAACGCACGCCACTGCGGGACGACATCCGCAAGGTAGCAGTCCTCCGTCTCCCTGCAAACGCCGGCACCACATAGGCGATGTCGTTGGCAGAGTATCCCTGTAGTGGACTCCTGAAAGGTCACAGACAAACGCTGAAAATTGAGACCGACTGCTTGCAGTTGGCGCGGTTAGTTCAGGGTCATGGAGTAGATCACGTGGAGCAGACCACCCGCTTGTTCGGTCAGGAGTTCAAGCATTTCATCCATCAGCATTCGCCGAACCATCTGTTTCAGCTAACCGGCGCCGATCAGATATGGTCTGCGCCGATCACCTATAGCCGGGCGCCGATCAGATAGGGTCGGTTCCCGATCCGATATTGCCCGGCGCCGATCACATAAGGCCGGGCCTTCCCGATTATTCCTCCATTATCCGCGTTCGAGGTGCGATCGCAAGCCTTTCCCCACTTTTCATCTTTTTTGCTTGACACGAACCTTAACAACTGTACTAATTGTCACAAGAGGGTGTTTGTATAGGACGCGGGCAGGAGCCGATCAGGTCCACTCCCGAAGCGGAGGCGGTGATGGTCGAGCCACCTTCGGAAACGCCGCCACCGCCGCGCCTTCTCGATCAAGTCCGCCACGGTACTGCGCACCGCCGGCCACGACGATGCCACCCTCGCCGATTGCGCTTTCCTGGATTTGCCGCTTCATCCTCTTTCATCACAAGCGTCATCCCCGCGACATGGGCCTGGCGGAAGTCGGTGCCTTTCTCGAATACGTTGCGCAGAACGGACCTTCATCCGCTGCCGGCACTGGACGCGGCCGCTGCCGCCGTGGAGTTTCTCTATCGTGCCGTCCTGCATCAACCCCTGGGCGAGGTGCCGTTGCCGCGACCACCGCGCCTGCTCGATCAGGTTCGGCAGTTGCTGCGCCTGGGCCGCTATGCAGTGCGCACCGAGGAATGTTACGTCCGCTGGATCACGCGCTTCATCCTGTATCACGACAAGCGGCATCCGCGCGACCTGGGAGCGGCGGAGGTCGAACAGTTTCTGACCCATCTGGCGGTGGAGGGGCGCGTGTCCGCCAGCACGCAAAATCAGGCGCTGGGAGCGCTGCTGTTTCTGTACGGGCAGGTGCTGGAAATCGATGTCGGCCCCCTCGATGCCGTGCGCGCGTGGCGGCCCAAACGCTTGCCGGTGGTGCTGTCGGAGGAAGAGGTGGCCGCGGTGCTGGCTCACGTCACCGGCGCGGACGGTTCGTTCCGGCTGATGGCCCAATTACTCTACGGGTGCGGGCTGCGTTGCTGGAGTGTTGCCGCCTGCGCGTCAAGGATGTTCACCTCGGGCGCGGCCAGATTGTCGTCCGCGAGGCCAAGGGGGACAAGGACCGCGTGGTCATGCTGCCGCACGCGGTGCGCCCGCAGCTAGAACGGCAACTGGACTGGCGGCGGCAATTGCACGCCCGCGATGTGGCTCGTGGCGTTGCCCGCGTGGAACTGCCGGGGGCGCTGGAGCGCAAGTATCCGGGGGCCGCTCGCGAACTTGGCTGGCAGTTTGTCTTCGCGTCGCGGCAACTGTCGTTCTGTCCCCGCACGCAACGCCAGGGCCGGCATCACCTGCATGAGGCGTCCGTGCAGCGCGCTGTGGCTCAGGCGGGCGTGGCTGCGAGGTTAGATCGACGAATCCACTGCCACACCTTCCGCCACAGTTTCGCCACCCATCTCGTCGAACGCGGCATCGACATCCGCTCGGTGCAGCAACTGCTGGGACACCAGAGTCTCGAAACGACGATGATCTACACCCATGTCGCCCGCAAAGGCGTGGCCGGACTTACCAGTCCCCTGGATCTACTGGAGGACGCGACGCCGGAAGCGATTCAGGCGGCCGTCACGGCGAACCCGAGGGAAGCGGTCCTGGTGTGAACTGATATACACCCAAACGCCGCTCTATGGTAAGATGCGGAAAGCTCGAAATGTGTCTGCGTTCGTGGTCCGTACCGTGCGGGCTACCAGCCTCGATTTGTCCGTGCAACCACCGTCAACAAACGGTTTTGACGGCTACGCGTACCGTCAACAAACGGTGATGTCGCGGCCGGCGCGTCTCCGCCGGCCCCTTCGGGAACCAAACCGGCAACGTCGCCGTCCATCTCTACAGCTTTCGCGCTCCGCCGTGCGTGGCTGTACCCTACCATTGATACCAGGCTCCGATTCATTCCGCCCTTGAGGATTCGTCGCGTGAAAATCCCGCAGTCGCACTTCGCCGTCTTCTTCACCATCGCGCTTGTTGGGCTGTCACTCGTGGTCACGGGCGAGCCATCGCGGGCGCAGTCCGCTCCTCCGTCAGCGACGGCCGACGGCGAGAAAATCGACATCGCCGCTGTCGCCTCGCCGACGAAACCGCTGCCGGCGTGGCTCAAAGGCAAGGGCAAGTTCATCGATCAGGAAATCTATGACAAACGCCTCAAGGGCTACCTCACTCCCGAAGGCATCAAAGTGCAGATCGTCGCCGAGGCGCCGACCGTCGTCAATCCGGTCGGCATGACGTTCGGCGTCGATGGCACGCCTTATGTTTTGGAATGGCGGCCCAGTCCCGGCGATGAATGGAAAGAGACGCCGGAAGTCGTCAAATACAAGGACGGCTCCGAACGCAAAGTGGCCACCATGAAGAAGCGCGTCCTCGATACCGTCAAGACGCTCGCTTCGTCGAAGAACAATCCCTTCTGGGACACGGACAAGGTCATCCTGCGCCACGGGCTGCCGTCGAGCATCTTGCTGCACGACGGCTGGCTCTACCTGTCGGGCCGCGGCAGCATCTGGCGCTACAAGCAGAACAAGTCGGGCGGCGACTATGACATCAAGGAAGAGATCGCCAGAGGCTTTTGTGGCTTCCATCACCATCAAGTCTCCGGTATGACCATCGGCAACGACGGCTGGTTGTACATCACGTCCGGCGACGACGATAACATCGTCGAAGGCTCCGACGGCAGTCGGGCGACGGTGCTGCGCACCGGTGCGGTGTTCCGCTGCCGGCCGGACGGCTCGCACATGCAAACCTACTCGCTGGGCTACCGCAATCCGTATCGCGATGTGGCGTTCGATACCGCCTTCAATATGTTCCACGTCGATAACGACAACGAGGACGGCAGCAAATTCACCGGCTGCCGGCTGATGCACGTTCCGGAAGGCAGCGATTTCGGCTGGCGGCTGCACGGCGGGGCGCGCTGTTGCGTGCCCGACTGCGGTGCGCGGCGCCGTCTACGGCGAGTTGCCCGGCAAGATGGCGCCGATGCTCAAGACGGGGCGCGGTTCGCCGGCCGGCCTGCTCATCTACAACGACACCTATTTCCCCGAAAACTATCGCGGCCTGCTGCTCTATCCCGACGTGTTTCGCAAGCTGATTCGCGCCTACAAGGTCGAGCCGCGCGGGGCGACGTTCGCGGTGGTGGAAGAGTTCGAGTTTCTCAAGAGCGACGATCCGCTGTTTCGGCCCTGCCAGATGGTGCTGGGGCCGGATGGGGCCATGTACGTCGTCGATTGGCGTACCGACTCGGGCGGCGCGGGCCGCTCGTGGGGCGACGGCGATCATGGCCGCATCTATCGCGTCACCTGGAACGGCACCAAAGAGACGCCGGCCATCCCGACCCGGCCGCTGGATAGCTGGGCGAAGCATAACCAAGATGGAAGACGACGACCTGTTGAAGAAACTCGGTGCCGACGATGCCAGCGACCGCACCGTCGCCCAGCGCGAGCTGGTCAGCCGCGGTGAGAAGCAGCGGCCGGCGCTGCTCAAAATTCTCCTGAACGAGGAGGAAGAGAAGGCGACGCGCATCGCGGCTCTCGGCGCGTTGGAATCGTTCTGGAATATCAAGGTGCAGGAGGCCTTCGAGACGGTGTTGGCCAAGGGCGACCCCGACCTGCGCCGCCTGGCGGCGGACGGTCTCGGCCTCAACGCCAAGAAGGGCGATGATGCGGCACAAACGGCTCTGCAAAAGGCGCTGTCCGACGACGAGCCGGCCGTGCGCCGCGCTGCCGCCCTCGCCATGGGCCACCTCGGCGCGGACGGGGCCATCGAAGCGCTGGCTAACATGATTGCGTTCGATGACCGCAAGGACACGGTATTGTTTGACGGCTACGTGCGCGCCCTGGAGAGCCTCGGCAAGCCCGGCCTCGAACGGCTCATCGAACTGTCGGAATCGGGCGTGCAGCAGGAACTCGACCGTGCGGTCAACGTCTTCGGCATGTTACGCACCCGGGCCGGCGCCGAGTTGCTGCCGACCATGCTCAAGAATTACCACCTTAACAACCCGCAAAAGGCGGCCTTGCTGCGCTCGTACGACAATTACCTGCTCGATCCGCCCGTGTCGATGGAACCCGTCCTCACTTACATCCTGGCCCAGCCGAAAGCGGCGCCGGAGGTCACGCTGGCCGCGCTGGAAGTGTTGTCGCTGAACAACGCCCTCAAGAGTGAGCGGGCCGGCGACATGGCTGCTGACGCTGCTCGACCAGAAGGACCGAGCCGTGCGTTTGTCGGTGTTGAAGGCCATAGAGGATACGAAGTTGACGCGGGCGGCGCCGCGCCTGGTGAAGTTACTGGCCGACGCCAACCTGCCGCAACGCGGAGCGGCAAGCGGTGGTCAAGGCGCTGCGGCCACTCAACGACAAGGCGGCGTCGGCGAAGTTGCAGGAGATCGTCGCCGATTCCACGACGAAGACGGAACCCGAGCAATACGCTACGCATCGAATCCTTGCGGACGTTGGCCGCCATCGACCGCCCCGCCGGCACGAAGGCGGCGCGGACGGTTCTGGAGAAGTACGATGCTCCGCTGGAAAACGTCGCCGTCGAAATCCTCGGCGACGAGCCGGACGGCGCTCGCTTCGCGGCGAAACTGTACCTCGACAAGAAACTGCCGCGCGAACTGTTGCCGCAGGTCATCGGAGGCGTTGCGCAAGCATGCCGCCCAGCACGCCGACCTGTCGAAGCTGCTCAGCGAGGCGATGAAGAGCGGCCTACTCGTGTCGAACACGCCGGCGGAGGTGGCGCGGGTGCGCGAGCTGGTCGAGACGAAAGGCAATCCCAAGCGCGGCCGGACGCTCTATCTCAACGGCAAAACGCTGGCGTGCATCAACTGTCATCGCCTGGAGGGCGTCGGCGGCAGCGTCGGCCCGATCTGACGCGGCTATGGGACACGCAGTCGATTGAGAAGATCATGGAGTCGATATCGAGCCGAGCAAGGAAATCAAGGAAGGCTATCAGACGTATCAGGCGACGACGAAGAAGGGTCAGACCTATACGGGATTGAAAATGGCGCAAACGCCGACGAGATCGTGCTGCGCGACGCCAACGGCCAGGACATCCACATCCCCATAAAGGACCTTGACGAACTGGTCGCGTCGAAGGTGTCGCTGATGCCGGACAACGTCATGGCGCAATTGAGTTACGATCAGTTCATCGACCTGGTGGCTTTTCTCAAGAATCGGGCGGCACAGGAGTCGTTGCGCGGTTGTCGCTGGATTTCGACGTGGCCGGGCCTTATGCCGGCGACTTGAAGACAGCATACGCGCCGGAGAGCGAGCCCGAGAAGGTGAAGTGGCAGCAAGCGTTCGCCGGGCCGAACGGCTATCTCGATTTGCGTAAGCTGTTCGACAAGGACAAGGTATCGTCGTACCTGCAGACCCATATCTACTCCACAAAGGAGCAGAAAGCGACACTGCTGCTCGGCTCCGAAGCCTCGGTGGCGTGTGGCTCAATGGCTCCCTGGTGCATGAAGCTGTGGGGCCGCCCGGGCTGTGCCGGATGAGGATCAGGTCAGCGTGACGTTGAAACCGGGCTGGAATACGGTGCTGGTGAAGGTCGTGCATCAATCGGGCGAGTATGGCTTGTATTTGCGCTTTGTCGGAGACGGCTTGCGGGTGTCGCGGTTGCCGGTGACGGAGAAGTGACGAACTTGTTTAGCCGCGACCTCTGGGAGCGCGCTGCAACGCGCTCCCAGAGGTCGCGGCTAAACGAAGGAGAGTAATTCTGTCGATACGTGGCCTGCCACTCAGGGCTTAACAGCTTCGGCGTTCCAGACCTTGATGTCGTCGAAGAAGCCGTCCTTGCCGGCCGACGCCGAGTTCGATCTTGGACTTGGTGGCGTGGGCGATGCCGGAAGACTTGAGGAAGCCGGCGGGTTTGCCGTCGATGGTGACGCGCATTTCGTCGCCGACGGTTTCGACGACGAGGGTATACCACTTGCCGGCCTCGAGCTTGGCGGGATAGGTGACGCTCCGGCCGGCGAGGAGCTTGGCGACTTCGGCCTTCTTGGCAGGGGTCTTTCTTCATTTCGTAGATGTCGTTGCGCATACCGCCGTCGCGTTCGTCGATGAGGGTGACGCCGTTGAGGCGGACCTGGGCGCGGCAGAGGTGGCCGTAGTGGGAGCCGGTGTACTTGCGGTCGTCGAACTCGACGTCGATCATCGAGGCGCCTTCAAAGCGGATCTTGACCTCGACGACGCTGTCCTTGGTGGGGATTTCCAGCCCGTGGACGGCGGCGTGCGCCTGGACGGCCGGCTTGCCGTCGGCGGCGGGGACGTTCTTGTCGCGGGTCTGCGTGCCCTTGAGCACGCCCTTTTCGACGACGAAGGTCGGGACGACCTTGTGCCAGACCTTGGCGGGTTCGGCGCCTTCAAAGTCGTCGGAGAACAGCAGTTCCTTCTTCTCGGCGATCGGCTTGGCCGGGATGGCGGGCAAGTCGGCGGCGAGGGCGTTGGAGGTCGAGGAGGAAGAAGGGGGCCAGGAGGAGACGCATGTTCATGGATGGCTCGGATCAAAGGTGCTGGTTCGTAGCAAAAGGGGGCAGTGCTATGCTAGATTCTTGGCAGGGCCAAGCAAGGGTTAAACAAAGTTAGTCGTTAGCGCGTGCTACCATTGGTGCGCTCCGGCGTCAGATGCGTGTTGAAGGCGTCTGCTATTTTGGTCTTCAGCCCCAACGGGGCGGCATGGGATAGCCCAGGGCAACGCCCTGGGTGGGGAGACCCGGCCCCACCCATTGCGCCCCGTTGGGGCTACCGGATTCGTTGACCCGCCTCCCTTCCCAGGGCGTTGCCCTGGGCTATCCCATGCCGCCCCGTTGGGGCTGAAGACGGATATACGATAACTCCAGAGACCACAACACGAATCAGCCGTTTTAGTGGCTGCCGCCCGGTGCCGTGGCCGGCATCGTCGCACCCACTTGCTGAACCGTCGCGGGCGCCTTCGGATCGCCCGGCCACGTTTCATTGTTCAGCAAGCTTAACGGCGGCGGGCTTCCCCAAAACTGGCGCAGGTCCGCAATATGTTCGCGGCGATCCTCGGGCGGCTCCTGGGCCAATGAGGCCGCATCGTCGCCATGTCGCGTGCATGCAGCCGAAACTGCCGAGCAGGCGCGCTCGGTAGCAGAATCATCAACAGACGACGCACGTTCCGCTCCTTATTCCAGGATTGTGGGCGAAGACGTCTCCGTGTCAGCGCGGTGCTACCATTCGTGCGATCCGCTGTCAGGTGCGACGGTTGATCGTTCATCCAGAAGTGCGACCAGTCGTCCTCCAGTTGCCGCAAGTTCTCGGATTCGTTCATCATCTCTTGCATGCGGCGCACGGGATTGGACGAGTATTCGTTGAGGAAACAGCCGGCGTTGGCCAGGATCATCAGACCCGCCGCCACGAGTAGCATCCGACGCATACGCACCTCCCCGAACCGATTGAACACGGCCGCCGCGCTCTGCGTGCGGCGACGGCTCCCATCCGTCTCCTCTGGGGCTGTCTCGACTGAGACAATCTCCGGCAGGAGCGGCGGCGACCGCGCCTCACGTATCCATGAGGGTTCCAGGGAATGTATCGGTTGTAGCGACGGGAAACTTGAGCCGACCTTGACGGCTTTAACGGCTCAAGTGATCTTGCGGGGCGCGGCTTCTTGGCTTTGGGTGCTTCGACCTGATCTTCCTGGCCGTTGCTGTCGTGGCCGACATCGGCGGTGACGGCGTCTTCGTCGTCCTCGTCGGGAAGCGCGGCCATCTGACTAACGAGTTCTTCCATGTGCTTGCCGGGCTTGAAGGTGACGACGTTCTTGGGCGGCACATCGACGCGCTCGCCGGTTCGCGGATTACGAGCCTTGCGGGCTTTACGACGTTTGACTTCGAAAACACCGAAATTGCGGAGTTCAATTCGGCCTTTATTGATGAGCGTGTCCACGATAGCTTCAAACGTCCGCTGCACGATTTCCTTGGTTTTGAGCTGCGTTTCGTCGATGCTCTCGGAAATCTGGCGGATGATGTCTTTCTTGGTGGTGGAGTCTTTCTTGGTCACGGTCCCTTCTCCTGCACGCACTGGGCCGGACGACCGGCCAAACCATCATGGAAGTGTTTCAACTGTAAAGAGGGCAAGAGTTAATGTCAAGGTAAAAGGAAGCGACCGGGAACGCAAAAACGAAACGGCGACAGAAGCCAACTACTTCGGCAACTGTTGCAGCAGATTAACCATCTCAATTGCCGTCATTGCCGCGTCGAATACCCTTGTTGCCGCTTTTCGCACCGGCCCGGTTCATCGCCTGTTCCAGCGTATCGCACGTCAATACGCCGAAAATGACCGGCACGCCCGTCTCCAGCGCCGCCCTCGCCACGCCGGCCGCCACCTGCCGGCGACGTAATCGTAATGGTCGGTGTCGCCGCGGATGATCGCGCCGAGGCAGATCACGGCCGCGTACTTGCCGCTGCTGGCCAGCCGTTGCGCCACCAAGCGGAATCTCAAACGATCCCGGAACGCGCACCAAGTCGATGGCGTCGTCGTGCGACGCCGTGCCGTTTCAGGGCGTCGAGCGCCCCGTCAACGAGGTTATCCACAATCGCGGAATTGAAACGCGCCGCCACCAGGGCGAAACGGCCCGCCGGCGGCGCGAAACGTGCCTTCAATGATGGTCATTGTCGTCCGTTGTCAGTTGTCCGTTGTCCGTTGTCAGCAAGCCAGAACAACTCGACAACGGACGACGGACAACGGACTAACCCAGGTTCATGCTCATCAAAAACTCCGCGTTGCTCTTCGTCCGCGCCATGCGGTTGATGAGCAGTTCCATCGCCTCGACCGGGATTCATGTCGCTGAGGACTTTGCGGAGGATGTACATCCGCCGCAGTTCCTCCGGGTCCAGCAGCAATTCTTCCTTGCGCGTGCCGGAGCGGTTCACGTCGATGGCCGGCCAGATGCGCTTGTCCACCAGCCGGCGGTCGAGGTGCAGCTCCATGTTGCCGGTGCCCTTGAACTCCTCGAAGATCACTTCGTCCATGCGCGAGCCGGTATCGATCAAGGCCGTGGCCAGGATCGTCAGCTGACCGCCTTCCTCGATGTTGCGGGCGGCGCCGAAGAAGCGCTTCGGCTTGTGCAGGGCGTTGGCGTCCACGCCGCCGGACAGAATCTTGCCGGAGTGCGGCACTTCCGTGTTGTAGGCGCGGGCCAGGCGCGTGATCGAGTCGAGCAGGATCACCACGTCGGTGCCGAACTCCACCATCCGCTTGGCCTTCTCGATCACCATCTCGCTGACCTGCACGTGCCGCGACGCCGGCTCGTCGAAGGTCGAACTGACCACCTCGCAGTACGTCCCCTTGACGCTGGCGCTCCATCTCCGTCACTTCTTCCGGCCGCTCGTCGATCAGCAGCACGATGACGTAGCATTCGGGATGGTTTTTCAGGACGCTGTTGGCGATCTTTTGTAAGCAGGATCGTCTTGCCGGTGCGCGGCGGCGCGACGATCAGGCCGCGCTGGCCCTTGCCGATCGGCGTCACCAGGTCCACGACGCGCATGTTGATTTCGGTCGGCTCGGCTTCCAGATTGCAGCCGTTTGTTCGGATGCAGCGGCGTCAGGTCGTCGAAGACGACCTTCTGCGTCAGGATGTCGGGGTCTTGGTAGTTGATCGCCTCGACGCGCAGCAGGGCGAAATAGCGTTCGTTCTCCTTGGGCGGCCGAATCTGGCCGGCCACGACGGCGCCGGTGCGCAGGCCGAAGCGGCGAATCTGCGACGGCGAAATGTAAATGTCGTCGGGGCAGGGCAGGTAGTTGTAATCGGGGCTGCGCAGGAAGCCGAAGCCGTCGGGCAGCACTTCGAGCGTGCCGTCGCCGAACATCAGGCCGTTCTGCTTGACGCGCTCCTTGAGGATCTTGAAGATCAGATCCTGTTTCTTCAGACCCGTGTAATCGGTCAGCCCTTCTTCCTTGGCGACCTTCAAGAGCTGCGGGATGGTCATCTGCTGCAGATTCGCTGATGTGCGTGCTGCCGCGTTTGATCTCCTCGTAACGGTTGTTGATCTCCTCGTCGAAGCCGATAGCCTTCGTCGATCGTCTTGCGGCCGTCGGCGTAGGTGCTGCCGGACGCGGCGGCCGCTCGAACGTAACGGCTTCGTCGGTGACTTCCAGCGATTCGACGGCGGCGGATTCGGCGGCCTCGGGCATAGTGGTCGGCTCCTCGGTGCAGGACGGAGGTTTGCTCCGCCGGCTCGCGGTCGTTGCTCGCGGTGACGTGAACAGGTTCCGGTTTCACGCGGGAGCGGGTGCGGGCGGCGGAGTTCGCGTCGGCTCTTGGCTTCGGCCATGTCAGTCTTCTCCTTCGCGGCAGGCCGGTCCCGGAATTAAGACGAGCGGCACGGCAACCCCGATATGTCTCCCGCTGGGGTTGCGCCGATGGACCGGCGGCAGGTTCTATAAAGTTAAGAGTTCCTCGATTCAGTACCACGCCGGCGGTACCGGCGTCCGGTTTTGTCAGAGCCGCGACCGTCAGGGAGCGGGGAAGTTCCACCGCTCCCTGACGGTCGCGGCTCTGAAAGGGCGAGGTCGAGGGCTTACGTCGATCCCCAGCTCGCACAGGTCGTCCACTTGGCGCTCCAGGTGCTCCAGAGAGGCGGAGTTATCCAGCGTATGATCGGCGTGCGCGGCCTTCGCCGTCAAGGGCAACTGCGCCGCTTCGCGCGCTTCCACCTCCTGCGCCGTCCAGCCGCGTTGCTCCGGCCACGCGCCGCAGCCGCACTCGCGCGGGCGCGTCGATGAACACCAGATGGTCACAAACGTCGTGCCAGCCGGCCTCCAGCATGACGGCCGCGTCCAGCACGATCAAGCGGACGCGCGGCGTCGGTTCGGGCCGCCTCCACCTCTGCGCGGATGCGTTCTTTGATCCACGGATGAACCATCGCCTCCAGGGCGCGGCGTTCGCCGGCGTCGGCGAACACGACCTCGGCCAGAAGGCGGCGTTGCACCATCTCCCTTGTCGTCGAGCAGTCCGTCGGCCCCAGCGGCGGACGACCTGTTCGTTGATGGCCGGCTCGCGCAGGGCGGCGTGGGCCAGGGCGTCGCCGGAGATCACGCGGGCGCCGCGCCGGGCGAACGCTCGGCGGCGTCTGGCTCTTGCCGGCGCCGATGCCGCCGACCAGACCGATGACCAATTTCGTCCGTTGTCCGTTGTCCGTTGTCCGTTGTCCGTTGTCCGTTGGTTCTTGGCTGTGCGGCATTGAACTCTTCCCCTTCACACGAGTTTACTCTCCACTGACAACTGACAACTGACAACTGACAACTGATTTCTTCCACATCCAGCCAGTTCGGCCCCGCCGCCAGCGTCCACCTTAGCGGCGTCCGCAGGCCCAATTCCTTCTCCAGCGGCGTCGTCATCTCCTCGCTGACCAGCGCGGCCAGACGCTTCAACTCGTCGGGCGGCGCCTCGAAGACCAATTCGTCGTGAATCTGCAGCAGCATCCGCGCACGCCAGCCTTCGCGCTTCAGCCGTTGATGAGATGTGCAGCATCGCCAGCTTGATGAGGTCGGCCGCCGACCCCTGTATCTCCATGTTGATCGCTTCCCGCTCCGGCTGGTTGCGCTGCTGATACGTCGAGTTCGACCGCACGCCGTCGATGCGGCGCCGGCGGCCCAGGATCGTCGAGACGTAGCCGGTGCGCCGGCACTCCTTCCAACAGCTTGGCCTGATAGTCCAGCACCTTCGGATAGCGGGCGAAATAGGCGTCGATGAAGCGGTTGGCCTCGTCGCGGGTGATGCCCAGCCGATCGCCAGGCCGTGGCCGCTCATGCCGTAGATGACGCCGAAGTTGACCGTCTTGGCCATGCGGCGCATCTCGGCGGTCACCAGCCCTTCTCGCACTCCGAAAATCTGCGCCGCCACCGCCGAATGAACGTCGCGGTCCTCGGCGAAAGCCCGCTGCAGCGCCTCGTCGCCGGTGAAGTGGGCCAGCAGCCGCAATTCGATCTGCGAATAGTCGGCCGTCAGCAGCCGCCAGCCCTCTTCCGGCAAGAAACGCCTGGCGGATTTCCCGGCCCTGCTCGCGGCGCACCGGGATGTTCTGCAAGTTCGGGTCGCGACGACGACAGCCGGCCCGTCGCGGCCACCGTCTGGTTGAACGACGCGTGGATGCGCCCGGTCTCCGGGTTGACCATCTCCGGCAGGGCGTCCACGTAGGTGCTTTTGAGCTTGGCGATCTGCCGCTGTTCCAGAATCTTGCGCGGCAACTCCGCTCCCGGGAAGTCCAGGGCGGCCAGCTTCTCCAGCGTTTCTTGATCGGTGCTCGGCGCGCCGGTCACGCCGGTCTTGCCCTGCACCGGCAATTTCAGCTCTTCAAACAACACTTTCCGCAGTTGCGGCAGCGAGCCGATGTTGAACGGCATGACCGGCCAGCGCGTAAATCTCTTTTTCGATCCGCGCCAGCTGTGCGGCCATGTTCGCCGCTCAGGCGCTTGAGCAGCGGCACGTCGAGGCGGATGCCATTGTACTCCAGTTCGGCCAGCACTTCGATGAGCGGAATTTCCACGTCGTCGTAGAGCGTGCGCAGCGGCGGCCCGTCGAGCTGCGATTCCAGGTGCAGGCACAGCCGCCAGGCGGCGTCGGCGTCTTCGCCGGAGTAGATCGGCCACGCGGTCCACCGGAACCTGATCCATGCGCAATTGCGGCTGCTTCTTGCTCTTCTTGCCGATCAGGTCCTCGATGGGGATCATCTGCGTGATTCAAATAGCGACGTGCGAGTTCTTCCAGGTTATGGCTTCGCTCGCCGGCGTGCAAGAGGTAATCCGCCACCATCGGGTCGCCGGAGACGCCTTGCACTTCGACGCCGCGGCCGCGCAGCACCAGCAGGTCGTACTTGATGTTCTGATTGAGCTTGGCGACGTCTCGGCGTCTTCGAAGATCGGCCGCAACCGTTCCAGCGTCGCGTCCGGGTCGAGCAACGTCGAACCTTCCGGCCCGCGCACCGCCAGATACCACGCCTCGCCGGGCCGCCAGCTGAAGGCGCATGCCGACGATTGCCGCTTCCAGCGGTCGAGACTCGTCGTTTCCAGATCGAAGGCGAAACGCTTCTGCTGCTGCAATTGCCGGAAAAACTCCTCAAATTTCTCGGCCGTATCGACGAGATGATACGTCGCCTGAACCAGCGTCCGGCGCGCGTGTCGGCGACAGATCGCCTTGCGCCGCTCAGCCCGCGAGCCGGCCGTCTCCGCCAAGCTTGGGGCAGAGGCGGTAGCGGTGCGGCGGCACGTTGGCACCGAAGGGGAAATCTTCTCCCGACGCTGCCGTTCCAGTGAATAAGTCTCGGCTCGGCCAGGCCGTTGCTTGCCGCTTGGCGAAACTCCGCCTCGAAGGAGCGAAAGCCCAGGTGCGGACACAACTCCAACATCTTTCGGCACGTCGATGTGCGCAGTCTGCCAGGCGTCCCATTCCAACGGCACCGGCACGTCGTCGGCCAGGCGCACCAGTTGCCGGCTCAGGTCCATGATCGACCCGGCGGCCCGCAGGTTCTCCTGGCGCTTGGCGCCGGCCACCCGGTCGAGTTGGCGAGCAGATTGTCGAGCGTGCCAAATTCCTGCAGCAGCTTGGCCGCCGTCTTGACGCCGATGCCGGGCACGCCGGGCACATTGTCCACCGCGTCGCCGACCAGCGATTGCAGGTCCACGACTTGTTCCGGCGTCACGCCCCAATCGGCCAGCAGTTCCGCCCGGCCGAATTCCTGATGTTTGCGCAGGTTATACAGCCGGATGTGGTCGTCGATCAGTTGCCGGCAATCCTTGTCGCTGGTGCAGAGAAACACGTCGAGGCCGCGCTGCGCGGCCTGCTTGCCAGCGTGGCCAGCACGTCGTCGGCCTCGTAATCGGGATGGCTGACGACGGGAATCGCCAGCGCCGTCAGCACGTCTGGATGAGCGGAAGCTGCGGCACCAGATCGTTCGGCGTCGGCTCGCGGTGGGCCTTGTAGTCCGTGTAGAGTCGCTGCGAAACGTCGGCTCGGGGCGGTCGAAGGCGCAGAACGAGATAGTCGGGCTTGCGTTTGCGCAAGGTAGAGCAAATCGCGGACGAAACCGAAGACGGCGTTGGTCGGCAGCCCGGCGGGCTGGTCATGCGCGGAATGGCGTGGAACACCTGAAAGATGAGCGAATGCGCATCGACCAGATACACAATTCCCGCGCTGCCTGAAGGCATAACGATACGCCGCTAGGATCACAAGGACACGGATGCGTTTGGAGTCACACGTGGGCCGATACAGAGCGTGAGAAAATCAGAGCGGGGGAGAAAGCACCTACAAAGTACGCCCGGCCTCTTCCGCATTCAGGAACGAAAGTCGACGTTGAAAGACGCAACCAGGATGGGGAACAGGTCACAAGGGCTCGACGATTATGGTCGGGTTATGCTTTAAGTTTAGGGCCGTTTCGCGGGACTGTCAAGGGCGCAAGCGCGGTGCGGAGGCAGCGCACGGACAGATACCCACTTCCAGCTATTTTCGCTTACCGCCGTCACCTTAGAGCTAGGGGACAAAACTGGCGCGGCGCTTGGCCTTACGAGCCGGAAGCGTAAGCGACGGTTCTGGTTCCGTCGCTTACGCTTCCGGCTCGTAGGGGTTTTGTCCGCTAGCTCTTTGCAACGTCGGGGAAATAAGTTCCCGGTTAGCCGCGACCCGAAGGGGAGCGTTCCGCGGCGCGTCGCGGCTAACCGGGATCTTATTTCCCCGACGATCCTTAAACGATGGCAATTTGTCTTTTCGCTTCCCGCCGCTAAAACGAACTACGCCAATTCGTAAAACCAGCGACCAATGGCTTCTAGGCGGCTAAGAAGCGCTATCGCAACCCCGTAGCCTGACGGGTCAGACATTCCTGTCTAACCTACGGGGTTGTGAAACTGGTTCCAAACTAATCGCCAATCTCTCAGGCGCGGGAACGGCCAATGACACGATCTTTCTTCCGACGGTGCGGCGTCGCCCTTTTGATGCTGTCGGGCCTCAGCGGCTGCACGAAACAGCCGGCGGCGGCGCCGCCGGTGGCGGAGGTCACGATCCGTCCGGCGCTCGAAGAGGAGGTCGCCGATTCGGTCGAGTTTCCGGGACGGACGGAAGCCGTCGCTTCCGTCGAGATTCGGGCGCGTGTGACCGGCTATCTCGAAAAGATATTCTTCAAGGCGGGGACCGACGTCAAAGCGGGCGACGTCCTGTTCCAGATTGACCCGTTGCCGTTCCAGGCCGAGTTGGAGCGTGCCGAAGGGCAGGTCAACCTCCAGGAGGTCAGGGCGGCGCGGCTCAAGCGCGATGTCGAGCGGAACACTCCGCTGGTTGAAAAAGGAAGCCTCAGCCGGCAGGAATTCGACAAGATGGTGGGCGAAAAGCAGGAGGCCGAAGCGGCCGGCCAGGCGGCCAAGGTGAATTTGATGAGCTATCAGCTGAATCTCCAATTTGCCAAAATCAAGGCCCCGATTAGTGGCAAGATCAGCCGTAGCCCCATTACCGAAGGCAATCTGGTCAAGGCTGACCTCACCGTGCTGGCGACCCTCTGTCTCCGAGGGGGATGGCTACGCTTATTTCGACGTGGATGAAAACACCTTGCTGCGCTACGAAGCCGAGGTGCGCCGCGCCAGCTCGCGCCGGGTGCAAAGGAAGGTCTCGTGGAACTCTCTCTGGGCGACGGCTCTGTGTTCAAGGGCGGGACCATCGACTACAAAGGCCCGCAGGTAGACAAGACGACCGGAACCCTGGAAGTGCGGGCCCGCTTCCCAGACCCGGAGAAAATTCTGCGCGGCGGCCAGTTCGTGCGCGTTCCGGCTGCCGCTCGGCAACCCGCACAAGGCCGTCGTGATTCCGGAGGTCTGCGCTGGGGTCGGACCAGGGGCTGAAATATGTCTTTGTCGTCGACGACAAGGACAAGGTGGAATACCGTCGCGTCACCACCGGGACCGTGCAGAACGGGATGCAGGTGCTTGTCGAGGGTCTGCAGGCGGGCGAGTGGGTGATTACCAAAGGTCTGCTGCGCGTGCGCGACGGCGTGACCGTGAAGCCGACGCGCGAAGAAGCCCAGTCGCCGAACGCGAAGTGAGCAAAGGCACTCCATGACACGATTCTTCATCGACCATCCCATTGCCGCGACCGTCCTTTCGGTCATCATCGTCGTTCTCGGCTTAGTGGCGCTGCCAACGCTACCCATCGCTCAGTACCCGGAAATCACGCCGCCGACCATCGAGGTTTCGGCGCTCTACCCCGGCGCCAATGCCCGCGATGTCTCAACGCAAGTGGCCGTTCCGATCGAGCAGGAGATCAACGGCGTCGAAAAGATGCTCTACATGGAGTCGAAATGTACCAACGACGGCCAGATGAAAACGACCGTCACCTTCGAGGTGGGCACGAATCTCGATACGGCTCAGGTTCTCGTGCAGAATCGGGTCAAACTGGCCGAAGCCAAGCTGCCGGAGTCGGTCAAGCGCATGGGGGTTAGTACGAAGAAGAAGTCGCCGAGCATCATTCTGTGCATCAACCTGATTTCGACCGATGGACGTTACGACCAACTCTACCTGAGTAACTTCGGCGGTCTACGCATCAAGGACGAGTTACTCAGTCTCCCGGGCGTTGGTGACGCCACTTTTCTCGGCGAGCGCGAATATAGTATGCGTGTCTGGTTGTATCCCGACCGAGTGGCTCAACGCGATTTGACCGCCGCCGACATTGTCAGCGCCATCCAGCAGCAGAACACGCAAGTGGCGGCCGGCCAGGTCGGTCAGCCGCCGGTGCCGGCAGGCCTCGGCTTCCAGTATCCGCTCGTCACGCGGGGGCGGTTGACTAGCGAAAAGCAATTTGAGGAAATCCGCATCAAAAGCGGCGCCTTGGGCAGATCACCCGGTTAGGCGACGTTGGCCGAGTTGACCTGGGAGCCAAGAACGCGGACATCGGCAGCACGCTGGACGGGCAGCCGACCCTGACCATCGCGGTCTACCAACTCCCCGGCTCGAACGCCCTGGCCACTGCCGACAGTATCAAGAGTAAAATGGCGGAGCTGAAAACGCGCTTTCCGCCCGGCATCGATTACCAAATCGTTTACGACACGACCCCGTTCATCACCCAATCCGTGCATGAGGTGTTCAAAACCCTCGTTGAGGCCATGATCCTGGTTGCCGTCGTTGTACTCTTCTTCCTCCAGGATTGGAAGGCCATGATCCTGCCAATGATCGACGTACCCGTGTCCTTGATCGGCACACTGGCGATCATGAAGGTGATGGGGTTCACGCTCAACAACTTGACGCTCTTCGGTCTGGTGCTGGCCATCGGCATCGTCGTCGATGACGCCATCATGGTGCTGGAAAATATCGAGCGTTGGATGGCAACGGGACTGGACGCCCGCACCGCCACCATCAAGGCGATGCAGGAAATCACGGGCCCGATTATCGCCGTCACGTTGGTGCTGTGCGCGGTGTTCCTGCCCAGCGCCTTTCTCGGCGGCATCAGCGGGCAGTTCTTCCGCCAGTTCGCGCTGACCATCGCGGCGGCGATGCTGATCTCGGCCATTAACGCCATGACGATGACACCCTCACGAGCCGTCACGATCTTCAAAGGCGGCCATCACGACAAGGAAGCGCCGCCCTGGTGGAGTTTCACCCTTCTCGGCGGGTGGCTCACTTTCTGGGCGGGAAAAAAGCTGTTCGGCGACCAGTTAGGGCTGACGGGGGCCGACCACGATGGCGGCGCGGTGGACTCTTCCTGGCAAGGAACGCTGCTCGCCTGGACCCTGGGCTTTGCACTGTTTCTACCGGCGCAGTCGTTGGCGGTATCGTCGGCAAGCTGTTGCTTCAGCGCGTGAATAGGCTTCTGGCCGCGCTTTTCGGCGCCTTCAACTGGCTGTTCGACCGCGCCACCGCGTGGTATGGGCGCGGCATCAGCCATTTGTTACGACTCAGCGTCATCGTCCTCGTGCTTTACGTCGGGCTGTTAGCCCTGACCGGGGTCGGCATGGTTCGCGTTCCGGCCGGCTTCATCCCGCAGCAGGACAAGGGTTACCTGATCCTCGGCTTGCAGATGCCCGACGCCTCTTCGCTCGAGCGAACCGAGAAAGTGGTGCAGAACGTCAATCGCATCATTTTGGGGGATGAAGAACGGGGAGGCCATTACAAGGGCCCGAAGCCTCCAGCGGGAAGCAAACTCTATCCACCAATTCCCGGCGTCGGCCATACGGTTGCCATGGAAGGCATGTCACTGCTGACCAACACCAACGGCTCGAATCTTGGCTCGATGTTCATCGTACTGGAGCCGTTCGAAAAACGCGGACACGGCCCGCACGCCGACGAGGTACTGGCCGAGGTCCGCAAGCGCTTGGCCGAAGTCCAGGAAGCGCAAGTGGTGGTTTTCGGCGCGGTGCCGGTGGACGGCCTGGGCAACTCCAGCGGCTTCAAGTTGCAGGTCCGCGACGTGGGCGGCGCCGGGCCCACCACGCTGCAACTGGCGACCGACGATCTGGTCCGGGCCGCCAATCAGACACCGGGTTTAGTCGGCGTGAACACCAGCTTCCGCGCCAACAGTCCGCAGTTCTCGGTCACGGTGAATGAAGACAAAGCCGTGGCAATGAAAGTGCCGCTCGGCGAAATCAACGACACGCTTCAGGTCTACCTCGGCTCGAAGTACGTCAACGATGTGACCCTCTTCGATCGCAATTACCAGGTGAACGTGCAGGCCGACGCGCGCGCCCGCCTTCGGGCGGAAGACGTGGGCAAACTCCAGGTACGCAACCAGGACGGCAAGATGCTCCCGCTGTTAACGGTGGTCGATGTGAAGCAGAGTAGCGGGCCAGCCACCGTGTTCCGTTACAATACGAAGCCGTCGGCGACCCTCACGGGCGGGATGCGGCCAGATTTCAGCACGGGGCAGGCGATTGCCGCGCTGGAGGAGACGGCCGTAACCACGCAGCTGCCGCAGTCGCTCGATTACCGATGGACGGAACTGACGCTGCTGCAAATCCAGGCGGGCAACACCACGATCGTGGTTTTCGGGCTGGCCGTGGTGTTGGTCTTCCTCATCCTGGCCTTCCAGTATGAGAGTTGGACGATGCCGCTGGCGGTCCTGCTGGTGGTGCCGTTGTGCGTTCTGTCCGCGATTGTGGGAGTGGTCGTTACGCGCGGCGACATCAACATCTTTACCCAGATCGGTTTTGTGGTGCTGGTCGGCCTTGCAAGCAAAAACGCGATCTTAATTGTCGAATTTGCAAAGGTGAAATATGACGAGGGGATGCCGGCGTTCGAGGCGGCGGTCGAGGCTTGCCGCGTGCGGTTGCGTCCCATCATTATGACGTCCTTCGCGTTCATTCTGGGCGTGGTGCCGTTACTGTTGGGCCACGGGGCCGGAGCGGAAATGCGTTTTGCCCTGGGAGTGGCCGTCTTCGCTGGCATGTTAGGAGTGACGATCTTCGGCATCTTCATGACGCCGGTGTTCTTCTACGCGATTCAACGGTTCACGCACCGGCCAGACTCTGAATCCAAACTGGCGAAGTTGCTGCCACCGGAGGTCGATGGACAGGCGCCTGTTGAGTTGGAGTCGGCAATTCATACGAAGGCGCCTCCCTTAGCGTGAAGGCTCTAGGAGTCTGTTCCGGCAGGGGCGGATGGTCGCCTTTCGCGGAGCGAAAGGACATCCTTTCGCTCCGCGAAAGGCGACCATCCGCCGCCCTAACTCACGGCGCCACAGGCTTCGGCAACAGACGCTTAATTCTGGCGATGAATGGATTGCCTACAAGAAACCGATCTGGAAGGTACCGCACGGCCTGGTACACACACCGATGGCCGCTCACGACAAAATCTGCAACAAAAAAATTTAGCGCTTGACTGGAGTTTCAGCCCCTTTGTATCTATAATAATTATGTCTCGCCGCTCGGCGACTTGAGTGATGGGCGACACTCGGGAAGCTGGCGGCGGGACTTTGTTTTTACCTCCGCCACCCTCATCAATTGTCCTTGTACAACGGCACATTCTTCAACGTGAACGGCATCTCGACGAACGCGCAACGATGACCGCGATACACCAGTTTCGCCGGCCCTTTATCGTTCCTGTCCGGCTTGTAAATCAGCGTGTAGACGCACCGACGGGCCATTGCTGTCCTTCTCGAAGGTGCCGTTGACGAGAGTGAGCCCTTCGCCTTTTTCATTGCTCAGCACAAACGGCGTCGTCGCGGCGTCGAGGGTCGTGGCCACCCGTTCCACGAAGCGGCGATTCATGCGCACGATACGTTGATTCAGGAACTGCGTCAGGGTCGGCGACCGCGTCGGCGTCAGTTCGATTTGCACCTTGAACAAGCCGTCCTCGTCGCGCTGGCACTCGGTCACCTTGAGACGGCAGCCGTCCGGCCCCGTGTGCTGCACCTTGAGAGCCTTGGCGACGTCGTCAATCTTGATGAGCGGCTCCGGCGAAGTGCGAATCCAACCGGCGACCGTGCCGTGAACCTCGCGCAGACTGCGACCCGTTCGCTCGCTAACCGGAAACTCCAGGGCGAAGACTTGCGGAGTGGAGGCGAGAGGGAAATCGCCGACGCCATCCCAGACGATAATCACATCCTCGGGAATATCCTGCCATTTGGAATCGCCGAACACGACGGGAGGCGGCGCCAGTTCCTGACCGCGATCGTCGAGGACGCGGTCGATGCGAATGGTGGCGAGGCGTTCCCAGCCAATGCGCGGCTCCGGCTTCACTTCCAGCGTGAGCGGCGCGAGTTTCTTATCGCCGCCGCTGTCCGCGGCACAGGAAGCCTGGGGGCCGAGCATGCGAATGCGCAGCGCCGGCCTGGAACGTCGGACGAGAGAACGGCTTGCCGTCCAGCAAAGCGATCGCTTCGGGTTCCGTGCTGCGGCCGTTACGCGACGGGTCCAGGTACATCATCCGCCGGCCGCGGGCACGAAAGCCGCCTTCCTCGATTTGCAGCGTCCGCGGCGACTTGGGTTCCGGCTCCGGTTCCGCGACCGCCGCGGCTGCGCACACGCGCTCCGGCGCTTCCCAGAACGTCCAGTCGCCGTCCAGGGTCACGGTGCGTTTGCCCATCTCCTCCGCATTGCTCGACCCGAGCTTGAGCGGATTGCCGCTGCGTTTGGAGAGGTCGGCCAGGACTTCGACGAGCGGGACGTTCTGGTACTGGACGCGCAGCCGGGGGGAATCGAACTGACGAAGGGTTTCCAGGCGGCGTTCGAGAATGCGCAGCACTTCCGCGGCGTGCCGGCGCACCTCGGGATCGGGATGCTGCCGGGCGGCTTGCAGTGCCGGCAGCGCGGCGGCCCCGAGATGGTCGAGCGCCAAAGCGGCGTTCTCACGCACCTGAAACTCCTCGCTGGCGAGTTGGGCGACGAGCGCAGCGGCGCGTGCCTGATCCGTCAGTGGCTTTTCAGCGTATACGGTTCCCGCGGGAAGAAGCAGACCAGCGGCGAGCAGCAGCGTGTAGCACGGTCGCATGGGAAGTTCTCCATAGTACCGAAACTCAGCACCATCCTTTGTAACATACTCGAACCGCCTGCAACAGAGTTTACCCCAAAGACGTGGCCGCCGTCGTTTCCCAGGGCCGTGCCGGCGAAAATCCGCAACGGCGCCTATCTGTAACCCCTACACAGGACGGGAGATATGGGTAGGCTTTGACTTGCCGAACGTGCGCCAGCGTGCGTTGACACGCGCAACCAATTTCTTGTAGTATCCCCTCCGTCATCGGCATTCGAGCGGCGCTCGGATGCGACCTCCTTCAGGGAAAGGACGCCGGAACATGAATTGCTGGTCAGGCCGTCTGCTCGCGACATTGCTGGGGTTGCTGTCTGTCGGTGGCGCCGCTCGTGCCGATATGATAACCCCCTGGACGTATTCCTGGTCGCGGAATCCACTCTCGGTGGCCGCCGACAATAACGGCACCGGTGGCATCAGCATGACGCTGGTGCCCGAGGCCGCCGCTACCACCAAAGTCGGTAACACGACGTCTCCTATTACTGCGGTCAGTCTGAGTACCTTCAGCTCGGCGCTGACGGGAACCATCGATACGTTCAGCAGTGTACCCTACAGCCTGGACCTGCACCTGACCGACACGGCCAGCGGGCAGTCCGGCGATCTGACCTTCAAAGGCACGTTCAGCGGTTCGCTGACCACCACCACGGCCAGCATTACCACGGCGTTTCTCAGTCCCACGTCGCAGAGTCTGGTGCTGGGCGGGCACGACTATACCGTGGTGCTGGACACCTATGTGGCGCCCGGTTCGCCGGATGCCATCACGTTTGGCAAACTTGGCGCGGATGTGAGTATCACAGCTGCCGGTTCGACGGGAGGGTCTGGTGGGTCTGGTGGGTCTGGTGGTTCGGGCGGTAGCGGCGGCAGTGGCGGTTCCGGCGGTTCGGGTGGCAGCAGTGGTTCGGGTGGCAGCGGCGGCTCCGGTGGGAGTGGTAGCGGCGGAACTATCGGTGTGCAGACGGTTCCGGAACCCTCGACATTGCTGCTCGCGGGCTTGGCATTACCGGCAGGTTTGGCATGGTGGCGCGTGCGGACTTCGCGCCGGGGGACGGCGAACGATTGAACCGGAGCTTGGCGACGTTTACAATACTCCTTCATTGGGGCGTCGCCGTAAACGCGACACCGGCGTGCAGCGTCGGCCGGCGCCGCTAAACGTCGAAGCTCCTGCGCGAAGGACCCATCGTTGATTCTCCTGGCGTTTCTCCTCCCGCTGGCGATGTATTTGTTGATTCTCGGCAGCATCAATCGGCGACGGCATCCGCTGCTGGTTTCGGGGCCGTGGGATTTCGTCGGCGTACTGTTCGCCGCGTCCGGCTTCCTTCTCTTCGGCGGCCCGGGCGCCTTGAGCGTTCTCAACGATCGCTGGCGCGAGTCGCTGGTCTTCGGTCAAAACCCATCCAGTTCGTCGGCTACCGAGAGCCTGTGGCACTGGTGGCTGTTGCTGATGCTCGCCTATTTTGTGATTGTCGTGGGCGGCTCCGCTCTGCTGCTCTGGCGTTCCCGCCATCAAACCTCTCTTTATAATGTCGATCCGGAGACGGTCGAGACGCTCTTGAACCGCATTTTCGAGCGGCTCGAGGTGCGGCCGTTGCATTCCGGCGACCTGTACTATTTCGGCACGACGAAGAGCGGATCGCTCTCGAACCAGGCCGCGGAGACGGCCGGAGGCTGCGCGAGCCTGAAAGTGCAGACGCTGCCGGTCGCGCAGAACGTGATTCTGGAGGTGGAGACCTTCCGGCGGATGTGGCACGTGACGCTGCGCTGGGAGCCGGCCCATTCCCCTGTACGGCAAGAGATCGAGCGCGAACTGGAGCGCGAGTTGGCCGAGACGCCGGTGCCGGCCCAGCTGCTCGGCGGTTGGCTGACCGTCCTGGCGATCGGTCTGTTTCTGTTGGCGTTTCTCATCGGTTTCGCCGTGGTGATTTATCGCATTGTCAATCGCCAGTGGTGACCTGTCTCAATCGACGAGCAAGCACAGCCGGGCGAACTTTTCGAGATTGGCGTCCAGATTGTCCGCCAGCAAGGTGCGGAGCGCGGCGGGTTCACGAACGACCACATTATTGCGGCGCGGAAACAGCTGCTTCTGTTCCAGATAGACCGCCAGGCCATCCGCCAGGGCCGTCCGATCGCGGTGCCATCCAGCAACACGAATAGCTGTCGGCTCACCGGATCGTCCATTTTAATAGGACAGTGCCAGAGATTGGTCACCGGCTTTCCTTGCCCGATCTGCCAGGCGCTAACGGGCTACCCAGCGGCCGTTCGCTGACTCTCGGAGCCAGCCGCGGCGCATGGACGCTGAAGGTGACGAACTGCCTACTTTCCGCAATCAGCAAGAACTCGGCCAATTCCACTGCTGCCGCTTCGTTCGCTGACGTGGCTCCGATCCGGCAGCGCGCCTCGGCCAGCACGTCGCGGAACGGCAGCGCCGCCGGCCAGCGTTCGCCGAGCAGACTGAGAGCGGCCTTGGCCAGCGGATGGTCGAGCTGCATGGTTTCGCCGCCGGGCAGCTGGAACTCGGCCATTCCCGGCGGCCCTGGTTGCGGCGGCGGCCGGCGGCGCGGCGAGGCCACGTACAACCCCTGCACCCGTTCGGGCCGCGGTTCGTCCGCCAGAGTGATTTCTTGCCGGCACAGCAGGGTTTCGCGGAACAGTCGTCCGTCGAGGAAATCGCGGTACTGTTCGCGCACCAGCCGTTGTCCCTTCGCTAACTGGTTCAGCTTGTCGATGGCCGCGGGCGAATACAGACCGCGGAGCGACTGCGCGATCGCATTGTCGCTCAGATACTGAAGCCGATGTCGTTCCGCGTGTTCGACGAAGTCACGGAAATAGACGGGCCGATTGATCGGCCCCAGCATGTCGTGGGCGTAGTTCTCGTCGCCGTAGCGTGCCAGAAGGTGCTGTTCTTCGCGGAGGATGTCGCGGTAGCGAGCCGGTTCAGGCATGGCTTCCGCCAGGAAGGCGAGCAGGTCGCGCCTCGGCCACGCGGTCGCGCAGCGACCTATCGTCCGGAGCATGGTACAGAAGCATGTCGCGGGCCATACGGCGATGATACGCACCGGGATAGACGCTGTAACTGACAAACGCGATCCCCTGCTCTGTCAAACACTCGTTGCAGAGGGCGAGAACCCGATCGCGCACCGCAGCCGGCGTCCAGGAGTAGACGCCGTGCGCGATGACGTAATCGAACCGGCCCAGGTCCGCAACTCCTTCGAGAAGATCGCGCTGAAGCAGCGTCAGGTTCGTCAGTCTGCAAGCCTCAACCATACTCTGACCCGTGGCGATATGCGCCGCGGTGAGGTCCAGTCCCACGAACGCGCTGTCCGGCAGCGACAGGGCCATCGCCAACAGATTCGTCCCGGTGCCGCAGCCTAATTCCAGCACCCGGCATGCTCGACCGGCGGCGGCGTCATGCCCATCAGGACGCCCGGCGTCGCCAGGCGCTCGGGTGGGTCGCGGATGCGGCACGGTGATATAGGGAAGCTCGTCATAGAGATTTTGGCTGCATAAACGTCATTTCCATCCAGCTGCCCATCAGCCTCACAACCGGAACAACCGATACAAGAGGAAGGCGCGGTGCGCCTGGCGCTGACGTGCGTGGCGGCTTCGCGCGGTTGCCGAGCCTCACTCCTCGCCGCCGTTCGCGGAGCTTGCGCGGTCGAAGTTATCCTGTCCCACCCCCGCCTGTCACACAAGGAAAAAGAGGGAACCTCGCATGAATCTGCCAATGACGCGCCGCACCGTGTTGAAAGCGCTGGCTGCCCAGTGCGTGGCCAGTCTGCCGGCCCTGACGCCGACCGCCGACGCCCGTCCCGCCGAGTACGGCGTCGTTTCCGGCACGATGACCGGGGCCCGTGCGCTGGTCGAAACGCTTATTGCGGAGGGAACGTGCTGCGTCTTCGGCATTCCCGGCGCGCAGGAGAACGAGCTGTGGGACGAGATGAAAGGCCAGCAGCTGCCGTACCTGCTCGTCACCCACGAGTTCTCCGCCGCGTGCATGGCCGACGGCTACGCCGCAGCACCGGCCGGCCCGGCGTGCTCTGCATCGTGCCCGGGCCCGGGCGTGACCAACGCGCTGACCGGCATCGGCGAGGCGCTGCTCGACAGCGTGCCGATGGTGTGCATCGTCGGCGACGTGGCCCGCGGCGACAAGTACAAGCCTTTCAGGTCCATGAACTCCCGCAAGTCGGCCTGCTCCAGCCGGTGACCAAGGGCGTCTTCGAGGTGCAGCTGCGCCGCCGAGATTCCCGGGGCGGTGCGCCAGGCGTTCCAGCTGCGCGTCAGTCCGGCGAGCCGGGGCCGGTCGCGCGTCGTCGTCCCGTACAACCTGCTGATCGAGGACGCGCAGTTTCACTGTCGCGCCGCTCGGCGCCGTGCGAGGTGCCGTTCGACGAGGCGGCGTTCGGCGTGCGCCTGCAACTGCTGTGCGACCGCCGGCTGCGCGTCGGCATCTACGCCGGCCTGGGCTGCATGGACTACTCGGCGCGACGCTGGTGCGCACGGCGGAGATGCTGCAGGCGCCGGTCGCGACCAGCGTCTCGGGCAAGGGCGTCATCGACGAATGCCATCCGCTCGCGGTCGGCTGGGGCTACGGGCCGCAGGGGACGCGCACCGCCGAGAAGGCGTTTCAGCGACGTCGATCTCGTGCTGGCCATCGGCGTGCGCTACAGCGAGGTCTCGACGGCGTTTTATGCGATACCTGCGCATCCCGCACGTCATCCAGGTCGATGCGAACGCCGACAACCTGGGCCGGGTCGTCAAGCCGGAGGTGTGCGTCCACGCCGACGCGGGCGTCTTCCTGCACAAGCTGCACGACTGCGCGGGCGCTGATCTGCCGCCCTGCCAACCCCGCTCTGGTCGCGGCGATTCGCCAGTGGAAAGTGCGACGAGGCGACAGGTGAACGCCGCAGTGCTACGCGCGCTGCGGCGTCGATCCGATGGCGTTCCTCCTGGCGCTGCGGCGTGCGACCTGCGCGGACGCCCTGCTGTTCGTGGACGTGACGGCGTCGGAACACTGGGCGGCGGAGGCGTTCACGGTGCTGCCAGCCGCGGACGTATCTTCAATCCGACCGAACAACCAGGCGATGGGCTGGTCGATCCCGGCGGCCCTCGGCGCCCAGCGCGTCCATCCGGGCCGGCAGGCGTGACGGTGACCGGCGACGGCTGCTTTCTGATGTCGGCGCATGGAGATCTCGACGGCGGCGCGCGAGTGCCTGCCGGTGAAGTTCTTCGTGCTGGACGACCAGGCGTATCACTACATGCAGGCGTTGCAGCAGCAGGCCTACCGGCGCACGACGGCGACGATCCTGGCCCGGCTCGGACTACGCGGCGCTGGCCAAGGGCTTCGGCGTCGGCTATCAGGAGATCGTCGGCGCCGCAGGACCTGGAGGGCGGCATCCGGGCGGCGCTGGAGCAGCCGGGGCCGGTGCTGACGCGCGTGGTGACCGACTACGGCAAGCGGCCGATGCGCTGGCTCGACGCGGCGAAGGGCGGTTCACGAAGGAATTGACGATGGAACAGAAAGTGCCGCTTCCTGGCCCGGCTCGGCTCGCGGGCGCTGGACATCCATCCGCAGAACGATTGAGGCGAGGATCGCCGATGGCAAATTACGATCGCGCGGCGCGGTATCTGATCCGCGAAGGGCCGGTGGGCTTCTTCTTCTGGTTGTCGCAGCGCTTCGTCCAAGCGTGGCACTTCCGCGGTTGGCTCGATACCAGTGCGCCCGGCCAACCGGACGAAGCGGCTCGTGTCTGCGACCTGGTTGCGGAGTTCGAGAACGTCGCCGATCCCACACGGCGTTGTCTGCTCGACATCGAAGCACAGGGCGCGCCCGCACGTGGACATGCTGGAGCGGTTGGGCGAATACGCCTATCGGCTGGCGCGAACGGCGTTACGGCCGCGGACGCCGTGGCAAATATCAAGTCATGAGCGTGTTGCTCAATCTGACGGGAGCGGTTCAGCCCAACGTGCTGGACATGACGGAAGCCACCCTGGACGGAGCGGGAACACGAATGGAAGCCGTGCAGCGAACCCTGCGTGAAGAAGGGGCGGCGGCGACTTTGCGGCGCATCGCGGCGGGCGAATGGCAGCGTTGCGTGCTGCCGTGGATTCCGCTAATGCGTGGCGGCGGCGACGCGGCTATAATCGCGGAGTGGCGGCGGTTGGCTTCGCAGGAGCGAAACGCCTCGGGGCGGGCGGACTTCGGCGCGCTGGCGCTGACGTTCGCGGAACTCGCCAAGCGAAAAGGTCTGTGGCAAGCCGGGTTGGAGGGCTGGAACGTGAAAGAGTCCAAGTTTCTCGCGGATTGGGAAAAGAAGGGGATGGAGAAGGGCATGGAGAAGGGGATGGCGAAGGGAGAGCTAATGGCCAAGCGTAAGGCCGTGCTGCGCTTTTTGCAACTGCGCTTTCAGAATCCGTTATCGCCCGATCTTGTCGAGGCCGTCAACACCTGCGAAGATATGAATGACCTGGAACGCTGGATCGATCTTTCCGCGACGACGAATTCACTCGCGGAGTTCCGCGCCAGACGGGCATTTGAAGCCGGTGTTGCCTGGCGGACAATGATCCGCCAGGCGATACCACTCATTTCATCTCCACTTTCGCTGTCTCTTTCTCCTGTGCCAGCAGCGTTTCCTTGCTCCACCCCCCAACGATAACCGCCGAGGCCGCCGTCCTCACGCACCACGCGATGGCAGGGAATCACCAGCGCCGCCGGATTCGTCGCGCACGCCCTGGCCACGGCCGCAGCCGCTTTCGGATTCCCCAGCACTGCCGCGATTTCGCTATAGGTGCGCGTGCTGCCATAGGGAATCGCCTGTAACGCTTGCCAGACACGCCCTTGGAACGCCGTCGCGCGCACGTCCAGCGGCAGATCAAGATGCGGCTGCCGGCCGTGCAGGTGAGCCCGTAATTCATCCGCCCACGCTTGTAGTTCGGTGTCGTCGCGCGATCGTCGCCGCGGGATACTCGTGCCGCAGGGCCGTCTCCAGGTCGGCGTCGCGGTCGCCGAGACAGACGGCGCAGACGCCGCGTTCCGTCGCCGCCAGCAGTAGACGGCCCAGCGGCGAATCGACCACCAGATAGCGAATCTTCACGGCGCGGCCGCCGTGCTGATAGGTCGCTGGCGTCATGCCGAGTTGTGTAGCCGCCCGTTCGTACAAACGGCTACTGGAGCCATAACCCGCTTCGTACATCGCCATGGTGACCGTCCTCCGTTCTTTGAGCCGCGTTTTCAAGCAGCGCCAATCGGCAGGCGTCGGCGTACTGACGCGGCGAGACGCCGGTGATGCGTTTGAACAAGCGTTGGAGATGAGCCGGACTGAGCGCCGCTTGCTCGCCCAGCACCGCCAGGGTGAGCGGCGCTTCGAGATTCGCCTCGATGTAGCGGCAGACACGGCGCACCGTTTCAACGTGCGGATCACTCGATGCGGCCAGGCGGCGCTGCGCGGCGTGCATCGGCGACGGCTTCTTCGCTTGACGAGACATGGTCCGTTACCTCCGCGCTTGAACATACCGGATCGTGGCAGCGGGCATCTATCCGTTTCTTGTGCTGGTCCGCTTTATTCTTCACACCCGAGTTCCGCTAATGCGTGGCGGCGGCGACGCGGCTATAATCGCGGAGTGGCGGCGGTTGGCCTCGCAGGAGCGAAACGCCTCGGGGCGGGCGGACTTCGGCGCGCTGGCGCTGACGTTCGCGGAACTCGCCACACGAAAAGGTCTGTGGCAAGCCGGGTTGGAGGGCTGGAACGTGAAAGAGTCCAAGTTTCTCGCAGATTGGGAAAAAAAGGGAATGGCGAAGGGGATAGAGAAGGGAGAGCTAATGGCCAAACGCATGGCCGTGCTACGCGCTTTGCAACTCCGGTTGCAGAATCCCTTGCCGGCCGACCTCGTGAATGCTGTCAACGCTTCCGATGATCTGAACGAATTAGAGCGCTGGTTCGATCTCTCTCAAACGGTGGACACCTGGCGACGTTCCGCGCAAACGCTGGCGTGTGAATTCGGCCGCACAGCCTTCTTGATGGAGTCTTCATGAAACGCTGCCTCACGCTCGTGCTGCTCGCCATCTTGCTGACGGGGACCTCGGCAGGCGCCGAAGAATGGACGCGCTTTCGCGGTTCCAACGGCGCCGGCCACGGCGACGCGCTTATTCCTCTAAAGTGGACCGATAAAGACTTCAATTGGAAGGTCGCCGTTCCCGGCAGCGGCCATTCGAGTCCGATCCTGTGGGGCGACCGGCTCTTCGTCACCTCCTCAGAAACGAAGACGGGCACACAACTGGTTCTCTGCTTCAACGCGGCCGACGGCAAGCTCCTCTGGCAGCGCTTTTGCCGCGAAAACGTACAAGAAGCACCTACGCAACACCTTCGCCACTTCGACGCCAACCGTCGATGACAAACGCCTGTACTTCGCCATGGTGACGCCCGACGAGTACACGGTGCGCCGCGCTCGACCATGATGGCAAGGACATCTGGAAGATCGATCTCGGCGGCTACAAGAGTCAACACGGTTACGGCGTGTCGCTAACGCTTTTTAAGGATCTTTTAATTCTCCCCAATGAACCGGACGGCAACGGCAGCATCGTGGCGGTCAAGACGGCGACGGGCCAGCAGAAATGGAAGACGCCACGGCATGGGAAGAACGCCACCTATTCGACGCCGTGCGTCTATCGGCCGAAGGACAGGGCGCCGGAATTGATCTTCACGAACTGGCAGCACGGCATCACGGCGCTCGATCCGCAGACTGGCCAGGTGAACTGGGAGAGCAGCGTTTTCGCGCCGACCAAGCAGGAGCGCGCGATTTCGTCGCCCGTGATTGCCGGCGACCTGGTGCTGGGAACGTGTGGCTTCGTCACCGGCCAGAAGCATTTCGTGGCGCTGCGACCCTACGCGGCGGACGGCAAAGCGCAGGAAGTGTGGCGGCAGGAAAAGGCGGTGTCGTATCTGCCGACGCCGCTCGTGAAGGGCGCATGGATCTTCTGTTGCAGCGAGCAAGGTATTGGCACCTGTTTGCACGCTGCGACGGGCAAGGTACTGTGGCAGGAGCGACTCGGCGGCACCTTCTCCGCGTCGCCGGTGTGCGTGGGCGAGCGCATTTATTGTGTGTCCGACACCGGCAAGGTCGTGGTCTTGGCAGCGACAGATACGTTCGACGTGCTGGCCGAAAACCAGCTCGGCGAGGCGATACAGAGTACGCCGGCACTGGCGAAGGGGCGAATATATTTTCGCACGGAGTCGCAGTTGATCTCGCTCGGCGGGAAGAAATAAGCCAACACTCAGCAGACCCCAATTGCCCGCTCCTGTCGCTTCCTTGAAATCGAACAGGTACTTCGGCGAACAACCTCTCGGACTCTTCGCGCAGCCCTCTGCCGGGTGAGCGCCGGGTTGACTTTAGGGCAACGCTCGTTAGGATGGCAACATCTCGAACCTCGCCACACGTTTCGAGAGCTGCCATGCAAAACTTTCTGAAGTTCTTTCGCCGGAACACCACAAGCACTCGCAAGCGCAACTACTCGTTGCCCCTACGGCTCGAAGCGCTCGAAGATCGCTGTTTGATGTCCGCCGTGCGCACGCTCACCGGCTTCACCGCCAACGAATTGGCGGCCAATGACGACGGCTCGACGGGTGCGGTGGCGCTGGGCTTCAACATCGATTACGGCGGCACGGTCTACGACCAGCTGTTCGTGAATAACAATGGCAACGTGACCCTCTCCAATGGGTCTGGTACTTACACCCCCTACAGTTTCGCCAGCAGCAGCCAGCCGATCATTGCTCCCTTTTTCGCCGATGTAGACACGCGCACCGGCTCGCTGGTCACCTATGGGACCGACACGGTAGATGGACACGCGGCCTTCGGCGTCGATTGGCTGGACGTCGGCTATTACAATCAGCACACCGACAACACCAACGCTTTCCAACTGCTCCTCATTAGCCGTCCCGATCTCGCCACCGGCGCCTTCCAGATTGAGTTCAACTACGACCGTATTCTCTGGGAGACCGGCGATGCGAGCGGCGGTTCCGGCGGCACTGGAGGAACCTCGGCCTACGTCGGTTACGGCAGCGGCTCGGCTGGCAATTCGTACCAAATGATTGGCTCCGGTGTCCCAGGAGCCTTCCTCGACAGCAATTCCAGCACGGGTCTGGTCCATAACAGCCTCAACAGCGGCAGCGTGCCCGGACGCTACGATTACTTGATCCAGTCTTCCGGCCCAATCCGCTCACCAATCCCGGCGATCTAACCAACACCGAGGGCGATACGGTGTCGCGGCAAATCGTGGGCACCGATTCCACGGGCGGCACCCTCACCTACACCGCCGCCGGCTTGCCGTATGGCCTGTCTATTAACGACACCGGCCTCATCTCTGGAACCATCAGTGCCGGCCGTCCACGAACAGTCCCTTCGCCACGACCGTCACAGCCACCGACGGCGCGTACACCACTAGCATGGCGTTCACCTGGAACGTCAGCAATCCGGTCGCGCTCACCAGTCCCGGCGACCAGACCAACACCGAAGGCGATACGGTGTCGCAGCAAATCGTGGGCACCGATTCCACGAGCGGCACCCTCACCTACACCGCCGCCGGCCTGCCAGACGGTCTATCCATCAGCGACACCGGCCTCATCTCCGGAACCATCAGTGCCGGCACATCCACGAACAGTCCCTTCGCCACGACCGTCACGGCCACCGACGGCACGTACACCAATAGCGTGGCGTTCAACTGGAACGTTAGCAATCCGGTCACACTCACCAATCCCGGCGACCAGAGCAACACCGAGGGCGATACGGTGTCCTTGCCGCTCAACGGCACCGATGCCACGGGCGGCACCCTCGTCTATACCGTTGTTGGCCTGCCGGCCGGCCTCACCCTCGATCCGCATACGGGCCTTATCTCGGGCACGATTAGCGCCGGCACTCCCCTGGCCAGTCCCCTTAGTACCACGGTCAGCGCCACCGACGGCACCTACAGCGCTACCCAGTCCTTCACCTGGAACGTCAGCAATCCCATCACGATCGCGAATCCCGGCAGCCAGAGCGGCACCGAAGGCGACCCGGTATCACTACAAATCGGGGCCATCGATGCCACCGGCGGCACTCTCTCGTATTCCGCGACGGGGCTACCACCTGGCCTCAGCATCAACGTGACTACGGGACTCCTCACCGGCGTCCTCAACGCGGGCGGTTCGTATCCGACTACGATCGCAGTCACCGATGGCCCGTACACGGCCACCCAACCGCTCACCTGGACGGTGAGCGGCCCGATCACGATCACGAATCCAGGCGACCAGAGTAACACGGAGGGCGACACGGTCTCGCTGCCAATCGCCGCCAGCGACAGCAGCGGCGGCACCCTCACCTATTCCGCCACCGGACTGCCCGCCGGGTTGAGCATCGATGTAAACTCGGGCCTCATCTCTGGCACCGTCGCCACGGGTACTGCCGCCCTCGGACCCTACCAGACCACCGTCACGGTCAGTGACGGCCCGAACACGACCAACCAGCCATTCACCTGGAATGTCAGCAGCCCGATCGCGATTACGCCTCCCGGCGACCAGAGCAACAACGAAGGCGATACGGTTTCCCTGCAAATTTCGGCCAGTGACTCCAGCGGCGGCACCCTCGCCTACTTCGCGCAGGGACTGCCGTTCGGTCTCAGCATCAGCCCGACTACGGGTCTGATCACGGGCACCATCGCCGCGGGCGCTGCGGCGGCCGGTCCCTACCAGCCCACACTCACGGTCACGGACGGCACTTATACGGCGACCCAGACGCTGAACTGGACCGTCAACGTGGTCGGCCCCATCACGCTCACGAACCCGGGCGACCAATGGAGTAACGAAGGCGTCTCGGTTTCTTTGACGCTGCACGCCACCGATACCACGACGGGCGCGACGCTCGCCTATGCCGCCGCGGGCTTGCCCACCGGCCTCACCATCGACACCAGTACCGGCGACATCACCGGCACCATTCCCGCTGGAACGTCCACGGACGGCCCCTTCACCACGACCGTCACGGCCAGCGATGGGACGAACAACGCCGCACAGACGTTTACCTGGAACGTCAATAGCTCCATCACGCTCATGAACCCTGGTGGCCAGCGGAACAACGAAGGCGACACCGTTTCTTCGCGCATGGATGCCACCGATACCACGACGGGCGACGCTTCGTCTATGCCGCCGTGGGCTTGCCAGATGGCCTGACCATCAACACTAGTACCGGCGTCATCACGGGAACCATTCCCGCAGGAGCGACGGCGGACGGCCCCTTCGTGGTGACGGTCACGGCCACCGATGGGACGGATTACGCCTCCCAGACGTTTACCTGGAGGGTCCAAAGCCCCATCACCCTGACGAACCCCGGCAACCAGAGCAACAACAAGGGCGACACCGTGTCGCTGGCGCTCACGGCCACCGACGCCACCGGCGGCACGATGACCTATACGGCCCTAGGCTTGCCGTCCGGGGTCAGCCTCAGCACCAGCACCGGCGTCTTCTCCGGGACCACCAGCGCCGGCGGCACTACGCAGACCACGGTCACGGCCAGCGACGGCACCTACAGCGCCAGCCAGACGTTCACCTGGACCGTCAGTGCGGTCGGTCCCCTCACGCTCCTAAATCCGGGCGACCAGAGCAATAACGAAGGCGACGCCGTGTCGCTGCCGCTCTACGCCAGCGACGCCAGCGGCGGCACTGTCACCTTTGCCGCCGCCGGTCTACCGTCGGGCCTGAGCCTCGACACGACCAGCGGCGTCATCTCTGGGACGATTACGCCGGAACGGCCACCAACAGTCCGTTCACTACCACGGTCACGGCCAGCGACGGCACGAATAGCGACCAGCAGGCCTTTCAGTGGACCGTCAGCGCCGGGGGCTCCGTCACGGTCCTCAGTCCCGGCGACCAGAGTGGCATCGACGGCAACACGGTGTCACTGACCATCCAGGCGACCGACACGCTCGGTACGCCGACCTTCTCTGCCACGGGACTGCCCACCGGTCTGACCATTAACACTAGCAGCGGCGTCATCTCCGGCACCTACACCGTCGGCGGCTCCTATCAGCCCACGGTCACGGCCAGCGACGATACCGTCTCCAGCAGCCAGTCGTTCAACTGGAACGTGACCAGTCCCATCACCTTCATCAGTCCCGGCGACCAGGCCAACAACGAGAGCGACAGCGTGGCGTTGACGCTCCAGGCCACGGAGGCTGGCAACCCCACCTTCACCTACGGGGCCACCGGCTTGCCGGGCGGCCTCACGCTCAACACGACCAGCGGCGTCATCGGCGGCACCGTTAGCGCCGGCGACGCCGTCAACAGTCCCTATGTGACCACGGTGACGGCCAGCGATGGCACGTCCACGGCGGCGGTGACGTTCACCTGGACCATCAGCAGTACGGTCACGCTGACCAATCCAGGCGATCAGAGTAACCACGTCGGCAATGCCATCGTGCTGCCGCTCCAGGCGACCGACTCGGGTACAGGTACGCTCACCTATTCCGCGACGACCATGCCAGGCGGCCTGAGCCTCGACACGACCGGCGGCATCATTTCCGGCACGCTGAGTAGCGGCGCGACTGTGGGTAGTCCCTTCACCATCACGGTCACGGCCAGCGATGGCAGCAACAGCGACAGCCAGACCTTTACCTGGACCGTGACGCGGCCGGCACGGTCACGCTGACCAATCCGGGCAACCAGAGTAACAGCGAAGGAGCCACCGTGTCGTTGCCACTGGCAGCAAGCGATACCGGCAGTGGCACCTTGACCTATGCGGCCACTGGGTTGCCAGACGGTCTCACAGTCTCTACGACAACGGGCCTGATTTCCGGTAGCATTCTGCCCGGCACCTCGGCCTACGGCCCCTACGTCACCACAGTCACGGCCAGCGACGGCAGCAACAGCGATAGCCAGACGTTTACCTGGACGGTGAGCGATCCGGTGACGCTGGCCGCTGTGAGTAATCAGACCAACACAGAGGGCGACACGGTGTCGCTCTCCCTGTCCGCCACCGACGCCACAAGCGGCACACTGACCTACGCCGCTGCGGGACTGCCGTATGGCTTGGTCGTCAATGCGACGAGCGGTGACATCACCGGCACGGTCGCCGTAGGTGACGCTGCCGCCGGACCCTATCAGACCACCGTTATGGCGACGGACGGCACCTACAGTGCCAGCCAGACTTTCACCTGGACGGTCAACAGTCCGCTGACCATCACCAATCCGGGCGACCAGACCAATAACGAAGGGGATACTGTCTCGTTGCAGATCATTGCCAGTGGCGGCACTCTCAGTTATTCCGCCACGGGTTTACCAGCCGGCTTGGCCATCAATTCGACTTCGGCCTCATCTCCGGCATCGTGGCGGCAGGCGACGCGGTTAACGGATCGTACTCGGTCACGCTCGCGGTAACCGACGGCACGCACAACGCCAGCCTGTCCTTCAATTGGAACATTACCGTTTCCTCAAGTGTCCCAGCGCCTGTGGCCGCCCCGGCGTCCTTCGATTTGCCCGAGAACGGCGAACTATCCCCTTCGGCCACGCGCAATCTGCTGACGTACTCTTTCGATTACAGCGGTTTACCGCTCACCGCGGAGTTGGTGACCGGTCCCGGGGATTGCCGCCAGTTTCACGCTGAATGCGGATGGCACCTTCGATTTCGTGGCCGCGACTGGCTACACGGGGTCCGATTCGTTCGCCTTTACAGTCACCGATGGGGAACACATCGAAACGAGCATGCGGCCATCGGTGTCGCTGACCATCTCTGCCGTACCGGTCGGCAATCCGGACCTCTACAGTTTGCCTGCCAGTGGCACGCTGACCGTGTCCGCGAGTCAAGGCGTGTTGGCCAACGATTTCAGCCCAACGGGTGATTCCCTGTCCGCTGTGTTGTCTTCGCCGCCATCGGTTGGCACGCTCGTCTTGAATGCGGACGGCAGTTTCACCTACACGCCACCGACCACCCCGCTCACGACGGCCGTGACCTTCATGTACCAACCGGTGGTCAGTGGCACGACGAATATTGGAAACGTTACCACGGTGACTCTGGAAGCCGGCTCGGTTTCTGTCACCAACGTCCTGTTCAGCGACGCCCTCCCTGTTCTCAACGATGTCACCAGTGTCCCGTTCCTTAGAGGTTGGACTAGTACCAAACCCAATGCTAGCAATCCGTTGGTGATGCTCTCTAGCGACCCGTTTATTGCGGACAAAGATCACGTTTCGGCACTCTTCACGATTACTACTGGCAGCCTACCCCAATTCACTCCCTACCGTAGTAGGGGATACTCGAGTCAGATCATCATAAAGGGAACGGCGGTGGCAGTCGGCAACCAACTGATCTTTACTGGCGATTTTTTAGCTCCCCTTGATATGCAGGTTCTGACGGGGCTTGCTTTTACGTGGACGATCTCCCTTCCCGGCATCCTGCAGGCCCAGGTATTGACGCTGGGGTGAGCAAAAATGATATTTATGTACTACTTTTCAAGGCTCCGCCGGCGAATGTCCCCCTCTACCATACTCTGGTGGACCTTAGTACGCCAGCAGCGGGCAGGAAAGGCTCAGGGGAATGAGTTAGGCTTTGTGAAGGCGATTGCTGCGTGGTTCGCGACACTCTCCATTACTCGCCTAGATGCAGGTAGTGATGGTAAGGCTCGAACTCTGACGTACTGGAGCAATTGGACGACACTGCTTGACCGTGTGAATACCGAATCGCTCCAATTGCTACTTCAGACTGGTGACGGCACTTGTGTCTCCTGGTCACAATTCGGGGCCGCTGCTATACTGATGCAAGGAGTTCAACTCCCTGCGAAGCCTAGCTCGAAGTGGAATCCACGCCGTTTTACCCAAATAACAAGCCATTTACTTACCTTGTTGTTCGCAATTGGACCGTGAAACCTGGCGCACAACAGGCGAGCTTCGCCCCCTTCAATTATCAAAACCTGGTCGCTGGACCGTTTATCGATTCCCTGGAACAAAGTTATGTCTGGGAGACTCCCGATCAAGATGTAACACTGGAAGGTGGACTGCTACCTGCGCAAGGTACTGCGAAGGCGGCTGCCTTGTTCGTAAACCACTTTGTTGTTGACTGCACATTGACAATCAAGAACGTGAAGACGGTCTTATATTTCGATCCGAGTTATGGTAAAATTTATGGGGATATCCCTGCGAATGGGAAAACGCCCGCACAGTCAGCATATGAGAATCTTATCCTTTCTTCGTTCCAGTTTGTTGCAACTGGATATGTGTTACCGAATCAAGATGAGGCCGTCGGATTCAAATCGCTTGTAACGCGGAAGGACGTTCTCCAATTCACGTCGGACACTAATGTTGCATTGTTTCCTTGATTTAACACGGAGAATTGTCGTGATGAATCGATGCAATTCGCGTTGGATCCTATGGCTTCTTGGCATCCTTGTATGGGCCATGAGCGTATCTCAGTCCATTGCCACAGAGGTACTCCCTACTATTGAGAAAATCGTCATTTACAAAGAAGCTATCTTCGCCTGTAGCCATCAGAAGAAGAAAGATGCCTTCTCGACGAAAGGCGAGATCGAGGTCATATTCTTACATTCGTGGAGCTTCGCTCAGCCGAAAGTGACTAAGGCTGTGGAGGTGGGACGAACCGACAATCTGCGCCTCCGATGGAGCATCGCCTATCATCATTGTTGGATCGCTGAAGCCTTCAAGACCGACTTCCCAGCCTCCCCTCAACCGCTCCATTTCTCGTGTCAACGCCTTGACTTCGATCCCCGGAAAGGGGTTGTATTCGAGTCAACCTATGCCGATCTTAATCGACAACCTTGCACTGCCGTGGCCGAGCATTTGGGCGACCTGGCGTGGATAGGTTTGTACGCAAGCAGATTTCCAGAACAACAACTTTACTACGACTACTTGCCCATTTCAGAGAAGGCTTTGCAGACGTTCGTCTTGACGAACCTTCGGGGACGAATTGAGCGAATCCCTGCGAAACCAGATGAAGGAAAACACCGAATCGCTCACGTGACTGCGGAAGAAGCCAAGACACCGAAATGGTCATTGACTATTTATACGACCGCAGCGGTTTGGGATAAGAATAAAGGCAAGTGGATGTGGGAGTACTGGAAACCGGGCGAATCGCTTCCGGTGTTGTTCCAAGAACCGTTTCAGGCGGTCGGGCAAGCTGAGACTTATTACTTCATCACAGCCTCCGGGAAGGTCTATATCTCCAAGAAACCGGAGAAAGGCAAGGAACGCACGATGGAGGCGTTCTGGACTGATAAGGAGCAGCGCGTCATTGCCTTCGTCACCGACGCCGATCAGGAGCGGACCTTCGTCTTCACGAAGAACCAGAAGCAGGGCGAGAAGAACGTCTACTTCGAGCTAACCGACAAGCCCAAGCCGCTGCCCTATAACCTCGCCGACGTCAAGCCGCCCAAGGAAGTGTCCGAACCGCTCAAAACCGCGTTGCCCTATGCCAACATCCTCCTCGCCGCCGGCAAAATCAAAGTGCCCAAGCCCAAGGAATGATCGTGAGCAACGGTTACGACATCGCCGTTGCCCTCCCGGACGGCCTGACCATCAACGCCACCAGCAGCGTCATCTCCGGCACCTATACCGTCGGCGGTTCCTACCAGCCCACAGTCACGGCCAGCGACGATACCGTCTCCAGCAGCCAATCGTTCGCCTGGAACGTGACCAGTCCGCTTACGTTCACCAGTCCCGGCGACCAGGCCAACAACGAGAGTGATAGCGTGGCACTGACGTTCCAGGCCACCGAAACCGGCAATCCTACCTTCACCTATGGAGCCACCGGTTTGCCGGGCGGTCTGACTCTCAATACGACCAGCGGCCTGGTCAGTGGCACTGTTACGCGCCGGCGATGCGCTGAACAGTCCCTATGTGACCACCGTGACGGCCAGCGATGGCACCTCGACGGCGGTGGTGACGTTCACCTGGACGATCAGCAGTACAGTCGCGCTCACTAATCCAGGCAACCAGAGCAACCACGTCGGCAATGCCGTCGTGCTGCCACTACAAGTAACCGACTCGGGTACCGGCGCACTCACCTATTCCGCGACGACGTTGCCGGGCGGCCTGAGCATCGACACCACCAGCGGCCTCATTTCCGGCACCATTAGCAGTGGCGCGACCGTGGGTAGTCCTTTCACTATCACGGTGACGGCCAGCGATGGCAGCAACAGCGACAGCCAGACGTTCACCTGGACGGTCGAGCGCCGCCGGCCGGTGACGCTGACCAATCCGGGCAATCAGAGTAACACCGAAGGAGCCACTGTGTCGTTGCCACTGGCAGCAAGCGACAGCGGCAGCGGCACCCTGGCCTACGCGGCCAGCGGGTTGCCGGACGGCCTCGCGGTCTCTGCGACGACGGGCCTCATTTCCGGTAGCATTCTGCCCGGTTCGTCAGCTTACGGTCCCTTCGTCACCACGGTCACGGCCAGCGACGGCAGCAACAGCGATAGCCAGACGTTTACCTGGATCGTGAGCAATCCGGTGACACTGGACGCTGTAAGCAATCAGAGCAACACTGAAGGCGACACGGTGTCAGTGACGCTGCACGCCACCGATGCTACGAGCGGCACGCTGACCTACGCCGCTTTCGGGCTGCCGCTCGGCGTCGGCATCAATGCGACGACCGGCGTGATTTCCGGCACCATCGCGGTGGGGGATGCCGCCGCTGGACCCTATCAGACCACCGTCCTGGCGACGGACGGCACCTACAGTGCCAGCCAGACTTTCACCTGGACGGTCAACAGCCCGCTCACGATCACCAATCCGGGCGATCAGAACAATAACGAAGGGGATACCGTCTCCTTGCAGGTCGTGGCCAGCGGCGGTACTCTCAGTTATTCCGCCACGGGTTTACCGGCCGGCTTGGCCATCAATCCGACTTCCGGGCTGATCACCGGCACGGTAGCGGCCGGCGACGCGGCCCACGGTTCGTACCCGGTCACGCTCGCGGTAACCGACGGCACCCACAACGCCAGTCAGTCCTTCAACTGGAACATTACCGTTTCCCCAAGTGTCCCGCGCCCGTGGCCGCGCCGGCGGCGTTCGATTTGCCCGAAAACGGCGAACTGTCGCCTTCGTCCACCCGGGATCTACTGACGTACTCCTACGATTACAGCGGTTTGCCGCTTACCGCCGAATTGGTGAGCGGCCCCGCGCATGCCGCCAGTTTCACGCTCCATGCGGACGGCACCTTCGATTTCGTGGCCGCGACCGGCTATACGGGAAGCGATTCGTTCACCTTTGAAGTCACCGATGGCACGCAAACGAGTCTCGCGGCCACGGTCTCCCTGACCATTTCGGCTGTGCCGGTCGGCAATCCGGACCTCTACGTCCTGCCCGCTAGTGGCACGCTGACCGTATCTGCGGGCAAGGGAGTCCTGGCCAACGATTTCAGACCCCACGGGCAATTCCCTGTCCGCCGTGTTGTCTTCTCCGCCGTCGGTGGGCACGCTGGTCTTGAATGCGAACGGCAGTTTCACCTACACGCCACCGACCACTCCGCCCACAACGGATGTGACCTTCGCGTATCAACCGGAAGACAATCTCACGTCCGATCTCGGATTCGTGACGACTATGGTACCTTGGCTCCTCCGCAAGTGCCCACGGTTTCGGTTACCTCCGTCACGTTCAACAACGCCAAGTCCATTCTCAAGGACATCACCGGTGTCGCATTCCCGAGAGGCTGGAGCAGTGCCGAGCCCAATGACAGTAATCCGTTGGCAATTGTCGCGAAGCAGCAAGTCAACGTTTCGGCAGTCTTCACCATCACTTCCGGTACGTTACCCCAATTTATCTTCCCTACCGGTACCTTACCCCAACTCTGGGCCCCCATTTCTGTGGTAGCGACCGCGGGTGATGTCACCATCAAGGGGACCGCGATTGCAGTCGGCAATCAACTGATCTTCACAGGCGTTTGCACCTCCCCAGAGTTCATATCTGCAGCTGTGGAGAAGGGTCTTTCTTTCACGTGGACGATCACCCTTCCCAACGCGGTCACTATTAACGGGGGCGTGAGCAAAAATGATATTTACGTTCTTCGCAAGGCACCACTGCCAACAGTCCCGCTCTTTCATACCCTGGTGGACCTCAGCACACGTGCGGCTGCGAGCAAGCCGGGGGGCGACGATCTCGTTATCGCGACAGCGATCGCCGCGCAGTTCCAGACGCGCTCCATTACTCGTCTGGATGGCGACCCGAAAACTCTGACGTATTGGGGCGACTGGGCGGACCTCACGAAACGTGCCACGACCGGAGGGGGCGACTCCCTGCAAAAGTTACTGGCGACGGGGGATGGCACTTGTGTTGCCTGGGGGCAATTCGGAGCCGCCGCGTTACTCTTGCAAGGTGTTGACCTTCCGGATCAGCCTTTGGTTGAGTTGAAAGCGAAGCCGATTAATCCTCCCAAATCCGATTTTCCCGAGGCCTATCTTGTTACGCCGGAGTGGAAAATCCCACGATTTTTCAGCAAACCCGAGAACAAAAATTTTGATATTGATAATGTGTTCCGCACGGCAACGGGTTACGTGGACTACGAGAAGCAGAAGTATCAATTCTACGAACCCAGTGCGTATGTGACTTATATTCCAGGGAACTTTGTTGGTCAGGGTGGGAATGAGCAGACTTATGCTCCGGCTATCTTTGTTAATCATTTTGTGGTCAACTGTACTCTAACGACAGGTGCTAAGACACAGACTTTCTACTTCGATCCTAGTTATGGGACGTTCTATGGATCAGCTACGAAGAAGCTCCCGGGAAACGACAATTCGACCTCATTGACTGCATACCAAAATTTGATCTTGTCCTCATTCCAGTTTGTTGCCGCAATTGACCAACCGGGCAATGCATCATTCTCGTACCTTGGATTGAAGAAAGTCACTCTGGACAACCTGAACACGGCCATTATCGCAAAGCCACAGGCTTACCCTTAACACTTATAAAGGATAATAACGATGGCGAATCAATACAAATTATGGTGGCTCCAACTTGCTTGTTGCTTCGGCGTTTGGAGTGCTACTTGGGCATCAGCAGGCGCAGCAGAGAAGCCCAGCGACATACAAAAGATCGTGTTCTACAAAGGGATCGTCTACACTTGCACGCATGAAAAAACCACGTTCCCCAACCGTCTGATCGACGAAGATATTCATCTGCACTCGTGGCTCCTCGACCAATCCAAACCTGGCCACCCCATCGTGATGGAAAGAACTGCCGACCCAAACATTCGCTGGACGGTGGCTCATGATTCTTTCTGGAGCGGTCAAGCGCGGACGAGTTTTATGAACCCGGGCTATATTGGAAACTTTACCTTTGGCCGACTTAAGTTTGATCCGGAGAAGGGCTGGGTCGCCCCCCGCAATGTTCCTGGGGCCAAGAATCTCTGTTATGGATTCGTTGATGTAGTGGAAGATTTGACATGGGCTGGCCGAAACTGCTGCACATTTCCACCGGCAATCTATTACGACTACCAGCCCGTGTCGGCTACTACTGTGCGAATGTTCCTTCTAACAAACATCCGTGCGAAGATCAAAGGCCCACTCGCGGAAGCGGGAGGGCCGCTCATCAAAAAGATCGATGTCACTCCGGAAGATAGGAAGAAGCCGAATTGGTCGCTGACCATTTACACAAGTCAGGCAGCATTGGATAAGAAGGAGGATGAATGGCTTTGGGATCCGTGGAAAAAGGCTGAATCGCTCCCCGTCCTCTTTGAAGAAAGGTTCCAAGTAGTCGCTGCTAATGGAGAGACATATTTCTTTATCACGGCCTCAGGGAAGGTCTATATCTCCAAGAAACCGGAGAAAGGCAAGAAACGCACGATGGAGGCGTTCTGGACTGATAAGGAGCAGCGCGTCATTGCCTTCGTCACCGACGCCGATCAGGAGCGGACCTTCGTCTTCACGAAGAACCAGAAGCAGGGCGAGAAGAACGTCTACTTCGAGCTAACCGACAAGCCCAAGCCGCTGCCCTATAACCTCGCCGACGTCAAGCCGCCCAAGGAAGTGTCCGAACCGCTCAAAACCGCGTTGCCCTATGCCAACATCCTCCTCGCCGCCGGCAAAATCAAAGTGCCCAAGCCCAAGGAATGATCGTGAGCAACGGTTACGACATCGCCGTTGCCCTCCCGGACGGCCTGACCATCAACGCCACCAGCAGCGTCATCTCCGGCACCTATACCGTCGGCGGTTCCTACCAGCCCACGGTCACGGCCAGCGACGACACCGTCTCCAGCAGCCAATCGTTCGCCTGGAACGTGACCAGTCCGCTTACGTTCACCAGTCCCGGCGACCAGGCCAACAACGAGAGTGATAGCGTGGCACTGACGTTCCAGGCCACCGAAACCGGCAATCCTACCTTCACCTATGGAGCCACCGGTTTGCCGGGCGGTCTGACTCTCAATACGACCAGCGGCCTCGTCAGTGGCACTGTTCGCGCGGCAATGCGTCGAACAGTCCCTATGTGACCACCGTGACGGCCAGCGATGGCACCTCGACGGCGGCGGTGACGTTCACCTGGACGATCAGCAGTACGGTCGCGCTCACTAATCCAGGCGACCAGAGCAACCACGTGGGCAATACTGTTGTGCTGCCGCTGCAAGTGACCGACTCGGGTACCGGCGCCCTCACCTATTCCGCGACGACGTTGCCGGGCGGCCTGAGCCTCGACACCACCAGCGGCCTCATTTCCGGCACCATTAGCAGCGGCGCATCCGTGGGCAGTCCTTTCACCATCACGGTGACGGCCAGCGATGGCAGCAACAGCGACAGCCAGACCTTTACCTGGACAGTGGCGCACGCCGGCACGATCACGCTGACCAATCCGGGCAATCAGAGCAATAGCGAAGGAGCCACCGTGTCGTTGCCACTGGTGGCGAGTGACACCGGCAGCGGCACTCTGACCTACGCGGCCAGCGGGTTGCCGGACGGTCTTACGGTCTCTGCGACGGGCCTGATTTCCGGTAGCATTATGCCGGCACATCAGGCCTACGGTCCCTTCGTCACCACGGTCACGGCCAGCGATGGCAGCAACAGCGATAGCCAGACGTTCACGTGGACGGTGAGCGATCCAGTGACGCTAAGCGCGGTGAGCAACCAGAGCAACACGGAAGGCGCCGCGGTGTCGTTGACGCTGCACGCCACCGATGCCACGAGCGGCACGCTGACTTACGGCGACTTCGGGCTACCGTTCGGTGTTAGCATCAATGCCACCACGGGCGTGATTTCTGGCAGCATCGCAGTGGGGGACGCTGCTGCGGGTCCGTACCAGACCACCGTCACGGCGACGGACGGCACCTATAGTGCGAGCCGAGTTTTCACCTGGACGGTCAACAGCCCGCTGACGCTCACGAATCCGGGTGACCAGAATAATCTCGAAGGGGCTACCGTTTCGCTACAGATCGTAGCCAGCGGCGGCACCCTCAGCTATTCCGCCACGGGTCTACCAACCGGCTTGGCCATCAATCCGACTTCTGGCCTCATCACGGGCACAGTCGCGGTCGGCGATGCGGCCAACGGAACGTACTCAGTCGCCCTCACGGTAACCGACGGCACCCACAACGCCAGCCAGTCCTTCAACTGGACCATTACCGTTTCCCCAAGTGTCCCAGCGCCCGTGGCCGCACCGGCTTCGTTCGATTTGCCAGAAAACGGCGAACTGTCCCCTTCGGCCACGCGAATCTGCTGACGTACTCCTTCGATTACAGCGGTTTGCCGCTCACTGCCGAGTTGGTGAGCGGCCCCGCGCCATGCCGCCAGTTTCACGCTGAATGCGGACGGCACCTTCGATTTCGTGGCCGCGACTGGCTATACCGGCAGCGATTCGTTCACCTTTGAAGTCACCGATGGCACACAAACGAGTAGCGCGGCCACGGTATCGCTGACCATTTCGGCCGTGCCGGTCGGCAACCCGGACCTATATATCTTGCCCGCTAGTGGCACGCTGACCGTGTCCGCGGGCAAGGGAGTACCTGGCCAACGATTTCAGACCCCACGGGCAATTCCCTGTCCGCCGTGTTGTCTTCTCCGCCGTCGGTCGGCACGCTCGTCTTGAATGCGGACGGCAGTTTCACCTACACGCCGCCGACCACGCCGCCTACGACAGACGTGACCTTCGCGTATCAACCGGAAGACGCGGCCACGTCCGCGTTGGGATTGGTTACGTTTGTGACTCTGGAAGCTGCACCCACGGTTGCGGTTACTTCGGTCACGTTCGCCAACGCCCAACCCATCCTCAATGATCTCACTAGTGTCGCCTTCCCCAAAGGTTGGAGCAGTGCCAATCCCAACGACAGCAATCCGGTCGCTGTTGTCGCGGGACAGCAAGTCAAAGTTACGGCAGTCTTCACAATCACGGCCGGTACTGTCCCTCAATTCTTCCCTATCATAGTTACCGCCAAAACACAGGCTCTTTTAGGTGGCCTTGGTCCTTGTCTCGTCACTATTGAGGGAACAGCGGTTGCTGCTGGCAATCAACTGATGTTCAGTGGCATTGCAACCTCTGTCTTTTTCAGCCTGCAATTATTCCGCTGACAGATCTCAATTTCACTTGGGAGATCTCCGTTCCTGGTGCCGCATCCGAGATCTCTGGGGGGGTGAGCAAAAATGATATTTACGTTCTTCGCAAGGAACCGCTGGGAGGCGCCCACTCTATCATACCCTCGTAGACATTAGCACACGCGGGGCCGCAACCGTACCAACGGGCAACGATCTTGAGGTCGCGCAAGCGATTGCCAAGCAGTTCGCGACGCGCTCTATTACGCGTCTAGATTCGCCTGCTAACAGCAAACCAGTCACTCTGACGTATTGGGCCGACTGGGAAAAGGACTCAAACCCAAAGAGTCCGCAAACCATCAAATCGCTACTTGCAACGGGTGATGGCAACTGTGTTGCGTGGTCACAATTTGGAGCCGCTGCGTACTATTGCAAGGAGTCAAGATTCCTGCCAAGCCTTTGCTCCATCTGATCCCCAACCCAAAGGCACAACTTGGTCTTCCGAATAACACCTTTCTTGTTGTCGCCAATTGGGTTGTTCCAGAAAACATGAACTCTACCAACCCGAAGTTTGACTATCAAAACGAAGTTAATCCTAACTTTATCAATAGCAAAAACAAATTGTACAATTGGGGAACCCCTGCACCCGTCAAAGAGGGCGCTATTCTGCCTGTACAAGGTGGTAATCAGACGCCCCCCTTCCTCTTCAACGACCATTGGGTTGTCGATTGCAAGCTGAACGGAACTAATTATTACTTCGATCCGAGTTATGGTAAATTCTATCAAGCTACCGATAACTTGACGGCATACCAAAATCTGATTCTGTCATCGATTCAGTTTGTTGGAGCTGGATTCGCATATACGACGACGGATCCGAACGGTAAACCGGTTCGACATGAGGCTTTCGGGTTCAAAGCAATTACGCAAGCGAACATCGGCACTTACATCGTGCCGGTAACTAGTGCCCTCCGTAAGGAGTAATCATGAACGACAGGCGCGACACATGGTGGCTCCCATGCCTTCTTTGCCTCTGGATTAGCGGTATTAGCCTCTCGTCAACCCTGGCGGCAGGCGGGCCGCCTGTGATTGAACAGATTGTGGTATCTAAAGGGATCCTCTTTGCATGTAGTCATGGAAAGGCCAAGGATACGTTTTCTCCAACAGGGGAATCGACCTTTGTGTATTTGCATTCCTGGAACCTCGCCGAATCAAAAGGAACTCCCGCTGTCAAAGTGTCACCGACGGATGATCTAAGTCTTCGCTGGAAAGGTTGCGCACCACCTTTTTTGGGTGGCCTCAGCGTGCAAAAACACGTTTCCCCGTTCGGCTGTTCCACTACATTTCGCGTGTTTCCGCATGAACTTTGCTTATGGGAAAGACGACGTGATCAACGTGCCCGAGCTTGGATCGAACGAGTGCTGCGTTGCAATGGTTCAGCCGTTAAATGATCTCGCGTCGATCGGGTTGTACGACATTCAGTTTCGAGGAGAACACTACCATGACTATCTTCCATTATCGGAGAATACGCTTCAGACATTCATCCTGTCGAACATTCGCGGAAGATACAAGAGACTGCCGCCTCCGAAGCCAGGTGAGGCGCCCGCCACAACTCTTGAGATCACGGACGAAGAAGTGAAGATGCCGAAATGGTCGCTGACCGTTCTGACTAGCACGACATCGTGGGAGAATGAAGACAAGGAGTGGAAATGGACTTCCTGGAAACAACTCGTAACGATCACGCCGCTCTTTCAGGAGGAGTTTCAAGTGGTGGCACGGGCAGAGACATACTACTTCCTCACGAAATCTGGGAAGGTGTATCAATCCAAGAAGCCGGAGAAGGGCAAGGAACGCACAATGGAAGCCGCTCTGGACCGACAAGGAGCAACCCGTCGTCGCCTTCCTCACCGATGCCGACACGGATCGCACCTTCGTCTTCACCAAGAACCAGAAGCAGGGCGAGAAGAACGTCTACTTCGAGCTAGCCGACCAGCCCAAGCCGCTGACCTATAATCTCGCCGATGTCAAGCCGCCCAAAGAAGTGTCCGAACCACTCAAAACCGCGTTGCCCTATGCCAACATTCTCCTCGCCGCCGGCAAAATCAAAGTGCCCAAGCCCAAGGAATGATCGTGAGCAACGGTTACGACATCGCCGTTGCCCTCCCCGACGGCCTGAGCATCGACACGACCACCGGCGTCATCTCCGGCACCGTAGGCGGTTCCTACCAGCCCACCGTCACGGCCAGCGACGACACCGTCTCTAGCAGCCAATCGTTCAATTGGAACGTGACCAGTCCCCTCACGTTCACCAGCCCCGGCGACCAGGCCAATAACGAGAGCGATAGCGTGGCACTGACGTTCCAGGCCACCGAAACCGGCAATCCCACCTTCACCTATGGAGCCACCGGTTTGCCGGGCGGTCTGACCCTCAATACGACCAGCGGCCTCGTCGGCGGCACTGTTAGCGCCGGCGACGCGCTGAACAGTCCTTACGTGACCACGGTGACGGCCAGCGATGGCACGTCCACGGCGGCAGTGACGTTCACCTGGACCATCAGCAGCACGGTCACGCTCACCAATCCAGGCGATCAGAGTAACCACGTCGGCAATGCCATCGTGCTGCCGCTCCAGGCGACCGACTCGGGTACAGGTACGCTCACCTATTCTGCGACGACCATGCCAGGCGGCCTGAGCCTCGACACGACCGGCGGCATCATTTCCGGCACGCTCGAGTAGCGGCGCGACTGTGGGCAGTCCCTTCACCACCACAGTCACGGCCAGCGATGGAACCAACAGCGACAGCCAGACGTTCACCTGGACGGTGAGCGCGGCCGGCGCGGTCACGTTGACCAATCCGGGCAACCAGAGCAACACGGAAGGGGCCACTGTGTCGTTGCAGCTGGTAGCGAGCGACACCGGCAGCGGCACCTTGACCTATGGGGCCGCCGGGTTGCCAGATGGTCTCGCGGTCTCTGCGACGACGGGCCTCATTTCCGGTAGCATTCTGCCCGGTTCGTCAGCTTACGGTCCCTTCGTCACCACGGTCACGGCCAGCGATGGCAGCAACAGCGATAGCCAGACGTTTACCTGGACCGTGAGCGATCCCGTGACGCTGGCCGCGGTGAGCAATCAGACCAACACAGAGGGCGACACGGTGTCGTTGGCGCTGCACGCCACCGACGCCACGAGCGGTACGCTGACCTACGCTGCCTACGGCTTGCCGTTTGGCCTGGTCGTCAATGCGACGAGCGGTGACATCACAGGCACCGTCGCCGTGGGTGACGCCGCCGCCGGACCCTACCAGACCACCGTCCTGGCGACGGACGGCACCTGCAGCGCCAGCCAGACTTTCACCTGGACGATCAACAGCCCGCTGACCATCACCAACCCCGGCACTCAGAATAATCTCGAAGGGGCTACGGTTTCGTTGCAGATCGTGGCCAGCGGTGGCACCCTCAGTTATTCCGCCACGGGGTTGCCGAGCGGCTTGGCCCTCAATCCGACTTCGGGCCTCATCTCCGGCACCGTGGCGGCAGGCGACGCGGCCAACGGATCGTACTCGGTCGCGCTCACGGTAACCGACGGCACGCACAACGCCAGCCTGTCCTTCAACTGGGATATTACCGTTTCCCCAAGTGTCCCAGCGCTGTGGCGGCGCCGGCGGCGTTCGATTTACCCGAGAACGGCGAACTGTCCCCTTCGGCCACGCGCAATCTGCTGACGTACTCTTTCGATTACAGCGGTTTACCACTCACCGCCGAGTTAGTGACCGGTCCCGCACATGCCGCCAGTTTCACGCTGCATGCGGATGGCACCTTCGATTTCGTGGCGGCGACCGGCTACACCGGAAACGATTCGTTCACCTTTGAAGTCACCGATGGCACGCAAACGAGCAGTGCAGCCACGGTATCGCTGACCATTTCGGCCGTGCCCGTCGGCAATCCGGACCTCTACGCATTGCCCAACAGCGGGCCGCTGACTATCTCCGCGGCCCAAGGGGTGTTGACCAACGATTTTAGCCCCACAGGCAATTCTCTGTCCGCCGTGTTGGTTTCGCCGCCGTCGGTCGGCACGCTCGTCTTGAACGCCGACGGCAGCTTCACCTACACACCGCCGACTACTCCACCCACGACGGCCGTGACTTTTGAATATCAAGCCGAAGACGATGTCACCTCCGATCTCGGACTCGTGACGACCGCGACTTTGGATCCCGCGCCCGCCTTGCCCACGGTTGCTGTTTCTGACGTATTGTTCACCAAAGTCCTCCCGATTCTCAACGATGTAACCGGTGCCGCATTCCCGACAGGTTGGAGCAGTGACGCGGCTAATACCAGGAACCCGTTGGCTATTGTTGCGGACCAGCAAGTCAACGTTTCGGCAGTCTTTACAATTACATCCGGTACCTTCCCCCAGTTGTCGCCCTCTATTCATATCTTCGCGGTTCCGAATATTTCTGATGCCGATGGGATTAGGGGAACCGCGACGGCAATCGGTAATCAACTGATCTTCACTGGCAGTTTTAATGCCCCAATATCTGCAACGGCTCTGACAGGTCTTTCTTTCTCATGGTTTATCTTCATTCCCGGTCTTCCAAGCTCGGTTGCTATTGAGGCAGGGGTGAGCAAGAATGATATTTACGTTCTTCGCAAGCAACCACCCCCCGACATCGCGCTCTATCATACTCTTGTAGACCTTAGCACCCGCGCGGCTGCATCCGTACCCGGAGGCACCGATGTTGCCGTCGCGGGCGCGATTATCGCGCAGTTCGAGACGCGCTCCATTACACTCTTGGATGATGCCGCAAATGGACCGCCGCAACTCCTCAAGTATTGGGGTAACTGGCAGAAATTGCTTACTCGCGTGAATACTGTTCAAGACTCGCTTCAATCGCTACTCCAAACGGGTGATGGCACCTGCCTCGCTTCGGCGCATTCGGCGCTGCCGCGTTGCTGTTGCAAGGGATCAATCTTGCGCACAGCCTATTACCGAATTGCAACCCATGCAGTATTGGCCCCAAGGTCCCCAATTCCCACCCTCTTGGCTTGGTGTCGGCAATTGGACTATCAAACAGGGTGCAAAGAAGTCGAACACGCCTAATATTGATTACGAAGACTCTTTCAATCCTGCTAAGGGATTCATCAACATCCAGGGCAAGACATACGTGTTCACAACGAATGATGTCACATTGAATAAAGTGGCCCCTTCGCAGGGCAAAGCCCAAAATCTGAATCCCGCCGCCTTGTTTCAGAATCATTTTGTTGTTCATTTCACCCTGAATAAGGCTGCATATTATTTTGATCCGAGTTATGGCGCATTGTTCCAGAATGCTAATGACCAGACCGCCTATGACGATCTTGTCACGAAGGAGATCCAATTCGTTGGTACTACTCTGCCGGATGGAAAAACCTTCGGATTCAAAATGATCACGGATCCGAACGATAACGCAGTGACTCTGGCCAATATTGCAAAATACATTGTGTCGAAGTCTAAGGCATTTAATGTTAATCCGGGCTTGAAACCTTAAGGAGCGGTCATGACAATTCGGTGCAACTCTTCGCGGCTTCAAGGCATGGTGTGCGTTTGCATTTGGGGGTTTGGCTTTTCCGCATCTCCGGCTGCGGAACCGGGGGCACCGATCCAAAAGATCGTTGTTTACAAGGGCGCTGTTTATTGCATTTCCAGTTCTGGGAAATCCAAACATACGAAAGGCCAGTCTGAGAATAATCCATTTGGTTTAGCCATTGCGGATGCGGTCGTGCTACACACTTGGAACTTCGACCAAGCGAAAGAGACTCCTGACGTAGAAGTGGGAGTAACGGACGACCCGAACCTCCGCTATACTATCGCCAATAATCATTGTTGGGTTGGCGTAGCCAGTAAGCCGCGTATTCAGTTCGGCGGTGGTGGTTACCCAAAAGACCGCCTATTGCACTTCGGCTATGATCGTCTGGATTTCATGCCGCAAACGGGAATCGTCAAGCAGCCCGTGCCGGGCGATGGTTTTTTAGGATTACGTTCCTGCATGGCAGCTGCTGAGCCATTAGACGATGTGGCAGAGATTGGGATTTTCTATTCCAAGTTTCCAGCAAGGATTTACTACGACTACTTGCCGATGTCAGAGAACGTACTTCGGACCTTCGTGTTGACAAACGTTCGGGGAACGACTGAAAGAAAGTACAGCGATCCCAAAACGCGGACGGGCCTTACCGTCAACCAACACGCCACGGAAGAAGAGTGCAAGACGCCGAAATGGTCGCTCAGTGTGTTCGAGAACACGGTAATTCCGGGTAAGGAAAAAAAGTGGGAATGGGAAGCATGGAAAAAGGTCGAGACGATCACGCCGTTGTTCCAAGAAGAATTTCAGGTCGTGGCGCGAGCCGACACCTACTATTTCCTCACAAAATCCGGCAAGGTGTATCAATCCAAGAAGCCGGAGAAGGGCAAGGAGCGCACAATGGAGGCGCTCTGGACCGACAAGGAGCAACCCGTCGTCACCTTCGTCACCGACGCCGACAAGGACCGCACCTTCGTCTTCACCAAGAATAAGAAGCAAGGGGAAAAGAATGTCTACTTCGAGTTGACCGACAAGCCCAAGCCGCTGCCCTATAATCTCGCCGACGTCAAGCCGCCCCAGGAAGTGTCCGAACCACTCAAAACCGCGTTGCCCTATGCCAACATCCTCCTCGCCGCCGGCAAAATCAAAGTGCCCAAGCCCAAGGAATGATCGTGAGCAACGGTTACGACATCGCCGTTGCCCTCCCGGACGGCCTGACCATCAACGCCACCAGCAGCGTCATCTCCGGCACCTATACCGTCGGCGGTTCCTACCAGCCCACGGTCACGGCCAGCGACGACACCGTCTCCAGCAGCCAATCGTTCGCCTGGAACGTGACCAGTCCGCTTACGTTCACCAGTCCCGGCGACCAGGCCAACAACGAGAGTGATAGCGTGGCACTGACGTTCCAGGCCACCGAAACCGGCAATCCTACCTTCACCTATGGAGCCACCGGTTTGCCGGGCGGTCTGACTCTCAATACGACCAGCGGCCTCGTCAGTGGCACTGTTCGCGCCGGCGATGCGCTGAACAGTCCCTATGTGACCACCGTGACGGCCAGCGATGGCACCTCGACGGCGGTGGTGACGTTCACCTGGACGATCAGCAGTACAGTCGCGCTCACTAATCCAGGCGACCAGAGCAACCACATCGGCAATGCCGTCGTGCTGCCACTACAAGTAACCGACTCGGGTACCGGCACGCTCACTTACTCGACGACGACCTTGCCGGGCGGCTTGACGCTCGATGCGACCAGCGGCGTCATTTCCGGCACGATTAGCAGTGGCGCAACGGTAGGCAGTCCCTTCACCATCACCGTCACGGCCACCGATGGCAGCAACAGTGACAGCCAGACGTTTACCTGGACGGTGAGCGCCGCCGGCGCGGTGACGCTGACCAATCCGGGCAACCAGAGTAACAGCGAAGGGGACACCGTGTCGTTGCAGCTGGCAGCGAGCGACACCGGCGATGGCACCCTGAGCTATGCGGCCGCCGGGTTGCCGGACGGTCTCACAGTCGCTACGACGACGGGCCTGATTTCCGGCAGCATTCTGCCAGGCGCGTTGGCCGATGGTCCTTTCGTCACCACGGTGACAGCCAGCGACGGCAGCAACAGCGATAGCCAGACGTTTACCTGGACCGTGAGCAATCCGGTGACGCTGGACGCGGTGAGCAACCAGACCAACACCGAAGGTGACACGGTGTCGTTGTCGCTACATGGCACCGATGCCACGAGCGGCACGCTGACCTACGGCGATTTCGGGCTACCGTTCGGCGTTGGCATCAATGCCACCACAGGCGTGATTTCTGGCAGCATAGCAGTGGGTGACGCTGCCGCTGGCCCCTATCAGACCACCGTCACGGCGACGGACGGCACCTACAGTGCCAGCCAGACTTTCACCTGGACGGTCAACAGCCCGCTCACGATCACCAATCCGGGCGATCAGAACAATAACGAAGGGGATACCGTCTCCTTGCAGGTCGTGGCCAGCGGCGGTACTCTCAGTTATTCCGCCACGGGTTTACCAGACCGGCTTGGCCATCAATCCGACTTCCGGGCTGATCACCGGCACGGTAGCGGCCGGCGATGCGGCCAACGGTTCGTACCCGGTCGCGCTCACGGTAACCGACGGCACGCACAACGCCAGCCAGTCCTTCAACTGGAACATTACCGTTTCCCCAAGTGTCCCAGCGCCCGTGGCCGCACCGGCGGCGTTCGATTTGCCCGAGAACGGCGAACTGTCACCCGATGCCACGCGCAATCTGCTGACGTACTCTTTCGATTACAGCGATCTACCGCTCACCGCCGAGTTGGTGACTGGCCCCACGCATGCTGCCAGTTTCACGCTGCATGCGGATGGCACCTTCGATTTCGTGGCGGCGACCGGCTACACCGGAAACGATTCGTTCACCTTTGAAGTCACCGATGGCACGCAAACGGTAGCGCGGCCACGGTGTTGTTGACCATTTCGGCCGTGCCGGTCGGCAACCCGGACCTATATATCTTGCCCGCTAGTGGCACGCTGACCGTGTCCGCGGGCAAGGGAGTCCTGGCCAACGATTTCAGCCCCACGGGCAATTCCCTGTCCGCCGTGTTGTCTTCTCCGCCGTCGGTCGGCACGCTCGTGTTGAATGCGGACGGCAGCTTCACTTACACACCGCCGACCACGCCGCCTACGACAGACGTGACCTTCGCGTATCAACCGGAAGACGCGGCCACGTCCGCGTTGGGATTGGTTACGTTTGTGACTCTGGAAGCCGCGCCCACGGTTGCGGTTACTTCGGTCACGTTCGCCAACGCCCAACCCATCCTCAATGATCTCACTAGCACCAAACGGTTTTAGTGGCTGTAACGCTTAACTTCCAGTCTTTACGGACTACAATTCTCTCTGCCTGGATTGCAGAGAGGATTTCTCATGACCGCCACGGACGACCCTTGCGCACGCTGGCTCTCCCAAGCACAGATTGCCGCCGACCGACTGACGGCCGAGCAACGCGGCTTGCTTCAGGCAGCCTTTGCTTTCCGGCAACGCTGCGGCGACGATTATTACTCCAGCCGCTTGCTCAGCCATTTCCTGCTCCACTGCGACTCCGGACTCAAAGTCGCGCAGATCGCCCGTCTGGTCGGCATCAGCCGGCCCACGGCCTCGCACCAGCAGGGTGTCTCTTCCAAGGAGGCCATCCAGGCTGCCCACCACCGCCTCGCTGGTCGGCCCCACGGCAAACTACTGCCGCGCTATGCCGGCCCCATCGCCGAGTTCATCCTGACCCACCCCGACGCCACCCGCTACGACGTGCTCGACTTCCTCCAGCGCACCTGGGGTGTCCACGTCTCCACCGTGGCCTTGCACCACTTCTGCAAGAAGTTCGGCCTCGATCGCGCCACGCGGGCCGCAGCCACCGCTCCCCAGCCCACCGTCGAGCCGTCGTCGGCACCCCAGATCGTCGTGGCCGCCTCCCAACCTGTGCCGCTGCCGCCGCCCCCTTTTTCGTCACCAAGACCCAGTACGCGGGCGCCTTCCTGTTGATGCCCACCGCCCTGGACTGGTTGGCCACCGCCCAGCACTGCTTCGCCGACACGTATGGTTCCTTACGCCAGGGGCTGCTGACCAGTGTCTTCTCGTTGGTCATCGGCCTGGAACGCGTCTTCCACCTGGACGAGATGGAAGATGCCGGCTTCGCCCGACTGTGCGGCGGTCGTCGCTGCCCGTCGCGTCATACCGTCGGCGGTTGGCGACGGCATCTGGCCTGGTACGAGGTCGATGCGTTCTGCCGCCGCACCTGTCCGTGGCACTTGCTCCGTCACACCGATGCCCGGGTCAGCTTCGACGAGCACACCATTCCCCGCTGGACCAAGAAGTTTCCCATCGGCAAGGGCTATGTCACCACGCGCAATAAGTACATGCGTTGCGCGAAGCTGTTCACCGGCTTCGACCTGGACAGCGGCCGCTTCCTGACGGTGCGTGGCACGCCGGGCGACACCGGCTTGCAAGAACTGGCGGTGCCGTTGGTCCAGCAGGTCTTGGAGCACGGCCGGCCACGCACACTGCACGCGTTGTTCGATGCCGGCGCCGCCAAGTCGGATGCCGGCGTCCGCGCCTTGTGGGAGTTGGTCGACAGCCACCGGCGCTTGGAGGTCACGCTGCGGGCCTGCCGTTATCCCCACCGGCTGCGTGCCTGGAAGCAACTGCCCAGCGGCTTGTTCGTCTCCGTTGAGGAACCGGGCGTGTGCGTCGGCGCCCCACCCAAGGAAGTCCGCCTGGCCGAGACGCACACGGTACTCAAGGACGAGACAGCGGAGCAGGCGGTGCGCACTATCGTCTGCCGGGAAGTCCGCCCCGGTCCCAAAAAGGACCGTTGGCATCCGTTGTACACGACCTGCGCGGGTGACCCGGAAGACGTGCTGACCATCTTCCGGGGTCGGCAAGGGCACGAGCAGGCCCATCGGGCCGAGGTCCATGATCTGTTCGTCGATGCGGTGCCGTGCGCTTACGACAAGGATAGTCCCGACCGGCAGCGGCCGCGTTTTCACCGCGGTCCGTTGCAGATGCTGGGCTGGCTTGTAGCTTTGGTCTACAACGCGGTCGCCGACCTGAGCGACCAGTTGGGTGGGGACTATGCGGGCGAGCAGGTGCGGACGCTGCGGCGGCAGTTCTTCAACCGGCCGGGTCAGTTGTACGAGACGCCGGAAGCGTTGCTCGTGTACCTGGACCCGTTTGCGGGTCAGGAAGCGTTGGTGCCGGTGATCGATCAACTGAATGCGCAGCAACATCGTTTGCCCTGGTTAGACAACCGCCACTTGGTCGTTTCGCTGACGCCAACCGGCCCAGCTCGCGCCGGGCCGTAGCGTGTCATTGTTAAACATTACAGCCACCAAAACCGTTTGGTGCTAGTGTCTGGGGTGTTGGGATCCATACTATTGGTTGCCTTCGCAGTAGGTTGGATCTCATTCTCGTATTATTACCCTTGGGCGTTGCAGGACACTTTGCGCGGCCATCAGGGTTGGGTCATCTGCGTGGCCTTTGCCCCGGACGGACAAACTTTGGCCACGGGCGGCGAGGACCGGACGGTAAGGTTATGGGATTTGGCCACTAACAGGGAGCGAGCGATCCTCACAGGGCATACGGACAACGTAATGATGGTAGCTTTTTCCCCTGACAGCAGTTTACTCGCCACTGCCGGGCGGGATGGCAGTGTGAGGCTTTGGGAGGTCGGCACAGGACGGCAGCGTGCTATTTTGCTTGGACATGCACAGCCAGACCGCAATGGAAGAGTACCTCCAGCATTTGCTGTCGCTTTTTCCTCCGATGGCGAGGTCTTGGCTACAGGGGGTGCCGACGAGACAGTGAGGCTATGGGAGGTGGCGACTGGTAAACAACGAACCGTGATTCAGGACACTGAGGCCGTTCGTTCTTTGGCGATTACTGCCGATGGTAGTTTTACTGTGCGAGATCATTTCCGTGATGTTGATGCGCGCGGGCGTGGCCCCGAGCGTGGCCGCGGTGGGGGGAACGACCCCGTCTTCTTATACCAGTGATAGATGCGTGCTTCTTCATTACGCCGCAGCACTTGGCTGACCGCTGCCGCGATCGCCGCCGCGCTGGGCCGCCCCGGCCGGAGCAACTCCGTGAAGATCGCCCGCACCTGCGACACCGTCACCCCCGGGTTTTTCCCCCCGACCCGCAGCCGCTCCCGCTGCAAGAACCACAGGGCCAATAGCGACAGCGTCATGTGATGCTGCCAGCCGGTCCAGCTGCGCACCTCGTACTGGTTCAGCCCTACTTCCTGGCCCCCCTCCGCGAGCACCTCCTCCACCCCGTGCCGGCAGCCGTGAGCCCGCGTCACCGCCACCAGCGGCACCTCCGCGCGTGCGTTACTCAGCGTGTACCACGTCCGCGGCTTCTTCTCACAGCTGCGGAGGACCACCAGCCGCTCCGACGGCCCCACCCGCCCCCCCTCCTCCTTGGCCTGCACGCGCTGCTGCAGCGCCCGCACGCGCCGCGGCCCCTTCTCCCCACCCGGCAGCACGAAGGTCCGCCACCGCCCCTTGGGCTGGCGGGCCGCCCAGGCGTCGGCTCGCTCCCAGGCCGCCAGCCGCTCCTTGCCGCCTGGCCGCGACGGCGGTCGCCGGTCGCTCAGGTCACGCACCAAGGTGTTGCACGGCACGTCCAGCACGTAGCGTTCCTTGTCCAACCGCAGCGCGGCGCGGCAGTCGCTGGCCCGACCAAACTCATCATCGCCGACCACCCAGCCGTGCGGGAGGTCCGGGCCGCTGGAGCGGACCAGCTCCAAGGCGATGCGCCAGCCCTCCCGGAAAGCCACTTTCTTGGGGACGTGGGTCTTCTGGCGATGGCGGGCGTCCGCGGCCCGCTCGGCGGGCAGGTACAACTCGACATCGACCAGAGCCTTGCCGCGTGGGGCGACGTAGGCGAGGACGTAGCCCTGCTGACAGTTATCGACCTTGCCCAGGCGACCGCACCACTGTCGCCAGACGCCGCAGGAGTCGTCGCCCTGCTTGGGTACGCCGTGGCCGTCCACGACCAGGACGGCGTCGGCGTCGGCCAACTCCTCGGCGACGTGACGGCGCAACTCAGCGCGGACGGCCGTGTCGTCCCACTGGCCGGCACCGACGAAGTGCTGGAGGGGGCGGCGCTTCTGGTGGGCCTGCGTGGCAATGGGTTCGGTGGTTTTGCGGTGCAGACCGGTGAGCTTGCCCTGAAGGATCGTCGCCGCGTGGGCGCGCTGCTCGTCGCGGTAGAAGAAGGGCAGGTAGCGCTGCACGAAGGCGGTGAGGTGTCGGGTGCAGACGCGAACCGTGCTGGGGGAGACGACCGTGTCGTCAAGCAGTGCCTGGGCGTCGGGGTGTTCCAAAAGGGTGGACATGCTTACCCTCCTTCAGGATCTCTCTGAAGGAGATGCTAGCCGGACGGACAGCTGGCGGCTAGGATCAACTCGCACAGTAAAAGTAGGCTATTGGTTTCAAGGGCGGAGGACGGGATTATCACGGTCTGGGAATTAGATGGAGGTAAGGAGTTAAGACGTTTTGAGGAGGGACACATATCGAATGCAATCTTTTCCTTGCTTCTTGGACCGGATGGAAAAATTTTGGCGAGTAACGATTCAAGTGAAGAGAAGGTCAAATTGTGGGACGTAACCACAGGAGAAGAACGGGGAACATTGAAAGCGGACTTGGATCGGCCGGTCAACTCTATGGCCTTTTCACCCGACGGCAACATTTTGGCTGGTACAACTATGTTTGGCACAAAGATAGTATTTTGGAATCCTAACACCGGACAACTCTTGGGTGCTATCCATTTCCCTAAGACTTCCTCCATTGCTATTAGTCCCAATGGTAAGACCCTGGCTAGTACTCATATGAATGGTACTGTGAAACTATGGGATTTGGCGAAACTTATCCCGCGGAAGTAAAATTGGACAATTCAAAAAAGAGAAAGGAATGGGGAGAAAAAAGGGAGATCATCTGCGCCAAGAAGCTTGGGAAAGGGGACATCGTAGAATGGCATTAACTTAACGGAGTCGGCCTTGCTTTTCTAAACACGCGACCACTAATTTCGGTGCCGAAAATCGCCGAAATAAATGAACGGACGTTTACAAATCGCTGGCTCAGTGCTTTACTGAGTCCAGCATTTCTAATGACATACAAATTGCCTCAATCCGCTGGAATTACCCAGCAAAGCGAGACTCAGTAGATTCCGGTTTGGCCCGCCTTCCAACATTTGTCGTAACTCAGCTCCAGGGTGAATGTTGGGCGTCAAGTTCTTCGCAGACTCCCAACCACTGTTCGGCGTGGTGTTGCAACCACAACAGCATGTGGCGGAAGGTCAGCTGCCGCAAGTCCAACCGCCGGTGACTGCGGCGACGCTCAGCCAACAGTTCCCCGTGTAGCCAGACCCACACGTTCCGCAGGAGCAAGGCGATGGCCACGTACAACAGCCGCAACAGCGGATCCCGCGTGCAGGTCCGGATACGTGCCTGGTGCAGTTGCCGGTAACTGGTCTCGATGCCAAAGCGGCTCCGGTACGTCTCCTTCACCCAGGTATACGAACTCGGACGCAGCGGTCCGCCGAAGGCATAGACCAACGCCTGCCGCCCCCGCCGTCCCCGCTCGCCGCGGCGGTTGCGGCACTTGACACAGACCCGGAACGTGGCGGTGCGTTTCGCGGCGTTGGTCCTGGTGTACTGCCCCCAGCCGCTGCGCTTCCAAGTGGCGAAGACGCGGCTCCCCGAGACGCCTTTGGGGTGTTCGGGCTTGCGGCCACGCAACACCAGCGGCATCAACCAGCCGTAGCGTGCGGCCTGGAGGTAACGGCTGACGTCCACGCTGCAAAAGCCCCTGTCCAACAGCAGATAACGCGGCCGAACGCCGGCCTGGGCCGCCGCGTGCAGCAAACGTTTGAGGACCGCGGGCAGCGCTTCCGAGCGGCTGACCGACGTGAGAGCAACGGTGAAGCGTTGGCCTTTGCGGATGACGTAGACGGTGGCGTAGGCGTGGAAGTGGCTGGTGCCGCTTTTGGCTTGGCTGCGGAAGATCTCGCTGAGGTCGCAGAGCGGTTTGCCGTGATAAGGGAGGAGGGTGAGATCGACGGCCACGGGTTGGCGGCGGCGACGCAGAGCGTGGGGCAGGTCGCCTTGCAGGGCACGGTTGAGGCGGCGTTGTAACTCGACACTCTTGGGCAGGGTGGCCAACAGGGCCTCGTGGACGGCGGTGTCGGAGGGCGCGTCGCGGAGGGTGGCGCAGGCGGCGGCCAGCGAGGTGATGCGACTGGCGGCATAGCACAGGACCGTCCATAACATCCCGGCGCGACATTTAGGTCCGTGGTCGCGCAGACGCACATGCTTCTGGATGAGATAGGTGGCCTGGGCGTGGACGTGGCGGGGGGTCAGGGTATACTGAGTCTGTCGCATGGCCATCTCCTGGTAGGAGCTTGCTGGTACAAGTCATTATCAGGAATGGCCTTGCGATTGTCCCCTTCGTTAGGTTAGAGAGCGGGCCAAACCGGAATCTACTGAGACTATAGGATGTCATTAGAAATGCTGGACTCAGTAAGTTAATGCCATTCGGGACATCGTAGATTAAAAGCTTCCATCTATTCCACTGGCTGCACTAAATGCTTCTCAGTTTCGGTACGTTCTGTTTGGTCGTATCGGGCGACCCGCCCTCTTCGGCCCCTCCGTGCTTCCATACCCTCTTGGAGGTAGCACGCTCCCATCCCCTTCGCTCTCCATCTTGGCATTTCGCAGACCCCGGCAGTGACACCGATACGGACACGGGCGCCACGGACGTCAGCAGCACGACCAGTACCGACACCAGTGTGCTGACCCAGTCCGGCAACGACCTCAACGGTAGTTACACGGCCACCGTCACCGACACCACCACCCTCAGCGACACCGACGACGAAGCGGCTAGCCCGGCGTCGGACGACAGCACGGGCACGGCGACGGCGACCAGCACGCTGATACTGACGGGCAATGACCTCACCGGCAGCGTCAGCGAGAGCGGCACCAGCACCGACTCCAGTACCGCCGTGGAGTATGGCACGGACACCCGCGGCAGCTTTACGCGCACGGTGACCACGTCAACGACCGGCTCCCCGCACGATTCCGGCAACGACGTGAGCGGCGCCGACGACCCCAGCGACACGGCCACCACCACGACCACCATTCAAACGACCGGCGGCCCCAGCGACGCTCCCTACACGCGCACGGAAACGGACACGAGCGTCGCCACCACCACGGACAGTGACAATGCTCTGACCGGCGACGTGTCGGACACCGTCGTCACTTCCGTCACCGCGACGAGTACGGAAACCGGCAGCGACGTGTCGGCAGGCGGTAGCTATAGCATCAACGAAAGTGACTCCACCGAGCAGTAGCGCAGACGACGACGGGCAACGACTTGAGCGGACTGAACACGATCGCGCTAACTTCGTCGTCTACTTCTTCCCTGAACGAGATCGGCAGCACATCCGCGGGCAGTTTCACGCTCAGCGAAAGCGTCGTCTCCAGCCAGTCCCAGGTGCAGACCGTGGACATCTATTCCGGTTCGTACAGCAGCACGCGGCAGCGACAGCAAGACCACCACGACGACGGAAAGCAACAGCACCGGCAGCGGTGGCGACAGCTACACGGAGGTGCATCGCCGATAACGCCACGGTTCTGGAAGCGGGCAATACGCTTAGCGGCGACTACAGCCAGACCCGCGACGGCACCACGACGACCACCTTAGCCGACGAGGGTAGTGATGGGGTAGGCGTCTTAGCGGCTGTAAAAGTATTACTTCACTGATCCTGGGCATGGCCATGCGGGTAGATCGTGTAGTTCAATTGGGGACGTATCCGTTTCCGTTTCAGTTGCACCCGTGCCTTATCCTGGGGTGCCACGCGATGTTCTACCGGGTACTCTCTCGTGTCCAGGCGGGCACGGCAATGAAGGACCGTTTCTGTCCGCGTCGTCCGGATGTACTTCAGGATCGTCTCGTAGCTGACCAACGGCTCGCCGGCCCAGTTGGCACTGATCGGGCCAAACAGGTGGTGCTCGATCGGGTTCCACTTCGACGCCCCGGCTGGATAATGGGTCACCGTGATGATCAAGTTGAACTCGTCCGCCAACCGTTGCAACGCCACCTTCCAGCCCCATTTGCGGTGGTCGGTGGGCCCACCGCCCTCTGCTTCGATCAGCAACCGCCGCGCCTTGGGGTAGCGGCGACGGCCCACGTCCAGCCACCAGCGACGGATGGCCACCCCTGTGAAAGCGGGCGTGTCGTGCGAGATCCCTACCAGAACGTAGCCGCCCTTGTAGGCCAAGTCATAGACGCCGACAGGGATCGCTTGGCCGGACGCCCAACTGGGGTAGTCGTGATCGAGCACGTCGCGATCACGTTGCCGCCAGCAACGGCCCGGATTCTTGAAGTTGCCCACCCACTCCTTCTTCTTGGTATCGACGCTAATGACTGGCAAACCACGAGTTATGTACCGCTTACGCAGTCGTGTCAGGTAACGAAACTGCCGATCTCGGTCGAGATCCCGAATGCCTGCCACACGTTTGCGGTTGGTCCGCAGGCTGAAGCGGAGCCGGCGCAACAGGCGGGCGATCGTGGGCGGCGACAAGCGACTGCCGCGTCGGCGCAGTGCCTTTTGGATCTTGCGGAGCGAGCGGTGCGTCCACTTCAGGCCGGAGATCGGGTCTCCGGCGGTCGCATCCTGAAGCAGGTCTGCCAGCACCTTCAGGACGTGCGGACTTTTTTTTCCGCGCGGGGTTGGCCAGCACCGGGCCGGCGAATCCGCTGGGATGGCTGGGGTTGACCGCGTTGCAATTCGCGTTGTCCGCGCGCAATCGTGTGGGGGTCCAGGCCGGTGATCCGTGCGAAGAAGGCGAGGCCTCCGCGACCGTGCTGTTGGGCGAGGAAGCCGACGAGGAGGCGTCGAGTGCGTTCGTCGGCGGCAGCGACGAGACGGTTGATCCTGCGGTGCTCCCGAGCCAAAGCACTGTGGGGGTGTTGTTGGCAGGTAGGGCAGCCGCACACAGGGACGACACGGGGGTAATGCTCCTTTGCCATGGGACCGTACCTCCCTGGGGCAATCCGGAAGAGGGCTACGGTCATTCTATCAAAGGATCAGTGAAGTAATACTTTTACAGCGGCTTATACGGCGACCCAGACGCTGAACTGGACCGTCAACGTGGTTGGCCCCGTCGCGCTCACGAACCCTGGCGACCAGTGGAGTAACGAAGGCGTCTCCGTTTCTTTGGCGCTGGACGCCACCGATACCACGACGGGCGCGTACGCTCGCCTATGCTGCCGCGGGCTTGCCCACCGGCCTCACCATCGACACCAGCACCGGCGACATTTCCGGCACCATCCCCGCCGGAACTTCCGCGGACGGCCCCTTCACCACCACCGTCACGGCCAGCGATGGGACGAATAACGCCGCGCAGACGTTTACCTGGAACGTCAATAGCTCCATCACGCTCACGAACCCTGGCGACCAGCGGAACAACGAAGGCGATACGGTTTCTTTGGCGGTGCACGCCACCGATACCACGACCGGCGCGACCCTCGCCTATGCCACCGCGGGCTTGCCGGACGATCTCTCCATCAACACGACCACGGGCGTCATCTCCGGCACTATTCCCGCAGGAGCGACGGCGGACGGTCCCTTCGTGGTCACGGTCACGGCCACCGACGGGACGGATAACGCCTCGCAGACGTTTACCTGGAGGGTCCAAAGCCCTGTCACCCTGACCAACCCCGGCAACCAGAGCAACAATGAGGGCGACACCGTCTCCCTGTCGCTCACGGCCACCGACGCCACCGGCGGTACCCTGACCTATGCCGCCACCGTCTTACCTTACGGCGTCAGCCTCAACACCAGCACCGGCGTCCTCTCCGGGACCACCAGCGCCAGCGGCACGGTGCAGGCCACGGTCACGGCCAGCGACGGCACCTATAGCGCCAGCCAGACCTTCACCTGGACCGTCAGCGCGGTCGGTCCTCTCACGCTCCTCAATCCGGGCGACCAGAGCAATAACGAAGGCGATGCCGTGTCGCTGCCCCTCTATGCCAACGACGCCAGCGGCGCCACCGTCACCTTTGCCGCTGCGGGTCTACCAACGGGCCTGAGCCTCGACACGACCACCGGCGTCATCTCTGGTACCCTCAGCGTGGGAGCGGCCGCCAGCAGTCCGTTCACCATCACGGTCACGGCCAGTGACGGTACCAACAGCGACCAACAGGCGTTTCAGTGGACGGTTATGCGCCATGGGGCTCCGTCACGGTTCTCAGTCCCGGCGATCAGACGGGCATAGACGGTAATGCGGTCTCGTTGACCATTCAGGCGACCGACACGCTTGGCACGCCAACTTTCTCTGCCACGGGACTGCCCACCGGCCTGACCATCAACACCAGCACGGGCGTCATCTCCGGCACCTATACCGTCGGCGGCTCCTACCAGCCCACAGTCACGGCCAGCGACGATACCGTCTCCAGCAGCCAATCGTTCGCCTGGAACGTGACCAGTCCGCTTACGTTCACCAGCCCCGGCGACCAGGCCAACAACGAGAGCGACAGCGTGGCACTGACGTTCCAGGCCACCGAGGCCGGCAATCCCACCTTCACCTATGGGGCCACTGGCCTGCCGGGCGGCCTCACACTCAATACGACCAGCGGCCTTGTCAGTGGCACCGCTAGCGCCGGCGATGCGCTGCACAGCCCCTATACGACCACTGTGACAGCCAGCGATGGTACCTCCACGGCGGCAGTGACGTTTACCTGGACCATCAGCAGTTCGGTCACCCTCACCAATCCGGGCGACCAGAGCAATCACGTGGGCAATACCGTCGTGCTGCCGCTGCAAGCGACCGACTCGGGCACCGGCACCCTCACTTACTCCGCGACGGCGTTGCCGGGCGGCCTGAGCATCGACACGACCAGCGGCCTCATTTCCGGCACCATTAGCAGCGGCGCAACCGTGGGTAGTCCCTTCACCATCACCGTCACGGCCAGCGATGGCAGCAACAGCGACAGTCAGACCTTTACCTGAACGGTGAGCGCCGCCGGCACGGTGACGCTGACCAACCCTGGTAACCAGAGCAATAGCGAAGGGGACACCGTGTCGTTGCAGCTGGCAGCAAGCGACACCGGCGATGGCACCCTGAGCTATGCGGCCGCCGGGTTGCCGGACGGTCTCACAGTCGCTACGACGACCGGCCTGATTTCCGGTAGCATTCTCCCGGCGCGTCGGTCGATGGTCCCTTTATCACCACGGTGACAGCCAGCGACGGCAGCAACAGCGATAGTCAGACTTTTACGTGGAGCGTGAGCGATCCGGTGACGCTGGCCGCCGTGAGCAATCAGAGCAACACCGAAGGCGACACGGTGTCGTTGTCGCTACATGCCACCGATGCTACGAGCGGCACGCTGACTTACGCCGCCTACGGCCTGCCGTATGGTCTGGTTATAGTGGACCCCATTGTCTAGACCAAAAAAGGGCTTTCCTTAGCTACAGTAGTGGAGAACTCCGCTCTCCAACGTCATTGTCCCTTCACCTGGGGTGCTTCCGTGTCGGCCCTTCGCCTTGCACCCGCCCCTACGACTGCTGGCCGACCTCCGGACGCACTCTTTTTTTCCTAGGGGCTTTGTCTTTGCCTCGTCTGGCCCGATAGACTTCTCCCGGCGTCCGGTACTCAAGCGACTTGGTGCGGACGCTCCTCATGGTAGAACGGGAAGTATCTCCCCCGACCTGTTCGCAGTTCCGGCGCCCCGGCATAGCCGTGCAGGTAGATGTCCTCGTATTTCACACTCCGCCACAGCCGTTCCACGAACACGTTGTCCAGACACCGACCTCGACCATCCATGCTCACTGCTGCTCCGGCCGACTCCACACGGCTGGTCCACGCCTGCGACGTAAACTGCACCCCCTGGTCGGTGTTGAACACCTCGGGCCGGCCACGACTCAACGCCTCCTCCAGCAGGTCCAGGCAGAACGAACCGTCCAGCGTGTTCGACAGCCGCCAGCTGATGACGTAGCGGCTGTACCAGTCGATGATCGCTGCCAGGTACATGAACCCCGTGGTCAACGGCACATAAGTGATGTCCGTACTCCCCACCTGATTCGCCCGCTCGATGCTCAGGTTCCGCAGCAAATACGGGTACAGCCGATGACCTACGGCAGCAGCGCTCCACTTCGGTTTGGGGTAGATCGCTACCAAACCCATGAGTCGGAGCAGCCGTTGCACCCGCTTGCGGTTGACCTCTTCGCCCTGTCGGGTCAGCCACTGCGTCAGCCGCCGGCTACCGTAGAACGGGTGGGCCGTATACTCCTCGTCGAGCAGGCGCATCAGCCGCAAGTTCTCGGCTGACTCCGGGGCCGCCTCGTAGTACAGGCTCAACCGGCGACAAGCCCAGCAACTCACACTGCCGACGGACGCTCAACGCCGGGTGGCCCACGTCAATCAAGGGCCGCTTGCTCTCAGCCGAAGGCGGCAGCTTTTTTTTGACCCACTCCAACTCCATTTTGAGGCGGCCGATCTGCTCGAACAGCTCGGCCTTCTGGCCCTCGACGTCTGCCGTGTCGGCCTTGGCACCGTGGGCGAAAATGGCCTCGGCGCCTTGAAGCAAGTGTTTCTTCCAGCCGTGGATCAGCGTCGGGTGGACGCCGAACTGGCCGGCCCGTTCGTTGACGGTCCGATCTCCCTTGAGAGCAGCCAGGGCGACCTGCGCCTTGAACGCCGCCGTGTGTGTCTGCCGTTTACCTGCCATCGCTTCCCCTTTCCTGGGCCACGAGTAGCTTAACCCGTGGTCCAGTTTTCGGGGTCCATTATCGGTCGTCAATGCGAACAGCGGTGACATCACTGGCACGGTTGCGGTGGGAGACGCTGCCGCTGGACCCTATCAGACCACCGTGATGGCGACGGACGGCACCTACAGTGCCAGCCAGACGTTCACCTGGACGGTCAATAGCCCGCTGAGCATCACTAATCCGGGTGACCAGACCAATAACGAAGGGGATACCGTCTCGGTGCAGATCGCGGCCAGCGGCGGCACCCTCAACTACTCCGCCACAGGGCTGCCGAGCGGTCTAGCTGTCAATCCAACTTCCGGCCTCATCACGGGCACAGTCGCGGTCGGCGCTGCCGCAGGAAACGGCTATTATCCGATCACGCTTACGGTCAGCGACGCCACGGCCAGCGCCAGCACGACGTTCAACTGGACCATTACCTTACCACCGCCGCAACCGCAGGTTCCGATGGTTTCGGATCAGTCCTACGATGACGGCGAGAACCAGGAATTGACTCCTGCGGCTGCACGGAATCTAGTAACTCAAGCGGTCGATTTCAATGGCAAGCCACTCGTGGCGCAACTGGTGTCCGTCCCCGCGAACGTCGCCTCGTTCAGTCTACAAGCCGACGGCGAGTTCGACCTCGTTCCGCTGTCCGATAGTACGGGCAGCATCACCTTTACGTTTAACGTGACTGACGGTACTTTGACAAGCAATACGGCCATGGTGACCGTGCTTATCTCCTCCGCACCCATCGGAAACCGCGACAGTTACACCTTGTCAGACTATGATTCGTTGACGGTTTCCGCAGCCCAGGGCGTCTTGGCGAACGATTTTAACCCCGCAGGCGGAACCCTTGAAGCCGTGTTGGTTTCCGCGCCCGCGACAGGAACTCTCGACTTCAATGCAGACGGCAGTTTCAGCTACACCCCCGATGCGTCGCTGCCGCCGTTGACAACGCCGGTAACCTTCACGTACCAACCTTTCGTCAGGGACACGACGAATAGCGGAAATGTTACCACCGTAACCTTATTTCCTCAAGCGGCCTTGCCCACGTTTGCCCTCTCGTCGGTCGAGTTCACCAATGCGTTGCCTGTGCTTCACGACGGCACGGCTACCGAATATAACCCTGGTTGGGTCTGGACTGCTCGACGGACCAGTAATCCTCTCGCTTTGGTCGAGAAACAGACCGCAAACATCATAGCGATCTGGAAGATCTATGGCAATGTTGCCCTGATCCCTCAGTTTTTCCAGACCATTATTACCTCGGCTCCAAAGATCCTCAAGCGAGGGCGCACTAGAATGAAGGTAAGGAAAGGAGGGAGGTATTACCTCGGCACGAAAGATAATCAATTGGATCCAGGGGCAGCGGCCTACTGAACGTCGGGGTGTTGGAAATAGCTCACCATCCGAGCCGGCCAATGGTACAACGTCCGCAGCCAGTGCTGCATCTGCGCACGCAACGCTTCCTTGCTATCCGGCAACGACTCCTCATGGACCTTGCCCTTCACGTCGTTGTTGAGCTACTCTTCCGGATGCCGTTCCGGGGCGCCACGGCACGTAGAACAACTCCCACCGCCCCGCGTGCGCCGCCGCCCCGTGGTCCACCTTGGCCGCCTCCTGAGCCGTCCAGCGGTCCACGATCAGAAAGCGCTTGCGCGTCGTCGTCCGCAACAGCCGCCCCAAAAACACGATGAACGGCGCCGCGTCCCTTGTCCCCTGGTAGGTCCTGAACCGCAGGGCTCCCGCAGTGCTGCTGGCCGCGATCACGTTGATACGGATAGGGCTGTCCGGCACGGACATCGTCGCCGGTGGGCCCTTGCGGGCGTAGCCAACGTGGGGATGCTCGTCGGCCGCCACGCCAGTCTCGTCGCCCCAGAAGACATCGGCCCCTTCTTTTTGGCCCGCGGCCAGCAGCGGGTAGGTCTCGGTCCGCCAAGCGTGGACCTCCTCGGCGTCCTGGTCTTTGGCGTGCCGCCGCGGCCGCTGGGCGGTGTAGCCCCAACGCTGGAGGTACTTGCCCACGGTGCGTACCGGCAGGCGGAGGGCGCACTCCTGGAGGAGCAGGTCGCGCACGGCACGCCGTGACCACCACGGGGCAGCGATGCCCAACTCCTCGGGGCTGTGGTGGTCGATGAGTTCCTGCAGACGCTGGGCTTGATGGTCGTCAAGCAGACGACCCGAACCGAGCGGCCGACCGGTGCGCTCGTGCGGCAGGGCGTCGATCCCTTGCGCGGTGTAGGCAGTCCACCAGCGGGATACGGTCTCCGGGCAGACGCCGAGCAGTTGCGCGCGGTCGGCGTGTGCCAAACCCATCTCACAGCCGCGCAGGGCGCGTAGGCGCAACGCCTCCAGAACTTGATCGGGCAGTTGTCGGGCGTCGGGTAAGGAAATAGCCATGATACCTCCCTCCTTTCCTTACCTTCATTCTAGCGCGCCCTCGCTTGAGGATCTTTGGAGCCGAGGTAATAGTTAGCGGGTTCCGAGGAGGAGAGGCTGAGGCAACAGCGAGTTGCCCCACGCTCGAAGTGATTGGCTGATGAAATCCAGACCCGACAGGGCCTGCTTCTTGCAGGTCTCCAACACCGAGGTCACGATCCCTGGCGCCGCCGCTACCGCTACCGTCCGGTTGCCAGCCCACACCTTGCAGTTGACCACCGCCGGACGGATTGCTTGTTCCGCCGCCCTGTTCGTCGCTGGCAACGTCGCCGTCCGTCAAAAACGAAAACCACGACTCGAAATGAGTCCACCAGTGATGCGACAACGTCTCCTACGCCGGCACCACCCGCTCGACGTTCACCAAGGCCAACAAGCGCACCTCGAAGAGATCACGCGCGCCACTCCCACACCGCCGACGCCACCCGGCCAGCCCCATACTCGTTATGCAAGGGAATCGCTTCCGTGAACAAGTCGATGACCTGACGCGGGAAGCGCACCGCCCCCGCCGTGGCCGTCGCCAACAGGTCCCACGCCCGCCGCAACACGTGGCCCAGGCATGGTTGATGAAGCGCTCCCGAAAGCGGTCGTAGGTGGAGTAACCGTCGGGACCAACTGGCCGTCGTAGTCCAGGCCGATGACTTCCTCCAACGCGTCGGCGCTGCGTGGTGGCGTGACGGCCTAACCGGTGGCCTGTTCACTGACCCAGACGTGCAGCCAGGCCGGTTCACCGCCCACGCCCACCCGTCTCATCGACGACCAAGCGCTCGGCGTCCCGCGTCGCTTGGCGAATCTCCTGGTAGGCCGGCTCCAGACGTTCACCGGCCCACAACACGATCGGGCGCTGACGCCGCGGCTGAGGTCGATGCCGAACAGGGTGTCGAGGCAGGCGACGATCTGGCCGTGGGACAAGCCAGCTTGTTTGGTGAGGGTGGCGACCGCGGCCTGGCCGTCGGGTCCCCGTTGGCTGGCGGCAGCACCCAGGGCATCGGAGGTTTGGAGCGGGTGACGCCCCTGGACCCGTTGGCCACACCGCTGGCAGTGGCCGCTGTGGATGTTAGGCAAGCACTCCCGCCGCAGAGTTGGTGCTGGATCAACTGCCCGCATCCGACCCCACGCATGCGCTGATCCGGGAGATCGTCGCGGCCGGGGACAGGGCCGCCGGCCTGACCCGCCAACTGCTGACCGCTAGTCGCAAAGCGATCGTCGAACCTAAAGTCTTGGACCTCAAAGTGGTAGTGGCCGACGTGGAAAAGATGCTCCGCCGCATCCGCGGCGACAATATCCAACTGGCTGTGGTCACCGACCCGGAACTGGGGGCTGTGAAGGCCGACCTCGGACAGATGGAGCAAGTGCTGTTGAACCTGGTAGTGAACGCCAGCGACGCGATAAGGGGAGAGGGGCACTGGGCTGGGGCTAGCCGCGACCCCGCGAGCGTTTGACAAAGCACTCGCGGGGCTCGCGGCTAAACAAGCCGTTAGATCGTCCACCCCTTCCGATGCGGCGGATTGATAAGGTCGGCCGCTTCCGGCACGTTGGTGACCTTGATATTCGGGCCGTCCCACTCCAGCTTCTTGCCGAGCTGCATGGCGACGTTGCCGAGCAGGATCGTCTCGGTCAGCATGGCGGCGTAGTCGAAGTTCGACAGCGCCGGCTTCGGACCGCCCTGATGGCCGCCGATCCACTCCTTCTTCTGGCCGCCGTCGCCCTGTTGTTGCTCGGCAGCTTCTCCGGCTTGCCGGTCAGCCTTCTCGAGCTGTCTTCCGTAACGATGTACGACTCGGCGCCGTAGTCGTCCGGCGAGAACAGCGTCGCCTTCTCGCCGACCAGGAACGAGCCGCTCGACACGTCTTGACTGCTTCTTGCCCGCTTCGCGGAAGTTCCACTTGTCGTTCTTGAAGAAGATCGAGTTGGCCTCTCGTCGTCCTTGCCCTGTCCTTGACGAGTTCCGGGCGGCGGCAGCACGTTCTTGCCGTCCTTGTGGCCTTCGTACCAGACGAACTTGACCGGCGGCATGGTCGCCGCGCGCCGGGAACTGGAACGTGATCCGCGCCCAGGCCGGATAGGTCTCCGGGTTGACCTCGCCGGACTCGGCGACGATGCTGAGCGGCGTAGCCGAGCTTCAGGGCCATGAACGCCATGTTGGCGGTGTGGCAGGCCATGTCGCCCAGGGCGCCGGTGCCGAAGTCCCACCAGCCGCGCCAGTTGAACGGATGGTAGGCGCGGGCCTGTGACGGGCCGCGTCGGGGAGCACGGCCCGAGCGATCACTCGTCCCAGTGCACATGCTTCGGTACCGGCATCGCCGCTGGCTGGGCCGCATGCGTGATCTACGGGGCCTGCGGCCAGATCGGCCGGTTGGTCCAGACATGGACTTCCTTCACCGTGCCGATCGCGCCGGCCTGAATCGACCTCGACGCCCGCGCGCAGGCCGTCGGCGCCGTGCCCTGGTTGCCCATCTGCGTGGCGACCTTCTTCTTGGCGGCGGTCTCGACGCATCTGCCGGGCCTCGAAGACGGTGTGCGTCAACGGCTTCTGGCAGTAGACGTGCTTGCCCATCTTCATCGCCATCAGGCCGGCGACGGCGTGGATGTGGTCGGGCGTGCTGACGTGACGGCGTCGATCGTCTTGCCCATCTCGTCGAACATCTTGCGGAAGTCGTTGAACTTCTTCGCCTTGGGGAACTCTTCGGCCTTCTTGTCGAGGTAGTCTGTCGTCGATGTCGCAGATGGCGACGATGTTGCCGTACGTGCCGGCATGTCGAACTGTCGCTGTCGCCCTTGCCGCCGACGCCGATGCAGGCGATGTTGACTTCTTCGTTGGCCGCCCGGCTGTCCTTGCAGAGCGACGCCGCCCGCCACCCAGAAGCCGAGGCCGGCCGCGGCGGTTTCTTTGAGGAACTGACGACGATGGGTTCGCCTGGTCATGGGAGAATCTCCTTGTGTGCTGCGAACCCTTGCGGGATGGTGAAACAATCGAGCGTTTGGCTTACAAGCCGTTGTCAGTGTAAAAGCATCGCCGCCGCGACGCAACAAGATATGACGAGAATTATGCGAATCCACGCCGCTCACGGGTTATTTACCGATATTGAACTCTTAAAAGACGTAATAAAAGAATCGTTCTTGGCCTGTGCTGTCCTTCTGCGCAGCCCTGCGCCACAGCTGGGCAGGCGACACGGAAGGCGGCCCACGCAGCCACTGCAAAAGTGCTGATTAGCCGCAAGAAAAGGACGCCTTCACGTTCTCCGCGCCGCCGGTACGAAAATTGCTCTTCTCGCCCTGCTCGAATTCCGTAACACGGTTTGAAGGTTTCCGCCGCGGAGCGGCGGGCTACTTTCTATACTAAACGAGATGGCAATTCGTCCGTGCGTTCCTGTCAGCGAGGAGACCGCCGACCGATGTTAACCACCCGGCGTGCTCCAGAAATGGGGCTGTTCGCTCACTATAGCCTGCTCGGTTTCGACGAAATGTTCGACGAGGCGTGCGAACCGCGCCCGCACTACGCTCTGCTCCACGAACGTCTGTCCCGTTGTCAGGTCCACGACATCGAACACCGTCATCGCGTCGCCGACATGATGATGCGTCAACAGGGCATCACCTTTACCGTCTATGGCGAGCGAGCAGGGCGTCGAGCGGATCTTGCCGTTCGACCTGTGCCGCGCATCATCCCCGCCGACGAATGGGACCGCATCGAGCGCGGCCTCGAGCAGCGCATCCGGCGCTGAACCTGTTCCTCCAGGACATCTATCACGAGCGGCGGATCCTTCGCGACGGCGTCATCCCGCCGGAGTTGATCTCGGCGCCCGGCTATCCGCCGCGAGATGATCGGCGTGCAGGTGCCGCGCGACATCTACATCCACATCTGCGGCACCGACCTGATCCGCGACACGCGACGGCCGTTACCTCGTCCTGGAGGACAACGGCCGCACGCCGTCGGGCGTCAGCTACATGCTGCAAAACCGCGCAGGTGATGAAGCGCGTTTTCCCGCAGCTGTTCGCGCAGTACGACGTGCGCGCCATCGAGGACTACCCGTGCAGCGCTGCTGCGACGTGCTGCGGTACATCGCCCCGCGGCGGCCGGCCGATCCGACGACGTGGTCCTGCTCACCCCCGGCATCTACAACTCGGCCTATTTCGAGCACACGCTTCCTGGCCCGGCAGATGGGCGTCGAGCTGGTCGAGGGCCGCGACCTGGTCGTCGATCAGACACCACGTCTACATGCGGACCACCGCGCGGGCTCGAGCGCGGTGGACGTGATCTATCGCCGCGATCGACGACGACTTCCTCGACCCGCTCTACTTCCGGCCCGACAGCACGCTGGGCGTGCCCGGGCTGGTGAACGCCTACCGCGCGGGCAACGTGGCGCTGGCCAACGGCATCGGCACCGGCATCGCCGACGACAAGGGCATCTATCCCTTCGTCCCGGACATGATCCGCTACTACCTCGAGCAGGACCCGATCCTGCCCAACGTCGAGACCTATCCGGCCGCTGGTGCCGGCGCACCTGCAGCCACATCCTGGCCAACCTCGACAAGCTGGTGGTCAAGGCGGTCAACGAGTCGGGCGGCTACGGCATGCTGATCGGGCCGGCCTCGACGGCGGAGCAGCGCGACGAGTTCGCGGCCAAGATCCGCGGCCAATCCGCGCGACTACATCGCCCAGCCGACGATCCCGCTGTCAGCAGCATCCGACGTTTGTCGACGGCCGCTTGAAGGCCGGCACGTCGACCTGCGGCCGTTCGTGCTGTGCGGCGAGAAGATCAGGTCGTGCCCGGCGGCCTGACGCGCGTGGCCCTGCCGCGCGGCAGCCTGGTGGTCAACAGCTCGCAGGGCGGCGGCAGCAAGGATACCTGGGTTCTTGCGGAATAGTCAGTGGTCAGCGGTCAGCGGTCAGTGGTCAGTTGCAGCCAGACGGAGCGTTCGCGGGTCTGCGGCTAAACAATTATCCATAACTGACAACTGACAACTGACAACTGACAACTGACAACTATGCTAAGTCGCGTCGCCGAGAATCTGTACTGGATGAGCCGCTATGTCGAGCGGGCGGAGAACGTCGCGCGCCTGCTCGACGACGGTTTCCAGTTCGAGTTGGACGCCGGTCTACACAGCGAAGAGACGAGCTATAGCCCGATGCAGAGCCTACTGACGATTCTCCTACCGGGAAGAATTCGAGCGCATCCAGACCGAGGAACGCGAGGCGGAAAGCAGCGATAACGGGGCGGCGACGACGGTCCTGCCCGCCGCGGTCCTCGATGGCAACACGGTGCTGCGCTTCCTGACGTTCGACTGTCGCGGCCGTTGTTCGATTCTGTCGATGATTACCCAGGCGCGGGAAAACGCCCGCGCCACCCAGGAAGCCTCAGTCGCCGAGGCGTGGAGCCAGGTCAATCGACTGTATTTGTATCTCTCGGGCCACGGGCGCAGAACGCTTCCAGGCCAGTCCGTTCCGCTTCTTCGCCAGCATTCGGTGCGTGCATCCTGTTCGATGGCCTCGTTGACAGCACGTTGCCGTGCACGGAGGTATTTCACTTCCTGCAACTGGGCCGGTATCTCGAACGCGTCGATATGGTCAGCCGCATTCTCAATATCAACATGCGGCTCACGACCGACCTCGCCGCGCCGATCTGCCGTTGCACAGCTACCAATGGACCAGCCTGTTGCGCAGCTGTTCCGCGTATGAGGCGTATTTACGCGAACATCCCGACCGCATCGATCCGATCAGCGTGGTGCGCGTATTCGTGCTGGACGCCGATTTTCCCCTCGCGACTGCGCTTTTGTGTGGCGCGCTGTCTGGAATCGCTCCAGGAAATCGCCGGTAGCGACGATGACAATGGTTACGGCTCCGAGGCGGAACGCTTACTCGGCCGGCTCGACAGCGAATTGCGCTATCCCGATCCGGGCGAGATTTTTGGACCGGGCTTGTACAGCTTTCTCAGCGGCGTCCAGGACACGTGCAGCCGTGTCGAGATGGAAATCAAACAGGCGTATTTCTTGCATTGACCGCGGAATCCTCATGCTCTTACGAATCGACCACGAAACGCGACTGACCTACTCGGCTCCGGTGTCGGAACACGTGTTTGAAGCACGCATGGTGCCGCTGTCCGACGAGGATCAGACAACGCTCGGCTATCGGCTTGCGTGGTGCCGAACACGCCGGTCACGCCCTATCGCGACGGCTTCGGCAATCGCGTCGATCTGTTCAACCACTTCGGCCCCTGGGACACCATCGCCGTTACCGCGACGAGCTACGTCCGCACGCACCGCCGGCCCGTGCTGGCCCGGTTGGAAGGTATCGACTGGCCGCGGGAGCCGGTGGTTGCACTGGAAGCCCTGGAGTTTTTGCAGCCCAGCCCGCTCATCAAGTGCTGTCCGCAGCTCGACACCTTTCTCACGACGCTGCCGGCCACCTTCACCGGTTCGCTGGCGGAGAGCATTCAGCATCTGCTCGGCGTGGTGCGGCAGCGGTTGAAGTACGAGAAAAAAGTGACGACGGTGCGCACGCCGGTCGGCGAAGTGCTCGATCTGGGCTGCGGCGTCTGTCAGGATTTCGCGCACCTGTTCATCGGCGCCTGTCGGGGTCGTGGCTTGCCGGCTCGCTACGTCAGTGGCTACGTCCATCAACCGGGCGAACTGGCGACGCACGCCTGGTTGCAAGTGTGGAGCGGCGCGGCGGGCTGGGTGGACATCGATCCGACGCACGATCGCTTTGCGAACGACGATTACGTGGTGACGGCGGTCGGCCGCGATTTCTCGGACGTGCCGCCTAACCGCGGCGCCTGGAAGGGCCGTGCCGAGGAAGCCATTTCGGTTGCGGTGCAGGTGGATGCCGTGACGCGCCTGCCGAGCGATTGGATCGAACTCGATCCGCTGCCGGCACGTTCGCCGGTGCGCTCGTCGCAGTCGCAATCGCAGTCGCAGTCGCAAGCTCCGCGACCAGCGCGCAGCACCGGTCTGAGCAATCAGACGCAGACACGCCCGGCTTTGCGACATCAGAAGAGCCAACAGCAACAGCTGGATTAGCACCTCCTCCAAGCCTTGCTCAATCCAGCGAGATACGGCCGGAACGCGAAACAATGCTTGCTCCGTGGGGGTTCATCGTTTACGATCGGGATGTCTCCAGACCCGACGGGACAGGATACGTCCCGTACCCTCCGCCACCCACAGCGCACGATTCGCAAAGGATCGCTGTCGATGACTCGCCGTCTTCTGCTAGCTGCTCTCATTTTGTTGGCCGAAGCATGTGGCCTCGTCCACGCCGCGGACAAGCCAACCGCCTCGCCGTCACCCCTCTTCCAGCCGCCACAGCGTCCCGCCGTGCCGCAGGTCAAGAATAAGAGCTGGTGCGTCAATCCACTCGATGCGTTTATCGTCGCCGCGCTCGAAAGCAAAGGGCTGTCGCCGAGTCCCCGCGCCGAGAAATTGCGGCTCCTGCGGCGCGTCACGTTCGATCTGACCGGCCTGCCGCCGACGATTGCGGAACAAGAAGCGTTTCTCGTCGACGACCTCGCCGGACGCCTACCAGAAGGTCGTCGACCGTCTGCTGGCCTCGCCGCACTACGGCGAACGCTGGGCCACGCACTGGCTCGACCTCGTCCGCTACGCCGAGACCGACGGCTTCAAGGCCGACGACCTGCGACCCGAGGCGCTATCGCTACCGCGATTACGTCATCCGTGCGCTCAACGCCGACCTGCCCTACGACCGTTTTGTCCGAACAGCAACTCGCCGGCGACGAACTGGAGCCGGACAATCCCGACGCGCTCGATCGCCACCGGCTTCAATCGGCTGTGGCCCGACGAGTTCAACGCCGCCAACCTCGAACAGCGCCGCCAGGAAATCCTCGACGACATGACCGACACGACCGGGCTGGTTTTCCTCGGCCTGACGGTCGGCTGTGCCCGCTGCCACGATCACAAGTTCGACCCGACCCTGCAAAAGGACTACTTACCGCCTGCAAGCGTTCTTCGCCGCGCTGCAGGCCGCGCGACGACGTGCCCGCTCTCGAGGCCGGATGCACCGGGCGTATGCAGGAAAAGCCTGCCGGCGTGGGAGAAGGCAACAAAGGACATCCGCGAAGAGATGGACGCACTGCTCGCCGAGAAGCGCGGCGTCATGCGCAAACATGATCTGGAGAAGTTTCGTCCCGAAATCCAGCAGGCGTCCACACGCCGCCGGAGAAGCGGACGCCGTTTCAGCGGCAGATCGCGCTGATGGCGGAGAAGCAGCTGGACCGACGGCTCGACGCAGGGCGTCACCGACAAGCTGCCGGCCGACCAGAAGAAGCGCTACCAGGAACTGGAAAGACAGCTCGCCGCCGTCGAGCCGCGCGCGACCCGAGCCGCCGCCGCTACATGGCGCATCAGCCGACGTGGGCCGCGAGGCGCCGCCGACGCATCTGCTGCAAGGCGGCGATTGGCGCAAGCCGGCAGGAACGCTGCAACCCGGCTTCCCGCGAGTTCTCGGCGGCGGCACGCCGGACACCCGCTTGCCGCGGGCGCGACAGCACCGGCCGACGGGCGGCGCTGGCCGCTGGCTGACGCGCCAGGACCATCCGCTGACGGCCCGTGTGCATGGTCAATCGTCTGTGGCAGCATCATTTCGGCGTCGGCATCGTCGCCACGCCGAGCGATTTCGGCGTCCTGGGCGAGCCGCCGACGCATCCCGAACTGCTCGACTGGCTGGCCGTCGAATTCGTCGAGAGCGGTTGGAGCCTCAAACACATGCACCGGCTGATGGTGCTGTCGGCGACGTACTGCCAGGATTCGACCGTCGATCCGCGGAATGCGAAACAGCACAAAAGCGCTCGCCGAGGACCGCGAAAACAAACTACTGTGGCATGCCCAGCGCTCGCCGGCTGGAAGGCGAGGCGCTCCGCGACGCCATGCTGATCGTTGTCCGGCGAGTTGAATCTACGGATGTATGGCGTCAGCGCACATGCCCAAGTTGCCGGAGAAGATCAGCAACTACGCCTGGAAACCCGACGCGAAGCTCGAGGACCAAAATCGCCGTTCGATCTACGTGTTCGTCGAGCGGAACATGCGTTATCCACTGTTCGACGCCTTCGACTGGCCCGATTTGCACAACAGCTGCTCGCCGCGGCCGTGACGACCACCGCTCCGCAGGCACTGCTCATGCTCAACGGCGACTTCCCCGAAGAACGCGCCGGAAGTGGAGCGCCGAACTGCTCGACAAGTACGGCAGCGACGATGCGGCGCTGGTGGCGCATGGCTATCGAGTCGCCTGGGGCCGCACCGCAACGGCGGACGAGATCAAGAGCGGCATCCGCTTCGTCAGCAAACAGACGGCGCTGCTGGAAGCAAAGCGCAGCACTGCGGCTCGGACGCAGGCCGTTGCGGACTTCTGCCACGCGTTGCTGAACACGAACGAGTTCCTTTATGTGGATTGAGCAGCTATCTTGGAAGTCTGGCGACTTCCGCCACAATGCCAGAGAAAAGGATGCGACTCCCTGATTCTGTCTTTTTCAACGAGTTGCGTTCCGCCGCCTCGTTGTGGCGGATGCCGGCTATCTTTCCGCAACGTCTATCGGTTCAGGTTCTGCTTGTCACTGGTTCGGCGAGACGACGGTGCAATTGCGTGGCCGACAGTTCGATCGTCTGATTATCGGCGACGAACTCAAAGCGAAAGCGCTGGCGAATGATAGTGATTCCCAAACCAGGAGGACCGGGCGGCAGACCGAGCAACTTCCGCAACTCGGCTTGGCCTGCGTTCGTAGAGTCGGCCTTGAATCCGTAGGTGGACGCGCCGGCCTTGGTCGGTAAGCAGGGCGGAAGGGGCTAGACCAGCCATGTATAAATCTCCTTGTGGTGCGCTGGATTAGATACGACGGCCTTCGTATTGCATGATCCAGATCTCTTCCTGGTCGAACTCCGTCTTGAGTCGTTCTTTTTCGGCCTGCCAAAAGCGCAGGTCGCGGCGATCGTGTCCCACCTCATAGACCCAATGTTCGTCGGTAAAGAGGGTACCGGACGGACTCAACCAGGCGCCCTCTGCCTGTCCTTTGCGCGTCCAGCCGCCAAACCTGCGGATCAAGCGAGCGTGGAATGGGCCGTAGTGCATTCGGCCAAAGCGACGGCCAAGGTTATCCCGCTTGGGAAGCAAAATTTGAGTGATGAACGACATCGGCTCCCTGGACGGTATTAGGCACTGACAAGATACCGCTGCCGTACTGAACTCTTCAAGGGGAAAATGGGGACGCTTTGCGTTCTCGCATTACAACCCTTACGCAACTGTTTTCAAAAGCAGAGAAGCGCGGTTTGCGTCCTGTTCCATATAGTCCACCACGTTCCCCCTTTTTCAACCGCTGGAACCAAATTCTCGAACGAATTGTCGCAACCGTAGCGATGTGGTATAGTCAGCCAGTACCTCCTTTTTTCGATCCTGGCACCGTTGCTGGGTTTCGCTTGCTGGGAAGATTGCCTCATGCCTGCCATACTCCCAAACCAATCGGCGCCGCATCACGAGTGGGCCGGCAATCGCCGCGATTTCCTGACGCGCGCGGCGGCGGCCTGGGCCTGCTCGCCCTGCTGTCGCTGCTGAACCGGACGCCGCGCCGGTGAACAAGGAGAAGCGGCGGCCACCGGGCAACCGCTCGCCGCGAAGCCGCCGCACTTCAAGGCGACGGCCAAAAGCGTCATCTGGTGCTTCCTCGACGGCGGCCCCAGCCACATCGACCTGTTCGACCCCAAGCCCGAGCTGACGAAGCTGGCCGGCCAGCCGCTGCCGCCGTCGTTCAAGCGGCCGGTCACGGCGATGGGCCGCACCGCCGGCACGCCGCTGCTGGCGTCGAAGCGCACCTTCAAGCAGCACGGCGAGTCGGGGCAGTGGGTCAGCGACTGGTATCCCGAGATCGCGTCGTGCGCCGACGACCTGGCGGTGCTGCGCGGCTGCTACGCCGACGGCCTCAACCACGTCGGCAGCGTCTGCCAGATGAACACCGGCGGCGTCCTCGGCGGCCGGCCCTGCCTCGGCTCGTGGGCGCTGTACGGCCTCGGCAGCGCGAGCGAGAACCTGCCCGGCTACGTCGTCCTGCTCGACAACCCCGACGACCCGCCCGGCGGCAGCCGCAACTGGGGCACCGGCTTCATGCCCGCCGTCTACCAGGGCACGCGCTTCCGCGACGGCAAGACGCCCATCCTGTATCTCGAACCGCCCGCCGCCGAGCGCCGGCGCGACGGCAGCGCGCCAAGCTCGACTTCCTCCAGGAACTGAACCGCCGCCACCTGCGCGACGCGCCGCCGAGGACGGCGACCTGGAGGCCCGCATCGCCGTCCTACGAACTGGCCTTCCGGATGCAGGCGGCGGGCCCGGAGGCGGTCGATCTGTCGAAGGAGACGGACGAGACGAAGACGCTCTACGGCCTGGACGACAAGGCGACGGAGCGCGATCGGCCGCAACTGCCTGCTGGCGCGGCGGCTGGTCGAGCGCGGCGTGCGCTTCGTGCAGCTCTACTGCGGCTTCGGGCAGCAAGTGGGACGCCCACAGCGACATCGAAGGCAACCACGCCGCGCACTGCCGGGAGACGCGACAAGCCGATCGCGGGCCTGCTGAAGGACCTGAAGCGCCGCGGCCTGCTCGACTCGACGCTGGTGGTCTGGGGCGGCGAGTTCGGCCGCACGCCGATGAGCGAGAGCGGCAACGGCCGCGACCACAACCCCTACGGCTTCACGACCTGGCTGGCCGGCGGCGGCATCAAGGGCGGCGTCAGCTACGGCGCCACCGACGAGATCGGCCTGTACGCCGTCGAGGGCCGCGCCCACGTCCACGACCTGCACGCGACGATCCTGCACTGCCTGGGCCTGGACCACCGCAAGCTGACGCTGCTGCACAACGGCCGCGACGAGCGGCCGACCATCAACGGCGGCAAGGTGGTTAAGGAGTTGCTCAAGGCATAAATTGATCGAGTTCACCGATGCCTACGGTTCTCCGCGTCGGAAGGTTCCGATTTTTCTTTTTCAGCAATGAAGGAGAGGAACCGCCCCATATCCATGTCCAGGCTGCTGAAAAAGAAGTGAAGTTTTGGTTGCTTCCCGTAGAACTTGAGGAGAACTTCGGCTTCAATGGACGCGAATTGAACCAAATTGAGCGGTTGGTTGACGAACACCTCGACGAACTGTTGGAGGCGTGGAATGAGTTCTTCTCCGAAGAAACCGAAACCGACGAAGAAAAGTAAAAGAACCACGTCGCGGAGGTCTTACGTTCCCTCTACAGGCAGGTCATAACGGTGACGTTCGATGAATTCATGATGCAGGTCGCGTTCGCCGATGGTCGCATTCTTCAGGTGCCGTTGGTCTGGTTCCCGGCACTGCACAAAGCGAGCCCGGCACAACGAGCGAACTACCAAATCGGTGCAGGAGGCAGCAGCCTGCACTGGCCGGACCTGGATGAGGATTTAGCGGTCGTTGGTTTGCTCGCCGGAGCGAATCGACGCTCCGCCTGAAGCCTGCGTTTTCTGAAACATCTTGGTAACTTTTCCCGCCGTAAAGCCGTCGCGTGCCTTGACGCCCCGCCTCTCCGCAAGCGACAATACACGTTCAGCGCCGTTCGCTCCTCGATCCGCCACGGGAGATACCGCATCATGAAACCTCGGCACGTAGTCCTTGTGGGCTTCCTGGCGTTGCTGTCTCTCGTTTGCCCCGGTGCAGGCGGCCGAGCCGGATACCGAAAAGGCGGCGGCCGAACGAGTTCTCAAAGACGCCGGTATCGCCGTCGATGGCCCCGGATTGCTCGCCTACTTCCGGCGCCAAACGCTGACAGAGCAGCAAGAGAAAGACCTGAAAGGCGCTGTCCGCCGGCTGGGCGACAATGATTTCGAGGTCCGCGAGCTGCGCCAGCACCCAGTTGACGCAGGCGGGCCGGCTGGCGGTTCCTTTCCTCAAGGCGGCCCTCACCAGTACCGATCCGGAAGTCGTCCGCCGGGCGGGGGTTGCTCTCGAAGAAATTCAGCTGACGCCCCTCACGACTCTTATGACTGCGGCATGCCGTCTCCTCGCCGACCAGCGCCCCGCCGGAGCCGCGGCCGTGTTGCTGGCGTACCTGCCGAACGCCGCCGATGAAGTGATCGAGGACGCCCTCTTTCACGCTCTGCTCGATGTTGGCCTCCGCGACGGTAAGCCCGATGCGGCCGTGTTAAAAGCGCTGACGGATGCGCACCCGCTCCGTCGGGCCGCCGCCGTCGCTGTGGTGGGTCGCTGTCCGGCGCAAGAGGACGCCAAGCCGGCCGTCAAACTGCTGGCCGATGCCGACACACGTGTGCGCTTTGAGGCTGCCAATGCCCTGTTGCGCTCCGGCGATAAGACTGCCATGCCGGCCTTGCTCGCGCTGCTGGTTGAATGCGCCGCTGCCGCTGGCCTGGCAGACCGAAGAGATTCTCTATCGCCTCGCTGGGGAGCAAAACCCGACCGCGTCGCTCGGCAGCGGCAAGGAAGAAGAACGCCGCAAGTGCCGCGCCGCCTGGGAAACGTGGTGGAAAGCGAACGAAGCGAAAATTGACATCGCCAAAATCCGCAATGAGGAGCCGCTGCGCGGGCTGACCGTCGTGACCGAATTCGACGGCGAACAGGGCGGCCGGGTGTGGGAGTTTGGTCCCGACGGTAAAATGCGCTGGCAGATTAAGAACCTGAGCGGTCCCAACGACGTGCAAATGCTGCCCGGCGGCCGCGTGCTGATCGCCGAACGCAACGGCAATCGCGTCACGGAACGCGATCGCGAAGGCAAGATTCTCTGGGAATACGCCAGCACGAACAATAGTCCCATCGCCGCCCAACGGCTGCCCAATGGCAACACGCTCATCGCCACGTTCAACCAGCTGTTGGAGGTATCGCCGGACAAGCGAACGGTGCAGACGCACACGAATCCGTCCGGCTTCCGCCACGCGCTACGGCTGCGGAACGGCCACATTCTCTACATCGCCAGCAATGGGCAGGTCGTCGAGTTGGATGCGCAGTTCAAGGAAGTGCGGACGATCACGCCGGAAATGCACGGCGGTGGGGCGAGTTACTGGGCGAGCGTCGAGCCGCTGCCGAATGGCCGTTTTCTGCTGGCGCTCGGCACCTCGGGCAAGGTGATCGAGATCGACGGCACCGGCAAGATTCAGTGGCAGTGCGATGTGCCGAACGTCGTGTTCGCCACCCGGCTTGCGCAACGGCAACACGATGGTGAGCAATTTCGAGGGCCGCGTGCTCATCGAATACGACCGCAACTGCAAGGAAGTGCATCGCACCACGCTGGCTGGCCGGCCGTTCGTGTTCAAACGGTATTGAACGGGTTTCGCTTCGGAACTCCCTATCTGCTAGCAACGGCGAAAACGAGTGCACGCCGTCGCGTGGCCAAGTACAGTCGCCATCAGCGACTCGCAGTCTCTCCCTTTTTCGTTGAGAGATACCATGTCTACTTCGCCGCTTCCGCCCTCGTCGAATCCAGCCGACGCCGCCACGCTGTTGCCGACAGCCCCTGTCCTTTCCGAAGCGCGACACTGCCTCCCGTAGTGCGTAGTGTTGGCGGAGAATGCCGCACTGCCGCCGCCTGCGGCCCTGTCCGAACAAGCGACGTTGGCTCATGTCGCCGAACCATCGTCGGAAAGTGCGACGCAGGCACCCTCCGGCAGTGCAGCAGACAAGTCGCCCTACACGGCTACGATTCCGGGTTACGAGATCCTGGGCGAGTTGGGCCGCGGCGGCATGGGCGTCGTCTACAAGGCGCGGCACCTCAAACTGAAGCGCGTCGTGGCGTTGAAGATGATCCTGGCGGGCAGCCACGCCGGTGCGGCGGACCTGGCACGCTTCCAGACGGAGGCGGAGGCGATCGCGCGCTTGCAGCACCGAACATCGTGCAGGTGTACGAGGTCGGCGAACACGAGGGCAAGCCGTTCTTCTCGCTGGAGTTCTGCGGCGGCGGCAGTCTGGAAAAGAAGCTCAACGGCACGCCGCTGCCGGCGCGCGAGGCGGCGGCGTTGGTGGAGACGCTGGCGCGGGCGATGCAGGCGGCGCATGAGCAGCAGTCATCCATCGCGACCTGAAGCCGGCCAACGTGCTGCTGGCGGAAGACGGCACGCCGAAGATCACCGACTTCGGCTTGGCGAAGAAGCTGGACGAGGCGGGACAAACGCAGTCGGGCGCGATCATGGGCACGCCGTCGTACATGGCCCCCGAGCAGGCGGGCGGCAAGCCAGCGAGATCGGGCCGGCGGCGGACGTGTATGCCCTGGGGGCGATCCTGTACGAGTGCCTGACGGGCCGGCCGCCGTTCAAGGCGGCGACGGCGATGGACACGATCATGCAGGTGGTGAGGGACGAGCCGGTGCCGCCGACGCAGTTGCAAACGAAGACGCCGCGCGACTTGGAGACGATCTGTCTGAAGTGTCTGCACAAGGAGCCGCGCAAAGCGCTATGCGACGGCGCGGGAGTTGGCGGACGATCTGCGGCGATTCCTCGGCGGCGAGCCGATCCAGGCGCGGCCGGTGGGGCGGGTCGAGCGTGCGTCAAGTGGGTGAAGCGCAATCCGGTGGTGACGGCGCTGGCGGCGGCGCGGTGTTGGTGACGGTGCTGGGCGTGGCGGGCATCGTGTGGAAGTACCTCGACGCGGAACAGCAGAAGGGCATCGCCGGACCCAGAAGGAGGAGGGCAGGCGAAGCCGACAAGGCGAAAAAAGCCCGCGACTTCCTCGTGAGCATCTTTGAACTCGCGGATGCCAACGGGCAGCGGGGCACCATGACGGCCCGTCAGATTCTGGACGATGCCGAGAAGCGAATTCCGGAGGAGTTTGCGGACCAACCGGAGCTGCACAAGGAACTGCTGGCGGCCATCGACACTGTATACGCCAAAATAACAGCGACGGCCCCGCTCGCCATGATTCTGGAGGTGAGCGGCACGGTGCAGTTGCACTCGACCCGGGACGCTAACCAGCGGGCGGTTCCCCAGACGCTGCTCTATGCCGGAGACCGCCTGGCGCTGGCGGCGGACGCCCAGGTGCAACTCGTGTTCCTGTCGGACCTGCACAAGGAACGGCTCAAACCGGGTAAGGAGGCGACGATCCGCCGCAAGGGCTGTGATTTGGACGATATCGGAGAGGTATCGCTTATCGTTCAAGATGAGATAAGCCCGCGCAAATTCGTCCAACCACTTATTGCCTAGAGGTTGGAGTTTTTGAGCCACCAGCGCAATGTCCTTGTCGTATTTGACTAGCGCTTCCCATTTCTCGATGTCGTAGTCCTCGGATGATCTCGGCGCGTCAGTAGTTTTGTTCGGCGCGAAGCGCCCATGCAATCGGAATGCTGCATAGGCCGCGCGAAGAGCAACTAAAACAGCCATCGTCGCGACGAACAATGGTCCCGAGGGGCTTATCTTCGTTCCAAAGGGGCCAACTCCCGTTCCGATACTAACGAGCGTTGTGGCGGCTAGGAATACGGAGAGAAACAAAAGTATTATCGCAACAATCCTGCTGCTGAGACGGCGCATAAGGTAAGCGAGCAACGCAATGATCAACGCCGTTGCCAGCGAATTGAAAATGATTTCCAGAGGGACGGGGAGAGTAGCGTTCCCTTGTGATCGGACGAGCACCATGATCGCTGTTGCGCCGGCTTGGATGGCAGCAATCCAGAAAAACACGGTAGAACTGGTTCTAATCACCCTCAGGGCATCGTCGCGATTATCGATTTTTCTCCAATACCAATGCATGGTTGGCAACCCCGTCGAGGGACTAGCATAGGAGCTACTCATGGCAGATCAAGATGTGCCCATGCCGGGCCAAGTGGAATTTTCGGCTGACGAGGAAAAGGCAATGAGGCAAGGGAATGCCGCGGCTAACGCCGCCTCACAATTCATGATCGGCTCGCTTCCGATTGCTCAGACAGCTCGGAAGCTATTCAACAGCGCCAAAAATGCAGTCAACCCAGGGTCTGCCGACTAGCCTTCTGCTCGGTGTCGCGAGCGCCAGCGCAAGAACTTCCTCGCGTTTGCGCTAGGCGTGCGCAGCTTTGTCAGGCCGTCGATATGTCAGGCGCTTGCCGACGATGCCCTTGAGCATTTTTTTGGAACGCATAGGGTCGCTCACGCCGAGGCCGACGCGATTGTTGTAGCGGAAATCGAACTCGGCGAGATAGCGATCAAGGTGTTGTTCGCTGACGTGATGATAGATGCCTACCACGCCGCGTTTGAAGATTGAGAAATAGCCCTCGACCGTGTTGGTACTCGTTTGCGGAATGATTGACGGTGCCGTGGCCTTTGAACTCTCTGCCGAGCTTAAATGTAGGCCGCGTTCTCGTCGGTCATTAGGTAGGACTTGCGATCCGCTGCCTTGCGCGCGGTAAGGGCCAGCGTCTTGGCGGTTGCATCCTTGATGTGAAACGAACGAACCTCACCGTCGCGCTCGACTAGCGACATGACGAGGTGCTTCTTCGGCTCCGGCTTGTAAGCGCGGTTCTTGGCCTTGCCGCCAACCACGGTCTCATCGGCCTCGACAACCTTGTTCTGTCCACCGATCGGGCCGAACTGACCGTCACGCATTGCTTCACGAATGCGGTGCATCATAAACCACGTCGATTTGTAGCTGACGCCGAGCATACGGCTGAGTTGTAGGGAACTCATGCCCTTCTTGCTGGCGCAGATCAGGAACGCGGCCATCAGCCATTTGGTCAGGGGGAGGTGGCTGCGCTCGAATAGCGTGCCGACCATCACCGTGAATTGCTTGCGGCATTCCGTGGTGTTGCACTGGTAAAGGCCGGGGCGCGTCTCAAGCGGCGTGGCGTCGTTCACGCAGCCGCAATGGCCGCAGACTGGACCATCGGGCCACAAGTGGCCTTCGAGCCACTTGCGGGCCTTGGCTTCGTGCGTAAACACCGGGTTAGAAAGTTCGTTCGACATGACAGTTTCTCTCAAGATTCGCGAGGTGAGGCCTTTCGTGGTGCCTCACGGATTGAGGTTAGAGCGCCGGTATAGGTGCCTTCCTTGTGACAGTGCGGGCAACGTACTCGAAATGTCGGAAGGCGCTTGCCGGCTGTATCTGGCCCAGGCACTTCTGCGAAAGGGATCGCCTCGCCGCAAAAAGAGCAATCAACGGAGAGGTAGAGTTTCCCCGGCTCTACGCGCCTAGGACGATGCCCATGCAACCGCTTCGCCGGCTTGGCGGCAGCCGGGTGAAGGCGAACAAGCGTTCGCCCGCTTGCTCCAGGCTGTCGGCGACGGCGCGATGCTTGAGCCGCCACTTGCGGATGAAAGCCTTGCGGCGGACCTCGATCTCCTCACGCGTCGCCGCGTAGATCGTGTCGTTGTAATCCGCCGTGATCTCGTCATGCAGGCGCTCGGGCGCATGGGCGAGAAGGTTCCTATGCTTATGCACGGTGCAGCGTTGGACCGGCACGCCGTCCCAGACGGCGGCCATCGCTTTGTCGAGCCCGGGCGCGCCGTCGGCAATGAGGAACTCGGGCCGTCGCAGCCCGCGCTTGATGAGGTCGTCCAGGACGGTGCGCCAAGCCTCGGCGCTCTCGCCGCCCATGCTTTTGATCGCGAGCAGCACCTTCTGGCCGTCCGCACGCACGCCGAGAACGACGAGCAGTGAGACAGAGGTGGCCTTGCGATCGAGCCGGACGCGAACGACGGTGCCGTCGAGAATAAGCCGCGCGATCGGCTCCGCGGCCAACGAGCGGGTGCTCCAGGCGTCCCAGTCGCCCTTCACTTTGCGCCACGTCCGGCTCACCGTGTCCTTGCCGACCGCGCCGCCGAACAAGGCCGCCAGCGCCCGGCGCACCCGGCGCGTGTTGGTGCCGGCGAGATACGTACTCGCGATCAGCGCGTCAGCGGCCAGCGTGCGGCGCTGATAGGCCCGCAACGCCTGGCTCTTCCATTCCGTCGTCTTGCCGTCCGGGCCGTCGAGCCGAGCGCGTGGCACCGCGATCTCGATCGGCCCGAACGTGCCAGTCAGCGACCGCGTCCGGCTGCCATGGCGGTGGCCCGCAACGCCCGCTCTGCTTTCCCGGCCGGCCATCTGGCGTCGCCCGTAACGCCGGCGGCCCAGTACAGCATCAAGCTCGCCGCAAATCAGCTCTTCGATGAACCCTCGCGCCCGAGACCGCACCTCGGTCTCAATCGGGTCAAACCAATTGTCGAAAAGATCAACAGCCATCTCGGCCGCAGGCTGCACAAAATCAGGCTTCGTGGTAATGTTCGTCATGGCGTGGTCTCCTATCCGACGCTTCAACGCCAGATGATTCGAGGTTGAACACCCCGGAGACTACGCCACCTTCAATTCCAACCAACTCCGCGACGGCACCCTTTTGTTCAATGAGAACTTGAGTTTCAAACTGTGTCAGCGGCTTGCCGACCTTGTTCCGGAGTCCAGCCACGTACGGCTCCTGGCGCTTGCGGAAGCTGACGACCTTACCATTTGGGACTACGCTGCCGCCAGCGGTTTCACGCTCGTTTCGCTTGATATAGATTTCGCGGAAAGGGCGTTTTTTAACGGCTCGCCGCCAAAAGTGATCTGGCTCCGGTGCGGTAATCAACCCACCGAAACGGTTGAAAAGTTGCTGCGCGATCATGTCGAAGCGATCGCTGCATTCGACCGTGATGCTGCTGCCTGCCTGGAAATCTATTGATCGAGACCCCCCGGCAGCGACCCAAGCTCCCATCGGTAACCGTCCCTTAAGCGCAATGATCTTACGTTAACGGATTGCCTGGGGGCGCGGCGGCGCCGCGTGGGAGCGTTTTTATGGACATTGCAACAGGCCTCGGCTTGCTGTCCGGGGCAGCTGTCATCCTGACCCTGATGCTCATGGGTGGCGACCTCAGGATGTTTCTGAGTGATCACGCCATCATCATCATTTTCGGTGGGTCGTTTGCCGCCACTTTGATCCGTTTCCCGCTGACCGCGATATTTCATGGGCTGCCATTGGGAGCCAAATTTGCCTTCACGATGCGGCGTACGACCCAACGTGAACTGGTCGATGAGATCGCCGCGCTTGCGGAAATCGCGCGCAAGCAAGGCCCCATCGGACTCGAAAAGGTAGAAATCGAAGACCCGTTTCTCGCCAAGGGCATCCGTTTTGTCGCCGACGGTTATGACGCAGAGTTCATCCGCGACAATCTCGAGCGCGACCGCGACAATTTTCTCACCCATCTCGACGAGGGCCAGAAGATCTATCGTGCGGTCGGCGATTGTGCGCCGGCCTTCGGCATGGTCGGAACGCTGGTCGGAATGGTGCAGATGTTCGCCAATATGACCGATCCGTCCAAACTCGGCCCGTTCATGGCGACGGCGCTTCTCGCCACGCTATACGGCGCGCTGCTGGCGAACATCATCTGCCTGCCGCTCGCCGACAAACTGCATCTCAAGCTGGCCGACGAAGAGGTGAACCGCACGCTCATCATCGACGGCATTCTGATGATCCGCGAGTCGAAGAGCCCGGCCCTCGTGCGCGAGATGCTGATCGCGTACCTGCCGGAGAAGCACCGCGACCCCGAACCTGAGCCGGTTCCGGCCTGACGGTCGGCGCGGAGATCCGAATAATGGCACGGCGCAAAGAAGCCCATGGCGGCGGCCACGGCTGGTTCGTCACTTTCGCCGATCTCATGGGACTGCTCGTGAGTTTCTTCGTCATGCTGGTCGCCTTTTCCAATCAGGACCAGCAGAAGCTCCAAATCGTGGCCGGTTCGATGCGCGATGCCTTCGGCGTGCAGAACCACGTGCGTTATTCGGGCATCATAGAAGTTAACGGCCTGCCGACCCGGCCGAAGCTCAAGAACGCCGCGCATATCCAGCCCGAGGATGCCTCCGCCACGCCCACGCCCGATGAGCACGATCGCAATCGCGAATATGGCGCCAAACTGGAGAGCGAACGGGCCTTCGCGCTAGCCTCGGCATCGCTGCGGCAAGCTTTGCAGGAGATGCCGGAGCTGACCGAAGCCTCCAAGCACATCATGGTCGAGGAGACCAAGGAGGGGCTCAATATCGAGATCGTCGACCAGGAGGGCCGCTCGATGTTCCCGGAAGGCTCCAGGGACCCATATGAACGCACGCGCCAGATCATTGCGAAGATCGCCGGCCCGCTCAAGGCGACGCCCTACCGGGTCTCCATCACCGGGCACACCGCCGCCTCCAGGACCCCGCCGCGGCCCGACTATGGACCATGGAACCTTTCGGTGGATCGCGCCAATTCCGTGCGCCAGATCCTGGAAGAGGAGGGGCTGTCCGCGGCCAATCTCTATGCGGTGGCCGGCAAGGCTGATACCGATCCGCTGTTCCCCGATGACCCTTTCATTGCGGCCAATCGGCGGGTGACGATCACGCTGATGCGTGAGGCGCCGCCCGTGCCGCCGGATCTTAAGCCATAATCGTTCCAATTCGATGTCCTGCGGAGAACTGCGCAGGGCGGACATTCGCGGACGTGGCCGGCGCATGGAACATTCGGCGGGGGAACGCCGTTAAGCTGCGCTGTTGTCACATTGAAGGCGGTCAGGGTGATGAAACGAAACTTCTCGCGTCGGGCGACGCGTCTGCTTTGTATCGGCGCGCTATCAGCCGCTGGTTTCGCGACACCGTTCGTTCCCGTCATGGTCGCGCCGGCGCTCGCCCAACCTGCGCCGGTTTCGAACGAAGCGCGGCTCGCGCTCGAACCCTATGGGCGTTGGGTGCAGCATCCGCGCTTCGGTGAGGTGTGGGTCCCGGATGTGCCGGATGGGTGGCGGCCCTATACCCTCGGCCACTGGGTCTACACCGAAGAATGGGGCTGGTATTGGATATCCGATGAGGAATGGGGCTGGGTGCCTTATCACTACGGCCGCTGGTTCTTCGATCGCGATGTTGGCTGGACCTGGATTCCCGGGCAGGAATGGGGGCCGGCCTGGGTCGATTGGCGCCGGGGCGAACGATACGCTGGCTGGTCGCCGCTGCCGCCCGACGAGATCATCGAGGAGGAGTATGCGCGGCCAGAACTGCGGCCGCCGGAGGTTTGGGTCTTTGTACCACTCGGCGGCCTGTTGGCGCCCCGGATCACGGAGGTAATCGTGCCGCAACGCGAGGCGGCGGTTTATTACCGCGAAACCGTGATCGTAAACCGGACCGTGGTAATCCAAGAAGGCGGCCCGCATATCGCCGTCAACCCCGGCATTCAGCCGGCATATATCGCCGCCGCCATAGGACATCCGATCCGTGTCGTGACTGTGCAGCCGCCGGTGCTGACCGGCACCGTGGGCGTGCAAGGCGCAGTATTGGTGCGGCCCGAACAACTCCGCGGCGGAGCACGCGGCGGGACAGCGGGCGCGCCGCGCATTCCGGTCACAGTGCATGAGGGGCAGACCCAGATTGCGCCATCCGCAAGCGTGCCGCCGCCGCGACCACTGCAGCGCAATGAGGCCGGACGGCTGGGCGCCACGCCCCCCGCCGCCGCGCGGGGCGCCACGGCGGTCGGCATCGGCAAGACCACGCAGCAAGCGGAGCCGCGCGGCGCACCGCCAACAGCGGAGCCCGGCGGGAAACAACAACCCCCGGCCGTTGCGCCGCGGCCTCAGCCGCCGGCAACCGAACCGCGACGCGAACCGGCACCGGCAACCGAACCGCGACGCGAACCGGCACCGGCAACCGAACCGCGACGCGAACCGGCACCGGCAACCGAACCGCGACGCGAACCGGCACCGGCAACCGAACCGCGACGCGAACCGGCACCGGCAACCGAACCGCGACGCGAACCGGCACCGGCAACCGAACCGCGACGCGAACCGGCACCGGCAACCGAACCGCGACGCGAACCGGCACCGGCAACCGAACCGCGACGCGAACCGGCACCGGCAACCGAACCGCGACGCGAACCGGCACCGGCAACCGAACCGCGACGCGAACCGCCGCCGGCAGCCGAACCGCGACGTCAACCGCCGCCGGCAACCGAACCGCGACGCGAACCGCCGCCGGCAACCGAACCGCGACGTGAACCGCCGCCGGCAACCGAACCGCGACGTCAACCGCCGCCGGCAACCGAACCGCGGCGCGAACCGCCGCCAGCAGCCGAACCGCGACGTGAACCGCCGCCGGCAACCGAACCGCGGCGCGAACCGCCGCCAGCAGCCGAACCGCGACGTGAACCGCCGCCGGCAGCCACACCGCCGCGTCCACCGGCTGCCGCGCCGGCGCGACCGGCACCCGCACCGGCACGACCGGCGCCCGCGCCACGCAAGCCGGGCGAGCCCGAGGAAAAGAAGTAGCATCTTATCGGCGGCACGTTGAAATCGGCGACACGTTGAAAGACGTCCGTTCTGATGGATCTCAGACCTGATAAAACTGGATTTGTTGCGGGCTTTCGAAACTGGCCGGATGCGTAACAAGTCACTCGGTTGTTCTTGGGCGCGACGAAGGCCGGCGCCGCGGCGGGCGTGTCAGCGCGACGTGTTGCGGGTCCGTCTCTGATGCTATAACGGCGCGCCCTCCTTAATGTCTGACGGCAACAGCGGCGTCCATGAGTATTCCCACATCCGACCGGGCTCCCACGCTGGCGCCGTCGATGGGCGCACTCCGGGTGGGTGGCGATACTGCCGGCTTTGTGACACTGACGCTCGGCAGCATCGGGGTGGTCTTCGGCGACATCGGAACCAGCCCGCTCTACGCCTTCCGCGAGGCCGTTGCGGCGGCGAGCCCAACCGGCGCCGTCAGCCGCGCTGCTGTGCTCGGCGTGCTATCGCTCATTTTGTGGGCGCTGATCATCGTCGTGACCTGCAAATATGTCCTGATCCTGCTGCGCGCCGACAACAATGGGGAGGGCGGTACGCTGTCGCTCACCGCGCTCGCGAGCCGGGCTTTCGGGCGCCGCACCGCTCCGATCTACATTCTCGGCGTGATCGGCGCCTCGATGTTCCTGGGCGACTCAGTGATCACGCCCGCCATTTCCGTCTTGTCGGCAGTCGAAGGATTGAAGCTCGCAACTCCCGCGTTCGACCACTTTGTCGTCGGTCTCACCGTTGCTATCCTCGTCGGTCTGTTTGCCGTCCAAAGCCGCGGCACCGCAAAAGTTGCCACCTTCTTCGGCCCGATCATGATTATCTGGTTCGTCGCCATCGCGGTCGCCGGTCTGGTGCATATCCGCGACGAGCCGCATGTGTTGGCGGCGATCAATCCCTTCTATGGCGTGAAGTTCCTGGCTAGGCACGGACACATCGGCCTGGTCACGCTGGGACTCGTTTTTCTCGCCGTAACCGGAGGCGAAGCACTCTATGCCGACCTCGGTCATTTCGGCCGCAAGCCGATTCAGACGGCTTGGTTGTTCTTCGTCTTTCCAGCCCTGGTGCTCAATTATTTTGGTCAGGGTGCACTGGTGCTGCACGACGTCTCGGCGATCGAAAACCCATTTTATCGCATGGTGCCGCAGACACTGCTGCTGCCGATGATCGTGTTGGCAACTGCCGCGACAGTTATCGCGAGCCAAGCGGTCATCACCGGCGCTTATTCGCTCGTGGCGCAAGCGATCCGGCTGGGCTTGCTGCCGCGTCTCGCAATCCGTCACACCTCCGCCGAGCATCACGGCCAGATCTACATCCCGCGCGTGACGGCGGCGCTCCTTGCCGGCGTCCTGTTGCTGGTCGGTTTGTTCCGTACTTCGAGCGCGCTTGCGTCAGCCTACGGCATTGCCGTGACCACCACCATGGTGGTCGACGGCATCCTCGGGCTGCTCGTGGTGTGGAAGCTGTGGCATTGGAAGCTATGGCAGGCGGCGGCGCTGGTTGCGCCGCTGGTGATTGTCGATAGCGTATTTTTCTCGGCCAACTTGCTCAAGATACTGGACGGCGCCTGGATGCCGCTCGCCTTCGGCGCATCCATGGTGTTGTTGATCCTGACTTGGCGGCGCGGCACGGGAATCTTGGCACAGAAGACGCGACGCACCGAGGTGCCGTTGGATTCCCTGCTGCGAAGCCTGCAAAAGAAGCCGCCGCACGTGGTACCGGGTACCGCCGTGTTCCTGACCAGTGATCCCGATTTCGCGCCAACGGCGCTGCTGCATAATCTCAAGCATAACAAGGTGCTGCATGAGCATAACGTCGTCCTCACCATCATCACCGCGGACACGCCGCGCGTTTCCGACGAGAATCGGGTGCAAATAACGCAGTCCGCGCCGCACTTCAGCAAGGTCGCGCTCAAGTTCGGTTACATGGAGATCGCCCAACGTACCCAAGGCGCTGGCCATTGCCCGCAAGCTTGGTTGGCACTTCGACATCATGTCGACGTCGTTCTTTCTGTCACGCCGCTCGCTCAAGCCTGCGGCACATTCCGGTATGCCGCGCTGGCAGGACCGCTTGTTCATCATGCTGGCGAAATCGGCCAGTGATGCCACGGATTTCTTCCAGATACCGACCGGCCGCGTGGTCGAAGTCGGCACCCAGGTTGCCGTGTGAGTTCAATGTGATACGGCCATAAAATACCGCCCTATGAGCGGCGGGCGGCGCGGCTGTCGTATGGGAAATCTTATGAGTGAATCAGTGCATGACTTAAGCATGCTTTGATGATAAAGCCGCGCCTGGCGCAGGATTGCGCGCCAATGCCCCAACCCCTATCAGCTTTGCACTTATATAAATTCCCATGACCGAGAGCATGGCTGTTTCCCACGGGAGCGAGACGCCAGCCAATGGCGAGGGTACGTCGCGCGGCGGCTTTTGGGGCCTCGCGCTTGGCAGCATCGGCGTCGTCTACGGCGACATCGGTACCAGTCCCGCTCTATGCGCTGCGCGAAGCGGTCGATCGCCGCTGCGGTCCGCGATGGCGCCGAGCTGATGCGCGCTTGACGGTGCTCGGCGTGCTGTCGCTGATCCTGTGGGCGCTGATCATCATCGTCACGCTGAAATACGTGCTGATCCTGTTGCGCGCCGACAACAACGGCGAGGGCGGCACGCTGACGCTGATGGCGCTGGCGTCGCGCGCGGTCGGCCGCTTCAGCAAGGCCGCCGGCGTCGTGGCGCTGCTCGGCATCATCAGCGCCGCGCTTGTTTTACGGCGATGCCGTCATCACGCCGGCGCTGTCGGTGCTCTCGGCGGTCGAAGGCATCGATGTCGCAACGCCGGCTTTCCACGCCTACGTCGTGCCGCTGACCATCGTGATCCTGCTCGTGCTGTTCGCGATGCAGTCGCGCGGCACCGCCAAGGTCGCGGCGCTGTTCGGTCCGGTCATGGTGGTCTGGTTCGTGGCGATCGCCATTCCCGGCTCTGATGTGGATCGCCGCCGATCCCGGAGTGCTGTGGGCGTTCAATCCGTATCTACGGCGTCAATTTCCTTGCTGCACCACGGCATGATCGGACTCTACACGCTCGGCGCCGTGTTCCTCGCCGTCACCGGCGCCGAGGCGCTCTATGCCGACCTCGGTCACTTCGGCCGCGGTCCGATCCAGGTGGCCTGGCTCGCGCTGGTCCTGCCGTCGCTTGCGCTCAACTATCTGGGCCAGGGCGCGCTGGTGCTTCGCGCATCCGAAGGCGATCGCCAATCCGTTCTTTCTGCTCTATCCGGATTGGCGTGCGCATCCCGATGGTCGTGCTGGCGACGGCGGCGACCGTGATCGCGAGCCAGGCGGTGATCACCGGGGCCTATTCGCTGACCAGCCAGGCGATCCAGCTCGGCCTGTTGCCGCGGCTCGAAGTCCGCCACACCTCGGCGCAGCAGGCCGGCCAGATTTACATGCCGCGGGTCAACGGCGCTGCTGCTGATCGGCGTGCTGCTGCTGGTCGCGCTGTTCCGCTCCTCGAGCGCGCTGGCCTCGGCCTACGGCATCGCCGTCACCGGCACCATGGTGGTCACCGGCATGATGGCCTTCGTCGTGATCTGGCGGATGTGGCGCTGGTCGCCGTTCGCCGCCGCGGCGCTGATGGCGCCGTTCCTGTTCATCGACCTGACTTTCCTTTCGGCCAATATGCTCAAGGTCGTCGAGGGCGGCTGGGTGCCGCTGGCGCTCGGCGGCGTGGTCATGCTGGTGATGTATACGTGGCGGCGCGGCACCAGACTGCTGTACGACAAGACCCGCCGGCTCGAGACGCCGCTCGAAGATTTGGTGCGCATGCTCGAGACGCAAGCCGCCGCAGCGCGTGTCCGGGCACCGCGGTGTTTCTCACCAGCGATCCGAAGAGCGCGCCGACCGCGCTCATGCACAGCCTCAAGCACTACAAGGTGCTGCACGAGAAGAACGTCATCATCAGCGTCGAGACCACCCATACGCCGCGCGTCGAGCATGCACAAGCGCGTGCGCATCGAGCCGGTCGGCGCGACCTTCATGCGCGTGCATGTTGCGCTTCGGCTACATGGAGACGCCGAACATTCCGCGCGCGCTCGCGATCGCGCGCAAGCTCGGCTGGCATTTCGACATCATGTCGACATCGTTCTTCCTGTCGCGCCGCGCGCTGCGGCCGGCGCCGCGCTCGGGCATGCCGCGCTGGCAGGAGCGCCTGTTCATCAGGCTTGCCCGCTCCGCCAACGACGCGACCGACTATTTCCAGATCCCGACCGACCGGGTGGTCGAGGTCGGCACGCAGGTCGCGATCTGAGGCCTTCACCTTCTCTGAATAAAAAAGTAGGGTGAGTATCGCTGTAAGGCGTGTAGAAGATTTTGCCCACCTAGAGAGGAGGCAGCGGATGTCGGATCAAAATCCCAGCGTGCGCGATCTGACGCCGGAGGAGGTCGCGCGCGGGCTTGCAGAAGGCCGCATGGTGCTGGTCGATGTGCGCGAGCCGAACGAGACCGCGCTGGAGCGCTTTCCCGGCGCCGTTATCGTGCCGCTGTCTGCATTCGATCCGGCCGCAATTCCGGAGCCGGAAGGACGCGAAGTGGTGTTCGCCTGCCGCTCCGGGCCGCCGCTCGGTGACGGCTTCGCTCGCGGCGCAGGAGCAGGGCTTTGCCTACGGCTCGCATCTCGCCGGCGGAATTTTGGCGTGGAAGGCCGCCGGCCAGCCGACCGAGACGTGAAAGGCTTTCGCGGGGTCACGATGCCCGCCGCGCCTAGGCGCGCCGTTGCGGCGTTTATTGCGGTTGCGCGGCGTGCATTGCCGCTCGCTGCTGTGCCGGTGCAGGCCGTGTTTCGCGGCGCGCACCGAGCGCGTCGTCAATTTCTACAACTGGTCGGATTATCAGGACCCGACGGTGCTCGACGACTTCACCAAGGCAACCGGCATCAAGGTCCGCTTCGACACGTTCGATTCCAACGACACGCTGGAGGCGAAGCTGCTGGCCGGGCAATTCCGGCTATGACGTCGTGGTGCCGACCGGTTATTTCCTGGCGCGCCAGATCGCGGCCGGCATCTTTCAGAAGCTCGACAAGTCCAAGCTGCCCAACCTCGTCAATGCCTGGCCGGAGATCGCGAACCGGCTCGCCGTCTACGATCCCGGCAACCTCTACGCCGTCAATTACATGTGGGGCACGACCGGCATCGGCTACAACGTGAAGCGATGTGAAAGAGCGTCTCGGGCCCGGACGCGGCGATCGATAGCTGGGCCGACGTGTTCGAGCCGGACAAGATCGCAAAATTCAAGGATTGCGGCATCCACCTGCTCGATTCATCCGACGACATCATGTCGGCGGGACTGCATTACCTTCACCTCGATCCGAATTCCGAGCGATCCGCGGCGACCTGGAAAAAGTCACCGAGCTGTTGATCCGGATCAGGCCTTACGTCCGCAAATTTCATTCGTCGGAATATCTCAACGCGCTTGCCACCGGGCGAGATTTGCTTCGTCGTCGGCTTTTCCGGCGATGTCATACAGGCGCAGGAGGCGCGCCGCCGAGGCCAAGAGCGGCATCGAGATCGGCTATTCGATCCCGAAGGAGGGCGCGCAATTGTGGTTCGACAATCTCGCCATCCCGAAGCGACGCGCCGCATGTCGCCGAGGCGCACGAACTGATCAATTATCTGCTCAAGCCCGAGGTCGCGGCCAAGAACACCAATTACGTCTCCTATGCCAACGGCGATCGTCCGAGCCGGTTGATCGACAAATCGATCCTCGATGACCGCACCATCTATCCCGATGCCGCGACCATGGCGAAGCTCTACACGATCGTCGCGCACGACCAGAAAACGCAGCGGCTGATCAACCGGCTGTGGACGCGGATCAAGACCGGCCGGTGAATGCGTGCGACATCAACGCCGGCGCCATTCCGTGCCACTGATCGCGAAAGCGGCAACCGGTTCGTCCCATACCGGAAGCATCTGAAGCCGGAGCGCGCCGCGAGGCCGCAGGGGAGGACGATGACTGAAATTCACCGCACCATGCGGCGTGGTCACGCCGCCGCATCATCAAGGGCGCGGCCGCGCTTGCGGCGGGCATTGCCGCGCCCGGCGTTGCTGCGCGTCCGCTCGGCCTATGCGGCTTATCCCGACCGCCCGGTCAAGTTCGTCGTCGCCAATACGCCGGGCGGACCCTCCGACATCGTCGCCCGCATCGTCACCGCGGCGCTCGAGCAATCGACCGGCAAGACCTTCATCGTCGAGAACCGCGGCGGCGCCGGCGGCAATATCGGCATGGAATATGCCGCGCACGCCGATCCGGACGGTTATACCATCCTGCTCGCGACCAACGCCTATTCGGTGAATTACGGCCTTTACAATCATCTGCCCTACGATCCCTACAAGGATTTCGTCGGCGTCAGCGAACTGGCGACTTCGCCCAACACATTCGTGGTCAAGTCCGAGCTCCCGGCGAAGACAATCAAGGATTTCGTCGCGCTCGCCCGCGCCAATCCTGAAAAATACAATTGCTCGACGCCGCCCATCGGCACGACGCCGCAAATCCAACTGGAGGTTCTGAAAATCCGCGAAAAGCTGCCGAAGCTGGAGGACGTGGTGTTCAAGGGCGGCGGCGACGCCATCGCGGCGCTGCTCAGCGGCACGGTGCAGATTGATCGTCCGGCTCGCTGCCGCCGGCGGCGCCGCACATCAAGGCGGGAACGCTGCCGATGCCTGGCGGTCACCGGCGACGCGCGCTGGCCGGATATGCCGGACGTGCCGACCATGGAGGAGTCCGGCTACAAGGACTTCGTGTTCGCGACCGATACCGTGCTGCTTGCTCCGGCCAAGACGCCGCCCGAAGACGTCAAGTGGCTGGAGGCGGAAACCCTCAAGATACTGAAGACGCCGGACATGAAGGACAAGCTTTACAAGGCCGGGTTCCTGGTGCGGCCGAAGGGCGCGGACGCCGCTTGGGCGCGCGTGACCAAGGAAATCGACATGTTCAAAGCAAATCATCGAGCAGGCCGGCATCCCAAAACTGTAGGGCGCGGACTAAAACGCAGGAAATGTCTGTTTTCGAGGGTAAAGCCTAGGGCTTATGCTCGGTTTGAGGCTTTCCGCTGACCCGTCGCGTCATCAGCGCTCGTTTTTCGCCGCGCTGCGCAACGCGCCTTCCCAGGAGGGGATAAGGCTGTGGCAGCGGCCGGCACAGGCTTTTGCTTTGGGAAAATCCTCGACCAGATAATGTGGTCCGTCGACATGAAGATGGCCGCCGGTAAAGTTTGGCGCGACCTTGTCTTTGATTGCTGAAGCGGGCAACAAGAACGACGCAGATGTAGTCCGAATATTCAACAAAGCGAAATGGAACCCAAATAACGTAGGCGCTGATAAGGTACTTAATTCGGCGACGTTCGCCTACAAAACAAGCACCATAGCGCTACAGATGGGAGACTTGGGGGCTTAAAAAACGATGCCAGAGGTTTCCACGGCGCCAAAGTCGTCAATTGTGGATCTAGCGAAAACCATGGAGGAGTTAGCTAACGGCGAAGCGCGCTATCGCGCCGGCGCATTCGCCGAAGCCGCGATTGCGTTTCGCCAAATCAGCGAGGCTGCTCCCGACAACGCTGATGCAATCCGCATGCTCGGCCTTTGTGAGCTGAAGCTCGGCCGCGCTGCAATCGGCTTAGAGTTTCTCACCAAGGCGCGTGATCTCGTTCCAGCCGACCCATTCGCGCAGCTCCATTATGGCTTGGGCTTGCACGCGGTTGGTCGGCATCAAGAAGCTGCGGCGCAATTCTTGCTGTGCCGCCCACTCATTCCGGACGATCCGGCGCCCGATCTCAATCGGGCAGCGGCGCTGTTTGCTCTCGGCCAGTTCGGTGCGGCGTCTGATGCGGCACAAGATGCCGCCACACTCGCACCAAAGCTTCCGCAGGCGCATTACATGGCTGGATTGGCGCTGCTGGCGCTCGGCCGCCTCGATGAGGCTGAGCGTGCCATCAATCTTTCCTTGCAACTCGATTCCGGGCTCGTCGACGCTTGGGTCAATCTCGGCATCATCCGCTATCGCGGCAACGATATCGTGGGCGCCAAAGCCGCGATGCAGCGCGCATTGGATATCGATCCCCATCATGCCGGTGCAGCCGCCAATCTCGGCGGATTCATGCGGCTGTCCGGCGAGGTCGAAAGCAGCGAGACATTTCTTCGCGAGGTCCTGGCGCGCACACCAGAAGCGGCTGAGCCGCGGCTCAACCTCGCCGTTGCGCTGCTGCAGGAAGAGCGCGCCGAGGAAGCGCTTACACTGCTCGACGGGCTGCCGACACCGCGGGAGCCCCGGCTTGCGACGCATTGGTTGCTGCAGCGCTTGCTGGCGCTGTTGCAGTTAAATCGCCTGGATGAAGCACGCGCCGTGATGGCGGCGCTCGGCGATCCGTCGCCCGAGCTTACGCCGCTTTTTGTCTGGCGGCGGCTTCTCTTTGCACTCGCCGATGGCGCCATCGCACGCGCCGGTGCGCACGCCTACGAGATGGAGCAGGCGCTCGCGTCGAACGCCGTCTTACCTGAGCACCGTATCACGGGGCACTTCGAGCTCGCCGGGTTCTGGTCGGGGCAACGGGAAAGCGCGCGCGCCATTGCGCATTGGGAGAAAGGCCATCGCACGGTCGGCCGATTTCAGCCGTTCTCGCGCCCTGACCACCGGGCTTTGGTCGACGCCACCATCGCGCGCTTCGACCGCGCCCGCCTGCACGATGGGCCGCGTGCGCGAAACCGCGATCCAGCGCCGGTATTCATCGTCGGTATGCCCCGATCTGGAACGACGCTTGCCGAGCAGATCCTTGCGGCCCATCGCAACGCCAAAGGTCTCGGTGAGCGCGCTGCGCTGCCCCGTGCCTTCGAGATGCTGGGCAGTTCGATTTCGGCAGACGCGGTGGTGCGCATTGCTGCGCTCGAAACAGCGGCGCTCGACGCTGCGGCGGAAAACTATCTCGCGGAACTGCATGCGCTCGCCCCGCAGGCCGAACGCATCGTCGACAAGATGCCGGGAAATTTTTTATTTCTCGGCCTTGCCGCGCTGATGCTTCCGGGCGCACGCGTCATCTACTGCGCCCGCGACCCGCGCGACATCGGCCTCTCGATCTTTACCTACCGCTTTTACGGTTATCATCCTTATGCCCATGACTTGGCCGACATCGGCTGGTACATCGGCGAGCATCGGCGCCTCATGCAGCATTGGCAGAGCGCGCTGCCCAATCCGCTGTTGACCGTTCATCTGAAAGATTGGGTCGAGGACTTCGACGGCACATTGCGCCGGGTGCTGGACTTTCTCGACCTGCCCTACGATCCAGACTGCGAACGGTTCTACGAGCGGGATAGCCGCATCCTAACCGTCAGCCGCAAACAGGTGCGTCAGCCGGTGAATGCCAGCGGCATCGGCCGCTGGCGTGCGTACGAGCAGGAGCTGGCGCCGTTGATCGCGGCGCTCGCCGCCGCCGGCGCCCTGCCGAGCGAGGAGACGGAACCCCTCAGTGCTAGCGCTGACCACAGTTCGCGATGAGCTTCCGGGGATGGACCCGGACTCCATGCCGTGCTAGGCCCGTCGGCGGCTATTTGGTTAATGTTTGGTGAACGCAGGCATCTCGGCTGCGGACTGGATCCGCGCGGGGTCATCAAGGGCGCGGGCAAGGTCGCGCCGGAACCACCCTACAATTCAATTCGGATATCCGCCGCAGTGCGTGCGTCGGCCGGCGATGGATTAGCGGGGGAGAGAAGAAGATGCCGTTCCAACCTGTCGTTACCAATGAGACCGACCTCAACACCGATATCTCGTTCCTCAACAGCCAGACATCAGGCACCTTCACCGTCACGCTCGGTGCTACCATCACCGAGTCCTCGCAGCTTGCCGCCATCGATCTTCATGGCGCGACGCTCACGCTCTCCGGTAGCGGCGGCGACGCACTCGACGGCAACAGCAATCAATTCGGCGGCCTGGTGGTCGAGGCCGGCACCGTCGCTATCGACAATCTCACCATCCAGAATACGGCGGCCAAGGGTGCCGTCGGAGCGGCGGATGCCGGCGGCGGGGCCGGTCTCGGCGGCGGCCTGTTCGTCGGCCCCACCGCCACGGTGACGCTGGACAATGTCGGCTTCAACCATGATTCAGCGACCGGTGGCGCCGGTGGCGCCGGTGCCTCCGGAGCCGGACCCGGAAGCGGTACAGCAGGCGCCAGCGGCGCGTCAGGCAACTCCGGCTCGGGCGGCTCAGGGGGAGCCGGCGGCGCGGGAGGATCAGGTGGCGTTGGTGGAGCGGGTGGAAAGGGCGGACAGGGCGGCGCAGGAGGCGGGTTTCAGGGCCAGGCCGGCGCCGGTCTCGGGCAGAGCGGGGGATTTGGCGACGGCGGCGGCAGCGGTGTGGCCGGGGCCGGCGGTGCCGGCGCCCTGAAGGTTTCGGGCGGCACCGCCGGCAGAGGCGGTGCCCGCGGCGTCAGTGCCAACTCCAACAATGGCGTCCCGTTGCCGGGACAGCCAGGCGGCAGCCCCTTCAACCCCGGCGATCATGGCACCAGCGGCGCCGGCGGCGGCGCTGGCGGGGCCGCTGGTGCGGGCGGCTTCGGCGGCGGTGGGGGCGGTGGTGCTGGCGGCGGTGCCGGCGGCGGCGGCGCGGGTGGCGGCGGCGGTGGTGGTGGCGGCGGCGGCGGCGGTGGCGGCGGGGCGAGTAACGGCCTCGGCGGCGCGGCGGGCGGCGCGGGCGCTGCCGGCAAAGCGGGCGGCGGCGGCGGTGGCGGCGGCCAGGGCGCGGCCGGTGGCGCTGGCGGGGCTTCGGCGTTTGGCGGCGGTATCGGCGCTGCGGGCGGCGTCGGCGGCTCCGGTAGCGCGGCCGCCGGAGGCAGCGCTGGCAGCAAGGGCAATAGCGGCCGTCCAGGCGGCACAAGCGGCGGAGTTGGCGGCGGCGGCAGCGGCGGCAAAGGTGGCGCGGGTGGTGCCGGCGGCAACGGCGGCCGGGGCGGCAGCGCCGGCGCCGGCGGTGGCGGCCTCGGAGCCGGCGGCGACATCTTCGTCCAGCAGGGCGGCACGCTCACGATCGAAGGCGGCACGCTCACCGGCGGCACCGCCAAAGGTGGCGCTGCAGGGGGCAGCGGCGCCGGCACGGGCAAAGGCTTTGGGTCCGGTATCTTCCTCCAGGGCGGCGAGACGCTCACGCTCTCGCCGGCCTCGGGCCAGACCACGACGATCTCCGACGTCATCACCGATCAGAGCGGCTCGGATCCCGGCAATATTTACAATGATCCGGGTACGGGCAGCATCGTCATAAATGGCGCCGGAACCATCGTGTTCGGTGCCGCCAACAGCTACACCGGCACGACCACGCTGAACGGCGGGACGCTCGCGATTTCGTCAAGCGCCAATCTCGGCAGCGGCGGCACGTTGGTCCTTAATGCCGGCTCGACTCTGGACCTCACCGCGAGCTTCGCGCTCGTGCATCAGATCAGCCTCGCGGGCGATCCGACCATCGAGGTCAATCCGGGCGCGACGACCACGGAAAATTCTGCGATCGTTGATGGCGCCTCGCCCGGCGATCTCGTCAAGACCGGCGCCGGCACGCTGATCCTCGCCGCCGTCGATACCTACACCGGTACGACTGAAGTCGCGGCCGGCACGCTCGAGGCCGGCATTGCCGGCGCGTTCGCGTCCGGCTCTCCCTTCACCGTCGATAGCGGCGGGGCGCTTGACCTCGGTGGCTTCAACGAGACGATCGCTTCGCTCGCAGGCGCCGGAACGATCACGAACGATGGTAGCGCCGGCGCGACACTGACATTCGCCGCCAATGGCGCTTCGACCTTCACCGGCCTCGTCGAGGACGGTACGCATGCGCTGGCGCTGGACAAGACCGGCCTCGGCACGTTCAAGCTCGGAGGCGCCGCGGCCGATACCTATTCGGGCGGCACCACCATCGCAGGCGGCACCCTGGAATTGGCCTCCGCCCATGCCGCGGGCACCGGCGCGCTCACGTTCAACGGAATCGCCACGCTGCAAATCGACGCGGCGGCGCTCAGCACCGGCTCCTTCACCAACACGATCTCCGGGTTTGGCGACGGCGACGCCATCGACTTGCGTGGCCTCGCCTATTCGAGCGCGGCAACGCCCAACCTCAGCAACGGCTCGCTCACGATCGGCGCCGATCAATTGACGCTGCAAGGCGCGTCGAACGGGCTGAAACTTTTGACGTCGAGCGACGGTCACGGCGGCACGATGATCTCTACGCCGCTCGACGCCTCCAGCACCGCGACCCTGAACCAGGACATCGCGACGGTCGAAGCCGCCGGCTCGGGCTCATTCGAAATTCAGCTCACTGCCAACATCACCCTGTCGGCCGCGCTCGAAGCCATCAATCTCGGCGCGGGCGCCAGCCTCGTCATCGACGGCAGCAACGGCGCGGGCGGCGCCTTCACGCTCGATGGCAATAACGGCGCTTACGCTGGTTTTGTTGCTCAGTCCGGCACGCTCACACTCGAAAATCTGACGCTGCAAAACTTCGCGGCCAAAGGCGCGGCCGGAACTCTTGGCAGCGGCGGCGGCGCCGGTCTCGGCGGCGGCTTGTTCGTCGGCGCAACGGCCGACGTGACGCTCGCTAACGTCGACTTCAATCTTGACGCGGCGATCGGTGGCTCCGGCGGCGCCGGCGTACCTGGCAGTCCAGGTGCGGCAGGCGCCGGCGCAAGGATTGGCAGCGAGCTCCCGACCGTAGTGAGCGCTGGAACGGGGGGCGCCGGTGGCTCCGGTGGCGGCGGCAATGCGATCAGCGGCAACTTCGGCGCCGGCGGCGCTAGCGGCCCAGGAGGGGCAGGAGGCGCGGGCGACACCCTCAACTATTACACCGGTAGTTTTATCACGGCGGCTAGTCCTTTTTTTGGCACCAATATTGTCATCGGCTTCAACCCGATCCCGCAACTCGCCGGCAATGCTGGCGCGACTGGCGGCGTGGGCGGATTTGGCGGTGGCGGTGGCGGTGGTGGTGGCGGCGGTGCTGGCGGCGGCGCCCTGGGTGGTACCGCGGCCTTTGTTGTCGGTCCGGGCGGCAATGGCGGAGCTGGCGGCCGGGGCGGATTTGGCGCTGGTGATGGCGGCGCTGGCGGAACGGGCGGCCGAGGTCAGCTCGGCAAAACATATGCGACTGCAGGCACCTTTACCTTTCTTGGGCACACAACGACAATATGGACCGGCGGCACCGGTGGGGCTGGTGGAAACGGCGGCAATAGCGGGGTCGGCGGCGGCGGGTTAGGCGCGGGCGGCGACATTTTCGTCCAGCACGGCGGCACGCTGACCATCGAGGGCGGCGCGCTGACCGGCACTGCCACCGGCGGTACGGGCGCCAATCCGGGCGAAGGCTACGGCAGCGGCATCTTCATCCAGGGCAACCAGTCGATCAACTTCGCCCCCGGAGCGGGGCAGACCGAGACGCTCTCCGGCGTGGTGGCCGACATGAGTGGCTCCGGCGGCTCGGGCCTCAATGCCGGCACCGGATCGTTGATCATGAATGGGGCCGGCACGCTGGTGCTGGCCGCCGACAATACGCCGGGCTCATCGAGCGATCCCGACAAAGGCGGCTTCAGCGGCGGCATCACGATCGAAGACGGCACCGTCGAGTTGACGGCAATTGGCGCTGCCGGCTCGGGTGCCATCACGTTCCAGAATCCGCCGCTGGTCGACCCGAATCTGGAATTCACGCCGGCGAACGCGCCAAGCAATTCGATCGACGGCTTTGCCGCGGGCGACATCATCCAGATCGATAACTTCGTCGAGCAATCGGGAACCTATTGGCGCAACACGCTGACGCTGCACGGAACGAGCGGCAGCGGAGGTAGTGAGACTGTCACTCTCAATATGCCCGGCCTGTCGCCGCAGGACTTTTCAGTCAGTGTGGCGTCCGGCGCGACGGGGGTCGGCTTCAGCCAAAACCAGACCGAGATCGTCGCCTGCTATTGCCGCGGCACGCTGATCAAGACCGCGCGCGGCCATAAGAAGGTCGAAAACCTCGAGGTCGGCGACAAGGTGAAGACCATGTCGGGCGCCTTGCGGCCGATCAAGTGGATCGGGCGAAGAAGCTATGGCGGCCGCTTTATCATGGGCCGCAAAGATATTCTGCCGGTCCGCATCAAGGCCGGTGCCTTGGCCGACAACGTGCCCAAGCGCGATCTTTGGATATCGCCGCATCATGCGATGTTCATCGACGACGTGCTGATCGAGATCAAGGATCTGATCAACGGCATCTCCATCGTCCAGATGCAGCATGTCGATAAGGTCGAATACTTCCACATCGAGCTCGAGACGCATGACGTGATCGTCGCCGAGGGCGCGCTGTCGGAAACTTTCATCGACGACGACTGCCGCGCCATATTCCACAATGCGCACGAATATGCGGTGCTCTATCCGCAGGCGGAACCGGGGCTGCCGCACTACTGTGCGCCGCGGCTGGAGGACGGGTACGAGGTCGAGCGGGCCCGGCAACGCATTGCGTTGCGGGCAGGACTGCGGTCGCGCGAGGGCCAGCCCGGCATCGGCGCGCTACGCGGCTATGTCGACCGGGTGGGCGCAAACTGTATTGCCGGCTGGGCGCAAAACGTGGCGCACCCCGAGGCAGCGGTCGCTCTCGACATTTATGCCGGCGGCCGACTGATCGGACAGGTGCTGGCCAACCGCTATCGCGAGGATCTTGAGCAAGCAGGTCTTGGCAGCGGCCGTCACAGCTTCGAGTTTACGCCTCCGGCGGGGCTTGCCTTCGCGCCCGACACGGTCAACGTGGTCCGTTCGCTCGATGGTGTCGCACTTGAACTGTCCACTGAGGCGCAGCGGGTGTTGCGGCGGACGGTGCGCTCGGTACCCAAGACTGGCCACAATGGCGTTGCCGTCGCAACAGGATCCCCGAACGTTAGAGTGTTGCGACGAGGCGCGCGCATTTAGGTGTTCGGTCCCGGGAAATCATGGCGCTATCCTGACACGCGAGTCGGAGGGAGCGCTATGGCAGACATTCTTCACGGCAGCGCCCGTACAACGCCGCGAGTTCGATCCGAGCTCCGAAGCTGGAGGACGTGGTGTTCAAGGGCGGCGGCGACGCCATCGCGGCGCTGCTCGGCGGCACGGTGCAGATGTCGTCCGGCTCGCTGCCGCCGGCGGCGCCCCACATCAAGGCGGGAACGTGCCGGTGCCTGGCGGTGACCGGCGACGCGCGCTGGCCCGATATGCCGGACGTGCTGACCATGGAGGAGGCCGGCTACAAGGACTTCGTGTTTGCGACCGATACCGTCTTGCTTGCTCCAGCGAAGACGCCGCCCGACGACGTCCCTCAAGATACTGAAGACGCCGGACATGAAGGACAAGCTTTACAAAGCCGGGTTCCTGGTGCGGCCGAAGGGCACCGACGCCGCTTGGGCGCGTGTCACCAAGGAAATCGACATGTTCAAGCAAATCATCGACCAGGCCGGCATCCCAAAGCTGTAGGGCGCGACTCGTAGGCGCGGGAAATGTCTGCTTTCGAGGGTAAAGCCGACGTTTTATGCTCGGTCTGGGGCTTTCCGCTTATGACCCACACCGGACAGTCAACAGGCGACTTACGAGATCAAACATCAATTTGCGGTTAACCATGGTCCGAGGTGCTCTCCTAAACGCAAGAATGATAGACAATCTCTAGTTGGCGCCTGGAGTACAACGAGGTGCAATGCGGTTTCCTACGAAATTGGTGATCACGCTGAGCGTCGCGACGATTGTCGTCTATGCGGAGCTTGTTTTGGATATCCGAACGCCACTGTCGGACCTTTTTCAGACGCATGCCCTCGGCGCGAGTGCTTCGCTTTCGATGTTCGATTATAATCAAAAGGTCGTACAATTCCATAAGCTGTATGGAGATCGAGCACACGTTCTCCTTGAGACCTCATCCGGAAAGGCCCGCGTCGAAATTGACGGCAAGGTCGTTGATGAATGGCAGATCGAGCGACAATTCTCATCAATATACGGCATGTTCGTCGTCAGCGATGGGGCTGACCGCGAAAGCATATTCCCGTTTGATATCGAACCCGGAAAAATTCCCGATGGTCACGAGCCTAATATCGCTCGGCTGATGGGTCACTTCGAGGCAACTTTGCCGGCAAAATACTTGGACTTTAGTGACGTCGATTGGGCGCGCGGGTACTGCGCTGTGCCGTCTTCCTCAAAGATAGGGTTCGGCCAATTTGTGAATTGGCTTCATGTCCGCTCAGAGACGTTCTGCATAGTTCATTGGAACGGAGCAGGCGGAGGGTCGATTTTAGTGAGTGTGACTTTAGCCGAGGGGGACCCATGGATGCGGCTATTTTCGCGCCGGCTATGCCGAGCGATCACCGAGACAGCGCTCGCGGAGCTTGCCATGTCGAGTCAGGAGCGTCCGACCTATGCGGCATGCGTATTGGTTGATCGGCCCGACAGAACGGGATCGACCGGAGCGCAGACGGCCTTTACCAGCGAGGTTTATGAGGTGCGGAATAGTGATCTCGCCCGCATCCCATAAGCCAAATAGGATGCACAATGCGCGCTTGGCGGAACAACTAATCTCCAGCTCCGAGAGTTCCCGCTAACGCCAGCAACGTCGCGCTGTTGGTAAGCTACTTCGCTCGCTGTTTGCTTCGACGGAGGGACACCTCGGCACTCCGACATGACGGAAGCCGGATAGAGGCACGCGGTCCTTGCATACCCACACCGGGTGATGATGTCGGTTATTGGCCGATAGCGGACATCACGGCATGTCCGTTCCCACGTTCGCTTTCAGAGGTACAACAGACATCGCGAATTTATCAGTCCTCTACCTAGAGGGAATCCTGAAGTTGACCGGCGCTTCGCTTGGTCTCCGGTATCACGATCGCGCCGATCAGATAGATGATGAAGCCGCCGGCGAGGAAGATGGCGAGAGTGGCTGGAAGGCCCTCGATGGACCCGCTCGCCAGCGACACCAATGTCGGCATCATCCCGCCGATCGCGAAGCCGACATTCCAAGACAGCCCGGTGCCGCTGGCGCGCAACGCCGTGGGGAACCGTTCGTTGAGAAAGATCAGCGTCGGGGCGTAAGCCGCGTTGCCCAGAAAGGCAATCGCGAGCGAATAAAACCAGATCGCACCCATGCCGGGCTGATGGCCGAGGCCCAAATAGAGGATCGGCAGCAGAACAACGTTCAAAACGCCGAACAGCAGATAGGTTTTCTTGCGCCCGATCCCATCGCTCAATGCGCCCACCGCGGTCGCGGCGATAATGGTGACGAGACTGCCTGCGATCAGCAAGACGGAGGTGGCAGCAGTGGGAACCTTCAACACGACCCTCAGGAAGGTCGGCATATAGCCCGAGGTCAGGTAGTAACCGACGCCCCCGCCGATGGTGATCAGAAGATTGATCAGGAACGTGTTGAGGTGAGGCTGCGAGAACAATGTGCGCAGCGGCGCTTGCTTGGTCGCCTTGCTGCGGTCGAGTTGCTGCCACAGCGGCAATTCCTCGAGCGCGTTGAAGACGAAGAGCCCAAGAACAGAGCTCAAAAGACCGGCGAAGAACATGAAGCGCCAGCCCCAGGTGGCAAAAGCGGCGCCGGGAAATAGCGAGGTGGTGATGTAATAGATGATTGAGGCGAGGAGCGCCCCGAAGCCCGCACCGCCGCCGCCGATGAAGCCCGATACGGTGCCGCGCCAGCGCGCCGGAATGGTTTCGGTGCCGATGGTATGCGTGGAAGCGACCACGCCGCCGACGAACACACCTTGGATGAGCCGCAGGATCAGGAACAGGATAGGCGCCGCCACGCCGACCACCGCGACTGTAGGCAGGAGACCGAACGCCGCGGTCGCCAGGCCGACGCCGACCACGGCAATCACCATCGCGCCCTTGCGGCCGTGGCGGTCGGCGTAAGAGCCGAAAACGGCGGATCCGACCGGACGCATCAGCAGCGTGACCGCGAAGGAGGCGTAGACGGCAGCGAGCGACAGCGTCGGTTGGGAGGAGGGGAAGAACAGAGTTCCGATCACCGGCGCGACATAAAGCAGAGTGAACAGATCAAACAAATCGAGCGACCAGCCGAGAACGGAGGCAATGAGGGCGGTTACGAGTTGCCGGTTTCCCACGCGCAGGTCGCGCATGTCAGTTTCCGTCATCGTCGACATGGTATCCTCCCCCACCGTCGTAGCGCACGAACTACACCACAGTTTTTCACATCGCGCCAGCGCCGCGCTATCGCGTCGCGCGTCTTGCGCGGGTTTTGTAGATCATCGATACTGCGATGCGCGCTATTGTGGAGCCGTTCGCCGCTGCTCGGCATTTGGGTCGCGTAGCTGGAGATGAGTCACGATGACCCTGGCCGTGGTTGGCGCGCGGATTTTCGATGGGTCGGGGGCCGACCCGATTCCGGACGGCGTGGTGCTGATCGAGGGCGGACGCATTACTGCCGTACAGCGGGCGCGATCCATTACTGTGCCGCCCGCCGCCGAGCGTATCGACGCCACGGGCTTGACCGTCCTGCCGGGCATCGTGGATTGCCACGTGCACTGCACCTACCGGGCGCGCGACATGCGCCAGCATCTGCTCAATACGCCAACTTACAACATTCTGAAGTCGGTCGAGATCTTGCGCGAGACGTTGGCTTGCGGCGTCACCACGGCGCGCGATTGCGGCGGCGCCGACGCCGGTTTTCGCGCCGCCATCGAGGATGGCGCGATCGAAGGGCCGCGGCTCCTGGTCTCCATCCTCATGATCTCTCAGACCGGAGGGCACGGCGACTATTGGATGCCGGCGGGGATGCGGCTGCCGAAGCGGACCTGGCTGCCGAGCCCGGTCGCCGACGGCGTCGAAGGCGTTCGGCAGCTTACCCGCGAAGTCCTCATGCGAGGCGCCGACTTCGTGAAGATTTGCACGACCGGCGGCATTACCTCGGTGACCGACCATTGGAACGAACCGCAATTTACCGTCGAGGAGATTGCCACCGCGGTGGCGGAGGCAAGCGCCAAGCGCCGGCGGGTTGCCGTCCACGCCGAGGGCCTCGCCGGCATCCGCAACGCCATCGCCGCCGGCATTTATTCGCTGGAGCACGGCTGGTTCCTCGATGAAGCCTGCGTCGATGCCATGATCGAGAAAGGGACCTGGTGGGTCCCGACGCTGGCGCTGGTGCCGCTTTCGGTCGAACGCCGCAAACGCGACGCCACCTGGAGCAAGCAACAACTCGGCGACGAAGCAACCAAGGACAATGAAATCTACAACCTGATGCAGAAGCAGATACCGTTATGGCGCGATGCGGTCCGCCGCGGCATCAAAGTGGCGATGGGAACCGACCAATCGCATCGTCTGTTGGTCGGCGAGAATCTGGTCGAGCTCGAATTCATGGTCCGCTACCTCGGCATGACGCCGGTGGAAGCTCTGGTCGCGGCAACGAGCCGGGCTTCCGAGTGCCTGGAACGTCCGGACATCGGACTTCTCGCGCCGGGGCGCTGCGCCGATCTTATCGCGGTCGATGGCGATCCGTTGAACGATATCGCGGCGCTCCAGTCGCGGGAGAACATCAAGCTGGTGATGAAGGCCGGAAAAATCTTCACAAACCGACTGCAGAGTTGAAGGAGAGCTCTATGCTGATCAATCGTTTCATGGTCCGTCCTTTCGTCGAACAGGCGTTGCGCGAGGAGCTTAACGCGGGCGACACCACCGGCGGCTTCCTGGTCGGCGATGATCCGGTCCAGACCGGGCGCATTTACGCCAAAGGCCGCGGCATCGTGTGCGGTATTTTGCTTGCCGACGAAACCATACGGATGCTCGATCCGGACGCCGAGATTACCCATGGCTGCGAGGACGGCGCCGTCATGGAGCCGGGCACGGTCTTGCTCACCATCAAGGCGAAGGCCTCGACCTTTTTCGCCATCGAGCGCTGCGCGCTTGATTGGATTCAGCAAATGTCGGGAATTGCCACCAAGGCGCGGCGTTACGTCGACCTCGTCAAGCACACCAAAGTAAGGGTGACCGATACGCGCAAGGGCTGGCCAGGTATCCGCATGCTGCAGAAATACGCAGTGCGGGTCGGCGGCGCCCACAACCACATCTTCAATCTCACCAACTGCGTCCTGGTCAAAGACAATCACCTCAAGATCGCCGGCAGCATCCGCAATGCCGTCGAAATTTTGCGTAGCCGCGCGCAGCATACGTTCAAGATAGAGCTCGAATGCGAAACTCTGGAGATGGTGCAGGAGGCGCTCGATTGCGGCGTCGAGGTCATCATGTTCGACAATATGGACCTGGACGAGATGCGCGATGGTCTCAAGCTCGTCGCCGGCCGCGCTATGACGGAAGCCTCGGGCGGCATCAACGAAACAAAGATCGTGCCGATTGCGGAGACCGGCGTCGATATCATCTCGGTGGGCGATCTTACCCACACCGTCAAGGCCGTCGATATCAGCCTTGATGTGCAAGACATCAAGCCCAGCGCGTTACGGACCATCGAGCGGCTGCGCGCGGCTCAAGGCTGAAGATGGCGAAGCTCCTGGAAACCGGCTTCCGGTCGTCGCACGGCATCATCCCGGCGCTCGATTCCGAAACCCTCGATGAGATCAAAGCGGTGGTCGCGGCGACCACGCGCGTCACTGGCGTGGTCGGCTATAAGGTCGGCCTCACCGCGGTGCTGCGGCTCGGTCTCGCCAAGGCCGTGCAGGAGCTTCGCGGCGTCACTGATCTGCCGCTGATCTATGACCACCAGAAAGCCGGGCCCGACGTACCCGATATGGCGGCAAAATTCACGGCGATCTGTAGCGAGGCCGGCGTCGATGGCCTCATTCTGTTTCCGGTCGCGGGGCCGCGGGCGGTGCGCGAGTTCGCCGGCGGTGCGCTGCGCAACGGCCTGTTGCCGATCGTCGGCGGCGATCTGCCGCTCCCCGATTACAACGTCGCCGGCGGCGGCTATGTGGCGGACGACGCGCTGGTCCGCATCATTGCCGCTGCCGCGGAACTGGGCGTCGACCACTTCGTCGTCCCCGCCAACGATGCTTCGCGGGTCGGGCGGCTTGCCGCCGATCTTGTCGCCAAGCTCGACCATAAGCCGGCGCTCGTCCTGCCGGGCATCGGCGCGCTGGGCGGCAGTATCGGAAAAGTCTTTGCTGCGGCTCCGGGCTGCCGGCTCTACGCCGTGGTTGGCCGCGCGATCTATCAGGCGCCCAGTCCCGCGGAAGCGGCGAAGACGCTGGCCGAGGAAGCCTTGAGCTTTGGTTGAGACACGGCTCTTCATCGACGGCGCGTTCGTGCCGGCCCGCTCCGGGCGGGTCTTCACCACCTATGAGCCGGGGACCGGTATGCCGCTGGCGAAGGTCGCGCGCTGCGGCATCGAGGATTTCAAGATCGCCGCGGCGGCGGCGCGCCGCGCCTTCGATGAGGGGCCGTGGCGGCGCATGCCGCCGTTCGAGCGCGGACGATACCTCGCCCGGATCGCCAGGCTTATTGAGGCGCGCGCGCAAACTCTGGCCGAGCTTGAGACGCGAAACGGCGGCAAGACCATCCAGAACTCGCGTAACGAGGTCGAAGCCGCTGCGCGCGTCTTCGATTATTACGCCGGCGCCATGGACAAGTTCTTCGGCGAGACCATACCGCTCGGCGACGGGGTGCTCGATTTCACCTTACGCGAACCGGTTGGGGTCGTGGCGCAGATCACGCCGTGGAATTTTCCGTTTCTCGCTGCCTCGTGGAAGCTGGCGCCGGCTCTCGCTGCCGGCTGCACCTGCCTGCTGAAGCCGGCAAGTCACACACCGCTCACCGCGATAGGTCTCGCTGAAATCATCGCCGAGCTCGACTTGCCGAAGGGCGTCGTCAATGTCTTGCCCGGCCCGGGCGCCGAGCTCGGCGCGACGATTGCGGCGTCGCCCGATATCGACAAGATCGCCTTCACCGGCGAAGGCGCCACCGGGTCTGCCTTGATGGCTGCGGCGGCGCCCTCCGTGAAACGCATCTCGCTCGAACTCGGCGGCAAGAGTCCGAACGTGATTTTTGCCGATGCCGATCTCGAGAAGGCCGCCGTCCAAGCGGTCAAGGCCGGCTTCGGCAATGCCGGTCAGAGCTGCTCGGCACGGACGCGGATCTGGTCGAGCGTTCGGTCCAAACGGAGTTTGTCGCGCTTTTCACCGCCGCGACCCGGGCATGGCGCGTCGGCGACCCGCTTGATCCGGCGACCGATATGGGCCCGCTGATCTCGCGCGAGCGTGTCGAAGCGGTCAGTGGCTACGTGCAAAGCGGGCTCGAGGAAGGCGCCGAATTGGCGCTTGGCGGAAAGCCGGTCGAGGGCCTGCGCGGCAGCTATTTTTCGCCGACCATCTTCACGCGAACGTCGAATACGATGCGCATTGCCCAGGAAGAGATTTTTGGTCCGGTCGTGGCGGTCATCCCCTTCGACACGGAAGAAGAGGCGGTGCAAATCGCCAACGCCAGCGAGTTCGGCCTCAACGGCTCGGTCTGGTCGCGCGATATCGGACGTGCGCTGCGTTTCGCCCGTGCGCTGCGCAGCGGCATGGTGTCGATCAATTCCCATGGCAGCGCCAGCCGGTTCGGCACTTACGCGCCCTTCGGCGGCTACAAGAAGTCGGGGATCGGGCGCGAGCTTGGCATGCACGCGCTCGGCCTCTATACCGAAGTGAAGAATGTTTTCATCGATCTTGAGGACTGAGCGGGCGAATGAGTTCGATCTTTTCCGAGCCGTTGCTGGCCGAAGCGGCGAGCGTGCTGGCCGCCGCGCGAAAATCCAATCTGCGTCTCGCCACTGCCGAGACGGTGACCGCAGGCCTGGTGTCGGCGTGCCTGACCTCGGTGTCGGGGGCGTCCGAAGTGTTCGAGCGCGGCTTCGTGCTCTACCACAATTCGGCCAAGGCCTCGGGACTTGGCCTCGGCCCGGAGTTCTCGTCGCGCTACGGCGCGGTCAGTGCGGAGGTCACCAGGGGGCTTGCCGAGGGCGCACTTGCGCATTCCGAAGCCGGCGCGGCCGTCGCGGTCACGGGCTATGCCGGACCGGGCGGCGGGAGTGCCGCCAACCCCGTCGGCACGGTCTATGTCGCCGCCGCTCGCCGCGGCGGTCAGACATTCGAAGAGCGGCATGTTTTCCCCGGCGGCCGCGACGAGGTGCGGCTGGCCGCAGTGAGCGCGGCCGTGCGGTTGCTCAAGCAGGCTGTCGAAAGCAAGTGACGGCACGCCTGGGCGCTGGCCGCTTTTACCGCCAGCGCCGGTGCAGCCACAGCCATTGCTCCGGATGCTCGCGCACCCAGCCTTCAATCACTGTCGTGATCGCCTGCGTGGTGCCTTGGATATCGACGCGGCCGCTGCCGTCACGCACCGGCTTGACCGGTTCGGAAATCTCCCCCCAAAAACTGTTGCCGTCGGGTTTTCGGATGACGCGGGCGCCGTGGATGGGGAATTCGGTCTGCCGGGCGAGCATCGCCAGCAACGGGTTGGCCTTGCACGTCCGGCCGAAGAACGTCACCTCGACGCCTTTGGTGTAGTGCTGATCGGCGAGCATGCCGACATGGACGCCGGACTGCAGCAGCCGCGCAAGTCTTACCGGCGCATCGAGACCGGTCGGGATCAATTGCCCCATCAGCGGTTCGCGCAACTTGATCACGACATCGCTGATTGGGCCGATATTCGGCCGGCGGAACAGCACCGCCGAGCTCACCCCGATCAAGCTTGCGCCGACGCCCGGGATTTCCCAGTTGGCGAGATGGGCGGCAAAGCCGATCGTCGGCACGCCGCTCTCGATCATGCGCTCGAAGCGCTCCTTCGATACCGGCGGGTAGGTGATGACGTCGGGCGTCGTCTTGCCGAATCCCTCGACGCTGAATTCGTCGAGATGCGCGAACTCGATCGCGATGCGGCCGAGATTGTCCCATACGCCGCCGAGAATTTTTTCGATCTCGGCGTCCGATTTCTCCGGGAAGGCGGCGCGCAACTGCTCGCGGCCGATGCGGTGCTCCTTGAACAGCGGGCCGGCCTTGCGCATCAACGCGCCGGCGAAATTCGCCATCCGTTTGCGGTCGGTGTGCTTGATCGCGCTCAGCAGCCCAACCGCGAGCGCGCCGACAACCGCATCGAGCAGGGCTTTGAAGCGCCTCGCGGCCATCAGAACATGACGATGATCTTGCCGAACACTTGCCGGCTTTCGAGCCGGGCAAGACCGCGCTCGAAGTCGGCGAGCGCGACCTCGGTGTCGATCACCGGAGTGAGGCCGGACGCCATCTTGGCGAGGCTCTCGCGGATGTTGCGCATCGAGCAGCCGAATGAGCCGGTGATTCGATATTGCTGCAAGTAAAGTTGAAACAGATTGAGCGTGATCGACTGGCCCGAGGTGGAGCCGCAGGTGACCAGCCGCCCGCCGCGCTTGAGGCAGAGCAGCGAGCCGTTGAAGGTATCCGGACCGACGTGCTCGAAAGCGACATCGACCCCTTTCTTGGCCGTGAGCTTGCGCACGACGCCTTCGAAACGGTCGGTGCGGTAGTTGATGACGTGATCGGCGCCGATTGCCTTTGCCTTTTCGGCCTTGCCATCATCGCCGACGGTGGTGATGACGGTGCAGCCGATCGCTTTCGCCATTTTGATGGCGGTGGTGCCGATGCCCGAACCGCCGGCTTGCACCAGAATGGTCTCGCCGGGTTCAAGCTTGGCATTGTCGAATAGCATGTGCTGCACGGTGCCGAACGCCACCGGCGCACAGGCGGCGTCGCGGAAGCTCACGTTGGCCGGCATCGGCACCACGAGACGCGCCGGCACGTTGATCAGATCGCGGGCAAATCCGTCGACATGGAAGCCCATGATGCTGGAGACGTTCTCGCAAAGATTATCGCGGCCCTCGCGGCAAGCTTTGCAGGCGCCGCAGGTGAGGGCGCCATAGGCGACGACACGGTCGCCGGCCTTGAGTCCGGAAACGTCGGGCCCGACGGCGGCAATCTCGCCGGCCGCTTCGACACCGACGATCAAGGGCAGCTTGCGCTTGGCGAACGCCATGCCGCGCCAACCCCAGACGTCGATGTGGTTGAGGCCGATCGCCTTGATGCGGACCTGCACCTGCCCCAGGTCCGGCGCCGGCGGGGCAGCAACGTCGAGAATCTCGATCTTGCGATCGGCGACGAGCGTGAGTGCGCGCATCGATTGCAACGGCGCCGGTTGGCGTTCGTCGCCCAAGATCGCTCCCGCAGCGCCGGTCACGCCGGCTCCCGCGACATGACGAGACACACGTTCTGGCCGCCGAAGCCGAACGAATTGGAGATCGCGCGCGTGACGCGCGCGTCGCGCGCTACGTTCGGCACCACGTCGAGCGCGATCGCGGGGTCGGGAACCGCGTGGTTGATGGTCGGCGGGATGCGCTGGTGTTCGAGGGTGAGGAGGCTGAACACCGCTTCGACCGCACCGGCGGCGGTCAAGGTATGGCCGATCATCGATTTGTTGGAGGAGATCGGGATGTCGCGAATGTGCTCGCCGAACACCGTCGACACGCCGAGGTGTTCCATCTTGTCGTTCTCCGGCGTAGAGGTGCCGTGCGCGTTGATGTAATCGATGTCCTCGGGTCCGATGCCGGCATCGGCCAGCGCATTGCGCATGCAGGCGATGATCGGCTTGCCGTCGGGACTCGATCGGGTGCGGTGGAAGGAATCGGATTTTTCCCCGCAGCCTTCGAGGATGCCGAGCACTTCGGCGCCGCGCGCAAGCGCATGATCGAGATCTTCAAGCACGAGGGCGCCGCCGCCCTCGGCGAGCACGAAACCGTCGCGATTTTTGGAGAACGGTTTTGACGCCTGCTGCGGCGGATCGTTCTGGGTCGAGAGCGCGGAGAGCAGCGAGAACCGCACGAGCGATTCCGGCGTCAGGGAACCGTCGGCGCCGAGCGCCAGCGCGGCCTTGCACTCGCCGCGCCGGATGGCTTCGACGCCGAGCTGGATCGCAGTCGCGCCGGACGCGCAAGCCGTTGTCAATGAGATCGGCGATCCCTCGGTGCCGAAATGTGCGGCAAGATGTTCGCCGATGATGCCGTATTTCAAGGTCTCGTAAATCGACGAGAATTGCGGCTCGCGGGCGACCCGCATCAGGTCGGGATAGCCGGCGTCGGCGTCGGGAGCGGCTTTTTCCGCTAGCTTGATCCGGTAATGCCATTCGATTTCGAGCGGCGGCAGCGCCAGGAACAGTGGACCGGGGAACCGGCCCTTCGTGCCGATGCCGGATTGTGCGACCGCCTCGTCGCCGGCCAGAAGCGCGATGCGCTCCGAGAGCTCCGACGGCGGCATGTAGTCCTGATAGACGTCGTTGACCGTACCGGCGATGGTCGTGCGCAGACTATCGAGCGGAAAGCGTGAAATGCGCCGGATGCCGGAGGTCCCGGCCGTCAATTTAGCCCAGTTGTCGACCTTGCCGATGCCGAGCGAGGTCACCACGCCCATGCCGGTGACGGCGATGACGGGGCGGCCGGCCTTGTCGCGTCTTGCCGCTGCCATTTATCTCGTCTCCCTCAATCGACCCGTTCGATCAAAACAAGCCCTTCGCCGCGCCAATTGCCGACGCTGGTGACGACGGCTTGGGACAAGGACGGCGGACTTGTTCCAACATCCCCAGTCCCGGTCGGCGCGAACAGCTTGCCATGCTCGATCACGCCGCAGGCGATTCCCAGGTTGGCCAAAAACTGGGTATCGACGCCATGTCCGATATACGTACCGGTATTGCGTACGGGAAGGCCAATGTCGTCGAGCACACGGCGCTCTGCCGAGGTCGCCGGTTCAAGCCCGGCCGCGCCGGAAATGACGGCGCTGCGCCCTCGGTCAACTTTCGGCGCGATCGCCTCCCACTGGCGGCGCAGCGATGCTTCCGCTTCGCCGGGTTGCCGCCGGTTGCGATCGGAAAAAACCGGCGAAATTCGCGCCCGCGGGCGCACGCCGCGGGCCTGCGCATGGTCGCGGCTTTCGAGCACGAGAAATGCGCCCATGGTCCCGAACGCGATGCCGCCTTCGGGACCGCGATCCCAGACCGGTGCGAACTTGCCCTTCAACACTACGCCGCCAAGCTCAAAGGTGAGCAGGACGTCCCAGCGCGCGCCATTATAGGCGCCGCCAACCAGCGTCACCTCGCTTTGGCCGGCGGCGATGCGCGCCTGCGCGACGCGCACCGCATCGACCCCGGCGGCTTCCTCGCCCATGAATGTGCGCGAGGCTCCCACGACGCCGTGGACCAGCGAGATATTGCCGGCAAGAAGATTGGGAAGCTGCGCCAGAAACAAAGTCGGGCGCAGGTCGCTCATGAGCCGTTCGTTGAGAAAGGCGCCGGGTGTGTTCGTCTTGCGCACGCCGGCCAGGATCGCAGTGTCGACGGCAATATCGCGCTCGCCGCCGCCGGCGGCGACGATCATGTCGGTGTGATCGAGCAGATCGGCTTTGCCGGCGATGCCCGCATCGCTGAGCGCGAGGCCGGCCGAATACACGCCGACCCGTTGCCACGTTTCCATCTGCCGTTGATCGCTCTTTTTCGGAATCTGCTTGTCGAAATTCATCGGCCCGAGCGGGTGCACGATGTAAGGCGCAAAGCTCTTATCGTCGTAGGGAGGCGGATCGCCTCGCTCGAGATGATTCCAGGCGGCGTCGAGGCCCTCGCCCAGACAGGTGAGAAGACCAACGCCGGTGATCCACACCTCGCGGCGGCCGGTCACTTCACAAACTCCTCAAGTGGAAAATCGAGCCGCTCGGCCCAATCCCGCATCGTCTTGCGGAATTCCGAGTTCGGATAAGGGATCAGGCGATAGGTGAGGCGGGCGTCGCAAATGACCGTGCCTTTGCGCCATCCCTTGGCGTCGCCGATCGCGTAGCCCGAACCGTCGTGCACGATCCTGCCTTCGAATTCGAGCTCATCGCCCGGAAAAACAGCGGTGCGGATTTTGCCCTCCTTCACGCCGGCAAGCGCCGGTAAACCGGTGAAGCCGGTGACGGCGCTCACCAGCCATCCCGTGGTCTGTGCCATGCATTCGATGAGCAGCACGCCGGGCATCAGCGGATAGCCCGGAAAGTGCCCCTCGAATATAGGGCTCTCCTGCGGCACGACGCAGACGGATCGGATGACGCGCGCGCCGACATCGACATCGACGAAGCGATCGATCATCTGAAAATATTCAAGACGCATGCGGGGCGCCTCAGGCGCCTTTGGCCGCGATCAGCTCGTCAATCCGCTCGCACAGATTTTTCAGCACGAAGTATTGATCGGTCGTGGCCTTGCCGTCATTGACTTCTTGAGTCCACTGCTCGAGCGGAAGCTTGATGCCGAACGCCTTGTCGATGGCGAACGCGATGTCGAGGAAATCGAGGCTGTCGATCTCGAGATCGTTGATCGCATGGCTTTCCGGTTTGATGTTCTCACGCGGAATGTCGCAAGTTTCCGCAATGATTTCTGCCACTTTATCGAACGTGGTGGACATCAGGCATGCTCTTTTGATGTTAGCATAGATGGGCGCCGGCCCAGCCCGGCGCGAACAAGCCCGATCGTTATGGGCCCCTCGGCTCGTGAATGTCCCGTATAGCGAAGGATGCCGCAGAGTTCAACGGCAGCCACATGGCGCACGGCACATGGCGGAAACAAGCCCAATTGCGTCCCCAGGCAGGCGATTGCCCTTAGTTCGCGCGGTCCTCCGATTTTCCGCCTCGCTTGATCGGCTTAGCCATATTCCCTAATGAACCTGCCAAGGGACCGCCCATGCCCAAGCCTCGCGTGCACAAGCGTTGTTTCGTGCAACTCACCGGTTACGAGCCGGTTGGGCCGGAACACAGCCATCGCCGGTTCATCCGTGAGATGGCGCGGTTCCAAAAAGCATGGAACGTGCAAGGCAAAGTTTCGCCGGCAAACCTTTCCGCCGATGGGACGGTGGCAAGCTGGACGGTCGAAACGTCGGGGCCGAACTGGCGCGTCGCAACCGATTTCCATAACTTCCGCTGGGACGACTTCGTCACCGCCGACATGGCCGAGAGCGATTGGCGGCGATTCCCACTCGGCATTGCTGCATTGTTTGAGTTCATTCTCACCGGCACGGCGATCAAATATTTCGCCGTGGCCTGGCGATACGGCGGTTTTTTTCTCTACCCGCTCGTCTTCATAGCGGGCATGGTCTGGCTGTCGATCTCTTTGACGCGGTTTGCGGTGATTCATCTCGGCCTGCCGCATCCCTTGTTGGTCGCGCCGCCACTTGTATTGGCCATTTTCGTAGCGCTGCGCTGGACGTTCGGGCGGATGGTTTACATCCGCTACGCGCTCGATGATTGGTACTTTGCGCGCGATCTTGCGCATCGTGCCCGCCCCGCGCTTGAGGCAGCGGCTCGACCGCTTCGCGCGCGAGTTGGTGCGATTGCTGCGCGAGACCGATGCCGATGAGATCGTCGTCGACGGTCATAGCCTCGGCGCGCCGCTGTCCATCGCAGTTGTCGACCGCGCTCTGCAGCTTGATTCGCAGCTTGGCCGCAGCGGCAGGCCGCTCCATCTGGTGTCGAGCGGCTCTTCGCTGCTCAAGGTCGCGCTGCATCCGGCGGCCGGCTGGCTGCGCGAAGCCGTCGGCCGCGTGGCGAACACGCCATCGCTCTATTGGGTGGAGTACCAGGCGCTGGTCGATATCATCAACGTCTACAAGGTCGACCCCGTAGCCGCTCTGGGCATACCGGCGACCGGCAAGCCGATCGTCAAGATCATCCGCATCCGTCTGATGGTGGAGGAAGCGACCTACAAGCGCTTCCATCTCAATTTCCTGCGCATCCACCGTCAGGCGGTGATGGGCAACGAACGCCGCTATTTCTACGACTATTATATGCTGTGCTGCGGCCCGATCCGGCTTACCGACAGGGTGGAGAATCCCGATCTGGCGGTGGCGGCCTTCGCCGCGGACGGGTCATTGATCGAGCGGGACGGCGAAACAGCAGCGTCACCCGCGAGTGCCTGGGCGCCCACGCCGTGACCGCGACACTATCAAAAATCCTGTGGCTCGCATTCGGCGTCGCGTGGTTCATTCTGCGGCTGCGCCCCGGGCGGCATTCGCGCAAAACGCCGGTGCGCTATTCGGGCCGGGGCGCTCGCGAAATTGCCTTGCTCGCCGTCTCGCTCACTGGGCTCGGCATCGTGCCCGGCGTCATACCTCGCCACGCGCTTGCCGCGATTTGCCGACTATCCTTTCATGCCGGTGCAGGGCTACCTCGGCATTGCCGTATATCTGGCCGCGCTTTGGCTGTTCTATCGCACCCATCGGGACCTCGGACGAAACTGGTCCGTGAGCCTGGATTTGCGCGAGCGCCACACCCTTGTCACAACTGGTATCTACGCCTGGGTTCGGCATCCCATGTATACGGGATTTTGGCTGATGGCGCTGGCGCAATTCCTGATGTTGCCCAACTGGGTAGCAGGACCCGCCGGATTGGTCGGATTTGGCACACTCTTCTTCGGCCGGGTGGGCCGTGAGGAGGCCATGATGATCACGGGTTTCGGCGATGAGTACCGATCTTACATGCGCCGCACCGCGCGGATCATTCCCGGGGTCTATTGAGGGAAAAACCGCGTGGCATTTTTGCTACAGGTTTGCGCGGGTTTGCGGCTCGTGGCGTAATTAGGGGGAAATTTTACATGGGCAATCTGGCGGTGCGATATGGATGGCCTACAATGGCTAAGCGGACCTGAGACTGACATTGGCTGGGATGCTTGGGCTGGGATGGCTTCGGCTTGGATGCCTTGGTTCAAAGTCACGTTACGAGAGCCATGAGGAGGTCATGAGGAAAAGGTGGCGTTTTGCTGCGATCGCAGCCCTGACAGCCTTGATGATGGTTGGACTCGGATCGAATCCGGGCTCGGCGCAGTCGCGCGGGCACGTTTACTTGCTGCGCGGGCTGATGAACATTTTCTCGCTCGGCATGGATTCGCTCGGTGAAGAACTGCAGAAGCGCGGCGTCTACGCGACCGTGCACGCCTATAGCGATTGGCAAAGCCTCGCTGATCAGGCGGCCGCACGTTACCGGGCCGGCACGGAAGGTCCGATCATCCTGGTCGGTCATTCTCTCGGCGCCGACGCCGTCATGGAAATGGCGGATTATCTGGACAGAAAGGGCATTCCGGTCGCGCTCGTGGTGCCGTTCGATGGCACGCAGTCCTTCTCCACGCCGAAGAATGTCGGCCGGTTGGTCAACCTGACCCAGCGCGATTATGCCTACATGACGCGAGGCCCTGGCTTTCATGGCTCGCTTGCCAATGTCGATGTGAGTGGCGACCCGAATATCGGCCACATCAGCATCGATAAGTCGCCGCGGCTGCATGCGCGGGTGATCAGCCGAAGTCCTCGCGGTCCTGGGCGGCCATCGCGCGCCGTCTCCATCCGCCGGCAAGCCGACAGCAGTCACGCATCATACGCCAAGCGGCGAGGATGGAGCGGCGAGGTCTGCGCCTGCCGAAAGCGGCGCCGCTAAACCCGACGCAGCGCCTGAGACGCCGGCCAAAGCGGGAAGCGGAGTGATGAACGGCACGCCGACGATCGTGAGGCCTGAGCGGCGTCCTGCCACCGCAGGCACCAATATGTCGACTTCGCCGCGCCAAACGGCGTCGCCGGCCAATTCGGCGAGCGCGCTGCCGAATTGAGGATTCTGGCCGGCGGCTTCCTGCCGTCAGCCGCCACGGGAGACGTGGCGTGCGCCATGGCCGGCGTCGCCAAGGTGGCCCGATCAGCTCAAGTGAGTGATGGTGGGTTGCAGAAGAAGGCGGGTTGGCCCGCTTCGCGGTTACCGCTGTGCCGCCGGCACTTCGATCGGCGCGCAATTGGCGCGTCCCTGCAGCATGCAATCTTGATTCTTCTCCATGGCAGCGATGGTATCGGCGAGCCAGACGCCGGCGCCGATCAGTAAGACGACGATGAAAATGGCGATGACATTCATCAGCATGCGATTCCGATCACTGTCATTCCGGTCGTCCTGTTTATGTTTGGTGAGCGCGTCGGCCGGATTGCTCTCATGGTCGTCCGGTGGTGGCGGAATAATGCGATCCGGCAGCGGCGCGTCGCGTTGCCGCCGCCGAAAGTGGATTACCTGCCCGGTATCCCGAGCTTCGGTTTTATTGGAATTGGGTGGGTCGGGTACCACGAGGGGGCCATCTTGCTGGATCGTGCCCTAAGATAGGCCATTTGCGGCTCATTTTCTAAGCACAGTTTGCATGGGCATGCTGCGCTGTCGCTTGGCTCGCCTGCGCGATGGCGCATTCTGGCTCGGCGCCAGCGTGCTTGCGGCTGCACCAACCATTCCAACGCGCTGCGAAGTGTCATAGATTCCAGGTGATGACCATTCGGCAGTACGGTCTTCGACGCGGAGCAATTCATGACAAACTTCGTTTGGAAATGCATCTCGGGCGGCATTACCGCAGCCTTCGCGCTGGCGGCGACGCCGCTTTCGCCGGCACCCGCCGCCGCCGCCGACTACAACGCCGGCTCGATCCACATTACCCAGCCCTGGTCCCGGGCGACGCCGAAGGGCGCCAGCACGGGCGCCGCCTATATGACGATCACGAATAGCGGCACCGCGCCCGATCGGGTCACTTGCGTATCGGATGATGCCAGCGCGCAATGCCAGATCCATACCATGTCGATGGAGGGCGGCGTCATGCGGATGCGGCCGGTCGAGGGCGGCCTCGAAATCAAGCCAGGGGAGACCATCGTGCTGAAGCCGGGCGGCCTTCACGTGATGCTGCTCGACCTCAAGCACCCGCTCGAACAGGGCAATACGGTCAAAGCCACGTTCAAATTCGACAATGCCGGGACGGTCGACATCGAGTATCCGATCGCCTCGATCGGGGCTGGCGCACCGCCCGGCGCCGCCGCCGGCGGAGAGGGCACGACGATGGGTAAGCCGGGCGGCAACATGATGAAAATGCACTGATCGCGCATTGGCGCAGCAGGGTGGCGGGCCGTCCGCGGCTCGCTCCCGTCCCCGTCCCCGCTCGCTTAGAAGGCAGGGTGGGGCGCCGGCCGGAAAGTTAAGGGAATTTGCACCTTACTATTGGTTAAGACTAGTTGCCGTATACCAGTGTGGCGTCATTCCAGGCTTCATCGGCCACATTCGGACCGCGAGCATGAGCGATTTCGACCCGAAGGATGTCCGAAGCTGGTCCGGTCCTATCAAAGACCTCGCCGAGGACGAGCGGAAATCGCTTATCGATTCCATGGTCGCCGAACCACGGCCGCGGATCGCGATCGCCGAGGCGCTGCGCAATCACTGGTTCGAAATCTGGTATCAGCCCAAGATCGATCTCAAACGCAAATGCCTCGCCGGCGCCGAGGCGCTCGCGCGTATTCATCATCCGCAACTGGGCGTGCTGCTGCCGGGAAGCTTTTTGCCCGACGTCGATGAAGACAGCGTCGCCGAATTGGCGCAGCACGCGCTGGTGGCGACGCTCTGCGATTGGACGATGTTCGAGGAGGCGGGATTTAACCTTCACCTCGCCATCAACGTGCCGGTCAGCGTGCTGTTCAAATTGCCGATCCCGGGGCTGGTCAGCGAGTATCGTCCGAAATCCGAGCGCTGGCCCGGGCTCATCCTCGAAGTGACCGAAGATCAGATCGTTCGCGAGATCGCGTTGGCAAAGGACATCGCCACCCGACTGCGCGTCAGCGGCATCACCATCGCGATCGACGATTTCGGCGCCGGCTACTCGTCATTTTCGAGCTTGCGCGATTTGCCGTTCGCGGAACTCAAGATCGACCGCGGTTTTGTGCGCGGGTGCTCCACCGACGCCACCAACGCCGCGATCTGCCAGACGGCGATCGACCTCGCACACCGCTTCGGCAGCGCCGCCGTCGCCGAAGGCGTCGAGACCACCGCGGATCTGCAGGCGCTGATGGTGATGGGCTGCGATTTTGGACAGGGGGTGCTGATCGCCCCGCCCATGCCCAAGGAACGCTTCGTCGAACTGCTCCGCCAGCGCATGAACAAGGCGCGTCCGGCAGCCTCCGAGGACGCCGTCAGAGCCGGCGCCAAGCCGTTCGGCCGCGTCGCGTAGATTCTTCTTTTGAGCATGATCTTTTCCGAAAACCGATTTCCACTTTTCGGGATCATGCTCTTTAGACTATTTCACCGCCGGCTCGCGGAACGGCGCCGGCATGCCCTTCGGGTAGCGGCGCGCGGAAAGTGTTGAGCGTCATCGAGACCATGGCGTAGTAGCCGAGAATGCCGACCAGCTCGACAGTGCCGGCATCGCCGAGAAGCTTGCGCACGCGATTGTAGGTCGCGGTGCTCACCCGCCGCTTGCCGTAAAGCTCCTTGGCGAAGGCATAGATCGCCATCTCGTCGCGCGGCGCCGATTTCGGCGCGCGCCCGGCCTGAAGATCGCGGATGGTTTGCGGCTTCACGCCTTGCTTTTCGGCCATTGGTGCATGCATCGCCCACTCGTATTGCGCCTTCCAGTGGTTGCGCGGTGACCAGAATGGCAAACTCGGAAAGGCGCGGCGGTACGCTGGTCTTGAAACGCAGATGGCCGCCGAGCTTTTGCGCCAGCTCGCCGAACGTGGGTGAGTGCAGATAGATGGCGAATGGTCCGCTCATCTTGAATTGGCCGCGCGGGCCGGACTTGATCGATTCCGCCAGCGCCCGCTGCTCCGGCGTAAGATTGTCCGCGTCGAGCTTGGGCAGACGAGGCGATTGCATATCGGGCATGATGTCCTCTTGCGGCGTCAGGCGAGGCTTGTCGCCCACGTTCTGATTTCACTTTGCCCTTCATCTGGGCTAGGACTGCGGCGTCGCTTGTAGCACGATTTGCGCGCTCCAATATCGAGCCCTTATCAGAGCCCGATTGAGAGCAGGATTTGTGCTGGACCGCGTCGTCGGGAGCCACCACGTTTTCCGGCATCCTGGCAATTCGTGGCGAACCGTTACAGTTCCCGTTCATGGGAGGCGCGATCTCAAGCGTGGGACTTCTCCGGTGGGTTGTGTCTCAGTTTGATATTACGCGCGGCCCCTCGACGGGATTTGTGGGTCGTTGGTCAATGCCCGCCAAATTCCAGATCAGACCTTCGAGTTCATCCAAGGGCAGATGAAGGCTATCTGCGATGTCGTTTTTCGTGGTTTTCTCGGACCACAATTGGGTCAACACCTTACGCCAGACGACTGAAGTTTCCCGTCCAAGCCCGCCAGGCTCGCCTGCACGATAACCCCTCTTTCCCAACTCGATGCAGATTGATTTGTACTGCCAGTCGGGGTGCCGTCCGGGATGCGGTTGGAATTCGGTGTGGCGCGTTCTCCGGTAACATGAAGGTATCGTTTCAGGCGGCAAGGTCAATCGGCTGATCGATGGGTTTTGTGGCGAGCGTCTGCCAGCCATCCACCTTGCGCATGTTGATCTGTCCTGAGGCGAGCAGCGCCCAGAACAACATCGCGGCGGTGTCGGCGGACGGCAGCACGGTTTGCGTCTTGATCCGTCGCTTGAACTCCTCGTGCAACCGCTCGATCGCATTGGTGGTGCGTACGCTGCGCCATTGGCTCGGCGGCAGGCGGGTGAAGGTGAACAAGCGGTCGCCTGCTTCCTCCAGGCTGTCGGCGACGGCGCGATGCTTGAGCCGCCATTTGCGGATGAAGGCCTTGCGGCGGGCCTCGATCTCCTCGGGTGTCGTCGCGTAGATCATGTCGTTGTAATCCGCGGTGATCTCGTCATGCAGGCGCTCGGGGGCATGCGCGAACAGGTTCCTGTGCTTGTGGACCGTGCAGCGTTGCACCGGCACGCCGTCCCAGACCGCGGCAATGGCCTTGTCGAGCCCCGGCGCGCCGTCGACGATGAGGAACTCGGGCCGCCGCAGCCCGCGCTTGATGAGATCGTCGAGGACAGTGCGCCAGGCCTCGGCGCTCTCGCCGCCCATGCTCTTGATCGCGAGCAGCACCTTCTGGCCGTCCGCGCGCACGCCGAGGACAACGAGCAGCGAGATCGAGGTCGCCTTGCGGTCGAGCCGCACGCGAACCACGGTGCCGTCGAGGATCAGGCGCACGATCGGCTCCTCGGCCAGCGAGCGGGTGTTCCAGGCATCCCAGTCGCTCTTCACTTTGCGCCACGTCCGGCTCACCGTGTCCTTGCCGACCGTCCCGCCGAACAACGCCGCCAGCGCGCGACGCACCCGCCTTGTGTTGGTGCCGGCGAGATAGCTGCTCGCGATCAGCGCGTCGGCGGCAAGCGTGCGCCGCTGATAGGCCCGCAGCGCCTGGCTCTTCCATTCCGTCGTCCTGCCCTCCGGCGTGGTCAGCCGGGCGCGCGGCACCGCGATCTCGATCGGCCCGAACGTGCCTGTCAGCGACCGCGTCCGGCTGCCGTGGCGGTGGCCCGCAACGCCGGCTCTTCTTCATTGCCGGCCATCTGGCTTCGTCCGTAACGCGGCCGTGCCAGCGCAGCATCGAGCTCGCCGCGGATCAGCTCTTCGATGAACTGACGCGATCGAGCCCGCACCTCGGTCTCGATCGGATCGAACCAGTTGTCGAAAAGATCAACAGCCATCTCGGCCGCAGGCTGCAAAGAATCAGGCTTCGTGGTATTGTTCGTCATGGCGTGGTCTCCAGTCCGACGCTTCAACGCCGGATGATTCGAGGTTGAACACCCCGGAGACTACGCCACCCTCAATTCCTACCAACTCCGCGACGGCACCCCAGTCGGAAAGCAGCTTCAGAGAATTGAGGCGGTAGGCCATAGCCATAGCGGACACGCGCCAACGCTTTTTGACGTGCAACACTGTGTCAATAGTTATCCTTCTAGTACTACTGCATCACAAATCTCTACGCCGCGTGTTTCTTGCGATTGGAGCGGCGCAGCATGGACATCGTGACAAGGTCGCAACGAGTGCGACGATGAGGTGTCGGCGCATGGTTGCGACTGAGTTTGGGATATGGCGTTCAGGCCGCAAGGGCGGAGCCTCTGGGTCGGTAACCGTCGGGAACGGCAAGTTGCGCGAAGAGCGTGGCGGAGGCAGGTCCTGAGGGGGGAATCGTCTCCCGCTCGGAGATCAGGTAACCGTAGGCTGCGATGCACAGCGTGGCGTGGTGATGGAAGCCGCGCCATCCTCGCCCTTCATAATGCCCGAGCCCGACCTCCTGTTTGAGCTCCTGATAGTCGCGTTCAATGCGCCAACGCAGTTTGGCGGTGTCAACCAGATCGCGGAAGGAGATTTTTGCTGGAAGGGTCGAGAGCCAGTATTTGGTCGGCTCGTCCTCACCCTTGGGCCACTCGATCAACAGCCATTCTTCCGGCCGGCTGTCGGTAAGCTTGTAGTCATGATGCGCGGCACGAACGCGCACGCGCGCAAAGCGCGAGGACAGCCATTCCGCCGTACCCTCCCGCCACTCGATCGTACGCCAGGCGCGCTTGGGCAAGCCGAGCGCAAGTTCCTTGACCGCGACGGGTTGATGCTTGTCGTCGCGGCGAATGAGCTTCGGATATCGCCCGCGGCCCGACCACTTCTTCGGCGGCAGCGGTCCCGTACCCGGCGCCCACACGCAGGTCTGCGACAAGATGCCGGCCACATAGCACAATGCGAGTGCGCTGATGCCAGTGCGCAGGCCCGTGTTGCAGCCATACCCCGCGTCCATCAGCACCACGCCGCGCGGAAGGTTGGCCGCGCAGGCCCAGCGCAACTGCTCGAGCGCGATCTCCGGCTTGGTCTTGAAGCTGATCTCTTCGGGCACTCCCGCCTTGCGCCGACGTTCGCCGTCCTCGGCCCAGTCGGCCGGCAGATACAGGCGATAGGCCACCGGCAGGCTGGCGTGGTGATTGGCAATCGACAGCGACACCGCCACCTGACAGTTATCCTGCTTGCCGAGCTGGCCGCAGTATTGCCGCCCCACCCCGACCGAGTGCCGCCCCTTCTTGGGAAGGCCGGTATCGTCGATGATCCATGCCTCGGTTGGCCCGTGGCGCTCCAGCGCCGGCATCACCATCTCGCGCACCTTAGCCAATACCTTCTCGTCCGACCAAGGTGCCTGATTGACAAAATGCAGCAGCGATTGATGCTGCGCCGACACTCGCTCGGGCGCCGTCACCGCCGCCATCGGCTCCACGCTCTTGCGCTCACAAGGCATCATTAGGCCCACGCAATAGTCCCACAATGGTCGCGCCCGATCCGCGTGCCCGATCACGCTCACGATTCCCTCGACAAATTTCGCAAATCGCGATCCACTATCCTCTGCCCTTTGAAGATCCATCTCCGCCCTCATCGGCTGATGTATGAATCTCCTCAAATACCGCGATTTTGAACATCATCCCCCGCGACTTTCTGACTTAGTGGTACTAGGGACCGTCGCCCTTACGTCCTTAGCTGGCATGAGAAAGGCAGAGGCGAAGCCATTTGCTTCCCGCTCTGCGGAACGTGTTTCTTTAGGGTCGCCGTGCTTGTGCATAACTAAATGTCCAAGCTCGTGCGCCGCGTCAAAAATGCTGCTTTCTGCTGTCTTGAAGTTGTTCAAGAAAATAAAGGGCTTGTCGTCTCGCCAGAATGAAAATGCGTTTACAGATGCAGTATTTTCAGAAAGTGAAAAGATACGCAGTCCCTTGGTCTCAAGGAGGCCCATTAAGTTGCCGATTGGTCTCTCACCAATACTCCAGGATTGCCTGACTGAATGCGCGGCAATCTCAGGATCAGTTTCATAGCTGAGATCAAGCAACTTAGAGGTGGGAAGGCTAAAGCGTTCCTCGATCCATGAACTAAGTTGCAGTCCAAGCGACCCTGCCGAAATGGCGGCGTCACGCTCGCGCGCGCTCATCTTGGAAAAGCTTCTGAAGCTAACCGCGTCGGTGTCAATTTCTTGGGGGTCTTGATCGAAAAAAAACGGGATTGGAAAGTTCAGAACCCGCGCCAGCTTTGTAACCGTTGTATCGTCCGGCGGGTTACTGCCATTCTCCAAACGCGAAATTGTATCAACGGCAAGATCGGCGTTCTCGGCGAGAGCCTTAGCGGTGAAGTCGCCGACGCTTCCGCGCAAGACTAAGCCTTCGAGGGTTAAACATTCCAAGGCCCGTGGGTTACTTGCGTATGACCTGCGGATCGAAATTATCTGCCGGTCCGGTATCTTCGCCAGTGACGGCACGATCATCGTCGCCACCGTCAGAAAGATAAATTCGTTCGAGGGCTGCGAGGAATGTTCCGCCGCTTACAACAGGTCTCGTCAGTTCGGCGGCACCATTCTGATCGACCATCACGTAATAAAGCTTCTGACTTTCAGTTTGGCGCGGCGCATATTGTGGAAGAGCGCCAAAAAGAGGAGTGCCACTGGCACGCTCGGCGCCCGCGCCTTTTTCAGATCGTGGCTTTGGAATATGATCGTCATTACAGGCTAAATCTACATTGCAAAAAGCAATTTTGAGCTTTAACTCCTCGTTCCAAATTGCTTCGATGCCGTCGCTGCGATCAACAACCCATCGGTCGCCGACGAACCGATCGCGAAGCGCCCACGTTCCATGATGATACCCGAACGTGCCGGGTGCGTTAGACGGGTGAAAATCGGTAGCGTTCGCCCGCTCATTCACGGCGACATCGCGCACGTGAGGTCCAATTGGTTCAAGCGCTGATCTGCATCCCATGGTTCTCGAAAGTACTGGGTTTCGACCAGGTCCATTGGAGTGTTGACATCTGTTAACAAGGTGCTAACTTAGGGGTGTCAAGATGGCTGCTAGGTCTCGGCACCCTGATAAGGACATTGAGGCTGCGGTTGCCTATGCGGAGGAGCAGGGCTGGACGTGCTTGAAAGTCAAAGGCCACGCATGGGGAAAGCTTCATTGTACCCATCATGACAGAGACGGTTGTACGGTATTTGTCTGGTCAACGCCACGAAGCCCCGGAAACCATGCAAAGCACATCGTCCGCGAAGTAGATCGCTGCCCACACCAGGAAAAGGAGGAGAACGATGAAAACGTTTGAGTTCAGCATCATTGCCTCTGGCCTTGATCCCGAGGCGGAGGATTTTGCAGACCGTTTCTTTAACGCTGGCTGCGACGATGCGACGATCTCCTTTCAAAAGGGCCACATCATCGCGGACTTTGCGCGAGGGGCCGAGTTGGTCGATGACGCCATCTGCTCTGCGGTTGAATGCGTGGAGGCGGCCGGCGCGATCGTGGACCGGGTGGAGCCCGATCCACTCGTGAACCTGTCTGACATCGCGGCGCGTGCTGGCCTTACCCGCGCCGCGATCAGTCAGTATTCCACTGGACAACGTAGCGAAAATTTTCCGTCCCCGGTGGCCAGGGTGACTTCTGACACGCCCTTGTGGGACTGGGCTACCGTCGCAACTTGGCTGTTCCAGCATGAAAAGCTGTCACGAGATGACGCTATCGAAGCGGAAGTCGTGAAGGCCGCAAACGAGGCCATCAAAGATCACGAGACGCACTTGCGCGACGCGTTAAAGGAACGCATGGAAGCCTATGAAACCAGCCTCGAAAACGAGGCGGCCTAAAGGTATTAGCTCCAGCAAGTCTTGGCGGCTTTCTTTGCAATTTCACGTCGGCGCTTAGCTTGAGCCGGATTCACCGTAGACGAGTTCGTTGCGCTGTTTTAGCGGCGCTTTTTCGCCTTCACCTTGGCCGGGCTTTTCTTGGCAGCCTTTGACTTCGCGCGCTTCGCCGCCGCGGTGCTCCGCTTTGCGCTGCCGCGACCTATTGCTGGCATCAGCCCGGCTTTCTCGACGTGACGCACCCAGTAATTCCAGGCCCGATTGCTCGACGGCGGGCGCAATTGGTGCACCGATGTGAGCTTGATCTCGCCGGGTGACAGCGAATCGACATGGCCGTGCGCCATGGCCTGGCTTTGCAGCCTGGCATTGTCGCAACCGAACACCGTGCGGAACGTGAGGTCGCGCAAACTGGTGCCGGCGACGGTCGCGCCGTGGCGGCGCATCAGCACCATCCAGTGCGGGCCGAGCGCGCGGGCGAGCGACGCGCCCTCCTCAGGCTTGACGACCAGCATGTTGGTGTCGCCGAACTCATCGTGCTGGTCCCAAAACTGTACTTTGCCGATCACGGCGCCGAGATGGAAAACCGGCACGATCTCCGTGCCCGAAATGGCGAACGGCAGCACGGCGTGGGCATGATGGTGGCACACGGCGTGAACCTCAGGCCGCGCCTTGTAAATTTCGCCGTGGATTACCCGCTCGCTGTAGAGCCGGAATTCCGTGGGCCTGACCGGCTCGGAGTCGAGATCAAGCTCCACCAGATCGGAAATTTCCGCCAATTCAGGCGCCTGATGGCGCGAGATGAAATAGCGCTGTGCATCATGCGGGTGGCGCACGCTCACATGGCCGAACGCGTCGAGCACGTTTTCGTTGGCGAGAATGCGGGTTGCGACGATCAGCTCGTGCAAAGTATCGGCAAGGTCATCGGCCATGATGGTCTTCCTTCTGGACTTGGGTCGGTGTTGAAAGCGAGGAAGGCTCGCCAAGATATTTTTGGGCGCTACTTCCTGGCGACGAGATCGATGAGGGCCGACATGCCGACATGCGCCGTACCTTCGCCGATGGCGCTGTCGTGCTCGCGGATATCGACTTCCGCCATGTCGCCGAAGCTCGCTTCGAGCAGCGCGCGGGTATACATGCGATCTGCGCTTGGCGGCCCGCCGGTGCCATAGGCGAGCTGCTCTGGCCGATAGCCCTGCATGAGCAGCAGGCCGCCGGGCTTGAGCGCGCCTTTGAGGTTTGCGAAGAATGCCGGCCGCTCGGCGGGCATGACGAAGATGAAGATCGCGGCGATCACGTCGAAGGCGGCCGACGGCCAGCGCCAGCGCGTGATGTCGGCGATTTCCGTGCGCAGCCGCACGCCGCGCTCCTCTGCCAAGGCGCGCGCCTTGGCGAGCGCCGCGGGTGAAAAATCGATCGTAAGCACTTCGAGGCCCTGCTCGGCGAGCCATACGCCGTTGCGGCCTTCGCCGTCCGCAACGGACAGCGCGGTCTGGCCCGCATGCAGGCGATGAGCCTGCGCTTTGAGGAACGCGTTCGGCTCCTTGCCGAAAGCGTAGCCCGGTGCGCTGAATCGCGCCTCCCATCGTTCTTGCTCTGACATCATGGTACCTAACAATTTGCGGCGGGCGTCTTTTGGCATCCCGTGCGGCGTCGCGCTAGTGGAGCGGATTTGACATTCCGCTACCCACCTGGCGGCGAACTCGTGAAGCGAATGTCAAATCCAGAAGCTCCACTGGCACTTATCCTTGCTAGTGGTCCTTTTGATTCTAAGCGCAACCCTCGTTACCTGCATACTGTGAGACGGGTCGCCCCGTACTCAGGCGGACATCTGGTCTAGGAGTATCGCATGGCGATCGCGGTGAAAGCTCTATTCTTCGATGTATTTGGCACGGTCGTCGATTGGCGCAGCTCCATTGCGCGCGAGGCCGAGGCAATGCTCGAGCCGCGCGGATGTTCGCTCGACTGGCTCGCATTCGCCGATGCCTGGCGCGGCGAGTACCAGGGCGCCATGGAGGAGGTGCGCGCTGGCCGTATCAAATTCTCCAAGCTCGACGTGCTGCATCGGCGCAACCTCGATTTGATCCTGCCGCGCTTTAATCTCGACGCGCTCGGCGAAGGCGACCGTCGCGCTCTCAACCTGGCGTGGCATCGGCTTGACGGTTGGCCCGATGTCCGCGCGCGGGCTTGCCCGGCTCAAGCGCCGCTACCGGCTTGCGCCGGTCTCGAACGGCAACATCTCACTGATGGTCGATCTGGCGCGGCGCAACGATTTTCCGTGGGATGCGATCCTCGGCGCCGAGATCGCCGGCGACTACAAACCGAAGCCGCGGGTCTATCTCGCCGCCGCCGAGGCTTTCGACCTCGCGCCGCAAGACTGCATGATGGTGGCTGCGCACAGCAGCGACCTCAAGGCCGCCGCAGCCCTTGGCCTGCGTACCGGCCACGTGTCGCGGCCGAATGAATCCGGCCCAGGAACCGGCGAGGTTGCGCCGAAAATTCCGGTCGATGTCGCGGTGAAGAGTTTTGAGGAATTGGCCGAAAACTCGGCGTGTGAGCGAAGGCAACACGGCGCGAGCAATTCGGCCGATGCCTGGAACGGAACAGCTCATTTCCCGCGGAGGGAAGGTGGACGCCCATCGGCTGACGCGATTTCCAATCAGGCGTGATGCGGAAAAAGCTGCTGGCGTGACCTGATTCGCAGTGCGGCGCGGCGCATGTGCGACTCGAAGATCTCGTTGGTCATTTGGCTGAGAAACTTGAAGGCGGCGGTCATTGCAATGCTCCCCGTTGTCGGTTGCCACATCACCATGACCCCAACGCTACGGCCTGCCGTGGCACGGCGAAGTGACCGCCGTCACAAGACTCCATTTTCCATATAAGCGCTTGATAAATATTGGTAATATAATGCGTCAGGCGCCGAGCGGGGGGTAGTCGGTATAACCCGGTGCGGCGCCGCCGTAGAAAGTCTTGCGGTCGGGCGGGTTGAAGGTGGCATCGCGGCGGAAGCGTTCCGGCAGGTCGGGATTGGCGATATAGAGCGTGGCAAACGACACCAGATCGGCCGCCCCCGATTGCAGCACCGCATTCGCGCGCGCGAGGTCGTAGGCCTTGTTGGCGATGAGCGCGCTGCGCCACAGCGGACGGAAGAATGCTGCATCAAGCCGTGGTTCCGGCCCGACCGGATCAACCGGCCCCGGCTCGACCAGGTGGAGATAACCAAGGCCAAGCCGGTCGAGCGCGCGGACCGTGGTGGAGAAGGTCGTCGCCGGGTCGCCGTCGGCGATGTCATTGAAGGCGAGATTGGTCGGCGACAAATGCACGCCGACACGCTCGGCCGCCCATACGCCTGCCACCGCCGTCATGACCTCGACGAGCAGTCGCGCCCGGTTCGCCGCGCTGCCGCCATAGCCGTCGGTGCGCCGATTGGTCTTGTCGCGCAGGAATTGATCGAGCAGGTAGCCATGGGCGGCATGGACCTCGACGCCGTCAAAGCCAGCTTGCCTTGCGTTCACCGCGCCGTCGCGGAACTGCGCGACGATTGCGGGAATTTCCGCGGTTTCGAGCGCGCGCGGCGTGACGTAGGGCTTCATGCCGTCGAGGGTCCATGCCTGGCCTGCGGGCGCGATCGCCGACGGCGCCACGGGCAGCGCGCCATCGGGCTGCAGCGAGGGGTGTGAAATCCGACCGACATGCCAGAGCTGCAGAAATATCCGCCCGCCGGCGGCGTGCACCGCGTCGGTGACGAGTTTCCAGCCGGCGATCTGTTCCGCACTGTGAATGCCGGGGGTGCCCGGATAGCCGACGCCTTGCGGTGATACCTGGCTCGCTTCGGCGACGATCAGCCCGGCGCTGGCGCGCTGCGCATAATAAGTGGCGTTGAGCGCTGTCGGCGCATTGCCCGGCCCGGCGCGGTTGCGCGTCATCGGCGCCATCACCACGCGGTTCGGCAGTTCGAGGCTGCCTAGGCGGAACGGCGACAGAATGTCGATGGTGCTCACAAAAATCTCAGTCGAAGTGCATGCCGCTCTTCTTCACCACCGCCGGCCAGCGCGCGGCTTCGCTGCGGATGAAGGCGGCGAATTCCGCAGGCGTCGACGTCGCCGGATAAAGCCCGACGGCGTCGGCTTTCGCCTTGACGTCGGGATTATTCAAAATCTTTGCCACTTCGGCTGCGAGCTTGTCGATAATGGCTGGCGGCGTGCCGCTGGGCGCGACCAGGCCGAGCCAGACCGTCAGATCGCCGAGATCGACGCCGGTCGCCGCAACGAGCGTCGGCAGATCGGGCACCGGCGGAAACGGCCGGCCGTCGAGTTTCGCCAGCGCGCGCAAGTCGCCGGATTGGATCAGCGGCAGCACGGCGGAAGGGCCGTCGAATACGAAGTCGACGCTGCGGGTCAAAATGCCGTGGGCAACCTCGGCGCTGCCGTTATAGGGCAGCAGCACGGTGTCGATGCCGGCCTTGTCGTTGAACAAAAAGCAGGTGAGCTTGGTCGTGATCGTGCCGGCGCCGCAATTGAGCTTGCCGGGCTGGGCTTTTGCCTTCGCGATCAGATCCTTCGCCGTCTTGATATCGCTCGCCGCATTGACCACGAGCAGACCCATGGTCTTCGCCACCAGCGAGATCGGCGCAAAATCGTTGATCGGATCGTAGGGCAGGTTGGTGTAGAGATATTGGTTCATCACCAGCGTCGAATCGATCGCCATCAACAGCGTGTAGCCGTCGGGCGCCGCCTTTTGCACGAGTTGCGCGCCGATGACCGTATTCGCGCCCGGCCGGTTCTCGACCACGACCCCCTGGCCGAAATCCTGGCTCATTCTCTCGCCAATGATGCGCGCCAGCACATCGGAGGGGCCGCCCGCGGGAAACGGCACGATGATGATGGATCGCGCGGCTGGGATAGACCTCCTGCGCAGCCGCCGGCGCGGCGCAGAGCGCCGACAGCAAGGCGAGTGCGGTGAAGCGGATACGACGCATGACGTCCTCCTCGGGGTGGCGGATTTTCAAGTCCTCAGTCTAGCACCAGAGACGCATCGGCCTTCAAATCCAAAACAACCGGGAAGAGACTGGGATTCCCGGCGAATCTCCGTGCCGACGCCTATCTCATCAGTTGCGCCAATATCTCATCAGTATTTGCGGTGATCGTGGCGATCGAGCAAAATTCGAGCGGCCGGTCGTGACCAGCAATCAGGTCGTGATCTGGGAGGCATAATCGCTTCTCGGCGTGGGCAATCGGCGATATTGTCCTGGCCGCCTGTTCCATGCCCCGGCGGGCGGCGTGCGTGCACGATCGGCATGAGACGATCCCGGCTCGGAAACAAAAAGCAGGAATAGGCCATGACCATCCAACAGAACACCGACCGCATCCAGACGACGCATATCGGCAGCTTGCCTCGCCCGCATGCCCTGCTCGATATGATGAAGGCGAAATTCAACGGGCAGCCCTATGATCAAAAGCGATACGACGCGCTGCTGGCCGACGCGGTCGGCGAAGTCGTGCGCAAGCAGGCGGACTGTGGAATCGACATTGTCACCGACGGCGAATTTTCCAAGCCTGGATTCTTTACCTATATCCAAGAGCGGCTCGACGGATTCGAGCGGCGTCCCGATCAAAAGCTCAAGCTATTTCAAAAGGAAGTTGAGGCCTTTCCGGAATACTACGCCGAGTATTTCAAGCAGGCGATGATGGGCGGTGCGATCGTCGGCCTCGCGCCGGTGGTCTGCATCGCACCCATAAAATACCGCGGCGAGAAGTTGGTTAAAACCGATATCGATAACGTCAAGCGGGCTGCGGCGGCTGCGGGCATTCCCGATCATCATGTATTCCTGCCAGCCACGGCGGCATCGGGCGTAGGCGTGAACGAATACTACAAATCCGACGAGGAGTACTTTCACGCGCTCGCCGGCGAACTGGCCAAGGAATATCGCGCCATCGTCGATGCCGGAATTCTGGTCCAAATCGACGATCCGTTTCTGCCGGATATTTTCTTCGAGCCGGGCCTTGATCGTGCGCAAATGGGACGTCGCGCTGAAATCTATGTGGAGGCGACCAACGCCGCGTTGCGGGGAATTCCGCCCGAAAAAGTGCGCTTTCACACCTGTTACGGCATCAATGAGGGTCCGCGCCTCTATGAGGCGGCGCTGGCCGACATCATCGGCTATGTTCTCAAGATCAATGCAGGGTCGTACAGCTTCGAAGCCGCCAATCCGCGGCACGAGCATGAATACCATCTGTTCGAACGCATCAAGCTCGCCGAAGGCAAGGTGCTGTGCCCCGGCATGATCACCCACGCCAGCAATATCGTCGAGCATCCGGAACTCATCGCCGAGCGCATCACGCGCTTCGCCAAGCTGGTCGGCAAAGAAAACGTCATTGCGGCCGCGGATTGCGGGTTTTCCTCGCAAGCTTTGTACCGCACCGAAGTGCATCCCACCGTGGTATGGGAAAAATTCAAGGCGCTGCGCCAAGGGGCCGATCTGGCGACAAAACAGCTTTGGCAATGATGGTGTGGGCGAAGCGGTCATTGACGCCGCCGTTCGGCGCCGAGCGGAGCGAGGAGGCGGGAGTCGATAACCCTTGCGCGGCGGGAACGAACTAGATTTGGCTGCTTACGGCCCGGCCGGCCGTGATATGAATGCGGCGCCAGTCAGTCGAGGTGAGACCGTGCACGCCCTCCATTCTTCCGCCCGTGAAGCATCCCTTGCGGCGCGCCGCTCGATGTACAGCAACAACAAGCTGCAGATCGGCCTGTTCGGCTCCAATTGTTCGTCCGGCCGCGCGGTCACTCTGGTTCCCGAGCGCTGGTCGGGCAATTGGCCGGACAACAAGCGCCTCGCGCAGATGGCGGACGCGGCCGGCATCGATTTCCTGCTGCCGATCGGCCGCTGGAAAGGCTACGGCGGCGATACCGATTATCAGGGCACGACGCTCGAGACCATTACCTGGGCGACCGGGCTTCTTGGCGCCACCAAGCGCATCACGGTGTTCGGTACGGTGCACGCGCCGATCTTCAATCCGGTGGTGGCGGCGAAGGAGATGGTCACCGCCGACCATATCTCGGAAGGCCGCTTCGGCCTCAACATCGTGGTGGGCTGGAACGAAGGCGAGTTCGACATGTTCGGCGTCGAGCAGCGCCAGCACGAGGATCGCTACGCCTACGCCCAGGAATGGATCGATGTCATCAAGATGACCTGGTCGGATCGGGAAGACTTCGATTTCCACGGCCAGTACCTCAACATGAAAGGCGTCCGCGGCAAGCCGAAACCGTTCGGCGGCACGCGGCCGGTGATCATGAATGCCGGGGCGTCGGCAACCGGACAGGCCTTCGCGGTCAAGAACTGCGACGCGTTTTTCCTCCAGGCCTCGCGCACCTCGCTTGAAGAAACCGCCGCGAAGGTGCGCAATGCCCAGGACGCGGCGTGCGCCCAGGGCCGCGAAATCGGCTGCTATACGGTCGGCGTCGTCACCTGCAAGCCGACGCGGAAAGAAGCCGAAGACTATTTCCACCATTGCATCGTTGAGCAGGCCGACTGGTCGGCGGTCGACGTCATCTTAGGGCTGAAGAATATTTCGCCGCAGACGGTGCCGATGCAGGAGTATCTTACCAAGCGCAGCCAATATGCGCAGGGCATGGGCGGCCTGCCGATCGTCGGCGATCCCGATCACGTCGCCGAGCAACTCGCCGATCTCGGCAAGGCCGGCCTGACCGGCATCGCGATTTCGCTCGTCAATTATATCGACGAGCTGCCGTACTTTTGCGACGAGGTGATCGGCCGGCTGGAGCGGATGGGACTGCGCGAGAAGGTGAGCCTGTTGTCCTCCCCTGCGTAGCCTCGCGAAGCGGGGAGCATCGAGCTTTTGAGGCGCGGCACCTTGCCAAGGATATCATCTATCGCCTCTGCAGTGACCGCGAAGCGGCCCGATTGATGTCAGCCGAGGCGTTTGGCGCAGGGCAGTCCCCCTTACCCGCTTTCGCGTCGCTTTCGCGGGCAGGATGAAGTGTGTCACCTCCGGCTCGCAATTGGCGTGCCGCGCTTCTTGTTGTAGCGGTGGATTTGCACCCGCTCCCAAACGCCGTCGGTGTGATACGGATCGCTGCGGGTGAAAGCGTCGACCGCGGCGCGGTCGTTGGCGTCGACGACAAAGATGCTGCCGACCGGGGTCTCGCCGTCCTCGGCGACCAGCGTGCCGGCCGTGATCACATCGACGGCGTACGCGTCGGATTTGTCGAGATGGATGCGGTGCGCGCGGTAGTGCTTGGCCCGCGTCGGCAATATGTCCTTCTTGTCGGTGGCGTGGACGACGAACAGCATGCCCGGCTCCGAAAACTGCAGAGCCATTGTAGACTGCGCCTCGAACCGACGCGAGGGCCGCCGCCTTACGTGCGGCGGCGGGAGATCACGTAGGACTCGTCGTAGAACCACAATCCGCCGCGCTCGCGCAGTACGGCGCGAGTGGCGTCGAGATAGCGGCCGTCGGCGACCACCTCGCCGAGCCGATCATCCTCCACCTGCGCCACGTAGATCGCCGCATTCCAGGCCGCGAACAGCGTCGACGTGCCGATCGATTTCGGAAATTTCCGACGGCAGCGTGTGCATGACGTACTTAAAGAGCGAGCGGTTGTCGGCGTAGGCGTTGAAGTTGAGTTCGCGCCCGGCAGGGCCGAGGTCGTGCTTGACCGCCTTGAGGATCTGATGGCGGTCATGGGTGAACGGATTGTCGTCCGGCCAGATTTTTTGGATGATCTCCATGCCGGGGTCGTGGCCGTGGGAATGGATGGCGATGAGGCGGCCGCCGGGGCCGAGCGCGCGCGCCAGCGGACCGATCACGCGCTTTGCTTTGAAGTCGAGCGAGGCGCGCGCGCGATAGGGCTGCGAGGCGATGACGAGGTCGTAATTGGCGAGCGTGCCGCCGGGCCTGGGAATGATCGGATCGAGCAGGAAGCGGTGGTCGTCGCGATAGATGACGAGGACGACCGGGCGCTCGTAGATCGGGTTGCCGGTACGGGCGCTGACGCCGGCCTTCCAGTTTTGCCCAAGGAAGGATTCGAGATCGATGATCTGCCGCTCGAAGCTGTGCGCGGAATTGCCGATTAGCGGCAGCTCATGCCAAACCAGGCTCGACGCGGCGCTGAGCGATTTCACCGCGAGCCACGGCGCATCCGCGTAGGCGAGATTGGTCAGCACCAAGACCGTGGCCGGATGCTCGAAGAAGCGATCCGCCATCTTCTGCAGCGTCAGGCGCACGTCCTCGAGGCTGATCTCTTTGCCGACCGTGTAGAACGGCATATGCGGGAAACGGTCGTGCGCGGCGCGCATCACGCGCACCAGCACCGAGCCGTCGCCGACGCCGGCGTCGAACACCCGCACGGCCGGCGGGCGCGGATGGATATGGGCTAGTTCTTCGGAGACGCGGTGCGCCACTTCCCATTTCTCGCTGCAGGTGTTGACGAACAGCAGATATTTTTGCCGGTTGTCGAAGAAGCGGAAATTGCGTTGCGGGTTGTCCGCTTTGCCGGGGACGGCCGCCGCCGCCGGCAAGCGCAGCTCGCGCGGCCGCTCGATGATCGTGGGACGCTCACCCTGCGCCGGGTTTGCCGCCATGAAGCCGTGGATGCGGTCCAGCGTATCAGTGGTGATGCGACCGCCATTGCGCAGCCGTGCGGTGAGCTTGCCGTCGTTGACCGCGCGGCGGCCGAAAGTGGATTCGGCAAGCCCGGTCTGGCGACAGTAGTCGGAGATTTGTTGAAGGAGTTGCTGGGCGTTCATGGCACGACGCCGCTCCCTGATGTGTCCTCGATAGTGGGCGCACTATGGCTTAAGGAGCCTTGTTTTGCGCGCCGCGTCCGGTGCTAGCGAACCAAGCGGCATGAAGCCGGTCAACCACAAATCAGCCCACTCTTGTAGTGGGCAGCATGGTGGGGCAAATCCTACGATCAAGAGGGCGGCTTATATCGGGGCCGCATATTCCAGGCTAGGTTTCAGATGGTCACGAGGACCCACCATGCCCCGCTTCGCCGCCAATCTCGGCCACCTCTTCACCGAACGGCCATTGATCGAGCGTTTCGGCGCCGCCGCGGCAGCGGGCTTTGCGGCGGTCGAGCTGCAGTTTCCCTATGATCTCCCGCCGTCTGCTGTGAAAGCCGAGCTCGAACGGAATGGCTTAACCCAGCTTGGCGTGAACACGCCGCAATGTCCCGAATTTGGTCTTGCCGCGCTGCCCGGACGCGAACGCGATTGGGAAGTCGCGCTTCAACCGGGCGCTCGACTATGTCGTCGCCATCGGCGGCAGCGCGATCCATTGCATGAGCGGCGTCGTGCCGACGGAGCAGCGGCCGGCAGCGAATACGACTTTCATCCGGAATCTCTCCCGCGCCGCCGAGCAAGCAGCGAAGGCGAACATCACGCTCTTGATCGAGCCGATCAATCCGCGCGACCGGCCGGGCTATTTCCTCAGTCATGTCGAACACGCCGCCGACATCGTCGGCAAGATCGGCGCGCCGAACGTGCGCCTCCAGTTCGATTTTTATCACATCCAAATCGTCGGCGGCGATCTGCTCAGGCGGTTCGAGCAGCATCTGCCGGTGGTCGGCCACGTGCAGATCGCTGCGGTGCCGACGCGCCACGAGCCGGACGAGGGCGAGATCAATTACCCCGCCATATTCGCGGCGATCGATAAACTCGGCTATGCGGGGTGGATCGGCTGCGAATATCGTCCGCGCACGCGCACCGAAGATGGCCTTGGCTGGGCGAGACCTTATGGCGTCGTACAGCGCGGATAACTGCCAAGGTGACAAATGGCCATTCCTTTAGGTATCATGGCATGATACTTGAGGGCGAAGCTGATGGCGATCCGAAGCTTTAGGGATCGACGCGGTCCGGTTTTGTTCGATGGAGAGTGTCCAAAGGGCTTTCCACCGGATCTCGTCAAGGTCGCCCGGCGTAAGTTGCGCGCGATCGATGCAGCGATGGCTGTCCGCGACCTCAGCGAGCCACCGGGTAATCGGCTTGAGAAGCTGAAAGGTGATAGAGCGGGTCAATGGTCAATTCGTATCAACGATCAGTGGCGAGTATGTTTTATTTGGATGGACGATGGAGCCCATGATGTCGAAGTTGTCGACTACCACCGGCGTTGATCCGACGTTTCGTCGATTGCCGCCTCTGCATGCCGGAGAGGTGTTGCGAGAGGAGTTCCTGGCGCCACTCAAGCTGTCGCCATTTGCCATTGCCAAGGCCCTCGGTGTCCCACGGACGCGGATCGAACGGTTGGTCAGGGAAGAGACGGCGTTGACGGCTGACACCGCGTTGCGGCTTTCCCGCTATTTTGGAACGACGGCGGAATTTTGGATGAATCTTCAGACTGGCTATGAACTAGAGTGCGCCAAGCGGGCGCTTGCTTCTAAACTCGCCAAGATTGCACCACGATCCTCACCGCACGCATCCAAAGCAAGCCGTGGCCGCCGTGCGCGTGCGGCGTAATTCGCGTCCGAAACGGAGTTGATGTCATGCGTCTCGAAGGCAAAACCGCGCTGGTCACCGGGCGCCGGATCCGGCATCGGCAAATGCATTGCCGAGACTTACGCGCGGGAGGGCGCCTGGGTGGCGCTGGCTGACGTCAACCTCGATGCAGCGAAATCGGCCGCTCGCGCCATCGGCAACAATGCCGTCGCCGTGCACTGCGACGTGACCAGGAAAGCCGACATCGCCGCGGCGGTCGAGGAGACGCTGTCGGCGTTCGGCGGGCTCGACATCCTGGTCAACAATGCCGGCGCCACCCACGTCAACAAGCCGATGCTCGACATCGACGAGGCCGAGTACGACCGCATCTTCGCCGTCAATGTCAAAGGCATTTTCCTGTTTTGCCAGGCGGTGGTGCCGCAATTCCGCAAGCAAAAATCCGGCACCATCATCAATATCGGCTCGACCGCCGGCTTGCGGCCGCGGCCGGGACTGTCGGCCTACAACGCCACCAAAGGCGCCGTGCACATGCTGACGAAATCGCTGGCGGTCGAGCTGGCGCCCGACCGCATCCGCGTCTGCGCCATCGCGCCGGTCGCGACCGAGACGCCGCTGTTGCCGTCGTTCCTCGGCCCGGCGGAGGGCCAGCGCGAAAAATTCATCGCCACGGTGCCGCTCGGCCGCTTGGCGCAGCCGCAGGACATCGCCAACGCCGCCTTATTCCTCGCTTCCGCCGACGCAGCAATTCGTCACCGGCAATATCGTCGAGGTCGACGGCGGCAGGACGATTTAAGTCGTGCTATCAGCTCTGCATGCCCCAGCGCCGCACCGTCGACATTCTCGATGGTGCGGAAAATCACGCTCTCGACGAACAGGCCAATGAGAATGACGGTGAGGAGACCGGCGAACACCGAAGCGGTTTCGAGCTCATTGCGGTTCTCGAAAATGAACCAGCCCAGTCCGCCCGGAACGCGAGCTCGCCCCGAACACAAGCTCGGCGGCGATCAGCGTGCGCCAGGCAAAAGCCCAGCCGATCTTCAGGCCGGTGAGGATCGAGGGAAACGCCGCCGGCACCAGCAGGCGAACGACGTAGGACAGGCCGGTGAGCCCGCAGTTCTGTCCCGCCATGCGCAACGTCGGGCTGACGGACAGAAATCCCGAATGGGTGTTGAGCGCGACCGCCCACAGCACCGAATGCACGATGACGAAGACGAGGCTCATGGCGCCGAGCCCGAACCACAACAGCGCGAGCGGCAAGCAGCGCAATGGCCGGCAGCGGATTGAACATCGCGGTCAAAGTCGAGAGGAAATCGGTGCCGACGCGGGTCGAAACCGCAAGCGTGGTGACGACGCCGGCGACCACAAGCCCGATGGCATAGCCCATGCCGAGCACGCGCAGCGAGGTCAGCGTGCGGTCGAGAAGGACGCCATGGACGACGGCGATCCCAGAACGCCGCGAGGGTTTCGCTCAGCGAAGGAAACAGCAGCGGATTGTCGAGAATGCGCGCATAAATCTCCCAGACGACGGCGAGCACGATGATCGACGGCGAGCCGCCGCACCAGCGTCATGTTGGCGAGCCGCTCGAGCAGCGTGAGCGGGCGCGCCACGTCGCCGATGCGGCCGGTCAATTCGGGCGTGACTTCGCGCTCTGGCCGCAGCGGCGGCGTGCGGCGCGGCAAACCGGCGATCTCGTCCATCTTCAAGCTCCGGGACTGGTTTCGTTGGCGAGCGCGGTTTCGATCCGGTCGGCGAACAGCAGGCCATGAATACGGCGGCTGAGCAGTTCGAACGGTTCGGTGCCGAGATCGGCAAAGCCGAGATGGCCGGCATTGAGTTCGGCCTTGACCTGGCCGGGATGCGGCGACATCACCAGGATGCGGTTGCCGATCAAGAGCGCCTCTTCGATCGAGTGGGTGACGAAGATCACGGTGAAGCCGACATCGTCCCACAGCGCCACCAGCTCCTCCTGCATCTTGCGCCGGGTCAGCGCGTCGAGCGCGGCGAACGGCTCGTCCATCAGCAGCACGGCGGGCTCCATGGCGAGCGCGCGGGCGATCGCCACGCGCTGCTTCATGCCGCCGGACAGCATGTGCGGATAGACGTTCTCGAACGCGCCGAGATTGACCTTGGCGAACAGCGCGCGTGGCCTGCTCGCGCGCGGCGGCGCGCGACATGTGGCGATTGACCGAGAGCGGGAACATGACGTTGCCGAGCACCGTTTTCCACGGCAGCAGCTGATCGAATTCCTGAAACACCATCATGCGGTCGGAGCCCGGCCGCGCGATCGGCCGGCCGGCGAGCTGGAACGAGCCCGGAGACCGGCGGCAGAAAACCGGCGATCGACTTCAAAAGCGAGGATTTGCCGCAGCCCGACGGGCCAAGCAGCACATAGCGATCGCCCTCATGGACCTCGAACGAAACCTTCCAGGTGGCGGTGACCAGATGATTTGGGGTCTTGTATTGCAGCGTGACCTCGTCGGCGACGAGCAGCGGCCGCGTGGCCATGCCGTTTCCGGCCGAATCGGCCATAATTTCCCCTCGATCTATCCACATGGGAAGCGGCCGCCTGGCCGAGCGCATTGCTTCCGGCGAGCCTAGCCGTTGGTGTATCGTCCGCTCAAGGGAACGCAGGGATTCATGTGGGGCAGAAAGCGCAAATCCGCCGCGCTCGCAGGCGGCGGGCCGAGCCGCCTTCGCCGCTGAAGCAGGCGATGCATCTGGCGCGGGTCGAGGCGGCCGAGCGCACCAGCGTCGTCGTCGATCTGCGCGACGCGGAAGTGGCCCGGCTCGAACTCTTGAACGAGGCGCTCAATCCGCTGTTTCGCCGAAATCCCGCCCGATGTCGACCTGTTCGATCGCGGCGTCAGCCGGGGCGATACGCCGCGGCTGTGGATCGACGCTGTCGCTCATGTCGCCATGGGGCGCGACAAGCGCATCTACCGTTTCCTGCACGACACCCGCGTTCGGCCGCCGGGTGCTGGCCGAGTCGCACGAGATTCCCGACATCGTCCGGGCGGTGACGGATTATGTCGCGCGCCGCCTGGTCGAGCGGCAGCGCGCGCTCGACGAAGATCCTGAATTCATCATGCGCGTACGCGCACGAAGGCGCGAGCGCGAACGCCGCCGGCGTCGCTGGCGCGCTGTTCGGCGTGCTGGCGTTCGGCTTCGTGATCGGGCTCGTGACGCTTGATCGCCGTGGCGCTGATTTTCGCGTCGCGGTCGTAACGCTGGATTCGAAGCGTGAACGTCGGCTTGCGGCAAATCGCTCAACCGAACAAGCGTCGCGGCGCTCGACGTCGCGAAGATGCCGTCCGCGCCGCGCTGCCGCTGCCGATCATCTCGCAGCGCCAGGCGGCCGGCTGGCCATCGATGCGGAAGAGATTGTAGCCGGCGGCGTCCTCGCTGCCGTGCGGAGCGCGCGCCGAAGCCGACGGCACGCCGACGGCAGGGATTTTTCGTCTGCGGCCCGTCGAGCCAGACCAGCGCGCGGCGATGATCGTGGCCATGCAGCAAAAGCTCGGCGCCCTTCGCGGCGAGCACCCGGCGCAATGGCGCGGCATCGACCAGCCGCCTGAGATAGCGCGTGCAGCGGGCTCACAGGCGGATGATGGATCAGCACGATGCGGAACAGCTCGCGTGTTTGATCGAGCAACTCCGCGAAACGGGAGAGCTGCCTGTCGCCAAGCCGGCCCGTTGCCAATAGCGGCGCCGTCGGCAACGCGGTCGAGAGCGCGATCGAGCGCAACGTTGCCGCGCCGCCGCAGGAACGGAAAGCGATCCAGTCCATCATCGCCGCGCATGTAGTCGCCCCAAAACGCCGCCGGCGACTGCTCGACCCCGCGCACATAGACGTCGTGATTGCCGGGAACCACAGTGACGTCGCTCGGGGCTTCCGAGCGTCTGCAGCCAGGCGCGCGCTCGGCTGTATTCGTCTGGCAGCGAAAGATTGATGAGATCGCCGGTGACGGCGATGTGGTCGGGCGAGGCGTCCTTTAGATCGTCGCGTGATCGCATCGAGAACTTCGGGACGATGGACGTATTTGCGCTTGCGCTGCCAGTTGATGAAGCCGAGCCCGCGCTTGCCGGCAAGCTCGGCCGAGCCGCGGCCGCGACGCCAGATGCAGATCGGATAGATGGGCGAGGATGAACATCGCGGCATGATGATCCGCGAATCACTCCCGCGACAGCGCTTTGTGACATCCACCGGCAGCGGCGTGCGGCTACGAACTGCCGATGATGATGCCGGCGGCAAAGACCAGCACGCCGCCGACCACGACCTGGAACGCCGCCTGCAGAAACGGCGTGTCCATATAGCGCATGCGGATCCAGGAGATCACGCGCAAATTCGACCGCGACGACGGCGAAGGCCAGCGAGGTCGCGAGATAGAAATGCGGAATGAGATAGGGCAGGGCATGGCCGAGGCCGCCGAGCGCGGTCATGCCGCCGCAAACCGCGCCGCGCACGACCGGTGCGCCGCGGCCGGTCAGCGAGCCGTCGTCGGACAGCGCCTCGGCAAAGGCCATGGAGATGCCGGCGCCGATCGCAGCTGCGAGCCCGACCAGGAATGTCGACCAGGTATTGTGGGTGGCGAAGGCCGCTGCGAACAGCGGCGCCAGCGTGGAGACCGAGCCATCCATGAGGCCGGCGAGGCCCGGCTGCACATATTGCAGCATGAACATGCGCTTGGCGGTCTGGTCTTCGGTGGCGCGCGCTTTCGGCGTGATCTTCTTGCCGAGGTCGTGGGCGAGCTTTTCGTGCTTGTCCTCGGCGGCGGCAAGGTGGTTGAGCAGATCGCGCACGGCGTCGTCATGCGCCGATTGCGCGGCGCGGCGATAGAACCGCGCCGTCTCGTATTCCATCTCCTCGGCAAATTTGCGCGCGGCATCGATCGCCAGCGGCCGGTTGAGCCAGATCGGCCGGCGCTCGACGAAGCCTTTGACGTTCTGGCGGCGGATCAGCGGCAGAAAATCGCCGAATTTCTTGCGATGAAGATCGAGCAGCATGTCGCGATGGCCCGATCTCCTCTTGGGCCATCTTGTCGTACATTTCGGCCGTATCCGGGTAGGAACTGCGCAGCGCATCCGCGAAGGAGCGATAAATGCGGTTGTCCTCGTCTTCGTTGGAGATTGCGAGCGCGAGGATTTCCTGCTCGCTCAGATCGGCAAAACGCTTCACGGTGTTCGCCCCACAGGCTCGATCCGCAGGCGGGTGTCATCGACCAGGTATATTAGAACGTTTCTAATCCGTTCTGCCAGCCCCGGATTTGCCTATGGATGCTGATACATTCGCCGCCGTTCGAGCCGCGCAATGCGGCGGCTCTTGCATGTCTATCTGGCGTTTTTCGCGCGGCCTCACGCTCGGCGTGCGCGCCCTCGTCCTCGACGCCGAGGGCAGGGTATTCCTGGTCAAGCACACTATGTCGCCGGCTGGCATTTGCCGGGCGGCGGCGTCGAGGTCGGCGAAACGGTGGCTGCGGCGCTCGCGCGTGAATTGCGCGAGGAGGGCAACATCGAATTGATCGGACGCGCCGCAGCTGTTCGGCGTCTATTTCAATCGCCGCGCGTCACGCGGCGCGATCATGTCGCGCTTTATATCGTGCGCTCGTTCCGCCAGAGCGCGCCGCCGCAGCCGAACCACGAAATCATGGCGCACGGCTTTTTTGCGCGCCGACGCGCTGCCGCAAGGCACGACGCCGGCAACACGAGACCGTATCGCCGAGGTCCTTGCCGGACGTACCGCCGCGGCATTCTGGTGAGCAACAGTCCACGCGGCAAGCCGCGTCACTTGGTCGTGGGCCGTGGCCCGGCGCAACCATCGCAACGGGTGGGCGTTTTCATAAAGGCGGCACAGAATGTTGCAGGGAGAACTTTGATGCGCAAAGCGATGATTGCGGTTGCGGCGGCACTTGTCCTTGGCGCCGCGACAATGGCGACCGGAGCCATGGCAGCAGGCCACGGCGGCGGCCATGGTGGCGGCGGTGGTCACATGGGCGGTGGTCATATGGCGGCGGCGGAGCTCATTTCGGCGGTGGAGGGCATTTCCAGGGGCGGTCACTTCGACGGCGGACATTTCGGCGGCGGCCACTTTGCTGGGCGCGGATTTGGCGGGCGTCGCGGCGGCTACAGCGGCGTTTGGCCTTGGACTAGGCTTAGGCCTAGGCTTTGGCGGCCTGTATGCGTATGACGGGCCTAGTTACTATTACAACAGCTGCTACCGACGCCGATTAGTGGCTACACCCTTCGGACTGCGCTACCGCACGGTTTATGTCTGCAGCTACTAGTTGAAGCTGCATGCTCCGGCGTGCCGCTTCGGTGACGGTGGCGGCGCCGTTTTCTTTTAGCTTAACCGCGCGCGATCGTGCGGCTCGTTGAAGTCGACAGCCGGTCCGATCGGCACGATGCCGGTTGGATTAACGTTGCGCTGACTGCCGTAATAATGCCGCTTGATGTGATCGATGCTGACGGTCTCGGCCACTCCCGGAACCTGATAAAGATCCCGCAGATAGTTCCAGAGATTGGGATAGTCGGCGATGCGCCGCAGGTTGCATTTGAAGTGGCTGTAATAGACCGTGTCGAAGCGAACAAGCGTAGTGAACAACCGCCAGTCCGCTTCTGTAATCTGCTTGCCGACGAGATAGCGTTGCCCTGACAGCCGCGCTTCGAGGTGATCGAGCGTTGCGAAGATCGCCCGCGCCGCCTCCTCGTAAGCCTCTTGCGACGTCGCGAAACCGGCGCGATAAACGCCGTTGTTGACATTCGGATAGATCATATCGTTGACGCGATCGATCTCCGCGCGCAGCGCGGCAGGATAGTAATCGGTGTGAATGTTCGTGAATGCTTCGAAGGCCGAATTCAGCATGCGGATGATTTCGGACGATTCATTGTTGACGATGGTGCGCCGCTTCTTGTCCCACAGCACCGGAACTGAGACTCGGCCGGTATAATGCGGGTCGGCAATCAGGTAGATCTCGGCGAGCGTCGCTTTGCCGTTGAGCATCGTCGAGCGTGGCGCCGGGCTCGGTGCCGAATTCCCAGCCGGTTTTGCCGTAGAGCGGCCGGGTCACGGAGACCGAGATCGCATGCTCAAGCTTCTTCAGGCTGCGAAAAATGAGGGTGCGCTGCGCCCACGGACACGCCAGCGCGACGTAGAGATGGTAACGCCCGGATTCTGCGGGAAATCCGCCTTCGCCGGAACGGCCGGGACCGCCGTCAGCAGTGACGAAATTGCGATAGTTCGGCGTCGGCCGAACGAAACGGCCCTCGCTCGTGCGCGAAACGTCCTCTTGCCAGGCGCCGTCGACGAGCAGGCCCATTGTCATCTCCGCTGATCTCGCTTCAATCTAATCATTCCATGGACTGGCGTCAGCGCTTCGGTTCGGGCGGTTAGGCCGCCGCCGGACTTCGGCTGGACTTTTGGCCGGTCCGGATGCTAGGCGGCGACGCGATGAACGATATCTCGCTCACGATCCTGCCCGAGACGAAGGACGACACCGAGGCGATCGAACGCCTCAACGAACGCACGTTCGGTCCAGGCCGCTATGCCAAGACCGCTTATCGTCTGCGCGAGCAGGTCGCGCACCGGCTCGAGGTGTCGTTCACAGCGCGGGTTGGTACGCTGCTGGTGGGCTCGGTGCGGCTGTCGCCGGTTCGGATCGGCGAGACCAAGGCGCTGTTGCTCGGCCCGCTTACGGTAGAGCCCGCATTCCGCGAGCGCGGCATTGGTCTCGCATTGATCGAGCGCGCTCTGAAGGAGGCGGCGGCAAATGGCCACCGCCTCGTCATACTGGTCGGCGACGAGCCGTATTACGGCAAATGCGGCTTCAAGCGCATCCCGCCCGGCCGCGCGGCGATGCCTGGGCCAGTCGATCCGGCGCGGCTCCTCGTCGCCGAGCTCGTTGCCGGCGCCTTTGCAGGCGTATCCGGACCGATCCGGCCGGAATGGGAGACGTCGTAGCTGGATTGGGCGCAGCGAAACTCGGCGACCCCCAAATCTGGGCGCAGCGACTCGATCAACGGCTGATCAAGGGCTTCGTTTTCGCGCTCGGCGCCGGCCTGACTGTTTATTTCCTGTGGCGCGGCGTCTGAGCGCAGGCAGCACGTCTGAAAGCGATGGCGCGCTTCGTGAAAAAAAGCCAAGCTCGCCAGGCCGGTCCGGCGTCGATAAGCTTCAAATAGGGAGGAAATCGCCATGGGCCTTGTCAAACTTGCCATCCAAACGCGACCGATGTCCGCCGCAGTCGCCTGCATCCTGCTCGCACTCACGTTGGGCGCGGCGCAGGGGGCCGATGACAAAACCTATGTGATGAAGCTTGGCACCGCCACGATCAATGACGCGCAGCACGAATGGTGCAAGCGGTTCGTGGCGATGGTTGAAAAGGATTCCGGCGGCCGCATAAAGGGAGAAATCTATCCGGCGAGCCAACTGGGGCCGATTCCGCGCGAGATCGAAGGCGTGCAGTTCGGCGCGATTCAAGGGTACATCGGGCCGCCCGAGTTTTTGGTCGGCGTCGACGACCGGTACGAGGTGCTTTCGGCTCCCGGTCTCGTCGCCGACATGGCGCACGGCATCCGGGTTACGGGTGACCCGGAACTGAAAAAGGTGATGTTCGGCTTGGGCGCTGACAAAGGCATCCACGGCATTGCATTATTCGTGTCGCAGCCGTCCTCGATCGTCGCCCGCGATCCGGTCCGTCAGCTATCCGACATCAAGGGCAAGAAGCTGCGTGTGCTCGCAGCCGACATGCAGCAGGAAATGCTCAAGCGGCTCGGCGGCTCGCCGATTGCGATGACGCTCGGCGACGTGCTACCGGCGATTCAGCAAGGCGCAATCGACGGCGCGGTGTTGGCGCTGACGGTCGATACAACGATGCGCTATTACGACGCCGCGAAATACATCACGCAGACCAACCAGCCGTTCATCTTCTCGATGGCCTTTCTCAGCAAGAAGTGGTTCGACGCGCTGCCCAAGGATCTCCAGACGTTCCTCGTTACCGACGCGGACAAGGCCGCCGCCGAGGTCAATCCGTGGCAGGCCGATTTTTTTGTCAAAATGGGCAAAGTCTGGTCGGAACATGGCGAAATCATCAATCTGCCGGCAAACGAGCAGGCGGAGCTGATGAAAACCGTCGAAACAGTCGGCCAGGACGTGGTAAAGCGCAAGCCCGAGCTTGCGCAGGCTTATGCGGTCTTCGCTGCCGCGGCAAAGCGGGCGAAATAGCGTCCGCTACCCTAAGACGCGCGGTTCAGAAAGATCGGCAGCCGGCGCTTGTTCGCATAAATGGGACGGTAGCGTTCGGTATTGTACATGGTGGCGACGTCCACCTTGCGCGGCCCGAGCTTAGGGTCCGGAATCGGTACCAAATCGTAGCAGCCGTCCACCATCGCCGACATAAGGCCAGTCTTGCCATCCAGGATCGCATCGTATGCCATGTTGCCAAAGGTCAGGGCCACAAGCTTGTCGATGAAATCGGGATCGCCCGAGCGCAGGTCGTAGGTGAGGTCGGAGGCGATCGCCTCCTCCCCGGTACGCCGCTTGATCTCGTCGGCAAGCAACTCAGCGATGCTTGCCTTCTTTTGGTGGCCGTAGGCGTCAGGCTCACCGTATTCTTGCACCGCGTAGTCCTCCCACTCGGCGCCCTCGCTGAGCACGACCAGCGCGTAGTTGCTCGGGTTGGTGCGCTTGTCCTCAAGGAGCAGTTGGATGAGCTTGTCGAGATTCACCTTGTACTCGGGAATGACACAGCGGATCGAGGTCGCGTACGCGGTGTAGAGCGCGGTAAACCCGGCGTCACGGCCGAAGACACGAAAAACGCCGACCCGCTCATGCGAACCGACAGTAGTCCGCTGCCGTTGGATGGCATCGCTGGCGCGGGTGATTGCCGTCGAGAAGCCGATGCAGTACTCGGTGTTACGAACGTCGTTGTCCATCGTCTTCGGAATGGCAATGATCTTGACGCCGAGTTCGTTGAGCTTGGCCGCATAGCCGAGCGTGTCGTCGCCGCCGATGGCGATCAGATGTTCGATGCCGAGCGCCGAGAGGTTCGCCAGCACCTGCTTGGAGAAATCCCAGGTCTTCTCCCCGTTGGCGCTCAGGGCGGCCGGAAAGTCTTGGGCGGCGAGGTGAGCCGGCAGCTTTCGCATCTTGGAGGGGTTGGTTCGGCTGGTGTGCAGCACGGTACCGCCGTGACGGTCGATCGTACGCGTATTCTCACGATTTAGCTGAATGACATAATGCGACCTGCTGCTCGCATCCTCGATGTTCAGATGCGTGAGCGCCTCCCAGCCGCGACGGAGACCAAAAATCTCGATGTCGTTCTCGCTGCTGCGGTAGGTAGCGCTCTTGATAACGGCGTTGAGGCCCGGAACATCGCCGCCACCAGTAAGGATACCGATGCGCTTTATAGCCATGAGTTGCTCCTCACCGACATGCGCCCTTCCGCCGGCGCTAACGAGCCGGATCGGCCAGCAGCGCCGCCAGGCCAATGAAAGCGGGGATAGGTTGACTGATGACATATGTGGGAACGCGCGCAAGGTAAGGGCGCAATCGACCCTTGTCCTCGAAACGTTTGCGAAACGAGCTTGCGGCAAAGGCCGGTCCGAGCTTCGGTACTATGCCTCCGGCAATGTAGACACCGCCGCGCGCGCCAAGGGTCAGAGCGAGATTGCCGGCAATTGTCCCGAGCATTGCACAAAACATATCGACAGCCTCGCGGCAGTGCGGCTCTCGCTGGCCGATAGCGAGATCGGTGATCTGAGCGGACGTGTAGGAGTTGGCTGCGATACCGTCGATCTCGGCAAGCGTGTTGTAGAGGTTGATGAGGCCTGGTCCAGAGAGAACGCGTTCTGCCGATACATGGTCGAAGCGGAGGCGCATACGATCGAGTACCGCGCTTTCCCGAATAGTCACAGGCGCCATCGTCACATGCCCGCCTTCCCCGGAAATGGGAAACCGTTCGTCCGCATTGGGAAAGAGCCCACTGACCCCGAGGCCTGAACCAGGACCGAGCACCCCGATGGGTGCGCCGGCCAACGCCTTGCCGCCGCCGATCTGTTGGCGCTCGTTGCGTTTAAGACATGGTATTGCCGGCGCGACCGCCGCGAAATCGTTGACGACGATCAGCCTGTCGATTGCCAAATGGCGTCGCAATTGATTGGTCGAGAATGACCACGGATGGTTCGTGAGTGCAACCTGATCGTCGGTGACAGGACCGGCGACGGCGAGCGCTGCCGCCTTCACCCGTTTCAAATCGGTCAGCGGCAGTTCGTCATCGAGATAAGCCGCTATGGCTTTGTGAATGGACGGATAGTCCTCACAGGCGAGCACGCGAATGCGCTGGAAATGGCCCCGTGCGCCGACCAAGGCGAAACGTGCGTTGGTCGCTCCCACGTCGGCGAGCAGGGCGGGCGCAAGTACGGAATGACGTTTTGGCGATGTGCCCAATCAATTCCTTCGCTCGCCACTGTGAGCATCCGCCGGTTTCCCGGCCGCCGGCGCCCGAATCAGGTCTGGCCCTCGGTTGACAACGAGGCGAGGCTAACCCGGATCATGCCACAGGAGGAGCCTGGTGGCGACCGGCCCGGCCCGGCGCTTCCTTCTGAAAATCGCGCACACCGCGCCCTTCTTGAACAGGCCACGGCACGGACTGTCCGATGCATCGCAGCGAAACTGGCCCGTCACGTCCGGTTCGGGCCAGCAGTCGCGGTTTTTGCAACGCGAGAGGCGGCAGTGCGGTTGATGCTGCATCCCGGCGCAAAGCACAAGACAGGAACGAATGAGACGCAACAATGTTGACGGAACATGATGCGATTGCCGATTGCTGCCTTTCTCATCGCGTTGTTTCCTTTTGCCGCTGCCAATGCGGCGACGCGCAGACACGTTACGCACGCATCATCGCCCCGAGCACAGGCCTTGACGGAGGAGTCCATCAATGCGGCGGCGCCGCAAGGCGCCAACATTGATCCGGCGCTGATCGTCAAAACCGAGGTGCTGCTGGACCGCGACCGCTTCCGGCCGGGCGAAATCGACGGTAAGAACGGCGACAACTTCCGCAAGTCGCTTGCGGCTTTCCAAAAAGCCAACAATCTTGCGGCCATCGGGAAAAATCGACGCCGACACCTGGAACGCGCTGGTTTCGGACAACACCGTGCCGCCGCTCACATCGTACACAATCGCTAAGGAGGACGTGGCCGGCCCATTCGCCGAGCGCATCCCAAGCGATTTGCGGAAGAAGTCCGAGTTGCAAGGCCTGTCATACAAAGACTCCGCAAGAAGAGCTCGCCGAGAAATTTCACATGAGCCAGGATTTGCTGCGTCGGCTCAATCAGCACGCTCGCTTCGACCATGCCGGGGAACAGATCATCGTTGCCAATGTCGCGCCCATGGCGCTGCACGACAGCCGCGATACCGTCGAAGCGGTGCCGCTCAAGAAGCAGAATCGCGAGGACGCCAGCGTCGCGACCATCGTGGTGGAGAAGGCGTCGCGTGATGTGCGCGCCTACGACAAGGACGGCAAGCTGCTCGGCTTCTATCCCGCAACCATTGGCAGCGCCGAGAAGCCGGCGCCGTCGGGCACCTTCGAGGTGCGGCGCGTCGCCTATAATCCCGAGTATCACTACAATCCGAAATTCGCCTGGAAAGGCGTGAAGGCTAAAGAGTCGCTGACTATCAAACCCGGACCGAACAATCCGGTCGGTCTGGTCTGGATCGATCTCACGGCACCCTCCTACGGCATCCACGGCACACCGGATCCCGACAAAATCGGCAAGACGGAGTCGCACGGCTGCATCCGCTTGACCAATTGGGATGCGCTCGACCTGGCCGGCATGGTGCACAAGGGCACGGTGGTGAGATTCACGGACAGCGATTTTACCGCCGCCCCACTCGCCGCCGAATAACGCCCTTGTTCAGCACAGCGCACGTCCGATCATGACTTTTCGACGAAAAAATAAACCGCAAACCCTTCGTTGTGTTCCGGCGGAAGAATATGATTTCGCGGCCCGAGTCCTATATGGCCGCGAGCGCGATGGCGTTGAGGATGAATGCTGCTGCTACGACAGAACCGACGGCCCAACCTAGAATCCAAAGCGTCTGCCGTTCGTCCATTGGGTTTGTTCCTTTGAACGATTAATGGCCAACGTCCAGGAACGGTTCCCTGCTTTGCTTCTTGATCAACAGTGGGCCGCGCACGTTGCTGTCGCTATAGCGATTCGTGCCCATCGCGGATCGGACAGATATGTTCAGCGCTGGTACCGGTTACGAACTTACCGATTTTGAAAGGGCCGCCGTCAAATCAATTGAGTTCACGCCCTAACAGCTATCGGCCCTCGCGCGCCCAGGTGCCGGCGAGACTGCCGATGAGGAGGAGCAGGCCCAGCATGCCGGCGAACACCGGCAACACGCCGATGCCGCGCACCACGCTCGCCTCGCGCATTTTGAGGCCGATCCAGTCGTCGCCCTTGTAGGTGTCGCCGGAGCGCACCGCGATGATGCGCGGCACATGGAGGCCATTGCCGTCGTCGAGCCGGCGCGAATCGCCGCCGGTCGCGGCAGTAATCGGCGCCAGCACCTCCGTCGTCGACGTCACCTCGGAGAATTCACGCGGGTTGGCGGGGCCGATATTGATGAGCGCGTTGAGCTTGCCGTCGGTGGCGCGCCACAGTCCAAGCTCATTCGCCGCGACGCTCTTTTCCCACACGCCCGGTTCGGTCGGATCGAGGGTGAGCGTGCGGGTCGCGCCCGAGGGTGCGGTGAGCGTCACGCCGGCGACCTGGTCCGCCATGGTCTGCCGCTTCACCAAAAGAGTGTGCCCGTTCACACTCAGCCGCAGCGCTTCCTCTTCGAGGTCGGGCTCCTTCATCAGCCAGTGCGACAGCCGGCGCAGCAGGTCGAGATGTGGTCCGCCGCCTTCGAAACCGCGCGCCCAAAGCCAGATATGGTCGGAGAGGAGCAGCGCGACGCGGCCCTCGCCCTCGCGCGACAGCACCAGCAGCGGCTTGTTGTCCGGACCTTGCATGACGGCCGTTCCGTTGGCGTTGCGGGTGTCGACGATGCGGAACCATCGGCTCCAGTGTGGCGGGTTGCTGTCGGCGCCGTCGAGACCGCGCGTCACCGGGTGGCGCTTGCCGAGCTCGGTGAGGCGGGGATGGAAGCCCTGCTCGGTGATGTTGCCGTCGGGCTCCGCCGGCAGAATGGCATCGAGCGGCGTGCGCCAGATGCTGGTCGGGCTCGCATAATCGGGTCCAGCGGCGACCAGGACCGCGCCGCCCTCCCGCACATAGCGCGTAATATTGTCGAAATAGATGATCGGCAACACGCCTTGCCGTGCATAGCGATCGAAGATGATAAGCTGGAATTCACCGATCTTCTGCTGGAACAGCTCGCGCGTCGGGAATGCGATCAGCGACAGCTCGTTGATCGGGGTGCCGTCCTGCTTCTCCGGCGGGCGCAGAATTGTGAAGTGCACCAGATCGACCGAGGCGTCCGACTTGAGCAGATTGCGCCAGGTCCGTTCGCCGGCATGCGGCTCGCCGGAGACCAGCAGTACGCGCAACTTGTCGCGCACGCCGTCGATCGTCACCACGGCGCGGTTGTTGATTAGGGTGAGTTCGTCGGCGAGCGGGGAGGCCTCGATCTCGACGATGTTCGGTCCGCCATGCGGGATCGGAATGGTGACGTTCTGCGGCGTGCCGACCGGCACGGTGCGCGTCTCGACGACATCGCCATCGCGGCGCACCGTGACTTGCGCGGTTCGCTCGTTCGCGCCCTGATCCTCGATACGATAGGTGATGGTTTGCGACTGGCCGACAATGCCGAAGCGCGGCGCGGCGATCAGCGCCACGCGGCGGTCGCGTTCGTTCTTGTTGCCGGTAATGAGGGCGTGAATGGGCGCCGCGAAGCCCAGGGCGCTCGCATCCGCCGGCACATCGTGGACGCGCCCGTCGGTGATCATGATGACGCCGGCGACGCGATCGGTCGGCACGTCGGCGAGTGTCGAGCCGAGCGCCGTGAACAGGCGGGTGCCATCGGTTTCGCCGTCCGATTGGCCGGCCTCGACCACGCGGACTTCAAGCCCTGGAATCTTGCTCAACCGCTCGACAACCGCGGCGCGCGTGGCTTCGGTTTGCTGCGTGCGGTCGCCGAAACTCTGGCTCGGGCTCTTGTCGACGACGACAACGGCGACTGAGCTCAGCGGGTCGCGATCCTCACGCGTCAGCGACGGGTTGGCGAGCGCGAGGACGACGAGCCCAAGCGCCAACGTCCGGATCGCGGCGCCGCGGCTTCGCGAGACAAACAGCAACAGCGACAGAATGCACACTGCGGCTATCGCCGCCCAGAGAACTTGGGCGCTGATGAGAGGCGCGAACGCAACACCGAGATTCATGGTCAACACACCATTGTTCGGACGTAGCCGGTGCGCGAATAAGCCGAAATCTGCTTATCGCGCGTCATCAGCACCATGCGGGCTTCGCGTGCGGTCGCGATAATGATGCGATCGGCCGGATCGCTCGGCGGCGAGCCCGGCAAGTCGCATGAGCCCGCGAGAATCTCGATCGTGAGTTCGGACCTTGCAGCGTTCATCATGTCCGACGTTTGCCGAAACCATTTAACGACCGGCATCGCCAGCACTATTCGGTTTTTGCGCACCAAATTGGCGATCTCCCAGATGCTGATCGGTGACACGTTCAGTTTGGCGTTCGCGACTGCCTTGCGGGCATCTGCAGCCAACTCAATGCCTTCCGCCAGCCACAGTACGGCGCAGGTATCGAGCAGAAGATCACTCATTGAGGAGGCGACCTTCCTCCGCATTCCACTTCTCGTCAGACGGCGCGGTGAGATCGGTGCCCGGCAGGATCGTGACTGTGCCGGCCATGCAGCCCCACGGGTCGCCTGGTTGTGGAGGTGTTGCGGGCAAGGATCGGCTCGAACGTCGAAACGTAACTCTGCGTCCAACCAAGTCGATCGCCTCCGTGCGCCAGCCGGCCTTAAGCCAGGCGCCGGCATGGGAGTGGCCTGTCGCATTGTTGCTCCACCAAGCTTCATGCTCGTAGGCACTCTTGGGGAGCTTGAAACCCAAAACATCCTCGATCTCACGGAAGCTTATTCGTTGTGCCGCGCGGTTCATGCGAGCCAGGAACTGCGGCAACGCTTCATATTTGCTCATGGGCAATCTCATTGTCGTTGTACAAATAGTTAGGCTTTCATATGAATTTACTGTTGCCAATAGTAAGTAGTTCCTATTGCCCCAGCCGTTCGAGCAGCGCCGGCACGTGCACTTGGTCGGCCTTGTAGTTGCCGGTGAGCGTGTACATGACGATGTTGACGCCGGCGCGGAAGGCGAGTTCGCGCTGCCGCGGCTCGCCTTCGACCATCGGCAGCATCGGCTGGCCGTCGGACCGCGTCGCCCAGGCGCCGGCAAGATCGTTCGAGGTGATGATGATCGAGGATACGCCGTCGCCGCCGCGCGCGGGGCGGCCCGACGCCTCTTCATCTTCATTCGCCGCCGGCAGCGCTTCGACCCAGAGCTGGCCGGTGTCGAACCGGCCCGGGAAGTCGCGCAGCAGGTAGAATGTCTTGGTCAAAACATGATCGCGCGGCACCGGCTCAAGCTCGGGGAGATCGAGCGACGACAGGATTTTGCGCAATTCCATCATGCCCGGACTGCGTGTTTCGCCGCCGGGGCCGGCCGGCGCCACGACGGCGTCGCGGGTGTCGAACAGGACGGTTCCACCATCCTTCATGTACGTATCGATGCGCTTGAGCGCCGCGTCGGACGGGCGTGCGGCGCCGGGCGCGATCGGCCAGTAGATCAACGGATAGAACGCCAGCTCATCGCGCGCGATATCGAGCCCGATCGGCTCGCCGGCCTCGAGCGCGGTGCGTTGCGCCAGAAAGAGGGTCAGGCCGCCAAGGCCGGCCTTGCTGATGTTGTCGACTTCGCTGTTGCCGGTGACGACGTAGGCAAGCTTGGTTTCGAGCGCCGACGGCGGCACGTCGGGACTGCGAATTTCCTCGGCGCGTGCGTGGAAAAGCGTGAGCGGCAGTACCAAAAATCCGATCAGCACCGCCGCCGCGGCGCGTGACGTGCGTGGGATAAGGCGCTGAATGCCACCACCGAGAAAGAGGACGATCAATGTATCGAGCAGGAACAAAGCCAGTGCGGCAAGGAAAATCGGGCCGCGCAGGTCCAGCGGTTCGCTGGTGCGGTAGATTTCATGGCTCGCGTTGGCCAGCGGCGTGAAATCGAGCGGCGCCAGACGATCGGTTGCCGCGAGCGTGTTCACCGCAAACAGGGCATCCGGCGGTCCATAGAATCCCGGCGGATGATCGGCGGTGGCGCTGCCGGAAAAGTCGGTCGGCACCGGCCGCGCCGTCGGCGGCGGTGCAACGAAGCTACCGAAGCCGTCGAGGACGCGGCTTGGCGGGACGACTTGGTGTGCGGTTTTCGCGTTCTCGTCGCCGGTCTTGGCGACCGCTGCGGTGCCGGCGAGGCTGACGATGCGGCGAAGCATTTCGACGAAGGCTCCCGACAGCGGCAAGTCCGACCACCGTGTATCGCCGGTGACATGGAACAGCACGATCAATCCCTTGCCGCGCCGCGCCGCGGTGACCAGCGGCGTGCCGTCTGCGAGCGTCGCCCAGGTGTTGTCGTTCAACGTGGCATCCGGTTCCGCGAGCACTTGCCGGGATACGGTGACGTCATTTGGCACCGTCATGCCATTGAACGGACTGTCGCGCGAGAAGGCGGCGAGCGGCTGCGGCTTGTCCCAGCTCAGGCTGCCGCCAAGGACACGGCCGCCGCGCCGTAGCTTTACGGGCACGAGATCATCGTCGGAAGCGGCGAGCCGCGGGCCGGCAAAGCGCACCAGCACGCCGCCGTCCTCGATCCACTTGGCAAGACGCTCATGGGCGTCGCCGGCGACGTTACCGACATCGGCCAGGATCAGCATCGGCAGATTCTGATCGAGGAAATGCGCGACCGCTTCCGCCGGCGATTCGCCTTGGGCAAGCCGGACATCGGCGAAGGGCGCAAGCGCACGTTCGATGTAGTAGCTCGAGGACAGCAGTGGTTGTGACACGTCCGCCGACGCGCCGGAAACGATGCCGACGGTGCGCCGCCGCCAACGCTTGTCGAGTAGCTGCACGGCGCCGGCGGAGCGCTCGCCGCCAATCTCGATGCGCGCAATATCGTTGCGGATTTCCACCGGCAGATCGAATTGCGCCTCAGTCTCGCGATCCTCCGCCTTGAATGCGAACGCAGCTTCGCCAAGCGGCAGGCCCTTGAGATCGAGGGCGCGCACCGTGCCATTCTCCGCAGCGCCCGCGGCGGCCCGCAAGACTTTGACGCTTAGGGCGCCGGCCGCGTTATCGGCTGCCGTGAGCGCGCGGGGACCCGAAATGCCGCCGGCGACGATCGTGATCGGATGCTGGCGGAGGGTCTGGCTGAGACTTTTCACGAACTCGGCGCCGCGGCCGAGGTCAACGCCGTCGGAGAGCCAGATGAGGTCGACGTCGTGCGTATCGGTGAGGAAGCGCGAGATGGCAGGCAGCGCCTCGCCCCGTTCGAGGGTTTGCGGCACCGGCTTCATCTGATGCAGACGCACGCGCGCCGAACCCGCGGTCGCCAATGAGATGTCGCGCGTTCCGTCCGACAGCGGAATGAGCGCCACGGCGCGGCGATCGTCGTCCGCCCGCGCGATGATATCGTCGGCGGTGCGCACGCGTGCATCCCACGTTGCGGCTGCCGCCCAGCCGTCGTCGATCAGGATTGCGATGGGCGCCCGGGTTCCCGTCGTTGCAAGCGGCGGATGCCACAGCGGGCCGGCCGCGGCGAGGATGACCAGTGCGGCAAGCGCGAGCCGCAACAAGGTCAGCCACCACGGCGTGCGGGCCGGGGTTTCCTCCTTGGGCGCGATTTCAAGGAGCAGCCTGGTCGGCGGAAAATCGATCCGGCGTGGCCGCGGCGGGATCAATCGCAACAGCCACCACAGGACCGGCAGCGTCAACAAGCCAATGAGGACGAGCGGTTGCGCAAAGCCGAGCGGGAGTCCGCCGATCATACCGGCGTCCTCGACTCGACCGAGACGGGCCATCGCGCGCTAGCGGCCGCTGCGCCGGCGCCGATGCGGGCATGAAGGGCGAGGAGCAATTCGGTTGCCGGGCGATCGGTGCGGTGGATCGTAAAGCTCCAGCCGAGCCGGTCGGTCTCGGCGCGAATCTCGGCGCGATGACGCGTGACACGCGCCGCGTAATTCGTGCGCCACGTCTCGGCGCGGCCTGCGGTAATGCGGCCGCCGCCCTCGGGCTCGACGAATTCGATGCGGCCCCAATACGGGAACGTCTCTTCGGCGGGATCGACGATCTGCACCACGTGGCCGTGGGCGCCGCTGCCGGAGAGCTGCGTGATCGTGCGCCGGACCTCGCCAATCTCGCTCCACAGATCGGACAGCAGGACGACCTCGGCCGGCGGCGAGGGCGAAAAGGTCGGCGGCAGGCTCGCGCGCTCGTCGCGGTCGTGCACGATAGCCTCCGCCATGCGGTCGATGACACTGCGGTTTCCGGTTGGCCGCGTCAGGCCGGGAATTCCCACGCGTTCGCCGCCTTCAACCAGAACCTCGGCCAGCGCGAGCGCGATCACCAGCGTGCGGAAAAGCTTGGTATCGCGCACCAGCGGCGAGGCGAAGTTCATCGACGGCGAACGGTCGGGCCAAATCCACACGGTGTGTGCGGCTTCCCACTCCAGTTCGCGCACATAGAGGTGATCGTCGCGCGCCGAGCGGCGCCAATCCACGCGCGACGCCGGCTCGCCTGAAACGAAGCGGCGATATTGCCAAAAATTCTCGCCCGGTCCGGCGCGGCGGCGGCCGTGCAGACCGTGAATGACGGTTGCCGCGACGCGCCGCGCTTCCAGGATCAATCGCGGCATGCTGGCAGCGAGCGAGCGGCCTTCGCCGACCGCACGTCCAACCGCAGAGCCATCCGGGTGATTGCGCGTGGGCTGGACCGCCATCCGCTATCCGATCCGGGCCTTCAGCCGCCCGATCACCGTCTCGATGCTGACGCCCTCCGCGCGGGCGCTGAAAGTGAGCGCCATGCGGTGTTTGAGCACCGGCTCGGCGAGATCGAGCACGTCGTCGATCGAGGGCGCGAGGCGGCCGTCGAGCAGCGCGCGAGCGCGCACCGCGAGCATGAGGGCCTGGCTTGCGCGCGGGCTTGGTCCCCACGCGATTAGTTTTGCCCCTTCGCCGCCTTCCGGTCCCGGTCGCGCCGAGCGGACCAATGCGAGGATGGCCGCGACGACGGATTCCCCGACCGGCAGCCGCCGCACCAGCCGCTGCGCGGCCATCAAATCTTCGGCGCTCATCGCCGCCTTCGGACGGGTTTCTTCGGCGCCCGTCGTATCGAACAGGATTTTTCGCTCGGCGTCGCGGTCGGGATAGCCGACATCGATTTCCATGAGAAAGCGGTCGAGCTGGGCTTCCGGCAGCGGGTAGGTGCCTTCCTGCTCCAGCGGGTTTTGGGTGGCGAGCACATGAAATGGCTTCGGCAGGTCGTGGCGGGTGCCGGCGACAGTGACGTGCTGCTCTTGCATCGCCTGCAGCAGCGCCGACTGAGTGCGGGGACTGGCGCGGTTGATTTCGTCCGCCATCAGCACTTGCGCGAACACCGGGCCGGACAGGAAGCGGAAACTGCGTTTCCCGGTTTGGCTCTCCTCCAGGACCTCGGTACCGAGAATGTCGGAGGGCATGAGATCGGGCGTGAACTGGATGCGTTTGGCGTCGAGTCCGAGGACCGTGCCCATCGTGTCGACGAGCTTGGTCTTGGCCAATCCCGGCACGCCCAGCAGCAGCGCATGGCCGCCGGACAGGATCGTGACGATAGCCTGCTCGATGACCTTGTCCTGGCCGAATATGACGCTACCGATCGCGGCCTTGGCCGCGCGCACGTGATCCGCCGTCGATTCGGCGGCGCGGACGATCATCGCTTCGAGGTTTTCGAGCCCTTCTCCGCCAGCAACGGGCATACCTAACTCCTTGTCTTCAGGTCGAATTCTTGTAACGAATTAGATTCGCACCGGCTGCGCGACTCTAAAGCAGGCAACAGTGTACGGCCATCGAATCCACAACAGGCAATATATGCGCCGGGTGCTTAGGAGAAGACCGCGCGCCGCTTCTTGATCAATGGGAACAACTTAGGTTTGGTGATGGCCGGATGCAGATTGGCGATCACGTTCCCAGAAAACGACTCCGCCCCCGGACTCATGTCCGCAACTAGGTTCAAGGTAAACCATGGCGAAGGAAGGGCAATCCAGCCTCGAGGCGATCACGGGCGCGCTAGGTGGCGCGGCCAAGGGGCCGCCGCCCGTCGAACGCTGGGACCCGCCATTCTGCGGCGATCTCGATATGCGCATCGCAGCCGACGGCACATGGTTCTATCTCAAGACGCCGATCGGCAGACCGGCGCTGGTGAAGCTGTTCGCTTCGGTGCTCAAGCGTGAGGGCGACAGTTATTTCCTGGTCACGCCGGTGGAGAAATGCGGCATTCAGGTCGAGGATGCGCCGTTCCTCGCGGTCGAGCTGAATGTCGAGGAAACGGCCGACGGGCCGGCCCTCAACTTTCGCACCAATGTCGATGACTGGGTTGCCTGCGGGCCGCAACATGCGCTGCGCTTTGAACCCGAAGCCGGGACCGGGGGCCTCAAACCTTATCTTCACGTTCGCCGAAACCTGTGGGCGAAAGTCACGCGCACCTTGTTCTTCGATCTGGTCGCGCGCGGCGAGGAGCGCGAAGTTGAGGGCAAGGCGATGTTCGGCGTCGCTTCGGCTGGAGTATTCTTTCCGATGGCTGCGGCCGAACAGGTGAGGGATTTTGCGTGAATGACAGCGGCGCCAACCCGGCGCAGCCGGCGGCGGCAGGCTTTTTCGATCGTGCCCGGGCGCGGCTCAAGCTCGAAGTGCCGCCGGCGCTCGCCGATCCAAAAGCGCAAGGCGCGCGCGGCGATCTCGATCTCAACCCTTCACTGTGGCAGCGCGCAGGGGTCGCCGCCACCAAGCCGGCCGCGGTCCTGATCCCTGTCATCGATCGCAGCGAGCCCACGGTGTTGCTGACGCTGCGCACCGCCGAGCTTGCCAGTCATGCCGGACAAGTGGCTTTTCCCGGCGGCAAGATCGATCCCGACGATGAAAGCCCGGTTGCCGCGGCGCTGCGCGAGGCCAAGGAGGAGATCGGACTCGCGCCGCTGCTCGTCGAACCGATCGGCTATCTCGATCTCTATCTGACGTTTTCAGGCTTTCGCATCTTGCCGACGGTCGCGCGCGTCAAGCCGGATTTCACACTTCAACTCAATCCGAGCGAGGTGACGGAATCGTTTGAAGTGCCGCTCGCCTTCCTGATGGCGCCCGAAAATCACCAGCGCAAGACACGCGACTGGAAAGGGGTCGAGCGCGAATATTACGCCATACCGTACGAGAACCGCTACATTTGGGGCATCACCGCGGGTATCTTGCGAAACCTCTACGAGCGGATCTACGACGTATGATACGGCCAATCTTCACCGAGATCGGGCTGTTCCTCACGCCCTTCGTCCTCTATGCCGCATTCCTGGTGGCGACGCGCGCCGGCGTTCTGGGGCCGTCGGCATGGACGCTGCGGCGCCTTGCGCTGCTGGGCGTCGCATCCTTTGTGCTGATGCTGGGAAGTTTTCTGCTGTTGGCACAATTCTCGGGCGCGCCGCCGGGCTCGACCTATGTGCCGGCGCATATCGAGGGCGGCAAGTTCGTGCCGGGGACGACGCGGTGAGCGAAGCGGGCCATCTCGGCGATGCGGCTTGGCTCAAGGACTGTGCCGTCGTGCGCCTGCTGGCTGTGCTCGATCGCGACGGCGAAGAGGCGCGCGTGGTCGGCGGCGCGGTGCGCAATGCGCTGATGCACATCGCGGTCGGCGAGGTCGACGTGGCGACCACGGCCGTGCCGGACGAGGTCGCGCGCCGCGCCGAGGCGGCGGGCTTCAAAGCGGTCCCGACCGGAATCGCCCATGGCACCATCACTGTCGTTGTCGACAAACGTCCGTTCGAGGTCACGACGCTCCGCCACGACGTCGAAACGTTTGGCCGCAAAGCGCGGGTGGCATTCGGCCGCGATTGGTCGGCGGATGCGGCGCGGCGCGATTTTACGATCAATGCGCTGTCGGCGTCGCCCGATGGCAAGGTGTTCGACTACGTCGGCGGCCTCGCCGATATCGCGTGCCGCAAAGTGCGCTTCATCGGTGAGCCGGAGCAGCGAATTGCCGAGGACTATCTGCGCATCCTGCGGTTCTTTCGCTTCCACGCCTGGTACGGCGAGGGCGCCCCCGACGCCGCCGGCTTGCGCGCCTGCATCAACGCGCGTGCCGGCCTCGATATGCTGTCGCGCGAACGGGTGCGGATGGAATTGCTGAAGCTTCTGCTCGCGCCGCGCGCCACGCCGACGCTCGCGGTCATGGGCGAAACCGGCATCCTTGGCGCGGTGCTCGGCGGGGTGCCGTTTCTGGCGAGCTTCGAAAACCTGGTGAAGGTCGAAGCGGCGATCGGCGCCGCGCCCGATGCGGTGCAGCGGCTTGGCGCGCTTGGCGTTTGGGTCGCAGAAGACGCAGCACGGCTGTCGCAGCGGCTGCGCCTCACCAACGCCGAAACCGAGCGGCTCATGGCGCTCGAACGCTGGTGGCGCGTTTCCCCGGCGGCGGGGGAAGAGGCCGCGCATGCGCTGCTCTATCGTCTCGGAGTCCAATCCTTCACCGATCTCGTTCGCATTGGCTGGGCGCGCTCGGCCGCGGCCGCCGCGGACAGCTCCTGGCGCGACCTCGTGACCCTGCCGCAGCGCTGGACTATTCCGGCCTTTCCGCTCCAAGCGGCAGATTTCATGCGCCGCGGCGTGCCCGCCGGTCCCGCACTTGGCGTTGCGTTGCGTGCCGCCGAAGCGGCTTGGATTGGCGCGGATTTTCCCGCCGGCCGGGCTGCAATCGAATTGATCGCCGACCGCGCCGCGCACGACGCCATGGCGTCCGGCTAGCCGGCCACTCGGGAATGCGACGTCTCGCGGCACCGCCGTAAGGTTGGGCCGCTGGTGGACGCGCTTCCGCTTTCGGCGGCATAGCCGACATGACCGGACTCGCCGTTGCGTAGCCCGTGTCGCGGATTGACCCACCGCGGCGATGACCGGAACGGAGCTATCGCACGGCAGCGAGACTGCTGACTTGATGCTGCCCAATCCGTTATGCTGTCGCTCCGGCAAGGGGCAAGGGGATGCATTTTGATGGGTCGAAGCGGCGCGAGGTCATCACCCGTCTCAGCGCGGCAGTAGCCTGGCGAACGACTGGCGGCATATTCATCAGCTACCGCCGCTCGGATTCGAAGTCCGATGCGCGCAGCATTTGCCAACGACTTGAAAAGACCTTCGGGAAAAGAAAGGTGTTTATTGACGTTGATTTGATAAGACCCGGCCAGAATTTTCAGTCGGTGCTGAACAATGACTTGGAAAAATGCAAGATCATGTTGGCTGTCATCGGCCCGCATTGGCTGGAATTGCTGAGACCTTCCGGGTCCACCAGCAGCGAACCGAGCCATGACTACGTCCGCATGGAAATAGCGTCCGCTCTTGAGCACAGCCTTCCGATCTTTCCGGTCCTGGTTGATGGAGCGACCATGCCGGACACAAAGGATTTGCCTGACGATTTGAAGTCGCTTGCGTTTCGGCAGGCGTTTTCGGTTCGACACGAAAGTTTTTCGCGTGACATGTGGGAGCTGGAGCAAGAGTTTCGGCGCTATTTACCGACGCGAGGGACCTGGAAGGCGGCCGTAATTTCTGGACTATCGATTATGTCATTAGGCGCGATAGGCGCGATTTCTTACTATGTCTGGCAGTCTCCACCTATGTCTGCAACGACATACTCCAAGGCCGGATATTTTGCGTGCTTTGGCGGAGCAGAGTATCCCGACAGCTGGCGCAGCGAAGCACCGCTTTGTACGTCGTACGGATGCCTTTTTGGAAAGATGTCCGAAGCCGCCTGCCTGAACTCTGGAGCGAGAAAACGATCGAAAACCGTCATTCACGGCTACAAGGGCACGAGCCGAGCTGATGAATGTTGGCTGCAGGAGTCCTGTGGGGATCTGCGGCCACACAACGAATTCACGCTGTTTAAGCAATGATCCCTTACAATTCCCTGGCCGGCGAACAGGTTTCGTTGTCTGGCATGGTCGTACTCCTCTGTTACCGAGGATGATGAGCATGCGCTTCAACTCCAAAGATGGCGCAACCATGTCGGCTTTCAGCGGCTTACGGCCATGGAAGGTGCTTCTGCCCGATTGGGTGCGTTCTGATTGACCCCAAGCGGACATTAACAGAGTACCAACAAATTACCTCGCGCGCGTGTACTTGTTCTGCGCAATGGCACCGCCACCCACCGAACCGCCGGGGTTCTCGTTGATAAATTCGTTTGCATTAAGCAGAACGATTTTGCGCGGCTGTACCGCGCCGTCCCAATTAGGGAACGTGCTTGCCTTGACCGTGAAGATAACCAGCTTTTTATCTTCATCGACGGTGTAAGTACCGAACAATGCAATGCTGCCGCCAACGACAGCCTTATTCTCGTCGGCGGTCCCTGCTGTACGATTGTTAGCAGCCAGCTTGGGAATACCACTGGCGATATGAACTTGGACAAAGCGTCCATCGTCCGTGAAAATTAGAATGCCGTTCGGCTTTTCCCCAAATGGGAATGATTTTTTCCCATCCGGCATCGTCACCTCCGACACAACTTGATCCCAAGTGCCGACTAGCTGCTGTTTGAGGGGCTTTGCCGGCTGAGCTATTGCCGCAGATGCGAAAAGTCCCAGCAAACATACGGCCGCAATCCTACGAACGATTGTCATGATTTTCGCCCTATATTGCCTTGGGGGAAGCGTATTGACTAAGCCCGCAATTCTCTTATTGCGCAAGGCTGTTTGTCCGCTTGTGGCCCATAGCGCCGCTTCGCGCCTATGCAGCAACACGCCGGCTATCGGGCATTGCGGGCGCTGGCGCGGCGTCAGCCCCGAAAATTTATGAGTTCACGGCCTAGCCGGGGATCTACGCAACGGCTGCGCTATTGCTGCGGCGACATTCAAAACGCCGCCGTGAGGTTGGGTTTTCAAAATTGGAGGACAGCAGAAAACGGGTGGCGCGTTGCGCGCTTTGGCCGAGAACTTCGACGAGCCGAGTTTGACGAAATATAGTCGGGCATCACGTCCATGGCGGCGTGGCGAATTCGCGCGTGCGCGCGCTGTTGCTGCCGCGGGAGATAGGGGATGAGCGCAGATCAGGCCGAGCCCAAGGGGAGCAAAAGCGAAATGCGGCGGGCACGAGCAGGCTGGTCGGGAGCGTTGGTTGCCGGGGTCCTCATTAGCGTGATGTTCATGGGCAGCACGCTGTTGACGCCGCTTTACCTGCTCTACCGCCGCGCGTTCGGCTTTTCGGAGATCACGTTGACCCTGGTTTACGCGGTGTACGTGGTCGGCAATCTCGGCGCCTTGTTTATTTTCGGCCGGCTGTCCGATCAGATTGGGCGCCGCAGGACGAACTTGCCCGCGATGGGCCTTGCGGGTGTCGCAACGCTGATATTTCTCCTCGCGAACAATACATCGTGGCTGTTCGTGGCGCGCATTCTGAGCGGCCTTGCGATCGGTATTGCCTCGGGAGCGGCGACCGCATGGATTGCCGAGCTGCTGCCCGGCGACGACAAGCAGCGCGCCAGCACACTTGCGACGACTGCGAATTTCATCGGCATCGGCGCCGGTCCGCTGCTCGCAGGCGTGCTTGCGCAATACGCGCCGGCGCCGCTGCGTACCAGTTGGTTCGTCTACCTGATCTTGATTGCGCTCGCCGCGTGGCTGGTTGCTTCCCTGGATGAGACCGTGCAGCGGCCGGTCACGCGGTTCCGCGACATATCGTTTCAGGTCCGCCTGGGCGTACCGCGAGAAATCCGCAAGGCATTCGTGGCGCCCGCGGTGGCGGCGTTCGCGACCTTCGCACTGATTGGTTACTACGCCGCGCTGACGCCCAGTCTGCTATCCGAGGACCTTGGTCTTACAAGTCCCGCGATTGCCGGAATGGTGGTCGCCGAGTTGTTCCTGGTCGCTGCGGCAAGCGTGGTCGCGACCCGGAATTTGACGAGCCGCAGCGCCATGCTGTGCGGGCTGGTGCTGCTGCTCCCAAGCCTGGGCTGCCTCCTGCTCGCGCAATCATTCGCATCGCTGGCACTGCTGATGATCGGCACCACGATCGGCGGGGCCGCGTCGGCACTCGGCTATCGCGGCACGTTGCAGGTGGTGAACGGCATCGCCCCCTCGGATCGACGCGCCGAAGTGATCTCCAGCTACATGATCGCCTGTTACCTCGGCAACTCGGTCCCGGTGATCGGCGTTGGCGTGCTCTCAACGCTCTGGGGAAATGCCATAGCGCATGACGTGTTCGCCGCGACAATCGCCGCGCTTGCGGCGATCGCGCTGTTAACCGGATCGCGCTATGCGCCGCGGGACAATAGAAACGTCGATGGGAAAAAAGTATGAGGGGCGAATTACCCTCACCCCCTTACACGCAGCACTCAATGTCCAAAAATCAGCCGCGTCGGGTGCTGGTCGATATTCTTGATCGCCTTGTTCAGCTCGGCGAGCGTGTGGCGGCCGTCAACGGCAAAGGCCTCGAATTGCTTGAGGCCTGAATTGGAGAATTGCGTCAGGCCGGTGGAGATTTCGCCGGTGTGCTTGTCGAGGTCTTCGGCGAGCTTGCGGATCGAATCGACGGCCTGGCCGATCTGGCCGTTGCCGTCGGCGCCGCCGGCGAGGTTTTGCAAGCCTTCCATCACCTTGTCGAGACGTTCGGAATTTTGCGCCAATGTCGATGTCACCGTCTCGATGTTGTGCAGCGACGCATGCAGCGCCGTCTCGTTGTCGGCGACCATGCTGTCGATGCGCGATAGCACGGTCGCGCGCCTGTTGCGTCACGTCACCGCTTGCGCTCGGATCGGAATGGATTGTCGAGCGGTTGGCCGGCCTGCGCGACCAATAGCGGCGCATCCGCAGAGCCGCCAGTGAGCGAGACTTCGGCAAGGCCGGTCAGCCCCTGAAAGCTCAAGCCGGCCTTGGTATCGGCGCGCACCGGCACCCCGCGATCGAGCTTGAGCAGCGCTATGACCTGGCGCGGATCGCCGGCATCGAGCGCCAGCTTGTCGACCTCACCGACGCGAATGCCGTTGAACGTGACCGACGCGCCGGTGCGCAGGCCCGAAACCGAGCCCTCGAACACCACGCGATAGTCGGTGCGCTCGCCGCCGCCGCCGGTTTTCTGGAACCAGAAGATGAAGCCGAACGCGCCGACGATGACGGCGAGCGTGAACAAGCCGGTCACGATGTAGTTCGCCTTGGTCTCCATGGATGACCTTCTGCTGTCTCAGTGGCGAACGAGACGCCCCCGTTTGCCGCGGAAATACGATCTCAGCCACGGATGCTCGGACGCGAGCATAGTCTCGATCGAGCCTGTGGCGATCACGTGTCCTTCGGACAGCACCGCGATGCGGCCGCAGATCGCGTGCAGGCTGTCGAGATCGTGCGTGACCATGAAGACGCTGAGCCCCAGCGTCCGCTGCAAGGTGCGGATCAACTCGTCGAATTCGGCGGCGCCGATCGGATCGAGGCCGGAGGTCGGCTCGTCGAGAAAAACGATATCGGGGTCGAGCGCGAGCGCGCGCGCGAGCGCCACGCGCTTGATCATGCCGCCGGACAGCTCTGCGGGAAATTTGCCGCGCACGTCGGGCTTGAGGCCGACCATTTCGAGCTTGGCCAGCGCGATCTCGTCCATCAGCCGCGGCGACAGCCTGAGATATTCGCGGATCGGAAACTCGATGTTTTGCTGCGCGGTCAGCGAGGAGAACAGCGCGCCCTGCTGGAACAGCACGCCCCAGCGCCGCTCGATCGCGCGCAGTTCGCGTTCGCCGACAGCGGCCAGGTCGGTGCCGAAAACTTCGATCGTGCCCTGACGCTTGGGCAACAGGCCGATGATCGTGCGCATCAGCACCGATTTGCCGGCGCCGGAGCCGCCGACAAAGCCCAGAATCTCGCCGCGGAAGACGTCGAGCGTGACGCGATCGAGCACGTTCGTGCCGCCGAAGCCGACGACGAGATCGCGCACGCTGATCACCGCTTCATTGCCGGTCATCGGTCACATTCCGATCGCGGCGAAGAACATGGCGAAAAAACCGTCGAGCACGATGACGAGGAAGATCGACTTGACCACCGAGGAGGTGGTCTTCAGTCCGAGCGAGGCGGCGCTGCCATCGACCTCGAAGCCCTCGACGCAGGCGACCAGGCCGATCACCAGCGCCATGAACGGCGCCTTGATCATGCCGACCGCGAAGGTCGGCAGCCAGATCGCCTCGCGCAGCCGGGCGAGGAAGATGTCCGGCGTCATGCCGCCGTAGAGCCAGCACACAAGGCCCGCGCCGTAGAGCGCGGCCATCGAGCCGAGAAAGGTCGAGCATCGGCACGGCGATGACGAGCGCGACGATGCGCGGCAGCACCAGCACCTCGACCGGATCGAAGCCCATGGTGCGCAGCGCGTCGATCTCCTCGCGCATTTTCATCGAGCCGAGCTCGGCGGTGTAGGCGCTGCCGGAGCGGCCCGCCACCATCACGCAGACGATGAGCACGCCGACTTCGCGCAGCACCAGGATGCCGACCATGTCGACGACGTAGACTTCGGCGCCGAAGGTGCGGAAATGGAAAATGCCTTGCTGCGCGATGATGGCGCCGATCAGGAACGTGCTCAGAACGATGATCGGCACCGCGCGCCAGCCGACGCGTTCGAGATGATGCACCGTCGAGGTCAGACGCAGCCGCGCCGGATGCGCGATCGTCCCCAGCATCACCATGGTCAGAGCGCCGAGCAGATGGGCGAGAAGGACGAGCGACCAGCCGATCTCGGCGACGGCCCGGCCGATCGGAATCGAGCGCGCCCAGGACGCGGCTTGGTGCGGCGGCAGCGGCATCTTTCGGCGGCATCCGGTTGACCAGGCGCACCTCCTCCATCAGGGCGCGATCGTTGTCGGAGAGCCCGATGATGCGCGGCGCCGCGCCCCGCTCGGCAAAGGTCGCGCTTGAGGCGCTCGATGAGCCAGGCGCCGAATGTGTCGAGCCGTTCGAGCCCGGCCAGGTCGATGTCGACGCTGCGCGCGTCCCCGTAACGGCGCGCGGCGGCGTCGACGATGATCTCCAGGTCGGCGGCGCGCTCGGCGGTCCACGCGCCGGTCGCGGCGAGCGCCAGGCGCTCGCCGTCGACCGTGCCGGTGAGCGAGGCTGCGTTCAAAGCGGCGCACTCCGGGGCGGCAGCATGGCGCAGCACCGCTCTTGAGCGCTCCACCAAGCTGCGGTCATACTTAGCCCTCGCATGGAGCTCTCCGTCCGAATCGAGCGCTGGCCGTTGGCCGGCGCCTTCACCATCAGCCGCGGCAGCAAGACCGAGGCTGTCGTGGTGGTGGCCGAACTCAGCGATGGAACCCACCGCGGCCGCGGCGAATCCGTCCCCTACGCACGCTACGGCGAAACTCCGGACGGCATTGTGGCGGCGATCGAAGCCATGCGCCCGGCGCTGCGACCGGGCCTCGGCCGCGATGCCCTGCAGGCTGCAATGCCTCCGGGCGCTGCCCGTAATGCACTCGATTGTGCTTACTGGGACGTTAACGCCAGGCAGATCGGCCGCCGGGCCTATCGAATTGGCCGGGCTTGTGGCGCCCGCGCCACGGGTCACCGCCTATACGATTTCGCTCGGTTCGCCTGCGGCCATGGCGCAAGCGGCCGAGCGGGCGTCGGATCGGCCCTGCTCAAGGTCAAGCTCGGCGGTGGGGGCGACGATCGGGAGCGGATCGCGGCGGTCCGCCGCGCGGCGCCCCGGGCCGAGCTCATCGTCGATGCCAACGAGGGCTGGACCGAGGACAATCTGGCGCAAAACCTCGCCGCCTGCGCCGATGCCGGCGTGACGCTGATCGAGCAGCCATTGCCGGAGGGCCGCGATGGTGCGCTGGCGCGTATCAAACGGCCGATCCCGATTTGCGCCGACGAGAGCGTGCACGCACGTGCGTCGCTTGACTGCGCTCGCCGGCAAATATGACGCCGTCAACATCAAGCTCGACAAGGCCGGCGGCCTGACCGAGGCCTTGGCGCTGGCTGCGGAAGCCGAGCAGCGCGGCTTTGCCATCATGGTCGGCTGCATGGTGGCGACCTCGCTGGCGATGGCGCCGGCCATGCTGGTGGCGCAACGCGCCCGTGTGGTCGATCTCGACGGCCCGCTACTGCTCGCCAAGGATCGCCCCGACGGCCTGCGCTACGAGGGCAGTCTGGCCTACCCATCCGAGCCGGCACTGTGGGGGTGAGGTCTGGCGCACGGGTGGTGTACGATCGGCAGCAGCGGCCGTAGCGCCGCAGCGCCTGTGGGAGGATCGTTGTGGTGAAGAAGCGCGGCGTTCTGACCGCTGTTGCCGCAGCCGCCGGCGATTGTGCTTACGGTCAGCGGTCCGGTCTGCGCCCAGCAAAAATATCCCGATCGGCCGATCAGGATGATCGTGCCGTTTCCGCCCGGCGGACCGATCGACACCATGGCGCGCGTGGTGGCGCAGGAATTGAGCGGTAGTTTCGGCCAGGTGGTGATCGAAAACCGTGCCGGCGGCGGCTCCACGATCGGCACCAAATCGGTCGCGGTGGCCGAAGCCGACGGCTACACGCTGCTGTTCGGTTCATCGGGATCGCTCGCGGTGGCGCCGGCGCTTTATTCAAGCCTCGGCATCGATCCGCTCAAGGCGTTTGCTCCGGTCGCGACGGTGGCGCTGTTGCCGCATGTTTTTGTCGTGAACCTGGACGTGCCGGCGAAAACGATCGGCGAATTCGTAGCCTATGCCAAGGCCAATCCCGGCAAGCTCAATTACGGGGCAGGGCTGGGGACGCCGCCGCATCTTCTCAGCACGCTGTTCAAGACCGAGGCCAAGATCGATGTCGTCTACGTCCCGTACACGGGTTCCGCCCAATCGATCAATGATCTGCTCGGCGGCCGGACCCAATTCACCATCGACGGTCTCGTTGGGCTGTATCCTTTGATCAAAGCCGGCAAGGTGCGGGCGCTCGCCATCGCGCGCGCCGCGCGCTGGCCGGCGCTATCTGACGTGCCGACGCTCGCCGAAAGCGGCTATCCGGACTTCGTCGTCGACGCGTGGACTGGCGTGGTCGCGCCCGCGGGCACGCCGCGTGAGATCGTCGACGCCCTCAACGCGGCGATCAATGAAGGTCTCAAAACGCCCGCCGCACAAGAAAGTCTGGCCAGGTTTTCCGCCATCGCCAAACTCGGCTCGCCGGACGATTTCAAAGAGTTCCTCGGCGGACAAATCCAGAAATGGGGCGAGATTGTTCATATCGCGGGGGCAAGGATCGACTGAGCCGGCGGTGGGGAGACTGCGGGCATCGCTGCTGTGGGTATCTTGCGATGACTTTCAGTTCTGATTGCGCGTATTCGGCGAGTATGCTGTTGAGTTCGACTCAATTGGAGCGACGATGTCCAACGACCCCTTGGCGGTGTCGGAAGCTTGGCCGGGGCCGCCTGACGAGGCGGACTACGAGGCCTTCTGCGCGGCGCTGCTGGCGACCGAGCGCGGCCGCCGGTTCCTGACCGAATATGCCAGCCGCAATTGTGCCCCCACCACCCGGACGCTCGGCGATCCGCCGTTACAGTCGCCATCGCGGTCTCGCGATCTCGCCGAGCTTGCGGCGGCAATCAACCGCATCAAGGCTGAGATTGCGACGAGCGACGCGCCGGAATCAAATGGTCTCGCGGCGGCGGAACGGATTCAAGACATCGCCTTTGCGTTGCGTGAACGCGACGTCGATGCGGCGCTGTGCGACGCGCTCGAAGCGGCCTTACGCGAAATCGGCGTCGCCTTTGCACTCAACGAGGCGGCGACGGAACGCGCGCGCAAGTCGGCCGATCTGCTGCGCGAGCACGCGGGCCGGATCAGCGACCTGATTGCGTTGTGGGTCGCGGGCGATCGCACCGGGCCGCCCGCCGCTGAGGCTGTCACCGTGCCGCCGGTGCCGGAAACCGCGATCTCCCAGGTCGCCGAAGCTTTGGCCGATCGCGCTGCGCCACCGCCCGTTGCCTTGTTCGAGACCAAAGTGGCGGAGGGTGAAAATTTCGCTCCTGCGGTCGCCGCGCTCGCGACCGCATTGCCGACGCTTGCCGACCCATCTGCGCTGGAATCCGGACCGCAAAGCGAGGCTGCCGATGCCGTCCTTCCGCCAGCGGATCGGGAGGCCGCGCCCGAGCCCGCCGCTGTGGAACCGGGCTCGGACCTGATTGGCGACGATTTGCCAAATGTCGCCGTTATGGTTGAACCGCAGCGCTCCGAAACAGCGATCGTGTCGATTGAAACAATGAAGGTCGAGCCGTCGCCGATTGCGCCGCCGCCACTCGACGCCCCGATCAGCGTTGACGGTGACAGCGAAAGCGATCTGCCGAGCAAGATCGAGCGCGAACACGTAGCGCCACAAATGCCGGATGCGTCGGCGATGTGTGATCTGGAAAACGCCGCGGACGCAACGGCGCGCGATGAAAGCCCGGCCGCAATCACCGGAGTCGCCGTGCCGTCCACAAACGAAGGGGACGTTGCATACGAACAAACGGCGACAGCCGAAGACGCGCAGCCGAATATTGAAGTTTTGGCCGATGCAGGCAGTGGCGCTGCGCTTTCGAGCGAAACATCACCGCGTGAGCAGTTATGGAGCGAAGATCCGCCGATCCCCGAAATGCCGAGCGAACCGGCCCCCAGCGACCCGCCGTTGCCGGAGCAGCGATCGAGCGGAACTGCGGCTTCGTCGCAAGTGCCGGAACTGGTCATGCCGACGGCTCCGGTCGAAGATTTACCTCATCTGGAACCTGACGGCTACGTGCAAGGTGACGCGGTGCCGGCGATCTCGCATGTATCATCTGCCGGTGACGTGCGCAGCGAGACGGAGGAGGCGGCGATGACTGGGCCGCTCGATCCTGCTCCGCAGGTCGAGACCGGCCCGGCCGCGATGATCGACCTGGGCGATGCATCGCCGGCAGCGCCGGATGAAATGCCCGCCGCGTCAGGATCGCCGCATTCCGTGCTGCCTGACGTGGAACTGGCGGACCCGCAAGACGATCCGGGCGACTTGTTTGACCCGTTGCCGTTGCCGAGCCCGATTGCCGCGCCGCCGGTCGAGGATGCAGCCGTCGAAACGGTTCTGGAGGCGGCCGCCGTCGAGGAGGGACCCCTCCAAGAGGCGCCAGTCAGGCGCCAGCTTTCGCGGCATCGCCAGTCGCGGAAATATCGATGCAGCAGACGCCGGTCGAGCAGATGCCTGTCGAGGAGGCGCCGGCTGCCGCGCGTGAAGCGTCAAGTGAAGCGTCAAGTGGCGTCGCGCCGAACCCCGAGCGCGGGATGGATACGACGACAGCGGACGCAACGGCCGTCCCTGAGCCACTCGAACTCAAGGATTCTCCTGATCTTCGGGCCTGCTCGGCGCCTGACGAGAAGTCTGACGAAAAATCTGAAGAAGAAGTCGCGCCAGCAGTCATGGGTGCTCCGGAACGCGAAGCAACAGACGACGACATTCTCGCGGCCGAACCCGCAACGGTTGCGCTTTCATCGCCTGCCGCGGCGGAGGTTGCGCCGGTAGTGGAAGCTTCGGCGCCGCAGCCGCGCGTCGCGGCGCCGCTCGCAGCGCCGATGGTGGCCGCGGCGCGGCCAGTTCCGCGGCCGGCGCCGAACGACCCGCTCCTCGCCTTGCGCGGCTTGAGCCAAGAAGAGATCATTGCCCTATTCAGCTGACCGTAGCGTGGCACCAGTCCCGGCCTCGACGCCCATCTCCCGGCGCTGATCTGGGCCGCCCTGGACGCGGTGGTGTCGGAGGCGTTAATTCCCTATTAATTCAAAACGTTCTCCAATCTGATTCTCGTGTGCGGCACGGAAGTTGCTTTCCCTGAGGTGATGCGGATCAACAACGACGTCGAGGTGGCGCGCTTTGAGTTCTCCAGTCTGTAGGCGACCCGTGATTGGTCCGCTCAAGATGAACTGCTGGAGGCTACAATGCACAGACTTACCGCTTCTGCTGTGATGTTCGTGGCGTTGGGCATCAGTGCATTCGTTCCAAATGCCTTGTCCGCGCGTGATGACGGCCGCTTTGCAAATTCGCCGCTCAAGCCATGGTTCGACAAGCTCGCGAGCGGCAAGGGCCTGTGCTGCTCGTTTGCCGATGGGCTCAAAGTCGAGGATGTTGATTGGGACACCCAAGATGGCAGTTATCGCGTACGGCTCCAAGGGCAATGGGTTGTCGTACCCGATGCGGCTCTTATAACCGAGGCGAACCGGTACGGTCCGGCGGTGGTGTGGCCGTACCAGGACGCCGCCAATGCAACACAGATTCGTTGTTTCATGCCTGGCGCTGGCGCGTAGGCTCTCGTACGGCGTACGTCAGGCGACGAGTCGCGAGAATACCTCGGGGTCGACGTTGCCGCCCGACAGGACGGCGACCGCGACTTTGCCGGCGACGGCGATCTTGCCCGTCATCAACGCTGCCAGTGCGACGGCGCCCCCCGGCTCGACGACGAGCTTCAATTCGGCAAACGCGAACGCGACGGCGGCCGCCACCTCCTCGTCGCTCGCTACCACGCCGGCCCCGACCAGCGACTGGTTGATCGCGAACGTGAGTTTGCCGGGCGTGCGCGCCATCAGCGCGTCGCAAATGGTGCCGGTGAGGGCCGCGTTCTGCTCGCGGTGACCGCTGCGGAACGACCGCGCATGGTCGTCGAAGCCCTGCGGCTCGGCTGTATACAGCATGGCGGAAGGAGCCCGCGCCTTGACGGCGAGGGCGATGCCGGCGGCGAGGCCGCCGCCGGATGCGGTAACCACAACCACGTCGGGCACCAAGCCGAGCGCGTCCAAATCCTCGACGATTTCGCGGCCGGCAGTGCCCTGTCCGGCGATGATCAACGCATCATCGTAAGGCGGCACGAGGGTGGCGCCGCGGCGCTTGGCGATGTCAACGGCGATGGCTTCGCGATCGTCGTGCGTTCGATCATAGAGCACGACCTCGGCGCCCAGCGCCACCGTACGCTCGCGCTTCGCCCGTGGCGCATCCTGTGGCATGACGATGACGCAGGGCATGCCCAGCAGTTGCGCCGCTGCGGCAACGCCCTGCGCGTGGTTGCCGGAAGAGAATGCCACCACGCCGCCCGCGCGATGCTCCATCGGGATCGCCGCGAGCTTGTTGTAGGCGCCGCGGAATTTGAACGAGCCGGTGCGCTGCAAGGTCTCGGCTTTGAGGAAGACGCGACCGCCGGTGATGGCGTCAAGCGCCGCCGAGGTCAAAAGCGGCGTGTGCAAGGCGACGCCGGCGAGCCGGCGGGCGGCCTCATCGACATCGGCCGCCGTGGGCAGCAATAGCGGAGCATCCATGACCGCAACGGTAATGCCGTAATCACGTGGCGAGCAAGAGCGCCATTCAGGCCTCAAACCAATGCCGTCGTGCGCCAGCTTACCGCACGCTACTGGTCGAACCGCCCCGCGGCGTGCGCCAGCATGGTGTAGACCTTGCCGGTGTCCGAGGTCAGATAATTGTTCACGACGGATGGGCCGCGATCGCCGCGCGAAACCTCGTCGAGCAGCCGCTCGAACTCATGGATATAGTGCTCGACGGTCTGACGGAATTCGGGATCGCTGCGATACTTGTTGCGGATCTCCTCGAACGCCTTCTGGCCCTGGGCAGTGTAGAGGCGCTTGGTGAAATTGCCGCCTCTCGCCGCGCTTATAGCGCTCCCACAGCTCGGCGGCCGCGTCGTGGTCGATCATGCGGGCGATATCGACCGAGAGCGAGTTCGAGCGATTCGAGGCTATCGCGCTGGCCGCGCTCCTCGCCGCGCGGCGGTTCGCGCTGGCCGGGCGGAGCGATCGGCGGACTGTCTTCGCGCGATGCGCGCGTCAGAAGATCGCTGAGCCAGCCGCTGCGGACGGCCATTGCCGTTGCCGCCGCCCGAAGCCGGGCTGAGCGAAGGTGCATCGGGCCGGCGCGCCGGCGCGCCGGTAATATCGCGCCGGGCTGGCGGCATCGGCGCGCCGGTGTCGGCACGCACCGGCCGGGGCTGCGTCTGCGGGCGTCCGCCGCCGGCGGTGGCGAAGGCTGGTTCGGCCTCGCGCCGCACCGGTTCGACGGCGTCGAGCGAGCGGCCGTGACGGGCGACGATGCGATTGAGCTCGGCCAAAGCCTCGATCTGGTCGACAATGACGCGCCGCATCTGCGCCGCGCTCTCGGCGGTCTCCTGCGGCAGTTCGAGAATGCCGCGGCGCAATTCGGCGCGCGTGGTCTCGAGTTCCTGCTGCATTTCCGCCGCCATCTGCTTCATGCCCTGCATGATTTCGGTGAAGCGTTCGGCGGACTGGTTGAACATGGCGTGGACCTCGCCGCTGGCCTGATCGTAGACCGCGTTGAGCGCCTCGCTGGTGCGCTTGCGTTCTTCTTCCGACGTGGTGCGCACGAGGTCGAACTGCTGCTCGATGGTGTGCACGCTGTCGTTGCTGGTCTCGGCGATGATGCTGGCGATTTCGCGCGCCCGCGCCGTTGCCGAATCGAGCGATTCATCGAGCAGGCCGGAGAAGCGCCGCAGCCGCTGCTCGAAATCGTCGGTGCGGGCGTCGAGCGTCGCGACCAGCGATTCGATGCTGGCGTGCCGGCCGGCGATCGAGTTCCTCGGTGCGCCGGTTGCTCTTCTCCAGGAGCTCCACCGCTTCGGCAAGCGAGCGGCCGTGGGTGGTGAACTGGCGGCGAGCTCGCCGAGGTCGCGCAGCACTTTGGCGGTGGTGGTGTTGAAGGTGCCGAGGTGCTCTTCGACCTTGGCGGTGGTCACGCCGCTCTTGGTGCTCAGATCGTTCATGGCGCTGACGAATTCGGAGACGCGCGACACCATGGTGTGCTCGATCGAGTTCATGTTCTCGTGGGCGCCGCTGAGCACTTCCTGCAGCAGGATATTGGCTTCGCGCAGCCGCTCGAACAGCGCGGTGGAGTCGGAGCGCAGCATGCCGTGCGTTTCCATCATGTCGGCGACGGTCGCCGCGGCCGTCTGCTTCGATTCCTCGACGGCCGCTTTGGTCGCGCTGTGCAGTTCCTCGAGCGTGCGTGAAATCGCGAGTTGCGCGGCCTCGGTGACGCCCTGCGCGCCTTCCTGGAGCTGGCCCAGCGTGCGTGTCACTGCGGCGGTGGCGTTCTGGCTGGCGTCGTTGATGAGGCGGGCGATCTCCTCGCTGTTGTCCATCATCGTCTGGCGTGAAGACGAAGCCCTTGGCTTCGATCGCCTTCACGGCCTGGTCGGTGACGCGGCCGACCTCGCCGGCGAACTCCTGGCCTTTGTCCCGTCAAGCGCCGAAAGCAGCATGTTCGATTTTTCGTCGAGCAGGCGCGTCATGCCTTCCACGCGTTCGGTGACGGCGGTGTTCAGGTCATTGGTCCGGCCGACGATGTTGCTCGTGACCTCGGCTTCATCCCGATCAGTTTGCGCTCGGCTTCGCTCGCGCTGCGCCCGATCGTCTCGTTGATGGCGTTGGCGCTCTTGGCGAGGAGGTCGGTCGCGGTTGCGGCAGTCCGGCCGATGGATTCATTGGCGCTTGCGGTTGTTTTGCCGATCGACTCGTTGGCGCTCACCGTCGTTTTGCCGATGGAGTCGCTGGCGGCGGCAGCGCTCTTGCCGATCGTGTCGCTGAGGACGCCGGCGCTGCGGTTGAGCAATGCCGCCGCCTCCGCGGCGGTCTTGCCGATCGTATCGCTCAGCGAGCCGGTGCTGCGATTGAGCAGGGCGGTCGCTTCCGCCGCACTCTTGTTGATCGAGGTGCTGAGCGCGCCAACGCTGCCATTGAGAGAGACGGCCGCGTCGGCGGTGCTTTTGTTGATCGCACTGCTCAGTGCGTTCACGCTGTTGTTGAGCGAGGTGGCGGCGTCCGCGGTGCTCTTGCCGATCGAGTTGCTCAGCGTGTTCACGCTGTTATTGAGTGAGGCGGTCGCGTCAGCGGCGCTCTTGCTGATCGTGTTGCTGAGAACGCCCGCGCTGCGATTGAGGGCGACGGTCGCTTCCGCGGCGCTGCGGTTCAAAGCTTCGGTGGCTGCGGTGCTCGCCGCTGCGCTCTTGCCGAGCGCTTCGGTCGTATTGGTGGCAAGCTGGGTGAGCGCGCGTTCGGCGTCGCCGGAATTGGTCTTGATCGAGTCCGAGAGCTCTTCGAGGCGCGCATTGAGCAGGTCGGCGGCCGCGCGGCTGCGCACCTCCATCTGGTTGGTGACGGCTTCGGCGCGGCCGACCAGCAAGCTGCTCGAGATGGCCGATGCGGCTGTCGAGCGTGTTGGCGACCTCGAGCGCGCCCGTGCCGAGCGTCTTGTCGATCGTCGGCGATGCGCTCGCCGAGGGTCTCGGCGAGCTTCGCGCCGCGGGTGTCGATCAGCGTGGTGACGTCGGTGATGCGCTTGTCGAGCGCGGTGACGACCTCCTTGCCGCCTTCGGCGAGGGTCTTGGCGATGTCCATGACGCGGGTCGACAGCGCGTCGGTGAGCGTCTGGGTGCGGCCGTCGAGCGCTTCCTGGAAGCGCGCCAGCCGCTGATCGAGCGCGGTGGTGACTTCGTTCGCCTTGGAGGTGACGCGATTGTCGAAGCTGTCGACGTAGCTGCGCATCGACTCGGAGACGTCCTGCGTGCGCGCGCCGAGCCGTTCGACCAGTTCGGAGCCGTAGGTCTTCACGGTGCGGTCGAATTCGGCGAGGTGCCGGGTGATCAGGTTGCCGAGCGTCGAGGAGTCGCGCGCGATCTTCTCGCCGAGCTCGGCGCCGGAATGGTTGAACATCTCCTCGAACGCGGCGAGCCGCGTCGCCAGCATGTCCTTCACGGCGTCGCCGCGCGTGGCGATGACGGTCGGCGAGATGCTCGGCGCTCTCGCGGAACGGCGTCGGTCGTCTTGGCGCTGCGCGAGACGAGGGCCTCGGTGATGCGGGCGCCGGTCTGTTCGAGCTTGGTCGCGACTTCGCCGCCGCGCAGATTGAGGTCGAGCACGAGCGACTCGCCGGTGGCCTTCAGCGTGCTGTTGACCTCGTCGGCGCGGGTCGCGATGGTCTCGGCGATCTGGCTCGGAGCGATGATCGATCGATGCGCAGTCGGTGAGCTTCCTGCGAGCGGCCGACCATCATGTCGACGATCGCCAGCGACTTCTCGGAGAAGCCCTCGGTGACCTGGTCGAGCCGCGCCGTCATCATGTCTTCGAGGCCGCGCGCGATCTCGGCGAATTCCTCGCCGATGTGGTCGGTCTTGAAGTTGAGGCTCGAGGTGAGCTGGTCGCTCGCCGTGGCGATGGCGCGCGAGGTCTCGTCGCTGGCGCGTCTCCAGCCGCTCGAGCAGGTCGCCGCCGCGCTCGCTCAGCTGCTGGATCATGTTGTCGCCGACCTGGCCGAGCGCGAGCGTGATGTGCTCGCCCTTCTCGGCCAGCGAATGGGTGATGCGCTGCGCGGCTTCGTTGACCTGCTGGCCGACGAGATCGCTGATGGTGGAAAGGTCCTGCGTCAGGTCGATGTGGACGTTGTTGATGGCGGAGCGCACCTGCTCGGCCTGGCCGACCAGGGTGTCGCGCTGGGTGGCGAGGTCCTGGAGCAGGCCGCGGATGCGGACTTCGTTGTCGCTATAGGTGCGCTCGAGCGCCGCGACCTCGTTCTGCACCAGCGCTTCGAGCTCGCTGGCGCGCGCCAGCGCCCGCTCGACGCCGTCGCCCATCGCCGCGACCTCGCGGCGGATCGCCTGGCCGACGGTGACGATGGAATTCGCGCGCCACGCTTTCCGGCTCGGCCAGCCGCATCGCGACCTGCGCCATCGACTGGGCGATCAGGCGCAATTCCTGCGAGCGCCACGCCATGTGGGCGACGCCGAAGAAGAAGATGATCGGCAACAGCGCCGCGGCGCCGAGGCCGATCATGGTGGCGGCCGGCGAATGGCCGGGGCCGAGCGCTGCATTGAGATCCGACAGATAGGCCCACGACAGCGCCAGGCAGCCGACCACCCAGGCGGCGGAGAACACCGCCGCGACAAAATAGGACGTCCGCGCCGGGCGGCGCTGCAGCGCGTGCAGGATCTGGCCGATCGACTGCTGGTCGTCATTGGCGGCGCGCGTGGTCGGGCGTATCGAGACTGCGGGTGCCGATGTCGTCGGAGTCATAGGCTCGATCGAAGGCGGGCGGTGCGGCGCCGGGCGCCGGCGGGGCTCGGCAGGGTTGGCGGAGAAATCGGCCCTGCTCGTCGGCGGCGCGCGGCGGCTGCTCCTCATCGTCGCGGATGTTGAGCGCTTCCTGGATCGCCGACAGCGCGGCTTCCGTCGGATCAATCATCTTTTTCGGGTAGTTGGCCATATCGGTCGTCGCCTCGCGTGTTACGCCTGACTAGGACGGCCCGAGCACAGCCGGGCCGCGCCACGAGCGCGCGTGATCGTTCAAGTCCTCACGGGCCAGCCGAGGGCTCCCCCGCCCTCAAGTCACACTGCCATAGCCCATCCTATCGGTCTGGCGGATCGAAGGAAACCGGGATCGGTAACGTCCCTTTAATCATCGTTAACGGCTTGGTCACCATACCGGCAGCCATCCGTCCGGCAGGGCCTAGTGTGCCATTCTGGTGCCAACAATGCGGCCAGCGTGGGGCCAATTGCCGGCGCGGACAACGGCTGGTGGATAACGCCCGGCCGCTTCAGGCCGAAGCTCAGGCACTCAGGCAGCCCTAAGCATTTGCTTACCTAGGACGCAAAACAACGCGGCCCGACCGCGGCAAAGGGCGCGGAATTTACTCCATCTTCGTCGCTGTGCGGGCAGATTTGGCCAAATCGAAAAGCTTAAGCGGACTGGAAAAAGCTTGGGCAGACGGGGGGACGTCATGGCCGTATCCAGATCTATCGATGCTCGACAAGCCGGGCGCAGAAGCCGGCCGTCATCGACGAGGACCATCTCGGACGCATGACGCTTGGCGACCGCCGCCTGGAGCGCGAGGTGCTGGAGATTTTCGTGCGCCAGACCACTATCATGCTGACCGCATCGCCGGCGCGCGAGCCGGCGCTCGCCGCGGCCGCGGCCCATACGCTGAAAGGCTCGGCGCGCGGCATCGGCGCATGGCGGGTGGCGCAGGCTGCGGAACTGCGTGGAGCGTGCCGCCGGCGGCGGCGGCGGCGGTCGGGAAGAAGATGTGGGCGAGGCATTGCCGAGCTCAAGGCCGCAAGCCTCGAAGCGAGCGCCGCGATCGGCGCGCGGCTTGCGGCGCGGTCCAGCGGTCATCTAGCGCTGGCAGCCGATCCGTCGCGCTGCTCCGCACTGGCGCTCGCTCGGCGTGAGCCCATAAAAGAGCGGCCGCCGGCTCGCCGGCGCTTCTGGCCGTTCGCCGAACGCATCCGCTTCGTCATCCGCCATGGTCAAAATCACTTTCATCGATGCCGCAGGCACCGCGCGCACGGTCGAGGGCGAGGCCGGCGCGACCGTCATGGAGACGGCGATCCGGCACGGCGTGCCAGGGATCGAGGCCGAATGCGGCGGCGCCTGCGCCTGCTCGACCTGCCACGTCTATATCGAGGAGGCCTGGCGGGAGAAGGTCGGCGAGCCGTCGCCGATGGAAGAGGACATGCTCGATTTCGCCTTTGAGGTGAAGCCGAACTCGCGGCTGTCCTGCCAGATCAAGATGCGCGACGACTTCGACGGGCTTACGGTGCGGACGCCGGAGCGGCAAGCCTAGCTGGAACGAATCGCAGACAGCGCTGGAACAGATTCTAGCGAACGTGCTGGCTTTGCGCCGGCGTTCCTCCTCTTCCCCTGCCGCATCGAGCACGCTAGACACTCGCAACCTCACCAAAAGCCATCATTCAAGGACGAGTACGGATACGATATGAGCGAACCTATCAAGACCGACGTTGTCATTATCGGCGCGGGCCCGATCGGCCTGTTTGCCGTGTTCGAGCTCGGCCTGCTCGACATGAAGGCGCATCTCATCGACATTCTCGACAAGATCGGCGGCCAATGCGCGGAGCTTTATCCGGAAAAGCCGATCTACGACATTCCCGGCATTCCCTTTACCAGCGCCCAAGGTCTGGTCGATGCGCTGCTGCAGCAGATCAAGCCGTTCAAGGCGCAATATCATCTCAGCGAGATGGTCGAGAGCGGTGGAGAAGATCGGCGATCCGCTGTTCCGCGTGACGACCGATCAGGGCAAGGAGTTCGAGAGCAAGGTCGTCGTCATCGCCGCCGGCGGCGGCTCGTTCCAGCCCAAGCGCCCGCCGATTCCCGGCATCGAGCCTTACGAAGGCAAGTCGGTGCATTATGCGGTGCGCAAGATGGAGGCGTTCCGCGACAAGCGCATTCTCATCGTCGGCGGCGGCGACAGCGCGCTCGACTGGACGCTCAATCTCGCGCCGCTCGCCAGCCATCTCACGCTGCTGCATCGGCGCAGCGAGTTCCGCGCCGCGCCCGACAGCGTCAATAAGATGATGGCGCTGGTCGGCGACGGCAAAATCGATCTTGGTGCTCGGCCAGGTCACCGCGCTGGACGGCAGCGACGGCCAGATCGACAAGGCCATCGTCAAGACCAACGACGGCTCCACGTTCGACATCGCCTGCGACGCCTTGCTGCCGTTCTTCGGCCTGACCATGAAGCTCGGCCCGGTCGCCAATTGGGGTTTCGAGCTCAAGAACAACGAACTGATCCCGGTCGACACCGCGAGCTTCGAGACCAGCATGCCCGGCATCTTCGCCATCGGCGACATCAACTGGTATCCGGGCAAGCTCAAGCTCATCCTGTCCGGCTTCCACGAAGGCCGCGCTGATGGCGCAGAAGGCGCACCACTACATCTATCCGGAGAAGCGGCTGGTGTTTCAGTACACCACGTCGTCTTCAAGCCTGCAGAAGAAGCTCGGCGTAGGCCTGAAATCGCGTCGCCGTTCAGCGTTGCGCGTCAGCGGCGGCACGGCGCGGGCTGGCGCCGGCGCGGTGTGCGGTCGGCGGCGGCAGCGGCTCGGAGCTGACCGCCGGCGGCGTCGGCAGGCCGAGCACTTCGCGCGCCGCCGGCAGCGCCGCGTCGGCCATCGCCGCATAGCCTTCGGCGGTCGGATGCACGGCGCCGCCATAGACCGCGCTGAGCACGCCCCAGAGCGCATCGTGGATGTCGCTCGGCTTCAACATCGCCGGCATGCCTTCGGGATAGGTCATGGCGGTGAAATAGCTGTCATTGGCGGTCCTGATCCAGCGCGCGCGCGACGCATAGGGGCGGTAGTCGCTGGCGCGCAGCGCAGCAGGCCATCGGATCGTCGGCGGCCGCGGCCAGATCGGTTTGGAAAGCTCTCGCCGCTCGGCGAGAAGCAGTTGCGATCGAATTCGGGATCGTCCGCCGCGCGCACGCACATGCCGTGCCGGTCGAACGCCGCCTGATGGCCGTCGACGAAAGTCATGCGTTCGGTCATCGGATCGCGGCAGACCTTGCTGCCGTCGCAGGTGGCCAGCACCTTGAGCTTCGGCAAGAATTTGGTGTCGACGAACTGCGGCCGCCGCGCGCAGCCGCTCGGCGTCGGCGCCAAAAGCCGGATGGACATCGAAGCCGTCGCGGCCGCCGGGGCAGGGCTTGTTCGTCGCCTGCATGGCCGGATTGCCGTAGGAGACGAAAACGACGCGCGCGAGATTGCCGCCGACATAAGGCTTGAGCGCCGTGCGCAGACGGCGAAATTCGCCCGGCAGATCTTCGTCGAGGCTTTGTTGGGCATCCGCGACGCTGGCGATGGCGCCGCCCTGCTTGAGCAACAGCCGCTCGGTGGTCGCCGTCGACGATGACGTTGGCGACGAGCGCCGGCAAAGTTCACGTCGTTGGCGCCGATCGTCAGCAGCACCATGTCGAGATTGCGCTGCGGCTGCTGCACGCCGCACCGCGGCCATGAGGTTGCTTGAGTTCGGCGAGCTGCGCCGGCGCGGTGCCGGAGCAGCGCTCAATTCCCACGACCCACGGACAATCGTCGGCGCGCTGGCCGGCGAACAGGCCGGCCTCGATGGTCGCGCCGGTGCAGGCGAGCGGCAGGAAGGTCACGGCGAGGTGCGGCTGCTCGACCGCGAGCGCGAGCGCGGTGCGCAACTGATAGCTGTAAAGCGAGCGATGGCACGCCGGGTTCATCCAGCGCGCGCCGTGGCGCGCCCAGTCTTGCGCCGCCGTCGCGCTGGTCGCCGGTCCAGTTCTCGCAGGAGCGGTCGTCGGTGTAGCCGGCGCGGCTCGGCCGGTAATACTGGCTGCCGCCGCCGCCGAGAAAGCGCTTGAAGCAGAAGCCGCCTTCGAGCTGTACCGCCTTGTCCGGATTGCCTTCGCCGGCCGCGATGGAATCGCCAAGACCGCGCGATCAGCACGTCGCGCACCGCGATCTCGGTGACGACGCGCTGCGCCGTGCCGTCGCCGAGCGGGATATCGACGGTGGCGACCGTCGTGCGCCCGGAGCGCACGCGCAGTTTGACCTCGTCATCGCAGGACGCAGTGACTGGCCTGCGGCTGTCCCTCGCCGTCATCGAAGGTCCAGGCGCAGGTCGCGCCTGGCGGCACCGGGCCGGAGAGTTCGACGCCGATCGGGTGGTCGCGCGGGCGCAGATAGCTTTCGCGCTCGCCGTCGCGCTCGCAGGTCTCCAAGAGATTGCCGGAATTATCGAGGCAGAGATTGGCGACGACGTCCTTGGCCCAGCCGAAGCCGGCGGTGTCCTTCTCGAGCCGCCGCTCGGCGGCGAGAACGCCGTCGCCGCGGCTGGCCGCGACTTGGCGCAGGAAATCGGCTTCGTTGCGGAACAGGCGAAAGCGGTTCTTCACCTCCCAGACGATGCGAAGTCGCCGGTCCCGGCAGGTTGCGGGGCGACGCCGGGGGCCGTCGCGCCGGCGGATAGCGGGCGGCGCGCCGACGCCTCCGCCTTGCGCCATGGCTCGATGGAGCGGCGTGAGAGCAATCAGTGCGGCAACGATGAGGGCAAGGCGCATGAGGGTGGGCACGCAGGTGCAGTCAGGCTTCTAGCACGCCGCTTGCGGCGGAAATGTGAGGGCGGTATTCGCCACCTCGCGCCGGCGTCGGTGTGCCGTTCCTGGACGAGGCCGAACCGTCGTGGGTTCCGTCGCAGGGGCCGGCAACCGGCAGGGATTCGTGATGGAAGATTCATCGATCACCACAACGTGCTGCATCGCCGGCGGCGGGCCGGCCGGCATGATGCTCGGCTTCCTGCTGGCGCGCGCCGGGGTCGATGTCGTGGTGCTGGAGAAGCACGCCGGATTTCTTTCGCGATTTCCGCGGCGACACCATGCATCCCTCGACTCTTCAAATGATATATGAGCTCGGGCTGCTCGACGAATTCCTGAAGTTGCCGCATCAGAAAATCGAGACGCTCACCGGGCAGGTCGGCGATGAGCGCGTGGTGATGGCCGATTTCACCCATCTGCCGACGCATTGCAAATTCATCGCGCTGATGCCGCAATGGGACTTTCTCAATTTTCTGGCCGAGCACGGCAAGCGCTACAAGACCTTCGATCTGCACATGCAGGCGGAGGCGACCGATCTGATCGAGGAAGGCGGCCGGGTCGCCGGTCTGCATGCCGAAGACGCCGGACGGCGCGCTGACGATTCGCGCCGATCTGGTCGTGGGCGCCGACGGCCGGCATTCGACGGTGCGCGAAAAGGCCGGCCTCAAGAGCGATGATTACGGCGCGCCGATGGACGTGCTGTGGTTTCGCCTGTCGCGCAAGGCGACCGACTCGACCGACACCTTCGGCCATATCGAGGCCGGCGCGATGCTGGTCATGCTCGATCGCGGCGATTACTGGCAGTGCGCCTTCGTCATTCCGAAAGGCGGGATCGAGCAGGTCAAGGCGAAGGGGCTCGACGCATTCCGGCAACGGGTCGTGTCGATGTCGCCGTTTCTCGCCGACCGCATGGGCGAATTGAAAAGCTGGGACGACATCAAGCTCTTGAGCGTCGCGGTCGACCGGCTGCGGCAATGGTGGCGGCCGGGCCTGCTTTGCATCGGCGATGCCGCGCACGCCATGTCGCCGATCGGCGGCGTCGGCATCAATATCGCCGTGCAGGATGCGGTCGCGGCCGCCAATCGGCTGGCGGCGCCCGCTCAAGGCCGGCACGGTGACGCGATGACGATCTTCGCGCGATCGAGCAGCGGCGCACGTTGGCCGGTGCGTTTCACGCAGTGGCTTCAGCTCACTATCCAGAAGCGCATCATCAGCCGCGTGCTGCAAAGCCAGCAGCGGCCCAAGCCGCCGCTGCTGTTCAAATCGCTTGGAATCTTTCCGGTGTTGCGCCGCGTTCCGGCGAGGCTGATCGGCGTCGGCATCCGTCCCGAGCACGTCCGCACCCCGGATGTGCTTCGGCCTTCGTAGCTTCCGGCGTCGTGCGGTTTGACGCAGGCATAAACCGCCATCGCGCGACGCTACCGATCCCAAAGCTCAATCGCCCTCGTCCTTGGCGATCTGACGAACAAAGCTGCCAGCGACTGAGGTGCTGGCGCTGCGCTGCTCGATGTATGCGTAAATCTCCGCGATATCTCTGCGCGCGCTGTCGAGGACGCGCAGCCGCCGCACTTAACGGACTTTCGCCTTCGATGCCGCCACCAAACCATCGATCATGACATCGATGTCGTCTGCACTGTTGTCGCCGCCGCTCTCGATCGCCGCGTTGATTTCGTCGCGCAGCGCCTTGAGCTTCGCTTCGCGCTCCTCGGCCAGACGCAAACCCTCGCGCACGACCTCGCTGGCGGAGCCGTAGCGGCCCTCTTTGACGACCTTTTCGACAAAGACTTCCCAACGTTCGCCGCTGGATACGTTCATGCTTCGCCTGCAAACAAAAATCAGGACGTCCAACCGCCTTTGCGTGATGACAAATATAAGCAATTCATGTTATTCGCAACGGTTGCCGTGCGCGAGTTGTTGTGAGCGAGATCGAGAAACGATGAAACTTCCCCGCAGAACTTTTCTGCATCTGGCAGCGGGCGCCGCCGCCCTCCCGGCCTTGCCGCATATAGCGTGGGCGCTCGAATATCCGGCACGGCCAGTGCGCTTGCTCGTGCCGTTTGCGCCCGGCGGCACGACCGACATCGTTGCGCGGCTCATGGGTCAGTCGCTGTCGGACCATTTCCATCAGCCATTCGTGATTGAGAACCGACCGGGCGCCAATGGCAGCATCGCTACTGAGACGGTCGTCCGTGCGCCCGCGGACGGCTATACGCTGGTCATGATCAATACCGGGACTGCGATCAACGCCTCTCTCTATAACAATCTCAATTTCAGTCTCGTTGACGATATTGCGCCGGTCGCGAGTATCTTCAGCGTCTCATTCGCTATGGCAATAAACCCATCCGTGTCAGCAAAAACCTTTCCCGAGTTCATTGCCTATGCCAAAGCCAACCCGGGCAAGATCAACATGGCGTCGGGCGGCAACGGAAGTCCAACGCAAGTATTCGGGGAGTTGTTTAAAATAATGGCCGGCGTCGACATGCTTGATGTTCCGTACCGTGGCGATGGGCCGGCAATTGCGGCTTTGCTCGGCGGTCAGGTGCAGGTCATGTTTGCTCCCGTTCCTGCCTCGATAGCGCACATTCGCGCCGGCAGGCTGCGTGCGCTGGCGGTGACCGCAGCAACCCGCCTGGATTTGCTGCCGGACACCCCGACCATTGCTGAATTCGTGGTGGGCTACGCGGCGAGCGCGTGGCAAGGCGTTGGCGCGCCAAAAGCTACTCCAGCCGCCGTTATCGATGAGGTCAATCGGGAGATCAACAACGCGCTCGCAAGCCCCGAAATGAAGACGCGTCTTGCAGACCTCGGGGGCCGGCCGATGCCGATGTCGCCCGCCGATTTTGGAAAGTTCATTACCGACGAGACTGAGAAGTGGGGCAAGGTGGTTCGGGCAGCTCACATCAAAGTGGAGTAGATTCCCAGCCGCCCAAAATTCCATATTTTCCGTTCGGCGAATTGCGTGGCACGGCGGGTAACCGCAGGCGCAACCCGGTATTGCGCCGCGTTCGGCGAGGCTGATCGGCGTTGGCATCCGTCCCGAGCACGTCCGCACCCCGGATGTGCTTCGGCCTTCGTAGCGTCCCGCGTAGTGCGGTTTGACGGAGCACAAATCGCCATAGCGCGACGCTCCCCATCCCAAACCTCAATCGCAGCGATGTAGTCGAATATCTGAAGCAAATCCTGGTCGGCTGCCGGCGTGAAGCGCAATTGCCTCACGTCACGATCCCTTGGCCGTCCATTCATTCATGCGCGCATCGAGATGAGCGCCGACTTCGTCGGCCGTCAGACGGCTGCCGCTCTCGATCGCCGCATTGATCTCGTCGCGCAGCGCTTTGAGCTTCGCTTCGCGCTCCTCGATCAGACGCAAACCCTCGCGCACGACCTCGCTGGCGGAGCCATAGCGGCCCTCTTTGACGACCTTTTCGACAAAGACTTCCCAACGTTCGCCGATGGATACGTTCATGCTTCGCCTGCAAACAAAAATCAGGACGTCCAACCGCCCTTGCGTGATGACAAATATAAGCAATTCACTGTTATTCGCAGCAGTTCCCGTGCGCGAGGTCGAGAACGGGCGGTCCGATCAAGCGGGGGGTCGCGGAATATTTTTCGGCGGTTTATTGTCAGCAGGGTTTTGGAGTAGCACGATGAAACTTCCCCGTAGAAAGTTTCTGCATTTGACAGCAAGCGCGGTTGCGCTCCCCGCCGTGACGCGCGTCGCCAGAGCGCTCGATTATCCGGCGCGGCCTGTCACGATGGTCGTACCCTTCGCCGCTGGTGGTCCTACCGATGTCGTCGGGCGCCTTATGGCCCAGCATATGGGCCGCACACTTGGGCAGAATGTGATAGTCGAGGATGTCACGGGCGCTGCCGGCAGCATCGGCGTCGGCCGCGTGGCGCGCGCACCGAGCGATGGCTACACGCTCAGCCTTGGCCATTGGAGTACCCATGTCGTCAACGGCGCGATCTACGCGCTGCCGTACGACCTGCTGCGGGATTTTGAACCGATCGCGCTGCTGCCCTCAAATCCAATGCTTGTCGTCAGCAGGAATACGCTACCGGCAAAGGACCTCAAGGAGCTTATCGCGTGGATTAAGGCAAATGTGAATGTCACGATCGGAACGGCGGGGGTCGGCTCCGGATCGGACATCGCAGGGCTCTACTTCCAGAAGCTTACGGGAACTCGTCTTCAATTCGTGGCGTATCGCGGCACCGACCCGGCTCTGCTCGACCTCATGGCCGGACGAATTGATATTATGTTCGACCAGCTCTCTGAAGCCATGCAGCGGCTCCGCGACGATACGATCAGGGCCTATGCGGTAACCGCCAAGACGCGCTCCGTGGCGGCGCCGCAAGTTCCGACCGTCGATGAAGCCGGATTGCCGGGTCTCTACATCAACATCTGGTACGGTTTGTGGGCGCCAAGGAAAACTCCGCACGACATTATCGCCGAACTCAACCGCGCGGCGATGGCTGCCATGGCGGATCCGGATGTGCAAAAGCGCTTTGCCGACCTCGGCCTTGAAGTCCCGCCGCCCGAGCAGCAGACGCCGGAAGCCCTGGGGAAATTGCAAAAAGCCGAGATCGAGAAATGGTGGCCGATCATCAAAGCGGCCGGCATCAAGGCGGAGTAAAGCCCACCCACTCGATGATCCGATATTCCATAGTTTCCGTTCGGCGAATTGCGTGGCACGGCGGGTAACCGCAGGCGCAACCCGCCATGTCTCAGGCCGCGGACTACCGCTGCCCCCATCATCTGCGCTGCAATTCCGTCGCCGCGCGGGCGAGGATTTCGACCAGGCGGGCTTCGTCGTCGGCATCGCTGTCGAGGCGTTTGCTGACGGTCTCGCGCAGGTGGTCGAAGGCAGCTTCGACCAGTGGCGGCAGCGCGCGGCGATTGTCGCGGTCGCCGCGGGCGGCGCGCCGCATGCGGTTGACGCGTTCGCCGAGCGCGGTCAAGCGGTCCAGCACGGCGTCGACGAGAGCGCGATTGGCCGTCAGATAGGTGCGGCCTTCGCCGGTGATGGTGTAAAGCTTCTTGCTGCCTTCGGTTGACACCGTGACGTAGCCGGCTTCCTCGAGATAGGTCAGCGTCGGATAGACGATGCCGGGGCTCGGGCTGTACCAGTCCGCGGTCTTCTCCTCGACCAGCTTGATGAGTTCATAGCCGTGGCGCGGCGCTTCGGCGATGAGGGCGAGCGCGATGAGCCGCAGGTCGCCCTGCGCCAGCATCCGCCCGGCCCGCATGTCGTCGGGGCCCATGCCGCCCGTTTCGCCGCCGTGGCGTCCGCCGAAACCGAAGCCGCCATGACGGCCCCGCCGGTGCCGACCGGCAGCCCATTTCGCATCGTGAGATTTGCAATATCTATGCATGTTTTCGTTTCCTTTCTGTCTAAAGATACATCACAAGATAGATCATATAGAGATGTAGCTCAAGATATATCTTTGAAAATATTTTGGGCTGGACTAACGGGGCCGCCAAAACCTGGACCACAGCCGGCTGCTGGCGCGCGCCGCGCGCGCCGTTGGCGCCACCTCGCGATGCATGAAAGCCGCGCGCGTTTCGAACTCGCCAAACCGCGTGCTGCGCAGCCGTGCCGGCGCTTTGCGCAGGATTTTCTCGACCCGCCGCCACAGGATCATGGCGTGCACAGGCGACGCCAGCGCCGCCTGTCGGGCCATCGTATCGTCGTAGCCAAAGAGCTTTTCGCCAAGATCGGACCAGGCCTCGTGGAGCGCCGTCTGGCGGACGCCGAAAGACACCGGCGCGATCAGCGCCGGCGCCAATTGTTCGATCGCATCAGCGCGTTTGAAGCGCCGGACCTGGTAGGCTGATTTGAAGGCGACGAGATGCAGCCACTCATGCAACAGCGTCAGGCCGACACTTCGGCGCAGGCGCCGATCCGGCCTGTAAAGCACGATCAGGCCGGTGCTTGTCGCATTGCCGAGCAGAAAAGCCTCCTGCCCGGCGATCTTGCGCACCCACGGATCGAGAAAGGACGGCTCATCGCGCAGATGCAGGCGGCGTGCCAGACGCGGGTCGGGCAGTTCACGGAGCAGCGCCAGCGCCTCTGCTGCGCTGATGCGATCGTAATCGGGACCCTCAACCGGAATTTCGATTTCGGTCTTGCAACCGGCGACGCGATAAATCCGCATCACGACGAGACGCCGCACCGTGCCATGGCGCAAAAATGCCTTGAGGGTCGGGAACGACGCGGCGTCCGGCGCTGCCGTAAACAACGTCATCGCGCGTTCATAGACGCGGGAAAATCCGTCTGGGACGGGTTCGGGCGGCTGCAGCGTTTGCCGCGGACCGACCTTGCCGCCGACCCGCGGCAAGTTCCGATCGCGAAAACGGCAGATCAGCAGCACCGTAAAGAGAATGATGACGACCTCGGCCATCGGATTACTATATCGGCAATTCGTGCGCTTGACGGCTCCGCACCGGTGGCGAATGTAGCGGCATGTTCACGACCTTCTTCCATGAGCTCAAAGCCGCCGGCGTGCCGGTGACGCTACGCGAATACCTCACGCTGATGGAGGCGATGGAGCAGGACTTGGCCGGCCGCCGGGTCGAGGATTTCTACTACCTGTCGCGCGCCGCGCTGGTGAAAGACGAACGCAATCTCGACCAATTCGACCGCGTGTTCGGCCACGTGTTCAAGGGCCTCGACCTCGTCGAGCAGGCGCTGGCCGCAGAAATTCCGGCCGAGTGGCTCAAGAAGCTGACGGAGAAATATCTCACCGAGGAGGAGAAGAAACAGATCGAGGCGATGGGCGGCCTCGACAAGCTCCTCGAAACGCTGCGGCAGCGCCTTGCCGAACAGAAGGATCGCCACCAGGGCGGCAAGAAGTGGATCGGCACCGCCGGCACGTCGCCATTCGGCGCCTACGGCTATAACCCCGAGGGCGTGCGCATCGGCCAGGACAAGAACCACAATTTCCGCGCCGTGAAGGTGTGGGACAAGCGCGAGTTCAAGGATCTCGCCGGCGACGTCGAACTCGGCACCCGCAACATCAAGATCGCGCTGCGCCGGCTGCGCAAATTCGCGCGCACCGGCGCGCCGGAGGAGCTCGATCTCGACGGCACCATCAAAGGCACCGCGCACAAAGGCTATCTCGACATCCTGATGCGTCCGGAGCGCCACAACACCATCAAGGTGCTGTTGTTCTTCGACGTCGGCGGCTCGATGGATTGGCACGTCAAGACCACGGAGGAATTGTTCGCCGCGGCCAAGAGCGAATTCAAACACATGGTGCACCTCTATTTCCACAATTGTCTTTACGAGAAAGTGTGGAAAGAGAACGCCCGGCGCTGGACCGAGACGACGCCGACCTGGGACGTGCTGCACACCTATCCGCACGACTACAAGGTGATTTTCGTCGGCGACGCCGCGATGAGCCCTTATGAGATCGTGGCGCCGGGCGGCTCGGTCGAGCACTTCAACGCGGAAACCGGGCAGGTCTGGATGGCGCGCGTCGTCGCCACCTATCCGTCCTGCGTCTGGCTCAACCCGGTGGCCGAGCGCGAATGGGCGACGACAGCCTCGACCCGCTTGATGCGGCAACTGTTCGGCGGCCGGATGTATCCGCTGACGATCGAGGGGCTCGATGCGGCGATGCGGGCGTTGGGGCGGTGAGGGCAAATGGCACACTACATTGCTCTCATCCACAAGGACGCCGGCAGTTGTTATGGCGTGTCCTTCCCCGATGTGCCGGGTGTATTCACGGCAGGCGACACAATCGATGAGGCCATTCGCAAGGCGCCCGAGGTTTTGGAGTTCGCCGCAAAGGATTGGTCGGGCCTCGACGGCGACAATTTTCCTCCGCCGCGCACCATTGATGAATTACGCGCCGACGCGGACTTTCAGCAAAGAGCCGCCGACGCCGTGGTCGCTGCCGTGCCGTTCCGGTTAGACGCGGAAGCTGCGGCATAATGCGTTCACGTCTCGGCCCAGGCGTGTAGGCGGCAAATATACAAAATGTCAGCCGTTGACGCGTAGGAGGTGTCAATGCCGGCCGAACGGTTCGACTTCCGCAACGCCCAAGGCCAGCAGCTTGCCGCGCTGCTCGACCGGCCGGATGGGCCGGCGCGCGCGGTGGCGCTGTTCGCACACTGCTTCACTTGCGGCAAAGACAACAAGGCCGCGCGCCGCATCTGCGAGGGCCTGAAGCTCCACGGCGTCGCGGTGTTGCGGTTCGATTTCACCGGCCTGGGCGCCAGCGGGGGCGAGTTCGCCAACACGACGTTCTCCTCGAATGTTGATGATCTGGTGGCCGCGGCCGATCATTTGCGCCAGACGCTCGCCGCGCCGGCGATCCTGATCGGTCACAGTCTCGGCGGCGCGGCCGTGCTGGCCGCCGCGCATCGCGTTGCCGAGGCGCGCGCCGTGGTGACGATCAATGCGCCCTGCGATCCGGCGCACGTCGCCGGCTTGCTCGGCGAGCGCATTGCCGACATCAACGCCGAGGGCGAGGTCGAGGTGAAATTGGCCGGCCGGCCGTTCCGCATTCGCCGCGCCTTGCTCGACGACATCGCCAAGCAGCACCTCACCGCGCGCATCGGCGCCTTGCACAAGGCGTTGCTCGTCTTCCACGCGCCGACGGACGACACGGTCGGGATCGAGAACGCGAGCCACATTTTTACGTCGGCGAAGCATCCCAAGAGCTTCATCTCGCTCGACGGCGCCGATCACCTCATTAGCCAGCCCGGTGACGCCGCTTATGTGGCGCGCGTCATAGCGGCGTGGGCGGAGCGCTATCTCGACATGGCGGCCGACGCCCCGGCCGCTGACGACACCGCGCCGGGTACCGTCGTGGTGCGCGAAACGCGGCGCGGCGCCTTCCAGCAGGAAATCATCGTCGGCGCGCATCGTCTGCTGGCCGACGAGCCGATGAAGGTCGGCGGGATGGACAGCGGCCCTGGCCCGTACGATCTCCTCCTGGCCGGGCTCGGCGCCTGCACCGCGATGACGCTGCGGCTCTATGCCGATCGCAAGCAGCTTCCTCTGGCGCGCACCCTGGTTCGCCTCCGGCACGAGAAGATCCATGCCGCCGATTGTGCCGAGTGCGAAACCAAGGAAGGAATGATCGACCACATCGATCGCGTGATTACGCTCGAAGGCGATCTTGATGCCGAACAGCGCGCGCGGCTCATGGAAATCGCCGACAAGTGCCCGGTGCATCGCACGCTGGAATTGGAAATCGATATTCACACGGTGGAGGAGCCGGCAGGCTCTTCCCAATAGCTCGATTTTTGGTTCGCGATTCAGCAGTGTAGCTTTCGCTCGGATGCGCGGTGCGGGAGCGATTGGCGCGCGTGCGGCCGCGGCGGCGCCGCCGCCGACGCCGCGATCTCGCCCTACGAGATCGTGGCGCCGGGCGGCTCGGTCGAACACTTCAACGAAGAAACCGGCCAAGTATGGATGGCGCGCGTCGGCGCCTATCCGTCCTGCGTCTGGCTCAACCCGGTCGCCGAGCGCGAATGGGAAACGACCGCCTCGACCCGCTTGATGCGGCAACTTCTGGGCGGCCGGATGTACTCGCTGACGATCGAGGGGCTCGACGCGGCGATGCGGGCGTTGGGGCGGTGAGGGCAAAATGTTGCCCCAGGCTTGCAGAACATTTAGGGAACAAGTAGGATGGAGGCGGGCATAAAGGGAACCGGGGTCATGGCGAAGGCAACGCAGTTAAAGGTCATCGTCACAAGCCCGACGATCCAGCTCATGGGCCCTCGGCACCACCCTAACCTCCCGCAGAAGGACAATGAACCGGGATCGGTTGAGGTGCTGTTGGCCGCGAATAAGTGGTGGCGCGAAAACCCGTGGCCGGAGGGCTTTAACAAGACATCGCATACTGTTCGATGCGGAGATGCCCGGAATCTTCATCACATTGAGTCGAGCAGCGTCCATCTTATCGTTACCTCGCCTCCATATTTCAATATTAAACCGTACGAAAGCGATGCCGCCGGAAAGCAATTGGCGCGTCTCAACGACTACGATGCTTTCCTGAACGAGATCACAAATTGCATTGCCGAGTGGGAGCGGGTGCTCGTTCCTGGAGGTCGGGTATGCTGCGTCGTCGGGGATGTTTTGGTGCCGCGCCGGCAGGATGGACGACACCGCATTCTGCCATTGCCGGCGGACATTATGGTGCGGTCGCGAGCGGTTGGACTGGATGCGCTAACGCCAATTCTTTGGTTCAAGATCGGAAATAGGACCAACGAGGCCGGTGGCGGCTCCTCAGGGTATTATGGCAAGCCATACCAGCCGGGTGCAGTTATTAAGAATGACTTTGAGCATCTATTGATGCTTCGCAAGCCTGGGGCATATCGGTCGACATCCATGCTCCAAAAGGCGCTATCAATGCTGCAAAAGGATGAAATGGATCTGTGGCAGCGGCCCTTTTGGGATGACATTCGGGGCGCCAGCTTGAAGAGGGGGCATCCAGCGCCATTTCCGGAGGCTCTGGCCGAGCGTCTTATTCGAATGTTCAGTTTTGCTGGAGATGTAGTTCTCGATCCATTTTGTGGATCAGGTTCTACGGCGGTCGCCGCAAGTATATCAGGACGTAATTCACTCTCCTCAGACGTCGAGATATCCTATGTAAATGCCGCAGTTAACCGGCTCAAAGCGGAGCTCGGGAAGCCGCTTCGGTACGGCGCACATATTCGCCAAATGGTATACGAAAGAGCTTAGTCCCCGTCGTTCTGTAAACAGCAGTAGAATCCGTGGAGCATACCGGCTCGATAGAGGAAGTTATTGTCGCCGAAGTCGCTGCGACTGCCTATCACCCGCGAACTTCGAAGCATAGCGACACTCAATCGTTGGTCATCATTCGCGATCTATTGGCCTCTTGTCCCATCCTGGCCCGACAAGCGGCAAGCGGGCATCTTGTAGGCAAGCTTCGGCATCATCAACAGGTAGGACATAACGACTGGGTCATCGATATTGCGTTGGGAACGCCAGCGGGTCTCGCAAAGCCTCCCGATGGAAGCGAGCTAATCCGCCTGACGGCGCCAGCACTCATCCAAATCGCCATTGAACTGAAATCAATCTGGACGGAACACGGTAAAGCGAGAAAGAATCGACTTCGAGATTTCAACGCGTTTCATAGCTACGCCAGGCAATACGATCCCAAGACAATCGCGGCCGCTTTCCTCGTGGTAAACGCGGCGGAATTATTTTTGTCGCCGCTGAATTTGGCAAGCCGCAATCGTGAAGCCATTACGTGGCATCGTCAGAAAGGAAAATCAACGCAGCAAGTCGTTAAAGAAACCATTGATATTTTCCGTTCAATTCACCTCAGAAACAGCATTGGGGATACCGAGGGTTTGGAAGCGCTAGGCGTCGTAGTCGTTCAGCACGATAATTTGAATTGTTTGCAGGGAAGACCTCAGCATTCAGAAGTCCAAGCCAAGTTCGGCCATTTGCAGAAATCTACTACGGTCGCGGGAATTCCGCCCGCACTAAAGGTTGGCGACCCGCTGCATTACAGCGCTATGATCCAGCGAATTTGTAACGCCTACAACCTGCGCTTCGCCGGTATCGAATGAACGAAATGTCAGCATGGGCGGATGGACTAATCGCTTAGCGTGCAGTCTTTGACACGCGCTGGCGCACCGCGGCGATCACGTCCGGAATCGCCGCGTCATTGCCCGGCGCCATGATGTGGACGCCGGCGACGCCGGGGATGGTGGCGAGTTCCTCGATCAGTTCGACGCAGATGTGTGCGCCTTCGCGCAGCGGGTCTGCGGCCTGTTCCATCCTCGCGATGAGCGTGTCGGGAATGATCGTGCCGTAGAGATGGCGTTTCATCCAGTGCGCCGATTTGGCCGAGCGCAATGGATTGATGCCGATGAGGACGGCAAGCTGGCGCGTGATCCCCGCCTGTTCGAGTATGCCGACATAGCGGCGAACCACGCCGGTATCCATGCAGAACTGCGTCTGCGCGAACTGGGCGCCGGATTTGACCTTGCCGAGGAGCGCGTTCGGCTGCCAGCCGGCCGGCGGCTCGATCGGCATGTCGGCGGCGCCGAGAAAGAAGGCCGCTTGGCCTTCGACCTTGCGCCCGGTCGGCAGCGTGCCTTCGTCGCGCAGGCGGCGCGCGGTCTCGATCAGTGTCTTCGAATCGACGTCGAAGACAGGCTTGGTGTCCGGCTGATCGCCCGCTTTCGGATCGTCGCCGGTGAGCAGCAGCAGGTTGCGGATGCGGAGCGCGGCCGCTCCCATCAGTTCGCTCTGGAGCGCAATGCGGTTCTTGTCGCGGCAGGTGATTTGCAGGATCGGCTCGACGCCCATATCGAGCAGGATCGCGGCGGCCGCAAGCGCGCTCATATGCGCGCGCGCGCCGGCGCCGTCGGTGACGTTCACGGCGTCGGCCAGCCCCTTGAGCCCTGCCGCCTTGCGCTGCAGCTCCTGCGCGTCGCAAGACACCGGTGGGGTGATCTCGGCGGTGATGGCGAAGCGGCCCTGCCGCAACCGTTCCTCGAATGTATGCGGGGTGGGGCTCGTTTGCTCGTTCATTGCAATGTCTCTGGCGGGCGCGGCCGGCAAAGAGCGCTTATATGCTTTGCCGCAGCACTGCAAATGCGCCTTTCCTGGACAGGAAAGGGCTGTCCCGATAGAGAGTTACGGCCATGAGCGGCGTCAACGATATCAGGGCGAACTTTCTCGCGTTTTTTGCGCGCGAGGGGCACGAGGTCGTGCCCAGCTCGCCGCTCGTGCCGCGCAACGACCCGACGCTGATGTTCACCAACGCCGGCATGGTGCAGTTCAAGAACGTGTTCACCGGCCTGGAAAAGCGTCCCTATGTGCGCGCGGTGACGGCGCAGAAATGCGTCCGCGCCGGCGGCAAACATAACGATCTCGACAATGTCGGCTACACCGCGCGTCACCACACCTTTTTCGAGATGCTCGGCAACTTCTCGTTCGGCGACTATTTCAAGGAGCGCGCGATCGAGCTGTCCTGGAATCTGGTGACGAAAGAGTATGGCGTCCCGGCCGATCGGCTCGTGGTCACGGTCTATATCGACGACGATGAGGCGTTCAATCTTTGGAAGAAAGTCGCCGGGCTTCCCGACAGAAAGATCATCCGCATCGCCGGCTCCGATAATTTTTGGGCGATGGGCGACACCGGGCCGTGCGGTCCCTGCTCGGAGATTTTCTACGATCACGGCGCGCACATCCCCGGCGGACCGCCGGGCAGCGCGGACGCCGACGGCGACCGTTTCGTCGAAATCTGGAATCTCGTGTTCATGCAGTACGAGCAGCTTGCCGGCGGTGCGCGCATCGATTTGCCGCGGCCGTCGATCGACACCGGCATGGGCCTCGAGCGCATGGCCGCGGTGCTCCAAGGCACCCATGACAACTACAAGATCGATCTGTTCGGCGCATTGATCGAGGCTGTTGCCGATCTCACCGGCGTCGATCCCGAGGGTGCGCGCAAGGCCTCGCACCGCGTCATCGCCGATCATCTGCGCGCCAGCTCCTTCCTGATCGCCGACGGCGTGTTGCCCTCAAACGAGGGCCGCGGTTACGTGCTGCGCCGGATCATGCGGCGCGCCATGCGTCACGCCGAACTCCTCGGCGCCAAGGACCCTTTGATGTGGCGGCTGGTGCCGGTATTGGTGCGCGAGATGGGCCAAGCCTATCCGGAATTGCACCGTGCCGAGACGCTGACCGCGGAGACGCTGAAGCTCGAGGAAATCCGCTTCCGCCGCACCCTGGAGCGCGGGCTTGCGATCCTCGACGAAGCCAGCAAGACGCTGAAAAAGGGCGATATGTTCGATGGCGAGACCGCGTTCGCGCTGTACGACACTTATGGCTTTCCGCTCGATCTCACGCAGGATGCGCTGCGGCCGCGCGGCATCGGCGTCGATATCGCCTCATTCACCGACGCCATGGAGCGGCAGCGCAAGCTGGCGCGCGCGTCCTGGGCGGGCTCGGGCGAGGCGGCCGACGAAGCGGTGTGGTTTGCGTTGCGCGACAAGCTCGGCGGCACGGAATTTCTCGGCTACGAGACGGAAAGCGCGGAAGGCGTCGTCGCCGCGCTGGTCCGCGATGGCAAAGAGGTGTCGGCGCTGAAGCAGGGCGAGAGCGGCGCGGTCGTCCTCAATCAGACGCCGTTCTATGGTGAGTCCGGCGGTCAAGTCGGCGATACCGGCACGATGACGGGCGACGGCGTGCGCTTCAAGGTCACTGATACGAAGAAGCACGCCGGTGATGTGCTCGTGCACATCGGCACGGTCGAAGACGGGACGCTCACGTTCGGCTCGCCGCTTGCCCTGGAGGTCGACCATAAACGGCGCGGCTCGATCCGAAGAAATCATTCGGCGACGCATCTCCTGCACGAGGCGCTGCGTCAAGTCCTTGGCGATCACGTGGCGCAGAAAGGCTCGCTCGTCGCCCCCGATCGCTTGCGGTTTGATTTCTCGCATCCGAAGCCGATCAGCGCGGATGAGCTTGAGCGCGTCGAAGACATCGCCAACGGCGCCGTCCTGCAAAATACGCCGGTCATCACCCGCCTGATGGCGCTCGACGATGCGCGGGCCTCCGGCGCGCGCGCGTTGTTCGGCGAGAAATACCACGACGAAGTGCGCGTCGTCGCCATGGGTGAGGGCGGCGGCAATACCATGGGCTGGTCGGTCGAGTTGTGCGGCGGCACCCACGTCAGGCGCACCGGCGATATCGGCCTCATCGCGGTGGTCGGCGAATCCGCCGTCGGCTCCGGCATCCGCCGCATCGAGGCGCTGACGGCCAATGCCGCGCGGGCCAATGCCAATAACTTCGCCCGTCTCGCCAAGGCCGCTGCGGCCGAATTGCGCGTACCGATCGACGACGTGCCGAACCGCATCGTCACGCTGCTCGATGAGCGCAAACGGCTCGAGCGCGAGCTGTCGGAGGCGAAGAAAAGGCTCGCCATGGGCGGCAGTGGCCAGGGCGACAGCGCTGACGGCATGCGCACCGTCGGCGACGTCACGCTCATGGCGCGCGCCGTGGAGGGCATCGACCTCAAGGATCTGCGCAGCCTCGCCGACGAAGGCAAGAAGAAGGTCGGTTCTGGCGTGGTCGCTATCGTCGGCGTGACCGGCGACGGCAAGGCCGGAATTGTCGTCGGCGTCACCAACGATCTCGTGCAACGTTTCAATGCTGTCGACTTGGTGCGCAAGGGCGCCGAGGCGCTGGGCGGCAAAGGCGGCGGCGGCCGGCCGGACATGGCCCAGGCCGGCGGTCCCGATGGCTCCAAGGCCGAGGCGGCGCTCGCTGTGATTGCGGCAGCGCTGGGGAATCTGTCGTAAGCTTTGCCTGGCTCAGCCGAATGACATGAACGGCACCGCATCAGCCGATCAAGTCGCCCGCTTCGACAGCTAAGCCGGGCGGATCGAGGCGTACTGTTCCGGACCCAAGGGTGATGGCTGAGAGCATACCATCTTCGGCACGCATGTGATGCGTGATCGCGCGCGTTTCAGGATCGATAACAAGATAATGGCGCACGCTCGGCAGCTTGAAATAGCCGATCAGTTTTGCGCTGGTGTCGGAATGCACCGAGGCCGGCGATAGCACCTCGACCACGATGACCGGCGCCGGAGCGGTGAGTTGATTGCCCGGGATTCGCCGACCGCAATGCACGAGCACATCGGGCACATAGGCTGTATGCGGGTCGATGGGCACGGTCATGCCGTCCATAAAGACTTCGCATGGCACACGGGCATTCTTGACCGCTTGTTGCAGAGCCAAAAATGCGGCGCCCTTCAATCGGTTATGATCGGCCCGTTCCGGCGCCATCGCGACAATCTGGCCGTTGATTAATTCCGCGCGCACTTTCTCGCTCTGGGAATTGCCCCAGGCGAGATAATCCGGCACCGTCATCACCTTGAGCCGCGCGACGTTCATGCCCATAGCTTAGTCACAAATGCAGCCAGCCGCCATATTGCTCGAAAGCGCAAATTAGTGCGTGTGCTTCATCTAATTCAGCGTTTTCGAGGATGGCAACCAGGAGCGGTGCATGGTTAGTCCACCGCGATCATCACATCGGATGCCTTCACGATCACCGTGGCCTGCATGCCGACCTTCAAGCCAAGTTCTTCCACAGCCTCATTGGTAATCGAAGAGGTTAGGACCTGTCCCGGCGCGATCTCCACGCGAACGTGCGCGGTCGTGGCGCCTTTCTTTACGTCAACGACCTTGCCTCTAACCTGATTGCGGGCGCTTAAGCGCATGGCGGTCCTCCAGCGCCCAGGGGGCGCGAACTGAGTGGGATTAGGAACCGCCGTTCCTGCTGAACGCCGCGCTTACGGCGCGGCATCGTGTGCCAGCTTACTGCCAAGCTTTACACGATGACAATGACAAAAGGTCCAAAAGGCGAGCGCCGTCCCGCTGGCGTGAACGCCCGCGCCGTCATCTCTGAAAAGTTCGCCGGCGCTCTACTTGGTGTTTACGGCAGGATGCGGAAGCACTACCGCCGGTCTCACAGCTCGACGATCATTCCGTCCTCGGCGGTAGCGAACGGAATTTCGGCGCGGCGCGCCAGCATGTCGTCGCTCATGTGCGTCAGCACCAGGCGTTTGGGCCGAATCTGGCCGAGGTGACGCTCCAGCGCCGCGAGCGACATGTGCGTGGTGATCGGCTTGTCCCGTGTGTAAGCTTCGCAGATGAAGAGATCGGCCTCATATCCGATCTTGATGAGCGTGTCGGTCCATTCCGTGTCGCCGGAAAACGCGATGACCTTGCCTTCGGCCTCGAAGCGAAAACCGAGGCAAGGCCCGGCGCGATCGTCGTGGACGACGTGGAACGGCATCACGCGGACGTTGCCGATTTCGCTCGCTCTGCCGATCTCCAATTCCCGGAGCGTCAAGGGAAAGTGCAATTCCATGTCCTTTGTGCCGGGAAAGCCCATTTCCATCACCGCGGCATAACGCGCCTTGAGCCCGGGCGGTCCGGCGATGGTCAAGGCGCGCTCGCGTTTGAGGACGTAGTTTGCCTCGAGAATAAAGAACGGCAACCCGCCGATGTGATCGGCGTGGAAATGCGAGATGAAGATCGTGTCGATGGCGTTGCGGTTGATCGCCAGCTTGTTCATCGACACCAGTGAGGTTGCACCACAATCGATCAGCGCGTTGATCTTTTGGCCGACGAGATGAAAGCAGGTATTGAATCGTCCGCCGGAACCGAAGGCATCGCCGCAGCCGACGAATTGCAGGTGCATGAATGGTCCCCGTGAAGGTAGGAAAAGACTGTGCGAAGCCTCAAAATGCGGACGCCGGGTAATAGTGTGCCGTCAAGCGACGCAAGAATCCGTGATGAAGATCACAGCGCGACGACCACCAGGAACGCGAAGAAATTACGCCCAAGCCCTGTCTTCTCATTGTTTTTTTACCTTTACCGGCTTCATTTCGCAGCTTGTGGTTTGGTGGCGAAAACCGCAAGATGTTCGCTAGCACAGTGCGCGGCATCGCGCCATGATCGCAACACAAACTGGCGCATTGCTTCGATCGGGACGGTAAGGCTCAGGGGAAACCGCCGGTGTACTTTCGACCGAATGGTTGCGGCGTGCTGATAGCGCTGGCGACGGCAGTGATGCTGTCGGCCTGCGCGGACAATTCGAACACTCGATTGTTCGCGAGGCCCGGGGATTGGTTCGGCCGCAGTGCCGGTTTCACGTATTCGGACTTGCAGGAGACGAGGCAGGATCGCCCGATCACCGCGAATGATCTGATACAGGAGAACGGCGCTTGCCCGGCGGCGCCGGCCGCGCCGCAAGCCGCCCCTCTGGCGGCGGCGCCGAATAGTCCCGGCGCAGCGCCGCCGGCCGCGCCCGAAACGGACTCATTGCTCGGTGGCGGTCTCGCGCTCGGCATGAGCGAGTGCGACGTGGTCTCCCGTGCGGGCCAGCCCACCGCCGTCCAGCTCGGCCGCAATCCGAACGGCGCCCGCACCGCCGTCTTGACCTACAGCAGCGGCCCGCGGCCCGGCATCTATCGTTTCGAGAGGGGGCGGCTCATGGAATTGGATCGCGTGGCAGAGCCGCCGCCCCCGCCAGTGCAGGCGAAAAAGAAAAAGCCGGTGAAATCGGCCAAGCCGCAAAAGAAAGACGATCAGGCGTAACCGCCGCCTGCGGCCGGCGCCGTGGCATCCGGCGCTGCCTCCAGAGCAAACTGTTCCCCGTTATGGAAGCGCAGATGTGACGCTCCATGCAAATTCCCGGTGGGGCCTCAGTTTGAATTTTAGCCGCCTCGAGGCGCTATTACGCGGCTCTCACTCTCGCCCTTTCGCCCCAACCGTCCGCGTCTGCGTTGTCGGTATCTATGCGAACTCTCACCATTTCGATTGGTGGCAGTTCACCGCCTTCAGGGGCTTCGGCAAGGCGCATATGCGTAATGACGGCAGGGTCATAGGGGCGACCCTTCGCTTCCTTGTAAAGCAGCGCGCACACGTTATGACGCACCAGCTTTTCGCACGATCCGCCAACACCTCGCGCGTCGGTTTCCCAACGGGACACGGTCGCCGGATCAAGCTCCATCGCTTCTGCAAATTTCGCTTGCGTCATGTCCAAGGTCCGCCGCAAAAACTTCACTTCGTGACCACTCAACCGCACCGGATTAAGGGAGCGCGATATCGCGGCGGCGTAAGCCAACCCTTCCATGTCGGGGATTGATACAAGCTCGTCGTTGCAATCGGTACAGCGCAGCACTTGCGCCGCATTCAACACTTTCACGACCAAGCCACCCAAGTCTTCGATGTGCTCCGGGCGGATCGACCTTTCCATCAATCCTTTGCACTTTTCACAACGGCGCATGGTCATCTCCACACTTTCATTTCCTTGCCCACGTCGTAATTATTTTGATCTCCGGAATTTCGTCGTCTTCGTACGCAACAACTATCGCGCAAATCCGGCGGCCATCGAGGTCAGTTCCCTCTGCTCTCCAAGCTGTTTCTCCATCGCTATCTTCGACATTCGAAACCAAGCACCTCTTGAGCATATTGTGAACGTCGATTTTTGCGATCTGATCTTTCTTTCTCTCAACTTCCGCGTGGTTGCTCCACAAGAACGAGACGTTTCGCTTTTGCGCCAGTTTCCGCAGCCGGGACGCTTCGCATTCGAAAGGCACGTCTTACGCCAGCGAGTTTGGGGTTGCCTGCACCCTTGTGCTGGCATGACCTATTGTCAAGGCCAAAAATGCGCTACATCTCGTTTTGCTGAGCAAATATAGTGCTATAAATCGCATTTTTGAGGGCTGCCGCAATTGATGCTAGATCAAAATTCCTTGATATTTTGTCAATTTTCAAACCGAACATTTGTTTATTGTGGGGCATAAGGGGCGTAGGCATGGCATGAACAAGCTGCCCTTGGAAACATGACGGATCTTGGTCGAAATGATCGACGCAACTTTGCCGAAGCCTGGCAAGCGCGATCGTTACAGGCCGAAAAATTTCAACTGGCGAGACACTGTCAAAGTCCCCGGCCTCTGAAGAGGCCGGGGCCGCATTTAAGTTCGCGCAGCTCAATAGCAACGATTGACCCAGCGGACCACCGGGCCGTAGGGCGTGTAGAACACGCGGCGTACCAGACAGCCGGCGTACACTGGGCCGGCGTAAACCCGGTATCCGAAACCGCGGTGCCAGCCGCCATGCCAACCGCCATGCCAGCCGCCATGCCAGCCACCGCGCCAGCCACCGTCCCAATAAGCGGATGCACCGGTGGGGGCGAGCGCAGTGGCGCCGAGGGCGATGGTCGCGGCGAGAGCGAGGATTGTCTTGCGCAGCATTTGCAGTCTCCTTGGTTTGCACGCGCACAAGCCGGGCTTGCCGCGTGCTTGCATTTTTGGTCGTACCGGCAAGCTTGCCGGCTGATGCCGCCGATCTTAGAAAATCGGGAGTGAACCGCGGCTGAGAGCCACGTTTATTGTTGATTTATCAAACTGAACGCGCCGCCGCGGGTTCGTTCACCACGCGTTCATGCGGTCGCAAAAGTCGCTGTCACAAGTCGCGCTCGCACGTCGCTTGCCGGAACGATGGCCTATAGCTATAAGCCGGCGCTGTTTCGCAGCGTTTTTTAATTCCCAAAAGGATGACCTGATGACGATCGAGCGCACATTTTCGATCATCAAGCCGGATGCCGCGTCACGCAACCTGACCGGCGCCATCAATGCGATGATTGAAAAAGCGGGGCTGCGCATTGTTGCGCAGAAGCGCGTGTGGATGAGCCGCGCTCAGGCCGAGACGTTCTATGCCGTGCATCGCGAGCGGCCGTTCTACGGCGAGCTCGTCGCTTTCATGATTTCGGGCCCGGTCGTCGTACAGGTGCTGGAAGGCGAGAACGCCGTTGCTGCGTATCGCGATCTCATGGGCGCCACCGATCCGGCCAAGGCCGCGCCGGGCACCATTCGCAAAGTTCATGCGAAGTCGATCGGCGAGAACGCGGTGCACGGCTCCGATGCCGCCGACACCGCCGCGAAAGAGATCGCGCAATTCTTCGCCGGCAATGACATCGTTGGTTGAGAGCCCCGCCGCTACGCTTTAAGGAAACGTCGGTGGGCGCGGCTCGGCGCTTCGGATCAAACCGGCGGATGCCATGCGGTTAGCCGGCCGCGCCGGTGGCCTACAGCGGCGAGAGACGGGCGCGGATGATGAATTCGATCGCGCAATATTTGCATCCCGGCCCGTGGAGCGAAAATCTCCAGGGCGGCATCAACGCTTCGGGGCGTCCTGAGTTCTGGATCGCCGTCCTGCAAATTATTTTCATCAACTTTCTGCTGTCGGGCGACAATGCGGTGGTCATCGCGATGGCCTGCCGCGGGCTGCCGCACCGCCAACGCTACTGGGGCATGGCGATCGGCGCCGGCGTTGCCGTGATTCTTCTCATTATTTTCACCGGCGTCGTCGCCCAGCTCATGCTGTTGCCCTATCTCAAGCTGATTGGCGGGCTGGCGCTCCTGTACATCGCGTCGAAGCTGCTCGTGCCCGAGCGTGCCGACAACGGCAAAATCGCGCCGGCCGCGCATTTGTGGCGTGCCGTGAGGATCGTCGTGGTCGCGGATATCGTCATGAGCCTGGACAATATCATCGCGGTCGCCGCCGCGGCGAAAGGCAACATGTTGTTGCTCGCGATCGGTCTTGCCGTTTCGATTCCACTGATCATCGCCGGCGCGGCGCTGATCATGGCGCTGCTCGATCGCTTGCCGATTTTCGTGTGGGTCGGCGCCGGCCTGCTTGGTTGGGTCGCCGGCGAAGTCATCGTGACCGACCCGGCAGTGTCACGCTACCTGACGTCCGCCTTCGGCGAGCAACTGGTGCATCGGGTCGACTTGGCGGCGGCGATTGCCGGAGTCGTCCTGGTCCTCGCCGCGGGCGGGCTATGGCGGCGTGTGCGCCTGTCCAAGGTGCGTGCAGCCGGCGAGGGCGCGGGCGGCGCATAGGATTATTTGTTCATGGTGCGCCATGCTGAAACAACATGGTGACGAGTTGGTTGACACCGGCGCGTATTTTTGAGCGAGCAGAGACGGACATTCGTTACGATATTCCGCGCGCCGGTTCTCGATCGCCGATGTGCGATTCGTCGCAGCCATGCTTGCGCCGTATTTTTCGGGCTTGCTGCGCCGAGCAATCGGATTTTGGCCATCCGACTGGTGCGGTCTTGGCGACGCGATCGTTTCGGAATCTTCCCCAGAATCTGGCTTGTGGCTCGGTTCGCAGCAATTGCACGCGATGTGCATTGGCTGTGCGCTGCGTCGTTGCTGACATGCGGACTCACTGAGGAGACAGACGATGCAGAAAGGCACCGTCAAGTGGTTCAATGCGACCAAGGGTTACGGATTCATCAAGCCATCAAGCGGCGACAAGGATGTGTTCGTCCATATTTCTGCTGTCGAGCGCGCCGGGCTGAGCTCGCTCAATGAGGGCCAGGAAATCGAATTCGAGCTGGTCACCAACCGCGGCAGGACCTCGGCGGAAAATCTCAAGGTTGCGTGAGCGACATTGATGCCGAAATATCGGATTTATATCAGACATCAATTTTGATGGCTCTCTTCCGTCACCCTGAGGCGCGACCCCCGACTTGATCGGGGGGAGCCTCGAAGGGCGGCGGCCCGGCGCCGGATCTGGCATCCTTCGAGTCCCGCGCGGAGCTTGTCATCGGGCCGGCCACTTCGGGCCGGGCCCGTTGGCGCGGGCGCCTCAGGATGACGGTCAACATTAAATGAGCTTGGTATTATCAACGCAAGATTGAGGCTCGCTAAGCGGCGCTGCCATCGCCGGACGGGGCGAGGGTGGCGCGGCCTTCGGCCACCAGGCGTAACGCCCGTGGATAAAGGCGGTGCTCGACGTCCAGCACGCGTCGCGCGAGGGTCTCTTCGGTGTCGCCCGGCAGAACCGGAACCGAGTCCTGCGCCACGATCGGCCCGCAGTCCATCTCGGCGACAACGAAGTGGACCGTCGCGCCGTGCCGTTCGACGCCGGCCTCGAGCGCGCGGCGATGGGTGTGCAGCCCCTTGAATTGCGGCAGCAGCGCCGGATGGATGTTGAGCATGCGGCCGCTCCAGCGGCCGACAAACCATGGCGTGAAAAGCCGCATGAAGCCGGCGAGGCATATGAGATCAATCCGCTGCGCGGTGAGCGCGGCATCAAGCGTGCGCTCGAATGCCGCGCGGTCCGCGCCGAACGGGCGGTGATCGATAATCGCAGTGGCGATGCCCGCCGCCTGGGCGCGGGGGAGGCCCGCCGCCTCGGGGCGGTTCGACACGACGAGGGCGATCTCGGCCGGATAATCCTCCGCCTTGGCCGCCTCGATCAGCGCCGCCATGTTCGAGCCGCGGCCGGAAATGAGCACGCCAACACGTGTCTTGGCCATGCGCCTCACCAGGTGAGATCAAGCCGCCCGCGAAAGTCGACGCGAGCCGCGCCGCTCGAGGCGACGACCTCGCCCAATCGAACGACGGTCTCGCCATTCGCTGCGAAACATTCGCTGGCTGCGTCGGCCGCAGCCGGATCGAGCACCGCCACCATGCCGATGCCGCAGTTGAACGTGCGCAGCATCTCATGCTCGCTCACCTTGCCGGCTGACGCGAGCCATTTGAATACCGGCCGCACCGGCATACGCTCAAGGTCAATCGCGACCGCGAGTCCGGGTGGCAGCACGCGCGGAATGTTGTCGACAAAGCCGCCGCCCGTGATATGGGCGAGCGCCTTCACGGCCGTGGTTTCGCGGATCGCCGCCAGGCACGAGCGTACATAAAGACGCGTCGGCGTGAGCAGCGCCTCGCCCAGGCTGCGTGATGGCTCGAATGGGGCCGGTTTGTCCCAGGTCAGGCCAGAGGCGGCGGCGATGCGGCGCACCAGCGAAAATCCGTTGGCATGGACGCCGGTCGAGGCCAACCCGATCACCACGTCGCCCGCCGCAAGACCAGCCCGCGGCAAAACACCGTCACGCGCGACAGCGCCGACAGCGAAGCCGGCAAGGTCGTAGTCGCCCGCCTGATAGAGGCCCGACATTTCCGCGGTTTCGCCGCCGACCAGGGCGCAGCGCGCCTCGCGGCAGGCCGCCGCAACACCGGTCACCACGGCGGCGCCGACCCCCGGGTCAAGCTTGCCGCAGGCGAAATAGTCCAGGAAGAACAACGGTTCCGCGCCCTGGACCACGAGGTCGTTAACCGACATGGCGACGAGATCGATACCGATTGTATCGTGACGGGAGGTCTCGATCGCGATCTTGACCTTGGTGCCGACGCCATCGGTTGCAGCAACCAGGATAGGGTCGGAGAAGCCCGCGGCCTTGAGGTCGAACAGGCCGCCAAAACCGCCGATTTCGGCGTCGGCGCCCGGACGAGCGGTCCGGCGCACCAGCGGCTTGATTAATTCCACCATGCGGTTGCCGGCGTCGATATCGACACCGGCGGCCGCGTAGCGCGCCTCATCCACGGAGCCACCAATCGGACAGATTGTTCCTTCCCCGGCCGGGAAGGATTGTTCGGCGCCTCCTACGTTGGAATCGGCGGGTGCGCAAGCGGTTGGGCGCCGTTATATAGTGTTGCGGCACGCGGAGTCGGGCGGAGTGAGGCGTGCCGGTAGCCGGGGCACGCCGTGAGTATTCCAAACCTCATCACGCTGGGGCGCATCATCTTAGTCCCGGTCGTGGTCTGGGCGATCATCTCGGGTGAGATGCGCATTGCCTTTTTCTTGTTCTTGGCGGCCGGCATCAGCGATGCGATCGACGGCTTTCTGGCCAAGCGGTTCCACATGGCGAGCGAGCTTGGCGCCTATCTCGACCCGCTCGCCGACAAGGCGCTGATCATGTCGATCTACGTTTCGCTCGGCATCGCCGGCGCTCTGCCATTCGCGCTTGTCATCCTCGTCGTCTCGCGCGACATCATGATCATCGGCGCGTTTCTGCTCGCTTGGCTCGTGGACCGGCCGATGAAGGTCAAGCCGCTGCCGATCTCGAAGGTGAATACCGTGGTGCAAATCTTTCTCGCTACGCTGGTGCTCGCCGAGCAGGGTTTCCGCTTTAACCTAGTCTTGCTGTCGCAACTCGTCATGGCGCTGGCGGCCGTCTTGACCTTGCTCTCGATCGCCTTCTATCTCGCGCAGTGGGTCCGCCATATGAATTCGTTCGAGCCTCGACGCTGAGCGTCCCGGCTCGAGGTGCCGCGCCATGCAATTCGAACGACACATGGTGTTCTGGATTGCGGCCCTCGCCGTGTTTGCCGGCCTGCTTTGGCTGCTGAGCCCCATCCTGCTGCCGTTCGTCCTCGGCATGGCGATTGCCTATGTGCTGGACCCGCTGGCCGATCGGCTGACGAAGCGCGGCATGAGCCGGCTCGCCGCCGTGTTGCTCATCCTCGGCGCGTTCGTGGTCGCGTTCGCTCTGCTCCTCCTCCTCATCCTGCCGGTGCTGGCGAGCCAGCTTTCCGGCTTCATCGACAAATTGCCGAGCTATGCGCTGCGCATTCAAAGCGTCGTCAGCGATCCGGATCATCCGTGGCTCAAACGCATCGTCGGCGACAATTTCGTCGGCGCCGACAAGTCGGTCGGCGATCTGATCAATCAGGCGATGGGCTATTTGACCCAGGTTGCTGCTTCGCTCTGGGCCAAGGGTCAGGCTTTGATTTCGATCTTTTCGCTGGTGGTCATCACGCCGGTGGTCGCCTTCTACCTGTTGTGCGATTGGCACCGCATGGTCGCCACCGTCGATCGCCTGATCCCGCTGCATCAGCGCGACACGGTGCGCAGCCTGCTGCGCGAGATCGATGCGGCGATCTCGGCCTATGTGCGCGGCCAGAGCGGCGTTTGTCTCATTCTCGGTTCTTATTATGCGGTCGGCCTGACATTGGCGGGCCTGAATTTTGGACTGCTGATCGGCGTGGTTTCCGGCCTCATCAGCTTCATCCCCTATGTCGGCTCGCTGACCGCACTTGTGCTGGCGCTGGCCGTCGCCGTGGCGCAATTTTTCCCGGAATGGTCGCACATTCTCATCGTCGGCGGCATTGTCCTGGTCGGCCAGTTCGTTGAAGGCAATGTGCTGGCGCCAAATCTCGTCGGCCACAGCGTCGGGCTGCATCCGGTGTGGCTCATGTTCGCGCTGTTTGCCTTTGGTTATCTGTTCGGCTTTGTCGGCCTGTTGCTCGCCGTGCCGCTTGCGGCCGCGACCGGCGTGCTGATCCGCTTTGCCTTGCGGCGCTATATGGCAAGCCCGCTCTACACCGGAACCGGGTCAGCGTAATCTTATGCCGTCCAGCCCGCGCCAGCTTGCGCTCGCGCTCGAACATGCCGAAAGCTACGCGCGTGAGGACTTCCTGTCCGGGCCGGGCAACGCGCAGGCACTCGATTTGATCGAGCGCTGGCCGGATTGGCCCGCGAGCGCCGTTGCGCTCGTCGGACCCGAGGGTTCCGGCAAGACCCACCTGGCGACGATCTGGGCGGCAGCATCGGGTGCGCGCGTCATTTCTGCGCGCGCGCTCGGCACGGCGAAACTCCCTGCTGCGCTGGCAACCGGTGCTCTGGTGGTCGAGGACGGCGCGGCGACGCAAGACGACCGCGCCTTGTTTCACCTCATCAACCTCGCGCGCGAGGAAAAGACGTTCCTGCTGTTCACGGCGCGCACGACGCCCTCGGCGTGGCCCGTCGTCATTGCCGACGCCGTGTCGCGGCTGCGGGCGCTGCCGGTGGTAACGCTGCAAGCGCCGGACGATGCCATGCTGCGCGCCGTGATTGTCAAGCTCGCGAGCGATCGGCAGCTCGCCCTCGACGAGGGCGTCGTGCGCTACCTCTCGACCCATATCGAGCGCTCGTTCGCCGCTGCTCGCGCGGCGGTGATCGCACTCGATCAGGAGGCGCTGCGGCGCGGACGGCCGCCGACGCGCGCGCTGGCGGCGGAACTGTTTCGCGATGAGGTTTAGAAAGAGCGCAGTCCGCCCGTTTTCGCGACATCACTTCAATTGATCGGCAACCTTGTCGATGCCCGCCTGCGAGCAGTCGTCGTCTTTTCCGGGTGTCCCGGAAACGCCGACCGCGCCGACGATTTCGTCGCCAACTTTGATCGGCAGCCCGCCGGGGAGCGCCAGAACGCGGCTGTAGTGCCGCGAGCCGACCGTGTCGGGCCTATCCTGGAGGCGCTTGACGAAATCCGCCGAAGGTTGGCTGAATGTGCGCGCGGTGTAGGCCTTGCGGTCGCTACCCTCTGGCGTGCTCAGGCCTGCACCGTCGTCCCGCATCATGACGACCGGCAATCCCTCGCGATCGACGACCGTGACCGAGATTTTGTATCCCATGCTGCGGCATTGGGCGATCGCTGCGTTGGCGATGGTCTGCGCCAGCGCCAGCGTTATGTTTTTCTGGGTGACAATGCCTTGTGCGCCGCAGGGCGATGACAGGACGGCGGCGGCGGCGAAACTCGCAAGACCCTTCAAAATCGGCGACATGAGGTAACCTCCCGGATTATTTCGTGGATAGGCCGGCCACGATACTCCGGCCTGCGGCGCGCTGTCTCAATGAGCGCCGCTCTTTTTCGCGCTATCATCGGGGGCAGCCGATCGTGGCAAGAAGCAACATGTTGAACTGCCGCCGTCCAAGCCGAAGGCGATTGACCCGCCTCAATCGGCAGATCTGTGAGGACATCTCTGTGAGGACATCATGGCAACGCCATTCAAGGTAATGGCGCTGGGTTTGGTGACGCTCGTCATCGCCGCCGCCTCCCCAGTGCAAGCAGACGACTATCCGAACAAACCCGTGAGGATCATTTCCGATTCGGCGCCCGGCAGCGCCGTCGACGTTACATTCCGGATCGTGATGGATCGGCTTGGCGCCGTGTTGGGCCAGCAGATCGTGCCGGTCGATGAGCCCGGCGCCAGCGGGGCGATTGCCGCCCACGCCGCGTCCGAAGCCATCCCGGACGGCTACACGCTGTTCGCACCGGCGCTCTCGCTTTTCATCGCCTTGCCCGGCAAGGCGGAGAACCTTCCGCTTATACTGCCGCGCGATTTCCTTCCAGTCGGTTCGCTAATCGAACAGCCAATGTTCATCTGTGCGAGCGCTGCATCCGGTATCAAGACACTGCCGGACCTGATCGGACGCGCCAAGGAGCATCCCGATCAAATTTCTTTTGCCGCGACCGGGATAGGAAGAATAACGCACCTGACGGGTTTGCTTCTACAAAGCCGGGCCGACATCAAATTGCAGGTCGTGCCTTACACCGGCGGCCCTTCGGCCGCGCTCGCCGATGTGGTGGGCGGCCGCGTCCCGTTGATCATTGAAGGATATTCCGGCCTGGCTGGCGCAATCCAGGCGCACAGCCTTACTGTGCTGGCGGTCGCATCGGCGCATCGCCTGCCCGATTTCCCCGATGCGCCTACGGTAGCAGAGACGTTGCCGGGCTTCGCCGCCGGCGGCTGGCAAGGCATTGTGGCGCCGCTCGGAACACCGGCGGCGGCCATCCAGAAGGTCAACGCCGGGCTGCAAAAGGTGCTCGGCGAACCGGACATCGCCAAACCGCTCGCGCTGCGCGGCGCCTATGTCGATCCGATGTCACCCTCCGAGGTCAACGCTTTTATCAATGCGCAGCAAGCGCAATGGCGCCCGGTGCTGCAAGCGTTCGTGGCCGGCATCAAATAGATCCCTCTCCCCGCGCGCGGGGAGAGGGTGGGGTGAGGGGGCCTCGACGCATGCGTAGCGCAAGGGCAACGAAGACGGCTTTGGCGAGACACTTGCGGAAGAGTTCGACGCCCGCCGAACGAAAGCTTTGGCGCCACTTTTGCTCCCGGTCGCTCGCCGGATTCAAATTTGTGCGTCAGGAGCCGATTGGGCCGTATATCGTGGATTTTGTCTGTAGAGCGAAGCGGCTTGTCGTCGAGGTCGATGGGGGCCAACACGCCGAGAGCAGCCGCGACGCCGCGCGCGATCGATGGCTCGTCGAACATCGCTACCGCGTCCTGCGTTTCTGGAATAACGAAGTGCTGGGAAATATCGAAGGCGTTTGGGAGACAATCTTCGCGGCAGCGTCGGCGGCGGCGCCCCCTCACCCCAACCCTCTCCCCGCAAGCGGGGAGAGGGAGTCGCCAAGCCGGACCTCTCAATGAAAATTCTCTTCATCGCATCAATACCGCTCTACTAGCCCGTCCAATCTTCGATCTTCAGTCCCGGTACGCGGTGGAATTCGCGAGTATTGGCTGTGACCAAGAATGCGCCGCGCCGTCTGGCCTGCGCCGCGATCAGGACATCATAGGCGCCGATCGGCGTTCCGGCGCGTTGCAGCGCGGCACGGACATCGCCAGCCTCTCGTGCATCTTCAGCATCGAAGTTGAGGAGCCCAATGGGTCCGGCCAGGAAATCCGCGATCGTCGCAGCGTTGCGTTGCAAGCGATTGCTCTTCGCCGCGCCGTACCAGAGCTCGAACAGCACGATCGCAGAGATCGCCACCGGCGTGCCGCTTCTCAGCGCATGATTGAGCCGCGCGCGTACCATTGATGCCGGGGTATTGACCGCCGCGATCACTGCGTTGGTGTCGAGGCAGATCATTCGTCGTCGAAATATTTTCGATCATCGAGCGGCATCGGCGGCTGCTCGGGACGTCCCTCTGGCAGGAAATCACCGTCCTGCTCATCAATCTTCGCCCACCATGCTGACAAATCGAACGGCGTATTGATCGGCTCCAACAGGACGCCGTCACCAAACCGGCGGACGCGGACTTCCTTGCCGGGGAGGCGGAATTCCTTTGGCAGCCGCACGGCCTGGCTGCGGCCGTGCTTGAAGAGCTTCGCGGTTCCGGTCGCGGTCATCTGTGGCAGTCCCAAAATGGTAGATACCAATGATATATACCATCGGACCGGCATCGCTGCAACGCTTCCGCGCCGCGCGTGAGCAACGACTTCTTGCTATCATTCCAAGTCGTGACGTGCCGTCTTGACGCGGAGCCACCGCGCCGCCTTATTGAGTCGAGATCATGTCATTGCATCGTAACTGAAGAGTGGTCACCCATGGCGCTCGAGGAGCACCAAGCAGTCATGGCCGACCGTGGCCAAGCGGCTGTTATTCCACTGGAATCTGGTTCTGCGCGGCGGCAGGAGGCGTCGGCTCGGCCGGTCGACCCGGCGCTTGCCGCGAGCCCCGACCGATTCATCAACCGAGAGCTGTCGTGGCTGAATTTCAACCGCCGCGTGTTGGAGGAATCGACCAATCCTGGCCATCCGCTGCTCGAACGGCTTAAATTCCTTTCCATCTCCGCCAATAACCTCGACGAATTCTTCATGGTGCGGGTCGCCGGCCTCGGCGCTCAATTGCGCGAAGGCATTAACACCAAGAGTCCCGGAGGGATTGACCCCGGCCGAACAGCTGGCCCGCATCGCCGAGGCGGTTGCGGTCCTGGCCAAAGACCAGCAGGCCCAATGGCGCAAGCTGCGCTCGGCGCTGGCCCAGGCCGGTATCGTCCTGATCGACGGAGCGGATGTCACCAAGGCCGAAAAGACTTGGCTCGAAGACTTCTTCCTTGCCCATGTCTTTCCATTGTTGACCCCGCTCGCCGTCGATCCCGCACATCCGTTTCCCTTCATCCCCAATCTCGGATTCTCGATCGCCTTGCAGCTGGCGCGCGCCAAGGACAGCAAGGCGATGAATGCGTTGATTCGCATGCCCAGCCGCATCGATCGGTTCGTGCGGTTGCCGCAAAGCAGCGAGGGCGGGCCGGCCCGGCTTATCTCCATCGAGGGCGTGACCAGCCTTTTCATCGGCAAGCTTTTTCCCGGCTACGCGGTGAAGGGGGTCGGCGCGTTCCGCGTCATTCGCGACTCGGAAGTGGAAATCCTCGAAGAGGCCGAAGATCTGGTGCGGGTGTTCGAGACCGCGCTCAAGCGCCGGCGCCGCGGCACCGTCATCCGGCTCGACATCGAGGCGACGATGCCCGACGAATTGCAGCGCTTCGTGCAGCGCGCGCTCGGCGCCAGCGACGACAGCGTGTCCAAGGTCGATGGCGTTCTTGCGCTCAACGAGATGACGCAAATCTCGAACCTCAACAGGCCGGACCTCGAATTCGTGCCGTATAACCCGCGCTATCCGGGGCGCGTGCGCGACCACGGCGGCGATTGCTTCGCGGCGATCCGGCAGAAGGATTTTGTCATCCACCATCCATTTGAATCCTTCGACGTGGTGGTGAATTTCCTGCAGCAGGCGGCGCGCGATCCCGACGTTGTCGCGATCAAGCAGACGCTCTACCGCACCTCGGCAGATTCCCCGATCATCAGGGCGCTCGCCGAGGCTGCCGACGCCGGCAAAACCGTCACTGCGCTGGTCGAGCTCAAGGCCCGGTTCGACGAGGAGGCCAATATCCGTTGGGCGCGCGATCTCGAACGCGCCGGCGTGCAGGTCGTGTTCGGCTTCATCGAGCTCAAGACCCACGCCAAGCTTTCGCTCGTGGTCCGGCGCGAGGGTACCGCTCTGGCGTCGTATGTGCATGTCGGAACCGGGAACTATCACCCGGTGACGGCTCGCATTTACACCGATTTGTCTTTCTTTACCTGCGATCCGGTCATTGCGCGGGACGTGGCCCGCGTCTTCAACTTCGTGACCGGCTACGCGGAGCCCGCCGAGCTCGATCGCATGGCGGTCTCGCCGCTGTCGCTGCGCAAACGCATCCAAGCCCATATCGACGAGGAAATCGCCCACGCCAAGGCGGGACGCCCGTCGGGAATCTGGATGAAGATGAATGCGCTGGTCGACCCGGATATCATCGATGGGCTCTATCGGGCGTCGAGCGCCGGTGTGCCGATCGATCTCGTGGTGCGCGGCATCTGCTGTCTACGGCCGGGCGTGCCGGGCCTGTCCGAAAATATCCGCGTCAAATCCATTGTCGGCCGCTTTCTCGAGCATGGCCGTATCTATTGTTTCGGCTCCGGTCACGGCCTGCCGCATGCCAAGGCCGCCGTCTATATTTCCTCCGCCGATATCATGCCGCGCAACCTCGACCGCCGCGTCGAGGTCTTATGCCCGATCTTGAATCCCACCGTGCACGAGCAGGTGCTCGATCAGATCATGGTGGCCAACCTCAAGGACAACGAGCAGAGTTGGCAACTGCTGGGTGATGGCACCTCGGTCCGCATCAAGCGCGCCGCCGGCGAGGAAGCTTTCAACGCCACGACTTATTTCATGACGAATCCGAAGCCTGTCGGGACGCGGCAAATCGCCCAAGGAATTAATTCCCCGATTGCGCCATCGCGCGGAACGGATGTGATCGGCGCTTGCGAGTGGTTCATTTGTTCGCGGTCGTCCTGGGGTGCGCGCGGAAGGCGCGCCTCGAAGGATGCCGGCGGAGATGTAGGGGCTCGTCGCCCTTCGAGGGCCGCTTCGCGGCCACCTCAGGGTGACGGTACGAAGTAAAGCGATGGGCGCATTCGTGTATATGCTGCGCTGTGCCGATGGCTCGTATTACGTCGGAAGCGCAACTGGCGACGACTTGTGGAAGCGTGTGAGCGAACACGAAACAGGCGCTTACCCAGGGTACACATACACGCGCCGTCCGATCCGATTGGTCTGGTCCGAATATTTTAACCGGATCACGGATGCGATTGCAGTGGAGCGCAAGATCAAGGGATGGACACGTGCGAAAAAAGAGGCGTTGATCAGAAATGATTGGAATGAGATCAAGTTCCTTGCCAAACGGCGAGCCGGCAAGCCAAAACGGTCATCCTGAAGACGCCCTCCTAAACCGCCGACCAAAACCGTCATCCTGAGGCGGCCGCGAAGCGGCCCTCGAAGGATGCCGGCCGAGACACAGCGAAAATGGCATACTTTGTGAAATGAGCCGCGGCAAAATCGACATACTGGGACGCCTCGGCCTCGGCCCGCCTGTGGCGGTCATCGACATCGGCTCGAACTCGGTGCGGCTGGTCGTCTACGAGGGGCTGACGCGCAGCCCGACGGCATTATTCAACGAGAAGGCCTTGTGCGGGCTTGGCCGCGAGGTGCAGTCGACCGGGTTGCTCGCCGCCGACGCCGTTGAACAGGCTTTGTCGTCGCTCAAGCGCTACCGCGCGCTGTGCGACACGATGGGCGTGAAGCGGGTGCTCGCCATCGCCACGGCAGCTTGTCGGGACGCCAAAAACGGCCGTGCGTTCATCTCGCTCGCCGAGCGCATCATCCGGGCCGACATCGACGTGCTGTCGGGCGGGCGCGAGGCGGAGCTGACCGCACTCGGCGTCATTTCCGGCGTGCATCGCGACGACGGCGTCGTCGGCGATCTCGGCGGCGGCTCGCTCGAACTCGTCGATATTCGCGGCACGCGCGTACGGCGCGGCATCACCCGCCCGCTTGGCGGCCTCGCTTTAGCGGACATCTCGTCAAAATCGCTCAAAAAGGCGGAAAAATACGTCAAGAAGTCGCTTCTCGGCCTGCCGGTGCTCAAAGCCAGCAAGGACCGCAGCTTCTACGCCGTCGGCGGCACGTGGCGGGCGCTGGCGCGGTTGCACATGTGGCAGACCGGATATCCGCTGCACGTGATGCACGGCTACGCGATTGCCGCCGGCGAGGCGCTCGAATTCGCCCATCTGGTGCACCGGGTGGACGTCGATAGTCTCTCCAACATCGAAGTCGTCGCCAACGCACGGCGGCCGTTGCTGCCCTATGCGGCGCTCGTGCTCGAATACATTCTTCGCATCGGCAAGCCGCGTCAGGTGGTATTTTCCGCGCTCGGTGTCCGCGAGGGATTGCTGTACTCGCTGCTCAAGCGGAAGGATCAGGAAAAGGACGCGCTCCTCGAAGCCGCGCGCGAGCTCAATCAGTTGCGCGCGCGCTCGCCGCGCCACGGCGAAGAACTGATCGAGTGGACCGACCGTTTCATGGCGACGTCGGGTTTCGATGAGACAAGCGAGGAACGCCGGCTGCGTCACGCCGCCTGCCTGCTGGCCGATATCGGCTGGCGCGCCCATCCCGATTACCGCGGCGAGCACTCGCTCAATATCATTGCGCACGGCGGTTTCACCGCGATCGATCATCCCGGCCGCGCCTTCTTGGCGCTCGCGGTATTTTTCCGCCATGTCGGCTTGGTCATGGATGACGAACTCTCGCCGCGGTTGCGCGAGCTGGCCTCGACGCGGATGCTCGACCGTGCCCGCGTGCTCGGCGCGGCGCTGCGGCTTGCCTATGTGGTTTCGGCGGCGATGCCCGGCGTCATCATCAAGACATCGCTCGCGGTGGAGCGGCATCGTCTGGCGCTGCGGCTTCCCGGCGAACTCGCGGCGCTTGCCGGCGAGCGGGTTTCGGCGCGGCTGCGCGCGCTCGCGCGCCTCATCGGCCGCGAGTTGGTGGTGCTGATGGGTTGAGAAATATCTTATTCCCGCTCGACCGTCGCAACTCTGCCCTTCTCGATAGCGAGCGCGAGCTTGCCGTGCTTGAGGGCGAGTGCCTTGTCGCCGAACAGCTCGCGCCGCCAGCCGGACAAGGCAGCCACGTCCGCCCCGTCATCGGCCGCCATGCGTTCGAGGTCGTCGACCGTTGCGATGACCTTGGCGGCGACGTGGTGGCGCTCCGCGATCATCCGCAGCAGCACCTTGAGCAGTTCGACAACCGCCGCGCCGTTCAGCGGCGGCGGCGGCGCGCGCGCCGGCAGCGGCAATGTCTTCGGATCGCGCGCCAGCCCGCGCGTCACCGCGGCGACGATCGCCTCGCCCCAGCGCGAACGTTCAAATCCTTTCGGCAGCGACCGCAAGTGCCTGAGCTTCTCGGTGCTGGTCGGCGCCTGCACGGCGATATCGGCGATGACTTCGTCCTTGAGCACGCGCGAACGCGGCACATCGCGGGACTGCGCCTCGCGCTCGCGCCAGGCCGCGACTTCGATGAGGACGGCGAATTCCTTGGGCTTGCGGACGCGGGTCTTGAGCCGCTGCCAGGCCCGCTCCGGTTCCATGCGGTAGGTTTCCGCCGACGTGAGCACACGCATTTCTTCCTGGACCCAGTCGGCGCGGCCGCGCCGGCCGAGGTCGTTGACCAGCGCGGTATAGACATCGCGCAGATGGGTCACATCCGAGATGGCGTAGGCAAGCTGTGCGTCGGACAACGGCCGGCGTGTCCAATCGGTAAAGCGGTGCGATTTGTCGAGCGCGTCACCGGTAATGCGCTGCACGAGTTGCTCGTAGGAGATGGAATCCCCGTAGCCAAGCACCATCGCCGCCACCTGGGTATCAAAGATCGGCTCGGGAATGAGCTTGGCGGCGTGCCAGACAATCTCGATGTCCTGGCGCGCGGCGTGGAACACCTTCATCACCCGTTGGTCCGCCATCAGCGCCATGAAGGGCGCCAGATCGATGCCGGGCGCCAGCGCGTCGATGACCACGGCCTCATCGGGTGACGCCATCTGGGCAACGCATAATAGCGGGTAATAGGTGGTCTCGCGCAGGAATTCGGTATCGATGGTCACGAACGGATGGGCCGACATCCGCTTGCAGACGGCGGCGAGGTCCGGCGTTGTCGTGATCGGCTGCGTTGCGAACGCGATAGCGGCGTGAGCTGACATTGTGATGGCAGTGTCGTTCAGGTGCCACACGGGTAGCAAGACCACTGGCACGAGACGGAACGGATATGTGGCAAATGTGGCAACGGCGGGCGGCGAGCGGCGGGCGGCGGTCTTAGAGCAGGTTCCGACGGCGTTGATCCAGTTCTCTTCCGCTCATTCCCGCGCAAGCGGGAATCCAGAAGCGGCTTGCTCAGCTTTGTCGGTATGCCGCCTGGATCGCCGCTTGCGCGGGGATGAGCGGATTGACCGAAGTCCTAGCCGCCGCGGACTCTGCGCATCAGGATGAACTCCCACGGGCTCGGCATCGCGCCGACCGGCGCCTCGATGAGGGTCGGGCCGTCGCGGTGGGTCAATGCGCGACGCAGCGCCCGGCGCAGGTCTTGCGGGTTGTGCACGCGGGCGGCCTGCGCGCCAAAGCTTTTGGCGAAAGCGACAAAATCCGGATTTGCCAGGTCGCAGGCGATCAAGCGATTGCCGTAGCACTCCTCCTGGATGCGGCGCACATTGCCGAACGCGCCGTCGGCAAATACGATTGTCACCAGCGGGATGCGATGGCGGACCGCGGTCGCCAATTCGCTCGCCGTGAACATGAAGCCGCCGTCGCCGGAGATCGCCACGACCGGCACATCGGATCGGGCGTGTTGCGCGCCCAGCGCGGTCGCAAAGCCCCAGCCGAGATTGTCCTGGTAGCCGGGCGACAGATAGGTGCGCGGCTTATAGACCGGGAAGGCGAGGCGGGAGGCGAAGCCGATCTGCGTCACCTCATCGACGAAAATGCCATCCTCGGGCAATTCGGCGCGGATGGCGTCGAGGAAACCGAGTTGCGGCGCCGAGCTTGGCGAGGCGGGTGCGCATTTTGGCGTGACGGCCTTGCAGCTCGCTGCGCCGCGACGGGCGGCGGGCATTATGCGCCGGCAGCACGTCGAGCAAGCGGCGCACGATGAGTTCGGCGCGGCCAATCAAGGCGACGGCAGGTTTGGCCATGCGCGCCGGCTCCTCAGGATCGGCATCAACGCGGATGATCGCGAGGTCGCGGTCGAGCCCCCATTGCTGGAGCGGCGAGTGCAGATGGGTGCCGACGGCCAGCACGACATCCGCTTCGGCCCATAGCTCGTGGCCGAGCGGCAGGTTGACGCTCAGCGGGTCGCGGTCGTCGATGACGCCGCGGCCGCGCCGATAGGTGACGACCGGCGCCTGGAGCAGGTGCGCAAGCTGGGTTATTTCCGCGGACACCTCCAGCGCACCGCCGCCGGCGAATATGAGCGGCCGCTTCGCTGCGCCCAGGCGCTTCGCCGCGGCCTTGATGGCGTCTTCGTCAATCGGCGGCGCATCGGCCGGCAATGGCGCTTGCCCAGCGACCGGTCCCGAGCGTCCCCAGACGTCCATGGCGCATTCGAGCGCCGCCGGGCCGGGCCGCCCTGTGGCCATCGAACGCATCGCTTCGGCAACAAGCCGCGGCGCCTCGTGCGGCGCGCGGATGCGCGCCGACCAATCGACGAGACGCGCGATGATGCCGGCTTGGTCGCCCATTTCATGAAGATAAGCCAAGCCGCGCCCGATCGTGGCCTGCGGGATTTGGCCGAACAGCGCCAGCACCGGCGCGTTCATGCCGTAGGCGGTGAGCAGCGCCGCCGCCGAGTTGAGCAAGCCCGGTCCCGGCACGGCGCAGTAAGCCTGCGGCTTTGCGGTCGCCAGCGCGGCGCCGAGCGCCATGTAGGCCGCACCTTGTTCGTGCCGGCTGTGCACGACGCGGATCGCCGGCGCTTTGTGTTCGCGCTTGGCAATCGCGTCGAAAAACTCGTCGTTATGCACTCCGGGCAATGCGTAGATGGTGTCGAGCCCATGGGCCGAAAGGGCATCGACGGCCGCTTCCGCTGTCGTCTTATGGGTGGCCGCGCCGGCTTGGCCGCGAGCCTTTGCTGTGCGTGACATTGCTGCCCTCGTGCCTGATGGTTCTACGCATTCCAGCATCACAGCCGTGGTGGCAAGGGCCGTGCCGCATCTCAGATCGGGTCGTGCCTCAGTTTGACGTGATCGGCAACGCCGTCCATGTCATGCGGATCGCCAGGGGGAATGTTGCGAAAAGGCCTCGAAGAAAGGGAAAAGACGAAGTTGCGAGCGAGCGTCAAACGGGCAAAGAAAGTTGCTGACCGGTAGACCGTCCTTTGATCGCATCGTAAGGGTTTGGAGCCATCGTCTTGTCGGCGCATTTTTCTCTGACCGCTTTCAGCGGTTTGCCGGCGATATAGTAGCGACCGCGCTTTTCGCCGACTGGCATTAGCAGCCCTATGTCGCATAGCCGTTTCAAATCACGGCTTGCCACGACATCCGATATTTCGTTTTCTTGCCGATAGCGCGCATTTCTTACTTTGTATCCGAATGCGGCGTCCATCATTGCAATTTCCATTCGGTCCGGGAGGCCATGTGTCTTCCTTAGCTTTTCCATTTCTCCAAACATCCGGCCAATTACAGCATTGCGTTTCATCAAAGTCGCGGCTTGCTGGTAGTGAGCCACGAGACAAAAGCGAACCCAAGGAAGCGCACTGTTCTTGGGATTCCATTGACCTTGGCCGACTTGCCCGAGGATTGCATAGTAGGGATCGGTGTTGCGGCCTAACCACTCCTCGATGCTACAAAAAACCGGGCTCACAACATCGTTTCTAGTAAGCACAAGAGTTTGAAGAGCGCGCGACATTCGTCCGTTCCCATCGCGGAAAGGATGGATCATCGCCAAATTTAGATGCGCCATAGCTGCCAAGACGGTCGATGATCCGACGCTATCGTGATCCGTAATTTGCGCCACGAGCTCATCGACAAGCTTGGGAACGTGCTGAGCGGCGGGGCCTTCGTATACTGTTTGATTTGTCGGCTCGCGGACAACGCGTATCGAGCCGGGGCGCCACTGCCCCGGTAGCATCGTCATGTCGTAATTTAGCATCATGAAATGCAGGCTGCGGATAAGCTGTGCGTTTATCTCCGCATACGGATCGTCGTGAAGCCGCAGGATGTAAGTTAGCGCGGTCCGGTAGCACGTCAGCGCCTTCTCAGCTTCGTCCGCCAACGTTTCCGGCTTTTCGTCGTCCACAATTGCCACTGCCTCGGCCAAATCCGCATTGATGCCCTCAATACTGTTCGATCCCTGTAAAGCTCGCGCAAAGGTGTTCCTCCGCAGGAATCCGGTCCATCGGACAGGGTTCACGTTGACTTGATGCCGAAGATCACGACGCAATTGTCTAATCATTTCCAGGACATCGCGGTCAGCTTGATCGAGTTTGGGGTACTGGAAGATCATGGTCGGTTATGCTGTTTTCGTTCGTCTCGGAGACGATAAATAATCGTCTTTTAGACGAAGTCAAATTATATTCCGATGTGAACAAGCTGTTCCTGCAACCCGGCTTCAGTCCTCTCCATGCTCTGCGAAGGATCATCCATGCGGTCATAAGTTGCTGGGATGCCGGAAAGGTATGTGCAGCCTTCCACGATGAAAACGTCAGAGGAAATGAAAGCCCGCCGCTGTCAGGTGGACGAATCGGCTTGCCTTGACAACGGCATCCCCGCATGCGCTTTCCGCCTGCCGTCGAACAATTGCAGAAAGAAATGCCGCCGACCATGCACCGCTATCGCAGCCATACCTGCGGCGCGCTCAGGGCGGCCGACATCGGGACCGAGGTGCGGCTTTCCGGCTGGTGCCACCGCATCCGCGACCACGGCGGTGTGCTTTTCATCGATCTGCGCGACCACTACGGCCTGACACAGGTGGTCGTCGACCCCGACAGCAGCGCCTTCGCGCTCGCCGAACGGCTGCGCTCCGAATGGGTGATCCGCGTCGACGGCAGAGTGCGTCGGCGCCCGCAGGGTACCGAGAATCCCGATCTGCCGACCGGACAGGTCGAGGTCTACGGCCGTGAGCTCGAAGTGCTGGGACCGGCCGAGGACTTGCCGATGCCGGTGTTCGGCGAGCAGGATTATCCCGAGGAGATAAGGCTCAAGTACCGTTTCCTCGACCTTCGCCGCGAGCACTTGCACCAGAATATCATGAAGCGCGGCGCCATCATCGATTCGATCCGACGGCGCATGAAGGCGCAGGGCTTCTTCGAGTTCCAGACGCCGATCCTGACCGCTTCCTCGCCGGAAGGCGCGCGCGACTATCTGGTGCCGTCGCGCATGCATCCCGGAAAATTCTATGCGCTGCCGCAGGCGCCGCAGCAGTTCAAGCAGCTCATCATGGTGTCGGGGTTCGACCGCTATTTTCAGATCGCGCCGTGCTTTCGCGACGAGGATGCGCGCGCCGACCGCTCGCCCGGCGAGTTCTATCAGCTCGATCTGGAGATGAGCTTCGTCACCCAGGAGGACGTGTTCGACGCGGTCGAGCCGGTGCATCCGCGGCGTGTTCGAGGAATTTTCCGACGGCAAGCCGGTGACGCAAAAATTTCCGCTGCATTCCTTACGCCGAGGCGCTCGGCAAATACGGCACCGACAAGCCGGACTTGCGCAATCCGATCGCGATGCAGGATGTCTCGGATATTTTCCGCGGCTCGGCATTCAAGGTTTTCGCCCGCATCCTCGAAAGCAGCGCAAAGGCCGCCGTGTGGGCGATCCCGGCGCCGAAAGGCGGCTCGCGCGCCTTCTGCGACCGCATGAATTCGTGGGCGCAAGGCGAGGGACAGCCGGGGCTTGGCTATATCTTTTTCGCCGTCGACAACGGCGCCGTGGCCGGGCGCGGGCCCGTCGCCAACAATCTCGGGCCGGAGAAGACCGAGGCGCTGCGCGCACAACTCGGCCTGAAGGACGGCGACGCGGTATTCTTCGCCGCCGGCGAGCCCGCAGAGCTTCGTCAAATTCGCCGGTGCGGCGCGCACCAAGATCGGCGAGGAACTCGGTCTGATCGACAAGGACCGCTTCGAGCTATGCTGGATCGTCGATTTCCCGATGTACGAGTGGAACGAGGACGAGAAGAAGATCGATTTTTCTCACAATCCGTTCTCGATGCCGAACATGCGGCGTCGATGAATTCCTCGCGCTCGATGCCGCCGACCGCGAAAAGATTCTCGGCCTCAAGGCGATCCAGTACGACATCGTCTGCAACGGCGTGGAGTTGTCGTCCGGCGCGATCCGCAATCATCGACCCGACGTGATGCGCAAGGCGTTTGCCATCGCCGGCTACGACGAGGCGGTGCTGGAGCAGAAATTCGGCGGCATGCTGCGCGCGCTGTCGCTCGGCGCGCCGCCGCACGGCGGCATCGCGCCCGGCATCGACCGCATCGTCATGCTGTTGTGCGGCGAGGAAAATCTGCGCGAGGTCGTGCTGTTCCCGATGAACCAGCGCGCCGAGGATTTGTTGATGGGCGCGCCGTCGGAAGTCACGCCGACGGCAATTGCGCGAGCTGCATATCCGCACGGTCACGCCGGGCTGAGCGGCAGGCGCCGTGCGCGGCTATCAAGACGTCAAATTGATTTCTCGTCACTGAGGCGCGAGCGAAGCGTAGCTGAAGGGCGGCCGGGCATTGGAGTTAGCATCCTTGAGGCCCGCGCGGAGCTTGCATCGGCCGCCACTTCGGGCGCCGTTGCGCGGGCGCCTCAGGATGACGATCACATTAAATGCGGCATTATCCGCGCGCGCAGGGTTCGCCGCACAGCGCGGCGACAACGGCATAAACTCGGCGTCCATGCGCTTGAAGCGCATCAGCCGCAGGATCAGGCGCAGTTCGCTGCAGGACCTCGAGCGACAGCCGCGTGCCGCAGCCCAACGCGCTCGCGATCTGGAACGCTTTGCGCTCGTCGCGCCACCAGCGCTCGACGGTGACGATTGCGGCGTCGAGGCTGCGGCCCGACAGCATGGCCGCGCGGACGCCAAAGCGCGCCCGGACCGCGGCGTGCTGCGGCCCGAGCCGGAGGAATCGCGCAACCCTAAGCTTGAATGCGTTGATTCGCCGCGGCTGCGCCGAATGCGGCCTCGATTTGGGCGAGGGCGGCTGCCATCGCTGATGGCCGCGCCACGCCGCGCCGCATTCGTCCGGCGCATGCGGCGCAATGGGGATCAGGCTGCACATCCGCGCGTAGTAACTGAAAATGAGACGAAAGTCAAGCGTCGTATCTAAATGAGTGACGAACCGTCGCGCCCACCCGCGCATCGCGAATTGGACAGTGCGGCAACGCAGCCGATTGGGTGTTGTCAGCGCGCCTTTGCCAGCGAGCGCCGCGCGCGCTCAGAACAGCTTGAGGCAGCAGAGCACTTTGCCGACGATCTCGAGCTCGTTGAGCGGAACCTCTTCGCTCGGATGATTCGGATTGTCGGAAATGATCTTGACGCGGGTCGGCCGCGCCGAGCGCAGCAACTGCAGGCGCTTGACGACGATGCACTCGAACGTATCGCGGATGGCGTAAAGGCCGTCGGGAGTAGGGGTCTTGTGGCCGGTATCGACGACGACGCGATCGCCGGACATGACCGTCGGCGCCATGCTGTCGCCCGTGGTGTCGAGCACCAGAAGCCGCGCCGCCGAGGTGTGCAATTGCTCACGCACGAAACTGGCGGGAAACAGCCATCCTTCGGACTTTACGGGGTCGGCGTGGCGGCCCTCCTTGCGCACTTCCCGCGCCGGAACGCCGCCGCCGCCGAGGCCGGCGCGGGTGTCGAGCTCCGGCACCTGGCCCTGGGCCGGGCCGAGCGGTTCCTCGTGCGCCGATTCGTCGCGCAGCACGTCGCTTGATTCGACGTGGCTGCCGCCGGTGCCGGGAAAGCGTCCCCACAGCAGGATCTGCTCCGGCGAATAGCCGAGATGATTGGCGAACGGCTTGAGGTGATCGAGCCGCAGCCGGATCTGGCCGTTCTCGAGCCGCGACAGTTGCTGCTTGGAGACGCCGGATAGCGCGACGAGCTTCGGTGCGGCGTCATGCCGCGCGCCTGTCGCGCGTAGTACAGCCCGGTCCATTGCTTGGTCGTGCGAATCCGCCGTGCCATGGGGCTATTGTCACCATTTCGGTGCAAAACTTCTAGCGTCCAAAATGAGTGACTTGACTGTCACAAATATAGTGACTATAGTCATGAACAGTGACGAAACCGCCGGTGCCGGCGGATATTGCGGGAGAAGGCGAATGCGCGGCGAGGCCTGGACCGAGGAGCAAATTGCGCTGCTGAAACAGCTTTGGGCCAAGGGCGAGACCGCGCATGCCATCGGCGTGCGCTTCGGCGGCCTGTCGCGCTCGGCGGTCCTCGGCAAGGTGTTCCGGCTGCGGCTTGCTCTGCTGGCGCGCGGGCAACGCGGCAGCAGGCCAAGCAAACGTCGCCGGCGTCGTCGGCGAGCCGAAATGCGCCGGGCCGGCGCCGCCGCGGCCGCGCCCGCAACAACGCGAGCTGCGCGGCGACCGCGCGGCAAAGCCCCGCCGGGGCACAAGACCCTGCTGGAACTGACCAACCATTGCTGCCGCTGGCCGATCTGGCCGTCCCGGCACGGCAAAATTCTTCTTCTGCGGCGCGGCCGGCGCGGACCTTGGCCGCGGCATGCCGTACTGCGCCCGACATATGCGGCGCGCTTATCCTCGCCGAGGCGACCGATCATCGCCGCTGCGAAGCCGTCGTCTTGCGCGCTGCGTAACCGAGCAGGTGAAGCGCAGAACACCGTGACGGTTTCAAAAATCGCAACAGGGGCAACGCGTCTTGGCCCGCGCTGAGCGACGCGCAAGCGCGTGCAAGCCCGCCGCTGGGCGAACGCGCCGCGCCGCGGCGCGCGCCGAATTGCGCGGCGAGCGCACCGGCATTCTCGGCGCGCTGGCGCGCAAGCTCCGTCGCTGCCGCGGCTCGCGAACGCGGCCGGTGCCGGAGCGATGGTCGCTTCGTGCACGTGATGGAGCGCATGGAGGAGGCGTTTCGCATGCTGGCGCGCCTGCCGATGGCGACGCGTCCGCGCGGCTACGTCAATTCGATGCCGCTCTATCGTTTATGACCGCGGCGACCTCAACTCGCAGCTTGAGACCCACGAGCTCGAACGGATGGCGCAGCAGCGCAACCGCGTGCGGATTCCGCCGTCGCCGGCCGAAATCGCGCGCATGGAGGAAGCGCTGCACTGGCCGGCCGCTTACCTTGGCGGCGCCGAATTCCACCACGTCGCCCGCGCCGTCAATCTCGGTTCGCTGTGGGCGGCGCTCGATGCCGACGTCGACAAGCGGCTCAAGGCGCTGAAGATCACCCGCCGGACATTCAACGCCCGCAAGCTGCAGGGCCTGCGAATCATCGCCTGGGAACTGATCCGCCGCCGCGTTCCGGTCAGATAGGCGACGCGTCCACACCACGCCGAGCTTCTGAGCATCCATCACCGGAGATTCGCATGAACGGACACAACGCCACCGCTGCGCACCGGCGCGGCGCGGCTGCGGCCGAGCGCAATTGCCATCGGCGCGCGGCGCTGATCGCGGCGTACTGTGACGGATTGGGACTTGCGCCGGTTGCCGTGATTTGCGGCCCGGCGGGAATTCGCATCGCGGCGATCGAGGGCGGCGAGAGCCTCGGCGCGGCGGAAACCGTGCAAGCGCGATGGTGGTGCCGGCGGCCGGCGCAGGCCGAACGCGTCGCTGCGGCAGCCAATGCGCGGCTGCGGCGCCGAAAATCGTGCGAAGACGCGGGCTGCGCGCTTACGCCCGTTGCGCCAGAGCCCGGAAAGGGGCCGCCAGCATTGCTGCTGGGGCGCGAATTGATTGTGTCAGCGGCGCGCCAAGCCGGCGTCGTTCTGCAGTCCGACGCGGAATTGCGCGACGAAGCCATGCTCGTCATTGAGCGCGTCGAGGGCGAGATCGAGCGGCTGCAGCGTGCGGGAGACTTGCAGTCGGTCAACAAATCATATCGGGAATACCGGATAGCGGCATCGCAGCGCGGCGAGCGCGTCGCGCCTTATCAACAATGGATGGGGCGCTACCGCGAAAAGTTGGTGAGAAAACTCGCCGCCACTCTCAGATACCTGTAATTTCCAATTCTCCACATCGTCATGGCCGGGCTCGTCCCGGCCATCCACGTCTTTGATCTCGCGGGGCTTTTAAGTCGTGGAAGCCCGCGACAAGCGCGGGCATGACGAGCCGGTCATTGCGTAAGTGGCTGTAAAATCATCTTCAGTGCGCGCCGTTGCGGCTTTCAACTGTGCTATTCGTAGTCACGTCGGAGCAAAATTTTTTTCATCGCTCGATCAACATGATACGGCGCGTTTCAAAAAACTTTGCGACAGCCGCGCTTGACAGCGAGGTATTTTCTGCGGCATTTCCTCGCGTGCGCCCGGGCTTTGCACCATTGCGCCCGCCGCACTTCTCCAACTTTCCAAACACATCAAATCGCTGATCGCGGGCACTCTCGTCGCGGCGGATGCGACGCGTCGGCCGCCAGCCGCCGGCCATCATCACGGATGCCGGACGTGGCAATGCCGCGCGTATCGGCGACGCGGCTACGTCCGCAACGCGGTGCGTCGGCCGTGCAGCAAGCAACAGTTCGACACAAACGCTTTCAGATCATACGAGGTGAGCCCGTGAACGTCACAGGCAAAGTCAAATTCTTCAACGAGACCAAAGGCTACGGCTTCTTCACGCGCGACGATGGCTGCGGGCGACGTCTTCGTGCACCGCACCGATCTGCCGGCGAATATTGGCTGCTCTACGAAGGCCAGGCCGTCAGCTTCGACATCGAGAAGACCAAGCGCGGCTTGCGCGCCGTGAACATCGCGCTGGCGTGAGCGTGCCGTAGAGTTCTTTCTTGTCCTTGGCTTAACCGTGCGCGCCCGGAACGGCGCAGGAGTGTGAAACAACCGCAGAAATATCGGACACGAATGGCCAGCGGAAACGACTTCCGTCTCATCAACCGTCCGTGCCAATCCCGACCCCGAGCTTAAGAAGCTCGAACTGACCGCCAGGCAACAGGAAGCAGAGGAGTTGCTGTTGCAGCAGCGCCACACGCTCCTGGTCGGCGGTTCGCGTTCCGGCAAAACGACGTTTGTTGGTGCGCGCCATCGCCAAGCGCGCGGTGACGGTGGAGCATTCGCGCCACGCCATCCTGCGTTTCCACGCCAATGCCGCCCGCGACTCGATCGCGCTCGATACGCTGCCGAAAGTGTTCCGTCTTTGGTATCCCACGCGAGCGGCTCAAGCGGCATCGCACCGAAGGCTATTTTTCGCTGGGAAACGAATCGGAAATCTGGATCGGCGGCCTCGACGACCAGGCGCGCGTCGAGAAGATCCTCGGCAAGGAATATGCGACGATTTTTCTCAACGAGTGCTCGCAGATTCCGTATTCGTCGGTGCTGATGGCGCTGACGCGCCTGGCGCAGGTGGTGAGCGGCCTGCCGCAGGCCGCCTATTATGATCTCAATCCGGTCAGCAAGGGTCATTGGACCAACATGCTGTTCGGCGACAAGCGCGATCCGGTTTCGCGCCAGCCGCTCGCCGACCCCGGACAATTACGAGCGGATGTTTCTCAATCCGAGCGATAACGCCGCCAATCTGACGCCGGAGTACCTCGCACAGCCTGGCGAACCTGCCCGAGCGGGAGCGCAAACGCTTTTACGAGGGCGCCTATATCGACGACCTCGACGGCGCGCTGTTCAGCTACGAGGTCATCGCGCGCAACCGCGTCCTGGACTTCGCGCTGTCGCGTTGCCGCACCGTCGTGGTGGCGGTCGATCCTTCGGGCGCCTCAGGCCGAGACGACGAGCGCGCCGACGAGATCGGAATTGTGGTCGCGGCCCAAGGCGACGACGGTCACGCTTATGTGCTCGCCGACCGTTCGCTGCGCGACGCGCCGGCGGTGTGGGGGCGCGCCGCGGTGCGCGCCTATCATGAATTCGACGCCATGCGCATCCTCGCCGAGGAAAATTTCGGCGGCGAGATGGTGCGCTTCGTCATTCGCGCCGCCGACCCCAGCGCGACTGTGCGGGTGATTTCCGCATCGCGCGGCAAGGTCCAGCGCGCCGAGCCGATCTCGACGCTCTACGAACAGGGATTGGTGCATCACGTCGGACGTTTCGCCACGCTCGAAGACCAGCTTTGCGCCTTTACCACGCAAGGCTATCGCGGCGCCGGCAGTCCCGACCGGGCCGACGCATTGGTCTGGGCGCTGACCGACCTCATGCTTGGACAGGCCGCGGGCTGGGGCATCTTCGAACACTACCGCCGGCAAGCCGAAGCGGCGAAGGCAGCACAGACAACCGCCGTCGCCGCCGCCATCGTCGCCATCGTCGCCGCCGCGCCGGCGGCGACCGTCAAGTTGTGGGCGCCGCTCGGGCTGTCGACAATCCACGGCGTGTTCGGACGACGCTACCTCGCCGACGCGCACGGCATGGTCGAGGTCGAGGAAGCCGATGTGCAGCCGCTCATCGGCCACGGCTTCACGCGCATCGCAGCAGTTGAACCTGAACGGGAGACAGAGCCCTCATGAAAACGTTGTCGACGGTGACGATCGCTCTCCTGGTAGCCGCGGCGCCGCGGCTTGCGCACGCCCAGGCGGCCTACCAGGATTTGAGCAATCCGCGCGTTTTGATCCCGTCTGTCGTGCAAAAATGCCTTAACGCAGCGGGCAAAGCGGTCCCGGCGTCGAGCGGGCAATGCGCCAACGGGATTTAGACCAATCTTCTCAACCCCGGCGTTCTCACGCTGCCGCAGTCCTATTCGGGCGGCGCGAGCGAACCCGTCGGTCTTGATCAGCAAGGCGGCCTTATCCCGGCGACCGGATTGCGCACCGCGCCGGTGAGCTGCACGGCTTCCTGCACCACCTTTGGCGGCGCGGCGAATGGCGTGCTGTTCACGCTGCCGGCATGGCCGTACGCAACGGTCGATGTCGATGTCACCGCGGCCGGAACAGGCACGACCCTGGTCTACGAGCAGTCGAACGACAATCCAGCCGCCTGCGCGTCGAGCACGACCTGGTTCCAAGTGTCCGGCTACAATCCGGTCTTTACCAACGGCACGATGTTCACGTCGTCGAACGCGGCTGGACACATTGTCATCAACACCACGGCGGCCTGCTTTCGGGTGCGCGTGTCGGTCTACGGCAGCGGCACGGTTACGGCGGGCGCCTATCAAACCAACAACGTTCCCTATCCGCGTGCCGTGACCGTGATCGGCGTCGGCTTCGGCTCGACGCCCGCTGGCGCGGGCCAAGGCATCGTCACCAGCCAAAATCCCTATCCGGCCGCCGCCACCGCGATTACCGCCTCGAACACCGGAACCACGGGCACGGTGACGGCGACGCTCCCGGCGAATGCGTCGGCTCGCACCTATATTTGCTGGTTCTCGATTGATGCGGCGGCGACGGCCGCAACCAACGGCAATGCGACGGTGACGGGATCAATCAACGGATCATTGAATTTCACTCAGGACGTCGGCATATCTCCTGCGGTGAGCCACCTGTTCAGGACTTTTTCCCCTTGCGTTCCGTCATCGGCGGTGAATACCGGCATTGCCGTCAACGCGATCGCGGCCGGTGCGGGCGGCCTGACCTCGGTATCTGCCGGCGGATATCAACTGTGATGCACCGGTTCTGGATTTTGGCGGTAATGCTCGCTTCGCCGGCGCAGGCGCAGTTTTCCGGCGTAGCGACGGCGGCGGGCTCGCCCTATCCGCTGGATAATCTTCCGGCGCCGGCCGCGGCCTATGGCGCCGTGCGGCTGCTGTCGCGCTACACCGCCAACAAAGCGCTCGATCTGACGCTGGTCAATGGCGCGACGACGGTCAAGACGCTCGGCTTCGTCAACGGCGTGGTCGACCAGGCCACCGGTGACGCGTTTTGCGCGGCGTCGCCGTCGGCGTGTTTCATCACGAAGGTCTACGATCAATCCGGCAACGGCTGCGACGCCACGCAAGCCGCCAACGCCAACGCACCGGTGTGGAGCGCCGCCAACGCGGTCGCAGGCGTGCGGCCGGTCGTTTTCAATTCGGTCGCGCATTCCACGACCGGCCTGACCGCCTCTACCAAATGGTTGGCGTCGTCGTGTCCGTCGTGGATCCCGGGAGCCAACAGCACCCTCGTGTTTGTGGGACAGAATTTGCAGTCTCACGAATTGCGGGTGATGTTCGAGGAAACCAATGACACCATCGGCTTCATGAGCGCATATATCGGCTTCGCGCCGGCGCTGGCGATACAGTCGCTTGGCGCGAAGGCGACAACGCCGGCCGAGGTTGAGCCTGCCGTGATGATTTTTAATTGGAACGGCGGCACGGTTGCCGGCTCGTCCAACGATCAGGCATCCACGTTCTCGGCAAGTGTCCAGCCACCCACGATCGGCGCCAATCTCGGCAGCTCGGACGCGACCGCCGTGTCGAACATGGATGCGCTGGCATTGGTGCTCTACACGCTGCCGGTGACCGCGAGCCAGGCGGCCGCCATTCGTTCATCATTTGCGAAGGCGCTGTCGATCCAGCAGACTTATGCCAATGCGCTGGTCAACGACGGCGATAGCATGTCGTCCGGCGAAGGTTCACTGTTCGACAATAGCCCGTTGCGTTACGCGCTGCCGTCGATCAGTCCACCGGTGCGCGCGTATCTCAATGCGGTGTTCGGCTACAGCCTTGCCGGGCTATTGAGCAGTTGCCCCGCCAATTTCGCCACCGAATACCGCGCCGGCTACACGACGTTCGTCGTGCAGATCATGGCGGGTGAAAACGACATCCGCGCCGGCACGCCGCTCGCCACGATCGAAGCTGATTTGCAGGCCTATGTGAATTGCGTCCACGCGGTCGGCTCGAACGCCAAGGTGATCATCGGCGTCACGCCGATGCAGTGCGGCTGGTCTGGTTCGATGCTGACCGAATACCAGCAATACACGACGGACCGGATCAATCTGGGCACCGTACCGCAATCGCAAGGCGGCTTTGGTGCCGACGCCATCGCCAATTATTGGGCCGACCCGACGATCGGTCCCGGCAACTTTACCAGCCCGGCATTTTGCAACACCACATATTCGCTTGACGGCCAGCACCCGACCGACCCGACCATGAGCATCATGGGAGCGATCGAGGCCGCGGCCGTCAATGCGCTATTGCCGTGATCGCTGCGCGGGGTGTGAATCGAATAATGATGGATTCCCTTCCGTCACCCTGAGGTGCGCGCCGAACGCGCGCCTCGAAGGGCGACGGCCCGGGCCGTGCATCCTTCGAGGCCCGCGCCACGCGCGGGCGCCTCAGGATGACGGTCAACCTTCAATGAACGGCCCGCTTTTCGCGGGCTTGATCCACGCATCGCCTTCTCGCCCGTTGTCGCGCCCATGCACGTCCGCCGTTCCAGTCGGCGGGATGCATAGCTCTGCGACAACGGAAAACGGGAGGGTGGCGTGGATCGCAGGGTCGGGATCCCGAACAGCCACGCTTTCGGGATCCCGACCCATTTGCTGCAGACCGCAGTCCTGGTGCGCATGCGAGACCAAACGGGACAACAATGAGCGAACAAATCCGCGGCGCCGGCCAACCGCAATGGCCGCTGTCGCCGTACCAAATCCGGCTGTCGTATGGCGCGAGCCGAAACCCCGCGAGCCAAAACCCCGCGAGTGCGGGCATTGCGCGCGGCAGCGGCGCCGATTGGTTCGGGCCGCTCAATCCGCTGTCGCCGATCGCGCCGCCGGATGTCGCCGGCCGGCGTTTTGATTTCCCGCCCGGTTATAACATCGCCACGCGGCCGCGCGCCTATGAACCGGTCGGCTTTGCCGAGTTGCGCGGCTTCGCCGACGCCTACGATCTGCTGCGTCTCGTCATCGAGACGCGCAAGGATCAGATGGAGCGCCAGCGCTGGTGCATCCGGCCGCGCGGCGCCCATCTCTCCGTTTCCCCCTCGCGGAGGAGGGTAGGGCAAGGGCGCGGCGCATCTGTGGACGCCGCTATGAGCGCGCGTATCGCGGCGCTGGAAAATTTCTTCCAAAAGCCCGATGGTGTGACGCGCTGGAAGACCTGGCTGCGGGCGCTGCTCGAAGACATGTTCGTCATCGACGCGGCGACGCTGTATTGCCAGCGCACCCGCAGCGGTCAGCTCTGCGCGCTGCACCAGCTCGACGGCGCCACCATCAAGCGCGTGATCGACGATTGGGGCCGCACGCCGCAGCCTTATGACGACCCCGACGGCGGCATGATCTTCCCACCGGCCTATCAGCAGGTGCTGAAAGGCTTGCCGGCCGTCGACTACTCGGCGCACGACATTATCTATCGGCCGCGCAACGTGCGCGCCCACCAGGTCTACGGCTACTCGCCGGTGCAGCAGGTGCTGATGACGGTCAACATCGCGCTGCGCCGCCAGCTCTGGCAGCTCGATTATTACAGCGAAGGCTCGGTTCCCGATGCGCTGATCGGCGTGCCGAACGGCTGGACGCCGGATCAGATCAAGCAATTCCAGGATTACTGGGACGCGGAATTCACCGGCGATCTCGCCAAGCGCCGCCGCGCCAAGTTCGTGCCGGGCGATACTGCGGCCAAGGTCCATCAGACCAAGGAGCCGGAGCAGAAAAACGACTTCGACGAATGGCTCGCCCGCATCATCTGCTTTGCCTTTTCGGTGCCGCCGCAATGGGCGGTGAAGCTGATGAACCGCGCCACCGCCGACAACCAGTCGGCGCAGAGCGAGGAAGAGGGCCTTGAGCCGACCAAGGAATGGGTCAAGGACCTCGTCGACGAGATCATTGCCGATGAATTTGGCTCGCCCGACCTCGAGCTCGCCTGGCTCAGCGAGGACGACAACGATGCTGGAAAGTCAGAGGCGGCACTCGAATCCCGCGTCAAACTCGGCGCCGTCACCCTCAATGAAATGCGCGGCAGCCTCGGCCTCGACCCCTACGCCAACGCCGCCGCCGACCGCCCCATGGTGCTCACCGCCAGCGGCTACGTGCCGATCGAGGCGAACGCGGGGCGGAAACGGCGCTAATGCTCAAACAATACCAGCCGTTCAAAAATACAATGCCGACGAGCCCCGCGTGCCAAAGGGCAATCCCGGCGCTGGGCGGTGGACCAGCGAGGATATTCGAAGTCGCCCAAAACGACACCGGACGGAGTGGATCTCGACGCAACCTGGCCGTTCCGCGGTGACGGGCACCACTGGGTGCCGAAGGGAGTTTACGAGAAATACCCGCTGCAGGCCGAGACCAGGCAAGTCTTCGAAAACGCCACCTCGGGTCCGCTTGCCGACAATAGTGTAAACCGCTGGACCACCGAGCACAGGGCCTACAATGACGCTGTTCAGGAGGTGTTTGACGCCTTTTTGCAGAGGAATAATATTACATCGGAACAGATGACGTCGCAGCAAGCCCAAGACTTTGTGGATGAAGTGAAGGCGTCGAATGAGCCGAGGATTTATAATCTTAAAATGAAGATTTTGCATCAAGCGTTGAGGTATATCGATATCTGGAGCCTACGCGGAGGCGAAGATGACTGAGGCGACGCGCAACGAGGAAATTCGTCGCTATCGCGAACAGGGCGACGTGTTTGAACGTCTTTACTGTCGCGTTCAAGAGCTTCTTGAGCGTTTCGGCCGGCCGGATTACTTGCCCGGCCATCCCCATGGCGATTACACTGTGCACGGCGACTACAGCGGCTCTTCCCAAGTCGTAGTTTTTGTCGGCAATCTCGAAATGTTGCGCCCACCCGTCGTTAGCGCCCTTCAGCAGCTTATCAAAGAATTTCCTGGCTGGGAGATAGAGGTTACGGTTGCCGTGCGGGGACACTATGATGATTGGCCCAATATGGGACTTTACATACGCGCACACGAGATCATCGACGGATTGCAGCGACACTATTTTCCGAAGGATTTTCAAAACATCGAGTATGCGGGCGCCAGGCGCGGAACGGCGTATGATTAAGCGAGTCCGAAAGTGCAGCCTGGATCGAGCGATGCACGTCGTTGGCCGGTGAATATTTTACGTCGGTTTTCCTGCGCGCTGCACCAGCTCGACGGCGCCACCATCAAGCGCGTGATCGACGATTGGGGCCGCACGCCGCAGCCTTATTACGACCCCCACCTATCCTCCCCCGCAAGCGGGGGAGGGCACACGGATATTTCCTCCCCCGCAAGCGGGGGAGGGCACACGGATATTTCCTCCCCCGCAAGCGGGGGAGGGCACACGGATATTCCCTCCCCCGCAAGCGGGGGAGGGCAGGGAGGGGGCATGATCTTCCCGCCGGCTTATCAGCAGGTGCTCAAAGGTTTGCCGGCCGTCAACTACTCGGCGCACGACATCATCTATCGGCCGCGCAACGTGCGCGCCCACCGGGTCTACGGCTATTCGCCGGTGCAGCAGGTGCTGATGACGGTCAACATCGCGCTGCGCCGCCAGCTCTGGCAGCTCGATTATTACAGTGAAGGCTCGGTTCCCGATGCGCTGATCGGCGTGCCGAACGGCTGGACGCCGGATCAGATCAAGCAATTCCAGGATTACTGGGACGCGGAATTCACCGGTGATCTCGCCAAGCGCCGCCGCGCCAAGTTCGTGCCGGGCGATACTGCGGCCAAGGTCCATCAGACCAAGGAGCCGGAGCAGAAAAACGACTTCGACGAATGGCTCGCCCGCATCATCTGCTTTGCCTTCCAATGAACCGGTTTTCCAAAAAAATCATTTTCCAAACCTGACAAAATTGCCTCCGCTGGCCGCCGCAATGGGCGGTGAAGCTGATGAACCGCGCCACCGCCCCCTCCCCACCCTCCCCCGCAAGCGGGGGAGGGAAGGGTGGGGGCAGCGCAGAGCGAGGAAGAGGGCCTTGAGCCGACCAAAGAATGGGTCAAGGACCTCGTCGATGAGATCATTGCCGATGAATTTGGCTCGCCCGACCTCGAGCTCGCCTGGCTCAGCGAGGACGACAACGATGCTGGAAAGTCAGAGGCGGCACTCGAATCCCGCGTCAAGCTCGGCGCCGTCACCCTCAACGAAATGCGCGACAGCCTCGGCCTCGACCCCTACGCCAACGCCGCCGCCGACCGCCCCATGGTCCTCACCGCCACCGGGTATGTGCCGATCGAGGCGAACGCGGGCGGAAACGGCGATCATACTCAAACAATATCAGCCGTTCAAAAATACAATGCCGACGAGCCCCGCGTGCCAAAGGGCAATCCCGGCGCTGGGCGGTGGACCGGGCAAGGAGGAGATGCGGCAAGGACAAGAGCTGCCGATGCAAGTGAACACCCATCGCAGCCAGATCAAGCCGCAAGCGACGCGGAGCCTGGCGTTCAGGTTGCCGCTGGTACTGGAGGGCCGGGCTATCCGATAGATTTGCAGCAAGAAGAAACACCTCACGGTATCGGTCACACGATAGAGCGGCATGTTGGAAAAAGCGAAGAATATCTATTGTCGCGTCTCAGCGATCAGCTTCAGAGCATTCAAGCGCTTGGGGATACAGCCCGAGGCTTGAAAGGACGAGGATCATTTTCTTCTTTGCAGGCTGCCAATGACTTAGTAAATGCAACTGTGGATGATAATCGAGATAAGGTCGATTTGGTGATTGGTGGTTTGTCGCCGATCCAACAACTTGATAAAGAGTTTGGTTATCCAACCGGATATGAAGCTTTTGCGGAAAGGGAGCGATCAACCCCGTTCATTCGTGAGACTTATAGCGTCCGTGTCATTATTGTGAGAGATCAGAACTCTGCGAGAGGCTATGGGATCCTTACTGCGTATCCAACAAATTCCAAATGGTGATATCAATGTCGAACTTAAAGATGATGATCTACTCGCCATTTGGTGTCGAAAGCACGATGGAGTGGGATAATGAGGAAGAGTATCAGCTCGTCAAGAGTTTTTTAGAAGATAACGGAGTGCTTTGCGCCGAATTGAAAGACGCCGGCGGCAAGACGTGTAATTTTTTCTATATGGAGACTATGCAGCAGTTTGATGCTTTCCATAACTTCACGCGATCGTTGAGGGAGAGGAAGAAATAGGCGGCAGAGGCGGCACTCGAATCCCGCGTCAAACTCGGCGCCGTCACCCTCAACGAGATGCGCGACAGCCTCGGCCTCGACCCCTACGCCAACGCCGCCGCCGACCGCCCCATGGTGCTCACCGCCACCGGGTATGTGCCGATCGAGGCGAACGCGGGTAGAGAGGGGGCGAGCGCTCAGGCTGCACCGGCTGTCCAGAAGTACTTTTTATACAAAGACTACGATGCCAACGAGCCCCGCGTGCCAAAGGGCAATCCCGGCGCTGGGCGGTGGACGGGGGAAGAAGGAGATGCGGCAAGGACAAGCGTTGCTGATGCGACTGAATCTACAACCGCATCGCATCCGGACCAAGTCACGACCGACGCAAATCCGGGGATTCAGGTCGCTGCAGGAACTGGAAGGTCCGGCTATCCAATCGACTTGCTCGAAGAAGAACAGAGCGGCGGTCATACGATCCAAGAGCATGTCGGAAAGAGCGAGGAATATCTGCTATCCCGTCTCAACGATCAGCTTTTGAGCATTCAGTCGCGCGGGGACACAGCTCAGGGCCTGACAGCACAAGGGTCATTTCCCTCATTGGAGGCCGCCGATAAGCCGGTAAACTCCACCGTGGCTCAAAATCAGGGTAAGGTGGATGTGGTGGCTCAAGGTTTATTGCCGCGAGCCGAACTGGATGCGTACTTTCCTTCACCCACTGGGTACGAAGCGTTTGCCAGGAACGAGCGCTCGCAGCCGGAGATACGCGAAACCGATGGCGTCCGTGTTGTCATTGTACGGGATGCAAGTTTTTCAAGGGGTTATCGGGTCCTTACCGCATTTCCGATAAGTCGGTGATGGTGATGTCAAACCTAAAGATGAAAATCTACGAAGCGATGTTTGACGTTACATCGATAGTCTGTTGGGCTAATCAGGCTGAGTATCAGGTCGCAGAAAAGTTTCTGACGGATATGGGCGCGACTCGGCAGTCACATGACCTGAGCGAGAAGGAGCCTGTATTCCATTTGGAAAACTTGCATCAACTTCATGCCTTCCATGATTTCAGGCGATCATTGGAGCAACGCAGGCCGAAGAGCTCGAACCCGCCAAGTTTAGAGATGGAGATCTATACCCAGACGACTGGTGTCCAAATGAGGATAGCGTGGGCTGATGAGGATGAGTATCAACTCGGAAGGAAATTTTTAGCGGGTATAGGAGCGCTTGATTTCCCATCGGACGAAGCTCGTCGTGAAAAGCCTGAGTTTTTTTATTTGGTGAACCAGCAGCAGCTCGAATCTCTGTTAGATTTTAGGCGGTCGCTGCGGGAGAAAAAAGAAACATAGATTGCGAACCATCGTAGTAAAGATAACGCTACGCGTTATCCCGGATCGACATTCAGCAGGTTGGGCCATTCTTGTAATTGACCGATTCGTCGACGAGATCATTGCCGATGAATTTGGCTCGCCCGACCTCGAGCTCGCCTGGCTCAGCGAGGACGACAACGATGCTGGAAAGTCAGAGGCGGCACTCGAATCCCGCGTCAAACTCGGCGCCGTCACCCTCAATGAAATGCGCGGCAGCCTCGGCCTCGACCCCTACGCCAACGCCGCCGCCGACCGCCCGATGGTGCTCACCGCCAGCGGCTACGTGCCGATCGAGGCGAACGCGGGCGGAAACGGCGCTAATGCTCAAACAATACCAGCCGTTCAAAAGTACAATACCGACGAGCCCCGCGTGCCAAAGGGCAATCCAGGCGCTGGGCGGTGGACGGGGGAGAGCGAAAGCACGCCCGGAACGCCGGGCGTTCGATACGCCGGCCCCCCTACACCATACGAGATCGACCCCAGTGCATTGACGGGCATTTCGCAGATTGATGACGTGACAAAAAAGCTGTCAGAAATTCTCGCGAATACCATCAATAAGCTGGGCCTCTTGCCTGGTAGCCCTCAAAACTATGGTATTGTCGTCCACTTAGAATTCGCCGCTGCTGTGATTGCTGAGGCCATACGCGGCATCAGCCCATTCGATGTCGAGCGAACATTCAGGTTACCGCCCAGCTACGGGTCACAGGCGAGCGTGAGGCCGGATGTTGTCTTACGTAATGACATTGGTGATATCATCGCAGTATATGATGTCAAAACCCTGGATGCTGCTTTAAAGCCGGGTAGAGTTAATCAACTTCGTGCCGCAATTGGGATAGAATCCACTGTACCAGTCATCGATTTACACATCGAACGCGGACCGACATTGAAGTTTGCGGAATCAGTTGTACAGCGGACGCTCCGAATCCATGATTGTGGCGAATAGGCGGAAGAGGGAATTCAATGTCAATTGAGATTTGCGTTCTCTCCGACTCACTGCTTAATTCGATTGCGGATTGGCAGCATGCCATCGATGCCGAGGGGTTCCCTTTGCAGTTGTCTGATGATGAGCAGTTAGATCAGCGCGGCGGTGGCTTGACCGTCCATCTGCGTGAGAAGCTAACGAGCTTTCAGTATCGTATCGACGATCTAAACGACGTGATGAGTACCTACAAGAACAACAACTTTGGCCATGATTGGAAGTACGTTGTTGGTTTCCCATGGATTACCGGCTTTGATGAGTTAACAGCCGTTTGGATGGCGGCGACGGCGTACGCCAGCGCCACTGGAGGCGTTGTTTTTGATGAGCAGGAGGGGAAGCTCTTCACTCCAGCGGAATCGCTCCAAGTGGTCCATGACATTGAGCGCACAAGGCCGGAGGCTGAGGTGGCACTCCAGAATTTTATTCAGCAGCCTCGAGCCAAGTCGTTGCGAAGCCCGGATTGAGCGAAGCTGAAACCGAAATTTCCTGCGGTCTATCAGCAGGTGCTCAAAGGTTTGCCGGCCGTCAACTACTCGGCGCAAGACATTATCTATCGGCCGCGCAACGTGCGCGCTCAGCCCCCTCCCTTCCCTCCCCCGCTTGCGGGGGAGGGTGGGGTGGGGAGCTCGCCGGTGCAGCAGGTGCTGATGACGGTCAACATCGCGCTGCGCCGCCAGCTCTGGCAGCTCGATTATTACAGCGAAGGCTGGGTTCCCGATGCGCTGATCGGCGTGCCGAACGGCTGGACGCCGGATCAGATCAAGCAATTCCAGGATTACTGGGACGCGGAATTCACCGGTGACCTCGCCAAGCGCCGCCGCGCCAAGTTCGTGCCCGGCGATACCGCCAGCAAGGTGCATCAGACCAAGGAGCCGGAGCAGAAAAACGACTTCGACGAATGGCTCGCCCGCATCATCTGCTTTGCCTTCCAAGCATGATCCGGAAAAGTGGACGCCGGTTTTCCGAAAAGATCATGCTTCATCCAAACCCTGGAGCGCAATCAAACGATTGCGCTCCGCTGGCCGCCGCAATGGGCGGTGAACTGCGCAAAGCTCGTAGGGCGCAATAGCGCAGCGTATTGCGCCGCGGCGTTTGCGAGCTCTTGTCGTTTTTCTAGCTACGGTGGACTTGGATGATCCCCTACAAGTCGCACCGTCAGAGCGCCGTGCCCAAGATATTGGCGGCGCGGTTGGAAATCATGAAAGCGATCCGCACGTTCGCTACGCCCGACGAGGACGAACAGCTTCGGCGGCGCCGGGCGGAAATCGCCGCGATCCGCCGCGATTTGGAAGATGTCGGGCAATCGCTGCGCGAAGCGTGCCGTGATTGGGCGTTGCTGGCGCGATCGCACCTGGAGAAGTTCGATCCCAACCAGCCGCGTGTGCCGGCCGGCAATCCCGATGGCGGTCAGTGGACGAGCGGAACGACGGGTGACGTGCAGTCCATCGCTGCCACGGCGAAACGACTGAATCTCGCCGCAAGTCCGGACGCGTATCAAAGATGTCTTGATCTGTGCTACCCCTTGTTGGAGAGACATCAGAGTCCCGGCAGTGATCGCAACCTTGGGATTTTCACAAGTGCCTGAGGGAATGCCTATCGGGTAGTCCGTGAACGAGGTGCGATATGGACATGGAATTGGCGCGGCATGTAATCCGGGCCGCATTTCGATCAGGGCGCGAATTGGAGGCGCTGCTTCCGGTGTTGAAAGCGCATTGCCATGACGATGAATACAAGAGCTACTCCAGAGCAATCGCAACTGCGATAGACTCAATTCATCGTGAGGTTATTGATCGAGTTCAACTCATGTCATCCGGGGCTTGAAAATGAAATTGATTCGAAAATCGCGAAGTACGGGCGCTTTGTCTGAATACCAAGCGTAGCTCGGGAAAGTGGAGCGCTAACCGGGGTCAGCACACAAGCCGCTCGATCGCTCCTGCATGTCGCTGTCGCTCATGATCCGCAGTTTCAATATGAGAATCTTGTACCAAGCGTTGAGATATCGTATTCGCGGGGGCGGGGACGAGGAGTAAAATGGTAGCCAGTCAACAAGATAATCGTGATCGTGAACAGGCTGAAGTATTTGAACGTCTTCGCGATTGTACATGTGAGCTGCTGCAACACTTCGGAAGACCCGACTACCAACCTGAATACCCGCATGGCGATTATTCTGTGCATGGCGATTACAGCGGCCACTCGCAAGTCGTAGTTTTTGTCGGCAATCTCGAAATGTTGCGCCCCCCCGTCGTCAGCGCGCTTCAGCAGCTTATCAAAGAATTTCCCGGCTGGGAGATAGATGTTACGGTTGCCGTGCGGGGACACTACGATGATTGGCCCAATATGGGACTTTACATACGCCAACACGAAATCATCGACGGATTGCAGCGGCAATATTTCCCGAAGGATTTTCAAAACATCGAGTATGCGGGCGCCAGGCGCGGAACAGCGTATGATTAAGCGAGTCCGAAAGTGTAGCCTGGAGCGAGCGAAGCACGTGCAAGCGTAGCCCGGATAAGCGGAGCGCTATCCGGGTCCGCATATAAGCCGACCGATCGCTCCCGCATGTCGCTGTCGCTCATGCGGGCTACTTGTCGCTGCGAACAACTCGTAGGGCGCAATAGCGCAGCGTATTGCGCCGCATGGCGTTTGCGAACTCTTGTCGTTTGGCCCAGGTACGGTGGACTTGGATGATCCCCTACAACTCGCACCGTCTGAGCGCCGTGCCCAAGACATTGGCGGCGCGGCTGGAAATCATGAAAGCGATCCGGACGTTCGCTACCCACGACGAAAACGAACAGCTTCGGCAACGGCGGGCAGAAATCGCCGCGATACGCCGCGATTTGGAAGATGTCGGGCAATCGCTGCGCGAAGCGTGCCGTGATTGGGCGTTGCTGGCGCGATCGCACCTGGAGAAATTCGCTCCCAACCAGCCGCGCGTGCCGGCCGGCAACCCCGATGGCGGGCGGTGGACGGGGGAGGAGAACAGTGGATCGTCGAGGGGTGCAACGGCTACCTCTGGGAATCCACCACAACATCCAAGTCCGCGGTCCATTGCTCTGGACACTCGACCCGCGGTAAGGGAGACTGACAGGCCTAATAGTGATGCCGGCCAGGGAACAAACCCCACCAAAACTCCTGCATTGGCGCAGACGAAGCAATTCGCCGCGCGGCGTATTTCTCCAGCATTGCTAGCTGAATGTGCGGAGCAGTATGAGCTCGACCTTGTGGAATGCAGAATGGCTGCGTCGCCTGCCTGTTACGCACAAGCTTTACTGCGCCGTTCTAACTGCGAGCGCGGTTTGCAGATTCCGCCGCTAAACTATTGAGGTGCTCGCTATGGAAGTTGCAACTCGAACGCTCACACTGCGCTGTGCAGATAGCAACAAACAAATCCCAATTCGCATATTCGCGCCCAAACAGCAGGAGCCCCGCGCTTGGTCGTGCCAGTACGAGATCGATTGGCCTGAAGGCAAGGAGACTACGGAGATATGGGGCGTCGATTCGGTTCAAGCAATGGTCCTGGTGCTTCAAGCCATCGGATCGAATATCTACACGAGTACTTATCACCGATCCGGAAGTCTCTTCTTTGAAGTGCCCGGACAAGGATATGGTTTTCCTGTGCCGATTAGTCTGCGCGACCTACTTATCGGTGAAGACGCGAGATATCTTTGAAGTAAAGGGAGGCGTCATCCGCGTGAATGAGGTGCGATATGGACATGGAATTAGCGCGACATGTAATCCGGGCCGCATTTCGATCCGGGCGCGAGTTGGAGGCGTTGCTTCCGGTGTTGAAAGCGCATTGCCATGACGATGAATACAAGAGCTACTCCAGAGCAATCGCAAATGCGATAGACTCAATTCATCGTGAAGTTATTGACCGAGTCAAGTCATGTCATGCGGGGCTTGAAAATGAAATTGATTCGAAAATCGGGAAGTACGGGCGGTATCTCTGAATAGCAAGCGTAGCCCGGATAAGCGGAGCGCTATCCGGGGGTCAGCATACAAGCTGACCGATCGCTCCCGCATGTCGCTGTCGCTCATGCGGGCTACTTGTTGTTTCAACAAAACACGCATCGGACACTTGCGACGGCGCCCCCGCGCGTTGCGAGCCGAACCACCACACTCGCCGCGATAATGCAAACAGGAGTCCGCGATGGATGACATGAATATCTTTGTTCCAATCACCAAGATCGATGCGGCGCAACGCCTGGTCTATGGCGTGGTGACCGCGGAGATGCCCGATGCCAGGGATGAAATCTGCGATTATGCCAGCACCAAGCCGCATTATCAGAAGTGGTCGCAAAAATTCGCCGGCGCGACCGACGGCAGGAGCCTCGGCAACCTGCGCGCCATGCACGCAAACGTGGCAGCCGGCAAGCTGGTCGAGATCGCGTTCAACGACGAGGCCAAGCGGATCGAAATCTGCGGCAAGGTCGTCGATGACGCCGAGTGGCAGAAGGTGGAGGAGGGAGTCTACACCGGCTTCTCCCAGGGCGGCCGTTATCTCAAGCGCTGGCCGGACCCGGACCAGCCGGCGCTGACGCGCTATACGGCCGAGCCGCTGGAAGTGTCGCTGGTCGATCATCCCTGTCTGCCGGAGGCGACATTTGCGGTGATCAAAGCCGACGGCTCGACGGAACTGCGCAAGTTCAAGGCTGGTGCTACCGAAGACGCCAACGCGCTGACTCACGCGCTCGCCAAGATTGGCGCACGGCACTCCAAGGCCGACAAGGATCGCATCAAGCAAACCCACGACCTTTTGGTCGCACTCGATCCCGAATGCTGCGCCGCCGGCGTCATTGCCGGAGCGAAGGTCAACCCGAACCCTGAGTTTTCTCCGCAAGCCGGAGCGGGGGCGCAGGACGGCGCCGGCGGCGCCGACGGCGACGAAACGGAAAAGCTTGCAAAGCTTCTGGAACGATCGCTGGAGAATTCCTTGGCCAAGGCGCTGCGGGGTGTCACGGCGCGCATCGACGCGATGGCCGCGCGTCTGAAGAAAGTCGAGGATCAGCCGCTGCCGCTCGGCGCCACGTCGGTGCGGATCGCCGAGAAGAGCGAAGATGCGATTTTCCCCAAGCCCGATCGGCTGCTCGATCAGCCGGGCGCGCTCGAGGCGCTCGCCGAAGCCGCCATCCGCAAGGCTCAGGCGCGGCCGATGCGGGCCATTCCGGGTTTTGGCGCGCGTCAGGAATAGCAAGACCTCCGTCTCACCACTGTCATTCCGGGGCCGAGCGAAGCCAGGAGCCCGGCATGACGATTGAGTATTCCGCAACAGCCAACCAACACGGGACCAACACGATGTATCAGCCCAATCTCCAGCACATTCTTGCCAAGTCGGCCTTGCCGCGCACCGTGCAGGATTACAATGCCGCGCTCACCAGCGCGTCGAGCTTTCTCGCGGAAATCGAGCGGGCGCACGCCAATCCGCTGCCGGGCGATCCGCTGGCCAAGAGCACGTTCTCGCAATCGTCGTCGCCGACCTCGGGTCTCACCTACTATGATCTCGAGACCGGCGCGAAATTCGTCTATCCGCTGCTCACGCCGCTGCGTAACGAGATGCCGCGCGTCTCCGGCAAAGGCGGCATCCAGGCCAATTGGCGCGCGGTGACCGGCGTCAATATCGACCGGGTTGCGCATCGGCGTGTCGGGCGGCAACCGCGGCGGCATCCAAGCGGTTTCGACCCAGGACTACAGCGCCGCCTACAAGGGCATCGGCATCGAAACCTCGGTCGACTTCGAGGCGCAATATGCCGGCATGGGTTTTGATGACGTGAAGGCGATCGGCGCCAAGATCGGGCTCGAGGCCTGCATGCTCGGCGAGGAAATTCTCATTCTCGGCGGCAACACCTCGGTGCCGCTCGGCACGACGCCGACGCCGTCGCTGGCGCCGTCGACCTCCGGCGGCAGTCTCACCGCTGCAGCGAGCCCTTATAGTGTCGTCTGCGTCGCGCTGACGCTCGACGCGGTCGTCAACGGCAGCGTCACCGGCGGCATCCAAGGCGCGATCGTCCGCAACAACGCCGACAGCTCGTCGGACACGTTCGGCGGCGGCGCGGCAGGCAAATCGGCGAACGCCACGGCGTCGATCAGCTCCGGCACCGCCGGCTCGATCGCCGCGACCGTTGCGCCCGTGACCGGCGCCATGGGCTACGCCTGGTTCTGGGGCGCGGCCGGCTCCGAACTGCTTGGCGCCATCAGCACCATCAATTCGCTGGTGATCACAGCCAATGCAGCCGGCACGCAGACCGCGGCTTCGCTCGGCAGCGGCGACAATTCGACCAACGCGCTGGTGTTCGACGGCCTGCTCTATCAGGCCTTCAAGTCGGGCTCCAACGCCTACGTCAATTATCTCGCAACCGGCGCCGCGGGCGCCGGCTCGACATTGACCGGCGACGGCGCCGGCGGCGTGGTCGAGATCGACACCGCGCTCAAAGAGCGCTGGGACAATTACCGGCTGTCGCCCGACACCATTTGGGTCGGCTCGCAGGTCGCCAACGATCTTTCCAAGAAGATCCTTGCCGGCGGCGCCAACGCGGCGCAGCGCTTCGTGTTCGAGAGCGACCAGGGCGCGCTCGGCGGCGGCATCATGGTGCGCACCTATCTCAACAAGTTCTCCATGGCCGGCCCGAAGACGATCGACATCCGCGTGCATCCCAACATGCCCGCGGGCACCGTGCTGATGACCTCGCGCACCTTGCCCTACCCGCTGTCGAACGTCGGCAATGTCATGCAAATCCGCACCCGGCAGGACTACTACCAGATCGAATGGCCGCCGCGCGCCCGCCGCTATGAAACCGGCGTCTATGCCGACGAAGTGCTGCAGCACTATTTCCCGCCGTCCATGGCCGTGATCGCGAATATCGCGGCGGGGTAGTTCGTTTCTATCAATCACTCTGCTGCGCCCGTTCATTCCAACCTGCGGAATCACCGTCTCGTCATGCCCGCGCTTGTCGCGGGCATCCACGTCTCAAAAGATCGCGCAAGATCAAAGACGTGGATGGCCGGGACGAGCCCGGCCATGACGAGGCGCCGTGGCCAGCCGCAAAAAGAGGTTTTCCATGAAGCTGAAAGCGCCGGAAGGCGTCGGTGATCCGTGCGTCGCAGGCGTCGCCATGACGCCGTGCAATGGCGTTTACGAGGTCGAGGCTGAGATCGGCGCGCTGCTGATCGAGTGCTTCGGCTTTGTCGAAGTTGGCGAGGAGAAAGCCAACGTCGCGGCCACGCCGCGGCGCGGCCGGCCGCCCGCGAAAAAGCCTGAAGCGGAGCTCTGACATGGCGGCGTCCGATCTCGCCACGCTTGCCGATGTAAAAGCCTGGCTCGCCGGTTCGAGCGGCATCGGCTCGTCCGACGACGCGCTGCTCACGCGCCTCATCACCGATGTGAGCGGCGCGATCACGGCTTATCTCGGCCGGCCGTCGTTGACGCCGCGGCCGTTCGTCGAGCGCTATGACGGCAACGGCAGGGCGCGCATCGTGCTGCGGCATTATCCGGTGCTGGCGGTGACGTCGCTCGTCATCGACAATGCTGCCGTGGCGGCGGCCGCCGCGCCCGCGGCCGGTGCGGCGTGTGGACGCGGCTATCTTTTGGAATCCTGGGACGGCTTGCCGCCCGGCCGGCCGCAAGCGCTCGACGTGTTCCAGACGTTCTACCGCCAGGGCCGCCAGAACGTCGTCGCCTGCTACAACGCCGGCTATGCGGCCGAGAACGAGACCGCGAGCGTGCCGACAGCGCCAGGCCCTTATAATGTAACGGTTGCGGCGCCGTTCGGGCCATGGGCAAGCGACGCCGGCGTCAGCTATGCCGGCGGCGCGGCGCTCGTGCCGGCGGCGAGCAACCCGGCCGCGGGCGAATACGCCGTGGCCAACGGCATCTACAGTTTCGCGGCGGCCGACGCCGGCGCTGCCGTGCTGATCTCCTACGGCTTCATTCCCGCGGCGATCAACAACGCCTGCATCGAGTGGGTCGCCGAGCGCTACCGCTACCGCACCCGCATCGGGCAGAGCGCGCAAACCGTGCAGGGCCAGCAGACCGCGTCCTACAGCGTCAAGGACATTCCGGATTTCATCCGCGCGTCGCTTGATCCCTATCGCAGCGTGGCGGCGGTGTGATGATTGAATTCGGATTAGGCGGCAGCTACGCCGTCAGCCTCGCGGCGTTGCCGGATCGGGTGCGCGACGCACTGTCGCGCAAAGCCAATGCGCTCGCTGCCGCGCTCCAGAACAAGATCCAGCAAAAGCTCTCGGGTGGGGTGCTGAATATGCGCAGCGGCGCACTGGCCCGTTCGATCATCGCGACAATCGACGATTCTTCGCCGAACGTGTCCGTGCGCGTCGCCAGTTCCGCCGACGTAAAGTATGCCGCAATCCACGAATTCGGCGGCGCCATACCGCCGCACCAGATCGTGCCGGACAAGGCCAAGGCGCTCGCCTTCGCGATCGGCGGCAAACCGGTGTTCGCCGCGCGGGTAATCCTGCCGGCGGTCATGATGCCGGAACGGTCCTATCTGCGCTCCTCGCTCGCCGAGATGGCCGATGAGATCAAAGACGAGCTGCATGAGGCGGTGGGTGGACGCGATGTAATAAGTCGAAGCTTTTTAACCTTGACTTTTTGTTCTTGATATGTTCCAGTCCGCAACGGAGCTTGGTAACGATGCTTGGGATACGGGGATTGCGTGCAATTTCTCTCTCTCCTGAGCAAAGCAGTGACGTTATATCGTGCGGTAGGCATGGCGTTTTTGTTGGTGATGTCCCGCTCCTGGTAAACACGCTCGTCGGTCGCGGCAAAGGGTGCTGGACGGCTCGACCATTTGCCGAACTCAATAGTGAGCTAACGGTTCGATACCGCCTTCCTGTCGATGTCGCGACCAAAGCGGGTTCGTTGTCGACAATCGCAAATGCTCTCAATCGCGGAGACCTCGCACTCGCGGCAATTGCAGCCGTACAAATGCAATTTCCCGATTTACCGCCGCCGCTAAAAGAAATAGAGCCCGCAAACGAGTTACTGCGCCGCGCCGTAGAACTTCACCGCAGCGGCTTGCTTAAGGCGGATTGGGACCCGACGAAACATCCGCGTACGGGCACGAAGCCAAACCCCGGCTGGTTCGCGCCGGCGTCGGAGAAGCCGCGAGTCCCAGACATCAAACCTGGGAGGGTGGGATGGCCGTTGCCGCATGTTAATAAGGCGGCGAGAAAGGCCGTGGCGGAGGCAGCCGAAATTTTTGTTAGAACTGGCCGCTACCTCCTGTTGGGCTTACCGGTAGTGGACGGAATTGTTGCATTCATGGAGTTTTTCTCGCCGACGGAGCTGAACCAAGGCGAGGACCGGCTTACTGCGCAACTGAAAGCGGCGCTGCAACAGCCGAAGACCCTCAGAGAGCTGCAACAAGAGCCGACTGAAAATGGTCTGGGCTATGAGCAGCATCACATCGTTGGGCAAAATCCCGACAATCTCATAAAAGGCGTCTTCCATAAATTTGGTGTCGAGCTTCTTGACGGTTCGACCAATTTGGCTTGGGTGCCGAGACTTCAGCACGAATGCATAAGCGCCACGTACAGCAGTAAGGCTGATGGCCAGAATGGGCCAACGTTAAGAGAGATCATAAATAAGTTGGATTTCGATGAACAGCGCGCGGAAGGCCTTAAAATCATGCGTGAGTGCGGAGCGCTTAAATGAGCGTAGACCACTATAGGCAAATGACTACCGAGGCACTTCTGCAAGGATTCATCGAGATCGCAAAACGTGCTGGTAGTGGATTTGGACCGAATAAGAAAAAACTACGACAAACCCCGCAACGACGAGAATTAGTGACGGAGTTGCAGGCGCTCGGGGCTGAATTGAGAAAAAGAAAGCCGATTGGGCAGCTTCGAACGCTTTTCTTGGATGACGACCCCGACGTCCGCGGCTGGGCCGGGCCGCAATTTGTTTCGGTTGATCCGGATTGGGCAGAGGCGACTATCACCGGCCTACTCCACAAGCTCAGCACACGCGAGGTGTTGGCCTGGCGTGATCGTATCTTGCGCGGAGCGCCGCGCCGACCGAGTTTGCGGGAACTGACGGTTCCGCAACTGCTAGAGCGTTTTATAGATGCTTGCGAGCGCTGCTACGGTACGACGCGGTTCCTGACCGAAGAGCAGGGCGGCGGAACGAATATGAAGGCTTATAATCGAGTCTCAAGCGAACCTTATGCGGTCGCAATGGAATTAAATGACCGTGGCGAACTTAAATCACTGGTGCCGCTGCTCGATAATCCGTTCATCACCGTTCGGCAGAAAGCAGCGAGGTATTGTTTGCCCGTGGCACCAGATCAGGCTCTTGCCGTGCTTAAGGCGATTGACACAAAAAGCTCCGCGCAAGAGAGCATGGAGACGTCTTGGACACTCAGCGAGTGGCAGAGAGGAAAATACCGAGTGTTTCCCTATGATTAAGGAGTAATTTCCGGTCGTGGCGCATTTGCGTAGATGTCGTGTCTACTTGGCAGGGCGTGCTGTCCGCCGCGCCATCTCGAGAGATTTTCGCTGACAATGTGAGGGTTCATGACCGCCAGCACGCGCGAACAGATTTCCGTCGCCTTCTTCGATCTCATCGCGGGCGCGGCGGACTTCACGGCGATGAGCCGGCGCTTTGTGCATTGGGACCAGGTCAATGAGACGCAGATGCCGTTCTTGACCATGCTCAAGACCGGAGAAGTGCGCGGCCGGCAGGCCGAGGGGCTGCCGACGCTGACCATCAATGCGCACGTGTTTGTTTATCTCTCCGCCGGCATGGACCCGGCGGATGTGCCGGACACAGCAATGAACGCGCTGCTCGACGCCATCGATGCGGCGGCTAAACCGATTGGCGCCGATGCGATCAACGGCAATAAGCAGACGCTCGGCGGTCTCGTTGCCCATTGCTATGCGTTCGGCCCGGTTTTTGTCGACACCGGCGACACCGACGGCAAGGCCGTCGCCGCGATTCCGTTTCAGATTTTGGCGCCGTAGCGCGATTGCGAATAGCGCAGCGTAATCCGCCGCCGCAAACAATGGCGGGTTACGCCTTCGGCTAACCTGCCCTACAAAGGAGGACTCCCCATGACCCAATTCGCCTTCGGCAGCGGCACGCTGATCGGCAAGCGCACCGACGTCGCCAATACGCCGCCGGCGCTGCTCGGCACGCTGCAGGATGTCTCGATTGATTTCGACCGCAAGATCGAAACGCTGCTCGGCCAATACAGCATGGCGGTCGCGGCCGGCGGCGGCGAGTTCAAGATCACCGGCAAGGCCAAGTTCGCGCGGCTCCAGGCGACGCAGATCAACAACCTGTTCCTCGGCCAGACGCTGACGCCGAACAGCATGCTGGAAATGACGACAGGGGAGGGCGATACCGTAGCGTCGGGCGCCGTCACCGTCGCCAACAGCGCAACCTTCGTCGAAGATTATGGCGTGTTCTACGCCGCGAACGGCGCGCAGCTCGTGCCCGTCGCGTCCTCGCCGGCGCAAGGCCAGTACAGCGTGGCGAGCGGCATCTACACCTTCAATACTGCCGACAACGGCGCCGCGGTGCTGATCTACTACAGCTATACGATCGCCTCCGGAAACAAGATCACCCTGGCGAACCAGCTCGCCGGCCCGCTGCCAATGTTCGAAATTGCGCTGAAGGAAACGTTCAACTATTTCGGCAGCAGCAAGGATTTGCTGGTGAAGCTCAACGCCTGCGTGTCGTCAAAGCTGTCGCTGCCGTTCTCGAGCCAGAAATTCACCGTCGCCGAGTTCGATTTCCAGGCCATCGCCGACGCCTCGAACAATATCGGCACCATCAGCCTCAGCGAATAGTCCAATCTGCACATTCCCAGAGTCTCTATGTCGTCATGGCCGGGCTCGTCCCGGCCATCCACGTCTGTCATCTCCCGCGATTTTTAAGACGTGGATGCCCGCGACAAGCGCGGGCATGACGAGTCGGTCATTCCGCAGGTTGGTATAAGGGAGCATTCATGGCGTGCGATATCGATCCGGCGTGCGACAAAGCGCGATGCAAGATCATTATTTTGGCGGGCGAGCAATATTATGTCGCGCCGTTGCCGCTGCGGCATGTGCTGGCGATCGCCGACCTCATTCCGAAGCTTTCCGGCATAACGGTGCAGAATATGCGCGGCGAGATGTTCGATCCGGTCCTCGAACTTATCCGCCGCGGCCTGCTGAAAACTTATCCGGGCCTGACCATGGACGATTTGCTCGACCTGCCGATTACAATCGCGGAATTACTCGAAGCAACCCCCGTCGTGGTCGAACAGGCCGGCGGCCGAAAGGCCGATGTCCCGGCGGGGGAAATCTAGGCGGCGAGCGCTTCGACTGCGTCGACTGGCGCGCGCTCGTCGCCGATCTCGTCATCGAACTTCATTGGAGCCGCGACCAGGTGCTCGATCAGGTCGATGTGGCCTTCCTCGAGGACCTCTACCGCGCTTGGACGGAGTGCCCGCCGCTGCGGCGGATGGTTGCGGCCTATCTCGGCTACAAACCACCGGCGCGGCCATCAACGAACTACAACGAGCTGCTCGCCATGTTTCCGAGCGGCACGATCCAGTAATACCAGCCTGACTCGTCATGCCCGCGCTTGTCGCGGGCATCCACGCCTTAAAAGGCGCGCAAGATCAAAGACGTGGATGGCCGGGACGAGCCCGGCCATGACGATGTAGAGAGTCCGAGAATGTGAAGGTTGGTATAACGCGCCGAGGCAGACAAGATGGCCGACGACAACAACGTTGCAATCACTTTCAGCGCTTCGACTGACGATGCGCTGGCGGGAATTGCGCAAATCCGCAGTGCGCTCGCGGGTCTGACTGAACCGGTCCGCGGTCTCGGCGACAGCTTTGATCAATTGTCCGGCCATATGCAGAGCGTCGGGACCGCGATCAAGGTCATGCGGCAGGATCTCGCACAGACGAAGATCGTGCTCAACGCCGAGGTGAGCCAGTTCCAGATCACGCAGAACCAGAAATTCGCGCTGCTCGAAGCGGAGACGCAGAAAGAGTACGAAGCCGAACTCGCGCTCCTCCAGCAGAAAACAAGCCTCGACGGACTGTCGGTCAAGAGCAGGCAGGATGCCCAGAACCGGATTGCCGTGCTGGTGGAAAAGCACAACACCGACATGCTCCGCCTCGACGAGCAATCGATCGCCGCGCAGCAGTCCATGTGGAACGGATATCTTTCGAACCTGACCAGTGCCTTCAATACGCAAATCCGCGGCTTGCTGCAGGGCACGACCTCCTGGCAAACGGCAATGAAGAACGTGTTCGAGGATCTGACCATCAAATTCATCGAAATGACCGAGGAGATGGTGGTCAAGTGGGCGGCGGCGCAGCTCGCGCAAACGACGGCAGCGACCACCGGCGCGGCGGCGCGTGCGGCGGCCGAGCAGACGGCTTCGAGTTCCGGCCTTCTTGCCAACGCGGCCGATGCCATGAAGGCGATCACGACCGACGCCGCCCAGAGTTTTGCCGGCGTCTTCGCCTTCCTTTCGCCGACCATGGGGCCGGCGGCGGCCGGACCCGCCGCTGCGGCGCAGGCTTCGGTCTCGGCCGCGGCGATCTTCGATGCCGGCACGGACTACGTGGTGCGCGGCGGTCTCGCGCTGATCCATCCGGGCGAGACCATCATTCCGGCGGCGCGCGGCTCCGGGCCTTATAGCGGCGGCAGCTCCGCGCCGCAGATCCATGCGCCGGTGAGCATCAACGTGTCGGCGCTCGATTCGCAAAGCGTGTCGCGCTTCTTCAACGACAATTCAAGCCACATGCTGCGTGCGATCAATGACGCGGTGAAGCGCGGCGCCCATCTCGGGCTGCGCTCGGCGCGGCCATAGTTGCAACACATGCACTTCGGCATTCCCCGATGGGCTACATCAACGGCGTCAACCTTTTGCCGGCGACCGGCGAATGGGCCTACGACAGCATGCCATATCGCGGGCAAACGCCTAACCGGCGCGACCTATCAGCAACAAAATCTCAACAACAATCCGGGCGGGACGAAAACCGACTGTGACTATTCCCTCGATGATCTGCAGGCGCAGTTCCCCGGCTGCGGCGCCGTAGCGCTCATTGTCTCGTGGTTCGGCAACTCGATCGATGCGTCGGCATGCCAGGTCTACCCGTCGACCACCTTCATCAACGGCATCGTTTGAAAAACTCGCCGGTGGCACGTGGACCGCCGACAACTGGCGGGTCTCGTCGCTGACGCAGGTCTCGTCTGGCGATCTCATTCCGATCCCGCGGCCGGTGCCGCGTTCGTCTATGGCGGCACGCCGTCGGATCAGTCCGTTGTGCGCTGCATTCGCGGACCTGAAGGCGCGCGGGTTCCGCGTCGTGTTCTATCCGTTCTTGTTGATGACTTGCGCGGGCTTGCCGTGGCGCGGCCGCATCACCTATTCGTCCGACCTGTCTTCGGCTGCGACCGGCGCGGTGAATTCATTCCTCGGCGCGGCGACGACAGTCGGAGTTCACGCCCGATGCGGCCAATCTCACCGTCGCCTATGCGGGCGCGCCGACGGACTACACCTGCCGGCGCATGATCCTGCACTATGCGAATTTGGTCACGCTCGCCGGCGGGGTCGATCTCTTTCTGCTCGGCTCGGAACTGCGCGGCCTCGAAATCCTCCGCGGGCCCGGCCTGGACCAAGGCCGGCACCACCGGCGGCGATGGCCGCGTCACGTGGGACTATCCGTTCGTCGCTGGGCTCATGCAACTCGCCGATGACGTGCGCGGCATCTTCGATGCCGCCGGTCTGACCAAGGACACGGCGAACCTGCACAACCTGATCAGCTATTCGGCCGACTGGTCGGTGTGGATGGGCTATCAGCATCCCGGCGAGAATGGTCAGTGGCCGCATCTCGATCAGCTCTATGCTCACAGCAACATCGACCTCGTCGCTTCGACAATTATATGCCGCTGACCGATTGGACCACCGGCGACGGCGGGCTCGATGCGCGGCATTGGCTCGATCCGGCGCCAAGCGGCCCCTGGCCGCCGAGCGCGGCGACATTCAACGGGCTCGGCCTGACCGGCCAGCCGACGATCTACAGCAAGGCCTATCTCAAGGCGAACATCGAAGGCGGCCAGTATTTCAATTGGTTCTATAACGACAGCAACAATCTCGGCATCGGGCTTGATCCGAACGGCACCGAACTGCGTGTGTCGCTGCCGCAGGGCGATCGCCTGCGCGCAATCGCGCAACGCTTACGCGGCCGAACCAGCAGTTGCTCGCGCCAAGCAATTGCGGTGGTGGTGGAACAACGCCACCAGGCGGTTTACGACGATGGCGACGGCAGCCGGCTGGCAGCCGCATGGGCCCGATACGCAATGGCACCCGCAGTCGAAGCCGATCACGTTCACCGAATACGGCTTTGCGTCGTGCGACCGCTCGACCAATCAGCCGAATGTTTTCTTCGATCCGGCGAGCAGCGAAAGCTTCACCGCCTATTGGTCGGTCTGGGATCCGAGCCAGAGCGTGCCGGCGAGCTATCTGGCCGCGGCGCGACGATCTCGTTGCCGCGCTCGCGCTGCAGGCGGTCTACGAGTATTGGATCACTGACGGCAACAACGAGACATCGGCCGGCGGCGTGCCGATGCTGCAGACCGCGTTCATGTCGGTCTGGAACTGGGACGCGCGGCCGTTTCCGGCATTTCCCAACCTGACATCGGTGTGGGGCGACGCCGGCAATTGGCCGGCCGGACAATGGTTGACGGGAAGGGGCCGTTCGTCGCGCTGCCGGTCCCCGACGCTCCGCCGCTGCCGCGGGCCTTATTCGACATTTCCTGCGCTGCCGACAATCGGCTGGTCGGTGCGCTATTCGCCGCTGTTCTCGACCGCTGCCGCGCTGCACGTCTCGGGCCGCGAGGTCCGCAGCGCGAAAATGGCGGCGCCGCTTTGGCGGATCGAATTGCACTACGACGTGCTGCGCATGATTTCGCCGAACGCCGAGCTGCAGGAGATCGTCGGCTTCTTCGCGCAATGCGCAGGCGAGAACGCCTCGTTCTATTTCGAGCCGTTGCCGCTGTCGCCGGCCGTCGCGCAAGCTCTTGCCAGCGCCGACGGCTCGACCACAACGTTTGCTTTCGCCGTATCGATCGGCGGTTACACGCTCTCGCCGGTGAATGTGGGCGCCGGTGACGGCCGTCTATCTCGATGGCGTCATGCAAACCGGCGGCTACACCGTGAACGCTACGCCCTTCGCGCCGTCGATCACTTTCGCAGCGGCGCCGGCCGCCGGAGCCGCGCTCGCCGCAGATTTTCATTGGTTCTTGCTTGGCCGCTTCGATGACGACAGCGCCGACGCTGAGGAGTTCATGAATACGCTCTATAGGCTGCAATCGGTCAAATTGCGCACGGTGCGGTCATGACCACGCCGCCCTCGCTGCCGGCCTGCCGGGTCTTGCCTGGTCGCGCCACAAAAAGCCGGGATTTTCGACGCGCGTCGCGCCGCATGTCTCCGGCCGCGAAGTGCGCGCCGCGCTGATGAGCTATCCGCTCTACGAGTTCGAGGCGGTCTATAACGGCTTGGCGTCGATCGGCGACCGCATTCGCCGGCCTCGGCTCGACTAGCTTGCAAACCATGATGGGGTTCTTCCTCCAACTGCAGGGGCAATTCGGGACCTTTCTTTACGTTGATCCAGACGACAACGCGGTGACCGGGCAGGCCTTCGCCACTGGAGACGGCGCGACGACCTCGTTCACCATGATGCGCTCGCTCGGAGGCTTCCTGGAACCGGTCGGCTGGGTGACGACCCTCTCAAATGTCTATCTGAACGGTGTCCACCAATCGAGCGGCTACAGCCTGACGACGCCGAACACGTTGACCTTTGGCTCCCCGCCTGGCTCCGGCGTCGTCGTCTCGGCCGACTTCTCCTACGCCTTCCATTGCCGGTTCCTCGACGACCAGATGGATTTCGAGGAGTTCATGTCCAACCTCTGGAAGCTCGGCAGCATGAAATTTCGCAGCGTGAAATCATGAAACCAGCATCGTCCGCGCTCATCGCCTATTTGAACAGCGCGCGCACCGGCGCCGACCTGCCGCTGTTCATGGCCGACGCGTTCAGTTTCACGCTCCGCTCGGGCCTCGCTCTGTGCTATAGCAATGTCGATGTGACGTTCAGCTACAACGGCAACACTTATCTTGGAAACGCGGTTCTGATCGACGGCCTGAAATACAAGGCGGCGATCGGGCTCGAGGTCGACCAGCAGCAGATCACCGTCGCGGCGCGGCCCACCGACACCATTACCGGCGGCGCGCCGTTCCTGCAGGCGCTGCGCGACGGTTCGTTCGACGGCTGCGAGATCGCGCGCAGCGCGTCTTTTTCTCCGATCATATCGGCGGCGCCGCGATCGGATCGGTGACGCTGTTCAAGGGCAGGCTCGGCACAGTCGATCAGATCGGGCGCACCAGCGCCAAGCTCACGGTCAATTCCGACCTGGTGTTGCTCGACATCGACATGCCGCGCAACGTGTACCAGCCGACCTGCCTGCACACGCTTTACGATTCGGGCTGCACCTTGGTGAAGAACGCCTTCGGGGCCAACGGCGCGGCGGCTCCGGCTCGACGGCCTCGACCATCAACTGGTCAGGCGCCGACCCGAAGTATCAGCAGGGCTCGATCACTTTCACCTCGGGCGTCAATGCCGGGGTGACGGCAAATGTGAACAGCGTTGTTGCCGGCTCGGCCCTCGTGCTTGGCTATCCACTGCAAAGTCCGCCGGCGCCGGGCGACACATTCACGGTCTACCAGGGCTGCGACCACACGCCCGGCGCCTGCGCCGGCAAATTCAACAACCTTGCGAATTTTCGCGGCTTCCCCTATGTCCCGCCGCCGCAGATGGCGGTGTGAACGGAGGTGGCTCCAGCGAAATTGCTTGCCGAAGCTTTCGCCTGTTTCGCATGATCGGCGGCGGTAGCGGCGGTGCCCTTGACGAACGTACCGTTCGCCGGTACGGTCGAGTCATCGTGATCAAAAGCTTTGCTGACAAGCGCACGGCAGCGCTGTTTGCCGGCTACGCGATCAAGGCTTTGCCGAACCAAATTCAGGGCCGGGCGAGAGCCAAGCTTCTCGCCGTCGACGCGGCGAAACGGCTCGACGATCTGCGGGTTCCGCCGGGTAACCGTCTCGAAACTCTGCATGGCGAACGGCATAAGCAACATAGTATCCGCATCAATGACCAATGGCGACTATGTTTCGAATGGCGAGAAGGGGCGGCATGGGACGTCGAGATCGCGGATTACCACAAGGGATGACGCCATGAGCATCAAACGCGAAGAGTTGGATGCTGGCCGGATCGATTTTGCCGACGTTGCCGCCGGCAAGAAGCTTCCGCTCATTCATCCGGGCGAAATTTTGCGCGACGATTTCTTGGAGCCGATGAAAATCAGCGTGTACACTCTGGCACGGGCCGTCAAGGTGCCGCGTTCGCGCGTCAACGACATCGTGCTTGGCCGCCGCGGCATTACCGTGGATACGGCATTTCGTCTTGCCCGCTATTTTGGCACCTCACCGGAATTTTGGATCAACCTGCAGGCCCGCTACGACTTGGACGAGGCTGATCGAAAAATTCGCCGCCGCATCGAGCGGGAAGTCAGGCCGCGCGCCGCCTGAGCCGACTGCGCGCTATTGACCATAGCGCCTGGCCTCGACACGATCAGCGCATGCATTTCGAGATTCTCGGCGCCATCTCGCAAGTTGAGACGTTCGCAGCCGGGTCCGGAATCCACGAAATCGCTCGACTGCGCAGGGCCTGTGGACGCGGTCGCTGGCGCAAACGCAAGGGTACGGCACGCGTTCGATTGACCGATGGCTCTACGCATATGGCTGAAGTACACTGGTACGAAGCCGCCGGAATCGGGCGCAAGGAATTCAAGATCAAGCAGCTACTCTGAAACTTCGAAATCATGGCAAAGCCGCAAGCGAAACAACTGGTCGTGTGCGTTGACAACGCGGGCTATCGGGTGGCGCTCGAGAAGCGCAAAATCTACGTCATGCTCCGCGATGCCGCCGCCGAAAAGCATGGCCTGCTCCGGGTCATCGACGAATCCGGGGACGATTACCTTTATCCGAAGATGTTCTTTCGCTCGATTGCGTTGCCGCAGGCCGTCAGGAAGGCCGTGTTGGCCGCAGCCTAGATCAACGCAGAGATGCGCAGCCGCCTGAGCCGGCCGGATATTTTACGATGATCGCTGCCGCGGCGCGACCGCGCGTTCTTCCGCCCCCGCGGAGCGAAGCGTAGTGGGGGAGGGGGGACCATGCGAAGCATGGTGGAGGGGGCGTGCGGCATAGAGGCTGACCTCACCGCCGGCGCCCCTTCCACCGTCCTTCGGGCGGTCCCCTTCCCCACTTCGCGGGGCAGGATGAAAAACCGAGCTCCTTGGTGGGTTACGCCGCTTCGCGGCTAACCCACCCTACAATCCATATCCGGATCACTACCATGACTGAAAACGAACGCGCGCAGCGCGCGGCCGTTGTTGCGGCGGCGCGCGCATGGATCGGCACGCCCTACCACAACTGCGCCGACATCAGAGGCGTCGGCGTCGATTGCGGCATGCTGCTGGTCCGCGTGTTCGTGGACACGGGTTTGTGCGCTCCGTTCGATCCGCGGCCGTACCCGATCGACTGGCATATGCACCGCAGCGAGGAGCGCTATCTCGGCTTTGTCTTCGATCGCGCGGCTGCAGTCGCCACGCCGCAGCCGGGCGACGTCATGGTGATGCGCTACGGCCGCTGCTATTCGCACGGCGGCATCGTCACCCAAGCGAAGCCGCTCACGACCGTGCACGCATTTTTCCCGGCCGGCCGCGTTCTTGAAGAGGATGTCAGCCGCAACGGCGTTTTATCCGACGCCGCGCGTCAGCCGCGGTTCTTCAGCTATTGGAGCAAGAAGGCATGAGCTTCTTCCGCAGTTCGAGCCAAGCGGCCGCGGTGACGCCGGACTATACGGGCCTGCAAATCCAGACTGCGGTCAATGCGCTGCCGATACCGATCGTATGGGGCGCGTCGAAACTCGCCCCGAATGTCATTTGGTACGATAATTTTCAGACCCACGCGGTGGTAAGCGGCGGCGGCGGCGGCAAAGGTTTCGGCGGCGGCAGCGGCGGCCAGACGACCGGCTACACCTATTCTGCCTCGGTGATCATGGCGCTTTGCGAGGGGCCGATCGCCGCCATCAATCAAATCTGGAAGGCGCAATCGACCTATACGCTGAGCCAGCTCGGGCTGTCGCTCTTCACCGGAACCACGCCGCAAAGCGTTTGGAGTTACCTCGCAACCGCATACCCGGCACAGGCGCTGGCTTATCAGGCGACCGCATATGTGTCGTCGGCCAATTATGATCTCAGCGATAGTGCGACGCTCGACAATCACAACTTCGAGATTTTCGGCTTTTTCTACGGCAGCGGGCCGAACGGCGTGGACGCCGATCCGGCGCAGCTCGTCGGCGATTTCCTGACCAACGCGCAGTACGGCGTCGGCTTTCCGCAAAGCTCGATCGACGCGACCGCGCTCTACGGCTCCGGCGCCGACGCTTCGTTTCAGACCTATTGCCGGGTCTTTGGGCTGGCGTTGAGCCCGGCACTCACCAACCAGGAACAGGCATCAGGCACCCTGGCGCGCTGGCTGCAACTCACGAACACCGCGGCAGTGTGGTCGGGCGGTCTGTTGCGCTTCATACCCTACGGCGATGCGGGCGCTGCCGCCAACGGCGCCACGTTCGTTCCAAATGTGACGCCGATCTATGATCTCGGCGACGACGATTTCAAGTTCGAGAAAAACGAGGATCCGCTTCAAGTCTCGCGCTCCGATCCCTACGCAGCCTATAACGTGTGGCGGCTCGAAATCGCCGAACGCGACAATGCCTATAATCTGACGACCGTCGAATCGCGCGATCAGAACGCCATCGAGCTTTACGGCATGCGCATCGCGCCGGCCGTAACGGCGCACGAAATCTGCGATCCGAACGTGGCGCTGCTGTCGGGACAGCTTATGCTCCAGCGCGCGATCTACGTCCGGAATACCTATAAGTTCCGGCTGTCCTGGGAATATTGTCTGCTCGACCCCATGGACCTCGTCACCGTGACGGATGCGCTGCTTGGCTTGTCCGAGGCGCCGGTCCGCATCACCGAGATCGAGGAGGATGAGAACGGCTTCCTGAGCGTCACTGCGGAGGAATTTCCGCTGGGCGCGGCGACCGCGACGCTCTACGCGACCCAGCCGGTCATCAACAATCCGATCGATCGGAACGTGGCCGCCGCTCCGGTCAACGCGCCGATCATCTTCGAGCCGCCGCCGGCGCTGGTCGGCGCGACGCCGCAGGTCTGGATCGCGGCATCCGGCGGCGGCGCCGGCGTGGCCGATCCGAATTGGGGCGGCGCCAATGTGTGGCTTTCGCTCGACGGCGCCTCGTACAGCCAGATCGGAGCCATTGCTTCGCCGTCACGACAGGGTGTGCTGACGGCCGCACTGCCTGCTTATACGGCGGCCAATCCCGACACAGCCCACAGTCTCGCGCTGAACATGGCCGAAAGCGCCGGTGTGCTTTCGAGCGGGACTGCGCTTGACGCCCAGAACGCCAACACATTGTGCATGGTCGACGGTGAGCTTGTTTCCTATCAGACGGCAACGCTCACATCGGCGAACGCCTATGCGCTGACGACGCTTTATCGCGGCCTGTACGGGAGTGCGGTCGCCTCCCATGCATCGGGCGCGCCGTTCGTGCGGCTCGATAATTCGGTATTTGCGTACGATCTGCCGTCGCAATACGTCGGCCAGACGCTTCACATCAAGCTGCAAAGCTTCAACGTCTTCGGCGCCGGCACGCAGGATTTGTCGGCTTGCGCCGCCTACACGTACACGCCGACCGGCGTCGCCGTGGAGCATCCGGTTGCACGCGCGATGTTGGTGGGAAGTCCGATGGACTTCGGCCTGATCACGTCTGCAAGCGGCGTTGACGATGATTTCGGCGATCCTTTCGCTCTCTCCGTCGCGGTCGACGCCGACCTTGGCGCGGCCTGATCTGGCAATGAGGCCTCGGCATGACCACATCGGTCCAAGTCCAATACCGGCGCGGAACGGCGTCGCAAGTGGCGTCCTTCACCGGCGCGCCGGGCGAAATTGTCATCGACACCACCAACAATCGCGTCGTGGTGCAGGATGGCGCGACCCCCGGCGGCTTTCCCGCCGCGAAGCTTGCCGAGGCGGTGACCGCCATCCAATCGAGCGGCGGCAGCACCATCTCGGCGTCCGGCTCGGTGGTCACGATCGGCGAAGCCGGCGGCGGCCTGAACGGCTTTTACAATGCGGCGCTGGATGTGTGGCAGCGCGGCGCCTCGGGGACGGCGACCACCGTGGCTGGCCCATCGACACAAATCGGGCCCGACGGATTCTACATTGTCCCGACCGGCGCCAGCGTTGCCTGGGCGCAAGCCGGCGGCCGTCTCATAACGAAGAACGCGCTGCAGGTGACGGGCGCAGCATCGGTGACGGACCTGATTATCAAGCAACGGATCGAAAGCCTGATCGCCGCGCGTTTTTGCAGCCAGACCGTGACGGTCCAGGCCCAGGTTTACAACGGCGCCGGCGGCCCGATCACACCGCTCCTCACCGTCAAACACGCAAGCGCCGTCGATAATTGGTCCAGCTCGGCGGCGGATGTGGCCGCCGTCGGCCTGCAATCGTGCCCGGCGAACGGCTGGACGCGGGTCGCCTATACGTTCACCGGCAACGCATCATCCTACAACGGCCTCGAAGTCAGTTTCGACTTCGGCAACAATTTCGGCGCCAATACCAAGACGCTGCAGGTCTGCGAGTTCGACATCCGTGTGACGCCAGCCGTCCCAACCGGCGTCAACTCCGATCCGCCGCCGCCGGAACTGCGGCCGATTGCGGCGGAGCTGGCGTTGTGCCAGCGCTATTACGAGTTACTCACCCACAACGCCACCGGCGATCTCCTCTTGTCGGGCGGCTCGATCGTCGCCGGGGTGTACAGTTTCGTCTGGTCCTACAAAGTGACCAAACGCGCAGCGCCCGCTTTCACCTTGCTCTCCGGTTCGTGGACCGGCGCAACGCCGACGATAGATGCGTCTATCGACGGCGCGCTGTTTCTTAGTTCAGCCGGCAGTTTTTACGTCAGCGGCGGCACATCAGGCTCTCCCGCCGCCGCTCTCAGCGCGGAGCTTTGAAGCGCGCTGCCTCCTGATCGCGTCACCGCGGCGCGTACCAAACAACCAACAATTCAACGGCCTTGAAGCGAGCACGTCTCCCTGCGGTTGCCTTCTTGCCCGCGTGGGCGGGGCAGGATGAGCGCATTCGTTTCGCCGCGCTTGCCTCCTGCAGAACCACAAAGAACCAAACAAACCCCCAAGCAAAACTCAAACAAAGCGAGGATAATCCCTATGACAAATCCGTGGCCCCACGACGATACCGCTTCCTTGGTCGCCTTCTATGGCGACCCGCGGCGCGAGCATTTTGTCGAGCAAAATCTCGTCTATGTCAGCCCGCCGTGGCGGATGGTGCTGAGCTGGGACACGGCGCACGCGGTGCCGCGTTTTCTGTTTCATCGGCGCTGCAAGGACGCTCTCGACGCCATTCTCGGCGGCATTTGGAAAGACTACGGCCAAAACCAGGAGCGCATCGAACGCATCGGCCTGCACCTGTGGGGCGGCGCCTACAACTATCGGCCGATCCGCGGCTCGTCGCGGCTGTCGTGCCATGCTTTTGGCGCGGCGATCGATCTGGCGCCGGACCAGAACCCGATGGGGCACTCGAAGGGCCATATGCCCGCCGATGTCGTCGCCGCCTTCAAGGCGGCGGGCGTCTATTGGGGCGGCGATTTCCATTCGCGGCTCGATCCGATGCACTTTCAGTTCGCCCACGAGTGACCGATGGCAACGATCATTTGCATCGCGGACCTTTACGGTCTCGGCGGCCGGGCAACCTCGCCCGGCATGCTCACGCTCGCCGACAAGATCAGGAAGCTCGGTGCCGGCGTCGTCGTGCTCGGCCCCTATGATCAATCGCAATGGCAACAGGCCGCCGCCGACCTTGCCAAGCGCCCGGCCAATCAACGCATCGGCGCCGTCGGCTACAGTCTCGGCGCCAATAATGTCGTCGCGATTGCGGCCGCGCTCGGCCGCAGGGTCGATTACGTCGCCGGCATCCAGCCGTCGTATTGGGGGCTGGGCGCTGATTGGTCCGGCGTCATCACGTTGCCGCCGAATGTCGGCCTTGCGCTCAACATCTACAATCCGCGCTTTGCCGCGACATTCGGCCTCGGCTATGCGCGCTACGCCGCGCCAAATCGCTTCACCGGCAGCCTGCACGTTCTGAGCAACGCGGATTTGCATCCGGACGTGGACAACGATGCCGGCGTGCACGGGCTGATTTTGCGCGGCCTGCGAAGCCTGGCGGCAAAATAAGGCATGGCCGATGACTGCAACGCAAGCCCAGCTCGCTGCTGGCTTCACGGCGGCGCGCGCCTGGATCGACAAAGCAGCCGGCTGGTACGCGAGCGATATCCCCGACAGCGACGTCAAGCTGATTGTCGGCGACATTGTCGCTGCTGCGAGGCCGGACGCCGCGTTCACGGCCGCGCGCGCCCGCATCAACGCGCTCGCTGGCTGGTACGCGAGCATGATCCCCGATTCCGACGTTCGACAACTTTGCCAAGTCGTCCTCGGTGCGGCGAAGCCAACGATCACACCTCAACCACAGGAGAACGAAAGTGGGAATTGACCAATTCACTGGAATTCTGCGGGCCGTCATTCCGGCGCTCGCCGCTTACCTTGCGGGCAAGGGCTGGCTTCCGCTCGATACCGCCAGCGACATCGGCGCCGGCCTCATCACCGTCCTGGCGGCAATCTGGTCGTGGCGCACCAACACGCCGGGCGCGACCGTCAAGTAAGAACCGGCGTCTCGAGCGCCAACTCCAACAACCACAACTCTACGGAGGTCATCAATGGACTGGCTTTCACTCCTTCCAGCCGTGCTGCAGCTCATCGAACAAATCCCGGCGATCAAGGCGGCGTTCGATACGACGCCGACCAATTCGATGGCGGCGATCGGCAATGTCATCGCCAACACCGGCACGGCGCCGTTGCTCGAACAGATCGGCCGGCAACTCTTTCCCAAGCTCGCACCGACGATCCAGGCGGCGGCTGCGGCTCTGACCATGGCGCATCCGAGCGCGACGGCGTATCTGCAGGCCTCGCTCAACATCCTCGGCTCGACCGGATTCATTGCACTCGCCGCGCCGCTGGCGACCGACGGCGTCTACGGCGCCAAGACGACGGCCGCGGTCGCGGCCCTGGAAACGAAGCTCGGCCTGCCGGTGGACGGCTTTGCCGGCGATGCGGTCAACGCCGCGATCGCCGCGGCGATCGCCGCCATTCCGGTGAAATCGTAACGGCGACAACCAAACGCGGAGCGCCTGACCATGCCCGGCAAGCTCGACCAGATCAGCCACGCGATCGGCGCGCTCGAAACCAGCGTGGGCGAATTGCAACGGCGCATGGACGAGAACCGCGACTTGCAGACGCAGCGGCATGCCGACAACTCGGCCGCCCTGCGGCAGCTCGCGGAAAAAATCGACCTGCACGCCGCCGCCGTCGCGGCGATACGTCCGACCGTGGCGGCGCTCGAATTGTCCCGATCGAAGCTGGCGACGTGGGCTTCGATCGGCTTTGCCGCTGTGGTGCTCGCCGGCTGGATCGTGGAAGGCGCGGTCAAATGGGCTGTGGCGTGGACGCTTTCGCATCTGCCTTAAACACTTTGTTGGTTTTGTTGGCGAACATAGCGAAAACATTGCGTCGAACTTTACGAAAAGCTGCAAGCGGATTGCCATTGTTGCGGTTGTAAAAGCCCGCATACCCGTTCGCGGGAACGCAGGGGGGAACGCGGTGGCCGCTGTTGTCGTCTCCAATTTTGCCGTCGACCTGCCGACGCTGTGTGCGGTCTCGGGCTTTGTTGTCGTGATCGGCGGCCTGCTGCTGCTGTTCTCCTGGGTGCAGAATCGCAGCGTGCCTGCGCTCGCGCTCTGGGGCCTCGGCTATCTGCTCGGCGCCATAGGGGCGGCGCTGCTGGCGACGCGCGGGCTCATGCCAAATGCCTGGTCGATCGGCGGCGCTGTGGCGTTCCTGTGTTGCGCCTATGGGGTGATGTGGGGCGGCGCCCGCTCATTCGAAGGCCGGCCGGTGCGCGCGTATGGGATATTCGCCGGCGCGGCCATCTGGGTTGGCGCCTGTCAGTCCGGCGGCTTTTATCAGTCCGAGCAAGCGCGCGTCGTGCTGGCCTCGGCCATCCTCGCGACCTATGCGTTGCTCAGTGCCCGCGAGGTCTGGCATGCCCGCGACAAGGAATTGATCTCGCGCTGGCCGACATTGGCGCTGCTCATTTTGCATGCCGGCTTTTTGCTGGGACGCATACCCCTTGCCGGCGCGGTGACGTTTCCGCCGCTGCGCGGCGGGCCGCACGCAACGCTGATGTCGATCATGGCCTTAGAGGGGCTGTTCACGGCGTTCTGCCTGGCGTTCCTGCGCGTCAACATGTCGAAAGAGCGGGCCGAGCTCGAGCAAAGGAAAGCGGCGCTGACCGATGCGTTGACCGGGATCGCCAACCGCCGCGCCTTTTTCGATCGCGGCGAGCCGCTGCTTGATCGGAGCATGGCCGATCGGCGCCCCGCCGCGCTGTTGCTGTTCGATCTCGACCGCTTCAAGGAGGTCAACGACACCGCGGGGCATCAGGCCGGCGACGGCGTGCTGAAGGCATTTTCCGATCTTGTCGCGGGCGCGATGCGGCCCGCCGATCTCTTTGGCCGGCTTGGCGGCGAGGAATTCGCCTGTTTGTTGGTCAACACGTCGATGGCGGAAGCGCTCCAGGTCGCGGAGCGCGTCCGCCGCGACTTTGCGGCAATGGGCCTGCCAACTCTCGAGAGCAAGACCACCGTGAGCATTGGTGTCGCCATGGCGAACGAGATGGCGAACGAGGCCGGACGCAATCTGCAGGCGCTGCTGGCAACGGCGGATCGGGCGCTCTATCGCGCCAAGGCGGAAGGCCGCAATCGCGTCGCGCCGGCGCCGCTCGTTCTGGTGGAGACGAGCGGCATCGACGCCACGCGGCAGTTGACGGAAACGGGCCGGACCGCAATCGCAGTACCGATGGCGGGTTAGCGCCGTTTCCGAGGCTTATAGACCGCGGCGGAAGCTGCCTCGCATGCCGCCCGCCAAAAGCGAGATCAGGAACAGCACCAGGGCGACGAAAAAGATAATCTTGGCGATTCCCACCGCAGCGCCCGCAATGCCGCCAAACCCAAGTACGCCGGCAATCAACGCAATGATCAGCAAGGTGACGACAAAGCTCAACATGTTCGTGCTCCGAATTTCATTTGCCGAGCAATAAACTCCCATCGGCCGGTCCGGTTCCCATGGCGGCCTTCAGAGATGGCGGCCTTCAGATTTGGCCAAGCCTCAGATTTGGTCGGTATCGTCCTTCGGCGGGAACAGCAGAACGCTCAAGAGTATAATGACAGCCAGCATGCCGTAGATCTGAAATTCTGAATTGTGCATGGCAAGCGCAAGCTGCCCGCAAAACCGATCGATTTCGCCGATTCGGAAAAGAATGCCGCTCATAGGGGGTGAGTCTCTGCGTGCGCGCTGGCCGGTTGAGGCCGCCGGTCCGTGCCCTTGCTGGGCGATCGGAGCGAAAGTGTGGCCTATAATACCAAGCTGCGGAATGACTGACTCGTCATGCCCGCGCTTGTCGCGGGCATCCACGCCTTAAAAGGCGCGCAAGATCGCAGACGTGGATGGCCGGGACGAGCCCGGCCATGACGATATAGAGAGTTCAAGAATGTGAAGGTTGGTATAAGGCAATAAAGAAAGCCGCTTCGGGGCCTGTGTATCATTGGCGGAAGGCCCGGCTGCCTCATTAATCCCGACCGAGGCTTATCATATTAAAAATATTTACATCTTTTTCAGTGCCTTATAGTGTAACCGGGAATCAATATTGCGTAACCGGGATACGCGTGTTATTGGCCAGTAGCGTCGAACAGGAATTGCCATATGATCGCCGCCCATAAGCGCGTGAAAAAGTATCGCAGCGAAGGCGGAGCAGCGGATCTGGCGCGGGTCGAGGTGCTTGTCCCGCCCTCAGCTCGCGATGAGATTCTGGCGATTGCTTCCCGGTTGCGCGCGGAATATCGCGGCAACAAGGAGCTAAGGACCCTCTATGATCAGGCGCTCCGGTCCTACCGTGTGCGCATCCTCGATAATATCGATCTCGACCGGCTTCCCGATCTACGATCGCGCGCCGCCGTGGTCGCACGCGCCTTGATCGATCGGGGCGATGCCCGTGCCTTTGCCATGGGCCGCAAGATGCTCGATCGCATAGGGGCATTGGCAAGCTAAATGGCGCTGACCCAACTCCAAAGCGACATCCTCCGACACCTTGCAAAGAACCGTTCGGATTCGAGCTATTTGGCAGGTGGCGTGATGCTCAATAGGAACTGGGCAAGACGCTCGGACATCGACATCTTCCACGACAGCGACGAGGAAGTGACCGAAGCTGCGAAAACGGACCTCGCCGTCCTCGATGCCGCGGGATACACCACTCACACAGACTTCATCGTATACGGTTGTGTCGATGCGACGGTCTCTCACGGAACATCGTCCACCATCATCCAGTGGTTCGCCGATACGAAACGCCGCTTCTTTCCCCTTGTGAAAGACGAAGAATGGGGCGCCCGCCTCCATCAAGCCGACCTGGCCGTGAACAAGGTGCTCGCGGCGTCTGGCCGTTCAAAAGCGCGGGATATCGCGGACCTGGTTGCAATCGGACGCAACTACTGTCCGATTGGTCCCTTAGTCCTCGCTGCTGCCGGCAAGCCGCCGAATTTTTCACCACGAAGAACCATCGACGAAATACGCCGGCATGCGCTCTCGATACCCGCTGAGGAATTTGCGGCAGTGAAGGGTCTTCCCGCAGACTGGTCTGCCAGCTTTATACGTGGCGAGGCGCTCCGCCTGCTCGAACTAGCGGACAAATACATCATGAGCGCTCCGCCCGACCTCGTAGGAGTACTCGCGGTAAATAAGAATGAGGTTCCGATCGAGGTCGCCCGGACATAAGCGCGTCGACGCCATCCTGAGAATGGCTACCGACGAACCGGAGGTGATGCCCGCTCCTCGGGAATTCAACGCGGTAGACTGGAATCCCAGCCAATCCTGAAGTCCGCACGGGGAGCTAAGAATGGACGTCAAATTGCGATAAGGGGCATGGACAAGACAGCCTTAACCGAACGCGACATCTGCACGAAGTTCATCCTGCCGGCCGTGAAGCGCGCCGGCTGGGACGAGATGTTGCAGGTTCGGGAGATGACTAAGCCGATCCGCTTCGAGCATTTTCAGGGCTGCATCGCCTGGTGGGGCGGCGCGGCGCGCAACGGCCGCGCCGAGACGCCGCAGGCGTGGCGCGTCACCGCCGCGGAGGTGAAGGCGCGCGGCTACAATCTCGATATCAAGAACCCGCACAGTGTCGCCGACGATCACGGCGACCCGGCAACGCTGCTGGCCGATCTGGCCAAAGCCGAGGCCGAGACGGCCGCCTATCGCGATCAGTTGAAGGCAATCCTTGCCGAGGCGCTCGCCCGGTGAATGGTAATACCAAGCTCATTGAGCGTTGACCGTCATTCTTGTAAGTCACGAATCACCGGATCGGCTAGATTGGCAGATGCGGTGGCGGACTGAACTCGTCATGCCCGCGCTTGTCGCGGGCATCCACGCCTAAAAATCGCGCAAGATCAAAGACGTGGATGGCCGGGACGAGCCCGGCCATGACGATGTAAGACGAGAAGTTCGATAAGATGAAAGGTCACGCTCCAACAGCGACGGCAGGCCACCATGCACGCGGACATCGCCAGCAAGCAGGATGAACTGATCGCGCTGTGCCGGCGCTATGGGGTGGTGCGGCTGGAAGTATTCGGCTCGGCCGCGCGCGGGCACGACTTCGATCCGTCGCGGAGCGACGCCGATTTCCTGGTGGAGTTCAGCCCCGAAGTGAATGATTTCTCGGCGTTCCTGGACTTCAAGCAGGCGCTGGAAGACCTGCTCGGCCGCCCGGTTGATTTGGTCGAGCGGAAGGCGATCGAGGCCAGCCGCAATTATATCCGTCGCCGCGCCATCCTGAACGAGGCCGAGGCGGTCTATGGCTGATCTGCCGATGCGGGACGCGGCGCTGCTGCTTGACATGCTGCTCGCGGCGCGCGACGCGCAAGACTTCGTTGAAACACTCGACGAAGCAGCCTTCCTTGCGAGTCCTCTGCACCAGAGCGCTGTCATTCGCGCGCTGGAGGTGATCGGTGAGGCCGTGGGCAAGGTCTCGCCGGCAACGCAAGCCGCCCATCCCGAAATCCCTTGGCGCGAGATGACCGGCATGCGCCATAGGCTCATCCATCACTATAACGAGGTGCGGCTGGACGTGGTTTGGACCACCATTCGCGACCGCCTTCCGCCGCTGATCGCCGCGCTGATACCGCTGATCCCGCCCGAGGGGCCGCCCGAGCCATGAACGCCGAACGGCTGCTGGCGCTTACGAGAAATCGCCGACGCGCCCGACGCAATCGCCCGCCTGCGCCGCTTCGTGCTCGATCTGGCCGTGCGCGGCAAGCTGGCGCCGCAGGACCCGGCCGACGAGCCGGCGGCGGAACTGTTGAAGCGGATCGCGGCTGAGAAAGCGCGGCTGGTAAAGGCGGAGAAAATCGAGAGCGCCGACCAACTTTGCTCGGATCGATCGTGATGACCTGCCCTTTGTGCCGCCATCTCATTGGGATTGGGCGCGTCTGATCGACATGGCCCGACCGAGCTACGGCTTTGCGTTCCCGTCTGGACGTTTCAATGCCTCGAAACAAGGAATGCCGCTGATCCGTATTCGGGACATCTCACGCACCGATGCAGAGGCTTATTTCGACGGCGACTACGATCCGGTCTATCTCGTGACGACCGGTGACTATCTCGTAGGCATGGACGGCGACTTCAACTTGCGACGGTGGCACGGCAAGGACGGCCTGCTCAATCAGCGGGTCATGCGGATTAACGGATGGCGATGTGGGGTTGATCCTGAATTTGTCAAGCTCCCGTTGCAATTCGTGCTTGATCACCTGCACGACCAAACGTCCCTTACGACGGTCAAGCATCTATCCGCAAAGCAGGTGAACGGGATCGAGATTCCCCTCCCACCGCTCGCCGAGCAACACCGCATCGTCGCCAAGGTCGATGCGCTGATGGCGCTCTGCGACCGCCTGGAGGCGAGCCTCACCGCCGCCGCCGCCACCCGCCGCCGCCTCCTCGACGCGCTCATCGCCGCGGCGCTGGCGCCGGCCGACGCGCGCGAACTGGAAGCCGCGGAATGACGACGCCGCTGTTCCGTTCGCTGGATTCGGCTGGGCTCGCCAGCGATATCCGCGCGGCGCAGCACTCGGTTTGCTATGCGGCGCCCGGCATTCAGCGTGAGCCGGCGGACGCGATGGTGGAAGTAGCGGGCAAGTTCGGCCCCGAATGCATCACCGTCTGCCTCGATTTCGACGAACGGGTGCTGCGCATGGGCTTCGGCGATCTGGCCGCGGTCAAGATCCTGCGCGACGCCGGCATTGTGGTGAACTCGACGCCCGGTCTGCGCACGGGTCTGGTGATTGTCGATCATCAGGGATACATCTTCACGCCGACGGCGCTTTATCTGGAAGCAGAGGATCGCCCGGCCGAGGCGCCCAATGCGATGCGCCTTTCCAAGGATCAAGTTACGGAAGCCCTCGCGCGGCTGTCGCCGGCGGCGAAGGCAATCGCCATCGCGTTCGCCAAGACCGATGAGGAAAAGCGGCACATCAAGGAACAGGCCATTGAAGTCCCGTCGGCTGCGGTGGCCGACGAGGCTTTCGCCGCAGTCAGTCGGCGGCTTGAGGAGGCGCCGCCGGTGCAATTCGACATTGCGCGGCAGGTGCGCGTCTTCAATGCCTATCTTCAATATGTCGATCTAAAGCTTTCCGGCGCCGCGATCCAGCGCCATCGCCTCGCGATCCCGTCCAGCATTCAGAAGCTCGGCGGCAGCAAGGACCTTGAGGGCCGGCTGAGGACGACGTTCGACTTGATCGAGAAAGGCGGCGCGCTCTCGTCAAAAACGCTCGAAGATGCACTGAACGAGATTCGGAAGTCCTTTACTCGATCGCTTGGCAAGCTCCACGGGCGCGTTGTGCTGAAATCGGCAAAGCCGCACCTCGAAGGACGGCTCGCAACGTTCCGCGTCGAATTGAAGGCACACCAGGAGAAGGTCGAGAAAGAACTCCAAGGCCAGCTCGACAAGTCGCGAAAGCAGATCGTGGATTATTTCGTGCCGCGCGTGGTGGCGAGCCCGCCCGATGCGATGCGCGGGCAATTCCTCAAATTCGAAGAAGCCGATGCAAGGGTCTGGCTCGACGGCGAACTCGGTCGGGTTTTCCCGAAAGCCGCAGCGTTGATCCAGAAAATGCAGCTCGATGTCCATTACAAGGACGTGACGTTCGAGACGCTGAACCGGGCCGATTTCCTCGCCGCCCTCAAGGCAGCCTATCGGCACATCGATTGGGACAAGGCGTACGAGGAGTTTCGCGCGGCGGGGGAGAAAACATGACCATGACCATCCTGACAGATCGATTTGATCGTGCACTTCTGTACGCGACGCATGTTCATGGGGGACAAGTCCGCAAGGGAACGTCGATTCCGTATATTGCTCATTTGCTGGCAGTATCGGCGACCGTTTTAGAGTACGACGGCGACGAAGACCTCGCCATCGCGGCTCTTCTTCACGACAGCGTCGAGGACCAGGGAGGTCATGGGCGGCTGGATGATGTCCGTAACCGGTTCGGTGATCGTGTTGCGCGCGTGGTGGCGGCATGCTCGGACAGCGTTGCTGATACCGCTAAAGGCGAACGAAAGGCCGACTGGCAAAAGCGAAAGGAAGCCTATCTCGCGCATCTTGATACCGCGCACAATGATGTTCTGTGCGTCTCGCTTGCCGACAAGGTTCACAATGCCCGTGCAATCCTTCGCGATCTTCGAAAGCCAGATGTCGGCGAAAGCATCTGGTCCCGCTTTAGTCAGCCCCGCGAGAAAACGCTCTGGTACTATCGCAGCGTTGCCGACAAGTTTCGCCAGAGGTTGCCCGGACAGTTGGCCAATGAACTGCACGAGATCATCGAAGTGCTGGAGAATAGTTCGGTGTGAGAGAAGCTGGCGACGTGTAGCGCAGCTCTCTGCGCGCAACGCCCAAAGGCTGTTCGCGAAGGAACTGCGCGAAAAACGCCCGCCTGCTGAACTTCGTATTATCAAACTGCACGTGGGCGGACGGCAACAAAATCGCGGCTTTGAGGCCAGCTGTTCCTACATAATAAACTTGTATTAGTGCAACATAATTGACTTGTAATAGTACGACACTATATACTTGTGAGCATACGGCACCACAAACTTGAATGAGTGCGTTTGCAAGTATGGGCGAGAAACTCACCTGTGGCGCCTCTACACGAAAAGCTCGCGGCTTCGCTTGAGAAGCTGCACAAGCTGCAAGGCAGCGGCCGCTGCATCTTCCGCTCGAACGAATTTCCGCGGGCCGATCGCGAGCGTTTGCTCGCGCAAGGCTTCCTGCGCGAGGTCATCAAGGGCTGGGTCATCTCCTCAAGCGTCAATGCCGCGCCGGGCGATACCACGCCCTGGTTTGCTTCGTTCTGGGAATTCTGCGCGCGCTACTGCGAATACAGGTTCGGCAAGGATTGGCACTTGTCCGCCGAGCAATCATTGCTGCTGCATGCGGAAGACACCGTCATCCCAAAGCAGGTCATCGTCTACAGCCCCAAGGGAACCAACAACACCCTGTCACTGCTGTTCGGCACGTCGTTCTACGATCTCAAGAGCGCGATGCCGAAACCTTCGGACCTTTTGGTCAAGAATGGGCTTCGTCATTTCAAGCCGGCGACCGCGCTTGCTCGCGTCTCCGAAGACTTCATGCGGCGGCACCCCGCCGAAATTCATGTGCTCCTCGCCGGCATCAGGGACTCTTCCGAAGTCCTGGCCCCGCTGCTGGAGGGCGGTCATACGGTTGTCGCCGGGCGGCTCGCCGGAGCCTTTGCCCGCGTCGGCCGCCAGGATATCGCCGACGAAATCGTGAAGGCGATGAAAGCGGCGCGCTATGATGCCAGGCCCGTCGATCCTTTCGCCGAACAGCAGACCTTCGAATCACTGCAAACGGGTGTGCCGCCAATCGTCGGGCGGCTCCAGTCGTTTTGGAGTTCGTACCGCGACGAAGTTATTGCAGCCTTTCCGAGGGCGCCGGGGCTGCCGAAAGATACCAAGGCCTACCTCAAATTCGTCGACGAAATCTATCAGAACGACGCCTACCACTCCCTCTCCATCGAGGGCTATCGCGTCACCCCAGACCTCATCGAAAGGGTTCGGGCGGGCACATGGAATCCCCAGGCGCGCGAGGCCGATCGCAAAAACCGCGACGCGCTGGCGGCGCGCGGCTACTGGCAAGCCTTTCAAGCCGTGAAGAAGACCGTTGCCCAAATTGTTGCAAGCGCTGACGCAGCGAAGCTGGTCCGCGCCGCGCACCGCGAATGGTACCGCGAGATGTTCCAGCCATGCGTGGCTGCGGGCCTCATCGAAGCGCGAGCGCTCGCCGGATACCGGACACATTTTGTTTATCTCCAAGGGTCACGTCACGTGCCACCGCGCTGGGAAGTCGTGCCCGACGCCATGGAAGAGATGTTCAATCTGCTGGAGGGAGAAAAAGAGCCGGCGGTTCGCATTGTTCTTGGGCACTGGCTATTCGGCTATATTCATCCGTATCCGGATGGCAACGGCCGCATGGCCCGATTTCTAATGAACGCCATGCTGGCATCCGGCGGCTATCCGTGGACCGTAATTCGCGTCGATGATCGCGCCGCTTACATGAAGGCGCTCGAAAGCGCGAGCGTTCAAATGAATATCCGCCCATTCGCCGCATTTATCGCCGAGCGCGTGAAATGGTCGATGGAGCAGGCGGCAAAAACGGGCGACAAAAAATAAGCTTTTCGGGAGACGGCTTGGCGTTGATGGAAATCGCACGGCTATCGTCGCTTGAACTGCTGGCACTCCACGCCCGAATTGCGGAAGAGCTGCGCGAGCGCGGTATTGCCGGACCTCGAACAACCCGACGGACGAGCTTGCCGAGTGTTGTTCAGCGCGGGCAACCGCGCGATGTGATGGCGTATCCCGGCTTGACACGGCGGGATGTTTTCAGTGGCTGGGGAACTAGGATTCGAACCTAGATTGACGGAGTCAGAGTTCGCAGTTCTACCGTTGAACTATTCCCCAAAACCCTCGAGCCATCGGGGCTTTGCCGGCCGCGAAAGTCTCAGCCGCGCAATGGCCTCTGGCGGTTTTCGGCGCTCTGCGGCGGGACCGAAAACATGACCACCATCTGGCGCGAGCCACATTTAGGGCATCTGAGCCGGCTTTCCAAGCGCGAGAGCGGGAAGGCCCGGCCCCGCGTACAGACCAAGGTCTCCATATCGAGCTCCTTGCGGTAGATGCACGTGCGGCTCGACTTGGAATGCGCGCCATCCTCGCGGCTGTGCACGCAGCGCGCGGTGACGCGCCAGCCGAGCGAATAGGCCTCGCCGATGGTTTCGGCGGATGGCGTTATTGCCACCTTCCGTACCCACCGGGATAAAGTGGTCCTTTCCCCAGGGAGGGAGAAAGACGGTGACCGGATTGTGAGATAGGATTATAGTCATAATAGTTGGCGTGAGAACCCGTTCTCTGCCGCCTGCGACGAAATGACGAGCTTTAAGGGGTAACACCTTGCAAAAAAACGCGCCGAATCAGGAACAACAGCTTAAAAGAATGCTTGACACTGGCGAAGCGCCGTTGACGCCGGGAGCCTGTCTATAGGATAGTAACCTCGACTCCCATTAGGCATTTTTCGGATCACAAATTCGGGAAAAGTCAAGAGAGTATGTTGTAAGGGGCTGCTCCATCTTATATGAATGCGCTGAGGCAAGAGCGGCTAGAAACGGCCGGCATCCTGACCCGGGGCGGGTATGGGAGGCTGTGCGTCTTAACGAGTGAGTAACCAATGCGTCCACCGGTTATTCATTTGTCAGGTCGTAAGATGGGTCATCGATTCGGCCTAAAATGCTCCCTGGTATCGTCCAGGGAGACAGCGAGAAAGGAGGCGGGTCATGGTGGAAAAAACGGAGTGCCAAAAGCTCGCCGATCGCTTTGAGAAGTTGGCTGGTGAGGGTCTCTTGGACGTAAAGTTCTACGTTGCCGGAAGCGAGGCGGTGACGGAGCAGGTCTGCCGTGAAGTCAACCGTCTGTATGACGCGTTGGAGCATGACGAGTTCGCAGAACTTGACTTCAAGGATTCATATCGCTCATAAATCAAGCACAACCTGTGATTTTGTACGGATGGCCCTAGCACACGCTAGGGCCATTTTTGTTAAGGCATTGTGGGATGCTTGTTACCACGAAAAGAATTGAAGCAGTTTACCGCAAGGTGAAACACATCAAGGAGCACATGCAGAAGAACTGCTTGGCTGCTGAACGCGCTAAATTGTCAATCGAGGATTTACGATGGTGTATTTCCGATATGTATAACTTGAAAATATTGAAAATAGAAGTGGCCTTTGAGGGGATGTACTTAAGGGGGATGGTCGAGCGTTATAAAGACCGTGCGAGGATTTTAATTCGCGCTGGGCAGGGGGAAGAATGGATGCGCTTCACGACAGCTAAGGAACTCTGTCATTTAGCAGTCGACGAACTTGAAGATTGGTCGCCCAAAGGGCACGAAACAATAGAGAGGCTCCTCATCGAGGAACACCTCGACCAAACCGAAACCGAAAAAACTCAAGAGCCAACGCAGGCGCGCCAACTTGCCGATTCAAAAGCGCAATCAGAAAAAATGGCGGAAATCGCGGCGATCGAGCTTATGTATCCGTATGAATTTCGCGCTGCTGATATTAAGGCGCTGGCGGAACAAAAAACTACGCTGAAAGCTCTTGCTCTGCATTTCCATGTGCCGGAGTACGTAATCGGCAGCGCTCTTCATCCCGCACGAATGCATATCGCTGACCTCGGCTGGCAGATGGCGAATGCATAGACCTACTTGCTAGTTGCAGTGATCTCGCGCTTCGGCGGCACTATCTTTTTATCACTTCGAAATCTCCCATGCTCTCATTGACCCCGAGTTAGGGATCGCGACGCTCACGTTCGGGTGCCCGCACCGGCCGCCGCCCGCGACCAGCGATGATCGCTGTCTGCCGCAGTGCTGGCGATACCCGCGACGTCGACCAACCCAATCGCCGAAGTCACGCTGGCCGTTTGCTTTTCTTCTCCGCCCGGCGGCTGCGGGCGCGCGCCAGCGCTGGGGCCGGCGTTCTCGGCGCGGTTTCGCGCGCGGGCGCGGCCGCCGGCTTCGGCGCGGCGGCATCGCCGTGGCCGGGACTGCGCGACATCGGGCCCCACCAATTCGACGGCGTATCGTCGCCCCACACTTTCGGCCTCTGCGGCCGGTCCTGATGCCAGGGCCGCGGCTCGAAGAAGCCGAGCTCTTCGTCGTGCATCTGGTCGAGGTCGCAGAAGAACTCGATCACCACGCCGTCCGGGTTCTTGTGATAGATCGCGATGTTGTGGCCGATGATGTGGCGGATCGGCCCCCAGGTCAGCTTGATGTTGTTCTTCGCCAGCAGATCGCAGGCGCGCTTGATGTCCGACCAGTCGCGCACCTCGAACGCGATGTGATGGATCGCGGTCTTGGCGTCGCGCAGGAAATTCACGGTGTGATGGTCGCGGCTGCAGCGCAGGAAGGCGAAGAAGTCGCTGCGCCAGTCCGACACCCGGAAGCCGAGCATGTCGCAATAGAACTTCACGATGCCCTGCCACGTCCGGGCACTGATAGGCGATGTGGCCGAATTTCAGCGGCATGACGCCGGTGAAAGTCGGGTCGTCGGGCGCGAAGGCGAAATCGGAAAAGATTTCGAGCGTGGTGCCCTTCGGATCCTTGAACGCGAGCGCCTCGCCGATGCCCGGGGTGATGTCGCTGCGCCGCTCGCTCTTGATGCCGGCCTTCTTCAGCCGCGACGCGACCTCGCCAAGGTCGCTGCCCGGCGCGATCTGCAACGACAGCCGCGGCGCGTCGGCCGCGCTGCCGCGTTCCAGCACGATCGCTTCCAGGCCGGATTTGGTGGCGAGGATGGCGCGGTTCTTCTCCCGCGCGGCGAGGCTCAGGCCGACGATGCCGGTGAAATAATCGACCATCCGCTCGACATCGGGCGTGGTCAGCGTCGAATGGCCGGCGCGCTTGATCTGCAGCATGGAATTCTCCCGTCGAAAATGTCTGCCGCTCACGCCGCGGCGCCAGCGCGCTGACGGTCCGCCACGCTGCCGAGCTCATGGGCCCGCACTGCGATCTTGAGTTCGCCGAGAGCGGGACTCGAGCGGCAGACGATGACGTCGCCGGGCTTGACCGGGCCGACGCCTTCCGGCGTTCCGGTATAGACCAGATCGCCCGGATAGAGCGTATAGAACGCGGAAGCGAATTCGATCAGCCGCCGGCAGTTGTAGATGAGCTGGCTGGTATTGCTGCTCTGCCGCGACCTCGCCGTTGACCTCGAGGCTGATCGGCACCGCGTCGGGATCGGGTATCTCGTCGGCGGTCACCAGCCACGGACCGAGCACGGCATAGCCGTCGACCGATTTGCGGAAGCTGCGGTCCTCGCGGCCGCGCACCGTCATGTCGAGGCCGAGGCAATAGCCGGCGACATAATCGAGCGCCTGCGCCTGCGCGAATGTCGCTGCCGGTCTTGCCGATCACCATCACCAGCTCGACCTCGTGGTCGTTGCGCCGGTCCGGAAAGCGGATCGGAATGCCTTCCGAGGGACCGACCAGGGCGGAATTCGCTTTCAGGAACATGCCGGCCTCGCCGATTTTGGACGACTGCCCGCGCACGATCTGCGAGCCGGGCTGTGCCGCGGCCTTTTCCATTTCGCGATATGCGCCTGGTAGTTGGTCGGCGCGCAGGTGAGCTTGGTCGGCCGCGCGACCGGCGGCAGCAGCTTGACCGAGGCGATCGGCTTGCCGGCCGCCTTGTCGGCCATGTTCTCGATCCGCTCGCGCCATTGCGGCAGCGCCGCGACCACCGCATCGCCCTTCATCGCATAGGGCGCCGCTTTGCGGATTTCGGTCTGCGCCTCGGTCACGTCGTGCACGAGGTCGCCGCGCACCACGCCCAGGCGGTCATCATCATAGCGGCAAAGCTTCATGGTGTTCTCCTCGATGTGCTAGCTGCGCGCCGGCGGCTTTACCGCTTAGCACATCGGCGAGCATTCACTGTGTTCGCGATCGGCATCTAGCGTGACCAAGCGAGGGCACACGGTGCGCGAAGAGCGTGTGTGCCGCCGTTCGCGGTCAACGAATCTCCCGGCGCGACAGCCCAATGGTCACGGTGGAGATGCAAACGATGCTGACGGCGGCGGACAGCAGGAAGACCGCGCGCGGCTCGCCGTGGTCCATCAGCATGCCGTAGACGACCGGCGCGATGCTCGCGCCGATATTAAAGCCGGTGCTGACGAAGCCGAACACCCGGCCATAGGCGCCGGGCGGCGTTGCCGCGCGCACCAGCATGTCGCGCGACGGATAGGTCGCGCCGACGCAAAGGCCGCTGAACGCCCATCAGCAGGACCAGCACGACCGACGGAAAATCGAACAGGCCGACCAGCGCCGTCACGATACCGCCGATGCCCAGGCCGAGCGCGGCGACGATGGCGTGATGTCTGGGTGCGTCCCGCAAGAAAGCCGCCGCCGAGCACGCCGACGGCGTTCATGGCGAGGAGCCCGGTCAGCGCCATATTGGCGATCGCGGGCGGCGTTCCGTGCAGCGCGCCGAGCGCGACCACGAGATAGGTATTAAGCCCGCCGTTCATGATCGACAGCAGCGTGAAGAATGCGAGATTGAGCAGGATCGGCGGCGTCATCAGCAGGCGCCAGCCGACGTCGATTTTGCTCGCGCGCAGCCGTTCCGCGGCTTGGCCGGCTGCGCATCGGGTCGGCTGCGGGCTCCGGCTGCGCGAGCAACACCAGCGAGACCAGAAAGCCGAAGATCGCCGCGCCGAGATAGGCGCCGCGCCAGCCGAATTGGCTTTGCATGTAGAGCAGCGTGACCGGCGCAATCGCCGAGCCGACGATGCCGGCGAACGAATGGTACGAAAACACCTGGCTCAGTCGTTCCGACGGCGTGTGGTGCGACAGCAGCGAATAGTCGGCCGGATGAAACACGGTGTTGCCGACGCCGGCGAGGCCATACATGGCGATGAAGACCCAATAAGAATCGACCATGCCGGCAACCGCATAGGCGACGCTGCTCAGCGCCAGGCCGGCGATCAGCACGACGCGCGCGCCGATGCGATCGACCACAAAGCCGACCGGCGTCTGCAGCACGCCGGACACGACATTGAAAACGGTGAGCGCCAGCGCCAGCTCGGTGTAGCTGACGTTGAAATCCGCGCGCACAAAAGCGAACAGCGGCGCCAGCAGCAGCATGTAATAATGGCTGACCAGATGCGCGGCGCAGACGCCGGCAATCAACCGCGATTCGGCCGGGCGGATCGGCCGGACCGAAATGGCTTGCGTCATTGCGGGCGCGCCGCCGCTGCGGTTTGCAGCGCCTGCCACACCCGGAACGGCGTCAAAGGCATGTCGACATGGCGGATGCCGTGGTCGCCGAGCGCGTCGATCACCGCATTCATCACCGACGTCAGTCCGCCGGCGCAGCCCGCTTCGCCGCAGCCTTTGACGCCAAGCGGATTGGTCTTCGTCGGTACCGGGTGATCGGCGAGAACGAACGACGGCACGTCCGCTGCACGCGGCATCGCGTAATCCATGAACGAGCCGGTCAGCAACTGGCCGTCGTCGTCATAGACCGTCTTCTCCATCAGGGCTTGGCCAATGCCTTGCACGACGCCGCCATGCAGCTGGCCCTCGACGATCATCGGATTGACGACGGCGCCGAAATCGTTGACGCAGGAATAGCTGGCGATTTCCACGACGCCGGTCTGCGGATCGACCTCGACTTCGGCGACGTGGCAGCCGTTGGGATAGGTCGAGGCGCCCGGCCCGTCGCTGATGTGGGTCACGTCGAGCGATGGCGGGGCGTCTGCCGGCAAAGCGAGACCGCCGTGCAGCTTCTGCGCGAGCTCCATGAGCGAGATGGCGCGGTCGGTCCCGACGATGACGAATTGTCCGTGCTCGAACGCGATATCGGCAGGCGCGGCTTCGAGCACATAGCTCGCCAGCGTCTTGCCCTTTTCGACGACTTTCGCGGCGCCTTCGACGATCGCTGTGCCGCTGTGCATGAGCGATTTCGAGCCGCCGGAGCCGCCGCCGGCGGCGAGCCGATCGCTGTCGCCTTGCACCAGCGCGATTTTTTCAAAGGGAATGCCAAGCCGTTCGCTCAAGACCTGCGCAAACGATGTGGCGTGGCCCATGCCGAAATCGAGCGTGCCGGTCGTCAGCGTCACCGTGCCGTCGGCATTGAAGGCGATGCCGGCGAGTTCCTGCGACGGTCCCGCCGTGACTTCCAGATAGTTGCCGATGCCGAGGCCGCGCAGCTTGCCGCGCTTGGCGCTGTCGCGCTTGCGGCGGGCGAAGCCTTTGCCGTCGGCAAGCGCGTAGGCATGCTTGGTCAGCGCGGCGAAGTCGCCGCAATCGTAGTTCGCCGCCGAAGCGGTCTTAAAAGGCAAATCCTGAGGACGGATTTGATTGCGGCGGCGTAAGGCGACGCGGTCGATGCCCATTTCCACCGCGGCGGCGTCGATCAGCCGCTCCATGTAAAAGTTGCCCTCCGGCCGCCCGGCGCCGCGATAGGCCGTGACCTGCGCGGTATTGGTGAACACGCACTTGGTCGAGACTTCCATCAGAGGCGTGCGGTACATGCCCTGCATGTTCTTCACCGCATTGGTCGGTGCCCATGAAAGGCCCGAACGGCGCCAGAAATGCTCCCATATCGGAAAAACTCGTGAGCCGCACCGCGAGAAACGTGCCGTCGGCGGCGAGCGCGAGCTCGGCAGTGACGTCGTCAGCGCGGCCGTGGCCGTCGGAGACGAAGCTTCCCGATCGCTCATCGGTCCATTTGACCGGCCGCCCGAGCGCCCGCGCCGCATGCAGGAGGCAAATGTACTCGGGAAACACCATCGCCTTCATGCCGAACGAGCCGCCGACCTGGCCGGTCAGGATGCGGACGGTCTTGGCGTCGACCCCCATCGCATCGGCGATGTTGGCGCGCATGCCGAATACGCCTTGAGAACCCACATGGAGAGTAAAGCGATTGTCCCGGTATGAGGCGACCGCTGCGCGCGGCTCCATAGAGTTGACGACGAGCCGGCTGTTCACAAGCTTGAGGCGCGTGACATGAGCGGCTTGCGCAAACGCAGCTTGCACGGCTTCGGCATCGCCGTAATGATAGTCGAGCGCGACATTGCCGGGCACATCGTCGTAGAGCTGTGGCGCGCCATCGCGCGCGCCGGCTTCGGCCGAGACGATGGCGGGGAGCGGCTCGATATCGACGGCGACCGCTTCGGCGGCATCTTTCGCTTGCGCCACCGTCTCGGCGACGACGCAAGCGACCGGGTCGCCGACATAGCGCACTTTGTCGGTCGCCAGCGCTTCGCGCCGCGGCTTTTTCAGTGGTGTGCCGTCCCGGTTGTTGAGCGACACGATGCATTTGAGGGTGCCGTAACCTTTCAGCTCGGCGCTGCTGTAGACGCCGAGCACGCCCGGCATTTTTCGCGCCGCCTCCAGATCGATGCCGCGGATGACGCCGTGGGCGTTCCGGCTGCGGACCATCACCATATAGGCCTGACCAGGGAGGCTGACGTCGTCGGTATAGCGGCCTTTGCCGCGTAGCAGCTGCGGGTCCTCGGCGCGCGGAACGGACTGCCCAACGGCAAATTTCTGGATTGCCAATCGCTCCGCCGTTAATTCGTCCGCCGTCAACGCGTCCACCCGTTTGCCGGGAGGCTGTTGCAAATTCATGGCTGTCCAATCAAATCCATGGCTGTCCAATCTCGGGAAATCACCTGTCGCGTGACATAGTGGAGTTGGCAGACCCCGGCAAGCTATGCGCCCGGCATGGCACATAGGCGGGGAAAGCACAGTATTGCCCTCACGGCGTGCCCTGTTACAGTTTGCCGGATTTGGGCTTGAACTTGACACCGCGGCCGTTGAGCCCGAGTTCCGGCGCGGCAGGAAGGTTTTGGGATGAACGACGAGGCTCCGCCGAAAGGCGGCCTCGATTCTAATGGGGCGTCGCAGCGACAGCCCCGTTGGGGTCGTCGCACGCCATACGGCATTCGCCGCGACGGCGTCCGTCGCGGTGACAGCCGTGCACTCGGCCAGGATCGGGCCGGACCCACTTACGCGGCGCTCGATCTCGGCACCAACAATTGCCGGCTCCTGGTTGCGCGGCCGGCCGGGGACGGTTTCCGCGTCGTCGACGCGTTCTCACGCATCATCCGTCTCGGCGAAGGCATCGCCGCTTCGGGCCGAATCAGCGAGGCCGCAATTGGGCGCGCGGTCGAGGCGCTGGCGGTGTGCCGCGACAAGATGCGCGCGCGCGGCGTTGTGCGAGCCCGGCTCATTGCCACCGAGGCCTGTCGTGCGGCCGAGAACGGCGAGGCCTTCCGTAGCCGCGTCGCCGAACAGGCCGGCCTCGAGCTCGAGATCATCGATGGCGCGACCGAAGCAAGGCTCGCGGCGACAGGCTGCACCGAACTGTTCGATCCTGCGGCTCCCGGTGTCATCCTGTTCGACATCGGCGGCGGCTCATCGGAGCTGGTGCGGCTCGGCCGCCGCGCCGACTGCCGGCGCGGGCCGCCGGCGCCGGATATCGTCGGCTGGGCGTCGCTGCCGGTCGGCGTCGTCACCCTTGCCGAGCGTTACGGCGGCGCCATTGTGACGCCCGAGATTTACGGCGCGATGGTCGAAGAGGTTGCGACTTTCGTCGAAAAATTTGCCGCTACGCATCCTTACCTTGACGGCTTCCATATGCTCGGCACGTCCGGCACGGTGACGACGATCGCGGGGGTGTTCTTGCGGCTCAAACGCTACGACCGCCGGCGCGTCGATGGCTGCTGGCTTTCCGAAGGCGAGGTTTCGGGCGTGGTGGCCGAGCTGATGGCGATGAGTTTTGACGAACGCGCAGCCAATCCCTGCATCGGTTCCGAACGCGCCGATCTCGTGCTCGCCGGCTGCGCCATTCTCGACGCCATCCGGCGCGCGTTTCCCTGCCCGCGCCTGCGCGTCGCCGACCGCGGCCTGCGCGAGGGCATGCTGGTCGAGATGATGCGTGAAGACGGCGTTTGGGGCGAGGCGTGAGCCGCCACCGGCGAGCAATAGTCAGGTGTGAGCAATAATGCCGTGGCTCAAAGACGAAAAGCGCCGCACGCTGTCGTCGCGGATGTGGCTCGAGCGCCAGATCAGCGATCCCTATGTCATGCGCGCCAAGCGCGAAGGGTTGCGCTCACGCGCGGCCTACAAGCTTGCCGAAATCGACGACAAGTACCGCCTGCTCAAGGCGGGTGCGCGCGTCGTTGACCTCGGTGCGGCGCCCGGCGGCTGGAGCGAGATTGCCGTGCGGCGCGCTGGAGCAAGCGGACGCGTGATCGCGCTCGACATCCTCGACATGAAGCCGATCCCCGGCGTCGAGTTCCTCAAGCTCGATTTTCTCGACCAAGCGGCGCCGGACCGTCTCAAGGCGATGCTCGGCGGCAAAGCCGACCTCGTGCTCTCCGACATGGCCGCGAATGCGACCGGCCATCGCCAGACCGATCACCTGCGTATCATGGCGCTCGCGGAAGCGGCGACGGCGTTCGCAAGCGAGGTGCTCGCCAAAGGCGGCAGTTTCCTCTGCAAGGTGCTGCAAGGCGGCACCGAAGCGGCGCTGCTCGCCGCGCTCAAGCGCGATTTCGCCAGCGTCAAGCACGTCAAGCCGCCGGCGAGCCGCAGCGATTCCGCCGAGCTTTATCTCCTTGCCCGCGGCTTTCGCGGCAATGGCGAGGCAAGGGCTTAGAGTGAAATTGAAGAGAGCGGGAGCCCCGCCGTAGGGCTCATTTTCGGCGCTATTCGGGCTTTTGCCGCCTGCGTCTAAATAAACTTGCAAAACGGACTTGCGCGTTTTATACGCAACCTGCGAGGTGCGTATAAAATACTCAGATGGCAGCTCCTTCGCTCATCCTGCAAACCACCTATGCCGAACTCCTGGAACGCTGTGCGGCAAACGCATTTGCCGATGCGTTTCCCGAAAGCGGCGTGTTCACCTCCAAGGTAAAACAGCGACGCCGATATTGGTACTTTCAATTGCCAAGCGCGGAAGGTCGTACTCAGCGATATGTCGGGCCGGAAACCCCCGAGCTGTTGGACCGTATATCTCGCCACCGGGAGGCTCGCGAGGATGAGCGCGAACGCCGCGCGCTGGTGTCTGCGCTGGTGCGATCGTTTGGGTTGCCGCGTCCGATTTCGGAGATCGGTAGAATTATCGAGGCTCTGGCCAAGGCCGGGATATTTCGACTGCGGGGCGTTCTGGTAGGAACGGCAGCATATCAGACTTATTCCGCCATGTTAGGCGCCAAGCTTCCGTCAGCTCATCTTCAAACCGGCGATGTCGACAGAGCTCAATTCGGGAACGTGTCCGTTGCGATGGACGATCGGACTCCCGCAGTAATTGATGTGCTTAAGCAAGTAGACGGGACGTTCCGTCCTATCCCACACCTTAGCGACAGGAAGCGAACTGCGAGCTACGCCGCCCGCGGTGGTTGGCGTGTTGACTTTCTGACGCCAAACGAGGGCCGGGAAACAGACACGCTCCGTTTCCTGGACTTTCTTATCTCCGCGCCGCAGGCCGCTGTCGTCTTGCATGGCCCCGGCGTGTATGCGGTCGTTCCCGCTCCTGAACGGTATGCCGTGCACAAATTGATTGTTTCGCGACGTCGTCACGAAGGAGCTGCAAAGCGCGACAAAGATGTTCACCAAGCGGCTGCGCTCATTGAGATTTTGGCGCAAAAGCGGGCGCACGAGTTGAAGTCAGCCTGGCAAGAGGCATCCGGCCGCGGCCGGAAATGGAAGCAACTGCTGGCCGAAGGAGCCAGCCAACTGCCGTCACCAAGTCGCGATATAGTTCTTGGGCTGAATTCCAAGCATTAGGGACGCTTACGCGCCGCGGCGGATCGAATTTCGCTGTGTCCCATCTGCTCGGCGCCGGCGATGGCCGCCTTCATGAACATCGAGCCAAGCGCGCCGGTAAACGTGACGAGGCCGGATTGGAAATTCGCGTTATTCGGGCTCGATACCGATCGATCTGGTCCGCCGCAGGAAAATTTGATTTGGCTATGCTGCATTTCCGGTTATATAACCGGAAGGCACCCTGTCTTAAGGAGCAATTTATGGCCAGCAAGTCGCAGCGAAAGGCAACTACGACGCATCGCCGTCGCGCCGCAGCACGCGGGCTCGTGCGCATTGAGGTCCAGGCTCCAAAGAGGGACGCAGGTCTCATTCGGGCAGTAGCCGAGAACTCTCCGTGGCGAACCGGAAAAGGCCAAAGCGCTCCGATCAACGCTTGAGAAAACGCTTGTCAGTCCCGGCGTGAGGACAGCCTTCGATGTATTCGGCGCCGACCTTCCCGATCAGGCTTTCGCCGGCGTGTTTGACCAACCGCGCCAAAAGGATTGGCGCGAGGTCAATCTGTGAAATTTCTGCTCGATACGAACGTTATTTCCGAGATCCGCAAGCGTGATCGCGCCCATGCAAACGTCGCCCGCTGGGTTGCGCGCACCCCAGTCGAAGAGATCGGAACGAGCGTTATCGTCCTCGCCGAAATACGTCGTGGCATCGAGCTGAAACGGCGCAGCGATTTGGAACAAGCCGTCTCCCTCGACCGATGGTTCGCGCTGATGCGCACGCGGCTTGGAGATCGCGTTCTTTCAATCGACGAGTTCGATCGCGGAGGCTTGGGCGGTCCTGAGCGTCCCCGATCCCCTGCCGCTGATCGACGGGCTGCTGGCGGCAACCGCCAAAGTGCATGGGCTGACCCTTGTGACGCGTAACGTTGCCGACGTTGCCCGAACTGGCGTCGCGCTGCTCGATCCCTTTTCCATGTGACGTTCGCCGGACCGAGCCACGGTTGCTGGGGCCGCGGCCTCTCCTTTTTATTAGGCGGGAAAACTCGGTCCCAACGTCGCGAAAAAAATCTCTGCGCATGCTACGCGTACAAGCATTAGGGACGCTTACGCGCCGCGGCGGATCGAATTTCGCTGCGTCCGATCAGCTCGACGCCGGCGTCCGGCTTGAGCCGCATGAAGATGAAGGCGGCGCTTGCCGAGAGCGCGCCGATGGCCAGGAACGCCGGCGGAAAATCGATGGCGCTCATTGCGGCGCCGTGCTTCAGCCGCAGCGTGATTTCGACCACGAGCGCGCCGACGGCGACGCCGGTCGAGAGTGATAATTGCTGCGCGGCGGCAACGAGCGCGGTGGCTCGGCTCATCTTCGCCGGCTCGATCTCGGCATAGGCGAGGGTATTGATGCTGGTGAATTGCAGCGAACGGAAAAAGCCGCCGGAAAGCAGGATCGCGATCATTGCCGCAAACGGCATGCCGGGCACGAAGGTCGCGCAGGCGGCCAGGAAGGCGCTGCTGATGAGGCTGTTGTAGAGCAGCACGTTGCGGTAGCCGAAGCGGTTGAGGACGCTGGCGACGGCGGCCTTCATGAACATCGAGCCGAGCGCGCCGGTAAACGTGATGAGGCCGGATTGGAACGGCGTCAGGCCGAAGCCGATCTGCAGCAGCAGCGGCAGCAGGAACGGCAGCGCGCCGACGCCGAGCCGAAACATGAAGCCGCCGGCAATGCTGGCGCGGAACGTCGGCAGCTTGAGCAGGCTGAGATCGAGGATCGGCGCCGCGGTTCGCCGGGCATGGAGAACATAGAGCACCGCCGAAATGGCCCCGACCAAGATCAGCGCCACGACCACGCTCGCGGGCAAATACTTCAAGCCCATCACTGAAAGACCGAAAGCCAGGCCGCCGATCGCGAGCCCGGACAGGATAAATCCCAGCAAATCGAACGGATCCGGCCGCTCGATGCGCACATTGGTAATAAATCGCGTCGCCATCGCCACGCCGCCGAGGCCGATCGGCACGTTGATGAGAAAAATCCAGTGCCATGACGCATAGGTGGTGATGAAGCCGCCGAGCGGCGGACCGCAGATCGGTCCGATCAGCGCCGGCATGGTCAAGAACGACATGGCGTTGACCAGCGCCCGCTTGTCGATGCTGCGCACCATGATGAGGCGGCCGACCGGCGTCATCATTGCTCCGCCCATGCCTTGCACGATGCGCGCCAGCACGAACTGTTCGAGCGAATGAGAGGCGGCGCAGCCGATCGAGCCCATGACGAACACGCCGATGGCGAGCCGAAACACGTTGCGGGCGCCGAAGCGGTCGGCGGTCCAGCCGCTCGCCGGGATGCAGATTGCAAGCGCGAGCAGGTACGAGGTGACCGCCAGCTTCAATGCCAAGGGGTTGGTGCCGAGCGCCAGCGCAATAGCCGGCAGCGAGGTCGCGATCACCGTCGAGTCCATCTGTTCCATGAACAGCGCGACGGCGACAATGAGCGGTACGACGCGGTCGTTCGGACTGGACGGCATCTGCGGCTATCGGCTGGTGGCACGGCCGGCATGGAGCCGCAGCAAGCCGTCGGCCGGCTGCTGGAATTCGGGATCGATCTCGAGCGCCTTGCGGAAGTCGGCGATGGCGCCGGCGGCATCGCCAAGCCGCTCGCGGATCAGGCCGCGCGTCGAAAATGCGCTCGCCGAATGCGGGTCAAGCTGAACGGCACGATCGACGTCGGCAAGCGCTTCGGCATTCTCGCCGGCGAGATAATGCGCCCAGGCGCGGTTGTAGTAGGCGAGGGCGGCGTCGGGTGAAAGGTCGATGGCGTGCGAGTAGTCGGTGATGGCGGCGGTGAGGTCGAGGCGCTCGCGCTTGGCATTGCCGCGGTTGATGAAGGCGTCAGGCGCTCGCGGATCGAGCTTGATCGACTGATCGAGATCGGCGATGGCGCGCTCGGTCTCGCCTTTGGCTTGCCAGGCGCTGCCGCGATTGTTGTAGGCTTGAGCGGTCGGGTTGAGCCTTATCGCCTGGTCGTAATCGGCAATGGCGCGATCAAGGTCGCCGTTGTGCCGCCACGCGATGCCGCGATTGTAATAGGCCGCGGCATAGTGCGAGTCGTTGCGCAGCGCCTGCGTTGTAGTCGGCGATGGCGCGCGCGGGATCGCCTTTGTCGTCATAGGCGTTGCCGCGGTTGTTGTAGGCAATGGCCAAGTGCGGATTGAGCCTGATCGCCTCATCGTAGTCGGCGATGGCGCGGTCGAAGTCGTGCTTCTGATAGAACGCGTAGCCACGTTCGTTGTAGGCGCCGGCCTGCTGCGGATTGAGCCGGATGGATTGGCTCAGGTCGGCGATGGCATGGTCGAGGTCGCCGGCGCGGCGCAACGCGATGCCGCGATCGTAGTAGATGACGGCGTTGTTGGGGTCGAGGCGGATGGCCTGATCGTAGTCGGCCATGGCGGCGCTGCGGTCGCCTTTGTCGGCATAGGCGTTGCCGCGATCATTGTACGCTTGCGCGTTTTCGGGATCGAGGCGAATCGCGGTCAGCGAAATCGGCAATGGCGGCGTCGTAGTCGCGCTTCTGATAAGCGGCGAGGCCGCGGTTGTCATAGGCCAGCGCGAATTGCGGCGCGAGCTTTATGGCGCGATCGAAATCGGCGATCGGCGCTGACGATGTCGCCTTTGCCGCGCCAGGCATCGCCGCGGTTGTTGTAGGCGGCGGCCATGGTCGGATCGATGCGGAGTCGCCTGATTGTAGTCGGCGATGGCGCGATCGAACTCGGCTTTCTTGAACCAGGCGATGCCGCGATTGTTGTAGGCGGAGGCGTTTCTCGGGTCGAGCCTGATCGCCTGGTCGTAGTCGGCGATCGCGCTGTCGAGATCGCCCTTGCGGCGGAAGGCAAGGCCGCGGTTGAAGAAGGCCGCGGCGTGGTTGGGCGAAAGCCTGATCGCCTCGTTGTAATTGGCGATGGCGCGGTCGAAATCGCGCTTCTCGTCATAGGCATTGCCGCGCGACATGAAGGCGCCGGCGTCGGTCGGATCGAGCCTGATCGCCTGGTCGAGGTCGGCAATGGCGCCGTCGAAGTCGCGCTGCGCGAGCAACACGCTGCCGCGGTTGGCAAAGCCGCGCGCGTAATTCGGATTAAGTGTGATGGCGTCGGCGAAATCCTTGAGCGCGTTGGAGAGGTCGCCTTTGGCGCGCAGCGCCATGCCGCGGTTGTCATGCAGGATGGCGAGATTGATCGGCTGGTAGCGGCCCGAATCGATCAGGGTCGTGCAGGATGCGATGCGCTCTTCGACCGTAGCGCGCCACTGACCGGTGCAGCGCCGTTCGTCGGCCGACCGATCCGTCCTGCGCAGCGCGCCGGCGGCGACGGCGAGCAGCAGCAACAGCGCAATCGGCAGCGCGGCCGCGACCAGCGCAGCGGTCGGAATTCGCATCAGGGCAATCTACTCTGCGCCCCCGCGTGGCTAGCGCAGGCGCCCGCAGCCTGGACAGTCGGCGTCAGTTGCACTTCATGCCAACCGCTTCGCCGCTTCCTCGACCATGCTGAGGTCGGCATATTTCTTCACGTCGATATCGTCCTTGAGGAAGCCGACCTGTTTCTGCTGCTCGCAGGTTACTTTGCAGCGCGTCGAGGTTCGGCATGCCGTTCGGGTCGCGATACTGATCGCGCTCGGTGAAGGCCCAGTCCATGCGCGCCGGCGGCGCCTTGTTGAGCCGCGCGACGATGGCGACCGCTTCCTCGTGATTGTTCGGGTCGGTGTACCAGCGGATCGCGCGCACCACGTCCTCCAGAAAGTCGACCAGCGCCGCGCGGTTCTTCTCGATGAAGCCGGTGCGCGCCGTCCACATCGTGAGCTGGGTGATGCCGAACGCATCTTTTTGCGTGAACAAGCGTGTTGCGCGATCGCCGCGCAAGTCGCGGATCGAGCGAGAACGGCGGCACCGCGCTGATCAGGTCGGCCTTCTTCTCGGCCAGCATCGCGCGCATCGCCGGGAAGGGCGCCTCGACGATGGTGTAGTCCTTGTTGGCCTCGAGGCCGCTCTGGCGCAGCATGGCGCGCATGGCGATATCGACGGCGCTGCCCATGGCGTTGGTGGCGAGCACCTTGCCCTTGAGATCGGCGACGGTTTTGATCGGGCCGTCCTTGAGCACCATGAACTCGTTGGTGCCGTGGCCGGGCACGCCGTCCTGGATTTCGTCGCTGATGACGCGCAGATCATCCATGTGCGCGTTCTGGATGGCGAGCGCGAACGAGGAGAATGCCAGCGGCCCGATGTCGAGCTCGCCGGCCGCGAGCGCGGTGATGACCGGCGGCGTGCCTTCGAAGCGGATCGCCTCGGCGACGTAGGACTGGCCGAAATGCTTGAGGATGTCCTTCTTCTCCAGCACCAGCGGCGCCATCGAGGCCGGCACCACGACCCAGCCGACGCGGATTTTCACCGGCGCCGGCCTGGGCCGGGCCGGCGTCGACTCGCAGCGGCGCAGCGCCGCGGTTGCCGCCAACGCGCCGAGCCCGAATTGCACGGCGATTGATGTGCCGATTTCATGGCGTATCCCGCTCATTTTCCGCCGCTAAGGCCTATCAATTCCGGTGCAAGGCGTGCTATCGACCGCCGCCAACCCAAAAGCGGGCCCGATCCGGGCGAGCGAGTTGAGCGAGGCGAGTCAGTCGCCCGCCGAGGCGTCATCCCGATGCGCCGGCCCGCAGCTTTCGGGCCATGCGGAGTTGGCAATGGCAGTGACTTCCAGAGACGTACCGCGCGAAGCATATACCTTCGACGACGTGCTGTTGAAGCCCGGCCTGTCCGACGTCCTGCCGTCGGACGTGGACATCCGCTCGCGCATCACGCGCAGCATCGCGCTCAATATCCCGATCGTCGCCTCGGCCATGGACACGGTGACCGAAGCCCAGATGGCGATCGCCATGGCGCAGGCCGGCGGCATCGGCGTCATCCACCGCAATCTCGAGCCCGCCGTGCAGGCCGCGCAGGTGCGCCAGGTGAAGAAGTTCGAATCCGGCATGGTGGTGAACCCCGTCACCATCCATCCGGACGCGACGCTCGCCGATGCGCTGGCGCTGATGCAGGAGCATCGCATCTCCGGCATTCCGGTGGTCGAGGGCGGCGGCAACGGCCGCGCCGGCAAGCTGGTCGGCATCCTCACCAACCGCGACGTGCGCTTCGCCACCGACCCGCGGCAGAAAGTCTCCGAGCTGATGACCAAGGACCGGCTCGTCACCGTGCGCGAAGGCGTCGGCCAGGACGAGGCCAAGCGGCTCCTGCACCAGCACCGCATCGAGAAGCTCCTGGTCGTCGACAGCGACTATCGCTGCGTCGGCCTGATCACCGTGAAGGACATCGAGAAGGCGGTGGCCAATCCGAACGCCTGCAAGGACGAGCAGGGCCGCTTGCGCGTCGCCGCCGCCACCACGGTCGGCGAGGCCGGCTATGCGCGCAGCGAAGCGCTGATCGATGCCGGCGTCGATCTCGTCGTGGTCGATACCGCGCACGGCCATTCCAGCCGCGTGCTCGAGGCCGTCACCCGCATCAAGCGGCATGTCGAATGCCGTGCAGGTCGTGGCCGGCAACATCGCCACCGCCGACGGCGCCAAGGCGCTGATCGATGCCGGCGCCGACGCCATCAAGGTCGGCATCGGGCCGGGCTCGATCTGCACCACGCGCATCGTCGCCGGCGTCGGCGTGCCGCAGCTCACCGCCATCATGGATGCGGTCGAGGTGGCGCAGCAGAACCGACACGCCGGTGATCGCCGACGGCGGCATCAAATATTCCGGCGATCTCGCCAAGGCGATCGCCGCCGGCGCCGACTGCGCCATGATCGGCTCGCTGCTCGCCGGCACCGACGAGACGCCCGGCGAGGTGTTTCTCTATCAGGGCCGCTCCTACAAGACCTATCGCGGCATGGGCTCGGTCGGCGCCATGGCGCGCGGCTCGGCCGACCGCTATTTCCAGCAGGAGATCAAGGACACGCTCAAGCTCGTGCCCGAAGGCATCGAAGGCCAGGTGCCGCTACAAGGGCCCGGTCGGCCAACGTGCTGCACCAGCTCGCCGGCGGCCTGCGCGCCGCCATGGGCTATGTCGGCGCCGAGGACCATCGCCGAATTCCACGACAAGGCGGAATTCGTGCGCATCTCCGGCGCCGGCTTGCGCGAGAGCCACGTGCACGACGTCACCATCACCCGCGAGAGCCCGAACTATCCGAGCCGGGGCTAAGTGCACGCCGATGACGGTCGCGGCCACCGATCCGTTCGCCAAGATCCGCGCCGCGACCGACGCGCACCGCGCCCAGCACGGCTGCGGCGCTTATCCTTATGACAACGGCCCGCTGCTCGCGGCGCTGGCGGCCGCGGCCGACGCGCGGCGCATCCTGGAACTGGGCACGGCGCTCGGCTACACCGCGCTGTCGTTTGCATCCGGCGCGCCGGATGCGACCGTCGACACCATCGAGCGCGATCCGGACCATGTGCGGCTTGCGCGCGACAACATCGCCGCCGCCGCGCATGGATCATCGCATCACCGTGCACGAGGGCGATTTCGCCACGGTGCTGCCGACGCTCGATCCCGGCTACGACGTCGCCTTCTTCGACGGCCATACGCCGGCGCCGGCGCTGCACAAGACGCTGCGCGGACTGCTGCGCACCGGCGGCACGCTGATCACCGCCAATCTGAGCCATGGCGGCACCGCCGACGCGGTGCGCAAGGCGCTGTTCGACGGCAAATCATGGCGCAGCGCGCTGATCGACGAGGACGGCGAGACGGCGATCAGCGTCAAGCTCTGAGCTCCGAGATTGGCGGCGTGTGCGGACCGTATGATAGGACGTGTCCGGGCAACACGGGTGCACAGCGATGTCGCTGCAAGCCGATCCTGCTGCCGCTGTTCGTCGAGGTGATCCTCACCTTTGTGCTGTTGTTCTGGATGGCGCCGTTGCGCGCGCGCGATTTCAGTTCCGGCGCGGTGCGGCCAGAGGACATCGCGTTGCGCGAGCCGAACTGGCCGAAGCGCACCACTCAAGTCGCGAATTCTTATTCCAATCAGTTCGAGTTGCCGGTGCTGTTCTACGTGCTCACGATTCTCGCCTATGTCACGCACCATGCCGGCATCGTGTTTGTGGTGCTGGCCTGGATTTTCGTGATCTTCCGCCTGCTGCACGCCTACGTGCATGTGACCAGCAATAACGTGCGACGTGCGCGGTCCGCTGTTCGGCGTCTGCCGGCGCTGTGGTGCTGGCGATCATGTGGCTCATCTACATCATCGATCCGATCGAATGATTGCGTCTGTACGTCGGCAGCTACATGGCTCGCTGATAGCGAGGAACCGCCATGCCGCTCGACTTTTGCCATCCCACCGCCCCGCACAAAAAGCTCAAGCTGCCGGAATGGTACGTCTCGAGCCTGATGATGGACCGCGCGCTCGATGCGATCTGCCGGCGCGTGAAGAAATTCGACCGCAAGCACGATATTCCCTATCTCGCCGGCTACAGCCAGGACGGCAAGACGATCTATATCGATCGCCACATGCCGCAATCGTTCAAGTTCCGCGGCCGCACCATCGATACCGACCGCTTTCTCATTCTGCACGAGGAGGTCGAGAAGACGCTGATCGATCAACTCGGCCTGCATTATCTGCATGCCCATCAGATCGCGACGCGCGCCGAGGAGGCCGCGGTGCGCGCCGCCGGCATCGAGTGGCGCGACTTACGACCGTTTCATGCAGAAATACGTCAAGCACATCGGCGACGAGCGGCTGACCAAGGTGCCGAACGATCTCGATACTCAAGCCGTATCGCGACGAGCACGACGACGACTTGTTGCGGCGGATGCTGGCGTGCGTCGACAAGCGGCAAGTGCCCGAAAGGGTTTCGACGTCCGCAATTGTCGCGACGCCGCCCGAACCATCCGCCAATATGTTCGCCGGCACGATACGCCGGGCAGCCATCGCGCCGCGGCCATCAAGCGCACGACGACCGGCAAAGCCAAGGCGACTGCGAAGCGCAAAGCGAAATGACGGCTGGCCGTCGGCACGGTTCGTCATGACGCCCGCGGCCCGACTGTCCGCCGCGATCGATGTGCTCGCCGACATCGAGGCGCGGCGGCGGCCGGCCGGCCGATGCGCTCAAGGATTGGGGCCTGTCGCACCGCTTCGCCGGCTCGTCCGACCGCGCCGCGATCGCCGGCCTGGTCTATGACGCGCTGCGCCGCAAGGCGTCGTCGGCTTGGCTGATGGGCGCAGGCGACCCCGCGCGCTGCGCTGCATCGGCATGCTGCATCGCGAGCGCGGCCTCGACGTCGCGGCCATCGCGGCGCTTGTGCAGCGGCGCGCGCTTTGCGCCGGCGCCGCTGACCGAGGCGGAGCGGGCGGCGCTCGGCGCCGACTCGCTCGCCGGCGCGCCGCCGCCGGTTCAAGGCGAATATCCGGAATGGCTCGATCCGCATTTCGCACGGGCGTTCGGCGACGAGCGCGGCGAGCGAGGGCGCCGCGCTCGCGAGCCGTGCGCCGCTCGATCTGCGCGTCAACACGCTCAAGGCCGAGCGCGAGGAGGTGCTGCCGAAGCTCGCGCATCTTGGCGCCGAGCCGACGCGATGGTCGCCGCATCGGCTTGCGCATCCGGCTGGCGGCCGATGCCAAGAGCCCGGCGATCCATGCCGAGCCCGTCTTTCCTCAAGGGCGCAGATCGAAGTCCAGGACGAGGGCTCGCAGCTCGCCGCGCTGTTTGCCGGCGCCAAGCCCGGCGAGCAGGTGGTCGATCTTTGCGCCGGCGCCGGCGGCAAGACGCTGGCGCTCGCCGCGGCGATGGAAAACCGCGGCCAGATTTACGCCACCGACATCGACAAGCGCCAGCTCGCGCCGATCCATGAGCGCCTCGCGCGCGCCGGCGCCCGCAACATCCAGGTGCGCACGCCGCGCGGCGAGGCGGACGTGCTCGGCCGATCTTGCCGGCCGTGCCGACTCGTGCGTCATCGATGCGCCCTGCACCGGCACCGGCACCTGGCGGCGCAATCCCGACGCCAAATGGCGCATCCGGCCCGGCGCGCTGGCCGAGCGGGTCGAAGCAGCAGGCGGCGCTGCTCGATCGCGCCGCGCCGCTCGCTCAAGCCGGGCGGCCGCATCGCCTACATCACCTGTTCGGTGCTGGCCGGAGGAGAACGGCGATCAGGTCGCGAGCCTTTGTCGAGCGGCGCCCGGATTTTTCCGTGGAAAAGCCTGCCGAAATGGCCAGGCGCTCGGCGAGCGCGCCTATCTTTTTACGCCGCGCCGCGCTTATCTCCGGCGAGGGATTGCTGATGACGCCGCGCCGGACCGACACCGACGGGTTTTTCGTCAGCCTGCTGCGGCGCGCTGCATGACTTCTGTTGCCAATGCTCGACAGCCCGCTCCCGAGCCTCCTCCGCTGGCGGGGCAGGGCAGGGCGGGCGTAGAACCCGCTATGGCGTCCCACGACAAGATTCTCATCGTCGATTTCGGCTCGCAGGTGACGCAGCTGATCGCGCGGCGCGTGCGCGAGGAGCGGGTCTATTGCGAGATCGTGCCGTTTCAGAAGGCGGAAGCGGCATTCGCGCGCGATGAAGCCGAAAGGCGTCATTCTTTCCGGCGGCCCGGCCTCGGTGCTCGAGCAAGGACGCGCCGCTCGCGCCGATGGCGATCTATCAGGCCGGCGTGCCGGTGCTCGGCATCTGCTACGGCGAGCAGGCCATGGCGGCGCAGCTCGGCGGCAAGGTCGAGGGCGGCCATCACCGCGAATTCGGCCGCGCCGAGGTCGAGATGACGAAGCCGTCGCCGCTGATCGACGGCGTCTGGGAGGTCGGCGCAGCGCTATCCGGTGTGGATGAGCCACGGCGACCGCGTCACCAAGCTGCCCGACGGGTTTCGCACGCGATCGGCACCTCGCCGAATGCGCCGATCGCCATGATCGCCGACGACGCAGCGCAAATTCTACGCCACGCAATTCCATCTCGAAGTCGTGCACACGCCGCACGGCGCCGCGCATCCTGCGCAATTTCGTGCGCAAGATCGCCGGCTGCGCCGGCGACTGGACCATGCGCGCGTTCAAGGACGAGGCGATCGAGAAAATCCGCCGCCAGGTCGGCAACGGCCGGGTGATCTGCGGGCTGTCGGGCGGCGTCGATTCCGCCGTCGCCGCCGTGCTCATCCACGAGGCGATCGGCGATCAGCTCACCTGCGTGTTCGTCGATCACGGCCTGCTGCGGCTCGGCGAAGCCGAGAAGGTGGTGGCGCTGTTCCGCGGCCACTACAACATCCCGCTGGTGCACGTCGATGCGGCCGAGCGTTTCCTCGAAGCGCTCGCCGGCGTCGACGACCCCGAAGCAGAAGCGCAAGACCATCGGCAAGCTGTTCATCGACGTGTTCGAGGCCGAGGCCAAGAAGAGTCGGCGGCGCCGAGTTTCTGGCGCAGGGCACGCTCTATCCCGACGTGATCGAGAGCGTGTCGTTCACCGGCGGCCCCTCGGTGACCATCAAGTCGCACCACAATGTCGGCGGCCTGCCGGAGCGCATGAACATGAAGCTGGTCGAGCCGCTGCGCGAATTGTTCAAGGACGAGGTGCGCGCGCTCGGCCGCGAGCTCGGCCTGCCCGACGCCTTCGTCGGCCGCCATCCGTTCCCCGGTCCCGGCCTCGCCATCCGCTGTCCCGGCGCGATCACCCGCGAGAAGCTCGACATCCTGCGGCTGGCCGACGACATCTTCATCGAGGAAATCCGCCGCGCCGGCCTCTACGACGACATCTGGCAGGCCTTCGCGGTGCTGCTGCCGGTGCGCACCGTCGGCGTGATGGGCGATTTCCGCACCTACGATTACGTCGTCGGCGCTGCGCGCCGTGACCTCGACCGACGGCATGACCGCGGATTTCTATCCCTTCGACATGGCCTTCCTCGGCGCGGTGGCGACCCGCATCATCAACGAGGTGAAGGGCGTCAACCGCGTGGTCTACGACGTGACATCGAAGCCGCCGGGGACGATCGAGTGGGAGTAGGGGTGTGGGATACCGTGGAGGGGCTTGGAGGGGAATAGCGTAGGAAAAATAGAGGGTTACGGGATAGATCATTGATCATTCGCCCTCCATCGTCTCTCCGCGCCGTTGTTGGTCCAAGTCATTGATTTGACGGGAGTTGACATTCGCGGCGGACGGACCAAGCCGACGCATTTGACGGTTCTTCCTACGGTTTGACCAGAAGTCGCAAGACGCGACGGAGAAAAGACCGTCAGGAATTGTGATCGTTCTGACGGTCTTTTTCTGAGACCGGTTGCTCGAAGCTTGCAGCGCGGTCCTTCGCGGAATCTTTGAGAAAGTGCGAGTTATCGCAGCTTGGCTACGATTCATGCACCAAATCCGAATTCGACGGCTCAGGAAGCGCGCACGCGGTCAAAGTCTTGGATCGATCGGCTCTCTCAAGCGCCAACAAAGCAAAAACGCATTCATGAATCCGCGTTAGCGGTTCGCGAGCAACGAACCGCTTCAACGCCTCGTGGCCGATGGCGAATTCGCGAAGGGAGAGATTGCCTACAGATCGCCAACGTGTTTCTGCGCCCGCTTCGCCAGTTCAACGAGCCGTTGCTTTCTGAGAATATCAATGAAGTCCAAGGCTGAGACCCGGCTCCTGGTCAGATTCTGGCGAGCATTTGCAAGAGACGCAATCATCAGGTCTGGAATTTCGTCGTAGAGGCCGGACAGAAATGCATCTGAAGTTTCCCTCCGAAGACCGAACTTCTTCAACTCCTTCGCGGGGAAATGACGAAGGTTCCACGTGAGAATGACGGAGGCGCCTGCGGCGATACCGGCCGCGACGACATGACGATCATTCGGGTCTGGCAGGTTCACGGCCGGTATGTAGTCCTCATGCCCGCTGACCATCGCCGTCGGCAGCGCCTCGTTCATCAGTCGGCGTGTCGTGTCGAGGCGGTCTGCCGGAATGGCGGGCGCGCCGGCCGTCAGATTTCGGATCCATTCATCGTGGATCGCGTCTGTCCAACGCGCGTCAACAAGGCGATCTACAGCAGCCTGGACTAGCAGGCTGCTGAAAAACTCGATTTACGCGACGATTTGAGTGTGATTTGGTAGATCGGTGATTCTGTGCATGCGGGTCCTCCACGACAAGCGAGCGGGCTATGCGCGGCGAAGATCAGCGATCGGAAGGCTTTTTCAGTTACCTGCGGCTGGAGACGCGGATACCAGCTGACCATCCATTGCGGCCGATTTGCGAGATTGTCGATGCGGCGCTGCGCGAGCTGTCTCCCGCATTCAAAAAATTGTACGCCCGCGACGGCCGACCATCGATCCCGCCGGAGCGGCTGTTGCGTGCGCTGTTGCTGCAGGCGTTCTACACGGTTCGCTCGGAACGGCAGTTGATGGAGCAGCTCGACTACAATCTGCTGTTCCGCTGGTTCGTCGGCTTGTCGGCCGACGATGCGGTGTGGGATGCGACTGTGTTCTGCAAGAACCGCGACCGGCTCCTTGACGGCGACATCGCGGCCAAGTTCATGAGCAGCGTGCTGAACCTGCCGCAGGTGCGCAAGCTGTTCTCCAGCGAGCACTTCTCGGTTGATGGCACGCTGATCGAGGCGTGGGCCAGCCTGAAGAGCTTCGTGCCCAAGGACGACGCCCGGCCGCCATCGGGGGGCGGACGCAATGCCGAGCGCGACTTCCACGGCGAGAAACGCAAGAACGATACGCATTGTTCGACCACCGACCCCGACGCCAGGCTGTTCCGCAAGGGCGCCGGCAAGGAGGCCAAGCTCTGCCACATGGGCCATCTGCTGACGGAGAACCGCAACGGGTTGATCGTTGATGCGCGGCTGACCGAAGCCAACGGCACCGCCGAGCGCGCCACCGCGCTCGACATGATCGAGGACAATGCCGGCGCCGGCAGCACGGTGGGTGGCGACAAGAACTATGACACCGCCGATTTCGTCGCCGGCTGTCGCCAGCGCGGCTGCACGCCGCATGTCTCGCAGAACGATACCAACCGCCGTTCGGCGATCGATGCGCGCACCACCCGGCACGGCGGCTATCGCATCAGCACCATCAAACGCAAACGGATCGAAGAATGCTTCGGCTGGATGAAAACGGTAGGCGGCTTGCGCAAAACACGGCATCGCGGTCGCGGCCTGGTGCAGTGGTTCTTCGTTCTCACCGCGGTCGCCTACAATCTTGTCCGCATCCCCAAGCTTCTCTCGGCAACGGGATAAGTCTGTCCGCACTGCAAAGTTTGATGTAATATCATACCAAATACCGCGCCGCCGGCGCGGATTGTTCCACATCCCTCCCTTGTCGCGCCGGCAAATATCAGGAAAAATCATCTCGAAATACAGTTTTTCAGCAGCCTGCTAGGATGTTTCTGAGATGGAAAGGATAGAGGATGCAGGCGTCGAAAACCGCGACCGAAGGCTCAAACGCCATAACGTTGCCTGAGGTCCTCGGCGTCCTCGGCGAGCGCCTCCATCGCCTGCCGTTGGGCGTCCATCTTCGCCTTCAATGCCAGCACGTCCGTGAGTTTCGTGCGACGATGCTTGCCCACATACCGGAACGGCAGATCGCCGAGATCCATGCGATGGACCACCAACGGTCGGGAGATTCCCAGGATCTCTGCAGCATCATTCGGGCTGAGTTCCTGATCCTCGGTGAGAACAGCAACACGCTCTCCCTGAAGAAGACGGCTGAGCGCAGCCTCGAGGAACGCCGCGGCTTTCAGCGGAAGCCGCACGACCAGATCTCCGCCCGACTTGCGTCGGACCCGGACCTCGACCTGATCGCCCTTGCCAAGCTTGCCAAGGGGCTTGGCCGCCTTGCGGTCCTGGTCTGAGAACTCGACAAATCGCAGCACGTGGGTGGTCATGGACGGTTCCTTTTCCGAGCCTCAATATAAAGCTCAACGCATCTAACTGCAATATCTGAAATCCGCCGGGGCAAAAGCGGTCGCCGATGAATGCCGGCGGTGGTGGAATATTGGCTAAGTCGGCGCGGAAAAGCACCGTCGTTCCACGCGGGGCGCGTGGCGTCTTTGATACAATCCCACAGGATATGTTGGCGTTCGTCCGAGGAAAGGTATCACTTCAACGCCAATCGGACCGCGCTTACGCTCTTCCGCATTCCAATTCCGAAGCCTGGCCCCGAGCATGAGTGAATATCAGTACTACGAATTTCAAGCGATCGATCGGCCCCTTGATAAGGCCGCCCAGGAAGCGTTGCGATCGATTTCGTCGCGGGCGCGGATCACTGCGACGAGTTTCACCAACCACTACGAATGGGGCGATCTCAAGGGCGATCCGCGCAAGTTCATGGAACGCTGGTTCGATCTGCATCTCTATCTCGCGAATTGGGGCACGCGGCGTTTGATGATGCGGCTGCCCAAACGCCTTCTGAACCGTGCAGATATTGATCCCTTTCTTCGCGAGATCGATTGGGTCAAGGTATGGAGTTCCGGCAACAACCTGATCGTCGACATTCATCGCGACGAGGTGGAGCCCGGCGACGACTGGGATGATGGCTCGGGTTGGCTCGCCGCGCTGGCACCGTTGCGCGCCGATTTGCTTTCAGGCGACCTCAGACTGTTCTACCTCTTGTGGCTGGCGGCGGTGCAGGATGAGTTGGTTTCCGACGACGAGGTTGAACCGCTGCCGGGCATCAGCCCGCTGACTGGGGCGCTCGAAGCCTTTGCGGAGTTCTTCGATATTGATCGCGATCTTGTGGAGGCGGCTGCCGAGTTCGGCGCGGACGATGTGACAATACCTAAAGACTCGCTGCGTGAAGCATTGGCAGCAATAACAGAGGGCGAAAAGACGGAGCTCCTGCTGCGTGTTATCGAAGGCGACGGTCATGTTGCCGCCGAGCTCAGGAGCAGAATCCGCAACGAGCGTCGAGCTCCGCCTTCCGCGTCTCATCGCACCGTCGGCGAATTGCGGGCACGGGCGCAGAAGATCAGGGAAGCGTATGAATGCGCGGAGGCCGAGCGCCGAGAGGCGGAGCGGCGCCGGCAGGCTGAAGAAGCAGAAAGAGCGCGTCGTGCCCGGCTCAAGGGTATCAAGCAGCGCGGCGCCAGCGTTTGGCGCGAGATCGAGCAGGAAATCGAGCGCCGCAATGCGTCTGGCTATGACAACGCGGCAAGTCTGCTTTCCGACCTGCAGGCGTTGGCCGCCGAAGAAGAGAACCAAAGCGAATTCGCTCGTCGCCTAGCCTCGTTCCGGACGCGACACGAAAAAAAGGGGAAGTTCATCGAGCGACTGATTAAGCTCGGATGCGAAAGTGACGACTGAACATGCCGATTTTTCCGGGCGTCAAGAACGCGATCGCGAGATTGCCGCGATCCGCGAGAGGCTGGCACGGCTCGAGTTCTGAGAGGGAGCAACTTGAGGCAACCCTCGCCCGGCTACTTGCGGCGCAGGAGACCAATGACCGCCCGCTGCCTATCAAAGACGCGCCCATAACCAATGTATCGGGTCCGGCCGCAAAAATAGCCTTGTTCCGTTCGTTGTTTCGTGGGCGGGATGATGTTTTCCCGAAGCGCTGGGAGAATGCCAGGACCGGCAAGGCAGGCTATGCTCCCGCCTGTGCCAATGAGTGGGTACCGCGAGTTTGGGTGCTGTCGCGGAGTTGGTTGGAATTGAAGGTGGCGTAGTCTCCGGGGTGTTCAACCTCGAATTATCCGGCGTTGAAGCGTCGGATAGGAGACCACGCCATGACGAACATTACCACGAAGCCTGATTCTGTGCAGCCTGCGGCCGAGATGGCTGTTGATCTTTTCGACAATTGGTTTGACCCGATTGAGACCGAGGTGCGGTCTCGGGCGCGAGGGTTCATCGAAGAGCTGATTTGCGGCGAGCTTGATGCTGTACTGGCCCGCCGGCGTTACGGGCGACGCCAGATGGCCGGCCGGGAAAGCAGAGCGGGCGTTGCGGGCCACCGCCATGGCAGCCGGACGCGGTCGCTGACTGGCACGTTCGGGCCGATCGAGATCGCGGTGCCACGCGCTCGGCTCGACGGCCCGGACGGCAAGACGACGGAATGGAAGAGCCAGGCGTTGCGGGCCTATCAGCGCCGCACGCTGGCCGCTGACGCGCTGATCGCGAGTACGTATCTCGCCGGCGCCAACACGCGCCGGGTGCGCCGGGCGCTGGCGGCCTTGTTCGGCGGCGCGGTCGGCAAGGACACGGTGAGCCGGACGTGGCGCAAAGTGAAGGGCGACTGGGACGCCTGGAGCACCCGCTCGTTGGCCGCGGAGCCGATCGCGCGGCTTATTCTCGACGGCACCGTGGTTCGCGTCCGGCTCGATCGCAAGGCCACCTCTGTCTCACTGCTCGTCGTTCTCGGCGTGCGTGCCGACGGCCAGAAGGTGCTGCTCGCGATCAAAAGCATGGGCGGCGAGAGCGCCGAGGCTTGGCGCACCGTCCTGGACGACCTCATCAAGCGCGGGCTGCGACGGCCCGAGTTCCTCATTGCCGACGGCGCGCCCGGGCTCGACAAAGCGATGGCCGCCGTCTGGGACGGCGTGCCAGTCCAACGCTGCACCGTGCATAAGCATAGGAACCTTCTCGCCCATGCGCCCGAGCGCCTGCATGACGAGATCACGGCGGATTACAACGACACGATCTACGCGGCGACGCGTGAGGAGATCGAGGTCCGCCGCAAGGCTTTCATCCGCAAGTGGCGGCTCAAGCATCGCGCCGTCGCCGACAGCCTGGAGCAAGCGGGCGAACGCTTGTTCGCCTTCACCCGGCTGCCGCCAAGCCAATGGCGCAGTGTGCGAACCACCAATGCCATCGAGCGGTTGCACGAAGAGTTCAAGCGAAGGATCAAGACGCAGACTGTGCTGCCGTCGGCCGATACCGCCGCGATGTTGTTCTGGGCGCTGCTCGCCTCCGGTCAGATCAACATGCGCAAGGTCGATGGTTGGCAGACACTCGCCACCAAACCCATCGATCAGGTCCCCGGGCTTGACCCGGGGATTGATCTTGCCGCCTAAACCGATACCTTCATGTTACCGGAGATCGCGCCACACCAAATTCCAACCACATCCCGGACGGCACCGCCCTGACGGTCTTTTCCGTAAGGCGGTTTGTTCTGGAAAATGCGTTGGGAGGGGTAATTCCTATCCTGTTCGGTACAGTTTTCGCGATAGCCAGCGGAGATGGCGCATCGTGGGTCTTTGAGAAAGTGTGCGTTGTCGTAGCTTGGCTACGATTTGGGCGTCTAATTCAAATTCACCGAGTAGGGGTCTGACGATCTAACGCCGAGGCGAACTGTTGCAGAAGGCGCGAGCCGTCAAAGCCTTGGGTCGGGGCTTACTCTCAAGCGCTAGCCCGGCGAAGCGCATTGAACCGATTACGTGGAAAGCCGCGCGCGAAAGATAGTCTGGTTTCCGGTCTGTCAGAAATATGTCTGCATTCTTCTGACGGGCGCTGGTCGCCATCTTCAGAATGCTACGAAAATAATTTGGCGATCTCGGCCATGGGGACAAACAATCTTTGGCCCCCTTCGACGAGATATCTGAAGCGGTAGCGCTGATAGAACCGAGCCGCCTTGTCGTCCTTGGCGTCGACGACGAAGGCGTAGGACGCGATGTCGTTCCGCAGCACACGGCTAAAGGCGTCGAGGAGCAAGAGCTCTCCATGGCCTTGTCGCTGGTGGCGCGCATCGACCGCCAGCCGGCCCATCAGCGTCGCGGGGACGACCGGATAGCGTGGCAGTCGCTTCGCAAGCGCCTCCGGCAATTCCGCAAGAGCGATGCTGGTCGCCGCAAGCGTGTAATAGCCGAGCGGAACGCGGTCGCTGTCGCTGACCAATACGAAGCACGAGGCGACCCGCCGCCTTGCGTCTTGCCCCGCCTGGCGTCGCAAATACCTGTCCAGCGGCTCAAGGCCGCTGGCGAAGCTCTCTCGATCGTGCTGATCCGATAAAGGCTCGATACGCAGCGCCGGCGCAGTGGACGCCACTCAAGCACTGATCAGCTTGAGGTATCGTTGCGCGGCTGCTTTGAGCCGGGCGTTCGGCTCTCGCGGATTGAGGAGCGCCTCCGCGAAGACTCGGCTGTCGGCGGCGGTCAGCCGGATCGTCTGGGTTTCCTCGATGACGCGCACGGCCGCGTCATGCACACTGGCGATCACGAAATCCGTCAGCGTGCGCCCCTGCAGCTCGGCAGCGCGTTGGAACAGCGCCTTCTGGTCGCGGGAGACCCGCGCTTCCAGCCGGTCATCTCGCGCCTTGGTCGTGGCTTTTCCTGACATGTCGCGCATACTTTGAGTTGCATCCGGAAGTGGATATTATGTACGGCTAATAGACGGACACTTCAAGCGGGGTCGGATTGGCGACCCGCGCTCCTTTTAACTCGTCGAATGGCTGGCGTGACGGCTTGTCAACTCCGCCAACGAAACGCGCGCGCATCCTTCAGCCGGGTTGGTCAAATCACCTCTCCTCCCGTCTCAAGGAAGGCGCGCATCTTGAGTACGCCTGCCATATACCCCAGAAAATCGTTGTACTCGTGGGGCCATTCATACAGTTCCCGCCTTCCGGCAACTGCTATGAGTCCCAGCTTTTCGATCTTCTGCGCCCACACTTGCACGCTGCCTGACAAGATATCTCGGAAGGTCAACCGCTCACCGGCTCTCAGTCGGTCCGCAAGGTTGTGATCAACCAGCACAATCCGCGTATTGGCCGTTATCACCCGTCCGTATTTGGCCGCGCCCGGATAATCCTTCTTTTTCTCCGCCTCCAAGAGCCGATCATGGCCCACCCCATCCTTCAATTCCTCCGCCATCGCTGCGGTTACCAGAGCCGCCGGTGACATCCCGCCGAAGTCTCCCCTGGCAAACTGCCGCTTCAGCACTTCCCCGGGGTCACGCGCGCCGGGATGGCGGGTAATGCCGTCCACGGGATCAAGAATGAAGTCGAAGACGGTCGCCGCTCCCCGGTCGTTGTACTCGCCATTGCGGTTCACGCGGCCGCCCGCCTGAATGAGATTCGCCGTGCTAAATCGTTCGCGAAAGCCGGTCCGAAAGGACAAGTTAAGGCCCGCCTCTAAACAGCTGGTGGCTACGACTGTCCAGTTGTCGCCATCCCTAGCCAAGCGCTCGATGATTCGGTCGACGACCCGTGCCCGGTCCGTTGGGCACAAGGCGGTCGAAACATGGAGCACGTCTTTGCCTGCCTCGCGCATTTTGTGCGCGACGACTGCCGCACTTTGAACCGTGTTCAGGATAAGAAGCCGCGGGCCCGCCTCGCATTCTATCCATTGAACCAATTCGTCGGGGGAGCCAATCAGGTTTGCCGTTTCATACCGAATTCGATTCTTTTCTGAGTGAATCGCTGCTGCCTCGAGGTTGCGGGGCATGATCTCCGGCACCACGGCCGGCGGGTCGATTACGTGGCGATTTTCCCAGAACTTGGCGAGGCTGCCACTGGCGAACACAAACCGGCAATTCCACTTCTCCGCCAGCTCGCACAGCCACAGCCAGTTCTGAGGCCAAAGAGGAGCTGGCAAGGCGGCATGCGCTTCGTCAAGGAAGACCGCTGAGCCTGGCAGCTCATGGAGCTTCCGAAGCTCGGAGGGGCCGCAGGCCGCGAGGGTTTCAAAGAACTGCACGCTCGTGGTTACAACAACTGGCGCACGCCACAGGACAGCGATGTCACGATCGAAACGGCTGCTGAAATCGGCTTTGTGATGGTGCGCTACCACCACGTCCTGCGGGTTCTCTCCCGGCAGTCTCAGAGCCTCCCGTAGAATGCCAACCGTCTGGTCTATGATATTGGTATACGGAGCTACGATGAACAGGTGCCGCAGGTTTTTTTCCCGGGCCGACTTCAGAAGGAATGCGGTAATCGCCGTCGTCTTACCCAAACCGACCGGAGCCTCGCAGCAGGCGAAAGCATCGGAAATGTTCGAGTCCCGCGCTGCCCGGTAGAAATCGGCGCGAGCATCGTCGCGGGTGCTATTTCCTCTCCTACCGAGTGTCTCGACATACGCATCCAGTGCCTGCAGGCGATCCTGCCACCGGGGCGAAGGAGGCTCTTTCGGAGTAACGCCGCTATCGAAGGCAGCCGTGTCGGAATAGTCTGCATCCACTAGGCAAGACAGGGCGAGCCGTAACGTCAGCCCGTGGGAGGCTCTCGCGGGCAAAGTGGGCACGGGGCCAACTCCGGCAGCATGGTCCGCCAAATATTGAGAAAGCTTCCCATCTGTTCGTTCTATCTGCTTAAGATGCTCGATTCGCTCCACTGATTCGTGGCGCCGGCCACGCAACTTGAGGCCGAGGTCATCTGGATCGAAGTGCCTTGCGAGGCATGGAAGCCCGGGCGCGTGATGCGCTCTCACAAGCCAAGCCGCCATCCGGTTGTTGTTGGCGAGCAGGTGCGCGACCCCTGCGTCGATATGATCCCAAGGCATCTTCCCCGCTCTTCCCCGCCTCAGCGTGGACTGGTTCTCGGCATCGAGCTTGCCCAAATCGTGAAATGTGGCCGCGATCTCGATGTTCGTAACGAAATCCGGCGGCGGGTCGCAACCGAAGCGAAGCATGCTTTCGGCACGCTGCCGCGCCCCACTTCGAACGCATCGGGTATGCCTCTCGTAAAAGTCCGGTTCCGCGCCAGATCGTGGTGCCGAATGCGCTAAAAGATCAGGACGCTCAAGGGACATCTTGGCAACCCTAGTTGCCGCAAAGGTCGGTCAATTTCACCTTGTCTTTGATTGATTGGGCACTCGTTGCATTGGGGACTTCATATTCATCGAGGCTTTTAGATGGCTCCTGGGGACTCACTTTCTTCTTCGGCGTCAACGCATCGATGATCTTGTAGTCCGGGCAGGAGCCGAGGGCGCTCAGATGCTCGGCGTACCAGGCATGAAGCAAGTTCACGGAGGTCCGGATCGCCGACGCGGTATGCTGGTACGCGTACGGGATCAGGAACTTTAGCAACTCGATGTCCTTCTCGCCGCACCCCGTGTTTCTGGCGAAGGTCGGGTTGACATAATACGGCATCGTGTAGACGCCGTGTTGGACCACCCGCCAGCCCAATGGCGCCATTCCACGGTCTTTGTCTCCCTCCACGCCCGCCTTATTGGTCGTGGTCGCGCGTTGGATTTCTATAGGGGCTACACTGATACCGGGTCCGAATTGAACGACGCCGGTAGCGATGAAGTGCTCTCTTCCATTCGCATTGCCACCTTGCATGCTCTCTAGGAAGGTATTTCCGAAGACTCTGGCGTCCCAGTACCTGGCGATAAATTGGTCTCTGCCCAGCTTCCCGATTTCTTCGCGCTTGCGACCGCGAGACTCCAAAATCTCGTAGGCGTGGCCATTCCCGTAGAGCGAAAGTCCTTTCGCCGCCGCCTCCCAGACCGGCCCTTCCTTTGCGCCCACCAAGTCCCGTAGCTTGCGTTTGAACGACACCGGAGAGATCAGGCCGCGACCATCGGTATCGAAAGTGCGTGGATCGCTCTCGGCGTCGGGGTCGCCATTGGGGTTGGAGCAACGAACCTCGATGACGAGCAGCCCCGTCCCACGCTTAAACATCGCCATCGCTTTTCTCCCCTCTCTGATCGTCATCATCGTTTTCGATACTTGTCTTCGGCGGAAGGCCTGCGACGTAACCCAAGAGCAGCTCCGCGCGGAATACATCGTCAGCCATTTGCGGCAGCTGGTCGTGCAAAGCGGCGCTGATCTCAGCAGCCCGCCGATGCTGCCAAATCGCTTTCGAAATCTTCCAACCTCGATCAATTTCTTCCCGCTTCTCGCTGCTGCGCAGCTTGGCAGCGTTTGCAGCGCTCGCGCGCTTCGCCCACGATGCATAGGGCTTCCAGCGCCGCGCCAATGCGGCTAACGCTTTTGCCGGGTTTGCCTGCGCCATTGTGAGCACGGCGTTGCCAAGGAGCGCTGGCGGCACCTGTCCCTGCCGCATGTCGGCGCAGTAGCCGGCGTGCACCACATCCGCAATGGACAGTAACTGTCCTAATCGGAATGCTGTCTCGTTCATCCACAAGTCTCCCCGTCTACCTAATGCATTCAGCAAGATTGCCAGGAGCGTCACAACGCGAAGTGCGGTGCCCGCATCGAGCCTGGATCTCCCGGGCCCCATGCTTCACGTGTGCTGCCGCCTCGAGAAGCTGGTGGTGCCTCTTCAACACTACATGGAGAAATCGCTGCGCGAGCCGCCGCGTATCCCCTTCCTGAAGAAAGAAGCCAAAAGCTTGTGCCGCCGGAATGCCGATTGCGTCTGTGACTTGCGTTCCTCCCCTGACGAACTGCCGCTTCGTCAAGGCTGGGATGCTGAGCGGCGTCAAGCTTCGTGGCCGCCCGCGCTCCTTCTTGTGCCAGAGGAATAGCCAGGGCGGCAGGTTACGCTGTGCCTGAGCCCACTCTTGCGCACAATCGTACAGTTGCCGGACAGTCAGGTGCCGATGGAGCAGAGCCTTGCGATTGCCCTCGTCCACTTTGCGCAAGAGGCATACCTGCACCGGCGTCTTCCGAAAGTCTTCCTGAGCCTTCCCTTTGACCGCCGCTATGAGGCGCTCTGTCCGCCGCTCGTAGATCGCAACCGGATCGAGTTCGGCGTTTTCGTCTTCGGGATCGCCGTCTGCATTGCCAGCAAACAGGCCAGCTGCAGGCGCGTCCGGAGCGCCCTCGACAAAAGCAATCAGGAGATCGGTCGTCTTTCTCCTCTCGCCAGGAACCTTGCACCACGTGACGTTCTCGCGCGACGCGCCAACCAGTTCGCTAATCGCGCCCGCCAGGGCTCCAACGATGAGCCTGCCAACCGGGAAAGCATCATGGCCAAATCGACCATAAGAGCCGGCCGCCGGTAGATCGTCATTCTTCGAGAATACGTAGGAGAGGCCGAGCGCCGGAAGGTTCGTCTGGGGAAAGTTGTCCCGGTGGAGCTGAGCGTTTTCCCCCATAATGGCGCAACGACCAACCTCGGTATGGTCGGATTCCGATAAGGCTCGTGCAGACGCCGTTCGATTATGGGGATCGTGCACATCGCGATCGAACTGCCCAGGCGCAACATCGAAATAGAATTCGCCTCCAACAAGCTTTTTCCTTTGGCCGTCCTTCTTTTCCTCTCCGACCAAGGCAGCCCGTCCGGCCTCCAGCCAGTCGTCAATTCCGCTTTCAACCTCGCGAGCAAGTGCGGCGACCAACGTATCAACGAAATTGCGACGCGGGCCATTTCTATTCGCGCCGAAGAGCGCCAAGAAGCGATGTATAACTTCCGGAACTGCCGTAGCTTCGGATTCAATACGGGCGAGGAGTGCACGTTTCCTTCGCAGGCTTTCCAACAGGCCTTTACCGGGCCAGCCATCCCACCCTTGACCGCCGCTCGGATATCTCGCAGTGGCTTGACACAGTGCTTTCCGGCGATCGGCGGCTATTGCATCCTTCCAGGACTTGTTGAAGGCCTCTCGCTCGGGGCTTTGAAAATCCAGAAGCGGCGGCAGAGAAACGAACGGAAAGCTGTTGTGCTTTCCATCACGAAAGGTCCAGAGAGGCCCAGCGAAGCCTCCGGAGAGAAGCTCGATTTTGTCAAGCGCGCCATCGGGCTCGAGGCGCACAAGCAAAGGTTTCTTGTTCTTACTCACTGGCTGGACGTCGGGATGCACGCCCTCCAACTTGATCCCGGCACTCGTCAAACCCCGCTGCATCGATGCCAACTCATTCAGCAAAGGTCAGCACTCCCTTGGTGATCCGCACGTTCTGTTGAAATTGCGGCTGGTATTTGCCGGCCCGGGGAGCACTCCACATGCTCAACAGCATTGAGGGGATCGTCAGGTTCAGATCGGTATCGACCTCGAACTCTTCCTCGCGGAAAGCACCCCAGTATGAGCACGGAAACTCTTTCCATCCTAAAACAGGGGTGCTCAGACAACGGCCGACACGAAGGCGCCGCTGGAATTGATCGCTCAGGTAATGGCGTGGGCCGGCGCCGTTAGAGCTGATCCCGCGGCACTCGCCATAAATGCGGTAGCAAACGTTGGCCAGGATGGTGGCGAAGCGCTGCATGCGCGCCCCTGTGCTCAACTGATTGGCTTTACGTACGGGGCCGCCGTAGTTTGTGGCGTACCGCTGGTAGGAAACCGTTCCGCCCGGCATGCAGCGCCGCTTGCAGACCTCTACCATGGTGGGAACGATCCAGGCGTCTCCGCTCCTGAAGCGGGCAATCGAACTCGAAGATCCCCACGCAAGCGGAAAACGTCGGCGCGGGATAGCTCGTGGGAGCGCTCCCGGTGTCAGGCCGGGCAAACATGGCCAAGGACCCGGCTACTTCGATGGATACTGGATATGACATCGTCCGAAGTATGTTCTCTATTTGTTCGGAGCACAAGCCCACCTTTAGCAAACTGCAACACGGTTGCGCAAAAGCTCCCCGTGCACGCAATTCTCGCGGGAACCGCCAATGCTCGACTGAGATGGCGGTGAGCAGCGCCTCGGCCCTGTCATGCGCATATTTTGAGCCAATGTAGCGGGGCTTTTTGCCTCGCTTCGCTGCCCCGTGCTAAGTTTTCACATTCCGAATGCCGGCGCGCCGGACTCCCGCGACCGCAGATCGAGGTCGCCAAGACCTTTGCAAAGCCAGGCGTTGCGCTGTTCGGCCTCGCAAGGCTCAGGTTTCACGGCGCGGCGGCAGGACCAATGCTTCTAGGCCGTGATCGCCATTTCGGGGGCGGGCTATTCGTGGGGACCAGATAGGGCGAACGATTTCGGGGGCGAGCTTAATGACCGATAACCAGCTCGAATTTCACCTTCCGGCGCCGCCGGTCAGCGGCGATACGCCGCTCATTCCGGCGCGGATGGTGAACGAGTTCGTCTATTGCCCGCGGCTCGCCTATCTCATGTGGACGCAGGGCGAGTGGGCGGAGACGGGTGACACGGTCGAAGGCAATCGCGTTCACGCGCGCGTCGACAAGCCCAGCGCACCGCTTCCGGCGCCGCAGGCGCTGGAGACCGGCGAAGCGCCGGCGAGCGAAAAGATCGTCAGCCGGTCGCTGACGCTTTCCTCGACCGCCCTGGGCGTCATCGCCAAGCTCGACATCGCCGAGGCGGACGATGGCGTTGTGACGCCCGTCGATTACAAGCGGGGCAAGCGCCCGCATATCGCGCAAGGCGTCTACGAGCCGGAGCGCATCCAGATCTGCCTCCAGGCGCTGCTGCTCGAAGAGCATGGCTACCGCGTCGAGGAAGGCGCCATCTATTACGCCGAGAGCCGGGAGCGCGTGCGCATCGCGCTGGACGACGCGCTTGCGGGCCGCGGCGCGCACGGCCGTCAGCGAGCTGCGGTTGACGGTTTCGCAAAGCCGCATCCCGCCGCCGCTCAAGGACAGTCCGAAATGCCCGCGCTGCGCGCTCGTGACGGTGTGCCTGCCGGACGAGGTTCGCTCTCTGTCGGGCTCGTCGCTCGCGCCGCGGACGATCGCCGTTCCGCCGGACGAGGCGCTGCCGCTCATCGTGCAATCCCAGCACGCCCGGATCGGCAAGGAAGGCGAGACGCTCAAGATCACCGACGAGGAGAAGGGCGAAGCGCAGGTGCGCTTCATCGACATTTCGGACGTGGCGCTGTTCGGCAATGTATCGATCACCACGCCGGCGCTCGCGGCGCTGCTCGAACGCGAGATTCCGGTGACCTTTCACAGTCACAGCGGCTGGTTTCGCGGTGTTGCCCACGGCATCGGCCACCGCAATGTCGAGATCCGCACGGCGCAATACCGCATGAGCTTCGACGAGGCCGCGTGCCTGCGGTTCGCCAAGGAGCTGGTCGCGGCGAAGATCACGAACCAGCGGACGATCCTGCGCCGGAATTGGCGCGGGCCGCCGGAGGAGCGGCAGGCAGCGCTCGACCGGCTTGGGGCCGCGCGCAAATCCGCGGATGGCGTGGCGACGCTGGCGCAGCTGCTCGGCGTCGAAGGAGACGCGGCCGCCGTTTATTTCCGCGCCTTCGCAGGTCTATTGAAGTCGCCTGAGGACAAGCAAGGCGCCGGCGAACTGGCGCCATTCCGCTTCGAGGCGCGCAATCGCCGGCCGCCGACCGATCCGGTCAACGCCATGCTGTCGCTCGCTTATGCGATGCTGACCCGACATTTGACGATCGCGTTGGCATCGGTAGGGCTCGATCCCTACCGGGGTTTTTATCATGCGCCGCGCTATGGCCGCCCGGCGCTGGCGCTCGACCTCATGGAGCCGTTCCGCGCGATCATTGCCGATTCCGTCGTGCTGTCGGCGGTCAATACCGGCGAGGTCGGGCCGAACGATTTCGTCGTGGCGGTCACGGGTACGGCGCTGACGCAAGCAGGACGCCGACGCTTTGTCGAGGCGTTCGAGCGTCGTCTCTCCCAGGAGACGACGCATCCTGTCTTCGGCTATCAGGTGAGCATGCGCCGCATGCTGCTGGTTCAGGCGCGGTTGCTGTCCCGGTTTCTTTTGGGAGAGCTGCCGACCTATCCTCATTATTTGCCGCGGTGAGCACTCGCCCCATGGCCGACGAACGCCTCTTCATCGTGACCTACGACATCTCCGACCAAAAGCGCTGGCGGCGCGTGTTCAAAGCCATGCATGGGTATGGCGAATGGATACAGCTTTCCGTTTTCCAGTGCCGTCTTTCGCAGCGGCGCCGCGCCGAGCTCGAGACGCGATTGCGTGAACTGGTGAAGAATGGCGAGGACCACGTCCTCCTGATCGATGTCGGACCGGCCGACAAAATCGAGCTGGCCATGGAGAGCATCGGCAAAACGTTCTCGAAAATGGAACGCCGAGCTACTGTCATATAGTAAGATCTGCGTGAGTTCTGGAAAAGGAGGCCGGCCCTGGTTAAATGTGTTTCGTACCCGCCGGACGCTTTCGAGCGGCGACGTGCCGCGCGAAACCCCGCACCCGCTCGAATCTCGGTAGATTGTTGGAATCGTGAAGCTCTTTGACATGGTCAATACGATGGCGTGTGGAATTTGGCAGGTTTCGCCCATCGCCGCGGGCCACCGGTCGAAAACGCGGCAAGATTGCCTTGGTATCCAAGGGCTTGTAGGGTGGCTGCATCCGAGGCGCGCGCGCCTCGGCCTCATTGAAGCGCAGCGCTCGGCGCAGTTCGGCCTCGGCGACGTTGCAACAGCATCCGAGGCGCGCGCGCCTCGGCCTCATTGAAGCGATCGATCCTCGTCCCGAGCCGGCGTACGCGGTCGGCGCGCATCCGAGGCGCGCGCGCCTCGGCCTCATTGAAGCGCCGCGATCGCGGCGATCAGTCGCGCGCATCGCGCCGGCCGCATCCGAGGCGCGCGCGCCTCGGCCTCATTGAAGCGAGTGAGATACGTTGCGGCGCGATTAGTCGAAGTCGGCCGGCATCCGAGGCGCGCGCGCCTCGGCCTCATTGAAGCGGCGTCAGGCCGGCGGCTTCATGTCGGCGTCGGCCGCGGCATCCGAGGCGCGCGCGCCTCGGCCTCATTGAAGCGACCGCTATTACGGTGATTACAGTTGCCTGCATGCTCGTGCATCCGAGGCGCGCGCGCCTCGGCCTCATTGAAGCGTCCGACATGCCGATTGGACTGATGCGGACAGCGATGACGCATCCGAGGCGCGCGCGCCTCGGCCTCATTGAAGCGCGTGCATCGTTCACGCGCAGATCGAGGCGCCGCGATCGCATCCGAGGCGCGCGCGCCTCGGCCTCATTGAAGCGAATCACGAAGATGGCAGCGTTGATTCCGAGCATATCGCTGCATCCGAGGCGCGCGCGCCTCGGCCTCATTGAAGCGCGGACACAGCGTGCGCTGCTCGCCGTACTTGCCGGAACGCATCCGAGGCGCGCGCGCCTCGGCCTCATTGAAGCGTAGTCTGGCGTCATGTCAAGACACGGCTTCCGGTTCGACGCATCCGAGGCGCGCGCGCCTCGGCCTCATTGAAGCTGTCCAAGCTGCGGACATAGAGCGCAGCGGACGGTATTGCATCCGAGGCGCGCGCGCCTCGGCCTCATTGAAGCGCCGACTGTCCACAGGCTGACGGCGTGCGACATTCTGCCGCATCCGAGGCGCGCGCGCCTCGGCCTCATTGAAGCGGCAGATAGTCGATCGGCGGATCGCCGTACGAGCCGGCGCATCCGAGGCGCGCGCGCCTCGGCCTCATTGAAGCGAATGCAATACGTTGCGGCGCGATCAACGAAGCGGTCGTCGCATCCGAGGCGCGCGCGCCTCGGCCTCATTGAAGGCCGGCGGTGCGGCCAATCGGCTGGCGAACCGGCAGCGGCATCCGAGGCGCGCGCGCCTCGGCCTCATTGAAGCGGTGAATCGCGCCGCGCGCAATTCCGAGCGCAGCCGGGCATCCGAGGCGCGCGCGCCTCGGCCTCATTGAAGCACGCAGCGGCACAGACTGCTGCAGGACATTCGACACGCTGCATCCGAGGCGCGCGCGCCTCGGCCTCATTGAAGCGCTAGTGACGACACCGATCTTGCATCGCCTGAGCGACAGGCATCCGAGGCGCGCGCGCCTCGGCCTCATTGAAGCGCAGATCGATGCATCTGTCGGGCGATTGCTGGCACACGCGCATCCGAGGCGCGCGCGCCTCGGCCTCATTGAAGCGCAATCGTCGCTCAGCGGGAGACGTAGCTGACTGCACGAGCATCCGAGGCGCGCGCGCCTCGGCCTCATTGAAGCGGACGTCGCCGCTGATGCTCGTGTTGCTCAGCTGTCGGTGCATCCGAGGCGCGCGCGCCTCGGCCTCATTGAAGCGCTGGACGAACGACTGCGCGTTGTATTGCCAGAAACCCGCATCCGAGGCGCGCGCGCCTCGGCCTCATTGAAGCGGCGCAAACCGTCGCAGCTGATCGTCAAGCGCGCGGCCAGGCATCCGAGGCGCGCGCGCCTCGGCCTCATTGAAGCGGGCATACGCTTCCTGCGGCTGCATCGGCGGCGCGGCGCATCCGAGGCGCGCGCGCCTCGGCCTCATTGAAGCGTGGCCAGGCCGCATCCGCGCACGTCGGGCCTGACCTACGCATCCGAGGCGCGCGCGCCTCGGCCTCATTGAAGCGAAAGCGCTGTATGAAGGCGTGCTGCATACATCAAGCGCATCCGAGGCGCGCGCGCCTCGGCCTCATTGAAGCGCTGATCGGCAGCTGTTGAGCTTGTTGCGGACCGCTTGCGCATCCGAGGCGCGCGCGCCTCGGCCTCATTGAAGCGTCTTGACCATGACCACAGCACTGATGAAATTCGCGGCGCATCCGAGGCGCGCGCGCCTCGGCCTCATTGAAGGGAAGCCGAGCAGAGCGATCTCGATGAAGACGCCGGCGCGCATCCGAGGCGCGCGCGCCTCGGCCTCATTGAAGCGGATGAGTACGCGGTCTATGATCCGTCGAAGATGCCGGCATCCGAGGCGCGCGCGCCTCGGCCTCATTGAAGCGAAAGTCAACATTCTCGGTGCCTCACTCGGCATCTGCGCATCCGAGGCGCGCGCGCCTCGGCCTCATTGAAGGCCCGACCAAGCCTCTCGGTGGTTCTCCATAGGAACGCAGCATCCGAGGCGCGCGCGCCTCGGCCTCATTGAAGGGCGCGCAATCAGCGTCGCGCCGCTCGAGCCATCCGGCGCAGCATCCGAGGCGCGCGCGCCTCGGCCTCATTGAAGGCGTAAGGTGCCAGTATCGGCTCGCGCCAGCACGATCGCTGCATCCGAGGCGCGCGCGCCTCGGCCTCATTGAAGCGTATTTGAACACGACCTATCATCAGTCGCCACCGGCTTTGCATCCGAGGCGCGCGCGCCTCGGCCTCATTGAAGGTCCTCATTGCACTCGGCAACCCGGTGCGAATGCCAGTGCATCCGAGGCGCGCGCGCCTCGGCCTCATTGAAGCGGGGAGATCCCCCAGTAGTGGGCTTCTTTGATTAAGGCGCGCCTCGGCCTCATTGAAGGCAGCCAAATGCGCAGCAACCTCAACCAAGACTGCCCCAGCATCCGAGGCGCGCGCGCCTCGGCCTCATTGAAGCGACTTTGTCGGCGAGCGCAATGCGTTTGCGGATCAGCGCATCCGAGGCGCGCGCGCCTCGGCCTCATTGAAGGGACCTCGTTGATGCGGCCAACGAGCGTCGTATGCCCGGCATCCGAGGCGCGCGCGCCTCGGCCTCATTGAAGCGGGCGAAGCGCAGCGCCATCCTGTCGAGCAACCGGCACGCATCCGAGGCGCGCGCGCCTCGGCCTCATTGAAGGGCCCGGCAGCATGAGGTGCGAGCCGCGTGCTGGCGCGGCATCCGAGGCGCGCGCGCCTCGGCCTCATTGAAGCGGAGCACAAACGCGCACAGGTCTACAAGGTTGCGTCGCATCCGAGGCGCGCGCGCCTCGGCCTCATTGAAGGCAAGCCATTGCCACGGCAAGCGATGCCCACTCGTTGCGGGCATCCGAGGCGCGCGCGCCTCGGCCTCATTGAAGCGGACTTTCGTCAGGTTGCGTGCTAGAGCCAATTAGCATGCATCCGAGGCGCGCGCGCCTCGGCCTCATTGAAGCGCACGGCGCAACGTCCAGCGGTTACGCACGGCTTGCGCGGCATCCGAGGCGCGCGCGCCTCGGCCTCATTGAAGGCAGCTCATGGCCGCCGTGCTGCCCGTGGTTGACGGCGCATCCGAGGCGCGCGCGCCTCGGCCTCATTGAAGCGTCCGGCAACCTGTGGTTCTTGGCGTCAAACAGCGGAGCATCCGAGGCGCGCGCGCCTCGGCCTCATTGAAGCGTCATCACATCGGGTGATAAACGCTCGCGCAGCGCAGCGCATCCGAGGCGCGCGCGCCTCGGCCTCATTGAAGCGGGTTATGTCATTACTGCTTATGACAGCATCCTCGGATGCATCCGAGGCGCGCGCGCCTCGGCCTCATTGAAGGATGTCCGCCGCCGGCGCTTGCTGGACCGGGCGCTGTGGCATCCGAGGCGCGCGCGCCTCGGCCTCATTGAAGGTTGTGGAAGAGCCTCCGTGTTGTTTGGATCAAGCGCGGCATCCGAGGCGCGCGCGCCTCGGCCTCATTGAAGCGAACGCGGTATCGCATGATGCTTAACCAGCCATCAAAATGCATCCGAGGCGCGCGCGCCTCGGCCTCATTGAAGCGACATTCAGACACCCCATGCGGAGCGTTGACGCGGCGGCATCCGAGGCGCGCGCGCCTCGGCCTCATTGAAGCGTAACATAGCCGTTTGTCCGTGATTGTTGATCCTGCAACGCATCCGAGGCGCGCGCGCCTCGGCCTCATTGAAGCCCGGTCAATCGCACCCAGCAATGGAATACGGTCAAGCAGCATCCGAGGCGCGCGCGCCTCGGCCTCATTGAAGCAGTCAATTCCGCGCGCGCCTTCTCGACGTGATCCGGCCGCATCCGAGGCGCGCGCGCCTCGGCCTCATTGAAGCGGAGCCGTGGCGATGGGAAACAGGAACCCCTCGGGAGCGGCATCCGAGGCGCGCGCCTCGGCCTCATTGAAGCCAAGCAATGCTGCGGGCCGGACTCGAAACCGGCTCATGGATGGGCTTAGCGCACCGAGCCGTTACGCCGCTGCCTTCTCGTCACCATCTCGGACCTTTGCTGGCCGTGTGTCCTTCCACACCGCCGCAGCCAAGTATCTCTATTGGATCAGTCGCCCTCCATCAACCTCAATGGGCTGGGATCGTGTGTGATCAGGACGGGGACAAACATGGCCAGCGCGAACGCCCCGTGCTATAAGTGCTGACGGTCTTTTTCCATGCTGGCGTAGAATACGTTCCGCGATCGACGACGCGAAAAATTGACCGATCGTTGGCGATAGTTGTCGAAGCCGAGCAAAATTCAAATCGCGCAAATTTTCCTTTGAAATCAAAAGCCGAAAATTTTGACGGCTCGTCGGTCGGGCTTTGACCGTCAGCATAAAAAATTTGCGTTGAAAAATCAGTGCATTACCATGATTTAAAATCATCGAGTGGGAGGAGGGGAGTAGAAAAGGCGGGTGTCGGCGGCCTTGGAATGCTTAAGCGTAATGTGCGTCCTCGATAGCTACTGATAGCCACCGGCACATCGTTGTGAGCCAGGTGGCGACCCATACTGCTTCAATCCTCGATCCCGGAAGAGATGGAAGGGAGTTCGTTATGTCGAAAGTACGCGTCGCAGGCTTTTCGATCTCGCTCGATGGCTTCGGCGCAGGGCCTGAGCAAAGTCTTGAAAATCCGCTCGGCAAGCGGGGCATGGAACTGCACCAGTGGATGTTCGGTACGCGCATGTTCCGGGCAATGACCGGTAAGGACGGCGGCTCGGACGGCCTCGATGAGGCCTACGCACGGCGTTCGATGGACGGGTTCGGCGCGTTCATCCTCGGCCGCAATATGTTCGGGCCAGATCCGCGGTCCCTGGCCGGACGAGAAATGGAAGGGCTGGTGGGGCGACAATCCACCCTATCACGCGCCGACCTACGTACTGACGCACCATCCGCGCGATCCAATCGAGATGGAGGGCGGCACCACCTTCATCTTCGTGACCGACGGTATCGAGGCGGCGCTGGAAAAGGCGAAGCTCGTCGCCACGGGCCGCGACGTGAAGATCGGTGGTGGCGTCGAGACGGTGCGTCAATATCTTCGCGCCGGGCTGATCGACGAGCTGCATTTCGCTTTGTCCCCGGTCGTGCTCGGGCAGGGCGAAGCGATGTTCGCCGGGATCGACCTGCCAGCGCTCGGCTACCGCGTCACCGAACATCAGGCGACCGATTACGCCACCCACATCGTTCTCAGCCGATAGAGGTCCGCTCTTCGCGCCGTGCCCACGTCTTTCCACGCGGTGGGCACGCTTCGCTTTGCCCATCTACAGATGCGGCCCAACGTTCAATTCCCAGGTCCGTGCGCTGTTAAATCCGAAGCCCGTCAACTAAGCGTGATCGCCCCGGATCGATGCGTGCAACGTCTACTTCGCCCCAGGCGCCGAGCACGACGGCAGCCTCGGTTGTCAGCAGCCGGAAGGTGAAGGTCTCCTGCAAGTACAGTTCGACGTTCGTCTTGGAATGGCTCGAGTAGCCGATGGAGATGTCCTGCCCGATGTCCAGTTCGAAATCACCGCCCGGGTCGTGAGCACGAAAGCCGCCTTCGATGGCTGGGGCCCAAACGATCTCTCCATCGACAAGGCGCTGGATATGGTGAAGGACCGGATAGCCTTCGTCGCTCCCCCCGCTGACGGCGGTGTACGCCTCCGCGCCCAATAAGAGGGCGTAGGGGCCATTGACGCCAGCGAGGCGCAATTGACTCACCGCCTGCGCCACCGCACCCGGATAACGCCGCACATTGGAAGGGAGCGTCAATGCCGGATTGCTGCTTCCTTGACGGATGCCCTGCAATCCCCGCCGCGGCGTATCCCTCGAAGACGGAGCGGTCTTCGGCAAAGGCGATTTTGCGCGCCGCTTCCTTCACCGGCGACCAGTCTGAATCGGTCGCGCCGCGTTCCACGTCGTCAATCGCCTGGCGCGTGAGTTCGAATGGAACGCGCAATTCGACGAGCGCTTTCGCCTCGCGTTGTGCGGCCTGGATGCCGTCGCCAGGCGCCTCGATCTGGTGGAGGTGGCCGGTGCCGACAGCCGAGAGTTCGAGACCCTTCGGGCCCACCACATCGACAACGCGCCGCGCCGCCAAGTGGCGCTTGAGGGTGCGGGACGCCTCCTCTTCGATTTGAGCCCAAGCCTTGTCGGAGATGGGGGCGAGTTCCCGATGGAGATTATTCATAGCCTGCCTCTTTTTTCAGAGAACCAATACCGAGCGAACCGTCGGGCGGAGACAGTCGCGATTTGGACTTGTCCTCGGCCGCAGGCTCTTTCGCGGCCGGGCCAGCAGTCGATGGGGCCGCTTGCGCTGCCGCAACATTCTCCAGAAACGTCGCCGACGGCACAAAGAACAGCGTGCCGGTCACGGCGCGGCTGAAGTCGAGCAGCCGGTCATAGTTGCCCGGCGGCCGGCCGACAAACATGTTCTCGAGCATCTGCTCGATCCTGCGCGGGGACCGGGCATAGCCGATGAAATAGGTGCCGAATTCGCCCTTTCCGACGTCGCCGAACGGCATGTTGTCGCGCACGATCTCCAATTGCTCGCCGTCCTCGATAATCGTCGTCAAAGCGTTGTGGGCCGAGGTTGGCTTCACGGCATCGTCGAGCTCGATGTCGGACAGTTTGGTTCTACCGATGATTCTTTCTTGTTCCTCGACGGGCAGCGCGTTCCATCCGTTCAGGTCATGGAGGTACTTCTGCACGATCACGTAGCTCCCGCCGGCAAACGCGGCGTCCTCTTCCCCGATGATGGTGGCGTCGAGAGCGGCCTGTTCCACCGGGTTCTCCGTGCCATCGACGAAGCCGATCAGGTCGCGATCATCGAAATAGTTGAAACCGTGCACTTCGTCCGCCGTGGAAACTGCGCCGCCGAGCCGCGACATGATTTGCGTCGCCAGCTCGAAGCACAGATCCATACGCGTGGCGCGGATATGAAAGAGGATGTCACCCGGCGTTGCGACGGCGTGATGCCGGCCGTGGATTTCACGGAACGGATGCAAGTCTTTCGGCTTCGGCGCTCCGAACAGCCGGTCCCATGCATCGGAGCCAAACGCCATGACACATGACAGCCGGCCCTCGAGGTCACGGAAGCCGACAGCGCGCAGAAGGGCAGGCAGATCACCACAGAACGGCCCGCACGGCGGTATCGTGTTCCGGTTCGGAGTTCACAGTCACGACGAGAAAGATAGCGGCGCGCGTGAGTGTCGCGACAACCGGTTGCGGAATCGCGGATGGCACGCGTTGCTCCTTACTGGTCTGTTCGAGAACACTTTATCGTGCGGCTTTCGAAGAGTAAGATTACGGGTCGATGCCATTGCGCCTCCCCCAGGCCGGCACGTCGTGCGCCATCGACTTATTCCGCCGGTGAACACTCGAAGCCAAACAGCGGCGATCACGGCCGATCGAATCCAGGCGTTGCACGAATGGAAGGGGCTGGCGGGCCGCAATCGCTGAATGACGCCAGATGATTGCGTTCCGCACGCGGAAGGTTTTTTCGCAGCGAGCCGCTGCTGCGTCGGATCGTTGATTTTCAAGAACCGACCCACCACACCAAATTATACCAGACATCAATATTAATGACTCTCTTCCGTCACCCTGAGGCGCGAGCGAAGCGAGCCTCGAAGGGCGGCCCCGGCACCGGAGTTGGCATCCTTCGAGGCCCGCGCTACGCGCGGGCACCTCAGGATGACGGTCAACATTAAATTAGCTTGGTATTACGGCTTCGACATCATCGGAAGCGGGACGATCGTTCAATGAGATCGATCATGTGGGCCGCGGCGTGTGTGGTCAGCGGATGATGGGTGAAGCCCGGTCTCGGCGAGATGTAGGCCGCCATTTCGCGCGCGAGTTCTAGTTGCCGGTCCGGCGCCGTGGCGAGCAGCGATATCAGCAAATTCTCCAACGCGATGACCCGAACGCGTAACGTGACCAGATCGGCATTGCTCAATTCCGGAACTGGAATTTGTTCTTTGTCGGCTGTGGGAATGACGGCGGGACCGGGACCGGCCCCGCCTTCGTTGTCCCATCTCGATAGCGCTTGTTGACGCTGGATAGCCTCGTTGGGGAAATCTGATTTCTGGCGCGGCATTGCAGCTCCTTTCACAATACTTCGTTATGTTGGCGCAGGCCACGTCGGTGGACGCGGCCGAGCCGGAGACGATTGCTCGGTCTATCGATAGCCGACCCCGGATATGTAATCGCGGAGCAGTTCGTCTTCGTTCTCCAATTCGGACAGCAGAGCCTGCAGGGCTTCCCGCGCATAGATGATGCCAAGCGGCCGGCGTGCCTCGTCGAGGATCGGAACACGCTGCAGACCGCGTTCCTTCATCACCGACCAGACATCGAGCAGCATCTCGTTTGTCCGGCAATACGTGACGTCGCGGGTCATGATGCTGTCCACCCTCGCTGCGCAACCGGCGCCCATGCACCGACCGATCTGGCTGACGATGTCGGTCTTCGTCAAAACGCCGACCATGTCGCCATGATCGCACACGACGATAAGATCGGTATGCGGCTCGGACATCAGCGTGGCCGCTTTCCTGACCGGAGCCTCCGCTTCGATTATTGCCAGACGCTCGCGCGCGCGCGGCAATATGTTCTGGACGATCATCGCGCCAGCTCCCCTGATTCGCTTTCGTCGCCGGTTCGGCCTCGCGGTTACGATGGCCATCCAAGAGGCGATCAAATCGGCATCCGGTAGCCGTAGAATTCGTGATCTTCATTATAGCCGCCCTGGCCAGCGCCGAGATCGGCGAAGTCATTGACAAACTCGATGGCCGTGATCCACTTGACCATCTTGAAGCCCAGCTCGTTCTCACAGCGCAACCGCAGCGGCGCGCCATGCAGAACGCTGACGGGGCTGCCGTTCATCTCGTAGGCGAGGATCGTCAGCGCATGGCGCATATTCTCGATTGTGGACATCGTAATAGCGCCCGCCATCGGCGCCGTCGGCGAGGGAATAGAACACGGCGTAGCGGGCCTCGGGCGTCGGCTTCACCAAATCGAGGATGTCTCGCATCGGGAACGCCACCCCATTCGGCGACACCGGACCAGCCCTGAATGCAGAAATGCGTCGTGATCTGCTCCTGCTTCGCCATCGCCTTGAGATCGGCGAGGGAGAATTCTTGCGGCGCCTCGACAAGGCCGCTGACTCGCAGCCTGTAGCTGGCGAAGTTCTCCGCCACGAGATCATCGAACTCCTTGGAGTTCGGCATCGTGCCGTTCGGCCAGAAATAGGGCGAGATGTCCTTCTTGGTGAGTTGCGAGCGCGGGTCCCAGCCTTCGGCCAATCCCATGAGCCAGCCGATCATGAACGCGCCCGCGCGCTGCACGAGCCGCGCGTAGCGGATGGTGAAGGGCGAAGCGATAAGCCAGGCCGCAATCAGGATGGCCATCGCCAACAGGAACAGCGGAAATCCTGTCCAGGAGGCGTCGTTGACGCCGCCGAACATGTGGTTGGTGTTCTGCCGGATGCCGGTAACGAACACCATGGCGCCATGCGCCAGGATGAAGCCGACGAACCAGGCGAACGAGATGAAGTGGACCGAGCGCATCGCCTGCCGATTGAACAGCCGGCCGAACCAGCCCAGCGCATTGGAAATCGCCGGGCTTTGCATCAGGCCGGTGAAGATGGAGACCGGCGCCGCGACAAAGACGGTGATGAAATAGCTGAGCTGCTGGAGGCCATTATAGCGGGTCCAGCCTTCATCGACCGGAAAGTTCAGCGAGGCATATTGGATTGCGGTCGAGAGCGCGGCCGGGAACACGCTCCCAGGTCACGGGCACCAGCCGGCGCCACTGGTCGGTGGAAAACAGCAGGGCGTAGAACGCGACGCCGTTGATCAGCCACAAAAGATTGACGGAGAAATGCCACCAGCGCGACAGCCCGAGCGTGTGGCGCAGCCCGGGAATGCCGAGCCATGTCGGCAGCGTGACGGAATCGTCCTTGGCGGTCCAGATGCGGCCCTTCGGCACCGGCATCTGGAACCGGAACCAATCGCTTCCCGGCGTGCAGTCTCGGCGCCAATAGAGCCGTGGATGATCGGCCAGAATTTGCAGGCCAGCGCGCATGATAAACAGCATGAAGAACATGTTCAGGAAATGTTGGAGCTGCAGCCACCAGGGAAAGCCGGAATCGACCGACGGCGCCGATTGCGCGATGCCCGGATGGTTTTGGATGAACGCCGCCACGCTCGGAAGCTCGCGCAGGCTTTGCGCCAGCGCGATCAGGCAGAGCAGCGCCGCCGCGCCGATCGGGGAGCGCCCACAAGGTGTTGATCCAGCGGCGCCCGATCCGAATTCGTGGCAAGATCCCCTGTTGCGGCGCCATCCAGTGATTGAGACGGATGCGATCGTCCGCATCGCTCAGACTCGCGCGGAGCGGCTCGGGCGATGGAGGTTGGGAGGTCGTGGGCATCGGGCGATCGTTTCCTATCTTCGATCGCGCCTGGCGGTATAAACGTCAGTCGCGAAGTCTGGTGAGCGCCGAGCCTTTGTGGAAGGCGACGTGGTCGGTCTTGCTGCTCTTGATCTCGTATTGCGGCGCATTCCGCGCTCGCATGATGCGTATAGCCTTTGACATCGAAATCGCGCGTGTGAACGTGAACGATCGTGCCGCTGACCCGCCCGGCCTCGGAATTCCAGCTCACACGATCGCCAATCTTGAAGTCTTTTCCCATGGATACTCCGCTCAATATTTGGCACTGCGGATCGTCGACGCGTTCCGAGCCGCGTTTTGCCAAGCTATCATGCGCCGAAAACTCCGGCTAAAACAGTGCGCGTTCCGTTATGAGCTGGCAGTTTCGTTGCTGGCTTGACGAAATCGCGGCGTGCTGCTGACAATCAGTACTTTTGATCTCGAGACCATGCGCTTACGATCAGCGCCAATGCGCGCCGGAATGCGGTCGCCATTGTTCCGCCGGAGCCGCCACGAGTACCTTTTTCACCATAGGTCATTCCACCAGGACGATCGTCGAATTCGTCGATCTGCTCCAGGAGTCCCGCGTCGATCTCGTCATCGACGTGCGGTCGATGCCGCGATCGCGCACCAATCCTCAGTTTAACGGCCAAAGCCTGCCCGAAACGCTGGCGCCGTGGCAGATCGGCTATGAGCATATCTCCGAGCTTGGCGGCCTTCGCGGCAAAGCGCGTAGCGTAGAGCCGTCCCCGAACGGCTATTGGCGGGTCCGCGGTTTTCGCAACTATGCCGACTATGCCCTGTCGAAGCCGTTCGCCGCAGGCCTCGCGCGGCTGCGGGAACTGGGCGCCCAGCACCGCTGCGCGATCATGTGCGCCGAGGCCGTCTGGTGGCGCTGTCATCGCCGGATTATTGCCGATTATCTTCTCACCGCCGATGAGAGAGTGATGCACATCCTTGGGGCATCCCATGTCGATGAGGCAAACCTGACCCCGGGAGCCGTCGTGCGCGGCGACGGCACGATCATCTATCCCGCCGAGGTCTGCGTCGGACCAACGTGATGACCGCTGACAACCTAAAGATTGTCCATGGGTTGAATGGCCTGGGCAGCTTCCGAAGGCCGCATCAAGCAGCCCAATTCAAAATCCTGCCGGTCTTTATTCTAGCCCCATCCTTCTCCGGAATTTCGTGGCGTGTTGGACGAGGAATCACAGCACGAAGGGCAGCAGCATCTTTGTCCGCCTCATGTACGCCGGATACTGTTGCGGAAATTGCTCGATCATGAATTTTTCTTCGCGCTGCGCGCTGTAGAGGAAGTAGGCCCCGCACAAAATGAGCGGCAGCAGCCAGAATATGCTCTGACCGATTGTCGAACCGAGCAGGGCGAGGAGCATGCCGGTATAGATCGGATGGCGGACGAACGCGTATGGTCCGGTCGTGACAAGTTCGGGTCTTTCCTTGCGCGACATGGGCATGCCCCAGTTCCGGCCGAGTCGAACTCGGGCCAAGACGGCAAGGCCTACGCCCAGCGCACAGAACACGACGCCGATAAGACCCATGAGCGTGCTCGTGTTGACCGCATACGCCCGCGCGTTGCGCAAAGCATTGCTGAAGATCGAACTGCGCAATGCGAGCAGAACGAGGACCAAGACGCCCAAACGCAACCCGATCTCCCGCCACAGTATCGATACGCCGCCGATATTCCGCTTCACGCCGACGGCCGAGACGGCCCAATACGCGACGAGGGCGAGCCAGAGCGCGATGATAAGCCAGTTGTAGATCGTCACCTGGATAGGTCCGAGGCTTTCTTCGTCCGAATCTTCTTCACCTGAAATGGGCCCACGTGCGATTGAATGCCAGGAGCCACATCGCAGCGCCGAGCAAATCTGCGGACACGTTCTCAAGCCCGGTATAGTTCCTGATGAGCTGCCACTCGAGCGAGTGGTAAACGAAAATTTGTACGCCAATTGTGAACGCCAGCCTCGCGAATACGAGATACGCGCCCCACTTCCTCCTGCGCCAGATGCCGTAGAGGGCAAGCGCGAGAACAGCGGTGGACGTGATGTCGATGGGCGGGTCGCGGCTCGGTGAGATGAGCAGGCCGGTATCGAGATGCCCCAATACGACGACGATGCTCCATATCTTCGCGGAAAGTCCGATGGCGCCGAGCACCAAGAGAATGTTCAGAAATATTTTCCAGACGAGATCCCACGACAACGCGAAGTTCGGCAAAAAGCCAAGACTGTGGAGAAGGAACAGTACTCCAAGGATTGCTACGAGAATGAGCAAAGCCATTGGAAAGCCTGCATCGCATCTCAATGACGCATGGGTCAGATACGGCCGCTGCAGGTTATCAATTTCGTGGCAAAGGGCACCATCAAGGAGGGCATGCTGTCGGTGCTGGCGTTCAAGCGCTCCTTATCGGCAGGAATTCTCGACGGCGGCAGCGGCGAGATTTCGCTCGACCGGCGTGCCAAGCCTCAAAATGCCGCTGCCGCCGCCGGAAACCGCGAGACAGCTTGTCAATACGCTTGCAGCGCTCGCGGACAGCTTGCGCGGCGCGATGGTATGATGGGCGGCGGTTGAACGGTGATCGCTTCAGTTGCCAGAGCGTCCGATCGACTTGCAGATGCAAGTTGACTGGATATGCGCCGCGGAATATGCGCCGCGGACTTGTTGCATCGGGCGTGCCGGCGCCAAACCGGGGCGCTCCGACACGTCGCCGAACAGCACCCTGTCGCTACAGTCGGCAAGCCGCGGGGGCGAGATCACCATAGGCCTGCTGCGCGAGACTTTGTTCGGTTGCCATCATAGCACCTCCTTGTTGGAACCGTATTGCTCGTCGGTCACCTTCTCCATCCAGTCGACAGCCCTGCCGTCGACCACCTCCGCGATCGCAATATGGGTCATCGCGCAATTGGGCGCGGCGCCATGCCAGTGCTTCTCCCCGGGCGGGAACCATACGATGTCGCCGGGGCGGATCGCCTCGATCGGCCCGCCATCGCGCTGCACGCGGCCGAGCCCGGCGGTCACGAGCAGCGTCTGTCCGAGCGGATGCGTATGCCAGGCCGTACGCGCGCCGGGTTCGAAGACGACGGTCGCGCCACCGACACGGGCGCCGCCACTGCCGCTGAACGGCGCATCTATCCGAACGGTGCCGGTGAAATACGCCTCCGGGCCCTTCGCCGACGGCTGGGAGCCAACTCGCTTGATGTCCATCGCCATCCTCCTTGTCATCGAAGCCGGCGAGCGCACGCGTCGCCGGCAGAATTCATTGAGTTTGGCACGACGCCGCTGAGCAGAATAGCCGGTATCATCCGCACAAAGTTATATCTGGAGTTCATGAATTAGGGCGTTGGTTACGCCACGGATCAAGCAAGAACGTTGGAATGAGCGGGACCATCCCCACCGAACATCCTGACCGGGACACGATCGCGAACGATCACGCAGCGGCGGCTCCATGGCGTGGTCTGGCGTAGGATGGCGCCCCACTCTGTCGCCGCCTCGCAAGCCGCGCGTGACAAAATTATCACACTGAACAAGCCCGTGCTGGGATTCAATGAAACGGGCTGGACGGCCGTTTTCGAGGGGACGAAACTCCGGCTTCGGACTTGGTCAACGTCTTCAGGGTGTCTAACATTCGGCAGCGCAGCGTGACTGCAGCGCGGGGTAGCATCCTTGAGCGGGGCACAACCGTTTTGGCATCCTGGTAGACGCGCCACGGTGGTGCGCCTGCTGCTGGCGTCGAGTTCGGCGGCGGCATTGCTGGCGGGCGGCAGCACGCCGGCGGCGGCTCTTTCAGCCTGCTACACCGGGCCGTTCGCCGGCGGCTATACCAACAACGGCGCCACCCCCTGCATCGTTGTCAACGCCACGTCGTTCACCGGCAATCTCGTCAACAGCTCGACCGGCACCATCAGCCCGGGCAACCCCGCCCTGATCGGGAGCGGGATTGGCGTCTACAACAGCACCATCACTGGCCAGATTTCCAACGCCGGTACGATCTCCGTCAGCGGCTACGGCATTGCGATCTCATCGAACGCGGTGGTGACCAACGGCATCGTCAACGGCAGCACGAGCAATACCGGCACGATCTCGGCGGGCACCGCCGGGATTTTCGTGGGGAACGTCTCGACGTTCTCGGGCGGTATCAACAATCGCGGCATGATCTCGGCGGGCGCGACCGGCCTTCGCGTAAGCAACGTCTCCGCGTTCTCGGGCGGCATGACCAATAGCGGGACGATTACGGCGGGCACCGGCATGTCGGTGGGCGAGGACATACATTTGTTCTCGGGCGGCTTGACCAACAGTGGAACGATCTCGGCCACTTATGGCATCGAGGTCGATGTGGTCTCGACGTTTTCGGGTGGCATCACCAACAGCGGTACGATTTCCTCTGGCGTGGACGGTTTTTTCGTCTTCGACGTCTCGACCTTCTCCGGCGGCGGCATCACCAACACCGGGACGGTGACTGGCAATGTCGGCATCCTGGTCGAGGGCTCCGGGACCGTCAGCGTGTTCGATTCCGGAACGATCGTCGGTACCGGCGGCACGGCGGTCGATCTCACCGGCAATGCCGCCGGCAACACCTTCACGCTGGGGCCCGGCTACAGCATCACCGGCCTCGTCAAGGGCCAGGGTAGCGACACCTTCCAGCTCGGCGGCACCGGCAGCGGCACGTTCAACCTCAGCTCACTTGGCGTGCAATATACCGGCTTCACGACTTTCAACGTGGTGAGCGCAAGCTGGACCGCGACCAACAGCTACGCGCTGACCAATCCGTGGACGGTCCAGGGCGGCAGCTTCCTGGTGAACGGCAATCTGTCCTCGGCATCGAGCCTGACCGTCACGGGCGGCACATTGGGCGGCACCGGGACGGTCGGCAACACGCAAATCAATTCCGGCGGCACTTTTGCGCCCGGCGCTCCGGGCGCGCCGGGGACTGCGATGACGGTTACCGGCAACCTCGCATTCCAGTCCGGCGCGCTCTATCTGGTGCAAGTCAATCCGGCGACGGCGTCGATGGCCAACGTTACCGGCACGGCCAGCCTTGCTGGCAACGTGCTCGCCGCCTTTGCGTCCGGCAGCTATTTGACCAAGCAGTATGATATTCTGCATTCGGGCGGGCTCGGCGGCAGCACCTTCGCATCGCTCGGCACCACCAACCTGCCGGCCAACTTCGCGGCCCGCCTGAGCTACAGCGCGACCGATGTGTTTCTCAACCTCACCGCGGCGCTGGGGCAATCCGGTACGTCGGGGCAATCCGGTACGTCGTCGCTGCCGGCCGGCGGGCTCAATGGCAACCAGCAGAATGTCGCCAATGCGTTGAACAATTTCTTCAACAATGGCGGCACGCTGACGCCGAACTTTTTGACCATCTTCGGCCTCACCGGCGGCAACTTAACCAACGCGCTGTCGCAATTGTCCGGCGAGGCGGCGGCCGACGGCGAGAAGGGCGCCTTCGACATGATGACGAGTTTTCTCGGCATCATGCTCGACCCGTTCGTCGATGGCCGCCGCGGCACCGGCGGCGGTGCTACCGGCTTTGCGCCGGAGCAGCAGGCGAGTTTTCCGCCCGATATTGCGCTCGCCTACAACTCCGTGCTCAAGGCGCCTCCGGCGGCGGCATACGATCAGCGTTGGAGCGCGTGGGGCTCGAGCTTCGGCGGCTTCAACAAGACCAACGGCGACCCGGTCGCCGGCACCAACACGGTCACGGCGCGCGACTACGGTTTTGCCGCCGGCATGGATTATCACTTCACGCCGGACACGCTCGCCGGTTTTGCGCTCGCCGGCGGCGGCACCAATTGGGGCCTCGCACAAAATCTCGGCGGCGGACGCAGCGACGCGTTCCAGGCCGGCCTCTACGGCAAGAGCGTTTTCGGCCCGGCCTATGTGGCAGCCGCGGTCGCGTTCGCCAACAATTGGATGACAACAAATCGCTTCGCGCCGCTCGGCGACCAGCTCACCGCGCGCTTCAACGCGCAGAGCTATGGCGCGCGGCTCGAAGGCGGCTATCGCTTCGCCCCCACAGGGTGGGGGATCGGTGTCACGCCTTATGCGGCATTGCAGACACAAGAGTTCCACACGCCGAGTTACAGCGAGACCGATCTCACCGGTGGCGGCTTTGGGCTTGCCTTCAACGCGATGAATGCCAACGATACGCGCAGCGAACTCGGCGCCCGGTTCGACAATCTGCAAATCGTCAATCACATGCCGCTGGAGTTTCACGGCCGCATCGCCTGGGCGCACGACTGGGTGAGCAATCCCGCTCTCGGCGCCACGTTCCAGGCGCTGCCGGGCGCGAGCTTCACCGTCAACGGCGCGGCCACACCAAAAAACTCCGCGCTCGCCTCCGCCGGCGCCGAGCTTCGCCTCACGCCGAACTGGTCGCTGTTGGCCAAATTGGACGGCGAGTTCGCTACCAGGGCGCAGACTTACGCCGGCACGGGAACCTTGCGCTATAAGTGGTGAGCGAAACCGCTTTTCATGGTTGCGGTGTCGCCCCTCGGTAGATTTGGGCAATCATTCTCTCCAATTTGCGGCGCGAAATGTCGCTTTGGGCAACTTAACGTCATTCGCTGCCGTGCAGGAATTCGGTCCGCTTTCGGGTCGAAGCTTTGGCCGGATTTATGAGTACGCGGCCTAATAAAGAGCAAGAAAGTTCGAATGAGTGGGACCATCCCCACCGAACATCCTGACCGGGCCACGATCGCGGTCGTCGGCCTCGGCAGCATCGGCGGCATCATCGCTGCGGCGCTTCGCGATGCCGGCCGGCACGGTGTCGTCGCCTGCGTCAGGAGTCCTATCGCGCACCTAACTCTGGAGCGGCCAGACGGGACGGTCGAAGTCGCCATTCGCGCGCTGACGGACCCCGCCGAAGCAGCGCCGGTCGATTGGGTTCTGCTGTGCACGAAGACCCATCAGACCGCATCGGCCGCGCCTTGGCTGGCGCGGCTATGTGGCCCCCGGACGCGTGTTGCAGTTTTGCAGAATGGCATCGGCCACGCCGAGCGCTTGGCGCCATACGTAGGGCAAGCCACTATCGTCCCGACCATCGTCTACTACAACGGCGAACGGCTGGCTCCGAACCGGGTGCGTTTCCGCCGCGCCGGCGACCACGACCTTGTCATTCCGGATGATGCGGACGGCCGGGCTTTTGCCGATCTCCTGGCCGGCACGCAGATGCGGCTTCTTCGCAGCGGCGACTTCCATACGCTGGTCTGGCGCAAGCTGCTCGTCAACGCGGTGGCAAATCCGATCACGGCGCTGACGCTGATGCGACAGGCCGTATTCCGGCGTCCGGATGTCAAGACGCTGTGTCTCGCGATTCTTGAGGAAACGGCGGCCGTTGCCGAGGCCGATGGCGCCCGCCTGCGCAGCGACGAGGCAGCGCAAATCCTGACGACGTTGCTGACCTATCCACCCGAAGCCGGCACGTCGATGTATTTTGATCGGTTGGCGGGGCGGCCGCTCGAGGTCGAAGCCTTGACGGGCGCCATCGTCGCCGCCGCCGAGCGGCATCGTATCTCAGCGCCGCTCAACCGCGCGCTGCTCGCGCTGTTGCGTGCGGCGAGTGAAAGCGGCGAGACTGGCCGATCATCCGCGTCGTCGGGAAGTTGAAATGATCGTTTACGGCATCAAGAATTGCGACACTATGCAGAAGGCGCGCGCCTGGCTCGATAAGCGCGGCATCGAATATGTGGTTCACGATTATAAGGCCGTCGGGATCAAGAGCGAACGGTTGGAGCAATGGTGCAAGAAAGTCGGATGGGAGTCGTTGCTCAATCGCGCCGGAACGACCTTCCGCAAGCTGTCGGACAAGGACAAGAGCGGTTAGGAATCTATCGGCCACCCTTGCCCGGCCGGTAGCGCAGTGCATCGACCACCAGCGAGAAGGCAGCCGAGGACTGGCGGCGGGTTGGATACCAGAGGTGATAGCCTGAATATGGAAGGCACCAGTCTTCAAGCACCCGCTTGAGACGACCCTCGGCGAAATAAGGATGCGCCAACCCTTCAGGCACGTACGCCAAGCCCAATCCGGCTAAGGCAGCATTCAGCATCTGGGCCGTCGTATTGTAGGTGATTTGGCCTTCGACACGAACCCTCAGGTCGCGTCCGCCTTTTTCGAACTCCCAGGCATACAATGCGCCGCCAGGTAGACGAAGCGTGATGCAATTATGAGCGATCAGGTCCTGCGGTTTCTTCGGCTCTAAGCGATTTTGAAATACGATGGAGCCCCCACGACCGCCATGCGCATGTCCGGTCCAATGCGCACGGCGATCATGTCCTTTGCCACTTGCTCGCCGCTTCGCACGCCGGCGTCATAGCGTTGAGCAACGATATCCGTCAGTCCATAGTCGATGATGATTTCGACTTTGATGTCGGGATATGCCCGCAGAAGCTTCGCCAGCTTCGGCAAAAGGATTGCGTCGGCGGCGTGTTCGGTAGCTGTGATCCGTATCGTGCCGGCTGGCTTTTCCCTGAGTTCCCTTATCGCTGCTATCTCGGCCTCGATCTCTTCGAATCGCTGGCCCACCGTCTGAAGCAGTCGTTCGCCCGCTTCGGTCGGCGATACACTGCGCGTGGTACGGGTCAGCAGCCGAACCCCGAGCCGCTCTTCAAGTTCGCGGATGGTGTGGCTCAGCGCAGACTGCGAAATGCCCAGCTTCGCAGCAGCCTTCGTGAAGCTGCGCTCGCGCCCTACGGCGACAAAGGCCAGGAGGCTATTCAGATTTCCGCGGGGCATATATGGCCTGCGCTCATAACTCTATGCCGATTTTAACGACTAGTCCTAACCGAGCCACGGTCTAAATCTTGGCTGTAGCGTGCGATGGGCCTGCCTGCGGAAGCGGTGGGCCTGCCTGGGGAAGTCGCGGGCATTGCTGGCGGCAACGTCATACTGGCCCTAGTCCGCAGCTCAACCAAATTTTACATATGTGAGGCCTGATGATGACCAGCTCCGAACTGACCCGACGAGAGCTGATGGCAACCGCCGCAGTCACTGGCGGCGCTCTTGTAGGAGGACAATTCATGCCTGGAGCGATACCGCCGGCGGTGGCGCAAGGCGCCAACGCAGTTTCTTCCCCGCCGCTGGACGTCGCGCTGCGCGTCAACGGAACCGAGCACCGGCTGGCGCTCGATCCGCGCACCACACTGCTCGACGCTCTTCGCGAGCACCTGCATTTGACGGGCACCAAGAAGGGCTGCGATCATGGCCAGTGCGGCGCCTGCACGGTGATCGTCGACGGCCGGAGGATCAATTCATGTCTGACCCTCGCGGTGATGCACGAGGGCGACAGGATCACCACCATCGAGGGGCTGGGCACGCCTGAGAACCTGCACCCGATGCAGGCCGCCTTCGTGAAGCACGATGGCTATCAGTGCGGCTATTGCACGCCAGGGCAGATCTGCTCGGCGGTGGCGGTGCTCGACGAAATCAAGGCCGGCATTCCGAGTCACGTGAGCGCCGATTTGATGGCGCAGCCGGAACTGACTGCCGTCGAACTCCGCGAGCGAATGAGCGGCAACATCTGCCGCTGCGCCGCCTATTCCAACATCATCGAGGCCATCACCGAGGCGGCAGGGAGCAAGGCATGAAATCCTTCACCTACGAACGTGCGCGCTCGCCCGCGGACGCTGTGGCATCGGCCGCCCGGATCCAGGGCGCCAAATTCATTGCGGGCGGCACCAATTTGCTCGATCTGATGAAGCTCGAGATCGAAGCGCCCACACATCTCATCGATGTGAATGGCCTCGCACTCGACAAGATCGAGGCGACGCCCGAAGGAGGCTTGCGCATCGGCGCGCTGGTGCGCAACACCGACCTCGCCGCGGATATGCGTGTTCGGCGCGACTATCCGCTGCTCTCACGCGCGCTGGCCGCCGGCGCCTCGGGCCAACTGCGCAATAAGGCGACGACCGCGGGCAACCTGCTCCAGCGCACGCGTTGCCCTTATTTCTACGACACCAACCAGCCGTGCAACAAACGCCACCCCGGCAGCGGCTGCGCCGCCATCGGCGGGTTCACGCGCCAGCATGCGGTCATGGGCACGAGCGAGGCCTGCATCGCCACGCATCCGAGTGATATGGCGGTGGCGATGCGCGCGCTCGACGCGACCGTCGAGACGGCGCGGGCGGACGGCACGATACGGAGCATTCCAATCGCCGAATTCCATCGGCTGCCCGGAGACACACCGCACATCGAGAGCGTGCTGGAAGCCGGCGAACTGATCACGGCGGTCACGCTGCCGAAGCCGGTCGGCGGCACGCACGTCTATCACAAGGTCCGCGACCGTGCCTCCTATGCCTTTGCGTTGGTCTCGGTCGGCGTGATCGTGCAGCGCGACGGCACGGGGCGCGTGGCCATCGGCGGCATCGCGCATAAGCCGTGGCGCGTCGAGGCGGCCGAAGCCGAGCTGCCGCGCGGCGCCACGGCGGTCACGGCGCAACTGCTCGCAGGCGCAAAACCGACACCCGAGAACGCATTCAAGCTGTCACTGGTCGAGCGCACGCTTGGCGCGGTGCTGGCCGAAGCGAGAGGCTAAACGCCATGAGGTTCGACACCCCCGCCACGACCAATCCGATCGACCAGCTCAAGGTGGTCGGCAAGCCCACCGACCGGATCGACGGCCGGCTCAAGACGACGGGCACAGCGCCCTACGCCTATGAGCGGCACGATGTGGCGCCGAACCAGGCCTATGGCCATGTCGTCGGCTCGGCCATCGCCAAGGGACGGATCGCGTCGATTGACTTGACCGAGGCCAAGGCTGCGCCCGGCGTGCTCGCCATTGTCACGGCGGAAAATGCCGGCAAGCTCGGCAAGGGCGACCGGAACACGGCCACGCTGCTTGGTGGCCCCGATATCGAGCATTACCATCAGGCGATTGCGGTCGTCGTCGCGGAGACCTTCGAGCAAGCGCGTGCTGCCGCGAACCTGGTCCGCGTGAAATATGTTCGATCCGATGGCGCCTTCGAGCTCGCGGCGGCAACGGACTCGGCGATCAAACCCGCGCCGGGTTTCGGCGGCCCGGCTGATACCGCCGTCGGCGATTTTGCCGGCGCGTTCGCCGCCGCGCCGGTCCAGCTCGATGCGACTTACACGACGCCCGATCAGTCCCATGCGATGATGGAGCCGCATGCTTCGATCGCGGCTTGGAACGGGGATGAGCTCACCGTCTGGACCTCGAGCCAGATGATCGATTGGGCAACGGGCGATCTTGCCAAGACGCTTGGCATTGCTAAGGACAAGGTCCGCGTCATCTCGCCGTTCATCGGCGGCGGCTTCGGCGGCAAGCTGTTCCTGCGTGCCGACATCCTGCTCGCGGCGCTCGGCGCCCGTGCGGCCGGACGTCCGGTAAAGGTCGCTTTGACCCGCCCCCTCATGGCCAACAACACCACCCATCGGCCGGCGACCATCCAGCGCATCCGCATCGGCGCGACAGGCGACGGCAAGATCACTGCGATCGGCCATGAGAGCTGGTCCGGCGATCTGCCAGACGGCCAGCCTGAAACCGCAGTGAGCCAGAGCCGGCTGCTTTATGCAGGCGCCAACCGCATGACCGCCATGCGCCTCGCGACGCTCGATCTTCCCGAAGGGAATGCCTTGCGCGCCCCCGGCGAGGCGTCAGGCATGATGGCGCTGGAGATTGCGATCGACGAGATAGCTGAAAAACTCGGGATGGATCCTGTAGAGTTCCGTATTCTCAATGATACGCAGGTCGACCCCGAACATCCGGAGCGGCCGTTCTCGCAGCGGCATTTGATCGAATGCCTGCGCACCGGCGCCGAACGCTTCGGCTGGAGCAAACGCGATCCTGAGCCCGGGCGCAATCGCGACGGGCGTTTTCTGATCGGCATGGGCGTCGCCGCCGCGTTCCGCAATAACCTGCTGACGACGTCAGCGGCGCGCGTACGGCTCGACAACACCGGGGCCGTGACGGTCGAGACTGACATGACCGACATCGGCACGGGCAGCTATACCATCATCGCTCAGACCGCGGCCGAGATGATGGGTGTTCCGCTCGACAGCGTGGTCGTGCGCCTCGGCGACTCGACGTTTCCGGTTTCGTGCGGTTCGGGTGGACAATGGGGCGGCAACAACTCGACCGCCGGCGTTTATGCCGCGTGTGTCAAGCTGCGCGCAGCCGTGGCGCAGAAACTCGGCTTCAACTCCGCTGAAGCGGTGTTCGCGGACGGCGAGGTGCGCGCGGGCAATCGCCGCGTGCCGCTTGCCGAGGCCGCCGGCGACAGCGGCCTCGTTGCTGAAGACGGCATCGAATATGGCGATCTCGACAAGAAGTATCAGCAATCGACTTTCGGCGCACATTTTGTCGAAGTTGGCGTTGATGCCGCGACCGGCGAGACTTCGCGTTCGGCGTATGCTTGCTGTTTGCGCCTGCGGCCGCATTCTGAACCCGAAGACCGCGCGCAGCCAGGTGATCGGCGCCATGACCATGGGAGTTGGGGCGGCGCTGACGGAGGAATTGGTGGTCGACAAGCGCACCGGCTTCTTCGTCAACCACGACCTCGCGAGCTACGAAGTGCCGGTGCATGCCGACATCCCGCACCAGGAGGTGATCTTCCTCGACGAAGCCGATCCGATCTCGTCGCCGATGAAGGCCAAGGGCGTTGCTGAACTCGGCATCTGCGGGGTCGCCGCAGCCGTTGCCAACGCGATCTACAACGCGAGCGGGATCCGCGTGCGCGACTATCCGATCACACTCGACAAGCTCCTCGACCGGCTGCCGGAGGTGGGATGAGCCGGCGGAGGGATGAAACGATGGACATCAAACGAAACGGTTCGCAGCCATGCCGCAAAGGAGAGGCAGAATATTTCACAGGGACGGCTGGTTAGAGTAACGTCAGTGAGGAGCAATACCGCCGGTGAAAGCTGTGCGCACGGAACTCCAATTACCGAATCATTTACGCTAAATCCAAAGTCATTTTCCCGCCATCAATCGACCATGCTTTGTCCGAAGAGATGCGGCTCTGTCCGCGCACGCGACAGGGGCAAGTACGGCTCAGTCGTCGGGGACTGTTTGGGGTGACCACGTTCGGGGGCGAGCCTGGAGGGTTACTATGACATCGCGAACACTCGTTGGCGGCTTCGCGCTCGCCATCGGTACTGCTGTTTGCATTTGTTCGGCGCATGCCGCCGATCTGCCCATGGCGCCGCGACCTGCGCCCATGGCGCCGGCCGCCTATGAGCCGCCGGCCTACAACTGGAGCGGCTTCTACCTTGGCGGTCACGTCGGCGGTGGCTTTGCCAATTCGTCGTGGAACGATCCGATCACGGGACTGACCAACGACACCTTCAAGAGTTCCGGCTTCCTCGGCGGCGCCCAAGCCGGCTTCAACGCCCAGTTCAACTGGCTCGTTGTCGGCCTCGAGGGCGATTTTAGCTGGACCGGTCTCAAGGGCAGCGGAACCGATTCGATCGGCGACAAGATCAATACCAACGTGGACTGGACATCGACCGTCACCGGCCGCGTCGGCGCCGCGTTCGATCGCCTGCTGGTCTACGGCAAGGGCGGTCTCGCGATCGCCAACGACCAAAGCAGCTTCACCGACTTTGGCGGCAACATCTCCAACAACCCATCGCTCACGCGCACCGGCTGGACCGTCGGCGGCGGCCTCGAATACGGCCTCAACAAGAACTGGTCGGCGAAGGTCGAGTACGACTATCTGAATTTCGGCAACCAGACGCTGAATTTCACGACGCCGCTGGTCGGAAATGTCTCGTCGAACGCCAATCTCAACGTTCAGGAAGTCAAGGCGGGACTGAACTTCCGCTTCGGCGGACCTTGATATAGCGGCTGTGTCGGTGCTTCCCAGGGCGCAGCGCAGTACGAAATGGTGCGCTGCGGACCTGGCTTGGGACCTGGCTTGAGACCTGGCTTGAGACTTGGCAGCGCGTGATCAGTTCAGCTTGATCTGCGCCGCCTCGATCACCGGCGTCCAGCGCGCGATGTCGGCGTCGATGCGGGCGCGGAAATCGGCTGGCGTATCGGGGATCGGCTCCATCAGTTGCGCGGTGAGTTTTTCGCGGATCGGGCGCGAGGTGAGGGCCGCGCCGACGAGGCGGCCGATGCGTTCGACCATGGCGCCGGGGATGCCGGCCGGAGCGACGAGGCCCATCCAGGCGTCGGCCTCGACATCGATGCCGGCTTCCTTCAGCGTCGGAACGCCGGGCAGCAGAGCCGAGCGCTCCGCGGTCGAGACGGCGAGCAGTTTCACCGTTCCGGAACCGAGCTGCGGCACAATCGAGATCGCCGGCAGGCAGACCATTTGCACGTCGTTGCGCATGAGCGCTGTCATGGCCTGCGGCGAGGATGGGTAGGGGACGTGCACCATGGTCGTTCCGCTCTTGAGAGCGATCGCCTCCATGGCGAGATGCGACAGCGATCCGGTGCCGATCGAGCCGAAGGTGTATTTGCCGGGATTGCGTTGGATCAGATCAACGAGGTCTTTCACGCTGTTCACGCCAAGGCTCTTATTCACGGCGAGCGCGCTCGGCTGGGTCACGAGCATCGTGATCAGCGCCAGATCCTTTCGCGGATCGTAGGGCAGCCTGCCGAATAGCAGCGGGTTGATGGCGAGCGGTCCGCCGATACTGACGCCGATGGTCGCGCCGTCCGGCGCCGCCTTGGCGACGTCATCCGTGCCGGTATTGCCGCTCGCGCCCGGCTTGTTCTCGACAATGAAGGTCTGCCCGAGCTTTTCCTGCAACTGCTCGGCGATGAGGCGCGCGACCAGATCGGGCGTGGCGCCCGCCGCAAACGGCACAATGAATTTCACGGTCCGCGTCGGCCAGTCCTGCGCATAGGCGCAGAGCGTGCCGAAGATGACAGCGAGGGCCGTGACGATACTTCGTTTCATCGCTTGCCCTCCGCTTCCCCCGCTGGCGCCGCAAGACGTATCATGCCGGACGTGACAGGCGAAGGGGAGACGGAACCGTGCGCGCCACGACGAAACTAAGGACCCTGTTTGCTTCGGGCCGCATTGCCGTCGCGCCGGGCGCTTACGACGGGCTGTCGGCGCGGCTCGTCGAGCAGGCCGGTTTTCCTGCGGTCTATGCGAGCGGCGGAGCTATTGCGCGCTCCGCCGGTGTGCCCGACCTCGGCTTGATTTCGGTGAGCGCCGTTATCGACCGCGTCGCTTCGATGGTGGATGTCATCGCGGTGCCGCTCGTCGCCGACGCCGATACCGGCTACGGCAACGCGCTCAACGCCCAAGCGGCCGCGCGCGCCTTTGAACGCGCCGGCGTTGCAGCGTTTCATCTGGAAGACCAGACATTTCCCAAAAAATGCGGGCATTACGATGATAAGAGCCTCGTGCCCATCGGCGAGATGGTGCAGAAACTCAAGGCCGTGCGCGATGCCTTGCACGATCCCGACTTCGTCGTCATCGCGCGGACGGATGCTATCGCGGTCGAAGGATTTGGCGCCGCGATCGACCGCGCCTCGGCCTATCGCGACGCCGGCGCCGACATGAGCTTCATCGAGGCGCCGACCTCGGAGGCCGAGATCGCCGAGATTGCCAAGCGTGTGCCGGGGTGGAAGCTCATCAACATGTTCGAGGGCGGCAAGACGCCGCTTCTGCCAGCGTCCCGGCTCGAAGCGCTCGGCTACAATCTGGTCATCGTCCCGAGCGATACCCAGCGCGCCGCAATCAAAGCGATGCAGCGTGTGCTCGCCGCGATCGGGCGCGACGGCAGCGCCGCGTCGATGAGCGCAGATATGGCGTCGTTCAAGGAGCGCGAAGCGCTGGTCGACACTGCGGGCTATCTTGCTCGCGGCGGCCAATACGCATCCTGAGCGCTGGCGCGGCGCCGGGCACTGCGGCATGATCGGCCTTTGATCTGAGAAGCAAAATAGCCGACGATCCGAAGGGCAGCGCAATGCGGCGGAAGGCGCAATGAAATACGCGGAGTTCATGCACCGCATCGGCACGCTCAAGAATGAACCGGCAAGCTGGCGGGACTTGTTCTTCTCCGACATCGCCGATCGGCCGGGGAGTTGACGCAGTCATTGACAACAGCGGCCTGCTCGTCATGATCCCGCTCACTCCGGATCGCCGTGAATGGCTTAAGAGTTTGTTGGTCAATGGGTCTTGCCCTCGAAATTCTCGGGCTCGTTATCTTCCTCGGTGCGCACGTTCTTGTAACGATGCGCAACGAACGCGCCATGCTTGTCGCCAAGCTGGGCGAATGGCCGTACCGGGGCTTGTTCTCGCTCGTCTCGATCGTCGGCATCGTGCTGATCGGCTACGGATTGGGCAATATCGCGCTGCAGGCCCCATTGCCGTGTGGTATCCGCCGCACTGGACGCGCCACATCGTGGAAGTGCTGATGTGGCCGGCGAGTATTGCGGTGGTTGCCGCGTACATTCCCGGCAACATCAAGCGCGTGCTCAAGCACCCGATGCTCGTCGGGGTCAAGACCTGGGCGGTCGCGCATCTGTGCGCGAACGGCGATCTTGGCGGAATCATCCTGTTTGGCGCGGTGCTGGCTTGGGCGGTCTATGACCGCATCACGCTGAAGCGCCGCAGCGATACCGGTGCGCCGCCGATTCCTGTCGGCGCACTGACGAACGACATCATCGCCGTCGTCGTTGGCACGATCCTTTATCTCGCGCTCGGCTTCCTGTTTCATCCGGCCGTGATCGGCGTGCCGGCATTCGGGCCTTAGCAATGTCGGTGCAAAATGAGATCAAGCGGCTGACCGCACCCGACATACGCGCCCGCAAAGGCGGCGAGCCGATCGTGTGCCTGACGTCCTATCACGCTCACACCGCGAGCATCCTCGACAAGTATTGCGATCTTTTGCTGGTCGGCGACTCGCTCGGTATGGTGATGCACGGCCTCGAAACGACTGTGCCGGTCACGCTCGACATGATGATCCTGCAAGGGCGCGCCGTAATGCGCGGCTCGCGGCGGGCACTCGTCGTCGTTGACATGCCGTTCGGCTCCTATGAAGCGTCGAAGGAACAGGCGTTCGGATCCGCGGCACGCGTCATGAAGGAGACCGGCTGCGGCGCAATCAAGGTCGAGGGCGGCCGGCGCATGGCGGAAACCATCGCGTTTCTGGTCGAGCGCGGCGTTCCGGTGATGGGTCATGTCGGACTGACACCGCAGGCTATCAACACCATTGGCTCGTTCCGCGCGCAGGGGCGCGAGGAGAGCGACTGGGCGCCGATCGAAGCGGACGCGCGGGCGGTGGCGGACGCCGGCGCTTTCTCAATCGTGCTTGAAGCGGTTGCCGAGCCGCTCGGGCGGCGCATCACGGAAAAGGTCGCCGTTCCCACCATCGGCATCGGCGCCAGCGCCGCGTGCGATGGCCAAATCCTGGTCCTCGAGGACATGCTCGGCCTGTCGCCACGGGTGCCGAAGTTCGTCAAGCGCTTCGGCGAGCTCGGCCCGTCGATCGAAGCCGCGGTGAAGGGCTACGCCGACGAAGTCCGCACCCGGAGTTTTCCGGGCCCTGAGCATGTCTATCCGATGCGGCAAAAGGGCCCGAGCGGACAGCCGAAGCCCGGCAAGGGCTCGGGACGCTCTTGACTGGCTTTTATCGCGGACCTGGGCGGGGCCGTCAACAGAATATAAACCATGCGCATGGGCCGCAGGCGGCGCGGAACCGCTTTGCCTTGCTCGCGCCACATCGTTAAATTAACCGCAGCCAGGATTTTCGGGCGCCAATTGCCTGGATTTCCTTGATTTTGTCCATGTGCTGTTCGGAACTTCGCTCCCACCACGGAGCAGGCCCGGGGCAGGCTTTTTCCGAGGCATGGGATAGCGCTGGGGACGGCATCCGTGGCCGATATTTTCCAGGAAGTCGACGAGGAAGTTCGTCGCGAACGACTCCATAAGCTGTGGCAGCGCTACGGCAACTTGGTCGTTGCGGCGTGCGTTCTCTTCGTCGTCGCGGTGGGCGGCTGGCGCGGCTATGAATGGTGGCAAGCCAAGAAGGCGGCGGAGGCGGGCGCCCAGTTCGAGACCGCAGTCAGCCTTGCCGAAGCGGGTAAACACCAGGAGGCCGAGGCCGCCTTCGCCAAGCTCGCCGCCGACGGCACCGCGAGCTATCGCGTCCTCGCGCGCCTGCGTGAAGCCGCCCAGCTGGCGCAAACCGATCGCAAGGCCGCGGTCGCGGCTTATGACGATATCGCCGGCGACAAGAGTGCCGGGCAGGTGATTGAGGATTTGGCGGGCTTGCGCGCCGGCATGCTGCTCGTGGATACCGCGCCTTATTCGGAAATCCGTACCCGGCTCGAACCGCTAACTGCGCACGACCGGGCGTTTCGCTACAGTGCGCGCGAGCTTTTGGCGCTTTCGGCATGGAAGGATGGCGATGCGAACGCGGCGCGGCAATGGGTCGACATGCTGATGTCCGATCCGCAAGCGCCGGCGGGAACGCGCAGCCGCGCCGAGATTTTGAGCGAACTCATTGCCGCAAACGGCAAGGGCTGAGCGTCGAAGGCCGAGCATGATGCCGAAGCGGAGCATTCCCCCATTGGTTCGGATCGGTTCTGCGCTCGCGCTGGTGCTGGCGGTCGCCGGCTGCACCAAAGGCGGCCAGTTCGATCCGACGGAGATGTTTAACTCGGATGCGTTCGACACCAAGAAGAAGCTCACAGGTCAACGCGAGCCGGTATTCCCCGAGGGAGTGCCTGGCGCGACCACCGGTGTGCCGCCCGATTTGGTGAAGGGCTATCAACCGCCGCCCGAGCCGGTGGCTGATGTTGCGCCGCCGCCGGCGCCCGCCAAGCCGAAGCCCAAACCAAAGCCCAAAGTGGCTCGCGCCCCGGCGCCGCCACCACGAACGCGGATCGACGTTTCCGCGCGACCGGGAACGCCTCCCGAGCCCTCAGCAGCGGTCTGGCCGGCGGCTCCGCCGCAGCAACAGCCCGCGCAAACCGCGTGGCCTGCACCGCCGCCGCCGGCACGGCAGCAGACTGCGCAACCTGCGCAATCGGTATGGCCCGCAGCGCCGGCGCCGCAGCAAGCTGCACAACCGGCGCAATCGGTGTGGCCAGATCCGCCTGCGGCCGGAACCGCGCCGCGCTAATGCATGATCGGCTTTGATGGAAACTGGTCAGGCTAGAGCTTCTTTGTTTGGTCGCATCCGCTACGGCAAGCCGGGCGTCCGCTTTTCCTAAAAGGCGCCCAGCGCGGCCACTCTCGCTATTGTCTGACAGCGGCGAGATTTCAGTAGAATAAGAATCATGCCAGCGGTCATGGCATGACCGGGTCCGCCGTGTGGTGGACCTTTACTGCCGGATAGCCTCGGGTCTTTGGTATCATGACTTTCACTGTCGCCATTGTCGGCCGGCCGAATGTCGGCAAATCGACGCTGTTCAACAGGCTCGTTGGGCGGCGGCTTGCTCTGGTCGACGATCGGCCGGGGGTGACACGTGACCGCCGCGAAGGCGACGGCAGGCTCGGTGATCTTTCGTTCAAGGTGATCGACACTGCGGGGCTCGAGGACGCCGCACGCGAAAGTCTCTCCGCCAGGATGCAGGCGCAGACCGCTGCCGCCATGGCGCTGGCGGATGTGGTGCTTTTCCTGGTCGATGCGCGCGCCGGTGCGACGCCGACCGACCGCGCCTTCGCCGATCTCGTGCGCAAATCGGGCAAGCCCGCGATCGTCGTCGCCAATAAAACCGAAGGACGCGCCGGCGCAGCGGGCGTACTGGAATCCTATGCACTCGGTCTGGGTGAGCCGGTTGCCATCAGCGCCGAGCATGGCGAGGGCTTGGCCGGCCTCTACGACGCGCTTCGCACGGCGCTGCCTGAAGCGACCGCGTTACTGGCGCCAGAGGATGAGGACGCGGCGGTTTCGGTTGCCGAGCAACGGCCGATCAAAATCGCCGTGGTGGGACGCCCCAACACTGGCAAATCGACATTGATCAACCGCTTTCTCGGCGAGGAACGGCTGTTGACCGGACCCGAAGCCGGGATCACGCGCGACGCAATCGCCGTCGACCTCGACTGGCGCGGGCGGCAACTGCGCATTTACGACACTGCCGGCATGCGCCGGCGCTCGCGCATCGAAGAGAAGCTCGAAAAGCTCTCGGTGGCCGATGCGCTCAACGCCATCCGTTTTGCCGACGTGGTGATCGTGCTCGTCGATGCGGAGGCGCCGTTCGAAGAACAGGATATCCGCATCGCCGATCTGGTCGAGCGCGAAGGGCGGGCCATCGTCATCGGGCTCAACAAATGGGACCTGGTCGATCCGCCGGCGGGGGCGCAGGCGCGCTTGCGCGAGGAAACCGACCGCATGCTGCCGCAGATCAAGGGTGTACCGATTGTCACGCTGTCAGGACGAACGGGAGCGGGCGTTGATCGGCTGATGGCGGCGGTGCTGGAGAGCTACGCGGTCTGGAACCGTCGCGTGCCGACGGCGGCGCTCAACCGCTTCCTCGCCCAGGCGGTCGCGGCGCATCCGCCATCGGGCGCCAAAGGCCGGCGCGTCAGGCTCGACTACATCACGCAACCGAAGGCGCGGCCGCCGACATTCGTTTTGTTCTCTTCGCGGGCGCACACACTGCCGGAGACCTATCGGCGCTATCTCGTCAATACCTTGCGCGACCATCTGGCGCTGCCGGGCACGCCGATCAGGCTCATGCTGCGCGCGAAGCCCAATCCCTACGCCAAGCGAAAAAAACGCGCCCGATGAAGAACGCGGTCGGAGAGCCGGACGCGCAACAGAATGCGCCTGTATTCTTTGCCGTGTATGTTCAGGCAGGTTCGATGAATTCGAGAAGCTTGCCGGCGCGAAAGTCATAAAGCCGGCCGGTTTCGGAAAATCCCGGCAGACACAGATCGACGATTTTCTCCGCCACCGCTTCCGGCGTCGGCAGCGTCATCGGGTCTTCGCCCGGCATGACCTGGGCGCGCATGCGGGTTCGCGTCGGGCCGGGATTGAAGACATTGACGCGCACCGGGGTTGAGGTGGTTTCCGCCGCATAGGTTCGCGCCAGCACGTTGAGCGCGGCTTTCGAGACCGAATAAGGGCCGCTATAGGCGCGGGCATGCGTGGCGGCGCCCGAGGTCATGAAGACGGCGCGGCCGGCACTGGAGCGCTTGAGCAGGGGATCCATGGCGCGGATGAGATGCCAGTTGGCGGTGACGTTGATCGCCATCACCTCGTCCCAACCCTTCGGCTCGACGTGACCGAGCGGCGAGCGCGGACCGGCGACCGCAGCATTGCCGACAAGCACATCGAGCCGCTGGTAACGCTCGTTCAGCGCGGCGGCGAGCCGATAAAGACCGTCGTAATCGCGCATGTCGAGCGGCACCAGCGTCGCCGAGCTGCCCGCCGCCTGCACGGCGTCGTCGAGTTCTTCGAGCGCGCCAACGGTGCGCGCCACGGCGACCACATGGGCGCCTGCACGCGCGAGCGCCAGCGCCAGCGCATAACCAATGCCGCGCGAGGCGCCGGTGACGAGCGCGATCCGGTCGACGAGGAGCTTGGCCATGCTGTGTGAGTCCACGCCCTAGTCAGGTGAGTTCGCCTTCGCTGCTCGTTTACGAGCCCCGCCACGGCCGGCGCGCCGTATGTCGGATGTGCAGAATCTCCACAGCGTCACTGCGTACGCGATAAAAAATCTTGTACGGATACCGCAAAACCAGTGCGGATCGCACGCTGCGGCGTTCGGCAACCCGAGGCGCGCTGCGCGGGTGTTCGGCTACCCGGGCGACGACGTACTCGATGCTCTCGTCAATCGCGGCGGCAAGCTTCGCGTCCGCGACGGTGCGGTAGTAGGCGGCGATTGCTTCAAGGTCGCGGACGGCGCGCGGCGAGTAGATGACGTTCATATGCTGCGGAATTTCGCGAACGCCGCCCTGACCTCCGCCTCGCTCGCCGCCTCGCCCCGATCAAGTTCCGCAATGGCCTCGTCGATCGCTTCAAGCTCTTCCGCCGTCGCCCGATAGACGCCGGCGCGCCGCGCCTCGATGTCGCGCGCGTATTCCACCAATTCCTCTTGATCCTCCTGTGGCCAGGATTCCACCTGCTCCAGCAGTTTTTTCGTCGTCGGCGTCATGGCAATCATCATACCCCATTGCCGCATCTCGGCTCAGCTCGCCTCGGCGAGCAGCGAGAGCTGGCGGGGCGAGGCTTCTTGCGCCGTGTGGTCGGTCAGCGCCGTCGGATATTCGCCGGTAAAGCAATGATCGGTGAATTGCGGCCGCGCGGCATCGCGAGCCTTCTCGCCCATGGCGCGGTAGATGCCCGCGACCGAAAGAAAGGCGAGGGAATCGGCGCCGATGAATTTCCGCATGCCTTCGAGGTCGTGGGTAGCAGCGAGCAATTTGTCCCGCTCGGGCGTATCGATGCCATAATAGTCCGGGTGGGTGATCGGCGGCGAGGCGATGCGGAAATGCACCTCGCGGGCGCCGGCATCGCGCATCATCTGCACGATCTTCACCGAGGTCGTGCCGCGCACAATCGAATCGTCGATCAGCACGATGCGCTTGCCGCCGACCACGGCGCGGTTGGCGCTGTGCTTGAGGCGAACGCCGAGCTGGCGGATGTGCTGGGCCGGCTCGATGAAGGTGCGGCCGACATAGTGATTGCGGATGATGCCGAGCTCGTAGGGAATTCCCGATTCCTGCGCGTAGCCGATTGCCGCCGGCACGCCGGAATCGGGCACCGGGATGACCACATCGGCTGCGGCCGGCGACTCGCGGGCGAGTTCCACACCGCTGGTTTTGCGCACATTATAGACGCTGCGGCCGCCGATGACCGAATCCGGCCGCGAGAAGTAGATGTATTCGAAGATGCATGGCCGCGGCACCATCGGCGGGAACGGCTTATGCGAATGTGCGCCTTCCTCGTCGAAGATGAGCACCTCGCCGTTCTCCACGTCGCGGACATACTGCGCACCGATGATGTCGAGCGCGCAGGTCTCGGAGGCGAGGATCGGGCAGCCGCCGAGTTTGCCGAGCACCAGCGGCCGGATGCCTAGCGGATCGCGGGCGCCGATCAGCTTCTTGTTGGTGAGGCCGACGAAGGCATAGGAGCCTTCAAGCATGCGCAGGCCCTCGATGAAGCGGTCGATGAAGCGGTTGCGATGCGAACGCGCCACCAGGTGAAGGATCACCTCGGTGTCCGTCGTCGATTGCATCATGGCGCCTTCGCGCACGAGCTGGCGGCGCAGCGTCAGGCCGTTGGTGAGATTGCCGTTGTGGCCGATGGCGAAGCCGCCGGCATTGAGCTCGGCGAACAGCGGCTGCACATTGCGCAGGATGGTGCCGCCGGTCGTCGAATAACGCACGTGGCCGACCGCTGCGTTGCCGGGCAGCCGATCAATTACTTCGCGGCGAGAGAAGGCGTCGCCGACCAGACCGAGGCGGCGCTCGGAGTGAAAGCGCTTGCCGTCGAATGAGACGATGCCGGCCGCTTCCTGGCCGCGGTGCTGCAGGGCGTGAAGGCCGAGCGCGGTAATGGCGGCGGCGTCGGGATGGCCGAAAATGCCGAATACGCCGCATTCCTCGCGCAACCGGTCGTTATCAAGGTCGAGATCCAAGAGGGCGGGTTCCATCATGGTCTTCGGCCCTCCGGCATTTCAGTGCGCCGTTCCTTTAGCGTCGAATAACTGCTGCATGGCGGTCCGGTTGGCACGGTCGTAGCCCGCATCGGCCCGGCCATCGGCAGCAGTGCCGGCGGGCTTGTCGCGTTCGCTATGCTGGTCCGGATTATCGCTGTCCTCCGGCCGAGGCCGCTTGAACTTCTTCAAAATGGTGCTTTCCGGGTCATCCGGCAACATGGACATCAGCCATTGTCCGGTTCCGGTCAGGACGACCCGCGATTTGGCCCCTCTGACCCATTCCGGCTGACTACGGTCGGGAACCAGCCACGTGAAGAATTGGAAGGCCACCCCCACGATGACCAGGCCGCGCGCGAGCCCGAACAGGAAGCCGAGCGTGCGGTCGAGCGCGCCAACACGGCTATCGAGCACCATATCCGACAGCCTTACGGTCAGCACCGAGACCACGAGGAGGGTGCCCAAAAACACGCCGCCGACGACGGCGACCGCGGCGACGATGTCGTTATTGAAGTACTGTTTGGCGAGCGGCAGCAGCTTGGCATAGGCATAAAGCGTGGCGCCGGCTGCGAGCGCCCAGGCGGTGATGGACAGCACCTCCCGCATGAACCCCCGCACCATGGCGAGCAGTCCCGAAATCAGCATCACCACGATCAGTACGATATCGAGCAGCGTAATCGGCATGTTTCGCTAGTCCGCTCGCAGGTCCCACATCGCTTTGGCTGCGGTCTACACCCGAATCGGCAACGTGTCAGATCAGACGACCGCCCGTATTCGATCGCAAGCCTCTGGCAACGATTCCCACATGCGGCGATTGCCGCAGAGCCCCGGCTTGCGGAGAGCGGCTGCGCTCAGCTCCGCCGGGTGTATAGCCGGGCGCGGGGCCGCCGTCACCCGTCTTTCCAGCCGTGCAGCGGCTTCACCTGAATAATGTTCGGGCGTTGCAAGAAAACCGCATAAGCCCCTGTTAACCAACAACACTGCAGCCAATAAAGTCATTGCAGACGCGGTCATTCTGGGCGGCTGATCCCCGTCAGCCATCCGGGCGCCCGACGCGCCGCAACGCGGGGGCTCCTTCGCGGGCGATGTCGACAACCAGATTGGCAAGCGTGCCGATGGTAGTGAGGGAAAAGCCGTCGGGCGCCTCATTGCGCGCGGCGTCCGGGACGATGGCCTTGGTGAAGCCGAGTTTTTGCGCCTCTTTGAGCCGCGTCGCGGTCTGCGCCACCGGCCGCACGGCGCCTGACAGCGATACTTCACCGAAATACACGGCATCGGCGGGCAGCGGCGCGCGCGCGAGCGAGGACACCAGAGCCGCCGCCGCGGCGACGTCGGCCGCTGGTTCCTGAATGCGTAAGCCCCCGGCGACGTTGAGATAAACATCATGGCCGGACAGCCGAACGCCGCAATGCGCCTCGAGCACGGCAAGCACCATGGACAACCGGCTCTGATCCCAGCCGACCACGGCGCGGCGCGGGGTGCCAAGCGTGGTCGGTGCGACCAGCGCCTGGATTTCGACCAGCAGCGGCCGCGTGCCCTCAATTCCCGCGAACACGGCGGTGCCCGGACTGCCGAGGTCGCGCTCGGACAGGAACAGCTCGGAGGGGTTCGCGACCTCGTGCAACCCCTCGCCGGTCATCTCGAACACGCCGATCTCGTCGGTCGGCCCAAAGCGGTTCTTGATCGCGCGCAGAATGCGGAACTGATGCGTGCCTTCGCCCTCGAACGAGAGCACGGCATCGACCATATGCTCGACCACACGTGGCCCGGCGATCTGGCCGTCCTTGGTAACATGGCCGACCAGGATCACCGCCGCCCCCGTGCGTTTGGCGAACCGGATCAACTCTCCAGCCGAGCCGCGGACCTGGGTCACGGTGCCGGGAGCCGCTTCGACGGCTTGCGTCCACATGGTCTGGATCGAATCGATGACCAGGAGGCCCGGCGTCGCCCCCTCCGAGAGCGTCGCTACGATCTCCTCGATCGAGGTCTCGGCCGCAACTTCGACTGCGGTATCGCTGAGGCCCAGCCGTTCGGCGCGCAACCTTACCTGGGCCACGGCTTCTTCGCCCGAGATGTAGACGGCGCGATGTTTGGCGCGGGCGAATGCAGCGGCAACTTCGATCAGCAGCGTCGATTTGCCGATTCCAGGGTTGCCGCCAAGCAGCAGCACCGAGCCGCGCACCAGGCCGCCGCCGGTCACCCGATCGAATTCGGCAATGCCGGAGGCAAGACGCGGCGCTTCCTGCGCTTGACCCTTGAGCGGCTCAATGGCGAACAAGCGCCCCTTGCGAGATCGCCGGGCCGGTGCGACAGCACCTTCTTCAACCAGCGTGTTCCATTCGCCGCAGGCCTCGCAGCGGCCATTCCACCGCGCGAAAGCCGCGCCGCAGTTCTGGCAGACGAAGTTTTGTGCTCGCGCGGCCATTGCCGTCACTCGCTCCGGTAGACGCGTTCGCAACGCCCGCCGAGCCGGGTGAGGATCTCGTAGCCGATGGTGCCGGCCGCCGCGGCGATGTCGTCGATCGTCAATCCGGCACCGATTACTGTCGCGACGTCGCCTCTGCGGACAACGCCGTCGTGAAGCGCGGTGATGTCGACGCAAACCAGATCCATCGAAATCCGTCCGGCAAATGGGCAACGCGTTCCGGCGATGAGTGCGGCGCCGCCCTCTTCGCGATCGGTACTGCTCGCGGCACGCAGCAGCCCGTCGGCGTAGCCGAGCGCCACGATCGCGATGCGCGATGGCCGTCTTGCCCTCCACGTCGCGCCATAGCCAATGGTTGCACCGCGCTCGACATTGCGGACTTGGAGGATGCGCCCAGTCAATTCGACGACGCCTTGCATAGGATTGGAACGGCCGGGCGTAGGATTGACGCCATAAAGCGCGGCCCCCGGCCTTGCCAAGTCGCAATGCGCCGCATCGCCCAGAAAGATACCGGAGGAATTGGCAAGCGAGGCGGGCACGCCGCGATACAGTGTGCGGACGTCGCGGAAGCGCGCAATCTGTCTGGTGTTGAGCGGATGGTCGGCAACTTCGGCGCAGGCGAGGTGGCTCATCAACAGCGTGATGCCGTGATTCTCGGTCTGCACCCGCGGCGCCAGCGCCATCGCTTCCTCGGCGGAAATTCCAAGCCGGTTCATTCCGGTATCGACGTGGAGCGCCGCGCCGCCCTGCCATTTATGGGCGGCGGCGAAGGCGTCCCATTCCGCGAGCTCGGTCATGCTGTTGATGACCGGCCGCGCGTTGATGTCGATGAAAGCTGGCGCAGCCTCCGGCGCCAGGCCGTTGAGCACGTAGATCGCAGCCTCGCGGGCGCGGGCGCGCACGCGGCGCGCCTCCGTAAGATCGGCCACGAAGAACGTTTTGCAGCCGGCCTTTGCGAGCTTTGTCGTCACCGGCTCGAGGCCAAGACCATAAGCATTGGCCTTGACGACCGCGGCGCATTCGACGGTGAGCAGGCGCCGCGCCAGCGTCCGCCAGTTCGCCTCGATGGCGGCAAGGTCAATGGTGAGCGTGCCGCCGGTCTCCGGCTCCGGCTGGGGAGACGCCGATTCGGCGAGGGGCTCGGCGAGTGCCATGGCCTGCCTTATGCCTGGGGCGGGGGCGGTGGTAAAGCGGCGCCATGCTTGAGCATGGTCGGCATATTGCTGCACGAGGGACAACGAAGTACATATGTACCTTGCTCCCAAACTTGAGGGCATATGACGGTTCGAATGCCATGAATGATCAGGTCCACATTCGCAATGCAGAAGCCGCGCACCTCGCGCGGACGCTCGCGCGACAGACTGGTAAGACAATCAGCGATGTCGTGCTCGATGCATTGCGACAATACCGTCCCTCCCGCCACATGCCGGCCCGGCGTGGGCAGGTTGCGCACTGGCTACGGCTGCTTCGGGAAGATCGCGAGCGCGGTATCGCAGAGCCTGAAGTTTCGATCGAGGCTCTATACGATGAGGCGACAGGCTTGCCTAAATGATTGTCTTGGATAGTTCGATTCTCGTAGGAATCATCAAGCTCGAGGACGGGACGCGGTCGTTGCTCGATCTCCTTTCCGACGAAGACTGCGCCATCGGCGCGCCGACGTTGGTTGAGACTCGCATCTGGTGCGCGGCGAATCTTCCTGGAGTTCCTCTCGTTGGCCGGAGGATTTTATCGACCGGCAAGGTGTCGCAATCATTCCGTTTAGTCGCGATATGGCGGATGTGGCTGCGCAAGCATTCGCGACTTTCGGCAGGACGAGTGGGCATTCGGCCAAACTGAACTTCGGGGACTGCATGGCCTACGCGGTTTCGACTGCACTACGGGCCCCTCTGCTTTTTAAGGGAAGCGATTTCGGCCAAACCGACGTCATGGCGCACCCGGCGTCGACCCGACACTGACAGGCACGCGACCGAGCATAAATCCTGACGGGTAGGCGACGCGCCTCCTGGTGCAAACGGCAATAAACGCTTGTCCGGTCAGGATGTCGGTTTCAGACGCTGGTATCTGATTTCAAGGTCAAAGAAACGCATAACTTGAGCCTCAAACTGAAGTTCGACGACGCCTTAGACCGCGCGCGGGGGGCCGACGATTGTTCAAGTCAGTGCAACCGATGAGTCTCGGCGATACTGCGTTGCGGCTGGCACGCTTCTTCAGCATGAGCGCCGAATTTTGGATCAATCTGCAGGCGATGCACGATCTGACCGAGGCGAGGATGCAAAACGGCGTGGCGGGAGCCGCGGTAAAGCGGTGACAGACCTGCTGCGCTGCCCGACCGGAGCGTTCCCTGTCGGGTCGGTTGTACGCTTGTCGTATAACCCCACGCGGTGTATCTATAGTTCCATGATCCGCTCGTTTCGCGACCGCGCCACTGAGGCCCTGTGGCTGGGTTCTTTCGTGAAGCGGTTCAGCGGGATCGAGAAGCAAGCGTTGCGAAAACTCGACATGCTGCATCACGCGCGCGGTCTCTATGATTTGCGCGCGCCGCCGGCAAATCGGCTCGAGGCGCTCACCGGAGATCGGCGCGGCCAATATTCGATTCGCATCAACAACCAGTGGCGCGTCTGCTTCAAGTGGACCGAGGAGGGTCCGGCCAATGTCGAAATCGTCGACTATCACTAAGGGGGTGGCTACGCCCAACCGCGTCACCACTCATCCGGGTGAAGTTTTGAGCGAAGAGTTCCTCAAGCCGCTCGGGATGTCGGCTAACGCGCTCGCGCTGGCATTGCGCGTTCCGGCTACCCGCATTGGGGCCGTCATCAAGGGCGAGCGGTCGGTGACGGCGGATACGGCGTTGCGGCTGGCGCGTTTCTTCGGCATGAGCGCCGAATTTTGGATCAATCTGCAGGCGATGCACGATCTAACCGAGGCGAGGATGCAAAACGGTGGGGCAATCGAGCGCGATGTGCGGCCGAGAGCGGCCTAAAACTCCGGCCGGTGCGTGGTATCGAGATTGGCGAAGCGGGTAACCTCGGCATCGAACTGCAATTCAATGGTGCCGGTCGGACCGTGCCGTTGCTTGCCGATGATGAGTTCGGCCTTGCCGTCCACGCGTTCGCCCTCGGCAAGCCATTCGGCGAACTTTTCCCTATTTGCTTCCGTGGGCTTGCGCATCTGGTGATAATATTCCTCCCGAAACACGAACAGCACGACGTCGGCGTCCTGCTCGATCGAGCCGGACTCGCGTAGGTCTGAAAGTTGCGGGCGCTTGTCTTCACGAGCTTCGACCTGGCGTGAAAGCTGCGACAGCGCGAGGATCGGAATATTGAGCTCCTTGGCGAGCGCCTTAAGCCGCGTCGTAATCTCGGTGATTTCCTGGACGCGGTTCTCGCTGGAGCGTCGGCTCGAACCTTGCAGCAGCTGAAGGTAATCGATCACCAAGAGATCAAGCCCGCGCTGACGTTTGAGGCGGCGGGCGCGCGCCGCCAATTGGCCGATGGAGAGCCCGCCAGTCTCGTCGACGTAAAAATGCAGGCTTTGCAGTTCGATCGAGACATCCTTGATCTTCTCGAAATCGGCTTCGCCGATGACACCGCGACGGATCTTGTTGGATGGGATTCCCGTCTGCTCGGCAATGATGCGCGTGGCGAGCTGCTCGGCCGACATTTCGAGCGAAAAGAAGCCGACGATGCCGCCGTTAACGGTTTCCCGATGGCCATCGGCGCGGACTTCGCCTTGCGTAAACGCCTTGGCGACGTTGTAGGCGACGTTGGTGGCGAGTGCGGTTTTGCCCATGCCCGGCCGGCCGGCGAGGATGATCAGATCGGAAGGCTGCAGGCCGCCCATCCGGTTGTCGAGATCGGTCAATCCGGTCGCCAAGCCGGATAGGCTGCCATCGCGCTGATATGCGCGCGCCGCCATGTCGACCGCGGTCGTCAGCGCCTGGGCAAAGCGCTGGAAGCCCGAATCGAATCGTCCGGTCTCGGCGATTTCGTAGAGTTTGCGCTCGGCGTCTTCGATGTGGCTCGACGGTGTGGCATCGACCGGAGCGTCGTAGGCGAGGTTGACCATGTCCTCGCCGATCGTGATCAGGTCGCGGCGAATCGAGAGATCGTAGACGGTGCGGCCATAGTCCTCGGCGTTGATGATTGTCGTCGCCTCTGCGGCAAGACGCGCCAGATACTGATTGAGCGTGAGGCCGGCGACGTCGAAGTCCGCCGGCAGGAAGGACTTCAGCGTTACCGGGGTGGCGAGCTTATTGGCGCGGACCAGACCGCCGGCGAGCTCATAAATCTGCCGATGAATAGGCTCGAAGAAATGCTTCGGCTCGAGGAAGTCGGAGACCCGGTAGAATGCTTCGTTATTGACCAGTATCGCGCCGAGCAGCGCCTGCTCGGCTTCAATATTGTGCGGCGGCGCGCGGAACGCCGGTTCCGCGGGCGCTTGCTTGCGTGCGAACGAATCGAATGCTGGCATGGTCCCGATCAAGGGATTTGCGTGTGGCCGATTTGAGGATGGCCGGTTTGGGGTCACTCAACATCGCGGATCACTCAACGAAAGAGGCACTCTCACCGTTGCACGCTACCACGAACGCCCCCTCGATAGTCGAGCGGCGGCGCCATGGGAAACGTTCATTGCGGCTTTCCCCGCTACACACCGAGAACCGGGTGGAACATCGACAGCCACGCTCCGCTCTTGACGGCAGCCGTGCAGGAGTGAACCACCGCCCGCCTACTCTCCGGCGAGTCGCAACGGCGTGCGTCTGCCGGCCTCGAGCGTGCGCAATCGCGCTTCTTCGCGCGCGATGTAGTCGCGCGTCCACGGCGTGATGCCTTTGCGTTTGGTCATCTGAATCTGGAACACGACCATGTCGCCTTCGCGGAATGCCATCTCCGAACTGGCAAGATAGAATTCCCACATCCGCACGAAGCGCTGATCGTAGATGCGAATGACCTCTTCGCGGTGAGCGAGGAAGCGTTCGCGCCAAGCCTTGAGCGTTTCGGCATAGTGCAGTTGCAGAATTTCGATATCGGTGACGATGAGGCGCGCGTGCTCGATGCGCGGCAGCACTTCGGACAGCGCCGGGATGTAGCCGCCCGGAAATATGTATTTGGCGATCCACGGATTGGTGACGCTCGGGGGACTCTTGCGGCCGATCGTGTGCAACACCATGATGCCATCGTCGGCGAGCAGGCGGGCGCACTTGCGGAAGTAAGTATCGTAAAAACTCACGCCGACGTGCTCGAACATGCCGACCGACACGATGCGATCGAAACTACCGTCGACATCGCGATAATCCAACAGCCGGAAGTTCGTGTCCTTGGTTCGGCCGCGCTCGGTCGCTCTGTTCTGTGCCCGCTGGTATTGTTCCTGCGACAGTGTAATGCCGGTGACGTGCGCGCCGGTCGTGTCTGCAAGATAAAGTGCGAGACCGCCCCAGCCGCAGCCGATATCGAGGACGCTGGCGCCGCGCGGAACCAGGAGCTTCGCCGCCAAGTGGCGCTTCTTGGCGAGTTGGGCGTCGTCAAGCGACGAATTGGCCGGGTCGAAATACGCGCAGCTATATTGCTGGTCGCCATCCAGGAACAGCGAGTAGAGCCTGCCGTCGAGATCGTAGTGGTGCGCGACATTGTGGCGCGCGCGGGAGCGCAGATTGAATTGCTGGAGGCGGCGGAACAGGTAGCGCATGAGCCGCGGCACCCAAGCCCAACTGGCCGCGAATTTACGGTCTTGCTGGAGCAGGATTGCGAGCACGTCCGCAATCGAGCCTTGCTCGACCACGAAAGTGCCGTCCATGTAGGCTTCGCCCAATTTGAGATCAGGGTCGAGCAGGATCGAGCGCTGGGCCTTTGCGGTGACGAAGCGCACGGCTACCGGCGGACCCGGTGCCATCGCCGAACCTGTAAGATTTGCCCGAAGCCGTTGTGACCGCGAGAGACCCCCGGCCGATATACCGTCTCAGCACTATTACAAGCAACCGATCCACGGCCGCCTCCACACGCTGACCCGGCCGGTGCCAAATGCGACACTAAACGCCCATTTGGGTGCCGCACTCGCTCCAGACGACTCTAATAATCGGTTAAGCCACCGGGGGCCTCTTGGTTGCCGTCATTAAAACAAAATCCTCCGTAACCAGCAATGCTAATGATGATGTCCTCCCACCGGGCGAACATGCACCCGGTCCCATCTGGCTGGTTTTGGGCTAAAGCATGATGGGCCAGCCGATAGGTTTCAAGGAGGTCAGGGTGTCCCGGCGTCTCACAGCGTTAATCGGCCTGTTTCTGGCACTGGCGCCAGTTGTGGCGCTGGCGCAGACCAATATCGACCAGGGCAAGTCGCCGTCGCAGATTTTTGCCAGCGATTGCGCGGCTTGCCACAAAGCCACGCGCGGGCTGGCGAGCGGGAAAAACAGCCTGATGCTCTCGGCGTTCCTGCGGGAGCACTATACCTCCAGCAAGGAGCAGGCCGCTGCGCTCGCCGCCTATGTCCTAGGCGCCGGCGGTGCCGAAAGTGCGGCGCAAGGCCGCGGGCAAAAGCCGGGTCAGGACCGGGCGCGGACGCCGGCCGAAGAGGCTAGGCCGGCGATACGCCAAGCCCGCCAGCCGGCAAAGCCTGAAGAGGAGGCGCCTGCAGCCGCCAAACCGCAGGGCCGTACCGATGAAGTGGCGAAACCGGAGGATGGCGCCAGTCCCGCCAATCCAACGGAGGAGCCTGCTGCGCCCGGCCTCGGCAGACGGCCAGCGGCGGGCCGTAGAGATATGCGAACAACGACGACTGCGCGGGGCCACCGTAGGGAAGAGGCAGCACCGTCGCGCGAACCCACTACGGGCATTGCAACTCCGGCGGTTACGGAAACGCCCAGCGAAAGCGTGGCTCCCGCTTCGACCGCTGCCGCGCCCACAGAGGCGCAGCCGGGCGAGGGTTCATCGGTCCCGCGCGACGATATTCCGGACTGATGCAATCAGCTTTTGCGCGATCAGCTCTTATCGTCCACAGGCCGGCTCTCGGCCGCTTCTGAGTCTTCGCCTGCGCGCTGCGCTTGCGCGGCCTCGGGCTCAAAAAACACCTCCGCTGCAATAGCGGCGGCTTCCGCTTCGCTCGGCTCTTCACGCAGATGCGAGACATCCTCACCGCGCGCGATGCGTGCCGCTTCATCGTTGTTGCGGGCAACGATCACGGTGATCGAGCTCTCGACCTCGGGATGCAGCGCAATCGGAACCTTGTGCTGGCCGATCGTCTTGATCGGCGTATTGAGCGCAATCTGACTGCGGTTGAGTTTGAATCCGGCCTCGGTGATCAGGCCGATGAGATCGCGTGGCGAAACCGATCCAAATAGCTGTCCGGCCTCCGAAGCCTGGCGCAGAACCGTGAAACTCTTGCCGTCGAGCTTCTCGGCGACGCCCGCGGCCTCGGTTTTGAGCGTGAGCGATCGCGCCTCGAGATCGGTCTTCATTGTTTCAAAGCGCGTGCGGTTCTCTTCGGTCGCGCGTAACGCCTTGCCGCGTGGCAGCAAGAAATTGCGGGCAAAGCCGTCTTTGACGCGCACCACTTCGCCCATCTGGCCCAATCTGGCCACGCGTTCGAGCAAAATCACTTCCATCTCATGTGCTCCATTGCCGCCCCGCCATCAGCGGATCACATAAGGCAGCAGTCCCAGAAAGCGCGAGCGCTTGATCGCTTGGGCGAGCTCACGTTGCTTCTTCGCCGAGACTGCCGTGATGCGGCTGGGTACGATCTTGCCGCGCTCCGACACGAACCGCTGCAACAGCTTGACGTCCTTGTAGTCGATCTTCGGCGCGTTGGCGCCCGAGAACGGGCAGCTCTTGCGACGGCGGAAGAACGGTCGCCGGCCGCCGCCGGACTGCGGTGACATTGCCATGACTACTCCTGCGCTGCCGGTTCGGTTTCTTCGGAGGCCTCGCGAGGACGCCGATCGCGGTCGCGCGGACGGTCGCCGCGATCGCCGCCAAACCGGTCGCCGCGGTCGCCCCTGTCACCGCGATCGAACCGGTCGCCGCGGTCACCCCGGCGGTCGTCACGGTCACGGTCGCGCTCGACCCTGCGCATCATGGCCGAGGGACCTTCCTCGTGCTCCTCGACCCGGATGGTCAGATAGCGCAGCACGTCCTCGTTGAGCCGCTCCAGCCGCTCGATCTCGTTGATCGCCGGCGGCGTCGCATCGAGATTCATGAGGGTGAAATGCGCTTTGCGATTTTTGCGCAGCCGGTAGGAGAGCGTCTTGACGCCCCAATATTCGGTCTTCGCGACTGAGCCGCCGAGCCCCTCGACGACGCCCTTTAGCTGCGCGGTTAATTCTTCCACCTGCTGCACGCTGGCGTCCTGGCGCGCGAGGTAGACATGCTCGTAGAACGGCATGGGTGTCCTTTCCTTCGTTACCATGCTCGCCGCGGCGCGAAGCCCCTCGAACCCTTCGGGAAAGGCTCGAATGCTCTGAAGGCGGGAACACCGGACGCCGGACCGTGTGGTCCTACCCTGGGCTTTCGCGCGGGCCGTCCGTTCAGCCCCCGGCCGGGGACGAGCAGAAGGTGGCCTTATAAGCGGATCGTAAGGAAAGGCAAGGCGATCACGAGGTGCGGGCGCGCCTTGCGGGGGCCTGAATGAGTTCCGCAAGCTTCACGGCGAGCGCGACGCCCTCGCGAATGAGCTTGGCGCCCTCTCGGGAATTCGCGGACGCCGCACGGGCCTTCTTTATGCCGTTGAGCAAGACCTCGAGGCTCTGCTCCAAAAGCTTTTGCCGGAACGCCGGATCCTGCCGCGCGTGAGCGAGATCGGCGTCGGTGACGGGTGAAAACGCACTCATGCGGCGGAACTCGGGGATGACGGACTTCGACCCATCGGCGGGCCATTGAGCTTATCGATTTGTGGTTGTCGCTTTGTTACTCCGCCGACCCCCACCCGGTCTCTCCCTTGACATGATCGAGATCGCGGTATCTTTCGCCCGCTCGGGGGCAGGCAGATGGCGGTTGCGTTCGTTTTTCCCGGCCAAGGCAGTCAGGCGGTTGGCATGGGCAAGGCGATGGCCGAGGCCTTTGCCCCGGCGCGGGCGGTGTTCGAGGAAGTCGATGCGGCGCTCGGCGAGCAGCTCAGCGGCACCATCTGGAACGGGCCGCTCGGAGACGTTGACCCTCACCGAAAATGCGCAGCCGGCTCTGATGGCCGTTTCGCTCGCCGCTATGCGGGTCCTCGAAACCGAGGCGGGCGTCGACCTTGCGCGCGACGCCGATATTCGTTGCCGGTCACTCGCTGGGAGAATATTCGGCCCTTGCCGCAGCCGGGGCGCTCTCGATCGCCGACGCCGCGCGGCTGTTGCGCATCCGCGGCCGTGCCATGCAGAAGGCGGTCCCGGTCGGGCAGGGGGCGATGGCCGCCCTCATCGGGCTAGACCTCGGCGACGTCAAAGCGATCGCAGCGGATGCGGCGAGCGCCGGTATTTGCGCGGCTGCCAACGACAACGGCGGCGGTCAGGTCGTGCTGTCGGGCGCAAAGCCGGCGGTTGAGCGCGCCGTCGAGATCGCCAAGGAACGCGGCGCGAAGCGCGCGATGATGCTGCCGGTCTCCGCACCGTTCCATTGCCCGCTCATGCAGCCGGCCGCGGATGTGATGGCCGAAGCTCTTGCCAAGGTCTCCGTCAATCCGCCTCGCGTTCCTCTCGTCGCCAATGTGCTGGCGCAACCCGTCACCGCGCCGGCAGACATCGTGCGCGCGCTCGTCGCCCAGGTCACCGGCACGGTGCGCTGGCGCGAGTCCATTCTTTTTATGGCGCAAGCCGGCGTGACGACATTTTATGAGGTCGGCAACGGCAAGGTGCTCACCGGTTTGATCAAGCGCATTGCCGACGGCGCCAATGCGTCCTCGATCGGCATGCCCGAAGACATTATCCGCTACAAGGCGGCGCGCGGCTGAACCGTCGCGCGTTCTGGAGGACGGTTATGTTCGAGCTCAACGGAAAAACTGCGCTCGTGACCGGAGCGACCGGAACCATTGGCGGCAGCATCGCCCGCACCCTTCACGCGCAGGGCGCAACGATCGCCATCTCCGGGACCCGGCGCGAAGTCCTCGACCGGCTCGCGGCCGATCTTGGCAGCCGTGTTCACGTCCTGCCCTGCAATCTCGCCGAAGCCGCCGAGGTGGAAGCGCTGGTTCCGCGGGCCGACGAGCTGATGGGTCAACTCGACGTGCTCGTCGCCAATGCCGGCGTGACGCGGGACAATCTGCTCGTGCAGTTGCGCGACGAGGATTGGGATCAGGTGATCGCGATCAATCTCTCAGCCACGTTCCGCCTCGCCCGCGCCGCCGTGCGCGGCATGATGCGCCGCCGCTTCGGCCGCGTCATCGCGATCACGTCGGTGGTGGGCACAACCGGCAATCCTGGACAATCGAATTATGTCGCCGCCAAAGCCGGCACGACCGGCATGATCAAGGCGATGGCGCAGGAATATGCCAAACGCGGCGTCACCGCCAATTGTGTGGCCCCGGGATTTATCGTCACGCCAATGACGGACAAGCTCAATGACAAGCAGCGCGAGGTCATCCTCGCGAAGATTCCGGCGAGCCGCGCCGGCACGGTCGAGGAGGTGGCCGCCGCAGTCGTATTCCTCGCCTCGACTGAAGCCGCCTATGTGACCGGACAGACGTTGCATGTGAACGGCGGAATGGCCATGATTTGAAGACGATAGGATTGGCGCGGACAATCTGCGGCCGCGCTGGTCAACGCAAGTGAAGTATGGTAACCGAACCAAAATCGGGCTGGGGGAGCCGGAGTGCCGGAGAGCGGGGCAAAAGCCTGTCCGCCTCTCATCGGTGTCGACCCGCGGCCGTCGCCAAGTTCGACGAAGAACTGGACCGGACCGAGATTTGATTTGGTTGGGTCGCGTTGAAAGATGAGGTTGGAACAATGAGTGACATTGGCGAGCGGGTGAAGAAGATCGTCGTGGAGCATCTCGGCGTTGAACCCGACAAGGTGACGGAAGGCGCCAGCTTCATCGACGACCTCGGCGCCGACAGCCTCGATACTGTCGAGCTCGTCATGGCCTTCGAGGAGGAGTTCGGTTGCGAAATTCCGGACGACGCCGCCGAAACCATTCTCACCGTTGGCGACGCCGTCAAGTTCCTCGAGAAGAACGCAAAGAGCTGAGCGTCGGCCCTGCCGGGCCCGGCTTGCCGGTTATTCATGAGATGCGCGCGAGCGTGTGAAATCTGGAGCCCCCAACTGACGGGCCCATGGCGCGCGGGCAGCGCCTGGAGCTATCGTTCCGGCTATCGTGCCATCCGGGAGTGCCGATGATGAGACGCGTTGTCGTCACGGGTCTCGGCATGGTGACGCCGCTTGCCTGCGGCGTCGAGCAAACCTGGCAACGCCTGCTCGCCGGTGCGAGTGGCATTAAACGCATCGAAAAATTCGAAGTTTCCGATATTTCCTGTAAAATAGCCGGCCAAGTCCCGCGCGGCGACGGTTCCAACGGCTCGTTCGATCCCGATCATTGGATGGAGCCGAAGGAGCAGCGCAAGGTCGACGACTTTATCCTCTTTGCGATGGGTGCGGCGAAGCAGGCGCTCGATGATGCCGACTGGCATCCGCGCCAGTACGCCGACCAGATTGCAAGCGGGGTGCTGATCGGGTCCGGCATCGGCGGGGTCGAGGGCATCGCGGAAACCGCGCTGGTGCTGCGCGACCGCGGCCCGCGCCGGGTATCGCCGTTCTTTATTCCCGGCCGGCTCATCAACCTTGCCGCCGGCTATGTGTCGATTGCGCACGGACTGAAGGGTCCCAATCACGCGGTGGTCACGGCCTGCTCCACCGGCTCGCACGCCATCGGCGACGCCGGCCGGTTCATTGCGCTTGGCGACGCCGATGTCATGGTGGCGGGCGGCACCGAATCCCCGGTCAACCGCATTTCGCTCGCAGGCTTTGCGGCTTGCCGCGCGCTGTCGACCGGATTCAACGAGACGCCCGAACGCGCGTCGCGGCCTTACGACCGAGATCGCGACGGATTCGTGATGGGGGAAGGCGCCGGCGCCGTGGTGCTTGAAGAATACGAGCACGCGAAGCGGCGCGGTGCACGCATCTACGCCGAACTTATCGGCTACGGGCTCTCCGGCGATGCCTTCCACATCACGGCACCGTCAGAGGACGGCGATGGCGCTCAGCGCTGCATGAGCGCTGCGATCCGCCGTGCCGGTATTGCGGCGGACGAGATCGATTATATCAATGCCCACGGCACTTCGACGCCGCTGGGCGATGAGATCGAGCTCAGGGCCGTCGAGCGGGTGCTTGGCAATGCCGCCGGGCACGTATCGATGTCGTCGACGAAATCATCGATCGGCCATCTGCTGGGTGCGGCCGGCGCCGTCGAGGCAATCTTCTGCCTGCTGGCGCTTCGCGACCAGGTTGCGCCGCCCACCATCAACCTCGACAACCCTTCGGTCGCCACCGCGATTGACCTCGTCCCGCACCAGGCGCGCAACCGGCCGATCAACACTGTCCTTTCGAATTCATTCGGGTTTGGCGGGACCAATGCGAGTATCATTTTCCGCCGTTTGGCCGAATAGCGGGCTCAATCTCCGTTTCGCCATATTTGCTCCGCACTCGCCTGCGATCCAGTGTGGCGATTGGCCCGGTCGCTGACTATGGGCAGACGCAAGAGAATTTGCGAGCATTGGGCTCTCTGGTGGGCTAGCTTCATCGCTAATCATGCATCCTGTAGCAGCGGATAGTCGGCGGTGACGGACACCAATCCACCGCCCAATGGCAGCGAGCGGGCTGCGGCGCGATTGCGCGCGGCCTCAGCCGACATCGGGGGCAGGCCGGCGGCAAAAGCCCCCGGGTCGCCGGCGCGCGAAGGTCCGACGAGAGCGGCGGCCGAGCGGCAGGCCAACGGTAGCGCAAAGACCCCCGCCGCCGGTTCGGCGCCGCGCGCAAGGGCGCCGGCAACGGAAGGCTCGGTCGCGCGGACATCGGTATCAAATGGGCGCGAAACCGGGCGATCGGCATCGGGAATTGGCGAGCTTTATCCGCCACTCGTCCGAGCGAGCGGGGAACGGCATTGGCGCGTCGTCCCCCGATCCCAAACGCAGCGGTCCCAAGCAAATCACGCCGCGCAGTCCGCGAACGGCGCTCGACCCCGACACCGTCGCTGCGCCGGTGCGTCGGTCGAAGAGTGCGCGGCATCCGCTCGTCATCATCGGCAATGCTGTCGTCAGCCTATTCGTGCTGCTGGCGATCGTCGTCGGCTTCGTCCTCTTTGTCGGCAAGCAGCGGTTCGAAGCGCCCGGCCCGCTGGCGCAGGACCGGGTCGTAAACCTGCCGCGCGGTTCCGGCATCCGCGACATCGCCGATGCGCTGATGCGGGAAGGGGTCATCGATCAGCCATGGGTGTTCGTCGGCGGCGTGCTCGTGCTCAAGGCGCGCGAGGACCTCAAGGCCGGCGAATATCAATTCAAGGCCAACGCCAGTCTGCGCGACGTGGTCGCGACCATCGTCGACGGCAAGGTGGTTGCACATCAATTCAGCATGCCGGAAGGCTTGACCTCCGAGCAGATTGTTGCGCGGTTATTGGACGACGACGTGCTGACTGGAAATATCAAGGAAATCCCGCGCGAGGGCACTCTGCTGCCCGACACCTATAATTTTACCCGTGGCGTATCGCGCGAGCAGATGATCCAGCGCATGCAGCAAGCGCAACAACGGCTGGTCAAGGAAATCTGGGACCGCCGCTCTCCCGATCTGCCGATCAAGACGCCGGAGCAGCTCGTCATCTTGGCTTCCATTGTCGAGAAGGAGACCGGAAAACCCGAAGAGCGCACGCGTGTGGCCGCGGTGTTTGTCAATCGGCTGAAACAGAAGATGCGGCTGCAGTCGGACCCGACCATCATTTACGGGCTGGTCGGCGGCAAGGCCACGCTCGGGCGGCCGATCCTGAAGAGCGAGATCGAGCAGCCGACGCCTTACAATACCTATTTGATCGACGGCTTGCCGCCGGGACCGATTGCCAATCCGGGCCGGGCCTCGCTCGAAGCGGCGGCCAATCCAGCGCGGACGCGGGAGCTCTATTTCGTCGCCGACGGCACTGGAGGTCACGCCTTCGCCGAAAGTTACGAGCAGCATCAGAAGAATGTCGCGCGGCTGCGATCGATGGAAACCGATCAGAAGGATCAGGCGCCGCTCGATGCCCAGCAGGCTTCAACCCGCGCACCGCCGACGCCTGCGCCGGCGCCGGTTCGCTCGCCGGCGCGCCGCACGCAGACCTCGCATTGATCGACGCTGCAGCCACTGCGGCGACGCCAGCGCGCAACGGCCTCACACCGATCCAAACAAGCAGCCTTGTGACCGCAAAAAGCCGCCGCTAAGTTCAGCGCGAACTCGCGCGAACAAATCCATTGCCGGAGATCATCGTCCATGGCGCTTTCGAGCATGACTGGATTCGCTCGCGCCCATGGGGTTTGCGGGTCCTATACCTGGGCCTGGGAAATCAAGTCGGTCAACGGCAAGGGGCTCGACCTGCGGCTGCGGCTGCCGAGCGGTTGGGACGCCATTGAAACGCCGGTTCGGGCGCGGACCGCCGAGGCGCTGGCGCGCGGCTCGATCCAAGCCAACCTGACCGTGGAGCGTTCCGGCGCGCAGCCTGTCGTGCGGGTCAACACGGCGATCCTCGATGCGCTGTTGGCGACCATGCGTCAGGTCGCGTCGCAGATCGATACGGCGCCGCCCTCCATCGACGGCCTGCTTGCGCTCAAAGGTGTGATGGAAGTCAGCGACGCTGAAGAGCGCGAGGACGAGCGGCGGACTGCCGAGGCGGCGGTGACTGCCGGTTTTGCCGAGGTGATCGGCGCACTCGCGGAAATGCGCCGCCAGGAGGGTGTCGCGCTCGGCCGCGTGCTGACGACGCGGCTGAGCGAAATCGGCGCACTCTCGCAGCGTGCCGACCAATCGCCCGGCCGCCGCCCCGAGGCGGTCCGCGCCCGGCTTGCCGAGCAGATCGCCACGCTGCTGGCGCAGTCGGATCGGTTTGATCCCGACCGTTTGCATCAGGAGGCCATCCTGATTGCGACCAAGGCCGACGTGCGCGAGGAGCTCGATCGCCTCGCGGCGCATGTTGCGCAGGCCAAGAGTCTGATCGGGCAGGGCGGCCCGATCGGCCGCCGGCTCGACTTCCTCGCGCAGGAGCTTAACCGCGAGGCCAATACCCTTTGCGCCAAGGCAAACGACGTCGAGCTCACCAATATCGGGCTGGAGCTCAAGGCCGCGGTCGAGCAATTCCGCGAGCAGGTGCAGAACGTGGAATAGGCCATGGCGCGCGCCTCTCGAAATCAAAGAAAGACCGCACGCCGCGGTCTGATGCTGGTCCTGTCCTCGCCGTCGGGCGCCGGCAAGACCACACTCTCGCGCATGCTGTTGAAGGCCGACCGCAATGTCGAACTCTCGGTGTCGGTCACCACCCGTCCGAAGCGCCGCGGCGAAGTCGACGGTCGCGATTATCACTTCATCGATCGGGCGCGGTTCGATGCGATGGTCAAGGCCGCAGACTTATTGGAATTCGCCGAAGTTTTTGGGCATTACTACGGCACGCCCCTGAAGCCGGTGCACAAGGCGCTGACAAAGGGACGCGACGTGCTGTTTGACATCGATTGGCAGGGCACGCAGCAGCTCAGCGAAAAGGCCCGCGGCGACATCGCCAGCATCTTCGTGCTGCCGCCGTCAATTCCCGAACTTGAACGCCGTCTCCATACCCGCGCGCTCGACGACCAAGAGGAGATCCGGCGCCGGATGACAAAGGCGGCCGGCGAACTCAGTCATTGGGCCGAATACGACTACGTGATCGTCAATGACGCGCTCGATCGTGCTTTCGCGGAAGTGCAAACGATCCTGGCTGCAGAGCGGATGAAGCGCGAACGCCAGCCATGGATTTCGGCCTACGTGCGGCGGTTGCAGGCCAAGCTTTAGCGAACGTCCCTCAGATGTTCAGGACTGTGCGGCCGACGACGCGGCCGGCGCGCAGATCGTCGAGCGCATCTTGCGCTTGGGCGAGCGGACGATCATGGGTCGGGATCGGCCCGATCGCGCCGGAGCGCGCCAGCTCGAGAACCTCGCGCGCCTCGGCGAGCGTCCCCGTCAGCGTGCCTTCGATTGTTATCGCCTTGATTGCGATCATCGCGGCGGGCATCGCGAATGTGCCGCCGAGGAGACCGGTCACCACCACCTTGCCGCCGCGCGCCAGGACGCCGGTCGAAAATTGCAGTGACTTTTCGGAGCCGACAAAATCGCACACCGCGAACAAGCCGCCGGTCGACGACATGATTTCCCGGCGCGCTTGCGGCTCGGACGGATCGTAGGCCGCGGCAGCGCCTGCGGCGACGGCGGCCTTTCTTTTCTCGGCATCGATATCGGCGACGATGGGCGGCGCGCGAAATAGCGCGCGGGCACAGGCGAGGCCCATCATGCCGACCCCACCCAGACCCACCAGCAGCACTGGACCGCGCTCGCTGCGATCGGCAAGCCGTCTGAGCGCCGCATATGCGGTCAATCCCGAGCACATCAGAGGACCGGCAAATTGCGGAGCGAGCGGCTCGTACTCGAGCAGATAGCGCTGGTGCGGCACGACGACATGAGAGGCGAACGCCGCCATCGACGGCGATGCCGAGATGATGATGTTTCGCGCACAGATTCTCCTCGCCGGCGCGGCACGCCGCGCAATTGCCGCAGCCGATCCAGGGATAGATCGCGACGCGCCGGCCCACGCTTGCGCCGGCAGCATCCGCGCCGGCGGCTTCAATCACTCCGGCAATCTCGTGACCGAGCGTGAACGGCAGCATGCGGTCCTTGGTGATGTCGAGCCGCTTGTCGCCGCCGAGCGCGAAATAGCCGTCCTGCACATGCAGGTCGGAATGGCAGACCCCGCAACGCTCGATGCGGACGAGGACTTCGGTGCCGTGCGGCCTGGGGCAGTCCACGATCGTCTCGCAGAGCGGCTGGCCATAAGCGACCAGCGACTGGCGGCGCAATTGCGTCATTGAATCTCATGCCTCCCCATCCGCGTCGCGCGGCCCGGCGTCATGCTTCATCAGCATGACAGGCGGCCAGAGCCCGCGCCAGTGCGACAAAGTCATCGACGGAAAGATCCTCGGCGCGCGCCGTCGGATCGAGCGCGGCTGCCGCGATCAGCGACGGCGCATCGGTCCCGAGCGATCGCAGGCTCTGGCGCAGCATCTTGCGCCTCTGCCCGAACGCAGCTTGAGTGACCGTCTCGAGCAGCTTGCGCTCGCAGGCCGCCGGCTGCGCCTTCGGCACAAACCGCACCATCGAAGACGTGACTTTCGGCGGCGGTACGAACGCGGAGGCGTTGACGTCGAATAGGATGCGCGCCTCGCAGCGCCACTGGACGAGAACAGACAACCTTCCGTAACTTTTCGAGCCAGGCGCGGCGACGATGCGCTCGGCGACCTCGCGCTGGAACATCAGGATGGCGGAATCGTACCACGGCGGCCATGGCTCGACGATGAGCCAGGAGACGAGCAGCGCCGTCGCGATGTTGTAGGGCAGGTTGGCGACAATGCGCACCGGACCGCGATCGAAGCGCCCGCGCGGATCGAATGTCAGAGCGTCCGCCGTCACGACATCGAGACGGCCGGGATAGCGCTCGGCGATTTCGTGCAAGGCAGCGACCGCGCGCTCGTCACGCTCGACCGCAACGACGCGGGCGGCGCCGAGCGCCAGAAGCGCGCGGGTGAGGCCGCCCGGACCCGGACCGACTTCGAGCACGGTGATGCCTGCGAGCGGCCCCGCCGCGCGGGCGATGCGCGCCGCAAGATTGAGGTCGAACAGAAAATTCTGCCCGAGCGATTTCCGGGCAATGAGCCCGTGCCGGCGAATAACCTCGCGCAACGGCGGCAGTTCATCCAGCGCGCTGCTCACGCGGTGGGGAGCGCGACCGCGCCGCCCGCCATGGCGAGCCGGGCCGCGAGCCGCAGCGCGGCGACCAGGCTGGTCGCGTCGGCGCGGCCGGTGCCGGCGATATCGAAGGCGGTGCCGTGGTCGGGCGAGGTCCGCACAAACGGCAGGCCAAGCGTCACGTTGACGGCGTGATCGAACGCGAGCGTCTTGATCGGGATCAGCGCCTGGTCGTGATACATGCACAGCGCCGCGTCGTAGGTCTTGCGCGCCGCTTCGTGGAACATCGTATCGGCTGGCAGCGGGCCCCGCGCATCAATGCCTTCGGCTTGGAGTTGCGCAACAGCCGGCGCGACGATCGTGCGATCCTCGTCGCCGAGCGTACCCTTCTCGCCGGCATGCGGGTTGAGGCCGGCCAGCGCAAGCCGCGGGCGCTGGAGGTGAAATCGAGTGGCAAGGTCGCGCGCGACGATGCGCCCGGTTTCGAGCACGAGTTCGGTCGACAGCGCTTGGAAAATGTCCCTGAGCGGCAGGTGGATCGTCACCGGCACGACGGCGAGCTCGGGCGACCACAACATCATGACCGGCCGCAGCAACTTGCCGGTGGCTTCCTGCACCAGCTTGGCCAGGAATTCGGTGTGGCCGGGCTCGGCAAAGCCCCAATTGTAGAGCACGTTCTTGGCGACCGGATTGGTGACGATGGCGGCCGCCGATCCGGCCAGCAGGTCGGCGACGGCACGGCGGATCGAGGCGACGGCGGCCGGCGCACTCGATTGATCCGGCTGCCCCGGCTCGGCGCTCACCGCTACGTCGAGAGCGACCACTGGGAGCGCCGCGGCGAAGGCCGCGGCCGCTGACGCCGGCGTCACCTTGGCCAATGGAATATCGAGGCCGAGCTGCCGGGCGCGCCGGGCGAGAAAATCGGCGTCGGCGACAATGTAGAACGCGGGAATGTCGAGCTCGACGCGCCGACGCCAGACCGCAAGCGCGAGGTCGGGCCCGATCCCGGCGGGCTCGCCGAGCGTCAATGCCAAAGGTTGCACGATTTTCGCTTTTGTTCGCCTATTTGTATTCGATCATCGCCGCGCGCCGCAACTGTTCGAGATAGCGCTTGGCCTTGGCGCCGAATTTCTTTTGGAATATTTCGTCGCGCATCGCCTTCTTGCCAGGCGTATCGTTCTTGGTCTCTCTCTTGGAGCACAGCGCGAACATCTGAATCGCCCTCCGACGTTTGCTCGGCCGGGGTCAGGTGACCGACTTCGGTATTGTCGAGGATGGCGCGCAAGCTCCGGCGGCAGGTCGGCGGAGAACTTGGTAACCTGATCGCGCACCGCGATTTCCGGCAAAGCACGGGCGAACGGGATGCCCTCGGTGCAGGTCAGAAAGCGCCCGCGCAGCGCCTCGGCATCGTGCTTGCGGGCCTCGAAAGCGGCATCGGGCGACCCGCGCGGCACGATGAGGACGACGGGACGCAGGAGATATTCGTATCCCACTTCATTTTTTTCGCCGGGCTTGTGCAGTTCCAGCTCTGTTTCGATGTCCTTATCGGCAATTTCCAAGCTTGCCTTGTAGCGTCCGCGCACAAGGTTATTCCAAGCGAGCTCCGCCCGCAGCTTGTGCTTGAGCGTATCCGCGCTGGCGCCGCCGTCGCTCGAGGATTTGCGTCAGTTTCTGCGAATCAACGCCCATCCGAGTTGCGACGGCGGCGAACTGAGTGTCCACGTCCGCATCGGAAATCACGATTTGGAACTGCTTTGCCTCGCGGACCTCCAGAATTTCGTTGATGAGGGCGTCAAGCGCTTCTTGGCGTGTCGGCGGCTTGTTCGTGCTCATTTGGATGAATTTGGCGCGATGTTCGAGGTCGAGCGCCGTGATCGGAACGCCATCGACCAGCGCGACGAGCTGCTGCGCAAAGGCCAAGGAGGGGACTGCGAGCATGATCGCTGCGGCGACGATTGCCGCCATGCTGGCCCTCAAACGGGCGGGCATCGGGATCTGGGACATCGGCTCATGCTCTCCGTCAACGCGCTGTTTGCCTGTTGGCTTCCCCTTACCGTAACGCTGCGAGAATCGCAGCGACTCGCGGCAGAATTTAGAACGCTGCACCGACCGGCGCCAAGGCATCGGGGCCAAGCGTACGCAAGCTCAGCTGCAGCATGAATGTATCGTTCTTCACCGGAGTTGCGGTCCCATTATAGGTGTACCCCGTGAACCAGTTAGCCGACAAAAGGAGGCAGTCGTCGACATAACCGAGACCAAGCCGCGTCTGGTTGAACTGGTGGGCGTAAAGATCGTACCTGGCTGAGCCGAGTAGTATCCAGTTCTCGGTCAGCTTAATGGAGCTGCCGCCGAGGATGCCCTGCCGCCGGTTGAGAAAGCCGAGCTCCGGTTGCGGTGAATAATTGCCATACAACAACTGCACGTTCCAGCGATCGAAATTGGCGCGGCTTTCGAGCTCGACCCGTTCGACGGCGAAAGTCTGCTCGTCGAAACGTCCGCGTGCCGAGAACGAGAAGATTTGGTTCGGCTGGTAGGTCACGCGCGCAACGTAGTCGGAAATTTTGGTGTCGAGGCCACTGCCAAGGCCGGTATTGGCGATGTCGCCGACAGCGAACGAGTTTGTTCCAAAGATCTGATAAGACTGCCCGAACAGGATGTTCAAGGAGCCGGCCCGGTTGACCTGGGCGGTGTACTGAATGCCGGCATTGACGCGGCTGCCGCCTTCAACGCGGTCCCAGCCGGAAAACTTGTCTACGCTGAACAGGTTGCTGTCGTCGAACACCAGGCTCTGGGCATCCTCGTTGGGGAATCTGCCGATGTCGGCCTCGTTCGGGCGCAGGATGAGCTGAGCGATCGGTTCGATTGTCTGCGTGCCCCACGGCTCGACGTCGACGAAGGGATAACGATATTCGACGCCGGCAGTCGGCATGATGCGGGCGAGTTCGCTTTCTCCCGTGCCAATGTAGTTCGAGACGCCCGGCTGGTTGTCGACGTAGACCGAAGCAACGTCGCCGCGCAAGTGGAAGAATGGCGTGATCATCTGACCGTTGTCGGTCACTACCGTTCGGCGCCAGTCGACCTCGGCCGAAGCGCGCGTATAGGTCCCCGGTATGCCGCGCAACAGGCAGTTCGCCGGGGTGAGGACGGCGCTGTCGGCGGTCGAGGTCGTACACAAGCTGCCGTTGACGGCATTCTGGCTGATGGCGTCGAAGCTCGCCTGCTGGCGGGTCAAGCTCGTGATGTTGAATTTGTAGCTGAGTTCGCCACCCAGCAGTTGCTGCGGCAGGACGTTGGAGTAATCCAAGACGGGATGAATGATGGGAAGTTGAGCCTGAACGTCCGCTTCCGAGAAGCCCTTGTAGTAGATCGAGCGCACATCGAAATAGCTGCGATCGCCGGCCCCGGTGAGGTAGAGCTGCGAGATGCCTGTCGGATTGACGCCGACGAGAAACGGATCGAACGGCACTTGCCCGAACCGGTAGTCGTAGACGAACTGGGTGTCGGTCACCAGGACGCCGGTCCAACCCCACACCCATTTGTCGGTCAGCGCGAACTGGCCAGCGGTCTGAATGGCGCCGCGGAATGAGTTTGCGGTGGGGCTGCCGACACCGTCGCGGCCGGCAAAATAGCTTGGATCCTGCTGGAAGATGCCGGCGGCCTTGATCGTGTAGGTGCCGTCCATCAGGCGCTGGCGCCATTCGCTCTGGAGCAGCAGGCCCTGCCGCGTCGTTATGGTTGGCGTCACGGTGAGATCGTAGCTCGGCGCCAGCGCCCAGAAATAAGGCGTTGAAACGCCGAACCCGTACTGCGTGGTCGTCGAGAGGATGGGAAACAGAAAGCCGCTCTTGCGCTTCACGGTCGGATCGGGCGCCGACATGAACGGAACGTAGGCGAGCGGCACACCAAAGAACTCGACGCGGGCATCTTCGAAATAGAGCATCTTCTCGCCCTCGTCATGGATGATCCGGGCGGCTTGGACCTGCCAGAGCGGCGGTTTCTTCGGATCGTCCTTGCAGGGCTCGCAAGCGGTGTAGACGCCGTTTTGCAGAACCGTGTAGTTGCCTTCGCCGCGATCGGCGCGCGCGGCGGCAAAGCGGGTGTCGTCGGGAGTTTCGAGGCGGAGCGAATCGACGAAGCCGTCGCGATAGTCGTCAGTCAAATCGATGACCTGGCCGTAGGTAATCTTGCCGTCGGGCTCGGTCAGCCTGACATTGCCTTGGGCCCGCAATCGCTTGGTCTTCTGGTCGTAGATGATTTCGTCCGCCTCGATGGTCGCTCCGTTGTAATAGATTTGCACGTTGCCGACCGCGGACACGGAGTTGTTCGTGTAATCGTACTTGATCTCGGTCGCTTGAACGAGCATCGGCGCGCCCGACGGCTGCGGTGGCGGCTTCGGTTGCGGTGGCCGGATGGGAAAGCGCAACAGGTTGCTGACAGCCTGCGCCGATGCACGCTCGGGCGTCAGGCACACGGCCGCAGTCAATACCAATAGCGCCGCGATCAGCGCCGCACTCGCCGATACGCCTATACCGAAACCGCGACAAACTGGGCCGTTCGAACGCGCCACTACCCGTCCTCCTGGTATAATAGCGCAACGAAACCCGTCAGGCCGCCCACCAGCACCGGGATCCACGCCGCCGCGACCGGCGACATGAGCTCCGATTTGCTCATGTCCTCGGTGATTTTCGACAAGACGAACAACAGGAAGCCGGCTGAGATGCCGCTCAGCACCATCTTCTGCACGCCACCGAAACGGAAGAACCGCAGGCTCACGGAAGCCGCAAGCATGACCATGGCGGCGAGCAGGAATGGCCGCGCCAACAGCTGCTGGTATTGCAGCCGGTAACCTGCGGCGCCGAGCCCGGCGCGATCCGCCATCTCGATATAAGAAGGAAGCTGCCAGAACGGCACCGTTTCCGGCGTGGCGAAGCTCTCACGCACCTGCTCGAGCGTCAGATTGGTGCCGAGCCGGTAGCTGTCCTCAATGTCGGGCGGCGTGCCGCTGGCGTAGATGCGCGCTTCTTCGAGCTGCCAATAGCCATTTTCCAGAGAGGCGGTTCGTGCCTCGATGCGCTGCTGGAAATGACCCTCGCTGTCGAAAGTATAGACTGCTGACGCCGCCGAGCTCGGCGCCCTGCTCGCGGCTTGAAGTTGGCATTGATGATGGCCGCTCCATCGGGACTCTTCTGGCGTACCCAGAAGCCGCTGGTGTTGCCCTGCAATGCCGAGGTGTTTTCGCCCAGCATATCGGCTTCGAGACGTTTCGAGCGCTCGTGCAGCGTTGCCGAGACCGGATTGTAAATAGTGGTCGCGACAACGCCGAATATGAAGGCGGCGATCATCGCCGGCGCTACGAATTGCCAAGCCGATACGCCGGCCGCGCGCGCCACGACGAGCTCGAGCCGGCGCGACAGATTAAGATAGCACGACATCGCGCCGACCAGCACGGAGAACGGCATGATGCGCTCGGTCAGCTGCGGCACGCGGAACAGGGAAATCTTGGCTAGCAGCCACGCCGTCGCATTGGGCCAATCGGCGCCGCGGCGCATCAATTCGACATAGTCGATCATCGCGGCAAGGGCGACCACGCCGATGAACGAAGCGACGACGGAATTGAGAAAGCGCAGTCCAAAGTAACGGGAGAGCGTGCCGGTGACCATTGGCGCCTCCCTCAACTCGTCGCCCGGGCGATGCGATCGCCGATCGCGGTCGCAAGTCTCGCCACCGCGGCGGCAGGCTCCACAGCCCGCGCGCGCGAAATCTGCCACAATCCGGCGGCGATCGCGCCAAAGAGCGCGACATATTGCACGGCAAGCACAGCCGGGCACGCGTACGCCGACAATGACGCTGACGAAGCCGATCAGGCGAAGCAACGCTACGACGCCGATCATGCCCAGCAGCGCCAGAGTGCGGCTCTGCCGTGTGGTCTGCGGCGGACCAAGGAAGCAGTAGGCCAGGATGACGAATGCCAACGGATAAAGCGGGGTCGCCAAGCGATCGTGCAGTTCGGATCGATATTGGTCCGGCTGCGCCACATAGAGTGCATCGTCAGCTCGGGCCACAGCAGTTCCCAGATGTACTTCTCGCGCACGGTGTAGACGACGCTTTGCGGGCCGCCGGTGAATTTCGACAAGTCGAACGCATAGCGGTCGAAAGTCACAATGCGCGGGTCGCGCTGGCCGGCTTGGATGCGCTGGATGCTGCCGCCTTCGAGCACCAGGAAGGAGCCGTTGTCGTTCTTTACGATTTCACCTTGCTCGGCGAGGTAGGTGGCATGTTCCTTGGGATCGCGCCGATCGTCGACGAATATGCCGACCAGCAGGCCGTTCGGGCGCCGGTCGGCGATGTGGAAGGTGAGGTTGCCGCTGACGGTCGTGAAGCGGCCGGGCTGTACGATGTTGGTGAGAATGTCGGCGCGCACCTGCGCCGCCCAGTCGCGCAGCTCGCGCAAGCTGCGCGGCGAGATATAGGCGGCGATCGCCGCGACCAGCAGCGAGACGACGATGGCCGCGGCGAGGAACGGCCGCAACAATCGCCACGGCGAGACGCCGGCCGCATTCATCACGATGATCTCGGAATCCGAGCTGAGCTTGTTGATGACGTGCGCGGCCGCCATGACCAGCGCGATCGGCGCGATCATCATGACCAGCAGTGGAATGATCAATCCGGTAATGCCGACGAAGACGAGCAGCGTCTGCCGCTGGCTGGTGATCAGGTCGAAGTCGCGCATCGCCTGCGTGAACCAGATCACGATCGTCAAGCTGACAAGGGTGATCAGGAACGCGCCCATCGTGGTGCGAAACATGTAGCGGCCGATCGACCCCATCGGACTTGGACTTCCCCACTGACGGCCCACCCGATGGCCGCATCGGCCCTCCGATGCCGCATCGCTCGCGAGCCGATATCCCCCACTGCCTGATTTTCATGCTTTCACAAAATGGCCGGGCCAAGGCAAACCCATTGAACAAGCAGACTAAAGTGTTAATCCCGCGGGCCCGGAAAAGCCGCCATAAAACCGCGACAAACGCGCTTTGCACGCGCCGCCGGTCCGGTTCATAAGTCGGGCGGCAAAATGCCCGTTCGACCCGGCCTCGAAGGACCGATCATGCCCGACGTCGTTAAGCTCGGCTTTACCTCGTTCTCACGCATTCGCGGCGTTCTAGTTGTGTTCTGCGCCGAGAATCTGAAATTCGGGCCGGCCGGGCTGCGCGCCCTGGCGCCAATGGCGGATTATTTGCGTCGGGCGGCTGCCGCGGACCACTTTACCGGCAAAAGCGGATCGGCCCTTGAAATTGTTGCGCCTGCGGGCCTCAATGTGCCGCGACTGGTCATCGTCGGGACCGGCAAGACCGAGGCAAAGTCCCGGGACATCGTCAAACTTGGCGGTATCGCCATGGGCAAGGTGCCCGCCGCCGCGGCAGAGGCGACGATTTTTGCCGAATTCGGCACAGGCGCGCTCAAAGCCGATCAAATCGCCGATCTCGCGCTTGGTGCGCGCCTGCGCGCCTATACGTTCGACCGCTACAAGACCAAGCGCAAAGAGGGCGAGGAGCGGCCAGAGAAGGTCGCACTCAGCTTTGCGTGTGCCAATCCTGCCGCCGCGGAAAAGGCGTGGGCCCGCGTGAGCGGCATCGCCGACGGCGTCGTTCTGGCGCGTGATCTCATCAATGAGCCGGCCAATGTGCTCTATCCTGGGGAGTTCGCACGGCGCGCGGCGGGCTTGAGCAAGCTTGGGGTCGACTGTCGAAGTGCTCGATGTCGCGGCAATGCGCAAGCTCGGCATGGGCGCGCTGCTCGCCGTCGGCCAAGGTTCGACGCATGAGGCCGAAGCTTGTCATCATGCGCTGGAACGGCGGCAAGAGGGGCGCCGATCCGGTCGCCTTCATCGGCAAGGGCGTGTGCTTCGACACCGGCGGCATTTCGATCAAGCCGGCGGCAGGCATGGAGGACATGAAAGGCGACATGGCGGGAGCCGCCTGCGTCGTCGGCCTGATGCATGCGCTCGCCGTGCGCAAGGCCAAGGTCAACGCCGTCGGCGCCATCGGGCTGGTGGAGAATATGCCCGACGGCAACGCGTAGCGGCCCGGCGATATCGTCAAGACGATGTCGGGGCAGACGATCGAAATCATCAATACCGATGCCGAGGGCCGTCTCGTGCTCGCCGACGTGCTGCACTACGTCAACAAGCGCTTCAAGCCGAAATTCATGATCAATCTGGCGACCCTGACCGGCGCCATCATCGTCGCGCTCGGTCAGGAATATGCCGGCCTGTTCTCCAATGACGACAAGCTGGTCGAGCGGCTGATCGAAGGCCGGCGGAGGCGACCGGCGAACGGGTGTGGCGCATGCCGCTCGGGCCGGAATACGACAAGATGATCGATTCCAAATTTGCCGACATGAAGAATACCGGCGGCCGCTGGGCCGGCTCGATCACCGCGGCGCAATTGCTGCAGCGCTTCGTCGACAAGACGCCATGGGCGCATCTCGACATCGCCGGCACGGCGCTTGGCTCGCCGCAGACCGACATCAACAAAAGCTGGAGTTCGGGCTGGGGCGTCCGGCTGCTCGACCGGCTGGTGGAGGATCACTACGAGCGGTGAATGCTCCGCACGCAATCAAGGCGCCGCCAAAGCGACGGCACGGCCATGCCATAAACATGCCGTAACTTTCCCATACTCAGTTATGATCGTCGGCGACTAGTTGCGCCGCCGCCCTAAGGGAGAACACATGGATAAGAAGATAGCCGGTTTATTGGGGGCAGCGGCTGCCCTGACAACCGTAGGCGGTGCTCATGCCGCCACGACGCAACCCACCGCGCCTCCAGCAGCGACAAGTTACAGGGACCTTCTCGAACCGGTCCCGAACGCTTTGGCCTTACTAACGGCCGATGATGCGGCTCGCGCACAGCAACCGCAGGCGCGCGTGCAACTCGCCCAATATTACCATCACCATCATCACCACCACCACCATCATCACGGTTATGCCCCGGGTGCTGCCATTCTCGGCGGGGTTATCGGGGGTATTATTGCCGCCCAGCCGCCCGCCTACGGGCCGCCGCCCGGCAATTGCTACTGGACTCTGGGCCGGCCGTATTGGGACGGCTATCGTTGGGTCCGGCCGCGTGTGCAGGTTTGTCAGTAGACCGCGCTGGCGCTCGGAAGCTCCGGCAGGAATCGCCGGAGCGAAACATGACGATGGTGCCTTACGGTGATACCTTGATGGCTTGAACCTTCTGGATTTTGTTTCTTGCCCCGCCCGGCGGGGCATTTTTTTCGTTCTCGTTCTCTCGGCAACTACCGCAGGAACCAGCACCTCCAAGTCTTGGGCCACACCACCGTCCGGACGGACGAAGCGTCGACAAATGCCGACATCGTCCGTTCGGCAGGACCATCACGCGACGCGGCTCAGAAATTCAGACCTCTGCGCGCAGGTCATTCAGTCGCAATCGGCGGTTCGCCGAAGCTCCCATAACAAAATTCTGCTCCCGCACCGGAACAGGAAGTGTCGTTCTTTGCTTTAACTCAATTGGGAGCTTCGAATCGGCCGATGCGGTCTGCCGGTCATCCCTTCACAAAGCTCAAGGAGCCCGAAAATGCGAACTCTTACTGTGCTGACTGCCGCGTCGATTGCGTTATTTGCTCTCGCCACAACGGCGAATGCCCAGGGAATGAGCGGCGACAAGGGGCAGGGCATGTCGAGCCAGGACACGCCGAGCCATGGTATGTCACAAGACAACATGAAAAAGCCGATGATGCACAAAAAAATGACGCGGAAACAGCGCAGGATGATGGGCGAAAAAGAACAAGACGATGTCGCATTAGAGAATGTAACGGTTTTTTCCGCCGCCGCCGCGGGCTTCGAGGGCGCGGCGGCACCGCCACCAGCGTACCGCAACGATAGCGCCATCCACCACGCACAAACGCGAACTCGTACTCAGCTTCGAGGTAGAAAGCCCTTCGGCCGCGCTTAATTGGCAATTCAATAAAGCAAGGCTGAAAAGAATTCACGGCCCCGACCACTTCTCGGTCAGGGCCGTTTTCGTCGTTAAGCACGCCAATAATCGCAAGCTTCTTTTGTTTGCCGATTAATACCAAAGTGGCGTGCGATAGTAGTCATACACAGTGCGATCCCGGGCCCGGTCTGACCAATCCCAATCGCTGTTCCGATTGTATTTCGGGGCGCCCTTGAGCTGGTCCTCGGTTACGCCGACCCGGTACCCGCCCAACGCAGTGTCATATTTCAGGTTGGCCCAAGGCATCGGATAGTAATCCTCGCCCATGCCGAGAAAGCCGCCAAACGAGACGACGGCATAGGCCACCTTGCCGGACATCTTATCGATCATCACGCGCTGCACGCTTCCAATCTTTCGATCGTCCGCACCATAAACCGCTGTCCCGTCCACCTTGTCGCTGCCGATCAGCGACACCGTCTCGCGGCGGGTGTCTATAGTTGTGGCCATTGTTTCCTCCTTGTTTGAGGGAAAAATTCCCCACCCTGAACGCGGGGACTGCGTCACCAGTTCCCCTGAGCAGGCTCGTCTGAGAAACCTCACGACCGAAAAGGTGATGGAGCACGCAATTTCTGACGGCGGCTCGCCGGTCGAGTTTTCCTGCCGAAAAAGACGTCGCACCGTAGGGCCCGGTAGCGGGGGCTGCCGGTGCGATTACAGTGAAATGACTGTGTCAGTCACGCGGGCAAATTAGCAATTCAGTTCTCGTCCCAATCTACAGACGCCTGAACACAAATGTTCCGTACCACAAGGCGCAACGACGGGAGTTTTGGATTAGGCCTTCTGCTAGGCGAGATGTGGGAGGTTTCGCCGGGCAATTGTCATTTGACGCGGCGTCCCCGAAAGTAGCCCTTGTTCGTCGTATTCTGCTTGATGTTGGCCGTATGCCCCTCTTCGGCGGCATTGGCATGATGTTCATGCTTCACCAATTTCTCGTCTTTCAATACGTCGGTATTGGTCTCGCCGCCTTTCTTGCTGCGATTGGCGGGCGGCACCGGCGGCATGTGGCTCGACATAATTAATTCCTCCGTGCAACTCGCGTCGATAACGCGCGTTTATCGTAAAGGTTGCAGCCTTCGCGGGCGCGTATCGGGACGGCCGGGTGGGTTTTTTGCTTCCCGACATTACAAAAAGGAGATCCTATGTCAAAAAAGCCGCCGAACATCACAAGAAAGCATCGGAGCATCTGACGCATGCCGCCCGCCACCATGGCGAAGCGGCCAAGCACCACGAGGCCGGCGATCACGAGAAAGCCGCCCATCATGCGCACACCGCAATGGGACACGCGACCCAAGCGCGAGGACACGCCGAAGAGGCGGGAAAAGCTCACACCGAAGAGCATGGTAAAAAGTAGCTATTAAAGCTTGCCGTGCATAAGGCGGCGAAATAAAGCGCACATGAGATAAACCCCCGGCTGGGGCCGGGGGTCTTATCAAAGACCGTTGGTGCATCCCATTATAACGGGCGGTGCATCCTGCCCAATAGCCATCCTAAACCGAGCGCAATTGCCACAGCCGTATAGGGTTGGTTTTCGATGGTGTCGCGCAACGCTCGTTCTAAGGAAGAGGCTCTGCTCAACGCCGTCCGCCAAGCCCGCTGCGCTGTCCCGCGCTTGTCCGTACATGTCTTGGGCGGCGCCGCTGACCTGATTGACCAGTCCCTCGGCTTGCATCTTGGCATCGCCGGTAACGCGGCCGACACCTTCTTGCGCCTTGCCTCCCAGATTTCTGTGCTGTACCCGCGATTTGGTTCTCGTCCATGGGTCGACCTCCATTGTATGCGACAACGTCCAACAGCGTATTTCGTTCGCTCGTGCCCGAACCGGAAGCTATCCTCAGCGTTGAATTCACGCCGGGAACGGAGGCCACCGTTGGCTGAGGCCCGAAATGGCGCGGACAGTGCTCGTTGTGGATGATGATCCGCTTGTTCTTGAAGTTACGGAATCAATGCTCCAGCAGATCGGATGTACTGTGGTTAGCGCCACTACTCCATCGCAAGCATTAGTCCGGATTGTCGAAGATCCGAGCATCGAAATCCTAATCACTGATATCAATATGCCGAGGATGGACGGATACGAACTTGCGCAGCGAGCGAAGCAGTTAAGAGAGAACTTGAAAGTTATCCTGTTGTCGGGAGGGGAGGTTGACGGTCGCGGATTTCCGCTCATTCGAAAACCGTTTTTGGAAGCAGACCTTGTGCGCACCATGGAGCGCACAACGGGTCTTTGTTAAAGACAGATTTGTCCGCTCTTTCCGGGAATTAGGGGGCGCTACTAGCTCGCGCAGGAGCCGCTTCGCAAATACTGGATCCTTACCAGCAGCTATTTCTTGCCGCGCCGTTGTTTAGCGAATTTCTGCATGCCCTGCTCGACGAGATTGTGCGCCTTGCGCGGACCTGCATCGTGCTTCGGCTTGAATTTTCGGTCACGCAGTTTGTTGTAAGTGACAAAGAATTCCTTTATTTCCTTGAGCAGGTGCGGACGCAGGTCGGAGAGGTTGCTCGTCTTTTCATGCGTTTGTGCATGGGTGGCGATGGCCACCAAGCGGTCATTTCGTGTCCAACCCGCGCTCTTTTCTTTCTGTTCAGCCTCGATAGCCCCAACCAGCCGCGCTCTGACAACGCAGCCGGGGATGACGGAAGTATCCATGAGGACCAAACATCCAGAGGATCGCCGTCGTCGCCGATGGTCGAGGGTATAAATCCGAAATCATATGGAAAGACCATTCCCTCGGGCAGGACGGTCGACAGCTGCATGCAGTCGCAGTCAGGATCGTAGCTATATTTGTTGCGGCTGCCCTTGGGGGTCTCGATCACAACAAGCAGATCGCCGGTCTTGGCGAATGGCTTTATTTCGGACAGTACGGTGTGGCGTGCAGTTCGGCGCGACATAAAAGAAATCCAACAATCAAACCGTGCCCACGGGGCCCGACCATACTGCCAATTAGCAATTATCTATGCCTGGTTGCATAACATTCTGGCTGTAGCTCTGGTTCCTGAGCGCGGTCGCGGTGATTTGTGCGGGTCAGCACGGTGAGTTTGATGCCATCCGGTTTGACACGCCGTCCTTTAGCGGTGCAACGATCGCGTAGTCGCCGCCGACCAGCGTGAGTGGGATTTTCCTGGCCTCGGATGGTGCGCGCGGTGGACTCCTGTACCATCACTATACGGCCGCACCACAGGCAGATCGCTCATGACCGAAATCCTATTCTACCATTTGAAAGGCCGAACGCTGGAGCAGGTGTTACCGGCACTGCTTCAGAAGTCGCTCGAGCGCGGCTGGCGCGTCGTAGTGCAGGTCGCCTCCGAGGAGCGTGTCGAGGCGCTCGACGCGCATTTGTGGACTTGGCGGGACGATGCCTTCCTGCCGCATGGGACATGGCGCGAGACCACCGCCTCCGAGCAGCCGATCCTCCTCACCGTGAACGCCGAAAATCCCAATGCCGCCGGCGTGCGGTTCCTCGTGGAGGGCGCTGCCATGCCGGCCGATGCGTCCGCTTACGAGCGCGTCGTCCTTCTGTTCGACGGCGACGATCCTGAGGCGGTCGAGGCGGCCCGCGCGCGCTGGGGTGAGGCCAAGAGTGCGGGCTTCGACGTTACCTATTGGCAGACCGATGAAAATGGCCGCTGGCGGCGCCGAGCACAGTCAGATTGAATTGCTGGCCTGCTATAAAGCAATGGCTTATCTAGTTGATATCTAATAGCTTTTTTGTTCTTAAGGATGCGGCTTAAGAAGCCCTCGCAAACCACCGTTTGCCGCATCATATGTTTTGCTCCGTCGTTATGTTGGATGCTATAGTTGGTTCCATGAATAAGCGTTCAGTACAGAAAAAGCGGCCTGCGAAGCCTGGCCGCAGCACCCCAGTAAGCAAGCCGGCGTCGCGTAAAACGGCCGCCGCGCGCAAGGCAACTTCGCGGTCAGCGGCGAGAATTCCGGAGTCGATCAGCTCCATAAAAATTGGCGCCGTCGCGTCTGTGACCGTTGCTCAGGTGAAGGCGGTCGTTTCGACGTTGCGAACACACAAATACAGAGTAGGCCAGACGGTGTTCTACACCTCCAGCCCGATCAGCCGTCCAGGCGCCAGCGGAACTTACCAGGTCGTCCGGCTGCTGCCATCCGACGGCGAAGATTATCAATACCGGATCAAGAATCCCGGCGAAGCGTTTGAACGCGTTGCCAAGGAAAGCCAGCTCGATCTCGAGCACTGATTGCAGCACTGCCGCCGCGGCCGTCGCGGCGGCCGTGTCCGGCCTCGCGCGCGCGAGGCAACTGCGAGGGATAGCTTCGCCGGCATCTCTGAGCCATACTTCGCTTGCTCGAGATAGCGTTCCGTATCGGTTGGTGAGGTAGGTTGATGCTCGGCGTTGCTACCGAGTTGGGCAACTCGGCGTTGCGTTTGTGGGTCGCGGCCGGGTCGGCGGCGGTGCTGGTCGGTGTCTGCGTACTGACATTCGCCTGGTTGCGAACCTCAAGCGCGGCTTCGGGCTTGCGTTTCGTTGTCGTCGTTCTCGGCGCGGTGCTCGGCGCCATCATGACCTGGGCCTTGCTCGGCGGCGCAGGCGCGCCTGACCAGAGGGCCGAGCGCCGGGCGCTTGAAACTCGCGCCGAAGCCCTGACCGCAAAGACGCTCGCCCCGGGGTCTGCGCTTGCTTGCCTCGACGCCATGGTGGGCGAAGCCGTCGGCGCGGCTTGCGAGAAGTCGCTTTTCGCGACACCCGCAAATGTGGCAATGGCAATTTCCTACGCGGCAGCGCGCCTTACACTCCTCTCCGACATGGTTGCCTACACTAAGCGCGGTGGCGCCGATGTTGCGGACGCGCTGCTGCCGTTGCGCCATTCACTCGAGACCGATCGCTTTGGTTTTGTCGCCCATGTCCTGGCGGTCCGCGATGGCTGCACCGGCGAAAGCTGCAGTGCGCTCTCCCTGCTGCGCGATCCGAGGCATGTGCGCGACAACTTGAGCGGAGCGACGCTCGATCGCTACCTTGAGCATTACGCAGCGATCTGGGCGCAGACCAGCGAAGGGGTGGTGGCGGATGCGGCTTCGGCGCCGCCATCGGCTCTGACCCAGGTCGGTCCGCCCGGCGTCATGGCAGGCTCCATGGCAGGCTCCATGGCGGGCTCCATGGCCGGGCGCAAGGTGACGGTCAATATCGACTTCCCGACCGCGTCGTCGATCCCGCCGGTCAGTATTATGAACCCGGAGCCGAAGGTGCCTGCGGCGCCGGCGGCGACAGCCGCTGCCGGCGGTAACGCGCCAGCGGCGGCCAATACGCCGTCGTCGCGCCGATCGCGTAAGGAGAAAAGCCCGCCTGCCGCCGCCGCGAGCGCAGCGGCTGCGCCGGCCACTGCGGAAGAGCAAGTTGAACCGGTTTGGACGCCGGCTCCCGCGGCCACGCCGCAGACTGCGGCGTCATCGGCCGCGCCCGCCGCGCCCGCCGCCAACTTCGCCGCTGGCGGGGCGCCGATGCAGCTTGGTCCGTTTGCCTCGCCGCCCGATGCGGGCGCCGGCGCCTCGATGCGCACGCAGTGAGCTGGTCCGGCCGCGGCGAGCCGCCGCTGACGTAGTCTCGCGGGACCGCTAAGATTTGCCCGCCATGTTCCGCTCAGTCCTCATCGCCAACCGCGGCGAAATCGCCTGCCGCATCGCGCGCACCGCGAAGCGGCTCGGGATGCGCACGATTGCCGTCTATTCGGCTGCGGATGCCCATGCTCTGCATGTGCGGCTATGTGATGAAGCCCATCTCATCGGTCCCGCGCCGAGCCGCGCGAAAGCTATCTCTCGATCGAGCGCATCATCGACGTTGCCAAGAGAGCCGGCGCCGATTGCGTTCATCCCGGCTACGGCTTTCTCTCCGAGAACGCGGACTTCGCGGAGGCCTGCAAGCGGGCCGCCGTCATCTTCGTCGGTCCGCCGGCAGAGGCCATCCGCGCCATGGGCCTCAAGGACCACGCCAAGATGCTGATGGCGAAGGCCGGCGTGCCGATCGTGCCCGGCTATCACGGCGACCGGCAAGACGCCAAGTTTCTCAAGGAGAAGGCCTTCGAGATCGGCTATCCGGTGCTGATCAAGCCGGCGGCGGGCGGCGGCGGCCGCGGGCTGCGCCGCGTCGAGCGAGCACACCGACTTCGAAGCCGCGCTCGAAAGCGCGATCCGCGAGGCCGGGGCGGCGTTCGGCTCGAGCCGGGTTTTGATCGAGAAGAATATCGCCGCACCGCGCCACATCGAAATTCAGGTCTTCGCCGACAGCCATGGCAACGTGATTTATCTCGGTGAGCGCGACTGCTCGCTGCAGCGGCGCCATCAGAAGGTGATCGAGGAAACGCCGGCGCCCGGCATGACGCCGGATCTGCGTGCGCAAATGGGCGCCGCTGCGGTCGAGGCGGCAGCGGCCGTCGGCTATGTCGGCGCCGGCACGGTCGAGTTCGTTGCCGACGGCACCCAGGGACTGCGCGCCGACGGCTTCTGGTTCATCGAGATGAATACGCGGCTGCAGGTCGAGCATCCGGTGACGGAAGCCGTCACCGGGTCTTGATCTTGTCGCGTGGCAATTCCGCGTCGCCGCGGGCGAAAAGCTTCCGCTCACACAGAACGAGGTCCGCAGCGCGGGCCACGCCATCGAAGCGCGCATCTATGCCGAGGATCCCGAGAACGGTTTCTTGCCCTCGACCGGCACGATCGTGGCGCTGGAATTGCCGGACGATGTGCGCGTCGACAGCGGCGTCGAAGCCGGCGGCGAGGTGTCGCCGTTTTACGATGCGATGATCGCCAAGCTGATCGCCCATGCGCCGGCACGCGACGCGGCGCTGGATCGGCTCGCCGGTGCGCTTGATCGCACGCTGGTCGCCGGGCGTGCGCAGCAATGTCGCTTTCCTCGCCGCGCTGTGCCGGGCGCGCTGAGTTCCGGCAAGGCAACAGTCGATACCGGATTTATCGACCGCAATCTTGGCAGCGCTTGGCGCGGTGCAGCGCGGGCGCCGACCACGCCGCCGCGGCGCTCGGCGTTGTGCGGCTGCTCGAGCAGCGAAGGCGCGCGACGCCGCGATGAGCGACAGCGGATGGCGGATTCGCCATGGGCGGCGCAGGACGGTTTTCAACTCGGCGGCAAACGATCGCTTGCCATGCCGATCGTGATCGACGGCGAAAGCGCCAGCGCGACCGTCGCCTACGGCAAGGATGGCTTGCACGTGACGATCGACGGCGCGGCGCCGGCAACGGACGCCAGAGCGTTCGAAGCCGGAGATGAGGCCTATGTGTTGCGCCACGGCCGCCAGACTCGCGTGCGGCTGCAAGGATTTTTCTGCCGCGGCCGGCGCAGACGAGCGCCGGCGACGGCGTCGATCAAGGCGCCGATGCACGGCAGGGTGCTCGAGCTGCTGCGTCGCCGTCGGCGAACCGCGTGACCGCCGGCCAAGCGTCTCGCCGTGATCGAGGCGATGAAGATGGAGCACACGCTGCGCGCGCCGTTCGCGGGTGCCGTGACCAAGATTGCGGTCGCCGCCGGCGCGCAAGTTGTGGAAGGCGCGCCGATCATGGTGATCGAACCGGTCGAGGACGCGGTAAAGTAGGACGCATGGCACTGCATCTCATCAAGCTTTGCGTCGGCTGCGATTCGGTCCGCGACCTCGAGGACTGGATCAAGCAGAAGCTCAAGGACAAGCGCAAACGCGGCGAAAAGCCCGAGCACATCCATCGCACCCGCATGGTGCCCAAGCGCGCCGACGAACTGCTCGACGGCGGCTCGCTCTATTGGGTGATCCGCGGCGAGATCATGTGCCGGCAGCGCATGCTCGACGTCGGCCGTTTCGTCGACAAGGACGGCATCGGGCGCTGCGGGCTGGTGCTTGATCGCGAAAGTCGTCTTGGTCGAGCCGCGGCCGTTTCGTGCCTTCCAGGGCTGGCGCTATCTGGCGGCCAAGGACGCGCCGCGCGACCTCGACAAGGCCGCGCCGGGCGCCGCCGCCATGCCGGAAAAGCTGCGCCGCGAGCTGCGCGAGCTGGGCCTGATGTGAGCCGGCGCATTCTGATGGCGCCGGCTGCCGCATGGCGCAATACAAAGCGATCACGTAACATCTGCGGCCAAGATTGGCGGCCTCACAGCCCTCGCGCGCGGCGCTGGCAGGGGGCTTACATCCGTTACGGAGCGAACGAATGATCATCGGTAGCGAGAAGGACGTCACCACGGCGGTGCTGAGCGAGCTCGAGCGGGCGCCGAATCCGCGCTTGCGCGAGATCATGTCCGCTCTGGTTCGCCACCTGCACGATTTCGCCCGCGAGGTGAAGCTGACCGAGGAGGAGTTCCAGGCCGCGGTCGGCTATATCGTCGCGCTCGGCAAGCACACCACCGAGACCCACAACGAGGCCGTGCTGATGTCGGGCTCGCTCGGCTTCTCGACGCTGATTTGCCTGCTCAACAACGGCAATCGCGGGCAGACCGAGACCGACGCCAATCTGCTCGGGCCGTTCTGGCGCATGGATTCGCCGCCGACGCAGAACGGCGGCTCCATCGTGCGCTCGCCGACGCCGGGGCCGGCGCTTGTTCGTCGATGCCTGGTTCCGCGACGCCGACGGCAAGCCGATCGCGGGCGCCGAGGTCGACATCTGGCAATCCTCGCCCGAAGGCTTTTACGAAAACCAGGATCCGGTCCAGGCCGACATGAACCTGCGCGGCAAGTTCACCACCGACGCGCACGGCCACATCAGCTTCCGCAGCGTCAAGCCGGCCGGCTATCCGATCCCGATCGACGGTCCGGTCGGCGAATTGCTGCGCGCCGCAAGGCCGGCACAATATGCGGCCGGCGCACCTGCATTTCCTGGTCTACAAGCCCGGCTTCAAGACGCTGATCTCGCAGCTCTACGATCCCGACGACCCGCACATCGAAACCGACGTGCAGTTCGGCGTCACCCGCCATCTGATCGGCAATTACGTGCGCCACGACGACGGCCGCGCGCCGGCTGCCGACGTGACGCCGCCGTGGTATTCGCTGGAACATCGCTTCGTCATGGAGCAGGGCACGGCGCGTCTGCCGCGGCCGCCGATCACCGGCAAGGCGCAAGGCGAACGGCCGCAGATTCCGCATCTCGAGCCGGCGTGATGATTACCGCCCTCCCCGCGAAAGGGGAGGCGGAAGACAACCAGAAGGAGGAACAAACAATGTTGCGTCGAACAGTGCTCAAGGGCCTCGCTGCCAGCGCCGCGAGCGGCGTTGTCGTTCGGCCGGCGGCCGCCGCAGAGCGTCCTCAAGATGGGCATCAGCATGCCGATGACCGGCGCCGGCTTCAATGCCGTGGGCCGGCAGCTCCAGGCCGCGATCAAACTTTATATGCAGGAGCACGGCGACACCGTTGCCGGCCGCAAGATCGAATTGACCGTGCGCGACGACGGCGGCATCGCCGACAATGCGCGCCGCATCGTTCAGGAGATGATCGTCAACGATAAGGTCGACATCATCGGCATCGGCATCACGCCGACATCGCTCGCGGTTGCGCCGCTGGTCACCGAGGCCAAGAAGGCGACCTTGGTGTTAAGCTCCGGCGCTTCGATCACCACCACCAAGTCGCCCTACTTCGTGCGCGCCGGTTTCATCCTGGCGCCGCAGTCGTGGGTCATGGCCGAATGGGCGTCCAAGAACGGCAGCAAGCGCGTCGTTACGCTGGTCAACGATTGGGCGCCGGGCGTCGAGGCGGAAACCGCGTTCAAGACCCGCTTCCTGCAAGTGGGCGGCGAGATCATCGAATCGATCCGCATTCCGCTGGCCAATCCGGACTTCGCGCCGTTCCTCCAGCGCATCCGCGACATCAATCCGGACACCGCCTTCATCTATTTTCCCGGCACCCAGGCCAGCATTTTCGCCAAGCAGTTCGCCGAACGCGGCCTCGCCACGTCGGGCATCAAGATCATCGGGCCGGGCGACCTGACCGACGATGACGATCTCGCCACCATGGGCGATCAGATGCTCGGCATGATCACCGCCGGCCCCTATAGCGCCGCGCATGATTCGGCGATGAACAAAGCCTATGTGGCCGCCTTCGAGAAGGACAACAAATTCCGCCCCGACTTCGTCTCGCTCGGCGGCTACGACGGCATGCACCTGATTTACGAGGCGCTGAAGAAAACCGGCGGCAACGCCGACGGCGACGCCCTGCTGGCGGCGATGAAGGGCATGGCCTGGGAAAGCCCGCGCGGGCCGATCTCGATCGACCCGGAAACGCGCGACATCGTGCAGAACATCTACATCCGCAAGGTCGAGAAGGTGGACGGGCAACTTTACAGCGTCGAGTTTGCGACCTACGAAGCGGTGAAGGACCCGATGAAGAGCGGGGGCAAGTAAGCGCGAATCGTCTTGGCCGCCCAAGCGCGCAGCGCATCGTTCTTTCCGAGCCCCTTGCGGGCTCGGAAAGAACGATTCGCCGTGGCTTCCCTACCGATTTCCCCGTGGTAGGCTCTTTGATCGCGGCGTGCAAGGCATCGTGACCGATGCCGTGGCTTCCCTACCGATTTCCCCGTGGTAGGCTTCGTTCAACGCTCGACGCCGCCGTCAATCCTGCCGTGGCTTCCCTACCGATTTCCCCGTGGTAGGCTCCGAGCGGCGCAAAGTCCTGGAATCCCTCTGATTTCCGCCTGATTGATCAGGCGGAAATCAGAGCAGGACCAGTTGCTGGGGCGCCTTCTTCTCACTGAACGTGACCTCGCCGAGCATGAGCTTCATGCGCCCATATTGCTTGTCGGTGACTTGCAGCGTACGCACGCTGCCCTTCGGCGGCAAGTTTTTGGTGACGCGCTGGGCATGCTTGTCAACGGCGTCTTCGCCGCGGCACACGCGCGCGTAGACCGACAATTGCAGCATCAGGAAACCATCGTCCTTGAGGAATTTCCGGAAGCGCGTCGCCCAGCGCCGATCCGTCTTGGTGCCGACGGGAAGATCGAAGAACACGAACATCCACACGAAACGCACCTCGTCGCTGTTCACGCCGCAGCCTCCAGCTCCGGCAACACCAGACGGTCCGCCTTATCGTCCTCGAAGGCGCGCACGAGGCTCGCCGCCGCCAACTCCGCGGCGACCAGCAGCGAAACCTTGTCGTCGCCGAACCGTGCATTGATCAGCAGCGCGCCGGCCATGGCGCGCCGATCTTCAACGGTAAGGTCGCCTGTCTTTGCCGGTTCCCTGCGCGCTTGTCGTCCATGCCAGCCGGTCGACGAACGGCCGGAACGGCTCGAACAAATCGTCGGCAAGATTGAACGCGTTGGCCGCGCCCTGATGCGAGACGCCGAGCGCCGGCATGAACCCGGACGCGACGAGCGCCCGCGCGACCCCGGCGCGCACCACCGCATAGCCGTAGTTGAGCAGCTTGTTGCGCCGGTCGGCGGGATCGTCGCGGATGTAATCCGCAAACAGCCGGCCCCAATAGTAGCGTGCCGCGCGCGCCTCGACATTGTCAGGGTCGCCGGGTTCGACATGGCGGGCGATCTCTTTAATGTCGCGGCATCGGCCTTGCCGAACCGGCAAGCACGGCCGACTGATTGGAAATCTTGCGGCGCACGATCGTCTGCCATACCCGCCTCTTCAGCGACGTCCTTGGCTTCCGTCTGCAATTTGGCGACCGCCGCCTGCCGGTGGTGGCGATGGAACGGCAGCACCAGACCGGACGGCGTGTGTCGGGCGTCGGTGAAGACATGGCGACGCCGGCTTCCATGCACGCCGAGATCAGCGTGCTCGTGAGCGTCGCATGGCGCGTATCGACGATGACCCACGCCAAATCTTCGATAGCGATGCGGACCTCGCCGTCATCGCGTTTGACACAACACTGGCCGTCGGCGAGCGAGAGGGGCGCCGCTTGGGTTAAGTGCAAGCCTTTCCACGCCATGTCCGCACCTCACGCTGTACTTCGAATTTGCGGCCGAGACGATCGACGGTGAATTTACGGAATTCCTTCAAGGTCTTCAGTCCCACGGCTGACTTAATTCCTTTCTTGACCAAGGTCTCATGCTTTGAAATTTTCGCTGCACCCGTACCCCGGTGAAGTCCTCGGAAATATCCCTCAACGGCTTCGTTCTTGGCGCTAATGGTAGAGATATAAGACATTAAACTAAGTGACCAGAGAAACTCATATGTGCCGTCAATTCTTATCCAGTCGCATTCGGATTTGTAAGCAACAACAGCTCTATCCGGAGCGCGTTGCATGGTAGCTAACTGATGAGGATAAATCGGAACGACATAGAATTCCCAAATGTCTTTGCTGTTCTTTTTGCGAAACACGTCAATCCGAATCATGTCGCTACGATCGAAAGTAGCGAACGGTTCCTCAATTCCATCTTTGTTTGTTTGCCGCAAACGTCGCGGAACAAATGCTGGTTCTTCATTCACAACGAGAGGAATCTTTTGAACGGGCTCCATCGTGACGGAGCCATCCGGCCAACGATATTTCCAAGCTGGAATGGCCTCCTTCGGTTTGCCCTTCTCCACCCAATCACGCACCAGCTTCACCAGCCGGTGGTTTCGTTCCGGGTCCTTGATAAATTTAATATCCTCGATGCGGATATCCTTAATAGGCTTGCGCTCAATTCGTTGCTTGGCTCCGTTATTCCCAACGATAGAATACGCGGTATCGCCATGGAGATGTCCACGGAAATCCGTATTTACTGCGCGTGCAACAAGTTCAATCTCCTTTACCGCTCGCTCCGCATCGGTTGAAAACGTCGGCCACGGTTGTGAAATCGAGAACTCATGTCGGGGGCGACCGGACAATTCGTTGTGCTTCGCACATTCAATTGCCGCTTTGAGCGTACGGTCGTCCATAGCGGCGATAACAAGCGCGTCTACGGCATGCTGTCGATCGTCCGAACTTCGCGCGCCGTCTGGATACTTCACATGATCAAGGTTCCAACCCTTGCGTAGCCAACTCACCAAACGCGCAGGCCGAGCCACAACATCAGGGTAGAATGCAGTGTTTGGAAATTTTTGCTGTAAAAATTGCAGAATGCTGTTTTTGACCAGACGAGCCGCAAATTGACTGTCGGCGAGACTGCGCCTCATGAAGGCCGCTTCCAAGGGTTTCAAGTCCTCCAGGAGAAGAAAACGCCGCTTGCGTTTTCTTAATTCTTTGGAAGCTTCAACACGTGCAAGAAAAACGAGCCATTGATCGGGCGTGGTTTCCATAAACCACTCGTGCGGTGTCAAATCGTTTTTGTTGGCGTTCTCTCCGGACAGGCACACGACCAGATTGTCGTAATCGCGCATTATTCCGAACCGGCTGCGCGGCAGAATGTGGTCAATTTGAATCGAGTTGTACTTGCTTTCCACGGTCTCAGGAGGAATGGGTTTTCCCGAATAGAGGCACTTGTAGCCTTGATCGCGAGCGAGCCGGTATCTTAGAAACTCAATATCATTTGGCAAATGATTGAAGTCTTTCTCAAAACCCCTCCTTATCGTTTCCAACCGAGCTGTAGCCTTGCGAATCCCTTCGTCAATCTCTTCTCGTTTATCGGCACTGCGCCCAACGTCGCGACCTAGTTCAACACAGATACGATGCGGCATTTCATGTTCGTGAACGAGCGCCTCCACCAGGGCCAGACACTCCTCTACGGCGCGGCGCGTGACCTGGTTATTCAGGCGAACTGTTGCGATTGATGCGGCTTCTTGCTTGTAACCAGTTCGAGCGCAAGCCGCCGTGTAGTCCAGGCCGCTCGCAAGGAGTGGGATCAGATTTCTGGCCGCCTCAGCGCTGATGTGCGAAGGCTTCCGGAACTGGTCGAATTGCCCCTGCTGATACGCCTCTTTCAGGAGTAGTGAAATATCCGGCTCCAAGCCGATGTCATTAAATGCTGCTTCGACCACGCTAGGCTTTGTCGCAAAGCTAAGGACGTACGCAATTCGGTCCAATAATTCGGGCTTTTCTATCAAAGCTTGCCAGTACAATTCGCCTAAGACGGTTCGGAGTCGGTGCGTACCGAATGCGCATTCGCCTTTGACCGAAGTGACGTCCTTAGAAGCTTCGTCGCTGTCGGCGATGTTTGCGAACCGAATATCCGAAGGTAGAGACCAGGCATTTCGAAGGTCTGCATAAGTGATCGTCGGGCGGAGGCCAAAACCCTCAAGCGCATGGGACAGCTCGATTGGCCTAGGGTTGGGGCGATCGTTGTTTGCGAATTCGAGCTTTACGAGCTTGCTGAGAAGTCGAAAGCGTTCAAACGAATACGAGTATTTCGACGCACGTTTCATACCGCGCACAAACCGGCAATCACCAACGGGATAATAGTCGAATTTCGGTTGGGCCTTTCGGTTGAGTAGTTGCAGGATTTGGTCAACGAGCGCGGGGCTTGCGAACGCGTTGCCACGTTGCCGTTGCTCGCGAAAAATTTCCCTGATCTCAAACTCTATATCAGCGCGACCAACGGTATGAGCATAATTTCCCGAACGGTTTCGCTTGCGCTTAAGAAATATTGGCTCGTGTGCAAGCATTTGCCCGACGGTACGATAGCCCTTGCTGGCGTAATCGCCCATGGCTTTGACGCCGGCGAGGACCTGGCTGTGCTCTCGGACCTCATTGGGTCGATTGAGACGTTTTGCCGATGAACGGAAACCTCGTCGTGAGAATAAATGTCCAACAACGACCGCGAACTCACATGCGGTGAGAGGCCGTTTAAGCGCTTCGGACCGAAGGTCAAATGCGGTTACCTGGGGCTTTCTGTCACGGGGAGAGACACACTGCTGCGCTTCGGCAAGCGCATTGCTAGTGAGATTGGGAATGATGCCGGCGTCGTAAAGCAATTTGCGTAGCGCCTTCATCTTCGCGGCGCGTCGACGGTTTCCTCGCATCAAAGCTGTTTGCTTACGCTTGGCCGCTGTCAGCGAATCAAATCGATTTTGGCTCTTGCCGCCGACGACAGGCGCGTTAAAGCAATAGGAACCTGCTCCAAGGACAGCGCCTTCGTTATTTCCAAGATCGATGCGTCCCCAGCCGCACGAGGCGATGCCGATATCGATGCCGAGAATCCGCTGACGGTCCCCCATGACGAAATCCCCTACACGCGTGTACAACCAAGAGAAGATTATTGACGTTTGCGCACGGTTGGGCAATGCTGCCGGCGTTAGGGGAAATCGGTTGGGAAGCCACGGCAAAGAGATTTGCCACTTTGTGGCTGACCTCTGAAGGATCCGGAATTGACCGGCTTGACCCCCGCACGGGAAACCGGGCGGGGGGATTCCTTTTGGGGCATTGAGCCCTACACCCCACACCATCAATCAGCCGCGTCCGCCGATCCGCGCCGCGATCAGGAGGCGGATCGGTGGCGTCTCCGCGGCCGTGAGCGGCGCCAGGGTGTCGGGGCATTGCGGGCTTCGAGGTAGTCGAGCGCAAAGCCCGCGCGCGTGATCGCCGCATGATCCTCCTTGATGACCCCGGCGATCGGGCCGCCGGCGGCGATCCAGGCATAGACGCCCTACTTGGTCAGCCTTGCAGTTATTCTCGGCGGAGCTACATTGTAGCTCAAAAGGAGAATTGACATGACGGCGAAAGCGGTGGTGCGAGCCCGTATCGACGGGCGGGTCAAGAAGGAGGCGGCGGCCGTCCTCGCGGCGATCGGGCTGACCGTGTCGGATGCGTTTCGGCTCCTGCTGGTGCGCGTAGCCGCGGAAAAGGCATTGCCTTTCGAGCCGCTCGTCCCGAACAAGAAGACCAGCAAGGCCATCGAGGCGGCGCGGCGGGGTGAGCTTGTGACGGTGGGTAGGCCTGAAAATCTGCTGCACGGCTTGAATGCGGACGATTAAGTACACCAACCAGTTCAAGCGCGATTTCAAACGCGAGAGGGCAGGGCAATCCCGGCGGTACGGTCAAAAGCTCGATGACGCCGTTATGGACGTGGTGAGGCACCTCGCCGCCGACATCGCGCTGCCGCCGCGTCACCGTGATCATCTCTTAGCGGCCAATGGACTGATTGCCGAGACTGCCATATCCGGCCCGACTTGATCCTCATCTACCGCAAGCCGGATGCCGAAACACTGGAGCTTGTCCGTTTCGGTTCGCATAGCGAACTCGGGTTCTAGTCAGAGACGCATCGGTTGCACTGACTTGAATTGAATAATCGTCGGCCCGGTGCGCGCGAGCTGCGCGCGATAAGGCAGCACTCAGCTTACACCCCCACATTATCAATCAGCCGCGTCGTGCCGATCCGCGCCGCCACCAAGAGGCGGATCGGTTCGGTCGCCGCGGCGGTGAGCGGCGCCAGGGTGTCGGCGTTGCGGGCTTCGAGGTAGTCGAGCGCAAAGCCCGCGCGCGCGATCGCCCTGCGGCCCTGCTTGATGACACCGGCGATCGGGCCGCCGGCGGCGATGGCGCTGGCGCACGCGGCGAGCACGCGGTGCAGCGTCGGAGCGGCGGCGCGTTCGGCGGGCGACAGGTTGCGGTTGCGCGACGAACACGCGAGCCCGTCGGGCTCACGCACGATCGGGGCGCCGACGATGCGGGTCGTTAAGATCGAGATCGCGCGCGAGCCGGGTGACCACTTTGAGCTGCTGGTAATCCTTCTCGCCGAAGATCGCGATGTCGGGCGCGCATTGGATCAGAAGCTTGGCGACCACGGTCGCGACGCCGGCAAAGAAATGCGGCCGCGCCGCGTCTTCGAGGCCGGCCTTGGCCGGACCCGTCCGGCACGATCCGCGTCGCAAAGCCCGGCGGATACATGGTCTCGACGCCGGGCGCCCAGACCAGGTCGGTGTGCAAGGCCGCGAGCGCGGCCCGATCGGCGGCAAAGCTCCGCGGATAGCTGGCGAGGTCCTCGTGCGGCGCGAACTGCGCCGGATTGACGAAGATCGAGACGATGACGCGATCGGCGCGGCGCTGCGCCAGCCGCACCAGCGCCAGGTGGCCGGCGTGCAGCGCGCCCATGGTCGGCACCAATGCAATCTTGTCGTGCCGCGCGCGCCATTTTGCCAGCGCCGCTTCGAGCGCCGGCAAAGACGCGGATGAGACGCGGACGTTTTTGCCGGCGCTTTTTCGGTTTTAAGGATTCTCGGCATCGGCGTGGCGGCGCGGGCACACCTCGGCGCATTTGTTGCTGCGCCGCGTGGTTAATGATTAACTTATGGAAGCCGATCGTGTATCTTGACCGTACGCGTTGCAAGCCGGAGAAGTGATCGCCACGCAGAGGTCGCGTTTTCATGTTGATGCAGGCGGATGTCGGCAGGCCGGTTTCGGCGCACGTTATCGTCCTCGGCAATGAAAAGGGCGGTTCCGGGAAGTCGACGACGGCTATGCATGTCGCGGTCGCGCTGCTGCAAGCCGGCCAGCGTGTCGCCACCATCGATCTTGATTCACGCCAGCGCAGTTTCACCCATTACATCGAGAACCGGCGCGATTGGGCCGAGCGCGCGCGGGTAAAATTGGCAATCCCCATGCATTATTGCGTGGCGCGCGGTTTCGGGCTGCGGCTCGATGAAATCGAGTCGCAGGAATTCACCGCCTTCGCCGAAGCCGTCAGCGCCGTCGAACAGTCGCACGACTTCGTCGTCATCGATACGCCGGGTTCGGATTCCTATCTGATGCGGCTCGCCCATTCGATGGCCGATACGCTCATTACCCCGCTCAATGACAGTTTCGTCGATTTCGACGTGCTCGGCGCCGTCGATCCGACCACGTTCGAGGTGACGGGCGTCAGCCATTATTCCGAGATGGTCCGCGAGGCCCGCCGCCAGCGCCGCATGGTCGACGGCGGTCTCACCGATTGGGTGGTGGTGCGCAACCGGCTGTCGACATTGGGCTCACGCAACAAGCGGCTGGTCGGGCAGGGCGTCGACGAGCTTGGCAAGCAACTCGGCTTTCGCGCCGTCGACGGGTTCGCCGAACGCGTGGTCTATCGCGAATTCTTCCCGCGCGGACTGACCGCGCTCGACGAGCTCAACGAAGACACGCTCGGTTCGCGCCCGAACCTGTCCCACGTGACGGCCCGCGACGAGGTCAAGAACCTGATCCAAACCTTGAAACTGCCGATCGACGAGCGTGGCAAGCGCCGCGCCGCCGCCCGCGCCGAATGGATCGCCGCCGCCGAAAAGCCGCTCGAGACCTACGATCTGCTTGCCGACTGAGGCTGTTGCGGCGGCCATTGCGTCCGCTATCCGGGAGCGCCACCTTATGGCCGGGCTTAGAGCGTTGCCGCTCAGAGCCTTGCCGCCAAGGCTTGCCGCCACGGCTTGCCGCCAAGGGCCTCGCGATGAGCAAAGAACGGTCGGACCAGGCGCCGCCGCCGGCGCCGGCCCAGGGGCTGAACCAGGGCAGAACCTCTGATCGGGCTCCGGCGCCGTCGTCCTCGCGCCAGGAGATCGACACTTTCCTCAACCGCATCAGTACGCTCGGCCCGGCGGCCGCGGCCGGCAAACGCGGCCGGCTTATTTTCGCGCTCGACGCCACGATGAGCCGGCAGCCGACGTGGGACCAAGCCTGCCGGCTCCAGGCCGATATGTTTCGCGAAGCGGCGGCCGTCGGCGGCCTCGACATCCAGCTCGTCTATTATCGCGGTCTTGCGGAATGCCGGGCCTCGTCTTGGATCGCGGAGCCGGACCGGCTGGGCGCCGTGATGTCAAGCATCGATTGCCGCGGCGGCCATACCCAGATCGGCAAAATCCTTGCCCACGCGCGCCGCGAAAATGATACCGCCAAGGTCGGAACCTTGGTCTTTGTCGGCGATGCCATGGAAGAGGCGCTCGACGATCTGTGTGCCGCCGCCGGCGAACTCGGCTTGCGCAGCGTTCCAGTCTTCATGTTCCAAGAGGGTTACGAGCCGGTCTGCGAGCAGGCTTTTCGCGAGATTGCCCGCCTGACGCGCGGCGCCTATTGCCGGTTTGCACCCGGCGCCGCCCACGAATTGGCCGAGCTCTTGCGCGCGGCGGCGGCCTATGCTGCAGGCGGCATGAAGGCCCTTGCCGATCTCAAACGCCGCCGCGGCGCCGGCGCGGTCAGGCTGCTCGAGCAGCTCAAATAACACAGCCATTAACACAGCTATGCCTTTCATTTTCGGCGTCGCCGTTCTCATCCTGCTGCTTTGGGCCGTCAACGCGTTCTCCAAAGCGGACACCAGGCAGGCTGCGCGCCTGTTGCGCGCCATGGGGGGTGGCGCCGCGCTGATCTTCGCCACGTTTCTCCTGTTCCGGGGCGAGATCGGGGCCGCCGTGCCGGTCGGCATATTCGGGCTCGGCTTGCTGGGCTGGCTCTCGCTCTGGCCGGCCTCCTTCGCCGGGCGGACGCAAAAAAGCCCCGGCCAGACCTCGCGGGTCCGGACCGCCTACCTCGAAATGGAGCTTGATCATGACAAAGGCGCGATGCGCGGGCGTGTTCTTGCCGGACGCTACCAAGGCGTCGCCCTCGACGCGCTCGATTCACCGGCGCTGATGGCTTTGCTCGGCGAAATCGACGCCGACAGCCGCGACCTACTTGCAGCTTATCTTGACCGCCGGGAGCCCGGTTGGCGTGAGCACGCGCAGGGCGATACGGCAGCGGGGGGCGGCCGGCGGCCGGCGCCCAGCGGCAAAATGACTGAAGAGGAGGCTTATCAGATCCTTGGCGTTGAGCCCGGGGCGAGCGCGCAGGACATCGCTCGGGCGCACCGCTCCCTGATGAAGAAACTGCATCCCGACCAGGGGGGGTCGACGTATCTTGCGGCCCGCGTCAATGAGGCCAAGGACGTTCTGCTTCGTCGCCATCGCTGAGGTTCCGCATCAAATCCTCGCGCGGCTTCCAGTCCGTGATCGACGTCTCGCCTGGTGCAGCATGATCGTTTCGGAAAACCGGTATGCTTTTCCGGATCACGCTTAGACGCCCCGTTTTCCGGAGTCTCTAATTCTTCAGTGCCATGCAGTCGAAGTCGCTGCGCTTGAGCTGCTTGCAAGCGTCTTCGGCGGTCGCCTTGTCGAATCCGGCAAAGCGGGCGCGATACAGCGCCTTGTCGCCTTTCTGGACGCGCTCGGTGAACGGGTCGGCGGCGGCCAGCGCGGTATGCACCTTGGTTTGCGCCTCGCTCAGATGCTGCCGCGCTTCGTCTTCGCCGTCAAAGGCGCCGATCTGGATCAACCATCCGGTATGCACGTGCGCCGGCATCGCCGGTGCAGAGTTGGCGATATCGGCTCTGGATGGTTCAGATTTGGCGGCTTCCGCCTTCGTTGCCTCAGGCTTGACGTATTCCGCCGGGCTTGACGCCGCGGGCGCGATCGGCTCGGCGGAGGCAACAACGATGGTGCGCGGCGCTTCCGCCGCGAGCGCGGGCGGCTGCGGCCGCGCCGCGCGATGTGACTGTGGCGCTTGCGGGGCGCCGGCGACCGCAACCAGCGCTGGCATCGGCGCGAGCGAGGCTGTTTGCACCGGCGCCGTCCGGAACGAGATCGTGCGCACCAGAAGCGGGCGTATCGGATCGTTGGCGTTGGCCAAAACCGGAGCCGTCACGCTCGCCGTCGGCGTTGGATCGGCGTGGGACGCCATCGGCGCCTTGGCAAAGGCGACCGGCTGCGGTTCGCGCTCGGCGATGACCGGGGCCGTGTGCCGGAGCGAGGCCAGCTTGATGTGACTGCTGATCAACTCGCGCATATGGGCATCGCGCTCGAACGCCGAACGGCCGCCAAGCACGACGCCGATGACAAAGCGCCCATCGCGGTGAACCGAGGTGACGAGATTGAAGCCGGAGGCGCGGGTAAACCCGGTCTTGATGCCGTCGACGCCGTCCATCGATCCAAGCAGGTGGTTGTGATTGCGGATGGCCTCGCCGTGATAGACGAACGAGGCGGTCGAAAAATACCGGTAGTAGCGCGGAAAATGCTCCTGAATGGCGCGCCCGAGCAGCGCCTGATCGCGGGCGGTCGTAATCTGATCGTCGTCCGGCAGGCCGGATGCGTTGACGTAAGTGGTGTGGCTCATGCCCAGGGCATGGGCCTTCTGCGTCATAAGCTTGCAGAATTCGTCCTCGTCGCCGCCGAGATTCTCGGCGATCACCACAGCAACGTCGTTGGCCGAACGCGTCACCACGGCCTTGATCGCATCCTCGACCGCGATGGTCTGCCCAGGCTTGAGATCAAGTTTGGTCGGTGCCTGCTCGGACGCGTGCTCGGAGACCCTGAGCGGCGTATCAAGCCTGATCTTGCCGGCGTCGAGGCGTTCGAACAGCAGATAGAGCGTCATGATCTTGGTCAGCGAAGCCGGATGACGCAACGCGTCCGGGTTCGAGTCCTCCAGCACCTCGCCGGTATTGCCGTCGACGACGATCGAAGATGATGGCGGCGAATAGCCTTCGGCGCGGGCATGGTGGTGGGCCCGCCCGTGATGCGCGGTGTGCACATAATGCGCGTGAACGCGGCGATGGTGCCGCGCGTCGGCGACGTTGTCTGTGATGGCGAGAGCCGCAACGACGGCGGCGAGACTCAGAACGCAACTACGAAGCCCGTGGCGGGCTTCGGAACGCACCCATGCCATTACGCACCCCGTCCCTTACGCGCGCAGAGCTCCCGTGTGAGAGCTCACCCCTGTCTGTCTTTGGGACGGTGCTTCTCCGCGGCGAAGCGGCCGGTTTGCTCCAGCCACCTGTCCCACCAGAGAGGCATTATCATCCCCCGACTAACGACCGATCGTCACCCCGACGACACGGTCAAGCACGCTAGGCGAACGCCATTGCAAAAGTGTTAAGTCCCCATGGCGTCGCAATTGGTTCGATTTGGTTCACATCGATGGCGCTCGAAACCAAGGCCTGTTGTATTTTTGTGCACTGCACTAATAAGTATCATCTGCGCCCGAGAAGGCCTTTTCATGGCAAAGGACCCGCCGGCGTTAACCATATCAACAGGCAATTCGGGCCGGCGGCTGGTCGAAAAAGTCGATCGAGGGCTCGCCGCCGCGTGGGAAAGTCATGGGCGCGAGCAGCCTCGATATTAGCGAGGTGAGTTCCGAGCGCATATCTGAGGTCCTCGTAGGAGGACTTCGGTGCCGAGGCGAACAGGCTCGGTGAACTCTACGTCCGCGAGGAAGAGAGCCGGTCGTGAAGCGGGGCGTCGCGTCTCACGCCTTCGCTAAAAAAGTTTCGACGGCGGCGGCGATCCGCGCCAGGCTTTGCTCAATTCGGCCAACGCGAAAGGCAATGTGTTCGAGGGCGTAGGCCGCTCGCTTGTCGCCCGGCGGCATGTTGTGGGCGTCGTAATCCGGAATGAATTCGTCCTCCAGTTCGCGGAGCAGTCTTACGCGACGTGCGGGGTCGATCATCCTCACCTCCTGTCGCAATCGTGGATCAATAGCCGAGTTGGGGGATGACACCAACCTATGCGGGCACCGGCTTTGGCGTTCTCGGCTGCAGCCTTGGTATTGCCGGCATCATTTGATCAATTGCCACACTCCGGAGTTGTTGGGTTTGCTATTGTTCTGCCGAGGGTGGCGCCTCATTTGAAGCTTGCGACGTTGGGAAAGACGTTGGCGGCAGTCTTGCCCCGTTTTGTCCGCAATTTGGATGCGAACTTTTGGCCGTTCCGGGTGCGAGGAATCAACCGGCATCCTGGCGGCGCTGGTGACGCGCAGAACCCGAAAAGGAGCGTAATGGCGCGGGTGAGGTGGTTTTACGATCGGCGCGCTTCGCCGATCTGGAAAGGTCGCCCCGCGAACTTTATGATGGGTGTGATGATTGCGGACGGCAACGACCCTTCCGCGGGAGCCGCGCCGCACTATTTACCAATCCGGAAGATACGAACCAATGCCGCCGTTTGACGTTATATCCGCTGTACCACCGGTCCGTCTGGCAGACGACGATCGCAAGCGAAAAGGCGGCCCCAATGGCCCCGGTACTTCGGTCATCACCAAGACTCGGCCGCAAACGAAGCGTCCAAATCTCTATCGCGTTCTCTTGCTCAACGACGATTACACGCCCATGGAGTTCGTGGTCCACGTCCTCGAGAACTTCTTTAACAAGGACCACGAATCGGCCCATCGGATCATGATGCACGTGCACCAGCACGGGATCGGCGAATGCGGTATCTATACCTATGAGGTGGCGGAAACCAAAGTGACGCAGGTTATGGACTTTGCCCGCAAACATCAGCATCCTTTGCAGTGCATAATGGAAAAGAAGTGATTCCGGGGGGACGTCCATACAAATGAAGAGATCTTGAATGCCCACGTTCTCGCGCAGCCTCGAACAGTCGCTCCATAGGGCGCTCGCGCTCGCCAATGAGCGCCACCATGAATACGCGACACTCGAGCATCTGCTGCTCGCGCTGATCGAAGATCAGGACGCGGCGGCGGTGATGCGGGCCTGCAACGTCGATTTGGAAAAGCTGCGCCGCAGCCTGGTGGCGTACCTCGAATCCGAACTGGACAATCTGGTCACCGATGGCGCCGAGGACTCCAAGCCGACAGCCGGCTTCCAGCGCGTCATCCAGCGCGCGGTGATCCACGTCCAGTCGTCGGGCCGCGAAGAGGTGACGGGGGCGAACGTGCTGGTCGCCATCTTTGCCGAGCGCGAGAGCCATGCCGCCTATTTCCTGCAAGAGCAGGACATGACCCGCTACGACGCGGTCAATTACATCAGCCACGGCATCGCCAAGCGGCCGGGCATGTCGGAGGCGCGTCCAGTGCGTGGCAACGATGAGGATACCGACGCCAAGCCCGGGGACGAGCCGAAAAAGAAAGGCGACGCGCTCGATGCCTATTGCGTCAACCTCAACAAGAAGGCGCGCGAGGGCAAGATCGATCCGCTGATCGGGCGCGAAGCCGAAATCAGCCGCACCATTCAGGTTCTCTGCCGGCGGCAAAAGAACAACCCGCTGTTCGTCGGCGAGGCTGGTGTCGGCAAGACCGCGATCGCCGAGGGCTTGGCGCGCCGCATCGTCCATGGCGAAGTGCCGGACGTGCTGCGCAACGCCACTGTGTTCGCCCTCGACATGGGGACGCTGCTGGCCGGTACGCGCTACCGCGGCGATTTCGAGGAACGGCTCAAGCAGGTCGTCAAGGAGCTCGAAGCCTATCCGGGCGCCATCCTGTTCATCGACGAGATTCACACTGTGATCGGCGCCGGCGCCACTTCCGGCGGCGCCATGGACGCGTCAAACCTGCTGAAGCCTGCGCTGGCGTCCGGCACCGTGCGCTGCATCGGCTCGACGACATACAAGGAATACCGGCAGTATTTCGAAAAAGATCGGGCGCTGGTGCGCCGATTCCAGAAGATCGACGTCAACGAGCCGACGATCCCCGACGCCATCGAAATCCTCAAAGGCCTCAAGCCCTATTTCGAGGATTATCACAAGCTCAAATACACCAGCGACGCCATCAAGGCGGCGGTCGAGCTTTCGTCGCGCTACATCCATGACCGCAAGCTGCCCGATAAGGCGATCGACGTGATCGACGAATCGGGTGCCGCGCAAATGCTGTTGCCGGAGAGCCGGCGCAGGCGCACGATCGGCATCAAGGAAATCGAAACGACGATCGCAACCATGGCGCGGATCCCGCCGAAGACGGTATCGAAGGACGATGCCGAGGTGCTGCGGCACTTGGAAGCCACGCTCAAACGCGTCGTGTACGGCCAGGAAAAGGCGATCGAGGCGCTCGGCGCGTCGATCAAGCTCGCCCGCGCCGGACTGCGCGAGCCGGAAAAGCCGATCGGCTGCTATCTGTTCTCGGGCCCGACCGGCGTCGGCAAGACCGAGGTGGCAAAACAGCTTGCGGCGACGCTCGGCGTCGAGCTGATCCGCTTCGATATGTCGGAATACATGGAGCGCCACACCATATCGCGGCTGATCGGCGCGCCGCCCGGCTATGTCGGCTTCGACCAAGGCGGCCTGCTGACCGACGGCGTCGACCAGCATCCGCATTCCGTTTTGCTGCTCGACGAAATCGAGAAGGCGCATCCCGATCTGTTCAACGTACTTTTGCAGATCATGGATCACGGCAAGCTGACCGACCATAACGGCAAGCAGGTCGACTTTCGCAACGTGATCCTGATCATGACCACCAATGCCGGCGCCGCCGACATGGCGCGCTCCGCCTTCGGGTTCACGCGCACCAAGCGCGAAGGCGAGGACATGGAAGCGATCACGCGGATGTTCGCGCCGGAGTTCCGCAACCGGCTCGACGCGATCATCACCTTCGCGCATCTGTCGACCGAGATCATCGCCATGGTGGTCGAGAAATTCGTGCTGCAGCTCGAGGCGCAACTGGCCGATCGGGATGTCACCATCGAACTGACCGACGAAGCGACAAAATGGCTGATCGCACGGGGCTATGATGAGCAAATGGGCGCCCGGCCGATGGCCCGGGTGATCCAGGAGCACATCAAGAAGCCGCTCGCCGACGACGTGCTGTTCGGCCGCCTCAAGTCCGGCGGACACGTGCGCGTCATTGTCGTCACCGAGGAAGGCGCCGACAGCAAGCTCGGCTTCGATTATCCCGCCGGCCCGGTGACGCCGCGGCCGGAAAAGTTGCCCGAGCCGCGCCGCGCCAAGAAACGCCGGTCGCCGCCGCGCCGCAAGCCGTCTGGCGGTCCCGGCGGTAGCGGGTCGCCGCCGCGTAGCGGCTCGGTCCCCAAGGTGCCGCTCGTCAAAGTGTGAGGCGGCGCCTGTTAGCTGCGATCCGCTGTGGCACGCGAAGGGCGGCCTCATGCGCTCAGATGAGCGGTCGCAGCGCCAAGTGCCCGCCCAGCACCAGCAGTCCGAGAAAAAAGCATTTGCGGAATACGGCGGCGCTGATGCGCTCACGGATCCATTGTCCAAGCAGCATGCCGAAGAGTGCAGGAGCGAGCGCGAGCGTCGATCCGCCGACGATCGAGGTGTGAAACGCACCTTGGCGCCAAAGACCGGCGGCGAGCGCAAGCATCGCGACCGTAAAGGTGAGGCCCAGCGCTTGGATGAGTTTGTCCTTCTCCAATCCCAAACCGTTCAGATAGATCACGCCGGGGATGGAAAAAACGCCGGTTGCGCCGGCAATGAAGCCCGAGGCCGCGCCGGCGAGCGGACCGAGCCACGGCTCGGTCCGCGATGGCACGACAATGCGCACCGCGCACAAGCCTGCTAGTGCATAGAGGATGAGCGCGAGGCCAAGCCAAGCCGTGGCGCGGCCCGTCGGGTCGGACACCAACAATCCGGCGCTCAGGAATGTCACGCCGCAGGTCGCTGTCAACAACGGCCACAGCCGCTTCACAAGCGGCCGCAAGCCCGGGCCGAACGCCAGTTGCCAGATGTTGGTTACGACAGTGGGAACGACCAGCAACACGGCGGCCTCCGCAGGCGTCATGACAAGGCTGAGGAGCCCGATGCCGACGGTCGGCAGCCCGAGTCCGATCACACCCTTGACGATGCCCGCGATAAAGAATGCTGCGAATGCGACGGAAAGGACGAGCGGATTGAGCATGCGCGGTCGAAATTTTGCGTGCGAACGAGGAAGATTTAATGGGGCAGGCACGTGAGCTTTATCACAATGGGATGGAAAGCGTGTGCCGATGCTTCGGACCTGCCCGAAATGTCGCGTCCTTTCAATCGCCGAGGCCGGCGAGCCCGGATTTGTCTGATCTCATTTCGCTCGCTGGTACCGGCGTAATTCATGCGCGAACCAGATCGCGAGCGCCGGTAGTGCCACTGCGGCGCCGAGAAATAGCGGCACCGCGCCCAGGCGATCGATGACGAGCGCGCCCGCAGCAACGCCTGCGGTCTGGCCGAGATAGATCGCCGACGAGAAAATGCCGACCGCCGTGCCGCGCGCTTCCGGCGTCATCTGCGTGGCGTTGGTCTGCAAGGTATTGTGCAGCATGTAGAAGCCGAGGCCAATCGCCGTCGTCGCAACGGGCGCCAGCCACCACGCTGGCGAAATCGCAAGCTCGACATAAGCGGCGGCGAGCACAAGGCCGCCGCCGATGGCAAGGCCAATCTGACCGAGCCGGCGCACGAAGAGCTTTACCATGCCGGCGTAGATCAGCCCGCCGATGCCAAAACAGGCGACGGTGAGCCCGACCAGCGTGAAACTTATGCCAAAGCGCAGGTGCAGGTCGGCGCCGATATAGGCAAAGGCGCCCCAGGCCAGCGCCCCTTCGATGAAGGACACGGTGATGACGATCCGCGCAAACGGATTTGACAGCACCGCGGCGTAATCGGCGGCGAAGCTGCGGGACGTTGCCCGCTGCGGGCCCGCGGCGCGGGTCAGTGGATTGGTGATGAGTTCAAAGATCAACCCCGTCGCTGCCAAAGCGAACATGCCGGAGAGCACGAAGAAGACGTTGCGCCAGCCCAATAGATCGCCCAGCACCCCGCCGGCAGCCTGACCGAACAGCTGGCCGATGATCTGGCCGGAGAGATAACGGGCCAAGATCGGCTGCAGCCGTTCGCTGGGCGTCACGTCGCCCACATAGGCCATCGAAATCGGAATGATCCAGCCGCCCACCGCCCCGGTCGCGAGCCGCGCCAGCGCGAGCCGCGGCAGCGACGAGGCGGTGCCGCAGATCGCCACCAGGATGGTGGCGAAAACGCACATCAAGGCGACCGTGCGGTATTTTCCGAACCGATCGCCGATCGGGCCGATGACGAGCTGGATCGAGCCATGAGTCACGGCATAGGCGGTGACCACCATGGCCGCCGCGCCTACGGTCGTATGGAAGTCGGACGCAATCTGCGGCAGCAGCGAATCCGTCACCCGTACCTGGGCCTGGCTGGCAAAGCCCGCCACCGCGAGCAGCATGATCGAGCGGACCGGCGTCTTGCGCGATAAGGGTGAGGACGTCGGCGCAGAGGATGACACGTGGGGATTCGCTCGGACCGAGGCGAGGATGGTACGGATCGGTGCACGGCTGCCGACGTTGACACCATGCGTAGCGCGCGCTTTCTACCCCGCGAAGCGGTAAAAGCGAAACAACAATGATCGAGAAGACATATCAGCCTGGCGCAGTCGAGGGCCGCATTTATGCAGCCTGGGAGGCGGCGGGCGCGTTCCGTGCGTGCCGGCCGGAGCGCGCCAAGGCCGATCCGTACTGCATTGTCATTCCGCCGCCCAATGTGACCGGCTTGCTGCATATGGGCCACGCGCTCAACAATACCTTGCAGGATATCCTTTGCCGGTTCGAGCGCATGCGCGGCAAGGACGTGTTGTGGCAACCGGGCACCGACCATGCCGGCATCGCCACGCAGGCCGTGGTCGAGCGCCAGTTGATGGAGCGCCAGCAACCCGGCAGCCGCGAACTTGGCCGCGAGGCGTTCATCAAGCGGGTGTGGGAATGGAAGGCGGAATCCGGCGGCACCATTACCGGCCAATTGAAGCGGCTTGGCGCCTCCTGCGATTGGTCGCGCGAACGCTTCACGATGGACGAGGGCCTTTCCCGCGCGGTATTGAAGGTGTTCGTGGCGCTCTACCGCGCCGGCCTCATCTACAAGGACAAGCGTCTCGTCAATTGGGATCCCAAGCTCAAGACCGCCATCTCCGATCTCGAAGTGCAGCAGGTCGAGACCAAGGGCAATCTCTGGCACATCAAGTACCCGGTCGAGGGCGGCGATCAGTTTGTCACCGTGGCGACGACGCGGCCGGAGACCATGCTGGGCGATACCGCAGTCGCGGTGCATCCCGGCAATGAACGCCTCAAACACCTGATCGGCAAGACCGCGATGCTGCCGCTCGTCGGCCGCTCCATTCCGATCGTCGGCGACGACTATGCCGATCCGGAAAAAGGCACCGGCGCTGTGAAGATCACCCCGGCGCACGACTTCAACGATTTCGAAGTCGGTCGGCGTCACGATCTGCCACTCGTCAACGTATTCGACGTCGAGGGCCGGCTCGACCTCAAGGACAACGCGGCATTTCTCGGCGGCGTGCCGCTATCGGCCGATCTCGATGCGACGCTGGCGTTGCATGGGCTCGATCGGTTAGCGGCGCGCAAGAAGATCGTCGAACGGCTGGAGGCCGCCGGCCTCATCGACAAGATCGAGCCGACCATGCACGTCGTACCGCACGGCGACCGCTCCGGCGCCGTGCTCGAGCCGTTTCTCACCGATCAATGGTACGTCGACGCCAAAACCATGGCCGAACCGGCGATTGCGGCGGTGCGCGAGGGCAAGACCGTGTTCGTGCCGGCGCAGTGGGAAGCGACGTTCTTCAATTGGATGGAGAACATCCAGCCGTGGTGCATTTCGCGGCAGATTTGGTGGGGCCATCAAATTCCGGCGTGGTATGGGCCGGACGGAAAGATTTTCGTCGCCGAGAACGAGGACGATGCGGTCGCCGATGCGCTCGCCCACTATACGGAGATCGAGGAGATCACGGTCCAGGATGGCCACGACATTGCCGCCAATCCGGCGCGGCGCACGCGCTTCGCCAACGAGTACCTCAAGCGCGACGAAGATGTGCTCGATACCTGGTTCTCTTCGGCGCTGTGGCCGTTCTCGACGCTGGGCTGGCCCGACAAGACGCCAGAGCTCGCGCGCTTCTATCCGACCAGTGTACTCGTCACCGGTTTCGACATTATCTTCTTCTGGGTCGCGCGCATGATGATGATGGGTTTGCATTTCATGCGCGAGGTGCCGTTCGGCACGGTCTATATCCACGCGCTGGTGCGCGATGCCAGCGGCGCCAAAATGTCGAAGTCGAAGGGCAACGTCATCGATCCGCTGGCGCTGATCGGCGAATACGGCGCCGACGCCTTGCGCTTTACGCTCGCCGCCATGGCGGCACAGGGGCGCGACATAAAGCTGTCGGCCCAGCGTGTCGAAGGCTATCGCAATTTCGCGACGAAGCTCTGGAACGCGGCGCGCTTTGCCGAGATCAACGGCTGCGCGCGCGATTCCGAATTCACGCCGCATCACGCCAAGGAGACGCTCAACCGCTGGATCGCGCACGAGACCGCGAAGACGGAACGGGAAGTCACGGCGGCACTCGAAGCCTACAAATTCAATGACGCTGCCGCTGCCGTGTATCGCTTTATCTGGAACGTGTTCTGCGATTGGTATCTGGAACTGATCAAGCCTGTGCTCACAGGTCCTGATAGCGCCGCCAAGCGCGAGACGCGGGCGGCTGCCGCCTGGGCGCTCGATGAAATTCTGAAGCTGCTGCATCCATTCATGCCGTTTGTCACCGAAGAGTTGTGGCGCGTCACGGCGGAGCAGGGCGCCAAGCGCCATCACATGCTCGCGCTCGAGGCGTGGCCGTTGCACGACGGCCTCGACGATCCCGTGGCGGAAGCCGAGATCGGCTGGCTGGTCGATCTGGTCACGGCGGTCCGCTCGGTGCGCAGCGAGATGAACATCCCGCCCGCGACGCTATTGCCGCTGGTGCTCGCAGGCGCGTCTCCGGAAACGGCCCTCCGGGCTCGGCACTGGTCGGAGGTCATCGAGCGGCTCGCGCGCATCGCCGGCGTTTCATTCGAAGACGCAGCCCCGCAAGGTGCGGTGCAACTTGTGGTGCGTGGCGACGTGGCGGCGCTGCCGCTCAAGGGCGTGATCGATCTTGCCGCCGAGCACACGCGGCTGGCAAAGGAAATGGCGAAGTGCGATGCCGACATCGCCCGGGTCGACCACAAGCTCAGCAATGCCGACTTCCTCGAGCGGGCGCCCGAAGAGGTTGTCGAAGGCGAACGCGAAAAACGCGAAGCGGCGCAGGCGCGCAAGGCCAAGATCGCCGAGGCGCTGGAGCGCCTCAACGCTTCAGTCTAGTCGAGGGGCAACCGTGCGGATATTCCTAGCCGGAGCGAGCGGGGCGATCGGGCGGCGCCTGACGCCGCTGCTGCGCGAAGCCGGACATGACGTGATTGGCATGACACGCACGGCGAAGACCGCGCGAGAACTGGAAGCCGCCGGCGTCCACGCCGTGGTCGTCGACGTGTTCGACGCGGCCGCGCTCGATCGCATGGTGTGTGAGGCGCGGCCCGAAGTGGTGATGCACCAATTGACCGACTTGCCGCGCGTGCTCGACGAGGCGCAGCTCGCCGCATCCTACCCGCGCAACGCCCGCATTCGCACCGAAGGCACGCGCAACCTGATCGCTGCCGCGGCGGCCGCGTCAGCGCGGCGTTTCATTGTGCAGAGCATCGCATTCGCTTACGCGCCCGGACCCGAGCCTCATGCCGAGACCGATCCGCTCAATCTTGCCGATGGCCCGCGCCTCGTGACGGTCCGCGGCGCGGCGGCCATGGAAAAGCAGGTGCTTGCCTCCGGCATGGAAGCCATCGTTCTGCGCTACGGTTTGCTCTATGGCCCCGGCACCTGGACCGAGCGGCCGGGCCGCAAGCCGCCGCTTCACGTCGATGCCGCCGCCCAAGCCGCATTGCTCGCTGTCACACGGGGCAAGACTGGAATTTACAATATCGCCGACGATGACGGCACGGTCTCGATCGAGAAGGCCCGGAATGAACTTGGCTTCGATCCTGCGTTCAGGCTGGAGTGAAATTGGATGAAATCGGATCGAGCGGCGTTGCAATGGGCGCCGCGCACATCCGGATCTATTCCCACGCTTTGTCCCGCTCATGCGAGCCATAGACTGCCTATGCGCTGCGCTTGCGTTTAACCTCCACATAGCTGCGCAGCACTGCGCCCATGCGCGACTGATAGCCTTTGCCGGTGCGCTTGAACCAGCCGATGACATCGGGATCAAGACGCAGCGTAATCTGCTGCTTGCTCTGCGGCATGCGCACCGTCGCCTTGTCCCAGAAGCCGGGCGGAATCACGCCGGCGTCCGGGTCGGCGGCGGCGCGGCGCTCGGCCTCCTCGTCGCTCATCTCAATCAGCTTTCGATTGAGCGGTTTTACCGGAATCTCGTCGAGATTCTCATAACGTACGATCCGGGCGCGCTTTCGCGTAGGCTTCACGCTCATGTCTTGATGCTTTCCAAGCTGATATGATCCGAATGGCCTCGCCACGACGCGTGTAAACCACGTTGAGCGCGACGCCGTTACTGTCAACTCCCAGCGCAATGAAGCGCGGCTCGCCGTAGTCTCGCCGCGCGTCAGAGCGGTCAATGCAGAAGCCGCGAAATATCGAGGCCGCTTCCTCGAAACTCACCGCATGCTTCCGGTCGTTTGCGCGTGCCTTGGCCGAGTCCCATTCGAAGCGCATATCATGTACTACAAAATGGAGTTCTTGCAAGCCGGCGGACCGAAGCTGTTACGGCTCTCGATGTAGCAAGGTGGCGGCCGACGTGAACGGCTTGCTGAGAAACGGCGACCCTTTGAGCCCATAGCGCCACGGTTTGTCGGCAGCCTTGGTGATGCCGATCCGCGGTCCGGCGATGATCTCCGCCTCGCCTGTGGGCGCAAATATCTGGAAAGGAGGCTCGTCGAGGGCACGGCCGCCAAGCGCGCGGGTGACGCCCAGCGCCGCGCAAACCCGCCCGGGGCCCGAGCATAGCAGCCGGTCGTCGGCCACGCCGCGGCGCCGGCGCATGGCGCGAAGTCCGGCGGTCGGTTCGAGCGCACGAATGAGCACCGCGCTGGCCGAACCCTTCGGCTCGCAGACGAAATTGAGGCACCAGTGCAGGCCGTAGGAGCGGTAGACATAGGAAAACCCCGGCGGGCCGAACATGACCGCGTTGCGGTCGGTAGGACCGCGAAAGCTGTGCGCGGCCGGGTCGGTGTGGTGATAGGCCTCGACCTCGACGACGCGGCCGCCAACGCCCTCGACCAAAAGCATCGCCCCAATCAGGTCAGGGGCGACCTCATGCACACTTCTGCTGAAAAAGGCTCGGGATAGTCTTTTCGGCATGCGCCCATTGTGGCAGCGGCGGCGCCTCGGTGGTAAATGGCTGGTTAATACTAATGCCGCGGTGGCGGTTAAATCTGTGTCTCCAGCGCCACAGGCCTAGAACATTTGATCGTTTCGAACTTTCGCCGCGACAAGCGCCGCTTTTTGGCCATAGGATTTTTTGACATCGATGGCCGCGGCTGTTGCAGGCAACGCAAGCCGCTACGGTGCTTCCGGTTTCCAGGGCGTGCTTGGCTTTGAATCGGTTGGGGTGGGGCGAGGGGGGCCATGTTGGCCCACAGAGTACGATGGACGCCAAGACCGATTTGAAATCGAGACTGCCGAGCCGGCATGCCACTGAAGGCGCCGAACGCGCACCGCACCGCGCCTTCTATTACGCCATGGGGCTGACGCGCGCCCAGATCCATCAGCCCTTTGTCGGGGTCGCGACCTGCTGGAACGAAGCCGCGCCGTGCAACATTGCCCTCATGCGCCAAGCCCAGGCGGTCAAGATGGGGGTTGCCTCGGTCGGGGGCGACCCCGCGCGAGTTCTGCACCATCACCGTGACCGACGGGATCGCGATGGGCCACGCCGGGATGAAATCCTCGCTGCCGTCGCGCGAAGTGATTGCCGACTCGGTGGAATTAACCGTGCGCGGCCACTCCTACGACGCGCTGATCGGGGTCGCCGGCTGCGACAAGTCTCAGCCGGGCATGATGATGGCGATGTGCCGGCTCAATGTGCCATCGATCTACATCTACGGCGGCTCCATTCTGCCCGGCACCTTCAAAGGCAAGCCGGTCACCATTCAAGACGTCTACGAGGCGGTCGGCAAACACTCGATCGGCGCGATGTCCGATGACGACCTCGAGACGCTGGAGCAGAACGCCTGCCCGTCTGCCGGAGCTTGCGGCGCACAGTTCACCGCCAACACCATGGCGACGGTATCGGAGGCGATCGGCCTCGCGCTGCCCTATTCGGCTGGAGCGCCGGCGCCATACGAGATCCGCGACAAATTCTGCATGCTGGCTGGCGAGATGATCATGGATTTGATCGCCAAGAACCTGCGCCCGCGCGATATCGTCACCCGCAAGGCGCTGGAGAACGCAGCGGCCGTGGTATCGGCGACCGGCGGCTCGACTAATGCTGCGCTGCACCTGCCGGCCATCGCCCACGAATGCGGTGTGAAATTTGATCTGTTCGATGTCGCCGAAATCTTCAAAAAAACACCGTACATCGCAGATTTGAAGCCGTCTGGCCGTTATGTCGCCAAAGATATGTTTGAAGCTGGCGGCGTTCCGCTTTTGATGAAGACGCTGCTCGACCACGGCTTCCTCCATGGCGACTGCATCACGGTAACCGGCCGCACCATTGCCGAGAACCTCAAGTCGGTGAAGTGGAACGAGGATCAGGACGTCATTCGGCCGGCCGACAAACCACTTCTGCCGACCGGCGGCGTCATTGGCCTCAAAGGCAATCTCGCGCCGCAAGGCGCGATCGTTAAGGTTGCCGGGATGGAGCGCTTGCAATTCTCCGGCCCGGCGCGCTGTTTCGACGGCGAAGAAGCCTGTTTCGACACAGTGAAGAACAAAAAATATAGGGAAGGCGACGTGCTGGTCATCCGGTACGAGGGACCAAAGGGTGGTCCCGGCATGCGTGAGATGTTGGCGACGACTGCCGCGCTCTATGGGCAAGGCATGGGCGGCAAGGTCGCGCTGATTACCGACGGCCGCTTCTCCGGCGCCACGCGCGGCTTCTGCGTCGGCCATATCGGCCCCGAGGCCGCGGTTGGCGGCCCGATCGCTCTCGTGCGCGACGGCGACATCATCACCCTCGATGCCGACAAGGGAACGCTCGATGTCGACCTGACGCAGAGCGAGCTTGATCGGCGCTCACAAGACTGGAAGCCGCGGCCGGACGAGGTCACGTCCGGCTATTTGTGGAAGTACGCCCAACAGGTTGGATCGGCGCGTGACGGCGCCGTCACCCATCCGGGTGGGGCGGTCGAGAAGGCGTGTTATGCGGACATCTAGTGGAGTAGGTCGTGTGACAAGCGGCGGCATGCTGATCGGCTTGGTCGGCACCCTTTGCATAGCGCTCGGATTGAGCCCCGAGCCCGGCAGCGGGCATCGCCTCGGGTTCGAGCGGGCGCTGGCGTTCGACGGCACGACCACCCCGAATACCGCTTCGCTCACGCCGAGCGACGGCTTGCGCGGCGCCGGCCACGGGCCGGAGATCGGAGAAAAGGCCAAAGCCCTCAACGCGCTCGAATATGCCGCCGATCAGGGCCATCCCGCGGCGCAATGGAAGCTCGGCCGCATGTACGCCGACGGCGACGGCGTGCCGCAAGACAACCTGCGCGCGTTCAACTACTTCAGCCAGATCGCCAATACCCATCCGGATGAAAGTCCGGGCACGCCGCAGGCTCGCTTCGTCGCCAATGCCTTCGTGTCATTGGGCCACTATTACCTCACCGGCATTCCCAATTCGAAGATCAAGCCGGATGCGGTCCGCGCCCACGAAATGTTCGCCTATGCGGCGACCTATTTCGGCGATGCCGATGCGCAATATCAGCTCGGCCGGCTCTATCTTGACGGTTTGCCGAGCGATCCGCACCAGGCGGCGCGCTGGTTCCAACTCGCCGCGACAAAAGGTCATTGCCGCGCCGAAGCCGTGCTGGGCGACATGTTGTTTCGCGGCCAAGCCGTGCCGCGGCAGGCCGCGCGGGGCCTGATGTGGCTCACGCTCGGCAAGGACTGCGCCGGCTCTGAAGAAGGCTGGGTCAAGCCGCTCTACGACAACGCCTTCCACCGCGCCAATGACGACGAGCGCGCCATGGCGCTGGTCTATCTCGAGGACTGGTTGAAGGGCCGGCGCGGGGATTAGATCGCGGGACCCTTCACTTTTCGCGTTGTGCGGATCCGGCGTCTTTCGCTGTCGACAGAATTTCAGCGGACAATTTTACCGAGCTTCTCACGAGCGCCGTCCAATCGCTTGGCGGATGACCGGACGCAAGCATTTGCCGGAAAATTTCGTAAGGATCGCTCCTGACGCCGTGCTGGCGTAGCGTTCGCTCGTCGTTGATCCAGGCGTACACGATAATGCGCGCGCGGCTGTCGTAACGAAAGAAAAGGCGGAAACGATTGAAGAATTTTGCCCTCAGCCAATGGCGGTTCTCCGGTCCGAGCGTATTGCCCTGCCGATACTCCGTTCGGCTTGGATCGGCCGGAATAACGTCCAGCAGAAGCTTTGCCACGGCCACGAACAGTTTAACGTTGGCATTGGATCGATAAGTCTTCGGATGAGTCTTGCGCGCTCGCTCATAGGCATCGATCAGATTTTTCACCTGACCGACCATTGTTTCGTGAAATAGAAGCGTCCAGCCGTTGACGATCATGCCGGAGCCTCGAGTTTGGGAAGGAAGATAAAAAGTCAATAAAATAAGAGCTAGAGGGCGACGTCACCCTCCAAATTCTCATCGAGATCGACTTCAATCTCTTTCATAACTCGTCGCATGACGGCCGCAACTCTGATCGGCAAATCGCGCAGGTTGCGTCCTGCCGCGATGTCCTTCTCGATCAGGCCGAGAAACGCCGCGAGCGCGGGGTCGTGATGCTCGGCGTCGGGATTATGGACCGTCACGTGTTCGCCCATAATGCGGTAGGCAATCTTGCCGCCGTAATCGACGCCAAGCGCTTGGCGCACCGCTTTGGGCACCGTCGTCTGTCCCTTCGTTGTGATCGTGCAGGTCTCTTCGATGATCGTGGGCATGTCGATCCGATCCTCTTCGAATTTAGAGAGGATCACCAATGTAAGGAAAATCCCTTACGCCGTCAAGTCTTTCGCGCTGGCCGCATTTTCGCGCGATTCTGTCATATGCGACGTGCCTGATGGGACGGACATGAGGAGTGCGACTTTGACTAGGGCTGCTTCTTCGCCTCGATCGCCAGATCGATCCACACCGGCACGTGGTCGGACGGCTTTTCCCAGGTTCGGACGTGGCGATCGATGCCGACATTGGTGAGCCGGTCGGCGGCCGCAGGCGACAGCAAGACGTGATCGATGCGGATGCCGTTGTTCTTCTGCCAGGCGCCGGCTTGGTAGTCCCAGAAGGTATAGAGGCCGGGGTCGTCGCTGGCCGCGCGGATGGCATCGGTGAGGCCGAGGTTGACCAGGGTGCGGAACGCGTCGCGCGTCTTCGGCAGAAATAAAGCGTCGCCGATCCAGGCTTGCGGATTGCGCGCGTCGGCGGTCGTCGGAATGACGTTGTAATCGCCGGCGAGAACAAGCGGCTCCTCCAAAGCGAGCCGTTCCCGCGCGTAAGCGGACAGCCGTTTCATCCAACCGATCTTATAGGTGTATTTTTCCGTCTGCGGCGGGTTGCCGTTGGGCAGGTAGAGGCTGGCGATCCGCAGCGCGCCTTGCGCCGTCGACACCACCCCTTCGATGAAGCGGGCGTGATCGTCACCGTCATCACCAGGTAGGCCATTGCGCACCTCGTCGAACGGAAATCGCGACAGCAGCGCCACGCCGTTGAAAGTTTTTTGCCCGTGGACGGCGAGGTTGTAGCCGGCGGCCTCGAACGGCTCGCGCGGAAAAGCGTCGTCAACAGTTTTTGTCTCCTGAAGGCAGACGATATCCGGCTTGCGTTCGGCAAGCCACGTCAACGCGGAGTCGATGCGCTGTTTGATCGAATTGACGTTCCAGGTGGCAATGCGCACAGGCTAGAGCGCGAAGCTGGTGCCGCAGCCGCACGAAGCGGTGGCCTTCGGATTGTTGATCTTGAACGCCGATCCGATCAGATCGTCGACGAAGTCGATCTCGGCGCCGGCCATATAATCGCGCGAAACCGGATCGATCAGCACCGTGGCACCGCTCTTTTCAATCACGAGATCGTCGTCGGCTTTGCTGTGCTCGGTGTCGAATTTGTATTGGAAGCCGGAGCAGCCGCCGCCCTCGACGCTCACCCGCAGCATGGTGCCGGCGGCCTCGCGGCCGAGGATTTCGCCGATTTTCTGCGCCGCACGCTCGGTTACGGTGATATCAGCCGCAATTTCAGCCATTCTCATCTCCGCCGTGGAATTGCGCCGATTGCCACAGCACCTGGGCGATAGTTAAGTGCGCCCAGGGTCGAGGTCAATTGGCCGGGGTCAATTGCAACCGGCCGGGCGGACCGATGGCGATGGATGGCGCAGCATCCCGCGCGCGTTTTGCGTGCGACCCGAGACAGAGCCGCGGCCGGCTCCATGCTGAGCCCGCCAGCAAAAGCCGTAGCGCCTTCCGCCGCGACTGCGATCGCATCATCCATTCGACTGCCTTCCGCCGCCTCAAGCACAAAACCCAGGTGTTCGTATTCGACGAAGGCGACCACTACCGCACACGGCTCACTCACACGCTTGAAGTGGCGCAGGTGGCGCGCGCACTCGCCCGTGCGCTTCGATTGGACGAGGACCTCGCCGAGGCGCTGGCGCTCGCCCATGATCTCGGCCATCCGCCGTTCGGCCATGCCGGCGAACGCGCGCTCGACGAATGCCTGTCGGCATTCGGCGGGTTCGATCACAACGCGCAGACCTTGCGCGTCGTGACCGCGCTGGAGCGCCGGTACCCAACCTTCGACGGCCTCAATCTGACCTGGGAGACGCTCGAAGGACTGGTCAAGCACAATGGACCTCTGACGGACCGGGCCGGAGCACCGCTCGGCCGCTATCGCGCACACGGGGTCCCGGCGACCATTGCGCGCTACACGCAATTACAGGACCTGCAGTTGTGGAGCTTCCCGGGCGTTGAGGCACAAATTGCCGCCTTTGCCGACGACATCGCCTACGACGCGCACGACGTCGACGACGGGCTTCGTGCGGAGCTTTTCCACCTCGATGACCTCGCGACCGTCGCGCTGCCGGGCCGGATCATCGGCGACGTCCGAGCGGCCTATCCGGCCCTCGATGCCGGCCGTCTTGGGCACGAATTGGTCCGCCGGCTGATCGGTCTCCTTATCGAAGACGTCGTCGCCGAGACGAGGCGCCGTCTCGCCGCACTTGCACCCCAATCGGCCGATGAGGTGCGCCGTGCACTCTCGCCGGTCGCTGGCTTCTCCGCGGCGATGGGAGAGGCGGACCGCGCCATCAAGGATTTTCTCACCGGGCGGATGTATCGCCACCCGCGGGTCACGCCCGTCATGGATGCGGCGGCCGGCGTGGTCCGCGACTTGTTTGCGCGCTATAGCGCGCGTGCCGATGACCTGCCCGCGGAATGGAGCGAGGGCTTGACCGGCGTTGACGCTGCGACGCGCGCCCGCCGGATCGCCGATTTCATCGCCGGCATGACCGACCGCTACGCGCTCGCCGAGCATGCGCGGCTCTTTGACTCGACCCCGGAATTGCGTTAGGCGCGCGGCGTGCCCATGACCACAAACCATGACCACAAACAATATTTTTTCCGAGCTTCTCGATCGTGTTCGCCGCGCGACCAACGAACTGATCGCGGCCGGCGTCTTGCCGCCCGGCATCGATCAATCGCGTGTCACGGTCGAACCGCCGCGCGATCCGGCGCACGGCGACATCGCGACCAACGCCGCCATGGTGCTCGCCAAGGATGCCGGCCGCAAACCACGTGAGCTCGCGGAAGCGATCGCCGAAAAACTTCGCGCCGACGATTTGGTCGAAAAGGCCGACGTGGCCGGGCCCGGCTTCATCAACCTGACGCTCGAGCCGGCGGCTTGGATCGGCGCGCTGCGCAACGCGGTGCGCCTCGGTTCGCAATATGGCGCCAGCGATATCGGGCGCGGTCTGCCGGTCAACGTCGAATATGTCTCGGCCAATCCAACCGGTCCGATGCATGTCGGGCATTGCCGCGGTGCGGTGTTCGGCGATGCCTTGGCCAATCTGCTCGCCTTCACAGGTTTCAGGGTTACGCGCGAATACTACGTCAACGATGCCGGCGCCCAGGTCGATGTACTCGCCCGTTCCGCCTATCTGCGCTACCGCGAAGCCTTGGGCGAAGATATTGGCGCCATTCCCGATGGGCTTTATCCGGGCGACTATCTCAAGCCGGTCGGCGCAGCGCTTGCCGCGAAATATGCGGACGCGTTGAAACTTACGTCCGAGGCGGAATGGCTGCCGATCGTGCGCGCGACCGCGATCAAAATGATGATGGCGTCGATCCGCGACGATCTCGACGCGCTCAACGTGCGTCAGGACGTATTCTATTCCGAGCGATCGCTTGTCGAAGGCGCCGTGGATCGCGTCGCCGAGACGGTCGATTGGTTACGCCAGCGCGGCTATGTCTACGACGGCCGGTTGCCGCCGCCGAAGGGCGCGCCAGTCGAGGATTGGGAGGATCGTGAGCAGACTTTGTTCCGCTCGACCGCATTCGGCGACGACGTCGACCGCCCGCTGAAGAAGTCGGACGGCACTTACACCTATTTCGCTTCTGATATTGCCTATCACCGCACCAAGCTCGACCGCGGCTTTCGCGCCTTGATCGATGTGTGGGGCGCCGACCACGCCGGCTACATCAAGCGCATGCGGGCGGCGGTGGCGGCGCTCAGCGACGACGGCGCCGAACTCGACGTGAAAGTTGTGCAGCTCGTGAAATTGTTGCGGGCCGGTCAGCCGGTCAAAATGTCGAAGCGGGCGGGGGAGTTCGTGACGCTTCGTGAGGTCGTGGATGAGGTCGGGCGGGACGCCGTCCGCTTCATGATGCTGTTCCGCAAGAACGACGCCGTGCTGGATTTCGACCTCGCCAAGGTGATCGAGCAGTCGCGCGATAACCCGGTCTTCTACGTCCAGTATGGACACGCCCGCGCCATGTCGGTGTTTCGCAAGGCGCGAGCCGCTTTTCCCGATCTCGCCGCGGACTTTGCAGGTTTGGATCAACATGCAGGCGAGGGGCTGGCGCGGCTCTCGGCCCCGGCAGAACTCTCGTTGATGCGGCAAATTGCGCTTTACCCGCGCGTCGTCGAAGCCGCCTCGATGGCCCACGAGCCGCACCGAATTGCCTTTTATTTGTATGATTTAGCCAGCGAATTTCATGCTCTTTGGACGCTGGGCAACAGCGCGCCACATTTACGCTTCATTATCCAGAATGATCGAGAAGTAACTGGGGCGCGGCTTATGCTTGTCTACGGCGTTGTCACTGTGCTCGCCTCGGGCCTAGCATTGCTCGGGGTCGAGGCGCCAAACGAGATGCGGTGATTTCCCTGCGCCATGCCAGCGGCGTCTGCGGTCAAGGGGAAAAGCTTAGCAGATAAGGCGTTGACGCCTGAATCGAGGCGAATTTTATGGCCGAAAACACCTTCCGCTCTTTCCGCAGCCGCGAGCCAATCGCGCGCGCTGACGTGGATCCGACCGCGCGCAACCCTGCGGGCGATCCGCTTGCGGAGCTTGCGCGCCTGATCGGTCAAGGCGACCCCAATGACGAATTTGGCCGCAACGCCGGACGCAATGCGCCGGAGCCCTTCGATAACAACGGATCGGGGGGTGGCCTGGATTGGGCGGCCGACGACGGCTATGCCGAACAAAATCACGGCTACGCCGCGCAGAATGACGGCTTTGCCGAACCCGACCGCGCTGACGACCGTTTCGTCCCCCCGCCGCTCGCGGCTTCCTATCCGTCGTATTCGTCCAATTCGGTGCAGTCGCGGCCCGAGACCGGCGATGCTGACGAGCCGCAGCCGGCCGATCAATATTCTCCTCCGCTAGCGTCATTCGGGGGGCCGCGGGGGGAGGCTCGGGACGCCGCGGCGGCGCAGGATGTGCGGTTCCCGGACGACGCGCCGCCTTCGATGTCGCGCAGCCGCCAGACGCCGGCCTTCGCGGCTCAATCGCCGGACACCCGCTACGAGGCCGGCGAGCAGCGCGACCAGCCTGACGATCAACCTTACGAGTTCGGACGAGGATTACGAGGTCACCCCAGATCGCCGCCGGCGCAGCGGTTCCGTCGTTGTTATTGCCGTGCTGGGATTGGCCGTGCTCGGGACCGCGGGCGCGTTCGCCTACAGGTCGATGTTTGGCGGTTCGGTGCTGCCGACGCTGCCGCCGATCATCAAAGCAAGCGATGGCCCGATCAAGATTACCCCCCCCAGCGGCAATTCCCGATCGAGCAGCGCGAGCCAGGCCGGTGCGGCGGGCGCTGGCTCAACTGAAAAGCTGGTGACGCGAGAGGAGCAACCGGTCGACATCCAGGATCCCGGCAAGGCGCAAAACCCGCGGGTGATCTCGACGATACCTATTGCGTCCGGCCAAGGCGCTGCCGCGCCGGGTCCCGGGCCGCTTGGCGCACCTCCGTCCACCGCTCCAGCCCAGGTCCAGAACGGCTCGCCATTTCCGCCGCCGCCCGGCTCAACGCCAGGGGTGGCCGCGCCGCCGCCGAAGAAAATTCACACCGTAACGATCAGGCCCGATCAGTCCGGCGGCAGCGACTCGGCGGCCGTTCCTACGTCACCGCCTGGACGAAGCACTGCGCCGCGCGCTGTGGCGGCTCCGAGGCCGGCGCCGGCGGCGCCACCGCCGTCCGGGCCGAACGCGCCGCTCGCTCTCGTCCCGGCTCAGGGCGATGCGCCGCCAGCGTCGCCGTCGGCGGCCCGTACGCGCATGGCGCTGGCGCCGCCGACAGCAGGCCCGGCGGCCGGAAGCGAGCCAGCGGCAGCGTCAGTGTCGCCTGCGGGCGGCGGCTATGCGGTCCAGGTCACGTCGCAGCGCAGCGAAGCCGAGGCGCAGAGCGCATTTCGGGCCTTGCAGGCCAAATATCCCGGTCAATTGGGCGGTCATCGGCCGATCGTTCGCCGCGCCGACCTCGGCGCCAAGGGCGTTTACTACCGCGCTCTCGTCGGGCCCTTTGCTTCGGCGGAACAGGCGGCCGAAACGTGCAGCAGCCTGAAGGCGGCCGGCGGCACTTGCATTGTCCAGAGGAACTAGCGGCACAGGACGCTTGACCCTCGCGCGGCGTGCAGGCTAAGCGGCCGACATGCGCGCGTTCATTACTGGCGTTGCCGGACCTGCACTCGCGGACGAGGAACGCCGGTTCCTCAGTGAAGCGCAGCCTTGGGGTCTCATCGTCTTTAAGCGGAATGTCGCGGGTGCCGACCTGTTACGCCGGCTGATCGCAGATTTCCGTTCCGCCGTCGGCCGCGATGCGCCGGTCTTGATCGACCAGGAAGGCGGCCGTGTGCAGCGGCTGGGGCCGCCGCATTGGCCGAGTTATCCGCCCGGCGCAGCCTATGGGGCGCTCTATGATCGGGATCGCGAAAGGGGAACTGCGGCGGCGCGGCTCGGTGCGCGGCTGATCGCGGCCGACCTTGCGGCCCTCGGCATCGACGTCGATTGCCTGCCGATCGCGGACGTACCGGTATCCGGCGCCGATCCGGTGGTCGGCGACCGTGCCTATGGCACACGTCCCGACAAGGTCGCAGCCATCGCCGCGGCGATCGCGCAAGGGTTGGGCGAGGGGGGCGTTCTGCCCGTCCTCAAGCACATCCCCGGCCACGGCCGTGCCACTGCCGACAGCCATCAGGCGCTGCCTGTGGTCACCGCCGACCGGGCGACGCTCGAAGCCACCGATTTTGCCGCCTTTCGTCCGCTTGCCGGGCTGCCGATGGCCATGACCGCCCATGTTGTGTTTAGCGCCATCGACCCGGTCGCGCCGGCCACCACTTCGGTGACTATAGTGCGCGACGTGATTCGTGATTCGATCGGCTTCAAGGGCCTCTTGATGAGCGACGATATCTCCATGGGCGCCTTGTCGGGATCGCTCGGCGAGCGCACCCGAGCGGCGCTCGCGGCCGGTTGCGACGTGGTGCTCCACTGCAACGGCGATATGTCGGAAATGCGCGCGGTTGCGGCGGAAGCGCCCGCTCCTCGCCGGGGAGGCCGCGCGGCGGGCGGCGGCGGCCTTGGCGACGAAACGGCCCCCGCTGCCGATCGACTCCGCTGAGGCGCGCGCCGAATTCGCAAGCCTGATGGCTGAGGCGTTGGCAGCCGACGCGGGGATGCGCATGAACACCGAAGATTTGTCGTTCGAAACCGAACTGCCGGAGCGGGCTAGCGACGAGCCCGCGCTCATGGTGGACGTCGAGGGCTTTGAGGGTCCGCTCGACCTCCTGCTCACGCTTGCGCGCCAGCAGAAAGTCGACCTTGCCAAGATTTCGATCCTGGCGCTTGCCGACCAGTACCTCACCTTCATCGAAGCCGCGCGCAAGCTGCGCCTGGAACTGGCCGCCGACTACCTGGTGATGGCGGCATGGCTCGCCTACCTCAAGTCGCGGCTGCTGCTGCCCGAGCAGCATGCGCCCGACGGCCTGAGCGCCGAGGACATGGCGAACGCGCTGGCGCAGCGCTTACGCCGGCTCGAAGCGATCCGTCAGGTCGCCGAGCAATTGCTTAATCGTCCGCAGCTTGGCCGCGACGTTTTCCAGCGCGGCCAGCCGGAACCGATCGCCGAAATCAAGCGGCCGGAATGGTCGGCGACGCTGTACGATTTGCTATCGGCCTATGCGGCGCGGCGGCAGACCCAGGCAAGGGCCTTCGTGCGCATGCCCAAGCGTACGGTGTGGTCGCTGGCCGAGGCTCGCGAGGCGCTTGAGCGGCTGATCGGCCGGTCGATGGACTGGAGTCCCGCTCGACCAATACCTCGCCGAATATCTCGTCGAGCCCTCGCTGCGCGCGACGGTGCTCGCTTCGAGCTTTGCGGCGGCGCTTGAACTGGTGCGCGAAGGCCGGCTGGAGGTCAACCAGCATGCGGCCTTTGCGCCGCTTTACGTGCGTCATGCGCCAGGGCGCGAGCGAAAGCGGCATGTCGGCGAACTCGGGCAATGGGTAAGAGGGAGGCCGGATTGATGTCGAACGTCGCGGAGATGCGGGTGATCGTCAACGAAATGGCGCCGGAGGCGCGCGCCGAGGAATTGCGCATCCTCGAAGCGTTGCTGTTCGCCGCCGAGGAACCGCTTGACGAGAAGATGCTGGCGAAAAGGTTGCCGGCCGGGATCGACGTCCACGCGCTCCTGACGCAATTGCAGCAGGAATATGCACCGCGCGGCGTCAATGTTGTTCGGGTCGGCGGTAAATGGACGCTGCGGACAGCGAGCGATCTAGCTTGGCTGCTGACGCAGGAATCGGTGGTGACGAGAAAGCTGTCTCGCGCCGCGATCGAAACGCTCGCCATCGTTGCCTACCACCAACCGGTGACGCGGGCCGAGATCGAGGAAATCCGCGGCGTCACCACGTCGAAAGGCACGCTTGACGTGCTGCTCGAGACGGGCTGGATCCGACTGCGCGGCCGGCGCAAGGCGCCTGGGCGGCCGGTGACCTATGGCACCAGCGAATCATTCCTGTCGCATTTCGGGCTGGAGGCGCTCACCGACCTGCCCGGCCTCGACGAGCTCAAGGGCGCCGGACTTGATCGATAAGTCACTGCCCGCCGGCTTCTGCGTGCCGGTTCCGTCCGACGATCCGGCGCTGCGGGAGGACGAGGATCCGCTCGAACCGGGCGATCTCGACCTGGGTCTCGCTCCGCCTGCCGAACGCACGGAGGAATAACGGGCCATCAAGACGCGACGTTTCAACTGTGAAATTCGTGTCGCCTGCGGAACAACGTTGTCCCGAGCGAATTCGGCGTCATAATTGCCCTGCGGCTTAGCGGCATACCCGCCACGCTTGTTTTTGCCGCCCCCGACGCCTAGTTTCTGGCTAAAACCGGCAACCTGCCGCCGGCGCGAGCAGTACCGTAAGCGCTTTGGCGGACGGAGGATTTCATGGGTTCTTTGAGCATCTGGCATTGGTTGATCGTGGGCGCCGTCGTGCTTCTCGTCTTCGGCGGGCGCGGCAAGATCTCGGACATGATGGGCGATGTCGCCAAGGGCATCAAAGCCTTCAAGAAGGGCATGGCCGACGACGACACCGCCGCGGCCGCGAAGGCCGATGCGCCGATCAGGAGCATCGACAATCAAACCGCGGCCGACACTCAGCGCCGCGCCGACCGAGACAAGGTCGAGCGCTCACTGTCCTGACCGCTCCTGCGGCCGATCGAGACAGTCTGCCGGGCCAGCGCGGCCGGCTACCGCAGTGGCTGACGACGGCCGGGGAGTTCCCATGTTCGACATCAGTTGGACCGAGTTCCTGCTCGTCGGCGTCGTGGCGCTGATCGTGATCGGGCCGAAGGAATTGCCCGGCGTGCTGCGCACGCTTGGCCAGTACACGCGCAAAGTGCGCAGCATGGCCGCCGACTTCCAGAACCAGTTCCAGGAAGCGATGCGCGAGGCCGAAATGGCCGACCTCAAGAAGCAGGTCGACGACATAGCGCAAGACTTCAAGCACTTCGATCCGCTCAAAGGTGTTCGCGACGACGTCAACGCCATGGGCAAGGATTTGGAAACTTCGCTGAAGCACGACCCAAACGCCGCAGAAGTTCCGAGCCGACAAGCCGAACCGGCGGTGTCCGCGGAGACCCTTGCCGCGGCCGCGCTGCCTGAACCGGCGCCGCACCCCGCAAATGAAATTCCACTCCCGGACGCCGGTGCAGTCGTGCGCGACCAGGAAGTCGTCGGCGCTGCCTCGGCGTCGGTCACGCCGGAATCCGCCGAGCCCGCCGCCGCCCAGCCGCAGAGTACCGAGCGCACGGGATGAGCCGCGAGGACGAAGAGAAGGAGATCGAAGCCACCAAGGCGCCCTTGATGGAGCACCTGATCGAGCTGCGCGCGCGGCTCATCAAGGCGGTCGCCGCCTTTGCCGTCGCGCTGATCTGCTGCTTCTTCTTCGCCAAGCAAATCTTCAATGTCCTGACCTGGCCCTATATCTGGGTTGCCGGCGCAGAACTCGAAATTCGTCTATACCGGGCTCCTTGAATATTTCATCGTTCAGCTCAAGATCGCCATGTTCGGCGCCGCCTTCATCTCGTTCCCGGTGGTTGCGACGCAGATTTATATGTTCGTCGCTCCGGGCCTTTATCGCAACGAGAAGCAGGCGTTCCTGCCCTATCTCATCGCCACCCCGGTCTTCTTTGTGCTGGGTTCGCTGGTCGTCTATGCGGTGCTCTGGCCGATGCTGGCGCGCTTTTCGCTCGGCATGCAGCAAATGGGCGGCCCGGGACAGGCGACGATCGAGCTGCTGCCGAAGGTCGAGGACTACCTGTCGCTGATGATGAAGCTGATATTCGCTTTCGGCATCGCCTTTCAGCTGCCGGTGATCCTGACGCTGCTCGGCCGCGTCGGCATCATCACCTCGGCCCAGCTCAAAGCGAAGCGGCGGTATTTCATCGTCGTCGCCTTCGTCATCGCGGCGGTGCTCACCCCGCCCGACGTACTCAGCCAGATGTCTCTTGCGGTACCGCTGGTTGCGCTCTACGAGGGCTCGGTTTGGTCGGTGCGGATGGTGGAGCGGCGCCTTGCGGCGGAACGCGCCGCGGCTGCTGCCGCGGCCCAGGCAAAGCCTGCGGAGTGAGATATTTCCCGTCGTCTTTGCGAGACTTGGTCCGGCAATCCATGCAGTGGTGCGGCGGCGTGGATGCGCGGGTCAAGCCAGCGCATGGCGCGCGTGGGATGCTATAACGTCTTCCCGATTCATTGAGCTTTCCCCAATGCACGACATCCGCTCCATTCGCGACAATCCCGATGCATTCGACCGCGCGCTGGCGCGACGCGGGTTGGAGCCGCAAGCGAAGCGGCTGATCGAGCTTGATGAGAAACGCCGCGCCGCGATCCAGACGGTCGAGGCCGCACAGGCCCGCCGCAACGCGGCGTCGAAGGAAATCGGTGCAGCGAGGAAGAATAAGGACGAGGAAACGGCCAAGGGACTGCTGATCGAGGTCGCCGCGCTGAAAGAAGTCCATTCCGGCGATGGAGACACAGGAGAAGGCGGCTTCCAAGGAGCTCGAGGGCGCATTGGCGCAGGTGCCGAACCTGCCGCTCGACGATGTGCCCGACGGCAAGGACGCGAACGACAATATCGAGCATCACCGCTTCGGCGAAGCGGCCGCACCACGTTTTCACGCCCAGGCAGCATTTCGATCTCGGCGAAGCGCTCGGTCAAATGGATTTCGAAGCCGCAGCGAAACTCTCCGGCGCACGCTTTGTGGTGCTGAAAAACGGTCTCGCGCGTCTTGAGCGTGCGCTCGGGCAATTCATGCTTGATCTCCATACGACCGAGCACGGCTACACCGAAGTCGCTCCGCCGCTTTTGGTGCGCGACGAGGTGATGTTCGGCACAGCGCAATTGCCGAAATTTGTGGACGACCAATTCTTCGCAACGCGCACCATCTCCCGCGCCGAATTACTGCATGATGCACTCAAACATGCGACGGGGGCCGATCAGGAACAGTTTAAGCGTGGAGAAATCGAGTTCGAAGCGCTCGTCAATCGCACTCTCGAGCGCGCGCCGCTCAAAGAAGACTATTGGCTCATCCCCACCGCCGAAGTGCCACTGACCAATCTCGTGCGCGAATCCATCGTTGATGAAGGTCAACTGCCGATGCGGCTGACCGCATGCACGCCGTGCTTCCGTGCTGAAGCAGGCGCAGCCGGCAAAGATACGCGCGGCATGATCCGGCAACATCAGTTCACCAAGGTCGAGCTCGTTTCGATCACCACACCTGAACAGTCGAAGGATGAGCATGAGCGCATGCTGTCATGCGCCGAGGAAGTATTGCGGCGGCTTGGCCTCGCTTATCGTGTCGTGACGCTGTGTACGGGAGACATGGGCTTTGCCTCGCAGAAGACCTACGACATCGAAGTGTGGCTGCCGGGGCAGGATTTGTATCGCGAGATTTCCTCTTGCTCGGTGTGCGGCGAATTCCAGGCTCGGCGGATGAACGCGCGATATCGCACCAAGGAGGGCCGCAACGTCCGCCACGTGCACACGCTCAACGGCTCCGGTGTCGCGGTCGGCCGCGCGCTCATCGCGGTGATGGAAACGTATCAGCAGGCCGATGGCTCGATTGCGGTGCCGGACGTGCTGCAGGACTATATGGGCGGCGCCAAAAAGATCGAAAAACAATGAGCGCCATGCGCATCTTGGTGACCAACGACGACGGCATTCACGCCGAAGGGCTGGAGGTGTGCGAGAAGATCGCGCGCGAGCTGTCGGACGACGTTTGGGTGATCGCGCCGGAATACGACCAGTCTGGCGTCGCCCATTCGCTGTCGCTCAACGACCCGCTGCGGTTGCGTGAGATAGCCGAGCGCCGCTTCGCCGTCCGCGGCACGCCGACCGATTGCATCATCATGGGCGCACGGCACGTGCTCAACGGCAGGGCACCCGATCTGGTGCTCTCCGGCGTCAATCGCGGCCGTAATGCCGGCGAGGATGTGATCTATTCGGGCACCATCGCCGGCGCCATGGAGGGGGCGATCCTCGGCATTCCCTCGGTCGCGCTGTCGCAAGCCTACCTGTCGCGGAGCGGCCAGCCTCCGCACTGGGAGACAGCACTCCAATTCGCGCCTGACATCATCCGCCGCGTCCTTGCCGAAGGCATGCCGAGCGATGTGCTGATCAACGTCAATTTCCCGGACTGTGCGCCCGGCGAGGTCAAGGGCGTGACAGTCACCAGCCAGGGCCGCCGGCGCCAGGAGCGTCTGCATATCGACAAGCGGCAGGACGGACGCGGCAATCCGTATTATTGGATCGCCTATGTGCGCCAAGGCTTCGCCAAGGCGGCGAACGGCACCGACCTCGCAGCGCTGGATGAGCGCCGCATTGCGGTCACGCCGCTCAAGCTCGACATGACCGACGAGCCCACCGTGACCCGGTTCGCCAAGCTGTTCGACTAGCTGGCGACCTTCGGCGTCACGGCTTCGAGTGCCTGCGCCAGCATTTCGATCTGGAACGGCTTCTGCAGCGTCACATTGTTGCGATAGGTATCCGGCACGCCCGTTGGCCGTAGCCGGTGGCGAAGATGAACGGCAATCCGCGCCGGACCAGGACTTCGACCACCGGCGTAATCGGCTGGCCGTTCAGATTGACGTCGAGAATGGCAACGTCGAACTCGGCCTGCCGGGCCAGGGCCAACGCCTCATCGATCCTCCCCGCTTCGGCCGCGACTGTGTGGCCAAGATCGGTCAGCATGCCGTCAAGCAGCATGCGGATCATCATTTCGTCCTCGACCACGAGGACGCGCCTGCCCGTGACAGCCTTGGCTTGAGAATTCATTCTGTCCCCGTGTTGCGCCGATTATCCGAGCAAACTTCCGTGCTTTGCCGGGCCGATTTAAGTGTCCGGCCTGCCGACCGATTTGGGCGTATCCCCATGCGCACGCTAAAACGCCGAATGTCCCACTTGGTTCCATACCGGGGCGAGTTTCTGCACTCGCAGAGACCCAGACTCCGGTCAGGCCTCCGTCGCCGCTGCCGCTGCGGAACCAGTACTGGGGATAACAGCATAGTGGTAGAAAGCGATAGCATGGTCATAAGGCGAGGTCACTGTGGCCGCGGTCCCTGCAGCCGACATCGAACGGATGGAATTCCAGCTCGCGCTGCGTCGGCGCGGCATCAGCGACCAGGCGGTGCTCCGCGCCATGGACGAGGTGCCGCGCGAGCACTTCGTCGAGCCGCAGCATATCGACAGCGCCTACGCCGACCACGCGCTGCCGATCGCCTGCGGACAGACCATCAGCCAGCCCTACGTCGTCGCGTATATGACCGAACAGCTCGAAGTCGGACCGCAACACCGCGTCCTCGAAATCGGTACCGGTTCGGGCTACCAGGCGGCGATACTCTCGCGGATCGCGCGTGAAGTCGTGAGCATCGAGCGCTACCGGACGCTGGCAGATCTGGCACGCGTCCGCCTGGAGACGCTCGCTATTCCAATGTCATCGTTCGATTGGGCGACGGTTTTGCCGGCGCGCCGGAACTCGCGCCGTTCGACCGTATCATTGTTACAGCCGCGGCCGAAGACGTCCCCGATGCACTTCGCACCCAGCTTGGGGATACAGGCAAGATGGTCCTTCCGCTCGGTCCGCGTCACGGTCCGCAATACATCGTCAAACTGTCGAAGACGGAAAACGGCGACCTCGCTCGTGAAGACCTGATCGCAGTGCGGTTTGTACCGCTGTTGCCCGGCCAGGCGCGCGAATTGTAGCCGTTTTGTCACAAGCTCAAGAATTTGAAAACTCGTGCCGACACTTAAAGGGCTGTTTACCGCAACGTAGTTTAGTCACTTGCACTGTTGTTGCGGGCGAGTGAGTAACCATGTGCGTATCGCGTCGTTCGGCCATTTGGCCGCAAGTGGTTGCCATTTCATTAATCGGATTTGGCGCTGCGAGCTGCAGCAGTGACTCTGGCCGTTTCTCGGATGTTTTTGGCTCGGATAGTTCGAACCGTGGCGAAGTCACCGGTTCAATTCCGAAGACTGCTCCCGCGGGCCACGTGGAGAGCCGGCCGATGCCGCAAATTGCCAAAGGCGACGGCACCTCCGGCGGCGGTCGCGGCATGGGCTCATATCAAGCTGCGAACGGCGAAGTTACCGGCTCGCTGCCTCCAGCGCCGCCGCCGCCGACCTGGACCTGGGAAGGCGGCACGCCGGTAACCGTGGCACCCGGCGAAACCCTCGAAATGATCGCGCGGCGCCATGGCGTCCCGGTTGCCGCCGTCATGGAAGCGAACAACATCACCAGCCCGGCGATGGTGCGACCAGGGATGCACCTGGTGATTCCGCGCTATCGGTCCTCCGTCGCGGCGATCGCGCCACCGGCGACGCGCATCGCTTCGACCGCGCCGATAGTGCCTGCTAGCGTTCCGGTTGGCCCGCCAAGGACGGCACTCGCGCCCACCGCCGGCGTGCATGTCGTGGCGCCGGGCGAGACCCTTCACAGCATTTCGCGCCTCTACGGCAAGCCAGTGCTGGTGCTCGCCAAAGCCAACAATATTTCGCCGGATACCATGGTGAGGGTCGGCGATCGCATCGTCATTCCGGACGTGCGGATGCTGCCCCGGCCCGCGCCAGTCGCGCAGCAGCGCGCCGAAGCCCCTGTGGCCGCCGCGGCCGGGCCGGACCTGGCGAGCGCGGAATCGCCGCACAGCGCCCGGCTTGCCACCGCCGCAGCGCCGCCCGTCCAGCAGAATTCAGTCAAGACCGCAGAACCCGCAGGCGACCTGCCGACTTTCCGCTGGCCGGTCCGCGGCCGCATCATCGCGGGCTTCGGGCCCAAGCCGAATGGTCTCCAGAACGACGGCATCAATCTCGCGGTGCCCGAAGGCACGCCCATCAAGGCGGCGGAGGACGGCGTCGTCGCCTATGCGGGCAACGAGCTCAAAGGTTACGGCAACTTGGTGCTGGTGCGCCACGGCAACGGCTTCGTGACCGCCTATGCCCACACCAGCGATATTCTCGTGAAGCGCGGCGATACGGTGAAACGCGGCCAGGTGATCGCCCATTCCGGCCAGACCGGCAACGTCACGTCGCCGCAGCTGCACTTCGAAATCCGCAAAGGCGCAACTCCGGTCGATCCGGCGCAATATCTGAACGGAGCCTGATACTGAGGGGGACTGGACGGGGACGGGCAAGGAGTAATCCGCGCTCGTTCCCGCTCTCATGTCTCTCATGTCTGTTTTGATTCGGGTATCGCGCTATCGGACAGCGCTACCCCGCGTCTGCCGGCCAAATCCTGAACGTATTGCCAAGCGACGCGGCCGGATCGTGCGCCGCGCGTCGTTGCCCATTCGAGCGCTTCGCGGCGCAACTCGGCAGCTTCGACCGGGACGCGGTAATGCGCAATATAACCCGCGACCATGGCCAGGTACTCGTCCTGACTGCAGCGGTGGAAGCCAAGCCATAGTCCGAACCGATCGGACAGCGACACCTTCTCCTCGACCGCCTCGCCGGGATTGATCGCGGTCGCGCGTTCGTTCTCCACCATGTCGCGGGCCATCAGATGACGGCGGTTCGACGTGGCGTAGAAGATGACATTCTCCGGCCGCCCCTCAATGCCGCCTTCGAGCATGGTCTTGAGCGATTTGTAGGAGGTGTCTTCGGCATCGAAGGAGAGGTCGTCGCAAAAGACGATGAATCGCTGCGGCGTCTTGCGCAGAAGTTCCATCAGTTCCGGCAGCGACTCGATGTCTTCGCGGTGAATTTCAATCAGTTTCAGCCCGGCAGCGGGGTGTTCGGCACCAATCGCGGCGTGTGCGGCCTTGACCAATGAAGATTTGCCCATGCCGCGCGCGCCCCAAAGGAGCGCGTTGTTTGCCGGCAAGCCGCGCGCGAAGCGTTCGGTATTTTCGACCAGGAGATCGCGCACGCGGTCGATGCCTTTGAGCAGCGACATGTCGACACGGTTGACACGGCGCACGGCCGCGAGGTTTCGCCCCTCCGGGTGCCACACGAAGGCTTCCGCAGCAGCAAAATCGAGTTTCGCTGGCGCCGGCGGTGCAAGGCGCTCCAGCGCCTCGGCGATTCGCCCAAGGACATCGGTGCTCTCTTCCCCGGCAAGGGAGCCCTTTGTTGCGCCGACAGCGGCCGCATTGGTCGTTTTGGTCGGCAATCGCGAGGGAGAATTGGCCATGCTGGTACCGGTTTGCGCCCTTCCCTTAGCGGGGCACCGGGGTGGTCGCAAGCGCACCCCGTCGGCGCCGCGACATTGCAATTGGGACGCCGGCGGCTATAGTCCGCGCCGATTTCGCGCGCAAGATTGACGCTTAGTCCTTAGGCCGGCGCGCCTGACCGCTTCCCCGGAGGAGCAATGCTGATTACGCCCGCATACGCGCAAGGCTTGCCGTTTGGCCTCAACTTCGGCGGCGACAGCGGCAGCATGATCACGTCGCTGATGCCTCTGATTTTGATCATCGTGATTATGTATTTCCTGGTCCTGCGGCCGCAGCAGCAGCGGGTGAAGCAGCATAAGGAGATGGTCAAGGCGCTGCGCCGAGGCGACACCGTGGTGACCAATGGCGGTCTCCTCGGCAAGGTCACCAAGGTGGTCGACGACGACCAGATCGAAGTAGAAATCTCCGATGGCGTCCGGGTTCGGCAGATGCGCGCGATGGTGAGCGAAGTGCGGGTCAAAGGCGAGCCGGTAAAGGACGACGCGTGAGCTGATCGCGCGGCGCGACCGAACGAGGAAAATCGAAGTCGATGTTGTTCTTCACGCGGTGGAAGGCGTTGGCTATTTTGCTCACGGCGGTCGTCGTGTGCTTGTTTGCCGTGCCCAACTTCTTTTCTGAAAACGTGGTGCGCACGTGGCCGGCCTGGGCGCAGCGTCACGTCGTGCTCGGTCTAGACCTGCAGGGCGGCTCGCACCTGCTGCTCGAGGTCGATACCAATGCAGTGCGCAAGGAGCAATTGCAGGCCCTCGCCGACGAGGTGCTGCGCGTGCTGCGGCAAGCGCGCATCCCGTTCACCGGCCGCGCCATTCGCGGCAACAGCGTGGAGGTGCGCATCACGCGCGGCACCGACGTCGAGGCTGCGCTCGGCAAGCTGCGTGAGCTGTCGCAACCGTTGTCCGGCATCCTTGCGGCGTCAGGCCAGCGCAACGTCAACATCACCGAGAGCGGCGGCCTTATCACGCTTGCGCCGTCGGACCCCGCCATCACCGAGCGGGTTCGTCAGGCCGTCGATCAGTCGATCGAGATCATCGGCCGGCGCGTGAATGAACTCGGCCTGGTCGAGCCGACCATCCAGCGTGAGGGCGTCGACCGTATCTTGGTGCAGGTGCCGGGCCTGCAGGATCCGTCGCGGCTGAAGGATATTCTCGGCAAGACCGCGAAGCTCGACTTCCGCATGGTCGATTTGTCGATGACGGCGGAGCAGGCGCTGGCGTCGCATCCGCCGGCCGACTCGGAAATCCTCGATGGCGAAGGCGGACAGAAATATCTGATCGAGAAACGCGTCCTCGTCTCCGGCGCCGATCTCACCGATGCGCAACCCGGCTTCGATCAGCGCACCAACGAACCGATCGTCAGCTTTCGCTTCAACTCGTCGGGCGCGCGCAAGTTCGCCGAAGCGACCCAGGCGAATGTCGGCAAGCCGTTCGCCATAGTGCTGGACAACAAGGTGATCTCGGCGCCGGTCATCCGCGAACCGATCCTCGGCGGTTCCGGACAAATTTCCGGAAGTTTCACCGTCCAGCAGGCGAACGATCTCGCCATCTTGCTGCGCGCCGGCGCATTGCCGGCGCCCCTCACGATCATCGAGGAGCGCACCGTGGGGCCCGGGCTCGGCCAGGATTCGATCGCGGCGGGCGAGCATGCCGCCTACGCCGGCGCCGCGCTGGTCATCGTCTTCATGTTCGTCACCTACGGTCTGTTCGGCCTGTTCGCCAACATTGCGGTCGCGATCAACGTCGCTATGATCTTCGGCGTGTTGTCGCTGCTCAATGCCACGCTTACGCTTCCCGGTATCGCCGGTATCGTGCTTACGGTCGGCATTGCCGTGGATTCGAACGTGCTGATCTATGAACGCATCCGCGAGGAAGCGCACTCCGGCCGCACTGCGATCAATGCGATCGATGCCGGCTTCAGCCGCGCGCTCGCCACGATTCTCAACTCCAACATCACCACCTTCATTGCCGCGGCGGTCCTGTTCTATATCGGCACTGGACCGGTGCGCGGTTTCGCCGTGACGCTTGGCGTCGGCATCCTCACCACGCTGTTTACCGCCTTCACGCTGACCCGGCTGATCGTGGCTTATTGGGTGCGCATGTGGCGGCCGCGCACGGTGCCGATCTAGTACCACTGAGTCAGAAAGTCGCGGGGGATGATGTTCAGAATCGCGGTATTTGAGGAGATTCATACATCAGCCGATGAGGGCGGAGATGGATCTTCAAAGGGCAGAGGATAGTGGATCGCGATTTGCGAAATTTGTCGAGGGAATTGTGAGCGTGATCGGGCACGCGGATCGGGCGCGACCATTGTGGGACTATTGCGTGGGCCTAATGATGCCTTGTGAGCGCAAGAGCGTGGAGCCGATGGCGGCGGTGACGGCGCCCGAGCGAGTGTCGGCGCAGCATCAATCGCTGCTGCATTTTGTCAATCAGGCACCTTGGTCGGACGAGAAGGTATTGGCTAAGGTGCGCGAGATGGTGATGCCGGCGCTGGAGCGCCACGGGCCAACCGAGGCATGGATCATCGACGATACCGGCCTTCCCAAGAAGGGGCGGCACTCGGTCGGGGTGGGGCGGCAATACTGCGGCCAGCTCGGCAAGCAGGATAACTGTCAGGTGGCGGTGTCGCTGTCGATTGCCAATCACCACGCCAGCCTGCCGGTGGCCTATCGCCTGTATCTGCCGGCCGACTGGGCCGAGGACGGCGAACGTCGGCGCAAGGCGGGAGTGCCCGAAGAGATCAGCTTCAAGACCAAGCCGGAGATCGCGCTCGAGCAGTTGCGCTGGGCCTGCGCGGCCAACCTTCCGCGCGGCGTGGTGCTGATGGACGCGGGGTATGGCTGCAACACGGGCCTGCGCACTGGCATCAGCGCACTCGCATTGTGCTATGTGGCCGGCATCTTGTCGCAGACCTGCGTGTGGGCGCCGGGTACGGGACCGCTGCCGCCGAAGAAGTGGTCGGGCCGCGGGCGATATCCGAAGCTCATTCGCCGCGACGACAAGCATCAACCCGTCGCGGTCAAGGAACTTGCGCTCGGCTTGCCCAAGCGCGCCTGGCGTACGATCGAGTGGCGGGAGGGTACGGCGGAATGGCTGTCCTCGCGCTTTGCGCGCGTGCGCGTTCGTGCCGCGCATCATGACTACAAGCTTACCGACAGCCGGCCGGAAGAATGGCTGTTGATCGAGTGGCCCAAGGGTGAGGACGAGCCGACCAAATACTGGCTCTCGACCCTTCCAGCAAAAATCTCCTTCCGCGATCTGGTTGACACCGCCAAACTGCGTTGGCGCATTGAACGCGACTATCAGGAGCTCAAACAGGAGGTCGGGCTCGGGCATTATGAAGGGCGAGGATGGCGCGGCTTCCATCACCACGCCACGCTGTGCATCGCAGCCTACGGTTACCTGATCTCCGAGCGGGAGACGATTCCCCCCTCAGGACCTGCCTCCGCCACGCTCTTCGCGCAACTTGCCGTTCCCGACGGTTACCGACCCAGAGGCTCCGCCCTTGCGGCCTGAACGCCATATCCGAAACTCAGTCGCAACCATGCGCCGACACCTCATCGTCGCACTCGTTGCGACCTTGTCACGATGTCCATGCTGCGCCGCTCCAATCGCAAGAAACACGCGGCGTAGAGATTTGTGATGCAGTAGTACTAGAGCATGATCCCGGAAAGCATGATCCGGTCCGATAAATAGGATCGTGGTCAAATCAGTGAAAGAATTGCCTTGCGCCTGCTTCGTATCGTTCCCGACAACACCCGCTTTGATTTCATGCGCTTTCGGCGCATCAGCTTTCCCATTTCAGCGTTGTTGTCGATCGCGGCGATACTGCTGTACTTTTTTCACGGGCTTAATTTCGGCATTGATTTCGTCGGCGGCACCTTGATGGAAGTGCAAACCAAGGCCGGCCCCGCCGATCTCTCCAAGATGCGCGAGACCATCGGCGGTTTGAAGCTTGGTGATTTCCAGCTCCAGCAATTCGGCGCGCCGAACGACGTTCTCATCCGCATCTCCGAGCAGCCGGGCGGCGACGCGGCGCAGCAGCAAGCGGTCCAAAAAGTCCGCGACGCGCTCGGCGACGAGGTCGACTATCGTCGCGTCGAAGTTGTGGGGCCGAGCGTTTCCAACGAACTTCTGGCTTACGGCACGATCGGTCTCGTGGCCGCGATCGGCGCGATCCTGATCTATCTGTGGTTTCGCTTCGAGTGGCAGTTCGCGCTCGGCGCCATGATCGCCAACGTGCACGACCTGGTGCTGACCGTCGGCTTCATGTCGCTCACTCATATTGATTTTGACCTCACCAGCATCGCCGCGCTGCTGACCATCCTAGGCTATTCGCTCAACGATACGGTGGTGATCTATGACCGCATCCGCGAGATGCTGCGCCGCTATAAGCGCATGTCGATGCCCGACCTGCTCAACGTCTCGATCAATGCGACGCTGTCGCGTTCGATCGTCACTCACGTCACGGTGGCGATGTCGCTGCTGGCGTTGCTTTTGTTCGGCGGCCAGGCGATCCACAGCTTCACCGCGACCATGATGTTCGGCGTCGTGCTGGTCGGCACCTATACGTCGGTGTTCATCGCCTCGCCGATCCTGATCTATCTCGGCGTCGGCGTCGGACGCATGGGTGAGGCCGAGGAGCCTGAGACGCCAGCGGTGACGCCGACGCCGGCGCCGCCGCCGCCGCAGCGTGTGAGGGCGCGCCGCTAGTGGAGGCGCCGCATCTCCCGCGCCAGGCGATAATCGATGCTCACGGCAACGGCGGCTTCCGCTTCGCCGGCATGTCGCACCGCGGCTCGTTACTTTGTCTCCCGGATGGGATCTGGCCCTGGCCTGTCGCCGCGCCCGATATGCTGACGGATGAAACGCTGTCGCTGGTTTTCGCCCGCGCCGGCGACTTGGATTTTTTTATTCTCGGCACCGGCAGCGCGCCGTGGGTCATGCCGGAGGCTTTGCACGGGCGGTTTCGCGCGGCGCACATTTCGGTCGATGCCATGCTGACTGGACCGGCTGTGCGCACCTACAACGTGATGCTGATGGAAAGCCGTCGCGTCGGCGCCGGCCTGATCTCGGTGCAATGAGGCTGCGAGGCTACGCGCCATGCAGGATGCTTTCTCCTACTGCGCGGAGCTTGTCCGGACGGCCGACAAGGACCGTTTTCTCTCCTCGCTGTTCGCGCCGGCGGAGCACCGCAGCGCTCTCCATGCGCTCCATGCCTTCAACATCGAGGTGGCGCGCGTGCGCGACATTGCGCGCGAGCCGTTGCCCGGAGAAATCCGCCTGCAATGGTGGACCGAGGTCTTACGCGGCGAACGGGCCGGAGAGGCCGCGGCAAATCCAGTTGCCGATGCGCTGATCCAAACAGTTGCGCGCTACAAACTGACGGTCGAGCCACTTGCGACACTCGTCGAGGCGCACTCGTTCGACCTCTACGACGAAAATTTGGCGACCATCGCCGAACTCGAAGCCTATGCGGCGAAGACGTCTTCGGCCGTGATTGCGCTCGCTGCGCAAATCCTTGCCGGGGTCGTGTTGGATGCCGTCGCGGCGCCGGCGGGAATAGCCCTCGCCATCGCTGCGTTGCTGCGCGCGTTTCCGCTTCATGCCGCACGGGGCCAGCTATACGTGCCGCTCGATCTGCTCAGGTCCCATCAGGTCCAGCCGGAGGACATTTTCGCGGGCCGGTCCTCGGGTAATCTCAAGTCGGCGCTCGCTGAATTTGCAAGTCTTGGCCTCGGCCATCTGGACACCATGCATGAGCGCATGGCGTCGCTGCCGCGTGAGGCCTTGCCGGCCTTTCTTCCTGTGGTCTTGGTACGCCCGTCGCTCGATCGCCTTCGGCGCTCCGATCCATTTGCGCCGGCTGAGATGTCGCCGTGGCGGCGGCAATGGCTGATCTGGCGCGCGGCGCGAAATCCGGCTCGGATTACGCGTTGAGGCGGCCTCTGCTCAGAAAGCGAAGCGGTCGCGCAGATTACGCCGTTCCGAAACAATGCGGCTGACAAGGGCCCGCTCGGCATCCGTTTTGACCAGCGAGCCGATGAGGTCGATCTGGTTCATGGCGACCAGCTCGAGGATTTCGCTGCGCACCTCGCCCTGCGCGGTGCGCGGCAAGGCATCGACCACTTGTAGATATTCGGGCCCGTTGCGGCCGAGAAAATCAGAGAGTTCGCGGTCGCCGGCGGTGCCCTCGACGAAAGCATAGAGCCCGGTGCCGGCGCGGCGGTCGGGATAGGCAACAATGGCGACGTCGCGCACCTGCGGGTGCGTGCGCAGCCGCGCTGCGATCGCCGGCGCCTCGCGGACAAAGCGTAGGCCGCGGCCCTCGCGGTCGCTGACATTGAGTCCGCGCGTAATCGCGTAATAGACCTTCTTGCCCGATGCCATCCAGGCCCGGGTGACCAGGCTCTTGCGCGCCAGCACGCGCCGCTCGGCGGCGGTGAGGGCGTCCGGCGCGTAGCGGCGCTTGTGCTTGAGCAGATGTCGCAAGTCTTCATAGCAGGCGATGCGGAACAGAAGGCCGCGGCGGCGGAAGCAGGCAGCGAGCTGGAAATCGGTCAGATAGGCGCGCCCGTTGGCGTAGAGCCAATTCTGCTCCTTGGCGAGATCGTTGTGACTGATGCCCGCACGGTGGAGCGTCCGCAGTGCCGCCTTGGCGGAACGGAAATAGCGGATGTCATCGTGCGGCTTGGCGATATGGAGCGATACGCCATCGATCCAGCCCCGCACCAGCACGCGGCGTCCGGCAAACAGGAGCGGGGGCGCGATCCCAAGCGTGCCGGCAACGGCAAGTGCGCGCCGTTCGCGGCGAAACAACTCACGCGCGACGCCCCAGCTCCACCACGGCACGCCGTCGAGCCGGCGCAGCACCGCGTCGACTTCGCCGCTTTCAGTGCGATAGCGGCCGCGTTCGATGGTGGAAAATACGTCCCGTTTGAGCACAACGCCGGGGCGCCAGCGGCCGCCAAGTTCCGCGGGATACTCGCGTTCATCCATGCTTATGCTTCTAGCACGAGGGCGGCACGCCCATCACTCGGCGGCGTGCGGTACAACCGCAGCAATCCAAGAGTCTAGATCCGCCAGCGCACGTGCGCAGAGGGCGTGTTTCTTGGCAAAATTTCTTGGCCCTAGCGACGTTGCGCCACCCGGTCTGGTACCCGGCGGCGGCGGATTATGCCCAAGCGGGGGAAACAATCCGAAATTGACGTTCATCGGCTGGAACGAGGGGGGACCGGAATCGATCGTCCCAATATGGCCGCCGGTGATGTGGCCAAGGAGCGCCCCGTGCGCCGTGGTCGGTGGCGGCAGGCGTGGCCTCAAGCCAAGCCGCTCCGCTGCGGCGAAGCCGCCGGCGAGCAGGCCGATTGCCGCCGACTCGACGTAACCTTCGCACCCGGTGATCTGCCCGGCGAAACGCAGGCGCGGCATCGCCTTGAGCCGCAACGTGTCATCGAGAAGCTGTGGCGAATTGAGAAAGGTATTGCGATGCAGACCGCCAAGTCTCGCGAATTCGGCATTGGCGAGCCCGGGAATGGTACGGAAGACGCGCACTTGGTCGCCATGTTTCAGCTTGGTCTGGAAGCCCACCATGTTGAACAACGTGCCGAGCTTGTTGTCCTGCCGCAATTGCACCACCGCATAGGGTTTGACGTCCGGGTTGTGCCGATTGGTCAGGCCGAATGGCTTCATCGGGCCATGGCGCAGCGTTTCGCGGCCGCGCTCGGCCATCACTTCGATCGGCAGGCAGCCGTCGAAATAGGGCGTCGACATTTCGAATTCGTGGAACGCGACTGTTTCGCCGATCAGAAGTGCATCGACGAATGCGTCGTATTGCACGCGCGTAAGCGGGCAATTGATGTAGTCGGCGCCGGAACCGCCGGGCCCAGCTTTGTCGTAGCGCGACTGGAACCAGGCGACGCTGAAGTCGATCGAGTCGCGGTGTACGATCGGTGCGATGGCGTCGAAGAACGCCAGCGCATCTTCGCCGGACAGCCGACGGACCGCGGCGGCAAGTCCGGGCGAGGTGAGGGGGCCGGTGGCGATGATGACACTGTCCCAATCCGGCGGCGGCTCAGCGACCTCCTCGCGGCTAATCTCGACGAGGGGCTCGGCTTCGAGGGCCGCGGTTACAGCGCCGGCAAACCCCTCGCGGTCGACCGCCAGCGCTCCGCCCGCCGGAACCTTGTTGGCATCGGCGGCACGCATGATGAGCGACGAGAGCCGGCGCATCTCGGTGTGCAACAGTCCAATGGCGCTGCCTTGCGCATCATCCGAACGGAATGAATTGGAGCAGACCAATTCGGCGAATTGTCCGGTCGCATGCACCGCGGTCGGATGCAGCGGGCGCATCTCGTGCAGCACCACCGGCACGCCGCAGCGCGCGATTTGCCACGCGGCCTCGGAACCCGAAAGACCGCCGCCAATGACATGGACCGGCTGCAAGGCGTGCGTCACGTCCCCAAACTAGGCACCCCAGGTCGAGAGGGCAATGCGCGCCGAGATATTGCGTGTGCGTGCAGCTCGGGACCCTGAGCAACCGGCGACATAGGTAACACTTCTGCCCGACGACATGGGTAACACATTTCTTGTTTTGTTCAGTCCCAAATCCATAATGCTTGCTGCTGTTGCGGCTGTGGACCCTGTGGGCAACGCGCAGCGTTGTCCACAAGTCCACAACGATCTCCGGCTTTCGGCTTGCGCAGGCGATCGGCGCCATGGGCGATGACGCCAAGCACGATCGGGCCGTAGCAGACGGTGCAGTCGCCGCTACCGTTGTCGATGAGACCGACCGGCTCGGCGATCAATGCACCGCTGATGTAGATGGTGTTGCCGCGCCAGCGGATCTCGCCGTTGTGGCGCACGCGCCGGACCGCATAATCGGCGCCATAATCCGGCTCACGCAGCACGCCGTCGAAGCGCCGCGGCGAGGCCGCGTAATGCTTGGCCGGGGTCTCGTTGCCGAGCGCCTGGTGCGGCCGTTCCTCGTTGTAGGATTGTTGGAAGCGGCGCAGCCGCTCCAGCTGTTTGCGAAAGGTACGGGCCGGCGGATCGGCGGTGTCCTGCAGTAGCGTCAGATGCAGCCGCTCCAGCCGACCGTTCTGCTGCGGCTTGCCGGGCTTGATGCGCTCCGGCATCACGCCGGCCTTGATCACCTTGACGGCGAGCTGCGACAGGCCGCCGGCTCCGCAGGTCGCAAACGGCGAGCCGTTGTCGGAGCGCAGTCGATGCGGCAGGCCGAACTCGCGGAACGCCGCATCGAGCACCGGCCAGACGTGATCGGTGTCGGTGCGCGGCAGCGCCTGGCAACGCAACAGATAACGGCTGTGAGCGTCGCTCAGGGTCAATGGTTCGCACCGCTTGCCGTCGCCAGTGATGAACCAGCCCTTGAAGTCGGTGCACCACACGTCATTGGCCGCCGCGCATTCCCCAAACGGTGCGCTCGACGGCGGGCTGCGGCGGCGCAGCCGGCGCTTCACCGTCAAGCCCTCGCGGTCGAACTGCGCTCCAATCGTGCTCGCCGCCGGCCACTGCGTCTGCGGCTGTCGCTCCGCAAGAAAGGCCCGCACCTTCACCGGCCCCCAGGTCGGATGCTCGCGCCGCACCTCGATACAGCGTTCCGCAATCTTCTCCGTCACCGCCTGCGGATGATGCTGCGGCGCCCGCGGCTGATCCTGAAGGCCGTCAACGCCGTGCTCCTCATAGCGATCCAGCCATTTGTAGCCGGTCTTGCGGCTCACCCCGAAGCGTCGGCACACCGCCGCAAACGCCTCCCGCTTTTGCACAGCCATATCCACAAAGCGCTTCCGCTCTTCCACGGCACAGGTCTCCATCCATCCCATCGGCAAGGCCCTCCCTGCCAATCAGTTGACCTGTTACCCATGTCGCCGGTCTATTCTGTTACCCATGTAGCCGGTCAGGACCACCCCCGGTCTTCCTTGTCACAGGAGAAAGCGAGCGAATGCTGGGACGAACGCGTCCCCGTCTGGTGTTTGTCTCTTTGGGCGAAGAGGCAAGGAAGTTCCTTATGCTGGAAGTGATTAAGTCCGACGCGGGCCGGAGCACGGCTGCGGGCGCCTTCAACGTCGAGATTTTGTCGGTCGCGACGGCCAATCCGTCCTACCAGTTGAGTCAAGGGGAAGCAGCCAAGCGCGCCCGGGAAATCTTTCCGCATCTCAAAGCGCTGTGGCCGCTCTATGACAATGCCGGCATCGAGGTGCGATACAACTGCGAACCGATCGACTGGTACCTCAAGCCGCGCACCTGGGAAGAACGTACTGCCTCATTTCAAAAGCATGCGCTCAATCTTTTGGCGGACGTTACGCTCAAGGCCGCCGGCGCGGCAGGCCTCGAACTCGGCGCCATCGACATTCTCGTCACCAACACCATCACCGGGCTTGCCGTACCAAGTCTCGACGCCAAGCTGTTCAACCGGCTCAAGCTCGCACCGACGGTCGAACGCCTTCCGATTTTTGGGCTCGGTTGCGGCGGCGGCGTTGCCGGCCTCGCGCGTGCGACGCGCTTGGCGCATGCGACGGACGGCGGGCACGTGCTGTTCCTCACCGTCGACCTCTGCAGCCTGTGTCTGCGCGTCAATGATCCGAGCCCCGCGATGTTCGTTTCCGGCGCCTTGTTCGGGGACGGTGCGGCCGGCGTGCTGTTGCACAACACCAGCGGCGGCGCATGCGGCGGGCCGCGCATTCTTGCAATCGGTGAATGGTGCTGGCCCGAGACCGAACACATTATGGGGTGGGACATCAAGGACGACGGCTTCGGCGTGGTGTTGAGTCCTCAATTGCCGTCGCTGATGCGCAAAGCGCTGGCGCCGGCCTTACATGATTTTCTCGACCGGAACGGGTTCCGCCTCTCGGACTTCAACGGGTTCCTGTTCCACCCGGGCGGCCGCAAATTGATCGAGACGATGGAAGAGGTGCTGGGCATCGAGCGCAAGCAACTGGAACATTCGTGGGACGTGCTGCGCCAGTACGGCAATATGTCATCGGCGACCGCCTTGTTCGTGCTCGGCCGAGCGATGAAAGCGGGTGCGCGGGGCCCGCATCTGCTCGCCGCCTTCGGTCCGGGCTTTTCCGCCTATTTCGTCGTGGCCGATCTCTGATGGCGGTCGGCGAAGGCGCAATCCTTCTTGCCTTCCTCACGGCTCAACGACTAGCCGAGCTTTGGTGGGCGAAACGGAACGAGGCGCGACTCATCGCGGCCGGTGGGGTCGAGTACGGCAGATCGCATCTTTCCGCTCATCATCTTGTGCCACGCCGCGTGGATGGCGGGGATGTGGCTGCTCGCCTACGACCACTCGGTCGAGCCGGTCTTCCTCGCGCTGTTCCTTGTCCTGCAACTTGCGCGGCTCTGGGTTTTGGCGACGCTCGGTGCGCGCTGGACCATTCGGATCATCGTGGTTCCCGCCGAGCGGCTGGTTGCGCGGGGACCCTATCGATGGGTGCGGCATCCGAACTACGCGGTGGTGTGCGGCGAGATTGCGGTCGTGCCGCTGGCGCTCGGCTTGCCGATCTATGCCCTCGTGTTCTCAGTTCTCAACGCGGCGGTGCTGGCCATTCGCATCCGGGCCGAGAACGCGGCACTCGCTTCAGCAAGCCTGCCGCGAAGCTGCCGGCTTTTCGGTCCATGAGCGCTCTTATCGAACATCGGCGCTGTTGGCTCGAAATGGCTCGTCTGCTATAGGCGTGACGTTGTGCCGCGCATAAAATCCGAGGCGGCCGGAGGTTCACTGCCCATGTCCGTCGACGCCGATACCATCCGCCGTGTTGCGCACCTGGCGCGCATTGCAGTTGCGGACGACGAGGTAGAGAACCTCAAAGGCGAGCTCAATGCCATTCTGGCATTTGTCGAGCAGCTTACGGAGGTCGACGTCGACGGCGTCGAACCGATGACGTCGGTTACGCCCATGGCCATAAAGATGCGCAAGGACGAAGTCACCGACGGCGGCATCCCCGACGCAATCATCGCCAATGCGCCGGTGCGGGAGGGCCATTTTTTCCTCGTTCCAAAGGTGCTCGAATAATGTGCCTCGCGTGCGAACAAGACTCGATCTGGCTCGCCTACCTCGAAAGCCGGGGTTTGCTGAAGCCTGATGATCCCGCGGCAATTGATGAATTCTTCGCAGCATTTCCGGTGCAGGAACTGCCGGTGCAGGAACTGCCGGCGCAGCCAGTGGAAGGCGAGCAACCGGCGCAAACGCCGGAGCAGGTCAGCAAAAATCCATTTTCCTGCGACGATCCAACGGTCGGATGACCGATCTCACCTCGCTTTCGCTGGCGCAAGCGCGTGACGCGCTGCGTGGCAAAGAATTTTCCGCGACCGAACTTGCCGATGCATATCTCGCCGCCATGGAGCAGGCGCGCGCGCTCAACGCCGTCGTCCTGGAAACGCCGGATCGTGCGCGGCACATGGCACGCCGGTCGGACGAACGGCTTGTGCGAGGCGAGGGGGGCGCCCTCGAAGGGTTGCCGCTTGGCACCAAGGATTTGTTTTGTACCGCGGGCGTGCGCACGACGGCGTGTTCGCGCATCCTGGGCAACTTCGAACCGCCCTACGAATCGACGGTCACTGCGAATCTTTGGCGCGACGGCGCGGTGCTTCTCGGCAAGCTCAACAACGACGAGTTCGCCATGGGCTCCTCGAACGAGACGTCGTATTTTGGCCCGGTGGTATCGCCATGGCGCCGCCGCGGCTCGGATGCCAAACTGGTGCCGGGCGGCTCATCCGGTGGATCGGCGGCGGCGGTGGCGGCTGGTCTGTGTGTCGGCGCCGTCGGCACCGATACCGGCGGCTCGATCCGGCAGCCGGCGGCATTTTGCGGCATCGTCGGCATGAAGCCAACCTATGGCCGCTGCTCGCGTTGGGGGATCGTGGCATTCGCGTCCTCGCTCGACCAAGCCGGTCCGTTTGCACGTAGCGTGCGCGATTGCGCGATCCTGCTGCGCGCCATGGCCGGCCCTGATCCGAAGGATACGACGTGCGTCGATCTGCCGGTGCCCGATTATGAGAAGGCAATCGGCGCTTCGGTAAGGGGCATGCGAATCGGCATACCGAAAGAATACCGGATGTCCGGCATGGCGTCTGAAATCGAGACGCTATGGCAGCGCGGCGCGCAATGGCTCGAGGATGCAGGAGCCGAGGCGGTCGAAATCTCGCTGCCGCTCACGAAATACGCGCTGCCGGCCTATTACATCGTAGCGCCGGCGGAAGCCTCCTCCAATCTCGCGCGCTACGATGGCGTCCGTTACGGGCTGCGCATTCCCGGCCGCGACATCACCGACATGTATGAGCACACGCGCGCCGCCGGCTTCGGCAAGGAAGTGCGGCGCCGCATCCTGACCGGCACCTATGTGCTCTCCGCCGGTTATTACGATGCCTATTACCTCCGCGCGCAGAAGGTTCGCACGCTGATCAAGCGCGATTTCGAACGCTGCTTCGCCGCAGGCATCGACGCCATCCTGACGCCGACAACGCCATCCGCCGCCTTCGCCATCGGCGAAAAAGGCTGCGCCGACCCGATCGAGATGTATCTCAACGATGTGTTCACGGTGCCCGTGAACATGGCCGGCCTGCCGGGCATTTCCGTGCCGGGCGGCCTCGACGCGCAAGGCCTGCCGCTCGGCTTGCAGCTCATCGGCCGGCCGTTCGAGGAGGAGACCTTGTTCTCGCTCGGCTCAATCATCGAGCAGGCCGCCGGCGGCTTCCGGCCCGAGCCATGGTGGCGGATGCGCACTAACCTTTGACAATAGTTAGTGCATATCAACAATAGTTAGTACATATCATATGTAACTATTGTGGACTCCAAAGGTGGTAATGGGAAAATACAACCCATTGAGCGACTTCCTGCGCAATCAGCGGACGGATCAGATTGAGATCACGTTCGGTGAGATCGAGCGCATTGTCGGCTTCAGGCTGCCACGAAGTGCCAAAGAATATCGAGCTTGGTGGAGCAACAATCCTTCCAACAGCGTCGTGACCAGGGCTTGGCTGGATGCAGGATTCGAAAGCGAGCAGGTCGATATGCAACGGCGGAGGCTTGTTTTTCGTCGAACTCGCAAACAGCTACCTGGGCGTGGAAACAGCTTACCGCCATTTGCAGAATCCAAGCAGCACCCCTTGATCGGCGCATTGAAAGGTACTGTTTGGATCGCCCCGGGTACCGATCTCACCAAGCCCGCGGATTCTGAATGGGGTGAGACCGGCCACAATGATCGTAGTTGGGACGACCAGAAATGACTGCCGACGCGCCCCTCACGCTCAAACCAAGACGCCGGCTGAGTTCCAACGCTCGCTTGCCCAACAAGTGCCGCCCGCTGGGCTTTCCTCTGCGCTTGCGGCGTTATGGTGGGCCGGCAAGCATGACTGGGACAGAGCGCACGACGTCGTCATGAGCGGAGAGGGCGCCGACTGCGCCTGGGTCCATGCCTATCTGCACCGGGTCGAAGGTGACCTCGACAACGCAGGTTACTGGTATCGGCAGGCGCGCCGTGAACCGGCCACTGGTGAACCGGCGTCGGAATGGGCGGCGATAACCGCGACCCTCCTTGCATCTGAGCGCCACCAAGGCTGAGATTTCCTTCAGGCGTTCGCTACTCGGTGGCCGCGAGGCCGGCGGTCCGCACGACCTTTCCCCAACGCAGCATTTCAGAGTTGATGAAGTCCTGCAGCTTGTCGGGGGGCGGACTTAATTTCGGTACCATGCCGAGCTGGATGATGTGATCACGGACCTCCGGCTGATTTTCGAGTTCGTGCAGGGCTGCGTAAAGCGTGTTGACGATCGGCGCAGGCGTGTGCGCGGGCGCGACGATCATGCCCCAGCCGGCGGCATTGAATTCAGGAACGCCGGCTTCCGCGAGCGGCGGAATTTCGGGCGCCGATGGCAGCCGGGTTGCCGAAGAGACGCCGAGAGCGCGGACTTTGCCTGCCCTGACCATCGGCAACGATGGAATGGTGTCAGCAAACATCAGCGAAATATGCCCGGCAATCACATCGGTCAGGGCCGGCGCGGTGCCCTTGTAGGGAACGTGCGTCATCTCGATGCCGGTCATGCTCTTGAGGAGTTCAGCGTAGAGGTGATGAGGCGAGCCAGCCCCGCCCGATCCGTAGGTGAGCGTGCCGGGATGCTCCTTGGAATATTTGATGAGGTCGGCGACGGATTCGATCGGCAGAGACGGATTGACCACCAGCACGAATGGGATTTCAGCGATGAACGCGATTGGGGAAAAATCCTTGCGCGGATTATAGGGCAGCTCTTTGTAGAGCGTCGGGCTGATAGCGAGCGATCCGCTGCCCGCCATGACCAGCGTGTAGCCGTCGGGGGGCGCTCTGGCGTCGTCGGCTGTTCCGATCGTGGAACCGGCGCCTGGCCGGTTCTCGACGACGACGGGTTGACCCAACCGCTCCGCCAAACCCGGAGCGAGCTGCCGGCAGAGCGTATCAATAGCCCCGGCTGCGGGCCATGGCGCGATAAGGGTTATGCGGTGCGACGGATAGTCGTCAGCAAAGCCGTTTTGAAGTGTGAGCGACAGACCAACGAGACCAACCAACAAAAATGCGGCACGTCGCATGGCGCCCTCCCGGAGATCTTATTCAACAATACGCCGATTACGTTCAGCGTCCAGGCGGCATGGACGCCGCCGGCGGGGCGGGCGGGCTCTCCTCTTTCTTCACCGATAATGCGATAATTTGGTTGCGGCGGCGCGGCAATGCCTCCGGATGTTCCTGCTGTAGAAATGCGATGAGTTGCTCGCGCAGATCGGCGCACAGATTGGAAGTGGCCGCCGCGGAATTGGAATTCACCAGAACACGCACCTCGATCGCTTCGGGACTGGTATTGGTGACCTGCACATTGGTCACCTTGCCGTTCCATTGTTTTGCTTGTGCAACGATCTCGGCGGCTTTTTGCCGGATGCGCTCCACCGGCGCTGTGTAGTCGACGTAGAGGAGCACGCTGCCGATCGTGGATGTCGCTTGCCGCGTCCAATTGTAGAACGGTTTTTCGATGAAATAGCTGAGCGGCACGATCAGACGCCGCAAGTCCCATAATCGGATCACCACATAGGTCGAGTTGATCTCCTCGATCGAGCCATATTCGTTCTCAACCGTCACGGCATCCTCAAGCCGGATCGGCTGCGTCACCGCGAGCTGGACGCCGGCGAGGAGGTTGGACAGCACCGGCCGCGCCGCGAGGCCGGCAATGATGCCGGCTACTCCAGCGGAGGCAAACAGGCTCAAGCCGTATTGACGCACGGTCTCGAACGTCATCAGGGCAAAGCCCGCAGTGATAAGGACAATGACAGTATCGAGGACGCGCAAAAGCACGTGCACTTGCGTTACGTGCTTGCGCGCCAGCAGGTTATCCGCGACGTCGAGCCTGAAGCGCATGAGGTAGATCGCGGAGCCAACGCGCAGCACGGCGAGCGCAATCCAGCCGAGCAAACAAATGGTCGCCACTGCGAGGACGTGAATGAGCGTGCCGGTCGTGTCGGCTCCGAGTGGCGCTATCGGCAGTGTAACGGCAAGCGCGATGAGCAACAGGCCGAAGCGTGTGGGATTTCTGGTGGCGTCGAGAACCGATTGCAGGTAGGGCCGCCGACCCCGGAACAGCCGCCGCAGCACGGCAAGAATGGCAGCATGCAGCAGCAAGACCGCAATGGTCGCGGCGACGATAAGCAGCAGCGGCGCCGTCCATGGCGGCGCGAAGGAAAGGGCATTGCCTAATGTCTGCGACGCCGATTGGAGATTCTGTGATATCGTTTGCCACATGACACAAAAAGCATCTTGCAACGCGCCGAGGCCCGCGGGGTTTCGCCGGCCTTAGCGTCGTTTCGCCCTGGACAGTATAAACGCGAGGTGGCATCTAGGCGCCACTTCCGTGCAACCGTCAAAAAAACGCGATCGGTGATGAAGACCTTCCTGCTCCGTCTCTTTACGTGGTGGAACAGCCAGACGTTCGGCACTCAGTTGTGGACGAGTCTCCATGGCGAATACGTCGGCGACGATGAATTCGGCAATCGCTATTATCGGACAAAGGCGGGAAAAATCGATCCGGCACTCAGTGTCAATCGGCGCTGGGTCATCTACAAAGGCGTCGCGGAGCCTTCGATGGTGCCGCCAAGCTGGCATGGCTGGCTGCACCACACCGTGGACGTGCCGCCGACGCAGGACAAAGTAACGGCTTACCCCTGGGAGAAGCCGCATCAGCCGAACCTCACCGGCACGCCGGGGGCCTATCGCCCGAGCGGATCCACCTTGGCGGAAGGCCGACGGCCCGAGGCCACGGGCGACTACAAGGCGTGGACGCCAGGGGGCCAGTAATCAGCAAATCAGGGTCAAAGTGGAACGCACCGATCACATCTGATCCCTGCTATACCGGTGGCTGTCATCGTGATCCCTGGTTTCGCCTCATTCGACGTGTTAACCCGGCAAATCCGATAATTCGTTCAACCCGATTAGCCCAAGAGTCCATGGTCCGAATCGCTGCCCTTCTGGTCGTCATCGGCGGGACGCTCGCGGCCGGGCCGGTCCAGGCGCAATTCGGCAATTCGCCGCCGCGTCCGCCCGCGGACGTGCCAAACGGGCTGCCGCCGCAACCGCCCCCGGTCGGATATCCGGGGCCAAACCAGGGCCAGTACTATCCAAGGCAGGACCAGGGCCAGGGACAGTATCAAGGCCAGGGGCAATATCAGGGGCAGGGACAGTACCAATACCCCGGGCAGGGCCAATACGCCAACCAGCCGCCCCCTGGGGCTCGGCCGCCGCCGCCCTCCGTGCAGTCGCAACCGTTGGCACCGCCACCCGGAGCGATCGCAGCCCCACCGCCGCCGCCGGCCCAGCGCGCCCGCGTCGCGCCAGGTCCCGCCAATGCACCGCCGCCGCCGCCCGCGGATGCTTCGCCACCACCCGATGACACTGTTGTCACCGAGACGCCGACGCAAAAGATCGAGAACGGCCGCGCCGTATTCTCCGGTCTCGATAAGATCACCGGCCGCATCATTTCCTTTGATGCGGCGATGGGCGAGACGGTGCAGTTCGGCGCGCTGCAGGTCACCGCGCGGGCGTGCTACACGCGCCCGCCGACCGAGGCTACCAATACCGACGCCTTCGTCGAAGTCGACGAAGTCACGCTGCAAGGCGAGATCAAGCGCATCTTTACCGGCTGGATGTTCGCATCAAGTCCGGGCCTCCATGCCGTCGAGCATCCCATCTACGATGTCTGGCTGACCGATTGCGGCTCGCCACAGCCTATCCAGGTGGCCCAGCCGGCCGTTCCGACGGCCCCCGTGGCGGCCCCGCCGCCGGCGCGTCCGCGCCAAGCGGCGCCGCGACAGGCACTGCCGCCGGCTTTACCGCCGCCGCGCTGACGCGCTTCAATCTGTGGCGAGCCGTGCCAGCACGGCGCTTCCCGAGACCGGGCGATCGAGCGGCAGCGCACCGAAATCTCCTTCTCCGACCAGCGCGGCATCAAGCAGCTTATGATAGGCCGGCCGCGTGACCTCGATGGCGCCGAACGTTCGCAAATGATCGGTGACGAACTGGGTGTCGAGAAGACGGTAATGGCCGGCTCGCAGACGCGCGACCAGATGTACCAGAGCGACCTTGGAGGCATCGCGCGCGCGGTGGAACATGCTCTCGCCAAAGAACGCACGTCCGAGACTGACGCCATATAGTCCGCCGACCAACGTGCCGTTGTCATAGACTTCGACAGTATGGCAATCGCCTCGTTCATAGAGCTTGCGATAGAGGTTATGAATGCGGGTGTTGATCCAGGTCCGGGTTCGTCCCGGAATCGGCAGCGCGCAGCCATCGATCACGGCGTCGAAATCCCGGTCGACGACGACGCTGAACCGGTCGGCGCGCACGGTGCGCGCCAATCGCTCGGGCACATGGAAGCGATCGAGCGGAATAACGCCGCGCCGTTCGGGTTCTATCCAATAGAGCGCCGGATCGTCGGCGCTTTCCGCCATTGGAAAAATGCCGCAAGCGTAGGCCTTGAGCAGCACCTCTGGCGTGATGTCGATGAGCGCGGACTCGCGGCTGGCCATAGCTTCGTTTAACCGGCCCAAGGCTGCTGTTTCAAGAGGCGCAGTATATGCTAACAGGCGCGCCCGAGCCGGCTTTGAAATCCGTTCCGTCGACGCGGGGGCGACGCCGCATGATCCATCCGCAGTTCGGAGAACAAAATGAATCGATCGTTTAGCGGCGCCGCCGGCATTTTGCTCGTTGCTGCTGTTATCGTTGCGGCGGGCGGCATCGCCTCTCGCGCCTTTGCCCATGTGACTCTCGACGCAGCGAAGCGCCTGTTGGCGCATCCTATAAAGCGGTGCTGCGCGTTCCCCACGGCTGCGACGGTTCGCCGACGACAGCCATCCGCGTCCGCATTCCCGAGGGCGTGATCGACGTCAAGCCGATGCCTAAGCCCGGTTGGACGCTCAATCTCGTCAAAGGAAAGTACGCCAAGACCTATAGCTTGTTTCACACCCAAGTCAGCGAAGGCGTCACCGAAATCGACTGGTCCGGCGGCAGCTTGCCCGACGACAACTACGACGAGTTTATCTTTCAGTCCTACCTGGCGAGCGATCTTCAACCCGGCCAAACGCTCTACTTTCCCGTCGTTCAGGAATGCGCAAAAGGCGTCCACCGCTGGATCGAGATTCCCAAGGAAGGCTCAGATTATCCCGAACCTGCACCAGGCCTGAAACTCATGCCGAAGCCGTGACGATCCGTGCCGCCTGGTACTTTTTGTGTTTTTGCGCGGCGCTCGCAGCCCTTCTTGCGGTTCTCGATCCGGCGCGCCCGGCATTTGCGCACGCTTCGCTGCTTTCGGCCGTGCCGGCGGACGGCATCACGATCCCCGACGCACCCAAAACGCTGAAGCTCGACTTCAACGAGCCGGTCTCGCCGCTGCTGATGCGGCTGGTCGATCCTTCCGGCCAGGTCACGACATTGACCAACGTGACGGCGGTGAACGCGTCCGTCACCATCGTCGCGCCGGCCATGCCCCAACGAGGCACCTACACGCTGAGCTGGCGCGTCATTTCGGCAGACGGTCATCCGGTCGGCGGCGTTGTGAGCTTCGCGGTGGGACATCCGACGACTGGCGTCAGCGCGCCGCCAGTCGAGGGTAGCACGGCCGTCCATGTCGCGATCTGGATTGTGCAGTTGGTTCTCGCGATTGGGCTGTTCATGGGCGCCGGGGGCGCAGTGTTCGCGGCCTGGATTGCTGCCGAACGGCCGATGCCCGGACAGAGCATCATTGCCGCTTTGATGGTTTGCGGTCTCGTTGCGGCGCTGGTTTCGTTGCCGCTTCAGGGCCTCGATGCGTTGGCGGCGCCGTTGTCCGAGGCGTGGCGGCCAACTGTTTGGGCCGAAGGTTTTGGGACTTCGTGGGGCTCGACTGTCGCCCTCGCCATCGTCACGCTCATCGCCGGGTTTGCTGGTCTCCGGTTTCGCAACCGTGCCATGGCGAGGCTGTTGGCCGTGCTGGCGATCATTGGCATTGGTCTGGCGTTCGCCGCAAGCGGGCACGCCAGCACAGCCGCGCCGCGGCTATTGACCGCCCCGTCCGTCTTCATTCACGCCGTGTGCATCACGTTCTGGATCGGCGCGCTGCTGCCGCTGACGATGACGTTGCACGCCGGCGATCGGGTCGCCTTGGAACGGTTCTCGCGCCTGATCCCGGTGCCGCTTGGCCTCCTCATCGCCACCGGGATCGTGCTCACCGTCTTTGAGCTTGATCGGCCCGATGCGCTGTGGACGACCAATTACGGTTTGGTGCTGACGGCCAAGCTCGCTGTCGTCCTCATTCTGCTCGCGCTCGCCGCCGTCAACCGCTATGTGCTGGTACCGCGGCTCGAGATGAAGCAAACGCGGCGGTTGGTGGCCATCATCGCGACTGAATTTGCGCTCGCGCTGGTGATCCTTGGTATCGTCGGCCTCTGGCGTTTCACGGCGCCGCCGCGCGCACTCGCCGCTGCCGAGACGACCTACATTCATTTGCACGCCGAACCGGCCATGGCGCAAATCGACATCACGCCCGAACGCGGCCGCGGCGCCTCGGTGAGCATAGCCGTCAGCGACGACGATTTTCGCCCGATCGCCGCCAAAGAGGTCACCCTGTTCATTTGGAACCCGAGCGCCGGCATCGAGCCTATCCGCCGCGCCGCGACCCTTGTGGGTGAAGCGCGGTGGCGCATTGACGGCTCTGCACATTCCCGTTGCGGGCATTTGGCGCATGCGGATCGAAATTCTGATCAGCGATTTCGATAAAGTCATGATCGAAGACAACGTGGAATTGCCGCGCGCTCCGTAATACGGAGCCGGCCGTGGCCACCATTTGCCAAAAAAACCTTGGCCGTTAACGTTCCGCAAATCATAAATCGGCTAAGATTTTAGTCAGCTTGAACGTTTCCGCCGGCGGCCGGTTATGCCCTCACGAAAAACTATCGCCGTGATCGCAATGGAACCGAATGTCATCAAGGCTCAGCCGATCCACATCCTCCTGGTCGAGGACGAGTTTCTTATCAGCGAGTGGGTGGCGGAGGTGCTCACCGAGCAGGGCTTTGCGGTGGACACCGTGACGAACGCGACCGATGCGCTCGAGCATCTCACGTCGGGCCCAGTCGATGCGTTGATTACCGACGTTCAGCTGCCGGGCGCCATGGACGGCGCCGCGCTGGCACGGCGGGCGCGCGAGCTTTTGCCCGATCTGCCGATTGTCTATGCCTCCGCCCGGATGAGCATGCTCGATCAGGATGCGCGGGTGCCGGACTCCATCTTCGTTGCGAAGCCTTATGAGCCGGCGCTCGTCGGCCGGCTCGTCGCGGCCGCCTTGCGATCGGCCGAGCAACGGGTCCACGCGTAGCCGCCGCCTATTGATCGAGGCCGCCGCGGGCGAGGAATTCCTCGAGCCAGTGGATATGGTATTCGCCGTCGATGATTTCCTTTTCTCGCACGAGAGCGCGAAATAGCGGCAGCGTGGTCTCGACGCCGTCGACGACAAATTCATCGAGCGCGCGGCGCAATCGCATGAGGCATTCGCCGCGCGTCTTGCCGTGGACGATGAGCTTGCCGACCAGGGAATCATAGAACGGCGGAATCGCATAACCGTGATACACGGCGGAATCGACCCTCACGCCTAGACCGCCCGGCGGATGGTAGTGGACGATCCTGCCGGGGGAGGGGCGGAACGAGACGGCGTTCTCGGCATTAATGCGGCACTCGATGGCGTGGCCGTGGAATTTTACGTTATTCTGTTCAAGCCCGATGTCGTTGCCGTCAGCGACGCGGATTTGCTCCACGATGAGGTCGATGTCGGTGATCATTTCGGTCACCGGATGCTCGACCTGGATGCGCGTGTTCATTTCAATGAAGGCGAACTTGCCGTCCTCGTAAAGGAATTCGACGGTGCCGACGCCGAGATATTTGATCTGGCGCATGGCCTTTGCGACGGTCTCGCCGATCGTCGTTGCGCGTCGATGTGTTGACGGCCGGCGAAGGGCCTTCTTCCCAGACTTTCTGATGGCGGCGTTGCAGCGAGCAATCACGCTCGCCAAGATGGATGGCGCCGCCTTTGCCGTCGCCCAGGACCTGAATTTCAATGTGCCGCGGCCGTTCAAGGTATTTTTCGAGATAGATCGTGTCATCGGCGAACGCGGCCTTCGCTTCCGCGCGCGCGGTCGCCAGTGACGACGCAAGTTCGCTCTCGGCGCGGACCACCTTCATGCCGCGGCCGCCGCCACCAGCGGACGCCTTGAGTATGAGAGGATAGCCGACGTCGCGCGCCAGGATGCGGCCTTCCTCGTCCGAGCCGACGCCGCCGTCGGAGCCGGCAACGACCGGGATGCCGAGTTGCTTGGCGGCGCGCTTGGCCGCGATCTTGTCGCCCATCAGGCGGATGTGCTCGGGGCGGGGGCCGATAAAGTGCACATTGTGCTCGGCTAGAATTTCGGCGAAGCGCGCATTCTCGGCAAGGAAGCCATAGCCGGGATGCACGGCATCGGCGCCGGTGATCTCGCAGGCGGCAAGCAGCGCCGGGATGTTGAGGTAACTGTCCTTGGCAGGGGGCGGGCCGATGCAGACGCTCTCATCGGCCAACCGTACGTGCATGGCGTCCTCATCCGCCGTCGAGTGCACCGCTACCGTCGGGATGCCGAGCTCCTTACAGGCCCGCAGCACGCGCAAAGCGATCTCCCCGCGATTGGCGATGAGGATTTTATCGAACATCGAGGCGACTCACTCGACGATCATCAGCGGCTCGCCGTATTCGACCGGTTGGGCATCGCCGATCAGAATCTGAATCACAGTGCCGGAGCGCGGCGCAGGAATTTGATTCATCGTCTTCATCGCCTCGATGATGACGAGCGTGTCGCCGATCTTGACCTGGCTGCCGACATCGACGAAGGGGCGTGCGCCCGGAGCCGGACCAAGATAGGCCGTGCCGACCATCGGCGAGGCGACGAGGCCGGGATGCTGCGCCGGGTCCATCGGCGCGGCGGCTGCTACGGCGGCGACCGGCACGGCGAGCGGCACTTCCGCAATACGCGATCGGGACACCGACGCGACGGTGTGGCGCGCGACCCGAACCGACACGCCATCCCGTTCAAATTCGATCTCGGTCAGGCCGGTCTCGTCGAGCAATTTCGCCAGCCCGCGGATCACGTCGTGATCGATCGCTGGCATCTTCGGCATCGACGGGCTCCCTGACTTGCGCGCCACGATCAATCCTTGACGCCGATCATGGCGGCGAGGCCGGCAATGGCGAGCGCGTAGCCTTCGACGCCGCAACCGCATATCACGGCGCGCGCGGCTTGTGAGATATACGAGCGCCGGCGGAATTGTTCGCGCCGATGAATATTGGTGATGTGCACCTCGATGATGGGCGCTTCCATCGTGATGAGGGCATCAAGGATTGCAATAGAGGTCGTAGTGTATCCCGCCGGATTGATGATGAGGCCGGCAGCCTTCTTTGCGTGCGCTTGCTGAATCCACTCGACGATCTCGCCCTCGTGATTGGACTGGCGGAAATCCACCGTCAGCCCATGCCGCTTCGCCGTAGCGCGGCAGAGTTTCTCGACGTCGGCAAGCGTCGAACGGCCGTAAATCTCCGGCTCGCGGGTGCCGAGCAGATTGAGATTTGGTCCGTTGAGCACGTAGATGGTCTTCGGCATCTGCGAATTGGACTGCTTGTCATCGGCACCGGCGCGGGCAAGCGATAGCCGCGCCATTTCCGTTTATAGGGAAGGCCCCCCAAAGGGGAAGCCGGAACGGTGCCGGCTGCGCCCGCCCACGATGAAAGCCAAAATACGCCATTGCGGGCCCGCGCGGGAACCCCAGTGTGCGGCAACGCTGGCTGCGGCGCCCACGATTGAAAAACCCTCCCCCGAGGCCGGGGGAGGGTCCAAGCAGGCAAAGCAAAAGCGCAGCTTACTTCCGTTCGGCCTTGATCTTGTCGCGCAGCTCATCGAGCCCGACGGCGCCGACCACGAGCTCGTCGCCGACCACATAGCTCGGCGTGCCGTTGACGCCAAGTGCGTCGGCGAGCTTCATGTCTTCGTCGATCGTCTTCTTCACCTCATCGCTATCCATGTCCTTCTGAATTCGCGTCATGTCGAAACCGACATCCTTGGCGACGGCAAGCGCACGCGCCTTGTCGGCCGGGCCGCGGCCGCCAAGCAGCTTTTGGTGAAATTCGATGTATTTCTTTCCGGTGGTGTCCTGCATGCGCGCGGCAACCGCGACGTGGGCGGCCTCGACCGAGCCCTCGCCCAGGACCGGAAACTCCTTGAGCACGAATTTGAGGTTGGGATCGTTCTTCAATAGATCGAGCATGTCGGAGAGGGCGCGTTTGCAGAACCCGCAGTTGTAATCGAAGAACTCGACCATCGTGACATTGCCGTGCCGGATTGCCGAGCACGACCTGATGGCGGGAATTGAAAAGCGTGGCGTTATTGTCGCGGATCGTGGCGCGCGCTTTGTCGGCTTCCGCCTCCTGCTGGTGCTTTTCCAACGCATCCATGGCTTCCTTCAGCACTTCGGGATGCTGCACGAGGTAGTCTTTGACGATGTTTTCGATCTCGTGCTTCTGGTCGCCGGAGAATGTCTGTGCCGACGCCACTGGCGCGTGCAGCGCCATGGCTGCGAGCAACGTTGCGAAAAAGGCGGGAAGAGCTTTCATTGTCATTCCTTGTGATGATTACCGTCGTAGTGGACTTTGGTTGAGGTTCTTGTTGAAGGCGACAATATCGTCAGCCCGGACCCAGCCGGGCGAGCCGACCGGAAATCGTTGTTTGGCACGCGCCGCGAGTTCGCGCGCCGTCTTGTTGTCGCCACGCGCGAAGGCCGCCTGCGCCGAAGCGAGATCGGCATCGGCGAGGTCATTCTTGCGCCCGTAGGCCATGGCCAGCTCGGAATAGGCTTCCGTGGATTCCGGCTCTTTGACCAGGGCGGCGCGAAGCAGCGGCACTGCTTCGTCGGCCATCTTCGCGTTATTGGTGGCGACGAGCGCTTGGCCAAGCAAAATCTGAATGAGGGCGGGATTGGGCGCAAGCTGCACGGCGTGCCGCAACGGTGCGATCGCCTCGGCCGGATGCCCGCCTTCGAGCAACGCCTGACCCTTGAGCTCGTAGAAATAGGGGTTATTGGGCGCCGACTGGATCAAGCTGTCGATTTGCGTAATGGCGGCGCGCAAATCTCCGAATCGATAGGTCGAGATGGCGCGGGCGTAGCGTGCCGGCATGCTTGTGTCGGAGTTTGGGTAGCGGCGCAGCACAGTGTCGGGGCGCTCGATGAAGCCGTAAAGCTTCGCCCGCATCATGTCGTGACGGAATTGCAGCTCGGGCGGGTCCTTCTTGTCCCAATAGGGTGTCTTGACCAGCTCTTCCAGCGCGGCCATACGCTCCGCCGGCATCGGATGGTTTTGCGCATAAGGATCGATGTAGCGCGACGAAAACATCATCTCGTCGGCGAAGCGCTTGAACGTGTCATACATGCCTTTGGCCGACTGTCCGGTGAGCGTCAGGAACCGGACGCCGGCGCGGTCGGCCGCTTCCTCTTGGCTGCGCTGGTAAGCCAGCATCGTATTCTGCAGGTAGGCCTGCGGCGCAGTGACGGCCGCCGCACCGATATTGCCTATCTCCATGTTGCCGGACCGCGATCCCGCTATTACTGCGCCGATGCCCGAGCAGCATGGCAATGATCGGATGCGGTCTGCGCGTTGGCAAGCTCCTGACGCAATTTGGAAAGGTGGCCGCCGACGATGTGGCCGGTCTCGTGCGCAAAGACGCCGATGATCTGATTGGGCGTGGTCGATTCCATCAACGCGCCGACATTGACGAAGATGCGGTGCGCATCCATGACGAATGCGTTGAACGACTTTTCGTTGATGATTACGACTTGAACGTTCTGCTGGCTCAGCCCAGCAACCCGTAAAATCGGCGCCGTGTACTCGCGCAGCAACTGCTCGATCTCGGCATCGCGAATCATTGGGATGCCGGCGCTGGTTCCCGTCTGCGCGCGCGCCGGAATACCAGCCAGCGCGAGGGCGGCGGCCGTCGCAAGCGCGATGGCGCGTGATGCTGGCTTCAGCCGGACACGTCTTGCTAGGAGGTCTGGCAACAGTCATCTGGGATGAGGATTGAGGGCCCATCGGTCCAGGCGCCAAACTATGGGTGGAACCGGTTACGGTCAACATTAAGTCGGCGCATTGCAGGCGGCGAAGCCAAGCGCAAGAAAGCCCGCGAATGCGGCAGCAGCGGGGCGGCGCAGCAGCGCCGGATAAGCAAGAATTGAAGGCGATCTGATGCTCGAAAAGGCAAAACGACTGTTGCAGCCATCCGGCCGCAGCGCCGTGCCGGCGTTCATGGTGATGGACGTGGTTGCTGCAGCAACTCGCCTCGAAGCGCAGGGCCGCCGGATCGTCCACATGGAAGTTGGCCAGCCCGCGGCCGGAGCGCCCACGCCAGCACTCGACGCGGCGCGCGCGGCGCTCTCGGCCGGTCCGCTCGGCTATACCGAAACGCTCGGTATTGCGTCATTGCGCCGGCGTATCGCGCGTGCCTATGCCGAATGGCACGGGATCGACATCGACTCCAGAGCGCATCGTGGTGACCACCGGTTCTTCGTCCGGTTTCATTCTCGCGTTTCTCGCAGCATTCGAAGCGGGAGATCGCGTCGCGATGGCGCTGCCGGGCTATCCGCCATACCGTCACATTTTGACTGCGCTCGGCTGCGAGCCGGTCTGGATCGAGACGAGCGCGCAAACGCGCTGGTCGATGACGGGCGACGCTCTCCTCGCGCAGCATCGCGCGCGGCCACTCAGCGGCGTGGTGGTGGCTTCGCCGGCCAATCCGACCGGCACGATGATGCCGGCATCCGATCTCGCGGAGTTCGTCCGATGCGCCCAAGATGCCGGCATCGCCGTTATCTCGGACGAGATCTACCATGGCCTGGACTATGCCTTCGCGGCAACGAGCGCCGCCGGCTTATCCTCCGACGTCATCATCATCAATTCATTCTCCAAATATTTCTGCATGACCGGATGGCGGATCGGTTGGATGGTGGTGCCGCCGGCGCTGGTGCGCGCCGTCGAGCGGTTGCAGCAGAATCTCGCGATCTCGGTGCCGACACTCTCGCAGATCGCGGCTGAAGCCGCCTTTGACGCCCGAGCCGAACTGGAGAGGGTCAAGCAGGGCTACGACGAGAACCGGCGTATTTTGCTCGAGGGATTGCCGCGGACCGGTCTCGATATATTTTTGCCGCCGACGGCGCGTTCTATCTCTATGCCGATGTTTCGCGCTTCTCGAACGATAGTTTCGAATTCGCAACGCGGATGCTGCAGGAGGCAGGCGTCGCGGCGACGCCGGGGGTCGATTTCGATCCGCTGCACGGCCGGCATTTCTTGCGCTTGTGCTATGCCGGCTCGCGCGACGACATGCGCGAAGCGGTCGAGCGGATCGGCGGCTGGCTCAAGGGATAGACGGTGGGGAGCTTGTTCGACAGTGCGCTCGTCCTGTTCTCGGGCGGCCAGGATTCGACGGTATGTCTCGCCTGGGCGCTCGAGCGTTTCGCGCGCGTCGAAACGATCGGGTTTGATTACGGGCAGCGCCACGCTGTCGAACTTGAAGTGCGCCCGCGATCTGCGCGGTCGCCTCGCCGCATTCTCCGCGACAATGGCGCGAGCGGCTCGGCGACGACCACGTGATGCGACTCGATGCGCTATCGGCGTATTTCGGAATCCGCGCTCACGCACGAGGTCGCGATCGAAATCTCCGACGTCGGGCTTGCCGACGACCTTCGTGCCCGGCCGCAATCTCGTGTTCTTTTCTTTCGCCGGCGCACTCGCCTATCGGCGCGGCATAAAGCACCTCGTTGCCGGCATGTGCGAGACCGATTTCTCCGGCTATCCGGATTGCCGCGACGACACCATCAAGGCGATGCAGCTGGCGCTCACGCTCGGCATGGACCGGCGCTTCGTCATCCACACCCCGCTGATGTGGATCGACAAAGCGGCGACGTTTGCGCTCGCCCATGAGATCGGCGGCGGCGCCCTGATCGATGTTCTTCTCGAAGAGACCCACACCTGCTATCTCGGCGACCGCCTGCATCGGCATGCTTGGGGATTTGGCTGCGGCGAATGCCCAGCCTGCCGCTTGCGCGCGGAGGGTTTTGCGAAATGGAAGGCCGCGTCATGACGCCAGGTCTCGACCGCCAACGCCAGCGAGAAGGCGTGATTTTTCTGGTCTTGTTCGCGCTCACGATTCCGGCGGCCAATTGGTTCATAGGCCATGTCGGAACCGCGTGCGTCGCGCCGAACGGCCCCTGCGTCGTTGCCGGTTGCTCCGGGACTGATGGCGCCCTCCGGCGTCATCATGGTCGGCGTCGCGCTGGTGCTGCGCGATCTCGTGCAGCGCCGGCTCGGCGCCGGCATGTCGGCTTTGGCGATCCTGCTCGGGACCGGCCTTTCGGCGTTGCTTGCGCCGCCATCGCTCATTCTCGCTTCCGGCGTCGCCTTTCTGCTCTCGGAGTTGGCGGACCTTGCGGTTTACACTCCGCTGGCGCGACGGCGATTGGTTGCCGCCGTTATTGCGTCGAGCCTTGCCGGGCTCGTGGTCGAACTCGGTCGTATTTTTGTGGCTCGCCTTCGGATCGCTCGAATTCCTGCTCGGACAGGTCGTGGGCAAGGCGTGGATGGTGCTGCTGTCAGTACCGTTCGTGGCCTGGCTGCGGCGGCGCGACGAACGGCTCGGCATCACGCCGGCTTAATTCTTTTTGATGAGGCAAGCGATGAGCGACGCTTTATTCGACATTCTGCGCAAGGTGACGACGGCAACGATCACCACGATGCTGCTGAAAAAGGGCATCAGGCGTTGCTGGATGAACGGACCCGAAACCGCTCGTCGCAGGTGGCGAGCGCCTCGTCGGGCCGGCATTTACTTTGCGCTTCGTGCCGGTACGGGAGGATTTGGCGACGCCGGAAAGCTGGGCCACTCCGATCTCGACCCGCGCCGCGATCGAAGAAATGCCGGACGGCGTGATTGCGGTCGCCGACGCCATGGGCGTGCCGAGCGCCGGCATTTTCGGCGACATCCTCTGCGCGCGCATGAAGAAGCGCAACGTCACGGCGCTTGTGACCGATGGCGTACTGCGCGATCGCACCGGCGTACTGGCCAGTGCGCTGCCGGTCTGGTGCGCCGGCGTCGCGGCGCCGGCCTCGGTCAACGGCTTGACCTTCGTCGGTTGGCAGCAGCCGATCGGTTGCGGCGGCTGCGCGATCTTTCCCGGCGATGTGATCGTGGCCGACGACGATGGTGCGGTTGTCATTCCGCAAGCGATGGTCGAATTCGTCGCCCACGAAGGCGCCGAGCACGAGCTTTATGAGAGCTGGGTCTTCAGCGAGGTGGAGAAGGGCGTCAAGCTGCCCGGCCTCTATCCGCCAAATGACGAAGCCAAAGCGCGCTACGCGGCGTGGCGAAATTCGCGCATCCTGAGAACCGACATCCGGCGGCAATAGCTCGGAGCGCGGGATGTTCTTCATCCTTTCCAAGATTTTCGGCTTCTTCGCGCTGCCGTCGAATGATTTGATTGCGATTGGGCTTGTCGGCATCGTTTTGCTGTGCACGCGCTTTACGCGGCTCGCCAGTTGGCTCGTGATCACGAGCATCGTGCTCGTTGCCGTTGCTGGGCTGTCGCCGCTCGGCAACGCGTTGATCCTACCGCTGGAGCAACGCTTTCCGCCTTGGGATGCGTCGCGCGGTCCGCCGGACGGCATCGTCGTGCTTGGCGGCGCCATCACGCCGGACGTGTCGGTGGCGCGCGGCACTGTTGCGCTCAACGAGGCCGCCGAGCGCATTACCGCGACCGTCGAACTCGCACGCCGCTACCCGAACGCCCGCATTATCTTTTCCGGCGGCACGAATGCGCTGATCGCCGACGAGCCGGTCGAAGCCGCGGTAGCAGTCCGGGAATTCGAGGCGCTCGGCGTCGCGCACGACCGCATCACAGCGGAGGAGCAGTCGCGCAATACCATCGAAAACGCCGTGTTCTCGCGGCTCCTCGCCGATCCGAAGCCGGGCGAGCGCTGGCTCCTGGTGACGTCGGCCTATCATATGCCACGAGCCATAGCGGCATTCCGGGCGGCGGGGTTCGCGATCGAGGCTTATCCGGTCGATTGGCGCACGCGCGGTCCAATCGATGCGATGCGGCCGTTCGCTTCGCTCGGCGACGGCCTGCGCCGGACCGACACCGCGACCCACGAGTGGGTCGGCCTTCTGGCCTATCGGCTTACTGGAAAGACGATGGAATTGTTTCCCGGCCCCTGAGCTGTATCGGTCGTGGCGGTTGTGGAATACCTTCCGCTTGGTCGCCGTTCACGAATCTTTCATTCCATAACCGGATACATTTATCCCCTGGGGTGAGTGATTCGGTCTTGCGTGACGGCGCGTAGCCTACGCTTGCGCGATGTCCCTTGGGGGAAGAATCACATGTCGACCAATATGCCTGCCGCCCTTGCAGGCGAGGTGGCAGAGGCCGCAGCCGAGTCCCAAACAGCGACAGCCGCGTGGCTCGAAACCGCGCTCACCGTGGCTTTCGCTGCGGCGGCAGTCATGTTTGTTTCATTTCTTGCCGTTGTGACAGGCTTGGTCTAGCCCTTTCCGTTCGTCCCCGGTACGCGGGGGGGGCCCAAGCGTCATGCACCGCCTGACGTGACTCCCATGCAAATTGCCGTCGCCACATGACGACGAGGATGCACGCCGTTGTGGCGATGAGCGGCAACGGCAACGGCCACGGCCTCAGCAAACGGAGCGGCCATGGGGCTCCATCTGATCATTGGTAACAAGAATTACTCTTCCTGGTCGTTCCGGCCATGGTTGGCGATGAAGGTTTCAGGGATCGCGTTTGACGAGACCGTGATCGCGCTCGATTCTCCGGACTTCAAGGCTCGGGTGATTGCATTGAGCGGCGCCGGCAAGGTGCCCGTGCTCATTGATGGCGAGGTCCGTATCTGGGAATCGTTGGCGATCCTCGAATTCTTGGCGGAGAAATTCCCATCCGCCGGTTTGTGGCCTGGCGAAGCTCCCGCACGGGCCCACGCCCGCGCCGTCGCAGCCGAGATGCATGCCGGGTTCATGCCGCTGCGACGTCACTTGCCGATGAACATCCGGCGGCCGGCGAAGCCGCGCGCGCTCGATGAAGGCGCCACGGCCGATGTGATGCGGATCGAGAGCGATCTGGAACGAGTGCCGGTCGCGATTTGGGTCCGGCGGGCCGTTCCTGTTTGGTGCATTCGGCGCCGTTGACGCGATGTATGCGCCGGTGATCTGGCGTTTCCATACTTATGCTGTTGAGGTGAGCGCCGCCGCACGCGCTTACATGACCGCGGTCATGGCCTTACCGGCCTGGAGTGAATGGCGCGAAGCGGCGCGGCGCGAGCCGTGGGTGTTGGCGCACGACGAAGTTGATTGGCCGGACGCGCCACGGGAATAGGAATGCCGGTTCAACCGAGATGCCGCTCGAGTTCCTGCAGCAACGGCCGCTGATAGGGGAGAATTTTCACTGCTGCGATCGGGCAGCGCGAAGTAGGCGATGCGGTCGATCTCAGGAAAGCTCTGTCGCCGTCCTGACTTCGGTGGCCATTCGATCTCGAACGTATTGCTGGCGAAGGCTGCAAGGTCGAAATCGGCTTCGAAGGCCCAGGCGTGCACGTATTTTGCCACTTTTCTGCTTGACCGGCTCCAGCGCAATAAAGTCACCATGCGGCCGCGAGGTTCGTCTCCTCGGTGAATTCGCGCCGCGCGGTGGCGAGGAGATCGGCGCCGGATTTGCCAAGGCCCTCGGTTATCAAGGCCCTGGTTGATCAAGGCCCTGTTTCATCAAGGCCCTGTTCATCAAGGCCCTTGGGGATGGTCCATGCGCCATCGTCTTTCTTGACCCAGAATGGACCACCGGGATGCGCAAGCAGGACTTCGAGCCCGTTCCGCCTGCGGAATGCCAGAAGACCGGCACTGATCTTGCCGGTCGTGCTGATCTTGCCGGTGCGGCGCATCCGCGCAGACCCCCGTAAATCTGCGGCTCTCTACCGCAGGTCTTGCCAAACAACCCGGCGTCTGCGCAATTTTGTCACGATTACGCCGACAATGCCCGTTTCCTCGTTCCGCGCTCATTGAGCACGTCTTGGAGGGGGCACACCGATCCATTTCCTGTACGGGAGCTAACGACAATGCGATATGGATTTATCGCGGCCATCGCCGCTTTTGCGGCTCTTCTTGCGCCGGCCGCCAAGGCCGACGATGCCCCCAAGGACGTCAAAGGCCTCTATCTGATGACCGACTATCCGGCCGTCACGTTGCGGCCCGGCGAGACCTCCACCGTCAATCTGCGGCTGCAGAATTACGACATGGCGCCGGAGCGCCTGGCGCTCTCGGTTTCCGGCGTGCCGAAGGGCTGGACCGCGACGCTGCTCGGCGGCGGCCAGCCGGTCGCGGCGGCCATGCCGGCGACCAACTCCAGCGTCTCGCTCGTCGCTGCGCCTCGACGTGCCGAAGAACGCCGCCATCGGCACGCAAACGCTGACCGTGACCGCGGCAGGGCGACGCGCCGAAATTGGAGCTGCCGATTGCGGTGACGCTCGCCAAGGACCTGCCGGCCAAGCTGACGCTGACGCCGCAGCTTCCCGAACTGCGCGGCACCTCGAAGTCGAGCTTCGAGTATCAGCTCAGCATCAAGAACGACAGCGGCAAGAAGCTGATGGTCAGCCTCGCGGCCCAGGCGCCGCAGAACTTCGACACCTCGTTCACCGAGCAATATGGCAGCCAGGAGCTCAATGCGGTGCCGGTCGATGCCGGCCAGACGCAAGGACGTGAAGCTCAAGGTCACGCCGCCGAACACGGTCGCCGCCGGCAACTACCGGTGACGGTGCGCGTCGACGCCGAGGACGCCACGGCGACGGCCAATGTCGCGCTCGACATCACCGGCCAGCCGAAGCTGGCGCTCAGCGGCCGCGAAGGCCTGTCTCGACGCGTGCGCTGCGGCCGGCAAGGAGACGATTGCCGATCATCGTCACCAACACCGGCACCGCGCCGGCCGAGGACGTCGCGCTGTCCGGCTCGCGCGCCGAGCGGCTGGAAGGTGACGTTCGAACCCGAAGACGCATCGACCGCATCGCGCCGAACGAGAACAAGGAGGTGCAGGCGCTGATCACGCCGACCGACAAGGCGATCGCCGGCGACTACGTCACCGACGATGCGCGCGTCGGCCCGCGGCGAGATCGGCCTCGACCAATTTCCGCGTCACGGTGACGACCTCGACCATGTGGGGCGTCGCCGGCGTCGGCATCATCGGCGTCGCGCTGCTGATCATGGTCGGCGCCGTCGCGAGGTTCGGCCGCCGATGAGCGAAGACACCGTCATCGAGGCCAACGGCCTCACCAAGCGCTACGGGCGGCGTAGCCGTGCGGTCGATCACGTCTCGTTCACCGTCGGCCGCGGCGAGATCTTCGGCCTGCTCGGGCCGAACGGCGCCGGCAAGACCACGACCATCCTGATGCTGCTCGGGCTCACCGATATTTCGGCGCGGCACGGTGCGCGTGCTCGGCTTCGATCCGATGCGCGAGCCGCTCGGCGGTGAAGCGGCCGCGTCGGCTATCTGCCGGACACGGTCGGCTTCTACGACAAGCTCACGCGCCGCCGATAACCTGCGCTACACGGCGCGGCTGATCGGCTTCCAGTCGCGTCGAGCGCGAGAAGCGCATCGCCGCCGCGCTCGATCGCGTCGGTCTGTCCGACGTGGCCGACAAGACGCGTCGGCACCTTCTCGCGCGGCATGCGGCAGCGCCTCGGCCTCGCCGAGATCCTGATGAAGGGCGCGCAGATCGCCATCCTCGACGAGCCGACCATCGGCCTCGATCCGCAGGCGACCGTCGAACTGCTCGGACATCATCCGCTCGCTCAAGGCGCGAGGGCGTGACGGTCCTGCTGTCGTCGCATCTGCTCGAGCGGGTGCAGAGCGTCTGCGACCGCGTCGCGCTGTTCAGCGCCGGCCGCATCGCGCTCATGGGCACGGTCGCCGAGCTCGGCCGCCAGGTGCTCGGCGGCGGCTATGTCGTCGAGATCGAGGCCGACGGCGCCGGCCTCGCCGAGCGGCTCGCGCTCGATCCCCGGCGTCAGCGCGCGTCGACCGAGACCGGCGCGGCAAGCTGCGCCTGCATTGCCGACCGCGACGTGCGCGGCGAGGCGGCGGCGGAAGTGGTCGCCGCGCGGCGGCCGCCTGCATCAATTGTCTCGGTCGTCCAGGAGCCGAGCCTCGAGACGATCTACACGCGCTATTTCGAGCCAGGCCCGACGAGATCGCATGAAGGAAGGAGCCCGCCATGCGGCGTGAAGGCTCGCCTTTGCAGGGGCTCGGCGTGGTCATGCTCAAGGAGCTGTCGGACCATCTGACCAGCGTGCGCATGCGCGTGCTGGAATGGCTGGTGGTGCTGATCGCGCTCGCCGCGGTCTACGGCGCGATCCAGCAGATCAGGGACACGACGGCGGAGGATCCGTTCCTGTTCCTGCGTCTGTTCACCACCGCGCGCGAGCCGCTGCCGTCCTTCGTCGCGTTCCTGGCTTCCTGGTGCCGCTGATGGCGATCGGGCTCGGCTTCGACGCGGTCAACGGCGAGCACAACCGCCGCACGCTGTCGCGCATCCTGGCGCAGCCGATCTATCGCGACGCGCTGCTGTTCGGGAAATTCCTGGCCGGGCTGGTGACGCTCGCCGATCAGCGCTGGTCGCGCTGTGGCTGCTGGTGATCGGCCTCGGCCTGCTCATGCTCGGCGTGCCGCCGGGCGGCGAGGAGATCGCGCGCGCCTTCGTCTTCCTGCGTGGTGACCATCGTCTATGCCGGCGTGTGGCTGGCGCTGGCGCATGCTGTTCTCGATCATGTTCCGCTCGGCGGCGACCGCGGCGCTGGTCACGCTCGGCCTGTGGCTGTTCCTGACCTTCATCTGGCCGGTGCTCGCTGGCGCCGTCGCCCAGATCGTCGTGCCGCCGGATCCGCGCTACATGGCGCTCGGATTGCAGACGCCCGGACGTGCAGCTGGAGCAGATTCTGGCGCGGCTGTCGCCGTCGACTTTGTTCGCCGAGATCGTGGTGGCGCTGCTCGATCCGACGACCCGCTCGCTCGGGCCGATCTATCTCGAGCCAGCTGCAGGGCGCCGTGCTTGGCGTCGCCGCTGCCGCTCGGCGAGAGCGTGATGATCGCCTGGCCGCAGATCGTCGGCATGATCGCCGACGGCATCATGCTGTTCGTCATCGGCTACGTGGTCGTTCCAGCGCCAGGAAGTGCGCGCCTAAAGCAATGAGGGCGGCAACCGGAGTGCCGCCCTCGCTGTCATTACTGCATCAGGTGCCGCGTGTTAGACCGCGAGCACCGCGACGATGCTCATGTTGCGCGGATTGACGATGACGACGTCGTCTTCGTACACGAAGTAGAGAAAGCCGCGCCACCGCGGCTCGATCTCGGACCAGCGTCTCCGGCACCCGCACCGCGTGGATCCGGCCGCGCGGGATGACCGTGCCGACCGCTCACATCGAAGTCGACGTGGCCGACGCTGCGGTGCGCCGCGCGCGTCGATGACGGTTTCGCGAACTCGTCGTGCGCTGTTGCCTCGGACAGCTTGCACGTTGACGCCCGAGGCGTTGCTCTGCAGCCCCTTGCGAGTGCCTTTGCGCTCGCTCTCGGCTGATCGTGGAGTTGACTGCCGTGCTGACCGCCGCTGCTCCTTGGCGAGCGGTTCGCCGCTAGCCGCCCTCGTTCGGTGTGCTCGGCCGAGCGTTCTTCGACATTCGCGCTTCGCGTGCTGGTCGTTCGTGGGCGGTCCGAGTTCTCGCGGGCGGTCGGCCTTGCCGGCGTTCCTGTTGCGGCGGGTGTCCTGAGCGTGCTTCTGCGGTAGCCTTCGGCGGTCATCCCCTGTTTGCTTGAGCTCTGCCGACGCGTTCTTCGGTTTTCGGCGGTTGTGCCCTTACTTTCGCTTTGAGCGGCTCTGGCCGGTTGCGTGCCTTGACCCGTCTTGAGCGCTGAAGTTTGCGGCCTGACTCGCCAGCAGCCGGCGTCGGCGCCCTTCTTCATCGGCTGCGTCGCAGCCTGCGGGCTGGCCTTGCCTGCGCGCCAGCCGCATGATCCTTGGATTGTTCCTGTGCCGAGGCCAAGCTCGATGCCCGCCACAAGCGCAAGCGCGGCGACGCCGGCCAGCAAGATTGTTCCGTTGCAGTCCTCATTCGAGCAATCTCCTCTGGTTCCAACTGTGATTTGCATCGCATTGTGTGCATCGCCTGCAACTGCGAACGCCTTCCTCGCATGGCAGAAGTTCGGTTCCATGTGACGATTTCGTACAGCGAATGCATCCGGTTGTGCCGAGTCACGTTCGCGCGGCCGTGTACAAATTCTGCCGTATCTGTTCACAATTACGCGCCGCGGAGCGCGCGCCTTCAGCGCTCTGACGGCAGCAACGAGAGGGTTTCGTGCCGGTCATCACATCGCCCATCGATACCGCATCGCGGGATTCCGCGCCAACGGGAGGCGATGCGCGCGCTGGCCGCGGAACTCGAAGCGGCAGCGCGCCGCAGCGGCCGCGGGCGGTCCGCCGCGCGCGCGCGAGCGCCACCTGGCCCGCGGCAAGCTGCTGCCGCGCGATCGGGTGATGACGCCTGCTCGATCCGGGCGCGCCGTTTCTCGAACTGTCGCCGCTCGCCGCCAACGGCATGTACGACGATGCCATCCACGGCGCCGGCATCATCACCGGCATCGGCCGCGTCGCGGGCCGCGAATGCGTGATCGTCTGCAACGACTCGACGATCAAGGGCGGCACCTATTATCCGATGACGGTGAAGAAGCATCTGCGCGCGCAGGAGATCGCGCGCGAGAACCGGCTGCCCTGCATCTATCTCGTCGATTCCGGCGGCGCCAATCTGCCGCATCAGACCGAGGTGTTTCCCGACCGCGAGCATTTCGGCCGCATCTTCTTCAATCAGGCGACGATGTCGGCCGCCGGCATCCCGCAGATCGCGGTGGTGATGGGCTCGTGCACCGCCGGCGGCGCCTACGTGCCGGCGATGTCGGACGAGACCATCATCGTGCGCAACCAGGGCACGATCTTTCTCGGCGGCCCGCCGCTGGTGAAGGCCGCGACCGGCGAGGTGGTCAGCGCCGAGGATCTGGGCGGCGCCGACGTGCACGCGCAAGAAATCCGGCGTCGCCGATCACTACGCCGAGGACGACCGCCATGCGCTGGCGCTCTGCCGCCGCATCGTCGCCAATCTGAACACGAAGACAGCCGATCGACATTGCCGCTCGCCAAGCCGGCGCGAGCCGAAATACGACGCCGCCGAGCTCGACGGCATCGTGCCGGCCGATCTGAAGAAGCAATACGACGTGCGCGAGGTGATCGCGCGGCTGGTCGACGGCTCCGAGTTCGACGAGTTCAAGGCGCTCTACGGCACCACGCTGGTCGACCGGCTTCGCCCATATCCACGGCATGCCGGTCGGCATCCTCGGCAACAACGGCATCCTGTTTTCGGAAAGCGCGCTGAAGGCCGCGCATTTCATCGAGCTGTGCTGCCAGCGCCGCATTCCGCTGCTGTTCCTGCAGAACATCGTCGGCTTCATGGTCGGCCGCGACTACGAAGCCGGCGGCATCGCCAAGGACGGCGCCAAGATGGTGACCGCGGTCGCCTGCGCGCAGGTGCCGAAGATCACGCTGATCATCGGCGGCTCCTACGGCGCCGGCAATTACGGCATGTGCGGCCGCGCCTACGGCCCGCGCTTCCTGTTCACCTGGCCGAACGCGCGCATCTCGGTGATGGGCGGCGAGCAGGCGGCGAGCGTGCTCGCGACGGTCAGGCGCGACAACATCGAGGCCGGCGGCAAGCAACTGGTCGCGAGGTCGAGGAAGAGGAGTTCAAGCCGCCGATCCGCGACCAATACGAGGCCGAGGGCAATCCCTATTACGCCACCGCGCGGCTGTGGGACGACGGCATCATCGCGCCCGCGAAACGCGCCGCGTGCTGGCGCTGGCTTCTCGGCGGCGCTCAATGCGCCGATGCCGGAGACGCGGTTCGGCGTGTTCAGGATGTGAGCGTCGTATTCACGAGATGTAATCAGTTCAAATCCATCGAGGGCGTATCAAGCGGCCCTTGGCTTGATGGCCTTGAGCTTATCGCCAATCGCGCGTTTGCGTTCCATGAGTTCGTAGTCCGTCTGCAACCCGATAAAAAACCCCTCAGACATTCGGAAATAGCGTGTGAGCCGCAAGTCGGTGTCGGCGGTGATTGCCCGTTTGCCGAGAACGATCTCGTTGATCCGCCGCGGCGGCACGCCGATGGCGCGCGCGAGTGCCGCTTGCGACAGCTTCATGGGCTTCAGAAAATCCTCCGCGAGAATTGCCCCGGGATGGGGATTTGGAAGAAATTCAGTGGTAGTCGACGATCTGGACTTGGTGTGCATGGCCTTCTCTCCAGACGAAACAGCTTCGCCAGTGCAACGAGAGGTGAAATTATTTTGTCCGCCGCGTCAGGCTGTGCCGCATATAGGTCACCGACAGCGCCACCAAGGTTGTCCCGGCAATCGCCCAACACAAGGTCGGCGCCCATAGCAGCAGCGGCTTCAGCGCCGGGTTGCTCAGGGACCCGCTCGCCGTCACCGCCATGCGCGCGAAGGTGGCGAGGGCGAGCGCGGAAAAGAGCAGGCCCGTCGTCTTGCCTTCGGCGCCGGTGGCGCCCAGCGCTGCCGCGGCGGCGAAGGCGCTCATAAGGATGCAGCCCCAGGCTGCGCCGGCGATGAGCTGCGCCGCCACCACCATTCGAGCGCACCGGCAGTTTCCATGATGACAATGGCAATGGCGCCGATGAGGCCGGCCGCGCCCATCACCGGCAGTCCACCCCAGCGCTTGGTGATGCAGGCTCGCCGGAAACATGCCGACGCTGAAGCCGGCCCAGAACAACGGCATCAGATTGCCGATATTGTTGGTGAATTGTTTGAACAGCGGCGCGCTGTTGAAGAAAAAGTGCAGTTGAAAGCCGAGCGCGAGGACGAGGGTCGCCAGCGCGAACACGATCACGGGCGCCGGCACTGCGCGGTCAATCGCATTCGGTGGCGCTTGCACTTTCGGCGCATCCTTCGCCAGCGTGCGCTCCACTTTGGCGAGCGCGAGGCTGGTCAGCACCAGCGCGACGCTGGCGATGACGAACGGCAGCCGCGGGTCCTGATGGCTCAGCGTCATCGTAAGATAGGGCGATACCGCGCCGGCGATGCCGACCCCCAACATGGCGAGGCTGGCGAGATAGGGGACAGCGGGCCGCGCCGCATATTTGCCAAGCAGCATCAGCGGCGGCGCGCGCAACGCCGAGGACGTCACCGCCCACGTCGCGGTCAGTGCGAGGAAGGCCGCCGGGGCGCCGCCAGCCTTCGGCGATAAAGGGCAGGGCGACAAATGCGGCGCAGCTCAAGAGCGTGATCGCAGCGACCCAATGGCTGAGCCGGCCGATCAGCCGCGACACCTTGTCGGCCGCGACCCCCATGGCGAAGTCGGTGACCGTAAAAATCGCCTGGTCGAGCCATCAGGATGATGATGACGGCGCCTGCGGAAATGCCGACCGCGGCGGCAAGCTGCGGCAGGTAATAGGCATAGGCGGTCCAGCCGAGCGTGAATACGAATTGCAGTACGGCGAGATAAAGTCCGGCGGCATGCGGGATCGGTCGCATTGCTTATAGTGCCACGATCGTTGCCCGGATCGACCAGGAGCTTTGTCATGGCCAAGACCATCGAGCACATCCATTGGCCGGATGCGCCGGACCTGTGGATGCCCTATGCGCCGGCGATCAAGGTCAGGGGCGGCACCACCGTTTATCTCGCCGGCGTCACCGCCGCGCCGGTCTATCATCATCATCCGCATCGGCCGGAGGAGTTCGATACCATGCCGCGCGACATGGCGGGCCAGGCCCGCGCGGCGCTGGAAAATCTCAAGCGCGGGCTCGAGGCGGTGGGCGCGACCTTCGCCGATGTCGTCACCGCCGATCGTTTCGTCACCGATCTCACCGACCAGGATGCGCTCAACCGAGTCTGGGGCGAGTATTTTCGCGATGCCAAGCCGGCGACAACCACCGTTCAGGTCGTGCGGCTCGCCACCGATCCGCGCTGCCTGGTGGAGATCAACGCTATCGCGGTGATCGATTGAAAGAGAGTAGACTGATGCCACAAATGCAGTATCGGACAGCACTCATCGTCGGAGTAGGATCGGGGCTTTCCGCGTCGCTGGCGCGCGACCTTCGCCAAGGCCGGCATGAAAGTGGCGCTGGCGGCGCGCCGCGCCGCCAGTCTGGAAGTGTTGGCGCAGGACACTGGCGCCAAGGCCTTCTCCTGCGATGCGACCAACCGTGACCAGGTTGTAAGGCTCTTTGCCGATGTCGAGGCCGCGCTCGGTACGCCCGATGTTGTCGTTTACAACGCCAGCTATCGCACGCGCGGTCCATTCGTCGAACTCGACCCTACCGAAGTCGCGAAATCGATCGAGGTCAGTGCATTCGGCGGCTTCCTGGTAGCGCAGCAGGCGGCCAAACGCATGCTCCCGCATGCGCACGGCGCGATCCTGTTCACCGGTGCTTCCGCCAGCGTAAAGGGCTATGCGCAATCGGCGCCATTCGCCATGGGCAAGTTTGCGCTGCGCGGGCTGGCGCAGAGCATGGCGCGGGAGCTTGCGCCGCAGGGCATCCACGTCGCCCATGTCGTGATCGACGGCGGCATCCGCAGCGAACGGCGGCCCAACCCGCCGGACAGGCCCGACAGCATGCTCGATCCCGACGCCATAGCGCAGAGCTATTTGCATCTGCTGCAGCAGGACCGCAGCGCCTGGGCTTGGGAAATCGAGCTGCGGCCCTGGCTCGAAAAGTTCTGAACGCGCCATGCCCGGGATCATCGCCAAAGCTGCACTTGCTCACGATGGCGCTCATCGCAGCAACGAGCAGCGATGCGCAGACGCGCCGCCGGCGCGAACCACGGGAAACCGAGCGTCCGCCGCCGGCAGCGCCGATCGACAAACGTGACAGCGTCGTCGCCGCGCCCGGCGCCTTTAATGGCAGGCCGTACTGGCTGGCGCTGGCGCAATGCGGCGGCATCTACTTCAAGCTCAATCTCGCTTTACACCGACGTCGCCGTGCGAGCCCGCGCGGTCAAGCCCGATCCGAAGGTCAATGCCGACGCCACTCAAAAGCTCAATGAAGCGATCAAGGTCGCGACCACGTATTTCGACGCTACGGAGCGCTTCCTGATGAACGACCGCGGCCTCGAACGCGACCGATGCGGTCCTCACCTACGACGGCCAGTCGCGTGCGGCGGGCGATCGGCTCAAGACCATCGACGCGGCGTTGGCGGCGACCAAGGCTTGTCCGGCGCTTTATCAGGCCTGCCAGGAGGCGTATCCCAAAGCGTGCAGCGAGACGCTTGCGCCCGCGAGCTGACAGCCGGCTGAAGCATTGGGAATTCGCGCCGGCAGCCGGAACGGCCATTTGGTGACGGAGGAGTTCATGAAGCCGATCTTTGCAGCCTTGATCGCGACGGCAATTCTCATGGCGGTGACGGCGAACGCACAGGACAAGCCCGCTCCGGCGGCAGCGCCGCAGGGGATGCATGAACCGGATCAGCCCATGGTGCCGGGCCTCGGCGAGATCATGGCGCTGCAGCAGATGCGTCACATCAAGCTCTGGTTCGCCGGCCGCGCCGGCAACTGGCCGCTCGCCGACTATGAGATCGGCGAGTTGAACGAGGGTTTTGACGACGTGAACAAGCTGCTCGGTGGCGACACCGTGGAAAAGGCTGTCGGCGCTCAGATTGCGGCGTTGCAGAAGGCCATCGACGCCAAGGATCGCGCCGGATTTACCGCGGCGTTCGACAAGCTCACCGCCGGCTGCAACAGTTGCCACCACACGCTCGACCGTCCCTTCATCGTTATCCAGCGCCCGGCGACGTTGCCTTACAGCAACCAATCGTTCGCTGTGCAGAAATAGGCGGCGTCTCCAGGTTTTGCGGGGAATGATAAGCCTTCAATCAAGCTGCCGGCAGAACCCTCGTCATAGAGCGCGCCCGCGTCAACGCGTCGCGGATTTGGGGACACACGGCCGGCACATTTCGTGTCCATATTCGGAAAGCAACAAGTCGCGCGCCTTCCGCCCTGCGGCAAGAGCGTGTGCGGAATCAGGAGGTTCGACTGATGACCTATCGTGTCTATTCCGGTCCGCGCGGGTCGCAATCCATTTCCCCCCTGGAGAAGGACCGCCATCTGTTCAAAGAGTTCCGCGATCTCGACGAGGCAATGAGTTGGGCGCGGCACATCAACGACAGCGGCCGTGTCACTTTGCTGATCGAAGGCGATGACGGCACGCGCCTCACCAAGCAGCAGGTCGTGACTGCACTGAAGAGCCCCGAGACGGCCGGGACCCACGATCACGCGGCGTAGTGGCGACGGTACGGCCTTTGCGCTTTGGTCATGCCCGCGCTGGTCGCGGGCATTGACCGGTCTGGGGCATAGCGCGGCACTGATCGGATTTTCATCGCCCGGGCCGGGGCATCTCGATCCTGCCGAGCGGCAGTACCTGCCGGGCAGGACCATTCTATTCGTAAAAGGGACGCGCGGTTTCGCTCCTTTCGACCGGACGAAGAGCGCGATGGTCTGTCCGGTTAGCGCAAACGTCGGGAATCCAGCCAGCGGGTCCGCCGAAACGCCGAAACGCCATAACGTCATGTTTTCGCGCGATTTTCGGACGTGTGTATGGGGCCGAAGGGGAATAGCTTTTTCCTTGAATTATCGGGCGATAACGCCATACTGCCGCGGGTCGTGCCGATTTGTGTCGGCGGGGTGAGGGTCCTTGGAACAGCAGCAGAACATAGTGCCAAGCACGTTGGTAGCCAGTCCCTGCAACGTGCTCATGGTTTATCCGCGTTTCATGGCCGATTCCTTCTGGAACTTCTCGGAAGCCTGCGAACTGGTGGGTGCCAAATACCCCGCGATCCCGCTCGGTCTCATCACGGTGGCCGCGATGCTGCCGAAGTCCTGGAACGTGCGGCTCGTCAATCGCAACACCGAGGAGCTTGCTGACAGCGATCTTGCCTGGGCCGACATGGTGATGACCGGCGGCATGCTGTTCCAGCAGTCGGACACGTTGGAACTCATCGAAATGTGCCGCGGGCGCGGGCTTCCGGTTGTGATCGGCGGCCCCGATGCGACGTCGAGTCCGCACCGCTACGAGACCGCGAATTTCCGCGTCCTTGGCGAAGTCGAGGAGATCATTTCGCAATTCATCGAGGCCTGGGAGCAGGGCGCCCGCGAGGGCCTGTTCGTGGCCGAGAAATTCAAGGTCGACGTTACCAAGACGCCGGTGCCGCGCTTTGATCTTTTGAAATTCGAGCAGTACCTCTACATCGGGGTGCAGTTCTCGCGTGGCTGCCCATTCACCTGCGAGTTTTGCGACATCATCGAGCTTTATGGCCGGTCACCGCGCACCAAGACGCACAATCAGATACTTGCCGAGCTCGATGCGCTCTACAAACTCGGTTATCGCGGCCACGTCGATTTTGTCGACGATAATCTCATCGGCAACAAGAAGGCGATCAAGGCATTTCTTCCGACGCTGGAAAACTGGATCAAGCAGTACGATTATCCGTTCGAATTCACCACCGAGGCCTCGCTCAACCTTGCCGACGATGACGAGTTGTTGGCGATGCTGAAGCGATCCAACTTTTTTGCAGTTTTCGTCGGCATCGAAAGCCCGGATACGGAAACGCTGATCGCGATGCGCAAGAAGCAGAATACGCGCCGCAGCATCGGCGACAGCGTCCACAAGATCTACCGCGCGGGCATGTTCGTGACGGCGGGGTTCATTGTCGGCTTCGACAGCGAAAAGGGCTCTGTCGCCGAACCGATGATCGATCTCATTGAGGAGTCGGCTATTCCGATCGCCATGGTGGGTCTGCTCTACGCGCTGCCGAACACCCAGCTTACGCGTCGGCTTGCACGCGAAGGCCGCCTGTATGTCGACCACGATTCGGCACCCTCCAATAAGGGCGATCAATGCACCGCGGGCGTCAATTACGAGACCAAACGTTCGCGGCTCGAAATTTTGCGGGATTATCGCAAGATTCTCGAGAAGGTCTACGATCCCGACGTCTTCTGCGGCCGTCTCGAGCGGCTGGCCGCCATGCTCGATTGCTCCGGTCGGCGGAAGGAGCTGCCGGAGGGCGATGTCCGGCGCAGGCTGAGCACCATCAATATGGTGCACGAACTGCTTTCGCGTTTGCCTGAAGGTCGCGAACGGTTCTGGAAGGCGTTCATGACCTGCATGTCGAAAAATCCGCAGTCGGTTCGCGCCATTGTCACGCTCATGGCGTTTTACCTGCATGTCGGTCCGTATTCGCGCTACGTCATGAAGCAAATCGATCGCCAGATTGAAGACCTCGAGCAGGGCCGCTTCGTCGCGCCAAAATTGTTGCCGGCGGTCGCGCCAGAGCCGGTCGCGCCAAAGCTGGTCGCGCCAAAGCCGGTGACATCGGAGCCGGTCGCTCTCAGCGCTTAGCCGTTACGTTAGAACTCAGGTGGCACGACCGCCGACAGATCGGGCACGACGCGTAATGGCGGCTGCTCGGAATATTCGTCAGGCAACTGGGCGCGATTGACCCAGAGTGGACGAAAGCCAAACGCCGCCGCGCCCATCACGTCCCAGCGGTTCGAAGAGACGAACACGGCTTCTCGCGGCGTGATGCCGAACCGGCTGGTGACGAGCGCATAGACTTCGGGCCGCGGCTTGTACATGCGCACGGCTTCGACCGAGAGCACGGCGTCGAACAGCGACGCCATGCCTGACGCCGCAACTGCTGCATCGAGCATTCTTGGCGACCCATTGGAAAGGATGGCGGTGCGAAGGCCGCGCGATTTGAGAGCCGAGACGGCTGCGCGAGCGTCCGCGAATGCGTCCAGACTGAGATAGGTCTCGAGGAGCTTTGGCCGCAGCCTGCGACCGACCGATGGCACGCGCGCGAATGCGTAGTCCAGCGCGCGCTCGGTCAGCGTCCAGAAATCGAGGTAGCGGCCGGCAAGCGTAAGGGTCCAGGTGTATTCGAGCTGTTTAGTCCGCCAGATATCGGAGAACCGGTCGGCGTCGGGGCCGGCTGCCGGACGATGGCGTGCGATGGCGGCGTGGACGTCGAACAGCGTGCCGTAGGCATCGAAAACATAGGCCGAAGCTTCGACTTCGTTCATGTCTCCATCTCCTTCGGGTATCATGATACCGGCCACGGCTGACCGGCGTCGCCCGCGGGTATGATTGCAAAAAAGCGGGGCCAGAACGGCCCCGCTTGCTGGCGTCTACCGGTCGTGCTGCGACTACTTCATCGCTGCCTCGTACATCTCGGCCACGTAGTCCCAATTGACGAGGTGATCGAAGTACGCCTTGAGGTAGTCCGGCCGCCGGTTGCGATAATCGATGTAATAGGAATGCTCCCACACGTCGCAGCCGAGGATGGGCTTGGCGCCGTGGACCAGCGGGTTCTCGCCGTTCGGCGTCTTCATGATGGATATCTTCCCGTCCTTGACCGCGAGCCAGCACCAGCCCGAGCCAAACTGCGTGACGCCGGCCTGGACAAGGTCTTCTTTCACCTTCGCCAGCGGCCCGATATCGGAGGTAATTTGCTTCTCGAGCTTGCCGGGCAATTTGTCGCCGCCGCCGTTCTTCTTCATCCACTTCCAGAAATGGATGTGATTGTAGTGCTGGGCAGCGTTATTGAAGAGGCCTGGGTTCTTGCCGAAGGTACCCTTCAAAACCTCTTCGACCGGCTTGTTTTCCCACTCGGTGCCTTTGGCCAGGTTGTTGCCCGCGGTCACGTAGGCATTGTGGTGCTTGTCATGATGGAATTCGAGTGTCTCGCGCGACATATGCGGAGCGAGCGCATCGTATGGATAGGGAAGGTCGGGCAGGGTGAATGCCATTGGTCTACTCCTCAATGTGAACCGAACGGGCCGGGGATGCCGGGGAAACCGCCTGGGGAAGTTAATGGTTCCTCTAAATAGGACCAAGGCCATGGTTGGGCAACGCCCGATGTTCTTAGGGCTTCGCGGGCGTCGGCGTTAACCAATCGCCGACTTGGTGAAGCAGCTAAAACAGAGCCGGGGACCGCCCGATTTCGCATGTGGGGCAAAGCGTTAGCTCACATCCGCTAGCCCGGCAACGCGCTTTGTAGCCCCCTGGGACTTGCGGTGCCGCACGGTTAATTGCGATTAACCCTTGCGCCGCTTCAAGACTGTGGCCAAAATGGTTACGGCGTACGGCGGCCGGTCATCAGATCGGTGCTGGGGGCGTGGGGCCGGTGTATGTATGCGTTTTTGTTAGTATTGGGTGCGTTAACCGCCATTGCGGGAATGTCCCTTGTGGCTAGCGGCTTGGCTACTCACCAGGCTGACGTCGATACGTCTCTTATCACACCCGGAACAATCGCCTTCGTAGGCGGACTGATCATCATCGGATTTGGGTTCGCGGTGAACGTCCTGCAGCGCATCGAACGGACGCTGACGGCGCGGCCGATGCCGCGTCCCGAGCGTCCAAGCGAAGACGCTGCGATCCCGGCAACGGCCAATCCGAACCACCCGCAACCGGTACGTATCCCGTTCCCCCCGAAGCCGAAGAACGATGCCCGTCCGCTACCCCCACCCTTCGGCGCGGTACCTTCGCCCGCGCCCGCGCCGGCACTGGCCGATAATGGACCGATCGAACAACCTCGGGAAAAATCTCCGACGCTAGTTCGGCTCGAAGTCACGGCAGCGGCCGAGGAGTTGGACGTCTCGCTGTTGCCGCGTCCGGCGGCTGCAGCGGATAACGACCTGAGCATGGTTCCTAACGGGCAGGCCAATGGCTACATCAATGGCGGTGCTCCGGCGAGAACAGCGCCACGAGCGGAGCCAAGACCTCGGGCAGTCCGGGCACCGGAACGACGTAAAACTTCGATGTTCGAATCGCTGTGGCCGAAGGGTGTGCGATCGGGCCAGGAAGCTCAGGCGCCAGCCGTGGAAATCCCCGTTGCGTCGTCGTCCGAAACGTCGCAACGCCCTGAACCGCTGCCGGAACCTCCGCGCGCCGGGCCCGTCCCCCAAGCGGCGCCGACGCCGCTTTCGATCCTCAAGTCCGGTGTGGTCGACGGGATGGCCTACACACTCTATTCGGACGGTTCGATCGAGGCGCAGTTGCCGCAGGGTATCCTGCGGTTTGGCTCGATCACCGAGCTGCGCAATCACATCGAGCAGGCCTCTTAGCGATTACCCCGCAATCTTGATTGCGAAAGCGTAGGCGAGCGCGACCTCCTTGAGACGGTCAAAGCGTCCTGCTGCGCCCGCGTGTCCGGCATCCAGGTTGGTGCGGAAGGCGATCAGATTGCGATCGGTGCGCAACTGCCGTAGCCGTGCGATCCATTTGGCAGGCTCCCAATAGAGCACGCGCGGGTCGGTCAGACCCGCGAGCGCGAGAATCGCCGGGTAATCCTGCGCGCGGACATTCTCGTAGGGCGAGTAAGCGAGGATCGTACGGAAGGCAGCCGCGTCGCGGATGGGATCGCCCCATTCCGGCCATTCCGGCGGTGTCAGCGGCAGTGTCTCGTCGAGCATGGTGTTGAGCACGTCGACGAACGGTACCTCGGCGATCAGACCGGCATAGAGATCCGGCCGCATATTGGCGACCGCCCCGATCAAGGTGCCGCCGGCGGAGCCGCCATGGGCGACGATCTTTCCCGCGATGCTCCAACCCTGCTGCACGAGGTACTCGCTCGCGGCGATGAAGTCGCTGAACGTGTTTGGCTTGTTTGCGAGCTTGCCTTCCCGGTACCAGCGCCAGCCCTTCTCGCTGCCGCCGCGCACATGGGCGATGGCATAGACGAAGCCGCGGTCGACGAGCGACAGCCGGTTGGTGCTGAACGCCGCGGGAATTGAGATGCCGTAGGCGCCATAGCCGTAGAGCAGGCAAGGCGTCTTGCCATCGCGCACAAGATCTTTGCGGTGAAGGATCGAGATCGGAATGGTCTCACCGTCGACGGCCGGCGCGAACAGCCGACGCGTCACATAATCGCCGGGCTCATGACCGCTCGGCACTTCCTGGCGCTTGCGCAGCGTGCGTGAGCGCGTCGCAAGATCGTAATCCCACACTTCAGACGGCGTCGTCATCGATGAATAGGTGAAACGCAGAAGATTGGTGGCGAATTCGTAGCCGCCATCCATACCGAGCGAATAGGCCTCTTCCGCGAACGCGATGACGTGTTCCTCGCCAGTGGCGAGTTGGCGAACCACAATGCGCGGCAAGCCGTTCTCGCGTTCGAGACGTATGAGCCAGTCCTCGAGGACCATGAACGACAAGATGTAAATGCCGGAGCGGTGCGGAACGAGATCGCGCCAATGAGCGCGATCCGGCGAAGCGAGAGGTGCCCAGACGATCTTGAAATCTTCGGCGGCGTCGGCATTCGTGCGGATCAGCAAAGCCGGCTCGCCGTTAAATGCGGGATGGTGCTCGACTTCGTATTGGACGCCGGCTTCGCGGGCGGCAACGAGCCTCGGTTCGGCCGCGGGCGTGGCGAGATCGATGAGCCGGACTTCCGAAGTCTCGTGATCGTGGGCCGATATATCACCGAAAAATCCCGAGGCATGCTGGCCGACTGAAATGAAAAGGCCCTGATCGGCCTCTTCGAACACGCGCTCGTCGGCGGTGACGGGCGTGCCGAGCCGGTGCCGAAAGACGCCCGCTGGCCGATGGTCCTGATCGAGCCGCACATAATAGAAAGCCGAACAATCCTGCGTCCATACGACGGCGCCGGTCGCATCGGGCACGGTATCGGCGAGATCGGCCCCGGTATCCATGACGCGGATGCGAGCGGTGTAGAGTTCGGAGCCGGCCTCGTCGGCAAGCCACGCCAGCAGACGATGGTCGGGTGAATGCCGCGTGGCGCCGAGCCGGAAGAACGCTTTGCCGCTCGCGAGTGCGTCGGCGTCGATGAGAAGCTGCTCTGCACCGCCGTGACGCGGCTCCCGGCACAGTAAGGGATGCTGCCCGTCCATGCGGTAGCGGGCGTAGTAGGCGTAAGGCCCATCGGGATCGGGCACCGAGGAGTCGTCTTCCTTGATCCGTCCCTTCATTTCGGCAAAGAGCGCCTCCTGCAAAGCCGCCGTATCGGCGAGCGCCTGGTCGCAATAATCATTCTCGGCTTCGAGATAGGCGCGGATTGTCGGATCGAGCTGTTGCGGATCACGCATGACCTCGCGCCAATTTGCGGCCTTGAGCCAGGCGAACTCGTCGGTGACTTGCGCGCCGTGGTGCGTAAGTGTGACGGGCCGTCGCTCGGCCTGTGGTTCACGGGTGGGGGTCATGTGCATTGGCGATGGAAATTGATGTCGCATCCCGTTTATAGGCGCGTTCAGGAGTTATTCAGCGGAGCGGAATCCTGAGGTCATGTGGTGGCGATCGGCTGGGACGACAAGGCGCTGCCGACGCTGCGTGCTCGGCCAAAAAATCGAACGCACCGTCAGAAACCCTGGCATCGAAAAAGATGATGCCCTGGCGATAGCGCAACAGGCCGATGTCTGCAATACTCGGCAGAGCGGGCATGCTCTGCCGCTTCATTTACGGCCACAAACGGGCCACAAGCGATGCGACGGGTACTAACCGACACGCATTCAATCAAATTTTAATCATCCCATTCAGCGAATGTGAACGGCGCCCTGGTACGCCTGCGCTGGGAAATGTCGGCGTCGAGGTGGAGTGTGCTGGGGGAATTCTGATCTCATTCAACCAAATCTGCAAACGGAGCGCTTGCTCGGCCGACGTCCCACGGTGTTGGCCGCGTATGGCGGATTGTTCGCGCTGCTCGTCGCGGTCGCAATGGGCGAGTGGGGTTCGGTCCAGCCGAACCTAAAAGGCGATCATGTATCTGCCGCTCAAGTGGCCGCGATGACCGCGTCCTTTGAACACGCACACGGCGCGCTCATCCCGGTTTCTTTGGCTGCGCAGGAGCGCGCCGATGCGTTGATGAAATCTTGGCGCATTGGGCGGGCGCGGGCGGAAGCCCTCCTGGCGGCGGTCGACAACGGCAAACTCGCTCTTGGTTGGATCACCCTGTGGGATAATTTCGACGAGGATGGCGACATCGCTTCCTTGTCGACTGTAGGTCTGACGGTGCCAATTCCGTTGTGGCATCTGCCGACCCGATTGCTCATCCCCTATGTCCCTGGCCGTTCCATCTTTATCACCGGCGAGCGGGACGGCATGGGCGGAGGCGTCACGGCGGCGGTCGAACTGACAAGTGGGGCGTTGCCGCTGCCGCCGCTCGCGGTCGGACAAACCCTCGCGTTGCCGCTGCAATGAGCGCGTCCTGGTTTTTTCGCTTCTTCGTGATTCTCTTCGTCTTAATGGTGGCGAAGGCTTCCCCCGACCTTGCTTTGACGCTCATCGCATTCGCGGCGGCGATGGCACTTTGCGTCTTTCTCTACCGTACCGACCGCCTGCCGAGGTTTGTCATGGATGTTTTAGACCGTCTGACCGATCGCGGAGCACTCGAGCGCTCCTACACGACGCAGCAATCCGCGCTGCACGTCATCGATGCCGAAGCGCTCGCCGCCCGGCTCAAAGCAAAGGTGGTCGGCCAGGCAGATGTAATCGATGCCATTGCGAGTCAATTGCGGCGCCGCATTGCGGCTCGGCGCAAGGATAAGCCGATCGCAGTGTTCTGTCTCGCCGGCCCCCCCGGTGTCGGCAAGACCTATTTGGGTAAGGTGATTGCCGAGGAATTGTTCGGCAACCGACGTCACTTTCATTTCTTCGATATGAGCCAATTCGGGCAGCCGCATGCGGCGGCGAGCTTGTTCGGCCAGGCACGCGGCTATGTGGGTTCGACCAGTTACGGCGCCCTGACTGCGGCGCTTCGAGATCAACCAGAATCAGTTGTTTTACTTGACGAGTTTGAGAAAGCGCACCCGGAGGTACACAAGCGGTTCCTCACGGCGTGGAATGACGGCTTCGTCACTGAGGTCAGCGATGGCGCACGCGTGTCAACCACCGACACCATTTTCATCTTGACTACCAATGCAGCCTCGCTACGGGTTGGCGAATTGGCGCAGAATTACAAAGGAGAGCTGGAAGACCTATCGATGGTGATCAAAAGCGTGCTGGGGGACGCGCAATTCGCGCCTGAGGTGCTCTCGCGCATCGACGATGTGTTTGCATTCCGGCCGCTGCGCGGCCTCGACGTGGCGCGGGTCGTTGCCCTCGAAATCGAGAAGCTCGTGCAGCAATACGGACTTGCAGTCGAGGCCGGCGGCATCGATCCCCATATCCTGCTGGAAGCGATTGCGCGCTTCGAGGACAGGGCGCAAGGCGGCGTGCGAGATATCACGCGCGCGATCGAACGCCAGGTTACCGACGGCGTTATTGATGCCAAGACGCAAGGCGCAACGTGCATTAGGCTCTCTGCGGATGGCGTTCGGATGCGCACCGAGATCGTTGCCGCGAACCTGACCGAAACACGGGCCGGCGAAAACGGCCTGCCTTATGGCAAAATGGCAACTGCCGGTGAGCGCGCATGATGGCTTCATCCGAAAAAAAAGGCTTTGTTGCTCTAAGTCCGCGACGATCGGTGACGCGTTCGCTACTCGGATTTTATCGCGCAGATGCGCTGTTTCGTGCCAGCGCCGATTTTGCGCTATTGGGGCTCACAGTATACCTGTTTGTCGCGCCGTTGCCGTTGCCCCGTTTGGATTTATTCAAGAATACGCCCTCCGGCGCCGCTCAGCGGCCCGGCCCGACGAGTGCCGCAGGAGTCGGTCAACCGCTGCAACAGGCCCCCGCAGCGCAGTCTGCAGCAGTTGCAGGCGACCTGGCGCTTGCCGCCGATCCCAATGCCGACAAAAGAGCTCGCGCCAAGGTGATGGTGCGGCGCGAATGGTTCAAGCTTTCCGATCCCGGAATCGTACCAGAACTCAATCGGGCGGCCGACCAGATCGACGCCACGATGCCGGCAGCGGCGCTCGCGATCCTCAAGGACATTGACCGGCCGGACGATCCGAACGTCGCTAATCTCTCCGCCATTGCGATTCTTCAATCAGGTGAGAAGGATTCGATGCAGCACGCATACGCCGCTCATTTGCGCGCGGCGCTGACGGGTCATCCAGAGTCGATGGATCAGGTTGGTCAATTCCTCCGCCTCGGCGCCTCCGGTCGAATCGACCTCGCCGAGGCGGTGAACTGGTACGAGAAAGGCGCTGCCGCCGGCAGCGCGGCGGCAGCGAACAACGCCGGCCGGGCCTACTATCTCGGGCTGGCGCGGCCGCAGGATTACAGCAAGGCGGCAGCCTATTATCGCATGGCGGCTGAGGGCGGCGACCGAGCTGGCATGCATAATTACGGTGCTGCATTCATCAACGGTGTGGGCATAGATCGAGACGTCGTCGCCGGACGAATTTGGATCGAGAAGGCCGCCAATGCTGGCTGGCCCGAATCCCTCTACGCCATGGGGAAGCTCGCTCGAAAAGGTATCGGCGGACCACGTGACGTCGACGCCTTCATCAAATGGTCGCAAATGGCCGCCGACGCCGGATCAGCAGCGGCATATTACGACCTCGGCATGTTCTTTTTGTCACCAGACGACGGCCGGCAAGCGGACATCACACGGGCGGCCGGTTATCTCAAGCAAGCGGCGACCAAAAGATTTCCGCCCGCACAATACGCCTACGCGACCTTATGCGAGCGCGGCGCTGGAGTGCCACAAAACGACGTGCAGGCCTTTATCTATTATTCGCTTTCGCTACGCGGCGGCGAGGCCCCGGCCCAAGCGAGAATTGACACGCTGCGCGCTCGAATGAACAGCAAGGACATTGAGACGGCGCAAAAGCTTGTAAGCGTCACAGGTGGCTAGGCTCAATGGAGCGCCAAGGACCGGCGCGTTGCAATACACGTTGGAGGGAAGGTTCTTTCGCAGCCGCGCACGATGATGCGGAAGAGCCAGTTGGGGCAAACGCCGAGTAAAAGGGATTTCGCGCTCCGTTTGCGAAAATCGCAGCCATCCAACCCGGTTAATCGTTCTCGTTGCTCGCTCTGGGTCATTTCGACCGGTCCGGCCAATCCCCGCTCGGCAGTTCAATCAGTGGGTCGTCACGAGGCGGGCTGACCCTTACTACTTCCTCGCCTCGCCATGATGTATAAGTGAAATATATCACGGTGGATATTCTCAAATGAGCTGATGAAACACGTATTATATTGCTTTTATTCCTGATCTATAATATACGCTAAACTTATCTACAGATTTCGGCGTGTAACTGTCACGATGGTCGCGCATGGCGGAGAAATCAGACGACAGTAGCTATATCGCGCTGACGGCCGGCATCGTGTCCGCCTATGTCAGCAACAATCCAGTACCAACCGCGGAAATACCGAGTCTGATCGGGCAAGTACATGCCGCCTTGCTGCGGGTGTCGGGCGGCCAGATGTCGGCGCCGGCGGAGCCTCTGAAGCCGGCGGTGCCGGTCAAGCGCTCGGTCACGCCCGACTACATCGTCTGTCTAGAAGACGGGCAGAAGTTCAAATCGCTCAAGCGTCACTTGCGCACGCGATTCAACATGACGCCCGAGCAATATCGCGAGAAATGGAACTTGCCGTCGGATTATTCGATGGTGGCGCCCAATTACGCCGCGGCGAGGTCACAACTCGCCAAGCAAATGGGATTGGGTCAACAGCGCCGCCGCCGCAGAGAGCGCAGTTGAGATTTTGCTTTGAGCTGAAGCGCCCTGGTCAACGCTGCAGAACGCCAATGACGCGGTTTGCGAAGCTCAAGCGTTCGGCCATCACGGCGACTACGTAAGTGAGCAGGGCCTGGCTAAGTTCCGGTTGCTCGCGCTTGATCCTTTCGTAAGCGTCCGCACTCAGCACATAAAGGACGCTCGGGGCTTCGGCCTGAATGGTGGCGCTGCGCGGCCGGCGGGTGATCAAGCCCATCTCGCCAATCGTCGTGTGCCGGCCCAGGCTGCGGACGCGCATCGTCCGCCCGTCAGCTACGTCGACGATGATGCCGATACGGCCTTCCAGAATGAAATGCATCGAGTCGGCAGCATCGCCTTGGCGCGCGATGACGTCTCCGGCCTTGACTTCGAGGCGCTGGCAATATTCCGCCAAGCGATCGGCACGGGCAGCGCTGCCCAGGGCCTCGGCCAACCAGGCGACGAGCGATCGTCCGGCGCCGTCTTCGCCGCGATGCGCTTCGATGACGGCCTGCTCGCATGTCTCCAGCGCCCGGTCGAGATCGGACGAAACGATGACGTGATCCGCGACGAAGCCGACGGTGCGAAACGCCCTGTCCAATCCTGGCGTGAGATTGACGAGCACGATCCGCACGCCGCCTTCTGCCGCCGTCTGCTTGATCTGCGCGAAGCTGTGTGTCGCGGATGAATCGATGCCGGTCACGAGGCGAAAATCGAAAATAAGGAAGCGACACTCCGGCAGCTTCGTCAGCAGCGACTTGACATGCTGGTAAAGCCGATTGGCCGAGCCGAAGAACAGATAGCTCTGCAGAGCCATGCCCTGAATCTCGCGACCATGTTCGGCCAATACGGAAAGCTCCTGCGGCCCGCGATCGAGCGAAGAACGGTATTCGGAACCGTCAAAATTGAACTTGATCGCATTCACGCGGCTCGCGCTGAGCGCAAATGTGGCGCAGCCGATCACCACGCCGATGAGAATGCCGGCAATGAATCCCCAACTGACGATGAGGACGGCGATCGCGATCAGCGACAAATATTCGGCGAGCAGCAGTTGCCGTGACGAGCGGACCAGCCATTGATAGACCAGGCCGGCACCGAGAAAGAACAGCAGTCCGGCGAGGACGAATTTCGGCACATAACCCAAAAAGCCCGGATCGGCGATCAGCACGGCTGCCGAGATTGCAGCGACTGTCAGCCCGGCTATTCGGCTGGTGGCCCCGGCCAAGCGGACAAGTATGGAGCGGCTCAACGAGGTGCAGCTCACAAATCCACCGAGTGCCGCCGCCGCGAGATTGGCGATCCCGAGCACCTTGAGGTCGCGCTCAATATTGGCCTCGGTTCTGGTCGCGATCTCGATTCCCGTCGTGTTGAGAAGCAACGTAATGAGGGTGACGAACATGACGGCGATGAAATCGCCGGCGAGCGCCGGCAGCTCACCCCAGGAAAGGCTGTGAAATGCCGCGCGGTGCCACGGCAACGTCAGTCCGGACGACGGCTGGGGCCGGAACATCCAGCCGTCGATTTGCGCCTGCGCGAGCGAAGAACCCGCCGACAATAGAACGATGTATGTTGCCGCAAATGCCGCCAATAGCACGCCTGGCAAAATATAGGGGCTTTTAGATTGACGCAGCATGACATGCAGCGTGGTTGCAACAATCAATCCAGCTGCGAGCTTGGCTGCCGTCGCGCTGCTGACAAAAGCTCCGAGATTGAACAGTGTCGGCTGCTGATCCGTGACCACCCGGATCGCCCCTGTGATCATCAGCCAGCCGGTCGCGCCGAGAAATCCGCCGATGACCGGATAGGGTACAAAGCGAATGGCGCGTCCCGCACGCGTAAATCCGAGCAGGCAGCATAACAGTCCCGTCACCGCCGTTGCCAGCGACATGGCAATGAGGACCGGGCCGAGAAGATCGTCGCCATTGCCGCCGCTGCGTTGGACAACGGTCGCCGCGAGCGCCGCCAATACGACGCAGATGGAGCTGTCCGGACCGGCGACCGCGAACGGCAGCGAACTGCGCAACGCCACGACGGTGCCACCGACGGCGGCCGACAAGAACGTGACGGCGACGCCGTAGGAGAGCAGATGATTGAGCGGGCCCGTAAAAATAAGCGCCGCATAAGACAGGCAATAGGCGATCGACAGGATGCTGCACGTTACGCCGGCAAAGACGTCGATCACTGCCCCGCGAAAATCTATCGTTTTGCAATGTGCTGTTCCCGACAAGCTGACGGCCGTCCCCTCGCGCTCAATGCCGAGGTTCACCTCAAAGGAAACTTACAGCACGATTGCCGACGGGGCTAGAATTCCATCCCGGCCATCCCCGCGTGCCCTTGCTGCAACTTAGGCCTGCGCGTGCTGTGCACCGCCGTTACGGGGCGGTGGCTGCAGCAAGTGCCGTGCGCGCGTCCGCACGGATGCGCTCTACCATCGAGCGGAAGCCGTTTGATCGCTGCGGCGTGAGATGCTCGCGCAAACCCATTTTTTCGAACAAGCGCGAGGGCGTCGGTTCCGAGAATGTCTCGGCGTTTTTGCCGGAATACGTCGCGAACAGGACGGCGATCAGGCCGCGCACGATGTGCGCGTCGCTGTCGCCCATAAATGTCAGCACGGGCCCGGCTGCGCCGTTCGGACGCACGGTGGTGTCAAGCCAGACCTGGCTGGCGCAGCCCTGCACCTTGTTGGCGTCGCTATGGGCTGCGTCGCAAGCGGCGGCAGTTCGCGCCCCAGTTCGATCAGATAGCGATAGCGATCATCCCAATCGTCAAGGAGCGAGAAATTGTCGATAATTTCGCCGATGTCGGCCATCGCATCTGGGTCCCACGTCACGCCTTATATAGGGCGGCATACCGCTGAGGTCGACGTGGGTGCAGAAGGCCAATACGCGCGGGGCGCGCCGCGCGCGTTCAATTCTCTTGGCAGCGATCGAGCTTAGACTGCGTGTTTCGCGTACTTGCGGGCGGGCGGCCCGCGCCAGACCGGGGCCAGATCGGCGGGCGTCAGCGTATTTTGCGACGCCTTCTCCAGCGCGGCCTTGCCGGCGCTACGTTGGGCGGTGGTGCCGGCGAGCGATCCGGTTTCGCGCGGGGCCATTTCGTGTGGAGCCATTTCGTGTGGGGCCATTCCGTGCGGGGCCATGGCCTCGGTCAAGAAATCGTAAAGCATCTTGGCGCCGGCCTGCGCCTTGTAGCCGATGCTATGGCCACCTGCGAGCCGACCGTAGCAGGCGTCGGCTGGCGCACGCAGAACTGCCGCAGATCGCCGACGGTGGCGGATGCCGCCGAAATGGCGTCGGAGGCGCCGACTGATTGGCCGATGCGACCGCGCTGCGCGGAGCCACTGGCAACAGGATCAGCACGATGCTGAGCCAGAACGCCATTCGCAACAGAAAGAACATGAGTCCCGGATCCCCAGCGGCGTATGTTGCCGCACGTGTGCCCAAGCTAGCAGGCGGCATTGAAAGCCGCGTTCGCGCGATCGGGAAGATTTTGCGCATAATCGAAGAGAATACGCCGCAAATTTTCGAACAATTTGAAAAAAAATCAATTTACCTAAAATTTGAGCAAATGCTCACGATGCCGCATTCGCAAAGTCTGCGCCGCGCAAACGCGTTGCGCTGCCGGTGATACGGTCTCGATCGCCGGAAGTGCGCGTGATACGGCGCTGCGTTCACGGCAACCGGACGATTCACCATGATGGATGAATCCGACCGACGCACTACGCGCTCGCACCCACGGCTACAATAGCCTCCCGGCGCTCGCGCGCGCGACGCCTTAGCGTTCGCTTAAGCGCACGTCTGACACGATCCGATACAGAACAAGGGGAGCGCGTCCGCAAAGTCGGACGTGCGATGGGAAGTGGGCCTTCTTCGCGCCAGTACGAGACTATGTCGAGACGCTGGTGCATCCGTCGGCGCAACATGGACGCGCTGACGGCCTCGCGCCATCGCGCGTTCATCGCGCCGCGGCTGCTCGGCAGCATCGTCGCGCTGGCGGCGTTCCCGGTCTATCTGATTGTGCGCGGCGCTCCGAGCGCGGTCGAGCTCCTGGTGTTCGCCTGGCTGGTGGCGCCGATCCTCACCGCCTATTTTCTGTCGCGCACCGGCCGATACGAAAGCGCGCATGTGCTGTCCTCGCTGGCGCTGGCGGGACTGGTCACGATTGTTGCGGTGTCGACCGGCGGCATCGCTTCCTTCGCCGCGATCTGGCTCGTGGTCGTGCCGCTCGAGGCGGCGCTTTCGGCGTCGCGCCGCGTCGTCGCGACTGCCTCGACTTTCGCGCTCGTCGCGGCGGGGCTGTTGGTGCTGCTCGGCAGCGAGCATTTGCTGCCGACGCCCAGTCCCAGCAGCGCATGCCGCGCTGGCGGCGCTCGGCATCGTTTCGGCGGCGCTCTACGCCACGGGGCTCGCGCTCGGCGCCGAGTCGCTGGCGCGGACCAGCTTCTGGCTGCTTTACGCCGAGGAGGATCGCTACCGGCTGCTGGCGCGCAACATGACCGACGTGATCACGCGGCACGGCCGCGACGGCGCCGTGCTTGTTCGTGTCGCCGGCGGCCGAACGCTGTTCGGTTCGCGGCTGGCGCAATTGCAGGGCCATGGTCTGTTCGACCGTGTCCATGTCGCCGACCGGCCGGCTTATCTCACCGCGCTGGGCGATGCCGCGGCGCTTGGGTGAAAGCCGTTCGGTCGAGTTCCGCGTGCGGCGCGAGAGCATCGATGCCGACGGCCACCCCGCGGCGGAATTCGTCTGGATCGAAATGCGCTGCCGGCCGCTCGAACAGGCGAGCGCCGATACAGCTATGCAGGAGCGCCGCGAAGTCGTCGCGGTGTTGCGCGACGTGACCGAGCGCAAAGCGCAGCAGCAGGCGCTGCTTGACGCGCACGCCGAGGCCGAGCGCGCCAACGCCGCCAAGAGCCGCTTCCTCGCCACCATGAGCCACGAATTGCGCACGCCGCTCAACGCCATCATCGGCTTCTCCGAGATGCTGACGAAGGAAGCGATGCTGATGCTCGACGTCAAGCGCCGCAACGAATATGCCGGGCTGATCAACGATTCCGGCACATCATCTGCTTGCCGTCGTCAACGGCATTCTCGACATGTCGAAGATCGAGACCGACAATTTCGAGATCACGCCGGAGCCGTTCGCGCCGGCGCACGTCGTCGACAGCTGCTGCGATATCCTGGCGCTGCGGGCGCGCGAGGCGGGCGTCAGCTCGAAAGAGCGCGGCCGACGATCTGCCGGAAATGGTCGCCGACCGGCGCGCGCTCAATCAGATCCTGCTCAACCTGTTGTCGAACGCGATCCGTTTCACCGATCGCGGCGGCAAAGTCACAGTCAGCGCGCGCATCGAGGCGGCGGCCATCGTCTTCGCTGTCGAGGACAACGGCGTCGGCATCAGCGATGAGGATCTGGCGCGCGTCGGCGAGCCGTACTTTCAGGCGCGCGCGTCCTACGATCGCCGCCATGGCGGCACGGGGCTTGGGCTTTCCATCGTCAAGGGCCTGGTGCGGCTGCACGGCGGCGAATTGAATATTCGCAGCCGGGTCGGCGAGGGCACGCGCGTCACGGTGCGCCTGCCGCTCGATTGCGAGCGGATACGGCCGTCGAAAAAACAATCGCTGTCGGGACTGACGGACGGGGCGAGCCAACATGCAACCAATGTGGCGGTTTATCCGATGAGCGGCGGGGCAATCCGTGACGTGCGGGCGTCGCACACCGACATCATGGTGAAGAAAAGTGCGTGAGCGGCACGGGCAAAATCGTCGAGTGGCCTCGCGCGTAGCTGGCGCCGCTCGATCAATAGGGCGACGGCTCTGGGCAAGGGCGGCGCGGCGTCCGGTCGATTCCTTTGCCATCTTCGCAGCCTGTGCGGCGAGCATCGTCATCATCGTCAACGCTATTTTCCTGCAATCAGGGGCGCATCCGGCGCCATTCTTCGTCAATCCGACGCGAGCGCCGGTGTCGGCAGACCCACGCCAAAGGCCTGCCGGGCCGACCGCGCCAAACGCCGTGCAGTCGCCGATTTCAACGCACACGGTGGCCGCCGGGCCAGTGCCGCAGCCTGTCGCCGCAAGGCGCAATGACCCGATCGCCGAACTCATCGGTCCGTCCCCGCGCATCATGGCCGTGCAGCGGGTATTGACCGAGTACGGCTACGGTCAGATCAGGCCATCGGGGATGCTCGACAACCCGACCAGCGCAGCCATCGAAAAATTCGAGCGCGAGCACAAACTGCCGGTGACCGGGCGGGTTTCCGATCGGCTGGTCAGCGAACTTGCCGCGATGGCCGGGCATCCGATCGAATAAAGCCCGATCTGCCGATTTGCGGCTGCGTCCGGATCGAGTCATATCTCGACTGTCCGCCGCCGTGAGTTCGCACGATGCGCCTGAAAACCGCGCTTTGGGTCGCCGCCTATCTGCGCCGCTGCCAGGTCGAAGGCGTATACGGCGTGGTGCGCCGGCGCGGCGCCGAGGAAGCCGGCGCCATATTCATCCGCATCGACCGGCTTGACGGCACCTCGGACCTGTACGGCCCGGCGCCGCAAAGCGCATTCGATGCCGGGCCCGTCTCAGATCGGGCATTCAGCGCGAGCCTCGCCGCGCAGCCGGCCCCCGACGCCGCGGTCGAGGCCTATCTGGCGCGTGAGATGAAATTCGACCCGGACGTCTGGATCGTCGAGGTCGAGGATCGCGCCGGACGAAATTTCCTCGACATCGTCGCCGGTTGAGCAATCAAGACGCGTCGCGCCGTGCGCCTCTTCCGAACACCGCGGGGGCACGGTGAACCGTCGCCACGCCTGGACGTGCCGGTGAACGGGCCTCATCGGTCCACAGAGCCGGCTGATGCCGTGGCGACGGGCGCTCATCGCGCGCGAGCGCCTGCCAGATCGCGACCATGTCCTGCGCCGCTTGCGCCGTCAGCTCATCGTAGAGTTCCGCAAGTGCATGAACGCGTTCGACCGAATGACCGACCGCGGTATTGACGAACAAGAGGATCCGATAAAGCACGTCGCGCGGGATGCGGAGTGCCTTGGCCGCCACGACGATCGGCTCGCCCAGTTCATCGCTTGCGATGCGCCGCGCCTGCCCGCGCGAGATACGCAATGAGCGCGCCAGGTGTTGCGCGAAATCCTCATGGTTGCGGCCGAGCGCCGCCGTCTCCAGGCGCTTTCCGACCGCGGCATCATGTGAGACGCCGGCGGGTTCCGGTGGCAAGGTCGCGACCACGTCGAGATTGAGCAGGATAAGACGCCGCTCGTTGGCATTGGCGGCGAAGAACAGCTCGTTGAGCTCGCTGGCAACATCCGCCCCGATGCTGACCGTCGCATCCGTGCGCGCGTCACTTTCAAACTTCTTTTGTTCGCTTTCTCGTTCACCCGTGTGATCCGATGCGGCGTCTTCGGCAATCGGCGTGAGCGCTGGAATTGGTACGGTCTCAGCAGCCGCGCTCGACGGTTGACCGATCGGCAGCGATCGTAGTGCGGCGGCAACACTCGGCAGATCGGCGGCCAGGAATTCAATGACCCGGGCGGGCGGCGACAGATGCCGGGAAAGGCGGGCCGCTGTATCGGCGCGCGTCGGCACGTCCACGGCTTCGAGCAGTCGCAGCGCCAACTCGGTGTAGTGCCGCTCTTCGTCGGGCGTGTGCGTCAGCTTCTGCACGTAAAGGTCGGTAAGGACCCGCAGCAGCGTCGGGCGCATATCGACCCCACCACGTAGTCCGATGCCGGTGAGGCCATCGAGGCTGGATAGGCTGGACGTTGTCCATGGCGCGTTACTCGATCGCAACAGGTGACTGAAAGATGACTTCGCCGAGACCCTAAGTTGCGCGCGTTAGCGGAGCGTTAACCTTGCATGCCGCTTAATTGTGGCGAGGCCGATAATGCGCGGAGCGGGCAGGGTGCCCGTCATGGCAGGCAGGGGAAAGTGGCTGGTGGGCAACGTCATCAAATTTCCCGACTGAAGGGCGCATCGCGCGCTTCGGCCGTGCCGACGCGCCGGAGGAACCCGCGACCGTCATCATTTTGCCGGTCGTGCGCATCGAGCGGTATGCGGAACCGGTCGCGGAGAGCGGCGGAACCCCAGACTCATCCGCCTGCGGACAGCGGCGGACGCCGCCGTGTGAGGCGCCGCTGAACGCGGCCGCATCAATGTCGGTGCGGGTTCATTTCGATCGCAAGTCAAATCTGCGCGCTATTGGGCGTTCTCGCTGCTGCTGTTGCTTCCCGGCTGCACCAGCATCGGCGATTTCGGCCGGCTGCAATCGCCGCTCGTCACCGACGATATCCACGCCTGGGTCGGCGAGGAAGCCGCGGCGCGCGCCGGCGCGCCGATCTCGGCTAACAATCTCACCGACGACGAGCGCACCTTGCGCGATCTCGCCTTTCCGCTGATCGAGCCGCCCTATGATCGCCAGCGCTGGGATGCCGTGGTCTACGAATACGGCACCAAGCGATCATTCCAGCGCGAGTTGTGGGACGTTCGACGTCACGGCCTATTACGCGCATCTGCATGGCCGAGTTGCATCGCTCGACCGCGGCGCGCTACAACCAGTTGATCGACGACATCCGCAACGACATCGTCCGCATCGAGCCGTTCTTCGAGAGTGGCGCGCCGCGTCGTCGATCTCGATCGGCGGCGCGAGGCGAGCATGCAGCACATTCGCCGATCTAACGCCGCCGGAGCGTATCAACGCGCAGGCGCGCATCGGCGAGAACAGCCTGACCATCGCCTGGGTGCAGCATTCGCTGACTGAGCGCTGCGCCAGCTACCGCTTCGCGCTCGAGCATCTGGCGGTCGCCGAGCCGGAAGCCAGTCGCGGCCGACGCCGATCGCGTGCTGACGCAATTGCAGCAGCAGATCGCCGCAAACGATCTGGTCGCGGCGCCGCGCTTCGCCGGCATGCCGATCGCGCTGGCGGTGCGCGAGGCAGTCGAAGCCAGATAGCTTACTGAACCGGCCTGAACGTTGCACTGCGCGCCGGCGAGCGCGCGCGCGCGCCATCGGCATCAGGCCCGGCTCCGGCGCCAGCGCCCGCAGCACGATCAGGCCGGTCGTGGTCGGCGAACTCGATGATCAGGCGGTCGGCGGCGGTGACGTCTTCTTCCTCGGGCACTTCGGCGTGCTGCTCCGGCGTCATCAGATCGAGCTCGATGGCGCGGCGGCCGGCGGCGCGATCGTTGATCGCGTAATAGGCGACGCTGTTGCGCGTATAGAACGTGACCGAGGTGTAGGCCTGGCTGACCGGCGACGTTGAGCTTGAGCGGGCCCGCTCGAAAGGTCGTAGCGGCACACCGCCGCGGCAAAGGCCGGATCCATGAACGGCATGATCGGAGCCTGCGCCGTCGGCGCCGCGAGCGGCACCACGGCATTGACCGGCGTCAGCGGCACCAGCCGCGAATAGGCGTCCTGCGTCGCCGCCTTCGGCATCACCAGCACGGTCGCGAGATGCACGATGCCGCCGAGCAGGATGGCGCCGAGGACCCACAGCAGCACGCGGATCATGAGCAGCGCCTTTCGCGCGATCGCCGGCATCGGCCCTTCCTTGGTGGTGCGCGTCGCGACGCCGATCGGCGTGTCGTAGAGCCGCCACACCAGCACGAAGCGCTCGATGCCGCCGGTCGGCAGCCAATTGCCGGGCCGCGCACGCGGCGCGACCGCGATGGAGAAGCGGCCGTCGGCGTCGCGCACGATTTCCTCGCTGGTGAAGCCGTGGCGATCGATCGCGTTGGCGACCAGCCGGCCGTCCGGATCATAAAGCGTCACCGTCCAGTAGCGCGCCGGCGGCGTCATGCCGCTGATCGTGAAGGTGCAGCGGCCGTCGAAATCGTTTCCGGCATCGTCGGTGCGGGCATAGAACGCGACGCCGTCGCCGATGCCGATCGGCAGTTCGCCGGTGCGCGCAATCGTGGCGCGCGCATAGGGATCGATATCGACCGATCCGCTCTTCGGCCACGCCGTCCAGGCGCCGATCGTCAGCGAGCCGAAGGCGACGCCGCGCGTCAGCGTGAGCCAGGTCGCGCCGAGGCCGATGGCGGCGGCGAGCACCAGCGTGAAGCATGAACCGAAGAGCAGGCGCACGTTCGTCCCGATCGAAGTATGTCTCGCGAATGACGGCTGAGGCTGCGTTCAATCGCCGCGCGGAGACCCGGAGCCTCGCGGTCGGTCGCCGCCGCAACGGCTGTGTCGAATGCTTGCCGGCTGTCGTTGTCGTCCAGCGCACCGAGCGTCGCCGGCCGGCGCCGGCCTGCGCCGCCAGCGCGCGGTTGGCGTCGTCGAGCAGACGCTCGACGCGGACCAGCGCGTCGGTTGCCTTTGCGCGTCAGCAGGATCGGGTGCGGCTCGTCGCTGCCCTTGAACGACGCATCGGCGACGGCGGCGCATGCGACGGCGCCGGCAGGCCGGGCAGCGGCCGCAATTCGATGCCTTGATGCGCATAGGCCATGATGTCGTGCCAGGTCATCGCCGGCAGCGTGCCGCCGGTCATGCGCTTGGTCGGCGTATAGTCGTCGTTGCCCATCCAGACCGCGCCGACGAAATTGCCGGTGTAGCCGACGAACCAGGCGTCGCGCTAATCGTTGGTGGTGCCGGTCTTGCCGGCGGCCGGAATGCCGTCGAGCGCGGCGCGCTTGCCGGTGCCGTTCTCGACCACCGAGTTCATCATCTTGATCATGTCGAGCGCGACTTGCGGGCTGATCACCTGCTGCGGCGTTTGGCCGTCGCGGTCGAAGCGCCAGACCAGCTTCGCCGGTGCCGGTGCGCACTTCGAGCGCGGCATGCGGCGCGACCGCTTTGCCGAGATTGGGGAAGGTCGCGTAGGCGACGGCGTGCTCGAGCACGTAGACCTCGTCGGCGCCGATCGGCAGCGACGGCGTGTCGGGCAGCGGCGATTGGATGCCGAAATTGCGCGCGGTCTGCACGATCTTGGCGCGGCCGAGCTTGGGATTGCCGTCGCCGAGCTGCGATCGAAAGCTTGACCGGAATGACGTTGATCGAATGGGTGATGGCCTCGATCAGCGTCACCGCGCCGGAATAGCCGCCGGAATAATTGTGCGGACACCAGTTGCCGATGCAGACCGGCGAATCGACGACAACCGAGGTCGGCTTGAAGCCGTTCGCCAGCGCGGTGGCGTAGACATACGGCTTGAACGAGGAGCCGGGCTGGCGCATCGCGTCGGTGGCGCGGTTGAACTGGCTGGCGCCGTAGTCGCGGCCGCCGACCATGGCGCGCACGCCGCCGTCGAGATCGGCGATCACCACCGCGGCCTGGCTGGCGCCGTAGTCGCGGCCGTACTGGCGCAACGTTCGTTTCGACCTCATGGTCGGCATAGCGCTGCAGATTGGTGTCGAGCGCGGTGCGCACCACGAAGAAGCGGTCGGTGACCGATTTCGGGAAGGTGTCGACGAGCTTGCGCATCTCGTCGAAGGCCCAGTCGAGATAATAGTTCGGCGCGTCCTCCTCGCGGCGGTCGATCGGCGTCGCCGGGATTGCGGCGCGCGCCGTACACCTGGCCCTCGGTCATGAAGCCGGTGTCGACCAGATTGTCGAGCACGACGTTGGCGCGCGCGCGCGCCGCCGGCAGATTGACCAGCGGCGAGAATTTGGTCGGCGCCTTGAACAGTGCCGGCGAGCATCGCCGCTTCGGGCAGGGTCACGTCGCGCACCGACTTGCCGAAATAATACTGCGCCGCCGCGTCGACGCCGAACGCGCCGCCGCCGAGATAGGCGCGGTCGAGATAGAGCTTGAGGATCTCGTTCTTGGTCAGATGCGGTTCCAGCCACAGCGCGAGGAACGCTTCGTTGATCTTGCGCTCGATGGTGCGCTCGTTGCGACAGGAACAGGTTCTTGGCGAGCTGCTGGGTGATCGTCGAGCCGCCCTGCACCACGCCGCCGGCCTGCGCGTTGGTGACCAGCGCGCGGAAGGTGCCGTGGAAGTCGATGCCGAAATGCTCGTAGAAGCGCCGGTCTTCGGTCGCCAGCATCGCCTTGATCAGATGGTCGGGCATTTCGTCGAGCGGCACCGAATCGTTGTGCTTGATGCCGCGGCTGCCGATCTCGTTGCCGTAGCGGTCGAGGAAGGTGACCGCGAGGTCGGATTTCTTCAGCCAGTCGTCGTCCGAGGTCTGGCGGAAGGCCGGAATCGCGAGCGCCAGCATCAGCAGCAGCCCGCCGGTGCCGAGCGTCGCCAGCTTCCGACAGCGGCTCGACAAGCAGCCAGCGCCGCCAGCCGGCGACGTGGAAGCGGTCCATGGACGCGGTGAAGCGCTCGTAGAGTTCGCGCGCCCACTTGCCGCTCTGGAACACGGCGAAGTCGATCCGCGCATCGAGATCGAGCAGCAGCCGCTTGAGCTTCGGCCGCCAGTCGTCGCCCGGATCGGGGAACATGTCCGTCAAGGTTGAGCGCTCCGGGAACGGGCCACGCCCGCGAAACTTGCCGTTTTGGCCGGCCAAGATTTAGCCGACGCTGGTGCCGCCGGCCAATGCCGCGACGGCCACAGGTGAATGGAAATCAGGGGCAAATTTGGCTTATGCATGGTGATACCTGCAAATAGCTCACTCCGCGCGAGCGCATCTGACGCGCCGGTGTAGTGGCGGCGGCCGTGCAGGTCGCCTGGAGAACAATATGGCAGCCGATGATGGCCAAAACCAAGACGCTGGCGAGGTTCCGTTCTGGCGGCGCAAGTCGTTGGAAGAAATGACGGATTCGGAATGGGAGAGCCTCTGCGACGGCTGCGGCCGATGCTGCCTCAACAAGCTCGAGGAGGAGGAGACCGACCGCACCTACTACACCGATGTCGGCTGCCGGCTGCTGGACGGCCAAACCTGCCGCTGCCGCGACTACGCCGCACCGGCTGGAAGGTCGACGACTGCGTGCGGCTGACGCCCGAGAGCGCTCAAGACCATCACCTGGCTGCCGCCGTCCTGCGCCTATGTGCTGCTCGCCGAGGGCAAGGACCTGTACTGGTGGCACCCGCTGGTGTCCGGCGACCCCGAGACCGTGCACGCGGCCGGCGTCTCGGTGCGCGGCCGCGTCGGCGCGACAGCGAGGCGACGTGCCGGACGCTGAGCTTGGAGGATTACATCGTGAGCTGGCCGCTGAAGCTGCCGAAACGGGCGCGGCGGCGGCGCTAAGAGCGTAGCCGGGCTGGCGACAAGCTGAGCGGCAAGCGCCGCGATCCGCTCCTGCGAATCGGCAGCTCTGCAGCGGTTGCAATACGCATCGCAGTGTCCGCCAAGCGACGCCGCCGCAGCGGGCCAAGTGGTGCCTGCCCATGACCCGCGAGATCGCCCCCGACGAAGCCCACAGCATTGCCCCCGACGTCGGTCGGCGATCGACTGGCGACCGCGCGGCCAACGGCGAAGTCGGGGCGCCTTGGTTCGGCGGCGACACGTTGGGCAAGGTGCGGCGGCGCGCCAGGTACGGCGCGGCGCCGCTCGATCACGCGACCATCCGCGCCATCATCGCCGGCATCATGCTGGCGATGTTCCTGTCGGCGCTGGAGCAGACCATCGTCGCGCCGGCGCTTGCCGGCGATCGGCAAGAGCCTCGGCGGCATCGACGATCTGTCCTGGGTCGTGACCGCGTATCTGCTGGCCGCGACCGCGACGACGCCGCTGTTCGGCAAGCTCTCCGACATCTACGGCCGGCGCGCCATGCTGTTGCTCGCGATCGGCATCTTCATCGTGGGCTCGGTCGCCTGCGCGCTGGCGCCGACGATCTGGCTTCTGGTTGCGGCGCGCGGCCTGCAAGGGCATCGGCGGCGGCGGCCTGCTGCCGATCGCGCAGACCATCATCGCCGACATGCTATCGCCGCGCGAACGGCCGGTGGTGCAAGGCCGCACCTCGATCATGTTCATGAGCGCCAGCATTCTCGGCCCGGTGCTCGGCGGCTTGCTGACCGACCACCTGCACTGGTCGTTGATTTTCTGGATCAACCTGCCGCTCGGGGCGGTGGCGCTGGTCATGACCGAGCGCGCGCTGCGCCGCCTGCCGCGCCACGACCGGCCGCACCAGCTCGACGTGATCGGCGCCGTCGCTGATGGTCGGCGCGGCGATGGCGCTGATGCTGGCGCTGGCTGGGGCGGCACGCGTTATCCGTGGACGTCGTGGCCGATCGTCGCGCTGCTCGGCCGGCTCCGCGGCGCTGTGGGTGCTGTTCGCGCTGCGGCTGCTGACCGCGCGCGAGCCGTTCATTCCGCTGGCGATCCTGCATGGCCGCGTGACCCGAGCACCATCACCTTGCGGCGTTCTTCAGCATCGGCACGGTCATCGGGGTGACCATCTACACGCCGCTGTACTGCCAGACGGTGCTCGGCGTTTCGGCGAGCCTGTCGGGCATGGCGCTGATCGCCTACATGGGCGGCGCCACGATCGGCTCGATGGTGCCGACCGGCTGATCGTGCGCATCACCCATTATATGCGCGTGCCGATCGCGGGACTTCTGATCGCCATCGTCGCGCTCGGCGTGCTCGCGGCAAATCCCGCCGGGCGCTACGCTCGTCGAGGTCGTCGCGCTGCTGTTCGTGCTCGGCATCGGCCTCGGCCCGATGTATCCGGTCGAGCACCATCGTCATGCAGAACGCGGTCAAGCCGCACCAGCTCGGCACCGCGACCGGCACGCTGAATTTCTTCCGCACGCTCGGCGGCGCCATCGTCGTCGCGGTGTTCGGCGCCATCGTGCTCGGCGGCGTCGAGCGACGGTTCGCGGGCGTCGTCGACGCTCGACAAGCTCGCGGCGCGGGCATGGCGATCTCGCGCCGGCCTTCCACTGGGTGTTCATTGCCGCCGCGGTCTGTCTCGGCATTTCGCTTGCTCTGCGTGCCTTTTGGTCGAGGAGCGGCCGCTGCACGGGCCGATGCGCGTCGCCGAAAGCGCCGCTGAATAACGGGCTCGCAGCCGCGGCATAGCTGCCCCCGCCGGATGCGGCTTGCGCTTCGGGCAAGCGGGCGCAAAGGTGCGCTTGAATCCGTCGATGGGCGGCTGGAGCAAAGTGTCGGTCGCAACATCGCCAGATCGCACGACCGCGCCAGCCTTCCTCGCAAGGCGACGGCGACGAGGCGACGCCTGCGCACGGCACTGCGCGCGCGGCCGAGCGCAAGCTCAGCCGCGCGAGGTGGTCGCCATCATCGGCGGCCTGGCGCTGGCGATGTTTCTCAGCGCGCTCAATCAGACCATCGTGGCGACCGCGCTGCCGACCATCGGCCGCGTCTTCGACGATTTCGAGAATCTGTCCTGGGTCGTCATCGCCTATCTGTTGACTTCGACCGTGGTCGCGCCGCTCTACGGCAAGCTCAGCGACATCTACGGCCGCCGCGGCATGATGCTGGTCGCGCTCGGCGTGTTCATGGCGGGCTCGGCCGCGAGCGCCGCGGCGCCGAACATGATCATGCTGATCCTCGGCCGCGGGCTGCAGGGCATCGGCGGCGGCGGCATCGTGCCGCTGACGCAATCGATCATCGCCGACGCGGTGCCGCCGCGCGAGCGCGGCTATTACCAGGCCTATACCGGCTCGGTCTGGATCATCGCCGGCGCTGCCGGCCCGGTGCTCGGCGGCGTGATCGCCGAGCATCTGCACTGGTCGGTGATTTTCTGGCTCAACGTGCCGCTCGGCATTGCCGCGGCGCTGCTGTCCACCGCAGCTCAAGCTCGTGCCGTCAGCACGAACGCGCGCACAAGATCGACCTCGTCGGCGCCGCGCTGATGATGGCGTCGCGGTCGCGCTGTTGCTGGCGCTGACCTGGGGCGGCACCCGGTATCCGTGGCTGTCGCAGCAGATCGTTGTTCTTGCTGTGGCGCGTCGCTCGTGCTGTCCGCTCTTTATCTGGTGGGTGCTGCGCGCGCCGGAGCCGTTCCTGCCGCTCGCGGTCCTCAACAATCCGGTGATGCGCGCCGGCAGCCTCACGACGGCCTGCTCGCAGGGCGTCACCATCGGGCTGACGATCTTCGTGCCGCTCTATTACGAGATGGTGCACGGATTGTCGGCGACCGATTCCGGCCTGGCGCTGATTCCGATCGTGGTGATGACGACGCCGGGTTCGTTCCTGTCCGGCCGCGCCATGCTGTACATGGACCATTACAAATGGGCGCCGATCCTGATGCTCAGCATCGCCACGGTGGCGGTCGCGCTGCTCGTGGTCCATCCGCTGATGCCGGTGTGGGCGGTCGCCGTGGTCATGGCCTGGTCGGCATGGGCACCGGCAGCTCGTATCCGACGGTCACGGTCTCGATCCAGAATGCGGTGGCGCACCAGCAGATCGGCATCGCCATGGGCGCGATGAATTTTTTCCGGGCGCTGGCCAGCGCCTTCGTCGTCGCGGTGATGGGCGCGATCATGCTCGGCGCATCTCGGCGCCGCGCCGCAGCGCGGCGCCGGTGCAAGCGCCGCGTCATCGCGAGCACGGCGAATGCGCCGACCGGACGATCTCGCCCGTACCTTCAGCCATATTTTCGCGGTCGCGGTGCTGTTTCTTGATCGTCGGCATCGTGGCGCTGATCGTCATGGAGGAGCGGCCGTTGCGCACCACCGTGCTCGCCGCGCCAGCCAGCCGCGAGACGACCCCGCACGCCGAGTAGCGCCGCCCGCGGCAACGCCGTAAGCTCGCGAAAAACGAGCGAGAAGAGCGGGAGCAACCTATGCATCGCAGCGTCACTACGATTGCCGCCGCAGTCGCGACGGCGGTCATCGCCGCCGCCGGAGCGATGCCGGCGCAGAGCGCAGACCATCATCGACGAATGGTATCAGGCCAAGCTGCCGGCGCCGCCGCAAGCTCAAGCCGGTCGACGCTCGATGCCAAGGAGACGGCGCTGCTGGTGATGGACTTCACCGTGCAGACCTGCACGCCGGAACGCCGCAAGCGCTGCGCCGATTCCGTGCCGAAGGTGAAAAAATTCGTCGAGGAGGCGCGCGGCAAGGGCGCGCTGATCATCTACAGCGTCGCGGTGCCGAATTCGGTGCCGGCCGATGTGCTCAAGGAGCTGGCGCCGGCCGCCGGCGAACAGGTGCTGCCGCCGCTCGGGCCCGACAAATTCATCAACAGCGATCTGGAAAAGACGCTCAAGGACAAGGGCATCAAGACCGTGGTGGCGATGGGCACGCAGGCGCAGACTTCGGTGCTGCACACCGGCGGCGAGGCGGCGTTGCGCGGCTTCAAGGTGATCGTGCCGGTCGATGCAATGTCGGCGGACGACCTGTTCCCCGAGCTCTACACCGCCTGGCACCTCGCCACTGCCGCGCGCATCAGCAACCAGGTGACGCTGACCAGGCTCGATATGATCGGATTTTAGCGGAGCGCGCCGCTGGCCTGATTGGCCTCACGGCGCAAGCGGCGAACCGAGCGCCCGCGCTGTTTGCACGATCCAGGCACGATAGCGCGCGAGCGGCGTGACGCCGGTGAGACCGCCGCAGCCGGCGCTCAATTTCGGGCCGGTCGACCAGCTCACAACCCCGATGATAACGAAGCGGCCGTCGTTGTCGCGAAAGACCGGCGCGCCGGAATCGCCCGCACAGGCGCCGAGGCCGGCGCTTTCGCCCTTGGTGCGCGGATCAACAGGCGGATCTGCAGTGTGCCAGGCTGGCCGGTGGCGACCAGTGTTGCCGCGCGCACCGTGCCGCCGGTGCGGCCGTCGCCACGCACGGTAACCCCATAGCCCGCCACCACGAAGGCGTCGCCGGCGGCGACCGGTTCTTCTTCCGCGCCGAGCGGCGCCGGCGGGATCTTCGCCGGCAGCGGATGCGGCGAGTTTTGCCAGTGCGACGTCCGCCGTGGCGAGATGGCCGAACAGGCGTTTGAGGTCGAATTGCGGGTCGCGCTCGACGCGCGCGATGTCCTTGAGGACCGGCGTCTGTCCGGCTTCGCTGGCGACAAGCTTGTATTCGGCGTCCGGCGGCACGCAATGCGCCGCGGTGAGAAGGAGGTCGCGCGCGATTGCGGTCGCCGTGCACGCCGTGCCGTGTGAGCCCAGGATCATGACGACCGCGCGTCCGGCGCCATCGGCGGCGGGCGGTGCGCCTCCGACCATAGCGGCGATAGGCGCGAGTGGGATGGCGGCGAAGACGCAAGCGCAAAAGATCGCCGCGTGCGACTTCTTCGAGCGCCATTTGCCGAACAAGGTCATCATCGCTTTCCTCGCGCGCGTGCCACGTTCACATTATCGGCAATTTCGACCTGGAGACTTTTGATGGACGTGCGTGACGCCGTAGCCAGCCGATACTCCTGCCGGGCTTTCTTGCCCAGTCCCGTGCCCAAAGCCATTGTGCGCGAGATCGTCGAACGGGCGGCACGGGCGCCGTCCGGTGGCAATCTGCAGGCTTGGCGGGTCCACGCCATTGCCGGCGCGCGCGTTGCTGCGCTCAAGGCGCTGCTCGCGCCGCGCATGAACGAATTACCGAAAGGGGAGGGTGGCGAGTACCAGATTTTCCCGACCGGCCTCAAAGAGCCCTACCGCAGCCGCCGCTTCACGGTGGGCGAACAGCTTTATCGGGCGATCGAGGTGCCGCGCGAGGATCGTCCCGCGCGGTATCGCCAATACGCCAAGAACTTTCAGTTCTTCGGCGCGCCCGTCGGCCTGTTCTTCGTCATCGATCGCACCATGTTGCCGGCGCAATGGGCCGATCTTGGCGGCTTGATCCAGACCGTCATGGTGCTCGCCCGCGCCTACGGGCTCGATACTTGCCCGCAGCAAGCCTGGATCACCTGGCAAAAGACCCTGCACGCCTTCCTCGACCTGCCGGCGGACGTGATGCTGTTTTGCGGCATGGCTCTGGGTTACGCCGATGCTTCAGCAGCCATCAATTCCTGGCGCTCGACCCGCGAGCCGCTCGATGGGTTCGCGACATTTGACGGATTTGAAGATTAGCCTGCCCTAAATCAGCCGTTCAGCCGCGGTTCAGTGCGTCGCGCCTAGGAGGCCTCATGGGTTTGGCCAAGCGATTCGCCGTCGCCATGCTGATCGTGTCCGCGCTCGCCCCCGCGCGCGCGGACGAGGCCGGCCGAACAGCGCACGACCGGCGCCGAGGCCGCGCACGCCTGTCTCAATCAGAAGGAGCGCCGGGCCGAAATCGAGGCCGGCCGGGTGGTCCATCTCGCCACCGCCATGCACGCTGCCAAAAGCCGCATGCCCGGCACAGTGGTTCGCGCGCGGCTATGCCGCGGCCACGACGGCCTCGTCTATGTGCTGACAGTGCTTGCCCACGATGGCAAAGTGGCGCGATTGACCGTCGACGCCGTGAAAGGCACGCTGGTCGGCGGCCTTTGATGGCCTTTTGAGCGGAGCTTTTTCTTGCGCCTACTCGTTGTCGAGGACGATCCCGATCTCAATCGGCAGCTCGCCACCGCGCTGACCGACGCCGGCTACGTGGTCGACCGCGCCTTCGATGGCGAGGAGGGCCATTATCTCGGCGAAAGCGAGCCCTACGACGCCGTCATCCTCGACATCGGCCTGCCGAAGATGGACGGCATCTCGGTGCTCGAAGCGTGGCGCCGCGCCGGCCGCGCCATGCCGGTGCTGATCCTCACCGCGCGCGACCGCTGGAGCGACAAGGTCCAAGGCTTCGATGCCGGCGCCGACGATTACGTCGCCAAGCCTTTCCACCTCGAAGAGGTGCTGGCGCGGGTGCGCGCGCTGCTGCGCCGCTCGGCCGGCCATGCCAAGAGCGAGTTCACCTGCGGGCCGGTCCGCCTCGATACCCGCACCGGGCGCGTCGCCGTCGACGGCAATCCGGTCAAGCTCACCTCGCACGAATACCGGCTGCTGTCCTATCTCATGCACCACACCGGCCGCGTGGTGTCGCGCACCGAACTGGTCGAGCATCTTTACGACCAGGATTTCGACCGCGATTCCAACACGATCGAAGTCTTCGTCGGCCGCATCCGCAAGAAGCTCGGCGTCGACGTGATCCAGACGGTGCGCGGTCTCGGCTATCTGCTCACGCCGCCCGATGCGCGCTAACTCGCTCGCGCTTCGGCTGTTCTTGTGGGCGACGGGCTGGACGCTCGTCATCCTGGTCGATCACCGGCGTCGTGCTGTCGTCGCTCTATCGCCACGCCGTCGAGCGCGCTTTCGACCGCCGCCTCGACGTCTATCTGCGCACGCTGGTGGCCGATGTGGCGTCGCCCGAGGAAGGCAGCGACAAGTTCCCGCAATCGATCGGCGAGCCGCTGTTCGAGCTGCCGTTGTCGGGCTGGTATTGGCAGGTGACGCGGCTCGATACCAAAAAGCCGGAAGTGCATTCCTCGCGCTCGCTGTGGGACTCGAGCCTGCCGCGCCTGCCCAGCGACAGGCGTACGCTCGCACCGAGGTCCCGGCAAGGCTATGCGCAGGGCCCCGAGGAGCAGAAGCTGCGGCTCGTCGAGCGCAACATCGATCTCGGCGACGACGGCCGCTATTTGATTGCGGTCGCCGGCGACGCTTCCGAGATCGACGACGAGACCCGCAGCTTCGACCGCGCCATCGGCGTCACCTTCGCGGCGCTCACCATCGCATTGCTGTTGACTACGGCGTTACAGGTGCGCTTCGGCCTGGCGCCGCTGACGCGCATTTCGCAGAGCCTCGCGGCGATCCGCTCCGGGCCGGGCCGAGCGGCTCGAGGGCAAGTTTCCCGTCGAGATCGCCCCGCTTGCGCGCGAGACCAATGCGCTGATCGACGCCAATCGCGAGATCGTCGAGCGGGCGCGCACTCATGTCGGCAATCTCGCCCACGCGCTGAAGACGCCGCTCTCGGTCATTGTCAACGAGGCGGCGGCGCGCGGCGACGATCCGCTCGCGCACAAGGTTCTGGAGCAGGCCGACATCATGCGCGACCAGGTGGCGCGTCAGCTCGAGCGGGCGCGGCTCGCCGCGCGGCTCACGGTCGTCGGCACTCTCACCGACGTCCCGCCGGTCGTGACGGCGCTGGCGCGCACCATGGAGAAGCTTTATCGCGCGCGTGACATCGCCATCGCGGTCGACGCGCCCGAGCATGCCTGTTTCCGCGGCGAGCAACAGGACCTCGAGGAGATGATCGGCAATCTCGTCGACAACGGCTGCAAGTGGGCGCAGTCGCGCGTCGCGATCGAGGTGGTGGCCGACCATCCCGTCGCCGAGGATAAGCCGCGCGTGCGCATCATCGTCGATGACGACGGCCCGGGTCTGTCGCCCGCCGAGCGCGAGCAGGTGGCGACCCGCGGGCAGCGGCTCGACGAGACCAAGCCGGGTTCTGGCCTCGGCCTGTCCATCGTGGTCGATCTCGCCGGTCTCTACGGCGGCGTCCTGACGCTGGGCACCGCGCCGATCGGCGGCTTGCGCGCTGAACTGGCGCTGCCGGCCGGATGAGGGGTGCCGGAAGCGGAGGCGGAATGAAGCGACAAGGCGACACGCCCGGCATCAATTTCCCAGCTCGCGGTTCAGTTCAACGATGTCGGTGTATTCGGATTCCAAGCGTTTACGAGCCATCGCCGGGTCTTCGTATTGGGAGAACAGCCCGATCGCTTCGATCTTGCTAATGAACGACGGGTCTTGCGCCGCTTTCGCAACGGCATTGACCAAGGTGTTGTTCACGCGGTCTGGCAAAGCGCGCGGCGCGTAGAGGCCCATGATGAGGTTCAAGCCGTTTGCGGTGATGCCCTTCTCCGCCAGGGTGGGAACATCGGGCAGCCGCGGCAGCCGTTGCGGCGCCGTCGTTGCCAAGGCGCGGAGCTTGTTGTCCTGGAACATCGCCGCGCCCGTGGTGTAGGGCACCATGCCGATATCGACGTGCTTGCCGAGAATTGCAGTGGTGAGTTGCGCGCCGCCAGGAAACGGAACGGCGACCATATCCAGTTTGAAGTGGTGGGCCAGCGCCTGCATGCTCAGTGACGACACCGTGCCGACACCGGCCGAAGCATAGTTGAGCTTGCCGGGGTTGCTGTGCACATAGGCGATCACCTCGTCGAATGTTTGCCACGGCGCGTCGGCGCTGATGGCAAGCACGCTGACATCGGTCGCGTAATTGCCCAACAAGGTGAAGTCGTCGAGCGTAAACGGCACGTTTGTTCCGGAGATGCGGGTGATCGTAAAAATCGAATTGACGCCTTGCCCGATGGTATAGCCGTTGGGCTCGGCGGTCGCGACGTCGTGCATTCCCAACGTTCCGCTGGCGCCCGGCCGATTGAGGAGAACGACGGATTGTCCGAGCGCCGCCGACAACGCAGGCTCGATCATGCGCACGGCGGTATCGACCGGGCCGCCCGCTGTTGCCGGCACGATCACCTGGATCGGGCGTGCCGGAAATGGCTCTTGCGCGCGAGCACCTGCGGCAATCGTCACCGTTACGAGCGCAAGGCAAGTGGCAGCGAGCGCCGGCTGTTTCATTGATGCCTCCTGACAACGGCAACGCTCTTGTCATACCATGCCGATGCGAAACGCCAACGGCGCTTGTGAGACATGATGCGCATTGTCGCGCTCGAAGAGCATTTCAGTCTCCCGACGGCCGGCGGTCAAGCCGGCGCATCGGTGCGGCAAAAGCTTGCCGTCGCCGATGATGAAAATATGCCGGCCGTCGTCAGGAATGTCGCCGAAAAGATCGTCGATCTTGGCGAGCAGCCGGATCGCCGACATGGATTGCCATGGCATATCGGTGCAGGTTCTGTCGAAGGCGGGAAATCACATCGGACCGAGCGCCGACCTGTTCGACGGCAACGAGGCGGTCGCGTTCGCACGAAAATTCAATGATGAGTTTGCGCGGAAAATCGCCGAGCGGCCCGATCGGTTCGCGGCATTCGCGCATCTGCCGGCGAACGTTCCCGAGGCCGCCGCGGACGAATTGGAGCGCACAGTCGGCGAATTTGGCTTCCGGGGTGCTCTCATCAGTGGAACTGTGCGCGGCCTGTTCCTCGACGACGCCAAATTCGCTCCGCTGCTCGCGCGCGCGGAACGGCTTGATGTCCCGCTTTACATTCACCCCGGCATGCCGCCCGCCGCCGTGCGCAAAGCCTATTACGAAGGATTTCCGCAAAAGATCAGCTTTGGCCTGGCGACATTTGGGTGGGGTTGGCACTACGAGACAGCGTTGCACGTCATGCGGCTCGCCGTATCAGGCACGCTGGACAAGTACCCGGGCTTGAATTTGATCATCGGCCATATGGGCGAGGGTTTGCCGGCGATGCTCGCGCGCTGCGAACATCAATTCTCGACCGACCTGTCGTATCTGCGCCGGCCGCTGTCCAAGACCATCACCGATCAGGTCTACGTCACCTCGGCTGGCTTTTTTACTAATCCGCCCTTTGTCGCCGCGCTCGAGACATTCGGGATCGACCGGCTGATGTTCTCGGTCGACTACCCCTACGCCAGCAACGCCGACGGCCGCGCGTTTCTGGACAACATCCCGCTGTCGCCCGGCAACCTCGCCAAGTTCGCGCATGGCAACGCCGACCGGCTCTTGAAGCTCAGGGCATAGACCCCGGGCCTTCGATGTCCGCTCCCGGGCGATCCAGACATTGCCATCGCGGCACATCGGCAGCAGATGACCCGAGCCGACCTCAAATTCGCGGGACTAAATGTCGAAGAATCGAAAAATCTCACGGCGATTAGGGGCATTCCGGCGTCCACTTTTTTTGCTAAACTCCCCCCTGCGTCAGGAGTCCACCGCTCATGGCTCTGTCCGATATCATCCTTGCGGCGACGCTGAACGATCAGGCCGAACGCTATAAAGAAGAGGGTCGCTACGCCGATGCCGAGCCGCTCTACAAGCGGGTGCTGGCGATCAATGAGAAAGCGCACGGGCCCGACCACCCCTCTGTCGCGCTGGCACTGAACGATCTTGCCGAACTCTACAAAGAACAGGGTCGCTACGCCGAGGCTGAGCCGCTCTACAAGTGGGCGCTGGCAACCTGGAAAAAAGCCGTCGGGCCCGGTCACCCCGATGTCGCGCAATCGCTGAACAATCTGGCCGACCTGTACCTCGCCCAGGGTCGCTACGCCGATGCCGAGCCAATCTACAAGCGGGTGCTGGCGATCTTCGAGAAAACGCTCGGCCCCGATCACCCCTCTGTCGCGTCGGCGCTGAGCAATCTGGCCTCACTGTACCAAGCAGAAGCCCGCTACGCCGATGCCGAGCCGCTCTGCAAGCGGGGCCTGGCGATCCGGGAGAAAGGGCTCGGCCCCGAGCACCCCGATGTCGTGCAATCGCTGAACAATCTGGCCTCACTCTACAAAGCAGAGGCCCGCTACGCCGATGCCGAGCCGCTCTACAAGCGGGCCCTGGCGATCCGGGAGAAAGCGCTCGGCGCCGATCACCCCGATGTCGCGCAATCGTTGAACAATCTGGCCGACCTGTACAGCGCCCAGGGTCGCGACGCCGATGCCGAGCCACTCTACAAGCGGGCGTTGGCGTCAACACCAGAGCAGAAGGGGAGTACCCCCAGTTCTTAGATGCGTTCTGTCTTGGTCTGGCGGAATTCGGCTTGGCCCGGTTTTGCGCCGGAGCTCGCGATCAGCGACGGATCGATGGCGCCGAATGGCGTGTGGTGCATGGAGTTATGACAATGGCTGAAGCCGAACCAGAGGCAGCTCAACCAAGGGCGAAAGTTTTAAGGCGTACCGCTATATCGCCTAAGTACATCAAAGCTGATGCAGAACTACAACATGCAGCAACTCAATACCTTACCGCTATTGCTGAGCTCTCTGACAAGCTTAAGCAAGTCGAGGAGGCGAGTACCCACCTTAAGCAGAAACTTGTCCCCAAGCTTGGCTTCGATGGTGAGGTAGACTGGCGCGTGATCGCAGACGAGCGCGTTAGGGGTGGTCTTATCGTTGAAGAGATACAGAAGGAGCCCGCCACTAGGCCGCGAGACTGACAAAATTTTCACCTGTCGGAACGTTCTCCGTGGGGTCGGCGCGCAGTGGCTGCTTAGCTGCTTTGCCCACTCCCGCTTCGGATCACAGCGACGTCGTTGTGGAACTAATTTGCGCCCAAGTCTGTGAGCAGATGCCATTCTGGAAAAGCTGGGAAGCTCCAGGATTCACAAAGCGGAGTTAGTTGACGATACGCCGCGAGACTGCGCCCGCGCCATCGCTTCGCGAACGCGCCGTGGCGTGACCGGCGTCTCGAATACGGCGGCGCCGAGCGGCCGCAACGCATCGTTGACCGCATTGACGATCGCCGCCGGCGGTCCGATCGCACCGTTCTCGCCGATGCCCTTGATGCCGAACATCGAAAACGGCGACGGCGTTTCGAGAAAGTCGAGTTTGACGTCCGGCACCGACGGCGCGGTCGGCGCCGTGTAGTCGGCAAGCGTTGTGGCGGTGGGCTGGCCCGACGCATCGTAACTGCTCTCTTCATAGAGCGCGTTGCCAAGGCCGTTGGAGAATCCACCGACCACCTGGCCCTCGACCAGCAACGGGTTCACGCGCGTGCCGCAGTCCGCCACAATCGCATAATCGAGCACTTCGACGCTGCCGGTCTCCGGGTCGACGGCCACCAAGGCGGCGTGCGCGGAATATGAAAACACGCCGGGGTCATGCGCCTTGTGGCCGGCGGTGGCGGTCAGGCCGGCCGGGTCCATGTCGGCGGGCAGATCTTCGGGGTGATGATACCAGGCGCGGCCGATCTCTGCGAATTCCACACTGCCTTGCGGGCCGTTGACGCGCCCATTCTTGATTTCGACCTCGCCGGCTTTGCATTGCAGCAGATGCGCGCCGATCTTGGCGATCGGCGACATCAAGAACCGGCAAGCTTCGGCAACCGCGCCGCCGGTCGTGACCATCGAACGGGACGTGTAGCTGCCGGTGCCGGCGGGCGACGTCGACGTATCACCGTACCGTACCGCGACCTTGTGCGGATCGATGCCCAACACCTCATGCGCAACTTGCGCGAACACCGTTTCATGGCCTTGGCCGTGGGAATGCGAGCCGACCTCGAGCACGAGTTCGCCGTCACCGGTGAGGCGCGCGACCGCAGGCTCCATCCCCGGGACCAGTTCGATGCCCCACGCCGAATAGCCGAAAGGTCCCGTTCCGTAGGCGGTCTGCTCGTAGAACGAGGCAAAGCCGACGCCGATCAGCCGGCCGTCCGGTTCACCATTTTTCTGGCGGGCGCGGACAGCGGGAAGGTCGATCAGTTCGGCGGCCCGCTTGAGCGCCGCGGCATAGTCGCCGCTATCGAGGGTCTTCTTGGTGATCGACACATACGGCATTTGCGCTGGCTTGACGAAATTGCGCAGCCGAACTTCAACCGGATCAATCCCGACAGCCTCCGCAATGCCGTCCATGACGATCTCGTGACCGACGCACGACAATGGCCGGGCGACGCCGCGAAACGGCTGGCCGGCCGGCTTGTTGCTGACGACATTGATCGCCCGTCCGCGAAACGCGCGAATGTCGTAGCAACCCTGCATGTTGCCGATCGCAAGACCGCCTTCGATGCCGGCGGGCCACGGCCACGGCGAGTACGCTCCGGAATCCACGATCACATCGCATTCGAGGCCGAGCACGCGGCCATTGCCGTCGGCATAGGCGATGACCTTGCACTGGTAGTCGCGGCAACTGGCGTCGCAGACCAGCAATTCATGGCGATCCTGAATCCAGCGCACCGGACGACGAAGCTGCATCGCCGCCCAGGCGACGCACACGGTCTCGCTCTCGACGTAAGTTTTCAGGCCGAACGATGCGCCCACATCGGGCACGACCACGCGCAAGCGGCGCTGGCTGATGCCGAGAACCTGCGCCAATCCGATCTGAAGTGGCACCGGCAGTTGATGCGCAACGTAGACGACAAGCTCGTCGAGCCGGCCATCGTAGGAGGCGACACAGGCGCGGCCTTCGAGCGGCAGCGGATGCATCCGATTCATGCGGAAGCTGCGCTCGACCACGTGCGCCGCCGCGGCTTTGGCCGCATGGAGATCGCCGGCCTCGAGCTTGATGTCGACGAGAATGTTGTCGCCCCATTCGTCGTGAACGAACGGCGCCACCTTCTTGAGCGCGTCCGCCATCGTCACCACCGGCGGCAGCGGTTCAAAATCAATCTCGACCAGAGCCGCAAGGTCCTCGGCTTCCGCCGGTGAGGCTGCGATCGCCATTGCGATCGGTTCGCCGACGTGCCGCGCTTTGCCGGCGGCCAGGATTGGCCAATCGGACTGTTTGAAGCCCGGCAGCTTGGCGGTCGAGCGCATCCTGCCGACGCCAAGGAGGTCGCCGGCGTGATACACCCGCTTTTCAAATCCTTGCGGCTTGCGCACCGCGACGATGCGGGCGTGGGCGTGGGGGCTGCGCACGAACGCGGCGTGCAGTGTCCCCGGCAATGCGATATCGGCGCAGAACTGCCCGCGGCCTTCGAGAAAGCGCGCATCCTCGAGCCGTGGCAGCCGCGCGCCGATCCCGAAATTGCTCACATCGCAGTCCTCAACACTTTGCCCATGTTCACAAGTATCGAGCAGAGGCGCAAGCTTGGCGACAGACGCCCGTTCGGCATCCGCGTCGCCGGATGACGGCGGGGATGATAACATCGCTCCACGCGAGTCTGCCGCTCCACACTTCTGTAGACTTCAACATTTATGTGGAATATGTTAGATTTATGAAGGCCCAGGAACTTAGGCGGCTTCTCGCGTCAAAGGGCTGTACCTTTGAAAGCCACAAGGGCGGTAGCGGGCATTTGACGGTTCGTCGTGGTGATCGCAAGTCCCAGTTGCCGATGCATGGCAGCCGGAAGGAACTGGGCAAGGGCTTGGTGAACAAAATACTGAAGGACTTGGGATTGAAATGATGCTCGGTTATCGGATCAAGCTCGAGCCGGACGACAACGGTACCCTCCTGGCGACCTGTCCACTGCTGCCAGAAGTAACGACGTTTGGCGACAATGAGGCTGAGGCGCTACTCCACGCCGTCGGCGCAATCGAAGAGGCCGTCGCGGCGCGGATGTCGGACGGCGAGAAGGTTCCGGAAGGTCACCAGCGAGGACCGCGCCTGGTGCGGCTGCCTATTCTGACAGTTCTCAAAATAGAGCTCTACCGTCAGCTTTGCGAAAGAGGAATGACGCGCGCCGATCTGGGGCGCCGGCTCGGGTGGAAACGCGAATCTGTGGACCGGCTCTTCCGCCTGGATCATGCCTCGCGCCTAGAGCAGCTCGAAGCGGCTTTCGGCGCGCTTGGCCAAACAGTCTCCGTATCCGTGCATGCCGCGGCTTGACCTTCTCCGCGCGTACGACCGACGAACGCGGTTGCGAAATTAACTTCTTCCCCACAGCTCCTTGGATGCGATCCGCGCGCCGTCGCTGAGTGCCTTGAACTTTGCCCAGACGATCGAGGGATGCACCTCCTTGGAGCCGGCGAAGGTTGCAAAACCGCAATCGGAGCCGGCGATGACGTTCTCGCGGCCGACGACGCCGGCGTAACGGACGATGCGATCGGCGACAACCTCGGGGTGCTCGACCAGGATGGTCGAGTGCGAGATGACGCCGGGGATCAAAACCTTGCCGTCGGGCAGCTTGACGTCCTTCCACACCTTCCATTCGTGCTCGTGGCGCGGGTTCGCTGCCTCGAACGAATAGGCGCCGGCGCGGATTTTCAGAATAATATCGACAATGTCCTTGAGCTCCATGTCATGGATGCGCGGGCCCATGTTGATGCCGTAGCAGGTGTGAAAACGGATATTTTCGGATGCGATGTCGCGCAGCGCGTGGTTGAGCGCCTCGACCCGCAACTCTGCCCACTTCCGGCAATCGGCGATGCTCGCCTCGGGATGGATGATGTAATAGGTGACGAGCCGGGGATCGTCGATCTGCACCAGAAAGCCGGCGTCGACAATCGCCTTGTATTCCTCGCGCATCGCATCGGCGATGGCAAAGACATATTCTTCCTGCGATTTGTAATAGGCGTTCTTCTGCCAGTCCTCGATGTTGGACGGTGAAATCGCCGGCATGAAGACTTCTTCAACTTTTACGCCTTTGAGGGCGGCTTTGAGATTGTCGATGTCGCGCTTGAGGTGGGCGTGACCCTGATAGGTGATCGGGCCGGTGCAAACCATGTGAGTGTGCGTCGAAGCGGCGTGGGTTTGCGCATAAAACTCCGGAAAGGACAGCCCCTCGCGCGACGTGGCCCATTGATTGCGCGGGCCGGCGACCTTGTCGACCTCGTAGCCGCCAAGCCGCTCGTTGATGTAGCTGACGAAGCTCGGCTTGCCGAATTCGCCGTCGTCGATCACGTCGATGCCGAGCTCGGTCTGCTTGTGCACGATCTCGCCGACAGCCGCGCGCAGCCGCTCGGCGTTGCCGCGTTGGTCCAAGGCTTTGGCGCCGCCGCCTTGCACGAGGTCGAGCAGATCCGGCGGCCGCGGCAGGCTTCCGGCGTGGGTCGTTAGAATGCGATCGGTACTGTGCTTCATGGTTTCCTATTCGATCTGCATCTTGAATTCGTGGATGGTGGGGGCGGCGTCGTTGACGGTGTCGATCAGAACACGGCCGAACTCCTCGGGCGTGGTCCCGATCGGAATATTCCCGGTTTTTTCCAGGAACGCGCGGTATTCTCCGGATTCAACGATCGACACGATGTCGCGATTGAGAAGATCGATGATCGGCTTCGGCGTACCTGCGCCGGCGCAGACACCGAGCCAGCCGTAGGGCGCAAGATTGAAACCTTGCTCGGTCAAGGTCGGAATCTCGGGGAAGCTCTCGAGCCGTTCTGGCGCCGTCACAGCGAGCACCTTCAACTCGCCGCTCTTGTAGAACGGCGCGATGGCGATCGGCGGTCCGACCTGAAAATGGATGCGTCCGGCCAACATCTCCTGGGCGATCTGATTGGAACCCTTGAACGGCACTTTGGTCATTTCGATGCCGGCGGTCTTCTCCAGTTCGTGCGCGACCAGCTCCTGCGTCGATCCGGCGCCCACCGTGCCGTAGAGAATTTCCCCCGGATGTGCTTTGGCATAGCGGACGAATTCCCCGAACGTATCGACCGGGACCGATTTCGCGAGCGCTATCAGATAATAATATTTCGACACCAGCGTCACGGGGGCGATGTCGCTGAGCTTATAGGAGACGTTTTTGTACAGCAGCGTATTGATCGCATCGAAGTAAGTGCAGAGCTGCAGGCTGTAGCCGTCGCGGGGCTGCGCGAGGATTTCGTTGAGCGCGATCATGCCGCCGGCGCCCGGCCTGTTCTCGACGACCACCGTTTGATTAAGCTTCGCACTCAGCCGTTCGGCGATGAAGCGCGCCGGGATATCCGTCGGCCCTCCGGCGAGAAAGCCGACGACGAGCCTGATCGGCCGCGCCGGATAAGTTTCGGCGGCGAGACCGGCAACGCCGGCGCACAGCGCGATTGCCACAGTGATCCAGCCAAAGCTTGAACGCATTCGCATCACCCGCTCAATTAAGCGTCACGTGCGCGGCGGTGATGACGTTCTTCCAGCGTTCGACCTCTTGGCGAAAATACGAGGCGGTCGCCTGCGGTGTGCCGCCGACCGGCTCGGCCGACAGATCGGCAAGGCGCGCGCGAACGCCGGGGTCATGCAGTGCCTCGTTCACGCCGGCGTTGATCTTATCGATGATCGGGGCGGGCGTCTTCGCCGGCGCGACCATAGCGAACCAGGTTACGGAAGCGAAACCCGGCAGGGTCTCGGCGATGGCCGGCACGTCGGGCACCGACGCAACCCGCTGCGGCGATGCGACCGCGATCAGTTTCAGCCGGCCGGCTTTTACGAGTTGCATCGACACTCCGATATTGTCGAACATGCAGTCGACGCTGCCGGCCACGAGATCATTGAGTGCCGGCGCGGAGCCGCGATAGGGCACGTTCTGCAACTTCACCTTCGCCATCATCTGGAACAGTTCCGACGTCAGATGCGAAGTGGTGCCGTTGCCTTGCGTGGCGGTCGTGATCTTTCGCGCACTGCCCCGCGCCTGGGCGATGAAATCTTTCATCGTGTTGGCGGCGATCTTGTCCGGATTGGCCACGAGGCCGTTTGGCACTCGTCCGATGACCGCGATCGGCACGAATTGCAGCGGATCGAAGTCGAGATGCGGATAAAGATTCTGGTTGATGACCAGAGGCGGCGGCGGCGCCGACAGCAGGGTATAGCCGTCAGGTTCGGACTGGGCGACAACCTCTGCGCCGATATTGCCGGCGGCGCCGGTGCGGTTTTCGATGATTACCGACTGCCCCCATTTGCGCGAGAGCCAGTCGGCAATAATGCGCGGCATGACGTCGGCGGTGCCGCCAGCCGGGAATGGCACCACGATCTTGACCGTGTGGGTCGGATAATCCTGGGCCCGCGCCGCCGGCGCGGCCGCGGCGCCGAGGGACAGCGCCAATGCCGCAATTGCTCCATGCCAGGGCCAATAGGAAAGGTCGTGGCGACGATGCATGGTTCCTCCCTCGGCGTCGTCAGGCGCGGCGACGTGGGATGTGCGCGCCCGAGACTGGCTCTTAAGGTCTCGTGAGATAGCGATGAAGCTTAGCCAAACCACCCCGATGCCGCCAGTACGCGCCTCTCGACAGAGTTTTGCCCCAATGACTCTCTTTGGTTTGCCGGGTGGGAAGCGGATGGCCTCGGCTGTGTGCTTGCGTTGGGGGGATTTATGTCAGCGAACCGATTTGTGGTGGCCGCGTTCGTCGCGACCAGCGTTGCGGCCTGCACGGCGGATTCAGGACCGAAGGAGGTCGGCGGCACGGCGGCCGGTGTGGTTGCGGGCGGGGTGATCGGCAACGCGATCGGCGGCAGCGCAGGCAACCGGCTTGCGGGAACGGTGATAGGCGCGGTGGTCGGCGGCTTCCTCGGCAATCGCATTGGCGCGGCGCTCGATGATGACGACAAGCGCCGCGCATACGCGGCCCAGATGCAGGCTCTCGAGACCGGACCCTCGGGCGCACCCGTCGCCTGGCGTAACCCGGATTTCGGGCCGCTACGGCAACGTGGTGCCAGGTCCAGCCTACCAAGCCAACAACGCCACCTGCCGACAGTATACCCATACGATCTACATCGACGGCAGTCCCCAAACCCAGCGCGGCACGGCCTGCCGCAATCCCGATGGCACCTGGACGACAGTGAACTGAACGGCGGTTTTGTTGTTAGCCCGACAACGTGCTTGCCGCTCCGTGCCGAGTTTGATTTCCTATCGGTACGGTGGGAACTGTCGCAGAGGGGCTGTAAAATGCGAGCTGGGCGTGTGGTTTTTGCGATCGCGTTGCTGGCTGTCGTCGGGGGCTGTGGCAAGGGCCCACAGGGTGACGCTGGCCCAGCGGGACCGAAGGGCGACAAAGGTGATCCTGGCGCCGCGGGTCCGATGGGTCCTCCTGGCCCGCCTGGGCCAGCCGGACCTCAAGGCAAGGAAGGGGCGCCCAGCCCGTCGATCCGGGTGGTGCATTCCGACTGCCTGAATGGCAATTGCACGATCGAGTGCCACGATAACGAAGTTTTGGTCACGGCCTATTGCGGGCCGACCAGAAATCCCGCGAAATTTCTCGCCGAACGCGGCGTCACGTGCGGCGTGGATGCCGGGCCGTCCAATGCCCCGCTGGTCGCTGTCTGTGTTGCCGCACCCCGATAAGGCAGCCGGCATGACGGCGCCATCGACGGCGCCGCGTTATTTGATTGCGCCCTTAATTGCAGGTCGGGCCGAGCACAGGTCGAAAAACGCTTATCGCCTTGAATTCGTGATGCTTTGCGTAACTCCTTCTTAAGCGCCGCGCGCTTAGAACGTTAACAACACAGTCCAGGCGAGGCGGTTCGAGAATGGCGGCCGATGGGCAATCCATCGAACGGCTCCGGGATTATCTCCGGGCGCTCAAGCCGGAGGCGCGCGCGATGCTCATCGCGGAGCTCGAGCGCGGCCTATTGCGCGGCGAGGATGTCGCCGGCAACGAACTCATCCTGCAGGAATTGCGCAACACGATCCGTGTCGCCGCCCAACCGGTGCCGCGCATTGGCGATGCGGCGCGTATGTTCTTCGCGCCCATCGAACCATTTCTGATCGACGGTCCTGCCGATCACAAGCGTATCGGCCGCATCGCGCGGATATCGCTTGAGCCGATCTGGGAATGGATCGGCCGTGATCTGATGCCGGCCGAGGCGAGAGCGCTGAGCGAGGACATCAATCGGGCCCTGCTCGATAACGATCGCACCAAAGCCGAGCAATTGGTGCGCGCACTTCACGAGCGCGCGATCCAGCGGATCAAAGATACCCTCGCCGCCGCCGGCACCGATGAAAAAGCGAAACGACGGCTCGGCGTGCAGGTTGGCACGCCACGGGCGATCGACGACCTTTCCACAATCCTTCGCATCCTCGCCGTCCGCGATGTGCAGGCAGATCTGGTGCGTCGCTTACCGGGCCACATTCGCGTTTTCGATCGTGAACAGATCGATCAGACCAGGGCGCTGCTCGATACTGCTGCGGCGACGAAATTTAACGAAGCGGCCGCAGCCACGCGGAAATCGGACGTTTATCTCGTTGGTCTCATCATCGTGATGAGCAGGATTGCGGCGCCATGGCAGTTGATTCAAATCGCCACCCGCGCCGCAGAGAGCGATGAAGCCGCCCGTATTGCAGAATCGCCCTACGCAGCGGCAGTCACGATCGTGCTCGGTGAGATCGAAAGCATGGCGGGCGAACTGCGTGTTGAGCTCAAGGCTGGCCGCCCGATCACGTCTATTCTGAAGAGCTTTCACGATGCGGCGCGCGGTTTGCGCACGGAAATCGATCTTTCCGTCGACTCGGCCTGGAGCCGCCAGCTTGCAGCGATCCGCAGCGACGTCTCGAATATTCTGAAAACGGAGATCGAGGCGACCCCCGGCCGTGTCCGCCGCCTGCTGCGGCCGCGGCCGGCCAAGGAGATCGCGGCAGGCTCACTGCTCGATGCTCACGACGTGAGCGAAGCCGAGGGGCGTGTCGAGTTTGTCAGTGTGTGCCGGCAATATGCGGGCGAGCTTGCAGTCAGCGAAGTGACGTTGCGCACGTTTTCGGAACTCACGCAGTATCTCGAAACCGGCACCAGGGTGCTGCTCGACACGCTGCGCCACGCCGAGGATGCCGACCGGCCGTTCCGGCAGTCTCAGGTCGATGCTGCAATCAAATTTTGCAGGATCCTATTTGGATCCGACTATGCTGGGCTTTTGGTGAAAGCCGCCGACGTTGCGGTTCATACGGCGGCCATGGAACGCAAGCCGATGCGGGCGTGAGCCGCCGCCAACGGTCGCTACGCGGCAGTGCGCAATTGCCGCGCCGAAGTTCCCATTGCAGCCGCATTCGCGCCGTGTTGTAAACGCGCGGTGCGAATGCGGCTCGTTCAACGCCCGCGGGTCCCGCCGTGATGCTTCGTCCGGCGGGTGGTTTCGTCGGGCGGGTGGTTATGGCGCCAAAGAAATAGCGAATGACGCTTTGGTTCATTTTCGCATTGATGACCGTCGCGGCGATATTCGCCGTGTTGTGGCCGCTTGGGCGCAAGCGGCAGGCGGCGCGCGGCGGCAGCGACCTTATCGTCTACCAGGATCAGCTCGAGGAAATCGACCGCGATCGCGCCGCCGGGCTCATTGGCGAGGCGGAAGCGGAGGCGGCGCGCGTTGAAGTTTCGCGCCGGCTGCTGGCCGCCGCGGACACGAAGACGCCGGTGCCGTCAGCGTCATCCGCAGTGCGGCTCACGCGGCATCGCCGGACTGCCGCTGTCGCCGCGCTCGTCATCTTACCCCTCGTCCCCCTCAGCCTCTATCTCCTGCTGGGCTCGCCGAATGTTCCCGCGCAGCCGGCAACTGCCCGCGTCACCGTACCGCAGGGCGGTCAGTCGATCGCAAGCCTTGTCGGTCAGGTTGAAGCCCACCTGGCGCGCGATCCCAATGACGGCCCCGGCTGGGAAGTGATCGCGCCGGTCTACTTGCGGCTTGGCCGCTTCGATGATGCGGTCCAGGCGCGGCGCAAAGCGATCGCGCTCAACGGCGACACGCCGGCGCGCGAATCCGATCTCGGCGAGGCGCTGGTTGCGGCGGCGAATGGCGTCGTCACGGCGGATGCCAAGGCGGCATTCGAGCGCGCCGTCGACGGCGATCAGGACCCCAAGGCTCGCTATTTTCTCGGCTTGGCGGACGAGCAGGACGGCAACCGCGAGGCGGCCGCCGCGAAATGGCGCGCCATGATCGAGGGTGCACCGCCCGGCGCACCGTGGGTCAGCTTCGTGCGCACGGCGCTGGCGCGCGTCACCGGCCAGCCTGTCGCCGCCGCCGGCCCGGACGCCGCCGACGTCGCCGCGGCAGCGGATATGAATGACGAGCAGCGTATCGAGATGATTTGGGGGATGGTGCATCGGCTTGCCGACCGCTTGCACACGGATGGCAATGACGTGGAGGGATGGCTACGTCTGGTGCGCGCCTACGTCGTCCTCGGCGATCGCGATAAGGCGAGGGATGCAGCCTCCGACGCGAAACGCGCGCTCGCCAGCCGCCCGGAGGAGATCAAGCGGATCGACGACCTCGTCAAAGACCTCGGTGTCCAAGGTTGACGGCCGAAAGGATATCGCGGAAACAACAACCATGACCCGCAAGCAGCGACGCCTCGTACTGATCGGCAGCGGCCTCGGCGTGCTTGCCGTTGCGGTCGCGCTGATGCTCAACGCATTCCGCGACTCCATCGTCTTTTTCAATTCGCCGACCGACGTGGTGGAGAAACATGTCGAACCCGGCGCGCGGATCCGGCTAGGCGGATTGGTAAAGACCGGCAGCCTCGTGCGCGCCAACAATCTCGTCGTCCGCTTCGAAGTCACCGACGGGAATCGCGAGATCCCGGTGTCCTATCAGGGCGTATTGCCCGATCTGTTTCGCGAAGGGCAGGGCGTGGTCGCCGAAGGAGCGCTCGACGGCGGCGGCGTGTTCAACGCCGACACGATCCTGGCCAAGCATGACGAAAACTATATGCCAAAGGAGGTTGCCGACGCCTTGAAGAAATCGGGGCATTGGAAGGACGATTACACTGGCAAGGCCGCGATGCCGGTCGCTGGAGGGGCGCGATGATCCCGGAACTCGGCCATTACGCTTTGATGCTTGCGCTCGGTCTCGCCCTGATCCAGGGCATCATGCCGATCGTCGGCACGCGCACCAACGATACCGTGCTCATGAGCATGGCCGCGCCGACCGCGCAGGCGCAATTTGTGTTCGTTGCAATCGCGTTCGCGGCACTGGCCGCGTCCTACGTCACGTCCGACTTCTCGGTGCTCAACGTCTTCGAAAATTCGCATTCGCAGATGCCGCTGATCTACCGGCTCACCAGCGTATGGGGCAACCATGAGGGCTCCATGATGCTGTGGGTCCTCATCCTCGCCGTGTTCGGCGCGCTGGTCGCGACCTTCGGCAACAATCTGCCGGCAGCGCTCAAGGCCAACGCGCTTGCCGTGCAGGCGTGGATCGCCGCCGCCTTCCATCTGTTCATTCTGACCACGTCGAATCCGTTCGTGCGCATTCCCAATGCACCGTTTGAAGGCCGCGATCTCAATCCGATCCTGCAAGATCCCGGTCTCGCGATCCATCCGCCGCTGCTCTATCTCGGCTATGTCGGCTTTTCGATCGCTTTCTCCTTTGCGATCGCGGCGCTGATCGAGGGCCGCATCGACGCCGCCTGGGCGCGTTGGGTGCGGCCATGGGTGCTGCTCGCCTGGATGTGCCTCACCGTCGGCATCGCGATGGGCTCGTACTGGGCTTATTACGAGCTTGGCTGGGGCGGCTTCTGGTTTTGGGACCCGGTCGAGAACGCTTCCCTGATGCCGTGGCTCGCCGGGACCGCGCTGCTGCATTCCGCCGTGGTGATGGAAAAGCGCGACGCGCTTAAAGTCTGGACCATTCTGCTCGCGATCCTCGCGTTCTCGCTGTCCCTGATTGGGACGTTTCTGGTGCGCTCCGGCGTGCTGACTTCGGTCCACGCTTTCGCGACCGACCCGACGCGCGGCATCTTCATCCTGGGCATTCTCGTCGTGTTCATCGGCGGCGCGCTGTCGCTGTTCGCTTGGCGCGCGCCGCTGCTCAAGCAGGGCGGTCTGTTTGCGCCGCTCTCGCGCGAAGGCGCGCTCGTGTTCAATAATTTGTTCTTGACGACGGCCTGTGCGACGGTTTTCGTCGGTACGCTCTATCCGTTGGCGCTGGAGGCTCTGACCGGCGACAAGATTTCCGTTGGCCCGCCGTACTTCAACACGACGTTCGGCCCGCTGTTCATTCCTTTGATGCTGGCGATGCCGTTCGGTCCGCTCATGGGCTGGAAGCGCGGTGATATCGTGGGCGCGGCGCAACGATTGCTCGCTGCCGCGATGCTTGCCGCCGTGGCCATCGCCGCCGTGTTCGCGATCGAACGCGGCGGCCCCGTGCTGGCGCCGTTCGGCATTGGCATCGCCGTATTCGTCATGGCGGGCGCGGTGACCGATATTATCGAACGCACGATGATCTTGCGTCTGCCGTTCGGCGTGGCGCTGCGACGCGCGCTGGGATTGCCGCGTTCGGCCTGGGGCACGGCGTTCGCGCATTTTGGCATCGGCGTCACGCTGCTCGGCATCATCGGCGCGACCGCCTGGGGCAGCGAGCGTATCGTCGAGCTCAGGCCTGGCGCCAGCCTTGACATCGCCCACTACCGGCTGACCTTCGACGGCGTCTTCAACCGCACCGGACCGAACTATCGCGACGTTGTCGGCCATTTCACCGTCCGCCGCACCGGCGGCGAACTGATCGGCGCCATGGAGCCGAGCCGGCGCACCTTTCCCGCCCGCAGCATGGCGACGACCGAGGCGGCGCTGATGACGCGCGGCGTCAGTCAGCTCTATCTTTCGCTCGGCGACCCGAACAAGGACGGCACCGTTCCGGTACGGCTCTATTTCAAGCCGCAGGTATTGTTGATCTGGCTTGGCGCCGTCATCATGTTTCTCGGTGGCGGGCTGTCGCTCTCCGATCGGCGATTACGCATTGGCGCGCCGCGGCCGGCGCGAGCGAAGGCTGCGTTGCAGGCGGCGGAGTGAACGCTGTGAAATATCTGCATGCTGTGTTGCTCATGGCGGCGCTCGTGGCGTCAACCGCAGCTTGGGCGGTGCAGCCGGACGAGATCCTGAAGGATCCGAAGCTGGAGGCGCGCGCCCGCGCGCTCTCCAAGGAATTGCGCTGCATGGTATGCCAGAATGAATTGATCGACGATTTGGAGGCGCCACTGGCGCATGATTTGCGTGTGCTGGTGCGCGAACGGCTCGAGGCCGGCGACAGCAATACCCAAGTCATTGACTTTCTAGTCGCGCGCTATGGCGAATTCGTGCTGCTCAAGCCACGCTTGTCGTGGCACACGGCCGCGTTATGGGGCCTGCCGCCGGCGGTGCTCCTGATTGGCGTCGTGATGATCGTTATCGTGGTGCGGCGGCGCAGCACCGCGCCGGCCTCTTTGGAGCCGGCCAATCTCACGGCGGCTGAAGAGTCCCGGCTTGCCGAACTGCTGCGCAGCGGAACCGTGCCTTAATCCGGGCGCGCCGCGCCTCCTTCGATTGCTGCGCAGCCTTCGAGGGGGGACGCAACACATTGTTTTGACTGAATATTTTATCGGAATGCGACATTACCAACTTTTAATGCTGCCGACAGTGCGCCGTAAGGCTGGCCGCCCCATGTTTGTGCGAGGCGGGTGAGGGCGGCTTTTCGTTAGGGGACGGATAACCGGTATGGAGACGGCTTAATGTATGGCGCATCCTCAACATCACGCCGCACTCTGTCAGCCCGGCGTGTAGCGCTCCTGGCGACGACGGTCGCCGGATTCGGTGCAGCGGCATTCCTTGTCGCGCCTAATCTTTTTGCATCGAAGTCCGATTTCTTCGGCGCGGCGGCGCAGGCGCAGAATTTGACCGAGAAGGTCCAGCAACTCCCGCAGCATCCCGTGGGCTTCGCCGACATCGTTGAGAAGGTCAAGCCGGCCGTGATCTCGGTGCGCGTCAAGATGGAGCGTCCGGCCAGTTCGAGTTCCAGCGACGACGAGTTGCCGTTTCCGCCCGGCTCGCCATTCGAGCGCTTCTTCAAACGCTTCGGCCTTCCCAATACGCCGAACGGCGGCCATGAGGTGATCACCGGCCAAGGCTCGGGTTTCTTCATCTCGGCGGACGGCTATGCGGTGACCAACAATCACGTCGTGCAGAATGCGGAGAACGTTCAGGTCACAACGGACGACAGCAAGATCTATAGCGCAAAGGTCATCGGCACCGATTCGCGTACCGATCTCGCGTTGATCAAAGTGGACGGCAACGACTTCCCCTACGTGAAGCTGGCCGAGAGCACCCCGCGCGTAGGCGATTGGGTTCTGGCAGTGGGCAATCCATTCGGTCTCGGTGGCACCGTGACCGCCGGCATCGTCTCGGCCCGCGGCCGCGATATCGGCGCCGGTCCCTACGATGACTTCATTCAGATCGACGCGCCAGTGAACAAGGGCAATTCCGGCGGCCCGACCTTCGATGTCGATGGCAACGTTATCGGCGTCAACACGGCGATCTTCTCGCCGTCCGGCGGCTCGGTCGGCATCGCGTTCGCCATCCCTGCCGAAACGGTGAAAAGCGTGATCGCGCAGTTGCGCGAGAAGGGCAGCGTCACTCGCGGCTGGATCGGCGTGCAAATCCAGCCGGTGACCCCGGAGATTGCCGACAGCATGGGCTTGAAGCAGGCAACCGGCGCGCTGGTTGCCGAGCCCCAGGCCGACAGTCCGGCAGACAAGGCCGGTATCAAGAGCGGCGATGTCATCACTTCGGTCGACGGCGCGCCGGTCCACGATGCCCGCGAGCTTGCACGCCGGATCGGCACAATGTCGCCGGGCACCACGATCAAGCTTGGGCTGATCCATGATGGCCAGGAAAAGACCGTGTCGCTGACGCTCGGCACGCTGCCGAACGAAAAGCAGGCATCCAACAGTCAAAACCCGCGTGAGGAGGTTCCCGACAGCGATGTGCCGAAGCTCGGTCTCACGCTCGCGCCCGGAAGCAAAGTCGCGGGCAGCGACGGTAAAGGCGTCGTCGTCACGGCGGTCGTAGCGGGCGGTGTCGCCGCCGATCACGGCTTTCGGGTGGGTGACGTAATTCTCGACGTTGGCGGCAAGTCAGTTTCCACCCCGGCCGACGTCCGCAAGACCCTCACTGACGCGCGAAAGGACGGCAAGCATACGGTTTTGTTCAGGGTGAAGTCGGGCGAAGGAACAAAGTTTGTGGCTTTGCCGCTCGGCAACGCCTGAGGAATGGGGCGATCCGCCGGCATCCGTCGCCCCCGCTGGCGGGCGTTCCCTGGGGACGGGCCGTAAGGCCCGTCCCTGCCCGAATACCAACTCTACCTCCCGGCATCCGTCGCCCCCGCCGGGGTGGAGTAGGTAGGGGGGTGGCGGGCAGCCGCTCGCCACCCCCTCACGATTCTCGCCACTCCCTGCATGACTTGTCCATGGCTCGGATGGTATTGCTGGCCATGGCCCGAAGCGCCGACGGATAATTGCTAGAACAGCCTGTGCGAAGCAAAATGATCCGGCGAAGCGCAATGCGCTATCGGGCGTCCAGCTTGCGACCATAAGCCATGCGCCTTCTTATCATTGAGGACGACCGCGACGCGGCCGATTATCTGGTCAAGGCGTTCCGCGAAGTCGGCCACATCGCCGATCAGGCCGCCGACGGCGAAGAGGGCCAGGCGCTCGCGCTCGACGGTCAATACGATGTGCTCATCATCGACCGGATGCTGCCGAAACGCGATGGGCTCTCCATCATCGGTACCTTGCGCAGCAAGTCGGTCGAAACGCCGGTCCTCATCCTTTCCGCCCTGGGACAGGTCGACGATCGCGTCAAAGGCTTGCGCACCGGCGGAGACGATTATCTGGCAAAGCCCTACGCGTTCTCCGAATTGCTGGCGCGGGTTGAGGCGCTGGCGCGGCGGCGCGGCAGCCGCGGCGAGGAGACCGTCTATCGTGTCGGCGATCTCGAGCTTAATCGGCTGTCCCACGAAGTCAGCCGCGCCGGACAGGAGTTGCAGTTGCAGCCGCGTGAATTTCGCCTGCTCGAATATCTGATGCGGCATGCCGGCCAAGTCGTCACGCGCACCATGCTCTTGGAGAATGTTTGGGATTACCATTTTGATCCGCAGACGAATGTCATCGATGTGCATATTTCGCGTCTGCGTTCCAAAATCGACAAGGGTTTCGCGCAGCCCCTGCTGCATACTGTTCGCGGCGCCGGGTACATGATCCGCGACGGCTCGCGCCAGTAAGCGACGCATAGAATCGGAGACCGCCATGACCTCGAGCAACGCGGCGCCATTCATCGCGGCTCGTGATTTCCTGCTGCGCCATCGCGATGACTACGTTGCCGCCTACCGGGATTTCCGATGGCCCAAGCTCGATCGGTTCAACTGGGCGCTCGACTATTTCGACGGCATGGCGCACGGCAATGAACAGCCGGCGCTGTGGCTCGTGGACGACGACGCGAGCGAGACCAAGCTCTCGTTCGCGCAGTTGAGCGAGCGCTCGAACCGGATCGCCAATGAACTGCGCCGTCTCGGTGTCCGCCGCGGCGACCGCATGCTGCTCATGCTCGGCAACGTCGTTCCGCTTTGGGAATGCATGTTGGCGGCGATGAAGCTCGGCGCGGTGATCGTGCCGGCAACCACGCTCTTGACCCGCAATGATCTTGCCGATCGCTTCGCGCGCGGCCGCGTCAGGCACGTCGTCGTCAGCGCCGATGCCGCGCCCAAATTCGCCGACCTTCCCGGAGACTACACGCGGATTGTCGTCGGCAAGGAAGTGCCGGGCTGGATTTCATTCGAAAACGGCTACCAAGCGTCCGCGCAGTTCACGCCTGACGGCGAGACGCACGCGAACGATCCGCTGCTTCTCTATTTCACCTCCGGCACTACGGCGACACCCAAGCTCGTTCTGCACAGCCACCAGAGCTATCCGGTCGGACACCTCTCGACGATCTATTGGCTTGGACTGCGGCCCGGCGATATACATCTCAACATCTCGTCGCCGGGCTGGGCCAAGCACGCATGGAGCTGTTTCTTCTCGCCGTGGAGTGCGCAAGCGACGATCTTCATCGTCAATCAACGCCGCTTTAATGCAAAGGGTCTCCTCGACACCATCGCACGCTGCGGCGTCACCACCTTTTGCGCGCCGCCCACGGTCTGGCGCATGCTGATCCAGGAGGATCTCGCTGCCTGGTCAGTCCGCATCAGAGAATTGATCGGCGCCGGCGAGCCGCTCAATCCCGAGGTCATCGAGCGGGTCAAGGCCGCCTGGGGCCTCACCATCCGCGACGGTTACGGGCAGACCGAGACCACGGCGCTGGTCGGCAACACGCCGGGCCAGAAGGTCAAGCCGGGCTCGATGGGCCGGCCGCTGCCGGGTTATCGGGTCGCGCTGCTCGATGGCGAGGACGCCGCGCAAACGGAGGGCGAGATCTGTCTTATGTTACAGCCGCGGCCGACAGGGCTGATGCAGGGCTATCAGGGCGACGACGGCGGCGTGCTGGCGCTCAACGCATCGGTCTACCGCACCGGAGACGTCGCCACGATCGACGAGGACGGTTACCTGACCTATGTCGGCCGGGCCGATGACGTGTTCAAATCGTCGGACTATCGCATCAGCCCGTTCGAGCTGGAGAGCGTGCTGATCGAGCACCCGGCGGTGGCCGAGGCGGCGGTTGTCCCATCGCCCGATCCGATGCGGCTTGCCGTGCCGAAGGCATTCCTTGCGCTTGCACCCGGCCATGCGCCGGATCGCGACACGGCATTGGCGATTTTCAGGCATTGCCGCGTTGCGCTCGCGCCGTTCAAACGGGTGAGGCGGCTCGAGTTCGCCGAATTGCCGAAGACGATCTCCGGCAAGATCCGTCGCGTCGAATTGCGGCGGGCCGAGGCGGCAAACCAGCGTGGCGGCAAACGCGCATCGATCGAGTTCTGGGAAGAGGACTTTTCCGATAGCGAAATCGGAGCGCGGCCTGAGAGAGTTCGATTCGTGACCGCGCTCGGCAAGCTGCTTCGTACCACGGCGTTCAAGCTGACGCTCGTCTATCTGTTGTTCTTTATTCTGTTCGCGGCTTCGTTGCTTGGTTATTTCGCCCTCAACACGCGCCGGCTGATCACCGAGCAGATCACCACGACCGTCAATGGCGAAATCGACGGGCTGCGCGAACAATATAACCAGGGCGGCATCAGGCGATTGGTGATCGTGGTCGATCTGCGCTCGCGGCGTCCGGGTTCAAGCCTCTATCTCGTCACCACGCCGACCGGGGAAGGCCTTGCCGGGAATGTCGGCTCATTGGAGCCGGGCGTCCTCGACACTCCAGGCTGGCTCGAAACAAACTATCGCAGGCTTGAGGCGCCGGAGGGCGCCAACCATCGGGCGCTGGTTGAGGTCGTGCAGCTTCCGGGCGGCTTCCGCCTGCTGGTCGGGCGCGACCTCGAGGAGCGCGAGCGCCTCTACGGCATCATTTCCAATGCCGGCCGCTGGTCGTTCGCGCTGGTTGTGGTCCTCGGTCTTGCCGGCGGATTCTTCGTCAGCCGGCGCGTCCTCAACCGCATCGACGCCATGACCGACACGGCGCAGATCATCATGGCCGGCGATCTCTCCGGCCGGTTGCCGGTCGCTGGAACCGGCGACGAGCTGGATCGCCTTGCCGACCACGTCAATGCCATGCTCGAACGCATCGAAGCGCTCATGCGCGGCCTCAAGGAAGTATCCGACAACATCGCGCATGACCTCAAAACGCCGCTGACGCGGCTGCGCAATCGGTGCGAGCAGGCGCTGCGCGGCTCGACGAGCGAGCGCGATTACCGCGCGGCGCTTGAATACACGATTGCGGAATCCGATGACTTGATCCGTACCTTCGACGCATTGCTGATGATCGCGCGCGCCGAGTCCGGGCAGGCGCGCGACAATATGGACGAATTCGACGCCGCCGAGATCGCCCGCGGCGTCGGCGAATTGTACGAGCCGCTGGCCGAAGAAAAGGGCTTGGCTCTTACCGTCGATGCAGAGGGCGCGGCGCCCGTACGCGGCAATCGCGAGCTGGTGAGCCAAGCGTTGGCGAACCTCGTCGACAACGCCATCAAATATGCCAAGCCTGACAAAAAGCTCAATGGCGCCCCTGTCGAGATCGTCGTCAAGGCCGGCAGCGAGGGCGACCGCATCATGCTGTCGGTGGCCGATCGCGGTCCCGGGATTCCCGACAGCGACCGCGACCGCGTGGTGGAACGCTTCGTCAGGCTTGAACAAAGCCGATCGGAGCCAGGGTCGGGGCTGGGCCTGAGCCTTGCCTCCGCAGTGGCGCGGCTGCACGGCGGCGAGCTCAAGCTCGAGGACAATCATCCTGGCTTGAAGAGCATCATCGCTCTACCCCGAGCGGGTTCGGACGGGACGGCGACGGGATGAGACGGCCGACAGTAGGGAAGCGGCCGCAGCACAAACTCCCTCCAGCGGCGCTGATCGCGCGGCTCAGCCTATCTCAAGCCTCTCGCGCAAACGACGGAGCAACAGAGCCGGGGCTGCCGGTGGCTTCAGCCGAGGCTTCCGCTCGCGTGTCGCAATGGCTCGGCGGCGTCGCAGCCAAAGCGGCCGGCAAGACGCTCGAGGGGCTTTGTCAGGACCACAAGGCGCTGGCGCGGATACTTGGCGGCATCGCCGAGGTCGCGCCCTATCTCTGGGACCTCGCAACGGCGGACGCCGCGCGCTTTGTGCGGTTGCTAAGCCACGATCCCGATGCCCAACTTTCATCGCTTCTCGTCAAGGCGCGGGCGAAAGCGGCGGTTGCCCGGACGCCGAGCGACATCATGCGAATTCTTCGCCGCATGAAGGCGGAGGCGGCGCTTTTGATTGCACTTGCCGATATCGGCGGCGTGTGGCCGGTGGCGCGCGTGACGCAAGCACTCACCGCTGTGGCCGAAGCGGCGCTTGGCGCCGCGATCGACCATCTTCTTGGCGAAGCCGCACGGCGCGAAAAGCTCACTCCGTCCGATCCGCGACGACCCGCAGCGGGGTCCGGCTACATTGTGCTCGCTATGGGCAAAATGGGCGCATACGAGCTCAATTTCTCCAGCGACATCGACCTGATGGTCTTTTTCGATCCGGCTGCCGGCGCGCTCGCGTCCAAGTTGGAGCCAGCGCAATTTTATGTGCGCATGACGCGCGACGTCGTCAAACTCCTGCAAGAGCGCACGGCCGACGGCTACGTGTTTCGTGTCGACCTGCGGCTGCGTCCCGACCCGTCTTCGACCCAAATCGCAATTTCGACCGGGGCGGCGCTCGATTACTACGAAAGCCGCGGTCAGAACTGGGAGCGCGCGGCGCTCATCAAAGCGCGTCCCTGCGCCGGCGACCTCGCCGCCGGGGAAGCACTGCTGCGCGAACTCTCGCCTTTCATCTGGCGCAAATATCTCGATTTCGCGACCATTGCCGATGTCCACGACATGAAGCGGCAGATCCATGCCTATCGGGGCCATGGCGAGATCGCCGTTGAAGGGCACAACATCAAGCTCGGCCGCGGCGGCATTCGGGAGATCGAGTTCTTTGCGCAGACGCAGCAGCTCATCGCCGGCGGCCGCCACAATGAGCTGCGCAGCCGCCGGACGGTCGATACGTTGTCGTCGCTCGCGGCGGGTGGCTGGATCGACGCCACCGCGCGCGACGAACTTACGGCGGCTTATGATTTTCTGCGCCGCGTCGAACATCGTCTGCAAATGAGGGCCGATGAGCAGACCCACACGCTACCGTCCGATCCAGCCGCTCTCGACCAGTTTGCCCGTTTTCTCGGCTACGACGGTCGCGACGAATTCGCCAGTGTGCTTGTGGCACATCTGCGCCAGGTCGAACGGCACTATGTCAGGCTGTTCGAACGCGCCCCGGATTTCCTCGCCCAAGGGCAGAGGCTGTCGTTTTCTTCCGGCGAAGGCGAAAGCGACACGCTCGATCGGCTTTCGGAAATGGGCTTCCGGCAACCGCCTGCGATTATCGCTACGGTGCGCAATTGGCATGAGAGCGTCTATCCAGCGCTGCGGGGCGAACACGCGCGGGCGAACCTGACCGATCTTGTGCCTCTCATCCTCGAACAATTTTCGCGCGGCGAAAATCCAGACGAAGTGTTTGCGACCTTTGACCGCTTCCTTGCGGGTCTGCGCGCCGGCGGGCGTTTTCTCTCGCTATTGCGGCAGAATCCCGAACTGATCCGCTTCATTGCCCTGATCCTCAGTGTTGCCCCGCGTCTTGCCGATATACTTGCGCGCAATTCGCACCTCGTCGATCCGCTGATCGATCCGAGTTTTTTTGGTTCGCTTCCCGACGAAGCACGGCTTGATGCCGAACTGATGCGCCGGCTCGCCGAGACGCGTAGCTATGAAGACATGCTCGACGCCGCCAGGCTGTTCGGTCAGGAACATATGTTCCTGATTGGGGCGCGCATTCTTTCCGGCTCCGTTTCAGCCGAGCAGGCCGGTGAGCTGTTCGCCCGGCTCGCAGATGTCCTTATCCGTATGCTACAGAATAAAGTGGAAGATAGCTTTGCCGCCGTCCACGGCCGCATCCCCCGCCAGGAAACGGCTATCGTTGCCCTGGGACGCCTCGGCGCGCGCGAGATGACCGCGAATTCCGACCTCGATCTCATCGTCATTTACGATTTCGACGCCGAGTATCCCAACTCAGATGGGGAGCGGGCGCTCTACGGCGGTCAATATTTTGCCCGCTTTACCCAGCGCCTGATCAATGCGCTCACAGTCCCGACCAATTACGGCGTGCTCTATCCGGTCGATATGCGATTGCGGCCCTCCGGGCGCTCGGGTCCGCTGGCGACGCAGATCGATGGCTTCGCCAGTTATCAGGAGCGCGAGGCATGGACGTGGGAGCACATGACGTTGACGCGAGCGCGGGTCGTCGCCGGTTCGCCCGCGTTCATCGCACGTATCGAAGCCGTGATCCGCGGCGTGCTCTGCCGCAAGCGCGACAAGGCATCGATCGCCGCCGACGTCGTCGAGATGCGCGCGGCGATTGCCAAGGAGAAGGGTGACGCCGAACCCTGGGACCTCAAATACGCCGCTGGCGCGCTCGTCGACATCGAATTCATTGCGCAATATCTGCAACTTGTGCACGCCGCAGCGACGCCGGATATCCTTGACGCGTCAACGGCGCGGACCTTGGCAAAGGCGTCGCGCCTCGGCATCCTCAACGCCGAAGATGCCGCCGTGTTGCGGCCGGCGGTGCGGCTCTTTCACGACCTCACGCAAATTCTGCGCATCTGCCTGCCGGGCAGGTTCGATCCGAAATCGGCGAGGGCCGGCGTTCTCGGCCTGCTCGCCCGCGCCGCCGACCTGCCGGATTTCGCGGCGCTCCAGGCCCATGTCGAAGAGACGCAGCGCCAGGTGCGCGAATGTTTCGTCCGGATCTTAGGCAAGGCGCCGTCATAGGCGATGGCGAAATCGTGCGCCCAACCATTATGCCGCCAGTTCGGCCGCCCGCACCGGCGGTCTTGCCTCCAGGGGCATTCGCAGCACCACTGTCGTCCCTTCGCCGAGCTTCGAGTGGATGCGCATGGCGCCGCCGTGCATTTCGGTAAGCGATTTTGCGATGGCCAGGCCGAGGCCTGAGCCCTGGTGCCGCTTGGTCAACTGGCTTTCGACCTGCTCGAACGGCCGGCCGAGCTTATGCAGCGCATCCTTGGGTATGCCGATGCCGTTGTCCTCGATGGCAAGGGTGACCATGCCGCCGCGCACTCGACCGCGCACGGTCACCGAGCCGCCGTCGGGAGTGAACTTCACGGCGTTCGAAAGAAGGTTCAACGCGATCTGCTTCAAAGCGCGGCGGTCGGCCTTGAGGTGGATTCCCGGAGCGACATAAGAGCGCAGATGGAGGCCTTTTTCCATGGCGCGTCCCCACACCACGCGCAGACAGTCGGCAAGAACAGGGTCAAGCTCCATGTTTTCTGGGGCGAGACGAATTCCGCCGGCCTCGATCTTCGACATGTCAAGAATGTCGTTGATGACGTCGAGGAGATATTGGCCGCTTTCACGAATATCGCGGGAATATTCGCCGTACTTTTCAGCGCCGAGCGGCCCGAACATGGCCGATTCCATGATTTCCGAAAAACCGATGATGGCGTTGAGCGGCGTGCGTAGCTCGTGGCTCATATTGGCGAGGAATTTGGATTTCGCCTGATTGGCATCCTCGGCGCGGGTCTTTTCTTCGGCGTATTTTTCGGCGAGATCGGCGAGTTCGGCGGTCTGCCGTTCCAGCGCCTGCTGCGATTTGCGCAAATCGTTGATGGTTGCGATCTGCCGCTTCTCACCGTCGACAAGCTTCTGTTCGTGCTGCTTGATCTTGGTGATGTCGGTGCCGACCGAGACATAGCCGCCGTCCTTGGTGCGCCGTTCGCTGATGTGCATCCAGCGTTCGTCGTCGAGTTGCGCCTCGAATGTGCGCGCGCCGGGCGGTTGGCCGTCATCGTTCACCACTGTTGTGCGTATGATCGGCTTGCGTCCGGCAGCGACGACGGATTCGTAGGAGGCGCCGGCGGCTACGGCGTCGTCGGGAAGGTGATGGAGCTGCTGAAAGTTTGAATTGCACAGCACGAGGCGATTATCGGCATCCCACAGCACGAACGCTTCCGGTATGGTCTCGATGGCGTCGCGCAACCGCAAGTCCGCCGCCGCCGTCTTTTCGACAAGGCTCTTCTGCTCGGTAATGTCTACCGCGATGCCGATGAGGTGCAGTCCGCCTTCGCCCTCCTGGCGCGCCAACTCACAACGCGCCCGCAGCCACAGCCAGCGGCCGTCGGCGTGGCGCATGCGGAAATCATGATCGAAAGTCTGCACTCTGGCGTCGGCGAGTTGCATCGCCATTTCGTAGAGATTGATGTCGTCGCTGCGTACCAGCGCGTTGACCTCGCCGAAAGTTAGTAGATCGTCGTTTTGCGGCAGGCCGAGAATGTCGTACATCGAATGCGACCAGAAGATGCGGCCGCGCGCCAAGTCCCAATCCCACAGCCCGCAGCGGCCGCGATTGAGCGCGGTATCGATGCGGCTGCGTACGGTGTCGTGGATGAGGTCGGCTTCGCGTGCGCGCGTCGCCTGCCAATGAAAGGCGAAGCCGAGAATGAGCACGACGAAGCCGGTCGTCGCCGATAGCGTGACGGTCAGCGTCGTCGTCGAGCGCCAGTTTGCCAGCGCGGCGCTGCGTTCCTGGATGACGACGACGAACCCCATCGGCGACTTCAGCGCGCGCACCGTCGCGAAGGCGGCGTCGCCGTCCGGCAGCATGATCTCCATCGTGCGGGCGGCGGCGCCGAACGTAGTCAGCGCCTGCAACGGTCCAAGGATGTCGAGGATATGGTGGCCGTGTGTCTGCGGCGCGCTCGGCGCGCTGGCGATGATTACGCCATCGGCATCGGCAATGAGAGTGCGGCGCCCGGCGCCGGCAGCCCAAATGGGCAGCGCTTGCTCGAGCGCCTCGGAGGTGCGCGCGAGGCTCGGTTTGCCATCCCGTCCTATCCGGTCGAAATCGACGGCGAGAATGTCAGCGAGCGCCTCGATTGTCCGCGTTGCGTCGAATACAACTTGCCGGCGGTGTTCGAGCACTTGCACGGCGGCGCCGACGCAGATCGTCACCATGAAAGCGACGATGAGAACCGGCACCGCGCGACGCAGGACCGGCTCGGCGGTGACAAGCCGCCGATAAGCCGGTTTGGCAATCGATTGCGCCAGCCCCTTGATCGAATCGGAACGTAGAGACGCACTCGCCGTCTCGGCGCGCGCCATTGCCTGCCTCCGTGTGGACAGTCCCCAGACCCACGTTCGGAAGGATGTGCCGCATCTCCCCGAATCACTTTCATTTGAATCGACGCGAATCGGTTTGTCGAGAGACTGGAGTCAATATTTTTTTAAAAAATATCCAACGCTTTCTTGCGGCGAGAAACCACGTGCCGGAGCAGCTAAAAAGCTCCGTCCTGAGACACCCGCTCAGCTCTCCGCGAGGGTGCGTGCGACGATGTCGCCGACGTCCCGCGACAGTGCGGGGGCGGCGGCGACGCGGCGCAATGTTGCTTCGGCGCGCGCGCGCCGCTGCGCTTCGAGTGCGCGCCAGGAGCGAAACGCCCCCATGAGGCGCGCCGCGACTTGCGGGTTCTTCGGGTCGAGCGCCAGAACCATCTCGGCGACAAATTCATAACCGGCGCCGTCGACGCGGTTGAATTGGGTGTGGTTCACCTGCGCGAACGAACCGATCAGCGAGCGCACCCGATTGGGATTGGCCAACGAGAAGGCGGGGTGAGCCGTCAGCACGCGCACACGCTCGAGCGAGGCGGGTTCGGGAATCGCCGCCTGCAAAGCCAGCCATTTGTCGATGATCAGCGGATCGTCGGCATAGCGCCGGTAGAAGTCATCGAGCGCGGCGGTGCGCTCGGGCCGATCGTGCAGCGAGAGCGTCTCGAGCGCCGCCATGCGATCGGTCATATTGTCGGCGTTCTCGTATTGCCAAAACGCCCGCGCGATCGCTTCGCTCTTTTCTGTCATTGCCAGAAGATCGAGGCAGATGTTCTTGAGCGCGCGCCGGCCCACGCTCTGGGCGTCCGGGCGATAGGGACCGGACGACATCATGCGCTGATAGGTGTCCGCGAGCGCTGCGCCGTGCCGCTCGCCAATCGCCGCACGCAGCCGGCGGCGCGCCGTGAACACCGCGTCGGGGTCGATGTCGCTGCCAATCTCGCGGGCGATGTCGGCTTCGCTCGGCGGCGCCAGCGCGAGCGCGATGAAGGCCGGCTCGAGCTTCTCGTCCTGCAGGATCGCGCCGAGCGCGGCCATGAGGCCTGCGTCCTCGCGCAGCTGCGCGCCCGAGCGCACGGCAGCCACGTTCGTCCGAAGGAGCGACATCGCCAGCGTCTGCACGGCTTGCCAGCGGTTGAACGGATCGGAATCGTGCGCGGCAAGAAAGCGAAGATCGTCCGGTTCGATCGGCAGCATGAGCTTGATCGGCGCCGAAAAGCCGCGGTTGAGCGAAGGGATCGGCCGCTCGGTTACGCCCGTGAACAGGAAAGTCTGGCTCGGCTGTGTCAGCTCCACCACGCCGCGCGCGAGCGGATGGCCATCGAGCGTCAGCGGCAGATCGGCGCCGCTCCTGCCGACCAGCCCGAGGGCGACCGGAAGCACCATCGGCAACTTGTTGGGCTGGTTCGGCGTTGCCGGAATCGTCTGCGTCATATCAAGGCGGTAGGTGCGTGCCCGGGCGTCGTAGTGGGGCGCGACCTTGATCTCCGGCGTTCCTGCCTGCGCGTACCAGCGCATAAATTGCGTCATGTTGCGCCTGCTTACGTCGGCGAAGCACTGTATGAACTGCTCGACAGTCGCGGCATGGCCATCGTGACGCGTGAAGTAGAGGTCCATGCCCTTGCGAAACAATTCGGGCCCGAGCAGCGCCTTGATCATACGCACGACCTCGGCGCCTTTGTCGTAGACGGTGGTCGTGTAGAAGTTGTTGATCTCATGGTAGAGTTCGGGCCGCACCGGGTGGGCGAGGGGGCCGGCATCCTCGACGAACTGATGCGAGCGCAACGCGCGCACGTCGCCGATGCGCTCGACCGCGCGCGAGCGCTGATCGGCGGAGAATTCTTGGTCGCGGAAGACGGTGAGGCCTTCCTTCAGGCAGAGCTGGAACCAGTCGCGGCAGGTGATGCGGTCGCCGGTCCAATTGTGGAAATATTCGTGGGCGATCACCGCCTCGATGTGAGCGTAGTCGGTATCGGTTGCGCTCGCCGGCGAAGCCAAAACGTATTTGTCGTTGAAGATGTTGAGGCCCTTGTTCTCCATCGCGCCCATGTTGAACGCGGAAACGGCAACGATCATGAAAATATCGAGGTCGTACTCGCGTCCGAACGCCTGTTCGTCCCAACGCATGGCGCGTTTGAGACTGTCCATGGCATAGAGGCAGCGATCCTCCTTGCCGGGCTCGACATAGATGTGCAGCGCGACGTTGCGGCCGGACAGCGTGACGAAGGTGTCCGTCACACGTGCAAGCTTGCCGCCGACCAACGCGAACAGATAGGACGGTTTCGGGAATGGATCGTGCCATACCGCAAAATGCCGCGAGGTCCCCGGCAGGTCGCCGTGCGCGACAAGGTTTCCATTCGAAAGCAGAACTGGAGCCTCGTTCTTGTCGGCCTCGATGCGTGTCGTATAGACGGCCATCACGTCCGGACGGTCGAGGAAATAAGTGATGCGCCGGAAGCCTTCGGCTTCGCATTGGGTGCAATAGGTTGCACCGGCGCGGTATAGCCCCATCAGTTGCGTGTTGGCGATGGGATCGACGACTGTCTCGATTTCGAGCTCAAACGGCCGGTTCGGCGGCTGCGCGATGGTGAGCCGATCGGGCGTCGCGACGAAGTTTTCGGGCGGCAACGGCTTGCCATCGAGCAGCAGCGAACGAAGCTTGAGCTCTTCGCCGTCGAGCACGAGAGGCGCCGCTGCGCCCGCGCCGTTGGGCCTGAACTTGACCTTGGCGCGGACTGTCGTCGCGGTCGGATCGAGCTTGACGTCGAGTTCGACGGTCTCGATCAGCCAGTGCGGCGGGCGATAGTCCTGGAGGCGGACGGGGCGGGGCTCTTCGGTTCGCATGATGCCATGATGTAGAAGTTCTGCGCGCCGATTGAAAGCGGAGGCTGTGGTCTACCGGCGCGGCTCGGCGTGGCCGATGACACGCTGGATGGCCGGAAAACGCCGGCGCAGGCCGCGCTCCACTTCATCCACCAGGTCGTGCACCGCGCTGACCGAGAGCGTCGGGCCGACGCGGCAATGGAAATTGACGATCTCGCCATCGGCGGTTTCACGGACGCGTATGTCGTGCACCTCGGCGAGGTCGGCGATCTCCGAAGTGAGCGCGGCGAGCGCGTTCTGCACTTCGCCGAGACGCGCGGCCGACGCGTCGTGTCCGGGGAGAACGTCTGCTGGCAAGGGCTCAATGTGGGTTTCCACTTCGACGTCGGGTCCAAGTTCGTCGCGCACGGCTTCTTCAAGCCGGCTGGCGATATCGTGTGCAGTACCGAGCGGCAGCGTGCCTTCGACCTCGAGATCGGCGGAGACCGACAAGTTGCCCGAGATCGTTTGGACCGCGACGTGGTGAATGGCCAGGCCGCGATTGCGCGCGATCATCATCACGCGTTCGCGCACAGTCTCGTCGTCGAGCGCGCGTGGCTCGGTGGTGATCGTGACTTCAGCCGCCGGCATGTCGGTGCGGATGGCGTGCGTCAGCCGCTCCTTGATGGCGGAGACGCGATCGAGCGGCAGCGTGCGGCTGACGCCGACGGCGAGATCGACGAACAGCACTGCGCCGGCCGGTCGCGCCCGCACGCGCTCTACGGCGACGACGCCGGGCACCTGACGCGCGATTGCGGCGACCTGCTCGCTGACGCCGGCAGGCGCGGTGTCGGTTAGTGTGTCGATCGTCCGCCGGCCGAGCCGCCAGCCGGCAATACAGATGAAAACCGCAACGACGATCGCCGCCGCCGCATCGGCCCACGCATAGCCGAGTGCGACGCCGCAGAGACCGACCAGCACTGCGACCGATGACCACATATCGGAACGGAAATGCAGCGCATCGGCCTGCAATGCCTCGCTCGAGGTCGCCTTGGCAACGCGATTGAGCGCCCGGGCGCGAAAAAAATCGACGACGATCGAGCAGGCGATGATGGCGAAAGCGGCAAGTGTCGCCTCGACCGCATAGGCTTGAGCCCGCGCAAGCCGCTGCACAGCCTCCCAAAGCACAACGCCGGTGAGCAAAAACAACAGCGCCGTCTCGGCGAGCGCGGTGACGCTCTCCACCTTGCCGTGGCCATATTGATGTTCGGTGTCGGCCGGCTTGCCGGAAATACGCACGGCGATATAGGTCATCACCGTCGCCGCGAGGTCGAGCAGCGAGTGGCCGGCCTCCGACAGGATCGCGAGCGAGCCGGTCAGCAAGCCGACGATCGCCTTCGCCGCCGTCAGCCCCGCCGAGGCGGCGATTGAGCCCAGCGCGACCTTTTCTTTCTCATTCATCCGCGGGCCTCTCGCCTGGACGGGTTAATGGTCGCGAGTAGCTCAGCTTTGTCCTTGAGCGGACCGCCGGCGGTTTCGCGGGGCTCCGCTCAGGAGCGCGGGCCCCAGACACTATCGGGACTTTGGATTTTGTATTTCAATTGACCGGGATGTTGGCGTCCTTCATGACCTTGCCCCACATCGCGATGTCATCCTTGATCTGGCTCCCAAATTCCGCTGGTGAACTTGCGACCGGGCGGAAACTCAACTTGTCGAGGGTCACTTTCAAATCGGGCTGGACAATGATCTCGGCGGAGGCCTGCCCGGTTCCCGACACTGAGTCTCGGCGGCGCCAAATAGTGCCTTTCTACTAGCCACTTAGTAAGGCGGAACCGAATTCCGCGGGTTCGCGTTATTACGGCAACTCCGACGCCACTACACGTCTTTCAGCACAGGGGAGCGCCATGGACCAGGTGATGAGCGCCGATGCGCGCGAAAATGAGCCGATGAAGCAGATTGTCTCTGGCTTGAATGCCGGTGTCATGCTTGTTGATGCCGATGGCCAAGTCGCTTGGATAGACCCGATCACGCGCCGCCGCCTTAATGGCGGATTGCGACATCTTGCGCTGCCAATTCGCAGGTCTGATAGACCTGCGTTTGACTGCTTTGTCTCGACCATTGATGTGATGGTCAACGGGGAGCGGTCGGTCATGTGCGTAATTCAGCAAACCGACGGCCAAAAGGACCCAGGATACGATATCGTTGCCGCACTTCAGGCCGTGATGGCCGATTCATCGTGGTTCACGCGCGCGATCGTCGAAAAACTCAAGGCGTTGCGGCAGATCGCGCAGCCTTCTGCCCGGTCGCCGGAAGACGTTGATGTACTCACCGACCGCGAGCGCGAGGTTCTCGGTCTTATCTGCGAGGGTCGGAGCGATGCCGAGATGAGCAAGCTGTTGCATCTGTCGCCGAATACGGTGCGTAATCACATCGTGTCCCTGTATCGCAAGATCGGGGTAAACCGGCGCAGTGCCGCTATCATTTGGGCCCGGGAGCGCGGGATCACCAGCCTGGAGGTCTTGGCTCTCAAGAGACGGAGGCGCTCGGCCACCGCTCCGGCCGATAAAATGCTTTCCTACTACTAGTAGTTTGGTATTTTTCTCTCTCTTGCGTCAAAACGCGGCGCGTTGTTCCTTACGCCAACTCGTCGTTTCACCCTGGGGTCTCGGTTACTGCCCGAGTGGACGGGTGCAGGCGACACTGTGTCTGCAGCGACGCGATGTTTGATGGTGACAAGGCAATGTCAACGTGACCGAGCCGTTGCTGCGACTTTACATAGCCGGAAATTCTGCAAGCTCGCGCCGCGCTGAGCAAAATCTTCTTCACCTGCGGAAGCTCGTAAATGCTCAAGCGGGCGAGGTCGAAGTCATCGATGTGCTCACGAAGCCGGAGCTTGCCGAAAAAGCCGGCATCCTGGCAACGCCGACTCTGACCTATGAGCATTCAGTTCGTCCCCGGCAAATCGTCGGCGATCTCAGCGACACGAAAAAAGTTCTTGAGTTTCTCGGAATTGAGCCGAAAGGGGACACCGAATGAGGTCTCAGGATGGCGACGCCGCCGATGTGCTGGAACGGGTAAAGACCGGCGTTAATGCGTTCGATGAATTGGTCATGGGGGGCCTGCCGCGCGCGCGAACCACCGTCGTCGGCGGCACGCCGGGAAGCGGAAAGACGGTCTTCGCCACGCAGTTTCTTGCTCATGGAATCACGACGTATGGCGACAACGGAGTCCTCGTGACATTCGAGGAACCGCCGGCGGATATCGAAGCCAATATGCGCGGATTTGGCTGGGACCTTGCGAAATGGCGCAAAGAAGGCCGCTTGGCATTTGTCGATGCAAGCCCGCCGGCCAATGACGAATTGATTGTCGGTGATTTCGATCTTGCAGGCTTGCTGTCCAGAATTCAGCACGCGGTGAAAACGGTCAGTGCCCGGCGTGTCGTTCTCGAACTCGCTGACGCAGCTCTTCGACCATTTCATCGGCGACCCCAAGATTCTGCGTCGCGAGCTGTTTCACATCAGCAGTGCTCTGAAGAAATTGGGGCTGACCGTACTCATGACTGCGGAACGAAACAGCGAATACGGAGAGATTACGCGCCATCGACTGGAGGAGTTCGTCGCGGACAACGTCGTGATACTGCGCAATGTGCTTCATCACGAAAAGCGCCGCCGCACGATCGAGGTGCTCAAAATGCGGGGCAGCCACCACGCTGAAGGCGAAGCGCCCTTCACGCTGCTGGCCGGCCAAGGCGTCGTAGCCGTCCCTTTGTCCTCGCTTCGGCTGGAGCAGCAGTCAAGCATGGTGCGTGTGACGAGCGGAAACCCCTGGATCGACGAGATGTGCGGCGGTGGATTTTTCCGGGACAGCGTGACGCTCGTAAGCGGGGCCACGGGCACGGGCAAGACGCTGCTGGTGACGAATTTCCTAGCTGGCGGAGTGGCGGCGGGAGAAAAAGCTATCTTGTTCGGCTACGAAGAAAGCAAAGGTCAGCTCTTTCGGAACGCAAGCGGCTGGGGCGTCGATTTTTCGCGGATGGAAGCCGAGGGCAAGCTCAAGATCATCTGCCTCTATCCGGAAGCGCAGGGGCTGCCGGATCATCTGCTCACAATTCAAAGTCTCGTTGACGAGTTGCAGCCGAATCGGATTGCGGTCGATAGTCTTTCCGCACTGGAGCGAATTGCTCCGGATACCGGGTTTCGCGAATTCCTCATCAGTCTCACCTCGTTCATCAAGAAGCGAGAAATAGCGGGGCTTTGCACCGCGACCAGCAAATCTCTCGTGGGCGGTGCGAGCGCTAGCGAACAGCACATCTCAACTCTGACCAATTCGATCATCCTGCTGCGGTACATCCAGGAACAGGAGACGATGCATCGCGGTCTCATGGTGCTGAAGATGCGCGGCAGCGAGCATTCGAAAGAGATTCGACAATTCACGATCGATGGTGCCGGCATGCATCTCGGAGAGCCGTTTAAGGAGGCGCCGAACGTGTTCACCGGCGATGACGCTGACTATAAGCGCTAATCCGTGGCAGTGCTCACCTTGCATGCGAAATCGGGCACGGTGAATAATATGACAACTCCCCAGTCGGGCAGCAGTATCGACCAGACCGAGATCAGGTTCCTGGTTGAAAAGAACGCCGATGGGATCATTGTCGTTGACGAAGCCGGGACTGTGCTGTTCGTCAATCCAGCGGCGGAAGAGGTCTTTGGCCGGCCGGCTCGTTTTTTGGTTGGTTCTCCGATCGGCATTCCATTTGTCTCCGGGGAAATATCGGAAATTGCCATCCATCGGCCGGGGGGTGACCAAATCGATGCAGAAATCCGCGTCGTGGAAACAACTTGGGACAGTCGGTCGGCGCGGCTTGTAAGTCTTCGCGACATTTCCGCGCGCAGAGCCATGGAGGAGCGTCTGAGGCACTCCGCCAAAATGGAGGCTGTCGGTCGGCTGACCGCGGGCATTGCGCACGACTTCAACAATCTTCTCACCGTCGTACTCGGAAATTTGGAGAGCGCTCAGCGGCAATCGGCCCTCGCCGGGTCAGCGTTGCTTCGCGCTCTTGACAACGCGACGCGCGGGGCCCGTCGGGCCGCGAAGTTGACCGAGCGAATGCTGGCCTTTGCACGCCGAAAACCACTTGAGCCGAAGGTGCTCGATGTCAACGCTCTCGTTTCGGGAATGTCGGATCTCCTTCAGCGCACACTCGGAGAGGGGATTGAGGTTCGCACGATGCTCGCTGATGATCTCTGGAACGCAGAGGTCGATCCCACTGAACTGGAGGCCGCGATTTTAAATCTTGCGGTCAACGCGCGCGATGCCATGCCTTCGGGCGGCAAACTCAGCATCGAAACCGCCAATGTCGAACTGGATTCCGCTTACGCCGCCGCCAACGTTGAGGCGAAAGCCGGACCGTATGTGCTCATCTCGGTCGCAGACACTGGAGCCGGGATGAAGCCCGAGGTGCTCAAGCAGGTGTTTGAACCCTTTTTCACCACGAAGGGCGGCGAACGCGGCACGGGTCTCGGGCTCAGCCAAGTCTACGGATTCGTCATACAAAGTGGCGGACATGTGAAGCTATACAGCGAGCCGGGAATCGGCACGACGGCCAAAATCTATCTGCAAAAGGCGCCGCTTGCGCACGAGTCGGTCAATCCGCAAGCCACTGAACCGAAGGCGGGTGGTCAAATTCCGCGCAGCAGGTCCGGTGAGACAATTCTCGTGGTCGAGGACGATGACGATGTCCGCAATTACACGGTCAGTAGCCTGCTAGAATTGGGTTACGGGGTTTTCGAAGCTGTCGACGCGGCGTCCGCCTTGGAAATCATTGAACGCGAAGCAGGCATCCACTTGTTGTTTACCGATCTTGGCCTTCCGGGGGGGATCGACGGCAGGATCTTGACAGAGCGAACCTATGGAATTCGCCCGTCCATGAAAGTCCTGATCACAACCGCATATGCCGGCAATGCATTGATCCACGAAGGTCGTCTCGATCCGGGGATCGATCTGCTCACCAAACCATTCACCTTCACGACGCTGGCGACGCGAATCCGCGAGTTGCTGGACCGTGACCCCTAATCTTACTGGGTCAGAAAGTTGCGCCCGTACCGCTTTCGAAGATGTTCTGGCTCATAAACCTGCTTGTAGTTATCATTTTTGATAACTACAGTATGGCTTATGAAGCGGCGAAATCTTAACGAGAAGCTGGCCCAGGCTGACGTTGCCGGCGTCTGGGCCTTTACGCCCGCGAGCTTTTCGGCGCTGATGGGCGGAATCGATGCCCGTTACCTTAGGCTGATGATGAAGCGGCTGTCGGACCAGGGCGTGCTGATCCGCGCAGCGCGGGGCATCTACGTCAATCCCCATGCCCGGTCACGCCCGTCGGACACTCGGCGCGCCCTCCTTCGTTTTCTGCGACCCCGGGAGATCACCTACGTCAGCCTGGAATCCGAACTTTCGGAGGCAGGGGTCATCTCACAGATCACGACCGCGCTGACCTGCATGACGACCGGAGCGGCGGGGCGGTTTGAGACGCCCTGGGGCGCCGTAGAGCTTACTCATACAGATCGTAAAATCGAGGTCGGGAGCGATGTTTTTGTCCAGGATGACGGAACGCTGGAAGCCACGATCCGCACCGCGGTTCGCGACCTGCGCCGCGTCGGTAGAAATCTCGATTTGATTGACGAAGAGGTTCTTGCCGACGCCATTGCAGACGAAGAAAGCCTAGATGAGCAGCAAAGCGAGCGGGCTTAAGAGCGCGATCGATGCCTTCATCCAGCGCCGCGGCATCGAAGCGGGCATGGATCAGAATTTGATGAAGGAGGCCATCCATCTTCATCTCCTCTCTGCGCTGTCTGAAGCGGGCGTCCTCCAGCACGTCATCTTTCAGGGCGGGACAGCCTTGCGGCTTTGCTATGGCGGCGAGCGTTACAGTGAGGACCTCGATTTCGTTTGCGGCAAGGCTGGCGCTTATCTGAAGGACATCCAGTTCGATGCTCTGGTTGATAAGGCGCTCGAAACCACGAGGCAGACCCTGCAACACGACTTCGATATTGACGCTGCGCAGATTGTTCTGAAGCGTCCAACGCAACCGGAACTCGTCAAGGGAAGTGATGTCAACGTTGCCGTATGGCAGATCGTGGTGCCGGTCAATCCAACGCCCAAGGCCCCGAAATCGCGCATCAAGATCGAGTTTGCCAACGTTCCGTCCTACGATTCCAAGGCGCTGACAGTCGGTGCAGCGCCGGGCCTAGTCCAGATTCAGGACGTGATCCTCATCGCCGAAACCCCGAATGAAATCCTTGCAGACAAAGCGGTCGCGTTGACCGCAAGAGCGGCGCTCAAATTCCGCGATGTGTGGGACGTCTGGTTTCTCGTCAACAAGCTTGGTGCGGCGCCTGATCGTGAGATGGTTCTGAAGAAATTCGCCGACTACGGCACCACCAACATTGCGGTCAAGGCAAACGCTCGGCTCAACGAGCTGGCGAGGGAGGCGACAGCGGCGGTTTTTTACGCCGAGATGAGACGCTTCCTCCCGTCGGCGCGGGTCGCGCAGATGTCGCAAATGAATCTGCAGCGCACGATGCTTGCGGACAGCGCCGACCTTATTCGCAAGACCGTGGTGTAGGAGCTGAAGGCGTGTCTCGCGGCCGACAGCGGCACGGGACTTGAGATAACGATAGAATGGAAACGGTAGGGGAATGACGGCGAAGCCGATTAATTTGCCGAACGGCAGATATTGCGTGCTGATCAAACTCAAAGATGGATTTGCAATCTCCGAAAAGGGTGAGGTTGTTGCTCGCGGAAGGTTTACATCTCTGGCGCCGGCGCAGATGGTGCTGGAGTTGCTTGCGAAGTCGATTAGTTAAGTTTGTAGAGGTGGGCCGCCGTCTTCCATCGAATATCCTCTTTTGCAGCTTCGGAAATGTCCAGTGCGTCGAGTTTCTTGAGATCCCTGCGATAAATGTCGCCGGCTTCCGCACGCCACGTCGGAGACCAGTCGGTACCGAACATGATGCGATCGCTGCCGAGCTCGGCAACCGCCCGCTCGATATGCGACGGATGAGCTTGGACGACATCGAAGTATACATTGGCGTGTTTGTAGGCAATCGCCAACGACGTTTCGAAGATGAATGAATAGCCGCGGCCCATTTTCGTGATGATGATTGGGACTTCGGGGAACCATTCCGCCAACAGGTCTACGAAGAATGGGATGCCGTGGTAGAGCGGCGTCGCGAACTGCGTCCAGCCTGTGAGAAACTGGACCGGCACCTTGTAGTTGGACAAAATCTCGATCAGCGGCCGCAGCGTTTCAGCGACGTGCTCAGGCGCCGATTCGCGGGTATATCGCGTGGGCACCACCTCACCACATCCTTGGAGATCCAAGTCTTTAACGTAATGTTCGATGTATTCGGCTGTCTTGCGCCAATCGATCGGCTGTAGCAGGTCGCTCTCGGCAGGATGCTTGGCATCATCGTGCCCGATATTGAACAGGCCCACGAGGTGCGCGGGATGCTTCTTGACCGCCGCGGCAACAACCTCCGGGTCTTCGCGCCACCCAGGCTGTATCATCGCTCGATCAATATGGCCGGCTTTCATGTCGGCGACCAGTAGATCAGTGAGATCCTGCAGATTGACGTAGCGCATGCGGAAGATTTCAGGATGCCGCTTGCGCAAAGTGACAACATCGCGCCGTGACTTGATAGCGTCGCCGGCGAAAAAGTCCGGATTTCCGAATGGGTGCGTATGCATATCGATGATCACTGTAGGCATTCCTATTTGGTGAGATTAAGCTTGCGTCCCAGTTCCGCCACGTCTGAAAGCTGCACCTGGAGTTGTTGCTTGGCGGTGGCGCCATCTTCATAAGTGACCTGCATGCCAACCTTCTGCAACGCGGCGTCGACGTCGGGGTCCTCTATGGCGGCATGCAAGGCGGAGCCGACGATCTTGACCACTTCATCGGGAATGCCAGCGGGAGCATAAAGCCCCAGAATGAGCCCGAAACTGGCTCCTCTGATTCCCTTCTGCTTCATCGTGGGGACATGGGAGAATTCGGGGGGCGGCGCGTCCCCGGTCATAAGCAACGCCCTCATGCTGCCGTCCTTCAGAAAAGGCGAAACAGCGCTGAGGGGTGAAGCTGCAATTTCGATCTGCTTTCCAATGACGGCGAAATTCGCTTCTGGCGCTCCGCTAAAGGGTACATGGATGATGTCCAGCCCATAGTGGACATTGACGGTTTGCATATTGAGCATAGAGAGGGTCCCGACACCAGCCGAACCGTATCGCATTTTTCCGGGATTGGCTTTCGCATAGTCGACGAGCTCATTCAGCGTTTGCCACGGAGCATCTGCCCGCACCGCTATTGTGCCGGGATCGCTGGCGTAGTTTCCGAGCGGAACGAAATCGGCAAGCCCATAGCGCAGGTTGGATGCGGTCACGGGTACTACTGTGAGCGTCGACGTTGATGTGGCGGCAAGCACATATCCGTCCGGTGCCGCTCTGGCCAACGTGCCCATTCCCAGCGCACCGCTGGCTCCCGGCCGATTAACGATAACAAGCGGCACCTTCATGAGTGGAGAGAGACGTTGTTGAACGATGCGCATGCCCACATCGAGCGAGCCTCCTGGCGGGGCCGGAATGATCACCTCAATCTGTCGCGAGGGATATGCCTCTGTGCCGGTCGCTTCCGCGGCGTAGATACATGCTGTCAACATCAGCAAAAGCATTGCGCCCGCGCTTGGCAAATGGCAGCCCTTTGCATCGTTGCGTCACGGAAGCCTCGTCACCATTGGCAGATTTTGAGTCGCTGCCAACACGACAAATGCAAAGTATCACAACATGCGAAAGCGGCAGAGTGTCATTTCGCAACCTTGGCATTGGCCTTCACGATTCCCATGACCGACAAATCGAAACGTGCCATCAAAGCCTCCATTACGAAGCCTTGAATCACACCGCATCATCGGCCAGAAGGGGTTTGAGTACAGAACCCAGGACGTACGACGGATCGGGCCGTTCTTGGCAGGGCATGAAATGACGGAAGAACAAGGACAAGGCCGCCTGGGCGATCGTCGTTTTTCAGTCGCCCCTATGATGGAGTGGACCGATCGGCATTGCCGGTTCTTCCATCGCCTGCTGACGCGGCGCGCGCTGCTCTATACGGAAATGCTCACCACGGGTGCGGTGCTGCACGGCGACCGGACGCAGCTTTTACGTTTCGATCCGGCCGAGCATCCGTTGGCGCTACAGCTTGGCGGCTCCGATCCGCGCGCGCTGGCGGCTTGCGCGCGCATCGGCGCCGATACGGGCTTTGCCGAGATCAATCTCAATGTCGGGTGTCCCTCCGACCGTGTGCAGGACGGCCGCTTTGGCGCCTGTCTCATGGCGGAGCCGGCGCTGGTCGGGGACTGCGTGGCGGCGATGAAGGCTGCGGTCGGAATACCAATTACCGTGAAGTGCCGCATCGGCATCGACCAGCAAGATCCCGAAGAGGCACTGGAGACTTTTGCGCAGACGGTCGAACAGGCTCGCGCCGACGCGCTCATTGTGCATGCCCGCAAGGCGTGGCTCAAAGGCTTATCGCCGAAGCAGAACCGCGAGGTGCCGCCGCTCGACTACGCGCGCGTCTATCGCCTCAAGTCGGCGCATCCGCGGCTCACGGTCATTCTCAATGGCGGGATTGCCGGCGTCGAGGACGGTGTCGCACACCTCGACCGCGTCGATGGCGTGATGATGGGCCGGGCGGCCTATCAGGAGCCGTGGCGGCTCATCGCCGTCGACCCGCTCGTCTTTGGTGAAGATGCTCCCTGCGCAACGCCGCAGGCGGCCGCGGCTGCATTGATTCCGTATATCGAACGCGAGCGAAGGGAGGGCACCCGGCTCCATGCCATCACGCGCCATGTGCATGGCCTGTTCCGTGCCGTACCCGGTGCACGAGCGTTCCGACGCCATCTCGCCGGCGCGGCGGCGACGCCGGGCGCGGGGGCTGAACTCCTCGCCGCTGCGCTCGCGCTCGTTCAGGACCGACACCTGGACAGGGATCGGAAATTGGCGCACATCGCGGCGTAACGCGCTTTCGAAAGAACCGAAGTAGTAATGGTCCTCGGCGTCGGGTTGCACGAGTTGCTTTGGCTCGCGGTGGCGATCGTGATCGGCGGCGTGATCACCGGAGTTCTTGCCGGCCTGTTCGGCATCGGCGGCGGCGCCGTGATCGTGCCCGTGCTCTACGAGGTATTCCGCGTGCTCGGCGTGCCGGAGGAGGTGCGCATGCAGCTATGTGTCGGCACCTCGATCGCCATCATCCTGCCGACGACGATCCGCTCCTATTTGACCCATCGCGCCAAAGGTCTGGTCATTCCGCGTGTGATCAGGCTGTGGGCGCTTCCCGCTGTGATCGGCGTCGCCTGCGGCGCGGTCATCGCGGCCTTTGCTCCGGCAGCGGTGTTCAAGCTCGCCTTTGTGCTGATCGCGGCCTTCATCGCGACCAAGTTTCTCTTTGCCGGCGACCGCTGGAATCTCGGCGACGAGCTACCCGGCGCCGTGCCGATGTCGCTCTACGGTTTCGGCATTGGGCTCGCGGGAGCGCTCATGGGCGTGAGCGGCGGGTCGCTGTCGAACATCGTGCTGACGCTCTATGGCAAGCCGATCCACAATGCCGTCGCCACCTCGTCGGGGCTCGGCGTGCCGATCACGATCGTCGGCACGCTCGGCTATATTCTCGCCGGGCTTCACGACCGGGCGCTGCTGCCGCCATTGTCGCTCGGTTTCGTCTCGTTGATCGGCGTGGCAGTGATGGCGCCGGTCTCCAGTCTCGCCGCGCCCTACGGTGCCCGGCTCGCCCATCGAATGTCGCGGCGCACGCTCGAGATCGTCTTCAGCATTTTTCTCATACTGGTGTCGCTGCGCTTTCTCGTCAGCCTGTTTTGAACATACGCAGGCGTGCCGTCACTACGGATAGCCGTGCAGCACCAGGCGATCGCCGCTTACTTCCCAGCTCTGCAGCCGGTTGAGGAAGCTCATGCCGAGGAGGCTTGTGCGCAGTTGGCCGGGCTGCGCGACCAGTGCGTCGATCGAGCGCTCAACGAGGCCGCCGATGGCAATGCGATCGAGCGTCACCGGCGCGGCGCGCGTGCGGCCGTTGGCTGTGTCGATGTTCACGGTGTAGGTGAGCACTTCGAGCGGCAACCCGGCCGCCTTGGCGTCGTCTCGGGTGAGCACGACGGAGCTCGCACCGGTGTCGAGCACCATGGCGACGCGGGCGCCATTGATCTGCGCCGAAATAGCGAAATCTCCCGAATTGGCGCGCGCCACCTCGACGGTGCGTCCGCGCGTGATCACGTGGCCGGGTACCAGCTCGGCGAGGACGTGATCGGCGATGCCGTGCAGCTCGAAACGGTAGGAATAGCCGACGACGAGGAGCAGGCCGACGACGACCCAGAGCAGGGCGCCGGTCAGCGCTTGCGCGAAGCGCTCACGAAACAGCGTCATCGCGGCGCCCGCAAGGAAAACAAGGATCGCGATTTTGTAGACGAGCGATCCGAAATCTCCGGTCGAAAGCGAATCCACTGTGCCTTCGCCGTGGCGGGCGATCAGGACGAGGAGCGCGATCAGGAGGCCGATCAGCAGCAGCCACAACAGGCGATGGCGCACGGGAAACGAGTCCTTCTACGCCATGGTCGGTGTAGAATGGGCCGACGCGGAATTGACCGGCGCCGCATTGGCCCCGGAACTAGCGCTGGATATGGCCGCAAGGCGCTGCGGCAATTGCGCCATGATCCGCTCGCGTTCGTCCCCGGTGAGCTCAATCCAGCGCGCGATCTCATCGAGTGAGCGACCACAGCCGCTGCAAAGCCGCAGCGACGGATGAACCACACAGATGCGAATGCAAGGCGTCTCGATACTGGCCATACCGGTCTCGGCGGGAATCGCGAGGCACCATAAACGGCGGCAGGCTTAAGGCAATCCCCGTTCGCCGCGTCGTCCGAAGGGCTGTTCAGCCGACGCTCAGCCCGTGGCGCCGAGCAACGCCTTCTTGGCGCGAGCGGCCCCGTCGTCGGGCGACGACATCGACGACATGTCGGCTCGTGGCTGGATCGGCGGCGCCCCGTTGGCGATGGGGGCAAGTGCCGACATGACGCGCTCCGGCGGGAAGGTGACGATCACCTCGGTGCCGATGCGCAGCTTGGATTTGAGCGTGAATGTGCCGCCATGCAGGTCGATGAGGTTTTTGGCGATCGGCAGGCCGAGGCCGGCGCCCTGTTCGGCTGATTTGATCGAGTTCGAGCCCTGGCCGAACGACGCCAGCACAATCGGGATTTCCTCTTCGGGAATGCCGGGCCCGGTGTCCTTCACGCTCATGTATTGGCCGCCCGAGGCCGTCCATCCCACTTTCAGCCAAATCTCGCCGCCTTGCGGCGTGAACTTGATCGCATTGGAGAGGAGATTGAGACAAATCTGGCGCACCGCGCGCTCGTCGGCCCAGAGCCGCGGCATATCCGGCTCGAACATTTCGTGGAGGGTGAGGCCGCGATTGCCGGCGCGCAGTTTCAGCAGATGGTGGCAATCCTCGACCACGCGATTGAGCGATACCGCTTCCTCGTTGAGCTCGTAGCGCCCGGCTTCGATGCGCGACAGGTCGAGGATTTCATTGATGAGATTGAGCAGATGCACGCCGGAATTATGGATATCGCCGGCATAGTCCTTGTACATCGGCACGCCGTGCGGCCCGAAAATCTCCGCCTGCATCACCTCGGAGAAGCCGAGGATGGCGTTGAGCGGGGTACGCAGCTCATGACTCATCTGCGCAAGAAAACGCGACTTCGCGATATTGGCGGCTTCGGCGCGGCGACGCGCCTCATCCGAAATCGACTTCGATTGCTCGAGCTCGCCGATCAGCGCGTCCTTTTCGGCGCGCGCCTCGAGCGTGGCGAGCGTCGTCGAATAAAGCCGGTAGGCGAGCAGCGAGAAATAGCCCTCCGCCGTCAGCGCCATGACGCCGAGAATATAGTCGTGCAGCGTTCCTTTGAATGCGAAGTCGAGCGCGATCGCGAATGTGACCGGCAACGTCAGGGCGAAGACCGCCACCGGCAGGCTCGATGCCAGCATGCTCGATATGGCGACCACCAACAGCATGACGAACAGCATGAACGTGCCCGCCTGGTCGTCGATGCCGACCGGATTGATCAGGATGAAGGTCCACGCCATGCCGAAGAAGAGATCGAGCATGAGGAACCGCATCCGCCACGAGCGCAGGTTCGCGGTGCTTGGCGTGTCTTCGAGGAACTGCCGGCAGGTGCGAATGATGACGAGATGGATGAGCAGCGCGCCGCCGGTCCACACGCCGGACGTCAGCGCCCCGGTCCACAGGCCAGAAAGCATCCCGATGGTGACGATCAGCAGCAGAATGACGGGAGACGCCGACAGCCGGTTTTGAGCGAATTGGCGCAGCAACTCGTAATCGAACACCGGCCGGGTGCCGCTGGTCGACGTCAGCCGGTCGCGCGCCTCGCGCACGTGCTGGGCGGCAAGGCGGCGTTTGGCCGGCGAGGCGGCGGCCGGCGAAGCCAGTTCGCGCGGTTCGCTGATCGTGCTGGGCATTTCGATCCGCAGGTGGCGATAATTCGCGACAAAAGTGGACCAAATTCCTTAAAGCCAGGCTTAGATCACCCCCGGTTCCTGGTTAATGAATATATTCAGCCGCCTTGGCGGCATTTGGGCGCCGGCACCGCCGCTGGCCGCGCGATGGTGCGCGCTGGCGAGATCCGGCGGCCCGCGATAAGCTCGTCATCGCAACGGGATAGAGAGGCGGTTGCGATGAAGCTTTATGATGGCGGCCGGGCGCCTAATCCGCGCCGGGTTCGCATGTTCCTGGCCGAGAAAGCGGTCAGTATCCCGACCGAACACGTTAACCTCGGCGCGCTCGCGCAGCGCTCGGAGGCTTATACCGCCATCAATCCGATGCAGCGGGTGCCGGCCCTGGTTCTCGATGACGGCACCGTGATTGCGGAATCCATCGCCATTTGCCGGTATTTCGAGGCCCTCAATCCCGATCCGCCGCTATTCGGCCGCGGCGCGCTCGAGAGCGCGTTGGTCGAGATGTGGAACAGGCGGGTCGAGTTCCACTTTTTCCTGCCGGTGGCGACCGTCTTCCAGCATCTTCATCCGGCCATGAAACAGATGGTCGACCCGCAAGTGGCGGAATGGGGCGAGGCCAATAAGCCGCGCGTGACACAATTCCTGCAATTCCTCGACGGCGAACTCGAGAGCCGGCCTTATGTCGCCGGCAAGGACTACACAGTCGCCGATATCACGGCGATGATCGCGGTCGATTTCATGCGTGTGTCGAAACTCACCGTGCCGGACGGCCTTGATCATGTGCGGCGTTGGCACGAAGCGGTTTCGGCCCGGCCCAGCGCGGCGGCGTAGCGATGATCGGATGCGCCATGTGGCGGTTAGCCGCGCGCCTTGCTCTCGGGCTCTGGACGTTCGGTCTCCTGGCGCCGGCCGCCGCTCAGGACAGCGCCTGGAGCGATTACATCTATTCCGGCGACGAGTTCGCCATTTCCGCGCCAGTCGCGCCGAAACTGGAACAGCAAAAGCTGCGCATTGCCGGCAACCGCGCCGACGCGCATATCTACACGATGCCGGCTGGCGGCAGCGGCGCGTTCATGGTGTTTGTCACGCCGCGCGACGCTTCGGACCGGCGGTCCGATCAGCAAGTCTTGGATGAGGCGCGGATCGGCGCGTTGCGCGCGGCCAACGCGATTGTGCTGGTACAGTCGAACATCACGCTCGGCCCGTACCGCGGATCGCAGATCGACCTTCAAACGCAGAACGGTGAGGCCAGCGGCAAGAACAAGCGTATCCGCGACCGCTTTTATGTGGTTGGCCGCAGGCTCTATCAGCTCATGGCCATTGCGCCCGCCGGCGAGCCGCTGCCGGTCGGCACTGGACGCTGGCTCGATTCGTTCCGATTGATCGGAGAAAAGGGCGGTTAACTCGGTTCCCCCGAACGAAATTTGCAGCCCGCCGATGCGCAGCGGGAACTTCGCGCGGCCGAGCGGATTATCGTCGCGGACTAGAATTACCCTAAATCCCCCGAGGAGGAACCATGGACAAGAAAATTGCCGGTCTGCTGGGCGCCGCGGCTGCGCTGACGACCATGAACGCCGCCCAAGCGGCCACCGCACCAGCGGCACTCGCACCGGCGGCAAGCTATAGGGACCTTCTTGAACCCATTCCGGACGCTTTAGCGCTGCAAAAGGCGGACGATGCGCGGCTGGCCGAAGCTCCGGTTGCGGCTACCGACGAAACCCGCGTCGCTCAGTACTATCACCACCACCATCACCACCATCATCATGCCGTGCCGCGCATAATCCGCCAATTTATCCCGCGGCGGCACCACCATCATCACCACCATCACCACCACCACCACCGCTATTACTATCACCGGTAGTATCGCAAAGCCTCGTTCAGCCGGACCGCCTTCTTTCTTATTCTTGTCGGGCTTTCGCCTTGGCGGCGCGCAGCAGATGGCGATAAGTACCGTCGAACACGGTGTCGGTATCGGAAGTCCATGTCGATTCGGCCGCAAGCGTCGGCCGGCTCGCATGGATTCGGCGCCCGCGCATTTCGCGTTCGGCGGCTTCTTCTTCGTCCATCGCGACAAGCATGAAGTCGGATGTCACGGGGAGGATCAGGATTTGCAACATCGGCTCGCCGGGCCTGAAGATGTGCGTGCGCCCCTCGGCCGGCGATTTGAAGACCACGAACGAAATCATCGGCCACCACTCGGTTCGTAACAGTGCCGGTACGGCGACCGGGACGGTATCGGTCATATCGGTGTAAAACCGCGGATGCGGCTCGGTCCTGACGGCCCATTCTTTTCCGACTTTCAGATCGAGAAGCAGCTGATAGGTGTAAAAATCCCGTCCGAAGCTGCGGAACGGCGGCCATTGCCGATCATCGTCGGGTGGCGGCCCAAAATCTCCGGCGAAGACGAACGCTCCATCCTTTTTCGACACGTGCAACTCGTTGTCGTGAGGGTAGAAAATCTCAATCCCGTACTGGGCGCCTTCCGTAAAGGGGGCGCAGTGCCAGGCGTATTCATGAGAGCCGTCGGTGCGGGGTTGCGGCTCGCCGGCCCAGCCGGGCATTTCGAGCTTGGTGCGTCTCGGCCGCAAATCCGGGTTTGTCAGCCTGAACTTAACTTCTTGCATCGCGATCTCCCCGAGGATGTCTCACGGCATGAGCTAGAAAGCCGGCGTCGGACATTGAGTTCCGGCCGCGTCGGGGCCCGCTGCAGGCGCGGCCGAAGGATTTGGATCGAATTGCTCGGTAAAGTCCATATCGGGCTTCATAGTGTCGGCGCTCCTGCACAAACCGCTGCGCGAATACTTCAATGCCAAATAATCAAACAACCGCCCGGCCAAGCCTTGCGCGTTATCGCGACGATGGCAAGGAACCGCCACTGGCGATATTACAGCCAGATTCCGACCTTCGACGACAAGCGCGGTTAGCGCCATTCGTCATCGCGAAGAGTGCCGTTTAGGCACGGCGACGCGGCAGTGCAAGTTGCACTGTCCGCGTCGGCGGCCTTCGTTTCAGTGTGTAAGGCCTTCGTGTGTGGCGGGCGGCTTACAGCTTGCAGGCGGAAATAACGCAAACATTGCCGCGTGGCGTGCGCACGGCACATTCGGCAAGCGCGATCCTTCTGGCGGTTGCGTTCGCTGGCGCCCAACCCTCGCCCCACGAGCCGGTGCGCGAGCGCGCCATGCAGTACCACTCGGCCGACGCCGTAGTCGGCAGCAAGGACATGGCGCTCAGTGCAAGCAGAGAGAAGACGATCGTTCGCATGGTGTTGCCCCCAATAGTCGGAAAAGTCAGCAACGCAAATCTACACCACGCCGAACGGACTGCAACTGCCTTGGCGAAGATTGCCGCTCCGAGGAGGATGCCGCGCGTGGCGGAAGCTGCTATGGTCGTACGCGGTATGGGGGTTCGGAAACAATGCCGAAAAAATGTCTGGCAATCAACGGCGGTTCTTGCCGTCGACGGCTCACGACGTGTCCCTTAGTCCCACCTCCGTATTAAATAGGCTAAATTCGTTCAGGTTAAATTGGTCCAAATGCCGAAGCACTTTCACTCGTTCGCTACTCGGCACAACTGTTCGACAGCCGCAGACATTCATGCTCGAACTTTGAAACCGGATCGTTGAGAGTGAGCAGTGTGCGGTGACTCTCGCCGAGCTTGGCCGCCCGGGCCGCGCTTATTTCGTCCTCAACCATGGCCTCGATTATGTCGGGCGAAATCTTTGTCGCTGGATCGTGGATCCGGAGCAGCCGTCCGACACCGGCCCACTCCAGCGCTTGTCCATTTAAGTCCTTCTCATTATCAGTGCTGAGCACGAGCTGGGGGACGCCCGCGGCGAGGGCCTCGGCCGCTGCGCCGTTGCCGCCGAGATGAACGAAAAGACGCGCATCCGCAAGCGCCGATGCAAGAGGCGGAGGTGAAATCTCTATCCGGCTGCCACGGCGACTGAGCTCCGTCGCCTGTTCGGTGCCAACCTCGGGTCCGAACAAGCGAACACGATCGGCGAACGGATGCAGGGCATCGAATACTTCGGCACGAACATTCCGATTGCTGCTTAAGTAGACGAAGATTGTCCGAGCATCGGGCTGCCGCGCGGCGGGCACGCAGTCGAGGATCGGTCCCTCGGCCCACTGGACACGGTGTGCCCGGTAGGGGTCCAGCAGCGGGAATGTCAGGACCGAACGGGCATCCGCCTCAAAAATCTGCGGCAGGCGCACTAGCGGCGGCGACCCCAACCAATCCAGCGCGCGATTTACAATTTCGACGATGTCTTCTTCGCGGAATACCGGAGGGGAATTCTGATGGAGCGGCGGGAAACGCTCCATCTCGGGGGGAGGAAGCGTGTAGCCGGTTCCGACGATGACGAGCGGAATACGGCCTCTCGCAGCAAGTGCGCAGCCAGGTGAGCACTCGGCGACCACGAGATCAGCATTCACGAGCGCGAAGAGGCGATGCCATGCGCTACACACCATCTGCACAGCCTGCTCGTCCGCAAAACCCAGCGCAGCTAAAATATCGCCGAAGGTAGATGTCGAGATGGCAGTGCGACGTGATTTACTGAGAAATGTTGCCGGCCATATTGGGGCTTGCATGACTTCGACGCCGACCGCGGCGAGGATGTGCGCCGAGTTGAGGTTCTTGACCGCGGCGATCAGGCGCAGGCCGTGCGGCGCTAGTCGCGCCGCCAAACGGCGAATGCGCATGACGTGGCCAAGGCCACCCCCGAGTTCCCACGCGAAAAGGACGGTTCGCATTCAACTGTTCACGCCGGTTGAGCGACTATCGACGAATCTGGAGACGGAAGGAATGCAGCGGTAGCCTGAGCTCGCCGACTCGCGACTGCGATAGCGTCCGTGAATCGCACACCACGCCCGCCTCGCTCTCATTGCGCTCGCATTTGCGCAGATTCGGATGCGCGCTCTTTTCCCAGCTCCAATTTGATTTCGGTGAAGATTCTGGCTGATGTCTCTGTGCCCAAAAGCTCGGCGAAATGTGCTTCCATTTCCGTGGTATCCAATCCGAGCTCGGTGAACCCAATGACATAATTGCGAATGCGATCTTCCCATCTGTTCGCATACGGCTCGCCGAGGGGACGGCCAAAGCGGTGGATCCATCGGAGAAAAGGCAGGCATAGCGTTCGCCCGCCGCGCTGTCGGATTTTTTCGTGGACGTAACCCTCCTCGCCGCCAAAACCGCGGAACTTCGGGTTGAAGCCGGGCCACGCCGCGCGGCGACATGCGAAGAGGCCAAGGCCCTGCATAGAGATGTCGAAGCAGGGTGCTGCCGGATCGTTGCCGCGCGGATCGCTGGCCCAGGTCCCATACATTCCGTCGCGCCATCGCGGCTCCATATGCGTCGAGTTGGTTCGCAAGTCATCATAGATCAGAGGCCCTTGCACGAGATCGCGGCTGTCAGGATCGGATTCGAAATATGAGATCAGCTTGGACAGCGCACCGGGAGCGATCAGTACATGAGAGTCGATGCAAAGGACAAACGGACTACTCGCTTCCTCGAAGACCGCGTTCCTGATCGCTGTTCCATGCCATTCGCCTCGCGGGACATAGCGATAGCAGTCAACCCACTTGCCGAAACGGCTTAGCACGTCCGAATAGGGCCCGCCTGGGTTGTTATCGATCACGACAAACTCCAAATCGCCGGCAAGTTCTGGATTGTTGAGCCGTATAGATTGAATCGTGAAATAGGCGCCGTCGTAGTCATCGTAGGTTGCCATGCCGATGGTTAGACGACGCGGGAAACGCTCAACGGTCGGCGCGGGTACGGCGCGCTTCGGCGTGTCCACCGATGCCTGTGCAGAGGTCCTGCTCTTCGCCACCGAACTGGTTCGCATGGCCGCCCTGGCGGTGAACGCTTCGCAAAAAGCCCTCAGGTTATGTCGGGCAAGGGGCCTCTCGAAAACCTGCCTAGTGAGCAAGTCGAGGGGGCCGTCCAGCTGCCGTGTCTCGCCGTATTCGAGGGAGATCGCCAACGCGCGGCGGGCCAGGAGGCTGGCAAAGGGCAGCCCTCCACGGGGGAGGTTTCGCGAATTGAGACAATTTTCAATAAGACGAAGACAGGTCTCACCGGCCGTCAGCGCCGTTACTTTAAGCGGCGCGCCGGGCGAGAAGCGCGGAAATACGATGAACCCGCGATCCAAGGCTCTTTGCATCAGTGGTGCAGCGCCTTCAAGCCTAAGCATCGTGCCACAGGATGAATCCTGTCGCGCGGCCGGTATTTCCCTCGGCCGCAATAGGGCATTTACGTCGCGCGATGCCTTTAGAATCACTGGCCGCGCTAGGACGCTGAGCGCGGGGGTGCCAGTCCGCTCCGGCGAAACGGTCACAATCTCATCACTACCCAGGTCGAAGCCTTGCGTGCGATACCATAAAGACAAGCGCGTCTTCCCCGAGCCGGTTCGGCCTGGCAACAGCACGAAGCGATTTTTTTGAAAGAGAGCCGCAGCATGAAGCGCCATGGCATCGCGGAGTTCGTCGACCAAAAGGAAACTCACGCGTTGCCAAAAAGTCGCCAGAGCCTCGCCGAGATCGAGCCCCGTTGCCGCAGGATCAACGCTAGAGAGGACTTCAAAGCCGTCGAATGCGTTGCCAGCGGACAGGCGCACCCACTTGAGCGGGGCGGCGTCTTCTTCCGCAGGTTCGACTAACCCGTCGAACCACGGGTCGAACGCTTGGGGATAGGTTACGGCGCAGCGGCTGGAACCAAGACGGACAGATTTCTGTCGAATCTCAACCGATGACAAGAATGCCGCTCTCCTGAAGCTGATTAAGCGTGGCCAACACATCATCGGTCAGGCTATTGGCGTCGGGATAGCTTTCTCCAATGACCCGAATGATCTCCCGTACCGATCGACTCCCGTCACACAAACCCCAGATCGCCGCCGCCGTCGGACTCAAATAGACCGCGCGCGTATGTTGAGGATGATACAGGAGAACTTCCTCGTCGACGACTTCCATCTCGACGTGAGCGGCCGGGATGGGGATGCGATCGATCATCTGTCCTGGACGCATGGCATCACTACTTGGCCTCTAAAACTTGGCCTCTAAAAGGCGATCTCCTGCCTGGCCTGCGATGCAGGGGGGAGCGGGCGCGGAAAGGCCCATGCCCGCCACGAACCGTCTCACCAACCATCGTGCAAGCGTGATGGGGTGGCGGACAATCCGACAGGTCAGCAATGACCTTTCGGGTGGCACCCCATAAAATCCATGAAGCCACCATGCAGGAGGATTAAACAAGGCTGCAAGCTTGGCAATGTACCCAACGTCCGCTCCGGCGATCTCCGAAAGCGGCACCATTCCAAGCCCCAATCCGGCAGGAACCGGCTCTGCAACCGCGTTAACCGGCCGGACCAGCGAGTGCGCACTCTCAAATACATAAGACACTAACCGCAAAGCAACGATCACATCGGGAAAGCGAAGTGCAAGCTCTCGCCAGTTGATCTCGTCGCGAAAGATCGCCTGATAGCGCCATAGATCGTAGAGGTGCTTCAAACGGATGCGGCGGGCCGGTTCGAATGCGTGGCGACCAAGGTGGCGCAGCATGTCCGTGTGTCCAAGGGCAATCCCGTCCGGTCCGCCACCGCGTCGAAACGGCAGCGGCTTTGCCGTGAGCGTCGCGAACGTCAGGCTGTCGGCCAGGTCCGGCGACATCGCATCCTCATGAAGTTCGAGCGTGATCTGAAAGCCCGACTGGTCGTTCGTGGCCGGCGGAAGATGATGCATGCGACCGGCGAAGCGCGATCCGTGCCGAGACGCAAAGGAGTACCCGAGACCGCGGATGACCCGGACTGCGCATTCTGTGTCAGCGGGATCGATGAGCGCGTCAATATCGACCATCGGGCGCAGTTCTGGACTGGGATAGATGCGGTGCGCCAAGGCCGCACCCTTGAGAAGAATGATAGGAATGCCGACGGTGGCGAACGCCGTCAGCAACTGATCGATGGACCTTTCGCGGGCGATAGCAGCCCGGCGGTGCCGGCTCGCCAGAGCGACAAACGTCCGCCGCAGGTCGTCTGGTACGGCTTCGGGTCTCTTCTTGGACAGAACCGTAATCATCGGCTCGATCAATGAGGCGACGCCATGGTGCTCGGCCTCGTCGGCCAAGCTGCTCCAGAGCGGGACGCCCCTGATTTCATGATATCGCAGCACGGCTTGCTCGGTCGCCTCGCTCGCGACGCTGCAGTCGTTAGTTGCTCGGTCGGTCAGCAACGCGCGCAGCAGACCGTTGGCGTCCGTGCATTCTTCGCTTGAACTCATCGCCCGGCTCAAGACTCGAGTTTGCACCACGCCGCTGGTCTCCGCGAGTAAGATGTGCCTGATTCTTTCAGTTAGAAGAAATATGTCGTGGTCGACGTGGTCGTCGTGGTCGTCGTGGTCGTCGTGGTTTTTGGCGCTGCCGTGGTCGTTGGCGCTGCCGTGGTCGTTGGCGCTGCCGTGGTCGTCGTTGCCGCCGTGGTTGTCGGTGCAGCCGTGGTTGTCGGAACTGGAGAGGCTGCGGCATGGGCCGGCACAATCACCGACTTAACAACCGGGCTGACCCAGCCTTCGGGCAAAGCCAGCGTGCCCAATGGGCCACCGCCCAACGCGATCTGCAGAATACGCCGTCGGTCGACTGCCATTGAAATACCCCCAGCGCCTAGGATTTCGCCCGTCCCTCAAATCCAGCCTGTTTTGACGATATCAGCGGTGGCGGTGGGAACTCAAGACAACCCGCGACCTGCTGATCGCCTCTGTCTTGCTGTCTTGTTAGGGTGCGGGAAATATGTGAATATTCGCACGTCTGGCCCAATCCCGGCTCAGTTTCCTGAAATTCGCCCCAAACAGACGACGAACAGCCACGATAATGCCAAGCATTTGCGCCCGCGGTGATGCATCGCGATGATGCAGGAAGTGACGACAGAGTCACCCTTCGGCCCCGCCTGCTTCGGAGCGCTGCGAAAATCCCGAAAAGTACCGAACCTGCCGCGGCCGCCGCGCGTCCTTTACGTGCTTTATGAATACACGCAGCTGAGCGAGACGTATATCGAAAGCGAAATCCGTTGCATGCGGCGGCTGGAGGTTGAAATCGAAGTATGGGCGGAACGCGAGGGGGCAAGTCCATACGAGCCGTCGGTGCCGGTCCACCGGGGGCCCCTCGCAGACGCAATCGCCGCGGTCGAGCCAGATGTCCTACACGTCCACTGGGTGCGCTTTGCAACCGCTCGTGGTGCGGCGCTCGCTGCCGCCGACCTGCCCGTCACCGTACGGGCGCACAGCTTCGAAACCACTGACGAGACGATCCGCCAAGTCTTGGCATTGCCGACACTGCGGCGGACCTTTTGCTTCCCGCATCAGCTCACATCTTTCGCCGGCGAGCCGCTGTTACGCCCATTACCGGCGGCGTTCGATACGTCCCTGTTTCGTCCAGCGCGAGACAAGGACCGACGATTGGTGGTTCGCACCGGGACTGCCCAGCCGAGGCAGGACCTGCGGCTATTTTTCGACGTGGCCGCCCGGCTGCCCGATCATCGTTTCGTCTTAGCAGTGGTGACGGTCCGCGGACGAGAAACATTCGCGCAGGAGCTGGCGGAGACCTGGCGGAGCAGCGACTCGCATGTCGATTTGATGATCGACGTCCCGCGCGACGAACTGCTGCCGCTGGTCGAGCGCGCGGGGATTTATCTGCACACTGCTACTCCGCCGGGTCAGCCCGAAGCAACTCCCATCGGTATGCCGATTTCGATCGCCGAAGCCATGGCGACCGGCGCGCACGTGCTGGCGCGAGACCTGCCGCAGCTCACCGCCTATGTCGGCGATGCCGGACGCGCGTATCGCGATGCGGCCCACGCCGCCGAGTTGATCGCCGAGACGGCGACGTGGTCGGATGCGCAGTGGAAACTGGCCTGGACACGCTCGGTCGACCGGGCGTTCATCCATCATGCCGACGAGCTCGTGCTGCAACCGCTATTAGACGAATGGTGCGCAATTTTGTCTGAAAAGATCGCGTTGGCGCCATAAAGATAGGTCCTCGCCAGTCGCAGCAGCGAATCCGCAAACTCCGATAGTCGCTCCGGCCGACGACCTTCTGCGAGCCGGCCGGCCTTGTGGATGGACTCCTTGGACGGCTGACTGCGTCGAACGCCCCCATCATCGATCTAAAATTTTCTTTCTATACCGAGCTTGAAATGTGGGTATTGAACAACGAAGATCAGCAATGCGCGGACGCCCGTTTCAGCGGCGTATCCCCAGCGCAAGCTGGAGCAGATACCGATGGCGTTGATCCAGTCTCTTCCGCTCATTCCCGCGCAAGCGGGAATCTAGAAGCGGCTTGCTCAGCTTTCTCGGTACGCCGCCTGGATCCCCGCTTTCGCGGGGATGAGCGGATTGACCAAAGCCGATCGGAACGTGGAATAAATGAGGGAGGCTGAACCATGATGCAAATGAATCTTGCCGCTACCATCAAGACCGGCATGGCCGCAGCCGCGCTCGGCGCGGTGCTGCTTGGCGAGACGAGCTTGCCTGCGGTTGCGGCAAGTCCGAGTTTCTCCTGCACCGGCAATCTGCAACCGGCGGAGGCTGTCATCTGCTCGGACGATACTCTGGCAGCGCTCGACCGCGCGCTCTCCGACCTCTATGAAAATGTTTACAACAGTAGCTCCGGCGCGCGACGTGACGCCCTTGAAGCCCAGGAGAAAGCCTGGCTCGCTGAGCGCAACAGCTGCAGAACCAACAAATCCTGCATCAGCAACGCCTATAAGGTCCGCATCAGCCAGCTCGGAGGTTGACGCGCCCGAGCATTCCGCGCGCTCAGCGCTGCAACAGCGCCATCAAACTCGACGTGTCCCAGCGCTTGCCGCCCATCTTCTGCACTTGCGAGTAGAACTGATCGACCAGTGCTGATACCGGCAGGTGCGCGCCGTTGCGGCGGGCCTCGGAGAGACAGATGCCGAGGTCCTTGCGCATCCAGTCGACGGCGAAGCCGAAATCGTATTTTCCGGCGACCATGGTCTTGTAGCGATTCTCCATCTGCCAGGACTGTGCCGCGCCCTTCGAGATCGTGGCGATGAGCTTTTCGACGTCGAGGCCGGCCTTCATGGCGAAATGCAGCCCTTCGGCGAGGCCTTGGACGAGGCCTGCGATGCAGATCTGGTTCACCATCTTGGCGAGTTGCCCGCTACCGGCTGCGCCCAAAAGATTGCAGGCGCGCGCATAGGCGGCAATCACCTTTTCCGCTTTGGCAAACGCTTCGTCCTGGCCGCCGCACATGACCGTGAGCACGCCGTTCTCGGCGCCGGCCTGGCCCCCGGAGACCGGCGCATCGACGAAATCGAAGCCGCGTTTTTGTGCCTCGGCATAAAGCTCGCGCGCGATCTCGGCGGAAGCAGTGGTGTGATCGACCACGACGGCGCCCTTGCGCACGCCGGCGAAGACGCCGTCCTTGCCCAGCATCACCTCGCGCAAATCGTTGTCGTTGCCGACGCAGGCCATGACAAAATCCTGGCCCTCGGCCGCCTGCTTCGGGGTCGGCGCGGTTTTGCCGCCGCCATATTGCGCGACCCATGTGGCGGCCTTGGCGCCGGTGCGGTTGTAGACCGTGACCTGGTGGCCGCCCTTGTTCTTGAGATGCCCCGCCATCGGGTAGCCCATCACGCCGAGGCCAACAAACGCAACTTTTGCCATGGTCTTCTCCATTTTCTACAGCCCGGATTTCGTTGCGCTCAATCCGGCTGAAACTCAGTCCGATGGGCGTCTCAAACGCACCCGCTTCACGCGGCGCGCCTGCCAGCCGGAGGGTACCGCAATTTCTGTCTCGTCCGGGGCCTCGACGGCAAATTCCGCCGCCGGACCCAGCACCATCCGGCGCCGCCAGACGTTGGCCTGCGCGCATCGCGCGCGAACCGCATCAAGGGGCGGGCGCCATTGAATGCCGCGCGGACGGGTGAGCCAGTAGACCGTGGATTCCGCAGCCGCCGAGGGACCGCCGCCGACATGAGCGTAGAGGCCGCCGGCGCCTTCGCCCATCAGCGCCGCGACGGTGTCGTGAGCGGGCTGTACTGGCGCCGCGACCGCGAAGGCATTGAGCGGGTCTATCGCCCAAGAGCCTTCGAGCAGACACCAGTCCTCGTAGCCCGCCAAGTCGCTCAGCCATGGCACTGGGTCGATCTGGAACGAGGCCGCAGCAATAAATCCGGGCGGTGGGTGCCGGGCAAGATCGCTCTGAAAGCGCACGATCAACTCTTCGTAAGACTTGCGCTCGACGTGCGGAAATGGACGGTGCCAGAATATATAGGCGAGCATTGGCGAAGCCTGCACCGCTGTGCGGATATGTCAACCGCGATGGCCGTTGACCGCTACGATGGCGGGCCTATGTAGGTGGCATTCGCCGCGGCGCGTTGAGCGCGTGCAGAGGAAATTATTGTATGGCGCCGGCAAAACAGGATGTTCTCGACGCGCTCGCCAAGGTCGCGAGCCCCGACGGCACGCCGCTGCCGGCAACGGCAAAACTCTCGGACATTGTCGTCACCGGCGGCAAGGTGTTCTTTTCCATCACGGTCGATGCTGCGGCGGTCAAGCAATGGGAGCCGGTGCGCGAGCGCGCCGAGGCCGCCGTTCGCGCCATGCCCGGGATCACTTCCGTGCTGGTTGCGCTCACCGGTGAGCGCGCCGGCGGTGCGGCCGCTGGTGCGCCGCAGCGCCGGCCGCAAACGGCTCCGGCCGGTGCGCGGCCGCGTGAGGGCGCGGCGCCGCCCGGAGCCGCAGCGTCACCGGCAGGCATTCCCGGCGTTACGTCGATCATAGCGGTGGCGTCCGGCAAAGGCGGCGTCGGCAAATCGACCACTGCCGTCAACCTCGCGCTCGGGCTGCGGGATCTGGGCCTCAAGGTCGGCATCCTCGATGCCGATATCTACGGGCCGTCCATGCCGAAGCTGCTCGCGATCCGCGAGCGGCCACAGACCATCGACGGCAAACGGTTGAAACCGATCATGCGCCACGGCATGGCTGTGATGTCGATCGGCTTCCTCATCGAGGAGGAGACGCCGATGATCTGGCGCGGGCCGATGGTGATGTCGGCGCTGACGCAAATGCTGCGCGAGGTGGAATGGGGCGCGCTCGACGTCATGGTCGTCGACATGCCGCCGGGCACCGGCGATGCGCAGCTCACCATGGCGCAGCAGGTGCCGCTCAGAGGCGCCGTCATCGTCTCGACGCCGCAGGATCTGGCATTGATCGACGCGCGGCGCGGCATCGCCATGTTCCGCAGAGTCAACGTGCCGGTGCTCGGCATCGTCGAGAACATGAGCACGTTTATTTGCCCGCATTGCGGTACGCGCTCGGACATTTTCGGTCATGGCGGCGCGCGCCATGAGGCCGAGCGGCTCGGCGTGCCGTTCTTGGGCGAGGTGCCGCTCGATATTCTCATTCGCGAAAACTCCGACGCCGGCCTGCCGGTGGTCGCGACCGCGCCGGATGGCCCTCAGGCCCAGTGCTACCGCGACATCGCGGCGCGCGTGCGCGACGGCTTGCAGGTGGCAAGCCGCGCCGCGCCGAAGATCGTTATCGAGGCGTGAGGCTGCGGTCGTTAACGCCAGACGCGACTTTGCGCGTGCAGCCACGACGAAGTGCCGTCGATCGTGGCCGCCGGCGCGGCTATCCAATGGGCGCGCGCCGAAGACTATCGGCTGACATGCCGCTTGCGATGACTGTAGCGCACCGCCGCCTGGGGCGCCGGCGCGCCGCGCCAATACGGGTTCACATTGCAAAAGCCGCGATTGCCGGCCACCACGTTCGGTGCGCATTCCTCGACTGTGCGATATTGGCAGTCCCACACGACGCCGCCGTCGCCGACCTCAATGACGGCGCACCATGGAGCATCCCCATAGGCCCAGCTGGCTGGAATATCGCAACACATCGCCGCCACAACGGCCGCCGCCGCCATCATCAGGCGCAGGCTGGTTTTCGCCACGATCAATCCTCCCTTGCATCGGTCCCGGATCGGCCCCGGTCCGAAAGTACATAACACCGCGCGGCCGGCATAAATCCGGCCGAACGTCAAAATTAGCCGCATGCGACGTCCAATTCCTCCTTGGCAGCGGGTCACCCGGCGCGCCGGACTGCCCAGCAAAAATGTTCGGCGCCTAGCGCGCTTCTTTGCTCTTGAGGCCCAGCGCAGCGAGGCCCGCGTCGCGCAATCGGGTCGGGTCGCGTTCGCCTCGCTTGGCGGCAGCTATGATCCGTTTGGCGATGATTTCGTGAACCAGGATCGGCTGCCCGCGGTCATGCAATTCGCGGCAAGCCGCATCGAAGGCTTGGCCGACAATGCGGGTCTCTGCATCATCGAATGCAGCGCCGCTGATGAATGGCAGGATCGACCCCACGCCAGTGTCCCTCGCCTCCGCGTCGTTGCGGTAGGTGTTTACCTTAGCCGAACTTAGGACAATTCTAAACGCAAATATGCGGGAGGGTCTTGCCATGGGGACAACGCGCTGGTCGCGACCATGGCGGGCGCGCCGCGGCCCGGGAACGGCCGCGCCGTCTTGCTCTGCTTTTTTGCTGAAACCCGTTGATTAGTCGCCGCGATCCGGCTCTGAATTCAGCGTTTCGGTTTGCGCACCCTTGGCGCCCATGGCCTGGTCGGCAAGCTTTTGCCACGCGTGCGCCATCTCGACTAAAAAAGACCGGAGCGGAGAATCCGGCGTGGAGCGGGCCTCTTGCAGGCATCGCGCGGCAAACCGCTGGTAATCTTTCGAGGTTGGCATGCAATTCCCCGCTACTGATAAACGGGCAGATGGGGGATTGTTCCAAGCACGAAATCAAAATGCGGTCCCGGGCCTCGAAATAAGGACAGTACCCGTGGGTACTGTCCTGAGTAGCGATCATCGGTCGAATGAGAACAGCCGCAGCGGCAGACGAGCGGCCGTCCTAGTTGTTCGGCCAGCACTTTTTGCCTTCCGGGCCAAGGTGGTACCCAGGCGGACAGGCCCTGCCGTTGAACATGGGATGACATCGGCCGCCCGGTCCGCGCCAAAATCCCGGCCCGCATCCTTCCGCGACCTTGGTCACGGCGCTGTTGGCATTGCCCAGCGGCGCGGGGCTAACCGCGGCGCCGGCGGCCGTGGCCAGAGCGAAAGCCAAACCAGCGCCGAAAAAGACTGTCCTGATCATGTTCTACTTCTCCCTGTGTCGATGAAACCGGAGCCTCCGCAACGTGAATCAATTCGCGAGCAAATGGAAATCAGGCCACTTTTTGCTTCGCGAATTGGCACCACGCGCTCAGATCAGGGACAACACCCTAGATTTCAAGAGGGTCCGCTGAAGTGGAAAAGGGCAGGCAACCTGGCGCGAATGAACGTGAACGGCGGGCGGATAAAGGGTTGCCGCCCTGCGCCATTGCGGTAAGGGCAGCGCACGCGGCCTTCCCGACAGATGCCAAGGCTCTGACCTTGCGGCGCTTTCGCGGAACAGCGGACACGGAGCGATTTTCGCTGCGCAACGATCTGTAGCGAATGACCCGATGCTGACATAACCTGGATTGAAATCTCGCACTGCAGCAGGCCGCTGACCAACCCTCGACAATACGTTATTGTAGAAGTGAAGACATCGGGCCAGGAACTGCGTGATGCAATTCAATTCAGGCTCGATGCGCCTTTTACACTGCTCGCGCGGGCTAACGAAGCCATTGAGCAGGCGACCGCGCCGTGGTGACAATGACCGACACCATCATGCCTGTACTGCTCAGAATTGCCACGGAGGCTGATGCAAACCATGTCGCGTTGTTATTAGCCGAACTCGGCTATAAGTCGAAGGAGGCAGATGTTCGCGACCGGCTGCGCCATTCTCTACATAGCCCGACTAGTTGCTTGGTCCTCGCACAATTGGCAAGCGAGGTCATCGGCTTGGTATGTGCCGAACTCGTCCCTTATTTTCCGAACGGCTCGACGATTTGTCGGGTCACTGCTCTCATCGTCGCGACGCATCGTCGTGGACGACGTGTCGGTGAAAAGCTTCTTGCCAGTGCGGCAGATTTTGCGCGGAAACATCACTGCTCAGGCATTGAGATCACCAGCGCGGAGCATCGGCTTGACGCGCATCGGTTCTACCAGCGGCTAGGGTTCTCCCGTACCTCGTTCAGATTTTTTCAAATCTTATGAGCGTGTTCCGCCTCACTGGGTGTGGTGGTGTAAACTAACTCCTCTGGCGGGGGGCTGCCTCAATGCAGACCCGGTTGTCGTTGAGGTGGCAGGGGAACATGAAAAGGGCGTGAGGGCACCGCGACTATCATCGTCGCTGACGGCGCATTGCGGACATGGCCCAACTTGCAGCTTGCCGGGCCCGTCGCGAATGACACACGGCAATCGCAGGACGGCGGCGGTAGAAAGGGCAGGCTCAGCGCGATCATCCTATCGTCACGGTCGCCGGCTCTCATCCTGATTGCCGCGCCGTTCTCATCCAGATTGTTGCGCTATAAGAACTCGGCCTTTTTGTCGAAGCCTTATATGGTTGGACCAGCTCCAAGCGACCCTGGCCGTCGATTTTGGGATTGGGCCAAAGGGATCATCCACCGATTGCGCTTGATACCCCGAGCTCCGGGCCCGGACGCCGGGGCTACTGCGGGGCCGAAACAGGCCATAGCCCTGGGGCCGGTATCGCCGACATGAGAAGCGTTTGGCGCATTGGTACTGGGGCATTGTAATCGGAGTAGTCGGCTGCGGCTTGCGCAGCACCCGCGCAGCATTGACCTTTGCGGGAGCGGCCTTGGGCGTCACGACCTCGTCGGCTTCGCCACCCACCAAAAGGCGTGGCGGGAGAGACCCCGACCCCACGTGGGGCGCCGCAAATCCGCAGGCAGAATGCAACTAACGCGACAACCGCCACATGTGCAGCGCGCTTTTCAAATCAAGCCATTGCCCCATTTCAAAAATCACACCACCTCGACGATGAATGCGAAGATGACGAGGCCGCCAACGGAGGTGGCCTATGTAGATCTGAAGACCCAACTTTCGATCATTTATGATTTTTGCGCCATTTCAGATCATCGAGGGCTTTTTCCGCGTGGACGTCGAGATGGCCGCTGATGTGAAGCCGCATCTCTGCCTTTTTTGGATCGGACCACTGTTTTGGGTCTCTCAAGTATGCCTTAGCCGCATCAATAACATCGGGCGTTACTTCTCGTAGCTCGGCCAGAACAGCCTCAATAGCCCGAATCCGGCCTTCCAGTTCATCGTTGGTCATTATCAGCCTCACGCAGTTTTTGAGTGCCGGCCAGCCTAAATCAAATCCGGCCACCGCGCTCTCTAAATCCGGCCCACTAGGCTCGGAAACCGGCCAGTACCCGCAAAAAGGACCATCGCCAAATTCAAAAGGGACCAGGGGGGATGGAAAGGGGCCAGCACCCGCCAGCGGGTGCTGTCCTAATTCCGAGCCTTTTGTCCTAATTTGAATTTGCGACTGTCCTAATTTCAGGGAGGGGTAAAATGCTTGACCGTTGCTACTCCGTGGAGACGCCTCATGACCCTCAATCGGCCAACCGTTCTGATACTCACGCTTTCGTTGACCGCCATCAACATCGCCATATTCGCTCTTAACTTGAGCGCGCGGGCAAAGGCTGAAGTGGCAGGCAAGGACTGGTTTGATCTGGCGAAGGACAATGATTTTCGGCAAGCGGTCGCCTACGTTGTTGGTAGCACTTGCATCATTGGCCCGGACCGGGCTCCTGGCCTTTCTCCAAAGATACTCTGCGGCAACTAGTGGCCGCGTCAGTTGGCGGCCTCGTCATCTTCACCAGCACTCCCGACGAGAGATGGCCGAGGTTTTTTGCCGCTGGCAACCACTTGTGCCACACCGGCCTGATAAGCGGTCATAAGACGCTTTTTTTGGCGCTTCACATAATCCTCCAGCGCTTCGAGCATCGTCTCATCAACATCGCCGCTGGCGATCAGCTTTAAGTAATTCTGAGGGTTAGATTCCTCGGTGAACACCACGCGTTCGCCTTCCATGACTTTGACCTTTCCCTTCGGGGGCGGCGGCACACGGTTATCGGCGACCTCATCTTTGTCGTCCGCATCTTCCGGCACCTCATCGTCCACTCCCGACAAAGATTTATCAGACTCGGAGAGTTTTGCATAGGTGATAGTGGCGTCATACACCTTCAAGAAATCTCGCGCGCCACTGTCGCTAAAGCCATGATTTTGGATCAGATCGTCCATACAAGCCGCGTCGGCAGGCCGATCGGCGCCCCACGTATTCCAAAACTTGGCAATTTGCTTCGGTCGCAGCGCCGCCGCCTTTATGACTTGTTCTCTTGTCGCTTCTTGGTGGGCGCGTAGGTATTTGCGCCCCTCTTCGGAAACCACGACACCCCGATCTTTGCCGGACCCCTGATATTCAAGAAGCCCAAAATACCGCAACGCTGCTGCAATTCTATCAACATAGGCTTTTGTTTTGATGCCCCACGCATCGCCTATCTTTTCGGGTCTGGCGGCAGTCCGTTTGAAGTGGATTTCAAATTCCGTGAGCCTCTCGATCGCTGTCTCCAGCGACACGACAGGAAAAGCGGGGCTGCGGTCACGCTGGCCCGTCGTCTCGTTCGCGTCCGTCATGGCATACGCCTCCTGTCTGGAGGCTATCATGCATATCCGGCAATAAACATCAAGCCCCTAGCAGTTAATTTATTGGATTTTATTGCAATAGAGATTGACGGTCATCCGATAAAATGCTTTATGGTCCTCATGCACGGCAAATCGACCAGAATGGAACGCCCCACCTGCGTAAACGCGGGCGGGGCGCTTTTTGTCGTGCCTGTGCGGGGATCGTCTAGTGGTCAAGGACGCGGGGACTACACCCCCGAAACGTCAGTTCGAACCTGGCTCCCTGCACCATTCAAGTGGGGCCGTGCTGTTGGAAGCAGCCCGGCCCCGGATCATCAACCCCGGGATTTGGCCCCAAGGAAAATGACCGCTTCGCGCAATATAGCGCAAAGCGAGTCGATTTTCCAGAACGCGGCCCATTTCCCTAAAATGACGGATTTGGCCCGCCATGAACAACCTCTCTCGCGACAAGCAAATTGACATCATCGCCGCCCTTTCTGAGGGCATGAGCATCCGGTCCGTCGAACGCCTGACCGGCGTTCACCGCGATACCATCATGCGCCTAGGAGCTCGCGTCGGCCGTGGCTGTGCCGAGTTGCACGATCGCATGATGGTTGGGCTTCGCGTTGGCCGGATCGAATGTGACGAGCTATGGGCGTTCGTCGGCTGCAAGCAAAAGAACGTCACGCGGAAAACCCTCCCCGTGCGGGGCGATCAGTACACGTTCGTTGCCCTGGCGGCCTCCGCCAAGGCCATCCTGGCCTATCGCACTGGCAAGCGCGACGGCGAGAATACGGACCTATTCATCCGCGATCTTCGCGAGCGTGTGCTTGGCGCGCCAGAGATTTCGACGGACGGCTTTCACCCATACCGCCCAGCGATCCGAGACGCCTTCGGTGATCGCGTGGCACACGGCGTTATTAACAAGACCTATTCGGTAACGGACCTGCGCAAGGACGCCGCCCACCGCTATTCGCCCGCCGCTGTAGTAGCAGTAGCCCGCGAGGCGGTACTCGGCGACCCGGTCGATATTTCGACCTCCTATGCCGAGCGCAGCAACTTGTCGCTGCGGATGGCATCGCGACGGGTCACCCGGCTTACCAACGGCTTTAGCAAGAAGCTCAATAACCACGCGGCAGCCGTGTCACTGTACGTCGCGCATTACAACTTGTGCCGCTGGCACGAAACCATCCGCAGCACGCCAGCGGAGGCCATCGGCCTCACTGATCATGCTTGGTCGATTGGCGAGCTTTTGAACGCCGCTCTTGCGGTCGCCACGCCGGACCCGACTGAGACGGCACCCGATCGGCGGCGCCGGAAGGGTGTCGCAAAATTGTGGAGAAATGTCCTCACTGTGATCGCGACATGCGTGGCGCAAAAGAGAAAGGTGTCGATGTGCAGATCGCTACCGACATGATCACGCTCGCTTGGGAAAATACTTATGACATCGCGGTATTGGTTTCGGCTGATTCTGATTTTGTCCCGCTCGCTGAGTTTTTAAAGACCAAAGGGAAGAAAGTCGTTCACGGCCAATTCCCGCCTAAGGGGGCGGAACTCGCCCAAAAATGTTGGGCTCCCATCGACCTAACGGCAATCCGTCAGACCTTTCGGCGGCATTAGATTGTCCTAATTTCCCGCTGCGGGTGTCCTAATTCGGACAGTACCCGCCAGCGGGTACTGGCCCCTTATGCCCCAAAAGGGACCAGCCAAGACTCTGAAAAGGGGCCACATCAGGAATTACTAGGATGCGGACAATCAAGCTTCTCTTGCTGGCGCTGCTTGTGACGACGACCAGTGCGGCCACAGCTGAAATAAGTCTGAATCAAGTATCCCGGCCCACGATCCGGCTTAATGGTGATGGACAGGAAACGCTGCTCAACTGTCCTTGGGAAAAAAAGCTAACAATTCAGCTTTCAAAAGAAGCTCCGGCCGCCGTCATAAAGTGCATAGACGGCGGTCCGGGTGTCGACTTGGTATTCGAAGGTTTTTAGTGCGGAGGGTGAAATCCTCCAGACGCAGCTTTAAGCTCATCCGATAATTGGTCTACGGCCGGCTTTAGTTTGTCATAAACCTCGTCCAGCGTGCGGACGTGGTTGAATTGCAAACCAAAGCTAATATCAGGATTGCTGCCGCCGCGTTGCAGATTCAGGCCGACGTAGGCATTGTAGAAGCCATCGGACGTTGGGGAAGTGAAGTTGACATTTGCGATTGTCAGCTTCGGTTCAGGTGTTTGGCAATAAGCAGAGCTAGTCGAGAACGCAGTTAGACTTAGGACAGCTAAGGACAGATAAAGGGAGCGCTTGATCTGAATGGCCATTTGGCTCACTCCTTTTTGCGAGCCAAGGCTTGACCGTTCGCAGAATCGGACTCATTATCCGATTGCGTCGATGTTCATTCGGTCGCCCCGGCTCACGGGTTGCGAAATAAATCAAAAGAGGCCGTCAGTGGTGACACACTGGCGGCTTTTTAATTCGTGGAAATGCTCCGCGAGTCGTAACGATTCGTCAAGCTAACACTCAATCAAACAAATCCCCTTGGATTACCCGGAAGGACTTGCGGCGCTGTGCCGGGGTTGGCGTCGGCTTTGTTGGAACCGCCTTCAACGCCGCGTCAATAAGGTCGCTGATCGACCACACATGATCGGTGATCCCGAGCGCCATTGCCGGCGTCATCCGTAACGCCTCATGCGTGCGGCAGAGATTGTAGAACGCGACGTACAGGCCGACAGCGGCAAGGTGGCAATCGATCTTTTTCGAAAAACCGTTGCTCAATCGAGCAAACCGCTTTGAGGCCATGCGCAGCGTCAAATTCGACCGTTCAACGTAGCTAGTCGAAATATGCTCGGGCTCGCCCATTACGGCTTGCCGCTCTACGGCTACTACGGCGGCCGGGGAGTAGCGCCGGGATGCTTCCGTTACATTCAGGTGGGTTACGCTGTAGGTCTTATTGATAACGCCGTGCGTGGCGCGCTTACCGAAAGCGTCGCGGATCGCGTTCTTGTAGAAGTGCAGGCCATCCGTCGAAATCTCAGGGACGCCAATCACACGCTGGCGCAAGTCCTGAATGAACTGGTCCGTGGCATCGGTGGTGCGCTTGCCAGTGAGATAGCCGATGATCGCCCGCGTGGACGAGGCCAGCGCAACGTAGGTGTATTGATCGCCCATGACGGGCGAGGGGTGCCGCTTCGGGCCTTTCTGCGGATTGCGCTTGTGGCCGACGTAGGCCCACAGCTCATCGCATTCGATCCGATGCACGCGAAGCCCGACCATCATGCGGTCATGCAGTTCGGCCGCGCCACGACCGATGGCGAGCGCAAGCCGGGCAACGGTCTTGCGATCGGTCTCGGTGAGACGGCTCACGGCACGCTGGCCGACGCCTTCACAGAGCATGCCGACGATATCAATTTGCTTGTCGCGGGGAAGGTTGTTCATGACGGGCCCAATCCGACACGTTGTGGGAAAGGGTCGCCAAATGGAAATTCCGGCCCGTAGGTGCTATATTCGCTACGGTCGGATACCAAGGGGCCCAATCCCGCGGTGGAAGATCAGGGCTCGCCGCTGTTGACGCAGCGACGGGCCCACTGAGTTGGCGCGGGGAGCCAGGTTCGCACTGACGTTTCCGGGGATGTAGTCCCGGCGTCCTTGTCTGCTAGACGATCCCCGCCCGGCACAAAGAAAAACGCCCCATCCGCTTGACGGCGGGTGGGGCGTTTGCGTTTCGGCGTTTCCCTGTGCATGTACGCATAATATACTTGCTTTTTTGGATTGCAAGTATATTCTTGCATTCGCGATGCACGTATGGGGAATAACCATGGACGACAACGAGGCGACGGGACGAGCAAAGGGCGGTCATGCGCGTGCGGCTGTTCTAACGCCCGAACGGCGCAAGGAGATCGCCAAAAAGGCCATCGAAGCGCGCTGGGCGAAAGATTTGCCCTACGCAACACACGAAGGCGATGCCCACATTGGCAGCGCGACCATTCCTGCGGCGAACCTGAGTGACAATCGGAGGGTGCTATCACAGGGGCAGTTCTTGCGATCTATTGGCCGTTCGCGTTCACCGAAGGCCGGAACTGGGGCCTTGAGTACTGTCGACGAACTGCCGTTTTTTTTGCAGGCCGATGTCCTAAAACCCTTTATTTCCGATGATTTAAGGGTGTCGACCAAACCGATCTTTTATCTCAGCAAGTCCGGGCAGCGGGCGGTCGGCTATGACGCATTGCTGCTGCCTAAAGTCTGCAACGTGTACTTGGATTTTCGTAACGCTGAGCTTGCCAAAAGCGGCACCGTACCGCGCCGCTATGAACATATTATTCGTGCTTGCGATATGCTTTCGCGCGGACTGCAAGAAGTCGGTATTATCGGCATTGTCGATGAGGCGACTGGATTCCAAGAAGTCCGTGATCGGCTAGCGCTTCAAGAAATCTTGGAACGCTATTTGTTGCGAGAGCTAGCGGCGTGGGCGAAACGCTTCCCGGATGAGTTTTACAAACAGATTTTCAGACTTAGAGGCTGGGAATGGAAAGGCATGAAGGTTAATCGCCCGCAAGTCGTCGCCCACTATACGAATGATTTCGTGTGGGAGCGCATCACCCCCGGCCTCCTTAACGAACTCAAACACCGAATGCCAAAAGACGATAAGGGCCGAAATAAGGGCCGTTTCCCACAGTTACTAACGCCCGATGTCGGCGATCCTGCATTGGCCCAGCATCTGCACGCAGTTACGGCATTGATGACGGTCGCTCGCAACTGGGATGATTTCAAAAGGATGCTGAATGTTGCTTTCCCTAAAAAGGGCGACAATCTGGAGTTCAATTTTGTGATGCCAGAGCCCGCCAACTGAGGCGGCCTTTATTGATGGAATAGCCAAAGCAGGAAAAGCGGGATCGCAATTACTGCAAACACGATCTGCATACGCTTTTGACGCCGCTCATATTCAGGGTCTGGTTCCCACCATTTGCGTTGATCCGGCATCCGCTATATCCGCCGCTTTATTCGCTCTTTGGGCGCGCACTTGTCGGGAAATAGAACATGCGCCAGTCCATCCCTCGTCACGCGTTGTGCTTTGTCTTTCGATTTAGCGGCATCTATTGAGTCGACGTCCCGTTGCGCCGATTCGCCGGCAGGATTGGGCGCTGGCCGGGGGTGCTTAATTAGCTTACCGTGACCGAAGGTCGGGCCATCGTTGGGGTGCTTTTTCCGCATCCGTAAATTCTAAAAGGGACCATCCCGAAAATCAAAAGGGACCGGCGACCATGGAAAGGGGCCAGTACCCGCCAGCGCAAAAGAACATATTGCGAACCAAGAACAGATCGTGTACATTCCTGTCATCGCCATTGGCCAATGCCGGAGGCTTCGGGGTTGCGTTGTCGGACTGCCGAATCCCGGCCATAAGGAGCACGAGAAATGAGTGCAGCGCTTCGTCTCGTCGAAGGATCGTCCATGGACAAATCGAAGGCCCTTGATGCCGCGCTGTCGCAGATCGAGCGCAACTTCGGCAAGGGCTCGATCATGCGGCTCGGCAAGAACAGCCAGGCGATGGACGTCGACACGGTCTCGACCGGCTCGCTGGGCCTCGACATCGCGCTCGGCATCGGCGGCCTGCCGCGCGGCCGCGTGGTCGAGATTTATGGGCCGGAATCGTCCGGCAAGACGACGCTCGCGCTGCACTGCCTGGCCGAGGCGCAGAAGAAGGGCGGCATCTGCGCCTTCATCGATGCCGAGCATGCGCTCGACCCGATCTATGCCCGCAAGCTCGGCGTCAATGTCGACGATCTCCTGATCTCGCAGCCCGACACCGGCGAGCAGGCGCTGGAAATCGCCGACACGCTGGTGCGCTCCGGCGCGGTCGATGTGCTGGTCATCGATTCGGTGGCGGCGCTGGTGCCGCGCGCCGAGCTCGAAGGCGAGATGGGCGACAGCCAGCCCGGCCTGCAGGCGCGGCTGATGAGCCAGGCGCTGCGCAAGCTCACCGCCTCGATCAACCGCTCCAATACGATGGTGATCTTCATCAACCAGATCCGCATGAAGATCGGCGTCATGTACGGCTCGCCGGAGACCACGACCGGCGGCCATGCGCTCAAGTTCTACGCGTCGGTGCGGCTCGATATCCGCCGCATCGGCGCCATCAAGGAGCGCGACGAGGTGGTCGGCAACCAGACCCGCGTCAAGGTGGTCAAGAACAAGCTGGCGCCGCCGTTCAAGCAGGTCGAGTTCGACATCATGTACGGCGAGGGCATCTCCAAGACCGGCGAACTGATCGATCTCGGCGTCAAGGCCGGCGTGGTGGAGAAATCCGGCGCCTGGTTCTCCTACGACAGCCAGCGCATCGGCCAGGGCCGCGAGAACGCCAAAGGCTTCCTCAAGGCCAATCCCGATATCGCCGGGAAAATCGAGGCCGCGGTCCGGCAGAATGCCGGGCTCATCGCCGAAAAGATCCTTGCCGGCGAGCAGCCCGAGGAGGACGACGACGACGATGCGGCGGAAGGCTGAGCACAAGGCTCGGCCAAGATAGCCGCGGAACGACCGACTTCGTTATGCCCAGGCTTGTCGCGGGCATCCACGTCTTAGAAATCGCGTAAGATCAAAGACGTGGATGGCCGGGACAAGCCCGGCCATGACGATGTAACAAGTCTTGGTATCTGCGGGTTGGCGTTATGAGCCGCGCCGCTGCCGTAGCGTTACGAGCCGTGGCGTTACGAGCCGTGGCGTTACGAGCCGCGCCGCTCCGCGGTCCAGGAGCCCGAGCAGGCGCCGCCGGTCCAGGACCCGCCGCCGATATCGCCGGCGAGCCGGCCGGAGCCGGATGGCGCTCTTGCCGCCGGCGCTCACCGTCACGGTGATGGCGCCCGTCGGCACGACTTTGCCGGTGATGATGAACGGGGTATCGCCGGCATTGGTGAGTTGGCCGTTGGAAATGCGGACCGGATAGCGATAGCCGCGGGTCGCAGTCGCCTTTCTCGGTGACGATCGAGACGCTCCACAGTCCATCGTAATTCGGCACGGCGAAGGTCGATGTCGCGGTCAAAGTGGCTGCTGCGGCGGCCACCAGCGCGATAGCGGCGCCGCGGCCGAGGTGGTTTTTCCAAGTGGTCATGGCTGCCGTCCCTGATGATGAGTGCGGGGTTGGCCCCCGCGTTGATGCCGGAAAGGAAAGCAGTGGGTTCTTCGCCCGCTCCCCGATTAGTCGCGTCGTAGTGAGAAAGCGTTCTAACCGAAAAAGGTTCAAATCCAGTTGCTTCACGCCGTAAAATTGCCGCAAAAACGCCGCGGATTTAGCCGCGTGTCGAAGCTTAATGAAATCAATGCATTAGGGAAAAATAAGGAAGCCGATCTGATCGCGCCGCGGGCAACCTCGCTAGGCAACGACGGTGTTATTGCATGGTGCCATTCGACAGTGGCGGCGCCGCCGGGGGGTTGGAGGCACCAGGCGGTAACCGACGCCGAGCTCGGTGAGCAGGATGCCGGCTGGGTCGGATCGGCCTCGATCTTGCGCCGCAGCTTGCGCACGAAGATGCGCAGGTAATGGGTGTCGTCGACGTGCTCGTTGCCCCACACTTCGCGCAGCAGGAACTGGTGGGTGACGACATTGCCGGAGTGCTGCGCCAGGATCTGCAGCAGCCGGTATTCCTTCGGCGTCAGCGTCACCCGCCGCTCGTTGATGAAGACCGCGCGGGCGGTGAAATCGATCGACAGCGGTCCGAACTTCACGACCGGCTCGCCGCGCGCGGTGCGCAGCTGCCGCCGCATCGCCGAATGCGCGCGCGCCAACAGCTCCGCCATGCCGAACGGCTTGACCACATAGTCGTCGGCGCCGAGTTCGAGGAGCCGCACTTTCTCGGCTTCGCTCGCGCGCACCGAGAGCACGATCAGCGGCACGTTTGACCAGGCGCGCAGCCGCTCCAAGCACGTCGGCGCCGTCCATGTCGGGCAGGCCGAGATCGAGAATCACCGAGGTCGGACGGGCTTCAGCGTCGCCGCGCGCAACGCCTCGGCGCCGGTCTCGGCCTCCTGCACGGTGAAGCCGTCGAGCTCGAAGCCGGTGCGCAGAAAGCGCCGGATTTGGATCTCGTCGTCAACGACAAGAACGCAGGACGGGATTTCAGTCATCGGCGCTGATCTCCAGCAGCGCCTGCTGCGGCGCCACATGCTCAGATCGATGCCGCCCCGTTTGATGCCGCCCCGTTTGTCATCGGATTCGCTCGGACTCAGCCTCGCTTGAAATGGATGTCGGCGACGCCGGCAGATGGATCGAGACCGTCGTGCCGCGGTCGGCGCCCGTCGCTCTCGACCTCGACCTTGCCGCCATTGGCGGTGATGAAGGCGTTTGCGATCCATAGCCCAAGCCCGGAGCCGGAGGTGGTCGCGGCGTGGCGCGGCCCGCGGAAGAAGCGGCCGCCGACCTGGCGTTTCTCCTCGCTGGTGAGGCCGGCGCCGCAGTCGTGAACCGACAGGACGACGGTTTGGCCGTTGGGCCGCGCGGTCGACGCGGATCGGCGCGCCATCGGGCGAATATTTCGCGGCATTGTCGAGAATTTGCACCAGCGCCTGCTCGACCTGGGCCGGATCGGCGCGGACGATCGGCAGGTTGGAATCGAGATCGAGCGTCACCGGATGGCCGGCGAGCCGCCGGCGGCGGTGCTCGATGGCGGCATTGACGATGTCGACCGGCTCGATCCATTGCAATTTCGGCCGCACCTGCTGGCGGCTGATGGTGGTGGCATCGAGCAGGTTCTGGATGTCGATGTTGAGGCGCTCGGCTTCGTCGCGCACCACGCCGGTCAGTGCCAGCAAGCGCTGGTCCTGCGCCAGCGCGGGCGCGTTGGACAGAATGGTGGCGGCGCCGAGGATGGAGGCGAGCGGCGTGCGCAGTTCGTGCGACACCGAGCCGATCAGCGCTTCGCGCAACAGCTCGGTCTCCGAGCGCATCTTGGCCTCGTTGAGCGCGCGCGCGACATCGAGCCGCTCGAGGGTGGCCGCGGCGTCGGCCAGCGCCTCGTCGATGCGCTGGCGCATGTCGGCGAGCGTGTCGCCGGAAACGCTGCCGAGATCGACCGCGACGCTGCCGAAATCCGGCGTTTTGGGCGAAACGCGGCGGATCAGCCAGATATTGCCGTTGCCGTCGTCGACCGTGCGTTCGAGCGCCTGGTTCTGCTCGACGCGCGCGACGTCAGCGCGCACGCGCTCCGGCACCTCGTCGGCGCTGCCGGCGTCGGCAGCGCCGAGCAGCACGACCTTGCGCTGCACCAGATTGGCCAGATGGTTTTGGATGGCGACGAAAATTTCGGCCGCGCTGGGCGCCGCCGCGAGCCGGCGCGAAAAGGCATAAAGGTCGCTCATCTCGCGCTCGCGCTTGCGCGCGATCGTGGTGTGACGTTTGGCCGAGTTGGCGAGGTGCGACACCACCACGGCGACGACCATGAACAAGCACGAGATTGAGGATCTCCTGAGGCGAGGCGACTTTGAAGCTGTAGAGCTGGGCGAAGTACAGATAGCCGGACAGAATGACGCCGGCGACCGCGGTGAACAGCGCCGGGACAACGCCGAGCTGGTAGCCCGCAATCATCACCGGGACGAGGTAGAGCATCGATCCGCGCAGGATGCCGAGATAATGCCGCAGCAGCACGGCGACCACCGTCGTCGCCGCGATCATCAACAGCGCGATGCCAATACCGCGCAGTTCGCGCCGCATGGCGGATTGACGGAAATGGAGTTTTCACCCGAGCGCCGTGGAGCCGTTGAGTCCGCGGCGAAGATAGGATGCTGTCGGCGCCTGCGGCCATCTTTTCGTCTGTTTTCAATCGAAAAAACGCAAACAAATCTTCGGCATAAACCTAGTTACGCCAGCAAAACCCGCGGCGCATACGCTGCGCTTACGGCAAACGAGACAATATTTAGCCGTAATTTATCTCAGATCGGCTGCGCAGAACGCAGTTCTTAACGGTTTGCCCGGCGCTAGTCGCAAGATGCCGCTGGCACAACTTCCCGCCGTAATCCTGTGCTGTTTGCGCAGTGACCCCCAAAGGCAAGGCTTCGTCACCATCTTCAGCTTCCCCTTGGGGGTTTTGCCCCCGGCGACTTCCCCGCCGGGGGCTCTCGTTTTTGCAGTCGCGTTTGTGCAGCGCGTTGCGCCGCGGCGCTACTTGCTGGCGCACGACCTCGCCGTATTCCGGCGCCTCTTTGAGGAAGCCGCGCTCCATCATCCAATCGACTTTTTCCTGGAACTCTTCGGCCCGGTAGGTCTTGACGCCGACCAGTTCGGGCATCAGCCCGTGCTCGCGCTGCTCGGGCTCGAGGTCGCGCAAAACCTCTTGGCGCGACCGCGTCCTCGTTCTCGCGCAGCCACTCGATCGCGCGGTTGAGCGCGCGGCGCAGCTTGGCGGCGGTCTCCTCGTCGACGTCGTCGCCGGCGACGATGCCGCCGCGCCAGCGCAGGTCGGCGATTTTGCGCGCGCCGGCTGCGAGCGCGCGGCTGACCAGCGGCTCCATCAGCGCCGCCGCTTCGGTCCGGCCGTCGAGCAGCGCCTCGAGACGGTCGTTGGCGTGCACCAGCTTGATCTCGTCGAACGGCACGCCCGCGGCTTCCAGGACTTCGATCGCGGCATAGAACGTGCCGGCGTGCCAGGTCACGGCGATCGGCACGTTGCGCAGCTCGCCCGGCGATTGGATGTTTGAATTCTTGCTGACCATCAGCGCGCCGGTGCGCACCGTGGTGTCGAGACCGATGATCTTGCCGCCGCCGAGCGCCTGCACGCGCTCGATCGCGCCCCATTCGCACACCGGATAGACTTCCAGCGCGCCTTGCTGGAGCTGCGATTCCTTCCAGCGCTGGGAGAAATCCTCGACGCGTCCCGCCGCGCCTTTGGGATTGTCCTCGTGATATTCGACGTTCAGTCCTTCGGCGGCGAAGAAGCCTTGCTCGACCGCGACGCGCCAGGGGCGATCGTGGGCGTTGCTGTCGCTTTGCAGGCGGATGGTGCGTGTCATGGGCATGCTCCGGCATTGCTCGCGGAAAGGTGCGTCAACCTAAACGGTCGGTCTAGCCAGACCGACGGCCAAGCTAAGCAAATGGCTGGTCCAACTCAATATCGCGGCCATCGCGCCGAACCAGTCGAGCCGCCGCTGGCTATTCATTCGTGATCGTCCTCGGGCCGGTATGGTTCGTCGTAGCCGTGGCGGCTGCTGTAGAACAGGAGCGCCATCAGTCCGCATCCGACCACGAGCGAAAACACGATGCCGAGCGTCATGGCAAGAAAACCGACCGCCGGCATCGGCGGCCCGTTGACCGAAATCCAGGCGCTCGCCGCATACCAGCCCGCAGCAGCCAAAAACGCCAGCAGCACCGCGATCAGCGCGGCCGTGCCGAAGGCTTTAGCGGTCATTCGGCGCCTCTCTATCGGCTCCGTCGCCTCAACGCCGGTCGAGCTTAGATAAGCGGCCGCGCGTTGAGCGGCAACCTGATTGCGCCGCGCCGCTCGCTCGGCATGAAGGTGCATGAAAGTCTTGCGCGCCGCCGCTTTTGACAGGCCACCGGGGGCCGGCTTAAGCCATTGCTTTCCGCAAATTTTCATCGACTTTGTCGAGAAACCCGGTGGTGGTGAGCCATTTTTGCTCCGGGCCGATCAGCAGCGCAAGGTCCTTGGTCATGAAGCCGGCCTCGACCGTGCCGACGGTGACGTTTTCCAGCGTCGAGGCAAATTTCGCCAGTTCCGCATTATTGTCGAGCTTGGCGCGGTGCGCGAGGCCCCGGGTCCAGGCGAAAATCGAGGCAATCGAGTTGGTCGAGGTCTCGCGGCCCTTCTGATGCTCGCGGTAGTGTCGCGTCACTGTACCATGGGCGGCCTCGGCTTCGACCACCTTGCCGTCCGGCGTCGTGAGCACTGACGTCATCAGCCCCAGCGAGCCGTAGCCCTGGGCGACCGTGTCCGACTGTACGTCGCCGTCGTAGTTCTTGCACGCCCAGACGTAGCCGCCCGACCATTTCAGCGCCGCCGCCACCATGTCGTCGATCAGGCGGTGCTCGTAGGTGATCTTCTTCGCCGCGAACTTGTCCTTGAATTCCGTGTCGAACACCTCCTGGAAAATATCCTTGAAGCGGCCGTCATAGATTTTGACGATGGTGTTCTTGGTCGAAAGGTAAAGCGGATAGCCGCGATTGAGCGCGTAGTTCATGGATGCGCGGGCGAAATCGCGGATCGAATCTTCCAGGTTGTACATCGCCATGGCGACGCCGGCGCTGGGGAACTGGAACACTTCGCGTTTGATTTCCTCGCCGTTATCGCCGACGAACGTCAGATAGAGCTTGCCCTTGCCGGGGACCACGAAGTCGGTGGCGCGGTATTGGTCGCCATAGGCGTGGCGGCCGATGATGATCGGCTTGGTCCAGCCCGGCACCAGGCGCGGCACGTTCTTGCACAGGATAGGTTCGCGGAAGATGACGCCGCCCAAAATGTTGCGGATGGTGCCGTTGGGCGAGCGGTACATCTCATGCAGGTTGAATTCCTTCACGCGTGCTTCGTCGGGCGTGATCGTCGCGCATTTCACCGCGACGCCGACCTTCTTGGTCGCTTCCGCGGCTTCGACCGTGATCTTGTCGCGGGTCTCGTCGCGCTTCTCCATGCCGAGATCGAAATACATCAGGTCGATGTCGAGATACGGATGAATGAGCTTGTCCTTGATGTATTGCCAGATGATCCGGGTCATCTCATCGCCGTCCATTTCGACGACCGGATTGGCCACTTTGATTTTCGCCATTGATTGTTGACCTTTGCAGGGCGGAACGAAGAGAGGGAAAGCGGCGGGGCCATGCGCGCCGCAGCCGCACCGGCGGCCGCCGCTATAGCATCCGTAAGGCGACGGAGAAAGCCGACATTGGCCGCAACCCGCTGCCTTTTTTCCAGTCCTTTGGCTATACCGCTGGCGGAGGACCGATGGCCGGGGCAGGAACCGACAAGACCAAGAATTGGAGCGAGGTCCCCGGCCCCGTCGTGATCTTGGTCGAGCCGCAGCTCGGCGAGAATATCGGCGCCGCGGCCCGCGCCATGGCGAATTTCGGCCTGTCGCGGCTGCGCCTGGTGCGGCCGCGGCAGGCTTGGCCCAATGAGCGGGCGCGGGTGATGGCCGCAGGCGCCGACCGCATCCTCGACGGCGCCGTCTTGTTCGACAGTCTCGAAGCGGCGATCGCGGACTGTCGGCTTGTTCTGGCCACGACCGCCCGCGCCCACGACCAGGCAAAGCCGGTGACCGGACCGGCGGCGGCAGCAGCGGCGATGGCGCCGCGCGTCGCCGCCGGCGAGACCGTCGCCATCCTGTTCGGCCGCGAGCGCAACGGTCTCGAGAACGACGAGGTCGCGCTCGCCGATGGCATCGTCACCTTGCCGGTCAATCCGGCATTCGCCTCGCTCAATCTGGCGCAGGCCGTGGTGATCATGACCTATGAATGGTTCAAGCTCGCGACCGGCGCCAAGCTGCCGTTCGCGATGCCGGAAAAATCGGCGCCGGCGCCAAAACAACAGCTGCTCGCCTTCTTCACGGCTGTCGAGCGCGAGCTCGAGAAGGTCGAATTCTTCCGGCCGCCCGACAAGCGCGAAACCATGCAGATCAATCTGCGCAACATTTTTTCACGGATGCGGCCGACGCAGCAGGATATCCAAACCCTGCACGGCGTGATCATGGCGATTGCCGAGGGCCGCAAGGGCCCGGCCCGCGGCGGCGTGCTCGACGGCGCGGAGGCCGAGATGCTGCGCGCGCTGCTCGCCGAGCACGGCGGCAGCCGTGGGCCGAAGGAGCGCGGCCCGGTGCGCGGCCTCGCCCGGCTGCTCCGCCGCAATCCGACCGACGCCGAACGGGTGCTCTGGCAGGCGCTGGTCAACGACCGCCGCTTTGCCGGCCGCGGCTTCAAGCGGCAGACCCCGGTCGGAGCGCACATCTGCGACTTCGTGTCGTTCCCGCTGCGCATGGTCATCGACCTCGTGCCGGCCGGGGAGCACGCCGAGGCCAAGGCGCTGCGCGCCGCAAAGCGCGCATGGCTTGCCGACCGCGATTATATCGTGATCGAAGTGCTTGCAGCCGACGTCGAGTTTGATATGGCAGCGGTGCTGGACCGTATCGACAAGGCCGTCCGCTGAAAGAATTGCTCCAGCTCCAATTTGGCACGGCCAAAAGCACGTTGCGCCATTGCGCGGCAGGGATCGAAGCATGCAATTCTCAAATTCAAAAACACGCTATGGCATGGTTCCACAGACCTTGCATTGGCTCACAGCGATTTGCGTGATCTGTGGCTGGCTGCTCGGCTGGTTCCACGATGATTTCCCGAAAGGCGCCCCGCGCACCGCCGATCTCTTCGCGCATATGCTTCTGGGTCAGTGTGTCGTCGTATTACTCGTCGCGCGTCTGGTATGGCGTTTTGCCGACCCGCCGCCACCCCTTGAACCGACGCGGCTCGGCCGGTTGTTGGAGAGCGCGGCGAAGCTCAATCACTACGCGCTCTACGCCTTGCTTCTGGCGGCGCCAATTCTCGGAATCATTGTTCAGATGAAGCGCGGCGACGCCCTGCCTATCTTCGGTATTTGGAACATGGCGTCGCCATGGGCCGCCGATCGTGCCGTTGCCCGCAGCCTTCTCACGGTGCACCAATATCTTGCCAACACTCTTCTCATCCTGGCCGCGGTGCACGCCGCGGCGGCGCTGACCCACCACTATGCATTTCGCGACCGCACATTGTTGCGGATGCTGCCGGGCGCAACTTGATCAGACGCACGTTCCGTTTTCGCCGAATCTTCGACCACGAATGGTTCGACGCATTGTTCGATGCAACGTGACGGCTGCAAACCCAACGGATTATCGCCAAGTTGAGGTAATTTATTACGACAACGAAAATTTGTCGGCACTACAATTGCGGCATCCAGCGACGGGAACATCCGCCATGCTGCGTCTCTACCTGTTACCTGCATTAATTACCGCGTTCACGACCGCGGCGGCCGCGCAAACGATCGTGGTCAAGCCCAACGAGCGGGCGATGATGCCCGCTATGGCCGACCAGGTTCGCATTCAGGTCGGCGTCAACATGTTCGTGCCGTTAAGCGACAGCAGTGATCAATCGATCAAGGCTCAGGAGGACGCGCGGCGGGTGGTGTACGATCTCGCCGAACATGAATGCGCCGTTCTGCGCGAAGTGTTGGCGAGCGAATGCCGCCTCGATTCGATCAACGTCAACATACAGCGCAATCAGAACTTCGGGCAGCCGCAAAGAGACGGCTTGAACATCAACGGCAATGTAAGCTTTCGCATCGTGCCGAAGTGACCGTGCCGGCGTTCAGCCTTTGAGCACCTTCAACGCCGCGGCGGCGCCGGCGCGCAGCATGGCGAGATCGCTCATCACCGCGAGAAAGCGCACGCCGCGCTTGGCGAGAGCGGCGGCGCGCTCGGCGGAGTGGCAGTAGGCGCCGGGAATTTTCTTGACCCGCTGGGCCGCGGCGAGGATGCGGTCGAGTTCGCGGTCCACGTCTTTCGACAGCGGATCGAGATTCTTTCCCTCCGACAGTGCGATCGAGAGATCGGAGGGGCCGAGGAAGAGCCCGTCGACGCCGGGCGTGTCGACGATCGCGTCGAGGTTTTTGAGCGCGGTGCGGGTCTCGATCATGGCGAGGGTAACCACGTGATCGTTGGCTTCGCGCAGATAGATCGATTGGTCGGCGATGCCGGCAAGCGTCGTCGCGCGGTGCGGTCCCCAACTACGCGCGCCGATTGGCGGATATTTGGCCGCGGCGGCAAGCGCGTGCGCGTCTGCGGGCGTGTTGATCATCGGTGCGATGATGCCTTCCGCGCCAAAGTCGAGCACCCGACTGACCATGGCAAAATCGCCGACCGGCACGCGCACGATCGGCGCCGATCCGCCTTGCCGGACCGCGGCGATGGCGGTGAGGATCGCATTGAGGTCCCACAGGCCGTGCTGGCTATCGAGCGTGACGGCAGGAAACCCATCGCGACCGATCGTCTCGGCGACGAGCGGGTAGGGCAGTCCGCACCAGCCGGAAAACACGGTCTCTCCGGAGCGCAGGCGGGCGGTGAGAGAAAATGCAGAATTGGCCATGTTGTGTCACTACGGCTGTTTCATTGAATGACGAATTGCTGCACGACGATCGTCGTGCGCTATTTGCCCGCCATAATGGCCGCGACTGCCTTTGCCATCAACTCGGTCATCGTGCGGTTGATCTGGTGGTCGGACTGTGTGACGCCTTTGGCGTCGAAATCCTTGCGGATCTTGCGCACAACGTCGTGATCGGCGGTCTCATCGAAATCGGCCATCACCACGGAGAGCGCGTAACTGTCCGCTTCGGCGCCGCTAAGGCCGAGTTTTTCCGCCGCCCACAGGCCGAGCATCTTGTTGCGCCGCGCGGTTGCTTTGAACCTGAGTTCTTCGTCGTGAGCGAACTGCTGCTCGAACGCCTCTTCGCGCTTGTCGAATGTGGTCATGCGTTCGCCTCGATGGTGCGTAAATGTACAAATCGTCTGCCGCCTTGCATACTGGGGGTGCCCCGTCAAGGCAACCGGGATCGGAACCGAACATCGGCGTTGCGGCGGCGGCCGCGCCGGTCTATGTCGATTGTGCTCCGCGTCGCCTTCGGTTAGCTTTCATATCGTGGAGGGCCGCTGAGTTGAGTCGCGTGCCTGCTTCCGTCGCCGCGGATCGCGCCATCGCAATTGGAGCCACGGCATCTTATGGATTTCACAAAGCCACGGTACATTCCGATGAGCCGCCGTCGCCGCATCTATGAAGGCAAGGCGAAGATCCTTTATGAGGGACCTGAGCCGGGAACACTGATTCAGCACTTCAAGGACGACGCGACCGCCTTCAATGCCAAAAAGCACGAGGTGATCGAAGGCAAGGGCGTCCTCAACAATCGGATTTCCGAATACGTCTTCCAGCACTTGAACGAGATCGGGGTTCCGACCCACTTCATCCGCCGTCTCAACATGCGCGAACAGCTGATCCGCGAGGTCGAGATCATTCCGCTCGAGGTGGTGGTGCGCAACATCGCCGCCGGATCGTTGTCGCAGCGCCTCGGCATCGAGGAGGGCACGCAGCTGCCGCGCTCGATCATCGAGTTCTATTACAAGAACGAACAGCTCAACGACCCCATGGTGTCTGAAGAGCACATCACGGCCTTCGGCTGGGCAACGCCGCAGGAAATCGACGACGTCATGTCGCTGGCCATCCGCGTCAACGATTTCCTCTCCGGGCTTTTCCTCGGCGTCGGTATCCGTCTGGTCGATTTCAAGATGGAAACCGGCAGGCTGTGGGAGAACGATCTGATGCGGATCGTCGTTGCCGACGAGATTTCCCCGGACTCGTGCCGCCTGTGGGACATCAAGTCGAACGAGAAGCTCGACAAGGACCGCTTCCGCCGCGACCTCGGCGGCTTGCTCGAGGCCTACACGGAAGTCGCCAAGCGGCTCGGCATCATGAGCGAGGGCGAACGTCCGCAAGGCACCGGGCCGGTTCTGGTCAAGAGCTGAACACAGGCCGGCGCGCCGTGGGTGTCCCAACGATCAAAACTGGCCCGATGACGGTGGAGGAATATTTCGCCTTCACCGCTACGCGGCCGGACAATGAGAAATGGGAACTGATCGACGGGGAGCCGATCTTGAATGCGTCGCCCAGCAAATTGCATCAGAAGATATTCATAAATCTCGTCTGTCTTCTTGGAGCGATCCAGCGTCGTCACTCGCAACTGTGGGAAGTGCTTCCGGGTATTGGCGTGCGGGTCTCGGACACCAGCCTGCCTGAGCCGGACGTGTTTATTCTTCCGGCCGGATCTGTGAGGCGCGATCCATATGGCGGGGAGACTCAAGACGCTATTGTGGTATTCGAAATTCTTTCCCCCTCGACCGCAGAGCGCGACCTGCGCTGGAAGCGGACGGCATATAGCGGCTTGCCGTCGCTCAGCCACTACGTCGTGATCGCGCAGGATGCTATCGACGTTGTCATCTTTGCGAGGGATGCCGAGTTTGCAGAGCGTCGCATTCTATCGCTCGCCGGTTCGCTCGAATTTCCATCGCTTGGCATTTCGTTGCCACTGGCAGAGATTTATTACGACACAGGATTGAGATAACAAGCATCGCGCCCGTAGACGAAAAGGTTCCGTATGGGCAAGACCCACACCATCGGCCTCGTCGTTCCATTCGTCACCGACACGGCGCCGTTCGAATGTCCGATCATGTATCCCGATGTGCGCTTCGTCCCGCGCGGCGTGGGCGTGCGGACGCTCACGCCGGACGGATACGATCCGGCTTTCAACGCCATCATTCCGGCGGCCGAAGAACTCGCTGCAACGGGCGTCGACGCGATCATGGTGATCGGCACCTCGCTGACGTTCTATCGCGGCCCCGAAGCGCACGACAAGCTGCTCGCCGAATTGCGCAAGCGGACCGGACTGCCAGTCAGCACTATGAGCCAGTCCATCGTGGATGGGCTGCGCGAGGTCGGTGCGAAACGTGTCGCTGTCGCTACCGCCTATACGGACGTGGTGAACCGGCGCTTGGTGGAACTCTTGGCGGCGGCCGGCATCGACGTGCTTGCGCTCAAATGCTTCGACCTGCTCGAGTTCGGTGGACCGGGTAAGAAGAGTGAAGCTGACATTATCGCCCTGAGCGACAGCGCCGTCGCCGGCGCGGGTGACGCCGAGGGCATTCTGATCTCGTGCGGCGGCTTGCGTACGCTGGGCGTGGCCGAGCCCCTCGAAGCGCGGCACGGCATTCCGGTCGTCTCGTCGGCCACGGCGGCGTTGTGGGCAGCGATGCGGCTGGTCGGCGAAAGTGGGAGGGTGTCCGGCTACGGACGGCTGCTCGAGCAGGCAACGGCGCCGGTGCACTAGCGTTGGAGCCTGGATTGCGCAGAACGCGGCCCGGGATCATGGGCAAAACGGGTTGGTCATCCCCGTTGTGGCGTCGCTTGAGCCGGGCTCTATGTTGCGATTGGCGCGATTCATCCATATTCAAGAGGCGAAGCTCGAGTAGTCGCCAAAAAGCGCCGCCATGAAAGCCCGCGTCACAGTCACATTGAAGTCGGGTATTCTCGACCCGCAGGGCAAGGCCATCGAGGGCGCCCTGAAATCGCTCGGCGTGAGCGGGGTCGCGAGCGTCCGCCAGGGCAAGGTGTTCGATATCGAAATCGAAGGCGCGGACCGCCCCGGCGCCGAGGCTACGCTCAAGAACGCCGCGGAAAAGCTGCTCGCAAACACCGTGATCGAGAATTATCGGATCGAGGTCACGGGATGATGGCCGTTGCCCTCAAAGTGCTGCCTCTGATGGTCGCGCTGGCGGGCGGCGTCGGCGGCGATGCGGCTACCGAGCGCGCACCGGCGGGGGCACCTCACCCGCGCTGGATCGAAGTGCAATGGCCGTTCCCGATTGATCAATGGGGCACCGGCCGAGCCTTCCGCTGCGCCGCAGACGCCTGCGGCGTGACGGTGAACCTTTATCTGCGGCCGAAAATCGGCTTCTGTAATTGCGCCCGCGGCGTGTACGACGACGCCGAACTCGACCGCGTTGGCGACGTGGCGCTAATGGGCCCGCAATTCTCCGCCCTCGGTGCCGGTGAGGCCGTGACGGTCGGCTGGATGAAGGGAAGAAGCCGCGCCTTCATGGTCACCGGCCCTTACCAGCCGCCGCGTTCTGTTGCCGCCATCGCCTTCAATGACAAGTGCGACGTGGTGGTTGCGACCGTCATCGCCGATCCCGATGTGGCGCGTGGTGAGCGCGCTACACTGCAATTCCTCAACACCAATGCCGTGCTGCGCTGGGCTCGCGCCCAACTCGGTTCGGACGGCAGCTAAGGCAAGCGCATGAAATCGGCTGTTCTCCTCTTCCCCGGCATCAATCGCGAGCGCGACATGGCGCGCGCGCTCAAGCTTATTGCGGGGCGCGAGCCGGCGATGGTCTGGCATGCCGATCGGGAACTGCCGGCGGGGACCGATCTCGTCGTCATTCCAGGCGGCTTCTCCTACGGCGACTATCTGCGCTGCGGCGCTATCGCGGCACGCGCGCCGATCATGGATGCGGTGCGCGATTTTGCTGCGAAGGGCGGTCTCGTCCTCGCGGTGTGCAACGGCTTCCAGATTGTTTGCGAGGCGGGGCTGTTGCCCGGCGTGCTCATGCGCAATGCGCAGCTTCGCTTCGTCTGCCGCGACGTTTATCTACGCGTTGAACGCTCCGACACGGCGTTCACCCGCGGCTACAATGCCGGCCAGGTCATCCGAGTGCCGGTGGCGCACGGCGAGGGCAACTACATCGCCGACGGCGAGACAATCGCGCGGCTTGAAGGCGAGGGCAGGGTGCTGTTTCGCTATTCATCGCCCGACGGCATGATCGACCCGAACTGGAACCACAACGGCGCCATGAACGCCATCGCCGGCATCATCAGCGCGCGCGGCAACGTGCTCGGCCTGATGCCGCATCCCGAGAACCACGTTGAGGATACGATGGGATGCACCGATGGGCGCGGGCTGTTCGCGGGATTGGTGGATAATTTCAAGCGGGCGGCGTGATGACCTGCGGCTTACACTCACTTTCTTGCGCTACCTCCCTTCGAGAGGACCGGTAGCAGAAAGATATGATTTCCAACGAGCCTGACATCACGCCCGAGCTGATCGCCGCGCACGGCCTCAAGCCGGACGAATACGAGCGCATCGTCAAGCTGATCGGCCGCGAGCCGACATTCACCGAGCTCGGCATCTTCTCGGCAATGTGGAACGAGCACTGCTCATACAAATCGTCAAAAATCCATCTGCGCACGCTGCCGACCAAGGCGCCTTGGGTCATCCAGGGCCCGGGCGAGAACGCCGGCGTCATCGATATCGGCGACGGGCTTGCCGTCGTGTTCAAGATGGAGAGCCACAACCACCCGAGCTACATCGAGCCCTACCAAGGCGCGACAACGGGCGTCGGCGGTATTTTGCGCGACGTGTTCACCATGGGCGCGCGGCCGATCGCCTGCCTGAACGCGCTCTCTTTCGGCGATCCAAAGAATGCCAAGACGCGTCATCTCGTTGCCGGCGTGGTCGCGGGCATTGGCGGCTACGGTAATTCGTTCGGCGTGCCGACCGTTGGCGGCGAATTGCGCTTCGATCGGCGCTACGACGGCAATTGCCTGGTCAACGCCATGGCGGTGGGCCTCGCCGACACCGACAAGATTTTCTATTCGGCGGCGTCCGGTGTCGGCATGCCGATCGTCTATCTCGGCTCGAAAACCGGCCGCGACGGCATCCACGGCGCCTCCATGGCCTCGGCGGAGTTCAGCGCCGATGCCGAAGAAAAGCGTCCGACCGTGCAGGTCGGCGACCCGTTCTCGGAAAAGCTCCTGCTCGAAGCTTGCCTCGAGATCATGACCAAAGGCTGTGTCATCGCGATCCAGGACATGGGCGCGGCGGGTCTCACCTGTTCGGCCGTCGAGATGGGCGCCAAGGGTGATCTCGGTGTCACCATCGATCTCGACAAAGTGCCGTGCCGCGAGACCGGCATGAGTGCGTATGAGATGATGCTGTCGGAGAGCCAGGAGCGCATGCTCATGGTGCTCAAGCCGGAGAAGGAAGAGGAAGCCGAGGCGATCTTCCGCAAATGGGGTCTCGACTTCGCCGTTGTCGGCGAGACCACGCCAACGAAGCGCTTCATCGTCCGCCATGGCGGTGCGGTCAAGGCCGATTTGCCGATCAAGGAACTCGGCGACGAAGCGCCGCTCTATGATCGGCGTTTCGTTGAGAGCCCGAAGCAACCCGTCATCGACGCGGATGCGGTCCAGCCGCCGATGGGCGTTGCCGAGGCGCTGGAAAGCCTGATCGGCTCGGCGGATTTGTGCTCGAAGCGCTGGGTATTCGAGCAATACGATCACGTCATTCTCGGCAACACGGTGCAGCGCCCGGGCGGCGACGCCGCCGTGGTGCGCATCAATGACGGGCCGAAGGCGTTGGCGCTGACGGCCGATGCCACGCCGCGTTATTGCGAAGCCGACCCGTACGAAGGCGGCAAGCAGGCGGTGGCGGAAGCCTACCGCAATCTCACCGCGGTCGGCGCGGTGCCGCTGGCGGTCACCGACAATCTCAATTTCGGCAACCCGGAGCGGCCCGAGATCATGGGCCAACTGGTCGGCTGCATCCGCGGCATTGGCGAGGCCTGCAAGGCCCTGTCATTTCCGGTCGTTTCAGGAAATGTCTCGCTCTATAACGAGACCAACGGGCGCGCGATCTTGCCGACGCCCACGATCGGCGGCGTCGGCCTCATCGGCGATTTCACCAAGTCGATGACGCTCGCCTTCAAGTCCGCAGGCGACGCGATCCTGCTTGTCGGCGAAACGCGCGGCTGGCTCGGGCAGTCGCTTTACTTGCGCGACCTCTGCGGCCGTGAGGAAGGCGCTCCGCCGCCCGTCGATCTCGAAGCCGAGATGCGCCACCACAAGCTCGTCGCCCGTCTCATCGCTATGGGCTATGTGACCGCGGTGCATGACGTTTCCGACGGCGGGCTCCTGGTCGCGCTCGCTGAAATGGCGATGGCATCGGGTATCGGTGCTGTGCTGGAGGCGCCGTCCGAGCGTCCCGCCCACGGCTTTTGGTTCGGCGAGGATCAAGGCCGCTACGTCATCACGGTCCCCGCGGACCGCGCTGCCGAAGTCCTGCGCGCTGCGCAATCGGGCGGGATTGCCGTGTGTCGCCTTGGCGCGACCGGCGGCCCGGCGCTCGCGCTTGCCGGCGAGCGTCCGATGCCGGTCGCGGATCTGCGCCGGCGTCACGAAGCGTGGCTGCCGGTCTACATGGCGGGTCCGCCTGACTGAGACTTACCGGCTTGCTTGGGCCACAATGCCTTATCTGGGCCAGCGCCTTACCTGGGCCATGGCCTTACCTTTGCCGTTCGGCCGGAGTCTGGTAATTCAGGCCAGCGCTTGGGCGGTACGAGTAGGAACATCATTGGAGGTCCGCCATGGCAATGGCTGCGAGCGATATTGAACGGCTGATCCGGGTTCACATCCCGGACGCCGAGGTGACGATCCGCGACCTTGCCGGCGACGGCGATCATTACGCCGCGACGGTGATTGCCGAATCCTTCCGCGGCAAATCCCGTGTCCAGCAGCACCAGATCGTCTACGATGCGCTAAGGGCTGAAATGGGCGGCAAGCTGCACGCGCTGGCGCTGCAAACCGGCACGCCGTAGCCATAGGCGCCGGCACTGTTCGTCCGGTACTGCGAAAGGACGCATGGGCTTTGAGCCCGATTCAGGATAACCTATATACAGTGTGGAGCGAGACTCAGCCGACGCGGGGGAACCGCCCGCGGCGCCAACAAGGATGACCGCGAATGTCTATCGAGCAATTCATCGCCAATGAGCTCAAGGCGAACGACGTCGTGCTGTTCATGAAGGGCACGCCGCAATTCCCGATGTGCGGCTTCTCCGGTCAGGTCGTGCAGATCCTCGACCATCTGGGCGTCCCCTATAAGGGGCTCAACGTGCTCGAGAACGACGATCTGCGGCAGGGCATCAAATCCTATTCCAACTGGCCGACCATCCCGCAGCTTTACGTCAAGGGCGAGTTTGTCGGCGGCTGCGACATCATTCGCGAGATGTTCCAGGCCGGCGAGTTGCAGTCGCTGCTCAAGGACAAGGGCTTGGCGGTGAAGGCCCAGACTCCCGCCTGATGCATTCCCTACGGGTGACCGGGACGGTACTCTCGGTGCGTTGAAGCGGCCTCGGCTGGATCAGCGCGAGTAAAATTCGACCACCAGGTGCGGTTCCATCTGCACCGGGTAGGGCACATCGCCCAGCGTCGGCACGCGGGCGAGTTTCGCCGTCATCTTGGTGTGGTCGACATCGATATAGTCCGGCACGTCGCGCTCGCCGAGCCCGGTGGCTTCCAGCACCAGCGCGAGCTGCTTCGACTTCTCCTTGACCTCGACCTCATCGCCGACCTTGACCCGGTAGCTCGAAACCGTGACGCGCTTGCCGTTCACCTTGATGTGGCCGTGGCTGATGAACTGGCGCGCGGCGAACACGGTCGGGACGAATTTGGCGCGATAGATCACGGTATCGAGCCGGCGTTCGAGGAGCCCGATCATGTGGGCGCCGGTGTCGCCCTTGAGCCGCCGCGCCTCGTCATAGATGCCGCGGAAGTGCCGCTCCGACATGTTGGCGTAATAGCCCTTGAGCTTCTGCTTGGCGCGTAGCTGCACGCCGTAATCGGACAGCTTGCCCTTGCGGCGCTGGCCGTGCTGGCCGGGGCCATATTCGCGTTTGTTGATCGGGCTTTTCGGCCGGCCCCAGATGTTCTGGCCCATCCGGCGGTCGATCTTGTACTTCGCCTCATGGCGCTTGGTCATTCGCGTCCTCGCTGATTAGATGCCGGCTGAGGATCGCGCCCTCCTCTGTCCAGCCCCCTTCCTACCCCTCCCACGCGCGGGAGGGGTAGGGAGGCGACCGAACCGACAGGTTTCGAAGCCGAAGCGCCGGCCCAAACCACGGGTCGCGAAACACCGCGCGGGCCGCTTGGGCCCGCGAAGTGGCGCGGTTTCTAGGGGGAAAGCCGCGAAGTGTCAAACCGCCGGATCGCGCGGGGGCGTGCGGCCGAGGCGACGCTCAATCCCTGGCGAAGTGCCTGCGCCGCATGCCGCGCAGCACGGTGATCGCGAGCAGCGCGGTCACCGCGTCGAGCACCGCGACGACGATGAACACGGCGGTCCAGCTGCCGGTCGCCTGCTTGAGGAACGCCGCCGCGGGGCCGCCAAGGATCGAGCCGACGCCCTGGGCGATGTAGAGGAAGCCATAATTGGTCGCCGCGTATTTCGGCCCGAACGTGTCGGTCAGCGTCGAGGGAAACAGCGAAAAGATCTCGCCCCAGCCGAAGAACACGAGCCCGGTCAGCACCACGAACAGCGCCGGCTGGTCGATGTAGGCGAACAGGACCAGGATGGCGACGCGCTTCCAGCGAAAACGCCAGCGCCATGGTGCTCTCGCGGCCGATATGGTCGGAAACCCAGCCGAAGAACGGCCGGGTCAGCCCGTTGGTGAAGCGCGACAGAGTCAGCGACAGCGGCAGCGCCGCCATGCCGAGCACCAGCATATCGGCGACGCCGAATTCCTTGGCGAAGGGCCCGACATTGGACACGACCATGAGGCCCGCAGGTCGACATCATGCTCATCATCACGAACAGCAGCCAGAAGACCGGACTCTTGCAGCATCTCGCGCGGCGTGTAGCTGCGGCGGGCCTGCTGTGCAGCGATCGCGGCGTGCAGGCGCCGCGCCCGGCACCTGATAGTTCTCCGGCGGCATGCGCAGCCATTGCGCCGCGACGATGCCGATCACGGCCTGGATGATGCCCCAGACCACAAGCGTGTGCGCATAGCCGGAGCTTTTGATCATGCTGTCGATCGGGAAGCTGGTGAAGAAGGCGCCGAAGCCGTAGCCCGCAGCGGCAAGGCCGGTGGCGAGCCCGCGCCGATCGGGAAACCAGCGCACCATCAGGCCGATGATGCCGACATAGATGATGCCGGTGCCGAAGCCGCCAAGCACGCCGTAGGTGAAGTAGAGCGCCCAGATGTTGTCGACGTAGGACGACAGCACCCAGCTGCCGCCGGACAACAGCGCGCCGATCGAGATCAGCAGGCGCGGGCCGAAGCGGTCGACCAGATAGGCCTGGAACGGCGAGAACCAGGTCTGCAGGATGATCAGCAGCGAAAAGGTCCATTGCAGTTCGGCGAGCGTCGTGCCGAGCTTGTTGGTTGAGCGGGCCGGTGAACAGCGTCCAGACATATTGCGGGCTGGAGATCGCCATCATGGCGATGATGCCGAGGATGAGCTGGTTCCAGCGGTTCAGATACCAAGGCGGTCCTTGGTCTCGATGGCGATGGTCATGTGCGTATCCCCCAGTCCGGCGTTCCCCAATGCCCAGCGACAAAGCGTAGCGCCGCGGGCAACGCGAGCGGCAAGGCGCGCACGGCCGAAAATTGGGTGCAGGCAGTGACGCGCGATCGGCAGGCAGCCGTCGACGCGGCGACTGCGGCGAATGCCGAACCGCGCCAGCACTGCCGCTGGGCGCGCGGCCGGAGGTGAAGATGGCGCGAGCAGTCCGGGCGCCGGCCGATGCCGGCGCCCGGGCCGAGCAGATCGACGACGCGCCGCGCGATCGCGGGCGCCGGATCGAGAAAGTTGACCGGCCAAGGCGCGAGCCGCTGGCAGCCGGTCGAGCAGCAGCGGATAATGCGTGCAGGCCAGCACGATGGTGTCGGTGCGCTTGCCGTCATCGCGGAAGCAGGGCGCGATTTCCGCGCGGATTTGCGGCGTCGCTCGACCGGCGCGCCGGCGAGCTCGGCCTCGGCGTAGGCGGCGAGCTGCTTCGAGCCGACCAGCGTCACTTGGCAGTCCTGGGCATAGTCGCGGATCAGCGCGCGGGTATATTCGCGCGCCACCGTCGCTTCGGTGCCGAGCACGGACACGCGCCGGGTGACCGAGGCGGCGCAGGCCGGCTTGATCGCCGGCACGGTGCCGACGAACGGCAGCGCGAATGTCTTGCGCAGGTCCGGCAGCACGATGGTCGAGGCGGTGTTGCAGGCGATCACCACGAGATCGGGCCGGTGCGCCGCGATCAGTTCGCCAATCAGGCCGACGACGCGCGTGACCAGCGCCGGTTCCGCGATCGCGCCATAGGGGAAAGCCGCATCGTCGGCGACATAGATGAAATCGGCATGCGGGCCGCACCGCCGCGATCTCCCGATAGACGGTGAGGCCGCCGAGGCCGGAATCGAAGACCAGAATGGTTTCATGCGGCGCCATGGCGCGACACATGACACATGCAATCGGACGCCGGCAATCTCGCGCAGAAGCTGCAATCCGTCAGTTGCGAAGGCCCGGCTTCAACCCGTGAGCGACTTCGACCAGGCGCGGCCCGTCGTTCGAGACGTCTTGGCGTTCGCGCTGCCGCTTCGGCCTGCGTGCCATGGGCGAAATCAAACCGCTGACCGACGGTGAAGGTTAGAACCAGGATCACGGCGAGATTGCCGTCATGATGATCGGCGAAGGCCACGGCGCCCATCAGATAGGCCCAGAACGGGAAGGCGACCGTGGAGACGATGGCGTTGAGGATCCAGGCGTCGCCATCCTCGCGCACATACCAGCAGAACAGCGGCGTCAAAATCACAGGCCAGGACCAAAGCGCCGGTAGCGATGCTGGTGACCGGAAAGCCGGCCATGGCCGCGGTCTTGCCGCCGGCTTCATCGCCTGGTCAAGGATGGCATTGATCAGCATCGAGAAGCCGATGATCTCGCGCCGGAATGTATTTCACCATCCGCTCGAGATAATTGTCGCCCGGCACGGCGCCCGCCATCTGCATGCCGGCGAGACCGGAGTGAAGCACGCCCCTCGAGACCGCGATCTGCAGGTCGAGGTCCGGCAATTGCGGCTTACGCACCAGACGGCTCATGATTCTCTCCCCTGAGAAGCTGACGAACGTTACGGCAAGCGGACTGAGTCGGGCAAACAAAGCGACGGAAAAGCTGTGGAACCGCGGTGGACAGCCCGCGGAGAAGAGGTACAGGGCGGCGTCATTCCGAGGCGCGCGACGCACGAGCCGTCCCTCGGCGAGTATGGGTTCCGGGCTCGTCGCTTCGCTCAGCCCCGGAATGACCAGCTTCACGCGCGGCCGAAGACGCGGCGGAAAATGGTGTCGACGTGGGTGAAATGAAAGTCGAGGTCGAAATTGGCGGCGAGCTCGTCGTCGCTCAGATGCTTGCGCACGTCCTTGTCGGCCTTGAGCAGAGTGAGGAAATCGCCTTCGCCGCGCCACACCTTCATGGCGTTGCGCTGGACCAGCCGATAGGCGTCCTCGCGCGCGACGCCTTTTTGCGTCAGCGCCAGCAGCACGCGCTGCGAATGGACCAGGCCGCCGAGGCTGGTCGAGGTTCTTGCGCATGTTTTCGGGATAGACGATCAGCTTGTCGATCAAGCCGGCAAGCCGGGCCAGCGCAAAATCGAGCGTCACCGTCGCGTCCGGCCCGATCATGCGCTCGACCGAGGAATGCGAGATGTCGCGCTCGTGCCAGAGCGCGACGTTCTCCAGCGCCGGCATGACATAGGCGCGCACCATGCGCGCCAGCCCGACCAGGTTCTCCGACAGCACCGGATTGCGCTTGTGCGGCATGGCCGAGGAGCCCTTTTGGCCCTCGGAGAAAAACTCCTCGGCTTCCAGAACTTCGGTGCGCTGCAGATGGCGGATTTCGGTGGCCAGCCGCTCGATCGAGGAGGCGACGACGCCGAGCGTGGCGAAATACATGGCATGGCGGTCGCGCGGAATGATCTGGGTCGAGATCGGCTCGACGGCGAGGCCCATCTTGTGCGCCACATGGGCTTCGACGCGCGGATCGACCTGCGCGAAAGTGCCGACCGCGCCGGAGATCGCGCAGGTCGCGACCTCGGCGCGCGCCGCATCTGAGGCGCTGCCTTGGCGCGGGAGAATTCGGCGTAGGCGACGGCGAGCTTGAGCCCGAACGTGGTCGGCTCGGCGTGGATGCCGTGCGAGCGGCCGATCGTCGGCGTGAATTTGTATTCGCGGGCGCGGCGTTCGAGCGCGGCGTTGAGCGTATCGACGTCGGCGATGAGAAGGTCGGCGGCGCGCACGAGCTGAACGTTGAGGCAGGTGTCGAGCACGTCGGACGAGGTCATGCCCTGATGCACGAAGCGCGCCTCCGGTCCGACGATCTCGGCGAGATGGGTGAGGAAGGCGACGACGTCGTGCTTGACCTCGCGCTCGATCTCATCGATGCGCGCGGTGTCGAACTGTGGCGGCGTTGCCCTTCGCCCAGATCTTCTTCGCCGCCGTCTTGCGGGATCATGCCGAGCTCGGCCATGGCGTCGGCGGCATGCGCCTCGATCTCGAACCAGATGCGAAAGCGCGTCTCCGGCGTCCAGATCGCCGCCATTTCGGGTCGGGTGTAGCGGGGGATCATGCGTGCGTACCGGCTAGCGGCGGCGTTTGGCAGGCTTGCGCGCCGGCTGCCGGCGATGCGGCCTATCGAGGCGGGCCGAAAGCGTGATGCCCAATGCGTGGTTAATCTTCATCACCGTAACGAACTCCGGATTCCCTTTTTCACCGAGAGCCTTGTAGAGGCTTTCCCGGCTCAGCCCGGTTTCCTGGGCAATGCGGGCCATGCCGCGGGCACGGGCAACGATATTGTAGGCATCGCGGATGAATTCTGGATCACCTGTTTCATACGCCGCCGTGATGTACTCCACCTGCGCTGCCCGCGTGCCAAGATAGTCGGCTGCATCAAATGGCGTGGTTCTCATCTCTCCAGCTCCTTCATCAGCTCCCGTGCTTTCCCGATGTCGTGTTGCAGAGCACCTTTATCGCCGCCGCAGAGCAGCACTCCGATCGCGAAACCGCGACGCGCAAAGTAGATACGATAGCCGGGGCCGGAGTCGATCCGCATTTCCATAAGCCCGTCGCCCAGGGACCGCGTGTCCCCCGGATTTCCGTCTTCTCTGCGCCGCAGGCGCGCAGCAATACGGGCTTTTGCCCGTTCATCACGCAGGCGACGCATCCAATCCCGAAACTTGTCGGTTTGGAGGACGGTGATGGTGGTCATGGAATAATGTAGTCTGTAGGCTACATCACTTCAAGAGCGTAACGGGCTATCATCGCGGCCTCGCCGGCTAGCCTGCGCTGTAGCAGGTCGCGCGATACTCAACAATTGCGCCGCGCCGTGCGATGCTGGCGCGCGGCAGCGAATCACGGGGGGACAGCCATGAAATTGCTCCAGATCGTGCCGCGCGACGGCACGCGCCTGTTCGGTGCAATGGTCAAGAAACAGGCTGAGATCCGCAAAAGCGGGCGCGGGACATTTTTCCGGGCTGGCGCGAGGAAGCGCAACGCCGCGAGGTGGAAGCATGTCCGCTACAAGGGATCAATCGATTTCGAGCCCGGAGTGGCGGACGCGGTGAAGGCCGAAATCAAATCGCCCGAGCGGGGCGATGAAGCGCGGCTCCTCTCGTCATTCCTCGGTTGGGTAGATCGTCATTTCGGCGATCAGGTGGCGTCCATCAATATTCAATATCAAGACCGTGCCGCCCGCCGCGGCCGGAAGTGAGAGGCCTTCGCGCACGGCTCAGGCGGCGAAGCGCGCGCGGTCGTGCGGCTGCCGGAAATCGACCGGCGTTCCCTTGGAATGATGCCGGCCGGATTGACGACGCGCTGATCGAATAATAATTGATCACGTAATAGCGCGCCTTCACGGTCTCGGCGATGCCCGGCGCCTGATAAAGCTCGCGCATATAGTTTTGAAGATTGGGATAGTCGGCGATCCGGTTGCGGTTGCATTTGAACAGCGAAAAATAGGCGACGTCGAAGCGCACCAGCGTCGGGAACAGCCGCCAGTCGGCTTCGGTGATCTGGCGCCCGACCAGATAGCGCTGCCGGCCGAGCCGGGCTTCCAATTCGTCGAGCGTGGCGAACAGCGCGTCGTAGGCGGCTTCGTAGGCGCCTGCGATCGCGCGAAGCCGCAGCGATAGACGCCATTGTTGACGTTGTTATAGACGAGATCGTTGATGCGATCGATCTCGTTGCGCAAGTGTTCCGGGTAATAGTCCGTCGGATCGGCGCCGATCGTCGCCGAACTCGCTGTTGAGCATGCGGATGATTTCGGACAATTCGTTGTTCACGATGCGCCGGTTTTTTTGTCCCACAGCGTCGGCACCGTGACCTTGCCGGTATAGCGCGGGTCGCTGGCCGTGTAGGCCTGGTGCAGATAGCTGAAAGCCGTTGACGCGGTCGGGCGTGCAGTCCGGGAATGCCGGATTGTCTTCGAACGTCCAGCCGTGCTGCTTTAAGCCCCGGAATGGCGTAGGCGACCGTGATCGCGCTCGTTGAGCTTCTTGAGCGCGCGATAGATCAGCGTGCGGTGCGCCCACGGGCAGCCATGCGCGACATAGAGGTGATAACGCCCGGGTTCGGCTTTGAAGCCGGATGAACCGTCGGCGGTGATGCGATCGCGGAAGCGGCTGTCGACGCGCGGAATTCGCCGGTCTTGCCGGTCTCCTGAGTAAGTTCTTCGTCGCGCCATTGGCCGTCGATCAGGATTCCCATTAGGCAGCCTCCCCGCGCGCCAGCGCCGCCGCATGGCGGATGGCCGCGATATTCGCGCGATAGGATTCCGGCGTGCGGTCCTTGAACACGGCCGAGCCGGCGACGAACGCGTTGGCGCCGGCGCGCGCGGCCTCGGGCGCAACCTCGGGCGTGATGCCGCCGTCGATCTCGATGTCGATCGGCCGGCCGGCCGCCATGGCGCGCAGCTTGCGCACCTTCTCGACAGCGTCGGGGATGAATTTCTGGCCGCCGAAGCCGGGATTGACCGACATGACGAGGATGAGATCGACAATGTCGATGACGTGCTCGACCGCGCTTTCCGACGTGCCGGGATTCATCGTCACGCCGGCCTTCTTGCCGAGCGCGCGGATCGCCTGCAGCGAGCGGTGGATATGCGGCCCGGCTTCGACGTGCACCGTGATGATGTCGGCGCCGGCCTTGGCGAAGGCTTCGAGATAGGGATCGCACGGCGCGATCATCAGATGCACGTCGAGCACTTTCTTGGTGTGCGGCCGGATCGCCTTCACCACGTCCGGGCCGATCGAAATATTGGGCACGAAATGGCCGTCCATGACGTCGACATGGATCCAGTCGGCGCCGGCGGCATCGACCGCGCGCACTTCTTCGCCGAGCTTGGCGAAATCGGCGGCGAGGATCGACGGGGCGATGATGAGCGGGCGATGCACGTCGCGCTCCAACAGTCGCTGTTCGCCCTAACACGCCGCCGCGGAGCGGGCAACGCGCGGCGCCGTGAGGCCGGCAAAATTTGCCGGCACGCGGCAAGGTTACGGCAGATTTGCTGCCGGTTGCGGCCCGCGGATCACTGAAGGAAATCCTTATTTTCCGTGGCTTTGCCGAGCGGCCCCGGTCTTGCATCGGCGTGTCCGGGCGAACTGCATCGCCGCGCCGCCGGTGGTTCGAAGAGTGTTCCGAGGAGCCTTCTATGTCTTTGTCAGTCAACGGATCGAACAGCAATAATCCCTATGCCACTCTGCAGTCGCTGCTGCAGCAGGGTTCAGCGCAGCCGAGCAGCTCGCGAGCGCAGTCCGATCCGCTGGCCGAACTGCTTGCAAGCGCTCGGCCAGCAAACCGCGGGCGGCGGGTCAGCGGCGAGCCGGTGCGACGTCGGCAGCGGCCGGGGCGACCGTCCACGTCGGGCAGCACGATTCCTCAATTCGGTCCGCAGACGCTGCAAGCGCTGCTCGATTTGCAGACGTCCCCAAACGCCTCGCCGTCGCAATCCGTGTTGTCGCAGCTCGATGGTGACGATGCGGCGGACGGGACCGATCCCGCATCCGGGCAGCAGACGCAACAGACCCAGGATGAGCAAGGCCATCATCATCACCACCACATGGGCGGTTCAGCCGGCGCTGCCGACGGTCAAAACGCGGTGACCGCGGCCGCCAGTGGCGCCACCAGCCAGACCACCGCCGGTGCGAACGGCTCCTCGACGACGACGATCACCTACGCCGACGGCTCGACCGTGACGATGACGACACCAGGCACATCCGATGCGTCGGGCGGCCCAACCTCATCGAGCGGCAAAATCAGTCCGGCGAACAGCAATCTCATCGAGCAATTGATCCAGATGCAGTCCCAACTGCCTCAATCCCGCGACCACGCAGAGCATCGCGACGGTCTAGCCGAGGTATCGCGCACGCCGAGGCGTATTGGGGCTTGATCGCGGTTGAGAAAATCAGATAGCCGGTAGCGCAACGGAGGTTGCTCGTGGCGCGTACCGATATCATCGTGCTCGGGGCCGGCATCGTCGGCACCTCGATCGCGCTGCATCTGGCCAAGCGCGGCCTGTCGGTCGCGCTGGTCGATCGCGGCGGGCCGGGCGAGGGGACGTCCTACGGCAATACCGGCATCATCGAAGGCAATACGATCTTTCCGGCGGCGTTTCCGTCGAATTGGTCGGAGCTCGCGCGCATCGCGCTCAAGCGCGTCGCCGCAGGCCAATTATCATCTTGTCGTTTCTGCCGCAGGTCGCGCCGTGGCTCGCGGCATTCCGCGCCGCGTCGCAGCCGGCGCGGCTGGTCGAAACCGCGCAGGCGATGCGGCCGCTGTTTGCCCGTGCGGTGGGCGAGCACGAGGCGCTGGTCGCCGAAGCCGGCGCCGAGCGTTATTTGCGCCGCCTGGGCTGGCTCAAGATTTATCGCAGCGACCGCGCGTTCGCGGCGCTCGCGCCCGAGCTCGATCTTGCGGCACGCTTCGGCATCGCCAATGTGCCGCTCGAACGCGATGCGGCGTTGGCGCTCGAGCCGTCGCTCGCGCCGGTGTTTCGCCACGCGGTGCATTGGACCGGCGCGGTGAGCGTCAGCAATCCGCTGGCGCTGACCCGCGCTTATGCCGCGCGCTTTGCCGCGCTCGGCGGGCTCTCAGTTCAGCCGGCGATGCGCGCACGCTGCATCGTGCCGATCCCTATTGGCGCGTCGAAACCGCTGCCGGACCGCTCGATGCCGGCGATGTCGTGATCGCGCTCGGGCCGTGGACGCCGGACGTGCTCGGCCCGCTCGGCATCAAGCTGCCGCTCGCCGTCAAGCGCGGCTATCACCGGCATATCGCCCGCAAGGCAACGCCGACGCTGAGCCGGCCGGTGCTCGATGCCGAGAACGGCTACTGCCTCGCGCCGATGGAGCAGGGCATCCGCCTCACCACCGGCGCCGAATTCGCCGCGCGCGACGCGGCGCCGACGCCGGTGCAATTCGATCGCCTGCTGCCGGCCGCGCGCGCAATTATTTCCGCTCGGCGAGGCCGGTCGAAGCGCAGCCGTGGATGGGCGCGCGGCCCTGCTTTGCCGGATTCCCGGCCGGTGATTTCGCGCGCGCCGGGCCAGCGCGGCCTATGGCTCGCCTACGGCCACGCGCCATTGGGGCTTGACGCTCGGCCCGGCAACCGGCCGGCTCATCGCCGAGATGATGACCGGCGCGACGCCGTTCTGCGATCCGAAGCCCTACGGCGCGGAGCGGTTCATGCGGTGACGCTTCTGCGTCGTCGGAGCGCCGTCGCGTCAGATGATCTTTTCGGAAAACCGGTATCGGCTTCCGGATGACGCTTCAATTGCCTTCGATGGTGCGCACTGACGCTCTGTTCGGGGCGCGTATTGTTGGTGACCGCATACTTGTCCTGCTGCGCGCACCATTTCGTCGTATTTTGCGAGCGTCGTCACCGGCTGCCGCGGCACCATGTGGACGACCTTGTAGCCGCCGGCCTTGAGCTGACGCAGCAGTTCCGGCATCGCTTCCGCGGTGCGCGTGCTGGAAGTCATGCATCAGCACGATGCCTTTGCCGTTCTTTGGCAGCTTGGTCATCACCGATTTGATGACCTCCTCCGGCTTGTGCATCTTGAAATCGAACGAGTCGATGTCGGTCGAGAAGGTCGCGATGTTGCGCTCGCCGAGATAGGTCAACAGCTCCGGCGGTATGTTGCAGGTCGGGGAAGCGGAAGAATGGCGCGATCGGGCCGCCGGCCGCCATATGCACGGCGCTTACGCCCATTTCGATCTCCTGCTTCGCCTGCTCGATGTCCTTGGCGTAGGGGTTCCTCGCCAAATCCTTGTGCGACCAGGTGTGGCTGCCGACGGTCATGCCGGCGGCGACGACCTCCTTGGTGATCTCGGGATGCCAGGTGGCGTGCTCGCCGATCTCGAAGAAGGTGGCCTTGACGCAATTGATCGGTGAGCGCCTTGAGCACGGCGGGCGTGTTCTCCGGCCACGGGCCGTCGTCGAAGGTCAGCACCACTTCCTTCTCGCGCAGGAAGTCGTATTGCTTGAAATGCTCGAAGCCGAAGGCGGGGCCGCCGGTGGTGTCGATCTCGACGATGCGCGACAGGCCCATCCCGCCGGGCTTGTCGCAGGCGGCGATGCTGGTGGCGGCGCAGCGGGAGCGTTCTGCGGCCGCGGTCGCGTTAGCCGGCGCCGGTGCGGCGAGTTCGCAGCAGACGGTATTCTCGGCAACTCTGTATCGCCGACCGCGGCCGGCGGGTGACGGCAGCGGCAGGCGCCGACGGCGCGTTGTTTGCTGAGACTTTGATGACCGGCGCCTGCGCGGCACGTCGCTCACCGGCGAACGCGGCCGCGGCCGTGCCCGATTGCGGGCGCCGGCGAACGATGTGGCAACAAGAGTGGCTTGTGCGCCCGGCTTGACTGCCTTCTGCGCGGCGACGACCCCAAACGCCGCAAGGCCCAACGTCAACAACGCGGCAACGACGATGACAACGACCCGCATCACACCCTCCGCACACCAAAGCACCCACCAGCCGCCGCAAAGTGAAGGCGCAATCGCGCGGTGAAGTCAACGGCGGCGGCGCATCGGCTTGCGAAAGATTTCGCATGTGTCCCGTGCGCACGTCGCGATTGCGACACAATTCGGCGCGACGCGCCGCCGTTAGCGGCCGAATTGATCCTGCCAACTCGGCATACGCGCCGGGGAACGGCAGCGCCGTCGCGGTAAAGACGCCGCGCGCGATCGCGCGGGCCACGACATTGGCGGCAAGCGTCCCGAGGCTGCTCAGCCCGCTCATGGCGGATCGGCAGCGGGCGGCGGCCGGTCGAGGCCGCGAACACGCACGTCGCCGTCGAGCGGCGTATGCACCGGGTAGATGGCGCGCGACAGGCCGGATTGCGCCATAACGGCGAGGCGCTTGGCCTGCGCTTTGGTCAGGATGGCGTCGGTGGCGACGACGACCAGCGTCGTGCTCTCGCGCGCGCTGCCTTTGGTCCGGGCGTCGAGCGCCGCGGCGGGCACAGTCGTCGGAAAACCGCGGCCGCCGAATTCGGCGCTCGCGCTCGAACGGCGCCGCCCAGAACCACGGGCCGCCGATCGACCAGGACGCTGCCGGCGGCGTTCACCGCCGCAAGCGCGCCGACGATATGGCCGTCGGCCTTGCGCCGAGGCGGAGCCGAGGCCGCCTTTGCAATTGACCGTGGTCGCGCCGGTGCCGGCGCCGACGCTGCCGAGCGCGAAGTTCGGTGGCGGCTGCGACCGCCGCTGCGTAGCCGAGATCGCGATAAGGCGGGAACCGGCCCCAGTTCTTGTCGCCGCCGCTCAACAGATCGAACAGGATCGCCGCCGGAACGATCGGCACGACGCGCGGTGCGCACGGCAAAGCCGCGCTTCTGCTCCTTGAGCCACGCTTGGACGCCGGAAGCGGCATCGAGGCCGAAGGCCGAGCCGCCGGACAGCGCAATGGCGTCGATGCCCTCGACCGTCTGCGCCGGATCGAGCAAGCGCGGTTTCGCGCGTGCCCGGCCCGCCGCCGCGCACATCGATCGAGCGCGACCGCCGGCTCGTCGAAGACGACGACGGTCGCGCCGGAGCCAAGGTGCAGGTCCTCGGCGTGGCCGACCTTGAGCCCGGCGACGTCGGTGATGAGATTGCGCATGCGGCATTGTATGACCCCGCATTCCACTTCGTGGCGCATCTAACCTCTCCCCGCGCGCGGGGAGAGCGAGGCGCGAGCGGCAAACGCCTTGCAATCGCCATGGGGCTCGGTGCATGCCATGCGCCATGAACGTCACCATCGTCGCCGCGCTCGTCGCGGGCATGCTGAGCTTTCTTTCGCCCTGCGTGCTGCCGCTGGTGCCGCCTTATCTCGTCTATCTCACCGGGACTTCGCTGGAACGGATCGCCGATGCGGAGCGCCGCCGCGGGTGCGGCGCGAGACCGTCGTCGCCGCGTTCCTGTTCGTGCTCGGCTTCTCGACCGTGTTCGTGGCGCTCGGCGCCAGCGCCAGCGTGATCGGCGCGGTGCTGCGCGCCTATTCGGGCGAGCTCGCGATTGTCGCCGGTATCGGGATCATCATCATGGGGCTGCATTTCCTCGGGCTTTGCCGCCGATCGCGCTGTTGATGCGCGAGAAGCGGCTTGAGGTCGCCAAGCCGGTCGGGCTGTGGGGCGCCTATTTGATGGGGCTCGCCTTTGCGTTCGGCTGGACGCCATGCATCGGGCCGATCCTCGCCGCGATCCTTGCCGTTGCGGCGTCCGAGCAGACCGTGGCCGAGGGCGCCGGCATGCTCGCCGTCTATTCGCTCGGGCTCGGCGTGCCGTTTCTCGTCGCGGCCCTTGCCGTCGGAGCCGTTCGCCGCGTTTCTCGCCCGCTTCCGCGCGCATCTGGGCCTGGTCGAGAAAGCGATGGGCGGACTGCTCGTGCTCGCCGGCATCGCCTTCCTGACTGGCACGGTCGGCGAGGCCAGCTTTTGGCTGCTGCGATACGTTCCCGGTGCTGGGCAAGATCGGATAGAGCTTCGAGACGTTACGCGGCGTGGATGTCGTGCAGCGGCGCCGCCACGCTGTCCGATTCATCGCGTCGCTCCCTTGGCGGGGTACAAAACCGGACAACTCGTGTGCTTACGACAGCCGCGATCCGCAACTCTTGAAGACTATATGTCTCTGTGCTATATGACCAGGTGCTGGAGATGACGTGCGGATCTTTACAACAAAAAAGCTTCCGTCGCTTTCAGCGCAAGGAAGCAATCAGTGACGGGTCGTTGTCCGAGGCGATAAGCCGGGCCGAGCGCGGGCTGATCGACGCAAATCTTAGTCACGGGCTTATCAAGCAACGGATAGCGCGGCCGGGCGAGGGCAGGCGCGGCGGTTTCCGCACCGTGATTGCTTATCGGGCCGGCGAGCGCGCCGTATTCATGTTCGGATTTGCGAAAAGCGATCAGGCGAATCTAAGCAAGGCTGACGAGAGCGATTTGAAGGATTACGGGGCGCTGCTGCTGGCGCTCGATGCGCGCGGCATCGACACGATGATTGCCGGGGGCGAATTGACGGAGGTGAAGTACGATGAAAAAGCCTAAATACAGAAGCGAGATTGCCGCTGCCGTGCACGAAGGCGTGCGCGGCATGCATCGGCTCGGCCTGGTCGACAAAAAGACCATGCGGGAGTTCGATGTGCGCTGCCTGACCGCGATCAAGGATTTGTCGGCGAAGGATATCCAGGCGTTGCGCAAACGCGAGGGCGTAAGTCAGTCGATACTGGCGCGATGCCTGAACGTGACTACCAACTATATCAGCCAGCTCGAGCGCGGGGCGAAGCGACCGCGGGGGGCGACACTCAAGCTGCTTTGGCTGATACGAAACAAGGGGCTTGAAGCTGTGCTGTGATAATTATTGAATGCGGCACTGCCGCGAAAAGCGCCGGCATGCTCGCCGCCATTCTCACCCGCATCTCGGCCCGGTCGAGACGGCGATAGGTCACGCGAATGTTGCCGGCGTCTACGTACGGATTACCAATGCCGTCTTGTTCGATGCGAGTTGAATTCGTTCACTGCCTATCACGGGAGCCCGCGCGGTTCTTTGGCGGCTCACTACGTTTGACGAGGCATCTTCCCTGCAAAACAGATGCGGCACGCGGTCGCACTGCCCGCCGCTACTTCCCGCCGATCACCGCCATGCCTTGGATATCGAGCAGCAGACCCGGGCGGGCAAGGCCGGTGACCGTGATCAAGGCGCTCGCCGGATAACAGTCCTTGAAAATCTCCTTGCGCAGCGCGGTGAGGCTGTCGCCGTTGCGCACATCGACGATGAACACTGTCATCGTCACCATGTCCTCGATTCCCGTGCCGCCGTTCGCCTTGATGGTCTTATCGAGGGCGGCGAAAATCTCGCGCGCTTGGCCTTCAAAGTTCTTGTCGGGCGAGCCGGTCTGGCCGCCCAGCCAGATCGTCTTGCCGCCTTCGGTTACGACGGCGCGGGAGAATGCGCGGGCTTGCGCCAGCGCATCGGGCGCGTAGCATTCCTTGGCGAGCGCCGGCGCGCTGCCCGCTGCGAGCGCCAAAGTCGCGGCAGCCGCGAGCGCTGCAAACACCCTATTCATCGAAATCCCCTTACATCGTGCAGCCCGACGCCGGGCATTCCACGTAGTTGATCTTGCCGCTGGCGTCTTTCTTCCAGATGTACATCACGTAGTCGAGTTTGGTGATGTCGCCCTTCTTGTCATAGGCAATGTCGCCGAGCACGGTCTTGAAGTGCAGGCCGGAATGCATCGTGTCGGCGACCTTCTTCGGGTCGAGCGACTTGGCCGCTTCCGCGGCCTGCTTGATGATCTGCACGCCGGCGTAGCTGTAGAGCGTGTAGGCCTCGGGCTCGAATTTCTTGGCGCGGAATTCGGCCACCACCGCCTTGGCCTCCGGCTTGTTGCGCGGATCGGGACCGTAGGTCATCAGCGTGCCTTCCACGCCCGGACCGCCGACCGAAGCAAACTCGTCCGAGGTGATGCCGTCGCCGCCCATCAGCGGCGCCTTGACGCCTTGGTCGCGCATCTGCCGCACGATCAGCCCGCCTTCGGTGTAGAGGCCGCCGAAATACACAAGATCTGCGCCGGACTGCTTGATCTTGGAGATCAGCGCCGAATAGTCCTTCTCGCCGGTATTCACGCCTTCGTACAGCACCTCTTTCATGCCGCCCGCCTTGATCGTCTTCAGCGTTTCGTCGGCGAGGCCCTTGCCGTAGGTGGTCTTGTCGTTGACGAAGGCGACCTTCTTGTCCTTGAAGTGCGCGAGGATGTAGGTGCCGGCGACCTTGCCCTGCTGGTCGTCGCGCCCGCAGGTGCGGAAAATGTTCCACATATTGCGCTCGGTGACGGTCGGGTTGGTCGAGGCGGGCGTGATCTCGAGGATGCCGTTTTCCTGGTAAACTTCGGACGCCGGGATGGTGACGCCGGAATTGTAGTGGCCGATCACAAATTTGACGCCGTCACCGGAAAACTTGTTGGCGACGGAGACGCCTTGCTTGGGATCGGAGACGTCGTCGCCGTAGTCGACCGTGATCTTCTTGCCGAGAATGCCGCCGGCGGCGTTGATGTCGATGACCGCCTGGTCGACGCCATTCTTCATCTGCGCGCCGGTGGCGGCGTTGGCGCCCGTGATCGGGCCGCCGACGCCGAACTTGACCTGGGCCGTGGCGGATCCCGCCAGTGCAAACGCAAAGCCCAGCGCGAGGCCGAGCGTGGTGATCGTCTTCATCTTCAGTTACCCCTCTGGTGCCGGCAGGTTCGACCTTGCCGCAATGTTACGTCAAGGCGGCTTGCGGCGCCAGCGCAATGGTCCGTTCGGCTGGTTGATCCAGCGATATTGAGCGACCATTTGCGCGGCGCGCGCGGCCCGGAAACCGATAAAGCCCAACGCCAGGCAGATCGCGCTATCGACGATGTAGTAATGGACCGACAGCAGCGTGCCGCCAAACAAGGCGAAATGAAAAAAGCGGACCGCGCCGCCCAGGATCAGCATATAGATGACGATCTGCCACCACGGCCGCCAGGTGAACGCCACGGCGCGGCCGGCGAGCAGCGCCGCGCCGCCGCCGAGAAAGACCGTCACCAGGAGAAAGACGCCGAAGGAATCCTCCTCGTAGAACAAGCCCTGCATCATGGCTGGACCTTTTGCCGGCCGCCTTCCAGGTACGCGGATTTGACTTCGGCCCGGTCCAGCAATTCGCGCCCGGTGCCGGAGAGGGTAATCAACCCGTTGACCATAACGTAGCCGCGATGGGCGAGCTTGAGGGCGTGGAAGGCGTTCTGCTCGACAAGAAAAACAGCGAGACCATCCTCGGCGTTGAGCCTTTTGATGGCGTCGAAGATCTGCCGGACGATCAGGGGCGCGAGGCCGAGCGACGGCTCGTCGAGCAGCAGCAGCCGCGGCCGGCTCATCAGCGCGCGCGCGATCGCCAGCATCTGCTGCTCGCCGCCCGACAGCGTGCCGCCGCGCTGCGTGAGCCGCTGGGCGAGACGCGGGAACAGTGCCACCACGCGTTCGAGATCGTGGTCGAATTCGGCCGGCGCGGCGACGGTGGCGCCCATTTGCAGGTTTTCCAGCACCGTCATGCGCGGAAAGATGCGGCGCCCTTCCGGCGCCTGCGCCAGCTTGAGCCGCGCGATCTCATGGGTCGGCAGCCGCGTGATATCGCGGCCGTCGAACGTGATGCGGCCTTCGCGGGCGCGCGGATTGCCGCAGACGGTCATCATCAGGGTAGATTTGCCGGCGCCATTGGCGCCGATCAGCGCGACGATCTCGCCGGCATTGACGTCCATGTCGACGCCCTGGAGCGCCCGCACGTGGCCGTAGAAGGCCGTCACGCCGCGCACAGAGAGCAGCGGAGAGGTCATAAGCCGACCGCCGCCTCGACTTGTGCCACTTCCTCGTCGGCAACGCCGAGATAGGCCGCTATCACTTTCGCATCGTTGCGCACCGCTTCCGGCGCGCCATCGGCGATTTTGACGCCATAATCGAGCACCACGACATGGTCGGAAATTCCCATCACCACGGTCATGTCATGCTCGATCAAGAGGATCGAGATGGCATATTGATCGCGGATGACCAGCAGCAACTCGTTGAGCTCGGCGCTCTCGCGCGGGTTGAGGCCGGCGGCCGGCTCATCGAGGCAGAGCAGCACCGGATCGGTGCACATGGCGCGGGCAATTTCGAGCCGCCGTTGCGCGCCATAGGGCAATTCGCCGGCCGGATCGTCAGCGCGCTCGAGAAGACCGAAGCGGCCGAGCCACGCGCGCGCTTTATCGAGTGCCGCGCGCTCGGCGGCCGCATAAGAGGGGAATCCGAGTACGCCGAGCAAGGTATAGCCGGAGGCGAGCATCAAACGGTTATGCTGGGCGACCAGCAAGTTCTCCAGCACGGTCATGCCGGCAAACAACCGGATGTTCTGAAATGTGCGGGCGACATGGGCCTGCTGCGCCACCAGATAATCGGGCATGCGTTCGAGCAGAAACAGCGCGCCGTCGGGCCGCACCACGCCACGCCCGCCGCTGTCGGTGAGGCCTTCGAGCGCATTCCACACCGCGGGATCGCCTTGGCGGAGCGCAAGCCGGCCCTCGGTCGGCTTGTAAAAGCCGGTGATGCAGTTGAACACCGTGGTCTTGCCGGCGCCGTTCGGCCCGATCAGCGCAGTGATGGCGCCACGCTTGACGTTGAAGGAGAGATCGTCGACGGCGACGAGGCCGCCGAAGCGCATGGTCAGGTGCTCGACCCGCAGCACCGTGCTGCCATCGGACGGCATCAGCCGTGCCCTTCCTTAACCAAATCGACGGAGATGCTCTTGCGCGTCTTGAGGAATACCGACGGCTCGCGCGTCGAAATCAGCCCGCGTGGCCGCCAGATCATGATCAGCACCATGGCGAAGCCGAACAGCAGCATGCGGTACTGGGTCGGATCGAACGTCGGTCCGAAAATGTCCTTGAGAAAATCGAGATCGCGCAGGATCTCGGTGCCGCCAATCATCGCAACGGCCGCGATGGCGACGCCGATCTGGCTGCCCATGCCGCCGAGCACCACGATCGAGAGGATGGTCGCGGATTCGAGGAAGGTAAAGGATTCCGGCGAGATGAAGCCTTGCCGCGCGGCGAAGAACGAGCCGGCGAAGCCGGCGAACATCGCGCCCATGGCGAAGGCGGTGAGCTTGGTATTGGTGGTGTTGATGCCGAGCGAGCGGCACGCGATCTCGTCCTCGCGCAACGCCTCCCAGGCGCGGCCGATCGGGAGCCGGCGCAGCCGCACGGTGACGAAGCAGGTGAGGAAGGCGAGCGCCAAAATGACATAATAGAGGAAGACGACGCGGTAGAGCGGCGAGAATTCCAGCCCGAAGACCGCGGCAAAGCCGTTATCGTCGGCGTTGAACGGGATGCCGAAGAAGCTTGGCCGCGGGATGCCGCTAATGCCGGCGTAGCCGTTGGTCAATGCGACCCAATTGATCAGGATCATGCGGATGATTTCGCCGAAGGCGAGCGTGACGATGGCGAGATAGTCGCCGCGCAGGCGCAGCACCGGGAAGCCGAGCAGGACGCCCCAGAACGAAGCGAGGATGCCGGCTAGCGGCAGCAGAATCCAAAACGCCAAGCCGAAAGTTTTCGCCAGCAGGGCGTAGGAATAAGCGCCGACCGCGTAAAATGCGACGTAACCGAGGTCGAGCAGGCCGGCGAGCCCGACCACGATATTGAGGCCCCAGCCCAGCATCACATAGATCAGGATTTGAACGCCGAAATTGTCGATCCACTTCAGCGCACCATCGAACCCAACGGTGAGAATGACGATCACCGGATAAACGATGACAAAACCGATGGCGAAGGGGATGAACCACTTGCCGAGCAAGCCGCGCCAAGCCGACGGCGCGGCCCGCACCGGCTGGCGCGCGCGCCGCGCCAGCCACGGCGCGAGCGCGAAAGAATAAATGAAGCGGCCGGCGGTGGTGATCGCGACCAGCGTGAACAGCAACGGCCAGCGCGTCGTCAGGATCAGTTCGTTGCTGCCGTTGACGGCGGTGAGAAAGCCGATGAGCGGCAGCAACAGGCCGAAGGCGATGAGGCCGGTACGGCTGGCGTCGCCCAAGGCGCCGATCAGGTCGACGCGCCGGCTTTGCGCGCCAGCCTGCATCTCAGACCTTCTCGACATCCGGCCGGCCGAACAGGCCCTGCGGCAGGAAGATCAAGGTGATTGCCAGCACGGAAAACGCCGCGACGTCCTTGTAATCGATGGAAAAGTAGGCCGACCAGAACGTTTCGATCAGGCCGATCAGAATGCCGCCGACCACCGCGCCAGGGAGCGAGCCGATGCCGCCGAGCACGGCGGCCGTGAAAGCCTTCACGCCCGGCACGAAGCCGTCCGAGAAGGTCACGACGCCATAGTACATCAGATACATGGTGCCGGCGACGGCGGCCAGCGCCGCCGCGATCACGAAGGTCATGGAAATGGTGCGGTCGACGTCGACGCCGACCAGCGCCGCCATCTTCTGGTCCTGCTCGCAGGCGCGCTGGGCGCGGCCGAGCCGCGTCTTGGTCACCAGATACCAGAATGCCAGGAGCAGCACGGCGGTAATGGCCCAGATGATGAGCTGCTTGTAGGACAGCGTCACCGGAAAGTTGTTCTTGTTGAACAGCACGAGCTCGCCCTGCACCATGGGCGGGATCGACTTGTTGCGGGGGCCTTGCGTCACCTGCACGAAGTTCGACAGGAAGATCGACATGCCGATCGCCGAGATCAGCGGCGCCAGGCGGAACGAGCCGCGCAATGGCCGGTAGGCGACGCGCTCGATCACCCAGTTGACCAGTGCGGTGAACGCCATCGCCACGATCAGGACAATGAACAGCGCGAGCGCGATCGAGGAGACCCCGAGCCAGGTGGTGAGGATCAGGAAGGCGATGAGTGCGATGAAGGCCGAGAGCATGAAAACATCGCCGTGGGCGAAGTTCACCATGCCGATAATCCCGAACACCATCGTGTAGCCGATGGCGATCAGGCCGTAGATCGAACCGAGGGTGATGCCGTTGATGAGCTGCTGGACGAAGTATTCCATGCGTCCGCCGCCTTTCGAATCCCGGTGAAATCTTAACAGGGGCGTTATGCTGCGGCAACGGTGCGCGCTTTGCGGGATTGTGCGGTGAAGCTGTCTCAGTCGCCTCCCTGCCAGGGTCGCCGCGACGTGTGACGAATGTGTTGGATACGTATCCGGTCGTCCAACACCCGATAGAAGATCGTGAAGGGATAGCGAACAAGCCGGACGACGTGCACGCCCGGACGCTGCTCGAGCTCTGGAGCGCTCAGGGGTTCCTTGCTGACGCGGTCGATGACCGCCCGTATGCGCCTCTCAAGTGTCTCGGCAGCCCGCTCGCCGAAGGCTCGGCGGCTGGAAGCGGAAATCCTGCGGAGATCGGCGAGTGCGCGATTGGAGTACTCAATCTTCATGCGCGGCGGAAGCTTCGGAAAGCCGCTTCGACTTCCTCATCGCTCGCCACACCGCTTTGCTCCGCTTCGTCGATGGCGCGCAGTTCCTCGGGCGTCGCTTTGTAGACGCCGCTGCGCCGCGCTTCAATGTCGCGGGCGAGTCGAGTCAACTCTTCCTGGTCCTCCTTGGGCCACAACTCAGCGCGCTGCAACAAGTTCTTCAATTGGTTGGTCGTCATCGCACCAGCATAGCACAACAGCCCTTTTCCTGTCAGGCGTGGAGATAGGGGTGACACAAGAGTACTTGGTCCGAGATGCCCGCCCTGCCGCCATCCGGGGTGGCGGATTCTTCCCGGCGATCCGCTATTGTCGTCTCCGGCGCCTCGGGCTAGGCCAGAGACGCGGAAACAGGAGCGAGCGCCATATGGACCGGGTCAGAAGCGAGGACGCGATCGGCGCCAAAGGCCGGCCGTTCACGGGCGCCGAATACCTCGAGAGCCTGCGCGACGGCCGCGAGGTCTATGTTTACGGCGAGCGCGTGAAAGACGTCACCACGCATCCGGCGTTTCGCAATGCGGCGCGCTCGATCGCGCGGCTCTATGATGCGTTGCACGCCGACAAGACCAAGGCACTGCTGACCTGTCCGACCGATACCGGATCGGCGGGCTTCACCCACAAATTCTTCCGCGCCGCGCGCTCGCGCGAGGAACTGGTGGCGCAGCGCGACGCCATCGCGCAGTGGGCGCGCATGTCGTACGGCTGGATGGGGCGCTCGCCCGATTACAAGGCGTCGCTGATGAATACACTGGGCGCCAACTATGAATTCTACGGCAAGTTCGCCGATAACGCGAAGGCGTGGTACCGGCGCGCGCAAGAGAACGTGCTGTTTATGAACCACGCCATCGTCAATCCGCCGGTCGACCGCGCCAAAGCCGTGGATCAGGTCAAGGACGTTTATATCACCATCCAGAAGGACACCGATGCCGGCATCTACATATCGGGCGCCAAGGTGGTGGCGACGGCGTCGGCGCTCACGCACTATAATTTCCTCGGCCAGAATGCCGCCGTCCCGCTGCACGACACCGATCTCGCAGTGATGTTCATCGCGCCGATGAATGCGCCCGGGGTGAAACTGTTCTGCCGGACCTCCTATGAGATGACCGCAAGCGTGATGGGAACGCCGTTCGACTATCCGCTGTCGTCACGCTTCGACGAGAATGACGCCATCTTCGTGTTCGACAACGTCTTCATCCCCTGGGAAGACGTGCTGCTGCATCGCGATCTGGAAAAGCTGAAAGTCTTCTTCCCGCAATCGGGCTTCTTGGCCGGCTATCAGTTCCAAGGATGCACGCGGCTCGCGGTCAAGCTCGACTTCCTGGTCGGCGTCCTCGCCAAGGCGTTGCGCGCGGCAGGCTCCGATGAATTCCGCGGCAATCAGGCCATGCTCGGCGAAGTCATCGCCTGGCGCCATCTGTTCTGGGCGCTGACCGACGCCATGGCGCTGAACCCGACGCCGTGGGTGAACGGGGCGGTGCTGCCGAACCTGCAATCCGGCTCGAGCTATCGCGTGTTCGCCGGCGACGCCTACGGCCGCATGAAAGAGATCGTGGAAAAAATCGTCGCCTCGTCGCTCATTTATCTGCCGTCCTCGACCAAGGATTTCAAGAATCCGGCGATCGATCGCTATCTGGCGCGCTACGTGCGCGGCTCGCACGGCATCGATTACAAGCAGCGCATCAAGGTGATGAAGCTCCTGTGGGACGCCGTCGGCACCGAATTCGGCGGCCGGCACGAACTCTACGAGCGCAACTATGCGGGCAACCACGAAGATATCCGCATCCAGGCGCTGTGGAGCGCGCGCAGCTCGGGGATCTTCGAGCAGATGACGGCGCTTGCCGAGCAGTGCATGTCCGAATACGACGAGAATGGCTGGACCGATCCGGCGTGGCTTAATCCCGACGATGTCGCTTATCCGGGCCTGCCCGACACCGCGCGCGCAGCGGAGTGAATGCATGAGCTGGATCGATCAGCGGCCCGACGACGCGATGGATGGCGCCTTCACGGCGGTCGCGCCGGAGGCGGTCGCCAGCGTCGAGGCGGCGGCGTTCCGTGAGGCGATGGCCAAGCTCGGCGCCGCGGTGCACGTCGTCACCACCGCCGGAGCGGCGGGCAAGACCGGCTTCACCGCGACGGCGGTGTGCTCGGTGTCCGATCAGCCGGCGATGCTGCTGGTCTGCCTCAACCGCCGCAGCAACAGTGCGCCGCTGCTGTCGCAAAACGGCGTGTTTTGCGTCAACACGCTGCTCGCCAGCGAATCGACGCTCGCCGACATGTTCGCGGGACGAAGCGGCGTGCAGCTTGCCGATCGTTTTTCGATCGGTGAGTGGACCACGCTGAAGACCGGCTCGCCGGTGCTCGCTTCCGCCGTCGTCGCCTTCGATTGCCGCACCATCGAGATCAAGGCCGTCGCCTCGCACAACGTCTTCTTCGGCGCCGTCGAGGCGGTCCGGCTCGGTCCGAACGGGCCGGCACTGGTCTATCACGATCGGCTTTATAAGCCGGTGTGACGCGCCGTAAGCGCGCAGCGCGTCGGATGGGTTGAGCACGGCGAAACTCATCATTTTTCTTGCGAGAAATTGATGGGTTTCGCGGCATGGTGTACTTTGCATAGGCGATCACACTCTGGTCTTTCGCATAATCAAAAGGAGACTACCGTGAATCGATCCATCGCACTGGGAATGGCCATGCTCGGCGGCGCCGTTATCGGCGCTACAGCCGTTAACGGCCTGCATGCGCAGGCAAAATCTCACGCCTATCTGGTGTCTGAGATCACCGTTAAGGACGCGCAGGCATATGCGAGTGAATATGCGCCAAAAATCCGGGCGACCATCGCTAAGGCCGGAGGTCATATTATTGCTCTGGGCGGCGGCGGCGGGGCTCAAGCTGGCGCGGTAACCGCGCTCCAGGGCGACGCACCGCAGCGCGTCGCGATTCAGGAATGGGATAGCATGGACGCCCTGAAGGCGTGGTGGAACAGCGCCGACCGCAAAGCCGCCATGGACATTGGCAACAAGTATGCCAGTTTCCGAGTGTTTGCGGTCGAGGCGGCACACCTGTCGCAATGATTGAAGCGCAGGTGGACGTAGGGTGGCGCTGAGCGAAGCGAAGCCCACGCAGTCAGGCCTAAAGGGAATGCGCAGCGTGGGGCACGGCGCTCCGCGTCTTTGCCCACCGTACGAAATGGCATGGCAAAGCTCGGACGCCAAGGCGCGCCGCGAGAACGCTCTCGCTCATCCCATGATGGACGCTCGCTCTGCCGCGCTACGCCTTCAAGAAGCCGAGCACCGTGTCGGCGTAGAGTTGCGGCTGCTCGATGTTGGCGATATGCGCGGCGTCCAGCACGGCGATCTTCGCGCTCGGAATGTGGTGGCGGATGAATTCGTTGCCTTCGAGCGGCGTCGCCGGATCCTGGCGGCCGGCGATGACCAGGGTCGGCGCGTTGATCTTGGCCAGCAGCGGACGGTGGTCCATGTCGCGGATCGCCTCGCCGCAACCGACATAGCCCTCGAGCTTTGTCGCCACGAACATCTTGCGCATCCGCTCCATCGCCTGCGGCGAGCGTTCGCGGAACGCCGTGGTGAACCAGCGCTCCATGTTGGCGTCGACGATGCCTTCCAGCCCCTTCTCGCGGACCATCTTGATGCGGCCGTCCCAGATGGTCTTGTCGGGGAAATAGCAGGCGGTGTTGGAGAGGATGAGCTTGTCGACGCGGTTGGCGGCATTGGCGCCGAGCCACTGGCCCACCATGCCGCCCATGGAAAGGCCGCACCAATTGATCTTCGCGATGCCGAGCCCGTCGAGCACGGCGAGTACGTCGCGGCCGAGCCGCTCCATCGAGTACGGGCCTTGCGGCGCGCCCGATTTGCCGTGGCCGCGGCGGTCGTAGCGTACCAGACGGAAGTGCCGCGTGAACGGCGCAACCTGCTCGTCCCACATATGCAGATCGGTGCCGAGCGAGTTCGACAGCATCAGCACCGGCGCGGCTTCCGGCCCTTCGACCTCGACATGGATCGGGCAGCCGTCGTCGGTTTTGATGTCCGGCATCGGTTTGTCCTTCCTGACGTTGAGGCACCCTTAACGGTCTGTGCCGGCCGCGCCAACCCCTCGCGTATGGCGGACATGCCGGAAAGGATTGCGCGAAACGGCCTTTTCAGCCGTCGCGCGAGGCGGTAAGCCGTAGGCTCGGCGAGCGGCCAAGGAGTGACGCGAATGGCGATGACGATGAGCGGCGAGTATCAGCTTGCGGCCCCCCAGCAAACGGTCTGGGAAAAGCTCAACGACCCCGCCACGCTCAAGGCCTGTATTCCCGGCTGCGAGCAGCTCGACAAGACCTCCGACACGGAATTCACCGCGGTCGCAACAATGAAGATCGGCCCGGTGAAGGCAAAATTCAAAGGCAAGGTCACGTTGTCCGATCTCGATCCGCCGAACGGCTACAAGATTTCCGGCCAGGGCGATGGCGGCGTCGCCGGCTTCGCCAAAGGCGGCGCCACCGTCAAGCTGGTGCCGAAGGATGGCGGCACGCGCTGAGCTACAAGGTCGAGGCGCAGATCGGCGGCAAACTCGCTCAGCTCGGCCAGCGCCTGATCAACGGCGCCGCCAAGAAGGTTGCCGACGATTTTTTTCAGAATTTTGCCGCCGCGGTCAATCCGGCGAGCGCGTGACGCGCGCCGCCTCGATCGGGAGCGGCTTGGCGTTTTTCGCGCCTGGAACTCTCTTGACCGCGGCCTAGGCCGCGGTTCAGAGTAATTCTTGTTCCAGGGTTCGAAAATCGGCAAAATCGCCACGATTTCGCCCCTGGATGCAGCCGGCGGGCCCGCGCCGATATGCAATTCGAGACGTTTGACCGGTATTTTCGAGGAGGAGTCCCGATGGCAGCCAACCTGGCAGCCGTTTCCCTGACGGTGAACGGCAAGCCCGTCACCGCCGATGTCGATCCGCGCACGCTGCTGGTGCAGTTGCTGCGCGAAAACCTGCGGCTGACCGGCACCCATGTCGGCTGCGACACCTCGCAGTGCGGCGCCTGCGTCGTTCACGTCAACGGCAAGGCGATCAAGTCCTGCACCGTGCTGGCGCTGCAGCTCGAAGGCGCCGATGTGCTCACCATCGAGGGTCTGGCGGCGCCTGACGGGCCGCTGCATCCGATGCAGGAAGCGTTCCGCGAAAATCACGGCCTGCAATGCGGCTACTGCACGCCGGGCATGATCATGACCGCGGTCGACATGGTGCGCCGCAAGGGCAACGATCTCGACGACCGCACCATCCGCGAGGAGCTCGAAGGCAACATCTGCCGCTGCACCGGCTACCATAACATCGTCAAAGCGATTGCCGCCGGCGCGCGGGCCATGCGGGCGCGGCGGCACTGCAAAGGCTGCCGAATAGGGAAGGGCGCCTTGCCAAAGAGGACCGGGAGGAACTGCCATGAGTGCGACCGGTATCGGCGCCGCAGTGCGCCGCAAGGAAGATCGCCGCTTCATCACCGGCAAGGGCCATTACACCGACGACATCAATCGGCCCGGCCAGGCGTTCGCCTATTTCCTCCGGTCGCCGCACGCCCATGCCACGATCAAGTCGATCGACGCCAAGGCGGCGTCCGGCATGCCGGGCGTGCTGGCGGTGCTCACCGGCGCCGAACTCGCGGCCGACAAGATCGGCAATCTGATCTGCGGCTGGATGATCCATTCCAAGGACGGCTCGCCGATGAAAATGGCGGCGCATCCGGCGCTCGCCAACGGCAAGGCCTGCCATGTCGGCGATCCGGTCGCCGTGGTGATCGCCGAGACGCTGGCGCAGGCGCGCGACGCCGCCGAGAAGGTCAAAGTCGATTACGCGGTGCTGCCCGCGGTTGCCGATCCGGCGGCGGCGCAGAAGCAGGGCGCGCCGCAAATTCACGACGTCGCGCCGAACAACACCATCTATCAGTGGCATCTCGGCGACGCCAAAGCGGTCGATGCCGCGTTCAAATCGGCCAAGCACGTCACCAAGCTCGACATCGTCAATAATCGTCTGGTGCCGAACGCGATCGAGCCGCGCGCCGCCATCGGCGATTACGATTCCGGCACCGGCACCTTCACGCTGTGGAACACGACGCAAAATCCGCATGTGGCGCGGCTCGTCATCGCCGCCTTCGTCGGCATGGCGCCGGAGCACAAGCTGCGCGTCATCGCGCCCGACGTCGGCGGCGGCTTCGGCTCGAAGATTTTCATCTATCCCGAGGAAGTCGTGGCGCTGTGGGCGTCGAAGCGGGTCGGCCGCCCGGTGAAATGGGTGTCCGACCGCTCGGAAGCGTTTCTTTGCCGATGCCCACGGCCGCGATCACGTCACCCACGCCGAAATGGCGTTCGACGCCGACGGCAAGATTACCGGCGCTGCGCGCCAAGACCATCGCCAATCTCGGCGCCTATATGTCGACCTTCTCGTCGTCGGTGCCGACCTATCTCTATGCCACGCTGCTGTCGGGCCAGTACGAGATCCCGCAGATCTATTGCGAGGTCGACGCGGTCTATACCAACACCGTGCCGGTCGATGCCTATCGCGGCGCCGGCCGTCCGGAAGCGACCTTCGTGGTCGAGCGGCTGGTCGAAGTCGGCGCCCGCGAAATGGCGCAGGACCCGGCCGAGCTGCGGCGCAAGAATTTCATCACCAAGTTTCCGCACCAGACGCCGGTGATCATGGCTTACGACGCCGGCGACTATAATGCCTCGCTGAAGAAGGCGATGGAGCTCGCCGACTACAAGGGCTTCGGCAAGCGCAAGCGCGAAGTCCGCGCGCCACGGCAAGCTGCGCGGCATCGGCTTTTCGACCTACATCGAAGCCTGCGGCATCGCGCCGTCGCAGGCGGTCGGCTCGCTCGGCGCCGGCGTCGGCTTGTGGGAATCCGCCGAGGTGCGGGTCAATCCGACCGGCTCGGTCGAAGTCCTCACCGGCTGTCATGCCCACGGCCAGGGCCACGAGACCACGTTCGCGCAGCTCGTCTCCGAGCGGCTCGGCATTCCGATCGACAACGTTTCGATCGTGCATGGCGATACCGACAAGGTGCAGTTCGGCATGGGCACCTACGGCTCGCGCTCCGGCGCCGTCGGCATGTCGGCCATGGTCAAGGCGCTCGACAAGGTCGAGGCCAAGGCCAAGAAGGTCGCCGCCCATATGCTCGAAGCCGCCGAAGGCGACATCGAGTTCAAGGACGGCAAATTCACCGTCGCCGGCACCGACAAATCGGCGGCCTGGGGCGACGTCACGCTCAACGCCTATATCGCGCACAAATTCTCCGGCCAGGAGCTTGAGCCCGGCCTGAAGGAAGGCGCGTTCTACGATCCGACCAATTTCACTTTCCCGGCCGGCTGCCACATCTGCGAGGTCGAGGTCGACACCGAGACCGGCAGCACCGAGATCGTGGCGTGGACCGCGGTCGATGATTTCGGCATCGTCATCAATCCGATGATCGTCGAGGGCCAGGTGCACGGCGGCATCGCGCAGGGCGTCGGCCAGGCGCTGTACGAGGGCGCGGTCTACGACAAGGACGGCCAGCTCGTCACCGGCTCGTTCATGGACTACTCCATGCCGCGCGCCGACTATCTGCCGTCGCTGAAGGTCGACACCACGGTGACCAAATGCCCGTCCAATCCGCTCGGCATCAAGGGCTGCGGCGAGGCCGGCGCGATCGCCGCGCCGGCGGCGGTCATCAACGCCATCACCGATGCGATCGGCACCGAAAATATCGCGATGCCGGCGACGCCGCCCACGGTGTGGGCGGCGCTGCAGAAGTCGAACAAGCTGCCGCAAGCGGCATGAAACGTTCTCCCTCGCCCCGCTTGCGGGGAGAGGGTGGGGTGAGGGGGCCTCTCCGCTAGGCTCAGAATTGCGGATAGGCCCCCTCACCTCGCTCGCTGCGCTCGCTCGACCTCTCCCCGCGCGCGGGAGAGGTGGCGGACGGAGAGGTTGTTGAAAGAAACGGAGGACTGCGATGTACGCTTTTACCTTTCATCGTCCGCAGACCGTGCGGCAGGCGGCCAACATGCTCGCCAAGAACGAGGACGCCAAACTGCTCGCCGGCGGTCAGACGCTGCTGCCGACCATGAAGCTGCGTCTCGCCGGACCGCCGCAGATCATCGACATGTCGCTGATCGAAGGGCATGTCCGGCATCGAGCAGAGCGGCCGCTCGCTCACCATCGGCGCGATGACCCGCCATTACGAGGTCGAACACGTCGCCGGTGGTGCAGCAGGCTATTCCGGTGCTGGCCAAGCTCGCCGGCCTGATCGGCGATCCGGCGGTGCGCCATATGGGCACGATCGGCGGCTCGGTCGCCAACAACGATCCGAACGCCGATTATCCGGCCGCCTGCCTCGGCCTCGGCGCCACCATCATCACCAACAAGCGCCGCATCAAAGCCGACGAATTCTTCACCGGCATGTTCTCGACCGCGCTCGAGCCGGCCGAGATCATCACCAAAGTGAGCTTTCCGATCCCGAAGAAGGCGGCCTATCAGAAATTCCGCAATCAGGCCTCGCGCTTCGCGCTGGTCGGCGTGTTCGTGGCGAAGCGCGGCAGCGAAATTCGCGTCGCGGTGACCGGCGCCGGCGCCAACGGCGTGTTCCGCGTGCCATCGTTCGAAGAGGCGCTGAAGAAGCGCTTTGCGCCGAAATCGCTCGAAGGTCTGACCATCCCGGCCGACGGCATGAACAGCGACATCCACGGCAGCGCCGAATACCGCGCCCATCTGGTCAGCGTGCTGGCCCGCCGCGCGGTCGCCGAAGCGATCGGGAAATCGGCTTAGGGCGCAAACTCGTCAACGCGCAGCCATCGTGGCGAGGCTCGAAGGTCGCTGACGATTTCTTTGAGCTACGGTCAGCCGCTCAGCGCTTCCCGAGCCAAGGAGGCGGAGGTTGAGTTGCTGGTCTGCATCGAAAATGACTTGCGCCGTCAGCACACCGAGTGGGATGATCGAGTGTCAGAGGCGTACACACAAATGGAAAAATCATGAACCGTCGTGCGGACCGTCTATCATCACTGCTGATCCCGGCCGTTCTTCTCCTGTGGGGGACCGCGATGGCTATGCCGGCAGCCGGCTCAGACAAATTGATCACCGGCGATCGAGCTGTATCTCCGCTTCTGCTGGTTGCGGCCAAGCAGGTCACTATTCTGGGGGGATGCCCCTACAACCTTGATAAAATATGCACCCGGAATCGGAAGGGGAAGTTGGTAAATTGCCGTTGTGCGAGTTGACCGCAGGGTGTGAAGCGCAATCCTGAATTCGGGTGTGGGCTGGCAAGGGCCCGTCACGTCACTTGCCGCCATGCCGCTCCTCGGTCGCTGTTGAGGAGAAGCGGAAATCGCAGGAGCGCGTTCAAACCGACGTTGACGACAAGAACGGACATCTGCCGTAAGCCCGAGCGCTACGGGTTGGACAGGAGCGATGCCGAGCCCCCGATGTGCTCAGCGCGGAACGGCGGCGGGCCGCCATCCCGCATTTCTCTGCACGGCATGCGGCCTACTCGCGACGCGCCGCGTCTTCACCACCAGCCCTGTTGCCCCAGATAATAGTACTGGCCGCCGCGCCGGCGCGAATTGCCGTATGGGGAGTCCCAATTGCGCTGGAAAATGGAGCCGAAGCCGTCGTCGCCCCGGGCGTTACGGAGCGCGACGCGGGCATCGGCCGGGCGGCGCATCGCGAGGCCGCCCTGTGGCTGGTTGTTCAGCACCACGACGAATTCCGTGCGATAGTTAGTCTCGCGGTTCAGCGGCTCGTCCGAGATGATGAGTGAGGATCGCGGCAATGCGGTCGGCGCGATGCGATCGAGCACATCCTGCGGAATGGTGATGCGGTCGAGCGCGGCCTTGGCGTTGTCGCCGCTGTCGATCGTGACTGCGGTCCAGCGCAGGCCCCCGTTGGTGCGCGCCACCGCCGTGAACACATGCGTGCCGATCGGCTTTTCAGGATCGCGGATCGTGACTGGGACCTCGAGGGTCGCCTCGAAGCCGCGCCGCACATAGAGCCGCTGCGTAGTGCGGCTGATGAAGACCGAGACCGGATCGAGCGCGAGCTTTGCCTCGCGCGCCGCCTTGGCAGCGTCGGCCCGCTTGGCCTCGGCCGCCTTCGCGGCGTCCTGCGCCGCTGCGGCCACGTCGAGCTTCGACTTCGCGCTGGCCTTGGCAGTGTCGAGCTGCGTCTCAAGCTCCGCGATCTTGGCGGCGGTCTTCTGCTTCAGGTCCGCGGCCTGCGCCTTGGCTTGGTCGGTCTTTGCTGCGGCGAGTACCTTATCGGCGAACGCCAACCCGGCGTCGGCGCGGGTCTTGAGCCATTCCAGCTTGGTCAGCGACGCCTTGAGCGCCGCCGCCTCGCGCGCCGCTACCGTGGCGACGCTCTTCGCCTCGCTGGCCACCTTGGCGGCTTCCGCCGCCTCGCGGACGAGAGTATCGGCGCGCGCCGGCGCAGCCGCTATGGCCTCCGCGTTCGGTACGAATAGCGCCGGATCGGAAAACTCGACCGGGGCCACATCGTTCGGCGCGATGATCACGCGCATGCCGATCGGCGTCTTGTCGAACAACTTCTCCGCAAAGCCATAGGGCATCCGCACGCAGCCGTGCGAGGCAGCATATCCGGGCAGCGGCCCGCCGTGCAGCGCGATGCCCGACCAGGTTATGCGCTGCATGTTCGGCATCCAGGCATCATCATAGAGGTTCGAGTGGTGGTCCTTGTCCTTCTCCAGAAAGCTAAAGACGCCGGCTGGCGTCTCGCGTCCAGTAATGCCGGTCGACACCGGCGCGCGCATGATCCAGCCGTCGGCGTCGTAGATGGTCACCTGCTGGCTCTTGAGCGACACGATCGCCATGATCGGCACGCCTGCATCGCGCGGGGCCGTCGCCTCGGTGGGGGCGTGCTTCGCCGCGGCGTTGGCGGGCGGCGCCGCGGTCAGCACCGTCAGCGCGGCCGTGGCCGCGAGCGTCACAATGGCGGGAGGCCTCCAACGCCGGATCGCCTCGGTGGATCGCGCCGTCGTGAATTGATTTGTCATGCTATGCCCCGAAAATGTCTCCCCCCGAGCCTCTGCCAGAGGGAAATCACGACGCAACGAACGGGTGGATGGTTCCCGTTTTACGGCCCGCGGTCAATAAACACTTCCGCGAGGGCTGCCAGGAGGTTGGGCAGAAGTCGAGGCGGCTTCCGTCCCGCTGACAATATCGTGCGGTGAATGAGTCTGGATGTGTGAAGGGTTTCGGATGCCGGCCGCGCCAGGACAACGCGGCGTGCATCTGCGGCCGGCGTTCGAAAACCACCACGGGAGGAAACCGCGATGGGGAAAGTGCGGCGGTGCCGCGTGCGGCTATGGGGATTTGAATGCCGCGAGTGAGGCATTTGATTGAAGGCGAAGCGGTACGCGGCGTTGATGGCGACGCTACAGTTCATGATCGTGGGGCGGCTTGCATTGAGCGGTGCAGGTTTTGAAATGACGCTGGCGCTATTCCATCAACGGGACTAACCGCCTCAGCCCGGCGCCTTGTCGAGCTCGGCGAGGAGATCGTGAAGGTCGAGCGGGTTGGTGAACATCTGCAAGCCGCCGTCGGGCCGTTTCGGCCAAATCTGCTTCGGCCGGTCCCAATACAGCTCAACGCCGTTGTCGTCGGGATCGCGCAGGTAGAGCGCCTCGCTGACGCCGTGGTCGCTGGCGCCCTCGAGCGGAATCTTGGCGGCGATCAGCCGGTGCAGCGCGTCGGCAAGAAGCCGCCGGGTCGGGTACAAAATGGCGGTATGGTAAAGCCCAGTGGTGCCCGGGGCGGGCGGCGAGCCGCCGCGGCTCTCCCACGTATTGAGTCCAATATGGTGATGGTAGCCGCCGGCCGAGATGAAGGCCGCGCCAGGCCGGCTGGTGGTCAGCTCGAAACCGAGCACGCCGCAATAGAAATCGAGCGCGCGCTGAAGGTCGGCGACCTTCAGGTGGACGTGGCCGATCCGCACCCCTGCATCGATGGCGGGAAAGCGCAAAGCCTCTTTTTCAAGCGTCACGGGCTGGGTCATGGGTCTATTCTGGCTATTGGGTTGTCCGGACCCCAGATGTAAGACACGCGTCCGGTAGGATAAAGTCCCTCATGACCGCAAAACCTCTTCCGGCCTCGATTGACGCCACTGTCGATCTGCTTGCCGAGGCCGATTACCTTGCCGACCGTTCGCTCGGCACCGTGCTCTACCTCGCGCTCAAGATGGGCCGGCCGATCTTCCTCGAAGGCGAGGCCGGCGTCGGCAAGACCGAGATCGCCAAGGTGCTGTCGGCGACGCTTGGCCGGCGTCTCATCCGGCTGCAGTGCTACGAAGGCCTCGACATCGCCGCCGCCGTCTACGAGTGGAACTATGCCGCGCAGATGATCGCGATCCGCGTCGCCGAAGCCGAAGGCGCGCACGACCGCCAACGGCTCGAGCACGACGTATTCTCGGCGCGCTTTTTGATCAAGCGCCCGCTGCTGCAGGCGCTCGAGCCCGATGCCGCCGGCGCGCCGGTGCTGCTGATCGACGAGATCGACCGCACCGATGAGGCGTTCGAGGCGTTCTTGCTCGAAGTGCTGGGTGACTTTCAGATCACGATCCCGGAAATGGGCACGGTGAAGGCCGCGCAGCCGCCGGTCGTGGTGATTACATCGAATCGCACCCGCGAAGTGCACGATGCGCTCAAGCGCCGCTGTCTCTATCACTGGGTCGGCTATCCGACGCGCCGAGCGCGAGCTGGCGATCGTGCGCACCAAGGTGCCGGGCGTCAGCAAAAAGCTTTCCGAGCAGGTGGTGGCGTTCGTCCAGGCGCTGCGCAAGCAGGATATGTTCAAATCGCCGGGCGTTGCCGAGACGCTGGACTGGGCCGCCGCGCTGTCCGAACTCGACGTGGTCGCGCTCGATCCCGCCACCGTCTCCGACACGCTCGGCGTGCTGCTCAAATACCAGGACGACATCGCGCGGCTGGAGGGCAGCAAGGTCAAGGAAATGCTCGACGAGGTGAAGTCGGAGCTGCGGGCGGCGGAATAAACTCCCCCCTCCCTCAGGGAGAGGGTCGGCGCGCGCCGCGCGCCGGGCGAGGGGCTGGGGCGTAGCGGTAGAATCTCGGTACAGGCAAACGTGCGATGACCGATAGGCCGGAGCCTCCTCACCCCGTCCCTCTCCGCGCCGGGGAGCGGGAGTCGCCTGGCCGCCTCGCCGAGAATATCCTCTACTTCGCCCGCGCGCTGCGCGCCGCCGGCATTCCGGTTGGCCCCGGCGCGGTGCTCGATGCGCTCGCAGCGGTGCAGGCGGCCGGCGTCGGCACCCGCGACGATTTCTACTGGACGCTGCATGCGGTGTTCGTGAAGCGGCACGAACATTCGATGCTGTTCGATCAGGCGTTCCGCATCTTCTTCCGCCGGCGCGGCTACATCGATCAGCTCATGGCGATGATGATGCCGCAGGCGCCGAACGAGCCGCGGCCGCCCGAGGCCGGCGCGACGCGCATCCATGAGGCGCTTTTTTCCGGACTCGACGACAAGCTCAAGAAGGAGCGCGAGATCGAGCTCGACGCGCGCATGACGGTTTCCGACCGCGAGGTGCTGCAGAAAAAAGACTTTGCGCAGATGACGAGCGCGGAGATCGCCGCCGCCAAGGCGGCGATGAAGCGGCTCGTGCTGCCGCTCGCGGAAGTGCGCACGCGGCGGCTCGCGCCGCACCCGCACGGCCATTTGATCGACATCCGCCGCACCTTGCGTGCAAGCATGAAAGGCGGCGGCGATTTCATCGATCTGCGCTTCATCGGACCGAAGACCAAGCCGCCGCCGATCGTCGCTCTGCTCGATATATCCGGCTCGATGAGCCAGTACAGCCGGCTGTTTCTGCATTTCCTCCATGCTCTGACCGATGCGCGCAAACGCGTGAGCACGTTCCTGTTCGGCACGCGGCTCTCCAACGTCACCCGCGCGTTGCGCGAACGCGACCCGGACGATGCACTCGCGGCCTGCTCGGCGAGCGTGCCGGACTGGTCGGGCGGCACGCGAATCGCGACGTCGCTGCGCGCTTTCAACAAGCTTTGGGCGCGCCGCGTGCTTACCCAGGGCGCCGTCGTGCTGCTCATCACCGACGGGCTCGAGCGCGACGCCGACGACACGCTCGCTTTCGAGATCGACCGGCTGCACCGCTCGTGCCGGCGGCTGGTCTGGCTCAATCCGCTGCTGCGCTTCGAGGGCTTCGAGGCGCGCGCTCGCGGCATCAGGGCGATGCTGCCCCACGTCGACGAATTCCGTCCAATTCACAATCTGGAGTCGATGGCCGCGCTGGTGGCCGACGCTGGCGCAAGGCGGCGGGCGCTCCGGCGATCCCAAAGCCTGGATGCAGAAGGTGGCGTGACGGCTTATATATAGTCGGATATTCCGCTATATTGCACTGAATATAGCGATCAGCGAACCGGAGGCCTCCATGCTTTCAACCGACAACGACATCCTCAAAGCCGCCGAGGACTGGCGCAAGAAAGGCCGCGCGGTCGCGCTGGCGACGGTGGTCGAGACCTGGGGCTCGGCGCCGCGTCCGGTCGGCTCGAACCTCGTCATCGACGAGGAGGGGAATTTCCTTGGCTCGGTCTCCGGCGGCTGCGTCGAAGGCGCCGTCGTCACCGAGGCGCTCGACGTGATCGACAGCGGCAAACCCAAAATGCTGGAATTCGGCGTCGCCGACGAGACCGCCTGGAAAGTCGGCCTGTCCTGCGGCGGCACGATCCGGGTTTTTGTCGAGAAGGTGGAATAGGGAAGGGGCGAATGGCGAGTAGCGAATGGCGAATAGATGCTACTCTATTCGCTAATCACTATTCGCTATTCGCGATGAAGCACCATGAAACTCGAGATTCTCACCGCCCTCAATGCCGAGCGCGCCGCGCGCCGCGCGGCGGTCGTCGTCACCGATGTCGAAAGCGGCGAACAGCGCCTGGTCAAGGCTGCCGACGTTGCCAAGGACCCGCTCAAGGCGACGCTCGCCGACCGCCTGCGCACCGGTAAGAGCGGCATGGAGCAGACGGCTGAAGGCCGCGTCTTCCTCACCGTCTACGTGCCGGCGCCGCAACTCATCATCACCGGCGCGGTGCACATCAGCCAGACGCTGGCGCCGATCGGCCGGCTGCTCGGCTATGACGTGACCATCGTCGATCCGCGCACCGCGTTCGCCTCGCCCGAGCGCTTCCCTGACGTGAAGGTGATCGCCGAATGGCCGGACCAGGCGCTGCCGCCACTCAATGTCGACCGCTACACCGCCTTCGTCGCGCTCACCCACGATCCGAAGATCGACGATCCCGCGCTGCAGCCATGCGCTGGCGCGCGATTGCTTCTATATCGGCGCGCTCGGCTCGCGGAAGACGCACGCCCGGCGCGCTCGAACGGCTCAAGCAGCAGGGACTGACCGACGCCGATCTCTCGCGCATCCACGCGCCGATCGGGCTCGACATCGGCGCGGTGTCGCCGTCCGAAATCGCGGTCGCCATCATGGCGCAGATCACGCAGCGGCTGCGCGAGGAAGGCGAATGCCGCCGCCTGCCCGCCGCTTGCGGAGGGCGGGAGAGGTCAAGGCGGCGTCATGAAATTCGGCGCGGTCGCGCCACAGGAGGCGCTCGGCGCGACCGCCGTGCACTCGATCCGTCAGGGCGGCGCTCGTGCTCAAGAAGGGCACGCTGATCGGTCCGGCCGAAGTGGCCGCGCTCGAAGCCGCCGGCATCAACGAAATCGTCGTGGCGCGGCTCGAGCCCGGCGACGTCTCCGAGGATGTCGCGGCCGCCGAAATCGCCAAGGCGGTCGCCGGCGAGGGCGTGCATGTCGACCGCGCCTTTACCGGCCGCGCCAATCTGTTCGCCGCAGACCGCCGGCGTGCTGGTCGTCGACAAGGACGCGATCGACCGGCTCAATCGCATCGACGAGGCGATCACCTTCGCGACGCTGCCGGCTTACAAGCCGGTGGTCGCCGGCGAGATGATCGCGACCGTGAAGATCATTCCGTTCGCGGTCGCCAGCGCAGCGCGCGACGCGGCGCTTGCCGGCGTTCGACCAAGCCGCTGTTGCGCGTCGCGCCCTATCGCGTCCGCAAGGTCGGCGTGGTCTCGACGCTGCTGCCGGGCCTCGCAGCCAAGGTCATCGACAAAACCCTGAAGATCACCACCGAACGGCTGGCGCCCGCCGGCGCGACGATCATCGCCGAGCGGCGCGTGCCGCACGAGCGCGCCGCGCTCGCCCGCGCGCTCGACGAGGTGCTCAAGGAGGGCGCCGAGCTCGCCATCGTGTTCGGCGCCTCCGCGATCGCCGACCGGCGCGACGTCATTCCGGCGGCGCTGGAGGCGATCGGCGGCCGCATCGAGCATTTCGGCATGCCGGTCGATCCCGGCAATCTGTTGATGATCGGCGACGCCGGCGGCCATCCGGTGCTCGGCGCGCCGGGCTGCGCGCGCAGCCCGAAGGAGAACGGCTTCGATTGGGTGCTGATGCGGCTTCTGGCCGGGCTTGCCGGTGCCGCGCGAGGACATCACCGGCCTCGGCGTCGGCGGGCTTGCTGATGGAAATCGTCACGCGGCCGCAGCCGCGCGAGGAACCGGAGCCGAGCCGGGCCGCAGCATCGCCGCGGTGGTGCTCGGCGCCGGCCGCTCGAGCCGCATGGGCGGCCCGAACAAGCTTCTGGCGAAGATCGGCGGCCGGCCGCTGGTGCGCATCGTCGTCGAGCAGGCGCTCGCCTCGCAGGCGCGGCCGGTGATCGTCGTCACCGGCCATCAGCGCGAGCGGGTCGAAGCGGCGCTCGCCGGCCTGCCGGTCACGTTCGTGCACAATCCGCATTTCGCCGATGGCCTCGGCACCTCGCTCAAGGCCGGCATCGCGGCGCTGCCGGCGGAGGCGGACGGCGCCATCGTCTGCCTCGGCGACATGCCGCAGGTCGATGCCGGCTCTGATCGACCGCCTCATCGCCGCCTTCGATCCCGACAAGGGCGCGCTGGTCGTGGTGCCGACCATCGACGGCAAGCGCGGCAATCCGGTGGTGTGGTCGCGCCGCTTCTTCCCGGACCTCATGGCGGTCGAAGGCGATGTCGGCGCGCGCTATCTGATCGGCCGCTATCCCGAGGCCGTGGCCGAGGTGCCGCTGACCGGGACGGCCGCGCTCACCGATGTCGACACGCCCGGAAGCGCTGTTGGCGGTGAAGGCGGAGCTGGAAAAGACATAACGCGCAGCCGGCCGCCGCAGACCAGTCGAATTCACCAACTCGAAACCCTTCCTCGGTAGCGTCTGCGGGTTCCTCTGGGGAGGGGCTCATGACTGGATTGGGGCGGAAATCCGCGCTCGCCCTCGCGACTGCATGCCTGTTGATGGCCTCGATCGCCGCCGCGGCGGCGGCCGGCGCCTTCGCGGTCGGCAGCCTGCGGCGCCTATGGCTATGGCTACGATTATCGCAACATGGCGGACGCCCGCGCGGCGGCGATAAGAAGTGCTCGGGCGGCGACATGCAAGGTCGTGGGCGTCATACGCCGCGGCTGCGCGGCGATGGCGGTGGACGCCAAGAATCTCTGCGGCCCCTATGGCTGGGCGACCAACTCGCATCTCGGCAAGGCGGAGAATGCCTCGATGCGCCGCTGCTCCGAATTCGGCGGTCGCGAATGCGTGGTGCGCGCCTGGGCCTGCGACGAGAAGGGTTGAGCGGGGCTCAGCGCGTGGCCGCGATCTGCGCTACGATCGGCGCCCACTTTTTTTGCTCGCTCTGAATGAAGGCCAAAGTTTCGGCAGGCGACATCTGGCGGTTATCGCGGCCAAGGCCGGCGAGCCGCTTGCGAGCCTCCGGATCACTCATCGCCTTGATCAGATCGGCGTTCGCCTTCTTCACGATGGCGTCGGGTGTCCCAGCCGGCGCGACCAGCACTTGCCAGCCCGCGGCTTCAAAACCTGGAAGGGTTTCGGCTACGGTCGGCAGGTCTGGGAATTCGGCGAGCCGTTTGTCGGAGGCGACCGCGAGCGGCCGCACGGTCCCCGCCTGGATCGCCCCGGCAAGGCCTGAATAGGCCTCGAAGACCAGCGGGATGCGTTTGCCCATGATGTCGTTGAGGACCTGCGCGGTGCCGCCGGCATACGGAACCATCAGAAGCTTGATGTCGGCGCGGCTTTGCAACAATTCGCCGGTTAGGTGCGTGAGCCTGCCTTGTCCATTCGTGCCGTAGGCAAGCTCGCCGGGCCGCTTTTTCGCCAGCGCGATCAATTCCGGCAGTGTTGTCACGCCGAGCCACGGCCCGGCCGTGATGAACATCGGCGCGCCGCCGAGATAGCCGACCGACTTAAAATCGCGCGGCACCTGGATCGGCAGGTTGTCCGCCGATCCGGGCACCGCCACGAAAGCAGAGAACGCCACCATGCCCAGCGTGTAGCCATCGGGCGCGGCCGTGGCTGCGGTGCGCGCCGCAATGGCGCCGCCGGCGCCCGGCGTGTTGACCATGATGGCTTGCTGGCCCCACACCCGGCTTAACGCATCGGCGATGATCCGCATGGTCACGTCGATGGCGCTGCCGGGCGCGGAATCCGAGATGAGGCGCACGGGATGCGTCGGATAGTCCTGGGCTTGCGCCGGAATGGCGGTGATGCCGCAGACGGCCAATAGGGATAGCGATGCACGGATGAGCCGACCCCGGACGATGTGCATGTGTCTTGCTCCCATTTTGATTGTTCGTTCTACGTGCATTGGAGAAGGCTGTCTGTCTTTTCCAACGAACGGCAATAATACTTACAAAGTGTAATCAGCGGTTCGAGGAGAGCGGTCGCATCAATAGCGCGTGCTGAGGCCGATCCGCACATAAGGGCCGGGGCGCTGACCGGACGTTCCGGGGCTTTGATTCGATGTGATCGCCCAGCCGCCGCCGGCGGACCACTCGAACGCGTTGACGCGCCAGCCGGTCATATGGGCGCCGATCCGCACTTCCTGGTAGTTGCCACACCAGATTTCCTGGGTCTCGGGGCCGATATAGATCGGATCGAAAAGCCGGAAACCGAATGCGACGCGCAGCGATCCGGTCGGCCCGATCGAAGCGATCGAGCCATTGACCGCAGCCATTGTGGCGGCGGTCGGCTGATACCAGATGTCGGCGGCGAATTGGCCTCCGGCGTAAAATCCGCGCAGCCTGCTGCCGGGATCATAGGGCGAGAGCCGGTAGTCCTGAACAATGGGGCCGGCGTAAAAGCTGACGTTGAGTCCATCGCGCGCAAAGCGCCACCCCGCCATCGCCGCAGCTGAGAGGAGCGTGCCATCAATGTCGCTGTGCAAGCCGTTCGACAGATAACTGTAATGGCCGCCGCTGAGCACCGTCTTGAGCGTGAACCCGTCGCTGTCGAGGCCCGCCGGCGACCACACCAGTCCGCCGTCGAGGAACGCGCTGTATCGTGAAAAATCAGTACCCGCAAACAGAAAAATAGAAGGCGTCTCTGGTCCGCCGGCTCGTGCTCGGCCCATCGACAAACACACATACACACACGCGGCGGCTGCGGCCGTCGCGGCGACACTCCTCAACGCCAACACCGAGGACGCCCCCCAAGAACGCGCCTCACGCCCGCCGCAGCAGGAGATTATCTTTGCCATAGGCGGATGTCGATGGGACTTCCGTGTCGAGGCGTCGGGGGCTTAAACCTTGCCTCAGGACCCGTTCGGCTACGTGGTCCATCGCCGGTCAGCGTTGCAAGATTGGGGTATGTGGCGGGGCCGCCGCGCGATATACGTCCAACAGCATTCAACCAGGACCTTCCATGACCGCCGAAGCATCAATTTCCGGCCGCTTTGCGTCCGCCGCTGCAAATGACATTTCGCGCCGGCGGGTCGCGATCGGCTTCCTCAACTGGGCGCATTTCCTCGACCACTTCGTCATCCTGATCTATCCCACCGTGGTCATTGAGCTCGCGGTGGTATACGGCCGCTCCTACGCCGACCTGATCTGGCTCAGCACGGCGTCCTTTGTGGCATTCGGACTGTTCTCGCTGCCGGCGGGCTGGCTTGCCGACCACTGGAGTCGCCGCAACATGATGATCGCATTTTATGGCGGTTGCGGGCTGTCGCTCATCGGCGCAGCGTTGGCTCCTTCGCTGACTGTGCTGGCGATCGCGCTGTTTGCGCTCGGCATGTTCGCGGCGATCTATCATCCGGTCGCCACCGCAATGATTATCGAGACCGCCACGCAACGCGGCCGCTCGCTGGCGTTCAACGGCGTCTGCGGCAATGTCGGCGTCTCGCTGGCCGCCGGCATCACCGCGATCCTTACCGCGGCGGTATCCTGGCGCGGCGCCTTTCTGGTGCCGGGCCTGATCTGCCTTGCGAGCGGAGCAATCTATTTGTGGTTTGTTCCCAGCGAGACGCGGCGCGCCGCGGCACGCAGCAAGTCGCCCGAGGTCGCGCTCTCCACGCCTGTCGCTGCGACCATGTTTGCGCTTTTCGTGGTTGTTGCGCTCAGCGCCGGGCTGGTCTTCAACACCATCACGGTCGCGCTGCCGAAGATCGTCGACGAGCGCGTCGGCAGCGACTTCTCGCTAGTCGCGGTCGGCGGCTTGACCACGGCGGTTTTCCTGTGCGGCGCGGTCGCCCAGATCACGGTCGGTCGGCTGGTGGAGCGTTTTCCGGCGCACATTCTGTTCGCCATTACCGCCGTCATGCAATTCGCCGGTGTGGTGTGGTCGGCCTACGCGAGCGGCGTGACGCTCCTGTTCGCGCTCGCTTTCACCATGGCGGCGATCTACGGCCAGATCACTCTGAACGACCTCGTCATTGCGCGCTATACCGCCGATGCCTGGCGCGGGCGCGTCTACGCCGTGCGCTACTTCCTGACGTTCATGATCTCCGGCGTGGCGGTGTCGATGATCGCGCTGCTGTACGGCCGCGGCGGCTTCGACCTCGTGCTCGACGCCACCGCGGTGGTGGCGCTCGGCTTCCTCGTGCCGGTCATTGTGATTGCTGTCATCGCTAGTGGCGTCGCCAGAGCGCGCATTCCGCATCCGGCACCCGCCGAGTAACCGTCTCCGCCCCTGCTGGGACACGCAACGCGGTCGGCTAGCATACGGTTTTCCATTGCAGGCACGGGGCTTCATGCGTCGGGGTGCCACGTCCCGCTTTGACGCACACGCGCTTGCAGGGATGGGCAAGAGTGGGTTTGTTGGATCGGCTTCCGGCCAGAGCCGCCGTTGTGGAGCTGCGCTCCGCCACGACAAATTGCGGGCTCACTGGACTCTTCGGTCCTGGCGCGGCTCCTTCCACAGAAATAATCGTCGCTCCGACAGCGATTAAAACCAAAGTCGCAACAGCGCGCCCGCCGCAACGGCTCGTCAAGCTCGCACGCGATAACGTTCTCGCCATGATCACTCCTCACGGTTGGATCAATCTTCCTGCAGATCAAGGTGTGCGGTCAAGGAACAACAGCCTGACAGAACCGGGTTTCATGCTGTAGCGATGTCTGACGTCGGCAGGCGCCGCGGATTCGTTTATTGTCATATCCGCCGTCACCAGATAGATGCGGCCGCTCTGAGGGTCGATTGCCATCGTGCGGGCGCCCAGTTGGGTCGGGATTGCAGGCAACGATACGAAATTATCGGGGGATATTTCGGCGACCACCGAAAGTGTACCGTCGCGATTGGAGCTGAACGCCAAGCCGCGTTCGGGATCGAACGACGCGAAGTCGCTGCCGTCTCCGATTGGCAAGGTGGCGATCACTGCGCCACTGTCTGCATTCATGACCACCATGACCTTGTTCGAGCAACTGGCAAAAAGCCGGTGATGCGTCCGATCGATAGCAAGGCCATGCGGCTTCACGCAGGTCGGCATCGCCCAATGGGCGTCGGCGACGTTTGCGGCCGTGTCCACGCGCACGATTTCATTTTTTTCGGCGCCGTCTACATAGAACTTCCCATTATTGCCGGTGTCGCCAAACTCCAGGCCGCCACCGCCATCGATCGTCGCAACAATCGCGTCGGTCTGGGGATCGATCACGGTTAGTTTGCCGGAATCGCCGTCAATGACGAAAATATGGCCACTCGGCGGATCAAAGACGATGCCGTCCGCGTCGCTCTCGGCCTTGATCTGTTTGACCACCTTGAGCGTTGTCAGGTCGAACGCGACCACCATACCGGCCTTCCCGTCATCGGTATAACCTTTGCCGGTGGCATGCGAGATGGCGACGCCAAGCGTGCCGCCCGGCATGCCTTCGACAGCACCAATCATTGTACCGCTGCGGCCGTCAACCACCGTGACCCGGTCGCCATGGGCGACATAGACGCGGTGCGAATCGGGATCGAACACGACGTAATCCCAGCGATCCGGCAGGCCCAAAGCAACGACCTTCGAAATATAATAGTTCGGTTGTTCGGCTTGAAATGCGGCCGTAATAATCGGCACGTTCGGTGAAACGAGCGCCGCCGTGATGATGACGGCCAGCGGTATGGACCGATTCATTGATGATCTCCCGTAATCAGGGCACTGCATGGGTGAACGCGACGGCAACGGCAACGCCGTTCTCCGAACCACGCCGGTGCACCGCCGTAGGCGCCGCGGGCGAGATTCTCCTTCACCTGGTTGCGCAAAACGTCGTCTATCTTGCCTGACATGACCTTCCTGGAGGGCTATGCTGAGCGGATAGGAGAAACACCCCGTGAATTACGCGACCGACTTCAAGTCAATCCGCAACGACGTGTCCGCGCAAGAGTGGCAGACCAGGGTGGACCTCGCGGCCTGCTACCGGTTGGTCGATCGCTACGACATGGCCGATCTCATCTACAACCATATCACGGCGCGTATTCCCGGCACCGAGCATTTGCTGATCAATCTCTACGGGCTCCTTTACAAGGAGATCACCGCGTCGAGCCTGGTCAAGATCGACGTCGAAGGCAATATCGTCGCGAAACCGGATACGGACTACGGCATCAATGTCTCCGGCTATGTGATCCACGGCGCCATTCACCAGGCGCGGCCGGACGTCGCTTGCGTCTTGCACACGCACACCCGCGCGGGCATGGCGGTATCGGCGATGAAATGCGGCCTGCTGCCGCTGTCGCAGACTTCGATCCGTTTCGTCGGCCATATCGGCGAGCATGACTACGAAGGGCCGGCGATCGATGTCGCTGAGCGCGAGCGGATCGTGCGCGATCTCGGGCCGCATGACGCCTTGATCATGCGCAACCACGGCCTGCTCACCTGCGGCGCGACCATCCAGCAGGCCTTCAATACAATGTATCAGCTCGAATTGTCGTGCCGCTCTCAGGTCGACGCCATGGCGGCGAAAACTGAGCTCGCCATGCCGGGTGAGAACGTGCTCGCTCATACGGCGCATCTCTACCAGCCAGGCACGCGGCGGCCTTACGGCGTGCTCGAATGGCCGGCGATGCTGCGCCTGCTCGCGGCGGAAGAGCACAATACGAGCTATCCGCCATATTGGAATTGAGCGAGTTGATGCCTTTGCTTTCCGCCATCGTGATCACGCGCGACGAGGCGGCGAATATCGGCGAATGCCTTGAAGGGCTCGCATTCTGTGACGAGCGGATCGTCGTCGACAGTGGCAGCACCGACGCCACGATTGACATCGCGCGCAGCAAGGGTGCCCGCGTCGAGGTTCACCCATGGAGCGGCTTTGGCCCGCAGAAGAATTATGCGCTTTCGCTCGCCACGGGCACATGGGTGCTGTCGATCGACGCCGACGAGCGTATCGCCCCGAAGCTTGCCGGGGCGATCAAAGCGGCGCTTGCCGATCCGAGCGTGGACGGTTGGGAAATTCTGCGTTTGTCGAGCTTCTGCGGGCGGCAGATGCGGCATTCGGGTTGGTATCCCGATTACGTGCTGCGGCTGTTTCGTCGCGGCAAGGGCCGCTTCGACAATGCCGTCGTCCATGAGCGCGTGATCTGCGACGGCAAGGTGAAGCGGCTCGACGAGCCATTGATCCACCATCCGGTGTTGCGGCTCGAAGACGCGCTCTCGCGCATGGATCGCTATTCGACCGCGAGCGCGCAAGCGCTCGTCACGTCAGGGCGAAGGGTCTCGTTTCTGGCGGGCATCAGCCATGGCTTCTACGCATTCCTGCGCACCTATGTGCTGCGTGCGGGCTTCCTCGACGGCGCTGAGGGATTTTTGCTCGCGGTAGCCAACGCGGAGGGCAGCTATTATCGCTATATGAAGGCTTGGCTCGCCACACGCGACCGCAAGTAGGCGATGTTATCTTCGGCTGGCCTGCGCTGTGGCTTAGTTTTGTGCCGCTCGCCGAGAAGACTTTCCGCCCGCTCGATGACGGCCGCCGCGGATACTTGCTGCATGCAGGCGTGATCGTGCGCGCAACGGCTGAGCTGGCGCAGATAGCACGGCGAACAGGGCAGCGCCGCCCGCAACACCGCGTCGTTGCGGCGGTAGGGGCCGGCCCACAGAGGATCGGTCGGTCCAAAAACGCACACGACCGGCCGGTCGAGCGCGACGGCAAGATGCATCGGGCCGGAATCGTTGGTCAAGCAGATCGCTGCGCCGCGGATCAGCGCTGCAAGTTCGCTCAGCGTTGTTTCACCGGCGAGATTGATCGCGCCGGGGGCGAGCCGTGCCACGTCCTCACAGACCGCCCGCTCGCGCGCCGATCCGATCAACGCCACGGCGAAGCCTTTTTGCACAAAAGCCCGCGCCACCTCGGCGAAGGCGTCGCTGCGCCATTGTTTGGTTTCCCAGATCGTGCCGGGCGCCATGGCGACGAGCTTGGCGCCGCCGATGCCGTAATAGTCCTTCAGGGCTTCGATCCGGACGTTCGCTTCCGGCGGAATCGGAAATGAAAAATCGGCAGTGCCGTTTTCGAGACCCAGCATGGGCCCGGCGCTGAGATAGCGGTCGACGGCATGCATATCGAGCGTCGGCAGCGAGATAAAGTCCGTATAGGCAAGCCAGCTGCCTTCCCGGGCGCCCTGCCAGGCATGCTTACGCGCGAGTTCGGGTAGCTTGCGCGCAGAGCTCGCCCACAGGTTCGCCCTTGGCCGGTCGAAACCGATCCGCACTGGCGCGCCGCTGGCGAAGGCGAACACGGCCGAGCGCAATTGCCCTTGCAGGTCGAGCACCAGATCGTATTCGACGGCCCGCAGCTTCGCGACTAGTCGCGCCGCGCTGGCAAACGGCGTCAACCGCCATGGCGTCGACCATTCGCGACGCTCGAATTCGATGACATTGGTGATCGCCGGATTGTGTTGCAGCAATTCGGCAATCGGAGGCGTCACCAGCCAATCCAAACGCGCGGCCGGATAACGCCGCCGCAGCTTGTTCAAGATCGGAATCGTCTGCACGACGTCGCCCACGGCTGACAGTTTGATCAGCAGAATTTTTTTAAAATCTTGACTGCGGAGATCGGCCCTAAACGAAGTCACATTGGCTCCTGTGAGGCGGCGGTAGCGGCGGATTGCCGCCAGCTCTGCTCAGGCAAATGCAATGTGGACTGCGATTGGCAGCTGACGCGGCATTGCCCGCAATGCCGCGTGCTTGAGACAATTCGGCACGCTCCATTGGCTGCGTCTTGAATGACCGAAACTTATCTAGCACCATAGCGAGCGGATTGTAAACGAACGCGCATGCGCGAGACGATTGCGGCCGCGTCGGGGAGGAGTTATGAAAAAGCTTGCCATCGCCGTCGCTTTAACTGTCGCGATCTTTGCTATGGGCGATGGGGCGCACGCGGCCGATCCCGCGCCGATCACGATTGTGGTGTTCAATCCGCCTTCGCTCGGCTCGATCTTCCCGGCGGTCATCAAACAACAAAAATTCGATATTGACAACGGCATCGACATCACTTTTGTCGAGCGGCCACCGGATGCCTACGCGGCGCAGTTCAATTCCGGCGAGTTCCAGGTCGGCGGCAGCGCATCGGTGCTGATACTCGGCCTTGGTACCACGCGCGGCATCAAGACGAGTTATCTGTTCAACATATTTGATTACTTCGGCACAGTTGTGACGAACCGGCCGGATATCAGCACCGTGGCCGATCTCAAGGGCAGGCAGCTTGCCGCCGCCAAGGGCACCACGAATTACACGATGTTCGAGTGGTTTGCGAAGCGGCAAGGGGTCGATCCGGATTCGCTCCAGGTGGTGAATACGGCGACGCCGGGTCTGGTCGGCTATGCGCTGGCGGATCGCGCCGACGCGGTGCAAATTTGGGAACCGGCCTATACACTGGTCAAGGCGCAGCGGCCGCAGATCCGCACCATCGATCTCAACATTGCGAAAGTCTGGCACGATTTTGCCGGCGGCAGCGTCATTCCCAACCTCGGCGTCGCCGCGCACCAGGAGTGGATCGACCAGCATCGCGACCTCATCGCGCCGCTTTATCGCGCCTACAAGCAGGCAGCGGCCTGGGTGCTGGCCAATCCCGCCGCGGCGGCGCCTTTGGTGGCGCCGGTGAAGGATGACGCCAGCCGGCAAGCGATCACGGCTCTGATCCGTGACAATTCACGGCTTGCCCTGAACCTGCAGCCGGCTGGAAAGATCAGCAAGGAAATCGAGGCGGCCTACAGGGCCGGAATTGAGGTCGGCCTGTTCAAGGACATGCCCACCGCAGCGTCGATCTACACCGGCGAAATGGAGTGATGATGCCGGACGAAGCGTCGAGCGGAGCGCGGCGCGCCGGCAAGAATTTTCGCGGCTTTCGTTACGAGGGGATCGTCGCGCTTACAGGGCTTGCCGTCGTCTGGCAAATCGCCTCGTTCTTCGTTCCGCATTTCCTGTTTCCATCGGTGCCGGAGATCGGCCAGCGGTTGTTGCAGATTTTCACGTCCTGGAAGTCGATTTCGGACGCGCTGGCCACCAGCGCCCGCATTCTGGCCGGCCTCGGGGGCGCCTTCGTGCTCGGCACGATCCTGGCGATGCCGATGGCGCGTTCGCCGGCGTTCGAGCGCTATGCTTATCCGCTGCTGAATTTCAACCAGGGCATTCCGGCGCTGTCCTGGGTGGTGATAGCCATCATCTGGTTTCGCGGCATCGAATTCCGGATTTTCTTCATTATGGTGATGACGACCTTGCCGGGGTTCACCTTCCAGGTCCTCGACGCCTATCGCGGGATGTCGAAAGACCTGTTCGAGATGACGCTGGCATTCCGGCCTTCGCGCTACGATCTATTCCGCATGCTGGTGTGGCCGACGGTGCTGCCCGGCATCCTCACCGCCTGGAAGGTCAATCTGGGCAACGCGTCCCGCGTGGTCGTCGTCGCGGAGCTGGTCGGCGCGACCGGCGGCGTTGGCTATGAGTTGCTCCAGCAGCAGCAGATCTTCGATATGGCCGGCGCCGTCGCCTGGACGCTCGTTCTCGTCATTTTCGTGCTGGTGGTGCAGGGCGTCATCACGCTGATCGAAACGCGCGCTTTGCGCTATCGCGCTGTCGCCGAGCACGCGCTGTGAACGCTCCGCCGGAAATCGTGTTCGATCGCGTGAGTAAAGCGTTTCAGCGCGCGGACGGCGGCGCGCCGTTCGAAGCGGTGCGCGATCTGAGCTTCACGATCGGTCGCGGCGAGCTGGTGGCTATTCTGGGAAAAACCGGCTGCGGCAAGTCGACGACGTTCAATCTGATCTCCGGCCTGCTGCGGCCGTCGCTGGGCCGTGTCATGGTCCAGGGCCACGATCCCTACGCCGATTTCGCCTGGTTCCGCGGCAAGATCGGCATCGTATTCCAGAACGATCGGCTGATGCCGTGGCGCACGGCGATCGAGAACGTGGCACTCGGGCTCGAGCTCAACAAGGTGCTGCAAGATAAGCAACAAGAGGTCGCCGCATCGTGGCTGGCGCGGCTCGGACTGTCCGGCCATGAGCACGACTATCCGCACGCGCTGTCCGGCGGCATGCGCCAGCGCGTCTCCATCGCGCGTGCGTTCGCCGGCAAACCGGACATCTTGTTGTGCGACGAGCCGTTCAGCGCGCTCGATGAGCATACCGGCAACGCCTTGCGCGAGGAATTCCGCGAACTCTTGCGGCAGACCGGGGCCACCTCTATTTTCATCACCCACTCGATCGAGGAAGCGCTGGCGCTCGGCGAACGGCTCATGGTCTTCGAGCGCCCGGCGCGCATTGCCTACGAGGCGACGCTGCGCGCGGACATGAGCGATACAGAACGCGAGGCGGTGCGCAGCCGCATCCGGCAAGTTCTCTCCGTTTGATCACAAGAAAGCGAACCGAACGTGAACATTGATGTGCATGCCCACTACGTACCGCAGTCGCTGCTCGACGATCTCAAGGCGCAGAAGCGATTGTTTCCCTCGGTCAAGACCCGGGAGGAGAAAGGCGCACTCGCTCTCGCCTTCTGCGGCGGCGCCTTTACCCGGCCGGTGATGGGGCGGCTTAGCGATGTCGAGGCGCGCAAGAAGTGGCTCGGCGAGCAGCACATCGACAAGCAGGTGGTCGGCGGCTGGCTCGACATGTTCGCCTATGAATTACCGGCGCAAGAGGGCGCCGACTGGTCGCGCCTTCTCAACGAGCACATGCTCCAGGGCGTCAAAGAGCTCGATGCCTTTACGCCGCTCGCGACGGTGCCGCTGCAGAGCGGCCAGCTTGCCGCGCAAGTTCTCGAAGAAGCTCTCGATGCCGGCTTCCACGGCGCCATGGTCGGTACCCAGCCGAAAGGCGAGGGCGGCGCCCTCGACGATCCTGATCTCGAACCGTTCTGGGAGGTCGCGTCGGCGCGGAAGGCGACGCTGTTCCTCCATCCGATGTTTGCTTGCGGCGACGACCGGCTCAATGACTATGACCTCGTCAATGCCGTCGGCCGGCTTTCCGATACGACGCACGCCATTGCGCGGTTGCTCTATTCCGGCCACCTCACCCGCTATTCCGGCGTCAATCTCGTCATCGCCCACGGCGGCGCGGCGCTGCCTTATGCGCTTGGCCGCCTTAAACGCAGCCACGCCGTCCATCCGAAATATGCCGAGCCGGAAGCCGGCTTCCGCCGGCTTTATTTCGACACTGTGCTGTTCGAAGCGCGGGCGCTGCGTTTCCTCTGCGATGTCGCCGGTGTCGACAAGGTTATGCTTGGCACTGACAGTCCATTCCCGATCGGCGATCTGGAGCCATTGAAGGTGATCGATGCGGCGGGCTTTACCCCCCAGGAAAAGCGCTGCATCTGCTGCGACACCGCAGCGCGCCTGTTCCGCATTCCCGTGTAGGCCGAACCGCGGGTATAGGCCGCGCAAACGTCTGCCCGTCATCCTTCGAGGGCCGCTCCGCGCCTAGCCAGCTCAAGAGGACGGCGAACGATTATTTCCCTGGCTCAAGATTGAGCGGCGGCACCTCCGCCTGCGGCACCATCTGCTGGAAGCGCCGGTCCAGCTCGTCGGTCGAAATAGCCGGTGGCTTGCGGCTGCGGTCGGCGGGGTTCTCGCCGATATGGGTGAGTTGCGGCACGAGCAGCACCGCGAGGAGTAATGCCGCCTGCGCCGCGAGGTACGGCAACAAAGAGCGCAGCAGCGCCAGGGTCTCGATCGGCTGCTTGAGCACCGTGCGTGTCATCATCACCGCGTAGCCGACTACGGGATTGAGGAAGCTCGCCTGCAAAGTCAAAAGCACCAGCACCGCGACCCAGCGCGCGTCGTCGGCCCGGATCAGCAGCGGCGGCATGACGATCGGCACCACGACGAAGATGATTTCAAACGCATCGAGCACGAGGGCGGTCAGGCCTATTGCGACGAGCACCGCGACCACGGCGGCAAGCGGGCCGCCCGGAATGGCCGCGATCCAGCCGGCAACAAGCTGATCCGTGCCGAGCAGGCGCAAGACCAGCGTCAAAGTGGTGGCGGCGACGAGGAGGAAGAACAACGAGCCGCTAAGCGCCAGGACATCGCGCAGGACTTCATTGAGCACGCCAACGCCCAATCGCCCGCTGACGATGCCTCCCAGCAGAAGCGCAAAGCTCCCCATGGCCGCCGCCTCGACCGCATAGAAATATCCGGTCGCGACGCCGCCAAGAAGCGTCAGGATCGCCAGCAATGTGATGATCGCAAGAATGGCTTGTTGGAGACTTGGCCGAGGGTCGGTAAGGCTCGATGCTATTGTTTCCGCCTTGGTCTTGCGATTGAACCACCAGGCGATCGGCAAGCAGGCGACGAGATAGATGGCCGCGGGCGCCAGTGCGCCGTGAAAGACATCCTGGGTATTGATCACCCGATCCTCCCGGCCGGTCGCCGTTACCGCAATGGTGTGAGCGGAGAGCATGGCGTCGCCGAGCAGGATCAGCACCAGCGACGGCGGCACCACCACGCCGAGCGTGCTCGCGACGGTGACGACCGCGGCGCGGCGAGGCAGCGAAATGCCGGAGGCGGCGAGGCGCGGCCCAACCACGCGCGACAATGCAAGGACGCTGGCGCCGACCGAGCCATTCATCGGGCCGAGCATGGCGCCCAGCGCCAGTCCCGAAACAACCGGCGCGGCCGGGCTGCGCGGCAGAATGGCGAGGCTCGAACGGTAGAGCGCATCGGCCAGCGGCAACCGATTGATCAGCGCGCCCATCAGCACGTAGAGCGGGATCGCCTGGAGCAGGTCGCTTTCCAGGAGATTGATCAAACGTCCCGGCAGCGCGGCGAGCAGCGCCACCGGCACTTGATCGCTGACGATGCCGATCACGGCGCCGACCGACGCGACGACGATCAACACGACGCCCGCCGGCAAACCGGTACAGACAATGCCAAGGCCGACGAGCACCAGCAGCGCGAGACCGGTCGCGGGGATCATGATCGGTTCGCCATGCGCGGCCGCGACAACTCGATCACGCCCTCGATCAGCATCAACAGCGCGAGCAGCCAAAGTGCGATCTTGATGATGAAATAACCCGGATTGAAGGTATCGGGAAACCGCTCGAGCAGCCGCGTGGAATTCAGAATGATATGCCAACTGGTCGCAAGGACGATGATCGACCATGGGATCAGGTCGAGCAGCGCACCGGCGCGCGCCAACCATTTGCGCGACGTTTCTGAATAGCTCCGCGCAATCATATCCCGCCAGATGAGTTTTTTCACGTGTCGCCGCGGTGATGCTGGCCGCGACGTAAAGCGCAAACAGCCACTGCCCAAGATCGTTTGCCTCGCGAGAATAGAGGCCGACGATGGAGCGTAACGGCCACTGCAGGAACAACAATGTCACCACCGGCAGCGCCAGCCACTTTGCTGCACCAAGGACAGACTCAACGAGGCGGTCGAGGAATCGGATCATGGGTATCGCGCCATACTATATCTCTCCCCTCGAGCGTGGGAGGATACGCTTATGGCGCTTGCTTGGCCCATTGATTGCCCGGGACGCGCTATGGTCGCATTAGTGCGCTTGTCAGGGATGACTTCACGCCAAGCGAGACGGCGGAACAGGACCGCGGCAAAATGAACGACGGCCCCGTAGTGGACGCCGGCGCGGGGGCGCCAAGAGCAAAAATCTTCATTTCATACTCCCGCAAAGACCGGGATTTTGCCGACCGGCTCGACTCGGCGCTGAAGGCTCGGGCCTTCGATCCGCTGATCGACCGCACCAAAATCTATGTATTCGAAGACTGGTGGAAGCGCATTCAAAATCTGATCGTCAAGGCGGATACGGTTGTCTTTGTACTGAGTCCGAATTCAGTGGCGTCCGATATCTGTAAGAAAGAGGTCGAATTCGCCGCCTCGCTCAACAAGCGCTTTGCGCCGATTGAGTGTCATCCGGTCGATGTCGGATTGGTGCCGGAAGCGCTCCGGCGTCTCAATTTCGAATTTTTCGACGACCCCGAACGGTTCGAACTAACGCCGACGCAAAAAAAATGGATTGGCCTGGTCGATGCTCAGATTGCGAAATTGAGCGCCGCCGCGCCGCAATGAACGGCCGTCAGGCGCGGCCCGCCTAACTTGCCCTCTTCGGCATCAGGACGCGGCCGGTTGGCGGATCGCGCGCCAGACCCGCTCCGGCGTTGCCGGCATTTCGACGTGCCGCACGCCGAAATCCGATAGTGCATCGCAGATCGCGTTGATGACGACGGCGAGCGCCGGCACCGTGCCGCCTTCGCCGGCCGGGCGGATGCCGAGCGGGTGCGTCGATGACGGCACTTCGCTAATCTCAGTGGTGTATTCCAGCAGATCCGACGCGCGCAGCATGGCGTAGTCCATGAACGAACCGGTGAGCAACTGCCCGCTGTCCGGGTCATAGTGGCAATGTTCAAGCAATGCCTGACCAACGCCTTGGGCGATGCCGCCGTGGACTTGGCCATGGATGATGAGCGGGTTCACCGCGCGGCCGACATCGTCGACCGCGGCATAGTGCACAAGCTTGACGGCGCCGGTGTCGGGGTCGACTTCGACCTCGCAGACTTGGCAGCCGTAGGGAAAGCTACCTTCCACGACTGTTTTGTCGCAGGCCGCATAGAGCGGCCCCCGCAAATCCTCCGGCAAATCCTCGCGCTCGGCGGCAGCGCGCGCGACGTCGAACAAGCCGACCGAGTGATTGGTGCCTTTTACCGCAAAGTGGCCGTCCTTGAACTCAATGTCAGCCGCTGCCGTCTCCAACAGGTGCTCGGCGATTTTCGTGCCTTTCTCGATGATGTCGTCGGCGGACTTCTTGATGACGATGCTGGCAAGCCGCATGCCGCGGCCCGAATGTGCGCCGCCGCCGACCGTGACGCGGTCGGTATCGCCGGCGACAATGCGAATCGCTTCGATCGGTACGCCGAGCCATTCGGTGACCAGTTGGGCAAAGCTCGTCTCATGGCCTTGGCCCTGCGACACGACGCCGATGACAAGCTCGATCACGCCGTCCGGCTGCACGGTGATTTCGGCCTTTTCGCGCGGCACGCCGGTCGAGATATCGACATAGTTGGCAACGCCGATGCCGCGATATTTGCCCCGCTTCTTCGCCTCGGCGCGGCGGCGCTCGAAACCCGCCCAGTCGCCGAGCCTCAAAGCCGTATCCATCGCGCCGAGGTAATCGCCGTTGTCGTATTCGACGCCGAACGGGTTCCTGTAAGGCAACTCCCTTTCGGTCACGAGATTGCGCCGCCGGATGGCGACGCGATCGATGCCCAACTCGTGCGCGGCAAGATCGATCAATCGCTCCATGACAAAAATCACTTCCGGCCGGCCGGCGCTGCGGTAGGGCCGCGTCGGCGACGTATTGCTCAGCGTGGCGCGGGCGCGAAAATGAGCCGCCGGCATGCGATAGATGCTGGACATCATCTGCACGCCCTTCTGCACCATGGAGTAGTTCGTGGTGTGGCCGCCGAGATTGCCGATATTGGAGCCGCGCATCGCTAAGAACTTGCCCTTGGCGTCGAGTGCGAGTTCCGCCTCGACCGCGAGGTCGCGTGCCTGGTAGTCGCTCATGAACGATTCGTGACGCTCGATGACCCATTTGACCGGCCGGCCGAGCTTTCGCGCGGCCCAGGCCACCAAAGCAAATTCGGCGTAGATCATGCCGCGCGTGCCGAAATTGCCGCCGACGTCCTGCATCAGGACGCGAACCTTTTCGGGCGGCACGTCGAGCATGGTGGCGAGGTCCTGCTTGAGCCGCACCGCGCCACCGTTTCCGGCGTAGACGGTGTAGCGTCCGCTCGCAGTGTCGAAAGCGGCGAGCGCGGCGCGCGGCTCCATCGGTACGCCGGTGACGCGCTGCACCCAAGTTTCGAACCGCGTGACGTGCGCGGCACGGGCGAAAGCGGCGCGGGTCGCTTCCGCATCGCCGATCTCCGCATCGAAGCAGACGTTTGATCGTGCCGCCTCATGCACCTGCGGGGCGTCCAGGCGCGCCGCGGCGACGGTCGCGGTGACCGCAGGCAGAGTTTCATAGTCGATTTCGATGCGCTCGGCGCCGTCCTTTGCCATGTGCACAGTTTCGGCAACGACCATCGCCACCGCCTCGCCGACGAAACGCGCCTTGTCGGTCGGCAGCGGGTAGTGCGGCGCCGTGAACGGCTCGCTGCCGTCGCTGTTGTGCAGGTGGACCTCGGCGGGATGCTGCGACCACACTTTGTGCGGAATGGGCTTGAGGCCGTCGGCGATGAAGTCGGCGCCGGTCAGCACCGCTAGGACGCCGGGCACAGCCAGCGCCTCGTCCTTCTTGATCGCGCGGATGCGTGCATGGGCGTGCGGCGAGCGCAACATCACCGCGTAGACCTGATCCGGCAGGTTTTCGTCGGCGGTGTAGCGGCCGGCGCCGCGGACGAGACGCAGATCTTCGCGACGCGGCACGGGCTGGCCGATGCCGGAGCCATTCGCGGTCGAAGCCATGCATTCCTCATTCCACGCGGTACGGGGGCGCACGATAAGCGCATCCGTGGACCCCTTCAACGATTTGCGGCATGGTGCAGCCGGAGGGCATCGTGGCCGGGGTTTCGTACGCCGATCTCGTCGCGCGCATCGAGGCGCTGCCGGAGCTTGTAAACGGCGATGCTTGGCTCGTGCATCGCGGCCGCTTCCTCAACACCGATTTCATGATCGAACTTGGCGTGCGGCCGTTTCATGTTTCAATCGGGCAGGGTCGGATTGCGCGACTTGATCGCGGCCCCGCACTGATGCGGCCGTGGCGCTTCGCCATTCGCGGCGATGACGCGGGTTGGCAGCAATTCTGGCAAAAGAATCCGGCGCCGCAGTTCCACGATATTTTCGCGCTCACCAAACATGCGGGATTTCGCATCGAGGGCGATCTGCATCCGTTCATGGCGAACCTGCTTTATTTCAAGGATGTGCTGGCGGCGCCGCGGCGGCTGACAATGGGCCGGTAACCATGGGGCCGGTAACCATGGCGGCGCAGTTCGATCCCATTGTTGGCCGCTATGTGCACGTCACGATCGACGGCCGCGCCAACCGCATTTATTTCGAGGAAGCAGGGCAGGGCATTCCGCTCGTCTGCCTGCACACAGCAGGCGCCGACGGGCGGCAGTTCCGCCATATGATGATGGACGCAGCGATCACCGAAAGCTTCCGCGTCTCGCCTTCGACCTGCCAAGGCACGGCAAATCAGACCCGCCGCCGGGCTGGCAGCGCGAGGAATATCTATTGACGCGCGACGGCTATACGGCCGTCATCCGCACGTTCTGCGCCGCGCTCGCCCTCGACCGGCCGGTCGTGCTCGGCTGCTCGATCGGCGGTCGCATCGTGCTCGATCTCGCCATCCGCCACGCCGCCGAATTCCGCGCGCTGATCGGGCTTGAGGCCGCAGACTATCAGGAACCATGGTATGACACGACCTGGCTGCATCGGCCCGACGTGCATGGCGAAGTGTGTGCGGGCCTCGTCTCGGGGCTTATCGCGCCGCAATCGCCCGAAGTCTCGCGCTGGGAGACGCTGTGGCACTACCTGCAGGGTGGTCCGGGCATTTTCAAAGGTGACCTCTACTTCTATCGCGTCGACGGCGATCTACGACAGGAGACGGCCGCAATCGACACCAGCGTCTGCCCGCTCTTTCTGCTCACCGGCGAATACGACTTCTCCTGCACGCCCGCGGATACGAAGCGCACCGCGGAGAGGATTTCCGGCGCCGAAGTCGTGGTGATGAAGGAGGTCGGGCATTTCCCGATGAGCGAGAACCCGGCGCAATTCCGCCGCTACATCCTGCCCGTGCTCGATCGCATCCGGCAGCGGCAGGATTGATGAGGGCGCATACGAGCCGAGAACGGCCTCATCGACGAAGTCTCTGACTAAGACGTGCGGGGCTACCGGCCAGCAGTGTACACGGCAACGCCACCCGCGCCGATATCAAAAGTCATCAGGTCCTGGCCGACCCCAGCGGACCTTGATAAGTTGTCCGCGTCTCCGCCACGATATCGGTGATGCTCGGCGCCGGGGCTGCGGGCGTGCCGAATTGTGCGATATGCGTGTAGACGGCGAGCTTTGGATGGGTGCGGGTGAACACGGTTCCGGCTTGGCTCGGTGTCGTATGGATCGACAGGATTTTCTAGAAAGCCGCGACCTTTTGCAGTTCCGCCTTCATCGCGAAAACCTCATGTATCAATAGGTCGACCCCTTCGCCGTTCTTGATGACGTTTTCCTGGAATGATGTGTCACCCGACAGCAGCACCGATCTGCCGTCGTAATCGACGCGATAACCGTAGGCCGGCTTGATTCCGTGCTCCACTTCGAAGGCTGTTACTTTCAACCCGTCCTTCTCGTATACGGTACCGTCTTGGGTGAACTCCTCGACGTTGGCAGCGACGCCATCCGGAGGCAGATGCTGCTCCTCCTCGCGCCCGTTAATGTCGGCGCTATAGGCAACCGCGAGACCAGACAGCAGATTTTTTGCTCCGACCGGGCCGATCACATGAAGTGGAGCGGTGCGATGGGCGAAAGGCGGCGGCAGCCATCCGGTCAACAGTAGGTCGGGAAGGCCGAACAGTGTGATCCGAGTGATAATGGGTGAAGAAGACGACATCGATTTTGGATAACGGAATGTGGAGTTGGTAAAGGCGGATCGTGGCGCCACGGCCAACATCAATAAGCAGCTTCTGATCACCGGCTTCGATCAACGTGCTCGCGCTAAAGCGGTTTGGATCGGGGTCCGGCACCCCGGAGCCGAGCAGCGTGACGCGAAATGTCCCGTCCGCCGCGTGTGCCGCGCCAAAAATGGCCAAACCGAAGATAGCTGCCAACAACAGCGTCAATACTTTGCGCACGGAATTCCATCCCATAAGAGCTCTTTATCGGTGCTCATTTGATTGATGTGAATAGGCTTACCCGCGACCTGATAGATGTCGAGCGGGAGTGGTGATTACGAATTGAACGCTACGAGCTTCCCGGCTAGATGACAAGAGTCATGCCGATGCGGCTATGGTCATGCGCTTGTGAGTCCACCGTCTTGATTTTTGAATCTTTTCCGGAAAAACCGGCGTCCATTTTCGACATCAAACTCAGGCGCCGCTACTGCATCGGAATCTTGGCGCGCTTGATGACTTTGCCCCATAGATCCCGCTCGCCGGCAAAGAATGTTGCCGCGTCCGCCCGGCTCCCTGGCGCCACATCCATGCCTAACGCGCTGATCTTGTCCTTCGCCTCCGGACGATTGAGGCTCTCGACGATATCGCGATTGATCTTGTCGGCGATCGCCGCCGGCGTCTGCGGCGGCGCGACCATGCCGAAGAAGGTGACGGCGCGAAAACCGGGCACGCCGGCTTCGGCCAGGGTCGGGATGTCCGGCAGGTCCTTGACGCGTCCGGTACCGCCGACGGCGACGATCCGCTCTTTCTGCGCCCGATGCATCGGCAGCGCCGTCGCCAGCATGTCGAACATCATGTTGACATTGCCGGCGACAACGTCGGTCACCGCGGGACTCAGGCCCTTGTAGGGAATCTGCAACACGTCGAGGTTCGCCAGCATTTCGAATTCGATGGTCGCGAGTTGGCCGACCGAGCCGACACCCGGCGTCGCCGAAGTCAGCTGGCCTGGATTGGCCTTGGCGCGGGCGATGACGTCGGTGACGCTCGCCGCCGCAAAGCTCGGACTGAGCACCAGGACGTAGGGCGCAGTCGCCAATAGCGCGATCGGCACCCACTTCGCGGGGTCATAGGGCATGTCCTTGTACAGGAAGGCGTTGGTCGCGATGGGGCCGGGCGAGGCAAACAGCAAGGTGTAGCCGTCGGGCTCGGCGCGCGCGACCTCGGCCGCGCCGATGTTACCGCCGGCGCCGCCGACATTCTCCACGATCACCGATTGCCCCCATTTACGCGAAAGCTGATCGGCCAGCACGCGCGCTAGGAGATCGGTGCCGCCGCCCGGCGGGTACGGCACGATCATCTTGACGGTGCGAGACGGGAAATTGGCTTGCGCGACGGCGCTCGCGCTCGCCGCGGTGACGGCAAGCGTCACGGCAAGCGCCGTCCGCGCCAACTCGATCACGCGCATGCATCCTTCCTCGAGTTCGGTGAATGTTAGTAGAGGGCGGCTGCGCGCGCCAGCGCGGCCCAGGTTCGCGGTCGTGCTGACAAGCCGCGGCTGCGGATGTAGAGATGGAAGGCAGGCTTGCCGGAGGTTCGTGTGCTCGCCCGGGATGATCGAAATGCGGCGATCGATTGGATTTCGCGGGCGCGTGCGCTTGTCCCGATGATCGAGGCCGCCGGCGACCGGATCGAGGCCGAGCGGCGGATCGCGCCGGACGTTATCGCGGCGCTGCACGACAGCAGGATTGTTCCGCATGCTGCTGCCGGTTTCGCTCGGCGGCGGCGCGGCGGACATCGTGACGTTCAATCAGGTGATCGAGACCATCGCGGCGGCCGACGCCAGCACCGCCTGGTGCCTGGCGCAGCGGTGGCGAGCACGCACGCGGCGGGTTTCCTCGATCCGAAGATCGCGCGCGAGGTTTTTGGTCCGCCGGACGGCGCCGATTGCGTGGGGACCGCCGGCGGCGGCGCCAAGGCGGTCGCGGCCGACGGCGGCTATGTCGTCACCGGCCGCTGGCGGTTTGCCAGCGGCAGCGAGCATTGCCCGTGGCTCGGCGGCCATTCGCACCGTGTTCGAGCGCGACGGCAAGCCGCGGCTCGACAGCAGGGGCAGTCGGTCAACCGCACCATGCTGTTCCGCAAGGACAAGGCCACAATCCACGACATCTGGCACGTGCTCGGGCTGCGCGGCACGCGGAGCAACGAGATACGAGGTGCGCGAGCTGTTCGTGCCGGAAGCCTATTCGACGTGGCGCGATCTCCCGGCCGACCGCCGCGAAGCCGGTCCGCTCTACAACATCCCGATGCTGACGCTTTACGGCATCGGCTTTTCCGGCGTCGCGCTCGGCCTCGCGCGCGCCTGCCTCGACGCGTTCATGGCGCTGGCTGCGACCAAAAAGCCGGGCGGCGGGCTCGGATCATCGCGCGTGCTGCGCGACAACGCAGTGATCCAGTCGCGCGTCGCCAAGGCGACGGGGCGGCTTAAATCGGCGCGCGCCTATTTGCTCGAAATGCTGCGCGAGATGTGGGAGACGTCGGCGGCCACGGGCAGCTTTTCACTCGAGCAGCGCGCGCAGTTGCGCGTCGCCATCACCGGCGCGATGGACCAGGCGCGCCGCGTGGTCGATTTCGCCTATCACGCCGCCGGCACCAATGCGATCTTCAGTGGCAGCGCGTTCGAGCGGCGGTTCCGCGACATGCACACCGTGACCGCGCAAGGCCAGGCGCATCTGTCGAATTTCGAAGCCGCCGGCCAGGCTTTGTTCGGCGTCGAGCCGAGCCAGAGGCTGTAACAAGATGTCGCAAAAGCCCGGCACGCCAATCCTGCGCAAGGAGGACCCCTCGCTGCTGTCGGGCCGCGGCCGCTACGCCGACGATCTGCCGGTTCCGGTCGGCACGCTGCACGCTCATGTCGTCCGCTCGCCGCACGCGCACGCCGATATCGTGCGCATCGACACGGAACGGGCCTTGGCGCATGAAGGCGTGTGGGCGGTCATCACCGGCGAGGACGTGCGAAAACTGTCCGATCCGTTTCTCGCGGCGGTCAAGACGCCGGTGCAGCAATGGTCGCTCGCCGTCGAGCGCGTGCGCTATGTCGGCGAGCCGGTGGCGCTCGTCGTCGCCGAGAGCCGCTATGTCGCCGAGGATGCCGCGGAGCTGGTCGAGATCGAGTACACGCCGCGCGACGCCGTGATCGATCCGCGGGCCGCTTGCGCGAGCAAGGCGCCGCTGTTGCATCCGGAGGCGAAGACCAACGAAATCTCGGTGCGCGAATTTTCCTACGGCGACACCGCGGCGGCGTTTGCGCGCGCCGATCGCCGCATCGCCATGACGACCGAGTTTCCGCGGCTGTCGTTTACGCCGATCGAGTGCTACGTCGTCGTCGCCCAGCACAATCCCGCCGAGCGCAGCTACGACGTGCTGGCGAATTTCCAGGGTCCATTCAGCATGCATCCGGTGATGGCGCGCGCGCTGCGCGTCGTCGGGCCGAAATTGCGGCTGCGCATCCCGCCGGATTCCGGCGGCAGCTTCGGCATCAAGCTGTCGGTGTTTCCCTATGTGGTGCTGATGGCGCTCGCGGCGCGCATCACCGGGCGGCCGGTGAAATGGGTCGAAGACCGCATCGAGCATCTGGTCGCCGCCAGCTCGGGGCCCAACCGCGTCACCGAAATCGAGGCCGCGGTGGCCAATGACGGCCGTATCCTCGCGCTCAAGCTCGACCAGCTCGAGGATTATGGCGCGTTCCTGCGCGCGCCGATGCCGGGGCCGCTCTACCGCATGCACGGCGCGGTGACGGGCGCCTACGACATCGCCAATGTCGACGTGACGAACCGCGTCGTGCTCACCAACAAAATGCCGGCGAGTCTCATCCGCGGTTTCGGCGGCCCGCAGCTTTACCTGGCGCTGGAGCGGCTGATGCAGCGCATCGCGCTGCAGCTCGAGCTCGATCCGCTCGAGGTGATCCGGCGCAATCTCATTCCCGCGCAAAAGTTCCCGTACCGCGCGGCGGCGGGCGCGCTTTACGATTCCGGCGACTATCTGCGTGCCATCGCGATTGCGGTCGGCGAGGGGCGTCTCGACGATCTCAAGCGCCGGCGCGACACGGCGCGCGCCGAAGGGCGCAAATACGGCATCGGATTCGCCGCCGTGGTCGAGCCCGCGATGTCGAACATGGGTTATCTCTCGACCTTGATGACGGCCCAGGCGCGCGACAAGGCCGGACCCAAGAATGGCGCCATATCGATGGCGACGGTGAATATCGACCCGCTCGGCGCCGTCACCGTTACAGCCGACGTCACGGTGCAGGGCCAGAGCCACGAAACGGTTCTGGCGCAGATCGTTGCCAAGGAGCTCGGCCTTAAGGCCGATGACATCGAAGTCGTTCTGGAGCTCGATACCGCGAAGGACCAGTGGTCGATTGCCGCCGGCACCTATTCGAGCCGCTTCGCGTCGGGCACCGCGGTGGCTGCTCACATGGCCGCGGCGCAGATGCGGGAGAAGCTCAAAGCCATCGCCGCCAAGCAGCTCAATGTGCTGGCCGAGGACGTCGAGCTTGCCGGCGGAAAAATCCGCAGCCGCAGCAATCCGGACAACGCGCTGCCGTTCGGCCGCGTTGCGGCGACGTCCCATTGGTCGCCGGTGATGCTGCCCGAAACCATGGCGCCGGCGCTGAGCGAGACCGGCGTGTGGACGCCGCCGGAACTCGAGCCGCCGACCAGCGACGACAAGATCAATACCTCGCTGACCTACGGTTTCATCTTCGACATGTGCGGCGTCGAGATCGATCCGATCAGCTATCACGTCCGCGTCGACCGCTATGTGTCGATGCACGATGCCGGCCGCATCCTCAATCCGATGATTGCGGCGGGCCAGATCCGCGGCGCGTTCGCACAGGGCATCGCCGCGGCGCTCTACGAGGAATTTTCCTACAACGAAGAGGGCGCGTTCCTCAGCGGCACCTTTGCCGATTATCTGGTGCCGACGGTGAGCGAAATCCCCGAGGTCGAGATTCTGCATTATGAATTGCCGTCGCCGCTGACGCCGCTCGGCGCCAAGGGTCTCGCCGAAGGCAATTGCATGAGCACGCCGGCTTGCATCGCCAATGCGATCGCGGATGCGCTTGGGGTGGACGACGTGCCGTTACCGGCGACGCCGCGGCGCATCCACGCCATGATGGCAGCGGGGAAACCAGCGGCCGGAGGCAGCAGGCAATGAAGCCTCGGCCTTTCGACTATGTGCGGCCCGACACGGTCGATGAGGCGATTGCGCTGCTCGCCGAGTACGGCGATGACGCCCGCATTCTGGCCGGCGGCCAGTCGCTGGTGCCGATGCTCAATCTGCGTCTGCTCGATGCCGGCGTGCTGATCGATATTTCGCGGATTGCCGCGCTCGATGGCATTCGCGATCTTGGCGCGGCCATCGAGATCGGCGCCGCGGTGACGCAAAACAAGCTGATGGCGTGGCCGCAGCTCAGGGAAAAGCTGCCGCTGGTCGCGGCGGCGCTGCCGTTCGTCGGACATTTCCAGACCCGCAACAAAGGCACCGTGTGCGGCTCGATCGCGCACGCCGATCCGAGTTCGGAGCTGCCGCTCGCGCTGGCGTTGCTCGGCGGCGAAGTGGTGCTGCGCTCGCATCGCGGCGACCGTGTGCTGGCGGCGAGCGAATTTCAGAAAGACATGCTGACGACCGCGCGTGCGGCCGATGAGCTGATTACGGCGGTGCGATTTCCGGTTACGGGCCAATGCGGCGTCGGGTTTGATGAAGTGGCGCGCCGGCACGGCGATTTTGCCATCATTGCCGTCGCGGCGATCCGGAAGGATGATCGCACGGTGACGCTTGGCGTCGGCGGCATGGCCGGGCGGCCGATGGTGCGCAAATTCACTGCGAGCTTTTCCGATATTGCCGAGCAGGTCGGACGATGGGCGGAGGAGCTGGAGGGCTACGAGGACCTTCACGCCTCGGCGGCGCTGCGGCGCGACCTGCTGCGCAATCTCGCTCCTTCTGTGGTGGCGGCGGCGGAGGCGAGCCGATGCGCCGCGTGAATCGCAACGAGCGGGTCCGCATCGGCCTTACGCTCAACGGCCGCAAGCTCTCGGCCGACGCCGAGCCGCGCATGCTGCTCAGCGACTTCCTGCGTCATTCGCTCGGCGCGACCGGGACCCATGTCGGCTGCGAGCACGGCATCTGCGGCTGCTGCACGGTGCTGATCGACGGCCGTCGCCGTGCGCTCCTGCCTGACGCTTGCCGTGCAGGCCGATGGCCGCGAGGTGCGCACCGTGGAATTGCTCGCCGCGCCCGACGGCACGCTCAACCCGCTGCAGCAGGCCTTTCAGAACAATCACGCCTTGCAATGCGGCTTCTGCACGCCCGGCATCCTGATGTCGTTCACCGATTTCCTCGCCCGCAATCCGCACCCGTCCGAAGCCGAAATCCGCGAAGTCCTCAGCGGCCACCTCTGCCGCTGCACCGGCTACGCCGGCATCGTCGCCGCAGTGAAGGAAGCATCATCCGCCCCCGTGCGCAGCGCGGGGGAGGGGGACCACCCGAAGGGTGGTGGAGGGGCCGGCTGACTCGAAGCCGCATTGCCGCCACCGGAATAGTTCGAGCCCATCGCATTTTCCTCTCGTCCCAGGCCCCTTCCACCGCGCAAGCGCGCGGTCCCCCTTCCCCGCTTCGCGGGGCAGGATTAAGAAAGCGAATCCGGCCGGCCGGGGGGCCGCGCGGAGCGGGCCAAGCGGATCATGAAGGACATTCTCGACAAGCTCGAAGCGCGCCGCGCCTCGGCGCGCGGCGGCGGCGGCGAAAAGCGCATCGCGGCGCAGCACAAGCGCGGCAAGCTCACCGCGCGCGAGCGCGTCGAGCTGCTGATGGACCGCGGCTCGTTCGAGGAATTCGACATGTTCGTCGAGCACCGCTCCGCCGATTTCGGCATGGAGAAATCGAAGATCGCCGGCGACGGCGTCGTCACCGGCCTTCGGCACCGTCAACGGCCGCACCGTCTTCGTCTTCGCCAAGGATTTCACCGTGTTCGGCGGCTCGCTGTCGGAGACGCACGCGCAGAAGATCATCAAGATCCAGGACATGGCGATGCGCGCGCGCGCCCCGATCGTCGGCCTGTTCGACGCCGGCGGCGCCCGCATCCAGGAGGGCGTGGCGGCGCTCGGCGGCTATGGCGAGGTGTTCAAGCGGAACGTCATCGCCTCGGGCGTCATCCCGCAGATTTCGGTGATCATGGGGCCGTGCGCCGGCGGCGACGTCTATTCGCCGGCGATGACCGATTTCATCTTCATGGTGCGCGACACCAGCTACATGTTCGTCACCGGGCCCGACGTGGTGAAGACGGTGACCAACGAGATCGTCACCGCCGAGGAGCTCGGCGGCGCCTCGGTGCACGCCGCCAAATCCTCGATCGCCGACGGCGCCTACGACAACGACGTCGAATGCCTGCTGCAGATGCGCCGGCTGATCGACTTCCTGCCGGCGAATTTTTCCGCCGGCGTGCCGGAATGGCCGTCGTTCGACAAGCCTCGAGCGTGAGGAGCCTTCGCTCGACACCCTGGTGCCCGACAATCCCAACAAGCCCTACGACATCAAGGAGCTGATCCTGAAAGTCGTCGACGAGGGCGATTTCTTCGAGCTCTCGGAGGCGTTCGCCCGCAACATCGTCATCGGCTTCGGCCGCATCGCCGGCCGCACCGTGGGCTTCGTCGCCAACCAGCCGATGGTGCTGGCCGGCGTGCTCGACAGCGACGCCAGCCGCAAGGCGGCGCGCTTCGTGCGCTTCTGCGACGCCTTCAACATCCCGATCGTCACCTTCGTCGACGTGCCCGGCTTCCTGCCCGGCACCGCGCAGGAATACGGCGGCCTGATCAAGCACGGCGCCAAGCTGCTGTTCGCCTATTCGCAGGCGACGGTGCCGCTGGTCACCGTGATCACCCGCAAGGCGTTCGGCGGCGCCTACGACGTGATGGCGTCAAAGCACATCGGCGGCGACGTCAACTACGCCTGGCCGACCGCGCAGATCGCCGTGATGGGCGCCAAGGGCGCGGTCGAGATCATCTTCCGCGCCGACATCGGCGACCCCGACAAGATCGCCGCCCGCACCAAGGAATACGAGGAGCGCTTCCTCTCGCCCTTCATCGCCGCCGAGCGCGGCTACATCGACGACGTGATCATGCCGCACGCGACCCGCCCGCGCATCGCCCGCGCGCTGGCGATGCTGCGCGGGAAGACGGTGGAGATGCCGGGGCGCAAGCACGATAATTTGCCGGTCTAGGGACCCTTAGCGATCTGGGTAAGGTACAACCAAAATGCCGTTGCCATTCACAAAGCGATGGACCGAAAATAGAAAATATCGAAAGATTTTGGATGCAGCGATTACGACTTTTGACGCGCAATACAGGCTGGTTAGCTTAACGGGACGAGATTTGGAGACTAATGGCATCAATTTGCGAGCCCTCGCCTATTTGAATGGCTTTCTAAAATCGGCAATGAGTAGGCAACAACTTGATGTGTATAACGCCAACGCGTTCGGAGTTTTTTCGCTGCTCTATGAGAGAATTTGGGGAAAAGAGTTGGGAAGAAAGTATTTGGAAGTTTGGCTGAGTGCGATGAATGACGCGAACCAACGTGAGCTAGAAGAGGGAGCTGAACTTGGCGCATTGGACTTTCAGCATTGTGCAAGCACCGGCAGACAGCCGATGGGATGGCTTTCGTGTTTTACAGATAAAGGGTCCGCCGCGAGCTAGCAAGCGTAGCCCGGAGGAGTGCGACGATAGCCGGGACGGCTTCCCGGTTCGCCTCGCGTGTCGCTTCGCTCATGCAAGCTACTCGCTGAGCGAAGCGAAGCTTGCTGCAAACTCCCCGCAGCGCCCCGTTACTGGGTACGAGGCCGTCGACTATCGCGAACAACGAGACAATCCTCGAGGGGCGAAACATAATGCAGGGTTCCGGGCCATGAAATTGGCGATATCATTCGCCACCTGAAACAGAATCGTAATCTGCTGTTGAGCGCATGGAATGAGCATATTGGAGCTTGAGGTCGGCGACCTGAGGGCGCGGGCAGTGGAATTCACGGCGGGCGAACTCGTTGTCACGCTCGTCGATGGCCGCAAAATCGCGACCCCGCTCGACTGGTATCCACGCTTGCAGCGCGCTTCGGCAGCGGAGCGAGCATATTTTGAGATTATGCCGATGGGGATTCACTGGCCCGCTATCGATGAAGATTTGAGCATCGCCGGGATGCTCAAGGGGCGTAGGAAGTAGGCATCGCTCGTTACAGCAAGCAACGTTCGGCTTGCCGCTCAGCGCCAGCCACCGCCGCCGTTCACATAGACCGTGTCGGCGGTCATGAACGGGCAGGCATCGGAGCAGAGGAACAGCACCAGTTCGCCGATCTCCTCGGGCTTGCCGAAGCGCCCCATCGGTACGTCCTCGAGGAAACGCTGCACCAGCTCGGGCGAGGATTGCGCCGCGTCCTGGAACGGCGTCTGGACCGGCCCGGGCGAGATCGACAGCGCGCGGATGCCCTGCGTCGCGAACTCGCGCGCCACGCCCATGGTCATCGACACCACCGCGCCCTTCGCCGCGGCGTAGTGGATCGAGGAGCCGGGGCCGCCGCGCCGGTGCGCCATGCTCGCCATGTTGACGATGACGCCGTGCTTGTTGTTCAGCATGTGCGGCAGCACCGCCTGCATGCGCGTAGAGCGTGCCGTTGACATTGAGCGCGAAAGTTTTCTCCATCAGCGCGTCGTCGATCTCCAGAAATTTTGCGCGGCGGATCGCGGCGCCGGCCGAATTGAACAGAAACTGCACGGTGCCGAACGCGGCGATGGCGCGCTGGACCATGCCGTTGACCGCGTCGCGCGAGGTGACGTCGGCCTTCACCGCCAGCGCCTGGCTGCCCTTGCCATTGACCTCGGCGGCGGTATCCCGAGCGCCTTCCTCGTTGACGTCGGCGCACACCACATTGGCGCCTTCGCGGGCAAAGATCAGCGCGGTGGCGCGGCCGATCCCGCTCGCAGCGCCGGTGATGATGATGGTCTTTCCCACGAAATAATCGGGCGTCTTGGCCATGGCTCGTTTCGTCCCCGCTTCTTATGCCGCGGATTTGCGCGGTTGCGGTGTCAGGCACAACGGGCGGCCGTCACCGCCACATGCGCCGCATGCGGGCGCCGATATCGACCGGCTCGTGCCGAGCGGCACAGCGGTCGTGGCCGGCGTCGCTGGCGGCCAGGTGCAACGCTCGAACAGCGCCAGGATTGGCGCGGGAATGAAGCGCGTGCGCGCGCGTACATGTGCCGGTCGCCGTTGCTGCGCTGGCCGTGGACGTAGAAGCGCTGTGGCACGATCAGGTGCAGATGGTCCTTGGCGCGCGTCATGGCGACATAAAGCAGCCGCCGCTCTTCCTCGATCTCCGCCGCTGTTCCGGTCGCGAGGTCGGATGGAATGCAGCCGTCGACGCTGTTGAGCACAAACACCGACTTCCATTCCTGGCCCTTGGCCGAATGGATGGTCGAGAGGATCAGATAGTCCTCGTCGAGCAGCGGCCGGCCGGCTTCGTCGCTGGTGGCATCCGGCGGATCGAGCGTGAGCTCGGTGAGGAACCGCTCGCGGCTCGGATAGCTCTGCGCGATCTGGGCGAGCTGGACGAGATCGGCATGGCGGACAGCCGCATCCTCGTGGATGCGCGCGAGATGCGGCGCGTACCAGCGGCAGACGCAGATCGAGCTCGGCCGGCCACCGCCGCTCTGCCGCGCACCATGCCGAACGGTCTCGACAAAGGCCGGCCAATCCGCCCTTGCGGCGGCCGGCGGTGCGAAGGCGAGCAAGCTGCGGGCGTCGGATCGCTGGCGCCGCGACGCATGATCGAGCGCGCGCGCGGCAGTTGCGGGCCCGACGCCGGGCAGGAGCTGGAGCACGCGAAAGCCGGCGACGCGATCGCGCGGGTTTTCGGCCCAGCGCAGAAACGCGAGCACGTCCTTGATATGCGCGGCTTCGAGGAATTTCAGGCCGCCGAATTTGACGAACGGGATGTTGCGCCGGGTCAGTTCGACTTCGAGCGGGCCGCTGTGATGGGAGGCGCGAAACAGCACCGCCTGCGCCTTGAGCGCCATGCCGCTCTCGCGGTTTTCCAAGAACCTTGTCGGCGACATAGCCGCGCCTGGCCGATCTCGTCCGGCACGCTGACGAGGCGCGGACGTTCGGCGGAAGCGCGATCCGACTTCAGGTTCTTGGTGAAGCGCTCGGCCGCGAGATCGATCACGGCGTTGGCCGCGGCGAGGATCGGCTGCGTGGAGCGGTAATTGTGCTCGAGCGTGATGACTTCCGCCCGCGGATTGAAGTGGCCGGGAAAGTCGAGAATGTTGCGCACCGTCGCGGCGCGGAACGAGTAGATCGATTGCGCGTCGTCGCCGACGACGGTGAGCCCTGTGCCGTTCGGTTTCAGCGCCAGCAGGATCGCGGCCTGCAGCCGGTTGGTGTCCTGATATTCGTCGACCAGAACATGATCGAAGCGGCTCCGACACGTCCGCGGCGATGGCCGGCTCTGCCATCATGTGCGCCCAGTACAGCAGCAGATCATCGTAATCGAGCACGTGCTGGCGCTGCTTCGCCTCGACATAGGCGGCGAACAGCGCGCGCAGCTCGGCCTCCCAGGCCGCGCACCACGGGAAAGAGCCGTCGAGCACATCGTCGAGCCCGCTCTCGGCGTTCACAACACGCGAATAGATCGCGAGGCACGTGTTCTTGGTGGGAAAACGCTTCTCGGTCTTGGAGTAGCCGAGATCATGGCGGATGAGATTCAACAAATCGGCGGAGTCCTCGCGATCGTGAATGGTGAAGAGCGCGATCGAGCCCGATGCGCTCGGCGGATTCGCGCAGCAGACGCGCGCCGACGGCGTGGAAGGTGCCCGACCAGGTGATGGAGCCGGCCATCGCCGCCGCGCGTTCGCGCATCGCCTGCGCCGTGATGTGCTCGACGCGCCGGTTCATTTCCGCCGCGGCGCGGCGCGAGAAGGTCAATAGCAGAATACGGCGCGGATCGGCGCCGTTGATGATGAGATGCGCGACGCGATGGGCGAGCGTGTTGGTCTTGCCGGAGCCGGCGCCGGCGATGATCAAGAGCGGGCCGGCGTCGGCCAGCGACGATCCGCCATATTCGACGGCGCGGCGTTGCTGCGGATTGAGTTCTGCGAGGTAGGCGAACGTCATCGGGGCGGAGGGCCCGGCAAAGCGCGTTCCGCACCTGCCCCGATTCGCAGATGGCCGACAAAGCGCGTTCGCCGTGACCTGCGCACATAAGCCTCCCGTCCGCGAATCAAGTTCAATCAAAACAGGTCACGAACGGGATGCCAAGAGTTGAGTCTTTCAGCTTTGCGACGTGTTTTTTCTCCAAGCCGCGAGCAGTGCACAGTCCGCAATTGCGGCAACGCCGCTTTCTTCGCGGCGGGGGCGGTGCTGCAAGTGAAAGCGGGATGTGCGACGGCTTTGCGTAGATAAGGCAGCGTCGGTTCCACAGATATTCGAAGATGCGGCCGCTCGTCTTGTTCGCAAGGCGAAGAGTGCTGCCCTCAATGACGGATTGCAGCGAATTGAATTGAAATCGGACGCTGGCCGGCGGTACGAACAACGGAAAGCAACCGCGGAACTCGCAACAAATGCCGCGTAGGCTAGAAGACTTCGCGATCTTTTCCGCGCCGGGCGTGTTCGTCGTGTTGTGGGCGTCCGGCTTCATCGGCGCCAAATTCGGGCTGCACGACGCCGAGCCGCTGACGTTTCTGTCGGTACGCATGTTCGCGGCGGTGCTGCTCCTTGGCGCTGTCATCGTCGCCACCCGCCCGAAGTGGCCGGACAGCGCGGGCGTGGCGCACAGCGCCGTGACCGGGCTGATGGTGCATGGCCTCTATCTTGGCGGCGTCTTCGTCTCGATCGAGAATGGTCTTTCGGCTGGACTTATCGCGCTCATCGTGAGCCTGCAGCCTGTGCTCACCTCGACCCTTGCCAATCGTTGGCTCGGCGAGCGCGTCGCGCTGCGGCAATGGTTCGGTCTCGTTCTCGGTCTGCTTGGTGTATTTCTGGTTCTGCACGACAAGGCGTCAATCGGCACGACGACGCCGCTCGCCTGGGTGGCGGCGGCTTTGGCGCTCATCGGCATAACGGCGGGCACGCTCTATCAGAAACGTTTCGGCGGCGGCATCGACCTGCGCGTCGGCATGTGGGTGCAATTCGTGGCGGCCGGTATCCTCTTCGCACTTGGCGCCGCGGCATTCGAGACTCGCATTGTGCACTGGACGCCGGAATTCATATTTGCGCTGTCGTGGCTCGTGTTCGTGCTGTCGTTCGGCGCCATATGGCTGCTTTATTTTCTCATCCGTCGTGCGGCGGCGACGCGGGTGGTGAGCTTGTTCTATCTCACGCCGCCGGTGACGGCGCTGATGGCGTGGCTATTGTTCGATGAGCGCCTCGCGCCGCTGGCGCTCGCCGGCATGGCGGTTTGCATCGCCGGCGTGTTTTTGGTGAACTGGCGGGCCGCTGGTGCGGCAGCATGAGGCGCGCTAACGTTTGCTCGAACCGCGTGAAATTTACGGGAGCCAATGTGATGAGCGGGCCGGACCCGATCGAATATCGCGATGCCTCGCCTGAAGTCCGTGCCGTATTCGACGACATCAAACGCACGCGCCAGATCGATGACGTCAACAATTTCTGGAAATTTCTCGCGCGCGACCCGGCCACGCTCAAACGCACCTGGGAGAGCATCAAGGAGATCATGGCGCCCGGCGCGCTCGATGTGGTGACCAAGGAAATGATCTATCTCGCGGTCAGCGTCAGCAACGGCTGCGGCTATTGCATCGCCAGCCACGGCGCGGCGGCGCGCAAGGCCGGCATGACCGAGGCGATGTTCGGCGAACTCATGGCGGTTGTCGGCATGGCGAATGAGACCAACCGCCTCGCCAACGGCTACCGCGTGCCGATCGATCCAGCTTTCGAACGGTGAAACGGCGCTGCCAGGAGGGTCGTGCAGTTACGGACCCGGCAAATTTCGAGCAAATACGATGCAAATCCCAGCGCATGCCTTAGGCCGCCGGCAAGGGCTGGACGATACGAATTTTCCTGAGGGCTGTCGCCGACGGACGGCGCGGCCGCAACGAGGGTCTGTGCCCATGCATTCGTCGACATCAAGGAGTTCGCTCACGTCCAGTTCGCCCAGGCCTGAGGACCGCCGCCGCGCGCGGCGCCGCCTCATCAACCGCATGGCCAAAATCCAGGTCGCGAGCGGCGCGCTGCTGCGCGACTGCATGATCACCGACATCTCCGGCGGCGGCGTGCGGCTCCATGTCGAGGGCGTCGACGTTCCCGAGGACTTCGTGCTGTTTCTGACAGGAGAAGGGATTGCGGCCAAGGAGTGCGCCTACCGTGTGGTCTGGCGGCTCGGCCATGAGATCGGCGCGCAATTTATGGGCATTCTGCGGCGACCGGGCATTGCCGCGCGGGATTAAGCCGGTAGCGCCGGTGCCGCGTCTGCAGTAAAGCATGGGCGCAAAACAGAGCCACGTTGCCCCTTGATGCCACCTCCGCCATCGCGCGACATCGTTGTCGTTCACAGTTCGGACCTTCACGTCGATCACGATTACACCGCCCGCCTGCATGGCGGTGACGGTACCGCGGGGCTTGCCTGCGTACTGAACGCCGCGCGCGAGCACGACGCCGATGTGGTGATCCTCGCTGGCGATACCTTCGACTGCCATCGCCTACCGAAGAATTCTGCTCGATCAGGCGGCGGCGATATTTGCGGCCGCATTGCTGCCAGTGGTGGTTCTTCCCGGCAATCACGATCCGGCGGTGAACGATGCGGTTTACCGCACCGGCGCGCTTGCCGAAGTGAGTAACCTTCACATCATCGGTGTGACTCATGAGGAAACTGTCGGCTTTCCGAATCTTTCGCTCGAAATCTGGGGCCGTCCGCACCGCGACTACGCCGATATGATTCCGTTCGAGATGCGCGAACCGCGCCGCGCGCGCCGCACCCGGTGGCAGATCGCGGTGGCGCACGGTCATTACGAGCCCAAGCCTGACCGCGGCATCGGCCCCCGGCCATCGTGGCTCATCGGTGACGACGAGATTGCCGCGACCGGCGCCGATTACGTCGCGCTCGGGCATTGGAATCGCGCGGTGCGCGTGGGAAACGGAAATGTGCCGGCCTATTATTCCGGCTCCCCGGAATATGCCGGGACAGTCAATGTCGTACGCTTGAGCCCCGCCGTGGGGGTAAGCGTGGCGCGCGCGCCGCTTGTCATTGCGCGCGAACTAACGGGCGTTTGACGCAGGGCCTCTCTACGTGCGGGGGTCAGCGACAAGACATACGCGCCTGCGCAGTTAATAGCGAACGGCCCCCATTGAGAACGGGGGCCGTTCTATGTGGTTATCGGGCAGCCATCAGGCGGCCTGGATTACGCTACGATTACTGCGGAGGCTGCGAACTGTTCTTTGGCCCAGGGGTATAGGCCGGGCTGGCCGGGCTGTTCGCCGGCGGCGCCAGCGGCGACGTTGCCGGGGGCGCCATGCGGGTTGCCGCCGGGGGCGTCGTGTCGTTTGCCGCAGTATTCATGTTCGGATTGGACGTGTGTCCGATGCCGAAGGCCACCGCCAGCACTACCACGACGAACACTGCGCCCGCGATCCAACCCCAGGCTGCATTCGAGGTTCGGGCATCCTCGTCATAGCGCATGTCGCGCCGCAGCGGGTCATTCGGGTCACGAAAATCAGCATTCCTATAATCAGACATGTCCGTCTCCGTGTCTGTTGCGTCACTGATAACGAGATGCGCCACTAGGCCGTTCCTCGGCGCAGATCGCATACCGCCTAGGTCGGGAGGACATGGCGAGAAAAGTTCCGTCTTGTTCCAGCGATAGGTCGAGAGTTCCCGGCGAGACAGCGATGGCGTTTAGCAATGCCGCGGGGCAAGTTCCAATTCAAAGGGAGCGAATCGTGAGCACCAAGGCCACCATTCCGTTGTCCCGTTTTCCGCTCGTCACGGTCCTTGGCGGTTTGGCATGGTGCGTCACAGCGATCCCAATGGCCTGTCGATGGAAAGAATTCATATCATCGGCGACCGCTTCAAAGGCCCGCTGGAGCGTACCGGGCTTCACGAGGTGTACGATCCGGCAAGCGGCAAATGGATGTCCGCCGCGCCGATGCCGACTCCGCGCAGCGGACTCGCGAGCGCCTACTACCGTGGAATGATCCCGGTTCTCGGCGGCGAATTGCCGCCCGATCACACCTTCCCTGACAACGAGGGTTACGACCCGAAGACGACCGCTGGACGACGCTGGCGCCGATGCTGCACGGCCGGCACGGCTTTGGCGGCGCCGCGATCGGCGACAATGCCTACTTCATCGGCGGGCGCTCAATCCCGGCGGGTGGCGGCGTAACCGATCAATTGATTGTATTTTACCTACCCTGATGGGGCGCGGGTAATGTGACTTTTGCGGCGAACCGTCTATTGTGGTTCTCACGCGCTCGTAGCTCAGCTGGATAGAGCATCGGACTTCGAATCCGAGGGTCGGGAGTTCGAATCTCTCCGAGCGCGCCATAGCATGTAGCCCTGATACATAGGGTAACGGAACGTACCTAAGACATAGGTGACAACCTCGGGCCGAACGGGTCGTCGAGGGGCTGCAAGGTTTTCTGCTCGAGATCGATATACCCGAGATCGTAGCACTGTCGAAATTTTGGCAATCGTAGCGAAATCGGAGGCCGAGCCATGGCTCGCACAATTCGGAAATCCGGAGTGAAGGAAGTTTCACTCTCCAAAATCAAGGACGATCTATCTCGCTATCTTCATGAGGCTGAGACGCGAGAGATCGTCATTACGCGTCATGGCAAGCCGGCGGGTGTGCTCATCGGCTTCGAGTTCGAGGAGGCCTGGTTCGAATATCGGCTTGAACATGATCCACGTTTTCTGCGTCGCATTGAACAGGCGCGCAACAGCCTGCGCGCAGGACATGGGGTCAGACTGGAGGACCTTGAAACGGAATAGTCGCGCAATGGCCACACCAGCGCAATCAAGCGATCGCGTGGGCTATCGTGAATTGGAGTTCGGCATCATAGGGAAAGGGCGAAGCAATAATGCCATCTTCACCGACCGCGGCGCGCCCTTCATCATCGGTCCGTTCCGGATACCTGGGTTATGAATTCGGAAGTTACGAATTCCAAGCAGTGTCAGAATTCAAAGTTTTCTTTGCTCGCGCGCAGCCGCAGGCATTTCCCGCGCGAATGAAAATCATCACGCCTGCAATCGCGCGATCAGAGCGTCCGTGAAGGCTGCGGTGCCGAGGGAGCCGCCGAGATCCCGCGTGCGCCCGTCCGGCGAGGCGATGGTGTCATCGAGCGCCTTCTCGATGGCCGCGGCCGCCGCGGCGAAGTTCTGCGCAGTGTGCCGTTGACCGAGCCAAGCCAGCAGCATGGCGGCCGAGCTGATCAGCGAAGAGGGATTGGCCACATCCTTGCCGGCAATGTCGGGAGCCGACCCGTGCTGCGCTTGCGCCACGCCGTGCTCGCCGCCGGCGTTGAGCGACGCCGCCAGGCCGAGGCTGCCGGACAGTTCGGCAGCCTGGTCGGAGAGAATGTCACCGAACATATTGGTGGTGACGATAACGTCGAATTGGCGCGCGTCGCGCACCAGCAGCGCCGCCATGGCATCAACTATTTTTTCTTCATAAGCGATGTCGGGAAACCTGGACGCGACATTGCGCGCGCATTCAAGGAAAAGTCCGTCCGAGATTCTCAGCACGTTCGCCTTGTGCACCGCGGTCACTTTGCGGCGGCCCTCACGACGCGCCAGCGTGAACGCCGCCTCGACGATGCGGGTTGATCCCAGGCGCGTGATCTTGCGGAACGACAAGGCCAGATCCGGCGTCGGCATCATTTCGCCGGGCCCAAGGAACATCGAGCGGTCGGAGTAAAAGCCTTCGGTGTTTTCCCGAACGATCACAAGATCGAACGGCTTGCCACAGGGCGTCGTGAAGCCGGGCCGCGTGCGTGCCGGCCGGATGTTGGCGTAAAGGTCGAGGCCTTTGCGCAAGGCGCCCGATGGATTGATGCCGCCGTCGGCCAGCGGCGGGTAGTCGTTGTGCGATACGGGTCCAAGGATTGTCCCGTCAGCGTCGCGGGCGGCCTCGAGAGTTTCCGCGGGGAATGTGGTTCCGGCTTTCTCGAGAGCCGCAAAACCGATCGGCATAGAGCTGAATATCAGACCCAGTCCGAACCGTTGATCGACCTGCATCAACACGCGCGTCGTTGCCGCCGCGATCTCCGTGCCGATTCCGTCGCCCTCCAGAACCAGGATATTCATTGGCGCTCGCCGCCGCCGCTTGCCAGATCGTATAACGTAATATACCCAGCAACGAAGTAAAAAAATGATTTCTCGCCGTGGCGGTGCTTTCCTTGACGCTCGCCGCGCTGTCGCTGATTGACAGCGTTCTGGTGCGGCGCGTCTTTGGAAGTTCGGCGTTCAGCATCGCGCCCCAGCGGCGTGTTCGACGGGGGCCACTCTTCGCGATGAGCGTTGTTCCTGGTGCCGTTGAAGCCCAAAAACCGCTGTTCCAGCATCGCCCGTTTCGTTTCCTTTTCATCACGCGCGTGTCCTCCAACACCGCCAACCAGATGCAGGCGGTCGCCGTCGGCTGGCTGATCTACGATCTCACCGGCAGCGCACTTGCACTGGGGCTTATCGGCATGGTGCAGTTCCTGCCGCCGCTGTGCCTCACTCTGTTGGCGGGCCAGGCGGTGGATCGTCACAGCCGCCGGATTATCCTGCGCTACTGCTACGGTGTGGAGTTGAGCGTTTCGCTCGCGCTGCTCGTGCTGACGACCTTGACCGATCGCCCTGTCGGGCTTGTATTTGCTCTGCTCTTCATCAATGCCATCGCCAGGACTTTTGAAGGGCCGGCGCTGCAGTCGCTCGTGCCCAGCACGGTGCCGCGCGAATTGCTGATGCAGGCCGTCTCGGCGCACGCGTCGGCCGGCAAGATGTCACAGCTCGTCGGTCCGGCACTCGGCGGTCTTCTTTATAGCTTCGGCGCCGGCATCGATTTTGGTCTGTGCGCCTCGCTTATCGTTGCCGCCGCGATCGCCAGCTCCTTGTTGCCGATTCCGCCAGCGCCAGCGCAACGCGCCAAGGTGACATGGACGACGCTCGTCGCCGGCCTGCGTTTCATTTGGAGCGAGCCCGCCGTGCTCGGAGCCATGTCACTCGATCTCGCCGCAACGCTGTTCGGCGGCGTCACAGCGCTGTTGCCTATATTTGCCGGCAGCATTCTCCACATCGGCTCCTGGGGCTTTGGCATTCTGCGCAGCGCGCCGGCTTGCGGTGCGCTGATCATCGCCCTTGTGCTGGCGCGATTCCCCGTCACCCGAGCCGGCGGGCTAATCATGTTCGCGTCAGTCGCGATTTATGGCGTTGCGACCATTGGGTTCGGGTTATCGTCGCGGACAATACTGTCGATTGGCTTGCTGCTGGGGGTCGGCGCGGCCGACATGCTCAGCACGGTCATTCGCCAGTCGCTCATTCAATTCGCGACGCCGGACAATATGCGCGGCCGGGTCTTTGCCGTGAACACATTGTTCGTCAACTCCGCCGGACAGTTAGGAATGTTCGAATCCGGCGTGACCGCGGCATGGTTCGGCGCGGTCGGCTCTGCGGTATTGGGCGGTGTGGCGGTGCTCGCGATCGTGCTGATCTGGGCTTGGTGCTTCCCGAAGCTGCGCGAGGTGGAGAAACCCGACGATCTCGCGCCCGATCGCCCCGCTCGTGCCTCTTGATCGAAAAGGTGCACGCCGCGGGCGGGGGCGCTAAGCCCCGCCCTGCAATTTTCAACCCTACGGCCTGCTACCCGCGGCGCTCCAGCGGTTCTCGCGGTGATGGCTTCGCCAACGCCCTCAGGCAATCGGCGCCGGCGAGCGGCCCCGCACTGTTTCCTTCGTGTGCTCAGGATCGCGCGCGGACGCGGGCAATTGCAGCACCGTCGCGGTCTGACCGGCAACCAGCCGGGTCACCATCACGATTTGGCCACTGGGGAATTCGAGTGCGTCATGATGGACATTCGGATCGTCCATATTGACCTGTCGAAACCGGGCAACCTTGTGATCGATCCGCGCCTTGCCGAACAGACTGAAAGCGCGGTGGTATTGCACTTCCTTATCGAAAGCGACTTCGGTGCCGGGCAGGAGACATACGGCAACGTCGGGCTCGCCGGCGGCGGCGAAGCCGCGGGTGATCGATTTTGCAAAATCCGTCGCAACAAGCTTGTCTCCGACCTTTGCCGGCCGTGACGCGACGAGATGCAGACTGTAGTCGCACATTGGGGTACTCCTTTGGGAGAACAGCCGATTAGGCTCTTCGTCATTTGAACACGTGTGTTGGCGAAATGTTCCTGCACCGGTTCTTGCCGGCCGGCGCCTGTGCCGTCGGGTGTTCTGAGCACAAGTGCAGTGCTGGTGCCGGTGACGGGCATCTAGCGGCGCAGTCCATTGATGGTAACTTGATCGGCATCGCCGCCGATGGTTCGGGCCGGTGCAATGGAACTTTGAAGGCGCGGGGAGGGGATGGACGATTGCACCGGCGATAAGCTCACCGGCGATCGCATGCCGGGACCGTCCGGCACATCGGCAGCCGAGCAGCAAGACCTCAGGAGCCACAGGGAGAACGTCCCGCGCGGAATCCTCTATATGATTGTGGCGACGATGCTGTTCTCGATCGTATCGGCACTCGCCAAATGGCAGGTGGCGACCTATCCGTTCGGCGAGGTGTTGTTCCTGCGGTCCATCTCATCGTTCGTCGGCTGCGCCGCCGTCATGCTGCCGATCTCTGGTTTCTCGGTCTTCGCAACGCGGCGGCCGCAAGATCACATGGCCCGCGGCCTTTCGCAATCGATCTCACAGGCGCTGCTCGTCCTGGCATTCGGTCTGATGCCGCTTGCGGGCGCCATCGCCGTCAATTTCTCCGCGCCACTCTTTGCCACCCTGATATCGATCGTGTGGCTCAAGGAGCGCGTCGGTCTGGTGCGCTGGGGTGCGCTGCTGGCCGGCTTTTTCGGCGTACTCATCGTGACCAAACCCGGCGCCGACTCGTTGACGCTGGGCGCACTGTTCGCGCTCGGCAATGCAGTGATGTACGGCAGCGTTACCGTCGCAGTGCGCGGCATGACAAGGACCGAATCGGCGAACACGCTGGTGATCTGGCAGTTCGCCACCGTCACTTTCTTCCACAGCTTCTTGCTGGTGCTGGGCTGGCGATCGCCCACCCCCTTCGATGCCGTGATGTTGTGCGGCAGCGGCCTCATCAATGTGCTCGGGCAGTATCTCTGGACCCATGCACTGCGCCTCGCGCCTACGGGCGCGGTGATGCCGTTCTACTATTTGACATTGGTGTGGGCGATGGTGATCGGTTACGTCGTCTGGGGCGATGTGCCCTCGATAGGCCTCTTCATCGGATCGGCCATCGTCATTGTGTCCGGACTTTTCCTGCTGTGGCGCGAGGCTCTTCAAAAACGCGCGGCTGCCGGTGGTCCGCTTCTGCCGCTCAAGGCAAAAGTGCAGTGACGATGCAGCGATGGCGCCGCCAAAGCTGCGGCCAGGAGGGCCGCCGGCAATAGGAGCCGGCGGGTGTGCTCCTCCATCGTGATCCTCCCTCGAAGCCCATATTCCTGCTAAGGCTGGCTTGCTCCGGCAAAAAGCCCGCCGGAAATCATTGCGCGGCTCAATGCCGCGGTCCGCGCCTTGGGGAAAACGTTTGATGTGCGGTCGGCTATCGTGCGGTCCCACGGGCGGTTGCGGGCGGGCGATGACCGTCTCATCGGCCTGTGATAATCCTCGCTGTATTTTGCGAGAAGCGTTCAGATGGCATTCGACGCTTTCATCAGTTATTCGAGCCTGGATAAGCAGATCGCCGATGCCGTCTGCGCCAAGCTCGAAATCGCTCGGCATCCGATGCTGGATCGCGCCGCGCGACATCTTGCCGGGATCCGAATACGGCGGCGCTATCATCGAAGCGATCCATCACTCCCGGGTGCTGGTGCTGGTCTTCTCTTCCCATGCCAACAGTTCGCCCCAGATCAGGCGGGAGGTCGAACGCGCGGTGAATAGGGGTGTTCCGATCGTGCCGTTGCGCATTGAAAACATCACGCCGACCCAATCTTTGGAATATTTCATTGGCACCGTGCATTGGCTCGACGCCCTGACCCCGCCGATGGAGCAGCATCTGCAGCGCCTGGGGCAAGCCGTGCAGGCGCTGCTGCGCATCGACGCGCCGCCCGCCGACGGCCCCCCTCCGCCTGCCTCGGCGGTTGCTGCGCCAGCTTCTATCGCCCCTTCGCGATCTACAGACAAAACGCTCTGGCTGCGCCGCAACCGAATGACGCTCGGCGCCGCCGGACTCTGTGCGCTGTTGGCCGTGATAGGCGGTATTTGGCATCTGAAATCGGTTCGCGCCGCGAATGCGGCCGAGTGCGATCGGCTCTGGATCGATCGTAACTCATTCTACAAGTCGCATGGTTATTGTTTTCAAACGCAGCGTGCGAAGGATCACTTCGGCAATACCGGATGCACTTACAACGATCAGGATTACGTATATCAACAGGTCTTTTCCAACGACGAACGCGCGCACATCCAAGATATTCGTAACGAGGAGAAGGCGCGCGGTTGCACCTGAGAACAGAAATAAGCCGCGTCGTTGCCCGACAGAGGGAGAGACCAAGATGAGACTTCCGCGCCGAAAGTTCCTGCATCTCGCCGGCGGTGCGGTCGCGCTGCCGGCGGTCTCTCGCATCGCCAGAGCGGAGACCTATCCATCGCGACCGGTGCATTTCATCATCGGCTATCCGCCGGGCGGATCGGCCGATCTGACGGCGCGTCTGATGGGTCAATGGTTGTCGGAGCGGCTCGGCCAACAGTTCATCGTTGAGAGCCGGCCGGGCGCCGGCACCAATCTCGCCACCGAGGCGGTGGTGCACGCGCCGCCGGACGGCTACACCATCCTGCTCGCCGCGCCGGCGAATGCGATCAACGCGGCGCTGTTCGAGAAGCTCAACTTCGACTTCATGCGCGACGTTGCGCCGGTTGCGGGCATCATCCGTTTTCCGGATGTCGTAGAAGTCAATCTATCGGTCCCGGTTCGAACGATTCCGGAATTGATCGCCTACGCCAAGGCTAATCCCGGCAAGCTCAACTTTGCGTCTTCGGGTGTCGGCTCGACGCTGCACGTGTCCGGCGAGCTGTTCAAGATGATGGCGGGTGTCGATATCGTCCATGTGCCGTACCGCGGCGGCGGGCCGGCGATGGTCGACTTGATAAGCGGGCGTGTCCAATTGATGTTCGATAACCTGCCGACGTCGGTGGAGTTCATCAAGGCAGGCAAGCTGCGGCCGTTGGCGGTGACCACGGCGACGCGCTCGGAGGTTTTTCCGGATTTGCCTGTCGTGGCTGATTTTGTGCCGGGCTATGAGGCGAGCGCCTGGTACGGCGTCGCTGCCCCCAAAGGAACGCCGCCGGAGATCATCGGCAAGCTCAACACGACGATCAATGCGATCCTCGCCGAACCGAATGTCAAAAAACAACTTGGCGACCTCGGCGCCTCGCTGCTTCGGGGCTCCGCGGCCGAGTTCGGCAAGCTTGTCGCCGACGAGACCGAGAAGTGGGGCAAAGTGATCAAATTCGCCGGCATCAAGGCGGAATAAACGAAGCAAGTCGTGCCGCGGGGTATGCGGGCGAGGGGAGGAAGCATGAGACTGCCACGCCGCAAACTCTTGCGCCTTGCGCTGGGCGCTGTCGCGCTGCCGGCGGTATCGCGCATTGCGCACGCGCAGACTTATCCGACACGTCCAGTGAAATTGGTCGTGCCCTACGCGGCCGGCGGCACCGGCGACATCGTCGGCCGTCTGATCGGCGAGAAGCTTGCGATTGCGCTCGGACAATCCGTGGTGATCGAGAACCGGCCGGGCGCATCTGGCGCCATCGGCGCCAAGGAGGTGGTCGACGCCGGGACCGGCGGATACACCCTTCTGCTCGGCCAAACCGGCGAAATCGTCATCAACCCGCAATGGGTGAAGGACATTGGCTACGATGCGGATAAGGATCTCTTGCCCATCGCACTTGCCGCCGTGGTGCCGTTAGCGCTCGTTGTTCCCGGCAAGGCGCCGTACACGACCGTTGCCGGAATGTTGCAGATCGCGAAAGAGCGCAGCCTTACATTCGCCTCCGCGGGGTCCGCGACGCCAGGCCGTTTCGCCGGCGAGATGCTGAAAGTCGCGACCAAGACCAACCTCATCCACGTGCCCTATGGCGGCGCCGGACCGGCGCTGAACGACCTCCTTGGCGGCCATGTCGATATGTTCTTCTCGGGATTTCCCGCCGCTTTTCCGCAGGTGCAGGCCGGCGCCCTGAAACTTCTGGCGGTGTCGTCACGCGAGCGGTCGGCGGCCGCGCCCAATGTGCCGACGGTTGCCCAGGCCGCCGGCATTGCCGATTTCGACTTCACGCTCTGGGCTGGATTTTTCGCAGGTCGCGGAACGTCAGAGACAATCGTCACGCGGCTCAATGCCGAGATCAATAAAATACTGGCGGAGCCCGAGATGAAGCAGAAGTTGCTGGAGCAGGGCGCCAACGTCTCGGCGATTTCGATCGCGCAATTCGCCTCCTTCGTGAAGGCCGAGCGCGAAAAATATCAGCGTGTCATCAGGGACGCGAACCTGACACCGCCGGCTTAGACCGAACGCAAGAAACCGGCGCCGCGCAACCGCCATATGAACCGGAGACAATCATGAAACTTCAACGCCGAAAAATGTTGCAGCTTGCGGCGGGTGCTGCGGCGCTTCCCGCCCTTGCGCGCCTCGCCATGGCGCAAGCCTATCCGACCCGTCCGGTGCATGTGATCGTCGGGCAGGCCGCCGCCAGCTCCTCGGACATCACGGCGCGTCTGCTGGCGCAATATCTATCAGAGCACCTCGGCCAGCAGTTCGTCGTCGAAGTCCGGCCGGGCGCCACCGGAAACATCGCGACCGAGGCGGTCGTGCACGCGGCGCCGGACGGTTACACGCTGTTGCTGGTGAATTCGCAGAATACGATCAACGCCGCGCTGTTCCCGGATCTTCCATTCGATTTCGTTCGCGATATTGCGCCGATCGCCGGCATCTTCCGTGTGCCTCTGGTCATGGAAGTACTGCCGTCGTTTCCCGCCAAGACCGTGCCGGAATTCATTGCCTATGCCAAAGCCCATCCAGGCAAGATCAACATGGCGTCGGCCGGCGTCGGCGGGCCGCAACACGTGGCCGGCGAGCTGTTCAAGTTCATGGCCGGTGTCGATCTGGTCCACGTACCGTATCACGGCTCGACGCCCGCGATCACCGATCTGCTGGCCGGACAAGTGCAGGTGATGTTCGATGTCACGCCTTCCTCGCTGCCCCATATCAGGGCCGGAAAGCTGCGTCCGTTGGCGGTCACCATGACGGAGCGCTTGGACATATTGCCCGATGTTCCGCCCATGTCCGACTATTTGCCCGGCTACGAGGCGTTCGGATGGATCGGCTTCGGCGCGCCTAAGGGTACGCCGGCCGCCATCATCGAAACGCTCAACAAGGAATTCAATGCGGCTATCGTCGATCCAAAGATCAGAGCGCGTCTCACGGACCTCGGCAGCCTTGTGATGCCGCCAAACTCAACGGCCGACTTCACGAAGTTCATCGCCGCCGACACGGAAAAATGGATCAAGGTGGTGAAGTTCGCCAACCTCAAGCCGGAATAGCCGCCGCCTGCGCATCGCGAGGATGGAAACAGGAAATAGATGAGCGTCACGCGCCGAAGACTTTTGCGTCTGGTGGCTGCTTCTGCTGCCGCGCCTTTTCTTCCACGCATCGCCTGGGCGCTCGATTATCCGACGCGGCCAGTTCGCGTGATAGAAGGCTTTGGCGGCGGCGGCTCGCCCGACATCCACGCTCGCCTGATTAGTCAGTGGCTGTCGGAGCGGCTGGGGCAGCCTTTCGTCGTCGAAAACCGGATCGGCGCGGGCGGCAATATTGCGACCGAGACGGTCGTACGAGCGCCGCCTGACGGCTACACGCTTCTCATCTGCCTGTCGGCAAACGCTATCAACGCGACGCTCTACAACAGTCTGAATTTCGATTTCATCCGCGACGTCGCCCCGGTTGCCGAGCTTGTGCGCGTGCCCATGGTCATGGTCGTAACGCCACCGCTTGCCGCCAAGACCGTCCCCGAGTTCATTGCCTATGCCAAGGCCAATCCGGGCAAGATCAACATGGCTTCGTCCGGCAATGGAACGCCGCTTCATGTGGCGGGTGAATTGTTCCGGATGATGACGGGGATCGACATTGTCCATGTACCTTATCGCGGGATCGCACCGGCGATGAGCGATCTGCTCGGCGCACGCGTGCAAGTCATGTTCGCCACCATCCCATCGACTATTGGGTACATTCGAGGCGGTCAACTGCGCGCGTTGGCCGTGACCGGCGCGACGCGCGTGCCGACATTGCCCGACGTCCCCGTTGTCGCCGACTTTGTCCGGGGGTTCGAAGCAATCGCTTGGGTCGGAGTCGGTGCACCCACGAAAACGCCGGCCGAAATCGTCGCCAAGCTCAATCACGAGATCAATGCCGCCCTTATGGAACCCGCGATTGCGTCGCGGTTGGCCGACTTGGGCGGCATTCCTTCGCCGATGACGCCGGCTGAATTCGGCAAGCTGATCGCGGCAGAGACCAAGAAATGGGGCAACGTGATCCGGTCCGCCAACATCACGCTCGACTGATCGAAAAATGGAACAAGCCGCGTCATCCCGCAAGCGTCGTGAATCCACGCCGTTCATGACTGAGAAGAGCCGCTTCAGAGCAGAGAGCGGTCGCAAGGCGAAAATTCAAAAGCAAAGCGATTTGTTCGCGATCAGTTAACCCAAGAGCTTAAGTGGCCGTTTGTCTTCTTCAGCCATAATACTAGCCCGCATTTCTCCCAGTAATGCGGGCTAGGGGCAGTGAAAGCGACAACCGGCGCGCGTCTGATGTTCGGCAACGTCCTAAGGATCGTCGCACGCCGCGGTAGCGCGGCACCGGTATCTCTACGCCCCCTTTGGTGGGCGGCAATTGTATTTCTGGGCGTCTCAGCCAGTGCGGTCGTTTGGACGGTTTGGCAGCTCAGAACCGACGCCGTCCGCGGCGCGATCACGGAAACGGGGAACATGGCGGGGGTTCTTGCGGGACAGTTGTCCCGCTCCCTCGAGGCGATTGATACGGTACTTCTGGAGATCAAGCAGTCAACCAAAGATCAGGACATCGATACGGCCCCCGGCTTTGAGGCTGGGTTCGACCGCCATGATTTTCAGGAGCTGCTGATCAAGTACCTCGCCCGCCTCCCGCAAGTCTTCAGTATCGCAGTAGCGGACAAGGATGGGCGAGTTGTAGTCTCGACGGCCGCTTGGCCCGCTTCACACCTGAGTATCGCCGATCGCGACTATTTTCAGAATGCACGCGATCGCCATGACGGTCAATTGAGCACCTCAATTCCGGCCGCCAACAGGATCAACGGAAAGCAGACCATCGTTTTTGCCCGACGCCTTGAGGATTCCAACGGGGGTTTTCTCGGAATTGTATTCGCCAGTGTGGACATCAAGTACTTCGAGGACATCTATGGTGCGATCCAATCGGTCCATAGCCTTTTGTTCACATTGCTGGATCCGAAGGGAGTAATTCTGTTCCGCTACCCCGACGATCATGGCTCAACCGGGAAGGAGCTCTCCAACAAATCCAATTGGCTTGACGCCGTGTCAAACGGCAACGCACGGCTTCGCATTCTCGGGCAGGCGGACGGCAATATCCGGTTCGTGTCGATCAGAAAGGTGCCGGGGTATCCGCTCATTGTGGATATTTCGGTTACTGAGAGCACATCGCTTGCGGCTTGGCGGGAGCGAGCAGCCGCAATCGGATTGGGCAGCGCGGTGTTCTTGATTTTCTCGATTTATCTGCTCTGGGCGATCACGAGACAAGTTCGCTTCCTGAGTAACTCCGAAGCCTCGTTGGCGCAGAAATCACAGCAGCTCGACGCCGCTCTGAATAACATGTCGCAAGGTCTGACCATGTTCGATGATCAACAGCGTTTGATCATCTCCAACGCGCAGTTTGCCAGAATATACGGCCTTTCGTCCGAGCAGACCAAACCCGGGACGCCGCTTCGTGCCATTCTCGAGGCGCGTCTCGCGGCGGGCGACGCCCCGCAGGGTGTGCCGAATTTTGTCGCCAGCCGGTTGGAACGAACGTCTGAGGTGAATTGCTCCAATACTGTCGATAAATTGCGCGACGGACGCATTGTCTCCATTGCGCGTCAGCCCATGAAAAACGGGGGGTGGGTCGCCATTCACCAGGACATCACCGAGCAAAAGAGCATTGAAGCGGAACTCGAACGCATGGCGCGCTTCGACCCTCTGACGGGTCTCGCCAATCGAACGCTGCTCATGGGGAAGGTCGGCGAGGCGCTGGCCAGGATGGGGCGACATGGAGAAAACTTTGCAGTGCTGATGCTCGATCTCGACCGCTTCAAGACCGTGAATGATTCGCTCGGTCATCCGGTGGGCGATGCCCTGCTGAAGGAGGTCGCTCGGCGATTGCATGAAACGACCCGCAAGGTCGATTGCGTGGCAAGATTGGGGGGCGACGAATTCGCCGTGCTCCAAATCTCTCGGCGGGATCAGAAAGACGGCGCGATCGTGCTGTCTGACCGAATACTGGAAATCATGGCGGAGCCCTATGACCTGGCCGGCAAAAAGATCACCGTCCAAACGAGCATAGGGATTGCATTGGCGCCGCGAGACGGCAGCGACGCCGACATGCTGATCAAAAATGCCGACCTTGCCCTCTACAAGGCGAAAGCCGAAGGGCGAAACCGTTATTGTTTCTTTGAACCTTCGATGGAAGCTGAGGCGCGCGAGCGTCACGATCTTGAAGACGATATGCGCCGGGCAATATCACGCGGCGAATTCGAGCTTCACTACCAAACGATCATTGATCTTGAAAAGCGAGAGTGTTGCGCGGTCGAGGCGTTGGTTCGCTGGCGTCATCCGGAACGTGGTCTCTTGCTTCCCAACCAATTCATTCCGCTTGCCGAGGAGAGCGGTCTGATCATTCCGCTTGGGGAGTGGATCCTGCGGCGGGCCTGTGCCGACGCTGTGAAATGGCCCTCGCACATCAAGGTAGCAGTCAATCTTTCGCCGGCCCAGCTGAAGCAAGCCGACTTCGTGGGCGCTCTCAAGTCCACTCTGAATGACGCCGTCTTTCCACCACGCCGCCTGGAGCATCGAGATCACCGAAAGTGTTCTGCTCGAAAAGAGTGCCGAAAGTCTCGCTATTTTGCACGACATCAAGCACCTCGGCGTTTCGATTGTGCTCGACGACTTCGGAGTTGGCTACTCATCCATGACCTACTTGCAGATGTTTCCCTTCGACCGCATTAAGATCGATCGGTCGTTCACGCAACACACGACGGACCGCTCTGCCGGCGCAGCAATCGTGCGGGCGATTGCCGGACTCGGCCGGAGCCTCGACATTGCAACGGTCGCGGAAGGTGTCGAAACGGCAGAGCAGGTCATTTTTCTGCGGGCTGCGGGCTGTCGATATGCGCAGGGCTATCTGTTCAGCCGACCCGTTCCGGTGTGCGAGCTCACATTCGAACCGCCAGTCATGCTCCGGCATGATTCGCAGGCGGCCTGATCGTTGCTTAGTCCAAATAGTTGGCGGGTTTCGTCTCCGAAACAAATAGCCATATCAGAGCCGTCGCCGCCGCGGCGACCGCGGCAATGGCAATGTAGCCGCTCGCCGCGCCAAATCCCTGGAAGAGAAATCCGGTAGCCAGCGTGCTCATGGAAGCGGCAATGCCGATCATGGCCCCGACGGCGCCTTGGGCGAGATTGAACCGGCCCGTTCCGGTCGTGAGATCGGTGATCACGATCACGGTCAAGACGCCGATGACCGCGCCGCTGATGCCGTTGAGCACCTGGACGACGATTAGAACCGCATAGTTCGCTGTGAAGGCGAGCAGCACGGCACGGATGGGCTCGACCGCGAAGCCTATCAGCAACAACGGCTTGCGCCCCTTTTTCTCCGAATGATAGCCGACCCAGGGCGCAAAAAGCGCCACGACGACTTGCGGCACGATAATGAGGCCTGACATCCATAACGAGCCGTGATCGTGGGTCGTCGCTGCCAGATTTTCGCCGATCAGCGGCAGCAGCGAGGCGTCGGCGAGCTGGAACAGAACAAGTGCCGCCGTGAACAGGATCAGCCGGTGATTCTTGGCAAGATCGACGACGCGTCCAAGCTCATGGGCGCGCTCGCCGGTCGCGGCATTGCGCGCTTTGGCATAGTCGATCTCGTTCGGCCTGATGAAGCTGAGGGCGATGAGTGCGGGAATGCAGAGGATGGCTGCGGCGATGAAGATCGCGCGGTCGGCGAAATAGGCGCCCACAACCCCCATCAGGGCCGCGGTCACGGCGTGACCGCCGGCGGCATAACGGTAATTCCGTCCGGTGCGTACCGACATCGCGCGGCGGCCGACCAGACCAAGGCTGATCGCCCCGATCGCGGGCGTGATGATCCCGCCTGTCACGCCTTGCAGGAGCGACGCGAACAGCACCGATAAGTACGTGGGCGCCAGCGCCAAGATCAGCGCGGCTGAGCCGATCATCAGGATGCCCAGCGCGGCGAGACCTCGCTTCCAGGTGACCGCGTCGGCGAGCGCGCCGCCGGGGATTTGGCTCAATACGCCGGCGAGGCCTCCTACCGTCAGCACCAGGCCGACGTCGCGCTGGGACCAGCCAAGATGGGCCAGATAGAACGCCACGAAGGTGCCGAAGCCGGTCTGCACGTCGGCGATGAAGAAATTCATCCAGTCGAGGCCGTACCGGCTCTGTGGCGAAACCGGTGTGTGCAACGACCTGCTGGCGTCGCGATAGCGCGCGACAACCCTGTGCAACCGGGAGTTTTTGCGCCGACGATTTTTTACGACCATCGAAATTCAACCGCTGGCCGTGAACCGAGGTTCCCTGGGCAAGCGGCTACGATGCCATCCCTATACCGCGGCGAACGGCAGGAACGCGGAAATCCAGCGCGCAATGGCGATGAGGTCGGCGTCGCGCTCGCGAAAGCCCATGATTTGAAGGCCGACCGGCAGGCCATCGACTGTCAGCATGGGAAGCGAGACCGCAGGGCTACGCAAATAGGAGCTTGCCGACCGCAAAGGCCGGATTGCCGCTCGAGGCCAGGCCGACGGGCGCAACGCCTGGAGCGGCAAGCGTGATGGCGCCGTCGATTTCGGCCGCGAATTTTTGCCATTGCGCGCCGGCCTGATCGCGTCCCGCCAACAGCGACCGGTAGTCGGTGACCGTCATGCTTTCCGCCTCGCGCAGGCGGTCGAGCAGGAGAGGACTGATCTTTGAGGCGTCGCGGTTCCGATAGGTATTTAACGGCCAGCGCATCTCCCAGGTGTTGATGCGAAGCGAGATTGGCAGCGCCCTTGCCATCGTCCGCTCGAATGCGGCGAGGCTCGCATGGCTTTCGGCATCAGCGAGTTCTATGCCATTCCGATTGTAGAGGCTGCAATTTGCATTTGAATGCGGCTTTGGCGCCGCCGTCGGCGGCCGGCCCAGCCCGCGGTGCGCAGCACGGCAAGGCGGCGAGGCTTTTGCGGCGCGGGCGGCTCGACTGGCCCGATCAGGCCAGGCAGCCGAGGTCGCCGCCGATCCGCTCGACGATGTCGCGCAGCACGATCCAGGCGTCCTCGAGCGAGGCGGCGAGCGCGCCGTGAGCGCTCTGGCTCAAGCCATCATGGCTGCCGCCGCGATTGATGGCGCCGAATGTCGGCTTGTAGCCGATGCAGCCGCAATAGCTTGCCGGCCGCAGGATCGAGCCGATGCCCTGGGTGCCGAGCGCCAGCGGGATCATGCCGGCGCGACGGCGGCAGCCGAGCCGCTGCTTGAACCGCCTGGCGTGCGCCGCGGATCCCACGGATTGCGGGTGCCGCGCGGCGGCGGCGCGGCGAATTCGGTGGTGACGGTCTTGCCCAGCACGATCGCGCCGGCCTCGCGTAAGGCGCAGACGCTCGCCGCATCGCGGTCGGAGCGCCAGCCCGCATAGAGGTCCGAGCCCATCTGAGTCGGCATGTCGATGGTCTCGATGATGTCCTTGATGCCGATCGGCATGCCGTCGATCGGCGGAGAGCGGACGGCCGTCACGCCAGCGCTGCGTCGATTGCGCTGCGCCCTCGCGCGCCGCCGCAATGTTCAAGCGTGACGAAGGCGCCGATCGGCAGGCTCGAGCCGCTCGATCGTTGTCGAGGCAGCGTTCGAGATAAGCGCTCGGCGTATCGCTGCCGGCGCGGAACGCGGCGACGCCGGTGTGGAATGGGATCGGCCGGAATTTCGGCATCGTCATCGCGGCGTCTCACGGCTTGACGAAGCGCATGTCGATCAGATCGGCGTAGGGCACATCCTGTTTGAGCAGACCGGCGCTGCGGACAACGTTTTCCGCCATCGTCCAGGCCGCCTGATCGACGAAACCATCCTTGCTCCAGATTCGATCGGCCAGACAGCGCTGCACGGCCGCGGCCAGATACCTCGGCCGCCACCGTCGGGAAATTCCTGCTGCGCAATCGCGACGGCTGCCGCCGGATCGGAATAGGTCGCCTTGAGGCCTTTGACCAGCGCGCGCACGAAGCGTCCGAGCAGTTGCGGCTGCTTTTCGATCGTATCGGCGCGCACGTTGACGGTTGCCCACGCATAGGGGCCAAGTTCGGCCGGCACGTTATAGACCGGCTCGCCCCAGATGCCGCTGCGGATGCCTTGTGGTGACGAGTGGCTCGTTGACAACGCCCAATTGCACTTGGCCCGCCTTGACCGCGGCAACGATGGCGGCGCTCGGGATTTCAATGAGTTGCACGTCAGTCTGCACGTCGAGGCCGAAGACGGGTCAGCAGGAAGCGGGTGACCGAATTCGGCGTAGAGCCGTAGGCGCCGGTGCCGATTGTCTTGCCTTTGAAGTAGGCTGCCCATGCGGCGGCGGTCTGCAGGCCGCGTGGCGGGCTCCTGGCCTTTCGCGGCCATGACGTAGACGCTGCTGCGGTCAGCACGCCGGCGATCGCGCGAAGCTCGGCGCCTTTGATCTTGGCGTAGGCATCATGCTCCGGTCCGCCCAGCATGGCGAACGCGCGGCCGGTGAGGATCGCGTTGGTCGGGCCGCTGCCGTTCTCGATCGTGGTCCATTTGACCTCGATACCCTCCTCGGCGAAAAAGACCGCGCCGCTGCGTCACATAAAGCGGCAAATAGCCGACGACATGGTTCGGCTCGGTGACGACGATTTGGTCGAGGGCAAAGAGCGGCCGCACATTCAAGAGCATTGCGATGGCGGCGATCATCGCGGCGACCGTTGAGCGGTGCATTAGACTTCCCTGTAGCGTGGCAAGATGGGCTGGATCATCGCGCCGATCGCGTGCCGCGACCGCTCCCCGCTACTTCAAGGGCACCATAGCGGTGGCGTCGATCTCGATCATCATCCCGGGCCACGCCAATTGGCTGATGGTCAGCAGCGTGTGCGCCGGCATCGGCGTCGTTCCAAACGTACCTGCCGGCATTTGCCGAAATCGGCCTGAGACCTCACGTCGGTGATATACGTGACCATTTTGACGATATCGCCCAGTTCGGCCCCGTTCCGTTCAAGCTCACGCTTGATCTTGTCGAATGCGTATTTGCACTGTGCGGTGAGGTCGCCCTTATACAGAATGTCTCCAGCTTGGCCATTTTCATTCTCGGCGCCGACGCCGGCGAGAAAGATCATCTTGCCGGGTCCGGTCACCGTCACGGCCTCGGAAAACCGCCCCTTGGCCCACTCGCTGTAATTGTAGTTTTTCTTTTCGAAAGTCTGAGCCGTCGCGAGCGACGGCACGGCCACAAACGAGAGAACGACGAGGCCAACAAAGCTCAATGAATTCCGCATCTCACAACCTCCCTGGCTGAGTGTTTGAACGTTTGTCCGCTAATAGATCACGATGCTGCGGATGCTCTTGCCGTCGTGCATCAGGTCGAAAGCCTTGTTGATGTCGTTGAGCGGCATCGTGTGGGTGATCATCGGATCGATCGCGATTTTGCCTTGCATGTACCATTCGACGATCTTCGGCACGTCGGTGCGGCCGCGGGCGCCGCCAAAGGCGGTGCCGCGCCATGACCGGCCGGTGACGAGCTGGAATGGCCGCGTCGCGATCTCTTGCCCCGAGCCGGCAACGCCGATGATGATGCTTTGGCCCCAGCCGCGATGGCAGCTCTCCAGCGCCATGCGCATGAGCTTGACGTTGCCGACGCACTCGAACGTGTAGTCGGCGCCGCCGATCTGATCGGCGCCGCTTTTGGTCATGTCGACGAGATGGGCGACGAGATCGCCGCCGACTTCGCTCGGATTGACGAAATGCGTCATGCCGAAACGTTCGCCCCACGCCTTCCTGTCGGGATTGAGGTCGACGCCGATGATCATGTCGGCGCCGACGAGGCGCAGGCCCTGAATGACGTTGAGGCCGATGCCGCCGAGGCCGAAGACGATGCACTTTGATCCCGGTTCGACCTTCGCGGTATTAATGACTGCGCCGACGCCGGTGGTGACGCCGCAGCCGATGTAGCAGACCTTGTCGAACGGCGCGTCCTCGCGGATTTTCGCCACCGCGATTTCCGGCAGCACGGTGAAATTCGCGAAGGTCGAGCAGCCCATATAGTGGTGGATTTTTTTACCGTCGAGCGAGAACCGCGACGTGCCGTCCGGCATGACGCCTTGGCCCTGTGTTGCGCGGATCGCGGTGCATAGGTTGGTCTTGCGCGACAGGCACGAGGGGCAGGTGCGGCATTCGGGGGTGTAGAGCGGGATGACGTGGTCGCCTTTTTTGACCGACGCCACGCCGGCGCCGACGTCGACGACAATGCCGGCGCCCTCGTGGCCGAGGATCGCGGGAAACAGCCCCTCGGGGTCGGCGCCCGATCGCGTGAACTCGTCGGTATGACAAATGCCGGTCGCCTTGATCTCGACCAAGACCTCGCCGGTGCGCGGCCCTTCAAGCTGGACCGTCGTCACTTCAAGCGGTTTGCCGGGGGCGAACGCCACGGCGGCGCGAACATCCATCGAACTCCTCACATTTCCTGACTTGTCATCCGCGAACGCGAGCATCCAGTATTCACGGAGAGACTCCAGATGGTCGTGACGACTGGATCGTCCGCGGTGCAGGGACGATGACACTGGGAGGGTCAAATGGCAAACCCCGAACGATCTGCGCCGCAGCTGGAATTCATCTTCGCGGCGCAGGTGACGGTTGGGCCGCCGCTTGATGTCGGCGACGTCGCCAAAGGCGGCCGACGTATCGTGCCGATTACCGGTGGCGAGTTCGCGGGTCCGCATATCCGCGGCATCGTGGCGCCGGGCGGCGCCGATTGGCAGATTCTGCGTGGCGACGGCGTAGCCGAGCTTGAAGCGCGGTACACGTTGCGCACCGACGATGGCGCATTGATCTGTGTCCGCAACCAGGCGCTGCGTCATGGCCTCCCCGGCGTGATGGCGACGCTAGCCGCCGGACATCCCGTCGAGCCCGGCAGTTACTATTTTCGCGGCGCCACGTTCTTTGAAACCAGCGCGGCCCGCTATGGGTGGATCACCAAGCACATCATCGTTTGCGATGGAGAGCGTGAACCGGCCGGGGTGAAATTTTGGTTTTACAAGATGCTATGAAAGCGGAATATCTCTCGGCTCGTCCGTAGGCCTTCACTTAGGACCCGTCCGAGAACTATTGCTCCAGGGCGAGCGCTTTTGGGCTGACGGTATAATTCCATTCGCCGTGGAAGTCATGGCGGGTGAGGTTCACGGCATCCATTTCAGCGTCGGACACCTTGATGCCGGCCGGGTAGGGGTTCTCATCAAGTTGGCAACGAACCTTGAGACCGGTCTGCGTCGTCGTTGCGGCGATCAACTGAACGATGACCTGATGGCTGACGAGCGGTTTGCCGCGCCAGTTGCCGGTGATGAACGAGAACAGGCGATGTTCGATCTTGTTCCACTTGCTGGTGCCGGGCGGCAAGTGACAGACGGTAATGGGAACGCCGAGTTCATCGGCGAGCTTTTGCAGCTCGATCTTCCACAATCGCACGCGTGAACCGTTGCTGCCGCCGCCATCGGCAGAGATCAGCAGGCTGCGGGCGTTGGGATAACGTTCGCGGCCCATGAGCTTCCACCAGCTTCGGATGGCATTGGTGGCGAAAGCTGCGGTGTCGTGGTCGATGCCCACGCTCACCCACCCGGCGTTTGCGGCGATATCGTAGACGCCATAGGGCACCGCCCGCCCAAGCTCGGGAATGACGAAATCGTGCACGCGGACTTGTTCCGGCGAGCCCTGCGGCCGCCATTCCCGCCCGCCGTTACGAAAGTCGCCGACCAGCTCCTTCTTCTTGGTATCGACTGAGATGGCAGGCTCGCCGGCGGCGAGCGCTTCCTTCACCCGATCGTTGATGTAGTGGAATTGGGCGTCGCGATCGAGATGGCTCGATCCCTCGCGGGTCTTGCGATTGGCTTGTAAGCGGTAATCAAGCTTGTGCAACAGTTCGCCGACCAGCGTGCGGCCGATCTCGTGGCCCATGTTGCGCAGGCTTTGACTGAGCTTGCGCAGACTCTTGCACGTCCACAGCAGCGCTGATTGTGGATCGCCGCGCGTCTCCGGCTCGACCAGCGAGCGCAGATCATCGAGCAGGCTCGCATCGGTCTCGCTCAGCGGCTTGCGGCCACCGCCCGGCCGACGCACGCGATCGCCGGCAGGGCTCTCTCCTGCGCGCAATTCGGCCAAGCCACGCCCGATCGTGCTGCGCGCAATGCCCGTGACGCGCGTTACGGCGCTCACCCCGCCGCGCCCGGCTGCCGCTGCCTCGGCCGCTGCAAAACGCCGCCGCCCCTGCTCGTCAAGCACCGGAGCGAGCGCCTCAAACCGCAGCCGAATCGCCGATTCATCAATCACAAGAATTCGGATATAGTATTGCGAGTCTTGCGGAAATCCCCGCCAGCTAGAAAATCAAACCCCCAATTCACTTATTCGCGGACAAATCCTTAGGCAGATTGGTCTGCGGGAATGATGATCTGCGTCTGCGTCACCATCGCGCAGAGCTTGCCGTCGTTGCGCGTAATGCGCGTCTGCCAGACCATCGTGGTGCGGCCGCGATGCAGCGGGGTGCACTCGGCGCGCGCCGTGTCGCCGACCGGAATGCTGGTAAAAAAATTGGTCTTGCTTTCGATCGTCGCGGTGCGGGCGCCTTTCGGCAGATTAGCCATCGTGGCGGTGCCGCCGAGATTATCCGCGAGCGCCATGACGGCGCCGCCGTGCAGGACGCCGAACCTGTTGTTGAGTTCCGCGCGAACGGTGAGCTCGGCTTCGACCTTGTCCGGCGAAATATGCGTGATCTTGAAGCCCATGAAGCCGGCAAACGGCGGCTGCACCTCAGCGTCGCTGATCATAATAAGTCCCCGATCCGTTGGGATCGTTGCATGACGGGCTGCAAGCCTAAAAGGCAAGAGCGCGGCCAAAGCCGCGCCCTCAGGCTCAAGATCGGTTCGCCGCACCCGTCACTTTGGCTGCGGCACGACGCGCATATAGGGCTTCGGCGTCTTCCAGCCCTGCGGGTAAAGCTTCTTGGCTTCCTCGTCGGTAATGGCGCCGCCGAGGATCACGTCTTCGCCTTGCTTCCAGTTTGCCGGTGTCGACACGCGGTGTTTCGCGGTGAGATGCAGCGAGTCGATGACGCGCAGCACCTCGTCGAAATTGCGGCCGGTGCTCATCGGGTAGACGAGAACGAGCTTGATCTTCTTGTCGGGCCCGATGACGAAGACATTGCGGACCGTCTGATTGTCATTCGGCGTGCGGCCTTCAGAGGTCCCGGACGTGCTCGCCGGCAGCATGCCATAAGCCTTGGAAATCTTGAGGTCGGTATCGCCGATCATCGGATAGTTCGGCGCAAAGCCGACCACGTCCTTGATGTCGGCGGCCCACTTCTTGTGATTGTCGACCGGGTCGACCGACAGCCCGATGATCTTGACGCCGCGCTTGTCGAACTCGGGCTTAAGCCGCGCCATGGTGCCGAGTTCGGTGGTGCATACCGGCGTAAAATCCTTGGGATGCGAGAACAGCACGACCCAGCTATTGCCGATCCAATCGTGGAAGCGGATTTTGCCTTCGGTCGTTTCGGCTTCGAAATCCGGGGCGGTATCGCCAATCTGGAGAGCCATGCAAAACCTCCGTCGCGTGGGGCTGATCCGATTTCGGAAATGAATGTCGCCACTGTTATGTACGGTTCAGGCACGCCTCAATACTAGCCCCGTTCTTTGGCGTTATTTGTCTCAGGAGGTCAGTATTATTCGTTCGGCCGATCGAGAAGGCCGGGAAAAATCAACCGGTTACTTGGCGGCCAGTGGAAATTCTTCCGCGCCGCCCTGAGCCGATCATGCCGGCGCCGCCGGGCGCGCCCACTGAAAACTCCGTAATCACCAACCCTTGAGCGGAACCGCGGCTGATGCCGCGAGTTTGCCGTACTACGGCCCTTGCCCGGCCACCCTGACACCGGAGCTTCGAACCCAGGCTCTGAGTTCGCGCGACAAGGGTGGCAGAGCCGGGACCAGGGACTTTTAGGCTTGCGAACGGCGGGAGGCGTCAATGCAGGTGCCAATGCAGGTGCCCATGGAACAGGATCGTCCCGATCTCGATACGCTCACCGCGGTGATTGCGCACTCGCAAATCGTCGTGGCGGCGGCGGTCGCACGCCTGCCTGCCGGCTTCGACGCGTCGACCTCGCCATTCTCGATTGGATCGCAGCCGAAGGCCGCCGCGCCGGGCACAGCTTGGCGCGGATGTGATTTAGGCGCTTCACCGCTCTGGCGTATAGCCGTCCGTCAGCGCGGTGAGGAACGCGACGATGTCATCGATCTCGTTGCGGCGTCAGGACCGGCGGATCGCCGGGCTTGCCGCCGAACGGCGGCTCCATATTGATGTTCTTGTGATAGGGCTGCGGCAGATCGTCGAATTTCTCGCACGCGGCCGTCGCCATCGCGCGGATACCATTTGCCGGATCGGTATCGCGCTCGACATAGAATGCGATCGCCTCGCGCAAGCTGTGCATCGACGCCGTTGTGAAAGAAGGTCTGCCGCAGCGCGACATTGCGCAGCGACGGCGTGCGGAACAGGCCGCAATATTCGCGTGCGACCGGCAAGATCGGTGCGCAACGGGCCGCACGCGCCGAGATCGAAAAGATTGGGATCGGCATTGGCGGGAAGTTGCGGTTGCGCGGCACGCCGATCGCGATCAGGCCGTAATCGGTGAATTGCGGCGGCGTGCCGTCCGTGGTCGGGCGCGCTGCGGTGGCAATTGCTGCAATTGCCCTTGGCCGGATCGTTGAACAGCGCGAGCCCGCGCGCTTCCTGCGGCGTCAGCGCGGCGCGGCCGGCGAGATAGGCATCGTATTTGCTGCTGTAGGGATAGAAATCGCGGAAGTCCTGCTCGATAGGCTTCGAGGGCCTCGACGATGCCGTCAAATGCCTTGTCAGCGTCGTCGAAAATTGCATCGCCGAAGATCCTGCGGAGCTCGCCGCATGACTGCCCGACCGCACTTTGGCGACACACGTCGGCGGCGTCGTCATTCGCCATTTCGAACGGCGACAGCAGCGGAATGCGCGCCTGGTCGCGGCCGCGGTCGACGCGGCCGTCCCAGGTCAGGCCGCCGGTCGGGCCGTTATCGATGCTGGCGTCGCCTTCCTCGTCGGACTCGAAGATAGTGCTCGGTGAATTGCGGCACGGCTTGCAGATAGCGGAGCGACGGCACGGCGCGGATGCCCGGCTGACGCATATCCTTGCCGCCGAGTTGCACCGCCAGTGCATTGGGCGGCCCGAACGCATGACGCGGATCGTGGCAGGTGGCGCAGGCCATCCGGCCGGAGGCCGAGAGCGACGGATCGGCGAACAGCGCGCGGCCGAGCGCGGCGAGCGCCGCTGCGCGCGCATAGGCCTGCGCGCGCGTCAGACCGGGCTCTCGCGTCTGTGCCGCAACGCTGGTGGCGACGAGCACGACGCCCAGCGCGCTCGACAACAAGACGCGGCGCGTGAGACCGAATGCAAGGCTGCGGCAGATTAGTCCATGATTACCATTCATTCACGATTGGCGCTGTGTGGCGAGCCTGTCATGCCATCGTTATGTCGCGTCGTCGTAACCTTGCTATCCCAAGATGATTGTCTTTTCGGCCAGCGTGGCATACGCTGGCGACCGTGCCGTGAATAGGGGGAAACATTTGCGAGATCGTCCGTGAAGTCTGCAGTGAAAAGCGCCGCCGCCCTGGGCAGCTTGCTGGTTGCCGGGCTGTCTCTCCTCGCCACGCACGGTGCGGCCGCTCAGAGCGTCCCGCCCGGCATCAAAAATATCGAGAATGTCGTGGTGATCTACGCGGAGAACCGCAGCTTCGACAATCTCTACGGATTGTTTCCCGGCGCCAACGGCTTGCAGAACGTCACGCCGGCCAATTCCATCCAACGCGATCGCGACGGCTCGGTGCTCAAGGTCCTGCCGCCGGTCTGGGGCGGGCTGACGGCGCGCAGGGCGTGACGCCGCCGGTGACCCAGGCGCAAACCGAGGACCTGCCCAACAAGCCGTTCGCCATCGACGACCCAAACGGTTTCAATACTTCGCTCGGCGTCCCCACGAACAATCTCTGGCATCTTTTCTATCAGAACCAGATGCAGATCGACGGCGGCAAGAACGATCGCTTCGTCGCCTACGGCGATTCCGGCGCGCTGGTCATGGGCTATTACGACGGCTCAAAATTGCCGCTTTGGCCGATCGCCAAAAAATACGTGCTTGCCGACAATTTCTTCATGGGTATGTTCGGCGGATCGTTCGCCAACCACATCTGGCTTATCTGCGCCTGCGTCGCCTATTACCCGGACGCCGACAAAAGCCCCGCCAAATCCGAGATCGCGGTGGTCGATGCCGATAACGTGTCGCTGACGCTGGCGCCCAATTCGCCGCATTCGGCCATGGATGGCATTCCGAAATTCGTGAAGAGCGGCAACCTCTCGCCGGATTTTTATGCCGTCAACACCATGCAGCCGCCGTATCAGCCGAGCGCCAACAAGCCCGCTCCGGGCGGCGATCCGCGCTTCGCCGATCCAGACGCGCCAAACACGCTCGTGCCGCAGACATCTAAAACTATCGGCGATCTGTTGAGCGAGAAAGGAATCTGCATGGGCCTGGTATGCCGGCGCCTGGCAGGACGCGGTCGACGGCGACCGCAGCAGGCCGGTGCCGATATTCCAGTTTCATCATCAGCCGTTCAACTATTTCGCCAATTTTGCGCCCGGCACCGCCGGCGCGCAATGAGCATCTCAAGGACGGCGGCATGAACGGTGTCGCATTCATCAAGGCGATCGACTCCGGAACGCTGCCGCAGGTCGCATTCTACAAGCCGCAGGGCAATCTCAACGAACATCCCGGCTATACCGACGTGATGTCGGGCGACCGGCACATCGCCGAGGTGATCGCGCATCTGGAGAAAAGCCCGCAATGGCGGCACATGCTGGTGGTCGTCACCTATGACGAAAATGGCGGCATTTGGGATCATGTCGCGCCGCCCAAGGGCGACCGCTGGGGACCCGGCTCGCGCATTCCGACGTTGATCATCTCGCCGTTCGCCAAGAAGGCATTCGTCGATCATACGCTGTACGATACGACCTCGATCCTCTCGTTCATCACCAAGCGTTTCGAGCTGCCGGTCCTGCCTGGCATGGCCGCAGCGTGATGCGGCGCTGCGGGCGAACGGCGGTCCGCCGCTCGGCGATCTCAGCAATGCGCTGACGTTCGCAGAGGCGGCGGCGCAGAAAGAGCACTCGCCGTACCGGACACCGGCGAAGCATTTGCGGCGCGCTCGCGGACACCATCACCCCCGCCATCATGCCGTGCATGGCTTTTTCCGGCGCCCGAGCCTGCAGCGCAAGATCGGATAATCGGCGAAGCACAAAAAGGGCGGCTCCGCATGGGCGCCATTCCCAATCCTCCTCATCGTCCTTAGGATCAGCTCCGCCCCGCCCACCATAAGCACGGGAGACGCGTCATGGTTCGAATTGTCGGCGTCGTTCTTGCGCTCTTTGCTCTCGGCGCGGCGTCGGTTCGTGCGCAGGACTATCCGTCGAGACCCATCCGCATTCTGGTGCCCTACGCGCCGGGCGGCATTTCCGATATCGCAGCGCGCATCGTCGGCGCCAAGCTCACCGAGGCTTGGGGCCAGCAGGTGGTGGTGGAGAACCGCCCGGGCGGCAACGGCTTCATCGCGGTGACGGCAGCGGCGCGATCGGAACCGAATGGCTACACGCTGGTGATGGTCACGACCGGCGACGTTGCGATCAATCCCGCCTTGTTCAAGGACATCCCGTACGATGTCGACCGCGATCTGGCGCCGATCGCGTCGGTGAGTGATGCGCCGATGGTGCTCGCGGCCAACGGCGGCAGCCGATATGGGACGGTCGCCGAGGTTATTGCCGCCGCGAAAGCCCAGCCGGGCACGCTCGACGTCGCCACGCCCGGCTACGGCAGTATCAACCAGCTCGTCTTGGAATCGATGGCGCTCAATACCGGCGCCAAGTTCGTCCACGTCCCCTATAAGGGCGGCGCACCGGCCGCACAGGCGTTGGTCGCCGGCGATATCCCGCTCGGCATTCTGGCAAGCTCCTCGGTCGCCCCGCACGTGCCGGGCGGGCACATCCGCGTGCTGGCGGTGACTACCGCCAAGCGCTCGCCGCTCAATCCGCAATGGCCGACGCTTCAGGAGGAGGGCGTGAACGACATCAACATGTCGAACTGGACGGCGCTTTTTGCGCCCAGGGCACGCCGCAGCCGGTCCTCGACAAGCTCAATGCCGAGGTGGTCAAAATCCTCGCCATGCCCGATGTGAAGGAGCGGTTTGCCGCCGGCGGCGTCGTCACCATTCCGTCCAGCGCGGCCGAGCTTGACGCCCGCATCAAGCGCGAGCTTGCGGTCTATCGGGTGATCATCGAGAAAGCCAATGTTCACGTGGATTGATCCGGCGCTATCGGAATGTTCAAGAAGATCCTGATTGCCAATCGCGGCGAGATCGCCTGCCGCATCATCAAGACCGCGCGCCTGATGGGCATCGCACGGTCGCGGTCTATTCCGAGGCCGACCGCGACGCGCTGCATGTCGAGATGGCCGATGAGGCGGTGCCGATCGGCCCGCCGCCGGCCGCGCAAAGCTATCTCGTCATCGAGAACATCGTCGCCGCCTGCAGAGCGAGCGGCGCCGAGGCGGTGCATCCAGGCTACGGCTTCCTCTCCGAGCGCGCGGCCTTTGCGCGGGCGCTGGCCGAGGCCGGCATCGTCTTCATCGGCCCGAATGCCAAGGCCATCGCCGCGATGGGCGACAAGATCGAGAGCAAGCGTGCGGCCGCCGCCGCCAAGGTCGCGACCGTGCCGGGCCATCTCGGCGTGATCGAGGACGACAAGCAGGCCGAGAAGATCGCCGACGAGATCGGCTACCCGGTGATGATCAAGGCCTCGGCCGGCGGCGGCGGCAAGGGCATGCGCATCGCCCATCAGCCGCGCCGAGGCTCGCGGAGGGCTTCGCGCGCGCCCGGTCGGAGGCGAAATCGAGCTTCGGCGATGATCGCGTCTTCATCGAGAAATTCATCACCGATCCGCGCCACGTCGAAATCCAGGTTCTGGGCGACAAGCACGGCAACGTCATCTATCTCGGCGAGCGCGAATGCTCGATCCAGCGCCGCAACCAGAAGGTCATCGAGGAGGCGCCGAGCCCGCTGCTCGATGCCAAGACGCGCGCAGCAATGGGCGAGCAGGCGGTCGCGCTCGCCAAGGCGGTCGGCTACGATAGCGCCGGCACCGTCGAGTTCGTCGCCGGCCAGGACCGCAGCTTCTATTTCCTGGAGATGAACACGCGGCTGCAGGTCGAGCACCCGGTGACCGAACTGGTCACCGGCATCGATCTCGTCGAGCAGATGATCCGGGTCGCCGCCGGCGAGCCGCTGACGCTCAAACAGGGCGACGTGAAGCTCAACGGCTGGGCCGTCGAGAGCCGCATCTATGCCGAGGATCCCTACCGCAATTTCGCGCCGTCGATCGGGCGGCTGGTGCGCTATCGGCCGCCGGCGCGAAGGCGTGCACGACGGCGTCACCGTGCGCAACGATACCGGCGTCATCGAGGGCGGCGAGATTTCGCTCTATTACGATCCGATGATCGCCAAGCTCGTCACGCACGCGACGACCCGCGCGGCGGCGATCGACGCCCAGGCCGGCGCGCTCGACGCCTTCACCATCGAAGGCATTCGCCACAACATCCCGTTCCTCGCCGCCATCATGCAGCACCCGCGCTGGCGCGCGGGGCAGCTGCCGACCGGCTTCATCGCCGAGGAATTTCCCCACGGCTTTGAGCGCATCGCTCCCACCGGCGCCATGGCGCGCGCCATTGCCGCGGTCGCGGCCGCCATCGACCACGTGCTCGGCGAGCGCAAGCGCCAAATCTCCGGGCAATCGAATAATGCCTTCGCCCGCGAGCGGCGGCGCGCCATTTGGCTTGGGCAGGATGAAATTCACGCCGATGTCGCGCACGAAGGCGGAGCGCATCGCGGTGCTCTATGAGGACGGCAATCAGCATGTTCTGACCTCGAGCTGGCGCCCGGGCGTGCCGGTGTGGACCGGCACGATCGACGGTACGCCCGTCGCGATGCACGTGCGCATGATCCCCAACGGCTTCGAGCTCGCCTATCGCGGGCATCGAGGTCAAGGCATTCGTCTATACCGAGCGCGAGGCGCGCTACGCCCGGCTGATGCCGGTGAAGACGCTGTCCGACAGCGGCAAGGCGGTGCGCTGCCCGATGCCCGGCCTCGTCGTGTCGATCGCGGTGAGCGAGGGCCAGGAGGTCAAGGCCGGCGAGACGCTGGCCGTGGTCGAGGCGATGAAGATGGAAAACGTCCTGCGCGCCGAGCGCGACGGCACCATCAAGAAGATCCGCGTCAAGCAAGGCGACAGCGTCGCGGTCGATGCAGTGATCATGGAATTTGCGTGATCGGCATCTGGAGCGCGCCGTGCGGCGCACCGCGCCGCACCGCAACGAAGAGTGACCAGTAGGCAAATGCTGCGCTTCCTGTTCTCGCCGTGTGGGCGGTTGCGGCCGCGGCCCTTTACGCTCGCCGCGATCGCCATCTACCTCGCCGGCGCCGCGTCGCAGTTTCTCACGACGCCCGATGTCCTCATCCGCGGCGCGCTATGGCCGTTCGCCGTCGTCCAGGCGCTGCTGCTGTGGGTCTGGTTTGTTGTTCACGCCAAGCGCCTGCGCGACGCCGGCCGCCCGATTGGATTGGCGGTGGGCGCAACCGTGCTCTACGCGCTCTCGATCGTTCTGTTGGTCCTGATCTGGCGGCTGCGTTCGTCGATATGCCGGCCGGCGCTGCAACCGGCGTGAACGCGACAAGCACGCTTGCTCTGCTGTTGCTGCTCGCGGTCATTGCGCTGTCGCTCGGCGCGCCGCAGCACATGATCTCGCGTGGCTCATGACGGCTATATTCACCATCATGGCGTTTCTGCCGGTCATCGTTGCGCTGGCGGTGACGATTTGGGCTGCGAACGCGGCCGAGCGCCAAAGAGCCCACAGTAGCGGCGGCGTGATGCTGCACTTTTCCTATGGCGCGAACATGCATCGCACCGTCATGCGCAGGCATGCGCCGGCGGCGCGGCCGGTCGGCATTGCGATGCTGGCAGATCATCGCTTCGTCATGACCGGGGACGGCTATGCCTCGGTCGAGCCGATGCGCGGCGCGGTGACGCCACGGCGTGCTGTGGCGCATCACGCCGCGCGATCGCGCCACGCTCGACGCCTGGGAGAACATCGCGGCCGGGCTTTATCGCGCCGCGACATTGCCGGTGCGCTGCGCCGGCCGCTGCCGCGCGGCATTGGTTTATGTGGCGCGGCCGCGCGGCATCGGCCGGCCGAAGCCCGGCTATATGGAGCTCGTGATCGCGGCGGCGCAGGCATGGGAATTGCCGAACGCCTACATTATCTCGTTGCAGCATTGGTTGCCCGTGCGCCCGCTCGGCGTGGGGTCGCGCCCGTTCGGGGAGTTCGGAAGGACGTGATGGGCCAACAAATCATGCGCCGTGTCGTCATCCGTGGCCGGGTGCAGGGCGTCGGCTATCGCGCCTGGACCGAATATCACCGCGCTCGAACATGGCGCTCGAAGGCTGGGTGCGCAATCGCCGCGATGGCGCGGTCGAAGCGCTGTTCGTGGGGCCGGCCGACGCCGTCGCCGCGATGATCGAGGCGTGCCGGCAAGGCCCGCGCGGCGCGCGGGTCGACACCATCGATCAGCGCGACGGCACGCGCGAGGAGTTCGCGCTGCGCCGCCGCGGCGAATTGTTTTCCGTGCTCGGCACCGTCTGAGCGTCGCGCGTGCCGCCGAACAGCGGCTCGAACGCGGCGCGCAACGCCATATCGACCTCGGGCATGGACACGGTCACGCCGAGATCGGCAAGGCTGGTGACGCCATAGCGCTGGTCGGATACGCCGCACGGCACGATGCCGGAAAAATGCGTCAGGTCCGGCTCGACATTGAGCGCGAAGCCATGCAGCGTCACCCAGCGCTGCACGCGAATGCCGATCGCGGCGATCTTGTCCTCGAAGCCTTCGCCCTTGTCCGGGCGGCGCACCCAAACGCCGATCCGGTCGTCGCGCCGCTCGCCGCGCACATTGAAGCGCCGCAAGCGTGCGGATGATCCATTCCTCGATGGTGGCGACGAAGCGGCGCACGTCGCGGCGCGCGGCGCTTGAGGTCGAGCATGACGTAGCCGACGCGCTGGCCGGGGCCGTGATAGGTGAACTGGCCGCCGCGCCCGGCGACATGGACCGGAAATCGCGCCTCGATGAGATCCTGCGGCCGTGCGCTGGTGCCGGCGGTGTAGAGGGGAGGGTGCTCGAGGAGCCAGACCAGTTCCGGCGCCTCGCCGCTGGCGATCGCCTGCGGCGCGCGCGCTCATCGTCGCCAGCGCGCTCGCGTAGTCGACGGCAGCCGTCGCTGACGCGCCACTCGACCGGCGGCGCGCCCGGCGGTGCAAGAAGCCCAATCGTCACATCGCTGCGCACGTTAACCATCTCGTAACCATAGCCGTGGTGAAACGATACCGCAGAGCGGACGTCCATAGACATAGTGGCGCGGGGGCCCGGTGGCGAAACTCAACGACGTCTCGGTCGATATAACGGTTGTGCTGGGCACCACGGCGATGCCGATCCACCAGGTGCTGCGGCTCGGCCGCGGCGCCATCATCGAACTCGATTCCTCCGAGGACGACGAGGTCCGTATTCTCGCCAACAACCTGCCCGGTGGCCCGCGGCACCGTGATCGTCAGCGGCAACCGGATCGCGGTCGAAGTCAAGGAGCTGCTGCCGCGCTCGCCCGAAGCCGCCTGAAAATGCCCAAAAACGCGCGCGACCTTGTCCGGCAACGGCCGAACTGTTACATCGGCGCCATCGTGCGCCGATCTGGCGCGCGTCCACCCCACATGCGGCCGTGGCGGAATTGGTAGACGCACTAGCTTGAGGTGCTAGCGGGGCAACCCGTGGAGGTTCGAGTCCTCTCGGCCGCACCATTAATTTTGCCGTAGGGCGCAATAGCGCAGCATGCTCCGCTGATCGCAATCCATGGGCGCAATACGCTATCGCTATTGCGCCCTACGCGCTTGAGTCCCGCCTTCACCATGGCGGAGAGCGCGCGGAATTCGGTATCTTTCATGACACACTCCCGCATTCTCGCGGCGCGCCTTGGCGCCCGAGCTTTGCTTTGGCGAACGGCGAATGGGCGAATGACGATTTCGCTGTTCGCCGGTCCGGTCTTCGCAACGAACGCGCTTGCAAACCTGCTTGCTGGCGATGTTGCGGGGGTGGCGCCCGGCTCTTTCGCGATCAGGCTGTGCAAGCCACAAAAAGACAAGGAAGCGGAACGCCGACAAGCGCGTTGATCCATCCTCCGCGCCAGCGGGCGCGGCATCCCCCCTCCGAACCTTCCCCACGGGTCGAGGAAGGCACGGAGGGGGGCTCGCCTGTCGGCGTTCCACCGCGGCTCTCGCCAAAGGGACTTACGCATCCCAAAGGCTCAGCTTCAGGCCAGGCTTCCCAAGACGCGGCGCTGAGTGGCAGCGGGGTGTCCCCGCCGGCGCCGGTCCCGGTTGCAGCGATGCACCTCGCGCCCCGGTCATAGTGCCGGGGGGCTGATGCCCGAAGCCGCCCGGGAGCGGCTTGCAAGGCCGCCCGCGGGCACCGTCCTCGCTCCAGCGGCCCGGCATGCCCTCCGGACCGTGTCCTTGACGTGAGCGAGATTCGCAATGTAACTGAAGCAGTGACGAATGTCAAGGCCAGTGTTACCAAATCGGAGACACGGTGAAAGGTCGATCACTCGGCGCCGTCACCGCCGGACTTGATCCGGCGGTTCATGCTGAGGAGCGAAGAACAGATTTGTCGCGAGGACTAATTAATCGACCTCGGATTGATCTGTGGCGTGAATTCGATCACTCCAATCTGGATTGGTGACGTCCCGGCTCACAAAGGGAGAGAATTTTGCTCATGTTTTGGTCATCGACGGAATGATCGAAAAAATTCTGTTGTCGTCTAAGACGTCAAATTAATGCGTTTGTATTCCCTCTCCATGCGCGATCCGATGGCGGTAAGAACGAGAACAATTTCTGCACGTTTTCGAGCGTATCTCGATTCCCGTTACGAACACCACCATACTCCTGAGGAAATTCTGGGTCACATCTTTGCCGTCTTAAACGCTCCGGCGTATCGTACACGCTACGCTGAATTTCTCCGCATCGATTTTCCTCGCGTGCCCTTTCCCGAGTTGGCGGATGATTTTGAACGGCTTTCAAAGCTTGGCTGGGCGCTGGTGCAGGCGCACCTCCTGCGCGAACTGCCGCGCAAGAAACTTGCCGACTATCACGGCAAGGGCGATCACGCCGTGGAGGCCGTACGCTATTCGCCTGAGGAGAAGTCGATCTTCATCAACAAGACCCAATACTTCAAGCCGGTGCCGCAGGACGTGTGGAACTTCCACATCGGCGGCTACCAAGTGCTCGACAAATACCTGAAGTCGCGCAAGGGCCGGGCGCTGTCGCTTGACGAGATCAATCATGTCGGCGCGATTGCCGACAGCCTCGCTTTCACCATCGCGCAAATGGCAAAAATCGACGAGGCCTATAAGGCGGCCTTTGCGGAGCGGGGATAACTGCACCCCAACCGCTCGCACCGGCGGCCTTGTTCGCGCATTATCAAATCGCGTGATTCGAAATGCGCGATGGAACTATGGCTCCTCCTGACGACCCGGACTTCTTCGAGGAAGAACCCCAGCCCGACTTGTTCGGCGCTGATCCGGCGCCGGCTTATCGGCCTGATCCCGATAAGGTGCGGCGCCGGCTGCAAAAGATTCTGGCCGAGGCGCGCGCGGCGCGGACATTGCCCTGGGAATCGACGACCGTCACGCTCTATCGCACCATCTTCCCGCAGATGACCCATTGGCTGCCGGAAGACGAAGGCACGCAACTGCGCTTCGAATTCGAGACCGAGTTGGCGCGGCTGGAAGCGGCCTGATTTTTCTCCCCATTCGGGCGATCGCGCCCGTCGGCGCGCGCGGCGCCGCTCGTTATCCCATCGACGTGTGCTGCAAGACGCGCCGTTGTGCCGGGCGGAATCGCCGCGCGGGTTAATTCGCCCCGGTGACGCCGAGGCTCGGCCGCAGGCCGAGGGCCTCGCCGACAACCTGCCGCTTCTCGACGGGTACGTCGATGTCCTGCAGGTCGGGCGCCGGCAGTTCGGCGGCGGGCGGAGCGGGCCATGGTGTGCCGCTGCGGCCGGACGCAGCGAGCCTGCCGGTATCCTCGACCGGGTAGCCGGTATCGAACACGTCGGCGTCGGGCGCCGGCAACGCCACGAGATCGGTGGTCAGGTTGGCGTCGACGGCCGGCCAGTTCGGCATATCGGCGCCATCGTCCAGAACGAGCCGCCCCGACATCGAAATCGCCACCAGCCATTTCTTGTGCGCGATGCCGGGCTGGGCTCCGGGCTTGGCTTTTGGCTCCGCAGCGGGCTCGGCGCGCGGCGCTTCCACCGTGGCCATTTGACTCCCGTGTTCGGATTGCGGCCCGTGGTCGAACACCATCTGCACGACGTGGAAACCGTTCTCCTTCAACTCTTTCAGCAGGCCGGGCAACGCCGCCGCAGTCGTCTTGTGGATGTCATGCAGCAGCAGAATGCCGCCGTTGTGCCGTTCCAGGCGGCTCATCGCGCGCGAGATGATGTCGGCCGGCTTGATGTGGTGGAACCAGTCATCGGCGACGACGTCGGAGCTGAAGGTGATGAGCGACCTCGCGGTCAGCTCGCTCTCGACCAGTTCCGAGCGGCCCAGGCCGGGAATGCGGAAAAACGGCGCGACCTCGTCGGGGTCGCCGAGCGCGGCGGTCACATTGGCAATGCCGTCGTCGATCTCCCACTGCAGCTTCTCGGGCGACAGCTTGTCGAAGCGCAGCGGATGATCTTGGCTGTGCGTGCCGATGGTGTGCCCGGCCTCGTAGATGCGGCGCACCGTGGCGGGAAACGAGTGCGCCATTTCGCCGACCATGAAGAAAGTCGCCTTCACGCATTGGGCGGCCAGCGCTTCGAGGACCTCGGTGGTGGCAGGCGGCAGCGGACCGTCATCGAAGGTGATGACGACCTCCTTGTCGGCGAGCGGCAGTGTCTCGTGATACTGCATGGTGCCGAGCTGAGAGTATTCGCCGCGGTGGATGACGAGCACGCGGCTCGTTCCGAGTGCGTCGGGATTGCCGGGGCACGACTCGCGCGCCGACGCACCCAGAGTGCCGACGCTCTGGGCGACAGCCGCAGCGATGAAAATTGCCCCAAGCCTACGCATGCCCACTCTTGGCGCCCGGCTGCTTTTTTATTTCGCCGGGAAACCATCAGACCCTAGACGGACATTACGGGGCAGTGGGCTTAATGTCATCTTAACGGTTAACCGCGCGCCCCGCCGCTGTTGATAAGTGCTCCGCCCCGTTCACGCCCAGCCCGGCAAAAGCGCGGCGGCCGTGCGAACTTTTCCTTGCCGTTAATCATGCCTGTTTAGGATCCGCCGCGAAATTGAGTGACGGGGCGTGTTCATGAAGGCCGCGGCGGCAGCCCGGGAATGGTGGGCGGCACACCGGCGGCGGCCATCGCGGGCGCCGGCGTTTACGTCGAAGCGCGGCGCCCACACCGCACGCGCTGCAGCATCCGTATTGGCGCTGCTGGCCGTGGCCATGATTGTTTTTGCCGTGGCCGGCTTTGCCGTCACGCAGCGCAACGACAGCCGTCTCGAAAACGAACGCCATGCTGCGCTGCGGCTTTCGCTCGACGAGCTGCACGCGGTGTTCGGCGATGTCGATCATTTCGACTACGCCCAGTTGCGCCTGATCGAGCGGCGCGCGGGGCTAGAGGATCTGCGCTTCGAGACCGATCCGGCCGCGCCAGCGGGCCGCGAGATGCAGTCGCTGCACGACGGCGAGGGGCGCATCATCGGCTGGTTCAGTTGGGCGCCCGATCGCGGGCTGTTCACGGCGATGTATTGGCTCTGGGGACTGGTCGGCACGATCGGCGTTGCGCTCATGGTCTGCGCCATGCTCGCCACCCGCGCGACGTTCCGCCTCGCCCGGTCGCTCGACCGCAGTACGGAGACCGTGCGCAAGCTGACCAGCGCGGACGTGCTGACCGGGCTTCCCAATCACCGTGTCATGCTGGAAAACCTCAACGACGTGCTGGCCAGGCGCCGCTCCGGCATCGTCGCCTTCGCGATCATCGATCTCGATAATTTCCGCGAGATCAACGACACCACCGGGCGAGCCGGCGGCGACGCCGCGCTCATGAGCGTTGCCGGACAGCTCAAAGGCGCCTTGCCGCCGACGCGCGCTGTTGGGACGTTTCGAGGACGACGAGTTCGCCGTCATTCTGAAGAGCGACGACACACAGAGCGCGGCTGCGCTTGCCGACGCAATCCGTTCGTCGCTCTCCCGCGCAACCTCGAAAGATGCGATGCGGCATATCACGGCCGGCATCGGCATCGCCCAGGCGCCGCACGACGGGACGACGGGCGAGGAATTGGTCCGCCGCGCGGGTCTCGCCCTGCGCGCCGCCAAGCGGGAAGGCCGCGGCACAGCGCGGCGATTTGCGCCGCCGATCGAAACCGAACAGGCCGAGCGGCGCTTCCTGTTGCGTGAACTGGAAACGGCGGTGGCGCGGCAGGCATTCGATGTCCATTATCAGCCCATCGTCGCCGCCGCCGGCGGCGCGATTATCGGCGTTGAAGCGCTGCTGCGCTGGACCCATGCGGTGCGTGGCGCCATCCCGCCGTCGGTTTTCATTCCATTGGCCGAGCAGAGCGGTCTCATGGTCCGGCTCGGCGAGATCGTGCTGCGGCGCGCGCTGACCGATGGCGCGCGGTGGCCGAACCTGTTCGTGTCGGTCAATATCTCGCCGGTGCAGATGCGCGACCGCCGGCTCATCGATCTTGTTGCGGCCGTCATGGCCGAAACCCGCACTGCCGCTTCGCGTGTCGTGCTTGAAGTGACCGAAGGAATTCTGATCGATGATCCGCAGGAAACCCAAGCTCGGCTCGCAGCCTTGCGCCGGCTCGGTGTGAGCATCGCTCTCGATGACTTCGGCACCGGCTATTCAAGCCTGAGCTATTTGCAAAAGTTTCCGTTCGACCGGCTCAAGATCGACCGTGCTTTTGTTGCTTCGATGGGCACCTCTGGTAATACCGGCGCCATCATCCAGTCGATCGTCACGCTCGGCCACGCGCTCGGCTTGAAGGTGCTCGCGGAAGGCATCGAGACCGACGAGCAGCGGGTGCTGCTGAGGCTCGCCGGTTGCGACGAGATGCAGGGCTTTCTGTTCGCCAGGCCCGGTCCGGCCGCTGCGATCGACGCGGCGGTGGCGCCGGCGTCATCGCCTCGTACCGCGGTGCAATAACGAGGCGCGCCCGAACGCTGACAGTCTTGCCGGCAGCCGCTATTGATAATGCGCACCCGTCGCCTCGCCGCTGCGGGATGGAGCGCACCATGATATCGAACAGTCTACCCGGCCTTGATTTCGGCCTCGGCAGCGACATCGAAATGCTGCGCGATACCGTGCGCGCTTTCGCCCAGGACAAGATCGCGCCGCGCGCCGCCGAGTTCGACCGCGCCAACAGCTTTCCCCGCGAGCTGTGGCCGCAGCTCGGCGCGCTTGGCCTGCTCGGCATCACGGTCGAGGAGGAGCTTGGCGGCGCCGGTCTCGGCTACCTCGCCCATTGCGTGGCGATGGAGGAGATTTCGCGCGGCAGCGCCGCGGTCGGGCTGTCTTACGGCGCGCATTCGAACCTGTGCGTCAATCAAATCCGGCGCAACGGCAGTGCCGAGCAGAAGCGCCGCTATCTGCCCGAAGCCTGCTGTCCGGCGAAGCTGTCGGCGCTCTGGCGATGTCGGAGTCCGGCGCGGGATCGGACGTCGTCTCCATGCGCACGCGCGCCGACCGCAAGGGCGACCGCTTCCTTCTCAACGGGTCGAAGATGTGGATCACCAACGGGCCGGTTGCCGATACGCTCGTGGTCTACGCCAAGACCGATCGGACCGCGGGCGCGCGCGGCATCACCGCCTTCATCGTCGAGAAAAGCTTCAAAGGCTTTGCCGCCGGGCAGAAGCTCGACAAGCTCGGCATGCGCGGGTCCGATACCAGCGAGATCGTGTTTCAGGATTGCGAGGTTCCGCACGACAACGTCCTCGGCGTGGTCGGCAATGGCGTCAATGTGCTGATGTCCGGCCTCGATTACGAGCGCGCCGTGCTGGCGGCGGGACCGATCGGGCTGATGGCGGCCTGTCTCGATCTCGTCGTTCCCTACCTTCATCAGCGCACGCAGTTCGGCCAGCCGATCGGCCGTTTTCAGCTCATGCAGGCTAAGCTCGCCGACATGTACGTGACGCTCAACGCCGCCAAGGCCTACGTCTATGCCGTCGCCCGCGCCTGTGATCGCGGCGAGACGACGCGCGAAGACGCCGCCGGCGCCATCCTCTATGCCGCCGAGCGCGCGACCTGGATGGCGCTCGAAACCATTCAGTGCCTCGGCGGCAACGGCTACATCAACGACTATCCGGCCGGGCGGCTCTTGCGCGACGCCAAGCTCTACGAAATCGGCGCCGGCACCAGCGAAATCCGCCGCATGCTGATCGGCCGGGAGATTTTCGAAAAGACGCGGTGATTGCTCTGTCTAGATAGTATCCTGAAAAATCGCTGACTATCCGCTTGCAATTTATATAGTTAGGGTTATCTACCTATATATTGAATAGCGGATGGTAAAATTGGATAGCGGAGGGTGATATGACCCCTGATGATCTGGCTCGGACGGTCGGCGAACTCCCAACGACCGCGGCGAAAATTCGCGCGCTTGCGGCCAAGGGCCAGTCGCGCGCCGATATCGCTCGCGTCCTCGGCATTCGCTATCAACATGTGCGTAACGTCCTGCTGCGTGACGAAGAAAAAATGAAGACAGCGGCGGGGACGATGCCTGCCGATGCGGCGATGCCGGGGAAAATTCCGGTCGCCCCCGACGGCACCGTGGTCCTGCCTCCGATCATAGCCCATGCGCTGGCGGTCAAAGGCGGCGACGTTCTGTTTGTGCGCATTGATGACGGCGAAATTCACTTGTTGACGAAGACCGCTGTAGCGCGCCGCGTTCAGGCGCTGGTACGGGAATTCGTGCCGGAAGGCGTCAGTCTCGTCGATGAACTGATCGCGGATCGGCGGCGCGAAGTCGAAGCGGAAGCTCGAGATGGCTAAAGTTGTACTCGACGCTTCGGCTCTTCTTGCATTCGTCAATCGTGAGCCTGGAGAAGACAAGGTGACGGCCGTTCTCGGCGAGGCCATGATTTTGGCGGTCAATCTCTGCGAGGTCGTCACGAAGCTGGCATTGAGAAACAATTTGTCTGATCGAGTCCTGAAAGAGCTTACAGAATTCGAATTGGAGATCGTCGATTTTGACCGCGCCCTGGCCGAGGCGGCGGGTGTGCTCGCAGCCCACACCCGCGGACAAGGACTGTCGCTTGGCGACCGAGCATGCCTTGCCCTGGCGCGGCGTGAAGGTGCAACAGCACTGACGGCCGACAAGGCTTGGCGCAAGATTGACCTGGGAATCGATATTCAATTTATCCGATGATCAATGCGGCAGGCGCTCGCGGTGCATTAGCGCTGCAATTAGGATCACGTCCGGCTCGGCACTCCGCGCCGGAGGCCGCCGTACGCTTGCTGTCACCGTGATCGTGTCACCGATCAGTGTAATCCGAAAGACCCCTTGAGCGCGCTGTCAACGTAACTCCAGTATTTCCGTAAGCGTCGTCCCCACCTGGGTCGTCAACCGCTTTAGATCAAAGCATTCCAGGATGGCGCGCAGATGTTCATCGGAACCGCACCGCATATCACGGGTCTCGGATAAGTGATTTTCCAACCGCCCTCAACTCGCCGGGAGGAATTTCCTCGAAATGTCCGAGGTCCTCTACATCTCAGTTTGACTGGCGGACTTCCCTTGCTTCTTACGGTCGACAAGATCAAACCACTCGTGCCCCGCTCGTTCTCCGAAACCACTCGTCCCTGGCGGATGATACTCGCCAGGGCTTTATTCATGGTACTCTTTCAACTCACCACCGAGCCGTTTGATACCGCAGCCGCGTAAGATAGATATCGTAAGCCCGCTTCGCAATCATGGGACCTTCAGCCTCGATAATTAAACAGAGACTATCGGCAACCTCACCGATGCTCACGGTACGAGGGTCAGGACCGCTCGGCCCACTGTAAGCAACGTAATCGGAAGGGGCGCACCGGTTGATCGCCCCGCGCCTGGAGGTAAGCGGTGGGCATCTCCGTCAAATCGTCTCGTTTACGAGCGCCGATTCTGAATCTGGCGTCGGTTGAATTCGAAACTAGCGACCGACATCAACGCGACTGAGCGACTAACGGGAATGATCACATCCACGTCCATACGTTCAATGTTCTGCATGTCAGCAGGTGGCGGCGGTTCAGCCGCGACTTCGTCGATGCCGCCGGGCTTAATACCTAGGCGATCAAGTCGGCTCCAGAGTGGCTCATAGCCTTGTCACGATCACGGTAGAAGTTGCTGCCACGGATACGGACGAATTGCCACCCTGCTCGTTCGAGGTCGCGTTGGCGGGCCATATCTTGTTCATAGCGCTCAGCGCCATGCCATTCATCGCCGTCGCACTCCACAGCAATGCGCCCCTGCATCCCTTCGACGACGAGATCAATGCGGTAGCGATGATTTGTAGGGTCACCGACGCACACCTGCGTGCGTACATAATACCCCCGGGTGCTGATCATCTGAAAAACATCGCGCTCAAATTGGGAATCAAACTGGAGATTCCCTGCGCTCTGTCGTCTGCTGGCTGGGGCTTAGCATGTAGCTCAGCAAACGATGACGCATACATGCCGGGCTGAGAAGATCTAATGTGGCCGAGAGGAAGAGCGATAACTGATCTTGGGCGCGACTGGCGGCCACATTGAAACGCTGACGCGCCGCATCGTTTGATAGCGCGCCTATCCGCGCTTCGCCTGGTAGCAGCTACCATACTGAGGAAGATGACGTGTCGTTCATCGCCCTGAAATGCGTAGGCGTCACCGCATATCAGTCGCCGTTGCTCGATGACCTCCGGCTCCAGATTTTCAAGGAGCTTATGCTCAATGAGCTTGGCTTGTGCGTCTCCTTGCAGGCTAATTACCCCCATGGTGCGGCTGTCGTAGCGCGGGTCGGCGATGCAAGCTACGATCTGAGATAACACTGCATCGGCCTCCGGCTCATTCAGCGCATTCTGACTACTGCCAGTACGATACCCATCGGGTACGTGGCGAAGTACAAGGGGCTGTAGCCTGATTGGGTGGTAGGCCTAAGCGGATCAAGTGGAGTGCCGTTGTTCGCATAGCAAAGATCGTTCGAAAACTGGATAATTTCCGGCATGCAGCGGAAGTGCTCCCGCAGCACAATATTCTGTCCGAAGCGGATCTTTGCGTTGGCGTAAAGGCTACTCTGAGCTGAAAGAGCGTGCTGGTGTGGAATGCCGTCAAGATAGTGATGCTGAAGACCGGCAACTGATGCGTCGGCAATCCCTATGCCATAGGGACTGATCTGCTGGTCATCGCCTACCACCACCATCTTTTTCTGAGATGTAGAAAAGAAAAGACTTTAGACGCCTAGCTGGCTTGCTTCATCAACAATAACCAAATCATACCGTCCGGGAGGCGGGGTCGACCATCTCAGCGACCAGATACCGCGGCATAATCCATACTGGGATCGTGAGACATTGGTCCATGTACTGCCCGATTCTCGCCGCAGTCGCTCCATGAGCGCCGAGCGGCCTGTCCCTTTACCCATTGCCCTAACAGCCTCTCGCCAGCTTTTGAGTGCGGCAGACTCAGACCGTGAAAGGCGCTTGAAGAAATGAGTCACGCGCGTAGTGCTGCGGATTGGCGAGCAATTTTCCGATCGCATCGTCAGCATCGTGACGGCGTTGCCAAGAGCTTTTCCCGATAGGTGAAATCTGTGCGTTTGCTTAGCTAACGTCTGCGACTGCCCAACGCCAAGCGTCCTCCCAATAGGCGAACCGGTCATCCCACGCTGAATCACCGCACTGCGCGCGACGGTGTCGACAAGTCCAGGAACCGCTGGACCAGTATGAGTCTCGATGCGCTGCCGAGTCTTGGATCACTGTGATTCTGTTCGATCTGCGCATTGCTCGTAAGGCCTGGCTATAGGAGTGACGTCACGCTTTTCGACAGCCTGGATCAACGAAGCGATTACGTGATGAGTATGGAGCAGCTCGCGCGCAGCTCTGAGATCGCGTAGACATGCTGTTGTCTGTTCGGTAGCTAGTCGATGCTTTTCAAACCTGGATGTGTCAATGATTTGAACCACTGATCCCGCTCTTCGCTAAGCCAATCAGGTTCGGGGATACGGGTCTTGCCGCGCTCGATATATCGACCCATGTCAAAGGCATACCTGGGCGTATGTCTACGTAAGGCGAAGGCTCCCGACATGCTCTTTAATAGCTGCTACGCGTATCCGCGATTGAGAGCCTGATAGCAGACCACCGTGATCAGACCAGGCCACTTCCAGAGCATCGAATGAGAACGCAACGTCAACGTGTCGCAGACGAAATGAAGCCGATCGAGCGTATTGGCGGGCTGCCCGACAACGGTGACTCGTTATGGAAGTAGGTCCGATTTTTTAGAGGCTTTGGGAGTAAGCAAACCTAAATACGGTCCATTTGCCACCGCTTTTCAGGTATTGAATGACAGCAACCGTATCAGCTCGAACGCTTCGGGCTCCCTTTTGCCAAATCGATATCGAATGTGAACCCAACCTATCGAGCAACTGAATAGATTTGATCGGATAAGTTGCGACGATTGATTAAAAGTGCTTGCCACGGGCTGGCGTCTCCCAGCGCCTCTTTCAGAGCACTGTGGAGCCAATGATAGCGGAGGCGAAGGAGAATGCCTTCGCCTTTCCCTTATCTTCAGCAATGTTTCGGCTAACTCTACACGTTTACCTGCGTTCAGCGCGATAAGGGGGCTGTACGCCGGGTGCATCCGCAGATCGCACAATGGTCGACCGCGTCTCTGGCTTCTCTCTCTGCCGTAACCACCATGCGAAAATCGGCGGGTGACAGGCAGTCTGTCCGTTCCAACCACTCGTAACGTGGAGGCCGTGACAGAATCATTGTTGTAGCTGCGGCAAATACGCAGCCATGTCGTCATGTCAGCTTGGCTCACCGGGGATTATCGCTCGCCTCGCGCGGTAACCGCAGCCAACGAAAGCGCGTACGCTCTGTAGAAACCCGCAGCGCGATGGCCGAGGCATGACCAGCGTAGACCCCGTTCACTACGCTGTGCGGGTAAGTCTCGTCCTCGCGAAGGCTGCGTAGTTCGGAATGAAATCTTGGCCAAAGATCGTCGCTCTGGAATGAACTCCTGATCGACTTCCTTGATACGCTGATCGTACGCGCCCGGACTCCACGCAGCGAACCGCGACGTAATGCTCTGGACGGCTGAATTCAACTCAGCAAAAGCATCACCCCCTTGTCCGAGCAAGCTGATGCAAAGAGGATTGCATATCTTCGGGGAGCTTTTCCTTCAGAACCTTGAGGGCACGCCCCGTTTCGGCGGTGATCAGTACTCGCTTCCCACTGGCCAATAAATGGCACACCAAGTTTGCAATTGTGTGGCTCTTCCCTGTCCCTGGACGGCCCCTGCACCAAGACGCTACGTTGGCGATTGATAGCGTCGACTATGCGTCGCTGCTCGCGGTTAGCACGCAACGGAAAGTACACTTCTTGTGACCCCCGATCAGGTGGTTCATGCTGTTTCGCCATGCTAGCGGCGCTTCAAGAGCGCCCTCATCATCTTCGTCGCCGACCAGACCGCTCCATCCCGAAGGCACCTCTCCAGTGTTGCGACTTAATCGATCAATGAGGGCGTCATAAATCCGGACCATGCCCACCTGGGTGCGCTTACGCATTATCAAAGCCGGCGCGAAACTCACCATTGGTTTATTCTCGCTGCCGATTGGTATCTTCAAATCAGAAGACCATTCTGAATCCGGATGGAGGGCGGCCGCCCAAGACCCCAGAGCTGTGAATATGCTGGCGCGATCCCAGATATCATCGCCGATACTGCTCAGCTGCTCGCCAACGGTTGCATAGTGCTCACGTGTCGGACGCACTTCCGCGTCCAGCATATCATCCTCGATTTTCAGTTGAGCGCCATCGGCCGCACCATCCAATTGGATTATTCCTGTGGCGGCATCGAAGTGAAGGTCGACACGCGCCGTGACCATATGACGGAGAATCGGCGCAGACTTCCCTTTGGTCGGACCGCGCCAGACGAGCAGCCCCAAGCCGAGGACGAGTTCAATGATCTCGCCTTGCTTCTGCACTTGGGTATGCATACGGAAAAGTTCAGCGTAGATGGATTGGATACGACTACGGCGCTGGTATTCCTTGGACCAAACCTCCCAATTTGGATGATAGCGTTTGTAGGCAGCGACGACCTCCGGATAATTATCGAGACGTCGCTCGACCAGTGGCGGCTCTTCACCTTCCCCGATTTCAGCTTCAAGGTCAGGCTCCAGCCTAGTCGGTCGGAGCTTCGGGACGTCGTCTGTGGCCTGCTTTAGTGCCTGTTGATCAATCCACGGCACTATGATTTCGGGCGGCACGGGCGGTTTGGGCAATGGCCGTTTATGGACAATTAGCCAAGGATCACCTGCCTCGAATTCATGATTGCAAGCCGGGCTCTGACACTGTGCCTCTTGAGGCATGTCCCCAAACCACAGCACCGACTTGTATTTGTTGATGTCATATACTGTGGTGCTGCGGAGCCCAACGAATTCCTTGAGATAGCGGGCGAGACGCAAAGCTTTGGATTTAGACGAGGCTATCACGTCCATCTTCATGCGCCGCCCTTCTTCTCAATCAGGGACGAGCAGCGCGAGCAGTGTCAATCCGCCGGCCGAAGCTGTCCTTCGCTCCCTTCTCAGAAATGCGCGATATTTCGCAGGAATTCAAGGCAAATACTGAGACCGTACTCCTTTCTTCGCGAGACCAGCGGCGATTTGTGCGCCGATAACGCTACATGAGCAAGCGTGACTCGGATCAGCGCCAGCAAAATCCGAGATAGCGTTTGAGCCGGTCGTTTGTCCCGCATTTTGCTGCGCGAACGACGGGCTACTTGTTTGTTCGATCCTCACCCTGATCGCCGGTCAAATTCCAGCACCGCATTCAGCAGCACCTGCGCGCCCGCGGCGCATTGGTCGAAGCTTGTCGCTTCCGCCTCGTTGTGCGAGATGCCGCCGGCGCACGGGACGAAGATCATGGTGGTCGGCGCGACACGGGCGATATAGGCGGCGTCATGGCCGGCGCCGGAAATCATATCGTGTGACTGATAGCCGGCCTTTTCGGCGCCGATGCGCACGCAGTGCGATGAGTTCCGGCGCGAATTGCACCGCCGGTGAATCCCAAATCCGCGCTTCCTTGTAGCCGAGCGACAACGGCGCCATGACCGCGGCGAGCGCGGCGCAGAATTTCGTCTCCATGGCGTCGAGCACTTTGTCGTCCGGATGGCGAAAATCGACGGTGAAGAAGACTTCGCCGGGAATGACATTGCGGCTGTTCGGCCGGTTCTCGATCAAGCCGACGCTGCCGACCGCGTCGGGCGCGTGCTCGCGCGCGATCGCGTCGACGCGTTCGATCATGCGTGCGGCGCCGAGGAGCGCGTCCTTGCGCCGCGGCATCGGCGTCGCCCCGGTATGGGCCTCCTGGCCAGTGACGGTGACCTCGTACCAGCGCATGCCCTGGACGCCTTGGACGATGCCGATCGTGCGGCCGGCGTCCTCGAGGATCGGTCCTTGCTCGATGTGCAGTTCGAACATGGCGGCAAATTTGCGCGCCCCGGCCTTTTCCGTGCCCCTATAGCCGATGCGCTGCAATTCCTCGCCGAACGATTTGCCGTCGCGGTCGGTCCGCCCATAAGCGAATTCGGCGGTGAAGACGCCGGCAAAAACCCCGGAGGCGAGCATGGCCGGCGCGAAGCGCGAGCCTTCCTCGTTGGTCCAATTGACGATCTCGACCGCTGCGTTGGTTTGGTAGCCGGCCTCGTGCAGCGTGCGCATGGCTTCCAGTGCGCCGAGGACGCCGAGGGCGCCGTCGAACTTGCCGCCGGTCGGCTGGGTGTCGAGATGCGAGCCCATGGCGATCGGCGCGAGGGCAGGCTGTTTGCCTTCGCGGCGCGCGAACATGTTGCCGACCTCATCGACCGCAACGGTGCAGCCGAGCGCCTCGCATTGCGCCTTGAACCAGTCGCGGACCTGCCGGTCGAGATCGGTCAGGCTCAGCCGGCAAATGCCGCCCTTCGGCGTCGCGCCGATCTGTGCCGTCAGCATCAGCGAGTCCCAGAGGCGTTGAGCGTCAATCTGCAGGTTTTGCAAGTTTCAACGGCTCCTCTCGGCGGCGGGGTGCCTCATGGCGCTTCGTCGGATTGTGAAGCCGGTTGCTCGCTGAGCCAATAGGTCAATGGCCGATATCACTTCGAGCAGATCAGCCAGTGGCCGCCCTACCTCGGCCTATGGACTAACTCATTGAATCTACGACAAATCAGCTATGATGCCATCGGCCTGCGACCCCGCAAGCCCATTGGAGCGAGCGCCATGCTGCGCGTGCGGCTGAAGGCGGACGGGCGATTGGTCGAGGTTCTGCCGGACGGCGGCGAGCGGGCCATTTCGCGCACCGACGGCCAGCCCCTTCCGCCGCTCGCGCCGCGCGCCCCCGAGGTCGGGCCCGCCGCGAACGGGCATTCGCTCGACGCCACCTATGCCCGCACCGTGCGTGGCCAGACCGGTCTGACCCAAACAGCCTTTGCCGCCCGCATCGGGGTGCCGGTCGAGACGGTGCGCAATTGGGAGCAGGGCAAGCGGTCGCCGCGTGGACCCGCCCGCGCGCTGCTCAAGGTGCTCGAGCAGGCACCCGACGCCGCGTTTGCGGTGCTTGCCAAGGCGCGGTAAGGCAGCCGCCACGCCGGAACAGCACGGCAGCGCTCCGCATTGGATTGGAATTGGCGCGCAAGCCGGCGGATTCTTGCGCCCGACGATTTTGCGGCAAACCAGGAGCAACGGATGCAGGCGATTGAAGCTCATGGTGCCCGGATCCCGGTCCTCGGGCTCGGCACTATGACTCTGAAGGACAACGCCTGCGTCGAGCTTGTCGAAGCGGCGCTCCATCTCGGCTATCGCCATCTCGATACGGCGCAGATGTATGGCAATGAGCGCGAGGTTGGCGCCGGCCTGCGCGCCTCCGGCGTCCAACGCGAGGAGGTCTTCGTCACGACGAAGGTGTGGTTCAACCGGCTCGCGGCGGGCGACTTCGAGCGCTCGGTCGACGAGAGCCTGGAGCGGCTCAACCTGCCGTGGGTGGATTTGTTGATGATCCACTGGCCGAATGCACAAATTCCGCTCGCGGAATCGATCGCCGCGCTGTGCGCGGTCAAGCGCGCCGGTCTCGCCAAGCACATCGGCGTCGCGAATTTCAACACCGCCATGATCGATGAAGCGGTCAAACTCGCAAACGAGCCGCTCGCCGTGTTGCAGGTCGAGGCCCATCCCTATCTCGATCAAACGAAAGTCCTCGCTGCGGCGCGGCGGCACGGCATGGCGGTGGTCGGCTATTGCCCGCTGGCGCGTGGCAAGGCGCCGGGCGACGAGGTGCTGCAACGCATCGGCCGCAAGCACGGCAAAACGCCGGCGCAGGTCGCGCTGCGCTTCCTCGAACAGCAGAACATTATTCCCATTCCCCGCACGTCGAAGCGTGAGCGGCTCGCGGAAAATCTCGGCAGCCTCCAGCTCGAGTTGAGCGATGCCGAGATGGCGGAGATCGGCACGCTCAAGCGCGCCGATGGGCGCGTCGTCAGTCCGCCCCAAGCGCCAAAATGGGACTCATAAGCGCGCCATGAGCGCAAGCCACCCGGCGCCCAGCATCGAAGCCAACGGCGCCGCGATTCCGCTGCTCGGCCTCGGCACCTGGGAGTTGCGCGGCCGGGTCTGCGCGCGCATCGTCGAGCAGGCATTGCGCCTCGGCTATCGTCATATCGATACAGCCGAGCTGTACGACAACGAGCGCGAGGTGGGCGAAGGCTTGCGTGGCGCCGGGGTCAAGCGCAGCGGCGTCTTTGTCACTACGAAAATCTGGCCGACGCACTACGCTCCGCGCGAACTCGAACGCGCGGCGCGCGATTGTCTGGTGCGGCTGCGCCTGAGCGAAGTCGATTTGCTGCTGCTGCACTGGCCGAACCCGCAAATTCCGCTGGCGGAAACCCTCGGCGCGCTATGCAAGGTCAAGCGCGACGGTCTCGCGCGCAACATCGGCATTTCCAACTTCACCGTGGCGCAGATTGAGGATGCCCTGAAGGCGTCAAGCGAGCCGCTGGTTTGCGACCAGATCGAATGCCATCCCTTCCTCGACCAATCGAAGGTGATCACGGCGTGCCGCAACCACGGCATGGCGGTGGTCGCCTACAGTCCGATTGCCCAAGGGGCGGCGCGCCAAGACAAGGTCTTGACTCGCATCGGCGCCGCGCACGGCAAAACCGCCGCCCAAATCTGTCTGCGCTTCCTGGTGCAGCAGGACATCGTCGTCATTCCCCGCACCAGCAAGCTCGAGCGGTTGTCGGAGAATGCGGCGATCTTCGATTTCGCGCTGAGCGACGCCGACATGAGCGACATTCGCGGCCTGGCGCGCCGCGACGGCCGCCTCGTCGATTGGGCCTATTCGGGCCGCACCAGATGGGATTGAAATTTCAGCGGCAAGCGATTGACGGCGGCGCGCGTGGAGACGGTATCGCCTCCTACCGTAGAAATGCTTGCTCCAGCTCTCGCATCCGCGGGTCGTCCTGCAAGGCGAACACGTCGGCGACGGAGGCGATATCGCTTTCGACCCCGGCGATGCCGCCTTCAGCGAGGATGCGGCGGAAGATTTTTTCCATGGCGGCGACGGCGGCGCGGATGGCGTGATTGCCGCAGATGATCAGCCCGACCTTGCCCAATGCCGCGATGTCCGCGAACGTCAGCTGCGGATAGCTGGTGGGCACCAACACCAGCGGCACCGGCCTGGACCACGCCTGACAAAACGCCAGGATTTCGCTTGGCGTATCCTGCTTGCTGTGGATGAGCACCGCATCCGCGCCTGCCTCGGCATAGGCGGCGCCGCGGCGCAGCGCTTCTTGTTGGCCGCTTCCGGCGATCAGTGCCTCTGTCCGCGCAATGACAAGTACGCTGTCGCTCGCTTTTGCCGCCGCCAGCTTGCCTTGAAACTCGCCAATTGGCACGAGTTCCTGACGCCCGCCCGGCCGCAGGCTGCTGTCCTTGGGAAAGGTTTTGTCCTCCATGACGATGGCCGACACTCCCGCCGCGGCGTAGCGCGGCACCGCATAGGCCACATTCACTGCGTTCCCGAACCCCGTGTCGATGTCGGCGATCACGGGCGCATCCTGCACCTCGCCGATCGCGCGCATCATCTCGAGATGCGTGCTCATCGGCAAAATATTGGCGTCGGGGACCGCGTAAGACGCCGACAGTTCGAAGCCGCTGCCCCAAATTGCGTCAAAACCTGCGGTAGCGGCGAGTTTGGCGGAGAGCGGATTATGTGCCGCCATTGCAATCGCCGGACGATGCACATCGAATTTGGCGCGTAGCGCGTCGGCCTTTCGGTTCTCCCGCGCCATGAGGCGAGTGTCCTTCACTGTCGGTTCAGCCGCGTTACCGCATCGCCGCGGCGATGTTGCCGCCGTCGACGGTGGTGACGTCGGCGGTGGTTTTCAGCGCCAGCGCCTGGTGCAGGAAGGCCTGCGCCACGTCGTCGGCGGTCACTTCGCGGCCGAGCAGGTTGCCGCTCATGTAGTCCTTCTCGGTCAGCGCCGCGCGCCTTGGAGCGCGCTGCGATCATGTCGTCGGTGAGCAGGCCGGAGCGGATGCGGTCGGCGTTGACGGCGTTGGCGCGGATGCCGTCGGCGCCGTAGTCGAGCGCGTATTGGCGCATCAGCGCCAGCAGCGCCGCCTTCGGCAGGCCGTAGGGGCCGAAATTCGGGCCGGGATTGACCGCCTGCTTGGAGACGTTGAAGAGCAGGCAGCCGCCGGTGCCTTGCGCGCAGCATGATCTTCACCGCGGCCTGCGCCACGCGCTGATGGCCGTAGAAATTGAGCTCGAAGCTCTTGCGCAAGATCGTCCTCGTCGACCTCGCCGATGCGGCCCTGCCAGGCGGCGCCGGCGTTGGAGACCACGATGTCGACGCCGCCGAAATGCGGCGGCCACCTTGTCGAATGCCGCGCGCACCGAAGCCGCATCGGTGACGTCGCATTGCACCGGCAAGCGCCGGCGGCCGATCGGCTTCGGCCTGCTCGCGCGCGCGCGGCAAGATTGACGTCGAGCAGCGCCACTTCGGCGCCCGCCGCCGCGAACGCTTTCGCGGTCGCGGCGCCGATGGCGCCGGCGGCGCCGGTGATGGCGGCGATCTGGCCGGCGAGCGGCAGCTCCTTGCGCGCGCCGAGCTTGGCCTGTTCGAGCGGCCAATATTCGCAATCGAACATGTCGGCTTCGGAGATCGACTCGAAGCGGCCGATCGCTTCGGCATCGCCGACGCCTTCGATCCAGGCTTCGGCGATGTCGGCGGCGATGACGGCGTCCTGCTTGGAGCGGCCAAGGCCGAACAGGCCGAGCCCGGGCACCAGCACGACGCGGGGCAGGGGATCGAGCTCGTGCTTGCTGCCGCCGACGCGCGCATTGTGGCGCTCGAAATATCGGTGATAGCGCTCGGCGAATGGACCGGCCGCCTCGCGCGCGGCGCTGCGCGAAGTCGTCGAGCTTGCCGCGTTCGGGCGCCGGCAGCACCAGCGGCCAGTTCTTGGTGCGGATGGTGTGGTCGGGCGTCACCACGCCGCGTCTGCGCTAACCGCGGCCAAGTCCTTGCGGTTGACGAAATTCGAGCACCGCGTCGCTGAGCGCGGAATTCGAGAACGAGCCGGCGCCAGGCGCCTTCGGTCTGTCGTCGTCCTTCTCGCTGCAGGCGCCGCGCACGATCGGCGCGACCTCGGCGACGGCCGGCGACGATTGCGGGACGCTGGCGCGCCGCGGCGAACACGATTTGCGATGGCGCGCGATGAAATCCTCGGCGAGCGACACCATCTCGATCATGCGCTCGTAGGCTTCGCGCGCGTCGTCGCCGAAGGTGACGATGCCGTGCTTGCCGAGGATGAGGCCGTCGCTCGGCCTGGCGCGCTCGAACACCTCGATCGCCTTCTTGGCGAGGCCGAAGCCCGGCATGACGTAGGGCACGAAGCCCAGCCGCTCGCCGAAAACCTCGGCGCATTTCTTCTCGCCGTCCGGCTGATCGATCACGCTGAGCACCGCGGTGGCGTGGGTGTGGTCGACGAATTTGTGCGGCAGGAACGCGTGCAGCATCATTTCGACCGACGGATTGGCGCGCCGTCGGGTCGATGCAGATTGGCGCGCTCGACGCGCGACCAGCTCTTCGTCGCCGATCGCATCGAGCGCGCGCAGCTTGCGCATGCGGCGCGAGCCGCACCGCCGGCAGGCCGGCGGCTCGATCGCGGCCATGTCGGCGCCGGTAGCCTTGACGCGCAGCACCTCGACCTCCTCGCCGAGGAGGTCGCGCATCGCGCGTCTTCAGCGAGGTGTTGCCGCCGCCGTGCAGCACCAGCTTGGGATCGCGGCCAAGCAGCCGCGTGGTGTAGATGCGCAGCGCCAGATCGCGGTCGATGCCGGATTTCGCGCCGTGCGCGACCAGCGCTTCGGCGTCGCGGTCGACCCAGCCGCTTTTCATGGCAGCTCCATGCCCGACCGGCAAGTTGGGCGCGCGCGCTGCGAGCTCGTCGCGGTGCACGCGCGGATCGCGCTGCGTCAGCCGCCGGCGAAGCGGCGCGACCACCATCCGGTCTGGCGCGGCCGATCGGCATCCTCGGTTCGCTGCTTTCGGGACAGGCGGCTCGGCGCCGGCTGCGGCGTCGGCAGCGGCGCCGGCGCGCGTCTCGTCGCTGCTCGGCGACCGGCGCCGGCTCGCGCACGGTCGAGCGCCGCCGCGGCGGCGCCTGCTCGGCCGCTGGCGGCGGGCTGCGCGGCCTCGCTCGGGCATCGGCTCGGCGTGCGGCCGGCGATGCTCGGCGGCGTCGAGGTCGGCGACGCGCTCGCTTCGAGTTCCGGTTCGACGGCAGGCGGCGCAGCCGAACTCGTCGGCGCGGATGCGAACGGCATGCTCGCGGCGCACTCGCGCTCGCGGTCGTGGCGTGCCGCCGTGCGGCCTCGCCGTTGCGCTCGCGATTGCGCCGGCCGCCGCGGCGGCCGCGCCGCCGCCGCCGCTGCCGGTCGCCGTCGCGGCTGCGGCCGTCGCGCGATCTCGCCGCTCCGCTCGCGCCGCAGCTTCGTCTTCGATCCGGCATCGCCTTGCGGCTCGCCAGCGTCGTCCTCGGCTCGACGGCTCGCGGCTGCTCGTCCGCGACATGTCGCTGGCGCGCTCTCGGCGGCCGTGGTCGTGCGCCATGGCGAGCTGCTCGTGCGAGCGGCCGGTCGCCGCCGTCGCGCCCGCGCCGCCGGCGCCGCCGCCGCCGCCGCGGCTCGCCTTCACGCTTGCTCGGCCGGTCGCCGGCTCGGCAGCAGCGTCGCCTCGGCTGCCGCCTCGGCGTCCTCGCTCTCGGCCGCTGCGGTCGTCTTCGAGGTCGTCCTCTTCTTCGAGCGGCGCGGCGATGCGCCGGCGTCTGCGCGGCGATCGCGCGCGCCGCCTCGATGCGTATGCACCTGCTCGCCGCGATCGATCACGAAGGCCTGCGGCGCGGTGACCGTTTCGTCGGCGATGACCGTGATGGTGATGCTGAAGCGCTCTTCCAGCCCGCGCAGATGCGCGCGCTTCTGGTTGAGCACATAGAGCGCGACGTCGGGCCGGGTGCGCGCGATGAGATTGTGCGTGGCGCCCTTGATCAGCTGTCTCCTCGAGCGCGCGCAGCACCTGCAGCGCCAGCGACGACACCGAGCGGACATGGCCGCTGCCGCCGCAATGCGGGCATTTCTCGGTCGAGCTTTCCAGCACGCTGGTGCGGATGCGCTGGCGCGACATTTCCAGCAGGCCGAAATGCGAGATGCGGCCGACCTGGATGCGGGCGCGGTCGTGCTTGAGGCATTCCTTCAGCCGGCGCTCGACCGAGCGGTTGTTGCGCTTCTCGTCCATGTCGATGAAGTCGATGACGATCAGCCCGGCGAGATCGCGCAGCCGCAGCTGCCGCGCGATTTCGTCGGCCGCTTCCAGATTGGTCTTGAGCGCGGTGTCCTCGATGTGGTGCTCGCGCGTGGCGCGGCCGGAATTGACGTCGATCGCGACCAGCGCCTCGGTCTGGTTGATGCACGATGTAGCCGCCGGAGCGCAGCTGCACGACCGGCGAGAACATGGCGTCGAGCTGGCTTTCGACGCCGTAGCGCGACGAACAGCGGCTGCGTGTCGCCGTAGGGCTTCACGTTCTTGGCATGGCTCGGCATGAGCATGCGCATGAAGTCCTTGGCCTCGTGGTAGGCCGTCGTCGCCGGCGACGACGACCTCGTCGATGTCCTTGCTGTAGAGGTCGCGGATCGAGCGCTTGACCAGCGAGCCTTCCTCGTAGACGAGCTTGGGCGCGGTCGATTTCAGCGTCAGGTCGCGCACCGTCTCCCACAGCCGCAGCAGATATTCGAAGTCGCGCTTGATCTCGGTCTTGGTGCGGCTGGCGCCGGCGGTGCGCAGGATCACGCCCATGCCCTCCGGCACTTCGAGCTCCTGCGGCGATCTCCTTGAGGCGCGCGCGGTCTTCGGCGCTGGTGATCTTGCGGCTGATGCCGCCGCCGCGCGCGGTGTTGGGCATCAGCACCGAATAGCGGCCGGCGAGCGACAGATAGGTGGTCAGCGCCGCGCCCTTGGTGCCGCGCTCTTCCTTGACGACCTGCACCAGCATGACCTGGCGGCGCTTGATGACTTCCTGGATCTTGTACTGGCGGCGGTAGCGCGGCGCGCGGTCGGGCACTTCTTCCATCGCGTCGGCGCCGCCGACCGATTCGACGACCTCTTCGTCGGCTTCGTCGTCGTCGCCGTTCTCGGCGCCGTTGCCGTCGTCGGCGCTGTCGCGCGTGCGTCGCTGCGATCGCCGGCTGCGTCGGCTGCGTCGTCGGCGGCATCGTCGTCTCGCCGATCGTCGGCGCTGTCGGCATCCGGCTGTCGACGGCGTCGCTGTCGGCGTCAGCGTCGGCTTCGGCGTCGGCGGCATCGGCTCGCGCCGGCTTCGATCTCGCTCGGCGCGGCCATCGGCCGGCGTCGTCTCGGCCGACGGCTGCCGCGGCTCGCTGCGGCTCGGATCGACCGCTCGCGCCGCGTCTGCGGCGCTGCGTCGGCTCGTCGCGATGCTCGCTCGTCGCGTCGTCGTCGGCGCGGTCGTCGCTCGTGCAGTGCGTCGCCGGCGCCGTGCTCGGCCGTCGACTGCGGTGTCGCCGGCCGGCGCTTCGGCCGGCGTCGCTCGCGCATCGACTTCGTCGTCGCGGCGTGCCGGCGCGGCTGCGCGGTGGCGGTGCGCGGCCGCGCCGCGACGCGGCGATCGACCTCGTCGTCGGCGGCGCGCTGGGCGCGCTCTTCCTCGTCGATCAGCGCCTGCCGGTCGGCGACCGGGATTTGATAATAGTCCGGATGGATTTCGCAGAAGGCGAGGAAGCCGTGGCGGTTGCCGCCGTAATCGACGAAGGCGGCCTGCAGCGACGGCTCGACGCGCGTCACCTTCGCCAGATAGATGTTGCCGCGAAGCTGCTTGCGGTGCGCGGACTCGAAGTCGAATTCCTCGACGCGGTTGCCGCGCAGAACGACCACCCGGGTCTCCTCCGGATGGGTCGCGTCGATGAGCATTTTGTTGGCCATTGGCTAATCTCATGAGGGCCGGCGTGCCGCTCGCTGCCGCGCCGCATCGGCGACGGAGGACGGCGGCCGGCCCGATTGTCGGTGAATGGAACGGATCGGAAACCACGAGCGCGGCAAGCCGGATCGGTCCGCGGCAGCCGGCAAGCGCCGCATGAACGCTGCCGCGACCGCGTTCGAATCCGGATCCTCGACTTGCGCCTCGAACATGAACTCCAAACCGTGATGAGACGGCAGCGCTCGGCGCCGCCGCGATTTCTCGATTGCTCACGGCATCGGCGCGACACCGTTCCAGCAGCGTTGCCGCTGCTGGCACGCGCGTCACGCGCGAGGCTCCGGTTGTCCTGCTCCTCGAGGGATCGGCGTCGCTTGCTCGTTCCGCCGTCGTCGGCGCCGTGTATCTGGCGCCGAGGATTCGAGAGCGGGGTTCGAAAGCGGCGTCCGCCTTGCTCCCGTCGTTGTCTCGGGGAGCCATCGCGGCGGACGTGCCGGATGCCCTAACGCGACACAACCGGAACCTTTCACCGTCAGCACATCCTTCATAAGGCCCCGGATGGGGAATTGGCAAGCCGCCTGTGGAGCTTGCCGGCGCATGGCCGGATTTTGCCGCTGCCAGGGCGCGACTTGTGCCGGCATTTAAGTTTCGGTTAACCATGCCTCCCTAATGGAGTAAGACGGGCGCGAGGGGGTCGGAACCGATGGCTGTCCGGGCGGCGAGCTGGGCTATCCTCGGTCTGCTTTCGCAGCCGGCGCGGCGCGCGGCGGCCGAGCGGCCGGCGCCGCCGGCGCACGCCGACTCATTTCCGGTCGCGACCGACGCGCGGCTCGGCGGCGACGAGGCGCAGACCCGCTTCGTCATGGATCTCGAGCCGCAAGATCGACCTGCGCGCCTTCACGCTCGCCGACCCCTACCGGGTCGTCCTCGACATCCCGCAGGTGACGTTTCGAGCTGCCGCCGAAGGCCGGCGAGAGCGGCCGCGGCCTGATCAAGGCGTTCCGCTTCGGCCTGGTGATGCAGGGCGGCTCGCGCATGGTGTTCGATGTCGCCAAGCCGGTGCGCATCGACAAGGCGTTCGTCGTCGATGCCGCCGACGGCGCGCCGGCGCGGCTGGTGCTCGATCTCGTCGCCGACCGACCGCGACAGCTTCCTGCGCAGGATCGCGCTCGACAACAAGCTCGGCGCGCGCCGAGCCGCCGGCCGCCGCGGACCGCCGCGCCGATCGCGGCGATCCGCGGCCGCTGGTCGTGCTCGATCCCGGCCACGGCGGCATCGATACCGGCACCAAGGCGCCGAGCGGCGAACTGGAGAAGGACATCGTGCTCGATTTCGCCCAGCGGCTGCGCGACCGGCATCGAGAAAGCCGGCAAATACCGGGTGCTGATGACGCGCAGCGACGACACCTTCGTGCCGCTCGCCGAGCGCGTGCGCATCGCGCGCAACGCCGGCGCTTCGCTGTTCGTCTCGATCCACGCCGATTCGCTGCCGCGCAGCGAGGGCGATGCGCAGGGCGCGACCGTCTACACGCTGTCGGACACCGCCTCCGATTCCGAGGCCGCGCGGCTCGCCGAAGAGGAGAACCGGGCCGACGTCATCGCCGGCGTCGATCTCAAGGCCGAGCCCGACGACGTCGCCGGCATCCTGATCGATCTGGCGCAGCGCGAGACCAAGACCTTTTCGCGTGCAATTCGCCCACAAGCTGGTCGGCGACATGAAGGCGGCGACGCGGCTGCACAAGAAGCCGCTCAAATCGGCCGGCTTCCGCGTGCTGCGGGCGCCGGACGTGCCGTCGGTGCTGGTCGAACTCGGCTACGTGTCGAACCAGCAGGACCTGCAGTCGCTGCTGTCCGACACGCTGGCGCGACCGCACCGCCGACTCGATCGCGCAGGCGATCGACGGCTACTTCGCCACCCACGTTGCCGGCGCTCGCGCCGGCGCCAACTGAGGCGGATGCGGCCAATGCGCCGCCAACGGCCTCAGTTTGAACAAAAAACCGGAGCGACGACAGGCTCGATGACCAGAGGGCTCGCTGGCGGTCTGGCGGCCAATGCTGCCACACTGGATCGTCCACGGTCGGCCGGCGGTCGAATCGGCGAGGCGGCGCGCGCCGGCCGAGGCGCGGGCTGGGACGTTCTCGATGAAAATGCTGCTGCGGTTCCTCGGCTTTCTGTTCGCGGCCGGGACGATCCTGTTCCTCGTCGGCATCGCCGCGGTCGCCGGCCTGCTGTGGCATTACTCCAAGGACCTGCCGGACTATTCGCAGCTGCAGGACTACGAGCCGCCGGTGATGACGCGCGTGCACGCCGCCGACGGCTCGCTGCTCGCCGAATATGCCAAGCGAGCGCCGGCTCTACCTGCCGATCCAGGCGATCCGAAGCTCGTCACCAACGCCTTCATCGCCGCCGAGGACAAGAATTTCTACCAGCATCCCGGCATCGACTATCTACGGCATCGCGCGCGCCGGCGATGCTCTATGTCGCAGAACTACGGCAGCAGCCGCCGCCCGCAGGGCGCCTCGACCATCACCCAGCAGGTCGCCAAGAACTTCCTGCTGACCAACGAGGTGTCGTTCGAGCGCAAGATCAAGGAAGCGCTGCTGGCGCTCAAGATCGAGCGCACCTATTCGAAGGACAAGATCCTCGAGCTCTATCTCAACGAAATCTATCTCGGCTTCGGCGCCTACGGCGTCGCCGCGGCGTCGCTGCTCTATTTCGACAAGTCGGTGCACGAACTGACGATCGCGGAGGCCGCCTATCTCGCCGCGCTGCCGAAGGGGCCGAACAACTACAATCCGTTCCGCCAGCACGACGAGGCGATCGCGCGCCGCAATTACGTGATCGACCGCATGGTCGAGGACGGCTTCATCACCGCCGACGACGGCGAGCAAGGCCAAGAAGGAGCCGCTCGACGTCACCGCGCGGCCGACCGGCGCGCACGTCTTCGCCGCCGAATATTTCGCCGAGGAGGTGCGGCGCTACATCTATCGACAATTACGGCGAGAAGAAGCTCTACGAGGGCGGCCTGTCGGTGCGCACCACGCTCGATCCCAAGCTGCAGGTGCTGGCGCGCAAGACCATGATCAACGGCCTGGTCAATTTCGACGAGAGCCAGGGCTATCGCGGCCCGGTCACCAAGATCGACATCGCCGGCGACTGGGGCGTCAAGCTCGCCGACGTGAAATCGCTCGTCCGACATCGATCCGTGGCGGCTGGCGGTGGTGCTCGAGGTCGACGACCAGTCGGCGCGCATCGGGCTGCAGCCGGCGCGCGATCCCGGCGGCAACGTCGTCAAGGAGCGCGACGTCGGCATCGTGCCGCTCGAAGGCGTGAAATGGGCGAAGCCGGCGACCGGGCCGTCGAAGCCGATCCAGCACGTCAGCCAGGTGCTCGCGCCCGGCGACGTCGATCTATGTCGAGCCGCTGGCCGACAAGCAGGGCCAGTACCGGCTGCGCCAGGTGCCGGAAATCTCCGGCGCCATGGTGGTGATGGATCCGCATACCGGCCGCGTGCTGGCGATGGTCGGCGGCTTCTCCTTCGACCAGAGCCAGTTCAACCGCGCCACCCAGGCGCTGCGCCAGCCCGGCTCGTCGTTCAAGCCGATCGTCTACGCCGCCGCGCTCGACAACGGCTACACGCCGTCGACCATCGTGCATGGATGCGCCGATCGAGATCGACACGGGCGCACGGCGGCGGCATCTGGCGGCCGGAAAACTACGGCGGCAAGTTCTTCGGCCCGTCGACCTTGCGCTTCGGCCTCGAGCAGTCGCGCAACGTGATGACGGTGCGGCTGGCGCAGGACATCGGCATGCCGCTGATCGCCGAATACGCCAAGCGCTTCGGCGTCTATGACGAATCTGCCGCCCTATCTGTCCTACGCGCTCGGCGCCGGCGAGACCACGGTGCTGCGCATGGTCACCGCCTACTCGATGTTCGACAATGGCGGCCGGCGCGTCATCCCGACCCTGATCGACCGCATCCAGGACCGCTACGGCCACACCATCTACAAGCACGACGAGCGCGAATGCGTCGGCTGCGACGCCGACAAGTGGAACAACCAGCCGGAGCCGACGCTGATCGACCACCGCGAGCAGGTGATCGATCCGATGACCGCCTATCAGATCACCTCGATGATGGAAGGCGTCGTGCAGCGCGGCACCGCGACCGTGGTGCGCGAAGTCGGCAAGCCGATCGCCGGCAAGACCGGCACCACCAACGACGAGAAGGACGTCTGGTTCATCGGCTTTTCGCCCGACATCGTCTGCGGCGTCTATATGGGCTACGACAAGCCGCGCCATATCGGGCGGCTGCGCCACCGGCGGCCATCTCGCCGCGCCGGTCGTGCAAGGACTTCCTCAAGGTGGCGCTCGCCGACAAGCCGCCGATCCCGTTCCGCGTGCCGCCCGGCATCAAGCTCATCCGCGTCGACGCCAAGACCGGCATGCGCGCCGGCCCGGGCGATCCCGCAGGTCATCCTCGAAGCGTTCAAGCCCGGCACCGCGCCGCCCGACAGCTATTCGGTGATCGGCACCGAAACCGCCAACGGCCGCGCGCTGCCCGAGGGCGCTCCATGCCGGTCTCGCCCGATGCCGACCGCGCCGTCCGCGCAGCGGCACCGGCGGGCTGTACTGAGCCCAGGAGTCAGTAATCAGGAGTCAGTGATCAGAATTGATCGCATTGCCGACCCCTCTGATTCACCTTATCTGATCACCGACTACTGATTACCGACTCCTGAACTCATGCGCGCCGAAATCCAAACCATCGTCGAAGAGATCAAGCAGTCGGTCGGGCTGCTGAGGAGGCATCTTTGACGTCGACAAGGCGCGCGCGCGGCTCGCCGAGCTGAACCGGCAGGCCGAAGACCCCAATCTCTGGAACGATCCGCAGCGCGCCAGCCGCGTGATGCAGGAGCGCACCGCGCTCGAGGAGCAGCTCACCGCGCTCGCCCGCATCGAGCAGGAGCTCGACGATCAGGTCACCTTGATCGAGCTCGGCGAGGCCGAGAACGATCAGACAAGTCGTCGCCGAAGCCGAGGCGGCGCTGCGCAAGCTCAAGGCCGAGGTGGCGCGGCGCGAGCTCGAGGCGCTGCTCGTCGGGCGAGGCCGACGCCAACGACTGCCTATCTCGAAGTCCATGCCGGCGCCGGCGGCACCGAGAGCCAGGACTGGGCCGACATGCTGCTGCGCATGTATGTGCGCTGGGCCGAGCAGCACGGCTACAAGGTCGACTACATCGAAGAGACCCAAGGCGAAGAGGCCGGCATCAAATCGGCCACCATCGAGATCAAGGGCCGCAACGCCTATGGCTGGCTCAAGACCGAGAACGGCGTGCACCGCCTGGTGCGCATCTCGCCGTTCGACTCCAATGCGCGCCGGCACACCTCGTTCGCCAGCGTCAAGGTCTATCCGGTGGTCGACGACCGCATCAAGATCGACATCAAGGAAGCCGACGTGCGCGTCGATACCATGCGCGCCGGCGGCGCCGGCGGCCAGCACGTCAACAAGACCGAATCCGCGATCCGGCTCACCCACATCCCGACCAACATCGTGGTGGTGTGCCAGAACGACCGCTCGCAGCATCGCAACCGCGCCCAGGCCTGGCAGATGCTGCGCGCCAAGCTCTACGAGCTCGAGCTGAAGAAGCGCGAGGAAAAGGCCGCCGCCGAGCAGGCCGCCAAGACCGACATCGGCTGGGGCCACCAGATCCGCTCCTACGTGCTGCAGCCCTATCAGATGGTGAAGGACCTGCGCACCGGCGTCTCGACCTCGAACACCGGCGGCGTGCTCGACGGCGACATCGATCAGTTCATCGAAGCGGCGCTGGCGCAGAAGGCGTTCGGCACCGCGCCGGCGGAAGTCGAGGACGTCGAGTAGCGGCTGCGCCACGATAAGCAGCGCTGCGTACTTTACTGGATCAGCCGCCGAACAGCTTGACGCCGGCCGCCGAGAAATTTGGTCGGGTTGACGGCCTCGCCGTTGACGCGGGTCTCGTAGTGCAGGTGCGGGCCGGTCGAGCGGCCGGTCGAGCCGAGCCGGCCGATCGACCTGGCCGATGCGGATCTCTGCGCCGACCCTCACGTCGATCTCCGACAGATGGCCGTAGCGGGTCGGCAAGCCCGTTGCCGTGATCGATCTCGACCATCTTGCCGTAGCCGCCGCTCCAGCCGGCCTTGGTGACGGTGCCGGCCGCGGTGGCGTGGATCGGCTCGCCGATGTCGCCGCGGAAATCGATGCCGGTATGCATCGCCGCTACATGCAGGAACGGATCGATGCGCACGCCGAACGGCGAGCGTGATGTCGATTTCGCCGGTGACCGGCTTGCGCACCGGCACCGTAGATCAGCGTGCTGCTGAGCCGTTCGGCGTAGGCGCGCGCGATGTTGAGCGCGCGTCAGCGCGCGCTCGAAGCTTTCGTTCGCCGGCGGCAGCTTCACCGGAACGAACGGGCCGCCGGCCGCCGGCGGCGCCGCGTCGAGCTTGAGGCCGAGGCTCGGCGAGCACGCTCGCGCATCTCGCGGCGCCTTGCCTTCGTAGCGCTCCTGCACCTGCTCAAGCGCGGCGGTCTCGCTGCTGCTCGACGCGGTCGAGCGAGGCTTCGATGCGGCCGAGCTTGCCGGCGATGCTCGATTGCTTGCCGCGGTCGAGCGCGCTGCGGCGCGACAGCGTCGCTGATCGGCGCCGGCTTTGCCGCGGCCGGCTCTCGGCGCGCGCGCCGGCGGCTTGATCGAGCCGGTCGTGGCCGGGTCGGCGATGCCGCCGAGCGCAGTGGCGCGCGATTCCAGCGTCGCCTGGCGGCGCATCAGATCGTCGAGCTTCTGCTCGAACTGTTCCTGGTCGAGCAACTGGCGGCTGGTGGTGCGATCGATCTGGGCGCGCAGTTCGGCGATGCGGTCCTCGTAGGCGTATTGCTGCTGCGCGCCTGCCGCGCGATCAGGCCTTTGAGAACGTCGTCGCGGAAGGCGAAATAGGTCGCGGTGATGATCGACCAGCCGGCCATGATCACGACGGTGCCGACGGCAATCCAGAACGCGACCGGCCCGAATCGGACCTGCCGGCCGGCATGCGCGATCGTGTAGCCCGCGCGGCTGGCGTGACTGGACCATGCCGTGCTGGTGCGGCTCGCGCCGGCTGCGCGGCATCGTCGCGGCGGTCGCGCTGCGCACGATGCTGCGCACGCGCTGATTGCTGCGACTGAGACGCTATCGACTGCGACATTGACGCTCCCACTCCGACCGCCCTTTCGGATCGGCCGCCCGGGAGGCGGATTTGAGCCGCTTATGGTTAATATTCGGCAAATCCGGGCGGCGATTTTCACTGCCTTGCGGTAAATGCTTCGGCAACGCGCCGCCGCTCACAAGCGCTTTGGCGGCGGCCAGCACCTCCTCGGCGTGGCCGTCGACCGAAACCTTCGGCCAGACCCGGGCGATGCGCTGATCGGGTCCGATCAGGAAGGTCGTGCGCACGATGCCCATGAATTTCCGGCCGTACATCGATTTCTCCTGCCACACGCCATAGGCCTCGAGCATCCGGTGCTTCTCGTCGGAGGCGAGCGCGATCGAGAGCTTGTGCTTGGCCTTGAACGCGTCCTGCGCCGGCACCGGATCGGCGGAGACGCCGAGGATCTCGGTGCCGGCGCGGTCGAAAGCGGCTTTCAGGCGGGAAAAGTCGATCGCCTCCTTGGTGCAGCCGGGGGTGTCGGCGCGCGGATAGAAAAACAGCACGAGCTTGCGGCCGGCGAAGTCGGCCAGCGAGACCGTGCCGCCGCCATCGCGCGGCAGGGTGAAAGCCGGCGCCTTGGCGCCGGCTCGGCAAGCTGCGGCCGTTGCGTGCTCTTCCGGCTGTTTCGCTTTCGGCGTGCCATATGCCTTCCTTTCGACGCTTTCCGAGGGGCATTCTGTCCGACCAGAATACGCGCGCCGGCGGGGGTCGGTCGATCGGGGACTCGCAGGCGAGAGCGTTACCGCTGCCGCATGTTCTGCTGAGCACCACGGACGAGGGGACGCCCGAGGGGGCATGACCAACAGGATAGGCAGAGCGCGGCGCTCCCGAAGCGGGAGCCGGTCGTGCCATCCGCGTCGCCGCGGCGAGCCGTCGCCGCGGCTCACCGCGGCGAGCGCTCGCGGCGACGGCCGCTACTTCGCCGCCTATCGGCGGCTGCTCGGCCGGCACCAGCGCCTGATCCGCCGCGTCGGCATCGGCAGCGGCGTCGCTCGCCGGGCTGTTGCTCGTCGGCTGCGCTCGGGCTGTGGTGGCGGCTCGCCAGCGGGCCGATCCAGCTCGACGTGTGTCACGCCCTGGCTGGCCTCCGCCATCGAGGAGAATTTCGGCAGCCGCGAGCATGTCGAAGTCGGCGGCACCCAGATCGAGCGCACCGAGAACGGCGGCGCCGCGGTGCGCATTCGCGACATCGTCGTGCGCGATCGCCGACGGCACCGTGGTGGCGCGCGCGCCGAAGGCCGAGGTCCGCGTCTCGGCGCATGAGCCTGCTCAGCGGCCACATGCGCGCCGAGAGCCTCAATCTGGTCGGCGCCGAGATGGCGGTGCGCATCGAGCGCGACGGCGACGTGACGGTGTTTGCCGGCGCCGACAAGCATCCGATCGCCACCGCGTCGGTGCCGGTCGGCGGCTCGCGGCGCCGCACGCGCCGGCGCAGCGAAACGCCGTTCGCACGCGCCGTCGCGCTGCCGCCGGCCGAGCGCTGCGCGCCGCGACGCATGCCGCGCCGGCATCCGCAGGCGGCCCGCCGCACCGACCGGCGAAATGGTCGCCGCGCTGCTGTCCTGGATCGACGGCATCGGCGAGACCGGCCTCGACGGCCACGATCTGCGCGAACTCGGCCTCAAGGACGGCAATCTCACCGTCGACGACGAGCGCACCGGCAAGCGATTGGACGCTTCCAGAACATCACGCTCAGCCTCGAGCGGCCGCACGGCGGCGGCGTCGTGGTGACGGTCGGCTCGGACAATCCGCGACCGGCCCTGGGGCGCTGACCGCCTCGATCAAGCCGACCCAGAACGGCGTCGCGCAGCATCCAGCTCGAAGCCCGCCAAGTCTCCGCCAACGACCTGCTGCTGGCGTCCGCGGCTCGGCGACGGCACGCTGCAGACCAACCTGCCGCTGTCCGCGAGCCTGCGCGGCGAGATCGGCCCGGACGGCGTGCCGCGCACCTGGCCGGCCGCATCGTCGCCGATGCCGGCTTCATCAGCGACAGCGAAGCGACGACGGCCGCATCGATCTCGACCGCGCCGAATTCAAGTTCAATTGGGACGCCGCCGAACCGCGTGCTGTCGGTGCCGTTCCAGATCGTTTCCGGCGGCAACCGCATCACGCTGCTGGGCGAGGTCGAGGCGCCGGAGCAGATCCGGCGGCATCTGGTCGTTCAAGGTCGGCGGCGGCACCGTGATGCTGAGCGCCGCCAGTGCGCAGAGCGACGCCGCTGATCCTCAACCGCATCGCCGTCAGCGGCCAGTTCGATCCGACCAAGCAGCGCTTCGTCGATCGACGAAGGCGACATCGGCAACATCGGACGTCGGCGTCGCCATGTCCGGCAACGCCGAATATTCCAGCGGCGACCTGCGCCTCACCGCCGGCTTTGCCGGCACGCGCATGCCGGTCGGATCGCATTGAAGCGCGCTGTGGCCGGTCTTCGTCGCGCCCAAGGTGCGCGACTGGTTCATACGACCACCTGACGAGCGGCACGGTCGAGCGCCTCGTGATCGCGGTGAACGCGCCGTTCGAGACGCTCAAGGCCGAGCGGGCCGCCGCTTCCCGACGACGGCCTGTCGATCGACGCGCGTCGCGACCAATTGCGTGCTCCGGCCGGTCGCCGGCCTGCCGGCGCTGCGCGACGCCGACCTCAACGTGCACATCGTCGGCCGCGACGCGCAGATCGCGGTCGGCAAGGCGAACGGCCGATCTGCCGTCCGGCGCGCAAGCTACGTTCTGTCGTCCGGCCTGTTCGAAGTGCCCGATACCGCGCCGCACGAGCCGCCGGCGCGCGTGCGCTTCAAGCTCGACGGCCCGGTGCCGGCCGCCGCCGAATTGCTGGCCTCGGATCGGCTGCGCGATGTCGCGGGCGTGCCGTTCGATCCGGCGACCACCCGCGGCACGATGAGCGCGCAGGTGACGCTCGGCATGCCGCTCAAGCCCGATCTGCCGCCGGGCTCGACCAATTACGCGATCGCGGTCGATGCGACGAACTTTTCCGCCGACCACATGATCATGGGCCAGAAGGTCGACGCGGCGGTGCTGAACGTCACCGCCAACGCCGCAGGGCTTTCAGATCAAGGGCGACGTCAAGATCGGCGGCGCGCCGGCGAGCTCTCGAATACCGCAAGGCAAGCGGCGAGCAGCGATGCCGAAGTCCACATTCAGGGCATGCTCGACGAGACGGCGCGCAGCAATCTCGGCCTCGATCCGGCGAACGCGATCAGCGGCGCCGATCCCGATCCGGCTTGCCGGCCGCGTCGGCACCGGCGTCCGACCGCGACGGCCGCTTCGCCATCGAGGCCGATCTGACGCCGGCGCAGATCGACGGTTTTCTGCCGGGCTGGGTCAAGCCGTCCGGCAAGCCGGCGCGCGCGACGTTCACGGTGACGACCAAGCCGCAATCGATCCGCATCGACGATCTGTTGATCGAAGGCGCCGGCGGCGGCGTGAAGGGCACCGTCGAGCTCGACGGCTCGGGCGAGCTGCAATCGGCCAATTTCCCGTCCTACGGCTTCTCCGACGGCGACCGCGCCACGCTGAAGGTCGAACGCGCCGCCGGATGGCGCGCTGCGCGTCGTCATGCGCGGCGACGTCTATGACGGCCGCGGCTTCGTCAAAGCCGCGATCGGCGGCGGATCGTCGGGTACGCCAACCGGCCAAGCGGCCGACGCCGGACATCGATCTCGATATGAAGCTCGGCGCCGTCGTCGGCTTCAACGGCGAGGCGCTGCGCAGCCTCGATCTGAAAATGTCGCGCCGCGCCGGCGAAATCCGCAGCTTCGGCCTGAGCGCCAAGATCGGCCGCGACGCGACGCTGACCGGCGAACTGCGCGGCCGTCCCGGCGGCCGCCAGGTGGTCGTGCTGCAGAGCACCGATGCCGGCGCGTTGTTCCGCTTCACCGACGTTTATTCGCGCATGACCGGCGGCCAGATGGCGATCACAATGGATGCGCCGTCGACGAGTCAATCCGGCGCAGCAGGGCGTGCTCAACGTCCGCAACTTCACCGTCCACGACGAAGCTGCAGCTTGAGCGCGCGGTGGCGCCAACGGCGCGCAGGGCGCCGCAGCAACAGCATGGACGTTCTCCGGCATGCAGGTCGACTTCACCCGACCGCCGGCCGCGTCGCGCTGCGCGACGGCGTCGTGCGCGGGCCGGTGCTCGGCGGCACCATCGACGGCATGGTCGATTACACGCGCGACGAGGTGCACATGCGCGGCACGCTCATTCCGCTTTACGGCCCAACAATCTGCTTGGCAAGTTGCCGCTGCGTCGGGCTGTTCCTCGGCGGCGAGAAGGAAGGCCTGGTCGGCATCACCTACGAAGTGGTCGGCAGGCCGGGCAATCCGGTGCTGCACGTCAATCCGCTTTCGGCGCTGGCGCCGGGACTGCTGCGCAAGGTGTTCGAGTTTCCGGCGGCCAGCTTTTCTCCTGCCGACAATGTCGGCACCGAGCAGAGCCGCTAATCGCCGTCAGACTGGCTTGAGCAGGACGTGCCGTTTGCGGCCGAGCGAGAGTTTGATGACGCCGTCTGCGGTGACGTCGGCTTCGCCGATCGCAGCCTTGTCGCTGGTGATGCGAACATCGTTGACCATGATCGCGTTGTTGGCGATGGCGCGCCGCACTTCGCCGTTCGATGCGGCGAGGCCGGCCTTGACGAAAGCGGCGAGCACGCCCATGCCGGCTTTCAGCTCGGCCCGTGGCAACTTCGACAGTCGGCAGGCTGGCGCCAAGGCCGCCTTCCTCGAAGGTCGTGCGCGCGGTCTGCGCGGCTGCCTCGGCCGCGGCGTCGGCCGTGCACCAGCGCGGTCGCCTCGGTGGCGAGAACCTTCTTTGCCTCGTTGATCTCCTGGCCTTTGAGCGCGGCGAGGCGCTCGATCTCGTCGAGCGGCAGCACCGTGAACAGCTTCAGGAAGCGGCCGACGTCGGCGTCCTCGGTGTTGCGCCAGTATTGCCAGTATTCGTAGGGGCTCACCAGGTCGGCATTGAGCCAGACCGCGCCCGCCGCGGTCTTGCCCATCTTGGCGCCCGACGACGTGGTGATCAGCGGCGAGGTCAGCGCGAAGAATTGCGCGTTGTGCAGGCGGCGGCCGAGATCGATGCCGTTGACGATGTTGCCCCACTGATCCGAGCCGCCCATCTGCAGCACGCAGCCGGTGCGCCGGTGCAGTTCGACGAAATCGTAGGCCTGCAGGATCATGTAATTGAATTCGAGGAACGACAGCTCCTGCTGGCGCTCGAGCCGCAGCTTCACCGAATCGAACGCCAGCATCCGGTTGACCGAAAAATGCCGGCCGACGTCGCGCAGGAAGTCGATATAATTGAGCGTGTTGAGCCAGTCGGCATTGTTGGCCATGATGCGCATTGCCGCCGTCGTCCTCAAATTGAGGAACTGCGCGAAGATGGCGCGGATGCCTCTGAGGTTCTCGTTGATCATCTCGTCGGTCAGGAGCCGGCGGCTTTCGTCCTTGCCGGAGGGATCGCCGACGCGCGTCGTGCCGCCGCCCATCAGCGCGATCGGCCGGTGGCCGGTCTGCTGCAGCCAATACAGCATCATGATCGGCAGCAGCGAGCCGACATGCAGCGACGCTGCGGTGCAGTCGAAACCAATATAGGCGGTGATCGTTGACGAACGCGCGAGCGCGTCCAGCGCCTCGGGCTCCGAGACCTGGTGGATGAACCCGCGGCTGGCGAGGACGTTGAGGAAATCGGATTTGTAGGCGCTCATCGATGTCCGGTTGAAGAAAGCCGCGGCTCGCCGCGGCGGCGCGGCTGGTGTAACAGGTCCGGCGCGCGATTCAACCGCAGACCGGCAGCCGAGAAGCTACGTCATGCCCTCTGAACTGTCGTCCCTCCTGGCGATCGGACTGATGAGCGGAACGTCGCAGGACGGCGTCGATGTCGCCTTGATCGATACCGACGGCGAGCGCATTGCGCAGTTCGGCGCCGACGGCCTGCCGGCCCTATACGCCGGACGAGCGCACTTGCTGCGCCGCGCCACCGCGGCGGCCGCCAGCATGACCGACCGCAATGCCCGGCCGGAGATCGTTGCGCAAGGCCGAGGCGCTGGTGACCGCTGCCCATGCCGAAGCCGTCGCGGCCTTTCTCGCGGCCAACGATCTGCGGGCATCCAATATTGGCGTTGTCGGATTTCATGGCCAGACACTGCTGCACCGGCCGGAGCGCGGTCTAACCGTTCAGATCGGCGACGGCCGGGCGCTGGCGGCGCGCCTCGGCATTCCGTCGTCTACGATTTTCGCGCCGCCGATGTCGCGGCGGGCGGCCAGGGCGCGCCGCTGGCGCCGCTCTATCCACCGCGCCTTGGTGCGGTTGTCGGGTCGCGAGTCGCCCGTTGCGGTGCTCAATATCGGCGGCGTCGCCAATGTGACGTTCATCGACGGCGAGGAGGTGATCGCCTGCGACACCGGTCCTGGCAATGCGCTGCTCGACGATTTTCTGCGTGTGCGCACCGGCCGTGCGCTCGACACCGACGGGCGGATGGCAGCAGCGGGCACGTGTCGACGAGGGCGCGATCGAACGGCTGCTGACGCATCAGTTTTTTGTGCTGCCGCCGCCGAAGTCGCTCGACCGCAACGATTTTCGCGGCTGGGTCGCAAACACGTTGGACGATCGCAGCGTCGAGGATGGCGCAGCAACGCTCACCGCGCTCACGGCGGCGAGCGTCGCGCGCACGTGCCGCTGCTGCCGCGCGCGCCGGCAACCTGGATCGTCGCCGGCGGCGGCGCGCGCAACCCGACGCTGATGCGGATGCTGGCCGAGCGCTTGGCGCCGGCGCGCGTCGAGACGGCGCACGCGGCCGGCTGGTCGATCGACTCGCTCGAAGCGCAGGCGTTCGCCTACCTAGCGGTGCGCAGTCTGCGCCGCTTGCCGATCACGCTGCCGACAACGACCGGCGTACCGCGTCCGCTCACGGGCGGCGTGCTGGCCGAGCCGTGAAAGAGCCCGCTACTTCGCCGCCGCTTCCTTCAGCGGGTCCTTGACCGCTTCGAAGGTTTCAAACTCCTTGGCCCACGGCTGGCCGTCGATTTTTTCGACCTTGCGGATGTAGACGTTCTGCACGATGTCGCGCGTGCGCGGGTCGATCGAGATCGGGCCCCGCGGGCTTTCCCATTTCATGCCCTTGACGGCGCCAATGACCGCGTCGGCGTCGGTGTTGCCGTTGGTTTTCTTCAGCGCTTCGTAGATCAGATTCATGCCGTCATAGCCGCCGACCGAAATGAAATTCGCGCGGTGGCCGGTGGCTTTCTGATAGGCCGCGACATAGTCCTTGTTGATCTGCGAGGGATGCGCTGCGGAATAGATGCCGGCGGTGACGACGCCGAGCAGAGCATCGCCCGTCGTCGGCAGGTCGTCATCGTCGGTGATGTCGCCCGGTCCGATCAGCTTGATGCCGGATTTGTCGAGCCCGCGTTCGGCGAATTGCCTGGCGAACGTTCCGGCTTGTCCGGCCGGCACGAACACGAACAGCGTATCGGGCTGCAGGTCGCGGGCGCGTTGCAGGAACGGTGCGAAGTCCGGATTGGCGAGCGGCACCTTCAGGGTTTCAAGCACCTGGCCGCCTCCTTTGGTGAAATTCTGCTCGAACACCTTGCCCGCCTCGGCGCCGGGCGCCCAATCGGACAGCACCGCGACCGCCTTCTTGCTGCCGTTCTTGATCGCCCAATCGGCGATAATTCCCGACTGCTGGCCGAGCGTGAAGCTGGTGCGCACGTAGTAGGGCGAGCGCTCGGTCACGACCGAGGTGCCCGACACCATCACGACCGTCGCGACTTTGCCTTCGGTGGCGATCGGCGCCATCGACATCGCGCTCGGCGTGAGCCCGGCGCCGAGGAATCCCACTTTGTCGTTGACGACCAGCTCCTGCGCGAGCCGCTTGGCGTTATCGGGGACGCTGGCGTCGTCGCTGATGATGAGCTCGATCTTCTTGCCGGCGACCGTGTCGCCGTGCTGCCCGACGTAGAGCTTGGCGGCGTCGGAAATTTCCCTGCCGACCGCTGCCGACGTTCCGGTCATCGGGATGACGATGCCGACCTTGACCGTATCCTGCGCGGCGGCGCTGCCGGCTACGATCGCCGTGACGGCGGTGGCCAAGCAGCCGGCGGCGAAATGCGGATGACGCATGGTGTTCCCTCTGGATGGCTCTTTTGCCCGGAAGCTATTGAACGGAAGCCGCCCCGAGATTGCAAGATTGGCAAAAAGCCGCGGCTCACGCCGCGGTCGTGCGCCGATCGCCCTTCAGGCGCTTGTCGAGATAGCCGCTGATGGCGGTCATCAGCGGCTCGACCTTGCCGTCGAAGAAGTGGTTGGCGCCGGGAATGACCTTTTGCTCGATGACGATGCCCTTCTGGGTCTTGAGCTTCTCGACCAGCGTGGTCACGTCGCGGTGCGGCACGACCGCGTCCTTGTCGCCGTGGATGATCAGGCCGGAGGACGGGCAGGGGGCGAGGAACGAGAAGTCGTAGAGATTGGCCGGCGGCGCGATCGAGATGAAGCCTTCGATTTCCGGCCGGCGCATCAGGAGCTGCATGCCGATCCAGGCGCCGAACGAGAAGCCGGCGATCCAGCAGCTGCGCGCCTCGGTGTTGACCGGTCTGCGCCCAGTCGAGCGCCGCGGCGGCATCGGACAATTCGCCGATGCCGTGGTCGAAGCCGCCTTGGCTCCGGCCGACGCCGCGGAAGTTGAAGCGCAGCGCGGAAAAACTGCGGTGCACGAAGGCGTAGTAGATCTGGTACACGATCTGGTGGTTCATCGTGCCGCCGAACTGCGGGTGCGGATGCAGCACGATGCCGATCGGCGCGTTCTTCTGCCGCGCCGGGTGATAGCGGCCCTCGATGCGGCCGCCAGGTCCCGTGAAGATGACCTCGGGCATGTTGCTAAACCTCGATCAGCGGTATGCCGCTTGCGGGGTGAGACTTATGATAGCTTGACGGTCGCCGCCGGGCGCACGTAAGCCATTACAACCATTTCAGATTTTCTGAACCGGCAGCGTGCATTGGGGCGGCAGCAGTATTGGTCGCGACTTCTAGCACAGGCCAGGGGACAAAAAGCAAGTCTACATATAGGGCGGATATGGCGGAGCGCAGCTATTTCGACTGGAACGCGACGGCGCCGCTTGCGCGAGGAGGCGCGCCAGGCGCTGCAGGAGCCGCTGGCGGTTCCCGGCAATCCGTCCTCGGTGCATGCCGAAGGCCGCGCCGCGCGGCGCCTGGTCGAACGGGCGCGCGGACGAGGTCGCGGCGCTGGTCGGCGGCACGCCCGGCGACGTGTTCTTCACCTCGGGCGGCACCGAGGCCAACATGCTGGCGCTGACGCCGGCGATCGAGACCGCGGCGAAAAGCGCCCGCGCGACCAAGCTGCTGATGTCGGCGATCGAGCATTCCTCGGTGCGCGCCGGCGGCCGGTTTTCCCGCGATGCGATCGAGGACATTCCCGTTGACGCCGACGGGCGTGTCGATCTCGCGGCGCTCGGCGGATGCGGTTGCGAGGGCGCCGCGGCCGCTGGTTTCGCTGATGCTGGCCAACAACGAGACCGGCGTGGTGCAGCCGGTCGCGGAGGCTGCCGCGATCGTGCATGCGGCCGGCGGCTTGCTCCATGTCGATGCCGTGCAGGCGGTCGGCCGCATTCCCTGCGATATCGGCGCGCTCGGCGCCGACCTGATGACGCTGTCGGCGCACAAGATCGGCGGTCCGAAGGGCGTCGGCGCGCTGGTGCGGCGCCAGCGAGGACATCCATTTCGCCGATCCGCTGATCCGCGGCGGCGGCCAGGAGCGCGGCATGCGGGCCGGCACCGAGAATGTCGCCGGCATCGCGGCGTTCGGGGCGGCCGCAGCCGCAGCGCGCGGTGAGCTTGCGGCGGAGGCCGCGCGCATGCTGGCGCTGCGCGACCTGCTGGAAGCCGGACTGCTGCGCGATCACGCCCGAGGCGGTGATTTTCGGCGCCGAAGCCGAGCGGCTGCCGAATACGACGCTTTTTGCGGTCGAAGGCATGAAGGCCGAGACCGCCGTGATCGCCTTCGATCTCGAGGGCGTCGCGGTGTCGTCGGGCGCCGCCTGCTCGTCCGGCAAGGTGCAGCCCTCCCATGTCCTTGCCGCCATGGGGGTTTCGCCTGCGCTCGCTGCGCGGCGCGGTGCGCGTCAGCCTGGGCTGGACCACCACCGAGGCCGACATCGAGCGGTTCCTCAGCGCTTGGAGAAAGCTCGCAGGTGCATTATCTAAGGGGCAGCAAGGCATAGCGGCCTAAATGGCTGCATGAACAATGCAATTCAGCGGCCGTTTGAATGGTTCAAGCGGCCGAAGTGGGGTGACCGAGAACAGGACACCGACCATAACCGACACATCCAACCCGCGGTCCTTGAAACCGTGAGCGGAGGGACGAATGCCGGCCAGTGCAAGAGACCGTCGATCAGGTCCGCCGCATCGACGTCGACCAGTACAAGTATGGCTTCGAGACGCTGATCGAATCCGACAAGGCCCCCAAGGGCCTGTCCGAAGACACGGTCCGCTTCATCTCGGCGAAGAAGAACGAGCCGGAATGGATGCTGGCCTGGCGGCTCGACGCCTACCGGCGCTGGCTGACCATGCGCGAGCCGAAATGGGCCAAGGTCGAATACGGTCCGATCGACTACCAGGACCTCTATTACTACTCCGCGCCGAAGAAGAAGGACGGGCCGAAGTCGCTCGACGAGATCGATCCCGGAAATTCTGCGCACCTACGAGAAGCTCGGCATTCCGCTGCGCGAGCGCGAGGCGCTGCTCGGCATCCAGAAGCCGACGGCGAGGACGGCGACGGCGGACGGCGAAAGCAGCGGCAGCGTGGCCGCGTCGCGGTCGATGCGGTGTTCGATTCGGTTTCGGTCGCCACCACCTTCAAGGCCGAGCTCGCCAAGGCCGGCGTGCTGTTCATGCCGATCTCGGAGGCGCTGCAGCAGCATCCCGATCTGGTGAAGAAGTATCTCGGCTCGGTGGTGCCGATCAGCGACAATTTCTTCGCCACGCTCAATTCGGCGGTGTTCTCCGACGGCTCGTTCGTCTACGTGCCGCCGGGCGTGCGCTGCCCGATGGAGCTGTCGACCTATTTCCGCATCAACGAGAAGCAATACCGGCCAGTTCGAGCGCACGCTGATCATCGCCGACAAGGGCTCCTATGTGAGCTATCTCGAAGGCTGCACCGCGCCGATGCGCGACGAGAACCAGCTTCACGCCGCGGTGGTCGAGCTGGTCGCGCTCGACGACGCCGAGATCAAGTATTCGACCATCCAGAACTGGTATCCGGGCGACGCCGCAGGGCCGCGGCGGCATCTACAATTTCGTCACCAAGCGCGGCGATTGCCGCGGCAAGAACGCCAAGATTTCCTGGACCCAGGTCGAGACCGGCTCGGCCATCACCTGGAAATATCCGAGCTGCATCCTGCGCGGCGACAATTCGCGCGGCGAGTTCTACTCGATCGCCATTTCCAACGGCTACCAGCAGGTCGATTCCGGCACCAAGATGCTGCATCTCGGCAAGAACACGACGAGCCGCATCATCTCCAAGGGCATCGCCGCCGGGCATTCCAACAACACCTATCGCGGCCTGGTCACCGCGCATCGCCGCGCCACCGGCGCGCGCAACTTCACCAATTGCGATTCGCTCCTGATCGGCGACAAATGCGGCGCCCATACCGTGCCCTATATCGAGGCCAAGAATTCCTCGACCGTGTTCGAGCACGAGGCGACGACCTCGAAGATTTCCGAGGAGATGCTGTTCTATTGCCGGCAGCGCGGGCTGTCGGCGGAGGAGGCGACCGCGCTCGTCGTCAACGGCTTCGTCAAGGATGTGCTGCAGCAGCTGCCGATGGAGTTCGCGGTCGAGGCGCAGAAGCTGATCTCGGTCTCGCTGGAAGGCAGCGTCGGGCTGAACGCGAACGTCGAGTGTCAGTGAGCCACCTATTGGTTCAGGCCGAAACGCTACGGCTATGGCGCCACGCCGGTGACGTGGCAGGGCTGGGCCGTGACGCCGTGCGACGGTGCTCGTGGTCGTCGCGTTCGCTCTTAATGCGGACGACGGAGCCAAACAGCTTTGGTCGCTCGCGGTGCTTCGTGGAATCGATGCGGTCGCGGTTGCGAACGCTGTTCATCGTCAGCCGCCGCAAGACCGATGGCGAATGGCGCTGGCGCTGGGGCAGCCGATTAGTCGGCCGTATCGTGTCGGACGAAAGTCGAACCGGAGTTTGGAATGGCGCTGTTGGAAATCAAGAATCTGCACGTCGAGATCGACGGCAAGGAAATTCTCAAAGGTCTCGACCTCGCCGTGAACGCCGGCGAGGTGCACGCCATCATGGGCCCGAACGGCTCCGGCAAATCGACGCTCGCCTATGTGCTCGCCGGCAAGGCTGACTACACGCCGACCGCGGGCGAGGTGCTGTTCAACGGCAAGAACATTTTCGACATGGCAGCCGGACGAGCGCGCCGCCGCCGGGCTTGTTTCTGGCGTTCCAGTATCCGCTGGAAATTCCCGGCGTCGCCACCATGACGTTCCTGCGCACCGCGCTCAATGCGCAGCGCAAGAAGCGCGGCGAGGCGGAGCTGTCGACGCCGGAGTTCCTCAAGAAGGTGCGCGACGTCGCCGGCAAGCTCGGCATCGAGCAGGAGATGCTGCGCCGCGCCGTCAATGTCGGCTTCTCCGGCGGCGAGAAGAAGCGCAACGAGATTTTGCAGATGGCGCTGCTCGAGCCGCGGCTCGCGGTGCTCGACGAGACCGATTCCGGCCTCGACATCGACGCGCTGAAGATCGTCGCCGACGGCGTCAACCGGCTGCGCTCGCCGCGGCCGCTCCTTCGTCGTCATCACCCATTACCAGCGGCTGCTCAACTACATCGTGCCGGACGTGGTGCACGTGCTGTCGAGGGCCGCATCGTGAAGACCGGCGGCAAGGAGCTGGCGCTCGAGCTCGAAGCGCGCGGCTATGCCGAGTACCAGGAAGAGGCGGCGGCGTGACAGCGCCGTGAAGCGCGCGAATGAATGCATGGCCGACCTGAAGTCATCAAGACCGCGGCGGAGACCGCGCTGGCGCAGGCCTTCGCGCAGGCGCGCGACGGCTGCCCGGCGACGGTGCGGTCGCGGCGCAGCGCGAGGCCGCGTTCGATGTGTTCGCCAGAGAAGGCCTGCCGCATCGCCGCATCGAGGAATGGAAATACACCGATCTGCGCGCGCTGATGCGCGACGCCAAGCCGCTGGCGAGCCCGCCCGATGCCGCCGCCAAGGCGCGCGCCAAGAACGCCGGCACAATTGCTGGGCGACGTCGAGACCCGCCGCCTGGTCTTCGTCGACGGCGCGTTCGTCGCCGGAACTGTCCGACATTGCCGGTCTGGAGCCCGGGCTTGCGGTCGGCTCGCTCGCCGACGCGCTGGCCGACGGCGATCCGGCGCTGACTCGCGCATCTCGGCAAGCTCGCGCCGGCGAGCGACGTCGCCGTCGCGCTCAACACCGCGTTGATGGGCGACGGCGCGGTGATCCGCATCGGCGCCGGCTGCGACCATCGAGCGGCCGCTGCATCTGCTGTTCGTCGCCTCGGACAAGCCGGCCGCGATGTTCGTGCGCTCGCTGGTCGTCGTCGAGCAGGGCGCGCGCGCCATGCTGATCGAGAGCCACGAAGGGCCGGCCGGCAGCGATTATCAGGTCAACGCCGCGCTCGAACTGTTCGTCGGCGACGACGCCCATGTCGATCACGTCAAGATCATCGGCGAAGGCGCCGACGCGCTGCACGTCTCGACGCTGGCGGCGGCGATCGGCGCCAGGGCGCGCTTCAACGCCTTCACCTTCACGGCCGGCGGCGCCGTGGTGCGCAACCAGCTGTTTCTTGAAATTCGACGGCGAGGATACCGTTGCCGGCATTCGCGGCGCGACCCTGCTCAAGGGCCGCCAGCACGCCGACACCACGCTGGTCGCCAACCACGTCGCGCGCGGCTGCCAGAGCCGCGAGGTGTTCAAGGCGGTGCTCGACGACGAGGCCCACGGCGTATTCCAGGGCCGCATCATCGTGCGCCCGGGCGCGCAGAAGACCGACGCCAAGATGATGACGCGGGCGCTGCTGCTGTCCGAGCGCGCCGAGGCCGACAACAAGCCGGAGCTCGAAATTTTCGCCGACGACGTGCAGTGCGGCCACGGCGCCACCGCCGGCGCGCTCGACGACGAGCTGAAGTTCTATCTGATGGCGCGCGGCATTCCGGCGGCGGAAGCCGAGGCGCTGCTGATCCAGGCGTTCCTCGGCGAGGCGATCGAGGGCATCGAGCATGCCGGCTTGCGCGAGGCGCTGATGGAGTCGGTGGCGGCGTGGCTCAAGGCGCGGGGCTAGGGACGGCGGCACTGAGGTCGAGCATGGATCGAGCGCAGTGACCAACGGCGCCTACGACGTCAACCGCATCCGCGCGGATTTTCCGATCCTGGCCATGCAGGTCTACGGCAAGCCGCTGGTCTATCTCGACAACGCCGCGTCGGCGCAGAAGCCGCAGGCGGTGCTCGACCGCCTGCACCAGGCCTACACGTCGCAATACGCCAACGTGCATCGCGGCCTGCATTACCTCGCCAACGAGGCGACCGAGGCCTACGAGGGCGCGCGCGAGAAGGTCGCGGCCTTCCTCAACGCCAGGCGCAAGGAAGAGATCATCTTCACCCGCAACGCCACCGAGGCGATCAATCTCGTCGCCTATACGTTCGGGCGCGAGCGCATCAAGGCGGGCGACGAGATCGTGCTCTCGATCATGGAGCACCACTCCAACATCGTGCCGTGGCATTTCTTGCGCGAGCGCCAGGGCGCGGTGATCAAATGGGCGCCGGTCGACGACGAGGGCAATTTCCTCATCGACGAATTCGAGAAGCTGCTGACGCCGCGCACCAAGATGGTCGCCATCACCCACATGTCGAACATGCTCGGCACGCTGGTGCCGGTGAAGGAGGTGACGCGGCTCGCGCATGCGCGCGGCATTCCGGTGCTGGTCGACGGCGCGCAGGGCGCCGTGCATCTCGACGTCGACGTGCAGGACATCGACTGCGACTTCTACGCCTTCACCGGCCACAAGCTTTACGGCCCGACCGGCATCGGCGTGCTGTACGGCAAGTACGAGCATCTTGCGGCCATGCCGCCGTTCAACGGCGGCGGCGAGATGATCCGCGAAGTGTTCGAGGACCGCATCATCTACGGCGAGCCGCCGCACAAATTCGAGGCCGGCACGCCGTCGATCGTGCAGGCGATCGGGCTCGGCGCCGCGATCGATTATGTCGACTCGGTCGGCAAGGCGCGCATCCGCGCGCATGAAGCGGGCTCGCTGCGCTATGCCCACGACCGGCTGCGCGAGATCAATTCGCTGCGCATCATCGGCACCGCCAAGGACAAGGGGCCGATCGTCTCGTTCGAGATGAAGGGCGCGCATCCGCACGATGTGGCGACCATCATCGACCGCTCCGGCGTCGCGGTGCGCGCCGGCACCCATTGCGTCATGCCGCTGCTGGCGCGCTTCGGCGTCACCGCGACCTGCCGCGCCTCGTTCGCCATGTACAACACCCGCGAGGAGGTCGATTGCCTGGCGCAGGCGCTGTTGAAGGCGCAGGAGTTTCTTCACATGATGGAAGAACCGCAAAACTCGAGACTGTCGGGCGGCAACGCTGCCGCAGCCTGCCGATACCGCCGAGCAGCCGATCGACGATTCCGGCGACGAGATGGCGCGGCTGACCGACGAGATCGTCGGCGCGCTCAAGACCGTCTACGATCCGGAAATTCCGGCCGACATCTACGAACTCGGCCTGATCTACAAGGTCGACATCGACGACGACCGCATGGTCAAGATCGACATGACGCTGACGACGCCGAACTGTCCGTCGGCGGCGGAATTGCCGGGCCAGGTGGAGAACGCGGTGGCCGGCGTCGCCGGCGTGCGCGAGGCCAAGGTCAACATCGTCTGGGATCCGCCGTGGGATCCGAGCCGCATGTCGGACGAGGCGCGCACCGTGCTCAATATGTGGTGAGTGCATTCGTCGGTTGCGGGCGCAGCGCCAGCGCATTACATCAAGTGAGCGAGGTTGTTAGTAATTTTGACTTATTACAGCTCGTAACAATCGTGTTCGCCGCTTCCGGCAACGCGAGGAGGATGTGAAAATGGCCGCTCCCCGGCCGAGACCTCAGGTGATGCGGCTCACCGAAGCCGCCGCGGAACGCATCAAGGCGGTGATGGCGAAGGCCGAGCGGCCGATCGCGGCGGTGCGCGTCGGCGTCAAGAACGGCGGCTGCGCCGGCATGGCCTACTACATGGAATATGCCGAAAAGATCAATCCGCTCGACGAGGTGATCGAGGACAAGGGCGTGCGCATCCTGATCGATCCCAAGGCGGTGCTGTTCCTGCTCGGCACCGAGATGGACTACAAGATCGACAAGCTGTCGGCGCAATTCGTGTTCAACAATCCGAACCAGACCTCGGCCTGCGGCTGCGGCGAATCGGTGCAGATCGAACCGGCGCGACAGCGAAGCGACCGTAGGGCTGAATTTCGCGATTTGCGACGTCAAATCGAGTCGCAATGCGCTCGCTCCAGTGCCTACGCGACGCTTGCGCCGCCGCGCGGCTTCCGGGTCGGCCTCGCAGATCACCCGGTTGCGGCCGTTGTGCTTGGCGGCATAGAGGCAGTTGTCGGCGCGCTCGATCAGCGTCTGCGCCGTATCGTCGGGCCGCAGCACCGCGGCCCCGATCGAAATCGTGACCCGGCCGAGCCGCTCGCCGCTCGAGCGCTTCATCAGTTCCTTGGTCATGACCGCGCGGCGGATGTGCTCGGCGACCGTGAGCGCCGAATGCAGCGCCGTGTTCGGCAGCGCAATGACGAATTCCTCGCCGCCGTAGCGCGCGGCGATATCCTGGCCCTTGACGTTCTGCTTCACCGCTATGGCGACCAGGCGCAGCACCTGATCGCCGGTCAGGTGGCCGTATTTGTCGTTGAAATGCTTGAAGTGATCGACGTCGGCCATCAGCAGCGACAGCGGCTCGTTCTTCGCTTGGCGTCGGCGATGGCGTTGACGAGCGCCGTGATCGAAGAATTTGCGGTTTGACGAGCGTGGTCAGCGGATCGGTGAGGCTTTCGGTGCGCACCGCCTCGAGATTCTGCTGCAGCTGCTCGATCTCCTGCTGCGAGGCCGACAGCCGCGCTTCGAGCTTCTTGTTGTTGAACTCCATTTCCTTGGCGCCTTGCACCAGGCGCTCGATCACGGCGCGCAGCGTCTCGCCGTCGTTGGCGCCGGCGAGCTTCTGGCTGGCGTCGGCCAGGCTTGCGGAATAGCTGGTCGCCGAGCCGGCGGCGGCGTCGATCATGGCCATGACCTGCTTGATCTCGTCGAGCACGCGCGAGCTGACCGTTGTCGATGCGTTCGCCGACCCGGCTCGTGGCGATGTAGGTCTCGTAGATATGGTCGAGATCGGCGTCGCTGAGCGCGCCTTTCTTCTCCAGCGTGCTCGTTGATCGCCTGGTTGAGCGCCGGATTGTAGCCGGTGGCGTAGTGGTACCAGATCTCGAAATTGCGCGGCGATGCCGGCTGGGCCAACGCGCGGATCTGATCGAGGGCGACTTCGGCGAATGCAAGAGTCCGTTCGTGCTCGTCGCGGGGCACGGCCATCACGAGTCTCCGATCACATAAGATAACAGGCCGACGATTTTTCGGCGGCGCCTGGCCACCGCGAATACAGACGAACAACTAGGAGATAGCGGTGAAGGAGCGGTAAACGGCCGGGGCGACGCGCAAATGGTCCGGCGAACGATTTCGCCTGGGAGCCGCAAACTTGAGCCGCTACTAAGCCTTGCAGGGACGGGGCGCAGCAGAAAGGCGGGCAGATGCGAGGCATCGCCCTCGTCGGTCCGAACCGGCGGCTGCGAGGCACGCCGCGGCCGCGCTTCATCGATCCGCGTGACCGAGGCGGCGGGCCGGGTCGGCTGACGGCGGCCATCCTGACGCCCGCGACCGCGGTGCTGCCGCGTTTCGCGCGGCGCGGAAGCAGGCTGCTGCGGTGAAGCTGAAGCCGCGTGCTGGGGCGTGGCAGCGGCGCCCGGCAGGTCGCCCATCCACGGGAATCGGTTGGCCGATCAGCTTCTCGATCGCGGCGACCGCTTTGGCGTCGTTCGAGCCAGCGACAAGGGTGATCGCGGTGCCGGTCCGGCCGGCGCGGCCGGTGCGGCCGATGCGGTGCACGTAATCGTCGGGATGGATCGGCACGTCGAAATTGTAGATGTGGCTGACGTCCGGAATATCGAGGCCGCGGGCGGCGACATCGGAGGCGACCAGCAGCGTCACCTCGCCTTTGCGGAATTGCTCGAGCGCGGCCATGCGCGCCGGCTGATCCATGTCGCCATGCAGCGCCTGCACCGAAAAGCCGTGACGCAGCAGCGAGCGGTGCAGCGTCGCAACGTCGCGCTTGCGGTTGCAGAAGATGATGGCGTTCTTCAAGCCTTCGGCGGAGCGGATCAGGCGGCGCAACGTCTCGCGCTTGTCGAAAGGGTCGCGGCCGGATTTGGCCAGAAACTGCGCCGTGGTGGCGAGGGTCGTGGCCGGCTTTGGCGACCTCGACGCGCACCGGGTTGTGCAGGAATTGCTCGGTGATGCGCCGGATTTCCGCCGGCATGGTTGCGGTGAAGAACAGCGTCTGGCGGGTGAACGGAACGAGCTTGCAGATGCGCTCGATGTCGGGGATGAAGCCCATGTCGAGCATGCGGTCGGCTTCGTCGATGACGAGAAGCTCGACGCCGCTGAGCAGCAGCCGGCCGCGCTCGAAATGGTCGAGCAGGCGGCCGGGCGTCGCGATCAGCACGTCGACGCCGCGCGTGAGCTTGGCATCCTGATCGTCGAACGAGACGCCGCCGATCATCAGCGCGACATTGAGCTTGTGGTTGACGCCGTATTTGACGAAGCTTTCTTCGACCTGCGCGGCGAGTTCGCGGGTCGGCTCGAGGATCAGCGTGCGCGGCATGCGCGCGCGGGCGCGGCCTTGCTCCAGCATGGTCAGCATCGGCAGCATGAAGGCCGCCGTCTTGCCGGTGCCGGTCTGCGCGATGCCGAGCACGTCGCGCCGGGCGAGCACGTGGGGGATGGCCTGATCTTGGATGGGAGTGGGAGTTTTGTAACCAGTCGCCGCAACGGCGGCGAGAACTTTTTCGGACAAGCCGAGATGAGAAAACGACATAAACCCTCGAGTCAGGACCGCCGGCGGCACTCTTTAGGTTGAGCGGGGACCGCTCTTTCGGTGGAGCGGAAGCAACGCGCAGGGCGGTCGAATCTACCTTGCTTGCTGCCGGCAACATAAGATCGAATGGGCGAAAGTCAACCGGCCAGCGCCTCTCGCAGTGCACTAAGGTAATCGGATTCCTTCACTTTTTCGCAATTCCGGAGTGGCGGGCCACGGTCGCGCGGGACGTGGACCCATGCTGGGCGCTGCGTGAATGCGCCACCTGACGGGTGGCTCGCGCAAGCGAAGCCCGAAAAATCTCAGGGCATTGTCGGCCTGCTGGGGCGTCATCCGTCCTTGGGCCAGTGCTGCACAGGGGCAACTCGGAACGCGTAATTGGAGGGACAAACGACGACGATTCTGACCACGCGAGCGGTCACGCACGGCACGCCGAGACTTCAAATCTGGGTCGGCCGCGGCCTGACAGCAATCTTTGTTCTGTTCATGATCGCCGACACCGCCATCAAATTGCTCAAGCTCGACGTCGTAGCAGACGCGCTGACGCAACTCGGCTATCCGGCGCATCTCGGCCTTGCCATCGGGGTGCTGCAAACGGTCCTGCTGATTCTCTACCTCATTGCGCGCACTTCGGTTCTGGGCGCCGTCCTGTTCACGGGACTCTTCGGCGGCGCATTCGCCGCCCATCTGCGCGTCGGATCGCCGTTTCTGACCCACGACCTGTTCGGCGTTTACCTCGGGATGCTGGCGTGGGGCGGATTATGGCTTCGCGACGAACGGTTGCGCGCGCTTTTTCCGCTACGGCGCTAGTCTCTGTACGGTGGCGACAGTTCTTCTTAGGATTTCCGGCGGTGTGCCGCTTCGTCGTTCCGATTGTCGGTGTGGGAGGAAATTGCAGCCATGTCCGATCCGGTGCCTATTGTTCTCATTCCGGGCCTGACCTGCTCGGCGCGCCTTTACGCCGAGCAAATACCCGCACTGTGGCGGTTTGGCCCGGTCATGGTCGCCGACCATACGCGCGACGACAGCATGGCGGCGATTGCGCAGCGGATTTTGGCTGCCGCCCCGCCGCGCTTCGCGCTCGCCGGGCTGTCGATGGGCGGCTACATCAGCTTTCGAGGTCATGCGCCAGGCCCCCGAGCGCGTGGCGAAGCTCGCTTTGCTCGATACCGGAGCGCGCGCCGACACGCCGAGAACAGACCGAGCGGCGCCACGTCGTCATGGCTCTCGCCAAGTCCGGCCGCTACGCGGAAGTCGCCGATCTTGCTTTTCCTCTGTACGTCCATCGGCGGCGCCATGGCGACGAAGCGCTGAGAGCGTGTCGTGCGCGCCATGGCGGAGGAGACGGGCGCGCAGGCATTCCTGCGCCAGCAGCAAGCGATCATCGGGCGCGCCGAACTCGCGTCCCGGCCTGGCCGCGATCACGTGTCCGACGCTGGTCCTGGTCGGGGAAGGCGACGAGGCGACGCCGCCGGAACTCGCGCGCGAGATAGCCGCCGGAATTGGCGGATCGCGTCTGATCACGATCCCCGATAGCGGCCACCTCTCGACCCTCGAAGAGCCGCGGGCGGTGACCGAAGCCCTGGTCGAATGGATGGCGTCGTGATGGTTATATTGGACTATGGCCTCCATCCTCGACCTCATCGGTGAAACTCCGCTCATCGAAGTCTCGAAATTCGATCGCGGCTTGTGCCGGCTGTTCCTGAAGCTGGAAAGCGCCAATCCGTCGGGCTCCATCAAGGACCGTCCGGCCCGCGCCATGATCGAGGCGGCGGAGGCCGACGGGCGGCTAAAACCCGGTGGCACCATCGTCGAGGCGACGGCCGGCAATACCGGCCTCGGCCTTGCCCTTGTCGGGGCGCGCAAGGGCTATCGCATCCTTCTCGTCGTGCCCGATAAGATGGCGCGCGAGAAAATTCTGCACTGTAAGGCGATGGGCGCCGAGGTAGTGCTGACGCGCTCGGACGTCGGCCGCGGCCATCCGGACTATTACCAGGACCTCGCCGAGGCCATCACCGCGCGCACGCCCGGCGCGATGTTCATCAATCAGTTCGCCAACCCGGCCAATCCGCTCGCGCACGAGACGACGACCGGTCCGGAAATTCTGCGGCAGATGCAGGGTGATGTCGATGCGGTGGTCGTCGGCGTCGGCTCCGGCGGCACGCTCACCGGCATCGGCCGGTTCATGGCCAAAGCCTCGCCGCACACGCACATGATCCTCGCCGATCCCGCCGGGTCGGTGCTGGCGCCCTTCATCGAGAGCGGGCGCATGCCGCAAGCGGGAAGCTGGGCGGTCGAAGGCATCGGTGAGGATTTTGTGCCGCCGAACGCCGATCTTGCGCTCGTACATAAGGCCTATTCGATCAGCGATGCCGACAGTTTCGACACCGCGCGCGAGCTGTTGCGCCAAAAGGGCGTGCTCGCCGGTTCCTCTTCCGGCACGTTACTGACCGCTGCGTTGCGCTATTGCCTGGAACAGACCGAACCCAAGCGGGTCGTCAGCCTGGTCTGCGATTCCGGGGCCAAATATCTCTCGAAGGTGTTCAATCCGACCTACATCGCTCAGGAAGGCTGGACGCAAGAACGTCATGGCACCGTACGCGACGTCGTCACTGCCTGTTTTCCGCTTGGCCAGACAGTGGTCGTGCATGGCGGCGATCCGCTGCGCACGGCGTTCGCGCGCATGCGCACCGCCGACGTTTCCCAGCTCCCGGTGGTTGAAGGCGAGAATATTGTCGGGCTTGTCGATGAAAGCGACATGCTCGGCGCGCTGCTCGAAGGCTCCGACCAGGCGTTCGACCTGCCGGTCAAGGACGTGATGGTGAGCCGCCTCGAAACAATTTCCGCCGAAGCGCCGATCCGCGATCTTGTCCCGTTGTTTCGCCGCGACCTCGTCGCCATCGTGATGGACGGCAACCGCTTCCTCGGCATCGCCACCCGTCTCGATCTGATCAATTACTTCCGCATTGCGAAAGTGAGATGAAATGACGACACGCCGCAATACGCTTGATTTCGCCACGCGCTGCGTCCATGCCGGCCAGGAGAACGATCCGACGACCGGTGCGGTGATGACGCCGATCTACGCGACGTCGACCTATGCCCAGTCGAGTCCCGGCGTGCACAAGGGCTTTGAATATTCGCGCACGCAAAATCCCACCCGCATGGCTTTGGAGCGCTGCGTCGCCGACCTCGAAGGCGGCACGGCGGGCTTCGCCTTCGCGTCCGGTATGGCGGCGACTGCCACCGTGCTCGACGCTCTCGAACACAGCTCCCACGTCGTTGTCGGCGAAGACGTTTATGGCGGCACGCGGCGGCTATTCGATCTCGTGCGCAAACAATCCGCCGGCATCGAGGCGAGCTTCGCCGATCTTGCTGATGCCGGCGCGTTGGACGCAGTCATGCGCCCCAACACGCGGCTCGTCTGGCTCGAAACGCCGACCAATCCGACGCTGAAAGTCATCGACCTTGCTCGCGTTGCAGCGATTGCGCGACAGCGCAAAATTCTCACCGCGTGCGACAACACCTTCGCCTCGCCGTGGACGCAGCGGCCGCTCGAACATGGCTTCGACCTCGTCATGCACTCGACGACCAAATATCTCAACGGTCATTCCGACATGGTGGGCGGCATCGTGGTCGTGGGCGAGAATGCCGAGTTGCGCCAGCGCATGGCGTTTCTGCAGAATGCCGTCGGCGCCGTTCAGGGTCCGTTCGATGCCTTCCTCGCGCTGCGCGGAGTCAAAACGCTGGCACTGCGCATGGAGCGCCAATGCGCATCGGCACTACGCATCGCGCAGTGGCTGGAGGCGCATCATAAGATCGAGCGCGTGCATTATCCGGGCCTCGCCTCACACCCGCAGCACGAACTGGCGCGCCGGCAGATGCAAGCGTTCGGTGCGATGATTTCGGTCGAGGTCAAAGGTACGGGAGACGACGCGCGGCGGTTTCTCGAACGCTGCCGGTTGTTCACGCTGGCTGAAAGCCTCGGCGGCGTCGAAAGCCTGATTTCGCTGCCGGCGTTGATGACGCACGCCGCGACTCCGCCCGACGTGCGCGCCTCGCTCGGCATCAGCGATCGTCTGGTACGGATTTCGGTCGGTATCGAAGCCGCCGATGATCTCATCGCGGACCTTGCTGCGGCGCTCGGCTAACGCAATTGCCGCGGGGGAGGGCGCTCACGGGGGGACGATGATAATACTCCGCCACTGCTCTCATGGGGCAGGAACAAGAGAAAACGCGATCGGGATGGAGAGAGCGCCAATGACAATCGGCAAATATCTTGCGCGCGGGCGGTTACCGGCGGCCTTGGCATTGCCGTTGCTGCTGGCGTTGGCTTTGGCGCCGGCGCGCGCGCAGAGCGATTATCCGAACCGGCCGATCCGGATGGTCGTCGGCTTCGCGGCCGGTGGCGGCAACGATATTTTCGCGCGTCTCGTCGGCGCGAAGCTTGGGGAAATTATTGGACAAACAATTGTGATCGAGAACAAGCCGGGAGCCGCCGGCCGGCTTTCCGCCGAGTACGTCGCGCATCAGCCGGCCGACGGCTACACGCTCCTTGTCGGCGCGAGCGGCGCGATGTCGATCGGGCCCGCGATCTATTCGGATTTGCAGTACCAAACGACCAAGACGTTCGTGCCGCTCGCCATGATCGGCAACTTTCCGCTGATCATGGTGATCGGCGCCGACAACCCGTCGAACAACGTGAAGGAATTCGTCGAGTGGATGAAGCAGCATCCCGACAAGGCGAATTACGCCAGTTCCTCGCCGGCCTTCACCATCACGACGGAGCTGTTGAAATTGAAGACCGGCATGCCGGGGGTCGACATTCCTTATAAGAGCAGCAACGAGATGATCCTCAGCGTCATCAGCGGCCAGACCGCGATGACGATCGCTGACGGGCCGCCGACGGTGCCGCAGGTGAAAGCCGGCAAAGTCAAGGCGCTGGCCGTCACCGGGGCGGAGCGCTCCGCGGAACTGCCGGACACCCCGAGCATGGCCGAAGCCGGCTATCCGAGCGTGGATGTCCAGCTCTGGAGTGGCGTCTTCACGCCGGCGGCGACCCCACCGGCGATCGTCGCGAAGCTTGAAAAAGCGCTCGACCAAGCCATCCACGATCCCGGCGTGTCGCAAAAGCTCAAGGCCATGGCCGTCAATCCCGGTGGTGCCACGCCGGAACAGTTCAGGCGCATCATCGAAAGCGATATCGTGAAGTTCGGCGACGTGGTGAAGGCCGCCCACCTGCATTTCGAGGAATAGCGCCGGCGTTTCGGACTAAGCGGCCGGCGCCTCAGGCTTTGGGTGCAAGGTTGGCGCGCACGGCTTGCAGGAATGACGTGCGATCGGATGGCGTGGGGACGTGGGTCGCGAGGCGTTCGCAGAATTCGTCCGGTGTGCGCGCCTCGGTCGCGGCCCTCTCGACGAAGATCTTTGCGATCGGGCCGATATGGCGCGCCAGCAAAGCCCTGATCGCCTCGTACTGCTGGGTGCCCGGCGCGACGATCGGAGCGCGCGGCCGCGCCCGCGGTTTGGCGGGTGGCCGTTTTGCCATCGTGGGCGCGGCCTCGGCGGCCAGCCGATGCGCCGGCAGCACATCGCTCTCGTCCGTCGTCGAACCGTCGATGGCGGCTTTGATCGTGTCGGCGAGCTTGGCGAGCGCGTGCTGCCGATTAGGGAAGATGTCGATCCACTGCCGGGTGGCCAGCTCGTAGCGCAACGCGCCCATTGGCGTGATCGGCGAGAGCCGCAGCGGAAACACCGGCACACTGATACTGCCGCTGATCGACAGCTCTTTTTTGATTTCTCCGGATTTGCTGGAGTTTTCCGAGAACAGAAAAACCATGCCGCGGGCCCGCTCAATCGCTTGCACGATGGCCTCTTGGTAATTTTGCCCAGCAGGCACGTCGCGCAAGGAAATCCAGCATTTCAGCCCGCTGGCCTCGAGACTGTCGACCACCTCGCGCGCGACCGCTTCATCTTTCGATGAAAAGCAAATGAAAATGTGGGTCGCGTCCCCTGACACGGAAATCCTAGCTCAAGCGTTCGACCTGGGTTGCGTGCAGTCACTATATAAGCCGTCCCCATGGGGGCGCCAGCCGCGCGCGCACGGATTGGAACCGTGCCGCCTCTCGCGCATTTTTTCGCGGGTTTGCCGCTAAGCGTTGCCGTCATACACCGGCTGTAATAGCGTACGAGCTGCGTCATCCTGCGCGGGGGCCGCTCACAACGGAGCTCGATTTATGGGCCTTAGAGCCAAGTTCAACCTTGCGATTTTGGTGGCCTTCCTCATCGGTTTCGGGGGCGCGGCCTTCGGTCTCCGCCGCGTCTTCATCGATGATGCGCGCAACCAAGTGCTGCAAAATGCTCGTATCATGATGACCGCGGCCAATGCGATCCGCAAATACACCGCCGACGACCTCGCGCCGCTGCTGCCGATGGAGCACGACGGAAAATTCGTCGCCGAGACGGTACCGGCCTTCGCGGCGCAGACAAATTTCAAGGACGTGCAAGCGGCGTTTTCGGGCTATACCTATCGGGAGCCTGCGCTCAATCCGACCAATTTGACCGACCGCTCCCAGGATTGGGAGGCCGATATCATTCGCCTCTTCATCAACGATTCGAAGCAGCAGGAACTGACGATCGAGCGCGACACGCCGATCGGACCGACGCTCAATCTGGCGCGGCCGATCGTCATCACCGAGCAAGCCTGCCTCGTCTGCCACAGTACGCCCGGGGCGGCGCCCGCGGCGTTGATTCAAACCTACGGCAGTGCGAACGGTTTCGGCTGGAAGATCAACGACACGATCGGTGCGCAAATCGTGACGGTCCCTATGGCGGTCCCGCTCAAGGTTGCGCGCGACACGTACGTCACGTTTTTGGTCATCCTGGTCGTCACATTCGCGATCATCTTTGTGATCCTCAATCTCTTGCTGCACTATCTGGTGATCACGCCGGTTAAGCGGGTTACGGCGATGGCTGACGCGGTTAGCCTGGGCGTCGAGGATATCGAGCCTTATGTCAAACCGGGCAAGGACGAGATTTCCTCGCTTTCGGTGTCATTCAACCGCATGCGTGAAAGCCTCAAGCATGCGATGGATATGATCAAATAATCGAGCCGTTCCGTTGTGCAACGCCCCTTTTTCACGCCCCGTGAGAGGGGACCCGCTTCAAATGTCTCGCATCTGTTGGCGTCGATCGCGACGCTTTTCGTGGTTTCCCTCCCCTGCGGTTTCGTCGATATCAACAACGCTTGGCCGCTTTGCTTTGCCTCGATTCGCCTCTACAGAGGGAGCAGATCGTGGGGCGGCGACGGAGAGATTTTTATGAAGGTTTTGGCACGCGCCCTCACAGCCGGAACGCTGCTCTGGTGCGGTTCCGCTGGAGCGGAAGACATCGATCTATCGACCTGGACCTGCAAGCAGTTTCAATCGGCGAGCAAGGATGACGTGGGCGTGATTCTGGCTTGGCTCGACGGCTACTACCGCGACGAGGACGATCCGCCGATCATCAACACCGACGAATTCGTGGCCAACGCCAAGAAGCTGGGTCAGTATTGTGCGGCGCATCCCGATATCGGCCTTATCTCGGCGACCGACAAGCTTTTCCAGAAGGACAAGTAGGTAGTAAGTATCCGGATTGAGCGGAGAGAAATCCGCGAAGAGCGACGCGTTCACGGCAGTACTTTCCGCGCGCAGGTAAGGATAATCACACGTCAAGCATTTCCTCGTCGGCGAACTCGGCGCGCTCCTGGATGAAGGCGAAGCGCGACTTCGGGCTTTGTGCCCATCAGCCGTTCGACCGAACTTTCCGTCGCCTTCTGATCGTCGGCGAGGAGCGACGACGCGAAGCAGCGTGCGCTTCTTCGGGTCCATGGTGGTTTCCTTGAGCTGCGCCGCCATCATTTCGCCGAGGCCTTTGAAGCGGCTGACTTCAACCTTGGCGTTGGCGTGGAATTCCTTCTTCAGGATTTCGTCTTTGTGCTTGTCGTCGCGGGCGTAAAAATTCTTGCCGCCGTGGCTGAGCCGGTAGAGCGGCGGCACCGCGAGATAAAGGTGGCCGTTGTCGATGAGGTGCGGCATCTGCCGGTAGAAGAACGTGATGAGGAGCGAGGCGATATGGGCGCCGTCGACGTCGGCGTCGGTCATGATGATGACGCGGCCGTAGCGCAAATCCTCGTCGCGATAATGTGCGCCGGTGCCGCAGCCGAGCGCCTGCACGAGATCGGCGAGCTGCTGGTTCTGCGCCAGCTTATCCTTGCCGGCCGAGGCGACGTTGAGGATCTTGCCGCGCAGCGGCAGGATCGCCTGGCTGGCGCGATCGCGCGCCTGCTTGGCCGAGCCGCCGGCGCTGTCGCCCTCGACGACGAAAATCTCCGAGCCTTCGGCCGCGCTGTTGGTGCAGTCGGCGAGCTTGCCGGGCAGGCGAAGCTTGCGCACCGCGCTCTTGCGCGCGATGTCTTTTTCCTGGCGGCGGCGGATGCGCTCGTCGGCGCGCTCGACGACGAAGTCGAACAGCTTGTTGGCCTGCAGCGGATTGCCGGCGAGCCAGTGATCGAACGGGTCCCGGATCGCCTGCTCGACGATCCTTTGCGCTTCGGCGGTGGCGAGGCGGTCCTTGGTCTGGCCCTGGAATTCCGGCTCGCGGATGAACACCGACAGCATGGCGCCGGCGCCGGTCATGACGTCGTCGCTGGTGATCGCGGCGGCGCGCTTGCCTTGGCCCATGCGCTCGGCATGATCCTTGAGGCCGCGCAGCAACGCGGTGCGCAGGCCGGATTCATGGGTGCCGCCGTCCGGCGTCGGGATGGTGTTGCAATAGGAATTGAGAAAGCCGTCGGCGTCGGCGGTCCAGGCCACCGCCCATTGCGCCGCACCGTGGGCGCCGGTCTTGCCGGCGCTGCCGGTAAAGATGTCGGGATGCACCAGCGTGGCGCTCGCCAGCGTTTCGGACAAATAGTCCTTGAGCCCGTCGGCGAAATGGAACGTCGCTTCGTCCGGCACACCTTCGACGCCGCGCAACAGTTCATTCGCGCACGACCAGCGGATTTCGACGCCGCCGAACAGGTAGGCCTTCGAGCGCGTCATCTTGAACACGCGCTCCGGCTTGAAATGGGCCTTTGGCGCCGAAAATCTCCGGGTCCGGCCGGAACCGCACCTTGGTGCCGCGGCGGTTCGGCGCCTTGCCGGCATCCTGCAATTTGGTCTTCGGCTTGCCGCGCTCGAACGCCATCCGATAGAGCTTCTGGCCGCGCGCGACCTCGACCTCCATGCGTTCGGACAGCGCATTGGCGACCGAGACGCCGACGCCGTGCAGGCCGCCGGAGGTCTCATAAACCTTGGAGTCGAATTTGCCGCCGGCGTGCAGCGTGCACATGATCACTTCGAGCGCGGATTTGTTCTTGAATTTCGGATGCGGGTCGACCGGGATGCCGCGGCCATTGTCGGTGACGGTGATGAAACCGTCTGCTGCCAACTCGACCTCGATCCAGTCGGCGTGGCCGGCCAGCGCCTCGTCCATGGCGTTGTCGATGACTTCGGCGAACAGGTGATGCAGCGCCTTCTCGTCGGTGCCGCCGATATACATGCCGGGGCGGCGGCGCACCGGCTCGAGCCCCTCCAGGACCTCGATATGGCGCGCGGTGTAGCCGGACTCGGCCGCCGACCCGCGCGAAAGCGCGCCGGTGGTACGGCGTCCGCCGCTGCGCCGTGCTCCCGGTGCGTTCGGCGAACAGATCCGGCGTGTTGGCGGTTTTTGCTGTTTTGGTTGGTTTTCCCACGCTTTGCCCCATGTGGCGATTACGGCGTCAGTCCGCAACGAATCAGCCTGGGACTATGCCATGGGCGCCGCCAAGGCGTGAGAACGAAGTGGGAACTGGCACGTGAGCGGAGCGTTATCGGTTACAGCACATCGAGGGCCGCTTATGACCGATAATCCGAAGACCGAGAACGCGCCCAACGACAATACCGAGAAGGACCCGGAGGATTGGGTTTCGGGCGGCGAACCGATGACTGGGGCACAGACGTCTTACCTCAAAACCCTTTCGGAGCAGCTTCATGAGCCGACGGCGTTTGCCGACAACTTGACCAAAGCCGAGGCGTCAAAGCGGATCGATGCCTTGAAAGCGAAGCGCTCAAATAGCGTAGCCTGAATTGGCTATTCTTTTCTTTGCCAGCCGCATTGACGCTGGGCCGGGGCGGCTTCTATATCGCCGCCCATGAACGGTTCTTTTGCCGCCATCGCCGTTGCCAAGCGTCGCCGCCGCCATCGTGGCGCGGCACGAGCGCGCCGTCGCGCGTAGCGAAAAGCTCGTGCCGCCGAACCCGCGGCACCTCTTTCTGATCTTCTTCCCCGCGGATTCGGCCTGATCCCTCAAAGCAAAAGGGTGGATTCATGCCTGCGAAAGCCAAGATCGGCGTCCTCGGCGCTTCCGGTTACACCGGCGCGGAATTGGTGCGCCTGCTCATCCGTCATCCCCAGGCCGAGATCGTGCTGCTCACCGCCGAACGCCGCGCCGGCAAGGCAATGGCCGATGTGTTTCCACAATTCTGCACCCTACGCGCTGCCGGCGCTCACGTCGCTCGATGGCCTCGATTGGAAGACGGGCGGCATCGATCTCGTGTTCTGCGCGCTGCCGCACGGCACTACGCAGAAAGTGATCGCCGATCTGCTGGCGCGCGCGCCGCGCACCAAGGTGGTCGATCTCTCGGCCGACTTCCGCCTGGCCGATCCTGCCGCCTACGCGCACTGGTACGGCCATGCTCATGCCGCGCCGGAGCTGCAGCAGGAGGCGGTCTACGGCCTGACCGAAATCTACCGGTCCGAGATCAAGTCGGCGCGGCTCGTCGCCAATCCCGGCTGCTACACCACCTGCGCCGAGCTCGCGCTGATCCCGCTCCTCAAAGCCAAGGCGATCGACCCCGACGAGATCGTGATCGATGCCAAGTCGGGCATGACCGGAGCGGGCAGGGCGGCGAAAGAGGAGATGCTGTTTTCGGAGGTGTCCGAGGGCTTTCACGCCTACGGCGTCGGCCATCATCGCCACATGTCCGAACTGGACCAGGAGTTTTCGCGGGCCGCCGGCCGCGATGTGATCGCGACCTTTACGCCGCATCTTGTGCCGATGAATCGCGGCATTCTTTCAACCATTTATGTGCGCGGTCTCAAGGTGTCGCCGCAGGATATTCACGCGCTGCTTTTGAAGTCCTACGCGAACGAGCCGTTCGTTCACGTGCTGCCGTTCGGGGCGATGCCGCAAACTCGGCACGTCCGCGGCTCCAACATGACTTTCATCGGTGTCGCAGCTGACCGCGTCGCCGGCCGCGCCATCATCGTCTCGGCGCTCGACAACCTGACCAAAGGCGCCTCCGGCCAGGCGGTGCAGAACATGAACGTGATGCTGGGCTTTCCCGAGACCATGGGCCTCGAGCAGGTCGCGCTGTTTCCGTAATCGCGTCAGGCCAGCTTGAAGAGGGCCAGCGCCAACATGACCTGCGCCACGAACCCGCCGACAAAGGCCAGCGTGCGCAGCACTGGGATGCCGAGCGTGTACACCACGACGTGGACGAGCCGCGACCAGAAATAAAGCGCACAGGCGAACGCCGTCGTAGGCGTCGAAACGTTGACGTTCAGGTCCTGCGCCGCCAACACAAGCGGTGCAAAGATGACGAGATTTTCCACCGCGTTGACATGAGCCGCCATCAGGCGCTGGGCCCAGACCGATTGCGGCTTGTCGCCAGGACTGGGGTTCGCCATCGCTCCCGTGACCCCGCGCACCATGATGCGGTCGAGAATGTACGGCACCCACATCAGGCCGGTCATCGCTGCTGTCACTACCAGCCAGAACAGTTCATGGGACATTTCGCGCTCCCCCTCATTGCAAGATTGCATGCGCGAAGAACTTCGCAACTATCCCATGCGCGGAAAAGGTCTGTGTATAACAATCGTACTGAGGAACGAACGGTGCCCACGAGGCTGCGCCTCAGTCGCGCACCTTCACGTAACTCCCCGGCGCGTCCTCGATCGGCATGAGCGCGCCGGCGCCCGGGGCCGCGCGCCGGGACTTGGGTCGGGCTCTGGCGCGTGAGCCAGACCAGCCAATCCGGCCACCACGAGCCGGGATGTTCCTTGGCCTTGGCGAGCCAGCCGTCGAGATCGGCATTGCGCGGCTTGGCGCCGGTCCAATATTGATACTTTTTCTTGTCCGGCGGGTTGACCACGCCGGCGATGTGGCCGGAGCCGGACAGCACGAACCGCACCGGGCCGCCGAAGAATTTGCAGCCGAGCAGCACCGATTTCGCCGGCGCGATATGGTCTTCGCGGGTGGCGAGATTGTAGATCGGCATCTTGATCGCCTTCAGATCGATCGGCGTGTTGCCGATCGTCGACCTTGCCCTTGGCCAAATTGTTGTCGAGATAGCAGTTGCGCAGATAGAACGAGTGGTTGGCGGCCGGCAGCCGGGTGGCGTCGGAATTCCAGTACAGCAGATCGAACGGGAATGGCGCTTTGCCCTTCAGGTAATTGTTGATGACATAGGGCCAGATCAGGTCGTTCGAGCGCAGCAGGTTGAAGGCCGTCGCCATCGACTTGCTTTCGAGATAGCCGCGCTCCGCCATGCGCTGCTCGAGAATTTTGACCTGCTCCTCGTCGACAAAGACCTTGAGGTCGCCGGCATGGGTGAAGTCGACCTGGGCGGCGAACAACGTCGCCGACACGATCCGGTCGTCGCGCCGCGCCGCCATGGCGGCAAGCGTCACCGCGAGCAGCGTGCCGCCGACGCAGTAGCCGACGCTGTGCACTTTGTCCTCGCCGGTCGCTTGCTTGATGGCGTCGAGCGCCGCCAGCGGTCCTTCGCGCACGTAGTCCTCGAACGTCTTTTGCGCGAGGCGTGCGTCCGGATTGACCCAGGAGATGCAGAACACGGTGATGCCCTGGTCGACGCACCATTTGATGAAGGATTTCTCCGGCGTGAGATCGAGCACGTAATATTTGTTGATCCAGGGCGGCACGATCAGCAGCGGCCGCTTGAGCACCGTCGGGGTCGACGGCGCGAACTGGATGAGCTGCATGAGCTCGTTCTGGAAAATGACTTTGCCCGGCGTCGTCGCCAGATTGCGGCCGACCTCGAACATCGAGGAATCGGATTGCCGGATCTTCAGATCGCCGCCGCCGGCTCTCGATATCCTCGGCCAGCATGCGCATGCCGCGCACCAGGTTGTCGGCATTGCTGGTGAGCGTTTCGCGCAGCAATTCCGGATTGGTCAGCACGAAATTCGTCGGCGACATCGCGTTGGCGATCTGCCGCACGTAGAACTCGGCCTTCTGCTTGGTGTGCGGGTCGAGATCGGCGGCATCGGTGACCAGCTGGTTGGCCCAGCGCGTGGTGAGCAGGTAGCTCTGCTTGAGGAAATCGAAGAACTGGTTCGACGACCATTCGGGATCGTTGAAGCGCTTGTCGCCGGCTTCCGGCGCGGCGACCGGCGCGGCCTCCTCGCCGGCGAGCCGTTTGGCCGCGGACGCCCACAGATCGAGATAGGCCTTGCCGAGCCGGGTCTGCAGTTCGACCGCGCGCTGCGGATCGGCCAGCCAATATTCCGCGACCTGGCCGAGCGTCTTGACGACTTCGGCGACCTCGTCGGCGAGTTCGTTGGGATTGCGGCCTTCTTCGCGCGGCTTGAGATAGGCGGCGAGCGCCCGGCCGCCTTCCTCGACGAGCCGCGCCAGATTGCGCGAAAACTCCTCGACGTCGACGGCGCCGATCTTCATCGGTTCTTGCGATGGAGCCCGCACGACGTTTTCCTCCAGTGGCCGCAGGGCCAGCGCAAATCGCGACCCCTTGAGGCGAAAATGGCCTGCGCCAGCCGCGCGCGCAAGGCGCGACCTGCAGTCCGCCCGGCGTCGCCGGCACGGCTGCCGTCCTTGTTTCGACATATTACCACGTTATACTCTAGCGGCTTGCGCGATCGTGTGAGTTGATTCGGTAAATTATTGAGATGAGTAGCCATTTTGCGCTAGAGGGTGGATGAGGCGAGGGCGCGCGGCCTGGTCGGCCGCGCGTCGCGTCAGCCTCGCCAGAGCATGTGGGGATAAGCGTGCACGGTCGCGCGAGCGTAACGAAGCGTAGGGTAGCGGTCGCTGGCGATTGGCGCCGCGGCGGCATGCTTGCTGTGCGCCTGTTCGCCGGGCGCCGATTATCCGGCATTTCCGGCAGTCCACGACATGCCGCGCGGCGCGCGCCGAAGCGCCGATGAACGCCGAGCAGGTCAAGCAGGCGACCGACGATCTCATCACCGAGCGCAACCAGCTGAACACCGACGCGCAGAACGCCAGTCAAGCGCCGATACGCGCGCCGCCGACACAGTGCCGACGGCCAGCCCAGCTGCGGCGCAAGAAGAAGAAGAAGCCTGTGCCGCCGGCCCAGCGCCGCCGCGCGGCGGGCAGCACGCAGACCGCTGGTGCCGACACCAAGCCGTGATAAAAGTTCGCATGCCGTTAGGAGACCGCCGAGAAACGACCGCGCCGGGGCTATCATGGAAGACTTTTATCGCATCCGCCGGCTGCCGCCTTACGTGTTCGAGCAGGTCAATCGCGCCAAGGCGGGGGCGCGCAACGGCGGCGCCGACATCATCGATCTCGGCATGGGCAATCCCGATCTGCCGGCGCCGGCGCATGTCGTCGAGAAGCTCAAGGAGACCATCGGCAAGTCGCGCACCGACCGCTATTCGGCGTCCAAGGGAATACCGGGGCTGCGCCGCGCCCAGGCCGCCTATTATGCGCGCCGCTTCGGCGTGAAGCTCAATCCCGAGACCCAGATCGTCACCACGCTCGGCTCGAAGGAAGGCTTCGCCAATGTCGCCCAGGCGATCACGGCGCCGGGCGACGTCATCATCGTGCCCAATCCGACCTATCCGATCCACGTCTTCGGCTTCCTGATGGCCGGCGGCGCCATCCGCTCGGTGCCGGTCGCGGCGGACACGCGCTTCTTCCGCGCGCTCGAGCGCGCGGTGCTGCATTCGATCCCGAAGCCGATCGCGGTCGTGGTCTGCTATCCGTCGAACCCGACCGCCTGCATCGCCAATCTCGACTTCTATCGCGACCTCATCGCGTTCGCGAAGAAGCACGCGCTCCTGGTGCTGTCCGATCTCGCTTATGCCGAGGTCTATTTCGACGACAATCCGCCGCCGTCGGTGCTGCAGGTGCCGGGCGCGATGGACGTCGCGGTCGAATTCACCTCGATGTCGAAGACCTATTCGATGCCGGGCTGGCGCATCGGCTTTGCCGTCGGCAACGAGCGCCTCATCGCCGCGCTGGCGCGGGTCAAATCCTATCTCGATTACGGCGCCTTCACGCCGATCCAGGTCGCGGCGACCGCGGCGCTCAACGGCCCCGACGAGTGCATCCACGAGATGCGCGCGATCTACCGGCGCCGGCGCGACGCGCTGGTCGAATTCGTTCGGCCGCGCCGGCTGGCAGGTGCCGCCGCCGCGGGCCTCGATGTTCGCCTGGGCGCCGATCCCGGAGCCGTTCGTCACCGCTCGGCAGCGTCGAATTCTCGACGCTGCTGGTCGAGAAGGCCGGCGTCGCGGTCTCGCCCGGCGCCGGCTTCGGCGAATACGGCGAGGGCTATGTGCGCATCGCGCTGGTCGAGAACGAGCAGCGCATCCGCCAGGCGGCCCGCAATATCCGGCGGTTTCTTGAAACCGGTCCGGAAATGCTGCACAACGTCGTTCCCCTCGCGACGCGGCGTTAGCCGGGCGTCGCTCCACCCCAGGTTGGCGACGTGTTATGGCCGAGCCGCTGAAAGTCGGTCTTGCCGGACTGGGAACCGTCGGCATCGCGGTCGTTCAGCTGCTGGAGCGCGGGCGCGACAAGCTCATCGCGCGCTGCGGCCGCCCGATCGAGGTCGTGGCGCTCAGTGCGCGCTCGCGCGCCAAGAAGCGCGACATCGATCTGAAAAAGTTTCGCTGGGTTCGCCGATCCGGTGGCGCTCGCGGCGCGATCCGGCAATCGACGTGTTCGTCGAGGTGATCGGCGGCGCCGGCGATCCGGCAAAGCGCGCCGTCGAGACCGCGCTTGCGCGCCGGCAAGCCGGTGGTGACCGCCAACAAGGCGCTGCTGGCCCGGCATGGCCAGAAGCTTGCCGTGCTGGCGGAACGGCATGGCGTCGCGCTCAATTTCGAGGCCTCGGTCGGCGGCGGCATCCCGATCGTCAAGACGCTGCGCGAAGGCCTCAACGGCGATGCGTTCACGCGCATCTACGGCATCCTCAACGGCACCTGCAATTACATCCTCTCGCGCATGGAGCAGGACCGGCTCGCCTTCGACGACTGCCTGCGCGACGCCCAGCGGCTGGGCTATGCGGAAGCCGATCCGTCCTTCGACGTCGAGGGCCACGACACCGCGCAAAAGCTGTCGATCCTGGCAAGCCTCGCCTTCGGCACCAAGCTCGATCCCGGCGCCATCTATGTCGAAGGCATTTCGTCGATCACGCTCGCCGATCTCGATGCCGCGGGCGAGCTCGGCTACCGCGTCAAGCTGCTCGGCGTCGCGGTGAAGACCGAAGCGGGCATCGAGCAGCGCGTGCATCCGACCATGGTGCCGAAGGACATCGCCATCGCCCAGGTCATGGGCGTCACCAATGCGGTGACGGTCGATGCCGACGGCCTTGCGCCGATCACGCTGGTCGGGCCCGGCGCCGGCGGCATGGCGACGGCGTCGGCGGTGGTGTCCGATCTCGCCGATATCGCCCGCGGCGTGCGCACGGCGCCGTTCGGCCGCCCGGCGGCGCGCATGACCGCGATCCGCAAGGCGCCGATGCAGCACCACGAGGGCGGCTATTACATCCGGCTGCTTGGCGCGCGACCGGCCCGGCACCGCGGCCACCATCGCGCGGCGCCTGGCGCAGCAGAAGATATCGCTGGAATCGATCGTGCAGCGCCATGGCATCGCCGACGCGACGGCGCGGCCGACCCGGCCGTTCGGGCCGAGCCGGTGCCGGTCATCATGATCACATATGCCACCAGCGAGGATGCGGTGCGCAAGGCGCTCGCCGCGGTGCGGCGCGACCGGGTTATTTCGGGACGGCCCGCAGGTCATCCGGATCGAGAAGAACTGAGCCGGCCGCTCGTCGATCGCCCAGGGAGGTTTGCGTCATGTCGTCGATTACGGTGCCCAACGAGCCTGATGCTGGAGCGCATTCTCTCGATCGAGATCGTGCGGGTGACCGAGCGCGCCGCGGTCGCGGCGGCGCGGCTGCGCGGGCGCGGCGCGGAGAAGGCGTCCGACCAGGCCGCGGTCGACGCCATGCGGCGCGAGCTCAACAAGCTGCCGATCGACGGCACCGTGGTGATCGGCGAGGGCGAGATGGACGAGGCGCCGATGCTGTTCATCGGCGAGAAGGTCGGCACCAAGGCCGGTCCCAAGGTCGACATCGCCGTCGATCCGCTCGAAGGCACGACGCTGTGCGCCAAGAACATGCCGGGCGCCATCGCCACCGTGGCGATGGCCGAGGACGGCACGCTGCTGCATGCGCCCGACATCTATATGGACAAGATCGCGATCGGCCCCGGCTACCCGAAGGGCGTGGTCGATCTCGACGCGCCGGCCGGCGAGAACATCGTCAATCTCGCCAAGGCCAAGGGCGTGCCGCCGGAGGCGATCACCGCCATGATTCTCGACCGGCCGCGCCATGCCGATCTGATTGCCGCGGTGCGCAAGGCCGGCGCCGCGGTGAGCCTGATCACCGACGGCGATGTCGCCGGCGTCATTCATACCGCCGAACCGGACAAGACCGGCATCGACATCTATCTCGGCATCGGCGGCGCGCCGGAGGGCGTGCTGGCGGCGGCGGCGCTGCGCTGCATCGGCGGCCAGATGCAGACCCGCCTCGTGCTCGACACCGAGGAGAAGCGCGCGCGCGCGGCCAAGATGGGCATCAAGGATCCGCGCAAGAAATACCAGATCGAGGACATGGTGCGGGGCGATTGCCTGTTCGCGGCGACCGGCGTCACCGACGGCGCCATGCTGCATGGCGTCGCGTTCGGCAAGACCGTCATCGAGACCGAAACCGTGGTGATGCGCTCGGCCACCGGCACGGTGCGCTGGATCGCGGCCGAGCACCGGCAGCTCGACAAGTTTGATGAGCGCGTTCCTGATTTCTGGCGTGACCGGCGCGCCAAGCACACTTTGGCGCGCGATACGTCCTACATTCGTCCGCATGGCAGAGAATCGCCTTTTCCTCGGCGTCGAGAGCTCGGCGACCGGCCGCGCATGGCGCGACCGGCTCGACGAGCGCGGCGCCGCGCGCGCGCTGGCGATCGCGCAGCGGCACGACCTGCCCGAACTGCTGGCGCGCATCCTCGCCGGCCGCAATGTCGAGATCGACGCGGTCGAGGCGTTTCTCGATCCGACCATCAAGCGCTCGATGCCCGATCCGCACGTGCTCACCGCCATGGCGGAAGCGGCCGCGCGGATCGCCGACGCCGTGGTGCGCGGCGAGCAGCATCGCCATTTTCGGCGATTACGATGTCGACGGCGCGACCTCGGCCGCGCTGCTGGCGCGCTTCCTGCGCCACGGCGGCATCGAGCCGATCGTCCACATTCCCGACCGGCTGTTCGAGGGCTACGGCCCGAATGTCGAAGCGGTGCGCGCGCTCGCGGCGCGCGGCGCGACGCTGCTGGTCACCGTCGATTGCGGCACCACCAGCATCGAGCCGCTCGCCGAGGCGCGCGCGCTCGGTGTCGACGTCGTCGTCATCGACCATCATCAGGCCGACGAGGCGCTGCCGCCGGCGGTGGCGATCGTCAATCCGAACCGGCGCGACGATCTGTCCGGTCTCGGCCATCTCGCCGCGGTCGGGCTGGTGTTCATGACCGTGGTGGCGGTGAACCGCGTGCTGCGCCAGCGCGGCTTCTGGACCGCGGCACGGCCGGAGCCCGATCTGCTCGCGCTGCTCGACGACGTGGCGCTCGGCACCGTCGCCGACGTGGTGCCGCTGATCGGGCTCAACCGCGCCTTCGTCGCCAAGGGGCTGATCGCGCTGCGCCGGCGCGAGCGCGTCGGGCACGTCAGCCTGATGGATGTGGCGCGGCTGTCCGGTCCGCCGGAGGCGTGGCATCTCGGCTTTCTGCTCGGGCCGCGCATCAATGCCGGCGGCCGCATCGGCCGCGCCGATCTCGGCGTGCAGCTTCTGATCGAAGACGATCCGATCGAAGCCGGCGCGCATCGCCGCCGAGCTCGACCGGCTCAACCGCGAGCGCCAGGCGATCGAGCAGGAGACCTTGGCGCAGGCCGAAGCCGAGGCGATGGCGGCGCTCGGCATCGAGGAGAGGGGCGCGGTGGTGGTCACCGCCGCGGAAGGCTGGCATCCCGGCGTCGTCGGCCTGGTCGCGGCGCGGCTCAAGGAGAAATACGGCCGGCCGGCCTTCGCCATCGCGCTCGAGCCCGGCGGCATCGGCACCGGCTCGGGCCGCTCGATCTTCGGCGTCGATATCGGCCGCGCGGTGCGGCGCGCCGTGGCCGAGGGGCTGCTGCTCAAGGGCGGCGGCCACGCCATGGCGGCCGGCGTGACGCTGCGCAAGAGCCGCGCTGGCGCCGCTGCGCGCCTTTCTCGAAGCGACGCTCGCCGCCGATGTCGAGACGGCGCGGCGCGCCAGCGGCCTGATGATCGACGGCGCGGTGAGCGCGCGGCGGCGCGACGCCGATCTCGTCGCCATGATCGGCCGCGCCGGGCCGTTCGGCTCCGGCAATCCGGAGCCGATGATCGCGCTGCCGGCGCACACCGTGAGCTATGCCGAGGAGGTCGGCCAGGCGCATGTGCGCGCGCGGCTCAAATCCGCCGACGGCTCCGCCGTCAACGCCATCGCCTTCCGCGCCGCCGGCCAGAAGCTCGGCGCCGCGCTTCTCGAAAAACCGCGGCCGGCAGGTCCACGCCGCCGGCTCGTTCGCGATCGATCGCTGGCAGGGCGAGGAGCGGGTGCAGTTCCGGCTGACCGACATCGCGCCGGCCGAGCCGTTTGCGCGGGCGGTGAGGGCGTATTGTTCTACGTCTCTGAGGTTCAGCTGCTCGCATCGACATTCCGGCTTGGCGTTGCCGGCTGGCGCGGCTATCACTGCGCGCGCCGCAAGAGGAATTTGCAATGGCCAAGCTCAATCTCTCCGTCGCCGTCGGCGACTACGACCGCACCCGGGCGCTGATCGACGGCGCGGTGCAGATCGACGGCGTCGATCCGGTCTACATGACGCTGGTGCCGGAGGAGATTTTCTTCCGCGCCTTCCGCGCCGCCGAGTTCGACATCTGCGAAATGTCGCTGTCGAGCTACACGGTGAAGACCGCGCAGGGCAATTGCCCCTATATCGCCGTGCCGGCCTTCGTGTCGCGCGCTTTTCGCCACACCTCGATCTATGTGCGCACCGACCGCATCAAGAAGCCGGAGGACCTCAAGGGCCGCAAGGTCGGCGTGCCGGAATATCAGCTCACCGCCAACGTCTGGGCGCGCGCCTTCCTGGAAGACGATTACGGCGTCAAGCCTGCCGACATTCATTGGATCCGCGGCGGCATCGAGGAGGCCGGCCGGCCGGAAAAGATCACCATCAAGCTGCCGCCCGGCGTGCGGCTCGACAACGCGCCGGAAGGCGCGACGATTTCCGCGCTGCTCGAAGCCGGCGAGATCGACGGCTTCATGGCGCCGCGGCCGCCGACGCTGGTGGAGAAGGGCCACCCGCATATCGGCTGGCTGTTTCCCGATCCGACCGCGGTCGCGAAGGATTATTTCAAGCGCACCGGCTTTTTTCCGATCATGCACGTGGTCGGCGTGCGCCGCGAGCTGGCCGAGCGGCATCCGTGGCTGCCGGGCGCCGTGCTCAAGGCGTTCGAGCAGGCGAAGGAGATCGGGCTGAGGAAGCTCTCCGACACCTCGGCGACCAAGGTGACGCTGCCGTTCGTCGAGGAGCGTCTCAAGGAAGCGCGCGATCTGATGGGCCACGATTTCTGGTCCTACGGCGTCGAGCCAAACCGCAAGGTGCTCGATTATTTCCTCGGCCAGCATCACGCCGAGGGCCTTTCGTCGCGGCGCGTCGGCGTCGACGAGCTGTTCCATCCGGCGACCTACGAGACGTTCAAGCTGTAGTTTTCCGGGAGGATAAGCCCTACGGGCTTTTCGCAAGCCGAATGACTTCGGGCTCCGGCGCGAGGCTGTCCGGATCGCCCGCTTCCAGCGCGCGCTTGTACCAGAGGATCAGTTCGCAGGTGAGATAGACGCCGCCGAAGGCGTGGCGGTCCTTGCGCTCGACGATCGGGAAGGTGGAGAGGATGTAGCGGATGTCGGCCTCATCGGTGACGCCGTAGAGGATGAAATAGAGCGCATCGAGCCGGGCGCGCAAATGCCGCCGCTCGGCCTCGTTCCACACAATCGGCGGCTTCACCGCGCCGTCCGTGCCGACGTAGCCCATGTCGCGCGCGAACGGCGCCATGTCGTGGGCGGTGTAGGTGAGGCGCAGCACGTGATCCTTGACGATTTCGGCGGCGCTGCGCTTGCCGAAGCGGCGTTCGTATTGTTTCGAAATGAGAACGGGAAGCTGTTCGACAATGTACCAGTTAAGGTGAGTGCTTTGGTTCTTTTGCCGGCAAACATAATCATAAACCAGACTGCAAAAGTATCCGGCGAAAAGACACACCGAGGCCGAACCAAAGCCAAGAAGTATCGGCAACGTATTGCCGGCCGCTATGTCCGCGACGATCGAACCGATCGCCGTTCGTTCATCGGTCGCGCGAGCGATATCCCGAAATGCAAAAGAGTAGGCTACCCGGTCACTAATGCGCTCATGAAGATTTTCAACTGCAACCCAAAAATATGACGTCGGAAAAAGATTCGGATCGGCATGCTCCGAAGATGAAACGTTCGCCGATGAGGCAGGGTTGTGAATGTTTTCTTCGTTTACCGTGACAGATGCGGCGCGATGATCAAATTGATGTATCATGCGCCCGACGTACAATGGCACCCATTCCTGTTCGCCCTTGCGCCATCGTCCCAGGCCGGCAGGGTAGGCGCCTTCCTGCTCCAGCCGCTCGCGGGTCCAGAACAGATGACTGTCGTTGGTCATGTCAAACATACGCAGGTAGCGCACCGGCCACGCTTTTTTCTCGGTGCCGTTCGAGCGGTCCACGAGAACAGGCAGGCGGCGATAGATTGCCGTCGTTAACGCCGCGTCGCGCTGGGTGCGGAAGATCGGCGCCGTGCCGGTATTCGGATTGACCAGCGAAAAGTCGGCGGCGCCGAGCGCGAAGCGATTCGCGTCAGGAACGACGTTTGGCGGATCGCGCAGGAAGAACGCGCACTCCGTGCTGGTGACGGTGCGTCTTCGGCCCGCCGCACACAAAGGTGCAGAACTTGAAGCGGCTGTCGATATCCGGAAAAAATGCCTCGCGCCGGTCGCCGCGCCGGTTCTCGAAATCAAACAGGCACTGCACGCGGCCGGAGGTTGCCACCTTGCGGAAGAACGCGGAAGCGCCGAGATCGGACGCAATACCTGATGGCGTCAACAGGCCGGCGATGCCGTCCGGCTTGATCAACGCCTGCGCGCGTTCCACAAACAGCGAATAGATGTTGATGTCGCCGCGCGACAGCAGCAGATAGTCGCCGCTTTTGCGCGCGCGCTCCATCGCGGTTTCGGCGAGCGCCGAGGCGCGCTCGTATAGCGCGATCAGCGGATCGCCCGCCGCCGTCATGGCCGCGATCAGCCGCTTGCGGTCGGCGGCGCGGGCCTGGTGCGCCACCGCCGGGGCGCGGGCGGCGAACCATTCCACCTCCTGCATCTTCATGCGGTCCCACGGCGGATTGCCGATCACGGCATCAAAGCCCCCATCGGGCGCGGCGCTGGTCCAGTTCTTCCACACGCCGGGGAACGCGATCTGCCAATGCAGGAATTTTTGCTCGGCCGCGAGCGCGTGCGCTTTGTGGAGGAGCGATTTGAGCGTAAGGTAGTCGTGCGCGGAGGCGACGCCGGTGCCGGCCAAGGCAAGCTGTTGCGCCGCGTCGCCGAACAGGGCCGCTTCGCCGTTGTCCAGGCCGGCCGGCGGATTGGGCGGCGTCAGTGCCGCAGCGATCGGCAGCGGCTGGCCGAAATGACCGTCGAACAGCGCCTGCAACGCTTTCTTTTCGTCCGCAGATAATTCCAGCCATTTCACGGCGTGCCAGAAATCGAGGAAACGCCGCAGCGGTTCGGTCTTGGTCTCGACGCCGTGGTAGTCCTCGGCGCTGAGCTTGACTTCGGCGATGTCGGCGTCGCTGCGGCTCTCGACCAGCGCCATGCCGGCAATGCTCGCCTCCGCCGAGCGCACCGCGTCGCTGATCAAGAGCGTGCCGCGCGCGGCCAATTCATCGAGCGCCTGGCGCACCCATTCGCCGTAGAGCGAGTCGCCGCATTTGAGGTGGTGATCGAGGAACGAGAGCGGCGCGCCGGCGGTGAAGGTGTGCAGCCAGAGCGCCACCTTGGCGAGCTCCACCGCCATCGGATTCTTGTCCACCCCGTAGACGCAGCGTTTGAGCACGAAGCGCTTGATCAGGTTCTTGTCGGCAAGCTGGTCGTCGCGGATGACCCAGCCGTGCCTTTCGGCTTCGGCGCGGATGCGCGCCCACACACCGGCGAGGCGGCGCACCAGCGGCGAAACATAATTGGCCCACGCCACCTCGTGCTGCGCCTCGATCATCAAGGTGATCACGCGCTCGGCGAGATAATCGACCAGCGAGACCAGGAAGTGGCCCGACCCCATGGCCGGATCGACCACCTTGAGGTCGAGCACCGCCTCGGCCGGATCGAGCTGGTAAAGTTCTTCGAGGCGAATTTCAGTGCGCCGCCGGTCCTTCGCCAGCTCGGCCGCGCGCTTGAGGAAAACCGTGCGCTTTTCCTCGACCAGCGGGCCGACGCTGCGCTCGATAATGAGCTTCACCAGTTCGTCCGGCGTGTAGTAGCTGCCGGAGCCTTTGCGCGCGAACGGATTGAGGCGAACGTCGATGCCGTCCGGCTTGTCCGGGGCCGCGATTGGTTCGTGTTCGAGCAGCCGCTCATAGATCGAGCCGAGCTGCTGCACCGAAAGGTCGCGGAAATTGATGCGGACGCGCCGCCCGTCCTTGTCGGTGCGGGCGAGGCGGTCGAGCAGTGGCGCGAAATCGGCATCCGGCAGAATTGCACGGTCGAGCAGCGCGGTCGCCGGCGTCTCTGCGGAGAACAGGCCGCCGTTATAGGGCGGCACACCGAGCGTGTCGTCGCCTTCATCGATGGTGATGAACAGCTCGGCGCAGACGCTGGCATAAGATTTGCGGCGTCCGCTCAGCGTCGTACCGGCGTCGACGCGCTCGGCGACCTCATCGCGCAGGCGCGACAGGCCGCCGTAATTCGGATCGCGCTTCGGCAATAGATCGCGATCCTCGGCATAGAGCGCGAACAGCAGGCGATAGAGCAGCGTCAAGGCCGCTTCCCGCACAGTGGCAAGATAGCCGGCGGCAATTGGAGCGGGCGCCTGCGGATCGGCGCGGACCAGCGCGCGGATCAGATCGGGAAACACCTCGTTGAAAACCACGCCGGCGAGGCTTTGGCGGACCTTGGCTTCCCACTCGCGGCCTTCGGCCAGCGCAATCTGATGAAAGGTGCGGCCGGCAGCATCGGGCAGAAAGGCGGCGCGGCGAAACATCAGCCAGAACAGGATCAGCAGGTGCTCGCGCCACGCCGCGTCGTTCTGGAAAACCGAAGGCCGGATGGAGGCAGTCAGGTCGCCCTGTGTGCCCGGCACTGCCAGCACCCATCCGATATCGATCTCGAAAAACTCTTCGAGCCGCGATTTTGCGCCCTGATAATAGAGCCGCCAGTAGCGGCCGTTGGTCAGGAGGCCCCACTGCGCTTTTCGGTCGGACTGGGTCTCGGCGCGCGAAAGATAGCGGAGAATTTGCCCGGACGGCGTCTCATCGGCGCCGGCGCCCGAGCCGCGGCGGTCGAGGTCGATTGACCAGGCCTTGGCGTCGCCGACGGCGATGGCGAGCGGATAGCGCTCGCCGGCCGCGCGCTCGCGATCCGCCTGCGCGAAGTCTTCCGGCGTGCCGAAAAACAGATAGTCCGGCACGTTGGCGCGGCCCTTGGTCTCAAGCCGCTCCTGGACCCAGTAGCAGCCGTGCCAGCCGAGACTTTCGAGAATCGGCTTGACGATCCGATCCTCGGTTTGCGCTTCGTTGAGCCGCGCCGGATCGGCTATCTGCGCGATGATGGATTGCAACGCGGCGCGGAACGCGGCCACAGTATCGGGCGTGGCGCTGCGCCAGGTTTCCGTTCCCCGGACACCCTCATTGAGAAAATCTTCGGTGAACAGCGTCCCTTGCGGCATGGGGCGGTCTTGATCCGATTCGACCGGCGTTCATAGCATGCGCGCCAATCGCGCGGGACCAAGCGATGTTGGGGTAGGCGGGTTGCTCGGGGCTGCCCGTCCTTACCCCCTCCGCCATCGCGTCGCTCGGCTCCTCCCCCCGCACGCGGGGATAAAGAGCGCATCAAATCCGATCCGGAAACCGGATGATGAAATTATCGTGGTTCGGCATCTTCACCTTCGGCAGCGTGTGCGCGTCCATCACCTCGTCCTGGGGGATCAGGTTGTTGGCGGCGAACAGATAGGCGCACAGCGCGTAAACCTCGTCATCGCTGAGCGTGTGCGGCGTCGGCCACGGCATGGCGCGGCGGATGTAGTCGAACAGGGTCGTCGGCCAGGCCCAGAAGTTGGCGATGGTCTTGTTCGAGGTGATGCCATCGGCGGTCAGCGAGGGATGGCCGACCAGCATGTTGCTGGGGCCGCCCTTGCCGCCTTCGCCGTGGCAGGCGACGCAGCCCTTGTCGACATAGAGCGTGGCGCCTTGCGCGGCCGTGCCGCTGCCGGGCGGCAGATTGCTGCCGTCCGGCAGAACGCTGATGTCCCAGGGCTTGATGTCGGCCTCGGCGATCGGCTTGCCAAGGCTCGGCGTACCAAGGCTCGGCGTACTACGTCCGGGCGTGTCGGCCGCCGCGAAGTGGGCGCGATGAATTCGTTTCCGTCATCCTGAGGCGGACGCGAAGTGGCCCTCGAAGGATACGGCCGAGACGTCTGGGCCGTCGCCCTTCGAGGCTCGCGCTGCGCGCGAGCGCCTCAGGATGACGGTCAACATGCTTTCACGCCTTGGCCGGGCGCAGCCGGACGTGGATGTTCTTCTCCTGGGTATAGGCGAGCATTTCCTCGAAGCATTCCTCGCGGCCGATGCCGGATTGTTTGTAGCCGCCGAACGGCGCGCCGAGGAAATGTTTGCTGACTTCGTTGATCCACACGAAGCCGGCCTGCACCGCCGCCGCGGTGCGGTGCGCGGTCGACAGGTCGTTGGTCCAGATCGAGGCGGTGAGGCCATATTCGACGGCGTTCACCTGTTCGAGCATCTTGGCTTCATCGCTCCATTTGAGGACCGCGAGCACCGGCCCGAAAATCTCCTCGCGCGCGATCCGCATCGCCGGTTGCACGTCGGCGAACACTGTCGGTTCGATAAAGAAGCCCTTGGCGAGCGCCGGGTCCGACGGCCGGCCACCGCCGCAGACCAGGCGGCCACCTTCCTGCTTGGCGGATTCGATGAAGCCGAGAATGCGCTCATGCTGGGTCTTAGAGATGATCGAGCCCATCGTGGTCGCGGGATCGGTGGCGACGCCGGGCTTGTAGTGGACGATCTTGGCTTTCACCTTGGCGATCACCGCTTCGTAGATTTTCTCGTGAATAAAGGCGCGGCTGGTCGAGCCACAGGATTGGCCGCACCAGGTGAAGTTCATGCCGCCGATCACGCCGTCCGCGACCTCGTCCGGGTCGGCATCCGGATAGGCGATCAGCGCATTCTTGCCGCCGAGCTCGAGCATCACGGCCTTGAGCGTATCGGCTGCCGCCTTCATCACCGCGCGTCCGGTCGGCACCGAGCCGATCAGCGCGATCATGGCGACGCCGGGATGCGAGGCGAGCGCGGAGCCGGCCTCGCGGCCGCCCGGCACGACGTTGAACACGCCGGGCGGCAGGATATCGCCGATCAGCTCGGCGAGGCGCAGCGAGGACAGCGGCGCTTGCTCCGGCGGCTTCATCACCACGATATTGCCGGTCGCCAGCGGCGCGCCCGATTTGCCGGCGCAGAACATGAACGGGTGGTTGAACGGAATGATGCGGCCGACCACGCCGCGCGGCTCGCGCACCGAGAAATTGACCACGCCCGGACCCATCGGGATCGAAGAGCCTTTCATCTCGGTGACGAGGCCGGCGTAGTATTCGATCTGGGCGGCGGCGACGGTCGCGTCTTTCACCATCTCGGTATAGGGGTTGCCGCAATCGGCGGCGTCGATCAGCGCCAGTTCCTCGGCGTGCTCGCGCAGCACGTTGGCGATGCGCTTGAGCAGCCGCGCGCGTTCGAGCGGCGGCGTGTTGCGCCAATCCTCGAACGCCGCCTTCGCCGCCTTGACCGCAGCGTCGATATCGTCGGCGCCGCAATCGGCGACGGCGCCGAGCGATTCGCCGGTGCCCGGATTGATGGCGTCGGCGGTGCGGCCGGATTTCGGCTTGTGCCATTTGCCGCCATAGAATGCGTCGCGGTGCGCGGGCAGAGTGAGCGCCTGCGCCTTCAAGGTCTTGAGCGGGACTGCCGTGTTCATGGTCTAAGCTCCCTGCAACAAAGCCGGCTCGTTCCGGCTCGCACTACTTCTGTTTGATATTGTCGAGGCCGCCGAAATGCGCCACCAGCGCATTGGCGCCGATCGCGAGCACGAACAGCACGATCAGGATGGCGTACATGCGCGGCATGTCGAACACGCTGTAGGCCTGGATGACCAAAAAGCCGATGCCGCGATTGGACATCTTGGTTTCGGCCAGCAGCGTGCCGATGAGGGCGACGCCGAGCCCAAGCCGCAAGCCGTTGATGATCGGATGGCGCATCGCCGGCAGATAGATCTTGGTCGCCATCTGCCATGGATTGGCGCGAAAGCTTTGGCCGACGCGGATCAGCACCTGGTCGATCTGGCGCATGCCGGCAATGACATTGAGCGCGATCGGAAAGAAGCAGGACACCGCGCCCATCGCGATTTTCGAGCCGCCGCCGACGCCGAACCACATGATCATGACCGGGAAGAAGATGATCTTCGGCGTCGGACCGAGATAATAGAGGTAAGGCTCGAAGGCTTTGCCGACGAAGCGGTTGGCGCCGAGCACAAGGCCGACGATCAGTCCGGCCACGCCGCCGATCGCCAAGCCCGACGCCGATCTCGTCGATGGTGACCCAGAGATTCCAATAAAAATCGCCGCTCGAGAGGAGCTTCACCAGCGCATGGCCGATGATCGGCAACGACGGTACGACGTCGCGATAGAGCCAGCCCGAAACCGAGAGCAGTTGCCAGATCACCAGCGCCGAGAGCACGATGGCGACGCGCAGCAGCGTCACCGGCGTGGCCCAGGATTTGCGCTCCGCGCGGGCGCGTCAGTCGACCGATCTCAGCCATCGCTCGGCCCTTTCCGTCGTCATGAAGAAGACGACGCTGACGAGGATGACAAAGCAGATCGCCGCATAGGTGCCCGGCAGATCGTAGCGCTCGGCGAGCTCGTTGATGAGCTGCCCGAGGCCGCCGAAATTGATCAGAAACTCGACGCCGACCACGTTGATCAGCGCGAAAATCAGGCCGAGCCGCACCCCGACGAAGATCGCCGGCAGCGCCGACGGCAGCAGGATTTTCCAGAACTGCTGCCGCGGCGTGAGGTTGAAACTCCTTCCGACGTTGATGAGCACGCGCCGCGTGGTGGAGAGGCCTTCGAGCGTCTTGAGGATGACCGGAGCGAGGCCGGCAATGAACGACATCACGATGATCGTCCAGCGTGCTGCGTCCGAAGATCACCAGGAACAAGCGGATAGGCCAGCACCAGCGGCGCGGAGGCCATCGCGGCGACCCAGGTCTCGCAGGCGCGCCGCAGCAGTTGGACGCGATGCAGCAGCGCGCCGATGGCGATGCCGAATACCGTGAGCAAGAGGGCCGGCGGCAAGACATTCCCAGGCCGTGAGCAGAAAGCGGTGCAGGATGTCTTCCTCGATGATGACCCGGCGGAAACTCTCCAACACTTCCGAGGGCAGCGGCACGATGAAGCGGTTGATCAGGCCGACGCGGATGAGAAGTTCGACCGTGGCGAGGAACAGCACGAACGAAGCCGAAACCGACGGAGCCGCCGGGAATCCAGCGGCGCGCCGCTCATGGCTTATGCTCGCCCGCATGCAGCGCACGCGTCTCATCGTCGATGAGGCCGCGGCTCGCCTCCTCGCGCAGAGTCGGCCCAGATTTGGGCGACGTAGCGGCCGAATGCCTCGCTCGACACGATCTCCGAGGTGCGCGGACGCGGCAGCTTGATATCGACCATGCGCTTCACCTTGCCGGGCCGGTAGGTCATCACCAGGATGCGGTCGGCGAGCTGCACCGCCTCGGTGATGTTGTGGGTGATGAGCAGCGTCGTTTGCTTCAGCTGCTGCTGGATTTGCAAAACCTTGTCGCCGAGCAGAAGCCGCGTCTGCTCGTCGAGCGCGGCGAACGGCTCGTCCATGAGCAGGATCTTCGGCTCGGAGGCAAGCGTGCGCGCCATCGACACGCGCTGGCGCATGCCGCCGGAAAGCTCGGCCGGATAGCGCCGCTCGAAGCCGTCGAGGCCGACCATGGACACGAAATGCCGGGCGCGCTCGATGCGCTCGCGCTTCGGCATGCCGGCAATCTCGAGCGGGAAGGCGACGTTGTCGACCACGTTGCGCCAGGGAAAGGTCGATTCCTCCTGGAACACCATGCCGATCGAGGCATGCGGGCCGGATATCTCTTCGCCGGCGACCGCGACGCGGCCCTCGTAGCCCGTCAGCAGTCCGCCGATGATGTTGAACAAGGTCGATTTGCCGCAGCCGGACGGTCCGATCACCGCCAGGAACTCGCCGGGCGCGACGGTGAACGACACGTCGTCGAGCGCGGTGATAGCGCCCTCGGCGGTGACGAAACGCATCACGATATTGTCGGCGACGAGGATCGCCGTGCCGGCCTGTGCTGGCGAGACCGGCACCACGCGATTGCTCGTCGAGACGACGGCCATCGGCCTCTCGGTCAGTTTCCGGCGCGCGTCATCGCCGCGGTCATGACCGCGGTATAGCCCGGCTCGACCCGGACATCGACGACCGCCACCTGGCCGGCATCGACCGCGGCGATCGCCTGCTCCAGCGCCGGCGCCAGATCGGCCGGCTTGGTGATCGGTCCGAAGCCGACGGCGCCCTGGGCGCGGCCCATGGCGGCGAGATCGACTTCCGGCTCGGACATGCGCTGGCCGATCCACTTGTTCTCGACCGGGCGGTTGCGCGCGCGCGCCATCCGCTCCTGGTGCAGCTCGTCGTTGTAGAACGAGCGGTTGTTGGCGAGCACGAACAGCAGCGGAATTTTGTAATGCACGGCCGTCCACACCGCGGTGACGCCCATCAGAAAATCGCCGTCGCCGCAGATCGCGATCGGCAGCCGGCCGGAGCCTTTGAGCGCCAGCGCCGCGCCGACCGAAATGCCCGGACCGCCGCCGACACCGCCGCCGCCGTCGGAGCCGATATAGTCGAGCGGATGTTTGAACGTCACCCAGTTGTCGTCCCACGACAGCGGCAAGTGGGTGTAGGTGACCGGCCGGTCCTTGAGCACTTTGCGCAGGCTGCGCGCGATATTCTCGTTGGTGAAGCCTTGCGGCTCCTTGTCCGAGAGCTTGCGCGCGGGCTCGGCACGGCATGCGGCTTCGCGCTCTTGCCGATTTCCTTGACCAGTTCCGGCACCACGAGATCGGGATCGGCCGACAGCAGCAGATCGACCGGCGGCAGCCCCTGATGGTCCATGCTCCAGCCGTTGTGGATGCGGTGGTCGAGCGAAATCTGGATGACCTTGGCCGACGGCGCCGGGCCGGCGTAGCGCATGGCGCCGGCGAGATCGACCCAGTCGAGGCTGAGAACGACATCGACGTTCTTCAGCCCCTCGACGCCCTCCGGCGTGATCGCGCGCGGCGCGCCGGCATAGAGCGGATGGTCGGTCGGAAAGCTCGCGCCGATCTTGAGATCGGTCACGACGCGGGCGTTGAGCGCCTCGGCGAGCGCGACGCGGGCGTTCCACGCTTCCGGATTGCGCGAGGCGCGGCCGGCCAGGATCAAGACCTGCTTGGCGCCCTTTGAGCATGGCCGCCGCCTGGCGCACCAGCTCGGCCGGCGCGGCGGTCGAGATCGGCGGCATGTAGCGCGCAACGTCGATCGTCGGCAGCTGATCGGCGACTTTCATCTCCTGCAGCTCGGCGTCGAAATTGATATAGACCGGGCCCTGCGGCGCGGTATTGGCGATCCAGGTGCCGCGCATGATGGCTTCGCGCGCGGCGCCGGGCGACGCTGGCTGGTCGTCCCATTTGGTGTATTCGCGCACCAGCGCGCCCTGATCGCGCGCGGTATGAATCCAGTCGATCCACGGCCGGCGCTTGGCCGCGTCGACCGGACCGGTGGCGCCGAGCACGATGACCGGCATGCGGTCGCACCAGGCATTGAACATCGCCATCGAGGCGTGCATCAGCCCGACGTTCGAATGCACGGCGGTGACCATCGCCTTGCCGGTGACCTTGGCATAGCCGTGGGCGATGGCGACGGCGGCTTCTTCGTGCAGGCAGAGCAGCATCTGCGGCTTCGCATTGCCGAGATAGTTGACGATGCTGTCGTGCAGCCCGCGATAGCTCGCGCCCGGCGTCAGCGCGATATAGGGGATGTCGAGCGAGCGCAGCGCTTCCGCGATCACGTCGCTGCCGAAGCCCGGCGCGTTGGCGCCGGCCGGCGTCGGCCGTTCGACGGCGGCGACGGCCGGGTCGGCGGCGTTGGTCTTGGCGCGTGCGGTCGCGGATTGGGACGGCGTCATGGCGGGCATTCCTCGGGTTTAGGGTCTGGAGCGGGCTCCGGGCCTGATCCAACCGGATCACGAGCCCTGACGCAACCGGGGCGCGGAGTTTCGCCGACAGACCGCCGAGCGACAAGCTCCGCTGACGGAACCGAAATGAGGCTGCCCGGTTTCAAACGGGGGGATACGCTTTGCCACGCACGAGGGGGCCCGCCCACGCCAAGGAGATTACGATGAATAAGCGTAATGCACTCGCTTTGACCACAGCGGCGCTTCTGTGCTTGGGAGGCGCGATGTTCGACGATGCTGTGCTCGCGCAAACAGCTAATGGAGATGCTGCTGCGGCGAAAGCCATGCTTGAAAAGGCGGTTGCTGCCGTTAAAGCCGATGAGGCCAAGGCCCTCGACACATTCAACAAGGGCGAAGGCGGCTTCTATATAAAGGAAAACGACCTCTTTCCATTTTGCTTCACCAAAGCAGACGGCAAGATCGTCGCCACTCAAACCAAGCAGGCACTTGGCAAAGATGTAAGGACGTTCAAAGACAAGACCGGCAAAGCCTTTGGACAAGAAATATACGATGCTGCGAAGGCAGGCCAAATCTCCGAGGTCAGCTATATGTTTGGCAAACCGGGGGCCGAGCAAACTCCGGTGCCGAAGGTGAGCTTCGTCACGGGCGTTGCCGATCTGGGCTGCGCTGTCGGTTACTACAAATAGCCGCTCAATAAACTGACTTTTGCGATGCCAGGGCGGCGGATCGTCCGTGGGTGCATGGACCTTTAGCGCGCTATGCGAAGCCGCGCCAACAGTCCCACCCCCGCATAGCCGTCGGCCGGCTCCATGCCGGCTTTGCGCTGGAAGTCGCGCACCGCGAGCATGGTGTCATTGCCGATGCGGCCATCGGCGCCGCCGGTGTCGTAGCCGAGCGCGGTGAGGCGGCGCTGGATCTCCTGCACCTCGGCCAGCGTGGGGGCACGCTCGCTGCCGGGGAATTTCTGCACGAACGGCCCGGCGCCGACGCAGCGGTCGCCGAGATGGACGAGCGCCAGCGCATAGTTCATCGACGGATTGTAGCTGCGCGCCGCGAAAAAATTCGGTCCGAGCAGGAATGCCGGACCGCCGGGCACCGGTACCCAGGGCTTTGCCGTCGCGTTCGGCTGCGGATAGGGCTCGCCGTCGGCGCGCACCACGCCGCGGGACTGCCACGCCGCGTAGGTCCGTGGAGCGCCGCCGCGGATCCCTGCCGGCAGGCGCACCTCGTAGCCCCAATGCTCGCCGCGCCGGTAGTTGCCGCGCTCGACGAAATAGCGCGCGGTCGATCCGAGCGCATCGTCCGGCGGCCCGAATGGCGAGACGCGGCCATCGCCGTTGTAGTCCATGCCGAGGTGAAGCCAAACCTCCGGCATCCATTGGGTGTGGCCCATGGCGCCAGCCCAGGAACCAACCATGTCCTCGGGCGTGCTCCAGCCGCGCTGGACGATCATCATCGCGTTGACGAGCTCTTGCTCCCAATAGCCGCGCCGGCGCGGTTCGGCCCAGGCGAGAGCCGCCAACGATGGAATGATCGGGCGCATATGGTTCTTTTGCACGATCGGGTCGCCGAAGGTCGACTCGATGCCCCAGACGCCGAGCATCATGGCGCGCTCGACGCCAAAATCCTTTTCGATGCGGGCAAACAGCGGCGCGTATTCCTTCGCCTTCTCGCGGCCGGTGATGATGCGCCAGTCGGAGACGCGGCGATTGAGATATTGCCAGAGCTGTTCATTAAATTCGGGCTGGCTGTGGATCGCCTCAAGCCCGGCCGTGTCGGGATGCACGCCGCGCATGACGCGTGCGTACGTCTCGGTGGTGATGCCGTGGGCCATGGCTTTGGGGCGAAACGCTTCGATCCACTGATCGAACGGCATGCGCGCGCCTTCCGCGCGCGTGCCGCTCGGCAACAGCAGCCCCGCAAAGGCGCCGGCAATGGCCTTGAGTGATGTGCGTCTTGCAGCGTTCGGCGCCGGCAGTCTCGCGCTCACTGTTGCGCTCGCTTCTCTGTTTCCCAGGATGCCGTTCCCGGGATTTTCGGCCGGTGATTCTGCGGCAATGCCCAGGGTCACAATAGCACTTGGCGCCGGAGCCGTGGCTGCTTTAGGGGCTTTTGCCGTGCCTCAGTCCTTTGCCCGCTCGACGTAACTGCCGTCGGCGGTCATCACCACGATCTTGGTGCCGGTGGTGACGAAGGGCGGGACCATGGTGCGCACGCCATTCGACAGCACGGCCGGCTTGTAGGACGAAGCCGCCGTCTGGCTCTTGATGGTCGGCTCGGTTTCCACCACTTCGAGCACGGTTTTGGGCGGCAATTCGATCGCGACCGGCGTGCTCTCATGCATGCTGATCGTCACTTCCATTTCCGGCTGCAGATAGGCGGCCTGGTCGCCGATGATGTCGTCCTGCAGCGCGACCTGGTCGTAGCTCTCCATGTTCATGAAATGGAAGCCGTCGCTGTCCTGATACATATATTGGTGCTTGCGATCCTCGACGAAGGCGCGTTCGACCTGATCGGTAGTCTTGAAGCGCAGCGCGACCTTCACGCCATCGTTAATCCGGCGCACATCCATCTGCGTCACCGGCGTGCCCTTGCCGGGATGGATGTTCTCAGTCGAGACGATGACGGCGAGCTTGCCGTCCACCTCGACGATATTGCCCTTGCGGAGCGAACTGGCGATGACTTTCACGGCTTCCTCGACGCTGTTGGCCCAGAACCTCATCGGTTCTGATGGAATCAGAAGGACAAGGGCCTAGCTTTTTGATTGCGCATGATCTTTGCGAAAACCGATGGATACCTTTCGGGATCATGCCCGCGGTTCGGGGCGCAACATAGCGATCCTGGCGACCTTCGCCAGCTATTTCGTCGATAGGGTAGGGATCAGGGAACCTCGAGGGCCTGCTTCTTTTCGGGCTTTTGCAGTTGTTCCATGACTGCGTCGATGCTGTGCGCGAAGGCCTCGATATCGAAGTTCAGAGGGTCGTCGTGGCCGCCGGGAATGCCCGAATCGATGGCCACGTGGAAGGCCGGTATCAGCCATCCATCAGCGCGCACGCTGGCGATGATATAAAGCAACGCCAGGCGATCATATTGTGGGGCCGTAAAGGCCGGTGTCGGCGCCTGTGCATCGTTGGCGCGGCTCAGTGCGGGTTCGCGCCGCCGCGGCTGGATGAGTTCAGTGTGCACGAACAGGCCTTTGAGCGCGCCGTTGAATTCCCTGGCGCGCTCGAATTTCGTGGCGCGCCAGGGCATGCTGAAATCGTGGCCAAGCAGCATGTCTCCGGACCGATTGACGACGACGTGCGCCAACTCCCAGCCATCCGAACATCTGAAGTGAGTGAGATTGTTGATCTTCGGATTCGCATCAACATCGGCGGGAAATGCGCGGCTCCTGAAGTTCGGCCCGCTGGTGTCGTGAATCACGAAATATCGCGCCATCGGCGCATTGGGATCGTTGTCGTTTGCGCGCGACAGCGGTTGCCACAAATAAGCGGCAAAATCCCATTCAAGGTTCTGGTCTGACAGAAAAGTACTCAGTATTTCGCGGCTCGGAAGGCCGGTATTTTGGCCCACCCGGCTGGCAATCGCGTCGGGCAGGTGGTCGAGCGCCGGAGCAAGGTTTCTGGTTTGGTCAATGGAGCGCATCAGGCACATCGCCTGTTGCTTGGGATCGCCGTCAAAGCTCATGGTCTCCGCGGAAAACACGCACGGTCCCATGGTTTTTAGGGAGATTGTCGGCAGCGGACGCCTGGGCTTGCAGCCCTCGGCGAGCGCATTGTGAGCAACTCCGCACAGCAAGGCGAGCGCGAGCCCGGTTGCAATCACGCCACAGTGCACGCAGCCGTTCGTCAAGACATGGGCAAAATAACGGGCTTTCAACGGGTGGCGCACGGACCAAAACTCGTTCCTGAAACACTGCACCAATATCGCCAACAGGCACCCTGCCAAGAGGCGCCGCTGCTGTCAAAGTTGCTCAAAGTGCATCAATCCGGACGTTATTGCCTTTTCCGGCATTGCCTTTTCCGGCATTGCCTTTTCTGGGCGAGCCGGTGATGGACTTCGAGATGCCCTCGACATTGGTGGCTAATGCCAAAGACTTTGCTTGGTTCCTCGCCGTTCTGGGCCCCCCAGGTCCATGCCGACCGCCGGCCGGTCCTTCTGGCGCGAGGCCGGATCACGGCGGCGCTGCGCGCGTGGTTCGCCGCCCATGAGTTTATCGAGGTGGAGACCGGCGCCTTGCAGGTCTCACCCGGAAACGAGACCCACCTGCACGCTTTCGCCAGCAGGCTTGCCGCGCCGGATGGCTCATCCTCGCCGCTCTATCTGCGCACGTCGCCGGAATTTGCCTGCAAGAAGCTTCTCGCGGCGGGCGAGCCGCGCATCGTCGAATTCGCCAAGGTTTTTCGCAACCGCGAGCGCGGCGCTCTGCACCATCCGGAATTCACGCTCGTCGAGTGGTATCGCGCCGGCGAGCGTTATCAAACGCTGATGGCCGACTGCGCGGCGATCCTTGCCGAGGCGGCGCTGGCGGCGGGCGCGAAACAAATGAGTTTTCGCGGCCGCTCGGCCGATGCCTTTGCCGAGCCCGAGCGGCTCACGGTGGCGGAGGCATTCGACCGGTTTGCCGGTATCGATCTGTTGGCAACGCTGCCGGAGGGCGAGCCCGACCGCGAGCGTCTCGCGGCCGCCGCGCAGACGGCCGGCATTCGGATCGCCGATGACGACAGCTGGGGCGATATTTTCAGCCGCGTGCTGGTCGCGCGCATCGAGAGCAATCTCGGGATCGGCCGCCCGACCATTCTCGACGAATATCCGGCGGTGCAGGCGGCCCTGGCGCGGTCATCGCCGGATCCGCGCATTGCCGAGCGCTTCGAGTTCTACGTCTGCGGCGTCGAACTCGCTAACGGCTTTGCCGAGCTCACCGACGCCTCCGAGCAGCGCCGCCGGCTCGAACAGGAAATGGCGGAGAAGGAGCGCATCTACGGCGAGCGCTATCCGATCGACGAGGATTTTCTTGCCGCCCTCGCGGCGATGCCGCCGGCCTGCGGCATCGCACTCGGCCTCGACCGTCTTGTCATGCTGGCCACCGGCGTCTCGCGCATCGACCAAGTGCTGTGGGCGCCGATGGGGGACGGCTGAGTAGCCGCTGCGCTTGCCGTCGAGGGATCAGTGGCTGAGCACCACGTTGAGAATGGCGGTGGTGCCGTCCTGTACTTTCTTCAAGGCGGTTTGCAGCGCGCCCCTAAGCTTCTCCGGCTGCTCGACGCGCTCGCCGTGCATGCCAAAGTGCGAACCCAGGGCCGCATAATCGGGGCCGTTGAGTTTCGAGCCTAGATGCATGTTCGCGTGTTCGGCGGCGCCGTCGGGATAGTGATGAACATGCCCCTTCTGCATCGCCATGTAGCCCTTGTTGTTGAACACCACGATGAGGATCGGCAACGCGTGCTGCTTCGAAGCGCCGAGAGCCTGGATCACCGGATTATAGAGAAAGCCGCCGTCGCCGACGAGCAGAGCGACCGGCCGCTCCGGCGCCGCGAGTTTGACGCCCAGTGCGGTGCCGATGCCCTGGCCGAGGCCGCCGAAACCGCGGAGGAAGCTCTGCGGCTTGGTGAACGGCAAATGCTGGCGCAGCGTCGGCCCATGCAAAATCGTTTCGTCGACGTAGATCGTATCGGCCGGCATGACTTCGGCGAGCGTGCCGATCAAATCGAGCGGATCGATCGCCTTGCCGTTGCCGCGTGCGTGGCCTTTTTCGTCCTTGAGGCTCGCGACGAACGCGTCGTGCTCGCGCGACCATTTTTCGCGCCGCTTCTTGACGGCGTCAGCGTCGATCTTGGAGGCGCGGGCCGCGTCGGCCAGTGCTTGCAGCGCGGCCGCTATGTCGCCTTCGAGATAAGCGTCGGCGTGCAGGCTTTGGTAGATCATGTGGTCTTTGAACTGATTGTCGCTGATCGCGACGATCTTGCCCTTGGTCGGACGCACGTGAGGCGGATACCAGGGCGCGCGGGCGCCAACGAGCAGGACGAGGTCGGCGTCCTCGAGGTGTTTGTAGTTGGCGACCCCGAGGTAAAGCGGATGATCGGTCGGGAAATTGGTATAGCTCGCGGAACGGCCCCAGGTCACCGGCAGCGAAAGTAGTTCGGCAAGCTCGACCAATGCCGCGAACGCTGCAGGATCGCGGCCGGAATGTTCGGCGACCACGATCGGATTTTTCGCCGCGAGCAAAAGCGCCGCCACTTTCTCGACTTCGTTCCGATGAGCTTGCACACGCGGAGCGAACGGCACGTCGCGATCGTTCGCCGGCGGCGTCCAGTCCTGCAGCATGTGCTCCAAGGCGACGTTGAGGTAGATCGGGCCCATCGGCGTGCGCTGCGCCATCTCGCCGGCGCGAATGACGGATTCGTAAAGCGTGTAGGGGCTCGTCACTTGCCGTGCCCATTTGGTGATGTTCTCGACGAAGCGCTCGGTGCCGCCGACGGTGAGGCCGCCGTACCATTGCGGCTCGATCGGAAGGTCCGGATTTTCGCCGAGTGTTTGCGATTCACCCGACAAGACGACCATCGGAACTTCGGCCTGCAGCGCGCCATGGATGCCGAGGCCGGCTTGCAGCAGTCCGACGCCGGCATGCACCAGGACCGCCTGCGGCCGGCCGGTCATCAGCGTGTAGCCGGTTGCCATATTGACCGCGAGGGTCTCGTGCCAGGCGTCGATATAGCCGGGACCCTCCCGGTTACCGAGTTTTTGCCGTACCAAGGCTTCCCAGACCGGAGACCATTCCGATCCAGGCGAGGACATGATGTAGTCGATCTTCAATTTGCGGAACGCTTCGAGGATCGCTTCTCCGCCGTCCATATAGTTTTTCATGTGATCAGTCTCATAGTTTGGCTGCACGCACGCCCCACCGAACACTGAATTCGCATTTTGCGCAACAATACCAGGTTTCCGAGACTGGATGTCGAGACTTGCTGGGCGGCAGCGCATCGCGCATAACGGCTCGATCCCACGAAACGAGGCCGTCCATGGTTGCCGCCGTCAAATCCCTGCGCACACCGCGAGAGCTTGTCGATGCGCAGCTCGTGGGCCGCGATCGTCTCGCGGCGCTGGAGGCGGTCGCGTCGCGCTACGCCGTCGCGATTACAGCGGCGATGGCCGACCTGATCGATCCGTCCGACCCGCACGATCCGATCGCGCGGCAGTTCCTGCCCGATGCGCGCGAGCTCGAGCACCAGGCGGATGAGCGCGGCGATCCGATCGGCGACGATGCGTTTAGCCCGGTGGCCGGCGTCGTTCACCGCTATCCCGACCGCGTGCTGCTTAAGCTCTTCAATGCCTGCGCGGTCTATTGCCGATTTTGTTTCCGGCGCGAAATGGTCGGGCCGGGGCGGGGCGGGCTTGCGCCGGAAGCGGTCGCGGCTGCGCTCGACTACATCCGCAGCTCGCCGCAAATCTGGGAAGTGATCTTGACTGGCGGCGATCCGCTGGTGCTTTCGGCGCGCCGTCTCAGGGAGGTCGTGACCGCGCTGGCCGCGATCGCGCATGTCAAGGTGATCCGCGTGCATACCCGCGTGCCCGTTGCGACGCCCGAGCGGGTGTCGGCCGCGCTGGTGCGGGCGCTGCGCACGCGCAAGGCGACCTTCGTCGTGCTGCATGCCAACCATCCGCGCGAATTGACCGCGCCGGCGCGTGCGGCGTGCGCGCGCTTCATCGATGCCGGCATACCGATGCTGTCGCAATCGGTGCTGCTGCGCGGCGTAAACGACGATGCCGAAACGCTCGGCGCCTTGATGCGGGCGCTGGTCGAGTGCCGGATCAAGCCCTATTATCTGCACCATGCCGACCTCGCGCCCGGCACCGCACATCTGCGCACTACGGTAACGGCGGGGCAGGGTTTGATGCGCGCATTGCGCGGCCGCTATTCGGGCTTGTGCCAACCCACCTATGTGCTGGACATTCCCGGCGGCTACGGCAAATCGCCCATCGGCCCGAACTATCTGAGCGCGAATGGCGCCGTGGTCGAAGATTTCGACGGCAGGCGGCACTCCTATCCGCCGCCGTGCTGAGGCGCCGAGAGACCGGGGGCGGCCGATCGCAGGAGCCATCGATTGAGTTCAGTGCTGTGCCGAGTTATGACGATCTTGTTTGTCGCCGCGTGGGTCGGCGGCTGCGGCTATGGCGAGGTCGTTCATTCTTGGTTCGATCATTCGAGTTCTGACGTCCCGGTCGGCGCCAAGCTCCCCGGGCACGTTTATCTGCTGCGCGGCGTCGCCGGCGACATCTTTTCGCTGGGAATGGATCAGCTCGCCGACAAAATCGTCAGGCGTGGGGTGACGGCGACAGTGCACGGCCTCAGCGAATATCGCGCGATCGCCGCTGATATCGTCCGCAAGTACAAGACGGGCGAGGACCGCGGTCCGATCATGCTGATCGGACATTCCACCGGCGGCGATCTCATCATCAATATGGCGGAAAAGCTGAAGGCAGCGGACATTCCGGTCGCGCTCGCGATCGGTTTTGACCCGACGCGTATCGCCGATGACGTACCATCCAACGTCGATTTGTTCATCAATCTCTATCAGAGCCGCAATCCGATCGGCGGCGGCGAAGCGGCGCCGGCGCCAGGATTCCGCGGCCGACTGATCGACGTCGATTTGCGTGAACACACCGAAATCGTCCACATCACGCTCGACAAAACACCGGCGATCCAGGATATGGTCGCGGCAAAAGTGGCCGCACGCGCTGCCTATGCGACGGTGCAAGCGGGCGAGCCGGCGGCTAAGCAACACCGCGGCACCGATATCCGGCCCGTGGTATTGAAATTTGTCGTACCGCGCGATGCGCCGATCGAATTGTGGGATAGCGCGATCGAGGTGCGAGCGAAGTCCGGCGATACGGTGGAATCGGTCGCTTCGGCGTCTGGCGCGCCAGCCTGGGCGATCGCGCAAATCAATCGGATCGACCCGGGTCGCGACATCGAACCAGGGCGGAAGCTCATCATTCCGCGCAGCTTCTACACCGACGTGCCGGAGCCGCCGATTGCGATGCCCACTCCGGTTCGGCCGACCACACGTGTCAGCGCGACAAAGCCCGCGCGGCAAGGTCAAAAGCCGGCCGACAACGTTCCCGCAGCCTCGGACCCGTCAATGCCGCTTAATACAAATTCGTTCAGCGATCGATGGCGGGTCGAACCCACGCAATAGCCAAACCGCGCAATAGCAGTGGCTTCGTCTGCGTGCGCTACGCGGCCTCGGCAAAGAAAACTGCGGTCTCGAATTCATAACCGCACGCGTCGCAAGACCATGTGTGCCGGACGCAGCGATCGTTGAGATATTCGGACCAGTCAGGTGCAAGCAGCCAGGCGGAGCATTGGGGACAATTATTCTTGTTGTATGTGACCAAGCGCGTCCGTGCCGCCGACTCGGTATGCAGAGCCATGATTCTTCCTCCCTGAACCACCCCTCCGCCGAACCAGGAGGCTAGAGACACTCTGTGGCGATCGCATGACGAACCTGCGTCGCAGAGAGGACGATGTGGGGAATCCCCGGTGGCCGCTGGTCGAGTGCTGCGCTGCAATAAGACGAGGACTCCGAGCGCTGGCAGGAACGTTCGTAGACAGTTTCGCGTTATGCGGGGAACGAGGGCGGCGCTCGAATTTCGAGGGAGATTGCCATGATTGCCAAGCATGCCGCGACGGCCAAACATGCCGCACAATTCGCGCTGACGACATGCTTCGCGGGCGCGTGCGCAGCGCTTGGTTTTGCCGCTTACGCGGCGATCGCCGACGCCCAAACCATTGTTGGGACTATGCCTACAATGTCCGGGAGCGGTGCGGTACCCTACATCTTCGTGCAAAATCCGTCGGGATCGCTGACGCTTCCCCAGACCCCTGAGGCGCCGGTTTCGCCGGTAACGCCTGGCACCCTGCCGGGAACGATGGCCGGCGGCGGCCTCTCCGTCGGGACAAATCCGATCACCGGGCTGCCGTGTGCGGGAGCCGGCTCGACCGCCCTGTCCGGGGCGGGCAATATCGGTGAAATTGGGACGCCCGACACCGCACCGGAGGGATTACCTCCGGGTGGCAGCGTATTCGGGAGCGGCACCAGTTTGGGCGCCTGCTGACGGCGGAGCAATCCGAAAGTTTCAACTCTAGCTGACGCGACGCGCAGGCGTTTGGCTCACTTGCGTTGTCGAACATCGGCGGCCAGGACGCGAACCATTGGCCGTCATCGACTTTTGGCTGTCTTGCAATCCTCCATGTTGACGCGGAAACGCCATATCGACGATGATCGCAATTCGCGGGGTTGACGCCTCTTTAGCCAAAACTGGTAGAGCGAGCCGCTGGAATAATCTGGAATAATAATGACGTGAGCCGCACCGTAAGATTAGCCCCGCTCGAGCTCGATGCTCTCACGCCGGAGCAGAAAGCTGCAGCCGAGCAGTACACGGCGAGCCGGAAGCACGCACCGTCGCGTCCCTACAGGATCCTGCTCCGCAGTCCCGAGGTCATGCGCCATCTCAACCATGTCGGCGTCTATCTGACCTATCACTCCCAGTTCAAGGGCTATCTATTCGAGTTTGCCTGTCTCATGGTCGCCCGCGATTGGGGAGCGGACTACGTCTGGAACGTCCACCAGCAGGACATGGAACGCGACCGCATCTTCAAGCCGGAAATCGCCGCGGACCTGAGACTGGGGCGGCGGCCGCGAGGAATGTCGGACGACGAGGATATCGTCTACGACTTCCTGATCGAACTGCAAAAAAACCAGTCGGTCAGCGAGCCGACCTATCAGCGGACGCTCGGTCGCTTTGGCGAGCAGGGGGTGATCGACCTCATTGCCATCCAGGGGCTTTATTCGATCCTCTCCATGACCGCGAATGTGGCGCGCGTGCCGCTTCCGTTCGATCGCGCAACGCCACTTCCGCATTTTCCCGATTGAAATTCGACGATGATTTTGCCCCGGCCATCCGATCTTCGACACATGCCCAATCGCCGAACCGTGTTGATCGGCGTGGGCGCCGTGCCTTTTGCTGTGCGGACGGCTTACGCGGACAATTTTCCTTCCCGGCCAATCCGGCTGATTGTACCTTTCGGCGCCGGCTCGACTGCGGATATCACGGCACGCAAAGTCGAGTGAGAAAGCAAGCATTACGCTGAAGCAGCCCATCGTCATCGAAAACCGGGCCGGCGCCGGCGGCTCCATTGGCGCTGCCGTTGTGGCGGCCGCACCGCCCGATGGTTACACGCTGTGCCTTGGTACGGTCGCCAGTCACGCTATCGCAGCAGCTCTCGTGCCTAATTTGCCCTATAACCTCGCCACCGATTTTAAGGCCGTTGTCCTCCTCGTCACCGCGGCGAACCTGATCGTCGTCAACCGCGCCGTGCCAGCCAATACGTTGCAGGAATATCTCGACTACGCGCGCAAGAAGGGCGTGTCGCTTTACGTCTCCGGCGGCGTAGCGACGACGACGCAGCTCCTGCCGGAGTTGATCCGGGTCCGTCAGAACGTTCCACTGCAGCATGTTCCGGCCGCCAATGTCGGCGACTCGTTCAATGATATCCTCGCCGGACGCGTGGACATGATGTGCTATCCGGACTTGGGCTTGGAGCCGTATGTCAGTTCGGGCGCCGTCCGCCCGCTCGCCGTGGCCTCCGACAAACGCATCAAGTCTTTGCCGGACGTGCCGACGGTGGCCGAGGCGCTCGGCAGCAGCGAGTACGACCTCACCCCCTGGTTCGGAGTCTTCGCGCCGGCCAAAACGCCGGATTCGATCATCACCATCGTATCCACTGCGATGTCCGCTGCGGTTCTCAGCATGGCTGACGAGCTTGCAAAAATAGGTGTCGATGCCCGTGGCTGGACGGCTGATCGGTTCGACCCGTTTTTCCGGGCCGAAATCCCGCGCTGGGAGGAGATCGTGCGCCTGACAGGCGTGCGCGAGCCAAATTGATGGCGGCGGCCTTGAATTAACCCGCCGGACACGGCACCGGATCACGTTCCAAACGACACGTGAGCGCTGACGATTTTCCAGCCGCCGTCGGTCCGAATCCAGGTTTGGCTCTGACGGCCCTTCCGATCGGACCCGGCCGGAATGTACTCGACGGTGGCGACCCCGAAATCGCGCCCAAACGTTGTGATCCGCCGATGGTGAAGTTCTCGCCGTTGATCGAGCGGACCACGCCTTGTTCGAAAGGCGGCGATCTCGGCATAGCCGTACTGATGCTCACCTTCGCGCGTGCCGAAACGCACGGTGTCCGCATTGTTCCAGAAGAATTCGTTCACCGCCGCAATATCATTATCGAGCAGCGCGCGCTCATAGGCATCGAATGCCGTGGTCAGCTCTGCCAAGGTCTGTGGGACATCGACTTCGAGCACGGCGAGGATGCCTTCAGGCCGCCATCGAGATTAAAACGCTCCCACACCGTCGGCGCCTGCTTCAGCGCCGCCGGCCAGCCGCCTTTGGTGCTGCCGAGAGCGGGCTCGACGCGGCGGCCGCCGAAGGCATATTCGCCGCCGCTGACGGCGAACGGAAAAGGCGACAGCGTGTAGACGTTCGTTCCGGCCGGTCTGATGGTGACGGTCACGCTCTCCCGTACGTTCAGCGGTACGTTTTCGAATTCCTGTTCGACACGCTCGCTCGGATGGATGCGGTTGAAATAGAGCGCGAGCGTATCGATGAATTGCAGTTGCTTGTAGTTCTGAAATATCCCCGCTTCGTCCAGCCACGCGGACGTTTGCGGGTCCTTCGCCAACTCGCTCTTAAGCCGCTTTTGCCGATCGAGTTCGCCATTGAGCATCCGGTCGGCCACCGGACGGTCTTGTGCCGCGATCTGGTCGAGCAGCACCAATTTCGAAAGGCCATAACGCCCATTGTAGAGGCCCCAGCTGTGCATGCTCGAAATCAGTCCGCAATACGGATGGTGCCGCTGGTTGAAGTCGGGCGAGAGCCGGCTGGTCACGGTGATGTATTGCGGTGGCGTCTCGGCGAGGTTGAAGGGCAGACCGGTCTTCTCGTCGATGGCCGGTGTGCGATCGAATTCCAGCCAGCCCTCGTCGTGATTCGAAATCACGTAAACCATCAAGTCCAGGGGCGCCAAGGGCTCGAAGCGGTCGTTGCCGAATGCTTGAGCGAACTGCCGGCACAGCGCCGTGTGCTCGTACATCATGATTGCAAGCCGGGGCGAGCCGTTAGGCGCGGTCTGAACGATCATGACAGGGGTTCTCCTTCGCCATCTCTATAAAAGCGTTGCGCTGCCCGCGGATGCGACAGCGATACGCGGAGTGAGCGGCATCGGGGCGCCCATTTTGGATTGCGGGGCAGCGCCAATGTCGGCAACCTAATATTGGCCGCGCGGTTCAAGTCCCAACGCCATCTGCCCATACATCGCGGCCACGCTGTCCCAGTTGAGCGAGACATGCCGGCCCACGGCGTTGACGTCTCGCCAAGCGCGCTGGATGGGATTCGAGAGCGCCAATCCATGACCGCCGGTCGCCGCGTTGAGCATGTCTGCCGACCGAACCGCGAGGCTGACGGCAAAAGCCTGGCCGCGGCGGTTGGTGACGCGCTGCTCCACGGAGGCCGCACCGTTCTGGCGCACCTCGCGAGCGATCGCCTCCAGGTCGCGCAGCAGGATCATCCGAGCGGCGTCGACCGACGCCGCGGCTTCCGCGACGCGGATCTGAATGGTCGGGAACTGGGCCATTCGATTGTCGCCACCGGTCACCGAGCCGCGCGTCAGACGTCCAGTCGTTCCAGCGATGAAATCCTCTACGGCGCCGGCAGCTGCACCGACCGCCGTCGCCGCGAGGCAGGGCGAAATATGACAATAAACCGGTACGGCGTAGGTCCGGTTTGCATATAGCTTGCTGCCGGGACTCCGGCCCGCCGCCGCATCGGCAAACAAGACCGATCGATGCTCAGGCACAAACACATTGTTCAGGACGAGCGTCTTGCTGCCCGTTCCGGCTAGGCCGATGACATCCCAGGTGTCGTCGATCGTATAGTCGCTCGCAGGAACGAGCAGGAACGCCGGCTGGCTCGGCCATTGTGGCGTCGCCGGCAGCCGCGCCGCACAGATTGCCCATTCCGCATTGTCGCAACCGCTCGCAAAGCCCCAGCGGCCGTTCAGCCGATATCCGCCGCTCTCGATCACTGCTTCGTTGATCGGTGCATAAGAACCGCAGAATGTAGCGTCGGGATTGCCGCCCCATGCATCATTCTGAGCTGCCGCGGGGAACAGGCCCACCATCCACTGATGCGCCGACAGCAGACCGCAAACCCAGGCCGTCGATGCGCAAGCGCCGGCCATGTCCACGATCAGATCGACGAGAACGCCAAAATCCTGTTCATAGCCGCCGTAGGCGCTGGGCTGCACAAGTTTGTAGAGGCCGGCTTGCCGAAGCGCCGCGAAAGTCTCTGGCGGGACACTTCTGGCGCGCTCGCATGCCGCCGCCCTTGACCTGATATCGGGCAGCAGCGCTCGCACCGCGGCGGGGACTTTTTCGGCAGAGAGATTGACCCGCGAGACGGGTATGGAGCCGTGCATTGTTGCTTGCAACGCGCTGCCCTCCATCATGACTTTGTGTCACCGCAGGCGCTCGCGGCAAGAAGTGCGAGATCACGAAGCAGCAGTCTCCCGTGCCCGAGCTTTCATATTCATACTTCCAATTCGGTTCAAACGAGTCGATAACGCAACATGAATCACTATGTCGGGAAACCGATCGCCAGACAGGAAGACGCCCGCTTTTTGCAGGGTAATGGGCGCTACGTCGATGACGTCCACGTCGACGGGATGCTGTACGCGGCATTGTTCAGAAGTTCATGGCCGCACGGCCATGTTCGGCGCATCGAGATCGCCGCGGCCGCTGCCTTGCACGGCGTGGTTGGCGTGTTCACGCATCACGACTTTGCTGCCAATTTGCTGCCGATCCGCTCGCGAATTGCTTCGATGCCGGGTTTCGAGAATTTTCTGCAATTGCCGATCGCGATCGACAAGGTTCGCTATGTCGGCGAGCCGATGGCCGTGGTGGTGGCAACGAGCCCGTATGTCGCCGAGGACGGCGCCGCGCTGATCTCGGCGGAGGTTGACGAGCTGCTGCCGATCATGAACTGGGAAGCCGCAGCCGAGCCGGCAGCGCTCATTCATGAAGCTGCCGGCACCAATGTTTCGAGCGTTACCGTCAGTCGCGGCGATGCCGACGCCGCGTTTCAGACAGCCTCTTACGTGCGGCGCGAACGATTCAGTGTCCAGCGCCACACCGCTGTGCCCATGGAGACGCGCGGCCTCGTCGCCGTTTGGGACGCAGAACTCCAGCGCATGACCGTATCGGGTATCACCAAGGTGCCATTCTTCAACCGTACGACGCTCGCCCCGATGCTCGGGCTTCCCGAAAGCGCGATCGTCATGAAGGTCGCGGATGCCGGCGGTGGCTTCGGCGTTCGCGGCGAGTTCTATCCGGAAGACTTCCTGATCCCGTTCCTCGCCCGCAAGCTGAACGCCGCTGTCAAATGGGTCGAAGACCGGCGCGAGCATTTTCTGGCGACCAATCATTCGCGCGAGGCCATGTGTGATCTGGAGATTGCCTGCGACACCGATGGTGTCATCCTCGCGCTTCGCGGCGAGGTCATATTCGACATCGGGGCTTATGCCCGCGGCACTGGCGGCACGTCGCCGTCGCGATGTGCGCAGTTCCTGCCGGGACCTTACCGGATCCCGAATTTTGCCTGCAAGGTGAACGCCCACGTCTCCAACAAAACGCCGTGCGGGACATACCGCGGCCCCGGACGTGTCGAAGCTCATTTCTTTCGTGAGCGCTTGATCGACATGGCGGCTGCCGATCTCGCCATCGACCCGGCGGACATTCGCCGCCGCAATTTCGTAACCGCTCGGGAAATGCCGTTCAATATCGGCCGCCTTGTGAGCTACGAGCCGCCGGCCGAATTCGATTCCGGCGAATTCGCGGTGGTTTTTGAACAAGCCCTGAAGGAGATTGGTTGGACCGATAAGAAATCCATTCAAGGACGGAACATCGACGGCTGGTTTCACGGCGTCGGCTTTGCGTCTTTCGTTGAAAGTAGTGCGGGCGGCGCCAAAGAATATGCCCGGATACGCCTTGGGCTTGACGGCGCGCTCGAAGTCTATGTTGGAGCAACAAGTGCCGGGCAAGGCCACGAAACGGTGTTCGCGCAGGTCTGCGCCGATGCGCTGCAATTGCCTATCGCCGGGATACGCATCATCTGTGCTTCCACGGACGAATTGGAGCAAAGTCTCGGCACGTGGCATAGCCGCTCGGCGGTCATGGCCGGAAACGCGGTTCGGACTACGGCAGAGGCTTTCATCGAACGGCTCAAATCGGTGGCTGCCGAATATTTCGGACGGCCGAACGTTGCTGTCGAGTGGCGGGACGGGCGCTTCTGGCACAGTACTACCGAAGCAAGCGTAACCATGGCCGCGCTGGCGCGCTTCGCCGACGATCGCGGCGAGATCGTCGATGTGCCCGGAGTTTTCCATTACACCGGCGCCAAGCCGTTCAGCTACGGGACTCACGCCGCTCACGTGGCGGTCGATCCGCGTATCGGACACGTCATGCTGATCGACTTCATCGCGATCGAGGACATCGGGCGCGTCCTCAACCCGCTCATTGTCCACGGCCAGGCGCTCGGGGCCATCGTCCAAGGCCTCGGCGGCACCTTCCTGGAGCATCTGCACTACGACGGGGAGGGGCAATTGCTCACGGCCTCGCTAGCGGATTATCTTCTGCCGACGGCCACCGACTTCCCCAACGTCCGCGGCAAGTTCATGGAGCTCGCGCTCGCGCCCGGAAATCCGCTTGGCGCCAAGGGTGCCGGGGAGGGCGGCATCGTGGCGGTCGCTGCGGCGGTGAGCAATGCCGTGTCCGCTGCGCTGTCATCGTTTGGCGTGCAGGTGCGCAACCTGCCGCTGTCACCGCCGCGCGTTTGGCAACTGGTTCGAGATTCGCACGCAAAATCTCAAAAGGCGCAAAACTGCGATGAGCGGGCTTAAGCTGCCGTGCGTGTGCAACGCTCTTTTCTGGTCCTCTGAGCAGGGCGTTCTTTGGAATGGTGTTTCATGAAACCTGGTCCCTATGGCCCCTTTGCGTACTCCCCCATCATCAGACGACCGCGTCTCGAGTGGCCCGGCGGGGCACGCGTCGCCTTATGGGTCGTTCCCAATATTGAATTCTTCTCCCTCGAAACACGTCCGGGCGGCCTCGGTCCCGGAAAAATTCCGGATATCCCGATCTGGGCCATGCGCGATTACGGAAACCGCGTCGGTGTCTTCCGGCTGATGGAGGTCCTGCATCGCTACGGGGTTCGCGCAACCGTCGCGCTCAACAGCGATATCTGCGTCCACCATCCGGAAATCATCGCGGAAGGCGAGAAGCGGCACTGGGAGTGGATGGGGCACAATCAAAGCAATTCCCGCCGCCTCAATGAAGTGCCGGCCGCAGAAGAAGCCACGATTATCCGCGATACGCTCGACACCATCGCCGCGGCGAGCGGCAAGCGCCCGGTCGGTTGGCTCGGTGCGGGTCTTCAGGAGACTTGGGACACCCTCGATCTGCTGGCGGAGGCGGGTTGCGAATACGTCGCTGACTGGGGCCCCAATGATGATCAGCCGTACGTGATGACGCTCGGCGGAGAAAAGACGATCGTGTCATTGCCCTACAGCTATAATATCAATGACAAGCAAGCCTTCGAGAGCGCCAATATGACCCCGGCTGATTTCCAGGACGCGATTTGCCGGCAGTTCGATACCCTCTATCATGAAGGCGCCACATCGGGGCGTGTCATGCATATCGCGGTCCATCCGTATCTGACGGGCATGCCGTATCGCATCGGCGCCTTGGATGCGGCGCTCAAATACATCTGCAAGCACAAGAAGGTCTGGAAGGCGACTGGCTCGGAAATTGCCCGGCATTATCGGGCGCAACTAAAAGGCGACACACCTGCGCGGAAGAAATCGGCGAGAAAGTCATAGCTGCGGAAGGCAGGTCCGATTGACGCCATAGCCGGCCGTTGTCGACTGGGCCGTACGGGGAACTGACACGGGAGGACTGATCATGCGATTGATGAAAATGTTCGTAGGCGCGGCATTGGGATTTGCTGTTGCCACGCTGCTACCGATGGCTCCCGTGCGCGCGGCGGATACCGTCACGATCGGCACAGTCGGATCGCCTTCGGCAAATCTTTGGCCGCTCTTCATCGGCATAGACAAGGGTTTCTTCACCGCCGAGAACATCAAACCTGATCTGGTCTACATCCCGTCGAGTGCATCGGTCATCCAGCAGCTCTCCGCCGGCTCGCTGGACATGACGATGTCGACCGGGATTGTGGATCCGATCCGTGCCATCGACCAGGGCGCGCCGGTCGCGCTCGCGCGGTTCGAAGTGCAGGCGCCACCCTACGCCTTGTTGGCCAAAGCGAGCATCAAGAGCCTCAAGGATCTTAAGGGCAAGGTGATCTCGGTCGGCGGTCCAAAGGACATCACCCGCATTTACGTTGAGCGCATGCTGGCGCCGCAAGGGCTCAAGGCCGGCGACTACGACTTCGTCTACGCCGGGGCGACCACGGCGCGGGCCCAAGCGCTGCTCGCCGGCGCGGTCGATGCCGCGATACTGTTGCCGCCGTCCAACTTTCAGGTTCAAAATTCCGGCTTCAATGATCTTGGACTGACCATGCAATATGCGCCGGAATTGGCCTTCTCGGGCACGGTCGTCAACAAGGCATGGGCCGATGGTCATGCGGACGTGCTCAAGCGCGTGCTGGCCGCTCAGAGCAAGAGCACCGAATATCTCTATGACGCCAAAAACCGTGCCGACGTGGTCCGCATTCTCGTCGCGGTCAGCAGCCAAAAGACGGAGGATGTCGAGAAATCCTATGACTTCTTCATCAACAACGGTCTGTTCGATCGCACGGGCAAGATCTCGCGGCTCAAGATGAACGCCCTGGTCGACGCCCTTGTCAGCCTTGACGATGTCAAGACGCGCGGCGACATCGAACGGTTCCTGCTGCCCGGTGTGGCACAGCTATCGGACTGATCTGGGCCCACGGCATAGAAGGGCATGGCCATGCGCCAAGCTCCGCGCGCCGGCGCGGCAATACCCGAAGTCATCGCCGCGCCGGCTCCCGGGCTCGATCTGCGGCAGCATTACGGGCACCATCAGTCGCTGGCCGTCCGCGCTGGCGGCCTCATCTTCTGTTCCGGCATTCTGCCGGTTGATCCGGAAACGGCCGAGCGGCGCCACGGCACGCTCACCAGCGAGGCGCACGTCATTTTTGAAAACCTGAAATTGCTGTTGGAGTCGGCCGGTTCGTCGCTCGACCGGCTGGTGCAGGTGCATGCCCTGATCTACGACAGCATCGAGTACGACGTGCTCAACCGTGTCTATCGGCAATATGTGGCCGACGGACCGCCGGCCCGCACCGTCTGGGCAGCGCAGATCGAGGCGGGCTTTAAGATTCAACTCGACGTGATCGCCGCCGCCTGATTGCGCGCGAAGGATATCTGTCCGATGACCGCCAAACGCGAAATCATCGATGCACCGGGCCGCAAGTTTGGCCCACAAGTGCCGATGGCGATCCGCGGCGGGGATTTCCTGTTCGTGTCCGGCCTCACGGCGGTCGATCCGCAGTCGGGGGCGCTCCTGCGCGGTACGACCGCAAGCGAGACAAGACAAATTCTGACTAACCTCAAACAATTGCTGGAGGCGGCGGGTTCGTCGCTCAACAAGGTCGTGAAAGTGAACGTGCTGCTGCACAGCATGCTGGAAGCACCGAACATGAACGAGGTCTATGCCGAGGTCTTTCCGGATCCGCCGCCGGCGCGCACCGTCTGCGGCGCACGCCTGCCGATGGCGTGAAAGTCATCATCGAATGCACTGCACTGGCATGACGCGATGACCGATAAGCTGATACGCGCGGCGGTCCAGCCGAAGAATCCGCTCCTCAACGCTTCGCGCAATGCCAACCTGCCGCACGTTCCCGGTATCCGCGCCGGCGACTACATCTTTCTATCGGGCATGACTCCGGTCGATCCGCAGACCGGCGAGCGCAGTCACGGGCCGATTGCCGAACAAATCCGCACGACGTTATCCAATATGCGGCACATGCTGGAGTCTGCCGGCTCGTCGCTGGAACGCGTCGTGCGCGTGCACGTGGTGCTGGCCGATATCTCGCACATGGCGGAGATGGAACGCGTATATGGCGAATTTTTCCCGATCGATCCGCCGGCGCGCACGGCCTGGTCGATGCAACTCAGGTTCGGCAACGGCTGCGAAATCGAGTGCGTGGCGCTCGTGAACGAGAGACCAAAAAGATCGTGACTGCCGGCAAAGCGGTTTTCGGGTTGCGCATGATCAATTCCATGCAGCTTCCGCGGACGGCAGCGATCCGTCGGTCCACCTCTCTAGACTCGCCGCAACCGGTGCGCAACGATATGGACCGCATCGAGTAGCAGCGGCTCCGGTCTGCCCGGCGGTTCAATCACGAAAGCAGAGGAAGCGAAAGGAATGACCATCGAGGTTGCCAAAGTCGAGTTGAAGAACGTGCAGGACGCCTCCGGGCTCGAAGCCTGTATCCGTAACGGTCAGTTCACCGCGGACCAAGTCATTGCCGTGATCGGCAAAACTGAAGGCAATGGCGGGGTGAACGACTTCACGCGCATGCTCGCCGATCTGGCTTTCCGCCGCGTCCTCATGAAGAACGGCCAACGCTCGGAGAAGGAAGTCGCGCAAATCCCGATGGTCTGGTCGGGCGGTTGCGATGGCGTGATCACTCCGCATGCGACAATATTTGCCCGAAATGGGGGGAGTGGCGTGGCGTCGAAATCCCGCCTGACGATTGGCACTTCGATGAGCGCGGAGCTATTGCCCGAGGATATCGGCCGACCAGCCATGGTCGAAAAAGTCGCCGAAGGCGTGAAGGCGGCAATGCGCGAGGCGGGAATCGATGATGCAAAAGACGTTCATTACGTGCAGACGAAAACACCGCTGCTCACGATCGAAGCCGTGCTTGACGCGCAATCGCGCGGCCAGACGGTAGCCTGCGCGGTGCACGATTCCATGGGCGTGTCGAACGGCACGGCCGCGCTCGGCATTGCAGTGGCGCTGGGCGAAGTTGAAATGCCGAAGGCGCAAGACATCTGCCGTAATCTCGATCTCTATTCTTCGGTGGCATCATGTTCTTCCGGCGTGGAACTGACCCAGGCCCAGATCGTGCTGCTCGGCAACAAGCCGGGGGCGGGCGGCCGTTATCGTATCGGCCATTCAGTCATGAAAGATGCGCTGGACTTCGACGGCGTTTACGATGCGATCCGCAATGCAGGTCTTGATCTGCCGGCGCGCCCGCGCGCGGAGGATCTCGGCGGACGGCTGGTCAATTGCTTCATCAAATGCGAAGCAGATCGGCGCGGGACGCTGCGCGGCCGTCGCCAGATCATGCTCGATGATTCCGATGTTCATCATCATCGGCACGCGAAGGCAGCGGTCGGAGGCGTTGTTGCGGCAGCAATCGGCGATCCTGCCGTATTTGTTTCCGTCGATGCGATGCACCAGGGCCCGCAGGGTGGCGGACCGGTCATCGCCATTGTCGATATCGGCGAGTAGCGCGGTGTGCGATCTTGAACGAGACGACGGAGCGAACGAAGATGGACTTCCAATGGAGCATTTTCGTTGAATCCATCCCAATCCTCCTGAAGGGAGCGGCGATAACAGTACAGCTTACTGTAATCTCGGTTGTGATTGGACTGATAATCGGATTGTTCGGGGGCTTGGGACGGGTTTCTTCGAATCCGCTCGTCAGCCGTTTGACGCTCGCATACGTCACGGTCATGCGTGGCATTCCGCTGCTGGTCACATTGATGTTCATGTACTACGGCCTGCCGGCCGTCGGCATCCAACTCACCGCATTCACTGTGGCGTTTCTGGCCTTGTCCGTCACCAATGGCGCGTACGTGACGGAAATCATCCGTGCCGGCATTCAATCGATCGATACCGGCCAGATGCGCGCCGCTCGCTCGCTCGGCATGCCGTACCGGCTCGCCATGCGGCGTATCATTCTGCCGCAAGTTGTGCAGCGTGTTCTGCCCCCCATTACCAATGAAGCCATTACCTTGCTGAAAAACACCGCGCTGGTTTCGACCATCGCGCTCACGGACCTGCTGCGGTCTGGCCTGGAGATCATGACGTGGAAAGCGAATACGTTCAGCCCATTCGCGGGAGTGGCGCTGATCTATTTGCTCCTGACCATGCCGATGATCTGGTTGGTTTCGCGGCTCGAAAAGCGTTTCGCCGTTCCCGGATCTGGCTAGGAGAGGGTCCGTGACCCTGACAGTCGCGAACGGATTGATCGTGACACCTTGGCCCATCTACGCCTGGTTCGGCGAGGGTCATAAGTAGCGTGCCGAATATGATTGAAATTCGCGCATTGCATAAATCTTTCGGCGACCACCACGTCCTCAAAGGGCTCGACATCACGGTGGACGCCGGCGAGGTGGTTTGCGTGATCGGGCCAAGCGGCTCCGGCAAGAGTACGCTTCTCAACTGCGTCAACTTTCTGGAGCCCTATGGACCAGGGGAGATCTGGGTCGACGGCACGTTGATCGGTTATTCCAAGAATGGAAATGGCACTCTTGTTCGCGTGCCCGATCGCACGCTTAACAGGACGCGCGAAAAGATCGGCATTGTTTTTCAGCAATTCAACCTGTTTCCGCACCTCACGGCCTTGGGGAATGTCATCGAGGCGCCAATAAATGTCCGTCATATTCCGCGGCGGCAAGCGACCGAACAAGCGCATGAGCTGCTCCGCAAAGTCGGTTTGTCGGAAAAAGCCGATGTTTATCCGTCGCGGCTATCGGGCGGCCAGCAACAGCGTGTGGCGATAGCCCGTTCGCTGGCGATGGAGCCCAAGGTCATGCTCTTCGACGAGGTCACATCCGCGCTCGATCCGGAACTGGTCGGGGAAGTGCTCGGAGTCATGCAACAGCTCGCGAAAGACGGCATGACCATGCTCGTGGTCACCCATGAAATGGGCTTCGCCAAAGAGGTTGCAGACCGCGTGATTTTCATGGATGCAGGCGAGATCGTCGAACAAGGACCACCGTCGGAAATCTTCGGCAGTCCAAAAAGCGAGCGGCTGCGCAGCTTTCTCGCTCGCATTCGCGTTTGAGTGCAACCAGCGCCGGGTATATAGACGCAACACGCGGAGTGCCAAATGCAACGTGCCAATCCGAAATGTCTCGAGCTTAGACGGCTGCGCCATCACCTCGTCGCTTTGACGATTGGCGTCGTTGCCTTGACCGCCGCGGCGACAAATCCAGCCGCCGCGCAGAACACCCTGGAAAAGATCAAGAAATCGGGAGAGATGACCATTGGCACATCGGCATCATACGCACCCTTCGAGTATCACGAAGCAGGCGAGATTGTCGGCTTCGATATCGATCTGGGCACGGAGATTGCCAAGCGAATGGGCGTCAAGGCCAATTGGGTCGAGATCGACTTCAAGGGTATCGTCGCCGCCCTCAAGTCGCAGCGGGTCGATGTCCTCATTACCGCGTTGACGAAGACGCCGGAGCGCGCCGAACAGATCGCATTCTCGATGCCGTACTATGATGCCGGCATCGGGGCTGCGAAGCCGAAAGGAAGCCCCATCGCCAAACCGGAGGATTTGAAAGGTAAGGTGGTCGGCGTGCAGATCGGGACCTCGGGTGAACGGTTCGTCCGCGACCATGTCAAGGACGTGAAGGAGATCAAGACTTACGATACGATCCTCTTGGCGCTGAAGGACCTTGAGATTGGCCGCCTTGACGCCGTCGTCAATCCGCTTCCGTCCATCAAATACAATCTGAGAGGGCTCAAGGGGCTCGAGGTCACTCAGGTATGGGAAAGCAGCGTCGTCGGGATTAACACGCGCAAGGAGGATGCCGCGTTGATGGACGAAATCAACAAGCAGGTGGCCGATCTGAAAGCGGAAGGCTTTCTCAACGTGCTCGACAAGAAGTGGTTCTGACCGCGCGCCTGGATCCCCCGCCTGACATAGTGTGCGCTCGCCCAAGGGCTCACCTGTAAGCAACAAGGAACAAAGATGGCGGCGGCAAAGGGACTCAAGGTGGTCGGCTATTTCGATTGCCCGGGCGGCGGCCAAGTCGTCGTCCGCAACAAGGTCGCCTATGTCGGCCACGTCAAGCCGCCGGACGGAACCACGATCATCGATGTTTCGGATCCGTCGTCGCCGCGGGAGCTTGCTCGCATCAAGGTTCCTGAAGGCACACTCTCGCATAAGGTACGGGTCGAGAAGGACATCATGTTGGTCAATCGCGAGGTCTTTCCGATTGGCCGGGAAGATCGGGATTTCCATGGCGGACTGGAAGTGTTCGATGTCAGCACGCCGTCAAAGCCGGTGCGGATAACCACCTGGGCCGCACGCGGGATGCACCGCTTCACCTTCGACGGCCGCTATGTTTATGGCTCGCCGGAATTGGACGGCTATCTGGGCAACATCGTCGGGATAATCGACTTCAAAGATCCCGCAAAACCCCAGGAAGTCGGCCGTTGGTGGATGCCGGGGCAGTGGACCGCCGGCGGTGAAAAGCCGGCGTGGGAAGGCACTGCGCATCGCTGCCATCACCCGATGCGCGTCGGCAATCGGCTCTATGTAAGCTATTGGCATGGCGGATTCGTCATCCTCGACATCGAGGACATGACGAAGCCGAAATTCGTATCCGGTCTCGATTGGAGTCCGCCTTTTCCCTGGCCGACTCACACGGCGCTCCCGGTCCCGTTTCCGGTGCGCGGCCGGCGGATCATGTTGGTTGCGGATGAGGACGTCGTGCGGCTGGGTCCGGCGGCGCCGTCCTTTCTCTGGATCGTCGATATCACCGAGGAATCCCGCCCATTCCCTTCGCCAGTTTCCAGGTAGCCGAAGAGGATGGGACGTTTCGCCAGGACTATACGGGACTGCATCAGTTCTGCGAAGATATCCGCAGTACGGAAATCCCAATCGCCTGGTTTGCCCATGGACTCCGGATCGTCGACATCGCAAATCCGCACGCGCCGTGCGAAGTCGCCTCGTTCATGCCCGATGTGCCGGCCGGCGCCAACCGCGTCCAAAGCAATGATGTCTGTTTTGACGATCAAGGCCTGATCTACCTCATCGACCGCACGCGCGGCCTTCATATCCTCGAGCGAACATAGTTGGAATCGACGCCGGTCGCTCAGCCGTTGCCATGGAAGAGTCGGACGCAATGGACATTGTTATTCGCAATGCGCGCGTGCGGGGCCAGCCGCGGCTCGTCGACATTGCCATTGATGGTAAAAAGATTTCCGCCGTCGGATCAAATTTTCCGGCCCGCGCGCAAACGGAAATCGACGCGGACGGCAACCTGGCTTTGCCGGGTTTCTTCAACCTGCACTATCATGCGGACAAATGCCTGTTGGGCGAGATCATGCGCCCGAATGTTTCCGGCACGCTGCCCGAGGCAATCGAAATCACCAACGATTTCAAGCGCAAATATGACCCGGTCGAGGTCGCTTCGCGCGCCGTGCGCACAATCGAGCAGGGCGTCAAGAACGGCACCACGTTCTTTCGGTTGTTTTGCGACGTCGGCACCATAGGCGGGTTGCGCGCCGCGCGAGGACTGTTGCTGGCGCGCGAGCAGGTGAAAAAATACTGCCGCGTCCAGGTCGTCGCATTTCCTCAGGAGGGCATCGTGCGCGACCCTGGCGCTGCCGAGTTGATGGAAGAAGCGATCAAGGAGGGTTGCGACATCGTCGGTGGCTTGCCGTGGTACGAATACAGCGACGAGGACGCCCGCCGGCACATCGATATCTGCTTCGCCATGGCGAAGAAATACGATCTCGACATTCACATGCTGGTGGATGATACCGATGATGCCAACTCGCGCAGCCTCGAATATCTTGCGCTCAAGACCATGCGCGAGGACTTCAACGGCCGCGTCGCCGCGAGCCACTGCGGCGCGATGGCCGGCTACAACGACGTTTACGCCGCCAAGATTGTGGACATGGTGGCGACTGCGGGAGTCACCATCTCGGTGAACGCTCACATCAATCTTGTCTGCTCGGCGCGGCTGGACCGCGAGCCGAGGCGTCGCGGCATCGCGCGCGTGAAGGAGTTGCTGGCGCGCGGCGCCAATGTCGTCACCTCGCAGGATGACGTGAACGACCCGTACTATCCGTTCGGTAAACCCGACCCGCTCGAATGCGCGTTGATGATGGCGCATGTCGCACAGCTTACTTTGCCGCAAGAGCTCGAGCAGGTGATCGATATGATTACGGTCAATGCGGCGCGCGCCGCGCGCGTCACCGAGTACGGCATCGCACCCGGCATGAGCGCGGATCTTGTGGTGGTCGCCGCGCCTTCCGTACACGAAGCGCTGCGCATGCAGCCGCCGCGCCTCCATGTGTTCAAGGACGGCCGCGAGGTTGCGCGCTCCACGATGACACAAGAACTGGTGAGCTGAGAATTGGCGCCATGGCGGAACACACCGGTCCATCCGAAGCGCTCGATCTGATCGTCCGAAACGGTATCTTGGTCATTCCGGGCGTGGGCCAAGTCAAGGCCGACGTCGGGATCGCTGCCGGCAAGATTGTCGTCCTGAGCGGAAACCTGAAGCAGTCCGCGGCCGAGACCTACGACGCGACGGGCCGAACGGTTCTGCCCGGCATTTTCGACCCGCACATCCATATCGGCAACGATCAGTCCTACGAGAGCGAAGCTGAGACCGAGACCCGTGCGGCCATCCTCGGCGGCGTCACTACGGTCGGAATTTTCCTGCGCAGCCTGGAAGACTCGTATTTCGAGCACTTGCCGTCATTCTGTACGGCGATGAACGAACGCAGCTATGTCGACTCCGTCTTCCATCCGCAAATTTTCACCGAGCAGCAGATCGAGGAAATTCCGGGCTATGCCGAACAGTACGGCATCCGTTCCTTCAAATTCTACATGTCCGGCATGCCGGGCATCGTCAAATCGGTGACCGATGACGTTCTCCTGCACGGCTTTCGGCAGGTCGCTTCGCTTGGGCCGGATGCCGTCGCCTGCGTTCATTGCGAAACCGGCGCGCTGATCGACCGGGCGCGCAACGAGCTCAAGGTGCGCAAGCCGGAGGGGACGCTGGCCGATTGGGAGGATGCGCATCCGGCGATGGCTGAAGCGCTTGCGATCCAGACCGCGCTCTATCTCGCCAAAATCGCCGGAGCGCACCTTTATGTCGTCCACCTATCGAGCCATCAGGGCTTGGAGGTCGTCCGTGCCGCGCGGCGTGCCGGCCTGCACTTCACTGTCGAGACGACCACGCCCTATCTTGGCATCAACAGCAGCGATCCGAACGGCTTTTTGGCCAAGATGGTTCCCCCCGTGCGCACGCCGGAGCATCAGACCGCGCTATGGCAAGGGTTGGCGGAAGGCTCGATCAATACCGTCGGCACCGACAACACGTCGCGCGTTCGCGCAAGCAAAAGGCCGGAGGCGGGCCTCCATGGCTCACGGCCCGGGTTGCCCGTGCTCGGCACCCATCTGCCGGCGCTCCTGCATTACGGCCGCGCTCGCGGCGTTCCCCTGGAAGTCCTGATTGAGCGCGCGACACGCGGTCCGGCCCGCGTCTACGGCATCTACCCGCAGAAGGGCACGATTGCGGTCGGCTCTGACGCGGACCTGGTGGTTGTCGATCTTGAGCAGGAACGCGTGGTGCGCGCCGAGGATTTGCAAGGCATGTCGGACTTCTCGCCGTTCGAAGGCAAGCGGCTGCGCGGTTGGCCCATCGCCACCATCAAAGGCGGCAAGATCATTGCGCGCGACGGAAAGATCGTTGCGAAGGCCAATGGACGCTATCTGCCGCGCCAGCCCGGCCCCGCGCCGCAGTTCGAGTGGTTCCGCAGTGCGCAGGCTTAAGCGAAGCTTGAGATGGCGGGATTTTAGCGACTATAGCCGTCGTTGAAAAAATGGTGCTGCGAGATCAAATTTTGTCGATCTTGCCGATCTCGATCACCCGTTTCCATTTGGCGATCTCATCTTTGACGTACGCGGCAAAATCCGCGGAAGAATCGCCTCCCGGCACAATACCGAAATCGAGCAGCCGCGCCTTGACGTCCGGCATGTGGACGGCGGCGGAAATCTCCTTCTGCAGCAGCTCCACGATCGGCTTCGACGTTCCGGACGGAACGAAGACACCCGTCATGGTTTCGGCCTCCTGGTTTTTGATGCCGAGTTCATCGAGCGTCGGGACATCGGGCAGGGTTTCCAGGTGCTCTTTGGCAGTGATCGCAAGGGCGCGAATTTTGCCTTCCTTGATCAACGGAACCGAATTGCCGATGGCCCCGCAGGCAATCGGGGTAAAACTACCCAGCACCGATTGGATCATGGGGCCGCCGCCGGCGAAGGGTACGGTGACGAAATCGACCCCAAGCCCCTGCTTGAGCATTTCGATCGATAGCGATGGAGTTGTCCCGGTTCCCGGCGAAGCCACGCTGTACTTTCCCGGATTGGCTTTCATCAAGTCGAGTAACTCGTTCATCGTTTTGGCCGGAAAATCGTGGCTGACGAGCCATGAGTTCGGCGAAGCGCCCGCTTTGGTGACCGGAATGAAATCCTTATCCACGTCGAACGGGACCTTTTTGTAAAGGCTTGGATTTACGACAATGCTCGATGACGCGAACAGGATCGTGTAACCATCGCCGGGCGCGTGGGCGGCGTCTGCCATGCCGAGATTGCCGCCGGCGCCGCCGACGTTTTCGATAAAAAACTGCTGCCCGAACCGCTCGGAAAGCTTCTGCGCGATCATACGTGTTGCGATGTCGGTGACGCCGCCCGCCGAAAACGGCACGATGACTTTGACGGCATGATTGGGATAGTCGGCGGCATGGAGTTTGGGCGCCCAAGCGATGGTCAGGGCAGCGAGCATGACGGAAATTGAAAGAGCATTTTTCATCTCAGGCCCTGCTTTCAATTTGCCATGTAACCCGTTGTTTGGCGAACTCGTGTGTGCCGGTCGGGATTATGACCCGGCGTTCAGTTGCCGAAACGTGCGAGCTGATTGGCCGGCGTTCCCGTCGCCGCCGACAGGTAGCTCAGGTCGATATAATCGGGAACTTTCGCGCTCGTGTCAGTCTTGGTGAAACCGAATGCTGGGCCTTGGCTCGCTACATTGATCATCGTACGCACGTCGGTCCGCACATCCCAGATGCCATGTTTCCACGCTTCGGCGATAACGTCCTTGCTCACGCCGGTATACTCGGTGATCAGGCCGACGGCCTTGTCCGGGTTCTTGACATAAAAATCGAGTGAATCCGAATAGGCCTTGAGAAATTTCACGGCCGTCGCGCGATCCTTAAGAAAGTCGGTGTTAGCGCCAAGAACTTGATTCCCGCTGCCGTACTTCGCGGTCGTGCCTATGTCGCAGCACGGCGGATAATAGCCGTAGCCTTCGACGACAGCGCGATCGATGACCGGCGACCATAGCACCAGCCCGTCGAGATCGCCGCTCTTGAGCGCTTGCAGTTCAGCGGGGCCGGCTGGCGTCGTGTTGATCAGATTGATCTTGGAAATATCGACGCTATTTTCTCGCGCGGCGAGCGTGAACAGGATCGCCACATAACTCCCGGGCGGACGGCCGATGCGCTTACCTTCGAGGTCCTTCCACGATTTGATTTCGACGCCTTTGCGCATAATCAGATTCTGACCGCCCAATTGCTCGCCGGCGACAATTTTGACATTGGCGACATTCTGTTCGGCCATCACTGCCGGGCTCTGATAGCCGAGAGTGCCGATCTCGACGCCGCTCTGGAGATTGCGCTGCATGTCGGCGTTGGTGCCGGCAGGAATGTACTCGACGTGCAGTCCGGCTTTATCCGCGAACGGACCAATGCCCCACAACGGAACGGCGCTGACGCTGCGCGCGAGCGTGACGCGGATTTGCCTAGGCTCGTCGGCGCGGACGTTCCACGCGGCAGCAATGATCGCGGCGATGAGCGCGAGCGCCGTGCAGGTGGCCAAAAGACGGTGCGCGATGCCGGAACATAGGCGCATGATTGCTGGCATTTTCCGCTCCCCGAGTTGTTCGCTCTCCATCGGCCTTCATGACCGTTAGCGGACTGGTTTTGGCTTGTCGACAAAAAGCTGCTGGTTGCGGCGGCGTTTACAGCTTTGCTATGGAACGGATGTCGCGTACCGCGACAGGGGAGTGCGATGTCGGTCAATGGAAGAATCGTCGCCATCGAGGAGCACTTTTGGATTCCCGAGTTGCGCGATCGTTATAGCGGCCCCCGCGGGATCGCCGCCCATACCCCGGCGCGGCAGCTCGACGACCTCGGCGTGATCCGCCTGAGCGACATGGACGCGGCGGGAGTCGACATGCAGGTGATCTCGCACATGCAGCCGGGTACCCAGATCTTCGACGCTGAAACGGCGGTCGCCATGGCGCGCAAGGCGAATGACGCGCTCTATGCTGCGACCAACACGCATCCGGCGCGATTTGCCGGCTTTGCCGAACTTCCAACAGTCGATCCGAAAGCCGCCGCGGACGAGCTCGAACGCACGGTTGCGCGCTATGGTTTCAAGGGTGCGCTCATCAATGGGCTGACTGCCGGCGCTTTCCTCGATCACAAGCGCTTCTGGTGCATTTTCGAGCGAGCCCAGGCGCTCGACGTGCCGATCTATCTCCACCCCGGTATTCCGCACGCCGCCGTCACCGAGGCCTACTATTCCGATTATTTTCGCGGCGAATTCCCGTTTCTCTCTGTGGCATGGGGATTCACTGCCGAAACCGCCATCCACGCCATGCGCCTCGCCGTCAGCGGCGTGTTCGACGCCTATCCGCGGCTGAAGATCATTCTGGGCCACCTCGGCGAAACCATTCCGTTCACGCTGTGGCGCTGCGACTGGATTCTCGAACACGTCGGGAATAAACCGGGTTTCGCCGACATGTTCCGCGAGCATTTTTATCTGACGACCAGCGGCAACTTTCAGCAATCGGCGCTTGCCTGCTGCATTGCCGAGCTCGGCATCGACAAAATCATGTTTGCGGTCGATTATCCCTATAATGCGAGCGCCGATGGTGTCGCATTCGTCCGGGCCGCGCCGATCAGTGAAACCGACAAGGCAAAGATACTTCACGGCAACGCTGACCGGCTGCTTCGTCTTTCGGCGTAAGGCGTCCGAGTGATATGATCGAGACCCAGGCATCCGCGGCGAAGGCTCGCCGACGACCGCCGCGAGGAACTGACCGATGGAGCGCGTGCCCAATCCCATCCTCGGCCCGAACAAGTTCAAATTCGGCCTGTTCAACGCCAATTGCGACGGCGGCTTCGCCATCAGCAAGGCGCCGGAGCGCTGGAGGTGCGACTGGGACGACGTGCTCAAGGCCTGCGTCATGGCCGACGAGGCCGGCATCGATTTCATCCTGCCGGTGGCGAAATGGCGCGGCCTCAGCGGCGAAGCGGACAATCTTGGGCGCTCGTTCGAGACCATGACGCACAGCGCCGCCATCGGCGCGGTAACCAAACGGATCGGCCTGTTTTCCACCATTCACGTGCCCTTGGCGACGCCGGCGTTCATCGCCAAGTCGATCGCCACAATCGATCACGTGTCGCATGGCCGCGCCGGCCTCAACATCGTGTGCGGCTGGAACCAGGACGAATTCAACGTGCACGGCGTCACCATCGATCCCGAACGCCGCTACGATCAGGGCCTGGAGTGGTTTAAGATCTATGCCAAGCTCTTGGAAGGTGGTCCGCCGTTCGATTGGGACGGCGACTTCTACAAGTTGCGCGGCCTGACGACGAACCCGCTGACGGTGCAGCGGCCGCGGCCGCCGATCATGTCGGCCGGCTTTTCGCCGAAGGGCCGCGACTTCGCCGCGCAAGCGGCCGATCTCCTCTTCACGACCGTTTCCAACATGGATCGCGCCCCCGCCATCGTCAAAAGCGTGCATGATTTTGCGGCGCGCTATGGCCGCAGGATTGCCGTCTTCACCACCTGCCACATCGTCTGCCGCCCGACACGCCAGGAGGCCGAGGATTTCTATCGTTACTACGCGGAGGAGATGGCTGACCGTGAATCGCTTGCCTACATCGTGCAGCAGAAGGAAGCGACGGCCGGCAGCGACATTTCCAAGAGCCGAGCGCCCGGACACCAATCCGGAAGCCAATACCCGCAAGCGCGGCAAGGTGTATCCGGGCACTTTTCCCGGTTGCTACACCATCGTCGGCACGCCGGACGATGTCGCCGACGAGATGATCGAGATGAGCGCGGCTGGCCTCGCGGGGGCTTCGATCTGCTTTCTCGATTATCTCGCAGCGATGCCGTACTTCATCCAAGAGGTGCTGCCGCGACTGGAACGCGCCGGCCTGCGTGAAAGCAACGCTGTCGGTCTGCGTCGCGCCGCCACCGCGTAAGCGCAAAGCTTGCGGCATGACAGCGCCGTGCATACCCGGCGCGCGCGACAGTACTACGCCTTGACACATTCGCTCGCGGCTTCCTACGGTGAAACGCCGATGCTCCCGGGGCTTTGATTGATGGCGCGCGATCCGCAGGTGGATCTTGTCCTTGCGCATATGACGCCGCGCTACTTGGCGACAGGCGTCGATCCAAACGACCTGCAGCGTTTGGCAGCGCGGATCGAGCGCTGGGATGACTGGTGCCGCATCTGGAGCGAGGAGGCGGCCGGTCACGAGAATCTGGCGCTCGACGCCACAAAGCATGATCGCCACGTCACCGCAGCCGAAGCCAACCTGCGCGCATCGATCTACTACCACTACGCGAAACATCTCTTCGCCCACGATCCAGACCAGTATCTGGTCGCGCATCAGCGCATGCTCGCCTGCTATCATGCCGGCGCCGCCGGTGCCGATCCGCCGGTCGAACACGTCTCGATTCCGTTTGAGAACACAGTCATGGCGGCCAATCTACGGCGGCCCACCAATATGGCGCCACCGCCGGTCGCGATCATTCTGCCGGGCCTCGATGCCTGCAAGGAGGAGTTGCATGCCTGGTGCGATGCGTTTGTGCGCCGTGGCATGGCGACCCTCGCAATCGACGGTCCAGGCCAAGGCGAGACCGCGTTTCGGCTTCCGATCACCACCCAGTGGGGCAGGGTGATCGGCGCCGTCATCGACGCACTGGAAAGGCGTACCGACGTCGACGGTCACAATGTCGCTGTGGTCGGCCAGAGTCTGGGCGCGCTCTATGCGCCGCTCGCCGCCGCATTCGAGCCGCGCATCAAAGCTTGCGTGTCGAATTGCGGACCATTCGATTTTGGCGCCGTCCTGCCGACCATGCCGGCCGCCTCGCAGGAGACATTCCGCGCCAGGAGTTACGCCAAGACGTTGGCCGAGGCGCACGAGATCGCCCGCGGCCTGACCCTCGCGGGGGTGGCGCAGCGGATCAAATGTCCGCTGCTCGTGGTGTTCGGCGCCGGCGACAAGTTGATCTCTGTGACCGAGGGCGAACGCTTGGCGCGCGCCGCTTCGGGCCCGACCGACTTTGTCGTGTTCGAGGAGGGCAACCACGTGTGCTTCAATATCAGCTACAAGTTCCGCCCCCTGACCGCGGACTGGACAGCCGAGCGCTTGACCAAGGCCGCGCATTGACGACGATCGTCCGGCGTGGCTGCCAAGGTGAAGTGGCCGCCACAGTGAAAAAGGACAAAAGGATGCCTCCGAGCTCTTACACGCTGCCCAATCCCTATAGCGTCGGCGGCACGGATTATCTGGCGGGCATCAATTTCGAGCGCATGCGCGCCGAGCGTCTGCACAAGTCCCAGGCGGCGCTCAAACGCCACAACATGGCGGCGGCCTTGTTCGTGCGCCACGAAAACCTACGTTACGCCGTTGCCGTGAAGGGACACGCCTTTTGCCCCCAGCTCAGCTACGCGCTGGTTTTCGCCGAGCACGACCCCATCCTCTACGAGCTCGGCGACATGGTCGAGCATCAGAAACTGTATTGCCCGTGGCTCAAGCCGGAGAACATTCGTTTTTCCTATTGCTGGCTCGATTCCATCTGTGGTCCGGAGGGAGCCAAGCAGGAGGCCAAGCGCTTTGCTGAGACCATTGCCGCCGACCTCAAGACCAATGGCGTGTTCGGCGAACGCATCGGCGTCGATGCGCTGGATGAGGCTGGCCGTACGGCGCTGCGCGCCGAGGGTGTCGAGTTGGTCAGACGTGAAACCGGCGATCATGGAGGCGCGGCGCTGCAAGACGCCGGATGAGATCGCATGCATCGAGACGGCGATCGCCATCTCCAACAACGGCTATACAAGCTTCATGGATTTCAAGCCGGGACTGCGCGAGCGCGACGGCGGCGCCGCAATGCATGCAGGCCATGATCCGCGCCGGCGCCGAGTTCGCCTCCGGCGGGGTGCGTTCGAAATTGAACACTTATGACGTCTATCACCACGGCAATACCGATCGGATCGTCGATGCCGGCGATCTTGTCGTGGTGAACACCTGCGGCACAATGTTTGCCGGCTATCGGGTCTGCATCTATCGGAGCTTCATTTTGGGCCGCAAGCCCAATGACAAGGAGCGCGACTTTTACGCACGCTGCCGCGACCGCGTCTATGGTATCATTGACGCAATAAAGCCCGGCGCTACGACCGCCGATGCGGCCAAGGCGCTGCTGCCGTCGAACACTTGGGGTTATTCGGCAGGAGCAATCGCTGCTGGTCGCCGAGGTCGGGTCATGGCATCGGCATGACCTATGAGGAGCCGGTCATCAGCCGAATCTGGTCGTTCGACCATCCGCAAGTGCTCGAGCCGGGCATGGTCATTGCGGTGGAATGCCGCGAAGGCGAATGGGGCTACGGCGGCGTTCGGCTCGAAGAGATGGTGCTGGTGACCGAGACCGGCAACCGCATTCTCAGCAATTGGCCATCGGAGGAAATCATCCCGGTGGCGAGCGTGCTCGGATAATTGGCCCTGCGCAAGACAAGAATGGAACGGACATGAATGGCATTTCGCTGGATTGCTGCCGCGGTGACCATTCCGACGGCGATGTTGCTCCTGGCGGTCGGCTGGCCGGATTCTGACCGCGCATGCCCAGCAGCCGGCAAAAGAAGGTGGTCCGCATCGCCTCCGCGCGAGGGGTTGATTTCGTCGCCCTATGGGGGATGGGCCCGTTCGCGGAAAAATATGGCCTCCGCACTGAGATGGTCCCCGTCTTGACCAATGCCGATCAGCAACGCGCACTCCAAGCAGGCGGCGCCGAAATCGCAACGCTCGGATATCAGAACCCGGCAATTATGGCGGAGCAGAACGTCACCAACGTCAAGGTCATCGCCGGACTGTATCTCGGCGGTCAGAACTTGATCATGCGCAAAGGGGTCGAGGTGCGGAGCTGGAAAGATCTCGAAGGAAAGAAGATCGGCCGCGCGCCGGGAACGTTCGCGCAAATCACTCTTCATCCTCGCCGCAGAGGCCAATAACGTCGACATTTCAAAGGTCAACCTGGTCAACGTCACCGCGGTTGGCACCGCCGAGCTGCAGGCGCTCAAGAACGGCGATCTTGACGGCCTGGTGCTGTTCTCGCCAACCGTCGATCGCGGCGTAGTCGAAGGCTACGCCTATTATCCGCCGTGTTGCGATATTTCCTCGACCGCCACGTTCGGTGGCCGCAATCAGCTGCTCGGCGGCAACACGGAGTTTCTCAAAGATCGCCAGACCGCTGTGAATTTCCTCAAGGCCTACGTCGAATTCGGAGAGCTATTACTTGCAAGACCGCGACAAGGCGATCGAAGTCATCACCCAGTACACCGGTGTCAGCAAGGATGTCATCGACGAGGCGTTGAAACATGCGACCTTGGAACACCGCGTCGATGTGCAGACTGCGATCGCCGATCGCCAAGGAGGGGCCCAAGTTCGGCTTCACCAAGGCCGATATGAGCGGCAAGGTCGCGTCCTATTTCGATCTCAGCTATCTGTCCGAGGCGACCGGCAAGCCGATCGATCAGCTCGATACATTGCGCAAATAGATGCCTGGAGCGGCACGTGCCAGCGGCCGGAGGAGAGGTAGATGAGGGAGTCTCGATATCTGCGCCAGGTTCATTGGCCGCCTTGATCATATTTGCGCTGGCCGGCGCCTGGCATGCTCCCAGCCAAGCGGCGGAAAGCGACTCTCAAGCTGGTGCGGGCGACGGTGTCGCGCAGCCTGTCCGCGCCGTTCCTCTGGGGATTCAATCCGATCGGCGAAAAATACGGCCTGCGACGTGCAGGTGCGTCGACGCCATCACCAATGCGGATCAGCAGCGCAACATCCAGACCGGCGGCGTCGAGGTAGGGTCGGTCGGATATCAGACCGCCGCGGTCATGGCCGAACAGAATATCGGCAACGTCAAGATCATAGCCGGCATGTACGTCTCGGGTCAGAATTTGATCATGCGCAAGGGCGTCGCAATTGAACTCATGGAAGGACCTCGAAGGCAAGAAGATCGGCCGTCCGCCTGGGACTTACGCGGCGATCTTGTTTACACTGGCGGCGCAAATCAACAAGCGTTGATCTGTCGAAGGTAAACATCGTCAACACCACGGCCGCCGGCCCGGCCGAACTGCAGGCGCTCAAGAACGGTGATCTCGACGGCTTCGTCCTGTGGTCGCCAGTCATCGATCGCGCGGTGGTCGACGGCTATGGATATTATCCGGCGTGTTGCGACATCGGCTGCGACCAAGGAATTCGGCGCCGGCAACCAGCTTCTTGCCGCCAATACCGAGTTCCTCAAGGACCGCAAATTGGCTGTGACAATTCCTCAAAGCCTATGTCGAAGTCATGGACTACTATCAGGCAAGAATCCGGACAAGACACTGGCGCTGCCGCGCAATACACCGGTGGGAGCCCTGCGATACTTGACGAGGCGATGAAGCATTCGCAATGGGATTATCGCGTCAACATCCAGAACGCGATCAACATCGCGAAGGAAGGGCCGAAATTCGGTTTCACTAAGGCCGATATGAGCGACAAAGTGCCTCCTATTTCGATCTAAGCTATCTCGCGGAAGCGACGGGCAAGTCGGTCGAGCAACTCGGCACCTATGGACGCTAGGCGCGAGCAGCTTGAATGCTCTGGGCGCGGTGCCGAGAACGGCGTCGCGCAGGCCGGGCGCGTCGGCGTGATCGCGCTGTCGCGCGCGTTCGGCAAGCCGCCGATGGGAGCGCATGTGCCGCCGCGCGTGCTTTGCCGGTGCTGCTGCTGGCGCTTTGGCAATATGCCTCCGACAGCAGGTTTCTTCGACCCGAGCTTCGTGCCTTCGCCAACCACCGTGCTGGACTCATGGTGGCAATGGATATTCGGACCGCGCTCGGAGCTGGCGTGGTACTCTGGCACCTGGTTCGAGTATGTCTATCTCAGCTAGTTGGCGAGTGCTGGTCGGATTTGCGATCGCATCGGCGATCGGCATCAGCGTCGGTGTGCTGATAGGTTGGTTCGAGCTGATGAACGATCTGCTCGATCCGATCGTGCAGGGCTTGCGCCCAATTCCGATGACGGCCTGGCTGCCGTTCGCGACATTCATTTTCGGCATCCGCGAAGGGCGCCGCCATCTTTCTGATTGCCATGGGCTCGTTCTTTCCCATCGTGGTGAGCTGCACGATCGGCGCCGAGCAGACGCCGAAGAACCTGGTACGTGCCGCGTTGATGCTGGGTACGTCGCCGCGCAGGCTACTGATGCGTGTGGTGTTGCCGTCGGCGTTGCCCTACATCTTCAACGGCCTTCGGGTCGGCCTTGGCATCGCCTGGGTGCTGGTCATCGTGTCGGAGATGCTCGCAGTGAAGGGCGGCATCGGTTATGCGATGTGGACGGCCTATCAGTTCGTCCGCATCGATCTCATCATTGCGGCGATGTTCACGATGGGATTTCTCGGCCTCGCTCAGCGACCGAATTCTTCTATTTGCTCAACCGGAGACTGCTGCGGTGGAATACGGGGCTACGGGCACGCTAGGCCATGGCGCTGCCGGCCGAATTGAATGTCAGTCGGTGCGCAAGACGCTATCGTCGATGCAGCCGAGGGCACCGAGATCGTGGCGCTCGACGGGCTCACGCTTGAATATCGAGCCGCGCGAGTTTTTGACTTTGCTCGGGCCCGAGCGGCTGCGGCAAGTCGACCTTGCTCAACATCTTGGCCGGCTTTGAAAAACCCGATGCTGGCAAGGTGCTTCTCAATGGCATTCCCATAGAGCGGCCGGGACCGGATCGCGGCGTCGTGTTCCAGGATTATGCCTTGTTTCCCTGGCTCAATATTCAGCAGAACGTGGAATACGGCCTGCGCGAAAAGGGAATGGCCAAATCCGAGACGCGCGCGATCGCGCACCGATTTCTCGCCATGGTCGGCCTCGCCGGCTTTGAGCGCCGTTTTCCGCATGAGCTGTCTGGCGGCATGCGGCAACGCGTTGCGCTGATCCGGGTTTTGGCGATTGATCCAAAGATTTTGCTGATGGATGAGCCGTTTGCCGCGGTTGATGCCCAGACGCGCACTTATCCTGCAAGAAGAATTGCAGCGTCTCTGGATGCAGACGCTCAAGACGGTCGTATTTGTCACTCACAGCGTCGACGAGGCAATTTACCTCTCTGATCGCGTCACCGTAATGACGGCGCGGCCAGGCGTCGTCAAGGCGATCGTGCCCGATCGACCTGCCGCGGCCGCGCGATTCGACCTCGGACGCGTTTAATCGTTATCGGCGCGAGATCACGCAATTGATCGAGGTGGAATCGCGCAAGGTATTTGCGGCCGCAACGCATAGCGCATCAAGGCCGTAGGAGCCGTCACAATGGCAACGTCCAAATCTGATTTTGAGGTCGCCGCGCCGGCTTGCGCATGTCGAGCCCTTGGTGGGCCTCGCCAAAAAGCTGCAACCCGGCGCACAGCGCTCTTATCGTCATCGACATGCAGAACGATTTCATCGCGCCTGCCGGGCTAGTCGGCCGCAGCGGGCGCGACGTCTTGGCCGCGCAAAAGCTAGCGGAACGATTACCAGATTTCATGTCCGTGGCGCGGGCGCGCAGGGCGTGCTTGTCGTATTTATACGCAATGTTTATTCGACCGAGCGCAACTATTTATCTGTCGGATTCCTGGCTCGAACAGGCGGCGCGTAAACAATCGGGCGGATACACGCGGTTTCCGGTCTGTGCCGAGGGCTCATGGGAAGGGGATTACTATGGCGAATGCGTCCGCAGCCCGGCGATCCCGTCGTCACCAAGCACCGCTACAACGCCTTCCATAATACGGACCTCGACACAATCCTGCGTGCCAATGCAATCCGCACGGTGGTCATGACCGGCGTCGCCACCGATGTCTGCGTCGGGGCCACCGCGCGTGAGGCGTTCATGCGCGATTATTATGCCGTGATGGTCGACGACGGCACCGCAACATTCTCGCCCGAGGATCATGCCGCGACACTGCGAAATTTCGACCGTTATTTCGGCGAGGTGAGCACCATTGCCGAGATCAGCGCAATCTGGCGAGGACGCAACTGAGCAAGGGGGTCGGCAAGCCCGCGGGTTCTGGTCAGTTCTTAAGGCGAATGTGTTCAAATAATCCAAGACAGCGCGCAGCGTGCACGACGTCGGCGTACTTCTGGTCCATATCGAACAGGTTTGCCTCCAGCACCGCCGGTGTGCGGTCGGCAACGCATTCGCGCACGACCATGCACCGAATGTCGCGCATGAACGCATCAGTTACCGTTGCGCGTACACAGCCACTGACGCTTGTTCCGCAAACCAACAGCGTATCGATCGCCATGACGCCCAGGAACACTTCGAAATCGGTGCGAAAGAATGCGCTTGGCCGCCACTTGCGGATCACGTGATCGTCCGGCTGCGGAGCGAGCTCATCAATGATCGCTGCGCCTCTGCTGCCGTCGATCTGGACCCGGCCTTCGGCATGGTAACGCTGCTTGTATCGCCACAAACCGGCAGAGGATCCGTCGCCTGCCACCAGTCCCTGCGTATAGAAGACCGGCAAGCGGCGCGCGCGAGCTGTCGGCGCAGAGCTGGCGGATCGGCTCGACAGTCGCGCCGATCGACGGCCACAGCGTGGTCGGCGCGTCGGGATCGCAGAAATCGTGCTGCATGTCGATGACCAGCACCGCGGGGCGCTGCACCGAAGCCGATGCGTTGTCCCATGCCCTGCTTCTCGTACAGCTCCGCGGAATCCGTCGTGGCGTCGGCCATCCTTCCTCTCCTCGTCGATTTGGGTGTCGTAGGCCCATGTCGATGAATATCGCAATGCTTCGCAGCACGCGGCAGTATCGAGGCATGTGGCAAGGGGTTACGCACTGACTTGTTCGCTCGCGCTGATGGCGTTACGCTAACTGCCGACACCGCGTGCCGAGCGACGACGGTATTGGCGTCCGACATCTCGCCTGCCGGCTCAGAACACTATTCAGGAGTTGCAGATGCTCATCCTTCCGGGCCACTCTCGCTATAGCCTATTCGCCGATCGTCAAGCGGCCGGATTATTCCTGGCCTGGCGGCAAGCGGCTCGCCTTCTATATCGCGCTCAATATCGAGCATTTCGCCTTCGGCGCCGGGCGCGGCATGGACCCGGTTCACAGCGGTCAACAGAATGCCCGCCATTTCGCCTGGCGCGACTACGGCAGCCGCGTCGGCCACTGGCGCCTGTTTGAAATGCTCGACGAGTTGAAGCTTCCGGCGACAATCCTGCTCAATAGCAGTGTCTGCTATCATTATCCGGAGATCATCGACAAGATCAGAGCGCGCGGCGACGACGTGCTCGGCCACGGCCGCAGCAACGCCGAGGTGCATCAATCAATGTGGGAGGCCGATGAGGCGCGCGCGATCCAGGAATGCACCGAAGTCCTGGAAAAGCACGTTGGTGTGCGGCCCACCGGCTGGATGGGACCGGGAGCGGTCGAATCCGGCGTAACGCCCGATCTGCTGAAGGAAGCCGGCTACACTCACCTGCTCGACTGGCCATTCGACGATCAGCCGATCTGGATGCAGACGCGTTCCGGGCCGCTGCTCTCGATTCCTTATCCGATGGAATTGAACGATGCCGGTGCGCAAGCGCAACGCGACCAGACCGGCCGCCAATTCGCCGAGATGATCGTCGATCAGTTCGAGGAGATGCTCGAGCAGTCGGAGCGCCAGCCGTTGGTCTTTGCGCTGTCGCTGCACGGCTTCATCGTCGGCCAGCCGTTCCGGTTGCGGCCGGTGCGCCAAGCCATAAAACATTGCGTTGAGCACAAGCACAAGGATCGGGTCTGGTATACCTGCGCTGGTGATATCGCGAAGTATTGTTTCACTTTGCCGAAAGGCATTATTCCTGACCGGTGAGACCACAGGTCTTTGCCGTCCGGCACGGTTCGTCTGAGCGAACCCAATAGTCTGGCTGCCGCGTTTGGGCAATAGATTTTAGAAACGCCCGGTATCGCTACCGGGCGTTTCTTAAAAGACGACAGGGAGATTACTCGCCCCAGCGGCTTGGATATGTAACGAAGACGCCGATGAAAGGTTCCGAAAAAATAGGGAAGCCCGGTGTCCGCTTGGAACTCCCGGGCTTCCTACGTAAACAGCGACCTCAAAGCCCGCTTGGAGCCCTCATCCCGCTGCCCATTGGCGGGTTAGTTCGACAATATGGCGAAGTGGCGACAGGGGCGCATTACAATTGCACAATTAAAAGCTCACAGCTTAACGCTATGGCAACCATTACCCGGCTCGGCGCCAAACGATTGCATGGGGCGGCAGACCGGACAGCCTGCCCATCCCGGCAGGTAACCTGCGCCTGCTCGATCGTCGCCGCGACGCAATGGTGACGGCCCTCTACCGTCGCTGCCGTGCCCGTGCCCGCCGAACGCGCCGTTCGGCGAAGTTGTTGCGACTATCCCCGTAATAATCGCATTGATAAACCGCCACGCGCCGGTCCCTGCCTTAACGTTGCCTTCCGCTGCAAGCATCTTTGCCGGCAGGTATCTGCCGGAGGCGTCATGCAACTTCGTAAAGTGTCGGTCATTTCTGTTCTTGTCTCTTTTCTCGTATTGGGTTTGGCGGCGTGCGGCCAAGGCGATCAGGGTCCGAAGGGCGATCCCGGGCCGCCGGGACCGGCGGGGGCGCCTGGGCCGCAAGGGCCGCCTGGTCCGGCCGCAGCCGTGGGTCCGGGCGCCATGCGTATCGTCGCGAACTCATGTGCCGCCGGCGGCTGCACCGCCCAGTGTGGTGACGATGAGATTGTCGTTTACGGTTGGTGCGGGGCGCGGCGCACTGAGGCGACATTCCCAACAGCGCGCTCGGCATCATGCCGTCCGGTGGCGGCCAATGATCCGATCATCGCGCTTTGCGCCAAGGCAGCGCCGCATTGATCCCCTCTCGGCTCTAAACCTGAGTGATGTCGTGGGCCCGAACGACAATTTCGTCCTGGCGAAATGCTTTCTCTAAAGCGCGGCGGTATTTCTTCCACCACGCCCGGTCAAAGCGCTTCGTCATCACTTCGACAATGATCATGTCGTCGCGTTTGGTCGAGCCTTGCGATGTCCACAAGCCGTGGGCCGGCGAGCGCGTATGAGCGGTCAGCCCGCCAAATCGCCGGACCAGGTCTTTATGAAGCTGCGAATAGATGGCGCGCTTGAATTTTTGGCCGTGATTGTCGCGCACTGGCAGCAAAATCTGAACGAGCTTCATGTCCGCGTCACCGAAATCTCAGTTTCCGCCCCTGCTGCTGCGCAGCGATTGAAGATAAAATACGGACTACCGTTTCCCGGCGCGCAATACCCCGTGGATACGGACGGCCATGGCGCACAGTCAATCGGAAAAGTGACCTGGAATAGGCCAGTGTAATCGTTGTTATCCGCGCGGCGGATGCGTCGCGATCGTTCGGTATTCCTCAATCGCGCGCATGATCAGCTTTTTGACATTCTCGATTGTGATGTCATCGCGCCGCTGGATACCGATCTCCTCGCTTACATTCTTGGGCTGCTTCGGCTGGCCCGTCACGTCGAAACCATCACCGCACGTGACCGTGACCATGCCACCGCGCGGAACAATCAAATAGACGCGGCTTTCATGGCCCTTCTCATAGCCCGGCTGATCTTGGTGATCCTGCTGATCCGTTATGCGGAAAGCAACCGACGCGGGGCGCAAGGTTTTTCCGGTGCGGCCGTATTGCCGAATATCTACTTTGCCGCCGAGCGGGTTCAATTCTCGAGCCGCGGCCTGTAGTTGGGGCAGCACCACATTGCTCAATACGGCAATGTCTGCATCGGCTTCCGCCTGCAAGCGCTTGGCCTCTGTGTCGCCTTGCCGTCGTTGGTCGTGTTCAAGCTTCGCTTTCTTGAACGCGTCACCGTAGTCATCATCACCGCCGGTCATATGATTTTCTTCCCCCATTCGCGCGTTCGGGGGTCAGCAACCGTTTCGGATAAAACACAGTCAGCACCACAAATCCTGTTTCGTTCACGTCTTTCTCAACTCACAACATGCCGCCTTCTGTCAGTAGAAACATGGCGCCAGGTTGGCGCGCCCTACGGGACTCGAACCCGTGTTACCGCCGTGAAAGGGCGGTGTCCTAGACCGCTAGACGAAGGGCGCAGATAGACCGCGGCACAAGCGCGATGCCGAAATGTCCGGGACGTATAGAAGGCTTTGGCGCCAGCGGCAAGCAAACCGCTGCCGCCCCTCCCGACAGGCAAACCACTGCCGCCGGCCGGCCGCGTCACCACTTCCCGCTATTGGGCATCGACGTCCACGGTTCCTTCGGCGGCAGCGGCGAGCCTTTCTGCAACAGTTCGATCGAATGCTTGTCGGGCGAGCGCACGAACGCCATGTTGCCGTCGCGCGGCGGCCGATTGATGGTGACGCCAGCCTTCATCAGCCGTTCGCACAGCGCATAGATGTCGTCGACCTCGTAGGCGAGGTGGCCGAAATAGCGCGCTTCACCGTAATCCTCGCTGTCCCAATTGTAGGTCAGCTCGACCAGGGGCGCCGCTCGGCCGCTCGGGCCCTTGGCGACGAGGTCGTCGTCTTCAGGCCCGGCCAGGAACACGAGCGTGTATTTATTCTTCTCGTCGACCCGCCGTCGCACTTCCTTGAGGCCGAGCTTGGCACAGTAGAAGTCGAGCGCCGCATCGAGATTGCGTACGCGCAACATTGTATGCAGATACCGCATGGTGAAACCTCTGATGGTGTGGGCCAGCCGCTCTTCGTAAGTTTCTCCCATGTCCATATGACTGTGCAATGAGGGAGGCGATGGATGATGACGCCCGATCTCGCGACCGCCATCGCGCGGCTGCAGCAGATGATCGAGGAGGCCGGCGCCATCGTGCCGTTCACCGGGGCTGGGATCTCGACCGAATGCGGCATCCCGGATTTCCGCTCGCCCGGCGGCCTCTGGACCAAGCATCCGCCGATCCAGTTCGACGAGTTTCTGGGCAGCCAGGAGGCGCGCAATGAGTCCTGGCGCCGCCGCTTCGCCATGGCCGACCAGTTCGGCGACGCGCGGCCGGGCCGCGGCCACCGGGCGCTCGCCAGCCTCTATCGCGCCGGCAAGGTGCCGGCAGTGGTCACGCAGAACATCGACAACCTGCATCAGGCCTCCGGCTTCGCCCCGGACCACGTCGTCGAACTGCACGGCAACACGACATATGCGGCGTGCCTCGACTGCAATGAGCGCTACGAATTGTCGTGGGTGCGCCAACGGATGGACTGTTCGAACGGCTGTGCGCCCGATTGTCCGGGCTGTGGCGGCTACATCAAGACCGCGACTGTATCATTCGGCCAAGCTATGCCCGACGCCGCGATGCGGCTGGCGCAGGATCTTGCGCTGTCTTGCGATATGTTCGTCGCGATCGGATCGTCGCTCGTGGTTTGGCCGGCCGCGGGATTTCCCATGATGGCGAAGCGCAATGGTGCGCGGCTCGTCATCATTAATCGTGAACCGACCGAGTTCGACGACATCGCCGACCTTGTCGTGCGCCAGGACATCGGCACGGTGCTCGAACCTTTCATCGTCAATTGACTCGTCAATCGAAGCGTCATCCACCTTTGTACACAGGCTCTGACGCTTTTGGCTCACTGTTGCATTTTTGTCCTTTTCCCTTTGATGGTCGGTGTTATCTTCGTTTCACAGAATTCGTTACGCGCCTATCCATAGGGCGCCAGCAAAGCGGCGGCGGTCACGGCGTCATGTCGTCGGACGAGTTTCACCCAAAATCATCTGGAGCGGGGCTCGGACCCGACTTCGATCTTACCGCTGACGAGACGGCCAACGTTATCGAGGTCGCCGGCGTCATCAAGTGGTTCGATGTCGCCAAGGGTTACGGCTTCATGGTTCCGGACAACGGCATGGCGGACGTGCTTCTGCACGTGACGTGCCTGCGCCGCGACGGCTATCAGACGGCCTACGAAGGCGCGCGGGTTGTCTGCGAGGTGCTGCCGCGGCCAAAAGGCCTGCAGGCCTTCCGCATCATCTCGATGGACGAATCGACGGCGATCCACCCGGCGCAGATGCCGCCGCCGCGCACTCATGTTACTGTGGCTCCGACGAGTGGTCTCGAACGGGCACAGGTCAAATGGTTCAATCGGCTTCGCGGTTTCGGCTTCCTGACCCGCGGCGAGGGTACGCCGGATATTTTCGTCCACATGGAAACGCTGCGGCGGTTCGGCATGACCGAACTGCGGCCCGGCCAGTTCGTGCTGGTGCGGTTCGGGCCTGGTCCCAAGGGGATGATGGCGGCGGAAATCCGCCCCGAGGGCGGATCGATCGGGCCGGCTTCGCACTAGCGGCCCGCGCCGCTCTCCTGCAATTGCGATGGAAGCCGGCGTTGCGTCTCGCGGCGGCAGCGCTCCTTGTCGCCCTTGCGCCGCGCTTGCCGCGCTGGCGCCGGCGCGCGCCGCGGGCGACGGGACGATCGAGATCATCAGCAAGTCTGGCGTCCACGCCTTCGACGTCGAGCTTGCGACCAACGACGCCGAACGCTCGCGCGGCCTGATGTTCCGCAAGGAATTGCCGGAGGGCCACGGCATGCTGTTCGACTTCGAGCATGACCAGCCGGTCTCGTTCTGGATGCACAACACCTACCTCTCGCTCGATATGATTTTCATCCGCGGCGATGGCCGCATCTTGCGCATTGCCGAGAATACCCAGCCGATGTCCGACCGCCTCATCCCCTCCGGCGGTTCGGTGCGGGCGGTGCTCGAGGTGATCGCCGGCTCGGCCCGCAAGTTCGGCCTTACGCCGGGCGACCGCGTGACCGGCTTGTTCTTCGGCAGCCGCTGAGCCGAATCTTGCTGGCGGCAGGCGAAACATGTATCCAGAGCCGCGACCGGCGGGGTATAGCGCAGCCTGGTAGCGCGGCAGTTTTGGGTACTGCAGGTCGCAGGTTCGAATCCTGCTGCCCCGACCAACGCACAAACCAGGGTCTGGCGCTACGGCGCGGCTGGCCCGCGACCGGTAATGCTGAGGAAGCCCGCTCATGACCGCCCGAATCTACAAACCGGCGCGCACGGCGATGCAGTCAGGCATGGCCAAGACCAAGGAGTGGGTGCTCGACTACGAGCCCGAGCAGCCGCGCATGATCGAGCCGCTCATGGGCTGGACCAGCTCAGCCGACATGAAGCAGCAGTTGCGGCTGTTCTTCGACAGCAAGGAAGAGGCCATCGCCTATTGCGAACGCGAAGGCATCCCCTACCAGGTGTTCGAAAGCCTGCCGCCAAAGCGCCAGCGTATCTCCTATTCCGATAATTTTGCTTTCCCGCGCCGCGAGGCTTGGACGCACTAATCGGCATAAGCTTCATGCCTGCCGCTTTTCTGCGGCGCGCGCGGCGCCTTGCTGTCCCTGCGAGGCGGTGCGCTGGCGCAATAGCGAGATGAAGCGCTCTTCCGGCATCGGTTGACCGAGCAGAAAGCCTTGGCCGTAGTCGCAGCCCATGCTGACCAGGGCCATCGCGTCGGACGCCTTCTCGATCCCGATCGCCACCGCGATGCTGCCGAAATTGTGCGCGAGGTCGATCACCGTCTTGCACAACGGCGCATTGACCTTGTCGGTACCGCAATCAGTGACGAAGGCGCGGCCGAGTTTGAGCTCGGCAAAGGGCACCTCCTTGAGCCGCACCAGCGAGGAATAACCGCGGCCGAAATCGTCGATCGCGAGCTTGACATCGAAGGGCTGGAGCTTTTTCGTGATGTTGGCCGCGAGCGCAAGATCGGTGACGATCTGTTCTTCCGGAACGTCGATAATGAGGCCCGGCCATTTGTCGAACTGCGGCTGGTAGGTCTGCACGATGTCGGCAACGGCGACTTTGATCAGCGCGTTGACGGGAATGTTGACCGCGAGACGAAGGTTGACGCCAAGCTTGGCAAAATTGACGCCCGCTCGCAACGCCTGCGCCAACGCCTGCTCGGACAGTGTGACCAGGCTCGATTCGCTTGCGCCGGGCATGAAGGCGCTCGGCATCAGCACGCCGTGAAGCGGATGGCGCGCGCGCGCGAAGGCTTCGACGCCGACCAGCTGCTTCTTGCGCAGGTCGATCTTGGGCTGATACCAGAACTCGATCCAGCCCTTGCTCAACGCTTCCTCGAGATCGATGCGGCCGGCGATGGCAGGAGGCTGACCGAGCTTGAGGTCCTGCAGTATTTTCATGATGGCGCCGGTCGCGAACGGCTTCTTCAGCGTCGGCAGCATCAGCAGGCGGTGCTGGTCGCCGATGCTCTTGACATGGGCGAGCACGGCCGAGCCGCGGTTGCTCATGAGCTGCACGTAGCCGCTATAGCCGCGGGTGCCGAGCGCGACAACGCACTCGATGGCGTCAGCGGATTCCAGCGCGATATTGAGAAAGACCGCGTCGGGCGTGCGCTTGGAGAGCGCAGCCGGCAGGTTTTGGCCGTCGGGAAATTCCTCGGTATCGATTCCGGCGCCGTGCAGGATGAGCGATAGGAAGTGGCGGATGCTCGCATCGGCGTCGATGACGAAGCAGAGGGGGGTGTGCGCCTCGCCGATATGCGCCGTCACGTGCTGCGGCGCGTTTGCGGCGGATAATGGCTGTATTGCGGTCATTGCCCGGGCCTGTGCGCCCACACGGCGTAACGCATCATCGTTAAAAACTCTTAACCGGGCGTTTCGGCGGCTCGGCGGCTCCCCTCTGGTTGCCCTCATAGCGCGAGGTCGGCGGCTGGAGCCCCGACGCTGCGGCGCTGCCATCTGGACGTGGCCCACAAAACGATCACAGGCCAGCTATGACAAAGCCCGATATGACAGGGCCGGCCGACGTGGTAATTGAAATCACGTTGCTTCGCCAGCCGTTCTCGTAGGAGGCGGCGGACCAAGATGATGACGCGACGGGGAGACGAAAATGACCATGAAAGGTTCCAGCGCAAAGCTTAATCGCCGCAAATTCCTCGCGGCAGCGGCCGTCGCGGGCGCCGCCGGCGCTGCCAGCCCTGGCAAGGCGGCTCCGGCGGTAGCGGCCGAAACGCAGCGCCTGCCGTCGGCGCTGCCGCCGAACCTCCATGTCGCCGCCGCCGAGACCGGCACTCCCCAGATGCCCGCGCGCGACAATGGCACGCCCGGCTCCGATTTCATGGTCGACGTCATCAAGACGCTGGACATCAAATATATGCCGGCCAATCCCGCTTCCAGCTACCGCGGCATCCACGAGTCGCTGATCAACTACGGCAAGAACACGATGCCGGAATTCCTCACCTGCACGCACGAGGAATCCAGCGTCGCGATGTGCCACGGCTATTTCAAAGCGACCGGCAAGCCGCTGATGACGCTGGTGCACGGTGTCGTCGGCCTGCAGCACGCCACCATGGCGGTCTACAACGCGTGGTGCGATCGCGTGCCGGTGCTCATTCTCGGCGGCACCGACCTAGATGCAGCGCGTCGCGCGCCCGGCGTTCCGACCTTCCATTCCGGGCAGGACATCAACGCCATCGTGCGCGACTACACCAAGTGGGACGACACCCCGGTCTCGCCGCAGCATTTCGCGCAATCGTTCGTGCGCATGTACAAGATCGCGACGACGCCGCCCTATGGCCCGGTGATGATGGCGCTCGACGGCGGCCTGCAGACCGAGCCGATCCGCGAGGACGGCGAGAAGCTCTACATCCCGAAATACTTCGCCAGTGCTCCGCCACAAGGTGATCTCGGCGCGGTCAAGGAAGCGGCCCGGCTCCTCGCCAATGCCGAGCGGCCGGTCATCGTAGTCGATCGTGCCGCGCGCACGCCTAACGGCCTCCAGCTCCTGGTCGAGCTTGCCGAATTGCTGCAGGCTCCGGTGGTCGACCAGGGCAACCGGGTGAACTTCCCCAACACGCATTATCTCAGCCGGCCGGCCAGCGTGGTCGCCCAAGCCGACGTCGTCATCGGCATGGAGTTGTCGGACTACTGGAACACGGTGAACGGCTTCGTCGACAACGGTGACGATGGCTTCGGGCGCAACTTCACCAAGATTAAGCCGGGCACCAAGCTCATCAGTATCAGCTCGGTCGATCTGCTCACCAAGTCGAACTATCAGGACTTCCAGCGCTTCCAGAGCATCGACGTGCAAATGCCGGGCGATGCCGAGGCGACATTGCCGTCGCTGATTGAAGCGCTGAAGTCGGCGATCCCCAATGATCGCAAGGACGCACTGGCGAAGCGCGGCGACGGCATCCGCCAAGCCCACGCCAACGCTCTCGACGCGACCAAGCAGGCCGCCGCCATCGCCTGGGATGCGAGCCCGATCAGCACCGCGCGGCTGGTCACGGAAATCTATGTCCAGATCAAAGACACGGACTGGTCCCTGACGTCATCAGGCCTCATCAGCGACTGGCCTAATCGCCTGTGGCCGATGGAGAAGCACCATCGTTGGCTCGGCTCCTCGGGCGGTTACGGTCTCGGCTATGGCCCGCCGGCAGCCGTCGGAGCCGCGCTCGGCAACCGCGACCTCGGCCGCTTCTCGATGTCGATCCAGGGCGATGGCGATCTGATGTACACGTCGGGCGCGCTGTGGACGGCGGCGCGGCACAACATTCCGCAGTTGATGGTGGTACACAACAACCGTGGCTATCATCAGGAGTCCATGCACGTGCAGCGGATGTCCAATTTCCGCAACCGCGTTGCCAATATCGGCAACGATCTTGCCCCGATCGGCACCAGCATCATGAATCCCGACATCCAATATCACAAGCTCGCGGAGTTGATGGGATGGTGGGCGCAGGGCCCGATCGCTGATCCAGCCGACCTCGGTCCCGCGCTCAAAGAGGCGGTCGCGACGGTCAAATCCGGCCAGCCAGCGCTGGTCAACGTCATGACGCAGCCGCGCTGAGGAGAATGTCGATGGACTTTGTTCGCGTTCGTTGGTCGTCTTCCATTGTCATCGCGCTGGCGGCATGCGCCGCCAGCGTCATCGGCCAGGGCGGCGCTTTTGCCGCCGACGCGCAAAAGGGCAAGGCGGCTTTCATTCAGCACGGCTGCTGGCAATGCCATGACTTCGCCGCCGAGGGCTCGATCGCGACCAGCGGCGGCAAGGTGATCGCGCGGACGCCTTTGCCGCTCGATGCGTTCATCTCCTTCGTGCGCACGACGAACGGCCCGATGCCGCCATACCGGCCCGCGGTGTTATCCGACGACGAACTCGGCGACATCTATGCCTATCTGCTGTCGCTGCCGGAGCCGAAGCCGCCAGGCGACATCCCGCTGCTCGGCGCAGTACGGTCGCAGTAGCTCGGTTCTCGGTTTAGACCGAGATCATTCGCTCATGATCCAGATCAGACGCCTGGGCCACGCCACGCTGACGACGCCGGACTTCGAGCAACAGATCGCCTACTACACCGAAGTCATCGGTCTGGCTCTGATCGAGCGCAGCAAGGACCGCGCTTATTTCGCCTGCAGGCTCGGTCTCGAGGCCATCGCGCTGGAGCCCGGTAAGGGCAACGAGCTGACGCGGCTCGCCTTCCAGGTCGCGCCGGCTACCGACCTCGGCGACATCGTGCGCGCTCTTGCCAAAGACGGCGTGAAGGCCGAGCGGCGCAGCGGCATTTCACCGGGCGTCGCCGATGCAGTCGTCTTTACCGATCCCAAGGGTACGCAGGTCGAGATTTTTTCCGATTATGTCTTCGCCAAGGATGACGGGCGGACCGCCGGCATCATGCCGCTGAAGCTCGGCCACGTGGCTTATCGCGTCGACGACGTGCAGAAGACCGTGAAGTTCTACTGCGACGTGCTCGGCTTCCGCGTCTCGGATTGGCGCGCCGACGACTTTGCGTTCCTGCGCTGCAATACCGACCACCACACGGTCAATTTCGTCTACGACGCCGAACCGCAGCTCCATCACATCGCTTTCGAAGTCAAGGACTGGGCGGAAATACAGCGCGCCGCCGAGACGCTCGCCAAGCACGATATTCATCTGGTCTGGGGTCCGGGCCGGCACATCATCGGGCACAACATCGCGATCTACCACCGCAATGCCGACAAGGTGCGCGTCGAGTTCTTTTGCGAGATGGATTTGATCAAGGACGAGGCGCTCGGCTATTTCGATCCGCGTCCGTGGCACCAGGATCGGCCGCAGCGGCCGAAAGTGTGGGGGCCGGAGACGCTGCGCAACTACTGGGGATACGGCTCCGAGCGGGTCATTCGCGGCTATCAGACCATCGAGTAGACTTCGGCGCGGTTCGGTTCTGAGGACCGTGGCTCGGCCAATACACGATGTCGTGACTTCGCCGGGCCGTGCCTTGGCGACAATTGTGATTGGCGCGGCATCCGCCGATTGCCCTAGAACCCGACCTGGAGATGCCGCGCCGTACGCCGCGGAATGCGCGTGGAGGAGACACATGGCTGGCAGCAAATGGGTTCGAGCGTTGGTCTTGATACCGTTCCTCGGCTTTGCCGCGAACCTCGCGCGCGCCGAAGAGCCGGCCGTGGTTATTCCGCCGGCGACGCTCGATGAGGCTCAATCAGCCGGAAACGGCATGCAGACGGTGGTTTTGGCCGGTGGCTGCTTCTGGGGCGTGCAAGCGGTGTATCAGCACACCAAGGGCGTCGCCAATGCGGTCTCCGGTTATGCCGGCGGCCAAAAGGATACCGCCCACTACGAGATGGTCGGCAGCGGCCGCACCGGCCACGCCGAATCGGTGCAAGTGACCTTCGATTCGCGGCAGATCTCGTACGGCAAGATTTTGCAAATCTACTTTTCGGTGGTGCACAACCCGACCGAGCTCAATCGGCAGGGGCCTGACACCGGCACCCAATATCGCTCGGAGATCTTCTATACCAACGACGAGCAGAAGCGCATCGCTGAGGCCTATATCGCTCAGCTCGATAAGGCGCACGTCTTCAATCGGCCAATCGTCACCAAGCTCGAGCCGCTGGCAGGGTTCTATCCGGCCGAGGACTATCATCAAGACTTTGCCGTGCTGCACCCGAGCTATCCATACATCGTCTACAACGATCTGCCGAAAGTCGACAATCTCAAGCGGATATTCGCGGCCGACTACCGCGACACGCCGGTGACGGTAATGGCGTCGAGCAAACCGAGCCAATAACGGCTGGTGCTGCGGCACAGCGGGGCCGTTATTCTAAGCGCGACGCCGCGCCGGCAGCCTTGCTGCACTGCATCAAATGCGCCGTGAGTTTTAGATACGCGACCGGTTCGTCTATAGCCATCCGCAACCCTCTGTGTATATCCTGATTTGGGAGATGGGCCGGAGAAAAGCCCGCTCCTCATCAGTGAGGAAATGGGGAGGAATGCCAAATGGCTATGGCGACGACGATCGGGGGACTGCCCGAAGCTGAGCACAGCGCGCACTTGCGCAAAGCCGTCATCGCGTCGACGATCGGCACGGCCATCGAGTGGTACGACTTTTTCCTCTACGGCACCGCGGCCGGCCTCGTCTTTGGCAAGCTGTTTTTCCCCAATCAGGATAGGCTCACGGGGACGCTGCTGGCCTTTGGCACCTATTTCATCGGCTTCGCCGCCCGGCCGATCGGCGCCGCGATCTTCGGCCATTACGGCGATCGCATCGGCCGCAAGGCGACACTCATCGCCACGCTCATGTTCATGGGGCTTGCAACGTTCTTCATCGCCTTCGTGCCGAGTTATGCTTCGATCGGCATCTGGGGTGCTGTGCTGCTGACGATCCTGCGGGCGCTTCAAGGTATTGGCGTCGGCGGCGAGTGGGGTGGCTCCGTGCTCATGTCGATGGAATGGTCTCGCACCCATGGCCAGCGCGGCCTCGTGGCATCCTGGCCGCAATTCGGCGTGCCTTGCGGCTTGCTGTTATCGACACTGTCGATCGCCGTGTTCAGCGCCTGGTCGGGTGATCAATTCGCGGTGTGGGGTTGGCGCATTCCATTCGCACTTTCCATCGTCCTCGTCGGAATTGGCTTATGGATTCGCCTCGGCATTCTGGAGACGCCGGTGTTCCAGCAACTGCTGAACACCAACAAGATCGAGAGCGCGCCGATTCTGGAGGTGATCAAAAAGCAGCCGAAGGAGATTATCCTGTCGGCTTTGCTGCGCATGTCCGAGCAGGCGCCATTCTACATCTTCACCGCCTTCGTCTTCTCCTACACCGTCGGCACGTTGAAGATGTCGCGCGATTTCATTCTTGGCGCGGTCATGGTGGCGGCATGCGTCTCATTCATCACCATTCCGCTGTCCGGTCACATCTCGGATCGGATCGGCCGCAAGAACATGTATCTGATCGGCGTGGTCACCATCGGCCTGTTCGGGTTTGCGTATTTTGGGATGCTCGGTACCGGAATGCCGTGGGTGATTTTCATTGCCATCGTGCTCTCGCTCATTCCGCACGATATGCAATACGGACCGCAGGCGGCGCTCATCGCGGAGTCATTTACGCCGCGTTTGCGCTACAGCGGAGCTTCGCTCGGCTATCAGCTGGCGTCCCTGATCGCCGGCGGACCCTCGCCGATCATCGCGACGGCGTTGTTCGCGAGCTATCAGTCGGGCTACGCGATCGCGATCTACATCGCCGTCTGCGCCCTCATCAGCCTGGTGTCGGCGGCGATGATGCCCGACTATACCGGCAAGGATATTTCCGCCGAATACGACGCCTGACGCGCCCCGCGGGCGAGGCATCATCATCGCCGGGGCAGCAACGCCCCGGCGAAATTATTTTTCGGACTTCTGGGAAAACTTAAAGCACCGCACCGGTCGTCGGATCGATCAGGTGCATGCGGTCCATGTTGGCATAGAGCCGCATCGATTCACCCGGACCGGCGGCGCTGCCGGGCTCCACCCGGCCGCAGACTTCCTGGCCATCGACGGTGAAATACACCATCGTCTCCATTCCCATAGGTTCGACGACGTCGAGCGTCGCCGCGAATTCGTACTGCGGATCGCCGTCGCTGCGCCGCGGTTCGGTGATGTGCTCGGGCCGCAGCCCGAAAACCAGCTCCTTGCCGGCCAGGGACTGGTAATGTCCTGACCGCGATGCCGGCACCGGGAGGTTGATCTTGTCGGAAACCCGCACCCGCAGCCCGACGCCGTTCTGCTCCAGGCGACAGCGCATGAAATTCATTGCCGGCGAACCGATGAAGCCGGCGACAAAATGCGTCTTGGGATGATGATAGAGGTCCTGCGGCGTCGCAATCTGTTCGATCAAGCCATTGTTCATGACGACGACGCGGTCGGCCAAAGTCATCGCCTCGACCTGGTCGTGCGTGACATAGACCGTCGTAGTCTTGACCATCTGATGCACGCGCTTGATCTCGGTGCGCATCTGCACGCGCAATTTGGCGTCAAGGTTCGACAGCGGCTCATCGAACAGGAATACTTTCGGGTTGCGCACGATGGCGCGCCCCATGGCCACACGCTGGCGCTGGCCGCCCGACAGCGCCTTCGGCTTGCGGTCCAAAAGCTCGGTGATGTCGAGAATGCGCGCGGCGTGATCGACACGCTTGCGAATCTCTTCTTTCGGGAATTTGCGCAGCCGCAGCCCGAACGACATGTTTTCCGCGGCCGACATGTGCGGGTAGAGCGCGTAGTTTTGAAACACCATGGCGATGTCGCGGTCCTTCGGCGGCAGGTCGTTGACGACGTCGCCGCCGATATAGATGTCACCCGAGGTGACCTCTTCGAGACCCGCGATCATGCGCAGCGTCGTACTCTTGCCGCAGCCCGAAGGACCGACCAGCACGACGAATTCGTTGTCGGGGATATCGAGGCTGATGCTGCGCACGGCTTCGACATCGTCGAAACGCTTGATCACGTTACGCAACGCGACTTCCGCCATGATCGTCAGTCCTTTCGTCAGCCCTTCGTGGCGCCCGCGGTCAGGCCGGCGATGTAGTAGTCCATCAGGAACGCGTAGATCACCAGCGGCGGCGCAGCGGCGACCAGCGCGCCGGCCATCAGCATGCCCCACTTGTAGACGTCGGCACGGATGAGGCTCGTCACGGTGCCGACGGTGAGGACCTGCTGGTCCGCCGAGTAAAGAAAAGCCATCGGATAGACGAACGCCGCCCACGACACGGTGAAGGCAAAAATCATGGCGGCGATGATGCCGGGCAGCGCCACCGGAATGAATATCTTGGTGAGCATCTGCATATGGCCGGCGCCGTCGATCAGCGCTGCTTCGTCAAGCTCCTTCGGGATCGACTGAAAATAGCCGATCATGATCCAGGTGCAGAACGGCACGGTCAAAGTCGGATAAACCAGCACCATGCCCCAATAGGAGTTGAGCAGACCGACCGCCTTGACGATCTGAAACAGCGGGATGAACAGCAGCGTATCGGGGACGAGATAGGTCAGGAATATTCCCGTCGCCAAGATGCTCGATCCCCAGAATTTCATCCGGCCGAGCGAGAAAGCGGCGAGCACGCTGACCACCATGGTGATCGCGACCACGCACACCGTGACGATCACCGTGTTCTTGAAGAAGATCAGGAAGTCGGTCTGCGTCAGCAGGATCTTGAATTGTTCGAGGGTGAAGCCATCGGCGACGATCCACGGATTGGTCGCCATGCGCGCGACCTCGGCGTCGCTCTTGAGCGCGGTGACGACCATGTAATAGGGCGGGATCAGAAAAAAGATCGCGAAGATGACGAGGAACACATAGGATGTGATCAGCGCCCAGCGCCGATTGCGGCTGAGGCTGCCGCGAATGCTGCGGCCTCGGCCGGCGCCGGCGGTAAGGGTCGCTGAGGTCATCCGATCTCCCTGCCGCGTTTGCGCACGCCGCGCAGGATCAGGATCGCCGCGATGCCGAGGATCGGGAACATGAACAGCGACGTGGCGGCGCCGAGCGGCAGGTCGCCGGAGCGGATGCCGAGCATGAAAGCGTAGGTCGCGAACACATGCGTCATGTTGCGCGGGCCGCCCCCGGTCATGATCTGCACGATATCGAAATTGGCAAAGGTGACGATCAGAGAGAACAGCACGGTGATGGCGATGATGTTGCGCATCATCGGCAGTGTGATGTGGCGGAACTTCTGCCAGGCATTGGCGCCGTCGATCGAGGCCGCCTCATAAAGTTGCTCCGGCACTGATTTGAGCGCCGCGAGATACATGATCAGGAAGAACGGTGCGCCATACCAGACATTGACGAGAATGACCGAGAAGCGCGCCCAATAAGGGCTGCTCAACCAAGGAATTTCCTCGTAGCCGAGGCTCGAAACGACATAATTGAGGGCGGAGTGTGTTGGATCGAACAGCCACCACCAGCCCAACGACGAGAGCGCCAGCGGAATGACCCAAGGCACGAGCAGCATGCCGCGCCACTTGCGCTGACCTTTGACGGGCAGGTTGTTGATCAGGTGCGCCGTGATCAATCCGATCAGCGCTTTGAAGAACACCGCGGATATCGCGAAAATCGCGGTCTGCTGCACCACCATCCAGAATACGTCGCGCGACAGCAGGAAGCTGAAATTGCCAAACCCGATAAAACGCGTTTGCGCCTTGTTCAGCATCGACAGATAGATCGAATAGAACGCCGGGTAGATGATAAGACTGGCGACGATGACGATCAGAGGAAGGCACATCAGAAAGGCAATCATCGAGCGGCGGCGCATGAACAGCCGCAAGCCATGGTGCGCTGACGATGGCCGTCTCACGCCTTGCAGCGGCGCAGCCGCAGGACCCCATGTCTGGACGGTGTCAGCCATGCCCATGCCGCTGACCCTTTATGGTCAGCCTCTCGTTGCAATGTCATCGTCACGCATGCCGGCCAACCGGGCCGGCATGCGAATGGCTAAAGGTCCCGAGGCATGCTCAAACGCGCAAAGTCCCTTCGAGCTCGTTCTCGGCCCATTTGATCACGTCATCGAGCTTTTCGTTGCCCTGCGTGAACTTGGAAACCATCACGGTATTGATCGCCTGGTTGTAGATCTGGGCGCCGACCTCGGAACGCGCCGGTGCGCCGGCGATCGAAGTCTCCTCGTCGCCGCGCGGCGGGTAGCTGTAAACGACGCCGACCGGGGGCTCTACCGTCTTCCAGGTGTCGAGGTCGTACATGCTGCGGAATGACGGCAGATCGTAGCCGACGGAGGCCTGCACCAGTTGAGCGACCGCGGCCTTCTGCGAGATATAAAGCAGGAGGTCTTTTCCCGCCGCCTTGTTCTTTGAGAAGCTCCACAAGCCGTAAAACTGCGGAAGCTGTCCGACGAAACGGCCTTTCGGGCCGCGCGGCATGCCGTGAATCCAAGTGTGTTCGGCGACGGTCGGATTGTCGCGTTTGGCCACGGCCCACGAGCTCGGCGGGTTCATAATGGCCGAGCCCTTGCCGGAGATGATCCAGCGATTGTTGCCGGCGTCATCCCAGGCGTAAACCTCGCCCGGATTCACCGCCATGAGCTTCCTTAAATATTCGAGTGCCTGGCGGGTTTCGTCGGAGTTGATCTTGATGTTGTCTTTGGCGTCGACCATGACGACGCCGTATGAGTTGAACAACGCGCCGACCCAATCGACGGCGTCGCTCGACTGACTCATCGTCAGTCCGACCGGGAAGCCGGCCTTGTAAAGCTTCTGCGCCGTATCGAGGTACAAATCCCAAGTCCAGGTATCGATCTTCGCCTTGTCGTATTTCGTTTCGTCGGCGGGAAACATCGCGCGCAGATCGAGGCCGCAATATTTTTCATAGAGATCGAAGCGTGACTGGCACGGCTTGACCTGGCTGCCCACCGTGGTCGGGACACCACGCCACGTCCCCTTGATCTTGGCTAGATATTCAGCGACCGGGCTGATCGGACCGTATTGCTTGATGAGCGAGTCAACAACGTCGTCGAGCGGCTCAAGCACGTTCTGGTGAATGCGGATGTTCCAGTCGCGGTGAGACATGATGTCGTGGCCGGTGCCGGCTTGCGCTTCGGCGGCGGCGGTCAGCTTGTCCTTCTCGCCCTGCGAGGTGATGTAGTCGATCTTCACCTCGACGTTGTTCTTGGTGCCCCACTCGTTGCAGAGCTTGGTGAGGGTGTTGTTGGCCCCGGGGACCCAGTGGTCCCAGCAGCCCAGCGTCAATGTGCCTGCGGCGTAGCTGTCTTTGACATAAGGCGCCGCAAAGGCGGCGGCCGAGCCAAGTGCCGCGCTCTTGAGGAGGTTGCGGCGCGTAAAACGCGAACGTGTCGTTGGGGTATCGGTCATCGTGCTCTCCCTGGTGACCCGCCGTTGTTCTTATGAGTTTTTCTGGGGTCTGGAAAAAACATACTCTTATTGCGGGAAGCCGGCTAGTGGCTGCTCGCCGTCCGCTGCTGCAAAAAGCAGCAGGGGAGGGGCAAATCCCCAGTGTCGGCTGAGTCCTGGGGTCTGAGCCGGACTATTTCTGAGCCGGAATCTCTAACGACCGGACCAGGCCGGCGCACGCATTCTCACCGCACCTGCAAGACGAGCTTGCCCCTGAAATGGCGCGACTGGCTCAGCCGATGGGCGTCGGCAGCTTCGGATAAAGCATAGAGCTTGACAGCGGGGGGACGTATGGCGCCGGCCAAAAACAGCTGCGCAATGCGCTCCATGGCCTGGCGGGAGCGTGGCACCGGAGGGCGGAGCGCCGTCATATCGCTGCGATCAGGCTTTGGCGCCTCGGCGCCGGACGCAATGAAGGCGGCGCGTCCGCCGGGCTTGAGCACCGCGAAGGCTTTCTGCGCCACCTCGCCGCCGACCGTGTCGAAGACCGCGTCGCAGCCTTTGACAACCTGCGTGAAGTCGTGCGCGTTGTAGTCGATGATCTCGTCGGCGCCGAGGCCGCGGACATAGTCGCGATTGGCCGCGCTCGTCGTCGTGATTGCCCGGGCGCCGAGATACTTGGCGAACTGGATGGCGAAACCGGCGACGCCGCCGGCGCCGCCCTGGATCAGGATGGTTTCGCCGCGTTTGAGCTTGAGCGTGTTCTCTACGGCATCGATCGCCGTGAGACCGGTGAGCGCCAAGGCGGCGGCGTCAACATGCGAGAGCGCCTCCGGCTTCTTGGCGACGATCGCGGCGTTGATCGCTATTTTTTCCGCATACGTCCCCTCCTTGCCCGCCGCGATAACGCCAAAGACTGCATCGCCCACCTCAAGATCGGCGCTGCCGCCGCCAACTGCGCTGACTACACCCGAAAAATCCCGTCCCGGAATCAATGGAAACTTCGATTGGGCGTGCCGTGCATAGTCGCCGGAGCGAAATTTCCAATCGGCGGCATTGACGGATGCCGCGTGGACGTCGACGACCACCTCGCCGGGCGCCGCCACCGGATCCGGCATATCGCCGTACTGCAGGACTTCCGGGCCGCCAAATCGTTCAATGAACACCGCTTTCATCGCCTTCGCCTCGTCATCGGGAGTTTACGATAGTCCACGACATTATTGGCGATCCCCGGGAGAAGGTCAGAGTAAAGCATGGTCACTGAGGTAGCTTGTACTACCTGAAGCCGCGAATTGACAGGACATCTTCGCAAACGGTACCGAACCCATTCGACCAGCACGCCGATAATCAGAAAGAATATCATGCGCACCATAGCGCGGCTGTTTCGGTTGTGACTAGTGCAGCCGCTTTCGTTCACGAGACGGCGCTCAACGAAGCTCAGCGTGTCCTTAAGCCGGGCGGTCGCTTGCTCATTGTAAATCTTGTATTCTGGAGTGGTTCTTCACCATCGACCTCTTTCGGGGCGCTATCACGCCTCTTTAAGAGCGCACTTTCACATCCAGTCACATTCCAGTTTTCGGAGCGCATGACCAACGACCCCTACGAAGGAAATCGCGATCCATGGCGGTAATGTTAGTCGCAAAGGGTAAGCACGTCCTTCAGTTTGGCATCAAGATAGTCTTATTTCTAACACCGATCGAAGCCGCTAGACTGTACGCTTTCGCCGCCGCCATCTATTTCTCGTCCCGCCTGCTTGTGATTTTGGCGCTCAATTGTCCCGCCATCGATTTTCCGCTCTGGAAAGGCGACATGTGGGAGTCCGGCGCGCAATGGTACGACAACCTTCTGCGCTGGGATTCGGAATGGTATACCGACATAGCGGCGCATGGTTATCACTACAATGGCGACCCCAACGATAGGCAGCCGGTAGTGTTCTACCCGCTTTATCCGCTGATCGCCCAGTTGGTAGCGTCGATTGCCGGAATTAGCGTTGCCCACGCGCTTCTGATAGTGGCCAACCTCGCGGCTATTCTTGCGGTCCTGTTGCTCTGTAAGTTGGCACGGCAGGATTTTGGTGACAAGATCGCATTACTGTCGGTCGCGTTCCTGAGCTTTTTTCCGGGGTCGTTGTTCCTGTCGGCAGGTTACACCAAATCGCTCGCGCTGCTGTTAATTCTGTGCTGTTTCACGGCGCTCAAAACCCGACGTTATGTTTTCGCATCGGCGTTTGCCGGGCTTGCGGTCGCGACACGTTCTGCGGGTATCGTCCTGTTGCCGGTACTGCTGTGGGAGATTTGGCTCAAGTTCGGGACCGACCGCCGAAAACTTGTCCTGCACGCCATTTCCTGCGTCGTGATTGCGACCTCCGGCCTCTGGAGCTACATGATCTACCTCGGAGCGGCGTTCGGCCACCCGCTCGCGTTCGCTGATGGCCAGGCAGCTTGGCACGGCAGCACTTCGCTAGGCAGTAGGCTGGTCTCTGGCTTGATCCTGCAGCCGTTCTGGCATCTGCGATTCACAGACTTTACGCCGCCGGGATTGGACCAATGGTTTTTCATCCTGTTTTTGGTTCTGAGCGCGCTGGCCTGGAGACGGCTTTCGTCATCGCAGTCTCTGTTCATGCTGGGCATCCTGATGCTGCCTTATCTGAGCTTGAGCGGCGGGCCTTCTGGGCTGAGCTCAATGGCACGGTTCGGCCTGCTGGCGTTTCCGGCCTTCATCATACTCGGGGTGCTGTGCCGGCGGACCGTGTGGCTGTATGTCCCGATCCTTGGCGTTTTCGCCGCCATGCTCGGCCTTTACACAGCGCTGTTCGCTCAGTGGTATTGGATCGGCTAAACCGGACAGTGGTTCTGCAAGATTGAGGCTCGGCCTTTTCTTGAGCTGCACCGCCATGCAGCGATGGCTCATCGGCCAGACGTCCAGGTAAGTTCGCCCGAGCCTCTCCTACAAAGGCTGCTTGTTCGACGATGAAAAATTTTGCGAGGAAATTTGCTGCGAGAATTGGTATCGCGCCGCGGGTTTATAAGGATTCTGAGTTCCTGGCGGGCGGTGTGCTGCTCATTGCAGTCCTGATTATCGGTCTCGCAACCGCACCCGATTATGGAATCACGACCGATGAATTCATCTTCGATCCATCCGGACCGATGGCCCTCGCCTGGTACGCAAGCGGCTTCACGGACCGCTCGCTGTTCGAATACTATGATGTCTACCTGTACGGACCTTGGTTTCAAATTTTAGTTGCTGCTGTCCAATCGTTGCACCTTGCAGGTCCATTCACGGTACGCCACGCGTTGACATTCATTATTGGACTTTCGGGAATCGCTACGCTGCTTCCGATCGGGCGGATTGTGATCGGACCGTGGGCTGGACTTGCCGCGGTCGTCCTCTGCCTGACCACCGGCAACCTCTATGGCCATTTGTTCTTCACGCCGAACGACATTCCGTTTCTGGCCGCCATGACCTGGGCAACCCTCGCTATTGTTGTGATGTCGGCAACCCCAATCCCAACCTGGACGGCGAGCATTACTGCAGGTCTTTTAACCGGCCTCGCCATCGCCACTCGCTTCGGCGGCTTGCTTTCTCAGGTTTATCTCGTCGGCGCTATGGCGCTATGCGCGCTCGACGTGATTGCTGCGGCCAAGGATCGCCGAGTTAGAATCCTGTTGACGATTGCAATTCGAACGCTCTCGGCCGTCGCGATAGGATGGTTCGCCGCGATGGTACTGTGGCCATGGCTGCAGGCTCCTAACCCCATTGGCAGATTCCTGGTTGCGTATCATTATTTCATCAGATCCTATGTCCAGTTCGACTTTCAAGCTTGGGGCCGAACGGTTTCCTCAGCCGCACTGCCATGGCATTACATTCCAGGTCAGTTGTTGGCGCGTTTGCCGGAAGGTTTTGTAGCACTCCTCGTCGTTGCCGGTCTATTCGGCATGGTTGCTCTCGGCTGTTTTCTGCGCAACTGCGGAACATACATAAAGCAAAACGGTGTTGGCGGTCTTTTAGTGTCAGGATCAGAGCTGGCGCAATCGCGCGGATTGCTGATTATTACGATTGCCGCGCTCGCCCCGCCTATCTTTGTCGTCGCAAGAGGCTCGGTGATCTTCGACGCGCTTCGTCACCTTCTATTCGTGCTGCCGATGCTTGCGCTCGTCGCAGCCTGGGCGCTGCTTAAGGTAGCTCCAATGCTGCTCCGCATGCCGGCATTTGCCGTCGGCCTTGCAGCCTTGCACCTGATCACAACGGTCTCGACTCTGGTTTACTTGCATCCGCTCGAATACGTCGCGATCAATAGTTTTGCCGGGGGCGTTCCGGGCGCCTATGGGCGATTCGATCTCGATTATTGGAGCGCAGCCGCGACGGAAGCGGTCCGAAGGCTTGAAGCGCGGCTCGCGCGCGATCCGCCGGCACGATTTGCGGCCCGTGAGCCGCGCGTCATGGTGTGCATTGGCTGGCGCGAGCCTATGGTTGGACCGATATTCAGGCAGCCTTGGATTGTCGCCACCGATCCGGCCGAGGCCGACTTCTTGATCGAGCCGGAGCGCTGGCCGTGCCGGCGCGAGGTTCCAGGTGAGGTCATCGACAAGGTAGAGCGGTTTGGCCGAACATTCGCAACGACAATCGAACTGCCACAACAGCCTGGCCGCGACGGGCGGCCGCCGCCATAACTTTGGCTGTTGGGTACGTTCCGTTACCTATGTCTCCGGGCTGGACAAGCTGGACAATGGCGACCCCGGGAGGATTCGAACCTCCGACCTTCAGCTTAGAAGGCTGTTGCTCTATCCCCTGAGCTACGGGGCCACGCGACCACGATCATATAGGAAAATCGTCGCCAAAGCGCCCGATAATACCGTCATACAGGGCGTCCGCGTTGCGGCAATGAACGTGTTGCACGGGACCGGCGACAAAGACTGCGCGTTGATCGCCGACCGATGCTCGTGCCGACAACCCATCGTGGTCGTCGGCGCGGCGCTGGCGCTCTTGGTTGCTGCTGGAATAACCAACCGGACCATGAAAATTAGTTTAGCTTGAACAGTCCAGTTTGGCCACGACCTCGACACGATCTTTGCTTCAACTGGCCGCGGTGGTTCGGCATTGCGCAGCAAAGACTGCGGACCCACGGGAGGAGTTCACCGATGTTTGCCAGTTTGCGCGCCGGCCTCATGGCTGCGCTGGTTATTATTGTGTCCTGTGCCGCTGTGTCCTCTGCCGCGAATGCCGCGGACAAGCCATTTGCAAACCCCGATCTCGCCGATAGCGCGATCCAGCTCGAAGCCCAGATCAAGTCTGACGCGGGAGCGCCGACCAAACCAGCGGCGCAAATCCGGCGCGACGCCGATGCAGCCTTTGCGAAAAACGACTTCCGCACCGGCATGGCGCTGCTCGGACAGATTGTTGCGGCCGCGCCGAACGACGCCACGACGTGGCTGCGGCTTGCCAAGACGATCCTGCAAATCCGTCCGAAGGACGATAACGAGCGCGCGATGCTGCTGGAACGCGCCTCGACCGCCGCGTACATCGCCTATCAGCGCACCGCCAACCGCACCGAGGAGGCGGACAGCCTCGCCTTCCTCGGCACCGTGCTGGGCCAACGGCAGATGTGGCGGCCGGCGCTCGATGCGCTGCGGCTTTCGCTCGAACTGCATGAGGTCGCCGACATCCGCGGGCAATACGAACGGCTGCGCGAGCAATACGGCTTCCGGGTGCTCGACTACTCGGTCGATGCCGACACCGCCTCGCCGCGCGCCTGTTTCCAATTCTCCGAGGATTTGCCGCTGCGCACCGATTTTTCGCCGTTCGTCGTGGTGGCAGGGACCGACAAGCCGGCGATCACAGCCGCGGAGAAGCAGCTCTGCGTCGAGGGTTTGAAACATGGCGAGACCTACAAAATCACCTTGCGGCCCGGCCTGCCGTCCACGGTGCATGAGACGCTATCGAAGCCGGCCGATTTCGCGATCTATGTCCGCGACCGCAGTCCGTCGGCCCGCTTCTCGACCAACGCCTATGTGTTGCCGCGCGTCGGCCAGCGCGGCATACCGGTCATCAGCGTCAACACGCAAGCCGTCGCCATCGAAATCTACCGCATCAGCGATCGTAACCTGATCGACGAGATCGCGGGCGCCGGGTACGCGCAACCCGAATTCCCAGGCGGTCTCGCCCGCTCCGACATCGAGCAGCTCAGCAAATCGCGCGGCATGCAGGTGTGGAAAGGCGAGCTCGCAGTGGCGCCGCAGCCGCTCAATGCCGAGGCCACGACAGCCTTTCCGGTCGACCAGGCGGTCGGCGATCTCAAACCCGGCGTCTACGTCATGGTGGCGCAGGCGAAGGAAACGAAAGACCTCGACAACGACTTCGACCCGCTCGCCACCCAGTGGTTCATCGTTTCCGATCTGGGCCTCACGGCGTTCTCCGGCAATGACGGCATCCACGTCTTCGTCAACTCGCTGGCGACGACCGACGCCAAGACCGGCATTGAGGTCAGGCTGGTCTCGCGCGGCAACGAGGTGCTGGCGACGCGCAAGACCGATGCAAGCGGTCACGCGCAGTTCGAGAGCGGCCTGGCGAACGGGGAGGGCGGCGCCGCCCCGGCCATGCTCGCCGCAACCGATCCGCAAGGTGACTTTGCCTTCTTAAGCCTCAAGGCGTCGGCGTTCGATCTCACCGACCGCGGCGTTGCCGGCCGCCCGGCGCCCACCGGTCTCGATGCCTTTGTCTACGCCGAGCGCGGCGTCTACCGTTCGGGCGAGACGGTTTATCTCACCGGGCTCCTGCGCGACGCGCAGGGCGCCGCCGCGCTTGGTGTCCCGCTCACCTTCGTTGTGAACCGCCCCGATGGCGTCGAATTCAAGCGCACACTTGTCCCGGACCAGGGCCTCGGCGGCCACGCACTGACTCTGCCAATCACGGCCTCGGCGCCGACCGGGACCTGGCACGCGAGTGCCTACACCGATCCGAAACGGCCGCCGGTCGGCGAGACGACCTTCCTGGTCGAGGATTACGTACCCGATCGCATCGAGTTCGATCTGACGTCACCGACTGGCCAAATCTCGCAAAAGGCTCCCGCCAAGGTCGATGTCGCCGGCCGCTTTCTCTATGGGGCGCCGGCCGCGAAACTCGATCTCGACGGCGACCTGACGATCGCGCAGGCAAAAGAGCGGCCTGGATTTGCCGGATATCAGTTTGGCCTCGCCGATGAGGAGTTCGAAGCCGGCAAGCAGACGCTCGATGACCTGCCGGCGACCGATGCCGTCGGCAAGGCGAGCTTTACCGTCAACCTCGACAAGCCGCCGGTGAGCACGCATCCGCTCGAAGCGCAGATTGCCGTGCGCATGTCCGAGCCCGGCGGCCGTGCCGTCGAGCGCAAGATCACCCTGCCGGTGACGGCGGGCGCCAACATGATCGGCGTCAAGCCGCTGTTCTCGGGCCGCTCGCTCGCCGACGGCGCGAACGCGACGTTCGATGTCATCGTCGCCGCGCCCGACGGCAACGCGGTCGCCCAGCGCGGCCTGCACTACGAGCTATTGCGCATCGACACCCACTATCAATTCTACAAGCGCGACGGCAACTGGAACTATGAGCCGGTCAAGACGACGACACGGGTCGCCGACGGAGCGATCGACACCACGATCGACAAGGCGGCGCGCATCTCGCTGCCGGTAAAATTCGGCCGTTATCGCCTCGCCGTCGCGATGCCCGACCCCAACGGCGCCGCGACCTCGGTTGAATTCGATTCCGGCTGGTATGTCGACGCCAGCGCCGACACGCCGGACATGCTCGAACTCGCGCTCGACAAGGCCGAATACAAGCCCGGCGATACTATGACGGTCGCGGTCACTGCCCGCAGCGCGGGACGCGTCACGCTCAACGTGGTCGGCGACCGGCTGCTGGCGAGCCAGACCGCGGACATCAAGGAAGGCGTCGCGCAACTGCAAATGCCGGTCGGCCGCGATTGGGGCACCGGCGCTTATCTCGTCGCGACATTGCGCCGGCCGCTCGATGCGCCGGCGCAGCGCATGCCCGGCCGTGCGATCGGCGTGCAGTGGTTCTCGATCGATCGCGCCGCCAAGTCGCTGACGTTCGACATCCAGACGCCGGCGCTGTTGCGGCCGAATTCGAGCTTGCAAATTCCGGTCAAGGTCGGCGGCCTCGCCGCCGGCGAAGACGCCCGGATCGTAGTCGCCGCCGTCGATGTCGGCATTCTCAACCTCACCAACTACAAGCCGCCGTCGCCCAACGATTATTATCTTGGCCAGCGGGCGCTCTCGGCGCAGATCCGCGACCTCTATGGCGACCTGATCGACGGGATGCAGGGCACCCGCGGGCAAATCCGCAGCGGCGGCGACGAGGGCGCGCAGCTGCAGGGCAGTCCGCCAACCGGACCGCCGCTGGCGCTCTATTCCGGTCTCGTCACCGTCGGTCCGGACGGCGCCGCGCAGATATCGTTCGATGTGCCGGCCTTCGCCGGGACGGTGCGCGTCATGGCGGTGGCGTGGAGCAAGACCAGGGTCGGCCACGCGACGGCCGACGTTATGGTGCGCGATCCTGTCGTGCTGACGGCGACGCTGCCGCGCTTCCTTCTCCCCGGCGACCGCTCCACGATCCATCTCGATCTCGACAATGTCGAAGGCGCTGCCGGCGACTATGCGATTGCCGTCACGACCGCCGATACCGTCGTTGCCGGCGCCGGCTCGACGCAGAAGCTGACGCTGCGCGCCAAGGAGCGCGGTGCTGCGTCGATCCCGATCACGGCCAATGCCGCGGGCAACGGCACGGTCAAGATCAGCGTCAGCGGGCCGGGAGGCTTCGCGCTCGACCGCAGCTTCACCGTTGCGGTGCGGCCACCGGCGCAAATCCTGGCGCGGCGCACGATAAAGCCGATCGCCAAAGGCGAAAGTCTGACCTTGTCCGGCGATATGTTTGCCGATCTCGTGCCGGGAACCGGCGGCGTTTCGATCTCGGTCGGGTCCTCGACCGCGCTCGACGCCGCGAGCCTGTTGGCGGCGCTCGACCGCTATCCCTACCGCTGCTCGGAGCAGATCACCAGCCGCGCCTTGCCGCTGCTCTATGTCAGCGACCTCGCGACAGAAGCCCATCTTGCGCTTGACGGTCAGATGGATCAGCGCATTCGCGACACCATCGAAATGCTGCTGGCGCGCCAGGGCAGTAACGGCTCGTTCGGTTTGTGGGGCGTCGGCGGCGATGACCTATGGCTCAACTCCTACGTCACCGATTTCCTGACCCGGGCGCGCGAGCGCAAATTCACCGTCCCCGATACCGGCTTTAAGCTCGCACTCGACCGGTTGCGCAATTCGGTCGCCGCCATGACCGATCCGAGCAAGAACGGTGGGACCGATCTCGCCTATGCACTTTATGTGCTGGCGCGAAACGGCATGGCGCCGATCGGCGACCTCCGCTACCTCGCCGACGCCAAGCTCGATGCGCTCACGACCCCGATCGCCAAGGCGCAGGTGGCGGCCGCTCTCGCCATGGCCGGCGACCGGGCGCGGGCGGAGCGCATCTATACGGCAGCCCTTACCGCGCTTGGGCCGCAACCGCAGCCGGACCTGGTCGGCCGCGAGGACTATGGCTCGACCTTGCGCGACGCAGCCGCGGTCGTCACGCTTGCGTCCGAAGGCAACGCCGCTCCGGCGACCGTGCAAGCCGCCGTGCAGCGGGTCGAGGCCGCCCGCGCCGCGTTGCGGCCGACCTCCACCCAAGAGGATGCGTGGCTGTTGATGGCGGCGAGCGCCATGGCGAAGGACGCCGGCAAAATCTCGCTCGACGTCAATGGCGAGACGCTGCAGAAGCCGCTCTACCGCTCGCTGCGCGCCGGCGATCTCAAAGAGCCGTTGCGCGTGACCAATACCGGCGACAGCGAGGTCAAAGCCGTGGTCACCGTCACCGGTGCACCGCTGACGCCCGAGCCGGCCGCCGAACAGGGGTTCAAGATCGAAAGCGGCACTTACACGCTCGATGGGGACCCGGTCGATGCGGCGCAAGTCAAGCAGAACGCGCGCCTTGTGGTGGTGCTGAAGATCACCGAAGCCCAGCCGCAATTCGGCCGCGTGATCGTCGCCGATTATCTGCCGGCGGGATTCGAGATCGACAATCCACACCTGGTCTCGTCTGGCGATACCGGCACCTTGGCCTGGATCACCGATGCGGTGGACCCGGTCAACACCGAGTTCCGCGATGACCGCTTCACCGCCGCCTTCGAACGCAAGACCGACGACTCGCCGGTGTTCACAGTCGCCTACGTGGTGCGCGCGGTCTCGCCCGGCAAATACGTTCGCCCGCAGGCCAGCGTCGAGGACATGTACCGTCCGGAGCGCTTCGGACGCAGTGGATCGGGCAACGTCGAAGTCTTGGCCGGGAAGTGACCCTGCATCGTCGATACATGACGCGCAAAACGGCGATCTTTACAATCACTGGCGCCGCCGCCCTTCTTGGTATTTCGGCCTTTGCCGCGGCCGCGTGGTGGATCGCCGCACTTGGCCCGCCGCCGCTTGGCCGTGGCCTCGCGTTTTCGACCCGCGTGGTCGATCGCGATGGCCGCCTGTTGCGCGCCTACGCTACCGCCGAAGGCCGCTGGAGATTGCCGGCGACGATTGCCGACGTCGATCCGCGCTTTTTCGACGTGTTGTTCGCTTATGAAGACAAGCGCTTCCGCGCCCATCACGGCGTCGATCCGCTGGCGATTGCGCGCGCGGCGTATCAGCTTGCCACCAGCGGGCACATTCGGTCCGGCGCCTCGACGCTGACCATGCAGGTGGCGCGCTTGCTCGAAGGGCGCCACGGTCGCGACCTGCCCGGAAAGCTCCGGCAAATGGTGCGTGCGGTCGAGATCGAGCGTGTCCTGACCAAGGACGAGGTGCTGGCGCTCTATCTCGACTTGGCGCCCTATGGCGGCAATATCGAAGGCATCCGCGCCGCCTCGCTCGCCTATTTCGGCAAGGAACCGCGACGCCTCACGCTCGGCGAGGCGGCATTGCTGGTGGCGTTGCCGCAATCCCCCGAGTTGAGAAGGCCCGACCATTCGGCCGAGACTGCCCGCGCCGCGAGGGATCGGGTGCTCGATCGCTTCGCGGCAAACGGCACCGTGCCGGCCGACGAGATCGCACTCGCCAAAGCCGAACCGGTGCCATCCGGCCGTCACCCCATGCCGATGCTCGCGCCGCACACTGCCGACCGCGCGGTTGCGCAAGCCCCGGAGGCGCCGGAGATCCGGCTTACTATCGACGCCAGTCTGCAGAGAAGCTTGGAAGATCTGGCCCAGGAGCGGGTGCGAACGCTTGCGGCGATGCTTGGGCCCGATGTCTCGCTCGCCATCCTTGTGGTCGACAATGCGACGGGCGCGGTCGAAGCGAGGGTCGGCTCTCCGGCCTATTTCGATGAGCCCCGGGCCGGGCAAGTGGATATGACGCAGGCGCTGCGTTCGCCGGGTTCGACCTTGAAACCCTTCATCTACGGACTGGGCTTCGAGGACGGTTTTATCCACCCTGAGACATTGATCGAGGATCGACCGGTAAGTTATGGCAGTTACGCGCCAAAAGACTTCGACTTCACCTATCAGGGTACCGTCACGGTGCGTCAGGCGCTGCAGCAGTCACTCAACGTCCCGGCCGTTGCGGTACTCGACAAAGTGGGGGCAAGCCGCCTGTCTGCGCGGTTGACGCAAGCCGGCGCGTCGCTTGTGTTACCCGAAGGTGAAGCTCCAGGTCTTGCCATCGGCCTGGGCGGCGTCGGCATCAGGCTCTCCGACCTGGTGATGCTGTACGCCGGGATCGCGCGCCAGGGCACGGTTCTGCCCCTCAACGAACACTTCGGCGCGCCGGCTCCGGAAGCGCGGCGGCTGATGGAGCCGGTTGCAGCGTGGTATGTCAGCAACGTGCTCCTCGGCGTGCCCCCGCCGGAGAATGGCGCGCCCGGCCGCATCGCGTTCAAGACCGGCACGAGTTACGGCTATCGGGACGCATGGTCGATCGGCTTCGACGGCAAGCGCACGATCGGCGTCTGGGTTGGCCGCCCGGACGGCGCGCCGGTGCCGGGGCTTGTCGGCCGGGTTGCGGCAGCGCCGATCCTGTTCGAAGCCTTTGCCCGCATCGGCACGCCGCCAGTTGCACTCCCGCGCCCGCCCAAGGGCGTCCTCATGGCAACAAGCGCGAAATTGCCGCCGCCGCTGCGGCGCTTTCAGCCGGGTCATCTCGCCAGCGGGATCGCCCAGTCGTCGCTGCACATTCTCTTTCCGCCGGATGGCGCTCGGCTTGATCTAGCGAGTACGGACGGCAAGCCGGATCCGGTTCCGCTCAAGGTTACCGGCGCCGTGGCTCCGCTCACGGTGCTCGTCAACGGCATGCCGGTTCCGGTCGAGGGACGAGGAACCCTGTTCTTCAAACCGGACGGTCCTGGTTTCTCACGGGTAACGGTGTTGGACGCTGTTGGAGCGACGGCCAGCATTGTCGTGCGGGTCGAGGAGCCGGCGTCGGCGAAGGCTGCCGTGCAATCGGCCCGGTAGACTCCCACGGATTCGCATCCGTGCTCAGGTCATTGCCGCCGATGGGACCGAGTGTTTCGCGTTCGACTATCGGTCGAGAACCTTCCAGTTCTTGTAATAGACGAACTTGAAGCTCTGAGTCAGCAGCCGGATGCCCGAGATGACGGCGCGCATGACACCCGGGAGCAGCGTTGGACGAACCATGTCGACGAACAGGCAATAGCGCGTTTGGTCGGTTTCGTTGGTCGACTTGTGCAGAAGCGTGTCATCGAAGATGAACAGCTTGTTCTCACGCCAATAGCTGATGGTGTCGCCGACCTCGATGTAGGCGGAATGATCGGCCATGTCGTTGAAGTTGTACAAAACTCGAAGCGACGCCCGTATGAATCCAAAGTGTTTCGAAGTTGATACTTTCTTGTTGAAGACCGAAACTCCGATGGTCTGGATGTATTTCCATGGCTGATGGAACGCCGGAACATCCAGGAACGTCTCCACATTGACGCCGTACCATCGGAAGAAAACCATCGTCCGGGGAAAGTCCTTCGCCCGTTCCTCGAGTTGAGCGACGAGATTCTCATCCTGCGCAATCTGGATCAGGCGCCTGACCTCGTCTTGATAGTCGGACGGCAGATCCTCCAGGCGATAGACGCCCTTGTTGACGTAGGGCAACGACAGCAGATCCAGAAGCGTGTTGAATGGAGACAGAACCCAGGTCGGGAACCCGTTGCCGATGAAATAGCGCCGCAGCGTCGAAAAGTTCAGCCCCTGGTTGCGGCTAACGTCATAGGCGCCGCAGACGGCATAGAACAACGCGATCTTCGGGAAGAAGTATGCGAAGGGCGCAAGCACGCCGAGCGGGAACACCACCCGCCGGACGATATATTTCCATGTCCGGGTCGCAAGTTCCTTATTCGTAAGAGGCCTGGTGACCGTTGTGCTCACAACTTGTTCCCCTGCGCTGTAGTCGGCTCGTGGCAATCCCTAACACCAATTACCAGCGTGCCTAAAGACATATCGGTCTCAATGAATTCAAAGCGTCCTCTGCGTGCAGTAGTCTGCCGGCCCGTGTCTTTCCCGGCGGCGGGGAGTTCACTATTGTCGCCCGGCATTTACGCATGGCAATGGCATGAGCACGACCAGCAGCGCAGCGCCCCGATCCTACTGGCCTGTCAAGGGCCTTGCGGCGCTGTTCGACTTCGCTGCGGCCTCGAACCGGCGGGCCGTGGCCGGACTCATCCTGGTAGCGCTCTTAGCGTTCCTGCCCGGCTTTTTTCAAATTCCGCCGGTCGACCGCGACGAGGCGTATTTCGCCCAAGCGACGAAGCAGATGATCGAAACAGGCGACTACGTCGATATCCGCTACCAGGACGATGTGCGCTACCGCAAGCCGGTCGGCATTTACTGGCTGCAGGCGGCCGTCGTGAAGACGGCGGAAGCCCTCGGCATCCCCGGCGCGCGCACGACGATCTGGCTCTATCGCGTCCCCTCGCTGATCGGTGCTGCTGGCGCGGTATTGCTGACCTATTGGTGCGCGTTGGCCTTCGTCAGCCGGCGTGGCGCGATGCTGGCAGCCTTAATGATGGCAAGCTCGGCCTTGCTCGGCATCGAAGCGCGCCTCGCCAAAACCGATGCCGTCCTGCTTTTGACATCGGTTGCGGCCATGGGCGTTCTGGCGCGAGCCTATTTGTCGCCCCGCGAGACCGTTGCGCCGGGCGTAGCCCGCACACCGCAACTCGGCTGGGGACTGGCCGCGGCGTTTTGGACCGCGCTTGCCGTCGGCATACTGGTCAAGGGACCGCTTATCCTGATGTTCACCGGGCTGTGTGGGGTTGCGCTCTCGATCCACGATCGCTCAGCGCGGTGGCTTGCGGCACTTCGCCCGGGACCTGGAATCGTCTGGCTGCTCCTCATCGTGGTGCCGTGGTTCGTTGCTATCTTTCTCAAGGTTGGCAGCACCTTCCTGATCAATTCGGTGGGGCACGACATGCTGGCCAAGGTCGCGAGCGCCAGAGAGACCCATGGCGCGCCGCCGGGCGTCTATTTCCTTCTGTTCTTTGCCACCTTCTTTCCCGCTTCGATATTGGCGGGGCTGGCCGCACCCGCGGTATGGGCGGTGCGGCGCGAGCCGGCGGCTCGCTTCCTTCTGGCGTGGCTGGTGCCGTCGTGGATCGTGTTCGAGTTGGTCGTGACCAAATTGCCGCATTACGTGCTGCCGCTCTACCCGGCGATCGCCATTCTCATTGCCGGAGCGGTCGAATCAAAAGTGCTGTCGCGGCGGCCGTGGCTGGTGCGCGGCACCATGTGGTGGTTCATCGCGCCGATTCTCATCAGCATCGCTGCGGTCGTCGGTGCGGTCGTGATTGCCCGCGATCTCGCGTTTCCCGCCTGGCCGTTCTTTGCCGCCGCCATCGTCTGCGGCTTGTTGGCGTGGCAATTGTATGAAGATGACGGCGCCGAGCGCGCCTTCGTGCGCGCCGCGGCAGCGGCGGTGCTGATGGCATTCGGCATTTACGCGGTGGTAGTGCCCTCGCTCGGGCAGGCATTTCCCAGCGTGATGCTGGCCGATGTGCTGCGCGAAGCACGTTGTGCGCAACCGCTCGCCGCCAGCGCCGGTTATGAGGAACCGAGCTTGGTATTTCTAGCCGGCACGCCCACGCGTCTTACCGATGCCGCCGGCGCCGCCGATTTTCTGCGCCAGGGCGGGTGCCGGTTCGCCTTCATCGAGGCGCGCCAGGAGCGCGCCTTTGCGCTTCGCGCCGAAGCGATTGGGCTGCGCTACGACCCGGGACCGCGCATCGATGCGTTCAACATCAGCAACGGACAGCCGATCACCATTGCCGTTTTCAAATCGACAGGCACGCCGTGAATGGGGGCAGGGCGCCTTTCGATGACGCGCAACCGCTGCAGCGCAACGGGTCTGGCGGCCGTCCGTCCAAGTGCGGGCGCGCGTTGCTGCGAAATACGCTGAGGAATCTTGCACTATGGTGCCGCGTGATCGCGCGTGCGCCGCAGGCGCAAAATCCTCGACCGCCTCCGGGCGGCTTCGTCGCTATCGTCCTGGTCGCCATGGCCATTGTCGCGGCGATGTTCTTGATCGACGCAAGGGCAACCGACTGGGCGCGGCATTTGCCGGGATGGTTCCGGGCTGCATTTGAGCACATCACCGATCTAGGCCTCTCGGGCTGGTTCTTGGTGCCATTCGGATTGATTTTGGTGTGGCTCGCAGCCGCTATCTCACCGGCGCTGCCGCTGCTAAGCCAAGGCGTGCTCGCAATGCTCGCGGCGCGGGTCGGATTCCTGTTCCTGGCGATCGGTGTGCCGGGATTGTTCGTGACCGTCGTCAAGCGCGTGATCGGCCGTGCGCGCCCGTATGTCGGAAGCCACGACGATCCTTTTGCCTATATGCCGTTCATTTGGCGATCCGAATACGCCAGTATGCCTTCGGGCCACGCCACGACGGCTGCGGCGGCTGCGGTTGCGATTGGGGCGATCTGGCCGCGGGCGCGGGGAGGTATGTGGGTCTACGCATTCGTCATCATGTTCAGCCGCGTCGCCGTGCTGGCACACCATCCAAGCGACGTCATCGCCGGCGCATTGGTCGGTTGCGTCGGAGCGCTTCTGGGGCGGCGCTGGTTTGCCGCCCGGCGGCTGGTCTTTTCCGCGAGCGCTTTGCGGGCCTATCCCGGACCTTCGTTCCGGCGGATAAAAACCGCTATTTATGAGGCCATTACGAGAAGCAATTCATGTCGCGGAAGATGGCCGGCTTGGCGGCCGATTGAACCCGATCGGGATGCCCTTTAGAAGCTTCCGCCATGTTGCAGAGCAACGGGCGCGATCTCAATCCCGACGTATCCGTGGTCGTGCCGGTCAGGAACGAAGCCGGCAATATTGCGCCGCTCATCACTGAAATCGCCGCTGCGCTGCAAAATCGCGTTTTCGAGATCGTCTATGTCAACGACGGCTCGGGCGACGCGACCGAGCAGGAATTACAAGGCTTGATGGCGCAGCGGCCGTGGCTGCGGCAAATCCGCCACGGGCAATCCTGCGGTCAGTCAGCGGCGGTGCGCACCGGCGTCGCCATGGCGCGTGCCCCCGTTGTCGTGACGCTCGACGGTGACGGACAGAACGATCCTGCCTTCATCCCAGCGCTTGTTGCCGCGCTCGAACAGGGTGCGCCCCGCCTCGGCCTCGTCGCCGGCCAGCGCATCGGCCGCAAGGCCTCGGGTTTCAAACGATGGCAATCGCGCATCGCCAATGCCGTGCGTGGCGCCGTGCTCAAGGACGGCACGCGCGATACCGGCTGCGGCCTCAAGGCTTTTCGCCGCGACGTATTCCTGTCGCTGCCTTATTTCGATGGACTGCACCGTTTTCTGCCGGCGTTGGTGCGGCGCGAGGGCTTCGATATTGGCTATGTCGACGTTGTCGATCGGCCGCGCCGGCACGGCGCATCGAACTACGGACTGTGGGACCGGCTCTGGGTCGGCATTCTCGACCTTGCCGGGGTGTGGTGGCTGATCCGGCGCAAGAAGCGCGTTCCCCAATCTCAGGAGGTTACTCTTGCTCGTTGATCTATCGCGCGCCGTCGGCGCCTACTTCCAGGAGGTTTTCGTCCTCAAGCTCGATTGGTGGGTGCTGTTGGGGTTCGCCGCCCAAGCGTTGTTCACCATGCGCTTTCTGGTGCAATGGATCGCTTCGGAGCGTGCCGGCCATAGCGTCATTCCGGTGGCCTTCTGGATGTTTTCGATCGGCGGCGGATTGCTGCTTCTCGTCTATGCACTCTACCGCAAGGACCCGGTATTTATCGCCGGCCAGGCGTTTGGCGTGTTCGTCTATTTGCGTAACCTTTATTTCGTTATGCGCGACCGCAAGCCGACGCCCTCCGCGGCGTGAGGATTTGTTATGTGTGCGCCGCGGCGGCGAGTGCCGCGAAGCCGCGTTCGAGATCGGCAGTGAGATCCTCGACGGCCTCGAGGCCGATATGAAAGCGCACCGTCGGCCCGCCCGGCTCCCAGCGTGTTGCGGTGCGCAGCGGCGTGCAGTCGAACGGAATGGCGAGGCTCTCGTAGCCGCCCCACGAGGCGCCGATGCCGAACAGCTCGAGCTCGTCGAGAAAGGCAAATACCGCCTTCTGCGGCGCTGGCTTGAGCACCATGCCGAACAGTCCCGAGGCGCCGGAAAAATCCCGTTTCCAGATGGCATGGCCGGGATGACTTTCCAGGCCCGGATGTAGCAGGCGCAGGACTTCCGGCCGTTGCCCTAGCCAACGCGCCACCGCAAGAGCGGATTTGTGATGGCGCTCGAGCCGCACTGCGAGCGTGCGCAAGCCGCGCAAACCGAGATAGACATCGTCCGGGCCGACACACAGCCCACTCAGGCGCACCGTACTGCGCAGGCTCGCAACGGTCGCGGCGTTGGCCGAGATGGCGCCGAGCATCATGTCGGAATGGCCGCTGATATATTTGGTGCCCGCTTGGATCGAGAGATCGACACCGTTGTCGAGCGCGCGGAAATAGAGCGGGGTGGCCCAGGTGTTGTCCATGAGCACCAGCGCGCTTTTGGCGTGCGCGGCTGCGGCGATGGCCGCGACGTCCTGCATCTCGAAGCTCAGCGAGCCCGGCGATTCAAGAAAAACTGCGCGCGTGTTCGGCGCAATCAGTTCGGCGATCTCGCCTCCAATAAACGGGTCGTAATAGGTCGTCGTGACGCCGAGCCGCGTCAGGATCTGCTCACAGAAATTACGGGTCGGGCCATAGGCGCTGTCGGTGACCAGCAAGTGGTCGCCGGCATGAACGATCGACAGCAACGCCGTCGAGATGGCGGCAAGCCCGGACGGCACAAGCGCGACGCCGGCGCATTGCGGCCCCTCGATCGCCTGCAAAGCTGCCTCGAGCGCCTCGGTCGTTGGCGTGCCGCGGCGGCCGTATTGGTAGCGCGCCCGGTGGGCGAGGAAATCCTCAGCGTTCGGATAGAGGACGGTGGAGGCGTGATAGACTGGGGGGTTGACAAAGCCGTGGTGGGCGGCGGGTTCGCGGCCGGCCGTGACGATAAGGGTATCCGGGTGCCGCGGCGGGTTTAGGTTATCTTTGCTGCTGTCATTCATGCCTGTGTCTCGCCGGCGTCGTGAGCAGGTCAAGTTCGCCGCCGTCAGGCGCCATTACCCCGGCATTGGGCGCATTCGTCAACCCCTTGACCTAGCAACGCGATCGTTCTCAGATGGCCGCCGACGGGGACAAGCCTCAGGCGTGCCGCATTGCTGGCTTCTGGTGCGCATTCCATTCTGAAGACCAAGCCACTCTGAAAGGCCAAGTCATGAAACGCTTCGCTACGGCATTTGCCATTGCAACGGTGCTTGCCTTCGGCACGCAGGCGGCGTGGTCGCAGACGCTCAAGGCGGTCAAGGACCGCGGCGAACTTATATGCGGAGCCAACGGCACGCTCGCCGGCTTCGGCATGCCCGATCCGCAAGGCAACTGGATGGGGTTTGATGTCGATTTCTGTCGCGCCATCGCGGCGGCGATTTTCGACGATCCGACCAAGGTCAAGTTCGTTCCCTTGATCGCCGCAAATCGGCTCACGGCGCTCCAGACCGGTGAAATCGACGTTCTGTCGCGCAACACCACCTGGACGCTGTCGCGCGACACCTCGCTCGGTATCGATTTTGCGGCCGTCAATTACTACGACGGCCAGGGCTTCATGGTGCGCAAGGCGCTGAAGGTAAACTCGGCGCTTGAACTCAACGACGCCGCCGTGTGCGTGCAGCAAGGCACCACCACCGAACTCAATCTTGCCGACTATTTCCGCTCCAACCACATGGCGCTCAAGACCGTGACCTTTGCGACCGCCGACGAGGCAATCAAGGCCTACAATTCCAGCCGCTGCGATTCCTATACCACCGACTCCTCGGGTCTTTATGGCGAGCGGCTGCGTCTGACCACGCCGACCGATCACATCGTGCTGCCGGAAATCATTTCCAAGGAGCCGCTCAGTCCTGCAGTGCGGCAAGGCGATGACGGTTGGGAAGACATCGTGCGGTGGACGCATCAAGCGATGGTTGACGCCGAGGAATTGGGCGTGTCGAAATCAAACCTCGACGAGAAGATGAAATCGGATAATCCGGAAATTCGGCGTTTGCTCGGCGTTGAGGGCCAATTCGGCGAGGGGATGGGGCTCACCAACGATTGGGCTTATCGGATCATCAAGCATATCGGCAACTATGGTGAAAGCTTCGAACGCAACGTCGGCCAGGGCTCGCCGTTAAAGATTGCGCGCGGCCTCAATGCGCTATGGACCAAGGGCGGCCTGCAATATGGTCTGCCGATCCGCTGAGTCGCTTGTCGTTCGACAGTCGTTGCCATCACGGGACGGCCGGTGTCTGACATTGCCCAACCGCCGTCCCGCCACGCTCGCCGCATCGGCAATATCGCAGTTCAAATCGGCCTGATCGCCGTCGTCGGCGGTCTCGCCTATGGCGCTTTCGTCAATGCGGCGCAAAACCTTGCCCGGGCCAATGTCGCGTCCGGCTTCGGCTTCTGGAACAACACTGCCGGTTTCGATATCAGCCAGACCCTGATCCCTTATTCTGCAAGCACATCGACGTTCGGCCGCGCTTTCTGGGTCGGCCTCATCAACACGCTGCTGGTCGCCGCCATCGCCATCGTGCTCGCAACCGTGCTCGGTTTTATCATCGGCATCGCGCGGCTGTCGCGCAATTGGCTGGTGGCGCGATTGGCGGGCGGCTATGTCGAACTCATCCGCAACGTGCCGCTGCTGCTGCAAATCCTGTTCTGGTACAACGCCGTGCTCAAGTCGCTGCCGCAAATGCGCGGCAGCATCGCGCTGCCGGGCGGCGGAATTCTCAACAATCGGGGGCTGTTCCTGCCGCGGCCCGAATTCGCGCCGGATTTCCTTGCCGTCATCATCGCGCTTATCGCCGGCGTTGCCGCTGCGATTATTTTGCGATTGTGGGCGCGCCGCCGCCAAAGGCGTACCGGTGAGCAAGTCCGGGTCTTGTGGGTCACTGTCGGCCTGATCTGCGTCTTGCCAGCCGTTGCCTTTGTGCTGGCGAGGTTTCCGCTCACGTTCAGCTTGCCGCAAATGGGCCGCTTCAACGTCGGCGGCGGCGTCGAAATCCTGCCGGAATTCGCCGCGCTGCTGTTTGCGCTCACGGTCTATACGGCGGCTTTCATCGCCGAGGTGGTGCGCGCCGGCATCCTCGCCGTGCCGCACGGTCAAATTGAAGCCGCCGAGGCGCTCGGCCTGCGGCCCGGCTCGGTGCGTCGTCTGGTGGTGATCCCGCAAGCAATGCGGGTCATCATTCCGCCCCTGACCAGCCAATACCTCAATCTAATCAAAAACTCCTCGCTGGCCGTTGCCATCGGTTATCCCGATCTGGTCCAGGTTTTTGCCGGCTCGGTGCTTAACATTACCGGCCAAGCCGTCGAGGTGATCGCCATCACTATGGCGGTCTATCTCTCCATCAGCCTCTTCACGTCGCTGCTCATGAACCTTTATGCACACGCCAACGCCATCGCCGAGCGCTGACGGCATGGCCGCGATGTCCGACATGCCGCTCGTTTACCTGCGCCAGTCACCGCAGGAGCGCCTGCCGCCGCCGGCGTCGCGTGCCGGCACGATCGGCTGGCTGCGCACCAATCTGTTTTCAACGCCAACCAACACCTTGCTCACGCTTGTCTGCGTCGTGTTCATCGCTTGGGCGGCGCTGCCGCTGCTGCGGTTCTTCCTGATTGACGCGGTGTGGTCTGGGACCGACCGCGAAGTCTGCCTTGCCTCGGTCGCGCAACCGCATCCGGGGGCCTGTTGGGCGTTCGTGCGCGTGTGGGTTTCCTATTTCGTCTATGGCTTCTACCCGATCGGCCAGCGTTGGCGGGTGGACCTGTTCTTCGTGGCGCTGGGATTCGGCATCGCATGGCTGGCGTGGCTTAACGCGCCGCGGCGCGATATCGGCGCGCTTTATTTCTTCATCGGGCTGCCGATACTGTCGTTCGTCTTGCTGCGCGGGTTCGCGTCGATCGGTCCCGTGCGCATCTCGACGGACCTATGGGGCGGCATACTCGTGACGATCCTCGTGGCGACGGTCGGCATCGTGGTATCGCTGCCGTTCGGTATATTGCTGGCGCTGGGCCGCCGTTCCGAATTTCCCGTCATCCGGATGTTCTCGATCGGCTTCATCGAATTCGTCCGCGGCGTGCCGCTGATCACCGTGCTGTTCATGGCGAGCGTGATGCTGCCGCTATTCGTCCCGGAACGCTTCGCGCCGGACAAGCTGGTGCGCGCCTATATCGGCGTCGCGTTGTTTGCCTCGGCCTATATGGCGGAGGTGGTGCGCGGCGGCTTGGCGGCGGTGCCGCGCGGCCAATATGAGGCGGCGCGCGCGCTTGGTCTGCCGTTCTGGCGCATGATGGCGCTCGTGATCATGCCGCAGGCGCTGCGCGTGACGCTGCCGAACATCGTCAACACTTTCATCGGGTTGTTCAAGGATACCACGCTGGTCTTCGTCGTCGGAATTTTCGACTTCCTGCGCACGATCGAGGCGGCGCGCGGCGATCCGAAATGGGCGACGCCGACGACGAGCGTCACCGGCTACGCCTTTGCCGCGCTGTTCTATTTCATTTGCTGCTACGGCATGTCACGCTACGCCCGTCGCGTGGAACTGCGGTTGGCCCGCTCGGGCCGGCGCTGAAGGATTGCGATGGCGATGCTTTCGGATCAATCGGACGCCGGCGCTACCGCAAGCGGATGTGGCGGTCGAAATCGTCGCGCTGCACAAATGGTACGGCGAATTCCATGCGCTGCGCGACATCAACCTGAAGGTGGCGCGCGGCGAGCGCATCGTCATCTGCGGCCCTTCCGGCGGCGGAAAATCGACGCTGCTGCGCTGTATCAACCGGCTGGAGGATTGGCAGCGCGGCCGCATCGTCGTCGACGGCATCGAGCTGACCGACGATCCCAAGCAAATCGTCGCAGTGCGCCGCGACGTCGGCATGGTGTTTCAGCAATTCAATCTGTTTCCGCATCTCACCGTGCTCGAGAACTGCACGCTGGCGCCGATCTGGGTCCGCCGTATGCCGAAGAAGAGATGCCGAGGAACTTGCCATGAGCTATCTCGCGCGGGTCAAAATTCCGGAGCAGGCGCAAAAATATCCGGCGCGCCTGTCCGGCGGCCAGCAGCAGCGGGTGGCGATCGCGCGCGCACTGTGCATGAACCCGAACATCATGCTGTTCGACGAGCCGACTTCGGCGCTCGATCCGGAGATGGTGAAAGAGGTGCTCGACACGATGGTCGAACTGGCCACCGACGGCATCACCATGCTCGTGGTGTCCCACGAAATGGGCTTTGCCCGCCAGGTCGCCGATCGCGTGATCTTCATGGCCGACGGCCAGATCGTCGAGATCAACGAGCCGAAAAACTTTTTTGATCATCCGCAGCACGAGCGGACGCGATCGTTTTTGCAACAAATACTGCACTGATATTAAATTGATACTTCTGATATACTTTTCATCTGCGAAGATTACCAAGATGTAATCTATATAAATATCAACCTGACAAAAGTTTAACTTGTTTAACGGCCTCGGCGGCCTTTTACTTCCTGCCACGTTGGACATCCGTGGAGGATAAAAATGATCAAGCCCCTCATCGCCGCGACGGCGCTGCTTGCCATCGGCGGCTCTTCGTTCGTGTATGCGCAACAGCGTTTCGACGGACATCGTGGTTTCGGCAACGACGGCGCTCGCGCCGAACACCGTCAACCGCGAAGCCCGGAAGACATCGCGGCTTTGACGGACGCCCGTATTGCCGCGCTTAAAGCTGGCCTCGAACTGACTTCGGATCAGGCGAAAAACTGGCCGGCGTTCGAGCAGTCCCTGCGTGATATGGCCGCGTTGCGCGTCCAGCGTATGCAGGCGCGTCAGGCGGCGGCCAGCCAGCCGCCACAGACCCCGACCTCGCCGTTCGATCGGTTGTCGCGTCGGGCCGATACGATGACCAAGTTCAGTGCTGCTCTCAAGAAGGTCGCCGATACCGGTGCACCGCTGTACATGAGTCTCAATGACGCTCAGAAGAGCCGCTTCACCATGCTGTCACGCATGTTGCGGCCGCATCACCGGCACGGCGGTGACCAAAACGGCGGCTGGCGCCAAGGTCAGAGCGGCCAAGGCGAGGGCCACGGCCATGACGGCTGGCGCCGGTTCGGCCAGAACGGCGAGAGCCAGGATGGTCAGGGCCAGTTCGGTTTCCACCGTCACGATGGCGGCCACGGGATGATGAACCGCCGCGCGGACGACAATGCATCCGACCTCTAGTTCACGCTGACGACGCCGGCGCTCGCTGAATTCGCCTCCCCGCAGCGGGCGCCAAAACGGAAGCCGCAGGGCACGCCCCTGCGGCTTTCGCGCGTTTAGTCTCAGGGATAGAGACCGTGCAGGAAAGGACCATACGGGTAAGGGCCGTACGGCGTCACTGCAATCAATGAGCCGCCGACCAAGGCCCCGGCTGCAGGTCCGCCGAGTCCCCAGCCGCCATGGTTCGAGCCGCCGTATCCCCAATAGCCGTGGTCCCAGTGCGGGTGTTCCCAATGGCCGTGATCCGGCCAACTCAGCCGGTGCGCATCCGCCGCGCGCGACATTGCCAATGTCGTCACGCCGATGATCATCGCTGCCACAAGTGCAATCGGGATAGTCTTCATGGCGCCGCCTCCCTAAATCCCGATTGAACAAGCAAAGCCTGAATACGATTATCAATTGAGACAATACGCGCTCGGTAAATTGAGCCGTTCAGTAAACGCATCGTTAGTTCGCAATATGGGAGGGCAGTAACGCTGGGAAATCCAATCGGCGTGCGCTTGGCGCGCTACCGCCCCAGCGGGCCGTTCGCCTTCTTCCAGGCGTCGATGCCGCCTTGGATGTGGCAGGCGGTCTTGAGGCCCGCGTCTTGCGCCGCCTGCACCGCCATCGCCGATCGTTCGCCGAAAGCGCAGTAGAAAACGAGCCGCTTGCCGGTCGCATCCGCCAATTCATGCAGCATGCCGCCGGCGCTGATATGCTCCTGCAGGTACGGGTAGGGCGCATGCAAGGAGCCGGGAATGACGCCGTGCTTGTCGCGCTCGCTCTTCTCGCGCAGATCGACGATGGCGACGTCGTGGCGGCCGCGTAAAGCGACAGCTTCGGCGGCCGATACCGCCCAGCCTTTGCGCGCGATCTCCTCCTGGTGCAGGCCGACCCGCATGTTGGCCGGCACCGCCACGTCCATCATCTTCGGATTGGGGAGGTTCAGGTTGTTCATCAGGTCGACGTATTCATCGACCGATTTGACCTTGAGCCGCGGATTGAACTGTCTTCTCCTCGCCGATGGTCGAGACCATGTCGCCCTTGTAGTCGTGCGCCGGATAGACCAGCGTCTCGTCCGGCAGCTTCAACAGCTTATTGAAGATGGAATTCGTATTGCGCGCGCGGATCGCCGTTCTGGAAATCGGTGCGCCCGGTGCCGCGGATCAGCAGCGTGTCGCCGGTGAACACGCGGTCGGCCAACAGGAACGAATAGGAATTGTCGGTGTGGCCGGGCGTGTACAGCACATTGAGCCGCACGCCCTTCGATCTCGATGCGTTCGCCTTCGGCGACGCGCATGGAGACGACGTCGGCATGGGTCTGCTCGCCCATCACCGTGATGCAATGGGTGCGGTCGCGCAGCGCGCCGAGGCCGGTGACGTGGTCGGCGTGCAGATGCGTGTCGACGGCCTTGACCAGCTTGAGGTCGAGCTCGCGCACGAGCTGCAGATAGCGGTCGACCCGCTCCAGCACCGGATCGATGATCAGCGCCTCGCCGCCCGGCCGGCTGGCGAGGAGATAGGTGTAGGTGCCGGACGTGCTGTCGAACAGCTGGCGGAAGATCATATGCGGCCTCTCGCGTATTGTAGCCCGGATCGCGCGCCAGCGAAATCGGGGATCGGCATTTGATCCGCCCCGTCGCTCCCGGATTTCGCTACGCCCAATCTGGGCTGCAGGTTAAACTAGAAATGACTGAGCGCGTAAGGAACCCGCTATGAAAAAAATCAGCTTGGACGAAAAATTCTCTCTATTTGATGATCATTGGCGTCCCAAGACCATTGCCGCCTTAAACGGCCAAGAGGTCAAAATTGTGAAGTTCAAAGGCGAGTTTCCCTGGCACCATCACGACAATGAAGACGAGTTCTTCTTGGTGTGGGAGGGCACTTTCCGCGTTGAATTCAGGGATCATGTCGTGACGCTGGAGCAGGGCGAGTGCGTGGTCGTGCCGCGCGGCACCGAACATCGAACCGGTGCCGACGAAGAAGCGCAAATCTTGTGCTTCGAGCCGGCGGAGACGGTGAATACCGGCAACGTCCGCGATGCCACGTACACGGCGCCGCGTGGCGTGACTATCTAGTGGGCGATCAGCCGTGACAGCCCAGGCGCTCGAAGGATTTTATGTTACATCAACTGACAAGACGGAGTGGCTCGCTGAAATAAATCGCTCGCCGCGACGCGTCCGGTGCCTGTACTCAACAGCCGGAAGCAAATTCAAATTGAACAGGCGAATTCATTCCTCGTAGATCATCTTGCGGGTCATGCCGCCGTCGACAATGAAGTTGGCGCCGGTGACGAAGCCGGAGCGTTCGCGGTCGAGCAGCCAGCCGACAATTTCGGCGATGTCTTGCGGCTTGCCGACGCGGCCGGCCGGATGCTGGGCGTGATCCTTGCGGCGCAACGCGGAAAAGTCCTTGGTCTCGATCCAGCCGGGGCTGACGCAATTCACCCGCACATCCGGCCCAAGACTGATCGCCAGCGCATGAGCGAGCGCGACGATGCCGCCTTTCGACGCAGCATAGGACTCGGTGTCGGGTTCCGACATCGTCGCGCGGGTCGAGGCGATGGTGACAATGGCGCCGTGCGCTTTGCGCAGCGGCTTTTCGGCCGCGCGCGCCAGCAGGAATGTCGCGGTCAGGTTGGTGTCGATGACGCGGTTCCACTCGGCCAGCGTCAGCCGGCGCAACGGTTTGCGGATCATGATGCCGGCATTCGAGACGAGCGCATCGAGACGCCCGAAGCGGCCCAACAATGCGGCGACGGCTCGCCCGGCCGTCTCCTCCTCGCGGACATCGCCTTCGATGAGCAAGGCGTTCCGCGTCCGCCGCGGGAAAGCGCGATGCATTCCGCTCCCAGGGAGATCGACGACGCCAACGCGCCAGCCGGTGGCGAGGAGATGCCGGGCGATGGCGCGGCCTATGCCGCTCGCGCCTCCGGTCACGAGGGCGATGGGATTTATCCGCCCCATCAGCCTCTCCAGGGTTAGTCGCGGACGACCGGAACGTCAGGCCGCGAGCCCCATTCCGACCACGACCCGTCGTAAAGCCGCAGCGGCTCTCGGCCGATCGATTCGAGAGCGAAGCTCAGGATCGCGGCGGTGACGCCCGAGCCGCAACTGGTGATGATCGGCTTGTCGAGATCGACACCGGCAGAAGTGAAAGCCGCTTCGATACGTTCGCGCGAAGCAAGAGTGCCGTTCTCGATGACGCGCTCAAAAGGCACATTGAATGAATCGGGCATGTGGCCTGAACGCAGCCCAGGCCGCGGCTCCGGCGCCTTGCCGGCAAACCGTTCGGCGGAGCGGGCATCAACGATCTGCGCGCTGCGATCGGCGAGCGCCATCCGCACGTCCGCGAGCATGGCCACCGCTCCGACATTCATCTGCGCATTGAACTTTTTCGGCGCGCGCTTGGCGTCGCCGGTTTCAAGCGGACGGCCTTCGGACTTCCATTTCGGCAGTCCGCCATCGAGGATGTAGACCGACTTGGCGCCGAAGACGCGGAAGGTCCACCACACCCGTGCCGCTGAGAATAGCCCGATACTGTCATAGACGACGACGGTGTCACTCTCGGCAATGCCCAATCCTCCGGCGGCCTCGCCGAATAGCGTGTTGCCCGGCAGCATATGGGGCAAATCGGTGGAACTATCGCTGACAGCCTCGATGTCGAAGAATACCGCGCCGGGAATATGGCCGCTGCAATACTCGGCGTGTGCGTCGCGGTTCTGCGTCGGCAAAAAATAGGAGCCGTCGACCGCCACGACGTTGGGATCGCGCAAGCGCTCGGCGAGCCAATCGGTCGAAACGAGCCAGCGGCTCTTGGGCGACGGGGCAGGGTCCTTGTCGGTTCTCAACATTCTGGTTCTCGATTCAATTGTATGAACAACGTCCGCAGGGCTGCCCAGTTCATTCGTAGGGAACCTTGATGTCCGGCTTGCGCTCGAGCCAGGCTGGAACCGGAAGCTTCTTCTCGCGCAGGAACTCTGGATTGAACAGCTTCGATTGGTAGCGCGTGCCGTAATCGGCAAGAATGGTCACGATCATGTGCCCTGGCCCTAGTTCTTTGGCGAGCCGTACGGCGCCGGCTATGTTGATGCCGGAGGAGCCGCCAAGGCAAAGCCCCTCGTGCTCGAGCAGATCGAAAATGATCGGTACCGCCTCCGCATCGGGAATTTGATAGGCGGTGTCGATCGGCGCATTTTCGAGATTCTTGGTGATGCGCCCCTGACCAATGCCTTCGGTGATCGAGGAGCCTTCAGATTTGAGCACGCCGGTCGTATAGTAACTGTAGAGCGATGCACCCATCGGGTCAGCGAGTGCAATGCGCACCGCGTTGCTGCGCGCCTTGAGCGCCATGGCGACGCCGGCAAGCGTCCCGCCGGTGCCGACGGCGCAGACGAAGCCGTCCACGTTGCCGTCGGTCTGGTACCAGATTTCCGGGCCGGTCGTTTCGATGTGGCCCTGGCGATTGGCGACGTTGTCGAACTGGTTTGCCCAGATCGCCCCCTTTTTTTCGTTTGCGGCCAATTGCGCCGCAAGGCGGCCGGAGACTTTGACGTAGTTGTTCGGGTTGGAATAGGGCACGGCCGGCACCTCGATCAGTTCGGCGCCGCACAGCCGCAGCGTATCCTTCTTCTCCTGGCTCTGGGTCTCCGGGATCACGATCACAGTGCGGAACCCCATGGCATTGCCGACCAGGGCAAGGCCGATGCCGGTATTGCCGGCGGTGCCCTCGACAATGACGCCGCCCGGCCGCAGTTCGCCCTTTTTGACCGCATCCTCGATGATGAACAGGGCGGCCCGGTCCTTGACCGACTGGCCCGGATTCATGAATTCGGCTTTGCCGAGGATGGTGCAGCCGGTTGCCGCCGATACGCGCTCAAGCTTAATGAGAGGCGTGTTGCCGATGGCCTCAATAATCCCGTTACGCAGCTGCATTATCGCAAAATCCCAATCAATCGACCCTAAATGACCCGGTTTGACGAGACAAGGCTGGGTCAAATGCCGCGGAATGTCGAAAGCTTGCCGAAACCATAGGCCCCGCTTGCCCGGCGGGACGGTCTGGGCATTCACCGATTGTTTCCGGCCCCGGAGCTATGCGGAGGCGGGCGGGATTTCCAGCGGACCATGCCCGTATCCGGTCAATTGGGTTGAGCGCGATGAACCTCGACGTCAACACATTGTTCCTTGTGACCATCTACGTGGAAGCGATCCTCGGATTGCTGCTGTTGTTCGCGTGGGTCCAGAATACCGCCATCACCGCCGTGGCGTGGTGGGGTTTTGCGCATCTGTTGCGGGCGACCTCCGTGGTGCTGTTCGGCATGTACGGATCGATCTCCGACCTGATCTCAATCGACCTCGCCAATGCGATTCTGTTCACCGCTTTTGCGGTGACTTGGACCGGCGCGCGCGTGTTCGACCATCGCAAACCGCAGCCGATCCTGTTGTTCGGCGGTGCCGCGCTGTGGCTCGTCCTGTGCCACATACCGGCCGTGGCCGGCGCCTGGGACGTGCGTGTCCTGATGAGCTCCGGCATTATCACGGCTTACACCTGGGCTACCGCTTACGAATTCTGGCGCGGACGCAGCGAGCCGTTGGTGTCGCGCTGGCCGGCGATCTTCATGCTGTTCGCCCATGGTTCGCTCTATCTGCTGCGCACGCCATTCGGCGCCATGCTGCCGTGGTCGCCGACCAGCAACGAAGTCTTCGAAAGCGTCTGGCTTACCGTCCTCAGCTTCGAAGCGCTGCTGTTCACGATCGCAATCGCCTTCATCCTGCTGGCGATGGCCAAGGAGCGCACCGAACATCGTCACAAGACCGCCGCGCTGGTCGATCCGTTGACCGGCATCGCCAACCGCCGCGCCTTCCTGCAGGAAGGCGAAGCCCAGCTGAAGCGGCAGGCGCATGATCCGCGGCCGACCGCGGTGATGTTGCTTGACCTCGATAACTTCAAGTCGATCAACGACCGCTTCGGTCACGCGGTCGGCGATCGGGTCTTGCAGCTTTTCGCTCAGATCGGCGACGCCAGCATGCGCCGCGTCGATCTGTTCGGCCGCCTCGGCGGCGAAGAATTTGCGGCGTTGCTCTATGACGCGGCGCGAGACAAGGCGATGGCGGTCGCCGAACAGATCCGCACATCCTTCGCCAAGGCGACGGACGAGGTCGAAGGCAAGCCGGTGAACGCCACGGTCTCGATCGGCATCGTAATCAGCCACGACGCTGTGCTCGATCTCTCGGCGCTCTTGGCACAAGCCGATCATGCGCTCTACCGTGCCAAGGATAATGGCCGCAATCGCGTCGAGATCGCGTCGATCGAACTGATCCTTGACCGCGCCAAGCGCGGCGCCGCCGACCGCGCCACGGTCGCAGCCCCGACATCAGCCGCCCAGTCCGCGGCCTGAGGCCTACCGCTCATTATTTGACTTCGGCAGGCGTCGAGGTTCCATCTATGGTGGCACTATCGCTTGCGCAAGCGCGCCAATTGGTGGTGAAAGCAACAACGCAGCGGGGCGTCCTGGCGCGACAGCCGCCTCTGAGGAAATAATGAAGCATAGCAGCGACCGTATTCTCACCACCCATGTCGGCAGTCTTATCCGGCCGCCGGCCCTGCAGGACTTCTTGCGCGCCAAGCAGGCCGGCAAGTCTTACGACGCGGCGGCGTACGAAAAGTGCCTGAGCGAGTCGGTCGCGGACGTCGTGCACAAGCAGGCCGAGACCGGCCTCGACGTTGTCAGCGACGGCGAGTTCGGCAAGTCGATCAGTTGGTCGCAATATGTGCTCGAGCGGCTGAGCGGATTCGAGCGGCGGCCGATCAAGACCGGCGCCAATCCGTTTACGCGCGGCGTCGACCGCGAGCAATTCGCCGAGTTCTACGCTGAACTTGATGCCCGCGAGGGTGTTTCGACCACGGTCGAGGCGGTATGCGTCGGTCCCATCAGCTATACCGGGCAGGCCGAGCTCGAGCGTGACATCGCCAACTTCAAGGCTGGCGCTCAAGGACGTCAATGTGGCGGAGGCGTTTCTTCCGGTCGCCGCGCCGGCGAGCGTCATTCCGGATCGCAAGAATGAATACTACAAGAGCGACGAGGATTTGATCCGCGCGATCGGTGCGGCGATGCGAACCGAGTATCGCATGATCATCGAGGCGGGCTTCGTGCTGCAACTCGACGATGCGCGGGCGGCGGTCACCTACGACCGCATGGTGCCGCCGGGAAGTTTTGACGACTACCGTCGATGGCTGGCGCTCCAGGTCGAGGTGCTCAACGAAGCGATCGCCGGCCTGCCGCCGGACCGCATCCGCTATCACGTCTGTTGGGGAAGCTGGCCGGGCCCGCATACCACCGACGTGGCGCTCAAGGACATCATCGACCTTGTCCTGGGCATGAATGTCGGCGCCTTCGTCATCGAAGGCGCCAATCCGCGCCATGAGCATGAGTGGCGAGTGTGGGAATCCGCGAAGCTGCCGGCCGGCAAAGTCCTTATTCCGGGCGTGATCAGTCACGCCACGAACGTCGTCGAGCATCCCGAACTTGTCGCCGAGCGCATCGTGCGGCTCGCCCGGCTGGTCGGCCGCGAGAACGTGCTGGCCAGCACCGACTGCGGCTTCGCCCAGGGGCCGTTCCACCGTCGGGTGCATCCCAGCATCATGTGGGCGAAGCTCGATGCGCTGGTCGAAGGCGCGCGGCTCGCCAGCGCCGCGTTGTGGCGGTGAGGCGCAACGGCGTAATCAATGCAACCGGAGCTATACCGACCTGCGGACTGACTAACTCGTCATGCCCGCGCTTGTCGCGGGCATCCACGCCTTAAAAATCGCGCTCGATCAAAGACGTGGATGGCCGGGACGAGCCCGGTCATGACGATGTAGAGAGAGTCTGAGAATGCGTAGGTTGGTATTATGGTTCACGTCGAACCAGAAGAAGCTCTTGCGCCAATGGTGGGCCGCACTTTTCGCTCCGGCGCGCTATTCCGCCGCCAACGCGTGGACCATCAAGAAAACCGTGGATGGCGCTCGTTGCGGCCATCGGAAGCCCCCGGAATCAGGCCATTGTCAAAAGTCGGCGAAATCGGAACAAATGTAGAACGCCTGAGAAGCTTGATGCAACCATATCGTGTAAAATGCAAAACACATCGCATGCCGTAATGGCGCAAAGAACAGAGCTAAAAAACAGCCTCGATGACTTTCCCACTCCGCCGTGGGCAACACGTGCGCTCATCGAACATGTTGTGATTTCTAAGGACCGAGTTCGTTCGATGACATGCCTTGAACCAGCTTGCGGTCGTGGGCACATGTCAGTGACGCTCGCAGAGTATTTCGACAAGGTCGTATCATTGGACGTATTTGACTACGGGTTTGGCCCAGTCGCTGACTTTATAGAATTGAAACATCCTGATGGTTCGTTTGATTGGGTGATCACTAATCCGCCATTTCCACTCGGTGAGGAGTTTATCCGTCGCTCAATGAAAATTGCGCGACACGGCGTGGCAATGCTCACCCGCACCGTATTCATCGAGAGCGTCGGACGGTATGAGCGAATATTCATACCCAATCGCCCGTCAAGGTTTGCTCAGTTCACCGAACGTGTCCCAATGGTCAAAGGAAGGATCGACAAGAAAGCTTCCACGGCGACAGGATACGCTTGGTTAATATGGGAGTTTGATCGGCTGGGCAGTTCGGAGCTTGTATGGGTTCCGCCTTGCCGCAAAGCGCTGGAGCGAGATGGCGACTATGAGCAAGCGCCACGCGTGAAGATCTGTCAAAAGCCGGCTAGTATTACTGCGATACGTACACACAAAAGCGAAGATGATTTGTTTCAGCGGCGACTTAGTTTTTAGGAGGTTGCTTGACTACCACGATTTACAAGGTCTTTAAGTTCAGAAATTGGCATGCATTTTGATGGATCGCGGTGAACAATCCGGTGACAATTCGGACACAGCGGCGCAACGTGCTTGAGCGCTTTCTCAATTGAAGATCGCAGCTTTTGTCCGACTAAATAAAGTGGTTCGATGTGATGAATTTCGATCAAACCAAGAGCAGCCGGCCCGTATTTCGCCTCGGCCCGAAAGCCGCACCCGGCGCAAGCAATGGAACCGTTTCGGTCAGCGAAGTGTTTGAACGCCAATTTTTAATATCGTTGATCGGCGCACGACTGACCGATTTACAATAGTTCTGTCACCTTCCTCGATTAGAATACCGCCATAGTTTCTGTCTAACGCAGCCTGTCGTTGCGTTTCCGAAAATCCCTGCGCAATCAAGGCGTGCGAAATCTCGCCTCCCTCTATTGCAAGCCTAGCTCCGAGCGTAGTGATGTAATATCTCCCATTTGCAAATGTTGCTAATCCTTTCCGTTCCAGAGCTTCATGTGATTTTAGATTTCTAACCTTCTGGCTGAATTTGTCATCGTTTCGATTTGCCAGAATTGTGAGATCATCGCCCGAGGGCCTCAGTTGCGATCTAAGCTTCTGAGAAAGTTCTGAAGTGCTGATACCGTGGTTATTTTCTGCAACTATCGCTGCCGCAGGCACTATGAGATCAGATCTAGAATATATAGGCATATCACCGCGCTCCAAAACTCCCAGCCCTCAAGCTTTGGGGGCGATTAGCGAGTGAAGTCGCCCGCCGTTGTCCAATCCGTTCCCTTGCGATTTACCTCGCAATTGAGCTTTTCGAGTTTATTAGCGACCTCATTGCGTTTGGACCATTCGTTTGTAAGCCGGACCAGGCGTTTGCCTGCAATATCGCTAAAGGTGCGGACCTTTCCGACCTGTACGATCAGCGTCTTGTCGGGGTGTGCGCCTAACGCAAGTCCGGCCTCGAATAAAACGTTTGGCCGGGGCTGGCCTTGTAACTTGCCCTCTGTTTTCCTTTGTCGCGACCACAAAAATCCTCTTTTAGCTGCGCGAGTTATCCGGCGAAAATAACACGACTACAGCTTGAACCTTTGCCATCGCCGATTCCAATATCTTGCCGATATAGGGGTTTGCACCCTTTGCACTTTCGACCGCGTGCGCCCATTCCATAGGATTCAGACCCAGCGCACGTAGAAATGCAAACATGGACATTCGCAATTCTTCATCCCGACCGTGCACTACGAATACCGAATTGCCCTTTGTTTTCTTTGCAATTTTTGCTTTTCGTGCGTCGTCGTGTCGCGCTCGCGGCGGGCTCAAGTGCGGACTGAGATTGCTCGTGGGCTTGGATGGTGTGTCGCTATGCGCACTCCTGATTTCGCTACGCTCATGGAGCGTCGAATAGCGATTGATGTTGATACCGACCTGACTTGCCAGAACGAGCGCAGCTAAATGTCGTTCCAGCATTGTGCTGGCGACAATTTTCTGAATTCGGGGATACACCGCCTTCGGTGAAATACCGACCTTTTTTGCTATTCGGTCAATCAAATCCTGATTGATCTTAGCCATCACTTTGTCTTGGGGCGCTTGTTACGACTACTCTTGCGGCGGTTCCTGACCACGTGCAGATAGTTTGGCCCCACTCCTAGCAAGTGAGCAATCTCGCGCGAGTTGAAGCCCGCCCCATGGAGTTTTATGGCGGCGGTATCCGTGTCTAAGTCACGCACAACAATCAATGCTAATAGGCGGGCAATCCGCTCCGCTGCTGCCAGTCCGTGCACATCATTGTTTGCGTCTGGCTCGGCGTTTTTTCTTCGTTGCGCCATTCGGTCCCTTTTTAACTTTCGCTTGGCTGTGCATAACTCGGACAGATGCGGGGGAGCTTCCCGCAACGAGAGCTGCGTCGTCTCGCGTCAGCCCCAAACCTTGCAAGAACTTGACTTTTTTGAGCACGGAATTGAACTTATGAGGTTCTTTCCGCTCCGCCTCTTGAATACACAAATAAGCGAGAGTTTTTCCGATGACGGAAAGCCATTCCGCAGCCGCTGGTTCGTTAATCGGCAAGTCGGCCCCCAAAAAAAATTCCGCCAATCGGCGGTTGAAAACGTATTAGCCGATCTGGAATGCTGGCGGCGGCCTTTATCCTTGGCAATAGCCTAAGCACTCATTTCAACGGGTAATCTCGATGCGTCTGGATAGGAGGCGCGCTTCCTGGGAGGCCTGTGGCATTGACGGTCCTGAGGCACAGATAGGGCAGAACCATCCTGATGCGCGAGAATTCGCCTGTTCCGACGTTGTCCGACCTGCGGAGCACTGTGCGTGGCGTGGGTGTATTCGATTATTAGGCGAGGCGGCCGGTCTATTCCGCGGCGACGGCGTGGACCGGCTCGTCGTCTTCCTCGATGGGACCGGGCTTGGCGCCGAACAGCCACGTCTGCAGGCGGTCGAGATAGAGATAGACCACCGGCGTGGTGTAGAGCGTCAGCACCTGGCTGAGCGCCAGGCCGCCGACCATGGCGTAGCCGAGCGGCTGGCGCATTTCCGAGCCGGTGCCGTTGCCGAGCGCGAGCGGAATGCCGGCCAGCATGGCCGCGGCCGTGGTCATCAGGATCGGCCGGAAGCGCAGCAGGCAGGCCTCGCGGATCGCGTGCGAGCGGCGCCATGTGGCGGTCGCGTTCGGCCGCTGATGGCGAAGTCGACCAGCATGATGCCGTTCTTCTTGACGATGCCGATCAGCAGAATGATGCCGATGATGCCGATCACCGACAGGTCCATGTGGCCGAGCCTGAGCGCCAGCAGCGCGCCGATGCCGGCCGACGGCAGCGTCGACAGGATGGTCAGCGGGTGGATGAAGCTCTCGTAGAGCATGCCGAGGATGATGTAGACGACGATCAGCGCCGCCCCGATCAGCGCCGGCTCGCTGCGCAGCGAGGTCTGGAACGCCTGGGCGTTGCCCTGGAAGGTCGGGATGATCGAGGACGGCATGCCGATGTCGCGCGACGCGTCGTTGACCGCGTCGACCGCCTGGCCGAGCGCGACGCCGTGCCCAGGTTGAACGTGATGGTGACGGCCGGGAACTGGCCCTGATGCGAGATCAGCAGCGGGCCGACCTCGTTGCTGTCGACGTCGACCAGCGACGACAGCGGCACCGCGCCGCCGGTCAGCGGCGATTTGACGTAAAGCCGGTCGAGCGTCGGCGAGGTCCTTCTGCAGCTCGGGCAGGATTTCCAGGACCACGAAGTAGGTCTTGAGCTGGGTGAAATACTGCGTGATCTGGCGCTGGCCGAAGGCGTCGTTGAGCGTGTCGTCGATCAGCCTGCGGCGAGATGCCGAACCGCGCGGCCTGGTCGCGGTTGATGGTGATCTTGAGCTGCGGCGCGTTGGCCAGCAGATCGCTGGTGACGTCGGCGAGCTGCGGCAGCGTCCGCAGCTTCTCGAGCAGCTTCTGCGACCATTCGTTCAGCTCGTCGATGTTCGTGTCCTGCAGCGTGTACTGGAAGCTGCCGCGGGCGATGCGGCCGCCGACATTGATGTCCTGCGTCGGCTGCAGGAACAGATTGACGCCCTGCGACCTTGGCGAGCTTGCGGCCGCAGCCGGTCGATGATCTGCGAGGAGTTGAGCGTTGCGCTCGTCGCGCGGCTTGAGCACGATGAAGATAGCGGCCGGTATTGGCGGTATTGCGCGCTGCCGGTGCTGCCGGTGAACGAGCCGAAGCCCTGCGACGTCGGGATCGTGCAGGATGACGTCGCCGACTTCGTGCATCAGCCGCATCATCTCCTCGCGGCGAGGTTTCCTGCGCCGCCTCGGCGAAGCCCGGAGATCATGCCGGTGTCCTGGATCGGGAAGAAGCCCTTCGGGATCTCGATCGCCATGACCACGGTCAGCGCCATGGTGGCGAAGAACACGCCGAGCGTGATCGCGCTGATGGCGCAGCACGACATCGAGCGTGCGCCGGTAGAACGACGATCAGGCGCGTCGAAGCCGCTCTCGATCGACGCGATAGACGCGGCCGTGCTGCTCCGGCTCGCGCTGCATGAAGCGCGAGCACATCATCGGCGCGAGCGTCAGCGACACCAGCGCCGATACCGCGATCGAGGCGGTGACCGTCAGGGCGAATTCGCGGAACAGGCGGCCGATGATGCCGCCCATCAGCAGCAGCGGGATGAACACCGCGATCAGCGAGCAGGAGATCGACAGCACGGTGAAGCCGATCTCGCGCGAGCCCTTGAGCGCCGCCTGCGAACGGCGCCTCGCCGTGCTCGACGTGGCGGTAGATGTTCTCCACCACCACGATGGCGTCGTCGACCACGAAGCCGACCGCGATGGTGAGCGCCATCAGCGACAGGTTGTCGAGGCTGAAATTGCAGCAGATACATCGCCGCGAACGAGCCGGCGAGCGCCAGCGGCACGGTGACGCTCGGGAATGAGCGTCGCCCAGAAATTGCGCAGGAACAGCAGGATCACCATCACGACCAGGCAGATGGTCAGCAGCCAGCGTGAACTCGACGTCGGCGACCGAGGCGCGGATGGTCACGGTGCGGTCGAGAATGGTCTCGACCTTGATCGCCGGCGGGATGCGCGCGGTGAGCTGCGGCAGCTCGCGCCTTGATCTGGTCGACGGTGTCGATGACGTTGGCGCCGGGCTGCTTGAACACCGCGAGGATGACGCCGTCCTTGTTGTTCTGATAGGCGGCGACGGTGCGGTCGACCTGGTCGGAGACCGCCTGGCCGACGTCGCGCACCCGGATCGGCGCGCCGTTGCGGTAGGCGAGGACCACATCGTTGAACTTGTCGGCGTCGGTGATCTGGTCGTTGGCGGCGATGGTGAAGGTGATCTTGTCGGTGTTGATGCACGCCCTTGGCGGCGTTGGTGGTCGAGCTGACCAGCGTGCCGCGGATGTCCTCCAGCGTCAGCCCGCTGGCGGCGAGCTTGGCCGGATCGACCTGGACGCGGATCGAGGGCGTGCGGTCGCCGAAGACCGAGACCTGGGCGACGCCCGGCACCTGCGAAATCTGCTGCGCCAGGAAGATGTTGGCGTATTCGTCGACGTTGATCAGCGGCATGGTGTCGGAATGCACCGACAGCAGCAGGATCGGCGAGTCGGCCGGATTGACCTTCTTGTAGGCTCGGCGGCGTCGTCAGCGCCTGCGGCAGTTGCTTGCCGGCGACCGTGATCGCCGCCTGCACGTCCTGCGCGGCGGAATCGATGTTGCGGTTGAGATCGAACTGGATGACGATCGTGGCGGCGCCGAGCGAGCTCTGCGACGTCATCTGCGTGATGCCGGCGATCTGGCCGAACTGCTGCTCGAGCGGCGCGGCGACCGAGGTCGCCATGGTTTCGGCGCTGGCGCCGGCCCAGGTCGCGGTGATCTGGATGGTCGGGAAGTCGACCTGCGGCAGCGGCGCGACCGGCAGGAACGGAAACGACGACGATGCCGACGAAGGCCAGCGCCGCCATCAGCAGCGTGGTCGCGATCGGCCGCCGGATGAACGGTTCCGAAATGCTCACGATGCGTCGCCCGTGCGTCGCCGCGGCGGCTGGCGCGGTGATGCGTGACGGGCGCGTTGGTCTGCAGCTTGTATTGGCCGTCGGTGACGACGCGCTCGCCGTCATCGATGCCGGAGGTGACGATGGTGCGCGTCGCCGGTGGTCGTGCCGGTCTGGATCGGCCGCGGCTCGACGGTGTTGTCCGGCTTCACGACCCAGGTGAACAGCCCGTGCGGCCCGCGCTGCACGGCGAGTCGGCGGAATGACCACGACGTCCTTGCGGGTCTCGAGCAGAAGCCGCGCATTGACGAATTCGCCCGGCCACAGTTTCTCGTCGTCGTTGGCGAACATCGCCTTGAGCCGATAGGTGGCGGTGGCCTGGTCGATCAGATTGTCGATCGTCGCCAGCGTGCCGGTGCTCAGCAGGCGTGCGATTGTCGCGATCGTAGGCGGCGACCTCGACCGTGCCGCGCGCCATCGCGTCGCGCACGTCATCGAGCGTCTGCGCCGGCAGGGTGAACAGCACGGCGGTCGGCTGCGTCTGCGTCAGGATGGCGATCGAGCCCTGGTCGCTGGCATGCACGATGTTGCCGGGATCGACCATGCGCACGCCCATGCGGCCGTCGCTCGGCGCCACGATGTCGGTGTAGTCGAGATTGGTCTGCGCGGTCTCGATGGCGGCGTCGTCGGCGTGCGATCGCGGCCTTGGTCTGATCGACCTTGGCCTGCTGCTGATCGAGGTTCTGCTGGGTTTCGAAGTTCTTCAGTGACCAGCGTCTGGAAGCGGTGCCAGGTCCTTCTGCGGCCGACGATCGAGCGGCGCCTCGTCCTGCGCCTTTCTGGCCTTGGCCTGATCGAGCGCGGCCTGGTAACAGGCGCGGATCGATCTTGGCCAGCACGTCGCCCTTCTTGACGCGCTGGCCTTCCTTGAAGAACACGTCCTGCAGCTTGCCGTCGACCTGGGCGTGGATGCCGACCGTGAACAGGGCCTGCACCGTGCCAAGGCCGGTCAGATAGATCGGCACATCCTGGCGCGAGGCGGTGGCGACGCTGACCGGCACGGCGGCGCGCGCCGGGCGCGCGGCGTGCGCCGGCTCGGGGCCTTGCGTCCAGTACCAATAGTCAAGCCAGCCCGGCAATGACCGCGCCGCAAACGGCGATCAGGACGACACGGCGGCCCCTCCGGCCCGTATCGCTACGGCTCGTCTCCACAGGCTTCCCCTCTGAAGCGCGTGACCGCGCGTCGGTGCGTGTCCGGCATGGCAGTGTACTTCTACTCCTATAGCGGCGACGAATACCTTTCTGGAAGATGAATAAACGTCATATCCGCAGCGCGAATGCATAAATTTGCGCCGCGAAAATGCGTATACCTTTGCGTAACCAAGTCGGCGCGATCGCCAGCCATCTGCGGCTCGCACGGCGCAATAGAGCGGCGACCCGCGGTGCGGTGCGGACGCTACGCGATCAGGTTCATCCGGGTTCGCGAGATTTGCTAGGGTAGCTTCGACCCGATTGCCCACCCGACGTTCCGAGGAGACCGACCATGCTCGACGTCACCAAGCGACACAGCGACAGCTCCGTTCGATACCGCGCGGCTCGACCGGCTGATGGACGAGGCTGGGTTCGACGTCCTGCTGGCCACCTCGAAGCACAATGTGCAGTACCTGCTCGGCGGCCATCGCGCGTTCTTCTTTGAGTCCATGGATGCCATGGGGTTGAGCCGCTACCTGCCGGTTTTCGTCTATCCGAAAGGCGAGCCGCAGAAGGCCGGCTTCTTCGGCCATCGCATGGAGAACTTTCAGAACGAGATGACGCCGTTCTGGGTCTCCGAGGTCAACACCAAGAGCTCGGGCTCGGTCGACGTGATGGAGAGGGCGGTCGATTATGTCCGGCAGCTTGATGCCGAAACCGAAGCGGATCGGCGCCGAACTGGCGTTCCTGCCGGTCGATTCCGCGGCGGCGTTGCGCAAGGCATTTCCGGACAGCGAGATCAAGGACGCGCTGTTCGTGCTCGAGCGCCTGCGCGCGCGCAAGACGCCGGCAGGAACTGGAGAAGCTGCGCATCGCTTCGGATCGCGGTGATCGAACTCGATGCTGGCGGTGATCGACAATCACGGACCGGGCGCGACAAAGGCCGAACTGACCGAGGCGCTGCGCCGCGAGGAAACTTCGCGCGGGCCTGACCTTCGATTATTGCCTGATCGCCGCGGGCTCGAGCCTCAACCGCGCGCCGTCGGACCAGCGCTGGGAAAAGGGCGACGTGCTGTCGCTCGATTCCGGCGGCAATTATCACGGCTATATCGGCGACGTCGCCCGCATGGGCGTTGCCGGCGAGCCGGACGCCGAACTGGTCGATCTCTTGGCCGAGGTCGAGGCCATCGAGCAGGCCTCGATGAAGCCGATTCGCGCCGGGCGTCCTCGGCAGCGAGATTTATGCGGCGGCCAACGCCGTGCTGCACAAATCAAAGCTGCACAATCACACTCATTTTCTCGCCCATGGCATGGGTCTGGTCAGCCACGAGGCGCCGCGGCTCACCAATTCCGGACCGGTGCCCTACGATGCCTATGATGCCGACCGGCCGCTCGAAGACCGGCATGGTGGTGTCGGTCGAAACCACGCTGCAGCATCCGCGCCGCGGCTTCATCAAGCTCGAAGACACGGTGGTGGTCACGCCGACCGGCTTTGAAGTGTACGGCGACCGCATCCGCGGCTGGAACCGCGCCGGCGTGGCGTGATGTCAGGTGCCGCTGCGGCCGGCGCTGAAGGAGCTGTTGCGGTGCAGGCCCGCTTCGCGCCGCAGTTTTTGCAGATAAGAGAAAAACGCGATCCCGGCTAAGGCCCAGGACGCGCCGGCAACGTAGTAGACCATCGGATCGACCTGCGGCCACACGTCCATGATGATGGCCGAGATCGCGCCCCATCCGATCAGCATGATGATCGCTCGCGTCAGCAGATAAACCATGGTCCACGGCCCTTTCCTCGACCTGCAGTGAGTCTCGATCGTGGGGTAACGTGGTTAACGGCGGGTGAATCGCGCCGCGCTGCGGGCGCACGCCGGCGGCGACGTTGAGCGCCCGGTGGCTTAGACGGCGGCGCTGACCAGTTTTTGGCGAACGGCGTCGACTCGTTGCGGCGTCATCTAGCCCCAACCTTTGAGATGATATTTCGTGACTGCGGCGCGCCAAGTGGCGAACAGCGCCGGGTCGGTCGCGGCGAGGATGGATGGCGCGTCTTCTTGGGCAAGGCGAGCGACCTCGCGTAGCAGTTCCCAATCGCGGGCGATGGCAACCTCCGCCATGCGTCCGCCGAGGAGCACATCGAGCGCTGCCACATGGAGGGTGCGGGCGGTTCGGCTCATTACGATTTTCTTTCCCCTGCAACGATCAATCGCCATTTCGGAACGCCGCAACAAATTACCGATCTCGGATACAGTAATCCACATTGCCCATAAATTGCGGTAATACAGGGAAAAATCGGCGCGCCGATCCCGCAAAACTCCGAACTCACGTCGGCGGCGCGCAATTGTGGCTCTGGCGCGTTGTCCACAGGTTTCATCCTGCTCGCACGCCGTTTGCCTTGTCGATAAGCGCCGGCGATGCGTACGCTCGATCCGGGCTGTGGTGGTTCCCGGCGATTGGCAACGAAGCCGGGTTCCAAGAGTGGGCATGGGCAATCTCGCGGTATTTGTTTTTGCGGCTTTCAGCGCCGCGGTCGGCATGAGCGGCACGCTCGCCGCCGCGGCGGCGCAACCATGCCCTGGAAATCCCGACGCAATCGGAACAAGCCGCGTCCTCACGATCCGGCCAGGCGAATACAATCGCCTCGGCACGATGCAGTATCCCGAGACGCTGCCGCTTGCCGACAAGGAGGTCGTCATCACCTTCGATGACGGCCCGCTGCCCCCGTACTCCAATCAGGCACTCGATACGCTGGCCGCCCAATGCGTGAAGGCGACGTATTTCCTCGTCGGCGAAATGGCACACTCGTTTCCCGCTACGGTGCGCCGGATCTACGCCGAGGGGCACACCATTGGCACGCACAGTCAGAACCACCCGCTTCACTTCGATAGGCAGTCGATCGAGAAGCTGCGATGGGAAATCGATGAAGGCGTTGCCGAAGTGGGGGCGGCCCTTGGCGATCCCGATAAGCTTGCGCCGTTCTTCCGTATCCCGGGCCTCGGTCGCTCGAACGAGGTCGAACGCGAACTTGCGGCGCGATCGCTGGTCATTTTCAGTGCAGACGTTGTCGCCGACGATTGGCACCGCCGCATCAAGCCGGCCGAGATCATATCGCGCGCCATGCGCCGGCTCGAAGCGCATGGCAGGGGCATCCTGCTGCTGCATGATATTCACCCGGCAACGATTGCCGCCTTGCCCGGACTATTCAAGGAGTTGAAGGAGCGCGGCTTCCGCATCGTGCAGGTGGCGCCGGCTGAACCGAGCGCGCCTGAGATGATTGCCGGGCGAGCGGAATGGACGGTGGCGTGGACGAATATCCGGCAGTCCGTCATGGACGACAGCGGCGTTCCGCCGAACTGGCCGAAACTCGATGTCAGTTTGACGCCCGATCATGTTGTGCTGCCGGCGCCCGACGCAACATCGTTCGATGTCGTCAGTTCGCTCGCGCCCGCATCAAGCCGTGCCGACATCGACCCCGGCCTGCCGTCCGCCGACGCGGACAGCGGCGCCATGCAGTGGCCCGATCAGTTGGACGCCGTCCCGTTCTCCTCCGGCGCGCAATTGCCGGCGCCGAGTGTGCAGGACCTCGGTGTCCCCGTAAGGCGGCAGGTTGTCGGCGACGACTCAGAGCGGCGGCTAGGTCCGGGGGTCACCGACGCGGCCGATCGTGGCCGGCTCCGCCATGGTCGTTTCTACGCGCATCGCCGCGCCCACCTGTTGGCGGCCGCCGAGCGCCAACCCACCGACTTTTTCGTCGGGATGCGCGCTTTCACGGCCTTCCTGTCACCGGCGCCGGCTCGCCCGCAACTCCCGCGTCCGCTCCGGCGTCATCCCGATGACGCCGGACACTCGAGTTTGAATTGAAATTTAGAACGCCGCCGCAGCTATCCCTTTCTTTCAGGCAGCGGACGGAACGTAATTCGGCGATCGATCGTTATGGTGTCGGTCACGGGATGAGTTTTGGTCTCGAAGATCAGAAGCCCCAGCGGCACAGCCCCCCAGCCCCCCCGGCTGGGGCTTTTCTTTTTACAGCCTCGGTCGGCGGCCTCGTCCCTTCAGTCGTTTTCGTTGGCATATAGGTGATTATGATTTGCTGCCGAATGCGGACGATACGCCGGTAGCGGCACGCTTCATGTGGAAAGACGGACCGGCGGCGATCAGATCGAGGAACGGAAGCAGGACGGCTTGAGCCCCCGCTTATTGGGCTTGAACAGAAACGCGCTTAAAATCAGACGCCAAGTCCAAGGGAGGCGAAAATGCCTATGATCATGCTGACTTCAGGAGAGCGGTGAGCCGATCCTCATCAACAGCGACTGGATCATTGACGCTACGCACGTTGCTTCGCGCAGCTATACCACCCTCACGATGGCCGGCAGGGATAGTCGGCAGACTGTCCGCGAAAGTCTTGATCAGATCAGAGACCTTATTCGACCCGGCCTTTAGCCGATCGCGTCCAAAGCTCGAATCATAGCCGGCACAGCGACGGGGTCTTTTCTCAGCATTCTCGGGTGCGAGCGCGTCTGCCGCGCCCAATGATTTATTTGGCTCCCCGGGCCGGATTCGAACCAGCGACCAACCGGTTAACAGCCGGTTGCTCTACCGCTGAGCTACCGGGGAATAGCCGTATAAGCTCGCGTCCGTGCGCGTATAACAAAGCCGATCCGCCTTTGAAAGCCGCCAGACGGCAATAACGAGACAATCAAGAGAGATTTGGAGGCCACGCCCGGAATTGAACCGGGGTAAACGGTTTTGCAGACCGCTGCGTAACCACTCCGCCACGTGGCCGTTAACCCGGAACCGGGCGTTGTCGTAAACGCCGATCCCGGCAGGATGTGGTCTATAGAGGAACCGCTGCGTCGGGGCAACGGCTACACCGAACGATCGCCTGCTGCGGCGGCCGTCCCAGCGCTTGTTTGCCCTCGTGCTGCGCTGCGTTGCGCTTGCGTTTTGCCGGACCGTGCCGCACAACGCTGCTTCGCCATATAGGAACGCAAGGCAATGTTCGACACCGCCGTGGCGCGCCGAATGATGGTCGACGGGCAGGTCCGCACCGCCGACGTCACCAACCTCGACTTGATTGCCGCGATGCTGGAGCTGCCGCGCGAGCGTTTCGTGCCGGCGTCTCTTGCCGAGCAAGCCTATGTCGACAGTGATATCGCGATCGGCGCCGGACGCGCGTTGCTCAAGCCGATGGTGCTGGCCAAGTTGATCCAGGCGGCGCGTTTGGGCCGCAACGATCACGTCCTCGATGTCGGCTGCGGGACCGGCTACTCCTCGGCAGTGCTTGGCGCAACTTGCCGGCTCGGTAGTGGCGCTCGAACAAGATGAGGGCTTGGCAAGCCGGGCGCGGGAGGCATTGGCTGCCGTCGGCGCCGCGGCTGTCAAGGTTGTCACAGGGCCGTTGACCGCAGGCTGGCCCGCGGCCGCACCGTACGACCTCATTCTGCTCAACGGCGCGACCGAGGTCGTGCCCGAGGAGCTCGGCCATCAATTGAAGCCAGAGGGCCGCCTTGCCTGTATTTTCGGCCGCGCGCCCCCCAGCAAGGCGATGATTTATCGCGCTGATCGAGGACCAGTTGGTCGGCCGGCCGGTCTTCGACGCCGCCGCTCCGCTGCTGCCGGGCTTCGTCGCGCCCCCCACGTTCGTATTCTAGCGATTTACGAGAAAAATACCAAAGTACAACCCCAAGCTATACTCCTTGCGCCCGCTCATTCCGCAGGAAAAGTAGGCCACGCTGGGCCACGACCTGTGGCGCTTATGTGCCAATGCCTGAAATTCTGCAATTCTCGCTGCCTCTAGGGGTTTCGCCGTCGGCGGCCGCCGCCTAATGTCGCCGTTTGGCTATGACGGCCAATCTCGTTGGCCGTCGCGTACGATTAATTGTGCAAGCGGCTGTACGGTTGAGGACAGTGGGCCGGTCATGAGTGGGCGAGGAGTGCGGGCGCACATTTGGGCCATCGCAAGCCGCCTGTCTGGCTGTTGGCGCGATCGGGACAGGTGTCGCGCCGGCAGCCGCCGACACCCTCGAATGGGCCCTGGTGCAGGCCTATCAGAACAATCCTTCGCTCAACGCGCAGCGCGCCTCGTTGCGCGCCACCGACGAGAACGTCCCGCAGGCCTTGTCGGGATATCGGCCGAAGCTGAGCATCACCGCCAACGGCGGCTACAATTACGCCAGCACGCTCTCCCACACGGTCAACCAGTCAAGCTTTCCCAACACGGTCACCTATCAGCAATTTCGCGGACACCGTTCGTCTCAGCGCGGCGTCGGCGCAACCGCAACGCAAACGCTGTTCAACGGCTTTCAGACTGCAAACCGCACCCGCCAGGCCGAAAGCCAGGTCATGGGCGCGCGCGAGACGCTGCGCGTCACCGAGCAGCAGGTGCTGCTCGACGCCGCGACCGCCTACATGAATTTGCTGCGCGACCAGGCGATCCTCGATCTCAACCGGCGCAACGTCGAAGTGCTCACCGAGCAGCTCAAGCAGACCCGCGACCGCTTCAATGTCGGCGAGGTCACGCGCACCGACGTCGCGCAAGCGGAATCGCGGCTTGCCGCCGGACGATCGTCGCTTGCTTGGCGCGCAATCGAACTACGTCACCTCGCAGGCCAATTACCGCCGCGTCATCGGCGTCGATCCGGGCCGGCTCGCTCCCGGTACGCCGGTCGACCGGCTGTCGCCTGCTTCGCTCGATGGCGCCGTCGATCAGGGCGAGCAGCAGAGCCCGTCGGTGCTGGCCGCGATGTATGGCGTCGATGTCGCCGAGCTTGCGGTCAAGGTCAGCGAGGGGGCGCTTTATCCGAACCTCACGCTCTCGGGCACGGTGTCGAAGAACTACGACCCGACATTCAACACAAACAAGCAGACCGCCGCTGTCAGTGATCGGCCAGCTGACGGTACCGATCTATCCAGGGCGGCGCCGAATACTCGGCCATCCGGCAATCCAAGGAAACGCTTGGGCAGCAGCGGCTCAATCTCGATGTCAATCGCGATCAGGCGCGGGCCACGGTGGTGCAGAGCTGGGGCCAGCTCGATGCCACCAAGGCGCAGATCGAGGCAACGACCGCGCAGGTCAATGCCGCCGAAATTGCGCTCAATGGCGTGCGCGAGGAGGCGCGCGTCGGTCAGCGCACCACGCTCGACGTGCTCAATGCGCAGCAGGAACTGGTCAATGCGCGCGTCGCGCTGGTCACCGCTCAGCACGACCGCGTCGTGGCGTCATACACGTTGCTCGCGGCCGTCGGCGGACTGTCGATGCAGCGGCTTGGCCTCAACGTCATGATCTACGATCCGCAAGTGCACTATCAGCAGGTGCGTGATGCCTGGATCGGCGTGCGCACACCCGACGGCAGATAATCCGAGCGCTATCCGCTGCGGCCGTCACCGTACATGCCGAATTTCGCTGCTCCGCCGTCGAATTTCGCTCATGACAGAATCGCCCGTCGACGTTGCATAGTTATCGTTGTGCGTGATTCGCCATTGTTGGGTGGGCTCGAGGGGATGGGCTTGCGTCAGCAAGGGGGCAGGGGACGCGAACGCAGACGGGCGGGGATGCGCGTATGACGCAACCGGCGAAATCGCAGGAACCGTCGATGGAGGAAATTCTCGCCTCCATTCGCCGTATCATCGCCGATGACGACGCAACAAGACTCCGCCGCGCCCGGCCGATCCGCTCAACGCCGCGCCGCCGCCGCCAGCGCTATCGATGCCGCGGCCGGCATCGACCTTATCCGGTCTCGCCCCGATGGCGGGAACCAACGTCGACGATCAAGCTTCCGATATTCTCGATCTTACCGAAGCCATGGCGGCGCCAACGCCGCCCGCGCCCGCCGACCCCAGCAGGTTCGTCGTCGGGGGCGCATGCCGAAGTTTCGCACCATCGACGGCACTTTCGACGTCGGGTTCGAAGAGCCGACCGGGGAACCCGCCGCTTGAAAGGACGCAGTCGCGCAAGCCCGTCAGATGCGCGAGCAAATTGTTTCGAATGCGACCACTCTGCGGTCGATTCCGCCTTCAACACGCTGGCGCAAACCGTCTTGGTGCAGAACGCTCGTACGCTCGAAGACCTGGTGCGCGAAATGCTGCGGCCGTTGCTGAAGTCATGGCTTGACGACAACCTGCCCGGCATGGTCGAGCGCATGGTGCGCGCCGAGATCGAGCGCGTGTCGCGCGGCCGCGTCGGCTAAGCCCCTCGCGGTCGAGCATTCCCAGGCAAATAGCCCTGGATCAGGGGCCTTTGAGCGCGGCGGCGAGCTTCAGCGCCTGGTCGGCCAATACCGCCGGATCTTCCTTGAAGCTGGCCGGCGGTTTCAATGGCACGCCATTTTTGCACGGAATGACGTGAAAGTGCAGGTGGAATACCACCTGGCCGCCGGCCGCTCGTTGAACTGCTGGATGGTCAGACCGTCCGCGGCAAATACCGTCATGGCTGCGCGCGCGATCCTCTGCGTCGCCTTGATCAGATGAGCGAGATCGTCCGGCGCGATGTCGAAAATCGTGCGGGCAGCGGCTTTGGGAATCACCAGCGTATGGCCCGGCGCTCTCGGCATGATGTCGAGAAAGGCGAAGCTTTGTCGTCCTCGTAGACCTTGTGCGCCGGCAGTTCGCCGCGCAGGATTTTGGCAAACATGTTGTTCGGGTCGTAGCTCGGCATCGGGCTCTCCGTGTCGCGCGCTGCGCGCTGCATTGTTGGTCGGTGCATGATCCAAGTCCGAACCGGCCGTCATCCCCGGTTCAAGTCCGAGGGCGGGCCTTTGGGGGGCTCACGCTCAAATCATTCCGGTTCGAGATTGAAATCCTTGCGGTAGGGTGCCGTCGCGGCAAGCTCGGCGCCGACCGCCGCGATATAGGCGCGCTCGCGCACCAGATAATCGGCGATCGCGCGCCGCAGTCCCGGGTCGGCGATGAAATGGGCCGAATGGGTCATTGCCGGCATGTAGCCGCGCGAGATTTTGTGCTCGCCCTGGGCGCCGGCTTCGACGCGGGCGAGCTTGTGCGCGATCGCGAAATCGATCGCCTGATAGTAGCAGAGCTCGAAGTGCAGGAATGGATGATGCTCGATGGCGCCCCAATGCCGGCCGAACAAGGTGTGCGAGCCGATGAAGTTGATGGCGCCGGCGATCCAGCGCCCGGCGCGCTTGGCCATCACCAGCAGGATGCGGTCGCGCATGGTGGCGCCGACGAGCGAATAGAATGTCCGGGTCAGATAGGGCCGGCCCCATTTGCGCGAACCGGTGTCCATGTAGAACTCGAAAAATGCGTCCCACACGTCTTCAGTCAGGTCGGCGCCGGTGAGCCAATGTACGCTGATGCCATTGGCCAGCGCATCGGCGCGTTCGCGGCGGATGGTTTTGCGTTTGCGCGCGGTGAGCGCCGCCAGAAATGCATCGAAATTCGCATAATCGGCATTTTCCCAGTGAAACTGCTGATCGGTGCGCTGGAGGAACCCTTGCTGGCCGAGGAAACGGAATTCAGGCTCTGTCGCAAACGTCACGTGCACGCCCGATGCATCGTCGAGCGCACACAGCTTGATCAGGCCGGCCGTGAGCGCCTGGCGGGCTGTTGCCGCACGCGGGCCCGGGCGTACCAGGAGCCGGCGTCCTGCGGCGGGAGTGAACGGCACAGCGACCTGCAGCTTCGGATAATAATCGCCGCCGGCGCGCTCATAGGCTTCGGCCCAGCCGCGATCGAACACGTATTCGCCGCGCGAATGGCTCTTGAGATAGCAGGGCGCGGCAGCGATCAGGGTCCCATCCGCCTGTTTGACGAGCACGTGCCGGGGCTGCCAGCCGGTCCGACCGCCGACTGACTTTGATTCCTCCAATGCTGACAGAAAAGCATGCGATATAAATGGGTTGTTCCCGGTATCTTGATCTAATTCATGAATTTCCAGCGCGGCGTTTTGTTCCGATTCGGCTTGAACGGGCGCGTCGGTGGTGTTGCCGCCGGCAGCAGGTTTTGAAATCGGGTTTGCGCAAGCGTCCCAAGCTGCGGCGCTGACTTCGCCGATCGCGTTCGTCGCGCTGACGTGCAATTCGCCCATCGCCGCGGGTGCTCGCTCGCTGGCGAGCCGGGGGTCCTTCTGCACGTTGGTCATGGCCGAAAGCCCTCGAAAATCATCTGGTCGGCCCAGCGGGCGGCGCGCCGCCGCTCCACCTCGGTCCGAACCGCCCATGTCAACAGCGGCAGAGACAAAACGTATCGCGCCAACAACGGCGCGACCGCCGGCAGATCGGCGACCGCATAGGCGACAAATTGCGGCCGCGCCGTCAAGCCGGTGAGCAAGTAGCCCATGCCAAAACGCATCCACGGCGGCATGAGATCCCAATAAGGATGCGGCCGATATTTTGCCGCAATGATACCGCGCGCGAGGCGAGGGGCTTTATGCCGCAGCACCGCGAGTTGCCCCGGGTCGAACGACATCGGTGCGGCCGGTCCGCGATATCCGGCCAGGACCGCGGCGACACGAGCGGCCAGCCGGCCGTCGCCGTCGAAGCGGCTTTTGAGCTCGAGCAGGATGGTGACGCGTCCGGCAACGAGGTCGCAGAGATCGCCCAGCGTCATCATGGGCTCGTCGCTGCCGCGGAAGCGGATACGTTTGAGCTCGGCGGCGGTGCAGATGATCGAGCCGCCCCTCGCCATCGGTGAGGCGGCCCAGCACATCGTCGTGATGCACCATGGCTTCCCCGTCGGCGGAGATTTGCAGATCGACCTCGATGCCGTAGTCCGCCGCTATCGCTGCCCGCACCGCGGCGGCAGTGTTCTCGATTACGCCGTGAGCGGCATCGTGGAGCCCGCGATGGGCAATGGGTCGTGCGGTCAGCCAGTCGAGCGAGGTCCGCACCGTCACGACACTTCGAATAGGCCCTCGACTTCAATCGCCGCATCCGATGGCAGCGCCGCGACACCTACGGTCGTGCGCGCATGCTTACCCTTCTCGCCGAAGGCCGCGACCATGACGTCGGAGGCGCCGTTCATCACCTTGGGGCCGTCAACGAAGCCTGCTGCCGAATTGACGAACCCGCCGAGACGCACCACGCGGGTAACCTTGTCGAGATCGCCGAGTGCGGCCTTGACCTGGGTGAGGATGTTGACGGCACAAGCGCGCGCCGCCTTTTGCCCGTCCTCGATCGAAACGCCTGCGCCCAGCCGCCCTTTGGCGACCAGATTACCCTCGCCATCGAGGCAGACCTGGCCGGACACCATCAACAGATTGCCGGTCCGCACGAAGGGAACGTAGTTTGCCGACGGCACGGTCGGCTCCTTGAGCGTGATGCCCAGCTCCTGAAGTTTCTTTTCCACAGTCCCCGCCATTGCGTCCTCCACACCAGTGCTGCGCTTAAACCGAATGGGGCTTTCTTCGCCGATCGTGTTCCGCCGCGCAAGCGCAGTTCATGCGGATCACGGTTGCGACCCGGCGGCAAGGTCCGTATCTTCGCCGCAATTCGGGCGACCAAAGAGCCAAGGACTAAGGGAAAACGGCGGGCGGGCGCGGCGATTCGGCCGCGAGCAGAGCGAGAAAGGTTCATGGTCTTGAATGAAACGTTCGCATCGCGCCGCGCCCTCCTTGCCTTCGCACTGATCTTCATCGTGCCGGCGTCGGTGGCGATGGCGCAGGATGCTCCGATCGCGCTGGTCCCGCACCGGGCGATCTACGACCTTACGCTCGGCGAGACCCGCGGCAGCTCGCAGATTGCCGGGGTCCGCGGCCGCATTCTCTACGATTTCGGCGGCAATGCCTGTGAGGGCTATTCGCTGGAGTTTCGCCAGGTTTCCGAACTCGACAGCGGCGAAGGCAAGATCTCCACCAGCGACCTGCGTTCGACGACCTGGGAGGACGCCGCCGCAAAGAATTTCAAGTTTACGTCGCAGAACTTTGTCGATGACAACCTCGTCGATACGGTCGACGGCCACGCTCAGCACGACCCGACGAAAACGGCCATCGACCTCAGCAAGCCAAAGCAAAAGAACCTCGATATCGACGGCGGTGTGGTTTTCCCGACCGAGCACATGGTGCGGGCGATCGCGGCGGCGCACGCCGGCAAGACGATCCTCGGCTTCCCGGTCTATGACGGATCGGAGACGGGAGAAAAGGTCTTCGACACGCTGACGGTGATCGGCCCCAAAATCGCGCCCGACGAGCGCAAGCACGATGATGCAGCCGCCAATGAGCCAAAGCTCGCCACGGTGCCGCGCTGGCCGGTCACGATCAGCTATTTCGAAAAAGGTGAAAAGCCGAAAAACAGCGAACAGACACCGGATTACGCGATCGGCTTCGAGCTCTATGAGAACGGAATCTCGCGCGCCTTGACGCTCGACTACAATGATTTCGTCGTCGCTGGCAAACTGACCTCGCTGGAAATCAAACAGCCCAATCCGTGCCCGTGATGGGCGCTAAGAGCATGATCTCGAAACGTGGAAACCGGTTTTCGGAAAAGATCATGCTCAAAAGCAAAACTAGACCGTGATCCGATTCAATTGAATTGGATTACGATCTAGCATTCGTCCGGCCGGTCGAACGCAAGTCCTCTGATTACGGCGTCATCGCCGAAGCGGGCACGCACGCTATCGACGGCGTGCTCGGCCTGTGCCGCGCGGCCGTCCACAAGGTCGGCGGGATCGGCTTGCGCGGCTGACGCCAATGCGCTCACGCCAACGCCGAGAAGACGGAAGCGCGTGCCGTCGGCCTCGCCTTCGAGCAAGCCGCGTGCGGCGGCAAAAATCCGCCGCGCTAGCTGCGTCGGCGATTCCAGCGACCGCGCGCGGGTGCGAATCCTGAAGTCGGCGGTTTTGAGTTTAAGCGTCACGGTCGAACCGGCCAGCCCCTTGGCCTTGAGCCGCGCCGAGACTTCCTCCGTCTGGCGCCAGAGAATCCGTTCCAGCGCGCGGAAGTCGGACATGTCGCTTTCAAATGTCGTTTCCGATGATACGCTCTTTGTCTCGCGGTCGGCGCTGACGGTGCGCTCATCGAGGCCGCGCGCGAGCCGGGCGAGCCGGCGGCCTTCCTCGCCGTAGCGGCGCATCAGTTCGATCGCGCTCGTCTTCTGCAAATCGGCGATGCGCGCAAAACCGTCGCGGGCCAGGCGCGCCGCGTGCACCTTGCCGACACCAAAGATGAAACTCACCGGCTTGGGCGCGAGAAAAGCTTGCGCCTCGCTGGCGCTGAGCACCGCGAAGCCGCGGGGCTTGTCGAGGTCGGAAGCGACTTTGGCGAGGAATTTATTGCAGGACAGCCCGATCGACACGGTAATGCGCAGCTTCTTCTCCACGTCCGCCGCAAAGCGCGCCAGCGCCTTGGCCGGCGCCATGCCGTGCAGCCGCTCGGTGCCGTTGAGGTCGAGAAAGGCCTCGTCGATCGACAGCGGTTCGACCAGCGGCGTCAAGGCGAGCATCATCTGGCGTACTTCGCGGCCCACGCTCACATATTTGTCCATGTTGGGCCGCACCACCTTCGCCTGCGGGCACAAGCGCAACGCCTCGAACATCGGCATTGCCGATCGCACGCCGAAGGTGCGGGCGACGTAGCAGGCAGCAGCGACCACGCCGCGCCGCCCACCGCCGACAATGACCGGCTCGGCGGCCAACGAGGGATCGTCACGCTTCTCAATCGTGGCGTAAAACGCGTCGCAATCGACGTGCGCGATGGTGAGGCTCGAAAGTTCGGCGTGGCGCAGCAACCGCGGCGAGCCGCACGCCGTACAGCGTGTCGACTGCGGCGAAGCATCGGCAAGGCAATCGCGGCAGAAATTCAGGGTCACGGCAGGTCGCGGTCCCGGTGGCCGCCAAGCATGTCGCGAGCCTGCGCGACAACGGCCGGATCGAGGCCGGCGCTTAGGGAGAACGCGACGAGCAGGCGCTCGTCGGCGAGCATATGCTCAAGAACGCCGGCAAGGAAGTTGGGCTCGCCGCGCGGCTTGGCGAATCTGGTCGGACGCGATTCCGGAGGCGGCAAGGAAGCCACCCAGCCGGTCCGGTTCTTCGGCCAAAAATGTAAGTGCCTGAATCGCCAGCGTTTCCGCCGCCTCCCGATTTTGTGGCGAGCGCGACTTCATGGACTGCATTTGCCTTTCCGTAATATATCGGGACTAGCTTGAAGCAATGCTGCCCGTTGCGCGGCGGCAGGCGATTCTTGCGCTTGCCCACGACGCTATCAGGCTGGGGACAGGCGAAGGAATGGGGATGGCCAAAACTGTCCTGATTGTGGAGGACAACGAGCTCAATATGAAGCTCTTCCACGATCTGTTGGAGGCTCACGGCTACCAGACGGTCGGAACACGCAACGGCATCGAAGCGCTCGATCTTGCGCGCAAGCACCAGCCCGATCTGATCCTGATGGATATCCAGCTTCCCGAGGTCTCCGGCCTCGAAGTCACCAAATGGCTCAAGGACGACCAGGAACTCAAGCACATTCCGGTGGTCGCGGTCACCGCCTTTGCCATGAAGGGCGACGAAGAACGGATCCGGGAAGGCGGTTGCGAAGCCTACCTGTCGAAGCCGATCTCGGTCGGCAAGTTCATCGAAACCATCCGCCATTTCCTGGGCAATCCGTAGGACCGCTATGACCGCCCGCGTACTCGTCGTTGACGACATCCCGGCCAACGTCAAGCTGCTCGAGGCGCGGCTGTCGGCCGAATATTTCGACGTCACCACGGCCATGAGCGGCGCCGAGGCGCTGGCGATCTGCGAGCGTGCCGAATGCGACCTCGTGCTGCTCGACGTGATGATGCCGGACATGGACGGCTTCGAAGTGTGCCGACGCCTCAAGACCAATCCGGCCACGCACCACATTCCCGTCGTCATGGTGACGGCGCTCGACCAGCCGTCCGACCGCGTGCGCGGCCTCGAAGCGGGCGCCGATGATTTTCTCACCAAGCCGATCCCCGAGCTGGCGCTGCTCGCGCGTGTGCGCTCGCTGGCGCGGCTCAAAATGGTTACCGATGAACTGCGCATGCGCGCGCTGACATCGCGCGAGATCGGCATCGAATCCCCGGAGCGCGAGGCGGTCGCAGATACCGGCCGCGGCGGGCGCATCCTGATCGTCGACGACCGTGCGGCCTCCTATGAGCGCATTGCCGCGATGCTCGCCGAGGAGCACGACGGTCGAAGTCGAGACCGATCCGAACCAAGGCTTGTTTCACGCCGCCGATGGCAACTACGATTTGCTCATCGTCTCGCTCGGGCTTGAGAATTTCGATGCGCTGCGCCTGTGCAGCCAGCTCCGCTCGCTCGACCGCACCCGCAACGTCCCCATCCTGGCGATTACTGAGCCCGACAACAACGCGCGGATGGTGCGCGGCCTCGAGATCGGCGTGAACGACTATCTGATCCGGCCGATCGACAAGAACGAGCTGTTGGCGCGCGCGCGCAGCCAGGTGCGCAAACGCCGCTACACCGAGCGGCTGCGCGACAATGTGCAGATGTCGATCGAGCTTGCCATCACCGACGCGCTGACCGGCCTGTTCAACCGCCGCTACATGGAAAGCCATCTTTCGACGCTGGTCGAGCAGGCGGCCTCGCGCGGCAAACCGCTTGCGGTGCTGGTGCTCGACATCGACTATTTCAAATCGATCAACGATACCCACGGCCATGATGCCGGCGACGACGTGCTGCGCGACTTCGCCTTGCGCATCAAGCGGTCAATCCGCGGCATCGATCTCGCTTGCCGGTACGGCGGCGAGGAATTCGTCATCGTCATGCCGGAAACCGACATGGCGGTCGCGGGCATGGTCGCGGAGCGCCTGCGCCGGCGCATCGCCGCGGAGCCGTTTGCGATCCAGCAGGGGTCACGCAATATCCCGGTGACGATTTCGATCGGCATCGCCGCGTTGCGCGGCAAGGAAGATAACGCCGCGGCCGTGCTCAAGCGCGCCGACCAGGCGCTTTATCGCGCCAAGCGCGACGGCCGCAACCGCGTGGTGCCCGACGCCGCCTGAGGCGTATGCCCCGCCGATACGATTTTTCACGGTAACGACAATTTTTGTGGTTGACGCCATTTGCGCCATTAAGGCGAAATTTTGGCAATTGATTTCCTTGGCAGTTCCGATAGCTTTGCACGGGAAATCAGGCAAATCGCCGAAAGTCGGCGAATGACTTTGCTACGAACCGGTGACGGCCGGGATCGCGCCGTCACTGCCATAACCCTACGGAGTGCTCAGGTCCGCCGCATCTCCTGGGTCCGTGGGGTTCGGCCGGCCCGGGAGCGGTGCGAGTGGCCTCCTCATAACACCGTTCCCGGCCGGCCACCTTGCGTTGCCGGTCGCAAGCCGCCAGCACCGACGCTGACAGGAACAAAAAAGGCGCCCTCAGGCGCCTGATTTGCGTGGCTTGTGGCCGTGTTACTTGATCTTGGACTCCCGGAATTCGACGTGCTTTTTGGCGACGGGGTCGTATTTCTTCATCACCAGCTTGTCGGTCATGGTGCGCGAGTTCTTCCGCGTCACGTAATAGAAGCCGGTATCGGCGCTGGACACCAGCTTGACCTTGATGGTCGTATTTTTGGCCATGATCGGACCTCGAGTTCGGTTTGTTGCGCGAGCAACCTAGTCGGCGGGGCTCGAATGTCAAGAAACCACCACCGCCGCCGCCGCCGCGATCAGAGAATTTCGCGCACGAACCGCTTGTGCAGCATGCGGTAGAGCGGCACCGGATGGTCGTGGCTCATGCCGGCGGCGATGCGGTCCTGCAGCTCTTCGAGCACGACCGCCGTGATGCCCGGCATATCGAGGGTGCGCGCCTCGGTGATCGGCAGCCAGACCAGTTCGATCGAGCTCCGCATCCGGTCCGACAAAGCCTCGGCCCGGTGCACGACGCCGGTGGCATCGGCGGCAAAGAAGCGGCTGTCGAAGCGCAGCGGCCGCTTCGGCGGCGTAATGGCGCGGGCGATGAAATGGATCGCGCTGAGATCGGGCAGCACGCCTTCTTTGGCGAAGGCCTCCCAGCCGCCGGGTGGCGTGCCGATCGTTTGCGGTTGAGCGCACGCCCAGCATCAGGCCGGTCTCCTCGTAGGTTTCGCGCACCGCGGCAAGCGCAAAGGCGGCCGCCTTGGCGGCGCTCGGCCGCTTCACCTTGCGCATCAGGCGAGCGACATGCTGCTCGTGGAGCGACAGTGCGACGGCCATGAGCCGATCGGTCTTTTCGATGCGGCCGCCCGGGAAGACGAATTTGCCGGGCATGAACCGGTGGCGCTGATGGCGGCGGCCGAGCAGCACCTTCGGTACCGTCTCGGTGCGGTCGATAAGGATGAGGGTCGCGGAGTCCCTGCGGTTTGAGGTTCGGGAACGTCTGGTCGCGAATTGTCCGCGTCAGCCGTTCGGCCCGATCAGCGGCAACGCCGCTCTCGACCGCCGGATCGCCACTGATGATTGCCGGATGACTATTCATATAACCTCTGCCTCACCTTATCGTCGCCGGCCGCGCGACTGCGAGCCGCGGGCGAATTTCCGCTGCTGCCGCGGCGCATGTCCAGTCCTTTCACCGGCGGCAGAAGCATGCCGCACAAGCTTGAAACGCAAGGCGCCGGCGACGGGCGCGGCCTCGACCAGCTCGACGGTCACCGGATCGCCGAGCCGATGGGTCTCGGCGTTGCCGACGAACGCGCGGCTCGCTTCGTTGAAGCGGAAATATTCGTCGCCGATGTGGCGCGCCGGGATGAAGCCGTCGGCGCCGGTCTCGTCGAGCTCGACAAACAGGCCGGCGCGCGTCACGCCGGAGATATGCCCGTCGAACGTCGCGCCGATGCGATCGGCGAGAAAATGCGCGATCAGACGGTCGGCGGTCTCGCGCTCGGCCTTCATGGCGCGCCGCTCCATGGCCGAGATGGCGGCAGCGACCTCGGCGAGCGCGCGCACATCGGCGTCTTCCGCCAGGCCGTCGGGGCCAAGCTTGAGGGCGCGGATCAACGCGCGATGCACGATCAGGTCGGCGTAGCGGCGGATCGGCGAGGTGAAGTGCGCGTAGCGGCGCAGAGTTGAGGCCGAAATGGCCGAAATTCTCCGGCGAATATTCCGCCTGCGCCTGACTGCGCAGCACGACTTCGTTGACCAGCCGTTCGAACTCGCGGCCCTTTACCCGCGCCAGAATGCGGTTGAACGCATCGGGCCGCAGCGCGCCGCCTTTCGGCAGTGAAATATCGAGCGTCGCCAGAAATTCGCGCAGCGCATTGATCTTTTCCGGCGACGGCTCGTCGTGCACGCGATAGATCAGCGGGACGCGGGCGCGCTCGCAGGTTTCGGCGGCCGCCACGTTGGCCAGGATCATGAATTCTTCGATCAGCCGGTGCGATTCCAGCCGTTGCGGGACGATCACGCGATCGACTGTGCCGTCGGACTTAAGCACGATCTTGCGTTCCGGAATGTCGAGGTCGAGCGGTCCGCGCTCGTCGCGGGCGTTGCGCACGGCTTGATACGCGGCATAAAGCGGTTCGAGAACGCCTTTGAGGATCGGCTCGGTGACCTCGTCTGGCCGGCCCGAAACTGCGAACTGAGCCTGCTCGTAATGCAGCCGTGCCGCTGAACGGATCATCACGCGATGAAAGGTGTGCGAGCGTTTGCGGCCGTCGGCGCCGATCGTCATGCGTACCGCAAGCGCCGGGCGGTCCTCGCTCGGCCGCAGCGAGCACAGATCGTTGGAGATGCGCTCCGGCAGCATCGGTACGACGCGGTCGGGAAAATAAACCGAATTGCCGCGGCGGGCGGCCTCGCGATCAAGCGCCGAGCCTGGCCGCACGTAATGCGCCACGTCGGCGATGGCGACGCTGACGATATGGCCGCCGCGGTTGCGCGGATCGGGGTCGGGTACAGCGTAGACAGCGTCGTCGTGGTCCTTGGCGTCGGGCGGATCGATGGTGACGAAGGGCACATCGCGCCAGTCCTCGCGCAAATCCTGATGCCCCCCGAGCGAGGCGGGGCGGGCGGCATTTGCTTCTTCAATCGCCGCGCGCGGAAAAACGTCGGGAATGTCGTGGGCATGGATGGCGATCAGGCTGACGGCGCGTTCGCTCTTGATCGATCCGAGCCGTTCCACGACGGACGCGACCGGAACACCGAACCGGCCGTGACGTGCAACCTCGACGGCGACGAGGTCGCCGTCCACCGCGCCTGCGGTTGCGCCCGGCGCAATCGCCAATTCGCGGCCAAGCTGCTTCTTGTCGACCGGCACCAGGCGCCCGCCGCCGCCGGCAATGCCGCGAAAGATGCCGAGCATGCGGTGCTTGGCGCGATCGACGAGCTTGATGACGCGGCCGCTCGTCTCCTCATCGTTGGTGCGTTCGATGCGCAGCAGCGCGCGATCGCCGACACCGGCGGTTTCGCCGGGCCGCGGGCGACGCGACGTAGCGATGCGAATGACCGGCGCGGCGCCGTGCGCCGCTTCGTCCCATTCGGTCGGCCGCGCCAAGAACTCGCCGTCGGCGTCGCGGCCGGTAATGTCGGCGAGCACCACGGGCGGCAAGGTGCCGGCGTGATGCAGCCGTTTGCGGTGGCGGTCGATCTGACCCTCGTTGGCCAGTTCGCGCAGCATGCGGTTTAGCGCCGCCCGGTCGGAATTTTTGGCGCCGAAGGCGCGCGCGATCTCGCGCGTCCCGACTTTGCCGGCATGCGCGCGGATAAAGGCAAGAAGTTCCTCGCGCGAGGGGAGGGCGGTGCGTCTCATGGGCCAGTTATTAGCCGAATTCCCGGCCGGCGGCGCGGCGCGTCTGGTTTATTCGGCGGCTTCCGTTGGCGGTTTGCGCGCACCCTTGGGCGCTGCGGCCCGCTTCCCGGGCTTTGCGCCAGCCGCGCCGGGTCTTGCCGCCGGGTTCTTGACCGGCCGCTTGCCCGGCCTTGCCGCAGCCGGGCCGACTCGCTTGGCCTTCCGGGGCCGTGCCCGGGATGTCGGACCGTTACGCTCCGCCCTGGCGTCGAGCAGCGCGACCGCTTCGCCAAGGGTCACGCTTTCGGGCGTCTTGTCGCTCGGCAGCGTGGCGTTGACGCCGTCGTGGCTGACATAGGGGCCATAGCGGCCGTTTTTTGCGACGATCGGGCCACCCTTGGCCGGATGATCGCCGATCGCGCGGCCTGGATCGGAGCCGAAGCGGCCTTTGCGCGGACCTTTGGCGAGCTTTTCAGCGATCAGCGACACGGCGCGGTTGAGGCCGACGCTGAAGACATCGTCGGCGTCATCGAGATTGGCGTAGGTCTTGCCGTGCTGCACGTAAGGGCCGAACCGGCCGATGCCGGCCCGGATCGGTTCGCCATCCTCGGGATGAAGGCCGACTTCGCGCGGCAGCGAAAGGAGGGCGATGGCGCGGCCGAGTTCCATGTCCTCGGCCGTGGTGCCCTTCGGCAGGCTCGCCCGCTTCGGCTTTTCGCCATCGGCGCCTTCGCCAAGCTGCAAATACGGTCCAAAGCGGCCGTTGCGCACGGTCACGTCGAGGCCGGTCGCGGGATCTTCGCCCAATTTCTTCGTGCTGATATCGCCCGAGCCGTCGGCCGACAGCGTGCGGGTATAGCGACAGTCCGGATAGTTCGAGCAGCCGATGAAGGCGCCGAATTTGCTCAGTTTGAGCGAAAGCCGCCCATTGCCGCAAGTCGGACATACGCGCGGATCGGTGCCGTCTTCGCGCGGCGGGAACAGATGCGGGGCGAGCAGCGCGTCGAGCGCGTCAATCACCTCCGAAATGCGCAAATCCTTGGTGCCGTCGATGGCACCGATGAAATCGCGCCAGAAATCGCGCAGCACGTCGCGCCACGCCGCTTCGCTGTTGGAAATCAGATCGAGCTGGTCCTCGAGGCCGGCAGTGAAATCATATTCCACGTACCGGGCAAAAAAGCTCTCCAAGAAGGCGACGACGATGCGCCCGCGGTCTTCCGGATAGAGCCGCCGCTTGTCGAGCCGCACGTATTTGCGGTCCCTCAGCACCTGCAAGATCGACGCATAGGTCGAGGGGCGGCCGATGCCGAGTTCTTCCATGCGCTTGACCAGCGAGGCTTCCGAGTAGCGCGGCGGCGGTTCGGTAAAATGCTGGGTCGCGGCGATCGAACGCTTGGCGAGCCGCTCGCCGGCGCTCATCGCCGGCAGCCGGCGCGATTCCTCGTCGGCCGAATCTTCGTCTTGGCCTTCCTGATAGAGCGTGAGGAAGCCGTCGAACTTCACCACCGTCCCGGTCGCGCGCAGGTCCAACAGACGGGCGGCGACCTTGGCGGCGATCTCCACCGTCGTGCGTTCGAGTTCGGCGGACTCCATCTGGCTTGCCACGGTCCGCAGCCAGATCAACTCGTAAAGCTTGGCCTGGTCCGCATCAAGGAAGCGCTTGGTTGCGTTCGGCCGGCGGCCGAGGTCGGTGGGACGGATGGCCTCGTGGGCCTCCTGCGCATTCTTGGCTTTGGTTTCGTAACGCCGCGGCGAGGGCGGAACATAGTTCGCGCCGTAGTCCCCCTCGATGAGCCGCCGCACGGCGCTGATCGCTTCGTTGGCAATCTGCACGCCGTCGGTACGCATATAGGTGATGAGGCCGATGGTTTCGCCGCCGACGTCGATACCTTCATAGAGCCGTTGCGCTACGCGCATCGTGTGTGCTGGAGCGAAGCCAAGCTTGCGGCTCGCTTCCTGCTGCAGCGTCGAGGTGGTGAACGGCGGCTGCGGATGGCGTTTGACCGGTTTCGCCTCGACGGAAACAACCGAGAAGGCCGCCGTTTCCAGCGCGCGCTTAAAGGCTTCCGCTTCCGCCCCGGAGCCGATGTCGAGGCGTTGCAGCTTCTTGCCGTCGGCGCCGACGAGGCGTGCCTCGAAGGTTTCTTCGCGTGGCGTTGCCAGGGTCGCGATCAGCGACCAATATTCCTGCCGGACGAATTTCTCGATATCGAGCTCGCGGTCGCAGACAAGCCGCAACGCGACCGATTGAACCCGGCCGGCGGAGCGCGCCCCGGGCAACTTGCGCCACAATACGGGAGACAGCGTGAAGCCTACGAGATAATCGAGCGCGCGGCGGGCGAGATAGGCATCGACCAGCGCCTGATCGATGGCGCGCGGATGCCGCATCGCCTCGGTTACCGCCTGTTTGGTGATGGCGTTGAACACCACGCGCTCGACCGGCTGCGTGCCCAAGGCCTTCTTGTCCTTGAGGATTTGCAGCACGTGCCAGGAGATCGCTTCGCCTTCGCGGTCGGGGTCGGTCGCCAGAATAAGCTTGTCGGCCGATTTGACCGCGCGGGCGATGTCATTGAGCCGCTTTTGCGCCTTGGGATCGATTTCCCAGAGCATGCGGAAATTGGCGTCCGGATCGACCGAGCCGCTCTTGGCGGGCAAGTCGCGCACATGGCCGAAAGAGGCCAGGACCTCATAGCCGGAGCCGAGATATTTATTGATCGTCTTCGCCTTGGCGGGCAATTCTACCAGTACAAGATTCATGATAACCTAATGATTTGACGGCCGTTTTTAACTTTCGAGCTTGATATGCGGCCATCGGACCGCCGCGAACATGGGTAATGCGGTCCCACCTGTCAAATCGTTTACGGACCACAGGTGGCATGGCGGCGACCTCAATCGGCGTCAAATGCGACAAAAAGCCGTCTCAATGAATTGCACGTTGAAGCTGTCTGCCTCTCGCTTATCCCTCGGAAGTATATGTAAATGGCGGGGTGACCGACCGCGGGACCGCGGGACCGCGGGTCAAGGCGCATGCGCTGCCATGCGCTCAGAAAGGCCCGGCTGGGGTGACCATCGGGGATCATGCCAAATTTCCGCTGCATCTCCTTGATGTTGTCGCGCAGGTCGAAGTCGAAATGGCCGGCAAAGTCCTCGACCTTGAAGCCGAACTCCGCGAGTTTGCGCTGTAGCGCCATGCGCTCGTCGCGAGACGGCTGGAAATCGTTCGCCGGCCAGGCGCCGCGCATCGGGCCGAGCCCGCGCAGCCGATCCGACAGTTGCGCAACCGCAAGCGCATAGGCATCCGAATTATTGTAGCGCTTGAGAACGACAAAATTCTCGGTGATCAGAAAGGCCGGTCCCGGCGCGCCGCTCGGGAAAAACAGGATGGCGTCGCCGGCGTCGGGAAAACGGCCGCCATCGGCGCGGGCAAAGCCAAGGTTCATCCAGTAGCGGAAGCCGCCGCGGCTAGGCCGGTAGTCGAACCCCGGCGGCACGACGACCTCAAAACCCCAAGGCAGCCCCGGCCGCCAGCCGAACTTCTGGAAATAGTTGGCAATCGAGGCGAGGACGTCGGGCACGCTAGTCCAGATATCGGCACGGCCGTCGCCGTCAAAATCGACGGCATATTTCAGGAAGCTCGACGGCAGGAATTGCGGCTGGCCCATTGCTCCGGCCCAGGAGCCGAGAAATTGCCGCCGCGGTATTTGGCTGTCCTGCAGGATTTTAAGCGCGCTCAACAATTCGTCGCGGAACAAGGGCGCTTGAAAACGCGCGTAGGCGAGCGTCGCGAGCGAGCGGAACACGTCCCACTGTTCTTCACCGGCGCCGAACGACGATTCGATGCCCCAGATGCTGACGAGGATCGCGGGGTCGACGCCGAATTTCTGTTCGACCGCCCGCAGCGTGCCGGCCCATTGCGCGGACTTCTTCTGGCCAATCGCGATGCGCGAGGGCGATACCAGCCCGGCAAGATAAGCGGCGAATGGCTTGCCGTATTCCGGCTCCCGGCGCATCGCGCCGATGACGCGCGGGTCCGCTGTCACGCCGGCAAATGCGGCATCGAACGTCGCGCGCGAAATGCCTTGCGCCGCGGCATCCCGCCGTAATGCGGCAAGGAACCCGTCGAACGGCTCGGCGGCTTGGCCGTTGGCATAACCGCTCGTGAGGGCCAGCGCCAGAATGAGCAATGTCCGGCGCGATGGCATCGCGCGTGCCTTGAAAATTCGATCCATGTTCCAGCTTGCTACACCAGCGATACCAGCCCGGCGCCATGACGTTCAAGGCGACCGGCGATTTCGAGCTCGAGCAGCACCATCCGCACCGCCCGCGGTGAACTGGCGGACAGCCTTATCAGATCGTCGATCGAAACCGGCGCCGGGCTGAGCAGCCCGACGATTCGCGTGCGCTCGTCGGGCGCCGGCTCCGCGGCTTGATCGGGGGCGCCGGCGGCTGGGGCAGGCTCACGCGCCGGCAATTCGATGCCCATGATTGGCTGTAACACGGACACGATGTCGGCGGCCTCGGTGACCGGCGTGGCGCCCTGTTTGAGAAGGCTGTTGGTGCCCTCGGCCCGCGGATCGAGCGGCGAACCTGGAACCGCGAACACCTCGCGGCCCTGTTCGAGCGCAAACCGGGCCGTGATCAGCGAGCCCGAGCGCTTGGCGGCTTCGACAATAACGACGCCGAGCGATAGCCCGGAAATGAGCCGGTTGCGGCGCGGAAAATCGCGTGCGCGCGGCTCCCATCCGAGCGGCATTTCGCTGAGTGCGACGCCGGTCGTGAGGATGGCGCCGAGCAACTCCTCATGCTCGGCCGGATAGACACGGTCATGGCCGCCGGCCAAAACCGCGATCGTTCCGGTCGCCAGACTGGCGCGGTGCGCGGCGGCATCGATGCCGCGGGCAAGACCGGAAACGACGGCGAAGCCGGCCTCGCCGAGCCCGTGTGCGATGCGCTGCGTCAGTTTGATGCCTGCGGCGGAGGCGTTGCGCGAGCCGACCATGGCCACCATCGGTAATGCCAGCACCCCGAAATGGCCGCGCACGGCAATGAGCGGCGGCGCGTCATCGATCATTTGCAGCCGGCCCGGATAATCGGTTTCGCCGATCGCGGCGAGCGTAATGCCCAGCTTGTGTCCGGCTTCGATTTCGCGCTCAGCCTGCGCGCGCGAAAAGATCTGCGGCGAAGTTGCACTGCCGCCACGGCGCGCCAGCGCCGGCAACGCTTCAAGCGCGGCATGCGCACCGCCGAAATGATTGACCAAGTCGCGAAACGTCCGCGGACCAACATTCTGGCTGCGGATCAGGCGGAGCCAGTCGATGCGCTGCTCGTCCGTCAGGCGGATATTATTGGTACTCTCGCTCACTTCGCCCCCGGGCGACGGTTGTGGCTGCTCGCCCTGGAACCATAATCTACAGTCACAAATGCGAGGCGGGGAGGGCTAAAGGTAATTGTTGCAAAACGGCGGCCAAACCCGCACATTCGCGCCAATTCCCCACAAGGACTTATGGGGCCGTACCGCGTCGGGGAGGGGTGTCCTGGCCAACCGCGCCTTCAGGGTCGTCCTGATCAAGCCGTCGCATTACGACCGGGATGGCTACGTCATCCAATGGCTGCGCTCCATGCTGCCCTCGAACAGCCTGGCCAGCGTCCACGGGCTGATGGTGGAGTGCGCGCGGGATCGCGTGCTCGGCCCCGACGTCGACATCGAGATCGAAGCCTGCGACGAATGCAACACCATCGTCGATGTGGCCGGCGTCGCCAAGCGCATCCGCGCCGCCGGCGCCGGCATGGTCGGTCTGATCGGCGTGCAATCGAACCAATATCCGCGCGCGCTCGATCTGGCCGGCAGTTCCGTGCGCTGGGCCTGCCCGGTCGTCATGGGCGGCTTTCATGTCAGCGGCTGCATTTCCATGCTGCCCACATTGCCGCCAGACCTTCAGGAAGCGCTCGATCTCGGCATTCATCTGTTCGCCGGCGAGGCCGAGGGCCGCATGGCCGAAGTGCTGCGCGATGTTGCGGCCGGCAAGGCGAAGCCGATCTACAAGTATCTCAACGACATGCCCGAAATGGCTGCGGCGGTTTATCCGATCCTGCCGCGCGAGGTCGTCACGCGCGTCGCCGGCCATTATTCGAGCTTCGATGCCGGCCGCGGCTGTCCGTTCCAATGCAGCTTCTGCACCATCATCAACGTCCAGGGCCGCAAGTCGCGCTACCGCACGCCCGATGACGTCGAGGCGATCGTTCGCGCCAATGCCGCGCAGGGCATTACGCGGTTTTTCGTCACCGACGATAATTTCGCCCGCAACCGCAATTGGGAGCCGATCCTCGACCGCCTGATCGAATTGCGCGAGCGCGAAAAATTCAACATCAAGCTGTTGCTGCAGGTCGATACGCTCTGTCACCGCATTCCGGGCTTCATCGAGAAAGCGGCGCGCGCCGGCTGCACCGCGGTTTTCATCGGGCTCGAAAACATCAATCCCGAATCCCTGATGGGCACGAAGAAGCGCCAGAACAAGATCTGGGAATACCGCGACATGCTGCTGGCGTGGCGCAGCCAGAAGGTCATGACCTATGCCGGCTATATTCTCGGCTTTCCGACCGACACGCCGGAATCGATCGCGCGCGACATCGAGATCATCAAGAAGGAATTGCCGGTCGATATTCTCGAATTCTTCTATCTGACGCCGCTGCCCGGTTCCGAGGACCATAAGAACCTCACGTTGCGCGGGGTGCCGATGGACCCCGACATGAACAAATACGATCTCGAGCACGCCTGCACCGCGCACCCGCTGATGTCGAAGGAGGCGTGGATGGAGGTCTACGCCGATGCGTGGACGCGCTATTACACCGACGCGCATGTCGAAACGATCATGCGCCGTGCCGTGGTGTCGGGCATCAACCGGACCAAAGTTCTCGATTCGCTGACGATCTTTTCCGGCGCGGCGCGCATCGAAGGCGTGCATCCGCTGCAATTCGGCTTCTTCCGCCGCAAGGTGCGGACCCAGCGCCGCACCGGCATGCCGGTGCTCAATCCGCTCATATTCTATCCGTGGCGCTTCGTCGATTTCCTCAGAGTTACCTCGCAATGGCTGCGGCTCATCTGGCGCTATCGCCGCATCATGGCGCGGGTCACGGCGGATCCGGCGTCGCGCACGCACTTCGACGAGGCCTTGCGGCCGCACACCGGCGTGGGCGAGACCGATCATTTCGTTGAAGTCTTTGCCGACAAGATCCCGCACACCCACGGCGCTCCGGCGCGCGCGCCTGCGGCTGTCGCCGGCTGAAGCGGGCTTGGTCAGGCTTGCGAGCGCCGCCCGATCTTGCCTTCGGTGCCGTTGATGAGCCGCACAATATTGGCGCGGTGCATGATCCACAGCAATATCATCAGAACCAAGAATAGCTGCGCTTCGCGCAGATCGCCGTTCCACCACAGCACGGCCGGCGTCGCGGCGCTCGCGATCAATGCCGCGAGCGATGAATAGCGCGTCAGCGCCGCGACCGCCGCCCAGATAGCGCAAAAGACAAGGAGCGCCGGCCACAGTTTGAGGCCGAGCAACAGGCCGATATAGGTCGCGACGCCCTTGCCGCCTTTGAAACCAAGCCATACCGGAAACAGGTGGCCGAGAAACGCGCCGAGCGCGGCGCACAGGACAAATTCCCGGCCGAGAAAGGTTCCGGTGATGAGAACCGCTGCGGTACCCTTAAGAATGTCGCCCGCGAGTGTCGCGGCGGCGAGCGCCTTGCGTCCGGTGCGCAGCACATTGGTCGCGCCGATATTGCCGGAGCCGATCGTGCGAACGTCCGGCACGCCGGCAAGCCGCGTCAGCAAAACGCCGAACGGGATAGAGCCGCATAGATAGCCGAACACCAAGGCGGCGGCGTATCCCGGCACATGCGACCAATCGAGGGACGCCAGCATGACGGCTCAAATGATGTCCTTGGCGGAGTGTAGGCTGGGTTTGACACTGGCAAAACCCATCATGGGGATCGAGGACTGACGATCGACGACTTTCGCTGCGCTAACCGGCTTGGGCCTTTTTGCCGGTCTCCCGCGGCGTAAAGCCTGCCGCGCCCGCATCGGCGTCGCTCCGATAGATGACGAGGTGCTTGTGCTTGTCGCCGGCGGCGCGCGCCAGCGCCGTCAAGCCGGGCGAAAACGTTCGCCGCGCCGTATCGCCGACGACGAATGAGGCTGCGGCATTTTCATCGATGTCGGTCTCGCAATACGTGCATCGCAGCTTGCAATGCCGGGCGGCCTTTTCCTCGACCACATAGAATTTGTTGGCGGCGTATTGCCGCTCCGCTGGATCGTTGGTGATGCAATTTGCGTTTCCGCACTGAATGCCGGTGCCGATCGGCTGGACATAGACCGGATGATCGGATTTGGCGAAGCCGCCGCTGAATTGGTGCAGCGACTTGTTCTTGTGCAGATGCAGCAGCAGCGAAATCAGCGCCATGCGAATGGGAACGCCGTAAGCGGCTTGCTGGAAATAGATGGCGCGGCGATCGCTATCGAGTGAGGCGTCGAGTTCATTGACCCGCGGCAGCGGATGCATGACGCTGGCGTCCGCATATTTCGCCTGGTCAAGAAACTTGGCGTCGATCTTCGGATAAGGCCTATCCTTCTCGGTCCAGCGCTCTTTCTGAAAGCGCGTGACATAGACGGCGTCGGTCTTCTTCTGCACGACAAGGCCGTAGTCGACTTCGGGCTCGGCGTAGAGCGACAGCTGGTGCGGTTGATCGGCGGTGACGTAGAGCGCGTCGATCGACGCGTCATGGGCCTGTCGCGGATCCTTCGACACCATGCGGCAATGAAATTCCTCGCGCAGCCGCCGATCGACGTGCGCCGGCAGCTCCATGCCGGGGGCCGGCAGCGGATCGATGGTCGCGCCAAAGCGCGCCAGGGCGTAGACGAACGAGTGAATGGTGCGGCTGCCCTTGAGATCGCCGGAAATCGCGACCTTCATATTCCGCAGGCTCTTGTTCTTCGAACGCAACGTGAACAGGTCGCACAGCGTCTGCGTCGGATGCTCGTGGCTGCCGTCGCCGCCGTTGATGACCGGGATCGGCGAATATTCGGCGGCGAGCCGCGCCGCGCCATCGCGCGGATGGCGGATGACGATGATATCGGCGTAATTGGCGATGACCCTGATGGTGTCGGCGAGGCTTTCGCCCTTCGCTGCTGAGCTTACAGCCGGATCGGCGCTGGTGATATTGGCGCCGCCCAAGCGCAGCATCGCGCTCTCGAACGACAGGCGCGTCCGCGTCGATGGCTCGTAGAACAGGCTCGCCAGGATGGATTTCGATGCGAGGCTCGTGCTGCGACCGATCCGGTAGAACACGTGGGGGTCGGCGAGTTCCTTCAAAAACCCCTGGGCGACCTCGAAGATCGTTTCGATCTCCTTGTTGGTGAGGTCGTTGATCGAAACGATGTGGCGCGTCAGCGGCTGGGCTTTTGTCATTAAAGCGGTGCTATAGGCCCAATCCGAGCGCTCCGGCAAGCCCGCTCCGGCCGGCACGGATCAGTGATGCACTGAAAACCGCGCCCGCAACGGCCGTGCTACGATCCGCCACCCTCAGAGGTGAATCGCCATGGCTCCCCGCTCGCGTTTCGACACGCACGAGGTCTTCAACCAGTCGCCGCCTTACGAGAATATCGACCTGTTCTCGAGTGATACGCCGCTCATGGATGCGGTGGCGGCAAATGGCGCGGCGGGCGAGGCGGCGTCCCTTGCCGCTTTCGGCAGGCAATGGGGTACCGCGGACCTGTTCGCGCTGGCGCGGCGGGCCAACGAGAACCCGCCGAAGCTGTATGCTTTCGATGCCAAAGGCTTTCGCCGCGACGCCGTCGAGTTCCATCCGGCCTATCACCAGTTCATGAGCCAAAGCGTCGCCGCGGGGCTGCATGCCTCGACCTGGACCGATGCCGGCAAGCGCGCCCCAGCACCGGCGGAGGTTGCGCGGGCGGCGCGGTTCTACATGGCGGCGCAAGTCGAGACCGGACATCTGTGCCCGATCACCATGACGCGTGCGGCGCTGGCGGCGCTTGCAGCCGAGCCGGACACTTGCCGCGCAAGTCGTCCCGAAGGTCGTCACGCGCAGTTATGACGCGGCGTTCCGGCCATGGTGGGAAAAGTCCGGAATGACGCTCGGCATGGGCATGACCGAGAAGCAGGGCGGCACCGACGTGCGCGCCAACACCACAACCGCGGCGCCGGCCGGCGATGGCTATTCGCTCGATCGGCCACAAGTGGTTCTTTTCGGCGCCGATGAGCGACGCTTTCCTGGTGCTGGCGCAGGCGCCCGGCGGGCTCACCTGTTTTCTGATGCCGCGGTTCCGGCCCGACGGTTCGGTCAATGCGCTGCGGTTCCAGCGCCTCAAGGACAAGCTCGGCAATCGTTCCAATGCGTCGAGCGAGGTGGAATTCACCGAGGCCTTCGCTTGGCGCGTCGGCGAGGAGGGCGCCGGCATCCGCACCATTTTGCAGATGGTGCAGCTGACGCGGCTCGATTGCGCCGTCGCTTCCGCCGGCCTGATGCGCATGGCGCTGGCGCAGGCGATGCATCATTGCCGCCATCGCAACGTCTTTCAAAAGCCTCTGTACGACCAGCCGATGATGCGCGCAGTGCTGGCCGACATGGCGCTCGACGCGGAAGGCGCCGTCGCGCTGGTGATGCGGCTTGCTGCGCGCGCTCGATCAAGCCGCAGACGATGCACGCGAGGCGGCCTATGCGCGCCTCATCACGCCCGCCGCCAAATACTGGATCTGCAAGAGCGCGCCGGCTTTCATGTTTGAAGCCATGGAGTGCCTCGGCGGTAACGGCTATGTCGAGGAGAGCATTTTGCCGCGGCTTTATCGCGAGGCGCCGGTGAATGCGATCTGGGAAGGCTCCGGCAACGTCATGTGCCTCGACGTGTTGCGCGCGCTCAAGCGCGAGGAGGAGGCCGAGCTCGTTGCCGCACTGTCGCGAGAGGCTGGCGCGGACGTGCCCGGCGATCAGGCGATGGACTTGGCATCCGCGAGCGAGGCCACTGCGCGAACGTTGGTCGGAAGGCTCGCTCTGTTGGCGACGGCGGCGGCGCTCAGGGCGAGCGCGCCCCCGACGGTGGCCGAGGCGTTCATGCGGACGCGGGTGCTGCAACCGCACGCTGGCTTGTACGGCGCCGATGGGATGGATGCGGCGACGGCGGAAATGCTTTTGCAACGAGCCTTGCCGGAAAGTTGACGCCCCGCGTCAACGCGAGGCTTCGCGGGCAAGCCGGTCGAGTGCGCCCTGCAGAATATATGCCGCGGCATGCTGATCGATGACGGCTTTGCGCTTGGCGCGGCTGGCGTCGGCGGCAATGAGCGCGCGTTCGACGGCGGCCGTTGATAGTCTTTCGTCCCACAACGCGATTGGAAGGTCAGTGAGCTCGGCGAGATTGCGCGCGAAGGCGCGCGTCGATTGCGCCCGCGGACCTTCGGTTCCGTCCATGTTGATCGGCAGACCGAGCACGAAGCCGACAGCTGCGCCGCTCGGCGGCGAGATCGAGGAGACGCCGGGCATCAAGGCCGAAGCGTTGGCGGGCGATAGTTTCGACCGGCGCGGCAATGCGCCGATCCGGGTCGCTCACGGCGACGCCGATGGTTTTGGTGCCGAGATCAAGACCAAGCAGCGCGCCGCGCGGCGGCAACAGCGCGCGGCGTCCATGAGCGAAAGGACCGGCATGATGCCCCCGTTAACACGCGGGTCACTTGCCGCCAACGCTGCCTTTCATCTGCCGCGACACCCGACTATGTTGAACGTCCCGCCAGCATCGAGCTGAATGCTGACAATTTCTCGCCGAGATCGAATGGGTATGCCGCCAAGCTCATCGTGCCGGAAGCAGGGGAGCCGGTGCGTGTTCAGGAGACAGTATGCAGTTTGCATCGACGATCCTCGCAACCGCGCTCACGCTCGCCATGTCGCAGCTCGCTGAAGGCGCTGAAATCAAGGTGGTCAGCGGCGGCGCCTTCAAACAAGTGCTCACCGCGCTCGCGGCACAATACGCGAAGGAGACCGGCAACAAGGTCCGACTTGACCTATCAGACCGTCGGTCAGCACCTCACGCTGATCCGCAGCGGCAAGGAAGAGTTCGATGTCGCCGTCTTGACACCGCAGGCCATCGACGCCCTGGCCAAGGAGGGCAAGGTTGTTGCTGGCAGCCGCATCGATCTCGCCAAGGTCGGCGTCGGCGTGATGGTCAAGGCCGGCGCGCCGCTGCCCGACATCAGCACGGTTGAAGCGTTCAAGCGGACGTTGCTGGCGGCTAAATCCGTGGCCTATATCGATCCGGCAGCCGGCGGATCGAGCGGCATCTATGTCGCCCAGCTGCTCGAACGCCTCGGCATTGCCGGCCAAATCAACGCCAAGGCGAAATTGATCCAAGGCGGCGCGGTTGCCGACCACATCGCCGATGGCGAGGCGGAGATCGGCATCCACCAGATCAGCGAAATCCTGCCGGTCGCGGGCGTGACGCTGGTCGGCCCATTGCCGGCTGAAATACAGAATTTCACCATCTATTCTGCCGGGGTTGGCACCGCTGCCAAGGACGGCGCGACGGCGAGCGCGTTCGTTAAGTTTCTAGGCCGGCCCGCATGCCGCGCCGATCATCAAGGCCAAAGGCATGCAGCCGGCCTCCCTGAGCTTGCCCAAAACGGCAGCGCCCGCACGAGGCGGGCGCCGGTTTGCCGAATGAGGGCTGGCTTTACGTTCAGACGTGCGCGTGCTCCCAAGCGACGCGTGGAATATCCGAACGGGTGATTCCGATATCGGCCAGTTCACGATCGTTGAGATGCGAAAGCTCCTGCACCGCCACGCCATAGCGCTTCCAGGCATGGAGAAAGCGGATCACTGAGAATAACATGTTTTTGGCTCCCTTCCCCGGTCTTCACCGGAATCGTGAAGCCAATATAGGAGTCGATGCTGCGCTGCAAAATTAATTTGGTGCAGTGCAGCTAAGAGACAATTGCATATGTTAGTTAACGAATCAGTAAGAATTCGGCATTCTTCGATGGCTGGCGCCGCAATGCCCAATAACCGCCGCCAGCGTCATGTTTTCGATGCAACTCCCACTTTGCCGCCGGAATGAAGCGCGAGATAGTGGGACGATCCAGTTCCCGAGCCATTATTGACGTGTCCACCGCCCCTATTCTGCCCTGCCACGATCCCGGCTCTGCCGCACTTGCCGATTGAAATTCCGGCTGTGTGTTGCGTTGTGTCGGGGAGTACCATGGGGACTACACGGGATCACCGCAGGTATGCGGAAGAGTGCGTCGCACTGGCGCACCGCTCGGATGACGACAATGACCGGATCTTGTGGTTGACGTTGGCGCAATCGTGGGTGCGATTGGCCGAACACGTCGATCGCGCCCGGCTGAGCGTTGCCGGCATAGCCGACGAGGATCATCCGGACGAGCGAGCGTCGGACCGAGAGTGACGCCGGCTTCGGCTGAGCGTTTAGAGAGTCGTGTGCCAGGGACTGTCCGCTACGGCCTCACTGACCGTGGCTTTTCAGTACCTGCTGGCACGGCGGGCTGATTCTTGAGCGGTTCTTTTGCAGACAGCCGAGAATACCCAGCACGTCATCAGGGTTGGCATCCACTTCGGCTTTGCAATACTTGATGACGTCCGGATGGCAGGCGGCGCGTTCCTGCTCGTTGCCTTTTCCCAGATTCGGCGCTGCCGGCTGCGGCGGAAACTGCGCAAGCGCGGTGGTGGCAGCGGCAAGCACGAAAGCTAACGTCAAGCTGGGTCTGCGAAACATGATCCCCCTTTGCAGGCATTCGGCCCGTCCCTTGTGACGGCAAAGCCTAGCATACTTTTTGCCAAAGCCTACCGGTCCCGCGCGAGCGCCGACGAGCGAATACCGGCAGGTCGCCCACCGGCATACTTGGCGGCACATTTGGCGACACACTTGCGCATCCACCGCTCGCGGCGATACATCTCGCGGTGTGGGCGGTTAGCTCAGTTGGTAGAGCGTCTGCTTTACACGCAGAATGTCGGCGGTTCGAGTCCGTCACCGCCCACCATGATTTCAAACGTCACGTCGGAAATCGGCCGGAGGTGCAGAGGAAAAGACCTTGGCGGCGTCCGCCTGCAAAGGATGGCGCAACATTGGGCTGTAAAGCACTGTTGGGTGGCAGGAAATATCGGATTGTGGTATCGAAATTAGATCGTGCCGCCGACGCTTGGCGGCGCGCCACGGCCATGCATCGCATGCGGGAGAGGCGGAGGACAAGGTCATGCGGAATCTCAATACGCGTCGCTGCATGGCATTGGTTGTCGGCATCGTCGTCGGGTTCGGCATCCTTCCTGGCGCACCGGCCTCGGTGCGCGCCGAGGAAAATGGCGTGTCGGCAACTGAAATTTCCGTCGGCGCCATCGGCGCACTGACTGGGCCGACTGCCTTTATTGGAACGCCGGGCCGCGACAGCATGACGATGGCGTTTAATGAGATCAATGCGCACGGCGGCGTTTGCGGCCGTACGCTGCGTCTTCAATTCGAGCACGCATCGACGCCCGCCGAAAGCCTTGCTGCGGTCAAAAAGCTGGTGGAGCAAGACAAGGTTTTTCTTCTTGTGCTCGCGTCCGGCAGCACTGGCGCCGCCGCCGCGGCGGATTACGTGCGCGAGGTCGGCGTTCCGACCTACAATCTCTACGGCTCGACGCCGATTATTCGCGAACCATTTTCCAAGAATGTCTTCAATGGCGCTGTCGTCCCGGTCGAGCTGTCGGCCGCGGCTCTCATCAGCATGTTCTACGACGAAGGCAACTCGCCGAAGAAGTTTGGCGTGCTTGCCGGCACCTATGCCTTCCCGCAGGCGACGCTGAAGGCGGTCGAAGACATTCTGAAGCAAAAAAAGGCGGACTATGTCGTCGAGCAATTCGATCAAGCGGCGCGCGACTTTACTTCGCAACTGGTTTCTCTGTCGCGCCAAAAGGTCGACTCCGTTCTGATTCTGGGAAGCTTTTCCGAGGCCGGTTTTGCCATCAAGCAGGCCAGAGAGATGGGCCTCGCGAACGTGCGCTGGGTGCTGGACGGCTCGGCGGTAAGCAGCGCCATCGTGCCAATCCTCGGCAACGCCGACGGGCTTCGCGGATATTACAATGCGCCGGCTTTTCCCGGCCAGACCGCCACGACCAGAGAATTCGAGGCACGCTTGAAAACGTTTCTCGGTTCGCTGCCGCAGGGACGCCCCAGCGTTTACGACCTGATCGGCTATGGTTCCGGTTATGTGGTGGCGGAAGCGATCAAGGCGACCAATTGCCAGTTGACGCGCGACAATCTGATCAACGCCTGGTCCAATCTCAAGGGCGCCAGTCCGACCGCGCTCGGCGGCCTTGATGTCACGTTTCCCGAAAGCTATACGCCGACGCGACCACCAAGGCGTTCAACAAATCGGCGCGGCGATTGTGAAAAACGGCGAATGGCAGGTATACCGCGTCATCGACAAGCCGTAATTCCAAATGCTCGGAGAGCTTGGACCGGTTCTGATTGCGGGAATTAAGTTCGGCGCAATCTATGCTCTGGCCGCGCTCGGGCTGGTTGTCATTCACAAGGCGACCAAAACGGTGAATTTCGCCCATGGCGCATTCGCCATGCTTGGGGCGTTTGGCAGCTTTCTGATCGTCGTCAAATGGCAGTGGTGGTATGGAACGGCATATCTAGTCATTCCCCCAGCGATCGGATTGGTCGCTGCGGCGATCGAATTCCTCATTCTGCGCCGTCTGCGGCGCGCCGATATGTTCACAGTTGTCATTGCCACGGTGTTCTTGGGCATCGCTTTAGCCGAAGGCTTTCGGCTGACATACAACACCGAATTGCTGGCCGTGCCGGTGCTTTTTACCGGCGCGCCGTTCATTGTCGGCGGCGTGTTCATCACCAGGGATACGTTGTGGGTGATCGGGGGCGCGTTGGCGACGGCGGTCGCCTGTGTCGCCTTATTCCGCTACGGCAAGCTCGGCCGCGGTATGCGCGCGATGGCTGCGAACATCCGCGGCGCCCAACTGTGCGGCTATTCGATCGATCGCATTTACATGCTGGCGTGGTTTCTCGGCGGCGCTCTGGCCGGGCTGACCGGCGTATTCATTGCTCCGGTGACCGGCGTCTCCGTCGAACTTTCCATTTCGGTGATTACCGCCGGTTTTGTCGCCGGGGTCATCGGTGGCTTCGATAGTCCAAGGGGCGCGATTCTCGGCGGCCTTCTGCTCGGCGTCGCCGAGAGTCTCTCGGCCGCATATGTTTCGAGCGCCATGAAGAACTGCATCAGCTTTTTGCTGCTGTTCCTGATCCTGATGTGGCGGCCGCAAGGCTTGTTCCCGGAAAGGACCGCCCGAAGTGTCTGACAGGCGGCTGGATTTCGCGGCAACCGGGCCAGCGCTTTTTATTATTCTCTGCGTCGTCGTCGGCCTTGGGTCCGACAGTTATTCGCAATATGTGATTGCGATCGCGATCGTGTCGATGCTGATCGGAGTTGCCCTTGTCGTGCTCGTCGGGCTGGCCCGCTGCATCACGCTCGCGTCCGGATCCATCATGGCAATCGGCGCCTATGCAACGACGCTGGCGGTATTGGACCTCGGTGTGTCCTATCTGGTCGGATTGTTGCTGGCGATTTTCGCCGGCGCCGCCGCCGGATGGTTGATCGCGTGGCCGGGGACGCGGTTTCGCGGCCATAACCTCGCGATGGTGACCCTGGTGTTCCAAAGCGTCTGCATCATACTGATCCGCGAGAGCACGCGGCTGACCGGCGGCGCCGAGGGCATTCACGTGCCACGCCCGGATATCCTCGGCTGGAAGATCATCAGCGACGGCGATTTTCTGATCGTTATCGGCGTCCTCGCGGCCTTGATGACCTTCGCGGTGACCGTCCTCGTGCGTGGACCGTTCGGCAAGAACCTGCTGGCCGCGGCAGGCAATGAGATTGCCGCGGAGGCGTTCGGCATCAGCGTTCGCGGCTATCTCACTGCGGCATTCATTGTCAGCTCGGTGGCGATCGCCTTTGCCGGCGGGCTTGCCGCGCCGCGTATCCGCATTCTCGATCCGGATAGCTTCGGGGTGCTGGTATCGATCTTCATGCTCGCGTACCCGATAGTCGGCGGCATGCATTCTGTCTGGGGCGGCCTGCTGGGCGGCGGCGGTCTTAGAATCTTGCCGGAACTGCTGCGGCCGGTCGCTGATTATCAGGAGCTGTTTTTTGCGATCCTTGTCATCGCCGTGGTGATGTTTTTTCCCGGCGGCTTAATCGAGCTGCTGCGGCGAAGCGCACGGCTCGTCGTCGGGTACGATCAACGCCGCGGCTTCGCATCCATTCCGAGATTGCCGGCATCCGCGGCGCCTGCCGCCCCGATGCCGCAACGCGACGAGCAACTCCTGCTGGTCGATGCCGTCGACAAACATTTCGACGCGCTGCATGCGGTCAATTCCGCGAACCTCATGGTGCCCGTTGGCGGGATTTACGGGCTGATCGGCCCGAATGGCGCCGGCAAGACGTCGTTGTTCAACATCATATCGGGTTTCCTTGACGCCGACGGCGGGCGCGTCGAGTTTGGCGGAACTTCGCTGCTCAAGCTTCGCGCCCGCGATCGAATCCACCTTGGAATTACCCGAACTTTTCAGAACGTCGCCATCTTCGGCCAGCTTTCCTGTCTCGACAACGTGATCATCGGCCGCGGTCGAAACAGCGTCGTTCATGCGATGGAGGCGAGCTTCGATGATCTGGTAACCGGACCGAACGCCCGTAACGCCAAATCGGAGGCACTGGCCGTCCTTGAATCGGTCGGTCTTGCAGGCCAAGCCCATTCGGGCGCTGGCGCGCTGTCGCTTGGTGACCAGCGCCGACTCGAGATCGCCCGCGCCATCGTCTCGAATCCGCGGCTTATTTTGCTCGATGAACCAGTCTCTGGACTCTCCGAATCCGAAGCTGAAGAGCTGAGACAGCTTCTGCTGCGGATCAACGCCGAGCACAAGATCGCGATGCTCATCGTCGAGCACAATATTCCCTTTGTTGCCAAGCTGTGCCGCACCATGTCGGTGATGGGGGCAGGCAGCATCGTCGCGGCCGGCACACCGGCGGAGGTGATTTCGACACCGACGGTGCGGCAATTGTACTTCGGCGAGGAATTGCCGGCATGATCGTTTTGCGTGTCAGCGACCTGACGGTGACGTACGGCCCGGTGATCGCGGTCAGGGATTTCAATCTTTCGATCGAGACCGGCGAGGCACTGGTTTTGTTGGGTCCGAACGGCGCCGGCAAGACCTCGGCCGTGGAAGCGATAGCCGGACTGCTTCCGAAACGACGCGGGAAAGTAGAGTTCCTGGGAAACGACATCTCCAGACTGAGCGCCAGCTCCATTGTGCGAAGAGGGCTCGCCCTCGTCCCGCAATGGCGGGAGCTCTTTCGCAACTTTACGGTGGAAGAAACGCTGCTTGCCGCAATGACCGCGGCCGAGGGACGCGAGCCGACCCCTTTGGCATCGATTTACCAGCTATTTCCCGTCTTGAAGGAGCGTCGTCAGCAGCTAGCCGGCTCACTGTCGGGCGGTGAGCAACAGATGCTAGCGATCGGACGCGCCTTGGTGACCAACCCGAAACTGCTGCTGCTCGACGAGCCTTCCGCGGGCCTGGCTTCGGGGATAACGCGGACGCTTATTCAGGCGATCAACCGCATCCGCAACGGCGGCGTTGCAATTCTCTTGGTCGAGCAAAACATGGAAATAGCGCGGGCCATCGGCGAGCGTTGTTGCATGCTTGCCGCCGGCAGGCTGGCCTGGGCGGGCTCGATGCAGGACGCCACGGAAAGGAGTGAAGCCGTGCGGGTGTATTTCGGCGAGCATTAGCGGATAACGCTTGCTGGTGAGCTTTCAACGTTTGCTCCACCACTTGTCGGCGTGAGATGGCCCAAGTACATTTCGGCTCGATGAGAACTCCGGCGAATGCGAATGACAGCCTGCAACTTGCCTCTATATAGAGGATCGATTCCATGAAACCGATCGGTTGCCTGCGTCCTGGATTGCTTCGCCTTCGGCTCGCAATGACGCCTCCGGCTCGCCATTGCGAGACGCGCAGCGCCGAAGCAATCCAGGCCTTTGTGCACCGCGCGTTATGATTTGAATTTCGAAAACGCCAGACTAGTCATAGTAAGTTACCAAAATCGGGAACAAGAAGCATGTGGCGATGAGCGTCCTCTTCAGCGTTGGCTTCCCGACGGGAATGGAAGGCTTGACCTATCCGATTCCGTTTTCCAATCCGGACGACCTTGTCCGCATTGCCCGGCATGCCGAAGCCCTCGGCTATCATTCGGTATGGGGCAACGATCACATGACCACGCAGCATTACGTGCGGGCGGAATTTCCCGTGCCGCCGCGGTTCTGGGAGCCGCTGGTCACCTACGCATTTCTTGCCGCTCAGACCAAGAGGCTGAGGTTCGGTACCGGCGTCCTCGTCCTGCCGATGCGCCGCGACATCGTTGTCACGGCAAAACAGATCGCCACATTGGATCATCTCAGCAATGGGCGAGTGGAGATCGGGGTAGGGGTGGGCGCCTACCGGGAGGAGTTCGAGGCGCTCAATCCCGATGGCAAAGTTCATCGCGGCGACATGGTCGAAGAGGGAGTAAGGGCGCTGCGGCTCCTGTTCTCGCAGCGCGAGGCCTCCTTCGAGGGAAAATACTACAAGTTCAAGGACGTCGAACTCTTCCCAAAACCAAAGCAGGAACGCCTGCCGATCTATTTCGGCGGCAACAACCATGCGCATCTGCGCCGGACTGCGATGTATGCCGATGGATGGATTCCCGCCGCAATGCCGCAACAAACGTTGCGGACTATGGTGCAGGAACTCAAGGAAATGACGGAAGCGGCCGGCCGAAAATTCTCCGATCTTCAGATCGCCCCGCAATACATCGTGCATGTGGGCCGCGACCAGGAAAAAGCGGTTGCGAGATTTCGGCAAAGCCAAATGGCCAAGCACCTCGAGTTCGCTGAAGAAGTCGACCCTCAAAGGCCAGGCTTCCAGCAGCGCGGAAGACATCAATCTGGTCGGCAGCGTCGACACCGTGATTGCGCGCGCCATGGCGTTGCGCGAAGCCGGGGTGACGCATTTCCTCGGATTGTTCTTCGCGGCCAACGACGTTTCCGAGCTCTTGGATCAGATGCAAATCTTTGCGGAAGAGGTCAGGCCCAAAATCTCGTGAAAGCTGAACAACGCATTGCATCCGGCATTTGCACCCGCGTCGACAGCCGCCACGGCGAACGTAGAAAGATTACGCTGATGGCGGCGACTGTTTCGGCGGCGATCGGGCAGCGCTCGCTTGGGGACCCCAGCCTGCTATTCCCGCTCTATCCGCCGCTGTTGCGCGGCTGCCCGCGCACCAGCACTGCGGACATGCAATTTCCCCTGGAGATCGATTACGACTACGCGAAACTCTCCGGCGGCCTGTTGCGCCAGCCGCCGTTTCCCGGCCTGCAACGCTGGGCGCCATTGCTGCCGCCAATCGCGCCGGAATTGTCGCTCGGTGAAGGCGGCACCGCGCTCATCGCGAGCAGCCGCATCGGACGCTGGATCGGTCTTGACGGTCCCATTTGGCTCAAGGACGAAAGCAGAAATCCGACCTGGAGCCACAAGGATCGATTGAATTACTGCATTATCTCGATGGCGCTGGCGACCGGCGCGCTAGGCATTGCGGTAGCATCGACCGGAAATCACGGAGCCTCTGCGGCTGCCTATGCCCGGCGTGCCGGCTTGCGTTGCGTCGTCGTCTCGAGTCCTGACGCCCAGCAAGCTTTCGAACACTTTCAGACTGCATTGGGCAGCAACTTCGTCCTGGTACCTCGCGAACAGCGCTGGCCCGCCCTCAACCGCATCATCGACGAAACCGGTTTCATGCCGGCGAGCAATCTCACCCGTTTTCATACCGGCAATCCGTTTGGGCCCGAAGGCTACAAGACCATAGCTTATGAGCTTTTCAATCAGCTCGGGGGACGGTTCCCGGGACAGTGGTTTTGCCCACCGGCTATGGCGAATTGCTGTTCGGCGTCGCCAAGGGCTTCCGGGAACTCAAAGCCTTGGGCGTGTCTGACGCGAGTCCGCGCATCCTCTCGGCGGAGCCCGCCGTGCGAGCGCCGCTCGCTCATGCCATGGCGCGCAATCAGGCGGCGGCGGAGGTGAGCGGGCCGCCTCGCTCGCAGCAGGGATCGCCTGTACGGTAAGCTCCTATCGGGCGGCGGTTGCGCTTCGCGAAAGCAGCGGCAGCGCTCTGACTTTCAGGAAAACACCCTTGTCGAAGCGGCAACGGAAACTCGCGCACGAAGGGCTTTGGCAGGAATATTCGGGCGTGGCAGGGTTGGCCGCGCTGCGTGAAGCGAAACAGCGCGGCGAGACAGATCGACGAGCCGGTGGTGGCGGTGTTGACCTCGAGCGGGCTCAAGGACATGCCGGCGACGCTCGATCGTGTCGCGCTCTGCGGCTCGCCCATCGCTTGATCAAGTTATCGCTTCTCTGCAGCAGTGGAGGACGGGAAGGCTGCGCCGATGCGGTTAGGGCTAACGTTCGACGGCGCCGATCCACCGGAAACGTTGCACGCCCTTGTCGCGGTCGCCGACGCTGCCCGCGCCGCAATTTGTGGATCGCTTCGCATCTTTTTCACCGCGAACCGATCGCGTGTGCTGCCGCGGCGCTTGCCGCGAGCGCAAACATCGGCGTGGTGCTGATGGCGATAAGTCCATACACCGTTCATCCCATCCACGCAACGATGGCCGCCGCGACGCTCGACGAGTTTTTTCCCGGCCGGGTGCAACTTTGCTACGGCATCGGTTCGCCGCGGGACCTTGAAGCGGCCGGGGATCGCAGCCGAGCATCCAGTGCAGACTTTGCGGGAAACGCTCGATATTTCCCGCCCCTGCTCGGCCGGCGAAACATCAATATTCCGGTCAGCGCTACAGAATTTCCGGCCGCCGCCTCCGGCCGGCGCACGCCGGTGCCGCTCTGGCTCGCGGCCTCCGGCCCGCGGATGCTGGAAATCGCCGGCGAGAAGGCCGATGGCGTCGTGATCAGCGCCGGCGCGTCGCCCGCATTCGTCCGCTGGTCATTGGGTCATGTAGGCCGGGGCGAGGAGCGGGGCCGGCGCTGCATCAAGAAGGCGGCATTGATACTTTGTTCGATCGACCGCGATGAGCGCATTGCGCACGATCGATTGCGCCGTCGCTTGGCCTTTGTATTGCGCGGCCAGCATCACGCGCGCAATCTTGATCTCGCCGGCACGACACTCGATCAAACCGCATTGGCGCGCGCCGTCGGTCAAGAAGATTGGGCCGAGGCCGAGGCGTTGATAACCGACGACGTGCTGCGGCGCCACTGTGCCAGTGGAACGCCCGGTCAGGT
>CAVZQH010000006.1:0-867500 GCA_963777375.1 uncultured Alphaproteobacteria bacterium
GCCACGACGGCTGTTGTCGGTGCGTGAGGCGGCACGGCAGATGCTGTCGCAGGCGCGTGAGTCGCTGCGGGAGGCGGCAGCGCAGCGGCCGCCGCGGGCTGGTGAATAGGCGCAGGAGCAGGCGCGGCAGCAGGCTTCACTATTGGGGCTGTTGGCGCGGGGGACGGCATTGCGGGCTTCGGAGCCGTCGTCATACTCGCCGCTGGCGTCTGCTGTGGCTGAACGGAGGCATTTTGCTCGGGCGGCCTTGCCGGCTGCGCCTGCTGCGGCTTTGGCTCCAGCATGTACTTTTCAAGCAGAGCGTGCCCACTCGCAAGCAACTTGCCGCCGTCGACTTTGTGATCCTTCATCTCTTTCAGCCACGCCGCGATGACGGGTTCGGTGGCCTTGCGCCAGTGCGCGACGGCTTCCGGCATCAGCGTGATGATGGAATCGCCGCGCTGGCTCACCATGTCGGTGACCGCGGCGGCTTGAAGATCCCACATGGCGCCGGCCATGCCGGCGGCCACCTGACCCGAATTGTTGTCGATGCACCTTCTTGAGGTCGGCCGGCAGCCGGTCGTAGACTGGCCTTGTTCATCGCCAGCACGAACGTGGTGCGTGCTCGAGCGACGAATCGGCGAAATCGGTATGCGTCTTGAGCAGATCGTGAAGCTTGAGCGCCGGCACCATGTCCCACGGATCGATGCAGCCGTCGATGACGTGCTGGCTGATCGCCATCGGCAGCTGCGCCATCGGCATCGGCACCGCGCGCGCGCCGAGCGCATGTACCGCGTCGGCGGCGAAACGGGTCTGCACGTGCAGCCGCAGCCCTTTGATCTCCTCGATCGTCCGCACCGGCCGGTTGGCGTGCAGGACACCGCGGTCGGCGCAGGAGAAGCAGAGCGGATGAACCTCGCGGAATTCGTCCTTCAGGTTGGCCGTCGCCATAATCCTCGATCGCCTTGGAGCTGACCAGCGCCCGGCGCGACGGCACGAACGGCAATTCGAACAGTTCGGTTTTCGGGAATCGGCCGGGCGTCGTGCTCGGCATCGCCCAGACGATATCGGCAATGCCGTCGCGCGCCTGATCGAAAAGCTGCGCCGGTGCGCCGCCGAGCTGCATCGAGGGAAAAATGTCGATGCGGATGCGCCCCTCAGAGTCGGCCTCGACCTTGCGCGCCCACGGCGCCAGGAACTTGTCGTGCCCGCACGAAACCGACGAGAAGGAATGGTGCAGCTTGAGCGTGACACTGGGGCGCGTCGGCCCTGCGCACGCGCAGACCGCCGGCGCCGCGGCCGCCGCCAGCGTCGAGGCCAGGAAGGTGCGGCGGGCAAGACGCATACGTCAAGATCCCAGCAGACGCTTCAGGAGCGATCGCGATGATGCGGCTCAATTGAGGCGCGATGGACGATCGTCGCCGTCGGCGGCCCGCACGATGCCCGCGGCGACCGGCGCAGGCGGCACGGCAGAGGCGGGCGGCGCATCCGCCCTGCTCTCGCGCGAGCGCCGCTCGTACTCGCGATAGGACAGCCAGCCGAACGGCAGGCTTGCCGAGATAAGCGAGCGTGCCGGCTGTGAGCAGCACCCACGGATAGGCGATCAGCAGCGCGATGAACAGCACCACCACGACGATGAGCGGGCCCACCATCTCGGGCGGCACGCGCGTGCCGACGCGCTTGCCGGAGAACACCGGCAGCCGCGACACCATCAGCAGACGCGATGCCCAGCGTGTAGACCAGCGTCAGCCAGATCAGAAGTCGCGAGCGCGGCAAGCCGAGAAACACCGCATAGATCGGCAGCAGCACCGTGATGGCGCCGGCCGGCGCCGGCATGCCGACAAAGAAATTGCTGGCCCAGGCCGGCCGGTCCGGATCGTCGATCATCACGTTGAAGCGGGCGAGCCGCAGGCCGGCGCAGATCGCGAACACCATGGCGGCGATCCAGCCCGCCGATTTCAGCTCGTGCAGGCCCCAGAAATAGAGGATCAGCGCCGGCGCGACGCCGAAATTGACGAAGTCGGACAGGCTGTCGAGCTCGGCGCCGAAGCGCGAGGTGCCCTTGAGCAGCCGCGCCATGCGGCCGTCGATGCCGTCGAGAATGGCGGCGAACACGATCGCCGCCAGCGCCAGCACGTAGCGGTCCTCGAACGCCATGCGGATCGCGGTCAAGCCCGGCGCACAGCGCCAGCAGCGTGATGACGTTCGGCACCAGCGTGCGCACCGGAATGCGGCGGAAGCGCCGCCGCCGCAGGCGCGGCAGTCGCGGGCGGCCGAAATCCGGGCTGATGCATGGCCATGGCGGCAATATAGCCGTTTCGGCCGCGACGCCGCCATCGCGCTGCGCGCTGCCGCATTCGCGGTCAGCGTCAGACTCTGTCAGGCCACGCGGAAGGTCCGGCCGCGCGTCGGCCGCCTTGCAGATCGGCGAGCACGGTCTCGCCGGCGATCGCGGTCTGGCCCTCGGCCACCAGCGGCGCGCGCGCCTTCCGGCAGATAGACGTCGACGCGCGAGCCGAAGCGGATCATGCCGAAGCGCTCGCCGGCGCCGACCGCCTCGCCCTCGCGCGACGAAGCAGACGATGCGCCGCGCGACCAGGCCGGCGATCTGCACCACGCCGATGCGCGCGCCGGCGCGCGGTGGCGATGACGAAGGCGTTGCGCTCGTTGTCCTCGCTCGCCTTGTCGAGATCGGCGTTGAGGAACATGCCGGCGCGATAGACGATGCGCTCGACGCGGCCGGCGACCGGGCTGCGGTTCACGTGGCAGTCGAACACGCTCATGAAGATCGAGATGCGCGGCAGCGGCCGGTCGCCGAGGCCGAGCTCGCTGCGGCGGCACCGCGTTGGCGATCTGGCTGACGCGGCCGTCGGCCGGCGCGACGACGAGGCCGTCGCGCACCGGCGTCACCCGCGGCGGATCGCGGAAGAAATAGGCGCACCACAGCGTCGCGCACCGTGCCGAGCCAGCCGAGCGGCGGCCACAGCCAGAACAGGACGAGCGCTCACGAGCGCAAAGCCGCCGACGAACGGATAGCCCTCGCGGATGGATCGGCGCGAGCTGCGAGCGGATGGAATTGACGATGGACATGGCGCAGTCTTGACTCGTGCCGCGGTCGGCCATGCGCGGCACGACGGCAGTCCGTCGCTCGCGCATGCGGCCGACATCGCTGCATCGCAGCTCTCGGCCGGCGGCGGATTGCGGTTGGGCGCGACCGCTCGTCGTCGCCGACGCTCGGCGCAGCATCTCGCGCGCCGTCTGCGCCTCGCGCTGCCGGTTCCACATGCTGGCATAGAGGCCGCCCTGCGCGAGCAGCTGCCTGATGCGTGCCGCGCTCGACGATCACGCCCTTGTCGAGCACGAGGATCTCGTCGGCGCCGACGATGGTCGACAGCCGGTGCGCGATGACCAGCGTGGTGCGGCCTTGCGCGACACGCGCTCGAGCGCGTCCTGGATTTCGCTCTCGGTGTGGCTGTCGAGCGCCGAGGTCGCCTCGTCGAGCACCAGGATCGGCGGCGCCTTGAGGATCGTGCGGGCGATGGCGACGCGCTGCTTCTCGCCGCCGGAGAGCTTCAGGCCGCGCTCGCCGACCTCGGTGTCGTAGCCCTTCGGCGACGAGCGGATGAAGCCGTCGATCTGCGCCTAGCGCGCCGCCTCCTCGACCTCCGCGTCGCTCGCGTCCCAGCGGCCGTAGCGGATGTTGTAGCGGATGGTGTCGTTGAACAGCACCGTGTCCTGCGGCACCATGCCGATCGCGGCGCGCAGCGACGTCTGCGTCACGTCGCGGATGTCCTGCCCGTCGATCAGGATGCGGCCGCCGGTGACGTCGTAGAAGCGGAACAGCAGCCGCGAGATCGTCGACTTGCCGGCGCCCGACGGGCCGACGATGGCGACGGTGTGCCCGGCCGGCACCTCGAAGCTGAGGCCCTTGAGGATCGGCCGCGCCGGCTCGTAGGCGAACGAGACGTTCTCGAAGCGGATGGTGCCGGCGCGCACCTGCGAGCGGCCTGCGCGCCCGGCCGGTCCTCGATCTCCGGCTTGCGCGCCAGGATGGCGAACATGGTCTCGATGTCGATCACCGCCTGCTTGATCTCGCGATAGACCATGCCCATGAAATTCAGCGGCTGGTAGAGCTGGATCATCATCGCGTTGATCAGGACGAAATCGCCGACCGTGTTGGTGCCGGCTCGGATGCCGTAGGCGCACATCACCATGGCGGCGGCGAGCCCGAGCGTGAAGATGACCGCCTGTCCGGCATTGAGCACGGCGAGCGAGACGTAGGCCTTGACGCTCGCGTCCTCGTAGCGCGCCATCGAGCGGTCGTAGCGCGTGGCCTCGCGCTCCTCGGCGGAGAAATATTTGACCGTCTCGTAGTTGAGCAGCGAGTCGATCGCCTTGGCGTTGGCGTCGGTGTCGCTCTCGTTCATCGAGCGGCGGATGCCGATGCGCCAGTCGGTCGCCAGATAGGTGAACCACATGTAGAGCGCGACGGTGACGCACGATCACGACGACGTAGCGCCAGTCGAAGTGGAACAGCAGCACCGCGACGATCAGCGCGAACTCGACGACGGTCGGCGCGAGCTGCAGCAGCACCATGCGCACGATGGTCTCGATGGCGTTGCGGCCGCGCTCGAGCACGCGCGTCAGGCCGCCGGTCTTGCGCTCGAGATGGAAGCGCAGCGACAGCAGGTGCATGTGCTCGAAGGTGCAGCATCGCCAGCCGCCGCACCGCGTTCATCGCCACCTTGGCGAAGATGCCGTCGCGCATCTGCGTGAGCACCGCCATCAGGATGCGCATGCCGCCATAGGCGAGCGTCATCAGCGATCGGCGTCGCCAGCGCCCAGGCGAGCACATCGTCGGGGCCGAGCGGCGCGCGTGCCGTGGCCGGCCAGCGCATCGGTCGCCCATTTGAAGGTGAACGGCACCGCGATGGTCGCGAACTTGGCGGCGAACAGCAGCACCGTCGCGCCGATGACGCGCGCCTTCAGATCGCGCCGGTCGGCCGGCCAGATGTAGGGCCACAGGTGAACCAGCGTCGAGAACATGCGCGCCGCCGTCGGCGCTCACCTCGCGCTTGAGCACATGCGTCGGTCGTTGGAAATCGCGTCATTGCAAGCCCGGGTCCACGGTCGGCCCTGACAGCCGCAATGGGCCGCCATTGAGCGTCATATAGAGCGTTTTCGCCACACTCTGCACCGGCGCGGCGCTGTTCCGGCCAAAGTGCTTGCAGTGCGCGCGAATCAACGCCACATGTAACGCTCAATGAGTAACACTCCATGAGCAAAATCAATGCGCTCTGCGTCTATTGCGGATCGAGCCCGGGAACCGATCCGGCCTTCGTCGAAGCGGCCCGCGATTTCGGCCAAATCCTCGCCGAGAACGGCGTGCGGCTGGTCTATGGCGGCGGCTCGGTCGGCCTGATGGGCGCGCTCGCCGACGCCGTGCTCGAGCACGGCGGCGAGGTGACCGGCATCATTCCGGAATTCCTGACCAAGCGCGAGCGGCCGCGGCGGCTCGCGCAGGAGCTGGTCGTCACGCACGACATGCACGAGCGCAAGCGCACCATGTTCGAACGCGCCGACGCCTTCGTCGCCTTGCCGGGCGGCATCGGCACGCTCGAAGAGGTGGTCGAGCAGACTCACCTGGGCGCAGCTCGGCCGGCACAAGAAGCCGATCCTGATCGCCAACATCAACGGCTATTGGGATCCGCTGCTCGACTCTGGTCGAGCACATGCGGGCGCAGGAATTCCTGCCGCCGGCCTTGCGACGTCAATTTCCTCGTCGCCAAACACGTCGAGGAGATTTTGCCGAAGCTGCGCGAGGCCGCGCGCGACGTGGCCGAAGCCGACAAGACGATGGCGGTTCCCGCCGAGCGGATGTGAATTATCATTTCTGAGTACGCCGATGCCGCGAACCGGCATGACGTTATCTACTCCGCCGCGTCGCGCAAGAAAGTCACCGCTTCGATACGGTTGCCGTCGAAGTCGCGGATGAAGGCGGCATAGTAGTGCGACGAATATTCCGGCCGTATCCCGGGCGCACCGTCGGATTTGGCGCCCACGGCGAGCGCCGCAGCATGGAACGCATCGACCGCTGCCGTATCCGGCGCCCGCAAGCAGATATGGACGCCACTGTCTGCAGGTGACGGCGGTAGTTTCGAGCGCTCGTTGATCCAGAATTCCGGGTAGGACTTGCCGTAGCCGACGCTTTTGGGCGATTCGCGCACCCGCCTCATGCCAAGCGGCGCCAGCAATGAATCGTAGAACCGCGTCGACGCCTTGATCTCGCGCACAGCGATGGATACGTGATCGATCATGACGGCTCCTCGGTCTTTCGCCCCCCGCTTGTAGGGAGAGGAATAGTCACGCCGGTGCGCCGGACTTCACCAGCTTGTAGATGATGGAATCCATCAGCGCTTGGAATGACGCGTCGATGATGTTCGCCGACACGCCGACTGTGGTCCAATGCTCGCCGCTTTCGTCGGTGCTCTCGATCAGCACCCGCGTGACCGCTTCGGTGCCGGCGTTGAGGATGCGCACGCGATAGTCGGTGAGTTCGAGCCCGGTGATGTAGCTCTGATATTTGCCGAGATCCTTGCGCAGCGCGATATCGAGCGCATTGACGGGGCCGTTGCCTTCGGAAGCCGAGATCAGGATATCGTCGCCGACCTTCACCTTCACCACCGCCTGGCTCACGGTGACGCGCTCGCCTCTGGCGTTGATGCGCTGCTCGACACTGACGTCGAATTTCTCGACGTCAAAATAATGCGGCAACTTGCCGAGCATGCGGCGCGCCAACAGCTCGAACGAGGCGTCCGCCGCCTCATAGGCGTAGCCGATCGTCTCGCGCTCCTTCACTTCGTCCAGCAGCCGCGCCACCCGCGCATCGTCCTTGTCGACGCCAAGGCCGATGCGTTCGAGTTCGGCGAGCACGTTCGAGCGGCCGGATTGATCGGAGACCAGAAGCTTGCGCCGGTTGCCAACCTGTTCCGGAGCGACGTGTTCATAGGTCGCCGGCTCCTTCATGATCGCGGAGGCGTGGATGCCGGCCTTGGTGGCGAACGCGCTCTCGCCCACATAGGGGGCGTGGCGGTCCGGCGCGCGGTTGAGCATCTCATCAAGCGTATGGGATACGTGCGCCAGCTTGTTCAGCTTTTCATCCGGCACGCCGATGTAAAATTTTTTCGAAAACTCCGGCTTGAGCTTGAGCGTTGCGATGATGGAGATGAGATTGGCGTTGCCGCAGCGCTCGCCGAGGCCGTTGAGCGTGCCTTGTATCTGGCGCGCGCCGGCGCGCACCGCAGCGAACGAGTTCGCCACCGCCTGCTCGGTATCGTTGTGGGCGTGGATGCCGACGCGGTCGCCGGGAATTTTTTTGCAGACCTCACTGACGATTTGTGCCACCTCGTGCGGGAGCGTGCCGCCGTTGGTGTCGCAGAGCACGATCCAGCGCGCGCCCTCTGCATAGGCCGCTTGTGCACAAGCCAGCGCAAAGGCCGGCTTTGCTTTGTAGCCGTCGAAGAAATGTTCGCAGTCGAGCAGAACTTCGCGACCTTTGGCCTTGGCCGCACGCACGCTGTCGCGGATCGAGGCGAGATTTTCCTCCTCCGTCGTCTCGAGCGCGACACGGACGTGATAGTCCCAGGATTTGGCGACGAAGCAGACGGCGTCGGCCTCGGCTTCCATCAGCGCGGCGAGGCCGGGATCGTTGGAGGTGGAGCGGCCGGGACGCCGCGTCATGCCGAACGCAGTGAGCGTCGCACGCAGCGGCCGGCGCTCGGAGAAAAAGCCCGTGTCGGTCGGATTGGCCCCCGGATAGCCGGCCTCGACGTAGTCGATGCCAAGATCGTCGAGCATGCGCGCGATCGTGAGCTTGTCGGCGAGCGTGAAGTCGACGCCGTTCGTCTGCGCGCCGTCGCGCAGCGTGGTGTCGAATAGATAAAGACGTTCACGCGCCATGATCGCACTCACCACAGGTAATAATTCGAAACCAACGCGATCGCGATCAGCATGGCGATGACCGCAATCGCGATGTGGTGGGTCCGCATGCCGAAAAACGTCGAACTTTGATTGGCCATTGTAAAAGTCCTTCGCGTGGCATGATTCAACCGTGGTAGAGGCGATAGACCGTATAGAAGGTAATCCCGACTGCCGCGGCGATCACCGCGTATTTCACGATCAAATAATAGAGCCAGTGACGCTGAAACGGCGAATCGGCGCGCTTCATTGCACCGTCCCCTTGGCGGCGAGAGGCTTCATCATTGTCGTATTGGCGAACCATTCGCCGCCGAGCGATATGGTGTTGCGGCGCTGCGCAACGAAGCCGCGCTTTTCGAAGAAGCCGCGCGCGGTGTCGCTGGCCTCTACCGTGAGTTCCTTGGCGCCGCGGGCGGCGGAGAGTTTTTCCAGCGCATCGCAGAGCATGGCGCCGGCGCCCTGCCCTGCTGCGGCGGGATGCATGTAAAGCATGTCGATGCGCGTATTGTTGGCGAGCGAGCCGAATCCGACGGCGGCGCCGTCGAAGGTCGCAACCAGCGTGAGCTGTTCGGCAAGCCGGGCGCCAAAGTCTCCCGCGTCGTCGGCCGCGGACACCCAAGCCTCGCGCTGCGCCTCGCTGTAGTCGTCTGCGGTCAGTTCCTCGATGCTGGCGCGAAAGATCTCCGCGAGTAACGGCACGTCCTCCGCCAGCAGCGGTCGCATGGCGAGTTTCGGCTGGGCGCGAGGAGTCATCGCGCAATCTCCCAGGTGGTGCCGTCCTTGCCGTCTTTCAGCACGATGCCCAGTCCGGCAAGCTCATCGCGGATGCGGTCGGACTCCGCGAAGTTCTTCGCTTTGCGCGCGGCCGCGCGGGCTTCGATCAGATCCGCAATTTTGAATTCGTCGATGGCCATCGAAGCGGGACGGAAGGCCGCCCAATCGGAAGCAGACTTTTGCAATAGTCCGATGAGTTGTGCGCTTGCCTTCAGGCAAGCGGCCGCCGGTTTTGCGCCCTTGACCGCTTCGCCGCGCAACTCGTGCAAGGCGGCGAGAGCCTTCGGCGTGTTAAGATCGTCCGCCAGGGCATCAAGCGTATCGGCGCACAGATAGCCCAATGCGCTGCCGGCCGTCAGCGCATACCAATGGTCGAGATTTTTTTGTGCCTCGCGCAAGCTCGCGAGCGTCCAGTTGATCGGCTGTCGATAATGCGTTTGCAGCATGGCGAGGCGTATCGTCTCCCCCGGCCAATCCTTCAGCAGCTCGTGAATGGTGACGAAATTGCCTTCGGACTTCGACATTTTCTCACCTTCGACCTGCAAGAAGCCGTTGTGCATCCAATAGTTCGCCATCACCGGCGTATGAAACGCGCAGCGCGATTGAGCGATCTCGTTCTCGTGGTGGGGAAACACCAGGTCGATGCCGCCGCCGTGGATGTCGAAAGTCTCGCCGAGATGCTTCCACGACATCGCCGAGCACTCGATATGCCAACCGGGCCGGCCCGGCGCGGCGATGCCGCATGGCGACGGCCACGCCGGTTCGCCGGCCTTCGATGGCTTCCACAGCACGAAATCCATCGCGTCGCGCTTGTAGGGCGCGATCTCGACACGCGAGCCGGCGATCATCTCGTCGAGCGGACGTTTCGACAACCGGCCGTAATCCGGCATCGACGATACGCTGAACAGCACGTTGTCCTCGGCCACATAGGCATTACCGGATTTGACCAGCCGTTCGATCAGCGCGCGCATCTCAGCGATGTGCTCGGTCGCGCGCGGCTCGACCGACGGCGCCAGGCAGCCGAGCGCGGCGGCGTCCTCGTGGAATTGCCGATCGGTCTTCTCGGTGACCTTGCCGATCGCCTCGTTCAGCGGCAGCGCCGGATATTCCTGCGCCGCCCGCGCGTTGATCTTGTCGTCGACATCGGTGATGTTGCGCACATAAGTGACATGGTCGGCGCCGTAAATGTGGCGCAACAAGCGGAATAGCACGTCGAACACGATCACCGGCCGCGCATTGCCGATATGGGCGAAGTCGTAGACCGTCGGTCCGCACACATACATGCGCACGTTGGCCGGATCGAGCGGCCTAAAAACCCGCTTCTCGCGCGTCAGCGTATCGTAGAGTTTGAGTTCCATCGGATCGTATCGAACCACGCGCGGTTTCGCGCCCCTTGGGCCTGCTGGCCGGGCGTCCCAGAATCTCGATCGTGAGAAAAGACGGCCGCAGCCAGCGCTGTCGCTAGCTAATAATTTCCCGGCAAATGCCGCAGATAGAGTTAAGGCCGTGCATGCCATGCACAATGGTCGAGGACGCTGTTGGCGTCAAGGGTTTGGCGGGTCCGTCGCCACCGCGCCACACCCGCGAGAAATGCGCGCAGAGCCCTGTGGAAATCTCGCATTCGCGCGCCGGATCGCGTTGCCGGAATCCGGGAAACGTGAGAGCCAGCGCTGACGATCGGATGATCGAGGCAGGCGAGTTAACGAAACCTTAACTCCATCGTCGCATTCTTCGGGTTTCAGGCAACCGGATATTGGCGATTTATGCGCCGGCTGGGGGGATCGATGCGTTCCGTGATCGCAGCTACCGCTTTCGCCGCCGTACTGTTGGGCGCCGCGGCCGCGCAGGCGGAAAAACGCCTGTTCATCATCGCCAACAATTCCGACGGTTACGGCGTCGACCGCTGCCTCGCGTCAGGTGGCAAGTGCGGCGAGACGGTCGCGAACTCTTACTGCCGCTCGCGCGAATTCGCCACGGCGCTGTCGTTCCGCAAGGTCGACCGCGACGATATCACCGGCGCCATCCCGACCAGCGGCCCCGGCGCATGCCGCAGCGGCGATTGCGACAATTTCGTCGCCATCGAATGCTCTCGCTGATGCGTTAGCACGCCCCGGCATTCCGATGCCGACGCAATCGGCGCCATCGCTGCACCGCAACGGCGGCGAGTGCCGCCATCAGAGTTTCCGTTAGCGCGCCGGCGACGATCTTCGCTTGTGTCGCAAGGCTCGAGACGTGCACGAGATCCGGCGATAAATCCGGCCAAGTCCACAGCATCGTCGCGATGCAGGCGTTCTCCATGCAATCGAGGCTTGCCATCACGATGGGAACCGCGATGAGCGTGCAGCGCCAGCGAAACGGCGTTGCGGCATCGCGCGACCGCCCCGGCATGGTCAGCCACCACAGGGCGAAACCGCGCGAGACCGCATAGAGCGGCGGGTAGAAGCTATCGAGCACGAGTTCGGGACTGAGGTAATAGGCGCGGCCCTGTTCACCGATCGCGGCGAGAAACGTCCGCGCCGCCTCGTAGCTGTATCCCCTCGGCCGGACATCGAAAGGAGCGGCGCCGCCGGCCAACTGTGCGAGATGCGCCAGAGTGCCGAAGAACATCACCGCCCACAGCACACCGCTTGCAACAAGCAGCGCGGCGACAAGCCATCCCGACGGAACCCGCTCGTTCAAACCTTTCATTTGCTAGGAACGACGGTGCGCCGCTCGCGTGTCACTGTCGAACGAGTGACGCAATCCGCCTTGTTGTCGGGCACCGGCGACGCGATCGACAGCCGGTCACAATTCCCGGCCGAGCGCGTGATCGACGGAAAACTTGCCACCGCCGCGGATCAAAAAGACCAGCGCGACGACGCCGATCAGCAGCGAATATTCGAGCCCGCCCTGCGTCCAGAAAAAGCCCTTGGCCGACGTGACCCAGACAGAATTGATCATGAAAATCAAGATAGCGGCGGCCGCGAAGCGCGTCAGGAAGCCGAACGCCAGCATGAGGCCGCCGACAGTCTCGGTTAGAGCGACCACGGCAACCCAAAACGCCGCCGGGTGATAGCCGATGCTGCCGAAAATCTGCGTGAATTTCGCAAAGCCCGCGCCGCCGAACCAGCCAAAAAGTTTTTGACAACCGTGCGGGATCAGGATCAATCCCATCACCACTCGCAACAGCGGCAAAGAGTACGGCTCGAACGTGCTGTAAATTCCGGCAAATGCCGGAACGTAAGGACGTGGCGCAGTCATGTCGGACATGAATTTTCTCCCCCTCCCGCTACTGGCGCGCTCCTGTTGCGTGGGCGCCTGCAATGTAGCGTAGCAAGGCCAGCCTCGCCGTCACAAGGGCAGACCGTTGCGTGGGGCCCCAAGTTCGTTCATGTTCGCGCCGTTGCGCCGCAACCAGATCGGACAGCCGGCGCTTACAGGCGCCCGTTGCAGCGCTCATGATGGCATCATGGCTGGAAACCTGGCGATCGAAGACGGCGCTGCGGACGAGGCGGGCGCTCCTTCCGCATCAGCCAGCGAGGGCGCGCCGCTGAAGCTCGAGCAATTCCTGCCCTACCAGCTCAATGTGGTGGCAAGCCTATCCTCCCAGGCGCTGTCGCGCGTCTATGCGCGACGCTATCGCATCGGCGTTCCGGAATGGCGGGTGCTGGTGACGCTCGGCCAGTATGGCGTGATGACGGGGAAGGCCATCGGCGCGCACGCTCATATGCACAAAACCAAGGTATCGCGCGCTGCGGCCTTGCTGGAAAAGCGCAAGCTTCTGGTACGGCGCACCAACCGTTCCGATATGCGCGAATCTTTTCTGTCGCTCACTGCGCCCGGCCGCGCCATCTATGAGGAACTGGCGCCGCACGCTCTCGACTTTGCCCGCCGGCTCACCGAAATCCTGACGCCGGCCGATCGCGAAGCATTCGATCGCGCCCTGAAGCAACTCACGGATCGTTCCGCCGAACTCGCCGCCGAGTTCGTCAAGGACGGCGGCCCATTGGAGGACGCGTGAAACTTTATTCTTACTTCCGCTCGTCGGCCGCTTACCGCGTGCGCATCGCGCTCAATCTCAAAGGTCTCGCCTACGAGACGGCGCCGATCCATCTCGTCAAAGAGGGCGGCCACAACAAACGGCCGGAGTTCCGCGCTATCAATCCGCAGATGCGCGTGCCGGTTCTTGTCACGTCCGCCGGCGACGTATTGATTCAGTCGCTCGCCATGATCAATTACCTCGACGAGACGCATCCCGATCCGCCGTTGCTGCCGAAGGATCCGATTGGGCGCGCCAAAGTGCGCGCGCTCGCCGAGGTGATCGCCTGCGACGTCCATCCGCTCAACAATATCGGCCCGCTTCGTTACCTGAAGAATGTGATGGGCCAGGAGCAAAACGCGATCGACGCCTGGTACCATCACTGGGTGATATCGGGATTCGAGGCGCTCGAAGCACTGATCGAGCCCGCGCCCTATTCATGCGGCAAGCAGGCGACGCTCGCCGACATCTGCCTGGTACCGCAGGTCTACAATGCGCGCCGGCTCAAAGTTCCGCTTGACAAATTCCCCAAGATCATCGCCGCCGATGCCGCCTGCCTCGCGCTCGCCGCCTTCGACCGCGCGCGCCCGGAAAACCAGCCGGACGCCGAGTGACGGCTTGCGGGATCGCACGGCTATCGGCCCGGATGGCCCTCGCCTGCTCCGGGTTTAGCCGATATAGAGTGGATTCGGGACTGTCGCCGCTTTGGGGATGAACAAAGGGTGTCGAGGCGGCAGTCCCTCCTCGTTCATACTTTAGTCACCATTGCGGGGCTTGATCCGAAACCCCGCGCGGGACCATGTCGGGATTCAGAATGATCAAAAATCTGCGCGGCCTGGGTGCGGCAACGTTCGGTGCGATGTTCCTCTCGGCCGCCGCCGCCGCCGCACAGGGCGGGCCGGATCAGCGGGCGTCAAATCCGATTTGCGTGCGGCTCGAGAGTCAGCTTGCCGTGGTCGACCGCGGCGCCGCCGACCCGGCGCGCGCCGACCAGATCAAGCGGTCCGAGGACGCTATCGCCAAACAGCAGGCCGACCTCGACCGAACGGTCGCGCAAGGGCATCGTCAGGGCTGCGAAGGGCAAGGGTTTTTTGCGTTCTTCTCGAGCCTGTCGCCGCAATGCGGGCCGGTCGTTTCGCAGATCCAACAGATGCGCGGCAATCTCGACCGCATGATGAGCGATCTCGAACGGCTCAAAAGCGGCAGCAACGACCAGCAAGCGCCGCGGCGCGCGCTCATCGGCCAATTGGCGCAAAACAATTGCGGCGCGCAATATACCGCCGCCGCTGCCCAGGGCGGAGGGGGCTTCTTCGATGCGCTGTTCGGCAACGGCACGATCGTCAACCCTGCCGGCGACGGCGCGCCGTCCGGCACTTTTCATACGGTCTGTGTGCGCACCTGCGACGGCTATTATTTCCCGATCTCATATTCGACGGTGCCGAGCCGCTTCGCGGACGACCAGCGCACGTGCCAGCGGCTCTGCCCCGCCGCCGAAGCCGTGCTCTATTCGTTTCGCAATCCGGGCGAAGGCATAGATCAGGCGGTGTCGGTCAGCGGCCAGTCGTATACGGCGTTGCCGGCAGCGTTCCAGTATCGCAAGGAGTTTACCGCGGCATGCTCTTGCCGGCGACCCGGGCAGAGCTGGGCGGACGCGCTCAAGAATGCCGACGACAGCTCAACGCTCGAGAGCGGCGACATCGTCGTGACCGATCAGAAGTCGAAAGCATTGTCGCAAGTGCCGCAGCAAAAGCCTGCGGCGAAAGGCGGCGTGAGCCAGGGCGACCCGAATGCTGCGCCGCCAGCCGCGAGCGCCACCACTGCCAATGGCGCGAAGCACCCCGTGCGCACCGTGGGACCGCCCTTCATGTCGTCGCAGTGAACACGCGGACGAATCTCAAAAGCGCTCAGTTAATTCCGTGACGCGTCAAAGGCAGGCCGACTCAAAAATCGGCTACGCCGGCTTTTGCCATTGCCGAGCCCTTCAATAGCGTGCGGTCGGGCGGCGGCGGCGGCGCTCCCGAATCTTGAAACCGGTTCGTAATCGGATAACGCCGGTCGCGGCCGAAATTCTTTAGTGTGACCTTGACGCCGGGCGCCGCCTGCCTGCGCTTATATTCGGCGAGATAGAGCATGCGCTGGACCTTCGCCACGGTCTCGCGATCAAACCCGGCGTCCACGATGCTGGCGGCCGGTTCCTCGCGCTCGACCAGCCGCTCGAGGATTCGGTCGAGCACGTCATAGGGCGGCAACGTGTCCTGGTCGGTCTGATCCTCACGCAGTTCCGCGCTCGGCGCGCGGGTGAGGGCATTTTCCGGGACGACCCGGCCGTCAGGGCCGAGCGCGCCGTCCGGCTTCCACCGATTGCGCAGCCGCGTCAAGCGATAGACTTCGGTCTTGTAGAGGTCCTTGATCGGATTGAAGCCGCCGTTCATGTCGCCGTAGAGCGTGGCGTAGCCGACCGACATTTCCGACTTGTTGCCCGTGGTCACCACCATGGCGCCGAATTTGTTGGAAATAGCCATCAGGATCGTGCCGCGGGCGCGCGATTGCAGATTCTCCTCGGTGACGTCGCGCGTTGTGCCGGCAAATACTTCCGCGAGCGATTGCTCGAGCCCTTGGACCGCTCTCTCGATCGGAACGATGTCGTAGCGCACGCCGAGCGCGGCGGCGATCGCGGCCGCGTCGTCGAGCGATGCCTGCGCCGTGTAGCGGAACGGCAGCATGACGCAGCGCACGCGGGATGCGCCGAGCGCGTCCGTCGCCATCGCCGCGCACAGTGCCGAATCGATGCCGCCCGACAGGCCAAGTACGACGCCCTTGAAGCCGTTTTTGTCGACGTAGTCGCGCAGGCCAAGCATGCACGCGGTGTAGTCCGATTGATCCTGCCCCCCCGTCGGCGCCATCGGTCCCTGAGCACACCGCCAGCCGGCTGGCGTTCGCGCCCAGTGCGTCGTCACGACGGCTTCGTGGAAGGCCGGCAACTGGAATGCGATCGAGCGATCTGCGTTGAGGGCGAACGATGCACCGTCGAAGACCAACTCGTCCTGGCCGCCCACCTGATTGACGTAGATGAGTGGCAGTCCCGACTCGGTGACGCGCGCCACGGCGACGTTGAGACGTACGTCGGCCTTGTTCCGCCAATACGGCGAGCCATTGGGCACGACGAGCAACTCGGCGCCGGTTTCCGCCAAGCATTCGACCACGTTCTCGTAGTCGCCCCAGTCGGTCCAGGTATCCTCGCAGACCGGCAGACCGAGGCGCATGCCGCTGAAGTTCGCGGGACCGGGCACGGCGCCTGCCGCAAACACACGCTTTTCGTCGAACACGCCGTAATTCGGCAAGTTGACCTTGAAGCGGATGGTCTCGATGCCGCCCCGGCCGAGCAGCACGTAGGCGTTATAGAGCTTGGCATCGTCGACCCAAGGCGTGCCGATAAGCACCGCAGGGCCGCCGTCGGCGGTTTCGCGCGCGAGCGCTTCGATGGCGCCGCGACAGGCGGCCTGGAACAACGGCTTGAGCACCAAATCTTCCGGCGGATAGCCGGCGATGAAGAGTTCCGGAAAGGCGATGAGATCGGCGCCGTCTCGAGCGGCCTGCGCCCGCGCCTTTCGCGCGCGACCGAGATTGCCGGAGACATCGCCGACAGTGGGATTGAGCTGCGCCACGGCGATGGCGAGACGGTCGGCGGGTCGCTCGTTCATAACGAAGGTCTAACCCTGGAGTGTCGTCTCCGGCAATGCCCTCCAGCTCCACCATGCTGCGGGTCAATTCTGATCGACGGGGTAGACCGGGTACGGGCCGAACTTGATGCTGCCCTGAAGGAACGCGCCGTAGACGTCGGTTTTCCAACTGACAGGCTGTGCCCCCGTGTTTTCCCCGACAACAAGACCTTCGAAGTGCGCCAAGCCGTTGGCCTGCATGTGCCAATAGCGCGCCCCGACGCCGACGCTAGCGCTCTCCGTGACTCGGTAGGACAGCAGCGCCTCCAATTGATAGCCCTGGCCGGTGCCGTTCTCCGGGATTGGACCGCTGAAATCGCCGACATCGGTGCCGATGCGCAGCCAATGGCTGTCGGTACCGCTCAAGCGCACATAGGGCAACCACGCGCCTTCCGCGCTCAACGTGAAGCGCTCGCCTAACCTGACCGCGCCGTCGAGCCCAAGGCGCACCGATTGCCACTTGTTGTTTTGCGAGATGATCTCGACCCCGCCCGGAACCGCCGGCTGACAGACATCAGGGTTGCCGACGTTCTGCGTGCAACCATAGCTATTCGCCGCTTCATTGAAGTAGTGGTAGCCGACAAATGCGCCAACGCGGAAATCGCCGCCGCGCACCACGCCATACCCGATATCGGCGCTGGCGTAGTCGAGAAAGCCGCCGTGCTGATCGCTCGTCGTGCTCGAATACGGATCGATGCCAGGCGGAAAGTCCTCGTCCCTGAGATGACCACCCGATACGGCGCCGACGCCGGCGTAACCCTTGATGAAAATTCCGTAGGTGGACGAAATGCGTCCGGCGAGTTCTCCCGAATTTGTCATGAGCGCGCTATAGGTCAGACGCGACGCAAGATTATTGGACGCAGTGTCGTAGAGACTCTTGCCCGTCTTGGCGCTGGCAAACCAATAGCGCGCCGCGAACTCGCCCTGCCACGATGGTACCGGGCTTGGCATGAAAAATTCCACATCCGGCACCGGCGCGGCCTTCGTCACCAGCGGCGGGAGCGGCGGCAGGACAGGCTGATCGGCCGCGAAAGCCGGTGTGACAATTATCCACGCGATCGCGATCGCATTCGGTAAATAATTCCGTATTGGCACGGCACGCCCCGCATCTGTTGTCGTTTTTTTATTTTTATGCGGAGAGTTTGATTCAAATTGTTTGCGTAATTCTTTCCCGGCGCGGTTCGGCGCCGTTCAGCATGACTGCTTCGTAAACGACCGAATTGCGCGACCAAAACCCGCGCGACACGAAGGAAAAGGCCTTGTTCGTTAAAGCGCCGCTACGGCCGGCAGCGGCTTGGCCTTGCCTTCGCGTCCCGACTTCAACAGGTCGGCCACAAGAAATGCGAGGTCGAGCGACTGTTCGGCATTGAGCCTGGGGTCGCAGACTGTGTGGTAACGGTCGTTGAGATCTTCGTCACTGATGGCGCGCGCGCCGCCGGTGCACTCGGTGACGTTCTGGCCGGTCATTTCAAGATGAACGCCGCCGGCGATCGTGCCCTCGGCGGCATGCACTTGAAAAAACGTCCGCACTTCCTTGAGGATCTGATCGAACGGACGAGTCTTTATAGCCCGTCACCGACGTGATCGTGTTGCCGTGCATCGGATCGCACGACCACACGACATTGCGGCCTTCGCGCTTGATCGCACGCACCATCGGCGGCAACAGATCGGCGGCTTTGTCGGCGCCAACCCGGCAGATCAGCGTGAGGCGGCCCGGCTCATTCTCAGGATCGAGGATGTCGATGAGCTTCAACAGCTCATCCACCTTCTGGGTTGGTCCGGTTTTCAGCCCGAGCGGATTCTTGACGCCGCGGCAGAATTCGACATGCGCATGGTCCGATTGCCGGGTGCGGTCGCCGACCCAGAGCATATGGCCGCTCGTGCAATACCAGTCGCCCGTCGTGGAATCGACGCGCGTAAAGGCCTGCTCGTAGCCCAGCAGCAGCGCTTCGTGGCTGGTAAAGAAATCGGTCGTGCGCAACTCGTTGTGCACGCTCGGATCGATCCCGCAGGCGCGCATGAAGCCGAGCGCCTCGGTGATGTGGCTGGCGAGCTCCTGATAACGCTTCGATTGCGGGCTGTCCTTGACGAAGCTGAGCATCCACTGATGTGCATTCGACAGGTTGGCATAGCCGCCGCCGGCGAAAGCGCGCAGCAGATTGAGCGTTGCCGCCGACTGGCGATAGGCCTCCAGTTGCCGGCGTGGATCTGGCGTGCGTGCCTCGGCCGTGAAGTCCGTGCCGTTGACAATGTCGCCGCGATAGACCGGCAGTTCGACGCCGTCGCGTTTCTCGGTCGGCGAGGTGCGTGGCTTTGCGAACTGCCCGGCAACACGGCCGACTTTCACCACGGGAGAGGCCGCCGCATAGGTCAGCACGACCGCCATTTGCAAGAACAGACGAAAGAAGTCGCGGATATTGTTGGCGCCGTGCTCGGCAAAGCTTTCCGCGCAGTCGCCGCCTTGCAGCAGGAACGCCTCGCCCGCAGCCACCTGCGCCAACGCCTTTTTGAGATTGCGCGCCTCGCCGGCGAAGACGAGCGGTGGAAAGCTCGCAAGCTGCGTCTCGACGTCGGCCAGCGCCTTCATGTCGGGGTATTCCGGCATTTGCAGCCCGGGCTTCGCGCGCCAGGAATCCGGGCTCCACTTCGCCGCGTTGGACAGCCTAGACATCAGACGATCTCCGTATTCCGTCGCCGTTCGAGGCCCCCCTCCGTTCGCATCTCGGGACGACCGCCAATACTTTACGCCGGCGGTCTTATACACGGCGGCTCAACGCCGCGACAGTCCGACAATTGGCCCTGTTCGGCTTATTCCGCCGCAGCCTCTCGGACATAGCTCGCGCTCTTGTTCCGCATGGTGACAAGCTCCTCGGCGGCGGTCGGATGCAGCGCCATGGTCGCGTCGAAGTCCACCTTCGTGGCTCCCATCTTCACGGCGACGGCGGCGAGCTGGGCCATCTCAGCGGCACCCTCGCCGACTACGTGGCAACCAACCACCTTGCCGCTTAGGCCATCAACCACAAGCTTCATCAAAACGGTGGTGTCGCGGCCCGACAACGTCGCCTTGAGCGGCCTGAACATCGCCTTGTAAACGTCGGTGCGCGCGAGCCGCGCGCGAGCCTGCGCCTCGGTGAGGCCGACCGTGCCGATTTCAGGCTCCGAGAACACCGCGGTCGGCACATTGGTGTGATCGACCGCCGTAGGCTTGCCACCGAACACCGTGTCGGCGAAAGCGTGGCCTTCACGAATGGCGACCGGAGTGAGATTAACACGGTCGGTGACATCGCCGACCGCGTAGATGTTTCCTACCGTAGTGCGCGAATATTCGTCGACGGCGATAGCGCCATTTCTTCCGATCTCAACACCGGCTTCTTTCAATCCCATCCGGGTCACGTTCGGCACGCGGCCAGTAGCGAACATGACGCGGTCGGCAGGAGTTTGGTTGCCGTTCGAAAGATGGACTGAAAAATGCGCCCCAGCCTGCTCAATCGCTGCGACCTTGCACCCGGTGAGAACCCGGGTGCCATGCTTTTCCATGTCCATGCGCAGGTGCTGACGCACATCATCGTCAAAACCGCGCAGGATGTTTTCTCCGCGGTAAACAACCGTCACTTGCGAGCCGAGCCCGGCAAAAATACCAGCGAATTCGACGGCAATGTAGCCGCCGCCCTGGATCACGATGCGGCGCGGCAACTCCGGCAGATGGAACGCCTGGTTCGAGGAAATGGCGTGCTCGAGACCGGGAATGGCGTCGCCAAAACTCGGCGTCCCACCGGTGCTAATGAGAATATAAGCCGCGCGCACGCCGTCGCCATGCTCCGGCTGCACCGTGTGCGCGTCCACAAGCACAGCCCGCTCCCGCACCACCGTAACACCCGCTTTTTCCAGTGTCGCGCCGTAAGCCGCCTCCAGGCGGTCGATCTCACGGTCCTTGTTGGCGATCAGCGTCGGCCAATCGAACGAGGCGTGCGCCACGGACCAGCCGAAGCCGGCGGCGTCTTCGAATTCACCGCGGAAACGCGAGGCATAGACCAGAAGCTTCTTCGGCACGCAGCCGCGGATCACGCAGGTGCCGCCGAGGCGGTACTCCTCCGCGAGCATCACGCGCGCACCATGCTGCGCTGCAATACGCGCGGCGCGCACGCCGCCGGACCCGCCGCCAATGACAAACAGATCGACGTCGAAATCGGACATGCTACATATCGTGGCCGCGCTTCTTCATTTCCTCGCGCATCTTGGAGATGACTTCCGTAGAGAGATCGTCCGCCCATTTGGAGGCGTTGACCATGCTTTCGTTGATCGCTTTCGGTTCCTCGATGAGCAACTTCTGGCCGAGCGGCGACTGATAAAAGGCGAGCATCCCCTTCAATTCGCTCTCGGTGAAATGGGCCGCATAAATGCGTGCGGTCGCATCGACGAGTTCGTTGGCGCGGGATTCATAATCCTTGTCGACAGCCGCGGCGGAATCGTTAAGGTCCTTCGAAAACATGAAGTTGGTTTGCAAGAACATGTCCCGCACTTTTATCACCACGCCGCGCACGATGGGTGCGAACATCGTCTTCACGCCCTTGATTTCAACGAGCTGCTTGGCGAGCAGGATCGCAGATGGTGACGGGTCCGCGGCCGCAGCCGGCCTCGCGGCGCCGATCAAGGCAAACACGACGAGACCAAGGACCATATTGCGCGAGGAGAAACGGGCGAACATAAGCACTCCCTTTAGGCTGAAGATGATGGCCGCTCGACGAGGCGCACCCCCTCCGAACCGGCAAGGATAGCAATCTGTGCGAGGCCGATGAACAAGCCGTGTTCCATGACGCCCGGCACCGCACACAGCCGCGCCGCCAGCGCACGCGGATCGGGGATGCGCAACAATTGGGCGTCCAACAGCCAGTGCCCGCCATCCGTGACGAAAGCATGGCCATTCCGTGCCTTACGCACCGTCGCCGGCCCCGGACTTCCCGCGTCGGCGACGATAGCCTCGACCGCGCGGCACGTCGCCGTAGCGCCGAACGGCGCGATTTCGATCGGCAGCGGGAAACGGCCCAGCAGCGACACCCATTTGGTCTCGTCGGCAATAACGATCAGCTTTGCCGATGCGGCCGCCACCACCTTTTCGCGGAGGAGCGCCCCGCCGCCGCCTTTGATCAGGGTCAAATCCGGCGCGATCTCGTCGGCGCCGTCGATCGTCAGGTCGATTTCAGGCGTATCGTCCAGCGTGGTGAGCGTGATGCCAAGCTTGGCCGCCAGCGCGCGGGTCGTCTCCGAGGTGGGCACGGCTACGACATCGAGCCCCGCCCGGACTCGCTCGGCGAGCAATTCGACAAAATGCTTGGCAGTCGAGCCGCTGCCGAGACCGAGCCGCATGCCCGGCCGCACGAACTCCACGGCGCGGGCGGCGGCGGCGCGTTTGTGAGCCTCAATGTCCATGAGCTGTCGGACGGCCTGTCGGCCCCTTGCAGATCGAAGTCGCGCAAGCGCTATCTAGCTGCGTTCGCACCGCGATCCTAGTGGGGAAAAGCGTTTCGTCGCCACCATGAGCTTGCGTAGCGGACCACCGCCCGCTAGGCGGAATGCCATGCTGACCATCATCTTCGATCTCGACGGCACCCTGATCGACACCGCTCCAGACCTTATCGATGCGCTCAACTTCGTCCTCGCGCAAGAAGCGCTTCCGGCCATTCCGTTCGAGGCGGCCCGGCGGCTCATCGGCGGCGGCGCCCGGGGGATGATCGAACGGGCATTGGCCGAGGAAGGACGCGACTGCTCACCGGCGGAGATCGACCGGATGTTCACCCTGTTCGTCACGCACTATGCCGCACATATCGCCGACCACTCCCGGGCGTATCCCGGGCTCGAGGCGGCGCTTGACGGTTTTGCCATGGCGGGCCACCGCCTCGCCGTGTGCACAAACAAGCTCGAATGGCTGTCGGTGCGTCTCTTGAATGCACTGAAGCTTGCGCAACGCTTCGCGGCGATCTGTGGCCAGGACACTTTTGGCGTGATGAAGCCTAATCCGGAAATCCTGCGGCAAACCATCCTGCGCGTCGGGGGAGAGCTGTCACAAGCCGTCATGGTGGGGGATTCCGGAACGGACATCCGCACCGCCCGCGCCGCGAACGTGCCAATCATCGCCGTCGATTTTGGCTATAGCGACGTCCCTATCGCGACGTTGCAGCCGGACCGGCTCATCAGCTCCTTCGCGGACCTGCCGGCCGCCATTCATCATCTTGCGGCCGAGCGCCAATGGATTGCTGCTCGTGGCCTCGATGCTCAAGCATAAGCCGCGGTATTGCCATTAACCTATTGGAATATTGGGCCTATCAGAATCATTGATTAGCATCCAACAAGCCGCTCCGAGCGATCTCCCCGTTTGCCATGGGATGCCGCCGAAATGCCGGAACGCGCGCCTGCTTTACCCCCGCGAGCATTCGGACTAAGCTCAACTTGGGCACGGGAGCATATCATGTACCGCGTACGGCTCGTAGCCGCCGCCGCTGCGGCGTTGGGAACTGCGCTTTCAGGGTGTTCGGGTTCGTCGGTATCGATGCCCGACTGGCTGACAATAAAGCCGCCGCCTCCGGCGACGCAGGCTTTGCAGTTCGAATCGCAGCCGCCGGGCGCCGATGTGCGCACGGCGCAAGGCCAGACTTGTAAAACGCCGTGCTCTCTCGCCCTGCCGTTGACCAGCCAATCCGTCACTTTCGCGATGAAAGGGTACGAGCCGCAAACAGTGCCGATCGAGGTGCATCAGCCGGAACACGTGGCTTTCGAGACCTCCACACCGCCCGCCGACTTTTCGCCAAATCCGGTCGAAGTGTCGCTGCTAGCGGCAAGGAAAAAGTCCCCGGGCAGAGCCAAGCCAAAGCCGGGCAAGACAGCCGGCCGAACCCGCACCGCCGCCAAGACGGCAACTCCGGCGGCCAATTCCTTTCCCGCTCCCACGCAATCGGCGGCCTTTTCGCAATTCCCAATGACGCCTGCGCCGCAGACACGCTGAGTGCGCGACCTATAATAGCGGGCCTGCACCGCAATGTGTACGGTGAACCCGGATATCCTGGACCATCGGGGCTGTATCCGGCACTATTGCTGATTATCTAAGGCAGAGCCCGGTCCGGGTGACCGGAACTCCAGTCGTGGGAATATAGAGAAATGGACAGGTTAGAGGCTCAGAACATTGATGCAGCCCATGGCCGTCCGGTCCTGGTTGACCCTTTCGATCGCGCCATAACCTATCTGCGCGTCTCGGTGACCGACCGTTGCGATTTTCGCTGCGTCTATTGCATGGCGGAGAACATGACCTTCTTGCCGAAGGCCGATGTCCTTAGCCTCGAAGAGTTGGATCGGCTGTGCTCGGCCTTTGTGGCGCGCGGGGTCCGCAAGCTTCGTCTCACCGGCGGGGAGCCGCTGGTGCGCCGCGGGATCATGACGCTTTTCTCCTCGCTCTCGCGCCACCTTGGTTCCGGGCATCTCGATGAACTCACCCTGACCACCAACGGCTCGCAGTTGGCAAAATATGCGGCTGAGCTCAAGGCGCACGGGGTGCGGCGCATTAACGTCTCGCTCGATACGCTCGACCCGGAAAAATTCCGCGCCATCACCCGCTGGGGCTCGTTGGACCAGGTGTTGGCTGGCATCGACGCCGCGCAGGCCGCAGGCCTCAAGATCAAGATCAACGCGGTCGCGCTCAAAGGTGTCAATGAAGACGAATTTCCCCGGCTGATCGAATGGGCGCACGGGCGCGGCATGGATTTGACGCTGATCGAGGTCATGCCGCTCGGCGAGATCGGTGAAGGCCGCCTTGAGCAATATTTGCCGCTCTCGATCGTGCGCGCGCGGCTTGCCGAGCGTTATCAGCTCGACGAACTCGACTACCGTACCGGCGGCCCCGCCCGCTATGTGCGGGTGGCCGAGACCGGCGGCAGGCTCGGCTTCATTACGCCGATGACCCACAATTTTTGCGAATCGTGCAATCGCGTGCGGATCACCTGCACGGGCACGCTCTATATGTGCCTCGGCCAGGCGGATGCCGCCGACCTGCGCACGCCGCTGCGCGCCTCGGAAGGCAACGATCTGCTGTTTGCCGCCATCGATGAGGCGATCGGCCGCAAACCCAAAGGCCATGACTTCATCATCGATCGCCGGCACCAGCGGCCGGCCCTCGCGCGCCACATGAGCGTCACCGGCGGCTGAATCTCCGGGATCGCTGCATCGGGGACGCCTTAGCTAATCCGATCGAAACTTTGCTGCACGTGCTCCTGTCGAGAGAAATGGCGAGCTTGACGCCATGCGCTCGATCTCTGTTAAGGTGAGCCCAAAAGCTCGCTGGCGGGGGCAACAGGCGAGGCGGAGTCCGGCGCCGGAGAGCGCCGAAGGCTGGAGGGAACGGGGAAAGCGTGCGCGGCCTTCTCAAGCTGAGCGGCGTCATCGACGCGATCAACTCACGAATTGGACGCTGGTTCGCCTGGCTGATCCTGGTCGTGGCGCTGGTTTCGGCGGGCAATGCGACTGTCCGTAAGGTTTTCGACACGTCGTCCAACGGCTGGCTCGAATTGCAGTGGGTGCTGTTCGGCGTTGTCTTCCTGCTGTGCTCGCCGTGGACCTTGCTCGACAACGAGCACATTCGCATCGACATCATCTACAACATGCTGCGCAGTAGGACGCGCAACATCATCGACCTCTTCGGTCATATCGTTTTCCTTTTGCCCCTGACGATCATCATGATCGTCACTTCGGTTCCGTTCTTTGTCCGCTCCATCGCAATCAACGAGCAATCGTCGAATGCCGGCGGACTACCGCAATGGCCGGCGAAGTCGCTGGTCATGCTCGGCTTCATGCTGCTGTTCTTGCAAGCCGTCTCGGAAATCATCAAACGCGTCGCCGTTTTGCGCGGCCTCATCGCCGACCCGCACGCTGGCGAGCCCCATTCGTCTGCAGAGATGGAGGCCGCGCACATGGCTGCCACCGCCGATATCAATCCAGGCCAGAAGTGAGCCGCGACCGGAACCGACGATGACGGCGTTTCTCATTCAATACATGGCGCCGATCATGTTCGGCAGCCTTGTGATTGTTCTGCTGCTCGGATATCCGGCCGCATTCTCCCTCGCGGCTGTTGGATTGATTTACGCGCTCGCCGGAATCGGGCTCGGCCTATTCCGCCCCGATTTCCTCCAGGCGCTGCCTGAACGCATTTACGGCATCATGAATAATGATGTTCTGCTCGCCATTCCGTTTTTCACGTTCATGGGCTTGATCCTGGAACGGTCAGGCATGGCGGAGGACCTGCTCGACACCATCGGGCAATTGTTCGGCACCGTTCGCGGCGGACTGGCCTATGCCGTGATTTTTGTCGGCGCGCTGCTGGCCGCCACGACCGGCGTTGTTGCCGCCTCGGTGATATCGATGGGCCTGATCTCGCTGCCGATCATGCTGCGATACGGCTATGACCGACGCGTCGCCAGCGGCGTCATCGCCGCCTCGGGCACGCTGGCGCAAATCATACCGCCATCGCTCGTCTTGATCGTCATGGCCGACCAGCTCGGCCGCTCGGTCGGCGACATGTACGAAGGCGCGTTCGTTCCTGGACTGGCGCTGGCGGGCCTCTACGCCGTTTATGTGTTCATCATCACGCTGGTGTCCCCTAAGTCGACACCCGGCTTGCCGCCCGAGGCCATCATCTACAAAGAGCCGGACGGCAAACGCGGCATATGGTCGCTCGCCGTATTGGTCGGCATCGCCACCTTTTGCAGCTACCTCTACATGCAAAGAACGGAGGTCAAAGCCGGCGCCGATTTCGTCGTACTGACGATGTCGCTGACGGTCGCAATCTCCTTCGTCATTGCGATCCTCAATAAACTGCTGCGGTTGCGGCTGCTGTCGGTGTTGGCGGAACAAGTCGTTTTCGTCATGGTGCCGCCGCTGGCGCTCATTTTTCTCGTGCTTGGCACGATCTTCATCGGCGTCGCCACCCCGACCGAAGGCGGCGCCATGGGCGCGACCGGGGCGCTGGTTCTGGCGATGATCAAGGGACGGCTGAGCTGGACGCTGACGCGGCAAGCTGCCGAGTCGACGGCCAAGCTTGCCGCTTTCGTCGTCTTCATCCTCATCGGCTCGCGGATATTTTCGCTGACCTTTTACGGCGTGAACGGGCACGTCTGGGTGGAGAATCTCCTGATCTCGCTGCCCGGCGGCCAGACCGGTTTTCTCGTCTTCGTGAACCTCTTCGTGTTCTTCCTCGCGTTCTTTCTCGACTTCTTCGAGATCGCTTTCATCGTCATACCGCTGCTTGGGCCTGCGGCGGAGAAGCTTGGCATCGATCTGATTTGGTTCGGCGTCATTCTCGGCGTCAACATGCAGACGTCGTTCATGCATCCGCCATTCGGTTTTGCATTGTTCTACCTGCGCTCGGTCGCGCCCAAGGATTCGTTCCTGGACCGCCTCACCGGCAAGCTGACGCCGGGGGTAACCACCGGACAAATCTACTGGGGCGCCGTCCCGTTCGTATTCATTCAGGCCCTCATGGTCGCACTCGTGATCCTGTTTCCAGGCATGGTCACGCACTACAAGAGCGCCGCATCCACGGTCGATCCGTCCAAGGTCCAGATCAACATTCCGCAGTTGGACTTGCCGCCGCTCGATTTGTCTCAGCCGCCGAAGATCCAATAAGCAAAAAAACCGGCGCCGAGGACGTCGGTGGAAACCACAGTCGAGCGCGAATTACAATTTGGTGCGTGAGCGAATCATGAAAGTGTCGTAGGTGTAATCGGCAACCTGCCACCACAGATATTCTTCGTTGCGGAACGCCATCAGGTTGTCATAGATTTTCTTGAAGTCAGGATTGGCGGCGGATGCTTCGGCGTTCACCTCATTCGAGGCCTTCAGGCAAGCTTCCATGATGTCCTGGCTGAACAGACGGAGTTGCACCCCGTTGGCGACGAGCCGGCGCAATGCTGCGGGGTTCTTCGCGTCGTACCGCGCCTGCACGTCGGTATTGGCATAGGCCGCCGCCGCCGTCATGATCGCCTTGTAACTTTTCGGCAGTTCGTCCCACTTCTCGGTATTGATGAAGAAGTGCAGCGCGGTCGCTCCCTCCCACCAGCCGGGATAGTAGTAGTACTTCGCGATCTTGTAGAAGCCGAGCTTCTCGTCGTCGTAGGGACCGACCCATTCGGCCGCGTCGATGGTGCCTTTCTCGAGCGCAGGATAGATGTCGCCGCCGGCGATCTGCTGCGGCACCCCGCCGAGTTTCTGAATCGTCTTTCCGGCCCAGCCGCCGATGCGGAATTTCAGTCCCTTGATGTCATCGAGGGTCTTTATTTCGTTGCGGAACCAGCCGCCCATCTGGGTGCCGGTATTGCCGCCGACGATCGGGTAGAGGTTGAACTTCTTGCCGAATTCGATGAGCAGATCATTGCCACCGCCTTCCAGGAACCAGGCGTTCTGCTGGCGCGCATTGGGGCCGAACGGGATGGAGCAATACAGCGCAAACACCGGATCCTTGCCGACGAAATAATAGGCGGCAGTGTGGCACATCTCGACAGTGCCATTGGTGACGGCGTCGACGTTCTGCAGTCCCGGCACGATCTCACCGGCGGCAAAACTTTGAATCTGGAATTTGCCGTCCGTCGCCTCCGAGACGTACTTCGCCAAAGTCTCGCCGGCGCTATAAACAGTGTCGAGCGATTTGGGAAAGCTCGACGCCAGCCGCCATTTAATCTCGGGCGACGACTGAGCGACGGCTGGCTTGGCGATCGCGGCGCCGGCAACGCCGACGCCCGCTACCTGCAAAAATTCACGTCGTTTCATTTCGTATTCCCTCCCTGGGGCCGGCCCGGATGACGTCCGCGCCTGTCAGCGCCGTTATAGTGGGCCATGGCTTTATCTGAAGAGCATACGCCGGAGCGGAACTCGGCACCACAGGGCCGAGCGCCGCAGTTATTAGCCCATGCTGGGATCAAGTGCGGTTGCGGTTGCGGACCATGTAACTGTCGTAGCTCAATTCGGCGACCTGCCACCACAAATACTGGTCGTTGCGGAACGGCAGATACGAGTCCCAGACCTTTTTGAACAAGGCATTATTGGCGGAGGTCTCGGTGTAGAGGTCCATCGCAGCTTTGAGGCTGGCGTCCATCACGGCTGGCGAAAACGGCCGCAGTTGCGCGCCGCCGGCGACGAGCCGTTTCAGCGCCGCCGGGTTCTCGGCATCGTATTTGGCCTGCATCCACTCGTTCGCTCTCGATGCAGCCGTGGTCAGGATCGATTTGTAGGTGGGTGTGAGCGCGTTCCATTTGGGCAGATTGACAAAGTTATGGAGCATCGCGCCGCCTTCCCAAAAACCCGGGTAATAATAGTACTGCGCGATCTTGTAGAGGCCGAGCTTCTCGTCGTCGTAGGGGCCGACCCATTCCGCCGCGTCGATGGTGCCCTTTTCCAGCGCCGGATAGAGGTCGCCGCCGCCGATCTGCTGCGGCACTACGCCAAGCTTGGCCAGAACCGTACCGGCGAAGCCGCCGATGCGCATTTTCAATCCACTGAGGTCGGAAACCTCTTTGATCTCCTTGCGGAACCAGCCACCCATCTGGCAGCCGGTATTGCCCGCAAGCAGCCCATAGAAGTTGAACTTCGCGTACAGCTCGTTCATCAGATCGGCGCCGCCGCCGAAGTGCCACCACGACGTCTGCATGCGGCTGTTGAGCCCGAATGGAACGGCCGTGCCGAAGGCGAAGGTCGGGTCTTTGCCGAAGTAATAATAGGACGCGGTGTTCCCCATCTCGACCGTGCCGTTCTGCACGGCGTCCGCGACTTGAAGCGCCGGGACGATCGCGCCCGGTGGAAAAATCTGGATTTGGAATTTGTTGTCGCTTGTTTCGGCGACCGCCTTGGCGAAGACCTCAACGGCGCCGTAAAGTGTGTCGAGCGACTGTGGATAGCTCGACGTCAGCCGCCATTTCGTTTCCGGCATGGACTGAGCGATAGCGGGCTTGGCGATCGCGGCCGTGGCTAATCCAGTGCCGGCCGCTTGTAAAAATTGACGACGCTTCATGGGTACCTCCCGGGCGATATGGCGATAGTAGCCGGAATTGAGCGCCGGCGAAATCCGCGACTGGCCGGTGGAGCGTTGCTGAATTTCCGCGTCGCTCAATCCCGGCTACCTCTTCGGCTGACCCTCCTCCAAAAGCGCTAACTTGCGCCCCAACCATCGCGTCGTCGGCGCCTGTATCAAGATCGTCATGAGAATGGCGATGAAGGTCACCGACGCGATCATTTGAGCGCCGGGCGCCTTCATTCCGAGCAGGAGCCCGGCGAGCGCGGCTGGAATGACGCCGGTCTCTCGCGTCCAGCACATGAACAGCATTTCGTTAAGGCTCCACCGCGCCCGCCGGTCGGGCAGCGCACACAAGAAGACGGTCAACGGCCGGGCAACCAGCATCAAGATGGCGACGACCGTGACGCCGCCCGGCAAGTATTGATTCATGAGCCCGAAATCGACTTGGCTGCCGAGCAGGATAAAAATGAACAACCGCATGATAAATGCGGTGGTCGCCACGAATTGGTCGAGCTTCCGCGCCTCCCCCTCGTCCATTTCAAAGCCAAACGAATCCTTGTTTCCGAGCACGATGCCGAAGACGAAAACTGCCATGAATCCACTTGCCTGGAGCCCATCGGCTGCGAAATAGGCGCCGATCACCGCCACCACGGTCACCACCGGCGCATATTCCATGAGGAAGGCCCATCGTTCATGCGCGATGAGCAAAGCCGCCAAATATCCGAGCGCGGCGCCGGCGAAGATGCCGATGATCGATTGCTTGAGCAGATCGAGCAAGGATGACGTCAACGAAAATTCTCCGGTACCCATGGCCGCCGCTAACACACCGAAGGTAACGATCGCTCCCATGGCGTCGTTGAAGGCCGACTCGCTCATGACCATTTGGGCCACACGGTCGCGAATATGCACCTGGCGGAAGATCGGGACCAATGTCGCCGGATCCGTCGAGGCAAGTGTCGCACCCAGCAGCAGCGCTACAATCCACGACGCGCCGAGAATGTAATAGGCGGCTACGCTCGTGACCACCGCGGTAATCACCACACCGACCGTGGCGATCACGAGGATCGTAATCCAAACCTGCTTCAAGACATTGAATCGCAGTGACGCGCCGCCGTCGAAGAGAATGTAGCTGGCGCCGAACAGGAGGAGGATCTGGTTCAGCGCGGAATCCGCCTTGATGTCGATCAACCCCAGCGCTGCCGGCCCAATCAACATACCGACAACAAGAAATACCGCGACGTCGGGAATTTTTATCTTCTGCGCGAGCAGGCTGGTGATGGTCCCGATGGCGAGAATAAGGCCGCCTGAAATCAGCGTGTGCTTGGCAATTTCGACCGAGGCCGACGCGTCCAATTGTTTCCCCTGTCCCGACCATAAAGATTATTGCAGCAAGCGTAGCGCGAATTGAGCGCCAGCGAAATGCGGGGTCGACATTTTGCGCCGCTCAATTATTGCCGGCTTTCGCTTCGCTCATGCGGGCTACATTCGACATGCTTGAGCACCGCTGCCGCCGCCTTCAGCTCGGCGAAGCGGAACGCCCGGCGCTCGAGCGCCATCTCGTCGCGGCCCCATTGCTCCATATTCCAATCCTCGTCGACATGCGCCGCGAGCCACACCTCCTCGGCGGTAAGCCGCTCGCGCAACATGGCGAGCGCGAGCAGCGCCGAGCCGGTGAGCGTCGTCGCCACATGGACCGCGCCAAGGCGCCAGGGATCGCCCGGGATGGCGGCAGCGGCGGCGGCAAGGGCTGTGTCGGACTGGGGGATGTGAACAACACCCGCTGTCAGCGTGAAGCGAGCGCCAAGCGCTTCGCCTGCCCAGGCGACGATCGGATCCCAATGCCGCGCTTGGCGCTCGATCAGATCTTGCGGGCTGCCGGCGCGGTAGAACAAGAGGTCGCTCGCGAGGTATTTTTCGATCTCCGCCGCGACCGGACGAGGCTGATCGGCGACGCCGTCGATGATCGCATTGGCAAGACGCGTCAGCGGCATTTTTGCCGGATCGACGATATCCCGTTGCGCGTCCCATTCCGCGGCGATGGCCCGCGCCAGCGCCAGTGAAGGCGCCGCGAGAATGCGACGCGCGGGCGTGCGTACCGGCTTATTGTCGAGCCGCACGGCATAGCCCGCAGCGGCGGCGGCTGCGACCGCGGCCGTGCCGTAGAAGCGGCGCCGCAAGGCAGGACGCGCGCCGCGCCGGGCCGCTGCCATGGCCCGCCCCGGGGAGATGTTTTCGAGAAGGTCACGCACAGCACATTAGAACACAAAGCGGGCGGCCATCGCGACTCCGGGCTGTTGCTGATGCTCCCACTCCTTCTGGACACAAAATAGCCTCTATTTTCAACGAGTTACATTCGCGCTCGCCGATCCGGGCACCCCATTGGACAACCACTCACGCGGGCCGTTGCCAGTCGCGCTTTTGTTAACGACCTCCAGCGGCCAAACTTTGTTATATCAAGCAGAAGCGGTAGAAATTCGGACCCCTGTCGATTAGTATCCGCGCCGGATTCGGCGACGGGGCCGCCGGACGAAGCCGATCCACGCAGCGGCGTGAACACCGCCTCAGCAAGAGCGGATGCTGCGTGCAAGAGGAGTGAATGAAAACTACCGACATTTCGGTCCCGGACTATTTCCACAAGGTCGTGGATTGCCAGTGGGCCTGTCCGGCGCATACGCCGGTTCCCGAATACATCCGTTTGATCGCCGCAGGCCGCTACAGCGACGCCTACATGGTCAATTGGGAGTCGAACGTCTTCCCCGGCATCTTGGGACGCACTTGCGACCGGCCTTGCGAGCCTGCCTGCCGGCGCGGCCGCGTCGAGAAGGAGCCGGTCGCGATCTGCCGACTGAAGCGCGTCGCCGCCGACTTCAAGGACGACATCCGCGACCGCCTGCCAAAGCCCGCCGGCGAGAAGAACGGCAAGCGCATCGCGCTGCGTGGGCGGCGGCCCCGCCTCGCTCGCGGTGGCGCGCGACCTCGCCCCGATGGGCTATGAGTGCGTCGTGTTCGACCAGGACCCGAAGTCCGGCGGCATGATGCGCACGCAAATCCCGAAATTCCGCCTGCCCGAAAGCGTGATCGACGAGGAGTGCAACTACATCCTCGATCTCGGCATCGAATTCGTCGGCGGCAAACGCATCGACAGCCTGAAGGCGCTGCATTGCCGAAGGCTGGGACGCGATCTTCGTCGGCTGCGGCGCGCCGCGCGGCCGCGACCTCGACATTCCCGGCCGCAAGGAAGCGGCCAAGAACATCCATATCGGCATCGACTGGCTGTCCAGCGTCTCGTTCGGCCACATCACCAGCATCGGCAAGCGCGTCATCGTGCTCGGCGGCGGCAATACCGCCATGGACTGCTGCCGCTCCTCGCGCCGGCTCGGCGGCGAGGATGTGAAGGTCGTCGTGCGCTCCGGCTTCGAGGAAATGAAGGCGTCTCCCTGGGAAAAGGAGGACGCCATGCATGAGGATATCCCGATCTTCAATTTCCTCGTGCCGAAGGAATTCACCCACGACAACGGCAAGCTCACCGGCGTCATCTTCGAGAAGGTCAAGGCGGTGCGCGACGCCAACGGCCGCCGCAATCTGGTGTCCGACCGGCGAGCCCGATCAGCACTTTGCGTGCGACGACGTGCTGGTCGCCGTCGGCCAGGAGAACGCCTTCCCCTGGATCGAGCGCGATTGCGGCATCGAGTTCGACAAATGGGACATGCCCAAGGTCGATACCACGACCATGGCGTCGACCAATCCAAAGATTTTCTTCGGCGGCGACGCCGCGTTCGGCCCAAAGAACATCATCTGGGCGGTGGCGCACGGCCACGAGGCCGCGATCTCGATCGACCGGTTTTGCCGCGGCGAGGACGTCAATGTCCGCCCGGCGCCGCAGATCAAAATCGCCAGCCAGAAAATGGGCATCCACGAGTGGAGCTACGACAACGAGATCACGCTCGACAAGCGCTATCCGCGTGCCGCATCGCGACAAAGTCGTGGCGCTGCGCGACATCAAGGCCGAGGTCGAGCTCGGCTACGATCTCGAACTCGCGCTTGAAGGAAGCCGAGCGCTGCCTCAATTGCGACGTGCAGACCGTTTTCACCGGCCAGCTCTGCATCGAATGCGACGCCTGCGTCGACATCTGCCCGATGGACTGCATCACCTTCACGCCGAACGGCGAGGAAGCCGACCTGCGCTCACGCCTGCAGGCGCCGGCCAAGAACCTCACGCAGGACCTCTATGTCGCCAACGACCTGAAAACCGGCCGCGTCATGGTGAAGGACGAGGACGTCTGCCTGCATTGCGGGCTGTGCGCCGAACGCTGTCCGACCGGCGCCTGGGACATGCAGAAATATCTCATCGACATGACTCACGCGGAACAAGCATGCCACTCCAAAGCGTAAACGACTTCGTCGTCCGGTTCGCCAACGTCAACGGCTCAGGCTCGGCCAGCGCCAACGAAATGTTCGCCCGCGCGGTGCTGCGCATGGGCGTCCCGGTCGCCCCGCGCAACATTTTCCCGTCCAACATCCAGGGCCTGCCGACCTGGTACGAAGTGCGTATTTCGCGAAGCCGGCCATCTCGGCGCTCGCGGCGGCACCGACCTCATGGTGGCGATGAACCCGCAGACCTGGGACAAGGACGTCGCCGGCATCGAGCCGGGCGGCTATTTGCTCTACGATTCCACCAAGCCGATGCCGAAGTCGAAATTCCGCGACGACATCACAGTCATCGGCGTGCCGCTCACCGCGATCTGCAATCGCGAATATACCGATCCGCGCCAGCGCCAGCTGTTCAAGAACATCATCTATGTCGGCGCGCTGTCCGCGCTGCTCGAGATGGACGTCGCCGAAATCGAAAAGCTCATCGGCGAGCAGTTCAAAGGCAAGGAAAAGCTGTTCGACGCCAACAAGCACGCGCTCCATCTCGGCCGCGACTGGGCAACGATGAACCTCGAATGCCCAATCGGCCTGCGCCTCAAACGCTCCGACGCGGTCGGCGACCGCATCTTCATCGAGGGCAATTCGGCCGCAGCGCTTGGCGCCGTCTATGGCGGCGCCACGGTGTGCGCCTGGTATCCGATCACGCCGTCGTCCTCGCTTGCCGAGGCATTCACGCGCCATTGCAGCCGCCTGCGCGTCGATCCGGACACCAAGAAGAACAAGTTCGCCATCGTCCAGGCCGAGGACGAATTAGCCTCGATCGGCATCGTGATCGGCGCCGGATGGAATGGCGCCCGCGCCTTCACCGCGACATCAGGGCCGGGCATCTCGCTGATGCAGGAGTTTCTTGGCCTCGCCTATTTCGCCGAAATTCCATCCGTAGTGTTCGACGTGCAGCGCGCAGGGCCGTCGACCGGCATGCCAACGCGCACGCAGCAGACCGACATCCTGTCCTGCGCCTACGCATCGCATGGCGACACCAAGCACGTGCTCCTGTTTCCCGAGAACCCGGCGGAATGCTTCGAGTTCGGCGCCGAAGCCTTTGATCTCGCCGACCGGCTGCAAACGCCGATCTTCATGCTCCTCGACCTTGAGATCGGCATGAACCATCACCTGTGCCGGCCGCTCAAGTGGGACGACGCCAAAGTCTACGACCGCGGCAAGATCATGAGCGCCGCCGACCTGGAAGCCGGCAAGGATTTCGGCCGTTATCTCGATATCGACGGCGACGGCATTCCGTTTCGCACCTATCCGGGCACGCACCCGACCAAGGGCTCGTTCTTCACCCGCGGCACCTCGCGCGACCGCTATGCGCGCTACACTGAGGAAGGCGCGGCGTATGCCGACAACATGCAGCGGCTGTTGCGCAAGTTCGAGACCGCCAAGGACCTGGTGCCGCGCCCGCTGCTCGCCAACGCCGACCAAGCCGACGAAGTACGGCGTAATCTACTACGGCTCGACCGCGCCGGCGATGAATGAAGCGATCGATATGCTCATCGTCAAGGGACTATACCTCGACCGGCTACGGGTGCGCGCCTTCCCATTCCATTCGAGCGTCACAAGTTTCATCGCCGACCACGATTTCGTGTTCGTCGTGGAGCAGAACCGCGACGCGCAATTGCGCTCGCTGATCGTCAACGAATGCAGCATCGATCCGGTGCGGCTGGTGCCGATCCTGCACTACGACGGCACGCCGATCACCGCGCGTTTCATCGCCAATGCGATCGGTGATCATCTTGGGGCTTTGAAAATCACGCCGCTACGCAAGGTTGTGTCATGACCTATGTCGTCAAACCGAAATTCCATCATCCCGAATTGCCGAAGAACGCGCTCGGCTATACCCACCGCGATTACGAGGGTTCGATCTCGACGCTGTGCGCCGGCTGCGGGCATGACTCGATCTCGACGTCGATCATCGAAGCCTGCTTCGAGCTGTCGATCGAACCGCACCGGGTCGCAAAGCTTTCCGGCATCGGCTGCTCGTCGAAGACGCCGACCTATTTCCTCGGCAACTCGCACGGCTTTAATTCCGTCCACGGCCGCATGCCGTCGGTGCTGACGGGCGCCAATCTCGCCAATCGCGATCTGATTTATCTCGGGGTCTCCGGCGACGGCGATTCCGCCTCGATCGGCTTCGGCCAATTCGCTCACGCCATCCGCCGCGGCGTCAATATGGTCTATATCGTGGAGAACAACGGCGTCTACGGCCTGACCAAGGGCCAATTCTCCGCCACCGCGGATCGCGGCTCGAAATCAAAGCGCGGCCTGATCAACAACGACAATGCCATCGACCTCGTCGCCATTGCGCTGCAGGTCGGCGCGACCTTCGTCGGGCGGTCATTCTCGGGCGACAAGAAGCAACTGACACCGCTGATCAAGGCCGCCATCGAGCATGAGGGCGCCGCCTTCATCGACGTGATTTCTCCGTGCGTCGCCTTCAACAACCATGCCGGCTCGACCAAGAGCTTCGACTATGTGCGCGAGCACAACGAGGCGGTGAACTTCCTGGATTTCATGACCGGCCGTGCGCCGATCCATGTCGACTACGCGCCGGGCACGGTCGAGCTCGTCGAGCAACACGACGGCACGACGCTCGCATTGCGCAAGCTTGATTCCGAGTACGACGTGCACGACCGGGTCGCCGCCATGGCCTTTCTGCAGCACCATGCCGCGCAAGGCCAGATCGTGACCGGGCTGCTCTACGTCGCGGCCGAGACGGAAGACCTGCACGGGCATCTCAACACGGTCGATGCTCCGCTCAATGCGCTGGGCACGAAGGACCTCTGTCCCGGATCGGCGGCCCTGGACAAGATCAACGCCAGCTTGCGCTAGAGCCAACGGCCACGTCTGTTACGTCCGGGTTGGCCACCGCCGGGTTGCTTCCAGTGCTTCGCCTGTTTCCAGAAAGGTCTTCAGACTGGCGAGAATTGCCGGCCAGCCGTTCGATACGGCGTCGATCAATTTCGACTCTGGCCGGTCGATTTCGTGCGTCAGCGTGACCTTGACCATATCGCCCTGCTGTTCGAGCAGATAGGTCAGGCGCGAATAGCCTTCGGCACGTAACTCCGGCTTGAACTCGTTCCGCCACGATAGGACGAGGCGCCGGTGCGGCTCGATTTCGAGAACTTCGCCGGTATCGCCGACACGCCCGTCCGGAATCATGATGCGCCACGACGCGCCGACCTTCCAATCAGATTCCTGCCACGTGCCGGCCCAGTACTGGCGCGTGAACTCAGGCTCGATCAGCGCGCGCCAGAGCTTTTCCGGAGTCGTGCGGATATAGGTGACATAGACGAATTTCGGCATGGCCGCGCTCACGGAGCTGCTCCTTCCTCCTCGCAGATTTTCTCTTCGTACCAGAGTGCGCGCAGCACCCGGTCGGCCTCGAGCAGGCTCTTGAGGCTCGACAGGACGAGGGGCCAGCCGCCGCTGATGCTCTCGAAGACCTTGCTGCCGGGCTCGAAGTCGTCATGGACGACGGTCAGCTTAACCTGATCCTTTTGCTGTTCGATTTCCAAGGTGACGCGCGACGGCTTCTCGTGCTGATGGTCTTTTTGCTCGTGATGAAAGGTGTACGACAGCCGTCGCGGTGGATCGATCTCCAGCACGACGCCGGTCACGATCGTCTTCCCGCGTTTGAGCGCGAATGGCGAGCCGACCTTCCAGTCGGATTCGACCCGGTTGCCGAACCAGTAGCGTTCGGACAGCTCGGCGTCAGTCAACGCGTGCCAGACTTTTTCGGGAGACGAAGCGATATAGATCACATAGACGAAACTCGGCTTAGTCATCACGCTCCTCCAGTCCTTTCTTGAGCTCACTCAGCGCTTGCAGGCGTGAGTGTTCGAACTTCCCGATCCAGCGTTCTGCAATCTCATGGATCGGCACCGGATTGAGGTAGTGAAGCTTCTCGCGGCCGCGCCGCACCGTGGCGACGAGGTTTGCGCCCTCCAGAATAGCAAGATGCTTGCTGACCGCCTGCCGCGTCATCTCGAGACGCGCGCAGAGTTCACCGAGCGTCTGGCCGTTGTCGGCGCGCAGCCGGTCGAGCAATTCCCTTCGGCTCGAATCAGCCAGCGCCTTGAACACTTCATCCATGGCGACAATATGCAACCAATTGGTTGCCTGTCAAGTTAAATAAAAAGCCATAGAGCGCGGTTGATCCGTTCACGGTGCTACATCGCGCAAGCACTCATGTACTGGCTGCTGGCGCTATTTGGGACGCCGTACAGGGCTTCCTGGTGCGCACAACGCGAGGCGCGGTCCTGGAACGTCTCGGCGCCGTGCGGCAGATTGGGAATTGGGCTCAGTCCGGGAACGATGGTCGGACCTTGCTCCTGGGGCGGCGCGTGAGCCGACGAAATGCCGCCACCTTCCGGAGGAATAAGCGGCGTTCGCCGCAAAGGCGTCGGCAGCACTGAGCCAGACGAGCCCCGCACGGCAAACAATTTTCGATGCTTGGAGCGTAGCGCAAGAGGCGCCGCGGGCTCATGAGAGCTTCTGACGCGCGGTATTCCGCTCGCCGCCCTCCCTCCGCGACGATGCGTTGCGATGCCGGGCTCCGGAGTCATGATTGAATAGGGATAGCCGTTGTAGCCCTGGGCCGCAGCAAAGCCTGGCGGGCTGATGAGCAACGCGAGCGCGACGCAGACCACGTGGCGGGTGCGACGCATCATGACTGCCTCACAGATGTAACCACAGCCATGAATTCAACGCTAAAGGGCAGCCGCCGTTCCTGACGGGGTCACTCCTGCGGCGCGTCCTCGATCGGATCGTAACGCTTGGCGTCGAGCCCGAGCAAATTCCAGGATTGCAGCATGTGTGGCGGCAGCGGCGCGGTGACGTCGATCACGCCGCCGCGCGGGTGCGGCACGGCGATACGGCGGGCGAGAAGGTGCAGTTTGTTCTGCATGCCGCCGGGCAGCTCCCAGTTTTCCCGCGCGAAATATTTGGGATCGCCGATGATCGGATGATCGATATGGGCCATGTGTGCGCGCAGTTGGTGCGTGCGGCCGGTGACCGGCTTGAGCGATATCCAAGCAAGCAAGGGCCCCGCCGTCTCTACGACCGCATAATAGGTCACCGCGTGGCTCGCGCCCTCCTCGCCGTGTCGCGCGATGCGCATGAACAACTCGTCTTCGCGCTCCTCCTTGGCGAGAAAAGTCGAAATGCGACCCTGCCGCACCGTCGGCACGCCCGCTACCAGCGCCCAATAAACCTTTCTCGCCGAACGCGAGCGGAAGGTTTTTGCCAAAGCCGATGCGGCGAACCGCGTCTTGGCGACGAGCAGGCATCCGGCCGTATCCTTATCGAGCCGGTGCACAAGCCGCGGCCGTTGGCCCTTGGCGTCGCGCAGCACCTCGAGCATGCCGTCGAGGTGACGCGTCGTCCCGGAGCCGCCTTGCACCGCAAGCCCCATAGGCTTGTTGAGAACGAGCAAGTCGTCGTCTTCGTGCAGCGTGATCGATTGCAGGAAAGCGCGCGTCTTTTCGTCCGCTTCGCTAGCCGGTGCCCGCAGTTTGGGCTGATCGAGCCGCAGCGGCGGAATGCGGACAGTCTGTCCGGTCTCGAGCCTGTTCTTCGGCTGGGTGCGCTTGCCGTTGACGCGCACCTCGCCTTTGCGAATGACCCGCTGGATGTGGGAGAAACTCAAACCCGGAAAGCGCGCCTCAAGAAAGCGATCGACGCGCATGCCGTTTTCGTCGGCGGTGATCGCGACATTCTGGACGGAAGTCGGGATGGGAGGCAGCACACTTAGCCGACCACCGTCATCCTGAGGCGGTCGCAAAGCGACCCTCGAAGGATGAGCGGCCGAGGCGCCGGGACCGTCGCTCTTCGAGGCTCGCTTCGCTCGCACCTCAGGGTGACGGTGAACGGAATGACGCTGCTGGCGCGGCCCGGCGATTTGCTTGCCGCCGCCCGGTTGCCGTGGTCCGCGGCTGCCCCTCAAGGATCGCTCCGCTCGCGACGCAGCTTCGCCCAATAGTCCAGCCGCTTCCTGATTTCACGCTCGAATCCGCGCTCGGGCGGATCGTAGAATTGTCGGCGTCCGAGCGGCTCGGGGAAATAGTCCTGACCCGAAAACGCTTCCGCGGCATCGTGGTCGTATTCGTAGCCCGAGCCGTAGCCTTCCGACTTCATCAGCTTCGTCGGCGCGTTGAGGATGTGCTTGGGCGGCAACAGGGAGCCTGCTTCCTTCGCCGTGCGCATGGCCTCGCCGAATGCCACATAGGCCGCGTTCGATTTCGGTGCGGTCGCGACGTAGATCACGGCTTCGGCAAGCGCAAGCTCGCCTTCCGGCGAGCCGAGGAAATCGTAGGCGTCTTTCGCCGCATTGGCGACGATCAGGGCCTGCGGATCGGCAAGTCCGATATCTTCGACCGCCATGCGCACGATGCGCCGCGCCAGATAGAGCGGGTCCTCGCCGGCATCGAGCATACGGCACAGGTAATAGAGCGCGGCGTCCACATCGGAGCCGCGCACCGACTTGTGCAACGCGCTGATGAGATTGTAGTGGCCGTCCTGCTTCTTATCGTAGATCGGCGCCCGCCGCTGCACGACCACTTGGAGGCTCGCGGCATCGAATATCTCATTGTTGCGCGCGGCACGCCAGACCTCTTCCGCGAGCGTGAGCGCCGCACGGCCATCGCCGTCGGCCATGCGTACCAGCGAAGCGCGCGCTTCGTCGTCGAGCGGCAACCTTCTGCCTTCGATCGTCTCGGCGCGATCGAGCAGCCTTTCGACCGCTACCGGGTCAAGCGGCTTGAAAACCAGGACGCGCGCCCGCGAAAGCAGCGGGGCGATCAGCTCGAAGGAGGGATTCTCCGTCGTCGCGCCGACCAGCACGATGGTGCCGTCCTCCATGACCGGCAGGAAGGAATCCTGCTGGGCGCGATTGAAACGGTGAATTTCATCGACGAAGAGCAGGGTGCCCTGCCCCGCCTCGCGGCGCAGCCGCGCCGCCTCGAACACCTTCTTGAGATCGGCGACGCCGGAAAAGATCGCCGATATCTGCTCGAAATAAAGTTCGGTCGCGTGCGCCAGGAGCCGCGCCACCGTCGTCTTGCCGGTGCCGGGCGGCCCCCAAAAGATCAGCGAGCCGAGCGAACGCGTTTCCAGCATGCGGGTAAGCGTGCCGTCGGGCCCGAGCAGATGATCCTGCCCGACCACGTCGGCGAGCTTATCAGGACGCAGTTTGTCGGCGAGCGGCCGCGGCGCATCACGATCAAGGCCGCCGGCGGCGAACAGCGAAGGTGCGTTTTTCTTCGCGCGCGGGCTCATCCGCTGAACATGACCGAGATTTGCTGGCCGCGACGCTGGATCGTGACGCGCCATTGGCGGCTGGCGGTGTTGGTAATGCGATCGAGATCGGCCGACTTGGCGATCTTCTGGTTGTTGACCGAAACAACGATGTCGCCCTTCTGGAAGCCGATCGATTGCGCCGTCGAGCCGTCGGCGACGGCGGTGATGACGACGCCTTCGCTCTGCGGATCGAGCCGCAACTCGTCGGCCAAGGCCGGCGAGAGATTGGCGACGGTCGCACCGAGGAACGGCGAGCGGCCTTTAATCTTCACCTCGTCCCGCGGGGTGTCGGGCAGACTCTGCAAAGCAACCGGCACCACCACATCCTTGCCCTGGCGGATGACGCCGATTTGCGCGGTCCCGCCCAAGGGCTTGGTCGCAAAACGATAGTCGAAGGCATTGGGATCATCGACCACCGTGCCGTCGATGCTGACGATGAGATCACCCGTCTTCATACCGGCGCGGGCGGCCGGGCCGTTCGCGACCACGCTCGCGATCAGTGCCCCGCTCGGCCGCTTCAGGCCGAGGCTGTCGGCGATCTCCGGCGTGACCTCCTGGAGCTTGGCGCCGAGCCACGGCCGCTTGACCGCGGCGCTGCCGCCCTTCGCCGAGGCGACAACGACGCGCACCATGTTGGCCGGAATGGCAAAGCCGATCCCCTGCGAGCCGCCCGAGCGCGAGTAAATCGCCGTATTGATGCCGACTAGGCGGCCGTGGACATCGACTAGCGCGCCGCCGGAATTTCCGGGATTGATGGCGGCGTCGGTCTGGATGAAGAACTGATAATCGGAAATGCCAACCTGGGTGCGCGCCAGTGCCGAGACGATGCCGTGCGTCACTGTCTGCCCGACGCCGAACGGATCGCCGATCGCCAGCACCACATCACCGACCTGCAACTCGTCGGAATTGCCGAAATCCAGCGCGGGGAAGCGTTCGCTCGCGGCCTTGAGGCGCAGCACCGAAAGATCGCTGTGCTCGTCCTTGAGAACGACATCAGCGTCGAACTCGCGCTTGTCGGAAAGCGCGACCTTCACTTCACTCGCCCCTTCGATCACGTGGTAATTGGTGACGACGAGGCCCGTGGGATCGATGATGACACCGGAGCCGAGCGAGCGTTGCACCTGTTCGCGCGGCATGCCGCCGCCGAAGAACTGACGGAAGAACGGGTCGTTCAGGAATGGATTGCGGTTTTCGACGACGCGGGCGGCATAGACATTGACCACTGCCGGCGCCACGCGCTGTACGACCGGGGCGAAGGAGAGTTGAAGTTCGGCGGGCGAGCTTGGCACGCGGCGATCTTGCGCTGCCGCTGGCTGTAGCAGCACGGCGATCGAGAGGGTGAGGGCTGCCAACACGAGCGGGAGCCGCAGCGGCGACATCATGGAAAAACCCCGAATCAATGCCGCCACATATAGGCATCCGACCGAGGTTTTAGAAGGGCGCTGTCATCCTCACCCGGCGAAGCGGAGGAGGATCGACATGCTCTTTTTGCCGCGGCCTCACTCCTTCGGCGGCAGTGTACGAACCCAAGTGATCACGGCATCGAGGTCGGCGTCGGTCATGTGGGCGTAGTACTGATAGCCCATCGGCCCCTTGAGCTTGTTGCCGTCCTTGTCGACGCCCTGGCTGATCGCGCGCTTGATCTCGGCATCGGTCCATTCGCCGATGCCCTTGGTCTTGCTCGACGTGATGTTGCGCGAGACCGACACCCCCCACGGGCCGGGAAACTCACGGCCGCCCGCGCCGAGCGCGTTCTGAAAATCCTGAACTCCCTTCACCATCGGCGTGTGGCATTCCATGCAATGGCCGATAGTGGCAAGGTAGAAGCCCTGCTTGAGCTTATCATTGAGGTCGGCCGGATCGATCGGCCTCTCGGCGCCGGGGAAAATCTGGTGCGTCACGTCCATCTTATAGACGGGATCGGGCACCTTGTTGCTGACCGGCTTGATGCTCTGCAGATAGGCGACGATCGCATCAAGATCGCTGGGCAATAGAATGCGGTAAAAGCCGGTCGGCATCACGACGAGCGGCACGCCGTTGGGGCGCACGTTATCAAGCAACAGCTTCTTGATGTCGGCGGCGCTCCATGTGCCGATTCCGGTATCCTTGTCTGGCGTGATGTAGGGGCAGTTACATCGAATGGCGGCTCGCTGAAGCGCAAGCCGCCGGAAAAATCTTTCCCAGCAACAGCGTCTGGCGGTCCCTTCGGCGAGTGGCAATTGGCGCACGTCATGATGGTATTGACGAGATACGAGCCGCGCTCGAGTGGCGTATCGGCCAATGCCGCGCCCGTGATCATCAACGCTGTAATGGAGAGTATTGCGAGCCGCACCATGGATGCCCCCTTATCCGGTTTCGCTTGCATGACGGATACTATTGCAGAGTTTGCCCGCCAATTGGAACATGCTGCGTGCGCCGAAAGACCTCGCCCGAAAGCGGCGATTGTCGCAGACAATTGGAGTGGGATGTGCCTTCCCGCCGGATCGCGGACGAGGGAATTAAGCAGGTGCGGCCGCAGCCGTCTCGGTTCGCGCCTGGACCGGCCCGGAATCCATGCCCTTCGCATCGACGTCGCGGTCGACGAACTCGATCACCGCGACGGGAGCGGAATCGCCGTAGCGAAAACCGGCCTTGAGCACGCGGAGGTAACCGCCATTGCGTTCCTTGTAGCGCGGACCGATCACATCGAAGAGCTTTTTGACCATGGCGATGTTGCGCATCTGCGCGATCGCCTGCCGGCGGGCGTGCAGGCCGCCGCGCTTGCCGAGCGTAACCAGTTTCTCCACGATCGGCCGCAAGTCCTTCGCCTTCGGCAGCGTGGTGACGATCTGCTCATGCTTGATCAATGAGGCGGCGAGGTTCGCCAGCATCGCGCGGCGATGGTCCGAGCGCCGGCTGAACTTGCGGTGGGTTTTGGCGTGACGCATTCAGATGTCAGTCTACAGTAGTCAGTAATCAGAAAGAAAGACTTCCGATTACTGACCCCTGATTACTGTTCCCTGGTCAATAGTGATCCTCGAAGCGCTTGGCCAGTTCCTCGATGTTTTCCGGCGGCCAGCCGGGAACTTCCATGCCGAGATGCAGGCCCATCTGCACCAGCACTTCCTTGATCTCGTTGAGTGACTTCCTGCCGAAATTCGGCGTGCGCAGCATCTCGGCCTCGGTCTTCTGCACCAAGTCGCCGATATAGACGATGTTGTCGTTCTTGAGACAGTTAGCGGAACGCACTGAGAGCTCGAGCTCGTCGACCTTCTTGAGGAAGGCCGGATTGAAGGCGAGATCCGGGATTGGCTCGTGGGTGGTCTCGCGCTTCGGCTCTTCGAAGTTCACGAACACGTTGAGCTGATCCTGCAGGATGCGCGCGGCGTAGGCGAGCGAGTCCTCGGGGGTCACGGCGCCGTTGGTCTCGATCGTCAGCGTGAGCTTGTCATAGTCGAGAATTTGTCCTTCGCGGGTGTTCTCCACCTTGTAGGACACCTTGCGCACCGGCGAATAAAGACTGTCGACCGGGATCAACCCGATCGGCGCATCCTCGGGACGGTTGCGTTCGGCCGGCACGTAGCCCTTACCGGTCGCCACCGTGAATTCCATGCGAATTTCGGCGCCCTCATCGAGCGTGCACAGAACCAGGTCCGGATTGAGTACGACGACATCGCCCACGGTCTGAATGTCGCTGGCGGTCACCGCGCCCGGCCCTTGCTTTTTCACCACCATACGCTTGGGCCCATCACCCTGCATCTTGATGGCGATATCCTTAATGTTGAGCACGATATCGGTGACGTCTTCGCGCACGCCGGCGATCGAGGAGAATTCGTGCAGCACGCCATCGATATGCACCGATTGGACGGCCGCACCCTGGAGCGACGACAACAGAATACGCCGCAGCGCATTGCCGAGCGTTACGCCGAAGCCGCGTTCAAGGGGTTCGGCCACCACAGTCGCCGCGCGCCGCGTATCGGCGCCGGCGCTGACCTGCAGCTTGCTGGGCCTGATGAGTTCCTGCCAATTCTTCTGGATCGTCACGTTATCACCCATCGCATTGAGCGGCGCAATTCTGTCGCGCGTCCCACTCCGCTCCGTGGGGCCAAAGTCGAGCGGCGGCAGATGTTCCATTTGTTCCATCAGCCGGTTTCCTATACGCGCCGCCGCTTGCGCGGGCGGCAGCCATTGTGCGGGATCGGCGTTACGTCGCGGATCGAAGTAACGGTGAAGCCGGCGGCCTGCAGCGAGCGCAGCGCCGATTCACGCCCCGATCCAGGGCCTGCGACTTCGACTTCCAGCGTCCGCATACCGTGTTCCTGCGCCTTCTTGGCAGCATCCTCGGCAGCAACCTGCGCCGCATAGGGCGTCGACTTGCGCGAACCCTTGAATCCCATCGTGCCTGCCGACGACCAGGCAATGGTATTGCCCTGAACATCGGTGATCGTAATCATGGTGTTGTTGAACGTGGCACTCACATGCGCAACGCCTGAGGCGATGTTTTTGCGTTCGCGTTTGCGGACGCGCGTGGCATCCTTACCCATTCTGAACCCTTTCGAGGATCGGGACCGGCCGCTCCGGTGCCGTCACATAGTCTGTTCGACGCGCTATTTCTTCTTGCCGGCAATAGGCTTGGCCGGACCCTTGCGGGTGCGTGCATTGGTGTGAGTGCGCTGGCCGCGCACCGGCAAACTGCGGCGATGACGCAGCCCTCGATAACAGCCAAGGTCCATGAGCCGCTTGATGTTCATGGCGACTTCGCGCCGCAGATCGCCTTCCACGGCATAGTCGCGGTCGATCACTTCGCGAAGCTGAAGCACTTCCTGATCGGTCAGCTGCGACACCCATCGTGATTCCGGCAGCGAGACTTTCTCCAGGATCTCCTTAGCCTTGGCGCCGCCAATGCCATAGATGTATTGCAACGCGATCTCGATGCGCTTGTTGGTCGGTAGGTTGACACCAGCGATACGGGCCAAGTCAGTTACTCCTTGTGCTGGCCGGCCCATGGAACCGCCATGGCGTCCTGCCGCTCTCCATCGGTCCCAATGTCACCTGAGAAGGCCACAAACGTAAAAAGCCAGCGGCTGCCTGCCGTTGGGGGGCCTGGCATCGCTATGCTAATTCTCCGACCGGATATTCTGAGCTTATTAATGGATTCCCCTTGCTTTCGTCAACCTCGGCTAGCGGTTTCGTGTACAAACAAGCCTAGCGGCGGCTTGCCGCGCCTTTCGGGTTCTGCCGCTTCCGTTTGGGGGCCGCGGTCGCCCGGGATACCGCCTTGCGGGGCGCCTTGGCCTCCTTCGCGGCGGATACGGCGACGCGCTCCTTGGACTTTTTTCCTATTCCTGGGCTGTTTGGCGGCTTGGCAGACTTTGCTGGCTTGAGCGCCGCCTTTTTGGGCGCTGATTTCGGCTGGGCTGAGGTTGCCGCCGGCGCGAGCGATTTTTCGATTGCCGCCGTGACGCTCGAGATCGGTGCCATACCGTCCACCGACCGTAACACGCTTTGCAGCCGGTAGTAGCCGATCAATGGCGCGGTCTGGTCCCGATAGGCGGCGAGCCGCCGGCGCAACACGTCCGGATTGTCATCGTCGCGCAGCGGCTCTCCTTGCGCCTTCGTGGCCGCGATGCGGCTTTCGATGCGCTTGAGCAAGGCCTCCTCGTCGACGCGCAGTTCGATCACCGCATCGAGGTCAAGTCCGCGCTGCGCCAACATCCGGTCAAGTTCCATGGCTTGCGGCACCGTGCGGGGAAAACCATCCAGGATGAAGCCCTTGCGAGCGTCCGGCTCCTCGATGCGCTGAGCGACGATTTTGACCACCACGTCGTCGGGTACGAGGCTGCCGCGCGCTATGATGCTCTTGGGCCTGTCGGCCGATGGGCGTGCCGGCCTTCACTGCCGCGCGCAGCATGTCACCGGTCGAAAGCTGGACTAAACCGTATTTTGCGACGAGACGCTCGGCCTGCGTTCCTTTGCCAGCCCCCGGCGGGCCCAGCAGGATCAATCTCATCTACGGCGCCCCCGCAGTTTTGATCGTTTGATCAGGCCCTCGTATTGGTGTGCGAGCAGATAGCCCTGGACTTGCGCCACGGTGTCCATGGTCACGCTAACCACGATCAAAAGCGACGTGCCGCCGAAATAGAACGGCACCGCCGCATACGAGATCAGCATTTCGGGGAACAGGCAGACGATCGCGAGATAGGCCGCCCCAATCACCGTGATGCGCGACAGCACGTAGTCGATGTACTCGGCGGTGCGCTCCCCCGGGCGGATGCCCGGAATAAACCCGCCGTGTTTCTTCAGGTTATCGGCGGTCTCGGTCGGATTGAAGACGATCGCCGTGTAGAAAAAGGCAAAAAACACGATGAGGCCGACATACAGCGCGAGGAATAGCGGCCGCCCGTGCGAGAGCTGTGTGGTGATGGTGGTGAGCCATCCCGGCCCTTGTCCAGCCGTGAAATTGGCGACCGTGGTCGGGAGCAACAACAGCGACGACGCGAAGATCGGCGGGATGACGCCGGAGGTATTGAGCTTGAGCGGCAGATGCGAGGATTGCCCCTCGAACATGCGATTGCCGACCTGGCGCTTGGGATATTGAATCAAGAGGCGGCGCTGCGCGCGCTCCATGAACACGATGAAAGTGATGACCGCCACGGCAACCACCAAAACCGCGAGAATGAGGCCGGTCGACAGCGCGCCCTGGCGCCCGAGTTCGAGCGTGCCGGCGATGGCCGAGGGCAATTGCGCGACGATGCCCGACATGATGATGAGCGAGGTGCCGTTGCCGATACCGCGCTGGGTTATCTGCTCGCCGAGCCACATCAGGAACATGGTGCCGCCGGTGAGCGTGATCACGGTCGAGATGCAGGAAGAACAGGCCTGGATCGCTGACCACCTTGCCCGCCCCTTCGAGGCCGACGGCGATGCCGTAGGCCTGGAACGCCGCCAGCACCACTGTCAGATAGCGGGTGTACTGGTTGATCATCTTGCGGCCCTGCTCGCCCTCTTTCTTGAGCTGCTCGAGCGTCGGCGACACGGTCGTCATCAACTGAATGATGATCGAGGCCGAGATGTAGGGCATGATGTTCAGCGCAAAGATCGCCATGCGGTGGATGCCGCCGCCGGCGAACATGTTGAACATTCCCAGAATGCCGCCGGCCTGGGATTGGAAAACCTGGTCCCAGGCGTTCGGATCGATACCGGGCAGCGGAATGTAGGTGCCAAGCCGATAGACAAGCAACGCACCGAGCGTGAACCAGATGCGCTTCTTCAGCTCTTCGGCTTTGGCGAGCGCGCCGAAGTTCAGATTGGCTGCGAGTTGTTCTGCTGCAGAGACCATCTGTCGATGCTCCTTGCGCCCCGGCCCCTATATAGGCCTCAGGCCGCTTGCTCGCTCGTCGCCGCCTTGGGCGCGAGGATTTCGACAGTCCCGCCGGCTTTCTCCACCGCCGCGACAGCCGATTTCGACGCGCCGAAGACGGCGAGATCGACTTTGGCCTTGAACTCGCCATCGCCGAGAAGGCGTACCCCGTCCTTGGCCCGCCGCAGGATACCGGCCTTGACCAGGGCGGCGGCGTCGATTTTGCCTGCCGCGTCGAGCCGGCCGGCATCGATCGCCGTCTGGATGCGCCCGAGGTTCACCTCGTTGAGCTTGCGCGCGAACATCGTGTTCTTGAAGCCGCGCTTGGGCAGGCGGCGATGGAGCGGCATTTGGCCGCCCTCGAAACCCTTTATGCGCACGCCCGAGCGCGCGGTCTGGCCCTTGCCGCCGCGGCCGCCGGTCTTGCCCTTGCCGGAGCCGATACCGCGGCCGATGCGCTTGCGCGTCTTGCGGGCCCCGGCGCGGCCGGAGAGTTCGTGAAGTTTCATCGCTCTATTTCTCCACCACCTCGACGAGATGCGCGACCTTCGCAATCATGCCCCGCGTCTGCGGCGAATCGACGAACTCCGCGACGCGGCCGATCTTATTGAGCTTCAGTCCGACCAACGTCTCGCGCTGGCGGTGATGACGGCGCGATGGGCTGCCGGTCTGCCGGATCTTGACGGTCTTCCCAGAATTCTTCCCGGTATTCATCGCGTGCTCCCGAGCGCTCAATCCGCGACCTGTTCGGCGTCGACATCACGGCGGCGCGCTTGCAGCGCCGAAACCTTGATGTTGCGGCGCGCGGCGACCGAGCGCGGCGAATCCTGACGCTTCAGCGCGTCGAACGTGGCGCGCACCACGTTGTAGGGATTTGATGTGCCGATCGATTTTGCCACCACATCCTGCATTCCGAGGGTTTCGAATACCGCGCGCATCGGACCGCCGGCGATGATGCCGGTGCCGGGCGGCGCGGCGCGCAAAAACACTTTGCCGGCGCCGTGGCGGCCGGCAACGTCGTGATGCAGCGTGCGGCCTTCGCGCAATGGCACGCGGGTGAGGCTGCGTTTGGCGGCGTCGGTCGCCTTGCGGATCGCCTCCGGTACCTCGCGTGCCTTGCCGTGGCCGAAGCCGACGCGGCCCTTCTGATCGCCGACGACGACCAGCGCCGCGAAGCCGAAGCGCCGTCCGCCCTTCACCACCTTGGCAACGCGGTTGATGTGGACGAGCTTGTCGACAAATTCGCTGTCGCGCTCTTCGTTTCTTCGATCGCGGGGTTCACGTGCCATCGTTGTGCGCCATTTTTATCGATCCAATTCTTTTGCTTCGCCGCTTAGAAATTCAACCCGCCTTCGCGCGCCGCCTCAGCCAAGGCCTTGACACGGCCGTGAAAAAGATAAGCGCCGCGGTCGAACACCACGTTCTTGACGCCCTTCTCCTGCGCGCGCTGAGCAATGAGTTTGCCGACGGCCTTCGCCGCCTCGACGCTGGCCCCGGTCTTGAGGCCTTCCCGCGCCGTCTTTTCGATCGAGGACGCCGCAGCCAGCGTGGCGCCCTCGTCGTCATCGATCACCTGCGCGTAGATGTGCTTGGAGGAACGGAAAACGGATAGCCGCTTGCGCTCGCCCGCTGCAAGGCGTAGCGCGCCGCGCACGCGCCCCTGCCGCCGCAAGATCCTGTCGCTGAGCTTAGTCATAGAGCCGCTCCGTTACTTCTTCTTGCCTTCCTTGCGGAAGATGCGCTCGCCGGCATACTTGATGCCTTTGCCCTTATACGGCTCCGGCGGCCGATAGTCGCGGATCTCGGCGGCGACCTGACCGACTTTCTGGCGGTCGCTGCCCGAGATGACAATCTCCACCGGCCGCGGCGTCACGATCGCGATGCCTTCCGGGATCGGATAGACGATATCGTGGCTGTAACCTAAAGCGATCTGCAGGTTCTTGCCCTGCACCGACGCCCGATAGCCGACGCCGTTGATCTCGAGGCGCTGCTCGAAGCCCTTCGTGACCCCGGCGATGAGGTTGGCGATCAGCGTGCGCGATGTGCCCCATTGCGAGAGCGCGCGTTTGGTCTCGGCGCGCGGATCCACCTTGATCTCGCCGCCATCGAGTTTGACCATCACATCGTCGTGCAGCACGACCTGGAGGGCGCCCTTCGGGCCTTTGACCTTCACGGTCTGGCCTTCGATGTTGGCGGTGATCCCCGCGGGGACCAAGATGGCTTTCTTTCCGATGCGGGACATGACTGAAAATCCGTTGCTCTTGCTCTCGTGTATCTGCGTCGTCGCCGCCTAGAACACCGTGCAGAGGATTTCGCCGCCGACATTGGCGTCGCGGGCATCGTGATCGGCCATGACGCCCTTCGGCGTCGACACGATGGCGACGCCCAGACCATTGTTGATGCGCGGCAGGTTCCTGACCGACGTGTAGACGCGGCGGCCTGGTTTTGAAATCCGCTCGATCTCGCGGATAACTGGTTCGCCGTCGAAATATTTCAGCTCGATCTCGATTTCCGAGCGGCCCTCGCGTTCGGTCACCGTGTAGCCGCGGATATAGCCTTCGGTCTTGAGCACATCGAGCACGCTCTCGCGCAGCCGTGAGTTGGGCGACGTGACTTTACCCTTGCTGCGCATCTGGGCGTTGCGGATGCGGGACAACAGATCGCCGAGCGGATCGTTCATGGGCATCGTGCGATCCTCCTTACCAGCTCGACTTGACAAGACCGGGGATCAGCCCCTTCGAGCCGAGCTCCCGCAACGCGATGCGCGATAATCTGTGCTTGCGATAGAAGGCTCGCGGGCGGCCTGTGATCTCGCAGCGATTGCGAATGCGGGTTGCGGACGAATTGCGCGGCATTTCGGCAAGCTTGAGGGTGGCGGCGAAACGTTCCTCCACCGGCTTCGACTTGTCTTGCGCAATCGCCTTCAGCCGCAACCGCCGGCCCGCAAACTTCTTCGTCATCCGGCGGCGCCGGTTGTTTTTCTCGATCGAACTCTTCTTCGCCATCTAGTTCTCCTCGGTGTTCCGCGTCTGAGGCGCTGCTTTGCCAGGGCTCACTGCCGGAACGGAAAATTGAACGCCGTCAACAGCGCGCGCGCCTCATCGTCGCTGCGCGCCGTGGTGCATACGGTGATATCCATGCCCCAAATGTCGGCGGCCTTGTCGTAATCGATCTCCGGAAACACGATGTGCTCCTTGATGCCGAGCGAGTAATTGCCGCGGCCGTCGAAACTCTTCGGGTTGAGGCCGCGGAAATCGCGCACGCGCGGCAGCGCGATATTAATGAGCCGATCGAGGAACTCGTACATGCGCGCCTTGCGCAGCGTCACCTTGCAGCCGATGGCCTGCCCATCGCGCAATTTGTAAGTGGCGATCGATTTCCGCGCCTTGGTGATCACCGCCTTCTGCCCGGCGATAAGTGCCAGATCGGCGGCGGCGCCATCGACCTTCTTGCGATCGGCGACACCTTCGCCGATGCCCATATTGATCACGACCTTGTCCAGCGTCGGAATTTGCAAGCGGTTCTTGTAACCGAATTGCTCGGCGAGCTTGGCGCGGATCGCATCCTCGAATTGCACTTTGAGCCGCGCCGGCACACGCGGTTCGGGCTCGCGTGGCGCATTCTCGGCCGTCTCGGTCTTTTCCGGCTTCGCGGCCTTCGATCCCTTGTCGCCCTTCTCGGCCTTCTCAGTCTTGGCGGGCTTGCCGTCCCGGCCAGGTTCCGGCCGTTGGGATTTTTGCGCCTTCTTGGCTTTTTTCTCGTCCGTATCAGCCATCGATCTCGACTCCCGAGCGCTTGGCGACGCGCACCTTCTTGCGATCATCACCTTTGCCGACGAATTTGAAGCCGACGCGCGTCGGCTTGCCATCCTTGGGATCAGCCAACGCGATATTCGACAGGTGAATCGGCGCCTCCTTGGAGATGATGCCGCCTTCCTGCGATGCGCTTTGGCGCTGGTGGCGCTTGACCACATTGACGCCGCGCACCAGCGCGCGTCCTTCGTCCCGGCGCATCTCGACGACTTCGCCGGTACGGCCTTTGTCGCGGCCCGCGATCACCACCACCTTGTCGCCCTTTTTGATCCTGGCCGCCATCACAGCACCTCGGGCGCAAGCGAAATGATTTTCATGTGGTTCTTGGCGCGCAATTCGCGCGGCACCGGGCCGAAGATGCGGGTGCCAACCGGCTCCATCTGCGGGTTGATCAGGACTGCCGCATTGCGGTCGAACCGGATGATGGAGCCGTCGGCGCGCTTGATGTCCTTGGCGACGCGCACGATGACGGCCTTCATCACCTCGCCCTTCTTGACGCGGCCGCGCGGGATCGCCTCCTTGACCGAGACGACGATCACGTCGCCGATGGTGGCGTATTTGCGCTTGGAGCCGCCAAGCACCTTGATGCACATGACGCGGCGCGCGCCGGAATTATCGGCCACGTCGAGGTTGGTTTGCATCTGAATCATCGGCTGCTCCGTTTCTAGGCGTCGCTCAAGACGCCTTCTTTTTCTCGCCGCGCACCACGGCCCAACGTTTCAGCTTGGAGATGGGGCGGTGTTCCTCGATCCACACGATATCGCCGACCTTGAACTCGTCCTTCTCGTCATGCGCATAATACTTCTTCGAACGGCGCACCGTTTTCTTGAACAGGGGATGAGTGAAGCGGCGCTCGACGCGCACCACCAATGTCTTGCTTTGTTTGTCGCTCACCACGACGCCTTGGAGGGTACGCTTCGGCATCTTTATCCTCTCAACTCTTCGGCGCGGCGGCGCGTTTGGTTTGCGCGACTGTCTTGAGGCGCGCGATGTCGCGGCGCACCTCGCGGACGCGCGCCGTATTCTCCAGTTGCCCGGTGGCGCGCTGGAAACGCAGGTTGAACTGCTCTTTCTTGAGCTTGAGCACTTCGTCGTCGATCTGGTCGATCGTCATCGCTCTGATATCGACTGGTTTCATGACACGGCTACTCGCTGATGCGTTCGACGAAGCGGGTTTTGATCGGCAATTTGGCCGCCGCGAGCGCCAGCGCTTCCTTGGCAATTTGCACAGTGACGCCGTCGATCTCGAACAGGATGCGGCCGGGCTTGACGCGCGCCACCCAGAGTTCGGGCGTGCCCTTGCCCGAACCCATGCGCACTTCGAGCGGCTTTTTCGACACCGGAACGTCGGGAAACAAGCGAATCCAGACGCGTCCCGAGCGCTTCATGTGCCGAGTCAAGGCACGGCGCGCGGCCTCGATCTGGCGCGCGGTGATCCGTTCCGGCTCCAGGGCCTTCAGGCCATATTGGCCGAACGAGAGGTTGATCGCGCTCGTAGCGATGCCGTGAATGCGCCCTTTGTGCGCCTTCCGGAATTTTGTCCGCTTCGGTTGCAGCATGGCAAACGCCCTTGTTCAAACCGGCCGATCAGGCCGCGTCGCGCCGCGGCCGGCCGGCTTCGCCTTCGGCCATCTTTTTGTCCTGCGCCATCGGGTCGTGTTCCATGATCTCGCCCTTGAAGATCCAAACCTTCACGCCGCAGGTGCCGTAAGTGGTGAACGCGGTGGCAACGCCGTAATCGACGTCGGCGCGCAAAGTGTGCAGCGGCACGCGGCCCTCGCGATACCACTCCATGCGCGCGATCTCGGCGCCGCCAAGCCGGCCCGAGCAATTGATGCGAATGCCGCCGGCGCCGAGCCGCATTGCCGACTGCACGGCGCGCTTCATGGCGCGGCGGAACGCGACGCGGCGCTCGAGTTGCTGGGCGATCGATTCTGAGACGAGCTGCGCGTCAAGCTCCGGCTTGCGGATTTCGACGATATTGATGACCACGTCGCTGTCGGTGAGCGCGGCTACTCTGCGGCGCAGCTTCTCGATGTCGGCGCCCTTTTTGCCGATGACGACGCCCGGACGCGCCGAATGGATGGTGACCCGGCACTTCTTGTGGGGGCGCTCGATCACGATCTTGGAGACCGCGGCCTGCTTAAGCTCCTTCAGCAGCGCCTTGCGGATTTCCATATCCTCGTGCAGCAGCGAGCCATAGGTTGCCTTGCCGGCATACCACCGCGAATCCCAGGTGCGGTTGATGCCGAGCCGCAGCCCGACCGGATTGACTTTCTGACCCATAGCTTTCTCCTGAGCCCTCTTTCCCGAGTGCCCGCCTATTGCGCCGCCGCCGCGACCTCACGCACCACGATGGTGAGATTGGCGAACGGCTTGAAAATCTTCCCCATGCGGCCGCGCGCGCGCGGCTCGTGGCGCTTGATGACCAGCGCCTTGCCGACATGGGCCTCGGCGACAACGAGATCGTCGACGTCGAGATCGTGATTGTTCTCCGCATTGGCGATCGCGGATTCCAGGCATTTTCGCACGTCGCGCGCGATGCGCTTGCGCGAGAATTCGAGATCAGCAAGCGCCGTCGAAACCTTTTTGCCGCGAATAAGCTGCGCCAGAAGATTGAGCTTCTGCGGGCTTACCCGCAGCATACGGGCGACGGCCATCGCCTCGGTGTCGGAGAGCACGCGGTCGCGCTTCTTCTTGCTCATAGAATCTGCTCCCGCCTCACGACGTGCCAGCCGCCGGCGCCGGCGCCGGCGCCGCGCCGCCGCCCGCCGGAGCGCTTGGTGCTCCGGGACCGGCGGTCGCACGCTTGGCCTTGCGGTCCGACGAGTGGCCATAGAACGATCGCGTCGGCGCGAATTCACCGAATTTGTGGCCGACCATTTCCTCGGTCACGATCACCGGGATGTGTTTCTGGCCGTTGTAGACGCCGAACGTGAGCCCCACGAACTGCGGCAGAATGGTCGAGCGGCGCGACCAGATGCGGATCATCTCGTGGCGCCCGGACGAGCGAGCGGTATCCGCCTTCTTCAGCAGATAGCCGTCGACAAACGGGCCTTTCCAAACCGAACGCGTCATGATCGCTCCTGATCCTCGCCCTATTTCTTCTTCCGCACGTGGCGGCTCACCATGATGAATTTCGCCGTGCTTTTGTTCTTGCGGGTCTTCATGCCCTTGGTCGGCTTGCCCCACGGCGTCACCGGATGCCGGCCGCCGCGCGTGCGTCCGCCGAGCGGATGATCGACCGGGTTCATCGTCTCGCCGCGCACATGGCCGCGCCGCCCCATCCAGCGGCTGCGCCCGGCCTTGCCGATCGAAATGTTCATGTTGTCGGGATTGGACACCGCACCGACGGTCGCGATGCAGCGGCCGTGGACCAGCCGCTGCTCGCCGGAATTGAGCCGCAGGATCACGTATTCGCCGTCGCGGCCGACGATCTGCGCGTAGGTGCCGGCCGAGCGCGCGATCTGGCCGCCCTTGCCGATCTTGATCTCGATATTGTGGACGATGGTGCCAACCGGAATGTTGGCGATCGGCATGGCGTTGCCGGGTTTCACGTCGACATGCTCGCCGGAGACGACCGTGTCGCCAACGGAGAGCCGTTGCGGCGCCAGGATGTAATTGAGCTCGCCGCCCTCGTATTTGATGAGTGCGATGAAGGCGGTGCGGTTCGGATCGTATTCCAGCCGCTCGACTTTGGCGGGCCGGTCGAAACTGCGGCGCTTGAAGTCGATGATGCGGTAGGCCTGCTTGTGGCCGCCGCCGCGATAGCGGCTGGTGATGGAGCCGCCGTTATTGCGGCCACCGCTCGAGTTCTTGCCTTCGGTCAGCGCCTTGACTGGCTTGCCGGTATAGAGGCCCGAGCGATCGACCAGGACGAGCTGGCGCTGGCCCGGCGTGACCGGATTATAGGTTTTGAGTGCCATACCGTGCTCCCCTACAACCCCGTCGTCACGTCGATCGCTTGACCCTCTTCGAGGGTCACGATGGCGCGCTTGCTGTCCGACGTGCGGCCGTAGCGGCCCTTGAAGGTCTTCCACTTGCCGCGCCGCCGCAGCGTGTTCACACTCTTGACCTTGACGTCGAACAGCTTTTCGACCGCTTCCTTGATCTGCGGCTTGGTCGCGGTCATGGCAACCTTGAAGATGACCTTGTTATGCTCGGAGGCGTTGGTCGCCTTCTCGGTGATCAACGGTGCGACGATAACGTCGTAATGGCGCGGATCGCTGGTGGTCATTTGAACCGCGCCTCCAGCGCTTCGACGGCGGCGCGGGTGAGCACCAACGTGTGCCGCCGCATCACGTCATAGACGTTGATGCCTGCAACCGGCAGCAGGTCGATATTCGGGATGTTGCGCGCCGCGGTGCGCACACTCGCCGCGACGTCGGCGCCGTCGATCAACAGCGCGTTCGACAGGCCGAGTTTCTCAAAATGACCGCGCAGCGTCTTGGTCTTCGCCTCTTTCACATCAAGCGCTTCGATGATGATGATGCCGCCGTCCTTGGCCTTGGCCGACAGTGCGTGCTTGAGCGCGAGCGCGCGCACCTTCTTCGGCAGGCCGATTTCGTGGCTGCGCGTGTGCGGCCCGAACGAGCGGCCGCCGCCGCGGAAAAGATTGACGCGTGCCGAGCCGTGGCGGGCCGAACCGGTGCCCTTCTGCCGGTACATTTTCTTGCCGGTGCGGTCGATGTCGGCGCGATTCTTCACCGCATGGGTGCCGCGCTGACGTTTGGCGAGCTGCCACACGACGCAGCGATGGATCAGGTCGGTGCGCGGCTCAAGTCCGAAAATGGCGTCGGACACCGTGACCGAGCCGGATTTTTGACCGTCGAGCGAAGTGATGTTCAGTTCCATGTTAAGCCCCCGCCTGCTGCTCGGGGACTGCCTGCTGTTCTTTCGCCGCGGCAGGTGCGGCAGCGTCGGAGAGCTTGAATTTGCCTGGTTTCGGCACGCCGTCCGGCAGCTTCTTCTTCACCGCATCGCGTACCGTGATCCAGCCGCCCTTGACGCCGGGCACCGCGCCCTCGACCAGGATGAGACCACGCTCGACGTCGGTCTGCATCACTTTGAGATTGAGCGTCGTTACGCGGTCGACGCCCAGATGACCCGGCATTTTCTTGTTCTTGAACGTCTTTCCCGGATCTTGACGGCCGCCGGTGGAGCCGATCGAACGGTGCGAGATGGACACACCGTGGCTTGCCCGCAGGCCGGAGAAATTCCAGCGCTTCATGCCGCCGGCGAAGCCTTTGCCGGTGGAGGTGCCGGTGACATCGACATATTGGCCGACGACGAAATGGTCGGCCGTGATCTCGGCGCCGATCGGGATCAGCGCATCGTCATCGACACGAAATTCAGCGAGCTTGCGCTTGGGCTCGACCTTCGCTACGGCGAAATGGCCGCGGTCGGCCTTGGTCGTGCGCTGCACCTTGCGCAGTCCGGCGCCGAGCTGAAGCGCGACATAGCCATTCTTGTCCTTGGTGCGGTGGCCGACAACTTGGCAATTGCCGAGACGCAACACCGTCACCGGCACATGCTCGCCGGCTTCGGTGAACAACCGCATCATACCGACCTTTTGCGCAAGCACTCCGGAACGCATTTTCGCTTCCTTCAAGTCTTAGAGCTTGATCTCGACGTCGACGCCGGCGGCGAGATCGAGCTTCATCAGCGCGTCGACGGTTTGCGGCGTCGGATCAACGATGTCGAGCAGCCGCTTATGCGTGCGCATTTCGAACTGCTCGCGGCTTTTCTTGTCGATGTGCGGCGAACGGTTGACCGTGAATTTTTCGATCCTGGTCGGCAACGGGATCGGGCCGCGCACTTGCGCGCCGGTGCGCTTCGCGGTGTTGACGATCTCGCGCGTCGACGCATCGAGGATGCGATGATCGAACGCCTTGAGCCTGATCCGTATGTTTTGACCGTTCATGGCCTTGTCTTTCTGCCTCGTCATGGCCGGGCTTGACCCGGCCATCCACGCTTCTCTGTCCGCAAAGTCGTGGATGCCCGGCACGAGGCCGGGCATGACGACTTACTTTACTCGACGATGCTCGCCACCACGCCGGCGCCAACTGTTTTGCCGCCCTCGCGAATGGCGAAACGAAGCTTCTCCTCCATGGCGATGGGCACAATCAGCGTCACCTCCATGGCGATGTTGTCGCCCGGCATCACCATCTCGGTGCCTTCCGGCAGCGTCACCACACCAGTCACGTCGGTGGTGCGGAAGTAGAATTGCGGCCGGTAATTGGTGAAGAACGGCGTGTGGCGTCCGCCCTCCTCCTTGGTGAGAATATAGGCCTCAGCCTTGAACTTGGTGTGCGGCTTGACCGAGCCCGGCTTGCATAGGACTTGGCCACGCTCCACTTCCTCGCGCTTGGTGCCGCGCAGCAGGCAGCCGACGTTGTCGCCGGCCTCGCCCTGATCGAGCAGCTTGCGGAACATCTCGACGCCGGTGACGACGGTCTTCACCGTCGGCTTGATGCCGACGATCTCGACTTCCTCGCCGACCTTGATCACGCCGCGCTCGATACGGCCGGTGCACACCGTGCCTCGGCCCGAGATCGAGAACACGTCTTCGACCGGCATCAGGAACGGCTGATCCTTCGGACGCTCCGGCTGCGGAATATAGTCATCGACCGCTTTCATCAGCGCGAAAATCGATTCTTTGCCGAGTTCCGGACTCTTGTCCTCGAGCGCCATCAGCGCCGAGCCTTTGACGACCGGGATCTTGTCGCCGGGGAAATTGTACTTGGACAGAAGTTCGCGAACTTCGAGCTCGACCAGCTCGAGAAGCTCGGGATCGTCCACCATATCCACCTTGTTGAGATAGACGACGAGCGCCGGTACGCCGACCTGGCGCGCCAGCAGAATATGCTCACGCGTCTGCGGCATGGGACCGTCGGCCGCGCTCACGACCAGGATCGCGCCGTCCATCTGCGCGGCGCCGGTGATCATGTTCTTCACATAGTCGGCATGCCCGGGACAGTCGACGTGCGCGTAGTGACGCTTGTCTGTTTGGTATTCGACGTGGGCGGTGGCGATGGTGATGCCACGCGCCTTCTCTTCCGGCGCCTTGTCGATCTGGTCGTAGGCGGTGTACGTCGCTTGACCTTTTTCCGCCAATATCTTGGTGATCGCCGCCGTCAGCGACGTCTTGCCGTGATCGACGTGTCCGATCGTGCCGATATTGCAATGCGGCTTCGTGCGTTGGAATTTTTCTTTGCCCATGAGACTCTCCGTTCCGGCTCTCTTTGACCCTCGTGACGCGATTGTCAGGCGTACTTCGCCTGGACCTCCTCGGCGATGCCTTTCGGCACTTCCGCGTAGTGATCGAACTGCATGGTGAACGTGGCGCGCCCCTGGCTCATGGAGCGCAGGTTGTTCACATAAGAAAACATGTTGGCGAGCGGCACCATCGCCGAGATGACGTTGGCGTTGCCGCGCATGTCCTGGCCCTGGATGTGGCCGCGCCGCGAATTCAGATCGCCGATGACCGAACCGGTATAGTCCTCTGGCGTCACCACCTCGACCTTCATGACCGGCTCGAGCAGGACCGGGCCGCCTTTCTGCAACGCTTCGCGCATGGCGCCGCGCGCGCAGATCTCGAACGCCATCGCCGAAGAATCAACGTCGTGCGAATCGCCGTCGACGAGGCTGACCTTGGTATCGACCACCGGGAAACCGGCGAGTACGCCGGAGCTCATCACCCCTTCGAGGCCCTTCTCGACGGCCGGGATGAACTCCTTCGGCACCGATCCGCCGACGATTTCGTTCTCGAATTCAAAGCCCGCGCCGGGCGCACTTGGCTCAGCGATGATTTTGATCTTTGCATACTGGCCGTGGCCGCCGGTCTGCTTCTTGTGCGTGTAGTCAACGGTGGCGGGCCGCGTGATCTTCTCGCGGTAGGCGACCTGCGGCGCACCGATATTGGCATCGACCTTGTAGGTGCGCCTCAAAATGTCGACCTTGATGTCGAGGTGAAGCTCGCCCATGCCTTTGATGATGGTCTGTCCGGATTCCTGATCGGTGGTGACGCGGAACGACGGGTCCTCAGCGACGAGCTTCGCCAGCGCCACGCCAAGTTTTTCCTGGTCGGCCTTCGACTTCGGCTCGATGGCGATTTCGATGACGGGATCTGGGAATTCCATTTTTTCCAGGATCACCGGTTTCTGCGGATCGCACAGCGTATCGCCGGTGCGCACCTCTTTAAGGCCCGCCAGTGCCACGATGTCGCCGGCAAAGGCTTCTTTGATATCCTCGCGGTTATTGGCGTGCATCAGCAGCATGCGGCCGACGCGTTCCTTGCGCTCCTTGGTCGAATTCATCACGCCGGTGCCGCTCTCCAGCTTGCCGGAATAGATGCGGCAGAAGGTGATGGTGCCGACGAATGGATCGTCCATGATCTTGAAGGCGAGCAGCGACATGGGCTCGGTATCCGACGCCTTGCGCACGACCTCGTTGCCCTTGAGATCAATGGCTTTCATCGGCGGCACGTCGACGGGCGACGGCAGATAGTCGACGACGGCGTCGAGCAGCGGCTGCACGCCCTTGTTCTTGAACGCGGAGCCGCAGAACACCGGAAAGAATACGCTCGCTATGGTGGCCTTGCGGATGAGGCGCTTGAGCGTCGCCTCGTCGGGCTCCTTGCCTTCGAGGTAAGCCGTCATCGCTTCGTCGTCGAGCTCGACGGCAGCCTCGATGAGCTTCTCGCGATACTCTTTGGCCTGATCCATCATATCGGCCGGAATTTCGATGTCGTGATACTTCGCGCCGAGCGTCTCCTCGTCCCAAACCACCCCGACCATGCGGACCAGATCGATGATGCCCTTGAATTGGGCCTCGGCGCCGATTGGCAACTGGATCGCCACCGGCTTCGCCCCCAGGCGGTCGACAATATCCTTCAGGCACTGGAAGAAATCCGCGCCGGTCTTGTCCATCTTATTGCAGAAGACGATGCGCGGGACGTTGTACCGGTCGCCCTGACGCCACACTGTTTCGGTCTGCGGCTCGACGCCCTGATTGGAATCGAGCACGCAAATGGCGCCATCGAGGACGCGCAGTGAGCGTTCTACCTCGATCGTAAAATCGACGTGGCCCGGCGTATCGATGATATTGAGGCGCTTGCCATTCCAGATGGCGGTCGTAGCGGCCGACGTAATGGTGATGCCGCGCTCCTGCTCCTGCTCCATGAAGTCCATGGTCGCAGCGCCGTCGTGCACCTCGCCCATTTTGTGGCTTTTGCCGGTGTAATAGAGGACGCGCTCGGTCGTCGTCGTCTTGCCGGCATCGATGTGGGCCATGATGCCGAAGTTGCGGTAGTCCTCGATGGGATGTGTACGTGGCATGGGGATTCCTTCGCTGTCGCCGGCTTCACCAGCGATAGTGCGAGAATGCACGGTTGGCTTCCGCCATCCGATGCGTGTCCTCGCGTTTCTTGACGGCATTCCCCCTGTTATTCGATGCGTCGAGCAGTTCTCCCGAGAGCCGCTCGGTCATTGTTTTCTCGTTGCGCTCGCGCGCCGCTGAGATGATCCAGCGGATGCCGAGCGCCTGACGCCGCGAGGTGCGAACCTCGACCGGCACCTGATAGGTGGCGCCGCCGACACGCCGCGACCGCACCTCGATCGACGGCATGACATTGTCGAGCGCCTGCTGGAATGTCCCGATCGGGGACTGCCTGGTCTTGCCCTCGATGAGGTCGAGCGCACCGTAGACGATGCCCTCAGCCACCGACTTCTTGCCGGCATGCATCACCGAGTTCATGAATTTCGTGACCACGACGTTCCCGAATTTCGGGTCCGGCAGGATCTCGCGTTTGTCTGCCCTGTGGCGACGGGACATCTGTCTTTTCCTTACGTCATGGCCGGACCTGTCCCGGCCACTTCTCCCTCTGCCCGCTTGCGGGGAGAGGGTCGGGGTGAGGGGGCGTCACCGCTTGGCTCAGAATGCGGAGAGGCCCCCTCGCCCGCTTCGCTTCGCTCGCGACCTCTCCCCGCACGCGGGGAGAGGTAATCTCATTATTTGGGTCGTTTTGCTCCGTATTTCGATCGCCGCTGCTTGCGGTTTTTCACGCCCTGCGTATCGAGCACTCCGCGCAAGATGTGGTAGCGCACGCCGGGCAAATCCTTCACGCGGCCACCGCGGATCATCACCACCGAGTGCTCCTGGAGGTTATGACCCTCGCCCGGGATGTAGCCGATGACCTCGAAGCCGTTGGTCAAGCGGACCTTGGCGACCTTGCGCAGCGCCGAGTTTGGCTTCTTCGGCGTCGTCGTATAGACGCGCGTGCAAACGCCGCGTTTCTGCGGCGACTGCTGCAACGCCGGCACCTTCTTCTTCGCGTGCTGCCCGACCCGCGGCTTGCGAATGAGCTGATTGATCGTCGGCATCTCTTGCCTTCTTTGAGACGGGGCTTTGGCCCCGTCGGCCTTCACTTCATGACGAGGCTTGCACCTCATTTGCCGAGGCTTGCGCCACGGCTCGACGCGCGAATCCATTCGCGCAAAACCAAATCGCGCCATCCGCTTCCATAGCGGAAGGGCGCTTGGCCTTCGCAGAGGACCGCGGTACGACCGCGGTCATGCTCCAAATATCTGACTTTCGAAGTCAGAGGCAGCGTTTGAGCTTCCTACATCGAGGCGTCACGCCGCATCCCGTCGATCGAACAAAAGAAGCCAAGAAAGCGATTGACTTTCAATAGCTTAAACGGGGATCCGGCAGGCCGTTCCGACGGGCGAAGCTCACCGCCTGCCGAGAAGTGCGCGGTATGTATCGGCGCCACCCGTCGAAGTCAAGCCGATATGGGCATGAAAGCGCGATGGCGCAAGGACATCTGCGCTATCGCCCGGCGCTGGATTCAGCCGGGCTCCATCCCCTTCGTACGGATGATGCGCTTCGCCTCGGCCGTCCCCAAGAATGCAATGAAGGCACCAGCCGCCGCGCTGGCCTCGGCTCTTGGGGCTAGCCCAGCGGCGTAGACAACGATGTTTTGTATCTCTGCGGGCAATGGGCCGACAAGTTCGGCACCCTTTATGGGGAGGATCGCGACGATTTGCTGCAAACCGACCTCGGCCTCGCCTTTGGCGACGAGTTCCGCCACCGGGCCGGTCGTCAGCTTTGTCTTCGGCTTCATCTCCGGCGCGATACCCAGACGTTCCAACAGCCCGGCGATATAGGCGCCGCTCGGGCCGTCGCTATACGTGATCGATCCTGCCGCCTGCAATGTCCGCTTGAAGGCGTCCACGGTCGCAATATCGGGTTTTGCTGCACCCGCGGCCACCGCGACACCGATTGCTGAGCGGACGATATCGGTCGCGCCGGCCGCGATCTGACCCTGACGCGCCAGTGCATCGATCTCCGGACGCGGCAGCAAAGCGATATCGAACGACGCCCCGCCCTCGATCGCAGTCTTCAGCGCCGACGTCAGGCCGAATTCGACCGCGACCGTGGTGCCGCTCGCGCGCTCGAACAGCGGGATGATGTCGGTCATGAGCCCGCGCATGGCGCCCCCGCTCAGGATTTTGAGATTTGTTGGCATGGGACCAATGTAGCCCGGCTTGCACGCAGCGAAAGCCGGGAACGATGGTCCGGCTCGAATGCCGACCCCGGGTTTCGTTTCACTCAACCCGGGTTACGGAAAAGGGCCGCCAGTTAGGCGGCCCTCGATTTCGTCGATAATTCGCTCGAACTGCGGTGCGGTTATTCGGCCGCTGGCAGTGCCGCGGGTTCCACAGCGGCTTCAGCCTTTGCCGCCGCCTCCTTTTCGCGCTCGGCGAGGATGAGCGCGTCGCGTTTGACCGCGACCTCGCGGATTTTGTTCATCATGGCGCCCGTCCCTGCGGGGATCAGACGGCCGACGATGACATTCTCCTTGAGGCCGTCGAGCGTGTCGGCCTTGCCGTTCACCGCGGCCTCGGTAAGCACGCGCGTTGTCTCCTGGAACGAAGCCGCGGAGATGAACGAGCGCGTCTGCAGCGAGGCTTTGGTGATGCCGAGCAGCACCGGATGTGCGGTTGCCGGCTTCTTGCCCTCCGCCACAGCACGGGCATTGACCTCATCGAACTCGATCCTGTCGATCTGCTCGGCCTGGATCAGGTCGGTCTCGCCGGAATCGTCGATTTCGACCTTCTGCAGCATCTGGCGCACGATCACTTCGATGTGCTTGTCGTTGATGGCGACGCCCTGCAGCCGATAGACATCCTGGATTTCGTTGACGAGGTAGCCGGCAAGCTCCTCGACGCCCTTGATCGCCAAAATGTCGTGCGGAGCTGGATTTCCGTCGACGATATAGTCGCCCTTCTCGATGAGATCGCCGTCCTGCAAGTGAATGTGCTTGCCCTTCGGCACCAGATACTCCCTGGGCTCCTCATCCTTGGTCGGCGGTTCGATGGTGATGCGCCGCTTGTTCTTGTAGTCGCGGCCGAAGCGGATGGTCCCGGAAATTTCCGCAATAACGGCGGATTCCTTCGGCCGGCGCGCCTCGAACAGCTCGGCAACGCGCGGCAGACCGCCGGTGATGTCGCGGGTCTTGGCGCTTTCGGTCGGGATGCGGGCGATAACGTCCGCTACCCGCACCGTCGAGCCGGGATCGACTGAGATGATGGCGTCGACCGCCAGCATATAGCGGGCGTCGCCACCACGGGCGAGCTTGAGGATTTTGCCGTCTTTGCCCTTGATCACCAAAGCCGGCCGCAGGTCTTGCTGGCCGCGGGCCGAGCCGCTGCGCCAATCGATGACTACGCGCTTGGCGATGCCGGTCGATTCGTCGAGCGTCTCGGTCAACGACTGACCTTCGACCAAGTCTTCGTAGCCGGCCACGCCCTCAAGCTCGGTCAGGATCGGCCGCGTATACGGATCCCACTCGGAAATACGCTGGCCGCGCTTGATGTGCTCGCCGTCGTTGACCTTGAGCCGCGCGCCGTACTGGATGCGGTGCACGGCACGCTCGGTGCCGTCCGGATCGAGCACGGCGACGATGAGATTGCGGCTCATCGCGATCAAGTCGCCGTCCGAATTCCGGGCGACGTTGAGGTTCTTGATCTTGACGGTGCCCTCGAAGTTCGACTCGATGAACGACTGCTCGGAAATCTGAGCCGCGCCGCCGATGTGGAACGTCCGCATGGTCAGCTGCGTGCCCGGCTCGCCGATCGACTGCGCCGCGATGACGCCCACCGCTTCGCCCATATTGACCGGCGTGCCGCGGGCGAGATCGCGCCCGTAGCACATGCCGCAGACGCCGGTACCCGTCTCGCAGGTGAGCACCGAACGAATCTTCAGTTCCTGCACGCCCGCATTGACGAGGCGCTCGACGTGCTGCTCCTCGAGCAAGGTTGCGTTCGGAACCAGGATTTCGTTGCCCGACGGATCGCGCACGTCTTCGGCCGTAGTGCGGCCGAGGATGCGGCTCGCCAGCGATGCAACCACCGTGCCGGCATCGATGATGGCGCGCACCTTGATGCCTCGCGTCGTGCCGCAGTCCACATCGGTGATGATGCAGTCCTGCGCCACGTCGACGAGACGCCGCGTCAGATAGCCGGAATTCGCGGTCTTGAGCGCGGTATCGGCAAGACCCTTGCGCGCGCCGTGCGTCGAGTTGAAGTACTCGAGCACCGAGAGGCCCTCCTTGAAGTTGGAGATGATCGGGCTCTCGATGATCTCGCCGGAAGGCTTGGCCATCAGGCCGCGCATGCCGGCGAGCTGACGCATCTGCGCCGGCGAGCCGCGCGCGCCGGAATGCGCCATCATGTAGATCGAATTGACCTGAGACTCCGCGCCCTTCTCGACCGCGGGCTTCGAGGTCGAGATCTCCTTCATCATCGCCTCGGCGATTTCCTCGGTGCACTTCGACCAGGCGTCGACCACCTTATTGTATTTCTCGCCTTGCGTGATCAGGCCGTCGTTGTATTGCTGCTCGAACTCCTTCACGAGGCCGCGCGTCCGCTCCACGCTGGCCCGCTTGGAGCGCGGCACCACCATGTCGTCCTTGCCGAACGAGATGCCGGCCTTGAACGCGTGATGGAAGCCGAGCGCCATGACGCGGTCGCAGAAGATCACCGTCTCCTTCTGGCCGCAGTGGCGATAAACCGTGTCGATCATGCCGGAGATTTCGCGCTTCGTCATAAGCTTGTTGACGAGGTCGAAGGGGGTCTTAGCGAGCTTTGGCAGAACCGAGCCGAGAATGACGCGGCCCGGCGTCGTCTCGTACCAGCGCGACACCGGCTTGCCGTCCTCACCGACGCCGGTCCAGTGGTATTTGATCTTGCTGTGCAGGCCGACGGCCTTCTCCTGCAGCGCTTGCTCGACCTCATTGGTTTCGCGATAGAAGCCCTGAACGGCATTCAACTTCTTGGGGTCGCGCTTGAGTTCTTCGGGAGAGTGGAGCTCGAGCTTCCACTGACCAGGACCGTTTTCACTCATGATCGAGAGGTAGTAGAGGCCGAGCACGATGTCCTGTGACGGCACGATGATGGGCTGGCCGTTCGCAGGATGCAGGATGTTATTGGTCGACATCATCAGCACGCGCGCCTCGAGCTGCGCTTCGAGCGACAACGGCACGTGGACGGCCATTTGATCGCCGTCGAAGTCGGCGTTGAACGCCGCGCAAACCAGCGGGTGAAGCTGGATCGCTTTGCCTTCGATCAGCACCGGCTCGAATGCCTGAATGCCGAGACGATGCAGCGTCGGCGCACGATTGAGCAGCACCGGGTGCTCACGGATGACTTCGTCGAGAATATCCCAAACCTCGGGCTTCTCCTTCTCGACCAGCTTCTTGGCCTGCTTCACGGTGGTCGACAGACCCTTGGCATCGAGCCGCGAATAGATGAACGGCTTGAACAATTCGAGCGCCATCTTCTTCGGCAGCCCGCACTGATGCAGCTTGAGCTCGGGACCGACCACGATCACCGAACGGCCGGAATAGTCGACGCGCTTGCCGAGCAGGTTCTGCCGGAAGCGGCCTTGCTTGCCTTTGAGCATGTCGGCGAGCGACTTCAGCGGGCGCTTGTTGGCGCCGGTGATGACGCGGCCGCGGCGGCCGTTATCGAACAGCGCGTCGACCGCCTCCTGCAGCATCCGTTTCTCGTTGCGGATGATGATGTCGGGAGCGCGCAGCTCGATGAGCCGCTTCAGACGATTGTTGCGATTGATGACGCGCCGATAGAGGTCGTTGAGGTCGGAGGTGGCGAAACGCCCGCCGTCGAGCGGGACGAGCGGACGCAGATCCGGCGGGATCACCGGCACGTGCGTCAAAATCATCCATTCCGGCTTGTTGCTGGACTGCGTGAACGCCTCAATCAGCTTGAGCCGCTTGGCGAGCTTCTTCGGCTTGAGCTCGGAGGTCGATTCGATGATCTCCTGGCGCAGCTCCGCCGCCATCTTCTCGAGATCAAGCGCCTTGAGCATCTCGCGGATTGCTTCCGCACCGATCATGGCGGTGAAGCTGTCGGCGCCGTATTCGTCCTGGGCCTTGCCGTACTCCTCCTCACTCAGAAGCTGACGGTCCTTGAGCGGCGTCAAGCCCGGCTCGAGCACAACGTAGTATTCGAAATAGAGGATGCGCTCGAGGTCCTTGAGGGTCATGTCGAGCAGGAGCCCAATCCGGCTCGGCAGCGACTTCAAGAACCAGATATGCGCCACCGGCGCGGCAAGCTCGATATGGCCCATGCGCTCGCGCCGCACCCGCGACAATGTCACCTCGACCGAGCACTTCTCGCAGATAATGCCCTTGTACTTCATGCGCTTGTACTTGCCGCACAAGCACTCGTAGTCCTTGATCGGTCCAAAGATGCGCGCGCAGAACAGCCCATCGCGCTCGGGCTTGAAGGTGCGGTAGTTGATGGTCTCGGGCTTTTTGATCTCGCCGTAGGACCAGGATAGAATCTTCTCCGGGCTCGCGATTGATATGCGGATCTGGTCGAAGACCTGAGCCGGCACCTGCGGGCTGAAAAGATTCATGATCTCTTGATTCATCGTCTTCTCCGCTTGCCGACCATGTCGGCCGCTGTCGTATTTCTCTTTAGTCCGTCATGCCCGGGCAATGACGAGTCGGTGTGCTACTCTGCCGCCTCGGACATGCCGTCGCCGCCACGCTGTTGCTTGGAGTTGTGCAAGTCGACGTTGAGGCCGAGCGAGCGCATCTCCTTGACCAGCACGTTGAAGCTTTCCGGAATGCCGGACTCGAACGCATCGTCGCCGCGCACAATCGATTCGTAGACCTTGGTACGGCCGGCGACGTCGTCGGACTTCACCGTCAGCATCTCTTGCAATGTGTAGGCGGCGCCATAGGCTTCGAGCGCCCACACCTCCATTTCGCCGAAACGCTGGCCGCCGAACTGGGCCTTGCCGCCCAGCGGCTGCTGGGTGACGAGGCTGTAGGGGCCGATCGAGCGGGCGTGGATCTTGTCGTCGACAAGGTGATGCAGCTTCAGCATGTAGATGTGACCGACGGTGACCTTGCGGTCGAACGTGTCGCCGGTTCGGCCGTCGAAGAGCCTGACCTGTCCGGAACGGTCGAGGCCGGCAAGATCGAGCATATGCTCGATGTCCGCCTCCTTCGCCCCGTCGAAAACCGGCGTGGCGATCGGCACGCCGTGGCGCAGATTGGTGCCGAGCTCCATGAGACCCTTGTCGTCAAGCGACTTGATCGTCTCGTCTTCACCGTAGATTTTTCGCAGCAGTTCCTTGAGCGGCTTCGGATCTCGCTTGCCGTGATAGAGGTCGACGGCATTGCCGATCTTTATCCCGAGGCCGGCGCAGGCCCAGCCCAGGTGGGTCTCCAGGATCTGGCCGACATTCATGCGGCTCGGCACGCCGAGCGGATTGAGCACGATGTCGACCGAGGTGCCGTCGGCGAGGAACGGCATGTCCTCAACCGGCACGATCTTCGACACCACGCCCTTGTTACCGTGCCGGCCGGCCATCTTGTCGCCCGGCTGGATCTTGCGCTTCACGGCGACGAAGACCTTGACCATCTTCATGACGCCGGGGGGCAACTCGTCGCCGCGTTGCAGCTTCTCGACCTTGTCGAGGAAGCGCTGCTCGAGCCGCTTCTTCGATTCGTCGTACTGCTTCCTGATGGCTTCGATCTCCGCCATGATCTTGTCGTTGGGCGAAGCGAACATCCACCATTGCGAGCGCGGATATTCTTCGAGGATCACGCGGGTGATCTTGGTGTCCTTCTTGAAGCCCTTGGGCCCGGCGATGCCTTGCCGCCCCTCCAGAAGCTCGGCGAGACGGCCATAGACGTTGCGGTCGAGAATGGCCTGCTCGTCGTCACGGTCCTTGGCGAGCCGTTCGATCTCCTCACGTTCGATGGCGAGCGCGCGCTCGTCCTTTTCGACGCCGTGGCGGTTGAACACGCGGACCTCGACGACCGTGCCCTGCACGCCGGGCGGAACGCGCAGCGACGTGTCGCGCACGTCGGACGCTTTCTCACCGAAGATAGCGCGCAGAAGCTTCTCCTCAGGCGTCATCGGGCTTTCGCCCTTCGGCGTGATCTTGCCGACCAGGATGTCGCCGGCGCGCACTTCGGCGCCGATATAGACGATGCCGGCCTCGTCGAGATTCTTCAGCGTCTCTTCCGAGACGTTGGGAATATCGCGGGTGATTTCCTCGGGACCGAGCTTGGTATCGCGCGCCATTACCTCGAATTCTTCGATGTGGATCGAAGTGAAGACGTCGTCCTTGACGATGCGCTCGGACAAAAGGATCGAGTCCTCGAAGTTGTAGCCGTTCCACGGCATGAACGCGACGAGGGCATTGCGGCCGAGCGCGAGTTCGCCGAGATCGGTCGAGGGACCGTCGGCGATGATGTCGCCCTTCTTGACCTGATCGGAGACCTTCACCAGCGGCCGCTGGTTGATGCAGGTGTTCTGGTTCGAGCGCTGGAACTTCTGCAGCCGATAGATATCGACGCCGGGCTTGGTCGGATCAGGCTCGTCGGTGGCACGGATGACGATACGGGTCGCATCGACCTGATCGACGACGCCGGTCCGGCGTGCGGCGATGGCGGCGCCGAAGTTGCGCGCAACGACGCCTTCCATGCCGGTGCCGACAAACGGCGCTTCGGCGCGAACCAGCGGCACGGCCTGACGCTGCATGTTGGAGCCCATGAGGGCGCGATTGGCGTCATCGTTTTCCAGGAACGGAATGAGCGCCGCAGCGACCGACACAAGCTGTTTCGGCGACACGTCCATGAAATCCACCTTGTCGGGCGGAATGAGCTGGACGTCGCCGGAATGCCGCACGACGACGAGGTCGTCGGTGAAACGGCCTTTCGCGTCGATGACGGAATTGGCCTGGGCGACGGTATAGCGGCCTTCCTCCATGGCCGAGAGATAGATCACCTCGTCGGTGACGCGACCGTCCTTCACCTTGCGATACGGCGTTTCGACGAAGCCGTACTTGTTCACCCGCGCAAAGGTCGCGAGCGAATTGATCAGGCCGATATTCGGCCCTTCCGGCGTCTCGATCGGGCAGATGCGGCCATAATGCGTCGGGTGCACGTCGCGCACCTCGAAGCCGGCACGCTCGCGCGTAAGGCCGCCGGGACCAAGCGCCGACAGCCGACGTTTGTGCGTGATCTCCGACAGCGGATTGGTCTGGTCCATGAACTGCGAGAGCTGCGAGGAGCCGAAGAACTCGCGCACCGCCGCCGCGGCCGGCTTGGCGTTGATCAAGTCCTGCGGCATCACGGTGTCGATATCGACCGACGACATGCGCTCCTTGATGGCGCGCTCCATGCGCAACAGTCCAATGCGGTACTGATTTTCCATCAGTTCGCCGACCGAGCGCACCCGGCGGTTGCCGAGATGGTCGATGTCGTCGATTTCGCCTTTGCCGTCGCGCAGATCGACCAGCGTGCGGATCACCGAAAGAATGTCATCCTTGCGCAGGATGCGCACGGTATCCTCGACGGTGAGATCGAGCCGCATGTTCATCTTGACGCGGCCGACCGCGGAGAGGTCGTAGCGCTCCGGATCGAAGAACAGCGATTGGAACATCGACTGCGCCGTATCGACCGTCGGCGGCTCGCCCGGACGCATGACGCGGTAGATGTCGAACAGCGCGTCCTCGCGCGTCATGTTCTTGTCGACGGCGAGCGTATTGCGGATGTAGGCGCCGACATTGACGTGGTCGATGTTGAGGAGCGGCAGCTCCTTGTAGCCTAATTCTATCAGCGACTTCAGCGGCGTCTTGCCGACGTTAATGTCCCATTCGCCGTCTTTTCGTTCGGCGCCCGTGATCTCCTCGCCGGCCTCGGCGTAGATTTCCCCGGTTTTCGTGTTGACGAGGTCTTCGGCGATGTAATGGCCGATCAATTCCTCGTCGCTCATCCGCAGCGCCTTGAGGCCCTTCTCGGCGAGCTGACGCGCCTGGCGTACCGTGGCTTTCTTTCCGGCCTCGAGGACGACCTTGCCAGTATCGGCATCGACCAGATCGTTGACCGCCTTGTAGCCGCGCAGCCGATTGGCATCGAACGGAACGCGCCAGCCGTCCTTGGTGCGCTTGTAGGGCACCTGCTTGTAGAAGGTGTTGAGGATTTCTTCGCCGCTCATGCCGAGCGCGTAGAGCAGCGAGGTAACCGGGATTTTTCGACGCCGGTCGACACGCGCATAGACGATGTCCTTGGCGTCGAACTCGATGTCGAGCCAGGAGCCGCGATAGGGAATGATGCGGGCCGCGAACAGCAGCTTGCCCGAGGAATGGGTCTTGCCCTTGTCGTGATCGAAGAACACGCCGGGCGAGCGATGCATCTGCGAAACGATGACGCGCTCGGTGCCGTTGACGACGAAGGTGCCGTTGTTGGTCATGAGCGGGATGTCGCCCATGTAGACATCCTGCTCCTTGATGTCCTTGACCGAACTGGCGCCGGTCTCCTCGTCGATATCGAACACGATCAGGCGCAGCGTCACCTTGAGCGGCGCCGCATAAGTCATGCCACGCTGGCGGCACTCATCGACGTCGTATTTCGGCGGCTCGAATTCGTACTTCACGAATTCGAGCATCGACGAGTTGGAAAAGTCCGAAATCGGAAACACCGATTTGAACACGGCCTGCAGGCCCTCATTGGGCCGCCCGCCATGCGGTTCCTGCACCAGGAGGAATTGATCGTAGGATGCCTTCTGAACCTCGATGAGGTTCGGCATCTCCGCGACTTCCTCGATTTTTCCGAAAAACTTCCGTACGCGCTTCCGACCGATAAACGTCTGCGCCATCATGTCCTCTCGCTCAATCGATCCATCGGGCTCGAACCCAAAGGCTCAAAACCCGGGCTCAAGCCATCACACCGCAACCCCTGGGCATCAGAGCCCTGGGCTTGGGTACCGAGGCGATCAAGGCGACTCTCCGAAAAGCCGCAATCCATCGCGACCATCCGGACAGGCGTCCCGCACCCTATTTTCTGCCCTATTTTCCGGTGATTCGGCCGAAAGGCCTAATCACCGCAACATCTTCGCCGCTATTGCACCTTCGCCGCTGCTGCTTGCACCTTGCACCTCGGCGCGGCCGCGCTTGACCCGGCCATATACGTCTTAAATCTCTTGGGATCCCCGGGTCTTCAGCTCCGCTCGCCCGGGGATTTCGCTTAAATAGGCATTCCCCTATTTAAGCTCAACCTTTGCGCCGACTTTTTCGAGGGTCGCCTTGATTTTGGCGGCCTCGTCTTTGTTGACGCCTTCCTTGACCGGCTTGGGCGCGCCCTCGACCAAATCCTTGGCCTCCTTGAGGCCGAGGCCGGTAATAGCGCGGACTTCCTTGATGACCTCGATCTTCTTCTCGCCGATAGCGGCGAGAACGACCGAGAATTCGGTCTTTTCTTCGGCGGCAGGCAGCCGCGGCACCGGGAGCGGCGGCCACGGCGACCGCGGCCGCCGCCGACACGCCCCACTTCTCTTCGAGCAGCTTGGCGAGTTCGGCCGCCTCGAGCACGGTGAGGCCGGAAAGGTCGTCAACGATTTTCTGCAGATCAGCCATGAGTTTTGTCCTTCGGTTCTAACCTTTGCGTTAGCCAGCGCTTAGGCAGCCGCGCTTTCCTCGCTCTTGCTGGCATAGGCCTGGACCACGCGGGCGACCTTGGCGGCAGGGGCGATGACCACCTGCGCGATCTTGGTCGCCGGCGCCTGGATGAGGCCGACGATTCTTGCCCGCAACTCGTCGAGCGACGGCAAGGCGGCGAGCGCCTTGACCCCGTTCGGGTCGAGCGTGGTTTTGCCCATCGCTCCGCCAAGAATGACGAACCGCTCGTGCGTCTTGGCGAAATCGGCCGCGGCCTTCGGCGCCGCCACCGGATCGTCCGAGTAGGCGATCAGGGCCGGCCCCTTGAGCAAGCGGCGCGATCGAAGCGACGTCGGTGCCTTCAAGAGCGATCTTGGCGAGGCGGTTCTTCGCGACCTTCACGCTCGCGCCAGCGTGCTTCATCTGCCGGCGCAGAATCTGCATCTGGGCGACGGTCAGGCCGGAATAATGAGCAACGACGACGACCTTGGTGGCCTTGAAAACCTCCCCAAGGGACGTGACGAGCTCGCTTTTTGCCGCGCGATCCACCAGCTCTCTCCGGTTGGCGGTCCCTCGCGGAGCCGCCGATTGATGCCGGCCGTCCCGCCTATCGCCTCCCGACTGTCCGCGGCTTGCGGTGATCGGAAGATGGAGGCACCAGGCAGGACGACATTTACACCCTGCCCCCCGGCACAGCTTTCGCGGCACCGGGCCATCGAGGTCAGAACCGAGCCCCCACCCTTCCCTCCCACATGCGAGGGAGGGAAGGGTGGGGACTCTGGTCTTCACCCGTCTATGCTGGCTCGCGCGAGTCCAAGGACCCGTCTCTTTGGAAACCCGGCCTGCTTATCGCAGAAATCCACAATGGATTTCCGCGGCAGGACGGGCCGATTAAGCCGTTGCCGGCGCCCGCAGTCTCGGACAGGACTGCGCTTACGAATGCCAGTAAGGTCCGCCGGCTCTTAGAAAATCCGACGGATGGATCGCTCTAAGAAGGCCTTGCTCCATTGGTTTTCAGAAGCGCACAAAGGCGCGCCGACAAACCGGGCCGGCACGCCCACAGCGCTATTTAGCCGCTCGCCGGCGGCTTTGCCAAGCGGATTTCGCGATGGCGCCGTGCCGCGGTTAGTATCGGTGCGATCATAACGCGCGATGGAGGCCCGACCATGCCCCAAAACGCCGATCGCATCCTGACCACCCATGTCGGCAGCCTGATCCGGCCGCCGAAGCTCATCGAGTTCTGGCGCGCCATCGAAGACGGCAAGCCTTACGACGAAGCGGCTTTCGAAGCCTGCCTGACCGACTCCGTCGCCGAGGTCGTGCGCCAGCAGGCCGCAGCCGGCATCGACATCGTCAGCGACGGCGAGTTCAGCAAAGGCGCCAACTGGGCCTTCTACGTCCACAAGCGGCTCACCGGCATCACGGTGCGGCCGGCCACGCCCGAGGAAGCCGGCGACCCGATGGCATCCATGGGCGGCGGACGCGACCACCAGGCGTTCCCGGAGTTCTACGCCGAATACGACGCGGCATCGGGCCTCGGCAAACGGCTGGGCAACCGCGTCGTCGTCAACGGCCCGATCCGATATTCAAAGCAGCAAGTGTCGCGCGACATCGCCAATCTGCAAGCCGGGGTCGCCAAGGCAAAGGCCAAACACCCGTCGTTGGCGGCATTTCTGCCGGTGGTGGCACCGGCGAGCGCGCTGCCCGGCGCCAAGATCGAGCACTACAAGGACGAAGAGACGTATTTGACCGCGCTCGCCGACGCCTTGCACCAGGAATACGGGCCGATCGTCGATGCCGGCCTTTACGTGCAGGTCGACGACGCATTCCTGCCCTACATGTTCGAACGCATGGTGCCGCCGATGTCGGCGGCCGAATACCGGCGCTGGGCCGGACTGCGCATCGACGCGCTCAATCACGCGCTCCGAGGCATCCCGGAGGAGCGCTCGCGCTATCACATCTGCTGGGGTAGCTGGAACGGCCCGCACGCCTTCGACGTGCCGCTCAAGGACATCATCGATCTCGTGCTCAGAGTGCGCGTCGGCCATTACTCGTTCGAAGCCGCCAATCCGCGTCACGCCCACGAGTGGCGGGTATGGGAGACGGTGAAGCTTGCGCCCGGCAAGATTTTGATTCCGGGCGTCATCAGTCACGCCACCAATATCGTCGAGCATCCCGAGTTGGTCGCGGAGCGCATCGTGCGGCTGGCAAACATCGTCGGCCGCGAGAACGTGATCGGCGGCACCGATTGCGGCTTCGCGCAAAGCCCGTTCGCCCGGCGCGTTCATCCCTCGATCATGTGGGCCAAGCTGAAATCGCTGGCCGAGGGCGCGCGCATCGCGACGCAGACGCTGTGGGGAAAGAGCGCTGCGGCGTGACCGCAAGGCCCACCGTTGTGGGAAGGTTCGGCGCGGCTCAGTCCCTACGCCTGCACGCTTTCGAGCGCGCGCGCCACGGCGTCGGGGTCCTTGGCAATGACCGTTAGAAGCACTTGCGCCGCCTTATCGGGACGATGGGCGCCTTGCTCCCAATCGCGCACGGTGCCGAGCGGCAGATGAAACCGCGCCGCGAATTCTTCCTGCGTCAGCTTCAGCTTCTTGCGCAACGCGCCCACCGTCGGCACGCGGCGAGCCCGCGCTAGCTGCGCGTTGGTTGCCGGCGGACAATCCGGGTCGGACAATGCCGCGCGATGGCGCTCCGCCTCGCTCATGGCGTCAAAGGCGCGCCAATTGGCCTTCGGCGGCTTCTTCGGATTGAGTTCTAAAGCTCGTGATATTTTCTTTTTTCATGCGGCTCCGCTCCTCTGGCGGACATGATGCGAACGAGGTCGCCCGTGACCGTATAGGTGACGAACAGCAAGCGTAGGGTGGGCTGAGCGTAGCGAAGCCCACGTGGAAAGTGGTGTCGGCAATTTTAAGACGTGGGCACGGCGCTTTCGCGCCTTTGCCCACCCGACGAAGCTGCGAAGAAAAGTGGGTACTAGTGCGGCCAGCCATGCTGCGACAGGTCGACCGGGTTTCCATCGGGATCAAGAACGCGGAATTCCGCTTCCCGGTTGGGCGGCCTTTTCTCGACGTTCGTCGACGCGCCCCACTCTTTGCAAAGCGGGACCACGGCATCGACACTGTCCACTTCGAACCCGAGATGGTTGATGCCTTCCTTGAGCTGATTGCCCTCGACTTTCCGCTCGGGACCGATCGGGATGATCGCCAGGTTGATATGACCGTCGGTCAAATATGTCGCCGTTCCAACGCCCTCGACAACCTTGAGGCCGAACGAGTTGGTATAGAACCTGACCAGCCTGTCGACGTCTTCGGTCAGAATAGCGAGATGGCGGATGCGCGCCATGAACCCCTCCAGTCTTCTTCCCTGTCTGACGATCATAAGGGCCTCCATCACGGCACGCCATCGTTCCCTATGCATATCCTATGCATATCCGGCGGAGGTCCATGCCGATGAAAATGACCGCGTGAATATATCGACCGCCGTGCCCGACATACGCCCGGCGTACCCGTGACGAATTTTTTCCGAAGGAAATGCTGAAACCCGACCCAGGCCAAGGGCTCGACATTATGATGGCGGAGGCAATGAACTTGAAGTTCGTCGCGGCTCCGCTCACCGCCGATCAGCTCCACACAGCCGGTCTAATGCGGCGGCTGGGCGTCGGGGAACAGGCTCGCCGGCTCGATCTTCACGCCGGGGCCCATGGTCGAGGAGATCGCCACGCGGTTGATGAAGTGACCCTTGGCGCCGGCCGGCCGCGATTTCTGCACCGCATCGGCAAAGGCCTGGATATTCTCGACCAGCTTCTCCTCGCTGAACGAGGCCTTGCCGACGCCGGCCTGCACGATGCCGGCCTTCTCGACGCGGAACTCGACCGAACCGCCCTTGGCGCCCTTGACCGCGGTGGTGACGTCCATGGTCACGGTGCCGACCTTCGGATTGGGCATCAGGCCGCGCGGGCCCAAAACCTTGCCGAGACGGCCGACCAGCGGCATCAGATCGGGCGTGGCGACGACGCGGTCGAAATCGATGGCGCCGCCCTGCACTTTCTCCACCAGATCTTCGGCACCGACGACGTCGGCGCCGGCGGCCTTGGCCTCGTCGGCCTTGGCGCCGCGCGCGAACACGGCGACCCGCATCGAGCGGCCGGAGCCGTTCGGCAGGTTGACGACGCCGCGCACCATCTGGTCGGCGTGACGCGGATCGACGCCGAGATTCATCGCCACCTCGATGGTCTCGTCGAATTTCGCCTTGGCGCGCTCCTTGACCATCTTCACCGCTTCCTGAAGCGGATAGAGCTGCTCGCGGTCGATACCTTCGCGCGCGCTGCTGGTGCGTTTGCCGAGCGTGCTCATGCCTTCACCTCCAGCCCCATGGAGCGGGCGGACCCTTCGACCATGCGCATGGCCGCCTCGATCGTGTCGCAGTTCAAATCCTTCATCTTCTGCTCGGCGATCTCGCGCACCTGCGCCTTGGTGACCGAGCCGGCCACGTCGCGGCCCGGCGTCTTCGAGCCGCTTTCGAGCTTCGCCGCCTTCTTGAGGAAGTGCGACATCGGCGGCGTGCGCAATTCGAACGCGAACGAGCGGTCGGCATAGACCGTGATGGTGACCGGGATCGGCGTGCCCTTCTCCATCTTCTGGGTCTGGGCGTTGAACGCCTTGCAGAACTCCATGATGTTGAGGCCGCGCTGGCCGAGCGCCGGGCCGATCGGCGGCGACGGATTGGCCGCCCCCGCCGGCACCTGCAGTTTGATGTAGCCGGTGATTTTCTTTGCCATGCTCTGCTCCTGTTAGTGGTGCGGCGCTTGACGGCTGGCGACCGCCTCGCCTCCCACGATGCTTTCACTTCTCCTTCCCCCGCTTGCGGGGAGAAGGTCGGGATGAGGGCCTTGCCGCTGGGCTCAGACTCGCGGAGAAGCCCCCTCACCCTCGCTTCGCTCGACCTTCCCCGCCCGCGGGGAGAGGTAAGACTACAATTTCTCCACCTGCCCGAATTCCAGCTCGACCGGCGTGGCGCGGCCGAAGATCGACACCGCGACCTTGAGCCGCGAGCGGCCTTCGTCGACCTCCTCGACGGTGCCGTTGAACGACGCAAACGGGCCGTCCGACACGCGCACCTGCTCGCCGACCTCGAACGAGACCGAGGGCTTCGGCCGTTCGATGCCTTCCTGCACCTGATGGATGATGCGATCGGCCTCGGCGTCCGACAGCGGCATCGGCTTGTTGTCAGAGCCGAGGAAGCCGGTCACCTTCGGCGTGTTCTTGATCAGGTGATAGGCTTCGTCGGTCATTCTCATTTTGACCAGGACATAGCCCGGGAAGAATTTGCGCTCGGCGTCGACTTTGCGGCCGCGCCGGACCTCGACGACCTTTTCCTTCGGGACCAGGATTTCCTCGAACAGGTCCGCGAAGCCCGCGCTGCTTGGCCTGCTCGCGGATCGAATTCCGCCACCTTGTTCTCGAAATTCGAGTAGGCGTGGACCGCGTACCACCGGTTCGTCATGTCATGAAGTCCAGATCATGAATCTGCGTCGTGAATGAAAACGCTCAACTGTTGATGCCGAGCAGAAAGCTGACCGCGATCCGCATGACCTGATCCGCCAGCAGGAAGAAGATCGAGGCGAGCGTCACCATCACGAACACCATGATGGTGGTGACGGTCGTCTCCTTGCGCGTCGGCCAAGTGACCTTCTGCGCCTCCGCGCGCACTTCCTGCAGGAACTTGAACGGGCTCGACTTCGGCATCGCTGAATTCACACAACCATGCGCCGCCCAGCCTTGAAGGATGAGACCGGCGCAGCGGGTCCTTTTGGGGAGTACGTTCGCCGCGGAAATCCGTCGCCGGGCCACAGGCGATAGACGTTACCTACCGCCGGTCCGCCGCAGCGTCAAGCCAAGCCGAAGTCCGTGAGGATTCCCAGCCGCTTAGCTGAAGCCGTTTGGCAGGAGTGGAGGGACTCGAACCCCCAACCCCCGGTTTTGGAGACCGGTGCTCTGGCCAATTGAGCTACACTCCTTGATGGCCGCCGCCGCTCCGTATGCTCACACTATATACATAGTCGTACCGGCGCGGTCAGGCGGCGTTTCGGCCACTGCCGGTTTCTCATGCCTGTTGGCGCGGGGCAACGCAAGTCCTGCCCAATCGGCTGCGGAAATGGGCTTGCACGACGACGGCCCGCAATGAATTGGCCGCATTGCCAAGCTCAGTATGAGGCTTCATAACGCGCCATCGCCCTGCCCTTCCAACGCCAAATCGAGACCGATGCTGAAACGCCGCACGATCATGCTCGGCATTCTCTTCGCCGCCGTCGCCGCACCATTCGCAACCGCCGCCGACGCCGCGGCGCGCGCCTTCGTGGCGTCGATCTACGACGCCTATAAGGGCAAGAACGGCAACGGCGTTGCGCTCGACAGCGACAGCGCCGTGCGGCGCCGTTTCGAGCCGTCGCTCGCGGCGTTGATCAGAAAGGACCAGAAGGAGGCCGCGCGGCGCGACGAAGTGGGCACGCTTGATTTCGATCCGTTTGTCGACGCCCAGGATTGGGACATTGCCGCCGTCGACATCGCGATGAACGAAACAGCCCCCGACAAGGCGACGGCGACGGTCAACTTCACCAATTCCGGCAAGCCGATCACGATCGTGCTCGACCTCGTCAAGATCAAGAACGATTGGCGCATTGGCGACATCACGTGGCAGCGCGACGGCAAGTCGCAAACGCTGCGCGGGCTTTTTGCTCACTGAGGCGCGAGCTGTGGCCTGCAAGAGCGCGCGCGGTTGCTTGAACTGAAAGGAGGAACGCAATGCCCAAATTAGCACTGGCACGAGCGGCTTTTTCGACCGCGGCGATCGCCGCGCTGTGCGCGCTCGCCCCGATCGGCCGCGTCCAAGCACAGGGCGCCTCGCCTCCCGATCTCAGCGGCGCTTACCGCTGTCAGCCTGACCCGACACCTTGTACTTGGCCGGGGCAGACGCCGTCTGTTTCTCAATCCGGCAATAAAATGGACATCAAGAACGACAAGGGCGAGGTTGCCAACGCCACGCTGACCAGCGACATCACCATCAGCGCCGGCGCGCCGCTGAATTCATACGGCGTGATCCGGCCCGACAAATCGATCGATTGGTCGGACGGCACCAAATGGCGCAAGCAGTAGATCGGACGGCAAGGTCGTTCCGGCAGCGCCCGAGCACAAGATTGATTGTGTCGGGTCGTAGACAGACAACCCGGTGGAGCATGGTCTTTAATTCTAGGCTGCGGCTTCCCGACGGAGCATCCCCGCCTTCAGGTCCCGGCCTTGATTGCCCGCCTACGTTTGCGTCCATTGCAAGCCGAAAGTTTTGTGCATGAGTTTCGTTAGAAACAACGGTTCGGCGGCTCTCACCAACGAGCGCCAATGTCCGCACATTGTCGAGATGAAGCTGCCGCACGGCGGCTTCGCCCATCGGCTGCGCATGGACATCGAAGAATTCCACCGCTCCCGCAATATTCGAGCGCGTTTTGGCCGCCGCCAGCGTCGCGAAAGGGAGGAATTCTGCCGCTGGTGTTTCGCCGACGCCAGCGACGCCGATCAATTTCATGTCCGTTTTGGCGGCGTCAGACTGGCGATGATGGACAATCCGAGCGGGCCGACCGACGCCGATCCGGGCGCGGCGGATGTGCCCAAGTGGTACGCTTCGCGGTAAGTATCGGCGCTGCCGCGGCGGGCATCGAAGAATCGTTTCGTGTCATCGCCGCGCTGTAGGCCCGCGCTACCCAAGCGCAACACGATTCCTATTACCTTTGCGTCCCAGTAGCCGGAGGAACAACCGCGCTCAATCCTGCAGCTTGCTGATCAGCGCAGCATGCAAAGTCGGACTATGCCGCTTTCGCCAGGCCGAAGGCGCAGCAGCGCGCCAGCGAGCGGCTCGGCGCGCCGCTGCTCCGGGCTGAGATTATCGGAGGCGGTTGTCACATATAGCACGTCGAGGGCGTCGCCCGCGAAGGCGCACATGGTCGGCTGACTTACCGGCAAAGTAATGTCCCGGTCCACCGCGCCCGTCGCGGTATACCGCCGCAATCGGCTGCCGCCATGCAATGCACACCAATATCCGCCTTGGGAGTCGACTGCTGCACCATCGGGCAGACCAAGGGTATCTGGAATCTTCGCGAAGAGATCGCTCACCCCGAGCCGGCCGCTTGCCGGGTCGAACGCATAAACGAGCACCTCGTGTCGATAGCTATGTGATAGATAGAATCGGCGACCGTCGGGACTCCACGCCATTCCGTTATGCAGTTCGGCGGAATCCGGCTCGGTGCGCAGGCCGTCCCGCAGAGTGAAACTGTGAAGCGACGATTGCTGGCGCGGGACCGTATCATCAAGCGGGTCGAACATGACGCCGACCCAAAAGCGGCCGGCGGTATCGCATGCTCCCTCGTTAAAACGGAACAGCGCCGGATCAAAGGGCGGCGGCGCCAACTGCGTCAGCGATCCAGATGCAAAATCGAGCCGAAAGATGCCCTGCCGCAGCGCCACCACCGCACCCGGCGGTTGGGAGACTAAACCGAACGCCCCGATATCGCTCGGCATGGGCCATGACTGCTGGGCTCCCGTTGCCGGGTCATAGCGATAAAGCGCAGGCTTTTTCACGTCGATCCAATAAAGCGCGCTCTCCGCGGACGCCCAGGTCGGCGATTCCCCGATTGTCGCACCAATGTCGAGGACTACTTCGATGTCCATCCGTTTCTCCTGGCAAGGTTTGGTTCCCGCAGCGCGCGCAACCGGCTTCGTTGCGGCGATGTTACCTTCTAACGTGGGAACGTCCCCAAGTGTGCCGCGTTACCGCGTCAGATATTGAATCCTGAACGAGCGCTCCGGCAGGCGCTATTACCTCATTCGGGTGCGCCGGAGATACATTCCATGAGCATTAACGTCAGCGACTTCGTATGGCGGCGCCTGCAGGAGTGGGGAATCAAGCGCGTCTACGGCTATCCCGGCGATGGTGTTGGTGGTCTCGACGTGGCACTGGAGAAGGTCAAGGACAGCCTCCAGTACATCCAGGTTCGCCACGAGGAGATGGCGGCCTTCATGGCGTCGGCTCACGCCAAGTTCACCGGTCAGGTCGGGCTCTGCTATGCCACTTCAGGACCGGGGGCGATCCATCTGCTGACCGGCCTGTACGACGCGAAGATGGATCACGTGCCGGTAGTTGCCGTCGTAGGTCAGCAAGCGCGCACCGCTATCGGCGCGCACTATCAGCAAGAAGTAGATCTGCAATCGCTGTTCAAAGACGTCGCCGCGGACTTTGTTGCAACCGCAAGCGTGCCGAGCCAGCTTCGCCACCTGATCGACCGGGCCGTGCGCATCGCCTCCACCAAGCGAACCGTCACCTGCGTCATCATCCCCAATGACCTTCAGGAGCTGACCTACGAGGACCCGCCGCTGGTCCACGGGACCACCCATACTGGCGTCGGCTATGCCGGGCCGGCGCAACTGCCGAACGACGATCTCCTGCGCCAGGCCGCCGCCGTGCTCAATGCGGGCAACAAGGTCGCGATCCTGGTCGGCGCCGGCGCGCTCGGCGCTACCGACGAGGTGATCGCGGTAGCCGAGAAACTTCAGGCCGGCGTGGCCAAGGCGCTGCTGGGCAAAGCCGTTCTGCCGGACGATCTACCGTGGGTCACCGGATCGCTGGGCCTTCTAGGGACCAAGCCGTCCTGGGACTTGATGAAGGGTTGCGATACTTTCCTCATGGTCGGATCCGCCTTCCCCTACAGCGAGTTCCTGCCCAAGCCTGGCGACGCGCGCGGCGTGCAGATCGATATCGACGGCACCATGCTCAGTCTGCGTTACCCGATGGAAGTCAGCATGGTAGGCGACAGCGCCGTCACCTTGCGCGCATTGCTGCCGCTACTGAAGCAGAAGACCGAGAGCAAATGGCGGCGCAGCATCGAGAGCGGCATGGTCGAGTGGTGGAAGACGCTCGAGGAGCGGGCGATGATGTCTGCCGATCCCATCAACCCGCAGCGCGTGTTCTGGGAATTGTCGAAGCGGCTGCCGGAGAATTGCATCATGACGGGCGATTCCGGCTCGGTGGCGAATTGGTACGCTCGCGACATCCGGATGCGCCGCGGCATGATGGGATCGCTCTCTGGGAGCTTGGCGTCGCTCGGCGCGGCCACGCCCTACGCCATGGCAGCGAAGATGGCGTTCCCGGATCGCGTCGTCATCGCCTTCATCGGCGACGGCGCCATGCAGATGAACGGCCTGAACGTGATGATCACGATCTCGAAATACTGGAGGGAGTGGTCCGACCCGCGGCTGATCGTCATGGTGCTCAACAACCGCGACCTCAACCAGGTGACGTGGGAAGAACGCATCCAGCTCGGCGTTGGCAAAACGGAGTCGACGCAGAGTATCCCCGACTTCCCTTACCATAAATACGCCGAACTGCTGGGCCTGAAGGGCATCTTCGTCAATGACCCGGAGAAGCTGGGTTCGGCATGGGATGAGGCGCTGGCAGCCGATCGCCCAGTGATCCTGGAATGCTACACGGACCCGAACGTGCCTCCGTTGCCGCCGCACATCACGCTCGAGGAAGCGAAAAATTTCATGACTATGATGACCACCGAGCCGGAATTAGGCAGCGTGTTGAAGGAAAGCGCCAAGCAAGTTCTGGCCAGCGTGTGGCCGGGCGGAAAAAGCTGATGCATTGGGCGGAACGGCGCAGCAAAGGCTAAGTGCAAGCCACCACGATCGAGCCATCAGCATTATGTCCCGAGTTTATTGAAGCCCATGGCACGCCGTCTACCAATCGCGGGCTTAGCTGATGTCGACGCGAAAATGCGCCGCCAGTTTCACCGGGCCGGCACTGGCCGCCCCGCCGCACTTGGCCTGATGGAGCATCACCCCGATGACTGATCGCTATCCAGGTTATGACGTACTGGCCAAGCGCTGGACGCAATCCTGGAACGAAGTGACGCGGCAGGTGATCGACCGCCGGTTGGCGGTACCGCGCGAGCCGCGCTTCTTCTCGGCAACGGAGTGGCGAACGCTCAACGCGGTATGTGACCGGATCATGCCGCAGCCGAAGGATCGTCCGCCCGTTCCGTTGCCCGCCTATGTCGACCAGAAGTTGGCCGACGGCATGCTCGACGGTTACCGCTATGCGCAGTTGCCACCGCAAGGCGAGGCTTGGCAGCGCGGGTTGGCTGCGCTGGACCAGGCCGCGCAGGAGACGCACGGCGGCCCGTTCCATGCCTTGCGCGCCGAACAGCAGGACGAACTGCTGCGCCGCATGCAGCACGGCGACTTGAGCGGCAAGGCATGGGGCGGCATGCCGTGCAAATTGTTTTTTGAGCATCGGGTTATTCCCGACATCGCCCATGCCTATTACGCCCATCCCGTCGCCTGGAACGAAATCGGCTTCGGAGGTCCGGCCAGTCCCCGCGGCTATGTGCGGATGGGCTTGGACCGGCGCGACCCGTGGGAGGCCGCCGAAGCCACGCCCGGCGAGGAGGCAAATGCGCGGCGGAAGAACCACCGTGTCGGCTGATCCGTTCGCTGCTCCGCGCGCCGCCAACGGCCGCGCCCCCGACGTATTCAAGCGCGGCGGCTGGGTGCCGATGCGCCAATACAGCGAGAACGAGGCGGTGGATTTCGTCATCGTTGGGACCGGCGCCGGCGGCGGACCGCTATGCGCCGGCCTTGCGGAAGGCGGCTTCTCGGTGGTGGGTTTCGACGCCGGTCCGTATTTCCGGCCACTCGAAGATTTTGCCTCCGACGAACGGGAGCAGGAAAAACTCTACTGGACCGATGAGCGCGTCGTGGACGGAGCCAACCCGATCACCATGGGGGGAAAGAACAGCGGCAAGGCGGTGGGCGGCAGCACGGTCCACTTCGCCATGGTATCGCTGCGCTTTCGGCCAGAATGGTTCAAGTCGCGCAGCGCCCTCGGCTACGGCGCCGACTGGCCGCTCGATTGGCGGGAGATGTGGGACTACTACACCAAAGCGGAAAAGGCGCTCAGCATTTCCGGACCGCTGAGTTATCCCTGGGGCCCGAAGCGACCGCGCTACCCTTATCGCGCGCACGAGCTGAACGGCGCGGCGGTGCTGCTTGCCCGCGGCGCCGAAGCGATGGGCCTGAAATGGACCCCGACACCGCTTGCCACCGTGTCCGCACCGCATGGAAAATCGCCACCCTGCGTCTATCGCGGATTCTGCCGCTTCGGCTGCTCCACCAACGCCAAGCAGAGCCAGTTGGTGACCTTTATCCCACGGGCATTGCGGGCCGGGGCGGAGATCCGCGACCTGGCGATGGTCGGCCGCATCGAGATGGGGACGGATGGCCGCGCGACGGGCGTGCACTATCACCGCGAGGGGCGCTGGCGCTTCCAGAAGGCGCGTAACGTTGTCGTCGCCGGTTATGCGATCGAGACGCCGCGGTTACTGCTGGCATCTGCCACCGACAAACACCCGAATGGGTTGGCCAACAACTCCGGCCTCGTCGGCAAGAACCTGATGACGCAATCCAACCAAGCCGTGTTCGGCGTGATGAACGAGGAGGTGCGCTGGAACAAAGGACCGCCTTCGCTCGCCATCACCGAGCACTGGAATTATGACGACCGCAAGGATTTCGCGGGCGGATATTGCTGGATGGCGCAGGGACCGCTGCCGGTGGAATGGGTGACGGTGCAGACCAGCTCGCGTGGCCTGTGGGGCCAGGCGCTGCGCGACGAGATGGAGAAATACAATCACCAGGTCGGGCTGAAGATGGTGGGTGAGATGCTGCCGGACGAGCGCAATCGGGTGACGCTGGCCAATGAGAAAGACCGCTACGGGCTGCGCGTCGCCCGCGTCACTTATAGCTGGGGCGACAATGACAAGGCGCTGATCCAGCATGCTCTCGGCCAGATGCAGATGAGCCTGGAGGCGGTGGGCGCAACAGATATCTTCCGGCAGGGGGACGACACCAACCACCTGGCCGGCACGGCACGCATGGGCGACGACCCGGCAACGAGCGTGGTTAGCTCTGATTGCCGCAGCTGGGACATTCCCAATCTGTGGATTTGCGACGGCTCGATCTTTCCAACGACCGGAGGCGTAAACCCATCGCTGACGATCACCAGCATCGCGATGCGGACGGCGGATCGAATCCGGGCGTTAGCCAGACGCGGGGAGCTATAGACCCCATGGCGGCGACGCGTGACCACTATGACGTGATCGTTATCGGCAGCGGGCCGGGCGGCGCCTCTCTTGCGCACCGCTTAGCCGGCACCGGCAAGCGCATCCTGATGCTGGAACGCGGCGACTATCTGCCGCGCTCGCGGAGCAACTGGGATTCCAAATCCGTCTTCGTCGATGCCACCTATCAGGCGAAGGAGATTTGGTACGGCCGCGATGGAAGTGCGTTTCATCCCGGGCTACACTATTTCGTGGGCGGCAACTCCAAAGTATATGGCGCCGCGCTATTTCGTCTTCGTGAACGCGACTTCGGCGAACTGCGGCACAAGGACGGGATTTCTCCGGCATGGCCGCTGGGCTACGACGTGTTTGAGCCTTACTACACGCAGGCCGAGGCGCTGTACCACGTGCACGGCCAACGCGGAGAAGATCCCACCGAACCCTGGTCCAGCGCGCCATACGCCTATCCGCCCGTCAAGCACGAGCCGCGCATCCAAGGCCTGAATGATATCCTCCAACGAGAGGCGCTGCACCCGTTCCATCTTCCGCTCGGCATCAAGCTGGATCAAAATCCGGATGGCAGCGCCACCACATACAGTCCCTGCATCCGTTGCGACGCCTTCGATGGCTTTCCCTGCGCGATTAACGCCAAGGCCGATGCCCAAGTGATTTGTGTGGATCCGGCGCGGGCAGCGTATCCCAACTTCACGCTGCTGACGAACGCCTACGTTACCCTTTTAGAGACAGACGCCGCCGGCCGCAGCGTTAGCCGCGTGCATGTGCTCCGCGACAAACATATTGAGCAGTATTCGGCCGACATCGTAGTAGCCGCCTGCGGGGCGCTGAGTTCCGCTCTGCTGCTGCTGCGCTCTCGCAGCGACGCGCATTCGCAGGGACTGGCCAATGGCTCGGACCAGGTCGGGCGCAACTATATGCGGCACAATATGTCCATCGTGATGGCGCTGCTGAAGGAGCCTAACCATACGGTGTTCCAGAAGACGCTGGCGGTGAGCGACTTCTACTTCGGCGCGGCGGATTGGGAGTATCCGCTAGGTTTGATCCAAATGTGTGCGACGTCGCACGGGGAGCAGATCCGCGGCGAGGCGGTGTCTGGCTTTTTATCCTGGCTTCCGGAGATGCCGTTCGAGAAAATGGCCGAACATTCCATCGATTTCTGGCTACAGAGCGAGGATCTGCCGCGGCCGGAAAACCGGATCCGCTATGACGGCGACCGCGTGGTGCTGGACATCCATGAAGGCAACGTGGAGGCCGCCAAGCGGCTGCGGGAAAAGCTGGAGGGACTGCTGACACCCTTGGGTGCGTGGCCACATCTGATCGCGCGTCGCCTCTATCTAGGTAAGGACATTCCGATCGGCGGTACTGCGCATCAAGCTGGCACCTGCCGCTTCGGGGCCGATGCGGCCAGCTCGGTGCTGGACCTCGACTGCAAGGCGCATGAGCTGGACAACCTGTACATCGCGGACGCGAGCTTTTTTCCGTCGGTCGGCGCGGTGAACCCGACGCTGACGATCATCGCCAATGCCCTTCGGGTAGCCGACCGCATCAAGGAACGGCTGGGCGCATGACGGTTCCTCCCACCGCGTTGCGCCATCCGTGGGGATTAACTTGCTAGCCATGAATACGCCGGCGTGCCGTCGGTTCAACGCAGTGCGCATTCTGCGGATCAGCCGCGTGGTCTCGGACCTCGACCGTTCTGAAGCGTTTTATCGAGACGCGCTGGGATTTCGTGTCGTCGCGCGAGGACCCTCGGAGCAGGCGATGCTGGCGGCCCTGAGCCTGGCGGATATTTGTGCCGCCGAGATCGTGATGCGGTTGGGCGCACAAGACATCGCTCTGGTCCGATTCACAAGACCAGGCCGGCCTTATCCACGTGACAGCCGAAGCAATGATTTGTGGTTCCAGCATTTGGCGATCGTTGTGAACGACATGGGCGTTGCTTACGCCCACTTGTCATCGCATGCCGGATGGCACCCTATCAGCGATGGCGGCCCGCAATTATTGCCGCCATCCAACGGCTCCGTGCGGGCATTCAAGTTCCGCGATCCAGATGGCCATCCCTTAGAGCTTATTTGGTTTCCGCCCGGGCAGGGCCGCGCTGTCTGGCAAAAGGGCGCGTCCGCTGCGCCATTCCTCGGCATCGATCACAGCGCGCTCTCTGTGGCCTCTACGTCGCCGAGCCTGGAATTCTATCGCGCACTTGGCTTGCGGGTGAGCGACCGATCGCTGAACCGCGGCCCTGCCCAAGTTCGGCTGGACGGACTGCCGGGCGCGAGGGTGCGAGTGACGGGCCTTCGTCCGGCGTCCGCTACCAGTCCGGGGCTGGAGCTGCTTGGCTACCAACCCTCGGGCCGGTCCACCGGATTGACCCTTGCGAACGACTTGGTGACGGATTGGATTACGCTGGCCGTTCGCCCCTCACCCGGTAATTCATTCTGCGCTATACAAGACCCGGACGGTCACCGTTTGGTCCTGGTTGATCAAGGCGCCGGCGCCATCGGGCTGCCGGCATGAAGCCCGATCACATGGGTGGAGGCCAGCGGATGCTGCACCACCTCGCTGACCGGCAGGGTCCTTGGCGCCAGCACGACGAAACCGAGGCCGCCCACCAGGGCGAAGTTTTTCAGAAATTCCCAGAAATGCTCAAGTCCTTCGCCTTCCTTGTAACGCCAGAAATCCGGATAGCGCCAGAACTGGTGAAATAGCACCGCCGTTATCACGCAGAACCCCGCCAGGATGAAAGCGGCGAGCCGGTCATGCCATCCCGCGACGATGCAGACCGGCGTTACGAACTCGACGATGATGGAGGCCACCAGCATGGCGGGTTTGAATGGGATGTTGCCGGCCTGCTTCATCGCCAAATCCCAGTTGAATATCTTGTCGAGGCCGCTGAACGGGAAAAGCATTATCAGGCAGATGCGGAGTAGCAGCGGCGCATAGTCGTTGATTAGCGTCATGGGCCCGTGTCCTCCCGGAAAGATGGAGTCTCGCGGGAGCTTAGCGGAACAGCGTACGTGCAGGAAAGTTCTTCATGCACGGCCTCATCGATGGAAGTAATGAATGACCGAGAACACGGGAACGCCACCGGAGATTGCCTACTGGCACCTTTGGACGGATGGCGACGGCGTGAGCCATCAAACCCAGTGCGCCCTGACCGAGTTTGAACTGAAAGGCGTTGGTGGCGCTGCTCCGCAATGGAACAACAAACAGGATCGGTCAGAGGCGACGGTCGTCTATACCGTGCAGCCAGTCGGCTGGGTGGGCGACTGGCACGAGAATCCAGCGCCGCAGTGGATCGTCGTCCTGTCCGGGCGGTGGTGGGTTAAATCGATGGACGGCACGCGCATCGAACAGGGGCCCGGGGAGTTCTCGCTCGGTGAGGACCAAGGCTGCCGCCTCACGGATGGACGCAAAGGCCACCGCTCGGGGACTATCGGTCACATGCCTGCCGTGCTGATGACGGTGCAGTTGCACGTTTCCCCCACCCGCAACCCCTGCCACTTCAAGTAGATGGACGATTTCGAGATCCTCGACCCGCGTTTTCGGGGCTATGTGTTGCCGAATGCGCCATTGGTGAAGCTCGGCGAAGGATTCGCCTGGCTGGAAGGGCCGGTTTGGTTTGCTGACCAGGATTGCCTGTTGTTCAGCGACCTTCCGAACGACCGGATCATGCGCTGGACCCCTGATGGCGGGATGTCGGTGTTTCGCCGCCCATCGGGCTTCGCCAATGGTCACACTCGCGACCGGCAGGGCCGGCTGATCGGCTGCTCGCACCAGCATCGCTGCATCACCCGCACTGAATTGGACGGCAGTGTCACCGTGCTGGCCGACCGCTACGCGGGCAAGCTCCTGAATTCGCCCAACGATGTGATCTGCCGGTCGGATGACACGATCTGGTTCAGCGATCCGCACTACGGCATCAACACCGATTACGAAGGCGGCAAACAGACGGCGGAGCTGCCGCCGATGCTCTATCGTTTCGACCCGCAGGACGGCAGCTTGCAGGTTATGGCCGACGATTTCGAGGGTCCGAACGGCCTAGCATTTTCGCCCGACGAACGACTGCTCTACGTGGCCGAGAGCGGTCGCCAGTTCGCGGCGGACCCCATACAGCATATTCGGGTTTTTGATGTGCTCGACGGTGGAAGGCGGCTCTCGCCGGGCCGGATTTTTCACAAGATCACGCCCGGCTTTGCCGACGGCTTCCGCCTGGACCAAGACGGAAACGTGTGGAGCAGCGCCGCCGACGGCGTGCATTGCATTGCGCCGGACGGCACGAAGCTTGGAAGTATCAAAGTGCCGTTCACGGTATCGAACCTCACCTTCGGCGGCCGTAACCGATCGCGACTATTCATCTGCGCGTCGCACACGCTATTTGCGATCTACACTAACCAGCGCGGCGTCGAGCGCCCCTGACCGCATCAGACTTTTAGGTGTTTGGTCCCCGGATGAGGCGACGCGGATTGATGATGAAGGCTAACCGACGCTCGGGAGTTGGAGTGCTGCGATGCCATCAAAGATCGAAGATTATGCCTTATTCGGCGATGGCGAGACCAGCGCGTTGGTCGCTCGCGACGGCTCGATCGACTGGCTGTGCTGGCCGCGCTTCGACAGTGGTGCTTGCTTTGCGGCACTGCTTGGCGGCCCTGAAAACGGGCGTTGGATCGTTGCGCCGTGCGAGGCAACCAGACGCAGCAAGCGTCGATACCGGAAAAATACGCTCATCCTCGAGACAGACGTAGAAACGGATGCGGGGGATGTAACGCTCATAGAATTCATGCCGCCGCGCGGTAACGCGTCGAATTTGGTGAGGATTGTCATTGGGAAGCGCGGCAAAGTCACGATGCGGACCGAATTGATTGTCCGGTTCAATTATGGGTCTGCAATCCCTTGGGTAACGCGGCGGGAAGACCGAACGTTCTGCGCCGTGTCGGGACCGGATATGGTTGTCTTGCGTACGCCGGTCCGGCTGCGCGGTGAAGGGCGGAAGACCGTCGGCGAATTTACCGTGTCTGAAGGCGACTCGGTCTCCTTTGTCCTTACCTACGGAGCATCCTATCTCCAGCTTCCAGCCCAAATTGATCCGATGGTGGCATTGTCCGACACAGAAACATTTTGGCGAGATTGGTCGAGTCGTTTTCAAGGAGTCAATGAATGGTCGGAGCCGGTGCTTCGCTCCCTCATCACCCTAAAGGCACTCACCTATCGACCGACCGGCGGAATTGCTGCCGCTCCGACAACCTCTTTGCCGGAGCAACTCGGCGGACAACGCAATTGGGATTACCGGTTCTGTTGGGTTCGCGATGCGACCTTCACACTGATGGCTCAGATGAACGCCGGCTACTTCGAGGAGGCAAAGGCCTGGCGAGAGTGGCTGCTTCGCGCCGTCGGGGGCGACCCGTCGCAGGTTCAGATCATGTATGGACTTGCCGGCGAACGTCGCTTGACCGAGTGGGAGGCCCCATGGCTTGCGGGCTATGAAGGTGCAAGGCCGGTGCGTGTCGGCAACGCAGCGGCGCAGCAGATGCAGCTCGATATCTACGGCGAGGTCATGGATGCGCTTCATCAGGCGCGCAAAGGCAAACTCGCCGCAAACGAAGCGGGCTGGATGCTGCAGCAGGAACTCTTGCAACATCTGGAGACGATTTGGGCCAAGCCGGACCAGGGCATTTGGGAAGTGCGGGGTGGCCCGAAACAGTTCACGTATTCCAAGGTCATGGCCTGGGTGGCTTTTGACCGCGCGATCAAGAGCGTTGAACAGTTCGCACTCCAGGGGCCGGTGGACAAATGGCGAGCCATACGCATGAAGAATTCACGACGAAGTCTGCCGAGAAGGGTTCAACTCGGCCATCGGCGCCTTCGTACAGAGCTACGGCTCGACGGCACTCGATGCCAGCGTTCTGCTCATTCCACTTGTCGGGTTTCTGCCTCCAAGTGATCCTCGGGTACGCAGCACGGTCGAGGCTATTGAACGTCACCTCATGGTCGACGGTTTTGTACTTCGGTATGATCCCGGCGCTAGCGGCGATGGACTCACCGGGAGTGAGGGCGCCTTCCTTGCTTGCAGCTTCTGGCTAGCGGACAATCTCGTGCTTCTAGGGCGTCGTGACGATGCGCGGCGGCTCTTCCTGCGCCTGTTGACGCTGAGGAACGATGTCGGACTACTCTCGGAAGAATACGATCCTCGCGCCAAACGGCTCGTTGGGAATTTTCCGCAAGCTTTCTCCCACATCACTCTTGTCAATACGGCTTACAACCTGAGCCGGACGCAAAAGCCGGCTGAACAACGATCAGAACACTCAGCACACCACAGCGCGCCGCAGTGACGGCATATTAATTTAGATCAAATCATACATCTGCGCAGAGAGAGATGATTGCAAGGCTCGCGTCGATCATCAGCCCCCAGTCGCAAAACCGGGGTAGAGCGTCATCCCGCCGTCGACAAAGAGCGTGGCGCCAACGACATAGTCTGAGTCATCCGAGGCCAGCCACACCGCTGCTCGCGCGATATCGACCGGTTCCCCGATCCGCTTGTACGGGACGAGCACCATGAGTTCGTCGTAAGCTTGTTTGGTCTGCCACGCCGCAGTATTGATCGGAGTGCGAATGGCGCCAGGGGCAATGCTGTTGACCCGAATGCGGCGTGGCGCGACTTCCTGAGCGAGGCTTTCCATCAACATCATGATGCCTCCTTTGGAAGCGGCGTAATTTGCGTGACCACCCCAAGGAATTTCCTGGTGTACTGAACTCATGCAAATGATCTTGCCAGCGGCGCACGACACGGAGTCCACGATGCCGCGTCGTAGGAATTCGCGTACGGCCTCGCGGGCGCAGAGAAACTGGCCGGTTAGATTGACGCCGATCACGGTGTTCCATTGCGCTAACGTCATCTCGTGGAATGCCGCATCGCGCTGCAATCCCGCGTTGTTGACGAGAATATCGATGGTGCCGAATTGCGCCACCATTGAGCGGAACATCTCTTGCACCTGATCTTCCTGCGATACGTCCGCTTTGTGTGCGTAGGCATTGCTTCCACATTTCCGGATCTCTCCAGCCACCTGTTCGGCTGCATCGTCACCCACGACGTAATTCACCATGACGTCGGCTCCGGCTTGTCCCAGTGCGAGTGCGACCGCACGACCGATGCCCGAGTTGGCTCCTGTCACGAGAGCCTTTTGGCCTACCAGGACTTTCGGAATCGGTCGCGGACAGATGGCGGACGCCGGTTGCTGGTCTCCGGACGAAATAGTCATCGGGCACTCTCCTTATTCTATGGACTTGGCGTGCGCACGAAGTCGGCTCATTGCCGTTTCGCGTTCGCCGGCAATATTTCGCGCGACGAAATGGATGCACTGGCCTCAACAGTGTCCGGCGCCATTCGCTGCGCCGTCCAAGCAGACCGGGCTTCTGCATCGCGGGTGATCAGGCGCGAACTGCGAGCGTAAGTGAGCCACGCCCAACACCAGCTCACGAACACCAACAATCTGTTACGAAATCCGATGAGAAAATAGATGTGAACGAGGCCCCAGAACAGCCAAGCAAGCATCCCCGTGAGCTTGACGCCTCTGAGGTCGGCGATCGCAGTCGAGCGTCCGATGGTGGCCATCGTCCCATAATTCCGGTACCTGAATACGCTCGTCGCAGAGACCTCTTCGATGCGATGTCGGATGAGCTTGCCGACGTATACGCCCTCTTGTTTGGCAACTGCCGCAAGGCCTGGCAACGGCTTTCCGTCCTTCCCGGATGCGGCCGCTGCATCGCCGACGACGAAGATGTTTGGATGCGCAGCAATGGAGAAGTCGGAGTTGACGCTGACGCTCTCATGCGAACCGGGTTGCATCCGGAGCCACCCGGCGACGGGCGTCGCCTTCACGCCGGCGGCCCAAATCACGACTCGCGCGGCTATTCGCCGGGAGCCCGCAACGACGCCGTCCTCATCGATCTGTTCGATTTTTGTGTTGAGCAGGACTTGAACGCCAAGTTTCGTTAACGCTCGCTGCGCATAAGTACCAAGCGTCTCGGGGAATGCGTTCAAAACTCTGGAGCCGGCCTCGACCAGAAGCACGTGAGCTGAGGCGGGATTTATGCGGCGGAAGTCTCGAGCGAGGGTCGTCTTGGCCAGTTCCGCAATCGCGCCCGCCATCTCGACGCCGGTAGCCCCGGCGCCGATAACGACAAACGTCATGAGGGATCGACGCTCTTCCTCATCATCGCACATCTCGGCCTCTTCGAAGGCAAGGAGCAGACGATTGCGAATCGACACTGCGTCTTCCAGAGTCTTAGGCGCCGGAGCCAAGCGCGCCCATTCATCGTGCCCGAAGTAGTTGTATTGCGAGCCCGTTGCCAGCACCAGAAAGTCGAAGTCAATCTCGCGACCGGCGATGGTCCGGACGCAAGAGCGACCAAGGTCCACGCCAACCACCTCGTCGAGCAAAACCTCGGTGTTCGGGCTGTGGAGCAAACCCCGTATTGGAACCGCCACGTCGGCGGGCGAGATCGCCGCGGTAGCAACCTGATACAGCAGTGGTTGGAACAGCGTGTAATTGTGGCGGTCGATCACCATCACGCGGGCCCGGCTGCCTTGCAGCGCCTTCGCTACCGCGATTCCACCGAAACCGCCGCCGACAATCACTATGCGCGGCGACTGAGATGATGCGGCATCCCCGCCGGAATGCACTGCTGCCGAAGTTCCCGGCTTGGCCTGCCTGTGTGGATCATCGATTGCGGGCAGCATGGGACCTGCTTCACGGGCAGTGGACGAAAGAACCATGGGCCACCAGCCGGGTGTGTGCAGGACGAAGCGGAAAGCCCCGCGTTCTGTCACCTCAACTCATTTTTGCGGACCTAACCCAATCGTCAACGCATTGGATGCGACCCCGTTCCGCGATGTGAAAGTTGACGGTAAAATGACCTACTCATCATCAAGATCCGTATTTGAGATCCGCATCGTCGGCCGACCGCAAATGATTTCCACTGGCGTAGCTGCGCCTGGCGACCGCATCGTGATCACCCTTGAGCACCTCCCAGCGGGTCTTCTCGCCGTCCCGCCAAAAGCGCAAATCGAGGTTTTGCGTCCCGACCTGGAGATTCATCACTGTGAGATCGGGCAACCATGCCGGTAACAGGGGGTCGATATAGAGCTGGCCATGAGGGGCGTCCGGCTGAAAGCCGAGGATCATCTGCAAAAATGCGAAGGCGGAGCCCGCAGCCCAAGCCTGCGGTACGTTGGCGCCGCGATATTGGACGGGAAAATTGGTGGGTTCACGTTGGACACCGGAGTAGAGTTCCGGCACCTGATGCAGCATGAAATAGCTTGCCGCTTCGCTGACGTCGCGGGCGATCCGCGCAGCCTCCGCGGCAAAGCCGTAACGCCGGAATCCCATGGCGATGATGCCGTTGTCGTGCGGCCACACCGCGCCGTTCTGGTAAGAGAAAGGATTGTAGGCGGGATGATTGGCGGACAGGGTGCGGATTCCCCAGCCGCTCCACATGTCCGGCTCCATCAATCGCTTGACGACACAACGGGCACGATCAGCAGGGACAATTCCTGACCAGAGACAATGGCCGGGATTGGACGCGACCGTCAAAACCTTTTTTTTCTCGCCATCCAGTGCATAGGCATAGAAGCCAGAGGCCTCATCCCAGAACACGTCGTTGAAACGGCGAAATAACGCGGCCGCCTTGTCCCGGAGATCGCGCGCACGATCGGCTTTGCCCAATTCATCGAATATCTCGGCCATGCGGATCCAAGCGTCGTACACATAACCTTGAAGTTCACAAAGAGCCTTGGGACCCTTCACCAGAGATCCATCCGGATAAACGACGGCGTCGCCAGAATCCTTCCAGCTCTGGTTCTCATAACCCACCGGCGAGCGCGTCGCGTATTCCTGGAAGCCGTCTCCATCGCGGTCGCCGCAGTTGTCAATCCATTCGAGGCATGCCTCCGCGGTCTTGAGATGCCGCTCGAGGAGCCCGGCATCCCCGGTACAAACCCAAGCGACATGAAGCACGATGAGGTAGAGCGGTGTCGCGTCAGCGGTGCCGTAATATGGCGTGTGCGGCACCAGTTTGAAATGCGCCAGTTCGCCAAGGCGCAACTCGTGCATGATTTTTCCCGGCTCTGCATCCCGGTAATCGTCCCGTTCGGTGGCTTGCAGCGATCCCAACACATCGAGGGTCCCGCAGGCGAAGCCCGGATAGACAAGCGCGTTCTGCAGCGAGGCGATCAGGCTGTCGCGGCCGAACAGGGCCACGAACCAGGGAACGCCCGCGGCCGGCACAAATTGCAAGCGCTCGGTACCCGCGATCGGCAGGCGTAGCGCGGCCATATCAATGACGGCCTGACGAAAGAGGCGATAGAAGTCCTCATTGCTGGTATGGATCTTGAGAACCGCTTGCTGCCAATCCTCGAGTCTCTGGCCAACTTTCGACTGCTTGCTGTCTGCTATGCAATGGTGCGATGCCTCGAAACGGGCCTTGCCATCGCCCAGCTCGTAAAGCAGACAACTGTGCCAGGCGGCTCCAGGTACAAGGCCGACCTCGAAGCTGATGCGGCCATTGGCATACACTGGCTGCGACCCATTCCGCCGTATCAAGATGGTTACCTCGCGGCAGAAGTCCTGGTTACGGTAGATAGTTCTCAGCTGTGATTTATCGTCGGACCATTCGGTGGTGATCCGACCGCGACGCACGATATGCCCCGACTTCACCTCGAACAGATCCGCAAAATCGCTGCGGATCAATATCTCTAGATTGAAACGCACCGGATGCATGCCGTGGTTCACGAGGTCCAGATCCTCATGAACGCCTCCACTGATCGACCGGCTAAGCACGAGTCCGAGGGTACGTGGCGGGACCTCGCCATCTTCAGTGGTAATAGCTCGATTGGTGAGGAACGTCCGAGAAGCGTAATGGGTGATGTTGCCGGCGTTGAGCAGATCCCAAGCCTCGCCGTTTGCATACATGCTCCAGCTGCTGATCAAACGGGTGTCGAAGAAATAGAGACCCTTGTCACTCGGCCAAGAAATCTGGCCATCCCGCTCGGTGATCAAAACGCTGTTGCCCTCATGCAACGCGAGGTGCGACGGGCCTACGGTGATTTCAAGATCCATTGGGGGTTCCGAACATAATCCTCATTCGACTGCCACAAGGCGAGTTCAAAATCAGTCCGTTGTGAAGCAATATTTTATCACTTCACGATAGGTCGCCCCGGGACGCAAAACGGTGGTCGGAAACTTTGCTTGGTTGGGTGCATCGGGGAAGCCTTGGGGCTCAAAGGCAAAGCCGGCAGACTGACGATAGGCGCCGCCCCGTCCGGCAACAGAGCCATTCAAGTTGTTGCCCGTGTAAAACTGCGTTCCGGGCTGTGTCGTGAAAATCTCCAGCACGCGCCCGCTCTGCGGGTGTAGGGCGCGAGCGGCAAGGTGCGGCATCCCGCTATGCCCTTTTCCAAGAACAAAGTAGTGATCATATCCTTTTCCGAATAGAAGCTGAGGATCCGCTTGGCGAATGCGCGCCCCCACAGTCACAGGTTTGCGGAAATCGAACGCCGTTTCATGAACTTCACGGATTTCACCGGTCGGTATCTGTTTGGCATCCGTAGGAAGGAATTGATCTGCCTCAATCGTGATCTCGTGGTCGAGTACATCGCCTGCCGGAAGGCCGGCAAGGTTGAAGTAGGGATGGGCGCTGAGACTAACAGGCGTAGCTTTCGTGGTCGTAGCCTCTAGCGTAAGCGACAGACAGTGGCTCTCCAAATAATAAGTGGCATGAACCGTGAGCTCCCCTGGGAAACCCTGATCGCCATCCGGGCTAATATGTTTGAGGATGAGCTTTGACGCGTCAAATCCGTCGACGCGCCAGAACACCTTGTCGAATCCGACCTTGCCGCCTTGCAGCGTCGAGTCACCTTCATTCTTCGATAGTTTGTAGATGCGCCCGTCCAATGTGAAACAGCCGCCCGCAATACGGTTGGCATTGCGGCCAAGCAGCGCACCGAAGGCTCCTCCGGCATTGCCGTAGTCAGCGACGCTGTCGAACCCCAGTAGAATATGATTCCGCCGGCCGGCCCTGTCCGGTGCCTCGATCGATACAATGCGGCCTCCAAAGTCTGTAACTCGGACGCAGAGGCGCTCATTTTGCAAGGTATAGAGCAAAGCTAAGTGTCCATCTCCCGTGTGACCGAACGGCTCAACAAGCGAGGAAGCATTGGTCGTTGCCGTCGTCATCAGAGCGAGATTTCTTGTCCAGTATGTCGCCTGCCGGAAGATTGTCACTTCGGGTTTGCGGCTTGCACGAGATGTTCGATTCGCGTCATCGGGTCCAAACTGCCCAAACCGAGCAAAACGCTCAGCCAGACCAAGGCCGCTACGGCGAAAAGACGCACGATGGTGGGTCCCCGCCCGACTTGCATGAACATTGTTGCGACGGCTGCCACCATAAGCACGACTGGAATCAGAATCAGCGGTCTAACCGATCGCGCAAGCGGCAGGAAGCTCGCGCCGAATTCCGCCCCCAGGAGAACCAGCAGCACAATCCAGGTCACCAGCAAGTTGCGAAAATGCTTCGTCACGATCCACGCCCCACGAGATAGATGAGCGCATAGAGCACGATCCACACCACGTCGACGAAACTCCAATAGAGACCGACCACGGCCACCGGCGTGTAGTACCAAGGCGAAAACTCGTTCCGCCGCGCGCGCAGAATGATCCATCCGACCAGGACGAGTCCGCCAATCATGTGAATGCCGTGGAGCGCTGTGCTCACGAAATAGAATACGTAAAAGAGCCGTGCTCCGCCGCCGAGCGCGCCGTCGATGGCAAAGCCCGGCCCCGGGAACAAGTTAGCGGCGAAGTCCTTATAGTACTCAAGCCCGAATTTGAGGATCAGAAACGAGAAACCGAGCGCCCACGTTATGGCGCAGCACTGGATCAGCCGGCGGCGGTTCCCCGCCTCGATGAAGGCGAGACCCGCGCTATAGACCAGACTGCTGGTCAACAGGATCACGGTATTGATGGTACCGATGGCGAGCTGAGTTTTTTGCGCGCCAGCATCGAAACCCGCCGGGTTCCAGTGGCGGCAGTAGATCCAGCTCAGGAAAATCGCGCCAAAAAACAGCACCTCGGTCGCGAGGAACAGCCACATGCCGGAGATCGCGGTTCCGGCCTGGTGGCCGGCGCTGGAATATTGGAACCCATGCGGCAGGCTGGTTTCAGACACGGTGCTGGACGACCTCGGTTGGCGGATAGTTATAGGGCGGCTCGGTAACGGTCGGGGTCTCGTCGAAGTTCTCTGTGAGCGGCGGCGACTGCGTCCGCCATTCCAATCCGGTCGCTCCCCAAGGATTGGCGGGTGCACGCTCCCCATACAAAAGCGACCACGTCAGATAAGCCAGCGGCAGCAGATAGGCTGCCGCGAGGATCGTGGCGCCCGCGGAGGAGAGCACGTTAAGCACCTCGAACTCCGGCGGGTAGGAATGATAGCGCCGGGGCATTCCGAGATAGCCCAGGATGAATTGCGGAAAGAAGGTCAGATTGAAGCCGATGAAGATGATCAGCGCGCCAAGGCGGCCCCACATCTCCGGATACATCCGGCCGGTAATCTTCGGCCACCAGTAATGCAGTCCGGCGAAGAAGGCGGATACCATTCCGCCGACCATGACGTAATGGAAATGCGCGACGACGAAGTAGGTTTGCGTGAGGTGCACGTCGGCACCGAGCGCGGCAAGGAACAGGCCGGTCAGGCCGCCAATGGTGAAAAGGCCGATGAAGCCGAGAGCATACAGCATCGGGGCGTCAAAATGGATGTAGCCCTTGTGCATGGTGCCAATCCAGTTGAACACTTTGATCGCGGACGGCACCGCGACCATGTAGCTCAGAATGGAAAACACCATCGCTGAATAGATCGACGTGCCGGCCACGAACATGTGGTGGCCCCAGACCAGGAAGCTGATCACCGCTATCGAGATACTGCACCACACGATGAAGTAGTAACCAAAAATCCGCTTTCGCGAGAAAGCAGGAATGATCTCGCTGACGACGCCGAAACCGGGAAGGATCATGACGTAGACGGCAGGGTGGGAATAGAACCAGAACAGGTGCTGAAACAGCAGCGGATCTCCTCCGAGCGCCGGATCGAACACGCCGACGTGAAAGATGCGTTCGAACGCAAGGAGGATCAGCGTCATTGCCAACACCGGCGTCGCCAGTACCAAGATGACGCTGGTGGCATAGAGCGACCACAGGAACACCGGCATCTTGTACCAAGTCATCCCTGGGGCTCGCAGGCGATGGATCGTGACGATGAAGTTCAACCCAGTCGCAATGGAAGAAAATCCTGCGATGAAGATGGCGACGACCGTCGCCACCACGTGTCCTTTGGAATATTCCGAAGCAAGTGGAGTGTAGAAAGTCCATCCCGTATCGACGCCTCCTACGAACAAACTGTAAACTACGATCGCGCCGGCGATGATAAATAGATACCAGCTTATGAGATTGAGCTTTGGGAACGCCAGATCGCGCGCGCCCAGCATCAGCGGCACGACAAAATTACCCAGTGTCACCGGCACGGCGGGAATGAGAAAGAACCACACCATCACCACGCCGTGCATGGTGAAGAGCCTGTTGTAGGTTTCGGCCGAAGCAATCATGCCCTCAGGCACGAGCAGATTGTAGCGGATGAGCGCCGCCGCCGCGCCGCCAATGAAGAAGAAGAAGGTGATGCTGCCCAAATAGAGCAGCGCAATCCGCTTATGATCGGTCGTCAGCAACCAGCTGCGCAGCGTGAAGCCGTCGGTCAGATATGAGCTTGCGTATTCCGAAGTCTCGATCGTCGTCGCGCTCATGACGGCTTCTCCGTCGCCATGGACTTGATGTAGGCGATGATTTTGAGGAGATCGTCCTCGCTGATCTGACCGGCGAAACTCGGCATGACGGGCGGATAGCCGGCCACGCGTTGGGTAGCGGGGATAAGGATGCAGTCGCGGATGTAGCGGTCATCCGCGGTGATCACGGTGCCGTCTGCCAGGGTCACGGCACTGCCGTAAAGCCCGGCGAGCGGCGGGGCGCGCACCGTGCTTCCGGCTTGATTGCCACCGACGCCGTTGCCGCCGTGACAGCCACTGCAGCCGTTGCGCATGAACAAGGTCTTCCCTGCCACCGCCAGTGTTTCGCTGGCGCCTTGCTGTTCAAGCCATTTCTGAAACTCGGGCGCGCTCATTGCCACGATCTCGCCGGTCATCTGGGAGTGTCCGGTGCCGCAGAGTTGCGTGCAGAACAAATGATAAGTGCCGGGCGTATTGGCCTGGAACCACAGTGTCTCGTAACGGCCCGGCAACACGTCGTGCTTGATCCGGAATGCCGGAACGGAGAAGTCGTGGATCACGTCCTCCGACGTCATCACCAGCGCGATCGGGCGTCCGATCGGCAGATGCAGCGCGTTGATCTCACTCTGGCCCCCGGGATGCTCGATCTTCCACATCCACTGCTTGCCGACGACATAGATCTTCATCGCGTCGGGCGGCGGCTGGAACAGCCGCAAGTAGAGATCTGCGCCCCAAATGAAAAGTCCGAAAAACGCCACCAGCGTCGCTATGGTCCAACTCGTTTCGAGACGCCAGGTCTTTTCGACCAGTGCGCCACGATCAAGGCCGCTGCCGGCGCGATACTTGATCATATAAAGCAGCATCAAACCGAAGACGAGAGCGAGCACGGCGCAAGAGATCAGCAGCAGCGCGAGGATGAGATAATCCACCTCGGGCGCACTGGTCGTCGCCTGCGTGAGCCAGAGCCTCATGCCCGCCTCCTCTCGCGACGGAAAGCGAGGAACAGCGTACCGGCTATGGTCACGGTGGTGATCAGCCCGGCCAGGCGCAGCAGTTTCATAATTGCGAGCGTGTAGCGGCCGGTCTGCGGATCGTAGTGGAAGCAGAGCAACAGGACCGGCAATGCCGCGCTCGCGATGCTGCCCAGATTGGCTCGCGTCACGCCCAGCCGTACGTCGCCAGGTTCGTATCCGACGCCAAGCAGATAGCTCGAGACGACGCCGCTCGCCGTCGCGAAAACAATTCCGGTGGGATGCAGGAACTGCTTGAGGTCCGGGTCGAAGCGGTCGCGGAACCCGATGGCATCGGCAACAGACTGAACGCTGCTGGCCGAGCCGGTTAGGAAATGCACAGCCTGTTGCTCGCCCGGCAGCGGGTAGCGCGCCAGATCCTCCGACTTCGCCTGCTTTGCATCAGCCACCGTTTCCGACGGATCGATGCTCAAGGCGATCAGCGTATAGTCCCGGCCGGCCGTCATGCCGGTTCTGGCGAGCGCATCGAACAGGTCGGTGCGCACGATGCCGCACAGGTTCGGACAATGGAAATACACCAGCGCCAAAACCGCCGGCTTGCCGCCGAGAAGATCGCGCAGCCGTGCACTGCGGCCGGTGTCGTCGCGGAATACAGTGTCGAGGGGTAGCTGATTGCCGAGCCGTTGCCGGTAGGCGAAGTCGCCAAGATCGGGTGGCGGAGCTGCTGCCGTCAAAACCAGCGCCGACACAGCCAGCAGGGCCGCAACGCCGAGCTTCATGGCCGTTTCTCCTGCGGGGCCGGCCAACCCGGAATGCCCTCCTCGGCAATCTTGCGCATCGCGGTTTCGATCGGGATGTGCACCGTCCCTTTGGCCTTGTCGATCCAGCCGGTGCCGTTCAGCCGTTGCATTTCCTCGGCATAGAATCGCGCCATGCTCTCGCGGGGACTCGGCTGTAATTGTGGATTCGGGAATTTCGGCAACGCCAGGCTCCTGCCCTGATCGTTCATGGCCTTCGGGTAGAGCCAAAGTACCAGCAACGCCAGAGCGAGCACCGTGACGACAATTAACGGGACGCCGATCCAGATAAACGCCGGGCCGACGTCGCTCGTCTCATGTCGCGCCGGTGCAAGCAGCTTTTCAGGCATGGGAGCGCACCACATCCGGCATCATCGGCAGCAGCGGCGCTCGCAATGCGCACGCCGCAGCAACACCAAGCAGGCCAAACATGGCCAGCACATCGAGCAGACCGAAGCCGCGTGCGGACGCCGGCACCACCAGCCACCAGCCATGGACGATCGCGCTCAGCACCAGCAGCACGGCCACGACGGCGATCCCGCGCCGCGAGCGCTGCACCTGCGGCCAGATCAGGGCGAAGAAGGGCAGCACGAAATGGCCCGCCGCAACCACTGCCGCGACGATGCCCCATCCGCCGGTCGAGCGGGCGATGTACCAGGGGGCCTCCGCTGCCAAGTCCGATTGCCAGACGATCAAGACCTGCATGAAGTCGAGGTAGGCCCACAATACCAGGAGTCCCAACAGCAGCCGCCCCAGGCTTTGCCTAGTGCCTTCGTCCGGCGGCAATCCGACGGCAGCGGCGAACACCGACACCGACAGCGCCAACAGGCCCATCTCGGAAATTTCGATCAGACCATACACGCTGGAGACGAAGCGCGGATCGAGCGACATCGTCATATCGATTGTCGCATAGGTAACGGTGATCGCCAGCAGGATCAGTCCGGGCGGCGCCAATCGCGCCAGCGCCGCTTCGGGTGCCGGCCGTCGCAGTGCTCGCAGAATCAATTCGGCGAGCCCGAACCAGACGACCAGGCAGACGATAATGCGGCCGGCGAAGAACGGCAGGTTGAGATAAACGCGATTGTCCAAATGCAATGCCGCATCCGCCCGCGCCCATGGATAGAGCGCGGCCAGCATTGTCATCAACGGGATCAAAGCCGGAAGCAATAGCGGCAACGTTACCATGCCGGCAACAAGCTGCGGCCGTATCGCCTCACCCCATCGTCCGCCGGTCAATGCATGGATCAGAAGTAGTCCCATGCAGCCGAGCGGCCAGCCCATCCAAACCGTCACGGCGGCGAGCCACGCATGAGGGAAGGCTGACGGTGCGACGACCCAGCCGACAACCGTGGCGAAGAGGCCGACGCCACCCACGGTCCATGCCAGAAGCTCCGCACGACGCCGGGTCATTGCAGCGCTCCTTTCTGGTCCGGTGGCACATCCGCGACGGTTGCGTTCTGGCTGAGCTGCAGGGCACGGATGTAAGCCGCGATCGCCCACCGATCCGCCGGCTGCACACGCTCGGCAAACGAATACATCGCGCCGTAGCCATTGGTGATGACGTCGTAGAAATGCTGCACCGGCGCCTGGCGGAGGCGGTCGGTATGGTAGGAGGGCGGTGGCGGAAAGCCGCGCTGTACGATCATGCCTTGCCCGTCGCCGAGCTCGGAATGGCAGGGCGTGCAGTAGATCCGGAATCGCTCCTGACCGCGTTCCAGGAGTGCGAGGGTCACCGGCGGCGCCGGCACAGTTTTGTCGAGGAATTCGACCGCTCCGGCGGGCTCCTGCGCCGGTCCAACATCCGGCGAATAGCCCTTCTGCCTTGGCTGCGTCGCCATATCATCGCAGGCTCCAAGCAGCACAAGGCCAACAAGCAGTATCGCGTGCCTCATTCCGGCACCTCCTCGATCGCCGCGGGGTGAAGGCGATCCAGAATTGAGCGCGCGTTCGCGAGCGCATTGCGATCGTCGGAGTGAATGGCGACAATCCATCGGTCGCGCATCGCCTGTCGCATGCAGTCGCATTCGTCGACAGGCTCGTAGAGCCGCGGCATGCGGTTGATGATGAAATAGCCAAACACGCCGGCGATGAGAGCAAACATGACGCCGATCTCAAAGGCACTCGGCGCAAAGGATGGCCAGGAAAATTTCGGGCGGCCGCCGATGTCGAGGGGATAACTGATGACGTCCGCATACGCCTGCATTGCAAAAGCGGCGGCGGCGCCAATCATTCCCGCAATAAAGATGACAAGCGGCAGCGGTGAATTCGCCGGTTCACCCTCGAGTGCTTTCGGCGTGTATGTCCGCAGGCCTTCGACGTGTTCGGCGCGCAGCCGCTGCAGCGCATCGCGTAGCGCGGCTTCTGTTGCGAAGGATGCGACAAGGCCGCTGCTCACGCCCGCTCCCCTCCGCGCCGCCGTTGGATCAGCGCTCGCATCTCGAACATCGAGATCACCGGCATGAACCGAACCGCCAGCAGAATTCCGGTCAGGAACAAGCCGCAGGTACCGATCAGCGTTGCCCAGTCCCAAATCGTGCCATGGAAGTTACCCCAAGCCGACGGCAGATGGGTGCGGCGCAGACTCATGACGACGATCGTGTAGCGTTCGCACCACATGCCGACGATCACGCCGGCACTGATGAGCATGACCACAGGTTGGTTTACACGCAGCCGGCGAAACCACATGAGCTGCGGCAGCGTGATGTTGAACAGGATGGTCGCCCAATAGACGGCACATAAGGACCCGCTGACCTTGTCGATGAACAGCGTTTTGTCGGCTTGGTCGGGGCCGTAGAAAGTGGTGAAGGCATCCATCATGTAGGCGTAACCCAGACACAGGCTGCTCACCAACATCAGCCGGCAGAGCACATCGAAATGTCGCCCGGTGATGAAATCCTGCAGGTTCAGCAGCCGGCGCATCGGCGCGATCAACAGCAACACCATCGCGAAGCCCGACAACAACGCGCCAAACACAAAAAACGGCGGGAACTGCGTCGAATGCCATCCGGTGGTAGCGGCTCCCGCGAAATCCAGCCCAACGACGCTGTGCACGGAGACGACGAGCGGCGCCATGATCGCGGCGAGTACGCCATATGTCGCGTGATAATGTCGCCACTGAGCGTCCGAGCCGCGGAAGCCCAGCGCCATGACGCCATACAAAATCTGCTTTTTGCGCGTCGTGGCGCGATCACGCACTGTCGCCAGATCGGGAACCAAGCCGAGATACCAGAACAGGATGGAGGCGACGACGTAAGTCAGGAGGGCGAAGAAGTCCCACAGCAACGGGCTGCGGAATTGCGGCCACAGATCCATCGTGTCGGGATAGGGAAACAGCCAATAGAACAACCAGGGGCGGCCGAGATGCAGAATGGGATAAATCCCCGCGCACGCTGCCGCGAACAGGGTCATGGTTTCGGCGATGCGGTTCGTCGAGGTTCGCCACTCCACCTTCACCAGATAGAACAGCGCGGAGACGAACGTTCCGCCGGATGCGATGGCGATCCACCAAACGTAGCTGATGAGTGCAAAACCCCACGCTACCGGCCAATCGACGCCCCAGATGCCGATGCCCGCGTAGAACAGCCAGACAATCGCGACCACCAGGACGCCGCTGAGGAGAGAAGCGGGGATGAACGCCATCCACCACCACAGATAGGCTCGCTCGCGCAGCGCGATCGCGCAGATGTGGTCGGTCATCGAACTCGTTGGTGGCGCCGGGCAAAACCACCGGGTCACTCAGCAGCGGCGGGCGCGAGTCAGCGCCGGGACTTTCTGAATGAAACGTGCGCAACGATATGATATCGGTCATCCGCTGCCGCCCTCGAGGTCGGGATTGGGATTGCGGATGCGCGCCTCATAGGTCACGCGCGGATGCGTGTTCTGGTCTGCCAGCAGCGCGTAGTCGAGCGGGCTCTGCTTGCGCTTGACGACATCGCTATTCGGATCGGCCATATTGCCGAAGGTAAAGGCCTGCGTCGGACATGCGGCCTGGCAGGCCGTCCTGACTTCGCCCACGGGGCGGTTGTCGCGATCCGCGGTGATGCGCGCCTCCGCGATGCGCTGCAAGCAAAAGGTGCACTTCTCCATCACGCCGCGTCCGCGCACGGTGACATCGGGATTGCGCGATTGCGGCGGACGCTGCTCCTCCTGGGCAAACGCAAAGTAATTGAAGCGGCGGACCTTATAAGGACAATTATTGGAGCAGAACCGCGTACCGACGCAGCGGTTATACACCATTACGTTCAGCCCCTCGGAATCGTGAACCGTTGCACCCACGGGACAAACGACCTCACAAGGCGCCTGTTCGCACTGCATGCACAGCATGGGCTGGAAGTAGCTCCGGGCGCCTCTGGATTGCCTTCATAATAGCGATCGATGCGCAACCATTGCATTTCACGCTGGTGGATCACCTGTTGTTTCCCAACGACGGGAATGTTGTTCTCGGATTGGCAGGCGACGACACACGCGTTGCAACCGATGCACGCGTTCAAATCGATGCTCATTGCCCAAGCCGCCGGCCCCTCGGGCTTCCAGCGATAAAGATGCGGCTCCTGTTCGCCCCCGGCGAGAAAGCGTGGGTCCTTGGCGTATCGCGAGAGTGAGCCGTGTCTCACAATGTCGCCAGCCAGGTCGAAAATCAGGTTGTGATGGTCGGTTGAGGCCAAATCCACGGCGCCGGCTGCCTTTTCAAGCGACGGCGGATCGTTACGACCGGTGAGCGGATAAAAGTCGAATCCGGCATTTTCGCCAACCGTGCCGACGTGCTGCCGGCCAAATCCCAGCAGCGCAACGACGCAATCCGGCGCCTGGCCCGGCACGATCCAGATCGGCACGGTCATAACCGCCTTTCCTACCGATAGGCGGACCGTGTCGCCGTTTCGCAGCTTCAACTGTCGGGCTTTCGCCGGAGCGACCAGGAGCGGATTATCCCAAGTCAGTTTTGTCAGCGGCCGCGGCAGCTCTTGCAGCCACGCGTTGTTGGCATAGCGTCCGTCCCATAGGGCGGGGTCCGGCCGGAACAGAATCGTCAGCGGGTGATCGGGCGGCGCCGGCGGCTTTTGGCTTCCCGCGTCCGCGCGCAATGACACGTTGGCTTTCGGGCTGGCGGTATTTGGAACAAGGCCGGTCGCCAGCGCATCGTGCCACGCCTGCGCGAAGTCGCCGTTCATTCGGCTTTTCCACGTCGACTGCACCGTATCCTGCGCTGCAGGCGGAGCCGGCTCCGTGAACAACGCCATCATCGTGTGAACATCGACGCCATCGTAGAGCGGGAGTGCCTGCGGCTGCAGGATGGTTGCCGTGCCGTCATAGGCGCGTGCATCGCTCCAGGATTCCCAAGCGTGCGCCATGGGCACCGCCCATACGGCCGCCTCCCTGGTCTCGTTGGGCGCCAGCGTCAGCGCCAAGCTGAAATCAACCTTTTTCAGCGCCTCGGCGAAGCCGAGCGTGGCGGGCGCCGCGTAAACCGGGTTGCTGTCGATGATCAGCAAACTGGTCACCTTTCCGGCCTGCATGTCGGAGACAAGATCGCTCAACGCTGCGCCCTCACCGACGGGTCTATGCGCCACGGGCTCGATGAGATCGAGCGTCGCCGCCGCGCGCACCGAGCTTTTCGTTGATCGCGTGCACGAGCGCGTGCATCTCTGCCGGCTGATCCGGGCCGATATGCACCAGCGCGCGTCCATGATTTGCGCTCAGATCCTTCGCGACCTTGCCGACCCAGTCCGGCGCCGCCGAATCCGAAGCGCTCTGCAGGATGGCCGCCGCCAGCGCCATGACGGCTTGATGCAATTCCTTCGGCCCGGCGATAAATCGATGGTCCGCCACCGACCCGATCAGCGTGGGCGTCGGCTCAACCGCATAAAGCCGGCTCATTTTTTGGGTGCGGCTCGGATTGCGGCGCGAGGCAAAGTCGCGAGCAAAGCGCAAATGTCCAGGCGCCGAACTCAATAGGTCGCTGTCGATGGCGAAGATCACGTCGGCGGCCGTCAGGTTCGGCACGCACTCGACCGGCGTCCCGTAGGCGAGAGCGGCTCCTTGCCAGACGTTGTCGCGGGAAACCGGCTCCCAGTGGTGCCAGCGCGCCGCCGGATAGAGCGCGAGCAGCGCATCGAGCTGATTGGCGAGTGTCGGCGAAGTGACGGTGCCGGTCAGGATACGGAATCCGGCGCCGTGGTCTCGCTGCGATTTTCGTCCGCTGCGTCAGCAACGCGGTCCGCAGGAGTTGCCGATCAGCCGGAAGGCTATGAGCGGTTATCGCGGCGCCTCGATCCGGATCATAGAAGTCCAGCACCTGGGCCTGGGCAAACACGTCGGTAGCGCCGAGGCTTGCCGGATGTTGCGGATTGCCCTCCACCTTGATCGGCCGGCCCATCTGATGCTTGACGATAATGCCGGCGGCATAGCCATTCACCACGTTGGCGGTGCTGTAGAAGTTCGGCAGCCCCGGGATGATATTGGGCGGCACCCGCACCGCGGGCGTGAGGTGCCCGCTCTGTCCCCGACATCGCAGCCGCCAAGGCCGCCCATCGCGACGGCGGCGGCCATCAGCTTGAGCACGCGGCGGCGGTCGGACGGCACCGCGAGCGCGTCCGCCAGCGACGGAAATTCTTGCACCACGCGCGCAACAAACGACGGATCATCCGCCAATTGCTCCAGGCTGCGCCATTGTCGGCTCACCGATGACATATCGAACAGTCCGTGAGCGTGCGGCCGCCGACATGATATTGCGCCATCAGCGCCGCCGGCGGCGGCGTATCGGCGGTCCGCTGCCATTGCGTGTTGTAGATTTGATCTTTCGGCCGCAGTTGCGGGCCGGGATCGCGATGGCAATCCAGACAGAACGCCATGGTGAGGGTTTTGGCCTTATAGGTAAGCGGCATGCGGTCCACCTCTCCGTGACAACTCGAGCAACCGACGCCTTTGGCGATATGAATGCTGTGATTGAAAAAAACGTAATCCGGCAGATCAGTGATCCGGTTCCAGACGATCGGCTTGTCATCCGCCAAACTCTGCCGCACCGGCGCCAGCAATTCCGCATTCGTCCAAATCTGGGAATGGCAGGTCATGCAGGTGTAGGTCGGCGGCAGACCGGCGTTCCACGACACTTCCACCGAGGTGTGGCAGAACCGGCAATCGATCCCGAGACCCGCCACATGATGTTGGTGACTGAATGGGACTGGTTGTTCGACGTGCCAGCGGACGTGGCGCGACCAATCGACGCGCGGCCACTCCCACCATAAGCCGACACCAATCACGAGCAGCGCCGCGATGACTGCGAGCGCCAGCATCGCCGCCAAGTTTGCGCTCGGCCGGAAGATGGCGGCCATTCGCAGTTCTCCTCGATCTCCCAATTACGCGCTTAGTCGCGCGGCCTCACAGCCTCCGACTAAGTCGTTCGTCGCACGTCGTTGGAGATCATCATCCACCCCCATTATAAGTCACAAATCGGACACCCCCACGCCGCGACGCTGCCGCCTCTTGGTAATCCGAAAAATTCAGATGAACGGATTTGGTTCCAGCCACGCACAATTTATTATCAGTGCAAAGTCGAGTAAGTCCGGGATAAACCGTTCCTAAAGAGGGAGCAATCAAACCTAAAAGCGGCTAAACAGACTGCTTTGTGATCGTTCGATGAGCCGCTGAGCTATCGCCGAATCTTGATGACGAGCGAGTCAGGCGGCGGCTTGAGCTTGCGAGTTGACGATCTCGATTCCGTCGTTGAGCTTTACACCGAGGGAGTTTCGGCAACTGGTCCGTGCTGTGTAGACAATTCCGACTTTTCTCGGCGGCTTGTGCGAGCTTGAAGATCATGGGGGGGCGGGCTTGTTTTTGAGAGAGGCCAACCCCTTGATCGGACCGTTCGATGCCGAACGGTCGCGAAAGTGCTCTCGATCTCATCCGGGGTCCGCCCACTGCGCCATTGGCTTGGCGGCAGCTGGGTGAAGCGAGCTAAAGCGTTCGCCCGCTTGTCAGGCGGGCCCGCGCTACCCAAGCGCAACAGATTCCTGTTCGACGGCAAGCTCTGGAGCGGGCGAAGGGAATCGAACCCTCGTCATAAGCTTGGAAGGCTTCTGCTCTACCATTGAGCTACACCCGCGCCGGCCGCAACGGTAGAATACCGCATACCGCAGCATAGTCGCGATGAAAATCGGGGCGCGGAATTCTGGGCGGCAAGCCGGACCCGCTCGATGCCCCCTACGAACTCCGACTTAATTCGATTGACACAACTCCGCAAGGCTTTGGCGGCGGCCATTCACGCGCTGCGCAGGCACCGAAAGCCATCAATGCTGCGGCAAATAATCGTTGGTGTAGAGCTCGAGACGTCGGTGTCGGCGGCGGCTCCGAACGAGGCCTTGAGGACCTCGGCGGTCGCGGCCCAATCTTGCTTTGCCATCCAGCCGATCGGGTGCCCTGCGCTGCTTTTTGTATACAAATGGCTGTCGGTCAGCCGAGGATCATCACAGGATCGGACTCGGTTCGGATTTCCACCAGCGCTTTGGTCGCCGCCTCGGGATCCTTGACCGTATCTGCGACGCCCTGTGCGGTCGCCGGGTGTTTCGTCGCGACCTTCACGCCGTCGATGTCGAATGCGACGATCGCATTGGCATTGCCCTGGAGCAGCGTGGAATAAAGCGTCGCATAACCGACCTGCACGATCTTTACGCTGTCCGGCGCTATGTTGTTGATCTTCAGCAAGCTCGGAAACAATTTCGCCGGCGCCGTCGGGCGCCAGCGCAAGGCCGGCCAAGATAGCTTTTAACGCGCAAACACTGTCGGATCAGTTGCGGCTGTTCAGAGCGTAGAAAGGATCGTTCGGCGGCAGCTTCCAGCCTGCGTAGAAGCGCGTTATGTGCGGCATCAAGTCTGGCGCCAAGGCCTTGCGGGCGCATGTCCTCCGCGGTTGGAGGAGCTTTCAGCGCGTCGGCGAGACGCGTCAGCATTTGCCGGCGGTCGATATTCATGAATTGTCCGTTTTTGAAGACGACGCGGCCGCCAATCAGAACGGCGTCGATGTCGGCCGTCTTGGCGCGATAGATGATCTTGTTGATCTAAGGACGTTCCATCGTCGCAATAGGGATAGGCGAGTTTTGCGTGATTGAGCAGCACGAGAGCCGCTTGTCTGCCGATTTCAATCCGCCCTGAGATACTGCCAAAGCCGATCGCATTGGCGCCGTGCTCGGTCTCCATGCGGAAAATCTGCTCCGATGTCATCGGTTTTGTGGTATAGGCGTGATATACCGCTATTTTACCGACGGCGGGGACCATTACCGGCTCGAAGCGTCAGCGAAATCGAGCGCAAGGACCGCTCATGGTACAGAGCCGCCGGATCGACAAAAACCTGCTCTCTTCGCTCTCTCAAGCAAACGGCGGTTTGAGCGAGTGGGCTTACGAGCGCATTCTCGACCTATTGTTGGGAGGCGACCTCATCGCCGGCGCTGCGCTGCAAGAGCGCCGGCTGGCCGAGGGTCTGAAGATATCCCGAACGCCGGTGCGCGAGGCCTTGAGCCGCCTCGAAGCAGAAGGCTTGGTCACGCGGCAGCTTGGCCGGCTGCTGGCGGTCACGGAAATTACCGTGCAGCAATACATTGACGTCCTCAATGTCCGCAAAATCCTCGAGGTCGAAGCGGCGGGTCTCGCGGCGGGGCGAGTCGGCGCCGCGGCGATAGACAAGATACGGACTGCAATCTCCGATTTGTTGCGGCGCGAGGAGCCCTCGGTCTCGGAGCATTGGAGCGTCGACGATCTGGTTCACTCGACCATTGCGGCGGCGACCGACAATCACTGTTTGGAGGCGACGATCCGCGATCTGCGGCGGCGGACCCGAATTTTCAATACCCATCGCATTCCGGGCCGGCTGCGGCCCGGTGCATTGGAGCATCTCGCGCTCATCGAAGCAGTCGGCGCCGGCGATCCGAAAAAATCCCGCGCGCTGATGGCAGAGCACATCGAGAACGCCAAGTTCGCGATTATCAATCAACTGGCCGCCGGAACCGCGGCGCAGACACCGGCGCGTGCCGGGTTTCGCTAGGCGACCCTGGCGGGCGCCAGACCCTGCTCTTTCAGCTTCCGCTCGAGCCGGCCGATCAGCCAGTCGAGTTCTTTGTGGTCGTCGCGGGTCAGTTTCGGCCCCGGCGCCCGCACGAAGCTGCTCTTGATCACGCCGCGGCGGCGCAGGATCTCCTTGCGCAGCGCCAGCCCGATGCCCGGCTGCGCCTCGTGACGGAGCAACGGAAGATAAATGTCGAACAGGTCTTCGCCTGCATTTGCATCCTTGCGTTCGAAGCAGTTGCAGACCTCGACCAGCATTTCCGGATAGGCGAAGCCGGTCATGGCGCCATTGGCCCCTCGCGCTAGCTCCTGCGGAATGTACAGGCCGCCATTCCCCACCAGCACGCTGACGCGGCGATGCGAGCCATTCGCGAAGCCTTGCAGCAGGCGCGTCAGCTTGGCCAAGCCGGGACAGTCCTCATGCTTGAGCACGACGATCTGCGGGCATTCGTCGATGATCCTTTCGATAGCCGGCGCCGAAAAATGCACGGTCGTCGCCAGCGGATAATCCTGCAGCACGACCGGCACGTCGGACCCCAATGCGCCGCACACGGTCTTGAAATAATTGACGATCTGCTCGTCCGTGCGAAGCGTCGGAACAGGCGCCACCATGACGCCAGCCGCTCCCTCCTGCATGACGAAGTCGGTAAATTGCGCCATCGGTCCGATGCCGGGATTGCTGACGCCGACGACCACCGGAATGCGCCCCGCCACGCGCTTGAGCATGCGCTGCGTCACCAGCCGGCTTTCCTCTTCCGAAAGCTTGGTCGCCTCCCCCATCATGCCCAGAAAGGTCATGCCCTGGACGCCGCATGACAGATAAAAATCGATCAAACTTTCGGTCGAAGCGATATCCAACGCGCCGTCGTCGGCAAACGGAGTAGCGGCGATGATGTAAACGCCGCTCGCATTTTGGGTGAGTTGCGCAGTCATGAGAGCCTCCAGGATCGCCGCGTATACCACTGGTCGACCGCGCTCCGCAACGGCCAACATTCGCTATTGGCCGGCCCGCACCGAGACGTGCCACGGAATAAAGATTTTTTCTGCGCAGTCGGCCAGCCAAAAGACAAAGACCCCCAAAACGGAAAGCGCCAGGACCGCGGAAAACTGACGGTCGATATTGAAATCGGAGCCCGCGATCATGATCAGGTAACCGAGCCCTTTATCGGCGCCGACGAACTCCGCGACGGTCGCTCCGATGACGGCAAGGATCGTCGCCATCTTCAAGCCGGCGAAGACGCTGGGCAACGCATTGGGGAAGCGGAACTTCCAAAACGCTTGCGCCGCAGTCGCGCCCATCGCGCCGAACGGCTCGTCCATGACAACCAGCGGCGGATTGTGAAGCAGCGCCCGACAGATCGACACCCGCTGGCGCATGCCGCCGGAAAGTTCATAGGGATATGCAGTCTCGAATGCCTCAAGACCGACCATCGCCAGAAGCCGCCGCGCCTGCTCGACGGCCGGTTTCCGGGGCAGTTTCCTGATTTCGGCCTGGATGACGATATTGTCGATGGCTGTCCGCCAATCCAACAGCACGTCTTGCTAAATACTATTCCAAGATTCGAGATCGGGCCGGTGACGAGGCGGCCGCCGATGCGAATTGTGCCGGCTGTCGCGGGCTCCAGACCGGCAAGCAATAGCAGCAGCGTCGATTTTCCGCAGCCGCTGGGACCGATGATCGAAACAAACTCACCCTCTTTGATTGTGAGATCGACCTTGCCGAGCGCCTGCACGATGCCGCCGCGGCCCTGGAACGACTTGGAAATTCCGGCGACCGAGATGAAGTCTCCGCTCTGCACATTCCGTTCCGCAGCCGCGCAAGCCGCCGGGGCGATGTTCGATTGCCGAATTCGATGATGTCATCGCCGCCTTGTTGCTGGCTCAAGGCACAGGATAGGGACGAGCACACATTGCAATCGCCGGAGAGCCCCTCTTTTGAACGGCTTCGCCATCAGCGTCCGGCGTTGTGGCGACGAGGGACGTACTCGCCTTCACCGGGACGGCCCATGACCTGTGTTCCGTTCCAGACGAGATCGCCGCCCAGAAAGGTGGTCTTGACCCGTACGGCGAACTTTTCGCCGTCGAATGGACTCCACTTCGAACCGTCAAGCACCTGGTCTGCGGAAAAAACCGAACCGGCGCTGTCCAAAACGACAATGTCGGCGTCGGCCCCGGGCGCCAGCGATCCCTTGCGCGGCCAAAGGCCGAAGAACTTCGCTGGCCGCTCGGACAGGTACTTGGCGACAAAGAGCGCGGGCTCTTTCATGCGCGCCGCCGCGTCCGAGTAAAACGCCGGCAGCAGGGTCTGCAGGCCGGGAATGCCGGCGGCGGCCTGAAAGATCGAGGATGTGGTCTTGCGTTCCAGCGACCACGCGCTGTGATCGGACGAAACGAACTCGATGCCGCCACGATCGAACTCCGCCCACAAAGCGTCCTTCACCCCGAAGCGGATCGGGGGATTGACCTTCATCAAGGCGCCGAGACGCGCCGTGTCCTCCCCCGCGTCGAAGTGAAGGTAATGCACGCACATTTCGCCGGTCGCGCGCGCGCCTTCGTCGCGATATCGGCGAACCAGGTCGAAACCGCGCGGTGTGGAAATGTGGACGATGTGCACATGCGCCCCGCTCGCCATCCCCAACTCGAGAAACGACGCCGTGGAAACAAGCTCCGCCACCTCCGGACAACTCGGGCTGTGGAACTCCGGCTGCGTGCGGCCTTGCGCGATGTGACGGGCAACGCTGGCCTTGACGATCTCCTGGTCTTCATTGTGAAGACCGGTCGGCAAATCGGTGGGGGCCAGCGCCTCAAGCAGATCGAGCGCGTGCTCGTTGGTGATGCGCGGAAACCGCGTCGGATGATTTTCGAAGGACGATATCTTGAAGGCACAGACGCCGCTGTCGATCAGGCGTTTCACGTCGTCAAGCGAAGGCACCGTCGCAACCGTTCCGTAAAGCGCGACGTCGGAATAGGAATATTTGTCGATCGCGGCGATCTTCTGCTCCAGAATTTCGCGCGAATTCACCGGTGTCGGCTCGTCGTAGGGCATGTCGACAATGGTCGTTACGCCGCCGGCGATCGCAGACCTTGTGGTTTGTTCTATGCCCGCGAAACCAAATTGGCTGCCGGCATGCGTCTGCCCGTCGATCGCGCCCGGCATAACAATGCAGCCGTTGGCATCGTGAACCTGCGCGGCGTCGGGAGCCTGGGATGAACCTATTTGTTCGATCCGTCCCGCTTTAACCGCGACCCAGCCGTCCTCCACGATCCTGTCCGGCGTGACGATGTTTCCGTGGATGACCAGATCGACTTAACTCACGAGGATCTCCAACTTTTCATTTGCCCGACGGCCCCGGGACAACGCAGCGTAAGCTTGATCACGGGCGCTCGGACGGTCCGCCGAAGGTTTTGGCGGTGCCGCCGAGCCGCACGCGGCCTATCGCCATCGTCACCGCAGCTTGCGTGGGTTCCACAACCGGGATGCTGATCGCGTCCTCGAGCGGTGCGCGATACTTCGCCATCCCGGCACACCCCATGACAACGACGTCCGCGCCATGAATGTCCCGCAGCGCTCGCCCGCAATCGGCCATGCGCGAGAACGTCAGGTCCTCGTTGGCAAGATCGACCACGCCGATATTCAACGGAACGTCCGCAGCGAGCCGGTCGATCACGCCCATCGCTCCGAAGTAGCGCAGGTGACGCGGAATGGACGCGGGCAGAATAGCGATCACGCCGAAGCGCTGCGCAATCGAAAGCGCCGTGAGGACGCCGCATTCGGCAATGCCGAAGACCGGACGTGCGCTCTGCTCCCGCAACGAATGCAGTCCAGGATCCGAAAAGCATGCGATTACGAACGCGGCGGCGCGATTCTCGAGAGCGGCCGCTCGCTTCAGCAGCGGCGCGATCACGCCATCGACGTCCCGCTGCGTCTGGATTCCCGGAGGACCTTCAGCAAGCGTTGCGCATTCGATCTCCGGACCGGTATTCGAACGGAGCGGTTCCACCGCGTCGTCAATGGCGGCCGTAATCGACACTGTCGAGTTCGGATTGATAACGTGGATCGTCGCCATATTCAGTCCGTTAAGGATGGCCGGGGGAAACTGTCACGCTTGCGCTTAGCGGCCGCGATCATCTTAATGCACATCTTGGCGGCGCGGTCCATGACAGGCAAGCCAGTCTCCAGCATTCCCGCATTCGAATAATTTTCCTCCAGCATTCTATTTTTTGGTGCCACAAAGCAGTGTGGACTGAACGGCAATCGTCTATAGAGTGGCTGTCTTTGCCTCATCACATCGGTGGACGCCGAATGGAGAAGAAGCCCACAATATGACGTCGGAAAGTCCCCGCATTGTCCTTAACGGCCGGCCGATTGATACGTCGGGAGTCTCGCCGGCGATGACACTTCTCGATTGGCTGCGGGAGGATCGCCGGCTGACCGGGACGAAGGAGGGCTGCGGCGAAGGCGATTGCGGCGCCTGCACCGTTGTTCTCGAGGAACTGAATGACGATCTTATCGAGCGCCGTGCAGTCAATGCCTGTCTCGTGATGGTCGGCCAGGTCGACGGTCTCGGCGTCCGCACGGTTGAAGGTCTTGTTTGTGACGGACAATTGCATCCTGTCCAACGCGCCTACGCCGCCGGCGGCGGCACGCAATGCGGCTTTTGTACGCCGGGCTTTATCATGTCGACCTATGCCTATGCCGCTGAAGGTGGCCAGCCTGACCTGCCTTTGATCCATGATGCGCTGGCTGGGAACCTTTGCCGCTGCACCGGCTATAGGCCCATTGTGCAGGCCGTCCTCGATTCGCTACCGCTTCAACCGGATGCAATCGAAGCGGACGCCTCCGGGCTGACGAGCGCGTTGCAGGATATCGAGCGAAAGGCCGCGGCCTCATTTATCGGTACAAGCTGCAAATTCCACGCGCCACGGTCGCTGGCGGAGGCGCTCGAACTTCGGCAACGATCGCCCGATGCAAAAATCCTGTCGGGAGGAACCGACTTAGGTCTTTTGGTCAGCCAGAAGCGCGAAGTATTTCCGCAAGTCATCTACCTCGGAGCGATCGAGGCACTCAAGCAGATTGCGGAATCCGCAACCGAAATCTCGATCGGAGCCGCCGTCACCTATGATGATGCCGCCGCGATTTTTACCCGCCATTACCCCGGCCTGACGGCTTATCTTTCCCGCCTCGGTTCCAAGCAAATTCGAAATCTCGGAACAATCGGCGGCAATATCGGAACGGCTTCCCCTATCGGCGACTTCCTGCCGATTTTATTGGCGTTATCGGCGCGCATCCGGCTTCAATCGCTTGCGGGCGGATCCAGGGACATCGACGCCGATTTCTATTTCACCGGTTATAGAGAAACCGCCATTGCCCCGGACGAGTTGATCGAAGCGGTCATGATTCCGAAGCTTAAGGACGGCGAGTTTTTCTGGGCCGACAAAATATCCAAGCGCCGCGATCAGGATATTTCCACCGTATGCAGCGCCTTCCTTCTGCGGCTGGACGACAGAAAGGTTGAAGACGCCAGGCTTGCATTCGGCGGTATGGCGCCGGTGCCTAAACGCGCCCGCGGCGCTGAAGCGGCTCTTATCGGCCGGGTTTTTGATGAATTTGCTGTCGCGGAGGCCGGCGCTGCCTTGGCGCAGGAATTCCGTCCGATCAGCGATTGGCGCGGAAGCGGCGAATACCGCCTCACAGTCGCGCAAAACCTGCTTCGGCGTTTCCATGCCCGCGTCGCTCGTTCGAGCGGCATCGTCGAACTGGATGCGTTATGAGCGGCCTTAAAAAGAGGGAATCATTTCGGACAGGCGTCAACACCTCGCAACCGCACGACAGCGCGCACAAGCATGTCGCCGGCTCCGCCATCTATATCGACGATATTCCAGAGCCGCCGGGAATGCTGCATGCGGCCTTGGTCCTCAGTCCGATCGCCCACGGCCATTTGAAACGTATCGACACATCGCTCGCACGTCAGGCGTCCGGAGTTGTCTCGGTAATCACAGCCGCGGATGTTCCCGGCAAAAACGACATCGCACCGATTGCTGCCAACGAACCGCTTTTTGCCGAGGCTTTGGTGCAATATGCCGGACAGCCTGTGGCCGCAGTCGCGGCGAAGACAAGGGACCAGGCGCTCGCCGCAGCCAAGCTCGTCGCGATCGATATCGAGCCGCTGCCGCCGATCCTGGACATAGCACAGGCGCTCGAAGCGGAGTCTTTCCTGTGCCCCGCGCAGACGCTCGAGTGCGGAGATGTTGCGGGAGCGTTGGCCAAAGCCGACCGGCGCATAAAGGGAGAATTAGCCGCCGGCGGACAGGAGCACTTTTATCTTGAGGGGCAGGTTGCAGTTGCCATTCCAGGCGAAGACGATGGCTTGCTCGTGCACTCCGCAACGCAGCATCCGACAGAAGTCCAAACCATTTGTGCGCGTCTTCTCGGCCTCGAGCTGAACCGCGTCACTTCGATTGTCAGGCGATTGGGTGGCGGCTTCGGCGGCAAGGAGAGCAACGCCTCCTGGTACGCGGGAATTGCCGCACTGTTTGCTCACCGCACCAACCGGCCCGTCAAAATCCGGTTGCCGCGCGACGTCGATATGCTGTCGACTGGAAAGCGTCACGGCTTTTTGATGCGCTACGAGGCCGGCTTCGATAGTCAGGGGAGAATTCTCGCACTTGATGCGCTGTTGGCCGCCAATGGCGGCTGCACGCTCGACCATACCGGCGCCGTGCTCACACGCGCCGTCACCCATGTCGACAATTGCTATTGGATTCCGAATTACCGGGTCACCGGCGTTGCCTGTAAAACGCACACCGTTTCAAACACGGCGTTTCGCGGCTATGGCGGACCGCAGGGCGTCCTCCTGATGGAAGAAGTAGTCGAGCGGATTGCCCGGCTCCTGGGCGCCAGCCCCGAAAGAATCCGGTCGCTCAATTATTATGACGACGCCACATCAAATGTGACGCCCTATGGTCAGAAATTGAACGACAATCTGATCGCGCGCAGCGTCGCACAAGTCATGTCGGATAGTGGATGGGACGAGCGGCGGCAGGCGATCGATGCGTTCAATCGCGCGAATCAAATCGTCAAGCGAGGCTTAGGGCTGTTCCCCCTGAAGTACGGGATTTCCTTCACGAAAGCGCATCTCAATCAGGCCGGCGCGCTCATCCATGTCTACAAGGACGGCTCCATACGGCTCAACCATGGCGGCACTGAAATGGGGCAAGGCCTGTTCATCAAGATTGCGCAGGTCGTTGCCGAAGTCTTCAACGTCGATATCGACAGCATAGCCGTTACGCCGACGTCGACCGGCGAAGTGCCCAACACATCGCCGACGGCGGGCTCCACAGGTTCCGATCTGAACGGCTGGGCGGCGCACGAAGCGGCCTCGACGATCAAGAAGCGGATGATCAGTTTCGCCGCCGAGAAATTCAAGGTGGCCGAGGACGCCATCGCGTTCCGCAACAATCATGTTCATATTGGGCTGCCCGGCTCGAACAAAGTCCTCGCGTTCGGCGAGCTTGCCCTGCAATGCTGGCTGAATTGGGTTTCGCTGTCTTCGACCGGTTTCTACAAGACGCCCGATATCAGTTGGGACGGCGTCAAGATGCGCGGCAATCCGTTCTTTTATTTTTCGTATGGCGCCGCGGTCGCCGAGGTGGCTGTAGATACGCTCACCGGCGAAATGCGGGTCTTGCGCGCCGACCTGGTGCAGGATTGCGGCCGGCCGCTCAATCCGCTGGTCGATCTCGGCCAGATCGAGGGCGGCTTCGTCCAAGGGATGGGCTGGCTCATGCACGAAGAACTGTGGTGGGATGATGAAGGCCGGCTCCGCACCATTGGTCCCAGCACCTACAAAATTCCGGGAAGCCGCGACGTGCCTGCCGAACTCAACGTGCGCATATTGGCAGATGTCCCGGCCGGCGCGGCGACGGTGTTCGCCTCGAAGGGCATTGGCGAACCGCCCGTGCATCTCGCCACGGCAATCTGGACCGCCTGTAAGGATGCGATCGGCAGCATGGTCGATCACAAATTCGCTGTATGCCTCGACGTACCGATGACGCCGGAGCGCGTGCTTCAGGCGGTCACAAAGGCAAGGCAACAAGCTGGTGCTCGGCAGGAATTATCAGCGTGAGGCGGCCGCGCGACGGGCAGTGGCTCGTGATCGTCAGGCGATGCGCTTGAAAGCGTCGAAGTTTGGCTCTAACGAAGAATTCGTTACACTGGCCCTAAAGATTAGGCTTTACCGCCTCGGCGTCAAAATCTAGTTTTTGCGTCAAAGCTGCGGAAGGATTCCGAACATGAAGCGGTATCTTGTTGCGCTCGTACTCGGCGCCTCATTGGCCGGAGGAGCCGCGCCTGCGCACGCGGCGGACAGAACATCCGTTCGCTTCATCATGGATTGGGCCTTCGAGGGCGCGCAGGCGATCTGGCCGACCGCCGCGGAGAGTGGCTGCTTCGCCGAGAACAACCTTGACGTGAAAATAGACCGAAGCTTCGGATCGGGCGACGCTCTGAGCAAGCTGGCATCCGGCGTTTACGATGTGGGCGTCGCGGATTTCACCAGTTTGATCAATTACGATGCAGCCCATCCGGATGACAAGATAAATGCCGTGCTCGTCATCAGCGAGCGCTCGGCGATGTCGATCCTCACTTTGAAGAAATACAACATCACAAAGCCTCAGGATCTTGCCGGCAAGAGAATTGCCGACCAGCAGGGCGAGGCGAGCCGCGTCATGTTTCCGGCGTTCGCCAAAGCCAACAATATCGACCCGAACAGCGTCACGTGGGTTTCTGTTGCCCCCAATCTCCGTCAGCCTATTCTCATCAAAGGCGAAGCCGACGCTGCCGCCGGGCATCGGTTCACGATCCTTGTTGGGTTGCGAGCCCTGGGCGTGAAGGACGATGAAACAATTCTCTTCCCCTACGCTGATTGGGGGGTGCGGGCGTTCGGGAATTCCGTGGTGGTGAAAAAGGAATGGGCGAACGCACATCCCGACGCGATGCGAAGTTTCGTGAAGTGTGCGGTTAGCGCCATCAAAATGTCGATAGCCAACCCGGTACAATCCATTGCCTGGCTGAAAAAGTACAATTCCCTCATCGACGAGAAGCTCGAATTGCAGGGCCTCGATTTCTCCAACACGCTGGCGATCGTGACGCCTGAAACCAAGAAAAATGGATTGAGCACGTTCTCAAAGGAGCGTCTCGATCAGATCCTGACCCAGATTTCCGATGCGCTCGGCGTGAAGAAGCCGTCGCAAGATGATGTGTGGACCCCCGATTACCTGCCGCCCGCGGATCAATTGAAGCTGCAATAAGGGCCGCCCCGCATTACAAGCTCATGAAGCGATGCAATCGGCTGGCCGAAGACCGCCGGGCCGGCGAACGAGCGTATTGGTTCGGGGAGTCCGATGGCCGCGAATCATGAACTTTGGATAGCAGGTGCGCTCGTCTTATCGGATTTCGACGCACCGCCTCAGCCGAAAGATATTTTCATCAAGGACGGCAAGATTGCTTCAGTCACGGGGCCCGCTGAAAGGTTTGATCGGGACGCAGTCATCCTGAATGGTCAACGCAAGCTCGCCATTCCCGGCCTGATCAACGCGCACTATCATTCCCATGATGTCTTGTCCCGCGGCATGTTCGAGGACATGCCGCTCGAAGTGTGGATCGCTTTGGCGATCCTGCCGCCGACCCGCGCCCTGACGGTGCAGGAGGTCCGGCTGCGGACGCTCCTCGGCGCCATCGACTGTCTGCGCAATGGAATTACCACCGTGCAGGACATGCTTGGCTGTGGACCGGGATCGGAGCACCATGTCGAGGCGGCGATTAAAGCCTACGACGAGGTTGGGATACGCTGCGTGTTAGGCCTGCAGGTCGGCAATCGGCCGCCGATCGTCTGCTTGCCGGGGATCCGCGCCAATCTACCGGAGCATCTCGTTCCGCTCCTGTCCGGCAAGCCACCGGACGTGCGGCACATTCTGGATTTCGTGTCGGCGCCACTTGCCGCTACCGCCTCCGACCGCCTCTCATTCGCGATCGCGCCGGGCTCGCCGCAACGCTGCTCATTCGAGCTGATGAGCGGCTTGGCTGAGCTCGCATCACGTCGCGGCTTGCCATTCGTCACGCACGTCAATGAATCAAAATTGCAGATCTACCTCGCGCAAGAGCTTTATGCCGGCTATGGCGGCTCACCGCTCGATTTTCTCGACGCCGCCGGCGCCTTCAATGACCGGCTGTGCATGGCGCACGGCATATGGTTCAGCGACCGGGAGATCAACCGCATCGCGCAAGCCGGCGCCGCCGTCGCCACCTGCCCGACCAGCAATCTCAAACTGAAAAACGGCGTTGCGCCGTTGCGCAAGCTCAAACAGGCCGGCGTGCGCCTCGCCCTCGGCGCCGATAACACCAGCGCCGGTGACGCGCAGAACGTGTTTGAGGCGATGAAGCTTGTCTGCAATCTCAACGCCGGCAAAAGCGCCGCTCGAAGCACCCTGCTCGCACGCGACGCGTTTGCCATGGCCACCGTCGGCGGTGCCGGCGTCCTGGGACTGACCGGCAAGGTCGGCAGAATTGAAGTGGGAATGTACGCGGACCTGACGCTGCTTGATTTGTCGGATCCCTCTTACATCCCGCTCAACCACGCCATCCGGCAGGTCGTGTATTGCGAGTCCGGCCGCGGCGTCCATACCGTCATTGTCAATGGCGATGTGGTGGTCGCAAATCGTCAAATCATGACGGTCGACTATGACGCGCTGCTCGCGGACGCCGCAGCACTGACTGAAATTTATGCGCGCGACAGCCAGACCCACCGCGAACGTCTGGATGCCGTGCTGCCCTACATTTCGAAAGTTGTTCGCGATCAAGGCAAGCGGCCGCTCGCTTTCGATCGATGGCCGCTCACCGACGACAAGCTCGACGCGGACGGCTAGACGTTTCTTTAGCGGTTCCGTACGCCTCTTTAGCGCATCAGCACGCGCATGTTTGGACGTCGCCTATCCTCTCTCGGGTGAGCGCGATTGCCTTTGGTCGACCGACGGTATACAAGCGCCTACCCCACCCTTAAACGGCTCAGTAATGATTTACGATTTCACGGTTCTCGGCTTGCGTCCCAACACGCTCGGCGCCGTCATGCCAAAACTCGCGGACGCGGTTGCCGCCAACACCAAGCACGGCAAGCTCGTTGGATGTTTTACCTGCGATTTCGGTGCGCTCAACCGCATCGCCGTCTTGACCGAATATCCCGATTTACGCGCCTTGGCCGAAGACCGGACCCACGCGATGAACAGCGGCGGCCAGTACGGTTTGGCGCCGCAACTCGCGAGCATGGAGCGGACCAGTTACGCGCCGCTCGCCTTCAGCGAACCGATCAAGCCGGGAAAATACGGCCCGTTCTATGAAGTCCGCACCTACGGCATTGCGCCGGGAGGGCTGCAGGCGACGAGCGATGCGTGGAGCAAGGGCGTGCCGCGGCGGAACGAATTGTCCAAGCTTCTCGCTGTGATGGGGTCGATGGATACCACGCCGCAACGCATGCTGCATATCTGGCCATACGCCAGTCTTGATGAGCGCGCGGCAACGCGCGCCCGCGCCAGCAAAGAAGGCCTTTGGCCGCCCCCGGGCGGCTCCGATCATTTGTTGTCGCTACAGTCGGAGCTGTTTGTTCCGACGGCGTTTTCGCCCTTGTCCTGAGCGCGCCGGACGAGGATAGTACAGATCGCCGGACGTGGTGGATAAGGGCCTAAATGAACCTGCAATTGGTTTCGGCGCAGCAACCGGTTGAGCAGGAACGGCAAACCGACGCCCGGCCGTTCGTCACCCTGAACGATGTCAGTCTGACGTATGACGGCGATGCCGGGATGCTGACGCTCGACCGCGTCAGCATGGGCATCGGCGAGGGAGAGTTCATCGCAGTGGTCGGCCCGTCGGGCTGTGGCAAATCGACACTGATGAAGCTTGTGACGGGGCTATTGCCGCCCACGTCAGGCGAGATTGTCGTCGACGACAAGATCGTCCGGCGCCCGATTAAAGGCGTCGGCATGGCGTTCCAGAACGCGACGCTGATGCCTTGGCGCACGACGCTGAAGAACGTGCTGCTTCCGCTCGAGATCGTTCAGCCATTCAAGCGGGAGCGACGGCAAAAACGCGCCGAACATCAAGCGCGCGCGCAAGCGATGCTCGATGCAGTGGGATTGGGCCCCTTTGGCGCCAAGTTTCCATGGCAGCTGTCGGGCGGGATGCAGCAGCGCGCAAATCTTTGCCGGGCACTGGTGCACGAGCCAAAATTGCTGATGCTCGACGAGCCGTTCGCCGCGCTCGACGCCTTCACACGCGAGGAACTGTGGGGCGTTATGCAGGCGTTGTGGCTGCGGCATCACTTCAATGCAATTCTGGTGACGCACGATCTGCGCGAAGCGGTCTTCCTGGCAGATCGGGTGTTCGTCATGAGCAAGAAGCCCGCCCGGGTCATTCTCGAGCGCAAGATCAGCCTGCCGAGGCCGCGCACGGTGGAAGGAAGCTTCCACCCGGAATTCATCGATATTGTGCACGAGCTGAGATGCAAGATCATCGAGGCGAGGTCATGAAGCCGTCCGTGCGCAAGCGCATCGTCCGGCAAGCGATGCCGTGGCTACTCACCGCGCTCCTGCTCGGCGGTTGGCAAATTGCAAGTACGAAGTCAGGTATCTCGCACGCGATCTTCCCCTCGCCGGGCGAAGTGCTCGAGGCTTTTAAGCGCTATAGCTCCGCTCTGACAGAACACGCCCTGCACACTGTCGTCACGTCGTTGATCGGTTTCTTTCTAGCCCTGATTGCCGGCATCCTTATTGGGCTCGCCATTGGCGCGTCGCCTTTTATATACAGCGGTATCTATCCGCTCCTTGTCGCGTTCAACGCGATTTCCAAAGTCGCGCTGCTGCCGCTCTTTGTCCTTTGGTGCGGGATTGGCGCTCTGCCGGCAGTCTTGACCGCGTTTTCCTTGGCCTTTTTCCCTATCGTTGTGAACGTCGCGACCGGGTTGGCGACCATCGAGCCTGAAATGGAAGATGTCATGCGCGCCCTGGGGGCCCGCAGAGACGAAATCCTCCTCAAGGTCGGAATTCCGCGGTCGCTGCCTTACCTTTTCGCCTCGTTGAAGGTCGCCATCACGTTGGCGTTTGTCGGCTCCGTGATTTCGGAGACGGTGGCATCCAACGAAGGAATTGGCGTTCTGATGATGGCGGCATCGTCGCGGTTCGAGGTATCGCTGGTATTTGCCGGCATCATCGTCATTGCCGTGCTTGCGGTCGCCGCCTATGGTGTTTGCGGTTTGGTTGAGAGCCGAATGGTGGGCTGGGCATTTCGGTCTCGTGGTGGCCAATAATGGCGACCCAACTCCAACTGAGCAATGTCATGAGTTATCAGCTCTTTGCCTTTGCCAAGTGCGGCTGTGACCCTCGGACTGCTTCCTAACTTCGTCAATACCGCAGCGCTGCGATACTTCTACGAAGTCGCGCGCTACGGATCGTTTCGCCTGGCGGCCGAGAAGATTTACATCGCCGCGTCGGCCATAAGCCGGCAAATTCAACTCCTGGAAAAGGAGCTCGGTTTCAAGCTTTTCTCGCGCGGCCGTACCAGGCTCACCCTTACGCCGGCGGGTGAGGCGCTGCTGTATCGCGTGAAAAAGGCAATGAACGAACTCGCGATAGGTAGGTCGGAGATTGACGCGCTTCACGGCTCGCATCGCGGAACGGTGCGGATCGGCATCAACGAAACGGTGGCGAGAGAGTTTTTCGCTGCCTTTTTGCTGGCCTTTCGCCAAGAACATCCCAATATCAGATTTGAAATCACCGTCGCGAATTCCGACCAGCTTGAGGAAACCTTATTGCGCGGCGAGATCGATATTTTGATCGGCTACGCCGTTCGCATTCGTTCGGGTTTGCAGCAGATCGCCGCCTTCAACCTGACGCCGTGCATCACGGTACCGAAGAAACACCCGTTGGCACGAAGGAAGTCCGTCCGGATTTCCGATTTTGTCGGTGAGGACATGATCATGCCGAGCGAGGGTTCGACATTGCGGCAAGCGCTGAACTCGATCTTCTCGGGGCTGTCCGTCAAACCGACCTCGACGCTCTCCACGGATTCCTTTGAATTCATGGCCAACCTGGTCGTTCGTAAGTTCGGGATTGGCTATCAATTGCGATTAGCGCCCGGGCCGGACCCGATCCGCAAAGAGCTGGTTTATGTGCCGATCAGAGACCATGAAATACCGTCCGCAATTTTGGCATGCTGCATTTCCGAGGAAGGCAACCCCTCGGCGGCGGTGTCGGTCTGCCTGCAATCCTTGCGCAATTCGTTGGAGCGCTGGTTTCGCGATGGAACATGCTAAGGGCCTCTTAGGCGGCCCAGGCATCGTTCTAAGTTTTGCAATACCCACCCCAATTTATTGAATTTTCAGGAGCGGCGCCGGTCCGGTATGATAAGAGTACGCACGCGCCGATAGGCGTGCAGACAGGAACACTCGGGCTATGGCGATCGCGCCGTGGAAAGCAACTTGTATTCAAACCGTTAGCAAGCTGTCGGTTAAGGGTGCCGACCGGGCGGCAGCATGGGCCATCATCGAATTGAACATCCGCAATGCGTTGCGGCTTATCGGGCAGGCCGTCGAGACACCGGCACCTGCAAAATTGGTCGTGATGCCTGAGTTCGCGCTACAAGGGCCGCCCCACGGTCTTCCCGTTGCGGCGTGGATTGATCGCGCGTGCTGCACCATTCCCGGACCGATCACCGAACCATTCCAGAAATTCGCGCAACAGCATCGCATCTATATCGGCGGACACCAGTTCGACTGCGATCCCGAATGGCCGGGCCGCTATTTCAACACTTGTTTCCTGATCGCACCGAGCGGCGACGTGGTCCTGCGCTATCGGCGGATCAACACGGCGGCCTTTCCGTCTCCGCACGATTTCATGGACGCCTACTTGGCGCGCCATTCCATGGCGGAGGTCTTCCCGGTCGCCGACACCGAATTGGGGCGTATCGCGATGGTCCCTTGCGGCGAAGTCAATGTTCCCGAAGTCGCCCGGGTGTACATGATGCAGGGCGCCGAGGTGATATTGCATCCGACCAATTCGCCGCGGCGGCCCGCCCAAGAAGCCGCCAAGGTGGTGCGTGCCGCCGAGAACATGGTGTACCTCGTCAGCGCGAATGTCGCGGGCGGTATTGGATTTTCGTTTGACGGATCCGTGCCGGGCGGCCGGTCGCACATCATCGACTTCCTCGGACGCACGCTGGCCTATGAGGACAGCAACGAAGAAACGGTGAAGGTCTCGGCGACGATCGACGTGGCAGAGCTACGCGCGGCCCGGAAGAAAGACACCGGGACCGCCAATCCACTGTTACGCGCACGCTGGGAAATGTATCGGCCGTTCTTCGCGTCGGCATCTTTCTATCCGCCGAACCAGTTCCTCGAGACGCCGATGGTCGATGGCGATTCGACGCGCGCCGTTCTTGCGGCATCGCTCAAGAACATGGCCAAGGCCGGCGTCATCGTCGAGCAATAACAGACGGTTCAATGAAGCGTTCGGAGAGAAAAAATGATCAGCGCCGCCGAAAATGAAACTCTGGTCCGCGTCGGCCGCGACACTGCCATGGGCAAGCTCATGCGGCAGTTCTGGATACCGGCGTGCCGCTCCTCCGAGCTGATTGCCGATGAGCGCCGATGCGTTTGATGCTGCTCGGCGAGAAGCTGATCGCATTCCGCGATACCGCGGGCCGCGTCGGCATATTCGACCATCGCTGTCCGCACCGTTGCGCCTCGCTGTTCTTCGGCCGCAACGAGGAACACGGCATCCGCTGCGTCTATCACGGCTGGAAATTCGACGTCGACGGCAACTGCCTCGATCAGCCCAATCTGCCCGACAAGAATAAGTATCCGGCGGGAACAAGAGCATGGCGTACAAGACGGCGGAGCAAGGCGGTCTCGTCTACGTCTATATGGGCGAAAGCCAATCCGCTCCGCCGCCGCTTCCGCAGATCGAGGCTACGGTAGCCCAACCGAACGACAAGAACATCGCCCTCATCCACCGCGAATGCAATTGGCTGCAAGCGCTGGAGGGCGACGTCGACACCTCGCATCTGGCGTTCCTACATGCCGGCTGCGTCGACGCCGAACGGATGGACCCGAATGACACGCATACCTATCTGGTGAAAAACAAATCGCCGGAAATCGGCGTCAGCAAAACGCCTTACGGCACCATGTACGCTGCTTCGCGAGAGGCGATGGAAGGGTTCGACCATCACCGCTTTGCCCACTTCATCTTCCCGTTCTGGGTCGTCTATCCGAGCGATCGGTTCGAGCGGAATATGTCGGCCAATGCCTGGGTGCCGATCGATGATGAAAATACCATGATCTTCAACGTCGATACGCAGCGTGCCGGCGGCCGGCAGAAGCAGATGTCTTATGCAGACGGGACACCCGTCGCGGGCTTGGCGCGTCCCATGGAATATTTGCCGCAAACCAACGATTGGATGGGCCGTTGGCGTCCGGTGCGCAATTGGAGCAACGACTATTTGATCGACCGGGATATGCAGCAGCGCGGCGAAAGCTTTTCCGGCGTGCCGGGCATTCCTCTCCAGGATCAGATGGTCCAGGAGAGCATGGGCGTCATCGTCGACCGGACACTCGAGCATCTCGGTTCGAGCGATCGCATGGTCATGATTACGCGCAAAGCTTTGCTCGACGCCGTCCGAGACTACAGCGAGAAAGGAATTCTACCGCGGGTCTTGAATGAGCCCGGCTTGGCGAAACAGGCCACCGGCGGCGACATGCTCGTCGCCAAAGGCGTCGACTGGCTCGAGGCCTATGAAAAGGCCATGACGGTCAAATACGGCCCCACGGCCCAGGTCGCGGCTGAATAACTGAAGGTCCGCGCCCGATGAGCGCACCGACGCCTTCGACGACGAAGGCGCCGCACGGTGGCATGAGAAAACCCGGATGCAAGTAAGGGTCTGCGCCATTCGCTACGAAGCGGACGGCGTATTTTCTTTCGAATTGCGATCACTGGACGGGGCGCCGCTGCCTGACTTCACCGCCGGCGCACACATCGACGTCAGTCTTGGTCCGGAACTCAATCGCAGCTATTCGCTGGTCAACCCGCAGGGCGAGCGCGACAAATACGTCATCACCGTGAATAGGGATTTACAAAGCCGCGGCGGCTCGAAATTTCTTTGTGAGACTATCCGTCCCGGCGCCATTCTCGAGATCTCGTCGCCATCGAATAATTTCGGATTGCTCGAAAATGCGCCGTTATCGGTCCTGATCGCCGGCGGGATCGGCATCACACCGATCTGGTGCATGATCCAGCGCCTCGAAAACTTGCGGCGGCCATGGCGGCTTTACTTTGCGGCAAGGACACGGGACCGCGCCGCGTTTCTGCGTGAACTCGCGCATCTCGAGGCAAGCGGCGCCGGGCCGTGTAGAAATCACATTCGACCACGAGCCCGGAAGCCGGATGCTTGATCTCGCTGCTATCGTGACGGCTCAGCCCCCTGGAACGCACCTCTATTGTTGCGGGCCGACCGGCATGCTCAAGGCGTTCGAAGATGCAACGCGGTCGCTGCCGCCGGAGACGATCCACGTCGAGTATTTCTCATCTGATGTGCCGAAGGCGAAGGGCGGCTTCGAGGTGGTTCTCGCGCGCGCCAACAAGACGATCCAGGTCAAGCCAGACCAGACCATTCTGGCCGCCCTGTTGGAGAATGGCGTTGATGTCCCCAGGTCGTGCCAGAAAGGCGTGTGCGGCAACTGCGAGACCGAGGTTCTGGAAGGAATTCCCGATCACCGCGATAGGGTGCTCTCCGCGCGGGAGCGGGCCTCGAACAAGAAAATGATGATCTGCTGCTCCGGCTCAATCGGCGATCGCCTCGTCCTCGACATTTAGCCTAGCCGTAAGTTCTTTAGTTACGGATCAGTAAATCATTCCGGCGGCCGAATGACGCCAGTTTGGCTAGTAATGCGGCCGTAGTGCTCGATGCGGCGATGCCGCGCGAAATCAAAGATCGTTTCCTTGGCGAACAGAGTGGCATCGAGATCGCAGTCGGCGACGATCAATTCATCGTCCTCGGTCGTCGCCTCGGCGACGATCTCGCCGTCCGGATTGACGATCAGGCTGCCGGCAATCATGTGGTGGCCGTCTTCCGAGCCACCCTTTGCCACCGCGACCACCCAGGTCGAATTTTGATAGGCGCCCGCCTGCACCGTCAGGCGGTTATGAAAATAGCGCTGCTGCGGCCCTTCTTCGCTCCGTTGCGAATTGGTCGATGGCGTGTTGTAGCCGAGGACGATCAGCTCCACGCCCTGCAAGCCCATGACCCGATAGGTTTCAGGCCAGCGGCGGTCATTGCAAATGCACATGCCGATGATCCCACCCATGCTTCGCCAAACCGGAAAGCCGAGGTCGCCGGGCTCGAAGTAGCGCTTCTCTAGATGCTGAAACGCGCGTGACGGGTCGTATTCCGCGTGGCCGGGAAGATGCACCTTGCGATACTTGGCAACGATCCGCCCCTCGCGATCGACCAGGATCGCGGTGTTGAAGTGATGACCGTCCGGCGTGAGTTCGGCATAGCCGAATGAAATTCCAATGCGGCTTTGTGCCGCCATTTCGAACAGGGGGCGCGTTGCCGCATTCGGCATTTCGCGTTCAAACCAGGCGTCGATCTCAATTGGATCGGTCATGTACCAGCGCGGGAAAAAGGTCGTCAGGGCAAGCTCCGGAAAGACGATGAGCTCGCACCGGCTCGCTTTCGCCTGTTCGAGCAGGTCCAGCATCCGCCGCACGACTGATTGCCGACTGTCGGCCTTGTGGACCGGCCCCATCTGCGCACCGCCAATTCGCAAGATTTGGCTCACCAAGGCCTCCCGCAACGACGGCCCGGGCGCGATCAACCCGAGCCGCATGCAACATTGCCAGCAACGCTGCACATAAGGCAACCGCCAGGACCTGAATGCCTCGACAGCCCGAATGAATTTGACGATTGCCGCTCCCTCGCCCTAATCTGCGGCACCCAATGCAGCCAGCAGCGGAGACGACTATGCACCCCTACGTCATTCCCGGAACCGTCAAGGACCGCGTGATTCGCCGTCAGGGCAAGCTTCTGAGCCATGACGCCATCGATGCGGCACGCACCGCGCTTGTCGTGGTCGACATGCAAAACTATTTCGTCGCCGAGGGTTTCCCGCTCGAGATTCCGCTGTCGCGCGCCATCGTGCCGAATATCAACCGGCTGGCGCGGGCGCTGCGCGCCGCCGGCGGCAGTATCGTGTGGGTGCAGACGACGTCGGCGGGCGCACTCGAACATTGGGCCAATCTTCACAAGCACATGCTGACTTCGGAAAAGTCCAAGGCGCGACTGGCGCATCTCGACGAGAAGGCGGAAGGCTTTGCGCTTTATCCAACGCTGGAACCGCTGCCGTCGGACCTTCGCGTCAAGAAAATCAAATACAGCGCGTTCATTCAGGGCTCGTCCGATATCGACGCTCGGCTGAAAAGCCGCGGCATCGATACCTTGCTCATCACCGGAACGGCGACCAATGTGTGCTGCGAGTCGACCGCGCGTGACGCCATGATGCTCGACTACCGCGTCGTCATGGTGGCCGACGCCAACGCTTCCAAGACCGATGAGGAGCACGCTGCGACGCTGAACAACTTTTTGATGTTCTTCGGCGACGTGATGACCACGGACGAGGCCATCGCCCGCGTTGTGCCCGCCGAGGTACGGCAGGCGGCGTCGGCCTAAGCTCAACGGCGGCGCATGACGGCTGATTTCGAGCCAGGAGATCGCGAGATACATCAGCGACGAGACGATCGCCAGGATGGTGATCGCGGTCATCACGATGTTCATTTTGAAAATCTGGCTGCCGTACTGAATGAGATAGCCGAGACCGAGATTGGCCGACTGGAATTCGCCGACCACGACGCCGACCAGCGATAGGCCGGCATTGACTTTCAGCGCCGCAATGAAGTGTCGGAACGCTTCCCGGCAAGCACCACCTTGGTCAGGATTTGCGCCTTGCTGGCGCCGAAGGTCTGCGCGAGCTTGATCTTGTTCGGATCGATGCCCTGAAAACCGCTGTAGATCATCAGCACGGTGATGAACAGCGAGATCGCAAGCGACATGCCGTAGATCGACAGCGTGGCGCCGAGCCAGATATAGAAGATCGGGACGAAGGCGGTCTTCGGCATGGCGTTGGCCACGACCAGATAGGGATCAAGCACCCTGTAAAGACTATTCCACCACCACAGCGCCGCGGCGATCGCGGTGCCGATAACCATGGCTGCGGTGAAGCCGACGACGGTGGCGAACACGGTCGACCAGGTATGCGTGAGGATGCTCGCTTGCTGCGGCGTGGTCTTGAGCATTTCCAAGAACGTCGGCCAGATCGCCGACGGGTAGCTGGTGAACAGCGGATTGATGATCTGCTCCCGCGGCAGCACTTCCCAAAGCACCAGAAATACCAGCCAAGATCGCGAGCTGCGCCGCGCGCACCGTGAGACGGCCGCGGCGCTCCCGGCGCAGCCAATCGCGGTATTGCGGGCTCGCGCCCATCGGCACGGCAATGTCAGCGTTCGACATGGATTTCAAGCTCCTGCCAGAGACGTGTTGAAATAGCCGTTGAACTCTGGCGCATTGCGCGCCGCCAGCGGCGTAGGACGAGCGCCGTCCGGCGCGGCGAAGTGGATGGTGTGATTGGATTTCACCCGCCCCGGCCGCCGCGACATCACCATCACCCGCTCAGCCATGCTGACGGCCTCGCCGATGTCGTGGGTGACGAGGATCACGGTCTTGGCCTCGCGGCGCAGGATTTCGGTGATTTCGTCGGCGAGCGCGAGCCGGGTCTGCGAATCGAGCGCCGAAAACGGCTCATCAAGCAGCACGATATCAGGTTCGGTACAGAGCGTGCGGGCGAGCGCGGCGCGCTGGCGCATGCCGCCGGAGAGTTGCCGCGGCAGATGGTGCAGGAATTGGCCGAGCCCATAGCGGGTCAGAAGCTGGCGCGCGCGCTCGCGCGCTTTGGCCATCGGCGCGCCTTGGATTTCAGCGCCGAGCACCGTGTTTTCCAGGATCGTCCGCCACTCGAACAGATAATCCTGCTGCAGCATGTAGCCGACCTTGCGGCTCGGCCCGGCCACCGGCCGGCCGTCGACCAGCACCGCGCCTTCGGTCGGCGCGAAGATGCCGGAAATCAGCGACAGCAAGGTGCTCTTGCCGCAGCCGCTCGGTCCGATGATGGCGACGAATTCGCCCGGAGCGACCGCGAGCGAGATCGACTTTGAGCGCCTCGGTTTCGCCTTCGCGGCTGAAGTACCGCAGTCCGACGTCGCGCAACTCGACCTTCGGCGCAACGGCGTCGACAGCGGCCGTCGCCGGCACGGCTTACTTCGCCTTGCTGGCGAATTCGGTGCGGACAAGGTCGTTGAATTTCACGCGCTTGCCGGCGATCGAGCACGTGACCGTGCACCAGAATATCCTCGAAACGCTCGATCGCCTTCGGCTCGATGACCGGCGAGCTCTTCCAGATTTTCAGCTTCTGATAGCGCTCGGCGGCGGCGGTCATGACCTTTCGGTCGCACGCCCGGGAAGAACCGCCGATCACGCCTTGACGATGTCCGCCGCCGACGCCGACGCCGTCCATTTCTGCGCGCGATAGATGGTGTCGGTCCAAGTCTGCAGGACCGTCGGATTGTCATTGATATACTTGTCGGTCGCCATGAATGACGTGTAATCGGCAAAGCCGACGGTGGCGCCGTTGGAAGCCACATAATAGGCCTTGCCGTCGAGCTCGAGCTGCGAGGCTTCCGGCTCGTTGAAAATGGCGTATTCGTTCTGGCCGGCGAGCCAGGAGCCGACGCGCGCCGGGATCGCGACATTATTCGAGAGCTTGACGTCGGTCTCCGGATTGACACCGTTCATGCGCATGGCTTCCTCGAAGAACAGAAGCGGCGTGCTGCCCGGCCGGAAGCCAAGGACTTCCTTGCCCTTCAGCATGCTCCAGTCGAACTTGTCGACCTTGGTGCGGCCCACCAGCATGAACCCATCGGTCGAGGTCAGTCCGCAGAAGATGCGCGCCTTGGTCGAGGAGTCGCTGTTGAGCACGTAGATCGCCGTCTCCGGACCGATCAGCGCGATATCGGCGCTGCCGGAAATCAGCGCCGCCATTGATCTTGTCGCCGCCGTTTCGCGGTCGCCAGATCGACATCGAGGCCGGCATCCTTGAAGTAGCCCTTCGACATCGCCACGTAGGCCGGCACATAAAGCACCGAGCGCACGACCTCGATGTAACGAATCTTGACGAGAGGTTTGCCTTGCGCACGTGCGGTGATTGGGCCGCGTGCGGAGATCGCACCGAGCGCGGCGAGACCGCCTCGAATGACAGAGCGACGATGCAGCATAGTGGTCCCCATTTGCAACGGACTGGACGCGATCCACGCTCCAGGGGCAAAAGGTTAGCATTGGCTTTTGTCGATATCTACAGCGGGCGCTTTGACATGAGTGACGATAATTAGGCGTCGCCTGGCGAAAATTTAGTCGCGCTCACCTAACGCTCGACATATCCCGCCACATCAGAAAGCGCCGTCATATCCGCGCTAGCTGCTCGGCCAACGGCAGAGGCGTCCAATCGGCCTTGATGCCGAGTTCGGCAAGCACAACCTGTGCGGCGTTATAACCGGGCAGGCCGGTGACGTTGCCACCGGGATGGCTGCTCGATCCGCAGAGATAAAGACCGGGCAGATGGGCGCGGTACTGGCCCGCACCAGCGAACGGCCGGTTGTAGCCGATCTGATCGTCGGTAAAGGCGCCGATCAAGAGATCGCCTTCGCGCATGTTCGGTAGCGATCGCTCCACATCGAGCGGCGATCGCGTAAAACTGTCGATCACCGCGTCGGCGAGATTTGGTGCATGCTTCTGCCACAGGCCGAGCATTTGGCGGCCATGCGGCTCACGAGCGGCGTCCCAATTGCGGGCGTCACCATTGAGCCGATAGGGCAGTTTCTCCCACATGAACGCGGTGTGCCGGCCCGCCGGCGCCTGGGTCGGGTCGAACTTTGTCGGACAAGCGCCCCACATGATCGTCGGCGGAATAGTTCCGGCTTCGTGATGGCGGATCAAGTCTGAAAACTGATCGACGTGATCGAGGCCCAAGACGACCATGAAGCCGCGATCAAGCTCCGGCCGTTGCGCCGCGGCGGTATAATGTGGCGGCTCGCGCAGATTGAGGTTCAGTGAAAACAGCGGCGCGACGAGATTGTACTTGAAGGCGGCAGCCTGAGCGCGGATCGCAGCCGGGACATGGGACTCGTCGAGCAAGCCGAGGAACGTCTGCTGCGGATTGAGCGACGACGCGACGCCATGCCGCGCGCGGATGACCTCTCCATCGGCAGTCTCGATCCCCACGGCGCGCCCGTGCTCGACCACAATGCTGCGCAGCTCGGTCATTGTGCGGATCGCGCCGCCAGCCTCGCGCACGGCGGATTCGAGCGCACGGGCGAGAGCCGCGGAACCGCCGCGCGACATTTGCGCTTTTGACGGCTGCGCCAGCAACGCCGCTATATGATGCCCAAAGCCGCGGACGCGCACATCGACCTCGCGCAGGCCGTTGAAAAACAGCAATCCGGCCTTGATCGTCGGGTCTTCGAATTCCTGCTGCACGAACTCAAGCGGCGAGAGCGCGCTGACCTCCAGCAGCCGCCGGCCGGCTACGCTGCGACCAAGGATGGCGCGGCGTTGATCGGGCGGCAGCGGCGGCGCGGTCGCTTCGGGGCGCAAAATCTGAGTGACGATCGGCGCGAATTCGTCATACCACCGGCGCAGCGTCGCGGCGTCGCGCCGGCTGAATTGAGCAAATGAAGCCGCCGTGCGCGCGAAATCGGTCCACCATTCCAGGCTGCGACCATCTTTCGTCAGCAGCAGAACATTGAGCTCCGGCTCGATGTAGACCGCGCCGTGCCGCTCGAGCTCAAGATCGGCATACCACGGCATCGCGGTGATCGCGCGCTGGAAGAAGGCGTGCGTGTTGTGGAGAAATCCCGGATAACGCGGGTCCTCGATCGTGGCCAGGCCGCCGCCCGCCATTGCGGCCCGGTCGACCGCCAGCACTTTGAGCCCCGCCTTGCACAAATAGGCCTGCAAGATGAGCCCATTGTGGCCCGCGCCGAGTACGACGAGATCATAATCGTCCGTCATCCTCAGTGACGGCCTTCGTACAGGTCGCGGCCGGCGACGAGGGCGCGCATCTTGCCGTCGGCGATGGTGCGTTTGAGCATCCAGAAACCGCAGTCCGGACTGACGTATTTAACGCGGTCCGGCCCCAAAATTGTTTCCGCCCGTTCGATCGAGCGCGCGATCACGTCGGGCAACTCGATTACCGTGGATTTGATGTCGACGACGCCGAGACCAATGCCGATCTCCGGCCGCAGGCCACGGAACACGGCGATCTCGTCGGGCGGCCGGTGTGCCATTTCGATCACGATATGATCGGCATGGAGCGCGTCGAGATACGATAGCAGTTGTGCCCAAGTGCCCCTCTGAATCGACTGGCCGCCGTAGTTGCCGAAGCATAGGTGAACGGCGGGGATGGTTTTGACCACGTCCAATACGCAGTTGATTGCAGCTGCGGCCCATGGCCATTCGCCGGCGCTGCCCGGCAAGTTTGCTTCATCGATCTGGACGACGTCGGCGTCGAGGTGGCGTACCTGTTCGGCCAGCGCCAGCCCAATGGCCATCGCCAGTTCGGGCAGGCTGTTGTAGTGCTTGTCCAAGAGCGTCTTGGCGAGCATATGCGGACCCGTGAGCGTGAACTTGAACGGGCGCGTCGTGAGGCGCTTCGCCTGCGCGCAAGCCTGCGGTAGATCAAGGGTGCCGCAGCCGATCGGGCCATCGACCACCGCCGGCGGCCGGGTTCGAAAACCCATGCCGCGTTGCGCCCGGTAAGCGACGAGCTCGTCGAACGTGACCGCCGAGCGAACGCCATGGAGCGGCCGCACGAAATACTCGATCATGCCATTGGTCTCGGGATGGTTGACATCAAAGCGGGAAAGCTCGCCGTCGCATACGAGATCGACCCCCGCCTGCTCCTGGATATGCAGCACCACCCGCGTCGCATCCATGAGCGCTTGCTCCGACGGCAAAGCGGCGAGCCAATCGGGAACCGGATACGACCCGACCACAGTGGTCTTGATGCGGGGCGCCGCCGTCATCGATATCTCCCAACGGCTGTCATCCCGGTGGCTCCTTGCTGCATCTGCGATCGGGCGTTAATATCGCCTAAGTATCCAACTGGTTACTTCTGGCGTCAATGCGGTTGTTGATCGAACGCCGGGTGCCCCGCAGCAAATGTTCGGATTGAGCTTGGCGAACGCATGCCATCTGACACGACCGCAACTTCGGACGCTGCCGCCTGGCCCGACCGTTTCGCCGACGAAGACCAACTCGAAGAGTTCATGACGATGCCTTCGCCGGCCCTGACGGCAGCGCTGGGCGACGTCGGCGGTGACATTCTGGTGCTCGGCATCGGCGGCAAGATGGGTCCGACGCTGGCACGGCTTGCGCGCCGGGCCGCGCCCGACCGGCGGATTCTTGGTGTCGCGCGCTTCAGTGAATCGGGGCTCCGCAAGAAGCTTAAATCCTGGGGCATCGAATGCATCGCCGCCGATTTGCTCGAACGCGAGGCGATCGCCCGCCTGCCAAAGGCGCCAAACGTCGTCTTCATGGCTGGACGGAAATTCGGCACGTCCGGGCGCGAAGACCTCACCTGGGCGATGAACACACTTGTGCCGGCGATGGTGGCGGAGATGTTCAAGGATTCGCGCATCATCGCCTTCTCGACCGGGAACGTCTATCCCTTCGTCAATGTCCTCAATGGCGGCGCAACCGAGGCAATTGCGCCCGATCCGCGCGGCGCCTACGCCAATTCCTGCGTCGGCCGCGAGCGCATGTTTGAATATTTCTCACGCAAGCACGAAACGCCGGGGCGCCTGATCCGGCTCAACTATGCGATCGACATGCGCTACGGTGTGCTGCACGACGTCGCGCAAAAGGTTTTGGCGGGCCGCGAGATCGACGTCACGGCCGGCCATGCCAACGTCATCTGGCAGGGCGACGCCAACAGCATAGCGCTGCAGGCGCTGAGCCATTGCACGTCACCGACCACGCCGCTCAACGTCAGCGGTCCGGAAACGGTGAGCATCCGCGCTCTGGCCGAGGCCTTTGCCATGCGTTTCGGCAAGCCGCCGCGGTTCATCGGCAGCGAGGCGACGATGGGCTGGCTCGTCAATTCGGCCGCAGCGCATCGCCTGTTCGGCTACCCGTCTGTCCCGCTTGCCCGCATGATCGACTGGGTCGCGGATTGGGTCAGCCGCGGCCAGCGCAGTCTGGGCAAGGCAACACATTACGACAGCCGCGATGGCAGCTTCTGACCGCGCTCTTAGTCCCGGGATCGTTGCACGAGCGCTACACGCGCGCGATTTGGACGCAGCGTTGGCACTGTCACGTGAAGCCGGCTGGAACCAAATCACCGCCGATTGGCAAATATTTCTCGAGCTCGGCAGCTCGATCTGTCTGACACGCGAAGACGGACCGCCGATCGCGACCGCCGCCACGCTGCCCTTCTCAGGCTTCGCCTGGATCAGCATGGTGCTCGTCACCGCCGCTGAACGACGTCAGGGCTTTGCGCGGTGGCTGTTGCGCCACTGCGTTGACGATCTTGTAGCGCGCAAACTCGTCCCCATGCTCGATGCGACGCCGGCGGGGCGTACCGTCTATGCCGGACTAGGCTTCGAAGATTGTTGGACCTTGCGCCGGTTGGTCGGCCGCACGGTTCGAATACCCGCGGCCGAAGGTCATGCCGCGACAGTTCGCGCACTCGAAACGTATGACTGGCCGCAGGTGGTCGATTACGACATCGCGGTCGTTGGTGCGGATCGCGGCGCCCTGCTGCGCCGTATTGCCGGCCGCTTGCCCGAGGCCGCGTTAGTCGCCGAGCGCGACAGCCGGATCGTCGGCTTTCTCCTTGGCCGCGCCGGACGCGTCATGAGCCAACTGGGTCCTCTGGCGGCGGAGAATGACGGCATCGCGCGCGCCCTGCTTGCGCGAGCCATCGCCGCTGTTCGTGCCCCGCTTGTCATTGACATGCCCGATCGTCACGCCGCGCTGGGCGATTGGCTCACTGCACTCGGTTTCGCGGTCGAGCGGCCGTATATCCGGATGAGCTATGGCGCACGTGCCACCGTCGGCGACAGCGCACGGATGTTTACCATCGCTGGGCCCGAACTCGGCTGATCGGCCCGGTCGCCTTAGTCGGTGAACGGCGCCGCCTTCATCTTGATCGACTTATCCAGAAAGCTGTTGGTGTAAGCCTTGGTGATGTCGAAGGGTTTCTCCAGCCCGACATAAGTTTTGACCAAGTCATAAGTCTCGTCCATGCGCTTCGGATCGAACCAGCCGAGTGCATCGGTCTGCGAGGTCTTGTCACTCATGAGCTGTTCGACCTCATGCCAATTGACCATCTGGCTCTCGGCCTTCAGGCCGGAATTGGCCTCGACCAGCGCGTCGATGCACGGCTTGGCGTCGGCCACGCACGCCGCGAAGGCCTTCTGCGTGACTTTGACAAAGGCCGCCACGGTGTCGCGGTGCGCTTTGAGGAACGCGCCATTGACGACGATCGCGTTGCCGTAGGGATCGACGCCGGCGTCCTTCCACGCCACGTAGCCCATGTCGGTGCCCAGCTGGGCCTTATAAGTATGATGCTCGTTGTAGAACTCGGTCACGGCATCGACCGAGCCGGCCTTGAGCGCGGCAAGCTTCGCGCCGGGCCCAACGTTGACCCAGGTGACCGAATTTGGATCGACGCCATTCGCCTTGGCGAGCGCCGGCCAAAGCGAACGCGCTGCGTCACCCGGCGGATTGCCGATCTTTTTGCCGGCGAGATCCTTGACGGATTTGATGCCCGAGCTTTTGAGCCAATAGAAGCCGCCGGGATAATTTGCATAGACATCCATCACTGCAATTTCGTCGGCGCCCTTGCCGATCGCGACCAGGACAGTGGTCATGTCGGCAAGGCCGAACGTGTTGATGCCGGCGCCGGCGGCTTGTGCCGCCACCATCGAGCCCTTGCCTTGCAGCAGCGTGAGATCGATGCCGGCGTCTTTGTACCAGCCCATCTTTTGCGCGTAGTAGTAAGGCGCATGGTCGCCGCCCGCGACCCAGTTGAGGAGGAAGCTGACCGGCTCGTTGGCCTGTGCGGCTCCGGCACACCCGAGCAGCGCGAGCGCGACGAGAGAAAGTTTCAATGTCATGACGGGCCTCCCGCGCACCAGATCGACAAGAGCTGGACCAACAAGCGCTGCATGGCATCACTCATTGCCGTCAAAGAAAGATTCTTGTAACTGGTTGGTTACCTGCAAACGATAAAGAGCCCTATGAAGCCTGTCAACGTGCGCGCCGGGCGGCTCACGACCGGGTTTCGCCGGCGCCGGCCGGATGCCACGCGCCGCCGCATTTTGATGGCGGCAACCTCCGAGTTCGCGGCCAAAGGATTGGCCGGCGCGCGGGTCGACAAGATCGCGCACCGGGCCCGCGTCAGCAAACGGATGCTCTACCACTACTTCGGCTACAAGGAGGCGCTTTGGCTCGCGGTTCTCGAACAAGCCTATCTGCACATCCGCAACGAGGAGCGCGAGTTAGACGTCAGCCGGCTCTCGCCTGTCGTCGGGATGCGCCGCCTCATCGAATTCACCGTCGCCTACGTCCGGTCCCATCCGGAGTTCATATCCCTGCTGCTCGACGAGAACCTGCACCGCGCAAGATATCTGCGCCGGTCACGCAAGGTGCGTGAGCTGCATACTTCACTCCTGGACGTGATCGCCGATCTGCTCGAGCGCGGTCGCGGTACCGGCGTGTTCCGCTCCGGCGTCGATCCGGCCGAGCTTTACATCACCATCGCGGCGCTCGGCTTCTTCTATTTCTCCAATGTCCACACGCTGTCAGCGATTTTCGGCCGCGATTTTGATTCCGCCCCGGCACGGCGGCGGCATCTTGAGCATGCCATCAATGTCGTGCTGGGATTTCTCAGACCATAATCGCAGTGGCGCCGCTCCGAGGGTTGACACCAGCAACGGGCGGAGCGGAAATGCCTTTTGTCCCTTCGGAGACGGAGTGAATGGCGCTGACATGGGGGGATTGGCCGGCTGGCGTCCTGGAAACGCTGCGGCGGGGCACCGGGCTCTATGAGCCGGTGTTGCGGCTCGCCGCGGAGACGGCCGTCGACTGGACGAAGCGGCCCCTTGTACTGATCGCCGGGCTTGTCGGGCGAACCGAGCAAGCCGAGCGCGAAGCCGCGACCGCGGTTGACCATGGCTATCACGCCGCCCTGCTCAACCTCGCCGCGATGAAAGGTTCGCGCCGGCAGGGTTTGTTCGAGGGCATCTGGTGCCTCGACCCGGCTGAGACTTTATGTCAGGCGGACGCGATCGAGCGCGTGATGCTGCTTTCTCCCGAGCTCGGCGACGATGCCTTCGTCGCCGCCAACCGCGCGCGATGGCTGTCATGACCGGCGACACCGTGCGCCGCTATGGGCCGGCAATCCTGATCCACGTCGCTGTCGTCGCCGCATGGTACGTGTTCGTGGAATTCGGACACGTGCCGTCCTTCATCATGCCGACGCCGGTCGCCACCGTCGCGACGCTCTGGGGCAACAATTACGACTGGATCGGCAATACGCTGGTGACGGCCAGCGAAATCTTCGGCGGCTATTTCCTCGCCGTCGTCGTCGGCGTGGCGATCGCCATCGTTTTTTCCTGGTCGCGCACGACCGAAACCGCGGTCATGCCGCTGCTCGTCAGCCTCAACATGATCCCAAAGGTCGCGCTGGGCCCGCTGTTCATCGTCTGGTTTTCCTACGGCATTTTTCCGAACACAATTATCGCCTTCTCGATCAGTTTTTTTCCTATCCTGCTCAATACCGCCCGCGGCTTCCGCGAGGTCGAGCCCGAGCTTCTGGAACTGGTGCGCTCGCTGCGCAGCTCCAAATGGCAGACCTTCGCCAAGATCCAATTGCCGAGCGCGTTGCCTTACATTTTCTCCGGCATGAAGGTCGGCGCGATCCTGGCCGTTGCAGGCGCCATCGTCGGTGAATTCTTGGGCTCGTCGCGCGGCCTCGGCTACCTGATGCTCCAAGTCCAAGTGACGCTCGACACCGCAGGCATGTTCATGGCGGTGATCCTGATCACGCTGCTCGGCATGATCCTCTACGGCCTGGTCCTCGGACTCGAGCGGCTGGTGATCGTGCAGGACGCGCGCGTGCAATGAACCTTACCGCGGCCGAGCCATTTATCCGGGTCCGCAGTCTGCGCAAAGCATACCGCAAGGGCGACCAGGAATTTCTCGCGATTTACGACGCGAGTTTCGATGTCGCCGCGGGGGAACTCGTTTCGCTGGTCGGCCCATCGGGCTGTGGCAAGACCACGCTCCTCAAAATCCTCGCAGGCCTGCAGGACTATGATTCCGGCGAAGCCCATATCGGCTCGGGGGCGCATCCGTTCGATCCGTCGCGCGACATCGGTATGGTGTTCCAGCAAGCCCTGCTGCTCAAATGGCGCCGTGTGCTGCAGAACGTGATGCTTCCAGCAGAGATTCTTGGTCTGCCGCTCCGCGAAAGCCGCGAGCGCGCCCGCGAACTCCTCACTATGGTCGGGCTCGCGGGTTTCGAAGACAAATATCCTTATGAGCTGTCCGGCGGCATGCAACAGCGCGCCGCGATCGCCCGCGCACTTGTTCACGATCCGAAGCTCATCCTGATGGACGAGCCGTTCGGCGCGCTCGACGCGCTGACCCGCGAGAAGATGAATCTGGAACTCCTCGGTATTTGGAAGAAGAGTGGGAAGACAATTGTGTTCGTGACCCATGGCATTGCCGAAGCGGTTTTCCTCGGCACGCGCGTGATTGTCCTGACTGCAAGTCCGGCGCGCATGGCCGACAATATCGAGATCGAGCTACCCTCCCCGCGCACGCTCGACCTCAAGACCAGTGAAATCTTTGGCGAATACAGCCGGCGAATCTACCATCTTTTGGGAATGGGCTAGTGACATCATACGTGTTGGCGATCGACCAGGGCACGACATCGACACGGGCTATGCTGTTCCGTGCCGATACGTCGATCGCATCCGTTGCTCAGCAAGAATTCCCTCAGCATTTTCCGGCGGACGGCCAGGTCGAGCACGAGCCCGAAGACCTATGGACAACAACGGTCGAGACTTGCCGCAACGCCCTGCGCAGTGCCGGTGCGACCGCCAAGGACATTGTTGCGATCGGTATCACCAATCAGCGCGAGACGACCTTGTTGTGGCACCGCGCGACCGGCCGTCCGGTTCATCGCGCGATCGTTTGGCAAGACCGGCGAACGGCGGATTTATGCGCTCACCTCAGGACGGCTGGTCATGAAAACGTATTCGCGACAAAGACCGGCCTTTTGCTCGATCCGTATTTCTCGGGCACCAAGCTGGCGTGGCTCTTGAACCTCGCGCCCGACATCAGCGACTTGGCGGCACGCGGCGAACTCGCCTTTGGAACAGTCGATACGTATTTGCTCTGGCGTCTCACCGGCGGCAAAGTCCACGCCACGGATGCAACGAACGCATCGCGCACCCTTTTGTTCAACATCCACGAAGGGCGCTGGGACGATGAGCTCTTGGCGCTGCTCGGCATACCCAAAACCATTCTGCCGAATGTCCTCGATTCGTCCGCCACATTCGGCATCACCGGCCCCGAGCTGTTCGGCGCGGCGATCCCGATTTACGGCATCGCCGGCGACCAGCAAGCGGCGTTGATCGGACAGGCATGTTTCGGCCTGGGAATGCTCAAGGCCACCTACGGCACGGGATGTTTCGCGCTCCTCAACACCGGCCCAACCCCCGTGGCCTCAAACAACAGGCTCGTGACGACCATTGCGTACCAGCTCGAGGGCAAACGCTGCTACGCGCTCGAGGGCTCGATCTTTATTGCCGGAGCGGCCGTGCAATGGTTGCGGGATAGTTTGCGCGTCGTGCAAAGCGCCGAGGAGACCGGCGCACTCGCCCAAGCAGCTGATCCGACCCAGGAGGTTATTCTCGTTCCGGCTTTCGTCGGACTGGGTGCGCCCTATTGGCGTCCCGATGCGCGCGGCGCGCTGTTCGGCTTGACGCGTGCGACCGGCCCGAGCGAACTGGCGCAAGCCGCCCTCGAGAGCGTCTGCTTTCAAACCGCCGATCTACTGGCCGCAATGAAAGCGGACTGGCGCGAGGCCGAAGGCTCGCTCAAGGTTTTGCGCGTCGATGGTGGAATGGCCAATTCCGACTGGACGATGCAACGCCTCGCCGATCTCCTTGGCCGTACCGTCGACCGGCCGCAAATCAAGGAGACGACGGCGCTGGGAGCGGCCTATTTGGCTGGTCTGCATGCGGGGTTTTTTCCGGAGCCGGATCGTTTCTCGGAACGTTGGCAATTGGAGCGCCGGTTTGCGCCGCAAATGGATGCCGCCACCCGGCAAAGAAAGCTGGCGGGATGGACTTCTGCAGTCCGCCGGCTGCTGATGTGATCATAACGCCTTGAGGTAGCGAATGGGCGCTCCCGGTGTGAGTGCTTGTGCACCGGCGATGATCGCGTTGGCGTCGATGCCGTAGTGGCGATAGAGCTCGGGAATCGAGCCGGTCTGGCCGAAATGCTCGACGCCGAGCGCCCGCACCCGATGGCCATTGACCGCACCGAGCCAGGCGAGCGTCGCCGGATGACCGTCGAGCACCGTGACAATGCCGCAATGCGGTGGCAGGTCAGCAAACAACCGCTCGATATGCGAGCGGGCGTGGACGAGGCCGCGCTCGCGCGCGCGCATGGCCGCGGTCCAGCCGGCGTTGAGCCGGTCGGCGGAGGTCACGGCAAGGAGCCCGACGTCGCGGCGGTCTTCCGCCATGAAGCCAACGGCCTGGATCGCCTCCGGCGCGACCGCTCCGGTGTAGGCGACGACAACCTGGCAATTCGGTCCGGGCTCGCGCAGCCAGTAGGCGCCATCGACGATGGCCTGGCGCAGCGAGGCCGTCATCGGTGCGCTTGATCTGCTCGATCGGACGCGTCGACAAGCGCAGATAGATCGAACCGCCGGTCTCATCGCGCAGCCAATTGCGCTCGGAAATTTCGCCGACGCTGTCCTTCTGAACGTAGTCGAGCGAGAACGCGAGGATGACGGCGAGTTCGTCGACGAAGGCCGGTTCGAACGCGGCAATGCCATCCTGCGCCATGCCAATCAGCGGCTCGGCGATCGACTGATGCGCGCCGCCCTCGGGCGCGAGCGTCACGCCGGACGGTGTCGCCACCAGGATGAAGCGGGCGTCCTGATAGCAGGCGTAGTTGAGCGCATCGAGCCCGCGCGCAATGAATGGATCATAAAGCGTGCCGATCGGCAGCAGCCGTTCGCCGTTGATCGCGTGCGAGAGCCCCAGCGCCGAAAGCAGAATGAACAGATTCATCTCGGCAATGCCGAGCTCGATGTGCTGACCCTTGGCCGAGAATTCCCAGTTGAACGTGGACGGGATGCGTTCGCTTTTGAAAGTGTCGGCCAGCGCCTCGCGCGCGAACAGCCCGCGGCGGTTCACCCAGGGGCCGAGATTGGTCGAAACGGTTACGTCCGGCGAAGTGGTGACGATGCGCGCCACGAGATCGGAATTCTGCGCGCGCCAGTTCATTGAGCAGCGCGCCGAAGCCGGTCTGTGTCGACATTTCGGGCTGGATAGTGACAGTAAGTTCGTCGGGCACCGCAAATCGCGGCGCTGTGAGCCGGCGCGGGCCGCCGGCGGCGAAGGGCACCGTGTCGAGGAAGCTTTGCAGGCGTTCGGCGATTGTCGCTAAGCCCTCGAACGGCTCCCATTCGTGGCCGGGGCGAATGTTCATCGCCTGGCGGAAACTCTCCATCTGCGTCGGCGTCATCAGGCCGGCGTGATTGTCCTTGTGGCCGGCGAACGGCAGCCCGTAGCCTTTGACAGTGTAGCAAATGAAACAGACCGGCCGATCGTGATCGATGCTGCTGAACGCTTCCAGCAAGGTCGGCAAATCGTGGCCGGCGAGGTTCGTCATCAACCGCGCCAGGTCCTCATCCGAGCGCGATCCGATCAGTCTTGTGACCGGCCCCTGATCGCCAAGATCGTCATTGAGACGCTTCCGCCATGCTGCGCCGCCTTGAAAGACCAGCGCGGAATAAAGCTGGTTCGGACAGCCGGCGATCCATTGTCGCAGCGCCTCGCCGCCCGGCTCGCGGAATGCGGCCTCTAGCAGCAACCCATATTTGAGGATCACCACGTCCCATCCGAAATTACGGAACAGTTCCTCGTAGCGCTGCCATAGCCCCTCGCGGACCACCGCGTCGAGACTTTGCCGATTGTAGTCGACGATCCACCAGCAGTTCCGCAGGCCCTGCTTCCAGCCTTCGAGCATGCACTCGAAGATGTTGCCCTCGTCGAGCTCGGCGTCGCCGATCAGCGCCACCATGCGGCCTTCCGGCCGGTCAAGACCCCAGCCGTGAGCGCGCACGTAATCCTGCACCAGCGAGGAGAACAGCGTTTGCGCCACGCCCGAGGCCGACCGATCCGGTCGAGAAATCGACGTCGTCGATGTCCTTGGTGCGCGAAGGATAGGACTGCGCTCCCTTATAGCCGCGAAAATTCGCAAGCTTCTCTCGCGTCTGCTTGCCGAGCAGATACTGGATGGCATGGAAATTCGGCGACGCATGTGGCTTCACCGCAACCCGGTCCTGCGGGCGCAGGACGCGGAAATAGAGGGCCGTCATGATTGTGGCTAGCGAGGCGGACGACGCCTGGTGTCCGCCCACCTTGAGGCCGTCGGCGTTCTCGCGCACGTAATTGGCATGATGAATCGTCCAGCTCGCCAGCCAGAGCACTTTGCGTTCCAACTCGCCAAGGATGGTCAAGTCTTCTTGAGAGATCGTGTCGTACATCGTAGTTTCCGTGCCTCAACCGTTGTGGCGATCTGTATCGTATCCTGATATCTAGCCATAAACCACGCGCGGCAGCCACGGCGCGAAGTCTGGAAATAAAGAAAGGGCGGCACTATACCGCAATAATGAGGCCTCGTGTCGCCACAAGCGCCCGAGCAGGTTCGATTTGGGGGTCGCCATAATCAGACGCCGATCAGATGTAGCGGCAAACTCTCGGCAAGCTTCGTCCGCGATTTGCAAAGAATTACAAGCGCGAGACAGAAACGGCCGGCCGGCGCCGTGTAAGCGCCGCCGATCCGATCAATGTGAATTTGCGTGGGGAAACTGGCCCGGCAGCGCGATCACTTGGTGAGGCGCGCCGTCATCACCGCGTTCTGAAACAGCGCAGTCATTGCCTCGGATATGCCCTGCGTCGGGCTCACGGCGAAGAACAAGCCAGGCGACGCACAGCTCTGCATTGCCGGGCTGATTTCGCCGACGAACGGATTGACGTACTGGTTATACCAGGCATTGGTCGGCAGCGGCAGGTAGGTCGTGTATAAGACAGCGATCATGATGCCGCGGTTCTTGATCGCCGTGCACAAGGCCGTATTGATCGGTTCCTGACAGCGGCCGCCGCTCACGGTCTGCTGCGAGCATGTATTGGCGTTATTTTCGTCGGCAACGCCGTCGGATACGAAGAACAAGACCTTTTGCGGCGATGCCTGAGTGCCCGGGCCGGGAGCGGGAATCGCCGAGTTGATGGCCGGAATGACCAAATCGTAATTAGTGTCCTGGTCGTTGTTCTGGTTCTGGCCATTGACCGTCATCAGGTCGATGCTGCCGATCGAGGATTGCGCACTGGACAAGTTTGAGGTCAGCGCTACCACGTTCGTCAAGGCGGCGTTTGTGGCGGACGTGCCGAACGTGTAGACCGCCATGCGATACTGGTTGGACAATGTCTCCATCGACGTTGCGGTCGTCATGAGGTCCTGAGTTGCGGACCTTAGAACATCGATGCGCATCGTCACGCCGAGTTTCTTGGCGAGGTTGTAATAGTTATTAGAATTGGAAGTATCGTGGCAGGCGAAGGCACATTGGTCGGGAGTGTTGTTGACCATCGTGTTGATATCGTTCTGCGTCGCGCCAACGCCCATCGACGGCGTATTGTCCAACAACAAATAAAAATCGATGTAGGTCGAGAGGCCGGCCGACGCGGTCGACTGGCCGTTGATCGTCGTCGTCGGAATGCCCAGGAGACTCATGAAAGTGTTGGGCCTCGTCGCCGTATAGCTGACCACGGCGGTGCGGCCCGTCGTAGTTTGCGTCACCGTCGCCGCAACATTGCTGATCGTGACGTTGTCGAGATTGATCGCTTCGGCGTTGAAAGTATTCTGTGCCGTCGTCTGCGCCTGTGCCGTTGTCTGCTGTATGGCCAGGTGGTCGACCGCCGCGAGCGCGGCCGAATCCGCGACCGCATCGAGCTTTGATTTCGACATGCTGGCCGTGCTGTAGTCGATGCCGGCTCCGATGGAAAAAATGATCGGGACGGCCGCCAATCCGATCATCATGGCCATCGAACCGCCTTCGTGACGACGGAAGCGGCGCAATTGCTCGATCGCGTAGCGGAGCGGACGAATGAGGTCGGCCATTGGATAAACCCGTAGCTGTGTTCTCGAAAGCGAGCTTCGGAGGAACCACTTACGGGTCAATCTCTAAAAATCATGTGAAATCACATCACGAATAACCGTTGCCATGCGGTAACGCTTCTTTCCGAGAAACTTGAACAAAACCTGCAAGTATTCGGTAACGATGATCGTTCCGCCATTGAAACCAAGCGCGGGGCACAGTCGTCTTCTCGAAACCTCCGGTCGACCAAAAATTCGGTTAACTTTGTCTCAAGGGCTACATCGCAACGATCCACGCCAGGAACAGTAACCCCTGCCGACATGACAACATCCAAAGGACTCTTGTGAGCAGTAATAGAATTGGTAATCTCCGCCGCAATGATTGGCGCAGTGGTAGCCGCCACGGAAGGGATCGAAGCGGCAATGGTTGCGAAAGCGCTGCGGTAGGGCTGTTGCGTCCTGCCAATCCACGCGGATGAGTCGACCGTCCGCGGATGAACGGTTCGATTGGAACGCGGAATTTGCCCGGCTCGCGGGACAGATAGATACCCCCGCGAGACTGGCCAGGAGCCAGATCAGAAGAGCTGATGAGTTTGCTTTCATCGTTATCCTACCAGTCATGCGGGACGGTACTTGCGGCGTCGGCGAGCGAGGTCGCTTCTTGCGGTACGGCGGACTCCAAGTCGGCCTGCGGCGACGACTTGCTGTGCAATGTGGGGGACACCGGGAGGCGTATGGTGAAGCGCGCGCCCTCGCCCTCCTCGCTTTTCACTTCTACCGCGCCCCGGTGCAAGTCCACCACCAACTTGACGAGGTAGAGACCGACCCCGGTTCCGACGATGCCCGAGACGTTGCTACCGCGATGATAGCGCTCGAACAGCCGGTCGAGGTCGCCCGAGGGAATACCCATCCCGTGATCGGCGACGACAACAACGACATCATTCGCAATGATTTCAGCGGCAACGTCGATGTCGCCGCCGCTGGGCGAGTACTTGACGGCATTGGAGAGAAGATTGCTGAAGACCTGAAACAACAGTTTTGGATCACCAACCATGCACATCGGGGTGACGGCAAAACGCTCGGTGATCTGCGAGCCAGGCACCATCTCCCGGTGCAATTGGCAGACCTCCTGCAGCAATGCCGCGGCGTCCATCTCGACGGGATGGAAATAAAGCCCGGCGCCGCCGTCGATCAAGCGGGAAGAATTGAGCAGATTGTCGATCAAATGGACCATTCGCAGCACCGCGCCGCGAATCTTGCCGACGCGCTCGCCGATTTCGCCCGGCGTCACAGCGTCTTTCATCTTATCGACGCGCCGCGCGTGACCGTCAATAATGGTCAAGGGCGTGCGAAACTCATGCGAAGCCATGGATACGAAGTTTCGCTGCAACAAAGTTAGACGTTGCTCGTGGGCCAATTGCTCCTCGAGCATCGCCGCTTGGCGTGCGAGCGTGCGCTGGCTGCGCATCAACTCGATGGCGTTGTTGCGAAAGACGCGAGTCGCCTGCGCCATTTCGCCTATCTCGTCTCTTCTCCCAGTTTCGGGGATTTCAATATTGGTATCGTTGGTCGCGAGGCGCCGCATCCGGTCCGCAAGATGAAGAAGCGGCGCCGAAATTGAACGACTGATGTGAATGAGCGCGCCGACAACCATGATACCCGCGATCGCCATGCCGAGCAGGATCAACCATAAGGCTTGCCGGTAGGCGACGGCGAGGCGGTCGCTAGCGACCTGGGCATTGGCGACGGCACGGTCGGTGAGTTGGCCGAGCGTGTCGCTGGCTGCATTATAGGCCGTACGCGAAGAGCCGCCGTAGATCGCGAGCGCCTCGGCCTTGTTGCTGCGCGACAATGCGAGGATCTGATTGACGATGGCGCGATAATCGTTCCACCGCGCGACAAACCGGCGGTAGAGGTCCTCCTCTGCCGCATCGTGGCGAATCTTCTCGAAGCTGCGTTCGGCTTCCGCAATCGAGCGATCCAAGCCGACCATTTGCTTCTCGGTCGCGGCAATCTCGGAAAGCTCCGAAGACAGCAGATTGCTGCCTTCGATGGCGCGGAAATCCGAGGTATAATTGTTGAGGTCGCCGAGCGCGCGGGTCGTCGGCAACCAGATTTCGGCAACATCTGCCGACAGCATATTGAAATTGCTCAGGCGCCAGATGCTGAACAACCCAAGGACAACGACCAACATAAAGAAAAGCAAGAACACTGCGGCGAGGTGAAATCGGATCGAGCGCGGCTGCAGCATGAAGTCGGTCATCGCTAAGGTGAAACTCTGCTACGAGGCCCCGCAGCAATCTTCTGCAAATGTGAACAGCAGACGATCGAGGCAATATCATATAATAAATCGGCGCCATCAGGAAACCGAATTCGACGCAGACGATCTTGAGCGAATGGATTGACTGAGGGCGAATTGTTGGCAATGTACGGTCCCAATTTCTCGGTCCTGGAACCCGAAATGCCCGAAGCGCTAACCAAGATTCTTTGCATCGAGGACGATCGGGAGACCGCAGCGCTGATCGCCGAGGAACTGATCGACCGTGGCTACGAGGTTTCGATTGCCCATGACGGCCGCGACGGGTTTGCAGCCATCCTGAAGACCATGCCCGACCTGGTGTTGTCGGATATCAGCATGCCGGTGATGTCGGGATTCGAGCTGCTTGAACGTTTGATCGCGCTTGCACCGCGATTTGCCAAGATGCCGTTTGTGTTTCTGACTGCATTGACTGATCGGGACAATGAACTCAAAGGCCGACTGCTCGGGGCGGACGACTACGTCACCAAGCCGATCGACTTTGACGTGCTCGCAACCATCATCGCGGCGCGACTTGCCGGCGTCGCACGCACCCGGGTGGGGCCGAAGGCGGCCGCGCTCAACGACCGCGAGATCGAAGCCTTGACCTGGGTGGCGCGCGGCAAAACCTCCGTCGAGATTGCCCAGATTCTCGGGCTGAGCAAGCGCACGGTCGATTTCCACATCGACAATGCCCGCACCAAGCTCGGGGCGGCAACCCGCACCGAGGCCGTCGTCAAGGCCGCATCCGGCCACCTGATCGAACCCTGAGATCGCCAAGGCGCCAATGAGCGCGGATCAGAGCGCACCGGGTCAGGCGGAGCAGGCCGTACCCGCCGAGACGTCCCGTCGCGCGGGAAAAGCCCCATTCAATCCGAGATCAAGCCGATAGCCCACACCTGACTCACTGACGATCAACAGCGGGCGAGTTGGGTCGCTTTCGATCTTTTGCCGCAGTTTGCGCACGAGGATACGTAAATACTGAATGTTGCCGGCGCGGCTGCCCCAGACTTCCTTGATCAGCTGCTGGTGAATGACCACAAGTCCCGCATGCCTCGCAAGCGCGTGAAGCAATATGTACTCCTTGCGGGTCAATGGGACGCGCGCTCCATTCAGTGTCACGACGCGCGACACGAAGTCGATCAAAAGCGCCCCGGCCTTCACGACAGGGTCCTTGTTGGTACTCCGCAAATGGCGCCTTGAGGCGGCCTCGCTTCGCGCCACCAGCTCCGAAATTCCGAATGGTTTGACGACATAATCGTCCGCACCAAGCCTGAGAATCCTGACCTTTTCGCGTTCGTCGGTCTGGATCGAGAGAACGATAATTGGAACATTCGACCAGGAACGGATGCGTTCAAGAACCTCGGAGCCGTCAAGATCGGGAAGATTAAGGTCGAGTATGATCAAATCCGGTTGGTCGATGGTCGCCGCCTTCAGGCCCAGCGCGGCATTTTCCGCTTCAAGCACGGCATAGCCATGAAGCTCGAAGCCCGCGCGGAGGAAGCCTCGGATCTGCGCTTCATCGTCGATAATAAGCACATTAGTCATTTGGGGCGTCCAACAGCTCTGGCATGTCTTTGGCCGTTACGGGCAGCCGCAGCGATCACTTTGGCAGCTTCCTGCTGGATTTCTTCCGGAACGATCACGATACCGCCCGGCTAGTATTAGTCGCAGCGACGTTTCGCTACATGCTCATAGGAAGTCGAGATGGTTCGCGAGATGAAAAAATATAGAAATAATAAATATGCAAGTTCCCGGCGCGCCGACGCGGGCGCATGTCGCCATGCCGCCTGCGTCGCGCTCGCGCGTTAGAGCTTCGATCAAAAGTGCACGATGATGTCGCCCGCGGCGATGGCCGCCCAGTACTTGGTCGGCGCAATGCCCTCATTGGCGTTGCCATTGAATGCCGGCGCGTTGAGCGCGCGGTAGTACGCGATCTCGGGACGCAACTCGATTTGAGGCGAGAGCCAGTGCTGCCAGCTCAGGGCAGCATCGACGTAACGGGTCGCCGTTCCGGTCCGCTGGCCCTGCATGTCGTCGAAAAATTCGGTGCGGAGCGAAAAGTTGTCCAATTTCTCAGGCGAATAGTTGACGTAGAGGAGGAAGGACTGTTCCTCCGCAGTACAAGTCAGCACCGTCGTGGTGGAGCACTGCGCCATGTTCGGCGCGTTGAACGGGATGAAAACCGGGCTGAACGGTGTCCCTCCGGCTGCAACGATCGACTGGACTTGGGCATTGTTAGCGTTCGCCACGTTGTTCTGATGCATATTCCACGTTTCAAACGCGAAATGCCAATGATCGTCAACCTTGTGATAATAGGTGAAGCCAAGCCATTGCAGGTTGTTGTAGCCCCACTGTCCGCCATTGAGGGCATCGGCGACCAGGTTAAGATCGTCCTTCCCATCATCGCTGGTCCAGCGAATACCGGCAGTGACGGACGGCGTCGCGCCGGGATCCTTGAGCATTGATGCGCCGGGATACAGCGGATCCGACATTCCCGACAATACGGCGTAGTTCGGAATGTGCTTGCCCCAATTCCACGGCATCGTGTCGCTGCCCACGGTCAGACCTAACTGCAGTATCCAGTTCTTGGTTATGGCCAACGTGCCCTGGACGCCGGTGTTGGTGTAGTTATCGAACGAGTAGGTCATCGAGTGCACGTAGGTGTAATTGTTGGGCGCAAGCTGCGCCTCGATGTCTGGAATCGAGATGAACCGACCGACCCGCAGATTGAAGCCCTTCATCCACGGAAAGTAGAAGTCCGCGTACACCATCGGCATATCCGCGCCGTTGATCGCATTGCTCTTGAGGAGCTGATTGCTGAAAAGGCCATACGCCGTCGTGTAGCGATAGTTCTCGCCGTACAGACCTGAAATACGGAAGCCCCAATCGAAGTGGTCATTCTGCGTTTCATCGGGCAGGCGTTCGATATAGAGCACGGCCTGATCGAGCTGAATGGTGTTGGGCGTATAGTCGTACGCTGCCGGGGCGTTGCCGCCCTGCTTCAACGTGTTGCTGCTGAGGTTGCCGCCGCCGTTGAGCCAGCCATACACCTGAATATGGGCGTCGTTCAACCAATGGCCGACTTGCGTATTGCCGAGTGCAACCATCAACGGGCTGTCGATCGAACTGGGCCTGGTCACGCCGATCGCTGGCGAGCCGCCATAAGGCCATTCGGTAAAAGGCATTGGCGGCGTCAATTCCGGGGTCGGCGGCCAATCGGCGTCTGAGCGACGGCTGGGCGGCGCTTTCGGGTCGGACGGCGCCACCGCCTTGCCCCATTCGAGTTCGTAGTAGCGATACAGGCGCGTCGCGAAATCGTCGCCAAGGTAGGTGTCGAGGCAGCCGTAGTTGACGTACGGATCGCAGTAGCCGCTCTTCGCTGCGGCCTTAAGTGCCTGCTTATCCGCATCACAGTCGTAATCGACATACGGATTGCAAGCCCCGCCCTTATAAATGAGGGGCGGCAAACCATTTTGGGCCGACATCGTGAACTGACCCGGTATGTCACCAGCCATCGAACGACTTGATGCGGTGGCGGCAAGCAGCAACGCACCGGCCAAAAGTAACCATTTCATGACCCCAACCCACTTTTTCGCGACTGAAAGCACATTGCGCAGGCGTGACGTGTGCCTCAAGCCTGGCATTGTGATTTTTTCAGAGTGGAGCGCAAAGAGTTCTATATTGCCGGTGGCGATTTTTAATATCAAAAAAATATCGAAAGCGGATGGCAACTGATCTTTTGCTTACAAGATAGCCATCTGGATTCATCGAAGCGTAATTCCGTAGCGATCGCGTCAAAGCCCGACGCCGACACTTGGATTACGGTCTTCACGCGAAGAATCATGCTTCGGACAATGTCGCAATCGGCATCATTCAAGGCGCGGCTCTCTTCTCTTGCTGTACTGACGCACCCAACCGATCAGGCGACTGCGTGGGGGCCTGGCGGCCGAGCCGTCCATATATGCAAGCCGGACGTTCACTGGCCCGGGCAGGTTCACCAAATGGCGAACAGACAGATTAGTGCGATGGGGATCGCGGCAAGCCCAAGGTAGAGCCAGGTGCGAAAGCCCTCCGCATCGTCAGGACCCCTGAAAAGCTGGATTACAAGCCAGAGACTAACAACCACGCCCAACGCGAGGCGAACGAAATCGCTTGGGGTCTCGTAGGCCGACCAGACCGTCTCGTTTTGCGGCATGGCGACCCGGAGCGTCACCGCTACCAAAATGCAGATAAACACCGTCCGCAGGAGAGTGGCCGCAATTCGCAGGCCCCTGGGAATTTTGGAAGCTGGCAATTTCGCTTCAGAGGATCTCTCCGACTGCGCCATCTCGCTCGCTCCAACCGGCACCCCTCACTGTCTTTCTTTCTTGCTACGCTTCCTTGCTCTACATCAGCGGCCGTATGCCCAGCCGAAGCTCGCTCCGGTGGACGGATGAACATCGTCGAAAAATACCTGTTTAATATAGTTCCAAACTCGGTGGTGTGTAAGGGCTCATTCGCTAGCCGAAGCGTGTATTTGGCAACTCCTTGTGGACGATGAGGCACTGGCCGGACCGGAGTGTCCAATGTATTTCCGAGGAACCTAGCCGGCTCAGGGCTGTGCCTGCCTTGCCAAAGATGAAGGCGTCCGGGCGCGAATGGCCCGCTCCCATTCGCCGGCTTGAAACCCGTTCGCTGGCTTGAAAAATGCCCGCCGCCAAACATCACTCAGTTATGGCGAGTTCATTGCTCAAGAACAGCGCCCCTTCGGTGGCAACCAGTTCCCCGGCCTGTACGCCGTCGAGGATTTGCCGGTAGCCCTCGCGCTGTTCACCGATCTTGACCGTCCGCTTGGTAAATCGGCGGCGGTCGGCGGTGACCCATGCCGTCATAGTTCCGTCGCCCTCCCGCACCACGCCATCGAGCGGAACCGCAGGCGCGCGCACTGGATTGCCGATACTGATGACAAAATTCGCGAACATGCCGGCGCGCAATTCATGCTGTGGGTCCTTGACCTCGGATCGGACCAGCACGCGCCTCGTATTCGGGTCGACTGACGCGCCAATGGTCGTGACTTTGCCGTCGAACATGCGTCCCGGGAACGCGTCGAGCCGCACGTGCACATCCTGCCCAATCCGGAATGCGGGGCTGTCGCTCTCGGGCACGTTGGCCAGCATCCACATGGTGTCGATGTCGGCGACCGTATAGGGCGCAGGCGCGTTGCCCGGCTGCGCATAGAGTCCAGGCGCCGCGTTGCGCGCCGTGATCCGGCCGGTGATCGGGCTCGGCACAATGAGGGTCGAGTCAGCGCTGCGCTGAGCGATGATGCGGTCGATGTCGGCATCGGCCTTGCCAAACAGGCGCACCGCGTCGCGCGCCGCACGCAGATTGCCTTCGGCGGTTTGCTGATCGGATTCCGCCTGTTCCACATCGTGCTGGGAGACAGCCCTCGTCGTATAGAGGCCGCGCAGCCGGGCCAGGTTGCGCGTATCCAGTTCCAGAACGCCAGCCGCGGCGATCAATGTTGACTCAGCTTGCAGCAGATCGGGGCTGTCGATGGTGAATAGCGTTTGGCCTTTCTGGACATCGTTGCCGACCGAGCCAAAGAGCGAGATGATCCGTCCCTGGTAGGGCGTGAAGACCTGGACCGTCAGTTCCGCGTTGAAATCGACGCTGCCGACGGCTTGTTTCTCGATGGGGAAGTCGCGCTCCTCGACGGGCGCAACCTTCACGGAGGCTAGTTGGGAATCCGACAAATCCACGCTGTCGCGGACACGCGAAGCGGCGTTTGACGCGTCGGTTGCCTCGGCATTGGCGCGCGTCGTCGTGCCGACATCCAATCTCGGCCTTGCGCCGGAATGCGAAAGCCAGTAGGCGGCAACCGCCCCAATGACGAACGCTCCGATAATGGCCGCTCTGAACCGGCTAATCATCGTGCGCGCAGCCATACCAAAAAAATATCCAGCGTTGTCGGGATCGCCGCGACATGGCCATTGCCCGGCTCCGGGGTCCACTGTCACTAATCACAGGGCTGCGCATTTGCGCGCGACTCATGATGTTCGTCACGGCTATTGGACCACCTGGCGCGTCTCGCAGCAACGCTATCGGCGCTGATGCGAAGCGCTGCGCCGAGGCTGCCGGCGGGTTTTTGAATTGTCGCGTTCTTCTGTGACAGATCACAGTGCAATATCGGCATTGAATAATGGATAGTGTGGCCAGCCGAGCACAGCCAACGCGGGATCAATCGGAATAATGTGGGCTGGGCGCTCAGTCGTTGCTTTCAGTTGCAATAGTCCCAGTTCAAATGCTGTATGTGGCGGCCAGGTGGCTTTCTGCAGGTACCACCGCTCTCGCGGCCGCGATGGTTTTGACGGGTTGCGCCGTGGGTCCGGATTTCCGCGTGCCCGCAGCGCCCGAGATCAGCCGGTACACCAGAGAGCCGCTGGCCCAGCGTACATCAGCCAGCGACACGCCAGGCGGCCAGCCGCAGCGATTTGCCGAAGGCCGCGATATACCGCTGCGATGGTGGGGCCTCTTTAAGTCGCCCAGGCTCGACGCCCTGGTCGATCGTTCGCTGCAACACAATCCCACTTTGCAATCGGCGTTGGCAACGCTGCGCGCCGCGAAGGAGGCGGTCGCCGCCCAGGAGGGCAAGTTCTTCCCGCTGGTGCAGGCAAACTTCAATCCGACCCGCCAGCGGACGTCTGCCGCCGTGTCTCCAATTCCATCTTCCGGATCGAGTATCTTCGATCTCGACACCGCGCAGGTTCAGGTATCGTACACGTTCGATATCTGGGGCCTCAATCGGCGCACCGTGGAATCGCTCGAAGCCCTGGCCGACGTGCAGCGCTTCCAAGTCGAGGCGGCCTATCTCGCCCTCACGGCAAACGTGGTGGTGGCCGCCATCACCGAGGCTTCGCTGCGCGGACAGATCGACGCCACCAATCAGCTCATCTCGACCAACAGCAAGATGCTCGACACGTTGCGGCAGCAGTTGAACTCCGGCTATGCCAACCGCAGCGCAGTCGCGGTGCAGGAGGCTGCACTGGCGCAGGCCAGGGCGACGCTGCCGCCGCTGCGCAAGGCGGTCCAACAGCAGCACGACTTGTTGGCGGCACTCGCCGGCGGCTTCCCGAGCGAGGGACCGCGCGAGACGTTTACGCTCGCGGACCTGCATCTGCCGGCCGATCTGCCGATAAGCCTGCCATCGCAGCTTATTGAGCAACGCCCCGACGTGCGCGCGGCGGAAGAGCAACTGCATTCGGCCAGCGCCCAGATCGGCATCGCCACAGCAAACCTGCTTCCGACGTTCACCATCAACGCCAACGGCGGCTTCATGAATACGGCGCTCGTCCATCTGCTCGCGCCACAGAACGTATTTTGGGAATTAGCCGGCAACGCCACGCAGACGGTGTTCGACGGCGGCACCTTGCTCCACCAGCTGCAAGGCGCCAAAGACACCTATCAAGCCGCGGCGTGGACCTACCGCGGTACGGTGATCGGCGCGGTGCAGAACGTTGCCGACACATTGCGCGCCCTGCAAAACGATGCCGACGCGCTGCGAGCCGCACGCGATTTCGAGCGTGCCGCCAAGGTCAGCTTCGATCTCGCCACTCAGCAGATGCAGAGCGGGAACGCCAACGTTCTGCTGCTGCTCACCGGGCAACAAACCTATCTGCAAGCGGTCATTCAGGTGGTGCAGGCGCGAGCCGCGCGCCTTGCTGACACAGCGGCATTGTTCCAGGCGCTCGGCGGCGGCTGGTGGAACCGGATTGAGCCGCCGCTGGGGAAGGTTCTCGATGTCAGCACGGGGCAAGCCGATACGATTGTCGAAGGGCATAAAGGGTTCTGACCGGGTCGGAGCTCCGCTGTTGCGTGAATTGGGAAATGTAACGCCAGCCAAACGCCGCGTTTCAGCGGACCGGCAGGCCTCTCCACAACGCTCGCGAGACCAGGTCGTCGATCTCTCTGATGCTGTTGCGGTGCGCACAACGCCCTGAAGCGCCGGCGCAAGCGATTGTCATCAATTCATCAGTTCGTTGAATGGCTTGCCGGCTTCGAATGATCCTCTTGGCGTCGCCGGCCTTTATGGAATTCCTATAACTTTGCCCTCGGCTCCACTCTCGAATTCATACGCCGTTGGTGACACGTAACCACGCAAAGACGCCGGAGAGTCTGCGTCCTTACGTCAAGACTGTGCAGGCGCCAAAGGTCCGATGCCGGCGCTGTGCCGATTATTGCTCGGAGCATTCCAATGATGGACGTCATCATGCTGGCGATCGGGTTTGTCTTCTTCGCGCTATCGATCGGCTACGTCTATGCCTGCGACCAGCTTTGAGGAGAAGGCGCCATGACCTTCGACTATTCGCTTGCCGGCCTCGTTACCGCGGGGCTGCTCGTCTACCTGACCTACGCTCTGCTGAAGCCCGAGTTGTTCTGAAGGGACAAACGACCATGACCGTCATCGGCTGGCTCCAGATTGTGCTCTATTGCGCGATCATCATGACGATCACGCCACTCCTCGGCGCTTATATGAACCGGGTGTTCAATGGCGAGCGCACGTTTCTTTCCCCGATCGTGCGCCCTATCGAGTTCGTGATCTACAAGATCGCCGGTGTCGACGAGCGGCGCGAGCAGCATGCCGTGACCTACACGGTCACGATGCTCCTATTCCATGTCGGCGGCTTTCTCATTCTTTATGCATTGATGCGCCTGCAGGCGCTATTACCATTCAATCCGGCAAGACAGGCCGCCGTTCCTGAAGATTTGTCGTTCAACACAGCGGTGAGCTTCATCACCAACACCAACTGGCAGAACTACGGCGGCGAAAGCACGATGTCCTACCTCGTGCAAATGCTCGGCCTCACCCATCAGAACTACCTGTCGGCCGCAACCGGCATCGTGCTCGCCGTCGCGCTCATCCGCGGTTTCGCCCGGCACTCGGTTCGCACCGTCGGCAATTTCTGGGTCGATATCACCCGCTGCACACTCTACATCCTCATCCCGATCTGCGTGCCCTACGCGCTGTTCCTGGTCTGGCAGGGCATTCCGCAGACGTTCGGCGCTTATGTCGATGCAACGACCCTCGAGGGCGCCAAGCAAACCATCGCGGTCGGGCCAGTTGCTTCGCAGATCGCGATAAAAATGCTGGGCACTAACGGCGGCGGCTTTTTCAATGCCAACGCCGCGCATCCGTTCGAAAACCCGACTGCACTTTCGAACTACGTGCAGATGATCTCGATCTTCGCGATCGGGGCGGCATTGACCAAAGTCTTCGGCCGCATGGTCGGCAATCAGCGCCAAGGCTGGGCCATTCTCGCCATGATGGGTGTTCTGTTCATCGCCGGCGTCGTCGTTTGCTACTGGTCCGAGGCGCACGGCAACGACGCGCTGAACGCGCTCGGTCTCGCGGGCGGCAACATGGAGGGCAAGGAAGTCCGCTTCGGCATCGTCGGTTCCGCCCTGTTCGCCGTTATCACCACCGCCGCCTCGTGCGGTGCGGTAAACGCCATGCACGATTCCTTCACGGCCCTCGGCGGCATGATCCCGCTCATCAATATCCAGCTCGGCGAAGTCATCGTCGGCGGCGTCGGCGCCGGCATGTACGGCATGCTGCTCTTCGTCATTATTTCGATCTTCGTGGCCGGACTCATGGTGGGACGCACGCCGGAATATGTCGGCAAGAAGATCGAGGCGAAGGAGGTCAAGATGGCGATGCTCGCCATCTTGGTCCTGCCGCTGATGTATCTCGGCTGGACCGCCGCCGCGATGCTGGTGCCGTCCGCGGTCGCCGCGATGAACAATCCCGGGCCGCATGGCTTCACCGAAACGCTGTACGCCTACACATCGCAAAGCGGCAACAACGGGTCAGCCTTCGCCGGACTCAGCGCCAATACGCCGTTCTACAATCTTAGCGGCGCCGTGGCGATGTTCGTCGGCCGATTCTGGATGATCATCCCGACGATGATCATTGCGGGCTCGCTCGCCGCCAAAAAAACGGTGCCGGCTTCGGCGGGCACGTTTCCGACGGCCGGTGGATTGTTCGTCGGCCTGGTCGTCGGCGTGATCCTGATCGTCGGCGGCCTCACTTTCTTCCCGGCGCTCGCGCTCGGGCCGATCGCCGAGCAGGTTTCGATCAATGCCGGCACTCTTTTCTCAGCGAATTAGGCTTGGAGCGACTGTGATGGAAACCTCAGCCTTGCGCAAAAGCTTGCCGGTGTCGGCATTGTTCGACCCGAAGATCGTACTCCCGGCAATCGGCTCCGCCTTCGTCAAGCTCGATCCGCGCACGCTGATGAAGAACCCGGTCATGTTTGTGCTGGAAATCGTCACTGTGCTGACAACGGTTATCTCGATTCGCGATCTCGTGACCGGCGGGGAGCATATCGGCTTCGAGTTTCAGATTATCCTATGGCTGTGGTTCACCGTGCTGTTTGCGAATTTCGCCGAAGCGGTCGCCGAAGGCCGCGGCAAAGCGCAGGCCGACACGCTGCGGCGCCAACGCAGCGAAACTTCGGCAAAGGTGCTCGGCGGGCCGGGCCAGACCTACAAACTCGTACCCGGTACCGGCCTCAAAGTCGGCGACGTGGTTCTCGTCGAAGCCGGCGATACAATTCCTTCGGACGGCGAAGTGATCGAAGGCATGGCCACGGTCAACGAAGCGGCGATCACCGGTGAATCCGCTCCGGTCATTCGCGAGTCAGGCGGCGACCGGTCCGCGGTCACCGGCGGCACCCAGGTCCTTTCCGATTGGATCCGCGTGCGCATCACCGCCGCACCTGGCTCGACTTTCCTTGATCGCATGATCAGGCTGGTCGAAGGCGCCGAACGGCAAAAGACGCCGAACGAGATCGCGTTGAACATTTTGCTGACTGGCCTGACCATTATCTTCGTATTCGCGACCGCGACAATTCCAAGCTACGTGGCTTATGCCGGCAGCACCATTTCGGTCGTGATCCTCGCGGCATTGTTCGTGACGCTGATCCCGACGACGATCGGCGCGCTGCTGTCGGCAATCGGCATCGCCGGCATGGACCGCCTCATACGCTTCAATGTGCTGGCGATGTCGGGCCGCGCGGTGGAGGCCGCCGGCGACGTCGACACGCTTCTCCTCGACAAGACCGGGACCATCACGCTTGGCAATCGACAGGCGACCGAATTCAAGCCGCTGTGCGGCGTGACGGAGCAGGAATTAGCAGACGCAGCGCAACTGGCCTCGCTCGCCGACGAAACACCGGAAGGCCGCTCCATCGTCGTGCTGGCGAAGGAAAAGTACGCCATCCGGGGACGCGAGCTTGCGGAAATGAAGGCGAACTTCATCCCGTTCAGCGCCCAGACCCGGATGAGCGGCGTCGAGGTCGGCAATTCCTGGGTCCGAAAGGGCGCCGTCGGGGCTATCCTGAATTATCTTGATGGCCATGTCTCCGGGGTCGGCGCCGTCGCAGCCCAGCCGCTGCGGCCGAACGTCAGCGCGGACACCGCGCGCGAAGTCCATGCGATAGCCGACGCCATCGCAAGGTCCGGCGGCACGCCGCTCGCGGTGGCCAAGGATGGCAAACTGCTCGGCATCATTCACCTCAAGGACATCGTCAAGGGCGGCATCCGCGAACGCTTCGCCGAGCTGCGCCGCATGGGCATCCGCACCGTCATGATCACCGGCGACAACCCCATGACTGCAGCGGCAATTGCAGCGGAGGCCGGCGTCGACGATTTCCTCGCGCAAGCGACGCCCGAGGAGAAGTTGCGCCTCATCCGCGACGAACAGGCCAAGGGCAAGCTCGTCGCCATGTGCGGCGACGGCACCAACGATGCGCCGGCCCTGGCGCAGGCCGATGTGGGCGTCGCCATGAACACCGGAACGCAGGCTGCGCGCGAGGCCGGCAACATGGTCGACCTCGACTCGAATCCGACCAAGCTGATCGAGATCGTCGAGATCGGCAAACAGCTACTCATGACCCGCGGCGCGCTCACCACCTTCTCGATCGCCAACGACGTGGCGAAGTATTTCGCCATCATCCCGGCGATGTTCGTCGCATTCTATCCGCAACTGCAAACGCTCAACATCATGAAACTCGCGACGCCGCAAAGCGCCATTCTGTCCGCGATCATCTTCAATGCGCTGATCATCATTGCGCTCATTCCGCTGTCCCTGAAAGGCGTTCGCTATCGCCCGATCGGCGCCGGCCCGCTGCTGCTGCGCAATCTTTGGATCTACGGCGGCGGCGGCGTCGTCATACCGTTCATAGGCATCAAGGCCATCGACCTCGCTGTCACCGCCTTGCATCTGGCCTGAGGAGGAGAAATCATGGTGCGCGAAATCCGTCCGGCGATCGTCGTTCTCGTCGCCCTTACCCTCATCACCGGGTTGCTCTATCCGCTGGCAATGACCGGAATTGCCGGCATCATTTTCCCTCGTCAGGCGCAAGGCAGCCTGATCGAAAGCGACGGCAAGGTCGTCGGCTCGGCGCTCGTCGGCCAGGGGTTCACCAGCGACAAGTACTTCCATGGCCGCCCATCGGCGACGACGGCGCCCGATCGCAAGGATGCGACGAAGACAGTGCCCGCGCCATACAATGCGGCGAATTCGGGCGGGTCGAACCTCGGACCGTCCAACAAGGCACTAATCGACCGCGTGCAGCGCGACATGGATCAGCTCAAAAAGGAAAATCTAGCGGCCGCTGTTCCGGCCGATTTGGTCACGACGTCGGCGAGCGGTCTCGATCCGCACATCTCGCCCGAGGCTGCGTACTTCCAGGCGCCCCGTATTGCCAAGGCACGCGATCTGCCTGAAGATCGCGTTCGCCAACTCGTCGCGGACCAAACAGAAAGCCGCCTTTTCGGGCTATTGGGCGAGCCGCGCGTGAATGTGTTGCTGCTCAATCTCGCGCTCGATCATTTGGCCGCTGGATAGGACCGTCTGGATTTTGAGATAACTGATCAGTGATGGCGGATCAGCGGCGCGAATCCGAACATCGGCCTTCGCCGGAAGCCCTGCTCGAAGCAGCGCGCCGCGAAGAGCGGCGTATCGGCCAGCTCAGAATTTTCGTCGGCGCTGCGCCCGGCGTCGGCAAGACCTACGAGATGTTGCAACAGGCTCAAGCCCGCAAGAAAGACGGTTACGACGTCGTCATCGGCGTCGTGGAAACCCACGGCCGCAAAGAGACCGAAGCGCTGTTGGCAGGCCTCGAGGTCATTCCCCGCCGACACATCGAATATAAGGGCCAGGTGCTCCAGGAAATGGATCTTGATGCGGTCATCGCCCGCCGGCCGCAAACCGTTCTGGTCGATGAACTCGCCCACACCAATGCCGAGGGCAGCCGTCACCCGAAGCGCCACCTCGACGTCGAAGAGCTGATGAGCCACGGCATTGACGTCTATACGACCGTCAATATCCAGCACATCGAAAGCCTCAACGACGTGGTCGCGCAGATCACCCATGTGCGCGTCCGCGAGACGGTGCCGGACGCTGTGTTCGATCGCGCTGATGCCGTCGAACTGGTCGATCTGACGCCGGACGATCTCATTCAGCGTCTCAAGGAAGGCAAAGTCTACGTTCCTAAGCAGGCCGAACAAGCCCTTGAGCATTTCTTCTCGCCGGCCAACCTGACCGCACTGCGCGAGCTCGCTTTGCGCCGCACAGCCGAGCGCGTTGACGAACAATTGCTGACTGAGATGCAGGCCCACGCCATCCGGGGGCCATGGGCGGCGGGCGAGCGCATTTTGGTTTGCATCAGCGAGGACCCGCGGGCGGCCGGCCTGGTCCGCTATGCCAAGCGGCTCGCCGACCGTCTGCACGGGCCATGGATGGCGCTCTATGTCGAGGGACGGCGGAGCACACAGTTGTCCGAGGAGGAGCGCGACCGCGTTGCCGATACGCTGCGGCTCGCAGAGGCGCTCGGCGGCGAAGCGGTCACGCTACCCGCCAGCGATCGCAATATTGCCGACGATGTCGTCAGTTATGCCCAGGCGAACAATGCGACGCAGATCATCATCGGCAAAGCGACGCGGTCGCGCTGGTTCGAAATTCTGCACGGCTCGGTGGTGCACGATCTGGTGCGCCGCTCCGGCAATATCAGTGTCCATGTCATCGCCGGCGACCAGCTTGCCGCCAATCCCATTCCGAACAGAACCGTCCGCACCTCACCCCAGGCAACCGCGTTTGAGGCTCGCCCCTATGTGCTGGCGCTCGTGGCTGTGGCGATCGCGCTTGGTTGCGGCGAATTAGTCGACTATCTGGTAGGGGTCGAGAACGTCGACCTGGTCTTCTTGACGGCCGTTGTCGGCGTCGCCGTACGCTTCGGCCTTTGGCCTTCGCTGCTGGCGAGCTTCGCGTCGGCGCTGTGCTACAATTTCTTCTTTTTGCCGCCGATCTACACGCTTACGATTGCCGATCCGCACAATGTCGCGGCCTTTGCCCTTTTCACCCTCGTCGCGATCATCGTATCCAACGTTGGCGCGCGGGGTCGAACGCAGACCGTGACTGCGCAAGCCCGCGTGCGAACCGTCGAGTCGCTGCATTCCTTCAGCCGCAAGCTTGCGGGCGCCGGCACGCTCGATGATGTGCTGTGGGCGATGGCCTATCAGACTGCCCTGATGTTGAAGGTGCGGGTCGTTCTGCTCTTGCCCGCGAACGGCTCGATCGCGGTCAAAGCCGGTTATCCGCCGGAAGATAAACTCGACGACGCGGATCTCGCCGCGGCGAATTGGGCCTGGGAGAACGATCACGCCGCCGGCCGTAGCTCCGACACGCTTCCCGGCGCCAAACGCCTGTTTTTGCCGATGCACACTGGGCGCGGAGCGATCGGCGTCGTCGGCATCGACAGCGACAAGCCCGGCCCGCTGCTCACCCCCGACCAGCGCCGATTACTCGACGCGCTGATGGATCAAGGCGCGCTCGCCATCGAGCGCGTGCTGCTGGTCGAGGACATGGATCGAATCGAGCGCACCGCCGAAACCGAACGCTTGCGTTCGGCGCTGCTGACCTCGATATCCCACGATCTCAAGACGCCGCTCGCCGCCGTTCTCGGGTCGGCGGCTACGCTGCGGGACCTCGCGGACAAGCTCACCGACGGCGAGAAAGCGGACCTGTTGGCGACCATCATCGACGAATCCGAACGGCTCAATCGATTCATTGCCAACTTGCTCGATATGACAAAACTCGAATCCGGCGCCGTCGCACCGAACCTCGCCCCTTACGATGTTTCGGAAATCGTCGGCTCGACCTTACGCCGCGCCGGCAAAATACTGCGGCATCACGACATACAACTCGAGCTCGCGACCGACGTGCCGATGGTGGCCCTCGACGCCGTCTTGTTCGAGCAAGTGCTGTTCAATCTGCTCGATAATGCGGCGAAATACGCCGCCGCCGGAACCGCCGTATCAATTCGCACCTGGCGCGATCGGGAATCGGTGACCTTGCAGCTCGTCGACGAAGGCGAAGGCATTCCACCGAACGATCTTGAACATATCTTCGACAAGTTTTATCGCGCGCAAAAGGTCGATCAGGTTCGCGCCGGCACGGGGCTTGGCCTTGCCATCTCGCGCGGCTTCGTCGAAGCGATGCACGGCACCATCATCGCTTCGAACCGCGTCGATCGCAGCGGCGCAGTATTTACCATCACTTTGCCGATTCCCAGTGAACGGCAACGGCTGGATACCGCGGCATGAGTGCAGCACCAGTGCGCGTTCTGGTCGTCGATGACGAACCGCCAATTCGCAAACTCCTGCGAATGGGGCTCGCCGCGCACGGCTATCAAATCCTCGAGGCGCCAAACGGTAAGACCGCGCTTAACCTCCTCAATGAAGGCCCTGACTTGATCATTCTCGATCTCGGCTTGCCCGATATCGAGGGCCACGAGCTGCTGCGGACGATCCGCGCCCGCAACGACAGCGTTCCCATCGTTGTTTTATCCAGCCGCGGCGATGAGGCCGGCAAAGTCCAGGCGCTCGACTTCGGTGCCGACGACTACGTGACAAAGCCATTCGGCATGGATGAGCTGCTCGCCAGGATGCGCGCGGCGCTGCGTCACCAATTGCAGACCCACGGCGAGCGGCCGGTATTCCGGGTCGGCGATCTGAGCGTCGACCTGGTCCGTCGTATCGTCAAGGCCGCCGACAAAGAGGTGAAACTGTCGCCGAAAGAGTATGAGCTGCTGCGCGTGCTGGTCCAACATGCCGGCAAGGTGCTCACCCACAAATTCCTGCTTGGCGAACTGTGGGATAATTTGACCGACGCTCAATACCTCCGGGTCTATGTACGGCAGCTTCGCCAAAAGATCGAAGCTGATCCCGAGCGCCCCCAATACGTTCTCACCGAAACCGGCATCGGCTACCGCCTGCGCGCACCGGATTGAACGCCCCGGTTGCGGCTTTGGGCCGGCGAAAAAAGTGCGCCGCCTGTCGCCATTGCCGCCTCCACTTTGGCAATCCATATTGAGCGCTGACCTTCAAACGGCACAAGGACATGATCTCATGGCCGATGAACTCATTCTCTACAGCAACCCGATGTCGCGCGGCCGGGTTGCGCGTTGGATGCTCGAGGAGGTTGGGCAGCCCTATAAGACCGAAGTGCTCGACTATGCCACGACGATGAAGGCGCCCGCCTATCTTGCCATCAATCCGATGGGCAAGGTTCCGGCACTGAAGCATGGCAACGCCATGGTGACCGAGACGGCCGCCATCTGCGCCTACCTCGCCGACGCGTTTCCGCAGGCGGGTCTGGCGCCGCCGTCGGGCCATCGTCTGCGCGGCCCCTATTACCGGTGGCTGTTCTTCTCTGCCGGCCCTGCCGAAGCAGCAATCAGCAACAAGGCCCTCGGCTTCGTCGTGCCCCCGGAACGTGAGCGGATGATGGGCTATGGCCGAATCGAACACGTCATGAAAGTGCTCGAAGATGCCGTGTCGCGAACCCCCTATCTCGTTGGCGACAGCTTTACGGCCGCCGATCTTTATGTCGGCGCGCAGATCGGCTACGGCCTGATGTTCGGAACAATCGAAAAGCGCCCGGCCTTCGAGCAATATTGGCAACGGATCAGCGCCCGTCCGGCGTTCGCGCGCGCCACCGAGATCGACGAAGCAGACTCGGCGCGGCTGAAGAAAGCGGCGAGCTGAGCCGCAGACGCGACGATTGATTGCGCCAATCGAAAGGTCTCGCACCAGCGGATGTTCTATCTGGCTCAACCAGCCGACGAACTGCGTCGCATTCCGCCCGCAACCTTGTAAGGGAGTCCCGTGCGCGTTAAGGTCCCATCGAATTGTTGGGGCTGGTGGTGTCGAGTTGCATTATGGCTCCAAGGGCGCGGGCAGACTTCTCAAAAAAATGGCATCGGCGCTCGATAGCGGCAGCAATCCTGCTCTGCGCTGCGCTCGTCGCGGCAGCACCCCGTGAGCTCGCGGCCGAGACGATCGAAGCGGCTTTGGCGCGGGCCTATCAAAACAATCCGCAACTCAACGCGCAACGCGCCGTTGTCCGCCAGAGCGATGAGAGCGTCGCACAGGCGCTGTCGGGTTACCGGCCGAACATCGTGGGGACGGCCAGCATTGGGCGGCAATGGACCAATGAAAGGGAAATCTTTCCGCCGATACCCGGCACGCCGCTGTCCACGAGCACGGCGATCGACATCACCGGCACGTCGCGGCCACGATCGGTAGGCGCAAGCGGCACGCAGACGATTTTCAACGGCGGCCAGACCGCCAACAGAGTGCGCAAGGCTGAATCCCAGGTATCGGCCGACCGCGAAACCTTGCGGGTTATGGAACAATCGGTGCTTCTGGCGGCCGCGACGGTCTATATGGATGTGTCGCGCGATGCCGCCAATCTGGAGGTTCAGCAGAACAACATGCGCGTCTTGCAGCGCATGCTCAAAGACACGCGCGAGCGATTCTCGGCCGGTCAGATAACTGACACGGATGTCGCCCAGGCCGAGGCGCAATTGGCGGCCGGCGAAGCCACCTTGCACGCGGCAGAATCGACGCTGATGACGACGCGGGCCAATTACCGGCGCATCATCGGCACCAATGCTGAAAATCTCGCTCCCGCATCTCCCGTGGAGCGCTTTGCGCCACTGACATTGCCGGCGGCAATCGCGCTCGGCACGGGGCAGAACCCGTCGGTGATTGCGGCCATTTACGGCGTCGACGTTGCGCTGCTGCAAGTGAAGATCGCCGAAGGAGCGCTGTGGCCGACGCTGGTCGCGCAAGGCAATATCCAGCAGCAGTACGACGCCAATATCACGACTCCCAGGCTGCTCACCGAATTGGCGATGCTCAATCTCACGGTGCCGCTTTATCAAGGCGGCTCGGAATATGCGTCAATTCGCCAGAACAAGGAGGCCGTCGGGCAGCAACGCCTCAACGTCGATCAGGTTCGCGATCAAACTCAGGCCAACGTGGTTCAGGCGTGGGGACAGGTGCAGGCGGCGAAGGCGCAAGTCGCGGCGGCGGAACGCCAAGGCAGCGCCTCGGAACGGGCGCTGACCGGCGTCCGCAACGAGGCGTTAGCCGGCCAACGCACGACACTCGATGTGCTCAACGCGCAACAGGCCCTGGTCAATGCGCGCGTCAGCCTGATTACCGCGCAGCACGATCGCGTTGTCGCTTCCTACAGTCTGCTTTCGGCTGTGGGCCGGCTGTCGGCCGAGGTGCTCGGACTGCCGGTATCGATCTACGACCCCTCGACCCATTATCACCAAGTGCGCGATGCGTGGTGGGGACTGCGCACACCCGATGGTCGGTGAAGCGGCTCCGGCTCGGCACTTCGCCGCCATTCTAGGGTATGCTTGGCAAGGCCGAAGACCCTATCGAGGCCGTTAAACATGGCTAATTGACCCGTGAACGCTGCCCTTTATCCGAGCCCTCCCCGCTTGCGTCTGCGCGTCGGCGTCAGCGGCCATCGCGTACCGCCGAAATTGCCGGCGGCATCTGAGGCGCCGTTGCGCGCCCGGATCGACCGCATTCTGGCAACAGTCGTGGCAGCGGCGCGCGGTACCGAGAAGGAGTATTTTGCGTTGGCGCCAGCACGATACGCGTCGCCTGGTTCCGTAGCCCGGCCGGACGGTTCGAACAGCGCGGCTCTGGCCAGCGAATTCGCCATCGTTTCCTCCTTGGCGGAGGGCTCGGATCGCATTGTCGCCGAGGCAGGCCTCGCCGCCGGCTTCGGGTTGGACGTGGCGCTACCGTTCGGCCGCGCCGAATACGCGCGCGATTTTGAGACCGCCGCATCGCGCGAGGCCTATGAAAAACTCCTGGGCCAGGCATCTGCCGTATTCGAGCTCGATGGCGCCGCCGATCAACGCCCCCGCGCCTACGAAGCGGCCGGCTTCGTCATGCTGGCGAATATCGATCTCCTCATCGCCATCTGGGATGGCGAAGGAGCCGCCGGCGTCGGCGGCACGGCGCAGATTGTCAGCCGCGCAATTGCCGATGGCATTCCCGTCGTCTGGCTCAAGCCGGCAAGTCTCGATACGATGCAGATATCGTGGCGAGGTCCGGGCGACGCGCCGCCCGCGGACGCCTATGCTTGCCCGACAGATACATTTCGGCCCGCCGATGAGGCCACGATCGCGCAGGCGGTCACGGACGTCATCGCGCTGCCGACGGAGTCCCAGGCGAGACAATCGCTGCAGCGGTACTTGGGCGAAAAGGAGCGGCGGTGGAATTTCTGTCCGTGGTATCCGCTGCTGCTGTGGGTGTTTGGCGGAAGCAATCTACGATGGTCGGCATTTCATCTTCCCCCGGCTTTGGCCGAATCGAAGGCGCAATGGCAGGACTATTTGACGATTCTGCCGGCAGACCGGGCGCAACGTCCTGCGGTCGAGCAAATTCTGCTGCCAACGGTCAGTGCCGCCGATCATCTCGGGGTCTATTATTCGCTGGTCTATCGCAGCACTTATGTTTTCAATTTCTTGTTTGCCGCCTTGGCCGTCGCCTTGGCGCTGGTCGGGATCTTCGTCCACGACCCGACGTTCAAGAGTTATCTGGTCATTGGCGAACTTATCATCATCGTCGCAATCCTCGTCACGTGGCTATTCGGGCTGCGACGGCAGTCGCATCAGCGCTGGCTGGAATACCGCAGGCTTGCGGAAAGCCTGCGCCACATGCGCATCCTTGCGCCGCTCGGCTCTGAAGCGCCGATCGTTCGCCCCGGACGCGTTCTGGTCGCCGAAGAGCAGGACTGGGTCAACTGGTACGCCTGGACCGTACGACGGCTGCTTCCGCTGCCCGATCGCGTGGTCGATGCTGCCTACCTCGCAGCGGTGCGCGACGCCACGCGCTCGGCAGAGATCGCTAGCCAGATCGGCTATCACACTGCAAATGCCCGAAGAATCGACAGGTTCGAGCCCCGCCTTCATCATACCGGACAGGTGCTGTTTGGCGTTACCGGCGGCCTTTGCCTGCTGTTTCTCTGTCTCATATGGTTTGCCGGACTTCGTGACATCGAAGAACCCTACCGGCAAGCCATTCTCGGCGGTTTCACCTTTCTCTGCGCCTTGCTTCCCACACTCGGCTCTGCCATCGGCGCGATCAACGTGCAGGGCGACTTCAGGACGGTGGCGGAGCAGTCCGAGCGGACGGCGAAACGGCTCATAGCGGTCGATAAGATGCTGGCTGACGAACCGCTCGTTCTCGCCCGGATCGCCGACCGCATCGAGAAAGCGTCGGATGTCATGATGTCCGATGTGCTGGAATGGCAAACCGTATTCCGGACGCGGCCGCTGTCCCTGCCCGCCTGACGCGGACAAACTCCAGGGCGACACTCTTTGGTCGGCCACCCAGCCGCCAAACGACAGGTGAAAGCCGAACATTGGAGCGGCTGGACGGTGTTGCCCAACGGGTACACTCAGCAACTAAGCCTCACGCTGTCGGCCAAACGCCTCATGCAGTATTGACCTACGAAATCAGCCATGCAGGAATATCAGGAGTAAACTGATCGGAGGGGTAATGGGGTTCCGATCAATCCCGTTTGTTGCGTTGCTTGCTTGTGCCGTGAGCGCGTGCGCTATGGTCGATCCGGTCGATAACCGGTACGACACCATCAGCCGCAGCCTCGCGAAGTCGCGCAATGAATCGATTTTTCTCAATCTTGTGCGCGCCAGCCACGACTATCCGCTGAGCTTTACCACCATCGCCAACGTGACGCCGTCGCTGACCAACACGACGTCCTTGGCGCTGCCAAATTTTTTGCTTGGCCCAAAAATAGCGGTTTACTCCCGCAGCAGGGACTACGACATCTAATTTTGCTACCGTGTTCACGCCTGCGCGTGACGTCATCTTCGGAAATACCACCGCCGGGAACACGACCGCTGTCAGCACCAATTTCAACGTCGCCACGCAGGAGACCGGCAGCTTCTATGAGGGCTTCCTGAAGCCAATCGACTTGGGGACCCTGGATTATTTCATTCGCCAAGACTATCCGCTCGAGCTGCTGTTCTGGCTGTTCGCGGACTCCTTCCAGCTTGGGCCGCCCGGATTTGATGCGATCGGCTATCAATATTATCCGCCAGTCAGCTATGGCTGCCCCAGGAATCCAAGAGATCCCCACCACCTTTGCTTCAAGGAATGGATCAGGATCGCCGTCTTGGCGGGGCTGACCGTTGAGGAACAAACAATCGAAAAGGGCGGCAGCGGCGGCGGCGCAAAGAAGAAGGGGGCTGGTGCTAAGAGCGACAGCGGTTCTAAGAGCGACAGCGGTTCTAAGAGCGACAGTGGTGGTGGTGGCGGCGGCGGCAAAACCATCGTTCCGCGGTTCTGCTTCAGCCCGCTCTTGGCTCGAAAGGCCATAACCCAGATGGGAGAGGCGAAGGCGGCGGAAATAATGAGTTATTTTCCGTTCAATGCAAAAAACGTTCGTCCGGTATGCGGGACGCCCTGGGACGCTGAGCAACAGGCTACCGAGCCCCAGCAAGACACGTTTATCTTGAACCCGTCGCCGACCATACAGTTTCGCATTGTGCCGCGTTCAGCTTACGGTGTTTTCGAATTTCTCGGCAACTTGATGAGAATTGAGAGAGAGCATCTGCTCCCCGCGGACACCGCCTATATCCCGCCTGGAAGATCGTATGAGACGGAGCCGCCGCAACTGCTGACGACGGGGGACCCGTATCTCATCACGGTTCTGCGGGGCGGCAGCGGTGATTGCTTCTCGCATACGTGGTTCTTTGACGGCGACTATTGCGTGCCGGAATCCGCGACGAATACCAAGCGCATCTTCAGCTTGTTGGCGCAGCTCATCGCGATCGAGACCACCGCCACCGATCTTTCGATCACGCCGATTGTCCGGGTCATCCAATAGCGCACTTCAGCTCCCCTTGAGCCCCTTGTTGGGTCATCTCCGACCGGCGCCGCATCACAAGGCCGGCTTGTCGGCCGGCATGGACCGGCTAAACTGGGACCAATCAGGCGCATCGGCGATCGAGCGCCGAGTGCTGCTTTTGCTGAAAAGGAAACAACGTCATGGCGGCAAACATGATGGTGCGTCTCGCGGCTGGCCTATTCGCCGTTATGACGCTCGCGGCGTCGAGCGCGCGCGCCGAGGACACGTTCAATGTCCGATTCTCCTGGAAGCTGAAAGGAGAGTACGCGCCGTTCTACCTCGCCAAGGACAAGGGCATGTTTGCCAAGGAGGGCCTGACGGTTCGCCTCGGCGAGGGCGCGGGATCCGAAGCAGCATTGGGCTCGTTGCTCCAAGGAAACGAGGACGTCGTCATTATTCCCGGCATTTACGCGCTTTCCGCCATCAGCAAGGGAATGCCGGTAAAGCTCGTGTCGCTGATCCAGCCGGTCGCGCCGGCCGGAATTCGTGAGCCATCCGGAAAAGCCGATCGCGACGCCGCAGGATCTCGAAGGCAAGTCGCTTGCCACGACCGTCGGCGACACGACCATGGACTATCTCAAGGTCCTGTGCAGCCAAAACCACATCGACTGCGCCAAGATCAAGCTGGTGATGATGAACGTTCAAGCTCGCCTTTCGCAATTCATGAGCAAGCAGGTCGATGGCATGAGCACCTATTGGAACATCGACATCCCGCAGCTCGAATACACCTCAAAGCAGAAATTCGTCGTCCTCGATGTCGGCAAATACGGCGAGCGCGTACCCGGCCTCTCCGTGGTCACCAGCGATGCCGAGATCGCGCGCAATCCTGACAAGCTGAAGCGCTTCCTGCGCGCGATGAACGCCGGGTTCGATGCCACGGACAGCGACGTTGCCGCTGCAACGCAAGCACTGCGGAACGCGTGGGAGGGCGGTCCGCCGCAAGTCGTCGTCGAAACCCAGGTCAAACTGTCAAACCAGACCTTCCCGGTTATCCCGGGCAAGCCGCGCGGCTGGGTCGAAGACAAGGTTGTCGCCGCGGCGCTGGACCTGCTCAAAGAGTCAGGGCAAATCAGCGAGGCCAAGCCGCTCAATGACTATTTCAACAACAGCCTGCTGAGCCATTGAGCGCTCTGCGCAGCGTCCAGCCTAATTGTTCACCGGACCGGCAGGCATGCGTGGCCCGACGCCGGGCGGTCGCCGTTCGGTGAGCTTTTGAAATGCGCGCCGCAGCGCGCTCAACGGCAAATCCCGCGTAATGAATACGATGCGGGAGCGATGGTCGGAATCCGGCCAATCCCCCAGTTCTGACGGCGGATAGAAAACGTGCTGCACCCCGTGGATGACCACCGGTCTGGCGCGGCCGGCGACATTGATGAGGCCTTTGATGCGCAGCAGTTGCTCGCCGCGGTTGGCCAACAGCAGCGCCAGCCATTGCGTAAAGGCCGTCCAATCCAGCGGATCGTCCGCAGTCAGGCAGAACGTGCCGATCCGGTCATCATGGCGGTGCGCCGAGGGGGCCGCATCGGCTTCGCTGTTGAGCCAGCCGCGAACGTCGGCGATCTTGCCGTCGGCGGTATAGGCGCCGCAATCGAACAACGCGTCGGGACCCGGCCCGCGCTCCAGCGTCGCATCGAATGTGACCGCGGCCGGAGCCAGCGCGGCGAGGCGCGTCCGCAAATGCGCGACCGCGCCGGCATCCGCCAGATCCGTCTTGGTAATCACCAGGCGGTCGGACATAGCGGCTTGCTTGACCGCCTCCGGAAATTGATCAAGCTGACCTTCGCCGTGACTGGCATCGACCGTCGTAACCATGCCCGCGAGGCGGTATGCCACCGTGAGGCTCGGGTCGCTGACCAGGGTATGGATGACCGGTGCCGGATCGGCCAATCCGGTGGTTTCAATGACGGCCCGGGTAAAGTCGGGGATCGATCTGGCGCGCCGTTTTGCCGATAGATCGTCGAGAGTTTCGACCAGATCGTCGCGCACGCTGCAACATAGGCAGCCGGAATTCAGGAGAACGATATCCTCATCGACCTTGCGCAACAGCAAATGGTCGAGACCGACCTCGCCGAACTCGTTGACCAAGACCGCCGTCATTCCCATCCGCGGGTCGCCGAGCAGCCGGCGCAGCAGCGTCGTCTTCCCGCTGCCGAGAAAACCGGTGATGATCGAGACTGGAATGTGTTCCGTCATGTGTTCCGTCATAGGCATAGCAATTGGCTGTGATCACAAGATATGCTACGCCATGGCGCTGACAAGAGTGCCCCGGCGCTCGCGCCTATGTGCTTTGGACCGGGCGTTTCGAAGCCGGATATGACGATCATGCGGTCCGCCATTCATGCTTTCGCCGTCGCTCTGGCCCTGCTTGCTGGCGGCGCAATCGCGCGCGCGGCGCCCGCCGACAATCCAGCAACGACATCATCCAAACAAAAGGTCGTCGTGCGCTTCACCTGGAAGCTGAAAGGAGAATACGCGCCGCTCTTTGTGGCGCTGGACAAAGGCTACTATGCCGCCGAAGGCCTCGACGTCGAATTGGCCGAGGGCTCCGGCGCCGAGACGGTCGTCAAAATGATCGGGCTCGACACCGACCATATCGGCTATGGACCCGCGACCGTCGTCGCCGAAGCGGTCAATCAGGGCCTGCCGGTCGAGATCGTCGCGGTTTATCAGCCAGCGGTTCCGATCGGCATGGCCTCGTTTCCGGACGTGCCGCTAAGGACGCCGAAGGATATGGAAGGCAAGTCACTCGGCGTCACGGTCGGAGAGACATTCGCAAATCTGCTCGAGCCATTCGCCAAAATCAATGGCGTCGATCTCTCGAAAGTCAAGATAGTTCAAATGAGCAGCGCACCCCGCGCGACACAGTTCCTGGCGCGCCGGCTCGACATCGTGTCGTTGTATCTGAGCAACGAACTGCCCTTGTTCGAGAAAGCTGCCGGCGTGAAGTTCAATACTCTCAAGATTGCCGACTTTGGCATGAAGGTTTTGGGCGCGTCTTTTCTCGTCAACGACGATTTTGCCAAGAGCAATCCGGAGACGATCAGGAAACTGCTGCGGGCCACCGCGAAGGGCTATCTGGACGCCAAGAGGGACTATAAGGCCGCGGCCGCGATCATGAACAAATACATGACCCTGAAGGTCGATCGCGGCGTCCTTGAAGAACAGGTCCGCGCCACCATGGATTCTACACCCGACCCGATGGGCAAGCCCATTGGCTGGCAGGACGACGCCGAATGGCGATCCAACCTGGATTTGCTCAAGAGCGCCGGCCTGATCAAGGAAGTGAAGGATAGCCGGGTCTATTACACGAACGAATACCTAAAGTGATCGCGGCTCCGCCGTTTCGCTCACCTCGACTGACGCAGCCAAACATGTATCGTTCGGTGCACCCGGCAATACAGATAGCAAACTACAACGGACGCGAGGCATAGAATGTCGTCAGAGCCTGTGCTGCGAGAGACGAAGGAGCAGGCCAAGTTGCGGCGGCGCCGACGTAGGAATGTCCAAGCCGTCGTCGAATCGCTTGCCGCTCCCGTACTCAGCCTCATTCTGCTGGCGGCATGGCAGATCGGCGTTCCGGCTCTCGGCCTCTCGGTCTTCGTGCTGCCGACGCCGATACAGATCCTCACCCGCATCGGCTCCGATTATCACCTATTGGCTACCAACTCTCTGGTCACGCTGCTTGAAACGCTCGCCGGGTTCGTCATCGCCGCCGTCGCCGGCATCGCCACGGCCTTTGCGATCTTCTACTCGCGCATATTCGAGCGCGCCATCTACCCCCTGCTCGTCGCACTGCAGACCGTGCCGAAGGTGGCGCTGGCGCCGCTGTTGGTTCTCTACCTCGGTTACGACTTCGCGCCGAAATGCTTCCTGGCGTTCCTGCTGGCCTATTTCCCGATCGTAATTGCGACCGTCGTCGGGCTCCAGGCGCTCGATAAGTCCATGGTCGACGTGGTCCGTTCGATGGGGGCCAACGAGTGGCAAACCTTTTTCAAAATCCGGCTGCCGGCCGCTCTGCCGAACATCTTTGGCGGCCTGAAGGTCGGCGTCAGCCTCGCCGTGATCGGCGCCGTCATCGGCGAATATGTCGCGGCCGAACGCGGGCTGGGCTACCTTCAGTTACAGGCAAGCTCGCAATTCGACACGACATTGAGTTTCGCATCGCTGGTGATCATTTCGGTCCTCGGCGTGGTGACATTCTGGACGATCGAGATCGCCGAGAGAAAAGTCGTATTCCGGCGCGAGGCGGCAAAATGAGCCCTGCGCCGTCACTGCATCAGCTTCGCGGCGTCGATGTCGCGATCAAGGACGTCACCAAGATCTATGAGATGCGGGACGGCAACGAGCTCGCCGCGCTCGATCCGATCGATCTCACCATCAACTCCGGCGAATTCGTCGCGGTCGTGGGCCCCAGCGGCTGCGGCAAGAGCACGCTGCTTTCGATGATCGCCGGGCTGCTGCCAGTCTCGACCGGCGCCATCCAGATCGACGGCCAGAACCTTGATCGCCCGCACCCCAAAGTCGGCGTAGTCTTTCAGAGCGACCTCCTGCTCTATTGGCGAACCGTGATCGACAACATCCTGCTTCCGGTCGAGATCAAAGGTTGGCAGCGGGCGGACTATCATTCCCGGGTCAGCGAATTGCTTGAACAGGTCGGACTAAAGGGTTTCGAAAAGAAATATCCGAGCGAACTCTCCGGCGGCATGCGCCAGCGCGTTTCCATCTGCCGGGCGCTGGTGCAGGAGCCGGGCCTCCTGTTGATGGACGAGCCCTTCGGCGCGCTCGACGCCTTGACGCGCGAACAGATGATCGCCGACCTGCAGACGATGTGGCTGCATTTGAACAATACCGTTGTTTTCATCACCCACAGCATCGAGGAAGCGGTGTTTCTCGCCGACCGCGTAATCGTAATGTCGCCGCGTCCGGGCCGTATCGATCTCGATCGTCAGATCGATATCAACCGGCCGCGCGGCTGGAAGACCCGCATCGAGCCGAAATTCGTCGCCTACATGACGGAAATCCGCAGCATCTTTAAATCGCGCGGCGTTCTGTCGAAGGATTAAACGGACACTTGTTCCGGGTTTCCCGAGCCGATGGCCGCGAAGCGCTGCGCCCGGAAAAAATATTCGGCAATTCGTTAACTTGCGGCCAGGCGATCCGCCGGCTGCTCGAGCTTGAGCAAACGTTGCACGATACGCCGGGCTTTGACCGACGGGCCGTCAGTCGAAAGCAATACCGGCCGCAGCGAGAGCAGATCGTCGGTATCGCCCATGGCATATTGCTGCGCTTCAATCATCGGCTTGTCTTCGTTGTTGAAGATATTCACGCCGATTTCGAGGAGCTGTTTGCTGAGGGCTTCGTCGTCGCGCTTGAAGTCGCGCGCCATCGCCCAGAAATAGTGCGTAGTGGATGCCGTCTCGGGCGTCAGCAGATGCGCAGTCGGGATGGAGATGCCGTCACTGGCCGGCGCCCCGACGGCGGTCATGCCGACGTCGAGCAACAGCACTGCCGGCGGATTCCAGCGCATGACGTTGCGGTGATCGCCGAGCTTGTCGGCGGGATACCCGAGGAATTGGAAGTATTTGTTCGGGTATTGGCTCTTGCGGACGAACTTTGCCCACACCGTGTCGGCGTCGGCATCCTCGTGCGGCTCGAAGGCCGCGGGGCCGGCGGCATTGACGAACATCGGGTGGAGGTACTGCCCGTGCGTCAGATCGAGCAGATTGTCGCTGATTAGTTGATAGTTTGCTTGGACATGCAGATCGCCCTCAACACTGACGAATTGGCTGGTCCTGCCGAACTGCGGAAAGGCGCGAATCTTCAATTCGTCGGCGAGGATCTGGTCTCCCATCCAAATCCACGCGATGCCGTCCCGCTCGGCGAGCTTGTAGCTCCTTACGCGGGCGGCCTTTGGAATGAAATTGTCGCCGTGAGGGTTGAAAACGCACGCCCCCGACGCGTCGAAGCACAGCCCGTGGTAGCCACACTCGATCACATCGCCTTTCAGCTTCCCCTTCGAGAGCGGAACAAAACGATGCGCGCAGCGATCTGCCAGGGCGACCGCCGTTCCCTTGTCATTGCGAAACAGAACGACCGGATCGCCCAGAAACTTGCGCGCAAGAAGATGGCCGCCGATCTCGCTTGACCATCCGGCTGCGTACCACGCGTTGCGAACGAATGTCATTATTGCACCCTTTAATGCCGCAGACTCGCTGTGCTGGCAGCTTTCAGAGCCGCGCCTTTGCGGTTGTCACCATTCACCGGCGCGGCTAACACTTGGCCGCGAATCCAGATCACAGTTCGAGCATTGTCAAGGCATCAATGATGGCGCGGGCCGATAATCCTTCGATCGCCGTTTTGATCAAAGGCGCCGCAGCGATCATGACCGGCATGACGGACGCGCCACGCATTGCCGGACCCGATATCCGCGTGCGCGGCTCGGCCATAGCGGCGATCGGCGAGCTGGAGCCGGAACCCGGCGAGCGGGTCATCGACGCCACGGGCTGTGTCATCTATCCCGGCTGGGTCAACACCCATCACCATCTGCTGCAAGCCCTGATGAAAGGCGTTCCCGCCGGAATGAACGTTCCGCTCCGACAATGGCTCGATGTGGTGCCATTCGCGTTTCGCATGCGTCTCGATCAGGAGATGCTGGAGACCGCCGCCCTGCTCGGGCTTGCGGAATTGATGCTGTCGGGCTGCACGACCGTCGCCGACTTCCACAATCTCTACTATCCCAATATGCGCTTCGACTCTTCCGCCGTCATCTTCGAAACCGCCGAACGGCTCGGCGTGCGCATGGTGTTGTGCCGCGGCTTCAGCACGCGCCAGCGTGCAACGACAACGCCCTCGCCGCTGGCAATGCCGCCGGAATCGACAGCGGCGGTCCTCGCCGACATCGAACGCGACGTGGCGCGATGGCACGATCCATCGCCGAACGCCAGACGGCGGATCGCTGCCGCGCCTTCCAGCCTGACGCTTTCGACCGAGCCCGGCGAGCTCAAGTACATCGCCGATGCGGCGCGGCAACTCGGCCTGCGGTTGCATTCTCATCTCGCCGAAAACGACGACGACGTCATCTATTGCCGCGAGGTGCACGGCGTTCGGCCGGTCGAATATGCGGCGCGCCACACCTGGATGGGCAAAGACGTCTGGCTCGCCCATCTGGTCAAGATCGATACCGAGGACATTCGCATCCTCGCCGAAACCGGCACCGGGATCGCACATTGTCCCGGCAGCAACGCCCGCCTCGGCAATGGCATAGCACCCGTCACCGAGATGAAGGCCGCCGGCGTTCGGATCAGCCTCGGGCAGGACGGCGGCGCGGCCAGCGACGCCGGCGACATGCTCGCCGAAGCGCATTTCGCCTGGTACGCACACCGTGCCAGAAGCGGTTCGCAGGCCGTCTCCATCGAGGATGTCATTCACTGGGCGACACGGGGCGGCGCGGAGATTCTCGGTCTCGACGCCGTGGGCGCCGTGGCCCCAGGATTGGAGGCGGACCTCGCCGTCTATCGGCTCGACGACCTGCGCTTCGCGGCTTTTCACGACGCCGCCATCGCTCCGGTCGCGACCGGGGTTCGCCCGTACCTCAAATGCTTAATGGTCGGCGGCCGTATCGTCGTCGAGGACGATGCAATACTGGGCCTCGATATCGATGATCTGCGCCGCCGCGCCCGTGCTGCGGTGACGCGATTAATGACTGGCTGACGCTAGTTGCCTTTGTCGTAGAGCGTCGTGGTGGTGGGGACGTCTTTGCGGTTGAGGCCGGCCCGCTTGACGGCGGCGGCCGCAAGCTCACGGGCCTTGCGGCGGATTTCGGCTTCATCGACCGTCAACACGCGTCCGTTCTGGTACAGCACTTTGCCATCGACCCAGGTCTCGAGAATCGAAGCACTCGACGCCGAGAACACCAGCGCCTGCAATGGATCGTAAAACGGCGTCCATTCGACATGATCGAGGTCGAACAGAACAAAGTCCGCCTTTTTTCCGATCTCCAGCGAACCGATCTCATCGTCCCACATCAGTGTCTTGGCGCCTTCGATCGTCGCCGCGCGCAAGGCTTGGCGGGCCGTGAAAATATCGGGCTTCATCCGCGCATCCTTGAACATCCCGGCGACGATCAGCATTTGCCGCATGAGATTCATGTTGCCGGAGGCAGCGACCCCGTCCGTTCCCAAGCCCACACTCACGCCCGCCGCGACCATTTCCGGATATTTTCCGATCGCGGTCGCGCCCTTGGCGAGCTTGAATGACGAACACGGACAAAACGCCACCTTGGCGCCGCGTTCGGCCAGGAGATTGACCTCCGCGTCCTGCACGGCGGCGCAATGGGCAATGACCAGATTGCGGCCGAGACCGCCGGCCCGGTCGATCCGCGTGACCGGCCAGATGCCATACTTCTGCTCGCAAACCTTCGCTTCCTCGATCGACGTCGCGAGATGGTAGGTCGTGCCGACGCCGAGCTTTTGCGCAAGTTTCACCGCCCCGATGTGGAGTTCGAGCGTGCACGGCTCCTTGCCTTCGATATTGACCCAGCAGCGCACCCGGCCGTCGAGCAAACCATTATATTTGTGAACACACTCCTCGAGGACTTTGAGCGCGGTCGCCGCATCTTTGAAGAAATGGTGGTGCATCATCTCCGCGGTCCAGCCGGGCGGCGGTTCGGGCGGCGGGTTGTCCGCGGCATGGCGGCCGGTGATGCCGCGCATGCCGGTCTTCTCCACGGCTTTGACGACAATGCCGGGGTCGAACTGCGAACCCATGTCCAAAAAGCAGGTCGTGCCGGCGCGCAGCATCTCGGTCATGCCGAGAAGCGCGCCCCAATATTCATCCTCTTCGGTGATGTGCGCGTAGAACGGCTTGGCCCAGTGGAAGACCCACGCGCGGGTATTCAAGTTATCGGGAAAGACGGCGCGCGACAGCGTCTCCGAAAGATGGACGTGACTGTCGACGAAGCCGGGGCAGATCGCCAGCATCCGGCCATCGATCACGCGGTCGAATTTGCTGCTGCGATGACGCGCCGCGACCTCGGCGGCCGGCCCCAGATCGGCGATCCTGTCGTCCTCAACGACCAGCGTCGCGTCCCGCAGAATCGTATCGTCGGCGTCCACCAGAAATGCGACGTTCAAATTTTCAATAAGGGTACGCATCTAATTGAGCTTCGCTCCTTCCTGGAACAACTCGACCTTGTTGCCGTCCGGATCGGCGATGTAGATCGTTAGGCCGTAGATGCCGTCATGCAACTCGTTGAAGAACTTGACCTGGGCGCCCTTCAACCGATCGGCGAGCGTGCGCACGTCCGTGACACGAAACGCCATGTGATCGATCTGCACCGGCTTGCCCGTCCCGCCGCTGGTGAGGGCGATGCCCTGCTTGAATGGCACGAACGGCCTGCCATCGGGCAGCGGCGCGGCGTTGCGCGGCGTAAAATTGAGCAGGTCGACATAGAAACGCTTCGATGCGTCGATATCGCGCACCTGCAGCAACATATGGGCAAAGTCGATGATACGGGGAGCGGTCTGCGCGTCGATCCAACTGGAAACCTCCTTGGAGTCATTGAGGACGCAGAAATACTGCGCCCAGACTTTCATCGACACCTGCTCCCATTCCGCGTTCACCCCGGAGATACAGTCGGTCACGGCGACGGCGTCGTAATCGCGCAGATAGGCCTCCCGGATCGTGGTCTCGACGCAGGCATTGGTCGTGGTGCCGGTGATGAACAGGGTGCGGACGCCGAGCTGCCGCAACAGCAGTTCCAGCCGCGTCTCATAGAACGCACCGAAACGATGCTTGCGCAGCACAAAAGTCGGATTGACGGCGGCAAGCGGCTTGAGCCCGTCGATGATATCCGCATCCCATGTGCCCGCCAGACATGACACCTGTTTGCGCTTGGCGGTGTGGGCGGCGAGCTTCTTCTGCGCCCGGCTGGCGTCGACGGCAAAATGCTCCTGCACCGTCCAGATCACCGGCATACCGGCTTGCTGGCAGCGTTCGATCAAGCGCTTTTGCGCCGGCACGATCGCTGCAAGGCGTTTGGTGTCGACACCGGAAATTCCGAGCGTGCCTTTTTCGTGCACGAACCCGTTCTGCATGTCGATGACCAAAAGGGCTGCGCTTTTGATGTCGATGGCCTCGAGCGCCATTTTATTCTCCTTGTCGTTCAGAACCGAAATCTATTGGGACGAAGGCGCGCTGTTGTCGCGCATCGCCCGGTCCAGGCTGACATCCGTCCAGCGCGCGGCCGGCACCATGAAGCCCGTGACGAAGTCGTTATTGGCGTGGTCGGTGCCGCGGACGAGCCAGATCGGACGTTTTGTATAGTTTACCAGTGGCCGTGTCTCGGTGGCGCGCCGATTGGCAGGGAACGCCGGATCGCGGTTGAAGTGCGATGTTGCCGGCATATAGCGCACGGCAAGCGTCGCGCCGTTGCACATAAAGCTGCCGAGAGCCTCGTTCAATCGACCGATGTCGATCAGGCCGAAATCGCCGCGTTCGAGCGAGACAGCCGCGATCGCGCCGGCGAGCGGCTCGACCGGCCAGCACTGTCCCTCGCCGGGCGCCAGTGCCAGGCGGCCGAGATAAAGCTCGCTGTCCCAGAGGATGATATCCGGACCGATGACATCCTCGACACTGTCAAGCAGTTGCGGATTTTCGGCGATATCGAGGAACGACCACGCCTGCGCGACACAGGCGTGATGCCCGAATGGATTATGGATGCCGGACAGCATGTCCTGGTCAGGCGCCTGCTGCGCCATCGCCCGGACGATGTCGCGGGCGGGAGCGATGACCGCCGCGGGGAGCGAACCGGCGGATGGCAGCGCGCCCGCGCTCCGATAGGCCTGGCGTTGCGCAGATGTCAGTCGTGCCGCCATGTCAGTCGGCCATCATGTCAGTCGGCCACCATGTCAGTTCGGCCGGATCACGCACACGCCGCGGCCGTAGCCGCTGTCGTCGACCTTGCCGTTCTCATACACCACGGCGCCGCGCGCGATCGTCATCACCGGCCAGCCGCGCAATGTCCAGCCCTCGTAAATGCAGTGGCCATGGCCGGTGTGATGAACCTTGCGCTCCTCATTGAGGTCGACCAGTACGAGGTCGGCGTCGGCGCCGGCGTGCAGCGAGCCCTTCGTCGGCCACAGCCCGAACCGGCGCGCCGGGTTGTAGGAATTCAGTTGTACCAGCCGCGACAACGAAAGCCCGCGCTGATGCACGCCGAAATGCAGCATCAAAGACAATTCCCACGGAAAACTGACAATGCCGGGAACTTCCTTCCAGAGGTCTTCGCCCTTCTTGGGAAAGAACGGCACGTGATCGGTGCCCAGGCTGAACACCGTGCCGGCGAGGACGCCCTTCCACAGTCCTTCGAGGTCGTTCTTGTCGCGCAGCGGCGGCGAGATCTTCGCCTTCATGTCGAGATCGGGATCGTAACAGGTGCGCGTGAGATAGTGCGGACAGGTCTCGACCGTCACGTCGATGCCGCGGCCGCGCGCCTCGGCGGCAAGGACCGGGCCCATACCGACCGACGTGTGCACCAGATGCAGCGGACATTTGGTGCGCTCGGCCAAAAACAGCATGCGCTTGATGGTTTCTTCCTCACAGAACGACGGCCGCGATTCCGTATAGGCGCCGAGATCCTGCCGGCCGGTCGCCTTCAGCTCTTCCTTCAGCCAGGTAGCGATGCCGGTGTTTTCGCAATGGACGCTGATGACGCCGCCCGGAACCTTCACCAGATGGCGCATGGCGGCATAGACCCAGCCGTCCGTCGCCGGCACGATACCGATCGGATTGTCCGGCTCATAGCCGAAATAGCATTTGAACGAACGGACGCCGGTCTCCTTCACAATCTCCGGAATTTCGTGAATATGCTCTTCGCGCTGGATGCCGAAATGGAAGCCGAAATCAATGAGCGAATTCTGTTCGCCGACGGCGCGCCGCTCTTTGTAGAACGGCACATAGGGTCCGCTCTTGTTGCGAATATAAAGCAGGACCGTGGTGACGCCGCCGCTTGCCGCCGCCGCGGTCTCGGTGCGCATGTCCTCGTTGTAGGGATAATTGACGCCGAGATGGCAATGCGGGTCGATGACGCCCGGCATCAGCACGCGGCCCTGCGCATCGATCACGCGCTTGGCTTCGGGCAGGGCATCGTTGGCGCCGGTGAGCACGATCCGGCCGTCATTGACCGCCACACCGCCCTCAAATGCACCGTCGTGATCTACCACGCGGGCATTGCGGACGACCAGATCAACCTTCATCACTCAACTCCATAACATGGCCCGTTTCCCCAGCGCCGCCGGGCCGCTCCTGCGTAATTCACGTCCCAGCCGTACTGTAGGCAGAAATGCGACTGCCTGCCATGCGGTATCATATCCGCCGCATCTATTGGTCCGGAATGATCGGCAGCAGCAGGTGCGAGGGATGCTGGCGGTCGTGGTAGACCTTGTGCAGCACCGTTTTGCTCGAACAAATGTGGTAGGGCACATATTCCGCGTTGGTTGCGCCGGCGACGCCGGTCGGCAAGTCCAAGCTGGTGATGTCGAGGCAGATGCGGTGGCCTTGGCGGAAAAGATTCGCGGTCGCCATCACTTCGATCTGGTATTCCTCGATCGCTCCGGGCGTCACGGGCCTGCGGGCCTCGCGCGTGAGCGGGTGCCACGGCCACCATGGCTTTGAACGGTCCGGATCAATCGCCCGGTGCGACGCTTTGAGCCAGCCGCGCGTGATTTCGCGCTCGTGCAGATTTTTTGGCACGTCGCGCTCGCCTTCCCGGACGCTCAGCACGGACACATCGGGACCGACGTCCTTCAGGATCACGATCCAGTTGGTGTCATCCTGGTCGATGGAGGCGTACAGCGTGACAACGATGGGGCCGGCCACCAGAACGTCGCGCGGCAGGGGATCGGTCATGTAGCGCAGCCGCTGAATCGCGTTGGTCTGGGAGGGCGGCATCTGCACGAACGCATCCGGCGGCTGGGTTTCGGTCGCGCTCGACGGTGCAACCGGCTCGGGCGCCAGCCGCTCCCAGCTTTTGAGATAAAGCTTGCTCCATTGCGTCTCGGCCAGCGGCCAGTCGCTGGCGCTGCGCCACGCATTCGCGCCCATCACCCAAAACCGGACCGGCGGTTCGTTGGTGATGCCGGTGTCGATACCTTTGAGCCAATGATCGTGCCAGCGCAGCACCTCGCTGTGGAACGTGTGATATGGCCGCTCGACATGGGCCGGTCCGGCCAGCAGCAGTTTTTTCGGCGCCTTGATGTTGCGATACCAATGCTGGCAGCCGTTCAGATGGGTTTTGTAGGTGTAGCCGTACCAGCCGGAGCCGGTATAGGTCGGGACCTGGATGTCGCCGAATTCCGCCTCGCTCTTCTTGACGGCCGCCTCGCTGTCGAACGGGTCGACCAGCACATTATAAAAAGGCGGCATGTGCTCGCCCTTTTGTGCGATCAGATTATAGACATGGGGATACATCTTGTAGTCGGCATTGTTCATGGCCTCATGCCACAGCTTTTCACGCTCCGGCGGCAATTGACCGGGTTGACCTTTGTGCTGATGCATCGCCGAAAAGTGTCCGACCAGATATCGAAACAGATGAATGACGCCGCCCGGATATTCGTCGCGAAAACCGCCGAGCTCGCCATAGGCGCCGCGGGAATCGAACGGGAAAATCGCCTTCAAATGCGGCGGCTGCTTCTTGGCGACGGCGAGTTGCTCGGCGCCGAAGCCGGAAATCCCGACCATGCCGACATTGCCGTCACACCACGGCTGCGCCGCGATCCACTCGATCAGGTCATAGCAATCCCACTCGCGCGACCCGCCGCCTTCCGATTTTCCGACGCCGCGCGGCGAACCGATCACATGAACATAGCCGCGCGACACGAAGAATTTGGTGTCTCCGGCCTCCATCGGACCGGTCCACAGCGCCGACCACGCCGGCTGCGGCGGTAGCGCTTCGGCTATGTCCGGGCCTTGAAAGTCCTTGTTGTAGATGGCGAAGGCGAGCAGCGCCGGAAATTTTTCGGAAACATCTGGGCGATACACATCGACGCAGATCTTGACGCCATCGCGCATCGCCACCATCACGTCCATATTGCGGGCTATAGTCGAATAAGCCGGCTCCCGATCGTAGTTCGATCCCGGATTTTCAGCCGACTGCAACAATGGACGCGAGGCCTCAACGCTCACCACTTCCCTCCCCTACGATTGCCGCCATGCGCCCGCATCGCTCAACTCGACTTCTCGCGGTTATGCGTGGCAAATACCAGCATATTCCTTGAGGACGCTGCGCCGATCAAGGTGCGACAAAAAGCAGGTAGCCTGTCGCAACATACGGGAGGATCGAGAATGGAAATCAAATCGACGCGCAGGATCGTGACCGGCCATGACGCTCAAGGCAAGGCGATCGCGCTGTTCGACAGCTCCATACAGGCAAAGCAGCGCAGTGCCGGCGGCAACGGCATGACCTTGATGTGGGTGACCGGCGAGTTTCCCATCGACATGAGCGGCTCGTCCGACCGCGCCCAGACTCAAGTCGGGGTTCCTCCTGCCGCAAACGGCACGATCTTCCGCATCGTCGACTTCGCTCCGGCCGCAACGCACGCTGAACCGGTCGATCATCACAAAATCCTGCTCTCGATGGGTATCGATCCTGCGACGCAGGGCTATGCGCGCCACGCCAATACACATCGGACCAGAACCATCGACTACGCCATCGTGCTCGAAGGCGAAATCGATATGCTGCTCGACGACAGCGAAGTCCACGTGAAGGCCGGCGATGTCCTGGTTCAACAAGGCACCAACCACGCCTGGGTCAACAACAGTGGCAAGCCGTGCCGCATCGCCTTCATCCTCATCGACGGCAAAACGCCGCCAGCATGGCAGAAAGCCTGGACGAAATAGCGACTTCACCGGAATATCGCGCTGTGCGGCGGGCGCAGTCGAAGGGAGTCACTGCCAATGGTCAGGCAGGAATCTTGACCAGCGGCGGCAGATGCCCGGTGCCGGTCGGGATGTGATTGGCGGCACGCAAGGTATCCTCGTTCCAGGCTTCGCCGCGCGACATGGCGCGCTCTTTTGCAATGTTGGCCGAACTGTCCTGGGTGCTCTCGGTCAGCGGCCGTTCCCGGTCTTCCCACATCTGCAGCGCATCTTCGATTTTCGCGGTTTCGGTCACGCTTACGGCGAGGGCCAGCGCGTTCGCCATCGCCATCCCGGCGCCTTGACCAAGCGTCGGCGCCATGGCGTGGGCGGCGTCGCCAATGATCGCGACTTGGCCCGACGACCAGCGGATCAGCTTGCTGGTTTCGTAGGCGTCGTAGCGCCCTCCGACCCGTGACCCTTCGCAGCACCGGCGCAAGTTGCGGAAAGCCTTCGATCCAGATGTCCTGACGAACCGGAATGGCGGACGCCTCGCGATCGGCAACCGGCGCCATCATCGCGAGGTAGAGGTCGCTGTCATTGCAGGGCACATAAAGGACGCGCAGCGATCGGTGATCGAGGTTCCAGAAGTCGATCACATGATCCCAGTTATCAGCGCCGAGGTCCTGTTTCATCCGCGGCACCAGAACGCGAATGATGCCGTCGCCATAGACGTTTCGCTCCTTCAGCAAGCCGATGGAATCGCGGACCTTGGACTTGACGCCATCGGCGCCGATCACGAGGTCGGCCCGGAATTGGCTGCCGTCGGCTGCCATGAGCACGCCTTTCGGCGTGGCGCCAACGACGTGAGAATTGGTAACGATATCGACATGCTCGCGGCGGGCGGCGCGCAGGATCGCGGAATAGAGATGCTGACGTGTCATGGTCAGCATTCGGGTGCCTTTGTCCGGCGTAAATGCGAATTCGGCGATGACACGGTTGCTGTGCCGTGTCTCGTAGACGACTGCTTCGTGCGCGTTCATCATGACATCGTCATAGGCGCCGACTGCCTTGAGCACGCGCAAGCCATTTTCCCAGATGAAAATGCCGGCGCCGAAGGCGCGCAATTCGCGGCTGGCCTCATGGACCCGCACGGTCCAACCCCGCTGTCGCAGCGCGATCGCGGCGACCAATCCGGCAAAGCCGGCTCCGGCGATTTCGGCGTGGCGTCCAGCGGCCATGCGGCCCTCCCCGTCTCGCTGTTATTTAGCAAGATTTCTTCCCGTCGTGCGGGAATAAAAACTCATGTACTTGTTCGCAAAAGTTGATTGTTTTTGCGCCTTGCCAAGCGCTAACATTGCCATGATGGATGCAGCGCGTCACGAGTGGCGCCGCGGAGATGCCCAATGAGCCAAGCAAGAGATTCGAAAAGCGCAACGAACGGCAAGTACTTCAAGCCGCGGCGGCTCGGCCACGCCAATTTGTTCGTCAGCGATTACGACCGCGCGGCGAAGTTCTACCAGTCAGTCGTCGGCTTCGAGGAGGTTTATCGGCAGCCCGACAATCAAGCGAGCTTTCTCAGCAACGGCAACACCTATCATGACTTGGCGTTGACCGACATTCACAGCAAATACGCGGCGAAGGATCAGAAGCCGGGCATTTGGCATCTGGCGTTCGAGCTCGAAACCGAGGCTGACATGGTCGACGGTTACAATCGTGCCCAAGCAGACGGCGTGCCGTTCTCCTTTGTGATGGATCACGATGTTGCGCGCTCGCTTTACCAGAACGATCCGGATGGCAACATGGTCGAGATTTATGCCGACGTGGAGAAGGATTGGCGCCCGATGCGCCAGGGCATCATCGTCAAGGAAAAGCCGGAATGGATCCCCGGCGTCACCTCGGTGCCGCTGACGGAAAAGAACTACCCGCAAGACCCAGATCTCGTTGTCGTCAAGGATTCGATTTTCCATCCGAAGAAGGTCACTCACGTCGCCCTGGTGGCTGACAGGTTCGAGGACATGTACGATTATTATGTCGATGTCGTCGGATTGTCGCCGTTGGTCGGCGACAGGACCAGCCATACCGCCGTGCTGCGCGGCACTGCCAGCGACGGCGATGTCACGCTCTATCGCAAGAGCGGCGGCCTTTCGCCCGGGCTTGCACCATGTCGGATTTGAAGTGTGGGACGAAAACGACCTCAAGCGCTCGATCGCGGCATTACCCGGCAGCGGCGTGAGTGTGGAGCGCGAGGTTGACCATCCGGCGCGGCACAGCGTTGTCATCCGCGATATGGATGGTCTGCGCTTGCAGTTTTTCGTCAACCGCCAATGGACGCCGGCCACCATCGGCAAGGCGGCGCGGGAGGATGCGCCTTACCTCCTTTAGCCTTCGCCGCGGCCTACGGGGTAGCCGGCCGAAAAGCTCGTGCCAAGCTACGCAAATGGCGTTTGCCTCTGGAAGGCCGTAATCTCTACCGTATCGAATACCGAAAAGTGCATTTGAGGGAATCCGAAATGGCTCAGTCCGTGCCGCAAGTCGATCAAGGCTTGCTTGACGATTTGGTCGCTGCAAACCGCATCCTGTACGCTAAGAATATTGTCGACGGTCTCGGTCACGTCAGCGTCCGCCACGACAAGGACGCCAACCTTTATGTGTTGGCGGCCGAATCCGCGCCCGGTCTGGTAACGCGCGACGACCTTGCGATTTACGACCTCGACAGCGATGCACAGACGCTGCGCGAACGACGGCCGTACAATGAGCGTTTCATTCACGGCGAAATCTACAAGGCGCGTCCGGACATTCATTCCGTCGTCCACTGTCACACGCCGTCGCTGGTAACCTTTTGCGTCTGCAAGACCCCGCTGCGCCCGCTCTATCACATGAGCGGCTTTCTCGGCCGCGGCGTCGCGCATTTCGAGATTCGCGAAACGGCGGGAATGACCAATATGCTGGTTTCCTCCGGACCACTTGGCGCTGCACTGGCCAAATCGCTGGCCGACAAGCAGATCGTATTGATGCGCGGACATGGCGCGACCATGGCCGGGCAGTCCGTCAAGCATTCGGTGTTCCGCGCCATCTACGCCGCGCTCAACGCGACAATGCAGATTGACGCCATGCGCCTCGGCGAAGTTACCTTCTTGTCCGATGAAGAGGCGATGAAGGGAATGGAGATCAATGATCGCTTCGTCGATCGCTCGTGGGCGCTGTGGAAGAGAGAAGCGATGGGCCAAATGAATGTCGGCCCATTTCTTGCGGCGTCCGTCAAGTCCTGAACCGCCCAGATCCATATCACAGAGAGGAACGCTCGATGCGCCGCATAGCATCTGAAACATTGGTTTTGCTGGCGGCGGTCATCGCTTCGTCCTGCCTCGCGCAAGCGCAGGAAAGCAAACTGAAAATATCTTTTGCTTCGCCCTATGCGACCTATTGCTCGCCCTATTTGATCGCGAAGGATTTCGGCTGGTTCCGCGATGCCGAACTCAACACCGAGGACATCATTCTCAACGGCGACGCCAATGCCACGCGCGCGTTGGTGACGGGCGCGTCCGATATCGCGATGACTGGTCCACTGAATGTCTTCAATGCGATCGAGAACGGCGCCACCATCAAGTGGATCGGCTCGTGGCAGGCCCCGGTGGACTATGTCGTTGTCGCGTCGAATTCGGTTACGTCGCTCGAACAGCTGCAGGACAAGACGTTTGCCTCGTCGGGTCCATCCGGCCTGCCGCAGGTGTTGCCGCAGATGCTGTTAAAGAAGCTTGGCGTGCCGACTGACCGATTGAAGTTCGTGTCGATCGGCGGCCATTCGGCGCGGCTGCAGGCGGTGTTGGCCGGCAAGGCCGACGCAGCGATCGTCAATGAATTGACCGGGCTGATCGGCGAGAAAAGCGGCGGCGTGCATATTCTTGCATCGATACCCGAGATTTTCCCGCGTCTTGGCTACACCGTCCTGGCTGTGCGCGATGCCGACATCGCCGACCCGCAAAAGCGCAAGGCTTTCGAGATATTGATGGATGGTTCGATCCGCGGCGCCCGCTTCGTGCAGCAAAATCCGGAAAAGGCTGCGGAAATCCTGCAAAAATACCTCAAGGATATCGATCTCAGCCTGCTCACCAGTGTGCTCAAGAAACTTGGCGAGCAAAAGGTGTGGCCGGTCAATGGCGGCCTGGACAACGAGGTCACCACTTTCACCGCCAAGCTCGAATACGACCTCGGCGAAACAAAGACCCTGTTCACGCCGGAACAAGTCACCGATGATTCCGCAGTCAAGGCCGTTCTGGCGCGGGAAGGACGCTTCCCGTGAACGGTTCGGCGACCGTGCATGCGGCAAATGCGGCTGACGGCGCCGGCAGAGCGGCGAGGGTGGCTTTTGCGTGCCAGTCTAGGCACGAGAGCGCGGCGCAGACCAAGGCGCCCGGCATGCTTAGGCTTCAGCACATCTGCAAATCATTCAAATCGCGCGACTCCTCGGGAAAATCTGGAGGCGCGTCGAGGGTCGCCGTCCTCGAGGACGTGACGCTCGACGTTGCGCGGGGTGAATTCGTCAGTTTCCTGGGCGCGAGCGGTTGTGGCAAGACCACGCTGTTGCGGCTGATTGCCGGGCTTTTGCGACCGGATCGCGGCACCATCTTTATCGGATCGGACGCCGTCAAAGCGCCGCGTAAAGACCTTTGCATGGTCTTTCAGAATTTCGGCCTGCTGCCGTGGCGCACAGTCCTTGGCAATGTCGCCTTCCCCCTCGAAATCGATGGCATCGGCAGCAAACAGCGCGAGGCGGTTGCGCGCGAATATTTGGCATTGGTCGGCCTGTCCAATTTCGAGGGACATTTCCCGCATGAGCTCTCCGGCGGCATGCAGCAGCGGGTCGGCATCGCCCGCGCTCTGGTGCGAAAGCCGCTGGTCCTGCTGATGGACGAGCCCTTCGCGGCGCTTGATGCGCAGACCCGCGAGAAATTGCAGGAGGATTTCCTGGAAATCTGGAGCAAGCTCCAAACGACGATTGTTTTTGTCACCCACGCGATCGACGAGGCGCTGGTGCTGTCCGACCGGGTCATCGTTTTCAGTTCGCGGCCCGGCCGCATCAGTCGAATCATCGCCTCGGCGGTGGCCCCCGATCGTCTTCATGAGGATGTACGAACGCGCCCTGAATTCGCGGCGCAGGCGCATGAAATTCGCGAACTGCTGCGCCCGGAGCGAACGGCATGAGCACCATCTCGCAGGACGCTGATCAGCCTGAAACCGCGCGTGAAGCATTGGTGGAATGGCTGAAAGTGCATCCGAACGTGATCCGGACCGTTTCGGTCATGCTTTTCTTCGTGTGGTGGCAATATGCAGCGCGCCACGCAAACCCGCTCTTCATGACCTACCCCACTGCCATCCTGAAGGCGGCCTGGGCACTGACTTTGAGCGGGGAACTGCCCCAAGCCTTTCTCTCCAGCATGGTCCCGTTCGCGATCGGCCTTGCCATCTCGATCGTCGGCGGCATTCTGATCGGCGTTCTCATCGGCCAGTTCTGGTGGCTCGAGTACGTTCTTGATCCCTTCGTCAATGCGCTCTACGCCATCCCGCGTGTCGCCTTGGTTCCTCTGATCATCCTGTGGGCCGGTTTGGAAACAACCGGCAAGGTCGTGATCGTGGCATCGATTGGGATATTTCCCGTGATTGTGAACACCTATACGGGAATCAAGGACGTACGCGGCAGCCTCATCGAAATCGGACGCGCCTATAGCGCAACTGAGCTGCAGATTTTTACCAAAATCGTGCTGCCGGCGTCGGTGCCGTATATCATGGCAGGTATCCGGCTGGCGGTTGGCCTTGCCATCATCGGCATCATCGTGGCGGAGTTCTTCACTGCAATCACCGGCCTCGGCGGCATCATCGTTCTCTATGCGAACAATTTCGCCACGGCGAAGCTGTTCGTCCCCATCATCGTCACCGGCGCGCTCGGTATCGGGTTGTCTGAGCTGGTGGCCTATGTCGAGCGCCGGCTGTCAAGCTGGCGGATATCGGAACGCGAAAGATTTTAGGTCCGAGAGACAAGAAGGCGGGATCACAACTTCCGCCGACCCTGGCATTAAGCAAGAAAGATAGGGCAGGAAACTCAGGCCATGTATGTTGGGCAACCGCTTCGGCGTCCTGAGGACTTTCGTTTTCTCACGGGCCGCGGCAATTACGTCGACGACATCAAGCTGCCGAATTGTGCATATGCGGCTTTCCTGCGCAGCCCGCATGCTCACGCACGGATTGTTAGCGTCGATCTCGATAAGGCCTTGGCACGGCCCGGTGTCATTCGCATCCTGACTGCGGACGATTGGGCCAAAGCGGGTCTCGGCAAGCTCGTCTGCGTGCACCCGATGCCCTTCACCGACGGACGGCCGATGCGCGAGGTGCTGCGCCCGGCCTTTGCGGCGAAGGAAGTGCACCATGTCGGCGATGTGGTTGCTGCGGTGATCGCCGAGACGCGCTATCAGGCGCTCGACGCGCTCGATGCCATCGAAGTCGAATACGAGGCGTTGCCGGTGGTATCGAGGACCGGCACGGCGCTCGATGCCGGCGCGCCGGTGGTGCATGAGCAGCTCGGCACCAATCAAATCAACGAGATTATCCGTGGCGACAAAGCGGCCGCCGCGGCGGCTTTCGAGCGGGCGTCACATACGGTCGCGATGACCTTGACCAGTAATCGCATCGCCGGAAATCCGCTGGAGCCGCGCTGCTATCTCGCCGACTATTCACCCCAAACCGGCCACTGCACGCTGTGGGCGACGACCCAGGTGCCGCACATGCTGCGGCGCTGGATCTGCAAATACACGCTATTCATCCCCGAGCACAAATTGCGCGTCGTCGCACCGGATGTCGGCGGCGGTTTCGGCAACAAGGTCAACTTTCACACTGAAGTATCCACGGTGGTATGGATGTCGCGCGAGCTCGGGCGTCCGATCAAATGGACCGCGACCCGCACCGAGACCCTGCAATCGGACACACAAGCGCGCGACCATGTCACGGCGGCGGCAATGGCCTTCGACAAGGACGGCAAGATTCTCGGTATGAAGGTCGATACCATTGCAGCGCTTGGCGCCTACCTCAGCAACTTCGCGCCAAGCATTCCCGGCAACTCGTACCCGCAGACGATCACCGGACTTTACGCCACCCCTGCGCTCGATATGCGCGTGCGCTGCGTCTACACCAATACCGTACCGATAGACGCCTACCGCGGCTCCGGCCGGCCGGAAGCAACCTGGGTAAACGAGCGTCTGCTGGAAAATGGCGCGCGCGACCTCGGTATCGACGTGGTCGAGATGCGACGGCGCAATCTGCTGCAACCGTCCCAATTCCCCTACAAGACGCCGGTCGGCCGCACCTATGATTCCGGTAATCCGCCGGCGATGCTCGATCGCCTGGTGGCGATGGCGAAATACAAGGACTTGCGCGCGGAACAGTCCAGGCTGCGCGAAAACGGTGTGCTGATGGGCATAGGCATTGCGGCCTTTCTCGATAAATCCGGCACCGGACCCAGCAAGCAGCTGTCGACGCGTGGCGGCCTGCATGGCGGTTTCGAATCGGCGATGATCCGTGTGCACAGCGACGGCAAGGTCACGGTGTTCAGCGGCAGCCATTCCCATGGCCAGGGCCATAGCATCACTTTTGCCGCGATCGCGGCGGACCGCCTTGGCCTTCCCGTCGAGGACATCGAAGTGGTGCAGGGCGATACCGACCAGGTGCCTTACGGCAACGGCACCTGGGGCTCCCGGTCAGCCTCGGTCGGCGGCAGCGCCATCTACCGGGCTTCGGAGATGATCATCGTCAAGGCGACAAGGCTGGCGGCGCATCTCCTTGAAGCCGCCGTCGACGATGTCGACTACGAAAACGGCCTGTTCTCGGTGCAAGGCAAGAACCTCAAAATCTCTTTCGCGGAGGTAGCCGACGCCGCCTATCACGGCGCGCGCTATCCCGACGATCCGGGATTCGAGCCGGGACTCGAAGTAACGATGTTTTACGATCCGCCTGATCTCAACGATCCGGAAGCGATGCATCTCGCGGTCGTCGAGGTCGACCGCGGCACCGGCCGGGTGAAGCTGCGCGACTATTTCACGATCGACGACATGGGCACGATCATCAATCCGATGATCATCGAAGGCCAGGTGCACGGCGGTCTCGCGCAAGGCATCGGTCAGGCGATGATGGAGCATGTCATCTATGACAAGTCCGGCCAGCTGTTGTCGGCGACTTTCATGGACTACGCGATGCCGCGTACGACGGATATGCCGCCGCTCAAATCCGACTATCTGTGCACGCCGGCGCCAAGCAACCCCCTTGGCGTCAAGGGCGGCAGTGAAACCGGAACCATCGGCCCTCCTGCCGCAATCGGTAATGCGGTGGTCGACGCACTGTGGCACCTCGGCGTGAGAGAGGTCGATTTGCCAATGACTCCTTATGCGGTGTGGCAAGCGATGCAAGCTGCGGCGCCGCGATGAAAACCGTCGTCATCAACCTCACCGTGAACGGCAAAGCGGTAAGCGCCGAAGTCGAGCCGCGCTGGCCACTGGCCGAATTCCTGCGCGAGCATCTCAGACTGACGGGCACTCACATCGGTTGCGACACCAGCCAGTGCGGCGCATGCACGGTGCACGTCGACGGCGTCGCGATGCGCTCATGCACCTTGTTCGCCGTGCAGGCCGATGGCTGCGCCGTCACAACCATCGAGGCGGTCGCGACCGGCAACAGCCTGCATCCGATGCAGCAGGCGTTTCACGAGCATCACGCCTTGCAGTGCGGCTTCTGCACACCCGGCATGATTATGAGCGCACTCGATCTGGTGCGGCGCGAAGGCAATGACCTCAGCGAGGAAAAAATCCGCCGCAATCTTGAAGGCAATATCTGTCGCTGCACCGGCTACTACAACATCATCAAGGCTGTCGCCGCCGGCGCCAAGGCCATGCTCAAGAGCGGTGCGGCGAGCTGAAAGACCGTCATGTACGCATTCGATTACCATCGCCCCACCACGATCGAGGAGGCGCGCAAGTGCCTCGAAGAGCGCGAAGACGCCAAGCTGCTGGCTGGCGGCATGAGCATCGTGCCGGTGCTGCGTCACCGCCTGGCAAGCCCTTCGGCCCTGATCGATCTCAACAAGATCGAGGATCTCAAAGGCATCATCGAGAAGGACGGACGGCTTCGCATCGGCGCCATGACCAATCATTACACGGTGTCGAAATCCGAGCTGGTGAACAAGAGAATTGCCGCGCTGGCCCAGTTGGCGGGCGGCATTGGCGACCCGCTCGTGCGCAACCGCGGCACGATCGGCGGTTCGCTGGCGCATAACGATCCGGCTGCTTGTTATCCATCCTCGATTTTGGCGCTTGGCGCGACAATTCACACCAGCCGCCGCGACATCGAGGCCGACGACTTCATCATCGGCACTTTCACGACCGCATTGCAACCCGATGAAATCATTGTTGCCGTGAGCTTTTCACCGCCGGCGCAGGCGGCCTATATCAAGTTCATCAATGCGTCATCGCGTTTCAGCATCGTCGGAGCGTTCGTGGCGCGCCGCGGCGACATCGTGCGCGTCGGCGTCACCGGCGCCGGCCACCACGCGTTTCGCTGCAAGCCGCTGGAACAAGCATTGGCGGCGAAATTCGCGCCGGACGCCGCGCGTGCGGTCAAGCTGCCGGTCGACGGCCTGACCAACGACATCAACGGCAGCGCGGAATATCGCGCCCATCTCATTCCAGAACTAACAGCCCGCGCCGTCGAACATTGCCGCGCCGGCACGCCCGGAGCCATCATTTAGCTCAAGAGCGACGCGCCGCGGTGCGGATCGACGGCATTCTCATCGTATTCCTCGCGGAATTTTTCTTATCGCGTCGCCTCATGACCCGTCACGACGCGCGCGACCCGGCCGTTCGGCGGCGCGTTGCCGCGCCAGGCCACATGCAGATCGGGCCGGACCAGCACATAATCCGTGCCGTAGACTTTCCGTGCCGCGTCGCTATCGATGTCAAGCAGTGAGAAGGGCGCACCGATCGCGCTGAACGCCTTTTGCACATCCGATGCATCGTCCTTGATCCGGCCCAGACGCAAAAGCGTGTAACCGTCGCCGATCAGATCGTGGACCGAGAGTTTGCCGGGCTCGAGCCAGACGTGCGGCAGCCGCGCGCCCGGCCAGCTCGTCGGCACGTACTTATCGATGTTGGGTAGCGGACCGCCGGCCGCCTCGCAGATCACCGGAGAATCGGTATAGCGATAGCCGAGCTCGGCCCCGACAACGCGAAATGATTTCGGTGCTTCCTCTCTGGCGATCGTCATCAGGTGTTCCAGCGCCGCCCTGCCCGCCGGGGTGTCGTGCTCGACGTTCGGGAGATAAGCGTCGCGCCATTTGGCGCGGCCGGCCGTGCCGCGTCCCGATGCCTCGACGTTGATGGCGCCGATCCGACGCCGTTCCGGCTCATAGGATTGCAACAGCTTGGGTCCGCCCCAGCCTTGCAGCGTCGCGGCAAGTTTCCAGGAGACATCGATCGCATCGCCGACCCCGGTATTCATGCCGAGACCGCCGGTCGGAATCACCAGATGTGCGGCATCGCCGGCAATAAAGACGCGGCCTTGCATGTAATGCTCGGCCAGCAGCAGCCGTTGCGTCCACTTGGCGCAATGCAACATTTCGTATTTCACCGGCGTGCCGACAATCTTTTCGAACAGCATCGCCATGTCCTCGTCCTGTTCGACGACAGCATGAAGGGTGAAGTGCTGGCGCGAATCCTGGACGATCATCAAGGTCCAATGGTCGTCGACCCGGTGGTAATGGCGGGCGCGCGGCGCCGGCACCTTGTCGTAGAGTTCCGGACAGTGGAACAGCGCCTGGCGCATCTCGCGGATGTTCGGCTCGCCCTCCATTTTGAAGCCAAGCTGCTTGCGAACCGCGCTCGAGCCGCCGTCGCAACCGACCGCGTATTGCGCATCGATGGCTATGGTCTCGCCGTTTGCTGTCCTGACCTGAACGGTGACGCCGCCCGGTTCTTCCGCGAAGGACAGGAATTCATGGCCGAATTTCACCGCAACGCTGGGGATTTTTTCGACGGCGGACTTGAGCAGCGGCTCAAGCGTGTATTGCGAAATGATCTGGTAGGGCTCGAGCGGCAGCGTTCCGTCGTTGGTGGCGTCGCGCCTCGCCTTGGCCTCGGCCACGCTCGGATAATACATCTTGAACAGTGGCGGCCGCATCAGATCGAAGACCAGATAGGAATCCATCGGCCAGTCCGGCGGATACCCGGCGGCCCGAATGGTGTCAGCGAGCCCGAGACGGCGGAAAATCTCCATCGTCCGCGGATTGCAGCGCTCCATCTTGGGGTAGCCGAGCGGCGCCTCGTTCTTCTCGATCAGGATGCAGTCGACGCCGCGCTTGCCAAGATCGATGGCAAGGGTCAGCCCGACTGGACCGGCCCCGACGATAAGCACCTGCGTATCCATTCCATTCCTCTGGACAAATACGGCCGGGGACCCCGCAGGCTGGCCTGTCCACCCGAGCCAGCGCAAGAGATAGTTGCCACACGCCTTTCAGGCCGGCCGCCCGCAACGCGGGCAGGCAGCCGAATGGCAGGCCCGGCACCAGGCTTTGCTGCAGGATGGGCAGGGAGCTTGTCCACTCGGGTCGGTGAGATGCAGATGATCGTCGCAGACCAGGCGAGCCCGTCCCGCCCCCAGTCCCCAATCGCTGGGCGGCGGCTCGATCATGCGAATGGCGGAATGCCAGTCGAGGCGCATGATCCGTTCGCCCTTACGCCGTTTGATCAGCACGTCGAAGCGGTGCACGGGGGCAAAGAGTATCAGTCCCTGCACCCAATCCACGCTCACCCGTAAATCGTAATTATGGCGCAGATCGTCGAGCTTGGTGGCATACTCGCGCTCGATGGCGGCGATCCGCAACGTCTCACGCCGCCGGTCGGCCTCCACCTTTTCGCCGGACGCGGAACCGAGCGCGGCAAGTTTGAGCTGCGCGGTCCGCCGCAGATCGTCGTGATAATCGTGAACCCGCCCGCGGTCGCGGTCGAGCCGGCGGCGCACGGCATTAAGGAATGGCTCCAGATCAAGCCGGACATGATGTTTGACCAGTGGCCCAATACGCATTGCGACCGTCGCCGCATCCCACGCCACGCCCGCGGCGCCGCGAGTGTCGGGCTCAGGCGCCTGCCAGTCCGCGACGCTCGCCAAGTGCGTGCGCAGCCGCCGCAGAAAGTCGCCGTCCATGACCGCGCCGGTGCCTTGGTTGAAGCCGAGCCAGATCAGTCCGTCGCGCTTTTCGTCGGACATCGCGGTATAGCGGAACACCAGCAGCAGGCAGCGGGTCCACGTCGGTTTCACGTCATGCAAGCGCCAGACGGCGTTGGGTAGATCAATCGCGCGGTCGAGCAGGCGCTGCGGGTCACCCGGCGCCGCGGCTTTGTCGGCAACGCCGAGCTGCCGTTCGGCGAAGCGGCCACGCTCGCCCAGAACGGTCCCGAAGCGGTCGAGCCAGTCGCCTTCGAGTCCGATCGGGATCGCCCCCGTCGGCAGCGTGGCGCCAAATCCGAGCCGCGCGAATTCCGGCCAGCCCAAGGCGGCGCGCAGCGGCTCGGACGCCAGCACTTCGAGCCCGTCGGGTTCGACCGGCTCGATGGCCGCACCTTCACTCTCCAGCATGTCGGCGACGAAATCGCGCAATGCTCCCATTCTCAGTCCTCACGCCGTCTCGAAATCCTCGCCGAACAGCTTTTCGTCCAGCGCCTTGGCGTCCTCGTGCTGCTGGCGCGCCTGTTCGAGCCGCTGGCCCAGCGCTTCAAACGCCTGGACGCGGGCCGTCTCGGTCGCCTCCAACCATGCATCCAGCACCAAATCCGGAAATTCGCGCTCCTCCTCGAGGCCGCCGAGGATGGCGCCGACCTCGCCGACGACCAACTCGAACATCGAGATCTTCTCGTCGAGCAACACCAATACTTGCTCCTCCAAGGTGCCGCGGGTGACGAGATTGAAGACGAATACTTCGCGGCTCTGGCCAATGCGATCGATGCGCCCGATGCGTTGCTCGATTGCCATCGGATTCCAGGGCACGTCGAAATTGATCAAGGTATTGCAGAATTGGATATTGCGTCCCTCGCCGCCTGATTGCGTGCACAGAAGGACCGTCGCATGATCCCGAAACGCGGCGATCGCCGCGTCCTTCTCCGGTCCGCTGAGACTTCCGTCGAACTGCACCCACGAAACGCCCGACTGTTCGAGACGGGAGGCGAGGTGAGCGAGCGTTTCGCGCGATTGGACGAACACAAGCTTCTTCTCGGTGGGATTGCGCCGGACGAGGTCGAGGAGCGCCGACTCTTTTCCGCCGGCTTCGATCGCCGCCCATCGTTCGGCAAGTTCAGCCCAAATTGGATCGCCGGCGTTTCGCGCCGCAATCCGAGCGACCGCCGTCGCTGCGGCGCGTGGCGACGAGCCGGCCGCGCTCAAGAGATGCTGGAGGGACAGCCGTTCGCGTTGGCGGCCGCCCGCCGCCATCAGGCGCCGCGCGGCTGCTGCGAGGTCGGCGTAGGCCTTGGCTTCGCCGGGGCCGCCGTCGACCTTGATGGTGGCGGCATGGCGCCGCGGCAGTTTGAGGGCGACGACGGCGCGGGTATTGCGAATCATTGCGTCGCGCAGCAACGCGCGCAAGCGCTCGGAATTGGCCGGCTGGCGCGGCTTGCCCGGCGTCATGTAAGCGGTTCGAAATTCCTTCAGCGACTTGAAGATGCCGGGCTTCAGCAAAGTCAGGAGATTGTAGAGTTCGACCAAATCGTTCTGTACCGGCGTCGCCGACAGCAGGAGCAGGAAGCGCTTGTTGAGCGAATCGACGAGTTTCCAGCCTTGACTCGATCGGTCGCGCAGATGGTGCGCCTCGTCAACGATGATGAGATCGAATTGACGCTCGACCAGGCGCTCGGCGTGCTCATGCCGCCGGGCGGTGGCGATCGAAGCCACGATGCGATCCTGGGCCCAAAACGCGTGCGGCTCGTCGCGCAGCAGCGGGTCATAAGTGGTCGCGAACGTGAGACCGAATTTGGTCTCCAGTTCTTCGCGCCATTGGCCGACGAGCGAAGCCGGCGTGAGGACCAAGCTGCGCTCGGCCATGCCGCGCAGCGCATATTCCTTGAGGACCATGCCGGCTTCGATCGTCTTGCCGAGCCCGACCTCGTCGGCAAGCAGAACGCGACCACGGAACTGCTTGAGCACCTTGCGCACCGTTTCGATCTGATGCAACAGCGGTTCTACTCCGGTCAGATGCGGCAGGCATAGGAGTTCGTCGAAGCCTTGCGCCAGACCGAGATGGGCGAACCGCTCGCGCAGGCCGAACCAGCCTCCACCCGGCTCCGGGTCGCGCGCCAAGGCCGACAGCAGCGGCGCTACGTCGAACTCGATCGTGAATGGAATGTCGATATTGACACGCGGCAGTGGTGGCGGCTGGGGTGCAGTCGCCACGGCCGTCGGCGCTTGGCGCAAGCGCGCCGCCATTTCGCGCTTGGCCGCGGCCCCTGGCTTGCCTTTGACGCGCGCCGCCGGGCGTCGCCCCGGGACGGGCACGTCGCGGCCCACGATGCTATCGAGTTGCCGGAACAGCCACGGCAGGCGCCTCGACCCGCCCGGAAACGCCCTGGTGGCAGACCATCGGCTGTTGAGGCCATTGCGTTCCAACAACGCCCTGGCCGCAGCCCGTTTGCCGAGTTGGTTGAGCGCCAGCGCGCGCAACAGACAACCGGTCGGCGCCGAGGCCCGTCTGGAAAACCGCTTCAGGAAAACCAGCGCGCGCTGCGGCTGCTCATCGAGCAGCGCCCCCATGGCGGCCAGCATAAGAATGATTGCATCGCCGGGACACGCCTCGACCGCTTGCTCCGCGAGCGGCAAGAATCCCGAATGGAGGTTTGCATTGGCGAAGGCCACAACCAGGCGTTCCGACCACATGCCGAACTGGCCGGGCGCGTCTTCGAACAACTCGGACTGATGCAATGCAGAGCGTGGCATAATCCCTTGCCGTCGATTGCCGCTGACGGTCGATTGGACCGTGACCCGGCGCGGATGGCGGCCTCGGCGCGAATCACCCAGTGAAATTCAGCCGCGATGGGATTGTGGTCGCAATCCCTATCCGGCGACAAGGGCCGCTCAACTCACCGATTATGATTTGCGTTTCGGGGGTCCGCTGCCGATCGGCCGTCCCTCATGCCTTCTGCGGCTTCGGCACGTACTGGCGGGTAGAGCGGCTCGAAACGCGGCTTGGCCGTTTATGTGTATGTCCGGCCATCGACGGCTTGATTTGCGTGTAATCGTCACCTGGGATCACACTCTGCTACCGCCCCAACGTTCACGGCCCTCCCCGAACGGGCAACGGGGACATATTTCACCCACGGGATAATCGACACCTTCATCATGCGAACATCCGATGATTGCATCCACCCATGGATACCGAGCGCAGATTATGTCCACGCAAGACGCTGCTCTCTCGGCAGCGATCGCGTCGCTGCAGATGTCCTGGCTGTCGGCGAGCCATCGGCGCATTTCGAGTGGCTCGGTATCCGGCGCTGCGATAATGCCGACGGCGGCCTTGCTGGCACGCCGATCGTCCGCGCCGTAGAGCGCGACGGTTCCCACCGGATAGCCGCGGAATCCGTCTTTGACTTTCTTTTTCAACCAACGCGCCGCCGCCTTGTCTGCAGACACACCAATTTACGCATCGAATCGATCGGCAAGCAGTGTAATCACTTATGCTTCACGAACCGACTTCAACCGTTGCTCAAGAGAGCCCAGACGCGCTGTGGGCCAGCAACCTTGCCGTTTCGGCAATCCGTTCAGCCGTGAAACCGAAATGCGGAAATAGTGCACTGGCGGGTGCCAACTCGCCGAAGCCGTCCATGCCAATGACAGCTCCGTCGAGCCCGATATATTTCCACCAGAGAGCGGTGGCGCCTGCTTCGATAGCGATCCGCTTGACCCGATCGGGAAGCACGGAGCGGCGATAGGCGAGATCCTGACGATCAAAGACCGTTGTCGAGGGCATGGAGACGACGCGCACCGCAACGCCTTGCCCGGACAGGATCTCCTTTGCCTTTATTGCCAGCGCGACTTCCGAGCCGGTAGCAATCAGAACGAGGTCTGGTTCTCCCGTCGGCGCATCCACGAGTACGTAGCCCCCTCTGGCGGCGAGACCGGCTCGATCGCCATCGTCTCGCTGTGCCGGGAGATTCTGACGCGACAACAGCAGACTCGTTGGGCCATCCCGTCGCTCGACGGCGGCCCGCCAGGAGACTGCGGTCTCCAAAAGATCACAGGGGCGCCAGACATCCATGTTGGGGATCAGCCGCAGCGACATCGCGTGCTCGACGGGCTGGTGCGTCGGCCCATCCTCACCAAGCCCGATCGAGTCATGGGTGAACACGAATATCGAGCGCAGACGCATTAGCGCGGCCATTCGTAGTGCGTTGCGTGCATAGTCCGAGAATGCAAGGAACGTGCCCCCGAACGGGATGTAGCCGCCGTGTAGCGCGAGTCCGTTAATGATGGCTGTCATGCCGAATTCACGAACGCCGTAGTGGACATAATTGCCGCGTTCGTTACGACCGACGGTTCGGCTTGCCTTCCAGTTTGTCAGGTTGGAGCCAGTCAAATCCGCCGAACCCCCCAGAAGTTCCGGCAACATGGATGCGAGGGCTTCGATGGCCAACTGTGAAGCCTTGCGTGTCGCGATCGCTTCGGTCGCCCGAGCTAGACCTGTCATCCAGGCATTAGCCTGCACCTCGAAGTCGGCCGGAAGATCGCCAGCCATGCGACGGCGGAACTCTGCGGCAGGCACCGGGTACTCGGCGGCGTAGGCCTCGAACCGCTGTTCCCATTTGCGCTGCATGCGCTCGCCTTCGCGCCGTGCGTCCCACTCCGCGCGTATCTGCGCGGGGATCTCGAATGGCGCGTAAGCCCACCCCAGCGCCTGACGTGTGGCAGCGGCTTCTTCAACGCCAAGCGGCGCCCCGTGAGCTTCGTGCGAGCCCGCCATATTCGGCGCACCCCAGCCAATCACTGTCTTGCAACAGACGAGGGTGGGTTTCCCGCAGGTTTTACATGCTGTCCGGATTGCGGATTCGATCGCGGCGGGATCGTGTCCGTCGACGTCGCGGATGACGCGCCACCCATAAGCCTCGAAGCGGCTGGGTGTGTCGTCGGTGAACCAGCCCCGAACATGGCCGTCAATAGAAATACCATTATCATCATAGAACGCGACAAGCTTCTCGAGGCCGAGCGTGCCTGCAAGCGAGCAGACCTCGTGCGAGATCCCTTCCATTAGGCAGCCGTCGCCGACGAACACGAAGGTTCGGTGGTTGACGATCGTGTGGGTCGGCCGGTTGAATTCCTCCGCCAGAAGCTTCTCGGCGAGAGCCATGCCGACCGCATTAGCAAGACCCTGACCAAGCGGTCCGGTTGTCGTTTCGACCCCGGGGGTGACGCCGAGTTCGGGATGGCCCGGTGTCTTCGAATGGAGCTGGCGGAAGCGCTTGAGCTCGTCAAGCGGAAGGTCATAGCCCGACAGATGCAAAAGTGCGTAAAGCAGCATTGAGCTATGACCGTTCGACAAAACGAAGCGATCGCGATCCGGCCAGCGGGGGTCAGCGGGATTGTGTTTGAGATAGCGATTCCATAGAACTTGGGCGATATCAGCTAACCCCATCGGCGCGCCGGGATGGCCGGATTTTGCCTGTTCAACAGCGTCGATCGCCAGCATGCGCAATGCATTCGCCAGCGTGCGATTGTCCAGGGCGCTCTTCATTTGCGGCATTGCGGTCATGGGCGTAGTCCTGTTCAGAATGTTTTTCTCTTGCGATCCATCAGTTGCCAAATCATTGGCGTGAAGATGAGTTGCATCGCCAAGGCCATTTTGCCTCCGGGGCACACAATCGTGTTGGCGCGTGACATGAAACTGTCGTGCAGCATTGAGAGGAGATAAGGGAAATCGATATCCTTCGGACTGCGGAAACGGATGATGAGCATGCTCTCGTCGGCGCTGGGGATGTCACGCGATATGAACGGGTTCGACGTGTCGACCGTCGGCACCCGCTGGAAGTTGACATGCGTTTCAGAAAACTGGGGACAAATGTACTTTACGTAATCCGGCATGCGGCGGAGAATCGTATCGACGATCGCCTCTTGCGACTGGCCTCGTGCAAGCCTGTCGCGGTGCAGCTTCTGGATCCATTCCAGATTGATGATCGGCACGACGCCAATGAGCAAGTCGGCGTGACGTGCGACATCGACCTTGTCAGTCTTGACCGCACCATGAAGCCCTTCGTAGAACAGCAGCTCTGTGCCTGATGGGAGGTCTTCCCACGCTGTGAATGTGCCAGTCTTCTGCTTGTAAAGTAGCGCCTCCTCTTCGTCGTGGAGATATTTCCGCGTTTTTCCAACCCCGGTTTTGCCGTAGTCACGAAAAAGAGCTTCGAGTTCCTCGAGCAAATTTGTGTCCGGGCCAAAATGACTGAGGTGATGGTTTCCGAGCTTCTGCGCCTCGGCCATTTTCGCGCGCATCTCGGCGCGGTCATAGCGATGGAAGGCATCGCCCTCAATGATCGCTGCGGCGACGCCCTCGCGGCGAAAGATCTGCTGAAAAGTTGTCTTCACAGTCGTCGTGCCGGCGCCCGACGAACCGGTAATCGCGATGATCGGATGTTTTGCCGACACGGCGTGACCTCGGATGCCTTCAGCGGGAGCGGAACAGCGAGCGCTTGTGGAAAAGTGGCGTTTCGAAAGTCGCCTCTTCTCCCTCATCATAATATTTGTGATAGGCGATCAGCCGCTCGACTTCGGCGCGTGACCCGAGGATCAAAGGCACGCGCTGATGCAGAGCTGTCGGCGCGATGTCCAGAATGCGCTCCCGGCCCGTGGACGCGGCGCCGCCGGCTTGCTCGACGATCATTGCCATCGGGTTCGCCTCATACATGAGGCGCAGGCGGCCGGGCTTCGACGTGTCCTTGGTATCGCGCGGATACATGAACAGACCGCCGCGAATCAAGATGCGATAGATCTCGGCAACGAGTGACGCGATCCAGCGTGTATTGAAGTCGACGCCTCGTGGCCCCGCCTTGCCTTGGATACACTCCTCGACGTAGCGCCTGACGGGCGGCTCCCAGAAGCGCTCGTTCGATGCATTGATCGCAAACTCGCAAGTCGTCTCTGGAATGCGCATGTCGGGATGCGTTAACGTGTAAGCGCCGATCTGCCGATCGAGCGTGAACCCGTGCACGCCGCAGCCGAGGGTGATTACGATCATCGAGGTGGGGCCATAAAGAGCAAAACCGGCCGCGACCTGCCTGGTTCCTGGCTGCAGGAAATCCGCCACCGTTGGATGCGTGACACCCGGCGGCGCACGCAGTATCGAGAAAATGGTTCCCACCGTGACATTAACGTCGATATTCGAGGAACCGTCGAGCGGATCGAACAGGAGCAAATAGCTGCCCTTCGGATATTCCGCCGGAATGGGATAGGGCTCTGCCATCTCCTCGGAAGCCATGCCACAAAGCTGGCCGCCCCACTCACATGTATCGAGGACGATTTTGTTCGCGATGACGTCAAGCGGCTTCTGGTCTTCGCCCTGGACGTTGACACTCGTCGCGGTGTCGTCCCGCGCGATCAATGCCCCGCGCGACACGGCCGATGCAATGAACTTGCACGCTGTCTGAATGTCGTTGAGTAGCCCGGTGAGATCCGGATCGGGGTTGGCGCTGCTGCGCTCCTTCTCGATGATGAACTTGCTGAACGTCGACCGGCGGTGCGGCATCGCTTCCTCCCGTAGACCGGTGTCTATTGCAAGAACACGCGGCTGGCGCGGATATCCTCCGCCGTGATGGTCTGAAGTGCGCTCTTATCGAGCGGTTTGCCGCGCTCGGAAAACAAGCGGTTCGCCTGGCGCAGCCGCGCCCGGTCTAGTGCATTGCGGATCGAGCGCGCATTCGAGAACCGCGGTTGGCGCATACGGCGCTCGATGTATTCCCGCATCGCCGTTTCCGCCGGAACATCGAACCGATATTGCATCTTGGTCATCATGCACTTGGCGATGTCCATAAGCTCCCCGGCGCCGTAATCGGGGAATTCGATATTGTGGGCGATCCGAGAGGCCATGCCTGGATTACTCTTGAAGAACGTGTCCATCCGGTCCTTGTATCCGGCCAGGATCACGACAAGATCATCGCGGTTTTCCTCCATGACCTGGAGGAGAATTTCGATCGCCTCCTGGCCGTAGTCGCGCTCGTTTTCGGGTCGATAGAGGTAGTAGGCCTCGTCGATAAACAGAACGCCGCCCATGGCCTTTTTGAGTATCTCTTTCGTTTTTGGCGCCGTGTGACCGATGTACTGGCCAACGAGATCGTCGCGTGTGACGCTGACGACATGATCGCGACGCGCATACCCGAGCCGATGCAGGATCTCCGCCATCCGCAAAGCAACGGTCGTCTTTCCGGTGCCGGGATTGCCCGTGAAGCACATGTGCAAGGAGGGTGGTTCCGCCTCGAGCCCGAGCTGACGCCGCGCGCGTTCAACAAGCAGCAACGCAGCGATCTCCCGAATTCGGGTTTTAACCGGTACAAGTCCGACAAGCTCGCGATCGAGCTGATCAAGGGTTTCGCCGATGCTCGTCTTGGCAAAGAGATCAGCGAGATCGACGCACTCGGCGGCGTCTGTTGGTTCGTGTGGAGCACTTGTCACGCGGCTCTCCCCGCTGCGGTCGCAGCCGCAAGTTCTCGACGCATGGCGCCGATGACGGAGCGGAAACCGCCGTCTTCATCACGGGCGCCAAAGATCGCTGAACCGGCGACAAACGTGTCGGCGCCCGCCTCCGCGATGGCGCGAATGTTCCCGACCTTTACGCCCCCATCGACCTCGAGCCAGATCGATTGCCCGCCGCGAGCGACATGCGCGTCGATGCGGCGGCGAAGTGCGGCAAGCTTGGTCAATGCCTCAGGAATGAAGGCTTGACCTCCGAAGCCGGGATTGACCGACATCACGAGGATGAGGTCGAGTTTGGCCATCACGTGATCAAGGACTTGCAACGGCGTTGCGGGATTCAATACCAGCCCAGCCTTGCAACCGAGCTCCCGGATCATGGACAATGTACGATCGATATGTTCGGATGCCTCGGGATGGAACGAAATGATGTCGGCGCCCGCCTTGGCGAACATCCCGGCCAGCGCGTCGACTGGCTTCACCATCAGATGCACGTCGATCGGCGCCTTCAGACGTGGACGTATCGCTTCGCACACCACCGGTCCGATCGTAAGGTTCGGGACGTAATGATTGTCCATCACGTCGAAATGAATCACGTCGGCGCCTGCGGCGATCACCCCCGCCACGTCCTCGCCAAGCCGTGCGAAGTCGGCGGAGAGTATCGACGGGGCGATCCGGAAAGCGCCGTCGTTCATGATCGAAGCCCCAGGGTCAGTAGCGCTGACCGGCCGGTTTGGCGCCGGCATAGCTGCGCATGGTGTAGTGAAGCTGTCGCCCCGGCCCTTCGGCGCGGATCAATTCGAAGCCTGGCTCTTCGGCAGGACGGTTGACGATGAAGGACATGCGCACCGTCTCGAACCCCTTCTTGGAGTTGAAGGCCAAGACCTTGATGTATTTTGCGCTGTGCGCCTTCCGGCAGGCGGTGACCTCGAGCATGACGCCTGCCGGGTCCTTGATGTCGAACATCGGCTGGCCCCACATCTCCCAATAGCAATTGCGGGGGTGAGGATCGTCGGTGAACTCGACGGACAATGCCCAACCTTGCGCAAGGGCGTAGTCGATCTGCTTCTTGATTTCTGCGTCCGTCAATTCGGGAAGAAACGAAAACTGTCCTTGTGTCAGTCGCATGTGACGCTCTCCTGATCTCAACTGGCGGTTGCGGTAGGCACATAGTCGACCGAGTCAGTCGACGCATAGTCGAAGGTGACGTCCTTCCAGGTGTCGAGCGCGGCCCGCAGCGGCGTGCACCATTTCGCGGTATTGGCCAGAATTTGTGGACCTTCACCCCAGATGTCGCGACCTTCGTTGCGCGCCTTGACCATGCTTTCGAGCGCCACACGGTTAGCCGTAGCGCCAGCTCGGATGCCCTGCGGATGGCCGATTGTCCCGCCGCCGAACTGAAGGACGACATCGTCACCGAGATAGGTCAGCAACTGATGCATCTGCCCGGCGTGTATGCCTCCAGAGGCGACCGGCATCAGCTTCTTGAGGCTTGCCCAAGGCTGATCGAAGAACACCCCGTGCTGTAGATTCTTCGGGACATGGCTCTCGCGGCAGGTGTCATAGAAGCCGCGAATAACGTTCGGGTCACCTTCCAACTTACCGACGACGGTGCCGGCGTGGATGTGGTCGACTTCAGCCATACGCATCCATTTCGCGATGACGCGGAACGATACGCCGTGGTTCTTTTGGCGTGTGTACGTGGAGTGCCCTGCCCGATGCAAATGCAGGATCATGCCGTTCTTCCGGCACCATTTCGCCATCGACTGGATCGCCGTATAGCCGATGACGAGGTCGATCATGACGATGACGCTGCCGAGCACCTTGGCGAACTCCGCCCGCTCGTACATGTCTTCCATGGTCGCGCCGGTGACATTGAGATAATGGCCCTTGATCTCGCCCGTCTCGGCGATGGCCTTGTTGACGCCCTCCATGCAATAGAGGAAGCGGTCACGCCAATGCATGAACGGCTGTGAGTTGATGTTCTCGTCGTCCTTCGCAAAATCGAGGCCGCCGCTGAGCGCCTCGTAGACGACGCGGCCATAGTTGCGGCCGGAGAGGCCGAGCTTCGGCTTCATCGTGGCGCCGAGCAGAGGCCGGCCGAAATTGTTCAGGCGCTCCCGTTCGGACACGATGCCGGTCGCTGGCCCCTGAAACGTCTTCAGGTATTGGGGCGGGATGCGCATGTCCTCGAGCCGAAGCCCTTTGAGCGGCTTAAAGCCGAAGACGTTGCCAATGATCGAAGCCGTGAGGTTGGCAATCGAACCTTCCTCGAAGAGGTCGAGGTCATAGGCGATATGCGCGAACCACTGGCCGGGCGTGCCGGGTACAGGCTCGATCTTGTAGGCCTTCGCTCGGTAGTATTCGCTATCGGTAAGACGATCTGTCCAGACTACCGTCCAGGTAGCGGTGGAGGATTCGCCCGCGACGGCCGCAGCGGCTTCCTCGGGATCCACCCCGTCTTGCGGCGAGATGCGAAAGACTGCCAGCACGTCGCTGTCCTTCGGCTCGTAGTCAGGTTCCCAATACCCCATCTGTTTGTACTTCAGAACGCCCGATTTATAACGCTCCTTCATGTTGGTAATCTTGGCATCGAGTGGCTTGTTCATATTTGTTTCCTTCCTGAATGTTCAGCTTCAGATTGGCGCCTGCGCAAGGTTGCGGTCGCCCTTGGCAGCAGGCTGTTCACTGCCACGCCGCGCTTTGGCGGGCTGAGCAGTCGGTGTGAACCGAAACATCGACTGGCTCTTTCATGAGTGACGATCCAGCGTGACCGTTGATCTGCATGCAGTTAACAGCTCGGACATAATAAAGTAAAACAAGATATACTGTCTGGAATGTGAAGGTATCCCTTGTGCATGGGATTTTCAGGACGCGGCCACGATCATGAGGCATGATCATGAGGAACGTCACCATCAGGCAGCTCCAGATTTTCGCCGAAGCCGCGCAGCGGCTGTCCTTCGCGCGCGCCGCCGAGCGGCTGCATCTGAGTCCGGCTGCCGTTTCCTTTCAAATCAAGCAGATCGAGAGCATGACAGGATTCGCGCTATTCGAACGCGTCGGTAGAAAAGTGTCCGTGACTGACGCCGGCGAACGGCTGCTGGTCTACGCTAAAATAATTCTGCAAGCTCTCCATGACGCCGACGAGACCCTCAAGGCGCTAAAGGGCTTTACGGGGGGCAGGGTGACGATTGGCCTCGTCTCGACTGCCAAATACATCGTCCCCCATATGCTCGCGCGTTTTCAGGCCAGCTATCCCGCCATCACCATCAACTTGAGGGAGGGCAACCGGCGGCAAATCATCGACATGCTCACCAAAGCCGAAATAGATCTCGCCATCATGGGGCAGCCACCCGAAGGCGTGGATGTGCTTGCCGAACCATTCGCGCTGCATCCCTCTGTTCTCATTGCGGCGCCTTCCCATTCCCTCGTCGGGTTGAAAGCGTTATCACCAAGCGCGCTTGCCGGTGAAGTGTTCGTCGTTCGCGAAGAAGGATCCGGCACCCGATTGCTGCTCGAGAGGTACTTTCAGACGGCTGGCCTTTCGCCGCGTATCGCAATGACGTCGAGCAGCAACGAAACCTTAAAGCAGGCTGTCATGGCTGGAATGGCCCTTGCATTGATCTCGCGCCATACCATCGGACTTGAGCTTGGGCTCGGCCTGGTTGCTACGTTGGCGGTCGACGGCTTTCCCTTGATGCGCTCGTGGTTTATCGCCCACCGGCGAAGCATGCCGCTGCCGCCTGTTCATGCTCGGTTGCGGACGTTCTTAATCGAACAAGGTCAGTCGATCATCAATGATCTCGAACGCAGCTACGATGAGATTGGTGTCGGAATCAGGGAGAAAACCGCCCGCCGTCCTACCGCGGCCGGCCGTCCGCGGCCACGTAAACTCGGTCAGTCAGGGAGACCGCCAAAAAGGAAGCGGGCTTAAGTTCGGCGCATCGGTCCCCGGTCAAGGATGTGCTCGAGAAATTCGGCTTCACTCCGGATACTGGAAATGGGTGAAGCGCATCATAGATGCTGTTGTCATCAACTGAGTCCGCGCCGAGCCAGTCTCGCCACGCCAACCGCCGCCGTGTCGTCCGACGGCTCGACGAGGGGCACGCCGAGCATCCGCTCGCGGATGGTCCGCCACGCCGCGTTATTCGCGCCGCCACCGACGGTGCGGATCGACGTGACCACTGAACCGCCGATCTCCATCAGGCGATGGTAGCCGAGCTTCTCGACACGCGTCACCCCTTCGATGAGGGCCTGCAGGAAGCGGATGTCGTCGGCGGGGCGTGGCCTTATGCGCGATTCCATCTCTGGATCGTCGCGTGGGAACCGCTCGCCGCGCCCCTCCAACGGATAGTAGTCAAGGCCCGTCGGCACGCCGGCGGTCATTTTCTCGGACAGTTCGCGGATACGGTCGAGACTGAAATGCCGGGTGATTGCCGCGCCGCCGCTGTTCGAGGCGCCGCCCGCGAGCCACGCCGTACCGATGCGGTGGCTGTAGATGCCAAAGTTGGATGCAAAGAGAGGGCGGTCGGTTAGAAGCTTGAGGACGAGTGTCGAGCCCAGCGACGTCACCGCCTCACCGCAACTTTCCGCACCGGTCGCCAGAAAGGCGGCGCAGCCGTCGGTCGTGCCCGCGACGATCACGACATCGGGAGCCAGTCCGAGCGCGGCGGCGCGGCCGCGCGCGATCGTACCCATTGCGGTGCCTGGCGGTACTACCGCCGGAACACGATCGGGCCGCATGCCGGCTTCGACGATCCAGTCCGGCCAGCGGCGCGCAATCGGATCGTAGCCCACTTTGAGCGCATTGTTTTCGTCGGTGAAATCGAAGCGCTGAGAAAATTGCCCGGAAATCCAATCCGCCTGATGGATCAACCGGACCACCCCCGGCTCGCTTTGCAGATCAATGGCGCGCGCAAGGGCAGAGGTTGCCCCGCGGGCGGCCGTCTCCGGCGGAGCGACTGCCGCAATCTTGCGAACGATTTCCGCACGCGCGCGGCTATTGTACATCTGCGCCGGCGCGACGGGCCGTCCGTTTGCATCGACGGCCAGAACGGTGCCCGACGTTCCGTCCACCGCGATCGCGGCGATCCGCTTGAGATCGATTTGTCGCGCCAGACTTTCCAGGGCGCATCGCGTCGCGTCCCACCAGACGGCCGGGTCCTGGGTTACCGACCCGTCCGTGTCGAGAGGAGCTGACATCGGCGCTGCGGCGAAGGCAGCGCGACGCCCCTCGGCATCGATCGCGGCCGCGCGTACGCCGGAGGTACCGACGTCTATCCCCAGAGCGAGATCATGCATTGCCGGCCGGTTCAACGGCGACGTCCCATGGCGCGCCCGCACCAGGGCTCCGGGCCGGACAATTTGCGCGGTGGCGGAGGGAGAGCCACTGGAAACCAACATTCTCTCGCACAATTTTGGCGACCTCGCGGCGGCTCGACGGAATCACACGTTCGCGGGGTCATCTACCCTTGCGCCGACTGCTCGCTGAGATAATTGAACCGTGACTTCGTCTCGAGCTTCCAGGCAAGGAGAGCCCAATGCGCTAGAGCCGATCCACCACAAAGTCTGTTCCATAGGCGCGGCTCAAGAGGCGTTCGATCTCGGTCCGCCTGCGTGTAGCGAATCTCAGTCCCATACCGCTCGATCAGCGGCGTCCGTCCCAGGAACAGGCCGCCCTTGGTGCAGGCAAGGCCGAGATTGCCCTCATAGTATTCGCTCAGACGCCAGACTTGATGCATAGAGAACGGCCCAATCTCTTAAAGGATTTTTATCCTGCATCGTTGCAATCCCGCTGTCAATGAATAAGCGACCAAAGTCACCATACAGGCGACGGGCGAAGTCCGCATGGGCGGAGAGGCGGGACGCGCACTTCCAATATGCGGTGATGGCGCGTAGCTGAGCGAAAATGCGGGTGCTGTAAAGTGTTTCTGCGTAGTGGCGGAGGGAGTGGGATTCGAACCCACGATACGGTTTCCCGTATACACGCTTTCCAAGCGTGCGCCTTCAGCCGCTCGGCCACCCCTCCGTGGGGAACGCGCAATATAACGGCGAGGCTTGGCGTTACAACCCGGCTGCCCGGCTGCCTTCTCCGCGACCAGCGCCGGCGATCTCTCGTCCCGCTGTTCGGTCCGGTCGCGATCGGCACGCCGATCCTGATCGCGTGGCGCCGGCGCATCCGTGATGTCGCTGCCGGGAGAGGAAGCGCGTCCATCCGGCGACGGAACTTTTCTCGAGTGCTGTAGAGTATTTCTTGTGCTGTCTCCGGCCTGGCGGAGGGAGAGGAACTGGAAACCAACATTCTCTCGCAGGATTTCGCTCAAGTTCGCGGCGGCTTGACAGAGTCACACGGTAATTCCCAGTCGCGGCATAGACTACCTGTGCACCGGCTTCTCGTTGAGATAATTAAACCGTGATTTTCGTTCGCGCTCCCAAGCTAGAAGTGCCCAATGCGCATTGAAATGAGCGCTATTCGCACGCTCACTTTGCTCGATTTCTCCAAGCAAGGGGACGGCCCGCTCGGGAACCAAATCGATCAAGTAGGCCGCCGCACTGCCACGTACTCGGGCGTCTGGGCTCTCGAATAGCGCTTCCAGCGCCGCCCTGCCGCGGCCGATCTCATCCAAGGCTTGGACGATGGCGTCCATCGAACGCCGAACCGCACGTTCGCCGTCCGTATCCAGCAACTCGTCATAAAGAATGTCCGCAAGCCGTGCGGCGAATTCGAATCCCCGGAGGAGGGACGCGACGCGCTCATCGCTTGAAATCGACTCGCTTCGAGCGAGCAACGCCGCGATTGCGGCCATTCCATCAGCTTTCAGTCGATCAAGTTTCTTCACTAGATCAAATCCGCGAAGCAGCGCCGTGCCCTGTGCGGCGCGGTCTTGGGATTCAAACGTTGCGCGATTCTTGTCGAACCAGTCGTCCAGGTTAATTCCCAACTGGATTATCGCTTGATCGATTTCCATGTAGTCTCCAAACGATCCTGGAAGTTATTTGAGGATATGCAGCTCTCTTAGGATTTTGAGCCCTTCTTCGCGCTGAACGTCATAGGGCTGCGTTTGCAGCCATTGATACATGTTCATGTTTGGATCAGGGGAGTCCTTCAGATGCGCACCGTTTACTGCCTCATGTAGGATCGTCGGCAAGCGAATGATATTGTCGGTGTTCTGCAGCTGCTCCGGCGATATATTGTCCGCGTTCGTACCGCCCTGCGTCACAATGTGATGATACTGCTGGCCGTCGCCTGCAGGGCCAAACCGTTTGGCCAAAAATTCTGGGCTTGGCTCGCCCTTGTAGAACGCATCATAGCTGGAGAAGTCCTCATAACCGTCCGTCGAAACTTGAAGGTCCTCCAAGGTATGTGGACCGTCCTTGACGAAATCGAGCGCGGCGGCAGCGTCGACGGCAAGTTTTCTGAATTCGACGACCGTGCGGGCAATATCTGCCGCCATGAGCACGTCCGCGGCCACATCGACGCCCGGGATCAGATTGGCCAAGCCTTCAAGACCAACGCGCAGAGCGGCGAGCAGGCCAGTCCGTAGTGCACGGCGCGCAATCAAGCTTTTGACTTTTTGCGTCAGTTCGGAAGCGTCCTTCGGACGGAACTGTCCACCGCGGCCGCCTTCCGTCCCGGCCGGCCAGGCAGGGTGCTTGGGATCATCGGGGCTTGCCTTGTGAATCCTCTCCGTCGCGTCGAGAAGCAATGATTCGCAGTCGTCGGCAGCGCTATCGGGATTGAGTGGTGCTTTGAGTGCGTGTCGAGCAGAGTGCCGATCGATCAATTTGATAAGAATATCCTCGGCCTCTAAGCGGTCTCGCGCGGCCGGATCGGGTAAGTCAGGAATCCGCAAATGGACCGCGGCGATCCGTGCAAGGCCCGGATCATTCGCGTTCATGGCAGTCATCACCGTCGCGAAGTCCGGGCAAGCCGCTCCACAGGCACATCCGCTTCATAGGCGCGGTTTAAGAGGCGCTCGATCTTGGTCGGCCTGCGCACAACGAACTTGGCTCCCTGCCGCTCAATCAATGGCGTGCGTCCCAGAAACAGGCCGTCCTCAGTGCAGGCAAGACCCAGGTTGCCCTGATGGTATTCGCTCAGACGCCAGACTTGATGCATATGGCGGCTCAGTTTTCAAGGATTTTTATCCTACAACAGCGCAATCGGGTGTCAATAGAAAAGTGACGATTGGGTCGCCGTATAGGAGACGCCCGTCGCCCCGCTCCGGGGAGACGCACGCCTCGCAACTCGGGGTCCGGTCGCTATCGGCACGCCGATCCTGATCGCGTGGCGCCGGCGCATCCGTGATGTCGCTGCCGGGAGAGGAAGCGCGTCCATCCGGCGACGGAACTTTCCTCGTCCGGGGTGGTTATTTCCTCGGTTCGTGACGCGGCGACATAAGCAGGGCGACATACAGGAGGACGTCATGGGACGCGGTTTATTGCTTTGGCTCATTGGCATTCCACTGCCGATTATTTTATTGATTTGGGTGTTTGGCGGATTGCACGGCTGATCATTGCCAGCGACGCGGCGTAATGCGGAGGCCCGGTTGCGCCGGGCCTCTTGCATATGTGCTTTCGCCCGCGGGCCCATTCCCCTACATTGGCGGCATGAAGCCGGCCGACGACGACTATCTGATATGCCCCGATCCGCACGATCCGCGCTTGACCGAGCGCGTGAAAGGAATCGATCAAACCGGCGCCGCGATCGAGACTTCGGTGACGGTCGAGCGCGCGCTGACGATATTCCTCAATTCCCAGGAAATCGTCACGGCGATGACCATCAACGATCATCCCGAATATCTCGCGCTCGGCTATCTGCTCAATCAGAACATGCTCAAGCCAGACGATGCCGTCACCGGTGTCGATTATGACGAGGAATTGTCCGTCGTCGTCGTGCGCACCAAGCGCAAAACCAATTACGAGAAGAAGCTCAAGAAGAGGGTACAGACCTCGGGCTGCGCGCAGGGCACCGTGTTCGGCGATCTGATGGAAGCGCTGGAGAACGTCACGCTGCCGCCGGCGGAACTGCGCACGTCCTGGCTTTATACGCTGACTCAAAAAATCAACACGACGCCGTCGCTCTATCTCGAAGCCGGCGCCATCCACGGCTGCGTGCTCGCGATCCAGGATCGCCCGTTGATCTACATGGAGGACGTCGGCCGCCACAATGCCGTCGACAAGATCGCGGGTTTCATGTTCAAGCATGGCGTCGGCGCCGCCGACAAGATTTTCTATACCACCGGCCGGCTCACCTCCGAGATGGTGATCAAGACGGTGCGCATGGGCATTCCGATCCTGATCTCGCGCTCCGGTTTCACCGCATGGGGCGTCGAGCTTGCGCGCAAGGCCAACTTGACGCTCATCGGCCGCGCCCGCGGCAAACGCTTCATCGCGCTCGCCGGCGAGGAGCGGATCGTGTTCGATCAGGACCTCGCTTATGTCGAGGAGGAGAGCGCCAAGCACCGCCGCAAGGCTGCGATGCACGACGATTAAGTTGAAGGAGACGTGACGATCCCCGCTACTCTCGGCCTCGTGCTCGCCGGCGGCCTTGCGCGCCGGATGGGCGGCGGCGACAAGGCGCGCATCCGCGTCGGCGGCACGACCATCCTGGAGCGCGTGCTGGCGGGCCTCGCGCCGCAATGCCGCCGCGTCATCATCAATGCCAATGGCGATCCGGCGCGCTTCGCCGATGCCGGTTTGAGCGTGGTGGCCGACAGCGTGCCGGATTTCGCCGGCCCGCTTGCGGGCATCCTCGCCGGCCTCGACTGGATGGCGGCGAACGCGCCGGACATCGAGTGGCTGGCGAGCGTGCCGGGCGATTGTCCGTTCCTGCCGAAAAATCTGGTGGTGCGGCTGCATGAAGCGCGCATTGCGGCCGGCGTGCCGCTCGCCTGCGCGCGCTCGGGAGAGCGGCGGCACCCGGTGGTCGCACTCTGGCCGGTCGCACTGCGTGACGATTTAAGGCGCGCGCTGATCGAAGAAGATTTGCACAAGATCGAGCTGTGGACCGCGCGGCACGGCGTTGGCATCGCCGAATGGCCGGCCGCGCCGGTCGATCCGTTCTTCAATGTCAACACGCCAGAAGACGCAGCGCGCGCTCAATCCATCGCACAGCAATATCCGGATACATGACGAACCTGCGACGCGTGACCGCCTTCGCGCTATTCGCGCTGCGCCGCGGCAGCCGGGGCGGCAGCGCGGCGCGCGGCCTCGAAGCTTTCGATCTTTATCGAGATATGAATTCAAGGACACAGTATGCCGTGATCGCCGGTCGTCTCAACCAACCAGCGATGCGTAGGACAGGAAGCCGACAGTCGAGCCCGGCTCGACCATCGTGACATCCTCCGCGAGCTCGGCCAGGCCGTCGGTTTCGGTGAGCGAGGTCAGCACGCCGGCGCCGTCCTGCTTGTATTTGATCGCCTCGATGACGCCATCGGCCGCCGCTCGCAAAGCGACGCGAACATATTCGCGCCGGCCCTTGCGCTTCTTGTAGGAGAATGTCGCGCGCGCCGGCATCACGATCAGCGGCTCGGGCAGCGCGCCCGACAGCCGCAGCAGCAGCGGCCGCACCACGCGCACGAACGTGACGAAGACCGCCACCGGATTTCCGGGCAGCCCGACAAAAGCCGCGCCGTCGCCGGCCCGCGATCCGGGAATGACGCCCATCGCCACCGGCCGGCCAGGTTTTATGGCGAGGCGCCAGAACACAATCCGGCCGATGCTCTCGATCACCGATCGCACATGGTCGGCCTCGCCGGCCGAGACGCCGCCCGAGGTCAGCACCAGATCATGATCGGCAGCGGCGGCGCCGATCGCGCCCGCGAGCTCCTTGGGATCGTCGCCAAGGATGCCGAGGTCGGTGACCTCGGCGCCGAAACGCGCAAGCAGACCCGAGAGCAAATAACGGTTGGAATCGTAGAGCGCAGCGCGCGGCAGGTTCGACCCGGGCTCAACGATCTCATCGCCGGTCGAGAACAGCGCGACTCGCACGCGCCGGCACACATCAAGCGCGGTGAGGCCGAGCGCCGCCGCGAGCGCCACATGCTGTGCGGCGAGCCGGCGGCCGGCCGGCAGCGCCACCGCGCCCGAGCGCATATCCTCGCCGGCCAGCCGCCGATTGGCGCCGCGCTTCAGGCCAGGCGGAACGATGACGCTATCGCCTTCGACCCGGCAATCTTCCTGCATGAAGACAGTGTCGGCGCCCGGCGGCATTGGCGCGCCGGTGAAAATGCGGATAGCTTCGCCGGCCTCGAGCGTGTGCGTTGCGGCGTGTCCGGCGGCGACCCGATCGACGATCGTGAGAGACTTGTGGTGCTCAGCATCGAGATCGTCGGCGCGCACCGCAAAACCATCGACCGCCGCGTTATCGAACGGCGGCACATTGATGGGCGCGATGACATTCTCCGCAAGCACGCGGCCTGCGGCGGCACGGAGCGACACCTTCTCGCGGCCACTGACCGGTACAACACGCTCGGCGATCAGCCGCTCGGCATCGGCAACCGGCAGCAGCGGGCCGTTGAACGCGAAGCAGTCGTCGCTGAGCTGCGCCATCACGCCCGCTCCCGCGGCGGACCGATCTGATCGCGCGGCAGCGCCTCGGCTTGCAGCATGTCGGCGATCCGCTCGATATCGTCCAGCATCAGCACCGGGAGCTGCGCCTGCGGCAGCGGCGCGTCGGTCGCGATGGCGACGATGCAATCGTCCTCGGGATGCAGCAGCGGCTTGCCGACGGCGGCGCGAAAAACTTCGAGCTTGGGATGGGCGTGGCGCTTGAAGCCTTCGACGATCACCAGATCGACGGGACTGAGTTTTGCCAGCACCTCGCCGAGCGGCGGCTCGGGCTCTTCGCCCAGCTCGTGAACGATGGCCCAGCGCCGGCTCGACACGATCGCAACCTCGCTCGCGCCCGCCTGCCGATGGAGCCATGAATCTTTGCCCGGCTGGTCGGTATCGAATTCATGATGCGCATGTTTGACCGTCGCGACCTTGAGCCCGCGCCCGACCAGCACTGGGATGACCTTCGTGACCAGCGTGGTCTTGCCAGAACCGCTCCAGCCCGCGAGCCCGATGATGCGCATGTGTCTAATCCGCCTGCCCCGTCTCGGGAACGAAACATCTTATAGTGACAAGTAATATAGGGATTATTTCCCGGCGGGTTCCATGCCGAGATCGCGAATGCGTGCGCGCGTTGTCTCGTCGTGCAACGCTTCCAAAAAGGCCTGCACCGCAGGCCGCTCGCGACGCGCTTCAAGCAGCAGAAAATCATATTCTTCGGGCGCGATCGGCAGGAACGCGAGCCCATACATCCGCGCCACCGGCTCGATCGCGATGCCCCAATCGGCGCGGCGCTGCGCGACGGCGGCGGCGACGGCATTATGCGAGCGCGGCTGATTGGCGTAGCCCGCCGGCCGCGCGCCGCAAAGCAGGCTATCGGCCAAAACCCGCGTGCCGGAACCGGCATTGCGGTTGACCATCAAGACCGCTGGATCGGCAAGCGCGGTTTTGAGCGCTGCATCGGCAGTGCGGCCTTCGAACCGCGCATCACCGGAGCGGAAGACAAAGCCTTGCATCCGCCGCCAGCCGGGCACCAGGCTCAGTCCCGGCGCGAGCAGATGCTTGTTGTAGATACCGCTCGACGGATCGACGAGGTGGACGGGCGCGAGGTCGCACTGGCCGCGGCTCACGGCAGCGACACCGCCCAGGCTGCCGACCGCGATGGTGCGCGCACCAAAGCCGCGCTCGGCCACCGCGCCCACCACGACATCGAGCGCGATATCGTGGCTGCCCATGATGACAAGATCGGGCGCCCGCGCCTGGTCACCGATCAGCGTGATTTCCGCTTCCGAGTCGGCATCAAACGCACCGGCGAGCGCGTCGATCGCCAGAAATCCGTCGGACTGGGAAAAGGCCGTGACCGCGCCCGAGCCCTTGCCGGTCGGAAATGCGATCGGGCCATCGTCGCCGGCGACAAGCGAAACAAGCACGAATTCCTCGCGGCCGAGCTCCGACGCGATCCGCACCGGCACCCGTGCCATCAGCGTCTTTGCGCCTTCCGGCGGCAGCCCTGCCCGCGCGCGGATGATCGGTGCGACGAAGGTATGGAATGTGAAAATTGCCGAGGTTGGAAAACCCGGCAGCACAATGAGCGGTATATGGCCGATGACGGCCAGGCACAGCGGCTTGCCGGGTTTGAGCGCTACGCCATGCACAAGAATGCCGGGCGTGCCCAGCCGCGACACGATGCGATGCGACAGATCGCCGGCGCCCTTCGACGTGCCGCCGGAGAGCACCACCATGTCGCCGGACGCGAGCGCGGAGCGCACGGCGCGTTCGAGCACGATTTCCTCGTCCGGGAACGCGCCGAACGCCACCGGTTCGCCGCCGGCTTCGGTAATCGCGGCGGCGATAATCGCGCCGTTGCTGTCGTAGACGCCGGCCGTCGTCAACGGCCGGCCGGGCTCGACCAGTTCGTCCCCGGTCGAGAGCACGGCGACGCGCGGACGGCGCACGACGCCGATCTCCGCCAAGCCGCAGGCGGCGAGCATCCCGATCTCGCGGGAGCCGATCCGCGTGCCTTGGCGCAGCAGCGTTTCGCCGCGCGCAATGTCGGAGCCGGCATAGGAGATGAACTGGCCGCTTGCCACCGCGCGGCGGATATCGATCGACGGCGCACCCTCGTCCTCGATCAGCTCGGTTTGCTCGATCATCACCACGGCGTCGGCGCCACGCGGAATAACGCCGCCGGTTGCGATGGTCGTCGCCGTGCCGGGCGCCACCTCGAGGGCGGGCTCGACGCCGCAGGCGACAACCTCGGCATTGAGCGTGAGACGGCGCGGCGCTCCGTCGCTCGCGCCGGCGGTATCGGCGGCGCGCACGGCAAAGCCGTCAACGTTGGAGCGGTCGAACGGCGGCGCATCGACTGGCGCGACGACGTCGGCCGCAAGCACGCGCGAGAGCGCCGCGCCAAGCGGCAACGATTCAGCGCCGAGCGGCGAGCGATCGATACAGGCTTCGAAGCGCCGGCGCGCCTCCGCGGCGGAGACTACATCGAGGAACTGTTCCTGCCGCGCGGCGCGCCGTACCGCGTCGAGGGTCGCCGTGATGCCGCCGGGCGCCGAGCGCTTTGACGGGCCAGTTCGTTCGTTCATGGCCATGATCTCACGGCGACCTGCGTCCCGGCTTGCAGGCCTTCGCTGTCGGCCGGAATGACAATCCAGCCGTCGCTGCGCGCCAGTGATTCAAATGACAAATAGCCGGAGGCGAGCGGTTCCACCATGCCGCCATCACGTCGCACCGGGATCAGTTCGGCAAGCCCAATCGTCGAGGTGACTTTCCGCTTGAGCGCCAGCATCGCCGGCACGTCCTTGACGCCGCTGCCGGAAAGCGTGCCGAGGAGACGGCGCCCGAGCAGAAGCCAGACCGCCAAAGCAGCATCGAGCCGTCCAGGCACGAGGAGTACGGGCCGCTCACCGGCAAAGCCGAAGGCCGCGGTCTCGCCCGGCGCCACCGCAATGCCGTGCGCCGCGACGCGGCCACGGCGCGCCAACGTGCGTACGCTGGTGTCAAGCCGTCCACAGCCGGTGCCGCCGACGGCAACCACCGCATCGGCTTGTTCGTCAGCCAGCGCTTTATCGAGCCGTGCCGGCTCGCGGTGTGGGTCGAGCGCAGTGCCGCCGGCAAGACTGATCGCGCCAACAAGGACGCCGATGGCGGCATCGATCAGCGGCGTCGTCGCGGCGCTGCCGCAGGCGATGCGGATCCGCGGCTCGCGCACGGTGACCTCGGCAACGCCGGCCGCCCCGAGGACCGCGATATCGATCGCGCGCAGGCGTTCGCCGGCGCACCGCAACGGCGCCCGCGGCGAGGCATCGCCACCCGCCGGCAGCATGCCCTCGCCGGGCGAAACAGCCGCGACGGCTTCGGCGCGACCGCCGCGCAGCGCGACGGCATCGAACGGCGCGACCGCATCGGTCCCGCATGGCAGCGGCTCGCCGACGTCCACGCGCGGCGGCAACGACGGAAATGGCAGCGGCGCATAGGGGCCGGCGTCCACGATTGCTACAGCCTCGACCGCATAGCCGTCGCGCAACGCGATCGACGACGGCGGAAGTTGCGATACGGCGATATCCTCGGCAAGCACGCGGCCGAGCGCCGCCGCAAGCTGGCGCCGTTGCGGGCTCACCATGCCGACGCGGCTGTCGATCACCGCAAGCACCTCATGAAGCGGCGTCAGGCGCGCGATGCGCTGGCTGCTGGAATCCTCGACCATCGACGATATGATAAGGGCCCGTGGCGGTTTCGACAACTCTCGCCAATGGCCGAAAAAACAATCAATCTGCGCGGCCTCAAATGCCCGCTCCCGGCGCTGCGCACCCGCAAAGCGCTCGGCGGCATGCAGTCGGGCGATATCCTAATCGTGGAATGCACCGACCCCCTCGCCGGCATCGATATTCCGAATTTACTGAACCAGACCGGCGACACGCTTGAAGATACGCGCAAGGCGAAGAAGGTGATGACGTTCCGGATCCGCAAGCGATGAAACCTGTTCCATTCCCGAAGAGGATTATTCCATCTTGATGCCGGCCTTGAGGATCACCGGTTTCCAGCGCAATGCCTCGTGCTGCACGAAGGCCTTGTAGGTATCGGCGTCCATCGGCGAGAGGATCATGCCGTCCTGGCGGATGCGTTGCTGGTTCTCTGGAGTGGCCATGCCGGCATTGATCGCGCGATTGACCTTCTGGACAATCTCCTCGGGAAGTCCGGCAGGACCGGCGAGCCCGAACCAGTTCGTCGCCACGAGGTCGTAGCCCAGCTCCTTGAAGGTCGGCGCGTTCGGATAGTCCGGCAGGCGCTCGCTGCCGGTATGCGCCAGCGCGGTCACCGTGTCGCCCTGGAGCTGGGCGGCTGCCGACGTCACCGTCGGCGTCGCAAAGTCGATATTGCCCGCCACAACGTCGAGCTGGCTTTGCGAGGCGCCCTTGTATGGGACCACCTGAAATTTGAGATCGGCAATCTGGGCGAAAGAATTCGGCGACCATCTGGCCGGCGCTGGCGAGGCCCGAGACGCCGTACGTCAGCGGCTTCGGGCTCGCCTTGGACTTCGCGACGAAATCCTTCAAAGTCTTCACCTCGCTCTTGGCGCTGACGATGAAGACGATCGGCGACCCCGCGAGATACGCGACGTGGGTCAAATCCTTGAACGGATCGTAGCCGATCTTGGAATTGATGAGCGGGTTGATCGCGGTGAGCGACAGCGTCGTGATGACGAAGTTGTAGCCGTCAGGATCGGAATGGGCGACGGCATCAACTCCGATCACGCCGCCGGCGCCGGCGCGCGTCTCGACGTAAAATTGCTGGCCGAGCGCCCTGGTCAATTGGTCGGCGGCCATGCGGGCCAAGATGTCGGCGGCGCCGCCCGGCGCAAAGGTATTGATGATGCGGACCGGATGCGTCGGCCAATTCTCAGCCACGGCCGGCGCCACCCTCAACGCCAAGGCCGCAAAAACTGCGGCAAGAACCGCGGGAAGCCGCGGCGCACTCCTGTCGCTCATTCGGCCGCGACCCGGTGCGCGGCGACGCCTTTCGCCTTCACCACCACCTTGATCGCGTCGTCGACACGGTCCTTGGCGTAGCGGATCGCGGTCGGCAAGTCGTCGAGCGCGAAGGTATGGGTGTGGATTTTGGTGGCGTCGAAACGCTTCTGCGACATGAAGGCCTCGGCGCGGTGGGTCGCGCTCTTGCCTTCGCCGCGGATGCCATAGAGATAGATGTTGTTGCGCACGATGTGGGCGACGTCGACCGGCGTCTCCTCGTGCGGGAACGCGGCGAGGCAGACCTTGCCGCCGCGATTGACCATGTGGATGGCTTCGTTCACCGCGTTGGGAGCGCCGGAGCATTCGACCACGTAATCGACGCCCTTGCCGCCATTGAGCCGGCGCACCGCCTCGACGGCGTCCTCGTTGCGCACGTTGACGACATGATCGGCGCCGAGCTCGGGCCCGATCTTGAGCCGGTTGTCGCGTGTGCCGGTGAGGATCACCGGCGACGCGCCCATCGCCTTCGCCACCGCAACGCCAAGGAGCCCGATCGGACCAGGCCCGGTGACGACGACGCTCTCGCCGGCAATCAGGCCGCCCAGCTCGGTCAGTCCGTACATGGCGGTGCCTGCGGTGACCACGAGCGTCGCTTCCTCGTCCGACATGGCGTCGGGAATCGCGACCAGCGTGTTGACGTTGTTGACCTGATACTCGCAGAAACCGCCGTCGGTGGTGAAGCCGTTGGCGCGGTGGCCCTTGTCGACGTCGCCGTAATTGAGCCCGTAGTTGTGGCACGACGTGTACATGCCCTCGCGGCAACGCTTGCACTGGCCGCAGCCGGCGTGGATTTCGACGGTGATGCGCTGGCCGAGCCGGTATTCGTCGACGCCGGGACCGAGCGCCACCACCGTGCCCATATATTCGTGGCCGGGCGTGAAATTCTTGTTGAACGGCATGCCGCCCTGGATCGACGCCGGCGGGCCGTGATCGATGATCTCGAGATCGGTGGCGCAGATCGCGACTGCGTCGATGCGCACCAGGACCTCGGCGCGCTTGGGCACCGGAACCGGCTTTTCCGTGAGCTTCAGCTCGCCGGGATTGCCGAGCACCCAGGCTTTCATCTTATCAGGGATGGGAAAATCCGGGCTCGTTTTCACGCCGGGTCCTGCGTCCATGCCTTGATCCTTCCGACAAAATTTTTCTGTATTCCCGGAGACCTATAATGAATTTCAGCGTGACGCGAAACCGGCTGTCGCTCCGCCCTCGACTGGCGTTGAATCCCAGAACTGTCATATTGACCAGAATTCCGACCATTGGAGGGCCGCATGCTCACGGTCACGCTTGTTGAGGCGAAAACCCGGCTCAGTGAGCTTTTGGACAAGGTCGCGGCGGGCGAAGAGGTCGTGATCACGCGCCACGGCCGGCCCGCCGCGCGTATTGCCGCGGTCTCGCCGCCAAAGCAGCCGGTGCCCGACCTGTCGGCATTCCGCGCCAAGATGCCGCGCCTTCGCAAGCCGAGCCACATCCTCATCCGCGAGATGCGGAACGAGGATGGATGATGCTGTATTTCGACACGAGCTTTATCGTTCCTTGCATTCTTCCAGAAGCGACCAGCAACAGAATTCAGCAATTCTTCAGAGAACATTCCGACGAAGACCTAACCATAAGTCAGTGGACACGTGTCGAATTCATATCGATGCTGGCGCGAGAGGTCCGCGTCGGAGGACTGTCCGCGCAGATAGCGCGCGACGCAGACCTACAATTCGAGGCCGTTACAGGACAATCCTTTAGCGTCGTGCTGCCTGACCGAAATGACTTCGATCTCTGCAAGCGTTATCTTCAGCACTTCGAAACAGGTCTTCGAGCAGGGGACGCGTTGCATCTCGCTATAGCCAACAATCGTGGCGCACGAACTTTGTACACTTTCGACAAAAGGCTTGTCCGCGCCGGCAAACTACTAGGACTGCCTGTTGAGGCAAGTCTTCCTGGCAGAGAATGAGGATATCGCTCGAATTTCGATTTTCAGTGTTCCCGCATCACACCGGCACCGACGCCGCATCGTAGGTAAACAGCCAGTCGTAGCGCTCCTTGATGCGATCCTTCTGCCATTCGCGCGTGACGTGCACCTGCGCCGCTGCGGCGTCGACCATCGCGTGGTTGTGGAAGCGTGGAATCATAGCGGCGGAACCGGCGACAACCATGTTGGCGCGGACGCGGCGCGCCCCTTCGTAACGCGCCACCATGGCAGTTCTTAGGACACCTCTCAAAATATCGTGGGGATTGCACCACATCAACCCATGTATATACGCGGCTGATGAGCGGCAAATCTGCGCAGCGCGGAACGGTACGCGGCGCTTGGTGTCACAAATCAAAAAACGAGATGATCTCGCCGATCAGCTCGCGCTTTTTTGCCGCCTTCTCGGCCGGCTGATAGCGGCCGAGCGAACGGCCGGCGATGTCGATCTCGCCCTGCTCGCCGACGACGATATAGAGCGGCTCTTCGTAGTGGCCCGATTGCGGCCGGTGCAGAACGAGCTTGTTGTCGGCGAAATGGGCCTCGATGCCGCGCGTGCGCAGCGTCTGCGACGGCTTGATGTCCTGCTCGAAGAATTCGGCCAAGAAATCGACGGCGAGTTTCAGGCGTTCGCGCCGCTCCTGGTCCTGCTGCGCGCGTTTGTCCGCAAGCTCGCCGAAGACTTTGTCCAGTTCGGACATGCGCATTCCATCCGCGCCCCTTCTCTTCGTCATGGCCGGGCTTGACCCGGCCATCCACGTCTTGGGGCTCAAGAAAGACGTGGATGCCCGGCACAAGGCCGGGCATGACGAGAATGTCACAGAATGAAGCTCACCGAGCCGAGCAGCCCCAGCTCCTCGGCATCGAGAATGGCGCGCCGCTCGGCGATTTTCAGCCGGCCGCCCTGGCGTTTGAGCTTGTAGCGATAGTGGCCGACGAAGACCCGCAGCAGGTCGTTGTGGCGGTAGCGGTGAATGATGAAATTCGCCGCCGCCGAAATCACGTCGCCGTCGACGCCGGTGATGCGCACGTTGCCGATCAGCCGCCGCGTCCGCGACAGCGGATATTCGGCGTGGCAATTCGGATCCTTGAGCCGGATGACGCGCTCGCGCAGCCGCACGATGTCGTCGGCGATCGTGAACAACGTGAAGCGGGCATCGGCATCCGGCTTGTCGTTCGGCGGCACATAATAGGCGGCGTCGTCGGTCAGCAGCTCCAGCCATTCGTCGAGCCGCCAGGAATCAAGCAGGTCGGCCTCGTGATAGAACAAATCCTCGACCTCGGCGCGCGACACCGTCGAGGCCAGAATCTCGTTCATGCGCGCGCCTCCATCAGCTCGTTCCACTTGCGCCAGAACACGCGCAAGTGGCCCTCGTCGGTGGCAAGCTGCTGGTCGCCCGCCTTGCCCATGCCGCGCGAGAGGTCGGACCACGGCACTTCGCGCCAGGCGGCAAAGCCGAGCTGCGCCGCTTCGAGCGCGGCGACGTCATCGGGCGTGGCGAAACCGCCGGGACCGTAGAAGGTGAGGAAGGCGTGCAGGCGCCGCGCGCGCTGCGCCTCGGTCTCCTCGACCGGGCCGAGCGCCCACGCCGTCACGTGCATGCGGTCGGGCGCGATCGGATAGAAATGGCGCACCGTGACCGAGGAGCCGTCGTTGATGACGAGATTGGGAAAGATTGCGAGATTGCGGTTGGTGTCGGCGACGCGGGCGGCGCGGTCCGAGCCGAGCCGCTCCACCAGCTCGTTGCGCAGCGCGTCGATGTCGGCCTTGGCATCCTCGCCATAGACCGAAATCCAGCGCGCCACCGGCCGGCCGCGGTAATTCGGATTGTCGGTGGTGAGGTGGCCATTGCCGAGATCGCTGCCGAAGCCGCGCGTCGGCAACAGCTCGCCCTTCGGCGGCGTGACGTTGACGCCGGAATTGCGCATGTAATTGAGCCAGGTCGAGTGCGTCGAGATCAGGTGATAGTCGTCGACGCTGTTCTCGACCAAAAGCTTCCAGTTGGCGCGGATGTCGTATTCCTGGGTGCCGGAAATGATCTGCATCTTGCCGGACGGCGACTGGTCGATGACGAGGTCGATATAGTCCTTGGCGTGCCCGAGATAGGCGTCGAGATCGATCGCGTCGCGATCGAAATTGGCGAAATAGAAATCGCGGTAGCTTTCGAAGCCGCGGCACCGCCACCAATCCCATCTCGTCCTTGTCGAACGCGGCGCCATAGGCGTCCGCGCCCGGCACCGATTTGAGCCGGCCGTCGGGATGATAGGTCCAGCCGTGATACATGCAGTAGAATTGCCGGGCATTGCCCTCGCGCTCGCGGCAGACCAGCGCGCCGCGGTGGCGGCAGCAATTGATCAGCGCGCGCACCGCGCCTTCGCGGTCGCGGCAGAAGATGACCGGGCGGCCCGCCACCGGCCGGGTCTTGAAGTCGCCGGGATTTTTAAGCTCGGAAGCGTGGCCGACATAGACCCAGCAGCGGTCGAAGATGGCGCGCTTCTCGCGCTCGAAAACATCGTCGGAGACGAAAACCTCGCGATTGACGAAGAACGTCTGCTGCTCGGGGTTTTCGACCACGAAATCGTGGCTTGATGGCTGGTAGTTCATTCGACGCCGCTCCGTCACATACTGATTTTATATAGAGAAACCGGTGCAGCCGTCCAATAGCCGCCGTTCCCGGGCTCCGCGCTGCGCACGGCCCGGAGTGACGAAATCAGGCCGCAACCTGGTGCTGCAGCATGATCTCGCGGCGCTCGCGCGCGGATTGCAGCAGCGCCAGCGTCACCTCGACATTGGCCTTGGCCCAGCGGCCGTCCTGCAGCGGCGGCCGGCCGGTGCGGATCGCGGCGATCATGTCGTCGAGCACTTCGCTGCGGCCGGGCATCGCCGCGCTCGGCGGCAGCGCGATCTCGCGTTTGCCGTTCCGCGTCATAGATGAAGAGGCCATCGGCCGAGGCGCGCATTTCGCCGCCCGCGCAGGTCACGATCATCAGGCCGAAATGCGGCTGGTGCGGCGGCGGCGGACCGATCGCCGTCGCGCCGCCGTAGGCGAAGCGTCTCGATGCGCAGCCGGGCTTCGCGGCTTCGGACTTGTCGGGGCATGCAGCGCGCAAGCGGCGCGCGGCGCCGTGCTGATCCGGCGGCTTTGGGCGCGCCGCGCTCGCCGATCCAGAAATGCAGTTCGTCGCTGTCGAAGAAATCGTAGCCGCCATAGACCAGCGAGGCCGCGGCGCCGTTCTCGAATTCCAGGAACGCGACGGCGCTGCCCTCGGTCGGCCGCGCCGGATCGAGCGCGCGTCACCTGGGCGCGGACGCTGCGCAGCCGGCCGCCGCCGATCAGCCGCACCATGTCGATCTGGTGCGGCACCTGGTTGAACAGGATGCCGCCGCCGCGCGCGGTATCGAGCTCCTCCGGCCGCCGCGGCCGATAGAGGAAGTTGGTGTAGTTCCACGCCGCGATCATGCCGAGCCGGCCAAGTTCGCCGCTCGCCACGATGCGGCGCATGGCGCGCACCGCCGGATCGAAGGCGTGGGTGTGGCCGACGATGAGATGCACGTTCGGCGCGCTCGACCGCCGCGATGATCGCGTCGCAGTCGGCGAGCGTCAGCGCCATCGGCTTTTCGAGAATGATGTGCTTGCCGGCCGCCGCGGCGAGCGCGGCATGCGCGGCGTGGAATTGGTGCGGGGTCGCGATGTAGACGACCTCGACGGCGGGATCGCGCGCAAAGGTCCCGGAATCCGCATAGACCGCGCGCGTTGAAATCGCGCGCGAAAGCCTGCGCGCGGCGCGTCATGCGGATCGGCGGCGGCGCAAAGCGTGATGCCGGGATGCGCCGGCGGCGGCGCGCACCATCACGGCGCCGGCCATGCCGAGGCCGGCAATGCCGAGGCCGACAGGCGCGTTGGGCCGGCTGACCGCGGCCGGCGGTTCGCTCATCAGGCCGGCTCGCCGGCGGCGTCGCGGTCGAGATCGACGAAAATGTCGTCGCCTTGCAGCACCACCTTGTAGGTGCGCAGCGGCAGCGAGCACGGCGGCGACTTCACCGCGCCGGTCGTCACATGGAAGGCGCCGAAATGCAGGCTGCACTCGATGATGTCGCCTTCGAGGATGCCGTCGGCGAGGCTCGCCGAGGCGTGGGTGCACTCGTCGTCCGTGACGTAGAACTGGCCGCCGATGTTGTAGACGGCGAGCCTGCGATCGCCGACCTCGAACGCTTTCACCGTCTCCGGCGCAATGTCGGCTTGCGCGCAGACCCGGACGACATTATCCGCCATGGCAAATTCCCTCTTCACGATCACGAGGCCTGACCAAGCGCCACATGCTGCGACACAAAACCGCGCGGCGACCAAGGTCAAGTACGCCTCTTATACCGAAGGCGGCGAGTGCCGTTCCATGATGTGCAGTGCAGCGAGTTGAGATCAGCGCAATTGCCCGGCACAATGCGGTCGCGATCAAGGCGATGGACGGCCCCGGAAGTTAACAGCCCGAGAAGTTGAAAAGGCCCATGAGCCCCAGCGCCAGCAATCTGCGTGCCGTCGGCGAGCCGCCCGAAGGCGACGGATCGTCCGCGAGCCGGCGCGGCCGGCGATCCGGATCAGCGACCTGCAAAAGAACTTCGGCAGGCTCGTCGCCGTCGACCGCGTCTCGGTCGATATCGCGCCGGGCGAGTTTTTCATGATCGTCGGTCCGTCGGGCTGCGGCAAGACCACGCTGCTGCGCATCCTCGCCGGGCTCGAGACCGCGACCGCCGGCACGCATCGAGATCGACACGCCGGCGGGCTCCGACCGGCCGGAAAACTCCATGGTGTTCCAGGGCGAGTCGATCTTCCCCTGGATGACGGTGTGGAACAACGCCGCCTATGGCCTGCGCATGCGCAACGCGCCGGCCGCCGTGATCAAGGAGCGCGTCGGCCATTATCTCGACGCCACCGGCCTGACGCGCTTTGCCGACTATTATCCGCACCAGCTCTCCGGCGGCATGAAGCAGCGCGTCTCGATCGCGCGCGCCTTCGCCAACGATCCGGAAATCCTGCTGATGGACGAGCCGTTCTCGGCGCTCGACGCGCAGAACAAGCTGCTGCTGCAGGAGGAGCTGCTGCGCATCTGGGACGAGCAGAAGAAGACCGTGGTGTTCATCACCCACAGCGTCGACGAGGCGGTCTATCTCGGCGACCGCATCATGGTGATGACGGCGCAGCCCGGCCGCGTGAAGAGCCTGGTGCGCGTGCCGCTGCCGCGCCCGCGCAACATCATCGAGCTGCAGAAGGCGCCGGAATTCGGCGAGCTCGTGCATCGCATCTGGTCCGGACCTGCGCGACGAGGTGCAGCGCGCCCGCGAGCAGGAGAACAAGGAAGCCGCGCGACGACAAGCAAGGAAAAAACGTCATGACGACCGAAACCATCGCCGCCAGCCCGGAGCAAAGCTTCGCGCTGTCGATGCGCACGCGCGAGCGCATTCTCGGCATCGCCTCGCCGATCGTGCTGCTGGTGGTCTGGGAAGCGGCCGCGCGGCTGCAATTTCATCGACACCCGCTTCTTTCCCGCGCCGTCGAGCGTGATCGCGGTGCATGATCGACATGCTGCGCTCGGGCGAGCTTGATCACCAACACGCTGGTCAGCCTGCGCCGGCTCGCGCTCGGCACGCTGATCGGCGGCGTGCCGGCGCTGATTCTCGGCATCGCCATGGGGCTCAACCGCTGGGTGCGCGCCGTGTTCGATCCGCTGGTGGCGGCGACCTATCCGATTCCGAAAAGCGCGATCCTGCCGCTGGCGCTTTGCTGATCTTCGGCCTCGGCGAAGGCTCGAAGATCTTCATGGTGGCGATCGGCGTATTCTTCCCGGTGGTGATCAACGCCACGACCGGCGTGCTGGAGATCAACCGCATCTATCTCGACGTCGGCCGCAACTACAAAGCCAGCCGCTGGAAGACGTTCTGGACCATCGCGCTGCCCGGCGCGCTGCCGGTGATCATGACCGGCTTCAAGCTCGGCATCGGCATCGGCCTCATCCTGATCGCGATCGCCGAGATGATCGGCGCCAAGAGCGGGCTCGGCTACATGATCTGGACCGCCTGGGAGACGTTTTCCGTCGAGCAGATGTATGTCGGCCTGTTCATGATCGCCATCATCGGCTTCGTGCTGACCGTCCTGCTCAACGAGATCGAGCGCCTGATCATTCCGTGGAAGACGGTATAGTCATTCCCGGGGCGAGCGTGCCGCTGCGTGGCGCCCCGGAATGATGACGAGGGCAGAGGCGCAATGCAGGTCCTGGTCGTCGGCGCAGGCGTGGTCGGGCTTGCGGTCGCGCGCGCCGCGGCGCTGCGCCGGCCATGACGTGACCGTCGCCGAGGCGACCGGCGGCATCGCCAACGGCGTCTCCTCGCGCAACAGCGAGGTGATCCACGCCGGCCTTTATTATCCGACCGGCACGCTGCGCGCCGTCCACTGCGTGCGCGGCCGGCGCATGCTCTACGAATTCTGCGCCTCGCACGGCGTCGGCCATCGCAAATGCGGCAAGCTCGTCGTCGCGACCAACGCCGGCCGAGCTTGCGAAGGTCGAGACGATCATGGCGCCAGGCCGAGATCAACGGCGTCGAAGGCGTCGAGCTGATCGGCGGCAACGCGGCGCGCGCCATGGAGGCGGAACTGTGCTGCATCGGCGCGCTGTGGTCGCCGGAAACCGGCATCATCGACAGTCACGGCTACATGCTGGCGCTGTGGGGCGACCTGGAAGATCGCGGCGGCATGATCGCGTTCGAAACGCCGGTCGAGCGCATGAGCTACAAGGCGCCGCACTGGCACGTCGCAGTTCGGCGGCCGCGACGCCGGCGTCGTTGCAATTCGACGCCGTGGTGAATGCCGCCGGCCTCGGCGCTCAGGCGCTGGCGCGCCGCATCGACGGCTATCCGGCCGACCAGGTGCCGCGGCTCGTGCTCGGCAAGGGCAACTATTTCGGCTTTGCCGGACGGCCGGTGTTTTCGCGGCTGATCTATCCGACGCCGATCGACGGCGGGCTCGGCGTTCACGTCACGCTCGACCTCGCCGGCCGCATGCGGTTCGGCCCCGACGTCGAGTGGATCACCGAGGAGAACTACGCCGTCGATCCGCGGCGCGCCGAAAGCTTCTACGCTCGCATCCGCACCTACTGGCCGGGCCTGCCGGACGGCTCCCTGGTGCCGGATTATTCCGGCATCCGGCCGAAGCTCCGCGGTCCGGGCGAGCGGACAGGCCGATTTCATGATCGCGGCCGAGCCGGCACACGGCCTGCCGCGGCTGGTCAACCTGTTCGGCATCGAATCGCCGGGGCTGACCTCGTCGCTGTCGCTGGCCGAGGAAGTGGTGCGTTACCTGCCGACCTGACCGCGCAAGTCCACGGGTGCGGGCTGCCACTGCGGCCCATTTTGGGACTGAACGATCGTGCCCGGCTCATCATCGGCGGCCGTCTGCTCATTCCGCCGGCTCAGGCGCAGGCGCAGGCGCGGCGCGCCGGGAGTCAATTCGGCGGCGAGCACAGCAGCGTCGACCGGCGTGAACGTAGCGGTCGCCCCGCGCTTGCCTGAAAAAGCCACCGGCCCGGTCTTGGTCATGACGATGTCGCCAGGCCGCAAGGTCGGATCCGCCCGCACATCGAGCCGGGCCAAGCCGAAGGCGTCTTTGCCGTTGCAGGTGCAATTGGCCACCAGCTGTTTCTGATAGCTGAAGGCATTGTCGAGATCGGCATAGCGCTGGCCGTCGCGGGCGACGGCGCCGCCGATTGCATTGCCGAAGAAGACCTTGGTCTTGCTGGTCGGGCACATCGCCCGGCAGGTCTCGACCGGCGTCGCGTTGACCATGTGCTCCATGGGAAAATGCTGGCCGTCGCAGAGCCGCACGCAGAACGAGACCGCGCGGCCGCCGCCTCCGCCGCCTTGATGAACGCTTTCCGGTCCGAGCGGCGCCGGCGACACCCGGCCGATCGAAGCACCCGGCTCGGCATAGGAGGTCACTCGCGGCGGCGCAGCCCGGTCGCGGAAGCCGCCGAACAGGAAATCAAAAAATCCTTCGGCTTGCGCCGCACTGGGCGCCGCCACGGCCGCGGCGGCGCAAACCGCGCCGGCGATCACAGCCGCGCGCCAAAACTGCTTGTTGCGATGTACAGGCACCACGGCAACCCCTCACAGCCAAGCCCCAGGAGGGCACCCAAATCAAATCGATCAACGTGCCGCAGGCCAGAAATGTTCCGCCTTTTGACGCCGAGACCATGGCGGGAAGTCGCGAACCGAGGAGGAGAAACTATCCGGCGAGGGTAAACGGCGGCTTTGCAGGTATGGCAAACAATTCCTGAACGATGGTCTCGCCAGCCGCGTCGCACTCCCTCGCCCCGCGGGCGGGCGAGTGGGGTGAGGGGCCTCTCTGTCTCACGCGAAAGACCGCTCCTCGTCCTGCCCCGCGATAGCGGGGAAGGGGACCGCGCACTTGCGCGGTGGAAGGGGCGCGGCCAGCGAGGTTGGCCGCGGCGATGATGTGACCTCACTGCTGAACGCCCCCTCCACCACGCTCCGCGTGGTCCCCCTCCCCCGCGGCGCTGCGCACCGCGGGGGCGGATAAGCGCTACCGTTCTCGCGACGCCTGTGCGCCCGAGTTTTGCCAAGCCACGCTGACGAAAGCCACTCGCAAAGGAGTGGAGCGCCGAGAGGCGCCAGAGTTTTTGGGCCACGCCACGCGGGCGAATGTTGCCACTCGCTCGCGCTTCGGGCGTGGCGCGCGCCACAGAACGATCCGCTTGCGCAGACCGCCTGCTTCGGGCGCGCGGCGCCTCCCGGCGCTCCACCGCGGTTCGCGCGCACGGCTGTCGACCGCCGCCCGCGAGAACCGTTCTCGCTCCACCGGCCGGGCATCACCGGCCGGTGTCTTTTTTACGAGAGCGAGATTCGGCAATGTAACTGGAACGGGGACGAATGTCAAGAGTTATGTTGCTAAACTAGTGACGAAATGTAGGGCGGATTTGCCGAAGGCGTAATCCGCCGCACCTCCGTGATGGAACGGCGGAATACGCTTCGCAATTCCGCCCTACGGGTTATGGGCTGCGGCGGCTGAGCGTGCGAAGGGCGGCGCAAATCCGACTCGCCGTCGGGGCAAGGATGCGCGCAGCGTGATCGGGGCTTAGCTCACGCCGCTTTCAGCCGCGCCATCTCGGTGTCGAACGCGAATTGCAACTGCCGGGCTTCCTCCTCGGGCAACCAGCCGGCCATGTGCGAAAAAATCGTCCGGTACAGCAAGACCTTGTCCGGATCCCACGGAAGCTTTTCCGCCGCGCGGGCTTCGGCCAAAATCTTGTGCAGCCGTCCACGGACGTCGTCCGGATCGGGCCGGTAGGCTGGAGGAGCGGCATCGGCCACGAACAATTCGGGCTGCGACTCGGTCTCGAACAGGTCTGGTTGCGGTGAACGCGCCATGGCCTTGAGGTGGTTCGACCGGTCCGTGGGTCGTAGATAGGTCGAAAGTTAACATGAGTTGCGCCTCTAGCACTGTTATCAACGAGATTTGTGGGTTGTAGAGAAGTCTCCCGCACAATCGGCCGAGATCGAGCAAAACGTTGACCGACAATCCGCGGACCCGCGCACTCCTGCATCATCTCGCCAGCCGCCCGGGCCACAATGAGTTGGGCGCGCAGTTTCCATTGAAGTCACTTCGCGTCGTTTACGCTGCTTCGGGTACTATTCCCGCGGCGTGCATTATTCAGAATTCTAATGCCGTAATAGAACACAAGCTGTACTGGAGCGCGATGTCGGGACTCGTTGAAGCGCGATATCTTGTGGCGCTGCTGAACAGTGAAACAGCCCGAAGTCGGACTGCCAATTTGCAGTCACGTGGTCAATGGGGCGCGCGCGATTTCGACAAGGTGGTATTCACACTTCCGATCCCGAGATTTGATGCTTCTCAATCTCTTCATAACGAGCTCGCCGCTGCCGCAGGCGAGACCGAAAGGCTAGCGGCTGCCTTCGAACTGCCCGAGGCTGTGAAGTTTCAGCGTGCGCGCAAGCTCATCCGCGATGCTCTGACCGAGTCAGGCGTCGCCCCGCACATCGACGCGCTGGTCGCTCGGCTCCTGGATCAATCCCCTGTCAACGGCGACGACGCTGACGCCGAGTAATTTAGCTCGTAGCTCGTAGGATGGGTTGAGTGAAAACGGCTGGCGAGAAATCCGCGCCTCCGAAAAGCAAGCGCAAAACACCGGTATCTTGCTCGCAGCGGCTGCAAAAATCACGCATGATTCCGCTGATTTCGGCAATGGAACCGCGCGCGAGATGACCACCACCCGCCAAGGCGATCTGTTCGGGCAGGACGAACAGGATGATCTGTTCGAGGATCGGCCGACACCGGTCTATCGCGCCGATCCCGACGAAGTTCGCGCCGACCTTTACAAGATTCTCGCCGAAGCGCGGCTGCGCAGAAGATGCCGTGGGACGCGGCTCACGTGTCGCTCTATCGCACCATCTTTCCGCAGATGACCAATTGGCTGCCGGAAGCGGAAGGCGCGCAATTGCGCTTCGAATTCGAGACCGAGTTGGCGCGGCTGGAAGCGGCCTGATTTTTCTCCCCCGATTTGCTTCGGGCGCTCATCGTCCCATCTCGGCATTGAGCGAGCCGGCTATCCGCATGGATTGCCGGATCAAGTCCGGCAATGACGATGAAAAAGGGCCGCCTGCGTTGCTTCCCACATCCGTAATGCGTCGCGCACCACAGCGCCGTCTGGTCGTTCTCCTCCCTCGCTCGTGGGGGAGGGAATCCGAGGGGGCAGCATGCCGGTCTTCACCGCGGCTCTCGCCAAGAGACTGCTCATCTCAAAGGATCGGCTTCACCCCTACCGGGCAATAAAAAGGAAAGTCATAGCCGCGAACACCAGCCCCAGCACGACGATCGACCAGCAGAGATAGCCGAAAAAGCTCGGCATCTTGATGCCGCGTTCGGTGGCAATGGCGTAGATCATGAAATTCGGTGCGTTGCCGATATAGGTCAGCGCGCCCATGTAGACCGGCCCATGGAGGGCAGTCGCGGCAGCGGGCTTCGCCCGGGTCTTCCGTCATCCGCCCGCGGCAAACTGTTTTTCTATGGCGTCCATGAGCGGGTTCGTAAGCCCCTTCTTCCGCAAGTCGGCGAAGTCCTCCAGGACAAGAGTGACCCAGGATTTGCCGTCCAATAAATCCGTTCGCTCGCGATATTGCAGGTATATCGCTCGTGCTTCGGCCGTGCGGCCTAAAAACATGAGTGCATGCGCGCGGTTTGTGTATAGCCATATCTGGTCGGGCGCGAGGGAGATAGCCTGGTCGGCAACATCGAGCGCGGCGGCAAAGTTGCCGGCGAGAACGAAATAGTAGGCCAAGCCGCCGATCCGGCCGATGACGACCATCAGGTCGCTCTGCCACTGCGCATTCCCCGAATCGGACTTTGCCAGCCGGTCTCTGATGGCTAAGCCGGCCTGATAGGAGGCCAATGCGGCCGGCAAATTGCCCTGCATCCGCTGCACGTCGCCGACTCTGATGTACGACAGGGATAGATTACGCTGCGAGCCAGCGTTGCCGGGATCGGACTTCGCCAGCCGGTCTCTGATGGCGAGGCTCGCTTGATAGGACGTCATCGCGTCCGACAGATTGCCCTGCGTCTCCTGCACGTCGCCGTTTCTCTCGTATGCCGCCGCTAGGTCGCCCTGCCAGCCGGTATTGCCGGCATTGAATTGCACCAGCCGGTCCATAATGGCCAAATCCGCCTGAAAGGATTTCAGCGCCTCAGGCAAATTGCCCTGCAACACCTGCACGTCCCCGATATTGCTGTACGAGGCGGCCAGATCGCCCTGCCAAACGGCATTGCCGGGATCGGACCTCACCAGGCGGTCGAAGATACCTTGCCCCGACTGATAGGACGCCAATGCGGCTGGCAGATCGCCCTGCGCTTCCTGCAAGCGGCCCTCGCGGTCGTCCAACCCGGCGAGATTGCTCTGCCAATCGGTATTGTCCGGATCGGACTTGGCGAGGCGGTCAAAGATTGCTCCGCTCGCCTGATAGGACGCCAAGGCGGCCGGCCGATCGCCTTGCGCCACCTGCACGTCGCCGACCTTCTCGTAGGACACCGCCAGGTCGCTCTGCCAGCTGGCATTACCGGGATCGGATCGCGCCAGGCGGTCTCTTATGGCGAGGCTCGCCTGGTATGACGTTATTGCGGCCGGCAGGTTGCCTTGCGCCAACTCCACATCGCCGACTTTGTTGTACGACACCGAGAGGTCGCGCTGCGAGCCGCCATTGCCGGGATCGGACTTCGCCAGACGGTCGGCGATCGCGAGGAGCGCCTGAAAGGTGGTCAGCGCGGCCGGCAGGTCGCCCTGCATCAATTGCACATTGCCGACCATATTGTACGCAACAGCCAGATCACGCTGCCAGGCAACATTGCCGGGATCGGATTTTGCCAGACGGTCCTTGATGGTGAGGCTCGCCTGATAAGATGTCATCGCCGCTTGCAGACTGCCCTGCCCCACCTCTACGTCGCCGACCTTGCTATCCGCAGCCGCCAGGTCGTGCTGCCAGCCGGTATTGCCGGGATCGGACTTCGCCAGTCGGTCCATGATGGCGAGGTCCGCCTGATAGGAGACCAGCGCCGCCGGCAGATCACCTTGCGCCACCTCCACGTTGCCGGCCATCTCGTACGCCGCCGACAGACCGTCTTGAAAGTCAGTGCTGTCTGGTTGCTGGCTCGCCAAAGTCTTGAAGATTTCTTCCGCCTGTTTCGCCGCTGTGAGGGCGCCCTTGGTTTCACCGAGAGCCAAAAGTGTAATGGTTGTTGCGTCCAGCGCGACCGCCTCGCTGCGGCGCAGATCGGGGCTCGACTCGCCTGATCCGATGAGCTGTTCCTGCAACTGGCGCGCCCGATCGAGAATGTCCTTGATCGTCGCGGCCGGCACGCCGACCACGTTGCGGAATTTCTCCGCCAGATCGTAGACCAGGCTGTTGGCGGTGCCGGTCGCCAGAGCGAGTGTGTGTTCGGCGCGCTCGCGCTGCGTCTGCGCCTCGCGACGGCTGAACTCGGCGAACACCGCAAGAGCAAGAGCGACGATCGCCACGGTGAGCGAGCCGCCGACCCAATAGCGCTGCCTCGCGGTTGCCGCCCGCCGGCTCGCCCGTATGAAATCCTGGTGCAGATCGGTTGGCGCGTTGGCGTCGGAGGGACGGCGGTCGAGCCAGCGCTCGGCGGTTTCGAGGTCGGCGCCGCGCAAGGTCGCGCTGTTGCTGCGTCCCGCTTCGTCCCAGTGTCGCGCCAATTCGCCGAGGCGGGTATGTTCGCGCACCCAGGGAAGATCGGTATTGAGCGCCGAGCCAAGCGCGGCGAGCGCCGCGTCCTTATCGTCGCCATCGGTCAGAAACACCCAATTGAGCCGGCCCAAAGCCGGCGGCGCATCGGCGTCGGCGATGCGCCGCGCCACGACCGGAATGAGCCGTTTGCCAAGCCTCGTGCTCTCTTCCAGCTCCCAGCCGCAGATAGGCGACCCGACCGAATCCGGGCTCACGGCAAAGACAATCGTGTCGGCGGTTGCGATCAGCCCGGCAAGGCGCTCCTTCCAAGGCTCACCCGGCGCGATATCCGTCTTGTCGAGGAAGGCATCGAATCCGCGCTCGGCGAGTGCGCCTACCATCATCTGCGCAAAAGCCATGTCCTTGCGCGAATAGGAGATGAAAACCTTGGCGCGATGGCCTGGAACGGACGTAGCGGGAGCCGCAGCCCCATGCTGACTTATCATTTGCCCCGGTCCGGCTCCCGCGTGGTGCGAATATCATTGCGGCTCATGGCCGCCACTCCCGGCCCATAGCACCGCAACGGCAACGATGATGAAGCGCGCGGACCTCGGGCGGACTTTGCCATGACGTTTTGGCGATTGCATTATGGCTGATCGGCCGTACGCGAAAGCTCGATTTCGCCACAGAGGAGACAATCATGCCCGTTCATCGCTTTCTCAATCCATCAAGCATGCCCGCCCCGCGCGGCTATAGCCATGTGGTGGAGACCAAAGGTCCGAGCCGCACCATGTATCTGTCGGGCCAGCTCGGCATGACGCCGGACGGCACATTCGCCGGCGCGCCGGGCGACTTCCGCGCCCAAGCGGCGCAATGCTTCGAAAACCTCAAGGCGGCGCTCGCCGCGGTCGGCGCCAATTTCGAGCATGTGGTGAAGATCACCAGCTACTTCGTCGACATGGCGCACCTGCCGATCTTCTTCGAAGTGCGCGACCGCTACGTCGACACCAAGGCGCCGCCGGCAAGCACCGCGGTCCAGATTTCCAAGCTGGCGCGCGAGGGCGCGCTTTTCGAGATCGAAGCAATCGCGGTGGTGCCGGAGCAATAACGCCGATCATAATCGGTGAGTTCGGCGACCCTTGTCGCCGGATTGGGAGTGCCACCACATCCGGCGCCGGGTCGCGGTCCGATCGACCGTGAGGGACAATCGACGGCGAGAGACGATGCATGCCGCTTCGACGCCTGCAGCCCGGCGGTGATCTCCACGTATCGTTTACGTTCGGGCGCGTGCTAATTTTCCTTGCGCGCGCCCGGATCACGGCGGAACTAACCGGGGGCACGCGCGTTTTACTAGACGCGCCACACCGCGATCTTGGACAAGGCTGCCTGACGACCGGCCTACGGGTCATGGCCGCCGAGGCTGCCGTGACGTCAAAACCTCGGTCAATCAGACCCAGTCAAAGGATCAATCCCCATGAGCGAGCACGATCGGAGCCGGAAGTTTGTCGACAAGAACGCCGCGATCGCCAACGAGACCATAGAGAAAGGCAAAGCGGCGGTTGAACAAAGTTATTCGATCACCGTGGAAAACATCCGTGACTTTAACGTCCAGATAATCGACATGGCGCGGGCTAATACCGAGTTTGTCTTCCAGTTCGCTCGCCAATTCGCGACCGCGAAGACGCCATCTGACATTATGGAGCTGTGGACGGCACACGCCCGAAAGCAGTTCGAAATGCTGAGCGAACAGACCAAGGAGCTGACAGCACTCGGACAGAAGATCGCCGGTGAAAGTGCCGAGCCCATCACGCGCAGCGTCAATCAGGCTTTCAGAAAAGCTTCTTGACTGCTTCGTTGCTCCTAGTGGAGCGGATTTGACATTCGCTACCCGCCTGGCGGCGAAGTCGTGAAGCGAATGTCAAATCCAAAAGCTCCACTACACTTATACTTGCTAGGGGTCCTTTTGATTCTAACATTGGCATGAGAGGCTGCCGAAACCGGATTGCCGAATGTTAGAATCGGACCACGACGCGGACGCATTTCCCGCCTGATAAAAGGCGTCCATCGCGCTCATGAAACAGGTTGTCCAATTCCGGAGCGCTTCATGCGGCGGACTGCGGTAGCATAGGGCGCAGGGGCAACCGTTGCACGGATCTCGATTTGCCGGTGCCGCTCCACCTGGGGCTTCCTCGATCCCCCGCCCGGTTCTCCCCACGTCAGCATAACCTTTGTTCCGGCAGCCGCCTGCTCGCTATCCAGAACGGCGAGGGAAAGCATCTCCGCCTCGTTCCCGCTGTAGCCGCAGAACCCTGACCTTCCGATCAGCTTCCCATCCATGCTGCGAACCGCGTCACACTGTGGAAAACCGTAGGAGGACACGGGAAGGTCCAGATATTTGCAGGGGATACCCGGTTCGAAAAGAGAACGCTGGATTCGCGACACGTCGTCCTTGTTCCAGACCAAAGTCACTTTGGCGCGATGGGGCTGCGTTGCCATTTTTTCCAGTGCTGCGCGCCCAATGAAGTCATGATCGAACTTCATGACGCGATCAACGCCCATATCCCATGGCGTAACATAGTAATCTTCAATATTCGACGAGCGATAGCTGCCACTAAGCTGCGCCTGAGCAGCCCACGATGTTATAGGAAGCCATTTCCGAAAGTCCCTCAACTTTTCATCTGTATAAACAGCGGGCAAAGGATAGGCGAGCCAGCCCCCTTCAGTCGGCGTGCTGAAGTACGCCAGCCTTCCGGCCGGAAGCAGGCCATATTTTTTTCCGGCTTCCAGGATCGCCGCTCGGACGGTTGGCCCATCCGCGTAGGGACCCGAAAGCTCGACACCCTTGTGACCGGCCATGCCGTGCCTCAATGCCAGCACCTCGCAACCGGCAATTCTAACTTTGGCGGTCCGAAAGAAAGGAATATCCGGCACGTCTCCCTCGACAACTTCACTGAAGATTTTCTCTGCATTCGGGCCGTCCATGCCAAACCGAAATTTCGTTCTGCCTTTGGTGTTGGCAGAGGTCTGATAATCGCGTTCGATGCGAACGTCATAATTTCCCGTCTCCGCGTTGAACTGCACCCAATCATGAAGATGCATGCCGCTGATCAACTCGAAACTATCTGGCTCCAGATAGTAAAGAACAGACTCCCCGATCACCTGCCCGTTGTGATTGCACGCGATATATTGCTTTGCCCTGCCTGGACCGAAATTGGCAAAGCTGTTGATGCCGAGATAACTCAACAGGCGAACGCTGTCCGGGCCTTTGAGGAAAAGCTCGGGCATATGATGCGATTGATCAAAGAGCACAGCCGTCTCTCTCCAGGCATGCTGCTCATCCCGCCAATTGGTATATTCGGCAGGCACGGGAGAGAAACCGGGCCTATTTCGGCTATGGGGCGCGACGGTATCGTTATAAAAGTAGTCAACCAGATCGGGCACGGAGTTGATGAGATCCTCGAGCGACTTGACCTTGTTTTCAGCAGCCACGGTGGCATGACCTCTTTGTTTTTGAACAACACATCGACGGCTCACATTCTCAAGCCGACAATTTTTTACCGCTCCATGGACAACGCCACGCTCGGGGCCTTGGATGATTCCGTTGCAGGAACTGCCGCCGCCTCATCGAGGCGATAACCACCAAATCGGCGAATGCACAACACAACTAGTAGCCCAGCGGCGACAGCTCCGACGAGAAGGGCGAAAGCGGGCGCTAAGTACAACTGCTGTTGCGAAAGATGCATCCCAAGCAGGACGCCTCCGAAAATGGGCGCCCCGAGCGAGCCGATGCGACCCATCGCTTGCGCCCATCCAGTGCCGGTTGATCGGACGGGCGTCGGGTAGATCATGGCCATGGCGGCATTGATGCCGAAATTGTTCCCGGTGACGCAGAAACCGGCCGCTGCAATAATGGCGCCTAAAACCCAAGGCGGAATGCCTTGCATGCCCATTAGCGCGATCAAGGGCGCACCCAGCAAGAAAAGCGCGACGATGGGTAGTACACCGAACCTGTCGATAACGAACGCAAGAAGGAGGCCGCCAGCCAACCCGCCGATCGAGAACATGGACGCGCTGATGCCTGCTTGAGCCGTGCTCAATCCGGCCGATTGCAGCAAGGTTGGCAGCCAGCTCAACGCGAAGAAATTAGTCAGCTGGTTCGCCGCGAGCGCGATCCAGAGTGCCGGCGTGATGATTGCGAGACTACCCTCAAATAGCTTCGCCAGTGAGCCACTCGTCGCAGGAACATTCGGCAGACCGAAAGCGAATCGAGCCTGCGAAGAGATTGAGAGATCAGGCCTTAATGCGCGAGCAAGATGTCTGGCATCGTCATCGCGACCGCCCCGCTGCACCATAAATTTCAAAGATTCTTTGAATATAAAAGTGGCTGCAAATGCGACCATCAAAGGCAGCACCCCGCCCACAAAAAGAATCGCAGGCCACCCATAATGCGGCACGAGCAGAGCCGCGACAATTCCCGGGATTGAGATCCCAGCCGGCACGCCAAAAAGGATGATCACGGTGAACATGCCGCGCAATCGCTTGGGCGCGATTTCAGCCGTTAGCGACAAGACATTTGGAATCATACCGCCCAGCCCGAGACCGGTCAAAAACCGAAGCACTACAAATTGGTTCAATGAGCTCGCCATCATCGTGATCAGCGTGAGTCCTCCGTATGTGCACAGGCCGATGAGGATGCCTTTCTTGCGTCCCAACCGATCGCCGACAAAGCCAAGCAGCGGAGCGCCAACCAGCAGGCCCAAGATACCGGCCGTAAAGATGGGCGCTAATTGTGCAGGTTCGATATGCCAAATCTTTCTCAACTCAGGCGCTACAAATCCGATGGCGGAAAGGTCGAAACCATCAGCGACCATCGCCAGTATGGCCACCGCAAGAAATACGATGGTTGACCGCTGGACTTTTTGACCGTCGATCAGTTCATTGACATCAATGACATTTGCATCAGCCATGTTCGGCTCCATCTTTGATGCGTTCTAAAGCACGGTCGAACTGATCAGCCTAATCGCCGGCGTATCCGGTCGATCCCGACGATTAGCTGATTCATGCTGCGATTCTTCGAGCTTGCGCGGCGTTGGCATGCGATTGAACGGTCGTCGCTTTCTGGTCGATCAAAACTGTCGCCATCGCGCCGTCCCAATTCAATTCGTTTAGCCAGTATCAGTCGGCAAGGGACCGCCTGCGACAATCAAAATCTGGATCGTATCGGTGAACATGACGAGAACCGACGCCCTACCCCGAAGTTTCGTGGTTGACGGCAAAGTCGTCCGGCGGCGTCGGTCCCCAAAGATAGAAAGAATCGTGGGCGGGATTGTCCTCTGCACGCCAGTCGCAGTTGACCGGAATGTAGTCGATGTCCGCCGAATATTCTGCGTAGCTGCCCCAAGGATCGCGCACATAGTGGAAATAGTTGGAGCCCAATACGTGGCGACCCAATCCCCAGCCGGCGCTAAAACCCTTGTCGGCCATGTGCATGGCGCCCAGGCCAATGTCGTTCACGGAGCCGACGTCCCAGCTCAGATGGTGGAGCCCCGGTCCTTCGGCCTTGGCCAGCGCGATGAGATGATGATCGCTGCCGTGAATGCCGTGCATGAAGGCAATGCCGTCGCCCGAGCGGTCCGAAAGCCGCAAACCAAGGACACGTTCGTAAAATGCGATGCTGGCCGGGACATCCGTGGTGAAAATCAGAATATGGGCCAGTCTGCGTGGACTGATCCGCGGCGCCTGACTGCGGTTTGGAGAACCTTGAGCGCCCGGAGGCGTTGAAGTCATCGCAAACGTCGATTTTTCGTTGGGAGACGATTTCTCCGCGACCCGCAGCTCCATCGCCAGACCGTCGGGGTTCTGGAACCAGATGCCGTTGGATTCGAAACCTTTTGGCGGATCGATTTGCCGGATGCCGAGCTGGCTAAAACGCTCCTTGAAGCGGGAGAAGTCGTCCTCGAAAACGCCGAAGCTCAGGTGGGATAGTTGCTTGCGGGGACCTTCGCTGAGGGTTCCCCACCGATGCCCATGGCCGCGCGTATGAACCTCAAAGCGATTGCCCCGCGTCTGAAGGTCGAGTCCGAACTCGCTGTAGAAGGTCTCCGCGACCTTCAGGTCCGGCACGACCAGATTAAAACTGTCCAATGAGTGGATGCCGAGTTCGCCAGGACGTCGCGTTGCGCCGACGATGCTTCTGATCTGGGTCATTTCATTTCCTCTCTATTACTTCGGACTTGTTTTTTTTCGATCAGCAACGCAACTATAGTACTTGCTCTCGGTTCGCCTTCGTCGCTCACTGGATTTCGTAAAATCAAAATCTGATCGATCTCGACATCGTAAACGTCATCGGCTTTCCTCCAAAGAGACGGATCCCTGGAAAGCCCAAGTTCGGATGGCGTTCGCGCGGCAACTCGAACATATAGAAGCGCTAAATTCCGGATGCCAAACCGAGCCGCCAATCCGGCGCGTGGTGTCATCTGCGCACGCACTCTTTTAACTTTTTGCCGACAAATTTTGCTGTCGCCGCCATCCGCAGCGTCGCGATGCGCACAGCTTACTCCAAACTGATCCCGGCGTCCTTGATCAACTTGGTCCACTTGTCATATTCGGCGCGAACAAAGCCATCGAGCTTCTCGGGCGGAACCCACATGTAATCGCCGCCGACCGCGGCGTACTTGGTCTTCAATTCGGGGGCCGCAGCGACGATCTCGTTTTGCAACTTTTCGATCACTGATTTGGGCGTGCCGGCCGGCGCGAATAGACCGATCCATGAATCGACGTTGAGGCCCGGCACACCCGCCTCGTCCATGGTCGGAACATTCGGCGCGTCGCTCAACCGTTGTGGTGCGAGCAGTGCGAGGCCCTTCACCGTCCCCGCCTTCACGAAGGGCAGCGCGGCCGTTATCGAATCAAAGAACAGATCGACGCGGCCGGCGATCAGATCGGGATAGACCGCTGCGGCGCCCTTGTAAGGCACTTCAAGAAACTTGGTATCGGTCGCTTTCATGAAGGCCACGGCAGTGAGCTGCTGCCCGGTGCCGACGCCCGCCGTCGCGAGATTGAGACTATCAGGCTTGGCTTTGGCGGAAGCGACGAGGTCCTTCACATTGGAGAGCGGCAGCTTGTTCGATCCGACTAAGATGTAAACGTTCCTGTAGACGATGGCCACCGGGACAAGTTGCGTAAGAGGATCGTACGGCGCTTTCCGATACAGACTCGCGTTGAACACAATGTTGCTCAGTCCGCCCGCAAGCAAGGTGTAGCCGTCTGGCTGCGCGGCAATGACCGCTTGTGTCCCGACGATGGTGCCTGCGCCGATGCGGTTCTCAACGAAAACGCTTTGCCCCAAACGGGTGCTCAACTGCTCGCTGAGCAGACGTGCCATCACGTCATAGCCGCCGCCGGGACCCGTCGGTACAACGATGCGGACCGGCCGCGTCGGATAATCCTGGGCCAGAGCGGGCGCACTCGCCGCGGCCAGGGCGGCAATAATGACCAATCCTGCCGCAAACCGGCTACGGACAGACGCGCCGATTGAACCATAACGAATCATCAGACCTTCCTCCAATCTCGCTAGTTCAACTTTTCGCCGCTGTCTTCCGATGAGAGAGTTTAGCGCCTACGTCGAGATTCGAAGCCCGCTCGGCATATCCGCGTAGATCAGCAACATTGTCCTGAATTTTGCAAAGGGTTGATTTGAGGGCATCAATGCTTCCGCTGGTAAAATTTCTGACTGCTAAGTTCTCGTAGTAGACAGCGCGGGGAATCAGTCGTTCAATCAAGACACGGCCTTCGGCGGTGAGACTAATCCGCACCGATCGTTCATCGTTCTGTTGGCGGCGGCGAGAGACCAAGCGCCGCATCTTCATTGCTCCCACCAAACGGGAGAGAGTTCGAACTTTCAATTTGAATCATTTGGCTCAACTCACCTAATCGCTGTTCCTCACGCTGCGAAAGCGCCGCTAAAACGCGAAACATGGGTAAGGTAAGTTGGTGCTCAGCCAGTTCAGCGGAAAAGGCTTCGCCCAGCCGACTCGCAATCATGTTGAGCATGTAGGGCAACGAGTGTGTCAGCTTATACATTGCTTGATTCCGCTTAGCCGGTCGAAGAGAGCCTTTATTCCGCAATATTTGCTTTGTCAATAATTGCCTATTGCATGATATGTAAACATTTGCATTGACAAATATTAACTTTGCAATTAATTTTCGGCAACGAGCGTCAAAAGACCCTCTTAGGGAGGAATTTTGTCCCAACCGTCATCCGACCTGTCGACAGCGTTTCGCGACGCAATGCGTCGTATGGCGTCCACGGTCACCATCGTCACCGCGACCGATTACGACCGGCATCATGGAATGACGGTAACAGCCGTCACATCGGTGAGCATGGACCCGCCGTCGCTTCTAGTCTGTTTGACCAGCCGAACACGACTGCACGATATCATGGGGCAAGCGCGCCGGTTCTGCGTCAACGTTTTGCATACCGAACAAGCTGAGCTTTCGACCGCCTTCAGCGGCGCTCTTCCGGCAGAAGAACGCTTCGACAAGGGTGCATGGCAGAAGACCGAGGACGGGCTCGGCTTCCTCCTTGACGCCCAGGCGAACATGTTCTGCCAAAAAATGGCGGCAATTCCCTTCGGCACTCATACGATCTTTATCGGGCAGGTTCTCGAGGTGCGGTTAGGCGAAGCCGTTGAGCCCCTGATTTACCAGAACGCCAGCTACCGGGTTTCGTCGTTTGCCCCTATCGCCACCGAACAAGCCGGGTAACCGCGCAAAGCACTTTATTCTGGGAGTGGAATGCCATGTCTGCCGAACAGAACCTTAACGCATCGAGCGCCACCTCATATAGGCCGTCTCCTCTAGCGTTGAAGACCGCGGTGCGCGAGGCATTACCGCAAATCAAAGAGCGCGCTCTGTCGACCGAGCGGTCCCGCCATGTCCCCATGGAAAACGTCGAAGCACTACGCGCCACAGGTTTGTACAAGGTTGTTCAGCCGCGCGAATTTGGCGGTTACGAATACGATTTCGATGTTCTGGTCGATCTAATTGTGGAGATTGGGCGCGCTTGTGCCTCGACCGCCTGGGTGTGCGGGCTCCTCGCCGCTCACCAATGGCTGCTGGCTGGTCTTCCCGTTAAAGCGCAACGCGACGTATGGGACAATGATTCCGATGCGCTGCTATGCGGATCATATGCTCCTGCCTGCAAAGCGGTGGCGGACGGTGGCGGATATAGGCTGACCGGCCGGTGGGCCTTTGCGAGCGGCTGCGATAATTCCCAATGGTCGTTTTGTGCGGCGCTTCTTCCGAGTCAATCCGACGGTCCGCTGCAACCGGCGTTCCTGGTCGTCCCGGCATCCGATTATAGGCTCGATGATACCTGGGATGTTGTGGGCCTCGCCGGAACAGGCAGCAAGACGCTGGTGCTCAACGATGTCTTTGTGCCGAGCCATCGTGTGCTTCGGTTCTCCGAAACCACCTCCGGAGAAACGCCCGGCGCGTCAATCTACCCGAACCGTGGCTTCAATATCCCCATGTTATGCGTCATCCCGTCCTGCCTTGCCGCGGCAGCCGTCGGGGCTGCGCAGGGCGCGCTGGAGGACTACGTGGCTCAAACGAGCCGCCGCATTACCCGGGGCGCTGTCGCTGGCGCAAATAGCCGGATGGCCGAGTTCTCAACAATCCAGCTCCGTGTCGCGGATGCGACCGCCTCGGTCGATGCCGCTCGCGTCATTCTTTTGCGCGACCTGCAGAACATCGCTCACAAAATGCAAGATAAGGGAATCATCAATATTGAAGATCGGATCACGGCCAGACGAGGCCAGGCATTTTCTGTCTCCCTCGCGATACGCGCGGCCGAAGCGTTGAATGCTTCCACGGGAGGAAATGGCCTGGCGATGTCAAATTCCGTTCAGCGGGCATGGCGGGATGCCAATGCTGTCGGTCGCCATATCAGTCTGAACTGGGACACGGTCGGAACCATGTACGGCCAGATGGCTCTCGGCCTCGAGCCCAAGGGCCAATACTGAGCAGCGGCTACGAATATCAGCAAAGCCGACCGGATCAAGTTCGGGCGAACCAACGCCATCGAATTGTTCAAGCTGTCGCTCAACTGATGGAAAGACTTGCGGGAGGAACCAATATGTCCACGACTTCGATCAATGTTTATGAAGAACTCGCCGAAGCGCCGGTGCGCTCGTTTCACTGGCGCTTGTGCATCATGATCGGCCTGCTGGTTTTCTTCGATGGCTACGACACCTTCAATCCTGCCTACGTCATTCATTATGTGGCGGGACCGTGGGGGCTAAAGCCGCTCCAGTCCGGATTCCTCGTTTCCAGCGGCCTGATCGGCTTTCTGCTGGGAGCGGCCATCCACGGGACTATAGCGGACCGCTTCGGCCGCCGCGTCACCTTATTGGGCGGCGTGTGGATCACCAGCATCTTTACGCTGGCAACGGCGCTGCTGGCGGATTCGTTTACGAGCTTTATCGTGCTGCGCGTTTTGACCGGTTTGGGACTCGGCGTCCTGATGCCGCTCGGTACCACCTACATCAACGAATTCGCGCCGCGGCGCGTCACAAATATTTTCACCTTGTGGGGCGTCGGCGTGGGCTGGTCGTTGGGGGGAACCATGGCCGGTCTGGTCGGGGTCTTCCTCACCCCGCATTTCGGCTGGCAAAGCCTGTATTACTTCGGATCATTATCCTTCATCCTGGCGATCGCCTTGCAGGTCTGGCTGCCGGAATCGGTCAAATTTCTGGCGATATACCGCCGGACTCCCGAGATCGTGAGGGTGCTCTCGCTGCTGCGGCCGGATCGGAGCAAGCTATATCATGAGGCGCATCTTGAACTTCCACCGGCGGAGACCCGGACTTCGGTTGGGCTGCTGCTGACGCCACGCTATCGCCGGATCACCCTTGCGGTCTGGGCGTCGTCGTTCCTGAGCCTGTTTTGCGTCTTTGGACTGACCGGTTGGATACCGACCGTCATGATGCAGCGCGGCGAAACATTCGCAGCGAGCTTCGGCTTTGGCGCCCTTATGCAAATCATGTCGTTTGCCGGTGGCATGACTTGCGGCGCCATTGCCGACCGCCTTGGCTCGAGCCGGGGACCGTTGGCGCTGTGGTGGGGATTGGGGGCGATCAGCGTCTGGTCACTGATCTTGCTCAACACTCACGCAACCAATTTTCTGCTAACGGCAGCCGCGGGGTTTTTCACGATCGGCGCCCAATTCGTGCTGAATAATTTCACGGCTGCTGCTTATACAACCAATGTGCGCGCGACCGGTTTGGGCATGCAGCTCAGCGTCGGCAGAATCGGCGCCATTTTGGGCCCATTCATCGTCGGGGGCTTGCAGCAGCTTTATCAGGGACCGACTGCCATGTTCGTGGCCATCGGAGCCGCTTCCATGGTGGCGGCTGCGGCGATCGCTTCAGTCGGTCGCGCCGGCGGGACCGTGCCGATTGTCGCTTTGGAGGGCTCAACGCTATGAGCGGATGGCATCGACGCGGTGACGGTCGTGGGGCCTGCTTGCCGGTCGTCACTTGAGACGCTTCACTGCGAACTGACCGCATACTCACGCAAGGGAAAGATATAGCGATGATTGAACTTTATCATTTTTGGAGCTCTGTCTGTTCGGTAAAAGTTCGGATGTGCCTTGAGGAGAAGGGGGCGGAGTGGCAAAGCCGCTATATCGATCTCTTTCGCTTCGATCAGTTACGCCCCGAATACTTGGCCATCAACCCTGACGGGGTCGTTCCCACACTCGTGCATGACGGTCAGCCGGTGCACGAATCCTCCATTATCAACGAATACATCGACGAGGCGCTGCCGGGGCCGAAGCTCAGTCCCGCCCACCCGCTCAAGCGGGCGCGCATGCGCGAATTCGTAAAGCTCTGCGACGAGGGCCTTCCGGCGATCGCGCTGCCGACCATGGTGAAATATCTGCTGCCAAAGCTGCGCAAACGATGGGGCGACGAGGAGTTGAGCAAGATGTCGGAACAGCGGCCCACCGAGCATTACCGGGGCATGTTCAGACGCGGTATTGCCGGGCAGGTTACCGAAGCGGAACTCAAGCAATGCTTTGAGCGGATCGACGGCATTCTCGATCGCATGGAAGCCGACCTCGCCCGCGAGGGCGAGTGGATCGTCGGCACGTTCTCGCTCGCCGACATCGCGGTCGCGCCCTACCTCTTCCGGTTATCGGCGCTTGGTGAGGATCGGTTCTGGTCACCGACCAAGCGCCCCCACATAGCCGCATGGTACCGCCGGATACTCGAACGTGAGAGCTTCAAGAAGGCTGTTTCATGGCCGGACGAGAATGGCAGCGGCTACGAGGAGGTCGGACTTCACGCGAGCCTTCCCACCGACGTCCATGTATCTGCCGCTGGTTGACGAAGGATCGCTTATGAGAGACGTCGGACAATGAACCTCGCGCCGACCAGCGGCCTTTAGCGGCGGGCCGACGCGGCAATCATCGAAGCGTATTCCTCCGCGGTCGGATGGAACGGCGCCGATGCATTGAAATGGCTGCGGTGCGCGGCTTTGCCCAACGCATTTGTGTCGGTCGCGGCATAGCCGAGATCGGCAAGCGTTGTCGGCAGGCCGAGTTCTGTCATCAGCGCCGCAATCGCATCGCTGAGCGGTTCCTTGACGCCGAACGCCGCAGTAACCTCTGCGACGCGGTCCGGCACGTGGGCGGCAGTCGCATTCAATGTCGCGACCATGCCGATCCCACTCAAAGTGCCGTGGTGAAATCCCTGGTCGCTGCAAGTGATGGCGAAGGCATGTGCAGGCCCCAAGCCCATGCCGATCGAAACGCCGCCGGCATAGGCCGCGAGCATCATGTCGGCGCGGGCGGCGGGATCGCGATGAGCCGTCGCGCCGCGAAGAGAGCACGCCACGCGCGCGATCCCATCCAGCGCAATTGATTTGCCGAGCGGCAGATCGCGCTTTGACAGGTAGCCTTCGATGCAATGCGACAGCGCATCTATGCCGGTAGCAGCGGTCAGGCGTTGCGGCAGGCTGGCCGTGAGATCGGGATCGAGGATCGCAACTTTCGGCACGAGGTGTCGCGAACTCATGCCGAGCGTGGCGGTGTGCGCGTTCGGATGAATGCCGGCCGACGGCGAAGCCTCGCTGCCGGTGCCGGCGGTGGTTGGGATCACGATCAGCGGTGCGCTCGGGCCATGTTTGACGCCCGGCACGCCTGCAAAATCGGCGGCCGCGCCCGCATTGGTCGCGAGCAATGCGATGAACTTCGCGGTATCGATGACGGACCCGCCGCCGAGAGCAATAACGCCATCGCACGTGTCGCGGACATACTGCTGGGCGCCGCTGTCGACGTCCGAGAAGAGAGGGTTTTCCGTCACGCCATCGCAGACGGTCAAAGCGACCGTCCCACGGCATGCCGCGACCAGCTTTTCAACGAGGCCGGCCTTCGCCAGCCCTTTGTCCGTCACCAGCATCGGTCGACGCGCGCCGAGAGCGATGAGTTCATCGGCCAGTAATGCAAGCGAGCCCGCGCCAAAAAGCGTACGCGGTAGATGGAGGGCGGTGAGACTCGGCAGCATGGCGTCGCCTCTATGCTGATTAAACGATGGCGCGGAGCGAGGAGCTTGCGCCCGCCGCTCCCCGCCGGTGTCTGCCTTACTTCATCGGGCATTTGTCATGATAGGAGTCCTGATAGTCGGTCAGCGGCGTAGCGATGGTCTTCAGGCTCACCCGGCCTTTGGCGTCCTTCGCTGCTTCAAAGGCGTACCAGTTGTTGATCGGAAAATTGTTGTTGCTAAACTTGAGGACGCCGCGCACCGAATTTTCGACGCCTTGCTTCAAAGCCGCCATAAAGGCGTTCTTGTCGGTGACGTTGCCCTTCACGCGTTCGATCGCCGCATCCAGTAGCAATGCTGAATCGTAGCCCTGTGCGGCAAAGTTCGACGGGATGCGGCCGTATTTCTTCTCGAACGCCTCCACGAACTGCTTGCTGACCGGCGTGTCGGTGTCCGGCGCCCAGAAATGTATCGCTATGATGCCCAGGGCCGTTTCCTTCAGCGTCGGCAGTGTTGTGCCGTCTACCATGCCGACGGTAAGTAGAGGTATCTTCTTCAGAAGTCCGGCCTGCTGATACTGCCGGATGAAATTGACGCCGCCCGCCGGCACAAAGGCGAACACCGCGTCCGGGTTCTCCGACGCAATCTGTGAAATCTCCGCGGAGAAGTCAGGCTGCGTCAGGCCGGGGTAAATTTCATCGACAATGGTGCCTTTGTAGAACTTCTTGAATCCATTAATCCCGTCCTTGCCGGCTTGATAGTTCGAGGCGATCAGGGTCATGCGCTTGTAACCCTTATCGGTGGCGTATTTGCCGGCAGCCTCGGCCCAACTGTCGTTTTGCCAGGATGCCGAGAAAAAATACGGCGAGCACTGCGCGCCGGCGATGGGCGAAGGGCCCGCATTGGCGCCAATGAGAAACACTTGCTTTTCGACGACAGGCTTGTAGATCGCCATCATCACGTTCGACGCGGCGACGCCGGTGATGATCGGCACATTGTCCTTCTCGATCAACTTCTCGACTATCTGCGTCGCCACTTCCGGCTTGAATTGGTCGTCCTCCTTGATAACCTGCACCGGCACGCCACCGAGCTTGCCGTTGTTCTGCTCGATCTTGAGCATGAAGGCGTCATACATGTCCTGCCCGATCAATCCGATCGGCCCGGAGAACGTGTTGATATAGCCAATCTTGATCGGCGCCTGTGCGCTGACGGTTGCAGCGCTCGCGAGCGTGAGTGCCGCCGCGATGAGGGCCAGCTTCGATCTTTGAATCATTGTCAGTTCCTCCTTTGGTTTGTTTTAAGGATCAGCGCCGGTATTGCGGCCGGCGCTGCGTTCGTAACGCGTTGCTTCAGATCCCCACGTATTGCTTCAGCAGGTCGCGCCGCTCGCGCAGTGATGCAGAGGCTCCGCTCCAGACGACCTGGCCTTTTTCGATGATGTGATGACGGTCGGCGAGCCGCAGGAGCGGTCCGATGTTCTTGTCGATGACGATCATTGAAACGCCGGCGGTTTTGAGCCGGCCCAGGCAGGCCCAGATCTCGACGCGAACGCGCGGCGCGAGGCCCTCGGTCGCCTCATCAAGGATGAGCAGGCGAGGATTCGTCATCAGGGCCCGGCCAATGGCCAACATTTGCTGCTCACCGCCCGACAGATTGGAGCCTAAGTTGTCCTCGCGCTCCTTGAGCCGCGGGAATAGGACGTACACACGCCCCAGCGTCCAGGCTTCGGAAGCAGGCCCCCCCAAGCGCGCCGTGGCGACCAGATTCTCGCGAACGGTCAATTGCGGGAAGATTCGACGGCCTTCCGGCACTAGCCCGATGCCAGCCCTGGCGATGCTGTGCGGGGCATGACCTGCGATATCTGCGCCACAGAGCACAATCGAACCGCGTCTCGGTCGGAGCATCCCCATGATTGTCTTCACGGTCGTGGATTTGCCCATGCCGTTGCGGCCGATGAGCGTGACGACCTCGCGCTCGCGCACATCGAAACTCATGCCGAACAGCGCCTGGCTGCTGCCGTAATAGCTTTCGATGCCTTTCACATCGAGAAGCACGTTCGGTTCGGAGGAGGCCGAGACGGTCATACCGCCTCTTCCTGATCACCGAGATAAGCGTCGCGAACGTCGGCGTTGTTGCGGATGGCCTCGGCTGTTCCAGTTGCTATCGACCGGCCGTAGACGACGACCGTAATGCGGTCGGCGAGGGCGAAGACGGCATCCATGTCGTGCTCGATCAGAACGATGCTGCACGACCCCTTGATAGCGGCCAGAAGAGCGATCATGCCTTCCGTCTCGTGGTGACTCATGCCGGCCATGGGCTCGTCGAGCAGCATGACTTTCGGGCGTAGCGCTAGCGTCATCGCCAGCTCAAGCTGCCGCCTGGCGCCGTGTGCCATCATCGACACCGGAATGTCCTCGAAGCCGCTCAGGCCCACTTGCGCCAGGAGCTTGCGCGCCCGATCGACGAGACGCGCATCCGCCGCAACTGGCCGCCAGAATGAAAAGGTTTCGCCGCGCGCGCCCTGAACGGCGAGCATCACGTTCTGCAGGGCGGTAAAGTTCATAAAGACTGACGTGATCTGATAACTGCGCGCAATTCCGAGCCGGACGCGACGGTGCATAGGCTCGCGGGTCACATCGACCTCACCGAAATGAATTGACCCGCTATTTGGTATCAACTCGCCGGAGAGCTGATTAATCAGCGTCGTTTTGCCCGCGCCGTTGGGGCCGATAATCGCATGAATCTCGCCCGCGCGGATGTCGAGATCGAGATTATCCGTCGCACGGATGCCGCCGAACGATTTGACCAGCCCCTGAACTGAAAGAGCATTCATGACGCGGCCCCGTTTCGGCCGACCAGGCAGCCATATAAGCCGCTTTTCAAATGGAAGGCTGCCGCGATGACAAGCGCACCGAGCACAATCATCCAATGGTCGCGAACGAAGTCATCGATGCCCCAGGGCAAGCCAATACTGAAGGACGACAAGACCTCTTCGAGGGAAAGCCAAACGATTGCGCCGACGATCGGTCCGATCAGCGTGCCAAGGCCGCCGAGCACCACCATCAGCAGGATATCGCCCGACGCGGCCCAACTCATATATGATGGCGAGACGAAGCGCGTTAAATTGGCCAGCAGGACGCCGGACACAACGCATACCAGCGCTGAGATAACATAGGCGACGAGCTTGATGCGCTGGGTCGAAAAGCCCATCGCGCGCATGCGTCGTTCGTTTTGCTTGCAGCCGCGTAGCGCGACGCCAAAAGGCGCGTGAATAAGCCGGAAGAAGAGGAAAAGAACGAGCAGAAGTACGACGAAGATGACGTAGTACAAGGTCGTGTTGTTGCTCAGGTCGATGATTCCGAAATCGCTGCGGGAGGGAAGGCCATAGCCATCGTCGCCCCCGAGTTGCTTGAGGCTGACAGCGAGGAAATAGAACATCTGCGCGAATGCGAGCGTGATCATGATGAAGGCAATGCCGCTCGTGCGCAGGCAGACCATGCCAACCAGCGTGGCGATGATCAGGCCGGCAATCAGCGCGGTCGCGACATGCGCGTAACCATTGGTGACGCCATAGAAACTCAGGATGCCGACCGAGTAGGCGCCGATGCCGATGTAAAGGGCGTGGCCGAAACTGACCATCGCGCCGTAACCGAGTATGAGATTGAGGCCGAGCGCCGCGAGAGCGTAGATCATCATCCGGGAGATCAGCGTTACATAGAAAGGCTGCCCGGCAGTGCCGGCGATGATCGGGACGAGGGCGAGCAGCAGGATGATCGCGAAGGCAACGATTGTCCGAGCGGTGAGCGTCGGGCGACGGTCGGCCTTCGGCATCACGTCAACGGCCGGTGAGGCATGACTATCCATGTTTCACCGGAAACAGTCCCGCAGGGCGGACCGCCAGCACGACGGCCATCAGAAGATAGATGAGTATCGACGAGGCCGCAGGGCCGACAGCCTGGGCAACGCTCCGCTCGAATAGCTCCCGCAAGATCGCAGGCAAAAATGTGCGGCCGATCGTATCGATGATGCCGATGATGAGAGCGCCGTAGAACGCGCCGCGGATTGAGCCGATGCCGCCGGTGATGAGCACCACCAAAGTTATAATGAGGATCGGCTCGCCCATTCCGGGCTGAACGGACAGAATTGGCGCCGCCATGAGGCCCGCGATACCGGCCAGCGCGGCTGCCGCGCCAAACACGACCGTATTGATGGCTCGGATGTTGACGCCGAGCGCCGATACCATTTCCGCATCGGACGCGCCCGCGCGAATCAGCATCCCCACGCGGGTTTTGTGAATGACGATGTACAGAATGGCGCCGACGAGGAGGCCGACCGCGATGATGGCGAAGCGATACGACGGATATTCGAGTCCAAACAGATTGATCGTGCCGGAAAGGGCATCGGGCACGGTGAGGAAGACCGGCGATTGACCCCAGACGATGCGTGCCACTTCGTTCAGGACGAGGATCACGCCGAATGTCGCGAGTACCTGGTAGAGGTGGTCGCGCGCATACAGTTTAGCGAGCAAGACGCGCTCCAGCACGCTGCCAAGAATGAGCGTCCCGATGACGGCTGCGAGTGCGGCGAGCAGAAACGAGTTCGTGGCGTCATAGGCCGACACGGCGAAATATGCGCCCATCATGAACAGCGAGCCGTGGGCGAGATTGATAAATTGCATGATGCCAAGAACGAGCGTCAGCCCTGCGGAGAGCAGGAACAGAAGCACGCCGAGCTGAAACCCGTTCAAAAGCTGCGCGCAGAACAGAGAGAAGGTCATTTTCGAATGCCGCGTTGGAGATGTGGCATCGAATGACGGCGACACGTCGTGGGAGGGCGACCCTCGCACCCGGCGCTAATTGAGCTTGATCCCGGCTTCCTTGATGAGCTTGGTCCTGCGAGGAAGGCCAAGGCAATAAGTCCGCTGCGCAGGCTGCGTGCGGACAGATGAGTTTTCCGCATTTTCGTATCCTCCCGTTAGGCGCAATTTTCTGCGCCTTATCTTGTTTTGTTTTTGGTCAGCTTTCAGGTGATGCTCCGCGCCCCAGCCAGCAGGCTCCGTCCTCGTAGAGACGCCGTTCTGCTTCACTTTGCGGTTCGATCAGACCTTGCGGCAAAGTGGCGTCACCTTGCGCCTGAACGTAAGCGAGATGGCGGTAGCCTTCGGCGAACTTTGCCAGCAGATGGCGGTCCAGCTTGAGAGTGACCGCGGGATCGACCGCATCGATCCGGTCTTTCTCATAGACCGGGATACGCTTCTGAATCCGCCAAGCGTGCTCAAGCCGGACAAAAAAATCGTAGAAGCGGCCATAGCAGGTCACATCGACCAGCGCTGCGCCGAGTGGCGCGCGCAACAGCAGGACGATCCGCGTCTCGGCAATGGCGCGATCGCCTTCGATATCGATCGTCGATGCGCCGATGGAATGCTGCGCCCGCGCCTTGCCGCCGAAGCTGACAACGGATCGGTCGATGAACTCGTTCGCCGGTCCGTCGAACCATGTCGTCTGCATGGTCGCGCCCGGCGCGTATAGCGAGCGCAGCCGGTCCCAACGCCCGGTATCGCGGCACAGCGCCCAATCGGCGATGACCGCAGCGATTTCCTGCCGGTCCAGCGATAGCGCCTGACGCTTATCCATGAGCCGGCCCTTGGCCGGCTCATACCGGCAACCCGATATTCGGGATGGTAGCCGGCACATATTGTCCGGCGCGGATCGAGGCTTGCAGGGTCTTGAATTCGATGCCGGCCTTGAGCGCGTCATAGACGCGGGCAGGATCGAAGAAAGTCCCGATCGGATTCGCGGCGAAATCCGGCGAGGTCCGCATGAACTCAGTCGACTTCTTCCAATCGGAAAAATTATCGCTCTGCAGTTCGACGTAGTTGCCTTCCGGGTCGCGGTAATAGAGCGAGATGGTCAAGCCGTGATCGAGGCAGAACGCGGGCTCGATCCCCGCGGTGCGCATGCGGTCGAAGGACGACATCAGATCGTCAAAGCTCCCGTATTCGAAAGCGAAGTGATGGACGCCGTTGTGACTGACTTTCTCGGCGTCGTCCGAGAGGCCGGGCGCCGTCAGGAATGCGACGCGATGGTTGGCCTCGTCGTTGGTCATCCAGCAGGCGCCCTGGTCGCGAAACTGGACTTTGGCGCCGACGACCGTGCCGTACCACTCGATCATCTTGTCCATACGGCTGGTCTTGATGGTGACGTGATGAAGCGCCGGCCGGATCATAGCCATCGTTTCCTCCAGAGTTTTATCGTCTTTGCCGTCTTTTCATTGCCCATTTAGGAGACGCCGGGAAGATGGCATTGTGCGCCAAGCGATGCATTTTCAGCATCGCGCGTGGCCACCAGCGTCCCGCCGCGTCTGGATTTGATGTCGGCGCCGGCAGCCACCGGTCTCGCAGGGCCCTTACGGCCGGCAATCCGCCGCATCAAGTCGAGAAGAAAGCCGGCGGAAGGCGACAGGGGTGAATCCGCTCTGGTAACGACAATAATCGCTGCCGCGGTCAGTTCTTCCCTTATCGGGATCGTCGTGAGGACGTCATTGGCGAAGGGGGATTTCGACCCATTGCGTAGGCGCCATCGCCAACAGGTCGGTATTCGCAAGACAAGTCAGCAGTGTGAGCGCAGATTGGCTCCGCATGGCCAGCGTGGGCTTTGGCAGTTTGTACCGTTTGAAGAGATTGCCGATCTCGCTCTCCGCCTTCAAGGTGATCGACGTTGTAATCCACTCCGCGCTGACGAGCTGATTGAGCGATGTGGATTTGGCGAGCGGATTCCCGTTGCGGCACAGGATGGCGCGATCCTCGGTTAGCAGAAGCTCTTTTCGCAGAGTGGAGGGGAGCTTAAGGCCCGGATCGGGGCCTATATAGAAATCGACCGAGCCGTCTTTGAGCTCGGCCTCCAGCGTCGGATAGAATCCTTCGATAACATGAAGGCGCACTTTGGGGAAACGCTGCCGGAAAGGAGGGAGCGCCTTCGGTAGCAACCGGAGATGCGCGGCGATCGAAAGTCCGACCGTCACGTCGCCGATCATATTGCCCTTCAACTGCTCGACTTCATCGGCCGCTCTGCGGACGTCGTTCAGTATCGCCGTTGCGCGCGTGACGAATGCCTGGCCCAGAGGAGTGAGGATCACGCCTTTGGAATGGCGCTCGAAGAGCGGCGCGCCAAGCTCCCGCTCCAGCTCGGACAGGCTGCGCGTCAGGGTTGGCTGGACGGTGCCGAGGTGGCGTGCGGCGCCTCGGATGCTTCCTTGCTGCGCAATCGCGACGAGATCCCGAAGGTGTTGCAGTTTCATGGCGCGCTCCCTGGGATCGGCCGAACCGGGCCCACACCGACCTAAATTCCGTGATACGATATTACTATCGCTTACGACACAATGCCATCTTACATGTTGGCGTCCCTGAGGTAGTCGTAGCGAAAAGGGCTGCGGCAAGGGCCGGCTATCACGGGAGAGGTCGCCGAATGCCAACAACGATCCGGCTGCCTTCTCAGGGGTTCCGCGATGCACGATGACTTCGCGGACGTGCTGATTGTCGGCGCAGGTCCCGTGGGGCTCTCTGCCGGCATTGAATTGGGACGGCGGGGCATCCGCTGCATCGTGGTCGAGCGAAACGACCGCGTTGGCTATAGCCCCCGCGCCAAGACCACGAATGTCCGCACGCGCGAGCATCTGCGGCGCTGGGGCATTGCCGAAGCGCTGCGCGATGCATCGCCGATCGCGCGCGATCGGCCGTCAACCGTCGTCTTTGCGACGCGCATGAACGGCCATTTACTGGCGCGCTTCGAGAATGCGCTGAACGGCAATCGCGAACGGAATAATCTCTATTCGGAATCCGCACAGTGGGTGCCGCAATACACGCTGGAAGATGTGCTGCGGCAGCATGCGCAGTCGTTTGCCTGCGTCAGTATTCATTTCCAGACTGAATTTGTCGTGTTGTCGCAATCGGATGATGGCGTTACGACGACCGTCCGGGATCTGAAGAACGGAGAGACCGCGACAATTACAAGTTCATATGTGATCGGCGCCGATGGGCCGCGAAGCGCCGTGCGTGACGTTGTTGGCGCCAAGATGATCGGCGAAGGCGCCTTTTCCAAGAATTACAGCATCATCTTCCGGTCTCCGGAACTGGCGAAACGCCAGGTGCACGAACAGGCCATCATGTATTGGATGGTCAACGATGACGTACCCTCTCTGCTCGGGCCGATGGACGAGGAGGGGCTTTGGTTCTTCATGGCGACGAAGCTTGCCGGCGACGTCGATCCGGCCGCGCTTGAACCCGCAGATCTTATCCGGCGCGGTACCGGGCTTGCCGATCTTCCGATTGAAATTGTCGGCACCGACATTTGGGTCGCGCATCGCCTCGTCGCCGACCGTTATTCGCAGGGTCGCGTCTTTCTCGCCGGCGACGCATGCCATCTGCATCCGCCGTTCGGCGGGTTTGGCATGAATATGGGGATTGGCGATTCCGTCGATATCGGCTGGAAGCTGGCGGCAAGATTGCAGGGATGGGGCGGCGACGCCCTGCTCGGGTCGTATGAGGTCGAGCGGCGACAGGTCCATGAGCGGACCATCGCGGAGGCTGTCATCAATTTCGGTTCGACCTCGAACCAGTTGTTCCGTCCGGGCCTTGAAGACGACGGCGTCATCGGCGATGCGACGCGGAACGAAGTCGCCGACATCATCGAAGCCACCAAGATACGCGAGTTCATGACGCTCGGGATCGTGCTCGGCATGCGTTATGAGGACTCAGCCGTCATCGTTCCAGACGGAAGCGCGCCGCCGCCTGAGCATTTCATGCTCTACACGTCGTCGGCGCATCCGGGCTGCCTCGCGCCGCATATCTGGCTAGCAGATGGCTCCTCGCTCTACGATCATTTTGGCGACGGCCTCACGCTGCTGGTCACGGATGGGCAGGAAGCCGATGTGGCTGCGTTCGCCGCCGCGATGGCGGAGCGAAATGTACCCCTGAAAGTCCTGTCGCCCGGCGATCGCCGCTTGCGCGAGCGCTATCAGGCCCGCCTTGCGCTGATCCGGCCCGACCAGCACGTTGCCTGGCGCGGCGACCAGCTTCCCTCGGATTGGCCGTGCTTCATCGACCGCGTGACGGGTATAAAAATCTGACGATACAGAGCGATTGTGGCTCCGGAACATTCAGGCGGTGCCATCGCGAAAACTGCCGGCGCATTTTTCCGACTAGTACTAAGTTTCGGCAAACCATTGCGCAGGCCCTGCGGACCGAACTCGGCTTAAATCATCAGGCGCAGCCACATCTGCCGCGAAGGCAGCGGCTGCCCGGCGCAACGGTGCGAAGGGTGGCCGTCCGCGCAAGGCAGTGGCGGCAAGGAAGGCGTGCCGGCGGCAAATTTTCCGGCGCGCCGGATGCGCTCCTGGTCACTTCCATACGATGGCGAGAACCATCGCCACGCTGAACACTAGCCCGGTCGTAGCCACGAACGTGGCGATATCAGGTCCTTCAAATCGCATTGCTCTTCCTCCTCCCTGCTGCGACGCGAGGCTTCTGAAGCGCCCACCAATTCGATGGCAGGCAAGCGGCCACGGCTTCGCCTTGGATGTAGCTCGGGGCTTAGGGCGGACGCTTTAGCGATGGATGTGCCTTCGCCACGGCCTCCCTTCACATTAGGCCCATCCATGGCACGCTCGCGTCGCCGCAACATGCGTCGGTAACGGTGGCTGTCGCTTTTCTGATCCCGCGCCACCTTGTCGAGGCTCCGAAGCGCCTCCATCACGTCATCGAAGCTGACCGCGCGTTTGCCTCCGGGCGCGCGCCGTAAACCGGGAGCTGCCTCGATCGCACAGGCGTCCGACGCCCACGAGGCGAGGATGGCCCGCTTTTCGTTCAGGGTGAGGTCGGCATCGCAAACGACGTTCGAGGGATGCTCAAACGCCTGCGCAGGGTGCAGAAGGCTGTCGAGATCAAACGCGTCATCGCCGCGCAGTTCGGCGCCGAGCGGCACATCTTTCAACCGGCGTTCCATAGGTCATCCTCCTTTGCTGCCAAAGGAGGCGGCTTGAGCGAGATGGGTCCCAAGCCACCTCGATTGGATCGATCGGACGTAGCTGCGGCTACGAAGCGGCCCGCACGTGCTCGATCGTCTTGTTTTTGTTGTCCTGCAGAGCCTTGCCTGAGCGGATCTCGATCCGTTTCGGCTTCATGGTCTCCGGCAGCTGGCGCACCAGATCGATTTGAAGCAACCCGTCCTCAAAGGAGGCGGCCTTTACCTCCACAAAGTCGGCGAGGCTGAAGCGACGCTCGAAATCGCGTGCTGCGATCCCGCGATGCAAGTAGTCGTTGTTGCGCTCCTGCGCTTCCCGTCCCCTCACCACCAGCGTGTTTTGTTCTACGGTCACGCTGATCTGATCGGGCTTGAAGCCGGCCACTGCGAGCGCAATGCGATAGGCATTTTCGCCGGTGCGGGCGATGTTGTACGGCGGGTAGTTGTTCTCCGGCTGATACCGAAGGCTCTCGTCCATCAGGTCGAGAAGGCGGTCAAAGCCAATGCTGGACCGCCAGAACGGATCAAGGTTGAGGTTCATAGCCATATCCTCCACTGAGCAACATGGATACCGAAGCACACCGGCTACGGGCCGGCATCCGCGCCAAGCCCTAGAGGGCACTTGGCGGCAAACCATTTAGGAAGGCCTTTTGAAGTTTCAAGGGGACGATGCCGCTTTCCTTTAAGCTATTGAAATCGCAATATTTCACTCGATTTCAGGCAACCATTGTTTGCTTGCCAGAATTTCACAATATATTCGCTCGACCTAATCCGCTCGGCCGGCGGTCCGCGCAAATAGAGAAGCAAATAGAGAAGGAAGTCTGAAGACGATCTGCAGTCACCGCGGGCCACATTCGCCAGACTCTATTGGGCAGCGCGGGCGAGCACCGGCCGGCGGTCGTACGCGCCGCAAATCAGCGTCCGGCCGGCGCCGAGCTCGAGACCGGTTTCGGGGCCGCCATCGGGACGAGATAGCGCGGCACGATGATGCGCTCGCCTTCGGTCAGCACTGCATGCTCCGACGCCCGATTGGCCTGGGCCACCGCCCAGAGCGGCACATGGTGCGCCGCCGCCAGGGTTTGCAGGGTATCGCCGGCATGGGCCGATACCGGCAGGCCGCTGTCCCATAGTTCGATCGGACCAGTGGGCGGAAAGACGATGCGCAGCGGCACGGCTTCACCCTCGGCCCGCGCGGGCGTCGCGGCGAGCGCCCTGATTTTGCCGGTCAATTGCTCCTGGATGCGATCGAACTTGTCCATATTGATATGAATGACCTCGGGGCGGTCTTTGAGGTTGAAGCTGGCATAGTGGCCATGGAAACCGCCGCCCGGCACGAGGTCGCCGCCGCCCAGGAGGTTGGAGGATTGGTAGAGGTTGACGTAGCGTTCGACGTTCGGCGGCAATTTACCGGCAAAGCGCGTGGGATCGTAGGTCACGAGCAGGCTCACCGGGATGTGCGCGCCGTCGAGAAGTTTGGCAAATTCCACGGCGGAATCGCCGCCGATGGAATGGCCGATAACGGTGATCGGCTCGGGGTCGCGGCGATAATCGCTGATTGCCTGATTGGCGACAGTCCGCCACATCAGGTGGGAGTCGATGTTCGCCGTGACGCCGGTGCGGTTGATGCGCTGCGCCAATTCGTCCATGCCCCAATCAATCAGGCCGATCAGGCCACGGAACAGATAGGCGCGGCCGCGCCCATCGACCGCCGCCTTTTCGGCGCCGCTCGGCGGGTCGAGCGGCGCGGCCTGGCCGGCGCCGGCGAGACACGCTGCGATCAGGACGGCTGCGGTCAGGACGGCTGCAATGTGCTTAGCGGGAACCATGCGCGTCCAGGTTTGGCGTATGAAGCTGGCAACAGGCGGCCGATCGCGGTGGCCGGCGGGCATCCAACAGACTTCCACGGTGACGTGTTGCAGGGACGAATCGCCGGCATTCGTCGCTGTCCGAGCAGACCGCGAATTCCTTAATTTTGCCCGAACACCACCCATGCCAGCAACAGTGGGTGAAATTGGGGCAGCGTCGCCATTTTTGTGATGAAATTTGGCGAAGCGGCCGCGTACATCGCGCACTCCGCTGCTGCGCGTCGAGCGCGGCCCGCCTTACCGAAAGGTCCCAACGCCACATCGCCGTGTCGATGGCGCGCGTGACCACAAGGGGGCGCCCCTGCTAATCTTCAATCCATGAAATTCCTTGCGAGATTAGCCACCGGCCACATCGCTTTTTGGTGCACGTTCTGGCTGATAGGTATTCCGCTCGCTCTCGTTTGGGACGGCAGCGGGGCATGCATGGTCGCCGGATGCGGCATTCAGGAACCATTGATTGCAGGATCCATAATAGCGCTATTCACGATATCGAGCGCGGCCATACCGCTTGTCTCGGTGGCCATATGGCGCAGCTCATCGAACTACCCGCGAGAGGTATGGTGGCAAGGGCTTCTCGCATTTGGCGCCAAGTTATGTGCAGTGTTGTCGGGGTTTGCGGCGGCCTTGAGTTTGTTGGCTGTGCTGTATTTGGCCTTTATCTTCATTTATGCTGGCCTCGCCCATGTGTGATTTGATCATTTTGATTTGATCATTTTGATTTGGTCATCTTGCCGGCAAACGGCCGAGAAGTCCGGCAGTCGACACCGCATTTAATTTGCCGCGTCGCCTTAAGCGGGCGCGATCGTCAAATATGTCGCGCCACGCCGGTCCTTCGCCCGGCGCCGCGCATCTGGCGTCAATCCCAGTCCGTCTCGTCCGATCGTGGGAGCGTCGCCGCGGTAGCGAGCACAACAGATGGGATCACGCCTTGGGGCGTCACGGCCGTCGCAGGAATAAGGGGGCGGGTGGGAGAAATCTCGCGCGCCTTGAAAATCGCTCCGGCGAGCAAGGCATAGCTCAGCACGCCGAGGCAGACCAGAAAGCTCAAGACGATAATACCGTTATCGGTGATCGCGGTGATGCCGTCCCAGCCTGCATGCAGAGCGGCCGCACTCAGCAATCCGAGCGGCAGCAAAAATATCGCCATTCTGGGCCGCAGCACCGACAGTCCGATAAAGTAGCCATACAAGCCGCACCAAGCGCAGTGTTCGGCAAGCTGTGGAAGTCCGCGCGCCAGCAATAGAACCAGTCCGTCGAACGCTTGGGTGCCGGCATATTTCGCCTCGCTCATGGCCCCCGGCACATACTGTCCCAAGGTCTCGCGGATAAAAAAGCCACTCCCCGACGCCACGCCGAAAACGATCCCATGAAGCGGCTCGGAAAGCCCGACGCGCCTTGCGACGCCCGTGAGCAGCGCGCGCAGCTTGCCCTTCGTATGGCGGCCGAACAAGCCCAGCCCCGCACCCAGGAGGGCCAACCCGAAGAGCGGCAAGGCCTTGAAGCTCTCCTCGCAAAGACCGGTACCGAAAAGGTTTCCCGCGAGGTTCACGGCAACGTTGGAAGATTTCTCCCACTGCGTTGCCGGGATTACATTGTAGAAGAAGGCATACCAGTAATTCCAAAACCGGCTGCCCAACAGCAGAAACGTGAACAGGGCGACGCATGTTATCAGCCACAAGCGCCTGGGACGGCCGCAAATCTCGTAAATGTAGTAGTTCACCAAGAAGGCCATGTAGAGGGCGAGAATCCAGTAAATCTGCCAAGCTTGGTTGATCTCAGCGTTGCTGCTCAACTGGATCGGGAGCGGCACTGCGAACATCGCAAGGCCGACGAGGACCGTTGCAACTATCGGCAGCAGATGTTCTTGCGACCACGTCGAGCGGCTCCCGACCAGGGGAAACACCATGCTGCGCGAGAGTTCAAAACGGGGTTCGGCGGGCGAAACAGGTTGCTCGGTAGCCATGAGGTCACCGTTGGACGAGTGATCGTCAGATGAGGGATCGGGCGTGCGGCGCAAAGGAACGCGATTGCGGTGTCATCTCGACGAAGGCCCCCAAAATCCCGCTTTGTGCCGGACGTGCCATGCAACTATGCTGTATTTTTTCGGGCAATTCAACTCAAAGCGCGGCAACTGGTAGCAGCCGTGCCTCGTCATCAAAAATTCTCAATTCAATGAGCTATGGAAGCGGTATGAGATTTGCCATCGTCAACCGGTACCCATTGGGCACCTGGGAGATTAAAAGTTCCCAAAAGAAAGGCACGCTTGCGATCAATCGGCACGTTTAGGAGGCTCGGACCATAATTCGTCGTCACCCATTGGGATTGGTAGCCCAACAGTTCTAACAGGGTCGGGAATATCTCCAAATGGTGGGCGCGGTTGAATGCTCGATGCGCTTCCGCGTTAAAGCGCGGCTCCAATTGATTTCCGTGTGTGGCGACAAAGAGTGGCACAAAAAGTTCACCTCGGGCCAAGCCAGGATTAACCGAGCAATGCGAAGCATCGTAACCGCCTTCGAACATTGATTGCCCATGATCTGACGTGTATATTAAAATTGTGTCAGGCCTCTTTAAGACCTCGGGCAGTACTTTTTCAAAAAACCGGTCCACCGACCATCGCAATGCCTTGTGGTATTCTTGGACAACATTCCGGCGGTGTTCGTCGAGTGGCAAGGACATGATGCGCGGAGATGGATCATCCTCTATGTCCGGCGGATAGGTTTTCGAGTAATCCATGTGAGTGCCATATTTGTTGACGTAGATGAAAAGGGGCTCATCCCTTTGCAACAACTCTATGATCGTGCCAGCAACAGCTAAATCTCGAAGGTAGGCTGGTTCGTCGCCGGGGTAATCTTGAATGTCGATGCCGCTTGCTTCCTCCTTGGTCATGTAACTGTGAAACGGTCGATCTTTCTGCCAAGCATCGACAAGTGCAGTTCGAAATCCGGCCCTATGCGCATATTGCCAGATCGTAGGCAACCGAGCCCAGGAGCCTGTTAAATCCGGCAGCTGGTCCTTTTGAAGACCCACTCTTAAAATTACACGTGAAGAGCCAGAACAGTTTGCAGTCGAAACCGCCGTCCCGTAATTAGCCATCTTGTCAGCCATTTGGCGCAAATACGGAGTATTGTCGTACTTCGGGTTATTAAGGCCGAGATAATCACCTCTCACGCTTTCATCGACGACCATGATTATCTTTCGGATTTGGGGCTTTATCGTCCCATCATAGTGTACGGGCTCACGCGCCATGTGACTTGGCATTGACTGAAACTGGACTACGGTCATCTGCGACGGAACCGCAAAAGACGGCAGAAACATTTCAATTTCACCATTTGTGAAGTAAAGAGCCATGGCGACGAATATGAACGCACAAATCGGAAAAATTGAAAATCGTGGGCCGAGACGGAATCGTGCCGGCGGAGCGAGCATGAACGCTGCGCTCAGCAATGCGCCAAAAGCTAGATTACTCAGAATTGTGTCCTGATACGCAGTGAGCACTGCGCTGCCCATATCTCGTTCGCGCCAAATTGTCCGCGTCAGATCCAAGACAATATGCTGACCATAAATGGCAACAACTATCTGGTCGGTGACAAATCCCGCGAGAAGCACAATTGAGAGAGGCGCCCGAATCCACCAACTCCGTAGAAAAGGCGTTATGAAAAGGCCAAAAACCGAAATCAACATAATGCCAAGATAGATAGCAAGCAGTCCAATCTTACCGTTGGTGGCCAGCATTTCCGCTTGGCGATACACCGCAAAAGGAACCGTGGCGAACACCACCGTAAGCGCCAAAACTTTCAGCGGCGCCGACGCTGTTCTGTAAACCGTTCGCCATAGTTTCGCCTGCGAGCGCATGGAACGCAATATCCAGAGCGCAGCTATAGCAAAAATCGAAAGGCCTAATGAGGCAGCAAGTCCAGCACTTAGCGACAACCGTGCTTTTAGACTGTACTTGTGGCCGTCGAAACGTGGATCCAAATTTTCAGGCGTGGAAAAGTAAAGCACTCCATTCCAATGAGAGAAAGCGCCGTTGCCGTTTATGCCACGTTTGAGTGTCTCTGTGACGGTGTGGGGAGGTCCCAAAGGGACTCCGTCACGCAGCAAGATGAGGGCCGATTGCATCGGATAGTCATCGGAATCCCCGAGGAGGCGGTAGCCAGGAGGAGCGAGCTTTGAAACATCGAATGAATATTGATTTCCGCCATCAAAGCGAACCTTGGACGAGTCAATCGAAACGTCAATCACGGGCCTCCATACCAAGCAGGCTAGCAATAACACGCCGGTTGCTATTGACGCGAGCGCAAAATTGGGAACGCGATTAAAGCGACGCATGGAATATGTCTACTTATTCATACGGAATTTTACTGAGGAAAAATATTTCCATCAACTTATGGGCATGTCAATGCCCAAGACGCGACATGCCCAAGACGCGACATGCCCAAGACGCGGCCGGCCTGACCGCTGCGGCATTTCTGGGCTTCTCGTTCGCCTTCTCGACACGCGCAACCGGCCGCAGGCTCAGTGCGCCGCATCCCAGTTGTCCGCCGCGTGGGCCTCGACCTGCAGCGGCACCGACAGCGACACCGCCGGCAGCGGCGCGTCTTCCATCACCGCCTTGATTACCGGCAGCGTCCTTTCCACCTCGGCATCCGGGACTTCGAATACCAGCTCGTCATGCACTTGCAGCAGCATTTGCGCCGAGAGCTTCTTCTTCGCCAGCGCATCCTCCATGCGGATCATGGCGCGGCGGATGATGTCGGCAGCGCTGCCTTGCAGCCGCGCGTTGACCGCGGCGCGCTCGTTGAAGGCGCGGATCGAGGCATTCGACGCGGCAATGTCCGGGTAGTGGCATTTGCGGCCGAACAGCGTCAACACATAGCCGTTCGCCTTGGCATATCTTTTGGATTCTTCGATGTAGTCGCGGATGCCGGGAAAGCGCTCGAAGTATTTCTTGATGTAGGCGCCGGCTTCCTCGCGGGCGATGCCGAGCTGATTGGCGAGGCCGAAAGCGGAAATGCCGTAGACGATGCCGAAATTGATCGCCTTGGCGCGGCGGCGCACCTCGGCCGGCATGTTCTTGACCGGCACGCCGAACATTTCCGAAGCGGTCATGGCGTGAATGTCGAGACCTTCGCGGAACGCCTTGTGCAAGGTTTCGATGCCGGCGATCTCGGCGAGCAGCCGCAGCTCGATCTGCGAATAATCGGCGGAGACGAGCTTCGTGCCCGGCGCGGCGATGAAGGCGCGGCGGATTTTTCTGCCATCCTCGGTGCGGACCGGGATGTTTTGCAGGTTCGGATCGGACGACGACAGCCGGCCCGTGGTCGTGGACGCCAGCGCGTAGTTGGTATGAACGCGGTGCGTGGCCGGATTGACGAAACCCGGCAGCGCATCGGTGTAGGTCGATTTCAGTTTCGACACCTGCCGCCAGTCGAGAATTTTCTGCGGCAGCGCGTGGCCTTGCTCGGCCAGCTCTTCCAGCGCGCGCGCGCCGGTCGCCCATTGCCCGGTTTTGGTCTTGGTGCCGCCCGGCAGGCCGAGCTTGCCGAACAGAATGTCGCCAAGCTGTTTGGGGCTGCCGGGATTGACCGTTTCGCCGGCCAGTTCGTTGATCTCGGCTTCGAGGCCGGCGGCCTCCTGCGCGAACTCGCCGGACAGCCGCGACAGCACCTGCCGGTCGATCGAAATGCCGCGCCGCTCCATGTGCGCCGAGCACGGCGAGCAGCGGCCGCTCCAGCGTCTCGTACACACTGCGCACGCGCTCGGCGGCAAGCCGCGGCTTGAGCGCCTGCCACAGCCGCAGCACGATGTCGGCTTTCTCGGCGGCATATTCGGTCGCCCGGTCGATCCCGACGGCGTCGAATGTGATCCTGGTCTTGCCGGCCTTGATCAGTTCGTTGATGTCGATCGCCGCGTGGGTGAAGGAGCGCTCCGCGAGCGTCGAGAGCCCATGGCTGGCACGGCCGGCATCGAGCGCGTAGGACATCAGCATCGTGTCGTCGTAGGCCGCGATCTCGATGCCGCGCACCGCGAATATCTGCCAGGCGAATTTCAGATCATGGCCGATCTTGAGCACGCCTTTGTCTTCGAGGAGCGGCTTTAGGGCATCGAGCGCGGCGCGTTCGGAAATCTGATCGGGTGCGGCGTCGCCGCGAAACAGGCCGCCTGCCCTCGCCGCCCTGCCGATGGCTGAGCGGCACGTAGCAGGCTTCATTCGGCGCCACCGCGAGCGAAAAACCGCACAGCTCGGCCTGCATCGGATCGGGGCTGGCGGCCGAGATATCGACGGCAACAGCGCCAACGTCGTGCGCGCGCTCGAGCCACGCTTTGAGCCGTTCCAGGCTGCGTACCGTCTCGTATTTGGTGCGGTCGAATTTGGCATTGCGCGCGGCTTCCGCGCGCGTCGCCGCGAGCGCTTGCGGGGTGAGCGAGGGATACGTCGGCGCTTCGCCGGTTGCTTTCCGGGCGGCATCGCCCGGCTGCGCCGGCCGGCCGAGCGCGAGTTGCGGCGCGGCACCGGCTTGCTGACCCTTTCCGCGCGCTTCGCTCGCGCCCTCGTCCGCTTGCGGGGGAGGAGAAGAGCGGCCACCGGCGAGCCGCGCTTCGGCCTCGATCGCGCCGACATCGATGCTGGAAAACTCCGCGACGCGGCGCATCAGCGAGTTGAATTCCATCGCCTTGAGAAAGGCGATCAAGCCGCTTGTGGTCGGGCTCGTGCACGGCGAGGTCGCCGATCGGCACATCGAGCTTGACGTTGGCGTCGAGCGTGACGAGCTTCTTCGACAGCCGCGCCTTTTCGGCATTGTCGATCAGCGATTGCCGGCGCTTTTCCTGCTTGATCTCGCCAGCGCGCGTCAGCAGCGTTTCGAGGTCGCCGTATTCGCCGATGAGCTGCGCCGCGGTCTTGACGCCGATGCCCGGCACGCCCGGCACGTTGTCGGTCGAATCGCCGATCAGCGACTGCACCTCGATGACCTTCTCCGGCGGCACGCCGAATTTCTCGATCACCTCGGCGCGGCCGATCTTCTTGTCCTTCATGGTGTCGAACATGACGACGCAGTCGTTGACGAGCTGCATCAAATCCTTGTCCGACGAGACGATGGTCGCGGTGGCGCCGGCCTCGCAGGCCTGGCGCACATAGGTGGCGATGAGGTCGTCGGCCTCGAAGCCGTCCTGCTCCAGGCACGGCAGATCGAAGGCGTGCACCGCTTCGCGGATGAACTTGAACTGCGGCCGCAAGTCGTCCGGCGGGTCGGGCCGGTGCGCCTTGTAATCGGGATACATCTCCGTGCGGAACGTCTTTTCCGACTTGTCGAACACCACCGCAAGGTGGGTCGGCTTATCCTCCGGCTTCATGTCGCGCAGCAGCTTCCACAACATGTTGCAGAAGCCGAACACCGCGTTGAGCTGCAGACCGTCAGATTTGCGGTTGATCGGCGGCAGCGCGTGATAGGCGCGGAAAATGTAGCCGGAGCCGTCGACCAGGAAGACGTGGTCGCTCTTCTTCAAAGGCGCGCTCAACGGCGCGGCGGCGGCTTGGGCCTTTTGCGGGGCTTTTTGTGCGGCGGGCATGATGACCGGTAATATAAGAGCTTCACCCGCATTATCACGGGTCCGTGTCACTCCGGAAGCCGCGAAGCGGCAGGCCGGGCGTCCGTGAAAGAAATAATGGATTTTCCACCGCTTCCGATCGACGCCGCGCTGCCCGGCTTGACCGCGGCCTTGCGCGCGAACAACGCCGCCGTGCTGGTGGCGCCGCCCGGCGCCGGCAAGACCACGCGGGTGCCGCTGGTGCTCGCCGCCGAGGATTGGGCGAAGGACCGCCGCATCCTGGTGCTGGAGCCGCGCCGGCTCGCCGCGCGCGCCGCCGCGGAGCGGATGGCGCATACGCTGGGCGAACGCGTCGGCGATACGGTCGGCCTGCGGGTGCGCTTCGGCTCGAAAGTCTCGCGCAAAACCCGCATCGAAATCATCACCGAAGGGATTTTTACCCGGCTCATCCTCGACGACCCGATGCTCGACGGCGTCGCCGCGGTGATGTTCGACGAGTTCCACGAGCGCTCGCTCGACGCCGATCTCGGCCTCGCACTGGCGCGCGACGTGCAGCAGGGCTTGCGCGAGGATTTAAGGCTGCTGGTCATGTCGGCGACGATCGACGGCGCGCGCATTGCCAGACTTCTCGGCGATGCACCGGTGATCGAAAGCGCAAGGCCGCGCCTTTCCGGTCGAGACCCGCTATGTCGGCCGCGATGCGCGCCCGATCGAACCGCAGCTGGCCGACGCTCATCGCGCGGGCGATGCGCGCCGATGCCGGCTCGCTGCTCGCGTTCCTGCCCGGCGCCGCCGAAATCCGCCGCACCCAGGCGCTGCTCGAAAGCCGCGTCGATGCGACGACCGATGTCGTCGCGCTCTACGGCGCGCTCGGCGGCGACGAGCAGGATCGCGCCATCGCACCGGCCCCGCCGGGCCGCCGCAAGGTCGTGCTGGCGACCTCGATCGCGGAGACCTCGATCACCATCGAGGGCGTGCGCATCGTCGTCGACAGCGGGCTTGCCCGCGTGCCGCGCTACGAGCCCGACGTCGGCGCTGACGCGGCTCGAAACCGTGCGCGTGTCGCGCGCGGCGGCGGACCAGCGCCGCGGCCGCGCCGGCCGCACCGAGCCCGGCGTCTGCTATCGGCTCTGGGACGAGCCGCAGACCGCGGCGCTCGAACCCTTCGCCCGGCCCGAAATCCTCGCCGCCGATCTGTCGTCGTTCGCGCTCGACCTCGCGGCCTGGGGCAGCGGCACCGGAAAAGCTCGCCTTCCTCGATCCGCCGCCGCGGCGCGGCGCTCGCCGAGGCGAAAGCGCTGCTCGCCGCGCTCGGCGCCATCGACCGCGACGGCCGCATCACCGAGGAGGGCCGCAGCTGCGCCGGCTGCCGCTGCCGCCGCGGCTCGCCCGCATGGTGGTCGATGCCGCCGGCGAAGGCGAGCCGCGCTTGCGGCGCCGAGATCGCCGCGCTGATCGGCGAGCGCGGCCTCGGCGGCGACGACGTGGACCTGCGCCATCGCCTCGATGCGCTTGCGCCGCGACCGCTCGCCGCGCGCGCCGCGAGGCCCGCGCGATGGCGCAACGCTGGGCGGAGGTTGCGACACCGCTGGAGCAGCGAGTTCCCTCCCCACCAAGGGCCAGGGAACAGCGAGTAGTGGCGGACCAGTATTCAGTCGGCGCGCTGCTCGCCCTCGCCTATCCCGAGCGCATCGCCAAAAATCGCGGCGGCGGATCGGGCGCGTTCCTGCTGGCGAACGGCCGCGGCGCCAATGCTCGATCCCGCCTCGCCGCTCGCGCGCGAGCCGTTCCTCGCCGTCGCCGAGCTGGCCGGGACGGCGGCGCAGGGCCGCATCCTGCTCGCCGCGCCGATCACGCTCGCCGAGATCGAAGCGCGATTTTGCCGACCGCATCGAGACGCGCGACGAGGTCACGTTCGATGCTGCGAGCGCCAGCTTGCGCGGGCGACGCAGCCGGCGGCTCGGCGCCATCGTGCTTGTCGGAGCAGCCGATGCCGGTGGCGCCGAGCGAGGACACGCGCAGAAACTTGCCGACGGCATCGCACGCGTCGGCATCGAGCGGCTGCCCTGGACGAAGTCGCTCCGGCAATGGCGCGACCGCGTCATGTTCCTGCGCCGGAGCGAAGGCGACGAGTGGCCCGATCTGTCCGACAGCCGCGCTGGCGGCGACCGCTGAGCGAATGGCTCGCGCCGGCGCTCGCGGCCAAGACCGCGCTCGGCGAGATCACGGCGGACGAGCTCGACGCAGGCGTTCGGCGCAACTGCTGCCATGGCCGCTGCAAGCGCCGGCTCGACGCCGAAGCGCCGACCCATTTCGAAGCGCCGACCGGCTCGCGCGTGCCGATCGATTACGAGGCCGAAGGCGGGCCGAAAATCGCGATCCGCGTGCAGGAGCTGTTCGGCCTCGACCGCCATCCGGCGATCGCCGGCGGCAAGGTGCCGCTTGCTGATCGAACTGCTGTCGCCGGCGCACCGGCCGGTGCAGATGACGCGCGACCTGCCGGGCTTCTGGCGCGGCAGCTACGCCGCTGTGCGCGCCGAGATGCGCGGCCGCTATCCGAAACACCCGTGGCCCGACGATCCGATCGCCGCCGCCGCCGACGCGCCGCGCCAAGCCGCGCAATCAGTAGAATTCGTAGCAAATATTTTAGCACTCCGCTTACCGTCGGCATTCAAATCCGGCGCTTGATCGCGCGGCATTAGGCCCTTGTTCGCCGTGTCGTGGTGACGATGCGCGGCTTTCAAGCCGTCCGGATCCGCCGCCATGCGCTCTGTCATCATTTTTGCCGCGCTCGCGCTTGCCGCCAGCCTCATTGTGCCGCGCTACGCCGCGCATATGAACGGCACGCGGCGCTATGCCCGCGGCACATGTCGGCGCATGCGATGACGCCGGAGCAGCCGTCGGCCTGCGAATTCGCGCTCGGTCGTCGTGCGCCGCGACGAGCGCGGCCATTTCCGGGTCGAGGGCCGCATCGACGGCCGCCGCATGGAATTCATGGTCGATACCGGCGCCTCGGTGATCGCGCTGACGGCGGACGACGCGGCGATGCTCGGCATCCATCCGGCGCAGCGCGAATTCACAGCGCTGGTCAGGACCGCGAACGGCACGGTGCGGGCCGCGCCGGTCGAGCTCGACATGGTCGAGGTCGGCGATCATGATGCTGCACGACGTCGCCGCCATGGTGATGCCGCGAAGGCGCGCTTGAGCGACAATCTGCTCGGCCTGACGTTCCTGTCGCGGCTGCGGCGCTACGAATACAGCGACGGCAAGCTGGTGCTGGAGCAGTAGCGACTGGTAACTGGCGAACAGGGGTGACAAGCCGCCACCTCTATGCGCGACTTGCCGCTCGCCGGCCGCACGCAACCATTCCGGCGCCGCTCGTTTACGCTATTGCTGCGCGGCGCGCCGATTCGGACCACAACCTCGATGTTTCCCAAGCCAAAGCCTTCGCTGAAGCCGAACACCTACGCCTACGAATCCGAGCCGATGGTGAAGGCCACCGGCTTTCGCGAATATGACGCGCGCTGGCTGTTCGGCAGCGAGATCAACCTGATGGGCATCGAGGCGCTGGGCCTCGGCCTCGGCACCTGATCCACGAGCTCGGCGTCAAGCCGCGGCTCGTCACCGGCCACGATTTCCGCTCCTATTCGGCGTCGATCAAGAAGGCGCTGATCAACGGCCTGATCGCCGCCGGCTGCGAGGTGCACGACATCGGCCTGGCGCTGACGCCGATGGCCTATTTCGCGCAGTTCGACCTCGACGTGCCGTGCGTCGCCATGGTCACCGCCTCGCACAACGACAATGGCTGGACCGGCGTGAAGATGGGCGCCAACCGCCCGCTGACCTTCGGTCCCGACGAGATGACGCGGCTGAAGGACATCGTGCTCGACGGCGCGCTTCAAGATGCAGGCCGGCGGCGCTTACGAATTCGTCGAGAATTTTCCGGCGCGCTACATCGCCGACCTGACCAAGCGGCCGAAGCTCAAGCGCCGCCTCAAGGTGGTGTGCGCCTGCGGCAACGGCACCGCCGGCGCGTTCGCGCCGCAGGTGCTGGAGGCGATCGGCTGCGAGGTGGTGCCGCTCGATTGCGAGCTCGACTACACCTTCCCGCAACTACAATCCGAACACCGAAGACCTGAAGATGCTGCACGCCATGCGCGACGCGGTGCTGGCGAGCAAGGCCGATGTGGCGCTGGGCTTCGACGGCGACGGCGACCGCTGCGGCGTGGTCGACAACGAGGGCGAGGAGATCTTCGCCGACAAGGTCGGCGTCATGCTGGCGCGCGACATCTCGGCGCAACACAAGAACGCGACGTTCGTCGTCGACGTGAAATCGACCGGCCTGTTCGTGACCGATCCGGTGCTGATCAAGAACGGCGCCAAGACCGATTACTGGAAGACCGGCCATTCCTACATCAAGCGCCGGCGTCAACGAGATCGGCGCCCTCGCCGGCTTCGAGAAGTCCGGCCACTTCTTCTTCAACAAGCCGATCGGCCGCGGCTATGACGACGGCCTGATCTTCGCCTTCGCCGTCTGCGACATGCTCGACCGCAATCCGGGAAAGAGCATGGCGGACCTGAAGAACGCGCTGCCGAAGACCTGGTCATCGCCGACCATGTCGCCGCACTGCGCCGACGAGACCAAATACGGCGTGGTCGACGACGTGGTGAAGCACTTCGAGGACGAGCAGAAGAACGGCGGCAAGGTCGCCGGCCAGCCGATCCGCGATCTGGTCACCGTCAACGGCGTGCGCGTGACGGTGGAAGACGGCACCTGGGGGCTGGTGCGCGCCTCCTCGAACAAGCCGGAGCTCGTCGTCGTGGTCGAAAGCCCGGTCTCCGAAGCGCGCATGCGCGACATGTTCAAGGCGGTCGACGCCGTGCTGCGCACGCACAAGGAAGTCGGCGCGTACAACCAGACGATATGAATTTCTGATCCGTCCGACGCGCCTCGAACGGCCGCTGCGGAGCGCATCGAAAGAAGTCACACTTCCTGATAGACGTCGATCTCCAGCCCGCCAGGCAACATGGCGCGCCAAGCCTGCAGATAGGTCTGCATCCGCAGGTCGCCGGCGATGGTTTGCCGATTGAGCTCGAAGGCTTCGGGAGTGTCGTATTCGATCACCTGGATGAATTTCGCCGGATCGTCTGCATTGCGCAGCAGGCGAAACTGGGCGTTGCCGAACACCTGATAGAACGGCGCCGAGGCCCGCATCAGCGCGGCAAGCTGGCCGGAATCCGCGCCCGGAAGCGTGAACCGCAAATGCAGCGTTCGCCGGACTGTAGCATCGCCGTTGCCCATCGCGTGAATCCTTATCGTTGCCGCCGCCTCCCTCGCTCCCGCTTGCGGGCGAAAGGAGGGGCCGCCTATTTGAATGTCTCCCGGAATTTGTGCCCCGGATAGACCCCGAGAATCTTCAACGTCTTCGGCTGCGAGACGAATTCCAGCTCTTCGAGCGCGAGTTCGAGCGCGCGATCCTTGGGATGGCCCTGGACGTCGGCATAGAACTGCGTGGCGGAAAAGCTGCCGTCGACCATGTAGCTTTCGAGCTTGGTCATGTTGACGCCGTTGGTGGCGAAGCCGCCCAGCGCCTTGTAGAGCGCGGCCGGGATGTTGCGCACCTGGAACACGAACGTCGTGACGACGCGCTTCTCCTTGCGGCTCGCCCATTTCGGCTCGCGCGAGAGCACGACGAAGCGCGTGGTGTTGTGCTTGGCGTCGGCGACGTCTTTTTTCAAGATACGCAGGCCGTAAATCTTCGCCGCGAGCGTCGTCGCCAACGCGGCGCGCGAAACGTCGCCCGCCTCCGCGACTTCGCGCGCGGCGCCGGCGGTATCGGCCGCGACCACCGCCTTGATGCCGAGCGCGCGGATGATGTTGCGGCACTGTCCGAGCGCGTGGACGTGGCTCTCGACCGTCTTGATGCGTTCGCAGCGTCGCGCCCTTCGGCGCCATCAGCTGATGCTGCACCGGCAAAAACCACTCGGCGACGATGTGGAGCCCCGACTGCGGCATCAGGTGATGGATATCCGCCACCCGGCCGGCCACCGAATTGTCGATCGGGATCATGGCGAGCTTGGCGCGGCCGGTGCGCACCGCGGCGAATGCATCCTCGAAGGTCGGACACGGCAGCGGCTGGTAGCCGCGATAGGCCTCGCGGCAGGCGATGTGCGGAGTTGGCGCCCGGCTCGCCTTGGAACGCGATCTTTCGATTTTTCGTCATGACCGGCTCGTTAGCATGACGCGCGCCTTTTCCAAATCCTCCGGCGTGTCGACGCCGAGCGGCACCGTGTCGACGATCGCGACGTCGATGCGCATGCCGGCCTCGAGCGCGCGCAATTGCTCCAGCTTCTCGCGCCGTTCGAGCGGCGACGGCGGCAACGCGACGAAGCGATCGAGCGCGGCGCGGCGAAAAGCGTAAAGCCCGATGTGGTGATAGAGCGGGCCGTCGCCGGCCGGCGCGGTGGCGCGGGTGAAGTAGAGCGCACGCAGCCGCGCCGGCGCGATCGGCGTGCCGACGACCTTGACCACGTTGGGATTGTCGCGCTCCGCGGGAATCTTGATCTCGGCCGCAAGCGTCGCGATGTCGACGGCGCCGTCGGCAAGCGGCCCCAGCGCCGCCTTGATGTCGGCAGGCGCAAGCGCCGGCAGATCGCCTTGCACGTTGACGATGATCGCGGCGCTGCGTGCCGGATCCGACTTTGCCCAGCGCCTCGAAAATGCGGTCGGAGCCGGAGGCATGATCGGCGCGGGTCATCACCGCCGGCCGCCCGCTTTAGCCACCGCTGCGGCGATCTCCGGCGAATCGGTCGCCACCACGACAGGTCCGATCGCGGCAGCCTGCGCGCAACGCAGCACATGCACGATCATTGGCGTTCCGGCGATATCGGCAAGCGGCTTGCCCGGCAGCCTGGATCGAGGCCATACGGGCGGGGATGAGGATCAGGATATCGGCCATCGCTGCGCGGTCCGCCTGCTTATACGGGTTGCAAGACGCGCGGCAAACCGGCTATTTGGGCGCCGCCCTCACCTCTCCCGCTGCGGAGCCATTCAGCGATGAATTCCTTCGAACTCAACAAGATTCTCGGCGCGCTGCTGGGAACGTGTCTCCTCCTGCTTGCGGTGCATATCGCCTCGGGCGCGATCTTCACGCCGCCGGCGCCGGCGAAGCCCGGCTACGAGATCGCCGTGACGGAGGAACAGCCGGGAAAGGGCGCGCCAGCCGCTCCGGCGGCGGTGCCGATCGAAAATCTGCTCGCATCAGCTTCGGTCGAGCACGGCACCCAGACTGCGAAGGTGTGCCTGACCTGCCACAACTTCGGCAAAGGCCAAGGCAACAAGGTCGGCCCCGATCTTTACGGCGTCGTCGGCCGCAAGGTCGCGTCCGAGGCAGGCTTCAACTATTCGGCCGCGTTGAAGGCGAAGGGCGGCACGTGGACGTTCGACGCGCTGAACACCTGGCTCACCGACCCGCGCGGCGACGTTCCCGGCACGGCGATGACTTTCGCCGGCCTGCCGAGCGAGAAACAGCGCGCCGACGTCATCGCCTACCTCAATTCGAACTCCGACGCACCGCTGCCGTTGCCGAAGGCGGCGCAAAACGACGGCGCCGCGGCGAAGCCGCCGGCCGGTGCGGCCGCAACGCCGCCCGCCGGGGGTGCAGCGAGTCCCGCCGGCCGCCAAACCGCCGGCGCAATCAAGCGGCCAAGGGTCGGCGCCAAAGCCGCAATAGGCTGCAGCGGCAGTCCTCGTTCCGGCTGCGGCTCGCACGGGGATGTGAAGTCTATTTCATCGCGATGTGCCGCGGCACGCTGGCGCCGCAATTGAAAAGCACATAATCAGCGGCATTCGCAGTCCGTGGGGCGGCTACGGCGTGGGCGGACAGGCTGCGGCGCGTGGGGAAGACAGCGCGCCCACACTCTGGCCGCGCGGAGGCGAAGCGGTGAGCGATTTTGCCCACTCTACCCATGGAGCCCCCAGGTGAACCGTCGATCCCTGTTCAAGTCGGCCCTGTTTGCACTCGCCGCCCGGCGGCTGCCATTGCCCCATTGGATCAATGCCGCGTTGGCGCAAGACAAACAGTGGCGTCATGGCGTGTCGCTGTTCGGCGACTTGAAATATCCCTCCGGCTTCAAGAATTTCGACTATGTCAACGCCAATGCGCCGAAGGGCGGCGCCGCGCGGCAAATCGCGGTCGGCACTTTCGACAATTTCAACATGGTGGTCGCCGGCGTCAAAGGATCGCTCGTCGCCTCGATCAACCTGATCTACGACACATTGCTGGTTCCCGCGCTCGACGAGGTCTCAACCGAATATGGACTGCTCGCCGAGGCCGTGAGCTATCCGGAGGATTTCTCCTCCGCGGCCTACCGGCTGCGGCCGGAAGCGAAATGGCATGACGGCAAACCGGTCACGGCCGACGACGTGATCTTTTCCTTCAACGCGTTCAAGAAGCTCAGTCCGCAGCTTGCCGCCTACTATCGCCATGTCGTCAAGGTCGAGATGACCGCCGAGCGCGAGATCACTTTCACCTTCGACGGACCCGGCAACCGCGAGCTGCCGCAGATCGTCGGCCAGCTCAACATTCTGCCGAAGGCATGGTGGGAGGGCACCGACAAGGACGGCAAGAAGCGCGACATCGGCTCGACCACGCTCGAGCCGCCGCTCGGCAACGGCGCCTACCGCATCAAGGAGTTCTCGGCGGGCCGCGAGATCGTCTACGAGCGGGTCAAGGACTATTGGGGCGCGTCGCTTCCCGTCAATGTCGGACGCGACAATTTCGACGAGCTGCGGTTTGAATATTTCCGCGACACGACGGTCGCGCTGGAGGCGCTCAAGGGCGATGCAGTCGATTGGCGAACCGAGAACAGCGCCAAGAACTGGGCCACCGCCTACAACTTCCCTGCGGTCAAGGAGAAGCGCGTCGTTCTCGAGGAGTTTCCCATCAACAATTCCGGCGGGATGCAGGCCTTCGCCTTCAACATCCGGCGGCAGAAATTCCAGGATCCGCGCGTGCGACTCGCCTTCAATTACGCGTTCGACTTCGAGGAGATGAACAAGCAGATTTTCTTCGGGCAATACAAACGCGTCACCAGCTACTTCGAAGGCACCGAGCTCGCCGCCACCGGACTGCCGACCGGCCGCGAGCTCGAAATCCTGCAAACGGTGCGCGACAAGGTGCCCGCCGAGGTTTTCACGACCGCTTATAGCAATCCGGTCGGCGGCAATGCCGAGGCGGTGCGCGCCAACCTGCGCCAGGCGGTGCGATTGCTGCGAGAAGCGGGCTACGAGGTGCGCAACGAGCAACTTGTCAACAGCAAGACCGGCGAACCCTTCACGGTCGAATTCCTTGCCGACGATCCGAGCTTCGAGCGCGTCTTTCTGTTCTACAAGCCTTCCCTCGACCGGCTCGGCATCGGCGTGTCGGTGCGCACCGTCGATGATGCGCAGTACGAGAACCGGCTGCGCAGCTGGGACTTCGACGTCATCACCTTCTCCTGGGGCGAATCGCTGTCGCCCGGCAACGAGCAGCGCGGCTTCTGGGGTTCGCAGGCCGCCGATCAGCCCGGCTCATTCAATCTCATCGGCATCAAGAATCCGGCGGTCGACGCCATGATCGACCAGGTCATCTTCGCCAAGAACCGTGCCGATCTTGTTGCTGCCACCAAGGCGCTCGACCGCGTCCTGTTGTGGAATAATTACGTCGTACCGCAATGGACCTACGGCAAGGTGCGCAGCGCCCGCTGGGACCGCTTCGGCCATCCCGATCCGCTGCCGAAATACGGCACGTCGGCTTTCCCGACGGTGTGGTGGTGGGATGCCGCAAAAGCGGCGAAAGCGGGAACGCACTCGTGATTTTTGCCACGCGTCGGCGCATCCTTGCGCTTGCGGCCGCGTCAGCGGCAGGAATGGCTGGCTTCAGAGCACACGCCGACGACGACATCGAATCCCACGGCCTGTCCGCGTTCGGCGATCTTGCCTACCCGCCGGACTTCCATCACTTCAACTACGTCGATCCCAATGCGCCGAAGGGCGGAACGTTTTCACAGATCGGGCCGGACCGGCAATTCAATCAGAACTTCCTCACTTTCAATTCGCTCAACAGCTACATTCTCAAAGGCGATGCCGCACAGGGCATGGAGCTCACCTTCGCGGCGCTGATGCTGCGCTCGGGCGACGAGCCGGATGCCATGTACGGGCTCGCCGCCGCCAAGGTGCGGCGCTCGGCCGACGGCCTCACCTATCGCTTCTTCATCCGGCCGGAGGCCAAATTCCACGACGGTTCACGGCTCACCGCGCACGACGTCGCCTTCTCGCTCAATATTCTCAAAGACAAAGGCCATCCGATCATCACCCAGTCGCTGCGCGATTGCAGCGGCGCCAAGGCGGACGACGACGCGACTGTCACCGTGACCTTCGCGCCGAAGCGCGCGCGCGACGTGCCCCTGTTCGTTGCCGGGCTGCCGATTTTTTCGCGCGCCTATTACGCGACAAAGCCGTTCGATGAATCGACCCTCGACGTGCCGCTCGGATCGGGACCCTACAAGGTCGGCCGCTTCGAGCCTGGCCGTTCCATCGAATATCAGCGCGTCAAGGATTGGTGGGGCGCGGAGCTGCCGGTCGGACGCGGCCAGAGCAATTTCGACACCGTGCGCTTCGAATATTATCGCGACCGCGACGTCGCGTTTGAGGGCTTTACCGCCGCGAGCTACTTGTTCCGCGAAGAGTTCACCTCGCGCATCTGGAAGACGCGCTACGACTTCCCCGCCATCAAAGATGGCCGCGTCAAGACCGACACGATACCGGACGACACGCCTTCGGGCGCGCAGGGCTGGTTCATCAACACGCGCCGGCAGAAATTCGCCGATCCGCGGCTGCGCGAGGCGCTGTGCGACGCCTTCGACTTTGAATGGACCAACAAGACCATCATGTGGGGCGCCTATTCGCGCACCGTCTCGGTGTTCCAGAACTCGGACATGATGGCGCAAGGCAAGCCGAGCGCGGAAGAACTCGCGCTGCTCGAACCGTTTCGCGGCCAACTTCCCGACGAGGTGTTCGGCGAAGCCTACGTGCCCCCGGTCTCGGACGGCTCCGGCCAGGACCGCGCGCTGTTGCGCAAGGCCTCGCAGCTTCTCCAGGATGCCGGCTGCGTCATCAAGAACCGCATGCGCGTACTGCCGAACGGCGAGCCCGTCGCGATAGAATTTCTGATCGACGAAGCGGCGTTCGAGCCGCATCACATGCCGTTCATCAAAAAACTGGCGATCCTCGGCATCGACGCCACCTTGCGGGTGGTTGATCCCGTGCAATACCGCGCGCGGCGCGATGCCTTCGATTTCGACATCACCATCGACCGGTTCAGCTTTTCCGCCACGCCGGGCGATTCGCTGCGCTCATTTTTTTCTTCGCAGGCCGCGGCGCTGAAGGGCTCCAACAATCTCGCCGGCATCGCCCATCCGGCAATCGACAGACTGATCGACGCCATCATCGCCGCCGATACGCGGCCCGCTCTGGTGACCGCCTGCCGCGCGCTCGACCGCGTGATCCGTGCCGGCCGCTACTGGATCCCGCAATGGTACAAGGCATCGCACTGGATCGCCTATTGGGACGTCTTCGGCCGCCCGGCAAAACAACCGCGCTATTTCCGCGGCATCCCGGATACCTGGTGGTCCGACCCCGGCAAGGCAGCGAAAATGCAGCGGGCAGGATAGGATGGAGAATGCTACGTTTCCCCTCATCCTGAGGTGCGAGCGAAGTGAGCCTCGAAGGATGAACGGCCCAGGCGTTCGGGCCGACGCCCTTCGAGGCTCGGCGCACCGCAGCCAAGTATACACATGCTGCGCCTACTATGGCGCCGAGCGCCTCAGGACGACGGTCCCAGGGTAAAGAACAACAAGATGACCGCATACATCCTCCGTCGCATCCTCTTCATGATCCCCACGATCTTCGGGATCATGCTGGTGTCGTTCGTCGTGGTGCAGTTCGCGCCGGGCGGCCCGGTCGAACGCATCATCGCGCAGCTCTCCGGCACCGATACCGGCGCGACCTCGCGCATCTCGGGCTCGCCCGGCGGCGATTTTGGCGGCCGCGGCGCCTTGCAGGGCGGCGGGCAGCTCGACACCAGCGCGAAATATCGCGGCGCGCAGGGGCTCGATCCCGAATTCATCAAAAGCCTCGAAAAGCAATTCGGCTTCGACAAGCCGGCCTATGAGCGTTTTTTCCTCATGCTGTGGAACTATCTGCGCTTCGATTTCGGCAATAGCTATTTCCGCGACGTCAGCGTGCTGCAGCTCATCAAGGAAAAACTGCCGGTCTCGATCTCGCTCGGCATCTGGATGACGCTTCTGAGCTATCTGATCTCGATCCCGCTCGGCATCCGCAAGGCGGTGCGCGATGGCTCGCAGTTCGATGTGTGGACCTCCGGCATCATCATCGTCGGCTATGCGATTCCCGGATTCCTGTTTGCGATCCTGCTCATCATCCTGTTCGCCGGCGGCTCGTTCTTTCAGATTTTTCCGTTGCGCGGCCTCACCTCCGACGGCTGGTCGCAGTTTCCATGGTGGGAGAAGATTCTCGATTATTTCTGGCATCTGACCTTGCCGATCGTCTCCATGGGCCTCGCCGCTTTCGCCACCATGACGCTGCTCACCAAAAACTCGTTCCTCGAGGAATTGCGCAAGCAATACGTGCTCACCGCGCGCGCCAAGGGCTGTTCCGAGCGGCAGGTGCTGTACGGCCATATTTTTCGCAACGCCATGCTGCTCGTCATCGCCGGCTTTCCGGGCGCATTCGTCAGCGCCTTCTTTGCCGGCTCGCTGTTGATCGAGACCATCTTCTCGCTCGACGGCCTCGGCCTTCTCAGCTTCGAGAGCGTGCTCAACCGCGACTATCCGGTCGTGTTCGCCAATCTCTATATTTTCGCTCTCGTCGGCCTCGTCGTTAATCTGATTTCCGACCTCACCTACACCTGGATCGATCCTCGCATCGATTTCGAGACGCGCGAGGTGTGAGGTGGACGACAAGACCAGCGCTCAAACGATCGTCGGAACCGGCCGCGGCGACCCGGTTGCGGCGCCGAGGTTTATGCCGGACGTCGAGCCCACCGGTCCGCTCGGCCTCGCGCCGTCGCCACGGCGGCTGGCGCTGTCGCCGATCAACAAACGGCGCTGGCAGAATTTCAAGACCAATCGGCGCGGTTACTGGTCGCTGTGGATATTTCTCGTTCTGTTCGTGCTGTCGCTGTTCGCCGAGTTCATCGCCAGCGACAAGCCGCTTTATCTGAGCTACGACGGCAAATCCTACTTTCCGGTTTTCTTTACTTACCCGGAGACGGCATTCGGCGGCGATTTCGAGACCGCTGCCGATTATCGCGATCCCTATGTGCAGAAGCTTATTGCCGAAAAGGGCGGCAGCATCGTCTGGCCGCCGATTCGCTATTCCTACGATACCCATAATCTCGATCTGCCGACCCCGGCGCCCTCGCCGCCAACCTGGTTGCTTACCGAAGCGCAATGCAAGCCGGTGGTCGAGCGCAAGCACCTCGAGAGTTGCGGCGATCTCGAGTACAACTGGCTCGGCACCGATGATCAGGGCCGCGACGTGCTGGCGCGGCTCATTTACGGCTTCCGCGTCTCGGTGCTGTTCGGCCTGATCCTAACGATCGTTTCTTCGGTCATCGGCGTCGCAGCGGGCGCCGTGCAGGGCTATTTCGGCGGCTGGACCGATCTGTTGTTTCAGCGCTTCATCGAGATCTGGACGTCGGTGCCGGAGCTTTATCTGCTGCTCATCATCTCGTCGGTACTGGTGCCCGGCTTCTTCGTGCTGCTCGGCATTCTGCTGCTGTTCTCCTGGGTGCGCCTCGTCGGCCTGGTGCGCGCCGAGTTCCTGCGCGGCCGCAATTTCGAATATATCATGGCGGCGCGGGCACTCGGCGTGTCGAATGCCGTCATCATGTTCCGCCACCTGTTGCCGAACGCCATGGTGGCGACGATGACGTTCCTGCCCTTCATCATGTCGTCATCGGTGATGACGCTGACCGCGCTCGACTTCCTCGGTTTCGGCCTGCCGCCCGGCTCGCCCTCGCTCGGCGAACTACTGTCCCAAGCCAAGGCCAACGTGCAGGCGCCGTGGCTCGGCCTCACCGGTTTCTGCACGGTGGCGCTGATGCTCTCGCTGTTGATCTTCATCGGCGAAGCCGTGCGCGACGCGTTCGACCCGAGGAAGACGTTTACGTGAGAATGTGCTATCCGACGCGGATATCGACGACGTGGAACTGAAATCATGAACAAAATCGTCAGAAAATTCTATCCCATCGACAAATTGCCGGCTGATCTTCAGTCAGGCTTGCCGAAACATGGTTGGGTTCATGTCGAGCTCGATCCAGATGTCAGCGGACCGAGCAACCGACCAGTAGCAGGTCTCGTCGGAAGTGGCCGCAATATACACGGCGACGCCGATGCTGTCGTGAACCACGTTCGATCGTTGCGAGAAGACCGTTGATGCTGAGCGGCCTGACCGGCAATCGAATTTATCTCGACACGAACATCATCATTTTCGCCATCGAGCTAGGGAATCCGTGGTCTGACGTCCTTCGTGGATTGTTCGAGGCTATCGATGAGCGCGCTGTCCATGCCTTCACCTCCGAACTGACGCTCGCCGAGGTTCTCGTCAAGCCAATCTCTTTGGGAGCGGACGATCTGATCGAAAAATACCAGCAAGTATTGGCGCCGGACAGCATCATCCGAGTTGTGCCGATTGATCGCGAGACTTCTTAGTTCCGCTGCCGAATTGCAGGCGGGGCTGAAGGTCAAATTGATGGACGCGATCCACTTGGCAACGGCGAAGCTCTGTACCTGCGATTTCTTTCTGACCGGCGATGAAAGGCTCGGTAGGAAGGTCAAAACCGAGCTGCAATGGCTTCCACTCTCGGAGTTGACCGCAAGACCATGACCGAGCCCCTCCTCTCCGTCCGCGACCTCTCCGTCGCCTTCCGTTCCGGCGGGCGCGAGACGCTCGCCGTCGACCGCGTCTCGTTCGACATCGGCAAGGGCGAGACCGTGGCGCTGGTCGGCGAATCCGGCTCGGGGAAGTCGGTGACGGCGCTGTCGATCCTCAAGCTGCTGCCCTACCCCGCGGCGTCGCATCCTTCGGGCGCGGTCATCTTCAAGGGGCAGGACTTCTTGCAGATGTCCGAGCGCGACATGCGGCGCGTTCGCGGCGACGACATCACCATCGTGTTCCAGGAGCCGATGACATCGCTCAACCCGCTGCACACCATCGAAAAACAGATCGGCGAAATTCTGCTGCTGCATCGCGGCCTCACCGGCGCGGCGGCACGCGCGCGAACCGTCGAGGTGCTGATGCAGGTCGGCATTCCCGACCCGGAAAGCCGGCTCGCGAGCTATCCGCATCAGCTCTCCGGCGGCCAGCGGCAGCGCGTCATGATCGCCATGGCGCTAGCCAACGAGCCCGATCTTCTCATCGCCGACGAGCCGACCACCGCGCTCGACGTCACGGTGCAGGCCCAGATCATCGCTCTGTTGAAGGAAATCCAAGGCCGGCTCGGCATGTCACTCCTCTTCATCACCCACGACCTCGGCATCGTGCGCAAGATTGCCGACCGGATATGCGTGATGAAAGAAGGCAAGATCGTCGAACATGGCGAGGTCGAGCGCGTCTTCACAGCGGCGGAGCATCCCTATACGCGCGCGCTCCTTGCCGCCGAGCCGAAGCCGGACCCGGCGCCGCCCCAACCAAACGCGCCGATGATGTTGGCGGCGACCGATCTGAAAGTCTGGTTTCCGATCAAGCGCGGCTTCATGCGCAAAGTCGTCGGCCACATCAAGGCGGTCGACGGCGTCAGCATCGAATTGCGCAAGGGCGAAACGCTCGGTGTGGTCGGTGAATCCGGCTCCGGCAAGACGACGCTCGGGCTCGCCATTCTCCGTCTCATCTCCTCCGACGGCCCGATCGTGTTCATGGGCAACGCGCTCCAGGGCCTGCGCTTCAAGCAGATGCGCCCGTTCCGCCGCGACATGCAGATCGTGTTCCAGGATCCCTACGGTTCGCTGTCGCCGCGCCTGTCGGTGGCCGAGATCATCAAAGAGGGACTGAATGTGCACCATCCGGCCATGCCGGAAGGCGGCCGCGACGAGTGCGTAATCCGTGCGCTCGGCGATGTCGGTCTCGATCCCGCTTCCCGCTTTCGCTTCCCGCATGAATTCTCCGGCGGCCAGCGCCAGCGCATCGCCGTGGCGCGGGCGATCGTGCTCGAGCCGACCTTCGTCGTGCTCGACGAGCCGACCAGCGCTCTCGACATGCTGATCCAGTCACAGATGGTCGACCTGCTGCGCGAGCTGCAGAGGCGGCGCAATCTCACATATCTCTTCATCTCCCATGACCTGCGCGTCGTCGCCGCGCTGTCGAGCCGCCTCGTGGTAATGCGCTACGGCAAAGTCGTCGAAGCCGGCGATGCCGCCGAGCTTTTTCGCAATCCGAAGAGCGACTATACCCGCGCCCTGTTTGCCGCCGCGTTCAATGTCGAAACCGTCGCCGAGGGCTTGGTGGCGCAATAAATGTTTTCAACCTCCATCGCGAAGCACAGCGAGGGCGAAGAAAGGCACCAGTGATCAACAAAGCACTTTATGCATTCCCGTTCGCCCTCGCGCTCGTCTGCGCCGGCCAAGCCGCCGCACAGCAGCACGACCGGTCAATGCAGACCGTCGCAGAATATCCGCTCACCGGTGACGACGGCCAGCGGCTGCCCAATCACACGGTCAAACTGCCGGGGCCGATCGAACGACTGCCAGGCGTCGTCACGGTCGGCAATCCGAGCGGCACAACGGCGCTGGTCGAATTCTACGATCTCAACTGCCCGTTCTGCCGCATCGCCTCGGCCGACATCGCCGACCTGGTCGATGTCGACGCGCAGTTCAGGCTTATTCTCGTCCCCTTCCCCGTGCTCGGTATTCCGTCGATTGCGGCAGGCCGCGTCGAACTCGCCGTGGCGAAGCTTGGCACGCCACAGCAATTCTACGCCTTTCACCGCAAAATTTATGCGCAGCGCGGCGTCACCGACGGCGAACGCGCGCTGGAGGTCGCGGGCGGCCTTGGCTTCGACGAGAAAAAATTGGCCGCGCTCGGCGATAGTGATGCAACCACGCAGACCATGAAGGCCCATGTCCGCCTCGGCGACGCACTCGGCCTTGCGGCTACGCCCTCCTTTATCGTCGGCGATGTCGCCATCCTTGGCTACCCGGGCCGCCACGCGTTGCAGGCCATCCTCGATGCGGTGTCGAGCTGCGGCAAGGTGCAGTGCTGACGCCGCGGTCCACCGCTAACGGTGCAGCTCTCTTTATCCGGCGTAGTCGCATCACGCGCATGGCAGCCGGCTTATTCGACGGCTTGCTCGCGACGCGGCCAGTGGACACTATCGACTGAGCGTTGCGCGGGTGCAGGCCGAAGGTGTGAACCGGGGGAGATATGGCGACTGCTTCTGGAAATGCTGAACTGGAATTCGACGAGACATTCGACGTCATTGTCGTCGGTTATGGATTTGCCGGCGGCGTAACCGCAATCGAAGCCGCGCGCGCCGGCGCGCGGGTCCTGCTGATTGATAAAATGCCCGATCCGGGCGGCATATCCATCTGCTCGCATGGCGCGATCTGTTCCACTCGCGAACCGGCCAAGGCTCTTGAATACCTGCGGGCGACCAATGCGGGCCGCACGGGCGAAGACGTGCTGCAGGCGTTCACCCAGGGCATGAGCGAAGTCGAGGCCTATTTTCGCGACCTCGCCAGCATCTGCAACGCCGAGATTTTCGTGCGCGAGCGCGGCGGCAATTATCCGCTGCCTGGCGTCGACGCTTTCTACTACACCCAGGTCGAAGCCATTCCGAACTTCGACGCTAGCCAGACCTATCCGAACGTGCGCGGCCGGCCGGGCGGCCCGATGGTCTTCAAGATTCTTCAGGACAATGTGGCGCGGCTGCCGATCGAAGTCCGGCTCTCGACAACGGCCAAGTCCGTGGTCACGGACGCGGGCCGCAGTGTCATCGGGCTGGCTATCGCCGGCGCGGACGGCGAGCGCCGCATCAAGGCGCGAAAAGGCGTCGTGCTGTCTTGCGGAGGGTTCGAGGCCAATGAGGAAATGAAACGGCAATACTGGCAGATGACACCGGTCTTGGGCGCGGCCAGCAAGGCCAACACCGGCGACGGCATCCGTATGGCGCAGCAGCTCGGCGCCCAGCTTTGGCACATGTGGCACTTCCACGGCTCTTACGGCTTCCGTCACTCCGACCCGGACTACCCGTTCGCCATTCGCATGAAGCGTTTCCCGGACTGGATTCCCGGGAAAGAGCAGCTCGCCGTCGTGCAGACCGCTTGGATTCTTGTCGATAAGACAGGACGGCGCTTCATGAACGAGCTGCCGCCCTATGTGCAGGATCAGGGCGCACGGCACCTGGAATATTTTGATTCAGTGACGCAAAGCTTTCCGCGAATTCCGGCGCATCTCATCGTCGACGAGGCCGGCCGGCGCCGCTATCCGCTGGGCAATCCGACCTACAACGATAGAACAGTGCATTTCAGTTGGAGCCGCGACAATCTCAAGGAAGTCGAGCTCGGCATCCTCAAGAAGGCGGCCTCGCTCGATGAGCTTGCGGATACGATCGGCTGCGAACTCGCCCTCCTCAAGGACACAGTGGCGCGCTGGAACGCGATGTGTGCGCGTAAGAAGGACGAAGACTTTGGCCGGCCGGGTGGAACCATGATGCCGATTGCGCATCCGCCGTTCTATACCGGCAAAGTCTGGCCCGTGGTGTCCAACACTCAGGGCGGCCCCGTCCATAATGCGCGCCAGCAGATCGTCGACGTCAACGACAGCCCGATACCGCGGCTCTATGCAGCGGGAGAGCTCGGAAGCTCGTTCGGTCATCTCTATCTTGCCGGTGGCAATATCTCCGAGTGCTTCGTCACCGGGCGAATTGCCGGGCGCGAGGTCACCGCGCTCAATGCCTGGGACTGATCGAGCGGAGATGCGTTTGCATCGGCGCGACGCCGCAGCGCCATTGACGGAGAATTGGCATGCCGATGCTTGCTGCAGACGGGGAAACCATTCACTTCGAAAGACAGGGTTCCGGACCCGCGGTGGCGCTCATCCATAGCCTTGGCGCGAGCGCCCATATGTGGCGCCAACAGATCGAATTGCTGCAAAGCAGATACATGCTGATCGCCATCGACTGCCGCGGCCACGGCCAATCATCGGCAAATGGCGAGGCGAGCGTCGCCGCAGCGGCACAGGATTTGCACTCCGTCCTGAGTCATCTGGACGCGACGGCGTGCACCCTCGTCGGCATCGGCATGGGTGGCGCAATCGCACTCAGCTTCAACAGAAGGTGGCCGGCCATGGTGCGCGCGCTGGTGCTGGCGGATAGCGCTGCAAAGCCGGCGGACGGCAATTCCGATCTCGTGACGGCGACCCGCGAGGCGATCGCCTACATCTCCATGCAGGAATTCGGGACACAGTACGCGGCGGAACATCTGATGATGACGACATCGCTCGACGTCCAGGACGAACTCGCCAACGCGATCGCCCAAGTCGCGCCGAAGACCTACGTGCAAACCATGCAATCGGCCTTGCTCGGCGATTTCACACCGCTGTTGTCGGCCGTCAAAGTGCCGACGCTCGTCCTTGTCGGCGCGAACGACACCGATGCGCCGCTGCCGGCGGCGGAATATCTTGCCCGCAATATCGCTGGTGCGTCTTTGGAAGTGATCGCGAACGCCGGGCACCTGAGCAACCTCGACAATCCTTCGGCGTTCAATGCCGCGCTGGCCAAGTTTCTAGACGCGCATAACGAAGTTGCAGGGCATTGAGTCCGCTTCAAAACATGCGTTGCTGCGCGAAATTTCGCAGGTCGCCAACCGTGAGAATTGCGATGCCGCGCTGGCTGCTTCGGTTCCTTACCGTCGCCGCCTGCTGTACAGCGTCGCATCTTGCCGCAGCTCAATCCTCGGTCGCGACGGCCGAATTATTCCGTGGCAAGATCATCAGGCTCATCGTTCCGACCGGGCCGGGCGGCGGCTATGGCCTCTATGCACTGCTGCTCGCGCAATATTACGGCCGCCACTTGCCGGGAAAGCCGGTTGTCGTGCCGGAATATATGGCTGGCGCGGGCGGCGTCATCGGCGCCAATTATCTTTATTCCATTGCGCCGCGCGACGGCAGCGTCATCAGCATTCCGCTCGCCCCGATCATTCTCGCGCAATACACCGGCGGCTCCTCGGTCCTTTACGATTCCTCGAAGTTCACGTGGCTCGGGCAGATGGCCAATATCACGCGGGTGTTGGCCGTCTGGGACACCTCGAAGATCAAGCGTTTCGAAGACCTGACCACAGCCGCCAGCGTCGCTGGAACGACGGGAAAAGGCTCGGAGACGTTTATCGATCCGGCCGTCATCAACAGCGTGTTTGGCGCCAGGATCAAGATCGTGGCCGGCTACAAGGGCTCCGCCGACATCATGCTCGCCCTCGAGCGCGGCGAGGTAGACGTTCTGTCGGCAACCTGGGGCAATTTTACCGGCAACCACCCCGATTGGCTGACCCAGGGCAAAGTGCGGTTTCTGGTGCAGATCGCTCTCGCAAAATTGCCGGTCATCGAGAGCGTTCCTCTGCTCTCCGATCTCGCCAAAAATGACGCCGATCGAAAGCTCATCGAATTCATGTCGCTCGTTACCACCGCTGTCGGCTATTCGGTCATGGCGCCGCCGGGTGTCAACGACACGATCGTTACGGCGCTTCGGCGGGGCTTTGACGACACGATGAAAGACCCCGACTTCCTCGCCGACGCCAAGAAACGCCGCATCGACATCAGCCCTGCCGGCTACCAGGCGATCGAGGGTGCCGTCAGAAAAGCGATCGATTCGCCGCCGGAATTGCTGCACCGGTTCCTGCAGGCCATCGGAACTCAATGATCCGTCAACCGCGGCCGACGGCCTTGCCGATAATCCGGCCCACGTCGGCCGGCGTCCGGTCGCCCGTCCAGGCCACATATTGATCGGGACGAACAAGGATCAGCCGCTGCTCATACTGCTCGCGGCCGCCGCTATAGGTGTCGCGGATGATCTTCAGCGGGACATTGCCAGACGCCGCGGCGTGCCTGAAGGCAGCGACCGCTTCATCTTCCGCATCGAACGCCAGCAGCGTGAAGCCCTCACCGAGCTCCTCGAACACATTGCGGGCGCTGGAGAGCGGCTGCGGCGCCAAGTGATGCCCGGCCCGCGCCTTGAACATATGCTCGCCGTGCGCACTGCTCACAGCGTTTGGCGGCCCCATGACAATCGGCGAGCCTTCGTAGTTCGGTTCATAGGTCATAATACGGGCGCTGATCGAATCATCGATCGTCTTCCAAGCGCGCTCGAACTCCGCAGAGTCGCGCTCCGGGCTATAGCGGGCCAGCAACTCGGCGTCATCGTCGATGCGGCCGGCGATGAAGACCTCGGCGGTTTCCTTGAAAATGGCGCGGCGCTCCTCGCTGTAAGAATGGAGCAGCGCGTCGCCGCCCCAGCCTTCGAGCTTGGCAGCGAGCTTCCAGCCGAGATTGATGGCGTCCTCCAGCCCGTTGTTGAGACCGAATCCGCCATAGGGCGGATGGCTATGGGCGGCATCGCCGGCGATGAAGCCGCGGCCGGCCTGATATTTCTCGGCGACCGCGATGCGCATGTCCCAAAATCCGACGTAGTCGAAATCGGCGGCGAAATCAAAGCCGGCCACTTTCTGAATAAGGCCGTGAAAATCGAAATTATCCTTCGTCGTATTTGCCGGCACCGGCGCATGAAAGAACCAGCCCTCGCCCACGTCGATCCGGCCGAAGAACTGCCAATAGCCTTTCAGGTCGGGGTGCAAGACGCGGAACGTCGAGCGCTCCGGAAAACGCTTGAGCCTCTCGTGCAGCTCGCGTGACCGGAATACCGCCAGCACCATGAGCTGCTCGAAGTCGGTGCCGCTGCGCGCGATGCCGATCTGATCGCGGACAATGGAATGACCGCCGTCGCAGCCGACCACATAGTCGGCTTCCAGGATTTCGTGGCCTGGCCCGTCTTCCTCGGCGATCGTGACACGCACGCCGCCGGCGTCCTGCTCGATCGCTTTTGCCGCCCAGCCAAACCGGCCCTCGGCGCAAGGAAAAGTCTCGAGTCTTTTCGCAGTACTGTTTCCAGCAGATATTGCGGCAGCCGGTCATTGCCTTGAAAGTAATACTTGCCGAGGATCTCGCGGCCTGAGAGCGCGACCCAATAGTCACTCGTGAGGCTTTTGTAGGCGGTCACGCCGCCGGCCGAATAACCCGCCGGCATGATGCGCGCGCTGCGCAGCTCCTCGGCGATGCCCCAAAAATAGAAGTGCTCGAGCGTGCGCGGCGTCAAGTTCTGGCCTTTGGGAATCTGGTGCAGCGTGCGGCGGCGTTCCACCAGGGTGCATGAGATGCCGCGTCGCCCGAGATCGACGGCAAGCCCGACGCCCACCGGGCCGCCGCCGACGACAATCACTTGATAGCGCTTGGCCATGTTCCCTTTCCGAAATCCAGTGGTCGCCTTCATGGTGCACTTTGCCAAAGCTCGCAAGCCGCCGGCGGCGGCGCCGCCCGGCCGGCGCACGCCCGCCTATCTCCAGGAGTTGCTCTCAAGCGAAATCAAGAATGGCGCGGGATCACGGCGGCGAGCGGGGGAGTTGAATAGGCGGAAGTTTTTTTCAGGTGGCGCAGCTCAAAATCCGAACAGCCTCGTGGGGTTGTCGACCAGCATGAGCTGGCGCGTTCGCGCATCGGGCGCGATCTCGGCGATGAGATCGACCAATTCGCCGTCATTGGGCACGGCTTTGTGGTTGGGGTGCGGCCAGTCGGTGCCCCAGACGACGCGCTCCGGGGCGTGGGCGGCGAGGTCGCGCGCAAACGGCACGGCGTCGGCGTAAGGATACGGCTGCTTCGTGATACGGTCGGCGCCGCTGAGCTTGACCCAGACATTGCCGCGGTCGAGCAAACGGCGCAGCACCGTGAATGCCTTGCCTTTCATCCCTTCGGCGACATTCACCCGCGCAATGTGGTCGATCACGATCGCCGCATCGATCGAGGTGATGAATTCATATTGCTCCAATATGCCGTCGCCGCCGACGTGGAAGGCGATATGCCAGCCGTACGGCTCCACCATTTCGATGACCCGGCGCATATCCTCGCGCGACGCCGGCTGGCCGCCCTGCGCGAAATAAAAGTGCAGCCGCACGCCGCGGACGCCGGCGGCGTCGAGCCGCTCGACCTCCTCCGGCCTAGTCGACGGCTTGAGCAACGCGACACCGCGATAGCGACCCTGGCCGGCGGCGAGCAGATCGACGAGGGCCCTATGATCGTTGCCGTGACACCCGGATTGGACAAAGACGCCGCGTTCAAAGCCGAGGAACGCGTGCAGGCGGAAGAGTTCCTCCTTGGGGGCGTCCGCCGGCATGAATGTGCGTTCGGGCGCGTATGGGAAAATCCGATGCGGCCCGAACACATGGAAATGCGAATCGCAGGCGAGCGGCGGCAGCACGAGGCGCGGCTTCTTCGGATTCGGGTCCGGTGGCGGTATGGTCGGCGTAACGTCGTCGGCGCGGTCGTTCATTGGTGCACTCTATTCAAATTATCAGTCGCAGCGCGCGGTCATACCGCCATCGACCACGATTTCGGTGCCAGTGACGAAGCGCGCTTCATCGGAGGCGAGAAACAGCACGGCGTTGGCGGTGTCGCGCCCATCCCCCATGAAGCCAAGTGGGATACGGGCGACGCGGGCTTTGAGCAACGCCTCGATGTCTCCGCCGGTACGCTGCTTGGCGAGGCGCGCCTCGACCATCGGTGTGTGCATCTGGCCCGGCACCACCGTATTCACGCGGATGCCCTTGCCGGCGTACTGCACCGCGGTCACCCGCGAAAATTGAATGACGGCGGCTTTGGCCGAGGCATAGCCGATCTGCGGCGCGCCGGTATAGCGCGTGCCCGACGAGGACGCCGTATTCACAATGGCGCCGCCGCCTTGCTCGATCATGACCGGGATCACGTGCCGGCAAGCGAGGAACACGCTTTTGAGATTGTATTCGATCTGGCTGTCGAAGCTTTCTTCCGAGATTTCGGCGGCGCCGCCGGCAGCCGAGCCGCCGACATTGTTGACCAGGATGTCGATGCGGCCGAAAGCCTTGCAGCAGGCGTCCGTCATCGCGCTCACTTCCGCATCATCGGTAAGGTCGCAGAGATGCGTCGCGATCTCGCCGTCGTTGCCGACGCGCGCGACCGTTTCCGTCATCGCCTCCGGATTCTTGTCGACCGCGAACACTTTGGCCCCCTCACGCGCGAACAGGACCGCTGCGGCGCGGCCATTGCCCCAGCCCGGCCCGATGCAGCCGGCGCCGGTGATCAGCGCTACTTTTCCAGCGAGGCGTCCAGCCATAGGAAGTTCTGCCAGCCTTTGTTGAGCAGTCAGGAGCGAATGTTAGATTAGGGCCGACGGTGACGCCAGTGTCGCCGCCACCGCGAGGAAAGACTTCAATGCGGAAGGGATCATTGGCTCGGGCCGCGTGCATGCTGGCCGCGGTTTGCATAGCTTGTTCCGGCGTGGCTTCGATTGCAAGCGCCGCGTCGCACAAAACGTCTCTCGTGGCGGAGGCGCGGCGCGTCTTCACGCTGCACGGCAAGCCCATTCCGCCGGAGATTTTCCGCGATATGGGCGACGGCGATCTCGCCGACTCGGGCAGCATCTGGGTCACCGTGGACATCGAGGCGGCGACCGGCAGCAACCTTTATGCCGACGACATCAAAGAAGACCACGGTTGGATCATTCAAACCAAAGCCAGCCAAAAGGCCAACGACGGAGAAGAGACCGCCTACAAGTTTGTCGGCGCGACGGCCAATGGGCTCATCGCCGTGATCGCGCGCTACAATGGCGGCGGCTCGGGGTTCTTCTATACGCTGCACATTCTCGATATCGCCGCAGCGCGCGCCTTCGACGATGACGGTAAGCGTTATCAGCGCATCAATCTCACGAACATCCGCAGCGTCGCCCTGGGAGACCGGTGGGTTGGCGATGTGAGTATTTCGAAGAATTCGATCCGCATCGTCACGACGCGCAATGGACCGGCCGACGACAGCGCGCGCCCTCCCCTGACGATTACCGCGGAGCGGCCATGATGCCGGGCATTCGGCCGCCCAGACGCATCAGTCGAAGAAAAAGCCGCCATTGACTTCGACGATTTCGCCGTTGACGAACTTCGCCGCATCGCTGAGCAGCATGATGGCGACCCCTGCCATGTCGTCCGATCACCGGCCGAAATATCCCCTGAGCAGGGCGGGATCGGAAGAAATGCTGGATGCGTCGATATCGACGTCGACGAACGCGCAGCGCCGAAAACGGGGTCTCTCATCGAGCGGCACCGTTGCATCGATGCCGACTTTGGCGCGGATGCCGTTCTGGCCGACTCGAATATATTCATGACCGCGCGCATCCGGGATGATGAAGAGATCGCGCGAAGCCTCCATGCGCGTCGCCAGCGCATATTCGACGTCGTATGGATCGCGGATGTCGATGTCGTCATCGACCACGATGACCATGTCGAGATCCTTGAGCGCACCGAACGCAGCGAGGATGGCGTTGCGCTGCAGACCTTCGTGTTGCGGCGTCGATTTCCGCACCTGCAAAATCGCATGGAAGCGATGCAGGCCGCCGGCGGTCATTTCCGCATCGATGACGATCGGCACCGCGGCTTGCAGCACCTTGAGCAGGCTCGCCTCGAGCACGTATTTGCGCAGCATGGTCGTTTCGAAGCTATAGCCGTTGATGACCTGATAAAGCGGCCGGTCGCGGTGGGTCACCGCGGTAACCTCGAAGATCGGCGCATCGTCCTGCCGGCGACAGGTAGCCGACGAATTCGCCGAACGGGCCTTCCTCGATCGTTTGATCGGGTAGCAGACGGCCTTCGAGCACGATCTCGGTGTCGGCGGGCACCAGGAGGTCCTGGGTGACGGCTTTCACCACCGACAAGGGCCGGCCGCAGAAGCCGCCGGCCGCGGCAAGCTCGTCTGCTTGTTCGGGCATTTGCGAGCCCATCGTCGCCGCCGTGTACTGCAGCGCCAGATCGGCGCCGATGCAGACGACGATGGGCAGCGGCGCGCCGACCCGCTTCGCGCGCTCGATAGGCGAGCCGAAGGTGGCGGCCGTAATCGAGCTTGATGGCAGTCCGGTTCGCCCCGATGAGCTGCAGCCGATGATAGGACGCGTTGTAAATTCCGGTCTCGGGATCGCGGACGATGACGACGCCGGCGGTGATGAAGCGGCCGGCATCCTCGGCGGTATGAAAAAGCACCGGCAGCATGCGCGCGAGATCGATCGTGCCGGTATGAACGTGCTGTTGGGCCGCGCCGTTCTCGACCACGACCGGCGGCAGCGGCGAAGCCAGCGCACGGCCGATCGCATTGCGGATGCCGCGAAAATCGATGCCGAACGCAGCCTCGCAATTGGGCTGGCAGCACAACAGGTTGCCGACGACCGGAACGTCGTAGCCATCAACCGCGGTGAACATCAGCGCCGGGCCGCCGTCGCGCTTTTTGAGCACACCCGCCACTGCAAGCTTGGTATCGATCGGCGCCGTATAGGCCTCCAGGCGGCCGTGGGCCGCCATGCGGTCAAGCGCGGAACGAAAGCTTGTATCCAGAACTTCGGAATTCGAGAGCATTCGATTTGCCGCTACTTTGCCGGCGCCGCCTTGCCCGGATCCTTGACGGCGTCGTATTTGGCGAACTCGACATTATACAATTCGCCATTCACGCGCTCGACGCGGCGGATATAGACGTCCTGCATGATGTCCCGGGTGTCGGGATCGATTGAGATCGGCCCGCGCGGGCTTTCCCAGGCCATGCCCTTCATCGCCGCGATCAGGGCGTCGCCATTGGTGTTGCCGCCGGTCTTCTTCAGCGCCTCGTAGATGAGATGCATACCGTCATAAAGGGCGACGCCGACGTGGTCCGGCCGCAAACCGCCGCTCACGCGCTTGAAACCTTCGACGAAGGTCTTGTTCATCGCCGAGGGGTGCGCGGCGGAATATTGCAGCGACGTGGTGATGCCGAGCATCGCGTCGCCCATCTGATTGAGCACATCGTCATCGGTGATATCGCCCGGGCCGATCAGCTTGATGCCGGATGATTGCAGACCGCGCTCAACGTATTGGCGCAGGAATGGACCGGCGAGGCCGCCCGGCACCCAGACGAAGATCGCTTCCGGCTTGGCGTCGCGGGCGCGTTGCAGGAACGGGGCAAAATCCGGGTTCTGCAACGGCACGCGCACCAATTCGACGATCTCGCCGCCCGCCGCCTTGAACGCACCGATGAAGGCCTTTTCGGTTTCAACGCCGGGGGCATAATCCGCTACCAGGGTGACCACACGCTTGATGCCGTTCTTGATCGCCCAGTCCGCCATCGGCACCGTGACCTGGGCCTGCGTCGAAAACGTGCGCACAATATAGGGCGAACGCTCGGTGGTGATCGAGGCCGATGACCCGGCGACGATCTGCGGCACCTTTGCCTCGGTGGCGATCGGCGCCGCCGCGAGCGCGACCGGCGTCGGATTGTAACCGGCAAGGAATGCGACCTTGTGCTCGACCACCAGTTCCTGGGCGATGCGCTTGGCCTGGTCCGGCACGCCGCCGTCGTCGCGCAGGATCACCTCGATCTTCTTGCCCGCGACCGTGGCGCCGTTTTGCTCCATGTAAAGCTTGATCGCCGCCGACATCTGTTTGCCGTTCTCGGCGAACGGCCCGGTCATCGGCACCGAAAATCCGATCTTGACGGTCTCTTGCGCATGCGCCGTGCCGACGCAGTCCGCGGCCAAGGCGCCGGCGAAGACAAGCGATCCAACCAAGACGCCGTGCAAACGCATGATCCTCTCCTGAATTGAACGCAGCGCGCTGCCGCCAATCTATCGCCACAGCTCCTGGGTCGCGAGCTTGGCGCCGTCGGCGAGCGCCTGCAGTTTCGCCCAGGCGATTTGCGGATGGATGCGGCCGCCGAAGCCGCAATCGGTGCCGGCGATGACGTTTTCGCGGCCGACAATCTTAGCATAGCGCACAATGCGGTCGGCGACCACTTGCGGATGCTCGACGATGTTGGTCGCGTGGCTGACGACGCCGGGAATGAGCAGCTTGCCGTCCGGGAGTTTGACTTTCTCCCATACCCGCCATTCGTGCTCATGGCGGACGTTGCCCGCTTCCACCGAATAGGCGCCTGCATTCACCATCAGCACGAGATCGACAATGTCCTGCAGCGGAATGTCGGTGGTATGCGGGCCATGCCAACTGCCCCAGCAAATGTGAAAGCGAATGCGATCTTGCGGCAGGCCGCGCAGCGCGTGATTGAGCGCTTCGATGCGCACCCGCTCGAATTTCTTGAATTCATCGAGCGGCGGCTCGGGATTGATCATGTCCCAGTTGTCAGGCAGGCTCGGATCGTCGATCTGCAGCACGATGCCGGCATCCACGATCGCCTTATACTCGTCCCGCATCGCGTCGGCGGCGGCGAAGACGAACTCCTCCTCGCTCTTGTAGTACAGGTCTTCGCCGCGCGCGAAGCTGCCGGGGCCGATCGAGCACATGAAGCCTTCCGCGACGCCGGCAGCGGCAAGTGCCTTTTTCAGGTTGGCGATGTCGGCCGCAATCGCGGCCTGACCGACATATTTGATCGGAGCAGTGCAGGCGGGCCGCTGTGACGCTCGCCGCGCCGCGCTTCCCATCAAGCTGCCGCTCAATTCCGGGTCCTGATAGAATTCGCCGAATTTCTGCCAATCGCGGCGATTACTGAAGGACGTCAGGGCCAGTTCGGCGACGCTCGACTTTTTGTGCTTAAATTCGCCAGCCGAGCCGGCAGGCGCAAATCCCGCCATGCGCGCGAAAGCGTAATTCCACCACACGCCGTAATCGTAGTTCGCCGCCATCGGCTTGCCGAACTCGCCGTCGTCGGAAATATCGATGCCGGCGTCGCGCTGTTTGCGTACCACTCCCGCTACGGCTGCGGCGAGACACTGTGCATATGTGCCGTCATCGACCTGTTCGCCCTTCAATCGCGCCAGGTTCAACGCGATGAGATCCGCCGGCCGTGACAGGCTTCCGGAGTGGGTGGTGAGAATTCGATCGATGCTGCTTTTCATGATAGCAACTCCCCGGACGGTAGGCCTGATGATCAGCGCGAAAAGCGCCGGACGATGACCTCTTTGCCAATGTCGAAAGCCATCAAATCCTCGCCGACCTCGAGCGGGCCCGCATATGTTTGCCGAGTCTCTGCAACAAGCTCATCGAGCGTCGGCGGCGGAATCTTGTCGCTGCCGAGCAGCGCGAGATGCGTATAGGCCGCGAGCTTGGGCCTGGTTTGCGCAAACACCCGCCCGGCGTCGCGCGGCGTGATGTGGTGGCCGAGAATGCGCTGCATGTATGTTTGCTGCATCAGCTCGGGGCGGGCCGCCGCCACTTCATGAATCAAAAGATCGGCTCCCGCCGCGTGCTTAATGACATTTTGGTTGTAGCGGGTATCGCCCGAAACCACGGCGACACGGCCGCCGTATTCAACGCGATAGCCGTAAGCCGGCTTGATCAGGTCACCGTGATCCACTTCGAAGGCAATGACCTTGACGCCGTTTTTCTCGTAGACCGGACCATCGCGATCGAATTCCTCGACCGACGTGGCGACGCCTTCCGGCGGCAGCTTTTCGTCCGCCAAGCGAATTGTGATGTCGGCGGCATACGCCTCTGCGAGCTTCGACATCAGGACTTTCGCGCCAGTCGGGCCGATGACGCGAAGCGGCGCCCGGCGCGTGCCAAAGAAGGACTCGAGCCAGCCGGTCAGCCAGACGTCAGGTATCCCGGAGGTGTGGTCCGAATGGTAATGCGTGAGGAAAAGCGCGTCGAGCCGGCCGAGCGGCACATTGAGCTGAAACAGGCGGATTGCGGCGCCGCGGCCGGCATCGATCAGAAGCTTCTGATCGCCGGCTTCGACAAGTGTACTCGAGCCGAACCGATCGGGGCTTGGCACCGGCACCCCGGTTCCGAGCAACGTCACGGTGAAATCGCTGCGCTGGCTCATTGCTGCAACTTGAGGCCGGCATCGTTGACGACTTTGGCCCAAAGTGCGACCTGCGAACTGACAAGATCGCCAAACTCCGCTGGCGTTCCGCCCGCCGGCGCGGAGCCGATCTTTTCGAGCGCCTCGCGGACCTTCGGTGTTTTGAGGATTTTGTTGACGGCTTCGTTGACGCGGGCGATCACTTCCGGCGCAGTTCCCTTCTTGAAGGAAAATCCGACCCAGTCCTCGCTGGTCAGCCCGGGATAGCCTGCCTCGGCGATTGTCGGCACATCGAGCAGCGCCGGGACGCGCTTCGGTGACGTGACCGCGAGCGCCCGCAGCTGCCCGGATTTTATGAATCCCACCACCGGCAGCACCGTGATGAATTGGTAGCCGTTGACGCCCTGAAGCAGGTCGGTGATGGCGCGCGGAAAATCGTTATAGGGAACGTGGGTCGCGCGCACGCCGGTCTGCAACTTAAACAACTCGCCGATCAGGTGCGCCGGGGTGCCAAATCCGCCCGACGAGAATGTCAGCTTGTCGGGATTCTCCTTCATATAGGCTACGAGTTCCGCGACCGTCTTGGCGGGCACCGACGGGGTGACCACCAGCACATTGCCGGAAGCCGTGAGTTTGACGATCGCGGCAAAATCGCCGTCGACGTGAAAGCTGATAGTGGGGACAAGAGTTTGCGCAGCGGTCAGGGGCACGCCCACTGCCAGGATCGTGTAACCATCCGCCGGCTGTTTGAGCGTCTCGCCCGCACCGAGCGTCTGGACCGCGCCGGGCCGGTTCTCGACAATGACATTCCAGCCTTCGCTTTCGCTGAGCGCGCTCGCGACAATACGGCTGACAATGTCGGGTGGCGTGCTGACCGACGTCGGCACGATGATGCGGATGGGCCGTGCCGGATAGGTTTGCGCCTGGGCCCGCTGTGAACCGGCAAGTGCGCCGATTACGCCAACGAGGAACGCGAGAAGAGAGAGCGCAATGGCCGTGAGACGATTCCGTCGCGGGTCGCCTGCCATTAAGTCCTCCCGGCATTGCTTAAGTTGCATTGAGTAGTAGGGATCGAATGTTAGTTTAGAGGGTGCGGCCGCGCCAGCGGGGTCGGGGCCGCCCACGCGACGGATTTCATCGACCATGCGTTGCGATCTTCTCCTCCATGATGGATTCGTGTTCGACGGCAGCGGCAGCCCCGGTGTTTTCGCCGACGTTGCGATCGCCGACGGCCGTATTCTCGCCATCGGACCAAAGCTCGACGCCGACGCGGCGCGGACCATCGATGCCGCGGGACTGGCTGTCACCCCGGGCTTCATCGATATCAAGACGCATTCCGATTTCACGCTGCCGATCAATCCAAAAGCCGAGAGCAAGGTGCGCCAGGGCGTGACCACCGAGATCGTCGGCCATTGCGGATTCTCCGTCGCCCCGGTGCTGGCCGGAAAGGTCGCGCTCATACGCGACTACCTCAGCCCAAGCGCACCATGGCTGCCATTCCGCGAGACCAGTTTTCCCGACTACCTCCACTCTTTTCCGGCGACCGCCGTCAACGCCGGCATGCTGGTCGGCCACAACACACTGCGGCTGATGACGATGGGCATGGCGGCGCGCGCGCCGAACGCCGACGAACTCGCCCACATGATCGCATTGCTGGAAGACGCCCTGGAAGCCGGAGCACTCGGCCTGTCGTCCGGACTGTTCACGGCGCCGGGCTCCTACGCCGAGCCGGCCGAACTGATCGCGCTCGGCCACGTCGTCAAGCGGCACAATGGCGCCTATTTCACGCACCTTCGCGACGAGTCGAATCGCGTACTGGAAGCGGTCGAGGAAGCGATCGAGATCGCCGCGGTCTGCGGCGTTCACGTCGAGATCGTGCACTTCAAATGCTCGGGTATGGACAATTGGGGCAAAGCTTCGCGTGCGCTCGACATGATCGCGGCGGCGCGGAAGCGCGGGCTCGATGTCGACTGCGATTCCTATCCGTATACGGCCGGCAGCAACCCGCTCAAAAATCTTCTGCCGCAATGGGTGCAGGCCGGCGGCGTCGAGGCGATGATCGAGCGCTTGGCCTCGCCCGAAACGCGCGCGCGCATCGGCGCCGACATCGCCCGCGACGGCCTCAACAATTGGGGCCGGCTGCCGTCGTGGGACTGCGTGCAGATTTCGGTATCGCCGCATCTGCCGCAATTCGCTGGGCGCACCATCGCGGCGCTCGCCGCCGAACGCGGCCATGATCCGATCGACACACTGTGCGACTACCTGATCGCGGATAAAGGCGCGACCCGCGTGCTGGTCACTTCGATTTCCGAGGACGACGTCCGCGACATCGTGCGCTCGCCGCTCGCCTTGGTCGGCTCCGACGGCAATTGCGTCGCGACTTACGGCACCGTCAGCCAGGGCCTGCCGCATCCGCGCTTCTACGGCACCTTTCCGCGCATTCTCGGCCATTATGTCGGCGAGCTCGGTTTGCTGCCGATCGAGCGCGCCATCCACAAGATGACCGGCGCGACGGCGCGCGCGCTCAAGCTCAAGGATCGCGGGCTGCTCAGGCCCGGCTATCGCGCCGACATCGCGCTATTCGATCCCGCCGACTTCCAGGACCGCGCCACCTACGCCGACCCGCACCAATATCCGAGCGGCGCGCGCACCACCGTGATCGTCAACGGCTCGATCGTGGTCGACAATGCCACGCACACCGGCGCCCTGCCCGGTCAAGTGCTGCGCCGCGGCGCTGATGGCGGGGTGGGATAGACCCGTCGAATCATTCCTCCGCAGTCGCCCGCATGTATTCGGCGAAGCCGGAGCCGATGTTCGGAACAAAAAGCTCTTCGACCGTCATCCGCCGGCGCGACAATTTCTGCTCGTCGAGGCAGGCGACCAGCGCCTCCAGCGTCGGCCGGCTGCCTTCGATCGAGTAATCCCAAATCTGCGGTCCGAAGATTTTGCGCGTCGCTTCGACCTCATCGATCACCCAGGGCAGGCTGACGGTCAGCGCATCAGTATCGTACATCCAGTAATAGGCAATGTCGCGCGCCTTGCAGAACGCGCGATAGAAACTCGCCGCCAGCCAAGGGTTCTCCTCATAAAGCCGCGTTTTCAGTACGAAGGTATGCATGATCGGAAAAATCTTGGTTTTCTCGTAGTACTCGCGCTCGACCTTGCGCGGATCGGGAAACAGCCGCCGCATCGTGGTCCCGAGCTGTTTCGGAGTCATGACGGTAGCAAGCGCGTCGATTTCGCCGCGCTCGAGCATCGCTTCGAGCGTCGTGTCCTGCGGCATCGGCTCGAGCCGGATGCCATCGGGCGGCTTGATGGCGCGCACCCCGCGGCCGATCACCCAGGTAACGTCCTCGGGCCGCACGCCGTATTCGTGCATGAGGAAGCCGCGCACCCAAACGGCCATCGTCATCTGATAATCGCCGACGCCGATGCGCTTGCCCTTGAGTTCCTGCGGCCGCTCGATTTCGGAGCCGGCGCGCAGATAGACCGCCGAATGGCGAAAGACGCGCGACGGAAACACCGGGATAGCAATGAAGCGCGTATCGCCTTCCGAGCGCAGGATCGTATAGGACGAGAGCGACATTTCGGAGGCGTCGAACTCGCCGTGGTTGAGCATGCGCCAGAACGTCTCGCCCGGCCGCAGCGGCAGGAACGTCAGATCGACGCCTTCGATCTCGACCCGGCCGTCAATCAGCGGCTGGGTGCGGTCATAGCGGCCGCAGGCCAGCGTCAGTTTGAGTTTTTTCATGGCGAAGTACTCTTGCGATCTGATGGCGAACGGCAAGGCTCACGCAGACTATTCCCCTCCTCCTTGTGGGGAGGGATTACAGAATGATGCTGGGATTGCGGATGCACTGGTCGCATTCGATGAGGTTCACTTGCTTGGCGCGAATTTTCCAGCCGTCGCCTTCGCGCACGACGTGATGCCCCGCCCAGCCGGTCAGCATCCGCATCTCGTCACCCCAGAATTCACTGATGAGGAAATTCGATCGCAACATGCGGGCATTGTCGTGCGCGGTCGCGAACGCTTCGACATTGCTGATGAAACGCACGGTGCGCGACGCCGGCGCTTGCGACCAGGCAAAGCCGGTGCGCATGCGATAAATGCGGTCCTCGAGGCGGCGGCGGTCGTCGAACATGACGGAAATCTCGCGCCGCGGGTCGCCGGCGTTCGGCGTCGAGGGCACCCAGTAGATGCACTTGGGCGCGTACATGGCGAGCCAATCATCATACCGTAGCTGGTCGAGCAGCCGCGCTTCGCGCTCCAGCAGCCGGCGAAACTCATCGCGAATCTCGACACTGGCGATGGCGCGCGCGTCATCCTGCCAGTCCGTGAACTGTTCGATCAGCTCGCGATAGAGCGCATCGCTGACGTAATACGAGCTGCGCGATGGATCGGGCGGCTGGAGCGGCGGGGACGACGTCGGCGCATCCATGTCACGGCTCCCGCTGAATGGCGAGGTTCGGCCGCGCCTTCATCAGCCGTTTCCATTCCTTGAAGTGCTCGCGCATGAACGCCTCGTCGGTCGCAGGCGCCGTGATCGAACCGTCGTCGTGCTGTTTGACGCGGCCGGGAATGCCGAGGCCGCGGTTCATGTAGACCCACTCGTCTTCGAGCGCCATCAATCCGCGCTGGATCTGTTCGAAGTTGGCAATGTCGTCGACCTCGCCGAAATTCGGAAAGCCTTCCTGGGTGCGCATGCGCAGTGCATTGATGTCGGTCGTGGCATCGCCGAGATGACCGTCGTCGACCACCATGGTGCCGTACCAGATGGCGTTCGTTTCTTCGACGCCAACCGGCTCGAACACCTGGATATGGTTGCCGAGCAGCGAAAAATTCGGAAACACGTTGATGTTGACGGGCTCCGACCCGGCGAGATCGAGCAGTTCGAGGGCGCGCTCGCCGTAGCGCTTCATGAATTCGGCTTCGTAGTGCTCCATGCCGGGATGCGCGCTTTCCAGTGCCCACAATCCGCCCGGGCGTTTTTCGAGGTTCGGCCGCTTGTCCTTGAAATGATTGCCGTGACCGGTGTAGCGCATGTACATCGGCAGCGTATCGGGCGAATTGCGGTAATACGCCATGCCCTTGGCGTTCTCCCCGGCGAAGCGGTTTTCGGTTTCCAACAGCGAGCGGTGCGAATAGGCGACGTGATAGCCGTCGCACGAGTTGTCATAAGCGAGCTTCCAGTTGCCCTTGTAGCGGAAGCGGTTGGCCTCGCAGACCACGACCTTGCCGCCGGGATTGCGGTCGAGCCACTCGTCGATCGGCGTGGTGATCGGGCCGAGATGATCGATCAGCGGCAGCGCGTCCAGATTGAGCGTGCCAAAGACGAAGCCGCGATAGGATTCGACGCGCGGCACCTGCGCGAGATTGTATTTCGGGTCGCGCATGTCGGCGGCGTAACCCTCGGGCCACGGCACGCCGCGCAACCGGCCGGTGTTGAGGAAGTTCCAGCCGTGATACGGACACTGAAACGATTTGGTATTGCCCTTCTCCCACCGGCAGAGCGTGGTGCCGCGATGGGTGCAGCGGTTGTAGAGCGCACGGATTTTGCCGTCGCCGTCGCGCACCAGGATGAGCGGACGCAAGCCCATGCGCCGCGTGATAAAGTCGTTCTCATTCGGAATTTCGCTTTCGTGCGCCAAGTAGGTCCAGGTGCCGCCGAAAATGTGAGTCATCTCGGCGGCGAAAATGGCTGGATCGGTGTAGATCAGGCGATGCGCGCGCTCCTCTTGGACGAGATAATCCCAATCGTACAACGCGGTCGCGCCAAGCCCGGTCGGCGGTAGACCGATTTTTTCCAGGACCGTCATGACTCGCTCCTTATTCGGCGCAGTTCGAAGCACATCAGAGCTGTTTGCTTAGTGCGTCTCCCGCCCCCTTGTGCGGAGGGGTTGAGGAACGCTCAGAAGAAATCGAAATATTCGTTCTGCTCCCACGCCGTCGGCTCATCGCTTCTGCCGGCTGAACCACCCGTCGCTTCGAGCGAGCGCTCATATCTTGCGGCTTCCGTTCGCTTGAGCTTGACAAAGTAGTCGATGAAGGTATCGCCGAGCGCGCGGCGGAACAACGGCTCTTTGTCGAGCGCGTCGAGGGCCTCGGGCAGGCTTTTTGGCAGCATCGGCCGCTCGGCGGCGTAGGGTTCGTCGTCCGCCGCGGGCGGTTGCAGTTCGGCGTCGATGCCGGCGAGCCCCGGCACGACTTGGGACAGAATATAGAGATACGGATTGGCTGCCGGCTCCCCGATGCGGTTTTCCAAGCGCGTCGCCGGATCGCTCTGGCCGCCGAGCACGCGGATCATGGCGCCGCGGTTGTCGTAAGCCCATGTGGCGCGATCCGGCGCGAGCGAGTTCGGCGTGAACCGGCGGTACCCGTTGACGGTCGGCGTGGAGAATACGGTGCCGGGCACCGCATAGCGGAGAACGCCCGCGAGATAGGACCGGCCTAGCGGCGAGAGGATTTCGCCGGATTTCTCCGGCATGAAGAGATTGGCGCCGCTCGCATCGATCAGCGACTGATGCAGATGCCAGCCGCTCGCATAATAGCCTTTGAGCGCCGGCCGGCTCATGAAGGTGGCGAAGTAGCCGAGGCGGCGGCAAACCTGCCGCGTCGCGGTGCGAAAGAGCAGCACGTTGTCCGCAGCTTCTAATGCCGCGCGCGGCGCAAATGTGCACTCGACCTGGCCCGGCCCCCATTCGTTTTCGATCGAGCGCAGCCCTAGCCCCAGCGCTTCGAAGGCATCGCCGAGCGCGTCGAATACCGGCTGCATCAAATCCATGTTGGACTCGGAGTGGTAGTGATAGCCGGGCTCCGCCGGCCAGGTCCGGATTGGACGGCCACGGGTGCCGGGCAGGCCGACATTGTCCTCACTCAAATGGTCGTCGGCGACACGCAGCAAATACCATTCGATCTCCGCGCCGACGATGCTGGCGGAGCCGCGCTCGCCCAATCTTTGCAGTGCCTTGCGCAACAGCTGGCGCGGCGCGAAATGAAACGGCCGCCCGTCGTTGAAATATTCGTCACCGAGAATCCAGCCGACGCCGGGCGCCCACGGCAAGGTGCGGAAGGTCGAGGGATCGGCGACAAGGATGAGATTCGGCGAGCCTGTCATCTCTGCGAGTCCCATGCCGCCGCCGCGCGTGAACGACGCGAAGACGCGCGCGCCCGCGGAATCGAGCGTCGTGGTGGCGACGCCGATATTGTAACCGGCGTCCAACGCCGAGAGGAAAGCGGGGACGGTGAGCGTCTTGGCCCGCGAATAGCCGTGGGTGTCGCCCCACGCGAGCCTGACGTAGCGCAGCTTGTCCGCCTCGAGCCGGCGCTTGATGTCGGCGGCCTGCCGCCTTTGCTGGTCGGTCCACAAGCCATGTTTTTCGATGAAGGTGGGCACTTTTCTCACGTTGAAACTGCCAGAGGCCGCAAAAGAGCATCGTTCAGGATGACAGGTTTTGCGTGCTACCACGGTTCGAGCCACGGTTCTATCGGGCAGCGGCCGACATCAGTGCTTCGTCCAAAGCCGGACACGCCTCACGCGCCGATTTCGAAACCGTGAACGCTAGTGGAGCACTGCTGGCAAAGGAGTGATGGGCTAGAGTGCGAATGTGCGTTGAGCGTGATGAGTCTCCCGGCGATTAATGCCCGCGCAAGAAATCATTCTTGCGATAAGGGGAAGCAAATGAACATCGCATCAAAAGTCCTATTGGCTTCGGCATTGGCAATTTCCTTTGCGGCGCCAGTGTTCGCGCAGGAAGAGACCGCGTTGGCCGAGCGGAACGTTTACCTGTTCATGAACGGCAAGATGGTTCACATGCACGTCAGCGACACCAACCACACGATGATCATGAGCGAGTTCAAGCCGCTGCCCGCTGGAACGATGATCTATGTCAGCGGCGGCAAGCTCTACATGGCTCAGGACAGGAAAATGTCGAGCGGCAAAATGATGAGCACGGAAATTTTCGGCAAGGATTTCGGCGCCGCATCACAAAAATAGCCGCCGCCACTGTTCTGACGATGGCATGTTCTTCAATTGGGCGCCTGACGCGTGCCTAACGGAAGGTTGGGAGGCTGCCGGAGACGGCGGCTTCCCTTTGCCGAGGCGGCGCTTATTCTTAGTACGACTCATTTTCGGCTCTAATCATGCAATACAAACAAATGCTTAATAGGAAAACCAAGGCTCAGGCGGAACCTGAATTGTCGCCCGGCGTTGTCGCCTACCGGAGTAGCCAATCGCGCCAACGCGTGGTGCAGTGCCCGCGGGGACGGCTTTGATTGGAGCGAATTTTTGCAATGCTGGGCGCAAACACTTGCTGGGCGCAAACACTTGCTGGGCGCAAACACATGGAATTCAGGTTCGACCCATACGAACACCAATTCCGCATTCGCACCTTGATCCCCGAAGGACAGCGCGCGCGCAGCTTCGCGCCTGACGATCTTTTCCAGTTCGGCATCGAGGAGGAATACTTTCTCGCCGATGCGCAGACGCTGCAGGCGCCCGCAGAGACGCCGGACTCGCTGTTTCGAAGCGCCGATTACGGCGTCGCCGGACATATCGGGCGGGAATTCCTGCAGGCCCAAATCGAAGTTGCCACCGAACCGCATTGCAGCGCGAGCGAGGCGAAGCTCGAACTGTTGCGGCTGCGGCAGAATGCGGCGGCTGCGGCCGCAGAGCATGGTCTCGCCATCCTGGCGTGTGGCACGCATCCATTGGCGTCGTGGCGCTACTCCGTGCAGAGCCCGAAGGACCGCTACGCGAAGGTCATGGATGATCTCCAGATGATCGGCCAGCGCAACATGCTGTGCGGAATGCACGTTCATGTGGAATTTCCCGACCCGGCGCGCCGCGTTGACGTGATGACGCGCATGCTGCCGTACCTGCCGCTGTTCGTCGCGCTGGCGACATCATCGCCGTTCTGGCGGCGCCGCGCCACCGGACTGAAAGGTTACCGTCTCGCAGCCTACGATGAATTGCCGCGCACCGGCCTACCGGAACTGTTCCGCAGCAACGCGGAATACAACACCTATGTCGATGCGATGGTGCGTTCCGGCGCGATGCAGGATGCGAGCCATCTATGGTGGGCGATCAGGCCATCGCTGAAATATCCGACGCTCGAGCTCAGGGCGCCCGACTCCTGCACGCGACTCGACGATGCGATCGCGATCGCGGCGCTCTACCGCGCGCTGGCGCGCCACCTATACGCCCATCCGGACCACAACGCCGAGATCGGCGTGGTCGACCGCTCCATTGCCGTCGAGAACAAGTGGCGCGCCCAGCGTTACGGCGTGCAGGGCACGTTCGTGACGCGGTCCGGCGGCATCGCTGTCGGCGCGATGCTGGACCGGCTCTTGGACCAGATTGCCGCGGATACGGATGCACTGGGCAGTAGCGACCAGATGAGGCGCTGCGGCGCGATCGTCGCCGAAGGAACGTCGGCCGACGCTCAATTGCGCATTTTTACCGAAAATGAACACGAAGGCGCCGATATTGCCTTACATAGCGTGACTCGCTGGATTCGAGACGCCACATTGATGGCCTAACGCCGAGGCGATGGCATGTGCCGCTGGATTGCTTATCGCGGAGAAACGACCGCGCTCGAACATTATGTTACCGAGCCGGCCCATTCCTTGATTGCACAGAGCATCCAGGCGATCGAGGCGACGGCGAGCGTCAACGGCGACGGCTTCGGCCTTGGCTGGTACGGCACTCACGCGGAGCCGGGGCTGTACCGCGAAATCCGGCCGGCGTGGTCGGACGAGAACCTGCGGTACCTGTGCCGCCATCTGCAGTCCCACCTGTTCTTTGCCCATGTGCGCGCCGCAACCGGCACCCCGATCACACGGCCGAATTGTCATCCGTTCGCCTGTGGGCGCTGGCTGTTCATGCACAATGGTTTCATCGGCAGTTGGAACCGCCTGCGCCGCCAAGTTGAGGCGCTCATTCCGGACCAGCTTTATCCATCGCGCATCGGCACGACCGATTCGGAAGCCATCTTCCTCGCCATCATGGGCGCCGGCATCGACAATCCGGTGGCAGCAGCGGAACAGACGCTGGCGAAGCTGACAAGCCTGGTCAATCACAACGAGCCTGCGGATCGTTTTCGCTTCACCGCCGCATTGTCGAATGGGCGGGATCTCTATGCGTTCCGCTATTCGGTGAACGACCGGGCCAATACGCTCTATTATCGGGAGTCTGACACCAATATCGTCGTCGTCTCCGAGCCGCTGGACAAGGATCACCGCAACTGGGTGGCGGTGCCGGAGAACCACGTGCTCATCGCCAAAGCCGGCCAGCGCGCGCTCGTACTGCCGATGTTTCACCGGCATCAGCAGGCGGCGGAGTAATTCGCCGCGAACCGGCGGCTTTCTTGCGACAACGCGCCGTCAAATCCGATAGCCGAAAACGTCCGAGCCCGTGACGCCTTCGATATGGCGGCCGAAGCGGAATTTCAGCTCCGGGCCGTCGAACGGCGGCTGCTCGAGCTTCTGTTCGGCGTCCGAAAACGGCTCGACCTCAAGCACGACGAAGGTGTGTCCTGGCGCATTGGCCGCTTTGAGCAACGGAAAATCGCGATCGAGCGTTGTGGCGCTGGAAAACTCGAACACGCGCTCCAGGCCCATGGCGCGCGCCATGGCGGCGTAGTCGTTCTTCTCGAAGTTCGGCAGGCCGGCATTCGAGGTCGCGCCATAGACGCGATTGGATACCAGAAAATGCGTCAGGTTCGGCAAATTCATCTGCCGCTCGACCATCAGCATGCCCGGATTCATGCTGAAAGCGCCGTCACCCATGAACGCCCATATCTTAAGCTCCGGCTGCGCCAGCGCGAGGCCCGACGCGAACATGGTCGACAGGCTCATCGACGCATCGAGATAAAAACTCGCGACCGAGTCGCGCGTCGCCGCCCACCAGGCTTGGCCTGAATTGCCCGCCGACGTGACCACGATCTCGTTGGTGCGGTGCCGCGCGATGACGCGGAAGCATTCCACATAATTCATCAGTGGCCCCCGCGCAGGAGATCGCGTGTGAACAGCACGACCATCGGCCGCGAGAACGTGCGCGTGTGCTGGTAGCACCGCGAAATCAACCCGATGTCGTCGGCCTCGTCGATGATCCGATACGGCATGCTGATCGCGTCCAAGACCGGCAGCAAATAAAGCCCATTGGAGCTGTGATGCTTGTGATGGTCGCCGAGCGCGCCGCGCAACGTCGCCAGCAGCAGGAGCGGGATTTCGTAAGTGTAGTTGATCTTGGTCAAGGCATAGACGACCGTCATGAATCCGGAGGCGCCCATCAGCGCGGCGGAGCCCATCGCTCCCATATAAGCGCCGGAGCACAGGCCAATCGCCGATTCCTCGCGGTTGACCGGAACATGGTGGAAGCGTTCGTCCTGCTTGATCGTGGTGATGACATCCATCAGCCAGTTGTCGGGCAGGCTGGCGACGAGCTTTACGCCGCAGGACGCCAGCTCATCGGCGATCCGCTTCGCGGTATCAGGACTTTTGCCGGTCACTTTGCGTTCCCCTGAGTGCGCGCCAGACCGTCTCGGGCGTGATCGGCAAGCTGATGTCGCGGACACCAACATGCCACAGCGCGTCGATCACCGCATTGCCGATGGCGGCCGGTGCGCCGATCGTGCCGCTTTCGCTGCCGCCTTTGACGCCAAGCGGATTGCTCGGTGCCGGCGTCGCGATGAAGCCGGTTTGGAACGACGGCAAGTCGCCGGCTCGCGGCATGGCGTAATCCATGAAGCTCCCTGTCAACAGCTGGCCGGTTTCGCGATCATAGACGATCTCTTCCATGAGGGCCTGACCGATGCCTTGGGCCATGCCGCCGTGTACCTGGCCCTCGACGATCATGGGATTGATGATATTGCCGCAATCGTCCGCGCCATAAAGTTCATGCAACGTCACCGCGCCCGTCTCCGGGTCGATCGTCACCACCGCGAGGTGCATGGCCTGCGGATCGTTGGTGTCCGGCGGATCATAAAACTCCGTGGCTTCGAGACCGGGCTCGAGCGATCCGTCGGCCGGCAGCTTCGCGCCGTGATAGGCGATGTCGGCGATCTCGGCGAAGCCAATCGAGCGATCGGTGCCGCGCACGCAAAAGCGCCCGCGTTCATGGATGACGTCGTCCGCCGCGCATTCGAGCGCTTCGGCGGCGAAGCCGCGCGCCTTGGCAATGATCTTGTCCGACGCCCTGAAGATCGCCGTGCCGGCCACCGACGTGGACCGCGCGCCCCAGGTGCCGTTGCCGAATGGAATTTGATCGGTGTCGCCCTCGACGACGCGGATGTCGTCGATGTCGAGCCCGAGCCGGTCGGCAGCAATCTGCGCGAACGTGATGTCGTGGCCTTGGCCATGCGAATGACTGCCGGCGAACACGGTCACCTTGCCGTCGCTGTGGACGCGCACGATCGCGCTCTCCCAACCGCCGTGCAGGCCGCCGCGTTTGGCAAGATTGGCGCTTGGGCCTGTTCCGGCTTTGTCGATGAAGCAGGCCAGCCCGATGCCCATCAGGTCGCCTTGCCGCCGCAGCTCGGCCTGCCGTTGCCGCAGCGCCGGATAATTCGCGAGCGACAGAAGCTTGTCGAGCAGCGCCGGCGGATCGCCGAAATCGTAGACCCGGCCGCCGGGCGCCGCATAGGGGAAATCCGTGCGGCCGATCAGATTGCGCCGCCGGATCTCGACCGCATCGATACCCAGCTCGCGCGCGCCATGCTCGATCAGCCTCTCGTTGACCCAGGCCGCCTCCGGCCGGCCGGAACCGCGATAGGCGTCGACCGGAACGGTGTTGGTGTAAACGCCGCGCACGCGCAAATGCAGGTTGGGCGTGCGGTAGAGGCCGGTGATGGTCTGCGGATAGGAATTGCCGGGGATGCTGGGCGCAAAATTGCTCAGATAGCCGCCAAGCGCCGCGAGCGTATCGACCTGCATGGCGACAATGCGGCCTTCGCCATCGAAACCCATGCGGGCGCGGGTATCGTGATCGCGCGCCTGCGCGTCGGACAGGAACGTATCGCTCCGCGTCGCCATCCATTTGACCGGGCGGCGCAGCAATTGCGCAGCCCACACGATGGTCGATACCTCGACGGCGAAATTTCCCTTCACGCCAAAGCCGCCGCCGACATCCGGGGAGATGACGCGGATTTTGTGCTCGGGAATGTGCAGGGTGTAGAGCGAGAGCCAGCGCCGCAGATAGTGCGGTTGCTGCGTCGTTGCATAGAGCGTGTAGTGATCCGCAGCCGCATCGTAATCGCAGAGATAGGCGCGCGGCTCCAGCGGATTGGCGGCGAGGCGAGAGTTGCGCAGCCGCCGCTCGACGATCTTGGCGGCAGCAGCCATCGCGGCTTCGGTTTTCTGGCGGTCGCCGCGCTCGATATCGAAGACAATGTTGGTGCCAAAACGTTCATGCACAATCGGTGCGTGGGCTTCAATCGCCGCGCGCAGATCGCAGACCGCAGGCAGCACCTCGTAATCGACGGCCACGGCCTCGGCGGCATCCTCCGCGGCAAATCGGCTTTCGGCCACGACCGCGGCGACGATGTCGCCGACATGGCGCACCTTGTCATGGGCAAAGGCCGGACGCGGCACGCCGTTCATCGGCCGGCCATCGCCGAACGGCATGGGATGCACGATCGTGAGTTCGCCGTGGCCGGCCCGTTTCCAGTCCGCGGCTGTGAGCGTCGAGAGAACGCCCGGCAGATTTCTGGCGGTGTCCACCGCGACACTGCGGATGCGGGCGTGGGCATGGGGGCTGCGCACGAACGCGCACCACACCGCGCCGGGCAGGGCAACGTCGTCGACGAAATGCCCCCTGCCCCGCAGCAAGCGCACGTCCTCGCGCCGGCGCAGCGGCCTGCCGACGAAAGCGCTCACGGTTCCTCCATTGCGCGCGCTTTGAGCACCTCGTCACGCAACAAGTCCCACACTTGCGCGCGCAGCCGTAGATAGTCGGACGACTTGCGATAGTCGCTGGAGCGCTCGACGTTCGGCATGTCGAGGTCGGCCTTGATACGTCCCGGTCGCGCCGTGAAGACGATGACGCGCGTCGACAGATAGATCGCCTCGTCGATATCGTGCGTCACGAACAACGCGGTCTTTCGATCGCGGCGCCAGATCGCGTAAAGCTCTTCCTGCAAGAGCTCGCGCGTCTGCGAATCGAGCGCACCGAACGGCTCATCCATGAGCAGGATTTGCGAATCGAGCGCGAGCAGGCGGGCGAGCGCCACGCGCTGCTTCATGCCGCCCGAGAGCTCGGCCGGATAGAGGCCGGCGTAGCGCGCGAGATGGACTTGATCGAGATGTTCGCGCGCTCTGGCCAAGCGTTCGGATTTTGCGACGCCTCTCATTTCCAGCGGCCAGCACACGTTCTCTATGGCCGTAAGCCAAGGAAACAGCGACTGTTCCTGAAACATCATGCCGCGATCCGGTCCGGGGCCGCCGACCGGACGGCCGTTGAGCATCATCGTGCCGCTGCTGGCCGGTTCGAACCCGCCGACGATATGCAGAAACGTGCTCTTGCCGCATCCCGACGGCCCGACGATCGATACGAATGCCTTTTCTTCGATGGAGAGCGACAGCTTCTCGATCGCCGAGATCGGCTTGTCTCCGGCGATGAAGGTCTTGTCGAGGTCCTTCACCTCCAGAAGCGCCATGGTCCCGTCGCTCCCGTGCCGTTCACTGCGGCAAATAACTCATGTCGACGATCTGCTTGATATCGGCTTTCTTCTTCTGGAAGCCGGCATTGAATTGCGATTCCTGCATGTCTTCGAGCGTTTTGACCTCGGCGCGCATCGCCGGATCGCGATAATAGTCGCTCATGCCGAGAAACACGTCGGCGGGCACGCGAACCATCTTGGTGTCGAGAAGAACTTGCCGCGCTTCCTGCGGCCTCTCCAGATAGAACCTCGTCGCCGTGTGGAGATCGTCGAGAAATGCCCTGATGGCGGGCGCGTTGGCGCGCAGGAATTCATCCTTGGCGACGAGCACGATCAGCTCTTCATCGGTCGGGATTGCATCCTTGGCGCTGAAGATTTTCGTGACGCTGGCCTCCTTGTGCAGCAAGGCGTCGAACGGCTGCGGGAATTCGCCGGCGTCGATCCTGCCGGAGCGCAGCGATTCCGCCATAGCGGAGAACGAGATTGGCACGACCGTGACGTCGCTCTCCGCGAGACCGGCCTTCTCGAGCGCCGTCTTCAACCAAAGCTCTCCGGAAGTGGCGAAACCGTTGATGCTGACGGTTTTGCCTTTGAGATCCTTGACCGATTTGATCGGCGAATTCGCCATCGCATAGAACGTCGTGCTGTAGCCGCGCACGCTCTCGCGCGAGATCGAAGCGATGATCTTGCCCTCGACGCCCTCCGCGGCGGCGAAAATGACGCCGTTGGCGCTGGAAGAAGCCAGATCGATGGCGCCGGCCTCGAACGCCTGCGCACGCTTGTCCGATCCGGTAAAGCGTGTGCCTTCGAGCGTATAGTCTTTGCCGTAATGTGAGCCGATGTCGGGCTTGGCCAGCAGCAGCCAGAGCTGTTCCTCGGCGGCGACACCGTAGCCGAGGCGCAGTTTGACCGGCTCGCCCTGGACCGGGGTCGTGAGCGCGGCGGCCAAGGCGCATATCGACAAGACGCCTTGCAGCACAAGCTTTGTCATCTTTGCCATCGCTATCCGCTCGTGTTGTGAGTTGGCGGCGCCGGCCCCGCCGCAGGTCCGCCGAAAAGCATAGCCCGGCGCGGCGATCACGCAAACCCAGCCGAGGCCGCGTTCCGGCGCACCCGCCGCACGCTGGTGATGCTACTGCCCGCGCTGCGAATACGAGCAATGGCGTCCTCGAACGGTTCGATCGCGACCGCCATGTGGAACGCATTGGCGTGCAGGAGGCTTGCGCCGTCGCGCAGGATGGCGACGTGGCCCCTCCAGAACACCAGATCGCCGCGCTCAAGATTGGAAAAACCAGCAGCGGATGCGACCGGCGTTCCGAGCGCTTTCTCCTGCATGTCGCTGTCGCGCGGGACAAGAGACGCCGCAAGCCGCCAGCGCGATCTGAACGAGGCCCGAGCAGTCGAGACCCAGCGCGGTCTTGCCGCCCCACAGATAGGGCACGCCGAGGAAGCGCTCCGCCACCGCAACGAAGTCCGGCTCGTTGACGTCAATGGGCGCGAGATGCGCCGCCGGCACGTAACTACCGGACGACGTCACTGCCAGGCGATCGTGCATGCGGACGACGGCAACGCGTGCACCGAGCGGCAACGCCTCGAGTGGCGGCAGCTTGAACGAAGGACCGGGAAACACCAAGGTCCGCAACGCCGTAACCTTGTGCGTGGGCGCGGCGCCGGGCGGCGCCAGCGCGTTGGCCGGCAGCCAGCCGACATAGCCGTCCGTTGCCAACTGGCCCCAGGCCCAGCCTTCCGCGTTCGTTTCGTAGACCGTGACCCGTTCGCCCTTGAGCGCTTCGGTATCGAGCGGCGCATCGGGCCGCGGCTCGCGCCGCAACGGCGCCTGCGGGTCGACTCACCTCCCACGCGCGCCCCTCGACAAAACGCGCGGCCGTGACCTCACCTTCAAGTTGTTTCGCCGCGAGATCGGCGCGTGCCGGTGTGACGCGAGGATCGAACGCGCGCATTCTCGGCTCAGCCGTAACGGCTGGCGAGCAGTGCATAGAGCGCGCGCGCCGCCTGACACTCGCCGCCTTCCGGCCGCCCGGGCTTGGCCGCCGGCGTCCAGGCGAAAACGTCGAAATGCAGCCACGATTTGACGGTGACGAAGCGGCGCATGAACAACGCCGCCGTGATGGCGCCGCCCTGGCTGCCGCCGACATTGTTGATGTCCGCAACCTTGGACTCCAGCATCGTCTCATACGGCCGCCACAACGGCAGCCGCCACAGCGGATCGTTCTCGGCCGCGGCGCAGTCCATCAGATCATCCGCCAACCCGTTGTCGTCGGTGAAAAACGGCGGCACATCGGGGCCGAGCGCGACGCGGGCGGCGCCGGTCAGCGTGGCGAAATCGACAATCAGCGCCGGCTGCTCCTCGTCGGCAAGCGCCAGCGCATCGGCGAGGACGAGCCGGCCTTCGGCGTCGGTATTGCCGATCTCGACCGAAATTCCCTTGCGCGATGTGTAGATGTCGCGCGGCCGGAAGCTCGACCCGGCTATGGAATTCTCGACCGCCGGGATGAGCACGCGCAGGCGGACCTTCAGCCCCCTCCCCATGATCATGTGCGCCAGCGCGAGTGCGGTTGCCGCCCCGCCCATATCTTTCTTCATGTTGAGCATGCCGGCGTCGGGCTTGATATCGAGGCCGCCGGTGTCGAAGCAGACGCCCTTGCCGACCAGCGTCACGCGGGGATGGCCAGCCTCGCCCCAGGACATGTCGATCAGCCGCGGCGCCGCGGCGGCGTCCGCCGCACGGCCGACGGCATGAATCAGCGGAAAATTCTCCTTCAGGAGATCGTCACCGACGATGACGGAAAAATCCGCGCCGTGACGCGCGGCGAGTTTCCGCACGGCCTCGGCGAGGTCTGCCGGACCCATGTCGTTTGCCGGCGTATTGATGAGGTCGCGCGCCAGTGTCACGCCTTCGACGATGCGTTGCAGATCGTCGCGATCGATGCTTTGCGGCAGATCGAGCTTGATGTCGCGCGCTTCGGCCTTGCGGTAGCGCGTGAAGCGGTACGAGCCGAGCGCGAAGGCAAGCGCCGCAAGCCGCGCGTCATGCGGCTCATTGGCGAACCGGTAAACGCCGCTCGGCAAGTGCAGGGGCAGGCGTCCGGGCAGAAACAGGTCCTTGGTATCGTCGGCGGCTTCGAGCCCGAACAACACACCGCCGAGCCCGCCCTTCCCCGGCAACAGCAGATGGCGGCCGGATTTGGGCTCGAAACCGGCGGCATCGGCGAAGGCGCAAGCGTCGGCGCCGAGGAGTTCACGCACCTCTGGATAGGTAGCCGCCGTAACGAACCAGATCGGGACCGCACCCACCGTCCCGCGTGCAACGAAGACCGAGTCCATCGGATTGTCCGCGCCTGAAAGCCAGTCGTGCTAGCACGGCGATTGGAAATCGGGAAGCCGAAGCGCGGGATATCAACCAACCGAAGCGGTTTAGTTTTCAGGCAATTGCCGTTACTGCATCGTTGTCTTTTTCACGTAAGGCCCGAGCACCTTCGCGGCCTCATGGACGTAGCTTAGGTCGACCACATCGTCGACCTTCACCGAGCCGTCGATCTGCTTGGTGTCGACGAAGAACTGCCACGCCATTTGCAGCGACGGCATGTTGAGCTGGCCGTTCGGATCGACCGCCTGGGAAATAATAGCGCGATGGACCGAGGGGTCCTTGATGAAGGAGTATTCGGTCAGGATTTTGATCACCTCGTCGGCGTGGGGGCCGGCGATATGGCCGTCCTTGAGCGCGTCGTTGTAGAAGCGCATCGCCTTCACCAGCGCCACCATGAATTTCTTGGCGTTGTCCGGCTGGTCCTTGGCGAACTTCGGACTGTAGAAGACGACCGCGGTCTGGTAATCGGGAAAGATCTCATCGGCGCTGACCAATTTTTTCGCGGTACCGAGCTTGAGGATTTCGGTGACCGTCGGCTCGACCGTCAGGCTGGCGTCGATCGCCTTGTTGGCGTAGGCCGCGATCTGATTGGGAAAGCCGAGAAAAACCGGATCGATATCGTTGTAGCTCAAGCCATTCTTGACCAGCGCGTAATTCATGAACGCGTTCTCGCTGTTGCCGGTTGCGGACATCGCCACTTTCAGGCCCTTGAAGTCCTTGAGGCTCTTGACCTTGCCGCTGTCGAGGAGATCGGTGCGCACGAGGATCGCCTGGAAGCCATAACCGGGGGCGTTGCGCGCCTTGTCGGCGACAATTTTGATGCCGATACCGCGTTTGACCGCGTTGTAGAGCCCAGCCGATGTCGCGCCGCTGCCGACGTCGACCTCGCCCGAGCCGAGCGAGGGAATCATCTTGGCCGCAGAATCGAAGCGGACGAATTTCACCTTCAGGCCCTGCTCTGCATAGTAACCCTTCGCATCGGCGATAAAGAGCGGAGCATCGCTCGCGGCTCCGATGGTGCCGATGGTGAGCTCTTGCGCGTGGACACGGCCGGCGAGGCTGGAGATTGCGACCACGGCAAGCGTTGCTACCAACCATGTTTGAAGTTTTCGCATCGGCGCCATCTGCTGCTCCTCGACAATCCGGTTCAGGCCCGCTCGTCCCCGCGCAAGCGGGTCGGTGCTGGATTCCCGCGTTTGCGGGAATGAGCGAGAATAGCACGTAGCCGCGCGCGCGGCCTGCGACATCGGTGCACTCTGCCCTGTTTTTACATCCAGGGCATGAGCGAGGCGTGGATCACGTCCGGCACGCCCTCGCCGCCGACCGACTTGATGGCAAGGTCGACGTCATTGAGGCCGAAACGGTGCGTGGTGATCAATTCCAGCGGAAAGCGTTTCGAGGCGAGCTGCGCCAGCGCGAGCTCGCAGGCCTTGTAGCTGTGGCCGCGCGCGCTCTTCATGGTGATGAATTTCACGGTGAATTTTTCCAGCGGGAAATTCGGGAACTGCGCCAGCTCGCCCTGGGCGACGATGACGCCGCCTTTGCGCTTGAGCGCCTCGATGCCGAGCAGGATCGGAATGGTGCCGGCGCCGGCGGTGCAGTCGAGCGCGACATCGACGCCCTTGCCGCCGGTGATCTCCATGATGCGCTGCGAGCGGATCTTCCTTCTGCACGTCGATGACGTAATCGGCGCCGAGTTTTTTCGCGACCTCGATGCGCGCCCGGTCCTTCGAGGTGCCGGTGACGATGATCAGCGAGGCGCCGGCCTGTTTGCAGATCACGGTCTGCGACAGGCCCTGCTGGCCCGGACCCTGAATGAGCACGGTGGAATTGTAACCGACACCGCCGTCGAACAACGACCACTCGACCCCGTTCGCCATCGGCGTGACCAAACCCGCAAGCTCCGCCGAAACGCCCTTCGGCACGTGATGCACCACCGCGTTCCACGGCAGATAGACGTATTGGGCGAACCCGCCCCACAGATGCGGCGCCTTCTCGGCCGACGTGTAGCCGTAGCGAATCGCATCGGGATTGGTGCGCCAGTTGGTGTTCTCGCAATGGCGGTACTGGCCAGCGTGGCACCACTCGCATTTGCCGCACATCACATAGTGCTCGACAAAGACCAGGTCGCCTTCCTTGAACCCCTTGCGGCGGGTGAATTCGCGGCCGGCCTTGGCGATGACGCCGATATTCTCGTGTCCCATGATGGTGGGCGCGTTGCTCGGCGGGTGCTTGTAGAGCTTGACGTCGGTGCCGCAGATGCCGCCGACCTCCATCTTCATCAGCGCCGCGTCTTCCGGAATATCCGGCATCGGATACTCGCGCACCTCGGTCTTGCTCGGTCCGGTCCGCACCGCCGCCAATACTGTGTCTGCCACCGACGATCGCTCCTTGTTGTTCTTTCCTTCCTAAATATGCCGGCGCACTCTAGGATGCACCTGAAACGCGTCAAGGCCGCGGAATGCGTGGTTGTCGGGCGTCACCACCCTAACCTTCACGATCAGATGTCCCGCTCAGTTGAGATGGCGCGCTCGCCGCTACGACGCCCCGACCACGGCGCCGCCCTCGACCGCCTGCGCGATTGGACGCGGAAGCGCTTCAGGCTCGCCGCGGACGAAACCATCATGGTATCGGAGGTGTCGTGCACGGTGCCCGGCTGCCCGCCGCTCGAGACATTGGTGGTGTTCTGGACCGCGCAGGGACGGCACCACTTCAAAGTCTTCAAGCCGCTTGCCGAGGTGGTCGAGGACGACCTGCCGCCGGCCTTCATGAAAAACGCGCTCGTCGCGCTGGAGGGGATCGATTGCGACTGCTGCTGACGCCGTCAAGCCTTGGCGCGATGTGGTCATGATGCCACCCGCACTTGATCGGCAAATTACGTTTCCTCGAGACCAGCCGCGGCCAGCGCCGCCGCTTGGCTCTTGGCGACGCGCTCCATGGTGAAGTGCTCGATCGCCTCGTTGAACAGGCGATAAAAATTAAGCTCTGCGCGCAGATGCAGGAACACGGAGCCGAGCCCGACCGCGGCGCGGTCCATGAAGACGAATTCGCGCGGCACCGTCACCGGGCCTTTCCGCCTGAGCGCCTGATGCACGCGGAAGGCTTCCCGGCGGCCGTATTCCGACGGCTTCACCCCATCGGCGATCGTGCGCACGCGGTCGTCAAGGAGCGGCCCGTAGATAAAGCGCGCCCAAATGTTGAGCGTGTCGATGAGATCGCGCGACAGCCTGCGGAACCCCCACGTCTCGTAGGCATGCACGACCAGATCGTCGTCGCCGTGGAGGAGCCCATGATAGAGATCGGCGACACCGCGGACGAACTTCGGCGGAAAGATACGGATACAGCCGTAGTCGAGCAAATTGATGCCCGCGGGATCGCCATCGCGCGCGAAGACTGTGTAATTGCCGAGGTGCGGGTCGCCATGGATGACGCCGAACCGGCTGAACGGAAGCCACCAGGCAGTGAACATGGCGGTCGCCAGCCGATTGCGCGCCGCAAGGGGCGCGTCCTTGTGCGTGAGCATGCGGCTGCCGTCAAGCCAATCGAGGGTGAGGAGCCGTCCGGTCGAAAGCTCGGGCCACGCCCGCGGTACGCGGATGATATCGACGCCGCCGAGCATTGCGCCGAAGAGCGCGACGTGCTTCGCCTCGCGCCGGTAGTCGAGTTCCTCGCGCACCCGCGCGCCGATCTCCTTGCCGATTTCGCTGGTGTCGATCGCGCTGTCGAGCCGGCGCCGGATCGCAAGCAGCCACTCCAACTGCTTCAGATCGGCTTCGACCGCCGACTGCATGTCGGGGTATTGCAGCTTGCACGCGAGCAGCGCGCCATCGAGCGAATGCGCGCGATGCACCTGACCGAGTGACGCCGCGGCCGCGGGCTGATGCTCAAAGCTTTCAAATTTCTTGGCCCAGTCGGGACCAAGCTCCGCGGTCATGCGGCGTTTGACGAAGGCCCAGCCCATCGGCGGCGCGTCGCTTTGCAGCTTTGCCAGTTCGGCCGAATATTCCGGCGGCAAGAGATCAGGAACGGTCGCCATCAGCTGGGCGACTTTCATCAGCGGTCCCTTGAGACGGCCGAGCGCGGAGGACAGCGCCGTCGCGTCCCCGGCGCGGTTTGGCTCGCCGCCGACAAGCCGCCTGCCGGCATAACGCGCCGCCACGCCGCCGACATTGGCGCCGACGCGCGCATAGCGCGCCGCGCGGGCGGAGAAGCGGTTTTTTTCGCTGTCGGGTTTTTCTCTGTTCGCCATCACGCCTTCGGCCAGTTGTCGCGAATCCAGCGGGTGAGGCTCTCTTCGCTCACTTCGCCGGCCGCGAGAGACATTATCATTTTAGTGGCGTGGGCCTGATCGGGAGCGAAGCGCACGCCGTTTTTGCGCAGAAAGGTCATCATGCTCATGAACGCGATGCGTTTGTTTCCATCGACAAAGGCGGGGTTCTTCGCCAGGCCGAAAGCGTATGCCGCGGCAAGCTCCGGAAGTTCGGCTTGTTCGTAATGCCATTTGTTAGTCGGCCGTTCGATTGCAGACCGCAAGAGGCCGTCGTCGCGCAAGCCGGCAGCTCCGCCGAAGCGACGCAGTTGGCGACTATGGATTGCAATGACCTGGTCGTAGGTCAGCCATTTCGGTTCGACACTCATGTGACGCTGAATTCATTTTGCCAGCGTCGCAAGGGTGTCGCGGTATTCATCCATGATTTCGTCGGCTGCCTCCATCGTCATCTCGAAGTCGGGATCGTATGGAAGCAACTGAAGGCCGCCGCCCGCGATTTCGGTCACGTGAAAATACTGACCTCGCTTGATGTCGAGCCGTTGCATGAGTTCACGGGGTAAAATGAGGCCATCGGAATTGCCGATCCGCTTTACTTCCAATTTCATGATCGCTGCTCCGTTGTATTACACCCAGTATAACGCGGTAACGGAGCGCGTTCAACAGTTGTTTTACAGGGGCTAAGACACTGTTAATTCAGGACTTCCAACTCTCCGATGAGCCGCTCGATGACCCCCAGCCCGCCCTGCCAAAACGCCGGATCGCGGGCGTTGAGGCCGAACGGGGCGAGAAGCTCGGAGTGGTGTTTGGTGCCGCCGGCCGAAAGCATGGCGAGATAGCGCTCGGCGAAACCCTCGGCGGCGTGTTCGTAAACCGCGTAGAGCGAGTTCACCAAACAGTCGCCGAATGCATAGGCGTAGACATAGAATGGCGAGTGGACGAAATGCGGGATGTAAGCCCAGAACGTCTCGTAGCCCGGCTTGAGCTCGATCGCAGGCCCGAGACTTTCGCGCTGCACCTCGAGCCATAGCTCGCCAATGCGCTCGGCGGTCAACTCGCCGTTCTTGCGCTCGGTGTGGACGGCGCGCTCGAATGTATAGAAGGCGATCTGCCGCACCACGGTATTGATCATGTCCTCGACTTTGGCAGCGAGCATGGCTTTGCGCTCTTTGTCGTCGCGGCACGCGGCCAGGAGCTTCTGGAATGTGAGCATTTCGCCAAAGACGCTCGCCGTTTCCGCCAGCGTCAGCGGCGTCGGCGCCATCAGCGCGCCGTTCGGCGCCGCGAGCACCTGATGCACGCCATGGCCGAGCTCGTGCGCCAAGCGTCATCACGTCGCGCGGCTTGCCCTGGTAATTGAGCATCACATACGGATGCGCCGACGGCACGGTCGGATGCGCGAAGGCGCCCGGCGCCTTGCCCGGCCGCACCGGTGCGTCGATCCAGCGCTCGGCGAAAAAGCGTTCGGCGATCGCCGCCATTTTCGGCGAGAACGCACCATAGGCCGTCAGCACCGTATTCCTGGCCTCGGTCCAGCCGACCGTTCGCATCGGCACCTGCGGCAGCGGCGCGTTGCGGTCCCAGTGCGGCAGCTTTTTTTTGCCGAACCATTTCGCCTTGAGCGCGTAATAGCGGTGCGACAGCCGCGGATAGGCGGCGCGCACGGCCGCAACCAGCGCATCAACCACCTCGCGCTCGACCCGGTTCGACAAGTGGCGGTCGTCGGCGATGTCGGCGAAGCCGCGCCAGCGGTCGGAGATTTCCTTGTCCTTGGCGAGCGTATTGGTGATGAGCGCGAACTGCTGCACGTTGTTCGTGAAGGTCGCCGCGAGCGCCTGCGCGGCGGCCTTGCGCTTTGCTCCGGAACGGTCCTGCAGCAGGTTCAGCGTCGGCTCAATGGCCAGCGATTTGCCCGAAACCTTGAAACGCAGCGTCGCGATCGTCGCATCGAATTGCCGGTTCCAGGCCGAATAGGCCGTCACCGATTTCTCGTGAAAAAGCTGCTCGACGCGATCCTCGAGCTGATAGCGCCGGTAACGGCGCACGTCCTCGAGCCAGGGCCGATAGTGGCCGAGCGCGGCATCAGCCATCGCCGCTTCGATGAGCGCGTCGTCGATACGGTTGAGTTCGAGCGTGAAGAACAGGACATGCGTCGAGGCCGCCGTCATGCGCTCCTGTACGTCACCATAAAACTTGGTGCGCGCCGGATCGACCGTATTGCCGGCATGCACGAGACCCGCATAGGACCCGACACGCCCGAGGAGATCGTCGAGCGCCTCATAGCGCCGCACCGCCGCCGCCAGCGCAGCGCCGGCCTGCGGCGAGGCCGCCATATCGGCAAGTTTGCCCTTGTAAGCCTCCTCGAAGGCGGCGCAGTCCGCATCCGCGCGATCGAGATCACGCCTGATCGCCGGATCGTCGAGGCCGCCATAGAGGTCGTCGAGATTCCACTCGGGCAACGCGCCGAGTGCCGCTTTCATGGCCGCCGGGCCGCGCTTAGCCGGCCGCTTGGCAACGATTTTCTGGCGCGGTTTTCTTGGATATTTTATGGGAACGGAGCATGCGCGTGACAGTCCTCACCGGACATTCATGTGGCGCAACGCTAGCCTAACCGCAAGGCCGCGCCGTAGCAGACATCCGCATGCCGGGCGCGCAGTTTGAGCCGGCGGCATGCTCGATTAGCATGCTCCTTCGATTCGTTCCGTCAAACGCGAGGCAATAGATGCTCGGCTGGTTTCAAGCGCTGATGCCCAAGGAGGAGCGGTTTTTCGAGCTCTTCGCGCAGCACGCTACTATCGTCGTCGCCGGCGCCGAGGCGATGTCCGGACTATTGCAGGGCGGCGACAGCGTCGAGCACTACTGCAAACAGATTTTCGATCGCGAAGCCGAAGCCGACGATATCACGCGGCAGGTCCTGATCGCCGTACGCCGCACATTCGTGACGCCGTTCGACCGCACCGACATCCAGGACCTCATCACCTCGATGGACGATGCCATCGATCAGATGAACAAGACCGCAAAGATCATCACCTTGTTCGAAGTGCGCAACTTCGAACCACAGATGCAGCAGATGGGCGACGTCATTGTGCAGGCGGCGAAGCTGGTCCTGGAGGCGGCGCCGCTGCTGAGTTCGATCGGCACCAATGCCGGCCGCCTCAATAGCCTTACGGCGAAAATCATCAGCGTCGAGGAGCAGGCTGATGAAGTTTACGATCGGGGGCTGAAGGCGCTCTTTCTCGCCAATCGGCAAGGCAACGCCCAAGGCAACGCTATGAGCTTTATTGTCGGATCGGAGCTTTACGATCATCTCGAAAAGGTCGTCGACCGCTTCGAGGACGTTTCGAACGAGATCAATTCAATCGTCATCGATCAAATCTGAGAGCGCGGCGCACGATGACGGCCCTCCTGAGCCTGCCTGTTCTGATAGGCTTGATCGTTGTTGCGCTGGCGTTCGATTTTCTCAACGGCCTGCACGATACCGCAAATTCGATCGCAACGCTCGTATCCACGCGCATGCTGCGGCCGCGCTACGCGGTGCTGTGGGCGGCTTTCTTCAATTTCATTGCGTTCTTGCTGTTCGGCGTTCACGTGGCGCGAACGATCGGCGTCGGCATCGTGTCGGCAGACGTGATGGATCCACGCGTGATCTTCGGCGCCCTGATGGGCGCTATCGTCTGGAATCTCATTACGTGGTGGGCCGGCATTCCCTCCTCGAGCTCGCACGCGTTGATCGGCGGCTTGGTGGGCGCCGGCGTCACCAAGGCCGGCGTTGCCTCGATCGTTTGGCCCGGACTGTTGACCACCGGAGCCTTCATTGTGCTGTCGCCACTGCTCGGCTTTTTTCTCGCATTACTGCTGGTCCTCACCGTGTCGTGGCTGTTCGTGCGCGCCAATCCGCGCGGCGTAGAGGGCACCTTCAAATGGCTGCAGTTTGCGGCCGCATCGCTCATTTCTCTTGGCCATGGCGGCAACGACGCGCAGAAGACTATGGGCATCATTGCCGTGCTGTTGTTCTCGCAAGGCCGGATCGGCGGCGATTTTTATGTACCGTTCTGGGTGGTCATCACGTGCCAGGCAGCCATGGCGCTCGGGACTTTGATCGGCGGATGGCGCATCGTAAATACGGTCGGATCCAAGATCACGCGTTTGACGCCGGTGCAGGGCACCTGCGCCTCGGCGGGCGGCGCGATCATGCTGTTTGCCGCAACGTTTCTCGGCATTCCGGTCTCGACCACCCACACCGTTACCGGATCGATCATCGGCGTAGGCGCAGCGCGCAAGGTATCTGCCGTGCGCTGGAACGTTGCAACCAACATCGTGATCGCTTGGATCATCACGCTGCCGGCCTCAGCGTTGATGGCGGCATTGTTCTACGCGCTGTCCGGGTTCTTCCCGTGAGCCGAAAGCCGCCGATCAGGCGCTCTCGGGCGTTTCATCACAGCCATAGATATCGCGCGCCGCTTCCGGCGAGACGTAGCCGCGCATCACGTCGGTGCGAACCCGGTCGCGGTCGCGGCGCCGCGGATCGCCGTAGCCGCCGCCACCGCCGGTGTGGACGCGCACGCGATCGCCGGCCTCGAGCATCACCACGTCCTTCAGGGCCGCCTGGGTCGAGCCGTCCGGGCGCTCGATCAGGGCGTCGCCGGATTGGCCATCACCGCCGCCATTGATACCCCACGCCGGACTGAGCGTGCGCTCGATCCGGGTCGAAATGCGGCAGGGCGCCAGCATCAGATAGCGGCGCTCCAGGCCGAGGCCGCCGCGAAACTCGCCCGGGCCGCCGGAATCTCGGCGCAGAGTAAAGCTCTCGACCATGAAGGGATAGCTCGCCTCGTGCAGCTCGATCGGGATGAGGCGCGTGTCGCCGTGACACACGGTGCGGAACGGTCCCGGTCCGTCCATATCGCTCAGCGCGCCCCAGCCGCCGAAGCCGCTGTCGTGACATTGCCAGAATGCGTCGCTGTCCGGATGGCGGCCGGCATAGGCGAGCGTCGAAAATGTGCCGTAGTGCGCCGCGGCTGCTCGGTCGGGAACCGCCGGGCCAAGCGCACGGATCACGAGATCGATCAGCAACGGCAGCGCCGAATTGTAGGCGCCCATCGCCGCGGTCGGCCTAGCGCTGACGATGGTTCCTTCTGGAAGAATGAGGGTGAGCGGACGAAATGTACCTTCGTTGGCGTCGCCTTCGGGCACAAGCAGATAACGGAACGCGAGTCTGGCGACCGTCGAGCCGCCGCCGCTGCGGCCGGCATTCATCGGCGCATTGACTTGCGCCGGCAGTTCGGAGAGGTCGATCGTCATCTCGTCGTTCTTGATGACGACCGTGACTTTGCAGGACAACGCCCCGGGATTGAGCCCGTCGTTGTCGAGCATCGCCTGCGCCGTATAGGTGCCGTCGGGAATGGCGGCGATCGCGGCGCGGGCCGCCGCCTCGGATTGGTTCCAGATCGTTTCGATCGCGCCGGTAAAAGTCTCGATACCGTAACGGCCAACGAGGTCCGCCACGCTGTCGCGGCCGAGCAGGCAGCCGCCGATCTGCGAGTTGATGTCGCCCATCATCTCGACCGGGAAGCGCGTATTGTGCTCGATCATCCGATACATTTCGAGCACGGGCTCGCCGCGAGACATCAGCTTCACGGTGCGGAACTGGATCCCTTCCTGAAAGATATCGGTGGCGAACTTCGACAGCGAGCCGACGTCGCGGCCGCCGACATCGATCCAGTGCATCACCACCACCATGAATCCGATCAGCTCCGGCCGCTGCGGCGCATAGACCGGCGTGTACATGGTGACATTGTTGAGATGCTGGCCGATGGTGCCGGCGTAGTTGGTGACCACGATGTCACCCTCGACTGAGCTTGTCGCGGCCGTAGAGATGCGAGCCCGTCCTGGACCGCCGCACGCATGACGTCGGCGACAAACACCGGCATGCCGGCGGTGCATTGGCAGATCAGATCGCCGTGCGCGTCGACGATGCCGACCGCATAATCCTTGTACTCGTAGATATACGGGCTGAACGCGGTCCGCGTGATGTTGACGTCCACCTCGTCGGCGATGGCGACAAGACGCCGCCGGATCACCTCGACGGTGACCGGATCGAGTCGGCGCCGCGGCGGCGGCTGGCGCGCCGATCGCGTCAATGGTGGCAGTCAATGTCGATCTCCCCGAGCTTGCCGATCTTGAATGTATCGCCCGGTCCGATCAGCGTGCTCGATCCGTACTCGACGATCAGAGCGGGCCCTTTGCCGCTGAAACTCGGTTCCGAGCGCATAGCGGTCATAAACTTGCGTCGGCAGGAAACGATCCTCTTCCAGAAAGAAGATCGGCCGCATCTCCAACTCTCGTCGCCTTGCCGCCGCTGATCGGAGCGGGCCAGGCGCGGCGACTTCCGGCTGCTTCATGTGCAGCGTCGCGAGCGAGTGCAGCACGACAATTTCGCAGTCTCGCAGTCGGATTGGCGTGGCCGTAGCGCCGCTGGTATTCCTGATCGAACCGCGTCGCGCAGCCGCACCGCGTCGTCGCCCTCGGCGATGCGAATCTTGATCGAATGATGCTGGCCTTTGTAGCGCATTTCGGCCTCGCGCTCGATCGTGATCGCCCCTTCACCGAATTCGCGGCGCAACGCGGCGCGGCCATCGCCCTCGAGTTCGCCGAACACCGCCGTCACGCTGACGAGGTTCTCCGGATTGAGCCGCACGATGTAGGTCCGCGCCGTATCGAGCCGCGGATCGGCAAGCAGCATTCCGAGCGCCGAGAAGTTGCCGGGCTCCGGCGGCACGATCACGCGCGGAATTTTCAGCGCGCGGGCGAGCTCGATGCCGTGCAGCGGGCCGCCGCCGCCATAGCAGAACAGCGCGAAATCGCGCGGGTCGTAGCCGCGCGCGATCGAAACTTTCTTGATGATCGAGGACATCACCAGGTTGGCGATCGTCAGCACGCCCTTGGCGGCGCGGATAGCGGCATCCTTGCCGCCATAACCGAGCGGTTCGGCAATGCGTTGCACGATGGCGTCGCGGGCTAACGCGGCATCGAGTTCCATCTCGCCGCCGAGGAAATTCTTCGGATCGAGCCGGCCCAGCAAAAGATTGGCGTCTGTCACGGTCGGTTCGGCGCCACCGCGCGCGTAGCAGGCCGGACCCGGCATCGAGCCGGCGCTGCGCGGCCCGACATTGGGGCGGCGTCTGGTTGTCGAGCCAAGCGATCGAGCCGCCGCCGACGCCGACCTCAAGAATGTCGATGACGTTGCCGCGGATCGGAAAGCCGGCGTCGGGCCCGCCGATGTGATAGATCGATTCCACGGCATAGCGGCCGCGCTCGATCATCGCGCATTTCGAGGTGGTGCCGCCCATGTCGAAGGCGACAAGATTATCGACGCCGAGGAGCTGGCCATAGCGCGCGGCGCCGATGCAGCCGCCGACCGGCCCGGATTCCACCAGCGTGATCGGCTCGCGGCAACCGCGTTCGGCGGAAATGACGCCGCCGTGCGATCCCATCAGCAGGAGCGAGCCTTTGAAGCCGCCGTCGCGCAGGCCGGCTGTCGAATTCGGCGATGTACTTGCTGACTTGCGGACCCGACATAGGCGTTTGCCGCCACCGTCGCGGTGCGCTCGAACTCATGCCATTCGCGCGTCAGCTCGGTTCCGGTGGTGACGAAGACACCGGGCATGAGGCGGCGCAACTCCGCCGCGGCCTGCTGCTCATGGTCAGGCGCCAAATACGAATTCAGAAAGCTGATGGCGAGCGCCTCGACCTTGAGCGCCAGCAGCGATTGCGCCAATGCAGGAAGCGCCTCCGTTGCGAGCGGCGTGCGCACGTGGCCCTGGCCATCGACCCGCTCCTCGACTTCAAGGCGCAGTTCGCGCGGAATCAGCGGCGGCTCGCGATGGAAGCGCAGATTGAACGGCTGCGTGCGGTTGCCGCGGCCGATCTCGAGGACGTCGCGAAAGCCTTTGGTCGTGATCAGCGCGGTCTTGGCGCCCGCGCGCTGCAGCAGCGCGTTGATGACGAGCGTCGTGCCGTGCTTGACGAAGCTCGCGTCGCGGGCGTCGAGCGCGGCCTTGCGGATGCAATCGAAGATCGCGTCGCCCAGCTGGCCATAAGTCGTCGGGCTCTTGGTGTAGGCGACGGCGCCGGTCTCGACATCGCAGGCCACCAGATCGGTGAATGTGCCGCCGATATCGATGGCGATGACATAGGCCAAGGTGCGATCTTCCTACCGAGGAGCTTTTCTTAATTGAGCTGGATATGCGCGTTCTTGATCACGTCGGCCCATTGCGGAATGCGCGCTTCGAGCATTCGCGTGATCTCGTCAGGTGCGCCGAACTGCGGCTGCACTCCGGCGGCGCGGAGCTTTTGCTGCACGGCCTCGTCATCGAGCGCGCGCCGGATCTCGTCGCCTAGCCGAGCGAGGATTTCTTTCGGCGTGCCGGCCGGCGCAAAAAGGGCGTAGGTCGTGGATGCGTCGAAGTCGCCGACGCCGGTTTCCTTGATGGTCGGGATTCCAGGCAGGTCGCTGGAGTGCTCATCGCCTGCGATGGCGAGCGCCCGGAGCTGGCCTTGCCGTATGTTCTGCAGCATGGTCGGAATTGGCGCGATCCAGAATGAAATGCGCCCGGCAATCAAATCGGTCACGGCTTGGCCGACGACGCGATACGGCACATGCACCGCCTTGATGCCGGCGAGCCGGCAGAACAATTCGCCATTGAGATGGCCCGGCGTGCCGATGCCTGTCGAGGCGAAGGTCAATTCGCCCGGCTTGCTTTTGCCGAGCGCCACCAATTCGGGAGCGGTCTTGACGGGCAGATCGTTGTTGACAAGCAGCACCGCTCCGGTGTCGCCGAAAATCGCAATCGGCGCGAGGTCGTGCACCGGATTGAACTTCAAATCGGGATAGAGGGTGACGTTCGCCGGCAGCGATCCCGACGGATCGGCCATCACCAGCGTGTAGCCGTCGGGAGCGGCTTTCACCACCAGATCGACCGCAATGGTGCCCCCGGCGCCGGGGCGGTTGTCGATCACGATGGTCTGGCCGAGCGCTGCGCGAAACCCGATCGAACAGAACGCGGGCGACGATGTCGGTCACGCCGGCGGGCGCAAAGGGCACGATCACCCGGATGGTCCGATTGGGATAGTCTGCGGCGCCGGCGCCAATCGTCGTCAGCAACAGGCTTGCGGCGGCGAAGGCCAGGCCGATCCAGCGATCGCGCTTCATGAAGCTCCTTGCGTCAGTTTGTTTTGCCCGCGTTGTTCTGCGAAGGACCATCAACACTCCTCCCGCATGATCCAGGCGCGTGCGGACACTCCGCCGATACAATGGAGCGGGCGTGCACCGCGGGCAAGGGTCGAGTTGGCGAGGGCTACTGCGCCTCGATTCCGCTCTGCGCCACGACGTTCTTCCATTTTCTGAGATCGCCGCCAATGCGGCCGGCGAGATAGGATGGCGGGCCCGGCTCGGGCAGGAAGCCCTGTTGCGCCAGCGCTTCGCGAGCTTCCGGCGCATTGAGAAACGCTGTGACCTCCCGATTGAGCTTCGCGATGATGATCGGCGAGGTGCCGGCGGGCGCCGCCATGCCGAGCCACAACGCCACGTCATAGCCGTTGAAGCCGGACTTGGCGAGCGTTGGCACCTCGGGCAAGGTCGAAACGCGTTGCGCGCCGGTCGTTGCCAGCGCACGCAGCTTGCCGTTTCGGATCAGCGGCACCGCCGGCGGCAGCGTGCTGAATTGCATTTCGACACGTCCCGCCACAACGTCGAGCACAGCCTGCGCCGATGAGCGGTACGAGACCTGATTGAGTTCGATGCCGGCGCTGTGCGCGAACAGCACGCTCGCAAGATAGCCAAGGCTCGTCGTGCCGAACGCCGCGTTGCTCAACGAGCGCTGCTTGGCGAGCGCCACGAGGCCGGCTACGGTTCTGGCCGGCAAGCCCGGATAAACGGCAAGCACATAGGGCGAGCTGCCGAGCAGCGCGACCGGTGCGAAATCATTCACTGCGTCGTAAGGCAGGCTCGGATTAAAGATGCTCGCGATCACATGCGTGCTGGTTGAGATCATTCCGATGGTGTAGCCGTCCGGCGCCGCGCGCGCCAAATCCTCAGCCGCAATCGTCCCGGCGGCGGCAGGACGGTTCTCGATCATGAACTGATGGCCGAGCCGCTCGCTCAGCCTGGCCGCGACCAGACGGCAGACCACATCGCCGGCGCTGCCCGGCGCGGCCGATACGATGAAGCGGACCACGCGGCTGGGCCATTGCGTGTCATCGGTCCCGCTCTGGGCATTGCTATCGGCGGCAAGGAGTGCGAGCAGGCCCAGGATGACGCGGCGGCTCAATATCATTGCCGAAGAATTCATCATTCCCGAGGAATTCACAGGTCATGGCTCATCGTTGCAAGTTAACACCCTCTTCATCCCCCTCGGCCAGAGTGCCCCGAAACGGCACACCTGCCGTCGCACAGGCGCTGAGGGACAATGACCATTCTTATCGTCGACGACGATCCGGTGCAGTGCCGGCTGCTCGAGGGCACGCTGCAGAAATTCGGCTATCAGACCAAGACGATCGACAGCGGTGATGGCGCGTTGGCGCTCCTCACCGGCGCGGACGGCGCGCGGGTTGATTGCATCATCCTCGACCTCGTCATGCCGAACCTCGACGGTCTTGGCGTCTTGGCGCGGCTGCGCCAGGCGGCGATCACTGTGCCGGTGATCGTGCAGACCGCCCACGGCGGTATCGACAATGTCGTTTCCGCCATGCGCGCGGGTGCGGTCGACTTCGTCGTGAAGCCGGTTGGGGCGGAACGTCTCCATGTCAGCCTGCGCAACGCGCTCAATACCAGCGCGCTCGAAGGCGAGATCAAGCGCATGAAGCACAGCCGCTTCGGCACACTCGGCTTCAACGACATCATCACCAAGAGTCCGAACATGCACGCCGTACTGCGCATGGCGGAAAAAGCGTCGGCCTCGACCATTCCGGTGCTCGTCGCCGGCGAATCGGGCGTCGGCAAGGAGTTGATTGCACGCGCAATCCACGGCTCCGGCGAGCGGCGTGCAAAACCGTTTATCGCGGTGAATTGCGGCGCGATGCCGGAGAACCTGGTCGAGTCCATTCTGTTCGGCCACGAGCGGGGTTCCTTCACCGGCGCCACCGAGCGCCATGTCGGCAAATTCGTCGAGGCGTCGGGCGGCACATTGTTCCTCGACGAGGTCGGCGAATTACCGGGCGCGGCGCAAGTCAAACTGCTGCGCGCCATCCAGGAGGGCGAAGTCGAGCCGGTCGGAGCGCGCAAGCCGGTGAAAGTCGACGTGCGAATCATTTCCGCCACCAATCGCGATCTGATCGCCGACGTGAAGCAGGGCCGGTTCCGCGAAGATTTGTTTTATCGCCTGCATGTGTTCCCGATCACCGTGCCGCCGCTGCGCGAACGGCGCGCAGACGTCCCCGCGCTGGCGCGGCATTTCTTGGCGCGGTTTACCGCCGAAGAGGGCAAGCGCATTCGCATCGTCACGCCCGAGGCTTTGCATATGCTCGGCGCATTTCCCTGGCCGGGCAATATCCGCCAGCTCGAAAACGCGCTGTTCCGCGCCGTGGTTTTGGCGGAAGGCGATACGATCGGCGTTGCGGAATTTCCTCAGATCGCGGCGCAAGTGTCGGGGCAGACTGCGGTCGAAATCGCGCCGCCCGACCAGTCCGGATTGCCGATCGAGCCCGACTTTCAGGCGGTGGCCTCGCTGCCTTGCGTTTTTGATTACGACGCGCCGGCCACCGCGCCCGCCACATTTGCGCCCCCCGTCCAGGTCGACACGCTGCCCGTGCTTGATGCCGGCGGCGAGGTGCGCTCCCTCGAAGAGCTGGAAGCCGAGCTTATTCGGTACGCCATTGCCCATTATCGCGGGCAGATGTCGGAAGTCGCGCGGCGGTTGAAAATCGGCCGCTCGACGCTCTATCGGAAACTCGAAGCGCTCGGCCTAAATGGTGAACAAGTCGAGGCGAACAGCGAAGTCGTGGCCGCAGGGCGACAGCCCTCGAAAATCGCTTGAATTGATCGATTATTACCGTTGCTCACAGGACAAATTTGCTCCGGTCACGTAAGGTGAGGCCAATGCGGCCCTGCGTCCGCAGCCGCCGCACGCTTGGAGTCTGTCCCGCAAAAGCGGGAGCTTTGCGGCGGTCTATTGCAGGCTCTTAAGGAGAATTTGCAATGCCGGGTGTCCGTTTCGATCGGTTTGTGGCCTCGACTGCGCTTGTTCTGCTGTTGTCGGCTGCCGCCGGCGGCGCGCTCGCGGAACCAATGAGCGACGCCGCTATCGATGCCGCGATTCCGGTGCCAGATAGCGCGAACGTTGCGCCACCGACGCTAGCGGACTTCGACAAGGCGGCCGCACCGACCAAATCAACATCGGCGGACGAGACGCCAACTCCACCGGCGGCAGCAGCCACGTCGGAGGATCCAGACATCACCGGAACAGCCGGCACGCCCGCGCCAGCCCCGGCAGTTGACGCGGCGCCGGCGGCGGATATCCCGCTCCCCGCGGCGGACGCAGCGCCAGCGGCGGATATCCCGCTCCCGGCGGCGGACGCAGCGCCAGCGGCGGATATCCCGCTCCCCGCGGCGGATGCGGCGCCGGCGGCGGATATCCCGCTGCCCGCAGCCAGCGCGACACCGGCGCCGGATGTACCAAACCCCGCAGCGACCGCGACGCCCGCCGCCGCGGCCAGCGCCATGTCCGAAGCCGACGCCGCGATTGCCGAGCGCTTGCATGATATTGCCAACGGCAAATACGACCACATTCTTGGCGGCAAGAAGGACCGCACCACCATCGACGCGTTCTATTCCGGCCGCAACTACGCTCCGGTCTGGCTCACCGACGGCAAGGCCAACGCGCGCGCCAAGGCCGTGATCGCCTATCTGGGCCATGTCGATGGCGACGGTCTCGATCCCGCCGACTACCCGGTTCCGGATTTTGCGCGGTCCAGCGACCCGGCCACACTCGCAGAAGCCGAGCTCGAGCTCACCACCTCGATCATCACCTATACGCACCATGCGAGCGTGGGCCGCATCCACTGGTCGCGCGTCAGCCCCGACATCTCCTACAACACCACGCCTCCGGAAGCGGCCGACGTTCTTGCCGCGATGGTCGAGGCCAAGGACGCCGCTGCGGCACTAGACGCCTACGAGCCCCACGCGGACGGCTATCTCGCTCTCAAGGCTAAGCTTGCCGCAATCCGCGCCGGCAAGGCCGACCCCACCAAGCCCGCCATCGGCAACGGACCGGTCCCCAAGACCGACGCCCAGGACGATCGGGTGCCGCAATTGCGCGCTCGGCTCGGCCTGCCCGGCGACGGCATCACCTACGACAAGGAACTCGCGGAAGCGGTGAAGAAATTCCAGAAGGAGCACGATCTCAAACCGACCGGCACGCTGACCGCTGCGACCGTAGAAGCGCTCAATGGCCGGCAACCCGATCGGCCTACCGACACAATTCTCGCCAATATGGAGCGCTGGCGCTGGATGCCGCACGACCTCGGCAACACCTACGTCATCGTCAATATTCCCGATTACACGCTGCGGGTGATGCACGACGGCAAGCAGGTGTGGATGACCAAGATCGTCGACGGCAAACCCACTATGCCGACGCCGATCATGACCGCGGAAATGAAATACATCACCATCAATCCGACCTGGAATGTGCCGCCCTCCATCGTCCACCGCGAGTATCTGCCGGCGCTGGCGCAAGATCCCACGGTGCTGTCGCGGATGGGGCTCAGGGTTTCTTACAATTCCGACGGGACCATCCACATTTCGCAGCCGCCCGGCGATAGAAATGCGCTCGGCCGCATCCGCTTCAATTTCCCCAATAAGTACTTGGTGTATCAACACGATACGCCGGATAAATACATGTTCGCCTATGACAAGCGGGACTTGAGCCACGGCTGCATGCGGGTACTGAACCCGCCGAAATACGCCGAAGTGCTGCTGTCCCTGGTGCGCCCGGGCGACGGTTACACGGCGGATCGCCTCGTCAAGATGTTCGGTCCCAACGAGACGGACATCCAGTTCCCGACCTTCATTCCGGTCCACCTCACCTACCAGACCGCATTCGTCGACGAGGCTGGAAAGCTCGAATTCCGCGAGGATATTTACGGCCGCGACAAAGCGCTGCTGGCGCTGTTGAAAGGGGACGACCGCAGAGTTGCCGATGTTCCCGTTGAACATAGGGAAAGCATTATCAAGCGGCAGGTCCTCGCCGTTCCTGACCAGCCTGCGCTCTGGGGCGGCCGATCCTCCGCAGGCTATTATCCGGGAGCCCAGCCCAGCGGCGAGGGCTTCTTTTCCCGGCTATTTGGGCTTCCGGCCGCTCAGTCGGGCCGCCCCATACCCCGCCGCCCTGTGGCACAGCGCCGGACCGACCAGCGGCGGACGGAGCTTCGCTAGGACCGCCGTTAACCATTTATCCCCAACTGTTCCCCAATTTGCCGAGCCGCTTAGCCGGGACGGCAGATGCGGCAAGATTTTGCCACACTGCGCCGTTAGCCATATCGGGGTCGGGGGTGGGGTCGGCGATAGCATTCGCGTTTGCCCTTCCCTTATTAACTTCGTGTTAGCGTTACTCGCTGTGGCGACGAGCCGTGGCGTGTGGGGTTGACGCGCCAACGCGAGATCGCCAGTGCACGTTGGTAACGCGCGCCTGAGGGCATTTGTATTCTCCGTTGCGGCGCACGCCGGTTATTCGTGCGGTCTTGCGCTTCTGCTTTTCCTTATTGGCTCGAAGGGTCTGCAAAACGCCGTCGCCGAGGGCGATACGCGCACCATTTCGATGCACCACATTCACACCGACGAAGACATCACCATCACCTTCAAGCGCGACGGCCACTACGACGACGCCGCGCTGGAGAAGCTCAACTGGTTCCTGCGCGATTGGCGCCGCGGCGAGTCAGACCCATATGGATCCGCACCTCATCGATCTGGTGTGGGAGGTGCAGCGCGAAAGCGGTTCCAAGGAACCGATCTGGGTCGTCTGTGGCTACCGGTCGCCGCAGACCAACGCCATGCTGCGCCATCGCAGCAACGGCGTGGCGCGCTTCAGCCAGCATATGCTCGGCCGCGCCATGGACTTCTACATTCCGGGCATGCCGCTCGAACAGCTTCGCGTCATCGGCTTGCGCCTGCAGCGCGGCGGCGTCGGCTTCTACCCGACCTCCGGCTCGCCGTTCGTCCACATGGACACCGGCGGCATACGGATGTGGCCGCGCATGTCGCGCGAAGAGCTGGTGCACGTATTCCCAAATGGACGAACAGTTCATATCCCGACTGACGGGCGCCCGCTGCCCGGCTATGCCCTTGCGCTTGCCGACATCCGCAAACGCGGCGACACCGTCCCTTCGGCAAACTCACTCGATGCAGCCCGCACCGCCGGGTTGGACGTGAGCGGCGTCACGGCGGACAACGAGCCTCATCACGCCAATCCGTTTGCCAAGCTTCTTGGCCTGGCGAAGGACGAGGACGAAGACAGCGACTCCGGTGCTGCTTCGGCGTCGGCGTCACCGGCCCCGACGGTGCGCTCGCATATCAAGCAGACGGTCGTAGCCGCGATCGAGCGCGGTGCCGACAAGATCGAAAAAATCGAGAAGAAAGTGGCGGCGCGAGCCAACACGGTCAAAACTGCCGCCGCGGCAACACTGCCGAAGCTGATCCACGTCGCGGCACTGGCTACCCCGCCTGCCGCAGCACCGGCCGCAGCCAGCGCCGTACAGACGCCGAACCAGATCATCTCGATACGCGGTTACTGGCGCGGCCTGCCTGATGGGATGGCCGACGCTCAGCCGATAGCGCAGTCTGCTAACCCGCTGAGCAGCCTCCCTCGTCCGCGGCACACCGACGTCGCAAGCGCCGAACCCGAGGTGACCGGCGCGGTCACGGCAGAGTCCAGCGCCGCTGAGGACCATGTTCCGGCGCAGCTCGCGCTCGCTTATGCCGAACAGCCCGATCAACAAGCGTCATCCCCGACCGGCCCCGTGGGCGCGGCGGTGATACGAAAGGCCCTCGCCGGCCAGAGCGCGACGACGATCGCGGTGAAACGCACGCTCGACCAGGTTTCATCTACGGTGATGAGCGGCAGCATGATGTCGTCGATCGCCATCAAGGTCGGGGCGCGTTTTGACAATCCTTGGGTGCGCGCCATCATTCTGTCACCGAGCGTGCACCGTTTTCTGACGACGCTGGCGCTGGGCGCTCACGATTTCCGCTCCCTCGCGACATTGATGCTGAAACCGGCAAGCGCCGTGATGATGACCTTTGCGACCGAGCCGAATCCCGGCCTTGAGCACGATCATTTCAGCGGCAGCGCGATCGTGTTCGTCTCGACCGTGACCTACCCGACCAAGACCGCGGCGCTGCGCTGAAGCAGTACTGACAAACTCCCCGTTTGCCGGATGCAGCGTGAAGCATAACGCGGTGTTGCACCGCCGCGATCCGGATCATTCTCAGACCCTGCGCATCCTGGTTACTCGCGCGGCACCCCCAGCGTCACACCAACATCCCCAGCGCATTGAGGTAGGTTTCCAGGATCGCCTCTTGTTCTTTGCGCTCGTTGATGTCCTGCTTGCGCAGCCGCACCACGACCCGCAGCGCCTTGACGTCGAAACCATTACCCTTGGCCTCGGCGTAGACATCGCGGATATCGTCGGCGATCGTTTTCTTTTCCTCTTCGAGCCGCTCGACCCTTTCCACGAACGCCTTGAGCTGATCCTTGGCGAAGCGGTGGGCTCCTTGTTCGTCCTTGACGGCGGCGGCGGTGGCGGTGGCGGTGGTGGCCATGGGCACTCCTCACGATGCTACACATCGGGAGGTTTCGGAAGCACACGGGCTCAGGTCAAGGCGCGAGAGTGCTCATCCACAGCACTGCACAGGACGGCGGCGCGGCGCGGACGGCGTCAGTGCTTTTGACTTGCTTTTTCGAATGCCGCCTTCTGGTCGGCGGACAATTCCTTCTGGTACTTGGCACGCCAATCGTCATAGGGCATGCCGTAGACGACCTCGCGGCTTTGCTCTTTGGTCATCGGGATACCTTTGGCATCTGCGGCATCCTTCATCCAGTTGGACAGGCAGTTGCGGCAGAAGCCGGCCAGATTCATCATGTCGATGTTCTGCACGTCAGTGCGCGAGCGCAGGTGCTCGACCAGGCGGCGGTAGACGGCGGCTTCGATCTCGGTACGAGTCTTCTCGTCGGTAGCCATGGTCTCCTCCGCGGTTTAGTTATGGGAAGATAGAGGCGCGGCCACGCTATTTCCATAGTCCAAAATCCGGGATTCCATGGGCTCCTCAGCGCGCGAACTGCTCGAATCGCTCGTTCGGACGGCAATCGCTGCCGCACATCCCTCGCACTGCCTGCCGCCCAATCTGCCGGAACCGCCGCGGGACGGGCGGCTCATCATCCTTGCCGCCGGCAAGGCGGCAGGTTCGATGACCGAAGTGGCGGAACAGCATTACCTCGCCAGATCGCCCGCCGCCCGGCTCGACGGTATCGCGGTGACGCGCCACGGCTACGGCCGGCCGACGCGGCATATTCCGGTGATCGAGGCCGGGCACCCGGTGCCGGACGGGGCCGGGTTCGCCGGCGCCGAGCGCGCGCTCGTATTGGCCGATGCAGCGGGCAAGGACGATCTCGTTCTCGTTCTGCTCTCCGGCGGCGCTTCGGCCAATTGGATCGCGCCGGCCGCGGGCATCACGCTGGCTGAGAAGCAGGCGGCGACCCGGGCGCTGCTCAGAAGCGGCGCCCCCATCGGCGAGTTCAATGCCGTTCGCAAACACCTCTCTCGCATCAAAGGTGGCCGTCTCGCCCGCCACGCCAATCCCGCGCGAGTGGCAACGCTCGCGATCTCGGACGTTCCTGGAGATGACCCGGCGGTCATAGGGTCGGGGCCAACTGTCGCCGATCCGACGACGCTCGAAGAGGCGCGCGCGATCGTCGCCCGCTACCGGCTCGAACTGCCCGACGCAGTGACGCGCGCGCTCGCCGATCCGTCGAACGAGTTGCCGAAGCCGGGCGATGAGATCTTCGCCGGCGGCATCTACAAGATCATCGCGCGCCCTGCCGACGCGCTGCGAGTGGCGCAATCCCAGGCGGAAAGTGCGGGCTACGAATGCGTCATGCTCGGCGACCGCCTGCAAGGCGAGGCGCGCGACATTGCCGCCGAGCATGCTCGGCTTGCCCGCGACCTTGCCACGCAGGGACGTCGTGCGGCCATCCTCTCAGGTGGCGAACTCACGGTAACGCTGCGCGGACAAGGCAAAGGCGGCCCAAACCAGGAATATGCCCTGGCGCTCGCCATCCATCTCGACGGCGCCAAAGGGATTTCGGCGCTTGCCGCCGATACCGACGGTACCGACGGCGGCCGCGGGCTTGCGGACGATCCCGCCGGCGCTTTCGTCGACCCGACCACCATGGCGCGCGCCCGGGCCGCTGGCCTCGATCCCGCCGCGTTTCTCGCCGACAACGATTCCACTGGGTTTTTCAACGGCATCGGCGATCTGTTCGCGCCCGGTCCGACCTTTACCAACGTCACAGACTTTCGCGCCATCCTCGTTGACAGGCCATGACTTTGCCGCGGAATCTCAGGCGGAAATGAGCCACACGACCGTTCCCAGACTGGCGGTGGGCGCCCTCTTGCTGAACATTGTCACAATGCTCAGCCTCGCCGCATCGGCAACGCCGGCCGCCGCCGATTTCAGGCTGTGCAATAATACGGCAAGCCGCGTCGGCGTTGCCATCGGCTACAAGGACGCCGATGGCTGGACCACGGAAGGCTGGTGGAACTTGCCATCGCGGACCTGCGAGACCGTGCTCCAGGGCAATCTTGTCGCGCGTTTTTACTACGTTTACGCCATCGACTACGACCACGGCGGCGAATGGATGGGACAGTCCGTTATGTGCACCCGCGACAAGGAGTTTACGATCCGGGGTATCGGCGATTGCCTGGCGCGCGGCTTTGAACGCACCGGCTTCTTCGAAGTCGACACCGGCGAGCAGCGCGCCTGGACCGTGCAACTGACGGAATCGAGCGAGCAGCCCCCACAAAAGCCCTTGCCTGCCGGCAATCCGCTCAGTGCGCCGCCGGCAGGCGCGCGTGGGGCGCCCGGAGCAAACCCGTCCGCGCCGCCCCGCGTCCCCGGATTCCAAGCGCGATGAGGCGGCAGCGGCGAACCAAAGTCGTGGCGACGTTGGGGCCGGCATCGTCAGATCGCGCCGCCATTGGCCGATTGTTTGCGGCGGGCGCCGACGTGTTCCGCATCAACATGAGTCACACCACCCACGAGCGGATGCGCGAGTTCGTCTCCACGATCCGTGCGGTCGAGACGGAGCACGCCAGACCGATCGGCATCCTGGTCGATCTGCAAGGGCCGAAACTGCGCCTCGGCGCATTCAACAACGATTTCGCCGAAATCGACAAGCATCAGGACTTCGTCTTCGACACCGACCCTGCGCCGGGCGATGCCACGCGTGTCCGGCTTCCGCATCCTGAAATTTTCGCTGCCATCAAGCCCGGCGATGCGCTGCTCATCGACGACGGCAAGCTGCGTCTGGTCGCGACCGAAATCGGTCCGCAACGCATCGTGGCCCACGTAGAGGTCGGCGGCAAGATTTCCAATCGCAAGGGCGTCAGCCTGCCCGACACGGTTATCCCGCTGGCGGCGTTGGCGCCCAAGGATATCGCCGACCTTGAAGCCGCGCTCGATGCCGGGGTCGACTGGGTGGCGCTGTCGTTCATCCAGCGTCCGGAAGATATCGCAGAGGCGAAGAAGCTCACGCGCGGGCGGGCGGCGGTGATGGCCAAGATCGAAAAACCGCAGGCGGTGGCGCGGCTCGGCGACATCCTCGACCTTGCCGACGCGCTGATGGTCGCGCGCGGCGATCTCGGCGTCGAGATGCCGCTGGAGAGGGTCCCCGGCGTGCAGAAGGAAATGACGCGCCTATGCCGCCAGGCCGGCAAGCCGGTCGTCGTTGCGACCCAGATGCTGGAATTGATGATCACCAGCCCGGTGCCGACCCGCGCCGAAGTCTCCGACGTCGCCACCGCCATTTTCGATGGCGCCGACGCCATCATGCTGTCGGCGGAATCCGCGTCCGGCCAATATCCGGTCGAAGCAGTGGCGACGATGAACCGGATTGCCGAGGAGGTGGAGCGCGACGCTGTGTATCTGCCGTCGCTGCACGTATTGCACACCGAGCCTGAGGCGACCGGGGCCGACGCCATCGCTGCGGCGGCGCGGCAAGTGGCCGAAACGCTCGATCTCAGCGCGATCGTTTGCTGGACCAGTTCCGGCTCGACCGGGCTGCGGGTTTCGCGCGAGCGCGTCAAATGCCCGATCGTGGCGATTTCACCGATCGTTGCAACGGGCCGAAAACTGTCGGTCGTCTGGGGCGTCCACTGTGTGATCGCCGAGGACGCACGCGATCACGACGACATGGTCGAGCGCGCCTGCCGCCTCGCCTTCAAGGAAGGTTTCGCCAAGGCCGGCCAGCGCATCATCGTAGTCGCCGGTGTGCCGCTAGGCACGCCGGGCGCGACAAATTTCATGCGTATCACTTTCGTCGGCACGCAAGCGCCCGGCGAAATCTGATCGGATCCAAATGGAGGCCGGCAAGCGTCAGATGTCGCGTCCCTCGACCTTTTCGGTCAGAGTCTTCACGACGTCGGGGATGTGCTCGAGGTGGGGGTCGATCACGAGGGCCTTGCGATAGGCTTCGAGCGCGTGTTTGTCGTCACCGATATCCTGCAGCATCAGGCCGAGACCCGACAAGGCGCCGAAATGGCGCGGCTCGCGGGCCAGCACTTCGCGTATGTCGGCAAGCGCGTGGCCGAAATCCTTCTTCAAATAATATACAGTCGCGCGCCGGTTCCAGGCTTCAACATAGTCCGGCTTGAGCTCGATGATGGCGTCAAGGAGCTTGATGGCGAGATCGTAATTCTTGTCGTCGGTCGCCTCTTTTACCCGGCTCATGAGCAAGTTGCAGGTATCGCTGCTGGAGACCATCCACACCGCCCAGATGCGGTCCTCGATCTCCTTGGCGCTGCTTTCGTCCGGCGCGATCTTCAGCGCACTAAACAGGGTATCGAGACTGTAGTTGCCGTCGCCATGAGCGGCCCGCGCTCCATCGCGCGGCGGTCCGATGCGGTCATGGTCTTGGCCTGAGGTTTGGCCATGCGGATTTCCCGCGCCCTGGCCAGAAGAAGTTTGCGCCCATGCCGGTACGGCAAGGATGACAGCGAGAGCTAGGACCGAGAATCGCAAAGCCATGCCCACGAATTTATTCGTCTCCGGCAACGCGGCAAGCCCGAAAAACGTTCAACGGAGACGCGCAGAATGCGGCGCAATTGTGCATGCTGGAGCGAGGCCGAGGTGGCAAAACCCATTAGACGTAGAACCGGAGACGTAGAACTGGCGGACGATGGCGGGCAGTTCCCCGCCCAGCCATTCAGCCCTGGCGGGCTTTGAAGCGGCGGTGGGTTTTATTAATGACATAAACTCGCCCCTTGCGGCGCACGATGCGATTATCGCGGTGGCGGCTGCGGAGCGATTTCAATGAGTTACGGACTTTCATGGCACAAATCCTTGGCGTGCGCGGTTGATAAGGAGGGGCTTCGCGCTTGTCAATCTTGGGCCCGCGGGCAGCCGCAGCCGAATATGGGATTTAGGTTGCGATGAGCAATGGATCGGCATCCCTCAAAGTCATTTCCGGCGTCGGTGTCAAAGGCCCAGCCTGTTTCCTGCTCGATATGGCAGGAAAACGCCTGTTGCTCGATCTCGGCGAAGGTCCGCCGCCTGGAGTACTGCCGGATGTCGACGGCCTGGGCCGCATCGACGCGGTCATCCTCAGCCATGGTCACAAGGACCATATCGGCGGCCTATCTCTGCTGCCGAAGCTCGGCAATCCGCCGGTCTATGCGACGGACATCGTCGCGCGCGGATTGCCGGACCGCATCACGGTGCGGCCGCTGCCAATCGGCGGCAAGGCCGACGTTCTCGGCATCGGGGTCGAGACCGGCCGCAATGGCCACGCGCCGGGCGGTATCTGGCTGCGCATCGCCATCGGCGACGGCTTCCTCTACACCGGCGACTTTTCGACGGAATCGATCCTCTATGCCTATGACCCGATGCCAGCGGCGGCGACCGTGCTGATGGATTGCTCCTACGGCAGCTACGACAAACCGATCGCCGATTGCTGGACCAATCTTGCGCCGCTCCTGCGTGATCCGCTGCTGTTGCCGGCGCCAGCCAACGGCCGCGGCCCCGAGCTCGCGCTCGAACTCGCGCGCCATGGCCGCACCGATATTTTTATCGACGACGCCATGCAGATGGCGCTGCATCGGCTCGGCGACAGCGATGGCGTTTCCGTGCGCAGCGGCATGGCTGAGGAGGTCAAACGCCTTGCCGCGGCGGCAAAGCCGATCGAAAGCGCGCGCGGTCTCATGCTCGCGGCGTCCGCCGATGGAACGTCCGGCACGACCGCGCGCCTGCTTGCGCAATGGGAGCATGCGGCCGAGCCTGCGATCGTGTTCACCGGCTACGTGCCGCCCGGCACGCCCGCCGATCGGCTGATCCAGAGCAAACGAGCGACGTTCATGCGCTGGAACGTGCATCCGCGGCTTTCGGATTCTGTGGCGACGGCGCGGACCGTGCAGGCCAAGACGATCATCCCGGCGTTCTGCGACCGCTCGCAGCTCGCCGCACTTTCGGCCGCGCTCGCGCCGGCGCGGGTGACGATGGATGCAACGGTGACGTGGTAAAGAATTCTCCCGCTGCGCGGCTACAGCGGGCCGCCCCGCGGGGGGACCTTGCTACCGCGCCGTTTGGGTTCATAGCCGCGGGTGGCCGATGCCGAGCGGCTTGGCATCGAGCAGTACGATGGCCATCCGCGCCGGCTCCTTGCCGCGATTGACCCAGGCGTGATTGGTGCCGCGCTGGACCATGGTGTCACCCGGGCGAAGCTTTACGGTCGAGTCGTCCATATCCATTTCGATCTCGCCCTCAAGCATGACAATAAAATCGATGGTCTCGGTGCGATGCATCTCGGACGCGACGCCGGGCGCGAACTCCATGACGATGAAACGCGACCCGTTCGGCGGCGGAGCCGTGCCGAGAATGCGCGCACCCATGTCTTCGGCGTGTTCGCCGACCGCGATGTCGGCCGGCATCGCATCGGTGCACCAGACCAACGTCGAGGCCACGCCCTCGCGCGGCGTCTTGGTATTTGCCGCCGGCCCTTCCTTGATGACCTTCGCGACGTTCTTGCCGTCGTGACCAGTGATGACGCGGCGAATCGGCTTGTGCGCCATAGACATTTCTCCTTCAATCCGTTGCCGGCTCGCGGACAAGGTCGATAAACTCGATGACATTACCGTCGGGATCGCGAATATAAGCGCTGCGGCCGACGAACACGCCGGCGCGCCGGTCTTCCTGCTTGAAAATCTCGATGCCCTTGGCCGGCATGACTTTCAAAACTTCCTCATAAGTCTGAGGCGTCACGCGGAAGGCGGAATGGATTTCGTGCCGGTTACCGGCGTTGGCCGCAATCGGATTCTCCGAGAAAGTGAGATTGAAATAATCGTCGCCCGCCTGCATGAAGACGATGCGATCGGTGCGGCCGATCTTTTTGAAGCCGAGGATTTCAGTGTAGAATTTTTCCGAGCGATCGAGATTTTTCACCGGAATGGTGAAGTGCAGAACGCCTTCGGTCTTCAGCATGTCCATCCCACTGGCGCGCGCCGGATGCGCTACGCAGCCGCGGCGCCCCTATGGTTGTGAGGATAGCATGGATCGGCGGCGCGCGGCCTATGAAGCTGTTGCGCGCGCCCCCTGACTCATCGCCGGCCTATCCACAGGCTTGGCAGCGCCGGCGGAGAACCCGGTGAGGATATCGATAGTTCTGTTCCAGGCCCGCAACAGATAGCCGAACTGGCGCGGCATTCTATGCCGGCAGACGGCAAGCTTGAGAACTCGATCGGGCACATGCCAAGTACTGCGGCTGCCGGCGGGGAAAAACGCCATATCGCCGGGCCCGAGCCGATGGATGTCGCCGTTCTCGTCGGTGACAAAGACTTCGCCGGCGATGATGTGCAGCGTTTCCTCGACCGAATAGAGCCAGTTGAACTTCCCGGCGGTGCACGACCACACCATGACCGAGGAGGTGCCGTCCGCGCTTTCCGCCACGCGCTTCGAGCGCACCTGCGGCGCGCCCTCGATGACCCAGCTCGGGCAAATGGGATCGGGAGGAAGCTCGATATCGGCGGGAGTAACGAAGATGACGGGCTCGGGCACGGTTTTCTCCTCAAATCTTCGCCGTCATTAAAGCGCCGCAGCAACAAACAAAGGGTAAATTTCGAGCGCGGCGCGTGCAGACGCCGGTTGCACGCGAAGCTTAGGGTCCCGTCGCGGAGTTGGTAGGAATTGAGGGTGGCGTAGTCCGGGGAATGGCGGCCGCAGGCTCGCCGGAACAAGTCCGCGTGCACGATTTCGTCATTCCCGAGCTTGGGCGGGCGGTGCCCTATGGCGTCTACGATATCGCCGCAAACGCCGGGGGGGTGAGCGTGGGCATCGACCACGACACCGCAGCTTTCGCCACCAATGCCATCCGAAGCTGGTGGAAGCTCATGGGCCGCGAACGTTATCCCAACGCCCGCAGCCTGCTGATCTCTGCCGATGGCGGCGGCAGCAACGGTTCACGCGTGCGATTGTGGAAGATCGAGCTGCAAAAGCTCGCCGATGAACTCGGCGTTCCCATTACCGTCTGTCCCTTGCCGCCCGGCACCAGCAAGTGGAACAAGATCGAACATCGCCTGTTCTCGTTCATCGTTTGGTTCGGTTGAATGCGAGAAGTTGACGTCTTGATTCTTCCTGCCGGAAGGTCGCGTGCCGCTCTGGCCGACGAACCTATCGGCCTCCTCGGCACCGCCTTGCTGACCCCGCACAGGTTGACGGTGGACTTCGCGGCGCGGCGCGTCGTAATTAGCGAATCCGAGACATAGCGGGTGTCTGAATGAATGACGAAGCCCAGGGTGGGCGGATTTTCTTCTCGAGCACCGGGCGCACGTTCGGCGAGGAGGACGAGTTGTGCGTGCTCTCGGTCGGCGTCGACATCGGCTCGAGCACTTCGCATCTCGTGTTCTCGCGCATCGTGCTCGAGCGGCTCGACAGCCGCTATGTCGTGACCGAGCGCGAGAGCTTTTATCAGTCCGACATTCTGCTGACGCCCTACTCGGCGGACGAGACGATCGACGCCGATGCGCTCGGCGCCTTCATTGAACGTCAGTACAGAGACGCCAAGGTCGATCCGGACGAGATCGACACCGGTGCGTTGATCCTGACCGGTGTCGCGGTGCGGCGGCGCAACGCGCGGCGCATCGGCGAACTGTTCGCGGCCCAGGCCGGAAAGATGGTCGCCGTCAGCGCCGGGGATAGCCTGGAAACTGTGATGGCGGCCTACGGCTCGGGCGCCGCGGCGCGCTCGATCCGCGGCGGCGGGCCGCTCATGAACGTGGACATTGGCGGCGGCACGTCGAAGATCGCGGTGTGCGCCGACGGCAAGGTGATCGACGTAACCGCGGCCGATGTCGGCGCGCGTTTGGTCGTGCTCGATGACCAACGCCGCATCGTGCGGCTTGAGGAAGCCGGTCGCCGCTTCGGCGCCGAGCTTGGACTGAAACTCGAACCCGGGGTGACGCTCGGCGAGGAGGACGCTCGCGGGCTCGCCGCACGCATGGCCGACAGTTTGTTCGAGGCCATGCGCGGCGGCGCGCCGCGGGCCGGCGGCGCCGACCTGCTGCGGCTCGATCCGTTGTCGTGGCGAGGCGACGTGTCGGACGTGAGCTTTTCCGGCGGCGTGTCCGAATACATTTATGGCGGCGAGGCGAAAGCATTCGGCGATATCGGTCCGCAGCTTGCGGCCGAGGTCCGCACGCGGCTCAAGGCGTGGGGACCGCAATTGGCGCGGCCCGATGCACGCATCCGCGCGACCGTGATCGGCGCGTCGCAATACACCATGCAGGTCTCCGGCAGCACCATCTTCGTCACGCCGCTGGAGACGCTGCCGCTGCGCAACGTCCCGGTCATCGCGCCGGCGCTTGCTCTCGGCGAGGAGAAAATCGATTCCGCTGCCATTGCCGCGGCGATCAAAGCAGTGCTCAAGCGGCTCGATCTTGGCGACGGCGACAGCCCGGTTGCGATCTTCATACCTTGGCAGGGATCGGCGACCTTCCGCCGGCTTGACGATTTCTGCAAGGGCGTTGCCGACGGGCTGGGAGCCATCCTTGCCAACGGCCACCCCATCGTGCTCGCCGGCGACGGCGATGTGGGCGGTCTGATCGGCATCCATTATTGCGAAGAAATGAAACTCGAGAACCCGATCGTCTCGATCGATGGACTTGAACTCAAGGAGTTCGACTACATCGATATTGGCTCGATCCTCGATACATCGGGCGCCGTGCCGGTCGTCATCAAGTCGCTGATCTTCCCGACCACCGCCGGCCTCGGCAAAGATTGGCAGGCGGAGCGGCCGGCCTCGCCGGCCGTTGCCGCCCCGAGTTAGGCCCTCCTGCCGCAAGCGTGACCTCATCTCGCCCGCGCACTTGATGCTCGTTCCAGAGGCGGCTGCGCATCTTTTGTGCATTGCACATTAGCCAGACGATGTGCGTCGAAAATCGGCAGTCGGCCACATGAGGGCAGGCGGCCGAACTGATGGCAATCAGCATAACTCACTGATCCTTCGCCGTGCTGCGCGAAGCGCAGATGGCACGCATTTTGAAAGGCGTCCGCAGAGGCGTGTGCAGCCGCGAAGGAGTGCGCGGATTCATCTTGGCCTAGCAATCTACGCGACCTCCAAGCCGCGGAGCACCGCCAAAGTGCTGGCGCCGACGCCCCGCGGTATTCCCGCGGAGTAGGGCATTTATTTGAAACATCGTCGTCGCGAACGATCGTCGTGAACGAACGGAACAAGCAATGCCGGCTGATCTAGAGCCAGAACAGAAACGCTATCTCGAAGGCTTCATGGCCGGTATGCAGATCGCGAAGACCGCGCGACCTGCAGCCGGCAATGGGGCCGTCGCGCCGCCTCCACCCTTGCCTCCCCCGCAAGCGGGGGGCGCCACGCCTGAGCCTACGGGCCCCGATGCCGCCGCGCTGCGCGCCCAGGATCGCGTCATCAAAACGGGCGGCAAGCTTTCGGACCCGGAAAAGTTCAAACGCGAACTCAACCCCCTTGACGCCTATGAGAAGCTGAAGGCACAGGCCGCCAACAACGAGGCGCCGAAAGCCGATGATAATTTCCGCTGGCGGTATTTCGGCCTGTTCTACTGCGCACCGACGCAAAAGGCCTATATGTGCCGCCTGCGCATTCCGAACGGCATCCTCACGCACTGGCAATTCGCCGGGCTTGCCGATCTCGCCGGGCGCTATGCCGGCGGCTACGCTCACGTCACGACGCGCGCCAATCTGCAAATGCGCGAGGTCGCGCCGAAGAACGCTATCGCCGTGGTCGAGGGAATCCAGGACCTCGGCCTGTGCTCGCGCGGTTCGGGCGCCGACAACATCCGCAACGTCACCGGCACGCCGACCGCCGGCATCGATCCGCAGGAACTGATCGATACGCGGCCCTATGCGCGCGCCTGGCATTTCCACATCCTCAACGACCGCTCGCTCTACGGCATCCCGCGCAAATTCAATGTCGGCTACGACGGCGGCGGCGTCATTCCGGTGCTGGAAGACACCAACGATATCGGCTTTCAGGCCGTCGCAGTGAAAGACGGTTTCGGCATCGAGCCGGGCGTCTGGTTCCGCCTCATGCTCGGCGGCATCACCGGCCATCAGGACTTCGCCCGCGATACCGGCGTCATCGTCAAGCCCGACGATGCGACCAAAGTCGCGGATGCGGTGGTGCGCGTCTTCATCGACCATGGCGATCGCACCAATCGCGCCAAGGCGCGGCTCAAATACGTGCTCGACGCCTGGGGCTTTGAGAAATTCATCGCCGCGATGGAAGAAAGGCTCGGCCGGAAATTGGTGCGCGCGCCGGCGGAGGCGATCGCGCCGCGTCCGGCATTTGACCGCTTGGCGCATGTGGGCGCGCATGCGCAGCGGCAGCAGGGCTTGTGCTGGATCGGCGTCGTGCTCCCGGTTGGCAAGCTCGCCGCCGATCAGATGCATGGCCTCGCCACAATCGCCAAAGAGTACGGCGACGGCGACATCCGGCTTACGGTCTGGCAGAATCTTTTGCTGTCCGGCGTTCCGCAAGACCGCGTCCAAGCGGCGGAGGACGCCATCGAGTCGATCGGGCTATCGACCAAAGCAACCTCGATCCGCGCCGGCCTCATCGCCTGCACCGGTAACGCGGGCTGCCGACTGGCCATGTCGAATACCAAGCAACACGCCGAGGACATCGCGCACTGGTGCGAGTCGCGCGTTCAGCTCGACAGCCCGATCAACATCCACCTCACCGGCTGCCCAAACTCCTGCGCGCAGCACTACATCGGCGATATCGGGCTCCTCGGCGTCAAGATATCGGTGTCGGAGGACGGCGATCAGGTCGAAGGCTACCACATTCATGCCGGCGGCGGTTTTGGGCCGGACGCCATGTGCGGCCGTGAGCTTTTCCACAACGTCAAGGCGGAAGACGCGCCGAAGGCCGTCGAGCGTGTGCTCAAGGTCTATCTCGCCCATCGCGCCTCGGCGCAGGAGAGTTTTTTAGCCTTCACCCGCCGGCACGAAGCCGCAGCGCTGAAGTCACTCTGCGAGCAGCAGAGCGTCGAATAATCTCGTCATTCCAATCTCGCGCCCGACGCTTTGATCACCGCCGCCCATTTCGGGATTTCGGCCTTGATGTAGGCCGCGAACTCCTCCGGGGTGTCGCCGGCGACGTCAACGCCGAGCGCATTGAGCGATTGCCGCACGCCGGGATCGTTCAGCGTCTCGATGGTGGCGCGATGCAGCGTCGCAATGATCTCGTTGGGCGTGCCTGCCGGAGCGACCAGGCCGTGCCACGTGGTCGCGTCGAAGCCACGAAGACCAAGTTCGTCGATCGTGGGAACATCAGGAAGGATTGCGGCCCGTTTGAGCGTCGTCACCGCAAGCGCCCGCACCAGACCGCTCCTGATATGCCCGATCGCCGACGCGATGGTCGCAAACATCATCTGGTCCTGTCCCGCGATGACGTCCTGCAGGGCCGGCGCAGCGCCCTTGTAGGGCACATGCACGATGTCGATATGGGCCTCCGCCTTGAACAGTTCGCCGGCGAGATGCGCCGCCGCGCCGTAACCCGACGACGCGAAGTTGAGCTTGCCGGGATTGGCTTTGGCCAGAGCGATCAGCTCCGCCATCGAGTACGCCGGCACCTTGGGATTGACCACCAGAACGCTGCCTTGCGTGCCGATCAGGCTGATCGGGGCGAAGTCCTTCACCGCATCGAAGCCGATCGTCTTGTAGAGACTGGCGTTGGTGGCGAGGATGGCGTTGTTGCCGACGAGCAGCGTATAGCCGTCGGGCGCCGCGTGCGCGACCACCTCGCCGGCAACGTTACCGGCCGCGCCTGGACGATTGTCGATGACGAACGGCTGCCCGAGCAGACTGCCGAGCTTTCTGGCGACGATCCGAGCCAGGACATCGCTCGGCCCTCCGGGCGGGTAGCCGACCACAAGAGTGACCGGCCGTGCCGGGTAGTCCGCGGCGATGGCAATCATCGCGCCAACAAGCACGAGCAGTGCCGCGCCGGCGCCGATCACCCTGCTCTTGAACATCGTCTTTCTCCTCCGCCGGATGGCTCCGGCCAAAACAGCTACGAGTGAATGCGTGATAAGCGGTTACGGCGCCTTCAGCTTTCCGATGGTTGCCATCGGCAGCGCCAGTCGAAGCGAGCCTGACAGCCGCGCAAATCCGTTCGCCGCGTAAAAGGCTACGGCCTGTTCGCTGATTGCATCGACGACCAGCATCGACGAACCAATGGAAGCCGCACTCGCATAGGCCCTTTGAACTGCGTCAGCGAGCAGCAATGTGCCCAGTCCCCTGCCCTGATGGGCGACAGAGACAGCCAACCGACCGACGAGAGTCGCGCTGACCAGAGGATAGCGCGGTATATGTTTGCGTGCCGCCACCGGCACATCTCCTTGAGAAAGCGCGGTCGCGCACAGGGTGTAATAACCAAGAACCCGCGCCGACTCGCGTGGATCGACGAGGACGAAGACACTGTTGGCCTTCCGCCGCACATCCTGACCAGCATGCAAATGCAAATATTGGTCGAGACTTTCGACGCCGCAGGTGAATCCGGTACGGTCGTGATGCGAACCGAGCGGTTCGATGCTCAGATTGGGCAATGGCGCCTTGGCCATCTAGCGGCCGATCCGCCGCCTATGTTCCGCCAATGCGCGGACGAGCCGCTTGCTTGGCTTCGGCGGATTGATCAGGATATCGAAGAAGGACTGCCGCTCCTGCTCCGAGAGCACAAGCGTCCCATGTTCAGCGATCGTCCGGCGCGCGGCGCTGGCCAGCGTCGTCACGCAGAAGTCAGTTACCTTCCGGCGTTCGAGATTTGCCGCGCGCTCGATCAGCTCCTTGGTTTGCTGGTCCAGCCGGAACCCGAGCCGCTCGGCGCGGACGGACGCATCACGAACGGCCTTGGCTTGCTTGCGCGCCATGACTTGTCTCATTGAAGTTGTCAATTGGAAAACAATGTACGTCATTTTGACGACGAATTCAAGCATTCCCCACATTCACATATCCACGCTCGATGTAGTTTCGCGCTACATTGCTCGCAGGCCGCAACTGCTCGATTCTAATGGAGCGCGAGATGAAACTGCCCCACCGAAGACATTTCCTGCATTTGGCAGCCGGCGCTGCAGCGCTCCCGGCCGCATCGCGGATCGCACGGTCGGAGAATTATCCAGCCCGTCCGGTGCGCTTGATCGTTGGATATGCCTCCGGCGGAATTGCCGATGTCGTCGCGCGTCTGATGGGCCAATGGTTGTCGGAACGCCTGAACCAACCATTCGTCATCGAGGACCGGCCGGGCGCTGGCACCAACATCGCCGCAGAGGTGGTGGTGCGTGCGCCCCCAGATGGTTACACGTTTTTGCTGATGACTGGGGCGAATGCCATCAACGCCACGCTCGACGACAAACTCGATTTCGACATAATCCGCGACATCGCGCCCGTCGCGGGCATCAATCACTTTCCGCTTATTATGCTGGTGAATCCATCGTTTCCGGCCAAGACCGTTCCCGAGTTCATCGCCTATGCCAAGGCCGATCCAGGCAAGATCAACATGGCATCGGTCGGCTACGGAACTTCCCCCCATGTGGCAGGTGAACTGTTCGAGATGATGACCGGCGTCAAACTGGTGCACGTGCCCTATCATGGGGGAGGCGCTGCACTCAGCGCCCTGCTCGGCGGACAAGTGCAAGTCTTCTTCCCCGGCGTGTCAGGGTATATCGAGCAGATCAAGGCCGGAAGGTTGCGTGCGCTCGCTGTGATAAGTCCCGCGCGGTTGGCGGTCCTTCCGGATATTCCGGTGATAAGTGATTTCGTGCCTGGCCTCGAAGCAAGTGACTGGACCGGCCTTGGTGCGCCGAAGAACACGCCCCCTGAAATCATCGACAAGGTCAATAGCGAGATCAATGCAGGGCTTGCCGATTCCAAGTTGAAGGCCCGGCTTGCCGAGCTTGGCGGTACGGCCTTTGCGAGCTCTCCCGCCGACTTCGGCAAGTTCATCGCCGATGAAACCGAGAAGTGGGCCAAGGTGATCCGCGCGGCCCATATCAAGCCGGAGTGAACGGTAGTCAGCGCGCCAGATATTCCATAGTTCCGTTACGCCAGTCGTCGCTGCCAACGCGATCGGCGACTTTCGCGATGGGCGCTCACGCTTCGGCGTCGGCGAGTTGCGGGACGGAAGCGGGAGCGTGGTCCGCAGGCTTTCCGGTTCCAGCGCCGCCGCCACCGCTTCCTCGACTTTTTCGAGCCAGACGAACTCAACTCCTTGCGGGCGATCTCGGGAATGTCGTCGTAGTCCCGGCGATTGCGCGCCGGCAGCATGACGCGCTTGATGCCGGCGCGGTGCGCGGCGACGACCTTTTCCTTGATGCCGCCGACCGGCAGCACCAGGCCGCGCAGGCTGATCTCGCCGGTCATCGCGGTGTCGCTGCGGACGGTGCGCTCGGTCATCAGCGAGACCAGCGCCATGAACATCGCGACGCCGGCGCTCGGCCCGTCCTTCGGGATCGCGCCCGCCGGCACGTGGACGTGGATGTCGCTCTTCTCGAAGCGGCTCGGCGTCGATGCCGAGCGCGGCGGCGCGGTTCTTGACGATGCTCAGCGCGGCCTGCGCGCTTTCCTTCATCACCTCGCCGAGCTGGCCGGTGAGGATCAGCCGGCCGGAGCCGGGAATGCGCGTCGCCTCGATGAACAGGATGTCGCCGCCGACCGGCGTCCAGGCGAGGCCGGTCGCCACGCCCGGCACGCTGGTGCGCATCGCCGTCTCGCTCTCGAACTGCGGCGCGCCGAGGATCGGCGCGAGATCCTCGCGCGTGATGCGGATCGGGCCGCTCTGGCCTTCGGCGATCCGCACCGCGGCATGGCGCAGCGCCTGGCCGATCTGGCGCTCGAGGCTGCGCACGCCGGCTTCGCGCGTGTAGTGCTGGATGATGTCGCGCAGCGCGTCGTCGGCGATCTCGACCTGGCCCGGCTTGAGGCCGTTCGCCTCCATCTGCCGGCGCACCAGATAGCGGTGCGCGATCTCCAGCTTCTCGTCGGCGGTGTAGCCGGCGAGGCTGATGATCTCCATGCGGTCGCGCAGCGGCCCCGGAATGGTGTCGAGCATGTTCGCGGTGGTGATGAACACCACGCGGCTCAGGTCGAACGGCACGGCGAGATAATTGTCGCGGAACGTGTTGTTCTGCTCCGGATCGAGCACTTCGAGCAGCGCCGCGCCGGGATCGCCCTGGATGCCGGCGCCGAGCTTGTCGATCTCGTCGAGCATCATGACGCAGTTGCGCGTGCCCGCCTTGCGGATCGCCTGGATGATGTTGCCGGGCAGCGCGCCGATATAGGTGCGGCGATGGCCGCGGATTTCCGCCTCGTCGTGCACGCCGCCGAGGCTCACGCGCACGAACTTGCGGTCCATGGCGCGCGCGATCGACTGGCCGAGCGAGGTCTTGCCGACGCCGGGCGGCCCGACGAAGCAGAGGATCGGCGCCTTGCCTTGCGGCGCGAGCTTGCGCACCGCCAGATATTCGACGATGCGCCGCTTGATCTTGTCGAGACCGTAGTGGTCCTCGTCGAGGATGCGCCGCGCCTCGGCGATGTCGATCGGCTTCTCCTCGGGCAGCGCTCCACGGCAGCTCGATCAGCCAATCGAGATAGGTGCGCACCATGCCGTATTCGCCGGCCGCTTCGGGCATGCGCTGCAGCCGGCGCAATTCCTTGCGCGCCTGGTCCTCGACCTCCTTCGGCATGCCGGCGTTGCTGATGGCCTTGTCGAGCTCGGCCATCTCGGCGGCCTTGCCCTCGTCGCCTTCGCCGAGCTGGCGCTGGATCGCGGCCATCTGCTCGCGCAGCAGCACCTCGCGCTGGCGCTCGTCGAGCGACGCCTTGGTCTGCCGGCCGATCTCCTGCGACAGCCGCAAAACCTCGATGCGGTGGGCGAGCAGGCGCGAGACCTTGTCCATGCGCGCGGCGATATCGACCGTCTCGAGGATCTCCTGCTTCTCCTCCGGCTTCACGTCCATGTAGGCGATCGCCAGATCGGCGAGCGCCGCCGGCGCATCGATCGACTGGACGGCGGCGAGCAGATCGGCGGGCACCTGCGGCAGCAGTTGGATCGCTTCGATGGTCTGCGCCTTCAGATCGACGAAGCGCGCCTCGATCTCGGACGATGCGCAGGTCGGGCTCGGGAATTTGCACGACGCGCGCGACCAGGAACGGCCAGCCGCTGAGATATTCGGCGATCTGGAAGCGCTGCTCGCCCTGGCAGACGAGATGATGGGTGCCGTCCGGCGCCGTGATGTAGCGCACGATGTTGGCGACCGTGCCCATGCGATGCATGTCGATCGCGCGCCGGATCGTCGACATCGGCGTCACGCTGCAACAGGATGCCGACCTGGCGCTGGTCGCGCACCGCCTGCTGCGCCGCGGCGATCGACTTCGGCCGGCCGAGCGTGATCGGCAGCACCAGCCCGGGAAACAGCACGGTGTTGCGCACCGGCACGATGATCAGCGCGTCGGCCGGCAACGGCGGCGAGGCGCCGCTCGCCGCTCGGCCCGCCTTCGGAGCATTTCGACTTCAGCCACGGTTCGGCCCCGCTTTCTGCAACGTGATCACCAGGCAACCGGTGGACGACGGCGCGGCGCACCGCGCTGTAGCGCCCGGCCGGCAGCCGCACCCGCCGGTAGAACCGGCCTTGCGGCAGCTCCAGCCGATGAATGATCGCGGTGCGCAATTCCGGCGGATAGGAGCGCGTTCCGGCGATGACGAGATCGCCGTCCTCGATCACCGCCTGCGCGCTGTCGGCGTCGACGCCGGGCAGCGCGACCAGCGCCAGCACCTCGAACTCGGTTTCCAGAATGTCGACCGGCGGCTCCCAGGCCGGCAGGCGCGCTTGCGTGCCGGCGGGCTGAAAAGGTCGCGGTGCATGCGCTCGGCGCGCGCCAGCATCTCGCACGCCTCCGACCACATCCAATCGCGTGCCAAATCACGGGCCATTTGCGTCCCCTCCAGTTTGGTTTGGATATGTGTGCAGCCAAGGCGCGCAATTCAACGGCAAGCCGGCATGTCAATTCCGGGGTCGAGCACCAGCGCGGAGCCCGCAATCCATAAACCCGGCACCGCGCTACGACCGGTTCCTCAAGAGACGCATTTTGCAGTATTCTCCATCGCGATAAGACCCAAGGAGAAGACCGATGAACATGAGCGTTGGCATGCTCGACCATTACAATGTGTCGACCCGCAAACTACAAAGAGACCGTTGAGTTCTATGAGAACGTGCTGGGCTTCGAGAACGGCCCTCGGCCGCAGTTCAATTTCCCCGGCGCCTGGCTCTACAGCGCGGGCCATGCCGTGCTGCACCTCAACGACATCGCGCAAACCGACAAGCAACAGCACCCCGATTCAGGCGTCATCGATCACGTTGCGTTCGGCAGCCGCGGCTTCGAGGCGATGAAGCAGCACCTCGACCGGCAAGGGCGTGCCCCACCGCGTCAACCAGGTGCCCAACAGCACGCGCTGGCAGATTTTCCTCCACGACCCCAACAACGTCGAGATCGAGCTGAATTTCGAGACCAAGAACGAGATGGCGTAGGGCGGATGGGCGAAGCGTAATCCGCCGCATCGAGAGGCTGAGTGGCGGAAAACGCTTCGCTGTTCCGCCCTACGGTCTTGAGCGGGAGGAAATTAATCGGCTTATGGCTTTTCGCTCCTAATAACCGATTTGGTTACTACGATGGGTAGCCGTTTGTTATAGGAAAGTCAATGGCATAGCCCAATAAGCACTTAAAAATACAAGCCGATAATGGCGGACATTTTTTCTTTCTTGACATTTGTCCCCATTTTAGTTACAATCCGCGAATCTCGCTGGAAGAATTCGAGGGACGCCATCATGAGGGTGCTCCTGAAGGCGAAGCGGGAGCGGTCCCCGCGGGCGGAACGACACCTTCCGCTCTCCGGGCGGCTTCGGGCATCGACCGACCGGCACTACGACCGGTCTGCGAGGTGCTCGCTGCACTGGCGCCGGGGAGGGTCCTCCCGTTTGCACCCGGTAATTCCAGGAAGCGCGGCCCGAAGTTGAGCCAAGGGGTCAAAGCCTTGGCGAGCGCCGCGGTGGAGCGCCGAGAGGCGAGCGCGTCCCGCTGGACAAAAAAAAAAAAAAAAAAGCGCGGCCGCATCCGATGATGCGGACAGTGGTTGGATGCGCCTGTCGGCGCTCCGCTCCCTTGTGTGCAAGACACTCGGATGCGATTGCATCGCGAGAACGACTTTTCATGTCGTTATTGCCGGCTTTGTAAACCGGCATGATCCCTGCGAGCGAACTGACATGCTCGTTGATTCGCTGGCAGCATTTTTGTTCGCTTCACTTCGAGCATGGACCACCGGGTCCAAGCCTGGTGGTGAACCGAAGGATGGGTCGCGCTGGATGCGTGCGACGCCGCGGCTTGGAGCAAAGGAGGGCCTCGTCCTGTCTGAAACGCCAATATCCGGGCCGGTTGACGCTCGACGAGTGGCGGGCGCTGCCGCCCCAGAAACGCCGCGACATGGCAACGCGCGCGCGATGCGATCTGTTGGGATCGTTCCGCTTCTGCGCGAACAAACTGTGCCGCCGCGTACGGTCGTGTTGCGGCAGCGATCCATACGCATGCGAGCAACGGCTTTGGCGTCGGCTGGAGAAAAGGCCCAAGACGTTGCGCAAAGCGTTGGGCGAGATCGCAGCACTGCCGAATGTGTAATACCTACCTACACATTCCCAGCCACTCGACATCGCCGGTCATTCCGCAGGTTGATATAAGACCGCGCCTAACGCGCGCGTCAGCCGGCGCTCTCGGCCGCGACGCGGCGCGCGCCGCGGACGCCCTCGGCAAGCGCGCGGACCAGGTCGGCAACCGCCGTGACGGTTGCGGGTGTGGCCTTGGCTCGGAGCTGAGACTCTTGGCCAAGGCATCGACCAGCGCCGAGCCGACCACGACGCCGTCGGCGCCCTCCGCGATGGCGCGCGCCTGCTCGGCGGTGCGCACGCCAAAGCCGACGCAGACCGGAAGCCTGGTGTGGCGCTTGATGCGCGCGACCGCCGCCGCGACCTTCCCGGGTCGGGCGCGGCCGAGCCGGTAATGCCGGTGATCGAGACGTAATAGACAAAGCCCGAGGTGTTGGCGAGCACCGCCGGCAGCCGCTTGTCGTCGGTCGTCGGCGTGGCGAGGCGGATGAAGTTGAGGCCGGCCTTGAGCGCCGGCAGGCACAACTCCGCATCCTCCTCGGGCGGCAGATCGACGACGATGAGCCCGTCGACGCCGGCCGCTCTTGGCATCGGCGAGAAAGCGCTCGACGCCGTAGACGTAGATCGGATTGTAATAGCCCATCAGCACGATCGGCGTGGCGTCGTCGCCGGCGCGGAAGTCGCGCACCAGCGCGAGCGTCTTCTTCATGTCCTGCCCGGCCTTGAGCGCGCGCAGGCCGGCCGCCTGGATCGCCGGGCCGTCCGCCATCGGGTCGGTGAACGGCATGCCGAGCTCGATCACGTCGGCGCCCGCCTGCGGCAGCGCCTTGAGGATCGCGAGCGACGTGGCCTCGATCCGGATCGCCCGCCATGGTGAAGGTGACGAGCGCGGCGCGGCCTTCGTCGCTTGAGCGCGGCAAAGCGCCGATCGATGCGTGCGGTCATCGCGCGCTTGCTTCCGAGATGCCGCGCCACCGAATCGAGGTCCTTGTCGCCGCGGCCGGAGAGATTGACCACCATCAGGTGATCCTTCGGCTTCTGCGGCGCGAGCTCGAGCACCTTGGCGATGGCGTGCGCCGGCTCGAGCGCCGGAATGATGCCTTCGAGCTTCGACAGGAGCTGGAAGGCGTCGAGCGCCTCGTCGTCGGTCGCCGACAGAAACGTGACGCGGCCGACGTCGTTCAGCCAGGCATGCTCGGGCCCGATGCCCGGATAATCGAGGCCGGCCGAGATCGAATGCGCCTCGTTGATCTGGCCGTCCTCGTTCATCAGCAGATAGGTGCGGTTGCCGTGCAGCACGCCGGGCCGGCCGCCGGCGATCGAGGCGGCATGCATGCCGGTGTCGAGGCCGTGGCCGGCGGCCTCGACGCCGTAAATCTCGATCTCCTGGTCGTCGAGGAACGGATGGAACAGGCCCATCGCGTTCGAGCCGCCGCCGATGCAGGCGATGAGCGAATCCGGCAAGCCGGCCTTCGGCCTCCTGCATCTGCTCGCGCGTCTCGCGGCCGATGATCGACTGGAAGTCGCGCACCATCATCGGATAGGGATGCGGGCCCGGCGACGGTGCCGATGCAGTAGAACGTCGAGCCGACATTGGTCACCCAGTCGCGCAGCGCCTCGTTCATCGCGTCCTTGAGCGTCTTCGCGCCGGACTCGACCGGCACGACCTTGGCGCCGAGCATGTTCATGCGGAACACGTTGGCCTTCTGCCGCTCGACGTCGACCGCGCCCATATAGACGATGCATTCAAGCCCGAAGCGCGCGCACAAGCGTCGCGGTGGCGACGCCGTGCATGCCGGCGCCGGTCTCGGCGATGATGCGCTTCTTGCCCATGCGCCGCGCCAGCAGGATTTGGCCGAGCACGTTGTTGACCTTGTGCGCGCCGGTGTGATTGAGCTCCTCGCGCTTGAGATAGATTTTGGCGCCGCCGCGATGCGTCCGTGAGCCGCTCGGCGAAATAAAGCGGCGACGGCCGGCCGACATAATGCGTGAGGTAGCCGTCCATCTCCTTCTGGAAGGCCGGATCGGCCTTGGCCTGCGCGTAGGCTTGCTCCAGATCCAGGATCAGCGGCATCAGCGTCTCGGCGACGAAGCGGCCGCCGTAGATGCCGAAATGGCCGTGCTCGTCCGGGCCGGTGCGGAACGAATTGAGTTGCTGCACGGTCATCGCGACCTTATCCTACTCCACCCGATGCGATTTGCTTCGCAGCCGCGCCGCGCGCCGCGCGCACGAAGGCGCGAATCTTATCGGGGTCCTTCTCGCCCGGCGCGCGCTCGACGCCGGAGGAGACATCGACTCCGGGCGCCTGGGTGATATGCAGCGCCTCGCCGACATTGCCGGCATCGAGGCCGCCCGACAGCATGAACGGCACGCCGGGATCGACGTTTTCGAGCAGATGCCAATCGAACGGCTTGCCGAGCCCGCCCGGCCGCGTCGCCTCGCGCGGCGCCCGCGCATCGAACAACAACCGGTCGGCAACCGCGGCGTAAGGCGGCAATGCGATCGAGATCGCCCTGCGACCGCGATCGGCAGGCTTTCATCACCGGCAAACCAAAGTCTGCCGGATCGCCGCAACCCGCGCCGGCAGACTCCATGCCGTGCAACTGCAGCATGTCCGGCTGCAGCGCCTCGACCACGGCCGCGAGGAAGTTCATCATCGGCGTCGACCGTGAGCGCCACCTTTTGGGCGCGCCCGCGCACGCGCTGGCCCAACACGCGCGCCGACGCGGCATCGACATGGCGCGGCGACGGCGGAAAGAACACGAAGCCGACCATGTCGGCGCCGGCATCGAGCGCGGCATCGAGCGCGCCTTCGGCTGTTCAGGCCGCAGATTTTGACGATGACCGACATCGCTGATTGCCGTCGCTTGACCGGCGGCCTTCTACATCCGCCCGCGAGCTTTGTCTCGCTCCAGGCTAATCGAAGTCATTGCGCGGACCGGCGGCCGCAGCTTAGGCGCGGCGGCGGCGACAATCTGCACCCGGGAATATTTGCGGTCTCCGCCGTGTGCTTGAGGGCATCGACCTCGCTGCGCAGGTCGTCCACTTCGCGGTCCAAGCGCCGCGCCGTACGGCGCCACTTGCTTTGCCGCAGCCACGCCGCCACGCCGCCGATCACCACGCCGAGGATGAGCAGCACGATGATCAAGGCGAACAGCGGCAGCGTCACGGAAGCGGCGGGCAGTTCCGGACTGAACGGGTCGAGCGAGACCGTCACGATCTGCCGGTTGGCCACCGCGAACGCGATGATGATGATGGCGAGCGGCACCAGGATGAGCGCCGCGACGATCTTGCGGAGCAATGTTTTGGACCTCCGGCCGACCGCGCCGTGCGAGTCAGCCTGCCGCGCGGTTGAGCCGCTCGCGCATTTCCTTGCCGGTCTTGAAGAACGGCACGCACTTCTGATCGACCGAGACATGGGCGCCGGTGCGTGGATTGCGGCCGGTGCGCGCCGGGCGCTGCTTCACCGAGAATGCGCCGAAGCCGCGCAATTCCACACGGTCGCCGCGCGCCATCGCCGCGATGATCTCGCCCAGAATGGCGTTGACGATGTTCTCGACATCGCGCTGGTAAAGATGCGGGTTTTGCGCGGAAATCTTTTGAACGAGTTCGGATTTGATCATGGGTAGCCCGCGAACGCTGCTCCGGTCATCGGTGTCGAGACGGCGGTCCGCTGACCAAGGCTCCGCCGTTCAGTTCGCGCTCGCAGGGTGCCAAAGGGCCAATAGACCGTCAAGATTGAAACTGTCGATGGTCTCAACCGCGCCCCAGTGCGCCGAGCCGCCGCCCCAGGGCGCTGAGCCCCGCCGCATCGAGCAGCGCCGCCGCGGCCGCATGCAGGAATGGCAGGTCGCTCGAACCGGCTGCGCAGCCGATAGTCGCGCACCGGCAATTTCGCGTCGACGTTCTTCTCCTTGGCGAGCCAGGCGATCGCCGTGCGCTCATCGCCGAGCTCGTCGATCAGCTTGTTGTCGATGCCCTGGTGTCCGGTAAACACCCGGCCGTCGGCGACGGTTTGAAGCTCGGCATCAGTGAGATGACGGCGGTCCTGCACGATGCCCCGGAACCAGGCGTAGGAATCCTTGATGATCGATTCGAGCGCCGCACGCGCCTCCGGGCTGGTCGGTTCGTATCCGTCCGGCGCCGCCTTGAGCGGGGTCGATTTCACCGATTCGACCTTGACGCCGATCTTGTCCAAAAGATCGGCGACATTGGGAAACTGAAACAGCACGCCGATCGAGCCAACCAGCGAAGTCTGCTGCGCGACGATGTGATCTGCGGCGAGCGCGGTGATGTAGCCGCCGGACGCCGCCATGCTGTCGACGACGACGACAAGCGGCTTCTTCTGCCCGAGGCGCGTGAGCGAATCGAACAGTTGCTCGGAGCCCGCGGTCGTGCCGCCGGGGCTATCGACATGGACGATGACGGCGCGCGCCGTGGATGATCGGCCGAGCCGGTCGAGCTGTTCGCACCCGCTCCTGGTCGCCGCGGATCAAGCCCTCGATCGTCACGCGCGCGATATAGGCGCTGCCGCCAAATCCGATGCGGTTGCGCGCGAGCGCCACCGCGCCGGCAATGGCGAGAACTACCACCGCGACGGCGATGACGCGCCAGAAGGTCAGCTTCCGCCGCATGCGGCGGCGGTCGACGATCAAGTCGGCATCAAGCGACATGGTCTTCCTTTCTCGAATGTGGACCGGGGCGGCCTCTACTCGTCGGTCTCCTCCTTTCGCTCCTCCTCGGTCTCCTCCTTTTCGCTTTCCTCCTTTTCGCTCTCCTCGCCCTTGCGCCGGAGGGCGGTGCCCAGAATGTCGCCCAACGTCGCGCCCGAATCGGATGACCCGTATTGCGCGATCGCCTCCTTCTCCTCGGCGACTTCCAAAGCCTTGATCGAGACGGAGACTTTATGGGTCCGGCGATCGAACTGGATCACCCGGGCGTCGACCTTCTGACCGACGGCGAAGCGGTCCGGGCGCTGTTCGGAACGGTCGCGCGCCAGCTCCGAACGTTTTATGAAAGATGTGAATTCGGTGCCGACGATCTTCACGTCGATGCCGCCTTCCTTCACCTCGGTCACCTCGCCGGTGACGACCGAGCCTTTCTTGAGTTCGCCGCTGGCGGCGGCAGCCTCCGGTGCGGCAGCACCTTCCACAAGCTGCTTGATGCCGAGCGAGATGCGTTCCTTCTCGACATCGACGTCGAGAACCTGCGCGTTGACCTTATCGCCCTTCTTGTATTCCTCGATGACCTGTTCGCCGGGCCGTTTCCAATCGAGGTCGGAGAGGTGCACCATGCCGTCAACGTCGCCATCGAGGCCGAGGAACAGGCCGAATTCGGTCTTGTTCTTGACTTCGCCTTCAACCAGAGAGCCCGCCGGATATTTCTCCAGGAACACCTCCCAGGGATTGCGCATGGTCTGCTTGAGACCGAGCGAAATGCGGCGCTTCACCGGATCGACTTCCAGGACTTGAACCTCGACCTCCTGGGAGGTCGACACGATCTTTCCCGGATGAACGTTCTTCTTGGTCCATGACATTTCGGAGACGTGGATCAGGCCTTCGATGCCGGGTTCGAGTTCGACGAAGGCGCCATAGTCGGTGATGTTGGTGACGCGGCCCTTGAAGCGGGTGCCGACTGGGTATTTCGCCTCGATGCCCTGCCACGGATCGTCCAGGAGCTGCTTCATGCCAAGCGAGATGCGATGGGTCTCGTGGTTGATCTTGATGATCTTGACCTTGACCTGCTGGCCGATGTTGAGAACCTCGGACGGGTGGTTCACACGCCGCCAGGCGATGTCGGTGACGTGGAGCAGCCCGTCGATGCCGCCGAGATCGACGAACGCGCCGTAGTCGGTGATGTTCTTGACCACGCCGTCGATGACTTGACCCTCTTCGAGGTTCTGCACCAGCTCCTGACGCTGCTCGGCCCGCGTCTCTTCCAGTACGGTGCGGCGCGACACGACGATATTGCCGCGGCGGCGATCCATTTTGAGGATCTGGAACGGCTGCTGATTGTTCATGAGCGGCGAGACATCGCGGATCGGGCGGATATCGACCTGCGAGCGCGGCAGGAAGGCGACGGCGCCGTCGAGGTCGACGGTGAAACCGCCCTTGACCTGGTTAAAGATGACGCCCTGGACCTTCTCGTTGTTCTGGAATGCCTTCTCGAGCTTGCCCCAGCTTTCCTCGCGGCGCGCCTTGTCGCGCGATAATACCGCTTCGCCGAGCGCGTTCTCGACCCGCTCGAGATAAACCTCGACGATATCGCCGATCTTGATTTCGTTGTTTCGGCCGGGCCCGGCGAATTCACGCAGCGCCACGCGGCCCTCGGTCTTCAGCCCGACATCAATGACCGCGAGGTCCTTTTCGATCCCGACCACCGTTCCCTTGACGACGGACCCCTCCTGGAGGTGACCGTCACTGAAGGATTCGTCGATCAGCTTGGCAAAGTCTTCGCGCGTCGGCGCGGCGGCAGCAGCTTGAGCCATAAAATCTCCCAGCCCCTCGAATTGATTGATCCCGAACGCGCGGCGGCCGCCGGTACGACCGGCGGTTGGGGCCTAGGCCAAACGTTCGGGACGAAGCTTTATCCGGACTTCGCAAACGAAGCGGCGAACGGGCGCTACCTCCAATGACGAAAGCGCCATCAGTGGCGCTTTCGGCCCGTTCGGACGGCCTCGATGATAGCAACGGCGGCCCGGAATGCCGCGTCTATACCCAAATGCGTGGTATCGAGCAAGTGCGCGTCGGGCGCGGCCTTCAGGGGCGCGGCGGTGCGCCTGGAATCACGTTCGTCACGCCGCAGCAGGTCAGCCAAGACCTCATGCTCTTCCGCGGCTTCGCCCCGCGCCCGAAGTTCCACGGGCGCGGCGGGCGGCGCGGACCTCCGGGGTGGCGACAACGAAGAGCTTTACGTCGGCGCCCGGCGCGATGACGGTGCCGATATCGCGGCCGTCGAGTACCGCGCCCGGCCGCTTGGTCGCGAATTCGCGCTGATAGTTCATCAAAGCCTGACGCACCTGCGGGATCGCCGCGACCACCGACGCGGCTTCGGTGATGATATGCAGCTTTAGCGTATTTTCATCGAACTTCTTCGGATCGAGCGCGGCGGCAGCCGCTGTCGCTTGCTCGGCATCGTCGGGAGAATATCCGGCGTCGAGCACGGCTTTCGCCACGGCCCGATAGAGCAGCCCGGTATCGAGATGATGCAGCCCGTAGACCGCCGCGACTTGTTTCGCGATCGTGCCCTTGCCCGAGGCGGCCGGTCCGTCGATGGCGATGATCATGTCGGTCCAGCCTTGCGAAGACTTCGACAACTGCTTCGCGAATCGCAGGCGAGGCGGAAGGATCCAAAATGATGTTTCCCCCTTGTTTCAGGCCAACGCGCCGCGGGGCGGCACCGGAATTGTCGAAAATCCAAGCCTGGTCAGCTTGTTCCAGAAACCATGGCAATTGGCTGATCGATTTGACCCATCGCTCCCTTATCTTCGATTCCGCCACCCATGACCGCCTTTCCTGACTCGTAGCCGAACACGCTCGACGTTGAGGTCTGGCGACGCGAGCACAACATAGATCAAACGGAAATCAAATTGATTTTTCTTGGCAGCGAGGACAAGGCGGCGATATTTATCAGTCGAAAGTACAGTTTCGACGCCAACGGTTTGGTGTGCCCGGATGGAGGCCTCAAGCCACGCCTCTATGCGGATAACCGCCTCCAGATTGGCTTGCTGTTGACTCAAGTTTTCAACTTGTCGAATACGGACAGTCAATAAATCCGGATTGATGATCCAGATCGACTGATCAAACGCCTCAATATCAGTATTGCTGTAAAGACTGCTCTTTCCGGATCCATTCGGACCGGCGATCATCCAAAGAGTCGGTCTTTCAGTAGAGATCACTTTTTCTTGGCGCGGAAGCCGCTTGCCGAGCCAAACAGCTTTTTGTTTTCCCGACGTGCCTTGGCCACGTTGCGCTCAAAAACGGTCGCCAAATCGTCCGAAAATGTCGCGCTGTTGGCATCCAGAGACAAAACCCGGACGGTTCGACCCTCGGAATTGTGCAAGACCTTTTCGCGCACGGAGCCTTTTCGCCTCCGGCGAGGCTTTAGCGCTTTCAAATCAGCGATGACAACATCCACCATGGCGCCGAGCCTTGTTAATTCTAGAGCGAATATATGACGCCGTGGGCCGCGACGCCAAGCCAAACCTCAGTCCGCAAGATCGGCGCCCAGGGACCGCATCAATCCGACAAACCCCGGAAAGCTCGTGGCGATAAAGGCGCCATCGTCGATCTGCACCGGACGCTCGCTGGCGAGCCCCATCATCAGCGCCGCCATGGCAATGCGATGATCCATATGTGTGCTCACGACACCGCCGCCCGCGACACGGCCGTTGCCATGCACGATCAAATCATCGCCTTCGATGCCGACCGCGGCGCCATTCGCGCGCAACAGCGCAGCGGTGGCGGCGAGACGATCGGACTCCTTCACCCTGAGCTCCTTGAGCCCGCGCATGCGTGTCGTTCCTTCGGCAAAGGCCGCGGCGACCGCGAGCACAGGATATTCGTCGATCATAGTAGGGGCGCGGGCCGCCGCAACTTCGACACCGCGCAATGGGCCGGCACGGACGCGCAGGTCAGCGACATCCTCGCCGCCTTCGTTGCGGATGTCGAGCCGTTCGATCGAAGCGCCCATCTCGCCAAGCGTCGCGAGGAGGCCACTACGCAGCGGATTCATCATCACGCCCTCGAGGATCACATCTGAGCCCGGCGTGATCAGGGCGGCGACAAGGGGGAATGCGGCCGAGGAAGGATCGGCGGGGACAACAACGGGCTGCGGTGACAATTCGGGCTGGCCGACGAGCGTGATGCGGCGGCCGTGGTCTCCCGCCGGTTCGACCCGCACCTCGGCGCCGAAATGAGCAAGCATCTTTTCAGTATGATCGCGCGTCGCCTCCGCTTCGATGATGACGGTTTCGCCCGGCGCCGAAAGACCGGCGAGCAGCGTCGCCGACTTCAACTGCGCCGAGGGAACCGGCGGCTCGAACACGATGGGAATAGGATCGCGCGCGCCCGCCAGCGTCAGCGGCAGGCGGCCTTCCGACCGAGACGATGGTGCGGGCGCCCATGCGTTCCAGCGGGGCGAGCACCCGCCGCATCGGGCGGCTGCGCAAAGAGGCGTCGCCGTCGAAGGTCGCCGTGATCGGGCAGCCGGCAACCGCACCGAGCGCCAGCCGGCAGCCGGTTCCGGAATTGCCGAAATCGAGCGCCGCCGCGGGTTCGCAAAAACCCCCGACGCCGACGCCGCGGATACGCCATTGCCGCTCGCCGGTCCGCTCGACTTGCGCGCCCAGCGCCCGCAACGCCTTCGCGGTATTGAGGACATCGTCGCCTTCGAGCAAGCCGCTGATCCTGGTCTCCCCGACGGCAAGCGCGCCCAGAATCAGGGCTCGAATCGAGATCGACTTGTCGCCCGGCACGCGGGCGCGACCGGCCAGAGGGCCGTTGCGGCGGGCGGTGAGCGGAGCGAGGTCGGCGCGCATAAGGGGCAGGTCCTGCCCGGGTCGTCTATCATGAGCCGCCGCGCCGCGTCATCCGGCGGTTTTTCACCGCGGAATCGGGCACGATCGCTGCCGATCCTCTATTGACAGGCGCGCCGCGACTAGCCAAGTGAAGCTCCCAATCGGTCAAGGATCTGGATAGTGACCAAACCCGAACTCGGCACCAAACGGCTCTGCGCCAGTTGCAGCGCCAAGTTTTATGACCTGAACAAGGACCCGATCCACTGTCCCAAATGCGGCACAGTGTACGAGATCGCGCCGGTCGTGACACGCGGACGGCCGGACGCTGCCGCCGCGGCTGCCGCGGCGCGCGCCGCCGCCGCCCCTGTCGAGGAAACGCCCGCGCCCGAGCAGCAGGACGCCGAATTCGTTTCGCTCGAAGAGGCCGACGCCGAGGCAACAGGGGCGAAAAAGCCCGCAGAGGGCGCGGAGATCGAGGAGGAGGAAGTCGAGCTGGACCAAAGTCTCGACGATGCCGCCTTCATCGAGGAGCAAGAGGAAGAGGATGCCGACGTCACCGATATCATCGGCGGCGATATCGAGAACGAGGAGGAAGGCTGAAACTGGGATCTGGAAACAGGTATCAGGCGTCAGGAACGAGCATCCCCAGTGCGCTGTATTATCCTGATCCCTGAAAACGGATCACTGATCCCTGATAACTGATCCCCGAAGGGGCCATAGCTCAGCTGGGAGAGCGCCTGCATGGCATGCAGGAGGTCGGCGGTTCGATCCCGCCTGGCTCCACCAATAATCCCCTGGCTGTTAATCCCCTGGTGGTCGGCGGCCGAAGTTCGTGCCGCCTGTAAGAACTTGTCGCGGCAATCAAGCGCTGCTTACGTCCTCACCATCCCGCCGGGCTTCCGACCTTGTCGGCGGCTTCCCGCTGCAGCCGGTCCGCGTCCCACTCCTTGGCGATAATTCGGCGGCCGTTCACGCCATCGGAGCGCGGCGACATCAACCAGACGATGGGCGCCGTCATCGCTTCGGGTTGAATGAGCGTCGCACGATCGGCGACCTCGCCCTGCGGGATCATGCGCGTATTGGCCGGGCCGCCGGGTAGCAGAGCATTCACGGTGACGCCGGTGCCGGCGAGGTCCTTCGACCAGATGACGGTCGCGGATTCAAGCGCCGCCTTGGACGGGCCGTAGGGCGAAAAGCCATCCATCATCATGGTGTAGAAACTGGTCACGATGTTGACGATGCGTCCCCAGCCTTGTTTCACCAAATGCGGCGCCACCGCCTTGGCCATCATGAATGGTCCGTTGAAATTAGCGTCGATCGCGCTACGCCACGTATCCGCCTCGACTTCATAGAAGCGTTTGCGGCTTCCGACCAAGACGTTTCCGATGTGCTGCATGCCGACGCCGGCATTGTTGACGAGACCGTGAAGGGCGCCGAAATGATCGATGACCTTGTTCACGGCGCCGGCACACTCGCCCCATTGCGTGACATCGCATTCGACGCCGAACAGCCTGTCCTGAATTCCTTCCTTTCCGGCGATGCCCATGAGCTCACGCACTTCGCCGGCGCTGGCCGGCAAATCAAGCACCGCCACGCGGACGCCGCTTCGGATCAGCGCCAGCGTCATCGCCCGGCCGAGGCCGCGTGCGCCTCCGGTAACGATGACAACGATATTCGCCGGATCGTTGCTTTCACGCTCTGCAGACAGAATTTCCTCCCGTTTTGTTGTTTTTTATAACCGCTGATGTACCCGCGTGGCTCTTATGGACGAGAGCACCGCTCAGAACTCAAACTCCAAGATACCGCGCTTTGGTCTGCGCATCCGCCGCAAGCTGGTCAGGGCTGCATTGATGGACGATGCGGCCTTTGCTCATGATAAAGACCGCGTCGGCGTACCGCAACGCGAAGGCGAGCTGCTGCTCGATGAGCAAAATGGATGTGCCGGCGCGCTTGAGCGATTGAATGGCGCGGCCGAGCTCGCGCACCATCATGGGCGCCAGTCCCTCGGTCGGCTCATCCATCACCAACAATTCGGGGTTCCCGACCAGCGCGCGTCCGGCGGCGAGCATCTGCTGTTCACCGCCGCTAAGCCTACCGGCCACGCTGCGCAGCCGGTTTCCGAGGTTTGGAAAAAGCTCGATGACCCGATCGAAGCTCCATTGGCCCCGCCCGCGTGCGGTCACCTGCAAATGCTCCTTAACGGTCAACGATCGAAAGACGTGGCGCCCCTGGGGCACCAAGCCGATACCCATGCGGGCAATCCTATGAGCCGGCATGTGGGTGATGTCGGTGTCCTTGAACCGGATCGTGCCGCGCTTCGCCGGCGTCAGGCCGAGGATGGATCGCGCCAAGGTCGTCTTGCCCACGCCGTTGCGGCCCAACAGGGCGACCACCTGTCCGGGCTCGAGGTCAAGCGTCACGCCTTGGAGCACGTAGCTGTCGCCATAGTAGGTATGGATGTCTTGAACGCTCAGCATTGCTGCCAACCTCGTCTGCGGAGCCGCCGGCTAATCTGCGCCCAAATAAATTTCCGTGACTTGCGGATGGTTGCGGATCGCCTCGACGCCGCCTTCCGCGATCAACCGTCCTTGATGCAAGACGCTGATGCGATCCGCCAAGTCGAAAGCCACATCCATGTCGTGCTCTATCATGAGAATGGTCATGTCCCTCGGCAGGCTGCGAATCATACCGACGACCCGAACGACTTCGGCGGCAGACAGGCCCGCGGTCGGCTCATCGAGCAGCAGGACTTTGGGCCGCATCGCCATGGCGAGAACGAGGTCGATCTGGCGCTGCTCGCCATAGGAGATCTTCTTTGCAGCCTGTCCTGCAATCGCGGTGAGACCCCACTGTTCCAGCAGCGCGTTGGCACTCTGAAATAGCTGGCGATTGGCCCGCATGCGCCGGTGCAGCGACGACGCGATCTTCTCCGTTGCCTGCAGTGCGAGGAGGACGTTCTCCAGCACCGTGAGCCGCGGGAAGAGATTGGTGATCTGGAAGGTGCGCGCGAGACCCATCCGGGCCCGCTCATAAGCCGGCAATTGCGTAATGTCGCGATCAAACAGCATGACCCTGCCGCTGGAAACCGCCAGCGCACCGGAGAGCATGTTAAACAGGGTGGTCTTGCCGGCGCCGTTGGGTCCGATGATCAGGCGGCGTTCTCCGGGCTCCACCACGAATGAGACATCGGAGACCGCCTGCACGCCCCCGAAATTACGAGAAACTCCGATAACGGCGAGCGCGCTCATGGTCCGTTTCTTTTCGCACGAAAGCCGCGAACGAAGCCGATCAGACCATTCGGCGCGAACAGCGCGACCACGACGTAAACCACACCGAGCAAAAGCAGCCAGCGTTCGGTGTATGCGCTGACGATGTTCTCCAGCAACACGATCAGGGCGGCGCCGAATGCCGGTCCGATCATGGTGCCGGCACCGCCCAGAATGACCATCAGCAAGACTTCAGCCGAGCGGGCGACGTGGAGATAATCGGGACTGACGAAGCGGTTGTAATAGGCGTAGAGGCAGCCCGCGAGCCCGGCAAACGTGGCGGCGAGCACAAAGGCGCCAAGCTTGTAGCGCCAAACGTTGTAACCAAGCGCCAACATGCGCGTTTCGCTCTCGCGGATGCCGCGGAGCGCATAGCCGAACGGCGAGGCCACGATGCGTAGGAGCAGCACCGTGCCGATGGCGATGAAGACCACAACGAAATAATAGAACGGCGTGCTGTCGGCCAGAGACCAGGGCAGGTTCAAATCCGGCCGCGGCACATCGGGAAGTCCATCGTCGCCGCCGGTCAGGCTTCGCCAGCCGAAGGCAATTCCCCAAACGACCTGCGACAGCGCCAGCGTGATCATCAGGAAATAGCTGCCGCGGGTGCGCAGCGCCAACAGACCGAACAGCATCGCAGTCAATGCAGCAAGGACAAGCGCCGCCGGGATGGCAAACCACGCGTCCCAGTTCAGTCTCAATGCGAGCAACCCGGTAGCGTATGCGGCAATGCCAAAGAAAGCCGCGTGCCCCAACGAGGCCATGCCGGCGTAGCCGATCAAAAGATCGAGGCTCATCGCGAACAGGGCAAAGATCATCATCTCGATGACGAGCCCGAGATAATAGGACGACAGGAAATAAGGCAGCGCCAGCAGCACCAAGATGCCGATCAACACGATTGCCGCGAGGCTGCGCGCCGCGGTCATGGCTCGCAAAGGCCGCGTGCTCATTCGCGCCCGAACAGGCCGGCCGGCCGTACCGCCAGGATCAGAGCCATCGGCGCAAAAATGGTGAACAGCGCCAATTCAGGAAAGAACACTTTTCCGAAGTTATCGAGCAGGCCGACAATAAGGCCGCCGACCAGAGCGCCCTTCAGGCTTCCCAAGCCGCCGATGATGACGACGACGAATCCGAGCAGCAGCACATCGAAATCGGCGCCCGGATAGACGCCCACAATGGGACCGCCCATGACGCCGCCGAGAGCAGCAAGAAATGCGCCCAGCGCAAACACCAGGGTGAAGAGGAGCGACACATTGATGCCCAAGGCGCGCGCCACTTCCTCGTCATCGACGCTGGCGCGGACCATCGCGCCGATGCGCGTACCGTCCTGAAGCCACCACAGCAACGCAGCAACGGCCAATCCGAATCCGATGATGAAAAATCGATAGGAAGGATAATACAACGCGCCAATCTGCACCGAGGCGTTGAACATCGCGGGCTTGGGCATCGTCTGCGGGTTGCCGCCCCAGATCACCGTCGCCAGATCGGAGAATATGAAGAGGAAGCCGAAAGTCAGCAGCGCCTGCGGCAATTCCTGAAGGTGAAGGCGCCGCAGGAAGAACCGCTCCATGAGGACGCCGATCACGGCAATCGCCAGACTGCCTGCGAACACCGCGAGCACGAAGCTGCCGGTGCGGTGCACCACGACCAGGCCGATATAACCGCCGAGCAGATAAAACGACCCGTGCGTCAGGTTCAGTATCTTCATCAGTCCGTAGATGAGGGAGAGTCCGGCGGCCAGCAGGAACAGCAGCATCCCGAACGAGATGCCGTTTAGAGTTTGAACAATCCAAAACGTCATCGTGGCGAGACCCGGATATCCATCGCAATGGCACTTATGAATTGCGACGAGCTTATATGCACGTCATGTTCACGAACCAGAATGGCGCGGTCGATGCGTCATCTCATACATGTCGCGGATAGCCCCGCTTATGGCGACCCGCAAGGGGCCGAGCCTTCTCACGCCGAAGCCATCGGTGTTCGGATCGATCGCCCCGCCACCCAATCGCCTCAGGGAAACATGTCGTAGGGGTCTTTCACCTGCGGGATGCGCTCGCCGCAGCGGTTCTGCAGCCGTCCGTCTTTGCCCTTTTCCACCGTGAGCAGATAGAAGTCCGCCACGAGGCCATGGTGTTCGTCAAAGCTTGCCATGCCCATCGGACCCTTGATTTGGACCTTGCTGAGGGCGTCGATAAAAGCGTCTTTGTCTTCGATGCGTCCGTTGATGTCCTTGAGTGCCTGGATGACCATCTTGGCGGCCATATACCCCATGTACTGGTAGGAGCCGGGCACCGCGCTGTATCGGGTCTTGTAGCCGTCCACGAACTTCTTGTTCTCCGGCGTATCAAGCGTGCCGCAATAGGTGTAAGCGCTCATGACCCCGACGGATTCCGGCGGCATATTTCCCAGCACTTCCTCGCTGGTAAATGAAGCGATGCCGAACAGCGGCATTCTCTTGTTGAGACCGTATTCGGTGTATTGCTGGGTGATGCGCGAGGAATCGGAGCCCCACATAGCGGCGAATATGCCGTCGGCCTTGGCGTCCATCTTGGTGAGATAAGGCGCGTAGTCGGATGTCCCGACATTGGGAAACATCGGCTCGAGCACGTTCTCCTCGCCGTAGACCTTTTTCACCACCTCGTAGGCTTCGCGACTGGGCGGCGCGTTCCAGCCGATGAAATAGGCTTTCTTCCAGCCCATCTTCTGCGTGCTTTTGGCGGCGACCAATCCGAACTGATAGGAAGACGGAACAAAGCGGAAGATATAGGGGCTCTTCTGCGCGCGAGTGAGGCTTGCCAGCGCGACCGTGCTGACCCAGGGGATTTTCTGCTCGTTGACGTAGGGCGCCATGGCGGCGCCAACCGAACTCACCAGTTCGGACAACAACAAATTGACCTTGTCGCGCTCCACCAGGGCCTTGGTCTTGGTCAGTCCAACGTCCGGCTTGCCCGCGCTGTCTTCGTAGAGCAACTCGATCTTGCGGCCGGCGACCGTATTATTCTCTTCCTCGAAGGCTTGCTTGACGGCGTCGCGCTCAGGGGCTCCCTGTGCGGAAACCGGCCCGGTTAACGGAAACATCACGCCGATCTTGATCGGCTCCTGGCTGCAGGCCGGCTCAATCAAGAGACCAAACGCAAAAGCAATAATCGCGACGGCGCTGAGCTGGCGCATTTTAATCCTCCCTTTTCACGACAGGTTAGTGCGTTCACCCCATGATGCGCAACTGAGCCACACTCTTTATTGCTCCTCGTTATCGCGACGAAGGAGCGCAGCAATAGCCGGCAGCTTCGCCCTGAACCACGGCCCGCAAAGCAAACGGATTGCGCAACGGAGCAACCGGACCCATCTGCCATATGCGTCATAAGCTCTCCGGTGAGGCGTCCTGCGCGTTCGCACATTGATGGGTTGCCGCTTGTGTGCGAGCATTGCTGAAAGCTCGTTGTGGTCATCACCGGCGCGGGCGTTGCGACCGAAGGATCCGTGGCGTTGCGAACCCATCGGCGACTTTCTCCAGGGCAAATACCGGCCGGGCTTGGGCGGTCACGAAAAGGCGGAAGGCTAAAAACGATGTTGCGGGTGACCGAACTCGACATTCGCGGCTGCAAGCTCAATCTGCGTCGCGGCGGTCAGGGCGAGCCGCTGCTGTTCCTGCACGGCGCACAAGGGCTCAGCGGACATGAGCCCGGTCTGGAGGCGCTGACGGCGAATTTCGACGTGATCGCGCCGGATCATCCGGGATTTGGCAAATCCGACCTCTCGGACGCGGTGGACGACGTTGGCGATCTCGCCTTCTTCTATCTCGACCTGCTTGATGCCCTGAAGCTTGATAGGGTCCATATCGTCGGCCAGTGCATCGGCGGCTGGCTCGCGCTCGAAATGGCGATCCGCTCGACCGAACGGATCAGATCGCTGGTGTTGGTGAACAGCGCCGGCCTTCGCATCAAGGGCGTTCCCCGCGCCGACATGTTCGTCTGCTCCGAGAGCGATTTGTTGGAGCTCCTGTTCGCCGCCGACGGCGGCGGCGCCGAATGGCTACGATCGTGGCGCACCACCGGGGATTTGGAGGACATCTACGAGCGCAACCGTGCGGCGGCGGCGCGATATTCGTGGTCGCCGCGGCTTTGCAATCCAAAGCTAGGCCGCTGGCTGCATAGGATCGACGTGCCCACCCACATCATCTGGGGCAAGGACGACCGTCTCATTCCACCCGCCTACGCCGTCGCACTCGAGGAACTGATCGGCGGCGCCACGATGGCGACGCTGTCGGACTGCGCCCACATGCCGCATATCGAGCAACCGCAGGCTTTTGCCGGCGAGGTATCCCAGTTCATCCGGAGCGCAGCGCGATGAAGGTCTTCATTTTCCATCTGATGCCCTACGCCCACCTGGACATGAGCTACGCCGACAAGTATCGCGCCGCGTGGGTGGTGCTGCCGAACACCTATTTCGATCCGAAGAAGGGCCACGAGCTCTACAATCGCTATCTGGACGAGCTCGAGCTGGCAGCCGAACTCGGCTTCGACGGCGTTTCCGTCAACGAACATCACCAGAACGCGTACGGACTGATGCCGTCACCGGTCGTCATGGCCGCGGCATTGTCGCGACGCACGCGGAACGCACGGATCGCGATCCTCGGCAACGCCTTCTGCCTGCGCGAGCATCCGCTCACGCTGGCGGAAGAGCACGCGATGATCGACTGCATCACCGGCGGCCGCCTAATCAGCGGCATGGTGCGCGGCATCGGCGCCGAATATTACTCGCTGGGCGCCAACCCCGCGTACTCCCACGCCCGGTTTCAGGAGGCTCATGACCTCGTGGTGGAAGCGTGGACGAGGCCCGGCCCGTTCGCGTTCGAGGGCAAGTACTACAATTTCGAATACGTCAATCTGTGGCCCCGCCCCTATCAGCAGCCGCACCCGCCGATCTGGGCGCCATCGACCGGAAGCACCGAGACGATCGAGTGGGCCGCGCATCCGTCGCGCAAATACGTCTATCTTCAGGCCTACAGCCCAACCCAGTCGGTCATGCGCTATCTAAACTATTATCGCGAATGCGCACAGCGGATGTACGGCTACGCCGCGAGCTCCGGGCAAATCGGCTGGTCGACACCGGTCTATGTGTCGGACACCGACGAGCAAGCGAGGCAGGAGGCCAAGCCCCACATCGAGCATCTGTTCAACAGGCTGCTGCGGCTGCCGTTTGAGATGCTGTTTCCACCCGGCTACCTATCGGCCAAATCGCTGAAGAACATGCGCAGCCACAAGCGCAGTGTCAGCGGCCAGGAGCATACGATCGAATCTCTGATCGAACAGGGCATCATCGTCTGCGGCAACCCTGACACCGTGCGCAAGCAGTTTGTGCAAACCCACCGCCTGCTGGGTTTCCAGAATCTTCTCTGCCTGCTGCAATTCGCAACGCTGCCGCGCGATCTCACCGAGAAGAATATCCGGATGTTTGCGCGCGAGGTCATGCCGGCGCTGCAAGGGCTCAGCGACAAAGAGTACAGCGGAACCGCGGTCCAGGCGGCCGAATGACCGCGCGACACGACGAACGCTGAGGAGAGGGACGGCGTGCTCAAGCAAATGCAGTTCAACGGCGAGGTCGTGGTCGTCACCGGAGCGGGCACCGGCATCGGGCGCTCGACCGCGGAGGCGCTCGCCGAGCTTGGCGCTACCGCGGTGCTGGTCGCACGCACCCAGAGCAAGCTCGATGAGGTGAAGGCGGCAATCGGCAAAAATGGCGGCAAGGCCGAGGCATTTGTCGCCGACGTCGCGAAGGAGGGCGATGTCGGGCGCCTGCGCGACTTCGTCAAAGGCAGGTGGGGAGCGGCCAAGGCCATCGTCAACAACGCCGGCAACAATTTCATTTCCTCGGTTACCGATCTTTCGACCGAGAAATGGCGCGAGCTGATGGCGGTCGACCTCGACAGCGTTTACTTCATGTGCCGGGATTTCATCCCGCTGCTGCTGCAGTCGCAGAAACCATCGATCCTGAACGTCGCGTCGACGTTCGCGCACATCGGCAATCCGCAGATGCCGGTCTATTGCGCGGCGAAAGGCGGGGTCGTCTCGCTCACGCGGCAGCTCGCCGTGGATTATGGCTGCAAAGGCCTGCGGGTGAACTCGATCTGCCCTGGCCCCACAATGTCGCCGCGGGTGAAGGGCTATTTCGACGCCGGACGGGCGGATCCGCAAGGCACGCTGCAGAAGGTGATGCTCGGCCGCTTCGCCGAGTGTGACGAGATCGGCAATGTGGCCGCATTTCTCGTCTCGGACGCGGCGAGCTTTGTTCACGGGGCGTCGATCCTGGTCGATGGCGGGCAGACCATCAATTAGTCGGGAGCATGCTGGCGTGACGCAGGTCCTCAAAGGCGTACAGGTGATCGAGCTGGGGACGATGATCACCGCGCCGCTGGCCGGCATGATGCTCGCCGACCTTGGCGCCGAAGTGATCAAGGTCGAGCACCCGCAGGGCGGCGACCCGTTCCGCAGCTTCCGCAGCGGCTTCTACAGCCCGCACTTCGTCGCCTACAACCGCGGCAAGCGCAGCATCAAGCTCGATCTGCGCAACGCGGCGGGCGCCGAGGTGCTGCACCGGCTCTTGGCGGGCGCGGACATCTTGATCGAAAACTACCGCGCCGGGGTCATGGAGCGATTGGGCCTCGGCGCCGATGCGCTCGCGGCGACGAATGCCCGGCTGATCCATTGCTCGATCACGGGCTTCGGTGCATCGGGCCCGTATAGCGGCCGGCCTGCTTACGATAGCGTCGGCCTCGCGCTCAGCGGCATCGCGAGCCTGTTACTCGATCCGGAAAACCCGCAAGCCTGCGGCCCGACCATCCCCGACAACGCCACCGGAATGTTCGCATGCTACGGCATCCTCGGCGCGCTCTACGAGCGCGAACGCACGGGCCGCGGCCGGCGGGTCGAGGTCAATATGCTGGAAGCGGCGATCTCCTTCATTCCCGATCCATTTGCCAATTACACGCAGATGGGAATCACGAACAACCCGCTGACACGTGTTGCAAATTCTCACTCCTTTGCGTTCCGCTGTGCTGACGGCAAGCTGCTGGCGATTAGCTGTCATCGCAGCCGAAATTCTGGGAGGGATTGGTGGCCGCAATCGAGCGGCCCGATCTCGCGGACGACGACCGGTTCTCCAGCCGCGACCAGCGCGTCAGGAACTACGTTGTGCTCACGCGGGTACTCGGCGAAGTCTTCGTAACCAAGCCGCGGGCCGAATGGATGGCTTTACTCGAAGTCAACGACGTGCCGTTCGCGCCGGTGCACAACATTGCCGACGTGCTCGACGATGCGCAGGTCAAGCACCTCGCGACCTTCCGCACGCTGCGGCACCCGAGCGAAGGCGAGAGCACTGCAATCCGGCGGCCCGTGCACATCGACGGCGGGCGCGACGGCTCCGACCTGCCGGCGCCGACACTCGGCGAACACACCGAAACAGTGCTCAAGGAGCTCGGCTACGACGACGCGGCTATTGCGCAGATGCGGACCGCGAAGGTGATCTGACTGACGCGTCACTCTTTCGCGAGTGCGTCGAAGGCCTGGCCGAAGCCATTAAATGACAGCGGAACGGTGATATCGTGGCCGCCGGCATCGGCGAATGACAATTTGCCGGCGCCGAACGCAGCGCGAAATTTCTTCAGCGTTTCCTCCTTGAGATCGAAATCGGCGAAACAACCGGCAGGCAGGCAGCGCGCGAACGGCGCTGCTATGCCTGGATCGCCATCCCCGGTTTGGATGCGCACGCTGGTCGAGAACGCAACGTTCACCGGCACCTGGACAACGAGCTTGACCGGCTGGGCCTTCACCGGGTGCGCGACGGCGACGCGTGAAAATGGGTTTTGCCTGCCTTGCACCTGCACCTGCGAAATTTGCGCCATATCGCAGATCTTTTGCGGCGGCGGTCCGGCGTGCGTCTCGCATTGCACGACCCAGTCCCCATACGTTGCGGTGGTCCGCTGCGGGGCTTCGCTTTGCGCCGCTTGCGAGACATTTTGCGCTGACCGTGGTGGCCGCGGCACCGGCCGTGATGCCGGCTGCTGGGCGGCCACGCTGCCTGAAATTGCCGTCAACACCAAGCCCGCGAAAAGCCCGGCAGCGCATTTATCCATAATTGGCATAGAGCTGATCCGTCTCCGCGGCAGTCTGGCGTATTCTGGCCGCAGCCTGACGCTTTGTGAAGCGTCGCAAACAGCGCAGTCTGCAGCGCCACATGACACGCACGCGTCATCTCTTATGATCGAACGCTCCAAATCTTACGCTCACCGTCCCCAAATTCTTTCAGGAACACCGGACAATATGCATCAGCGGAGCGCAACGTCCGCCGTGTTATGATATTGGCAGGACACAAAGGGAGGCGGGAATGCGGGGAGGATCAATCGGCGGCGCATTGTTTGCTGGCTTCACCATAATTTCCGTCACTGCCGTTTGGGCGCAGCAGCGCCAAATGTCGCCGGCGCAGCCATCCATCATGAACGAAAATGAGGGCGATCAGCCAGCTCCGCCGCCTCAGCCCGCTCCGCCGCGCCGTTCTCGTTCCCAATCCATTGCACCGGCCTTGCAGCCCGATCCAAGTCTCAACACGGAGGACCAGCTCGCTCCGTCCCAGATCGCCCAGCCGATGCCGTCAGCGGTTGCCGAACCCAGTTCCAATGCTCGACGCAAGAATACCCATCCGGCGACGCATGCCGCGGCCGGCACGGAGCCCGACCCTGCCGAAGCGAGACCTTCTCGGGCTGCCGCCGGTCGCACCGTCGTTACTTGCAGCGGCCCGTTCGCAAAGGATTCAAGCATGCTGGGCCTGGCGATGGCCTACGACGCGCGCAATGTCACCTTCACTGAGATTGACGCCTCGGGCAGCAAGGTTGGCGCTTCAATTCTATACCCGAAGGACCCAAAGCGGCGGCTTGAGGTATGGTGGTCCGATCCGGGAAGCCGCAGCGGCACTTATCTCATCGTTATCAACGGCAAATCGGCCTGGACCGGACCCGGCGGCATGCGCCTCGGCCTCACGCTGCCGGAGCTGGAGAAGCTCAACCACAAGCCGTTCAAGCTCAAAGGTTTCAATAAAGACAATGTCGCGACCGTCAGCGATTGGGATGGCGGCACGCTGGCGACGCTTGCCGGCGGCTGCAAGTCCGGCCTCAGCCTGCACGCCGACCCAAAAGCGTCCGCGGTCGAATTGAGCGCCGCGCCGGCTGATCGCGAATTCAGTTCTGCCGACCCTGCAGTACGCGCGGCGAAACCCAGGGTCAGCGAGATTCTCATCGGCTATTAGGCCGCCGGCAAGGCACGGTTCGATCACATCGGGCCGATTGCGCTGATCGGCTCGTCCCGCGACACGGGATCACTTTCGCTTTGGCTTTGCCTTGGCGGCGACGTTCGCGTCCGATTGCTCGGTGCGCATGGCTCTCACGTCGCGCGCCATTTCCAGGCAGGTGAGCAGCTCCGTGTAGCTCAATTCCCCGCCCATTCTCGCTTCATTCGTGCAGGCGGTCTTGTCGACCGGAGAGAAGCGTGACCATTGCTTGACCAGCTCGTCGCGAATGGCCTGCTCGCTGTCGAGGCAATCCTTTTTCTCCTGCGCAAACTGGGAGTCGTGAAACGTAACGCCGCCCTGCCGGGCGATACCTTGACAGACCTGCTCGACGTTGAGAACCGGGACGCCGTCGGCGACCGTCATCAAAAGCTGAGCGCCGAGGGCCAACGCCGATGGGACAATCATGGGAGTGCTCCATAAATCCGCTGCGCGGAGTATATCACCCGGGCTGCGCGGAACCAGCGAGATGCCCGTCGGCCGGCAGATATGACGGGTTGACCAGCCCCGATTCTCCCGGCTATGGCTGCACTTCGGGATAGGGGCATTGCATGATCCTTGCACCGCTTGTCGGCACGGCGCTGCTGATCGCCGTCTCAACTGATCCGCTTCAGGATTCCACTGTACCGGCGAGGCTGTCGCCGCAGCAAAAGGTCGCCGAGACCGAACCGCTCGTGCGTTCAGCGACCGATTGCATCGTCCGCGCGGTCGTCACCGATCCGCGGTACACCACCGCCCAACTCGGCGATCTGATCGTCGACTCGATGCCTTCCTGCGTCGCACCCGTTCGCGCGATGATCGACGCCTATGACCGCTATTATGGCGCCGGGAGAGGCGAAGCGTTCTTCATGGGCCCGTATCTCGATGTGCTGCCAAAGGCGGTCAACGCAGGGGCAATGGCAAGGACCAAGAAGGAGCCGCAGTAGCGCCGCTGCTCACCATCCGCCAAGGGTAGCCATTGGCTGTCATGGTTTCGGCGTCGGCCCGATGATGTCGACGACACGCATTTTCGTCGGATCCACGACCACGACCTTTTCCTGCAGCACCGTGTACTTGAAGAATTTCGCCGTGGGATTGTCGGTCACCGCATCGTCCGGCAACTCATAGAGTTCGATCATGGGTGGCACGTCGGCTCCAACCACGGCGGGGAATTGAGTCGGCGTTTCTTTGCTCTTGTCCTTGGCGACCGCTTGATAGATCGCGCTCCGTTGCGCCGCCGTCAGGGCGAACTTCTGCTCGACGGTACCGCCGATGTTCGCCCCGCTGCCGATTTCGGTTTGGGTGTGGGCATTTCGGAGACCGGCATAGCCGGCGAGCACTATGGCGGCGAGCGCTACGGGGATTGCCATGTGTCTGTTCACAGGCTTTCTCCCACTCTGGTTCGAACTACAGCTGACGCGCGCCGCTTCGACAGCAGCGCGCGTCGAGATTGATAGCCATACGTCCGTTCGCAACCTTCTTCAGCGCGGGATCGCCTGCACCGCGATGTTGGTGGTGGGGTCAATGACCAGGATGCGATCGGGCTCATAGACGTAGCGATAGAAGTTGTACTCGGTCGCAGACGGACCGACGACCGGCGGAGCGACAACCGTGGCGTCCGCAGCCGGCACGACCGCATCATACAATGGCCGCGAATAAGTCGGCGCGGCTACGTCATACAGCGGCCGCGGCGGGACGGCTACATCATACAGCGGCCGCGGCGGCGCGGCTACCACCGGCACCGGCCCCACCCGATCATACAGCGGCTGCGGATAGGTGACGGTGCGGGCGATGACCGTCGGCGGAGGAACGACGCGCTGGCGCAGTACAGTCTGTCGTGTCGTGCGCGTTGTGACCACTTGACGCCGCACGATTGAGCGCGCCGCGGGCCGGATCGTCCGCACGGTCTCGACGGTCTGCACCGTCTGTACGGGCTGGGTGACCAGCGTCCCCGATGGCATAGTAACCAGCGGCTCCTGTGCGACCAGGGTTCCGCTTGGTTGAGCGACGACCGTATCGACCGGCGGGCCGACAATTGTCTGCGCATGAGCGGCCGACGCACCGGCAACAAGCGCAAGACCGAGCGCGGTAAGGGGGATCCTCATGGGTTACTCCATATGCATATGGCGTGCGGATCGGCGATCCGAACACCATACCCAACGCGCGTCCGGGTCCTGCGTTCCGGAAGCCGTGCGACGGTTTGGAAATATGCCAGCAGGCGTGCAAAGCCGCGTTCCGGCGCCGCAAAGTTGACGCGTTCAGGCCACCTCGGAACCGTACCCGCTCGCCAAAGCCGGCCGCAAAAGGGCAGCGAGCGGCAGCGTCAGCAGCACAATCAAAGCGACCAGGACGATCGCTTTCCACACTCCCAGCGCGTCGCCGGCATGACCAAAGAGTACGGGCGCAATCGCACCCGAACCGATAGTGCCGGTATAGAAGATACTGAGTGCGCGGCTGCGCCACCGCGGCTCGACCAGATCGGGCACGGCGCCATATAGCACCGAGGACGTGCCATTGAGTGCGATGCCGATCAACGGCAACAGCACCAGCGCGGCGTCGAGCGGAAGTGGAAACAGAGCCAAAATCCCGAGTGCTGTGAGACCTTCGGTCAACCACACGGTTGCCACCGCACCGATGCGCGCGCCAATGAAAGTGCACGCGAGCTTCCCGACCGCACCTCCGGCAAAAACCAGCGTCAGCGCCAAACCGACAGTCTGCAGGCTTGCACCCTTTTCAGTCAGCACGAATGGCAAAAACAGCAAAAAGCCCATGCGGGTGGCGCTGTCGATTATTCCGATCGCGAGCAGCAGCGGGAATGCATAAGGCTGCCGCTGGCCGGCATTCCCAGTCCTTTTCCGCGCATTGGCGTCAGCAGCGGCGCCGCGATCGTAGCGTGGGGTGAAGATGAGGATCAGCGCCGCCATTGCAAAGCCAAGGCACCCGAGCACGCCAAGCGCGGGACGCCAGGCCATCACCAGGAGCATCAGCGACAGCGTCGCCGGCAGAATCATTTTGCCGATATCGCCGGCGAAATTGTACGTTCCGAGCGCCTTGCGCGAACGCGGTCCGGCGAAGGCGCGAGCGACCAGCGAGGATGCGACCGGATGCTGCGTGCTCGCACCGATGCCGCCGATGAGGAGCGCGCCGACCAGCATGGCGAATCCCGGGCTGGCGCCGGCCAGAAGATAGCCGAAGCCGGCGAGCGCTGTGCCCAATGCCAGGACGGCAGCCGCGCCGAAGCGTTCGGAGGCAAGGCCGGCCGGAATCTGTAGGCTCGCCATCGCACCGGCAAAGACGCTGCGGAGCGCGCCAAGCGCGGCATAGCTCAGGCCAAATTCGGCCTGCCACAACGGCAGCATGATGTAGATGAGATCGGTGTAGCCGTCGTGCAGCGCGTGCGCACCGCCGGCGACCGAGGCAGCGCGCCGCTGGTCGCGCGAGAGGCCCGGCGCCAGCGCCGCGAAATCTTCCCAACGAATCCTGCGCATCGAGCCCACGAATGCTGCTACCGGACGTTCCTAGAACCCGGCCGATGTACCGTCAAATTCGGCGATTAAGCCTCGTATAAGCCTCGATTGACCGCTGCAATCGCGCGGTGCAGTCTGCAGCCCGGAATCGGGCGCGGACGGCTTTGATCTCTGATAGGAGGAGGCATGTTCGGCATCGGCGATCTGTTCCAGTGGGACCGGTTCGTGACTCCCACTGTGATCAAGGTCTTCTACTGGCTTGCTGTCGTCATTTCCCTGTTGCTGGGGCTCGCCGGTGCGGTCAATTCGCTCATCACCATGGCGTTCAATCCGTTCATCGGAATGATCCTTCTCATTACCAGCCTGCTCGGCGCCTTCATGGGCGTGATCATCGCGCGCATCATTGCTGAATTCGTACTCATCGTGTTTCGCATCAACGAGCATCTCGGCGCCATCAGGAATCAGGGCGCTGGACTTAAGAATCAGGAAGCAGGCTACAGAGGTCAGTAACCAGATTCATAAATTCCTCTGATTACTGATCCCTGATTACCGATTCCCGATACCTATGTCGCGAAGCGGAAGTGCATGACGTCGCCGTCCTGCACGATGTAGTCCTTGCCCTCGAGGCGCATTTTGCCGGCGTCGCGAGCGCCCGCCTCGCCGCTGCAAGTTACATAATCGTCGTAGGCGATGGTCTCGGCCCGGATGAAGCCACGCTCGAAATCGGTGTGGATGGCGCCTGCGGCCTGCGGCGCCTTGGTGCCGCGCGTCACCGTCCAGGCGCGCGTCTCCTTCGGCCCGGCAGTGAAGAAGGTCACGAGATCGAGCAGCCCGTAGCCGGCACGGATCAAGCGGTCGAGACCGGCCTCCTCGAGCCCGACCGCGGCGAGATACTCGTCGCGCTCGTCGCGCGACAGCACCGCAATCTCGGCTTCGATCTTGGCCGAGATGACAATCGCAGCCGCGCCCTCCTCCTTGGCCCGCGCTTCGACCTTGCGCGCGAAGTCGTTGCCGCTCGCAGCGGAAGCTTCATCGACGTTGCAAACGTAAAGCACCGGCATCGAGGTCAAGAGCCCGAGCATATGGAACGCCCGCTCCTCTTCGGGCTTGCGCTCGGTAAGGCGCGCCGGCTTGCCGTCACGCAACAATGTCAGCGCCCGATTGAGGAGGGCGAGCGCCTCCTTTGCCTCCTTGCCGTCCTTGTCAGTGCCGCGCGCCTTGCGTTCGAGGCCGTCGGCCCGCCGCTCCAGGCTTTCAAGGTCGGCGAGCATCAGCTCGGTCTCGACGGTTTCGATATCGGCGACCGGATCGATGCGGCCTTCGACATGGGTGACGTCGGTATCCTCGAAGCAGCGCACCACATGCGCGATGGCATCGACTTCGCGGATATTGGCCAAGAACTGGTTGCCGAGCCCCTCGCCTTTCGAGGCGCCGCGCACGAGACCGGCGATGTCGACGAAGGTCAGTCGCGTCGGCACGATCTCGGCGGACTTGGCGAGCGCCGCCAGCGTCTCGAGCCGCCGGTCCGGCACCGCGACCTCGCCGACATTCGGCTCGATGGTGCAAAATGGATAATTCGCCGCCTGCGCTGCGGCGGTCTCGGTCAGAGCATTGAAGAGGGTCGACTTGCCGACATTCGGCAGAGCCAACGATGCCGCATTTGAAGCCCATGATTTATTTTCATCCGTTCGGCGGCCGGTCTCATGCCTGGTCGCCGTCACTGTTGGAGTCTGGTTTCGGCTGCTCGCCAAAACCCTTTGCGATCATGGCGAGATGAACCCTGTTCTGAAAGCTCGCATCGTCGCCGCGCACGAGAAGATCAGCGTTGTCGGCAAGGATGGCGATGAGCGCCTCGACCCAGGGGCGTTCGCTCTTGGCGAAGTCGCTCAGCACGTAGTGGTGCACCAGGTCCTTGTCGCCAGGATGGCCGACACCAATGCGTACCCGCCGATAGTCGTTGCCGATATGTTCGGAGATCGAGCGCAGACCGTTGTGACCAGCAATGCCGCCGCCAACCTTGACCCGTACTTTGCCGGGGGTCAGGTCGATCTCGTCGTGGACTACCGTGATGTCGGCGAGCGCGAGCTTGTAGAAATGCGCGGCCTCAGCAACCGCACGGCCTGATTCATTCATATAGGTCCCGGGCAGAAGCAACAACGAGCGCACGCCGCCGATCGGCCCCTCGCATGCAACGCCCTGGAACCGCCTGCGCCACGGCCCGATACCATGCCGCTGCGCGATCGCCTGGAGCGCCATAAAGCCGATATTGTGACGGTTGCCGGCATAACGCGCCCCTGGATTGCCTAATCCAACCAGGAGCAACATCGGCTTCGTCCGGCGCGGCAGACCTCACTTCTTCTCGGGCGGGGCGGCGCCCGGAGCCGCACCCGGCGCGGCGCCGGGGGCGCCAGGAGGGCACCGCCTTCGGCCGGCGCAGCAGCCGCTGTCGCCGCAGCAACCGCAGCGGCGGCCGCTGCATCTGCTGCCGCTTTCAATTCTTCCGCATAACCCGACGGAGGCACGACCGTGACCAGCGTGATATCCCTGCCGGAGACGATCCGCACGCCCTGCGGCAACGCGATGTCGCTCAAGTGCTTTGAGTGATTGATCTCAAGCCCACTGACATCGACCTCAATCGCATTCGGGATGGCGTCGGCAAGACAACGCACCTCGATCGTGTGGGTCACGATGCTGACCGTGCCGCCGCGCTTAACGCCTGGCGACTGGTCGGCGTTCAAGACATGGATCGGGATGTTGACCCGAATGGTTGCGCCCTCGCCAAGCCGCATGAAGTCCACATGCAGCGGCAAATCATGGATGGCATCGAGCTGGAAATCGCGCGGAATGACGCGGTGCTTCACGCCATCGACTTCGACGTCATGAATGGTCGTGAGAAAACGTCCGGCATAGATGCGGTGCCTCAGGTCGGCGTATTCGAGTGAAATCGGCAGCGGCGGCTTGCCGTCGCCGTAGATGATTCCGGGTACGCGGCCGGCGCGGCGTTCGGCCCGGGCGGCCCCCTTGCCGCCTTTCGAACGCGTCGCCGCCTTGATCAGATTGACGGTCGCCATGATGTGATCCTTGCCTAAGACTCTGTTACGTATAGTAATTTTCCGCGGCAGCCTCCAGGGGTGCTGGAGCCGGGATGGCGGCGCTTATAGCGGCGCAGGTCGTGAAAAACAAGGAATGAAGAGAACCGGAAGACACAGACCGCGAAGTCACGCTCCGGGCGTGCCACCCGTCGCGCCGGACCGCGCCAACGCCGCTTCGAGTGCGGCGACACGGGCCTTGAGCGCTTCGTTTTCCTCGCGCGCGAGACGGGCCATGTCCTTGACGGCCTCGAAGTCTTCGCGCTTGACCACATCGAGATCGCGAAGAATACGTTCCGCTTGGCTGCGGAACAACGTGTCGAACTCGCGCCGCACGCCTTGCGCGACACCGGCCGCGTCATTCATCAATCGCGCAACTTCGTCAAAAAACCGGTTCGTCGTCTGCACCATGACCGCCTCCGAACCTCGCTGGCACATGTCGCGGGCAACCCCGCTTGATATGCCCGCAGACAATGGCAATGGTGCGGCGCCGCCGCAAGAGGAGCGGCGACACAAAGGGCGGCGTCTAAAGGCGCTAAAGCCCGCATGGAAGTCCGCGAAATGTTCATTCTGCCGGTAATTCCCTTTCCTGCAATCAATCCGGTCTTGATCCACATCGGGCCGCTCGCGGTGCGCTGGTATGCCCTGGCCTACATCGTCGGCATCATCGCCGGCTGGTTTTATGCGCGCGCACTTATTTCCTCGCAGCGCCTGTGGGGCGGCCCGGCCCCCCTCACCGTGCTCGAATTCGACGACTTCGTGATCTGGATCACCCTCGGTATCATTCTCGGCGGTCGCACCGGTTATGTCCTGTTCTACAATCTGCCGCTGTTCCTGTCGCACCCGATCGAAATCCTCGAACTCTGGAATGGCGGGATGTCATTTCATGGCGGGGTTATCGGTTGCGTTGTCGCCATCGTTTTGTTCGCGCTGTATCGCGGCATCCCGATCTTTTCACTCGGCGACGTAATCGCCGCGGTCGCCCCGATCGGCCTGTTCCTCGGCCGAATCGCCAATTTCATCAATGGCGAATTATGGGGCCGGCCGAGCGACGTGCCTTGGGCCATGGTCTTTCCCAACGGCGGCCCGCTGCCGCGGCATCCCAGTCAGCTCTATGAGGCTGCGCTGGAAGGTGTCGTGCTCTTCATGGTGCTCGGCATACTGGTGCGCGCCGGCGCGCTGAAGCGGCGTGGCGTCGTCACCGGGGCATTTGCGCTCGGCTACGGGATCGCCCGCATCATCTGCGAGCTGTTCCGGGAGCCGGATGTGCAGCTTGGCTTTCTGTGGGGCGGACTCACGATGGGCATGCTGCTCTGCGTTCCGTTGATGTTGGCCGGCGTCGCCGTTCTGACTGTCGCCCTGACGCGGGAGCCTAAACTCAAAGATGGCTGATCAGCGCTCCCCCTTGGAGGGCGAAATTCGCCGACTGATCAACGCCGCCGGGCCGATGCCCGTTGCCGACTACATGCGGCTTTGCCTCACGCATCCGCAATACGGCTATTACATCACGCGCGATCCGCTTGGCGTCGGCGGCGACTTCATCACCGCACCGGAAATCAGCCAGATGTTCGGCGAGCTCATTGGACTCTGGATGGCCGCGGTCTGGCAGCAGATGGGCGCGCCGGAGAATGTGCGCGTGATCGAGCTTGGACCCGGCCGCGGCACGCTGATGATCGACGCCCTGCGGGCGGCCAAAGTGGTCAGTGGATTTCGCGCCGCCATCGTGCTGCATCTGGTCGAGATCAGTCCAGCACTGCGGCAGATTCAGCAGGAGCGGCTGGAAACGCTCGACGTGCCGACGCTCTGGCACACGGCGTTCGAGGAGGTCCCCGGCGGCCCCTGTATCGTCATCGCCAACGAGTTCGTCGATGCGCTGCCAATTCATCAAGCCGTCAAAAAGTCGAACGGCTGGCACGAGCGCGTCATCGATATCGCGCCCGACGGCAACCTTGTCATCGGCGCCGCGGCCGATCCTCTGCCGTTCTTTGACACCACGCTGCCGCGTGGCTTGCGGCAGGCTCCGGACGGTTCGATCTACGAATGGCGTCCCGATATCATGGCGCTCGAGCTCGGTCGACGCTTGCGGACGCAAGGTGCAGCTTTGATCATCGACTATGGCCATGCCCGCTGTGGCCTGGGGGAAACATTGCAGGCGGTCGTTGGACATGCTTTCGCCGATCCGTTGCGCACCCCGGGCCGAGCCGATCTGACCGCCCACGTCGATTTCGAGGCGCTGGCGCAGTGCGCAGAATCGATCGGCGCGCGCGTTCACGGGCCGATCTCGCAGCGTGCTTTCCTCCTCAATCTGGGCATCGACAAGCGAGCGGCGGCGCTGAAGGCGGTGGCGCCGCGCGAGAAGGCAGCCGATATAGAGCTTGCGCTGGGGCGGCTGACCGCTGGCGGCGCCAGCGGTATGGGGGAACTCTTCAAAGCGATAGCAATCGCAGATCCCGAGACTCGGCCCGCTGCCCGGATTCGAGAAGCCGTCATGATGATCGAGGCCAAGACACTCTCGATTGCCGGCATCCGGCACGCGTTTTTCACGCGCGACGGCGGCGTTTCCGGCGGCCACTATGCCAGCCTCAATGGCGGCGTCGGTTCGCACGACAGGCCCGATCATGTCGCCGCGAATCGTGCCCGTATGGCGGCGGCGATCGGGGTCGAGCCGCACCGCTTCCTGACGGCCTACCAAATCCACTCGCCGCAAGTCGCGGTCGCCGAGGAGCCCTGGCAGGCTGAAGAGCGCCCACGTGCCGACGCCATTGTCACACGCAAGCGCGCGCTCGCCATCGGTGTAACCACGGCCGATTGCGGGCCGATTCTGCTCGCCGAGCCGCGGGCTCGTGTCATCGGCGCGGCGCATGCCGGCTGGCGCGGGGCGCTCGCCGGGGTTGCCGAGGCGACAGTCGATGCGATGGAACGGCTCGGCGCCGAGCGCGGTGCAGATCCGCGCCGTTCTCGGACCAATGATCCGGCAGCGCAATTACGAAGTCGGCGCCGATCTGATCGCGCGCTTTGGCGTCGAGGACCCCGCCAGCAACCGCTTCTTCGTTCCTGCGCCACGCGAGGGCCACGCGCTGTTCGACCTCGCCGGCTATGTCGCGACACGCTTGGCGCGCGCGGGCGTCCGGCAGGTGGAGGACGTCGGGTTATGCACCTACGCCGATCCGGACCGGTTTTTCAGCTTTCGCCGCGCCACCCACCGCGCCGAGGCGGATTACGGCAGGCACGTCAACGCCATCGCGTTTGTCGATTGAGGCGGCAGGCTTGCCGGATGCGCCCGTAAACATCTTGTAATCGCTAACGAAAAACCTGCGGGGACAAGACCTGGATTCATATTGCCAGTCCGGAACGCGGCTTGTATCAGGTCCGCCTATGCGCGCGGCGCGTGTGAGGAGAGGGGAATGGCGGGCCACAACGGAGCGATCAAGCTCGTCGCCGGCAATTCCAACCCCCAGCTCGCCCAAGCCATCGGCGGCTATCTCGGCACCCCTTTGACCAAAGCAGTCGTGCGCCGCTTCGCCGACATGGAGGTGTTCGTCGAGATCCAGGAAAACGTCCGCGGCGCGGATGTGTTCGCTATCCAGTCCACGTCGTTTCCGGCGAACGACCACTTGATGGAATTGCTCATCATCATCGACGCGTTGAGGCGGGCGTCGGCGCGGCGCATCACGGCCGTGATCCCCTATTTCGGCTACGCCCGGCAGGATCGCAAGGTCGGACCGCGCACGCCGATTTCAGCCAAGCTTGTCGCCAACCTCATCACCCGTGCCGGCGCCGACCGTGTACTCACGCTCGACCTCCATGCCGGCCAGATCCAGGGCTTCTTTGACATTCCCACCGACAATCTGTTTGCCGCGCCGGTCATGATGCGCGACATCCGGGAGCGTTTCAGCCTTGCCGAGGTGATCGTGGTCTCGCCGGACGTGGGCGGCGTCGTGCGGGCGCGCGGCCTCGCCAAGCGCATCAATGCGCCGCTCGCAATCGTCGACAAAAGACGGGAGCGGCCGGGCGAGTCCGAAGTTGCTAACGTCATCGGCGAAGTCGCCGGCGGCATCTGCATCCTCGTCGACGACATCGTGGATTCCGGCGGCACATTGATCAATGCCGCCGACGCGTTGCTGGAAAAGGGTGCGACCGCCGTTTACGGCTATATCACCCATGGCGTGCTATCGGGCAAAGCCATCGGCCGCATCGCCAAGTCTCACCTCAAGGAATTGGTGATCACCAACTCGATCCAGCCGACCAAGGAGGTTGCCGAGTCCGGCAATATCCGCGTGTTGTCGATTGGGAAGTTGATCGGTGAAGCGATCAGCCGCACCGCCGCCGAGGAATTGGTTTCAAGCCTGTTCGACTGAGCCTCACGCCTGGCTCGCGGCGCACGGCAACGCCCGAGTCAACTTGTCGCAGGATGGTCTGTGGACGGCTTCGCCTCCAGCATTGTGCCACGACCGCAAATCACATCAAGAAGACCGTGATCTGTGTGGCAAGAAGGCCTTGCGCAGATTTTGTCGGAATCGATTTAGTCGGCGTGGCGGCTGATTTGCGATCCTTCGTCAATCTCGAGGGCCGAGTTGTTGCTGCGTCAAATCGCATCCGCTTCTCGGCACAGTCTAGTGGCGTGCGCATTTCCACTCTGATCAAAGCTGTGGAGGCGGCATGGCCCTCATCGAGATCGCAAAAGATCACCGAAACAATCCGCTCGATGTCGTCGAGCATATGGCGGCCGGCAACAACTGGCCGTTCGAGCGCACCGGCGAGGACGAGATCGCGCTGATTGTCACCGGCCGCTGGACAAATTACCAAGTGTCGTTCACCTGGATGCATGACATCGAGGCGCTGCATCTCGCCTGCGCCTTCGACATGAAGGTGCCGGAGCCGCGATTGACCGAAGTGCAGGTCCTCATTGCCAGTATCAACGAGCAATTGTGGATCGGGCATTTTGATGTCTGGGCGCAAAACGGAATGGTGATGTTTCGGCATGCGCTCATTCTGGCCGGCGGCGTTGCGGCCTCCGGCACGCAGTGCGAGGCGGTGCTCGGCACTGCGCTCGATACTTGCGAACGCTACTACCCGGCATTTCAGTTCGTAGTCTGGGCGGGCAAATCTGCGCGCGAGGCGATGGATTCCGCCATGTTCGAGACGTCCGGCGAAGCCTGACCATTCGTCATCGGCGTGAGCCCCCGCGGGGGGCTCGCGGCCATTTGTAATTCTGCAGCGGCGGTGGTTGGGTTCCGGATAGCCATGCGCGGCTTCCGGACTGATGAGGAAATACGCCGATGAACTCCTCCCATACGCCTGCCACCGGCCAGAATCCCGATTTGCGCAAGGTTTCCGGCCTGCTCGTTCTGGTCGGCGCAGGCAAGATGGGCGGCGCTCTGCTCGAAGGCTGGCTGCGGCTCGGCCTCGATCCAAACAACGTCGCAGTGTTTGAACCGCAGCCGTCGCCGCAGATCGCCGCGCTCGCAGCGCGCGGCGTAAAGCTGAATCCACCGGCGCCCGCGGTCGCCAATGCTGCTGCCGTCGTCATTGCGGTGAAGCCGCAAGTCGCCGCGCAAGTGGTTCCGGAACTTGCGCCGACGGTCGGCGCATCAACCGTCGTGGTGTCGATCATGGCCGGGCGGACGCTGCAATTCCTGTCCGGCGCGCTCAAGAGCGCCAAGGCAATCGTGCGGGCCATGCCGAATACGCCTGCCGCAATCGGCCGCGGCATCACCGTCGCCGTCGCGCATCACGCCAGTCCGGCGCAGCGCGAGTTGGCGCACATTTTGCTCGCGGCAATCGGAGTGGTCGAGTGGATCGAAGATGAAGCATTGATGGACGCCGTCACAGCCGTGTCCGGGTCAGGGCCGGCCTACGTCTTCCTGCTCGCCGAGGTGTTGGCACAGGCGGGCGCCGCCGCAGGACTGCCGCCCGCTCTCGCCGCCAAGCTAGCGCGCGACACCGTCGCCGGCGCGGGCGAGTTGCTGCATCAATCGGCGCTCGACGCCGCGGCATTGCGCGAAAACGTCACCTCGCCCGGCGGCACGACCGCTGCGGCACTCGCCGTGCTGATGGGGGAAAGAGGGCTTGCGCCGCTGATGAACAAGGCGGTCGCCGCCGCAACCGAGCGCTCGCGGCAACTTGCCGGCTGAGGCTTGTGCGCCTTGTCCGCCTTGTCCGCCTTGGAACCCTGGCGCCGCGGCCCTACATTGAGGGGGAACCTGCCTAGGAGTTCGCCCATGGCCCGCAAACCCACTCGAAGAGCCGCCGGAAAGCCCGCGCGCGCGACCGCGGCGACGGGATCCGCAGCCCCGGCCGGAGAGCGTGGCAAAATCATCGCAGCCTTGCTGGCGCTTCTTGCCGAGAATCCGATCGAGCAAATCAGTTTCGCGCAGATTGCGCGTCAGGCCGGCGTGCCACTCGCGCATTTGCGCGGCGAGTTTTCGTCAACGCTTGCCGTCATCGCCGCCCACATCAAGGATACCGACCGCGCCGTCCTCGCCGGGGATTTGAGTGACATGGAGGAAGAGCCGGCGCGTGAGCGGCTGTTCGACGTGCTGATGCGCCGGCTGGAAGTCCTGGCGCCGCATCGTGACGCCGTGCGTTCGCTGCTGCGTTCGGCCAGCCGCAATCCGCCGCTCGCTTTGGCGCTCAATGGGCTTGCCGTGCGGTCGCAACAATGGATGCTGACCGCCGCCGGCATCAACGCGTCGGGCCCCCGCGGCATGGCGCGCGCGCAGGGCCTGGCGCTGTTGTTCAGATCGGTGTTGCGGACCTGGATTCGCGATGAGGATCAGGGGCTGGCCCGCACCATGGCGGCACTTGACCGGGCGCTCGCGCGCGGTCAGCGCTTTGCAGGCTTCATGGATGACCTGTGCTATATCCCGTCGCGCCTCTGCCGCCTGCGATCCCGCTGGCGCCGGCGGCGGCACGATTCCGAAGACGAATCTGTGGCGGCATAGCCGCGTCTTCCACAGGCTGTCAGCAAGCCTACCGACGACCGGCGCAACCGTCGGGCACCCCGTAGCGCAACCAGCGCTCATATTTGAAGCGAGTGGCGCGTGATTTGCGCTCAGGCTCCGGAGCTTTTCCGTCCCATCGCGACGCGCCGGGCGCGCGAAATTGTCGAAGTTTCTTCGAAGTGGTGGCCCATCCACAACTTTTTCTTTTGCAGACAAAACCGCTCAACTAAGCTAATCTACAGTGTTGGCTGCGTATGACATGGAGGCATATTAAGATATTTGGCTCTATTACACGGTTTGCCTACAATTGCCCAAGACTTGCCGTGATGCTGCAAGATTAGAACCGATACAAAGAGTTATTTTCTCTTGGCAAGTGATAATGTTTCGCGGTAGGGATAGTTGCAGATCGTACCAATTGTCGTCAAGCCGGCTGCGATGATCGTCTGTTCCTGCAACGTGTTCACTGACCACGACGTCCGCTCGACCCTGTCGAACGGCGAGGATCCTCCACGGACGTGCGGCCAAGTCTATCATTGCCTCGGTTGCAGCGCCCAATGCGGCCGCTGCGCACGCACCATCCGGCGCATCATGGACGAAGCGCTCGCCACGGCCGAGCCGGCCTGTTGCCGGGCTGATCAGCGCGAACTCCTGAACTTTCTGCAGGCGCGCGATGCCGCGTCGCCCCCGTCGACGTCTTTGCGCGATTGCCGCAAAGGCTATAATTGATGCGACCCGCCGCCACTGTGCGGCGCCCATGCAAATCGCAGGAGTACGATCATGAGAGGCGAGCCAGGTGTCCTCGATTATCCTCAACAAGGCGCTGCGGCACGAACTGACTGCGATCAATCAGTACTGGCTGCACTATCGACTGCTCGACAACTGGGGCTACAAGGACCTCGCCAAGCAATGGCGCAAGGAATTGATCGAGGAGATGCAGCATGCCGACAAACTGGTCGACCGCATCATCTTCCTCGACGGCTTTCCCAACATGCAGGTGCTCGATCCGCTGCATATCGGCCAAAACGTGAAGGAAGTGCTCGATTGCGATCTCGGCGCTGAGATGTCGGCGCGGGCGCTTTACGAGGAAGCCGCCACTCATTGCCATTCGGTCAGGGATTACGTGTCGCGCGACCTGTTCGAGAAGCTGATGCACGATGAGGAGCATCACATCGATTTCCTCGAAACCCAACTCGACCTCGTCGCCAAGCTCGGCGTCGAACTCTATGCCCAGCATCACATCGGCAAGCTCGACGAGGACGCGGACTGAATGGCAAACGCCGCTGCGCGTTGGTTAATGAAATCTTAACCGTTCGCCGCCGTCTGACGGCCTGCGGCCGCCATTAATAAAATCTTAATCCTCGACCGCCGCCGCGGCGCCCGTCGCGCGGCAAGCCGCGCATCCGTGGGGCCGCCGGCGACGTTAAAAAGCACGGTTAAGAGTTAAGGTTAAGCCCCGCTTAAGCATTTGCTGCGAATCTTCGTCTCGCTTCAAGACGGAGGGCCGCTGGTCGCGCGCCCGTGCCGAGGAAAGGACGAAGCTATGGTCAGCGTCAAATTTTTCATCCGCATCGGTGCGGCTGCCGTGATCAGCTCTTCGGCGTATGCCGCTGATCTTCCTCAACCTCAGCCTCCCGTCGATGTATCAACCGGCTCCGGCCGTCGTCGAGGCGCCGGCGAGCGGCTGGTACCTGCGCGGCGACGTCGGCGTCGGCGTGCTGAACTTCAAGGAATTCGATCATAGTCAGACGAATACGTCGTTCGGCTGGCCGCCAAGCTGGCAGATTGTCCAGAAGGATATCCAGGACACATCTATTGCCGGCTTCGGTATCGGCTATGAGCTGAACAACTGGCTCCGCATGGACGTGACCGGGGAATATCGCACCAAGGCGACATTCAAGGTCACGGGCAGCTACACCGATTTCTGCCCCGGCGGCGTCTGCTTCGACGTCAATCAAGGAAACTTTTCGTCGGCCGTATTCATGGCAAACGCCTATATCGACCTCGGCACCTGGTGGTGCCTAACCCCCTATGTCGGCGGCGGCATCGGCGCCGCGTACAACCGTATCACCGGCATCCAGGACACCGGTATCATCGCCAACGGCACGACCGGCTTCGGCTTCTCCATGGGCAATTCGGCAGCCTGGAACATGGCATGGAACGTACAGGCCGGCCTCACCTACAGCGTCTCGAACAATCTCAAGGTGGACTTCAGCTGGCGCTATATGAATCTGGGCTCGCCGCAATCGGCCGTCGTTGTTTGCCAGAACACGCCATCTTGCCCGGGCGCCTTCTACACATTCAAGGACATGACCTCGCAGGATTTCAGGATCGGCCTGCGCTGGATGCTGCAGCCCGAGTCATCGCCGGTGATGATGCCGCAGCCGTCCGCCGGACCCTTGATGAGCCGCGGCTAAGCCACTTCTATCCGGACGAACTGCAAACGGCGCGGGAGACCGCGCCGTTTTCGTTTGGCAACGAATAACGGCACGCTAACGCTCCATTAAGGTTAATACCCGATGATCGCCGACACCTGACCCCGCCCTTATTTCATCCCGTTTGCCGAGGAGGAAAGCGCGGGGGCCAACGTACGGAAGGGCTGGCTGATGCGTAGGGTGTTCGGTGCTCTCGTCGGGCTGGTGCTGGCGCCGAGTGCTTTCGCGGGCGACTTCGATGTGTTGCGCGGCTCGCAATCCGTCGGGCCTGCCACCTTTGCGCGCTGGAGCGGCTTCTATGCCGGCGGCCAGATCAGCTACAGCGATGCCAGCGCCGATTTCAGCAACGCAACTGGACCGCTCGTCTCCTATGCCTTGCGTGAAACAACTCTGGAAAGCGACTTCACGCCTTCGTCATGGCCGGTGCTCGGCAATACCGCCAGGCAGCAACTGACGTATGGCGGCTTTATTGGCTACAACACGCAGTGGCAGGACCTGATCGTCGGGCTCGAGGCCAACTACAATCAGTCAAATTTCCACTTTGTCGCACCGGTCTCCCCAATCGGGCGCATTACGCCGGCCGACGGCAGCGGCAACACCTGGCTTGTCGATCTGACCGGTAGCTGGCACGGTGAACAATCTCGACTACGGCACGTTGCGCGCGCGGGCCGGCTGGGTCGCCGGCAATTTCCTGCCGTACGGCTTTGTCGGTTTGGCGTTGGGTTATGCCAACATCAGCGTTTCGGCGCTGGTTGACGGAGAAGAAAACCCGCCATCCTCCGGTCCGTGTAGTTCCGCCGCATCCCCGTCATGTTCTCCGTTCTCATTCACCAAGACTACGCAGCAGACCGCACTGCTCTACGGCTTTGCGGTCGGCGGCGGCATGGATGTCGCGCTAACGCAAAATATTTTCCTGCGCGGCGAATTCGAATACGTCCGATTCGCGCCGGTATCGAACATCGTCATTGCAGTTACGAGTGCCCGCGCCGGCGTCGGCCTCAAATTCTGATAGATAACGCGGCGGATGACGGGCCACGCATCGAGGCTGGCCCGCCTGCCGTGCCTTATCTGACAGCCGTCATCTCACAGCCGTCATCTGACTTGACGTTACCAGTTTACTTCCTTACTTCCGGCAGTGGGACACCCCTCCCCAACGAGGGGCAGCTATCTGGAAGGATAGACCATGACGATTGCGACGCCCTCGGTGCGGCCGCGCGTGCCGCATTTTTCGTCCGGCCCCTGTGCCAAGCGCCCCGGCTGGAACCCGCAAGCCCTCACCGACGCCGTTCTCGGACGCTCGCACCGCTCGAAACCCGGCAAGGCGAAGCTCAAGCGCGCCATCGATCTGACCCGCGAAATTGCTGCGGGTTCCGGCGGATTACCGCATCGGAATCGTGCCGGCCTCCGATACCGGCGCGGTCGAAATGGCGCTGTGGTCGCTGCTCGGGCGCGCGGCCGGTGACCATGATCGCCTGGGAATCGTTCGGCGAGGGCTGGGTCAGCGACGTCGCCAAGGAACTCAAGCTCAAGGACGCCACGGTGCTGCGCGCGCCGTACGGCGAATTGCCCGATCTCTGCGCAGTCGATCCAGCGAGCGACATCGTGTTCACCTGGAACGGCACCACTTCGGGCGTGCGCGTTCCCAATGCCGATTGGATCGCCGCCGATCGGGCCGGGACTTACGATCTGCGACGCGACCTCGGCCGCATTTCGCGCAGCCGCTCGATTGGCCGAAGCTCGATGTCGTCACCTTCTCCTGGCAGAAGGCGCTCGGCGGCGAGGCGGCGCACGGCATGCTCATTCTTTCGCCGCGCGCGGTCGCGCAGGCTTGAAAGCTACACGCCGCCGTGGCCACTGCCAAAGATCTTCCGCATGACCAAAGGCGGCAAGCTCATCGAAGGAATTTTCCAGGGCGAGACCATCAACACGCCGTCGATGCTGTGCGTCGAGGATTATCTCGACACGCTGGCATGGGCGAAGTCGATCGGCGGCCTGCACGGCGCTGCAAGCGCGCGCCGACGCCAACGCGAAGGCCATCGCCGATTGGGTGGCGCGCACGAGCTGGATCGATTTTCTCGCGCGCGATCCGGCGTTGCGCTCCAACACATCCGTGTGTCTGAAGGTCGTCGATCCGGCCGTGAGCCGGCTCATCGGCCGATGCGCAGGCGTCCTTCGTCAAAGGCATCGCTGCGGCGCTCGAGAAGGAAGGCGTCGCCTACGACATCGACGCCTATCGCGATGCGCCGCCCGGCCTGCGCATCTGGTGCGGTTCGACGGTCGAGCGGGCGACGTCGAAGCGCTCACGCTGTGGCTCGACTGGGCCTACGCCAACGCCAAGGACGCGCTCGCCAAGGCGGCGTGATTCAACGCTTCGTCCGTCAGCCTCGCCCGCCTCGCGCCGAAGATGCACCTCCAAGGCCTTGACAAGCCGAGCCCTTCGAGATCGCTCCGCTCGCACCTCAGGGTGAGGGTCCAAACGACAGGACCAAACCATGCCTCCCAAAGTTCTCATCTCCGATGCGCTGTCGCCGGCCGCCGTCGCGATCTTCAAGGATCGCGGCCTCGAGGTCGAATTCCAGCCCAATCTCGGCAAGGACAAAGACAAGCTCGCGGAGACGATCAACGGTTTCGACGGGCTGGCAATCCGCTCCGCCACCAAGGTCACGGCCAAAATGCTGGAGCAAGCGCCAAGAGCCTCAAAGTGATCGGCCGCGCCGGCATCGGCGTCGACAATGTCGACATCCCGGCGGCGACGGCGCGCGGCATCATCGTGATGAACACGCCGTTCGGCAATTCGATCACGACCGCCGAGCACGCGATCACGCTGATGCTGGCGCTGGCGCGGCAAATTCCCGAAGCCGACGCCTCGACCCGCGCCGGCAAATGGGAGAAGAACAAATTTCTCGGCGTGGAGATTTTCGGAAAGACGCTCGGCATCATCGGCTGCGGCAATGTCGGCTCGATCGTCGCCGACCGGGCGATCGGACTGAAGATGAAAGTGATCGCCTACGATCCTTACCTGTCCGCCGAGCGCGCGCTGGATCTCGGCGTCGAAAAGGTCGAGCTCGAAGAGTTGCTGGCGCCGCGCCGATGTCATCACGCTGCACACGCCGCTCACCGACAAGACCCGCAACATCATCAACGCCGAGACGCTCGCGCTCGACGAAGAAAGGCGTGCGCCTGATCAACTGCGCCCGCGGCGAACTCGTCGACGAGGCGGCGTTGTGCGAGGCGCTCAAATCGGGCCATGTCGCCGGCGCTGCGCTCGACGTGTTCCGGCGAGGAGCCGGCAACGCAGAACCCGCTGTTCGGCCTGCCGAACGTGGTCTGCACGCCGCATCTCGGCGCCTCGACCACGGAAGCGCAGGAGAATGTCGCGCTGCAGGTCGCCGAGCAGATGTCGGACTATCTGCTGCGCGGCGCCATCTCCAACGCCGTCAACTTTCCGTCGATCAGCGCCGAAGAAGCGCCGAAGCTGAAGCCCTTCGTGGCGCTGGCGGAAAAACTCGGCTCGTTCGCCGGCCAGCTCACCGAGACCGGCATCAGTCGCGTGCAGATTTCCTACGAAGGCGTCGTGGCGCAGATGAACACCAAGGCGCTGACCTCGGCGGCGCGTCGCCGGCCTGCTGCGCCCGATGCTGCAAGACGTCAATGTCGTCTCGGCGCCGATCGTCGCCAAGGATCGCGGCATCATCGTCGAGGAGACGCGGCGCGAAGCCGAGGGCGATTACGAGAGCCTGATCACCGTCACGGTGACGACCGACCGGCAGGCGCGCCATGTGTCCGGCACCGTGTTCGCCGACGGCCGCCCGCGCATCGTCAACATCAAGGGCATCCGGATGGATGCCGAGTTCGGGTCCGTCGATGATCTACATCACCAATCTCGACAAGCCCGGCTTCATCGGCAAGTTCTCTTCGACCTGTGGGCGACGCCGGCATCAACATCGCGACCTTCCATGTCGGCCGCGAGACGCCGGCGGCAATGCCATCGCGCTGATCGAGATCGACGGCGAATTGCCGCCCGACGTGCTCGCCAAGGTACGCGCGCTGCCGCAGGTGCAGCAGGCCAAGCCGCTGCGGTTTTGAGGTCCGCCTACCGCGTGGTCGCGATCGTAATTCCGGCGAATACCAGCGCATAACCGACGGCGTGGTAGAGTTCGAAGCGTTCGCCCAGCAGCACGATCGCCAGCACCGATCCGAACACCGGGACAAGATGGATGAACGGCGCGGCGCGGTTGGCGCCGATCAGATCGATGCCGCGGTTGAGGAACAGATAGCCGAGCAGCGACGGAAAGATGCAAATGAAGAGCGAAGCTCGCCAAGCTCTCGGCGTCGAATACCATGGTCCGGCCGCTGGCGATCTCCACGGCCACCGCCGGCATCAGCATCACCGCGCCCCAGCCCATGCCCACGGCGAGGAACGAGAACGGATGCATCGCCGGCCGCTTGCGCAGGTAGGCCGCATAAAATCCGTAGATCACGAGTGCAAACAGGAAACAGAGGTCGCCACGATTGAAGTCGATCGCGAGCAGCACTGCGAGGCTGCCGTGGCAGACGATGACGAAGACGCCGGTTAGCGAGATGCAGATGCCGCCGGCTTGCCGAAGCGTCAGCCGGTCGCCGAACAGCACGAAGGTCCACATCGCCACGAACAACGGCCCGACCGATTGCAGCAGCAGCCCGTTGATCGCCGTGGTGTATTGCAGGCCGTAATAGGCCATCGTGTTGTAGACGGAGAAGCCCGTAAACGCGATCAGCGTCAGCAGGCCGGCAGTGCTTCGGATCGTCGGCCAGTCGCGCTGGAGATGTGGCCGCGGCGAACGGCAGCAGGATGAGAGCCGCGCCGCCCCAGCGGATGAACGCGAGCGTCACCGGCGGAACGTGCCCGGCGAAGAACGCGGCCGAGAATGGTATTGCCCGCCCAGAACAGCGAGGTGAGCGACAGCAGCACATAGGGCTGGTCGAACAGCCAGCCGCCCATGCGGCTCGGATAATGGCCGCCGCGCCATCGGCATGACTGAATTCCCCCGGCCGCAACACTACGATCGATTGCGGCGAAGGAGCTATCGCGGACGGCGCCGGACGACCAGTGCCTCGGCCGCATGACTGATCCGGGCAGCCGGACCTGCGACAATTGGACTTGCGGGCCGGAGCGGCAGCGTGCGAAAAAGCGGCGCGAAATCTTGCTCTAGCAGCGCTGACTGACCATAAACTCGCTGCAAAACCAATAGTTTGGGCAGACATTATAGCGGTCTGAGGAGCTGCTTTTCCTTGCTTCGAGCGGCATCATCCATTATCCGGGACAGTCGGCTGCGGCCGGTATCCGATCCATGTGAACATTCATCGGCCTGTTGGGGACAATTCCTCATGGCAAACGTTGTCGTGGTCGGCTCCCAGTGGGGCGACGAGGGCAAAGGTAAGATCGTTGATTGGCTGTCCGAGCAGGCCGACATCGTCGTCCGCTTCCAGGGCGGACACAATGCCGGCCATACGCTGGTCATCAACGGTACCACCTACAAGCTTTCCTTGCTGCCGTCCGGCGTGGTGCGGCCGGGGAAACTGTCGGTCATCGGCAACGGCGTGGTGCTCGACCCGCAAGCGCTCATCGATGAGATCGCCAAACTCAAGGAACAAGGCGTCACCGTCACGCCGGAGAATCTGCGCATCGCCGAGAATACCGCGCTGATCCTGCCGCTGCATCGTGAACTCGACGCCATACGCGAATCCGCAAGCGCCGGCGCTTGCGCATCGGCACCACGCGGCGCGGCATTGGCCCGGCCTACGAGGACAAAGTCGGGCGACGCGCCATCCGCCTGATGGATCTCGCCGACGGCGCAACCCTCGATCGGCAAGATCGAGCGCCTGCTGACGCACCACAATGCGCTGCGCAAGGGTCTCGGACTTGCTCGCAATCGACGATGCACGAGGTGCACAAGGAGCTGATGCGGGTCGCGCCGGCCGTGCTGCCCTACATGGATACGGTCTGGTCGCTGCTCGACCAGAAACGCCGCGAAGGCAAGCGGATCCTGTTCGAGGGCGCGCAGGGCGCGCTGCTCGATGTCGACCATGGCACCTATCCATTCGTCACCTCCTCCAATACGGTGGCTGCACAGGCAGCGACCGGATCGGGGCTCGGACCCGGCGCGATCGGATACGTGCTCGGCATCTGCAAGGCCTACACGACGCGGGTCGGCGAGGGCCCGTTCCCGACGGAGCAGAAGAATGAGATCGGGCGGATGCTGGGCGAGCGCGGCAAAGAATTCGGCGTCGTGACCGGTCGGCCGCGACGCTGCGGCTGGTTCGACGCCGTTTTGGTGCGCCAGACGGTGCGCACCAGCGGCATCAACGGCCTTGCCCTTACCAAACTGGATATTCTTGACGGGTTCGATGAAATCAAAGTGTGCGTCGGCTACCGGCTCGACAATCGGGAGATCGACTATCTTCCCGCGGGCGAGCACGCGCAGGAGCGGGTCGAACCGATCTACGAGACCATCGCACGGCTGGCAGGAAAAGACGGCGGGTGCGCGCTCTTGGGCCGACCTGCCCGCCCAGGCAATCAAATACGTTCGCCGGATTGAGGAGTTGGTCGGCTGTTCGGCCGCCATCTTGTCGACCAGCCCCGAGCGCGAGGACACAATTCTGATGCAAAACCCCTTCGAAACGTGAGCACGCTGAACGTCAGCAGGGATGAAAATTTAGGGAGCCGGGCGTAAGCTCAACCAATGACCGACTATCAACCGCTCATCGCCCGTGCCGTGGAGGGGCTTGGCAGGAGCACCGGCGAAGCCCGCCGGACACTTTACGATCGGGCGCGCGCGGCTTTGGTCGCGCAATTGCGCGCCGTCGAACCCGCGCTTCCGGAATCGGAGATCACCAGGGAGCGGCTGGCGCTCGAGGAAGCAATCCGCAAAGTGGAGGCCGACGCGGCCCGCAAGTCGCGAGCGGAACCGCGACTTGAGCCACGCAGCCGGCCGCGCCGCCGCGGCCGGCGCCAGCGCGACAATTCCGCACAAACTCCGCCTGCTCCGGCGGCGCCGCCGCCGCGCTCAAGTCCGCCAGCGAGCGAACCGCCGCAGGGGCGGCGGACCGGACCGACGTTGCCAAGGCATGAGCCGGATAGCCGGCCGCCGGACCGATCGGCGACCGGCTGCCCCACTGACCGCGCGCAGCCGGCTGCTGAACGCGCGGTCGACCACCCTGACGCAGGAGGGGCTGCGGGGTTTCCGCGACGTCGTCAACGAGGTCGACGACCTCGGCGCCGCAACGGCCAAGGCGGCGAAATCCGCGCGCGATACCCGCGACTCCTATGGACCAGGATCTGCGCAACGCATGCCGCGCGCCGACGAGCTGACGCCGCCGCATTCGCTGCACGACGAATTCGAACCGCAGCTCGACGCCGACGATATGCCCGGCTCCGACTACGAAGGGATGCAACTGCGGAGTGACGAGACGCTCGACGACATGGACGATGAGGGGCCGGCGCTACCGCCGCGGTCATCGCGGCCACAGCCACCGCGGGGTACGGAGGCTGAAGAGGGCTACGAGCAGCCGCGTCCGCCCGCGTTCTTATCGCGGCATGGTCAAACTTGCCGTGGCGCTGATCATTCTGCTCGGGCTCGTCATTACGATTTCCTGGCAATGGTCCGCCATAACGGAGGCTTACCAGTTCATCGCTCATCTCGGATCGCGACAGCCGAGCCAGACAGCGCAGACGCCGGCGTCGCAGCCCAAATTCCCTGGTCGGGTGCCGCAGGAGGGCGGTCGGGCAAGCGCCCGGTACGGCGCCGGGCAGCCAGACCACGCCGGCGGTCGCCCAACGCGTCGTCCTCTATGAAGAGGACTCCAACGACCCGCAGGGCAAGCGCTTTGTCGGCTCCGCCATCTGGCGCACGGAAACCGTCTCGCCGGGCCCCGGATTGGCGCCAGAGCTCGCCGTGCGCGCAGACGTCGAGATTCCCGACCGGCGGATGACCGTGACCTGGTCGCTGCGCCGCAATACCGACAAGGCTCTGCCGGCAAGTCACACGATCGAGATCATGTTCAATTTGCCAGCCGATTTTTCCGGAGGCGGCATCTCGAACGTGCCCGGAATCCTGATGAAGCAATCCGAGCAGGCCCGCGGCACGCCGCTCGCCGGGCTTGCCGTCAAGGTAACGACCGGATTTTTTCTGATCGGTCTCTCCGCAGTCGATGCCGACATGCAGCGCAATATACAGCTCCTTAAAGAGCGGCCGTGGTTCGATATCCCTATCGTCTACACCAATGGGGGACGCGCTATCCTGGCGATGGAAAAGGGGCCACCCGGCGATCAAGCGTTCGACGATGCCTTCGCCGCCTGGGGCAAGTGAAACGGAGTTGAGATTTTCAAATAGCGTCGCAGCTCGTAAGTCGATGTGATTGGGGATGCGTGCGGAACATGAGTACATCCGATGCGCGGGTGCTGAAACCGGCGGCAAATGCGTTCATCGCTTCGGCACTCCGTACGCTTGAGACGGAGCGCGACGGCCTTGCCGCATTGGCCGCAGCCATGTGCGATGGGCTCGGGCAATGCTTCATTGCCGCCGTTGAGACAATCCGTAAGGCGCGCGGCCGGGTCATCGTCACCGGCATGGGCAAGTCCGGGCATGTTGGCCGAAAAATTGCCGCCACCCTTGCTTCGACCGGTACGCCGGCCTTTTTCGTGCATGCTGCCGACGCGAGCCATGGCGACCTCGGCATGATCACGTCGGACGACGTGATGCTGGCGCTGTCCTGGTCCGGGCGAGACCGAAGAACTCAAGGACCTGATCAATTATTCGCGGCGCTTCCGGATCGCGCTGATTGCGGTCACGGTGAACGCCGATAGCACGCTCGGCAAGGCCGCCGATGTCGTCATGCAATTGCCGGAGGCCCGCGAAGCGTGCCCGCACAATCTGGCGCCGACGACTTCGTCGCTGATGCAACTGGCGCTCGGCGACGCGCTGGCGATGGCGCTCCTCGATAGCAGAGGATTTACCGCCGTCGATTTCGGCGTTTTCCATCCGCGCGGCAAGCTCGGCGCGATGTTGAAGTTTGTGCGTGACGTCATGCATCCGGGCGCCGCCGTGCCGCTGATCAAGCGGGGAGCGCCGATGTCGGAGGCGATCGTCGAAATGTCCGGCAAAGGCTTTGGCTGCGTGGCGGTCGTCGGCAACGACGGCATGCTCGCCGGCGTCATCACCGACGGCGATCTGCGCCGCCATATGCGCAAGAATTTGCTGGAGGCATCCGTCGACGCCGTCATGACAGCATCGCCGAAAACCGTTCGGCCCGATCAATTGGCAAGCGAAGCGCTGCAACTCCTCAATTCATCGAAGATCACCGCGCTTATCGTCGTGGACGCGGACCGGCCGGTCGGCATCGTGCATTTCCACGATTTGCTGCGCGCCGGCGTGGCGTGATGCGGCTAGTACAGACCGCCGTGCACCGTTGGCGAATCATCGGGCCGAGGACCACCGGGCGGCCCAGCCATCACGGGCGCGACTTGGGCCGGCGCGACTTGGGCGGACGCTCCCTGAGCCGGCGCAATCGTGCTGGCATCTGCGGCGGCCGGGCGCCGCTGTATCTTTGTTGGCTTGCCCGTGCGCTATGAATTGCGTCGTAGCCGGGAGCGCCGGGCCGCGGCGGCACATCGCTAGGCATGCCGCCAGCCCAGCGCGGCCAGTTATCGGCAACATATCCGGAAAACGAGCTGCAGGACCCAAGCGCGAAGCCGAGACAAAGCACCGTTGCCGCCGTGACGAAGCGCTTGGCGGCCATGTCGGCTGCCGAGCTGCACCTCGACTGCAAGCCGTTCGCGCAAAATCTCATCATTCGCTTTGCGACACCCGCCCGCCGTTCCGGGCATTAGAACACGGACATTCACGTTTTCAACCTGCGGCGATCGCCCCCAGATGGATAGCTTTCATGGCAGCACTGTGGTCTAGCGACCGGCGGATGGCCGCCAGCGCCGAATTGCTGCCGGATTTCTTTGAAGAATGCGCAATCCCTGCCGCCGAGGATCCTACGTTCGCAGTGTCAACGATTTCCTAATTGGCAGGATGAGGAAATTTTGTTCGGTCTAACCTCACGCCGCATGCAACGGGCTGTGTCGTTGCGGGGCGTTGTCCGGCGCGCCGCATTCATGCTGGCGTTCGTCATGCTCGCCGGATGCAGCAACGTTGTGCTGCCGAAGGAAGACATGCCGGCCATGGGCGTCGACCCATCGTACAATACGGTCATCGCCGGCTTCATTAAAACAAAACTGACGGGCAGCGCATCCTATGAGACCTTCGAAATATCGGACCCGCGTTGGGTCCACGCCGCCAGTGGCTGGAACTGGCTGGTTTGCGTGCGTTTCCAGGATCGTGGACACCGACGGTCATACGTATTCTTTATCAAAGAGAAAGCGATCGTTGATTCGCGTTATGCTGTTCAGTCGGACGCCTGCGCCAGCCAGTCCTATGCGCCATTTAGCCTGACGATGGATGCAATCAGGCCCTGCGGCTGTCGGCAGTCAGGGGCCGTTGTATTAGGATATGGTCGCGGAAGTTCCGCGACGTGATCCGCGTAGGCCGGGGCAGGAAAATGAGTCGCATTTTGGTGACCGGTGCGACCGGCTTTATCGGCCGCGCCGTGATCGCGGCGTTGGCGGAAACCGGGCATGCGCTCCGCGCCGCGGTGCGGCGCTGCCGCAGCCGTCGCTTCCCGACAACGTCGAAGTGATGCACCATGCCGACTTCGTCGAGGAGGTCGACTGGCGGCCGCTGGTCAGCCGGGGTCGATCAAGTCATCCATCTCGCCGGCATTGCGCATAACGGAACGCGGCATTGGTCCGGAACGCTATGATCGCGTCAATCGGTTTGCGTCGGCACAGATTGCGATTGCCGCAGCGCAGGCCGGCGTCAGCCAGTTCGTGTTCGTCTCCTCGATCCGGGCGCAGATGCGGGCCGGCAGCCGATCATGCCCTGACCGAGCGCGATTCCGCGGCGCCGACCGACGCTTATGGCCGTTCGAAACTCGCCGCCGAAGACGCCGTGCGCAGCCGCGGGCGTTCCCTTCACGATCCTGCGGCCGGCTGTGCTCTAGGCCGGGGCGCGAAAGGAAACGTTGGCAGCTGTTGCGGGCGGCGAGCTCGCCGTGGCCGCTTCCCATCAAAGGACTTTGTCAATCGGCGTTCGCTGCTCGGGATCGACAATTTTACTTCGGCCTTGAGCTTCGTGCTTACCGCGCCCGCTGCGATCGGCGAAACCTATGTGGTCTGCCGATCCGGGAATTCCGCCGCGGCTCTCCGACGTCGTCGCAATCCTGCGCGAGGCGCAGGGCCGCCGGCCGCTGTTTTTGCCGTTGCCGCCGCATTATGTCGAAATACCGCTGCGTCTGATGGGCCGCGCCGATTTCTGGGAGCGCTTTGGCGGCAATCTCCGCGTCGACCCGCGCAAGCTCATCGCCGCCGGCTGGCGGCCGGTCCACGACACGCGGACCGGGCTCGCGAGGATGGCTCACGGCAGCAGCGCAAGACGGCGACTTCGAGCTTGAGCGCACAGCCGATACCCTTACGCCGCCTGCCGCACCGCAAGCGCCCGATCAACCGCCGATACGACCTGACCGACCGATAGTTCGTCGAGACATTGGCTGTGGCTGTCGAGCCGACGCTCGCAGCCTTCCTGCTGGCATGGCAGGCACGGCAATGGATTTTGCACCAGCCAGACATTGCTGCGGTTTTGAATCGTGCCGGCGGGGGCCCACGGCCGGTCAAGTCCGCCGGCCGGCCACGGGCCCCAAATGCGCGGGTCTGTGGGCCCGAACAGAGCCACTGTCTGCGTCCCGGTCGCGGCGGCGAGATGGGTGATGGCCGTGTCCGGCCCGATATAGACGCGTGCAGCGCCGATCACGCGCGGAAAGCTCCGGCCATGCGAGCTTGCCGTCGAGCCGCGCGACGTCGCATCCGCCCAGACCTCATCGAGATAAGCGCGATCGTCCGTTGCCGCCGCTGACGAGCGTCCGCAGGCCGCGCTCGCGCAAGCGCCGCGCACGAGCATGCGCCAGCCATCGAACCGTCCAGCGCTTGTAGGTGAACATCGGCGCTGCATGCACGACGGCATAGGGATATTGTGGAACAAGGTCCGCGCGCACGTCGCCGGCCGGAGCAAACAATCTCGGCGTGCGCGGGAATGCCGAGCAAGTTCGGCAAGGCGCAGGTTCTCGAGAACACGATGCTGATGCCGGTCCGCTCACGCAGGAACGGCTGAGCGCGAAGCGTTTGACTGCGGCGGGAAATCCATCCGCTTCGCGCGGTCCGGCGCTTTGTCGCCCGGCGATCCAAGCCAGAAGCGTCGGCCGGTCGCCGGTCTGCGTCGATAGCGCAAGATCATAGCGCCGCGCGAGCCGCCACAGCAGCGCGAGCGTTTCAAGGCGCTGGCGCGCGCCGACAGGGTCACAATGCGTTGCGACATCGGGATTATTCGCCAGAATTCCTTCCGTTCCGGCAAATACCAAGACCTCGATCGAGGCGGCGGGAAAAGCGCGCTTGACGCTGCGGATGAGCGGCGTCGTCAGCAGCACATCGCCGAGCCGTCGCAAAGCCACAATGAGCACGCGAGCATCGCGCGGCAGCGCGATCGGCTTCATGGCTTCGCCGCAATGGTGAGCGCGGAATTGCGCTCGCACGCGCCGTGCCGCGCGTAACGGCAGCGTCGACCGGGTCATCATCCCGAAGCCCGGACAGGCCGCGCAAGGCGCGCACGCGATTGCCGCGCAGCACCTCGTCAAGCCGCGATTGGTTTGCGGCCAATTGCGAACGATCATTCTGCGCATGCCACAAGTGCAAGACACCGGTGGCGAACCGGCCGTCTTTGCGCCGCACGCCGGCATGAAGCAGGCGCACCACGAGGTCGGAATCTTCAAGGCCCCATCCGGCATAGGAGCAATCGAAGCCGTCGATGCAATCAAGGTCGCTGCGTGCGACGGCGAGATTGCACGTTTGCGCGCCTTGCCAACGCCGTGCTGCCAAGTTTACGCAACGGCCCCAGCGGCAGGCGCAGTGCCGGGAGCATGCGATTGATGCCGCCGCGCAGCCGCTCACGACCGAGCGCGCTCAAATGGCCAAGTCTCGACCGGCCAGCCCTTTGGCAAGCACCGCCTCGGTCAATTCGCGGGACAGCAGGATGCGGTTGCCGGTCACGAACCAGCCCGGCTCTGCGAGCTGGCGATGCGCGGCGACGAAATCGGCGCGCGCCAGGCAATCGCCGTCGAGGAAGATGCAATAGTCTCCAGCGCTCGCACGAATGCCGCGATTGCGGATCTCGGCCGCCGCGAAAGCCGTCGTGCTCATGCCAGACGTGCTTGATCGGGCATTGCGAGCCTGCGCTGCCCAGCCTTCGATGACGCCGCGCCGTATCCGGCCGCGATCCGTCCTCGGCGATGATGATCTCAAAATTACGATCCGATTGCTGCGCAAGCGCGCGCAAGACCACATCGAGCGCATCGTCGCGGTTGTAGGTCGTCACAATGACCGAAATGAGCGCTGCTTCAGGCACGACGGCTCACTCCCCGGCCGGTTCCTTCGCCGGCCGCGCACGTTCGACGATCGCCGTAGTGCTATGGCCCGGCACCAGATCGACCAGGATCACGTCGCCGCCGGCTTGCCTCGACCGCTTCGCGGCCTACCACTTCTCGCGCTGGTAGTCGGCCCCTTTGACCAGGACCGCCGGGCGCACGCGCTTGATCAGTTCGAGCGGCGTGTCCTCCTCGAACACGACGACAAGGTCGACCGCTTCGAGCGCTGCGAGCACCTCGGCGCGCCCTTCGGCGGGATTGAGTCGGCCGGCCTTTGCCTTTGAGGCGCCGGGTCGAGGCGTCGCTGTTGAGCCCGACGACCAGCCGGTCGCAGGCGGCGCGAGCCTCGGCCAGCAATCTGATGTGGCCGCGATGCAGAATATCGAAGCAGCCATTGGTGAAGCCGATGCGCAGGCCGTGGCGGCGCCATTCGGCAAGGCGCTGGTCGAGCACCGACCAGTCGAACACGATCTTGTCCTCGGGCGCGAGCGAAGCGGCCGGCAGGATGCGGTGGCGCAGTTCGGCGAGCGACACCGTCGCCGTGCCGCGCTTGCCGATGACGACGGCGGCAGCGGCATTGGCGGCGCGCATCGCGGCCTCGAACGGAGCCTTCATCGCCAGCAGCACCGCCATCACCGCGGCGACCGTATCGCCGGCGCCCGAGACATCGCCCACCTTGACCGGATAAGCGGGCACGTGGACCGGCATCAGCGCCCTCGACGTGCAGCGTCATGCCCTCCTCGCTGCGCGTGACCAGCACCGCTTCGCTTTCGACGATGCGCGCGAGCTCGGCGGCGGCGGTGGCGATCTCCGCCTCGGTGGTGACCGGGCGATGGACGGCGGCAGCCAGTTCCTTGCGGTTGGGCGTGATTAATGTCGCGCCGCGATAGATGCTGTAATCGTGGCCCTTCGGATCGACGATGACCGGCTTACCGAGACGTCGCGCCGCGTCGATAATGGCGCGGATGACGCGCGGCGTCAGTACGCCCTTGGCATAATCGGACAGCACCACGGCACCGACCTGCGGCAACGCCGCTTGCGCATAGGCGATAATCGCGGATTGGCTTTCGGCGCTCACCGGCCCCGAGGTCTCCCAATCGGCGCGGATCAGGTGGGTCAAGTGGTGTTCGGAGACAAAGCGCACTTTGCGCGTGGTTTGCCGTGTCTTGTCGATTACCAGGTCGGGCACGATCGAGCCGTCGAGTTTCGCTAAGGCGTTAGTGAGGATGAGACCGGCCTCATCGTTGCCAATGAGGCCGACGAAAATGCAATGCGCGCCGAGCGCCGCGATATTGCGCGCTACATTGCCGGCGCCGCCGATCTCGAACACGCTATGCGTGACGGCGAGGACCGGCGATGGCGCTTCCGGCGAAATGCGCGTGACATCGCCATAGACGAAGTCGTCGAGCATAAGATCGCCGACGCAGAGGATCGCCTGCTGTGGGACAACCTTGAGGGTTTCCTCGAAATCGAACATGCGTTGCGCTCGGCCTAGCCTTCGTCTTGGCGCTACCGATAGCGATCGGCGCGATCGAGATACGTATTCACGTAGCATTTCACCCCAGCTTCAAGCGCGGTGAAGTCCGCATTATAGCCGGCGCGCCGCAAATTCACGGTCTCGGCCTGCGTGAAATATTGATAGCTGTCGCGGATCGACGCCGGCATGTCGATATATTCGATCGCAGGCTCGCGGCCCAGCGCTGCAAACATCGCTGTTATCAAATCGCGGAAGCTCCGCGCGACTCCGGTACCGACGTTGAAAATGCCTGAGACCGCGGGCGTATCGAGCAACCATCGGACAACGGCAACCGCATCATCCACATAGATGAAGTCACGCTTCTGCTCGCCGTCGGCAATTCCAGCGCGATGCGACTTGAAGAGCTTGATCGGCCGACCAGCCTTGGCCTCGTCGAAGCGCTTGGCGACAAGACTCATCATCTCGCCTTTGTGGTATTCATTCGGGCCAAACACGTTGAAGAACTTGAGCCCGGCCCATTGCGGCGGCAAGTTGTCTTTGCGCGCAACGCGTTCGACGACGGCAAGATCGAACAGCTGCTTGCTCCAGCCATAGAGATTGATCGGCCTGAGTCGCTTGAGGGCGCCATGCGACCAGTCGTCCGAAAAACCTTCCTGACCGTCGCCATAGGTCGCCGCCGAGGACGCGTAGATGAACGGGGTGCTTGTGGCGGCACACCATTCGAACAGCCGCAGCGGCAGCCGGAAATTGGCTTCGATGATAAGGTCACCGTCCGTCGCGGTTGTGGATGAAATGGCGCCGAGGTGCACAATGGCATCGAGCTTGCGTCCGTCGAGCCAGCGCAAGAGCTCCGCCGGAGGAACGAAGTCGGCAATCTGGCGGCCTGCGAGGTTGCGCCATTTGCCGTCGTTGCCAAGGACATCGTTGACGACAATATCCGTGCGCCCGGCCTCGTTGAGGCTCGCGACCAGGTTCGATCCGATGAAACCGGCCCCGCCGGTGACCAATAACATCGACGCCGTAAGACCGGTTAAGGTGGGTTATCGACCTGCGCCGACCGCCCCGTTCCTTTGCCCCAGTCTCGTTCGGGGCGCAACACTGGACACCGGCGCTCTGCCACGTTAGCCAAGATAGGTCGGCGGCACATAAAATGAATTAAAGTTCACATATAAGAATGAATCATTATTCGAACAAGTATGTTGCGGTTCGCGAACGAACCACCGTAGCGGAAGGAAGCCCGATTCTCATCGTGCCTTACATGTGGATCGGGGATTTTGTCCGCTGCCACTCGGTCGTGAAGCTTCTGCGGATGCGTTTTCCTGACCGCCCGATTGACGTCCTGGCAACCACGCTCTGTGCCCCGCTGGCCGATTACATGCCGGGACTGCGCCAAGCGGTGGTCGAGGACCTGCCGCGCAGCCGCCTGGGACTGGCCCAACAGGGGCGCCTCGCCAAGCGCCTCAAACAGGAAGGGTATGGCACGGCCCTGGTGCTGCCCCGAACCTGGAAATCGACGCTGGCGCCCTATCTAGCCGGCATCCCTGAGCGCACCGGCTTTGTCGGGGAGGCGCGCTTTTTCGTTCTGAATGACCTGCGCTACGGCGAGCGCAAGTTGCCTCGCATGGTCGACCGATGCGGGGCGCTGGCTCTGCCGGCCGGTATCAAGCTGCCCCCCGAATGGCCGTTGCCGGAACTGAAGGTTCCCGTGGCAGAAATCGCTTCCTGGCGGAACGACCGCGGTTTGAGCGCGGAAACCCGGCCGATCGTGGCGCTAGCCCCGGGCGCGGTCGGACCATCGAAACGCTGGCCAAGCACTGCCTATGCCGCCCTTACCCGCTGCCTGCTGAGCGATGGCTTCGCGGTCTGGGTCCTGGGCGGGCTCGGCGAAAAGTCCTTGGCCAAGGAGATCGTCGGTGGCACGGCGGCTCGCGATCTCACCGGCAACGATCTGCGTGACGCCGTCCTGGCGCTCGCGTCCGCGGCAGTTACGGTCTCGAACGATTCTGGCCTGCTCCACGTGGCGGCGGCCCTGGGGACGCCATCAATCGGCATTTTCGGGCCGACCAGCCCGTGGCACTGGGCGCCTCTCAATCCGCTGGCCGCGACAATAGAGACGAATAGCGCCCTGCCTTGCCGGCCGTGCCACCAGCCGGTGTGCCACCTGGGTCATCACCGCTGCATGACCGACATCGCCCTGGACGACGTTCTCGCCGCAACCCAGCGCGCGATCGCGGCTGTCATAGCGGCGCGTTGAGCCGGCGGCGGGCATAACCCGGTATTCACGAAATCGGAGTAGGGCCAAGACGGCACGGAGATGGGTCGCGGGACATGACGCTCCTGGTTACCGGCGGCGCCGGTTATATTGGCAGCCACATGGTGCATGAACTGGTCGACGCCGGCGAGCGCGTCGTGGTGCTCGACAATCTCTCCACCGGCTTTCCTTGGGCCGTAGCCGCAGGGGTTCCGCTCGTCGTCGGCGAAACCGGCGACCAACCGCTGGTCGATCGGATTATTCGCGAATACGCCATCGATGCGATCATCCACTTTGCGGCTTCGGTCGTCGTTCCCGATTCGGTTCGCGATCCGCTCGCCTACTATCGAAACAATACGGTCAACTCGCGCGCGCTGATCGAATGCGCGGTGAATGGCGGCGTGCGTCAGTTCATCTTTTCCTCAACCGCCGCCGTGTACGGCGATCCGGCCGCGATTCCGGTGCGGGAAGATGCGCCGACGCTGCCGATTTCGCCATACGGATCGTCAAAACTGATGACGGAAATCATGCTGCGCGATGCCGGCCGTGCGTACGGCCTTGCGCACGTGATCTTGCGCTACTTCAACGTCGCGGGCGCCGATCCGCACGGCCGCACCGGGCAATCGAGCAAGGGCGCGACACATTTGATCAAGGTTGCGGTCGAGGCCGCCTTGGGATTGCGCCCCAAGCTCGATGTCTTCGGCGCCGACTATCCGACCAACGACGGAACCTGTATTCGCGACTACATCCATGTCAGCGATCTGGTGCGCGCGCACTCCGACGCGCTGCGCTACCTGCGGTCCGGCGCGCCGTCGGTGACGCTCAATTGCGGCTACGGTGATGGCTTCTCGGTCCTCGAAGTGATCGAGGCCGTCAAACGCGCCTCCGGCGTCAACTTCAAAGTCGACTTTGCCTCCCGCCGCGCCGGCGATCCGAGCCGCATCGTCGCGGCATCCGATCAAATCCGCAAGACGCTCGGCTGGCAGCCGCGCTTCGACGACCTTTCGACCATCGTGACGCACGCGCTGGCATGGGAACGCGCGCTGATGGCGCGGCGGGCGGCATAACCGAACCCGGTTCCCGCGTCGCCTGGCCTGCCCATTCACAATGCCGCTGAAATCGCTTGAAATTTCCGCCCCTTCCGGGCATGGACGCCGGCCACGACGGGCTTTAAGAGTAGCGGCGCAGCGGGGCGGGACGAGTCCAGTATGAAACCTACCACGGCCGGAGTTCCGGACCGCTATTCGACCTCCATCCTGGTGCGCCGCCTCTTGCTCGATGAGGCCATGGCGCACTGGCCGCGCTACGCCATTGCCTTCGCGCTGATGGCCGTCGCCGCCGCCGCAACGGCGCTGACGGCGTATCTCCTCGGCACGATGGTCAACGAAGCCTATGTCAACCGCAACTATCACGGCATCGTGGTCATCGGCCTCGTGGCGATGGTGATCTTCACCGTGAAAGGGTTTGCGACCTACGGCGGCGCCGTGATGCTGTCATCGATCGGCAACCGCATCATCGCCGACAATCAGCGGCGCATGTTCGACAAGCTGCTGCACGAAAGCATCGGCTTCTTCGCCGACCGCCATTCGTCCGAATTCATTGCTCGCCTCACCACCGGCGCCGCCGCCGTCAGCGGCGTGATCAATCTCCTCATCACCGCTATCGGCCGTGACCTCATGTCGCTCATCGGGCTGAGCATCGTGATGGTGATGCAGGACCCGGTGATGTCGATCGCCGGCTTCGTCGTGGCGCCGCCGGCCTTCTTCTTCCTGCGCAAGCTGATCCGCCGGGTGCGCAACATCGCACGCATGCAGTTCACCGGCGGCACGCAAATCATCGAGACGATGCAGGAAGCCCTGCAGGGCATGCGCACGGTCAAGGCCTTCGCGCTCGAGGAGGAAATGCGGCGCCGGCTCGCCGTGAGCGTCGCCGGGGTCGAGCACGAATCGAACAAGATGGCGCGCGTCGCCAACCGCGCCAGCCCGATGATGGAGATGCTCGGCGGCTTCGCCATTGCGATAGCGACGATCTATGGCGGCTACCGCGTGATCGAGATCGGTGCGACGCCGGGCGAATTTGTTTCCTTCTTGGCGGCGTTCCTGCTCGCCTACGAGCCCGCGAAGCGCCTGGCGCGGCTCAATATCGACCTCAACAACAACCTGGTCGGCGTGCGCGTCCTTTATGAAGTCATCGACAGTCCCGGCGAGCCGAGCGACGAGGGGCTGCCGCCGCTGCAACTGGCGGCCGCGCGCGTCGAATTCGCCGACGTGCAGTTCGCCTACAATCCTGGAACGCCGGTGCTGCGGGGTATGAGCTTCGTTGCCCAGCCGGGCAGGCTCACGGCGCTGGTCGGGCCTTCAGGCGGCGGCAAGACGACAGTGCTGAATCTGCTGCTGCGTTTCTATGATGCGGGCGCCGGGCGCGTCCTGATCGACGGCCAGGACATCGCCAAGGTGTCGCGCAGCTCCCTGCGCGGGAACATCGCCTATGTCGGTCAGATCGTTCAGCTGTTTCGCGGCCCGATCCGCGACAACATCGCGCTCGGCAAGCTCGGTGCGAGCGACGCAGAGATCGCCGCCGCCGCCGAGGCGGCGCACGCGCACGACTTCATCCGCGGTTTTCCGACCGGCTACGACACCCCGGTCGGCGAGCATGGCATGCAGCTTTCCGGCGGTCAGCGTCAGCGCATCGCAATCGCCAGGGCCCTGATCAAGGATGCGCCGATCATCCTGCTGGACGAAGCGACCGCGGCGCTCGACTCCGAATCCGAGCGCCACGTCCAGGAGGCCATCGCCGAACTCTGCAAAGGACGCACGACGATCGTCATCGCGCACCGCCTTTCGACCATCATGCATGCCGACAACATTCTGGTAGTCGAGGGTGGATTGGTCGTCGAATCCGGCCGGCATGATGAGCTGCTGCGCAAAGGTGGCCGCTACGCCTCGTTCTACCGGCTGCAACTCAAGGAGCGGTCGCCGCCGCTCGAGCCCGTTGCCGCGATTGCCTCGTCCGGCTGAGCGTCGCATTGACCGCAATTGCGCGTCGTCTATAAGCCCCGCATTCTCGGTTCCTCCCTCCAGAGCAAGACGCCTCATGAGCACCGACGCCAAGAGCTACGTCATCGCGCGGCCGCCGCAGCCCGCCATCCCGGTCGCCGGCACCAATCAATATTTCCCGGTCCGCCGCCTGTGGTGCGTCGGCCGCAATTATGTCGAGCACATCAAGGAGATGGGGCAGGACGTGCGCGAACCGCCGTTCTTCTTCGCCAAGCCCGCCGACGCGATCGTTCCCGATGGCGGCACGGCGCCCTATCCTTCCCTGACCAAGGACATGCACCACGAGGTCGAACTGGTGGTGGCGCTCAAGAGCGGCGGCCGCAACATCAAGATCGAAAAGGCGCTCGATTGCATTTACGGGTATGGTGTCGGCATCGATCTCACGCGCCGCGATTTGCAAATCGCCTCGCGCGACATCAAGCGGCCTTGGGAAATCGGCAAGGCGTTCGACCATTCGGCTCCCTGCGGCCCGCTCAAGCCGGCGGCCGAGACCGGTCACCCGTCGAAGGGCCGCATCGTGCTCAAGGTCAACGGCAAGGTGCGCCAGGACGGCGACTTGAATCAGATGATCTGGAATGTGCCGGAGATCATCTCCAAGCTGTCCGAAATGGTCGAGCTCGCAGCCGGCGACATCATCATGACAGGGACGCCGTCCGGCGTCGCCGCCACCGTTGCCGGCGACAGGATCGAGTGCGAGGTCGAGGGCGTCGGCAAGCTCAATGTGACGATCGGGCCGCCGCTGAAGTAATGATTGTCATTCCGGGTTCGCAGGCTGCGCCCGCGCCCGGAATGACGATTATTGCAGCCCCTCCGCCTTCAGCGCTTCCTGCACCTTCGGGCGGGCGGCGACGCGATCGACATAGGCCTTTAGGTTCGGCCATTTGCCGAGGTCGAGTTCGATGCGCGGCGACCAGCGCAGCACCGTGAACAGATAAGCGTCGGCGATGGTGAACTTATCGCCCATGAGGTACTGCTTGCCGGCAAGCTGCTTGTCGAGCCATTCGAAGCGCTTGCCGAGATTTTCCTTCGATATCTTTTTGTATTCTTCGGGCGTGTTCGGCCGGAAGATCGGACCGAACGACTTGTGCAGCTCCGAGGTGATGAAATTCAGCCATTCCTGCACGCGGTAACGCTCGATCGTGCCGGGCGCCGGCGCAAGGCCTGAGGCCGGCTTCTGATCGGCGAGATATTGTACGATCACTGGGCCCTCAGTGAGGCGGTGGCCGCCGTCGATCTCCAGCACCGGAACCTGGCCCTTGGCATTGATGCCCCAGAAATCCTGGCCGCTCTTGGTCTTCTTTTCGCGATTGTCGACCTGCTCGAGGTCGAGATGGATGCCCGCTTCGCGGGAGACAATGTGGGGCGAGAGCGAGCAGGCGCCAGGGGCAAAATATAGCTTCATCGGTCGAACCTCCATGCGATACCGGCGGATCACGGTTCCGCCAAACAACCAATAGGCAGCCATATAGCACAGCGCGGAATGCCAACAACGCCGATTGATGGAACTTGAACAAAGGTCAAGCGTTGGCAAGCACCACGGATTGACTGGATCTCATCATGGGCGCTCGCCGTATCACCTTCCGCGTGGAGCCACCGGTTCCTTTCGGTGACGTTACCTTGCTCCCTGCCGCACTGACCGGACGTCCCGAAGCCGATATGGGGCGCGCCATGGCCGCGGCGCTCGCCGACGCCGAAGTGCCGACCGCAGCCGATGCGCTGGGCCGTTTGCGCCAGGCATTTCCGCTGGCGCCGCTGGGCGCGCGGGTGGCCGCCCTTGGCGCCATCATGGAGCGCGTTCGCCGTCCGGCCTAATCCGGCGGCTACAAGCCCAAATAAGCGCTACGGACGCGATCGTCGGCAAGGAGTTCGCTGCCGCTCCCGGAAAGGGTCACGCGCCCGTTTTCCAGCACATAGGCCCAACTCGCCAGCTTGAGCGACACAGCGACGTTCTGCTCGACGAGCACGCAGGTCAGACCTTCACGGTTGAGATCGCGGATGGTCTTGAGCACGTTCTGCACGATCGCGGGCGCGAGACCGAGCGACGGTTCATCGAACATGATGAGTTCAGGCGCGCCCATGAGGCAGCGCCCGATAGCGAGCATTTGTTGCTCGCCGCCGGATAGCGTGCCCGCCGCCTGGCTCGATCGCGCGGCGAGCAAGGGGAACAGGGCGAGGACGCGCTCGCGGTTCTTGGCGCGATGCGCACGGGCGCGCGGCAACATGGCGCCCATATCGAGATTCTCAGCGACCGTAAGCGTCGGGAACACCTGCCGGCCTTCGGCTACCTGGCCGATGCCGAGATCACAGACCCGATAGCTCGGCCACCCCGCAATATCGACGCCGCGCAACAGGATCCGGCCGCGCATTTGCCGCTGCATCCCGGCAAGTGCGCGGATCAAGCGTGGTCTTGCCGGCGCCGTTGGCGCCGACAATAGCGACGATCGCACCCTCTTCGATGTCGAGCGATACGGCGTCGAGCGCCTGGACGTCGCCGTAGAATACATCGAGGTTCTCGACGCGCAGCATCACAGCGCCTCGACGCCAAGATAGGACTGCACGACTGCAGGATCGCGCACGACGGCTTCCGGCGTGCCCTCCGCGATCGCCGTGCCGTGATCGAGCACCAGAACCCGCGCCGCAAGCGCCATCACGGCACGCATGACGTGCTCGATCAACACGATCGTCAATCCGGTCTCGCGGTTGATCTCGCGCAGCATCGCGACCATGCGGTCGGTCTCGGTCGGACGCAGGCCCGCCATCACCTCGTCGAGCAGCAACAGTTTCGGATCGGTCGCCAGCGCACGGGCGACCTCGAGCCGTTTGCGATCCGGCAACGTCAGCGTCGAGGCGATGTTGCGGCGCTTATCGAACAGGTCGAGGCGGCGCAGCAGCACTCGCGCGCGCTCCCGCGCCGCGCCGACATCGCGGCAGTGCAGCAAAGCGCCGACGATGACGTTGTCCTCGACGCTGAGCGCCGGGAACGACCGTACCAATTGGAACGTGCGTGCGACGCCGCGCCGGCACACCGCATCGGCCGGCAGACCGCCGATCGGCTCACCCCCAAAAATAATCCTGCCGTAATCGGGCGCCATCGCACCCGCGATCATATTGAACAGGGTGGTTTTGCCGGCGCCGTTCGGCCCGATCACGGCGAAGATCACGCCCTCGGGCACATCGAAGGTGACGCGGTCGACAGCGACCAGCCCACGGAAGCGTTTGCTGACGGCACCGAGCGAAAGCAAGGGTCTCATTTTTTGTCCTCCGCCACGCCGATCCTGCGCGCCAGCCACGGCCACACGCCTCCCGGCAGCGCAACGACGACGAGCAGCAGGCAAATTCCGTAGAACACCTGCTTGGCCCCGGGCAGATCGAGGCCAATGGCCGCCATTGCCGAATTCAACGCCTCCGCCAGTCCGGTGAGCACGAACGCCCCGAGTATCGGCCCGAACAGCGTACCGACGCCGCCGATGATCGGTCCCAGAATCATCTCGATCGAGCGGGAAATATTGAAGACCTGCTCCGGAAACAAATTGTTGTAGAAAAAGGCATAGAACACGCCGGCAAACGACGTGACCGCGGCGGAGATCATCACCGCGTACATCTTGTAGCAAAACGTGTCGATGCCGACGGCGCGCGCCGCTTCCTCGTCCTCGCGAATGGCGAGCCAAAAATAGCCCATGCGGCTGCGCAGCAGCCCATGAGACAGAATAAAAGCCAGCACCGTCGCCGCGAGGATCACGTAATAGAACATCGTCGGACTGCCGCGCAGCAGCCAGAGATCATCGTGCGTCAATTGTTTGACCGGCAGGAACAGGCCCGCAGACGCGTTGACGAAACTCAAATGGTCGAAGCCGATGCGGGCAAACTCGGCGAAAGCGATGGTGAGGATGGCGAAATAGACGCCGGCGACGCCGAAGCGGAAAGCCAGAAAGCCGATGATCGCTCCGCATGCCGCGGCAACTGGCACGGCCGCCAAAAATCCGATCCATGGACCGACGCCGAAGCGGGTGAAGAGCACGGCTGCGACGTAGGCGCCCAACCCCACATAGATCGCGTGGCCGAGCGAAAGCTGCCCGGCGAAGCCCATCATGATGTTCCAGGCTTGCCCGGTGTAAGCGAGATAAAGAATGACGATGAGGACGGTGACGAGATAGTCGTTGACGATCCACGGCGCGATCAGAAGGGCCGCCAATAGCGCGGCGAGTAGAATCGCGGCGCGGCGCGGCACGCCGCCGGCCAAGCGCGCCATCATGACAGCCTCTTGCCGAGGATGCCCTGCGGCCGGAACAACAACACCAGCACCAGGATGGCAAAGGCGAACATGCTTTTGGCGGACGGCGCGAACAACAGTCCGGCCAGCGCCTCAGTCAATCCGATCAATACGCCGCCGATGAGGGCGCCGGCCATCGAGCCGAGGCCGCCGGTGATGACGATGACAAAGGCAAGAAGCGTATAGGTCGGGCCGACGATCGGCGTCACGTCGATGATCAATGTCATCATCACGCCGGCGGCGCCGACGCACGCGGCGCCGATGCCGAAGGTCAGCGCGTAAAGCCGGTTGACATTGAGCCCGACGACGAGTGCACCGGTGTAATTGTCGGCGCAGGCGCGGATCGCCTTACCGAGCAGGCTGAAGCGAAAGAACACGAACAGCGCCACAGTAACGAGGATGGCCGCGGCGCCGGCATAAAGCTTGGACGCGTCGATGATCACCGGGCCGAGTTCGAAACTGTCGTAGGCGTAGGATGTCTGCACCGTCCGGGCGTCCGGACCGAAGATGATCAGCAGTACGTTGACGATGATGATCGCCAGCGCGACCACCAGCAAGAACTGGGTGTGCTCCGGGCGCGTGATGAAGGGATTGATCAATCCGGCCTGCAACATATAGCCGAAGACGAACATCACCGCGGCGATCGGCACCAGCATGATCAGCGGATCGAGGTGAAAGCTGGAAAACAGCACCACCGCGAGATACATCGCGATCGACATCATCTCGCCGTGGGCAAAATTGACGACGCGCACCACGCCGAAAATGACTGAAAGGCCGAGCGCCATCAGGCCGTAGACCAGACCGGTCAAAACCCCGGCAACGGCGACATTCAGATAGACGTCCAACGGCACCGGGAAGTCCCGGGCTCGCGTTACCCGCGGCCTTGATAGGACTTCATCGGCCATTCCGGTTTGGCGTTGGCGGCGGCTTTCGGCGCGATCGTCACGAGCTTGCCGTCGCGGTTCTGGATGGCGCCGTCCTTCACCTTGTCGTTCTGGCCCTTGCGTTGAACTGGATGCCGGGTCCGATGCTGACATTGTCGGTGATGTTGGTGGTGCGCAGCGCGTCGGCGAGCGCCTTGGGATCGGTCGAGCCGGCGCGCTTATACGCATCGGCGGCCACCAGCAACGCCTCGAAAGTGAAGATGTGGTTGGTATTCAGATTGACGCCCGGATAGGCTTTTGCCAATGCGGCTTCAAGGGTCTGGCTCATTTTCTTGTTCGGGTCGTACCAGGGAACGAAGCTGATCGGACCGTCGGACATCTTGCCGAGCGTCTTGATGTATTGGTCTTCGTACCAGCCCGGCCCCATGCTCAAGATCGCCTCCGGCGTCCAGCGCTGCTTGACCATCTCCCGCGTCATCAGCATCGCGTCGTTGAGCCGGCCGACGACGAGCAGGATTTCGGAGTTCGTGGCCTTGGCCTTCGCAACCTCGACGGAAAGGTCGCGCGCCGCCGGATCGTAGGAAATCTCCTCCGTGATCGTGTATGGCATGTTGTTCTTCGGCATCATCGCGGCGACGGCCTTCGACATGCCTGTGCCGTAAGTATCGTTCACATGCATGAAGACGGCCGTTTTCGGCGCCTTGCCGGCGATCTCGAAGACTTCCTTCTGGTTGGCGAAGGCGTCGGCGGTAATCATCCCGACTGTCGGGAAGTTTCTGAAAACGAACTTGTAGCCTTGCTCGGTGATGTCGGGCGCGGCGGCAATATTGATGACGAGCGGGATGCCCTTCTGTTCGGCTACCTGGGCAATCGCGGTGGTTTGGCCGGAATCGAAAGCGCCGATCAGCAGCTGCGCGCCGTCGCTGATTTGCTTCTCGGCATGCTCGCGCGCGACATCCACGCTCGAACTCGGTGTCGCCGTTCATGATCGTGAGATCCGGCAGACCCAGCGATTTGAGAATCGCAGGCGCGACGTCGACGCCGCGCTGACAATCCTGGCCGATGCCGGCCTCGTAGCCCGAGCGCGGCAGCAGCATGCCGACCTTCAGGGGTCCGCCCTGCGCGCGCAAGATGGCGGGCGTCGCGATTGTGGCCGCGGTGGCGGCGGCGCCGGCAAGCAGGTGGCGGCGGTTGGTCAGCAGGCGATTACGGGTCATGGCTTTGTCCTCCCCAGGTTTCGCGAATCCTAGGTGGCCGCCCGCCCGGGGGCAAGCGCCGATCAAGCCTGAAAAAGCTGCGCGGTTGCCGCAGCAATGGCCAACAGCCGATGATCATGACCGTTGCGCGCGGCCAGCATGAGCCCAACCGGCAGGGCCGCCTTGAGCGGGAGCGATATGGCGCAGAGGTCGAAGAAATTGATCACGGCGGTGTTGCGTAACAGCGCGGCGTTGCGCGCAGCGAAAACCGTGGTGTCCGCGACCTCGGCAATGGTGGGCGCGACGATCGACGTCGTCGGCATGACGAGCACATCGAGGGCGGCGAGCCGCCCATCCATGGCGCGCACCAGCCGGGCGCGCTCGCGCGTCATTTCGACGTAATCCGCGGCCGATACGGCGCAGCCACGCTCGATGCGGGCGCGGACGTTGGGATCGAAATCGGCCGCGCGTCTTTCGAGTCGATCGCGATGGATAGCGCAGGCCTCCGGTGGCGAGATGCCGCCCTTGGCGTTGACCTCGCCCATGTCGCCGAACAGCGACAGCGTTTCGTGGCTGACGCGGGCGCCGGCATCGTCGAGCCGCTTGATCGCAAGAGCGAACATCGCGGCGACGGTGTCGTCCAGTCGGTCGAGCGGCATACCCTCGGCGACGCCGAAGCGCAGGCCTGACAGCGCCACCGGCTCAGGCGGCGTAAACGCCTCGCCGGCCATCACGGCGTCGGCCTTGGCGCAATCGGCGACGCTGCGCGCGATCGGCCCGATGGAATCGAGCGTGTAGCTCAGCGGAAATGCGCCATCGGTGGGGACCCGTTGCCGGCTCGGCTTGAAGCCGACGAGGCCGCACAGCGAGGCCGGTATTCGCACCGAGCCGCCGGTATCGGTGCCGATTGCGATCTCGCACATGCCGTCGGCGACGGCGACCGGCGCACCCGCCGAGGAGCCGCCGGGCACACGCGCGCGGTCGACCGGGTTGCCGGGCGTGCCGAAATGCGGATTGGCGCCGACGCCGGAGAAGGCGAACTCGGTCATGTTGGTCTTGGCGATGATCACCGCCCCGGCCGCGCGCAGCCGGCGCACGACCGCCGCATCGGCTGTCGCCGGCGCCGCTTCCTCGGCCAGAATTTTCGAGCCGGCGCGCGTCGGCTCGCCGGCGACATCAAACAAATCCTTGACGCTCAAGATCGCGCCATCGAGCGGCCCAAGCGAAACGCCGTGCGCCGCGCGCGCATCGGCGGCGTCGGCGGCGGCGCGAGCGGCATCGGCGTAGATGGAGAGACAGGCGCGACGGCCTTCGCCTTTCGGGTCGGCGATACGCGCCAACGCCTGTTCAACCCGATCGCGGCAAGACGATTGTTTCATTGTTTGGCCGATTGTTGATCACATGGATAACACCGCTCTCGCACGCGGAGAGAGGGAGCAAATCAAGCCTTCACCCATCGACGGCTTGAGGTCGTTGAGCGAGGCCCCCGAATATTTCGCGCATCCTACCGGGCACCGGCGCCATTGCAAACCGCGCACCGAACCTGCCATCATCCGTGCCTGCCGAGGCAATCAAGGGAATTTTCATGATGCCAAACGTGAGGCCGACAATCTGCTTCATCGGCTTCGGCGAGGCCGGCCAAGCTATCGCTGCCGGGCTGAGCGAGGCCGGCATCGACAGAATGTCGGCCTGGGATATTCTGTTTCCGCACCGCGACGGGGACAAGCTACGGCACGCCGCACAGGGAAGCGGCGTGCGCTGCGCAAATTCGGCGGCGGATGCGTTGCGCTACGTGGACATGGTCATCTCCGCCGTCACCGCGGCATCGAGTGTCGAAGCGGCGCAATCGGTCAAAGCGCATCTTGCCGGACAACCGTTCTTCCTCGATATCAACTCGGTCTCGCCCGGCCGCAAGCAGGAAACGGCAAAGCTCCTCGGCGATGCCGGCCGCTATGTCGACGTTGCCGTGCTGGCGCCGATTCATCCGGCGCGGCATCAGACGCCGCTGCTGCTCGCCGGCCCGCACGCACGGGACATTGCTCCGTCGCTCGCGGCGCTCGGCATGCGCTTCACCATCGCCGGGAACGAAATCGGCGCAGCCGCAGCGATCAAGATGGTGCGCAGCGTGATGATCAAGGGCATCGAGGCCTTAACGCTGGAGTGCTTCTTGGCGGCGGCGCGGGCGGGCGTCGTCGACGAGGTCGCGGCGTCGATCAAGAACAACTACCCCGGCCTCGATTGGACGAAGATCGTGCCTTACAACCTCGAACGCATGGCGAGCCATGGCGAGCGGCGCGCTGCAGAAATGGAAGAGGTAGCCGACACGCTGCGGGAACTGGGTGTCGAGCCGCTGATGACATCGGCCACCGTCAGGCGCCAGCGCGAAATGGGCCAGATCGGCAAGCAGCCATCCGTGCGCGGCGCCGTCGACAAAGACCGCACGGCGATGCTTGGCGCGATCAGCGCGGCCGCGCGCGACCGCCATTGAATTGCACAACTGTCCAGTGCCGATACGGCTGACGCTATCCTCGCCGCATGATGCCGGCGAGATAGCCGAACGACGACTTCGGCGTGCGCTTCAATGTCGTGAAATCGACATGAACGACACCGAAGCGGCGGCTGTAGCCTTCGGCCCATTCGAAATTATCGAGCAGCGACCAGACGAAATAGCCGCGCAGCTTTACGCCCGCGGCGAGCGCGCGGCTGGCGGCCGCTATATGATCACGCAGATAGGCGATGCGATCGTCATCGTGCACGGTGCCGTCCGCCGCGAGCGGATCGTCGTAGCAAGCGCCGTTCTCGGTGACGTAGAAGTCGATGTCGCCGTAGCGGCCGCGCAGGCGGATCAGTTGCTCAGTGAGCCCGCCCGCATCGATCGGCCAACCCATTGCGGTGAAGCGCGTGCCGGCCGGCACCGTGCCGAACCAGGCGCCGAACAGGCTTTGCGACGCGCTCATGACATACATCGGCGCGTAGTAGTTGACGCCCAGGTAGTCGGTCGGCTGCTGCATCGCAGCGAGATCGCCGTCGGCGATCAGCGGCGCGAAATCATCCGCGACCGGCGCCGGATAAGAACCCTTCATCAGCGGATCGAGGCAGGCGCCGTTCCACATCGCGTCGAACCGTTTGGCGGCGCGGCGATCATCCTCGCTGTCCGCCGACGGCCGCACCGGCTGCAACGACGTCACCGTGCCGAGCGAAAAGCCAGAACGCTCTGCGCGCAACGCCTGTATCGCGCGGCCTTGCGCAAGGTTCTGATGATGGATGGCGGCCAGAAAATTAGGCAACCCTTTGAGACCCGGCGCGTGCTCGCCCATCCCGTGCCCGAACAGCGCATGGACATTGGGTTCGTTCAACATCGCCCAATGCTTGACCCGGTCGCCGAGCCGTTGTGCGACGACGCGCGCGTAGTCGGCGAATTTCTCGGCAGTATCACGATTGAGCCAGCCACCAGGATCCTGCACCGCCTGCGGCAAGTCCCAATGATAGAGGCAGAGCCACGGCGCAATGCCGCGGGCGATGAGCCCATCGACCAGCCGGTCATAGAAATCCAGGCCGCGCTGCTCGACAGTGCCGCTACCCGCGGGCAGAATGCGCGGCCACGCCGTCGAAAAACGGTACGCGGCAAAGCCGCCCCGCGCGAGCAAATCGACATCCTCACGCCAGCGGTGATAGTGGTCGCAGGCAATGGCCCCGGTATCGCCGTTCTTCACGCGGCCCGGCGTTTGGCAGAACGTGTCCCAAATGCTCTTGCCGCGGCCGTCCTCGTCGACCGCACCTTCGATCTGATAGCTCGATGTCGAAGCGCCCCAGACGAAGTCCGCAGGAAATGTGGTCTCGTCGGCGAAAGCCGCGTTCGGACGCAGCGAACGCCGCGACGCCAAGAGGCCGGCGGCGGCCGCGAGCAGACCGCGGCGCGGAAGTGTCAGCATCGCTCAGGTTCGCCGGTGACCAGATGCTGTTTCATCGCCCTTTCCTGCCCTTCCGGCGCCCGCGTAACACGGCACGAGCGGTTTTCGGCTTTGCGCGGCGTGCTGCTTTCGCCGAGCGGCGCAGCGGCATGGCGCCGCTCGCTTGCAGCCTGATGCTCCAATATTCCCATATCCTTGTCACGACGGTGGGCATCAGGCTGATGGCGCCCGCGAGCTTGATCTCGCCGCGATGCAGCGGCTCCGGCGCGCCGAGCGCGAGTGCGCGCATCTGATACTCGGCGTTCTGACACAAAAAGATCGAGCGTGAGACCAATTCCCTCAAGCCGCCGCCGACGACGGTCGCGCCATGGCGGTTCATCAGCACCACCGAATGCCGGCCGAGCGTTCGCGCCAGCGACTGGCCCTCCTCCGGTTTCACGACCAGCAGGTTGGTGTCGCCGAATTCATCATGCTGGTCCCAAAACGGCGTCTCCTCGCCGACCGCGGCGCCCAGATGGAACACCGGGACAATCGGCTTGCCGGCGATGCAAAACGGCATGACCGCCGGCGCGTGATGGTGACACACCGCCATGACATCCGGCCGCGCCTGATAGATGCAGCCGTGAATGACGCGCTCGGCGTATAGGTGCGCCTTCGGCGGTTTCACCGGCTCGGAATCGAGCGTGTATTCCAGAATGTCGCCGGGTTCGATCAGCAGCGGCGAGCGCGACCGCGACAACAGATAGCGGTTTCGATCGGCCGGATGGCGGGCACTGACATGGCCGAAAGCGTCGAGCACGCCTTCGTTGGCCAGAATGCGGTTGGCGAGCGCCAGCTCGGCGACGAATGCGGTCAATTTATCGGGCACGATCGGTCCTCGTGGGTACGGCAGCGGCGGCTGGCTGCCCTCGGCCCGCCCAGCAAATGCGCAAGCCGGCGGATGTGCAAGTCTGGTCAACTCCGGCCGGCCGGCGCCCTCTTGCTTGAGTAGTTTCTTCGTTTGGTGTTCACTGTGCCGGGGGGAAATTCGGGGGTCTCATGGCCGGATGGTCAGTAATTCGAATTGTGGCGTTTTGTGGAATTGTGGCGGCAGCGTCCGGCGCTTCGGCAGCGTATGCGCAGGATTCGAATTGCCACTACTTCAGAGTCCAAACCGAAAGCGTGAATATCGTCAAGGAGCCCCGTGGCGGCTCTGACTTCATCGACGCACTCGACAAAAACGACATCGTCTGCGTCACCCGCGATCAGCGAGTTGGCGAGGAAAGCTGGGCGTTTATCTCCTACAAATTGGAGAAACGAAGCCAACGCGCCACGGTGAACGGCTGGGCGATGATGCGATCGCTGCAGCCGGCCACACTATCAGACGTGACGGCCTTTAGCGGTGCGCCCGGATTTGGCGCACCGCGCGCGGACGAGGGCGGCTCCAGCCGAGCCGGAGCGCCGACGGAGCGGGCGCAAGAGGCCGATTGTCATTTCTTCAGAGTCCAGGCCGACAACCTGAATATCGCCAGAGAGCCTCGGGCTAACGCCGACTTCATGGACGCCCTCGACCGCAACGATATTGTTTGCGTCACCCGCAACGAACAGACCGGCGACGGCGTCTGGGCGTACATTGCCTACAAATTAGAGAAGCAGAACCAGCGTGCTTCGGTCGGCGGCTGGGCGATCATGCGCTCGCTGCAGCCTGCCACTCGGGAAGAGATTTCAGCGGCCGGATCCGGCGCGCCGCGCGCTGCCGAGACCGGCCCTCCGGCCCGCAGCATGCCGGAACCCCCTCCGCCGCGCGCTGCCGAGACCGGGCCGCCGCCCCGCAGCATGCCGGAACCCGCACTACCGCGTCCTGAGACCGGGCCGCCGGGCCGTGGTGCGCCGGAATCCGGCGAACAGCGGTCCGCTGACGCCGGCGGCGAACACGTCCCGCGGTACTCGGAACCGATAGAATCCGGACCACCTCCGGTGAACGGCCATTCGCTCGAGGAACTGATGAAGGGTATTCCCATCTTCTCGCCGATTGAAGGACTGGATGAGAAAGTGTGGAAGAAAGACTGTAGTAGTTGTCACGAGTGGAATCGGCAGACGCTCTGTCAGCAAGGGCAAGTCTACATAAAAGACCCGAGAACCGAGTTGCGGATTCCGCATCCCTATGGCGGTCCGGAAAAGGTCGCAATCATGAAATGGGCCCGCGCCGGATGCCAATGAGCTTGCAACAACTCACGGCATCAAGCGCGATTGCGCCACTCGTTTGGCGCTCGGGCCGCATCACATGCTCTGCCGTCCTTCCTGGCTCGCGCTCCCCATAAGAAAGGTTATCGTCATGCATCGCATGTTGGTGCGCGTTTTTGCCGTCCTTGCCGTTGTCGCCGCCGGTCTTGCCAGCGCACAAGCGCAAGAGTGGGCGCTCAACCCGGAGGCCTCGCACTTCTATATGCAGACCGCAAAGGCGGAATTGATCATCGAGACCCACCAGTTCACCGGAATTTCCGGCAATATCAACAGAGACGGCGACGCGACGGTCAAGATCGATCTCACATCGGTCAAATCCGGTGTTGACGTGCGTGATGTGCGCATGCGCTACCTGCTGTTCGAAACCTTCAAGTTTCCAGACGCGGAAGTCAGGGCGCACCTGGAGATGTCCAGGCTGCAGGAATTGCAGTCAAAGACGCGGATCACTTATCCGCTGAAGTTTACGCTCTCCATGCACGGGATAACCAAGGATTTCGAAACGCCGGTTTTCGTGACCCGCGTGACCGATAAGACCGTATCCGTCGCGACCGCCAAACCGATCATCATCACGGCCGAAAGTTTCGGCCTCGCCGCCGGTATCTCCAAGCTTTCTGAAGCGGTCAGCGGGACTCCAATCGTATCGGCCGCCAGTTTCACGTTCGATTTGGTGTTCGAAACCGGAGACAGGATTGCCGTCGTGGAGACCGAACTGCAAGAGGCCGCCAGGCGCAAGCATCAGGAGGAGACACGGACGATCAGTGTGGAAGAGTGCGAAACCCGCTTTGGTGTGATTTCGACCGCCGGTGAGATTTTCTTCAAGACCGGTAGCGCCGAATTGGACCGGCAGAGCGATCCCATGCTCGACAGCGTCGCGGAGATTGCGAACCGCTGTCCGGCGGCGCGGATCGAAGTCACCGGGCATACCGACTCGGTGGGCAGCCGGGAATCCAACATGGCGCTGTCGGTAGAGCGCGCCCGCTCTGTACTCTCGTTTCTGGTTCAGCGCGGGGTCAGGCCGACACGGATTACGGCCTCCGGATACGGCGAAACCCGCCCCGTCGCTTCCAATGAGACCGAATATGGTCGGGCCAAGAATCGCCGGATCGAGTTCCGCGTCGTCCCTTGACGGCATCGGCTGCGGCTAAAAGCCGTATCTCATGCCGCCTGGTCGCGGTGGGAAATTTCGATGACTCGGGCGCGCCTGGCCAGCGCATCGACCAGCGCGTCCGCCTTGGCCTTGTTCGCGGCATCGAGATTGGCGTCCCATTCGTCGAGCAAATAGACCTGCGCGTCGGTCGAATTGACGATTTCCTCGAGCGATTTAAGCTGCCGCTCGCCTGACGAGAAGCCGAGCTCTTTGTCCATCGATTCCACGACAACGATCGGTTCGCCCTCATCATTCTCTTCGATATCGGCCGGCACCACGCCGCCGGTGAATTTGAAGGCGAGCCGGTCGGACGTCGGCCAATAGTACGCCCGTTTCTTCATTTCGGTCTTGAGGCTCGCCAGCAGCGAGGACTTGCCCGCGCCGTTGCCGCCGCGAACATTGACGCGGCCGGTCGGATGCGCGAGCGCGATCTTGAGCGCATCGCCCAGCGACGAGACGACGTTAGCGTCCTCACCTTCGCGCAGCACCAGCCGATCGAACTTGATACGGTCGTCGAAATGCTCGTCGGGCTGCGGCAGCATGTTGGACGCGACGCCGCCGAATCGAGTCCAGATGGCGATGAAATCATTCCAGCCGCTTGCCAGCAGATGCAGTTCGTAGGTCATCTCGATCTGCCGCGGCAGTGTCGTCGCCAGCGCGACCAGCATTGCAGTATCGCTGGAATGCTGCACCGCCGCTACCGTGATGGTGGCGAACACGATGGCAAGGCTGACGATACCGCTCATCGCGCTCATGCCCTCGCGCGCTACGATGGCGCGGATTTGAGCGGTCAATCCCTCGCGCAGCCGGGTCTTGAAACCGGCCAGCCATAATCTGAGATTGTAGCTGTTGCCGCTGAGGATGTTGTCCCAAGCGGTGTAGCCCTGCGCGGTGACGCGGTTGTTCATGCGCTGGTTTTCAAGGTATGTGGCGGCGATCGGTTTCTGCAGCACCCACTGCATCAACATCAGCACCGCGAATGCGCCGACATAGGCGAACGGCAACGCGGCGTCGATTTCCACTCCCAGCACGACCGCATTGAATACCAGCCCGAGGAAGAGCTTCAGCGCGAATTCAAGCTCGTACATCACGTTGAAGAAGCACTGGAATGTCTCGCCGGTGAGAAACGGCTCGACTTGCTCGCGCGCCGGCTTCTCGTTGAGCAGCTTGACCTTGCCGCGGTTCTCGCGCGCGAAGCGCAGCATGAACTTGCCGAAGCCGCGGTAACCGGCGCGCTCGGCGAAAATCCAGCTGATGACGCCGACTACATAGGCTGTGGATTGGGCCGAAAGAATCATGATCAGATCGCTGGCCGCGAACTGATGTTCGGCAAATTTCCGGCCGGCATTGATGACGAGCCAAGTCGTTGTGGCAGCCAGCATCGCTTCGACCACCATCAGGACCACCATCACGAAGAGCGATGGACTGATCAAATAGCCCGCCAGATCGAAGCGAGAAATCTGCCGTTGCTTCATGGGGTTCCCGGAACGAACACGAAACGCGTCAGCGCGGCAGTCTAGCGGCATCCAAACCGGAAAATAAGCATCTGTGCCAGCCGCGCCCAAAAAGATGGGTGCGCGACCCGCTCATGCGCGCGCCGCCTTGTAGCGCTCCAGCTCGGTTTCGAGCCGCTTGATGTTCTCGAACAGCCGCTCCGTCGCCAGGCGCAGGAAATAAAAACCGAACGTTGGATTCTGGTAATAGAGCTGCTCGACCTGCTCGTAGGTGATCGACAGCGCGTCGCCGTCCTCGATGCATTCGAGCGTCGCCGTGCGCCGGTTGTCCGGCGCCAGCATAGCGAGCTCACCGACGACCTGGCCGGTTTTGAGTTCGATGCCGAGCTCGATGAGCAGGTAACGGCCGGTCACGGTGCAGAACATCTCAGCGGCCATTTCGCCTTTGGCGAACAGGATGTCGCCTTTCCTGAAATGGCGGCTGATCATGAAAGGCTTGAGCCAATCCATCGACGCCTGGCCGCGAATGGCGTCGCGCACGTTCCTGATTAAAATGATCATCTGATAGAGGCGCCAGCCGTTGAGCGGGAGCGCGGCGCCTTGCAGCACCAGCGGCATCCACTGGTGGCTCACGCCATAGAAAGCGATCAGAAAGCAGTTCGCGACGATGGCGAGGATTCGCAGCGGGACCATAGTCTTCGTCGAGGCCGTCGCCACGATGAAAAGCGATCCGACGCTGTTGAAAATGTCAGTCCAGTGCATGGTCACCCTCCCACTCGCCTGCACCGCGATCGCGACAATGCAGTGAGGAATTCAGCTCCTCAGCAAGACGCCCGTTAACCATATGGGACCGTCCGGTTACTTCGCCCTTTCGACCGCACGTCATGCAACAGTTTCGACTGGCCGTTCAAAAGGCGACGGCGTAATTTGTCATGCAGCACGGACCCGGACCCATGGCAACGCCCGTTGTGAGACACGCGTAATGGCGAGAGGCGCGCTTTCAAATCTTGCCCATTATACCGGGCCGCTGCGCCGCTTAGGGGCATCGTCCCTCGGCCGTTTGCTCATTCTCGCCGTCGGTTTAGCAGCCATGACGGCACTGACGATACCGGATTTGCAGAAATCGGCCAGCACCTGGCTGAATGCCTGTCTGTGGTGCTGTCTGGCCTACTTCGTCATCGAGGGCGCCGTCCGCGCCCAATTTCGCTCTCGCGCTAGAACGGCAACACGACACCTCTTCTCCGTGTCGGGACTTGTCGACCTTGCGGCCGTGCTTCCCGTTCCGATTGCGCTCATTTGTGGTGTGCCGCCGCCGACGGCTTGGCTGTTGGCGTCGTTATGGGTGCTCAAGCTCGCCCAGAACTCACCCGGCTTCGCCCAGCTCGGACGGGTATTCATCCTGGAAGCAAAGCCGCTCGCGAGCGTGCTCGCGCTATTCCTGATTGTGCTGTTCCTCGCCTCGGCCGCCGTGCACGTTCTCGAGCGGGATGGGCAGCCGGCGGCTTTCGGCACGCTTCCGGCAGCCTTGTGGTGGGCGGTAGTCACGCTGACGACCACCGGCTACGGCGATGAGGTGCCGCGGACCCATCTGGGCCATCTGCTCGGCGCCGGAGTCATGATCTGCGGCATCGCCACCTTCGGGCTCTGGACCGGTATCCTCGCCACCGGTTTTGCCGCCGAAAGTCGACGGCGAAATTTCATTCAGACCTGGGACCTCGTGAGCAAGGTGCCGTTCTTCACCTCTCTCGACCCGTCGGCAATTACCGAAGTCACCCATATGCTACGGCGGCTCGAGGTGCCCGAGCGAACCGCCATCATCCGTCGCGGCAGGATCGGCGATTGCATGTATTTCATCGCTGCCGGCGAGGTGCAGGTGGACGTCACGCCGACGCCGGTTCGGCTGGGAGCGGGGTCGTTTTTCGGCGAGCTCGCCTTGCTCGGCGATTCGGTTCGCACCGCCAACGTGACCACGACAACGGCGTCGACGCTCCTCATCCTCGACCTTGCCGACTTTCGCACCCTGACGGCGCATCACCCGGAGCTTGCGCGCGTGATCGACGAGGAGGGTCGGCGGCGCATGAGCGAAAATCAACGTTTGCGCGAACTGCAACGCGCCAGCGGCGCATTGCCTTCGTGATGGCGGCGCGCCTTCTGGCGTAAGCTCAATCAAACAGCGGATCGACGAGGAGGCCCGCGGCTTCGCCGTGCTGGCCGATGAGCGCCGGGGCGCCGACCGGCACCATTTGGCCGCAGACCGTGACCGCACCTTGCACGGAGACGAGAGCGCCCGGCTGCGGCAGGCGCGCTGCCCCGCGCGAGCCGATCAGCGCATCGAGCGGCTGCGCCATCCTGCAGCCTTCGACCAGCCAGGAGTGAAAACCGGAAAATCCGCGATCGGCCGGCAATTGCGCGACCGCCTGAGCCAGGCGCTCCGCCGCCTCGCGGGCGCGTGCCGTCTCGCAGAACGAGCGCACGAGACGCAGCCACGTCCCCTTGTAGGCGAGGGTCGCACGCAGCGCGAAGCTTTTGCCCATCGGCGCCTCGCCCTCGATGCGCCTGAACCGGCTGTCGCATTCAAGATCGCAAGCGGCTGCGATATAAATCTCCTCGGCGCCAAGCATCCGCGCCTGCCGCTCGACGCTGGCGATGATGGCGCCGAGAGTGTCGCCGTTGGCCTCGGCAAGTGCGCGGTGCGCGATCGTGGCGGCCTTCATGGCGAGGGCAATTTCGGCTGGATCCGCCTTGCCACGCAGCTTAGCGAACAGCGCGCTAGCATCGCTCACGTTCAAGCCGGGGCCGCCCTCAGCCAAATCCTCGGCAATACCGGCCGGTAGGCCATCGCCATCGACGACACCGACCCCGGCATCGCTCTTGATTGCCGCGATCTGCTGCGCGGCTTTGAGCCCGATGCGCGGCGTATGGATGACCTCGCCGATGCGGCTGGTGCGTTCGATCCAGCTTTTGACGCGAAAGCTGAGCGCCGCGACCAGAAACGGCGGGCGCTCGCGCGGCACGACCAGTAGCGCTTCCGACCAATACGGCACGAATCCCGTGAGCCACGAAACGGCCGCGGGCCGCGTATTGTTGGTGTAGACGACGAGCGCGTCGAGCTTGGCCTCCTGCATGGCCACACGCACGCGTTCGATCCGCGATTCGAGCGCGGCGTCGGGCAATTCAACGAGAGAACGGGCGATCAGGCCGCGGCGCATTCGGATGTCTCTTTTTGCTCAGGCGCCGACTTCGAACAGTTCGCGCGGCGTCTGGCACAAAACCTCGGCGCCGCTTTCGGTCACGACGATGGCATCGCCCAGCACAATGTAGCCAGCGTCCGGGTGATAGGTATTCGGATGCACGATGAGCGTCATACCCGGCTCGAGCGTGATGTCGACGTCTTCGAGAATGTGCGGCTTGGAGTCGGCGAACAGGCCCATGCCGTGACCGCGCACGCGTGTCCATTGGCTCGTGGTGTATTCGCCAAGACCGTGTTTGCGAAACACATCGTTCTCGGCCCGCGCCACGTCCGCCGCTCGCGCCCCCGGCCGAACGGCGGCGATACCCGCCTCCAACGCTTCAACGAAGACGTCGAAAGCGCGCCGCTGCGCGTCGCTCGCTTTGCCGACGACGAGCGTGCGGCAGATTTGGGCGAAATAGCCCTCGACCGCGGGCGTGAGTTCTGTCGTGACGAGATCGCCTGCGGCGATGCGGCGCTCCGAAGGCGGCGCCATGCCGAAGACATCCTTGCCGCCCGAACCGATGATCATGAAGTTGTCCGGACAGCCGCGGCGGCGCAGATGCGCTTCGATGTCGGCCACCACCTCGAACTGGCGGCGGCCCGGCCGCACCGCGCGGAGAAATTCGCCATAGGCGTCATCCGCGATCCCCGCGGCGCGTCGCACGGCCGCGATCTCGCCATCGCTCTTGTACATCAGGAGGTTATCGACGAGCGCCGTCGCATCAGCGAGCTCAAAGCTGCGCCTTTTGTCGGCGAGCCAGTGCGGCAGAAACCGCCGCGGCGCAGCGGCAAGGCACTCATTCGCCAGAAGATCGAGGCGCGCGCCGATCGCGCGCGCGATATCGGCGGCGAAATGCACCCGTACGGACGGCACTTCGAGCTCAGCGCGTTCGGCCTCGGTGGCGCTGTCGAGATAGAGTTCAGTCTCACCATCGGCGCCGATGAGCGCAATGCCATGACCTTCGAGAATGCCGAATTCGGCGCCGTAGCGCAGATAGTCGCCTTGCCAGGCATTACCATAGAGCACGATGTGGGCGATGCCGGCCGTGCTCATCGCTTCCAGCAGACGCTGCCGTCGTTCCTCAGCAAGCATCTTTTTCTGCCTCGTACCCGTAATCGCGCTGCGCCGCTTCGGGCGAAACATAGCCGGCACGCACGTCATCGGCGATGGCCTGCCGCTGGCGCTCGTGCGGATCGCCCCAGCCGCCGCCGCCGGCGGTGCTGAAGGTGAGCCGGTCACCCGCCTCCATGACGACGCCGGTCGCCTTCTTGAGCTTGCGTTCGCTGCCGTCGCGCTGGATCAGGGTCGCGTCGTTGACGGCGCCGGGCTTGCCGCCGCCCAGGCCCCAGGGCGGATCGCGCGTACGCTCGCAATTGACGTTGGCGACGCAGCTCTGCAGCGCACGATAGGTCAGATCGACGCCGAGGCCGCCGCGAAATCGGCCGGCGCCGCCGGAGTCCTCGCGCAAGCTGAAACGCTCGACCAGGAACGGATATTGAATCTCCTGCAGTTCGATCGGCGCACTGCGCACGTCGCCCTGGCAGATCGAGACCGCGGCGGATTCGCCGTCTTCATGGGGCCTTCCGCCCCAGCCACCGCCGAAAATATTCATCAGCAGGAACCGCCTCCCATCGGGTTTGTAGCCGCTGATCGAGCAGCCGCCCATGTCGCCTTTGTGCGCCGCGGGAATGCGGTCCGGCAGCACCGGGGCCAGCGCCTTGAGGATGGTATCGATCACGGTCGGGAGCGGAATGCTCCATAGCCCGAGCGCCGCCGGCGATTTCGCGTTGAGGATTTTTCCTTCCGGCAGAACAAGCTCGAGCGGCCTGAAACAGCCCTCGTTGACCGGCGCATGCGGCTGCGTCAGGCACTTGAAAGCGACGCGCGCCGCGGCCAATCCGCCGGAATAGCCGGAATTGGTCGGTCCCGAGGCTTGATCGTTCATTTGCGAGAAATCGACGATCATGCGCTCGCCGTCGATCCTCACCTTGACCTTGATGCGCAGCGGCACGTCAAGATTGCGGCCATCGTTGTCGAGAAAACTCTCGGCCTCGTAGACACCGTCCGGTATTTTGGCGATGACGGCGCGCGCCTCGCGCTCCGTCGCGTCCCAAACCGCGTGGATGCAAGCTTCGACCGTGGCGCGTCCGTAACGCCGCAGTAGCTCGCAAAACCGCCTGATGCCGAGCTGACAGCATGCTATCTGTGCGCGCAGATCACCCAGTGCCGCTTCCGGAAACCGCACATTATCGTTGATGATCTGCCACAGCGTCTCGTTGCGCTTGCCCGCTTCGTAGATTTTGAGCGAGCGGAATTGGATGCCCTCCTGGTAGATCTCGGTCGTTTCCACCGAGCCGAAGCCGACGCGCATGCCGCCGATATCGACCCAATGGGCGCGGCTCGCAGCGAAGGCCACGACCTTGCCGTCGTGAAAGCACGGCGCGTAGATCACGATATTGTTGAGATGCTGGCCGCAAACCTGGCCGTGATTCATGATCACGACGTCGCCCGGCGCAAAACCGCCGAGCCCGTAGCGCGCGATGCCATCCTTTACTGCAACGCCGAGATCGGCCAAGAAAATCGGCAAGCCGCCCTGGTTCTGCGAGATCATGCCGCCTTCGCCGTCGACCAGGCCACAGCAGAAGTCCCGCACCTCATAGATCATCATGTTGTAGGCGGATTTGCAGAGCGCCGTCGCCATCTCATCGGCGTAGGCATTCACGGCGTTGCGCACGACTTCAACGGTGATCGGATCGATTTTCATTGCCCGCTATCCACGTCTTGCAGAGTAATGATGATGTTGCCAAAAGCGTCGATCACCGCCTTATCGCCGGCTCCTATCAGCGTGGTGGAATTGGCTTCCTCGATCAAGGCAGGGCCGGTAATCTCAGTGCCGGCAGCCAGATGCGGCCGCCATAGGACACGCGCTTCCAACGGCCGCGCCGGATCGTCGTAAACCACGAGCCGGCGCTGTTCAGCCGCCGCGCCCTCGGGTTTCCACGGCTCCGACAGCCACCCGCCGATGGTGTCCTGCATGCGCGGCACGGTGACGACGAGGCGCAGGTTGACGATCTCGATCGATTGATCGGGCGCGGCATGGCCGTAGCGCCGGTCGTGTTGGGCGTCGAAACGGGCGCGCGTGCCCTCTATTTTGTCCGTCAAATCCTGCGGCTCCGTGACGGCAATCGGGATGGTGTGCTCCTGCCCGCGATAGCGCAAATCGGCGGCGAAGTTGAATTGCCCGTCGGCAAGACGATCGCGTGCGAGCGCCGCTTCGCCGGCGGCGCGCAAGCTCGGAGAAGGCGGTCGCCGCCGGTTGCGCGCCGACCTTGCCGAGTTCGCCGATCAGCGTGCGCACGAAATCCTGGCGCCATTGCGCCATCAACATGCCGAGCGCCGAGAAGGCGCCCGGGAGCTTCGGGATGACGACCTTCGGGATAGAAATTTCGCGCGCAATGGCGACGGCGTGCAGCGGACCAGCGCCCCCGAAGGCGATCAATGTCGTCTCGCGCGGGTCGATGCCGCGCTTGACCGAGACGGCGCGGACCGCGAGCGACATGGCGCTGTCCACGATGATGGCGATGCCCAGCGCCGCACGCAGGGTATCGAGACCGAGTTTTTGGCCGATCTGGCCGATCGCTGTTTCGCCGCGGGCACGGTCGAGCTGCATGCGGCCGCCGAGAAACCGCGCGTCGTTGAGGCGGCCGAGAATGAGATCGGCATCGGTGACGGTTGGTTCGACGCCGCTGCGGCCATAGCAAGCCGGCCCGGGATCGGCGCCTGCGCTCTGCGGCCCGACATGCAAACCGCCGCGTTCATCGCACCAAGCCATCGAGCCGCCGCCGGCGCCGACCTCGACGATATCGACCACCGGCAGCTGCATGGGCTGGCCGCTGAATGCGTCGCCGATGACATAGCCTTCCTCGATCGGCGCGACGCCTTCGGTGATCAGCGACGTCTTGGCCGTGGTGCCGCCCATGTCGAAGCCGATCGCGCGCTCGATGCCGAGGATTTGCGCGACCCGCCCGGCGCCGATCATGCCGGCGACCGGTCCCGATTCCATCATCGCGACCGGCGCGCGGCGCGCTTCGCCGACCGACATGGTGCCGCCGTTCGAGCGCATGATCGCGATCTGGCCGCCGAACTGCAATTCTTTGGCGAAACCCTCAAAGCGGCTGAGATAGCGGCTGACGCGCGGGCCGACGAAGGCATTGAGGACGGTGGTCGATGTGCGCTCGTATTCGCGGAACTCGCGCAGGATTTCGTGGCTCAGCGTGACGAAGAGCGCTGGCAGTTCCCGGCGCAACAGCTCGCCGGCCAGAATCTCGTGCGCCGGATTGGCGTAGGAATGTAGAAAGCACACCGCGACCGCCTCGATGCCGAGCGCAACGAGCTGTTGCGCTCGCGCCACGACCGCCACTGGATCGAGCGGCACCAGAATCTCGCCGGCCGCGTTCATCCGCTCGCGCAACTCGAACGTCAGATCGCGCGGCACCAGCGGACGCGGGCGATGGAAGAACAGATTGAACGCGTCCGGCCGATTGCCGCGGCCCACCGCGTAAACATCGCGCATGCCTGCGGTGGTGAGAAGCGCGGTCTTGGCGCCCTTGTGCTCCAGCACAGTGTTGATCGCGATGGTGGCGCCATGGATCATCTCGTCCATGGCGGCTAGCTTACAGCCGGCAAGGTTGAGCGCCATCACGATGCCGTCGGTCGGATCGGCAGGCACAGTCGAGGTCTTCGACGTGATGATGACGCCGTCGCGATAGCCCACAAGATCGGTAAAAGTGCCGCCAATATCGACGCCGACGATGCTCATCCGGATGACACTATATCCGCAAGCCGACGTTTGAAAAAAGCTGCTGCCAATGAACCGCGCAGCTAACGGGCGCGTTTGCTGTCGAACCGCACGGCCGCACCGATGCTGCGATACTTAATTCCGATGAGCACGACGATGCCGCTGTCGGCGCGGCCCCGTCAAACTACGCCGTATCGGCCTGCGCGTCCGCGAACGCAATCGCGAGCTTCTTGCACGCGCTGGCGTCCAATAGGGCGCCGTCGCACATCGTCAGCCATTCGCCAACACTCGCGGCGCCCAGCAGTGGATCGAGCACCCGATGGGCCTTCTCCTCGATGTTATCAGGGCCCAGCGGGTATTCAGGATCACCGAAGGCCGCAACCACGCGCCGCCGAAGCGTCTCGCTGCCGGCCACAATCTCCACCTCGGCGGGCCAGTGCTGCGGATAGAACGCTTCGAGGGCCGCGTCGGCAACGACCTCGACCTTGGCGGCCAACTGCGTCACATCCGCATCCAGGTCCGCGTCGGCAATCGCTGTGCTGCGGTCGATATCATAAAGCCGTTTCGGCGCCAGCGCCGCGAGCGCAATCTGGTGAGCGACGCTCACCAGCGCCGATTGCCGCGCGCCCGGCTCGGCGCGCGTGGCGATCATGCCGGCATAGGCCGGCGGCACCCGCACCCGGACTTTCGTGATCGCATCAGGGCGAATAGCCGCCTCGCGGACTGCCGCCTGAAACGCCTCGATGGCGGCGATGCCCTGCTTCGCCGAGCAGAACGGCTTTTGGCTGAGCGCGGCATAGACCGATATTTCGCCGTATGGCGCCGTGAGAGGGTCGCGGTCGAGCGCAATGCCATGGGTGTCGGCCAGCCAATTCTTCTCCAAAATATCCGAATCGCCGCAATAATCGGCACGCGCCGCTGCCGCCGCGGCAACCCCGCCCGCCACCGCATCGGCATAGAGAAACCACCGCCCTGACGGCGCGCCGTGGATGCGGCCGACGCCGCCTGCCATCAGCATGAACGCCAGCGACAGCGCGTGCCCGGTCCGCGCCTCGTCCAATCCCATCAGCCGCGCGGCCGTTGCCGCCGCGGCGACCGGCGCTACGAGATAGGATCGGCCAGATGCCGCGGTAGAGCACGTGCGGCCCATTGACCGCGATGCCGAGGCGGGCGGCGATCTCGGTGCCGACCCAGATCGCGCTTGCGATCGTATCAGGCTCGAATGTTTGCTCGTGGGCCGCAAGCATGAGGGCGACCGGGACGACGCCGGCGCTCGGCGTGACGCATGACGGCAGATGGATATCGTCGATCTCGGTGAGCCGGATCGCGGCCGCCTGCCGCCCGATACGGCCGGTGAGCGAGCCGTCGCCGCCAAGACGGCGAAGCGCTTTGCCTTCCGGAATGCGCGCGCCTGCAAGCCCGGCGGCGACCGTATCCGTGAGATGCAGCCGCTGCCGCTCCTGCGCCGCCACCGGCAGTGCCGACGCCTTGGCGCCAGCGACGAACGATGCAAGCTCACTGATGACGCTCACAATGCCACCCTCAATCGTCACCGCCGGACTTGACCCCGCGGTCCATTCCGAGCATGCGCTTGCAACAGTGCCGCGGCAACGCTTGCACACCGCGCCTTAACATGGATTGCCGGGGTCAAGTCCGGCAAGACAACACCGGCAATGACAAGACATGACACACGCACTCAACGAAACCCACGATTCGGCGCGGCGAAGTTTTGTCGAAAGCGCCAATGCGCCTGGCTGCGATTTTCCGATTCAGAACCTGCCGTTCGGTGTTTTCCGCCCGGCCGCGGGACAGCCGCCGCGGGTCGGCGTCGCGATTGGCGATCAGATCGTCGCCGTCGCGGCGGCGGCTGCCGCCTTTGAGGGTCTCGCCGCCAAGGCGGCGCAGGCCTGCGCGGCGCCGTCCCTGCATGACCTCATGGCGCTCGGGCCGCAGGCGGCTTCGGCGCTGCGGCTCGAGCTTTCGCGGCGGCTCGCCGCCGGGCATCGCGATCACGCAAGCCTGCGCCGGCATCTGACGCCGATGGCAGAGGCTGAGATGACGCTGCCGGTACGCATCGCCAATTTCACCGACTTCTTCGCCTCGATCTTCCACGCCAGCAATGCCGGCCGCATGTTCCGGCCCGACAATCCGCTGATGCCGAACTACAAATACGTGCCGGTCGCCTATCACAGCCGCGCCTCGTCGGTGCGCCCCAGCGGCACTGCCGTCAAACGGCCGCGCGGCCAGCGCAAAAGCGCGAACGAGGCCGCGCCGAGCTACGGGCCGTCGCGCAACCTCGATTTCGAGCTCGAACTCGGCATGTATATCGGCGCGCCGAGCGAACTCGGGACCACCGTCCCGGTCGCCACGGCGGCGGACCACATTTTCGGCTACTGTCTGCTCAACGATTGGTCCGCGCGCGACGTGCAGGCGTGGGAATATCAGCCGCTCGGTCCGTTCCTCGGCAAGAATTTCGGCACGACCGTCTCGCCTTGGGTGGTGACGAGCGAGGCGCTGGCGCCGTTCCATACCGCCGCGTTCGCGCGGCCGCAGGGCGATCCGGCGCCGCTGCCGCATCTCGACGACGCCGCCGACCGTACCCACGGCGGGCTCGACATCACGCTGGAAGCCTACATGTCGACCGCCGCGATGCGGCGCGCCGGAACCGCGCCGTTGCGGATCACGCAGACCTCGTTCGCGCTGGTCTATTGGACCGTCGCGCAGATGATCGCCCATCACACCAGCAACGGCTGTAACCTCGAGATCGGCGATCTCATCGGCTCAGGCACCGTATCGGGGCCGGAGAAATCGAACTGGGGCAGCCTGCTCGAACTCACCGCACGCGGTAGCGAGCCGATGACGATGCCGGGCGGCGAGCAGCGCGGCTTCATCGAGGACGGCGACGAGATCACCTTCCGCGGCTTTTGCGCCAAGGACGGTTTTGCCCGCATCGGCTTCGGCGAATGCCGCGCGGTGATATTGCCGGCGGAGTAACGTTCGCCGCGCTACTCCACCGGCACCCATTTCTGCAGACGCTTTCCGGTATCGACTTCGCCGGTATAGAGAGTGCCGCGCGAATCGAACGCCGCGGCGTGCACCCAGTGAAACTCGCCGGCGCCGCGGCCGGGACGGCCATAGGTGCCGACGACGGCGCCGTCGCGGCGGCGAACCGTCTCCAGCACGTTATTAGTGCCGTCGATCAACACGAAAAAGTTCTGCTTCTTGTCGAGCGGCGAGAACGCAAGCCCCCAAGCCGAGCCCGGCCCGCGCGTCTTCGTGTCGAACACGTACTGCTGCACGAAGCTGCCATCCTTGTGGAAGACTTGCACACGGTTGTTCTCGCGGTCGCAGACATAGACCAAGCCGTCCTTGGCGAGCGCAATGCAGTGCACCGGATTAGCAAACTGCGGCGCATCAGGATTGTAGTGCGGCAGGTTGTCGTCGGTCGGCGGCTTGCCGTAGGCGCCCCAGATGCGCTTGATCTCGCCGGAGTCGGCGTCGAGCACGGCAACGCGGTGATTGCCGTAGCCGTCGGCCGCGTAGATCTCGTTCGCCCGCGCATCGAGCGCGAGCGCGGCAACCTGACCGAACTGGCTCAAGTCCGCGCTGTTGGTCAGCGGGCCGCGCTTGCCGAGCTCTTTGACGAATTTTCCGTCGGTGGTGAACTTCAGCACCATGCCGTCGCCTTTGCCGTTGCCGCTGAGCCAGACAAAGCCCTTGTTGTCGACAAGGATGCTGTGTTCCTGCAACGGCCAGTCGTAGCCCTGGTTCTCGCCCGGACCGCCCCAGGATTTCACGACATCGCCGGCCTGATTGAAGACCAGCACCGATGGCGCCGGTACGCAGCACTTCGAGCGCGGCGGATCGAGCGCCGCGCCCTTCTCATCGTCGGTCAGCGAGCGTGGCCGCTGGAACACCCAGATGTTGTCCTGGACATCGGCCGCCATGCCGCCGACCTGACCAAGGATCCAATTGTTGGGCAGCGGCCTCGGCCAATACGGATCGACCCTGAAGGCCGGGCTTTGCGCGCGCGCCGACGGCATACTTAGGAGCAGCAAGCCGCACATCACGAGCGCCCAGGCCCACGAGCGTTTCATTTTGGTCTCCTCCCGCTTTTGCCGGACAGATGAATGTAAAGGGAAGAATCATCTAATGGATCTCGGGTTCGGCAATGCGCTCGGTGCCTTCGAGAAAGTCGAAGTCGCAGCCCTCGTCGGCCTGGCCGATGTGTTGCGAGAACATGGCGCCATAGCCGCGCCGATATTTCGGCGGCGGCGGCTGCCAGCCCGCCCGGCGGCGCGACAGCTCTTCGTCGGCGACGTGCAGATGGATGCGCCGCGCGGCGACGTCGATCTCGATCTCATCGCCGGTCTCGACGAAAGCGAGCGGGCCGCCGACAAAACTCTCCGGCGCCACATGGAGGATGCAGGCGCCGTAGCTGGTGCCGCTCATGCGCGCGTCGGAGATGCGCACCATGTCGCGCACGCCGGCCGTGAGGAGCTTCTTGGGAATCGGCAACTGGCCCCATTCCGGCATGCCGGGCCCGCCCTTGGGGCCGCCATTCTTGAGCACCAGGATGTGGTCCGGCGTGACGTCAAGGTCGTCGCGCTCGACCTCGCGCGCCATGTGGTTGTAGTCCTCGAAGGCGATCGCCTTGCCGCGGTGATGCAAGAAGCGCTGATCGGCGGCGGCGGGCTTCATCACACAGCCGCGCGGCGCCAGATTTCCGGTCAAGACGACCGTCGCGCCTTCGGGATAGAGCGGCTTATCGAGCGGGTGGATGACGTCGGGCAGATGCACCTTGCTGCCGGCGATGCTGCCGCCGAGCGTGCGCCCGGTGACGGTGATGCAGCTCAGGTCGAGCAGGTCTTTCATCTCGGCCATAAGCGCGCGCAAACCGCCGGCATAGAAAAAATCCTCCATCAGGTATTTGCCGGACGGCGTGATGTTGGCGATCACCGGCACTTCGCGCGAGATCGCGTCGAAGCGCTTCATGTCGAGCGCGATGCCGGCGCGGCGCGCCATCGCGATCACATGGATGATAGCGTTGGTCGAGCCGCCGAGCGCCATGTGCACGCGGATGGCGTTGTCGAACGCGGCCGGCGTCAAAATCTTGCCGGGCGTCAAATCCTCCCACGCCATCTCGACGGCGCGGCGGCCGGCGGCGGCGCACATGCGCGGATGGTTGGCGTCCGGCGCCGGAATCGACGAGGCGCCCGGCAACGCGAAGCCCAGCGCTTCGGTGATCGCCATCATGGTCGCCGCGGTGCCCATCACCATGCAGGTGCCGAACGAGCGCGAAATGCCGCCTTCAATCTCGTTCCACTCGTCATCGCCAATACGGCCGGCGCGTTTCTCGTCCCAGTATTTCCAGGCGTCGGAGCCCGAGCCCAAAACGTTGCCGCGCCAATTGCCGCGCAGCATCGGCCCCGCCGGCACATAGATCGCCGGAATTCCCATGCTGATCGCACCCATGAGGAGGCCGGGCGTGGTCTTGTCGCAGCCGCCCATCAGCACCGCGCCATCGACCGGGTGGCTGCGCAACAGCTCCTCGCACTCCATGGCGAGGAAGTTGCGATAGAGCATGGTCGAAGGCTTGACGAACGGCTCGGCGAGCGACATCGCCGGCAGCTCGATGGGAAATCCGCCGGCCTGGTACACGCCGCGCTTCACGTCTTCCGCCCGTGCGCGTAAATGGCCGTGGCAGGCGTTAATATCGCTCCAGGTATTGATGATGCCGATCACCGGCTTGCCGACCCAGTCGGCGCGGTCGTAGCCGAACTGTTGGAGCCGCGAGCGGTGTCCGAACGAGCGCAAATCGTTATGCCCAAGCCAGCGATAGCTGCGCAGCTCTTCGGGTGATTTTTTCTTTGCCAGGAGCATGCAAGGCCCGCTTGCCGAGACACGATTAAATCGCTCTCATTATCGTCGTCGGCATCGCTGACGCAATGAGTTGGATGGGACCCGCCGCAGGTGTAGATGCGAAGGCACACGCGGAGCGAGCCTAATTATTGAAGGCGGCAAAGCAAGGGACGAAGCGCACTTCCTTGTCCCGCGTGCGGGCGAGGCTACTCCGCGGAGGCGCCGGTGGCGTTGACCACCTTGGCCCATTTCGCCGTTTCCGCTGCGATGATTTTGCCGAATTCCTCCGGCGTGCCGGGAATGTTGGTGCCGCCAAGCTCGGCGAGCTTGGCCTGCATTGCCGGATCGGCGAGCGCCGCGTTCACCTCGCGGTTCAGCTTGTCGATGACGCCGCGCGGCGTGCCCTTCGGCACCGCCATGCCGAACCAGGCGCTTGCCTCATAGCCCGGAACGGTCTCGGCGACAGTCGGCACATCCGGCAGCGCCTTCGCGCGCGTCGCCGTCGTTACGGCGAGCGCACGGAGCCTGCCGGCTTGGATATGGCCGATCGAAGACGGCAGATTATCGAACAACACCTGCACCTGGCCGCCAAGCAGATCGGTGAGCGCCGGCGCCGCGCCACGATACGGTACGTGCACGAGATCAACGCCGGTCATCAGCATGAACAACGCACCGGACAAATGCACCGACGTGCCGACGCCAGAGGACGCCATGTTCACCTTGCCGGGATTGGCTTTGGCGTAACTGATGAACTCGGCGACAGTCTTTGCCGGCACATTCGGGTTCACTTCCATCACATTGGGCACCCGGATGAAGCCCGCGACCGGCGCCATATCCTCGATGAAATTGAACGAGAGGTTCTTGTACAGCGTGGCGTTGATGGCGTTGGCGGGATTGACGAGGAAGATCGTGTAGCCGTCCGGCGGCGATTTGGCGGCCATTTCGGTCGCAAGATTGTTGCCTGCGCCCGGCTTGTTCTCGACGATGAATTGTTGATGCAGGTGCTCCGACAGATATTGCCCGATCAAACGGGCGCAGATGTCGGTCGACCCACCCGGCGGATAGCCGACCAGCCAGCGCACGGCATGATTTGGATAATCATCGGCCGCGCGCGCCGCGCCGGTCACGAAAGCCGCGGCCGCAAATGCGAAGCCGAACGCGGCGAGCCGGAGCAAAGACTGCATGTTTTCTCCTCATCGCGATTTCGTCATTCCCGGGCGCCGCGCAACGGCGAGCCCGGAATGCGGCCAAGCGTACGCGGCATCGATGATGCCGCACAAGGTTCGAGGGCCGCGGCCGAGGCGGCCTGGCACCACCTTGCCGGACACCGCCCGGCCCGATACTTTCACAGCCTTCCCCCTCCCCCGGACGTCGAGGACATTGTCATGATCGACTTTTATGCGTTGACCAGCCCGAATGTGCAGAAAATCTACATCATGCTCGAAGAGACCAAGCTGCCCTACCACGAGCATTTCGTCGATGTGTGGCAGGGCGAGCAATACCGCCCCGATTTCATCAAGATCAGTCCGAATTCGAAAATCCCGGTGATCGTCGACCACGACGGCCCCGGCGGCAAGCCGCTGACGGTGTTCGAGTCGGGCGCCATCCTGATGTATCTGGCCGAAAAATCCGGAAAATTCTTGCCGAAGGACGCGGCAAAAAAATACGACGTGCTGCAATGGCTATTTTTCCAGACCTCGGGTGTCGGCCCGATGTTCGGCCAGTTCACGCACTTCAAGATGTTCGCGCCGAAGGACAAGGACCATTCCTACTCGATGGAGCGCTATCAGACCGAGGTGAAGCGCCTCTACGAGGTGTTGGAACAGCGCCTCGCCAAAACGCCGTATCTCGGCGGCGACGAATACACAATCGCCGACATCGCCACCTTCCCCTGGACCCGCAGTCACGACATTCAGGGCGTGAAGTGGGAGAACAATCCGAACCTCGCGCGCTGGTTCAAGGCCATCGATGAACGGCCCGCGGTCAAGGCCGCACTCGTCAAGGTCGGCGCCATCAGGTCGAACCGCGAAACTGCGTCCGACGACCAGAAGGACCGCTTCTTCAACCGCGGCCGCTACGCCAGGGCGTGAATTTCTTCATCCGTCGGCCGCTTTCGCTCCGTCGCCTCTGAGGCGTTTTGCGGCGTCGCGGGCGGCGATGACGATATTCTGGTAGCCGGTTCAGCGGCAGAGGTTGCCGGAGATGCCGATGCGGACTTCCTGCTCGGTCGGGTCCGGATTGCCGCACAAGAACTCGCTGAGGGTGCTCAGGATGCCGGGCGTGCAGAAGCCGCATTGCAGGCGATGTCGCTGTCCACAAGGTGAACCAAGCAGCGTTTCTCCGATGGAGCGTTGCCCCAAACTCAATCGAGCCTGATGCCGAGAGATTTGACCAGCGGCGTCCAGCGGGCGACTTCCTCGCCCATGAATTGGCCGAATTTTTCGTTGGTCCAATCGGACAGCGGTATGACCGCCGCGTCGATGAGCGACTGCTGATACGCCTTGTCAGACATTGCGCTGCGGTTTGCTTCGGAAATCTGCCCGATGATCGCTTGCGGTGTTCCTCCCGGAGCAAACAAGCCGAGGACTTGCTGCGCGACCAGTCCCGGCACCCCCGCCTCGACCGCCGTAGGTATTTCGGGTGCAATCGTGAGCCGAGCCGGATTCGTGATCGCCAGCAAGCGCAGTTTGCCGGAACGATGAAATTCAAGCACCTGGCTGGTCATGGCCGGTATGATGATCGGGATCTGTCCGCCGATGACGTCGGCAAGTGCGGGTCCCGCGCCCCGGTATGGCACGTGTGGCAGATCGGTTATGCCGGTCAGCGATTTGAACAATTCACCGCTGAGGTGGTTCAAGGTCCCGGCGCCGGAAGAACCGTACGAGAGCTTGCCGGGATTTGCCTTCACATAGGCGACGAGTCCGGTGAGCGTCTGTGCCGGAACCGATGGATGTACGGCAATGGCGAATGCCGTGATCGCCACCATCGAAATCGGCGCTAGATCCTTCATCGGATCGATCAGAGGGTGTTCCCTGAGGATGAGTTCGGCGAGATGGATCGACGAACTGCCCAGGAAAATCGTGTAGCCGTCGGGGCGCGCGTGCGCGACAGCGGCGGCCGCCAGCGAGCCGCCCGCACCGGGCTGATTTTCAATGATGACCGTGCCGAGCGACGTCTTCACTTTGTCCGCCCACGGCCGGCCGATGATGTCGAACACGCCGCCGGGCGGAAACGGCAGGACGAGCTTGATGGCGCGCGTCGGAAAGGTTTGCGCCGCGACGATGCCGGACGAGGCAGGCAGAGCCGCGGCGCCGGCTGCCAGTCGTAACAATCCCCGCCGATGAAGGTTCATGCTGCATCCTCTCATCAAACATTGGCAGGACGTCCGCGCGATCACTCCGTCTTGATGCCGGCGGATTTGATCACCCTGCCCCATTTGCCGATTTCGCCGGCGATCAGCTTGCCGAAGTCGTCCGGCGAGCCCTTAATCTCGGTGGCGCCGAGGTCCGCGAGGCGCGCCCTGAATTGCGGATCGACCAGCGCTGCATTGATCTCGCGGTTCAGCTTATCGATGATTTCGCCGGGCGCGCCTTTGGGCGCGACCACCCCGTTCCACGTGCTCGCCTCATAGCCCGGAACAGATTCCGCGACTGTTGGAATGTCCGGCAGCGCCTCTGAACGCTTGGCCGTGGTGACCGCCAACGCGCGCAGTCTGCCGGCCCTGATATAGCCGATCGACGCCGGCATGAGATCGAACATGAGCTGCACCTCGCCGCTGAGCAGATCGATCAGGGCTGGCGCCGAGCCGCGGTAGGGCACGTGGCGGATATCGACGCTGGTCATGAACTTGAAAAGCTCGGCGGAGAGATGTTGCGTGGCGCCGATGCCGCCCGAGGCAAAGTTGAGCTTGCCCGGATTGGCCTTGGCGTAAGCGATGAATTCTGGGACGGTCTTGACCGGAACGGAGGGATGCACCTCCATCACGTTCGGGACGCGGAATACGCCGGCAACCGGCGCGCCGTCGCGAACGAAATCGAAATTGAGATGATCGTACAGCGTGGCATTGATCGCATTCGCGGACGTGGCCCAAAGTAGCGTGTAGCCGTCAGGCGCCGCGCGAAGCGCCATCTCGGTGGCGATGTTGCTGCCTGCGCCGGGATGATTGTCGAAGACAAATGGCTGGCTCAAGCGCACCGACAGCCATTGCGCCATCACGCGCCCGATCACGTCCGAGGAACCACCAGCAGGAAAACCGAGAATGACATGAACCGGCCGCGACGGATAAGCTTGCGCGCTTGCGACCCGCGAGACGGCCGGCAGCGCGGCCGCGGCCGCGGTCAGGCGCAAAAATTTTCGGCGTGGCAGCTTCATGATTTCCCTGCGCCGGCAGCGCACGCTACAACGCTTGCAAGCGCATTGATAGGCTGCGCTCAGCGCCGATAGCGCCGAGAATAATCGACGACGGCGTCTTGCGGATACCGGCGATAGATACAAGCTCTCGCGCCGTTGCTCGGCCGATCACAAAGCTCGCCAAGCTCAAACAAATTCTCGAAATAGCGCCGACATAGGATATACGCGGTCACCGCGACATCTCCATGGCGTCCGACTGGCGGTTTTTGAGCGAAGTTATTGTTGGTTCGCACCAGCGAATGAAGCTGGGCCTTGCGGTCCAGCTTCTTGTCTTGTCATCGCGAGAAGAGTGCGAGGAGAATAATAATCGGGATCGGGACGCCAAGCAGCCAGAGAAGAATTCCTCTACCCATGATGTGCTCCTTTATAGTGGCCGGGGGGTGAGAACGCGATCGTTCCAGGTGCCGTCGCGCAGCGAACCGCCTTCGACCGCAGCGAGACTTGCGGCAAATGCGCCAAAGAGCATCGCGGCAGTCAGCCAGAACGAAAGTTTTGCAGCGCCCTTTCGAGCGTTGTCGATGGCGGTTTTGGCTTCGACAACCACGTCATTGACCCGCTTCTGCGCATCGGCCTCGCTCATGCCGGTGCGGGCAGCGACCAGGCGCGCCACATAAGTTCTGTCAGCGGCGCTGAGATCTTGATTGTCGCGGAAACTTGAGGTCCACAACCGCAAGACTTCCGCGCGCGTCTGGCCGGCATTCGCACCCGTACCGGCCGAAGCGGACGGGTTTGCGGTGCCGCCGGCGGCGGGCGAGGCGGCGTTTGCGGGCGGTGCTGCAGCGTCGGTCCGGAACAGCTTGTCGACATAGACATCCGCGGGATTGACAGATTGGGAAACTTGCGAGGCTGCTCCACCCAATCCCGCTGCGGTGCCATTTGCAAGATAGGCGGTCGCAGAGCTCAAAGCGCTCGCGCTCAGAAGCGTCGCGAAGGCCCACGCGAGAAAGCCGTGCGCGGTGTCGCGGAAGAAGACTTCGTTGGTGTGGACACCGATCCATTTTGTTCTCAATCGAGCGGCGAGGTAGCCGCCGACTGCCGACGACATGACAGCAACGATCACCACATAGATGCCGGTGCCGGTCTTGAAGGTCGCTGCCGAGACGCCGGTACCGCTCCATGGCGATATAGCGGAAAGACCAAGCCCCGCTCCAAAGGCAATCAGAAGAAGGGCCAAGGCCGCCGCAGCAACAGCTCCCGCAGCGATAGCGGCCCACGACACGGCAGATTGTGCATCCACAATTGCGGATGCAGGGCGCAGATCCGTTTCCATTGAAAGTCTCCCGACGGGACGCAATTGTCCCGTCTGCGTAATTCAGCGCATCAAGAGAAGTTCCAGGCAGTGGAACCTTTTAGCGGAAGGAACTTTGTTGATCGAGGGTCGTTGTCCTTGCGACGAAAGACAAGACGTCAGGAGCAGGAGCGTATGGACAAAGATCGCATCAAAGGATCGGCCGAACAGGCAAAAGGCGCCGTAAAAGAAGTGGCGGGCAAAGTCACCGGCGATTCCAAATTGGAGAGCGAAGGCAAGGCGGACAAGGCTGCCGGCAAAATCCAGAACGCGGTGGGCGGCATCAAAGACGCCGTTCGCGGTAAGTAAAATCGCTGCCCTCAACAGTCGTCACCGCCAAAGAGCCCCGGTTCCGCCGGGGTTCTTTGTTGTCCAGAAGGAGGGCACCAATCACCGCTCCTCCACCTTCCAGGGGATGGCTTTGCGTTCGATCTCCTGGAGCAGCGCCGAAGTGACGAGGCCAAGGAGGCCGATCACCACAATGCCGACGAACATGGAATCGACCTGAAGCAGCTCCCACGAATTCCAGATCATGTAGCCGATGCCGGTCTTGGTCGAGACGAACTCGGCGGCGACCAGCACGATGAACGCCACCGCAACGGCGATGCGTAGCCCGGCGAAAATCATCGGCAGCGCGCCGAAGAATACGATCCGCGTCAACATCACCCAGGCGCTGGCGCCGTAATTGCGGGCAACGTCCCAGTAGATTTTCTCGATGTTGACGGCGCCCGCGTAAGTGTTGACGATGACCGGGAAGAATACGCCGATGGCAACGACCGCGATCTTCGACGCATCGCCGAAGCCGAACGCCAGGCAGAAGGAGCGGCATCAGCGCCACCTTTGGAATCGGAAACAGCGCGGCAATGAGCGGATCGAAGAAAATGCGCACCGGGCGCGACATCGCCATGAGAAGGCCGATCGCGACCGCCGGCACCACGCCAATGACAAAGCCGATGACGACGCGCCACAGCGTCGCCAGCAGATTCACCGCAAGTTCGCCGCTCACTGTAAGCTGCCAGAACCGCACCGCGATGTCGCTCGGCGTCGGAATAAAGCGGCGGTCGCCGAAGCCGAGCATGATCATGATCTGCCAGAAAGCCAGCAGCCCGATCGGCGAGATCAGGTAGAGCATGCGCTCGCGCCACTTTGCCGACGGCTCGCTCATCGCTCGATTTCCGCCCGCGCGCGATTCACCTCGTCCTCGAGCAGCCGCCAGATAGCGAGCTTGAGCCGGCCGAATGCCGCGCTCGCCGACAGCGCCATAAGGTCGCGCGGATGCGGGAACGGCACGTCGATGATCTCCTTGATACCGCCCGGCTGCGCTGTCATCACCACCGTGCGGTCGCCCAGCAGCAGCGCTTCCTCGATCGAGTGGGTGACGTAGACGACGGTCTTTCCCGTCTCCTCCCAGATGCGCACCAGCTCGGCCTGGAGGATGACACGGTTTTGCGCGTCAAGCGCGGCGAACGGCTCGTCCATCAGCAGCATCGCCGGATCGGTGACGAAGGCGCGGGCGATGGCGCCGCGTTGACGCATGCCGCCGGAGAGCTGATGCGGAAAGTGGTCGCGGAATTTTGTCAGGCCGACGAGCTTCAGCGCGGCCTCGATGCGAGCGGCGCGTTCGGCCGCCGGCACGCCGCGCGTGAACAGGCCGAAGCCAACATTCGTCGCGACGTTCATCCAGGGGAACAAGCCGTTTTCCTGAAACACCATCGCGTTCTGTACCGCCCAGCCGCCGGCCTCGACTGTTATTCCGCCGCTCGACTGCGTATTAAGCCCGGCGAGAATGCGGAGCAGCGTCGACTTCCCACAGCCGCTCGGTCCGACAATGCACAGAAACTCGCCCGCCCCGACGCGCAGATTGATGTCGTCGAGCGCAACGAGGGCGCCGGGGCCGTCGCCATATCGCTTGGAGAGGTGCGATATCTCGATCGCCGCGCCGCGCCGCGCGACACATCCGGGCGAGGTCACGTTTGCCTCAAATCCTGCGGCTCGGCATCGAGTCGTACGATCCAACCTTCGAGGCCGGGCTTTGCCGCCGGATAACGCGCGAGCACCTGCGGGTCATGGCCGGGCACGACATGGCGCGGCGACGACGCGAGCTTTTTCAGCGTGTCATAGCCCTCGAGTACTTCGTGAACATTATAGACGAGCGGAAAAACTCGGCCGCCGTCGATATGGGCGTAAAGATGGGTGGCGTCGGCGGCGAGCACCACATAACCGAGCCGGGTTTTCACCCGCACTGATTGGAGGCCCTTCGAGTGGCCGCCGATGTGGTGCACGGTGACGCCGGGAACCACTTCACTCTCGCCATCATGGAAAGCGGCACGCCCGGTGAAGACCTTGCGCACCATGGCGACGACATCCTCGACCTCGAACGGCAGCCGCAGTGCCTGATGGCACATGCAGCGGCCGGTGGCATATGCCATTTCGCGATCCTGCAGGTGATAGTGCGCCTGCGGAAACAGATCGTGATTGCCACAGTGATCGTAGTGCAGATGGCTGATGATGACGTTATTGACCGCCTCGGGCGCGATGCCGAGCGCGGCAAGGCCGTCGCGCACCGGCTTGATCATTTCGCGCTGGCGGCGCCGGCCCATCGCTTCGTCGAAACCAGTATCGACGACGATGGCGCCGGAAGGCCCCACGATCGCCCAGACGAAGAAATCGAGCGGCTGCAGGATGTCGTGCAAGTCGCCGTCGATGAAATTCGCCGGCGAGCGGCGCGCGTGATGGCCGTAGCGGATTGCGTAAACCTCGTGCATGTCGCCGCTCATGCTGCCCTCCCAACTTGGTTTCGGCGATCATAGAGCAAGTCATTCGACCAATCACCGCGGCTCGGCGCTGAAAATGACAAACCCCGGCGCTGAGCACCGGGGCGACAAAGTCGATTAGGAATGTATGCCGGCGTGAGCCGGCCGGCTGATTACAGTTGCCCGTACTTTTTGAGCACTGCGCGGCAGCCGTTGCCCAGCCGCCAGCTATGGGCGGCGAGTGTTGCCCCGCATTGCATCAGGTTGCTCATAGTCATGCCGCCGGAACGATCGCAAAGTCTGGCGGCGGCCGGCTTGCACGGCGCAAGCGCGGCGAGATCAATCGCGTTCGCCGCGGTGGCGGAAAGAGCTACGAGTAGGCATACGGCTATTACAATCTTCATGCTGGACGTCCCGTTATTGTTGTGGAAACGATTGGCTTACCGTGTCCAACCCCGAAAAGCCAGCATTTTGTGCGGCGCACAAATACCGCGTAAAGTATTGAGAACGCTAAAAAACAATGAGACGATCGAACAGGGCCAAAAGTTCCTTATGCCGTCATTGCGCAATCGGCGACCGCTTTGCGCACAATTCGTTGGGCGGTCGCTTGCCGGACCCTCAACCCGGCGGCTTGTAGATCAACGCCTGCTTGGCGCGCGCAACGATGCTCGCAGGCAACGCGTAGAGCTTCGTCACCAGTGCCTGCAAGTCGTCTCCTGACATCGCATCGATATCGAGCTGCGCTTTCTGCGCATCGGCGCGCAGCGCCGGGTCGTGCAGTGTATCCGTAAACGCCTTGCGCAAGACTGCGACGCGCTCCGGCGGCACGCCGGGCGGCATGACGAAGGGCCGGCCGTAGGTGCCCTGGCTGAAGACGAGATCCATCACCTTGCGGTCGTCTTCGCTCTTGGCGAATTCGGCGGCGAGCGGCACGCCCATCTTGTTGAGATCGGGATGACCCGTCATGCTCAACTGCACGATGATGCGGATGAGTTTTTTCTCGAACCAGTCCGGATGCATTGTCGGCAATCCGGTCCAGCCGATGCCGCAGGCGCCGTTGACCTCGTTGCGCTCGACTGCCAGCGTGATCTCCTTGCTCCCGGCATAGCCGGTGACAACGCGGAATTTCGTGCCGACGAGATTGTTCAGCATCGCCGGCAGATCGCGGGTCGTGCCGCCTTCGGCGCTGGCGCCGAGGATGACCTCGTGAGTGAAGGTGTCGGCGAACGTCTTGGCCGGCGCGTCACTGCGCAAGAAGCAAAGATACGTGTCGCTGTTGGCGCTGCCGAGATAATTGAGTCTGATCGGATCGAACTGGCCGGTCAGGCCTTCGAGCAGCGGCGCGAGAATGACCGGTGGATAGAATGCCGCGATCGCGGTGCCGTCTTTGGGCGCCACCGAAGCGACATAGCCGACCGATTTGGCGCTGCCCGCACCCGGCATGTTCTGCACGACGACGCTGGGATTGCCGCGAATGTGGCTGCCGAAATAGCGCGCGATCAGCCGCGCATAGGTGTCGTAGCCGCCGCCCGCCGAGGAGCCGACGATGATGTCGATCTGCTTGCCGCGGAAGAAATCGGCGGCCGCATCCTGGGCGTCTGCGGGCGCGGCGGCGAGACAGCAGAGAACAGCGGAGATGAACATCACCCGCCCCTGCGAAGCGGGGGAGGATAAAAGATGCCCGGCACTCGGCCGGGCATCAGCATTCCACAACATGCAGCGAGCGCCGAGATCAGGCTGCGGCGGAGAGATTGCCGAAGCGCTTGAGGTTCTCTTTCTGCTTCTCGTTGCGCGGCGGCAGCTTGAACAGGCGCGCCGCCGTGCCGCCGAGGATGTTGTGCTTGGCCTTCTCCGACAGGAACGGCAGGTCCGAGATGGTCGACGGCAGGTCGAAGTCCCAATGCGGGTAGTCGGAGGAATAGAGCAACTGGGTTTCCGCATTCATCATGCGGAAGGTGACTTCCATCGCGCCGTAATCCTGGATCTCCATTGGCTGCGACGAGTAGTACATGTCGCGCATATAGTCCGACGGCTTCTTCTTGAGCAGCGGCGCTTCCGACGGCCGCAGCATGTATTCGTGGTCGAGCCGCTGCATCAGGAACGGCACCCAGGCCAGGCCGGATTCGATCCAGATCACCGGCAGTTTCGGGAAGCGCTCGCCCATGCCGTTGATCACCCAATTGGTGCAATGCACGACGTTGTACCAAGTGAAGCCGAGCGCATGCGCCGATAGGAAGCGGTTGCAGCTCTTGTAGATCGGCTCGCCCCAGTTCGGGCCGGAGTGGAATGACAATACCAGGCCGCGTTCCTCGATCGCCCGGTAGACCTTCATATAAGCGTTGTCATGCACGCCCATGTTCGAACGCACGGTGGTCACCATGAAGCCGCCGACATGCTTTCTGTCGCCGAACGTCTCGACGTGCCGCAGCGCCGCCTCGGGATCACTGAACGGCAGGCACAGCATCGAGAAGAAGCGGCGGTCCCCTTCCGGCATGATCTTCTCGGTGAGCCAGCGGTTGTAGGCCCAGCACAGCTCGACCTCCATTTCCTTCTGCGGATGCAGGCCGATATTGAGCATGCCGGTCGGGAACAGGCAGGAATAATCGACGCTCATCGCGTCCATCCAGCGATGGCCGAGCTGGATGTCGCGCTCGGCGCCGGTCTGATGATCGGTCTTCTCCGAGCCGCGCATCGGGTAACGGGTGACGCGGCCGCCCATGTCCTGATAGCCGACCTGGGTCGGAGTGATGCCCCTCAATTCCTCTTGCGGCCCGACATGGTGAGCTGGCGCAGCACATCGTTTTCCATGAACGGCAGGAATTCGTCGTAGCTCTCGTTCTCGTAGTGGTGGGCGTCGACATCGACGATCACCATGTCGTCGAAGTTGCGCTGGTGCGCCTGCTTGCGCGCATGCGCCAGCAAGCGGCTGGTGTTGAGTTCCTCGACCGTTACGCGGCGGCCGCGATCAGCAATGAGATCCATAGCGTTTCTCCTGACGTTCCTGTCTTTGGATTGACCCAATCTTTGAATCGACCCAAGTTCTCAATCAACGGGTTTAACGGCCCGTCCAACTCTGCCACATGCCGAGCTCGAAAACCGCGAGATCGGTGGCTCGTAACAGTCCGCTCGCCGTGACCATGACATCGGTGGCGGTGATCGAATTTTTCGGCACCGGCATGAATTGCTCGCCGGCCTCGGTGCGCGCCGCGTAGACCCGGCAAGCGGCGGCCATCAGCTTTTGCAGCGCCTCGGCGGTGACCAAGTCGAGCTTGCCATCGACGATGCTGCGCTCGAGCACGCCGGCAAGGCGGGTCGCCTCAGCCGAGGCGCCGTCCACGACCTTGACGGTCGGCTTTGCCGCTGGCCGCGCCACGGCCGGGCGGCGGACCGGTTTCACCGCCGTCTTCGCAACGATCTTTGCCGCGCGCTTAGGCGACGACATAAACCTCGTCTCCCTTTTGCAGGATCTTGTACTTCTTCAGCTTCATCTTGCGGTCGCTGACGCACTCGCCGGTACGCATGTCGTATTCCATGCCGTGCCAGGGGCAGACGAAGTGCATTTCGTCTTCCGAGAAGAACAGGCCCATCGAGGTCTTGTCCGGCCGCAGCCGCTCCTCGACCTTGGCGATGGTCAGGCCTTCGCAGGCCGGGCCGCCCTGATGCAGGCAGAAATTGCTGTAGGCGTAGAATTCGCCCTCATGCCGGAACACGCCGATCTCGTTGTCGCCGACGAAGACGATCCGGCGTTCGCCGTCGTTGAATTCCGAAAGTTTTGCGACGAATTTTTCCGCCATCTGCGTTCGACCCTCGCGTTTCGCCCTGCGGTCTCGCCCTTCGGGACGATTTGATTCCTTATTAATTCTGCCGGTGCGGGCATTCGGCGCCCGGACTGGCTTCAACCTCGCAGCCATGCTTTTAGCACAAACCAGGACCATGCGCGACCGCAGTTCGGCGCTCCGAAATTTCTAGTCCCATTCTACATTTGGACAAGGGAAATGTGTTGGGGAGGCTTTAAGCCCATCGGAGGGGACATGCCTGGACATCCAGCCATGCCGCTGGGGGGCGAAGCCAGCGCGAGACCGTCCGGCGGCTGCCGATCTCCCTACGGACCTGGGCCTTGCTCGTCAGGCCACTGCTTCCATGACCTCCTTGGGCCGGCGCTGAATGGCACGGAGGTAAGCCGCAGCGGGTGCGTCGGGGTACCGCCGCCCCTGCTCCCAATTCTTGAGCGTTGCGAGTGGTATCCGGTACACGATCGCAAAACGGTGCTGCGACATCCGCAGTGCCCGGCGGATAGCCTTCACGTTGGGGACCTTGACCGTTGTCACCCGCAGGCCCGGCACCTTCCGGCCGCGGGCGTGCGTCGCCGCCTGCCTTAGGCTTTCGATCAATTCGTCACCGAACTTGCTCATGAGGGTCGTCCAGTTTTCGGCTCAAATCTTTCGCCGCGATCCACCTTTCAGGACCACAGCCAGGTTGCGCACCGTGCGCTTCTCTTCGGCCGACAAATTTTCCTTCCGCGCCTTCGCATACACCATAAGCAGATACAGCGGCCGACCTGCGTCGGCGTAGAAATAGATCACTCTCGCGCCTCCCCGCTTGCCGGCCGCTGCCCTGCTCCAGCGCACTTTGCGCACCCCCACCAGTCTCAGGGATCACATCGGCGGATTCAGGATTGCGCGCGATGTAACTTACGAACTCTTGGCGCTCCGCGTCGCTCCAAACGTCCTCGGCTTGGCGCACGAAGAGAGGAGTTTCAGCGACCGTAATCAGTCCTGCTGGTATCGCCATATATACGCCAATGGCGCCCAAACCGCCAGAGCCCGGAACCGCTTACGGGGGAATGGTATAGGTGGTGCAGGCCCCTACGCCATCCGGTTGCTGAGCTCGCCGATGTTCTCGACCCAAAGCTTCACCACGTCGCCGGCCTTGAGGAATTCGCCGCGGCCGGCGCCGACGCCCGCCGGGGTGCCGGTGAGGATGAGGTCGCCAGGATGGAGCGTCATGCCGGCGGAAAGCTGCTCGATCTGCTCGGCCAGCGTGAAGATCATGTCGCTGGTGTTGGAATCCTGCTTGAGGACGCCATTGACCCATAGCTTGAGCCCGAGCTTTTGCGGGTTGCCGATGTCGCTCGCCGGCACGATCCACGGCCCGAGCGGACAGGAGCCCTCGAAGGTCTTGTGCTTGGTCCAGTCGTGCTTGAACGGCGAAGCGTCGGGGACATTGGGCCGGCGGCCGCGGTCGCGCGCGGAAAGGTCGTTGGCAATCGTATAGCCGGCGACGTAGGACAGCGCCTTGGCCTGCGGCACGTCCTTGGCGGGACGTCCGATGACGGCCGCGAGTTCCACCTCCCAGTCCATATTGTCGGCATAACCGGAGATTTTGACCGCCGCCCCCGGATCGGCGATCGAGCGCGCGGCCTTCAGAAAATGCCAGGCCTTGAGGCCCTGGGTGTGCGGATCGGGCGGCGGCGGCCGGTTCTCCCGTGCCGCCATTTCGGCGGCGTGGTCGGCATAGTTCGCGCCGGCGCAATAGATCGCCGAGGGAAAGCGGACTGGGGCGAGCAATTTGGTCTTGGCGAGCGGCTGGCGCTTGCCTCGGCTCTTCGCCGCGCCGGCGGCAGCCTGCTTCAGCGCGCCTTCCGCCGCCTTCCAGTCGGCGAGGATGCCGATAACCGTCGCGTAAGCCGCCTTGCCGGTGGCCTTGGCGGCGTCGAACACCTCCTCGCCGATGATGAGACCGGCGCGCGGGCCCTCGCTCGATTGATAAGTCGCAAGCCTGTAGCCCGCCGATTTAGCCCCAGCCATAGGCGTAAACTCCCTGATGCAATCTCGCCGGCGACCAAACCGCGATCCAGCGCAATTGGCAAGACCGCCCTGCATACGCGATCCGATGCAGCGTGTTAGATTGCGGTCTTGAGTTGCAGCGGTCGTGGTGATTGATTCCGCTTCGGATCGCAAGGAACGCAGCAGGTTAACGCAGCAGGCTGGAGAAAAGCATGATCAAGCCCAGACGCATCGGACACGCCACCTTCGAGACGCCAGACCTGCAGAAGATGATCGACTATTACACCGAGGTGATGGGCCTGGTGCTGGCCGAACGCGAGAAGGACCGCGCCTTCCTTGTCACCCAGGTCGGCCTTTTGGCCATCCAGCTCGACAAAGGCGACGCCGAACGCTGCATTACGCTGTCGTTCGAAGTGGCGCCCCAATCCGATTTCGGCGCGCTGGCGCGCGAGCTCGAAAAGGACGGCATCAAGAGCGAGCTGCGCAATAATTCGACGCCCGGCGTCGGGCCGGTGCTGACGTTCAAGGACAACAAGGGCACCACGATCGCGCTGTTCAAGGAATGGAGCTATCTCGGCAGGCACCTGCAATTTCACGGTGTCGGACCGTTGAAGCTCGGCCACATCGCCTGGGTGGTCGACGACCCGCAGAAGACCGCGGATTTCTACCAGAAGGTGCTGGGTTTCCGGGTTTCCGACTGGATCGACGATTTCTTCGTCTTCATGCGCTGCAATTCCGATCATCACACAGTGAATTTCATCCGCGGCAGCAATGGCGCCAGCAAGATGCATCACATGGCCTTCGAGTTGAAGGATTTCATCCACCTGCAGAATTCCTGCGACCTGTTCGGGCAGCGGAAAATCCCGATCATCTGGGGGCCGCTGCGCCACGGACCCGGGCACAACATCGCCACCTATCACCGCAATCCCGACGATCAGGTCATCGAATTTTTCTGCGAACTCGACCAGATGGTGGACGAGGAACTCGGCTATTTCGAGCCGCGGCCGTGGCATCAGGATACGCCGCAACGGCCGAAGACCTGGGAGGGCGGCAAGACCAGCATCTGGGGCCCGCCGCCGCTGCCGGATTTTCATCGGGCCAGGGATTGAGCTTTATCCGCCACCGCTCGCCGATGAGCGCCGGGTGCTTGGTCATTCGGTGCCGCGCAACCGCCCGGACTGTCGGCCGATCGCTTAGCGCGATGGGGGGCGCAACCTCCACGCTTGCACGCCGACGTTCATGGGAGCTTTTTCTGCTCGAGGACCAGCAAGTCCTCAAATTGGGTCGGCTGAAGCTGCTTGTACGCTGTTTGCAATATTTTCACATACGCCCACGGCTTGCCGGTAAGCTGTGTCGTGTTCTCGCACCACAAATGCGCGGCGCGATCCTTATTCGCGACATTGACATCCTCCAAGCCCTTGGTCTCGGCAATGTAGTGTGTGCCGTCCTTTGCCCGCACGACGAAATCGGGTTCGTAGTACCGCAAGTTACTCACGCTGTCGGTATACTCGATAGCAAAGCCGAATTGCTCCGGCAGCTTGGCGAACCGATCAACGTCGTCTGCCTTCTGCAAAAATCGCGCAAATTCCTTTTCGAATTCATTGTCGCAAGGAACAAGATTAAAAACCGATTTGTCGGCGGCCAGGGTGGGGCGCGACCACGGAAACGGCGGCGTCTCGGACAACAGGCGTCCGGCGTTGAGAAGCTGGGGCTGCAATTCCGATATGACTATCTTCCGCAGCGCCTCAACGAAGCTTTTGACGGTGACGTACTGCGCCACGTTACTGCCGATCGCCTTGATCATCGCCGGTTCGTTCAACGCCACCGGTCCGCCGAAAGCCTTGGTTTCGAGAAATTCTCTCACCTTCGGCGCCAGTGCCGAAAACTGTGACGGCAGTTTCACATCCTGCGCGATGCGCCGCGCGTAGTAGCCGATGACCTCCTCGGCGGTCTGCGGCTCCGGAATGGTGTAGTCGCGCTCGACCAGCTTTTGCAGCGTGATGATGTCGTAGCCTTCGTAGCGGAATGTCTTGGCCGCGGCGTCGTCCTGTTTGCGCGGCAGCACGGGACATGCGAAGGCGCTGACGTCGAGCCCGGCAATTTCCTCCGCCAGCGACTTCTTGCGGGTAAGAATGGGGCTCAGAACCGGCAGCGCGATATCCTTGTCCAGCTTTTCGGGATCGGGCGCGATGGTGATGATGCTCACCTTCTCGCCGATCTTGAAGGTATCGAGTTGGATGTCTTCTTCGCGTTCCAACTGCTCGACAAATTCGATGAATGTCTTGTTGCCGATCACATCGACGCGCTCGACGTAGCCCGGTGGCGCCGCGGAACATGAGGCGCAGACCGCGCCCGACGGTTTGCTCGGGAAGGATGTTCGCTTTTGAGGTGTAAGGTCTGAGGCCGACGATGACGGTCACGCCTTGCACATCCCAGCCCTCGCGCAGCATCATGACGCTGACAATGCAATTGATCGGGCTCTTCTCGTCATCGACTTCGCGCGAGGCCTTGCGCGCAACATCCAGGTCCTTTTTCGAGACCTCGCCCGATTTGTCAGTGTGAATGATCAGCAGCTTCGCGCCGCCAAATTCCGAAGGATATTTCTTCCGCAGCCAATCGCCGACATCGTCGGCTTCTTCGGTGTCATTCATCATCACGAACAGGACGGGTTTCTTGCCCAGCGGCGTGAGCTGCTCGCGGTACTCTTTCCATCGCTCCACGCCGGCCGCGAGATAGGCCTGATAGCGGGTGCTCGCTACGTCCGATCGCTGCTCGGTAATGCCCTGGGCGATGCCCTTGAGCGGGCGCTTCACGACGGTATCGATGATGGCCTGCTTGAGGGGGTAATCGTAGACGGTCCAGGAGAACAATTGCCCCTTGCTGTGGCGCGGCGTGGCGGTGAAATCGAGTTGCGCGGCCAGGCCGCCGGAAACCTCCGCATGGAGACCGCGGATAACCCTGTTCCACTCGCTCTCTTCGTCGTGCGTGTGGTGCGCCTCGTCGTTCAGCACGACCACCGGGCCGCCGCGATCGGCGATGCGTTTGCCAAAATCCTCGATCCCCGCGGTCTGCGCCGACGGTTTCGGCCCCAGTACCGCCGTCAGCTCTTCCGGCTCGTCGTCGCCGTTGCTTTTGCGCTCGTAGAACTGCTGCACGTTGGTCAGATACAACGCACCGAGCGACCCTGCCCGTTCCCCTTCGCCGCGCATGTAGCATTGGAAATCGCGCCAGAAGATCTCCAGTTGCGGCGGAACGATGGGATCGGCGCGGAAAATGCGGCCGCCCTCGAAATCCGTCCGCAAGCGCTCGAACACGATCACGTTCGGGGCAATCAGCAGAAACGTCTTCGCGAAATCATCGCGCGCCTCCGCCACTGCATTGAAAAACTGCCAGGCGATGGCGAGCGACATGACCTTTGTCTTGCCGCTACCGGTCGCCATCTTCACGGCGTAGCGGGCAAAGTCGTCGTATTGCAGGAGCCGCAGATCGCTGCGTGTGGCATAGGTCTCGATGAGGCTCTTGTGCCGCCGCACCGCGGCGACCTCGAACAGATAGACCAGCGTCTCGACGGCTTCGCGCTGGAAATAATGGTAGGCAAACTTGCGCCCGCCCGGCAGCCGGTGGTCGGTATGAAACCAGTGGTTCAACAGGATGCGCGTGGTGTCGGTTACGCCCTTGCAGCCATCGTCGCGCCAGGCGGCGACCTTCTCGCGGATGCCCGGCACGCAGGGCGCGGTCGCGACCCGCGCTTCGAGGAGCCCGAGCTGCTCCGCGTCCTGTTTGCGCTTGCGGGCCATGAATATCACCTGCTTTCGTTATTCCTATCATCCGCCCCCGCGAAGCGGGGGAGGGGGACCGCCGAAGGCGGTGGAGGGGGCCGCGGCCTCAAAGCATCTCCGCCGCCATTCGAACGATCGCATCGGCCGCCTCATCAATCCTGCGCGTAAGCTCGCTCGCGGCAATGCGCAACACCGTGACGCCGCGTGCCGCAAGCCAAGCGTCGCGGTGGATATCGCGTTGCGGCCAATTCCCCATATCGTGAGACACACCATCAATCTCGAGCGCAAGGCGGGCCGTCGCGCAATAGAAATCGAGCACATATGGCCCGATCGGATGCTGACGACGAAACACCGGCTTTCCCGGCGCGCGCTCACGCAATCGGCTCCATAACCGCGCTTCCGGCGCCGACAGAGTGCGGCGGAGTTGGCGGGCCTTGCTGATGGTTTTCGTCGGCGCTCTCATGATCGTGTACTCAGAGGCCCCCTCCACCCCGCTTCGCGCGGTCCCCCTCCCCCGCTCCGCTGCGCTACGCGGGGGAGGATGGCAGGGACCAACGCCCCCTTCCCCGCGAAGCGGGGGGAGGAACCAGCTACCCTACTCTCGCTTTCACGGTCTTGGTCGTGTCGTTGCCGAGGATGTCGATGACTTTCACGACGATGGTGAAGTCGCCGGCTTCCGCATAGGTGTGCGTGATCTCGAGCTGGAGCGACTTGTCCTTGCGGGTGCGGTAGGTCTGCCATTCGTTGTGGAAGGTGTCGCCGTTGTTGTTCCAATCCACCGCCCAGTAATCGATCCACTGCGACCAGTGCTTGACCGCCTTGCGCGCCTCTTCCGGCACATCGTCGGGCGGGATGACGAAATCCTCGAGCTTCAGAAAGACGCTGCGCTTGTTTGTCTTGACCGCGACCGACAGCGCCGCCAGCTCGAAGAAGTGGATGTCGCCCTGCTCGACGGCGCGTTTGTCCATCACGTCGCGCGGAATGCGCAGGAAGCGCATCTGGATGTTGGCCGCCGCGGCCTGCTGCCTGGCGACCTCGTTCAATTCGAAGGCGAAATCCCAGCCGAGCACATCGACGCCGTTGGTTTTGGGGGCATCCTTGCCGGTGCCGACGGCGCGCTTGAATTCGGCGGCGATCTGCGTCACGTCGCCGGTACTGACCGGCGCGTCGACGGCGCCGACATGAACCATGCGGCCGGATTTGACGCCGTGCAGCCAGTTGTAGCCTTGCAGCGGACTAGCCTGCGCCAGCTTGAGGATGAACGCCACATAGGCGCGCTGGCGTTCCGCCGCTTGCGTTTCGTTCTCCCGCCGAACTCGGCGCCGGCCCACATCTGCCGCTCGTACTTGCCCAGATTTTCGACGACGAACGGCCGCACGTTCGGAATCGAGAGCAGCCGCTTGCGCGTGGTGTGAATGGCGAAACGGCCTAGATCGCAATTAATCCAGTGCCGCTTCAATTTTTCTGCGACTGCCGCCGTCGTACCACTACCGGAAAAACAATCCAGCACGAGATCGTTTTCATTCGAAGATGCCTTGATTATACGCTCAAGCAACGCTTCGGGTTTTTGCGTCGGATAGTTGAGGCGCTCATTCGCCATGGGGTTAACGATAGGAATGTCGATCCAGATATTCTGAATAATCTGCCCCTGATAGGTGTCGGAATATATCTTTCTGTAAATTCTGCCTTTTTTATCCTGTGGCATCGCCAATTCATTTTTGGAATAGAGTTGCTCCATACGTTCAATCGAGTAGAGCCATCCGGTTGGTGGCGGCTCAACCCCATGGAAAACATATCTGAGATTTGGTCGAAGAAGAGGATTGACCACAGGAGACTTTCTATACTTGCGTCCATCGCCATCGTCATACACGAAACGCTCTTTGATGTACTCCTTGGTATTTTCGTCATCCTTCGAGTATTCGGGATTGAAGACATAATCCATGCCTTTCACATATAGATAGAGCGTATCGTTGGTCACACCAAATTGATTAGAGAGCCACGCGGACGCTTGCTTTCGCCGCCAGATTATTTCGTTGATAAAATTCTCAGCGCCGAAAATCTCATCCAGGATTGCCTTAGCGTAGTGCGCTACGTGCCAATCCAAATGTACGTAGAGTGTCCCATTTTCGTTGAGCAGTTCATGGAGTAACGTGACAGTTTGGTAAAACCATTGGAGGTAGGAATCGAACCCTTTTCCCCATGTATCGCGGTAGGCCTTGTGTTCAATTATGCTTGGCTCTTTGGTGAAAGTTAGCAAACCGCCTTCCGCGTCCGGATCGTCCGGCACCGTCGCGGTGAACGAGAAATCCGCGCCGGTGTCGAACGGCGGGTCGATGTAGATGAGGTTGACCTTGCCGGCGAATTCCGCCAAGAGCGACGGCAGCACGTATTTCTTGTCGCCCCAGATCAGCCGGTTGCGCCACGCCTCCTCGCGAAATCCCGGCCCGAACAGCAGGCTGCGCTGGCGCTCCTGCACCGATTCGTTGACGGTCTCGACGGTCTGGAACGGCAGCGCCACGCGCGATGGCGCGGCGCGCCTGCCTTGGGCATCGTACTTGCCCTCCCAAACGAGCTCCGCGCGCGCCGGGCGGTGCACGGCGGGCCTTGCCGCCGCCGCGCCGACTGGTTTTGCTTTCACAGTCTTTGCCGCGTCGGAAGGCAATTTCGTCATCTATTGTCACCACGTTTGGTCGGCTAATCGCCAAATTTCCCTACCACGCTTCATCCGCCCCCGCGACAGCGGGGGAGGGGGACCGCGCCGCGCAGCGGCGTGGTGGAGGGGGGCTGCTGAGACCGAGCTTCGTTGCCGCCGCCGTCGCGGCCGAGGCCCCCTCCACCACCCTACGCTCGCTCCGCGAGCTTCGGGCGGTCCCCCTCCCCCACGAAGTGGGGGCGGATGAAGCACTACGGCTTGCAGCGGCGTGTTGGAGGGGGCTGCTGACCGCCCATGAGCTCCGGCTGTTTGCCATAAAGCCATTCCATCCCCTCCATGGCGTCCGCCGCCGTGCGCGAGCCGAGCATCATGTTGCGCAACTCCTTGGCGACGCCGGCGGCGTGATAGAATTCGCCGTAGACGCGCGCCATGATTTGCACGCGGCCGGTGCGCAGGTAGCGCGCCTGCTGGTAGGCGAGGAACGCCGCCGGGTAGTCGCCGTCATGCTCGACCACCTTGCCGGCGAGGCACACCGCATCCTCGATCGACATGCCGGCGCCCTGCGCCAGGTATTGCAGCATCGGGTGCGCGGCGTCGCCCAGTAGCGTGAGGCGGCCGCGGCTCCACTCCTTGATCGGCGGCCGGTCGCACAACACCCACATGCGCCAGCTTTCGATCTTATTGAGCAGCGTGCGCACCGGCTCGCAGGTTTTGGCAAACCGCTCGGTCAGTTCGGCCGGATCGCCGTAGCTGTCCCAGCCCTCCTCGTAGCGGTTCGAATGAAACACGGCGACGAGATTGAACAATTCGCCGGTGCGCAGCGGATAGTGCACCAGATGCACCTTCTCGCCCGCCCACAGCACCATGTCGCGCCAGCGGTATTGTTCCGGCATCTCCGTCGTCGGCAGCACGGCCCGATAGGTAATGTGGCCGGCGACGTTGGGCTTGCCGTCGCCGACCAGCATCTCCCGGATGGTCGACCACAAGCCGTCGGCGCCGATCAAGGCCGCGCCGCGATAGTCTTTTCCGCTCTCGGTTTGCGCCACGATGCCGTCGCCCGTGTCGTCGACCTTGACCACCTTCTCCGAGGCATCGAGGCGAATGAGACTGGAATTCCGGCACGCTTCGAGCAGCACCTTGTGCAGGTCGGCGCGATGGATCAACGCGTAAGGGTGATGGAATTTTTTCCGAAAAGCAGCGCCGAGCGGGATGCGCGTGACTTCCTCGCCGGTGACCGAATCCATCATGATGAGGTTGTTGGGAAACACCGCGAGCGCGCTGATCGGCTCGATGAGGCCGAGCGCTTCGAACATCCAGAACACGTTGGGCCCAAGCTGGATGCCGGCGCCGATTTCCTTGAACTCCGGCGCTTGCTCGATGACCTGCGAGGCAATCCCCCGGCGCGCCAAAGCCACGGCCGCCGCCAGGCCGCCGATGCCACCGCCGACGATAAGGACTTGCCGGTCTTTCCAATTGTTCATTCCGGTTTCTCTCCCGAGCCCTCATTGTAGGAGGTCATGGAACGCCGACAAGAGCAGCCGTCTTTTGCCTCGCGCCAGCGGTGAGAAGGCGACCGCGCACCGCGCGCTCGGGCGGGAGCCGAACGGAGCCAGATTGCCCGTCCGGAGCCGCATGCGCTACTCATACAAGACATCAATGTTGATGACTCTCTTCCGTCACCGTGAGGCGCGACCCCCGACTTGATCGGGGGGAGCCTCGAAGGGCGGTCCCGGCACCGGAGCGGACATCCTTACAAGGATGACGCTCAACATTATCAGGATGACGGTCAACATTAAATGAGCTTGGTATAAGCGTCATTCATTCGCGAGAGTGAGGCAGCATGGCCGGCACAGCGGCAGCCGACAAAATCGATGTGCACCTGCACCTCATTCCGCAATTCTATCGCGATGCGGTTTATGAGGCGGGCAAGGGGCCGGCCATCGGCCGCTATCCGGATTGGTCGCCGCAGCTTGCGCTCGACCTCATGGACAGGCACGGCATCGCGCTTGCGATCGCCTCGATCGCTCAGCCCGGCGTCGGCTTCTTGCCGGGCGATAAAGCCGCCGATTTCGCGCGCCGCTGCAACGACTATGCCGCCGAATTGATCGCGCAACATCCGACGCGGCTCGGCTGTTTCGGCCTGGTGCCGATGCACGGTATCGACGCCGCCGTCGCGGAGGTGCGCTATTGCCTTGAAACCCTGCGCTTCGATGGAATTTCGCTGTTCGCGAGTTATGGCGAGAAATTTCTCGGCGATCCCTGGTTCGATCCGCTGCTGCGCTATCTCGATGCCAACCATACGGTCGTCCACATCCATCCGGGCCTCCACCCATCAAGCCAATCGCTGACGCTGCCGTGGCCGGCCTTCATGATCGAATACGTTTTCGACACGACGCGCGCGGCCGTCAATCTCTTGTTCTCCGGCGCGCTCGAACGTCTTCCCCACATCCGTTTCATCCTCTCCCATGGCGGCGGCGCCCTGCCCTATATCGCCTGGCGGCTCTCGGTCGCGCCGATGATCGATGCGCGGCTCCGGCAAAGGTCGCGCGCCGAGATTTTCGCCGGCTTGAAAACATTCTGGTACGACAACGCGCTGGCCTCCGGCCCGCAGCCGATGGCAGCTTTGTCGCGCATCGCGGCGAAGGAGCGCATTGTATTCGGCAGCGACTGGCCGTTCTGCAATGAGCGCGTGGTGACGGAAGAGGTCGCCGACTTCACCGCGCCGGGTTTTCTCGCGCCGGATGCGCTCGCCTTGATCGCACGCGACAACGCGCTGAAACTTTTTCCGCAGCGCGCGTAAACGTCTTCCGCCGCCGCCTTGCGCAGGACAAACAATCTCGTTCTCGCGGCGCCGATTTGCCCGAGCCGACCGGGAGCGGGATGCAATCCGCCCGCAGGCACCGTCGTCGTTCCGCGGTCAGGCATGCGTCCGGGCCCCCTGTCCTTGCCGAGCAGAATTTCGCGCAGTTTGTAACTGAAATCGGGACGCAAGTCAAGGAGATTGTCGCAATAAGAGTGACCGAACACACACGCAATTTTCGACTGGCTGGGTATGCCTGCGATTGAAAAATCCACCGAAATCGGCTGAGGATTATCTCGATACATTGCGGGGCCAGGGTCCCCTTGCCGCCGTCAAGGCGATTGAACCGTTCGACCAGTTGAGCGACCACATTCGGAGCCGCACTCGATGCCGAAACCGAAATTTCCTTATGCCGGGGATGCCAGCCTGAAACGGCTGCTAGAACGCTACCGCTGTCCGGCGCCGTTCCATGTCGTTCGCATGCGTCTCTGGCCCCAACCATCTGGGGCGGCATCCCGAATGCCGTTGAATAGGTCGAAGTCCTGTGCCGTTCGGAATAACTGTGGGGCAGCATCAGGTTCAGGGAGAGCGAGCGCCGCTGGATCGACCGGCACGCGGTCGGGCCGGCGAAGGTAGCGAGCGCCATATTGAAATGTTGCATAACTGTTGCGGCCGTCCTCGATCATGTCCAGGCGACCAGCAGGGATCGGCCCCTCAGCGAGGTGCAAGTAGACAAATGTAGTCCGCGTGCGCACCGGGCGTTCCTTCGCTAGAAGTCGAGATCGGCCTTCGGTACGCGGGGCGCGCGGGCTCGCTTGGGAAGCCGTCTCAGCTCATCGCTTTTCCCGACCGAGTCATGGTCCGGGGAGGCGAGCGCCGCGAGGCGGTCGATAAGTCCGAGCGACCACAGGGCCGTCGCGACAACCCCAAGGCTGACGCCAGCGTCGCCGCGCTCCAAACGCTGGACGGTGTCGAGGCTCACCAACATCCGTTGTGCCAGGAGTCGTTGCGGAATGCGCCGTCGCATCCGCGCCGTCGCGATATCGCGGGCAAGAAGCTGGACCGACCGGGCTGCCGGGCCTGGAAGGGCTTTGTTCGCGAGGGACGACTTGGCCATGGTAAGCTCTTGACCTTATATAGCATGTCAAATCAGCACTAAAACCAGGTTTATCAGGTCAATAATTAGAGGCCTTGAGCCCAGTGCCAACCCGCCGCAGCGCGTCCATGACCCGCTCCGGCGTGATCGGCATTGTTGTGATCGGCGCGGCGCCGAGCGGGCGCAGCGCGTCGTTGACCGCGTTCATGACGCAGGCTGGCGCGCCGGCGGTGCCGGCTTCGCCCGCCCCCTTGGCGCCGAGCTCGGAATCCGCGGTCGGCGTCACCACATGGCCGATATCGATGTCGGGCATCTCGGCCGCCATCGGCACCAGGTAGTCCATCATGGTGCCGTTGAGGAGCTGGCCGGCGTCGTCATAGAGGCAGTGCTCGAACAACGCGGCGCCGATGCCTTGCACGATGCCGCCGCGGATCTGCTCGTCGACGAGTTGCGGGTTGATCACGGTGCCGCAATCCTCGACGCACCAGTGCTTGAGTAACGTCACCCCGCCGGTCCTGATATCGACGTCGAGATAGGAGGCCTGCACGCCATTGGTGAAGGCGAACGGCCAGCCGCGCGGCACATAATGACGCGTCACCAGAAACTCGGCCTGGAAGCCCGGCGGCAACGTGTCGGGACGGAAATAGACGATGCGCGCCACTTCATCGAGCGGCAGGCGCTCGCGCCCGCTGTCGGCATCGACCACAATGCCGGCGCGGATATCGAGCGCCTTCGGATCAGCCTGAAGAATCGAAGCCGCCGCCGCGAGCACGTTGCCGCGCAACGCCTTGCCGGCCTGCCACGCGGCCTCGCCGCCGATGCCGGCGGCGCGCGACGCCCACGTGCCGCCGCCATAGGGCACATTGTCGGTGTCGCCGGTGACGACGCGCACGCGCTCGATCGGCACGCCGAACGCGGTCGCGACGCATTGTGCGAGCACCGACTCGGCGCCCTGCCCCTGCTCGGTGACGCCGGAGTGGCAGAACACCGCACCCGAGGCGTCGAGCCGCACCGTCGCGCCGTCCTGCGATGAAATGCGCGCGCCGCCGACGCCGTAGAAAGCTGCCGAGGGATTGGTCACTTCGATAAACGACGCAAAGCCGATGCCGCGGTGGATGCCGCGGTCGCGCAAGCGCGCCTGGTCGGCGCGCAGCGCCGCGTAATCCATCATGTGCAAAATCTTGTCGAGCGAGGCGTGGTGCGACAGGCCTTCGAATTTGAGGCCGGCGGCGCTGACCGCCGGATAGGAATTGTCGGCAAAGAGGTTGCGCCGCCGCAATTCGACCGGATCCATGCCGATCCTTGCCGCGGCAAGCTCGACCAGGCCCTCCGTCACCGCCGTCGCGATCGGATGCCCGACGGCGCGGTATTGGCACATGACGTTCTTGTTTTGAAAGACGACGCGGGCGCGGGCGCGATAATTCGGACAGGTGTACGGCCCGCCGACCAAATTGACCACCTGGTTCGCCTCGATGCCGCTGGTGCGCGGATAGACCGAATAGGGACCGATGCCGGTCAAATCGTCGATCTCGAAAGCGGTGATCGTGCCGTCATTCTTCACGCCGATCTTCGCCTTGACGCGATGATCGCGGGCGTGAATGTCGGTGACGAAGCTCTCGAAGCGGTCGGCAACGAACTTCACCGGCCGTCGCAGCAGTTTTGACAGCGCCGCCGCCGCCATCTCGTCGGCATAGATGTGCACCTTGATGCCGAACGAGCCGCCGACGTCCTTGGTGAGCACGCGCACCTGGTGCTCCTCCAATCCGAGATGCTTGGCAAACAGGTTCTGCGTCATGTGCGGCGCCTGCGTGCCTTGATAGACCGTCAGGCGCTGCTCGCCCGGATTCCAGTCGGCGACGACGGCGCGCGCCTCGTTGGTGACGCCGGTATGGCGGCCGAACACGAACGTGGTGACGACCACCGCGTCGGCTTCGCGGAAACCCCGGTCGGCATCGCCGGCGTTCAGCGTGCGCTCGAAAGTGAGATTGTCGCCAAGCTCCGGATGGATCACCGGCGTCGCTTTATCGAGCGCCGTTTCCGCGTCGGTTACGCTCGCGAGCGCCTCATAATCGACAGCGACGAGCGCGCAGGCGTCTTCCGCTTCGGCGCGCGTCTTGGCGACGACCGCACAGACCGCCTCGCCCTGCCAGCAGGCGCGCTCGACCGCGATGGCGTGTTGCGGCGCCGACTTGATGCCCTTCAGATGCGTCAGTACGCCGACCCACGGCGTGATCACTTCGGCAAGCTCGGCGCCGGTAACGACGGCAACGACGCCCGCCGCCTTCTTTGCCGCAGTGCTCTCGATGCTCTTGATGCGCGCGTGCGCATGCGGCGAGCGCACGAAAGCGACATGCACCATGCGCGGCAGCACCACGTCGCTGACATATTGGCCGCGGCCTTGGGTGAGCCGCGCCAAATTCGGCCGCGGCACCGAGCGGCCGATATAGGAGTTCGGCCGGTCGAGCGCGCTGAGGCCGGAGGGCTGGTCGGCGGCGACTTTCATGACCTCACGTCGTCGTTCCAGGGCGGAGCGCAGCGAGGAGCCCGGAATCCATATTCGCTGACCTGTGGTTATGGATTCCGGGCTCGCGGGCTAAAGCCCGCGCCCCGGAATGACGACTACAAAAACCGCGTCGGCCACATCAGGGTGCGCCACATGTGCGAGGCCGGGGTGTTGTCGAAGCCGAGGCCCTCTTTCGGCTGCTTGAAGTTGCGGCCGATGATGTCGACGAAATCGCCGAGATCGACTTTGGCGTCGGGATCGAACGAATAGATGTCGTTTACCGTGATGAGCCGCGACGTCATGTACCACTTGTGGTTTCGCGCCCGCTCGTATTCGGCAACGATGTACGGCTCCGGCTTATAGTCGGCACCGAAATTTTTGATGTACATTTCGGGATACTCGTATCCGACCGACGGATCGGGAAAAAACCGCAGCGCCTGGTGCATGCGTACCGCCCAGCTCACCTCTTCGTCAACATAGGGCTCGATCATCTGTGCGCCCCAATAACCGTGGTCGCAGCGGATGAAGCCGGCGACGCCGATGTCGTGCAGCAGGCACGCCAGTACGACCTTTTCGCTTTGGCCGCCTTTCAAAGCGTGCGTGGCGCTCTGCAACAGGTGATTGATCGAGGCGAAGCGGGCATGGAAAAAATCAACCAGCGTCGGCTTGGCCGGCATTTTCGGCAGCCGCGGGTCCGCGCCCATCAGGAAATATTTGTCGGGATTGGCGGCTTTCAGCGCCGGCCCATTCGCCATCTCCACCTTGCCGTCGGCCAAGCCGAACAGCACCGATTTGGTGGCGATCTTCGCGTTGAGCTCGCTCATCAGATGTTCTTCGATCTCGTCGGCGCGCTCCGAGAGCGTCAGCGGTTGTGCGTGTTCGTTCATTGTGTGGCTGCCTTTCCCGCCCGCGTTTGGGCGATGCGATTCGATCGCGTCGACGATGGCCTGATAGCCGGTACAGCGACAATAATTCCCTGAAAGATGCTCGCGGATTGTGTCGCGGCTAGGGAGGCCGCCGCGTCCCAACAGGTCCTGGGCTCCGATCAGCATGCCGGGCGTACAGAATCCGCATTGCAGCGCATTGCGCAGTTGGAATGCCATCTGAAGATCGGCGATGATGCCGGAATCGGACATGCCCTCGATGGTTTGCACCGCGGCGCCGTCGCATTGCACCGCCAGTGTGAGGCAACCGCGCACGACCTCCTCGTCGATCAGCACCGTGCACGCCCCGCACACGCCCTGCTCGCAGCCGATATGGGTTCCGGTCAGGCCGAGTTCGTCGCGCAAGAAATCGACCAGGGTCATGCGCGCCTCGACGCGGGCGTGCACCTCCTCGCCGTTGACTCGGATATGTACGTCGCAGGAGCGGCCGGCCATGGGCGTCCTTTTGGCCGATTGTCGCAGGCGTGCGCCAGACGTCAATGGACCGCCGCCATCAATTTTCGGCCAGCAGCGGGCGGCCGGATAGCTTTATTTGTCGTTGTTTCGGTTGGCGAAACAAGCAGTGCCGAGACCGGTGCCGATGGTGAGAATGCCCCATTGCGCCACGTCGCGCATGAAGGGCAGCTCGCTCAAGCCCTGAACGACCGCGTCATTGTGCATGACGATCGCGGTTTCTTCCTCGCCGATGCGCGGGATTTCCTGATGCAGGACTGCCGGCAGGTTGAAATTGCTGCTTTCCCAGTTGCCGGGGAGGTTTTGCGCGCCGCGGTCGATCGAACCGTCTTCTTCGATGATTCCCGGGCAGCCAATGCCAATGAAGGGCGCAACCTTCAGCCCTTTCTTTTTGGCCGCGGCGATCAGGCCCTTGAGCATGTCCACGAGGTTGTCGATGGCGTGCTCGCGCTTGACGTCTTCCTCGTCGCCGTGGCGCCAAAGCGCGAATTTCCAGACTTTGGCCTTGGATAGATCGGTCGCTTTCTTGAAGTTGAGCTGAACCACGCCGGCGCGGATGTTGGTGCCGCCGATGTCGACGGCGAGGAGCGAATCATAGGCTTTGAACATCCAGGCCGGAGCGAGGTGCACCGAGCCGATCAGCCCTGCTTGATCAGGATCATTGTGGATCGGCTTGATGTCGATCTTGACCTCGTCCGCCTTGAGGATGACGGCGGTGCGGCCGATCACCATCTCGCCGACGCGGCTTGCTCGAAAGCCGCCGCCGATCGCGAGCCGCTCGGTGTCGCGCCACGCCTTGAGCTTGAGGAAACGGCGGATCACCACAGCAAAATTCTGCGAAAAATCCTCAATGGCGGCCTGGACGAGGCCGGCAGCTTCGGTATCGCCGCGGGTCAATAGCGCATCGAGCTGCTTTTTTGTCAGCTCCTCGCTCTCCACATCGCCCAGCGGGTCTTCGCCGGCCTTTCGCAAAGCCTTGCGCCAATTCTCAATGACTTCGCGAAACGCGCCCTTGCTGGCGCGATCGCCCAAAAAACCCTCGTCGTCCTCGATCTCGACGTTGTAACTGAGCAGATCGACCGACGGCAGCCGTTTCGCGCCGTGCGCCGCTATCGCCGGCCGTGTCGTAATTTGTTCGGACATCGCCATTCACCCCTGTAATCCGTCAAATAACGGAACCGGAAGCGAAAGGTTTCATCGCCTTTCGGCGGCCAGGATTCCGTCCACGATGTCGATCGCGCGGCGCAGCAACGTCATTGAGGCCTCGAGCGTGCGAAATCCGGCATGGGCGGAGAGCGTGACATTCTCCATGGCCGCAAGCGGGTGGTCGGGTTTGAGCGGTTCGGCGTGGAAGACGTCGAGACCGGCGTGGCGGATGCGGCCGCTGCGCAGCCCCGCGACCAGCGCGGCCTCGTCGATCAATGCGCCGCGGGCCGTATTGATGAGAACCACGCCTGGCTTCATGCGCGCGACCTGCGCGGCGCCAAGAAAGCCGCGGGTGTCGTCGCTGAGCGCGAGGTGAAGCGTAATCACGTCCGAACGCGCCAAAAGCTCGTCGAGCGGAACCAGCGGCGCGTCCGGACGCGGCGTGCGATTCCACGCGATCACCTCCATGCCGAGGCCGCGGCCGACGCGCATGACCTCGCCACCGATGCCGCCGAGCCCGATTACGCCGAGCGTCTTGCCGCGAAGCTGCACGCCCTCGCGCGTCGCCCAGATACCGGAGCGCACCTGCCGATCCATGCGCGCGATGTCGCGGCTTGCGGCGAGCATCAGGGCGATGGTGTGCTCGGCAACGCGCGGTGTCGCCGTAGCCCTTGATGGTGTGAACGTGAATGCCGCGCTGCCCCAACTCGGCGACATTCATGTAACTCGCCGCGCCGGTGCCAAGAAAGACGATGTGCCTGAGCATGTCGCATTGCTCGACCCATTCAGTCGGCAAATACGAATGGTCGTCGATGCAGATGGCGTAGCCCTTGAGCATTCGCGGCAGTTCGGCCGGCGCGAACGGCAGGCGATTGACGTCGATCGGCGGATCGTCCGCGCCTATCACCCGCTCCCACACCGGCGCCAGTTGATCATTGCAGTCGATGAAGAGGGATTTCATCGCGCCACGATCGGCTGCGCCGCGAGTGTCGGCGCGCGCGGCGCAACGCCGGAGAATGCCGCGCCTTGTTCGAACCATGAGGCCGGGGCCGGTTGGCCCCATAGCGTCTGGCGTTGCGGATCAGTGAGCGACCAGCGGATCGGCGCGTGGTCGGGATCGACGGTGAGGTAATCGGAAGTGAACAGCTCCACCCGATGGCCGTCGGGATCGCGGACGTAGAGGAAGAAGGCGTTGGAAATGCCGTGACGGCCGGGACCGCGTTCCATATTGGCGAGATAGCCGCAGGTCGCCATCACGTCGCAGATGTGGATGATGTCGAGCACGCCCGGCGTCCAGAATCCGACGTGATGCAGGCGCGGACCGACGCCATTGGTGAAGGCGAGATCGTGCACGTTGCCCTTGCGGTGCAGCCACACCGCCCAGAGTTTCGGGTCGTCGCCGTCGGTCTCGGAATATTCGGTGAGGCGGAAGCCGAGCTGGGCATAGAAATCGTAGCTCGCCTGAACGTCCGGCGTGAAACAATTGAGATGATCGATGCGCTGGATGCGGGCGCCCTGATGCGCCGCGTATTTCTGCAGCATGGACGGAGCCTGCTCCATCTGCGCATAGAGGTCGACGGGCATCCCGAAAATATCCGCGGTGCGCAAGGTGCGGCCCTGGTGCGGCAGTTCCGGGAATGCGACCGGCAGGTTGCGGCGGCGAAACCAGGCCGCGGCCCGATCGATATCCTCCTCGTTGCCGAGCTTGAAGCCGAGCGCGGTTACGTCGTTCGCGCGCGAGCGCCGCAGCACAATCGAATGATGATTGCGCTCTTCGACGCCGCGCAGATAAAGCGCGTCGCTCGTTGCCTCGCTGACCAGGAGCCCCAGGCAATCGACATAAAACGCCCGCGAACATTCGAGGTCAGGCACGCCGAGTTCGACATGGCTCGCGCGTACAATGTTGAACGGCGGGTCGAAAACCGGCGGACGGACGGGCATGGTCCTTTTTTCTTGGCCGTTGACGGTTTGAACGATGACTTCTAACACATCGCCGGGTAGGCGGAAGGCCGCGGGGCCCGCCGCTCATTGGGCCGCTCATCGGGCGGTGACCCCGGAGACGCGACATGCGCCTTGCAAGCTACAATCTGCGCGGCCGGCCAAGCTTCGGCGCGGTCGTCGGCGAGGGCATCGTCGACCTGCGCGGACGGCTGAGCCGTTTTACCACTCTGGTCGAAGTCTTCCGCGCCCAGGCGCTCGGCGAGGCGAAAGCTGCCGCCGACGGCGTGCGTCCGGATGTGCCGCTCGCCGAAATCGAGCTGTTGCCGCCGCTGATTGCGCCGGAAAAAATCCTCTGCATCGGCATCAACTATGCCAATCGCGGCCGCGACTATAACGTCGCAGACAATCCGAAATATCCGAGCATGTTCTACCGCGCGCCGAACTCGCTGGTCGGCTCCGGCCAAAAGCTCATTCGGCCGAAGATTTCCGAACAGCTCGACTACGAAGGCGAGATCGCGATCGTGATCGGCCGCGAATGCAAGCACGTGCCGAAGGAGCGCGCGCTCGAGACCATTGCCGGCGTGACGCTCGCCAATGAAGGCACGATCCGCGATTGGACGCGCCATGGCCAGTTCAATGTCACCCAGGGCAAGAATTTCGACGCCAGCGGCGGCATCGGGCCGTGGATCGTCACCGACGTTGATCTAAGCAAGCCGCTCGCCCTCGTTACTCGCAAGAACGGTCAGGTGATCCAGGACGATACCACGGCGAGCATGATCTTCTCGTTCGCCGACATCATTGCCTACACGACGAGCTTCATGACGCTGAAGGCCGGCGACATCATCTGCACCGGCACGCCGACCAAGAATATCGCGAAGACCGACCCGCCGGTCTGGCTCAAGCCCGGCGACACGATCGAGGTCGAGTGCCCGGATATCGGCGTGCTGCGCAATCCGGTGGCGGACGAGGCGTGACGACAAGCGCCCGCGCCGCCTGCGTCATCGGTTGGCCGGTCGAACATTCGCGCTCGCCGCTCATTCATAATTATTGGCTTAAAGCTTGTGGCATCGCCGGCGAGTACCGCCGCGAGGCGGTGCCGCCGGCCGAGTTCGGCGCGTTTCTGTCATCGCTTACGGCGCGCGGCTATGTCGGCGCCAACGTGACCCTGCCGCACAAGGAAGCAGCGCTCGTGCAATCGCAGCCCGACGATCGTGCGCGCGCCGTCGGCGCCGCCAATACGCTATGGCACGACGGCGTATTGCGCTCGACCAATACCGACGTTGAGGGTTTTTTGGACAATCTTGGCGCTTGCGCGCCCGGCTGGGATCGGGGCTTGACCAAAGTCGTGGTGCTGGGCGCCGGCGGAGCTGCCCGGGCCGTGATTTATGGCCTCCTCGCGCGCGGCGTTTCACACATTATAGTCACCAACCGCACGGCAAGCCGCAGCGAAGCTTTGCGCGAGCGCTTTGGCGCAGCCGTCCACCCGACCTCCTGGGACGAGCGTGATAATGCACTCGCCGGCGCCGGATTGCTTGTCAACTCCACCACGCTCGGCATGGCCGGACAGCCTGATCTGGCCGTGGACGTTGGGCGTCTGCCCGCTCACGCCGTAGTCGCCGATCTGGTCTATGTCCCGCTGGTCACGCCCCTGATCGGAGCAGCGCAAGCCCGCGGTCTGCGCACCGCCGACGGTCTCGGCATGCTGCTGCATCAGGCCGTGCGCGGCTTTACGTTGTGGTTCGGCCAAAGGCCTGCTGTGACCGCGGAGCTGCGGGCCCTGGTTGAGGCCGATCTCGGTCCTGCCGTAACCAGGCCGCCGGAATAATGTAGCCGTCTTGGGGTTTTAGGCCTGTGCGCTTTTGCGAATGTCGCAGGCGCAGGTTTGGGAGGCTAACGATGACAATAATGACACGCAGGATGGTCGGCGCGAGCGCCTTGGCCATTCTTTTTGCAGGTTCGTTTGCCATGGCGCAGGCACCGGAGACGCTGCGCGTGCGCGGAACGATCGAAAGCGTCAATGGCTCGATGCTCAATGTGAAAGCGCGCGACGGCGCCGTGATGAAGGTCCAGCTCGCCGACAACGGCCCCGTCCGTGTCGTCGTCAAAGCCTCGCTCGCCGATATCAAGGACGGCTCCTTTCTAGCCGTTACGGGTATGCCGCAACCCGATGGCAGCCAGAAAGCGGTGGCGATCCTCATCTTCCCGGAAGGTGTTCGGCCTCGGGAAGGTTTTTCGAAATGGGACTTCACAGCGGACAGCACGATGACGAATGCCGCCGTCGATTCTAGGGTGACCGGCGTCGACGGCCAAGTGTTGATATTGAAATACAAGGAGGGCGAGCAGAAGATCACTGTGCCTTCGAGCGCCGAAATCACCACCTATCATCCGGGGACCATGGCCGATGTCAAACCAGGCCAAAAAATCATGATTATCGCCGCAAAAAAGCTTCCAGACGGCACGCTGGCGGCGCCGAATATCTCAGTCGGTGATTACGGCGTCTGGCATTGAAGGCTACAATTTCTGTCGGAACATGAGATGAGAAATGACAGTAAGCCCCGCTGCATTAGTCCTCGTCGCCGCCCTCGCGGCAACGCCGGCGCTCGCTCAGGCCCCGCAAACCGTGCGGTTGCGCGGCGTCATCGAGAAGACCGACGGCAATACGGTCATGGCGAAGTCGGACAAGGGCGACCCGGTCAAGCTCAACCTCGCCGACAAAATGTTGGTCGTCGAGGTGGTGAAGGCGTCGATGGCGGATATCAAGGACGGCTCCTTCATTGGCAGCGGAGCGATGCCGCAACCTGACGGATCGCAGAAGGCAATCGAAGTTCACATTTTTGCCGAACTCGATGCGCGGCACCGGCGAGGGTTTCCGGCCCTGGGACGGCGCCGCCAACGGCACCATGACCAACGGCACGGTCGGCACCATCGTCACCGGCGTGGACGGGCCGGTGGTCACCGTCAAGTACAAGGACGGCGAAAAGAACATCATCGTGACGCCGGATGTGCCGATCGTGCGCTATGAAGTCGGCGACATGAGCGCGATCAGGCCGGGGGCCGCGTTCGCGGTCCTTGCGGCGGTGAAGAAGCCGGACGGCAGCTTCGACATCAATCGGATCAATGTCGGGCGCGACGGCGTTATCCCACGTTGATATGTTTCGTGCCGGTGCGGGCAGCCTTCTTCATTCGCGCGCGAAACGGGAAGGGTTGGAGGGCCGCCGGTGAATGCGGCATCCGCTCCGCCAAGCTTTGCGCGGTTCCGCTGCCGCTACGTTTCGCGGCGACGTTTACCAGTGCCTTCTGCAGTGACGGCGGAAATGATTGTCGGTCCAACAAGCGCCGCGGCCGACCGGCGGTCCCCAGAATGGCTTGCCAAACACGCCGCCAATGACGCCGCCGACCACGGCGCCGGGAGGGCCCGCGACCACGAGGCCCGCACCCGCGCCGGCCGCTGCGCCCACCATGTCGGCGCGCGCGCTCAGCGGCGCCGCCGTAACTGCGGCCAGAATTGTTGTCGCAAGTAAAAGATTACGCATAACTCACCTCCTATTGCTCGTCGCGACACCGCGTCGCTGCAAACGCTGATCGATGATCGATGATTTGCTGTTGCGTCTGAGAGACCCCCACGGCGACAACACGCCGGTCCGCGGGGCGTTCCATACCACAGCAGTCCTTTTCATTATGTTTATGGTTCACAAACCATCGCGGCGCATGTTAACGCTTTGGAAACCATGATGTTGAAGTCCGAGCAGCATCCAATTGAGTCCGCTCCCGCGCGTTGCTTGCGCGAGGTGAAATTTGTTTGATGACCGCCGTCCTACATCGACGCGATGACCCGGCGGTCGATATCGCCGATGCTGGTGACGCCCATTAGCGCCATGGTCACGTCGAGCTCGTTGCGGATGATCTCGATCGCACGGGCGACGCCAGCCTCGCCGCCGGCGCCGAGCCCGTAGATGTAGGCCCGGCCGCTCAGGCATGATCGCGCGCCGAGCGCAATAGCGCGCGCGAGGTCCTGTCCGGTGCGGATGCCGCCGTCGAACATGATCTCGATCTGCGAGCCGAGCGTCTCGACGATCGGCGGTAGCATGGCGATCGAAGACGGCGCGCCGTCAAGCTGGCGGCCGCCATGATTGGACACAACGATCGCCGCCGCGCCGGTCTTTGTCGCGATGCGGGCATCATCGACGTCGTTGATGCCCTTGAGGATGAGCTTGCCCGGCCACTGGGCCGCGATCCACTCGACGTCCTTCCAGTTCAGCGCCGGATCAAACTGGCTGGACGTCCATTGCGCCAGCGAATTGACGTCGTCCATGCCGCGGACGTGGCCGGCGATATTGCCGAACGTCTTGCGTTTGCCGCGCGCCACGCTGAGCGCCCAAGCCGGCTTGGTGGCGATGTCGATGAAGTTTTTGATGCGCAGTTCGGGCGGCACTGTCATGCCGTTCTTGATGTCGCGGTGGCGCTGGCCCAGCACTTGCAAATCGACCGTGAGCACCAGCGCGCTGCACTCCGCCGCGGCCGCGCGCTCGATCAGCGAGCGCACGAAACCGCGGTCCTTCATAACGTAGAGCTGAAACCAGAACGGCGCGTCGACCGCTGCCGCGACATCCTCGATCGAGCAGATCGACATCGTCGACAGCGTGAATGGAATTCCCGCCGCATGAGCGGCACGACACGCCAGGATCTCGCCGTCGCCACGCTGCATGCCGCAAAGCCCGATCGGCGCCAGCGCCAGCGGCAGCGAGACCGGCTCACCGAGGATCGTGGTCTCGGTGCTGCGATGGGAGACGTCGACCAGGATGCGCTGGCGCAGCTTAATGCGCTCGAGATCGGTCCGATTGGCGCGGAGAGTCTGTTCCGAATAGGAGCCGCCTTCGGCATAGTCGAAGAAGGCGCGCGGCACCTTGCGGCGGGCGGTCTGCCGCAGATCCTCGATGCAGGTCATGGTTTTCATGTACGACGGTCCCGCTCTCCACGCTTTTGATAGCACAAAGTTTGGGCAGGCCCCGAGGCTCCAGGCGACGGAACGCAGCCGCCCCACCGGCGGTTATATCTGACAATCCGGGAACACTCGGTCCCAGGGGCGACTTGCCCGCGAATACTCGCCCGCGAGCAGGGGCCTACAGAGAGACGACCATGGATGAGTGGAACAAGAATCGATCGCTCCAGCCGGACCACACTGATCTTGAGCGAAACACCCAGGATCGGGCCACAAAGAGCCGTGAGCGGGATGAAAAGCGCAAAAGGAGGCTCGACGAGGCGCTCGAGCTGGGATTGGAGGAAACGTTTCCCGGTTCCGACCCCGTCGCGGTGACCCAACCGGCGCCTCGCTCACGGGATAAAAAGCGTGAATAGTGCGGCGCCCGTCGCGCAATTTCTGGGCGTCGCGGCGCCCCACAAAATGCTAGCGCATTGATTTAATATGCTTTTTTGCAACTCCATAATGGAGGAGAGGTTATTACGGTCAGTAAGATTACCGAATAATTTTTGAGGCGGACCGCACGCAGAAGGGGTTAATATCGCCGCCCGGGAAGATGCCGGCGGCGGGGCCCATCATGATCCGTAAGTATTTTGGTACCGACGGCATTCGCGGCCGCGCCAACGGCGTGATCACGGCGGAGCTTGCACTCAAAGTCGGACAGGCGACAGGCCTCGTCTTCCGCCGGGGCGAGCATCGGCACCGTGTGGTGATCGGCAAAGATACCCGGCTTTCCGGGTATATGATCGAAACTGCGCTGGTCGCCGGCTTCACATCGGTCGGAATGGATGTGCTGCTGCTCGGCCCGATGCCGACGCCGGCTGTCGCCATGCTCACGCGATCGATGCGCGCCGACCTCGGCGTCATGATCTCCGCCTCGCACAACCCGTTCGACGACAACGGCATCAAGCTGTTCGGACCGGATGGCTACAAGCTCTCGGACCAGGCCGAACAGGCGATCGAGGCGCTGATCGACGGCAACATGATCAAACGCCTGGCGAAGAGCGAGGAACTCGGACGGGCCAAGCGCATCGACGGCGTTCACGACCGCTATATCGAATTCGCCAAGCGCACACTGCCGCGCAATCTTTCGCTCGAGGGCTTGCGCGTCGTTATCGATTGCGCCAACGGCGCCGCCTACCGGGTCGCACCCGATGCGTTATGGGAACTCGGCGCCGACGTGGTCTCGATCGGCGTCGAGCCAGACGGCTTCAACATCAACCGCGACTGCGGCTCGACGGCGCCCGAAGCATTCTGCCGCAAGGTCCGCGAGATGCGGGCCGATATCGGAATCTCGCTCGACGGCGACGCCGACAGAGTTGTAATCGCCGACGAGCACGGCCATCTGATCGACGGCGACCAGCTTCTCGCCGTGATCGCGGAGAGCTGGCGTGAGGACGGACGCCTCGCCAAGTCGGGCGTCGTGGGCACCGTGATGTCGAACCTTGGCCTGGAGCGGCATCTGCACTCGCTGGCGCTGTCGCTGGTGCGCACGCCGGTCGGCGACCGCTATGTGCTCGAGCAGATGCGCGAGCACGGCTACAACCTGGGAGGCGAGCCCTCCGGCCACATCATCCTCTCCGACTACACCACCACCGGCGATGGCTTCGTTGCCGCGCTGCAAGTGCTCGCGGTGGTGAAGAAGCATGACAAGCCGGTGTCGCAGGTCTGCCACCGCTTCGAGGCGCTGCCGCAGGTGCTCAAGAATGTGCGCTACCGCAGCGGCAAGCCACTTGAGCATTTGAAAGTGCGATCGGCCATCGCCGACGCGGAAAAACGCCTTAACGGCCAAGGCCGCCTGGTCATACGGCCGTCGGGAACCGAGCCCGTGATCCGCGTCATGGGTGAGGGCGACGACAGGGTGCTGGTAGAGGAAGTCGTCGACGGCATCGTCGACGCGCTCACCGCGCACGCGGCGTAATTTCTTCATGCTGTCCCGCGTGTTCATGCTGTCCGCGTGGCGGGGCGGATAATCAGCCCCGCGATTTCAGGAAATGCGCGAACGCTTTCAGCGTGATTTCCGAAACGTGATGCTCGATTCCCTCCGCATCAGCTTCGGCGGATTCGGTCGGGACGCCGAGCGCGCGCAGAATGTCCACCACCAGGCGGTGGCGCACGCGCACGCGGCCAGCCAAGGCATTGCCTTTCTCGGTCAAAAACACACCGCGATAGGGCCGGGCCGTCGCCAATCCGGCGCGTTTCAAGCGCGCGATAGTTTTGATGGCGGTGGCATGGGAAACGCCCAGACGGCGGGCGATGTCGGTCGGACGGGCCTCGCCCTCGCTTGCAAGCAGGTCCGCAATCAGCTCGGCATAGTCTTCGAGCAGCGCGGTCGATTGTGCCGACCGCGTCTTGCCGAAGCGGCGCGCCTGCGTTCCTTCCGCGGGGAGCTTGCCCATTGCGACCTGGTATTTCGGCCCCGGGTCCGATCCACGGTCACCGGGCACCGCACGGCAGCGCAGACCACACTTTAGTCATCGTGTCAAAGTGCAGCAACGGCTACATTACAGCCATTGACGGAGGAGGCTTGACTGCTTACCCTGTAACCAGTGCTACATTTTCGTGTAACTGCTGCATGCGGCGGAGTGACGGCAGCCGAAATATCGGTCTTGAGATGACGAGCGGGCCATGATCGACACCATCGTTCGCGCGGCATCGCTGTCCGACCAGACGCTCAACACCGCACGCCAAGTGCTGGCGGGGCAGCGCCGTGGGCTGCGCGCCAGCCTCGCCTTTGTCGGCCCGGCGGTCATTGCCTCGATCGCCTACATGGACCCGGGTAACTTCGCCACCAACATCCAGGCGGGGGCGAAGTACGGCTATGGCCTGCTCTGGGTGGTGCTGCTCGCCAACGTGATTGCGATGCTGTTCCAGGGTCTTTCGGCCAAACTCGGCATCGTGACCGGCAAAAACCTCGCGGAAATGTGCCGCGATCACTTTCCGCACCCGGTCGTTTGGGCAATGTGGGTCGTCAGCGAGATTGCCGCCATGGCGACCGATATCGCCGAGTTTCTCGGCGGCGCCATTGGACTGTCATTGCTGTTCCAGATGCCGCTCCTTGCCGGAATGGCTGTCACGTCCGTCGTGACCTACGGCCTGCTGATGTTCGAAGGCTACGGTTTCCGGCCGCTCGAACTGATTATCGGCTCGATCGTGGGCCTCATCGGCCTGTGCTATCTCGTCGAGATGTTCATCGCTCCGGTCGATTGGGCCGCGGCGGCATACCACACTGTCACGCCGCAAATCGCCGACGCCGAAGCGCTGTTGCTTGCCGTCGGCATTATTGGCGCTACCGTCATGCCGCACGCGATCTATCTGCATTCCGGCTTGATGCAGGCGCGCGTGCCGGTTCACAGCGACGCCGACCGGCGAAAAGTGCTGCGCTTTTCCAACCAAGAAGTCGTCGGCGCGCTTGCCGTCGCCGGCCTCGTTAATATGGCCATGGTGATGATGGCGTCGGGCGCGTTTCACGCCGGTCATCCCGAAGTCGCGCAGATCGAGACCGCCTATCACACGCTGACACCGCTTCTTGGGATCAGCGCTGCGGGGGTCTTTCTGCTCTCGCTCATCGCCTCGGGTATCTCCGCTTCGACGGTCGGCACCATGGCCGGCCAGATGATCATGCAGGGCTTTGTCGGTTTCCGGATTCCGGTCTGGTTGCGCAGGCTGGTCACCATTGTGCCGGCGTTCGTCGTGGTCGCGCTGGGCGTCAATACGACCAAAGCCTTAGTCATCAGTCAGGTGGTGCTCTCGATCGCATTGCCACTGCCGATGATCGCGCTGCTCATCTTCACCGGCAGGGCCGACATCATGGGGCGATTCGCCAACGGCCGTCTCACCAAGATCGCAGCCGCAGTCGGGACCATCGTGGTGCTGGCACTCAATGTCGTTCTCATTGCACAGACACTTAAAGGCTGATCGCGCAACAGCCTTGTCCTCGACTCGATCCAGAACGGCTGCCGGTAATCGGATACGTTCAAACAAAAATGCCGAAGCCCGGTTCTGATTACATCAGAACCGGGCTCCCTATCGCCAATCCAGGAATGTCCGGCGCGCGCTGAACGCGCGCACCGCAATCAAGATCTGATCGAGAGTTGACGCAGTCGGGATAACGACCGCGTCATCGACGCCTTACATCGTCTTGAGATTCTCCGCAGCCGACTTGCCGGTCTTGCGGTCGACGACGACCTCGAAGGAAACCTTCTGGCCTTCCCTCAGCTCGCGCAGCCCGGCGCGTTCGACCGCGCTGATATGCACGAACACATCCTTACCGCCGCCCTCGGGCTGAATGAATCCGTAACCTTTCTGTGTGTTGAACCACTTCACGGTTCCGCTGTCCACGGGACACCTCTCTTCATAGACACGTCAATGTAAGCCGCGCGAGATGCACGGCTCGGTTCGCTCGAGATTTTGGTGAAGGATCGTCAGTCAGGCGCACTGTTCGTCGCTGCGTGGCCAAGCCATTCGGCCGAAAAACTCGATCGGCCCTATTTAGCGGCAACAGGCCCGATCCGCAAGACCGTGTCCGGCCGTTTGTTATGATGCGTCATGCGCCGCCGCAACCGTGTTCCGCGTCGGGAGCGGTCCACGAGCCGCCGCTGCGCAGATTATTGGCGCGATAAACGCGGCCGCGGGCGTCGCCGGGCGGACAATGGCGCGGGATCGAAACCAAGCACAGCTTGACCGAATCGCCCGAGCGCGAGGCCTTGATCGCCGGGATCGTGTCGTAAGAGACTTGATAGCCGCCGTTGGCATAGCTGATGGCGCTGCCGCTTCCCGGCATGCCCTCCAGCCGGGATGCAATTTGCTTGACAGTCGTGACGCTGCATTGGCCGACCCGCGTCGGCAGTGCTGCGGCATCGGCCGCTGTCATGCCGAAGGCAAGCATCAACGCCGCGATCCCGACAGCACTCGAAATCTTAGCAGCCCTGACAGCCATGAGCATTTCTCCTGGGGCCACACCTGAAACTTCAATGCGCAACGGCGATGATGGCGCCGCTCTTCGCCGATTCTATGACGGCATCGAATACCGCCATGCCGTGCAATACGTCGTCGATCGGCACCGGATAGGGTTTTTTGCCGCCGATCGCGCCGGCAAATGCCGTCATCTCCGCGTGCAGCATGTCGAAGCCCGAATGCTCGACGATCTCATCGGGCGGCGCCGGCACCAATCCGGTCGGCGCCGCCGTCGCGAGCGGCGCGAAGCGGAAGCGCGACAGGTCGGCGCGGCTGATTTCGGCCAGACCCCTGCTGCCGTAGGTGGTGAATTCGAAATTCGTCGCCGTCGCGACCGAGCAGAAGATGAGCCCGGTTGCGCCGCTTGCGAACCGCAGCATGATCGTCGTGGTGTCGTCCGAGGGCCCCGGATAGGTCCGCGCCGTCACGCAGCGTACGTCGCGGACGCTGCCGGCGAACTCGATCATGTGATCGAGCGCATGCACCCCGACGGCGGTGAAGGCGCCGCCGGGCGTTTCCTCGGCCGCCGCCCGCCAGTTGTCGGCGGCGACGAATTGCGCGGTCGAGGTGGTGTGCTGGGCGACCATGGCGACGATGCTGCCGAGCCGGCCGTCCCGCGCGCGCGAGCGAAGCTCGCCGATGCTTGGATGAAATCGACGAGTTAGGCCGACCGCCAGGACCAAGCCGCCGTCGCGCGCAGCATCGGCGACGGCGCGAGCACTCTCGAGATCGAGCGTCAGCGGTTTTTCGACGAAAATGTGCTTGCGCGCGGCAGCCGCCGCCAGTGCCTGCGCCTGATGCTGGCTGTGCGGCGTCGCCAGCACCACCGCATCGATATCCGGATTGCGCAAAATCTCTTGGTAGCTGCCGACCAGCGTGACTTGCTTATCACGGCAAAAATCCGCGGCGGCCGCAGGGCTGCGCGTATAGGCGCGCACAAAACGGATGTCGTCGCTTTTGCCCGCGACCGAACCGACCAGCGAACGGCCCCAGCGGCCCAATCCGACAATGGCGGCGCGGATCATGGCTCGTCGCGAGGCCGCATCGGCAACGGCTCAGGCTGTGGCGCGCTGCTGCGTCCGCTTGAGCGCGTAGTACTCCGCGACCGTCACCGGCTTGTACTTCGGCGGATCGCCCGCGCCCGTGCAGGTCGGCAGACATTCGATCAATGCGTCATAGTTAGGATGATGGAAGAACACGATGGAAAGACGGCGATTTCCGCCGAGCGCCTGCTCCGGCGGATTGGTGACGCGATGCAAGGTTGAAAGCCAATGGTCGTTGGACCAATGCGCCATCAGATCGCCCTGGTTGATCACGAATGAACTTGGGATCACCGGAACGTCATGCCAGTCGCCATTTCTGTCGGCGACCTGCAGTCCGCCGATCGAATTGCCGGGCCGCAATATCGTGACGGTGCCATAGTCGGTGTGTGCGCCCGCCCGCAACTGACCCGGCAGCGGCTTGCCTTTTTGCTCCGGATAGAGCCGCAGCGTCAGCCGGCCGATCTGGCGATCGACCTTGTCGTCGAAGAATTTTTCGGGGAGGTCCAGCGCCAATGCGGAAAGCCGCAACAGGTCGCGCGCGAGGCGCCCCATCTGGTCATAATACGTGCTGCACAACTCCTTGAATTCCGGCAGGCTCTCCGGCCATCGCGTCGGCGGCACCATCTTTGTAGCAGCAGCGGTTTGATAGTACGGATCGGCAAAATCGGCATCGACCTTGGAGGTTTGGAACGCTTCGTTGAGATCGGGCGGCGTTTTTTGCCCCCGCGTCGAGGCCAGCGCCTTATCGCCCATGGCGGTATAGCCGACCGCACCCGGCTCCGCGCCGATGTGCAATTTCATCTTCTCATCATAGGGCAGATCGAAGAAGTCGCGCGCGGTCCGGTCCACCCGATCGATGAGGGCCGGCGAAATTCCGTGTCCAACGATGATGTAAAAGCCGACTTCCCGGCACGCCTTGCCGATCTGGTCAGCGACGCGCCGTTTGGCCTCAGGACCGCCGGCGAAATAGGGCGCGATGTCAATGACCGGAACGAATTCGTCTCCCAAGCGCAGGTCTTCTTTAGGAAGTGTTTCGACTGCCGTCATCGTCAATTCCTCACGATATCTTTGAGATCGGCCTCCCAGCGCGCCGCCTCGTCGCGCAGTTCCGCGGCGAACTGGTCAGGCGTGCTGACGGAAGGACTTGATCCGGAACTTGCCATGGCTTTCCGAACCGTCGGATCGTCGGGCATTCGTAGCATGACCGCCGAAAGTTTGTCGATGATCGGCTTCGGCGTACCGACCGGCGCGAAAAGCCCGTTCCAGAGGGCGATGTCGTAGCCGGGAACGCCCTGTTCGATCATCGTCGGCACATCGGGAAAAAGCGGGCTGCGCCTTGCCGTGGTTACGGCGATGCCGCGTAAGGTCTTCGCCGCCAATTGCCCCATCGCGTCGGACATGATTGCAAACTCGAGATCGATCTGACCCGCGATCAGCGCCGTCGTGGATTCGGGACCGCCACGGAACGGAACATGAGTGAGATGGGCGCCGGTTTTGTTGCGAAAAATCTCCGCCGCGTTGTACATGACGCCGCCCACGCCGCTTGAGCCGTAGTTGAGATTGCCCGGTCGCGAGCGACTCCAGGCGATGACATCAGCGACGCTCGCGGCGGGAGAGTCAGGATTCACCAGCAAGACCAGCGCGCTGGTATTGATCCTGCTGATCGGCAACAGATCCTTCAGCGGGTCGTAGATTTTGTCTTCCAGCGATGGAATGGTGAGTGCTCCGCCGGAGCAAACGCAAAGCGTGTAGCCGTCCGGCAGCGAACGCGTGAAGCTGCGCGTTCCGACGATGCCGCCCGCGCCAGGGCGATTTTCGACCACGATCGTCGAACCGGTCAGCGCCGTTCCCAAATATTGTGCAACCAGACGGCCGGTCGCGTCACCATTGCTACCCGCAGCATAGGGCACCACGATGCGGATCGTCTGCGCGGTCGGCCAAACGCTATCCGACACGGCAACGCGCGGCAGCGCTGCCGCGGTTGCAAAAAGCAGGACCGTGGCCCACCGCCATTGCTTTCGTTGCAGGAGCTTTAGCTGCGCCAATGAGCTCATGGATGGTCCCGCGAAAAGAGTAGCATGTCCCGAATTTCAGCGGTGATGCAAATCTCGGGCTCGTCAGGGTAACGGTTGAAACACCGTTGCAATTTTAGCGCGACTGCTTCCCCCAGCAGCGTTCCGCAGCGGCTTAAGTCGAACAGATGCTCCGCCGGCCGCGCTGGCACCCTAGCCGGCTCTGCATTAACATCCCAAACGGGTACAGCGAGAGGCCGCTCCGGGGCCCTCGCCGGCGGGAGGATGAGATGGCGACGCTCAGCAGTGAACAGCGAAAAGAGCAAGTCGCGGACGCTGTGGATGTGGGCGTCTCGGTCGAACCCGTCCGATGAGAAGACATCCAATCACCTGCGCCATCGCCGCGCTCATCTTCGCCATGGCGCTGTGCGCGCCGCGCCACGCGTCGGCGCAGCGCGCAGCGCCTGAGAGCCTGCCCGTTGCCGTCATCGGCGTGAACGTCACGATTTGGCCGGCGATCGTCGCCGAGAAGAAGGGATTTTTCGCCGAACAAGGTCTCGATCTCGACGTCATCAGCTCGGGCGCCAGCACGCGCAGCTTGCAGCAAGTCGCCGCCGGCAGTGCGCCGATTGGAAGTTCGTCCATGGTCGATACCGTGCGCGCGATCGGCGGCGGCGCCAAGGTCAAGGTTTTCCTCAACAGCCTTGCCGTCGGCACCCACAGCCTGATCGCTGGAAAAGACATCAAGTCGGTGAAGGATCTCAAGGGCAAGCGCGTCATGACCGGCGGGCCCCTCGACGTCACCAATCTGTGGTGGTTCGCAATGGCGAGACATTACGGCCTCGATCCGGAAAAAGATGTCGAGATGCTCTATTCGGGCGCCACCTCGGCGCGCCTGGCGGCGCTGGCCGCGGGCGGCATCGACGCCACGCCGCTCGCCCCGCCGCAAAGCTTCCAAGCCATTCAACAGGGCTTTACCGACCTCGGTCCCGTCGCTCCCTATCTCGGCGACTTTCCGATGATGATCTGGCACGTCAACGAAGCCTGGGCTGGCGCCAACGAGCGGAAGCTTGTCGGCTTCATCCGCGCCCACGACAAGGCCGTGCGCTATCTGTCCGATCCGGCCAACAGGATGGAAGTGTCGCAATTGCTGGCCCAGGAGTCCCGTTCAAGTCTGGACGATGCGCTCAAGACCTGGGACGTGTGCATGAAGGTCAAGGCGTTCGTGCCGGACGGCGCTATTTCCGATGCGGCCATCAAACGTGTCGTCGACACCCTCGTTGCCGATGGCGATCTGAAAACGCCCGCACCGCCCGGGTCTTATATCGACCGCCGCTTCATGGCGGCGGCGGCCGAGTAAACTCCATCACCTAGGCGTGCTCGCGATACCACCGCTCCGCACCGGGATGGAGCGGGACATCCATCGGCGTGCTGTCGCTTTCGCGGAGCATGTGCAGAGCGGACCCGTCGGTGCCCTTCTCCCAGGGCACTTCCGCCTCGCGCGCGGCCAGCGCCCGCAGATGTCGTAGGCGACCTCGTCCGGCAGCGACGCGTTGGCATAAATCGGCCAACCGCTGAAATCGAGGGTGTCGACGTCTTTCGCCAAACCTGGAAAGCGCGCCTTGGGCAGCGCAACGCGCCGCCATCCGAGTATCCCCAACGCATCGAATTCGGCGGCCCTAAGCTCGAGCGGCGCGAGGCCGGCCGCCAGCGCCGCATCGAGCCAGACCTTGATGCCCTCGTCGAATACCGCGTCGAGCTCATCGCGGCGCAGCGGCTCGAGACGGCGAACGTCCGATGGTCCACCGCAGAGAATGAGACGCCCGCCCCAGAACTCAATATCTTTGAGCGCAAAGCCGTGGAGCGCGAAGGCCTGGTCGATCAACACCAGGGTCGAATGCGTGGGATCCTCGCGGACCGAGACGCGCAGTGGATAGCGCTTGGCCTTGATATCGGCGAGCGAGCGGATTCCCGCCCGCGGATGGACCATGAACACGAACCGGTCCCAGCTTGGATAACTGGCGACGATGCGTACCGGCAGCGGCGCGCCGAATAAGCCGACGCCGCGGTAGGCTTGCGTGAGCAGCGCCGACGGATTGACGAAGGCCAGATCGATGCCGCCGCCCTTCGCGACCTCCTCGGCGAGAATGGCCGACCCCGTCGCCAGCCGCAGCCAGGGGCGAAATTGCGCGCCGGAGCCGCTGCCAATGGCGATGACCATGTCGCGATTGCCGCCGTAAGGAGTCGCCGGATTGCCGGCGATATGCAGGCCGATCTCCCAAAGTGTCTTGGCGCGAACGAAGTTTGCACCTTTCGGCAGCGATTCCATTACGAGCGTCTCCGCGTGGGGTGAGCGCCGCATACTACGCGTTGGCGGGGGCGCCTCAAGGCTGCCGGGCGTCAAGGCTGGAATCGGCACGCGAGGTGCCAGAACCGCCGGCTCAAACTGCTTGTGTGCTGTCTAGTCGTGAATTCGCTTGACCGAGCGCCATCAGTACGTTGCCATAGCGTCCGAGAAGGGCGGGGCATGCTTATCATATTACCTTCCGGAAAACGAATAGCGGTCTTCCTCGCGCCGCTGCTTTGGCTCACGGCTTTGACTGTTTCGACTTTCGGCCAGACGATTTCCGATCTTGCGAGGAATGTTGATCCGTTATTTCAGCGCCTGCTTGCGTCACCGACAGACCTCGACAACACGCTGAAATACGCCGTGGGTGCGGCGCAAGCCGGCGATATTGAATCGTCGATCAGTACCTATGAGCAGTTGCTGTTCTACAATCCGAACCTGTCGCGCGTGCGCTTCGAGCTGGGCACGCTGTATTATCGCCTCGGCTCCTACGAAATGGCGCGCGGATACTTCCAGTCTGCGCTGGAGATGCGTGATATTTCCCTGGAGATGAAGGAAAAGGCCGAACAGTTCATCGCCGCCATCAATAAGAAGCTGCAGCCGGACCAATTCAGCGGTTTTGCTCAAACGGGTATTCGTTATCAGACCAATGCGGCCGCAGGACCGGGCCAGCAGGCCCTGCTCGCTTCAAATCGGACATTCGATAAGCGCTTTCTGTCCCGGCCCGACTGGAATTGGTTCGGCGCATTTGGGGTGAACTACAGCCACGACTTCGAGAATCAACGTGGCGATACTTTCGAGGCGTCGGCTCTTGGCTACGATGCGCAGCAGTTCGCGGCGCACCAATTCGACGTCGGATTGCTCGAGCTTCGGGCGGGACCGCGCATCGGCCTCTACTCCGATGGTGCCAATAGCGTGTCTTTCAAACCCTACGTCGTTGCCACCGGCGCCTTGCTGGCCGATGCGCCCTACAGCGCGGGCATCGGCGGCGGCGCCACGACGCATGTCAACATCGGGGCCCTGGCGCTCGATCCGTTTGTGGAAGTCGTGCAACAGAGCTATCGCAGCTCCGCCCTCTATCCTCTGGCCGGCCAATTGGCCGCTACACTTTATAGCTATGCATTTCAGGCGGCGGCGCCGATTTACGCCGGTCTGGGCTGGCAAGCGCGCGTCACTTACGTTCACTCAAACGACATCTTCGCGCCCTACGCCTACAATCGCTACTCTGCCGACGTCTGGCTGCCCTGGAATTTTTCGCTGCCGTGGGACGGCCGCACCTGGACCGTCACCCCGACTTTCGGCGTGAGCCGTTGGCTCTATAAGGCGCCCGATCCAACGATTGATCCCAACGTCGCGCAGCGCGATCTCGAATGGCGCCTGGGCCTCGCCCTCGACATTCCAATTCGCGACCAGATCAGCGTCGGGGTGCTGGTCCAGTATCGCGCGGTAGCGTCAAATTTGCCGATATTCTCGATGCGGGACTTGGCGGTCACGATCGGGCCGACGGTCAAATTTTAAAGGCACGCCATGGGACCGCGAAAGACCATTGCTGTTCTCTTGGCCGGCACCGCGCTGACAACGCTGCCAGCGCTGGCGCAGGGTGTCGGCACCGCGACAGCCGTCAATCCTTTGTCGCAAGGCGCCGCGCCCAGTGCCGAGCTGGTCACGCTGAACGTCGGATCGCGCATCGTTCACAAAGAGCGCATCAAGACCGCAACGTCCGGAACGGTCCAACTGCTTTTCGTAGACAAGTCCACGCTGAGCATCGGGCCGAACACCAATATCTTGATCGACGAATTTGTCTTCAACCCTTCCGCCCATAGCGGCCATATGGCGACGACCCTCGTCGAAGGCGCATTTCGCTATGTCGGCGGCCTCATCAGTCATCAAGGTGCGGCTACCGTCACTACCAGCGCGGCCGTGATTGGCATCCGCGGCGGGACGGTCACCATCATCCATGGCCGCCACGGCACCAGAGTCATCAACCATTTCGGCGTGATCACGATCCAAAACGGCTGCGGAACGGTGGTGATCAAGCGCTCCGGTTTTGCCGTGACCGTGCTCGACTGGAACACCTGTCCAGGCGAACCCGAACGGGTCACCGAGGCCGAGATTGCGCAATACCTGAGAATGCTGACAAGCGGGCCGGGGCAGAATGGCGGCGGCCCACCGTTCGGGATCGGCGGATTGCTGGTCAATATCGGCCCCACGCTGCCGGTTAACACCGGCGACGGCGAGTCCAACGCTTTCCAGATTATCCTCCAGGCGACGCAACATGGAACGGGCCGCGGCCAACCGCCGCTCTCGCCGCCGCCACCTCCGCCGCCACCATCCCCTCCGCCTCCGCCGCCGCCCGTGTCACCACCTCCACCGCCCCCGCCGCCACCGCCGCCGCCGCCACCTCGCCGCCGCCGCCGCCGCCGCCACCGCCACCTCCGCCGCCGCCGCCGCCGCCGCCGCCACCGCACGTTCCTTGAACTTGCGGGACTGTCGATGACCGGGCTACCCCCGCCAGCGCCGACGAACCGGCGCAATTCGAACCGGCCAGTGAACCTGATCGCTTATGCGATCGGCGGCCATGACATCGAGATTCGTCCGGCGCCCGTCGAGCGGGACTGGATGGATCGAACCAACCAGCGCTTCGCCTACCGCTGCCTGCCGCTTAATATCGCGAACGCCTATGGCTGGGAGATCTTGTGCTCGTCTGGTTTTATCGCGCAATGGAATGGCGACGACGATCTCGCGTCCCTTTCAATCTTGCCTAGACTCGGACGCCACGGTTTCCGCCGTCAGTCATTTCGGCCACGGCGTCTTGACCTTCCATATCCCGTGCTTGTTCCGCACCGACCCGGGATTCGATCTCATGGTCCAAGGGCCGATCAATCGGCCGAAGGACGCAATCGCTGCGCTGAGTGGCGTCATCGAGACAGACTGGTCGCCCTACTCTTTCACGATGAATTGGCTCTTCACGCGCCCCGGCACGCCGGTGCGGTTCGACAAGGGAGAGCCTTTTTGTCACATCTTTCCGATCAGGCGCAGCGATCTCGACGCGGTCGTACCGGAGATTCATGCTCTATCCGCCAATCCGGTGCTGCAAGCGCAGCATGACGCCTGGACCGCGAGCCGGGCGCGCTTCAACACGGAGCTGATGCGGCCGGGATCGGAAGCTGAAGCCGAGAAGTGGCAAAAAATGTATCATCGCGGCGTCGTCCCCGGCTCCGATGACGTGGCGCCGGAAGGTCATCGCACACAACTCCGCGTCAAGCCTTTTGATGCAAGCGGCAGCTGATACGCTCGCGCTTGATCCGCGGCATTGCTGCTAACACCCGTTTGTACAAGCCTGCGAAAAGGAGATAAAGGAGATAAAGGAGATAGCGCACCAATCAAAGGGAGCCGTCAGATGTCAGTAGGAGCCAATTCGGCCGCACTCAAGAAGGCGAAGCGCATCCTGATTCTCACGGCGACCCTGGCTCTCGGCATTGGCGTGGCGAATGCGCAAGGTCTGCAAAAAGTCACGGTTCGCATGGACTGGGTGACCAGCGAATACCACCCCCCCTTCTATGTCGGCGTGGCCAAAGGCTTCTTCAAAGAGCAGGGGCTGGACGTCACTGTTGAACCCGGCAACGGCTCCGCCAATGTCGCTCAATCGCTCGGCAACGGCAACGGCGATTTCGCCACGGTCGATGGCGGCACGATGATGCAGCTTGTCGCCAAGGGCCTTCCCGTGAAGGCGGTGATGGGCTGGTTCGAGCGCAACCCCAACGGCGTCATCTACAGCAAGAAGAGCGGCATCAAGGAGCCGAAGGATCTCGTCGGCAAGACGCTTGCCTTGACGAACGGCGATGCTCCGTCCGCCTTGTTGCCGGCGTTCGCCAAGGCGACCGGTCTCGACCTGGCCAAGGTGAACATCGTCAATACCGCTCCGGCAGCAAAGAACGCCGCCGTCATTTCGGGCACGGCAGATGCGGACGTGACCTTCGCTTTCCAGGCTGTTCCCATCATCAACGCGGCAGGCGTGCCCGCCGCCAGCCTCGATTATGCCGACTACGGCGTGAACGTACCCGGCCTCTGCGTCATTGCGCGGCTCGACTACATCAAAGAACACCCCGACACGATAAGAAAGTTTGCCGCCGGCGCCCGAAAGGCGATCGAATGGTCGGTGCAAAATCCGCAGAAGGCAATCGACATCCTCGTCGAGATGAACCCCAACCAGAAGATCCTCACCAACACGGCCTTGCCGATCCTCGAAGCTTCGTTTCATCTGCTGCATACCAAGAACACCGCCGACAAGCCCATCGGCGTCATGGATCGAAGAGACTGGGCCCAGGCAGAAGAGCTCCTAGCCGAATATGTCGGGATGCAAAAAGCTGAAAGTCCGGACCGCTACTTCACCAACGAATTCGTCGCCGCTCAGTAGGGCCGGTGACTTGATTCTACGGCGGCGGCGGTCATCCTGGTGGCGAAACCGGCGCTCGAAAGCCACCAGGGCACGCCTACCGGCCCATCCAGCCTCTCGGTTACGGTCGAATTGCGGAACAATGCTGTGGACCAGAGAGCCGGGGCGCGCTCAGCTGCAGGCGGCGACGCCCTCATCAAATTCGCAAACGTCTCCAAGTTCTACGGTGAAGGAGGAAAGCGGATTCACGTCGTCGACGACGTGTCGTTCATAGCGCGCCGCGGCGAATTTGTTGCCATTTTAGGTCCCAGCGGCTGCGGCAAGAGCACCCTGATGATGCTGACATCGGGGCTCATACCGGCGAGCGCCGGACGGATTGAGATCGACGGCCGACCTGTGGTCAAGCCATACACCGATTTGGGAATCGTCTTTCAGCAGGATCTGTTGATGGACTGGCGGCGCGTGCTCGCGAATATTCTGGTGCAGCCGGAATTTCGCGGACTGCGGATCAGGGATTTTGAACCGCGCGCGCATGACTTGTTGAAGCTTGTCGGCCTCACCGGTTTTGAGGACAAATACCCGTACGAGCTTTCAGGCGGAATGCGCCAGAGGGTTTCCATTTGCCGCGCGCTAATTCATGATCCGGCACTGCTGTTGATGGATGAGCCTTTCGGTGCGCTCGATGCGCTGACGCGGGACCAGATGAATCTGGATCTGCAGCGCATCTGGCATGAAAACAGGAAGACCGTCCTCTTCGTGACCCATTCGATCCCCGAGGCGGTATTTTTGGGCGACCGAATCCTCGTCATGGCGCCCCGGCCAACGCGAATCCTCGAAGACATCGAGATCGATCTTGCCCGGCCGCGCAATCTGGACGTCAGAGAGACCCCGGAGTTCGCCGCTTACGTCCGAAGGATAACGCAGCTTTTCTACCAGATGGGAATTTTGCGGTCATGAACATCGCGGTGGAGGATCCGACATTGGCCCGGAACAGCTGGCCAATATGGGCGCGCGGCAAGCTCGACCGCTACGGCTATAGCCTCGGGCTCGCCATTTTTGCGCTTCTCGCTTGGCAGTTCGCCGTCACTTTCTGGAAGGTGCCGGCCTATCTGCTGCCGCCGCCGAGCAAGATCGCCGTCACCTTTGTAACCGATTGGCGGGTCATCTACCTCAACTTGGGGCCGACGGTGATTTCGACCCTCGGCGGTTTCGCCTTGAGTCTCGTCATTGGAGTTCCGCTGGCCGTGTTGATCGTGTTTTCTCACGTTGCGGAGCGCCTCCTCTACCCGCCTATGGTGGCGTCTCAAGCCATCCCCAAAGTGGCCATCGCTCCGCTCTTTATCGTATGGATGGGTTACGGCATCACGCCGAAAATCTGGATTGCTTTTCTCATCGCCTTCTTTCCAATTGTCATCGATACCGTGGTCGGCCTGCGCTCGGTTCCCCCGGAAATGATTCAGCTTGGGCGATCCATGGGCGGAGGCACGCTGCGGGTCTTCTTGAAGCTTCGGTTGCCGAACGCGCTGCCGAATCTGTTCGCCGGCATGAAGGTTGCGATCGCGCTGGCGGTCGTCGGCGCCATCACGGGTGAATTTGTCGGGTCACAGGCCGGCCTCGGATACTTGTTGACGTCGGCGAGCGGGCAGATGGACACCCCTCTGGTGTTTGCCGTCCTGGTGACCGTATCGGCGATCGCAGTGATCCTGTTCGCGCTGATCGACGGCTTGGAAAGGCTGGCGATCCCTTGGCACTCCTCGATGCGCTCGCGGACCGTCGGTCATTGACCGCAACTGTCCGGCAAGCTAGCCAGAACAGCTTGACCCGGCGGGCCGCCGCACGGTTCCGCGGACACAAATTCGGATTTCGAGCAGGAGGACCACGATGGCTGCCATCAGACACAAGCGGTCGGCGGAGCTCGTAAACAAGCCGCTCAGTGAAATCGCGGAAAAGTATTCCAAAGAGTTCAAAGACGTTGCAGCCGACTGGAACGCCTTCGCCGACTCGCAATTGGACGGCGGCCGTCGCGCCCAGCATCGCTTCATTGGCGCCGGCGGATCGGGCAAGCACGACGACCCGAACGTGATACCCGCCGGTAATTTCACGCTCAGCGTGCTTTACCTTCCACCTGGGCAGGGCAGCGCCGCCCATACGCATGAGGTCGAGGAGGTCTTCTTTGTCCTGCAGGGCGTAATGACGTTTTTCCTCGAGGACGACAAAGGCAATCGCGTCAGCAAGCGGCTTGGCCAATGGGGCTGCATTTCCTGTCCGGCGGGCGTGCTCCACGGTTTCGTCAATGAGGGCGTCGAGGGCGCGTATATGCAAACGCTGATCGGCGCTGGCCGGCCGGGTCCGGTCGGATTTGCCGACGACACGATCTACGAACACGAAAAGACCCGGCTTGCGGCCAATGCCTAGCCGCCAGCTCCGTGACCGTCAGCCGGGATTGTGATGATCGGCAAGTCGATTGCGCGCAAGGAGGATTTGCGCCTTCTCACCGGCCGAGGCTGCTATGTCGAGGACGTGCAGATACCGGGCATGCTGCACGTCGCATTCCTGCGCAGCCCGCATGCGCACGCCGACATCAAATCCATTTCCCGTGACAAGGCGCAGGCGGTCCCTGGCGTGGTCGCGGTGATTGTGCCCGGCGACTATCTGGAGCTTGCGGAACCACTGACGGCGCTGCACGAGCCGGGAACGCTGCACAACCCATATTGCGACAAGAACGTGGTGCCGCCGCAAGCGCTGCTGCCGACGACCGTGAAGCATGTCGGACAATATTTCGCGGCGGTCGTGGCCGAGACACCCTATGCCGCGGCCGACGCGCTGGAACTGATCGAAGTCGAGTACGAAATTCTTCCTGTCGTCGCCGATTGGCAGGCGGCCATGCGTGCGGATTCGCCTCGCGTGCATGAGGGCCACGACAACGTTCTGGCGCATCTCAAATATGTGCTGGGCGATCCCGACAAGGTTCTGGCCGAAGCGGACTTCGTGGTCGAGGAGCGGCTGGCGATGAAAAGCCTGAAATCCATGGCGCTGGAATGCCGGGGATCGGCAGCCCATTGGGACGACGCGCGCGGCGTGCTCAATGTCTGGTCCACCAGCCAGCAATACTATCTGGTCCGCGACAGCATCGCGCAGCTTCTCAAGCTACCCTACGAAAGTGTCGAGATCGCCGCCCGGGATGTCGGCGGCGGCTTCGGCCTCAAAGGCACGCTGCATCCGGAGGACATTACCGTCCCGATCCTGGCATACAAGCTGAAGCGTCCGCTGCGCTGGGCAGAAACGCGGAGCGAGCACATGATCGCGTCCCACCACTCCGGCGATCAGGTGCACGATGTCCGCGTGGCGGCAAACAAAGACGGTACGGTCCTCGGGATTGACCTCAAGCTGTACAAGGACGTGGGCGCTTTCAACCATTTCGAAATGGTATGCCCAACCAACACCGTCAATCATTTGCCGACGCACTACCGTATTCCGAATATTCGCGCGGAAGGCTGGTCCATCTCGACAAACAAGGCGCCGGTCACGCCCTACCGGGGTGCGGGCCGCCTTGAAGCTACGTTCACGATGGACCGCATCCTCGACCTCGTCGCCCGGCGCGCCGGGCTCGATCCCCTCGACGTGCGGCGCCGCAATATCATTCCCGCCGCGGCGATGCCGTATCGGACCGGCCTGATCTACCGCGACGGCGTCCCTGTCGAATACGACGGCGGCGATTACCCGGCAATGCTGACGAAGGCGATCGAGCGCGCCGACTACCACGGCTGGCGAAAACGGCAGCGGGAACTCAACGACCCGCATCGTTCGATTGGGATCGGCATTTCGAGTTACGTCGAAGGCGGCGGCATCGGCCCATGCGAAGGTTCGACGGTGCGGGTCGACGACACCGGCAAAGTCATCGTCTTCATCGGCGTCAACTCGCAGGGACAGAGTCATGAAACGACTTTCGCCCAGATCTGCGCGGAGCACCTCGGGGCACGCATCGAAGACATTGATGTGATAGGCGGTAACACACGCGCGCTGAGCGTCGGATTCGGCACTGGGGCAAGCCGCGTGCTGGTCAATACGGGAAACGCCGTATTCAAGTCCGCGGAAGTGGTCAAACAGAAGATTCGCAATCTCGCCGGCACCTTGCTGGAGTGTGATCCCGGCGACATCGAAGTGAAGGACAGCAAGGCTTACATCGGCGGCACCCAAATCGGCCTGTCTTTCGCGGAACTCGCGACCGCTGCGCAACGCCACAAATCCATGGCGGTGCAGGGTGGGCCTGGCCTGACCGCAACGGAATTCTTCTATCCGCGGACCGTCACTTGGTCGGCGGGGGTGCATGTGGCTGTCATCGAGCTCGACCGCGAGACGGGAGAGGTCGCAATTCTCAAATACGCCGTGGCCCATGATTCCGGGGTTCCCATCAATCCGGCGGTTGTCGAAGGACAGATTATCGGAGGCGCGGCCCAGGGCCTCGGCACCGGGCTGTTCGAGGGACTGGAATACGACAGTCAGGGCCAATTGCTTACCGGCTCGATGATGGATTACGCCGTCATCAGAGCTGACGAGATGCCCGTGCTCGAGTTGGAGCATTTCGAATTTCCCACCAAGGAGAATCCCTTGGGCGTCCGTGCGGTGGGCGAAAGCGGACCGATCTCTCCGCCAGCCGCGCTCGCCGGCGCGATCGAAGATGCAATCGGAGGCAACGCGATCGTCGCCCATACGCCGGTCAATCTCGCCTATCGGCGGCAGTTGCTCGACCAAGTCCGCACAAGACCGCTGGCGCAATGACGCCCCCGCAGAACCGCCTCCGCATTCGGTATGATGTCTGATGGCAAGAGAGCGCAGGATCAAGATCACGCATGTCGGCAGCCTGCCGCGAGAAGCGGAGCTTGCCGCGCTGCTCCTCGCGCGCGACCGAGGTGAGCCGTTCGACGCGCAGGCGCTCGACCGGACGGTGGACAAAGCAGTGCGCGACATCGTCACCCGCCAGGCTGCGGTCGGGATCGACATCGTCAGCGACGGCGAGCAAAGCAAGGTCTCCTATTCGACCTATGTGGCGGATCGGTTGACCGGGTTCGGCGGCCATTCGGAGCGCAAACTCGCGCTCGATCTCGCGGACCTGCCGGAGCTGCGCAAGAAGCTCGCCGCTGCCGCGGGAGCGCAGGGGTTCAAGCGCTCCTCCTGCATCGGTCCGGTCGCCCTCAAGAGCCTCGATCCGTGCCTGGCGGACATACGCCGGTTCCGGCATTGTCTCGATCAGCACCGCGGCGTGGACGGATTCTTGAACGCCGCCTCGCCGGGCTTGATTTCCGCGTTTCAGCCGAACGCCTACTACGCCTCGCATGAGGCTTATCTCCAAGCACTCGCTGACGCGATGCAGCCGGAATACGAGGCGATTGCATCCGCCGGTCTCGACCTGCAGATCGACTGTCCCGATCTCGCGATGGCCCGTCACACCGGCTTTCAGGACTTGACCGAAGCGCAGTTCTTGCAGCGGGCGGAACAGAATATCGACGCCTTGAACGACGCCGTCCGCAATATTCCAGCCGAACGGATGCGAATCCATATTTGTTGGGGCAACTATGAAGGGCCGCACGACCGCGACATTCCACTCGATCGCATCTTGAAGATCGTGTTGAAGGCGAAACCGGTCACGATCCTATTCGAAGCTGCAAACCCGCGTCACGAGCACGAATGGATCGTCTGGCGCGAGGCTGCCTTGCCGGACGATAAGATTCTGGTTCCCGGAATCATCGACACCTGCACAAATTACATCGAGCATCCCGAACTCGTCGCGCAGCGGATCGCACGCTACATCGCCATTGCCGGCCCCGATCGCGTCATCGCCGGCACCGATTGCGGCTTCGGGACCTTCGCCGGGTACGGCAAGCTCGATCCCGAAGTCTCCTGGCGCAAGCTGCACGCGCTGCGGCAAGGGGCCGATCTCGCCGCGCAGCGCATGTAGCCGCCATTCCTCGGTAGCGCGGGAGGGTGCCGTGGACTAAGCTTTGGCCGCACTCGCCCCTCAGCCCTTATCCGCACGGAGCAAAGCCATGAGCACGCGACCGCAAATTCACCAACTCGCGCAGGCGATTGTTGTAGGTCTCCTCGTCGCCGCGGCGAGCAGTGCGCGCGCGGAGGATAAGGTCATCAAGATCGGCGCACTGCTGCCGATATCGGGGCCCGGATCGTATTTCGGCGCGCAGGACAAGCGTGGCATCGAGCTGGCGCTCGAACAGGTCAATAAGTCGGGCGTCAACGGCTACAAGCTTGATGTCAAATACGAGGACTCGAGCCTGCAGTCCCCTGCCTGCCACGCAAGCCGCCAAGCGCCTGCTCGAGCAATACAAGCCCGACGTCGTCATCGGCGAAGAGTGCTCCGACGCGACGCTGGCGGTCATGCCGCTGATGGAGGAGGCCAAGGTCCCGCTGCTCAATGCCGGTTCCTCGTCGATCAAGATCACCGAGCCCGGCAATCCCTGGACCTTCCGCATTATGCCGAACGAGGTCATGCAAGGCGTCGATATCGCGACTAACGCCTATAAGCGCCTCGACGCGCGCACGGCGGTATTGCTCTACGAAAACACCAATGCCGGCATCGGCAATGCCAAGGTGTTCAACGACACCTTCACGAAGCTCGGCGGCAAGGTGCTGGCCGACATCGGCTTTGGCCGCGACGTCAACGATTTCACGTCGATCGCCACCCGCATCGCCGGCCTCGGGCCGGTCGATGTGATCCCGACCTACACGCTTGAGGGCCAGGGACTGAAGATCACCCAGGCGCTGGCCCAGGCTGGCGTGACGAAAGGCGGCGGCGGGCATGCGATCCAGCTCGGCACCATCTGGCTGCCTTTCGGCTTCGAGCAGAAGGCCGGCAAGGCGGCAATCGGCTATATCCGCATCGTGCAGTTCGATCCGACCGACCAGCGCCCGACCGTCCGCGATTTCATCAGCGCGTTCAAAGCGAAATACAATCAGGATCCGACGCACCTCGATGCCCATGCCTTCGACCAGATCATGCTGATCGCCGATGTGGTCAAGCGCGGCGGCCACGATGCGCAGTCGATCCGCGACGGTCTCGCCGCGACCAAGGGTTTCGCCGGCGTGACCGGGAGCGTAACGTTCGACAAGACCAATCAGAACATCGAGATGGACACCATCCACTACATGGAAACGCTGCCCGATCTGTCGTGGAAGGCGCTGCGGTGGAACTGAGCGGCTGATGATGATCGTTCTGCAGCAGGGCATCAATGGTGTCGTGCTGGGCAGTCTTTACGTCCTGGTCGCGCTGGGGCTGACCCTTATCTACGGCGTGCTGGTCCAGATCAATTTCGCCCATGCCGACATCGTGACGCTGGGCGCGTTCTCGGCCTATTTCTTCATGCACGGCGTGGGCGGCGGCTACATCCCGAGCATCGCGGTCGCGCTCGCGGTGGGCGCGGCCCTCGGCTGGCTCATGAACGCTGCGATCTTCGCTCCCCTGCGCGAGCGCGGCAACGAATTGCTGCCTCTGATCGCGACCATCGGCGTCTCGGTGCTGATGCAGAACGCGATGCTGGCTTGGTTCGGGCCGATTCCATACGCCTTCGACTCGCCCTACAGCAACGACGTGATCCGCTTCGCGGGCGTATTCATCACGGTACAGAACGTCCTGATCATCGCGGTCTCGATCGTCACGGTCGCTCTGCTTTACGCGTTCATGAAGTTCACGTTCCTTGGCAAGGCGTTGCGCGCGGTATCGCAGGACCGCGAGACCGCCGGGCTGATGGGGATCAATCCCAATCACGTCATCATGCTGACCTTCGTCATCGCTTCGGCGCTCGCCGGCATGGCGGGCGCAATGCTCGGCCCGGTGCTGGTGCTCACGCCATTCGCGGGCACCTCGGTGATCGTCAAGGCATTCGCGATCGTCATCATCGGCGGCTTCGGCAATGTCGAAGGAACGATCCTCGCCGGGCTGCTGGTCGGTTTGATCGAAAGCTACACGACGCAATATCTCGGGCCGGGAATGATCGACATCGTCGTGTTCGTGCTGCTCCTCGCCATGCTCGCGGTTCGTCCGACCGGACTGATCGCCGAAAACCGCGAAGAGAATGTCTAGCGCCGAAGGCATTGCGCCGCTCTGCGGCGGCCCTGGCGCCGATGCGATCGCGGCGCGCAGCATACCTCGGCTGCCGCGCTGGCGATCGCGGTCATGCCGTTTGCTCTTCCCTGATGCGTACTGGCGCACCAACCTGATCGTCTGCGCGCTCAACGTGATGCTGGCGATCGGCCTCGATTTCGTACTCGGCTATGCGGGCCAGCTCAATCTCGGCCAGTCGGCGTTCTATGGATCGGCGCTTATGTCTCGACGCTGCTGATCATGCGGCTCGGCGTGCCGTTCTGGATCGCCTTCGCCGGCGCCGTAGCGTTTTCCGGCCTCGCCGGCATCGTGCTGTCGTTGTTCGCCATGCGCCTGCGCGGCCACTATCTGGCGATCGCCTCGCTCGGCTTCGCCGTCATCACCTATCAGGTCCTGCTGAACTGGATCAGCCTCACCCAGGGACCGCTCGGCATTTACGCCATTCCACCGCCGCCCGCGCTGTGCTGCCATGGCCTGCCGGCAATCGGTTTCCGTAATCTCGCCAATCTGTTTTATCTGATCGCCGGATTTGCACTGCTCAGCTACTTCGCTGCTCGATCAGCTCATCCGTTCGCCGGTCGGCGAAACGCTGACCGCGATCCGCGAGGACGAGGTCTCGGCCGCTTCGCTCGGCATCAACTGCGCGGCGTGGAAAGTCTTCGCGTTCGGCGTTGGCTCGGCGGTCGCGCGGCGCGGCCGGCTGCTTCTACGCGAGCTTCGTCGGCACGCTGGTGCCCGATGCGTTCTTCATCACCGAATTCGTTCACCATCCTGGCCATGGTCGTCGTCGGCGGCATGGGGACGCTCATCGGCCCGGTATGGGGCGCCATCCTGCTCACGGTCTTGCCCGAACTGCTGCGCGGCATCGGCGATCTGCGTCTGATCGTCTACGGTGTCGCGCTGACGCCGTCGTGCTGTTCATGCCGGGCGGCATCGTGCAGGCGGCGCGGCTCGCGGCGGCCCGGCATGCGCGCGACCGGAGAAGGTCCCATGACGGCCGCAGTCAAAGCAGTCAACCCGTCCGGCGCGCAAGATGCGGCAGGGCTGCTGCGCGCCGACCGCCTGTCCAAGACGTTTCGGCGGCGTCAACGCCGTGCGCGACATCTCGCTCGCCGTGCCGGCCGGCGCGATGTTTGCCGTCATCGGCCCGAACGGCGCCGGCAAGTCGACGCTGCTCAATCTGATAAGCGGCATTTACCCGCCCGATGCCGGCAGCATCGTGTTCGATGGATTGGAACTCAGCGGCCTCGCCGCCCATCGGCGCGTGCGCCACGGCGTCGCCCGCACGTTTCAGAAAATCCGATTGTTCAAGCATCTCTCCGCGCTCGAAAACGTCATGGCGGGCTTTCACATCCATTGCAGCCTCCCGGCATGGCAATACGTCATTCACGGGCCGCCGTTCCGGCGCCACCGCGCGCCAATGCCGCGAGGAGGCCGCGCGCCTCCTGGCGTTCATGGGGCTGGCAAAGGCGCTCCCGTGTGGCGGCGGGCGCGCTGTCCTACGGCGAGCAGCGCATGCTCGAGATTGCACGCGCGCTGGCGACGGCGCCGCGCCTCTTGATGATCGACGAGCCGGCCGCCGGGCTCAACGCCGCGGAAGTCGAACTGCTGCTCGAGCGAATCGCAGATGCTGCGCCGCAAGGGACTCACCATCCTCATCGTCGAGCACAACATGGACCTCGTCATGAAAGTCGCCGACCGTGTCCTGGTGATCGACTACGGGCGCTACGTGTTCGAAGGAACGCCGGCGGAAGTCCAGGCCCATGCCGGCGTGATCGAGGCCTATCTGGGTGGGGAGATCAAATGACTGTGCTGCTCGCCGAAGGACTGGAGCTCGCCTATGGCGAGGCCGCCGTCTGCCGCGGCATCTCGTTTGAGGTCGACGCAAGGCGAGATCGTCACGTTCCTTGGCGCCAACGGGGCCGGCAAATCGACCATCCTGCGCGCCATCGCCGGCGTGCTGATGCCCCGCGCCGGCACGATCCGCTTCCGCGGCTCGGACATCACGCGGCTGCCATCTTATGCGCGCAATCATCTCGGGATTGCGCTCGGTTCCCGAAGGCCGGCATGTGTTTCCGTACCTCACCGTGCGCGAAAACCTCGAACTCGGCGGCTTCAAGCACCGCCGCGACCGCGCCAAGCTGCGCGGGCTGGTCGAGAAGATTTTTGCGATGTTTCCGCGCCTGCGCGAGCGCGCGTCGCAAAACGCCGGCACACTGAGCGGCGGCGAACAGCAAATGCTGGCGCTGGGCCGCGCCATGATGTCGGAGCCGCAGCTACTTTGCCTCGACGAGCCATCACTCGGATTGGCTCCGATGGCGGTACAGGACATTTTCCGCACCATTCGCGCCATCAATAGTACGGGCGTCAGCGTGCTCCTGGTCGAGCAGAACGCGCGCTATGCGCTGGAGACGGCGAGCCGCGGCTATGTGCTGCAGACCGGCAGCATCATATTCAGCGGTCAGTGCGCCATGCTGCGGGAGGACCGCCGCGTGCGCGACGCCTATTTGGGCCGCGGCGTGGCCCATGCAGCGGTCTGATAGAAACTGCTAGCGGCCCAAGATCGAGCCCTTCATGGCGCGCGGATCGCGGCGCGGCCACGCGCCGGCATCGACCAGGCGAAAGAAATCGGCGAGATGCGCGTTGAACGCGGCCGGCTCCTCGAGATTGATGGTGTGGCCGCAATTCGGCATCACCACCAGCGCCGCGGTCGGGATCGCGCGTTTCATCAGCAAGCCCGGCTCGAGGCATGGCCAGTCTTCGTCCCCGGTCACGACCAGCGTCGGCACCGATATCTTCTTCATCTCCTCGACCAGATCGAACAGCGACGGACGCCGCTTCTGCACGCCGCGCATGGTGAGCGCGGCGCCCTCGGTCGAATGTTCGGCGAGCTGGACCGCGAACTCCGCCCAGCCGCGCGGGTCCTTGTTCTGGTACTGCACGCGCGTCGGGCCGAGCGCGTAGCCCATGGCGGCCTTCGCCATGCCGAGTTCCTCGAATTGGCGGGCGGAGGCCTCGGCCTCCTCCGCAAACTGCTGGCGCTGGTCGGGCGCCGCGCCGTAGCCGCAACCCGCGACCACGATCGAGCGGGCGCGCTCCGGATAGGCAAAGCCGAAATGCAGACTGGCAAAGCCGCCCATCGACAGACCGACGACATGGGCTTTGTCGATCTTGAGCGCATCGAGCACGGCGCGGATGTCGTCGCGGGCGCGCGCCTGCGAATAGCGTTCACCGTCCTTGGGCACGTCCGAGGGCGGATAGCCGCGCGCATTGTAGGCGATGCAACGGTAGGACTTGCTGAAATAGCGCAGTTGCGGTTCCCAGGCGCGATAATCGCCGGCGAACTCGTGAACGAATATCACCGGGATGCCGGTTCCAGCCTCCTCGTAATAGAGCTTGATACCATCATCGGTGCTCAAATGCGGCATGGCTACCTCTCGCGGTTCGCTCGGATCAAACCCGTGTTGCGGGCATCGCTCATTCAAAGCGTTAGGGACGCCGCCGCCATGCAGTGATAAGACGCGCGCGGTCACCGGCGCGCGCGGCACATATGATGGAACGCGCTGACCCCGTGCGCCGCGCCCGATCGGCGCGCCGGCTTACTCGGCTGCTTCCTTGCTCGCGGCGTCGGCCGGTATGACTTCCTTCACCGCACCGCGCCAGCCCGTCGGCGTGATATCGAACACGATGCCGTCCGGATCGCGGTACTTGACCTCGTAGAACGTGTTCGGGTTGCGGTCTTCGCGGCCGGTCAGATAGACGCCGCCGCCGTCGGTTACAGCCTTCTCGGACTGGTCGAGGTCGTCGACCCACATGCCGAAATGGAACAAGCCGGGCTTTTCGCCTTTGTCGGGCCGCACCTGCAGCAGCGCCATGTTGATCGTGCCGTCGCTCATGTAGAGCCCGCGGCCAGCCTTGCCGGCGCGCTTGAAGCCGAGCGTCGCCTCGTAAAACTGGGCCGACTTTTCGGGGTCGGTGACCAGAAGGGCAATGTGCCTCATTCGTGAAACCATGGGGTCCTCCAATGTGCCGCAGCGCGGCGGTGGTTGAGCGATGTGGCTCGGGGCGTGACTGGCGGTTCCGTTAGTCGCTCGGCGCTATCATATGACGACTTGGCGGCCGAGAAAATCGTGGAACGGTTACCGACGAGCGCTTGACTAGAGCGCGACCATAGTAAAGAAATCGTTCTTAGCGATCAGCGCTAGCCACGGATTCGTGCGTAGCTAGGCGTCCAACTTGGCTCCATGACCCAGCGAACCACTGGTCGATCCGAACGCACTGCTACCGGCAGGGAAGAAGTCGCCGCGTTTGTTCCGTTTCCCTTGCCGCCGTCGGCGCCGCCGCTTGCCATCGAAGGCAAGCTTGCCGAACGACTCCGGCAGGCCGAACAGGCGCTGACCCGGCTCGACCTCGCTGGCGAGATGGTGCCGTCAATCGATTAGTTCATCTACGCCTTCGTTCGCAAGGAGGCCTTGCTCTCGTCGCAGATCGAAGGGACTCAAGCGACGCTCATCGACCTGCTGACCTTCGAGGCTGAAGAAGGCGCGCCCAAAGCGGACGTGGAGGAGATATGCAACTACCTTGATGCGCTCAACTTTGCGCGGGCGCAGCTCGCGGATAAGCAGGGTCTGCCGATCTCGATGCGCCTGCTCAATCAGATTCATGAACGCCTCATGCGCGGCGTGCGTGGATCAAACAAACAGCCCGGGCAAGTTCGCACTAGTCAGAATTGGATCGGCGGCGGCCGGCCCGGCAATGCGATTTATGTGCCGCCTCCGCCGACAACTCCTCAATGACCTTCTTAGCGCCTTCGAGAAATACATCCACGCCGACGACATGCTTCCCAAGCTCGTGCGCGTCGGGCTGCTGCACGTTCAATTCGAAACGATCCATCCCTACCTTGATGGAAACGGGCACATCGGCCGCCTCTTAATCACCCTGCTTTTTGAACACTGGCGACTGTTGCCCAAGCCTCTTCTCTATCTGAGCCTTTTCTTCAAACGGCATCGTGACGAATACTATCGCCGACTTAACGCGGTTCGAACCGAAGGCGACTGGGAAGGTTGGACGGACTTTTTCCTCGATGGCGTAGCGACAATTGCCGATGAGGCAGTTGCGTCAGCACGCGAGCTTTTCGCGCTCGTCGGCGCCGATCGGGCTCGCGTTCTAAAATCTGGCGCAACCTCCGTCGCGGCCGTGCGTCTCTTCGAACTTTTACCTCGCCATCCGATGGTCACCGTCGCCTCCGCCATAAAATTAATTGAGACGAGCAAACCGACAGCGACGCGCGCCATCGAAACACTGGTGGAGGCGGGCGTTCTGGCGGAAACAACCGGAAAGAAGCGCGACCGGTCCTTTGCGTACCGCGTCTATCTCGATCAACTGCGCGCCGGCACCGAACTGGACGCGGCCAGGCGGTCGCGATGAATTTGCATCCATCCTGGATTTCGCAAGTAATTGCGTAATTGTCGTAATTGTGCCGTTGCTCCGATCAGGTTATAATTGCCGCCCCAAGAGGGAAAAAACATGAGTGGTTGGCAGCGGATCGGCGTGGTGATTTCCGTCCTTTGGCTTGTTGGTCTCCCGCCATACATCATCGGCACCACAAACAGCCGCGCCAATTCCGAGTATGTCGATTGCCAAGTTAACAACAATGGCGGCACCAACCAAGCGGCTCACAATTACTGTGCGCACATGCGCGACCTTAGTGTTGTCAGCTTCTCCCAGGTCTTTCTTGAAACCCCCGATGCTGGTTGGGTTTGGGGTATCATTCTCGCGCCTATCGCCGCGCTTTGGATTGTCGGCGGCATCATCTTTGGCACAATCCGCTGGATAGGCCGCGGTTTCGCAAAGCAATGAAAATCGCCGACGTTCTACAGTTCCTCGTTTGCGTGTTTTCCGTTGGCGCGGCCGGCCTCTGGATAAGATCGGCGACGATTGAAATTCCAAATCCATCAGAGCACACGAGTTATGGCGGCGAAGGTCAATTCCCGGACGCCCTCAGAGCGCAATCCAAATGGAGCGCTGCTGCGGCCATCTGTGCGGCGATAGCGGCACTCGTTCAAGCCGCCGCCTTTGCGTATCCGCTGATCGTCGGTTAGGAAAGATTATTTGGTCCGGGGGAACCGTACGGCGAAAAATCCACCACTCCCCCGCCGCCGATTTTTCGACGAACTGAAATCGCGGATCGATGCGGTGGAGTTTAACAGACAGACACCACCATTGCGCCGGCTTCGCCGCCTTGCGGGGACGAACGTCGTGAACCAGACGCCCTTCCTGTTCAGTCATTGATTTTGTGCGGCTGGCGCTCCCTAGGGAAACTAGAGTGCCAGTAAGAAAATCCCGTCAAATCTGAACAAGTACGCTGTCCTGCCTGACTGATTTATACCACTAAGTACAACACCGGCAACGGATTACAATTAATGTCGCGCCGAACAGCCTCCATTCTCTTTCCAGTTTTGCGTTGTGCATCGCACGGATGTCACGAACTCCCAAGATACCCAACCGCAGTCTGGCTCACCAATTGGACGAACACAAACCTTATCGTGTAGCCAGTTGGTATTCTCAACCACAACTTCGGTGCCGTCTTTCACAGGGCTACAGTCTCGCTGGAGCTTCTTCATGGACGCCGCGCCATCAACCTTGTACAGGCTCAGATACCTGTCGAAGTCGTCCCACGATCTGCACAGCCACCATCCATCCGAGGGGGCATCAATCCAGCCATGTTGGCCAATCTTGCTCACAAAGACGTCAGCCGCATGTGATGCCATGTCCGATGAGATAAAGCCGGCAACAATCAAAACCCACAACCACATCGAAATCACTCCCGCTACTTGGGGCATACAAACGCCGAGCTTAACCGACAGGAAGAACAGGGAAACTACCAACATCCAAGATGGCCACGCGGTCCTCTAGCTCAAACAGGCGCAGCAACATTCTTTGCGCTCCTTGCGGCGTCTGGTAGTGGTACAGTTTGAACCTAAATCAATTTCTCTTGCTTCCCGGCCTGCTCTTTCGGCGCCAGCTTGTAACCCCCGCCGATTTCTTGCGGTGGGAGGTTGGGCAGTTTGCCCGGGAGCAAGTTGCCGACCTTGCGGTTTGCCTCCGTGCGGTGGATCTTTGGTACTCTTACCCTCATGTATTCCGTGAAATTGCTATCGCTCTTCCTCAGTCAGACCTTGCTTCAATCCACGAACAATCCTGAAGGTGTGACGGCACCTTCTTGATAGCGTAGTAGGTGCCGTGCCGATCCTTGCTGACGTTCATCAGCCGACGCATAGTTTATCCCGCCGGTTTATACCACCGTGGCAGGATGAAGCACTTGAAGTTGCTGGTTATTCAGAAATGACGGGGACTTCTGTCTCTCTCTGGCCCTGGCGCTCCCTAGGGGACTCGAACCCCTGTTTTCGCCGTGAGAGGGCGACGTCCTGGGCCGCTAGACGAAGGGAGCCTCGCTCCGAAATAGACGTGATGGCGCGGCCATGCAAGCGCCGCGCTGTGCCTGGCCTGAGAATGACGCGGCGCGTTCAGGGCGCTCGGTGGCGAAGCGCAGGCGGCCGGTTTGCTGCAGCGTCTTGATATCGAAGATGCGCATTTCGCTGCGCCGCCGCCAAGGTCGAACGTCACGACGATGCGCCCCGCCGAGACGACCGGTCGAGATCACGCGCGCGCCCTTCGGCAGCGTGATGATGCCTTCGTCGGGCATGCCCGATACGTGCTTCCGCCGGCGCTAGAAAACGCGATAGCCGATGACGCCGACCACCGCGGCGATCGCGATCGCGGTGGTCAGCGCCGATATCAGCATCAGCCAGCGCGCCCGGGCCACCAGCTGCCGTGTCCGGACTCGGCGGCTCGGCGCGCTGCTCGGTTGCCGGGCGACTTACCGGACAAGTTCGATCATGACTGTCACCGTGACGCAGAAATCGATCGTCGTCGCCGATCGATGAGGCCGGCGAGCGGCTCGACCGCGTGCTCGCCCGCCATGTCGCCGAACTGTCGCGCTCGCGGCTCAAGGCGCTGATCGAGGCCGGCGCGGTCGCGCGTCGACGGCCGCACGATCCGCGATCCGAGCCATCGCGTCAATTCCGGCGCCGCGCATCGTCGTCGACGTGCCGCCGCCGGAGCCGGCCAAGCCCGCGCGCCGAGCCCATCCCGCTCGCCGTCGTCTACGAGGACGACGACATCATCGTCATCGACAAGCCGCCGAACCTGGTGGTGCATCCGGCCGCCGGCCACTGGACCGGCACGCTGGTCAACGCGCTGATCGCCCATTGCGGCGACAGCCTGTCCGGCATCGGCGGCGAGCGGCGGCCCGGCATCGTGCACCGGCTCGACAAGGACACCACCGGGCTCATGGTGGTGGCGAAGAACGACCGCGCCCATCGCGGCGCTGGCCGCGCAATTCGCCGATCACGGCCGCGAGCGGCGAGCCGTTCGAGCGCGGCTATCTGGCCTTCGTCTGGGGCGCGCCGGAGCGGCCGCACGGCACCATCGACCGGCCGATCGACCGCCATCCGCAGGCCCGCGACCGCATGGCGGTGCGCGAGGGCGGCCGCGAGGCCGTCACCCATTGGCAGGTGCTGGAGCGCTACGGCGGCAGCCGGCCCGCGGCGCGCCGGCAAGGCGGACGGCCGCGGCGCAGCCGGTGGCGAGCCTCCTGCTCTGCCGGCTGGAAACCGGCCGAACCCACCAGATCCGGGTCCATCTGGCCTCGATCGGCCATCCGCTGCTGGGCGACGAGGTCTACGGCAGCGGCTTCCGCACCAAAGCCGCGCTGTTGCCGCCGGAGGCACAAGCGGCGCCTGGCGGCCCTTGGCAGACAGGCGCTCCATGCCCATATACTGTCGGTCAAGCACCCGTCGAGCGGCGAAATCCTTGAGTTCCGATCGGAACTGCCGCCCGACCTCGCCCGTTTGCATAATGCCCTGGCCGCAGCCGGCGCTGACCGGGCGCATACGTCAGGTCGGTAAGGCTTTACCGATTGCGCGGTTTTGCGTCGATTGAGCGGATCACGGCGGCGTCGCGCCGATGTGATGCTGGTCTTCCTTCCGCTCGCCCGATTCGACCGTGTATGTTGCGGGTGCGAGATAATGGAACTGGCGCCGTCGGCTCGGGGAGCGGCGGTGCCAGTTCGCCCGCCGCGTCCGCGGGGGCATGAATAATGGAGGGCGCTATCATGGCCCAAACTGCTGCATTGCCCATTTTGTCGGGCGAAACCGGCCTCACCCGGTATCTGGAAGAGATCAGGCGGTTCCCGATGCTGGAACCGCAGGAAGAATTCATGCTGGCGAAGAGCTGGCGCGAGCACGGCGACCGCGACGCCGCGCACAAGCTCGTCACCAGCCATTTGCGGCTCGTCGCCAAGATCGCCATGGGCTATCGCGGCTACGGCCTGCCGATCTCGGAAGTGATCTCCGAGGGCAATGTCGGCCTGATGCAGGCGGTCAAGCGCTTCGAGCCCGACAAGGGCTTCCGGCTCGCGACCTACGCCATGTGGTGGATCAAGGCCGCGATCCAGGAATACATCCTGCGCTCGTGGTCGCTGGTGAAGATGGGCACCACCGCCAACCAGAAGAAGCTGTTCTTCAATCTGCGCAAGGCCAAGAGCCGGATTTCCGCGCTCGACGAAGGCGACATGCGCCCCGATCAGGTCAAGCTCATCGCCAAGCGGCTCGGCGTCACCGAGCAGGACGTCATCGACATGAACCGCCGGCTCGGCGGCGACGCCTCGCTCAACGCGCCGATCCGCGAGGATGGCGATTCCGGCGAATGGCAGGACTGGCTGGTCGACGACAGCGTCAGCCAGGAAAGCCGGCTCGCCGAATCCGAGCAGTCGGACAACCGGCACAAGGCGCTGGGCGACGCGCTGACCGTGCTCAACGACCGCGAGCGCCGCATCTTCGAGGCGCGCCGGCTCGCCGACGAGCCGATCACGCTCGAAGAGCTCGCCGACGAGTTCGGCGTGTCGCGCGAGCGCGTGCGCCAGATCGAGGTGCGCGCCTTCGAGAAGGTGCAGAAGGCGGTGAAGAACAACATCGCCGCGATGGAAACCCCCGAGGCCAGCGTCGCGCTGCATTAGAGCACGGCCCGATATAGCTTCTCACTTGTCAGGCCCGGCGAAAGCCGGGCATTCGTTATCGGTCAGCCTGCGGTGCTCGGCGCCACAGCAGGCGGCGACGAGCTGGAGAGCACCGACGAATGTCTCGGCACCGGGTTGCGGTCGATACGGGTGGGACGTTCTCGGATTTCGTCTATCTCAACGAGGAAACCGGCGCGGTCTCCATCAGCAAAGTGCCTCGACCCCCGACGATCCTTCGCGCGCCATCCTGCAGGGCGTCGAAGCGCTGATCGCGCCCCTCCACGTCCCCCGCAAGCGGGAGAGGGTAGGGAGCGGACCGATGTCGGCTATTTCTGTCACGGCACCACGGTCGGCACCAACGCGCTGCTCGAAGGCAAGGGCGTCAAGACCGGCCTCCTGGTCACGGAAGGCTTTCGCGGCATCTACGAGGTGGCGGAGCAGGCGCGGCCCTATGGCGCCGCGATCTTCGACGTCATGTACGACAAGCCCGTGCCGCTGGTGCCGCCGAGCCTGACCGGCGAGGTGCGCGGAGCGCGTCGATTTTCGCGGCAACGTGCTCGTGCACGCTCGACGAGGCGGCGCTGCGCGCGACGTTGCGCGACCTCAAGGCACAAGGACATCGAGGCGCTGGCGGTGTGCCTGTTGTTCTCGTTTCCTGCATCCGGCGCACGAGGCGCGGGTGCGCGACATCGCGCGCGAGGAAATGCCCGGACTGCAATGTTTCGCTGTCTTCGGAGATCCTGCCGCAGATCCGCGAGTATTACCGGCTGAGCACGACGGTCATCAATGCGTATCTGCAGCCGATCCTCGCGCGTTATGTCGAAAGTCTCGACCGCCGCCTCGCCGGCGCCGGCGTCGCCACGCGGCAGAAATACATCATGCAGTCGAACGGCGGCATGTCGACTTTCGCCGAGGCCGCGCGCACCGCCGTCACCACGGTGCTGTCCGGGCCGGCCGGCGGCGTCACCGCCGGCGTCGCGCTGCAAGCCGCAGTGACAGGTCGGCAACATCATCACCTTCGACATGGGCGGCACCTCGTGCGACGTGGCGCTGATCAAGGACGGCGAGCCAGTTTTTGCCAGCCGCGGCAAGATCGAAGGCCGCGACCTCGCCGTGCCGATGATGGACATCAACACCGTGAGCGCCGGCGGCGGCACCATGGCCCGGGTCGACCGCTTCGGCGAGCTCGAAGTCGGCCCGCACAGCGCCGGCGCGGTGCCCGGACCGGCCTGTTACGGCCGCGGCGGCGAGGCGGCGACGATCACCGACTGCAATCTCCTGCTCGGCTATCTCGGCGCCGACAATTTTCTCGGCGGCCGCATGAAGCTCGACCGCGCCAAGGCCGAATGACGCGGTCGAACGCGTCGCCGAAACCGCTGTCGCTCGGCATCGCCGAAGCGGCCGAAGGCATCGTGCGCATCATCGACGTCAAGATGGAGGAGGCGATCAAGGCGATCTCCACCATGCGCGGCCACGATCTGCGCGATTTCATGCTGCTCGCCTTCGGCGGCGCCGGGCCGCTGCATGCCGCGCGCATGGCGCGCGACCTCGGCATGGCCGGCGTGATCGTGCCGCTTTATCCCGGCGTCTTTTCCGCGCATCGGTCTGCTGATGTCGGACGTCAAGCACGACTATATCCGCTCGCGCATGACGCCGATCAGCCGCGCTTAAGTCCGACGATGTGACAGGCCGTATTCGCCGCAACTGGAGATGCAGGCGCGCGACGACTTGCGCCGCGATGGCTTCGCCGACAAGGAAATCCGCATCGAACGCGCGCTCGACATGCGCTACGCCGGACAGGGCTACGAGATCACGATGGCCTGCACGGCGGAGGAGACCGCGGCGCTCGCCGCGCTGCGCAAGACATTCGATGCCGAGCACAAGAGCCAATTCGGCCACATGGCGCCCGAAGAGCCGGTCGAGGTCGTGTCCTATCGGGTGCGCGGCATCGGCCTCGTGCCGCCGGTCGACCTTGCCGAAGTTTCGCGCCGCAGGGCTGCAGCTTTCCGACGCGCTGCGCGAGACGCGGCAGGTGCGCTTCGATGGCGCGACGATTTCCTGTCCGGTCTATCAGCGCGAAAAGCTCGATGTCGGCGTCGCTTTGCGCGGACCGGCGATCCTCGACCAGTTCGATTGCACCACCGTGATCTGCGCCGGCCAGGTCGCCCGCGTCGACGAATGGAAGAATTTGATCGTGACGCAGGAGCGGTGACGACCTGAATAGCCGAGGGGAAGTACGAAGTGCACATCGACGCCGTCGATCTTGAAGTCGTCAAGGCGAGCCTCTCCGGCATCGTGCAGGAGATGCAGAACTCGCTGTTCCGCACCGGCTTCTCCACCATCGTGCGCGAATCGCAGGATGCCTCCTGCGCGCTGATGAATGCGGAAGGCGAAGTGGTCGCGCAGCATGTCGTGCTGCCGCTGCATATCGGCGCGTTTCCGGCCTGCTGCGCCGCCGTGCTGGCGGAGTTCGGCAGCGACATCGCGGAAGGCGACGCGTTCCTGATCAATCATCCCTATCAGGGCGGCAGCCCGCATGCGCCGGATATCGCGGTGATCACGCCGGTCTTTGTCGGCGGCGCGCTGTTCGGCTTCTGCGGCTCGATCGCGCACAAGGGCGACATCGGCGGCCCGGTGCCGGGAAGCTGCTCGGGCCAGGCGCGCGAGATTTTCAACGAGGGTCTGCATCTGCCGGCGGTGCGCTATCAGCGCAACTTCGAGCCCAATACGCGACATCGAGCGCATCATCGCCGCCAACAGCCGCACGCCCGAACTGGTGCTCGGCGACATCCGCGGCCAGCTCGGCGCCGACCGGCTCGGCGAGCGGCGGCTCAACGAACTGGTCGCCAAATACGGCAAGGACAAGGTGCTGGCCGGTTTCGCGCGGCTGTTCGAGATCGGCGAGGCGCGGGTGCGCGCCGCGATCGCCGAATGGGCCGACGGCCGCTACGAAGCCGAGCGTTTCGTCGATGACGACGGCATCGAACTGGAAAAGCCGGTGCGCATCCATGTGGTCGCCGAGAAGAACGGCGACCGGCTGCACTTCGATTTCTGCGGCTCGGCCGACCAGACGCGGGGGCCGGCCAATATTCGCCCGCCGCTGGTGCAGGCGGCCTGCGCCTATGCGCTGATCTCGCTGATCGATCCGCACATGTATGTGTCGAGCGGGCTGCTGCGCGCCTTCAGCATCAACGCGCGCGACGGCAGCGTGCTCAATCCGCGCTTTCCGGCGCCGGTCAATACCTACAATCCGACCGTGCACGCCCTGGTCGATGCGCTGTTCGCCGCGCTTGCTCCGATCGTGCCGGAAAAGGTGCGCGCCGACGGCAGCGGCAGCCGCTCGATCATCATCGGCGGCCGCAGCACCTATGCCGGCAAGGGCTACGTGCAATACGAAATCATCGCCGGCGGCGCCGGCGCGCGCGCGGCCAAGGACGGCGCCTCCGCCATCACCGTCAACCAGAGCAATGCGCGGATCGCGCCGATCGAGATCATCGAGAGCGAATTTCCGACCCGGCTCGTCCGCTTCGAACTCATTCGCGATTCCGGCGGGCCGGGGACATTTCGCGGCGGTCTTGGCATCCGGCGCGAATATCTCAATCTCGCCGATGCCCGCTTCTCGATCCGCTCGATGAAGCACGTCATCCCGCCGAACGGCATGGCCGGCGGCAATGCCGGCCGCCCCGGCGACATCTGGATCAATCCCGAGAGCGATCATGCCAAGCGCCTGCCGACGCGCTACGCCGATTATCCGCTCCAGCAAGGCGACGTTTTCCGCCTCGATACGCCCGGCGGCGGCGGCTATGGCGATCCGTTGGCGCGGCCGCCCGAGCGCGTGCTCGCCGACATGCGCGAAGGATTGATTTCTCCGGAGGCGGCGGAGCGCGATTACGGCGTCGTGCTGACGGCGGATCGACACGCAGTAGACGATGACGCGACGAGGCGCAGACGCGAACAACGGAAACTAAAAAAATAAAAACATAACAAGTCGTCATTGCCGGGCTTGACCCGGCAATCCATATGGCCGCGAAGCTGCGTGGATGCCCGGGTCGAGCCCGGGCATGACAATTGAGAGGAGTAAAATGAACCAAACAAATCCGGTGAAGCGCACGGGCATGATCGGGCTTGGCGCCATGGGGCTGCAATTTGCCCGGCATATGGCAGCGCAAGGGTTTCGATGTCGCCGGCTACGACATCAACGCGGATGCAATGCGGCGCGCCGAGACCGACGGCATCAAATCGGAAAGCTCGCCCGCAGCGATCGGCAAGCACGCCGAAATCGTCGTCGTCATGGTGGCGACCGATGAGCAGGTCGAGACCGTTGTCGAAGCCTCAGGGCTGCTCGACGCGCTGCGCGCCCGGCTCGGTCATCTGCATTGCGAGCTCTGTCGCTCCGGAAACCTGCCGCCGCCTCGCCGCGCTTGCCGCAGCAAAGTCCATCGGCGTGCTCGATACGCCGGTCGTGCTCGGCCAGGAAGCCGCCGACAATGGCACGTGTACCATCTATGTCGGCGGCGAGGAGCAATGGCTCGCGCGCGCCCGCCCGGTGCTGCAGTCATTCGGCCGCGAGGTCGTATATTTGGGCGGCGTTGGCAGCGGACAGATCGCCAAGATGATCAACAATATGCTGTTGTGGGCGGCCATGGTGGCGAATTTCGAATCCCTGACGCTGGCGAAATCGCTCGGCGTCGACATCCCGAAACTGGTCGCCGCGCTCGGTCACGGCAGCGGCGCCAATTGGTCGCTGTCGCGCTGGGGCAAGAGCACTGGTAAATGGGCGGAGAAGGACATGGACACCGCGCTCGAACTGGCCCAGGCCGCCAAAGTTCCGGTGCCGCTCGGCGGCTTGGTCGATCAGTTGGTGAAAGCGATCAACCAGGAAAAGATGAAGGCGCTGCTGACGTAGGTCTGCTGCTTCTCCCCGCGCGCGGCAAGACAAGAAATGGATTTTCACTCCCGCAGCGCACCGCGTAGCGGACGATGACAGGCCCAGATCGCGATGCCGGCAACTGCGGCAATCCCGGCGATCATCAGGAAAAATTCCGGCTTCTCCATCCGGTTCCAGAAGCTGCCGAGCCAGCCGGACAGGAAGCCGCCGACAAAGCTGGCCGCCAGCCACACGCCCATCATCATCGACAGGATGCGCGTGGGCGCGATTTTGGTCACCAGCGACAACCCGACCGGCGACAGATAAAGCTCGCCGATGGTGATGACGACGAAATAGCCGAGGAGCCACAGCCAGCTCGCCTTGCCGCTGCCGGCGTAAAGCGCTGCGATGACCAGGATCAAGTATGCCACTGTCACGCCGAAGCAGCCGAATGCCATTTTGGTGATGGTCGAGGGCTCCGTCCCGCGCGCCGCCTGCCGCGCCCAGAGGGCGACGACCAACGGCGTGAAAGCGAAGATCATGAACGGGTTGAAGGCGAGGAACCACGTGGTTGGGATTGCCGCGCCAATGCCGAACAGATTGATGACGCGGTCGGTATTGGCGTCGGCCCACAGCGTGATCGTGTTGCCCTGCTGCTCGTAGGTCGCCCAGAACAGCGTGTTGGGCACGAACAGCACCAGCAGCGCTATGACGGCGCGCCACTCGTCGCGGTCGAGCGGCCTGCGCTCGACGTGAGCTGCCTTTGTCATCTGCAGTTCGCCGGGCGGCAACAGCGGCATGGCGTAGAGATAAATCGAAAGGCCGATCAGCATGCCGACGCCCGCTGCAGCAAAGCCATAGTGCCAGCCCGCTTCTTCGCCGAGCGTGCCGCAGATGAGCGGCGCCAGGAACGCGCCGACATTGATGCCGACATAGAAGATTGAATAGGCGCGGTCGCGGCGATGATCGCCGGGCGCGTAAAGCCCGCCGACCTGGGTCGAAATATTCGGCTTGAACGCGCCGTTGCCGAGGATAAGCGCCAAGAGCGCGAACAGGAAGAGCTGCTCGACCGCCATCATGAAATGGCCGATCGCCATGAGGATCGCGCCGATGACGACGGTGCGGCGCTGGCCGAGCACGCGATCGGCCAATAGCCCGCCGAAGATCGGCGTAAAGTAGACCAGCGCAGTATAGAAGCCATAGATCTGCGACGACAGCTCTTGCACGTCGAGCGGGCCGAAGATGCTTTCAAGCGCCCGCTTGACCGTGAAGAGCCCCACCACGTTGCCGGCATGGTCGCCGAGCAGCAGATATTTCGTCATGTAGAGGACGAGCAGCGAGCGCATTCCGTAATACGAGAAGCGCTCCCACATCTCGGTCGTAAACAGGAAGGTGAGTCCCTTCGGATGACCGAAAATGTCCCCGCTCCCGGCGCCCGGGGCATATGACGAGACTTCATTCGGAGAATGAAGGCGATCGGCCACTTGCGCAAATCTCCAGCACTTGCTTCGCGCCAACGGCGGTGGTTACTGGATTGCCGGTCGGCGCAGCGATCCAAGAATGACTGAAAGCGCCGGAGGATGCGATGCCAATGTCATACCGGACAATGCTCTGCCGGACCGTGCTCCTGCTCGGATTCTGTGCATTCATCGCGAATGTGGAAGCGGCCGATCTCACCGTGCTGCATGTCAACACCTTCCCGTCTGCGCGGTCGCTGCCGTTCTATGTCGGAGTCGATCGCGGTTTTTTCGCCAAGCATGGATTGAAAGTCGAGCTGGAGTTCACCGACAGTTCCGAGCACCAGCGCCAAGGTCTTGCCGCCGGCACAATCGACATCGTGCATTCCGCCGTCGACAACGCGGTCGCCATGATCGATGTCGCCAAGGTCGATGTCGTGATCGTCAGCGGCGGCGATGCCGGCACCAACGAGTTTTACGTCCAGGAATATGTCAAGGATTTCTCCGATATCCGCGGCCATGCCATTGTGGTCGATGCGATCGACACCGCCTACGCCCTGCAGGCGAAGAAAATCCTGCTCCAGCACGGCCTCAAGGATGGCGCCGACTACACGCTCGAAGGGGTCGGCAACGGTTCGTTGCGCTTCAAGGCGCTCGACGAGGAAAGAAACGACGCCGGCGCCATTCTCAACCTGCCCTATTCGCTCAAGGCCGCTGCCATGGGCATGAGGAGCCTTGGCCGCACCACCGACATGCTCGGCCCCTATCAGGCCGGCGGCGCGTTCGTGCGCCGCGACTGGGCGCGCCAGCACACGGCGACGCTCGAACAATACCTCGCGGCGTTCGTCGAGGCGCTGCGCTGGTCGCTCGACCCCAACAACCGCGCCGAGGCCGTCGCCATTCTGGTCGACAAACTCAAGCTGCCGCAGGATATGGCGACGCAAAGCCTCACGCTCATGGCCGAGCCCGGCTTCGGTTTCGCGCGTGACGCCGCGCTCGATCTGGAAGGATTCAAGAACGTGCTGGCGCTGCGCGCCGAGGTCGAGGGCGGCAAGGCCGCCGATCCGCAGCGTTACATCGATCTCAGCTATTACGAGAAAGCCATGAAGCTGGTGAAGTGAATCTTTCTGTCCTCTCCCGCCTCTTGCGGGGGAGGTAGAGGCGCGAAGCGCGTCGGAAGGGGCAAGGGTTGATGCTCGCGCAAGCCATGCGGCCGACGCCCCCTCCACCGCGCTACGCCCGGTCCCCCTTCCCCCGCTCCGCTGCGCTTCGCGGGAGGCGGATAACAATGTAAGATAGCGCCAATGCCCGCCACCTATCCCGAAGAAGCAAAAAACTTCCGCCTGCTCGGCCATGATGCCGCGGCCGCCTGGGGCGGCGGCAGCCTGGTGCAAGTGCACAAGGGTCACGCCTACGTGGGCGCGGTCGGCGGTTCGAGCTACAACGGCCCGGAAGGATTTACCGTGCACGACGTGCGCGATCCGAAAAAGCCGAAAAAGGTCGGCGAGTTCCGGGCGCCGCCCGGCGTGCATTGCCACAAGCTGCGCATCGTCGGCGACGATCTGCTCTATGTGAATTCGGAGCGGCTCGCCGGCGACAAGGGCAAGAATGCGCGGGCGGGCTTTTTCATCTTCGACGTTTCGACGCCGGCGATGCCGAAGCCGATCGGCTTTTACGACATGCCCGGCTCCGGCCCGCACCGCTTTGGCGTCGATCTCGGCCGTGGCCTCGCTTTCATGCCCAATGACGCGCCGGGGTGGAACAAGCGCGTGATCTGGACCCTCGACATCCGCGACCCGCTCAAGCCCGAAGTCGTCAGCATCTGGGGACTGCCGTGGATGAAGACCGATTCAACCGAACTCGGCAACGACCCGATGCCGAGCGAGGACGCCGTCACGCTGCATGGGCCGCCGATGATCCGCGGCAATCGCATGTATTGCGCGTGGTGGGGCGGCGGCATGTCGATCATCGACTGCACCGACCTGCGCGACATGAAGCTCGTCGGCCACATCAAATGGTCGCCGCCGTTCCCCGGCTCCAACCATACCTGCTGGCCGATCGGCGACCGCCCTTACCTCGTGGTTACCGACGAAGCGCGCGGCAAGGAGAAATTCTGGGACGCGCAGTTCATGTGGATCATCGATGCGCGCGAGGAGAGCAATCCACTGCCGGTCGCGACATACATGCCCGAGCGCGAAAAATATTACGACCGCCCCGGCCGCTTCGGCGCGCACAACATTTTGGAGAACCTGCCGGCCGAAGGCCCGTGGAAGGACATCGTGTTCCTCACCTACTTCAACGCCGGCTTGCGCGCCATCAACGTCAGCGATCCGCTGCATCCGAAGGAAGTCGGCTGCTACGTTCCCGAAACGCCGGAGGGCACGCCGGGCATCCAATCAAACGACATCGGCGCCGACGATGACGGCCGGCTTTATCTGATCGACCGTTGGGGCCAGGGCATGCACATTCTGGAATATACGGGGTGATATTTTCCTCCCCCGATTACGGGGGAGGACGCGAGCGAAGCGACGCGGGTGGGGGTAAGTGTTCGACCCATGTGCACGCCTCTCGGCCGAACCCCTCCCTACGCTCCCCCGCACGCGGGGAGAGATTTAAGTTGTCGCCACGGCACGCTGCTTAGTCGACGTTGCCTGCCCGCGCCGCTGCACCCTTGTCTCCAGCCAACGCAGCCCGGCGACGATGACAAGGAGCGGCAGAATCTGCAGCACGCCAAGCGCGGCGACAGCGCCATAGCTGCCGCCTTCCTCCCACATGGTCAGGCTGATGGTGCCGAGCACGCTGGTGCCAGGCCCGACCAGGAACACCGAGGCGCCGAGTTCGCGCACCGAGAGCACGAATACGTAAATCCAGGCCGCGAGCAGAAACGGCAGGATCAGTGGGAATATGATGCGCAGGAAAATCTGTCCGATGCTGGCGCCGGAAACCAGTGCCGCTTCCTCGAGCTCGCGGTGAATCTGCGTGATGCCGCTCGAGGCGAAGCGCATGCCATACGGAAGACACAGCGTGACGTAGGCGATGAGCAGTATCCAGATCGTGTTGTAGACCGGGATCGGAACGACAAGGTAAGTGAACAGGATGCTGGCGCCGACGATCACGCTCGGAATGGCGATTGGTGCGAACGCGAGCGCATCGAGCAGCCAGGCGAAGCGCGAGGCGGAGCGCCGCGCCATCCACGCCATGACCAGCGTGAGCCCCACAACCAACGTCGCCGCCATGGCGGACACGACGACGCTGGTACGCACCGCGTCGAGGAAGATCGGATAGCGCAGGATGAATTGATAATTCTCCAGCGTCGCCGGCGCAGGCGAGCCCATGAACGGCTGCGACAGGTTGCGAAAGAACGATTGCCACGCCAGCGTGAACAGCGGCAGCCCGAGCGCCACGACAAAGACAAATCCGATCGCGATGGCCACCGGCCAGCGCCAACGGCCGAGCGCGATGCGGGTCGGCCGGTAACCCTTGCCGGTGATGGTGGCGAAGGCTTCGGCGTTGCGCGTCGCGCGGCGATAGAAATAGACGGCGATGATGCAGACCAGCGAGCAGCGTCAGGCTCAGCGCGCTGGCGACGCCGAATTCCGGCGGCGTGCCTGTGGTGGCGCCCTGGATCTCGGTGGTGAAGACATCGATGCGCGCCGGCCGGCCGATCAAGCGCGGCACCTCGTAGGACGATAGCCCCATGACGAAGAGCAGCAGCATCGCCGATAGGATGGCAGGCCGTAGCAGCGGCAGCGTGATTTTCGGCAGCACCTGCCAGTAGCGGCCGCCGGACATCAGCCCGGCCTCCTCCATGCGCACGTCAAGCGCGCGCAGCGCCGGCCCGAGCGCGAGATACGCCAGAGGGAAATAATGGCTCGACAGCGCCCAGATCATGCCGGCCATCGAATAGATGTTGATCGGGGCGCTGTTCAGGCGGAGCCCGGTTTTCAGAACGGCGTTGGCCCAGCCGATGTTGGGGCTGAACACAAAAATCCAGGCCATCGCCATGAGCAGGCCGGGAACGGCGAACGACAGCAGCGCGAGATTGTGAAACAGCGTGCCGCCCGGCGCATCGGTGCGCTCGACCGTCCAGGCGACGAAGCCGCCGATCGCGAGGCTCACGATGGCGGTGCCGAGCGCATAAATCAGCGAATTGGCGAACAGCCGCAGGATGCGCGCGCTGCCATAGGCTTCGATAAAGTTATCGAGCGTCCAGGCGCCGAAGCCCATGCCGGTATCGTCGGTGAATGCGGTCAGGAACAACGCCGCGAGCGGCACCAGCACCAGCCACGCGCCGGCAATGACGCAGCCGATCAGGAGATAATTCGGCCGCCGCCAGCGGATAACGGAATCGCTCGCAGAGCGGAAGCCCGCGGGTTCGTTGGCGGCTGTCACGCTTCAGGGCCTGCAAGTCCGTCATCCTGAGATACCCGTGCACTGCGCGGGTGACGGATCATTCTCATGTAGAGCAAAAACAATCACCGTCCCTTGAGTAGCTGATCGAACTGCCGCTGCCATTTGCGTTCTTCATCGGGCGCGAGCAGCACCGTGATCACCTTTTTCTTGCTGAGCGCGGCGACGATGCCGGGCGGATTGGACTCCACATCGGCGCGCGTCGGGATGCGGCCGAACTTGGCGAGGAAGGTCTCGCATTCCCGGCTCAGCATGAAGTTTGCCGCGAGCAGCGCCGTGTTCGGATGCGGCGCCTTGGCGCTCACGCCGACCTGGCCGAAGAACAGCGCAACCGGATCGAGCGCGCCAGTAATCGATCGGGCCGCCCGCGAGCTTCACATTCATCGTCAGATTGACGTAGTTGTTCAGCGACAGCCAATATTCGCCGGAGCCGACCGAGCGCGCCTGCGCCAGATGGCCGTCGGTCACGACCGGCTGCAGCGCCGCCACGATGTTTTTGATCAGCGCGGCGGCTTTGTCGCCGCCGTAATATTCGAAGATCGCCTTGAGCCATTCGTTGTCGGTGCCATCGATCGCGACATGGCTGGCCCATTCCTTGTGCTGCACAAAGTCGTCGTAGGCTTTCGGTAGTTCGGACGCCTTGACGTGATCGGTGTTGTAGGCCGGCGCGTTGTAGTTGGCATAGACGCCATACCAGCGCCGGCCCGGATCACGCGCCTCAGGCGCGATGTTCTTCGCCTCGGGCGGATCGAACTGCAGCAGGAGCTGCGGCAGCACCTTGTTGACGGTCGCGGTCTGGGCGATGTCCCAGGACTTCTGGTTGCCGCGAAATTCGAGCATCATGCGCGACATCAATGCCGCGTCCGAAGCGCGCACGTAATTGACCTTGATGCCGGTCGCCTGCTCGAAGATTTTGAACAGCGGCAGGCCTTCCTGCTCGTTGGTCGACGAATAGATGATCATCTCGCCGCCCTCGGACTGGGCGGCGGCGAGCAGTTTTTGATCGAGCCAGGGATGCTCCTGCGCGGCGGCCTGTGCGCCGGCCGCGACAAGCAATAGACCGGCGAGGCCGGCGTTCTTGAATCGGCGGGACATTGGCGCCTCCAGGGTCGGCATAGCCTCCCCGGCAATTACAACATATCCGCCGCAAGTGTTGAATATCTTGCGTCAGCGCATCGCTACTTCTGCGGCGCGAAGCCGAAGGTACGCTCGAACCGGCTGGCGTAATCCGGCCAGACCTGCGGATTGACGATCCGCGGCACCGGCTTGCCGTCGAGCGCATCGAGCATCTGTTCGGCCGCGATCTGGCCCATCTTGAGGCGCGCCTCGCGTGTCACGCCCGCCATGTGAGGCGTGACGATCACGTTGTCGTATTGCATCAACGGGTGCTCGGCGGGCGGCGGCTCCTTTTCCCAGACGTCGAGACCGGCGCCGGCGATCTTGTTGTCGCGCAGCGCCCGTTCGAGCGCATCCTCGTCGTGGATGGAGCCGCGCGCCGTGGTGATGAAATAGGCCGTCGGCTGCATCAGCGCGTATTCGCGCGCGCCGATCATTTTGCGCGAATTCGTCGGTCAGCGGACAATTGATCGAGACGAAATCGGCGCGGCGCAGCAGTTGGTCGAGCTCGACTTTCGTGGCGCCGCGCGTGCGCATCTCCTCGGCGCTGAGATAAGGATCATAGGCGAGCACTTGCATACGAAACAACGTGCCGGTGAGTTCGGCGATCCGGCGCCCGACATTGCCGAGGCCGACGATGCCGATGGTTTTTCCGAGCGCCTCGCGGCCCATATAGTCGATGCGGTGCGTCAGCGTGCCGGCGCGGAGCGCGCGGTCGGTCTCGCCGACGCGCTTGATCAGGCACAACATCATGCCGACGACATGCTCGGCGACCGCCTCGGCGTTGCCGCCCGACTGATTGACGACCAGCACGCCGCGCTCGGTACAGGCCTTCACGTCGACAGTGTCGTAGCCGGCGCCGTTTGTCGAAGCGATCAGGAGTTTCGGCGTCCTTGCCAACAGCTCGGCGCCCACGTGATAGTGCCGCGCCAGCTCGTCGCGCGCCGAGCTGGTCTGATAGGCGTGCGCTGCGGATAGAACCTGTATCGCGGCCTCGCCCGGGTTCTCCTGCTCCAGCATGTCGAGCCGCACGTCGCCGCGCTTGCCGAGGATTTCGGCAAAGCCCTGGGGCCGATGCGGCGCGACGTAAAAAACCCGTTTGCTGTTGACGACATTGTTCATCGGACGCCTGCCCCCATTCCGTTTCGAGCCGGCGCGGGGCGAACCCAGCGCGGCGGATTTCACGTTCCTGACAAAATAGCGGATTTCACACCGGCAGGCACAGCGCGTTGTCGACCAGCAGATTGTCGTAGACGCAGCGCCGCTCGGCGAGCTTGAGCTGATCGCCGACCCGGCGGAATTTGTCGTAATAGACGCCGATCTGATGCAGCTTTGCATCCGGGCGGTCATACAGCACCTGCACCACGACATAATTGGCGCGGGCCCGGATATCGCCGTTCTGCTCCTCGCCCAGCACCTGCAGATTGCCGATGATGTGGCGCAGATAGCGCGGCGCGAACATCTCGGTCTTGGTGTGCGCGAACGCGCGATCGAGGATCATGTCCTTGTTCTCGCAGTAGATCAGGCCGACCGGCATGCCGCGGTCGGCGTTCTCGCGCGAGATCACGACGTAGAATGCGTCGTCGGTGAACATCTCGGCCCAGTCGTTCAGCCGCTGCTCGTCGAGCGCGGCCGCATAGGCGTTGTTGAATTCCTCGATCTCGCGATGCAGCAGGAGCGCTTCGATGCGCCGGTCGTTGGCGACGGCATTGCGGCGAATCGAGCATCGCGACCTGCTACAAGCCCATCCCTCGCGCCAGTGCTGGTACATGGCGCGGATGGCGGCTTCGGAGATCAGCGTATCGGACGGTGCCGGCTCGGCGTCTGCGGGTCGAGCTTGACGAGGTGCTTGCCGTCCGGCACGCGCTGCATGCCGTCCTGCACGAATTTGATCGCCTCGTTGTCTTCGAGGCCGAGAAAGCCGGCGGGTCCCATCAGATTGCCCTGGCGCAGGCGATGGCGGGTCATCGTCCTCGTCGTCGCCCTCGAAGCCGAACATGGTCCACTTCATGATGAATTCGTGCGGGCCGGTCGGCACGATCTGGCGGACGCCGAGCGTGTTCATCTCGCGCTGGACGATCAGGTTCGGCCAGATCGTCGCCATCGTCACCGACCACGGGCTGTCGAATTCGTCGATGAAATCCATGAAGCGCGGTTCGCGCAGCGTCAGCCCTTCCTTGAAGGCGCGCATCTCCTTCTTGGCGTCGCCGGAGACCGCCTTGGCGTCCGACTTCGCCGAAGCCATGACGCCGTGGCGGCCGCTCTTGTCGGCCAGCATCAGCGAGCGGTTGCCGGCGACCAGCAGGCCGAATGTCACCAGGAAGGTATGCAGCAGGGTGGCGTGATAAGGGTCTTTGAGGTTCTCGTGATAGAGCTTCCAGTTGCCGGGCAGCGAATGGCGATAATGGCCGAGCACTTTCAGCTTGCGGCCGTCGAACGTCGCCTCGAACTCGCGCAAGATCTCCGGGCCGAGATAATCGGCGAGCGGTTCCATGTCGGCCGCATAGGACGCGAACACGACGCCGCGATGCGTGGTGACGTTGAGCTGGCGCAGGCCGTGATCTGCGGTGTCGAAAGTCCGGCCGGCATGCCGCCCTTGCCGTCGACGCCGCGGCGGAACGGAACGCCGATCAGGTTGCCTTTCAGGTCGTAGGTCCACTGATGATAGGGGCAGACGAATTCCTTGGCGGTGCCGCGCAGCTCGCGGCAGAATTCCGCGGCGCGGTGCGCGCAGCGGTTCTCGAAACGTTGATCGAGCCGTCCTCGGCGCGCGCGACCACGACCGGCGTCGGGCCGACATTGGAGCGGATGAAATCGCCGGCGTTGGGCATCTCGGCCTCGAGCGCCACATAGTTCCAGGTGCGGCCGTGGAAGATGCGCTCGACTTCGCGCTCGTAGATGCCTGGTCGGTGTAGACCCAGTCGGGGATCACCGGAGAGGTCGTTGTCGGGCCAGACATATTGCTGCGCAATGCTCGCGCCGCCGTTCGCCGCCGGTCCCGTGTTGTGCATCTCGGAAGACATCTCCTTTTGCCATGTCATGCGGACCAGCCCAGACTTGCTGCTGAGGGCCTTCATGAAAAGCGTTTTGCAGCATAGCCCATTACCTTTGGGTTGCAATCGCTTTCGATTTCTGTATTCGCTCCGCGGCGCGACCGCTGTCCGGCAGCGCGGAGCGGGTTGCGAGCCTGAAACTGCCGGCGTACGCTCGCAGCGACTTGAAAGGAGCAAAGCCATGGCGCAGGAACCGCTCGCCACCGAGGCAACTACCTGCACATCTATGATTTCCGCGTGATCAAAGGCAATGAGGACGAGTTCATCCGCCTGTTCGAGGAATTCGACTATTCGGATGGCAATCCGATGCACAAATCATCGGCGCAGGTGAAAGACGGCGTGCTGTGCCGCGACACCGAGGACCCGCAGCGCTTCTTCCTGATCGCCGAATGGTCCGACATCGAGGAGCACGCCCGAATCCGGAAAATCCTGGCCAACGAAATCAAGCCGGAATTCATCAAATACATCGAGGGCGGCAAGTTCGTGCCCGAAATACGTCGAGGTGGTTTCCTCGACGCCGGACGAAATTCTCCAGAAAGCGGCGGCGGAGTGAGTTGAGCCTGATCGGTTGGCGCCAGCTTCGTCATCGCGCCGTGGCGGTTTCGGTTCAGTCAACAAACCATCGACCCTCGGGCTCAATCACTCGCGCGGCACGGTGGCCGCCGCGAGTTCCGCCACGTCCGCGCTGCTATCGAGCCGCCAGATCGCGTCGATCAGCGGCGCGATATCGTGGTGCGGGTTCCAGACCGCGGCGGCGGCGCGCAATTTGTCCTCGAGGTCGCTGGTCGCTCATCGGATTGGCGTCGCTGCCGCGCGCCGCCGGCTGCGACAGCTGGTGCGTCTTGCCGTCCGGCGGTAGTGATCTCGACGGCCGCTGCGATGGTGGCGAAGCTCGCATCGCGCACCACCTCGACCTTGCCGCGCAGGGCAACGACCGCGCGGATCGTGCACGCAGGCGTCGGTGAACTGATCGAGCCCGGCCTTGCCGGTGACCAAGCGCGGCGGCGACGGCGTGCTGCACGCTGACCTGCGATTCGCGGCCGGTCGAAATGTTCGGCCGGTCGGTGCGAGCGGCAGCAGCGGATTGCCGGTCACGACGATCCTCTCGACCACCGCCGCGGGATGATCGCGCCGCCAGTCCAGCACGCAATCGAGCACCGGATGGATCACGAAGCCGCAGGGATAAGGCTTGTACGACGTCGCCATGATCTCCCAGCTTTCGCCGAGAGCCGTCGGTCAGCGAGCGACAGATTGGGCGTCTCGCCCAGCGCATTGTAGTAGCCCTGGCGCCGTCGAGCGGCTCCGGCGGCCCGTCGAAATCCTTGTCCGCCAGCAGCGCCGACCACAGGCCGTTGCGCGCGGCATTGCCGACGCTGACGCTTTTCGCCGGCGTGCCGAGGCATTCGCACAGCCCGGCCGACTGCGTCGCCGCGAGTGCCGAGCGCCGACACCATCTGCGCGCGCATCAAGCCCAACAGCTTGCCGCTGCCGGCGGCGGCGCCGAACACGCCGCAGGTCGAGGTGATGTGCCAGCCTTTGTTGTAATGGCTCGGCGACATCGCGAGCCCGATGCGGCATTCGATCTCCTGGCCGAGGACGAAGGCGAGGATGAGATCGCGGCCGCTCACCCGCTCGAGTTCGGCCAGCGCCAGCAGCGCCGGCGCCAGCGGCGCGGTCGGATGGATCGCCGTCGGCACATGGGTATCGCAGAAGTCGAGCACATTGGCGCCGGCGGCATTGAGGAACGCCGCACTCAGCGCGTCGATGCGCTCACGGCGGCCGATCAGCGTCGCCTGCTTGCCGCCGGAAAAGGTGGCGAGCGTAGACAAAGCCATCTCCACCGTTCCGGTCGCGGCAGCCGGTGAGCGCAACGGCAAAAAAATTCATCAGCGAGCGCTTGGCCTGGTGCGCCACCTGCGGCGGCAGATCGTCCCACCGCGTGTCCACCACCAGTCGGGCCAAGCTCTCGGTCACGCCGGGTTTGTGCAGCATGTTGTTCCTCGCCAGATTGCCGGCGAGCATCGACCGGACGACTCAAAAGTGCAAGGATGCCAAGGCAGCGCGGCAGGTGACCATGACGGCAATTTGGAAATGTTTGGCGTCGACCCTGGCGCTGGCGATGCCGATCGCTGCGGCCCATGCGCGCGCCGACGACTATCCGTCACATACGATCCGGCTGATCGTGCCTTACGCCGCCGGCGGCGGCGCCGACGGGGTCGCCCGCATCGTCGCCAAGCGCGTGAGCGAGACCATCGGCCAGCCGATCGTGATCGAGAACCACGGCGGCGCCGGTTCGATCATCGGCACCGAGATAGTGAAAAAGGCGGAGCCCGACGGTTACACGCTGCTGCTCGGCCAATCCGGCCCGATCTCGATCAATCCCGCCGTCTATAAGGAGCTGCCTTACGATCCCGTGAAAGATTTTGCGCCGATCACCATGACCACCGCCTATCCCTACATCCTCGTGGTCAACACAAAGCTCCCGGTCAAAACGCTGCACGAATTCGTCGCGCTGGTGAAGAGCAGTCCGGGTCAATTCAACTACGGCACCACCGGGGTGGGCGCCGCCAATCACCTTGTCACCGAGTTGTTCAGCAGCAAGGCCGGGTTGAGGATGACGCACATCCCCTATCGCGGCACGGCGCTGGCGGTTGCTGACCTTCTCGCCGGACAAGTCACGATGGTGTTTGCCGATCCGATCTCGGCGCTCGAGCACATCAAAGCCGGCACCTTGCGCGCGCTGGCCGTGACCAGCAAGGAGCGCTCGCCGGTCGCGCCCGACGTGCCGACCGTCGCCGAAAGCGGCTATCCGGGCTTCGATGCCATCGCGTGGCACGGCATCCTGGCGCCGGCACAAACGCCGCCGGCGATCATCGGTAAGCTCCACAATCAAATCGTCGAAGCGCTGAAGGATCCGCCGACCAAGGCGTTGCTGGAAGCGCAGGCGATGCAGACCGTCGGCGACACGCCGGAACAATTTGCCGCCTTCATCAGAGAGGATATCGCGGTGTGGCGAGAGGTCGCGACGCAGGCGAACGTGTCGGTGAAGTAGCCTGCACCCGCGATGAAATGAGCCGCACGTTGCGAGCCCGCGTTGACTACGGATAAAGGGCACATAGGAGGTCCGATGAGCGACAATCAGTTAGCGGCGCGCAAACCTCCGCTCATCGCCATCCTATCCTTCATGCTGGCCGGTACGCTCGTTGCCGCCACAGGCGCGCGCGCCGCGGAATGGGTCGAGCGCCCGTTTGACCCGCCCGCCGGCAGCCGCTGGATCATCCAATCGGACGAGACGACCGAGGATGCCAGTGATGGACACGCGCAGACGAGCGTCACGAGGACGACATCTGAACTGACGATCGAAGGAAAGATCGCTGACGGGTTCCGCATCACCTATGTGATGCGCGACGCCGCATACGAAGGCGATCCGCGCACCGCGGCGCTTATTGGTCCGGTGACCAAGGCGCTGCAGAACGTCGTCATCCGCGCAACGACCGCGGCAAATGGCCTGCCGCTGCGCATCGAAAATCTCGACGAGGTTCTGAGTGGCGTGAATAAAGCCATTGATCATATGACGGAGCCTTTGGCCGGCAAACCGGAGGCGGCGGCAGCGCTGCGGCAGATGGCGACCAAAATGCTGATCGGCGACGATCAACGCGCACCTCAGATCTACCTGGCAAGCCTCGCAACCCTGGCGCTCGGACAAAATACCGGGCTGCGTCCAGGCGAGACGCGGCGCGATGTCGACGAGGTTGCCAGTCCGCTCAGCGGTTCCCCGATCAAATCGAACACGACGTTCCACATCGACACTGCCGATCCGGCGACCGGCAACGTTCGCCTCATCCGCAATCGCGTGTTCGACCCCGACGCGATCAAGGAGTTCCTCAGCGGGATAGTGCGGCAACTCGGCGGCGCCGCTGCCAACGCGCAACAATTCGACAACTTCATGAAACAGTTCACCATCGCGCTCGACAGCCGGACCGAGATCGATGTCGCGGAAGGCATGACCCGCGCCGTGCACCAGGAAGACACGGCCACAGCGGGTATGCCGGGTCACAGCATTGTCAAGCACAGCCACAAAGTGATGACCGTCTCACCGGCGCCGTAAGCGTGTGCTGGCGGTCGTACTCGCGCTGGTGTCGCCACTTCGGCGGCACGCCGGGTCCGGCGGTGGCGGACGTGCTCCATTCTCATTGCCCTCAATCGCAAGTATAAATTGACCGGCCGATGTCAGCGCCCGTAACTAGCTGGCATCAGACCAGATCGAACCACGTCAAGGAGATGCGCGTGAACAAGTTCGGCATCGGTCAGCCCGTGCCCCGGGTCGAGGACCCCCGCTTCATCACCGGCCGCGGCCGCTATGTTGACGACATCGAGCTGCCGCGCCAGTGCTACGGCGTCGTCGTTATGTCGCCGCACGCCCACGCCCGCATCAAGCGCGTGGACACTGCGAAGGCCAAGGCCGCCACGGGCGCACTCGCCGTGCTCACCGGCGCCGATGTCGTCGCCGACAAGCTCGGCGGCCTGGCGCCGGCCATGCCGGAAGACATGGGCGGTCCGAAGGGTCTTCGCACGCTGCGCGCGATCCTCGAAGCCGACAAGGTGCGCGCCGTCGGCGACCGCGTCGCGTTCGTCGTGGCGGAAACGCTGCTGCAGGCAAGGAACGCGGCCGAGCTGCTCGAAATCGAATACGAGCCGCTGCCGGCGGTCATCACTGTCGAGGATGCGGTCAAACCCGGCGCACCGGCGGTATGGGACGAGGCGCCCAACAATGTCTCGTTCACGCTGATGATGGGCAACAAGGAGGCGACCGACGCGGCTTTCGCCAACGCCAAGCACGCCGTCTCGCTCAAGCTCAACAACACCCGCGTTACCGCGAACTCGATCGAGACCCGCGCGGCGATCGGGCAATATCATCCCGACAGCGAGAGCTACACGCTGTACTCGACGTCGCAGAACCCGCACGGCACCCGCACGTCCGTGGCGGGGCAGGTCCTGAATATTCCGGAAACCAAGCTGCGCGTGATCTCGCCCGATGTCGGCGGCGGCTTCGGCATGAAGCACGGCGGCTATCCCGAGGATGCGCTCGTGGTGTGGGCGTCGCGCCGCGTCGGCGGCCGGCCGGTCAAGTGGGTGTCGACGCGTTCGGAGGCGCTTCTCGGCGACTTCGCAAGGCCGCGACCAGGTTGTCACCGGCGAGCTTGCGCTCGACGAGCACGGCAAGATTTTGGGCCTGCGCGTCAATGCGCTGCACGCCATGGGCTCGCACGTGTTCGGCGCGGCGATGGTGGTGCCGCTGTTCGCTCTGCGGCTCGCGCCCGGCGTCTATCAGATTCCGGCGGTGCTCGCGGTCGGCAAAGCGGTGCTGACGAATACCATTCCGCTGGCGCCCTATCGCGGCGCCGGCCGGCCGGAGGCGACCTATCTGATCGAGCAACTGCTCGACCGCGCCGCGCGCGTCATCGGCATCGATCCGGTCGAGATCAGGCGGCGCAATTTCATTCCTGCCGCTGCCATGCCGCACAAGCTGCAGACCGGCGTCACCTACGACAGCGGCGATTTCGTCCACGTTATGGACGAATGCCTCAAGCTCGCCGACTGGGACGGCTTCGCGAAGCGCGCGGCGGAATCGAAGAAAAGCGGCAAGCTGCGCGGCCGCGGCATCGGCTATTTCCTCGAAGAGGCCGCGGTGTTCAACGACCGCATGGTATTGCGCTTCGATCCGAGCGGAACGCTGACCATCCTCGCCGGCACCCATTCACATGGCCAGGGCCACGCCACCGTGTACGCCCAGATGGTGACCGAATGGCTCGGCGTGCCGTTCGAGAACATCAGTTTCGTACAGGGCGATACCGACGCCGTGCCGATCGGCCGCGGCAGCTACGGTTCGCGCAGCATGCATGTCGGCGGCAATGCGCTCAAACGCGCCGCCGACGCCATCATCGAAAAGGCAAAGCCGATGGCGGCGATGATGATGGAAGCAGCCGTCGGCGACATCGAGTTCAAGGATGGCAGCTTCCACATCGTCGGCACCGACCGCTCGATGGCGCTGACCGACGTCGCCAAGGCGTTCTATCGCCCGGCGATGCTGCCGCCGCAATTCGACGTCGGCCTCGAGGCCTCCGGCACTTTTGCGGCCGAGCCGCCGAACTATCCGAACGGCTGCCACGTCTGCGAAGTCGAGATCGATCCGGAAACCGGCCACGTCACGCTCGCGCGCTACGCCGCGGTCGACGACGTCGGCAGGATCATGAACAATCTGCTCTGCGAGGGACAAATCCACGGCGGCGTCGCGCAGGGCGTCGGCCAAGCGCTGATGGAGGCGATCGTCTTCGACGCCGAAGGCCAGCTCGTCACCGGCAGCTTCCAGGACTACGCCATGCCGCGCGCCGAGGATTTTCCTGACCTTGTCTCGGAATTGACAGAGGTTCCTGCGAAAACCAACCCCCTCGGCGTCAAAGGCGCCGGCGAAGCCGGCGCCACCGGCGCGCCACCCGCGGTGATCGGCGCCGTACTCGACGCGCTCAAACCGCTCGGCATCGATCACATCGACATGCCGGCAACGCCGAGCCGGGTGTGGGCGGCGATCAAGGCGGGCGGCATCAAGGCGGCGGCGCAGTAATTTCTTTTCGCCCGCGCTATAGCGGGGGGGGGACCATCATGCAAAGCAGGATGGTGGAGCGGGCTTGATGGTCTGCCGCTTTGAGACCGGTCACGCCGCTTTGAGACCGGTCACGCCGCTTTGAAAGAGCGCACTTTGATGGTGCTCGCCCGACCGCGCGCCTGCGCTAGGTCATAAGCGGTTTGCAAGTCGAGCCAGATTTCCGCGCTCGACCCGAAAGCTTTCGAAAGCCGGATAGCCATATCGACGGAAACACCAGCCTTGCCGTTCAACAGGTCTGATAGCGCCTGCCGCGTGACGCCCAGTCCTGCGGCGGCTTCGGTCACCGAGAGGCGAAGAGGCTCCAGGCACTGGCGGCGAACGATCCCGCCTGGATGGGGAGGGTCATGCATCGGCATGGCGGGTGCTCCTTACTCTAGTGATAATCGAGATAATCCACATCGTATGCATCGCCTACCTGGAAGCGAAAAGTTACGCGCCAGTTCCCCGAGACCCAAACCGCCCAGTGCCCTTTCAGTTCGCCCTTGAGGGGGTGCAGGCGGAACCCGGGTAAGTTCATATCGCGCGGCCTTCGGCTGCGGTCGAGCACCGCAAGAATATCGCGCAACCGGACGACGTGTTGCAGCGATACCCGCTTTCCCGTCCGCCCTTCGTACAGCGCCTTCAGGCCGCGGTGACGGAAGGAGCGGATCATGCGAAAAAGCGCTATCATGTCGCCTGTCACTTGTCAAGCGACGCAGCGTACGATAGAATGGGCGCGTAGAAATGGGAAAGCGGCGGTGAATAAATGCCCTATGCCTGCCCATTGAGCAGAGAAGTGACGAAGAACAGCGGTCGTAATCCGGAGTAGTGAATGAGCGAAGCACCGAACCTGTTCAACGACGGCAAAGCCTACGAACGATTGATGGGCCGCTGGAGCCGCCTGGCCGGCGAAAAATTCCTCGACTGGATTGATCCGCCGCAGCATCTGCGCTGGATCGACGTCGGTTGCGGCAACGGCGCCTTTACCGAAGTGCTGATCGCGCGCTGCTCGCCCGCCGCGGTGACCGGGGTCGATCCATCCGACGGCCAGCTTGCCTACGCGCGGACGCGGCCGGGCGCCAAGCTTGCGCAGTTTCGCGTCGCCGACGCCCAGGCGCTGCCGTTCGCGGACCACAGTTTCGATGCCGCCTCGATGGCGCTGGTCATCACCTTCATTCCCGATGCCGTCAAAGCGGCCAAGGAAATGGCGCGCGTGGTCAAACCGGGGGGCTGGGTCGCCACCTACATGTGGGACTTCGAAAACCGCGGCTTGCCTCTCGCACCGATCGGCGTGGCGATGAAATCCCTGGGGATGGTCCTGCCCAATCCGCCCAATATCGATACGGCGCGTCGCGAGACCATGCGGGCGATCTGGGAGGCGGCCGGCCTCACGGCGATCGAGACGGCCGTCATTCGCATCCAGGTCGCCTATTCCGACTTCAACGATTTCTGGGAATCAAACAGCGTGCCGGTCGGGCCATCCGGCAAAGCGATCGCGGATTTGACGCCGGACGAGCGTGAGAGATTGAAGGCGCGGCTGCGCGAACAACTGCCGATCGCGAGCGATGGACGCATTACCTACGACGCCTCCGCCAACGCGGTGAAGGGCAAGGTTGCGCAGTGACGGCGGTCGCAACGGCGTGACGGACCCCGGCCGCGGGCGGCACTTTTCCAGTCCCGCCCGCGATGCCACTATGCCGCGCACTTTATGGGGAACGCCCATGACTATTCGCGTCGCCGCCATCGGGGTCAGCCACTGGCACGCGCTCAACGACGCCGCCTATCTGCGCCACCTCGTCGCCATGCCGGATGTCGAGCTCATCGGCATCCAGGACTTCGACGCCGGTATCGTCGCGCGGCGCGCGGCCGAGGTCAGCAACCCGCCGACCTTCACCGACTACCGCAAGATGCTGGCGGCGGGCCGCCCCGACTTCGTCGTGGCGCTCGGCCGGCATTCGCAGATGGCGGCGATCGCCCACGATCTGCTGGACCTTGGCGTGCCGTTCCTGATGGAAAAACCGCTGGGCCTCAATGCGACCGAGGTGGCGGCGGTGGCCGCCAAGGCGGCGCGGCTCAAGGCGTTCGTCGCCGTGCCGCTGGCGCAGCGCTACGCGCCCTTTGCGGTGCGCGCGCGACACCTCATGGCCGCCGGGCGGTTCGGCCCGCTGTCGCACATCTACGTCCGCATCAACCGTCCCGCGCCGCCGCGCTACCAGGCCTGGGACTGCGCCTGGATGCTCGATCCCGCCGAGTCCGGCGGCGGCTGCCTGCGCAATCTGGGCTCCCACGGCTTCGACATGTTCCTTTATCTGACCGGCGAGGAGGCACGGGTGATCGGCGCGCAATTAAGCCGCCACGCGCACGAATGCGCGGTCGAAGACTATGCGTCGGTCATGCTGCGTTCGGACAACGGCGTGCTCGGCACCGTCGAGGTCGGCAACGGTTTTCCGCGCGACGGCACCGACGGCGAATGGAAGATCGCCGGCCGCGACGCCATCCTGACCATGAAGGACGGCATCCTGAAGCTCGCCACCGCCGCGGGCGACGAGACTTTTCCGGGCACCGACGTGACTGCGCCCTATTTCACCACGCTGCGCGATGCACTCGACCACTGGCAGCGCGGCGCGCCGCCGCCGGTCAGTGTGCACGACTGCCTGCGCGCCGTCCGCCTGATCGACCAGGCCTATGGGTGCGCCGCGGGGTGAAAGGCGACGGGTGCGGGTCGCGTGCAGGGAGAGGGTGTGCGCAGCGGATCGGTCTGGATGGCTGTTTGATACTTGCGCGAGCTTTGCGGGCCAGCCACGCCTTTCGACCATGCGGCCGAACTCGCGGCCGGTGACCGCCCTCATACGGCGATTTCGACGATGCGTTCCTTGCCGCCAGTTTTCGACGGAACAATATCGACCGAAAGGCAGCCCTCGATGGCATCGTGCAGGTTGCGCATCAGCTCATCCATGGTCTCGCCCTGTGTCGCGCAGCCGGGAATGGCGGGGACCTCGGCCCAGAAGCCGCCCTCGTCCGCCTCGTGCACGATGGCTTTGATGTTCACTTCGAGGCTCCAATGCTGCCGGTGGCAACATACGCTCGCCGAAGGCGAATTCAAGCGCGCGTTCGTGCAGGTCGTGGCCAAGCCGGGCGCGAAAGGAGCGTCGCGGGAACGAGTCAATTTGCGTGTTCACCGTCGAGAAAACGCCGAGACGAAGTCCCCTCCTCGCCCGCTGCCCGGGCGTGGATGATTTGTCACTGCACCTTCAGCCCCATCAAATTGGCAATCAGATTGCGCTGGATTTGCGAGGTCCCCGCGGCGATGGTGGCGGCGCGGGAGTCGCGGAAGTGGCGCTCCATGTCGAACTCGGTGCTGTAGCCGAAGCCGCCGAGCACCTGCATGCCTTGGCTCGCGATCTTCACGTAAGTCTCCGAAGTGAAGAGCTTTGCCATGGAGATTTCGCGCAGCGCGTCCTGGCCGGAAGAAACCATCCAGGCGGCGCGCCACATCAGCGTGCGCGCCGCCTCTACCTCAGTCTGCATGTCGGCGAGCATGTGGGCGATCGCCTGATTTGAGCCGATCGGACGGCCGAATTGCTTACGGTCCTTGGCATATTGCACGGCGAGATCGACCACGGCCTGCGCCGCGCCGACATTGCCGGCGGCGGACGTCGCGCGTTCGACCTGCAGCCCGGACATGACGCAGTCCCAGCCGTTGTTCTCGCCGCCGACGAGCCGGTCGCGCGCAACGCGAACCTTGTCGAAGGTCAGCTCGTAGGTGCCGGTGGCACGCCGGCCGAGCATGTCGAGCTTGCGCAGCGTCAGCCCCGGCGTGTCGTTGTCGACCAGAAACAGCGACATGCCTTGGCGATAGTGCGCCTTGGAATCGGTTTTCACATAGAGGTTGATGACATTGTTCTTGGCGCCCGCCATCGAGGCCCAGATTTTCTGCCCGTCGATGACCCACTCATTGCCGTCGCGCACCGCCGTGGTCCGCATGGCGCCGATGTCGGAACCGGCCTCGGGCTCGGACATTGAGATCGAGAATTTGATTTTTCCGGCGATGAGTTTTGGCAGCCAGGCGCGCTTCTGCTCTTCCGACGCCTTGCGCACCAGGTTGAGGCCGCAAAAAATGTTGCCGGCATAGGCCATGACCAGATCGGCGCTGACGTGCGCGATCTCTTCGGCGACGATGACCATGTCCATGACGCTGCCGCCGGCGCCGCCATATTGCTCCGGGAAGGGCAGCGCAAGCAGGCCGGCTTCGGCGCACGCCTGAAACAGTTCTTCGGGATAGGTGCGCTCCCGGTCGTGCTGGCGAACGTAGTCCGGCGGCGCGTGCTTTTGCAGCAGCTTGCGCACGCTCTCGCGCAGCAGCCGCTGTTCCTCGCTGAAACCGAAATCCATGACGTATCCCCGCGCGATATTCGGCGCCGGCGTCAGAGTCCACCAGCATCCCAAGACGACATTATCGGCGAGCCCGGTGCGGCATTGTCAATGTTCGCTGCGCAGCGAAGCGATGCGACCCGCCAAACTCTTGCACCAGGACGACCGCCACGCCTGCGCCGTGCGTCTCCTAAGCGGGTGCAATGCCGTCGTTGGTCTTGGAACCACGAGGCACTATTTATCGTCTTGGGATCGAAGCCGGGTGACGATACGGGCAGCTTGCCACACCTCAATGTCACTGCCGTCGAGATACGTCTTGGCCTGCGCGATGGCCTCCTGATCGGTGTCACAGGTAACCGTCCGCGGAGGCCCCGCGATATGATTGCCGCCAACCAATGTGTAAATACGATACTCGGGCATAATTTTACCGCCGCGCTACCCTAGCCGTGCACCCAGGCGACGTCTGTCAGGTGCCGAACACTGGACGTAGCAATTAGCGCTCCGGCAAACCGTTCGTTGCGATCGTCAATCCGGTGAATCCGCGCCGAAACCTGCCATGGGGGTATCCGAAGATGCTGGAAGACGCGAGAAAAGCAGCGAACACGGACTGGCATAAGGCTCTGTTGCGTGAGCGCTTGTTTTGACCATCGGCTCAGGTATTAAGTTTGTCTTGCGGGCCTTCGCAACCGCCCGATCAGCTGCCGCGCAGCCAAGTGTTGTCTCGCTCCGCGACGGAGGTGAGACATGTCGTCTGGCGACGCCACTTCGGCCAGCCCATCAAAGCGCAACGAAATCCTTCTGCTGCTTGCGGCGCGCGGCCTTCGCGGCTTCGGCGACGGCTTTGCCGTCATCATTCTGCCGGTCTATCTATCGGCGATAGGATTCTCGACGGCGCAAATCGGAATTGTCGCGACGGCGTCGCTGTTTGGGACCGCGGTTCTAACGCTCGGCGTCGGGATTATCGCGCCGCGCTATGAGTTGCGTCAGCTGCTGTTGATCGGCGCGGGTTTGATTGTCCTGACCGGGCTCGTCTTTCCAGCCATGGCGAACATTGTTTTCATTCTCACCGTCGCCTTCATCGGCACCATGAACCCGTCCTCGGGCGATCTCGGTATGCTGGTGCCTTTGGAGCACGCCACCTTGTCGCGCGAAGCAGCGGACCAGGAGCGCACGCGGATTTTTGCGCGATACAGTCTGGTCGGCGCCCTGGCCACAGCAGCAGGCTCGCTGGCGGCAGCCCTGCCGGACGTGCTCGTTGGGCATGGGCTCACGGAAATCACGGCGCTCAAGACGATGTTCTATATCTACGCTTTGCTTGGGCTGCTCGCGGCGTTGCTGTACCGGCGCCTGCCCCGCGACCACGCTCATGCTGCGGCTCCGGTAAAAGCAGTTCTGGGACCATCGCGCGGCATCGTTTACAAACTTGCTGCGCTGTTCAGCCTTGATGCCTTCGCCGGCGGGTTCACCGTTCAATCGTTGCTCGCGCTTTGGCTGTTCGAGCGGTTCGAACTGTCCTTGGCGGCGGCGAGCATCTTCTTCTTCTGGTCGAGCCTGCTTTCCGCTTTTTCATTTCCCGTAGCGGCGTGGGTCTCAAAGCGAATAGGCCTCGTCAACACGATGGTCTTCACGCACATTCCCTCGAGCGCCTGCCTCATCGCGGTGGCGTTTTCACCGAACCTGGCGCTCGCTTTGACATTGTTGCTGTTTCGCTCGGCGCTTTCGCAGATGGATGTCCCGGTGCGATCGTCTTACGTGATGGCGGTGGTAACACCGCCCGAACGCACCGCCGCCGCAAGTGTCACGGCGGTCCCGCGTACCCTGGCATCGTCGATCAGTCCGGCCTTTGCGGGATTCATGCTGGCTGGATCTTTTTCAGGATTGCCGCTGGTCCTGAGCGGCGCGCTCAAAATCGTGTACGACCTGATGTTGCTTTATTCGTTCCGGCACTTGAAACCGCCGGAGGAAATGAACCGGTAGATCGCATCGCCGGACGAATGGCGGATCACAACAATCTCAGCGCATCCCGTCCGGCATGATGGCCTGCCGGCCGAGCTGTTGCCACGCGGCGGGTGCGCCGGCCTGCTGCGCCGCCTCGGCGGGCGGCAGCTTCTCGTTCCAGCGAGTGCCGATGAAGCGCTGGCCGGTGATGCCATCGGAAGCATCCGAGCAGAGCCAAATGAGCGGCGCCACCATCACTTCGGGCGCGATGAGCTTCGAGCGATCGGGTTCCTGACCCGGCGAGACCATGCGCGTATTGGCGGCGCCACCGGGCACCAGCACGTTGGCGGTCACGCCGGTGCCGTCAAGCTCCTGCGCCATGGCGAGCAGATGCGCCTCGTTTGCCGCTTTCGAACCGCCATAGGGCTGCATGCCGCCGCGCCACATCGTGTCGAGGCTCGTTGTTACATTAATGATGCGGCCCCAGTGCTGCTTGAGCAACGGCCCGAGCGCCGCGCGCGTCATCAGAAAGGCGGCGATGACGTTGACCTCGATGATGCGGCGGAATTCTTGCGGCGCCACCTCCCAAAACTTGCCGGCGTTCTTGACGTCGGGGCGGCGGAACAGCCCGATATTGATGCCGGCATTGTTGAGGAGGATGTCGAGGCGGCCGAACCGCGCGATGGCAGCCTGCACGATCTCAGGCCCGGCTTCGTCACGCGTCACGTCGGCGGCGATGTCGAGGATGCGGTCGGCGGCGCCGCGCTCGCGTGCCACACTCATCATTTCCGCGAGCGCCGCTGCGTCGAGTTCTGTGGCGGCAACGCGGGCGCCGGCCTCGAGCAGTCCGAGCGTCATCACCCGGCCGAGACCACGCCCTGCCCCCGTGACGACGGCGACTTTTCCGTCAAGCGTTCCGGCCATGGTGCGTTCCATCAATGCGGCCGGCGCTGTGCGCGGCACGACGGCGGCAGGATAGGCAATCTGGCGCCAAGCGTCGACGGAAACGGTCTGGCATATTTGGCGCCTATGATGCGCCAATAGGTCCGCCCCATGGCCCGCCAAGCTGCCCTCCGTGGGCTAGAATGTGTCGGTTGCGCGGGGCAGGCCGGCCGCCTATATTCCAGCTACTTTTCCGGTCATCCCTGATGACGTGAGTGGCTTCGCCCCGGCGGGCGGGCGGAGCACAGAGGAGACTTATCCATGGCGACCGCGCCCCTGATGCCGAAAGCGACCGCCGTGTGGCTGGTCGAGAACACATCTCTGTCGTTCGATCAGATCGCCCAGCTCTGCAACCTGCATCCGCTGGAAGTAAAGGCGATCGCCGATGGCGACGCCGCGCAGGGTATCAAGGGTCTCGATCCTGTTCTCACCGGGCAATTGACGCGCGAGGAAATCTCCGCGGCCGAAGCCGATCCGAACCACCGGCTGCACATCGCCGATCCGAAAGTGCGCCTGCCGGAGGCCAAGCCGAAGAAAGGCCCGCGCTATACGCCGGTGTCGCGCCGCCAGGACCGGCCGAACGCCATCCTTTGGCTGGTGCGCAATCATCCGGAGCTCAAGGACAGCCAGATCATGCGGCTGGTCGGCACTACGAAGTCAACGATTCAAGCGATCCGCGAGCGGACCCACTGGAACTCGGCGAGTCTGACGCCGCTCGATCCGGTGACGCTCGGACTGTGCTCGCAGATCGACCTCGACCTCGAAGTGATGCGTGCCGCCAAGGAGAAACCGGGGCCGGTCGCGGAACAGGGCGCAACGCTGCTCCCTGCCTCGGTCACGACGGCGCCGAAGGACGAGCCGGAGCCCGCCGCTCCGAAGAAGCCGGGCGACGATCTCAACGTCGAAGCTGTGTTCGCCAAGCTCAAGCAGCTCGGCGGCAAGAGCGAGTAGCAATTAGCGAGCAGCAATTAGCGAGCAACAATTAGCGCCGGCACTTTTTCCGCGCGCTGAGGTGCGCGGCGAAGTGGCGCCTGGAAGCGCGACTCTTCGGCGGCGGCTTCAGCACGACGGTTCATACTCACGACCGCCCGATATTATTGCGCAGCACGACACATGCGCCACCGGTGGCGATGAGTTTGTTGCACAGCTTTTCCAGATAGGCCCGGTTGTCGTCGGCGATGCGGATGATGTAGCGCGTGGCGCTGCCGAGTCCGGACGCCCGGGTGTGGAGCACGATCGGCTCGCGGTCGCCGATCAGCGCGGCGTGCTCCTTCTGCAGCACGCGGTAGGTCGCCCAGGCCTTGCTCTCCGACCAATTGGCGGTGAGCTGCGCGCCCCAGCGCGGCACGTAGGCCGCAATGCGCCGCGCCTCTTGCTTCGGCGCCAAGATCAGGTTCGCCAGTTGGCTGCAAGGCACGCCCTGCGGGATCGTGGTCTCCGAGGTCTTCGGCGGCGACGGCGAGGCCCACTCGTCGGCGGTCCAGCCGGTGATGATCGCCACGTAATTGCGCGTCTCGCTCGGCAGCTTGCGATGGCCGGCAAGCCATGCGCTGACGCGTCCGGGGCCGGCGTTATAGCCGGCCGCGGCCAAGCCGAGATTGCCGAACCTTTTGCGCAGGTCGCCCAGATAGCTCGCCGAATTGCGCAGCGCTTCGATCGGATCGAACGGATTGGCAAGTCCGCGGAAATCCGCCGTCTGCGGCATGAATTGCGCGATGCCCTGCGCGCCCTTGCTGCTCACGGCCTGCGCATTGAAGCGGCTCTCCTGCCAGATCACGCGAGCGAAGAACTCGACGGGAAGCTCGTTCTCGGCCGCCGATTGTTCGAGCGTGCTGCAGATGTCGGCGGCGGTCGGCGGCTGCAACGAGGCCGACTTATCGGCGGGCTTGACGGGTTCGGCCGTTGGCGCGGGCTCGCTCTGTACTGCGGGTGGCGGGCTCTGCGCTGCCAGCGCCGTCGCAGGCGTCTGCGCACCGGCTTGGACGCTGAATACCGCTAAAGCGAAGACGACTAACGGTCCGGCAACACGTGTCATACGGGATAACGTCCGAAATCCGCGACGCCGCGGCGATTACGCCGCCTTGACGGCGCGCGCCTGAATTTCCACACCGAGTTTCCTGCGCACAACGCTCAGGATCGCGGCAAGATTATCCATTGTCGGGTTTCCGTCCTTCGAAAGCATGCGATGCAAGCTTTTCGCCGGCTTTCCAGTCGCGGCGGCAAGTTTCTCGAACCCGACCGTCGCATTCACGAGATCACGCAGAATCAGCCGAGCCGTATCCGGCTCGCCATTGAGAAACAACATAGCTGCCTCATCGAGCAACGCTCTGGCGAACTGTGGATCACGCCGAACGCGCTCGGAGATCGTCTGCTTGAAACGTCGAGTCAGTGTCACGGCAATTCCTTCTTATTTTTCCGCTTCGCTGCAGCCGCCTTCCGCAAATTGTATTCAGTCCACATCGCCACCGCACGCTGGATGTCCTGTTGCTGGCGCTGCTTCATGCCGCCACCGAGTAGAATAATCAGCTTGTCGCCATCCCTCCCAAGATAGATCCGGTATCCAGGTCCCCAATCGATGCGATACTCGGCGATAGCACGGATCCATTTGATCCGCGATGTATTGCCCAACTCGATCCGCATCACGGCAACGGCCACCTTTGCGGCGGCCTGCGCGGCGAGGCCATCGAACCATTTCCGATATGGGTTCGACCCATCTGCCCGAACGTATTCGAGGACGGTAAGCCCAGGCTTCATATAGTCACATAAAAGTTACTTTTAAGCAAAATTGCGCGCAGACTTCAACTACCCGGATCGCCCCCTGCCTTCTTGAGCGCATTCCTAATCTCCTCCAGCACCGCCGGGTCCTCGATTGTCGCCGGCATGGTCCAATCGTCACCGTCGGCGATTTTCTTCATGGTGCCGCGTAAAATTTTTCCCGAACGCGTCTTCGGCAGCCGCGCCACGGTGATGGCGAGGCGGAAGCTTGCGACCGGGCCGATCTTCTCGCGCACCAGCGCGACGCATTCGTTCTCGATTTCCGCCGGCGGCCGGTTGACCCCGGACTTCAAGACGATGAAGCCGCATGGCACTTCGCCCTTGAGCGCGTCCTTGATGCCAAGCACGGCGCATTCGGCGACGTCGGGATGCGACGCGAGCACCTCCTCCATGCCGCCGGTCGAGAGCCGATGGCCGGCGACGTTGATGATGTCATCGGTGCGGCCCAAGACGAAGATGTAGCCGTCCTCGTCCTTGTAGCCGGCGTCGGCGGTTTTGTAATAACCGGGGAATTCGTCGAAATAGCTTTCCCGGCACCGCTCGTCGGCCTGCCACAGCGTCGGCAGGCACGCCGGCGGCAGCGGCAGCTTGATCACGATCGAGCCCATGGTACCGGGCGCCACTTCCTTGCACGCTTCGTCGACGACGCGCACGTCGTAGCCGGGCATCGCCACCGTGGGCGAGCCGTGCTTTACCGGCAGCATGCCGAGGCCCATCGGGTTGCCGGCGATCGCCCAGCCGGTCTCGGTTTGCCACCAGTGATCAATCACCGGTTTGTTCAGGAGTTTTTCGGCCCACACGATCGTGTCGGTATCGGCGCGCTCGCCGGCGAGAAATAAGGTGCGGAATTTCGAAAGATCGTATTGCGCGAAAAGCCTGCCTTGCGGGTCCTCTTTCTTGATGGCGCGGAATGCGGTCGGCGCGGTGAACATCGCGGCGCAGCCGTGCTCGGCGATGACGCGCCAAAACGCGCCGGCGTCTGGCGTGCCGACCGGCTTGCCTTCATAGAGGATCGTGGTGCAGCCGTGGAACAACGGCGCATAGACGATGTAGCTGTGGCCGACCACCCAGCCGACGTCGGAGGCCGCCCAATACACGTCGCCCGGATTGACGTCGTAATGGTTCTTCATCGACCATTTAAGCGCGACCATGTGACCGCCATTATCGCGCACCACGCCCTTCGGGCGGCCGGTCGTGCCGGACGTATAAAGAATGTAGAGCGGGTCGGTCGCTGCGACGGGCACGCAGTCGTAAGCCGAGCGGGCGTGGATCAGGGCGTGATCGCGCATTTTCGCCCAGTCGTGATCGCGGCCCTCGATCATGTCGGCTTGCCCCTGCGGCCGCTGCAGGATGAGGCAGGCATCGGGCTTGTGCTGCGACAGCTTGATCGCCTCATCGAGCAGCGGCTTGTAGGCCACAATCCGGCCGGGCTCGAGCCCGCAGCTTGCCGACAAAATCACCTTGGGCTTGGCGTCATCGATCCGCGTTGCAAGCTCGCGCGACGCGAAGCCGCCGAACACCACTGAATGAATCGCACCGATGCGCGCGCAGGCGAGCATGGCGATCACCGCTTCCGGCACCATCGGCATGTAGAGGATGACGCGGTCGCCGATGCCGACGCCGAGGTCGCGCAACATGCCGCCAAGCACCTGCGTTTCGGTCAGCAGGCGGTGATAGGTGATGGCGCTCGTTACGCCGGCAAGCGGGGAATCGTAGATGATGGCCGCCTGTTCGCCGCGCCCGGCATCGACATGGCGGTCGACCGCGTTGAAGCAGGTATTACAGACGCCGCCGACGAACCAGCGGCCATAGATGCCGGCGTTCGCATCGAACACCGACTTGGGCTGCTCGAACCAATCGATGTCTTCTGCCGCTTCGCCCCAAAATCCCTGCGGATCGCGCTGCCAGCGCGTATAAACCTCGTGATAGCGGCTCGACCGGGCATCCATTGGCACTCTATCCCCTCCCCGCACCTTCATCGTCATTCTGCGATGGCCGGGCGCAGTGCACCGCCTCGGAAGGGTACCATCCGGCCATTCAGACTTCGAGGGCTCGAGATGACGGATCGTAGGCTGGCTCATTCTGAAGCGATGCCGCGGCTTTGCAAGCCGTACCGCGCGGACGTTGCGGCTATGCATCACGACACTGGCTTAAAGTCGCGCGCTTTGATCTATGTCACGGCTGTCCGCCCTCTCATCGCCCTCCTCCCGTGATCACCGATCCGCTGTTCTATCTCCTGGCCATTCCCGCCGTGACCTTGCTCGGGCTCGGCAAGGGCGGCTTTGCCGGCATCGGCATGGTCTCGACGCCCATGCTGGCGCTGGCGGTGCCGCCGCTGCAAGGCGCGGCCATCCTGCTCCCGATCCTGATCTGCCAGGATATCATCTCGGTGTGGACCTATCGGCGCGCCTGGAGCGCCTGGAATTTGAGGGTGCTGATGCCCGGTTCCGTCCTCGGCATGGCGGCCGGCACGCTGTTCGCGAGCCATGTCTCGAACGCCGCGATCGAACTGACCGCGGGCGCGATCGGGTTGGGCTTCGTGCTCTACACCTGGCTTGGCCGGTGGCTGCGGCCTAGCCTTGTGCATACCGGCGAGAAATCACTCCGGCCGTCCGCAGCGTTGGGCGTTCTCTACGGCGCGCTCGCTGGGTTCATGTCGCTCCTGGTCAATGTCGGCTCGCCGCCCTATCAAATCCACATCCTGCCGCAGCGCCTCGACAAGCTCACCTTCGTCGGCACCACCGTCCTTTTCTTCGCCTTCATGAATTCGATGAAGATCGTGCCCTATTTCATCCTCGGCCAATTTTCTTCCCGCAACTTCGCAACATCGGCCGTGTTACTGCCGCTCGCCGTCGTCGCCAATCTTCTCGGCATCTGGTTGGTGCGCAAGACGCCGACCGAACAGTTTTATCGGATCTCCTATCTCTTGATGTTTTTGATTTCGCTCATCCTGCTCTGGCAGGGATGGAGAGGTGTTATCGGCTAGACGGGCGTTATCTTTTCGCTAGGCTGAATGGCCGGGAGGGAAGCCATGGCGACGCCCTACGACACCGATCTCGACCGCAACGCGGCGAATTTTCAGCCGCTGACGCCGCTATCGTTCCTGGCGCGCGCCGCCGAGGTCTATCCCGACCAGATCGCGATCATCCACGGCCAACGCGCCTGGACCTATCGGGAGTTCTTCTCGCGCGCGAAAAAGCTTGCTTCCGCGCTTGCCAAGCGCGGCATCAGGCGCGGTGACACGGTGGCGGCCATGCTGCCGAATGTGCCGGCGATGCTGGAGGCGCACTACGGCGTCGCCATGGCCGGCGCGGTCCTCAACGCGATCAATACCAGGCTCGACGCCGCTATCGTCGGCTTCACGCTCGACCACGGCGACGCCAAGGTGCTGATCGCCGACCGCGAATTCGCCAAAGTGTCGAAGGAGGCGCTAGCGAACTGCACGGCGAAACCGCTGGTGATCGACTACGACGATCCCGAATTCACCGGCGCGGGCGAGCGGATTGGCAATCTCGAATATGAGGATTTTCTGCGCGAAGGAGATTCCAATTTCGCCTGGTTGATGCCGCTGGACGAATGGGACGCCATCTCGCTCAACTACACATCGGGCACCACCGGCGACCCCAAGGGCGTGGTCTATCATCACCGCGGCGCCTATCTGCTCGCGATCGCCAATGTCATCACCTGCGGTATGGGCAAGCATCCGGTCTATCTGTGGACCCTGCCGATGTTTCACTGCAACGGCTGGTGCTTTCCGTGGACGGTGTCGGTCGTCGCCGGCACCCACGTGTGCCTGCGCGCGGTACGCGCGGCGCCGATCTACGACGCCATCGCCGCCCACAAGGTCACGCATCTGTGCGGGGCGCCGATCGTGATGTCGACGCTGCTCAACGCGCCGCAGAATGAGCGCAAAGCGCTCCCGCATGTCGTCGAGTTCGTCACCGCGGCGGCGCCGCCGCCCGAATCCGTGCTCGCGGCGATGAAGTCCGCCGGGTTCAACGTGACGCATGTCTACGGCCTGACCGAAACCTATGGGCCGGCCAGCGTCAATGACTGGCACCGCGAGTGGAGCGCGCTCTCCGGCGCCGAGCAAGCGGCGAAGAAAGCGCGCCAGGGCGTCGCCTATCCGGTATTGCAAGCCCTCGACGTGCTCGACCCGGAAACCATGCAGGCGGTGCCGCGCGACGGCGAGACCTTGGGCGAGGTGATGTTCCGCGGCAATGTGGTGATGAAGGGTTATCTAAAAAACGCCGCTTCGACCGAGAAGGCGTTCGCCGGCGGCTGGTTCCATTCCGGCGACCTCGGCGTCATCCATCCGGACGGCTACATCCAATTGAAGGACCGCTCCAAGGACATCATCATTTCGGGCGGCGAAAACATTTCCTCGATCGAGGTCGAGGACGCGCTGTACAAGCATCCGGCCGTGCAGGTAGTGGCCGTGGTCGCCAAGCCCGACGAGAAATGGGGCGAGACACCCTGCGCGTTCGTGGAGCTCAAGCCCGGAACCGCGGCCACCGCCGAGGAGCTCATCGCCTGGTGCCGCTCGAACCTTGCCGCCTACAAGTGCCCGCGTTACGTCGTGTTCGCCGAGATTCCGAAGACGAGCACCGGGAAAATTCAGAAATTCAAGCTGCGCGATATGGCGAAGACGATTGCGCCTCTCAATCCGCGCGTAACAGGAGAGGCATAGACAATTATGCCGCCTCTTAAGATGCGGACGCCCGGGCACGGAAATAAAAATTCCTCCGGCCCCGCTATCACGGGGACGAGCAGCAAATGCGCCCGCGTTCCTCTAATCGATTAATGTACGAACACGTCCTGTCGTAAACGCTCGATCTCGTCTTTCACATGCAACTTGCGCCGCTTCAATTCCGCAATCTGTAGGTCATCAGTCGACGGATGCGTGAGCGCTTCGCTGATCGCCAGCTCGAGCGCCTGGTGCCGTCTCTCAAGTTCCGTAAGATGCGATTGAATCGCCATGTGGCATCTCTCCTTACGTCAGATTGCTGTCTGACCGGATTATCCGAACCCACAACCAGCCGGAACAATACTCCATTTTCGGCGGCGCGAAAATCCCCACTATGCACCGGCCTGCCCTGCGGGCTTGTCCGGCATTAACCAAAACGCGATACTCCATAGCGGTTTACCGGCCTACGACCGTGCCGGGGCGCGACCAAGGCGGCAATGACACCAGAGGAAGAACGCGAGCTGCGGGCGCAACTGGCGCACCTGCAACAGGAGCATCGCGACCTCGACACCGCCATTGCGGCGCTGCAGGACTCGCCGGGGGCCGACATCATCCAAGTCCAGCGGTTGAAGAAGCGCAAGCTGCAACTTCGGGATCGCATTACCTTCATCGAAGACCAGCTCACGCCCGATATCATCGCGTAACCGCCACGCGGCTTCCGACATAACCTAATAATTTTCCCCGCCGCTCGTTCTTTCGCACATACATCGCGGCATCGGCGCGCGCGAGCACCGCGGCGGGGGTGTCGAGTGCGCCGAGCAACGCCACGCCGGCCGAGGCGCCGACGACCAGGGTCGAGTGGCCCCATGTAACGGGCGTCGAATAGACCGCCATTTCGAGCCCGGCGGCCTTGGCCGCTGCGGCGGGGCTGCTGACGTTCCACAATAGCGCAGCGAATTCGTCGCCGCCAAGGCGCGCGACCACATCGGAAGCGCGCACATGGCGCACGAGAGAGGCCGCGATCGCCTTGAGAACCGTGTCGCCGGCGGCATGGCCATGGCGGTCGTTGACCACCTTGAATCCATCGAGATCGATATAGAGCAGCGCCGCACTTGCGCCATAGCGCTTGATGTAGGCCAGCGAGCGCTGGAGTTCGCGCTCGAAGCCGCGGCGGTTGAGCGTTTCGGTAAGCGGGTCGACATCGACCCTGGCCTCGAGGTCGACGATGCGCGCGCGCGATGCTTCGAGTTGCGCCGTCAGCGCATCGACCTCGGCCGCAAGCCGCATCGCAATTGCACGGGGCGGCAGTTTCGGCTTCGCTGCCGTCGGCTCGGCTGGAGCGCCGCGCCTACCCCTTTGGGCGCCGGACAATTTGGGCCGCAGACGCCCCGATTGACTCGCCGCGCTTCGCGACTTTGCCGCCTTTGTTTTCATGATGTCCCGCCGCGAATCGCAGAACAGGATAGCGCCAACCGTCCTGCGCGCTCAGCGCCCAAGGCAGAGTCATCGGCGGTATCCCAGGAGGCGCAAGGTGCGGCGGATTGTCGCATGCGAGATGACGGCCGGCAGCCAGCAAAACTCAGACGGCCTGAAGAAAAGCAATCGGCTTCGTGTGCGCCTCGTCGAACACGGCGGCCGTCAGCGGTCGCCCGAAAACGGCGCCGGTGTCGATATTGAGCCGATTGCTGTGCAGGTCGGGCGCACCATCCGCGACCGGCGTGTGACCGTGGACGATCAGGCGGCCGTGGTCGCGAGTGTCCGACAAGAAGGGTTCCCTGATCCAGAGCAGATCGAATTCGTTCTGCGCACCGAGCGGCTTGTCCGGGTTGATGCCGGCATGGACAAAAAAGCGGCGGCCATCATCGTAAGCAAGCCGCAGAGAATCGAGCCACGCGAGAAGCTCCAAAGGCAGTTCGCGCGCGCGGCAAACGCCATAGCTCTGCAATGTCGCGGCACCGCCCTGCAGCAGCCAGGTCTTCTCCTCCATGCTACCGCTAATAACATCGAGCGCCATCATCTCATGATTGCCCATCAGCGGGATGACGCGTTCTGGTGCCTTGCGCTCGAGCTCCATCACATAACGGACGGTGCCGGCGACTTCAGGTCCGCGGTCGAGATAATCGCCGATAAAGATCAGCGTCATGGGGCGGCCATCGGCGTGCTCCTCGCAACGCGCGATCAGCGTGTTCAACTTGCCGAGCATGCCGTGAACATCGCCGACGGCGTAGATCATTGCGGCGTCCTCATGGGGGGCCACGTTCCCGCCGTCCCAAAGGTGGCGACATTCAGGCATGGTCGTTCAGTCGGCGTTCACCCATAAATGGGAACTCTAGGCCGGAGGGGGCCGTTGATTACTGAGCAACCCACTCTGGTCGAGGTGATGTCATGAGGAAGATTTTGACTGCTCTCGTCGCGGCAGCGAGCATCGGTGCGGCGACCATGGCTACGTCCAGCACTGCGGAAGCGCGATGGGGCCGCGGCTGGGGCTGGGGCCCCGGCGTGGTGGCCGGCGGCTTGGTAGCCGGTGCTCTGGTCGGCAGTGCGATCGCCGCAGGACCATACTACTATCCCTACGGCGGCTACTACGGCGGTTACGCTCCATACCCCTATTACGGGCCCGCCTGCCGGACGGTGTGGAACGGATATGCCTGGGTGCGAGCCTGCTACTAAATAGGGTAGAGTCCAAGTATTCCCGGCTGACGACAATGAGGCGTCCCCCGCGTCAGGGGGACGCCTTAATATTTTAGTTCGGTGGCCGAACGGCTCGGCATCAAAATTCCGCCAAAGAGTGCATCCTCAATAGCGGGGGGCGCTATATTGACGTTTCTGATGAGAATCGGGGGTTCACGGGGGACTTCCGCGCAACAACGATCCGGATCGGCACCCGACCGATCGCATGAGGAGACTACATGCATAAATCGCTCATCGGGCTTGCTGCCGCTGCCGGCATCGGCCTGGCCACAATGGCGGCGCCCGCCCCGGCAAATGCCTACTGCTTTGGCTGCGCCGTGGGCGCAGGCGTCATCGGCGGCGTGGCGGCAGGCGCGATCATCGGCAGCGCCATTGCCAACAACCCGCCGCCGCCGCCGCCGGGTTATTATGCGCCTCCGCCCCCCCCGCCGCCCGGCTATTATCCGCCGCCGCCCCCGCCCGGGGCCTACGCGGCGCCGCCGCCTGCTTACGCCCAACTTGCGCCGGGTTGCCATTGGGGCAAGCGCCGGGTTTGGGTCGAAGGCGAGGGCTACCGGGTGCGGACCGTACAGGTCTGTCCCTGACCGCGTGCTCTAGCGCGGAATTCCGCCGGCCGGCTTGCAACAGCCGGCCGGTTTCTTTTTGTGGTCATCCGACTTTGCCAGACCGACTACGCGGGTTCGACCGCGTCATGCGACAATGGCGATAGAGACGACGAGAGGCTCGAACGTGCGCTCCCTCTCATCACGGGACGAGGCGAGGATTGACGAGACCGGCGAAGGCGGTGGCACACTGCGTCGCGGCGCCGACTGGGCGCGCCGGTTCGTTTGGCGCACGCTTGCTTTCGCAAGCGGCCTCGCGGCTGTGGTGCGGTCCAAAAAGTCACGCGATCCATGGTTCGCGCGCGCCATGACGGCGCTGCAATGGATCGGCGTCATCGCGGTCTGCCTCTATATCGGCGCCGCAGCGATACTCTATTTCGCGCAGCGGTCGCTGATTTATTTCCCGGAGACGATCCATACCACGCCGGCGCAAGCCAGCTTCGCGGCGGCCGAGGAGGTCGCACTCACGGCATCCGACGGCGAGCACATCACCGCCTGGCATGTTGCTCCGCGCGAGGGCAAGCCGGTGGTCCTCTATTTCCACGGCAACGGCGGCGCGCTGCACTATCGCGTCGACCGTTTTCAAAAGCTCACCGCAGACGGCATCGGGCTCGTCGCGCTCGAATATCGCGGTTACGGCGGTTCGACCGGCAGTCCGACCGAGGCCGGGCTCATCGCCGATGCAGAGGCCGCTTACGCTTTCGCCGCCGCGCGCTATTCGGTGCAGCAGATCGTTGTGTGGGGCGAATCGCTCGGCTCCGGCGTCGCCGTTGCGCTCGCCGCGGAAAAGCCGGTTGGCCGCGTGATCCTGGAAGCGCCGTTCACGTCTGCGGCCGCGGTCGGCGCATTGCACTATTGGTACATGCCGGTGCGGCTTCTCATGAAGGATCAATTCCGCTCCGACGAGCGCATCGGCCGGGTCACGGCGCCGTTGCTGATTCTGCACGGCATGCACGATCAGACCGTGCCTTACGCCATGGGCGAACGGCTGTTCGATCTCGCCAACAAGCCCAAGCACATCGTGCGTTTCCTCGACGGCGGCCACGCCGATCTCGACGCCAACGGCGCGTTGCATGCCGTCGGCCGCTTCCTCGCCGGGGATTTGGACTAAAGATCGCGCTTGGGATGATCCCGGATCGGCGGTGCACCGCATCCGGGAAAACGTCGTTCCCTCATTGCGGCACGGTCATCAGCTCCAGCACGTGCCCGTTCGGATCCCGAAAATATACGCCGCGGCCGCCGTTCCAATCATTGAGCTCGCCATCATCGAGGCTCCAGGGCGCGCTGCCGAAAGCGATCTTGGCCTTTTGGATACGGCCCAGGATCGCGTCAAATTCGCGGTTGCTGACGTGGAAGGCGTAATGATGGCTCTCGAACTTGGTGTCGTTGTCGAACAGAAGCGTCAACGTCGTGTTGACCCGCACCGGCGCGAAGTGACCGGTGCGCCCACGCTTGAGACCGAAGATGCGGGCAAAGAATTTGGCCGCCGCCACTTTATCGCGCGCCGGAACGATGGCGTGGTTGAGCATCACGGTCATGATTTGCCTCCTCGCCCGCCTCAAAACGTCTGGTACGACTGCCCTACCTTGCCGCCGACGCGGGCGAAGCCGATTTTGGCCGGTTCATATTTGTCGTTGATGTTGAGCGCTTTCGCGTAGGAGCCGGCGGCCCTGTCTCTTTGCCCGAGGCGTTCATAGGCGAGACCGCGGCTGGTCCAGGCCTTAAGGTTCTGCGGGTCCATCTGTACGGCTTCGTCGAGATCGCTCGCCGCCAACTTGTTGTCGCCGACCGCGAGATAACTCAGTGCACGGGCAATGAACGGCGCCGCCTTCTGTGTGGTAAGCCCCAGCGCCGTGGTGAAGTCGTCGATGGCGTACTGCTGCTGATTCTGGCTTTGGTAGAGCAGGCCGCGATTGTAGTAGGCCTCGGCATTTTCGGGCCTGAGCGCGATCGCCTTGTTGAAATCGGCGAGCGCCTGCGCGCCGCGGCCTTGCAGGCGATAGATGATGCCGCGGCCGAGATAGGCCGGGGCGTACGAAGCATCGATCGACAGCGCCTTGTTGTCGTCGGCGAGCGCAAGGTCGAGCTTGTTGGTCTTGCGGTAGATGAGGGCGCGATTGGCGTAAGCCTGCGCGTAGTTTGGATCGAGGCTGATCGCCTTGGTGAAGTCGGCGAGCGCCTGGTCGTTGCGGCCGGCTTCGCCAAAGACCGAGCCCCGCATGTTGTAGGCTTGCGGATCGTCAGGATGCTTTTCGATGGTCTCGCTCAGCGAGGTCAGGTTGGATTGATCGGTCGCGTAAAGCGGATTGCCCTGCTCCGAAGCAGGCGGATTGCCGATGGAAGCGCAGCCGGCGAGCGCCAACGCGGCGAGCACCGCGACAGCCGACGTCGAGGCTGCCAAAGGCGCACCATACCTCCGCTTGGGCGTGGCGATCGCTGGTCCTGTCATCCGATGCCTCGTGGCAACCCACAAAGCGCTATTCGCACGCGCCCGGTGCGCGCGAAGCAAGACGATAACGCCCCCAGCCGCCTATGTGCTACCCGCTCCGGCGCGACTTAAACCACGCAGTCGCTCGCGAAGCGAGCGTGGGTGGGCTCGCCAAACCAATGGCGCGGGCCAAGCCAGCCCGCGCCGCGGTCAGAACTCGCTTCACATCTCAGCCAAAACGGGGCGCGCGCTGCGGTCCGGACCTGCTGGCACCAGGGCCGGTGGTCGGCTTCGGTTTCATCGGCAACAGGCCCTCGCGCTGTAATCGCTTGCGCGCAAGTTTGCGGGTCCGGCGGATCGCCTCGGCCTTCTCTCTTGCCTTTCTTTCCGATGGTTTTTCGTAGTGGCCGCGGAGCTTCATCTCGCGGAAAATGCCCTCGCGCTGCATCTTCTTCTTCAGCGCCTTAAGGGCCTGGTCGACGTTGTTATCGCGGACAAGAACCTGCACGCATGCTCCTCTCGCAGTCGGTTTCGCGGGATTGCATAGCGGCGCGGGCGCAGAGCCTGCACCACTTTGGCGCGGCGTGTAGCAGAACAGCGCTGGAAAGTCCACAAGTCGGGCGACGCCGATGCTCGGCTTAGGCCCGTTGGTCGGAAAAAACCCGGGTCACGTGTCCCATCTTGCGGCCGGGGCGCACCGCGGCCTTGCCATAAAGATGCACCGCAGCGCCGGGAACCTCGAGCCAGCGGCAATAATCCTCGACTTCGCCGCCGATGAGGTTCGTCATTTCCACCCGGCCGTGCCGGATCGGCGTGGCCAGCGGCCAGCCGGCTACCGCCCTGATATGCTGTTCGAACTGTGACACCGAGGCGCCATCGAGTGTCCAATGGCCGGAATTGTGCACCCGCGGTGCGATTTCATTGACGAGAAGAACCCTGCCCTCCTCCAGCACGAACATCTCGACCGCTAACACGCCGACATAGGCAAATTTTTGCGCAATGGTCTCGGCGATCCGTCTCGCCTCCCGCGCCGCAGTGTCGGGCAAAGCGGCAGGCACCCGCGAGACCTTCAAGATGTGGTCACGGTGTTCGTTCTCGGTGACATCGAAACAAGCGACGGCGCCGTCGCGTCCACGGGCCGCGACCACCGACACCTCGCGCTCGAACGGCACAAAGGCTTCGAGGATGCAGGGCTGGCCGCCGACCTCACGCCACGCCGCTTCGGGATCGCTGCCGTTGCGGATCGCCGCCTGGCCCTTGCCGTCATAGCCGAAGCGGCGCGTCTTCAGCACCGCGGGGCGGCCGATCCGTTCAATCGCCATCATGAGATCGGACGGCCGATCGACGGCGGCAAATGCAGCGGTGGGAATGCCGAGCCCGGTCACGAAGGTCTTTTCCACGAGACGATCCTGCGTCGTTGCCAAAACCTGCGGGTCCGGCAGAACCGGAACGCGGGCGGCGAGGAATGTCGCGGTCTCCGCCGGCACGTTCTCGAACTCGTAGGTGACAACATCGACATCGGCCGCGAAGCGGTCGAGCGCCTGGGTATCGGTGTAATCGGCACAGGTAACTCGATGCACGACGTCGAAGGCGGGAGAGTCCGGGCTGGGCGAGAAGACGTGACATTTGAAGCCGAGCCGAGCCGCGGCCAGCGCCAGCATGCGGCCGAGTTGGCCGCCGCCGAGAATGCCGATCGTGGCTTGAGCTTCGAGAACAGACGCCGCGCCGCTCACGCGCCGGTATCCTTTGGCACTTCGGCAACGGCGGCAGTCTGGCGTTGTCGCCATGCCTCAAGCCGGTTACTCAGCGTCGGATCGCTCAGCGCCAAGATACTCGCTGCGAGCAGCGCGGCATTGATCGCGCCAGCCTTGCCAATCGCGAGCGTGCCGACCGGGACGCCCGGCGGCATCTGCAGGATGGAATAAAGCGAATCCTGGCCGGACAGCGCCTTCGATTCAACCGGCACGCCCAATACCGGGAGGCTGGTGAGCGCGGCGGTCATGCCGGGCAAATGCGCCGCGCCGCCGGCGCCCGCGATAATCACCTTGAAGCCGGCCGCCTTTGCCCCTTTGCCGAAGGCATAGAGCCGCTCGGGCGTGCGGTGCGCGGAGACGATGCGCGCTTCATAGGCCACGTCGAGCACGTCAAGCGTCTCGGCCGCATGCTTCATGGTCTGCCAGTCGGACTGGCTGCCCATGATAATGGCTACGGATTTCGCTCCCAGCGGCGCCACCAAAATCCCCTGCACGAAGGAAGCGCCGGATTATAGGCCCGGACTTTTTGGTGGCAAGGCGGCATGGAGCGGTGGCATGGAGCGCGTATAACGCAAGCAGCGCCGAGAGGCCGGACCCAGATTTCGCTCCGCTCGATGCGGACTACAGTTGCGTCATCAGATTGGCGTCGCGTGCCAACGCCCAGCGTCCGTCCGGCTGCTTGTGCAGGATCGAAAGCGTGTAGCCGGCGCGGCGAACGCTCGTACCGCCGGGCAACGGGATCGTCAGCTCGGGGTAATTGCGCAGATAGGCCCAATCGCCAAGCACATTGATCTCCCGGATGTCGCTCGTGCCGTCCAGTCGAACATTCTTCGAGGCTTCCGCGGCGGCGCGATAAGCGTCCTTTCCAAAAGGCTCCTGACCCGGCACCATGAAGATCACATCGTCGGTCATCAGGCCGAGCACCGTCTCGATATCGCCGGATCGGTTCGCCTCGAGCCAGGTTGCGACCAGATTCCTGATAGCGCGTTCGTCATCGGTCATGGGTGTCCTCGTCGGCGTTTTGAAAACGTGGGAAGATGAGCAGAGGCGAGCCCGTTGCGGCCGAACTCCGCCGGTTCGGCGGCGTTACAGCCATATTAGGGCGCAACCACATGATGGCGTTTTTTCCGTATCCCTTATGGATGGGGCGTTGATCATTCCGGAGTCGGGGCGATGCAGATGAGCCAATTTCATTACCTTCCGCTGACGCCCGGCTTCTTTTCCATTCTTCTGGGCATTCTCGGGCTGGTTTTCATCTTTGTGGAATTGGGCGTGTTGCGTTACGCCTATCTCAGTCTCGGCGTCGGTCCACGGATGGCGCTTCTCCTGCTGTTCGGTTCGCTGGTCGGCAGCTATTTCAACATCCCGATTGCGGAGCTGCCTCCGGAACACGTGATGTCCGACCAGGTGGTTGAATTCTTCGGTATGCAATATGCGGTGCCGGTCGTCACCAATTGGCCGGGCACGGTGATCGCGGTCAATGTCGGCGGGGCGGTTATCCCGACGCTGATGTCGATCTATCTCCTCGTGGTCCACCATTTGTGGGTCAAGGGAGCGGTGGCGACCGCGGTCGTCGCCATCGTGCTGCACTGGCTCGCCAACCCCGTTGCCGGTCTCGGCATTGCGGTGCCGGTCTTTGTTCCGGCACTCACCACAGCGGTGGTTGCCGTGGTGCTCGCCCGCGACCGCGCCGCACCGCTGGCCTACATCGCTGGCGGCCTCGGCACGCTGATCGGCGCCGACCTCACTAATCTCGACAAGGTGCGCGGCCTCGGCGCGCCGGTGGCTTCGATCGGCGGCGCCGGCACGTTCGACGGCATTTTCCTGACCGGCATCCTCGCCGTGCTGCTGGCGAGCCTCTACACGTGGCGGCGACGCCCGCAGCCGCAATAAGCAACGATTGCATCCGAAACGGAAGACGTTCACGTTGCTCGCACTGCTATCAGCCTGATCGGAATCGTTGCGAACGTGTCGTTGTGTTCGGGATGTCTGTCTCGCGCCGCCTGCACGCTTCGGCGCTGCCAAAGCAGATCAAATTGCCCTCCAGATCGCGCATCACGAAATCTTCAATGCCCCAAGGCTTCCTGGCAAGATGTTGGTGAAAATCCACGCCGCTCGATTTGAATTCTAGGCGGCGGTAAGGACCGGCGTCTTTGTCGGCACAATGTCGCCTTGCGATGCCATGCTGCCTCGCCGTGCGCTTTCCGATGCCGGACAGATGTATCACGGATTTTGCCGTCACTCTATTCCGGCTATGATTGCCATCTTGCTCCGTGAGGCTCGTCCACGATGTCCAAGCGACCTGACAGTCCGCCGGCCGGCGATCCGCGCGCCATCAAAGATTATCATGCCCACGTCTATTACGACCCGGCGGCGAGCCGCGGCCGCGCCGAGCGCTTGCGCGAGCGCGTCGCCGTGGAATTCCCGCAAGCGAAACTCGGGCGCTGGCACGACGAACTGGTCGGGCCGCATCCGCAGCCGATGTATCAGATCGCGTTCCCGGCCGGGATGCTCGGCGCCTTCGTGCCGTGGCTCATGCTCAACCGCGACGGCTTGACCATCCTGCTCCATCCCGAGACCGGCGACAATTACACCGATCATACCGCCCACGCCGCTTGGTTCGGCGCCGTGCTGCCGCTGCGGGTCGAGGTTTTCCGGAAGCAGTAGGGATGGTTTGAACCTTGCGGCACCAAGCGCGATAGCGTTAGTTTATGACGGGGCTACGGTGTGGAGGAATTGATGCGTCAGATATTAGCTGCTTTGAGCTTTGCCGCCGCTATCGGTCTTGTTTGCTGTCAAACGGCGGGGGCGTTTCCGATCGACGGCACGTCGGTGAAAGAGGCGGCAACCGGCGCCGGCACAATGCAGCAAGCGCAATATGCCGAGCGCCGCCACCGGCGCCATATCACCAAGTGCTACCGCGAGTTCGTCGTCGGCCGCTACGATTGCCATCGGTATCGCTACTGGTAAGACACGCGGCACGGGCGCCGAGCTTAAACCAGCAGCAGCGGACATTAAAGGCTGCCGCATTGAACCGAATGCGGGTCGCGCTTTGCTATTTAAATGCCGCGCTCGCGCCTGAGCCGATCGATGTAATCCTCGACGTCCAGCGGCAAGGACTGCAGGCCCTTTTGTCCGGCCGCTGAAAGATATGGCCGCAGCCAGGATTGCGCCAGGAACGGCGGCTGACGGTCGGCGGGAATGACACGGTCGAAGACGAGCACGACCAACACCGCGACCAAACCGATCCGCACGGCGCCCAGCACCGCACCGGCCAAGCGGTCGAACAAGCCGATGTCGGGGCCGGCCAATTCGTTGATCGCGATCCGCAACAGCGCGTTGACCGCGGTACCGACCGCAAGACAGACAACGCCGAGCACCAACCATGTGTTGTCCGGCGACAACGCGGCTTGGCCAAGCGCGAATGCCGTGACGTTCGGCGTGATCGCAACGGCAATGGGTGCGGCGATCACGTAGCCGAGTATCGTTGCCAAGCTGCGCAGCAGGCCGGCGTTGAAACCCATGACGATGACGAGAATGGCCACGACACAAACGACGGCGTCGAAGGGGTTCATCGGCGACAATGTCGTTGACGGTTGGACCAATGCAGCCGGCGTCGATATCGAAATTACGCCGGAGGACCTTAACAGTCTCCTTCACCGGCTATGACAGGCAACTCCCTTGCTTTGGAGAGGGTAGAGTTGAGGAGAGGCGCGGTGGCTTGGGCCTTGCGGCAACGCTCCGTTTCCCCTCCCCGCTCATCAAACCGGACGTGCCGATTTCCGGCATCCGGCTTTCCGACTGGTTTCATCGTAAGGCTCACGGCGGCGACCCAAGGTGCACGCGTCGAAGTCGCAGCACGCCCAGGTCTCCGAAGACGATCTCTCGGCAGAAGCGTCGCGTGCCGCGTCCTTGCACCTTGTGCCGACGGACGAGGAAGTGCCGCACGTGGTCATAGACGTGATTGTCGATGGCGCGGTAAGCCGGCATTCGCGTTCCGTAGCTGAAGTACGCTGACCATCCGAGCAGGAATCTGTTCAGTTGATCGCGTACCGCGGGCCACGCACCGAGTTTGCCGGGTACCAGCAATTCACCGACTTTCATCTTGAGCCGTTGCACACTCCTCTTGGATGGGCTTGCGCCCAGATACCAATGGCCATCCTTGTGATAGCGGTGAGGGCCGAACGTATATCCGAGGAAGTCGAAGTTCTCCGTCCGGGCGTCCTTCACCGAGGTTTTCGCCTCGTTGATTGTCAGCCCGAGCTTGGTCATCACCGCCTTTGTCCACGCCAGAGCCTCAGTCGCGTATCCGCGGCTGAGGATGACGAAGTCGTCGGCATACGAGATGACGTAGGCGTGGAAGGCTTCGCCGCGTGCCGTGAGCCGCCAATGTTTCAGGAAACGGTTCATGTAAATGTTGGCCAGCATCGGACTTGCAACTCCGCCTTGGGGCGTGCCGCAAGTGCTGCTTTTGCCTCCACTCATGCGCCGCTTTCCGTCTTCATCCCGCTCCTCGACTGGCGCTTTCAGCCACAGCTTGATGAGCCGCAGCACATACCGGTCGACGATGCGACGGGCCACCGATTTAAGGAGGTCCGAATGCGGAATCGTGTCGAAGTATTTCGACAGATCGGCGTCCACCACGTCGGTATAGCCCCGGCATATCAGCCGGTGCACTTCCTTGATCGCGTCGGCCCCGCCTCGCTTCGGGCGGTAGCCATAGGCATTATCCTCGAAGTCCGCCTCGAAGATCGGTTCCAGCACAAGCTTGGCGGCGGACTGAACCACCCGATCCCGGATTGTCGGGATGCCGAGCGGGCGTTCGCCGCCTCCCGGCTTCGGGATCATCACCCGCCGCACCGGCGACGGCCGGTACGTCTTCGCGACGAGCTCCTCGCGCAGGCCCGCCAACCAATCTCTCCACACCCGACGCCTCGATCTTGGCGAAGCTGATCCCGTCCACGCCCGGCGCGCCCGCATTCGCGCGGGCCAACGCATAGGCGTGGCGCAGAATGTCTTCGCGGCAAATCTTGTCGTAGAGCAGATAGAAACGGAAGGCAGGCTCCGCCTTCGCCTTGCAGTAAAGCTTCCTCTGAAGGGTCCGGATCTTTTCAGGTGTTTCAAGGCTCATCGCCAATCACCACGTCCTCGCCATCTTCGAAAGCACACCAGAAGTCAGGGTCCTTCCCTCCGCCGGCATTACCCGGTCTCATCGGTCATACGACCCTGTCCGACTCCCGCTCGGTCCGCCGCCAGATGCGACGTTGGGAGTTGCGATCTCCAACCGAAGCGGGCCTCCCCCGATTGCCCGTATTACCCTTCCAACGTGCCGTGCCCACTACCCCGGCGGACCGAACGGGTGCGTTCGTCGATTGCTTCCCCGTTCACGCGGCCTTCCCCGTAACTCAGGCGGGTCGGCGTCCGCATCTTCACTTTCGAGGCCTGCTCAGGCTTCACTCGCGTTACGGCCCGCTGGATTGCTCAACCGCCCAAGGCGGCCTTCGTCACGAGGCTTCGGCCTGGCGGGTTACCCAGCCACGCCGCTCGTCAGCTACCAGATCAATCGACAACTCTCTGGGTGGTATCTTCCTCCACTGGTGTTACACGCCTTCGGGGCGCACTGAGAAATGCGGGCTATTAGCGGCTTGCATCTGTGGTATTCGAAGCCATGAAGATCAGCGGATCAACGGCGCTGGTAACCGGCGCCAATCGCGGCCTCGGCCGGGCGTTCGTCCAGGCACTGCGCGACGGAGGCTGTGCCAAAATCTATGCCGGGGCCCGCACGATCGACAGCGTTGCGCGTGATGCCGCCGTCGAGCCGGTGCGGCTCGACATCACCGACAGTGAACAAGTCGCGTCCGCCGCAGCGCAGTGTAGCGACGTCGCCATCCTGATCAACAACGCCGGCGTTGCACGATTCACGCCGGCGCTCGGCGCACCGACCATGGATGACGCGCGCATCGAAATGGAGACAAATTATTTCGGCACGCTCGCCATGTGCCGCGGCTTTGCGCCTGTGCTGAAGCGGAACGGCGGCGGCGTGCTCGTCAACATGCTCTCGGTCGTGAGCTTCTTCAATGCGCCGATGCAAGGTTCCTATTGCGCCTCCAAGGCGGCCGAATGGTCGTTGACCAAGGCTGTGCGCTTCGAGCTGCGCGCCCAGGGCACGCTGGTGATCGGTGTCTATGCCGGCTACATCGACACCGAGATGACAGCAGACCTCGCGGCGCCGAAGTCGAGCCCCGCCGAGATCGCCGGCCGCGTGCTCGCCGGCATCGAGAGCGGCGCGGAAGACATTCTCGCCGACGAACGCTCGGGCAGCGTTTTTGCCGAGTTGCGCAAGGACGATCGGCCGTTCGATGACAATATGCAGAAGATTTGGGACAGCCGGCCGCGTCGTTAGCAACGCCGACCTCCGCCTTCAAACTGCGCTTCGATAGAGCTGGCCTTCAGGTTTCGATTAGCTTGCACGATGTAAAAGGCGGGAGGGCGCGCGTTGATCGTTGCCGCCCGCGGTTTACCGTGCCAGCGGGAACGGAAACGGCCGCTGATGAGTTTCGGGAGAACAGACAGAATACTGGAGATTGAATCATGACGAAGCTCATTGTGGCATTGGTGCTGGTTCTTGGCGCTCCATCGGCCACCTTGGCGCAGAGCCAGCCCAACTATGGCGCGAACGGCCCATCTAAGAGCGACTGCTTCGGCCAACCCTACAGCGGCTCGACGGGCGCCCGGTGTGCCCCCCGACACACGTACCGATGAAACAGCCAAGCGTTTGAAAAACCCGGCCACGCGGCCGGGTTTTTTATTGGTGTGACGGTGTGCGCTTCGTGCGCAACGGCAGGTCTCGGTCCGCCCCTCAGCCGGTCGTGGGCCTATGGTGAACGTGCCGATAGGAATGTCGCACCACATGCCGGCGGCGATAGAACCGCGGCGGCTCTCCGACCGGATAGGCGGCGTAGGTGGGGCCGAGTCCAAGCACGCCTTCGACTCCGCCGATGACGCCGCCGACCGCCCCGCCGACGACGGCCCCGATCGGTCCCGCCTCCTGGTTTCCGACATACGCACCGTGCGCGACGCCGTCGGGAATGCCTTGCGCCTGCGCCGCGAGCGGCGAAGCGAGCGATGCGACGACAACGCCTGCAAACAAGATTTTGACCTTCACGCCATACCCTTTCCTAGTGATGAGAGGCCGCCAAATGGCTGCCAATGAAGGCGGTTCGGCGACCATTGCATGGCGGCGTCCGGGGCACGGCGATTAAAGCCCGCATTGCAGCAAAATAATCACACCGACGTTTGCCTCAGGAACGGGCAAGAGCTAGGTCGCGGTGCGCAACGCCGGTCGCCCGCCAGACGCGCTCTCCAAGGCGGGATTGCGGCATCACGCCGACAGCAGGCAGCAGGAGCTGCTTATCCCTGCGAAACCCATCGCTCTGAGACGGCGCAAAAGATCGGCTACGCCGGCGTTCGAGCCATCCAACGGGAAATGGGCCTCCGCATAACGCTCGCCAACCTCGCCCGCGCACTGATATGCTTGCGTGTTCGGACGATTCTTCGGAAAAGGATGGTACTGCGGTGGCGAAATCCAAAAATCATGAGGCGGGCGCGCAGTTCGCAAAAGTACAGCGCGCGAACGACGCAAAAAAGGCGACGGCCGACTACGAAACCGCGGCGACAGCCCTGCGAGCGAAGACCGAGCGGCTGAAAGCCCTCCGATTGGCAAGAGACGGCGCCGCTGCACGGCCGGCGTCCGCCGCCAAACGAAAATCCGCCGGCACGACAAAAGGCAAATCCAGCAGCTTGGCGGACTGGTTGAATGGCGAAGCAAAGGAGGGCCGGCGCGGTTGAGCGACGGCTAGTTCCACTTCCCCGCAGCGCGTTGCGGTTAAGGGTCGCTCTGTGGCCGGCCTGTCCGCCGCCGCCACGGCCAGTCGATGACGCCGCCGCTGAACAATGCCCACCAGGCGATGACGGGCTGAAACGCGAGCCTCGGCCCGTGATACCACCAGCTCGATGAATATGCGGAATGTCGATGTGGTCGATGGCGTGCTTGAAGTTCGCCGGCCAGACGCAGACGGCATAGAGAGCCAGCGCGACCGCGGCCCAGGCGCGTAACGGCCATGTGACCAGCGCCGCCGCGGCTGCGAGTTCGAACAGGCCGGTCAGGGCGATGACCTGCGGCGCAAACGGCACCCAGTCTGGCGTGATCGAAAGCAGGGCATCGGGCGCCGCAAGATGAGCGACACCGGCAGCGGCAAAAAACACCGCGAGGATCCAGCGCATGACCGCGCGTGCGAACGGAAACGGCGGCTCGGCTGCAACCGAATTGGCGTTCTTGAAACCAATTGTCATTTTTCGATCGGGACTAGCGCGACTTTACGCGGCGCCGCGGCTGGGTTAGACCATTCATTGCACCCGCAATGAGCTTTCCTATTCTCATCTGGACGATGGAATTTGCAAGGAACTCCTCCACACTCGGCGGCGGCGATGCGAACACATCCGCGAAATCGGCATCGATTTTGTCCTTGTTTGGAGATCCGGGACAATCAGGGTCTGAAGTCTTAGTCAGGCCGGGCATAGGCGCCGCCGTTTATGTTTCCCCCGTTGCATATGAACGGATGCGCCGGTCAGGCGTTCCCTGCCGATCGCTTCGGCAGTGCTTTTCGGCGCCGCCCAATTTTTAGTCGCCGAGCCTGATTTGTAGACAGCGCAGGCCGGCGGTTTTGTGCAAATGGCGATATTTTGGCGATAAAAATCCTAGAATTCACGAAAATGCGCCCGGCAGCTTTCACGATTTATTGAAACCGCCACCGCGAGGATGACACAGAGGGCCCGTAACGAGGTTCCAATTCGAGCACGGAGGGATTCGTCATGACGCTCCACGTCGCTGTGCCCATGCGCTACCTTCACGAACGCTCCCTTGGGCGGCCGTCCTGCCCGAAGTGCGGGGAACTGCTGATGGCGCCCGAATACCCCGAATTCTCGGAGTGCCGCAGTGGCGATGAAATTCGAAATTTTTGGGTCTGTGACCGATGCGAGAATCGATTCGACACAATGGTAAAATTCAAACCAGCCGACGCATGACGGTACCGCCCGGCATCAATCGCGGCCGGCGTTGCGGAATGACGCTGCGCGAATTGATTGCGGTCACGCTTCCGCAGCGGCGCCTTCGACACGGCTGAGATTGCACTGAGCGGCGTGGGGTGAAGCCCAGGGGACGCCTGTGCACTATTTCTTCAGCAGCGCATCCCGCTGTTTGGTCAGCCGCTCAAGCTCTTCGTTTTGCTGTGCGATCCGATCCGCGTTGCGATCTTCATCCTCGGCGCCGGAGAGGGCAGCGGCTTGTTCAATCAGCTGGCGGATATTGTCCCGCGCGATGGCGATGCGCGCCTCGAGCTCTGCGAGCGAAAGCGAACTGGGGTTGCTCATGTTTAGCCATCCTTCCGGCTATTGCGAGCAAGCGTAGCCCAGATTGCGCGCCAGCGTAATCCGGTAGCCGGCCCGATCCGGGATTTCGTTTCATTCAATCCGGGCTTCGCGGAACGCGAATACTCTTCAGACGTTGAAGGCAGAACAATTCGCGAGGTTGCCATGGTTCATCCAGCAGCGAAGAAGCGAGGGGCCGATCCTCATGTGCCGGCCAAGCCCGCGCATCGGACGCCAAAAGATGCCATGGAACGAAAGCTCGAACAGGGCCTCGAAGAGAGCATGGCTGGCTCCGATCCGGTCAGTATCACCCAACCAACGCTCCCGAAGGCCGATAAGCGGAGGAGCGGCAAAGAGGAAGGATAGCAAACACTATCTTGCGACAGCCGTGCGTAGCTGCGTGGGGGCTGATTGCCATAGATATCACTTTGGACGGCCATCAGATACCTGTGCGAAAGCGGGTCATGACGCCGAGAATCGCGATCTGCATCACGCCCTGAGCCGCGACCGCGTAAAAGTAGCGCCGCATCCAATAACCGATCTTATCCAGATTGGGTTTCGCCTGTTGCAGCTCCAGGCACATCAGCACGTTGACCGGAGTGAGAAAGCCGAGGCCCAGGATGGTCATCAGCGTCACCAGAACAAGCGCCGCCGCCACCCAGCCGTAAGCCGGCCAGTCCAGCCCCGCATAGCCGAGCTTGACGGCCAGGAACCAGCCGGTCGTGCCGGAAATAATGGACACCGCCGGCATCAGGAATAGCGTGCGCGGCGTCAGCCGCCGTGCAACCTCGCGGCGGACCGACAGATCGGTACGCCGCAGGATCGGGCCCAGCACAAACCCCATGAACAGGTCAGTGCCGGTCCACAACAGGCTGGAGAAGATGTGCATGAAATCCAGGAACCAGAAATTGCCGATGGCGATCGCGGCGATCATGACGGCAAGGGCCGCCAGCGCGCACCAGAGATAGCCCCAGCGGATAAAGCGTTCCGGCGTTGCGGTCGCGGCGAGGGTCATGCGCAATAATAACGAATTAGGGCGGGTTAAGCGAAGCCGTAAGCCGCCCTGTTGAGTTCACGCGATCGGCAGATTACGCCTTCGGCTCATCCGGGCTTGGCTAAGCGGCAAAGCGGGTCGTAATCTCGCCAAGCGGGGGCCTTGGCCGGTCTTCGGGCGGCCCCGGTGGTGTGCCCATGTGAACAAAGCCGGCGATGCGCTCGTGCGGCGCCAGGCCGAAGGCGTCGAGCACACCGCGATCATAGGCGTACCATTCCGTGATCCAGTTTGCGCCGTAGCCAAGCGCGTGCGCGGCGAGGACCAGGCTCATGGCGGCGGCCCCGGCGGAGAGCGTCTGCTCCCATTCCGGAATTTTCACATGGGGCGCGGCACGGCTCACCACGGCGATGACGAGTGGTGCGCGCATGAGACGCCCGCGCTCGGCCGCGACATGTTCAGGCTTCGCGTCCGGATACTTGGCGTTAAATGCCGCGGCAATCGCCACCCCCGCCGCACGCCGTGCCTCACCTTCGAACACGATGAAGCGCCATGGTGTGAGCTTGCCATGGTCGGGCACCCGCGAGGCGACGGTTAGGAGCGTTTCGATTTCGGCCGCGCATGGACCAGGACCGGCGAGATCGACCGCTTTGAAGGAGCGCCGCGTGGTGAGGAGTTTTAGGGCGTCGGGCATAGGCAAGTCTCCAACGGGTATTGCGCGTAGCACAGCACGCCATGGGTGACAAACCGGCCAGCGCCGAGCAAAACGAAATCCGGAACACTTTGTTTTCGTCATTGCCGGACTTGATCCGGCAATCCATGATGCGGCTCTGCCCTCCTCCTGTGGAGACGAACGATGAGAGCCTTTATTCTTGCTCTTGGGTTCATCCTAGCTCCAGCTCTGGCACTCGCGGAAACGATCACGCCAGCCGATACGCCGAAGTATGTCGGCAAATCCGTCACTGTAGAAGGCGCCGTCAGCGAAGTTCACCACTCGGCATCCGGTAAAATGACTTTCATCGACATGGGAGGACGCTATCCTAATAATACCTTTGCAGGCGTCATTTTCTCTGACGACGCCAACAAATTCCTCGATGTGGATTCACTGAACGGCAAGACCGTCGATATCACCGGAACGATCAAGCTCTACCAAGGTCGGACCGAGATCATTTTGAACGACCCGGCGCAGATAAAGGGGAAATAGCGAGTAGCCCGCATGAGCGAAGCGACATGGGGGAAGCGGGCGGAGCGGGCAGGCCCCGGATATCGCTTCGCTGTCCGAAACAAGAGGTTGCAAGATGGCACTCGACACGGATCGGATCGACGAAGTGGTTCTAGCGCTCCTTTACCTCGGACTTCACGATCACTACCGCGCGTGGAAAGGCTTCGACTGGGATGCGATGAACCGGCTGCACGAAAAAGGCATGATTGAAAATCCGGTCAGCAAAGCGAAGTCGGTGGTGTTCACGACCGATGGGCTGCGCCGGTCGCACGAGCTGTTCGGGAAAATGTTCACGAAGTACTAGCCCGCATGAGCGCCGCGACATGCGGCAAGTGAGCGGAGAGGCAGACCCCGGATATCGCTTCGCTCATCCGCGCTACGCGTACTTTTGTGTGAAGCGCGTGGGATGGTAGAACGAAGCGAAACCCATCATTTTCGATTACGGTGACATTCCGATTACGCATTCCTTTATCTTGGGCTTCGCGAACACAATCGCGCATGGAAGGGCTTCGATTGAGGGCTCACCCATCTTTGCGCTTCCGATTCTCAGACCGATTGTCTATGGTTGGTCACACGCGGACAGCATATCCGGCACCAAAAAACCAGAAGGATTATTACAATGCGGCTTCTCTCGGGACTTCGTTCAGCTCTCCTTGGCCTCATTGCCATCTGCGGCGCGGGTGTGTCGTCGGCGGCCTATGCGGATAGCGGCAGCATTAGCCTCCGCATTGTAAAGGCCGGCTTCGTCATCGGCGGCTCGGCCGGCAGCGGCGTATTGCACTTTCATGGTCGCGACTATCCGCTCTCCATCGGTGGCTTGAGCTACGGTTTCACGTTCGGCGCCTCAGAGATACATTTCCAAGGTCGCGTCTCTCACATCAGTCGGCCGTCGGACGTCGCGGGCGTGTATGGTGCAGCCGGTGCGGGACTTGCAATCGGCGGCGGCGCGGGAGCCATCGTGCTGACCAACCAGAACGGCGCAGTGCTGGAACTCAGCGGCCGGCAGGTCGGATTGCTGGCCAGTGCGGATCTGAGCGGGCTTGCAGTTACGCTGAAGTAACGAGTTGAGCGTAGTTCGTAGGATGGAGAGAGCCAGGGGCCCGGCCGAAGGCCGGCCCGATGACGGCTCCGCGAAACGCATCATGGTCCGGCGAGGTTTAGTGATGGGTGTTGCAAGGGCTACCCATCCTGCGGGCTATGCTCCCCGCTAGCGCCCGATGAGCCGCCGACGCCGCAGTCCCATTCGCTGAACAGGACAAAGACGTCCTTGTTGGTCACGACGCCCCGGGTCGACAGCGCCTTGCAGGAAGATTCCGCTTTCGAGCGGGTTACGCCCGCTGTGGAATCCCCGGTAAATTGCCTCAGGATGATGCGTCGGCAATTCAAGGGGATGTTTCGTGGCAAAAGGGCATAAGGACAAAGTCGCCGTTATCACCGGCGCCGCCAACGGCATCGGCCAGGCCTTCGCCAAGCGTCTCGCCGAGGATGGCGTGCACGTCGCCGTCGTCGACATGGCCGACGGACGCGAGACCGTGAAGCTCGTCGAAGCCGCGGGGCGCAACGCGCTCGCGGTCGTTTGCGACGTGTCCAAGGAGGATGCGGTCGCGACGATGGCCAAACAGGTCCAGGCGAAGTTCGGCCACGTCGATATCGTGGTGAACTGCGCCGGAATTTATCCGCAGCAGGATTTCGCCGCCATGACCTTCGCCGATTGGCGGCGCGTTCTCTCCATCAATCTCGACGGCACCTTCCTCGTGACCGCCGCGTTCGTGCCGGGCATGCGGGCGCGCCAATGGGGGCGCGTCGTCAACATGGCCTCGAGCACGTTCGGCTCGGTGACCACCGGTTTTGCCCATTACGTCGCCTCCAAGGGCGGCGTCATCGGCTTCACCCGGGCGCTGGCGGGCGACGTCGCCGCCGACGGCATCACCGTCAACGCCATCGCACCGGGGCTGACCCGTTCGCCGGGAACGATTGTGCGAACGCCGCGTCCCGGCTTCGCCGACATGGATGAAGAATTTCGCGCGGTCGCCAGCCTGCAGGCGATCAAGCGGCCGGAGGTGCCGGACGATCTGGTGGGCGCGCTGTCGTTTCTCACCAGCGACGACGCAGCGTTCATGACTGGGCAGACGCTGAATGTGGATGGCGGGCGGGTAAGGTCTTAAGCGATGAGAGTGCGTAGGGCGGGTTAGGCGAAGCCGTAACCCGCCTTCAGTTACCTTCCGTGAAAGCGAGATGGCAGATTACGCCTTCGGCTTCTGTAAGGGCCTCTATTTGTCAATCCCTTTTGCGTCGCCCATTCGCCGGGGTATTGCTTCTGTACGGGTCGGCGCAAGGCCGCCGGCATGAACTGAAGAGGATGAGGCCGGCCAATCTAATCCGCGTGGTCGCAATGCCACTGCGAAGCGTGCGGTCTGACCTGATCATCGTCCCGGCGAAGGGACTTCGCTTCGAGAAGGCCTGGTGTCGTGACCCGCCCGAAAACTGTTAGGCTTTTCCCTGTTAGGCCGCCGCAACAGCGGCGTTGAATGGTGTTCCGTTGGCGAGCATCCGGTGCAAGATCACCGCGAGCTTGCGTGCAAGCGCGACCTTGGCCTTCTTCATCCCGGCGCGCCTCGCAATTCGCATCGCCCAGCTCTTAAGCTGCGAGCAGCTCTTGAGCGGCTTCGTCAGCATGATGTGGGCGGCCTCGTAGAGCGCCGTGCGCACCGAGGCGTCGCCGATCTTGCTGATCCGGCCGGCGGAGTCGGTCTCGGATTGACGGTGTCGCTGCCCGAATCGCGCCCACGCTTTGGACGATTTGAACCGCGCGGGAACGTCGATAGCGGAGGCACAGTCGCGCCACGATCGGAACCACCGTCGGCGTCGACATCAAGAGCTTGGCCATTCGGTATCAACGGCCATCGATCGAACTTGCTTCTCAAAGCGATAGATTGAACGCACAGCAGAACGGTGCGCACCGCGAGCAATGCAGCGGCGAGTGTTTCCAGCTGGGATGACCGGCTACATCAACTCGAATTCGTATCGGCGAAGTAATCTGCAACGTTTCGCTTGCCGACAGCGTTCAGCCCAAACCCACGAAAATCCCAACGGCAAACCGTTCTCGACATCCTGAGAGCGTCGACTACCTCGATTGCGCGCCGTAAGAACCGACCGGGTCCTCCTGCGCTCCGATCGACTTGCAATGAACACCGGTCTGCGAACCAGCCGCCAGCCGTATCAGTTGCGCGATGCCACGGCGCATGTTGCGATCCGACTGCACCGGCTTCGTCTCACGCCTGCGACTACGGTGCTACGCGTCTCCAACAGTGATTTAATTGCTTTTTCTTCGCGCCCGCGTCCTGTGTGGTCTTCATCGAGCAGAATTTCAGCCCGCACATCGAGCAGAAATGCGCATCTTTGGGCAGCGTTCGCCTGGCTTGATGGAGCTTAGCGTTCGCGGCGGCTGCTCGCCTTGGCAAAAGCGAAGGCTTCTTTGATGTTGCCATTGAAAAAATCGCCCTTCGATTCCGCGTCGAGGAGGGCGACGTATACTTCCAGCGGAACATGCAGATATCGATAGGTTTTGCCGCTCGTAAACGTGACGTGCAACTCGCGCGCATCGTGATCATACCGGAGCGACGTCATCATCGATGACTTAACACGCTGAAAGCGCCCTGAACGTTCCTCCCGAGTCCCGGCAATCGCCTTATTGGCGGCGCGCTTTAGGGCGGCATCGACCGTTGTAATATCCAGTCTCCGGCTCATCTTTCGATCCCACGATTCCGCCAGCGCAAAGCTACCTTCGAGACTATCCCTCACATACCATTCATCCACGACTGATTTATAGGCGCTCTCGAAATATCTCACGCTCTTGTCGAAGCGTCTGCGAACGGTTTCTTCGGGGATGCCGTGGCCGCCAGCCTCGACTCGTCGTCGTACGCGGATCGACGGACGCCTCGACTGACGGCAGGCGCAGATAGATGAGCGAAACGGCATATCCGCGTTCCCGCCACAAGGAATTTTCTGAGCATAGGTGAGCGTCGCGAGGGTCGTCTCAAACATGAATTCGGCGCCCGCGGCGGCAAGATCGTCGATCCGTTCGAGCATGATCCGGGCTGCACGTATGTCGAGCTGCCCCGGGACAGGCCCTGATCTGCCAAGCTCACGTGCAATTTCGTCGGCGTTGACGAAGACCAAACGCTCTGCGTCGCCGCCCAGTATTCACGCGCGAAGGTCGTCTTGCCGGCGCCATTCGGTCCAGCGATGATCACGATCTCCGGCACGCATCGGCCGATTCACAACGCCTTATTGCTCTCCTTCGCCGCCGCCGACCTTATCGACATAAACCTCCGCGCCCATGTCCAAGAACTTCTTCGACATGTCCGCCATGCCCTGCTCCTTGTCATTCAACGTCGCCGCATAATCGCGCACGTCCTGCGTGATCTTCATCGAGCAGAACTTCGGCCCGCACATGGAGCAGAAATGCGCCACCTTGTGGGCCTCCTTGGGCAGCGTCTCGTCGTGGTAGCTGCGCGCGGTGTCGGGATCGAGCGAGAGGTTGAACTGGTCGTTCCAGCGGAACTCAAAGCGGGCGCGGGAAACCGCGTCGTCGCGCAGTTGCGCGGCCGGGTGGCCCTTGGCGAGGTCGGCGGCGTGGGCGGCGATCTTGTAGGCGATGACGCCGTCCTTGACGTCGTTCCTATCAGGGAGCCCGAGGTGCTCCTTCGGCGTGACGTAGCAGAGCATGGCGGTGCCGAACCAGCCGATCATGGCGGCGCCGATTGCCGAGGTGATGTGGTCGTAGGCCGGCGCGATGTCGGTGACGAGCGGACCGAGCGTATAGAACGGCGCCTCGCCGCATTCCTTGAGCTGCTTGTCGACGTTGACCTTGATCTTGTGCAGCGGCACGTGGCCGGGGCCTTCGATCATCACCTGGCAGCCCTTGGCCCAGGCGACCTTGGTCAGTTCGCCGAGCGTTTCGAGCTCGGAGAATTGCGCGCGGTCGTTGGCGTCGCGGATCGAGCCGGGGCGCAGGCCGTCGCCGAGCGAGAACGACACGTCGTATTTGCGCATCAGGTCGCAAATCTCGTCGAAGCGCTCGTAGAGGAAGCTCTCCTTGTGATGCGCCAGGCACCACTTCGCCATGATCGAGCCGCCGCGCGAGACGATGCCGGTGACGCGGTTGGCGGTGAGGTGGATGTAGCCGAGCCGCACGCCGGCGTGAATAGTGAAATAATCGACGCCTTGCTCGCACTGCTCGATCAGCGTGTCCTTGTAGCACTCCCAGTCGAGTTTTACCGGGTCGCCATTCACCTTCTCCAGCGCCTGATAGATCGGCACGGTGCCGATCGGGATCGGAGCATTGCGAATAATCCATTCGCGCGTGGTGTGGATGTTGCGGCCGGTAGAGAGGTCCATCACCGTGTCGGCGCCCCACCGGATCGACCACACCATTTTCTCCACTTCCTCTTCCACCGAGGAGGTGACGGCGGAATTGCCGATATTGGCGTTGATCTTGGTGAGGAAGTTGCGGCCGATCGCCATCGGCTCGAGCTCAGCGTGGTTGATGTTCGACGGGATGATGGCGCGGCCGCGCGCCACTTCGCTGCGTACGAATTCCGGCGTCACGTAGAGCGGCACCGAGGCGCCGAAGCTCTCGCCGTCGTCGTGCCGTTCCTGCGCGACGTCGAGCATCTGCTTGCGACCGAGATTCTCGCGCTCGGCGACATAGATCATTTCCTTGGTGATGACGCCCTTGCGCGCCCATTCGAGCTGGGTCACCGGCTGGCCGTCGAGCCCGCGCAGCGGCTTCGGCGTGTTCGGGAAATTGCGCGCGAGATGTTTTCCGGTGACGTTGCCGTTGTCGAACGGCTTGATCGGGCGGCCTTCATATTCCTCGACGCTGCCGCGCTCCTTGACCCATGCGATGCGGGTGCGCTTGAGGCCCTTCTCGACGTCGATCGCGGCATCACTGTCGGTGTAGGGACCGGACGCGTCGTAGACCGGAAACGGCGGCTCGCCCGAGGACGCGTCGAGCGCGATCTCGCGCAACGGCACGCGCAGGTCCGGTGCCGCCTCGGGCACCGCGAAGATCTTGCGCGAACCCGAGATCGGGCCGGTCGTCACCTTCGGCGTCGCGAGATCGGATTCGGACAGTGGCTTGTTCATCGAGGTCGCTCCAGTGTTTTTGAGCGATCCGGACAGTGGCGGCTTGGGCGGACTGTGGAAAGAAAAGCTTCCGTCCCTTCGCCGGCATGACCCGGATCAGGTTCAAAGGGTTTCCGCGACGCGGTCTCAGCTCCTCCCGGAGCTCCCCTCGGAACACCGGTAATTTAAGCCGATAGTGCCGAGTGTCAACGTGATGACTCGCGCTCCCGTGCGCTGGCGCAGCCCTCAGCCGCCGAATCCGGATGACTGGCGCGCCCACATCGCCCTGTTCAGGGGGAGGAATGGTCCGCGGCGCGCTCGACATAGCCGGCAAACCGCCGCTTCAACGCCGCGAGCGCGGCCTCGTCCGCGTGCAGCGCGCGAAAGCTGCCGTCGAGCTTGTAGGCCGGGAGCGCCTGCCAACCCGGCGGCGGCGCCACGTCGGCGCGGGCCGAGAAGGCGCCGTTGCGGCTCTGCTGAGAGGGCGAGGCGGAGCCGCGTGCTCAATAATCCTTCAACAGCCGCTCGATATAGTCGAGCTCCTCCTGCGGCCGGGCGAAGTCGCCGAAGCGCTTGCGCAGCTCCTCGATGATGCGACGCGCGCGCTGCACGTCGATCTCGCCCGGCACCTTGACGGTGACATCGTCGCCGTAGTCGCGCCCGCGCAGCGGCCGCCCGAGCGGATCGGTATCCTGCTGCGCGCGCGGCTGCCCGAGGCGGCCCGGCTGTCCGGGGCCGCGGCCTTGTCCGAGTTGCTGCTGCATCGATTGCGCGAGCGACTGCGCACCTTTGCGCATGGCATCAAGCGCACGGCCTTGCGAATCCACCGCGCTGTCGGCGTTGCCGTCGCCGAGATTGCCCTCGGCGTCGCTCATCGCCTCGCCGGCGCGGCCGAGCTGGTCCGTCTGGTCTTGGCCCTGTTGGCCCTGTTGGCCTTGCTGACCCTGCTGGCCGAAGCCGCGGTTTTTCAAATCTTCCAGGAGCTTGTTGAGACGGTCGCGCAGCGCCTGCTGGCTCTGCCGCAACTCGCCCATGGCGTTGCCTTGTTGTTGGCCCTGCTGCCCTTGTTTGCCCTGCGGCGCGCGCTGGCCGTTCTGGCGGCGCTGATCCTGGCCCTGACGGAAGGTGCGGTCGCGCAAATCCTGCTGCTGGCGGATCATGTCGCCGAGCTCATCAAGCGCCGACATCATGTCGTCGCCATCGTCGCCGTTCATGTCCGGCGTCGCCATTTGCAGGTTTTCCATCATCTGCTGGAGCTGCTGCAACAGCTGGCGCGCGGCGTCCTTGGCGCCGTTGCGCGCTAAATTCTCCAGACGGTCGAGCATGCTCTGCAGGTCGCGCTGGCTCAGCGTGCGCGCATTGCGATCGAGCGGATGCGAGGCCTGCTGATTTCTCAGTTGCTCGCGCATCGCCTGCATGAAGCGATCCATCGCGGCGCGCAGCTGATCCATTAGCTGCTTGATCTCTGCGTCGCTGGCGCCGCGTTCCAGCGCCTGGCGCAGCGCCTCCTCGGCGTTGCGCAACGAGGCCTGGGCGTCGGAAATATTGCCGTCCTCGATGCCCACCGCCATCGACCACAGCCGCGCCACCACGTCGCGCAGATCGTCATCGGTCTTGGCACGCACCAGCGACCAGAAGATCGAGCGCAGTCCCAGGTAGATGCCGGCCTCCGGCGTGAATTTTTCCGGCGCTGCGGCCAGCGCGTCGAGCGCGGTGATGACGAGCGGGCGCGCATGAGCGTCAAGGGCGAGGTTGCGCCGCTGCTCGATCAGCGCCCGCGCCAAGGGCTTGGTGAAGACACGCTCGGGCAGGCGGAACGCGAACGGCTCGCTCTTGCCTTCGTTGCCGCCCTCGTCGCGCGCGATCAGCGTCATCGCCACGTCGGCGCCGGCCCAGGGGTGATCGGTGAGATCCTTGATGGTTTGGCCAACACCGCTCTTGGTGCGCGCCTGCGGCAGGGTCAGCGCGAAATCGGGCGGCCCGTAGAGCGGGTGCGGTTCCTCGCTTTGCCCGGCCGGGTCATCCTTGCGCACAAAGGTCGCCTGGGCCTCGGTTACCCCGTAATCGTCCTCGAGCCGGTAGGACAAAAGCAGTGAGCCACGGTTCTGCTGTTCGGGATCCTTGGCAAGTTCGATGGTCGGCGGCTTGTCGGGAATGGCGTTGAACGGCCAAGTCAAATCGTCGCCGACGCCGCGCAGCGTCGCGGTGCCGGTGGCGGTGATCTTGAAGCGATGCTCTTCGGTGCCTTTCGGCGCCTGCACCTCTTCTTTCGCCGGGATAACGCCGCCGCTGCCCGAAACATCGAGGTTAAGCTTCCCGGTGGCACGCACCACCAGCATGCTCCCGACCGGCACCGAAACGGGTCCTTCGAGCTGCGCGGAGGTCTCGCCGGCGTGCATGCCGGGCAGGATGAGCGGCGGCTTACCGGTGTAGGCGGGCGGCGTAACCCAGGCGTCGATGCGAAAATTCGCCGGCAGCACCACGCCCTGCCAGTCGAACGCCGCGGCGACGCGCTTCCATCGTTCGCCGCCGGCGGCGAAGAAGGTGGCGATGCACGCGATCAGGACCAGTGCACGCAAGGCGTAGCGGTCGCGCTCCGCGACGCGCGGCGACGGCAGAGCGGCCTTGAGCGATTGCGCGGCCACGAGGGCGCGCTCGACGTGGGCGTTCCACAACGCCAGCGAATAAGGATCTTTCGGGGTGACGGCGATGTTGTCGGCAATCGCCGTGGCCGGGCGATGGCGCAGGCCGCTATCGCGGTCGAGCCGGCGTAGGCCGTCCGGCATGCCGGGCATGCGCAGGAGGACGAACGGAAATGCCGCCAGGAGAGCGATGACCGCCAAGGCGATCAAGGCGACGGCACGGCCGAGCGGCGGCAGCCACAACCACAGCCCGAGCCACGACAAGGCCAGGAACAAGCCAATGGCTGTGGCAAGCGACGCCAATGCCGGCCACAACCGTTCCCAGAAAATCGTCCAGCGTGCGCGCTTTAGCGCCGTCTCGAGCGCCGATGCGACCGCTGGATCGGCGCGGCGTTGCTCGGGTCCGGGACCGGGTGAGGTGGCTTCCGTCACAAAGCTCTCCGCAGACGGCAATTGTGCATGACAACACGCTAACATGAGGGCGGGTTCAAGGCACCCTGCCGATACCCGGCCAAGGCATGCACACCCCCGTGCACGACGGCCTTGCAAATTCACAGCCGCGGCGGCATTCGGTCGAGCGCGATCACTTCCTCGGCGGTGCGGCGGGGCCGCCTTTGCCGATCCAAGCTGATGCCCGGCCCGAATGACCTCGATATAGGGCCGATCCCGCCCAACCGGACCGACAAGGTTGGAAGCGAATCACTCAGCGATGGCGAGACACGCTGTGTACGCCAAGGAGCAGCAATCTATAGCAACTTCAAGAATTCTTCGCGCGTTAGTCGAGGCTGCCTGAGAATGTCGCGCAACGTACCTTGTGGCATATCGCCGGAATGAAAGGCTATCACTGTTCGCCGGGGGTAAACACATTCGAAGACAGCAGAGCGAGACGCTAAAGCCACGGCGGCATTCGGTCGAGCGCGATCAGCTCCTCGGCGGTGACGCGGGGTCGGACCAGTGCCCATTCGCTTGCTTGGACAAGCACTTCGGGGACGAGCGTGCGGGTATTGTAGGTGCCTGACTGCACCGCCGCATAGGCCCCGGCCGACATCACGGCGAGGAGGTCGCCCGGCCGCGGCGCGACGATGGACCGATCGAGCGCGAGGAAGTCGCCGGATTCGCACACCGGCCCGACCAGGTCGGCGATGATTCGCGGCGCACCGATCGCCGGCTCCCTGACCGGGCGGATGTCGTGGTATGCCTCATAGAGCGTCGGGCGAATGAGATCGTTCATGCCAGCATCGGCGATGACAAAGGTCTTGGCCTCGCCGTGCTTCACATAGAGCACGCGCGTCACCAGAATGCCGGCGTTGCCGACAATGAGGCGGCCCGGCTCCAAGATCAGCCGGCAGCCGAGGCCCTGCGTTGCGCCCTTGACGAGCGCCGCATAGGCGTCGGGATCGGGCGGCGGTTCGTTATCCTCGCGGTACGGAATACCAAGGCCGCCGCCGAGATCGACGTGGCCGATGGTGTGGCCGTCCGCGCGCAACACGCGCACGAAATCCGCCAGCAGTGCGAAGGCGTCGCCGAACGGATCAAGCTCGGTGATCTGGCTGCCGATATGCATGTCGACGCCGACGACGCGCACGCCTTCGAGCTTTGCGGCGCCGGCGTAAACCTCGCGGGCGCGGCTGATCGGGATGCCGAACTTGTTCTCCGCCTTGCCGGTGGCGATCTTGGCGTGCGTTTTGGGGTCGATGTCGGGATTGACGCGGATCGAAATGTCGGCGCAGCGGCCCATGCCGGCGGCAATCGCGGCCAGGAGTTCAAGCTCCGGCTCGGATTCGACGTTGACGCAGAGAATGCCGTGCTCGACCGCGAGCGCAAGCTCGCGCGCCGTCTTGCCGACGCCGGAAAACATGATCTTGTCCGGCGCAATGCCGGCGGCGCGCGCCCGCAGCAGCTCACCTTCGGAGACGACGTCGGCGCCGGCGCCGAGCCGCGCCAGCGTCGCGATCACGGCTTGGTTGGAATTCGCCTTCATCGCGTAGCACACCAGTGCGTCGACATCGGCGAAGACGCTGGCGAATACCTGGTAGTGACGTTTGAGCGTCGCTGTCGAATAACAATAAAACGGCGTGCCGACGGCCTCCGCCAGCGCAACGAGGCTGACCGCCTCGGCATGCAAGACGCCGTCGCGATAGGCAAAGTGATGCATGGAAGGTGTTTAGCGTGAGAGTTCCGCGTTCGCTACGGCGATGGCCTATCGCCGGCCCTGCGCAGCCCTATTGCAGCAACGGGTCAAGGATAAATGACTTTTTCTGACCCGACGCCGCCACCGGATTGCCTTGGGCGTCGAAGCCGGTTTTTGCCGCGGTCTCCTGCGCCGCTACCGCCGTGGTGTCCGAACCGGCCGCGGCCAGTGGCGGCGGCGGAGCGGCGGCCGCCGTTGGGGCAACCGCGGCGCCCGGCGGCAGCCCGAGCGGACCATTGCGCCCACACGCCGAGAGTCCAATGGCTATGACCACGGCAAGCGCAAAAAGACAAAAGCTTTGACGATCAGGGGCCAAAAAGTGTTCCTCACCCAGTCCGCAGGCCGGACCTTAGCAGATCAGGTTGCCGAGGCGAGATTTTGTCCGCAACCAGTTGCCGGCGCGTTTACGCGCCTTTTTCCAAGTGTTTGAGTTCCAAGCCTTTGAGTTCCAGGCGTTTGAGCCAGCGTTTAGCCTGTGCATGCACGTTTTTCGGCGCCGTCCCGCCAAAACCGGCGCGGCTGGTCACGGATTTATCGACCGAAAGCACGTCGAACACCGCCTTGGTGATCCGCGGCTCGACCGTCTGCATGGCCTTGAGCGGCAACTTTTCGAGCGGCAGGCCGGCGTCGGCCGCCATGGCCACGATGCGGCCGGTGACGTGATGGGCCTCGCGGAACGGCAGTTTGAGCGTGCGCACCAGCCAGTCGGCGAGATCGGTGGCGGTGGAATAGCCCTCCCCCGCCGCGGCGCGCATGCGCGCGAGATCGGGCTTCATATCGCGCACCATACCGGTCATGGCGGCGATCGAGAGCGCCAGAGCACCGATCGCATCGATCGCGCCTTCCTTGTCCTCCTGCATGTCCTTCTGATAGGCGAGGGGCAATCCCTTCATGACCACGAAAAGCCCGGCAAGCGCGCCGACGATGCGTCCGGTTTTGGCGCGGGTGAGTTCCGCCGCATCCGGATTGCGCTTCTGCGGCATGATCGAGGAACCGGTGGTGAAGCGATCGGACAGCCGAATGAAGCCGGCCAGCGGCGACGACCAGATCACGATCTCCTCGGCAAATCGCGACAAATGCATGGCGGCGATGGCGCAAGCCGCCAATGTCTCCAGCACGAAGTCGCGATCGGAGACGGCGTCGAGCGAGTTCGCCATCGGCCGCGCGAAGCCGAGGGCCTTCGCGGTCATGGCGCGATCGATGGGGAACGACGTGCCGGCAAGCGCGGCGGCCCCGAGCGGGCTTTCGTTGAGACGGACACGCGCATCGGCAAATCGGCCGCGGTCGCGCGCTGCCATTTCGACATAGGCGAGCAGATGATGGCCGAACGTCACCGGTTGCGCCGGCTGCAGATGGGTGAAGCCCGGCATCACGGTGTCGGCGTGATCGAGCGCCTTCTGCGCCAGCGCGCCCTGATAGGCCGCGAGCCCCGCGTCGATCTCGTCGATCGCGTCGCGCACCCAGAGCCGGAAGTCGGTCGCGACCTGATCGTTGCGCGAGCGCGCGGTATGCAGCCGTCCCGCCGCCGGCCCGATCAGCTCGGCGAGCCGGCTCTCGACATTCATATGAATGTCCTCGAGCGCCCGCTTGAAAGCGAATTTGCCGGTCTCGATCTCTGACAAGATCGTGTCTAGACCGTGAGCAATCCGCTTTGCATCTTGCGCCGTGATGATGCCGCTCTTGGCGAGCATCGCTGCATGGGCCTTGCTCGCGGCAATGTCCTGCCGGTAGAGGTGGCGGTCGAAATCGATCGAGACGTTGATGTCCTCCATGATCGGGTCGGGCTTGGAATCGAAGCGTCCGCCCCACATTTTGTTGCTCATGATGCGTCCGCCAAGATTTTATCGCCCCGAGGTTTGATCGCTGATGACCCAGTCGCCTACCGAGCCATCCTATACGGTCCGCCGCCGCCGCGTCGTTTCTGTCCTGGCGCTATGCGGGGCTTTGGCCGTGCTGGCGGGGGTATACGGGATTGGGCATCTGCGAAGCAATCCGAGCGATGCGGCGTGCCAGCCGGCGGTCAAAACGGCCGCGCGGATCGCGCCGATGGTGCATGGCGAAGTCGCGGCGCTGAGCGTCGCGCAAACGCCATTCCGCGTTCCCGACCTGGCCTTCAAGGATGCCCAAGGCCGCGATCTCACATTGGCGGATTGGCGCGGCCGCACCATCCTCGTCAACCTCTGGGCGACCTGGTGCGTCCCTTGCCGCAAGGAAATGCCGGCACTCGACGCGCTCGAAGGCGACCTCGGCGGCCCGAACTTCCAGGTCGTCGCCGTCAATATCGACACCCGCGATCGCTGAAAAGCCGCTGGCCTTCCTCAAGGAAATCGGCGTCAAGCGGCTTGCCTATTTTTCCGACCCGAGCGCGAAAGTTTTTCAGGACCTGAAAATGGCCGGCAAGGCTTTCGGCATGCCGACGACGCTGCTCGTCGATGGTTCCGGCTGCGAGATCGGCGACATGGCGGGCCCGGCCGAATGGGCGAGCGCCGACGGCGTGAAGCTCGTCAGCGCCGCCCTCGGCAGTCGGTAGCCCGAATTGAGCGCCAGCGAAATCCGGGATCGGCCTCTCCACTCGTCACGCTTCCCTGAAATCTCGGACCCAGTCTTCCGGCAACAGCCCCCCCTCACCAGGCTACAATTGCGCCTTGACACCGCCGCGTCCGCTTCTATACTAAACCATATGGTTAAGTATAATGTCGAAGCACTCGACCGCACCTTTGCGGCGCTTTCGGACCCGACGCGCCGCGCGCTGGTGATGCGGCTTGCCGAAGAGCCCGGCCTGTCGGTCAGCGAACTCGCCAAGCCGTTTCCGGTTTCGCTGCCGGCGATCATGAAGCATCTCGACGTGCTGGCCGGTGCCGGACTGATCGCACGCAGCAAGGCAGGGCGCACTGTCGCCTGCCAGTTCGTTGCAACCCCCATGCAGGACGCGATCGAGTGGCTCAATCGCTACGAAAGGTTCTGGTCAGAGCGGCTTGCGCAGCTTGCCGCCTTTTTGGAAGAGGAAGAGTCGTCATGTCCACCCAAACAGTCACCAAGCCAAGTCTCACCCTCAAGCGCCGCCTCAAAGCGCCGCCGGCCAAAGTCTTCGCGGCCTGGACCGATCCGGAAAAAGTAAAGCGCTGGATGGGGCCCGGCGAAGTCAAGGCGGTACGCGTCGAATGCGACCCGCGCGCCGGCGGGCGGTATCGCTGGCTGATGCGCTCGCCCGACGGCGAAGAGCATGATGTGAGCGGCGTCTATCGCGAATTCGTTCCGAACGAAAAGCTTGTTTTCACCTGGGCCTGGAAGACGACGCCGGAGCGTGAATCGCTGGTGACGGTGATGCTCAAGCCGGACGGCGACGGCACCTTGCTGACGCTCACTCACGAACAATTCTTCGACGAGGGCGCCCGCGATCGCCACCAGGGCGGCTGGACCAGCGCGCTCGACAAGATGGAGAAGTATTTCGCCTGATCTGCCCAAGCGTAGCACGCCCGGATAGAGCGCGGCGTAATCCGGGATCACGATTTCAGCTCATTAGGACTTTCCCGGATTTCGCTGCACTCCATCCGGGTTACAAACAGGAGTAACTCATGCGCGGATCACACGGCAAATTCTACTGGAACGAGCTCATGGCGCGCGACGTCGAGGGCGCCAAGAAATTCTACGCCGACACCATGGGCTGGAGCTACGACGCCATGCCGATGGGCAACGACGGCACCTACTGGGTCGCCAAGATGGGCGACGACCCCGTTGGCGGCATTTTCGACATCAGCGGGCCCGAGTACGAAGGCGTTCCGGAAGGCTGGATGCCCTACATCGCGGTCGACGATGTCGATGCGCGCGTGAAAAAGGCCGTCAAAGCCGGCGCCAAGGTCATGAAGCCGGCGTTCGACATCCCCGGTGTCGGCCGCATCGCGATCCTGACGGAGCCCGGCGGCGCGGGCATCGGCTGGATGACGCCCTCAGACTAAGTCGCATGGAGAGGCAGTATGGAACCGCATCAAAATCGTACCGCAGGACGAATGGCTCGCCGCTCGCAAAGCGCATCTCGCGGAGGAGAAAGCCTTTACCCGGGCGCGCGACGCATCGAGCCGTAAGCGGCGCGAGCTGCCTTGGGTGAAAGTCGAGAAGGACTTACGTGTTCGACAGGCCGAACGGCAAGGAAACGCTTGCCGACCTGTTCGGCGGAAAAAGCCAGTTGATCATGTATCACTTCATGCTCGGTCCCGGCTGGGAAGCGGGCTGTCCGAGCTGTTCGCTGCTCGCCGATCATTTCGATGGCGCGGTAGTCCATCTCGCGCAGCGCGACGTCGCATTTCTCGTCGTCTCACGTGCGCCGCTGGCGCAGATCGAGGCATTCAAACGGCGCATGGGCTGGAAGTTCAAATGGGTGTCGTCGTTCGGCAACGATTTCAACTATGACTATCACGTCTCGTTCACGCCGGAGCAGAAAGCCAACGGCGGCGTGACCTACAATTATCAAGACAACACGGAGTTTCCGAGCGAGGAGCGCGCCCGGCGCCAGCGTGTTCTACAAAGATGCCGCCGGCGATATCTTACATACCTATTCAAGCTACGGCCGCGGTCTCGATATCCTGGTCGGCGCATACAACTTTCTCGATCTCGTCCCGAAGGGCCGCGACGAAGACGGCTTGGCGTGGTCGATGGCGTGGGTTCGCCACCACGACCGCTATGAAGGCGCGATGGTCGATACAAAAGCGTCATACCAGCAACCAAAATCCGCCTCATGCTGCGATTAGACAGCAATATTCCACGGCAATCATCTTAACAACAGTAGGAGACGATCATGAAGCTCTATGGATTTCCGGCATCGCCGAACACCTGGAAAGTGCGGGCGCTTGCTTCGTACCTCAGAGTTCCGCTCGAGTTCGATTTTGTCGACTGACCAAGGGCGCGCAGTACGCCCCGGCCTATCTCGCGGTCAATCCGACCGGCCGCACGCCGACGCTGGTCGACGGCGATTTCAAGCTGTGGGAATCAAATGCGATCTTGCAATACATCGCCGGCAAGAGCGCTACGCCGCTGTGGCCCAACGATGCGCGGACTCGCGCCGACATCACCCGGTGGCAATGCTGGGAACTTGCCCATTGGAGCGCCCAAGCCTGCGGGCCGCTGACGTTCGAGCGCCTCGTCAAGAAGTTTGTTAATCTCGGCGTGCCCGACGAGACCGCCGTCGCCAAAGCCACCGAGGCCTTCAACAAAGAAGGCAAGGTGCTGGATGCACACCTGATGAAACAAAAATATCTGGTCGGGCAACGCGCTGACGATTGCCGATTTCACAGTGGCCGCACCGCTGTTCCATGCCCAAGGAGCGGGAATGCCGGTGGCGCCCTATAGCAACGTGCGAAGCTGGTTCGAGCGCGTCTCGGTGCTGCCGTGCTGGAGCGAGACGGCGCCGCAAATGCCCGCAGCGGCGTGAGCCAAGATTGGCGCAAAACATAGTCATGCCCGGCCTCGTGCGCCATCCACGTCTAGGCTGGAGTATCAGGTAAGGTGTGGATGGCCGGGTCAAGCCCGGCCATGACGGCTTGCCGTCACCTGGTCGGCACCGGCTTGTCGCCGCGATAATCATAGAAGCCGCGCTGGGTCTTGCGGCCGAGCCAGCCGGCCTCGACGTATTTCACCAGCAGCGGGCACGGCCGGTATTTCGAATCGGCGAGCCCCTCGTGCAGCACCTGCATCACCGAGAGGCAGGTATCGAGGCCGATGAAGTCGGCGAGCTCCAGCGGCCCCATCGGATGATGGGCGCCGAGCCGCATCGCGGTGTCGATCGCCTCGACATTGCCGACGCCTTCATAGAGCGTGTAGATCGCCTCATTGATCATCGGCAGCAGAATGCGGTTGACGATGAAGGCGGGAAAATCCTCCGAGACCGCGATCTGCTTGCCGAGCTTGGCGATGAACTGCTTGGTCGACTCGAAGGTGCCGTCGTCGGTGGCGATGCCGCGGATCACCTCGACCAGCTCCATCAGCGGCACCGGATTCATGAAATGAATGCCGATGAAGCGCTCCGGCCGGTCGGTTGAGGCGGCCAGCCGGGTGATGGAGATCGAAGACGTATTGGTGCCGACGATGGTCTCGGGCTTGAGCGCCGGGCACAGCGCGTTGAAGATCTTGCGCTTGACGTCTTCCTGCTCGGTCGCGGCCTCGATCACCAGATCGCAGTCGCCGAGATCTTCGAGCGTCTTGGCGGGCGCGATGCGCTTGATCGCGGCCTGGCGCTGTTCGTCGCTGATGCGCTGGCGGCTGACCTGGCGCGCCAGGTTGCCGTTGATAGTGGCGAGCCCTTCGGTGATGCGGTCGGCCGCGATGTCGTTGAGCAATACGTGATAAGCCGGCAAGCGCGCAGACATGGGCGATGCCGTTGCCCATCTGGCCGGCGCCGACCACGCCGATTTTGCGAATGATATGGGCCATGCCGTCCGTCTTGCTCGTTGCGCGCCTTCGGCCGCTCCTTGACCTCGACCATCTTCATTCACCTTCTACGACGATCCCGAGCCGTGCGCCGATCTCCGGTCAGCGTTTGAGCTTGTCGAGCTCGCTCGCGAGCTCCGGCAGGGCCTGATAGAGGTCCGCCACCAAGCCGTAATCGGCGACCTGGAAGATGGGCGCTTCCTCATCCTTGTTGATCGCGACGATGACTTTCGAATCCTTCATACCGGCGAGATGCTGAATGGCGCCTGAAATGCCGACCGCGATATAGAGGTCGGGCGCCACCACCTTGCCGGTCTGGCCGACTTGCCAATCGTTCGGCGCATAGCCGGCATCGACCGCGGCGCGCGAGGCGCCGACCGCGGCGCCAAGCTTGTCCGCCACCGGCTCTATATATTTGGTGAAGTTCTCGCGGCTTTGCATCGCCCGGCCGCCGGAAATGATGATTTTTGCCGAGGTCAGTTCCGGCCGTTCCGACTTCGGACAGCTCCTCGCCGACGAAGCCGGAAATGCGCGGGATCGGCCGCGGCGGCTGCCGGTCTCGACCGGCGCGGCGCCGCCCTCGCCGGTCGCCTGGAAGGCCGCGGTGCGCACCGTGATCACTTTCTTGGGATCGTGCGAGCGCACGGTCTGGATGGCATTGCCGGCATAGATCGGCCGCTCGAACGTATCCGGCGCCACCACCTTGATGATGTCGGAAATCTGCATGACGTCGAGCAGCGCCGCGACCCGCGGCATGATGTTCTTGCCGGCCGTGGTCGCTGCCGCCATGATGGTCTCGTAGGGGCCGGCGAGCGCGACGATCAGCGCCGCGGTCGGCTCGGCCAGCATGTGTTCGTAGGCCGGCGCGTCGGCGAGCAGCACCTTGTTGACGCCGTCGAGCTTGGCGGCGGCTTCCGCCACCGGCTTGCAGTCCTGCCCGGCGACCAGGATGTGGACTTCGCCGCCGAGCGCCTTGGCGGCAGTGAGCGCCTTGTCGGTGGCGTCCTTGAGCGACGTGTTGTCGTGTTCGGCGAGCAGAAGGGTCGGCATCAGATCGCCCCCGCCTCGTTTTTCAGCTTGTCGATCAGTTCGGCGACGGTCTTGACCTTGACGCCGGCCTTGCGCACCGGCGGCTCGGCGGTCTTGACCACTTCAAGCCGCGGCTTGATGTCGACGCCGTAATCGGCGGCGGTCTTGTCGTCGATCGGCTTTTTCTTCGCCTTCATGATGTTGGGCAGCGAGGCGTAGCGCGGCTCGTTCAAGCCGCAGATCGGTGGTGACGATCGCCGGCATCTTGAGCTTCACCGTCTGCAGGCCGCCGTCGACCTCGCGCGTGACCATCAGCGCCTCGCCGTCGAGCACCACCTTGGAGGCGAAGGTGCCCTGCGGCCAGCCGAGCAGCGCCGCCAGCATCTGGCCGGTCTGATTGCAATCGTCGTCGATCGCCTGCTTGCCGAGGATGATCAGGCCGGGCTGTTCCGCCGTCGGCAATGGCTTTGAGGATTTTCGCGACCGCGAGCGGCTCGACCGTAGCCGTCGGCCTTGACCAGGATGCCGCGGTCGGCGCCCATGGCGAGCGCGGTGCGGATGGTCTCGGCCGCCTGCTGCGGGCCGATCGAGACGCACACGATCTCGGTCGCCTTGCCGGCTTCCTTGAGCCGGATCGCCTCCTCGACGGCGATCTCGTCGAACGGGTTCATCGACATTTTGACGTTGCCGAGCTCGACGCCGGAGCCGTCTGCCTTGACGCGGATTTTCACGTCCTTGTCGATCGCCCGTTTCACGGGCACGAGGATTTTCATGCGCTTGTCTTGGCGTGCTTTTTAGCGAGTTCCGGCTGCTTCGGCCGTCTGGGTCCGCGGCGTATGCTGCGGTGCGGCAACCTACCGGCCGTCGCGCTCGCGGTCAACGTGGCCGCGCCGCCAGGGTCCAGCAGCCGGCACCGTCTCCGGCTGCGCGCATTCGAACAGTGGGACGCCTGGCGGCCGCATCAGCACGAACAAAATGGCGCCGGTCGCGAGACCGCCGACATGCGCCCAATAGGCGACGTTGTCGTGGGTCCGGCTCGCGACTTCAAGGCCTTGCCAGATCGCCCAACCGCCGATGATCCAGAATGCCCTGATCCGCAAGCGGCAACGAAACAAAGCAGGACGGTGACCTTGGCGCAGGGCCGGAACATCAGATAGGCGGCGATCACACCGGCGATGGAGCCCGATGCGCCGATCAACTCGGCCTGCGAACTCGGATCGCTCAGGGTGAAAGCCAGGCCGGCGCCGATGCCGCAAGCGATGTAGAAGGCGAGGAAACGCCAGTGCCCAAGCGCCTCTTCGATGTCGTCGCCGAACACGAATAGGAAAATCATGTTGCCGAAGACATGCATGAAATTGCCATGCAGGAAGATGTAGGTGATAAGCGTGAGCGGCGCCGGCAGGGCCGGCCCGAATATCCCACCCGCGGTGAATGCCGCCGGGATTAATCCGGCGACATGATCGAATTGCTCTATCTGCTCCGGGCCGGTGTCTGCCTGCAGCAGAAACACGATGAAATTGACGGCGATCAACAGCCACAGTGACGTAAGGCGGCGTCGGCCACTTGAACGGGCTGTGATCGTACAGCGGCAAGACCATGGTGTGCGCCCCGCCGCCTGTCAGCGATTCCGGCCCGGCTTCCAAAGCACGTCGCGCGCGCCTTTGCCGTTGGCGTGGCGGCTGGCGACGAACAGGAAATCCGACAGCCGGTTGACGTATTGCAGCACTTCGGGCGTGACGCTCTCGCCCGGCTCGTCCTTGAGCTCGGCGATGAGCCGCTCGGCGCGCCGGCAAATGGTGCGGGCAAGATGCAGATAGGCCGCCGCCGCGCTGCCGCCCGGCAGCACGAATGATCTCAACGGCGCAAGCTCGGCATTGAGCCGGTCGATCTCGTCTTCGAGCCAGTCACCTGCGCCGCGGTGACGGTGAGGCGCGCGCCGCCCGGACCTTTGCCCTGCCCCGGGCGTGCACAGGTCGGCGCCGACATCGAACAGATCGTTCTGAATGCGCGCCAGCGCCGCATCGAGCGCAGCGTCGTCGGCGGTGTGCAGCCGCGCGATGCCGATCGCCGCATTGGCTTCGTCGAGCGTGCCATAGGCGGCGATGCGCAGATCGTATTTCTTGCGCCGCTCGCCGGTGCCGAGCGCGGTGGTGCCGTCATCGCCGGTGCGGGTGTAGATCTTGTTGAGGACGACCATGGGTCACTTCGGGCTCACTTCGACATCACCCAGACCGTGAACATGATGATGACGATGGCGATGAATTGCAGCAGCACGCGCAGCCGCATCAGCTTCTGCGAGGTATTGCCCGAGCCGCCGCGCATCATGTTGACGAGGCCGAGCAGGAGCACGACCGCGACCGCGCCGATGGCGATCGGGACCGCGAAATGGGACATGAAATTGGCCATGGCTCCTTGTAGCCCGGGTTGAGCGAAAGCGAAACCCCGGACGGCCTTCGGCCCGCTCGGCCGATCCCGGATTGCGCTTCGCGCAATCCGGGCTACCAGAAACACCGCAACCGCAGAGAACGCCGCAATGATCGTCGATTTCCAGCACCATTTCACGCCGCGCGAACTGATCAAGGAGGATCCGGGCGACCGGCTGATCCTCAATTACGATGCGCTCGGCGCGCCGAGCTACACGGTGCATTCGCTGCTCTACGATCTCGACGAGCATGTGCGGATGATGGACGTGGCCGGCATCGACGCCGCCTGGCTCACCAGCGCCGCCGGCATGTGCGCCGATCTCGAGACCTCGCGGCTCGTCAACGACAAGGCCAAGCAAGGCCGAGCGCGACTATCCCGGCCGCTTCATCGGCGCCGCGCACGCCCATCCGCTCGGCGGCGCTGCGGCGTTCAAGGAGCTGGCGCGCTGCCGCCACGAACTCGGCTTCCAGGGCGTCACCATCACCTCGGAGTTCGACGGCAAGTGGATCGACGACGCCGGCGATGGAGCCGTTCTGGAACGAGGTCGGCAAGCTCGGCATGTTCGTGTTCGTGCATCCGGCGCTCAAGCTCAACCAGGCGCAGCAATTCGACAGCTACGACACCGCGCGCGCGGTCGGGCGCGAGTTCTCGCTGATCATGGCGACGATCCGCCTGGTCAATTCCGGCCTGTTCGACCGCCATCCCGAACTGACCGTGCACATGGCGCATCTGTCCGGCGGCATCGCCGCGATGCTCGCCCGCATCCGCAGCTTCCAGGACAAGGAGTTTTGGGGCACCGCCGGCAATCCGCGCCACGGCGCCAACGCCAAAGCACGATTTCGACTATTACATCCGCGCACAATCTGGTGTTCGATACCGCCGGATTTGCCGGCGGCATCGGCGCGGTGAAAGCCGGGCTGTGCGAAATCCCGGCCTCGCGCATGGTGTTCGCCACCGACTACCCGCAGGAAATCCGCAAGCGCGAGATCGTGCGCGACTTCGTCCACGACATCCGCGCGCTCGGCGCCGACGGCGAGCGAATCCTGTCCGGCAATGTCGGGCTGCTGCTCAAGGAGCCGCCGGCGGCGGAGAAGAAGGCCGTTGCCGAACGGATGCTGTGACGGCTCATTGCACGCCGCGTCCCGATGACCCATTTTGGTCAGTTCGATCCGTCCAGCAATCGCCGCGCGATCACCTGCGCCTGGATTTCGGCGGCGCCTTCGAAAATGTTGAGGATGCGGGCGTCGCAGAGGATGCGCGAGACCGGAAATTCCAGCGCAAAGCCGTTGCCGCCATGGATCTGCACGGCGTTGTCGGCCGCGGCCCAGGCGACGCGCGCGGCAAGCAGTTTCGCCATGCCGGCTTCGAGGTCGCAGCGGCGGCCGGAATCCTTTTGCCGCGCGGCATAATAGGTGAGCTGGCGCGCGATCATGATCTCGACCGCCATCATGGCGAGCTTGTCGGCAACGCGCGGGAAATTGGCGATCGGCTCGCCGAACTGCACGCGCGTCCGTGGCATAGCCGAGCGCCTGCTCCATCGCCGCCTGCGCCACGCCGATGGCGCGCGCCGCGGTCTGGATGCGCGCCGCCTCGAAGGTCGCCATCAGTTGCTTGAAGCCGAGCCCTTCGACGCCGCCGAGGAGGTTCTCGGCCTTCACCACAAAGCCGTCGAAGGCGATCTCGTATTCCTTCATGCCGCGATAGCCGAGCACCTCGATCTCGGTGCCGGACATGCCGGATGCGGGAAACGGATTGTCGTCGCTGCCGCGCGGCTTTTCGGCGAGCAGCATGGACAGGCCGCGATAGCCGTTCTCGGCCGGATTGGTGCGCACCAGGAGCGTCATCAGATCGGCGCGCACCGGATGCGTGATCCAGGTCTTGTTGCCGTAGACCTTGTAGGCATCGCCCTGGCGCACCGCGCGCGTCTTCAGCGACGCAAGGTCGGAGCCGGTGTTCGGCTCGGTGAACACCGCCGTCGGCAGCACTTCGCCGGAGGCGATCTTCGGCAGCCACTTGCGTTTCTGCTCCTCGGTGCCGCTGCCGAGGATCAGTTCGGCGGCGATCTCGGAGCGGGTGCCGAGGCTGCCGACGCCGATATAGCCGCGCGACAACTCCTCGGAGACGACGCACATCGATTCCTTGCCGAGCCCCATGCCGCCGTAATCCTCGGGGATGGTCAGGCTGAACACGCCGAGCTCCGCCATCTGCGCGATGACATCGAGCGGGATGTATTCGTTGCGCAGATGCCAATCCTGCGCGTGCGGCGCGACCTTGTCGTCGGCGAATTTGCGCATCTCCTCGCGGATCGAATTCGAGCGTCTCGTCGAGGCCGCAGGCGCCGACGGTGGCCTCCTGCCGCTCGCGCATCAACTCGGCGAGCCGCGCGCGGCGCGGCGCGGTGTTGCCGGAGGCGATCAGGTGCTCGACTGCCGGCGTCACGCGCGCCGCGACCGCCGCCGGGCTGAGGCCGAGATCGGACAGGCGCACGATCTCGCCCTGGCTCATCGGAATGCCGCCGAGGATCTGCGCCAGATATTCGCCGGCGCCGATGCGCACCAGCAGTTCTTCGATCTCGCCGAGACCACGGCTCGCCGCCAGCCGCTCCGCGTAGGCGGCGAGCTGCCGGATCGCCTCCACATAGGTGGCGAGCCAGGCCAGACCGTGGGTGGCGCGCTGCTCGCGATCGAACGCGCGCGGCCCGAGCGGCCTTCGACCGCCACCCGGTCCGCGACCGCGCGGCGCGCATCGAGCGAGCAGCGCTTCGACGGCTGCGACCGCCTCGCGCAAGGTCGCGATCAGTTCACGGCCGGCGGGCATAGAGGAGGAGGCGGCAAGCGGCATAGGTGCTCCAACGGTCTCAAATGATGCCGCCCGGACGGCGGTCAGAACCTTACGCGTGCAGTGCACCAAAAGCCAACGCGGAAAGCCTGGCAATAGCGCAAGACCAGCGGCTTATTCTGGCCGCGGCCGATCCTCGATTCTTGCCAAATCTTAACCATTTTCCGATTTGCTGGCGCGGCATATGCGCCGCATAACGCGTTCGCCCGGCACGCGCCTATGTTCATCACCCAGCATCTTTTCCCAGCTTGTCGGTTCGCGCCCGCATCATTGCGCTCGGCGTCATTCCGGTGATCGGCTTTCTGGCCAACGGCATCGCCTTCAAGATCGGCGACAGTCGAGGTCGGCCGCGCTTTCGACAGCGTCGCACCGCAACACCGCGGTTGCCGACGCCAGTCCACGATCTCAAGGCCGGCCTCTTGACGATGCGCGCCGCGACGACCGATTTCGTGGCGCATCCCGCCGACGCGCAGGTCAAGACTTCGACGCCGGGCCAGCAGCTCGCGATGCGATCGCTCGACCGCATCGAGGCGACGCTGTCGGCGTCAGACCAGCGACGTGATCACGCCGCTGCGCATCACCGTGCGCGACCTCAAGGCGAGCTTCGCCAGCCTGGTCGAACGAGCAGAAAGTCGCTGGGCTTCAACGAGACGCGAAGGCACGACCGCCGAGCTGATCGGGGCCAGCAATGCGGTCGAGAAGATCATCCATAACGATCTGACCTGGGTCGCCGACTCTCGACGCCGACAAGCTGCTGATGTCGCTCCTGACCATGCGCCGCTACGAAATCGAATACCGGCTCACGCGCGACCGCCGACCGCCGAGCAGCACTTCCTCGACGAGGTCAAGCATTTCAACAGCCTGTTCGAGTCGGTCGACGGCGCGCCGGCGATGAAGCAGAACGGCTGAACCAGCAGGTCCAGACCTACAGCTACACTTTCGCGCAATGGGTCGCGAGCACCGACAACATCGAGCCGCTGCTCGGCGCTGATCAACCACGACACCGAGAGCGTGCTGCCGGAGGCCGACAAGATCATCGCGGTCGCCGCAGCAGAGCGCCGAGCGCCGCTGCAACCGCGCTCGCCGCATCGCGGGCGCGGACCCGCATTGATCATCGTATGGGTCGGCATTGGCGCGGTGCTGATCGGCCTCGCCTGCTCCTGGCGGCATCGGCCGCTCGATCACGCGGACCGCTCGAGGGCCTCGCCGGCGTCATGAAGCGGCTCGCCGACGGCGACACGCTCGGCGCGCATTCCGGCGACCCGGCGCGCGACGAGATCGGCGCCATGGCGCGCACGGTCATCGTGTTCCGCGACAACATGATCGAGCGCGAGCGGCTCTCCGGCGTGCAGACCGAAGCCAATGCCGCGCGCGAGCAGCGCGGCGAAATCGATCGCCGCGATGATCGCAGCAATTTCGCACATCGGTGGAACAGGCGCTGGCCCGGCTGCGCGAATCCGCCGGCCGCCTGGAGAGCGCCTCGAGCGGGCTTAACGAAGCCGCCGATTCCGTCTCATCGGAAGCGCGCGCGGCCGAGAACAGCGTCGGCGCCGCCTCGGTCAATGTCACCACCGTGGCGAGCTCGATCGAGGAGCTTGCGGCCTCGATCGGCGAAATCGCCTCGCAAGCGACCAAATCGACCGAGGTCGCCGGCCGCGCCGTCGCGGAATCCAAGCGCACCGTCAACACCATGTCCGAACTGGGCAGCGCCGCCAACCGCATCGGCGAAGTGATCGGTCTCATCCAGGCGATCGCCGGCCAGACCAATCTGTCTGGCGCTCAACGCCACAATCGAGGCGGCGCGCGCCGGCGAAGCCGGCCGCGGCTTTGCCGTCGTCGCCTCCGAAGTAAAGTCGCTCGCCTCGCAGACCGCGCGCGCAACCGAGGATATCGCCGCTCAGATCGGCTCGATCCAGTCCGCGACCGCCGATGCCGCGCAGGCGATCGAGCAGGTCTCCTCGATCATCGACGACATGTCGGCGATCGCCGCCACGGTCGCCGCCACGGTCGAGGAGCAGAACAATGCCGTGGCTTCGATCGCCGAAGGCGTCAATCGCGCCTCGTGCGAGGCGCGCACCGGCGCCGACAGCCATGAGCCGCGTCGCCGGCGCTTCGAGCGGCGCGCGCGTCTACCGCCGCCGACGTCAAGGCGCTCGCCGACGCGCTCGCCATCGAGGCCGAAAACCTGCAGGGCGAAGTGCGCCGCTTCCTCGCCGACGTGCAGGCGGCGTGAAGACGGCTAACCGAGAAATCTTTCGTTTTGCGCTATCGAAAATCGGCTGGGCTGATTCGCGTTACCTGCCGCAGCGTGCCCTGCGGGGTTGCGAAATCAGGTCGCCCGACTATGGTCGTCAGGCCGATGAGCCCGACAACGATGAAGCGCGATCAATGAGTTCTCTGGATCGTCACAAGGCGGCCGCTTACGTCACCGCGGATGCTGTGCGCCAAGCTTTGCTGGATATGATCGATATTCGCAGCCCTACCGGTCATGAGGCCGGCATGGCGGACTATATTGTCCATCGTCTGCGCCGCGCCGGGATCGATGCCGCGCCGCAGCTCGTCGAGGACGGCCGTCCCAATGCGATCGCGCACCTGCGCGGCCGCGGCGATGGATTGAATCTTCTGTTCACCGGCCACATGGACACCTCCTATAGCGGCGACGAAGATCATCTTGCCGGTGAAGGTTTCAGGCCCAAGGGCATCGACCGCGACGGCTGGATCTGGGGCCTCGGCGCCAGCAACATGAAAAGCGGCCTCGCCGGCCTGTTGGTCGCCATAGAGGCGATCGCCAAAGCCGGCATCGCTCTGCGCGGCGATATTTCCTTCGGCGCGGTCGTCGGCGAGATCGAGAAGGCGGCGACCGAAGAATTCCAAGGACGCGACTATTCAGGCTATGGCATCGGCACCAAGTATCTGGTGTCGCACGGCGTCACCGCCGACTATGCCTTGCTTGCAGAGCCGACCGGAATGCGCATTTGCACGGCGAACATGGGTTGCGTGTGGGCAAGGATCGCGGTCAAGGGCACCGTCGCGCATTCGGCGCTCACCAACAAACCGGGAACGGTCAACGCCATCGAGGAGGCCCGGCTGCTCTGCAACGACATCGATGCCTGGGCGAAGACATTCCAGAACGCCAATGTCTATTTGGATGAGCATGCGAACGTCACGATCGCCTGCATTCGCGGCGGCGCGCCCTGGCGCCTGTCGCGAAACGCCTACGAGTGCATGCTTTATTTGGACATCCGCACGGTGCCGGGCCAGACCGCCGATGACGTCAAACGCGAACTGCGGCTGGTGCTGCGGCGGTTCGCCGAACGCCGCGGCAGTGACGAGCCGGCATTGGATTTCATCGTCACTGATCCCCCGATTGTCATCGATCAAGATCTTCCCGTCGTGGCGGCGCTTGGCGAGGCGCAACGCGCCGTGACGGGCCAACAGAGTGCGGCGTTCCTTCGCCGTCCCGGCGCCGACGCCGTTCATCTCACACGCTACGACGTGCCGTGTGTCCAATTCGGGCCGGGCGGCCGACTTCATCCGGATGCGAAGGGCCAGTCGATGCACGCCATCGGAGATCATGTGCTTCTGGACGACGTGGTCCTCGCCTCTCGCATCTATCTCGAGACGGCATTGAACCTGTGCAACAGGGCAGCCGGCGCTGATCGCCCCGATCGGAAATCGTTGAATGGCTGATCGGCGGACCGGCAGCGGTGGAACTCCGGACAACGGTTTAACGAGGAGGGTCCGATCATGGCTGTGCGCTTGCTGCTGGGAGCCCTATTCGCGACCATCGCTCTGACAAATCTCGGCACAATCTGAGGATTTTCCGAACCGACCCATAACGTTGGTGGTGTCGTTCGCCGCGGGCGGCCTGACCGATGTGCCTGCCCGAATGCTGGCGCCCGAGATGCAACAGCGCCTCGGCCAACCGGTGGTCGTCGAGAACAAGCCGGGCGCGTCCGGTGTCACCGGCGGTTCCTATGTCGTTCGTGCCGCCGCTGACGGCTACACGTTACTCGTCAGCGGAATCTCGGAAGTGCAGAATTTCTACTACATACATGTGCCGTATGATGTCCTGACCGATTTATCTCCGGTCGGCAAAATCGCGGACGGTCCTCCTCTCGTTCTGGTTGTCAACGGCAAGTCGCCGTTCAAAAACGTGGCCGACCTCCTCGCCTATGCCAAAGCCAACCCAACGACGATGAACTTCGCAACCACGGGACCGGCGACCAGTCCCGCGATCGCCGTCTCGCAACTCAACGCTCTGGCCGGAACGCAGATCATTGCGGTTCCGTACAACGGCTCGGGTCCAGCCGCGACCGCGGTGGTGAGCGGCGAGGTTCAGGCCGGATTTGTGTTCTATCCGAGCGCTGCGGGCATGGTCGACAGCGGTCAGATGCGCGTTCTTGCCGTCGCGAGCTCGCATCGCCTGCAAAACCTGGCCGATGTTCCCACAATGGAGGATCTGGGATTCAGGAATTTCCAACATGACGCGTTCGTCGGCCTGTTGGCTCCGCGCGATACGCCGGCATCGGTTATTGGCGTTCTGAACAAGGCTCTCAACGAATTCGATCGACGCGCCTGCATTCCGCAAGCAACTCGAACCATTTGGAATGACACTGCCGCGACAGCCCAATACCCCCGAAGCTTATGGCCGCTTCATGGCCAAGCAGGTCGCCAATCAGGCCGAGCTCGCCAAGCTTCCCGGCCACCTGCAGCAAAGTCATTGAACAGTAGCGGCGGCGCCATCACTCCCCTGTCCCGCTTCAGGGAACAGGATGAGCGCGCCGGGGCTTCGCCTGCGCTACGGAATGACGTATCTCAATAGCCGTCGCCCGCCGCCGAGGCCGCCTGCGTGAAGACGATCAGCCTTTGCTACCGCGTCGCTATGGACGCTTTTTATCGCTTTAGCGCCGACGACGGCTGGGCGATCGCAAGTCACATCGCCCTGTCGGTGCTGATGTCGATGTTCCCGTTTCTGATCCTGGTGACCGCGATCGCCGGATTTATCGGCTCGGCGGACCTCGCCGACGAAGTGGCGCGGCTGATCGTTGTCGCCTGGCCAAAGGAGGTTTCGAGCGCGATTGCCGGAGAAATCCACAATGTGCTCACCACCGCGCGCGGCGACGTTCTCACCGTCGGCGCCGTATTTGCGATCTATTTCGCGTCGAGCGGCGTCGAGAGCCTGCGCATCGGCCTCAACCGCGCCTATGGGCTTTACGAACAGCGCCCTTGGTGGCTGCTGCGGCTGGAATCGATCGGCTACGTCCTGGTCAGCGCCGTGGGACTGTTGGCGCTCGCTTTTCTGGTCGTGCTGGGCCCGCTGGTCTTCAAGGCGGCAATGGCCTATCTGCCCTGGCTCGATCCGCTCGAAGGCCACTACAATTTCGGCCGCTTTGCCATCGCCACCGTCCTGCTCACATTATCGCTCATGATCCTGCACATGTGGCTTCCGGCCGGACGGCGGCGGCTCGCCGATGTCTGGCCCGGCATCCTGGCAACGCTCATTCTGTGGCTGGCCTGCGGTTTCATATTCGGCCGCTATCTGTCCGATTTCTCCTATACCTACGTGACCTATTATGCCGGTCTTGCTTCGGCGATGACCGCGCTGGTGTTCCTGTATTTCACCGCCTGGATTTTCATCTTCGGCGGCGAGCTCAACGCCGCGATCGCACGCGCGCGGGACGAAGCGAAGCAGCAAGATCTGAACACACCCGACAATCGTCGGCTGGGTAGCGCAAAAGTCGCAATTTTGCTGGATTGGGTCCATGCGGCTCGATGATGCCATTTCCAAAATTGAAAGAAGCTGAGCCCGCGTTACGGTGCGACGGCCCGTCAGGCCCCGGCCTGCGCCTCCAGCACATCATCGAAATTGCGCAATCCCGCTCGCGGCACGTTGACGAGCACCGCCATGTTGCCGGGCTTGTGCCGGTTCGTTCGCATCAGCTCGTGGGCGTACGGGATCTTGTCCCACGGGAACACATCGCTCATGCATGGATCGATGCGGCGGTCGATGACGAAGCGGTTGGCCGCGCTCGCCTGTTTCAGGTGTGCAAAATGCGAGCCCTGCACGCGCTTCTGCCGCATCCAGACGTAACGCGCGTCGAAGGTGATGTTGTAGCCCGACGTGCCGGCGCAGAACACGACCATGCCGCCGCGCTTGACGACGAGGCAGGACACCGGAAACGTCGCCTCGCCGGGATGCTCGAACACGATGTCGACGTCGCGCTTGCCGGTGATGTCCCAGATCGCCTTGCCGAAACGGCGCGCCTCTTTGGCCCAGGCGTCGTACTCGGGCGTGCCGACCTTGGGCATCGCGCCCCAGCATTTGAATTCGCTGCGGTTGATGACGCCCTTGGCGCCGAGGTTGAACACGTATTCGGATTTCGATTGATCTGACACGACGCCGATGGCGTTGCCGCCCGAGGCGGCGACGAGCTGCACGCCGAACACGCCAAGGCCGCCCGACGCGCCCCAAACAAGCACGTTGTCGCCGGGTTTCAGCGTGTGCGGCGAATGGCCGAACAGCATGCGATAGGCGGTCGCCAGCGTCAGCGTGTAGCAGGCCAATTCTTCCCAGGTCAGATGCTTCGGCTTGGGCATGAGCTGGCGCGACTGCACGCGGCAATATTGCGCAAACGAGCCGTCCGGCGTCTCGTAGCCCCAGATGCGCTGCGACGGCGACAGCAGCGGATCGCCGCCGTTGCAATCCTCGTCGTCGCCGTCGTCCTGATTGCAATGCGCGATGACTTCGTCGCCGACATTCCAGCGCCGTACTTTCGAGCCGACCGCCCAGACGACGCCGGCGGCATCGGAGCCGGCGACATGGAATGGATTCTTGTGCATGTCGATCGGCGAGATCGGCTGTCCGAGCCCGGCCCACACGCCGTTGTAATTGACGCCGCCGGCCATGACCTGGACCAGCACCTCGTCCTCGGCGATCGGCCAGGTTGGCACCACCTCACACTGCATGGCCTGCTCGGGCGGCCCATGACGTTCCTTGCGGATGGCCCAGGCATACATTTTCGCCGGCACATGGCCGAGCGGCGGCATCTCGCCGATTTCGTAGAGGTCCTTGAGCGGCGCGGCAGAAGGATTCTTTTGTGCGGCGGCCATGATGGGCTCCGGCTCATCGGCGATCGCGATCCTGAATGATCGCGATGGTCGTGGCTGCCAGTGTGCCGCATTTCATGTTGCAGTGCAATAAATAGTTGCAATGCGGAATAAAGTCACCCGAAACAATTCCTTGGGGGATAATTGATGAAGCGTGAGCCCGGCACCCTGACTGCCAAGTTGCAACATCATATGTATCGGATGCGCTCAAGACTCTGCTGGGAAACGCAAAGAGGGTGGGTATCATGGACGCAACGACTATCATCATTTGGCTGATCGTAGGCGCTATTGCGGGCTGGTTGGCCGGCATGGTCGTCAAAGGCGGCGGCTTCGGCCTGATCGGCGACATTATCGTCGGCATCATCGGCGCCTTGATTGCCGGTTGGCTGTTGCCGCGGCTTGGCATTGTGATCGGCGGCGGCTTCATCAGCGCGGTGATCGACGCCTTCATTGGCGCGGTGATCCTGTTGATCATCCTGAGACTGATCAAGCGCTAACACGCCGGAAAGGAAGGCGGTAAGGCGAGGTGCGCCCCCTCCATTTCCCTTGCTTTCGAGGAAGGGAGGCAAGGGGGTGTCCGCGCCAACGCCGATTATTGCCCGGGAGATTGCCGGGCTCGCCGGCGCGCGGGCTGAAATGCCTCGCTCCCCGAAAAGATCACGCTCACTCGGCCGGCACTGTAACGGCAAGCGGCACGGCCACAGCGTAAGCGGCCTGCCGGCGCGCGATGATCCGTCCCATTCGGACGGCCGCGGCGATCGCCAGCACGGCGATGGCCACGCCCGCGCCCAGGTCGATGAAATAATGGCCGCCGTCGATCGGCGTCGCCGCCAGCATGACGCCGTTCACCGCCACGATGATCGGCCGCAGCCACCGAACCGGCCAAAGCGCCCAGGCATAGAGAATGGCGGACGCCGCATGGAAACTCGGAAAGGTCACTATGCCGCCGAGACCCAACAGGTCGAGGTGACGCAACGCGCCGTCTCTCGTCGGACCGAGGTCGCGCAATTGCTCGAGATACGCCCGTGGATCGATATTCTTGAGACTACCGGGATCAAGGCCGATCTGCTGATACACGCCGATCGCCGGCACCAAGGCGGAGATGATGGTGGTCGCCACCAACGCGACGCCGAAGGCGAAGGTGAATTCCTCGATCCGCAGATAGGACCGCTTGGCCGCCAAGATCACCGGAATGGCGAAGATCGGCCAGCGGATCATGGTGTAACCGTAGTCCAGCCAGGCCGCCACCGCCGGATGATCGTCAACGAAGCTCACATATGCCGCCCAGTCGAGGCCCAATGCCCGATCGATAGCGAGCAGATTGGCGTCCTGCAGGGGAAAATTTGTTGCTGCCGCCACGTAGGTGAGCGGAGCCATGACCGCGGTTATCAAGACGATCTGCGCAGTCCCGCCCAGCACAAACATCACCTGCAAATCGCGTCGCTTGGGCGAGCGGGCATTGGCATGAGCAAAGGCCGCGTAGATGCCGCCGTAGCCAACGGCAATCGCCGCGCCCGCTAGCTCGATGGAGAAGTCCGTGACGATGAGCGCAAGCGCCAGCGCCGCGGCCATGATGCCAACGGCGATCCAGTTGAACAGGAGAAAACGCCATGCGGCGTCCGCGCCCGTCAGCATCGGCGGCGGTTCTGCGTGCATACCGGCCGTTTTGGCCCGCAAGTCGTTAAAACCGGGCGAATTGGCATGGTCAAAATCAGGTTTTTACGGCCGGCCTTAATGTTGCATTGCAACAAAATCCGGATCACACTGCGGTTATCAATGCTCGTGCAAGGCGATGGACGACTTGCCGCCACGTGACAAACCTTGGATCTTCCGCACCTATGCCGGGCATTCGACGGCCGCGGCATCGAACGCGCTTTATCGCAGGAATTTGGGCAAGGGCCAGACCGGGCTCTCCGTCGCCTTCGATCTGCCGACCCAGACCGGCTACGACAGCGATCACCCGCAAGCCAAGGGCGAAGTCGGCAAGGTCGGCGTGCCGATCTCGCATCTCGACGACATGCGCACGCTGTTCGAGGGCATCCCGCTCGGCGCGATGAACACCTCGATGACGATCAACGCCACCGCGGCCTGGCTGCTGGCGCTCTATGTCGCGCTCGCCGACGAACAGGGCGTGCCGCGCACCACGCTGGCCGGCACGACGCAAAACGACATCATCAAGGAATACCTGTCGCGCGGCACCTACGTGTTCCCGCCGGCGCCGTCGATGCGGCTCACCAAGGACGTGATCCTGTTCACGACCAAGGAGATGCCGAAATGGAATCCGATCAATGTTTGCTCCTATCACCTGCAGGAGGCCGGCGCGACGCCGGTGCAGGAGCTCGCCTTTGCGCTCGCCACCGCCATCGGCGTGCTCGACGCGGTGCGGGCTTCCGGCCAATGCGCGCCGGAAGAATTCGGCGAGATGGTCGGGCGCATCTCTTTCTTCGTCAATGCCGGCCTGCGGTTTGTGACCGAAATCTGCAAAATGCGGGCGTTCACCGAACTTTGGGACGAGATCACGCGCGAGCGTTACGGCGTGACCGACGCCAAGCAGCGGCTGTTCCGCTATGGCGTCCAGGTCAATTCGCTCGGCCTCACCGAACAGCAGCCGGAAAACAATGTCGCGCGCATCCTGATTGAGATGCTTGCGGTCACGCTGTCGAAAGACGCACGCGCGCGCGCTGTGCAACTGCCGGCTTGGAACGAGGCGCTCGGGCTGCCGCGGCCGTGGGACCAGCAATGGTCGCTGCGCATGCAGCAAATTCTCGCCTACGAGACCGATCTTCTGGAATACGGCGATGTTTTTGCCGGTTCGCCCGCCATCGCCGCCAAGGTCGCCGAGCTCAAGAGCGCCGCGAAGGAGGAGCTGGCGCATATCGAGGCCATAGGGGGCACCGTAGCAGCCGTCGAACAGGGCTACCTCAAACGGCAGCTTGTCGAATCGAACGCGCGCCGCGTCGAGGCGATCGAACGCGGCGAGCAGATCGTGGTCGGCGTCAATCGTTTCGTCGAAACCGAGCCGTCGCCGCTTGCCGACGCAGCAGAAGCGGTCATGACCGTGCCGAAGGAGGCCGAGGCCGGACAGATCGCGCGGCTTGCGGCCTGGCGTGCCGCGCGCGACAGCGCGGCGGTCGCCGCAGAGCTCGATGCGCTGCGCCAAGCGGCGCGCAACGGCGACAACATCATGCCGGCCTCGATCGCCTGCGCCAAAGCCGGCGTCACCACCGGCGAGTGGGGCTTCGCGCTGCGTTCCGCCTTCGGCGAATACCGCGCTCCGACCGGCGTCGGCACCGCCATGCGCAACGACGCCGAAGGGCTCGACGACATCCGCGCCGAAGTCGACCGCGTGTCGAAAAAGCTCGGCCGGCGGCTGAAGGTTCTGGTCGGCAAGCCCGGCCTCGACGGCCATTCCAACGGCGCCGAACAAATCGCCGCCCGCGCCCGCGACGCCGGCATGGAAGTCGTGTACGACGGCATCCGCCTGACGGCGGAGGCGATTGCCACGGCGGCGGCCGAGAACGGCGTGCACATCGTCGGCCTGTCGATCCTCTCCGGCTCGCATATGCCGCTGGTGCAAGACGTCATCGGGCGCCTGAAGGCGGCCGGCCTCGACCACATCCCGATCGTCGTCGGCGGCATCATCCCGCCGCAGGACGCGCGCGCGCTGAAGAATGCCGGCGTCGCCGCGGTCTACACGCCCAAGGATTTCGAATTAAACCGCATCATGAACGATCTGGTGCGGATCGTGGACGGCGCAGCGGAGCGCGCCGAATAGTCCGCCATCGTCATAGTCCGCCATCGTCATGGCCGGACTCGTCCCGTCCAGATTTGCGCAAGAACCCTTATAGAATGGGCACTTTTAGAGTCAGCGCCCGTACTTCTAACCGACTTTCATCGGGAAGACACAAGCCGTTCGGCCGCCCAGCCCAGCGGCGCCAACAGGAAACCGGGCGGACGCTGGTCCAACAGCTTATCCGGGCAAACCTTCGCAGCCGCTTCCGTCATTTCCATCGCTCCCTCATCAATGAGATGAAAGGGAGCTGTACCCGGCGCCTGCGCCAGATTTGGACGTACTGCGGCCAACAGCCAAGATACGTCACAAAGCGAGTTGGACGCGGATGGCCTTCTCGATCGCCTTCATTTCATCGCTCGTCACATGGCCGATCTTCTCGCCCACCCGCTCCTTTGCGATTGTTCTGATCTGATCGGCCATCGCCTTACTCTGTCGGCCGCGAACCATTACATAAGCTTCAAACAGATACAGGCGCTTTTCGCTCGACGTCAAAGGAACCACTTGAACTCTGTTATTGCCAACATTGAAGCGATCATTCGATACGATGACCGCTGGACGTGTCTTACGGATTTTGCCGCCAATCGATGGCTCGAAACGGACCCACCAGATTTCACCGCGTCGGATAGCCGGGCCAATCACTGAAATCCTCGTCCGGCAAGCCGCCGTCTACGCCACGCTCGATCCATTCCTTGGCTTCGCGTTCGCGTTCTCCATCTGCTGCGGCCTCCGCATAGTCGGCGTCGAGCTGCTTTTCCATGAAATGCTCGCGCGCGATCTCATCGATGAAACGACTGATCTTGCGCCGGCCGATGCGCCGATGGAGGCCCTCATAGACCTCGTCGGACACGGTAATGGTGAGCTTCCTCGTCATATACGTATACTATACGTATTGAAGCAGAATGTCACCTCGGAGCCACTCATGACGCTTACGGCTCAATCCTTCGGCATGACGGCCGCCATCGTCTCACGCAGCGAACTCGGGCTCACCGGCTTGCGCAAATAACCGTCCATGCCGGCGGCGCGGGCGGCTTCGTCGTCGCCCGCTTCGGTACGCCCGGAAATACCGATGACCGGCGTGCGGCCGGCGGCGCCGGGGAGCGCGCGGATGCGCCGTGTCGCTTCGCGGCCGTCGATGCCGGGCAGCGTCACGTCCATGAGCACCATGTCGTAGCCGCGCGTCACAGCGGCGACCGCCTCCTCGCCGGAGCCGACGAAGTCGGCGCGGTGGCCGAGCTCGGTGAGGATGGTGTTGAGAATAACGCGGCCATAGGGATTGTCTTCGGCGCACAGCACAGCGAGCTGCCGCGCCGGCGCCGCAGTTTGCGGCGAGGGCATACTTCCGGCCGCCGCGGCAGCGGCGACCGGCAGTACGGCGGTGAAGCGAAAGCATGAGCCGCGGCCCGGCGTGCTCGTCACGGTCAAATCGCCGCCCATCAGCTTGGCCAAATACTTGACGACGGTGAGCCCGAGCCCGGCGCCGCCATAACGCCGGGCAATATCCGGCGTTGGCCTGCGCAAACGGCCGGAACAGCCGCTTGACCTCGGCGCGGCGTGAGCCCGATGCCGTTGTCGGTGATGCCGACGACGAGTTTGACGCGGCCGCGCGCGGCACGCGCCGCTTGCGCCTCGAGCCGAACGACGCCGCGCTCGGTAAACTTCACCGCGTTGTCGATCAGGTTCTCGATCGCGGCGCGCAACCGCACCGGATCGCCAACAAGCATTTCGGGAAGGTCCGCGGAAACCGCCACCTCGGCGCTAAGGCCCTTGGTCTCCGCGCGCGCGGTGAGCGTATCAGTCAAGACGCCGGTCAGATGACGCGGACGAAACGCGTGCTGCTGCAGCGTGAGCGCCGCCAGCTTCGGCCTTGGCGGCATCGATCGCCAGCGTCGTCAGCGAGGCGAGATGTTCGGCGCTGCTCTTGATGCCCATTGCCCAGCGCCGCTCGCGCTCGGCGAGATTGGAGCTCGCCAGCAATTCGCCGAGCGCCAGGATGCCGGTGAGCGCGGTGCGGATGTCATGCGCGAACGCCGCCAGCGCCGCCTCGGTCGCGCCGCTGGCCGGCAGACGCCGCCGCGGCCGGCGTCGCGCCGGCCGGGCGACCGACTTTCGTTTGATTCTCGATCGCGCCATGGCAGCCCCCCGGCGCCGCCCCCAGCATGCCACGGCGGCGGGCAGAACAAAACAAATTCGGCGGACTTTATTGCGCCGATCTGATGCGAAAACCGGCTCCGCCGCTTGGGGTCACGCCTAGCGGCCAAGCCCCACCATGCGCCTGACGTCCCCCGCACTGGCGCCGGCGGCGCGCAATTCACGAAGGCTCTTTGCCTGGGTCGATTTCGACAGCTTGCGGCCCTCGGCGTCGAGGATGAGCCGGTGATGATGATAGATCGGCTCCGGCAGGCCGAGCAGCGCCTGCAGCAGGCGATGGATGCTGGTCGACCAGAACAAGTCCTGCCCGCGCACGATGTCGGTTACGCCCTGCAAGGCATCGTCGACGACGACGGCGAGGTGATAGCTCGTCGGCGCTTCCTTGCGGGCGAGCACGACATCGCCCCAGGTCTGCGGCGCGGCGGTGACGAGTCCGGTCTGGCCGTGCGGGCCGTGGCCGGTCTCGGTCCACGTCAGCACGCCGGCGCGCGCGACCGCCGCATCCATGGCAAGCCGCAGCGCAAACGGCTCGCCGGCGGCGCGCCGGCGCAGTCCGTTCGCCCGCCGGCATTTTGCGCGCGCGCCCGGGATACAATGGGACGCCGTCGGGATCGCGCGGCCAGCGGCCCTGACGGTCGCGGTCCGCGACCAGCGCGGCGATCTCGTTGCGGCTCTCGAAGCTCGGATAGAGCAGACCCTGCGCTTCGAGCTTGGCAACGGCTCTTGCGTAATCGTCGAAGTGCTCGCTCTGCCGCCGCACCGGCTCCCGCCAGGAGATGCCGAGCCAAGCGAGATCCTCGTAGATCGCCGCCTCGTATTCCGGGCGGCAACGCTGGGCATCGATGTCTTCGATGCGCAACAGGAGCCGGCCGTCCAGTTCGCGCGCCATGTCGGAGTTGAGCAATGCCGAATAGGCATGACCGAGATGCAGATGGCCGTTGGGACTCGGCGCGAGACGCAAGATGCGGGTGTACATCGACGCTACGTCTTTCGGCACGGCCGAGCTTGACCGGGCGTTCGCCGTCAATCAATCCAGTAAGCGCCGAACATCGGCGGCTTGGCGATGGAATCCGGCAATACCGCGGCAAAGTATCATGCAGTCCCACATCCATACCGAGATCGATCTCGACGCGGCGCTGGCGGCGCTCGGCAACGCCGATCCGCGGTTCGTCGCGATCATTGCCGCAGCGGGACGGCCGCCGCTGCGACGGCGGCCCCATGGCTTCGCCGGTCTAGCGGCCACCATCGTGGCGCAGCAGCTTTCCACGGCGAGCGCCAACGCAATCTGGGGACGGATCGCCACGGCGTTCGATCCTGTGGAGCCGGCCGCCATCATCGCGCGCGCGGGCGGCGAGACTGGCGCGATTGGGACTGTCGGCGCCGAAAATCCGCGCCCTCAAGGAGATCGCCCGCGCCATCACCCGCGGTGACCTTGCTCTCGCAACGCTCGGCCACCTGGCCGCCGAGGATGCCCATGCGGCACTCGTCGCGGTGCACGGGATCGGTCCGTGGACGGCGGACATTTATCTCTGTCCTGCCTCGGCCATGCCGATGCGTGGCCCGCGGGCGATCTGGCGCTCCAGGAAGCGGCGCGTCTTGCCTTCGGATTGCGCGCGCGGCCGACCGCGAAGGAAATGATCGCGCTGGCCGAACCCTGGCGGCCGTGGCGCGCCGTGGCGGCCCGCGTGCTGTGGACGTATTATCGCAGCGTCAAAGGGCGCGAGGGTGCGCCCGTCCAGCCGACAAGGAGCAAGAATGGCCGCTGAGCTCGATGGTCCGCGGCTGGCGCCGCGCGCCGGGACCGCGCAACAGCTTGTCGTGTTCCTGCACGGCTACGGCGCCGACGGCAACGATCTCATCGATATCGGCCGCGCCTGGCAGCAGTACCTGCCCCAGGCGGCGTTTGTGTCGCCCCATGCGCCGGAGCCGTGCGGAGAGGCCCGACCGGACGGCAATGGTTTCCCCTCACCTTCCGCGACCCGAACGAACGCTGGGTCGGCGTCAACAAGGCGGCGCCGACGCTGGAGCGCTTTCTCGACGCCGAGCTGGCACGTCACAAGTTGCCGCCTTCGGCGCTCGCGCTCGTCGGCTTCAGCCAGGGCACCATGATGTCGCTGCATGTCGGGCTGCGCCGCGCCGTACCGCCAGCGGCGATCATCGGCTATTCCGGTCTTTTGGTGGTGCCGCCGGAGCTCGACGCCGAAGCCTTCGCGGCCGAGATCAAATCGCGGCCGCCTGTCCTGCTGGTGCACGGCGACCGCGACGAGCTGATCCCGCCGGCGGCCCTGTTCCAGGCGGCGCAGGGGCTTGCCGCGCTCGAAGTGCCGGCCGAATGGCATCTGTCGCCCGGCATCGGCCACGGTATCGACGCCGAGGGCTTACGCCATGGCGGCGAATTTCTGGCGCGGCGGTTCGGTACAAGACGCTGAAAGGAAGCTCGTCATGACGACAACGACGCAGCTCACATTTGTATCGTGAACGCGGGGCGATTTGGCCGCGCATATCGTGCGCCAAATCGCTGAAAGTCTTTAACTCCGCAGCGCAGTATTCAGTAACCATTCTCTAGCGAATTCGTCCTAGAAGCGCAGGGCTGGAGCAATGCGCTGATGTTCGCGGCGTTCATCCATAGGCTGGCGCAGGGCGCGATGCCACTTCGGTCCTGCAAATATTTTGGCGGCGGCGAAGCCGATAGTGCCGCCGTCGCGTTCGCGTGGATGCCGGCGGCCGATGACGCCTGGCGCGCTCCAGTCGGGCCGGCGCAATTGATGGTTAATGCTCCGTCAATTTTGCTGGACAACGGCTTTGCAGCGACGGGTCTCGTATTCGAGACCGCCGACGACAAATGAGGAGGCTCACCGTGAAGCACGGATGCAAAAAAGGATCGCTCCGAATTAGCCGTCAATGGGCCCGGATACGATCGCTGATCGGCAATTTCCGGCTTAACCGGCGCGGCAACGTCGCTGTCATCACCGCACTCGCGGCGCTTCCGATCGTTACCGCCGTCGGCTGCGTCGCCGACTATTCGATGGCGACGATGATCCGGGCGAAGCTGCAGGCGGCCGCCGACGCCTCGACCCTCGCCGCCGTCTCCGTCAACTCGCCGCTGATCGTGACCGCGCAAGGCATGACAAAAAAAAATGGAACGGTTGCCGGCGGCTCGACCTACGTCACCGACTTCTTCAATGCAGATGTGACGCAAACGTCCGGCTATACAAATCTCACTCCGAGCGGCTCCGTTACCAAAACCGCTCAGGTGATCAAGGCAACCCTGTCATATACGGCCAACGTTCCGACGTATTTCATGGGACTCATCGGCGACAAGAATATCGCGATAACCGGCTCATCCACATCGAGCTACACGCTGCCCACCTACATCGATTTCTATCTGATGCTCGACGTATCCGGTTCCATGAGCTTTCCTTCCACGGCCAGCGAACAGACCAGGCTGACGGCAGTCAATCCTGACAACTACACGCTCTATCCCAACGGCTGCACGTTTGCCTGCCACTTCAGCGCGTCTGGAGCCTGCCCGGCATCGGAGCAGAAATTGCCGGCCCCGGCGGGCGCACCGGCGAACTGGATTGACTATTGTCAGGGCTTTATCGTGTCGCGCAACGGCGGCAATTACTTCAATACGCCGGTGACCTCGTGCTCGACCGCCGGAACCAGCGCTTGCATCCAATTGCGCGCCGATGCGGTCGGTTACGCCGTGACCCAACTGCTCTCAACCGCCTACAGCAGCGAGGTGGTCACCAATCAGTTCCGGGTCGGACTCTATCCGTTCATCCAGTATCTCTATTCTTATTTTCCCCTGACGACCTCTCTGAACGGATCGACGAGCAACTCCAGCACGATCAACTATGCGGCCGCGCAACTCGCAAGCCTGTTGGACACGGGCAGCAACTCCAACCTTGGATCGGGCGGCACTCATTTCGAGAACGCCTTTCCCTCCATGAACAGTCTCATCACATCGGTCGGCACCGGAAGCAGCTCATCCAATACCATGCCTTACGTGTTTCTGATCACCGATGGCGCCCAGGACTCGCAAACCCAGTGGAGCGGAAGCTGGGCCGGAAGCAATCAGGCGACGCTTCTCGATACGTCGCTGTGCACCACTTTGAAGAACCGCGGCATAACGGTCGCGGTTCTGTATATCCCTTATCAGCCCATCCAGAACCCCACCAACTTCGCCAATGGCGAGGACTACGCGGTCAACGCCATCATTCCGAATATTCCGTCGGATCTTCAGTCCTGCGCTTCGCCCAACTTCTTCTACACCGCGAACACGCCGACTGACATCAACAACGCGCTGATCACGATGTTCGAGCAGGCGGTGAGCACGGCCCACGTCACGAATTAAGGTCGATCCCGAGACGTGGGAGCCGGTTTCGGAAACATCAGGCTCCCACTGAAAATCCATTTCCCGGCCTCCTTCCCAGCACCCATTTCCGGGCTTTTTGCGCACACCCAATTCTGTTTGTGGTCGAGTTTGGCGGCCGCCGGCGGGTGGGAAGGAAACCCTGCTTTTGTTGATACTTTTGCTGGTTAATAAACCGTGTATGTTGCATTTTTGTCACCCCCCCCCCCCGTTAATCGCTATAGTTGCAATGAGACTTCGCATTTCGTGGGGGCGGATTATGAGGTTACGGACCAGTTTGCTGGCGGGTGCTGCCGTTATTGCGTCCGCGTCGCTTACACTCATGGCGACGGAAGCGGAGGCTCAGTCGTTCAACCAATTCTTTGGATTCGGCGACAGCAACATCGACAGTGGGTATTTTTTGACCCATCCGTACAGTAATAATAATCCTGTAAAACAGGGTTATTACAACCAGTCTGCAGCGGTCGGCGGGGGCATTCCGACGACGCCCGGCGGCCCCGAGAACTCGCAACTGCTCGCCAGTTATTTTGGGCTGACAGCCATCCCTGTCGGCATGCCGGGCGGGACAAATTATGCCGCCAGCGGCGCCGACAACAACAACACCAACACCAACCCCTTGGCGCCCTCGACGGTTTCCCAGATCAACACCTATCTGGCCGGCAACGGCGGCGCCGCCAACCCGAACGCGCTTTATTTGATCAATTCAGGAGGAAACGACGTTGGGTTCGCCAAAACGCAAGTCACCGCAGGCGCATTCACCGGCACTCAAGCAAATGCGTATATGCAACAAGCGGCGACCGATCTCGCAACGTCTCTCACCCAGCTTGCAAAGGCGGGGGCGCGCTACATCATCGTCAGCGATGGCGTGGGTGGCAGCCCTACTCCCATCGGGGGCCGCCAGGCTTTGTACGTCAACACACTCTACGCCGCCTTGGTGGCGAACGGCGTGCATTTCATTCCCGCTGACAATCAAGCAATGCAGCAGATCGTCCTGAACAACGCATCGTTGTTCGGCTTTACGTCGGTTGCCAACACCAATGCGCCCGGCGGGGCGGCTTGCGTCAATCCTAACCCAGCGTTGTTCCCGAGTTCGTGGGCATTGGTTTGTACGACTCTGAGGACGCCAAACGCGGCGCAGACGTCCTACTGGGCTGACGACCAACACTTGTCCGCCGCCGGTCAGAAGATCGAAGCCGACTACGACTACAGCCTCATCGTCGCGCCCAGCGAGATTTCGTTCCTGGCCGAGGCGCCGGTGAAAACCCGCGCAATCGTCGTCGACACCATCCAAAATCAGATTGCGATTTCGCAGCGCCGGCGCGCGGTCGGCACCTACAATACCTGGATGAGCGGCGACATCGCGCATTTGGGGATGAACTCGGGCTACACAGGCTTCCCCAGCGATCCCGGTACGCCGATTTCGGGGACCGTGGGCGTAGATTACGCGTTTGCGCCCGGATGGCTCATCGGCGCCGCCGTATCGGCCGGCACGACCACCCAGAGTTTCAGTCTGGGCGGCAACTACAAAATGAACGAATACGCGGTCAGCGTTTACGGCGCCTATAGCCGCGGTCCGATCTGGGCAAGCCTCATCGGCAGCTATGGCGGAATGCGTTACGACGTGAACCGCGTTGTACCGATCGGTGTCACAATGCAGTCCAACGTGGGCCGCACCAGCGGCAGCGATCCATCATTGGCCGCCGAGATCGGCTACAATTTTCAGACGCCCATTGGCAGCACGGCGGCGCCGTCTCCGCTGCTGATGAAGGCGGCCCCAACAACAGTGCCCGTCTACCTCACGCACGGCCCGTTGGCAGGCATCTTGTGGCAGCGCGTCGGCGTGGATGGGTTCGGGGAAACCGACCCCTTTGCCTCGGTCGGCGGATTCACCGAGTTGTCATACGCAGGTCAGACCAGAAATTCGGCTGTCAGCGAACTGGGCTATCAAGCCGCCATGGATTTGGGCATCTGGCATCCCTTCGCCAAGGTCGCCTGGAATCATGAACTCGCCTCGACCAACCGGTCCGTGACCGCGTATGTAACGAGTTTTGCCGCCGAGGGCATTGTTGCCCCCGGCTACGCCATGCCGGCGGTCAACTTGGGCAAGGACTGGGCGAGTGCCACGCTCGGCACCACCGCGGCGCTGGGACGCGGCATGACCGCCTATGCCACTTTCAATGCCCAAATGGGCCAAGGAAATGTGACCACTTACGGCGGGCAGCTCGGCGTGAACGTAGCCTTGAATGCGCCGCCAGCCGATCCGGCCAAGACAAGATACTGACCGGGCGGCGCTCCGCCGTCGCCGCGATACGGTCTACGGCGATGACCGCGTGATCGAGGCGCTGCTGCGCGGCGTCGAGTACAGGTTGTCCGAAAGCGTGAGCGAACCGCTGACAAAATAGCCGAACACCGGCGTGTACTTGTAGCTCACTTCGGCAAAGATCAGCGCGGTGCCGACGCCGCCAAGGCCGGTCGCAACGGTGACGGAGAGATCCAACCGTCCGTGCGGCGTTCGACGGCGAAGCGTTGCTCCAAGTGACCGTGGCCTTGCCGCTCGAGGTCACCGTCAGTTCCGAGACGGTGACACTGAGGACGCTCGCCGAGCTCGGAAACGGCGAAAGAATGACGGAAGTCGCCCCCAAGATCGACGTCATGTCCGAAATCGTGGATCGTCGTATATTGATTGGTAATTGCGGCCAGCGCGTAAGACGCCGAACGCACTTTCATGTAGATGGCAATGGCTCTTCCGGCGTCGAATGATCCGAGGAACAAGATCAAAAGCACCGGCAGAATCATCGCGAATTCGATCGCGGCGACGCCGCGCGTCGAGGCGATAAACCGGCGATAGAGCCTCACCGGTGCGCGCATCATCAATAAGGCTCCACCCGGAAGACGCTGATCCCCATCACCTCCGCCATGCTGTTCGGCAGCGTGGCCAGCACAAATCCCAGCGGCCCGCCGACCACCGACAACTGATAGATCAAGCGCACGACGACGATGTCGCCCGGGCCGCCGGGACTGTATGACCACGTATTGCTGACCTGCCCGTTGGTATAAGTCAGAGTTGGCGACGATGTGGTGGCGGCGCTGAATGAGGAGTAGCTTTGGACATCAACCATCAGCGCGCTGCAGCTGAGCAACGTCTGAATGAAGGGACAGACGTCATTCTGAAACTGCGCTTGGGTCGTCCCGCCATTCTGAGCCTGTCCGGTCATGAAGAGGCGGCCCGCTTCGAGCGCGGCGGATTGCAGCGTCTGCTGCGCAAACAAATAAATCGTCGTTTCCAACAGAGCGATTAGCGTCGCCAAGAAGGCCGGAGCAATCAGGGCGAATTCGACGGCGGTTGCACCCTGCCTTGCAAAATAGAAACGAGAAATATCCCGCGCGCGGCGTCGAGAGTATTTTGCCAAGAATCGCAGCATGTCTCGCGTGGCCCATTCCACCGCCGGTCTGTCCGTTGTGAGACCGGACCTGGACCTACGCTAATAGGAGGGACACATTGATTTTTCGTTGCATGACAGCGTGAAACACACGGCTATGCCGATGCTGTGCAGCATTGTTAAGGTTACTGCCCGCACACCGAATTGACATTATTTGTCAGAAGCAATGGCGCCGGACTATGTCGGCGCCGGATTCTCGCGCTCGACCGCCTGCGGCGCGGCGGCGGTCTCACGCCTGAGGAAGAAGGTCTGCAGCGCCGGCACGACCACGAGCAACAGGATCGGCCCGATCAGCATGCCGCCGACAATGACGGTGGCGAGCGGCCGCTGCACCTGGCTGCCGATGCCGGTCGAGATCGCGGCCGGCAGCAGACCGATGCAGGCCGACAGCGTCATCATCAGGATCGGCCGCATCTGCTCTTCGACGGCCTGAACATGGCCTCGATCGGCGCCACGCCGCGCCGCGACCCGGTAATAGCCGTTGATGATGAGGATGCCGCTCATCACCGACACGCCGAACAGCGAAATAAATCCGATCGCGGCCGAGATGCTGAAATCCAACCCGGAAACATAGAGCGCCCAGAATGCCGCCGCAGATCGCGAACGGAAGCCCGAGCAGCGCCAACAAGCTGTCGCGCAACGAATTGAACAGGCCGTAAAGCAGCACCAGGATCAGCACCAGCGTGATCGGGAGAATGATGGCGAGCCGCTTTTTGGCTTGCTGCAGCCATTCGAACTCGCCCGCCCAGTCGATGCGATAGCCGGTCGGCAGCTTCACGTTGCGGCTGATGCGCTCCTGCGCTTCCTCGACGGCGCCGGCGAGGTCGCGGCCGCGGACGCTGAACTTGATCGGCACGAAACGCTGATTGCGCTCGCGGAAGATGTAGGAAGCGCCGGTATCGAGCGTGATGGAGGCGAGCTCGCTCAGCGGGATATAGGCATTGCCGTCCGGAGGTCTGAAAGCCGACCTTGAGGTTGCGCACTTCGTCGATGTTGTTGCGATATTGCGGGCGCCAGCCGCACCACGACGCCGAACTGGCGGTCCGCCTCCAGCAGCGTGGTCGCCGTGGTGCCGCCCAATGCGGCTTGAACGACGCTGTTGACGTCGTTGACGCTCAAGCCGTAGCGCGCCGCCTTGGCGCGATCGATCCTGATGTTCAGATTGGGCTGGCCGAGCACCCAGAACGCGCCGAGATCGGTAATGCCCTGCACTTGCGCCATTTCGCGCATCGCCGCGCGCGCGATCTGCTCCAAGCGTCGCGAGATCGGGGCCGATGATCTTGGCCGAGTTGGCGCCTTTGACGCCCGACAGGCCTTCCTCGACATTGTCCTGGATGTATTGCGAGAAATTGAAGTCGATGCCGACGAATTCCTTCGCGAATTCCGCCTGCAATTCGTTCGATCAGCTTCTCCTTGGTCATGTCCGCCGGCCATTGGTCGAACGGCTTCAACGGCACGAAAAACTCGGCATTGAAGAAACCCGCCGCATCGCTGCCATCGTCGGGACGGCCATGCTGCGAGACGACGGTGATGACTTCCGGATAGCGCAGCAGGATGTCGCGGATTCTGGTTGACGATCGGCATGCCGGCTTCCAGCGATATGGTCGGCGGCATCGACGCGCGAATCCAGAGATTGCCTTCCTCGAGCGTCGGCAGGAATTCGCTGCCGAGCCGCGAGCCGATGAAAGCGCTGACGGCGAGGAAGACCAGCCCGATCGCGACCGTGATCTTCCTGTTGTCGCAGCGACCAGCGCAGCACCGGCGTGTAGATCGAGCGCAGCCCGCGCACCACCAAGGTTTCGACTTCGCTGACATGCGCCGGGAGCAGCAGCGACGCCAGGCACGGCGTCACCGTGAATGTCGCAATCAGCGCGCCGACCAGCGCATAGGCGTAGGTCCGCGCCATCGGGCCGAAAATCTGGCCTTCGACGCCCTGCATGGTGAACAGCGGAATGAAGGCGGCGACGATGATCGCGGTGGAGAAGAACACCGCCCGATCGATTTGCAGTGCGCTGATCAGGATGAGCCGCAACCGGTCGGTCCATGTCAGGTTGCCCGCCGCATCTGCGCCGCGCGTCGGATCGGGACCCCACCGTTCCTCGGCGAGATGCGCGCAACAGCCCTTGTCTTTCTTCCGGCCTGCGCCTGGAAATTCCGATAGACGTTCTCGACCAGAATGACGGCGGCATCGACGATGATGCCGAAATCGACGGCGCCGACGGACAGCAGGTTCGCGTCCTCGCCGCGCAGCACGAGAATGATGATGCTGAAGAACAGCGCAAACGGGATATTGGCGCCGACGATGATGGCGCTGCGCAGGTCGCCGAGAAATAGCCACTGAATGAAGAAAATCAGCAGGCATCCGAAAATGAGATTGTGCAGGACCGTGGCGGTCGTGACATCGACCAGCGTGGTGCGATCATAGAACGGCACGAGCTTCACGCCGGGCGGCAGGCTGCCGTCGCTGTTGATCTTCTTGATCTCGGCGCGCACGCGCGCCACCACGTCATTGGTGTGCAGCGTCCGGTTCATGATGACGATCGCCGCGACCACGTCGTCGTCATGGTCGCGGCCGGCCTTGCCGAGCCGCGGCACGTAGCCGACCGAAACCTTGGCCACGTCCTTGATGAAGATCGGGACGCCGTCCGATTGCGAAAGCAGGACGTTCTCGATGTCCTGGACTTTGTAGCCTTGCGTCAAATCCGCGGCGCCGCCGCTGTCCATCAGTCCGACGCCGCGGATGTTGACGGATTGTTGGCCCATATTGATGGTGCGGCCGCCGACATTGATATTGGCGTTGCCGAGCGCGCTGACCACCTGCGGCAGCGTCACGTTATAGGCGTCAAGCTTATGCAGATCGACTTCGACGTCATATTCCTTGGTCGTGCCGCCCCAGGTGTTGAGCTGCACGACTCCGGGAACCGTCAGCAGCCGCCGCTGCAGGATCCAATCCTGGACCGTGCGCAGATTGGTCAATCCGAAATGCGGCGGCCCGACCACCTGATAGCGATAGATTTCGCCCACCAGGCTGGTGGCCTGGATCTGCGGCGTGACATTGTTGGGCAGTGTGACGTTCTGCTGCAGATTGATGGCGGTCTGAGTGAGCGCGAAGTAGTAGTCGACGCCGTAATTGAATGTCACGCGCACGAACGACAGGCCGTAGAAGGACGTCGAGCGAATGACGTCGACGCCGGGCGTCGCGGCCAAGCCGACCTCGATCGGGATGGTGTAGTAGCGCTCCATCTCCTCGGCCGAGAGGCCGGGGGCCTGCGCCGTGATTTCCAGGATCACGGGCGCCGGATTGGGGTAGGCCTCGATATTCAGCCGGGAAAAAGCGAACAGGCCGGCGGCAACGAACAGCAGCAGACCGAGCAGGACGAGCGGCCGCCGGGTCAACCCGAACGTGAGTAGCCCCTTCAGCACAGATTGCCTCCGGATCTGAGCCTGATGCCCCGCGAATCGACGCCATCATACAGGCGAGACGCGACGGCGCGCGCCTCAACCCGGCGTTTGATGCAGCGCATTAACAAGTCTCAACCGGCGGCGATGCTGTTACAAATACCAGGCGCCGCGCTCTTGATCATGGGCCGGTGCTCCGGGCGACGAGGTGCGCGTCTGACCCCACGCACCGATTGATTGCCGTGGCGCAATGACTTAAATGACATATCGGCTGAGATAGGCGTCCCATGAAAAAAGGCTATCGCGATCTGCTCGACGAGGCCAACGCCCAGATCGAGGCGGTGTCGCCCGAAGAAGCCGCCGCCCTGGTCAATCAAAACGGCGCCGTTTTGGTCGATCTCCGCGACCCGCGGGAACTGGAGCGTGACGGCCGGATAGCGGGGGCGCAACACTGCACGCGCGGCATGCTGGAATTCTGGATCGACCCGGATAGCCCCTATCACAAGCCGTATTTCTCGTCCGGCAAAACCTTCATCTTTTACTGCGCGAGCGGCTGGCGTTCGGCGCTCGCCACCAAGACGGCGCAGGATATGGGGCTGCTTCCCGTGAAGCACATTCGTGGCGGCTTCAGTGCCTGGAAGGCAGCCGGACTGCCGGTCGAACTGGGCAAGAGCGGAAAATAGAACCAGTCGGGTCGCGGCGGAGCCGAGATCGAAAAGAGCGGCGCCGCTATGCCGCGCCGCTTGCAATTCTCCGTCCAAGCGTGACGTTGTTATGCCCAGCCGCTCACCCGGCATCTCATTTTCGACGCGATACGGAAGCAATACGATGCGAAAGATTTTCATCATCGGCATCGGCGCCGGAAATCCCGACTATGTGACCATACAGGCGATCAACGCTCTCAATCAGGTGGACGTGTTCTTCATACCGGATAAGGGCATGGAGAAAGCGGCCCTCCAGCGCCTCCGGCTGGAAGTATGCGAGCGCTATATCAAAGACCGAGCTTATCGGCTCGCCGCATTCAAGGTGCCGAAGCGCTCCAACGGCTCTTCCAGCTACAAAACCAATGTCCGGGGTTGGCATTCTCTGATCGAAGAGAATTACGAGAAACTTCTTATGAAGGAGCTCGGCGAGGGTGAATGCGGCGCGTTCCTCGTCTGGGGCGACCCAACGCTCTATGACAGCACGCTGCGAATCATCGAGAAGATTCAATCCAACGGGAACGTGGCATTGAAATACGAGGTGATCCCCGGCATCAGCAGCGTCCAGGCGCTGGCGGCGCAACACCGGATTACGCTCAATCGGATCGGCGAATCCGTTCACATCACGACCGGGCGGAAACTGGCGGAAGGATTTCCCAACAATGCAGACAGCGTGGTCGTCCTGCTCGACGGCGAGCAGGCATTCAAGAAGATCGACGGCACTGACATCGACATCTATTGGGGCGCTTATATCGGGACTGAGGAAGAAATTCTCGTGTCGGGGCGGCTCTCGGAAGTCGCAAATGACATCGAAGCTGTCCGCGCGGAAGCGAGACGCGCAAAGGGCTGGATCATGGACGCCTATCTTCTCCGTAAATCCGGCCAGCAATAAAATCCCGCACCAGCGGACTACTGCAAGGGCCTCTTGTGTGTGAGCCGGGTCGATCGTATCCTGCGCAACTGTTGTCTTCACGAAGCGTGGAAGCCGGTGAAATTCCAGCACGGTCGCGCCACTGTATTTGGCCATGATGCGAGCCGAAGGCCCGCTCGAGGTCGAGAGTCAGACCCACGTCGTGACCGGCACCACTCGATCGGGACGCGGAATCCCAGGAGAATGAGATGACAAGCACGACACTTGCCCCGACCTTCCCGGTTGGCGCTATCCCCCTTCGCGAATTGCTGCCATGGGTCATTTTCGCGGGGCTTATGCTGTTGCTGGCGATCTATTTCGTCGGTGCGGAGCAAGGCGCCACCTCCCTCATCAGCGGCATGTATGTGCATGAATTCGTGCACGACGGGCGGCATCTGCTCGGCTTCCCCTGCCACTGACAGGAGCCGTTATCTCATGGTCAGGACGTTTCTCGTCCGCGGTATGCTTGTCGGCATCCTCGCGGGCCTGCTCAGCTTCGGCTTCTTGAAAGTCTACGGCGAGCCGCAGGTTGACCGCGCGATCGCGTTTGAGACGCAAATGGACGACGCCAAAGCCGCCCTCGACAAGGCCAAGGGCGTGAGCATGTCCGGCGAAGATCAGCCGGAGCTTGTCAGCCGCTCGACGCAGGCTGGGCTCGGCTTGTTCACCGCCGTCATGGTGTACTGCACGGCGTTCGGCGGGCTGTTCGGCCTGGCATTCGCCTTCGCGTATGGGCGCGTGGACGGCGCGCTCACGCCGCAAGGCGTCTCGGTGTTGTTGGCGGCGACCGGCTTCGTCGCGATCTATCTGGTGCCGAACCTGAAATACCCGGCCAATCCGCCGGCTGCCGGGGATGCGGAGACGATCGGAATCCGCACCGCGCTCTATTTCATCATGATCGCGATCTCGATCGCGGCGATGGTGGCATCGGTCGCACTCAAGCGGTTGTGTGTTCCGCGCTTCGGCGACTGGAATGCCACCGTCATTGCCGCTGCCTGCTACGTTGTCCTGGTGGCGGCAGCAGCGCTGGTGCTTCCCGCGGTCAATGAGGTGCCCGGCGCGTTTCCGGCGGTGGTACTGTGGAAATTCCGGGTAGCATCGATCGGCGCTCAGTTCATCATGTGGGCGACGATCGGCTTGCTGTTCGGGGCATTGACCCAGCGCGCCGTGGCCGGCGGCAGGCTCCGGGGCTAGTTCAAGCTCGCTGGGCGCTGCGATCCGGCAGCACCGCGCCAGCGGTACCCCACGATGACTGCACGCCTGATCCTGATCTGTCACGCGTCCACCGCCGCCCTGCGCCGGTCCGCGTTTCCGGCCGATGAGCCGTTGGATGACCGCGGCAGGGCCCGTGCCGCGGCGCTCGCCGCTGAACTGCCCCGCGTAGATCAGACCTGGACCAGCCCGGAGCTGCGCGCCCGGCAGACGGCCGCAGCACTGCAGCTCAATGCCGATACGCTGCCGATGCTGCACGATTGCGATTACGGCGGCTGGAGCGGGCGCACCCTGGAGGAACTGGCGGCGCAGGACCCAGGCGCCGTCGCGACGTGGTTGAATGATCCAGCAGCGGCGCCGCACGGCGGCGAATCCATCGTGAGCCTGATGCAGCGGGTCGCGGCATGGCTCGCCGGCGAGAGCGCTCTGCACCGGCAATCAATCATCGTCACGCACGCGGCCATTATCCGTGCCGCCATCGTTCACGCGATCGTGGCTGCGCCGAAATCGTTCTGGCGTATCGACATTGCGCCACTGTCGGTAACCCGCTTGAGCGGTGCAAACGGCCGCTGGAACCTGACGAGCGCGGGATGCTCGTCAATTTAGCAAGCGTCGCAGCGTGACTCAGTCAGCGGCGGTTTGCCTGCTGCGCCGAGATCACGGCGGCGCGCTCCCTGCGCCGAACCGAGTTGCCAACACCACCGCGGCCACGATCGAAGCATCCGGCAGCCGTGCGTAAGCCCCCGAGCGGGCTTCACAATCCTGTCACACCTGCCTATAAACTAGCGTCATCGCCGCACTGCGGCATGAGTCGAGGTAGGAGCGTCGGCTTGAACGCTCATGTATCGCCATCGGGCTTCCCGGCGCTGGTCCTCAATGCGGACTTCCGCCCGCTGAGCTATTACCCGTTGTCGCTGTGGTCGTGGCAGGACGCCATCAAGGCCGTCTTCCTCGAGCGGGTGAACACCGTCGCCAATTACGACCGCGCCGTGCGCAGCCCGAGCTTCGAGATGAAGCTGCCGAGCGTGGTATCGCTCAAGACCTACGTGAAGCCGTCGACCCATCCGGCCTTTACCCGGTTCAACGTGTTCCTGCGCGACCGTTTTTCGTGCCAGTATTGCGGCGCGCGCGATGACCTCACCTTCGACCACCTTCTGCCGCGCTCCCGCGGCGGCCACACCACCTGGGGCAACGTGGTCGCCGCCTGCTCGCCGTGCAACTTGCGCAAGGGCAACTTGACCACGGACGAGTCCCGGATGTGGCCATCGCAGACGCCGTTCCAGCCGACGGTGCAGCACCTGCACCGGAACGGCCGGCTGTTTCCGCCCAATTACCTGCACGACAGCTGGCTCGATTATTTGTATTGGGACACCGAGCTCGATCCGTGATGCGTGATCCGCACTTGGTTCGGGTTGCACTCACGATCCTCTCTTCACTTCGCGCTCGAGCCGAGTTCACCTCTGTCGCGTCTTCGCGCGAGACTTCGTAGATATGCCACTGCTCGCTCGGCGACAGCCGGCTCAAGGTCGGTCGCCCGTAGGCGCTGTTCGATCACATTGGAATTGAGCGGGCGCGCGGCATTGTAAGTTTCGACGAATTCCTTGTCCTTCGGACCCAATCGCGCCAACTTCGATACGATGAGATCCTCAGGGCAGGGAGCCACCGCGAGCACGGACTTGCCCGCGACGTCGATCGACTTAACCAAGGCCCGCTTCTGCCAATCCGGCGGCAATCTAGCCGTGGCGTCGTCGACGCCGTCGATATAGAAGCCATGCGTCTGATGGAAGATCGACCCGTATCCGAACAAGCCATTGATGTGCTCGGACGCCTCCGCATCCGGATCCTTCTTGCGCTCTTCGACTTCCCAGAATTTGGCATTACCAGGATATGCGTCGATCTCAGGCGAACTCCGCATGACAGTCGGCGCGGCCGGCCAGCTGAGCAGGATGGCTTGGCTACCGATGATGAAAACCTTATCCGTCTTGAATTCGGTCGCGAGCGCACGGACCGTCCGTTCCAGGTCGTCTAGGGTCCGGAACGCTCGCTCCGTGGACATCAGACCAGGGTCGGCGGAAGGAGGACCTCCTGTCGCCGCGCATGATGCGCGGCGCGCGCGGCGAGGCGCCGCGCGGCGGCCCAGATCCGCCGGCGGATTCCCGGTTCCGTAAAATCGAATCCGTCGGCCACGACAAATGGAGACGAAAGCCGCAACCGACCCATAGCGCTGTCCCTACTAGTCAACTGATACCGCAGTTCGTGCAGGGGGAGAATCAGAAGGCGATTCCAGTCGTGGACAAACGACCGGCCCGGGAAACGCTCGGATGCCTTTGCATGCGACGCCTTCGCCCGCTCAACCAGGGGGGGATTGCGTGCGAGTGCGCGCGCAATAAGCCGATGCATGATCAGCTTCGCAGTGTCATTGACGATCTCTTGGTTAGGCACGGCGTTCATACCGAGAAATGTAAACCTTAGGCCTAGAAACCTCAATTGGCCCTGGGCTTATGTCTGGCTTATGTCGACGAGCTCCAATGCTCGAAATTCTTCCATGCCAAGCGCCGATCTTATCCAACTCCGAGCAATTGATATGCTGTGATGAAGGTGAACCGAATTCATCGGCGCTCCTCAGCGCGAGACCACTAGTGGAGCGGATTTGACATTCGCTACCCACCTGGCAGCGAACTCGTGAAGCGAATGTCAAATCCAAAAGCTCCACTAGCACTGATATCTCGCTAGTGGTCCCTTTGATTCTAACATTCGCATGAGAGGCCGCCGAAACCGGATGCGAATGTTAGAATCGGACCACTATGGCGAGCGACGTCCGTTGCTCAGGCCAGCGATCCCGCTCTTGGGCTTGGGATTGTCTCGATCAATGTATGGTCCTACATCCTCCGGGTAACTCTTCGGCAACTGCCAACCGGCGTCTGACAGGGCGGAGCTGAGGCACGATGGGAACGCTGGTCCTGCTCGATCTGATGGGTGGCGTCGCGCTGCTGCTGTGGGGCCTGCACATGGTGCTCAGCGGCGTGTTGCGCGCGTTCGGCCCCGATCTGCGCCGCTTTCTCAGCAAGGCACTCGGCAATCGCTTCACGGCATTCGGTGCCGGTCTCGTCCTGACCGCGACTGATGCAGAGCAGTACCGCGACCGGGCTGATGACCACCTCACTCGCCGCCGACGGCATGGTCGGCCTGGTGCCCGCGCTCGCGATCATGCTCGGCGCCAATGTCGGCACGACGTTGATCGTGCAGGTGTTCTCCTTCAATATCACGGCGATCGCGCCGGTGCTGTTCGTCATCGGCCTCGTCATCTTCCGCTGCGGCGGGCGGCAGCTCTCACCAAAGCGGTCGGCCGCATCGCCATCGGGCTCGGCCTGACGCTGCTCGCTTTGCACATCCTGCTCGACACGCTGGCGCCGGCCGAGCAGGCGCCCGCGGCGCGGGCACTCATCGCCGCCGTGACCGGCGATCCCGTGCTCTGCGTCGTGCATCGCCGCGGCGCGACCTGGGCGGCGCATTCGAGCGTCGCTGTCGTGCTTTTGGTGATGTCGCTGGCCTATTCGCAGTTCGTCACGCCCGCCGCCGCCTTGGCTCTGGTGCTCGGCGCCAATCTGGGCAGCGCCATCAATCCGCTGGTCGAAGGCCGGAATCCGCGGCGATCCGGCGAGCCGGCGCGTGCCCTTGGGCAACCTGATCAATCGTCTCGCTCGGCATCCTTGTCGTGCTGCCTTTCCTGCAGCCGATCGCGCGGGAGTTGACGGCGTGGCAGCCGGACGCGGCCAAGATGACGGCCGAATTCCATATGTTGTTCAATGTCGTACTCGCCGCGATTTTCATCGCGCCGCTCGACGCCGTGGCTTGGCTGTTGGTGCGCATCCTGCCGGAAAAGAAGCGGATCGCGGACCCATCGGTGCCGCGGTATCTCGACGAAGCCGCGCTTGAAACGCCGCCGCTCGCGCTCTCCAACGCCGCGCGCGAGACGTTGCGTATGGGCGACACCATCGAGGCCATGCTGCGCGAGGTCATGACCGCGCTGATGAGCAACGACCGCAAACTCGCCGGCGACGTGTCACGTATGGACAATGTCGTCGACCGGCTCGACGAAGCGATCAAGCTCTACATCACCAAGCTGACGCGCGACAGCCTCGACGAGCGCGAGGGCCGCCGCGCCATGGAGATCGTGTCGTTCACCATCAATCTCGAGCACATCGGCGACATCATCGACAAGAATTTGTGCGAGCTCGCAGCCAAGAAGACCAAGCGGCGCTATCAATTCTCCCCGGAAGGCGCCGCCGAGATCGAGGCTTTCCATAAGCGCATCGTCGAGAGCCTGCAGCTCGCCTTCGGCATATTCATGACCGGCGATGTCGAGGCGGCGCGTAAGTTGCTTGCGCGAGAAGTCCGAACTGCGTAAAGCCGAGCTCGAAGCGGCCGACCGGCATTTCGACCGCTTGCGCGAGGGCCGGCCGGAAAGCCTGGAGACGACGTCGCTCCATCTCGACATTCTCCGCGACCTCAAGCGCATTCATTCGCACATCTGCTCCGTCGCCTATCCGGTGCTGGAAGCGGCGGGCGAATTGCCGGCCTTGCAGGGCGCGAAAAGCGAGACGGCGGCCGATACGCTGACATATCAACCGAAGCTACCGTGATTTTCGCCGTTCGCGGGCTTAGCATGATGCCGCTTGTGGCGGTTTTGCGAGGTCAGCTGATATCCGGTGTTGACCAGCGCGATATGCGACAGCGCCTGAGGAAAATTGCCGATCAGTCGCTTGGACCGAACGTCATATTCCTCGGACAGTAGACCGAGGTCGTTGCGCAGCGACAGCAGCCGCTCGAACAGCGCGCTGGCTTCCTCGCGCCGGCCAAGCAAAAGCAGATTGTCGGCGAGCCAGAAGCTGCACGGCAAAAATACGCCCTCGCCCGGCGGCAGACCGTCTGTCCCGGCTTCGCTGTCGTAGCGTCTGACGAGACCATCGACGACGAGATGCCGCTGGATGGCCTGGACGGTCGACCGCACGCGCGGGTCCTGCGGCGGCAGGAAGTCCGACCAGCGGGATCAAGCAGCGCGCTGGCGTCGAGATGCTTCGATCCGTAACTCTGCACAAAGGCGCCGAGGTCGGGGTTGAAGCCGTAGCGGCAGACGTTCGTCGTGGATGGCGTCGGCGCAGCGCGCGCCAGCGCTCGACCGGGCCGTCCATGCGGAATTGCTCGACGCTCTTCACCGCGCGGTCGAACGCGACCCAGGCCATGACCTTGGAATTGGTGAATTGCCGGCGATCGCCGCGCACCTCCCAGATGCCGTGATCGGCTTCTTGCCAGATGGTCTCGAGATGTTCGAGCAAACCCTGCTGCAACTCCCAGCCGTCTTCGTTGGCGTCCGAGCTTGCCGTGGCGGCCATGGTGAAGTGCATCCATGAGTTCACCGTAGACGTCGATCTGCAGCTGTTCGGCGGCGGCATTGCCGACGCGAACCGGCTCGGCGCCTTGGTAGCCACCGAGCCACGGCACTTCCCATTCTGGAAGACGGTGCTCGCCGATGAGCCCATACATGATTTGCACCCGGGCCGGATCGCCCGCCACCGCCCGCAACAGCCATTGCCGCCACGCCCGGGCATCTTCGTAGTAGCCGGCATTCATCAGAGCGAGCAGCGTAAAGGTGGCGTCGCGCAGCCAACAAAATCGATAATCCCAATTACGCTTGCCGCCGAGCCGCTCCGGCAGCGACGTCGTGGCCGCAGCGACGATGCCGCCGGTTGTCCGGTCGGTCAGCGCCTTCAACGTCAGCAGCGAGCGGGCCACGGCGCCGGAATATTGTCTCGCCGGCCGCGCGCGGCTGGACCAGCCGCGCCAGTAAGTCTCGGTGTCCGACAAGCGCTTGCGCCGGGTCGATCGGACCCGGCGGCGCGAGATGCGAGGCGCCATAGGTCAAAACGAATGGGATGGTTTGGCCGGCCGCCACGGTGAACACGCCGACCGTTTTCAGATGATCGCCGCTTGAGCGTCACCGGCGTCCGCAGCACCGCCATATCGGGCCCTTCGATGGCGCGCAAGGCGCCGTCTTCGAGCCGCGTCACCCATGGCACCAGCGAGCCGTAATCGAAGCGGATCACCAATTCGGTCCGCATCGCCACTTGGCCGCGCTTGCCGCAGACCAGCCGCACCACATCGGAGGCCTTGCCGCGCGGCGGCATGAAATCGACGACCGTCGCCGCGCCGTCGCGGCTTTCGATCCGGTCTCGAGGATCAAGGTGTCGTCGCGATAGCGCCGCGAGATGCGCGCCGCGGGATCGGCCGGCGCCCAGCAGCCAGCGGCCATTGTCCGCCGAGCCGACCAGCGCCGCGAAACAGGCGCCGCTGTCGAAACGCGGCCAGCACAGCCAGTCGATCGAGCCGTCGCGTCCGACCAACGCGGCCGTTTCGCAATCGCCGATCAGGGCATAATCTTCGATATTGGAGGCCATCGCGCGACGTTGCAGCCCACGAGCATCCAACGCACGCGATAGCGGCACGGTCGTTCCGGCGCCCATACGCTCTGATCGCGCGGACCAACGTCCGTCATGGCCGTGGCGTCACGGAAGCGGCAAGGAGCCAATCGCTAATGTCGACGAACCCGATAGGGGGCGGCCAGATCGGCCGCTCGGTGCCGCGGCTCGAAGCGCGCGAGAAGGTCACCGGCCGCGCCGAATACACGCATCTGATGCGGCTGCCCGGCATGCTGCACGGCAAGATCTTCCGCAGCACCGTCGCGCACGGCCGCATCAAGTCGATCGACACCAGCGCGGCGAAGAAGATGCCCGGCGTCTATCGCGTCATCACCGCCGAGGACGTCCGCAAGGTGATCCCCGAGCCCTATTACGGCCCGGCTTTCCACGACCAGCCGATCCTGGCGATGGACAAGGTGCGATTCGTCGGCGAGCCGGTCGCGGTGGTGCTGGCCGCCGATCCGCATGTCGCCGAAGCCGCGACCCACGCCATCGTCGCCGAGTACGAAGAGATGCCGGCGGTCTACGACGAGGTCGAGGCGATGACCGTCATCGGCCTATGTGCACGACGAGCTTAAGCCGGCCGGCACGCTTCGCCGACCTCAAGCATCTCAAGGGGCAGCGCGACACCAATCTCGCGCTCAATGCCAAGCTGCGGCGCGGCGACATCGACAAGGCCTTCGCCGAAGCGGCGCACGTGTTCGAGCACACATTCCGCACCCAGAAATGCCTGCATCTCGCCGTTCGAGCCGTTCGCCTCGATCGCCGATGCCAAGGAGACCAGCGTCACGATCTATACCGGCTCGCAGGGGCCGTCGTTCGTGCGCACCGAGATCGCGCGGCTGCTCGGCTGGCCGGAAAACCGCGTCCGCATCAAGGTGCCGTATCTCGGCGGCGGCTACGGCTCGCAAGCTCTACATCAAGCTCGAAGCGCTGGTGACTGCGTGCTCGATGATCGTGCGCCGTCCGGTCAAGATCGCGCTGACGATGGAGGAGCAGTTCTACCAGATCACCAAGCATCCGAGCACGTTGCGCATCAAAAGCGGCGTCGACAAGAACGGCCGCATCACCGCGCGCAAATGCGAGGTGTTCTGGAACGGCGGCGCCTATGCCGATGTCGGCCCGCGCGTCACCCATAAATCCGGCTTCACCGCCGCCGGCCCCTACGACATCGACAATGTCTGGATCGACTCCTACGCGCTCTACACCAACATGACGCCGGCCGGCGCGCTGCGCGGCTTCGGCATCCCGCAGCTCGCCTGGGCCTACGAGAGCCACACCGACATGATGGCGCGCGCGCTGCAAGATCGATCCGGTGGAGTTCCGCCGCAAGAACATGCTGCGCGAAGGCCGGCCGCAGGCGACCGGCACCATCCTCAAGGATGCGCCGCTCGAGGCGATCCTCGACCACGTCGCCGACCGGCTGCGCTGGAAGGCGCCGTTCGATCGCGGCAGCGGCACGATCAAGCGCGGCCGCGGCCTCGCCATCGCGCTCAAGGCGGCGATCTCGCCGACCGCTTCGGTCGCGATCCTCAATGTCGGCGCCGACGGCAGCGCCATCCTCTACATCTCGACCGTCGACATGGGCCAAGGCTCCGACACCGCCATGGCGCAGATCGTCGGCGAAGTGCTCAACATGCCGGCCGAGTCGGTGCGGGTCGTCGCGCGCGACACCGACGTGACGCCCTACGACATGGGCACGCTCGGCTCGCGCTCGCTGTTCCACATGGGCCACGCGGTGCGGCTCGCCGCCGAGGATGCGCGCGGCAAGATCGACGCGCTGCGCCGCGAGGTCGGCGAGCCGGAAGGCAGCAACGCCCCGATCGCCGGCCCTGTTCAAGAAGAAATACGGCATGCAGGCCGGCAACATCGTCGGCACCGGCGGCTACCGGCCCGACTATATCGCGCCCGACCACGATACCGGCCTGTCGCCCCAGGTGACGCCGTTCTGGATGTGCGCCGGCACCGGCGCCGAGGTCGAGGTCGACACCGAGACCGGCCGGGTGCGCATCGCCAAGCTGGTCAACGTCGTCGACTGCGGCAAGCCGGTGAATCCGCGCATCGTCGAGACGCAGATCTCCGGCGCCGCGCTGATGCAGCTCGGCTTCACCATGTTCGAGAAGATGAATCTCGACGGCGGCCAGGTCACCAACGCCTCGCTCGCCGACTACAAGATTCCCGGCATCGCCGACGTGCCGGCGTCGATGGTGAACGAGGCGATCGATGCCTATCAGCACAACGCGCCGTTCGGCGCCAAGGGCGTCGGCGAATCCGCGACGCTGTGCCTGTCGCCGGCGATCGCCAACGCCATCGACGATGCGGTCGGCGTGCGCCTGACGGAGATGCCGCTGACGCCCGAGGCGGTGTTCCGCGCGCTGCGCGAACGCGACGGCAAACCGCTGAACGAAGACTGATACTCACCGGGTTTGAAATCGAAGCCCTTGCCATCGGGGAACCAAAGCCGGACATTCTCGGTTAATTTGACGTATCGCAATTGACACAAAAATAGCGAACCCCCGATGCGGACGATCTTGTTCAAATTGATGTTCATCTTCATGATCTACCGGCTACGCAAGAGTAGATCTGCGCCGTCGTGACCTTGTAAACATCGCCCCGGCACGTGATGCGGCGCCGCCGATAAATGCGCACACCTACGCACTGCTTGCGAACGAACCTAATTGTAGCGCGGGAAATGCTGCTTTCCTTTGCGCGGCGGGTGCCATACGCTGACCACAAGCAATATCCTTGCGGGGGAGAGGATGGCCGGCGAACCGGAGATTCAGGTATCACATTTCCTTGACGAGCACGGCGTCGGTTCATTCCAGATCAAGCTCATCGTCTGGTCCGCCCTGCTCGCGATGATCGACGGCTACGACATCGGCGCCATCGCATTCGCCGCGCCGCACCTGATCCGCGAATGGCACGTGACGCCGAAAGAATTGGGCCTTCTGCTCAGCGCCAGCAACTTCGGCGTGCTCTTCGGTTCGCAGATCTTCGGCTGGATCGGCGATCGCTACGGCCGCAAGACTGCGCTGATTTCCGCCAATCTCCTGTTCGGCGTGCTGACTTTCGTCGCCGCCTATTCGACCGACATCCAAGAGTTGTTCTGGCTTCGCTTTTTTGCCGGGCTTGGCATCGGCGGCGTGATCCCGAACATCGTGGCCATCAACGCCGAATCGGCGCCGCGTAACCTGCGCGCGACGCTGGCGATCATCGCCGTGGGCCTGGTGCCCCTCGGCGGGGCGCTCGCCGGCTTCGCCAGCGCGGCATTCGTGCCGCAATATGGCTGGCCTATTCTGTTCAAGATCGGCGGCGTCGTTCCCGTGGTCCTCGCGCTTGCCGGCATGTTCGGCTTGCCGGAATCGATCAAATTCATGGCCCTGCATGAAAGTCAGCGGCGGAAAATGGAACAGCTCATCGCGGCGATCCGCCCCGATTTCCAAGTGCCGCCCAATGCCCGGTTCGTGATCGAAGACGAAAGGCAGTCGCCGAGCTCGAATCCACTCTATCTGTTCGGTAACGGGTTGGCCGCGATCACGCCGCTGACGTGGGTGATGTTCGCCCTCAACCTGATGGGTTACTTCTTCCTCATCAGTTGGACGCCGACGCTGATGACCGCCGCCAAGCTGCCCCCGCAGACCGCGGCGCTCGCCGGCGCGGCGCTGCAGGTCGGCGGCACGGTCGGCGCACTCGTCTTATGCTGGTGGCTGCAGCGGCAGCGCTTCCTGGCTATCGCCATCCTGTTTGTGATCGCCGTCCCGATCGTGGGCTCGATCGGATTTGCGGGGCTGACCTCGACGGCCGCGCTGCTGACGGCGACCTTCTTCGCCGGCGCCATCGTGCTCGGCATCCAGTCCGGCATCAATGTTGTCGGCGCGATGATCTACCCGACCTCGCTGCGCGCCAACGGATCGGGCTGGCAACTCGGCATCGGACGGCTCGGCGCGATCATCGGCCCGGTCGTTGGCTCGCTGTTAATCGGCCTGCCCGTTTCGCAATTGTACATGTGGTCGGCGCTGCCCTTTGCCGCGGGGGCGGTGGTGTGCTTCATCATCTATCTGCTCAACAACGCCCGGCTGCGCGCGCGCCCGGAGCTGCGTCAAGCGCAATAAGCCGGACCGCCGCGTGCTTCGCCTGACGGCCCATTGAGAGAAGCCATGATTGTCCGCTACGAATCCGACGGCTCGATCGTCATGATTACCCAGAACGATCACGCCCAACTATCCGGCCTGTTCGCCGCGCACTGGGGCAATGACAAGTTCGAGAAGCCGCGGCCTTACGAGTCGCTGGTGCGCGCCGCCATGTTTCACGACCGCGGCTGGATTCGCTACGAGACCGGCCCGCAGCTCAACTCGGAAACCGGCAAGACGCCGAACTACCGCGAGGTGCCCAACGACCGGTCGCAACTCGACGCGTTCGAATGGGCCGGCGATTGGCTCAGCGGCATCGATCCCTATGCGGGGCTGATGATCACCAAGCACCGGACCGGCCTATGGCAGGGCCGTTACGGCGTCATCACTCATCCGGCCGCGATCCAGCGCGGCACGCTGCCGCCAGACATCGCGGCATTCATCGCGCGCAGCGAGGCCAAGCAAAAGACTGCGGCGGAGAAGCTCGATCCCAAGGCGCTCGCGATCAATTACGCCTTGCTCCAAGTCTGGGACATGATGTCGCTCTACATTTGCAGCACCGAGGCGCTCAAGCCGGATCGCATCGAACCCGTACCGGCAACTTATTCAGGGGCGGCCGGAGTCGGCATGACCCTCACGCCGCTGGAATCCAACACGATCGCGCTCGATCCTTATCCGTTCGACCAGCCGTCGCTGACCACCAGCGTGATCTTCCGGCGGCTGGCGCAGAACAAGTTCAAGGATTCAACCGAGCTGCAACACGTATATTTCAAGACCGCACCGCAGATCGCGTCGTTCCGCCTGGTGCCGTCCGGCGTGGTGCACTAGAGCGAGTTTCAGGTTGAATCGATTGCCGCAGCGGTATCGCCGGCATATGGCATGCAGTATGCTTCAACCCGACTGCCGCAGCCTGACTTGGCCCGTTGATCGGCAAATGCCGCCATGAAGTACGTGAGCGTCGCCGCCGCTTCTCTCGAAACCAGCGCTGACAGCGCCGCGCCGCTGATCCTCGCGCGCGGCCTTTCGAAGATCTATGCCAGCGCCGATGCCGGCGCGGTGACAGCGCTCAAGAATCTGGACTTCGAGATTTATGACGGCGAGTTCGTCTCGGTCGTCGGCCAGAGCGGATGCGGGAAGTCGACGCTGCTGAAGGTATTGGCCGGCCTGCTGACCTATACGGCGGGGACGGTCGAATTGAACGGCATGCCGCTGCGCGGTCCCAGCAACGAAGCCGCCGTCGTGTTCCAGTCGCCGGTTTTGCTGCCGTGGCGGACGGTGCTCGAGAACGTGCTGCTGCCGATCGAATTTCGCAAGCTGCCGCTATCAGGCCACAAGCAGAAAGCACTCGACCTCCTGGAGATGGTCGGGCTCCACGAATTTGCGCGGCGCTATCCATACGAGCTTTCGGGCGGCATGCAGCAGCGCGCCGCGATCGTGCGGGCGCTGGTGCAGGACCCGCGCCTGCTGCTGATGGACGAACCGTTCGGCGCGCTCGATGCCATGACGCGCGAGCAGATGAACCTGGAATTGGTGCGGATCTGGAGCCGGAGCCGCAAGACCGTGTTCTTCATCACCCATTCGATTGCGGAAGCGATCTTCCTGTCTGATCGGGTCATCGCCATGACGGCGCGGCCGGGCACCATCGCCGATGTCATGTCGATCGATCTGCCGCGTCCGCGCGATCTGTCGGTCATCAACACCGACCGCTTCGGCCGCTATGCCGCGCATCTGCGCTCGCTGCTCGATGCGCAGGGAGGGATGTTCTGATGACGATGCAAGCTGCCGACTTGCATCCCGCCGCGACGGCGGGCGTGGCGCCGCGCGAATCGCCGCCGAGCCTGTTTCGGCGCTATCCGCAGCTCACAATTTCGCCGGCGATCCTCGTTGCGCTGGTGGCTTGCTGGTGGCTCGCCAGCGACGTGCTCGGCGCGCCGTCCTATGTGGTGCCGGCGCCGGAGCAGGTTCTGCAAGCCCTGGTGCGCGGTTTGAGCCGGGCGCCATGGGATCGAGCGGGCTACTGGTATCACACTGGAATCACCGTCTGGGAGGCGCTGCTCGGTTTCGCGATCGGTTCGGCGACGGGCGCGTTTCTCGGGTTCGTCCTGTCCCATTGGCCGCTGCTCGGCAAAAGTTGGTATCCCTACATCGTCGGCTTTCAATCGTTGCCCAAGGTTGCTTTTGCGCCGCTCATGGTGGTGTGGTTCGGCTTCGGCCTCGAAGGCAAGGTGCTCATCACGGCCATCATCACGTTCTTCCCGGTGCTGGTGAACACGATGGCGGGTTATCAGTCGGTCGAGCCGGAGCGCATCGAGCTGGCGCGTTCCTGCAACGCCAGCGAATGGCACCTGCTGTCGAAGATCATCATTCCGAGCTGCCTGCCGTTTCTATTCGCCGGCCTCGGCGTGGCCTCGGTGCTGTCGATCATCGGCGCGGTGGTCGGCGAGTTTGTCGGCGCCAGCGCCGGTCTTGGCATGCTGTTGATGCAATACAATCAGTCGTTGGAGATCGCACCGCTGTTTGCAGTCATCCTGCTGCTGGGCGTAATCGGCTTTCTGATGAATTACGCCGTGGGCCTGCTTGAGCGCCGCTATTGCTTTTGGGCTCGGCGGGCAAACGCAGCGGCGCGGGCGTGACATGCAGTTACTTGATCGCGGAGGCCGTACCATGCTCACCCGTTCTTATCATGCTTATCATGCCGCACTTGCACTGACGCTCGCGGCGACGTGCGCCGGCCTCACGGCCGCTGCCGCGCAAGCCCCCAGGAAAATCACCCTGGTGCAGATGCACCCGGTCATGGGCGTCGGCGAGGAGGTGTTCCTCTACGCCGTGCCCAAGCAGCTTGGTTACTTCAAGGACGAGGGGCTCGATGTCGACATACAAAACTCTCAAACCGGCATGATCTCGGCGCAAGTGCTACAGTCCAACAACGCTCAGGTTGGCACGACTGCCGCCGAGGCGATCATGGCCGTCCGAGAGCAGGGCGGCGATCTGGTCTCGTTCTTCAACCTCAAGCGCAATGCCGGGACTTTCCTCGTTGTGCTGCCCGATTCGCCGATCCGAGACCTCAAAGACCTCAAGGGCAAGACTATCGGCGCACCCTCGTTTGGCGCCGGCGGTGGCATGGCCTTGAAGCAGAACCTAACCGAAATCGGAGTGACGGCCGATCAGTACACCGCGATTGCCACCGGCGCCGGCCCTGCGGCGGTCGCGGCGCTGCGTAGCGGCAAGATCGACGCGCTGGTGATGTGGGATGCGATGCTCGCCGCAGCCGAGAATACCGGCCTCAAGCTGCGCATCGTCAACATTCCGCTTGAGGATGGCCTCGTCGGAACGACCCTCGCGACAACGACGGCGTTCGCCAGCGCGAACCCGAAAGCGGTGGCGGGCTACTGCCGCGCCATGACCAAGGGCCTCGTCTTTACGATGACCAACAGGGCGGCCGCCATCCGCACTTTCTGGAAAGAGTTTCCGAATGCCAAATCGACGAGCCTGGACGATGCCACCGCGCTCAAAGATAGCGTCCACATCATGGATCGTTTCCTCGAAATGTCGCTCCAGGGCCAGCCCGAGGGTGCGCGTCTCGGCGATTTCATTGCCGCGAATTGGCAGAACACGCACACCGACTTTGTCAAGGTCGGCACGCTGAAAGGCACGGAACCTGCGACGGCCGCCTACACGTCGAAATATCTTGCGGCGTGCAACGACTTCGATCGCGCCGCTGTCGTGGCCCAGGCGAAGGACTGGAAAGAGTAGCGCTTGATTTTCGGCGGCCAACGTGGCCATGGCGCAATCGGATAAGGCGCCAAGCTACAAATCCGGGTGCCGGCGATACCCGCCACCATGCCAAATTCACCTGCGCACCACGCAAACGGCGGCTGGCGAGCAAACGGCGGCTGGATTGCATCCAGCCGCCAAACCGGGACGCCGCATTTAGATTTGCGGCACCCGTCGAGCCGAAGCTCAAGATTACTTTTTCTTCTTCGTTTTCTTTTTTGCCTTCTTTGCTTTCTTTGCCACGGTGTAGCTCCCTTGTTGAAAGATCGAACGCTGGCAGCAACCGATTCGCACAGAAGCGTACCACGCACACAAGGCAAAATATTCCCCAATCGCTGCGGCATGCACAAGAAATTGGGAGCGAGGTCCAACACTCGCCAGTCAGATGCGGTGAGCGATCACCGTGCGTCCGCACTCTTCCGGCCAGCTCAGCGGTCGTCCGCCCAGGCGGCGCGGGCGCGCAATGCAGCCAACGCGAAGCCCGCGATGGTGTCGCGCGTGAAGTGATAATCGATGCCGCCGGAGCCGACCGCAGCATTGCCGTCGGTCTTGTCGTAGCCGCCAAAGCTCGAGCAAATGTCCCGTGTCGCCTACGGAGGCGGATCCGCACCATGGAAATAGAAAGCTAATGTTGTAATGTAGCCAAGCGGGCTGGGCGGTTGCTGGCTTGCCGAGGCACTTAAATCAGCAAAGCCGGGGGGATACAATGAACGGTAAAAGCCAAGGCCTCAGTGAAGACTGGCTATCACTTATCATTGGGCTTCTGGTGTTCGTGCTTGCGCTCGGCTTGGTCGGGGGCATGGACATTCTCGGTTGGGTGGTAACCACTGGTGTATGGACGGATTTGAGTAAGGCGCTGGCACCCGTTTCGAACGCCTATGCCGGTTTGGGCGGCGTCGGTTCGCTGGTTGCCACCTACGTCGGATTGCTGGTGCTGATGACGGCTGGCGCTGCGGCGCTGCAAGCCAATATCGGTCGCTTCATCCTCGGTTTCACCGTGGTGTTCTGGCTCAGCTACGCTTGCTGGATCGTGGGAAGCTACGCCAGCCTGGCCGTGAACACGCCGGCCGATATGCAGAAATTCGGCGTGAGCTGGTCGCTGCGACTGACGTCCGAGGGCGGCTTTGTCGTTGCCCTGATCGTCGGTCTGATCATCGGCAATTTCCTGCCCGGTCTGGCCGAATGGATGAAGGAAGCGATCCGGCCGGAGCTGTATATCAAGATCGCCATTGTCATTCTCGGCGGCTTCCTTGGAATCGTCTCGGCGGAGAAGCTGGGCTTGGCGACCCAGCTGATGTTTCTCGGTCTGGCGTCCATCATCGTCGCCTATCTGATATTCTGGTCGGTCGTGTATTACGTGGCGCGCGTGTGGTTCAAATTCAGTCGTGAATGGGCGGCGCCGCTCGCGTCCGGCATTTCCGTGTGCGGTGTGTCGGCGGCAATCGCCACCGGGGGCGCCATCCGCGCCCGGCCAATCGTTCCGATCATGGTGTCGTCGCTGGTGGTGATCTTTGCGGTAGTCGAACTGCTTATTCTGCCATTCATCGCAAGTTATTTCCTCGATCAACAGCCGATAGCAGCGGGTGCGTGGATGGCGCTATCGGTCAAGACCGACGGCGCGGCGGTGGCGAGCGGCAGCATCACCGAGGCGCTCATCCTCGCCAAGGCCGCCGCGCAGGGCATCAAATATCAGCCAGGCTGGATTCTAGGTACGGCCGCAACGGTGAAGGTGTTCATCGATATTTTTATTGGCGTATGGGCTTTCGTGCTCGCTTGGATCTGGACCAGGCATATCGACGTGCGCAAGGGCGATACGGCAAAAGTCGGCGAGATTTGGCAGCGTTTCCCGAAGTTCGTTATCGGCTATGTCGTAACGTTCCTCATCATCCTGCTGGTGGCGCTCACTGCGTCTGCCCCGGTGGTGGCAAAAGTCAAAGCGGCGATGGGCGAAGCCAATACCTTCCGTGGTATTTTCTTCGTGCTGACGTTCTTCACCATCGGCGTCATGAGCAACTTCCGGAAACTCTGGGAAGAGGGCATCGCCCGATTGGCCGCAGTATATCTTCTGTGCCTGTTCGGATTCGTTATCTGGGTGGGGCTGATAATTTCGCTGGTTTTCTTTGCCGGCGTCAAACCGCCGCTCATGAGCTAAAAGGGGAACCGTTATGGAACAGCAGCAGCCTAAGTTCGCCGAAGAAATGCAGAAGATGGCCTATGAGCCGCTTCTGCCGATCGAAAAGAAATTAATCGTCTGGAGCCTTTCGCTAGGCGTCGTGCTTCTCGTGGTGCTGGTGTTGATCAGTCGGGCGTTCATCCACGCATAGTGTGTTGGATCGGACACTTGATCTGCCATCATTCTGTCGCATCCATGAATGCAATGCGGCCGGTCGGCCCATGTTGGACTTGTGCCTGTCGTAAATCCGGCATCAGGCGGCGCCATTACGGTGCATTCAATTCGCACCATCTCGCGTGACGAGGACGCGCGCCCGCCGCGGCCACTGGTATTGGCAGACCGTTCATTTCCGAGTGGTGCCCGTGGAGGAAGCCCAACTGAGTTCACAACGCTCTGATGTCACAAAACAATTCGTAGTTCGGAAATTGGGGCTACCCACAGTGGTACCCACAAGGGAGGCGGTAAGCGGCGGCGCACAGTGACGCACCATGCTCTCCGGGCTGCTTTTGAGCTGAAGCAGACATCAGACGGCGATAGCTCTGGATGCGCCGAGCAACGAATCACTCTTAAGGCGACATTAACGCCATTAACACGCACTCGTACTCGAGGTTGTCACACCGGTCCGGGCAACAGCAGCGGCGACCGTGGCAACGAAACCAGCACCGCCCGGGCGTGACGGCCGCTATCCTCGCCCCAGAATTGGGCCGTGCCAAGGAAACCCTGAAAGAAATGATCGCCGAAATCCGCCGCCGAAACATCACAGCTGGGTCGAAAGTCGAACAACCGTGGATGCCGCGGCCAATTTCCGAACTATCCTAACGGCTTCGTACTGAAGCATGAGCGCCGCCGGTTGTTGATCCGGTCTCAGCCAGCGCCGGTCTATCCTCCATCATCGGCTGGCCACCGACGAGCCGGGCCTCAACCATCTCCATCACCGAGGTTACGTCCTCGAACGCCCGCGAGTGGGCGCCGCCTTGCAGCGCCGTCAGGTCGAACACCTCGACGCCCGCGCGCTGAAAGTCGCTGCGGTAAGGCTCCTCGTCGGGATTAATGCCGCCAAGCCGCGGCACGCCACCGGCAATGGATTGCGACAGTTTGAGCGCGGCATCGTCTTGGGAGACGAACACAGCAAGCCGCGGCTTTGGCATACCAAGCCGCATGACTTGAGTTCGAAACGTTTCGGCAGGCACGTCGGGCGCGACTAGCATGACATTCTTAATCTTGTTCCCGATCCTGCCGCTGCGGCCGGCAATCAACCACAACGCTTGAACGGTGAGCGAACATCCCATCGAATGACAGAGGACATTGACTTCCTTGACATTCGGATTGGCTGCAATCGCGCCGAACAATTGCACGACGGCGTCGCGAGCTTTCTCGGCGCTTTCGAAATCTTCCTGGTAGGCACGGAGCGACAGCTCTCCGCGCGACGGCCATGAAAACAGGACTGGAATACCTGGTGCTCTTAAATCGTGAACAATCTGTGCGAAACGATAGAGCGCCTCATCGAAGCGGTTGTTGAACCCATGCACAAAGATCAGAACTTTGGTGCGGCCGGTGTTCTTTGCTTCCGCTGATAGTGCCGTGGCGAAAGATTTCTTGTCCAGGTAATCCGAAGCCGTTGTAACGAAGTCCTTTCGCGGGTCGCCCGGCAGCGCGAGGGGCCACTGGATCGCGCCGACCTTTCGTGCATCGTCGGGCGGGATCGAAACCGTAACCGCGGCGTAGGACAGCTGATCGGCGGATGTGCTGTCGAACATGTCGCCGGGATCACCGGCCGCACGCTGACGTGTGGTCGCGATAAGCACAGGAACGAGGGACGTGCCCTCGACCGCTGTCTCCGAGACCGGAACCAGTGCGCCCTGCTGCGGACGGCCGCTGCACGCGCCGCAGCACATCGCCAGCGCAACGGCCGCGGCCGCGGCCGCAACTGCATAGTTGTTGTAAAACACCCGATACCCATCCGCCCGATTGGTGATCCTATCAATCTGCCCACCAGGGCTCAATCGCGAAACGGCGGCCCGTTAGGAGCAGCGCCGGCGCATCGAATGGTGCAGTCGAAAGTCCGTCGACGCATCGAACTCAGAGCGGGGCACATGAAGTCCGAGAGTGATAGTATCAACCCGGCAGGGCGAGCCGGTCGCTGCTACCCTTCACGGCATTTCGCGGCGCCTCGACGATTTTGCTATTATGGAGGTAGAGCTGGCATCAGGCTCCTGGCGGCAATTCCTATCGGTTGAGTCTGAGCCTTCTCATACATTTGCCACCGGCAAATGATCCGTTGCGAAGGCGCCTTTGATCCCAGGGGCGGCGCGTGCGAGTAGTGTTAATAGGAAGGTCAAGCCGGAGGGCTCGACGTAGCTGTTGCGACTACGCGATCGTGTGCTTGTCACGGCCTGCGCTCAGCGTCATCATTCTGTCGGATATAGACGGATTTAGAATGCCCCCTTGGCGCGGAATAGCGATTGGCTGCGTCCTTCTGCTCTGCGCCACCGTCAGTGCGGCGGCCTCGGAGCCAAAGCGCGTGCTAATCCTTAACTCGTTTGGCCGCGATTTCGCCCCATGGAACGAATATGCGAAAGACATCCGCGCCGAGTTACTCCGGCAGTCGCCGGAGCCGATAGACCTCTACGAGGCTTCGCTTGCGACCGCGCGTTTCGCCGGAGATCAACCGGACAGCCCGTTCGCCAATTATCTTAGAGCCCTTTTCGCCGACCACCAACTCGATCTGGTCATCACCATCGGTGCGCCGGCCGCGGAGTTCGTCCAGCGATATCGGCAGCAACTGTTTCCGTCGACCCCCATGCTGTACACAGCCGTGGAACAGCGACGTGTTGCGCTTGCTGGTCTAACTAATAATGACACCGCAGTCGCGATCACAATCGATATCGCGGGGGTGATTGAGAACATTCTGCGGGTGCTTCCCGACACCAACAACATCGCGGTCGTTATCGGCAATTCTCCGATCGAGAAATATTGGCTGGAACAGATGCGCGACGCGGTCCAACCGCTCACAAACCGCGTTACGTTTACGTGGCTCAATACTCTGTCATTCGACGAAATGGTAAAGTTCGCCGCGGCTCTTCCGCCACGGTCAGCGATCTTCTTTGGTTTGCTGTCGGTAGATGCTGCCGGGGTCTCGCACGAAGAGTTATCGGCGTTGACCAGCCTCGGCGCCGTCGCCAAGGGGCCCATGTTCAGTTATGTCGATGCCTATTTCGGCCACGGAATCGTCGGTGGCCCGCTCGTCGCCGTCCCAGATGTAAGCCGACAGGCGGCCAACGTCGCCGTTCGCCTCCTTAATGGCGAGGCGCCTAGCGCCATCAAGACACCGCCGATCGGATTTGGAAAGACGCGGTTCGACTGGAGGGAGTTGCAGCGTTGGGGCATCAGCGAAGCACGCTTGCCTCCCGGCAGCATTGTGGAATTCCGCGTGCCCACGGCACTCGAACAATACAAGTGGTATATCATTGCGGCGGTCGTGCTCTGTTGCGTCCAGGCGATCCTCATCATCGGTCTGCTGCTGAACCGACGGCGCCTGAGCCGCGCGAATGCCCAGCGCCAGCGGGCCGAGGAAGCTGCGCGCGAGCTGAGCGGGCATCTCATCACTGCGCAGGAAGACGAACGCTCTCGGCTTGCGCGTGAGCTGCACGATGACGTGACACAACGCCTGGCGCTGCTGGCGATCGACGCCGGTCGCCAAGAGCACGTGTTGCCGCGTGCGGCCGGCGGCGAGGCGATGCGCACGATGCGCGAAGGCCTCGTACGGCTGAGTGAGGATGTGCATGCGCTGTCCTATCGCCTGCACCCATCGATTATCGAAGACCTTGGGTTAATCGAAGCGTTGAAATCGGAATGCCTACGGCTCTCAGAGCTGGGCTCGGCTCGCGTCGAGGTGCAGGCCCAGGGACTTCGCGAAGAACCGCCACGGGACGTCGCGCTCTGTCTGTTCCGCGTCGCGCAGGAGGCGCTGCAGAACAGCGCCCGGCACGCCGAGGCCGATACCGTGCAGGTGACCGTCCGGTCGCTGAACGGCGGGCTGCAGCTTGGTGTTCATGACGACGGCAAGGGTTTTGACCCGAGACGTCACCGTGACCGACCCAGTCTAGGTCTGGCCAGCATGCGCCAGCGCATTGACCTGCTTCATGGGCTGCTAGACATCGAGAGCGATCCCGGCCATGGCACGACAATCCTGGCTTGGGTACCTTTGAAGGAGGATCAGGTTGACTCGTCCGCGCGTGTTACTGGCTGACGATCATCGCATGGTCAGCGAAGGGCTGCAGAGCCTGCTTACCGACGAATTCGAGTTGGTGGGCATGGTCGAGGATGGGCGCGCGATGGTGGCAGCCGCCAAAAAGCTGCGCCCCGACATCATCGTCTCAGACATTGCGATGCCGCACCTCAACGGCATCGACGCAATGGGCCGGCTCAAGAAAGATAATCCGGACGTCAAGGTTGTCTTTCTGTCCATGCATCAGAACGCGGCCTATGCGCGGCGCGCGCTGCAGGCCGGTGCGTTGGGGTTTGTGTTGAAACACTCGGCACCTGCGGAATTGATCATGGCCATCCGCGCCGCCTTGAAAGGCAAGACATTTATCTCGCCGGCGCTGGCGGGCGAAGTAATGCAATCGGTTCCAAAAGGAAAAACAGGATCGGTCGAACTCGCCAAATCAATAACCCCGCGCCAACGCGAAATCCTCCAATTACTCGCTGAGGGACAATCAGCCAAACAAATCGCCGAGGCGCTTGCGATTTCGGCCCGCACCGTCGAATTCCATAAGTACCAGATCATGGACGCACACGGTCTGCATAGCAGCGCCGAACTCGTCCATTTTGCAATCAAGCATGGAATTGTGAGCATTTGAGCGAAATGACCAGGCTCTTTAAACCGGTGTTCGCTTGACGGTGAACGGTCGCCACCCAGTAATTTCGCACCTTAAAACCCAGTAATTTTACTAGGTCACGTCTATCGCCTCTTCGTTCAACCTCTGCGCGCTTTCGATCGTCGGAGGGGACGGGGATCATGTGGTACCGATTGATTGTTGCAGCGCTCGCATTGGTGGCGACGCTTTCAATTCCGGCTGTAGCGCAAACTTCGCAGAATTGGGTGCAGGTCGGGACGCTCGGCTGCCGCGTTGACCCAAGCATCGGCTTCATCATCATCGGTCATCAGCCGATGGATTGCCGCTATGCACCTGGCAACCAAACGTTGCCGCCTGAAGGCTACGACGGCGCAATCAATACGGTCGGTCTTGACCTCGGCATCAGCGCCGGGAGCGTTCTTGGCTGGGCGGTGTTCGCGCCGACCGCTGGGCTGCCCGCCGGTGCACTGGCCGGCGAATATATCGGTGCATCCGCAGATCTCGGCATCGGGCTGGGTGCTGGCGCTAACGTGCTAGTTGGCGGATCGGGGCGCACCATCGCGCTGCAGCCGCTTTCATTGCAGGGTTCGGTTGCCATCAATGTCGTATTGGGCGCTTCGTCGCTCAAGCTGCACGCGCGGAATTAATCATGGCGAGTTTGGGGGCTCCACTTTGCGGCAGTGCCCGTTTTAGGAGGGATCAATGAAGCGTTTTGTTTTTGCGGCGTCCTTGTCTGTTGTTGCGGTAAGCGGCGCATTCGCCGCCGACCTTCCACCAGCCCCGTCTCCCCCGCCCCCGCGCGCACCTGCGGCCTACATCCCGGCCCCGGTCTTCAGCTGGACCGGATTCTATATCGGCGGCAATCTTGGTTTCGGCTGGAACCAGGGCGGCGTCAACGACACGCTTTTCGGGTTGAACTACGGTAATCCGAGCGGCAACGGCGTTTTCATCGGCGGCGGCCAAATCGGTGCGAACTACCAGATCAGTAGCTTTATCATCGGCGCCGAAGCGAACTTCGACTGGGCTGCGAACAACAGCAATTCGTTCCCCGGCGTCGCTACGCCTCTGGGCACGATACGGGTGAGTTCCAACGATCGATGGATAACCACGCTGGCCGCGCGCTTCGGCTGGGCCATCGATCATCTGCTGATCTATGGCAAGGCAGGCGGCGCTTGGGTAGGCGCCGGCAATTTCGCAATCACCAACGTCGGCACCGGTGCCTCGGTTGCCATTTCAAGTAACAACAACAACAGCGGCTGGCTGGTGGGCGCGGGCGCCGAATATGCGATCACGAACCATTGGACCACGAAGCTCGAGTACGACTACATCGGCGTGAGCAATGCAAGCTACACAGTCCCCGCCGGCGCTCCATTTCTCGCCGGTGACACGTTCAGCTCCAGTGGTCGTTCCATTCAGATGCTCACGGCGGGAGTGAACTATCTATTCAATGGCGACTGACCGGATTGTGCCGTGGCGACCGAAAGATTGACCATGCGTAATATTGTATTCGCTTCGGCGGCGGTTGCCCTGATCGGAATGTCCTGTGCACGAGCGCAAACTCCGTTGAGCGCCTACGTCGATCAGAACGGTTACATCGACGTGCAGACCCTGACCTGTGCGCAACTTGCCGACACGTTCCAGGAAGACGCCGACGCGCTTACGACCTGGTACAGCGGCTGGTATAACGGCCTAGCGCATAAGCACTTCCTCGACTTTCGCAAAGGTAAGGAAGTCGAGCACGAAGTGATTGTGTACTGCAAAGAACATCGTGAAATCCGGATCATCGATGCGATCGCCGTCATCTTTAAGGACGAGCGCGCAAGGCTCGGAATTCAGATGAAGCCCGACTGAGAGACGGGGCGCGCGAAATTTTTGACAATAGCAATGCTGTGCCCCGGCAATGCGGCGCCGGCGCTTTCTTCCAGCGACGGCGATAACTCCGAGTCCCGTAAGTTTACCGGGGGGCATTTCGGTTTGCACCGTGAGAGTTGAAACGGATTACAACCGCGCAATCCTTACAAACCGCCGCGATTTATTTATGGCGGATGCCGGAACAATTTCAGCGTTCGTCGCGGTAATTTTGACCTTCGCTGCACTTTTCATGCGAGCGGCCTGCGCGCAATCGGCCGCATCCGCAGAGACACCACGCCAGGAATTGGTGATTGGACCAAGGAAGCGCCGCCGTTCTCAATGAAAGCGCTCGACGGCAGCTGGACTGGAATTAGCATCGACCTGTGGCGTCGGATCGCCGACGAATTGCACCTTCGCTACCGCTTCGTCGAGGAGACCAGCGTAACCAATTTGATTGGTGGTGTGACTGACGGAAGGATTGACATCGCTGTCTCGGCGATAACCGTCACGGCAGAGCGCGAACGACGCCTGGATTTCACCCAGCCTTTCTATGCGACGGGACTTGGTATCGCCGTTCCGGCAGGCGGCGAAGCCAGCTGGCAGCCGATCATCCATACGCTAACGTCGTTCGGCTTTGCCCAAGCGGTGATGGCGCTCGTCGGCCTGGCGCTAACGGTGGGCTTGGTGGTGTGGCTATGCGAGCGGCGTCATAACGAAGACTTCAGTGGTAGCGTGGCCAAGGGGATAAGCTCCGGCGTCTGGTGGTCAGCAACAACCATGACGCAGCGTGGTACGGGCACCATGGCTCCGAGAACCCTGCCGGGGCGTATCGTGGCGATTGTGTGGATGATAGCGTCGATCGTCACGATCGCAGTGTTTACGGCCGGTGTAACCTCGGCTCTGACCATCAAACATTTGCAAGGGTTGGTGCATGGCACCGCCGACCTATCCTCCGTGCGGGTCGGAGCAACGACTGGAACGTCCACTGAAGACACGCTCTCGCGATTGCACGTCCGGTATCAGAGATTTGGCAGCCCCGGAGAAGGGTTGAGCGCGTTGCGAGAGCGCTCCCTCGACGCATTCGTCTATGACAAACCGCTGCTCGCCTGGTTGATACGGCAGAGCTTCTCTTCTTCGCTCGAGTTGGTCGATGCGACATTCGAGCCTCAGGAATATGCCTTCGCGCTGCAAAGCGACAGCCCGCTCAGACGCAGGCTTAATGTTGCGATCCTTGAAACCACCCATAGTGACTGGTGGAATCAAACAACATTTCGCTACCTGGGCTCGCCCTAAGCAATAAGTGCTGGCGATACTTGGCCAAAGGTAACGGTTGGCACCTAGTAATTTCGCATCTCAAAACCCAGTAATTTTACTAGCTCACGTCCAGCACTTCTTCAGTCAAGCTGTCCAGGCTTTTCATCGGCAGTGGTATCGCGTGCCGCCGCCTCCTGACCGACCCGAAAGGGGCAATGAGCAAAAACGACGCCCATTGCGTGCTGTTGGCGGACCGTCATCACCGGCTGATGGAGGGCGTCCGCGGCTTGCTCGAAACGGAGTTCGACGTGGTCGTGATGGTCTCCGATGAAACCTCACTGTGTGAAAGCGCAACGCACATGAAACTCGACACTGTCGTCGTGGATTTCTCGCTGACGTGCGGAGACGGGCTTGGTCTGGTGCGCAGGCTTCGCGGCCGATTTCCAGAGATGAACTTGATCGTTCTCGGTGTCTACAGCGAACCAAACGTAAGCCGCGCGATATTGGAAGCCGGGGCTGATGGTTTCGTTCTCAAGAGCTCGATTGCAACGGATTTGCTTCCGGCGATCGACGCGGTACTTGCGGGAAAAACCTTTGGCTCATCCAAGGGAGTGTAATGGCTCAGTTGGCAAGACAGAGCGCGACGGAACTGATCACAGGATTGCATCGTACGACGAGACGGTGAGTGGCACGGCAAAGGCGGACCTGAATCGTCGATCGATCCACGAACGGCGAGAATTCAACCCAAGTTCACACCAGGAGACTCGACATGTACTTCACACAGGATTTCTGCTTCCCGAATATCAGGCTCCCCTCATCATCACGGCGGCGCCATTTGGACCGCAATGGATGCCGAGCGATTATCCCGAGGACATCGCTGTGTCCTGGGACGCTCAGGTCCAAAAGGCAGTGGACTGCTACAATGCTGGCGCCACGCTTCTGCACGTCCACGTCCGCGATCCCAAGACCGGCCACGTCTCCAAGAACTTCGAGGAGTACGCCGACTTTATCGGGCGTCTGCGGCAGGCGGTGCCGAAAATGGTCCTCCAAGTGGGCGGCTCGATTTCGTTCGCGCCGGAGCCAGGCAAAGAGGCGCACTGGCAGGGCTATGACACGCGACACATGCTGGCTGAAATCGATCCTAAGCCGGATCAGATCACGGTCGTGATTGGCTCAACCCAGATGAATATTCTGCCACTCACCACACCGGACGACGTGAAGGGAACGCAGCTCGAAAACCCCGCGATGCAGAAGGCCTATCAAAATATGGTGGCCGACGCGACTCCGGAGTTTTATATCGAGCACCTCAAGCGCCTCCGCCAACATAAAATCCAGCCTTACTTTCAGCTTGGGCATATCCACCAACTGGAGGAGATCGAGAACCTTATCCGCCACGGCGTCTATATGGGGCCATTGAACCACAACTTGGTGGCGATTGGCGGCGGCGGGGGAGCTGGCCGCAACCCCTTTGACTTCATGGAATACGTGCGCCGGTCGCCCCACGGCTCGGTCCCTTCGATCGAATCTTTGTGGCGAACGGTACCGACGTTTTGCGCCTTGGGAACTGCTCTCGGGATTCACGTCCGGGTCGGCATCGAAGATAATCTCTGGCGCAGAAAGGGCGTGCGCATGACCTCGGTGGAGCAGGTCGAACAGGTCGTGCAGATGGCGAAGTTGCTCGAACGTAAGGTGGCGACCGGCGATGAGGCGCGACAAATTCTCAAGATTGGAGTCTGGTACGACAGCGTCGACGAAACGCTGGCGAACCTCGGCTTGCCGCCAAACCGCAAGGACGGTCAACTGGGCTTTATCGTTAAGGATACCGATGGGCATCTCGCTGCGCCCGCGTTTTCATCGTGCATGCATCCGATATGGCACGCACCTGATGAGCCAATGCGGGCGGCAGAGTAGCCAATACCTGTCGTGGTCCTGTGCTCAGCGTGGGCGCAGGACCATCGTCCCTGTCAGAGAGAGATAACGCTGTGGCGAGCAACCGGGAGGCAAGCGAGATGTCGGTGATCGATCAAGCAGCGGGAAACCGGCCTTGGGACGCGGCCTTGGTCACGCTGAGCGAATGGGACCCTGTCTGGGCCGCAACCTGCGCGAAAATGACAACGAACCCATGGACTGCCGGTGTCCTGCCGCGCAAGTTCATCGAGTTGGTCGCTATTGGTCTCAACGCTGCGTGCACCAATCTCAACCCCGACGGCACGCGTCGCCACATCCGCGCCGCGCTCAAGGCCGGTGCGAGCCGCGAAGAAATTCTCCTCGTGCTGAAATGCGCGTCTGTCATGTCGATCCATTCATGCAGCCTAGGTGCTCCGATCCTGCTTGAGGAAGCCAAGGCCGCGGGCGTGAAGCCGACCGAAAAAGGCGCGGTGCCGACCCCGGCCTGTGACAAAGTTAAGGCGATCGGCCAATGGAATGTGGCTTGGGACCCGTTCCTGGAGCTCGACCCGGTGTGGACCGATCAGTTCATGGCAACAGGCGCTGGGGTGTACGGCAGCGGTGTAATGTCGCCCAAGGAAATCGAACTCCTGAGCATCGCCTTCGATGCCTCTTACACCCACATGTACGCGCCCGGCACACGCCGCCACATCAAGGGCGCGCTGAAGGCCGGCGCCACCATGGAAGAGATCATGGAGGTGCTCAAGCTGTGCGTCGTTCAGGGCGTGCAAGCCTGTAACCTGGGCGTGCCGATCCTCGCAGAGGAAATGCGACGATCGCACTGAGATGAGGAAGGGCTATGGCGGAATTTGTTGAGGTCGCGTCGTTGGACCAAGTGCCACCGGGTAGTGGCACAAGTTTCACGGTCGCAGGCAAAGGCGTAGCAGTGTTCAACGTCGAGGGCACCATCTACGCAATGGACGACACCTGCCAGCACCAAGGATCGTCACTGGGCGCAGGTCAACTCAACGGCAACGTCGTCACCTGTCGTGCGCACGGCTGGCGCTACAACGTCACCACCGGAAGCTTGACGACCTCCCCGGGATACGGAGTCGCCTCCTACCCAGCCAAAGTCGTCGAAGGGAAAATATTGGTGGCTGTTGCGTGAATGTCGCTGGGATGGAATGCTAAGCGCGAAGAAAAGATCGGTCGTGAAACTCAAGGATACGCTCGGCGTTCCGTGAATCAGCCGGCAAGGCGAATTTATGTACAAAGTCGCTGAGACCCATCATTGAGAAGACCCTCGACGAGGGAAGCAACTAATCTGGATCGTCATTTATTTCTGGGTGTTATTCGGTGTTTTACTGTTTTCAGGTCGCTTGTGTGAACTGAACAGAACCTGATCTATCACAAGGTTTCGCCTTAATAAATGCCTGGCTATTGGCGAAGGTCGTTCTCATCGCGGAATTTTTACAAGTTGCAAGCACCTAAAGCACAAGCCGCTCGTTTATCCGATCATCTATAAATCCGCCGTGTTCTGTCGATGCTCATGTGCTTCTACATCGTCGAGGAAACGCTTGTTGGCCTCTGGCATGGCAAGACAATCTCGGCGAGCATTCCTGCAATAGGCGGCGGGGGCTGGAGGGGAATGTTGGTCGTCGGGACTCGATTTTGTTCATCGCAATGATACCGTTTTTCTCATATCGGGAACTCGCCAGGGTTCTTGGCAAAGACCAACTGTATTCTCTTATTTTCAGGCGCGGAGCTGACGCTATTTTGATCCGCTCTCCGCAGCTGGCCAAGCTGGAAGTCATAGCGAAATCCCGAACCCAGACGAGGAACGAGTGACAATTCAGGAATTCTATCGCTATCTGGGAGATGCTGATCGGTCGCGCCGACGGGCCGCTAAGTCTGAGGTTGATCTTCCAACCCACCGTGGCGGCCATCTTCGCAGTTCGAGCTGGATTAAAAGATGCCCGTGAGAAGCGGGCTCCCTATCTTTGGTCTGTGTTCACTAATCCATGCGATTACCGCGATCTTCTCCGAGATGCATGGAAGGACATCGGCAAGGTGTTCATTATCGCGGTTGTTTTGGACGTTGTCTTCGCTTTGATCGTTCATCGCTGGATTTTTCCAGGGCAAGCGCTCCTGGTCGGCACCGTTCTTGCGATCATCCCGTATGTGCTGATCCGCGGTCCAGTCACCCGCATCGTGCGCCGAGTTTCGCGCCCATGAGAAAGCCAGATTAATTTGATCGCATCGCCTGCGGCCCCAGCGCTGACCGCTGGCCTCCGATGGCGGTTCCCCGCTCTGTTCGGGATGCAAACTATCGGCGCATTCATCCTCTTTTGGAACGCCGTTCCTCTTTATCAACAAATCCTTGCTGCCCCGGCGTCACATGAGTCACGACCTGAGCGTTTGGTCTGGGCACTTTCGTCGATCGTCTTGATGCAGATCGGATATTGGATTTCTGATCGAGTCCGCCCACGGCTGCCGCAAGTCACCAACGCCCCGCTCGGCCACATCACTTTGTTTCTGGCTCGCATGAGTTTCGTATTCGCCACTTCCGTTTTTGGCTTCCTGTTTATTACCCAAAAACCCGGATTCGAGCTTACGGCCTTTCGGTACGCCGTTACCTGTTGGGCCTGTTTTCGCTGTACTGTTACGTTCAGGAAGTGGAGCGCTTGGGTAAGGCTTTCCTGGGACCAGAGCGTGAGCCTGCACGAGCGAGCCATAGAAAGGGGCGCTCATTATGCAATTGATCTGCCCTCCGTTGCGAGTGTCCGACCGATAGCCAACGCGAAACTGCACAGACGTATTTGGCGGCGGCTTCATAGGCGATGGCGTTACGGTGCAAGCGCGACTTAGCCCAGGATCGGAGGATCGAGCGGTGAATCCTCTGTTGATGTCTGTCATCGTGTTCGCATGCGTCCTTGGCGGGACGCTACTCGGCATGGTTCTGCGCAAAAGGCTGCCGCAACATCATCTGAGCGGAGCGACCAAGGACGTCGTGCGACTGGGAACGGGGCTCATTAGCACCATCGCCGCCCTCGTACTCGGTTTGCTGATCGCTTCGGCGAACGGCACCTATGATACTCAGACCACTCAAGTCCAGCAGTTGACCGCTAATATCGTCGTACTCGATCGTATCTTGGCGCAATATGGTCCGGAGGCGGATTCAGCGCGCGATCTGCTGCGTCGGACGGTGTCCGACATGGCCGATCGGATTTGGCGCGAGAACCGTTCTAATGCTAGAACGGCGGAGCCGTTTCAGGCGAACGCAACAGGGCTATTGTTCTATGACCAAATTCTGAAACTTTCACCACAGACCGATGCGCAACGCTCACTCCAAGCCAAAGCCATAAGCACTGCAGAAAATCTGGCCACAACGCGCTTGCTGTTGTTCGCCGAGGCCGGGAGAACAATTCCCATGCCATTCCTTGTGGTCCTGGTTTCCTGGCTCGCCATCATATTTGCAAGCTTCAGTCTTTTCGCCGATAGCAACGCCACCACTGTTATCGCCTTGGCCATTTTCGCGCTATCGGCGTCAGCCTCGATCTTCCTGATCCTCGAGCTAAGTCAGCCGTTTGCCGGTCTCATGACGATTTCCAGCGAGCCGCTGCGCAATGCGCTCGGTCCTTTGGATCGGTAATTAAATTTTAGGGCCAAGGCGATACCGCGAGAAACCTTCCAAACAGATTTCCCAAGAGCCTCTTGCTGCGGCAAAGCACTCAACATGTCTGCAGCGTGTTTCGAGCTGATGTACGTGCGCAACAGCGGGACATGAGTCAGTAGAGGCAACTAAGCCGCTCGGCACCAACTCGAACCGCCTACTCCCGCGGCGGTTCAATTCCGGCCGAAGAGCCGAACTTAACGGACGGAAAATAAGAGTCGCGTAAGTAGCTGATCTTACACGCACGAGGACGCGCGGCGGGCAACCGTGGTGCACCGCCGTGGAGGGAATCCAAACTGCTCTTCCAACCAGCGGCCACTACAATGGAATCCCGAGTGTGGAAAATGGGGGTACCCACGACCGTACCCATCAAATGTTCGGCAAGCCACGGTGGACCATGGTGCGCCATTTTTTCTGGGCACTTTTCCACCTGCCTTGAGCAAGTGTCGAATTTGGGACTCCACACGCCCAGGTAGAACCTGTTATTTTCCCGTGCCCGCGAGAGCGGGTGGCTACCGGAGTCAAACCCGGAAGGCCCTTGCAAGGCACCCTTCCTAAATCTCGGAAGGACTTTGCAATGGCTGACAGGCTGATTGTGGACTGGCGTGGGCTGAAAGATATGGGCTGGCCTTACGGAAGAACTCACACGGCGCGGCTGATGGACCCTAACTATTCCGATGATCCGTTTCCACGGGCGCGGAAGCTTAGCGCGTACAAGCGGTCGCGGAATGTGTGGCCACTCGGTGAGGTCATACCGTGGCTTCAGCGCCATGGGCTGGTGCGCAGCGACGACGACGGCAAGTCTTCCTAGAAATAGGGACGGAGGGAGCAGGGTTCGAAACCTGCTCCCTCTTTTTTATGGGAGGGGGAAACATGAAACTGACAACGGATTATCGCGAGCAAGCTGTCGGCACGCTCAAGGGCTCGAAAGAATATTATCTGGTCGGGACGGTCGAATTTACAACTGAGGAACGCACCGTCGCTCAGGAACGCGGCCTATACGACATCTACGTCGATGTGCCCGCTGCAACCGCGCCGCCGACGCGCGGCCGGCGACTTCCTCTCAATGGTCATGCGCGGCGGGGGCTTGATCCTCGCGCTGATCGGTCTGCCTTACTCCTGCGTTGGGTCTTTAGCGCATTCAAATTCCGCAGGCCCGCTTGGCATGCTGCTGTTTTTCATTGGGCTCGGTCTGTTCATCTTCGGCAAGTTACGCGACCGCTCGGCAAACAAGCGCGAGGCCAATCCCGAACAGCGGCTCTCGCTGCGGCGGCTGATGGATAACCCGCACTTTGAGTGCCACGCCTTCACTTTGGATGAGGCGCGCAGTTTCGAACATGAGGTCCGCGAGGCGCTTGGAATTCTAGCGCAGCGGCTGCGCGACAACATCGTCGTTCCTGAAAAGAATACCTACCAGCTATGAGCAACAAAGGCCTTTTTTCCGACCCGATTTCCCTTCTCGTTGTTCTGGCCGTCGGGTTCGTTCTTGCGGTAACGCTGATCCTGTTTGCGGCGATCGTCGTGTTGCCGTTCGCGGTTATTGCTGTCGCGGCGTTCTTTGCCTATCGCTATCACAAGCTGCAAAAGCTCCGCGGCCCCGACCATGTGCCGGATACCGTGAAAGAGCGCGCCGACTATCTGACCCCTGAGCAATTTTCAACAGGCATCAGCGACCGGACGCTGCTGAACCGGATCGAGGAAGACACCGATCTATACTCTTGCGAGCCGCTCAGCGAGGCGTTCAACCAGCTCGCGATCCAGCTCTACACCCAGGAATCGTTTTACCAGCCGCCGCGCCAACCGGTCACCAACGACCGCATCACGCTGTCGCGGTACTACGACCAATTGGAGGCGTGGCAGCGCAAAGTCTCCGACGTATCGAATACCGATACCTTCTATGGCGCGCTCGGCCAAGCCTATCTCACGCTTCGCAAATATTTTCCGCGCTATGCGCTGAGCCCCTCCCCCGACGATTTGCCGTCAAAGCTGTCTGCGCGATTGCAGATCGCAAACGAGGACGAAGCGACCAAGGACCTGATCGGGATATTCTTCGATCAGGAACTCAAAGACCGTCGGCTGTTCGAGGATTTGCGCCACCAGATCGAAACGAACGAATCCGAAGACGAGGGTTTTCCGTTCTACCAATACTTTGCCCGCACGCCGTTTAGCGTGTTTCGACGGGTCTCAGTGCCGATCCATCTGCCGGACGAAACCCGCTTCGCCGGCATGTGGGTGCTGGCGCCACAGGGGCGCGGCAAGACCACCCTGCTGCACTCCCTAGTCGCGCAGGATATCGAGCAGGACGCTTCGATCATTTTGATGGACAGTAAAGGCGACCTCATTGAACCGTTCTTGCGGCTGGCCTCCATCCGCGACCGCCTTGTCGTTGTCGGCCCCGATAATCCGGTGGGCCTCAATCCGCTGGATATTCCACACCAGGACATCAACAAGGCCGTCGATAATCTGGAATATCTGTTTTCTTCATTGCTCGAATTCAAGCTGACCGGTACCCAATCGATGCTGCTACGCGCCGTGCTTCGGGCGCTGGTTTCTAGTTTTCAGCAGCCGACCTTGGAAACCTTCCGCGATATTTTGGCCAATGGCGTGAAGGCGTATCCGCAGCAAATTCAAAGCCTGCCGGCTGACTTGCGCGATTTCTTTGCCAAAGAATTTGATACCGACAACATCAAGCATCGCCGGCAGGAGGTGCTGCAACGGCTGCGCCTGCTGCTCGATAACGATGTGATGAAGGAAATGCTGCTGGCGCCGTTCACGACGTTCCACATCGGCGAGGCGATGGACAACGGCAAGATCATCATCATCGACAATTCAAAGGGCAAACTTGGCGACCAAGCCGCCGAGTTTTTCGGACGATTTTTTATCGCCCAAGTCCTCGCTGCCGCCCAGCAACGGAGTTTTCGGGCGGCCAGTACCAAACGGCCGGTCTACTTCTATATCGACGAAGCCCACAGCGTCATTGCCCGCGATGAAAAGATCACGACCGTTTTGCATGAATGCAGGGCGCAGAAGATTGCCCTGATCCTGGCGCATCAGGAGATGGTGCAACTCTCGGACAAGGTGTTAAGCGCCGTACAGAACTGCGCCATCCGCTTTGCCAATCCGGACGAGGAGGCGCCGAAATTGACGCGCACCTTGCGCACCGACATCGACCAATTACGCGCCCTCAAACGCGGGCAATTCGCCGCGTATATCCGCGACTTCTCCGCGACTGGCCTCATTCTCGATGTGGAGCAGACCGATTTCTCAACGCTGCCCTCACTCCCCCTGCCGAAGCCGGCACGGCAAATAACGGCGCGCACAACCATTACTGAACCGCCCGCTCCGGCGTCCGATAGCGGCGCAGCGCCCGCGTCGGACCCAACACCGGTTCCGGTTCCGGCCGCGGCGCCACCACCAACAGCCGATCCCGGCGAACCCGCTTCCAACTGGTGAACAGGCGCGACGCGTCGAAGCGAGGCCGGAGCAAATTTATTTTGGTTCGCCGCCGTAATTCCTCGCAGCCGCTGCTTCCCCATCCTCGCCGATAGCGGCCGTTTACTGGCAGCAGCCGCGACCTTATGGCGAGCCTATGGAAACGGCACATCCGCAACGAACCCGCAATTCACGATGGTCTCGCGACCCGGTGCCGAGCCAGGCCGGGACGCCGCGGGCCATCTATCCCACCGACCGCGACATCGCGATTTTCAGCTTGCTGGTGCGCTATCGCTATCTGCCGAGCGACACCATTCACGCGTTTGTCGGCGGCAATGCCAAGGCGCTGTTGCACCGGCTTAGCCTGCTGTCGCGTAAGCCGAACCTTTATCTGTCCCGGCCGCATCAGCAACGCCAGAACGCTGCGGCCAATTACCGCCCGCTGATCTATCAGCTCGACCAGCGCGGCTCACAAGTTTTGCAGGAACGCGGCCTGCCGTTTCTGTCCAAAAGCCTCCATCACAACTTTGCCCATGAGCTGATGGTGGCACAGATCACGGCTTCGATCGAGCTTGGCATCAAAGCCAACCGCGCTGTCCGGCTCATTACTTGGCCGGAGATTCTGGCGCATGAGCGCACGCCGCTTGCGACCCGGCAGTCGTCGGCGCCAACCGCTATTGCCGTCACCTACACCTATCGCGGCGAACAGCGACACGATGATGTGTACGCCGACGCGCAGCCCTTTGGCCTGGAGCGCCAGATCGACGGCAAGCCGAGTTACCTATTTTTCCCCGGCATTGAAGCCGATTGCGCCACCGAGCCGATCGACGCCACCGACGCTGCACGCTCATCGGTCGCCAAGAAATTTGCCGCCTACCTCGCCATCGCCGAGCAAGGCTTGCATCGTTCGCACTTTGGCTTTCCGAACTTCTTTGTCCCCTTCATCACCACCACGGCAGCCCGTCAGCACAGCATGATGGAGTTGCTTGACCGCATGACGGGCCGGCGCGGTTCGAAGATCATCCTGTTCAAGACCTTCCCGAGCTTCACCTCACTGGAGCGTGCGCCTGCCAGTCCCGGCCATGTCCTGAGTGAACCGTGGCAGCGCGTCGGCAATCCCCCACTCAGCCTCGACCGCTAGTGCGCTATGGATCGTCGCGACAAAATCATCGCCCTCAATGACCAGCTGCGCACGACGTTCAAAGGCGGGCGCGTGCAGATGACCCGCAACGTCCATGATCTCGACGACCGCTTGCGCGGTCGCGCCCTGTCGGTGCTGGCCCGTTACAACAGCTTCGCTGCCGACAGTGACCATGATGGCGGCGTGTTCATCTTTGCTGGCTTCGCGTTTGAATGGAGGATCGAGTACCGCGGAGTTGACGGTTGCGGTGCGTCGCCTGATCCCGCCGATGCCGCCAGGACGTTTCGGGTGCTCACGTTGTACGTGGTCGACGATCTGTTATCGCATCAGCACTAAAGACTGGACGCGCCCTCCGGGCCGGGCTCTACGCGCTCTGCTTGCCGAGCTGCGGAAGCTGCATCTCGGCCGGACGGTGACGATCCCTCGCGCCTTGCAGTATGCACCTCGCCGGGGATAGTCGGTCCCGCGCCCGCCTGCGGCCCCGCTATGCTGGCGCTCCCGCGGCTACCCGTTTAACCGGTCTCGGCGCTGGCGGATGGGCGGGCATTTGTTTCGTTGCGGTACGCCCATACGCCCAGCTCTCTGTTGTGGGGATAACCGGCGAGCGGTGGGACGATGCCGGTTATCATGGAGCGATGACCGACGACATGTCGCGACCGGTCGCGACAAGCCCCGACAGCGATTTCACCCTGACCATTGAAGACGCCCTGGCGCGCTACTCAAAGGCCGGACTGCCGCGCACGCCGCGCAGCATTCAGCGTTATTGCGCCAAGGGGCACTTGGAATGCCGACTGATCGAAACGCAATTCGGCGAGAAGTATCTGATCGCGCCAGCGTCGGTTGATAAGCACATCGCCTATATCGAGGAGGTACGGCCTGTCGCGACCGGACGCGACATGCCGCGACATGCCGCGACAGCTGTCGTGCCGGAAGAAAGCCACGCCAAGCAGCGACAGGAAGCGCCGACAGGGGACGACCTGTCGCGACCGGTCGCGACAGAGTATGTGGAGCAACTGGAAAAGCGTCTAACCGAGAAGGATGGTGAGATCGTTTTTCTTCGTGGAGAAGTCGCAGTAAAGAATAACCAAATTAAAGACCTGACCGAGCGCGCAAGAGGGTGCCGTCCGGGATGTGGTTGGAATTTGGTGTGGCGCGATCTCCGGTAACATGAAGGTATCGGTTTAGGCGGCAAGATCAATCCCCGGGTCAAGCCCGGGGACCTGATCGATGGGTTTGGTGGCGAGTGTCTGCCAACCATCGACCTTGCGCATGTTGATCTGACCGGAGGCGAGCAGCGCCCAGAACAACATCGCGGCGGTATCGGCCGACGGCAGCACGGTCTGCGTCTTGATCCTTCGCTTGAACTCTTCGTGCAACCGCTCGATGGCATTGGTGGTTCGCACACTGCGCCATTGGCTTGGCGGCAGCCGGGTGAAGGCGAACAAGCGTTCGCCCGCTTGCTCCAGGCTGTCGGCGACGGCGCGATGCTTGAGCCGCCACTTGCGGATGAAAGCCTTGCGGCGGACCTCGATCTCCTCAGGCGTCGCCGCGTAGATCGTGTCGTTGTAATCCGCCGTGATCTCGTCATGCAGGCGCTCGGGCGCATGGGCGAGAAGGTTCCTATGCTTATGCACGGTGCAGCGTTGGACCGGCACGCCGTCCCAGACGGCGGCCATCGCTTTGTCGAGCCCGGGCGCGCCGTCGGCAATGAGGAACTCGGGCCGTCGCAGCCCGCGCTTGATGAGGTCGTCCAGGACGGTGCGCCAAGCCTCGGCGCTCTCGCCGCCCATGCTTTTGATCGCGAGCAGCACCTTCTGGCCGTCCGCACGCACGCCGAGAACGACGAGCAGTGAGACAGAGGTGGCCTTGCGATCGAGCCGGACGCGAACCACGGTGCCGTCGAGAATAAGCCGCGCGATCGGCTCCGCGGCCAACGAGCGGGTGCTCCAGGCGTCCCAGTCGCCCTTCACTTTGCGCCACGTCCGGCTCACCGTGTCCTTGCCGACCGCGCCGCCGAACAAGGCCGCCAGCGCCCGGCGCACCCGGCGCGTGTTGGTGCCGGCGAGATACGTACTCGCGATCAGCGCGTCAGCGGCCAGCGTGCGGCGCTGATAGGCCCGCAACGCCTGGCTCTTCCATTCCGTCGTCTTGCCGTCCGGGCCGTCGAGCCGAGCGCGTGGCACCGCGATCTCGATCGGCCCGAACGTGCCAGTCAGCGACCGCGTCCGGCTGCCATGGCGGTGGCCCGCAACGCCCGCTCTGCTTTCCCGGCCGGCCATCTGGCGTCGCCCGTAACGCCGGCGGCCCAGTACAGCATCAAGCTCGCCGCAAATCAGCTCTTCGATGAACCCTCGCGCCCGAGACCGCACCTCGGTCTCAACCGGGTCAAACCAATTGTCGAAAAGATCAACAGCCATCTCGGCCGCAGGCTGCACAGAATCAGGCTTCGTGGTAATGTTCGTCATGGCGTGGTCTCCTATCCGACGCTTCAACGCCGGATGATTCGAGGTTGAACACCCCGGAGACTACGCCACCTTCAATTCCAACCAACTCCGCGACGGCACCATCCGTGAAGCCGGGGCCAACGGCGCGCGCGTGATTGGCTTCCCGGAAGGATTCATTCCGGCGCACCCGGTCTGGTACCATCACCATGTGGCGACGGGCGCGGTCGCGAACCGGCTGTCGGTCGCGCTGTTCAAGAACGCGGTGGAAATCCCCGGCGCAGAGACGGCGTTGCTGAGCGCGGCGGCGCGCGATGCCGGCGCCTATGTGATCATGGGCGTCTGCGAAAAAATCCCGAACACGATCGGCACCCTGTTCAACACCCAGCTCTATATCGGCCCCGACGGTGCACTGATCGGCAAACATCAGAAAATCATGCCCACGGTCGGCGAGCGGCTCGTGCACACCGGCGGGTACGGCGACACCTTCGGCGCGTTCCAGACCGCTTTCGGGCCGATGAGCGGCCTCATCTGCGGCGAGAATTCCAATCCGCTGGCGGTGTTCGCGCTCACCGCGGAAGGAACGCGCATCCATGTCATGAGCTGGCCGAACCACTTTCCGACCAGCGGCGATCCGATGCGCAACCGCGTCGCCGTCGATTCGCAGGCGTTCGCGCAGATGAGCAAGGCATTTGTGGTATCGGCCTGCGGCACGGTCGACGAGCCGATGATGAAGCTGCTGGAGCCGAGTTCGGAGGCCGAGAAGTTCCTGCGCAATCCCGATTGTTGCGGCGGCAGCGCGATCGTCGCGCCCAATTCGCGGATCATCGCCGGGCCGATGGGCGCGGAGGAAGGCGTCCTCTACGCCGATTGCGACCTGGAACTCGGGATCCTGATGAAGCTGCGGCACGATTTCGCCGGTCACTACAATCGGCCGGATATTTTCCAGTTGCATATCAACCGCGCCGCGCCGCAGCTCTACCGTGTTCACAACGCCGAGTCCGCCGCCCTGCCGGGCATCGCCGGCGCGGAAAGCCTGGCGCCGCCCGCGCCGCGGCTCGCCGGTCCAGATTCTTCCGATCAAGGCCAGTAGTCCCATCGCGCATCAGGCCGTTATCGCATGGATGTCTTCGAAGCGGTCGATTCGCGGCTCGCCTGCCGGTTCCTCGACCGGCCGGTCGATCCGGCGATCGTCCGCGACCTCGAGGGGTTTGAGTGAGCCGCGCCTTCAGCATGGCGGAGAGCACGCGGCAATCGGCGTTTTACGTGACACACTCCCGCGTTCGCGCGGCGCACCTTGGCGTCCGAGCTTTGCTTACGTCCCGCGGAGCGCGGCAAGCCAAACAGAACTAAAACGACGGCGTCGGCAAACGCTGGATGTCTAGGTCGTGCTGTGAACCAATCTCGACCGGCGGCGCGGCGCCCCAAGCTTGCCCCTCGCGATCGAGCTGGTCTATTTGCTTACGGACGATGACGGCGACTTTGCCGGCGAACGGTCCGAGATGAAGATAAAGCGCCATCATCTTGACCACGTTACGCAATGCACCCGCATTGTGCCAAGCGCAGTCCCCGAGCGTGTGCAAGAGGTGTCTCGCCAATGAAGGCTGCCGGACCGTCATCGCCCACAGAACGCGCGTGAGGCGATAAATATCGCGTGCGGCGCCGCCGGACGGCGAAAGCACTGATCCTTTGGTTTGGAGCCGGCGCGCCACCGCGCGCACCCGCACGAAAAAGGCCTCAGGCGTATAGATCCGCTCCAACACGGTCAGATAGTCCGCCAAAATCTCACGCCGCGGTCGCGCGGTGGCAAAGTTTAATCCGTCGGTGCAATGGTCACCGGAACCGTCGGTAAATGGCCGATCGTACCACTCGCCCAGCCGGTTCTCGCTCGCAAGCCGGCGAGTGAGCTGCGTGTTGGGAAGCGCGCTCAGGAGCCCGACCATTGAAACTGGGATCGCGCTTTCCTCGATGCAGTCGACGATGCCCTCCGCGACGCGGTTGCCCTCGCCATCGAAGCCGAGGATGAAGCCGGCCATCACGCTGATGCCCGCGGCGTAGATTTTGTTAATGCTAGCGACCAGATTGCGCCGGGTGTTCTGCTTCTTCCGCGCCGCTATAAGGGTATCGGTATCCGGGCTCTCTATGCCGATGAACAGGCTGAAGAAATTCGCATTCCGCAGCATTGCCAGAACCCGATCGTCGTCGGCAATGTTGATGGAGGCTTCGGTGGAGAACTCGAACGGAAATCCGTGCGCCTTCTGCCAGGCGATGAGCGCTGGCAGGAACTGCCGCAGCGCTTTCTTGTTGCCGACCAGGTTGTCGTCGACGAAGTCGACATGGCCGCGGTAGCCGAGGGCATATAGCCGGTCAAGTTCGGCTAGCACCTGCGCGATAGTCTTGGTTCGCGGCACCCGACCATAAAGTTCGATGATGTCGCAGAACTCGCAATTAAATGGGCAGCCGCGAGAGTACTGCACGTTGACAAAAAGATAGTGACGGAAGTTGAGGAGATCGAATCGGGGCAGTGGACTCGCGGTGACGTCAGCTGTGAATTTCTCAGCCGAGAACTCACCTTCGCGCTCGCCATTATTCCAGGCGGCGATGAACTGGGCCATCACAGGCTCGGCTTCCCCTAGCACCAAAAAATTGGCGCGGCGAAAGCATTCCGGCGAGGAGGTGACGTCCGGCCCGCCCACGGCGACCGGCGTGCCGCAGGCCCGGCAGCGCTCGACGATCGCAAGAGCATCGGGCCGCTGACGAAACATGCCGCCGGTCATGACTAGGTCGGCTTTGGCGATGTCGTCGTCGGTGAGCGTCTCGACATTGCAGTCGATCAGCCGTACCTGCCAAGTCGACGGCAGCATGGCGGCAACGGTAATCAGCCCCAGCGGCGGCGCCGGATGGCGCACGCCTACGACTTCACAGGTGACCCTGAAGCTCCAGAATGTGTCGGCGAAAAAGCGCGGAAAGACGAGCAATACGCGGCAGGAAGACGAGAGCAGGTTGCCAGAATGCATCGGTGCGACGTCCATGGCTCGACCTGCACGACATTCGTCCGGCGCGAGCTTAGCCGGAACCAACTCATCCGTCCATCGCCGCTTGCTGCTCACCCCCTCACCCTCGCGAACTTGACTCCCGCCTTCAGCATGGCGGAGAGCACGCGGCAATCGGCGTTTTCCATGACACACTCCCGCATTCTCGCGGCGCGCCTTGGCGCCCGAGCTTTGCTTTGGCGAACGGCGAATGGGCGCATGACGTTTCGCTGTTCGCCGGTCCGGTCTTCGCAACGAACGCGCTTGCAAACCTGCTTGCTGGCGATGTTGCGGGGGTGGCGCCCGGCTCTTTCGCGATCAGGCTGTGCAAGCCAAAAAGACAAGGAAGCGGAACGCCGACAAGCGCGTTGATCCGTCCTCCGCGCCAGCGGGCGCGGCATCCCCCCTCCGAACCTTCCCCAGGGTCGAGGAAGGCACGGAGGGGGGCTCGCCTGTCGGCGTTCCACCGCGGCTCTCGCCAAAGGGACTCACGCATCCCAAAGGCTCAGCTTCAGGCCAGGCTTCCCAAGACGCGGCGCTGAGTGGCAGCGGGGTGTCCCCGCCGGCGCCGGTCCCGGTTGCAGCGACGCACCTCGCGCCCCGGTCATAGTGCCGGGGGGCTGATGCCCGAAGCCGCCCGGGAGCGGCTTGCAAGGCCGCCCGCGGGCACCGTCCTCGCTCCAGCGGCCCGGCATGCCCTCCGGATCGTGTCCTTGACGTGAGCGAGATTCGCATCGTAACTGAAACGGGGACGACAGTCAAGAGTTATGTTACGAAAGCGGTGACGGTGCGTAGGGCCGGATTAGATGGGGTCAAGGGCTAAAGCGGTCCTGTTCGAGTGGCTCGGTTTCGCGGAACCAAAATCATCCGCTGCCGTTTTGCGAACGATCACCCGGCGGCGATGCCGGAGGTACCACGTCGCCGAGCTTGCTGACGGGGATTCTGATGACGAATGGTCTGATAAAAAAAGCTGCGCCCGACCGCAGCAAGATCGCGATGGGCGAAGAGCGCGAGGTCAAATACTGGACGAGGCACCTTGGCGTCACGCGGGAACAACTCCAGCGCGCCGTCGACAAGGTCGGAAATGCTGCGGCAGCAGTGCGCAAAGAACTGGAGAAGAGGGAAGATGCAAGTGGTCTTGAGACCGCAACGCCCTAGCCAGACATCCTTCTCAGTCCGCTCAGGTCCGGAACGCATTGGGCCCCCCGCCTTTGCTGAGCCGCAGTGTCCACCCCTGCTACGCGATGAGAGCCACTTTTCGGGTGCCAGGCCGCCGCGTTCCTGGACGCGCGTATAAATTCAGCCGCCTCGTCCCGGGAGCGAATCGTCCCTTGGGCATTGCCGCCAAGCGCAGCGGGCTCAAATATCGGCTTTGGGAATATCTGTCCGTTGGGTCCGCAGGGGCTTTTTTATCGCGCAGCCACCGTGACGTGCATGACAATAGGTTCATTCAAGAACTTTGGAAGCTCCCAGAACGCGACAAGAAAGAGAACGGCGGCGAAAAGAGGCACCAGCGCCGTCTCTGTCGGTATCAACAGCTTCTCGACAGCTTCGGGCTGGTCTACGTCATAGAACTTCTGGCTCATGCCGCCTTCAACGTGCCGGGCCCTCATCGGTTCCGCAACGCGCTACCGATAATGGCCCGTGGAGTTTCGCCGCCTTCGACAGCGAACACGCGGCAAACATTTACCGACATCGATCCGCCCCAAGACCGAGCCGGGCCGACGCCGGAACAACTCTAAGCGCGAGGTATTACCTTTCCAGTGCTTTTACCCTGAAAGGAGACGTTCATGATTAGTCGGTTTGCATTGATAGTCGTTGCCGCCGCTGCTACGGGCGTGTGCGGCAGCGTATTGCCTGCCGGAGCAGAAGACATCGGTGTTGGTGTCGGACCCGGCGGCGTAACGGTCGGCTCTGACCACGACCGGGATCGCGATCGCGATCATCGCACCACGATAATCAAGAAGGATCGTGACGGCGATCGGGACAAGACTGTCATCATCAAGAAGGATCATGATCGCGACTAGGAATTGCGACGGATCGATAAAGCGCCCGTAGGATGGGTAGAGCGAAGCGGAAATCCATCGCTACGGGCTGCCCGCGCCGGCACTCTAAATCTATCCCGCCGCGGCCCGGATATTCTTGATGATCATGAACAGGTGCCGTGTGTTCGGTCGGGGACGGCGTGAAGCCGAGGTGCCGGTAGAATGCGATAGCTCGTTCGTCCTTGGCATGAACCGCAAGGGCGCGCACGCCGATCATATCGGCAACTTGAAGGTTGCGCCCGAGCGCATCGAGCAGCAGTCCGGCACCGAGGCCGCGCCCCACGCCTTGGTATGAACAGCAAGGTGCGCGAGCATCAAGAGCGGGATCGGATGGCGTGGCATGCCTTTGACGACGCGCTCAGCCGCTTGCGCGTGCGAAGCCTCGCCCGCGACGATCGTATAGAAGCCGCCTACCTCGCCGTCGGTCACGGCCACGTAGGTTTGCGACGAGTTGGCCTGTTGGGCTTGCAGCGCGTGACGGATGAGGAAGCGATCCAGCTCCGGTTGCCCGCAGGTGAATTGCTCGACGGCGTGAGTGCGATGCAATTTTTCGATATGAAGCGAACGCGTCACGGTTCGCTTTTGGGATCGAGCACGGAAGGCTCCCGAAACAGCCGCTCGAGGCGCGGGTGACGGGCGGCGCCGCATCGAGCGCGGCGCGGGCGCAAAGTGGGGCTCCACCGGCAATTTTACGCTCTCACCCCCATATGATATGTCATCATCAAGAGCGCGGGGCGCGCCGAAAGATAACCGCAATGGAACTCAAAGCTTTGGGCTACGTCGGCATCCGCACCAAGAATCTCGACGATTGGGCGGCCTATGGCACCGGCTTCCTCGGCATGCAGATGGTCGACCACAGCCGCGGCACGCTGGCGTTGCGCATGGACGACCGCAAGCAGCGTGTGATCGTTCATACCGACGCGGACGAGGGTCCGTCATTCTACGGCTGGGAGGTCGCGGGCGCTGCCGCGCTCGACGCCCTGGCGGCACATCTGGAAAACAACAGCATCAGGATCGCGCGCGGCTCTCGGACGCTGGCCGACGAGCGCCGCGTCAAGGACTTGATCGTGTTCTCCGACCCGATCGGCAATCGGCTCGAAGCGTTCCACGGCGCCGAGACCGTGACCGACCCGTTCAAGCCGGGACGCTCGATCTCCGGTTTCCGTACCGGCCCGCTTGGCATGGGCCATGCCGTGCTCACGGCGGAACGGCTCGATGAGGTCGTGCCATTCTATACCGAGATCCTCAACTTCAAGCCGAGCGATTATATCCTTAAGCCGTTCAAGGCCTACTTCTTCCACATCAACGCGCGGCACCACAGCCTCGCCTTCATCGACAGCGGCAAGAACGGCATCCATCATCTGATGTTCGAGGTCTGCTACCTCGACGACGTCGGGCAGGCCTACGATCTCGCGCTGCGTAAGCCGGAGCTGATCGGCACCACGCTCGGCCGTCATGTCAACGACCACGTCACCTCGTTCTATTCCTGGTCGCCGTCTAAATTCCTGGTCGAGTACGGCTGGGGCGGCCGCACCATCAACACCGAGAACTGGACGCCGCATGAGCGTACCGAAGGCCCGAGCCTGTGGGGCCACGACCGCATGTGGCTGCCGCCCGAGGGCCGCGAGGAGGCGCGCAACCTGCGCATCGGCGTTGCTGAAGCCGGCGGCCGCGTCCCGGTCAATGTGATGGACGGCAACTATTCGCGCGCCAGCGACGTCTGTCCGTGGTGGAACGCCAACGTAGCCGCGCGCAAGACCGGTTAAAACCTTTTGCCTCTTCCGGAACGGGAGAGGCGTGGCGCGCCCAGGCGCGCCGGTGAGGGCCAGTCCGTTTGCGAGCGTTGGGCCCTCACCTGATCGCGCGTCGCGCGATCTGTCCTCTCCCGGAACGGGAGAGGCGAAAAGCGGTTACCGGCACCCGGGAATCGTGCTCGTCTTATTCTCCAAGACGAACGGGCCAAGCGTTTTGGCGGCATTGTCGGCGAAGGCCGAATCGACCAGGCGGTCCGCCGGGAACCTCGCGCTCGACATTTTGTTCGCGACGTACCAGTCCTGCATGTCCAGCATGCTGGCGATGTTGATCTTGCCGTTCGGATCGCGCGCCGGCCACGCCTTCTGATCGTTGAGTATCTGCGGTCGGCGCTCGGCGCCGGTGCGGGCCAGCATGTCGATGAACTCCTTGCGATTGGGGCCGTCGTGATAGGCTTGGCAATAGTCGCGCACGGCGCGCAGATAGGCGACAAAATAGTTGCGCGCGACGTCGGGGTTTTTCTTGGCCCAGTCGGTGTTGATCATGACCACTGCAATGGTCATCGGCGCCGGCTTGACCAATTCGTCGACGTTGGCGAACGGCACGGCGATGGCGTCTTTGACGAACTCTGTGGTCCAGGGCGGAATCACTTCCGCGGCATCGATCGCCTTGTTGGCAAACGCCAGCGCATATTGCGTAAATGGCAGCACCTTGAGATCGACATCGTTGATGGTGAGGCCGCCGGTCTCCAGCACCTTGCCGATCTCGTAGGTCGAGACCGAGCCCGTTCCGTTGGTCGCGATCACCTTACCCTTGAGTTGCTTGATACCGGTGATCTGCCCCTTGAGATCGGGGCGCAGCATGAGATTGTGACCGATCGGGGTGCTCACGCGATCCATCACCATGGTGATCGGCAGATTCTTCTCCAGGCCGTTGAAGTAGCCTGCCGAGATGCCGCCTTCGATGATGTCGAGCTGGCCCTGCGACAGGAGCGCGATCGAATTCGCCGAGGTGTCGAGATCCTCGGCCTGGACCTTGATGCCGACCTCCTTGAAAAAGCCCTTGTCGGTGGCGTCGTAGGTCACGCCGGAGGTGATCGAGCGCACCAGGCCGACGTGGACTGTTGTTTCGACCGCGCTCGCGGTGGCCGCGGCGGCCGACAGAACCGCGAGACCGATCAGCAAGCTCGCTGCCGCGGCCGGAGCGCTCGCCGAATGCGCATTCGTCTGGCTCATTGCTCAAGCACTAGCCGCGCCGGACCGCGGTCCATCGGCCGGAACATTGGTTGCCGTCGGCGCGCCACCAACCGGCGCCCCGCGACCCGGTGAGCCGGCCATAGCCCGTCGCGCTCTGGCCGCTTCTGGTCACCCGCACGCTGATGCCGCCGGCGGCGGTGACCACGCCGGAGATTTGATAGCTGAAGTCGTTATCGGCCTGCGTCACTTGTCCTCCGGCAATGCGCGCCGGGTAGCGGTAACTGGGGTCGCAGGGGCCGTACTGCGTGTAGATCGAGACGCTCCACAGGCCGTCGAAGGCGCCCGATCGGGCACGCGCGGCATCGGACGGCGTGACGGTGGCTGTGGCCAGCAAACCAGCGACAGCGATTGCAGCGCAGACGCCCCCTAACTTCCTCATCTGTTTGCTCCGGTTTTTGCAGGTTGGATTGGATCGGTCGCGACGCCTTGATAGGGCGGCGGTTCGCCCGCAAATGGCGTCGCACTTTGGCCAAGCTCGTAGCCGGCTTGGAACAAGGCCTGCATGTAGACCGGATCGAACGGGCCGCGGCTCGGCGTGTTGAAGCTTGGCGGAATGGTTGCGACATTGAAACCGACGCCGCTGCGCTTGGCCGCGATATAGGTGCGGTCAAGCATCAATCGGATGTCGACCTTCACCGCCATGCCGACCGCTTGGGTCAGGATCGCAGGGGTGGACCGTTCGACGACCTGAAAGTCGCGGCCAAGGCCGCTGTTGATCACCACGTCAAGCTGCGTCGCCGGCAGCCGATAATTGCTGGTGCTTTCCAGCAAGGCCGCCGGGGCGACAAAGAACTGGCCGCCGACGCCGCCGTCGACGTGCATTTCCTGGAAATGCTTGCCGTTTGCTGCAACGTCGATCAGCACCGGCGGGAAAGCGCCGGGGATACTGCCCGAAGCCAGCAGCACGCTGCGAAACAGGTTGAGCGCGGCGTCGCCGCCGTGTGCCGCGATGGCGCCCATGTTCCAGATCACCGACCGCTCGGCATCAAGGTCCGTCGTGGCCACGAACAATCGCCGGCCCTTGCGATGCTCGGCGGCGACATCCGCGACCAGCGCCGGTGTGATCTGTTTGGCGATGAGGTCCTTGAGCGGCCACGAATCGATAAAGCTCTCGCCGGTCGAGCCGACCTCGAAAATATCGGCGGCCGTGATCTTGGTGTAGGCGGTGCGCAAGGCGTCGTCATAACGCGGCCCGGCGAACACGAAGGGCGCCATCAGCGCGCCGGTGCTGACGCCGGTGACCATGGCATAGTCGGGCCGCTTGCCTGCAGCGCTCAGGCCGTTGAGAAAGCCGGCGCCGAATGCGCCATCGGCGCCGCCGGTCGAGAGCGCAAGCCAAGGCCCAGGCTGCGCCGGCAGGGCGTGCGCAAAATCCGTCTCCGAATCCGCCCAGAATCGCGCATCCGGCATGCCCGGGATCGCGGCGGCATCGTCATCGGCCGCGGTGAACGGGGTACGCGGCGGCAGCGGCTTCGGCTGGGCGGCTTTGGGCTGGGCGGCGGCGACGGCCGGCTTGCGCGGCGCGGTTTTGCTGCGGACCGGAGCAGTGCGCCGTGGCGGGCCGCCTTGCGCTTGGGCGGAAGCGAAAAAAAACGGCGCGTCCGGCAGCGCGATCAGCAGCGCCGACAGCAAAGCCACAGCCGTGCAGGAATACCAACGCGCGTCCTGGGTCATGATGGAGTGGGTGTCCCGATCTCTCAGAAAGGTTCGGGTCCTGTTTCGTTCCCGTTGCAGCGCGAGGGCCGAATGACGGGGAGCAAATAGGATTGCCGAGGACGAACTTCAATTGGGCGCAATTTGTCGTCCGCGTCCAGTCCGGAATCGCTTGTTTCATCGCGATTTCCATGCGTCTGCGATGGATTATGGAGTGCGCGATGGATTATGCGGCGCCTTGGCGGCGAATCGGCTCAAGCGTGCCGATTGGCGACAAATCTGGCGCCCTCGATGAGGATCGCCGCCGCGGGACCGAACGGCGCCAGCGCCTGTTCGGCCGCTGCGACAAGTTTATTCAGGCGGGCCTTGGCGGCCGTCACGCCGAGCACGCTGACCATTGTCGCCTTGCCGGCTTTGGCGTCCTTGCCGGTTTGTTTGCCGACGAGCGCGGGATCGCCTTCGAGGTCGAGGAGATCGTCGGCGATCTGGAAGGCCTGCCCGACCGCCGAGCCGTAACGCTCGAGCGCTTCGCGCTGCGGCTTTGCCGCCGCGGCCAGAATGCCGCCCGCCTGGCACGCGAACCGCAGCAGCGCGCCGGTTTTCATCGCCTGCAAGACGCGCACGTCGCTCTCGCCGAACTGCTGCGAGCCGCCGCCGGCGAAGCGGCCCTCCGCGGCGAGATCGAGCATCTGGCCGCCGACCATGCCGCCCAGCCCTGCGGCGCGCGCCAGCGCGGTCACGAGTTCGATCCGGACCGCCGGATCGGGATGGGTCTGCGGACGCGACAGGATGTCGAAAGCGAAGGTCAGCAGGCCGTCGCCGGCGAGGATCGCGGTCGCCTCGTCGAATTTCTTATGCGCTGTCGGCTGTCCGCGCCGCAGCGCGTCATTGTCCATGGCGGGGAGGTCGTCGTGCACCAGCGAATAGCAATGCACGCATTCCAGCGCCGCGCCCGCCATCAGGGCGTTGTCCCGCGGGATATTGAACAACGCGGCGGATTCCACAACCAGGAAGGGCCGGAAACGCTTGCCGCCGCCGAGGCTGCTATAGCGCATCGCCTCGACGAGGCGCGCCGGGCGGCTGGTTTCGCCGTCCTCCGGCCTTGCCGCCAGAAGCCGGTCGAGCAGGGCCTCCGTATCGGCCGCCACCCTGTCGAGGCGCGCGAGGAAAGGGCTTTCTTTGGCATTCATCCTGTCGTTGCCCGGCGTTCCGGCGGCCCTGCGGGGTCCTATATTAGGTCCTACGTTTACGGGATAACGAGCAGCCGGCCGGCCCCGGGTGATCCCGCCGGCGCCGGCCGCTGTCTGCCCCAAGGAGTATCTGTGGCCAACGACCTCATAGCGTCAATGGTGCTTGTCATCTGGCTCTATCTCCTGATGGCGCGAGGCGCGTTCTGGCGCGCCGCCGAGCGTGACGACGAGACCCTTCGTGGAACGGGCCGTGGCCCGCCGTTGCCGCCGTCATTCCGGCGCGCGACGAGGCCGACATGCGTCGGCGCGACCATCGCCTCGCTGCTGCGGCAGGATTACCCGGGCGCATTCAGCGTGATCCTGGTGGACGACCACAGCCGCGACGGCACGGCGCAGGCGGCTCATGGCGCCGCCGCTGCGCTCGGCGCCGCCGATCGGCTGACGGTGTTGCCGGGCGAGCCCTGCCGGGCGGCTGGACCGGCAAGCTGTGGGCGCAGCACCAGGGCGTCGCAGCACGCCGCCGACCGCGTCGCTGGCGCCGGCGTACCTTCTGCTCACCGATGCCGACATCGTCTATGCGCCGGATGCGTTGCGAAGCCTGGTCGGGCGGGCCCATGCGGACGGCAGCGTGCTCACGTCGCTGATGGCGAAGTTGCGCTGCGAAAGCCTTCGCCGAGCGCTTCTTCGTCCCAGCCTTCATCTTCTTCTTCCAGATGCTTTATCCGTTCGCCTGGGTGAACGATCCGCGCCGCGCCACGGCCGGCGCCGCCGGCGGCTGCATGCTGGTGCGACCGCGCAGCGCTCGATGCGGCCGGCGGCATGGCGGCGATCCGCGACGCCCTGATCGACGATTGCGCGCTTGGCCAAGGCGCTCAAGGCGCACGGTCCGATCTGGCTCGGCGTTGACCGAACGTGTGCGCAGCATCCGCGGCTATCGCGGACGTCGACGAGCATCCGCCGCATGGTGTCGCGCACGCGCCTATGCGCAGCTGCGCTATTCGCCGTTGCTGCTGACCGGGACCGTGCTCGGGCTGCCGCTGACCTATCTTGCGCCGGTCGCGCTGCGTATTGTTGGCGACGGGCTGGCGCAGTTTCTCGGCATCTTCACCTGGCTGCTGATGGCGCTGGCGTTGCGGCCGACGTTGCGTTTCTACCGCCTCTCGGCGCTATGGGGGCTGGCGCTGCCGGCGATCGCCGCGATCTATATGGCCTTCACCCTCGATTCCGCCTATCAGCATGCGCGCGGCCGCGGCGGCATGTGGAAAGGCCGCGCGCAGGCCAACGTTTCGGAATTGCGATGAACGATGCAAGCGTCAACGACGCAAATAATTGGCGGTCGGGCAAAGGCCACCGGGACGAGAATTTCCCGGTCGCCTCGTGGCTTATTCATCCGCGCCACCGCGAGCGCGATCCTGGCGTTCTACAATTTCGTCCGCACCGCCGACGACATCGCCGACCATGCCACGCTGCCGCCGGAAGAGAAGCTCGCGCTGCTCGAACGCCTCGACGCGGGCTGCTACGGGCCAGGACGATAGCGACCGGCGGCGGTGCAATCTGCGCCGCGCGCTCGCCGCGCGCAAGCTGTCGCCGCGGCACGCCCAGGACCTGCTCACCGCGTTCAAGCTCGACGTCACCAAGCTGCGCTACCGCGATTGGGACGATCTGATCGATTACTGCGCTATTCGGCGATGCCGGTCGGCCGTTTCGTCTGCGACGTGCACGGCGAAAGCCGCGATAGCTGGCCGGCCAATGACGCCCTGTGCGCCGCATTGCAGATCATCAATCACTTGCAGGACTGCAAGGACGATTATCGCAACCTCGATCGGGTCTATGTTCCGCTCGACGCGCTCGCCGCCAGCGGCGCCGCCGTCGAGGCGCTGGGCGCGCCGCAGGCATCGCCGGCGCTGCTCGATTGCCTGCACCGGCTCGCCGCGCGGACCGAGCGATTGCTCAGCGAGAGCGATGTCTTTCCCGCGCTTGATCAACGACTGGCGCCTCGGTCTTGAAGTCTCGGTCATCAACGCGCTGGCGCATCGCTTGACGCGCATGCTGATGGCGCGCGATCCGCTGCAGCGAGCGCGTGCATCTCGGCGTACCCGGCGTCGCCGGCCTCACCTTGGCCGGTATTCTCCGCGGCTCGTCGCGAAGGCTCGGCCGGCGTTTCTTCGCCGCGTCGCAGAAGCCGCGGGGTGCGTGAGTGAACAAGCCCGACCCAGGCGGCCGAGCGCGCGTCCGGCAGCTCGTTCTATCGCTGCGATGCGGATCATGCCGCGCGCGCAGCGCGAGGCGATGTTCGAAATCTATTCGTTTTGTCGCGCGGTCGACGACATCGCCGACGATCCGGGGCCGCGCGCTAGTCGCGGCTCAGCAGTTGCAGCGTTTGGCGCGCCGATATCGATGCGGTGTATGCCGGCGCGCCGCCGCAGCGTCTTCTGGGCTTGGCGCAGGCGGTGCGCACGTTCGATCTGCGGCGCGAGGATTTCATCGCCGTCATCGACGGCATGGAAATGGATGTCGATCGCCGATATCCGCGCGCCGGACATGGCGACGCTCGACCTCTATTGCGATCGCGTCGCCTGTGCGGTCGGACGTTTGTCGGTGCGCGTGTTCGGCATGGAGCAGCAACGCAGGCCTCGCGCTCGCCCATCACCTCGGACGCGCGCTCCAGCTCACCAATATCCTGCGTGACCTCGACGAGGATGCGGCGATGGGCCGCCTCTATCTGCCGCGCGAAGCGCTGGCGGCAGCGGGGATCGCCGCAACGGAACCGAGGCCGGTTCTGGCGCATCCGGCGCTCGGCAAAGCGTGCGCCGTGCTCGTCGAACTGGCGCAGGGCCACTTTGGCGAAGCGAACGCCATCATGGCGCAAAACCCGCGCCGCGTGGTGCGTGCGCCGCGGATCATGGGCGCGGCTTATCGGGTCATTCTCGACACGCTGATCGCGCGCGGCTTTGCGCCGCCGCGTCCGGCCGTCCGCTTGCCGCGCGCGCGGCTCATTTTCATCGTGCTGCGCAATCTCGTGTGATGCAATTCTTATGATGCAAGAGTAGCGGGCTCCTTGGAACAAGGCAAATTTATTGATTTCCTTTACGGGCCGTCAAATTGCGGTGGCCATGTTCACGGTTGGCGACATTCCGTTGCCTAAGGAAATCCATGCGGGTTCTCGTTTCGCGTTTCATGAACGACCAATCGACTGCGACGGCGATCAAATACGGCTCGATCGCTGCCGGCATTGCGATGGCGATCATCGCCGTTGTGCAGGGTCTTGGCACTCAATTGAACACACATTCTTGTCTGTTTCGAGCGCGCTCAAATAATGCGCGCGATTTACGTTCATGGTTAGCCGCATCAGTTGGTGGCTTGCCATGCCTGCAACACATCCGCAATGTCACCAATCTCCCGAATGGTCTTGCAGTCTCTTGCCGAGCGTCTGTCTATGGGTCAGTCCGGCATAGTGCGGACTGTAATTGCCATACAAGACATAAATTCAGCGCTTCGTGCCGACGCAAGGCTACTTCTGCGTCTCCGCCTTGGCCTCACCGTCCGCCGTGACGGTTTCAAGCGTCACGCCGATGCGTCCAGCAGGGATTCGAAACGAAGCCACCTGAGCGCCCCGCCGGACTTCCAGCACGTGCTCGCCCTCTTCACTCGCGCCGATCATCGCGATCAATTGCTCTTTTGACCGCAGCCTGACGCCGTCGTAGCTGAGCAGCCGATCGCCATCGGCGAGCCCGATCCGCTCGGCGGTGGTGCCCGGGAGGATATCGTCGACCGCGACCTCGGTCGCAATGTCGTGGCCTTGGGCGTCGCGGTAGGCGATATCGACGATGTTGTCGTCATCGTCGTAGCTGTAGAACGCGGCCGCGCCAATATCGTCAATCGAGATCGGCTGGCCGTCGGCGTCGGTCATCGATTTTTCCACCACTCTCTTGCGCAGATCGTAGACGGTGATGAGCTTTGCATAGCCATCTTTGCTATTGATTGGCTTGCCATCGACGCCGAAATAGTCTTCCTCGATCACGTTGCCGTAGACGTCGTAATGTTTGCGTAATATTGCGTAGCCTCCACCGACGCCCAATGCGAGTTTCCCGTCAACGCCAAAAAATGAATCCTCGACATCATTTCCCACGCCATCGAATACAGACTCCATTTTCCAGATCGTTCCGCCGGCTGCAACCGGCTCGCCATTCGGACCATAAAACGAAAGCGAGGTGACATTGCCGCGCGAGTCGACCGTCCATTTTAATGTTGACGCAATTCCCTTCCGCAACGCCGGCTTGCCGTCGACACCGAAAAAATCGCTTTCAATCTCGTTGCCACGGTCATCGAACGTGCTCCGGACGCTGGCGATGCCATCTTGGTTCAGGGTCGGCTGGCCATCCGCGCCAAAGTATTGCCGCTCGATGGTGTTCCCGCGAGCATCGAAGGTCTGCTGAAAGCTGGCGTAACCGGCTTTTTGATTGGTGGGTTTGCCGTCCGGGCCGAAATATGCTTCCGCGACAATGTTGCCGCGCTCGTCCAAGACCCGTTTGAAACTGGCGTAGCCATCGGCACTCGCAATCGGCTGTCCGTCAGCGCCGAAATAGGCCTCTCCGATCAGATTGCCGCGCGAATCATAGTCAGCCGTAGCTCTCGCATAGCCCTCGTTCTTGCCGACAACCGGCTCACCATTAAGCCCGAGATAGTGTGTTTCAATCCGGTTATTATGGTCGTTGAAAGCAGTGATCAGTTTGGCAAAGCCCTCTTTGTTTAGCGTAGGCTTCCCATCGGGACCGAAATATGCCTCTTCGGCCCAATTGCCCCGTGAATCATACGACCTGGTGAATTTAGCGGCGCCTTCCGTGCTGCGGATAGGTTTCCCCTCCACGTCGAAATACGCAACTTCGACGACTTGGCTACGGTCGTCGTAGGTCCACCGGATTGTGGCAACGTCAAGCTTTGCGAGCGTTGGCTTGCCGTCGACGCCGAAATACGCAATCTCGATCTTGTTGGTGCGCGTATCGTAAGCGCTGATACTCTTGGCATAACCCTCCCGGCTCGTAATCGGCCGGCCGTCAATACCGAAGTAGGCTTGCTCGATCGAGTTGTTGTGCGCATCAAAAGTCTGCCGCATGCTGGCATAGCCATCCCTGTGCCATGTCGGCTGGCCATCGACGTCAAAATAGGACTCTTCAATGACGTTGCCTCTGGCATCGTAAGTCCACCGTTTGATGGCGTGGCCATTCTTATCCGGCGTCGGCCGGCCGTCGACGCCGAAGGCAGTCGCTTCGACAACATTGCCGCGTGCGTCGAATACCGACTGAACCTTTGCGTAGCCGTCTTTGCTCAATGTCGGCTTGCCGTCGACGCCGAAATACGCGGACTCGGTATCATTGCCGCGGTCATCGAAGACCCAGCGCCGCAAAGCGTATCCGTCCTTGGTCAGCGAGAGCTTGCCGTCGATGCCGAAACACGCGTTCTCGATATCGTTGCCGCGCGCATCGAAGGTGGCCACTATTTTTGCACAGCCATTGGTGTGCAGGGTTGGTTTGCCGTCCGTGCCGTAGTACGACTGTCCGATGACATTGCCGCGGTTATCGACTGTTTGTCGGACGATCGCATAGCCGTCCTTGTACAAGGTCGGCTTGCCGCCAACTCCGAAATAGTCGATCTCGATCATGTTCCCTCTGGCGTCGAAGCTCTGCCGCAGCGAGGCGAAACCGTCTTTGTTGAGGGATGGCTTGCCGTCGATGCCGAGTGTCAAAACCTCGATGGAATTGCCGGCCGCGTCGTATGTGCGCAGTTGCCCGGCATAGCCGTTTTTATGCAGCGCGGGCTGGCCGTCGGTGCCGAAATACGTTTCCGCGATCATGTTGCCGCGTGCATCATAACGCCGATGGAATCCGGCGATGCCGCTGGTGCTCAATACCGGCTTCCCGTCCGTATCGTAATAGGCCTCTTCGACGAGATTATCGCGTTCATCAAATCCCTGCCGGTATGTGGCATAGCCGTCCTGTCCGAGAACGGGGCGGCCATCGGCGCCAAATTCCGTCGACTCGATGAGGTTGCCGCGATCGTCGAACACTTGGCGAAATCCGGCATGGCCGTCCTTGGTCAGTATTGGCCGACCGTCGGGGCCGAAGTACGATTCCTCGGCGGTGTTGCCCCGCATATCATAGCTTCGTCGTGCGGTGGTAAAGCCTGCCTTGTTCAAGGCAAGCCAGCCGTCTGTCCCGAGGCAGGATCCTTCGACCAAGCGGCCGTGCTCATCGCGTTTTATGATTGCCTTCGAGCACCCGTACTGGTTGTGCAGCGCAGGCATGCCGTCGGCGCCGAAAGCCGCAGTCGAAATCATGTTTCCTTGATTATCGAATTCGTTGATCGCCTTCGCGTAACCTTCTTTGATGAGCGTCGGCGCACCATCCACCCCAAAATAGTCCTCTTCGATTGTATTGCCGCGGGCATTGTACTGGGCCCGATAGATGGCGTAACCGTCCTTGATCAAGGCCGGCTTGCTGTCGATGCCGAGATAGGCCTGCTCGATGCGGTTGCCGCGGGCATCAAACGCGCTGGACACCTTGGCATAGCCGTCCTTGTGCAATGTTGGCGCACCATCGGCGCCGTAATAGGCCTGTTCGACCAGATTGCCGCGATCGTCGTATTTCTGCCGTAACAATGCGTAGCCGTCCTTCACCACAGCAGGCTTGCCGTCGACGCCCAGATAAGATTGCTCGACGATGTTGCCTTGCGCGTCGTACGTGGTGACGATTTTGGCATATCCCTCCTGATGCAAGGTCGGCTTACCGTCGAGGCCGAAATAGGATTGCTCGACGAGATTGCCGCGCTCATCGAAACTCTGCCGATAGACGGCGTGTCCCTCTTTACGCACAATGGGAGCGCCATCGCTGCCGAGATAGCTCCGCTCGATGAGGTTGCCGCGTTCGTCGTATTTATTTTTACGGGTCGCGTAGCCGTCTTTACTGAGCGCGGGCATGCCGTCGATGCCAAAATAGTCGACGCGCACGAGATTGGCGCCGTCGTCATAGGTCCGCTGCTCTTGGGCAATGCCGTCGCTGTTGAGTGTGGGCTTACTGTCGAGCCCGAAATAGGTGCTTTCGATCAGGTTGCCGCGGCTGTCGAACTTTTGCGTGAAGCCCGCATCACCGTCCTTGTGCAGTGCCGGTTTGCCGTCGACGCCGAAATAGGCCACTCGCGTCGGATTGCCTTTTTCGTCATACGAGTACGTCGCGCGCGCATATCCGTTCTTGACTGCAGCGGGCTTGCCGTCCTCGTCAAAATAACTTCGCTCGACGATATTGCCGTGCGCATCGTCGACGCCCTGCCAGCTATGCCACGCCTGCTTGCCCAATGCCGCCGAGCCATCGGCGTGGAAGTAGGAGGCACTCGTGGTATTGCCCCATTGATCGTGTTGCTCGACGTAGCTGGCAAAGCCCTCGGGGCCATCGATGGGTAAGCCTTTGTCGCCGATGAACGTGAAACCGATGAGGCTGTGATCGGCAGCATACTTGAATGTCTCGACCTGTATCCCGGTTTTCAACGTGATTTCCTGGCGGTCGGTGCCGAGTTCCGCCTGCCGGAGCTTCAGGCCTTCCGCAGAATAGGTGAAATGCTGGCCGAAGCTGCCTTGGGCGTCGCGCCGCGGACTGCCATATTCATTTTGATAGAGGACGTCCGCGACGAATCCGTTTGCGTCGAATCTCAAGCGGTGCCGGGTGATCTCGGTTTTCGCGTCTGACGCATCCGGGTTGTCGCCCGTCGGATCGAGCACGATGGGCTTCGGCACCGCCGCCTGGGGCTGAATGAGCGTGTCCGTCTTCGAACTGAACTCGTAACTGATGATATCCCTGGCTTTGAACACCTCGTCGCGAACGAACTGATCGGTGTCGTTGTAGACCCGGATTCTCTCGGACGAGCCGTCTTCGCGGTACACCACTTCCCAGCGGGCGTCGCCGCCCGATTCGCTTGCGGCCAACACGCCGGCGCCATTTTCCTGCTTGACCCGGCGAACCTTGCCGGCGCGGGTGACCACCTCATAGTTTATGCCGAGATGACCTCGCCGCTCGGAATTGATCGCGCCCAGCCCTTCGGGCAAACCCCATCGCCAGATGAGCGCCTGATAATAGGCCGACTTTTCCCGCACATATCGATCCCACCAATAGAACGAACCGATGCTCACGAGCAGACAAAACGTCGCCGCCATAGAACTCCAGATCAGCTGCGTATGCCGCCTGCGCTCCTGATCCCGCCGGCGCAGGTCGTCGAAGGAGCAGCCGAGCAGACACGCCATCAGACGCAGCAGCGCAAAATGCTTCAACTTTCGCAGCTTCGCGTCCAGCCGGGTGCGCACATCGGCGGCGAGCGGCTCGACCTCCTCGACGACGGTTTGCGATGAGCCGTCGGCTCGCGTCTCCGATCGGCGACGCTGCCGAAGTGGTCGCGGGAACGCCTCCTCGGGCTCGCCATCGACCAGGAGCGCCAAGACTCGGTCGCCGCGACCGAGTTCATGGAAAAGTTCGATCTCCCGCGACACCCACCGCGATTGCGGCGTATCCCGCGAGCACACGACGACAAGATGTCGCGAAGCGCGCAGTGCGTGCTCGATCTGATCGTTCAGATCAGAGGAGGCTGGTATTTCGTCCTCATCCCGAAATACTCTGCGCAATCGCGGCGGGAAACCCTTTCTTTGCAACGCCTTGGGGACCCGATAAGTCTCCAGCGCCTTGATCAGCCATTCCGCCCATTTGCGGTCGCGCTCGACGTGGCGATAGCTGATGAACGCATCATAGCGAAATTGTTCGGAATCTCGCGCGCCCTCGGTCATGCTCCCCTCGGCAACTCCGCCAGCATCATGACACTCGAAGACTATACGGCAGAACACCAGAATGCAAAACGCCTGAGTCTCAACAGATGGTAGTGGACTCCTTTGAAATCGGACGGCGCGGGGCGCATATTCGCACATACCAGAACAACTAAATTCAAAGTTGTTTAGCTGCCGCCTCAACCAAAGGAGCCCACTACCGATGCGATTTTTTGTGATGCAAGTCCGCCAATGAATGAAACGGTCCATATCATCGGCGCCGGCCTCGCCGGATTGTCCGCCGCGCTTGCGCTTGCCGCGCGCGGCACGAAGGTCGCCGTGCACGAGGCAACTGCGTTTGCCGGCGGGCGCTGCCGCTCCTACCACGATGCTTCAGTCGGCATGACGATCGACAACGGCAATCACCTGCTGCTCTCGGGCAATCGTGCCGCGCTGGATTACTTGCGCGCCATCGGCGCCGAGCGTCGGCTGGCCGGGCCCGCCGCGGCGGAATTCTGCTTCGTCGACCTTGCAACCCGCGAGCGCTGGACTTTGCGCTTCAACGACGGCCGCCTGCCGTGGTGGATTTTCGATAAGCATCGCCGCGTGCCCGGAACACGGCCGCTCGATTACTTGCCGCTGGCGCGTCTGTTGTGGGCGCCCTCGGGCAAGGCTGTCGGCGAGGTGATCGCTTGCGAAGGAGCGCTCTATCGGCGCCTCGTCGCGCCGCTCCTCCTCGCTGCGCTGAACGTCGATCCGCCGCAAGGCGCGGCGCGGCTGGCGGCGGCGGTCATTCGCGAGACGCTGGGCGCGGGCGGCCGCGCGTGCCGGCCGCTGATCGCGCGCGAGGGATTAGGCGCGACGCTGATCGAGCCCGCGATCGCATCTCTGCAGGCGCACAACGTCATCGTGCGGCTGGAACACCAGCTCCGCGCCATGCAGTTCGCGGCCGAGCGGGTCGAGGCGCTCGATTTCGGCGGCGAGACTATTGTGCTAACGGCTGACGATACGGTGATCCTTGCCGTCCCACCCTACGCCGCTGCCGCGCTGGTGCGTGGGCTTGCTGTGCCCACGCAATTTCGCGCCATCGTCAACGCGCATTTCCGCATCGAGCCGCCGGCGCGGCTGCCGCCGATCCTCGGCGTCCTCAACGGCACGGTCGAATGGATTTTCGCCTTTCCCGGCCGGGTGTCGGTGACGATCAGCGCCGCCGACCGGCTCATCGATACGCCGCGGGAAGAGCTCGCCAAGACGATCTGGGGCGAGGTCGCGAGTATTGCCGGGCTGCCGGCCGCGCTGCCGCCCTGGCAGATTGTGCGCGAGCGGCGTGCGACGTTTGCCGCCACGCCGGCGCAGGACGCCAAACGTCCGGGCGCGGCAACGCAATGGCGCAATCTGGTCCTGGCCGGCGATTGGACCGACACCGGCTTGCCGGCCACCATCGAAGGCGCCATCCGATCCGGCAACCGCGCCGCCGACCTCATCGCAAAGCTGCAATGACCAAGGCTGTAATGATCGACCAAGACCTCGAACAGCATATTCAGAGTGCGACGCAGGCGCTGCTCGCCTGTCAGCGCGACGACGGCCATTGGGTGTTTGAGCTCGAGGCCGACGCCACCATTCCAGCGGAATACGTGCTGTTGCGGCACTACCTCGCCGAGCCGGTCGACGCCGCGCTGGAGGCCAAGATCGCCGTCTACCTGCGCCGCATCCAGGGCGGCCATGGCGGGTGGCCGTTATTCCGCGACGGCGACCTCGACGTCAGCGCGACGGTGAAAGCTTATTTCGCGCTCAAGATGATCGGTGACGCCGCCGACGCCGATCACATGCGCCGTGCGCGAGAGGCCTTGCATGCCCGCGGCGGCGCCGCGCGCGCCAACGTGTTTACGCGGATCATGCTCGCGCTGTTCGGTTTTATTCCCTGGCGCGCGGTGCCGGTGATGCCGGTCGAGATCATGCTGCTGCCAAAATGGTTTCCGTTCCATCTCGATAAGATTTCGTATTGGAGCCGCACCGTCATCGTTCCCTTGCTGGTGCTGATGGCTCGCAAGCCGAGGGCGCGTAATCCCAAGGGCGTGCGTATCGACGAGCTTTTTCTCGCTCCGCCGCACACGCTTGGCCCGGCTTCCAAGGCGCCGCAGCAGAAGGCGTCGTGGTTCTGGTTCTTCCGCGGCGTCGACAATATTTTGTGCACGGCGCAGCCATACTTCCCAAAACGAACCCGGCAGCGCGCCATCGATCGCGCCGTCGGCTGGGTCAGCGAGCGGCTCAACGGCGAAGACGGCCTCGGCGCGATTTTCCCGGCGATGGCGAACAGCGTGATGATGTTCGACGTGCTTGGATTTCCTGAAAGCCATCCGCAGCGCGCCATCGCTCGCAAGTCGGTCGAGAAATTATTGGCCGTGCACGAGCACGAAGCCTATTGCCAACCCTGTGTCTCGCCGATCTGGGACACCGGGTTGGCCTGTCACGCGCTCCTGGAAGTGGGCGGCGAGCATGTCGCCGCCCAGGTCAAGAAGGGCCTCGACTGGCTGGTGCCGAAACAAATCCTCGACGTGCGCGGCGACTGGATCGCGCGGCGGCCCGGCCTTCGCCCCGGCGGCTGGGCGTTCCAGTATGCCAATGCGCATTATCCCGACGTCGACGATACCGCTGTCGTCGCCATGGCCATGGACCGGGTCCAGACGCTCGAAGGTCATGCGGACTACCGGTCTGCGCTAGGCCGGGCGCGCGAATGGATTCTCGGCATGCAGAGCGAGAACGGCGCCTGGGGCGCCTTCGATGCCGACAACGAATTCTACTATCTCAACAACATCCCGTTCGCCGACCACGGCGCGTTGCTCGACCCGCCGACCGAGGACGTCACCGCGCGTTGCGTTTCGATGCTGGCGCAATTCGGCGCGAATGTCCGCCCCCGCGAAGCGGGGGAGGATGAAGCAATTCATCGGGCGGTCGATTATCTGCGCCGCACGCAGCATGCCGAAGGCAGCTGGTTCGGCCGCTGGGGCATGAACTACATCTACGGCACCTGGTCGGTGCTGTGCGCGCTCAATGCCGCCGGCGTCGGCCACGGTGCGCCGGAGATGCGCAAGGCGGTCGACTGGCTCGCGGCGATCCAGAACGACGACGGCGGCTGGGGCGAGGACGGCGCCAGCTACAAGCTCGACTATCGTGGCTATGAGAAAGCGCCGAGCACGGCGTCACAGACCGCATGGGCGCTGCTCGGCTTGATGGCGGCCGGCGATGTCGACCATCCGGCGGTCGCGCGCGGCATGAAGTATCTCGCCGATACCCAAGGCGCCGACGGTTTCTGGGACGAGCCGCGCTACACCGCCACCGGCTTTCCGCGCGTGTTCTACCTGCGCTACCACGGCTATGCGAAATTCTTCCCGCTCTGGGCCATGGCGCGCTACCGCAATCTCAAGAGCGGCAACACGCGCGCGGTGGCATACGGGATGTAAGAGCGGGCTTGTTTCTGACTGTGGCCGCAACAGTTGGGCTCGCCTACTCCGGCCCCAAGACGAACGGGCCCCTGGCCGGCGCACAGGCACAATGCACCACGCAGTTCGCGCATTTTCATAGCCGCCGGCACCGTAGAAATCCTTGAATGTAGAAACATAACTACATATTATCTGCGCAAGACGCGCAAGTGCAGTTCGCTGTCCAGAGGGAGCAATGACTGTAACAACCCTGACTAGCCGTGAATTCAACCAGGATACGAGCGGCGCGAAAAAAGCGACGCGGCGGGGGCCTGTCTTCATTACCGATCGCGGACGACCCGCGCATGTTCTGCTTACGATCGAGGACTATCGGCGTCTGGCCGGCGGCAACATGAGCCTCGCGGAGGTGCTCGCGCAACCGGGCGATGCCGATTTTGAATTCAAACCGCCGCGCATCGGCAGCGTCTTCAAGCCGGCCGGTCTTGGCTGATGTTTCTGCTCGACACCAACGTCATCTCTGAACTCAGGCGGCCGGAGAGGGCGCAGCGCAATGTCATTGCCTGGGCGAGCGCGATATCCGCGGCCAGCTTTTTTCTCTCGGCAATTTCGATTCTGGAAATCGAGCTGGGCGCGTTACAGGTCGCGCGCAAAGACGCAGTGCAGGGCGCAGTCCTGCGTGCTTGGATCGACGATCAAATTCTGCCTCGATTCGACGGTCGCATTTTGCCGGTCGATACGGTGGTGGCGCGGCGCTGTGCCCGGCTTCACGTTCCCAATCGCCGTGCGGAACGCGACGCCCTGATCGCAGCGACGGCGATGGTTCACGGCCTGACCGTCGTCACGCGCAATGTCGCCGATTTCGAGCCGATCGGAGTTGCGCTTCTCAATCCATGGATCATTGCGCAAACGTAGCACCGCGTAGATCGGGTAACGGCTCCGGCGTTGCGCTCGAGTTGCCTGCCCTGTAAAACTATTGATTGCTTGCTAATTCCTCTCGACAGACCGCTTCCAGAATGGGCAGGTCGACGATGGCGAGCTTCCAAATCACATCCGGCGCAATACGTTCGTAGGCGTGTCGCAGGACGCTCCCGATCCCAGCTACCTTGGTCCATGGAATTTGCGGGTGCCGCGTTTTCAATTCTGTGCTCAGATGCCGGCTAGCCTCCGAGATTATCAGTATCCCTCGTTCAACCAGCCATTGCTGCTGCCAAGAAACCTCGAATTCTTCCAAACTTAGCTTGCCAACTACGCCCCGGATGCGCTCGATGGCCTCAATCATATCAGTCAACCGAAGAACGATTGAGTGATCAGCCATCAAAATACGCGCAGAGCGCTTTCCTCTATTCGCTCCCGCAATATTGGATGGATGCTGGCGCGGGTCATGATGTCGGTTCGACGCCCTAAAATCGTTTCGGCGCGCTCCTTCACATCCATCAGTTCAAATAACCCGAGCTGGCCCTTCGCATGATCAAAAAAAAGGTCGATATCTAAATCCTCCTTGGCAGCGTCGTACGCGACGGAGCCAAACAAGAACAAATGTTCAACACCAAGACTTTTAAGCTCGGCTTCGTGGCGTTGCAGAAGATGTATGACATCTGCACTGGTCATCGGGCACCGGACAGTCCTACGCCGCGTTCGCCGAAGTTTTCGCGGCTTTCTCGCGCGCCTCATTGGCGCGGATTTCGGACAGCGTCTGCTGCACCTGGCCGTCGAAGATGTATTGCGCCGGCCGCTGGTGTTCGAGCGAGATTTCCGGCGCCATCGGGCCTTCGGTCTTCACGCCGCGCCATGCGATTGCCAGCGCCTTGAGCGGATGCTTCATCATGGCGTCGGCCGCCGTCGGCTCATAGCCGCAATGCGCCATGCAGTTGGCGCATTTCTCGTAGCGGCCGGTGCCGTAGGCGTCCCAGTCCGTGGTCTCCATCAATTCCGTGAACGTCTTGGCGTAGCCTTCGCCGAGCAGATAGCACGGCTTCTGCCAGCCGAAGATGTTGCGGGTCGGCATGCCCCACGGCGTGCAGTGGAATTCCTGGTTGCCGGCGAGGAAGTCGAGGAACATGCTGGAATGCGTCAGGTTCCACTTCTTGCCCTTGCCGAGCGCAAAGACCTTGCGGAACAGCTCCTTGGTCTTGCGGCGGCCGAGGAAGTGCTCCTGATCGGGCGCGCGCTCATAGGCGTAGCCGGGCGAGATCGAGACGCCGACGCCGAGCTGTTCGGTGAGGTCGAGGAATGCCGCGATGTCCTCGGCCGGATGGCCGTCGAAGACCGTGCAGTTGACGTTGACGGCAAAGCCCTTGGCCTTGGCGGCCTTGATCGCGGACACGGCCTTTTCGAAGCCGCCGTCCATGCACACCGACTTGTCGTGATGCTCCTTGAGGCCGTCGAGATGCACCGAGAAGAACAGATAAGGCGACGGCTCGAACAGGTGCAGCTTCTTCTCGAGCAGCAGCGCGTTGGTGCACAGCGAGACGAACTTCTTGCGCGCCACGATGCCTTTGACGATCTCGCCGATCTCCTTGTGGATCAGCGGCTCGCCGCCCGGAATGGCGACCATCGGCGCGCCGCACTCGTCGACCGCGTCGAGGCATTCCTGCACCGAAAGGCGCTTGTTGAGGATCGCGTCGGGATAATCGATCTTGCCGCAGCCGACGCAGGCGAGATTGCAGCGGAACAAGCGGCTCCAGCATCAGCACCAGCGGGTAGCGCTTGCGGCCCTTGCAGCCGCTGCCGCATCACATAGGCGCCGACGACGGCCTTCTGTCGCAGAGATACACCCACGATCGTAATCCTCTTTAGAGCGTTTCTGTTTGGTGCCGGCCGGCGCGTAGGCTAGACCTTAGCCGCGGCGCGGCCTGCTGTCATGCCGTCCGTCAATTCCGGCGGCAGACGGAACTCGATGGTTTCCTGGCGGCCGGTCAGTTCGCTGACCGTCGACCGGACCGAGCCGGCGCAACGCGTCGATCACGTCCTCGACCAGCACTTCCGGCGCCGAAGCGCCCGCCGTGATGCCGACGATCTTGGCGTCATGGAACCATTCCGGCTCGACCTCGCTGCCGTCGGCGATCAGGTAGCTCGGCGTGCCGTCTTCCTCGCCGATTTCGCGCAGCCGGTTCGAATTGGAACTGTTCTTGGCGCCGACCACGAGGATAACGTCGACCAGCTTGCTGAGTTCACGCACCGCCGTCTGCCGGTTCTGCGTCGCATAGCAGATGTCGCGGGTTTCCGGCCCGACGATGTCGGTGAAGCGATGATGCAGCGCGGCGATGATGCCGCGCGTGTCGTCGACGCTCAACGTGGTCTGCGTGACATAGGCGACCGGCGTATCGGCCGGGATGTCGAGCGAGGCGACGTCGCTCTCGGTCTGCACCAGGGTAACCGGCTCGGCGATCTGGCCCATCGTGCCTTCGACCTCGGGATGGCCGGCGTGGCCGATCAGGATGAGCCGGCGGCCTTGGCCGACATAGCGCTTGCCCTGGTTGTGCACCTTGGTGACCAGCGGGCAGGTGGCGTTGAGCACCGGAAGCTCGCGCGCGGCGGCTGCCTCCTCGACGCTCTTGGCGACGCCGTGGGCGCTGAAGATGGTGACCGCGTTCGGCGGAACTTCGGACAGGTCCTCGACGAAGCGCGCGCCCTTGGCCTTGAGGCTTTCCACCACGTGCTTGTTGTGCACGATCTCGTGACGCACATAGACCGGCGGGCCGTATTTCTGCAGCGCGCGCTCGACGATCTCGATGGCGCGCACGACCCCGGCGCAGAAACCGCGCGGCTGGGCGAGTATCACTTTCATCAATACCTCCCGGTCAAAGCCGGAACTGCGGCGATGCGCCGCAATACCGTGCGCGACCGCCTGCGTGATTTCTGTCCCAGTTACTTTGGCAACGATACCGTGACAATCAAGGCCGCGACGCGCCGTTAATCCATATCTTATCGACTTTTGCCACCGCGGGTTGCTCTGCGGCTTCACCTTCTGTCGCTCCACCGCACGAGGGAGCATAGGACGAAGCTGGAACCTTTGGGCGGAAACGGCCCGATTGTCCAGCGCGCTCTCACATGCGGCTCGCATGCGGCTTCCAAGCCTCCGCAATGCTCGGCCGGGAGGCGCCCTGGCGGCTGTTCGGGTCACCATCCCGAATGGACTAGGAAAATATCCCTTGATTTCCCTTTTGCGTCGTTTCAGGGCATCTAGGGCGGCCGCCGGCTCGGGGGCCTCGATCCTGCGAGGCCTCTGGGAACGAGCGGAATGCGCAGTGCCTCCATTTTGCCTTTCTCTTGACGCCTCAAACGCAGGTTCGTCCTGCTGACATTCCATCCGCTGACCATCCCATTACCGCTGACGATCCCATGAAGACGATCACTGCCCTCGTTGTCCGCGCGATCGACTTTTGCGCGACATATGCCTGGCCGGTCATCGGCGCGGCGGTGCTGCTGACGTCGTTTCGTCCTGGTATGCGGCGACGCATTTCGCGATGACGACCGACATCAATCAGCTGATCTCCACCGACATTCCGTGGCGGCAGCGCGAAGCCGCGTTCGAAAAGGCCTTCCCGCAATTCGAGATGATCGTCGCCGTCATCGATGCGCCGACGCCGGAACTGGTCGACGAGGCGACCGACGCGCTGGTCGCAGCGGCTCGTCGCAGCAGAAGGATTTGTTCCGCTCGATCCAGCAGCCGCAAGGCGGCCCGTTCTTCGCGCAGAACGGCTTCCTGTTCGAGTCGGCCGATGAACTCGACCCGCAGCTCAAGATGCTGACCCAGGCGCAGCGCCTGGTGCAGGTGCTGGCCGGCGATCCGAGCCTGCGCGGCGTGGTGCAGGCGCTGCAGTTCGGGCTTGCTCGGCGTGCAGGGCGGCCAGATCACGCTCGACAACATGACCTGGCCGATGACGCTCGCCGCCGACAGCCTCGAGAAGGTCAATGCCGGACAGCCGGCGAGCTTTTCCTGGCACGAGCTGGTCCAGGGCCGCGCTTCAACCCCCAGCGAGCTGCGGCGCTTTCTCAACATCCAGGCCGTGCTCGACTATTCGGAGCTCGAGCCCGGGCAGAAGGCGAGCGACGCCATCCGCAAGGCCGCGGCCGATCTCGATTTTGCGTCCAAATATCAGGCGCGGCTGCGCCTGACCGGGCCGGTGCCGATGGCGGACGAGGAATTCGCCACCATCAAGGAGAACGCCGGCGCTCAATGCCACCGTGACGATCGCGATCGTGCTGTTCATCCTGTGGATGGCGCTGCGCTGGTGGCGCATCATTTTCGCGGTGTTCATCAGCCTCGTCGTCGGGCTTGTCGATCACCGCGGCGCTCGGCATGCTGATGGTCGGCACGCTCAACCTGATCTCGGTCTATTTCGCGGTGCTGTTCGTCGGGCTTGGGGTCGATTTCGGGCTGCAGTTCAGCGTCCGCTATCGCGCCGAGCGGCATCGACATCGACAATGTGCGCGAGGCGCTGCTGGAAGCCGGCCGGCGCGCCGGCGCGCCGCTGACGCTGGCGGCGCTCGCCACCGCGGCGGGCTTCTTGTCGTTCCTGCCGACCGACTACAAGGGCGTGTCCGAGCTCGGCCTGATCGCCGGCGTCGGCATGCTGATCGCGTTCTTCACCAGCATCACGTTGCTGCCGGCGCTTGCTGAGCCTGCTCAAGCCGCCGCGCGAGCCGGAGCAGCTCGGCTACGCCGTGCTGGCGCCGGTCGATCGCTTTCTCGAACGGCACCGCATGCCGATCCTGATCGTGACGCTTGCTCGTCGTCGCCGGAGGCTTGCCGCTGCTGTACTGGCTGCAGTTCGACTTCAATCCGATGAATCTGCGCAGCAACAAGGTCGAATCGGTCGCGACCTATCTCGAGCTCAAGAGCGATCCCGAGAGCGGCGCCAACGACATCGGCGTGCTGGAGCCGTCGCTGGCTGCGGCCGACCAGCTGGCGGCGAAGCTGCGGGCGCTGCCGCAGGTCGCGCGGGTCGTCACGCTGTCGACCTTCATTCCGGACAGATCAGCAGCAGAAGCTGCCGCTGATCGCCGACGCGGCCAAGACGCTCGACCCCGCGCTCAATCCGAAGACGACAGCGGCGCCGCCGACCGACGCGCAGAACGTCAGCATGATCAACTCCACCGTCGATGCGCTCAACCGGCTTGCCGGCAACGCCGCCGGGACCGGCGCCGACGCGGCGCGGCGGCTCGCCGCCGCCATGACGGCGCTCGCCAAGGCCGATCCGGCGGCGCGGCAACGCGCCGACGGTGGTCTTCGTGCAGCCGCTGCACACGGCGCTCGACGAACTGCGCGATCTTGCTCAAGGCGCAGGAGGTCACTCGCGACAACCTGCCGCCCGACCTGGCGCGGCAATGGGTGACGCCGGACGGCCAGGCGCGCATCGACGTCGCGCCGAAGGGCGATTCCAACAACAACGACGTGCTGCGCAACTTCGCCCACGCGGTTCAGGCCGTCGCGCCCGACGCGACCGAGGGGCCGATCTCGATTCTCGAAGCGCGCCGCACCGTCGTCACCGCCTTCATCGAGGCCGGCGCCTGCGCGCTGCTTTCGATCGCCATCATCCTGTGGATCACGCTGCGGCGGATCAGCGACGTGCTGTTGACGCTCATGCCGCTGCTGGTGGCCGGCGTCGTCACGCTCGAAATCTGCGTGCTGGTCGGTCTGCCGCTCAACTTCGCCAACATCATCGCGCTGCCGCTGCTGCTCGGCGTCGGCGTGGCGTTCAAGATCTATTACATCATGGCGTGGCGCGAAGGGCAGACCAACCTGCTGCAGTCGGTGCTCACGCGCGCCGTGACGTTCAGCGCGCTGACGACGGCGACCGCCTTCGGCAGCCTGTGGTTTTCCAGCCATCCCGGCACGTCGAGCATGGGCAAGCTGCTGGCGATCTCGCTGCTCACCACGATGGCGGCGGCGGCGCTGTTCCAGCCGATCCTGATGGGCAAGCCGCGCGATCACCGGCCAAAGCCGTCGTGACGGCGCCGCGATCGAAGGACGATCGGGACGCGGTGCCGACGTTACTGCCGCAGCCGAGTTTTGCGGCCTGCGGCTCGCCGGTGATTTGCGCGGCCGCCGGCCGCTTGGCATTGGGATTGATCGACGGATCGAGCTCGCTGTAGGCGGAATCCGGCAACCGCGTCCAATATTGATTGCTGGCCCAGCAGCTCGAAACCGAGATAGCCGCGCACGACCAGCGTCTGGCCGTCGGGCGTGACCGTCATCGTCGCTTTGTAGATCTTGCCGTCGCGCGGATCGAGGATCGTGCCGCCGCCGATATTTGTCTGTCGCTCTCCGGCTTCATGCCGCGGATGATCTCGAGGCCCAGCCACGGATGATTGTGACGGTCGTCCTTGCACTTGCTCGCACAGTGCGTTGGGGTCTTCGCCCGGCTTCAGGAACATCTTGGCGATGATGCCGGCATAGACGCCGTCGTGTTCGCTGATCAGGAACCAGCCGGACGGCTGCTTGGTGTCGTCGTCGACCGCCTGCCACAGGCCGAGTGGCGTTTGCTCGGCGCTCCAGGCGTGACCGGTGGCGATGAGCGACAACAGCGCCGCGGCAACCGTCATGAGCTTAATTCGCATCGTCAGAACTCCGCGTTGATGTACTCAACCTTGAGATCGCAGCATCGAAGGATCAAGGCATCTGAGACTTCGTCGAGCTAGGCAGAAAACATGGTCATTTCATGTACCACTGCAAGGCATCTAACCGCGTTGATGTGCAATACAGCACACCGCAAGGGTGCATTGATCCAATTGGGATCACGCCGCCCCGGCTTCATGCAAGCCTGTTGCCAGATCGTCGAACGGATCAAGAGTGCCGACACAATTCCCGCATTGATTGCAGCCGTTACCCTAAACATGCGGCCAAATGACGCCGAACCTGTAGGAATATGCACTATGACGCAAGAAAAGTGGGCGACAATTTGATCGAAATGCGAAAGTGTGTACGGTATCGTGGCACGCGTCGGGCCGTCTGAGCGTGAGTTGCAGACGGGAGTAAGGGGGCGAAAATCGTGGCGTACCAATGGGTAGATTGCGACCGTAATGTTGTCAGCCAGCGTTACGATCGTATCGCTAGATTAATCCCGTTTTTCGAGTGGGTGCTTTTTCTGCCTCGTGGCTTGCGCCGAAAAGCGGTCGAACGTCTGGGACTGAGCCGCGGCGACAGCGTGCTTGAGATCGGATGCGGCACCGGCAGGAATTTTCCCTATCTCCGTGAAGCGGTAGGACCGGCCGGGCGCATCTACGGCGTCGATATTTCTCGCGGCATGTTGCACGAGGCTTCGGCTCTGTGTGACGCCAATCAATGGCGCAACATCGAACTGAGCGAATGCGACGCCGCCGACTACGCCGCGCCGGAGCCGCTCGATGGCGTGCTGTTCAGCCTGTCGTACAACACCATGCCGCATCACTTTGCCGTGCTGCGCAAAATGCATGGCAGCAGCTGCGGCCCGGCGGCCGCCTCGTCATCATGGACGCCAAGGTGCCCGATGGACCGGGCGCAAAGCTGATCCTGCCATTGAGCCTTTGGCTGATGAAGCACACCATGCTCGGCAATCCGCTGATTCATCCGTGGGAGGAACTGGCCGCCATCACCGAACACTTCGAGATGAGCGAATGCATGTTCGGCTCGTATTATATTTGCCGCGGCATGAAGCCGGTCGGCGCCAAAGCCTTTGATCGTGGCATCGCGTCGAATGGCGATATGGAGGTCGATATCGACCACCGCATCGCCGCCGAGTGACACCGCTGGACCGCACCGCCGACCCGCCGACCCGCCGATGTGGCGGTCGCGCTGATTGATCGGCCAAATCGATAGCGTGATAGCGTTGGGTTCGCCCGCTGGACCGCCCGCTTGTGGTCTTGCGGTTCGCCCCGTTACAATTCACCGTGCCGCGCGCCGTAGCCCTGCGCCGTCGTTCCGGCTTGGCGGATTGTGATCGAGAGAGCAGCATGAAAATCAAGTCGATCGAGCCCATCGCGGTGAGCCTGCCGATGACGAAGCCGGTGAAGATGGCCGGCGAGACCGTCGCGCGTGCCGACAATGTGCTGCTCCGCATCGAATCCGATAATGGCCATGTCGGCTGGGGCGAAGCCGCGTCGGCGCCGACCATGACCGGCGAAACCGTCGCCAGCATGATGGCGGCGGTGGACCATATGGCGCCGCGGCTGCTGGGTCGGCCGGCCGACGACTTCGCCGGCGCGTCGGCGGCGATGGACGCGCAGATGTACGGCAACAGCGGCGCCAAAGCCGCGATCGAAATCGCGCTGCACGATCTCGTCGGCCGCGCCACCGGACGGCCGCTGTACGCGCTGCTCGGCGCAAAGTTGCGCAGCCGCATTCCGGTCCTCGCCGTAATCGGCAGCGCCGATGCCGCCGGCGACCGGCGCGAGGCGAAAGAGCGCTGGGCCGCGGGCTATCGGGCCTTCAAGGTCAAAGTCGGCGTCGGCACGCCCGAGGCCGACGCCGAGCGCACGCGAGCGGTGTGCCAGACGCTTCGGAGCGAGGGTGGCGAGCCCTGCCTCATCTCAGCCGACGCCAATCAGGGCTGGCGCCCCGAACAGGCGCTGCGCTACGTGCGCGCGGTCGCCGGCGCCGGGCTCGACTTTTTCGAGCAGCCGGTCGACGCCCACGACTTGGCCGGCATGGCGCGCGTCGCCGCCGCCACGCGCATCCTCATCGGCGCCGATGAGGGCATCCATTCGCGCGACGACATCGCGCGCCATCACGGGCAAAAAGCCGCGCGCGGCGTCAGTCTGAAGGCGATCAAGCTCGGCGGCCTGCGCGCCGTGCTGGACGGGTGCCGCCTCTGCGACAAGCTGGGCATGCACGTCAACATCTCCTGCAAGACCGGAGAATCGAGCGTGGCGTCCGCGGCCGCCCTCCACGTTGCCGCCGTCGCGCCGGCGATTGCGTGGGCGCTGACCGTGACCAGTCCCGGTCTGGCCGAGGATGTCGCCGTCACGCCGCTTCGCGTCGAGCATGGCCACGTCGAGGTGTCGGACCGCCCGGGCCTCGGTATCGACGTCGATGAGCGCCGGGTGCGGCGCTGGCAGCAGGAATTCACGGCGAGAAAAGTCGCATAATCCGCATCAGGGAGGACATCATGCCGGGATTGACGCAACGAGCGCTGCGCTTCGTCGCCGCCGTTGCGGTGGCGGCGGCGATGTTCACCGCGCCGGCGATGGCGCTGGAAAAGGTCAAATTATCGGTCTTCCAGAGCAACTTTTGCTGCTTTGCGGTGTACGTCGCCAAGCACCTGAGGCTGTTCGAGAAGCACGGCGTTGATGTCGAGCTGATCTACGGCACCGGCATCCAGCCGGCGAATATTTTTGTCAGCGGCTCGGCGGAAGCCGGCGCGTTTGCGGTCGAGCACGGCGTGACGGTGAGTTCCAAGGGCCAGGACCTCAAATTGATCGTCCTCGAGCAGAAATTGCCGCCGCTGAGCCTCATCGTTCACAACGACGTGCCGACGCCGAATGCCGACAAGCCTTATCCGCAGAATCTTATCGACTTGAAAGGGCTCAAGATCGGCATCAGCGGACGCGGCGCGTCGACCGACACGGCATTGCGCTTCATGGCGCGGCAGGCCGGCCTCGATCCGGAGCGGGATATCACCATCATGCCGGTCGGCGATCCCGGCACGACGATCGCCGCGCTGAAGAATAAGGTGATCGATGGCGCCATGGCGGTCGAACCGGCGCAGACCGCCGCGGTGGCGTCGCTCAAAATCGCCAAGCCTGTGGTCGACATCGAAGGCGGCGGCGGCCCGGCCGTGTTTCATCCTTACGCCTATAACGGCGTCTTCGTTCACACCGCCTTCCTCAAAGAGCATGCGGAGACGGCGCGCGGCATCGTCGCCGCCATGGTCGAGGCGTGCGCGGATCATCAACGACTCCGGCGCGCATCAATGAGCTGATGGACGTCGCCGCCAACTATATGAAGGGATCAGACCCGGCCGTGGTCAAAGCCTATCTGGAGAAATACCGGTCGAACTACGGCCCGGTCGCGACCCGAAAGGGCGTCGACAACGTCAGCGCCATGCTGCTCGCCGCCAACACGATCGCAAAAGCGGTGCCTTACGAACAGCTCGTCGCCACCGATTTCATGCCGCCCGAGGATGGCGCACCCACGCGGTGACGCAAGACGCGACAGTGCACGATACAGGACGCGACAGCGCACAATGGTTGACACCGAAGCCGCGCACGTCGAGGTCCCGATCGGGTCGGGCGCGGCCGGGGAGAATTCGCGTCAGCGAGTATCTTGCTGGCGCGCGCGGCCGTCATCGGCACAGTGCTCGCGGTTTGGCAAGGCGCGGTGAGCCTTGGCCTGATCGATCCGTTCTGGGTTTCCAGTCCGGTGCTGGTCGCCAAGGAATTGGGCCAGGAGATCGCCAGCGGCGACCTCGTCCTCAACGTCGGCATCACCGTGTTCGAGGCGCTGATCGCGTTCGTCGTGTCCTCCGTGCTCGGCATCGCCGCCGGCCTGATGCTGGCGCGTTCGCCGTTCTGGGACGAGGTGCTGGCGCCGCTGGTGCTGGCGCTCAACAGCCTGCCGCGCGTCGCTCTGGCGCCGCTCATCATCCTGTGGTTCGGCATCGGCATCGTCGCCAAGGTGGTCACGGCGTTCACGCTGGTTTTCTTCATCCTGCTGGTCAACACGCTGGGCGGCGCCAAGAATGTCGACACCGACATCCTCACCATCGCGCGTCTCATGGGCGCATCGCGGCGCGACCTGTTGTGGAAGGTGACGCTGCCGTCGGCGCTGCCATGGATCTTCGCCGGGCTCAATATCGGTCTGACCTATGCGCTGCTCGGCGTCATCGTCGCCGAAATCCTCGCCTCCAATCAGGGCATCGGCTATGTCATCGCCAGCGGGGCGGCGAATTTCGATACCGCCGCGGTGTTCGCCGGGTTGGTGACGCTGGCGGTCGTCGCCTGGCTGTTCAGCGCCATCATGCGCAAGCTCGAGGCCCGGCTGTTGCGCTGGAAGCCCTCGGTCAACAGCGCCTGATGCCAATGGGCTGGACGAGCGTCACGATCCCTTGCCCGCTTGTCCCCGCGAAAGCGGGGACCCAGCTCGACGCGAGCGAACTGGATTGCCGCTTGCGCGGGAATGAGCGGTGAATTTCGCAATGGCCGACAACGCAAAAATCCGGCTGTCCAATATCGGCATCGTGTTCCGGCCGCGCGACCGCGGCCCGGTCGAGGCGGTGCGCAGCGTCAGCCTCGATGTGCCGAACGGCTCGATCGTCTCCATCGTCGGCCCGTCGGGTTGCGGCAAGTCGACGCTCCTCAACATCGTGTCCGGCCTGCTGCAGCCGAGCTTCCGGGTTCGCCGAGGTGAACGGGGCGCGCGTCGCGGCTATCCGCCACGACGTCGGCTACATGTTCGCGCGCGACGGCATGATGCCGTGGCGCACCGCGGTTCAGAACGTCGAGTTCGGTCTCGAAGTGCGTGGCGTCGCCAATCGCCATGCGATCGCGCGCGAATGGCTGCGCCGGGTCGGGCTGCAAAAATTCGAGGACCATTACCGCCACGAATTATCGCAGGGCATGCGTCAGCGCGTTGCCGTAGCGCGCACCTTCGCGATCGAGCCCGATATCCTGCTGATGGACGAGCCGTTCGGCGCGCTCGACAGCCAGACGCGGCTGCTGCTGCAGGCGCTGTTCCTCTCGGTGTGGGATCGCAGCAAGCGCACCGTGCTGTTCGTCACCCACGACCTGCACGAGGCGATCTTTCTGTCCGATATCGTCATCGTGTTCACCAATCGTCCCGGGCGGGTCAAATCCGTCATCCCGATCGATCTGCCGCGGCCGCGCCTGCCGCCCGCCGAACTCGCCATCGCGCCCGAATTCCGCGACATCTATTCGCGCATCTGGAGCGATCTCAAGGACGAGGTGCAGCAGTTCGAGTGACGGCCGGGTGTATCGTGGATGTTATTTGTCTTTGTCCGCGTCTGTACCTTCGTCTTCGTCATCCTCCTCGTCCTCGTCATCGTCATCCGCGTCCTCTTCCCTGTCTTTGGCCTCTTCGATCTCGCCGCCGATGAAAGCGGCGAGATCATCGAACGCGTCTTTGATCTCCGATTCGGGGATGTCCTCTTGCTGTGCGGCTTGCACGCATTGTGCAGCCAGGGCCTTTGCCTGCGTCTCATCGCCGTCCGCGGGAAGCTTATCCATCTCGTCGATTTTCTCTGAAACCCAAGTCTCGACAAATTCGAGAGCGCGCGCACTCATGTATAATCTCCTGCTTCTATCCGGCGGCAAGCGTACCTTAACTTGCGGCAGGAGCCCGACGCATAGCAAGGGGATGAGCGCGTGAAGGCAAAGGACCTCGGCATCGCCGTCATCGGCTCGGGCCGTATCGGCAGTTTACGCGCGCGGCTCGCCGCACGGCATCCGGCGGTGGGTTTCCTTGCGGTGTCCGACAAGGACCCGGCGCGCGCCAAGGCGTTGGCAGCGCAAGCCGGCGCCGACTTCCATTCCGCCGACAACGACGCGGTGATCGCGCGGCCGGAAGTGACGGCGGTGTTCGTCTCGACGCCCGAGGGGGAACATGCCGCGCCGGTCTGCAAGGCGCTCGAATTGGGCAAGCCGGTGCTGGTGGAGAAACCGCTCGCTTTGTCGCTCAACGACGCCGAGGCCATTCTCAAGACGCTTGCGCAAACCTCCGGCACGCTGCGCGTCGGCTACAGCCGCCGCTTCAAGGAATGCTTTTTGCGCGCCAAGGAGCAGATGATTCAGCGCCGCCTCGGCAAGGTGAGCGGCGGCCTCGCCCGTGTCTATAATTCGCGGGCGCAGGCATTGGCCATCCTCAAGCGCGACCCCCATGCGACGCCGGTGCTCGACGTGCTGACCTATTACGTCGATCTGATGTGCTGGCTCCTCGAAGGCAACCGTCCGGTCGAAGTGGTGGCGCGCGGCCAGTCCGGCATTTTCCGCGACGCCGGCTACAGCGCCCATGACGTGACCTGGGCGCTGGTTACCTTCGCCGACGGCGCGGTGGTCAATTTCGGCATCAGCTACGCGCTGCCGGCGAACTACCCGACGCAGGGCCAGTCGGACCGGGTCGAGCTGCTCGGTACCCAGGGCACCATGATCATCGACGACGACCACATGGAGCATCTGCTCTTCACCGAGAAGGGCATCCCGCATCCCTACGTGCCGGGCCACACGCTCAACATGGCGTTCCTCGGCAGCAACACCGCGGGCGATTGGGCGGCCGGCGATTTCTGGGGTCCGCTCGGCAACGAAACGCGCGCCTGGCTCGATTTCCTCTCGACCGGGCGCGAGAGCGTCCACGCCACGCCGGAACAGGCCATGGTCAACCTCAAAACCACCTACGCCATCGAGAGTGCAGCCGCGACCGGGCAAGCGGTACGGCTGGACTGAGCTTAATTCCTCCCCCGTTTACGGGGGAGGACGCGAGCGAAGCGAAGCGGATTGGGGGTAAGTCTTTGCCACTGATGCTTGCCCGAATGCTCTACGGCTTCGCTGGTCTTGCTATCGGCTTGTGCTCGGCGCTGCGTTGCTGCCGGCGAATTTGAAATCCGGCGCGTTCGTCAACTGGTCCTTCGTCATGTCCAGCACGGCGTGGTCGGGATAGTCCTGCTTGACGTTGACGCGCCGCGTTACGCCCGGCGCCGTGGTGGGGGGCGCGGTGGGCGGCGCGGTCGGCGTTGCACCCGGTGTACCTGCGGCCGGTGGGCTTGTCGCTGGCGCGGGCGGGACGACGCTCTCGTTTGACCATTTGAGCGCCTTGAACGGCAAGCCCACATCCTTTGCTCCGAGGCCGAGAAAGCCGCCGACGCCGATCACCGCGACTTCGGGATTGCCGTCGGTATTCGTGAGAATTTCGATAATGCTGCCGATTTTCTCGTTATTGGGATCGTAGACGTTGATCCCAATGAGCTTCGAGCCGCGCCACTGGTTGTCCGATTCCTGGGTGATGAATTGGCCGCTGCTGCCGCCGTTGGTCTGAGCGAATGCAGACGGGCCAGAGAGTACGGCTGTGGTGGCAATGGCCGCCAAAACTGCATGGGTGGTGCGCATGGGATGCCTCCTTGGCTGCGTACCTAATCACTCGGGAATCAACGCTTAGGAGGAACTTAGGTTCGTCTGGACGCTGATTGTTTTTGCGGCGGCGGATTGCGCCGCCGCCGGAATGCTTTGCCCGTACGGCCTTGGCAATGACGCCTTGCGGCCGACGCCTGCAGGGGAAGCGGGGGATAAGTCTTTGAAACTTGCACAAGCGATGAGGCCCACCCTTTTCCAACCTCCCCTGCAAGCGGAGGAGGGATTAAGGTGCAGGATGACCGCGTAGCGTCATCAACCGCCAGCGAGGCCGGATGGACGACACGACAAAACCGGACGAAACCGGCTACCGCTTCATCGGCCAGCCGTTGCCGCGCAAGGAGGACGAGCGGCTCATCACCGGCAAGGGCCGCTTCACCGACGATTTCAGCCTCGACGGCCAGGCGTACGCGGTGATGGTGCGCTCGCCTTATCCGCATGCGCGCATTGTCGCGATCGAAGCGGCGCGGCGAAGCAAATGCCCGGCGTGCTCGGCGGTGTTCACCGGCGCCGACTGCGCCGCCGACAAGCTCGGCGCCCATCCCGCACGATCCGGTGCCGAAGACGAAATACGACATGAAGCTCACTGGGCCGGGCGGCGGTGCCGTGTTCATCGGCCCGCACATGCTGCTGCCGGCCGACAAGGCGCGCCACGTCGGCGAAGCGGTGGCGATGGTGGTGGCCGAAACCAAGGCGCAGGCGATGGACGCCGCCGAGGCGGTCGAGGTGCAATACGAGGAGCTGCCGTTCGTCCTGCATTGCGAAGACGCCATGCAGCCCGGCGCGCCGGCGGTATGGGACGAGGCGCCGAACAACGTCATCGTCGACACCGTATTCGGCAATGCCGAGGCGACCGACCAGGCGTTTGCCCGCGCCGCGCACGTGGTGACCAGAAATTTCCATATCGGCCGCGTCACCGGCGTGCCGCTCGAACCGCGCGCCGCGCTCGGCCACTACGACGCCGCGACCGGCCGCTACACGCTCTATGCCGGCTCTGGCGGCGCGGTGCGGCAGAAGAACGAGCTCTCGACCGTGCTCGGAATTCGCGGCCGACCGTCTGCGCGTCATCTCGCACGACGTCGGCGGCAATTTCGGCACCCGCAACCGCGCCTTCGTCGAATTCGGCCTGGTGCTGTGGGCTTCGCGCAAGCTCGGCCGTCCGGTGAAATTCACCGCGACCCGCTCGGAAGCTTTTCTCAGCGACTATCAGGGCCGCGATCTCGTCACCAAGGTGGAGTTGGCGCTCGACGACAAGCATCGTTTCATCGCCATGCGCGCCACCAACATCAGCAATGTCGGCGCGCGCTGCGTGTCGCTGTCGCCGCTGAGCAAAGGCGCGGGCCTCATCCCCGGCTCCTACGCCATTCCGGCGACGACGCTGCGCGCCGTGGCGGTGTTCACCAACACCATGCCGACCAACGCCTATCGCAGCTCCGGCCGGCCGGAGGTCACCTTTGCGATCGAGCGGCTGGTCGACATCGCCGCCGAACAGCTCGGCGTCGACCGCATCGCGTTGCGGCGCAAGAATCTCGTGCCGCCGAAAGCCATGCCGTACCGCAATTCCGTCGGCATGCTCTACGACAGCGGCCGCTACGAGGAGAACATGGACTGGGCGATGAACATCGCCGACTGGAAAGGCTTCAAGGCGCGCCGGCGCGAGGCGGCGCGGCGCGGCAAGCTGCTCGGCCTCGGCCTTGCCAACTACGTCGAATCCTCGATCGGCGCGCCGCGCGAGCAGGCGCGCATCAAAGTGCAGCCCGAGGGCCATGTCGACGTCGTCATCGGCACGCAGCCGGCCGGGCAGGGCCACGAAACGAGCTTCGCCCAGGTGGTCTCGGACCTCCTGCACGTGCCGGACGACAGCGTGCGCATCATTCTCGGCGACACCGACGTGGTGCACGTCGGCGGCGGCTCGCATTCCGGCCGCTCGATGCGCCATGCCGCGACGGTGTTCGCCAAGGCCGCCGTGGAGCTGATCGACAAGGGCAAAGCGATCGCCGCCGTCGTCATGGGCGCGGCGGCCGACAGCGTGTCGTTCACGGACGGCCGCTTCGTCTCGCGCGAGACCAACCGCACCTTCGATTTCTTCGAGCTCGCTCAAGAGGCGGCACGGCAGCAACTTCCCGGCGCGCTCAAGGACGGTCTCGCCGTCGTCACCGACAATGAAATGCACGAGCCGGTTTTTCCCAACGGCACCGCCGTCTGCGAAGTCGAGATCGATCCCGACACCGGCGAGTTGGCGATCACGCGCTATGCCTCGGTCGACGATGTCGGCCGCTGCATCAATCCGCTGATCGTGCACGGCCAGACCCACGGCGCCATCGCCCAGGGCGTCGGCCAGGCGATGTGCGAGCAGATTTATCTCGATCCCGATTCCGGCCAGCCGCTGACCGGCTCGCTGATGGACTACGGCATGCCGCGCTCGGACACGCTGCCGTCGTTCAAGACCGAGATCGCCGAGGTGCTGTCGCCGACCAATCCGCTCGGCATCAAGGCCGGCGGCGAAGGCGGCACCACGGCGGCGCCCGCCGTCGTCGTCAGCGCCATCCTCGATGCCCTGCGCCAGCTCGGCGTGCGCGACATCACGATGCCGGCGACGCCCTACGCCATATGGTCGGCGATCCAGGCGGCTAGCTCATCCGCCCCCGCAAGGCGGGGGAGGGGGACCGCGCGTAGCGCGGTGGAGGGGGCTGCGGCAGAGACGCTCGTGCAAGCGTCAAGACAGGCCCCTACCGGCTCGCGGAGCCTGTCATCGGGCCGGCCAAAGGCCGGACCCGTTGGCTCGCCCCCTCCCCCGCGTGCGGGGGAGGATGAATAAATGTCCGCGCCCATCCTTGCCCTGGACAAAATCTCGAAGCGGTTCGGCGCGGTCGTGGTCGCCGAGACAATCGACCTCGCGCTCGGCGAAGGCGAGGCGCTCGGCATTATCGGGCCGAATGGCGCCGGCAAGTCGACATTGTTCGGCATTATCGGCGGCACGGTGGCGCCGGATTCCGGCCGCGTGATTTTTCGCGGCCGCGACATCACCCGCGCGCGACCGGCGCAGCGCTGCACCATGGGCATCGGGCGCTCGTTTCAGATTCCGCTGCCGTTCGGCGGCATGAGCGTTTTCGAAAATCTTCGTCGTCGCCGCGGCGTTCGGCGGACGGCAGCGCGAACACGATGCCTACGAGCGCTGCATGGAAATCCTCGAACAGTGCGGGCTCGCCCGTACGGCCAACCGTGCGGCGGCGAGCCTCACGCTGCTCGATCGCAAGCGGCTCGAGCTGGCGCGGGCGCTGGCGACCGATCCTGCAGTGCTGCTGCTCGACGAAGTCGCGGGCGGTCTTGACCGAGCACGAATGCGTGGCGCTGGTCGAGCTGGTACGCGACGTCAAACGCCAGGGCGTGTCGATCATCTGGATCGAGCATGTCGTGCATGCGCTGATCGCCAGCATCGACCGCCTCGCTGGTGCTGCACAACGGCGCCTTCATCGCCGCGGGCGATCCGGCGACGGTGATCCGCAGCCCCGCGGTGGCCGAAATCTATCATGGGGATCGAGGCCGATGCCTGAACCGCTGCTCGCCGTGCGCGGGCTCGACGCCTTCTACGGCGATATCCAGGCGCTGTTCGGCGTCGCGATGGAAGTCGCGGCGGGCGAAGCGGTCGCGGTGATCGGCGCCAATGGCGCCGGCAAGAGCGCGCTGCTCAAAAGCATCGCCGGCCTGTTGCGGGCGCCGCGCGGACGCCGTCGTATTTGACGGCGCGCCGATCGGCGGCATGCCGGCGCACGCCGTCGCGGCGCGCGGCATCGCGCTGGTGCCCGAGGGCAGGGGCCTGTTTCCCTCGCTCAGCGTCGAGGAAAATCTCTTGATCGGCGGCCAGCTCAAGCGGCCGGGGCCGTGGCATCTCGCGCGCATCTATGAGCTTTTTCCCGTGCTCGCCGAGCGCCGGCGCGCTGCCGAGCACGGCGCTGTCCGGCGGCCAGCAGCAGATGGCCGCGCTCGGCCGCGCGCTGATGGCGAATCCGAAGCTCTTGCTGTGCGACGAAATCAGCCTCGGCCTGGCGCCGATCGTGGTGCGCGACATCTATGCGCGGCTGCCGGCGATTCTCAGCGAAGGCGTCTCGGTCGTGCTCGTCGAGCAGGACATCGTCCAGGCGCTCAAGGCGGCGCAGCGCGTCTATTGCCTGCAGGAGGGCCGCGTCGCGCTCACCGGCGCGGCAAAGGATTTGACGCGCGAGGCGATCGCCGCGGCGTATTTCGGGGTGTGATTGTTCTTCCCTCCCCATTGTGGGGGGGTAGGGGCGGGGGTTGTGACGTTGAACGCAGACATCGTCGCATTCACGAGCGTCATCGCGGGCGTGTCACCTCTCGACCCCCCACCCCGGCCCTCCCCCGCAAGGGGGGGCGAGAAGCGGCGCGCATGATGGAATGGCTCAACGTCATCCTCCAGGGCGTGCTGGTCGGCGGGCTTTACGCCATGTTCGCGGCCGGGCTGTCGCTGATCTTCGGCGTCATGCGGCTCGTCAATATCGCGCACGGCGATCTTATCGTGCTGGCGGCCTATCTGGCGTTGGTCACGACGGAAACGCTCGGCATCGGCCCGCTGACCTCGCTGCTCGTGGTCGTGCCGCTGATGGCCCTGATCGGTTACGCGCTGCAATGGTTCGTGCTCAACCGCACGCTCGGCGACGATCTGTTGCCGCCGCTCCTGGTGACCTTCGGTCTGTCGGTTATCATCCAGAACGGCTTGCTGACGTGTTCACGGCCGACAGCCAGAAGCTGCAAGCCGGTCATCTCGAAGTGGCGACGATCCGTCTCGCCGACGGCGTCTATGTCGGCGTGCTGCCGCTGCTGCAATTCGCCGTCGCCATCGCCGTGATCGCGGCGCTGCAATTCGTGTTCTACCGCACGGCGCTCGGCCGCGCCTTTCGCGCCACCGCCGACAATCCGGCGGTGGCGCAGCTCATGGGGCTCGACAACCGCCGCGTGTTCGCGCTGGCCATGGCGCTGTCGCTCGCGGTCGTCGCCATCGCCGGCGTGTTCCTGGCGGTACGCGCCAATTTCGATCCGTCGCAAGGGCCGGCGCGGCTGATCTTCGGCTTCGAGGCGGTGATCATCGGCGGCCTCGGCAGCCTCTGGGGCACGCTGGCCGGCGGCCTCATTCTCGGCGTCGCCCAGGCGATCGGCGCGCACCTCGATCCGGGCTGGCAAATCCTCGCCGGCCACATCGTCTTTCTGGTCGTGCTCGCGGTGCGGCCCGAAGGCCTGTTTCCCAAGGTGCGCCCATGAGCGTGCGCGTCGCATTTGGCGGCCGATCGAGCCGTGTCGGCATGACGCTCTGCGCGGCCGGTCTTGTGGCGCTTGCGGCCGCGCCGTTCTGGGGCGGCCGCGACGACCTCGCGCTGCTGTCGGAGGTCTACGCCTATGTGGCGCTGGCGAGCCTGTGGAATCTGCTCGCCGGTTATGCCGGTCTCGTCTCGGTCGGCCAGCAGGCCTATGTGGGTCTCGGCGCTTATGTTCTTTTCGGCTTCGCCATCCTTGCCGGCATGTCGCCGCTGTTGGCGATCCCGCTCGCCGGCATCATTGCGGCCGCCGTCGCGATCCCGGTCGCCATCCTGGTGTTCCGGTTGCGCGGCCACTATTTCGCGATCGGCACCTGGATCGTGGCCGAGGTGTTTCGCCTCTTGGCGTCGCAGGTATCGGTGCTCGGCGGCGGCTCCGGCACCAGCCTGCCGGCGGCCGTCGTCATTGCCATCGCGCCGTCGCGGCAGATGCGCGATTTCATGATCATACTGGATCGCGCTCGCGCTGGTGGTGGCGATCCTTGCGCTGATCGTGCTGCTGCTGCGCTCGCGCTACGGTTTGGCGCTCAAGGCCATCCGCGACAGCGAGCTCGCGGCCACATGCAACGGCGTCGACGTGCTGCGCACCAAGATTTTGGTCTATATCGTCACGGCGTGCGGCCACCGCCATGGTCGGCGCGCTGATCTTCCTGCAGAAGCTGCGCGTCTCGCCCGACGCCGCCTTCAGCGTCAACGACTGGACCGCGTTCGTGATCTTCATCACGGTGATCGGCGGCATCGGGCGCATCGAGGGGCCGATCATCGGCACCATAGTCTTTTTCCTGCTGCGCCAGACGCTGGCAGACCTCGGCACGCTTTATCTCCTCATGCTCGGCGCCGTGGCGATCGTCGTGATGCTGTTCGCGCCGAAAGGCCTTTGGGGATTGATCGTCGAGCGCTTCGGCTGGCAGGTTTTTCCGCTTGAACGCCGGGTCGTATTTGACGAACTTAGCGCCGCGCGGGGCTGAAGGCCTCGGCTGGAACGCCGGTGACAGGCCACAGGGAGAAACTAACCATGGCGAACAAGCTCATCATCAGTTGCGCGATTACCGGCTCGATCCACACCCCGACCATGTCGGACGCGCTGCCGATCACGCCCGATCAGATCGCGACCCAGGCGATCGATGCCGCCAAGGCCGGCGCCGCCATCCTGCATTTGCACGCCCGCGATCCGAAGGATGGCCGGCCGTCGCCCGATCCCGACGTGTTCATGCAGTTTCTGCCGCGCATCAAGCAAGCCTGCGACGCGGTAGTCAACATCACCACCGGCGGCGCCGTGACCATGACGGTGGAGCAGCGCATCTCCGCCGCCAATCAGCTTTCGCCGGAAATGTGCTCGCTCAACATGGGCTCGATGAACTTCGCGCTCTATCCGATGGCGAAGCGCTACAAGAACTGGAAATACGACTGGGAGGAAAGCTACCTCACCAATTCGGACGCCTACATCTTCCCCAACACGTTTCGCGACATCGAGAAAGTCTACCGGACGCTGGGCGAAGGCCACGGCGTGAAGTTCGAGCATGAATGCTACGACACCGGCCACCTCTACAACCTCGCCCATTGCATCGACCGCGGCCTGTTCAAGCCGCCGGTGTTCCTGCAGCTCATCTTCGGCATCCTCGGCGGCATCGGCCCCGATCTCGACAATCTGTTCTTCATGAAGCGCACCGCCGACCGGCTGTTCGGCAAGGATTATCTGTGGTCGGTGCTGGCCGGCGGCCGTCATCAGATGAATTTCTGCACCAACGCCGCCATGATGGGCGGCAACGTGCGCGTCGGCCTCGAGGACTCGCTCTATATCGGCCCCGGAAAACTCGCCGCCAGCAATGCCGAGCAGGTCGCCAAAATCCGCCGCATCGTCGAAGAGCTCGGCTACGAGATCGCGACGCCCGACCGAGGCGCGCGCCATGCTGGGCCTCAAGGGCGCCGACCGGGTGAAGTTCTAGGCGGATGTCAATAAATCGAAGCGTCTTCCGTTATCCGCTCGTCCTCGCGAAAGCGCGGACCCAGCAGATTTCACCGCAATAATGGTGCACTCCCTGGATTCCCGCTTTGCGCGGGAATGAACGGAATGAGTTGTAGGACGCGCCCTTGACCCCGCAGGCGGTGCGACGCTACATCGGTGTTTCTGGCCGGGCGGTTAGCTCAGCGGAAGAGCACATCCTTGACATGGATGGGGTCAGAGGTTCGATCCCTCTACCGCCCACCAGAGGGTCGGGATAGCCGCTGACCCGCTCATCGAGCTTTTGAGGATCGAGCGTAATGCCATGACGACGGTTGCCGCGCGCACCGGACAAGCCTCACTCTCGTTTGGACTGGGTGACGCTGCTTGACCGTTTGATCTTTCTCATCAGGTCCGAGAGACGGCGGGTAAGCGGCTGCGCGACATCGTATTCTTCCCTCATCTGGCGCCCGATCGACGCTTGCGCCTCCTTCATCCGGGCGGCCTTTTCCCGCGACAATGTTCCGCTATTGCTGCGCATGGGGTTTTCGAACTTGTATAAAATTGAACACAGTATAAAATTGAACACTTGGTCTTGTGCTTTCGTTCCCAAGAACAATATTTCGGTTTTCCAAGCGCGCCATCGGTATTGAAATTTAGCGACGATTCGGCACTGTGTCCGCTTCCTGGCTGACGGCCTACTGATTTTGAAGCTAAATTGCGCCCGGTTAATGGAAGCCGTGTCATGAAAGCAAGAAAGACGAAGAAACCCGCCTTCAATGTCGACACATTCCTGACCACCGTGGACGGCGGCAGGACCATTTTGACATATCGAAAAGGTCAAAAAGTCTACCGGCAGGGCGAGCGGGCGAATGCGGTCTTCTACATTCAGGACGGCAGCGTCAAAGTCTGCGTCATATCCGAACAGGGCAAGGAAGCGGTCGTGGCCCTCCATGGGGAGGGCGAATTCTTCGGCGAGGGCTGTCTATCGGGGCAGCCAATGCGCTTGGCGACGGTCGCGGCAATGACGGAATGCACCATCATGCGGCTCGACAAGGCCGCCGTCGTTCGCGTGCTCCATGACGAACCGACGTTCTCCGAGCGGTTCATATCGTATCTGTTGTCTCGGAATGCCCGAGTCGAAGCGGACTTGGCGGACCAGCTTTTCAATTCGAGCGAAAGGCGTCTGGCGCGGGCGCTTCTGCTGCTGGCGAATTTTGGCAAGGAGGGGAAGCCCGAGCGGGTCATTGCAAAAATCAGCCAAGAGACACTTGCGGAAATGGTTGGCACCACGCGGTCGCGTGTGAACACCTTCATGAACAAATTCCGCAAACTAGGATTCATCAACTACAACGGCACAATGGAAGTCCACACTTCCTTGCTGAGCATGGTTCTGCACGAAACGCCCCACATCAGGAGGGGTGGCGACAACGAAGAATGATTGCATGTGTTCTCTTTGGAACAGACGCCGGCTGCCCAAATAATTTGCACTTTTGTTCCCTTTTGAACGGGTGCCACCCCGTCCATCCACTAAACTTAAGCCTGGGTCTTAAGTGATGGACATATGTCGCGACCGAGTGCAAATGGCCATCATCGAGTTCTCGATCGACGCAGCCCTCAGCGAAGTATCGGCCAGGTTCGTGCTGCATCGTCCGAAGCCGGAGAGTATTGGCAGTATTCGCAGGAATGCACCAAGCAGGCGCTCGAAGCCGACACGCCACAGCTTCGCGAGCAGTTGCTAGAACTTGCGCGCGTGTGGACGGAAGCGGCGCTTCGCGAGGAAATCAATGCCAAGCCTCGCGTGCCGCAATCCGATCAAGCACAAGGTTAGTGCGACGGCAATTTATCGGCTGTTGCAAAACTCAGCATTCGGTCCTGACGAAATCAAGCGTATCACCACGGCGTATGAGGATGCGTTGCGGGTCCTCGGTTTGGCGAGCCGCAGCGACCCTATTACGGAAATCGTCGCCAAGAAGATCATAGAGATTGCGCAAACCGGGGAGCGCGATCCGGCGCAGATTCAGTCGCGAGCGGTTGCAGAGATTGGCGTTCCATTCGCGAAATAACGAACCCGATAGCGGGACGGGCGGCTCAAGGCCTACCTATGCAAGAGTCAGCCTAGAACAAAGCGCGAAAGCGCGAAGGCTGCCACGCCGAAGCCCGGCGGGCGAAGGCAAGCCAGCTTAAGAGCCAGTGGCGTCCGTCACGCACTTCTTGGTGAAGCTTGTCTTCGCGGCGCCGGCGAGCTTCTTGTCGGCGGCCTGGGTATTGCAGCTCGTCTGCGCGTCCTTCGTGCATTTGGTCATGAAGCTATTCAACGCAGCGCCGGCGAGCTTCTTGGTCGTCGCCTGATCCTTGCAGGAATCCGCCAGCGCGGCGCTCGTGATGCAAAACGAGGCGAGAACAATTGCAATCGTCTTCATCTTCCTCTCCTATCTGAGTGGTTCACGATCAAAAATCAGATGCACGCCGTCTTCCAGTTATGACGGCTGCAGTTTTCCGTTCGGGCTCGCCTGGTCGACGACGTTGGGCAGGTATTCGGCGAGCATCTTGAGCGTCGCATCGACGGGCAGGCCGAGGTGGCGGGCGAATTCCTGGATCTGGGCGTCGCCGAGCACCGCCTTCAATTGATCGGCGGTGATCGGCAGATTGGCGCCGTTGCCGAGCCATGATTGGACCTGAGGTCCAAGGCCGCCCTTCTGCAGCGCCGCGACGAGCCCGTTGAGATCATGATACTGCGTCTTCGCCAGTACGGCGTTGATCAGCGCCGGCACGGCCGCCGCTTCGATCTGGCCCAAAGCGCCTCTGAGCCCGAGTTCATCCAACAAACCCATGATGGTCCTCCACAGATGGACGCAAAAATGCTATGCGACACTCCTATCAAAACAACGCCGACAGCTTACTTGAACATCGCCATCCGTACCAGGGCGAGACAACGGTCCAATCAGCCGCTTATTTTCGCAGCTCATCAGGAACTTTGCCGCCGTTCTCTGCGAGCTTCTGCATGACCTGTTGGTGCAGCCAGACATTCATTGCCGCCAAATTGTTCTTGTTGCCGGTGTAATGCAGCTCGGTCGCCAGTTCCTGGCGCGCCGCAAGGCTGCTGTCCAAATTCAAGAGCTTCATCAGGTCGACGATGGAGCGCCGCCAGTCGAGCTTTTCTTTGTTCTTTGCCGCCAGCTTGGTGAGGACGTCGGCCACGTCGACGGTCGCCGCGGGCGCCGGTGCTGCTGAAGCCGGCGCAGCCGGCGGCGGCGCTTGCGCGGTTGCCGGCTTCGAAGCGGCCGGCGCCGATGGCCCCGCCGGGGAAGAAGATGGAGCCGCGGGCGCGGCGCTCGCGTGTGAGCCGAAGATCGCCGACATGATATTTCCAAGAATGCTCATCGCATTGTCTCCTTGCGCCGTGCAGGATGCGCGCCACCGTGCGCGCCGTTAGGCATACTCTACCAATGCGGATGCCACAGGCACAACTGGCCCGGAAGTACAGTCAGATGGGAAACGGGTCGGCGCAGTGACAAACTCAATGACTGATGAACGCCATCGAGATCGCCGGCACATAGGTGATGATCATCAGCGCCAGGAAATTCAGCAGCAGGAATGGCAGCACGCCGAGATAGATCCGGCCCAACGGCGCATCGAAGATCGCCTGCGAGGAAAACAGGTTCAATCCGAACGGCGGCGTGTACATGCCGAGACTGAGATTGACCGCCAGGATGATGCCGAAATGGATCGGGTTGACGCCGACGCCGCGCACGATCGGCAGCAGCAGCGGCGTCAGGATCAGGATCGCCGCCGGCGGCTCGAGGAAGCTTCCGGCGATCAGCAGGCCGATATTGAGGATGAGCAGCAGCTCCCACCGCGACATCTGCATGCGCGTCGATCGAGGCGACGATCTGCTGCGGGATGCCGCTGGTCGTCAGGAGCCACGAATAGATGCCGGCCGAGGTCACGATCAGCAGGATCTGCGAGATGAGAAAGGCCGAAGCTCATGATGATGCGCCACAAGCCCGCGAGGTCGACTTCGCGGTAGATCGCCATGGTGACGAACAGCGAATAGACGACGGCGACGCCGGCGGCTTCGGTCGGGCGTAAATACGCCGCCATAGATGCCGCCGAAGATCACGACCAGGGAGCCGAGCGCCCAGCTCGCTTCCTTGCTGGTCTTCCAGATCGTCACCCAGCGCGCGCGGGCGCCGAGCGGCACGCGCTTCACCGTCGCATAGGCCATGACGTAAGCGGCATCGATGACGCCGATCAGAATGCTCGGCAGGATGCCCGCGGTGAACAGCAGGATGGCGGACTGCTCCGCCGACACCGCGTAAAGGATCATCGCGATCGAGGGCGGGATGACCACGGCGATCGCGCCCGACGACGCGATCAGGCCCACCGCGAAGCGGTCGTTGTAGCCGCCCTCCTTGAGCGCCGGATAGATCATGCGGCCCATGGCGACCACGGTGCCGACCGCGGTATGCGACATCGCGCCGAACAGCTCCGACGCCGCGACCGTCGTCACGGCGAGCGAGCCGCGCACGCCGCCGACAATCGGCCATGACCATCGCGATGACGCGCCGCGCGATGCCGCCTTGCGCCATGATCTCGCCGGCGAGCACGAAGAACGGCACCGCGAGCAGCGGGAAATTGTCGAGGCTGCCGAACATGTAGGTCTGGATCGCCTCGGTCGGCACGTCGGCGACGGTGAGGACCGCGACGATCGCGGTCACGAGCAGGATGAGAAAGATCGGAAAGCCGAGGATCAGCAGGATCGACCGGCAGGCCGAAAAAGATGAGATAGGCCATTCGCGCCGCCCGCTTAGGAGTGCGTGCGGTTCGGCGACGGCGGTCGCCGGCGCGCAACTCCGCGTCAGCAGCCGCACCGCGACGAGCAGCGCCATCAAGCTGTAGCCGATCGGAAGCATCGCCTGCGGGATCACGAGCGGGAAGTTCGCCGCCTGGCTGCGCTCGTCGAACGCCGCACAGCTGGGTGATGACCGGCCAGGCGAAGCTGGTGACCGCAGCCGCGGCCGCGATCAGCACCAGCTCGGACAGCACGCTGAGGAGCACCCGCAAGCTCGGCGGCAGCATACTGACGACAACGTCCATGCGGATTTGCCGGCCCTCCCAGGCGACCGCGCAGCAGCCGGTGAAGACGCAGCCGACCATGAGAAACAGCATGATCTCCTCGGCCCACGGGATCGACACGCTGAAGAAGTAGCGGCCGATGATGTTGGCGAAGTTGATCGCCACGCTGCCCAAGCAGGCAGATCCCGGCCACTGCGCGCGTGACGGCCAGAAGCCAGCGCACGCCTTTGAGCACCGCATCGATCATGGTCGGACCTGTCTGCGCTCGCGATTCGCGGATCGGCGCGATCTGCACAGCCGATAGCTCATCTGCGCCTCGGACGCGCTGCCGCTGTTCCGCTTGGCCGCGTCGGTCACGATCTTATAGGCCTCGTACAATTGCGGCTTGGTCTTGGCGACGTCCTCGCCGACGCTCGCAAGCGTCTTCATCATCGCCGCCTGCTCGTCGCCCGGCAGGCTGATGAGCTCGCCGCCATGATCGGTCCAGGACTTGCGCGCCTTCGCGTGCAACTCGGCCGCGAAGCGGATTGATCGCCACGGATTCGGCAGCGGCGTCCCGGTCGATGATCTGCTGCAAATCCTTGGGCAGCGCATCGTACCATCGCTTGCTGACTTCGACGATCAGGAAGATCGCCGGCTGGTTGATCTCGGTGACGTATTTCGCCGCGTCCTGGAAGTGCATGGCGTTGAAAACGGTGATGCCGGAAATCGCGCCGTCGATCGTGCCCTGCTGGATCGCCGGCAACACGTCGCCGAGGGTCATCGCCACCGGCGTCGCGCCAAGCCGCTCGAATGCCTCGGTTTGAAACTTGCGAGGCAAAGACCCGGATCTTCTTGCCTTTGAAGTCGGCGAGGTGGCGGATCGGCGTTCGCGAGTTGAGCGCGGACGGCAGTGCCATGTAGAGCCCGATGCCGTGCAAGCCCTTTGTCGGCGCCGAGCCCGAGCATCAATTTCATCACTTCCGGGTTGGGCGAGAAGCCGCTGGCCATGCGCGAGCGAATCCAAGAGCCCGGGCGCGGCCAGGACCTCGAAACGCTCGTCTATGCCGACGAAAAATTCCGGCGGAATGATCGCGCCTTGGATGGAACCGAACTGCATGCCTTCGATCTCGCGCGGTATCGAGCCCAGCTTGCTGGCCGGAGTAGATCTCGACCTTGATGCGGCCGCCGGAGTCTTTTTCGACGGCAGCAGCAAAGCCCCGGCCAAATTCCTCGGGAGTATCGTTGACGGTGGGGGTGCCGATCTTCATCACGTAGGTTTTGTCGTCCGCGCGTGCTGTGCAAAGCGCGAGTGTCAACGATAACACCGCTGCGCCGGCGCTGCAGGCCGTGCGCGCCGGGGTTCCGCCTGCCATGAAGCGCATGTCATCCTCCGCTGTTGTTCGCACCACGTTGCCCCCGCGAGACGATGCAGGGGCCTGACGTCAATTGTGCTCGCCGTATTGTCTGCCCCGCGTGAATTCGGCGCGTGAAACTCTACCGTGTGCGCTGCGCCGCCTCGGTCACGATTTTATAGGCCGCGCTGACCTGCGGCTTCGCCTTCGACACGTCCTCGCCGACGCTCGCAAGAATTTTCAGCATTGCCGACTGCTCGTCGGGCGGCAGCTTGATCAATTCGCCGCCGCTCCCGGTCCAGGCTTTGTCGGCCCTGGCATTGATCTCGATCGTCTCGGGATTGACCTGGACCGACGCCGCGGCGGCGTCTCTATCGATGATTTGCTGCAAATCGGCGGGCAAGAAATCGTACCATTTCTTGCTGACCTCGGCGAGACCGAAGACGACGGGCTGACCGATCATCGGTCACATATTTTGCCGCGTCCTGGAAATGCATCGCCGCATAGATGACGGTGCCCGCGACGGCGCCGTCGATGGCGCCTTGCTGGAGTGCGGGCAGGACGTCGCCCAATGTCATCGTTACCGGCGTCGCGCCGAGCCGCCCGAACGCTTCGCTTTGGAATTGCGAAGCGAACGATCCGCAGTTTCATTCCCTTGAGATCGGAAAGGTGGCGGATCGCAGCTTTCGAGATGATCGAAGAAGGTTGTGACGTAAACAGCGCGACGTCGTGCAAGCCTTTATCGGCGCCGAGCCCGAGCATCAGCTTCAGCACCGCCGGATCGGCGGTGAGGCGCTGTGCGTGCGCCATGGTGGCGGACGAGCCCAGGTGCGGCCATCACCTCGAAGCGCTCGTCGACGCCGGAATAGAATTCCGGCGGCGTGACCACGCATTGGATGGCGCCGAATTGCGTGCCTTCGATTTGCCGCGGGATCGAGCCCAGTTGGCTCGCCGGATAGATCTCGGTCTTGATCCGGCCGCCGGAATCCTTGTCGATCAAGGCGGCGTAGTCTTTGGCGAACTGGTGCAGCGCCTCGTTGAGCGCCGCCAGCGATATCTTCATCACGTAAGTCTTGTCTTGCGCCCGGGCGGCGCCGAGCGTCAGCGCCAGCATCACGAGCAGGGCGCCGGCCGCGGCCACCGCCCGCGTGAAGACTTTCCGTGCGATGAAGTTCACGTTGTCCTCCCTGTCGGATGCGCCGTGTCAAAGCACGCTGAATGTGCACGCCGGGCTTGTCGCTGACGTTAGATGATGGCCTAGGGCCTGGCAACGATCGGCAAGGCCGGACGGCAGGCGTGAGCCATTTGACGGGAGACGGCGCCGATCAGGCCGCCGATTTCTGCGCCAACAGCCCGGCCGCCGCGATGGCGGCGAGCCCGAACGAGATCAGCACATTATAGCCGGCAAGCGAGATGCCGAGAAAGCGCCAGGCCGCTTCGTCGCAACGGATGACGTGAACCGAATGGAGCTGATCGAGCAGCGACCCGCCCGCTCTGAGGTCGGTGAGCGCCCCCGTGCAATCGGTCGGGCCGGCCCAGAAGTGCCATTCGACGCCGGCGTGATAGGTGCCGAGCGCCGCGCCGCACAAGACCGCGACAATGATCGCGACGAAACCGACGGCGAGCAGCTTGTGCGGCGCGCGCACCAGCGCCGCGATCGCCATCAGCAGCGAGAGCGGGATGACAATATGGTAAGGCAGCCGCTCCTCGAGGCAGAGCGGGCAAGGCGGCAGCTTGAGCACAAGTTCGAAATAGTACGCGCCGAGGATGGTCGCGGCGCTCAGCGCGAAAATCGTCAATGCCGCCACGGCAGCCGGCACGGCGCGAAGCCGCTCGATCCACGCCATCCTCACCGCCGAAGCTTGGCTCATCCCAACCTCGCTGAAGCGCCGTTGCGGTCCGACAGCAATTTGCCGATCTTTGAGATGGACGCAAGAGCGCCGCCGCTCCTAGCTGCCGTGTTAGCGGTGAGTTGATCGAGAATTGATTTTCTTTTTGCCGGGAGCGGCGCCTGCGGATATAGAGGGCGTCCTATGCCCGTGTGGCGGAACTGGTAGACGCGCACGACTCAAAATCGTGTTCCGCAAGGAGTGGGGGTTCGATTCCCTCCACGGGCACCACTTTCATGTACCACCATTGTTCTTCGTGCCCGCTTGTGCCCGTGTATCAGGCACTTTTGCAATTCGCCTTCACCATCGTTCACCACCGCGACCGGTGACGTACCCATGTTTTATGGGTACGATTCTGGGTACGTTCTATTGCGCGAAGGACGCGTACCCATGCTCACCGCATTCAGGATCGAGAGGCTGAAACCGAAAGGAAAACCGTACAAGGTTTCTGACGGGAATGCGCTGTATCTGCTTGTAAAGCCGACCGGCGCAAAGCTCTGGCGGGTGCGCTATCACTTCGGCGGCAAAGAGACGATGCTCTCGCTGGGCGCTTACCCGGCGGTGACGCTTGCCGCTGCGAGAGGGAAGCGCGATGAAGCCCTCACGCTGCTCGTGAGCGGCACCAATCCGTCGGACCAAAAAAAGCAGGACAAACTGATTGCGGAAGTTGCCGGAAGAAACACATTCGGCGCAATCGCAGAAGAGTACCTGCAACGGTTGGAAGCAAGCGGTGTGACGGAAGTCACATTGAGCAAGAACCGGTGGCTCCTGCTCGATCTCGCTTCTTCTCTTGCCAAGCGGCCGATCGCGAAGATCACGCCGCTTGAAATCCTCGTCCTGCTGCAAAAGCACGAGAAAGCTGGCCGCCGGGAAACGGCGAAGCGGTTGCGGGGCGTCATCGGCGCCGTGTTCCGCCTGGCTATTGCCACGTTGCGGGCAACCACCGACCCAACGTATGCCCTCCGTGGCGCACTCGCAGCCCCTGTGGTGACGCACCGACCAGCCATTACGGATGAGCGGGAGCTGGGTGTGCTCCTTGCCAAAATTGACGGCGACACGGGTTGGCCGACGCTGAAGGCGGCGCTCCAGTTTCTCGCGCTCACGATGGCCCGCCCGATCGAAGTGCGGTACATGCAGCGCAATGAAGTGATCTGGCCGTCCGCGATGTGGCGTATCCCGGCTGAGCGGATGAAGATGCGCCGGCCGCATGACGTGCCACTCTCGAAGCAGGCGCTCGAAGTCCTGCGCGGAGTGTGGCCACTAACCACGGAACATACTCTGGTCTTTCCGTCGGTCCGTTCGCTTCGGCACCCGCTTTCCGAAAATGCCTTCAACAGCGTGCTGCGGAAATTGGGGTACGGGAGCGATGAGCATTGCGCTCATGGGTTCCGGTCATCGGCGAGCACCATCCTCAATGAACGAGGTTACGACGGGCGCGTGATTGAAGCTGCGCTGGCCCATGAGGACGGCAACAAGGTGCGCCGAGCGTATAACCGGTCGCAATATCTTGGTGAGCGCAAAAAGCTTCTCCAAGAGTGGGCGGACATGCTCGATCAATTCAAGCTGCCAAGCTTTCAAGCCGCCACGTCATAACAGGGCCGTTTCTGCTGCGGCTATCCCTCGCAGAGAGTGGCCATGCAACCGTCCCGTTTTAGGGGTAATATGCCTTGTGCCGCGGGGAACGGCATCGGGGCGGAAAACGTATGCGATTATCATGGAATGAAATTCGTGCGCGCGCTGCACACTTCGCGGACGAGTGGAAAGGCGCACATTATGAAAAGGGTCAAGCCCAGACCTTTTACAATGAATTCTTCGAGGTGTTTGGCGTAACTCGGCGACGGGTTGCTAGCTTTGAAGAGCCGGTCAAGAAACTGGATGGCAAGCACGGGTTTATCGATCTCTTTTGGAAGGGTGTGCTGCTCGTCGAGCAAAAGAGCGCGGGCGGGAGCTTAACTAAGGCGAAGCAGCAAGCCTTAGATTATTTTCCGGGCATCAAGGAAACTGACCTCCCGCGACACATTCTCGTCAGCGATTTTCAAACATTCGAGCTTTATGACTTGGATGGTGAAAACCCACCTGTGCATTTCGAGCTAAAGGACTTGCCGAAGAATATTGAACATTTTGGTTTTATTCTCGGCGTCGAGAAGCGAACATTCCGCGATCAGGACCCAGTCAACATCGAAGCGTCGGAGCTGATGGGGAAGCTCCATGATGGCCTTAAGGATGCGGGCTATACGGGTCACGACCTGGAGCGTTTTCTGGTCCGTCTCCTGTTTTGCTTGTTCGCGGATGACACCGGCATATTTGAGCCGCGCGGAATTTTCTTTGATCTGGTCGATCAACGAACAAGAGAAGATGGCAGTGATGTTGGCCAATGGCTGTCACAGCTATTCGAAGTTCTCAACACTCCGATCGAGCGCAGGCAGAAGAATCTGGACGAAGACCTACAAAAATTTCCGTATGTGAACGGCGACCTATTTAAGGAGCGACTGCAAATTCCGGCCTTCGGCGCTTCTATGCGGAAGCAGCTAAAGGAGGTCTGCGAGTTCTCGTGGGATGCTATTTCGCCGGCAATTTTTGGCTCGCTATTCCAATCAGTGATGAACAAAGCGGAACGGCGCGCGTCTGGCGCACACTACACTACCGAAAAGAATATTATGAAAGTGATCCAGCCTCTGTTCCTCGATGAATTGTGGGCCGAATTCAATCGATTGAAAAACCGCAGAGATACCGGCCGTCGCAACGGTTTGTCGGCATTCCACAATAAGCTTGGGAAGCTGCGGTTTTTTGACCCGGCGTGCGGATGCGGCAACTTCCTTGTGATCGCCTACCGAGAGCTGCGCGAGCTGGAAATCGCGCTACTAGTTGAACTTAATCCCAAAGGACAGCAAACATTTTTTGATGTTTCAACGATGTCTAACGTCGACGTGAATCAATTCTACGGAATCGAGATTTTTGAATTTCCGACGCGCATTGCTGAGGTCGCATTGTGGATGATGGACCACATAATGAATAACAAGCTGTCGCTGACGTTCGGCGACTATTACGCGCGAATTCCGCTAAAGGCGTCTCCGCACATCCACAACGCGGATGCGTTGGAAACCGAATGGAGCGCGGTGATTCCTCCCGAGCAATGTTCATTTGTCTTTGGCAATCCACCGTTTGCTGGTGCTAAGTATCAGAGCGAAGATCAGCGGGCCCAAGTTAGGAGGATTGCTGCGCTTGGTGGGTCCGGCGGCACGCTCGATTACGTCACTGCGTGGTTTCTCAAGGCCGCGAAGTACGTCCAAAATAGCGAAGCTAAAATTGGTTTTGTCGCGACAAACTCCATTACTCAAGGAGAGCAAGTCGCGCAACTGTGGCCGTTGTTATTCAATACTTACAAGTTGGAAATCGCATTTGCCCATCGAACATTTGCGTGGGGTTCGGACGCCCACGGAGTGGCCCATGTGCATGTCGTAATAATTGGGCTGACACAACGTGACCACGAACCTAAGAAAAAAAAGGCTGTTTAGCTATGACGCCATCAACGGCGATCCGGTGGAAAGCCGACATACTGCGCTGTCTCCCTATCTCTTTGACGCGAGTGCGCTCGCGGACAAGCACCTCGTTGTGGAAGAGCGATCGAAACCTCTTTGCGAGGTGCCACGCTTAGTAAGCGGCACGCAGCCGATCGATGATGGAAATTATATTTTCGACGACAACGAGCGCGCGCTCTTTGTTGCTAACGAGCCGAACGCAGAGCGACTATTGTGCCCATATGTCGGGTCGATTGAGTACATTAACGGGCTGCGGCGCTGGATTCTATGCTTAAAGGGCGTTTCGCCAGTCGGTCTGCGCAGGCTGCCAGCCGTCGTGGAACGAATGCAAAAGGTCAAAGCCTTTCGGCACAAAAGCAAACGGAAGAGCACACTCGCAATCGCGGATTATCCCGATAAATACAATGTTGAGGTAATTCCGGATCGACCGTTTCTTGTCATACACGAAGTCAGCTCGGAGCGGCGAGAGTATGTTCCAATTGGCTGGCTGGAGGCGCCAACGATTCCGAGCAATCTAGTACGGGTTCTGCTTGATGCGGACCTTTGGCATTTCGGAATTCTTACCTCACGCATGCACATGTCGTGGCTGAGGTACATTGGGGGACGTCTTAAAAGCGACTATCGATATTCAATTGGCGTTGTTTACAATCCATTCCCATGGCCGAATGCTACCGAAGCTCAACAGAAAAGGGTGCGAGCGCTCGCTCAAGCGGTACTCGATGCGCGTTCGATGTTTCCGGGTGCGACCCTGGCTGATCTTTACGATGCCGACGTTATGATACCGGAGTTGCGCAGAGCTCATCGTGACCTCGATGCGGTCGTTGATGGCCTATACCGGGGAGCGGCATTCAACGGTGATCGGGAACGTGTCGAGTTTCTCTTTGGGGTTTATGAGAGACTGATCTCGCCCCTGGTCGCGGCGACAAGTCAAAAGAAGGGGAAACGTCGTATGCCGCGATCGACATAGGACGGGGCTAGATTAAAGACATCCACTATGGATCACGGCGCACATTTCTATCGCTGCGACTTTCAGGTTCACTCGCCACGGGATCGCGGCTGGGCCGGGGCCGACTGCGTCAGCGAGGAGGACCGCAAGCAATACGCAGCCTCCCTTATTCGCGCGTGTAGGAATAAGGGCCTACAGGCGATTGCCATTACTGATCACCATGATTTGTTCTTTGCGAAATTTATCCGAGACGCCGCGCGGACAGAGCGTGATGGGGCAGGCGATCCCATCGCCGCTGAAAAACAGATTGTTGTTTTTCCCGGGGATGGAATTGACGCTGGCTGTGCCGTGCCAGGCGCTGTTGCTGTTCGATGCTGATTTTCCGGACGATCTTTTCCCGCTGGTTCTGACGGCGCTGGCAATCAGCGCAGCTAAAGATGCTGATGCGAAGACGGTGGAGACAAAGAGGCTCGACCATATAACGACGCTGGAGATGTTGCGCGCGGAATTAGACAAACATAAGTTTTTGAAGGAATTGTTACATCATTCTTCCCAATGTGAGTGAAGGCGGCGCGGACACGCTGCTGCGCTCTGGCAATGCGCCCAAGTACGCCGGGATGCCGTGCGTTGGCGGATACCTGGACGGTGGCGTTGATCAGCACGGCGATGACAACCGCAACATATGCGACGGGAAGGCCAGCGAATACGGGAATAAGCGGATCGCGCTGTTCCAAACGTCGGACAATCGCCGGGCGGACCACGCCGATCTCGGCACGCACACTACCTGGGTGAAATGGGCTGTGCCGAGCGCCGAGGCGTTGCGCCAAGCCTGTCTCGCCCAAGAATCACGAATTGCACAAGCGGAGCCTGATTTGCCTAGCGTGGCAATTACGGCGCTTAGCGTTTCGAATAGCCAGTTTTTGGGACCGATCAATATAGAGTTCAACTTGCAATACAACGCGTTGATCGGCGGACGGGGAACGGGAAAATCAACGATACTGGAGTACCTGCGTTGGGGCCTGTGCGACCAGTTGCCAGCCACCGTTGATGACGATGAACTTCCAAATTACCAGGTCCGCCGAAAGTCGTTGATCGAAAAGACGCTGCAAACTGTAAACGGTACGGTGCAGGTTAGCTTTACGGTGAACGGCATCCCGCACGTGGTAAGGCGGAATAGCGTCACAGATGATCTGCAATTGAAAGTCGGGGCAGGTGACTTCGCCCCGTGCACGGAAGGGGACATTCGGTCTCTTTTGCCCATTCAAGCATACAGCCAAAAACAACTCTCGAATGTGAGCGTGCGCCTAGAGGAGCTGACGCGGTTCGTTGAAGCGCCGGTCCGGACTGCACTTGGCGATTTTGAAAAAAGCTTCGAGCGCGCAGCGGCAGAGATTCGACAACTGTATGCAACGCAACTGCGCAAGCGGCGTTTGCAAAGACAGCTTGCAAACGATGAGTTGCTGGTTGAGTCGCTCAATGAGCAAGCCGAAAACATTCGCAAATCATTGAAGGGGCTTTCTCCGGGCGATACGAAATTGTTATCGGAAAAATCTTCGTATGACCGCGCCGAGGAGGTTGTGGATATATTCGTGTCTGATGTGGGCGCCGCAGGTGATGCGATCGACGGTCTTGCCGCTTCGCTATCTCAACTCCCGAGCAGCGTGCGAGGTGCGGTGGATAAATTGCCGGAAGGCACCACGCTTTCCGAACTACAAAAGGAGATCGGTGCGCACATTTCAGCTGTCAAAAAGATGGCAGGCGATCTTAAACGCCAGCAAGCCGCGTTAATGGCCGAAGATGGCACGCTTAAAGGAACCTCGGCTACACTCTTGGCCAAGTGGCGTAAGGCTTCGGCAGAGTTTGAAGCGCGCTACGCGGATGCGAAAAAACGCGTGAGCGCGCACGAAACGCAGCTCAAGCAACTGGCTGATATGGAAAAGCGCATTGCGGACCTGCGCAATACGATCGCCCGCACTAAACGCGAGATCACCAGTCTCGGTAAACCCGAAACGCAGTACGGACAGGTCCGCGAGAGCTGGAACCGGATCAAGATTGACCGCGCCGCGTTGATACAGCAAGAGTGCGCCAATCTCACGACAAGATCGCAGGGCGAAATACGCGCAACCGTTCGTTCTGGTGCAGGCGTTGAGCAGGCATTACAGAAATTTCGGTCGGCCGTTTCGGGATCAGGGTTGCGCCGTGAGAAGATCGACTCGTTAGGCGAGGTAATAAAGAGTGCGGCTAACCCGGACGAAAAGTGGAACGAGGTCTTGGCTGAGCTAGAAATGCTATCGAGCTACGATCCGCAGGAGAGCGGAGAAAAGAATGTTCCAAAATGTCCGGTACTGACCGCGTCAGGGTTCGCAAACGCAGACTTGCTTCGGATTGCAGGAAAATTGGATGAGGATGCCTGGCTGGATATTTCGCTGGAGCGCTTAGCCGATCAACCTGCATTTGAGTACCGCACCCGCGAAAGCCAATATATCCCGTTCGCTAATGCTTCTGCGGGTCAGCAAGCAACCGCCTTGCTCAAGGCGTTGCTCAACCAACCGGGTCCGCCTCTTGTGATCGACCAACCTGAGGAGGATTTGGATAACCCCGTGATGATCCAAGTGGTTGCTCAAATTTGGAACGCAAAGAAGTCACGGCAGCTCATACTGCGCAGCCACAATGCAAATCTTGTGGTCAACGGGGACGCAGAGCTGGTGGTTTGGTGCGACTATCGCACGGCAGGGGAACATTCCGGGGGTGAGGTGAAGGAAACCGGTGCAATCGATGTTCCTGAAATTTGCACCGCTATTAAACAAGTAATGGAAGGCGGTGAGGCGGCGTTTAAGCTTCGCAAAGAAAAATATGGATTTTAGAGCCCGGCTCGGCGCGCCTAAACTAATATGTGCCGCGCACACACCTCTAAAGGCAGGGAATTATTTCCAGGCCACCATCCTTTCGCAGCAACTCGCCAAGTAGCGCTCGATCATTCTGTGTTTCCATCAAACTCAGCAGGTCATTTCCAGTAGATCTTTCGCATTTTTTCGATCACATCCGAAACCGCACAAGATGTGCCGATAAAACTAAGCGCCACAGTGGTGAAGTCCGAGAAATCGAACGAAACGCTCGCGTCCCGCGAAGACAGCCTCACACATTTGGTGACGATCTCGGCAAGGTGATTCAGCTCGTTCGAGCGTGCGGTCGTGCTGCCTCGCTCCGCCGCTGAATATAAGGCGTCGATGCCGATCCTTCGAAAAATGTGAGCTATCATATGGGCAAGCGCCGACCCGCGGCCTACGATCGTTAGCGAATCCTCGTACATTAAACAAAACATTGCCGCCATCTCGGTCCGGCGGTCGTCCGACGTTAGGCATTGCGTCGCAAACTCCTTCGCCCGACGAGCTGCGTTCTGAGCGTGAAGGAAAAAATAGTGCAGGCATACGTCCCACGGCTCGGTGCTTTTGGCAGTAACGAGCTCAATGTTCATGCGCGTCGAAAAATCGTTCAACAGAACACTCATGCACGACGTGCTCATAGCCGTTTGTGCGGCTTTAATACGATTATAAACCGCGGAAATGGCATTCCGGGAAGGATGCTCGGTCAGAAACGTTGGCACTTCCCCATATAACGCGCTTGAAAGCTTGGCCACGTCGATGTTCAGAAAATCGGACGACATTATATAATCCGCTACCAAAAATTCGGTGAAGGACGTGTGGGGAAAGTAGAATACGCCAGCAGTTTTCTCGGCGAGGAAATGACCTACGTTCCTCTCTTCTACGACGGAACCTACGAGCAGCTCCCGACGAATCCCCTCGATTGACACTCCTGGCACCTTAAAACGCTGAACTATATCCATGGGAATTTCGTTGGCTGCAAATGTTCGCGTTTTCTTTTCGGTCCAAAGCCACCACGCGAGCAATCGCATGAAGTGCGTTCTGACTGCAGCGCTAAATTGTCGGCGGACAGCCTTCTCTTCTTCTCGCCGCAGGATTCGTTTGATGAACATGTCATAAAGCGTGAAGCGAGACACCGCGGAGACATCCGCAGCTGGGTCTGCGACGACTTCGGCCAGCATTTTGGCCTGAACGGGCCGTGAAAGGATGTCACCGAGATTGAGCGATTCTACGTTTGAAATAATATCGTCGATGGATTTCGATTGCGGCGCCTCTAGCGTGAGGAAATTGCGGATTAGCTGTAAATACTGCTCCTTGGTGAGAAACGACATCCGCAGGCTCGAAAAATCCGGCGCGTCATCCGTCCGGATCGTAAGACTTTGGACTTGCAGCGTCGAACTAGTAAGCCGCTGCTCTTCTTCTTCGGTTTCGATAGACCCCGGCCGGCCTAGCAAGAGCAGTTTCGAATTTGCCTCGGCGACCTTCCTGATTTCAGATGAGATGTAATTAAATTCATTTGGTGCCATCGCAAATTTCATTTCGTCAAAGCCGTCTAGGATCATCACGAAGCGCTGCTGCTCGTTTAGAATCCTGAATGCGATTGAGGATAGAAATCTAACTCCGTAAAAATTCGCGAGCTGATTGAAAATGAGCGATTCGAGGTTCGGAGCGGTAGTAAAATCCCCAAGATTCAATAGAATTGGGATGCGGGCGCTATAGTCTTTCAGGCATTTTTCAGCCAAGGCGGCGGCTAGAAACCTTGCATAGCTTGTCTTTCCCATGCCGTAGCCGGCCCAAATGGCTACGGGTTTGGAGTCGTTGTCTTCTAGCCATGCGGTAATGAAGGTGTGGAGATCTTCTCGCGCATCTTCGGCTATCTCGAAACTTGGTGGGATGAAATATCGCGAGATCTTATCGGTTTTGAAATCCTCCACCAGGTGGCTCAACATTGGCGTGAAGTCGACGATCGATTGTTCGCATTCCGTTGCCGTCATGATCTGACATCGATCATCCGAGTCGACATAAGCGCTGGCGCCAGCTGCTGGAGCGCGGTCGCAAATGATCCAAAGTTCTTGGATTTCCCCTTTATTGAAGGCTGGTTCGTAGTCCCCAATGATGTTCTTCACATCGTCGCGGGTAAGTGCACGATTCCATTTCTTGCACTCGGCGGCCACGGGCATCGCCCGACGGGGGCCAATCCGTATTACGAAGCCGATATCAGCTTTCTTCGCAGTAAGGGCAATCTCGGTTCGAACGTCGTCGAATTTTGTTCGGAGCAATGCGGCTATGCGGTCGCGGAAACTATCCCCAATGTTAAGATCTGCGGCCATCGGTGAAGCGGAGGTTGTTTAAATGAGCCTAACTGTGCCGGATTGTGTGACGGGAGAGTGATTTCTTCAAGCTGGAGGAGCAGCTAAAATTGCCATTAACCAGAAGCTCTTCGAGGGGCACGATGCGACAGCGCTCAGGTTCGGATGTGAGGGAACGAGGTTCGGTTCTCCGCGAAACGAATAAAAGCTCGGATGCGGCCGAGGCACTCTTCCGGACCTCGCCGCGAAGGCAAACGAGGCCGCAATCTTCCTCCAGCGGAAGCACGGGATACCCGCCCCGTGAGGGGCGGGTGAGCGCAAGCTAGTAGCTTGCAATGATAAGGCAGGGCTTGCCTGTCTCATCCTCTTTTCGCGCGCACAGCTCGACGAAGTCGACGTAGCTTTTCAGTACGTGGCCGATCTCGTTGATGTCTGTCTCGCCGTAGAGTTCACGTTCGCGCTGCTCTGCGGCCTTGAGCGTCTCCGGCAGCCGCTCCCACAGCGTCTCTGCCGCGTATTTCGGCGCGCCCGGTCTCGAAAGACTCGGGGACGAGCACACGGGTCGCATATGGCTCGCCGTGGTATGCTTCACGGAGGTAGCCGACGTGGCCGTGCTCGACGCTAAAGCCCGTGACCTGGGCTTTTTTCTCCGCGTCGGACATGCCACTCCACTCGGCATAGATATCGATTCCCATACGATTGATTGATGATGAAGTTAGTAATAGCGCAGCGGGGATTACACCCCGCCGCGCTCTGGTATCCCGAATTCTTCGGCCAAATCCTGCAAGTTGGTCTGGAAGTCGAAGGCGCAATAGATATCTCCCATCGCGTCCGCTAGCTTTCCCATCGTCTCGTCGTCCACCTGAGACGAGTCGAAGCCGCAGGCGTCGAGATCGTCGCGGCGCAGAATCACCACGGACCAGTACTCGCCATCTGAATCTGCCATAGAGCAAAGTAGTAAGCTGATAAGTTGGGTCGGCTATCGCCGCGCCTTCCCGATGTACGGATTGACGGGCTTGCGTCTGCCGAGCACCACGTAGTGCGTGCATACGCAACCGAGCACCAGGCATCGCCCGCGCAGGCGCCTCGGATGCTCCCGAAAGCAGAAGCACTCGGGCGCCGAGCAGGGCGGGGAAGTCCAGTCATGATGCTTCCCGCCGTGGAAACACTGAGAGCAAGTCGGCATAGCATTGGATTGGTTTGAGCGCTGATAAGGTCGACCGCTCGCGGCGCGTTCTGCTCCGCAAGCCGCTCCCCGGCGCAGCGGGCGACGGGTGCCCGGGGTCAAGGGCTCGTCCCTTGACGCTGGGCTGCGCCCGCTACCATGAGGGAGCGTGCGGAGCGAACCCAAGGGTTGTCTACGCGCGCATTTCCTGCCGGTGATCCTTTAGAGCGACGACCGCAACTCGTCGCCGCAGGCGACGCTCTTGCGGGCGGAGCGCGGTGCCCGACGCCAGGACGCGACGGCGTGAGCCGGCGCGGCGGCGGGCACCCTTGATGGGAGGGCCGGGCGGCAGGCGTGAGACTGCGCATAACGGACGCCCGCGGCGGACTATCGGACGGCTTTGCTGTTCGATAGCCCGTAACGCCGGTGTTCGTTATGCTCCGCTGGTATGCTGGCGATCATCGTCTTTCCCCGGTCGTCTTCTCCACGTCAAACGAGGACCCCGACCTTTAGGTCGAGGGTCCGAGGCACCGTAGGTGCCGCTTGGAGTTTCAACTCCAGCTTTCTCTTTCCAACCTTCCGTCAGGACTTCCCCGGTAGAGGGGAATAACAACAAAACAATCAACCAATAACCCCTGTCGCGGGCGCAATGATCGCGCGTATTCAATATCGATATTTGAAAGTATTGGAGAACTTGCTCGTGTCCTATGGATACGCCCTATGGATACGGCAACCACTCACGTTTCCATAGCCGCCTCCATCACAGACACCGGGGCATGCAGTGGTGCGCACCTCGTCCCACTGCTTGGCAGTGCGATACCTAGCTTAGCTCTGTCCGCCAGGCGGAAAGGAAAACAAGAAGAAAAGAACAAGCAGACTATTTGCCCATCAGGTAGAGCTGTTGGACTTCCTGCGCCGAGAGCGCGCGAGTGTAGAGGCGAACATCATCGATGGCGCCGTTCACATAGTCGCCGGTATAATTCGGATTCCTTCCGATATTTATGTCATCTCCGTCGCTCGCGATCGATCCGCTGCAGCCGGTTGCAGAGCCCACAAGCTGACCGTTTATGTATGCATATGCCGCCGTGCCGGTGTAGACGCCAACATACTGATACCAAATTCCCGTAGAGAGTAGCGGCACGCTCCAGTTGGCCGTACATGCGGTACTACCATTGCCGACATCGAAGAATCCGTTATTGGTTCCCCCATTTACCATGAGCTGAAAACCTTTATCGTCGGCGTCCGTGTGTCCATTGGCAACAAAGCGAGGATTGTCTCCCGTAAGCGAATTTGCTTTGAACCAGATCGATACGGTCATCTGTGCCGGCGTAAACGTCATCGGAATATCGACATATGAACTGATGCCGTTGAAGGAGAGCGCTTGGCCGATCTTGCCGATGACCGGAGACGTCGTCGTCGACATGCCGACCATCAGTCCATTATTTCCGCTACCACTCTTGTCTTGCACGCCGTCTGTCGCCCAATTGATGGTCGGACCGTCGAATGTCCAGTAGCCGACGAGGCCGGAGTTAAGCCCGACATTTGTCGAAGTATTTGAGTGGGCGATGTTCACGCCCGCGCCTACCGCATACAATTGCGCGATCTCCTGCGCGGAAAGTGCGCGGTTGTATACGCGCACATCATCGAGAGCGCCGGAATAGAAATCGTTATCTGCAGTATCCTTGGACGTGCCTAGAGTGAACGTGTCGCCTGAGAATGATTGAATACCGATACTTGCCGTGCCGGTTCCCGTAGGAATTCCATTGACGTAAAACTGATAGTGATCAGAACTGTTCTCGGTGAAGGCGACGAACTGCCACACATTGGGAGAACGTACGTAGGTGTCAGCCGGGACCGCATATGAAGAACCGTTCGAATTCGCTTCACTCAGCACTCCCTGGGTGCCAAGACCGCTGCCTTGGATGCCGAAAGAATAATCGACGTTGTTATTCGGGCTATTCAAAGAACCGCCGCGGTCTTCGATGATCCCGATAGAATTCTTACTGGAAAGCACGGTGGTCGGCTTGATCCACGCCGTTATGGTGACGGCGCCGGAAGCAGGCACGTCGCCGCTCGTGTAGCCGTAGTTAAAGATACTTGCATTGAAAGAAAGCGCCTGCCCTATTTTCCCTATGGTTGGCGAGGAGGTAGTGGAAAAGGCATAGAGGGATAGGTTCTCGCCGTTGCCGGAAACGTCATTGGTCGTATTGGTCGTCCAATTCGTCGTATTGCCATCAAGCGGCCAGTAGCCGACGAGGCCGGAATTGAGTTCCGCCTTGTGCGATCGAGAATGGGGAATTTACGGTGGGCGTGTTACCGAGATTGAAAGTGCCCATCTCGTAGAGCATCTGGATTTCTTGCGCAGAGAGAGCGCGATTGTAAACGCGCACATCGTCCACAGCCCCGGTCATGTATCTACTGGTGTCGCCACATACATTTCCGAAGCATGCGGGTGCTGCAGAGGCAGTGTTTATTGTATTGCCGACGCTTCCGGAAGCGCATGGCACCCCGTTGTAGTAAAGCGTTCCCGTGCTGGCTGACGTGTTGGTGAATGTGATGAAAGACCAAGTTCCTGCACTCACGGTAATGCTGTTGCACTCCAAATCACCGATCCACGCGCTGTAGAACGGATGGAACGAAATGATCCCAATGATGTTTGCCAGCCCGGAAGATTTACTTCCGTATTGAAAAAAGTCTGCTTCGCTTGAAGTGAGCGTCGTCGGCTTGATCCACGCACTTATTGTCCTGGCGCTGCCTCCGATAGGGAAATTATTTGATGTTGCTGAAACGTATGAAGTTATGCCCGTTGTGAGAGCTCCTCCCATCTTGCCGATGACTGGCGTTGTCGTCGTCGACATGCCGGTCAAAATTCCGTTGTTGCCGTTGCCGCTGACGTCGCTCGAGAAGCCAGTCGACCAATTGGTGGTCTCGCCGTCGAGCGGCCAGTAGCCGACGAGGCCGCTTGAGAGCGCATTGATGTTGGGAGTTGCGAGATACACAGAGGCTGAAGCCGTGAGGGGCGCGAAACAAAGCAGTGCTGAAAGGAGAGCGAGGCACGCGCGCCTCTGTATCAGTTGAATTTCCATGTAGAGATCATGGTGCGTAGCAATGCTTCGGAGCCCGCGTGCGACACGACTTGATAGAGATAGCCAGCATGCATGAACCACACCTCGGTCGTTAGGCCGGGGGCAGTATAGTTAGGATCATCGAAGGCGAGGCCGGTGGTGCCTGAAGTGATCTGGATCGGCTGTGCGGCAGTGATGTTCAGGTATGGATACTCCTGTTCTAGCGCTTCGACCGTGAGCGTGTCGGCCGCAGTGGAGTTGGGCGTAACAGTGATCTGAATGCCGTAGACGCGATCCTGAAGAACAATTGTCCCGCCGCTCGGCGATACTGGACGGGTCGCATCGCTGGCGGTGAAATCGGCCGGCATCATCAGCGAAAAGTGAAAGACGACGTTTGTGTAAGCTTGGGACAAAGCCGGTAGCCGCGTGGCCGAATGCAAGCCTAAAAAGGAGGTGAGCGCGAGAATCATCGACATGATCGCGGATGCCATATGTGCATTCTCGCACACGCAAGCGTCCGCTTCGGGCGCGATGTGGAAAGGAAAAGCCGTCAGGACTTTGTCTGACGGCTTTGAAGTCTGCGTCTACCACTATCGAAAACAAGGTCGAAGGGAGATCCGCCGACGGCCAAAGGTTGAAACAACTCCGCTCGGTGTAACTTTTGAAATGGTATTGCTGCCCCAATTGGCGACATATAGTACGCACGCGGCGCGGATCACTCCGCGCCGTGGATGAGGATCGACCTTGCTGAGGGTTACAGTTGCGCCAAGAGGGCTTGGAGAGCCGATTGCAATGCTGCGAGCGCACTTGCGAGCTGCGCGTTTTGGTCCGAAGCGGACGAGCTTACGGAAGGCGTTGCGCGAAGCGGCGTCAGCGTCGTGTTGTTCGTCACGCCAGCGGAGTTGATCGCAGACACTTGAGCCGCGGAGAGCGCTTGGTTGAAGTACTCGACGTCGGTAAGTGCACCGGCGAAGTAATTCACGCCGTTTGGATAGTAGCCGTTCGATCCGTCGAACTCGCGACCGATCGAAAAGACGCTGTTGTGGAAGCCGGTGTTGCTTCCAGAAACCTGAACGGTCGAGACGAGCGAGCCGTCGAGATATACGGACGAACTATTTCCCGTGTTCACCCAGACGATGTTGTGCATGAGGCCAACAATGGAGCTCCCGAGCGGGATCTGGTCTGCGCCGAGGAAGCCGCATCCGCCGCCGCTCAAGCTTGCGCCGCTTTTATCCGCGCGGATATAGGCATTCGTCGGATCAACAGCCAAGAGAACATCATTGCCCGGCGTGTTGTCGCCATCTGATGCGATGACGCCGCACGAACCGCCCGCCAAATTCACCCATGCGCTGATCGTGAACGCCTGCGAGTCTGGAAAGCGCCGGCAAGTCGTAGTACTGGTCTGAACCGTCGAGGAGAAGCGAACCGTTCTCGGAAGCGGTCGGGCTCGGAAGCGAAGGCGTCGGCGGATTTGCCGGAGCCGATCCGGTAACAGTTACCGTCGCACTTGCGAGGGTAACGTTATTTGAAACGATCGTTGCGGTGTACGTACCGGCGCTGCCGTACAAGTGCGTGAGCGGAGACAAGTAGTTGCCGGGCACTGTTGCGCCATCTCCAAAGTTCACAATGAATGAATTGTTGCTTGGAAGCCCCGAGACGGTGAACGTTGTGATGAGAGGAGCGGTCCCGCTGCTTGGCGATGCGCTCAGTGTTATTGCGGGAGATGGACTGACACTAGGCGACGTAACACAACGAAGGTCAGTGCATTGCTCGTGCCATATGGCGTCACGAGGTCGAGCTGATAGGTGCCTGCACCGACCAGTCCAAGAAAGCTACCGTTTAAAGCGAACGATACGCTGGTCGGTGTGACCGTTGAAAAACTGGATGCTGGATCTGTTGCTACAAGTACTCCAGCAGAATTGTAGATCTGCATGCTGGAGGCGCCAGAAAGATTACTACCCGAGATGGTAACGGGGGTATTAGTCGTTATTGTATTCGGATTGATCGAGTTAATTGCGGGAGATGGACTGACACTAGGCGACGTAACAACGAAGGTCAGTGCATTGCTCGTGCCATATGGCGTCACGAGGTCGAGCTGATAGGTGCCGGCGCCTACCAGACCCACAAAGCCGCCGGACAGCGTGAAGGACACGTTGGATGAGGTGACAGAGAGTGAGGACGCCGGAAACGTTGATACAAGCTGACCGGCGGAGTTGTAAAATTGGATACTTGAGGCGCCTGACAGATTGGTGCCGGAAATGGTGAACTCGGTGCCTGCAGTACCCGCGCTCGGAGTGATCGATGTGAGTGATGATTGAGAGTTGGGAGGCGTAATCGTAAACGGCGCGCTTCCCGAAGTCGATGTTGCGGTGAAGCCGTTGGAATCGGTATTCGTCGTAGGATGTGTCGCCGGAGCCGAGTTGTGTAACGCGATGAGCTGTTGCAGTTCCTCTTCGAGAAACTGGATGAGCTGAATGAAATCAGCAACAATAGCCGCCTCGGATGAAGTACTTGTTGTTTGGGCCGATGCAATGAAAGGAGAAGCGAGTAAGGCAAGCCCAACTGCTCCGAACACGATTTTCTTAAGCATGAATACGGTGGTTGAAGATTAATGATTCTATTCTCGCACAGCTCGCTCCGGCGCCGGTGCTGCCGTGGGGATAAGTGCGGATGGCGAGATGCTGCTGTGCGGATAAGAAAAAGCCGCCAGGTTTTAGCCTGACGGCCTTGAAGTCTGCGTCCGCCACTGTGGCAGCGCGGCTACCGGCGTTGTGAGCCGGGTTTGGTATTGCGAGTCCGTCCTTGCGGCGGCTCGTCGGGTTGATCGTCTTTCGGTTGCCGTAGCACGATCTTCCCGTCGATTGGCAACGCCTGCAACACGATGTTGAAGCCGTCGCCGTCTTCGTGCGCGAAGGCTGCTCCGATCGCGAGCCAGAAGTCATCCTTGCCCTCGCGTTTGATCACGGTGTAGGCGCGATGGGTCAGTTGCGGATTGGCCATTTGCAATTCTCCTTGCTGGTTGATTGGCCGGTCAGTACTCGTCCGCACGCATGATGGTGAGCACGCGTGTGGTTTGCGCAGGGTCGCTTGGGTCTTCGGAACCGAAGCGTTGTGAAAGGTCGTAGTAGTCGATCTTCCAAAAGTACTTCTCGCCGCCGACCTCGATGACGCCGAAGTCGTGTTCACGATGCGGGTCGTCTGCCTCGCTGAACGAGGCGTAAGATTGCACTGCGAGAAACAGTCGGGCCTTCACGTCGATGGCCAGTTCGGCGACTGACGCCGTGGTCAGTATTCTTCCGCCAACAAACGTCGAGCGGAAATTGTCGTTGAGCACACGAATGCGGTCGCGACGGCTATCCGGTTTTGCTGCCGTGTTGCTCACGTGCGGACCGAGAGAATGCCGACGTTGTTGCGAATGACGGCAAGTATCTCGTCGAGCGTGCGAACTTGCTCATGGGCAAGGTCCTGGCCGACAAATTGAAAGTCCCGCTCGTCAAGCAACGTCGCTTGCATGGCGACGTAAAACGCTCCACTCATGAGCGGCGCGATCTCAATGTGGACGAATTGGAGGGGGAGTGGTGCTGGCGCTGTGTCGCCAGACGATCTGTCAAAGGGCATGGGGCTCTCCGTCTTGCTCCGCCGGGCCCCGAGAGATTCGGGATGCGGCGTGCAGGACGGAGGACTTCAACAACTATACACCGCGCTGACTTCCACAGCAAAAGGGGGAGGCGGTGTCGGTTAAAATGGAGATATGAAAGATGCTACGCGCGTACGGGGACGATTGTTTCAGCGACCGGAGATACCGCGTCCGTTGCGATTGACCGAGCGTGAGCTGCGCCTGCTCGCCAATCTCGAACGGCTGCGGTTGGCCTCGGGCGAACAACTCGCCGCGCTTGATGGGGGAAGTCCGCAAAATGTGTCGCGCGCCTTGTTGGCGCTTTGGGAAAATGACTATGTCGAGCGCTTACTGGCCCAGGTGGAAACTCGCGTTCTCTACAAGGGCTCATTTCCACTGATTTACGGATTAACGCGGCAGGGAGCATGGCTCCTGCGCAAGCACGGCTATGACGTGCGACGACGCGTGCTCTACGAGACTGATAAGCAGCAACAGGCTGGCTGGCGCTTTATCGAGCATCGCGTCGATATCACTGAGTTCATGGTGCGACTGGAATTGGCCAGTCGGGGCCGTCCGGGCCTTGCGCTGATCCAGCGATCACAAATCATCGATGCCGCTGACCATTCGCAACGGGATCGCCGAATCCGCCTGTATGCCAACGTCAGATTAGACGGCGAGCACAAGCTTCTGTCGGTTGATCCCGATGAGGCATTCGGCCTTCACCTTACCGACGCACAAAAAGAAAGTTTCTTTTTCTTAGAGCAGGACCGCGGCGAAATGCCGGTCCGTCGCCGCAAGAATAAAGAGCAGAGCTACTACGCGAAAAAGATGCTGACATACTACGAGGCCAACAGGGCAGGGGAACATGAGCGGGAACTCGGGTTGCCAAACTTCCGCGTGCTCACGGTGACGACAACACAAGAACGCGTATCGCAGATGATCGATGCGCAAAAGGAATTCACCAACGGCCGCGGATCGAACTTATTTCTTTTTATCGACGCCGCCAGCTTGCAGGATCACGGTCCGCTCGGCGCCGTTTGGATCAGCGGCAAGGGAAGTGCAGCCAAGTTGACGGATTAGGGGCCGGTAGGGTGGCTCAACACAGCCAAATAAGGAGGGCTGCGATTTTTTGGCTCAACAGAGCCATATTTTCAGCTTCGCACAATATCTGTTTTGCGAAATGAAATGGGTGAGTTGTCAAGCTAGCCGCCCTTCATTGTGCATTTTAAAATTGGCGTTACACTTTGCACATATGGGGAAAAAGGAAATTGAAGAGATTCACGAAATCGCCGACCGCGCGGCGGACTGGCCGGTGCAAGCACAGGAAGAGCTTGTTGAATCAGCCCTCAGCATCGAAGCGCGCTATCACGGCGTGTATATTTCGACGAAGGAAGATCGCGCCGCGCTCAAGCAGAGTGACGAAGACGTGCGACACGACAGATTTGCCTCAGATGGCGATATCGAGAAGGTCTTTCATAATTTCAACCGGGCATGAAGGTTCGGTACACGGCCACCGCGCTCTCCGAGATCGAGGATATTCTCACATATATCGCGAAGGATAACCCGAGCGCGGCGCAGCGGATGTCGGTGACGATACTGGCAACGATAGATCGGGTCGTCGAGTTTCCGCACATTGCTATCGAGAGTAATCTTGTGGGCGTCAGGGTGGCCCCGGTTCTCCCCTATCGCTACCTCATTTTCTTCAGCTTTATCGATAGCGAACTTATCGTTCGTAACGTGCGACATGCCGCTCGGGAGCGTCAGTGATCAAGTATGAAAATGACGAAGCGCCTGGAAGAGGCTATAGAGCTGATCCGAAACTTGTCGGATGAAGAGCGAGACAAAGCTGTCGACTTTGTCTTTGTATATTTATCGAACGAGGAACGGGACGGTTCCCCGGATGACAATGAATCGGCGCTGATAGCCGGTTAATTTTATGCGGGCCAGTAAGCGCACCTATACGCTTTCTATTGAAAGGCATCCCGAGGGCTATTTAGCTTCCTTTCCCGCGCTGCCGAGCTGCCACACCTGGGGTAGGACATACGAGGAGGCAGTGAAGCATGCTGGGGGTGCTTTGCGGCAACATCTGGAAACGTTATCGGCACATGGTGATCCGCTTCCCGAAGATGCGGATATCAATTATCCTGTCTCACTCTCCATAACGATACGCACGACGGCGATTGCCAAAGGCCATTCGGTTATCCCGCGTACCACTTAGAGTATTTATTGAACTAGTACCCTATCGCCGCTCGATCGAAGTGCGATCTCGGCCAAAACGCTGCTTGCTTTGCTCGCGGATCGCTGCCGCAGTGCCAAGCGGAGGATACAGCTTCGGCTCGGCGAAGATCCTATTGCGGCCAATTCCCATTCGCAGCCACGCCGTGAACGGCTCTTGATCGGCGAGGGCGCCGTCATCCATCGGCCGAAACTCCGGCGCTAACAATTCGGCGTCCCGACTACCGACCCGGAACACGACCAGCGTGCCGGCGTTGCCGATGACGGCGGCGCGGACCGCGGGTGGCAGCTGATCGGTGTATTGGTTAGCCAACGCAAAGTGCATGGCGAACTTTCTTGCCTCGGAAAGCAGCGACGCAAAAGTGTCGGAACTGAAGGTTTGGAATTCGTCGACATGCACAAAGAACGGAACACGCTGTTCGGACGGCAGCGTACCACGCTCCATGGCAACAAGCTGGAGATGCGAGATCAAAAGTGATCCTAGAAGATTGGCTGCCTGCTCCCCTATCGTCCCTTTCGCGAGATTGGCGATCAGGATGCGCTGATGATCCATGGTGAACTTGAGATCGAGGCGCGGTGCGACCTGGCCCAAGATCAGACGCAGTGCCGGCGATGCAACGATCTGTCCGGCTTTGTTAAGAATCGGGGCGACCGCTTCGGAGCGAAATGATTTGACGTAGGACGGATACTCTTGGAGCCAGAAACGCAGCGTCGCTGGATCTTCGACACTGCTGAGCAACCGATCGCGAAAAGCATCATCGGTGTAGATGCGCGGCAAGTCGATCAGCGTGGCATGCTGGCGGGACACCAAGACCGAGAGTCCGTGGAAGAGAAAGTGCTCAAGGCGTGGTCCCCAACTGTCGGACCAGAGGTGCTTGAATGCCGAGACGATGCCGGCGGCAGCGAGTGCCCGCCGGTCCGGTGCCACTCTGCTGACGGGATTGAACCCAACCGGACGTTGCATGTCGCCGACATCGAGATAACACACGTCATTGATGCGAGTCCGCGGGATGGCGTCCAGAATATCCAGCGCCAAGTCGCCATGCGGGTCAATGACGGCAACTCCCTTCCCCGAGAGAATATCCGACATTGCGAGATTAAACAGGAACGTGGACTTTCCCGAGCCGCTTTTGCCGACGACATAAAGATGGCGCTCACGATCTTCGCGCGTGAATACAACGCCGGCACCTGCCGCTGTGGTGGCAATAGCTAATTCATCGGGTTTCATAACGCCGCGCCAGCCCCCGGTGAAAACAAGCATTGCGCACGCAACGCGTGTTTGCCGTCTGTGCGTTTCTGCTCGCTGTGGGAGTGGAGCAGACTCGCGGCTCACCGAGCGACCTGTGATGGGGTGTAGTCGGTGAACTACCCGAGGCTGTCGCCACGCGTTGAGACCTGCGTGGAATTTCCATTGTAACGCGATAGTTGCGAGTAGCTGGTGTGGATACCCGTCAGTTTTGCTCATTCCCCGAGGTGAGACAGTGCGGCATTCCCCGCGGAGCCGACGACGTCAGGACAGCGTGTCGATAGCGCCGGTCAAGGTCGGCAGAAGGCTGCCCGCAAAGCGGGTTGCCTTGACCGGTGCGTGGATCGACGTGCAATTTTGCTAAACGTGCTTTGTGCGAGTTGCTCGAAGTGAAGGTCTCGTGTTCTCGCCCCAGCTCGGTCGGAACGAACGCGCCGAGCCGGATGAGAAATTGTCAGCACCATCTCGATCCGGTGAGGGCACCCGCAGGGCGCGAGAGTGTACGGCGACAGCCGGCCGACTTCGGGCCGACAGCCGAGCACTGCAGTCGTCAAGACGAAGCGCGGAGGCCGCCAGCTCCGTCTATGCAGCTGCGCTGTATGGCGGAGTGGCGGCCCGAAGTCGGGCGGTTTAGCCCGACCGAGCTGGGGCGCCTAGTGAGCAATCAAGCGAAGTTTTCGGTGCGATGAATTATCGTGAGGTACAAATCAGTCGTATGTCCATTGTACCCAGATGTGTTTGATCTTCCTTATTTGAAAATGCATTTTGCTACTGCGTATTATTAAAGTGCGTATTATCAGATGAGTATTCTTATATAGAGTGACCGGAAGATGTTTCCGGTTATGAGCGGCATCCGTTTCCGGTCCAGACCGGAAAATATTTCCGGTCAAGACCGGCGGCGTGGTGTGCCGGTTTTGGGCTTAACAGTAAGGTGCAGCCGGTAGAGGTTGGTCTTGCCAAGTCCACGCTGGGTGATCTCTAGCAGGTCTGCGGACTCCAACTCTTTCAGGTATGTCCGAACGCTGCGATCAGTGGCACCCATGTCGTTTGCGAGGGTGACCTGGCCGGGGAAACAGGCGTCGTTGGACCACGCATATTTGAGCAGCATGGCGTATGCGAGTTTTGCGCCGACCGAGATATCTTTGTTCGTGAGAATGAAATTCGGGACTTGGGTAAAGCCGTGGCGCGTCGCAAGATCAGCACCGACAATTTCGATATTACGCTCTTTGAGAATGTCGGCGATCGGGCGCGGCGATTGATAGTCCATCACTAAGGATTATACGCGACGTGCAATGGACTATCCCCTTTTTATCCACGTTTCCGGCCGGATCGGTCGAGAGTGCGGGCTCAAATTAATTATGTGAGTCGTTCGGAGCTAGTCGCGGCCGGCCGCGACACGTCGCGACGTGTCGGGTCCATCCGGAGTTTGCGGATGAAATGTATAGGGTGCATTGACTGAGGATCTAGATATAGAACCTGAAAGGTAGCGGTGGCGCCCGCATGCCCCGCGGTGATGCCGTAAGGATTTCGCCAACACGGTCCGCAAATTTCAGTGTGACAGGCAAGCCACTAGCATAGTCGCAAGCGTTGTAGTTCACCTTCGTCAAAGAGAGTACATCGGTCATGACTGTTCTTAAATCGGCATCGCCTCGATTGACGTCAACCAGAATTGGTTTTGGCGTTTCGAAGCCCGGATATGTTCGAAGCCGCGGAACATATCCTGTCGTCCACAGGTAGCCCTCACGCTTGGACATCGTGACGGCTGTGCCGCGAAGAACCGGAACATCTACGGACGGACGGAACAAGCGAAGGTCTTGGGTAGGCCGAATGCGAACGCCGACAAGGCGTGTTTGCTTTGGATCAACAGCACTCGCAAAACCTCCCCACTCCTCCTCCGCGAAGCGCTGGCGTGCGTGAATGAACAACTCTTGCGGCGGGGCACCGTGATCCTTTTCGTAGGCTTTTAGCACCTCCGCGACCAAGTCTTTTGCAGCATCGCGTCGGAGGTGGAACTCTCGTTTCTCCTCCGAATACCAGGGACCGAGCGCGCCCCGAAACACCACACCGTTTCCCGAATTGAGAAACATTTGAGCCGCGCAGCAAGCCTCGCCTTTCTCGGCCGGCGACGGGTCTTGCTTGAAAACAAGACCCACGTAGCAAACACGCGGACGCACATCGGCCAACTGCCAAGGTTGGACGCGCGCACCCTTAAAGTAAAGCGTAGTCGAAAAATTCCAGGCAATACGGGCAGGCTCTTGCAGCGAACGTGTAGGATTACCGAAGCGGTCTAGTTCAATCGTAGGGTCGAGGGTGGTCTCTCGGATTACCTGAAGTACGACTTCTCGGTGCAAGAGTTGCGCCTTCAACTGATGATGAAAGTTGCGCGCAAAAAGGTAGGTCTCCGCTTCTTCGGTCATGTCAGGGAAGAGCGCGCCGCCTTGCAGGAACCTTGCGGCCACTTTCTCTGACATGAGCGTCGACTTAACGGCGTCCTTCGGACCAGACACAGTGGGGCGCCCATAGCGGTGTACTATTTCCGGAACGACCACCAACCAAACGTCAGGTCGACGTTCGTCGCTGCGGAAATGCTCCAGTATGGCGGTTTCAAATATCTTTACGGTTGTGCGAATGGCGTCGTAGCGATTTGTCTTCCCAATCGCCGTGGCGATGTCGCTTCCGGATAGCGGTATCGTAACAAGTGGTATGGGTATCAGACGGAGGCCGAATGCGGCCTGGAATCCGGGCCACGGAGAAGTGTGCAGCTGGTCCGGCCTCTTAACGGGAAGCGGGCCTTGGAGGGTTACGAGCCAATTCTTTACAAGAGCAATGCCGTCTTGCGTGCCGACCACGCCAACATGAACAACCTCCGGTGAACCATGGTTCTTCACTGGCCCATATAGAAATAGGCCGTCTTGTGGGTGTTCCAACTTTTGGCCACTACCGAATTCCAGGAGCGGTTCGGAGATGTAATGGGTCTCAATTGTCATGATGGCCGCTCGTCATGATGGTCATCCGATTCGTTTGGTACTTCGCTCCCGTCATCTAAATCGTCGATTTGGTCGTCCAAAGCGGCGCTCGGGACGATATTGCCTTCATCGTCCTCCTCGGACGGCAGGGGCGGGTCGGTCGCCTCATAAGAAACCGGTACATCGGCTAGCAGCGGCGATGCAGATACCGTGAATTGCACATGACCCGCTTCCATAGTGATCGAGGCTTTGTTAGCGGCAAGAAAACTCATCGCGGCCAAAAGGCGATCGCGCCATACGTCATTCCACCAGGACTTCGTGAGCCGCCGCCGCCGCTTGTGTGTCTTGTCGCCGGGTAAGGGCGTCTTCCCGTCTGTGCTTAGGACGACGTTGGCATGGATTCGATAGACGAGTGACGGCCAAATACGGGGTTTGGCAAGAAGGCAGAGATGCCATCGCAAAGCTTTGAACTTGCCGCTAACGGATCGGCGAATGCGCCGTCCGTCCGAAGTTTCGCAAACGACTTTGTTCGCCGGCAATAGGCCATCGGGGAAGAACCATCCGGTTTGTCCGCTGGCAAACTCCACCGGCAGTAATCCACGCGCAACAGCGGTTTGATCGAAATGCTGTCGCAGCAGATTGACGATGTCTTTGTTGGCGGCTTGCCGGTCAACGTACGGTCCAAGATTGGCGCCGCCAATAAAATCCATGAAAGGGATTTCGTAGGCAGTCGGCATGGCCTGCTCGAACGAGCTAGCGTGGAGAAAGGCCGGCGGGTCGGCAAAGGTCCCTGCGAGACGGCCCATCTCAATGTTTGGGATGCAGCAGTCTTTACGCCATGCTTTTATCTGTTCTTGCATCCCGTCGAAGCGATAGTAGCGAATATACTCAGGCGGTGTGATTGGAAACCAGTTGGTTAAGGCCGCTTCGGGTGCTGCGACGATGAACCGACGGCCGTCTTCCCGAGCTTCAACGATGCTCCGTAAGACCTGCGCGTCTAGGCTGATCGTGCGGGGAACGCTGAGCTCTTCGAGCGTCTCGAATAAAGGTTTAAGGCAGTCATGCCAATTGGGATACGCATCAAGGATGTTTCCGCGGAGTAGTTCTGGCGGAGCGTCGGAGAAGGCAGTGTTGTCACTACGCACGCCGATCATAAATTTCGGGTCGCCTGCCTTCATCACGTCGCCAATGGCAAGCTCCTTTTTCACGCCCGCTTTTCCTACATGCTTCGTGAAAACTACGACTTGCTTGATTGCTTCGTGGCGCAGCACGCGGTCAATCTCGTCCCAAGAGTCGTCACCTCCGCGTAATCTTTGTCGGTCTACCCATACGCGGTACCCGGCCATAGCGAGCTTTGAAGAGAGCCAAAGCGCGAACTCGTTGTCCTGCGGCGCAGCGTGAGTGATGAAAATCGTTTTTGGTTTGTTGGTCGGATTTTCGGAGTCCACGCGCCAGCCTCATTTGTTCGCGCCGTCGCGACGATGATCGCGAGGCAGATTGGCAAAAAGGTCCGACTGCGTAGAAAGCGCGGATTTAGCTGCATCCGTGAGGATGCCGGCCTTGATACCTGCCATGATGACGTACGGCTGCATCGCAGGATCCGAAAATCGATACCTATATCCTCTTTCCTCGCCTACTCTTTGGATGACCTTGCCGCGCTTGTCCTCGATGAGTTCATGTAGTTGGGGCCGAAGGTGACCGATCTCGATATTTCTACCAAGCATTTGACTCAACGGCCCCCTCACGGCCGTTTGGGTGAAAAAGCCGCTTTCATCTGCTTTTGCCAGAGCGCACGCAGTGAGCACTTCCCGAAATCTGGCGGTCGGCTGGTTGCTCTTAAGCGCCTTCTCAAACGCCTGCTTTAAACTTTGCTGCGAGCTTTCCAGGAGGGTATCAATCGCGCGGTCGGTATCGCCCTCGATAATTGTAAGCCGGCGACGATCGATCGCTGCGTAGCACGAGAACTTGCCAAGGCCGTGTACAAAGGTCGGAAGCCCTTTTGAAAGATTTATAATCTTCCATTTTGCGTTGCCTTCTATCTCCATGCCCAAACGAGCGACCCGTGATTTGATAACGTCGCGCAACTCCTCTTGATCCATCCGGGGCATCAAGACCTCTTCGCAACAGCGACTGATGCTCTTATGACCAGCAATCAGTTGAGTCACATTATCGGCCATGCCAACTACGACGACAGTCGCGTTCACCCCATCGTCCGAAAGTCCCTTGATCGTGTTGGCCATCAACTGCGACGTCGCCTCGTCGGTGACTTCGTTGAACTCGTCCACCACAACGATCGGGACATCATTTTGACTGAAGCTACTAAGCTCTCTGACGACATCGTCGGGAGTGATATCGCGGTCCGCATAATGGTCTGCGATATTGGTCGCGGTCTGTCGGCCATCGATTTCTGTGGTAATGCGGATGTCGCGAAAGACCTTTCGCCAAATTGAAGTGAAATTGTCTAAGGGGTCCGCTGCCTTTCGAATGTGGTGAACTTGGCGAACGCCCCTCGGCAGCATCAAGGGCACGACTTGGCTTAGTGACGTTTTTCCTACGCCTCGTTCGCCATAGACGATCGCATGTCGGCCTCGCTCGGCAATTGCCTCGAAAAGCTGGCCGATTTCCTTCCTTCGGCCTGAAAAGAATTCAGCGACGGCAATTGGGGTCGATGGAGTAAATTGTTGCCCGGCCTCGAACCTAAGGGCATCCCAGTCCTCTTTCTTTCGGGCCAAATGGTCTAACTCCGAATCAAAAAGGTCTAAGTAAGTGGCAAAAAGGTATAACTAAAGTGCCAAGAGGTCAACGTTAGCACAATCGCCATTCACGTGGGGATTTGTGGGTTGGCCCCAATAGTAGAGACCTTGGACAGCGGCGCCGACGGCCATCTCGCCGTTAGTGCTACCCGCCGTGGGTCTCTTCTGATCGACCGAGGAGCGGGGTCAACATTTTCTGCAGGCCGGCGATGAGATGGTTGGTTTCTCTTGCGGGTGCCGTCGCGGAGTTGGTTGGAATTGAAGGTGGCGTAGTCTCCGGGGTGTTCAACCTCGAATCATCCGGCGTTGAAGCGTCGGATAGGAGACCACGCCATGACGAACATTACCACGAAGCCTGATTCTGTGCAGCCTGCGGCCGAGATGGCTGTTGATCTTTTCGACAATTGGTTTGACCCGATTGAGACCGAGGTACGGTCTCGGGCGCGAGGGTTCATCGAAGAGCTGATTTGCGGCGAGCTTGATGCTGTACTGGCCCGCCGGCGTTACGGGCGACGCCAGATGGCCGGCCGGGAAAGCAGAGCGGGCGTTGCGGGCCACCGCCATGGCAGCCGGACGCGGTCGCTGACTGGCACGTTCGGGCCGATCGAGATCGCGGTGCCACGCGCTCGGCTCGACGGCCCGGACGGCAAGACGACGGAATGGAAGAGCCAGGCGTTGCGGGCCTATCAGCGCCGCACGCTGGCCGCTGACGCGCTGATCGCGAGTACGTATCTCGCCGGCACCAACATGCGCCGGGTGCGCCGGGCGCTGGCGGCCTTGTTCGGCGGCGCGGTCGGCAAGGACACGGTGAGCCGGACGTGGCGCAAAGTGAAGGGCGACTGGGACGCCTGGAGCACCCGCTCGTTGGCCGCGGAGCCGATCGCGCGGCTTATTCTCGACGGCACCGTGGTTCGCGTCCGGCTCGATCGCAAGGCCACCTCTGTCTCACTGCTCGTCGTTCTCGGCGTGCGTGCGGACGGCCAGAAGGTGCTGCTCGCGATCAAAAGCATGGGCGGCGAGAGCGCCGAGGCTTGGCGCACCGTCCTGGACGACCTCATCAAGCGCGGGCTGCGACGGCCCGAGTTCCTCATTGCCGACGGCGCGCCCGGGCTCGACAAAGCGATGGCCGCCGTCTGGGACGGCGTGCCGGTCCAACGCTGCACCGTGCATAAGCATAGGAACCTTCTCGCCCATGCGCCCGAGCGCCTGCATGACGAGATCACGGCGGATTACAACGACACGATCTACGCGGCGACGCCTGAGGAGATCGAGGTCCGCCGCAAGGCTTTCATCCGCAAGTGGCGGCTCAAGCATCGCGCCGTCGCCGACAGCCTGGAGCAAGCGGGCGAACGCTTGTTCGCCTTCACCCGGCTGCCGCCAAGCCAATGGCGCAGTGTGCGAACCACCAATGCCATCGAGCGGTTGCACGAAGAGTTCAAGCGAAGGATCAAGACGCAGACCGTGCTGCCGTCGGCCGATACCGCCGCGATGTTGTTCTGGGCGCTGCTCGCCTCCGGTCAGATCAACATGCGCAAGGTCGATGGTTGGCAGACACTCGCCACCAAACCCATCGATCAGGTCCCCGGGCTTGACCCGGGGATTGATCTTGCCGCCTAAACCGATACCTTCATGTTACCGGAGATCGCGCCACACCAAATTCCAACCACATCCCGGACGGCACCTCACGGATCAAGCGGCAGGCCTTGGCGGTCGATCCGGCGCGGTCGAGGAAGACCGACGCGGCCTGCACCGCCGCCACCTTCACGGTCTCGTATTTGTCACCCATCGTGCCCGATTTTCCGTCCTGCCCGCGCTGCGCTCAACCAGGGATAACGCACTACTCGGCCGTGATGTGGGCGAACTCCACCACCTTCGCCCATTTCGCGGTTTCCGCGACGATGAATTCTTCGAAGCCGGCCGATGTCATCGGCGTGAGGATGACACCCAGGTCGCCGAGCTGCCACCCGCCGTCAGATGCAGAAATTTTCGACGCGGAAATTTCATGGGACCGTACCTATGGTCCGGATTGCGCGCAGCAAATCAATACGGCGTCTTGTTGATCTCGCCGTTGCCGGCGACGTACCAGCGCTCGCTGACGAAGGACTTTCCGGCGAGGCGATCGGCGAGCCAGTCGGCGACCAGGATCGGCGGAAACGGCCCGAGATTGGCGGCGGGGACGTTGCCGACCGAATGACGCGATTCCTGATACACCACCATCTGCTTCGGCCCCTTGAGCGCCGCCATCAGGCGCTCGGTATGTTCGAGCGGGCTCAATTCCTCCGCTTCGCCGGCGACGCAGAGATAGGGCACGCGGATTTTGTCGGCGTGGCCCTCCCAGGTGATTGTTTCGCGGAATTTGTCGAACGCGTCCTCGTCGGTGATGCCCGACATGTACATGAAACGCTTCTTGAAGGTCGGCGAGGCCTCCTGAAAGATGGTGTGACAGCCCGGCTCGTGACAGACCGACATCACCGCGCACGCCTTGACGCGCGGCTCGTTGGCGGTGAGCACGGTGCCGAACAGCGAACCGAAGCTCGTGCCAGAGACGCCAATGCGCTGCACATCGAGCTCCGGCCGCGCGGCGATCCAATCGGCCAGCGCCGGGCCTGCGGCGATCCAGTTTTCCATGGTGAAATGCACGCCGATCATCGGCGCCTCGTACTGGCCGGGCCCGTCGATCGCCAGCACCGCCATGCCGCGATTGAGAAACTTGTCGCCGTAAAGCGCGACTTGGATTTCCTTGTAGCTGTCCATGCCCGGGACCGAGATCACGACCGGCAGCCGGCCGCCGGAATGGGTTTGCGCAAGATTTGGCGGCAGATGCAGCCACGCCGGTATCGCCTTGTCCTTGAACGGCACCCACACCGCTTCGACGTGATGATCGGCGAGCGCCGCGTATTTGGCGTAGCATTCGCGCTTCTTGTTGTTGTAAGCGATGTTGGTCTCGTCGTTCTGGTCATACGGCCATTGCGCCGCGCCCCAATGCACAGCGGCCATGAAGAAATTGTCGCGCGCCGTGACCTTGCGATCCGCCTGTGCGGCGGCGTTGGCCTTGGCTTCGCGGCGGCGGGCGACGGCGGCAAAGGCCGGGCCGATGTCGGCCATCTTCTTCACCCGCTCGCGGATGCCGGCGAAGTCGGCGTTGGCCTCGATGCCGCACGGCGCGTGCATATAGAGCGAGCGCGGCTGGTCCCAGTCGATGCCGTTGGCCCGGATGACATTGTCGATAAGCCAGCGCTGCGCATCGAAGCGCCGCACATGCGGCGCGCCGCGGTTGTCGAGAATGGGTGGAAATCCCTGCTGCGGGCGGTTCATGGCGTGACGCTCCCTGGCCGTGACACGGGCGATTATGCAATGTCGGCAACATTATCGGCCCGGTATGTCCAGGGTTGTCAACGGAGCATTGACAACAGCGGTGCGGCGGCCATCCTGACCGCTGGAGGGCCAATGGACCAACAGAGCAATATCAAGGCCGCGATCGCCTACGACGACTTGCGCGAGTGGCTCTCTTTCGCCGAACGGCTCGGCGAGGTCCGCAATGTCAGCGGCGCGAGCTGGCAGGAGGATATCGGGCTTGCCGCCGAGGCCGTACTGCGCGCCGAGACCGGACCCTGCGTCGTGTTCGACGATATTCCCGGCAGCCCCAAGGGCTTTCGCGTGCTGCTCAATATGTTCGCCGGTACGCGCCGTAATATGACGCTCGGCTTTCCCGATCATCTCAACAAATGGGAATTGAGCGACGCCTATCGCGAGGCCTATCTGGTCGAGCCGAAGATCATCCCGCACGAGATCGTCGAGGACGGGCCGGTGCTGGAAAACGTACTCACCGGCAGCGCCATCGACGTGACGAAATTCCCGGCGCCGATCTGGCACGAGAAGGACGGCGGCCGTTATATCGGCACCGGCACTTACAGCATCACCCGCGACCCGGAGGAGAACTGGCTCAACGCCGGCGCCTATCGCGCCATGGTGCACGACAAGACGTCGGTCGGCTTCGTCACGGCGCGGGGCCATCATGGCTACATCCACCGCGAGAAATACTGGGCGCGCGGCGAGGCGATGCCGGTGGTGATGGTGCTCGGCGGCGACCCGCTGGCGTTCTTCTACGGCGGCGTCGAGGCGCCCTACGGCACCTTCGAGCTCGATATCGTCGGCGGCATGCGCGGCCGGCCGACCAAGATGGTGCGCGGCAAGGTCACCGGCCTGCCGTTCCCCGCCAACGCCGAGATCGTGCTCGAGGGTTTTGTCACGCCCGACAAACGCCGCGACGAAGGCCCGTTCGGCGAATGGACCGGGCACTATGCGGGCGGCGTGCGCCCGATTCCGGTGCTCGACATCGCGGCGATCTATCACCGCAACGATCCGATCCTGGTCGGCGTGCCGCCGATGGGCGGCGGCCCGGACGAGATGGCGCGCTATCGCGCCGTCATGCGCTCGGCGCTGATCCGGCAGAACATGACCAATGCCGGCGTGCCGGGCGTGCAGCAGGTGTGGTGCCACGAGATCGGCGGCGCACGCATGCTCCACGCCATCGCGATCACGCAGCGCTATCCCGGCCACGCCGTGCAGGCCGGCCATGTCGCCGCGCAATGCGGCGCCTCGGCCTACGCGTCGAAATACATCGTGGTGTGCGACGACGACGTCGACGTCACCAATCTCGACCACATGCTGTGGGCGATGCTCACCCGCACCGATCCGCAGAAGTCGATCCAGTTCATCACCGGCTCGTGGGATTCCAGCGCCGATCCGGCGATCCCGCCGGAGCGCCGCGCCGTCGGCGACTTCACGCATTCGGTTGCGGTGATCGACGCCTGCCGGCCGTTCCACTGGCGCGACAAGTTTCCCGCCACCAATACGCCGAGCCCGGAGGTGGCGCGCAAGGCGAGAGAAAAATTCGGCTGGCTGTTGGATGGGAAGAAGTAATCATTCGTCCCCGCGATAGCGGGGAAGGGGGACCGCGCGAAGCGCGGTGGAAGGGGCGTCGGCTGTTCCGCTCGCACAGGTGTTAAATGTTCTTAACGACAGACCCGTTTGTTCGATATGACGATAAAAGCTTTACCGGGGAGCCCCCTCCACCGCGCCTGTGCGCGGTCCCCCTCCCCCGCTTCGCTTCGCTGCGCAGGGGAGGATGAAGGTGAAGCTCGCCGTTCCGGACATGATCTCGAACTCCTACTTCCTGGCGGAGGCCGCGGCGGAGCTTGGGTTCTTCAAGGCCGAAGGTATCGACGTCGCAGTGGAACTGATCGTTCCGGTTGACCGGTGCTACGAGGCCATGCGCGACGGCGCCGTCGATTTCGTCGGCGGATCGGCGCATTCGGCGCTCGCTGCATTCCCGCGATTTCAAGGCGCCAAGCTGATCTGCGCGCAGGCGCAAGGCATGTACTGGTTCCTAGTAATGCACGCCGACTTCCGCGCCCGGCGCGGCGATATTGCCGTGGTCAAGGGCCGCAGCATCGGCGCGGCGGCATGGGTCGATAAAGGTCTGCATAGTTTACTGATCGCGGCCGGCATCGATCTCGAACGCGACAAGGTGACGATTGCGCCGGTGCCGGGCGCGCGCAACGCCGGCACTAATTTCGGCGTCACCGCGGCCAAGGCGTTGGAGGAGCGCAAGATCGACGGCTTCTGGGCGAACGGCATGGGCGCGGAGGTCGCGGTGCGCCGCGGCGTCGGCACCGTGGTGCTCGACGTGCGCCGCGGCGACGGCCCCAAGGAATGCTTCAACTATACCGCAGCAACGATCGCCACCACCGACGCGCTGATCGCGCGCTCGCCGCAGACCGCCGCCGCCGCCGTGCGCGCCATCGTCAAGACGCAGGCCGCGCTCAAGGAAAACGTATCGCGCGCTGCCGAAGTCGGGAAAAAATTGTTCCCGGCTTCCGAAGCCGAGCTGATCACCGGCCTGATCCGGCGCGACCTCCCCTATTACGACGCCGCGCTCTCGCCAGCCTTCATCGCCGGCATGACGGCGTTCGCACGCAACGAGGGCATTCTCGACGGCGAAGTGCGCTACGAGGATGTCGTCGCGACGCAGTTTGCGCCCTTATGGAAGGGCTGAGGACAACGTCTCTCCTCAAAACGCACCCGCGCTGAATTGCAGGCGCTGGGTGACATCGTAGCTCTGCTTCGCGACCGGATAGGCGTAGTCGACGCGCAGCGGCCCGAACATCGAATTCCAGATCAGGCTGGCGCCGACCGAGGAGCGCAGCGCGCGGGAATTGGCGATCTGCTGCGACGGCGACAGCGACGTCGTCAGGCTTGAAACGCTCGATGCGCCGGTGGCCCAGAGGCTGCCGGCGTCGGAGAACAAGGCTACCTTGAGTTGCGCATCCGCCGGGACCAGCGGCATCGGCGCCTGCAACTCGGCCGACGTAGTCCAATAGACGTTGCCGCCGACATTATCCATGGTGGTGCCGGGCGTGAGATCGCGCGGCCCGAAGCCGTTGGGTGCGAAGCCGCGCACGAGCTGCGGCCCGCCGAAGAAGCCGTCGAGCAGCGGCAATTGCTGGCCGCCCCACGGCGTCACGTAACCGCCCTGCGCGCGCACCATGCCGACCAGGTCGCCGACAATCGGATGATAGTAACGAATGTCCTCAGTGGTCCGTGCGAACTTGGCCGCACCGCCGAGCCCGGCAAATTCATTGCCGGATTGGGCGCGAATGCCGCTGGTCGGGTTCTTGTTGTTATCGAGCGTGCTGTAGACCACGCTGTTGCCGACGGACGAGACCCAGGCCGGACCGGCTTGTGCCGCCTGCTGGATCGGCAGCGAGGCCGTCCCGCTTGCCGGGTCGAGCGCTACGCCTTGATTGTAGATCGCGTAATTCCACGTCACGCCGAGCTGTTCGTTCAATGGCGTGCCGACCGAAAGCTTGGCGCCGTAAACGGTGCTGTCATAGGATTGATTGGGATTGGCGAATGTTTCCTTGCCGAACAGATCGACGCCGAGCGACAGGCGCTGGTCGAGAATGGCGGGGTCGGTGAAACCGAGTTCGAAGCTGCGGGCATATTGGCCATAGGTCAGCTTCTCACTCGCGATGTCGCCGGTGCCCATGAAATTCCGGTCGCTGACGCTGACTTGGGCCAACCAGCCGTCCGAGGTCGAATAGCCGCCGGCGATCGAGAAATCGCCGGTGCCTTGCTCCACCACCGCGACGTCGAGGACGACACGATCCGGCGCCGACCCCGTTTGCGTGGTGATTTTGACCGACTTGAAGTAGCCGAGGTTCTTCAAGCGGCGCTCGGCGCGGTCGATCAAGGCGCGGTTAAAGGCATCGCCCTCGGCAAAATCGAATTCGCGGCGAATGACCTCATCGTGGGTCTTGGTATTGCCGTGAATTTCGATGCGTTCGACGTAGGCGCGCTTGCCCGCATCGATGGCGTAGACGAGATTGATGATTCCCGTCCCGCCCGCGCGCGAGGGCGGCAGGCGCTCGGTGCGCGCCAGGACGGCCGCAAAGGGCTCGCCGCTTTTGGCAAGTTGCAGCGCCAGATCATCGACGGTTTTATCGACGGCGTCGCCGTCGTAGGTCGCGCCGGCTTGTGTGCGCAGGTTTTGACGCAGCGCTGCCGCATCGACGGTTTTCAAATCGGATTCAACGCCGACCTTGCCGAAGCGATATTGCGGGCCTTCGTTGAGCGTAAACGTGAGCACGACGCCTTTTTTGTCGGCCTCGTAGCTCGCCGCGGCGCGAACTTGCACATCGGCATAACCATGAGCGAGATAAAAGCGCCGCAATGCATCGCTATCGCCTTCGATGCGGTCGGCGTCATAGATGTCGTTGTCGAGGAGAAAGCTCAGAAAATTCGTCTTGCCGGTCTTGATAACGCCTGTGAGCTTGTTTGGCGGGTAGGCGCTGTTGCCGACGAACCGGATTTCCCTGACCGCCAGCTTATCGCCTTCCTTGATCTCGAAGACGAGATTGACGCGGTCACTCTTCATGGCAATGGTCTTCGGCTCGATCTGCACCGTGAAGTAGCCGCGCTGGCGATAAAGGCCGATGATGTGCTCGGCGTCGTCGTGGACGAAAGCGTGCGACAGCGGTCCATTTGCCTTGGACTGCAGATCTTTTTTCAGATCGTCATCCTTGATTTTCTTGTTGCCCTCGAATGCGATACGCTCGATGGTGGGATTTTCGACGACCTTCACCTGGACGCGGTCGCCGTCGCGCGAAATCTTCACGTTCTGGAACAGGCCGCTGGCGAAGAGGCTTTTCAGCGCCGCATCGAGCTGCGCCGCTTCAAGCCGGCCATCCGGCCCGGCGTGGAAATAGGACCGGATCGCATCGGTGCCGATATGGCGATTGCCCGCAACCGTGATTGTGGAATCCGTGAGGCTCGCCGCGGCGGCCAATCCGCAAGCGGCGATCACGACAAATCCGCACAACAACACCGAGAAAACGGCGGCAGGCACGCGGCCGTACATCGTGGCGCCTCGCATCCAATGGCGGGCGCGATACCAGTCCGCCGCCGGGGCGGAACCGTGACGGATTATGACGGAATGTGAGGTATTGTTGCGCGCGTCCGCCACAAAGGTTTACGCGCCCACCTCTCCCCTTACGGGAGAGGGATACGACCTTACCCCTGCAATCCCCGCGTCGTGTCGTCGAATAGTTCCTTCACCGAATAGCGTCGTGGAATGATCTTCATCTCCAGCGCATAGCCGCTCATGAGGTCGAGCGCCGGTTTCACCGCGTCGAAGCCGAACGGCAGCGTATCGATCGCGCCGGGTTTCGGCAGGCCGGCCGCCTTCTTGCTCTCGTGCAGCATGCGGAAGACTTCGCGCACCGCGCCTGGATCGGATTGCGACAGCGAGTTCTTGACCACGGCCATGTGATTGACCGGCACGGTGCCGTATTTTTTATACCACTCCTTTGCCGCCGCCTCGTGATCCGGAATGACACTCTTGAGCCGCGGGTCGGTCGGCATGACGCCGCCAAAGATCGCGGCGTCGAGTTCGCCTTCGAGCACCATCTTGGTCATGTCCTTGCCCTCAGCGGCGCGCTCGACGCCGGCCGGATCGCGGAATTCGGCGAGATGGGCGTCCTCGAACGTCACCCATTTCACCGTGCTGAGATCAAGGCCATAGTCCTTCCAGAGAATGCCGCGCAGCCAGCAGCCGGTGGTCTGCGCGAACGAGCGCACGCCGATCCGGCGGCCGGGCAAATTCTCCGGCGTCACCGTACCGCGCTCGGCATTGTACAACATGGTGCCGTGCTGGAAGCGCCCCATCATGGTGGCGGGCATCAGCGTGATCGGCTTGCCATAGGCCTTGGCCTGCAGGTAGGTGACGAGCGCCATCTCGCTCACATCGAACTTCTGCTCGCGCGCCATCATCAGGAACGCCTTGTAGACCGGATTGATCTCGGTCAGGCGCAACGCAACGCGGCCGGATTTGATCTGGCCGCTTTTCAGCGCCTGGGTCTGGGGATAGGTCCCGAAGCAGCCGCTCAGGGTTTCGATTTTTTCGGCGGTCATCGTGCTCATATTAGCTCACTCCCATGTCGCTTGATTTTATGGGGTGGCGAGGCGTTAGTGAACTCCCTCCCGGCGGGCCGGTATCTTGGGGAATGAATAATGACAGCAGCTGACACGCGGGTTCCAGCCGCCCCACTCGCGGCCTTCATCGGCCGCGCCTTCGTCGCGGCCGGATTGCCGGCGGCGGATGCCGAAATTCTGGCGCGGCTCATGGTCGAAGCCGACTTGCGCGGCAGCGACACCCACGGCGTCATCCGCCTGCCGCTTTATGTCCGCCGCATTCGCGCCGGCGGCGTCAACGCCAAGCCGAATATCCGCGTGGTCAGCGACCGGCCTTCAGCGGCATTGGTCGACGGCGACAACGGCATGGGCCATCTGGTGATGCGCCGCGCCGCCGAAATCGCGATCGAAAAGGCCAAGGCGACGGGCATCGGCTGGGTCGGCGCGCGCATGAGCAATCACGCCGGTCCCGCGGCGCTCTACGTCACGATGCCGCTCAAACACGACATGATCGGGCTTTATTTCGCCGTGGGCAGCAACAATCACCTGCCGGCCTGGGGCAGCAGCGAAAGCCTGCTCGGCACCAATCCGATGGCGGTCGCGGTGCCGGCGCTCGAAGAACCGGCGATCGTGCTCGATATGGCCCCGACCGTTGCCGCTTACGGCAAGGTGCGGCTCAAGGCGCAGCGCGGCGAGCAGATGCCGGTCGGCTGGATGATCGACCGCGAGGGCAAGCCGCTCACCGACCCGAAGCGCGCCAACGACGGCCACCTGCTGCCGATCGGCGACTACAAGGGCTCGGGGCTGAGCCTCATCATCGGCATCCTCGCCGGCGCACTCAATCGCGCCGCGCTCGGCCGCGAGGTGATCGATTTCGTCAAGGAGACCGGCAAGGCGACCAACACGGGCCAGGCGATTGCCGCGCTGTCGGTGGAGACGTTCATGCCGCCCGCTGATTTCAAGCGCGCCGTCGACCAAGTGATCCGCGACATCCGCAACTCGCGGCGGCTGCCGGGCGTCGAGCGCATTTGGCTCCCGGGCGAGCAAAGCCACGCCAAGCTTTTGGACCGCCGCGCGCACGGCGTGCCGATGCCGAGGGCGCTGCGCGACAGCCTCGATGCCGTTGCGCGCGATCTCAGCGTCGCGCCGCTGGAATAGCATGGCGAACCGCAAGCCGGCCGGATTATCGGCATCGGGTTGCTGGGTGAGGCCTGTTCGTACCGCTTCGGGATCTGCCGAGAAAGTGAATGCCGAGCGCCGCATTGAGGTTGCGGGCGTCCGCGCCATCTCCACATTCCCGCTGAAATAAGTTACAAACCGGCCCTGGCACAAAGGAGCGGGAGCGGTGAAGTTTGGCGTCTTTATCTATGACGGAGTTGAGCCGATCGATCTGGCAGCCTACGGCGTATTGTCGATGGCGCGCCGCGTTGCGCCCGTCATCTCTATTTGCACCATTGCACCGGCGAGCGGCCTCGTCAGCCTTTCCAACGGACTGCGCGTCATCGCCGACTACGGCATCGAAGATGCGCCCGACTGCGATGTCCTGATCGTCACAGGAGGGCCCGGCTGGGAGGTCCAGACAAAAAATCCCAAAACCCTCGAATTCCTGCGATCGCGGAAACGGGAGACCCGCTTGGCCTCGGTGTGCACTGGCGCCATGATCCTTGCCGCCAGCGGCCTGCTCGACGGCAAGAAAGCCACCACCAAGCGTGAAGTGGTGCCGCCCGAACGGCCGCCTATCGAAATCATGCGGGAGCGCTATCCGGCCGTCGACGTCGGCGCCGCCAGCCTGGTGGATGACGGTGGCGTGACGACCGGCGGCGGCGTAAGCCTGTGCATTGACGCTACCCTTCACATCATCCAACGCGAACTCGGCAAGCGTGTTGCGCGGGAAACGGCGCGAATCATGGAATATTCGCGCGCCTGGGAGGCTAACCGCCGCGAGTTTCCCTCGATCGTGGCCGCTCAAACGGCCGATGTCGGCTGAACGCTGCACCTGGTCATTTCGACCCGATGACAAAAAACACGAATCCGCCCACCGCCTCGAAGCCGACCGGCGCTCCCCACATCGTAGACCAAATCGGCCTTACCATTCTGAAGATGCCGAAAAGCCGCGGGATGACTCTCGACGAACTCGCGGTCCTGACCGGGTTCAGCAAGAGCTATCTGTCAAAAATAGAAAATCGCCTGAGCGTGCCGCCGATCGGCACATTGGCGAAGATCGCGCAAGCCTTTGCTTGCGATCTCGGACATCTGCTGCGGCAGGAAGACGGATTTTCCGAGGACGCAGTGTCGATGGTGCGCGCGCGCGAGCGGCAAGCCGCGGTGCGTGGCGGAACAGCGTTCGGCTATGACTATTCGAGCCTTGCCCACAAGAAGCGCAACAAGCGCATGGAACCGTTCGTCTTCACCTTCCCGGCCGAAATAGACGTGGACACGTTCTTCGAGCACAAGGGCGAAGAGTTCATCTTCATCCTGCGCGGTAAGGCCGAATTCGAGACCAAGCGCAACGGCGTCGTGGAAAAGTGGATCCTGAATGTGGGCGACAGCTTGTATCTGGATTCACTCATTCCACATCGCGGCCGGAGTCTCGATGGCGAAGCCGAAGCCCTGGTGGTAGTTTTTCAGCCCAAGCCTGACGACCGCTGAACCCGACATTAAAAACAGACCGCTTCGCGACGGCCCGATATTTGACGGCACCCGGTTTGCCTGTTGCTAAGGCTTTGCGAGCCTTGGGGCTGTCTCCCGCGCGAACAGCACAGCGATGAAGGTCACTGCTGCGATCGCAATCATCAGGATCGAGACCGGCCAGGTTGCGCCATGGTTCGTTCCGACCATCGCGGCGGCAGCGATTGGAACCAGACCGCCGCCGATCGGCGCGGCAATCTGGTACCCGAGCGACGCGCCGCTATAGCGCAGGTTCGAGGGAAACATTTCACTGAGGAAGCTGGCCTGGACACCGTACATAATCCCGTGTCCGACCGACATTCCGATAATGAACGACAGAATTACGATCACCGGGTCGCGCGTCCCGATTCCCCAAAAGATCGGGAACGAAAGCAGGATCGCGGCAATACAGCCGAGCAGATAGATGCTGCGCCGGCCCATGCGATCGGACAGATGCCCGAACAGTGGGATCGTGATCAACTCTCCCGTGGCCCCGAGCGCGATGGCTCCGAGCACCAGGTTCCGGGACAGCCCGAGATTGCTCACGGCGTAGCTCAAACCGAAGATCGTTATGACGTAGATCCACGATATCTCGGTGATCCGGGCGCCGAGACCGATGAGCAGTTCCTTCGGGTGACGCAGTATAGTTTCAACGACAGGAAAGCGTGCGACAGTACCGTCGCGCACGACACGCTCGAAAGCCGGCGTTTCCGGGATTTGCAGTCTGATGAAAATGCCGATAATAACGAGCGCTGCACTGCCGATGAAAGGCAGTCTCCAGCCCCAGGACATGAATTGCTCATCGCTGAGATTGGCCAGCGCAAAAAATGATGCCGTGCCGAGCGCCAGTCCAAGCGGGAAGCCGATCTGGACCATGCTGCCGTAGAAGCCGCGCCTCTCCGCCGGGGAGTGCTCGGTCGCCATCAGGACCGCGCCGCCCCATTCGCCGCCGACGGCAATGCCTTGCACCAACCGGCAAATAACCAGGAGGATCGGCGCCGCGACGCCGATGCTCGCGTAAGTGGGAAGCAGGCCGATGATGGTGGTTGCGACGCCCATACTCACAAGCGTCAGGATCAGCATCGACTTGCGGCCAAGCCGGTCGCCGAAATGGCTCAGGATGATGGCGCCGATCGGCCGGGCGAAGAAGCCGACGCCGATAGTGCCGATCGACAACAATTTGCCCACCAGCGGATCCTGGGTGGGAAAGAACAGCTTATTGAGAACGAGCGCCGCGGCAGTGCCGTAGATAAGAAAATCGTACCATTCGATGGTGGTGCCGATGGCGCTTGCCGACACGACCGTGCGCATCGAAGCGGCCTTTTCGTCCGTGTGTACCGCGAGACTTCGAGCTCATTGCTTATCTCCCCCATGCGGCACATGCAGAGGCTCGATGCGAAGGATTTGCGCCCGTTACCCCAGCCCCACATACCCTCTTCAAAGAGTATGTGCCATGTCTTAAGCATTTAGGTCCCTGCGCGACATATCTTTCTTCACTTGCCGAGCCGGGACTTGGAACGATCAATTCGCTACGGCGAATGTCTTCGGCTTGTGATCGGTTTTGACCTGTTTCTTGGTGTCGGTGTCGTAACCGGCACTGTTCCGGAAGATGTTCGGCTTGCGGTAGATGGCAAGCAGGGTGCAGCCTTCGGCGCTGTGGGTTTCGTGCATGGAGCCCGGGTGCCGGTAAACATATTCTCCGGCGCGGCAGATGCCGTCATGGTCGGAGAAGGAACCCTCGAGAACCCAGCTTTGCTCGATTTCGGGATGCTTGTGGAACGGCAGCGTTGCGCCGGGCTTCCACTTCAGCAGGCAAGTCAATTCGCCCGCCTCTTTGTTCTCATAAAGAACCTTGATCTCGACGCCTTCGAATTGTGACGGGCGCCACTCCATCTCTTGCGGCTTGATATAGACCGAGCCGCCGATTGTCGGCTCAAGATGACCCTGTAGACGCTCGGAAAAAGAACTCATTTTCTTTTGACATGGCGGCTCTCCGTTCAATGCTTGCACTGTGTCGCGTGCTCAGGGGGCCAAGCCGACCTTTGCTGGATCGCTCGGCGTAACTCTGATAAAAGCGCGGTAACGAGATGTGGCGGGACAGGCAACATAAAGTTGAATATATTAACTATATAATTCCGGCGCAACGGGCATCCGAACCTTACTCTCAAACACGTAAGCGCGGTTTGGGCGGCACAACCTCAATCACGAGCGCCGCTTTGACGCGCGAACTCGGTGTCGCACCGCGGGAGTAGTATCATGGCGAACCGCACGCCGGTCGGAATTATCGGCATCGGCTTGATGGGCGAAGCCTGTGCACACCGTCTCATCGCCGCGGGATTTGCCGTGGTCGGCTTCGACATCGATCCGGCAAAGAATGACCGCCTCGCGCAAATCGGCGCGCACGCCGGATCGCTTGCAGAGGTCGCCCGCGACTGCGATCCGATCGTGCTCGCCGTCTTCAGCACCGAACAGGTCGAGGACGTGGTCGAACGCGCCCTCCTCCCCGGCGTGGCGGGCAAGATCGTGCTGTGCACCAGCACCTGCGACCCGGATCGCATCGAGGCCCTGGCTGCACGCGTTGCGGGCCGGTTACGTTTCCTCGAAACGCCGGTTTCCGGCGCCAGCGGGCAGGTTCGTCAAGGCGACGGCGTCGGCCTCATCGGCGGCGACGAGGCGGTCGCGGCGGACGCCGCGCCGGTGCTCGACGCGCTGTTTCCAAAACGCTTCCACATCGGCAAAGCCGGCGACGGCGGCCGCGCCAAGCTCGCAGTCAACCTCATTCTCGGCCTCAATCGGCTGGCGCTCGCCGAGGGACTGGTGTTTGCTGCGCGGCTCGGGCTCGACCCTGCGGCGTTCCTCAAAGTGGCGCGCAGCTCGGCGGCAGCCTCGCAGGTCATGGACACCAAGGGGCCGAAAATGCTCAGCGGCGATTTTGCCGCCGAGGGGCGCGCGCATCAGCACTTGAAGGACGTCCATCTCATGCTCGACCAGGCGCGCAAGGCCGGCCAGAAATTGCCGCTCCTCGAAGTTCACGCCGACGTGCTGGAAGCCTGCCTGCGCCATGGCGAAGGCGACGAGGACAACAGCATCGTTATCGAAGAAATCCGCCGCCGCGTGTTGTGAAGGCACCTTATGGACGTAGCAGCGGCATCACCTTGGTGCGGAATGTTTCGACGCCCTCCAGCATCGGCGTGAAGCGCGTCACCATGCAATCCATGCCGATCTCCGCGTAGCGGCGCAGGCGCTCGGCGATCACGTCCGGCGTGCCGACAAGGCCGGCGCCTAGCGCATTCACCATGCGGTCGCGCGGCCCGGCGTTGCGTTCGGCTTCGTCGGCGAGGCGTTCGGCCTTGTCCTGCGTATCGCAGCAAATCACTTGCGGATTGATGGCGTAGCGCAGCTTCCGTCCGTATCGCGCGGCGAGACCGCCCATCTCGCGTAGATCTACCGCCATGCGCGCGATGTTCGTCTCGAAGTTGCGGAACCCCGGCTTGTATTCGGCGAACCAGACGTCGCAATGCTCTGCGATCAGCGCTTTGCCGCCCGGCGAACGGCTCGCGGCATAGATCGGCGGCCCTGAGGGACGACTGGGTTTGGCGATGATCTCGCCGGCATCCGGCATCACGACTTTGCCCTCGGCGCCGGTGAGCGCCGCTCGGACATGGGCGCGATAATACGCGCCGTCGAAATTGAAATCGGGATCGGTCCAAAGACCCTTGATCACCTGAATGTATTCGCCCATCCGCGGATAGCGCTCGGCGTCGCCGATCCAGCCGCCGTTGCTGAACAGATCGAATTCCTCCATCCACCAGCCATTGACGATATTGAGCGCGCAGCGGCCGCCGCTGATGCGGTCGAGGCTCGACCCCATTTTCGCCACCACCTGCGGCGTCACCATGCCCGGGTGCACCGCGACCATCAGCTCGATGCGCTTGGTCACCATGGCCAACGCAGAGGCCAGCACCCAGGCGGAGAGATCCGGCCCTAAATAGCGCTCGGCGATGAGCGTGGTGTCGAAGCCGAGTTCATCGGCGCGGCGAACGACATCGCAGGCGAAGGCGAACGTACCGTCGGCGCGCCCGTCGAGACCCGCCGGCGCTTTGACCGCGGCGATGGCCGCGTCCATGCGCGGCTCGGGCCTAATGGTGTGCGGCAGCGGGGTCCAGAGTCCGAATTGCATCGCCAGTCCCGATGGCAGCGCGCGCGCCGGCTTTTGGCATCAGCAAAACGGTATAGTTCCCGCCGCGCGTCCTTGCTAGCCTTGGCAAATCGCGATCGTGGCGCCGCTGGCCAGCTTTGGAGAATTCGATGCCGCATCGTCCTCGGTCTTTGCCGGTGAAGGCAAAGGTAGCGCGCCTAGTGGGCACGATCGCAATACTCATCCTGGCGGCGCTCACCGCCGATACGGCCCGAGCGCAAACCAAGATCGTGGCCGGCATGGTCGCGCACGGGCCGCCGCAATGGCCGCAATACATCGCGGAAGAGTTCGGCTGGTTGAAGCGGGACAACATCGATCTCGACCTTGTTACCGTGGGCGCCGGCGGCGCCCAACAGCTCGCCGGCGGATCGCTCAACATCGCCCACAGCGGCTATCCTGATTTTGCGCGCGCGGCACTGCAGGGCGCACCAGTGCGGATCGTCATCAGTGATTTCATCGGCTCGCCATACGCGGTTTTCGCCAAACCCGCCATCAAGCAGATCGCCGATCTCAAAGGCAAGCTGATCAGCATCGGCAGCATCTATGACATCACGCTGATCTACATCAAGCCGTTCCTCGCTTCCGCCGGCCTGAAAACGAGCGACGTCGATTTCGTATATGCCAAGGCGGCAGGCGACCGTTTTGCGGCGCTGCTTTCGGGAGCCGTCGATGCCACGATCCTCAACCCGCCGAGCTATTTCAAGGCGATTGCGCAAGGCTTCACAAATCTCGGCGATACCAAGCCCTATGCCGAGGGCATTCCTTTCACGGTCTGGGGAGCGAACAGCAACTGGGCGGTCGCCAACCGCGCCGCGCTAACGGCTTTCGCGCGCGACTACGCGCGCGCGGTACGTTGGCTCTACGACCCGGCCAACCGGGAACAGGCGATCGACATTCTCGTCAAACATGCCCAGCAGGATCGCAAGGATTCCGGCGAGGCCTACGATTATCTGGTCACCAAGCTGAAATTGTTTGGGCTCGACGGCGACGTGTCGGACCAGACCTATGAAAAAATGGCGGACGGGCTCGCCGAGATCGGCATCATGAAACCGCCTTACCCGCCCAAGTCGGCGATCTTCGACGGCAGTTTCGTGCAGCAGGCAGGACATTAGATGATGACAGGGAGCAGGTTGGCCGGGCGCGTGGCGCTGATCACCGGCGGCGGCGGCGAGATCGGCGGCGCGATCTCGCGCCGCTTCGCGGCCGAAGGCGCCGCGGTCGCGGTCGCCGACATCGATCCGGCGAAGTCGGAAGCCGTGGCGCGCGCCATCCGCGATGCCGGCGGCCGCGCCCATGCGCTTGTGGTCGATGTTGCCGACGAGGCGAGCGCCAAAGCCGCCGTCCTCGGCACGATCGCGGCGTTCGGCAAGCTCACCACCCTGGTGAACGTCGCAGCAGCGATTACGCCCGACGGCACGGTGGAGACGCTGTCGCTCGCACAGTGGAACACCGCGATCGGCGTCAACCTGACCGGGGCGTTCGTCATGTGCAAATTCGGGGTGCCGGAGCTGCGGCGCGCGGGCGGCGGCAGCATCATCAACATTGCGTCCCAGCTCGGCCATCTCGGCGTGCCGCTGCGCTCGCCCTATTGCACGACCAAAGCGGCGCTCATTCACTTTACGCGCATCCTCGCCATGGACCACGCCGTCGACAATATCCGCGCCAATACAATCTCGCCGGGCTTCATCTTGACCGAGCGCTCCAGTGCCCGCAGCGGCGGCAAGGAGAAGGCGCGGGCGATCAATGGGCCGCGGCATTTGCTCAATCGCCCGGGCGAGCCCGAGGAAATCGCTGCCGGCGCCGTCTATCTCGCCTCCGACGATTTAGCCTTCGTCACCGCAACCGACCTGCTGATCGACGGCGGCTATATCGCCTTCAAGGGCAAGATCGGGCCGGAGGGCCGGCCCGTGTTCTCCTGACCGCCGTTCTTTTGAGGCGGACAGATCACCGGGTTTGCATGACGCAACAGAGCCGGCGTCGCTTTCCACCCGCTCTATTTCGTTGTTGCGCGCAGGACCGCGACGGGGATTGCGCCAAATGCAGCGCCCACCGGCAGCGCGCCATCTGCCGTGAGCGGCTTCCGACTGAGCACATCCTGTTCGATATGATAGCGCTCGAGGCGCAGCGTGGCTTCGATCGCACCGCACCGCGGCCAATGGCGGCCTGCATCAGTCAACGGAGCGAAATGCCGGCCGACTGCGACAATGATCGCTTCACCCTGAAAAATACGGGCGAAGGCGAGGACATGATCGCTGTGAGGCCCTTCGGCAGCGAGCGGCTCATACCGCCCCTCGGCAAAAAGCCCCGGATGATCGGCCCGCAATTGCAATAGCCGCCGAGTTAGCGCGAACTTTGCCCGCCCGCTAGACCAGTCCGCCGCTTCTGAATTGAGATCGCCTTCGGCGGTGGCGAGCAATTTCATGCGGGATGCAAAATCGACGCGCCTGCGATTATCCGGATCGACAAGCGATAAGTCCCAAAGCTCAGTGCCCTGATAGAAATCCGGCACGCCGGGAATGGTCGCCTTGAGCGCGAGCTGGGAGAGGCCATTGAGCGCACCCAAAAGGCTCGTGCGCGCCGCGAAGGCACCGAAATCTTCGAGGAACGCAGCGGATTCCCCGCGATCCAGCAAACGTCCGACAAATTGCGTAAGCCCGATTTCATAATCTTCGTTGGGGCTGACCCAGCTCGTTTCCTGCTTGCCCTCGCGTGCCGCCTTGATCGCATAGGCTTTGATCCGCTCGGCAAAATCATCAGTGAGTGCTCCATGCGGCCATGCGCCGATCAGCGCCTGATAGAGCATGTATTCATGCGCGCGCGACGGTGAGCGCTGTTTGCCCGCGGCGATAATCAATCGGCCATTCAATTCGATCCAGCGCCGAACCGCCGCCGACCAGTCGTCGGCAAGCTCCGAGAGCGTAGAAATCCTTGCGCGTGCATCTTCGCCGCGTTTGGTGTCGTGCGTCGCTGTCGCAGTCATCGCCTGGGGTGTGCGCAGTGAGCGCTCTGCCATCGTCTTGTGAAAATCGGCGGCGGATAACGCAGGCAACGACGGGTCGTTGCCGACTTCGTTCAAGGCGAGCAGGCGGTGATAGCGATAGAACGCGGTGTCTTCGACCGCCTTCGCGGTCACCGGGCCGGTGAACTGCTGGGTCTTGGCGACGAACCGCTTGGTTCGCGTGGCGCTGTAGCCGAGCCGGTCCGGCGCGACAAGATCGAGCGTCAACACGTCGCGCAAGAAATCGACAACGGAGATGTCGGGGCCGTACCAGCGCTCTCGCGCTGTCTCGATCGTCCGCGTGATCAGGGCTCGATCGCCGTCCGAGACGAAATTCCCGGCAATATATGTGCGATAGACCGCAAAACTGCGGACGAACAATTCGAGCGCGATTCGCAAGCGATCGAGCGTGAAGTCGCGGCTTGGCCAATGACCGGCGGCAATGCGCGCCAGTGACCGGGAAAGCACTGTGAACTCGCTCGACATCGTCGTCTCGATGATGCGCGCTTTCGCCTCGTCGACCATTTGCGCAAAATTCCGGCTGGGCGCCGCATGCGTCTGCCAGGCTTGTTCGAGAACAGGCAAGCCCTCGTTCTTGATCAGCACCCGCGAAATGAAATTGAGGACGTCGTAGCCGGTGGTGCCGGCGACCCCCGGAAAGCGCGGCAACGGTTCGTCGGGCGCAAGGATTTTCTCGACGACGGTGTAGAACGGCGCGGTGGCGGCCGCACCGCGCGCGGCGTTGACGAGCCGCTGCAGCCGCCTGCAATATTGCTCCGGATCATAAAGCCCGTCGATATGATCGAGGCGTAGTCCGTGAAGCGCGCCGGCGGCGATCAGCTCCGCGACCTTGCGGTGAATGAGGCGGAAGGTCCGGATATCCTCGACGCGGATTCCCGCGAGATCGTTGATATCGAAAAACCTCCGATAGTTGATTTCACTGATGGCGACGCGCCAGTGCGCAAGCCGGTAGTGCTGGCGCTCCAGCAAATGATGGAGCGCGACGACCCGGGCTGGATCGTCGATGAGCGGCACATAGGCCGCCAGCCCCGCCTCAATGATGCTGCTTCCGCCCTCGACGGCCGCAAGCGACGCTTTCAGTTCCGGCGCCTGCGCGCGCGATGGCGTCTTGAGATCGCTGTAGCGTTGGGCGATGGCGAGAAGCTTGCGGCCAGCCTCGGCCTCGGCCGCCGCCGCGAATCCGATGGCCTTGTTGATGATCTCCGAATAGCGGTCCGGCCGAACCGGCAAGCGGTGATCGAAGTACCAGAACGAGAAGCTGCCTTCCGCGGCGTCGAATTTCAGGATGATTTCGCCTTGCTCCAAGGCTTCGCCATAGGGTTTGCCGAGGATCGGCAACAGCAGTCCGCCGTGCGGCCGATAGGGCAGCGCATCCCAACTGATGTCAAAAATATTCGCATAGGGCGATTTCGGGCCCCACTCCAGAACGTCGAGCCACCACGTATTGTCGGCGTGGCCGACGCCCATATGGTTCGGCACGAAATCGAGAATGAGGCCCATGTCCGCATCGGCAAGCGCCCGGGACAAACGCGCGAAACCCTCTTCGCCGCCGAACTCGGGATTGAGCACATTATGATCGGTAATGTCGTAGCCGTGGGTTGACCCGGCCCGCGCTTTCATAAACGGCGATGCATAGAGATGACTAATGCCGAGAGACTTGAGGTACGAAACGACGGCCGCCGCTTCATCGAATCCGAATTTTGCCGACAGCTGCAGGCGGTAGGTTGCGCGCGGGATCGCGGGCGGCATTCATTCCTCCCACGTCCAAAATACCGACCACGGCGGCAGCGTCCGCTCGGTCATGACATGCCAAATTGCTTTCCCGGGCGGCGGATCGGCCAACGCCGAAAAATCGCCGAGATTGGCCGATAGATGCAGAGCGCCGCCGCCGAAACGCCAGCTTGCGCACACCACGGTACCGTCGCAGGAGGCGTCCGCGGACCAATTTTGCAGATCTGCGAGACGCGGCACGAGATATCGGGCGCGACATTCCAGCAGGCGGCGGACGAATTGGCGACGCTCCGCCCATTCCCCTTGGCTTATCTTGCTCCAGTCGATTTTCGCATCGGAAAAAGTCGCTGCCGACAACGGATCGGGCGGCGCATGTTCGCCGTGCGCGGCGGCGGCATAGGCCGCTTCGAATTCCTTGCGCCGGCCGGCACGCACGGCGTCGGCTAGCTCGCCGCGAAAATCGCAAAAGAACGGAAACGCTCGCGTCTCGCCCCACGCTTCGCCCATGAACAACAGCGGCGGCATCGGCGCCAACAACATGACGGCAAGAGCCGCTTCGATTTTTGAACGTCGCGCCAAAGTATCGAGCCGCTCGCCGAATGCACGGTTGCCGATCTGATCGTGGTTTTGCAGGAATGAGACGAACGCCGTCGGCGGCAAATGGCCGCTTGGCTCGCCGCGCTTGGCGCCCTGGCGGTGGGCGGATTGCTCGCCCTGATAGACGAAGCCGGATTTGAGCACGCGGACGATGTCGCCCAACGGCGTAGCCGTGTAGTCGCGGTAGTAGCCGGATTGCTCGCGGGTCAACAGCACATGCCAGGCGTGATGAAATCGTCGTTCCATTGGGCGCGATATTTGCCGGCCGGCGGGTCGGTCAGCGGATCAAGTAATGTTGCTTCATTATTGTCATTTTCCAGAACGAGATGGACGGCGCGGCCCTGCTCTTTCGCCAAGCGGCCGGCGGCTTCGCTCATGTCTTCCAGAATCGAGGGGGTTCCGCGCTTGATGATGGCGTGGACCGCATCGAGACGCAGCCCGTCGAAACGATAATGGCCGAGCCAATGCAGCGCGTTCTCGATGGCAAAGTCACGCACTTGCGGCACACTGTAATCAATCGCCGATCCCCAGGGAGTGTGGGTATCGGCGGCAAAAAACGCTGGCGCGTATTTGGCGAGAAAATTTCCTTCCGGCCCGAAGTGGTTATAGACTACGTCTAGGAACACCATCAGGCCGCGGGCGTGCGCCGCGTCAACCAGCGCCTTGAGATCATCGGGCCGCCCGTATGCGGAGTCGGGCGCGAACCAAAGGACGCCGTCGTAACCCCAGTTCCAGCGCCCGGCGAAATCCGCGACCGGCATCAGCTCAATCGCGGTAAATCCAGTCGCGACAACGTCGTCGAGACGCTCGATCGCCGAGCGAAACGTCCCGGCCGGCGTAAAGGCGCCGACATGCAGCTCGAGGATCACCGCCTCGTGCCACGGCCGGCCGCGCCATGCCGCCGACTGCCAATCGAAGCGATGATCGATGATTTCGCTCGGCCCAAAAACGTCGTCAGGTTGATAGCCGGATGCCGGGTCCGGCACTTCGGCGTCGCCGTCGATACGAAATTTATAAAGCGTGCCCGGCCGTGCGTCCGGCACGGCCGCGACGAACCAGCCGTCATCAGCACGCGCCATTGCGGTTGCGCGCGAGGTTACGATATCGACTGTTCTTGCCGCCGGCGCCCACAGCCGAAACTCAAATCCCCCTCCCTCCGCCGGCCGCGGTCCAAATCGTGCGCCATGGCTCACGTTCGGCCCTCGAACACCATAATCGAGCGGCTCGGCGCATCGAGCTTCGCACCGACGTGGAATTCCTGGGGAGCGCCATTCGCTCCCGGGACCGTGGTCAGGATTTCCAACCAGTTCTCCAGGTCCATGAATTCGGGGAAGACGAATTCGACCGGCGCCTGCCCGGCGTTCATGACGGTGAACAGCGGCGCACCACTGTCGCCGACACTCGCCAACACGTAGGCGAGAAATCGGGCATCCGGAAAAGCCCAGTCCTCCGGGCGCATCTCGCTCGCATGCGGCGTGAGCCAGAGTATTTCAGGCGGCTCATTGCCTTCGTGGCCGTTGAGCCAATGCTGCGGCTGCAGTTGCGGATAGCGCTTGCGCAACGCCGCCAGCTTGCCGACGAATTCGACGTTGTCTTCTCCGTTGCGGCCGAGACCCGACCAGTCAACCCAGCCGACCTTGTTGTCCTGGCAATAGGCATTGTTGTTGCCGTCCTGGCTGTTGCCAGCTTCATCGCCAGCCAGCAGCAAAGGTACGCCGTGGGCGAGGAACAAGGACGCCAGCATGTTGCGGCGCGTGCGTTGGCGCAGCTCGCGGATGCTCGCATCGTCGGAAGGACCCTCCGCGCCCCAATTGGCGCTTTCGTTGTCGTCGGATCCGTCGCGATTGTCTTCACCGTTCGCTTCGTTGTGCTTCTGCGAATACATCGTGAGATCCGCGAGCGTGAAGCCGTCGTGGACCGTGACGTGGTTGATGCTGGCTCGCGGAGCGCGGCCTTGATGGCGGAACAGATCGGCCGAGCCCGACATGCGGCCGGCAACATCGCCGATAAGATTGGCGTCGCCGCGCCAATATGAGCGCAGCGAGCGGCGGAACTTGTCGTTCCACTCCGACCAGCCCTGGGGAAACGCGCCGAGCTGATAGCCGCCGAGGCCGATGTCCCACGGCTCGGCGATCATCTTCACGCGGCTGAGAACGGGATCCTGCGCCGCCGCGGCGAAAAACCCGACATGCGGATCGAAGCCATTGGGCCCGCGGCCAAGAGTGGTGGCGAGGTCGAAACGGAAGCCATCGACGTGGCATTGCTCGACCCAGTAGCGCAACGAGTTCATCACCATCTGCAGGACTCGCGGATGCGTGAGATTGAGGGCGTTGCCGGTGCCGGTGAAATTCTCGTAGTAGCGTTGTTCGTCGGGTTTGAGCCAATAGTAGGACGCATTGTCGATGCCGCGGAACGACAGCGTCGGACCAAGCTCGCTGCCTTCGGCCGTGTGGTTGTATACCACATCGAGGATAACCTCGATGCCGGCCTGGTGAAGCTGGCTGACGGTGGATTGAAAATCGCCGAGGGCATCGTCGCCGGGCGAATAGCGCGGTTCCAGGGCGAAAAAGCCAATCGTGTTGTAACCCCAGTAGTTCTTCAACTGCTTGTCGACGAGATTACGATCATCGAGAAAGGCGTGGATCGGCAACAGTTCGATCGCCGTAACGCCGAGCTTCTGCAGGTGCTCGATCGTCGGACGCGCTGCGAGGCCACCAAAGAATCCGCGCGACCTTTGCGGCACGTCATCGCGCTGTTGCGTCAGGCCTTTGACGTGCGCCTCGTAGATGATCGTTTCGTGCCAAGCATGTTCCGGCCTCCGATCCTTACCCCAGCTAAAAGACGGGTCGACGACCACGGCCTTGAGCATGCCGCGGGCGTTGTCGCGTCGGTCGAAAGAAAGGTCGGCTCGGGCGCTCTTGGTGCGATAGCCGAAGTGCGCATCACTCCAGACAAAAGGGCCGATCACCCGCTTGGCGTAGGGATCAAGGAGGAGCTTGTTCGGATTGAAACGGTGGCCGTGGGCCGGATCATACGGGCCGTAGACCCGATAGCCGTACACTTGGCCACGCGCGACCTCGGGCAAGTAGCCATGCCAGACATCATCGGTCCGTTCCGGAAGCGCAATGCGTTCGAGTTCCCGGCGGCCCTGGCGGTCGAAAAGACAAAGCTCGACCTTCTCGGCGTTGGCCGAAAACAGCGCGAAGCTGGTGCCGCGTCCATCCCAAGTCGCCCCCAATACATGTGGCGAACCTTCGAGCAGGCGCATTTAGGTCTCCGGAACAAACATGACGCCGGCGAGCGGCGGCAATATCAGGCTGAGCTCACCGCCGGTGTCGATCGGCTTTGCGACCACAACGCCCGTATTGCCGACATTGGTTCCGCCATAAACCGAAGAATCGCTGTTGAAAACCTCGCGCCATGCCCCCGCGCTCGGAACATTGATGCGATAGCCACGGCGTATCTCGGGCGTGAAATTGACAACGCAAAGACAGCGCGCGCTCTCGGCCTCGCCGTTGCGCAGCCATGCGAAGACACTGCGATCTATGTCATCGGCAACGAGCCAGGTGAATCCTTCGCCTTCGCAGTCGCGTTCGTGCAACGCTGGGACCGATCGATAGAGCCGGTTGAGATCGCGAACAAGTGTTTGGATGCCGGCGTGTTCCGGCTGGCGCAGCAGATGCCAATCCAGGCTACTCTCATGATACCACTCGTTCTCCTGGCCAAACTCGCAGCCCATGAACAAGAGTTTCTTACCCGGGTGCGCAAACATGAATGTGTAGTAGGCACGCAGATTGGCGAAGCGCTGCCAACGGTCGCCCGGCATACGTCCGAGGATAGACCGCTTGCCGTGCACGACTTCATCGTGCGACAGCGGCAGGATGAAATTCTCGAAAAATGCGTAGTGCAGCCCGAAGACGATATTGCCGTGATGATGGCGGCGGTAGACCGGATCCTTGGAAATGTAATCAAGCGTGTCATGCATCCAGCCCATGTTCCATTTGTAGCCGAAGCCGAGACCGCCGACGTCGACCGGGCGCGATACCATCGGCCACGCGGTGGATTCTTCTGCTGCCGTGGTCGCGTGAGGATAGCGGCCGAATACTTCGGTGTTGGTGCGGCGCAAAAATGAAATCGCTTCGAGATTTTCGCGACCGCCATATTGGTTGGGTATCCAGCCGCCGGACGGCCGGCTGTAGTCGAGATAGAGCATCGAGGCGACGGCATCGACCCGCAGACCGTCGACGCCGTAGCGCCGCAGCCAGAACAGCCCGTTCGCAAGGAGAAAGTTCGTGACTTCGCGCCGGCCGAAATTGTAGATCAACGTGTTCCAATCGAGATGGCGGCCCTGCCTCTGGTCGGCGTGCTCGTAAAGTGCGGTGCCATCGAACATCGCCAGGCCGTGGGGATCGTCAGGAAAATGTCCCGGCACCCAATCGAGAATGACGGCAACGCCAGCACGATGACAGGCGTCAACCAGCGCCAGGAAATCCGCCGCCGAACCAAACCGGCTGGTCGGCGCATAGAGCCCGGTGGGCTGATAGCCCCACGAGCCATCGAACGGATGCTCCATGATCGGCAGGAATTCGACGTGCGTAAAACCGAGATCGGCGACATAGGCCGGAAGTTCGTCGGCGAGCTCCTTGTAGGTCAGCCAGCGATTGTTGTCCTCAGGCTTGCGCCGCCACGATCCAAGATGCACTTCGTAGATCGACATCGGCTTGTTGCGCCGGTTCGCACCATCGGGCGCCGACGATTGCGGCGCGAGTTTGGTTTCGTCCAGGACAATCGATGCCGTCAACGGGCGGCGTTCGGCTGCAAAGGCGTAGGGATCGGACTTCAGCGGCAGCAACGACCCGGCCGGTCCGAGAATTTCGAACTTGTACTTCTGGCCCGGCGTCACGCCCGGTACGAAAATCTCCCAATAGCCGTTGCCACGCACCCGCATAGCGTGGCGCCGCCCATCCCAAAGATTGAAGTCGCCGACGACGCTGACGCGTTTGGCGTTGGGCGCAAGGACGACGAACGCGACACCAGGGACGCCCTCAAGCGTCAAGGGATGGGCGCCAAGCCGGTCATACAACTCGAGATGAGTGCCCTCGCCGAGCAAAAACAAATCATAGTCTGACAGTACGGGAGGAAAGCGATACGCATCCTCCAAATCGGTCACCCCGTCCTTCCACTGCGCACGCAACGTATAGTGCTGCATGTCATGCGAGACTTCGCCGCAGAATAGCCCGGCATCATGCACGCGCGCGAGTTCACTTTCGTGCTTGGCCGCGTCGAGGACGGAGACTTTTTCTGCTTCCGGCAAAAACGCCCTGACGAAAGCATGGCCATTCTCCCGGTGCAGGCCGAGAAAGCGGAACGGATCGGCGTGATAGCCGCCAATGATGGCGAGAGCTTCAGCGGACAGCGGGCTCATTGCGCGGCTCCGTCAGAGCCGAGCAACATGCGATAGGCGCCCGTAACGGGCACCGCAATCCAGTCAGGCCGGTTGGCGAGCTCGTAGCCGATCTCGTAGATCGCCTTTTCGACCACGAAGAATTGCAACAGCCGCCGCGCTGCTTGGTCGTCCTGCGGCCACAGACCGCCACGCCCGACGGTTTCGCGCACGCCGGCATAAAATGCGCGGGCCGCTTCGGTCCGCCAGTGATCGAGGAAGAGGTCGAGCTTTGACACTTCTTCGGGCGCCGGTTTGACGATGCGCAGCAACGCCGCCGTTGCCGCATAGTCGAGCGAGCGGACGACACCCGCTACGTCTCGTGCCGAGGGCGCCTTGCGTTGCCTTTCGGCCCCGCTGCGCTGCGGCTCGCCCTCGAAATCGATAATGAAGGCGTCGTCCTTGACGATCAGGATCTGACCAAGATGCAGATCGCCATGATGGCGAATTTTCACCGCATCGATCGCCGTCGGCAGCAGGGAGCGAATGCGTTCGAGCGCCAAGTCTCGCTTGATCAAAAGCTCGCCGACCGCGCCGAACGCTTTTTCGTCAAGCCGCTGCTGCATCTGCGCCAGCTTATCGAACACCTGCGTGGCATTGGCGGCCAGAGTCTCGGTCCAGGCTTGCAGGTCTGCGCGCGTGATCGGCTCGGGTGCAAAACCGTCGAGGTCGGACCGGCTCGCCAAAGCGTTGTGCAGTTCGCCCACGCGACGGCCGATCTGGTCCATCCGATTGAGGAACGCCACGTGCTTATCGGCACCGCTCTGCGGTTCCGCCGTCAACACGCGGTGCTCGTCGAGGGCGCGATCGAGATAAGCCCCGGTGAAGGCCCAGGCATCGCCTTGATTTGCAATGTATTCATGCATCACCGCGAGCGGGTAATGCGTTTCGCTCTCGATCAGTTCCACCGTGCCCAGAAGCGCCGGTGAATTCCCAAATTTTGCGATGTCGGTAAGAAACAATCCGATTTCGGATTCCGCATTCGGGCCCGACGGCAGGCGGCGATAGAATTTCAGCACATAGGCGCCATCGATCATGATCGTCGAGTTCGATTGTTCGCCGCTGACGGCTTTCAACTCCTCAATCGGTTTGAGCGGCGCTTCGGAAAAACGGCGCGACGCACGGAATACGACTTCCAAACCGTCGCTGCGCACCACCTCGCCGCCGTGAATATGGCGTGTGATAGACTCGATCAGATCACGCTCGGCAATCGCCTCGACCAGCACTCCTTCACGATTGGCCCGGCGCACCGGAGCGACTATTGGCGCTTTCGCCTGTTCGGGACTACGGTCGAAGCGCGACCAGTGCACCGACAACGGCAACGAATAACGCACATTTTCGTCTCCGGCCGTGACGTCGATGAACGCAAAGACGCTGCCGTCCCCAGCACCCAACGGAACCGTGGCGTGGAGCCGCGCGCTGATGCGATTGCTGTCCTTGTGCGCAAACCAGCGCCGCGACGCTAGAAACGGCGGCAGCACATCGCGCTCGAATACTTGCCGCGGTACGGCCACTCAGGATCGATTTCCATCCTTCGCTGAAAACTAATGTGACCCATTCCGGCACGTGAGAAACCTTATCTGTTGCGGCCCGTTCGGACGGTTCGTACAGACGGAACCAAAAAAAGCCGTAGGGCGCCAGAGTGAGGGTAAACGGCTGATCGGAGACTTGCGGAAAGCGCGCGCGGCCAAGCATCTCTTCCGGCACCTTGCCCTTCCATGCCGACAAATCAAGCTCCGCCGACTGCGCCGAGCGCGACAGATTGGCGACGCAAAGGATTTGCTCGCCATTGTATTCGCGCATATACGCGAGCACCGCGCGGTTCGAGGGCCGAACGAACGACAACGTGCCGCGGCCGAACACCTGACTGGTCTTGCGCACGGCGATCATGCGCTTGGTCCAGCTCAACAGCGAAGAAATGCTGCGCGACTGTGCCTCGACGTTGACGGCCTGATAACCGTAGACCGGGTCCATGATCGGCGGCAGGTATAACCTTGCCGGATCGCAGCGCGAAAATCCGCCGTTGCGGTCGGGAGTCCATTGCATCGGCGTACGCACGCCGTTGCGATCGCCGAGATAGATATTGTCGCCCATCCCGAGCTCGTCGCCGTAATAGAGGATCGGCGTGCCCGGCAGCGACAGCAAGAGACTGGTCATCAGCTCGATCTTGCGCCGGTCATTGTCCATCAAGGGCGCGAGACGGCGGCGGATGCCGAGGTTGAGACGCGCCCGCGGATCGGCCGCGTAAGTCGACCACAGATAATCGCGCTCGACGTCGGTGACCATTTCGAGCGTCAGCTCGTCGTGGTTGCGCAGGAACAGGGCCCATTGACAGTTCGCGGGAATATCCGGCGTCTGCCGCAGGATGTCGGTGATGGGAAAACGGTCTTCCTGCCCGATCGCCATGTAGATGCGCGGCATCAGCGGAAAGTGATAGGCCATGTGGCATTCATCGCCGTCGCCGAAATAGGCCGAGACGTCTTCCGGCCATTGGTTCGCTTCGGCAAGCAGCACGGTCCCCGGCGCATATTCATCGAGCGCCGCACGCAGGCGCTTGATCACATCGTGCGTCTCGGGAAGATTTTCGTTGCTCGTCCCTTCGCGTTCGCAAAGATAAGGAATGGCGTCGAGGCGGAAGCCGTCGACGCCGTAGTCGAGCCAGCGCCGCATCACCTGGACGATGGCATTGAAGACTTGCGGATTGGCGAAGTTGAGATCCGGCTGGTGCGAGAAAAAGCGGTGCCAGTAATAGGCTCCGGCGACCGGATCCCACGCCCAATTCGATTTCTCGGTGTCGGTAAAGATGATCCGCGTGCCGAGATAGCGCTGATCGGTGTCGCTCCAGACGTACCAATCGCGGGCGCTCGATGTGGGCGAGGATCGGCGCGCCCGCTTGAACCACGGATGTTGGTCCGAGGTGTGATTGATGACGAGTTCGGTAATGACCTTGATGCCGCGATGTTTCGCTTCGGCCATGAAGCGCCGAAAATCAACCATTGTGCCGAAGTCGGAATTGATACGGCGATAGTCGGCGATGTCGTAGCCGTCGTCCCGGCCCGGACTCGGATAGAACGGCAGCAGCCACACCGCCGTCACGCCGAGTTCTTGCAGGTAGTCGAGCCGCTCTGTCAGTCCCTTGAAATCGCCGATGCCGTCGTCGTTGCTGTCCGTGAACGCCTTGACGTGCAGTTGATAGATGATGGCATCTTTGTACCAGTCATCGGTCACCGGCTGCACCGCAACGGAAAGATCGGGCAAGACGTTCATGTTCGCGCCTAGACTTCACAACGAAACAGCAATGCCGGGTCAGTCTCGGCATCGATGGTCAGGCGCACGCCGCCCCATTCCAGCCGGTGCCGTTGGCCCGTGACGAGATTTTCCAGATTGAGAACCGGATGCTGATCGTCCGGCGGACCGATCTGAAGGTCGCCGAAATGCAACCAGAATTCGCGGCGGCCTCCGCCGAGCGCTATGGCGACTGCTACGGCCTGATCGTAGGAGGCCGATTCCTTGACGAAGCCGATGACATCCTCATCATCGACGGCGAGAAAGCGCAGGTTCTGGGTCTGCAGCAACGCCGGATTGGCGCGGCGGATGCGATTGAGGCGCGCAATGTAGTCCTTGATGTTGCCGGGCTTGTTCCAGTCCCGCGGCTTGATCTGGTATTTTTCCGAATCGAGATATTCCTCTCGTCCGGGCAACGGCTCGTGCTCCAGCAATTCGAAACCGCTGTAGATGCCGTAGCTTGACGACAAGCGTGGCAGCGAGCGCGACGCGCGATTTGAAAACGCGCGATTCGCCGCTTTGCAGCTGCAGCGGCAGGATATCGGGCGTGTTGACGAAGAAGTTCGGCAGGAAATATTCGCGTTCCGGGTAGCGCGTCAGCTCGGACAAATATTCACTCAGTTCGGCTCTGGTCGTGCGCCAGGTGAAATAGGTGTAGGACTGCGAGAAGCCGAGCTTGGCCAAAGCCTTCATCACCTTCGGCCGGGTGAAGGCCTCGCTGAGAAAGATGACTTCAGGGTCGCGCTCTTTCACATCCGCGATGAGCCACTCCCAGAACGGCAACGGCTTGGTGTGCGGATTGTCGACGCGGAAAATGCGTACGCCCTGATCGCGCCAGAACAGCACGACGTCACGCAAGCGCCGCCCAGAGCTCGGCTCGGTTGGCGCAATACAAATCGGGATTGACGATGTCCTGATATTTTTTCGGCGGGTTTTCAGCGTAGCGAATGGTGCCGTCCGACTGCCATTGGAACCATTCGGGATGCTGCTTGATCCAGGGATGATCGGGCGAGCACTGAACGGCAAAATCGAGCGGCGATTTCCATGCCGTGCGCGTGGCATGCTGCCACAAGCTTCGCGGAAATCATCCAAGGTTCCGAGTTCAGGGTGAAGGGCGTCATGGCCGCCGTCGGCGCTGCCAATCGCATAGGGGCTGCCGGGATCGTCCGGCGGCCGGCTTCAACGCATTGTTCTTGCCCTTGCGATTGGTCGAGCCGATCGGATGGATCGGCGTCAGGTAGAGCACGTCAAAGCCAAGTGCAGCGATTTCGGGCACCCTGGCGATGCAATCCTTGAAGGTGCCATGCCCGCCCTCGATCGACCCCTGGCTGCGGGGAAAAATTTCATACCAGGCGCCGGCTCTAGCGATCGGCCGATCGATGATGAGGGGGAATGAGATGCTCCAGGCGTCATCGGTCCGCGGTTGGAATTCCGCCATTGCGGTGGCGAGGTCGTCCGCAAGCAATACCGCGTCGTCGCTACTGCGATCGTACTGATCGGCAGCCCAGCTGATCGCCTCGACGTCGTCATGCGCCGCCATGGCTTCGGCCAGCATTTGACGCCCAACCGAGCGCTCCACGCTCACGTCTTCGCCGGCGTCGCGCTTTAGCAGGTAATCTCGCCGCCAGGTCGCGAACCGGTCGGTCCACGCCTCGATGGCGTAGACGTATTGCCCCGGTAGGCGGGGGACAAAGGCGCCATGCCAGCGGTCATTGCCGTGCAGCTGCATGGGCGCCGAGCGCCACGATTTTTCTTTATTGCGCCGCCAGTGCAACGTCGCCGCCAGAACGTCGTGGCCTTCGCGAAAAATATCCGCCCAGACCTCGAATACTTCATCGACGATCCGCTTGACGGGAAAACGGCCGCATTCGATGGAGGGATAAACATCCTCGAACATGAACCGCGTTCCGGCGACATCGGAAGCCCAGAACAAGCTGGCAGTCGCCGAACCGAGGCGCCGTTGGGAGGACATCACGTGACCGAGAAATTTGTTGCCAAATACAAAAACCCCCGCAATTTGAAAAGGTTCCATTGGTGGGAACTTTTCCACGCACGCTGACGGAACCGCCTCGCGGGCCCACCGTTGTTCCTTGCGGGCATGCCGGACCTTTTCGGTAGAAATGCTGCGTTGGTCCCGGTGTGGCTCGTACGACGCGTGCCGACCCCATAGACCACGGCTTGGTGTGGCCTTATTTCGAGGTGCACGCGACATGACAGCGGAGTTTTCGCCAGCGCAAATTTTATCTTGGGGCATCGACCCCGGCTATATCGACGCTCGCGGCTGGCCGCAGACGACTGATGCGGCCACAATTGAGAAGCTCGCGCGCTCGCTCGCGGGCGAGGGGTCAAATCATGACCGTCCGGCCGCGGCGGTGCTGCGCCGCTCCGATCCACCTCAGATTCGGCTCACCGGAGCTGGCCGTTCCCCTATCGTGGCGCCTTTTTGCCAATGGCGAAGAGATCGCGTCTGCCGCGGCCGCGGACCTAACGATTACATTGCCGGCCGGCCTTGAAACCGGGAGCTATCATCTCGTGGCGAATGCCGCAGACGGCGTCAGACGCCGGATCCTGGTCCTGATTGCGCCGGACATGGCCTACCAACCGCGGTTATTTCGCGATGGCGGTCGCGCCTGGCTCCTCATGGTCCAACTCTATGCCATCCGCTCCGCACGCAATTGGGGCCATGGCGACTTCGGCGATCTGGCGCATTTGCTGAAAATTGCGGCGACGGCCGGCGCCGCGGGAATTGGCCTTAATCCCCTGCATGCCCTGGCGCCGGGCCAGGCCAGCGGCTATTCGCCCAGCAGCCGGGAATTTCTCAATCCGCTTTACATCGACATCGAAGCCATTCCCGAGTTCCCCGGTACGGATGCTTGCGGCCTGACCGATGAGATCGCGCGGTTGCGGAATGCGGACTTTATCGACTATGCGGCGGTTCACGCCGCCAAGCGCAAGGCGCTGTGGGCGACGTTCAAGACTTTCTCCGATCGGGCGTTGCCGGCGCGGCAGAAGGACTTCGCCGCGTTTCGCCAACGGTCGGGCGAGCCGCTGCGAGCGTTTCGGCATTTTCGAGGCGCTGCGTGAGCGCTTCCAAACATCCTGGCAGGAGTGGCCTGGCGAGTGGCGGCGGCCTGCGGAAGCGATGGCCCGCTACAAGGCTGGCGCGATCGGCGATGCCGCGTTCGCCGCCTTCACCCAATGGATCGCCGATCGGCAGTTGCGCACATGCGCCCGCGTGGCACAAGACATGGCGCTTCCGGTCGGGCTTTATCTCGACGTTGCCGTTGGCGTCGACCCGGGCGGCGCCGACGTCTGGGCTGCACCCGATCTCCTGTGCTCCAATCTTTCAATCGGTGCGCCACCGGACGTCTACAATCCGCGCGGGCAGGATTGGGGGCTGGCCTCCTTCCATCCGCAAGCCCTGATCGAATTCGGACTTTTCGTTGTTTCGCCAGATGCTGCGATCGGTCATGCAATATGCCGGCGCGATCCGAATCGATCACGCGCTCGGCCTCAATCGGCTTTATTTGATTCCGAAGGGCGCCGCTGCTGCGGAAGGCGGCTACGTCCGGTTTCCTTTTGCGGCGATGCTGGCCGTCGCCGCCCAAGAAAGCACCAAGAACGATTGCCTCGTCATCGGCGAAGACCTCGGCACAATCCCCGACGGCGTGTGCGATACGCTCAACCAATGGGGAATCTGGTCTTACCGCGTCGCGCTGTTCGAGCGCGAGCACAATGCCTTTCGGCGGCCTGAACATTATCCGGAAAAAGCCATCGTGACCTTCAACACCCACGACCATCCGACCTTTACCGGCTGGAAATCCTTACATGACCTCAGGGCCAAGGCGGCACTCGGGCTCGATGCTGGCGAAAGCGAAGCCGAACGATATAGCGCACATGAGGCGCTGCGCACGACGCTCGCCGAGCAAGGGCTCGGCTCGGATTTATTGTTCCTCGACGTACTGCGATACCTCGCGCGCACGCGCAGCCGGCTGCTTGCCGTTTCGATCGAAGACATTTTGGGATTATCCGATCAGCCGAACATGCCGAGCACGACCACGGAATATCCGAACTGGCGCCGGCGTCTGCCGCTCGACATTGAAGCTATCGCCAAACACGAGACGCTGCACAGCGTTGCCGCTGTCATGGCCGCGGAAGGCCGCAGTTGTGCAAAAGTTCGCTGTTGAGTTGACTTCCGGTAAATTTCCACGACGGTAAAGACGACAATGCCGGGATCGCAATTAAACATAGTCGATAGCGCGCCCTCGCCGGCGCGCGAGGTACCGGCACTCGCCGACGCAATTCGCGACCGACTGCGCCATCACGTTGGCGCAGAGCCTGAGAACGCGCAACTCGACGACTGGCTGTTGGCGACAGTGCTGGCGCTGCGCGATCGCGTCCTCGACCGCTGGATGGAATCCGAGCGCAAATCGCGCGGGGGCCGGCGGGTCTATTATCTTTCGATCGAATATCTCATCGGCCGCCTGTTGTTCAGCGTGCTCAGCAACATGGAGTTCCTCCAGCCAGTGCGCGCCGCGCTGCAGTCACTCGGAGTCGACATCGACAGCCTGCGCGCCCTCGAGCCGGATGCCGCGCTGGGAAACGGCGGATTAGGGCGGCTCGCCGCGTGCTTCATGGACAGCATGGCGACGCTCGGCATTGCGGCTTATGGCTATGGCATTCGTTATCAGAATGGATTGTTTCGCCAGCAGATCCGCGACGGTTGGCAGCTCGAACTGCCCGACGATTGGCTGAAATTCGGCAATCCCTGGGAGATCGAGCGGCGGCACGTCATTTTTCCGGTCGGTTCCGGCGGCAGCGTCGAATATCTCGGCGGCGATACCGACACCGCGCGTGCAATCTGGTATCCCGCCGAAATCATCAACGCCGTCGCCTACGACACACCCATCATCGGCTACCGAGCACGACACGCCAACACACTGCGGCTTTGGTCGGCGCGGTCGAGGGAACCGATGCAAATCGGCAAATTCAATCAAGGAGACTATGTCGGTGCCGTAGCCGCGCGCGCCCGCGCCGAGGCGATCACCAGTTTTCTTTACCCGAGCACCGACAACGCTGCGGGTCTCGAGCTTCGCCTGCGGCAAGAGTTCTTTTTCACCTCGGCATCGTTACAGGACATCGTGCAGCGGCATTTTGCCGAGTGCGGCAGCGTTTTCTCGCTTGCCGACCATGCGGCCGTGCAGATGAACGACACGCATCCCGCACTGGCCGTCGCCGAGCTCATGCGGATTCTCGTCGATGAATACTTCGTCAGTTGGGCCGACGCCTGGCGCATCACCACGGCGACTCTGAACTACACCAATCATACCCTGCTGCCGGAAGCGCTGGAGACCTGGTCCATCGAGTTGATGAATCGCCTCCTGCCGCGACACATGCAGATCATCTTCCTGATCAATTGGCGGCATCTGCAGCACACCGCGGCGATAGCCGGCGACACGCTTGCGGCCGCTTCCCTGATCGATGAAAGCGGCGAACGGCGCGTGCGCATGGCCAACCTCGCCTTCATCGGGTCGAACAAGGTCAACGGCGTCTCCGCGCTGCACACGGACTTGATGCGGCGAACAGTGTTTCGCGATCTCAACGCCGCTTATCCCGGCCGCATCGTCAACAAGACCAACGGGATCGACTTCCGCCGCTGGCTGTTCCAGGCCAATCCGTCTCTGACCGGCCTCATCGTCGATACGCTCGGCAGCCGCGTTCTGGACGACGCCAGTGAATTGAAGCGGCTCGAAGCGTTGGTCGACGACCGGACATTCCTGACGCGCGTCGCCAATGCTCGGCAAGTCAACAAGCGCGCCCTATGCACGATTATCCGCGAACAGACCGGCGTCCGGCTCGATCCCGCCGCGTTGTTCGACGTTCACGTCAAGCGATTCCACGAATACAAGCGCCAGCTTTTGAACGTTCTCGAGACCATCGCGCTGTGCCACAGCATTCGCGCCGAGCCCAATCGAGACTGGGCGCCGCGAGTCAAGATTTTCGCCGGCAAGGCGGCGATGACTTATGTGCAAGCAAAGCTCATCATTAAGCTCGTCAACGACGTTGCCCACGTCGTGAACAACGACCCGCTGATCGGCGATCGCTTGAAGGTGGTGTTCTTGCCGAATTACAGCGTCAGTCTTGCCGAGGCGATCATGCCCGCCGCCGATCTGTCCGAGCAAATCTCGACTGCGGGGCTCGAAGCGTCGGGCACCGGCAACATGAAACTTGCGCTTAATGGCGCATTGACGATCGGCACCTTGGATGGCGCCAATATCGAAATCAGGGAAAATGTTGGCGCTGACAATATCTTCATATTCGGCCTCGACGCCCAACAGGTTTTGGATCGGCGGCGCGCCAGCTTCATCGGATGGGATGCGGTGCAAAAATCGCCTTTGCTTGAAGGAACGATCCGCGATCTAGCCTCCGGTGCATTCTCCGGCGCTGAAAAGGACAGGTTTCGGCCAATTGTGGACGAGATTCTCCACCGCGATGAATTCATGGTCGCGGCCGATTTCGACTCGTACTGGCAGACGCAGCGCCTCATCGACAGCCGCTGGGCCGACCAATCCGGCTGGTGGCGCACGAGCCTTTTCAATACGGCGCGCATGAGCTGGTTTTCCTCAGATCGCGCGATTCGCGAATATGCCGAGGATATCTGGCGCATATCTGCCGGTTGACCCGCCGATTACCGTCAAAATCGACTAAGTTCAGTGGCCTTTCCGCAGCGCGCGTTCGACGGTCGCTGCGAGCAGTTGGACAATGCCCATATGAACTTCAATCGGCATGCCGTCGACAGTAGCTTCGGTCTTGCCGGTGTTGCCGTCGACCAGGCCGGCGGCTGCGGCGGCCTCGATCAAGTGCTTCTCCATCGCCGCGGTATGCGCAAGCTCCGGCCGCCCGGTCAGGATCGCCAGCGCCGCTTGGATCGCGTAACAGCCCCAGTTCGACACGCCAGCCGGCAATAGCACATCGGTCGCCAATTTGGCGCACAGAGTCTCGCCGTGCGGAACGTATTTGTGGACCGCTTCGGCGATCGCGCCCATTCCGATTTCATTGCCGCCATCGCCGACGCCGATTGTCGGGATGCGGCGCTTACCGGCCTCCTCCACAAGGTAATCGATCCGGGCGCGTCCTTCGGTAAAATCCTGCCCAAGCATATTGTGATAGGTGCCGCGCACCGTCATGCCGGCGCGCTCGATCGCGATCACCACATTCGGGCTTAACTCGTCGAGCATCCGCTTGGCTTCTTGCTGCGCTTCGCCCTCGTCGACCGGATAGCCAAGCGCCAGCGCAACGCCGCAGAAGCGCTTGTTCGACGTCGCCCGCTTTGCCGCGTCGAGCGCTACAACCGCGACGCCGCCGGCGCGCAGCGTGGCGCCAATCGGTTCGAGCAAAGACGTGTCCGTGACCACGACCGGGATGGCGTTGAACCCGTAACTCAACATCCGCGCCAACGCGGCGACCCCGACGGGACCGTCGGTTTCGCCGATCTTGGTCGAAACCCAGGGCCGGGTCAGCGAGCCGGTGATCAGAATGACCCGATCGCCGGCCGCGACCTTGGTCAGATGGCGCGCCGCGGCGGCGCAGAGCGCCTCCTCGCTTCGCGCGCGTGCCGGTTCGTAAAGCTTATCAACACCGCGCTTGCCGATGTCGAGATTCATGATGCGATCGAGGATATCGAACATCGTTCAACCTCTTTTGCGGGGCCGTGTTTTGCGGTCCCGTGTGGATTAAAAATCAACCGGCCATGCTTGCCCACATGGCGCCGATCAATTGAGATTGGCATCGGTCAGGGCGTCTGCAGGTGCGCGGCCGTTATCACCTTTGCCCATTTTTCGGATTCAGCTTGCAGGAATTGCGCGAAGCTCTCTGGCGTACCGCCAACCGATACCATGCCGAGGTCGGAAAAGCGCTGCGCGGTATCCGGGGTGGCGAGGATCTGCGATATTTCCGTATTGAGCTTGTCGATGATCTCCTTTGGCGTGCCGGCCGGCGCCGCGATGCCGTTCCACGCACTGCCGGTCACGTCACCATAGCCGTCCTCCGCTGTCGTCGGCACCTCGGGAAGCAGCGGGCTGCGTGCGCTGCTGGCGATGGCCAGCGCGCGCAATTGCCCAGCCTTGATATTCGGCAGGACAAGCGGCAGCACGCTGAACAGCATGTCGACCTGACCGGCAATGACATCAAGCGCCGCCGGCGCGCCGCCCTTGTAGGGCACGTCGAGGATATTCACGCCGGCCGACATTTTCAGCATCTCGGTCAAGAGGTGCGGCACCGAACCGGTCGATACCAGCGCGGCTGACAGCTTGCCCGGTTTGGATTTAGCCGCCGCAACAAGCTCCTTGAGCGATCTTGCCGGCATCGACGGGTTGACCACCAGAACAATCGGGCTCTCGTTGGCGAGAATGATCGGCGCCAGGTCCTTCTTCGGATCATAGGGCAGATCGGCATAAAGGCTCCGACCTACCGTGACCGGGCCCGGGGTCGCCATCCCGATGACATAGCCGTCCGGCGACGCCTTGGCGATGAAATCGGTGCCGAGGTTTCCGTTTGCGCCGGCGCGATTGTCGACAAACACCCTTTCGCCGAGCCGCGCACTGAGCTTGTCGGCGATCCAGCGCCCGGCAATATCGGTGCCGCCGCCGGGCGGATACGGAACGACGAGCTTGATCGGTCTGGCGGGATAGCCTTGCGCAAGGGCAACCTCACCCATGCCGCTGCAATAGACGCCGATGCCGAGTGCGATTGAGACTATGAGGCTCGAGGCTGTCATCGCATTACTCTTGATGAAATGGCGAAGCGACGCGCACCAAGAAGAGCCGGCGGCATCAGTTAACATCACCGCACGAGGCTTGGAAAGCGCGATACGCCTTTCGCGGGCCGCCCGCATCGCAAGATGACGATCGAAAGTTGCGGCAAGCTATGAAGCCATCAAGCTCTACACGGCAAGCGCCGCTTTGACGCGCTGGCGCGTCAGCGGCAGATCGCGCAATCGCCTGCCGGTCGCGTCGGCGACCGCGTTGGCGATCGCGGCAGCGGCCGGGCCCTGACCGGTTTCGCCGCTGCCGAGGAAGGGTTGGCCGGGCCGGTCGATGACGTGCACCTCGACGCTGTCGGGAACGTCGTTGAAGCGCAGGATCGGGTAGGTCGACCAGTCGATGCTGGTGATGCGGGTGTCGTCGAAGCTGACGCTTTCGAACAGCGTCCAGCTTGCCGATTGGAGGATGGCGCCCTCGACCTGATTGATCAGGCCGTCGGGATTGACGGTCTGGCCGCTGTCGATCGCCGCGACCGCGCGAACCAGGCGCGTTCGTCCGGTGTCGCGGTCGACCTCGACTGTCGCGGCGATGGCGCAATAAGCGGCGAGGTTCTTGTAGCGCGCAAACGCGAAGCCGTGGCCGCGGCCCGGCGCCTTTTGCGAACGCTGCGGCCAGCCGAAGCGCTGCGCCGCCATGGCAACCACGTCGCGGGCCCGCGGATCGTCGAGATGCCGCAGCCGGAATTCCACGGGATCCGCCTTGGCGGCCTGCGCAAGCTCATCCATGAAGCTCTCGATCGAAAACACGTTCATGTAGGCGCCGAGCGCCCGCAGGGCCGAGACCCGCACCGGCATCTCCGGCAGGAAGTGGTAGACGATGTGTGCATTTGGAATCCGGTAAAGCGGTATCGCGTTGCGGTCGCCACCGCCTTCGGGCATCGGAATCGGCTTCGGCGCCGGCACCGCGAATGGTTGCGCCATGTGTTGCCCGGCAAGGAGCGAACCGGCGCCGCCCGGCCGCATCGAATGGGTGTTGCTCCACACGCCGAAATCCCAGTCCGCGATATTGCCGTTGCCGTCGAGGGCCGCCGAAATCTTGGTCACCATAGCCGGACCGAACGGCTCCCAGCCGTGCTCCTGTTCGCGCATCCATTGCACGCGCACCGGCCGGCCGGGCAGCGCCCGCGAAAGCAACGCGGCATCGGCGGCGGCGTCGTCGGCACCGTTGTGGCCGTAGCAGCCGGAGCCTTCCATGTGAATGCAGCGGACTTGGGTTTCCGGCAGGCGAAGCATTTCGGCAATGGCCTGACGGTCGGGAAAGACGCCCTGGGTATGCGTCCACACTGTGACGCCGCTGTCGTCCGAGCGAGCGACCGCGCATGACGGTCCGATCGAGCCGTGCGACTGATACGGCCGCGTATAAGTCGCTTCGAGCCTGTTGGTGTTCGCCGATCCCGGTTGGCCCTGATTGCGGACGACAATGTCCTGCGCGGCGAGGCCCATGAGCGTCGCCGAAAGGTCGGCCTGCTTCGGCAAACTCGGTTTCTCTTCCCACCGTGCCGCGTCGGCCAAGGCGCGCATCGCCTTGATGGCCTGGAATTCTCGCTCGGCGACGACGGCGAGAAAATTGCCATCGTGCACGACTTTGACGACCCCGGGCATACTTTCGATGCGGGCGGTATCCACATTGGTCAGCCGCGCGCCATAGCTCGGTGGCCGCACCACGCGGGCGTGCACCATGCCGTCCGGACGGAAATCCTGCACGTAAGCCGGTCCACCCGTGACCTTGGCCGGAATATCGACCCGCACCACGGATTTCCCCATCACCGTGAACGTGCCCGGGTCTTTCAGAGCCGACTGCGGCTGCGCCTCGACGTGCAGCGCCGTGTCCGTGACAAGCTCGCCGTATTTGATCTGACGGCCGTCCGGAGCGCTCACGACCCCCTGCGCGGTTTTGAGCTGATCCGGCGCGTCGCCAAGCCGCTGCGCGGCTTCGGCAATCAAAACGGTACGCGCCTGCGCCGCGGCATTCATGATCGCCGTACCGCTGTCCTGCATCGAATGACTGCCGGCGGTGAAGCCTTCATTGGCGGTTTGGCCGGTATCGGCGGTTACGATTTTCAGCGCTGCGAAGGGTACATCGAGCTGTTCCGCCGCCACTTGCAGCAGCGCGGTCTTGATGCCTTGGCCCAATTCCGCTTTGCCGGTGAAGACGGTGACATTGCCGTCCGGCCCAATCCGGATCCAGGAGTCGAGATACGGCGCTCCTTTGAGACTCCCCGGCAGCGGTGGGTTTGGCGGCGGTTGCTGGCCGCCTGCCGCCTGCTGCGCGAATAGCCGCGACGTCGAGAAGGAAACGACAAGCGCGCCGGTTCCGGCAAGCACGCTGCGGCGCGAGATGACAGTGGAGGCGGCTCTCATCGCACGCTACCGCTGCCCGCGGCGCCGGCCGTGTGCATAAGCCCGGCGGCGCGCTTCACCGCACGCATGATCCGCATGTGCGTGCCGCACCGGCAGAGATTAGGCTCAAGTCCGGCGCGGATGTCGGCGTCGGTTGGATTTGGGTTCTTCTGCAGGAGAGCCTGCGCCCGCATCATCATACCGGCAATGCAGTAGCCGCATTGCGCCGCTTGCTCGGCGATGAATGCACGCTGCAGCGGGCCCGGATCGTCCCGTGTCCCCAATCCTTCGACGGTCGTGACGCTCCTACCGTCGAGAACCAGCAGCGGCGTCAAACACGAGAACACTGCCGCGCCGTCGACCAGCACGGTGCACGCGCCGCACTGGCCAAGGCCGCAACCGAATTTCGCGCCGTTGAGTTTGAGGTCATCCCGCAGCACATACAGGAGCGGCGTGTCCAGGTCGGCGTCGATGTCGTGCTGTTGGCCGTTGACCGAAAGCTTCATTTTTTGGTCTCGCGCTCGCTGATCGTCAGACGTTCCGGATTGATCGCGGGAGCCGGATAAACTTCAACAGGGCTTACGCCGCTTTTGGCGTTGCGGATATCCTTGTCGATGTCGCCCCACGGCGGCTTGTTGCTGAACTTGGCGCGCACGTAGCTGATAAGGTTTGCGACCTGCTGGTCGGTGAGCATGTCGGCAAAGCCGGGCATGATCGCACTCTGTCTGGCGTCGGCTGCCGGCAGGCCCCAGAGCACGACGTTGATGACATTGCGCGGCTCGGGAGCGCTCGGCCCGGTGCTCAGCGCCAGGCGGACGCCGCCGAATGGCAGTGGCCGGCCGCTGTCGTGACATGTCGCGCACGCGGCTTGAAAGATCGCCGCGCCGGCGCGGACATTGTCCGGCGCGCCGGCGATCTGGCTGACACTCGTCGGAATCATGGATCCCGGTTGTTGGTTGCGCGCCTGCTCGATCAGCGCATCGCCGGCCAGGCGCTCTTTCTCGCTCGGCGCGCCGAGCACGTCTTTCATGTACAACGCAATGGCGGCAATGTCGGAGTCGGGAACAGAGGCGAGATCGTCGATAACCGCCGTCATCGGACCGTGCGCGAGGCCATGAGCCTCCTGCCACCCGTTGCGCAGATAGGATGCGAGCGCTGCTTCATCCCAGTGCACCGGCGCCGAAGACGATTGGTTGAGCGCATAGGCGGTCCAGCCTTCGGCGTCGCCGCCGCCGAAGCGGTTGTGTTTCCGCTCGGCGCCGAGCGCGTTGCGCGGCGTATGACAGGCGCCGCAATGCGCCAGACCTTCCACGAGGTAGGCGCCGCGATTCCATTGCGCGCTCTGCGCCGGATCGGGCCGATATGGCCCCTGCCGGAGAAAGAGAAGCTTCCATCCGGCAAGCAGAGGGCGGATGTTGAAGGGAAACGCGAGGTCGTTTACCCGCGCAGTCGCGCTCACCGGATCGCGTGTCATCACAAACGCATAGAGCGCGTGAATGTCGTCGTCGGTCGTCAGCGTGAAATGATCATAGGGAAACGCCGGATAAAGCGCGCGGCCTTCGCGGTCCACGCCTTCGCGCATGGCGCGGCGAAACGCTGCCTCCGGCCAGCGTCCTATGCCGGTATCGGCATCGGGCGTGATGTTGGTCGAATAGATCGTGCCGAACGGCGTCGGCACGGCGCGTCCACCCGAGAAGGCGCGGCCGCCCGGCGCCGTGTGGCAGGTGTTGCAGTCGCCGAGCGCTGCCAGCACAGCGCCGCGCCGGACGAGATCAGGCGAGAAATTTTGCGATTGCGCCGCGATCGGGCCAATTGCGGAGCGCCAAGCAAACGCAATGAAACCGATCACAACAGCAAGGCAAATGCAAAACAGCACAACCAGTGTTTTTAGAACTGGCATAGGCGTTCACAAGCGGGAGACAAAAATCCGAGCTATTAGGGCGAAGGCCGATCGGATATTAACGTGTAGTCTGCCCCCCGGTTCCGCGCTTTGGCGGGAATCCTTCAGCCGGTCGTATCGCCTCTGAGCGCTGCAATGATCCGGTCCAATATGCGGGGATCGACGATGACAGGCGCCTCGATCCAGGTGCGGTTTGGCGGCAGCGAAAACTGCGGCACTTGGCTTGCAGCGGCCAGGACGGGAATCACGGCAAAGCCGCCATCCTCTAGGTTGCGCTCAAGGGCGAAGCGGTACTCCACGTCCTGCCACGGGCCGATGCCGCTGGGCCCGATGAGCAGCAAAAACGCGTCGGTCTCGACGATGCCATTGGCCACCGTGGAGCGCCGGTAGACTGCCCCGTACGACGCCGGAGAGAGGGCGATTTGCAAATCGGGATCGAGCGTGAACAGGCTTGCCCGCAGGGCTTCCGCTAGGGCTGCATCTTTAAAATTGAAAGAGATCAAGACGCGAAGAGCCTGCACCTGCAACATCCCCTCCTGCACCGGCATGACAAGCAGCGATCATTGTAACATTGATATCTCGCGGGCACGCCGTTCTCCTCTAGGCTCAGCCGTTCTCCTCTAAGCTCAAACGGCGCCGTTTGCAGGAGTGAAAGTTGAGGACCAATGAATCCAGCGTGCGCGGCGGATCGAGTTCCTGCGCCTCCAGCGCTATTTCCGGCCGCCGCTCGTCTAGAATTGCCCGCCTGAGCCGTATTCGCGATTGGACGGCCGATCAGGCCGGGACGGGGATTGGGAAGGGCCGACGCGAGCAAGGGTGTGGGCGCCGATCGCCGCCGTTACTTGTTTCTTCTCCTCACAAGTACAGCATTGATTTAATTCGCGTTTGAACCCGGACGTCACCGCCAAGGTAGCGGTGATCAGCTGGACCTGCTGCCGCCATCTCAATCCCAGCCGTTCTTGAATGCATGTGTCACAATACATTCTCCCTGCTCGGTGAATTAGGAAGCCGCTGATTTTCTCTGGAACTGATTTAGCGGTCATCGCAAAATCCGTCGCTCGCCCTGACGAACAACAATTTAGCAAAATTTTAGTTTCATGCCTCGTTTTTTAACGGGATTTTGTTGTGGATTTTAGCTCGCCACTTGAGCCCTTGAAGGGCGCGGCACCCAAGGCGCGCCGCATTGCGGAATTGAGGCTTTCAGGTGAGAACACGTCGCCGATGTAACGGAGGGCCGCTCGGCTATAGGTGTCGTTGGCGGCCTCATCGTCGTGCATCTGGCAAATCAGCGCGGCGAACCGTTCGACGCCTTCGGCAACACAGCCTTCCAGCGCCGGCGGAAAATCGAGGCCTTCCGCTGCCACCGGTGTGCAGATGCAAGGCACGCCGGCAGCAAGGCTCTCTATCACTTTGCCTTTGATGCCTGCTCCATAAGTCAATGGCGCCACCGTCAATCGAACCCGGTCGAAGATTTCTGCAAGGTCTTCCACATAACCCACGGCTACAACGCCATCGCCGCATAGCTGACGCAGTTGCTCTGGCAAATCATGGCCGACCAGCAAACACTCGATGTTTGGATTTTGTTTTCTCACCGACGGCATGATCTCGCGTATCAGCGAACGCGCCGCGTCGAGGTTGGGTTCATGGCTATAACCGCCGATAAACGCGATCCCCCGCCTTTTCGCGAATGGAAGCCGTGTCGGTTTCGGGGTCGTCGACCAAAGCACCGTATGGATCTTGGATGCGGGTATCTGCTTGGCCAGCTCATCCGCTTCGCGCGCCGAATGCGTAATGACGACATCGGCTGAAACTGCCGCCACAAACTCGGCGAAGCGCAGCCACTGACTGCGTGCCACCAGCTCAGGCCGATCTTCGGCAATCGCCTGTCGCGCGATGCGGATATGATGGAGGTCAGCCACGCTATAGATTTGCCGTGCCTTAGGATTGTGATGTCGGACGATCTCCCCATATTTGACGGCATTGGACACACGATGCATGTAGACGATATCGAACCCTCCAGCCTGACGGCGCAGGATTTCCTCAATCGACCCGTAGTACGGTGCACGGCAGACGGTAACGCCGATGCTGTCAAGGGCGGAATGGCTTTCGTCCGGCACGACAAGTTCAACGGTCGGTGCAAACACAACTTCATAGCCAAGCCGTTGCAGCGACTGAATGTGGCTGAGAATGGCCAGCGAACCAGCGTCCCGATCAGACCTGGGTATCCTGTCGTCAATTACCAGCGCACGCTGCGCAGGACGAGAAATGTCCGCGGCTGCAAGAGACTCTGCCGCCGCCGCATCCGACGGCAGCTTTCGCCAGCGCTGCAGAAGATGACGATACCGATTGCGGTCTGCGCGACCGCTGTCCCGATCGGCCAGATTTTGCAGCAGGCCATCGACCTCGTTCATCAAAAAGTCGACCTTTGCTGCGATGTCATGATCCGACCCGCAGCGTCGAATAATGTCGGCCAACGCGTCTTGCGTGGCCGCATCGAACACTTTCGCCGGCTCAAGGACGACCGGCGACTGCGCCAGATCGATGCCGTCGGATTCGCGGCAGACCTTGAGCACATGCCTTTCAAACGGCGGCAAGCTTTTTGGTAACTGGAACTCGAAGCTGTGCCTGCCGCTGCCAATACCCGCTTGCTCGAGGTCGGCGCGATAGCGGTTGGCCAGGATGCGGCCGAGCAAATCGTCATCGACAATAACGAGCAAGCTCACCGGCACATCGGGCTGCGCATCGTCTTGCGCCCAGCCGGCCACCTCTTGCCGGTTAACGATATCGAGGTTTCCTATTAACATGGCGACAACTGAACGCCGTCATCGTTGACTGTCGCCGGCACATGGATCAATCGTCGGGCAGGCGCCGCGGCAGCGAATCGCGCGAGGCGGCTCAAGCGGCGCCCCGACGTTTACCCGCCCGCAGTTCCCGCCGAACGAAGCCTGGAACGACGATTGAATTGCAGCAGATCGCGCAAGACGTCGATCGAAAATGCCAGCACTGCGCCGTCGAGCGAGCGCCGCACCTCTACCGCGTCAGGACTGAAGCGCAGGTTTGGCGGCGGCGTGAAATTGAAACCATGGCGGCCGCCACCAAGCCCGGCCTGTTCCAGGTCGCTGCGATAGCGATTCGCCAGCGCCTGCCCGATCAGCCGGCCGCCGATATGGACATCGAGACAGACCGGCACTTCGGGATGATCCATGTCCCGCGCCCAGCCGGCAATGCACTGTGAGCTGATAAGGTCGACATAGCCCTGTAGCGCGCCGACCTTGGCTTTTTCGTCGCGGGTCCGCAGTCCCGCGCGCGACGCAATGCGCCGGCGCGCCGCTTCAAGCTCATAGCCTTCGATACAACGTGGCGCACAATATTGCGCGGCTTCAGTCGACGCGTCCGGATAAAGCGTCCGGTATTGTTGCGCATTATGGAACATACACCGGCTGTCATCATCGATGAAGGTTTCCGAAGGCGCACCTTCGGCAATGATCACGTCATGGCTTTCGAGCTCGATGTGGAAGTACTCGACCTTGTCGACATGCTCGGCTTGCACGATGGACACGCCGTTGACGAGGTCCTTGGCCTCGATCAGGACGCTATCGAGATACATTGCATGCCGCGGCGAGATCCAAAGGTCGCGCCGCGGCACGTTCTCCTCGACGCGCCGGCCTTGATGCAGATCGGCAGAATATCTTTGCGGCCCATGACGAAGCGGCCGCCGTAGCTGCGCCGGCCGATCCATTTGATCGGGCGCGCCACCCCCGAAACGGTTTTTACCTTATCGCCAATCTTGAGCCGCTCGACCCGCGCCTGGCCCCGGTCGGTACGAATGAGCGTACCGCGGCAATAGCATGGTGTGTTGTCTTCGACGATTTCCGTACCAGCACCGGCAGAGACCAGGTGAAAATAATCGTTTGGAAGAACAGAACTCGGATCGATTTTCAGATCGTAGGCCGTGCCTCCGTCATTGAGCTCCAGTTCGTTTCCGGCAACGCCGACGCTGTTTACCGCACTAAGGGTAAGTCCCGTGAGATCAATGACGGCGCCAGGCGCGAGGCCGTGAAGTGTAGCGTTCGGCAACAGAAGGCCGGACGTGTACGGGCCATCGATCTTTAGCGTTCCGCCACCGGCGTCAAACGTAAGCGATCCGCTGACGCTGCCGCCGGATACGACTTCGAAGGTGCCGCCGTTGATCTCGCCGCCGCTGGCGGTACCGCCGGGGGAAATAACGAGATTACCGCCGCTGGAAACGATCGCATCGAATGCCGTGCCGCCGCCGCTGACGATTTCAGAACCGCCGGCGCTTACCGTTGTGAAGCTGGTGAAGCCGCCGCTTTCGACGATCTCAGAGCCGGAGAAATGGGTGCCGCCGCTATCGACCCCACTTTCGACGGTCGTCGAAACAGCGATTCCGTAAACGTCCTGCTCGCCGCCGCTGACGATGACGGACGTCGCACTGGCTCCGGCGGAAACGATCTGTAATCCCGGATCGGCGACGAGGGTGTCGCTCGCAGTGCCGCCGGAAAATACGGTCTGCGTGCCGCCATCTCCGACCGTACCGCTGACATCCGTACCGCCGGAGACATTCACGGCGCCGCCGTTGCTGACGATGAGGCCGCTGCCGCTCGCGCCCGACGTAATATCTACGGTCTGACCGGTCGAAACCAGTGCGGACGTCAGAACCTGGCCGGCGCTGAGATTAAGTTGCGAGATATAGATGCGGGAATCAGACGAGTCTTAATCCAATCGAGCCGATGGCGAACTGATCGCCCGACAGATCCTCGCCAAACTGCACGTCGAGAGTTTGTCCGTTTTCCTTCACCTCCAGAAGGCTGCCGGAGCTGTTCGCCGTGATCGTCGTGGTGCCGCCGCTGTCGACTGCTTGCCCCATCCACTGGAGGGTGGTGTTCACGCTGAAGCCGCCGACCACAAGGTTCGGCACGGTCGCGCTGATTTGCAGTGTCCCGCCAAAACCGCCGAAAGCAGCAACATCGAAGTCGATCGGGCCACTGACGATCGCACCGGTTGCAAGGCCGACGATGCCGCCTGCCGGACCGCCATGAATGGTAGTCGTACCTTCAACAACGCCGCCGGAAGCTACGCTCAGAGTGCCGTTAACGAGCGTCGTATTGCTGGCAACTGCCCCCGAATTGACGATCAAGCCGCCGATGATGTTGGTATCGGTACCGGACACCGTGGTATCCAAAGCGGACGCGGTCGCAGCCGACAGCCACTCGGTGCCGAGCACCGTCGACGACACTGTCGTGCCACCCGAGTAGACGAATAGCTCTGTGCCACTGCCGACGTTCGTGTTCGACGCGATGCCGCCGGACGATACGTTCATGAACAGGAAAGACGCGCTGTTCTTCTCGGTGCTGTCGTCAAGCGCGACGCCGCTCGACAAGACGGTCAAAGTCTCGCCGCCGCTATCGACAAAGCCGCTGAGCGTATAGCCCGAGCCGACCTCCAGAATGCTTCCGGAATTGAGGATAGGCGCGCCCGCCGACTGGGCGCCCCCCAACAGTTCGAGGATGCCGCCGCTGTTGATGACCTCGTTGCTGTTCTCAACGCCGCCGGACGCGAGGATCAGCTCGCCGTTGATTCCCCCGACGGAAATGCCGCCCGAAAAGGTGTCGTTGCTGCCTAATGTCAGCGCGGCGCCGGAGATGACGATGGAGCCCGAGCCTGTAAGACTCCCGGAGACTTTCGCGGGGCCGAAGCCATCGAAATTCAAAGTGCCATCGACCGTGGTGGTGCCGGCGAGGGCACCGCCAAAAGTGACCGATACCGTGCCGCCGGCTTCAATCGTGGTATTGGAAGCGACGCCGCCACCGAGACGATTTGCGTTCCGCCGCTGTCGACGATGGCGCCCACGGCGGTGCCGCCGCCGTTAACATTTAGCTGCCCGCTGCTCTCAACCGTCGTGCCGGAGGCAAACGCATTGTCGTTGAGTATTCCGCCGCTCTCAACCGTTGCGCTGATGTCGATGCCGCCGCTCGTGGCGCCTGGACTTACCAGATAAGTATTCTCTGTCCCGTAGAGTGTGACGCCGCTCGCGACGCCGCCGGAATTGACATTCAGCGTGCCGCCGCTCGATACCGTTGCGCTGACTTCGGTGGCGCTGCTGGCGCCGCTCCCGGTCAGGCTCTCGGCGCCACCGGAAAGCACCATGGTGCCGCTGGCATTGCCACCCGCGAACACAAGCAGGTTGCCGCCGTTGGATACCGTTGCGCCGGTGGCGGAGCCGCCGGAACTGACGATCAACTCGCCGCCGCTGCCGACACTGGTGCTCGACGCCGTGCCGCCTGACAGAATCTCGAATGCCGCCTCGGACCCGCTCGACACGAAGCCGCTGCTGCCGATAAGAACCGTGCCTGTCGTGGTGCCGCCCGATGAGACAACCTCCGCGCCGCCCGAGCTAATGGTGGTGCCGCTGGTCGAGGCGCCCGAGTCCACTTTGAGAGTAGCGCCATTGTCAAACGAAAAGCCGCTGAGATTAACGCCTGAGCCGAGTTCTAGATTGCCGCCGGAGTTGAAACGTAAGCCTTGGACGTTGCTGAGGGTGGTCCCGGACAGGAGTTTGAGCGTGCCGTTATTTTCGAGCGTCGTGTCGACGACCGTTCCGCCGCTCTCGAGGACCTGCAGTCCGCCGGATACGGTGGTGCTGGTCGCGGTGCCATAGACAAACTGGGTCCCACCGGGGGATATGGCGGTGCTGGTAACGCTGGCGCCAGAGCTGACGGTTTCAGTGCCCGAATTAAAGACATTCACGCTGGTGGCAGAACCACCATTGAGAACATTCACTCTGCCGCCACTGGTAATATTGAAAAAGCTCAGGGAGCCACCGGATTCGACGTTCAAAGTGCCGCCGCCGCCGCTGCCGCCCGTGTTAGTGGCGCCGCTGGTGACCGAACCGTAGTCGTTTATGATTCCGCTGCTTATGACACCAATGCCGCCACTGGCCGTGCCGCTAGCAAGGACATTCAATGTGCCGCCAACGACGGCGAAGTCGGCTATGACGCCGCCGGATTCGACGTTCACTGTCCCGCCGACCATACTGCCGCCGCTGCCCGGGGAGGCGCCGACCAACACCGAGCCGTAATCGTTTAACGTGCCACCGGAAACAGCCAGATTGCCGGTGAAAATCCCACCAGACGACACGTTCAATATGCCGGCCTTCAGATTAGCGTGTCCCAGTTCGCCGCCGGATTCGACGTTGAACGTCCCCCCGCTGATGCTGGTACCAGCGCCGCTGCCAGCATTAAGGGTAGTCGAGCCGTAATCGTTTACGGTGCCGCCGATCACCGTTAGACCAGCACTGTGTGAACTGGTCGTACTTATCCCGGCCGAAATCGTACCGCCCGAACTCACGGTCAGCGTGCCGCCACTGATCGTTGTGAGGGACGTCGAGCCGCCGGACTCGATGACGAGCGCTCCACCAAACACCGTCGCGGCTGTGTCCGAGCCGTAGACGTCTTCTTCGCCGCCTGAAATTTGCGCACTGCTGTCCGCGCCGCCAGACGCGATAACATCCATCCCCCCGCTGATAACCGAGGAAAGCGTCAGGCCGCCGGAACTCACGTTGACAGTGCCGCCCGCGAGGGCGCTGATCACGCCTGAAACGATGCCGCCGTTGGCGACGTCTAACGTCCCGCCGCTCTCGACGATGTAAGTCGTACTGGAAGGACTCGACGACGAAACAGTTGATGTTGTTCCGCTCCCGGAAACCGTAACAGTCGACATGACGTTCCCCTACCCTTGGCGGCGGCGCCGTTGCCCGGCTTTCCGCGACCGACCGAAGCCCGGAATTTGCTGCAGCACTGATTTCACGTGATCTACGGTAATCAGCCGCGTGCATTCATACTGGCGCGGCGTATTCTTATGACGCGGGCACCACAGGAAATCGTGGTGATCGAACCGGTGATGCGGATCGTTCCAACAACTGTTGCAGGCGTGGTAGTTGATCACCCGATACGGCGTCGCGAACTCTGTGGTCGGGTGGCTGAAGCCCGAGATCATCACCACGCGTGTGCCGGCCGCCCAAGCCAGCCAGGATAGGCCGCTCGCCAGACCGACAAAGAACTCGGCGTGTTTGAGCCAGCGCACGCGCTCCTGCAGCGGCCGGTCGCCGGTCTCGTCTTCTGCGCCATTCGGAAGTTGATTCCAAATGAGGCCGGTGCCGTGGGTTGGCTTCTGATCGATACAGATGACCCGATAGCCGGATTCTTTCAGGTATTTGACGATTTCGCGCCAGCCGTGCGGATTGTTCCAGTATTTGCTTTGCGTCGTGCTTTGCACGGCGATGCAGACATAGGGCTCGGCGATCGGACGGCTGTCGTCGGCTAGGGCAAGACGCGGCGGCGCCTCGGCCGGATCGACGCCCAAAATGTAGCCGGCGGTGCGATGCAGCCCGACCTGGCGGAAGTCACAGGGCTGGTACACACCGTCCTTGTCATCGAAGAACAGCCCCATGCTGTAGGTGGCGTAATAGTTTTCCGGTTTGATCTCCTCGTGGGGGAGGAAATTGATGTGCGGGTAGGCGTCGCGGAACAGCGGGCTCAGTCGTTCAGCCATCGCGCAGGTGAGCCGGCATTTGTGCCGCTCCTGAAACTTCACCGCATAGGGAAACCATCCCATGGTGTCGCCGAGCGTGCCGACCGGAAATTGGATCAATACGTCGCGGTCCGCGGCGGAATACTCATGAACGAATACGCTGTCGCGCCTCGACGCGGAAGCGCACGTAATAGCGCTTGCTGCTGTTCACACGTCCTGATTGGAGTTCGGTGTCAAACAGGATGTTGCCGGTGTCGAGGTCGCTCAGCCGCACGCGCCAAGGATGCGCCGCCTCCGCCAAAGTAACCCGGCAGCCGTCGTTGAAATCGAAGCGCAGTCCCGCCGGGCCTTCCTGCGTCGGCAACTCCGCGGCAGCCGGATAGGCACGCTTCGCCGCCGTACCGGATGCGCTGGCCGGAGATTCGGACCATGAAGATTCGGCAGGGAAGGATTCTGGGAGCGAACCGGCAGCGGAATCCGGCGCGGGCGTCACCGCTTCGGCTTGAGGCCCAACGGCATCAGGCTGAACGATATTCGCCGATTCAGCATGGAGAACAGCGACATTCATGTGCGTAATACACCCTCAGGTCGAAGTGATGGCGAAATGCCGAGGCATGCGCCCCCCATTGCTGTTTGGCCCCATGATCGTCTCTTTAGTAGAATTTTAATCAATACCGGCGGTTGAAGCAATTGGTTGCTGCACATTCAACAAGATCATGGGTAAGAAAAATTCCCTATATCATTCAATATGATCCACAACCCGCCAGGGTGTGAAGCCGCCGCAACCGCCACGGCATCGGCCGCCAATCGGATAGTCCCCAATACCAGCGCACTAAGCCCCAGCGTTGCTGCTCGAAGCGCTACCTTAAGGATACAACGAGGTGATTAGCGGGTGCGTTGTGGCAGAAGGTCCAGCTTGACGCGGTGCCGCCGCGCGGGAGCTGTGGACTGCGTGTTGTCCGCCGAATGCCGTATTGGCGACCCGACATCCGGGGCTAACGTCCGGGTGGCGGCGGTCACTTGCTTCGTTTCATGACACGTACAGCATTCACTGCGTTCGCGACTGAACGAGCGTGTCACCGACAGTGTCGCGGTGACGAGCTGGACTTGCTGTCGCCATTTGAGGCCGAGGCGATCCTGGATGCAGCTGTCGCAATAACGCCGTCCCGGACGCTCGATCAGAAAATCTCTAATTTTTTCCGGAATCAATCTGTCCGACATCGATGCCCCGGATACGCAAGCCGGTCCGGAAAATAGCAAATTAGATACCTGCAATGTATTTATGTGAGCATCAAGGTTAAGGGCCGCGCCGCCTTATAGCGGCAGCCGGTGGCGATGACAGCCGTCTGCGCTGCGCTCGTGTTTTCACTGCGGCGAATGATATACGTTGCAATCAATGGTTTGCCGATTTTAGAGGCACCCCGATGGCGCACCTTTGCCAATTCCCGCGATTTGTCGGCTGTTTTTTGTTGGCGTGTCTCGCGCTGACGACGGCGATGACGACGGCCACCAGTCAGACCTCGGAACGGCCGTCCTGGACAGACGGCAATTTTGAACGGTGTCGCGCCATCACGGACAATGCGGCGCGGCTGCGTTGCTACGAGGCGGCAACGTCCAAACCCGGCGCCGGAACGACGCGAGCGCCAAGTACGGATATCGGCAGCTGGCGCCTTGTCCGAACGCCAAATCCGCAGGGCGGCCGCGAAGCGGTCTCGATCATGCAGACCGCCGACCTGACAAAGTCTGACATCGATTTCGCCGGCGTCATGCTTCGCTGCGGCGAAAGCCACGTCGAAGTCCTTGTCGTGCTAGTTCGTCCACTGCCGCCGCACGCCCATCCCAAGGTCATAACTCGTGCTGACGGCAAAAGCGCCACCTTCATAGCGGCAATTGTACCGCCAGGCGCCGCCGTTGTGTTGCCCGCTGAAGCATCCCAATTGGCGTCTGATTCCTGGAAGGCCGCGCCCGAACTTTCCCTGCGGATTACGGTGGACGGCGCGGACCAACAAACTGTGGTCAATGGCGTCATTTCTCTCGTTGGCCTCAGCGAGGCGCTCCCGCTGCTGCTTGCCAACTGCCCCTCTCCGTGATGCGCGGGGCCCCTGCGCCTGGAGGTTGGCGCAGCTTCGCCTTCGGCTCCGACCATTTACGAAGTATTAAAGACTTGCGGGCGAACTTGCGCGGCGGAGAGCCGTTCGGCCATGCTAACATCGACTTTGATCAGCCTGATGGTGGGCATGGTGCTTGGGCAGCGCTTCAAGGTGCCGGTGCTGTTGCCGGCTGCCGCCCTTGCGCTGCTTGCGACGATCGGAGACGAGGCCGCGCGGGGTGAGGGCTTTTGGCCGACCGTGTTGAGCGCCGCTGTGGTCGTTGCAAGCCTTCAATTGGGTTATCTGGCCGGCGTCGGCATCCGCCATTTCTTGATCGTTGCGCGCGCGAGCCGCCTGCGCACCGCCGTTGTTGCCAAGTCACAACCCGTCCGGCGTGCCGCTCACTGATCCGCGTCGAGGAATAACGCCATCCCCTGCTGGCTCGATCTATCGTGCGGGCCTTGCGGCGCGGGCCTCATGCATTTACTTCGATTGTTGCCCTCGTTCGGCGCAGCAAATCTCAACCGTTCGACCTATTCTGGAGCGCTGTCGGTCAGCATGGCCGAGCGCAGCCGCGACGGCACGCTCACCGTCGACCAGTATTTCGGATTGCCCGGGGAACTCCATGCGCACCCAGCGGTAGGGCGGCAGCGCGATCGGCCGAAGATTGGCGCTGAGATTATCGAGCACCAGGTCGACGTCTTGATTGCGGTCGTCCTTCATACGCACGACCAGCACGACATGGTGCTCACCCGACGGCACCACAACCTCGGACAGCAGCAGCGATCGGGACGGCCAGCCGCGCGCGAGCAACTCGTGGCGCTTGGTGACCGCATAGTCGTTGCAATCGCCGGACCGTGGCGAAACGAGCCACTCCTCGGTCGCCAGGCCGCCCACGTTACGTTGTGGAACAATGTCGCGGTTGACCTTCCGATTGATGTTGTTGAGTTCGTTCAAGCGCTCGATCGTCAGCGCGATATTGCGCCGCCGGAAATCGATCCCACGAACCTCACAGTCTTCCTTGTAGCGCATGCAGAACATGGTATGGGCCATCGGGGCAAGTGCGGGCGCCTCGAAGCTGATCCGATCGATTTGCAGCTTGAGCATCCGCGGCATGCTGAAGAAGGCGGCTTCCGAAACCGTGGCCCAGCATGTGGTTGCAGCCAGTGCGGCGATCGCGAAGGCTGTTGCGGTTTGACGCATGGTCGTTGTCCCCAACCGAATTGTTGGAGGACGAATACCCGCAAAAGTCTGCAACCCGGTTCGTGAGGGTAGCGCAATTCAAATCAAGTTTGCTGCACTCGCAGAGCGTTTTGTTAACGATGCACCGACCGCTAAATGTCGAGCAAAGCCGTCGTGCCCAGCGCTTCTACGATATGGAGGAGAACTATCTCCCAGTGCGAACCGGGAGAATTTCAGGCCGAGCGCTTCACCATCATCTCCATGGGCGGAGGGGTCGCGAAGCGCGCTGATGGCTCTATCGGCGGCACATTAACAGTAGTAATCACCTGCTTTACTTCGTGACAAGTACAACACTCGCCGCGCACCCGGCTGAACGAGTGCGTCACCGCAAGGGTCCCTGTGACGAGCTGGACCTGTTGTCGCCATTTGAGGCCAAGACGTTCCTGTATGCAGCTGTCACAATAAGAGCGTCCTCGCCGCTGAACGAGAAAATCCTTGATTTTTTCGGGAAGGAGCCTGTCCGCCATTGGGTTAATTGAACCTGAGTTTCGGGTTAAGATTACGTATCAGAAATGTCTACCTGACTCGGGAACGCTTTGCGCTTTCCAATAACTCGCGAACGACCGGCGCATACATCGCTGGGTACCATCGTGTGATGCGGTGTCTCAAGTCAGCGCATGAGCCGCGCTTCCCTTAAGGATAATGCCGTCATCCGATATCCCGGCCGTCAGGCAGCATTACGGCCCTGGCGTGATCGCACTGTATCATCCACAGAAAAGCCACGGTCGAACCTGCGGCCGATCCGGATTTGCGAGAGGATTGCTGGCCTGTGTACGCTCAATGGAGTCGTAAGGTGACGTAGCGTGGCCGGATGCGACTTTCTCATTGGCCTTGCGACCTCCCGGCGCGGGCCCCACGGGCGACGGAGGACGTGTGTCATAAACACTCGGACGACCCTTTTATTCCGTCAGCCCATAGCCTGAGGGCATTTTTCGGGCGCAATACCACGGCGCACCGCGGCTCGACGTCGATCTGTGGGGTGGTCGGCGACCCAGAGGATGAGATGGGCACCCACATGCTGAATACAACCGGAAAGATCATAAGGCCCTGAATTTCTTTTTGATGAGCACACCCGGATAGAAGGGATGAGCCCCAAGGGGCCAGCTTCGACTATAGCACGACTGTTAGCCGCAATAATCCATGCGATCTGGCCGAGCACACAATAAATCGTTCCACGTGACGACTCCGTGCCTTGCTTTAACGTCAAAATCGCCGTGCTTTGGCGAATAGCGACGCCGCCTTCGGGTCTCACCATTCAACCAGAGCCAAGGCCAATTGGCGTGCTTTCCTGCCCCGCACGGAACCGGCATCTACCCCCTACTTGCCTCGGCATGGAGTGGGACGTGCCGGCAGCGTAGGGTATATTCAAAAGGTCTGGGCACTCTATGTGGAGTAATGCCTCAGGGTGTTGGAGGATGACAGTGATCAATCCCATGTTCCAGTGGCTTGCTCGTTTTGCGAATCGCTTCGATTCATTGGGCTAAAATCCTCCTCCAGTTTGCATTCGAGCAGAGCATGGATAATCGATCGGGCGCCCGCACCGCGATGGTCAAGGCGCTTCCCAAACACCTCAAGCGGCTCGAGTCCGAATCGATCGAGATCATGCGCGAGGTTGTTGCCGAATTCAAAAAGCCGGTGATGCTTTATTCCATCGGCAAGAATTCGAGCGTCATGCTTCATCTGGCGATCAAGGCCTTTCATCCGGCATCCCTGCCATTTCCCTTGCTGCACGTGGATACGACCTGGAACTTTCGCGAGATGATCGCATTCCGCGACGACATCGCGCGCCGGCTAAATCTCAACCTCCTCGTCTACATTAATCAGGATGGTCTCGATCGAGGCATCAATCCATTTGCCTCAGGTTCGGCGTTGCACACTCATGTCATGAAAATTGACGCGCTCAAACAAGCGCTGGACAAATATGAGTTCGACGCAGCTTTCTGCGGCGCGCGGCGCGATGAGGAGAAAAGCCGGGCCAAAGAGCGGATCTTCTCGTTTCGCTCCCAAGATCACAGCTGGGATCCGCGCAATCAGCGCCCGGAATTGTGGAATTTGTTCAACACCCGCGTGCGTCCGGGCGAATCGATTCGCGTATTTCCGTTATCGAATTGGACCGAACTGGATATCTGGAGCTATATCGCGCTGCAGAATATTCCGGTCGTGCCGCTTTATTTCGCAAAAGAACGTCCGGTCGTTTCGCGCAACGGCGCCTGGATCATGGTGGACGACAATCGTATGCCGCTCGCGCCCGGCGAAAAACCAAGCATGCACTTGGTCCGATTCCGCACGCTCGGTTGCTATCCCCTCAGCGGCGCGATTGAATCCTCCGCCGCAACGGCGGCTGATGTTGTCGCCGAGATGAAAAACGCCCGTTCCTCTGAACGGCAAGGCCGCCTGATTGATGCAGACGAGGCAGAGTCGACGGGGAAGAAAAAGCGCGAGGGATATTTCTAGATGGATATGATTTCCACCGCGTCCGTCGAAGAGGATTCACCGTCCAGAGATTTGCTCCGCTTCATCACCTGTGGCTCGGTCAACGACGGCAAGTCGACCTTGATCGGCCGCCTCCTGCACGATTCAAAGGTCATTTTTGACGATCAACTGGCGACGCTTGCCGAGGATTCGGCGCGCCGTGGCACCACGGGCGAAGATCTTGACTTTGCCCTTCTTGTCGATGGTCTGGAAGCTGAACGCGAGCAGGGCATCACCATCGACGTCGCCTACCATTTTTTTTCCACCAGCAAACGATCATTCATCGTCGCCGACACCCCCGGACACGAACAGTTCACCCGCAACATGACGGCCGGAGCCTCCGGGGCTGACCTTGCCGTCATTCTCATCGACGCGCGCAAGGGCGTGCTGGCGCAGACCCGGCGGCATTCCCTGATTTGCTCGCTCTTGGGTATCCGTCACGCGATCGTTGCCGTCAACAAGATCGACCTGGCCGGCTTTCAAAGGGAGGTCTTCGATCGGATTGTCGGTGATTATACCGCATTTGCCGCTGCGCTCGGCTTCACGTCGATTGTCCCGATACCTCTGTCGGCGCGCTTTGGCGACAACGTCATCACGATGTCAGGCAACACGCCGTGGTATGGCGGGCCTGCGCTGTTGGACTACTTGGAAACGATCGATATCGAAAGCGAAAACCAGGCCAAGCCGTTCCGCTTTCCGGTCCAGTGGGTCAATCGGCCGAATCCCGACTTTCGCGGCTATGCGGGGACCGTGGTATCCGGGCAGATCAGCGTTGGCGATCCTATCGTGATCGCAGCTTCGGGCCGAACGTCGAAGGTCGCGCAGATCACGACTTATGATGGGCCATTGGCGGCGGCAATGACCGGCGATGCCGTCACAATGACGCTCACTGATGAACTTGACATCGCCAGAGGCGACGTCCTGGCCAGCCCAACGTCGCGCCCGGAAATGTCCGATCAATTTGCCGCCCACGTCATTTGGATGAGCGACGAACCTCTGGTTCCGGGACGCTCGTACCTCAGCCGCATAGGCACAAAGACGACCGCGCTGACCGTCACCGCAATCAAATACAAAATTGATGTCAACACGCGCGACCATCTCGCCGCATCTACACTGCGCTTGAATGACATTGCATTTTGCAATCTGTCCACTGCCGCTCCCGTCGCGTTCGATCCTTATGCCGAGAACCGTAGAACCGGCTCACTCATCATTATCGACCGCTTCACGAACAATACGGTCGGCGCCGGCATGATCGCCTTCGGACTGCGCCGCGGCACCAACATCCATTGGCAGCCCCTTCTTATCGGCAAGAGCGAACGCGCGGCTCTCAACAAGCAGAAACCCGCCATCATCTGGTTCACCGGCCTGTCGGGCGCCGGCAAGTCGACGATCGCGAACATCGTCGAGCAGCGGCTGCACGCAGCCGGGCACCGCACCATGCTGCTCGACGGCGATAATGTCCGACATGGGCTCAATCGCGATCTCGGCTTTACCGAAGCGGATCGTGTGGAGAACATCCGGCGTGTTGGCGAAGTCGCCAAATTGATGGTGGAAGCGGGTCTTGTGGTTCTGTGCTCATTTATCTCCCCCTATAGAGCGGAACGCGAGACGGTGCGCGGCTTGGTGTCACATGACGAATTCGTCGAGGTTTTTGTCGATACGTCGATAGAGGATTGCATGGCGCGGGATCCGAAGGGCCTGTACGCCAAGGCGCGGAGCGGCCAGCTCAAGAACTTAACCGGCGTCGACGCCCCTTACGAAGGCCCGGAGGACCCCGAAGTGCATTTGCTGACGGCTAACCGATCAGCCGAGCAGCTTGCAGAGACCGTGCTGCATGCATTGGAGGAGCGCCGAATAGTGGTCCGCGAGAAATTAGCTGGCTCGGACTCGGACGCGCTGTTGTAAAATGCGGACACCCAATCGAGCTACTCAGACTGTGATTTAATGCGTCGTGTCGTTGGCTGACTTGACCAATTCGTCAGGACGTGGATTTGGCGGGATAGCGTTTGATCTTGTTCGATGAACGCGATCCGCTCGGATCGGTTTTGCGCAGGCAATTCTCGACCATGTCGCAGAGATCACGGAGCTCGCGATCGGCCGAACCATCCGGTTCGTAGTCGTTAATCGAGGTTCCACCTGAAAACGCACGGACGAATGCGCACCGGTTCCCAATCGGAATGGCAATCAACTCGTCAAATCGCTCACTCAATTCATCGACGAGTTGACGGCCTTCCAAGGTGCGGCGGTCAACGCGATTGGGCACCAGAATGACGTCTGGGGCGCCGCCGCGGCGCAGGCGAACGGCATTTACAATCTCCATCGTCCGCGTCGTCGCCTCCAGATCCAATCCGGAAGGAAGGCATGGAATAATGGCTATATCGGCGAGCGCGATAGAGGACCCCAGGGCCTCATCTGAGGGAGGCGTGTCGATCACTACGACGTCGCAGTCAATGCGTTTGACGTCCGATACCCATTTTTCGATCGTGCGTTCGGGCGACAGCGCGATCTCGTAGACAGGATATTGCAGGGTTCCGACTTCAGCCCATTGAGATGCCGAGCGCAACGGATCCGCATCGATCAATGCCACTTCTGCTCCCCGATGGCGCAGCTCGGCTGCCAGTAAGACCGAGATCGTGGTCTTGCCAACACCGCCCTTGCGCTGAGCCACCACGACCCGCCGCGGATGACTATGACTTTCATTACTTTTCAAGGCGGCGCCTTAGGTTAAGCCGGCGGGGGGTCTGCCGAGTCTACGCGATAACATCTTGGGAAATCGAGACCGCCGCTGGATGTCCATGGATGAAGTGCAGACCGTCATCGTTGCGTCCCGGCGTGTCCAGACGGCGCTTCAATCGTAGCTAACCGATCCGAGCAGAACTCTCGGTCGTCGGAACGAGCACCGGACTATGGGGCAGCAACGGCCTCTTGAGCAACACGGTCAAGCTCGGGCGTCAGGACCGATTTCCAGTGCGCTGGCGCCGCATTGAAGACGTCCTGCAGCCGTGTCAGGTCAAGGCGCGAGTTATGCGGGCGTTTGGCGCGGGTTGGATACTCGTCCGTGCCGATTGGGACGACGTGTTGGACTCCCAGAGTCAATCCGCGCGCTCTCAGACCATCGACGATAGCGCAGGCAAAATCATACCAGCTGGCTTCCCCTGACGCCGCGAGATGAACGAGGCCATTGGCTTGGGCACAGCGCTTGCGCAGGCTTTCAAACCCTTGAGATACGATCCCGACGATTGTGTCTGCGATCAGCGCGGCCGACGTGGGCGACCCGATCTGGTCGGCAACAATGCGCAACTCCCGGCGCTCCCGCGCCAAGCGGGAGATAGTGCGCAAGAAATTCTTCCCCTCCGCGGCATAAACCCAAGACGTACGGGCGATAAGGAAGCAGCCTCCGGCAGCGCCAATCTCCTTCTCGCCGGCCAGTTTGCTGGCGCCATAGACCGAGAGCGGCCGCGGCGCGTCGTCTTCGCGCCATGGCCGCTCGCCGACCCCGCTGAAGACGTAATCGGTCGAAAAATGGATCAAGTGGAATATCGTGCGAGGCCGCCCAACGCGCCAGCACGCCGGGGGCGGTGCCGTTCACCGTCATGGCGAGGTCGGGTTCGTCTTCAGCCTTGTCGACAGCGGTGTAGGCCGCCGGATTGATGATGATGTCTGGCGCCAGTTGATCGAGCTGCGCCGGCAGTTGCGCCGGCTGCGCCAGATCAAGCACACGACGGTCGGCCGGCAGGAGCGTGCCGCAATTGCCGAGACGCGTTGCCAATGCACCGCCGACCTGTCCCGTTACGCCGGTCAGCAGGATACGCATTTACACCGGACCATAATGCGGCAGCAGCCCCTCGAGCTGCGCCAGTGTGCGGCCATCGGCGTCCCGCTTCGAAAGCTGGGGCGACGCGTGGCCCCAATCAATGCCGAGGGCGGGATCGTTCCACTTCAGCACCAGTTCGTCTGCCGGACTATAGACGTCGTCGCACTTGTAGAAAAAATCCGCAGTTTCAGACAGCACGATGAACCCGTGAGCAAAACCGCGCGGGACCCAAAATTGGCGGCGGTTCTCGTCGTTGAGCTCGACCGCGACGTGCCGGCCGAAAGTCGGACTGTCGACCCGCAGGTCTACCGCCACGTCCAACACCGAGCCGCGCAGCACCGTCACCAACTTGCCTTGCGGGTTGGGATTCTGCAGGTGCAACCCGCGCAAAGTGCCCCTGGCCGACCGGGAAAGATTGTCCTGGACAAAATGCTGCCCAATTCCATTCGCCGCATAGCGATCCATTTGGTAAAGTTCGGTAAAGAAGCCCCGGCTGTCGCCGAAGACCTTAGGTTCAATGATCAAAACCCCGGGAATGGCCGTCTTGGTAACGTTCATAGGCCTGCACGGATGACAGTGACGACAATAGTCTCGTTTAGCGTTACCAAATGTCGGTTGGCGGATAAAGCGCGTTTACAGCTCCGATCGTCGTCTCAGACAACTATTGGATCATGCATCAGTCAAATCGAGGCTGCTGCGCGCCATAGGGGATGATGGAACCCGATGCCGGATCCGGACGTGAAGTGGGTCAAATTCGACATCACCAAGCGCATTCAGGTTTTCCTGTTCGACAAGCTCGCGGCAAAGCGCGGCTGCGATGTTTTCTTCGTCCAGGTCGGCGCCAACGACGGCGCCTCCCAAGACCCTGTCAATGAATATGTCAAGAAATACGATTGGCCGGGACTGGCCATCGAGCCGGTCGATGAGCCGTTCGTGGCGCTAGCGAAGAACTATGCGGACCACCAGAGGGTCGAATGCGTCAAAGCCGCCTGCGCCGAAATCGCCGGCGAACTCGCTTTCTTCCGGATCAAGAATCGCGGCGACCTGCCGTCTCCAGCGAACAAGGGCCTGTCTTCTCTCGACCGAAATGTGATTCGCGGCCACTTCGAATCCGAGGACGCCTTCAAGGCGTTTGTCGAAGAGACAACGATAGCGGCCGTTCCGCTCGACCGCCTGCTGGAAGCGCGAAACATCGCCCATGTGGATCTGCTGGTGATCGATACCGAAGGCGCCGACCTGCAAGTCCTGCAAGGTTTCGACCTTGGGAAATACGCCCCCGATCTGGTCATGATCGAGCATTACCATCTATCGGACGGCGACCGCCAAACGCTGCATGAGACCATGCATGCGGCCGGATATCAATGGATTGCCGGCGCCATGGATGCGTTCTTTTTCAAGCCCGGCTATCTCAGCGCGATCGAGACCGACGCCCTGGCGCCGTTCCGCACGCCGTTCCTGGGATGGACGTGGGGCGATAATCATAAGGGTTAGCCCCGGGAAATCCCCTGGATTGAGGACTGGCCAATCTGCTAAAACGCGCCGCTCTATTACGTAGCTCGCTGGCACAGAGTGTGCCTAGTCTGCCCTATTGACGCGAGGTGAAATTATGACCGAGGCGGTCCGGCTGGTAATCTGGGATCTGGACGAAACCTTCTGGAGGGGGACCATCACCGAGGGTGGAATCCAAGAGTATTTGCAGGCGAACCATGACCTTGTCATTGAACTGGCCAAGCGCGGAATCATGAGCTCGATCTGCTCGAAAAATGACAAAGAAAGCACGCTGAAGGTCCTGCAACAGAAGAACATCCTTGATTATTTCATCTTCCCCAGCATTGCCTGGGAGCCGAAAGGCCAGCGAATCGCGTCCCTGATCGAGGCCGTTCAGCTGCGGCCTGCCACCGTGATGTTCATCGACGACAACCCGAACAACCGCGCCGAAGCAGCCGCAATCGTGCCGGATCTTCAGGTGGCTGACGAAACCTTTATTACGAAAATTCTGGATGACCCGCGCTTCAAGGGCAAGAACGATGAAAAGCTGACGCGCCTTGCGCAATATAAGCTACTCGAAACGCGAAAACGGGATGAGCAACAGGCCTCAGGCAACAACGAGGAGTTTCTGCGCGGATGCGACGTGCGTGTCTATGTGGAATACGACGTGCTTCCGCACATGGACCGCGCCATCGAACTGATCAACCGGACCAATCAGCTAAACTTCACGAAGGTGCGCCTACCTGAAGATATCGATGAGGCACGAAAGCAGGTACGCGAGGCTATTGAAGATCACTTCCGGCAATGCGGTCTTGTTCGCGTCGTCGACAAATATGGCGACTACGGTTTTGTTGGATTCTTCATGTTGCGGAGCGGCGCTCTGGACGTGTCAAACGGCAAGCTGACGCAATATCTGGAACATTATTGCTTTTCGTGCCGCACTCTCGGAATGCTCGTTGAGCATTGGTTCTATGATCGTCTCCAACGACCACAAATCAAGGTGGTCGGGGAAGTTCTGACCGACTTATCTAAGCCTCGGACAATCGACTGGATACGAACGGTGGATTCGCTGGAGGATGACCGACCAAGTTTAACCAAGGTAGCGCCGGAGATTCGTATTCATGGCGGGTGCGAAGCCAACTCGGTGGCGCATTACCTGGGCAGTTACAGCGACAAAGTAGTGGTGACCGGAAATTTTCACGCCGGGACGAATTTTTTTAGAGTCAACGGCTCATCGTTGCTGCTCTCGGCCGCCGACCGCTCTGGACCAGAATTCGAAAAGGAAGCTGCGGCACTTGGCGTCCCGCACCCTATGCTTGTGACCGATTATTTTCGGAACTCTCCGAGGGGTACCGCCTTTGTGTTTGGGGGCCAAATGGATTCGGGGGCCTATCGGTATCGTCACAAGGTACATGGCTGGGAAATCTTCATCGAGCCGCACGGCCTTTCCGGTCTTAACTTGGCAACCGCGTCCATCGACGAGATCAACCATCAGATTGAAAATCTGGAATTCAGCGAGGAGGCAAAGAAAGAAATAGCTTCCGTCGCCAAGCACGTCCACGAAAATTATGAGAGCATCACGTTCCGAAGCGAGGAGGTTTTGCCGGGATACATGCATGAAATCTTTGCCCGCATCCCCGAAGATTCTAAGCTCGTCATTGTGTTGGATCATGAGCGTGTCCGGGACATGGATGGCAGCGTGCGCGATGCCACTTGGATGAAAGCGTATCCGCCTCTGATTAGATCAATCGCTGAACCTTTCCCGTTTGTGGGGGTGGTATCGTTTGGTGACCATGTTCAATCGGACGACGAAATTCACGTTGGCGGCAATCACTACGACCGGATGGTGTATTACCGCCTGGCGGAGGCCATTGTTTCCAAATTACGCTCGCTACAACCGAAGAATTGCAATTTAACCGCCCCTGGTTCCGAAGACACCGGCTTCGGGCTTTCGCGGAGGCCGGAACTGGGCCGCGCGGTGGCGGAAGCCCGCGACCCAGTTGAAGCCGCGTGACAGCTGTTGAAGCGTCGCGTCCCTTAGCCGAACTTGTGAGGAGATCTCAGTAACGCTGTCGTAGCTGGTTCTATCGCGCAACCTTGTTTGGCACTCTCGGCTTGCCAGCGTTTGCACCACCACAGCTCAGCTTCGCCGAGCCCTACAATTGCATGAAGCTGCCCAGTTCGGCGCCGACGCGCGCGATGACGCTGTCCCAATCGCCGAGCGCCGGCTGCCGGAACAATCGCGCCGTCGGATACCAGGGCGTGGTCTCGCCTTCGAGCGTCCAGCGCCAATCGGGCGCGAACGGCAGCAGCATCCAGACCGGCCGTCCCATGGCGCCGGCGAGATGCGCGGCCGCGGTGTCGACCGCGATCACAAGGTCGGCGAGCGCGATCACCGCTGCGGTGTCGGCGAAGTCTTCTAGCGCGCCGCCGGCATGGGTGAGGCGCGTCTCGGCGGCGACGCCGCCGGCATCCTCGCCGCGCAGGTCGCGTTGGATGCTGACGAAGCGCGCCGGGATCGAGAACAGCGGCGCGAGGCGGGCGAATGCGATCGAGCGGTTGCGGTCGTTGAAATGGCTGGCATTGCCCGACCATGCGATCGCGATGCGCGGCCGTTCGAGCGTGCCGAGCCGGGCCGACCATTTGGCGAGATGGATGTCGTCGGCTGCCAGGTAAGGGACCTGCGCCGGCACCGTGTCCGGCTCGGTCCTGCACGCCAGCGGCAGGCTGCCGAGGGGGCAATGCACGTCGAACGGCGGCGGCGGCGCGCCGCGGGCAATGATCGCCGCGGCGCCATCGAGCCGGCCCAGCAGTGTCATTAGCTCGCTCTGCACCTCGAGCACGACCTTGGCGCCGGTCGCGGCGAGCAGCGGCACGTAACGCGCAAACTGGATGGTATCGCCCAGCCCCTGCTCGGCGTGGAGCAGGACGGTCTTGCGCGCCAGCGGATATTCGCCGAGCCACAGCGGCCGGCCGCGGCTTTGCTGCGGCGGCATGCCGGTGCGGCGCCAGCGCCATTCGTATTTCTCAAAACCGCGGCGATATTCGCCGAGCGTCAGCAAGGCGAGCGCTTCGTTGAAATGGGCGTCGGCGTGATCCTTGCGGATGTCCGTCGCCTTGCCGTAGCTCGCCACGGCCTCACTGTGCCGATTGAGCGCCGCGAGCGCCTGTCCGCGGTTGAGCCAGGCGCCGGCATGTTCGGGCGCGGCGGCAAGCGCGTGGTCATGGGCGTCGAGCGCGTCGGCGTGCCGGCCGAGATTGAAGAGGGCGATGCCGCGGTTGTAGTGCGCCACCGGATGGCCGGGAACCAGCGCCAGCGCCCGATCGAACTCCGCGACGGCTTCTCGCGGACAGCCGAGCGCGGCTTGCGCGATGCCGCTATTGATGAGCGCCTGCGCATGATCCGGGACCCGCGCCAGCACCTGCCGGAATCCGGCGAGGGCCTCCTGCGGGCGGCCGACCTGCAACAGCGCATTGGCATGATCGTTGAGGATCGCGACGTCGTCGGGCGCCAGCGCGCGGGCCTTTTCGAGACAGTCGAACGCCTCCTGTTCGCGTTTGAGCGCGTGCAGGACGTGGGCCAGGTTGGCCGAGCCGCCCGCCGCGCGCGGATTGATCTTCACCGCCGCCGTCAGCAAGCGGTGGGCTTCGCCGATGCGGCCAAGCTGCACCTTGACGGTGCCGAGGAGATTGAGCGCGTCGAAATAGTCCGGCGCCGCCTTGAGCACGCGCGTGTAAATTTTTTCCGCTTCGCGAAGCCGGCCTTGACTGTGCAAGGACCGCGCCTCGTTGAACGATTGATCGAGGTTGAATGGACCGGGATTTGCGCTCACAGGCGGTTGATCCGGGCGATGCGCCGGGTCACCTCGGCCGGCGTTTCATGGTCGGCCTTGGTCTTGAGCGCCAGCGCCGCGCGCGCGGCCGGCCGCTCGAGGCAGCGCGTGAGCCATGCCTCGAGGCGAGGCACAGCGGACAAGTCCATGTCGATGGCGCGGCTGATGACGGCAGCGACGTTGAGATCGGCGACCGTGAAATCCTCGCCGAGCAAATAAGGTTGTTTTGCCACCGCCGCATCGAGCACCTTGAACGGCGCCGCCAAAACCTGCAGCGCCTCGTCGCGCTTGGCGGCATCGCGCTCACCGGCCGGCAGCCGCACCGCGTGCAGCGACCAGATGTTGACGCCGCGATCGACCTCGGTGACCGCCCACAGGCTCCATTGCCACGCCCTCGCCTCGCCTTCGAGCGTGCCGGGATAAAGCGCGCCGTTGGCATGCTTCTTGGCGAGGTAGAGCGTGATCGCCAGCGATTCGAACAGCACGAAGCCGCCATCGGCGATGACCGGCAGACGGCCGTTGGGATTCATCGCCAAAAATTCCGGTGCCCGGGCGCCGGCGTCGCCGATCTCGATCGGCAGGTGCTCGTAGCCGAGCCCAAGTTCCTTCGCGACCCAGAGGACGCGGAACGCGCGGGTGCGGGCGATGCCGTAGATGCGTAAGCCGGACATCACGTTCCTACGCCGCGGGACGTACGACTTCGACGCGGACCGACAGACCCGCCCGTACGGCCAGATTGATCAGCGCATCAAGGCTGAACTTGTTGATGCGACCGCGGACGAGGTCATTCATTCTCGGTTGCGTCAGGCCGAGGCGCTTGGCGGCGGCGGCCTGCGTCACATCCCACGACTCGACCATGTCGCGGATGGCCAGCATCATTTTACCGCGTGCCTTCATGTTGGCAACTCGCACAGGCGACAACTCGATGGCGTCCCAGACACCGTGGAAACGTTGCCGTTTCGTGGCCGGATGCTCCGCATCAAAGGGTTTGCCGCGCAGGCGCGATGCGATTTTCGCAACAACTGGTCGACCGCGTAAGCCTGTCGCAATTTCGCGGAAGCTTCCCCTCTCGAACGACCGGCTGTTCATTTGCCTGGCGGGAGCTGCTGGAACGGATCGATGACGACCGCCTCCATCGGCGCGAAATGGCGCTCGTTACGCGAGAGGATTGTCAGGTCGTGCTTACGGGCTGTCGCGGCAATAGCGATATCGGCAAGGCCAGGAGAATGACCACGGCCGCGCGCCAGATCGGACAAAGCGCCGGCGATTTCTGCTGTCGGGCTGTCGAAGGCGAGCACACGATCGCCATAGAGGTGCAGTACGGTTCGCAGCCAAGCTAACAGATCAGAGGCCTTCCGTGTAGCGCCCTCCCGCTTGGCCTTCGCGATGCCGTCGGCGATCTCCGCTATTGTGACCGCTGACAGGAAAAGATCGGACGAATACGATTCCATCCACTTGATCAACTCCGGGCGCCTCACGGCCGCGGCGGGCGCGGCGGCTGAGATGACGTTGGTGTCGACGAGGTAACGCGTCACAGGCCGGCGTCGCGCATCGGCGCGCGGTTGCGCTCGGGCAAATCCCCTGGATCCATAGGCGCGGACATCAGAAGCCTGCCGAAGGAAGGCACGCGCGATAGCCGCTCCCAATCGGCAAAGCCGAGGACAACCGCCTCAGGCTTGCCATGCCGTGTGATGACCGACGGCTTGCCTCGCGTGGCCTGATCCACCACTGCCGACAAGTTTGCTTTGGCATCCTTTAATTGGATTTTGCGCATGACATCCCTTCATCCCTTCATATGACCATAGTAGTCATAGGTGGCAATGGCACAGGAGGCAACAGGTGTGACTTCCCACTCACGGCTCGGAAGTCAGGCTAACAGGCATTTTGGGATGATTTTGTCTTGCGCGTCCAGCAAGGTCGATTGGATGGTATCCGAGAGAAGCTATCCGGGCCAGCCACGCGTCAAGAACGTCAAGACCATCGTCAAGTTCCACGCCCGCGTCGAATACGCCGATCCGCCTTCATCGTGGTTTTACTATTGCGTTAAGGACCCCAAAGCACGCAGAACGCGCCCAACTCGCTTGGTTCCCGGTCAAGGTTGACACCCGCCGCAGCTTGTAAAACATTCGTGTCGGCAATGCCCGCCGCGAAGCGCGTATTCGCGGGCTGACCGACGACGCATCGTATTCGGCATGGGCGAGGCTGATGAGGAGGCTGCGATGAACAAGACCGCTTTTTCCACGTTTGCGGGCCGATCGACCCGGCTTCGTTCGCTGTGGTGCGCCCCGCTCGTCATCGGCTGCGCCCTTTTGGGCGGCAATGGCGGGGCGGCGGCGCAAGGGGCCGCCAATCCGCTGATGGCGGGACGCGGCGGCGATCTGAACTTCCCGATTTCCTGCGGCGCGCCGATCCAGCCGCGCTTCGACGCCGCCCTCGCGGCCCTACACTCGTTCTGGTACGGCGAGGCGCAAAAGGAATTCACGGAAATTTCCCAGGCCGATCCCGATTGTGCGATCGCCTTTTGGGGCATCGCGATGACCCAGTGGAACGAAGTCTGGGCGCCGCCGCGGCCGGACACGTTGAAAGCCGGCCGCGCGGCGATTGAGAAGGCGCAGGCGGCGTCACAGACATCGCCGCGCGAAGCGGCCTACATCGACGCGCTCGCCGCTTTCTACACCGACAGCGACAAGCTCGACCATCGAACCCGCGCCCTGGCGTATTCGAAGAAAATGGAGGCGCTGGTCCAGAAATATCCGGACGATCGCGAGGCCAAGATCTTTTATGCGCTGTCGCTGCTGGCCACCGCCGATCCGCTCGACAAGACCTACAAGAACCAGATCGCGGCGGGCGACATGCTGGAAAAGCTGTTTGCCGAGCTGCCGACCCATCCGGGCATCGCGCATTACATTATCCATGCCTATGACTATCCCGCGCTCGCCGACCGGGCCCTCGACGCGGCGCTGAAGTATCAGACGTGCGTCACCATCGTGCCGCACGCGGTGCACATGCCTTCGCACACTTTCGTGCTGCTGGGCCGCTGGCAGGACACCATCAACGCCAACATCACCGCCGAGGAAGCGGAAAGGGATCGCGGCATTCCGGAGGATCGCATCCACGACCTCGATTATATGGTGCTGGCCTATTTGCAATTGGGACAGGATGCGAAAGCCAAGGAAATCGTCGATCTCGCCCGCAACATCGAAGACGACATGGTCGCGCACAACCGCGACACCGGCTTGCGCGACCGATACTACAATCTTGCGGCGCTCGAAGCGCGTTGGGCGCTCGAACGTCACGACTGGGCCGGCGCTTCGACACTGCCGCTTCGCCCCAATCGCTACCCCTATGCCGAAGCTATTCCGCATTTTGCCCGCGCGGTCGGGCTGGCGCGCAACGGCCATCCCGACGAAGCCCAGGCCGAGGCCGATCAGCTTGCCATGCTGGTCAAGACGCTGAACGACGCGAAACTTCCCTATTGGGCCGGACAGGTTGAGATCGAGCACAACATCGCAAACGCCTGGATCGCGCGGGCGCGCGGCCACAATGACGAGGCGGTGACGCTCATGCAGGCCGCCGCCACCCAGGAGGATGGGCTGGAAACCCATGACACGCTCAATCCCGGGCCGATCGGCATGACCGCGGATGAGGGCCTCGGCGCGCTGTTGCTCGAGCTCAAGCGCCCGGCAGAGGCCTACAAGGCGTTCGAAGCCTCGCTGCGCGGCGCCAAGAACCGGCTCGCCAGCTACGCCGGCGCCGCCAACGCCGCCGCGGCATCCGATGACGCCGCGGATGCCAAAAAATACTACGCCAAGGTGATCGAGCTTGCCGGCAACGGCGACGGCGACCGTCCCGAGGTCACGGAAGCAAAAGCCTATATGAAGCACGCGAGCAGGTGATCGGCGCATTGCGCCCGCTGCGCCGCCGATCAATCGTTTCGGCGGTATAAAGGAAAAAGCCCCGAGGCGATCGACGGGGCTTTTGCGGCCGCGCGAGCCGCTTCACCCTACCGCTCTTCGCCATGCTCGGCAGCGCAGCCACGGCACTGAGCCGGCCGCAGTGCTACAATTACGCCGCACCCGCATTGAGAATCGAACACCATGCCCGACACTCCGCCCGATCGCCTGTCGAACAACCCCCAAAGCCCGTATTACGACGCCGAGGTTCTCAAGCGTGACGTCGGCGTGCGCTTCAAGGGCGTCGAGAAGACCAATGTCGATGAATATTGCATCAGCGAAGGCTGGGTCCGCGTCGAGGCCGGCAAGGCCAAGGACCGTTTCGGCAATCCGCTGACGATCAAGCTGACCGGGACAGTCGAGGCATATTTCAGAGACGAGAAGAAAGAGTAGTTGTGGTTGCCTCACCCGGTTACTCTGGTCCACAAGCAAGCCCGGACGGATCAAGCGCCGTCAGTGCAGCGTTTCGCCGCCAGTGACCACACGAAGCTCGATCATTCCGATCAGCGCCGCCCGATTGGCCTCCGCCGCAGTCAACTCGCTCACGGCTTCATTTGCCGTGCTGGTGTTCGAGCCGCATACGACGATGCCGCCGAGCAACGCCGCCACCGCCGCGGTCATTGCCGCCGGATCGAAACGGATCGCGCCAAGCAGCATCGCAACAAGAACGACGCCTCCGGCCGCCATGGCGATCCGCGCGGCGAGAATGAATTTGCGGCAGCTTTCTATCTTATCGGCAAGCGCTTCGATGCGCGCCTCGAGGCGCACGATCTCGTCGTGCGGGTCGCCGGCGCTTGTGGTGACGTCATCCATAGCCGCAGCATACACCGCGCCTCGCCTGCCGAGTGCTGCGCCTGCTATAATTACGCTATCGACGACTTAGGACCCTCAAATGTCGAGAATTGCAGCATTCCTTGTTCTCGCAGTCAGTCTCGCGGCCTGCAGTGCGATCAACACCCTGGTCGATGGGTGGAAGCACGTGCAGGCGGTAGAGGGCGATTTGGCGACTTCGACCGGCATGAAGCCGCAAGTCGGGTTCAACTGGCGCAACGGGCGCCTTGTGACGGTAACAGTCACGTTCCTGCGGCTCTATGACGTCAATCCTTTGGGCGAGTTGGCCGAAACGGTGCGTCGCTCGGTCACCAACCAATTCAAGCAAACGCCCAATGACATCGTGCTGGCATTCTCGCTCGGGAGCACGCCTTCGGGCACGGCCGCGCAGGCGCGCCAGCCGCCGGCAACCGCACAGCGCCGGGCGCTTTGATTATTCGGCCGCGACCCTTGCCGCCGCGTCGACTGCCTCCACCCGCGCCGCGCAGTACTTGAATTCCGGAATCTTGCCGAATGGATCCAGCGCGGGATTGGTGAGAAGATTGGCCGCCGCCTCCACATAGGCGAAGGGGATGAATACCACGCCGTCGGGAATGGCGTCGTCCTGGCGCGATGACAGTTCGACCCAGCCGCGCCGCGTCGAGACGCGGATCGTATCGCCGGCCTTGATGCCGAGCTTGGCGAGAGTGCCACGCGAGACCGCGGCGATCGGGCCGGGCTCGAGCGCATCGAGCGTCGTGGCACGGCGCGTCATGGCGCCGGTGTGCCAATGCTCGAGTTGACGGCCGGTAGTGAGGATGAACGGATATTGCTCGTCCGGTGTCTCGTCCGGCGGCTCGAGCTTTGCGGCGACGAGCTTGCCGAAGCCGCCTGGGCGCGGGAAGCCCTTGTCGAATACGACGTCGCGGCCGGGCTTGTCTGGCGCGTCGGCCGGATAGGTGACGGCGCCTTCGCGCGCGACGCGTTCCCACGAGATATTGTCGAGCGACGGCATCAGCGACGCCATCTCGGTGTAGATCTCGCTCGGATGCCGGTAGTTCCACGGCAGGCCCATACGGCGGCCGAGTTCCTGGATGAGCCACCAATCAAGCTTGGCGCCGCCCGGCAGTGGCAACGCCTGACGGCCCATCTGCACCTGACGATTGGTATTGGTGACAGTGCCGTCCTTTTCGGGCCACGCGGAGGCCGGCAGCACCACGTCGGCATAGGCCGCCGTTTCGGTGAGGAAGAGGTCTTGCACCACGAGATGCTCGAGATGCGCCAGCGCCTCGCGGGCGTGATTGAGGTCGGGATCGGACATCGCCGGGTTCTCGCCCATGATGTACATGCCCTTGATCACGTCGGCATGGACCGCGTCCATGATCTCCACGACGGTGAGACCCTGCTTCGGGTCGAGCTTCATCCCCCACGCGTCCTCGTAGCGGGCGCGGATTTGCGGATCCTCGACCGATTTGTAGTCCGGGAAGAACATCGGAATGAGGCCGGCGTCGGATGCGCCCTGCACATTGTTCTGGCCGCGCAGCGGATGCAGTCCAGTACCGGGCCGGCCGATCTGGCCGGTGATCAGCGACAGCGCGATCAGGCAGCGCGCATTATCGGTGCCGTGGGTGTGCTGCGAGATGCCCATACCCCAGAAGATGATCGCCGACTTCGCGCGCGCGAATTTGCGCGCCACGGTGCGCAACACGTCGGCCTCGACGCCGCAGATGGGCGCCATTTCTTCGGGCGTGTAGTCCTTGATGCTCTCGGCGAATGCCTTGAAGCCCTCGACATAGGTCTGGATGTACTGCGCGTCGTAGAGTTTTTCGGCGACGATGGTATTGAGGATGCCGTTGAGCATCGCCACGTCGGTGCCGTACTTGAACTGCAGCATGTGGGTGGCGTGGCGCTTGAGCGCCTGGCCGCGCGGATCCATGACGATGAGCTCGGCGCCGCGCTTTCTGGCCTGCTTGAAAAACGTCGCGGCAACCGGGTGGTTTTCGGTCGGGTTGGCGCCGATCACCACGATCACTTCGGAGTTCTTGCACTCGTTGAAAGTGGCCGACACTGCGCCGGAGCCGACGCCTTCCATCAGGGCGGCGACCGAGGAGGCGTGACAAAGCCGCGTGCAATGATCGACGTTGTTGGTGCCAAAGCCGGTGCGCACCAGTTTCTGAAACAGATAAGCCTCTTCGTTCGAGCCCTTGGCCGAGCCGAAGCCGGCTAGCCCCTGCGGCCCGTCGCGGTCGCGAATCTTCTTGAAACCCGCCGCGGCGCGATCGAGCGCCTCGTCCCACGTCGCCTCGCGGAAGTGCGTCCACGGATTTGCCGGATCGATCGGCTCATGCGGCACTTTCGGCACGCCGTCCTTGCGGATCATCGGCTTGGTCAGGCGCTGCGGATTGTGCACGTAGTCGAAGCCGAACCGGCCTTTGACGCACAGCCGGTTTTCGTTCGCCGGTCCATTCTTGCCGCTGACATAAAGCAGCGTGTCGTCCTTGATATGATAGGTGAGCTGGCAGCCGACGCCGCAATAGGGGCACACGCTGTCGACCGCGCGGTCGGGCTTGGTGGTGAAGACGTTGTTCTTGTCCACCAGCGTCGCCGGCATCAGCGCGCCGGTTGGGCAAGCCTGCACGCATTCGCCGCAGCCGACGCAGGTCGAGGCGCCCATCGGATCGTCGAAATCGAACACGATCTTTTCGCCATGGCCGCGGCCGGCCATGCCGATCACGTCGTTGACCTGAACTTCGCGGCAGGCGCGCACGCAGAGATTGCATTGGATGCAGGCGTCGAGATTGACCGCCATCGCCACGTGGCTGCGGTCCGGCGCCGGTGCGTGGCGGCGCGGAAAGCGGCCCGGCACGATCTCCATCTTATCGGCGAGGCCCCAGAGCTGAGAATCCGGATCGGGCGCAATCTTGCGGGCCGGCTGGTCCGCGAGCAGAAGCTCGGCGACCATGCGCCGCGCGGTCCTGGCGCGGTCGGTCTGGGTCTTGACCTTCATGCCGGGCGCCGGCGTGCGGATGCAGCTTGCCGCGAGTACGCGCTCGCCCTCGATCTCGACCATGCAAACGCGGCAATTGCCATCCGGCCGGTAGCCGGGCTGGGGCAAATAGCAAAGGTGCGGCAGATTGATGCCTTGCCGCTGCGCGGCACCGAAGATCGTCTCTCCCTCGCGGATTTCGACCTCGCGATCGTCGATGGTGAAGGTCTTTGCCGTGGGCTTGCCGCCCTCGCCGGCAACCTTGTCCATCGGGCCCTTATGCGTAACGTGCACGTCGCCGTCGTTCTTGGCTGCGCCGCCCGCGGCACCCTTTTGATCGTGGCCATACCCGGCAGGTTTTTGTCCGTTGCTATCGCTCATATTTCCATAACCTTTTGGCGCAACCTTCCGGCGCCCAAATCCTTCTGTCACCAACGTCCCAGCGGCTTGGTCAGCTCTTCCGGAAAGTATTTTAGCACGGAAAGCAGCGGATTTGGCGCCGCCTGGCCGAGACCGCAGATCGAAGCATCGCGCATCAGCGCCGACAATTCGTCGAGGAGGACAGGGTCCCACGGCCCATTGGCCATGAGATGCGCGGCCTTCTCGGTGCCGACGCGGCAGGGCGTGCACTGACCGCAGCTTTCATCCTCGAAAAAGCGGATAAGATTGAGCGCCACGGCTTTCATGTCGTCCTTGTCGGACAGGATCACAACCGCGTGCGACCCGACGAAGCAGCCGTATTTTTCGAGCGTACCGAAGTCGAGCGGGATGTCGGCCATGGATGCCGGCAGGATGCCACCCGAGGCGCCGCCGGGCAGATAGCCCTTGAAGGCGTGGCCTTCCGCCATGCCGCCGCAGAACTCGTCGATTAGTTCGCGTGCCGTCACGCCGGCGGGTGCGAGCTTGACCCCGGGATCCTTGACGCGGCCGGAGACCGAGAAGCTGCGGAAGCCCTTGCGCTCGTGACGGCCCTGGGACGTGAACCACGCGGCGCCCTTCTCGACGATGTCGCGCACCCAGAACAACGTCTCGACGTTTTGTTCGAGCGTGGGGCGGCCGAACAGGCCGACCTGGGCCACGTAAGGCGGGCGGTGGCGCGGCAGCCCGCGCTTGCCCTCGATCGATTCGATCATCGCGGATTCTTCGCCGCAGATGTAGGCGCCAGCGCCGCGGCGAAGATGAATTCGTGTGTGCTTGGCAAGGCCGGCCTTTTTGACCTTGGCGAGTTCGTCGATGAGAAGCAGCCGCACCTCCGGATATTCGTCGCGGACATAGAGGTAGGTGTCGGCGGCCTCGACGATCCACGCCGCGATCAGCATGCCCTCGATGAAGCGGTGCGGATCGCGTTCGAGGTAATAGCGGTCCTTGAACGTGCCCGGCTCGCCTTCATCGCAATTGACCGCGAACAGGCGCGGCGCAGGTTCGGCGCGCACCAGCGACCACTTGCGTCCGGTCGGGAAGCCAGCGCCGCCGAGGCCGCGCAGGTCGGCGTCGCTGACGGCTTTGATGAGGTCGTCGCGCGTGCGCGTCCCGCCAGTGCAGGCCTTGAGCAATTCATAACCGCCGCTGCGCAGATAGGCGTCGAACGCGACAGGCGTGGGATACACATGCGCATGCGGCGGCTCGGCCGCAGCCGCGACAATGCGCGCCGCGTCGGCCCGCATGATCTGGACGTGGCCGACGGCGCAGACCGGCGCGTGATCGCACGCGCCCATGCACGGCGCGCGCATCACACGCACGTTGGCGCCGAGTTTCTGCGGCAATTCGGCGAGCAGTCGTTCCGCGCCCTGGAGCGCGCAAGATAATGAATCGCAAACCCGCACCGTGACGGGCGGCGGCGGCGCCTCGCCTTCCTTCACCACGTCGAAATGGGCGTAAAACGTCGCAACTTCGTATACCTCAGTGAGCGCCAGCTTCATCTCGCTTGCCAGCGCCACCAGATGTGCGGCCGACAGATATCCGTAGCGGTCCTGGATCAGATGCAGATGCTCGATCAGGAGATCGCGCCGCCGCTCCCGCTCGCCAAGCAGCGCGCGCACCTCGTCGAGCGCCTGCGGGTCGACTTGGCGGCCCTTCGGCGTGCGCGGCGGCCGGCGCCGGCCGGTACGGCCGCTCTGGTCGGGCGGCAGGGTCGGCGGCTGCTCGGTTAGGCTCATTTTTCCTCCCTAAAAACACAAAATAGATATAGCTGCTCGCTGCGGAAAGCTCCAATTCGCAAAACGCTTCAATTTGCGAAACTATGGCGCTTTCGCACAGATGCGCTTCCTGAGTTTGCGCGGCGCGCCGCGCAAAGAGTTTCACCGCGACACTTGGCCTCACACAACGTCGCAGAAAAAGCGCGTTATGAGCCCGAGACGGCAGCAGCCCAGCGCCGCAAGGGCACAGCAGGGGCCCGCATCAATCCGACGAAGCTACGACGCCAGACCGTTTTTGGCGACAACCATTTGAAAAATAATAAGCTTCTTTCAAAGCTAAAATTCCCCCCGGGCGGCCGAAGCTTTCCTATTTTTGACTGCGGCGCTGGGGAATAATCCTATTCGATATGACGTTCTCTCGATCGCTAACCGCGCCCACATTAACTATGGTCGAATTGATTTTTCCACACGGCACGGACAGCGTCTCATGATAAAATCAATAATCGTCCGCGTCCCGCCGCGGCAGAGCTAAAAAGAAGTCGCCAGAAGAAAAGAATAGGGGAATCGAGGAGGAACGCGATGAGACTATTCTCTTTTCTCGATCGTAGTCACACGATCGCCAAGCCCGGCTATAGCCGCTGGATGGTCCCGCCGGCCGCGCTGTGCGTGCACCTGTGCATCGGCCAGGCCTACGCCTTCAGCGTCTTCAATCTGCCGATGACGAAGCTCCTCGGCATCACGCAATCGGCGCCAGGCGACTGGAACCTCCCTCAATTGGGCTGGATCTTTTCGCTAGCGATTTTCTTTCTTGGCGTCTCTTCCGCCGTATTCGGCCGCTGGGTGGAGGAAGGCGGTCCGCGCCGGGCAATGTTCACCGCCGCGTTGTGCTGGGCCGGCGGCTTCTTCGTCTCCGCGTTCGGCGTCTCCATCCACAATCTGTGGCTCATCTATCTCGGCTATGGGGTGCTCGGCGGCATCGCGCTCGGCATCGGCTACATTTCGCCGGTTTCGACCCTGATCAAATGGTTCCCCGACCGTCCGGGCATGGCGACCGGCATGGCCATCATGGGCTTCGGCGGCGGCGCCTTCATTGCCTCGCCGCTCTCGGTGTGGCTGATGAGCGTGTTTCACACGGAGCACCATGTCGGCGTCGCTCCGACCTTCATCACCCTGGGAGCGATCTACTTCTTCTTTATGATGGTCGGCGCGATCATCGTGCGGGTGCCGGCGCCGGGCTGGAAGCCGGAAGGCTACACGGCGCCGGTCGAGTCGACGAAGCTGATCACCAGGAACGACGTCTTCGTCTACGACGCGCTCAAAACGCCGCAGTTCTGGCTGATCTGGTGGATCCTCTGCCTCAATGTGACCGCCGGCATCGGCGTGCTTGGCCAAGCATCCGCCATGAGCCAGGAAATGTTCCCCGGCAAGATCACGGCAGTGGCGGCGGCGGGCTTCGTCGGCCTGATGAGCCTGTTCAACATGGGCGGGCAATTCTTCTGGGCGTCGACATCGGACTACATCGGCCGCAAGAACACCTACTTCGTGTTCATGGTGCTCGGCTTCGCGCTATATTGCACCGTACCGTATACCGGCGCGATCGGCAGCGTGGTCGGATTCGTTTGCTGCTTCCTGGTCATCATCAGCATGTATGGCGGCGGCTTCTCCACCGTGCCTGCCTATCTGCGGGATATGTTCGGCACGCGCTACGTCGGCGCCATCCATGGGCTGCTGCTCACTGCATGGTCGATGGCCGGCATTTTCGGGCCGGTGCTCGTGAACTATATCCGCGAGTACAACGTCACCCACGGCGTACCGAAGGCGCAGGCCTACAATGTCACCATGTACATCATGGCGGGGCTATTGGTAATCGGCTTCATCTGCAACCTGCTGGTCAAGGCCGTCGATAAGCGCTTCCACATGCAACCCGATCGCGAACTCAGCGCTCGACGCGGCGGCACTCGCCGCTGCGGGCAAGCCGGCCGGCGCATAGAGGAGAAACAGCCATGGCAAACTCAAATCGGCAAACCGGCACGACCACGTTGCAGCTCGTGCTGGCTTGGGGCTTCGTCGGCATCCCGCTCACACTCGGCGTGCTGCAAACGCTCATCAACTCGATGAAACTGTTCCAATAACAGCCTGATCTCAAAATCAACGCCGCGCACCTCGCACAACGAGGAGCGCGGCGTTCTTATTTGCTGCCGTGAACGCGCCGCGGCGACGATTGGAGAAAGCATCCTTCCGCGAGGCGGCGACCGTGGCTTACGCGACCTTTTCCTTCAAATGCGGGAACATCGCATTGAGCGCCTCGGCATCCATCTCAGTCTTGAACTTGTACTTGTCCTTCAGCGCCGAGGCGCGCTGCGCCGCCGGGCGTGCGTTGACTTCGTCGGTCAGCCGCTTCAGGTTCCTGAACTTATCCCAAGCGCCCTCGCCGAGCACATTCGGCATCAACCGCGCCCAGCCCCAGACGTTCATGTCGACGATCGTGTAGGTATCGCCGAGCATGTATTTGTGCTTGGCGAGACGCGCATCGAGGATGCCGAAATGGCGCTGTCCCTCGAATGCGTAGCGGTTGATCGCGTACGGGATTTTCTCCGGCGCGTAGTTGCGGAAGTGCACGGACTGCCCGGCATAAGGACCAACCCCGGAGGAAACGAAGAACATCCACGACAGCAGCTCGCCCCGCGCCTTGTCGGTCTTCGCCGGCAGGAACTTGCCGGTCTTGTCGGCGAGATAAAGCAGAATGGCGCTCGAATCGAATACCGTGACGTCGCCGTCGACAATGGCGGGCACCTTCGCGTTCGGGTTGATGGCGAGAAAATCCGGCTTGTGCTGGTCGCCCTTGCGGGTATCAACCGGGATCGGTTCGTAGGGCAGACCGGCCTCTTCGAGGAACAGCGCAACCTTGGTCGGGTTCGGCGCGCCGCTGTAATAGAACTTCAACATCGTTTCTCTCCTTTATTCCGTCATTGCAAGCGCAGCGAAGCAATCCAGTTAGGTCAAAGCAAGGCTGGATTGCTTCGTCGCTTCGCTCCTCCGAATGACTGTTAGAACAAGCCGACGATCTTGCCGTCCGGCCCGACATCGATATGGTCAGCCGAAGGAACCCTCGGTAGACCCGGCATGGTCAGAATCTCTCCGCAGATCGCCACGACGAATTCGGCGCCGGCGGAGAGCCGCACCTCGCGCACATTGATGATGTGGTCGGTTGGTGCACCCTTGGCGTCGGGATTCGTCGTGAAGCTGTACTGGGTCTTGGCAACGCAGATCGGGAACTTGCCGCAGCCCATCGCCTCGAAATTGGCGAGCTGGTCGCGCACCGATTTGTCGGCGGAAATATCCTTGGCCCGGTAGATTTCCTTGGCGATGGTGCGGATTTTCTCATAGAGCGGCATATCGTCGGGATAGAGAAATTTGAGCTTGCTCTTGCCGCTGTCGCAGACCTTGACGACGGCGCGCGCCACGTCGGCTGCGCCCTCGCCGCCCATGGCCCAGTGATCGGCCATTATGGCCTCGACGCCGAGCGCCTGGCACTTTTCCTGCACCAATTTGATCTCCGCGTCCGTGTCGGCGGAGAAGCGGTTGATGGAAACAACCGGAACGATGCCGAATTTCTGCATGTTCTCGACATGGCGGGCGAGGTTTGCCATGCCGGCTTCCAACGCCTTGAGGTTTTCGCTCTTGAGATCCTCTTTCTTCACGCCGCCATGCATCTTGAGTGCGCGGATGGTAGCGACGAGCACGGCACAGTCCGGTGCGATGCCGGCCTTGCGGCACTTGATATCGAGAAATTTCTCGCCGCCGAGGTCGGCGCCGAAGCCCGCTTCGGTCACCACATAATCGGCGAGCTTGAGCGCGGTCGTCGTCGCCAGCACCGAATTGCAGCCGTGCGCGATATTGGCGAATGGGCCGCCGTGAATGAAGGCCGGCGTGCCTTCCATCGTCTGCACCAGATTGGGCGACAGCGCCTCCTTGAGCAGCACGGTCATGGCGCCGTGCGCCTTGAGGTCGCCGGCGCGCACCGGCTTGCGGTCGCGGGTGTAGGCGACGACGATATTCGACAGCCGCTTCTTGAGATCGTCGAGATTGCGCGCCAGGCAGAAAATCGCCATCACTTCGGACGCGACCGTGATGTCGAAGCCGTCCTCGCGCGGGAACCCGTTCGCCACGCCGCCGAGCGACGATACGATCGAGCGCAGCGCGCGATCGTTCATGTCGAGCACGCGGCGCCACGCTACCCGGCGCTCGTCGATGCCGAGCCCATTGCCCCAATAGATGTGGTTGTCGAGCAGCGCGGCGAGCAGGTTGTTCGCCGAGGTGATGGCGTGGAAGTCGCCGGTGAAATGCAGGTTGATGTCCTCCATCGGCACGACCTGGGCGTAGCCGCCGCCGGCGGCACCGCCCTTCATGCCGAAAGAGGGCCCGAGCGATGGCTCGCGGATGCACAGCATCGCTTTCTTGCCGATGTGATTGAGGGCGTCAGTGAGACCGACCGTCGTCGTGGTCTTGCCCTCGCCCGCCGGCGTCGGATTGATGGCGCTGACCAGGATCAGCTTGCCGTTGGGCTTGTTTTGGATCGACTTGATGAAATCCATCGACACCTTGGCCTTGTAGTGCCCGAAGGGTTCGAGATTTTCCGGCGCGATGCCGAGCTTGTCCTTGGCGACGTCGATGATCGGCCGCTTCTTGGCGGCCTGCGAAATTTCGATGTCGGATTTCGGATTCTGATGCTGCGAGGCGGGCATGGGTATGATCCATCAAATGAAGGAGAAATGGGAGAGCGGGACTTCGGAGCTCGTCATGCCCGGCCTTGTGCCGGGCATCCACGTCTTTGTGTCGCGGAAGTCGTGGATGGCCGCCAAGCCCGGCCATGACGGCTTGAAGATCATGCAAACCTCGCTTTGACCGCGAGATTTGCGGACTTGGCCCACTCGCCGGCTTCGATCTTCTTGCCGTCGGCGGGTTGGACGCGGGTGACCTTGAAGCGCCCGTCGGCGCAGACCACGGTGAAGCCGTCAGGTTCGACCGCGGCAATCTCGCCGGGCTTGCCGGCGATACCCTTCGGGTCCTTCGCCGGCAGTGGCTTGGCGTCGAAAATTTTCAACTGCTTGCTGTCGAGCGTCGTCCACGCTCCGGGCGCAGGATTGCAGCCGCGGATCAGCCGATCGATCTGCTCCCAGGGCTTGCCCCAGTCGATCTTGGCGTTCTCGGCGCCGCAGCGGCCTTCATAACTGGCCTTCGCCTCGTCTTGTTTTATGCGCGGCGCCTTGCCGGCCTTCACCAGATCGACCGCTTCCATCATGGCGTCGACACCCATCGGAAACAGGCGATCGAAATAGACGGTGCCGAGCGTGTCGGTGGCGCCGATCGGCGTCTTCTTCTGGATCAGCACATCGCCGGTATCGAGGCCGTTGTCGGGCCAGAAAATCGATAGTCCGGTTTCCCGCTCGCCCTTGATGATCGGCCAGTTGATCGCGCTCGCGCCGCGATAGGCCGGCAGCAGCGAGGGATGATACTGGATCGAGCCATGGACCGGGACGTTGAGGAATTCCTCGGGCACGAATAGCGTGACAAAGGCCATCACCTGAAGATCGGGCTTGAGCGCCTTGAACGCCTCCCATACCTCGGGCTTCTTGTAGGAGTCCGGCTGATGGACCGGAAGTTTCGCGGCGAGCGCCGCCTCCTTCAACGGATCGGCCTTGGCGCCCGGCTTCTCCGGCGCGACATAGACGGCAACGACGTTCTCGCCGCGCTTGATGAGCGCTTCTAGCACTGCCTTGCCGAACGCCTGCTGGCCGTGAACAACGATACGCATCTGAAAAACCTCTCCCCAATTTCTTCACCTCTCCCCGCATGCCGGGAAAGGTCGAACGAGCGAAGCGAGTGAGGGTAGGGGGGCCTCTGCGCGAGTCTGAGCCCGCAACTCTGAGCCCAGCAGAGAGGCCCCCTCACCCCCGCCCTGTCCCCGCAAGCGGGGAAAGGGAGAAGACAAACTACGCCGCCACCGCTTTGGCCGGCGGCTTCTCCGGCGCGGTGATTGCGCCTGAGGTTTTGATTTCGGCGACGTCCTTGTCCGAATAGCCCAGCACCTTGCGCAAAATCTCATCGGTGTGTTCGCCGAGGAGCGGCGAACGCCGCACATCGGCGGGCGAGTCCGACAGCTTGATCGGGTTGCCCACGGTCAGATACTTGCCGCGCCCGGGATGATCGACCTCGACCACGGTGCCGGTCGCGCGCAGCGACGGCTCCTCGGCGATTTCTTTCATCGACAGGATCGGCCCAACCGGGATGTCGAGCTTATTGCAGGTGTCCATGACCTCGAACTTGCTCATGGTCATGGTCCATTGCTCGATGGTGTCAAAAATTTGCCGCAGCCGCGGCAGCCGCGCCGGCGGCGTCGCGTAATCCGGCTCGGTCTTCCATTCCGGCTTGCCGATGAGATCGCAGATCGCACCCCACACCGGCGCCTGGGTGATGAAATAGATGTAGGCGTCGGGGTCCTTCTCCCAGCCCTTGCATTTGAGGATCCAGCCCGGCTGGCCGCCACCGGAATCGTTGCCGGCGCGAGGGGTCGCCCTGCCGAACGGAACACCTTCGCCGTACTGGCTGTATTCGGTGAGCGGACCGTGCTTGAGGCGCTGCTGGTCGCGCAGCTTGACGCGCGCGAGATTGAGTACGCCGTCCTGCATGGCGCATAGCACTTTCTGGCCGCGCCCGGTGCGGATACGCTGGTAGAGCGCGGCGACGATGCCGAGCGCGAGATGAAGACCGGTGCCGCTGTCGCCGATCTGCGCGCCGGTGACGAGCGGCGGACCGTCGCGGAAGCCGGTGGTCGAGGCCGACCCGCCGGCGCATTGCGCCACGTTTTCGTAGACCTTGCAGTCCTCATATGGACCAGGCCCAAAGCCCTTTACGGAGGCGACGATCATCCGCGAATTGAGCTTATGGATGTGCTCCCAGGTCAGCCCCATGCGGTCGAGCGCGCCCGGCGCGAAATTCTCCACCAATACGTCGCATTGCTTCACCAGCCGGTCGAGGATTTCCTTGCCCTTGGCATGCTTGCTGTCGATGGTGATCGAGCGCTTGCTGCCGTTGAGCATGGTGAAGTAGAGGCTGTCGGCGCCCTTGACGTCGCGCAATTGGCCGCGCGTGACATCGCCGATACCCGGCCGCTCCACCTTGATCACGTCGGCACCCATATAGGCGAGGAGTTGCGTACAGGTCGGTCCGGACTGCACGTGGGTGAAGTCGAGAATTTTAACGCCTTCGAGCGCCCTGCCCGCCTGCCCCCAAGGCTTTGATGACGGCCGCGGATGGCCGTTGCGCGCCGCCGCTTTCGCCGTCGTTTTTTTTGCTTTCAGCTTGACGACCTTCTTGGCGGCTTTCTTCGCCACCGCCTTGGATTTTGCTTTGGCTGCTCTCTTACGCGTTGCCATCGGGATCTCCTTTATTCCGCTCATGCCCGCGGAAGCGGGCATCCAGTTTTCATCTTGCGCCAGGTCCCCGCTTTCGCGGGGACGAGCGGCATTTCGTATACGCCGTCCATTTGCACGCTCCTCTACTTCTTGCGAAGGACGCTTTGCGGGTTGAGGTTGCCGATGCGGCCGCTCTCGCTGCCGGCCGCCGGGTCGATCACCGCGTTGATGAGGGTCGGCTTGCCGGAGTCCATGGCCGCGTTCACGGCGCGCTTCAGGTCGTCCGGCGTCGTCGCATTGACGCCAACGCCGCCGAATGCCTCCATCATCTTGTCGTAACGCGAATTCTTGACGAAGACGGTCGTCGCCGGGTCCGCGCCAGCGGAATTGACGTCGGTTCCGCGATAGATGCCGTTGTTGTTGAAGACGACGACGCAGACCGGCAGCTTGTACCGGCAGATCGTCTCAACTTCCATGCCGGAAAAGCCGAAGGCGCTGTCGCCTTCGACCGCGAGCACCGGTTTGCCGGTCTCGATCGCTGCCCCGATGGCAAAGCCCATGCCGATACCCATGACGCCCCAGGTACCGACATCGAGGCGTTTGCGCGGCTCGTACATGTCAATGATGCCGCGCGCGAGATCGAGCGTGTTGGCGCCTTCGTTGACGAGGATGGCGTCCGGCCGCTCCATGACGATGGTCCGCAGCGCACCAAGCGCCCCATGGTAATCCATCGGCGCCGAATTCTTCATCAGCCTCGGCGCCATCTTGGCGATGTTGTCTTCTCTTTTCGATTTGATGGCGCTGATCCAGTCGGCCGGCGGAGCCGGCCACTTGCCATCGATGCCATCGAGAAGCGCGGATACGCAAGAGCCGATGTCGCCGACCAGCGGCGCGACGATCTCGACATTGCTGTCCATTTCCTTGGGCTCGATGTCGATCTGAATGAATTTCTTCGCGTGGGGCTCACCCCAGGTCTTGCCCTTGCCGTGTGACAACAGCCAGTTCAGGCGCGCGCCGATCAGCATCACGACGTCGGAGTTCTTTAAGACCGTCGAGCGCGCCGCACCGGCGCACTGCGGATGCGTGTCCGGTAGCAAACCCTTGCCCATGCTCATCGGTAAGAATGGAACGCCGCTCTTTTCGACGAACGCGCGGATAGCGTCATCGGCCTGCGCGTAGGCCGCGCCTTTGCCGAGGATGATCAAGGGGCGCTTGGCGCCTTTCAGGACATCGAGCGCGCGCTTTACCGCGGCCGGAGCGGGAAGCTGCGCCGGCGCCGGGTCGATGACCTTGACGAGTGACTTGACCCCTGCCTCCGCGTCCATCACCTGAGAGAAAAGCTTGGCCGGCAGGTCGAGATAGACGCCGCCGGGACGGCCGGACACAGCGGCGCGGATGGCGCGCGCCACGCCAATGCCGATGTCTGCGGCATGCAGCACGCGGAAGGCCGCCTTGCACAACGGCTTGGCAATCGCCAACTGGTCCATCTCTTCGTAGTCACCCTGCTGCAGGTCGACGATCTCGCGCTCGGACGAGCCGCTGATCAGGATCATCGGAAAGCAGTTGGTCGTCGCATTGGCGAGCGCCGTCAGTCCATTGAGAAAGCCGGGCGCCGACACCGTGAGGCAGATGCCGGGCTTTTTCGTCAGGAAGCCGGCGATGGCGGCTGCATTGCCCGCATTCTGCTCATGCCGGAACGAGATGACGCGGATGCCTGCCGCCTGCGCCAGGCGGCCGAAGTCCGTGATCGGGATGCCGGGCACACCGTAGATCGTGTTGATGCCATTGAGCTTGAGCGCTTCGATCACGAGGTGAAAGCCATCCGTCAAATTCTGCTCTGCTTCGGCCGTATTTGCGGTTTCGCGTTTCTCTGTCACTGCTGCTTCAGCCATGTGCGGCTCCCTTTTCAAGCTCGTCATGTCCGGGCTTGATCCGGGCATCCATGCTGATCCGCCGCTTGCTCCGCGGCGGTATGGATTGCCGGGTCAAGCCCGGCAATGACGAAAGGATATTTGTTCTCGTGTTCACGTCTCAATCCAGATAATCAGCGTATTTCGCCACGTGCTCGGCGAGACCGAGCGCGTGATCGCGCACCAGCGTCTCGGCGCGCGCCGTGTCGCGGGCCTCCAATGCTTCAATGATGTGCATGTGATCGCGGATCGAGCGGTCGGCGCGATCCTTTTCGCCGATCGTCTTTCTCCGGATCATCCGCATATGGGTGAACAGATTCTCCGCGAGATTGATGAGCACGCCGTTGCGGCTGAGACGAATGATGGTCTGGTGGAATTCGATGTTGACCTCGGAGTATTCGTCGAGATGCGCGCGCAGCTCGCCGTTTTCGAAGGTCGCGAACATGCGCCGCAGCGAGGCGATCTCGTCGTCGCCGGCGTTTTCAGTGATCAAGCGCGCCGCCATGCTTTCGAGCGCGGCCCACGCCGTGATCAGCTCGATCACTTCGCGCCGGGTCTTGCGCACCACGTAGACGCCGCGGCGCGGCACCGAGCGCACAAAGCCTTCGCGCTCGAGCTGCGCCATCGCCTCGCGCACCGGCGTCCGGCTGATGCCGAAATCCTGGGCCAGGCTGCGCTCGTCGAGCCGGATCTCCTCACGGCTGCCATACACATCCATGCGGACGATCACCGCCTTGAGCGCGGCATAGGCCTTGTTCTTGAAGCTGAAGGAAGTGTCGATCGGCTCCAACCGCGGGCGCGCGGCTGCCTCGACATGGCTTGTGGGAACGGAAAAGCGAGGCGCACCAGAGGACATAATAAAGACGCTCGAACGGCTACCGAGACGGTTAACGGAGGGAAGAATATCGTACTGTAATACATTATACCAGAGCCCAGGTGACGATTTCTTACCGCCGATTGCGACCACTATCCACGGCCCGAAGCGTCGACGAACCAGCCCTCGATCGGCCCCTCCCGCGAAGACGGGGGTCAGGTGCGGTGCAGCATTTTCTTAACGAACCAAATCAGGCGGTCGCGCGTTCGCTTCAAAAGGAGTGTCGCATGATCGGCCGCATCCGCCTCCCAGCCATTATTACAGTTGCAGTATTTTTGGGCGCCGGCGGCGCCCTCGCCCAATCAATCGGCCCCGACGAGATGATCACGCCGGATGGCGCCGTGTCACAAAATCTGGCGCTCACCACGGCGCAGCGGAACGCAATTTACAATGCGGCTACGCGGGCGAGAGTGCGCTCATCCGGCACTACGGTTCCAGTGGCTATCGGCGCTACGGTGCCGCCGTCGGTCGATCTGCGTGAGCTGCCGGATCAGGCATCGGCCGAAAACCCCTTGGCGGAACATCTGAAGTACACGGTCGTGGCAGATGACATCGTGGTCGTCGACCCGATCAGGATGCGTGTTGTCGATATCATCCACGCCAGGCCGTGAAAGCCACAAAACCGTCGCCAATGCCGGCAAAAATGCTTGGCGATTCGCTGGACGGACGGGTTGTACCTGATGCACAACAGGAGTTGCGGCAGTAACGATTGAAGTCGACAAGCATTCAAAAAGCCAAGAAATAACTGATGGCCCCTAAGGCTGCCGCTAAACCATTGCACGTCGAGGCGCCCCCCGAGACGTCGTTCACCATCACCGCCTCGCAACCTGCCGGGCCATCACATACGCTCAAATATGGCGACAGCTTCGTCGTCCTCGACAACCGCGGCGATATTGGAGCGTCTTCCCGCGGCTCCGCCGGGCTGTTCCATCGGGACACGCGATATCTCTCACGCTTGGAATTGTTGGTGAACGAGATGCAGCCGCTGCTTCTCGGCTCCAACATGCGGGACGACAACTCAGCCTATTTTGTCGATTTGACCAATCCCGATCTGATGTCCGACCAGCGCATCGATCTGGAAAAAGACACCGTCCACATTCTGCGCACGATCTTTTTGTGGCGCGGCACGGCGTATCAGCGGCTCGCCGTGCGCAATTACGGCGATAGCGCGATTGATTTGCGCCTCTCGATTTTGTTCGAGAACGACTTCGCCGACTTGTTCGAGGTCCGAGGCTTGCACCGCGAGCATCGTGGCGCTGCCACGGCGAAACTTGCGGGGGCCAACCAGGTCTTGCTGAGCTACTGCGGGCTCGACGCCAAGGTGCGCCGCACCACGCTGACGTTCGATCCGGCGCCGCAAAGGCTCGAGACCGACATCGCCGTCTACGATCTCCATCTGGCGCCGGGAGCGATGCAGCCGATCTTTCTCGCCATAGGCTGTGATCAAGATCAGCCAGGTCCGCTGCCGTTTCTACGCGGCCTCATCGCGGCGCGCCGGGAACTGCACGCATCGACGCGCAGCCGCACGTCGGTCGAAACGTCGAATACGCGTTTCAATGAGATCCTGTGCCGGTCCGCCGCCGATCTCGCGATGCTGATGACGGATACGCCGCAAGGCCGCTATCCCTATGCCGGCATTCCCTGGTATTCGACGACGTTCGGCCGCGACGGTCTCATCACGGCGCTGCAGATGCTGTGGTGGAGTCCCGAAGTGGCGTTGGGCGTGCTGCGCCGGCTAGCCGCCTACCAGGCCAAGACCAACGATCCCCTTGCCGACGCCCAGCCGGGAAAAATCCTGCATGAGATGCGCGGTGGCGAGATGGCGGCGCTGCGTGAGGTGCCGTTCGGCCTGTACTACGGCAGCGTCGATTCCACCCCACTGTTCGTCTTGCTCGCCGGACTTTACGCGGAGCGCAGCGGCGACATGGAATCGATTGCCGCTTTATGGCCGTCGATCGAGGCGGGATTGAAATGGATCGACGGTCCGGGCGATCCGGACGGCGACGGCTTCGTCGAATACGAGCGCGCCAGCGAGCAAGGACTGCAAAACCAAGGCTGGAAGGATTCCTACGACGCGATCTTCCATGCCGACGGCAGTTTGGCCCAGGGCGCGATCGCGCTCGCCGAAGTGCAAGGTTATGTCTACGCCGCCAAATCCATGGCTGCGCGCTGCGCCCGGCGGCTGCAGCGCGAAGCTGAGGCGGACAAGCTCGACAACGAAGCGCGGCGTCTCGCCGAGCGGTTTGAGGCCGCGTTCTGGTGCCCGGAAATCGAAACCTATGCGCTCGCGCTCGACGGCGCCAAAAACCCTTGCCGGGTGCGCACATCGAATGCTGGGCAGGTGCTGTTTACCGGCATTGCTGCTGCCGACCGCGCCGCATTGGTGGCCGAGGGACTGATGCAGCCGCGCTTCTTCTCTGGCTGGGGCATCCGCACTGTGGCGAATAGCGAAGCCCGGTACAATCCGATGTCGTACCATAACGGTTCGGTCTGGCCGCACGACAACGCGCTCATCGCGCTCGGTCTGGCGCGTTACCAATGTAAGCGAGCGATCGAGACTTTGTTCGGCGGTTTGTTCAGCGCCGCCAATTACATGGAGTTAAAAAGGCTGCCCGAACTGTTCTGCGGCTTTCAGCGCAAACATGGGCATGGCCCAACGCTCTATCCGGTGGCGTGCTCGCCGCAAGCTTGGGCGAGCGCCACGCCCTTTACGCTGCTCGAAGCCTCGCTCGGCCTTCAATTCGACCCGTGGAAATGCGAAATCCGGCTGCGCAATCCGCGCCTGCCGACTTTCCTTGATGAGGTCATTCTGCGCAACCTGCAACTCGGCCCCTCCAGCGTGGACCTCAGGGTGCGCCGCCATAACGATACAGTCTCGCTCGATACACCGCGTATCAGCGGCAATATCCGCGTTTCCATCGTTTATTCCTCCTGACACGTCCGGGTCGGCAATGCCGCCAAGCGCGGCCGTCGCAAGCGGAACCCGTGCGAACACGGAACTCGAACGAATTTGGAACCTGGAGCGCCGCCTCGGCTTGGTGGAATGAGTTCCAAGTTGGAGGTAGGATGCGCGGCAATCATTCGACGCTGGTCGCGGCGGCCTTGGCCCTGTGGGCGCTGATGGTCACCATCAATGCGGCGCAATCCGATGATGCAACGGCGCCGCCGGGGCCGGCCTCGACCGAGCAGCGCGCCAAGCCTCCGCTGGCGACACCGGAGGTGACGATCCTCAACAACCACGAAGTTGAGGGCATTCTCGGCCGCGAGGTGCGTAGCGCCGCGGATGAGAACATGGGCCGGATCGTCGACGTGCTTGTGGACCGCAGCGGGCAGGTGCGCGCCGCGATCATCGATTTTGGAGGTTTCCTTGGTGTCGGCAGCCGCACGATCGCGGTGGATTGGAATGCGCTGCATTTTCCCCCGCCGGGCAAGTCCGGCACGCGGATCACTCTCGAATTGACCCGCGATCAGGTGAAAGCAGCGCCGGAATATCATGATGGCAAGCCCATCGTTGTTCTGGGAGCGCTTGGCAAGCTCGAACCGCTGCCCTTCGAATGAAGCATGATCCCGAAAAGCGGGAGCTCGGCTTTCGGCAGGGATCATGCTCAAAACGACAAGCGAGTGCTGGAGGGGTGTATCCTGCGTGCGAATCCACCACGCTGCTTGAGCGACGGATCGGAGCCGAGCGGCGAACTCGCTGGCGATCACGACCGGCCGACGCCTGAACAGCCGAACGGAAGCGAACCGCCGGTGCCGCCCTCGCGCGCGAGCCTGCGCGGGCTCGATTGGTTCATCTTCTTTGTCGCCGATGTGCAGACCGGTTTCGGCCCGTTCGTTTCGGTCTATCTCACCGCGCAGAAATGGACGCAGATCGATATCGGTCTGGTGCTGTCTGCTGCCGGCTTCGTCTCCTTGATCGGCCAGATGCCGGGGGGCGCGCTGGTCGATGCCGCGCGCTCCGAACGGCTGGTCGGCGGCATCGCCATCGCGGCGATCTGCGTCGCGCTTTGACGTATGCCATATTGCCGGTCTTCCCGATGGTGCTGTCAGCGGCGGTGCTGCATGCGCTGGCGAGTTGCGCGCTCGGACCGGCTATTGCCGCGATCAGCCTCGGCCTGGTTGGCCATGCGGCGATCGGCGCGCGGCTGGGCCGCAACGCCCGCTTTGCCTCTATCGGCAACGGCCTCGCTGCAGCCGCAATGGGAGCTTGCGGCTATCTATTGTCGGCGCGCGCCGTCTTCATCGTTACCGTGCTGCTGCTCGGGCCCGCACTGCTGGCCCTGCGAACCATATCCGCGCGCGAGATCGATCCCGAGCGGGCCCACGGCGCGACGCCGCGACGGCGATCAAACAAGCCGCGGGTGAAGCCGGGCGAGCTGATGCAAAACCGCCCGCTCCTGATTTTCGCCGGCTGTCTCCTGCTGTTTCACCTCGCCAACGCCGCGATGCTGCCGCTGATGGGCAGCGTCTTGACCATGCGATCGAGCCAATGGGCGACGGTCATGATCGCCGCTTGCATCGTGGTGCCGCAGCTTCTGGTCGCGACGTTCTCGCCGTGGGTCGGAAGCCGTGCTCAGGTTTGGGGGCGACGCCCGTTGCTGCTGATCGGTTTTGCCGCCTTGCCGATCCGCGGGATTCTCTTTGCCTCGGTGACAAATCCGGAATTGCTCGTCGTCGTACAACTCCTCGACGGCGTCACCGCCGCGGTGTTTGCCGTGATGGTGCCGCTTATCGTCGCCGACGTCACGCGCGGCACCGGCCGTTTCAATCTCGGCCAAGGCATCGTCGGTACGGCGACCGGCATTGGCGCCTCGCTCAGCGCGACGCTCGCCGGCTACGTCACCGATCGCTTCGGCAGCCCTGCGGCCTTCGCCGGCTTGGCCTCGATCGCGTTCGCCGGCTTGACGGTGCTGTGGCTGCTGATGCCGGAAACCCGGCCTGCTGAGCAGTTGGAGGAAAATCGTAGGACGGATTGAGCTTGGCAAACCCATCTTGCGAAAGGACTACAATCCTCACGGTGCCATGCAACCCAGCCCCACAGGCGATCTACAACGCCGGCGCGTCGTCCGTGACCAGCCGGAGGTGCGGCATGACGTTGTCCATCAGGCTGCGATAGACGGTGAGATACTCCTGCGCCATGCGGCGCGCGGTGAAGCGCTCCTCGAAGCGTTGCCGGATTATTTGGCGGGACAAATGTCCCAGACGGTCGACCGCGCCGATCGCGCCGGTCTCGTCCTCGACGACAAAACCCGTAACTCCGTCGTCGATCACTTCCGGAACCGAGCCACGGTTGAAAGCAATAACGGGCGTGCCGCAGGCCATCGCTTCGATCATCACCAAACCAAACGGTTCCGGCCAATCGATCGGGACAAGCAGCACGATAGCGCCGCTCAGAAATTCGGATTTGTCCTTGTCGGCGATCTCGCCGATGAACTCGACGCTTCCCTGTTTCATCATCGGCTGGATTTTCTCGTCGAAATAATCCTGGTCGACGCGGTCGACTTTTGCCGCGACCTTCAGCGGCACGCCACAATGCTCGGCGATACGAATGGCGCGATCGACGCCTTTTTCCGGTGCGATGCGGCCGAGGAATGCGAAGTAACTCGGCTTGATCGGCTTCGGCGTCAACAGCTGCTCCGGCAAGCCATGATGGACCGTGCGCACCCACCGCGCCTGCGGCAGCGGCCGACGCTGCGCGTTGGAAATCGAAACGACCGGCACCGTATTAAAAGTGTCGAAGACCGGCTGGTGTTCGGGCAGGTCGAGCCGGCCGTGCAACGTCGTCGTAAATGGGGTCGGCTGACGCGAAAAAAGCGAAAACGGGTAATAATCGAGATGGAAATGCAGGAAGTCGAATTCGTCAGCGCGCTGATAAACCCGTTCCAGCATCAGCATGTGCAGCGCATTGGGATCGCGCACCGCGCCGTCAAGCCGCAAGGCCCGCGGCCACACCGCCTCGAGCCGCGCCGATGTGATCGAATCGCCGCTCGCAAACAGCGTCACCTCGTGGCCGAGCGCAATCAACTCCTCGGTCAGCCATGATACGACCCGTTCGGTTCCGCCATAAAGCTTGGGCGGGATCGCCTCCGTCAGCGGGGCGATTTGCGCAATATGCATCGGTTTGACCTTTCCTGAACGGGACCTTGATTATCTCCTGAACGGACCTTGGTTATCCGTGAGTTCCCCGGCTTAGAACCGAGAACGAAGATCGAGCCAAATATATTCAACGCGGGCAACCATCTTATTTTTTGCATTGCAGGGAACTTCTTCGGCTGTGCAGCGTAAACCTAAATAGCCAAAACGGATTGGAATCTCTGGTCCGCCTTGCCTGCGTCGTCCAAACATAGAAAAGCCATGGACAAGTTCCTGGAACGCATTGTTTGTTGCGGTGGCCTGCGCATTCGCAAACGCCCGCGATGAACAAATTGTTAGGAAGCGAGGCGAAATGTCATGAAACGAAATGTCATGAACGAATACGGATAATTTTTGAGGTCTCGGCGTTGTGATGCTGTACGCGGGCCTTCATGAGGGGTCGGCAGCATTCATAGAGGCCTAGCACGCATGGACTATCTTAGTGGCTACTCCAACCGCCCGCTTGCCTTCATCCTCCGATATATCCGGCTGCGGCCCGTTTCCCATACGATCATCCTTACCGCGGTGCTAGCGGCAGTCACTTGTTCGGTCGGCACGCAATACGGCGTCAAGTTTCTGGTCGACGCTCTGTCGAGCGGCGCAAGTGCGAGTGTGTGGGCCGCATTCGTCATCCTCGGCTCGCTGATCGCGGCGGATAATCTGCTGTGGCGCGTCGCGAGCTGGATCGCAAATTTCGCCTTCGTCGGCGTGACCGGAGATCTCCGGCGTGACCTGTTCCGGCACCTCACGGGACATTCGCCCAGCATATTTTGCCGATCGCCTGCCCGGCACGCTGACAAGCCGCGTGACCGCCACCTCGAACGCGATTTTCACCGCCGAGAACATGTTCGTGTGGAACGTGATGCCGCCATGCGCGGCGACCATCGCGGCGATCGTCCTCGTTTGCACGATCAGCTCGTCGATGGCCGCCGCCCTTACCCTCGTCGCCGGCATCATGGTCATGATCATGTTCCGCTTGGCGGCCGCGGGCCGGCCGCTGCATCATGACTTTGCCAACAAAGCAGCGGCGGTCGACGGCGAAATGGTCGACGTCGTCGGCAACATGCCGCTGGTGCGCGCATTTTGCGGCCTGGGGCGCGAACATCGCCGGTTCGACGCGACGGTCGATCGCGAGATGGACGCGCGGCGGCGCAGCCTGCTCTACCTCGAGAAGCTTCGCATCGTTCACGCCGTCGTGACCATCATATTGACGCTCTGCCTGCTCGCCTGGGCGATCATGCTGTGGGCCCAAGGCGAGGCCACCACCGGCGACGTCGTTCTGGCCTGTACGCTCAGCATCTCGGTGCTGCAGGCGACCCGCGACCTCGCGGTGGCGCTGGTCGATATCACCCAGCACATCGCCCGCCTGTCCGAGGCGGTCGCGACACTGCTGGCGCCCCATGAGCTGCGCGATCATCCCGAGGCGGCGCCCCTCGCCCATCGCGGCGCCAGCGTGAAGTTCGAGCATGTCGATTTCCGCTACAGCTGACGGACAGCAGATCTTCAAGGACCTCAATGTCAGCTTCCGGCCGGGCGAGCGCGTCGGGCTGGTCGGCCGTTCCGGCGGCGGCAAGTCGACGCTGTTTGCGCTGCTGCAGCGATTCTACGACGTCACGGCGGGCCGCATCCTGATCGACGGCCAGGATATCACGCGCGTCACCCAGGAGAGTCTGCGCGCAGCCATCGCCATCGTGCCGCAGGACATCTCGATGTTCCACCGCTCCGTCACTGGAGAACATCCGCTACGGCAGACCGGACGCAACCGAGGACGAGGTGCTCGAAGCGGCCATGGCCGCGCGCTGCGACTTCATCGAGGATTTGCCGGACGGCATGCGCACGATCGTCGGCGAGCGCGGCGTCAAGCTGTCGGGCGGCCAACGTCAGCGCATCGCCATCGCGCGCGCGTTCCTCAAGGACGCGCCGCTGCTGCTGCTCGACGAAGCGACTTCCGCGCTCGACAGCGAATCGGAGGAGGCGATCCGCGAAGCGCTTGGGCCGCCTGATGCGCGGCCGCACCGTCATCGCCATCGCGCACCGGCTCTCGACGGTGCGCAATTTCGACCGCATCGTCGTGCTGCAGTCCGGCAACGTCGTGCAGGACGGTGCGCCGGACCTCCTGATGCGCCGCGACGGCCTTTATCGCGAGCTGGTGATGCGCGAGATGGCTCGGCTCGGCCGGGCGGCGTGACCGAGGAAGGCCGCAGCAATGCCAGACCATTACGCCGAATCCGTTGTCGGATGAGCGCAGGCAACCGCGCACGAATATCCCCCCACGAGGTGTGGAACGCCGACAAATCTTTGACTTGGCAGCATAACTGGCTGAAATAGGCCCACCCGGAAACTGGCGTTCTTCAGGAAAGCAAGCCTAACGCGGCAAATTATCGCGAAGGAGCTCGAAGCTCCACTTTCACCGGCGCACGCCGTTGGCCTAATCTTTCGGAACCTGCTCTTGGGCCATTCTTCGGAGGTCCTTCTTTGGGCGGAAACCCACCATCTCGTCTCGCGCAAGAAACTGAGTCGATTCTTCAGCGGCTTGGCGTTGCTCACCGCGTGTATCGGGAGGGTGCCCGAGTTCGTGCGTTCTCCAGTGACCGGCGAGGCGATTGCCAATGTGCAAGATGCCGATGCCGCTGCAATCAACAAGGCTATCGATAGCGCTGCGCGCGCATTCAAGGCATGGCGCTTGGTGCCGGCGCCGCGCCGCGGCGAGTTGGTTCGGCTCTTGGGCTCGGAGTTGCGCGCCGCCAAAGACGAGCTCGGCCGATTGGTTACGATAGAAACCGGCAAGATTGCCGCGGAAGGCCGCGGCGAAGTGCAGGAGATGATCGATATCTGCGATTTCGCAGTCGGCCTCTCGCGCCAGCTCTATGGTTTTACGATCGCGAGCGAGCGTCCTGCACATCGCATGATGGAGCAATGGCACCCGCTGGGTCCGGTCGGGGTGATCACTACATTCAATTTTCCGGTCGCGGTGTGGTCCTGGAATGCAGCGCTGGCGTTGGTTTGCGGCGATTCGGTCGTCTGGAAGCCATCGGAGAAGTCGCCGCTGACCGCGCTCGCCGTGCAGGCGCTGTTGGCGCGCGCCGCCGAAAAGTTCGGCGGTGCTCCCGCGGGGTTGTCTACGGTCCTTATCGGCGACCGTGACACCGCAGTCGCGCTGACCGACGACCCGCGCGTGCCGCTCGTGTCAGCGACCGGCTCGACCGCGATGGGCCGCAACGCTGGCCCGCGGCTCGCGCAGCGCTTTGCGCGGGCGATCCTCGAACTCGGCGGCAACAACGCGGCTGTGATTTGTCCCTCGGCCGACCTTGAGCTTGCGCTGCGCGCAATTGCCTTTGCCGCCATCGGCACTGCCGGCCAGCGCTGCACTACACTGCGCCGGCTGTTCGTGCACCGCCAAGTCTATACATCCCTGGTTGAGCGACTGAAGCAGGTGTACGCAATGGCGCGCGTCGGCGACCCTCTTGAAGATGATTCCGTCCTGGTCGGCCCGCTGATCAACGAGGCGGCTTTTTCCGCGATGCAGACAACATTGGCGCAAGTGCGCGCGCTGGGCGGAAAAATCACCGGCGGCGAGCGCTGCCACTCCGAACGTTATCCGGCCGCCTACTATGTGCGGCCGGCCCTGGTCGAGATAGCGGAGCAGATTGGACCCGTGCTGCACGAAACGTTCGCGCCGCTGCTTTATGTGATGCCATACAGCGACTTTGATGAAGCGTTGGCGCTCCACAACGGTGTGCCGCAGGGACTTGCCTCGTCGATCTTTTCCAACGATGTGCGCGAGGTCGAACAATTTTTATCGGTGGCAGGCTCCGATTGCGGGATTGTCAACGTCAATATTGGACCGTCGGGCGCCGAGATCGGTGGCGCTTTTGGCGGCGAGAAAGAGACCGGCGGCGGCCGCGAGGCTGGCTCCGATGCATGGAAGAGCTATATGCGCCGCGTCACCAGCACCATAAATTTCGGCAATGAGCTCCCGCTCGCTCAAGGCGTCCGTTTCGACATCGACTGATGCGGCGCGCGTATCGATCAGGCCGAGGCGAGCGGCTCGGCGACACCTTCGGACACCTCTTCGAGCACGCTCTCAATTCGATCAACGGCCCAATCGATTTCTGTTTGTTCGATGACGAACGGAGGCGCCATGCGAATGGTGTTCCGGTGGGTATCTTTGGTCAGGATCCCGGCGCGCAACAGCCGTTCAGCCATAAAACCAGCCTGAATCTTCCTCGCATCCAGTTCAATACCGGCAAACAATCCTCGGCCGCGCACTTCGCACACCAGAGGATTTTTGATCGCGGCAAGGCGCGACAGCAAGTGCGGACCGAGCGAAGCGACCCGCTCCACCAACCGCTCCTCGATGAGGGTATCGAGCGCCGCCAGCCCGATCGCCGCTGCGATCGGATTACCGCCAAATGTGCTGCCGTGGTCGCCAGGCTCGAATACGTCCATGACCTCGCGGCGAGCGAGAAATAGCGAGACCGGAACGAGGCCACCGCCGAGCGCCTTGCCGAGAATCACACCATCGGGCCTGACATTATCGTGTTGGCAGGCGAGTAGATATCCGGTCCGCCCAAGCCCGCACTGTACCTCGTCGCAGATCAGAAGCACGCCGCGGGCACGGCAGATACGCGCGGCCTCTGCAAGATAGCCGACGGGTGGCACGTTAATCCCGCCTTCGCCCTGGATCGGCTCGATCAAGAACGCCGCTGTGCAAGGAGTAATGGCAGCCTCGAGCGCGGCGGCGTCGCCGAATGGCACGAGCTTGAATCCCGGAGGAAACGGACCAAATCCGTCGCGATATTGCGCAATGGAAGAGAAGCCGACGATCGTGATTGTGCGGCCATGGAAATTACCTTCCGCCGCAATGATCTCAGCGCGGTCATGGGGTACGCCCTTCACCTTGTAGGCCCATTTGCGCGCCGCCTTGAGCGCGGTTTCGACCGCTTCGGCGCCGCCGCTTGCCGGCAGCGCGGCGTCCATGCCGGTGAGTTCGCAGGCACGCGCCAAAAACGGCCCGAGACGATCGGTAAAATACGCGCGAGACACCGTGTCGAGCCGCCGGGCTTGTTGCGTCATCGCCTCGACCAAGCGCGGATGGCAATGGCCGAAACTGACGGCCGAATACGCGCCCATCATGTCAAGGTAGCGGCGGCCGTCTTCGTCCCAGACATAGACTCCATCGCCGCGAACGAGCGTGACCGGCAACGGCCTATAGTTCGGTGCGCCGTACCGAGACTCCAGGCTGCTCAGCCGGCCCATTGCAGCCTCTCCTCGCGGACGCTTGCCGCGACAAGCGTGCTGATCAATCGTGCCGTCCGGGCCGCCCGGTCGCGATGCGGATTGTATTCGACAATCTCAAACCCCACGCACAGGGAGCTGCCGGTCAAGCCGGCCCAGGCATCGAGAAATTCGCTGGGGCGGATGCCGCCCGGCGCGGGCGTGCCGACGCCCGGCGCATCCGCCGGATCGAATACGTCGAGATCGAGCGATACGCCGTAGCCAGCAACGCCGCAAGCGGCAATAGCAAGCGCTTCAGCGCATGAATCTTGGATGCCACGCCGAGCGAGTTCGTTCATTGCGATAACGCGCACGCCGTGCCGTCTAGCAAACGCAGGTTCTTCCGGCTCGAAGCTGCGCGCTCCCAGGAGGCAGAGGTGGCGAGGCGAGATTGCGCCTTGACCGCGGGACAGCGCAGTTAATTCGGGCGTGCCATGGCCGAGCAGCGCGGCGACCGCCATGCCGTTGATGGCGCCGCTCGGCGTCGTCTCGGGCACGTGCATGTCCATATGAGCATCGATCCAGATCAGTCCGAGCGGCCCGGAGCGCCGCAAGCCATCTGATGCGCCGCTCCAGGTGCCGATCGCGCAGGAGTGATCACCCCCAATCACAAGAAAGCGTCTGCGGCTTTGCGCCAGTCGGGAGGTGGTTTCGGCGAGCCAGCGGCTGGCTCGGGCGATGACTGCGATTGATGTAGCGCCATCTCCGGATAAATCTTCGGGCATTGATTCCCAGATAAGCCGCGGACGCCTTGAGCCAGTATTGCGCTCCCAATACCGCCGGAATGCACCCGCTCCGCCGCTGCATCCCCGATCAAGCGCGCCGGCTCCGCATGCGACTGCAATCGCAACAGTCGGCGCTCGAGTTGTCGTCTTTGCTGCAGCGCACATCTGCGCGATCCCGATGAAGATAAATGTGATCTTGGCAGTGATGTAGGCAACCGTTGATCGGATCGCCAGCGGGCGGCTGGCTTACATCCGCACAGGCGGCGAAAGTGGCATCCGCCAAAAATGGATTGCTGGTTCGCCGCGGAAACAAACCACCCCGAAATCAGGTTAAGCCTTTGCGGATGGCTCGCTGCTGAACGTCCTATGTCAGCCGCGAGGGGACAGCGTCTGGAATCGCCCAAGATGGCGGACTGACCTTCCCCATCGAGCCAACCGGTGCGATCATTGCGATCGCAAAGCCGGCAAGCGAGGACACCATGGCCAACCAAGACCTTCCGGTGATTGCGCGATTTGAGGTGCGCCGGCGAACCTATCTAGCGCCTGACGGTACTGTCTTGCGTGATGATCTTCCAGACTGGGCCGGCAACAAAGAGCTCGTTGTTTCCTTGTACCGCGCCATGGTGCTCGCGCGCACCTTCGACCTGAAGGCCGTAGCGCTGCAACGCACTGGCCGGCTGGGTACTTATGCCACATCGCTGGGCCAAGAGGCAGTTGCGCTCGGTATCGCCAGCGCCATGCAGCAGCAAGACGTGCTCTTTCCGTCCTATCGCGACAACGCTGCGCTGCTCTGGCGCGGCGTGAGCATGGAAGACATCCTGCTCTTTTGGGGCGGCGACGAGCGCGGCAACCGCTGGTCTGGGCCGGCGCGGGATTTCCCGCTCTGTATTCCCGTCGGTTCGCAGGCGGCGCATGCGGCCGGCGCAGCCTATGCATTCAGATACCGCAAGCAAGGCCGGGTCGCCGTCTGCATCTTTGGCGATGGCGCAAGCTCAAAGGGTGACGTGTGGGAGGCGATGAACTTCGCCGGTATCGGAAAGTTGCCCATCGTGTTTGTGATCAACAACAATCAGTGGGCGATTTCGGTGCCGCTCAAGCGGCAGACGGCCTCGCAGACGCTGGCCCAGAAAGCCATCGCCGCGGGTTTTTCCGGCGAGCAAACCGACGGCAATGACATCATCGCCGTGCGGGCTGCCGCCGATGCGGCGATTGCGGCTGCCCGGGCCGGGGAAGGGCCACGCCTCATCGAGGCTGTCACCTATCGGCTCGGCGATCACACCACGGCTGACGATGCGTCGCGTTATCGCTCCGCAGAGGAGGTCCAACAACATTGGAAGGAGGATCCGGTCGCTCGATTGCGAAACTATCTCGTCAGCCAGATAAGCTGGAATAAGGCGGAGGAGGAGAAAATCTCCGCTGAATGCGAGCACCGGGTAGATGCGGCGATCGCGCGTTATCTGACCACCGGTACGCGTCCGCCGGAAACGATGTTTGACCATCTCTATGCCAGACTGCCGAGTGTCTATGCCGGCCAGCGCAAGGAAATCGAGGACCAGAATGCCTGATATAACGCTGGTCGATGCGGTCAATCTGGCACTCGCCCGCGCTCTGGCGGATGATCCCGATGTGGTTGTTTTCGGAGAAGATGTCGGCGTCAACGGCGGCGTATTCCGAGCGACCGCTGGTTTGCAGCAGCGCTTCGGCGTCGAGCGCGTTTTCGACACTCCGCTATCGGAAGCTCTGATCAGCGGGCTTTGCGTCGGCATGGCAGCGCAAGGGCTTAAGCCTGTCGGCGAGATTCAGTTCATGGGATTCCTCTATCCCTGCATCGATCAACTTGTGAACCATGCGTCGAGACTCCGCAACCGAACGCAGGGGCGGCTCAGTTGCCCAATGGTGTTGCGGACGCCCCATGGCGCCGGCATTCGCGCTCCCGAGCATCATTCGGAAGCGACCGAGGCCATGCTTGCTCATATTCCCGGCTTGCGCGTCGTAATTCCCTCGACGCCGGAACGCGCCTACGGTTTGCTGCTCGCCGCGATCCGCGATCCCGATCCGGTCGTTTTCCTTGAGCCGACACGCATCTACCGGGCGGTCAAGGGCGAGGTCGAGGATACTGGCGATGCATTGCCGTTGGACGTTGCCTTCATTGTTCGAGACGGGCGCGACGTGACGCTTATCAGCTGGGGAGCGATGATCAAAGACACATTGGAAGCCGCCGGCGCGCTTGCCGCCGACGGCATCGATGCCGAAGTGATCGATCTCGCCACGCTGAAACCTTATGACGAACAGACCCTCCTTGATTCAGTCGCCAAGACCGGCCGCTGCGTCATCGTACACGAGGCTGCGCGCACCGGGGGATTCGGCGCCGAGATTGCCGCTCTAATTGCCGAGCGCGGGTTGTTGTCGCTGCTCGCCCCGGTGATCCGCGTCACCGGATACGATACGGTTATTCCGCTACCGCGTCTCGAGCGGCAATACATGCCGTCGGTGGCGCGCATCGCCGCTGCTGCCCGTAAGGCCTGCAAGTTTGCTGAATCAGGGTGAACCTCATGGCGCGCCAGTTCGCTTTGCCGGATCTCGGGGAGGGTCTCGACGAGGCCGAGATCGTCATTTGGCTGGTGAACGAGGGTGACCACGTGGTGGCTAATCAGCCGCTGGTGTCGGTAGAGACCGATAAGGCCGTCGTCGAGATACCGTCGCCGTGGAGCGGAACGGTGGCGCGGCGGTTTGGCGCCAAGGGCGATCTGGTCAAAGTTGGCGCCACGTTGGTCGAATTCAGCGAGGGAGCCGAGGCGGATACCGGCACAATCGTCGGCGAGGTGCAACAAAGTGAACCGGCAGCCCGCGAACCGGAGGCGCCGCCGCGCGTGCGCGGATTGCAAGTGCTTCCTGCGATTCGCGCGCTGGCACGCAAGCTCGATGTCGATCTTGCCCTGATCCAGGGCGGCGGTCAGGGCGGAATGATCACGCGTGACGACGTCGAGCGCGCCGCGCGCAGCCAGAGCGAGGCCGGCCCCGCGGAGCCGCTCAAAGGCATGCGGCGCACAATGGCGCAGCGCATGGCCGTGGCGCACGCTCAAGTGGTTCCGACCACGGTGACGGATGAGGCCGACATTGATGCATGGTCGAAGGAGGCGGACATTACGATCCGGCTGGCGCAAGCCATCGCGGCGGCCTGCAAAGCGGAGCCGTCGCTCAACGGCTGGTACAATTCGGCGGCCGGGCAACGCCGCTTGCTCACCCGCGTGGACCTCGGCATCGCTGTTGACCTCGAAGGCGGGCTGATCGTGCCGGTACTGCGTAATGTCGGCGAGCGAGACAGTGCAGATTTGCGCGCCGGATTGGATCGTATGCGCGCGGACGCCGCTGCGCGGTCAATTCCGCCGGAGGAGTTGCGCGGCGCCACTATAACGTTGTCGAATTTCGGCATGATTGCCGGCCGCTTTGCCAGTCTCGTCGTCGTGCCGCCCCAAGTGGCAATCATCGGCGCTGGTCGCGCTGAGCAGCGCGTGGTTGCCAATCACGGTCAGCAGATCGTCCGCCGCATGCTGCCTTTGTCGCTGACCTTCGATCACCGAGTCGTCACTGGAGGTGAAGCAGCTCGCTTTCTTGCGGCGCTCAAATCGGCTCTGGCGCGGCCCTGATTCCCCATGCAATCACAAGCGACTCTCAAATACGGTGAGTCGTGGCCGCAGCGGTAGGTGGTCCCGATGCATTCTGGTCTGGAGTGGCAAAATCCGAACGCAGCGATCGTCTATTGGCGTTTCCACTCGAGCTTGACGACACCCTCCTCACCGGCGAGCGTTTCACAAATTGGCGGACTCTCCGATTCATGGGGAAAGCGGGATTCGAGAACATTGAAGATGATTTCGCGATGCGTTCCCTGGTCCGACAACGTCAGGCGGGTTCCGATGACGACCAGTCCCGCCGCCTCCAGCATGCGGCGAATCGTCGTCTCGCTCAAGCTGCCGCCTTGCCATTCGACGCAAAGGCTGGCGCGGCGTTGCTGGCGCAGCCGCAACTCGATCCATTGCAGCGCCCACAGCGCAATGAGACCGATGGCGGTTGCTGTAACGCCAAGTCCGATCTGGCCGCCGCCAAGACACAGGCCGATGACTGTGACGTACCACAACGTCGCCGCCGTAGTCACGCCGACAATGATGTTGTCACGGCGGATGATCGCACCGCCGCCGATGAAGCCGACGCCGGTCAGGATGCCAAGCGGCAACCGCATGAGATCGTTCATCACGAAGGAATCTGGTGATCGGCCGGCCGTCGGCAGCAGCAGGTTGACCTGGATCATGGCGACGGAAGCGGCGAGGCAAACCAGCAGCGTCGTGCGCAACCCGGCGGCCTTGCCGTGTTCGGTGCGATTGTAGCCGATCAAGAGGCCCGCAACGACGGTAAGTGCCAGTCGTAGCGCGACGGCGTCCCACCCGATATTGGCCAGCATTCCGGTCATTCGGACCTCCGGATCACAGTAATAGCGCTCTTGAGTCCCGGCAACGGCATCGGCGGGCAGATCGAAATACGCCCTCGGCTCACAGGACGCGAAAAACACGGTGAGGAAGCTGTGACCGGCTCTATCTAGGCGGAAAGCGGTCCAATGTGTTCAATCCAAGCATTGCCAGGTTGGCCTCCGGGAGAAAGGCGGTCGCCCCAGCCGCGATTGCGCCAGGAGCAGAAACCCCGGTACCACGGCCGAAACAAATTTGAGCGAGAGGTTGTTATGCGGCGCTTCGAATTCGAGGATTCTGGAAAGGCGGCCTTGAGGCGCTCAGTTCAGCCGGCGACTTGAGCCTGGAATTGATCATGGGTCTCAGCACCAGGAAGCCGAGCAGTGCGGCGGCAACATTCATGAGACAACCGATGGCGTAGACGGCGTGCCAACTGCCGGTGAAGTGGGTCAATACGTTACCGAACGGCACCAGCAAGGAGGCAACGCCCTTCGCAGTGTACATGATGCCGTAATTGACTGTGACGTATTTGCGGCCGAAGGCATCGCCCACCGTTGCAGCGAACAGGCTGAAAATATCGCCCCAGAACAGGAACACCAGGGCGTCGGTGATCACAAAGGATACGGGCGTTGTACCGAAAAACCCGAAGGCCGCGATACAGATGGCTTCGATTCCGAAGGCTACTCCCATCATATTGGCGCGTCCAATGTGATCGGAAATCCAACCGTTGAGTGGTCGTCCGACGCCATTGGCGATGTTGTGAAGCGTCAGCGCCGCTACGATAGCGGACGTGCTGATGCCAAAGATGATGATCGATGCATCCGCGATTCCACGTTCGTGGGCGATCGGCGCCAGCTGCGCCGCCGACATCAGACCGCCCGCCGCGACCAGAAAGAACATGAGATACATGATCCAGAAGATCGGCGAACGCAGAGCCTGGGTCGGCGGCAGATCCTCAGTGCCTTGCCGGACTTTGATCTTCTCCAACGACACGACGTCTTGCTGGCGCGGCGCCCTGATGAAGTTGGACGCCACGATGACGATGACGCCATAGATGATCGCGAAGACGAGAAACGTGTGCTGATACCCGCTGGAGCCAATCATCGATCGGATCGGTGCAATCGTTATTGCAGCGCCAGCGCCGAAACCCGCAGCAGTCAGGCCGGCGCACAGGCCTCGCTTGTCGGGAAACCACTTGAGCGCGTTTCCGACGCATGTGCCGTAGACCGCGCCGCCGGCAAATCCCGCGACCGCGCCGCCGAGATACAACATGCCGAGCGACGACGCCTGGGAATCAATGAACCATGCGAGAAAAGTGGCGATGCCGCCGCCCAACACCATCCAGCGCGGGCCAATGCGGTCGACAATTGCACCTTCGAACGGGACCAGCCAAGTTTCCAGCAGAATGAAGATCGTGAAGGCGACCTGAATCTCGGCTTTGGTCCATCCCCATTGATGCTGAATGGGCAGCACAAACAGCGTCCACCCATACTGCAAGTTGGCGACGCTCGCCATGCAGATGATTCCCAGGATCAGCTGGGCCCAGCGGTGCACGCTGCTGGTACGACCATCGCGTATTGTGTCTGTTGACATGGCCTATTCTCCCAAGCGGAAGGCCGCGTCCGATGGAGCGCTTATGCCGGAGTCACACGGACTGCCAACAGCTTTATTTTAGCTCACAATAAAGCAAGGGGCCATGTCACGCCTTAATCATTGGAATTAATCCATGTTAAGGTGCTAGTGCGCGTTGCCGCGTATGCGACGATAGCGTGGAACCCTCGCATATTTGGAGCGTTACTTTTAAGCAGCTTTCAATCTAACAATTCAAATAGAAAAGAATGGGAGGATGTCAATGGCGACGAGAAGGTCCCTGTTGCTGGCGGGCCTTGGCTCCCTCACAACCGCCGCTATCGGCACTCGCATGACCGCCGAAGCCACGCCTGCCCAGCAGAATGTCAAAATCGTTGTCCCCCGCGACAGCATCTTCGTGTTGAACTATATGGGGGCAAAGGACGCCGGGGTTTTCAGTAAGCACGGCATCGACCTCGACATCGATGCGCGGCCATTCGCCGGCTTCCTCGCTGGCCTGCCCAGTCAGCAATGCATGGCGACGACGTACTCGGGCATCGACGCCATAGAGAAGATAAACCAGGGTTTGGATTGGGTGATTATCGGCGGTGGACTGACGGTGGTGCAGGACGTGATTGTCCGCAAGGACTCGCCCTTCAAGACGGTCGCCGACCTACGCGGAAAAAAATTCGGAACCTTCTCGACGGGCGCCGGCTCCTTCAAAGCGACACGGGCAGCCATTATCGACGCTTACGGCCTTGATATCGTAAAAGACACCGACATAGTGCAATTGGCTGCGCCAACCTTGTCCAAGCTATTGGAAAACGGCGACGTCGACGCCATGATCAACATCAGCTCCTTTACGATTTCAGCGGAATCGGAGCCGGACAAATTCCGCTCGATCTTTTCTCCTAACGATTATTGGAAACAAAAGACCGGTTATCCGATCGTGTGGGCGGCGCCGATCGTCGCCTGGAGGAGTTGGGTCGACCAGGACCCTAAGCGGGCAAAAAACTTCGCCGAAGCCACCGAAGAATCATTTCGCTGGCTACGGCAGCCGGATAATCTCGACGCCGCCGTCAAGAAGTACGGCGCGCTCGCCGGCGTAACGAAACCTGCCGAAATTGCCGAGTACAAAAAGCAGCTAGCAGCAAAAAAGATGTTTTTGGCCCACTGGGACCGCAAGGTCGTCGATGCCGAGTGGAAGTTTCTGGATATGGCCAAGTCGCACGGCGTATTGGGCAAGGTCCCCGCCGAAGACAAATACGCCCTACTGGTGGAAGCAGAGCGCGGCAAAAATGAGGGCTAAAAAGACCACGAGACCGATATTGTTGGATAAGATATTGCCGCGTTCGATGCTTCCGATATTACCCGGTGCAATAACGTTTGCGATTGTCCTTCTTATTTGGAAAACAACATCTCTGTTCTTTTTGCCGGTCTTTCTCCCGGGACCGGTGGTGCTGCTGGATCGCATGATCCTAATCTATAGCAACCCGGCGTCCTATCTCGTTGTCGGCGAAACCCTCTCGCGAATATTCGAGGGCTTCGTCATTTCGATGCTCGTTGGGACGGCGCTCGGCCTGCTGATGGGGCTGAAGCGCAGCATCGAGATTTTTTTCGACAGCTGGATCATGGTTCTTTTGACGATTCCAGCGGTTTGTTGGGCGTTCCTTTCCGTTTTGTGGTTTGGATTATCGGGGACCGCGCCGATTCTTACCATCGTCTTGATTGTCGTTCCGTTTGTCGCGATGAACATATGGGAGGGCACCAAAGCGGTCGAAAAAGGTTTGATTGAAATGGGAAGCGTCTATAAGGCCAGTCGCTTCCTTATGCTCCGCAAGGTGCTCATTCCTCAACTCATGCCCTATATATTTTCCTCGCTGCGGATCGCCCTGTCGCTGTCTTGGAAGATTGCGCTCGTCGCCGAGGCTTTCGGAGCGGGCAGCGGCGTCGGCCAACAGTTGATCTACTGGTTCCAGGATACAAGAGTGGACATGATGCTCGCCTGGGGAGTGAGCTTCATGATCGTGATGGTCTTGATCGATCTGCTGGTCTTTCGCCCCTGGGCACGGCGGGTCTTTGCCTGGAGGCATGGATTTGCGACATGACGCGCCGGCTCGAATTTAATTTGCTCTGGTCAAAAGCGCGTGTGGCGCTCTTCCCGGTCACGGTCGGCCTCGGTCCAGCCGCCCACGCCGCAGCCTGATCGGATGGTAGCCGCCACGAGGCTAAAGAACATGTCCAGGCGCCATAGGCATAGCGCTCAGCGCATTAATACTGCGCCTGCCATTCTGGCCCAGGCCGTGAGGCCGGCTGCGGTGGGGTCAACAGCCATTACAATCGAGAACCTGACAAAGAGATTTCCCGCCCCGGGCACCGAAGAGAAATTTGTCGTCCTCCATAACATCAGCCTGACCGTCGATGAGGGCAAATTTGTCAGCATGGTCGGCCCATCAGGCTGCGGGAAGTCGACACTGCTGAATATCATTGCCGGCATCGAGTCCTATGACGGCGGCTCCGTCACGATCCATCCGAAAACGGGCAGGGCCATGTCAGAACCACGCATCGGTTATGTCTTCCAGAGCCCCCGCTTGCTCAACTGGCTGACCGTTCAGGACAACATTCACTTCGTTCTCGAGGCGCAGAAGGTGCCTCGGTCACGATGGCGGGACCAGGTCGCAACGCACCTGAAAATGGTCGGGCTCGCGGGGCAAGAGCGAAACTATCCGCTTCGGCTGTCGGGCGGAATGCAGCAGCGCGTGGCCATTGCCCGGGCGCTTGCCATTGAACCCGACATTCTCTTGATGGACGAACCCTTCAGCCATCTCGACGCCATTACCGCGAGGAAAATGCGGCTCGACCTCATGGAGATCTTGGAGCGAGCCAGGCCAACGATCCTGTTCGTGACTCACGATCTGTCGGAGGCGGTCATCCTGTCGGATTACATCTACATGATGAGCACGAAGCCGGCGCGAATTTTCAAACGTGTGCCGATCGATATGCCGAGGCCGCGGAGGCCTGAGGAGGCGGCAACCTTAGATTTGGAAAAGACCTTGATGCGCGAATTTTTCAGCGTCGTGGAGGCGAAAGTCTAGATGGCGCCGCGCCTCACAAGCGTCTGCCTGCGAGCCAGCTCGATCCTTGTCCTGCTCTTGCTCTGGTGGATTGCGTCCGAGCTGATGAACGATCCCCAAGTGCTGCCGGGGCCGCTGTCTATCGGTCAGACCATCATCACGGATCTCAAGGACTCCGGGACCTGAAGGAGAATTGGCCTATTTCCACATCGGGCTCACCTTGGCTCGAATATTCATTGCGTTCTCCGCGTCCATGGCCGCAGGCACCGGGATTGGCTTGGCGATGGGGTTGAGCCGAACATTCGAGCGCTCGATGCTGGCCTTGATTCCTTTGATGCTGACGATGCCCACAATTCTGATCGTCTTCCTCACGGTAATGTGGTTCGGATACGGCGAGGCCGGCGGGCTGGTTGCCGTCATGGTCGTGGTCACGCCCTATGTCGCGGTGAACATATTTGAAGGCGCCAAGGCCATGGATAAGTCCTTGATCGACATGGCGGTGACCTTCAAGGCGCGAAAATCTTTGCTCATTCGCAAAGTCTACCTGCCGCAGCTGATGCCCTACATTTTTTCCGCCTTCCGCTACGCGTTCGGCGTGACCTGGAAGATCGTGGCGTTGGCGGAGACCTTTGGCCTCAAATACGGCATTGGTTATATGTTTTTCTTTTGGTTCGAACAATTCAACATGACCCAAGTATTATCCTGGATCATCATGTTTGTCGTGTTGATGCTTGTTTTGGAGCATGGCGTATTCGCCCGGCTTGAAAGCAGAGCGTTCGCTTGGCGAACCCCGCTTGCCCATAGTCATGCGTGAGGGAGCGCGGCTCTATAGCGCGGCCAAGGAGCGTCATACTTGAACTCATACGCAATTTTAGATGTAGCCGCGGCGTCACAAGCCGCTGTGGAGAACCGGAGGTCTGCGCCAGCTTTAGATGTTCGATCTTACTTGGGCCGCGGCCGAACAAAATGCAACTCTACCTCTTTTGGAAATTACTGCCTTCTTTGACCGTTCCTGCGCCGGAGCACCGATTGCAATCTCAATCTGACGAGTGGCCGCCCTGAACCGGGAAAATCTCTGCCGGCCGTGGTCAGTTACGCCGCGCACGCCCATCTGATTTGGCAGGATTCATGTCATTTCGCAGAGCACGGATATTCTTGGCCAGATAGGAATTCTCGAAGTCCGACAACAGCGATAGGGCCTCGAAATCAAGGATCGTCACGCTCTTGCCCTCGATGGCAATAAGCTTGTCCTGGCGGAGCGAACGAAGGGTGCGATTGACATGAATTGTCGTCAGACCGAGCGCATCGCCGATGAGCTCTTGGGTCAGCGGCATATGGAAGGACCTGCCGTTGGTTAAACTCACCCGGTTCAACCGGGCGAACAACTCGAGGAGAAAGTGGCCAATTCGCTCGTAGGCCGATCGACGAGCGGCGTCGATAAGGTGTTCCCCCAAAACGGCGGATTCGCACACGGCCGCCCAAAACAAAGCCTTCGATGCTGCGGGGCTTCGCTCGAACACGTCATCGATCATGTCGGCCGGGATGGCTGATAACGATGCATCCGTGATTGTCGCAACTGAATACAAGGAGTATTTATACAGACATGCTTGCAGACCGAAAATCTCTCCGGGCAAAATAAAATCCAAGATCTGCCGGCTGCCGTTATGGAGAATCTTGTAACGGAATAACCATCCATCATGATTGAGGTACAAGGCTTCGTAATGGTTGCCCGCTACAATAACATCCTTGTTTTTGCGGAATCTTACCGCCTTGGTCCGCGGACTGCACTCGGATGCGTCAGCGTCGCCGCTCAACCCGCCTTGTAAAGGCCAAGTCGAAGTCAGGTCGGAAGACTTGAGACTATCTGATCGGCTGCTCCGTGGCATGGTCCACTGTCCGCTGGATTTCGATGTTTCGCTTGTGCAGCAAAGTATGGTCCGATGAAGTCAGCGTTCCGGCGGTATTTCCGCACCAATCTTAAAATCTTCCGCCACATTATGCTGGAGTTCTCACTCGACGGCTTGCGGCCGGTTTTGATGTCGATGCCGAATATTGCGGCGATCGAGTGCCCGGCGGTCCAGTATCGACATCGCATGCGCGGCGTCAATTTCGAACAAAAGTAGTGAACCGCACGGGACAGAGGGCCAGAACACGTTGTCAGAGTAAGTCCAGGCAATGCACCTCAGCTTGCCGACCGCAGGCGTTCCACGGCGGCTTGATTGCCGCGACCGGCCGCCTCCTCGTACCAGCGCCGCGCCATGGCTTCGTCCGGCGCGGTGCCGCGGCCCAAACGGTAGGCATCGCCGAGCGCAAGTTGCGCTTCCGGCATGCCCTGATCGCCGGCCTTCTGAAACCACACCAGCGCGCTCGACGGGTCGGCGACGCAGCCCTGCCCGTTCAAGAGCATCACGGCCAAGTTATAGCGTGCCAGCGTATGCCCAAGCTGCGCCGCAAGTTCGTACCACGCAACGGCCTGAGCGAAATCCTGAGGCACACCCTGGCCGGTGCAGTACATGGCGGCAAGCTGAAATTGCGCTGGCGCGTAGTCGGCATGCGCCGCCCTCTCGATCCAGGACAATGCTTTGTCGATGTTTGCCGGTAGCCCACGACCGTGCAGATGCAGCATCCCGATCATATGCTGCGCCTCGGCGAGGCCTGCCTCGGCAGCTCTGCTGTGCCAGCCGATGGCTTCCTGTGCCTTGCCACCGGCAGCCAGGAGATTTCCCAACTGCACGGCTGCCGGGGCGTGCCCCGCCTCGGCCGCTTGGCGCAGCAACTCCTCTGCCCGCGTCGGGTCGCGCGAAGTCGCATCGCCCTGAAGGTGGACGAGGGCCAATGCGGTCTTCGCCTCTGTATCGCCGCTCTCTACCGCTTTGCCCAGCCAGTCCGTTGCGGCTTTCCAATCGCGGACAACGCCATCGCCGGCGGCGTAAAGCTTTCCCAACTGCACCTGGGCGGCGGTTATGCCTTTTTCCGCGGCAACCTCGTACCAGTGGATGGCCTTATCCAGGTCGCGTTCAAGCCCCGTCCCGTTGGCGTAAAACACGGCAACATTATAGCAGGCTGTGGCGTGTCCTTGTTCAGCGGCACGCTGAAACCAGCGCGCCGCTTCCCGGACATTGAGCGGCGCGCCGGTGCCTGTTGCGCAAAGGCGCCCGAGGATGAACTGCGATTGCACATCGCCAAGTTCCGCGGCGCGGCGATACCATTCGGCGGCCTCGCGAAGGTCCGGTTCGACATTATTGCCCCGGGCATAGAATTCGGCGAGCCGAGTGATCGCCGCCAGATAATTCTGCTTCGCAGCCTTGCGTAAATAGGTCTCGGCCCGATCCAAATTCTCCGGCAGGCCTTGACCGCTGAGATGCAAGAGTGCGGCATTATAGAGCCCGCGGGGTTCGCCCTGCTCCGCCGCCTTTTGAAAGAATTGTCCCGCCGCCCCCATGCTGACGGGTTGCCCCTGGCCTTTCAGGTGCATAAACCCGATCGCCACTTGCGCTCTGAGGGTCGCCGCGGTCCGCCGCCTTTCTGTACCATTCTCCCGCAAGTTCGAAATCGGCAGCAACGCCGAGGCCCTGAAAGTAGACATCGCCAAGTCCAAATTCGGCCGACGCAATTCCCCGTTCGGCCGCGGCGAGATACCAGCGTCGCGCCGCCTCATAATCTTGCGCGCAGCCGCGGCCCCAGCGGTACATCTCACCTAGGATAGCCTGCGCTTCGGGCTTGCCTGCTGCGGCCGCGGCGGTCATCCACTGCACCGCCTGCGCCGGGTCCTGCTGGATCGCAAGCCCGTTTGGGAACAGCATGGCGAGCGTTTTTTGCGCCGCCGCCTCGTTGCGGACAGTCTGCAGCCAATTTTCGGGGCTGTTTGGCAGCCAGCGCCCCTTGCCGCCGTTCAGATAGAGCAACCCCAATTGATATTGCGCTTCGACATACCCGTTCTCGGCGGCACGCCGGTACCACGCTGCTGCGTCGGGCATGTTCTGCAGCACGCCTTCACCGCGCGCAAAAAGCAGGCCGATACGGTATTGCGCTTCGAGATGACCCTGATCGCTTGCTCGCTTCCACGCCGCCAGTGCCTGCGAGAACCGGCCTTGGGCATGGGCGGCTGCGCCACGCTCAAACCACCGCTCGCCTTCGCGACCGCCAAGCTTCGGCCTGACCCGATCAAGCAACGACACGGTGCACCTCAAGGCTCCCGCATCGACTCGTTGAACCCGCGGAGAACGCCGCTGAGCACGTACATCGCAACTGAACGGGTTCCAACCTTGATGTCCCCACTGAGCGTCATGCCCGGGATGAGGCGAAATTTGGCCGGCACGTTGATGAAATTCTTGGTATCGATGCTGCATCGTGCTTTGTAATAGGCTTCGACCGACTGGCCATTGTCATCGGCCGTGAAGGCGCCGTCGCTGATCCAGCGCACCGTGCCTCGTGCGGTTCCGTGCTCCATATAATTGAAGGCTTCGATCTTCAGTACGCAGGGGTCACCCGGCCGAATAAAGCCGATATCGCGCGAAGCAATGCGGATCTCGGCTTCAAGCGGGCTATTCACGGGCATGAGCGTCAACAGCTGGTCGCCTTCTTTGAGCACCGAACCCACGGACAACTTGGCCATCGTCAGCACGATCGAGTCCTCTGGAGCAGTCCACCGGACAAGATCATGATGTTTCTCGGCCTTTTCGCTCTGTGAGCGGGCGGTATCGAGATCGTTGCGCGCCTTGACCAATTCCTGACTAAGCTGCCCAGACCATTGCTGCACGAAGGCTTCACGATCTGCCATCGACGTAGAGAGCGTCTCCTTCGCCTCGACGAAACTATTGTGGTCGTATTCAAGCTGGCGCCCCAATTCCAGCCTTTGGTCTTGAGAAATCATCAAGTTGAGTTGTGAGCCTGACCCATGCTCGGCAAGGATCGTGCGCATCTCTTCAATTTTCTGTGCAATGTCCTTGCGTTGTTGGTATGCGGATTGATCGACTTCATATTTTTTGATCGTGGCCCGGGTTTGGGAAATCTTAGCGTCGAAGCTGTTGAGCTGCGCCTTGTATTGCGCCAACTGCTGATCGTAGTAGGCCTTCTGCAGCAGTGCATATTTTTTGAAATCAGGATCTTGGCTATCATCGAAGGTCAATGGGCGACCCCCGAGTAGCGCCTCGTCGCGCGCGATCTGCGCCTCCAGACTGACGATTTGCAAATGGAGTTGCTTGACGTCTGCGCCGACAAAGGTTGGGTCGAGGGTAGCCAGAAGCTGGCCAGCCTTAATCTCCTCGCCTTCCTTGACGTCGATGCTCTTGATGAGGGAGGGGTCTAGGGCCTGGAATACATTGACCTGCTGCGTCGGCACGATTTTTCCGCCCACGCTGGTGATGACACGGTCGAACCGGGTCAAACACATGACGGCGACCATGGTCACAATGAAGCCGGCGAGACCGAATGTCGTGACGCGCGCAGCCCATGGCTCCGCCGCCTCACGAATGGCGTCGGTCTCCGATTGAAATTGGCGGACGACAGCGAGCGATGTTTGCTTACGAGACAAGGCTGGGATTCCTGAACGACGGCTTCGCGCGCGGGTTGGCCGCAACCATGTGACGCGTCTGCTGATGCCAGAGATCGCTATAGATATCGCAGCGCTCCAGCAGCTCGGCATGGCGGCCGATGTCCTGAACGCGCCCGCGCTCGAGCACCAGGATCGCGTCGGCGGAAACCAGCGAGGATAGCCGATGCGAGATGATGATGAGCGTGCGGCCGTGCGCGATGCGGGCGATGTTGGCGGTGACGATGGCCTCGCTGTCAGCGTCGAGCGCGCTGGTCGCCTCGTCCAGGATTAGGATGGGAGGATCGACAATCAGCGCCCGCGCAATCGCCAGGCGCTGACGCTGTCCGCCGGAGAGATTTGGCGACCCTTCGTAGACGAATGTTTCGTAGCCGCGCGGCAACTTGTCGATGAACTCCTCGGCGCCGGCCAGTCGCGCCGCCCGGATCACTTCATCGAATGTCGCGTCTGTCTTGGCCGCCGCGATATTCTCGCGGATCGTGCCGCTGAACAGGAAATTCTCCTGCAAGACGACGCCGATGCTATGGCGCAGATAATCGACATCGTATTCGCGCACGTCAACGCCATCGATCTTAATGAGGCCGCCATAGTCCGAGTGCAACCGTTGCAGCAGCCGAGTGATCGTGGTCTTCCCCGAGCCGCTACGACCCATGATTCCCAACGTCGCGCCTTCAGGCACTTCGAAAGAAACTTCCTGCAGCGCTGGTGACGATGCTCCCTTGTATTTGAAGATAACGTCCGAAAACTGCACATGGCCGCGGATCGGCGTGCGCACGCCTTGCCCGTCGCGCCCCTCCTCCGGCGGTTGATTGACCAACTCGCCAACAATTGCAATTGCTGTCCGTGCGCCATCATATTGGTTGATGAGCTGCGCTAGCTGCATCAACGGCCCCGCCACTCTCTGCGTCAGCATCAGAAATGCAAAAAGCGCGCTAACCGCCACTGCATCATTGGTCGACAGAGCGAAGTAGACCCCAAGCGCGTAAGAGCCATTGACCGCGACCCTTTCGAGAGGCCGCACCACGCTTTGGATAACGTTCGCGGTTTGCCGCTCGGCGAAGCGCAATTTTGCAACGCGGGCGACATGCACATCCCACATATGCCGCTGCCGGGCATCCAGCGCCAAGGACTTCACCGTGCGAATGCCGTAAAGGGTCTGGACCAGAAATGCGCCCTGGTCCCCTTCGGCGGCCATGACCGCGTTCGACTTCCGCCGATAGGTCGGCAACATCACGATCAACCAACCAACGATGATACCGCAAATCGCCAGGACGACGGCGGTCAAGGTCGGGCTAAAAAAGAACATCACCGGCAAAAAGAACAATAATACTGTCGAGTCCAGTACCGTACCAAACAGCTGCCCGCTGAGAAATTCGCAAATCCTGAAGATTTCGCGCATGTCGCGCGCGACAAGGCCCACTTGCGTGCGCTCGAAGAAGTCCATCGGCAGATTCAAGACTTTGTCGAAGATGTAGGTGGAGAGCTTGACGTCAACTCGCGTCGTCAAATGCGCGACCAACAGCTGACGAATATAGAAGAAGATCGTTTCAAAGGCGACCAGGCATGCCATTGCGAGACACGCCACAAAAAACGTGTTGTAGGCGTGGTAGTATAACACCTTTGTCTGGAGTATTTGCCAAAAGAAGATGGGGCTGAGCGCCAAGAGACCCAGAAATACGGCGCAGATCGCCGTGTCACGAACGATCCGGCGTTCGCGGAAGATAAGCGCGGCGATAAGCCCAAGTCTGAATGGCTGGTTTTCGTCCGTGATTTCGTAGTCGCGTTTGACCAGAACGACTTCGCCGGTCCACGCTTCCTCGAACCGTATCCGGTCGAGCACGAGCACTGCATCCTCGTCCGCATTGGGGTCCTGCAACACGACGCGGCCGGCATCGTCGGCGCCTTCGACCCGCAGCAACACCAGGCTGGTCCCGTTCTTGAACCGCACAATCGCCGTCGCGATCATCTGCAGGAGGATATCCATCAGCCGCTTGTTGGAGACCAACTCGGGCGTGATCTTCAACTGACCCGTGCCGGCGACCGCGGTAATTTGCAACAGTAGCGACTGCTTGAGGAGAGACTAGGACGGCGACTGGCCAAATGCGACAAATCCATAATCATAAGCGCCGCCTCTGACGCCTTCTTCGACATCCTTTCGGGCATACCGAAATATGGGCAGGCAAGATCCACATTGAATTCGCTGCCGACCAACCTAAATCGTCGCGGGTCACAGCCTTCATCTGCCAGCCATCCAATCAGCAGACAAAATCCGGACTCGGACAAAAGGAAGTGATCGATCGAACTCGTTAGCGTCGTCGCTTCGCGGCGAATGAGGGGATACCGATTCTCATCGATGCCGTGGCGCAGGAGCGGCTTCGAGGGGTTCCACGATCAGGACGAAGGTACGGTCTGCTTGCAGACCCTATCGGCTTCCTCCCGCCCTTTTTCTGTAAGCACCCAAGTATTCTGGCGGGCCATGACGGCCAAGCCATCGCGTTCCAGCGGCTTCACCAAGGGCTCACTGAAAAGCAAGGACGCCGGGTTCAATTCGGCCCCGCTGTGGCCGAATTGATAGATAGCGAGCGCGCAAAGTACAACGATTTCCATCCGCAGCACCCCTATGATCCCCACCTTACCAGACACGGAGTTTCGGTTCAACGCGGAGTCACCGGCAGCCAGGAGATTTCCCAACTGCACGGCTGCCGGGGCCTGCCCCGCCTCGGGCACTTGGCGCAGCAACCTTGGCCGCGGCGGTCATCCACTGCACCGCCTGCGCCGGGTCCTGCTGGATCGCAAGCCCGTTTGGGAACAGCATGGCGAGCGTTTTTTGCGCCGCCGCCTCGTTGCGGACAGTCTGCAGCCAATTTTCGGGGCTGTTTGGCAGCCAGCATCCCTTATTAATTGGGGTTGCTTTATCTGAACGGCGGCAAGGGGCGCTGGCTGCCAAACGGTCGAAATTTGTCCGGTACGTTGCATGAGCGTCAACGACTGATCGCCTTCTTTAAGCACCGAACCCACCACTCCCGCGACGGAGGAAGTGTCCGCTACTCATAAAATTCGTGCGGCATGCGCTGGCGCGCCTCGCGCTCGGGAGCGCCGATATTGTGCGGCGTCGCTTTGAGGATGTCCTCGCGCGCCTGCCACTGCATCCGGCGCGGAATGCGGTCGAGCGCGCGCCGCAGGCAGGCATTGGCATCGCCGCAGCATGTGCGCTGCCTCCGGCATGTCTTGCGCCGGCATGTCCGCCACAGCGCGAACGCGTCGCAATAGCGCCGCTGCTGCAATTCCATTTCGATCGCACATCGTCGCGTGTGTTCCACCGGGCGCAACTTCGGCTTGCGCTTGAGCCCCGCCTTCACCATGGCGGAGAGCACGCGGAATTCGGTATTTTTCATGACACACTCCCGCATTCTCGCGGCGCGTCTTGGCGCCCGAGCTTTGCTTTGGCGAACAGCGAATGGGCATTCCGATTTGCTGTTTGCCGGTCCGGTCTTGACAACGAACGCGCTTGCAAAACCTGCTTGCTTGCGATGTTGCGGGGGTGGCGCCCGGCTCTTTCGCGATCAGGCTGTGCAAGCCACAAAAAGACAAGGAAGCGGAACGCCGACAAGCGCGTTGATCCATCCTCCGCGCGGGCGCGGCATCCCCCCTCCGAACCTTCCCCCGGTCGAGGAAGGCACGGAGGGGGGCTCGCCTGTCGGCGTTCCACCGCGGCTCTCGCCAAAGGGACTCACGCATCCCAAAGGCTCAGCTTCAGGCCAGGCTTCCCGGGACGCGGCGCTGAGTGGCAGCGGGGTGTCCCCGCCGGCGCCGGTCCCGGTTGCAGCGATGCACCTCGCGCCCCGGTCATAGTGCCGGGGGGCTGATGCCCGAAGCCGCCCGGGAGCGGATTGCAAGTCCGCCCGCGGGCACCGTCCTCGCTCCAGCAGTCCGGCATGCCCTCCGGACCGTGTCCTTGACGTAAGCGAGATTCGCATCGTAACTGAAACGGGGACAAATGTCAAGGGCAGTTTTACTAAAACGGTGACAGAATGGGGCGGATTAGTGAAGCGCGGGGCCGCTGGTGGCTCGCTTCTGTAGGGGCTCGGCGCGCGGGACCACCACACCTGGTGCATTCCTTGAACAAGGCAGCGACACACGCCTAGAAATCGGGCGGCGCGTTGCGCATAATCGCGCCATGTCCGATATGCACGTCTTTCAATCCGAAGACGTTATTTCCTTACTCCTATCAGAGATAAAGCGAGCAGGGGGACAGTCCGCTTGGGCAAGAAAGTTTGGCATTAATCGAACGACACTCAACAAGTTTCTTAGCGGTGAGCGACCGCCCACTAGAAGAATCATTAGAGCGCTGAAACTGCGCATGGATTTTTGTGTCCAGAGTCGGAACCGCCAAATTCAAGGTAGCCACATAAGATACCGTGGGTGGCGACCATTGCGTCGGCGGCCGAGATGCGGATGCGACGAAAGAGAAAAGAAAGCAGCGCGTTTTGACAGATCAATCCGAGCCGGCTGCGAACGTGGGCGGGGGCAATTGCGAGACCAGCGCTGTGGCATCCTGCGCAAGCTGTGTGGCAAGCTGAAGCTACTACGCGTCAAGCGTGCCGTCGCCATATCAGCGACGCGCGCCCTCAAGCGTCCGCCGCTTTGGTGTGCTTCGTGGTACTGCACTGCTCAGACAACACGGACGCCGCGCGCGTTGAGCGCCGGAATGCCATGGCGGAGGAAATCCTTGCCGCCACCGCCGGCGACCGGGATCCTGCCCGATTAGGCGCGCTCGCCATTCAATTCTCCCGGGACATAAACCTTCCAGCACTTATGGAAGCGACGTGCTTTTAGTATGGAACAAATAAGTATGGTCCTACTTTTGACGGCCAAGGGTGTCCTATCGTGATGGATGCAAGGGTCCCGACCCATGGACCCGATCGGATCGGATGGCTCGACGCACTCCGTGGCTGGGCCGTGTTCGGCGTCGTTATGGTGCATTCAGGGCAGGTCGCACACGCCACCGGCATCACAGGACAAGTCTCTGCAACCGGCCAATATGGCGTACAACTCTTCTTTATCGTCAGCGCCCTGACGATCAGCATGACTTACAACTCACATATCTCCCAGTTCGGCGCGAGCGCCCAATCGCAGCTTGCTTGGTTAACCAAGCGCTTTTTTCGGATTGCGCCGCTCTACTATTTTGCGGCCTTGTTTTACCCGCTCGAACAATATTCGATTTATCTTTTGACTGGCCACCGTTATGGATCTGCCGCATCCACCACAGACATATTGGCAAACTTCCTCTTTCTTCACACCTGGATTCCTTCGGCCAACAATTCGGTCGTGCCAGGTGGATGGTCCATTGGCGTCGAAATGTTCTTTTACATCTTGGTACCGTTCATTTGGCTGCTGACACCGCTTCGCCGCCGGATTCTCGTACTCAGCGGCAGCGCAATCGGCTTTTTGTTGATAACACTGCTCGCGGGCAAGCTGACCACGGGGACCTCTTACGTCGAGAACAACACGTACCTTTATTACTGGCTCCCGGCACAAGCGCCGGTACTCATACTGGGCCTCATATTCTACGTTCTGCATCGTTCCAAGATTCATCCACCTCAAACCCCACAATTAACGGCCGTCTGTCTAGCCGCGGCCCTCGCATTCGCTCTCTTGGCCATCTACCTTGGAACGGGAGAGGAAGTCGCTCCGGTGTTCGCGCCAACGATGATGGCGGTGTCTTTTCTGTTTCTTATCGTAAGCCTGCAGGGCCGCATCATGCAGGCCATTGCAAACAAATATGCCATTTTTCTGGGAACCATCAGCTTCAGCGTGTACATATTTCACTTCGTGGTCCTCGATGCGATTCGCTTTTTGCTGCAAGTTGTCCATCTCAACCGCTCAGGACCGCTGATGCTGCTCGGAGTTTTTGTGACCGCACTCGCCGGGACGAGCATGATCGCCCTTGCCAGCAAGCGGTTCATCGAGGAGCCTGCTATTATCTACGGCCACAAGCTGAGCCGCGCTATGATGCGCCTCGCACCCCCTCGCGGACAGAAACGTGTGGCGGCATCTCAATAATGCCGACGGCTCCGATAGCCGCCCGATCTGCCTCCCCGAACTCTCTGCCGAACCGTAGTGATGTCGTCTTATGAGCCGAGCTGCAGGGAAATCCGAAGATGATCGCAGCTAAGTTGCGGAAGGCGGGGCGCTGGCTGGGACTCGACATTCGTCGATCGAATTATCTGACGGTCGATAGCTTGACCCTGACCCATTGCCTTCGGCATCACGGCGTCCAGGCCGTCATCGACATCGGAGCAAATACGGGCCAGTTCGCCAAAGAGCTGTTGAAGGCGGGGTTCACGGGCAAGGTGTTATCGCTTGAGCCGCTGACCGAGGCTCATGAACGCCTCGCAAGCAACTCTCGGAGATGGAGAAATTGGATCATTGGGCCGGCTGTTGCGATCGGCTCCTCAAACCAGCAGGCAGAATTTTACATCTCGGAAAATCGCGTCAGCAGTTCGCTGCTGCCAGTCCTTGAAACGCACGTGTCGGCCGCGCCCGAAAGTACGACAATCGCGACGGCAGCCGTCACTGTACGTCGGCTAGACGAACTTCTTGCCGACATGGATTTCTCTGACGATGATCTGTTCCTTAAGATCGACACCCAAGGCACCGAGCGCGATGTCCTGGAAGGCGCGTCGAACATCCTGTCGCGCGTGGTGGGCCTGAAAGTTGAAATGTCACTGACTCTATTGTACGACAAGCAACGTCTCTACAGTGAAGTCGATGCCTATATTCGCAATCTTGGCTTCACCCTTTGGGACATCGTGCCCGGATTTCGGGACCCCGGCACGGCGCGCCTTCTGCAGTTCGACGGCATTTACTTTCGATAATCAGTCCGCGGCGCTGACGGAGGCGGCGGCGACGGCGGCGTCAAGGTGAATGCACAAATGTTCTCCAGACGCATTCTCCTGGACAAACTAAAGTTGATCGCCGCGCACGCAGTGGTCGGGGATGATGACCAAGCCGCACCTTCGGCCTCGCCTTCACTCGACTTGGTGGCGCAATCGCTCAATCCGGCGCGTCTGTCAGACGCGCGATCGATCAACCGAATGGACGTCATCGATTTCGGTGCCGATCCCAGCGGCAGGCAAAATTCAAGCGACGCAATCGCAAAGGCGGTTGCGCAATGCTTCTCGGGGCGCGATCTTAGTCGTCCGCTGCCGCTGTTCTTTCCCGCCGGAACATTTCGCATTCGCCGCACCAATCTTTTCCGCTCGCCGCTCATGACCGAGCCGGTCTTGTCGTGGACCATCCGTGGGTCCGGCCGTCGCACCACGACTTTGCTGTTCCAGCCGGACGGCCGAGCAGAGCCGCACGTTTTTTATCTCTATGACGGAGCCGCTGGCGAGCCCAAGCAGACTTTGCTCGGACTGGTGTGGGCGGACATGCTGGTAAAACTTGATGGCTCTCTGCTCGAAATGCCGGGACAGGTGCATTGCTTCCGGCAGTACGGTTCGCATTTGTCGCCTGCGCCGGAACAGAACTGGTCGTTCAGCAATTGCTCTTTTGAGGGCGACTTCGCAAATCCGGATCGCAATGGCTCAATTCTGCGAATTGAAGGCGACGCCAACGGGTCGGAGAATGCGTTCCTCAACTGTCGTGCGCTCGGGTTCACGCATGTGATTGATTGCATAAATCCACAGGCTCTAAATCACCTATCACTCCATTGCCATTGGGAAGCCATCTGCGGCGACATGTTTCGCTTCGTCCGCGGCGGAAATCTCGCCGTCTACGGCGGATCCCTGATACTCGACAATTTCGGCAATGCGGTCGAATGGCGCGCGCAGACCCGATATCCACCCGGCGCCACGGTCTGTTTCGATGGGCGCCGGTTTCGGACCGATGCCGGGGGCATATCCGGCACCGACGCCGTAACCTCGCTTGCCCCGCGACACTTCGATGGAAGCCTCGATTGGCGGCTCGTCGACGACGAGAGCATGTATGTGCTGCGAGTCGGCGGCGATCTTTCAGGCCAGATAAACAGTTTTTTGATCTCGGGGACTCGCATTGAGCTGCGCACCAATCGGGCGAAGCTGGTCGCTGGCGGAGACCTTAACACCGGCGCCTTGATCACGTTCGATGCTATTGCAGTTCAGCCTGTCATCGGAGGCGTCCGGCATTCGATCGAAATCGCCGAGTCGAGCATGTCGATACGATTTCAGAATTGCAGAATTAACCGCGCTGCGGGTATCTGGGATGAGCCCTTCGCTGTCGCTTTTGGTCCGGGGCCCGATCCCGATTATCCGAGCCGAGCGCAAGGCGGCGCGCGCGTCATTCTTGACGGGTGCCAGGTTTCCGAGGCCCTTCACACTCTGTCGTCATGGGGTGCGGGTTCGATGGGCGCGATCATGGTGCGCGACTGTCAGATTGCTTTTCGCGAGGCCGAGGCGACCAAGGGGCAATCCAAGACCACCATCGTCGACGGCACCGTGTCGGCACCGAGCCCGATGTTGTCACGCTGGCGTACCGACATGGCGCGCTACGCAAGAGAGATCTTCATACCCTTCTCCCATTGGCCGTACAGAACACTGCGGGCTCCACCGGCGAACGATGACCTTATGGTCTCCCTGCCGCCTCAAGCCGCGGTCAAGCGTCTGGTCTTCGCGAAACGCGTCCCAAGTTCCAGATCGGCGAAATACGCCTTGCAAGTCATCGACGTCAGGCGCGGTACGGTGTTATTCACGTCGGAGACCGTCGACGTGAGCAAACCTTTTGAGATCGTCACGCCGCTTCTCACCCTCTATTCGGGCACCGATCCGCTCGATCTTGCCATCCAAGGCTTTAGCAGCGTCGAGCATGAGATGCCCGTTGGTGCGGATGATTTCATACGGCTTGAATGGGCTTAGCTAGCCAGCTTGGCCAAGCGCGCCGGCGCACATCGCCTGCGCCAAGCCCGATCAGCTTCAGCAGCGCTTTGATCCGGTTGATGTAAGCGGCCTGCTCGGTGACCAGCCGTTGCCGTTCACGGCTACCGCGGCGAAGATCCTCATGCTCGGCGCTGGGCACCTGGACGATCCGCACCATCCGCGGCTCACCGCGCCGGTGCGCCATTAACGTGCGTAGCACGACCTCGCCGTCGATGCGGTCGGTCTTAGCCCGCTGGCCGCGCTGCTCCACCGCGATGCTGGCCGGATCGAACACAAAGTTCGTAATCCCCGCTGCGGTCAGACGCCGGTGCAGCCAGAACCCGTCGTAACCGGCTTCGTAGCAACTCACCACCTCAGGCGCCGCTCCAAGCACCCGTGCCGCCCGCGCTTGTACCTCTCAATCAGCGCCACAAGCCCATTGTGGTCGTCACCCTCGAGCCGGTGACGCGACATCCGATCACGGTCCGGACTATGTATCGCTACCAACCAATTCCGCTGGCTCAGTTCGATCGCCACAAAAATCGTGGCAGTATGC
>CAVZQH010000006.1:877500-1177458 GCA_963777375.1 uncultured Alphaproteobacteria bacterium
CTCCGTTCAATCCGCAGAAGCTGCTGGCCGACGCCGTCGGCGCCGGCGACGACGACGCCGGCGGCGGAGCCGGACGCCGAGGTTTCCTTTGTCACCTGCGATTTCGTCCCGCCGCGGCGCGCGCGCCAAGGTGACGCCGGCGGTCTGCGAGATCAATTCGTTGTTGTCCAAGGTCAAGCCGTCGACGCTGTTGCCGCTCGACGAGGTCGTGAGCCGGGTGCGCGACACCGCGAGCGCGGCCGGGACAAGCTCGCCGCTGCTCGCCAATGCCGACGTGACCTCGGGATCTGAAAATCGGTTACGCCGCCGAGGGCGATCCCGACACGTATTTCGGCTTCGCCGCGCGGGTCGTTCCCGAGAACGTCACGCTGCTGCCCAAGACCACCAGCCAGACCAACGGCGGCGGCGACTGGAGCGAACGCATCGTCATGGCGAAGAAAGGCGAGACGGTCGGCTCGATCTTGCGCGAGCTCGGCGCCCAGCCCGACGAGATCAAAGCGATCCTCGCCGTGCTCGGGCCGCCGGCGCGCGAGGGCGGCCTCAAGGAAGGCCAGAAGCTGCGCGTGCTCATGGCCGCGGCCGGCATCGGCCACATGCAGCCGCTGCGCGTCATCATCGCCGGCGACTGGCCGGCGATAGCGCCCTCGCGGCAGCGGCGCTGTCCGACGCCGGCAAATATGTTGCCGTCGATATCCGCAATGTCGACACCGAGGTGGCCGCGAGAGACAGCGAAGACGAGCAAGACGACGGCACCGGCGTGCGGCTCTATCAAAGCCTCTACGAGACCGCGCTGCGCAACAACGTGCCGAATTCCGTGATCGAGGAATTGGTCCGCATCTACTCCTACGATGTCGACTTCCAGCGCAAAGTGCAGCCGGGCGATTCCTTCGACGTGCTCTATGCCGACGATGAGAACGGCGACGGCAAGGACGAGGTGCGCTACGCCTCGCTCACCGTCGGCGGCGAGGCGAAGAAATATTATCACTTCCAGACCACCGACGACGGCGTCTACGATTACTATGACGAGACCGGCAAGAGCGCCAAGAAGTTCCTGGTGCGCAAGCCGGTCGCCGTCGGCATGGTGACGTCGCCGTTCGGCTGGCGCGTCCATCCGATGCTGCACTATCAAGGAGCTGCACACCGGCGTCGATTGGGCGGCGCCGATGGGCACGCCGATTTTCGCCGCCGGCAACGGCACGATCGAGGAGATCGGGCTCAAGGGCGGCTACGGCAAATACGTCAAGCTTCGCCACGCCAACGGCTACGAGACCGCCTACGGCCACATGACCGCGTTCGCGCGCGGGCTCGACGTCGGCAGCCAGGTGCGGCAGGGCCAGGTGATCGGCTTCGTCGGCTCGACCGGGCTTTCGACCGGCTCGCACGTGCATTTCGAGATCCTCATCAACGACCGCTTCGTCGATCCGATGACCGTCAAGTTGCCGCGCGGCCGCGTGCTCGACGGCGTCACGCTCGCGCAATTCGACAAGGATCGCGAGCAGCTCGATGCCGTGCTGGGCCACATGCCCGCGCGCGTTGCGCAGGCGCGCTAGCACCTTGCCAGCTTCATTGAAGTAGAATTCAGTGCGCGCAGCGTAGCCAGCCTGCTCCCTCGCCCTTGTGGGGAGGGGAAATTCTTCGATGGGAGAATGCCGTGACTCAAACGACCAGCGGACCCGATCGCATCGCAGTGCATTCGAGCCGGCTGTGGGCGACTGTTCCATTTCAACTTCACGCGGCTGGTCTTCCCGGCCCACATGGACGCCGACCATCTCGGCATCTCGACCAACATCATCGATTTCTGGCTGACGCCGTGGCGGCGCACCGACGAACATCTGCCGCTGTCGCACATTGCCGAAGTCGGGCACATCCGCGGCTTCTTCTGGGACGCGATCAGCGTCGAGAGCTCCGGCGGCCTCAATCCGCTGGTGGTCAGCGGCCTGCCGAAATCCGGCGCCCGCTATTTCGTCGAGCACGTGCGCGAGCGCATCAACGAAGCGCCCGGCGGCGTCACGCCGCCGCCGCAACCGCCGCGCCGTTGAAGCTGAGATACGTTACGCCGCCGCGGCAACCTTGGCGCCGTTGAACACCAAGCCGTCGCTTGCCGGCCGAGATCACGACCTTCTCGCCGTCCTTGATGCGGCCGGAGAGGATGAGCTCGGCCAGCGGGTCCTGCACCGACTTCTGGATCACGCGCTTGAGCGGCCGCGCGCCGTAGGCCGGATCGTAGCCTTTCTCGGCCAGCCACTCGCGGCCCTTGGGCTCGAGCACGAGCGTGATCTTGCGATCATCCAGCAGCTTCTGCAGCCGCACCATCTGGATATCGACGATGCGGCCCATGTGCTCGCGCTTGAGCCGGTGGAACAGGATGATCTCGTCGACGCGATTGAGGAATTCCGGCCGGAAGCGCGCGCGCACCTCCGCCATCACCAGGTCGCGCACCTTGTCGGTGTCCTCGCCGTCGGGCTGCGCCACCAGATACTCGGCGCCGAGGTTTGACGTCATCACGATCAGGGTGTTGCGGAAATCGACGGTGCGGCCCTGGCCGTCGGTCAGCCGGCCGTCATCGAGCACCTGGAGCAGCACGTTGAAGACATCCGGGTGCGCCTTCTCGATCTCGTCGAACAGCACGACCTGATAAGGCCGCCGCCGCACCGCTTCGGTGAGCGCGCCGCCTTCCTCGTAGCCGACATAGCCGGGCGGCGCGCCGATCAGCCGCGCCACCGAATGCTTCTCCATGAATTCCGACATGTCGATGCGAACGAGCGCATGCTCGTCGTCGAACAGGAATTCGGCGAGCGCCTTGGTCAGCTCGGTCTTGCCGACGCCGGTGGGGCCCAAGAACATGAACGAGCCGATCGGCCGGTTCGGGTCCTGCAAGCCGGCGCGGGCGCGGCGCACCGCGGTCGAGACCGCTTTCACGGCTTCGGCCTGGCCGACCACGCGCTTGCCGATCTGGTCTTCCATGCGCAGGAGCTTTTCGCGCTCGCCTTCGAGCATGCGGTCGACCGGAATGCCGGTCCAGCGCGACACCACCGCGGCGACGTTATCGGCGGTCACCGCCTCCGAGACGACGACGCCGGACGACGCCGCGCTTTCGGTCGCTTTGAGCTTGCGCTCGAGCTCGGGCACACTGCCGTACTGCAATTCGCCGGCGCGCTGATAATCGCCGCGGCGGATCGCGTCGGCGAGATCGTTCTTCGCCTTGTCGAGCTGCTTCTGCAGTTCGGCCGCCGAGGACAGCTTGTCCTTCTCGGACTTCCACTTCGCGGCGAGCGCGTCGGCCTGCTCCTGCAGGCCGGCCAAATCCTTTTCCAGCCGCTTGAGGCGGTCCTTGGAGGCCGCATCGCTTCTCCTTCTTCAGCGCCTCCTGCTCGATCTTCAGCCGCACGATCTCGCGGTCGAGATTGTCGAGCTCTTCCGGCTTGGAATCGATCTGCATGCGCAGCCGCGCCGCCGCCTCGTCGACCAGGTCGATCGCCTTGTCGGGCAGGAAGCGGTCGGTGATGTAGCGGTGCGACAGCGTCGCCGCCGCCACCAGCGCGCCGTCGGTGATCTTCACCTTGTGGTGCGCCTCGTATTTCTCCTTCAGCCCGCGCAGGATCGAGATGGTGTCCTCGACCGTCGGCTCGTCGACATAGACCGGCTGGAAGCGCCGCGCCAACGCGGCGTCCTTCTCGACGTGCTTCTTGTATTCGTCGAGCGTGGTGGCGCCGATGCAATGCAGTTCGCCGCGCGCCAGCGCCGGCTTGAGCAGGTTCGAGGCATCCATCGCGCCGTCGGCCTTGCCGGCGCCGATGATGGTGTGCATCTCGTCGATGAACAGAATGTAGGCGCCGGCCGAGCCGGTGACCTCCTGCAGCACCGCCTTGAGCCGCTCCTCGAACTCGCCGCGGTATTTGGCGCCGGCGATCAGCGCGCCCATGTCGAGCGCCAGCAGCTTCTTGTCCTGCAGGCTCTCCGGCACGTCGCCGTTGACGATGCGCAGCGCCAGGCCTTCGACGATCGCGGTCTTGCCGACGCCGGGCTCGCCGATCAGCACCGGATTGTTCTTGGTCCGCCGCGACAGCACCTGGATGGTGCGGCGGATTTCCTCGTCGCGGCCGATCACCGGATCGAGCTTGCCGTCGCGCGCCGCCTGGGTGAGGTCGCGCGCATATTTCTTGAGCGCGTCATAGGCGTTCTCGGCCGACGCGCTAGTCGGCGGTGCGGCCCTTGCGCAGCGCTTCGATCGCGGCATTGAGGTTTTGCGGCGTGACGCCGGCCTGGGCCAGAATCTTGCCGGCGTCGCTGGCCCGATCGAGCGCCAGCGCGAGCAACAGCCGTTCGACGGTGACAAAGCTGTCGCCGGCTTTTTCGCCGGCCTTCTCGGCGGCATCGAACACCCGCGCCAGCGCCGGATCGAGATAGACCTGCCCGGCGCCGCCGCCCGAGACTTTCGGCCGCTTGGCGAGCGCCGCCTCGACCGCCGCCAGCGCCTGCGCGCGAATTGCCGCCGGCGCGGTCGATCAGACCCGGCGGCGAGCCCCTCGGGGTCGTCGAGCAGGACCTTGAGCAGGTGATCGGGCGCGAATTGCTGATGTCCCTCGCGCTGCGCGAGCGACTGGGCGGACTGCACGAAACCGCGGCTGCGGTCGGTATACTTTTCGAAATTCATTGGCATTTCCTTCCTCGAAAGCGAAGGTAGTTCTAAGCGCCCGGAACGGCACGCCTTTGACACCCTTAAGTTACCGGCCCCGAAGGCGACCGGCTTACGGGATATATGGGTAGAAAGTTCCAGCCAGAAAAGAGGCCGAATAGCCTACTTTTTCGGGTCGTTGTCAGGCTTGAGCCAGACCAATACAAGCGGGCCCAGCGCTAATCAGGCCGCAGCACTTCTTTCCGTTAACGCCGCCGTCTGCGGGTCATACTCGTACCGAGTGATCGAGCCGTCCCTTATCCTTTCAACAGCTTCATCAATGACCGAGAGCGGCACCAAGAACCATTCTTTCGGTTTAACGGGATTTCCAAAGCGGTCGGCGATCGTGACATTAAGCTGTGCCGAAGCGAAAACACGGTGGATGACGTTCTCCAATCGAATCCGATTGATATTGAAGAGCTTATAGGTCGCTACAATTTCCACATCGGCAAGCAAGTAGGTAGCGTCCAAGGCCGCGTTGGCGATTCTTGTTTCGACTTTGTCGCCCGTGACTCCAATTTTGTGAATGAGATCACGGTGCGCGGCTATCTCCTGATGGTCGGACTTGCTGCGCAACACATAGATGACGCCGCTCTCTAAATCTCCGTTATTGACCTCGCTCCCAAACAGCGGCCCTGCGCATGGATCGGTGATCCGGCGACCAGCTTCGTCTTTGTACAAGGCGCGGCGCGGTCTGCCACCTTGGTATTCATAGCGCGGAAGACTTCGCCGATCACCTCATGGGTGTTTGATGAATCCCGCGCGCTCATGCGCTCAATCGCGGCGGTAAAAAGATTGTCGCCGATAAAGATGTCGGTGCTCTCGGCGAAGAAGCAGAAGATCAGCCGCGCCATGAAATGATTCATGTCGTGACGGCGCGCCGCCGTGCCCCAGTCGGAGTTGTTGTTGTCCTTGAGAAGCTCGACATAGAGCTTGTTCAGGCGCGCGGTGGCCCTGATGTCGAACGCGTTCTCGCGGATCGCTTTGGTGGTGGTGATGCCGGCGAGCGTCAGGAAGAAACCGAAGTGGTTGGCAAGGTCGGGATAGGCGCAGGCAACCGTCTCGCCCGAATTGAGATCCTCGGCCTCCAGCGTGACACCGTCGGTGGCGAGGATGAACTTGGCCTTGTTCGCCGCCGTTTTCGGGCTGGCGCGGAGCTTGACGAGCGTTTCGCCGACGCGGCCTTCCGGGCAGACGGCGATATGGATGTTGTTGCGCTGGAGAACGCCGCCCGCCACGTCCGAGGAATTCGACGACGCGCTGCGCAAGCGCCTGACGGTGGTTTCCTTATTGCCAAATGCAGTGAGAAAGGCGAACGGAAACTCGGCCGGATCGTATGGCGCCGTCGCCAGCATCGATACCGCGTCTTCGATTTCGACGGCATTCATGCAAAGATACCTAACATTCCCGTGGCCCGGCAAAAAGCGCCCACTGCGAGGGAGTTACTTGTTCAGAGACTATTCCTTGACATTTGTCCCCACTTCAGTTACCAATGACGAATCTCGTTCACAAGGACACGGTCCGGAGGGCATGCCGGACTGCTGGAGCGAGGACGGTGCCCGCGGGCGGCTTTGCAAGCCGCTCCCGGGCGGCTTCGGGCATCAGCCCCCCGGCACTATGACCGGGGCGCGAGGTGCGTCGCTGCAACCGGGACCGGCGCCGGCGGGGACAACCCCGCCGCCACTCAGCGCCGCGTCTTGGGAAGCCTGGCCTGAAGCTGAGCCTTTGGGACGACAACTCCCATTGGCGAGAGCCGCGGTGGAACGCCGACAGGCGAGCCCCCCTCCGTGCCTTCCTCGGCCGTGGGGAAGGTTCGGAGGGGGGACGCCGCGCCCGCTGGCGCGGAGGATGGATCAACGCGCTTGTCGGCGTTCCGCTTCCTTTTTCATCGTAGGGTGGGTTAAGCGAAGCGAAACCCACCGATCTGCGACTGGTGGGTTACGCCGCTTCGCGGCTAACCCACCCTACGTTTCTAGCGTTGGCAAAACTCGGGCGCGCACGCGTCGCGAGAACAATTTTGCTTATCCGCCCCCGCGGAGTGAAACGGGCGGGGGCGGATAAGGATAGCGGGAACGAGCGTCGCTCACATCCGCAACACCCGCTTGGCGTTGCCGGAGAGGATTTTCACTTTGTCTTCATCGCACAGCGGCACGCCGGCCATCCATTCGGCCGCCGGCGGATTCATCACGAACGGCCAGTCGACGGCGAACAAGATATGGTCGATGCCCATTTCCATGACGCAGCACAGCAGCGCCGGATTGGAGAAATTGCCGCTGGTGGTGATGTAGTAGTTGCCGCAAAAGATATCGCGGAAGCTCGTCGCTTTCTGGCCCGGCCGCGCCAGCGCCTGGTCGATGCGCCAAACCAGGAACGGCAGCGTCTCGCCGAGATGGCCGAGCATGATTTTCAGCTTCGGATGTTTCTCGAACACGCCGGAGAGCACCAGGCGGATGGCGAGCGTCGCGGTCTCGACGGTGTAGCCCCAGGCCGGCCGCGCCACCATCGGGAAGTCCTTGACGTAGTCGCCGTAGTAGATGCGCATCACGTCGGCCTGCGGCAGCGACGGATGCAGATAGACCGGCACGTCGAGCGCTTCGGCGCGCGCAAAAATCGGCCAGAACTTCTTGTCGTCGAGGAAGACGCCGTTGGCGAGGCCGTGCAGCATGGCGCCCTTGAAGCCGAGTTCTTTGACGCAGCGTTCGAGCTCGTCGGCGGCGGCGTCCGGAACCGCGGTCGGCAACGCCGCGAAGGCGGCGAAGCGCTGGGGATTGGCGGCGACGGCGGCGTGCAGCCGGTCGTTGACGCGGCGCGTCAGCGCGGCGGCAGTGTCGGCGGGAAGCTTTTGCGCCGACGGCGCGCCGTGGGAGATGACCTGCATGTCGATGCCGGCGTCGTCCATCTCCTTGAGGCGCAGCGCGCCGAGATCGTGCAGGCGCTTCGATTGTTCGCCGGGCCGGCCGGCCTCGGCGCCGACATAAGTCTTCTCGAGCTCTTCGTCCCAGTAATGCTCCTCGATGGCGATGACCGGACAATGCGGCTTCTTGAACATCGATCTTGCCCCTTCGCGGCTGCGTTGACGGCGCCTCCTAGCAAGCCGCGAGCGGCGCGTCACCCTGCGAAAGCGTTTGTGCGAGGCGGCAAAGCGCGGCAATGCGGATACTTGCGCGCCGAACAGCGCGCCGCAAAACCATTAGCAGGCAGCCCCGGCGGCGACGCCGCGCTGCGCCGCACCAGCGCGGTCGTTCGAACTGAGGTTCTGCGGCGTTCAGGCCGGGAGCGGATGACGCCGATAATAGTCGGCGTCATCCGCGCTTTGTTTCCAGTCCGTCCGGCCGCGCCAGGCGGCGTGGCGCGCGGCCATATTTTTTCCGTACCGCACGCGGAACAACAGCGTGCGCTGCGGCCCGTTGGCATATTCGTGCACCTCGCCCGGCGGATGAACGACGAATGCGCCCGGCGCCACCGCGACCGCCGTGTCCGGCGTGCGCATCGTGCCGCCGCCTTCGCAGCAGAAATAGATTTCGGTCGCGTCGGGGTGACAATGATAGGGGCTGATTTGGCCCGGCTCCCAGCAGGCGACGGTAACATCGCCGTCCCCGATGGTGCCGAGGATTTTTTCGACGTGCTTTTCCGGACTGAAGTCGGCCTCCTCGGCCACGCTGAACACATGCATGCCGGTCTCCTTGGGCTGAAGTTTACACACGATGGGAAAGCTGCGACCGCGCCGCCGCGAAATTTTTTGTTTATACCGCACCGCAACATTAGAGCAAAACGGTTGCATTTGCGACAGAACCCCGCGACGCTGCGCGGACAAGCCAAGCCAGCCTTGCAAAGCAGCATTGCTGCACTATCTGCTGCCGGTTCGCGGATTTGGTTGTTATGCTCAATGAGTCGTAATGGCGCTTCGGGGCGATGAGGACGACTGCCATGACCCACTTCGCCGGAAAGGCTCACTTCGCCGGAAAGGCCCACTTCGTCGACAAGCAGATGATCGACCGCGTCGAAACGGTCATCTTGCTTGGCATGATCGGAAGCGGCTTGGCGGCCTGCGTGATCGGCGCATTTATTTATGACGTTGGCCGGTTGCTGTCGATCTGGTAACGGACGCGGCGGGGCCCCGATCGGCGGATCAAACAAATCCGCCGGTGGAATTTTTGACATTCGATTGTTGTTGCCTTTGACGTGGCGGGGGTTTGTTTGTTGCTCGGTACACGCCGCATCTCTGTTTGGCATAAACCTACCGGTAAGATTGCGTTAAGCCAGGCGGGGGTAATCTGCCGGTAGCGCGCTCCCAGGGGAATCCGCATGGGCGAACGCCGCCGAGCGATCCGTCAGAAGAGCTTCCTGCGCGGCTGCGTCTATTTCAACAAGCGCCGCAGCGCGGCCGATTGCCTGGTGCGCGACATTTCCCACGAAGGCGCGCGGATCATCTTCTCCGACACCGTCAACGTTCCCGACCTGGTCGAACTCTACATTCCGCAGAAGGAGCAGACGCTGCGCGCCCGGGTGCAGTGGCGTCATGGTCATGAGATCGGCTTGGCCTTTGCCGACGCCGGCCGCGCCGGCGAAGCGCCGCCGGCGCCCGGCGATTTGATCGAACGCGTGGCGCAGCTCGAGACCGAAATCGCCGCGCTGCGGCGGGCGCTCAAGCGGCTCAAGGGCGAGCGCACCAGCGGCAGCGACGACGAGGCGGCGTAGCCGGCGGCTGCGCTGCCGGTGTTTTTCTTGTCTTGATCCGTTTGTATCCTTTTGTGGCTGCCGTCGCGGCCGATTGCGCTGCGGCGCCGGCCGTGCCAACACGTGCGTGAAACAGTAACGAAACGGGAGGCTGTCATGGCCAAGGCCTATTGGGTGGCGACCTACCGCTCGATCGCAAATCCGGATGCCATGGCCGAATACGCCAAGCTCGCCGGGCCCGCGATTGCCGCTGCCGGCGGCCGCTTCCTCGCCCGCAGCACCGCCGCCAAGGCCTACGAGAAAGGCCTCACCCAGCGCGTCGTTATCATCGAATTCGACAGCGTGGAACAGGCCGCCGCCGCCCATGACGGCCCCGGCTACCAGGCCGCGCTGAAGGCGCTCGGCAACGCCGCCGAGCGCGATATACGTATCGTCGAGGGGCTGGCGTAGCGCGGAGCGGCATTTTTCGTTCTGGCCGCGACAGGCTGATAGCGACGGCGTCTCACGCCGATCGCCGCCCTGATCACTCGAATATGCGCTCGCCTTGCAGGTCGATGATCTGCCGCGCCTTGTTGAGCGTGAAGTTCACCGCGTCGTCGTAGGAAGCGTAGGCGTCGGCGCGGATGAAGCGATGCTCCTGGCGCACGCCGCCGATGTCGCGCTCGATCGTCCCCGCGGTCTGATAATGGTTGTTGTTCTTGTACGGCGCGGCGCGGATGGTGAATCCCTTGTATTCGACCGGATCGCTGACCTTCCCGGCAGCGGCGGCGGCAGGACGCCGGCCGAACAAGGCGCTCCAAAACGACATCACCGGCCTCCGGATTCTTGCTTCGGCGCGGATTGTTACTCGGTGAGCAAAGAATGTCGAGCCGCTGCGCCGGCATGATTTACGCCAGCCGCCGACATTCTGATGGTTTTTGCCGATAGTTTTTGGCGATAGTCTGCGGCGCCGCCGGCGCATGTTCGCGGTCAAGGAGTTTTGCCATGCCCAAGGGCTACTGGATAACCAGCTACCGTTCGATTTCCGATCCGCAAAAGCTCGCGGCCTACGCCAAGCTCGCGCCGGATGCGATCGCGCCGTTCGGCGGCCGCTATCTGGTGCGCGGCACCGCGGCCGCCGCCTACGAGGCCGGTCTCAAGCAACGCCTCGTGATTTCGGAATTTCCGAGCGTCGCGAACGCCATCGCGGCCTACGAATGCCCGGCCTACCAGAATGCGCTGAAGGCGCTCAGCGACGGCGCGGTGCGCGACGTCCGCATCGTCGAAGGTCTGGAGTAACAGCGATCGCGACGCAATTTTATTATTGATATCCCGTGCGCGCGAAATGCGCGCGCAGCAGCGCGACATTGCGGCGGTTGGCGCGGAAGAACACGTCGAACGCATCGCCGACAAAGGGCACAGCACCGGCCGTGCCTTCGAGCACGACGTTGGCGATCATGCGCGCGAGCAGCGTGCGCGGCACGCCGAGCCGGTAGGCCTCGTACAGCAGGTAGCATGACAGCGCCGAAGCCGCGGCGTCGCCGATGCCGGGGACGAGCCGCAGCAGCGATTCGACGCCGAAGCGGATATTGGTGCCGGGCAACAGGAACGCCGTATCGAACGCGGTGGCGAGCATGTCGAGCCGGTCGAGCGCCGCGCGGCGCGAGCCGGCGTCGTACCGGGAGGCGCCGAAAGCATTGAAGCCGGCAAATCCGCCGGCGCGTGAAAAGGCCATGACCGCCTCCACTGTTGCGTCCTCGCCACAGATGGGAAGGCTTGTGCGCGGCGCAAGTACAGCGCGGAAGTCCAAGTGGCTGCGCTTTGCCATGGGCTGCGATAGTCTGGCGGACCACATTCACTGCAACCGTCGCGGAGCCGCCTTCGGCGCGGCCTTTCCCATCCGGGGAGGCGGAACGGAGCAATCATCCTCGCGGCGCCTGCGTCCGGATTTTCCGAGCTCCTCAAGCCGCCCCGCCGCCGCGCCCGCGCGGTTAATGTTTCGGCAATCCCTATGAGGCGCGCCATACAGGGCGGTCCGTTACCCGATTGCAAATCCTCCAAACCACCATTATATCAGCCCCATTCGCGATTTGCCTGACTTGTCGTCTCGGCCGCAGAGCGTGATCCCGGAAGACCGAACCCGGTTTTCGCAAGGTTCATGCTCCACGAAAAAGCTGAAGCAGCTATTGCTCCGGCTGGCCTTTGCCAAGACCACGCATAATCCGGATTGAAGACCGGGCGAATGGTTCGCTCGGCCACCAAAACGCTTTATGCGTTGCAAAGGAGCCATCATGGCTAAAGGTACCGTCAAGTTTTTCAACGCCCAGAAGGGCTACGGCTTCATCGTCCAGGACGCGGGCGGTCCGGATGTGTTCGTTCACATCTCCGCCGTCGAGCGCGCCGGCATGTCGACGCTGAACGAGGGACAGAAAGCTGTCCTTCGACGTCGAGGCCGACCGCCGCAGCGGCAAGAACGCCGCCGCCAATCTGCAGGCGATCTGAACCACAATCTGAATGCTGCACCGGCGCCTTACTGGCGCCGGTGTTTTCGTTTCTAAGGAGCCCAATCTACGGAGCCCGCTCGGCTCCGGTCCCGCAAGGAGAACACTCATGCCGAGAAAACCGGGACTGAATTCCGAATTCGTCATGTTCGACGTCATCTACGAAGACGGCACGCAGCGCTCGAACCGCAAAGTGCCGCGCACGTTGACCGGCGGCATCGAGGGCGACAAGCCCGCCCACGGCTTCCTGATCGAGCAGGACCGCGACATCGCCGAAAAATCCGGCCGGGCGTTGGCGAAGATCAAAAGCATCACCCGCACCGGCGCCCGGAAGCGAGAGATGCGGGCCGGGTGATCCGGGCGACCCGAGGCTCGCTCACCCGCCGCCCAGCCGCTGCGCCATCAGCACGATGGTCTTGCGGTAGACCTCGGAGTGATTCCACTCGCGCATCGCCACCTCGAAATTCGGCGTGCCCGCGGTAAACGGCGCGCCGGCCTGCCAGCCATTGGTCTTGAGCAGATTGGCGGTCGAGGCCAGCACATCCGGAACGGAATGGCGCAGATCGACACGGCCGTTGCCGTCGTAGTCGACGCCGTACTTGATGTACGACGAAGGCAGAAACTGGGTCTGGCCGATCTCGCCCGCATAGGCGCCGATGAGATCGCGCAACGGCAGATCGCCGCGCTGGACGATCAGCAAGGCGGCGATCAGCTCGCGCTGGAACAGCTCAGTGCGGCGGCAGTCATGCGCCAGTGTCGCCACCGTGCGGATCACCGGCAGCTTGCCCATGTCGCCGGTGCCGTTGTCGCTTTCCAGCGTCCAGACCGCCACGATCACCGACGCGGGCACGCCGAATTGCCGCTCGATGCGGGAGAGCAGCGCGGCGTGCACCTGCATGAGCTTCCTGGCGCGGCTGATGCGGGCCGGGATGACCCGGGTGGCGGCGTACTCCTCGAAGCTTTTGGCGTGGAACATGCCGCGCTGGCGGCGGTCGAAGGCGAGCACGGCGGGGTCGGGCGTCAGGCCGGCGAAGGCCTGGTCGATGACCGCGCGCGAGACGCCCTGGCCCTTGCGCGTCGCGCGCGATCGCGGCCAGGAAAGCGTTGAAGTCGCCGCCGCACGGCGCAGCGAGCGCGGGGGTGGCGAGGAGCAGCAGGACGAGAGCGAGGAACAGCCGGCAGGACTTGCCCATCCGCGTATCCTAACCCGCAAAGGCCCGACCCGTCACCAGCTTGCTCACGGGTATGTGTCAGCTACTCCGCCGTTTCGCGGCTCAGCTCTCCAGCCGCCGCCATGCGCTCGTGAAGCGCAATCGGATCGAGGTCGAACCCATTCGGCCAGGTCAGCGCGCCAAACTCTACGAACACCTTGGCAAAGAAAGCGGGTATTTCAGCGGCCGCACCATCTCGCCGTCACGCGCAGCCGTCGATGAAAAATCATGCACGCCAGCCGAGCCGTCAGAAAACGAAATCCGCAGCCGGTAGCCCCCGATTGGTTTGACAGTAACGACGTCAATCATTGGGGCCTGCGATCCGGAAGCAGCGGCCGTCCGTTTGCGCATGTTGCCAGTTCTCCATCAACTCGGCATGTCTGAGCTTCACCCAGCGTTTTACCAAACTGGCTTGCCTCCTGGGAAGCGAGCCACGGATGATCTTGCCGTCGCCGATCCTCACCAGCGCCTTTGCGCCGGAATAGATCGCATGCAGGTGCGGCGGATGTGATCTTCAAAGAACATCTGGATGATGATGCCATTGAAGACCGCAATGATCGGCACCGCAGCGCTCCATCCGTCGCCCTTCGCGGGCTCCACTCTACCCTCCCCCTTGCGGGTGGGCAGAGTGGGGTGGGGGCGCACTTCAGGGTAGCGATAATAGGTCAGTTATCCAGGAACCACCGCAGCTTCCGGCTCCGCGACGGATGCTTCAGCTTGCGCAGCGCCTTGGCTTCGATCTGGCGGATGCGCTCGCGGGTCACCGAGAACTGCTGGCCGACTTCTTCCAGCGTGTGGTCGGTGTTCATGCCGATGCCGAAGCGCATGCGCAGCACGCGTTCTTCGCGCGGGGTGAGCGAGGCGAGCACGCGGGTCGTGGTCTCGCGCAGATTGCTCTGGATCGCGGCGTCGATCGGCAGGATGGCGTTCTTGTCCTCGATGAAATCGCCGAGGTGGCTGTCCTCCTCGTCGCCGATCGGGGTTTCCAGCGACAGCGGCTCCTTGGCGATTTTCAGGACCTTGCGCACCTTCTCCAGCGGCATGCCGAGCTTTTCGGCCAGCTCCTCCGGCGTCGGCTCGCGGCCGATCTCGTTGAGCATCTGGCGCGAGGTGCGCACGATCTTGTTGATGGTCTCGATCATGTGCACCGGGAATGCGGATGGTGCGCGCCTGGTCGGCGATCGAGCGGGTGATCGCCTGGCGGATCCACCAGGTCGCGTAGGTCGAGAACTTGTAGCCGCGGCGGTATTCGAATTTGTCGACCGCCTTCATCAGGCCGATGTTGCCTTCCTGGATCAGGTCGAGGAACTGCAGGCCGCGGTTGGTGTATTTCTTGGCGATCGAGATGACGAGGCGCAGGTTGGCCTCGACCATTTCCTTCTTGGCCTGGCGCGCCTCGCGCTCGCCCTTCTGCACCATGTGCACGATCTTGCGGAACTCGCCGATCTCGAGGCCGGTCTCGCTGGCGAGCGTGTGGATGTTGGTGCGCAGCTCCTTGATGCGGTCCTTGTCGCGGGCGACGAAATTCTTCCAGCCTTTGGCCGAAAGCTTCGAGACGCGGTTGAGCCAGCGCGGGTCGAGCTCGGAGCCCTGGTAGTTGCGCAGGAAGTCCTCGCGCACGACGCCGTGGCTTTCGGCGAGCCGCATCAGGCGGCCTTCGTGGCCGACCAGGCGCTTGTTGATGTCGTAGAGCTGCTCGACCAGCGCGTCGATGCGGGCCTGGTTGAGCCGCAGCGACTTCACCTCGTGGATGATCTCGTCCTTGAGCTTCTTCGACTTGCGCTCCTGGGCGGGCGACAGCGACTCGTTGTGCAGCTTGCCCTGGATGTCGAGCTCCTGCAGGCGGCGCAGCCGCTTGAAGGTGTCGGCGATGGTGTCGAAGGTCTCCAGCACCTTGGGCTTGAGCTCGGCCTCGATGGCGGCGAGCGACATCGAGTTCTCGAGATCGTCCTCGTCCAGGTCGGCTTCGGCGCATCGGCGGCTTCCTTCGGCGCCGTCGCCAGCCGGCGCCGTTACCGGCTGCCGGCTTGAACGGCGTCGCGGCCGGCGGCGCCGACGGCGGCGCCACGGCCTGCGGCGGCTGCGGCACGAAGCCGGGCGTGCCGGCGCCGGGCGGCACGGCGGCGGCCGCGCCATCGCCGGGCGGCGCCGCGCCCGCCACGCCGCCACGTCCTTGGCGTCGGGGCCCGCATAGGTCGCTTCGAGATCGATGATGTCGCGCAGGAAGACCTTGCCCTCGTTGAGCTCGTCGCGCCAGATGATGACGGCCTGGAACGGTCAGCGGGCTCTCGCACAGGCCGGCGATCATGGCTTCGCGGCCGGCCTCGATGCGCTTGGCGATGGCGATCTCGCCCTCGCGGGAGAGCAGTTCCACCGAGCCCATCTCGCGCAGATACATGCGCACCGGGTCGTCGGTGCGCTCGGCCGGCTCGCTTGGCTTCGGATTTGGCAACCGGTTTCGGCGTGACCTCGACCAGCTCGCCGGATTCGTCCTCTTCCTCCTCGGGCTCCTCGCGGCCTTCCTCCTCCTCGGCTTCGGCTTCCTCGGTCTCGACGACGTTGATGCCCATCTCGTTCATCATCGCCAGGATGTCTTCGATTTTCTCGGAGGTGACCTCCTCCGACGGCATCACCGCATTGAGCTGCTCATAGGTGACGTAGCCGCGCTTCTTGGCCTGCTTGATCATCTTCTTGACGGCGGCGTCGGACAGATCGAGCAGCGGCAGCGGGGCGTCGGGAGCTCTCGGCACCCTCTTTCTCCGGTGTCTCGGCATCCTTGGGTGGGGCGGCCTTGGCCTTGGTCGCAACGGTCTTGATGGTCCCCACGCTCTTGCTTGCCATGTTTGTCTCCGCCACGCCTGTCTCCACCAACGCTTTGTCCGCTACCCGGTGCTAAGCCCCACGGGAGTCCCGGTCCGGCACGCGAGCCATAACATCGAGCGTAGTCCCCCTACCCTATGTCGAGAGTCTCCATCTCGGGCAGGCGAACCGCAATGGGCCGGACGTCAGGTCGCAAGACCAGGGCCACGGCCAAAAAAGGGCAGCGCCATACCGGCACCGCCCGAATCGAGGCCCCAGTTTTCCCGGAACTCCGTTAAGCTCCCACTAACCCTGTCAACCGCGAGGCGGACCTCATATTCTCTCGCCATCGACCCGTCCAGCAGCGGTGCCCGAGGCCCACAGCCGAAATGCAAGGACTGCTACAAAAGACCAGCTTACAGCGACCTGCCTACAACAACCCGCCTACAAAGACCTGGCCGGACGGCCCGACGAGGCGCCAAAGCCCTCGATCAGAGCCTCGGTTCCATCGAGCGTCGCGAGCCTCGCCTTCACGTCCCGCAGCCGGGAATAGTTCGCTTCGGTATTGTCCTGGCCGAGCGCGCGTTCCGCGTCTTTAAGCTCTCTAGTTAGGGAATGCCATTGCCGATGCAAGGCAACAAGCTGCTTCCAGGTCAGCAAAACATCGGCCGCGGCGGCCTTCGGCCGCGCGCCCCAGACCGAGGGCGTGGTGATGGTGCGCTCGATGCGGCCGAGCATCTCGGTAAAACCGCGGCGACCGAGCTCGGCGGCAAGCGCCGCGCGGTCGGCTTCGCTATCGCGGCCGAAATCCTCGGCAAAATGATGGGCAAAGACATCGAGCAGGGCGCCTTTGAGCTTTTGCGTATCGGCGTGGCGGAACTCGGCCTCGGCCAGCTCCTCGAGGTGGTCGTGCAGCAGCCAGGGATAGTTAAGCGCCGTCTGCAGGATCAGCGCTTCCCGGCGCGGGATCGCGGCGCGATGGCCGCGGTGCAGCGGGCTGTCCGCAAGCTGCGCACTGACGCGCCATGGCGCGCTCGTCACGGCCGAAGGCGGCCTTGGGCGAAACGCGCAGCGGCGACCGGCCGCCGAACCGCTCCCGCTCGCCGAAACCCCGCCCCTCTCGCCAAAACGCGCCTGTTGTCGTCGAAGCTGCGCCGGCGCGCGGCAATATCCACGGGCGCGAACAGCTGGCGCAGCCGCGCGGCAAAATCCTGCCGATAATAGCGGCGCACTGCATCGTCGCCGATCGCCGCCGTCACTTCGGCAAGCCGCGCCTCCAGGGCGGCGCGGCGCTCGGGCGTCTCAAACGGGCCGGCCTCGCTCTCGCGGCTCCACAGCACCTGAGCGAGCGGGCGCGCGGCGCCAAGCACGTCCTCGATCGCCTCGCGGCCGCCGGAGCGGGCGAGGTCGTCGGGGTCCTGGCCGTCCGGCAGCGCAGCAAATTTGAGGCTCTTGCCGGGCTTGAGCAGCGGCAGCGCCAGATCGACCGCGCGATAGGCGGCGCGGCGCCCGGCATCGTCGCCGTCGAAGCACAGGATCGGCTCGTCGGCGAGTTTCCACATCAGCGCAAGCTGGTCGGCCGTGAGCGCGGTGCCGAGCGGCGCCACGGTCGCCTCGAAACCGGCCGTGACCATGGCGATGACATCGACATAGCCTTCGACCGCGACGACGCGCGCACCATCGTGGGCGGCCTGGCGCGCGGCGGCGAGATTGTAGAGCGTCGCGCCCTTGTGGAAGAGCGGCGTCTCCGGCGAGTTGAGGTATTTCGCCGGCACGTCCTTTTCGAGCGCGCGGCCGCCGAAGGCGATGACGCGGCCGCGCCAATCGGCAATCGGAAACATGACGCGGTCGCGGAAACGGTCGTAGGGCACAGGGATGTCGTCGCCGGCGACGAGGAGCCCGGCCTCCGCCATATCCGCGACCGGGATTTTCGCCGCGCCGAGATGCTCCTTGAGCGCGTATTGGTCCGCCGGCGCATAGCCGAGCCGGAACTTGAGCTGGGTCGCCGGCTGAATGCCGCGGTCGGCGAGATAGCCGCGGCCGCGCGCGCCGGCGCGGGACGCCAAAGTCGCCTCGAAGAATTTTGCCGCCAGCTCGACGATGTCGTGCAGCGTCTTGCGGCGCTCCTCGCGCGCTTCCGCCTCGCGCGACATGACCGGCACCGGAACGCCGGCCTGCCCCGCCAGCCGCTCGACTGCCTCCGGGAAGCTCACCCCCTCGGTGAGCATGAGGAAATCGAAAATGTTGCCGTTCTTACCCGACGAGAAGTCGAACCACATCGCCTTCTGGTCATTGACGAAGAACGACGGCGTCTTTTCCTGGTTGAACGGCGATAGCCCCTTCCACTCCCGCCCCGCCTTGCGCAGTTTCACGCGCCGGCCGACGACTTCCGAAACCGGAAGCCGTGCCCGCAGCTCATCGAGAAATTGCGGCGAGAATCGCATGGTGATTCGCCAGCGTAGCGTGGCGGCGGCGCGAAGATAGGGCGGCCGGGTTCAGCGGCAAGGCGGCCAGGGATTGTCCCAGTTATCCACAGGATAGGCCGGGGCCAAACGAATTTGACATGCTCGAAATACATTTGTATATACAATTCAGCCATGACATGAAGGGTTCGGATGCGCTTGTCATGGCGGACGACTTGCAAGAGGTGTTCGCGCGCGTTCGCGAATTCGGCTGGGACCCGAGAAAACGCGACGCCAATTTGCTCGACCACAAGATTGATTTCGAAGATGCGAAAGGAGTTTTCGACGGCTACACCTTCATTCGTCGATCAGATCGTCATGGCGAAATCAGGTACCAAGTCTTTGGATATCTCCAAGGTCGCAAAGTTACGATCGCGTGCACGTTCCGAGGCCCGCTCTGCTGGCTTATCTCGGTACGCCGCGCCAGCCGAGACGAACGACGAAAATATTACGGTGGTCTCACGGTACGCTCCGAGCCGGGGCAAGACTGATTGGGTCGCCCTCGATGCGCTAACCGACGAGGAAATTGAGGCGTCAATAGCTAACGATCCCGATTGGAGTGGTGACTGGAATTGGTCCGAGGCCGTTCTCGTCATTCCGCCGAAAAAGAAAGCGATTTCGATCCGCGTCGACGAGGACGTGCTCGACTATTTCAAGAAGGACGGCGCCGGTTATCAGCGGCGCATCAATGCGGTGCTGCGCTCCTACATGCAGCAGAAGCGCAAGAAGCGGGCCTAGCCGTCACTCCGGCTCCAGCCCCGCCTGCTTCACCACTTGCTCGGCCACTTTGCGGTCCGCGGCGATCAGTTTGGCGAATTCGCCGGGCGTATCGGCGGCGCCGACGAGGCTGCGCTCTTTGAGATTTTTCTCCGTAAAGGCGGGATCGGCAATGATGGTTGCGACCTCCTTCGCGAGGCGGTCGACGATCGGGCGCGGCGTCCCGCGCGGCGTGAACAGGCCGTACCAGCCGCGCGACGGCGGTCCGTGATAGCCGGTTTCCTCCAAGGTCGGCACGCTGGGAAAATTCGGCGAGTGGATGTTGTTCATCATCACCAGCGGCGTCATCGTACCCGCCCTGATCTGGCCGATGACATTGCCCTCGCCGAACAACGCAATCGGCGTCGATCCGCTCAGCACCGCGTTGACGGCTTCGCCGCCGCCCTTGAACGGCACGCGCACCCAGTCGGCGCCGCGCTCCTTTTTCAGCGTCTCCATGTAGAGCACCATCGGCGCGCCAGGCGTGAGATAGCTCAGCGTGCCGGGCTTCGCCTTCGACAGCGCGACAAGCTCGCCGATGTTCTTCACTTTCAAATCCGAATTCACCACCAGCATGTGGATCAGATCAAAAAGATTGGAGATGGGCTGCAAGCCGTTCACCGGATCGAATGGCATGCTCTTGAGCAGGAACTGATTGTAGATCATCGGATCGGCGTTGATGATGCAGATGGTGTAACCGTCGGGCGCGGCATCCTGGCAAACTCTGGCCCCTACCATCTGCATCCCGCCGGGCCGGTTCTCGACCACGATCGGCTGGCCCAGGCGCGCACCCAATTTCTCGCCAAGCGCGCGCATGAACACGTCGCTCAAGCCGCCGGCGCTCGCGGTCGTAATGGCGCGGATCGGATGGTTGGGATAATCCTGCGCCATCGCGCCGGCGGTAGTAGACAGGACGAACACAAGGACCATTGCGACAATAGTGAAACCAGAGCGGCGCACGGATGCTTCCTCCCGAGAAAACTTGACGGTGAATCTAGCATTTTTTGAAGCCGGCGCACGCTTCGCCAAGGTCTTTCGCGCTGCGGTGCTTTGGCGCCACTGATCGGAGCGGCGCGCCGCGAATTTCCACTGGCTGGAGGCGGCCGATCGTCAGCCGCGCCTCAAGAATTCGCGAAGTTTTTCAACCGGCCAGTCGAGACTCGCCTCGATCGCACGCACCCTGGACCCTTCGGATTGCTCGACGAGAACATGAGAGCAAAATTCGTCCTCGATCGGCAACGCCTCAATTTCGGCCTCGGGCGTCCACCCCAGTGTCGTCGCCAGGTCGCCCGGCCAAATGCGCCATCTCGAGCCGTCGGTCAGCTCTACGATATGACTCTTGGCGTGCGATTTGATCCGCGCCGCCGTTCCGTTTTCCAAGGATTGGTCACGCTCCACCAATGTCCCGATCAATCGTAACAACTCTCGATGCTCAGGGCCTTGTCCGCTTCGGTCAAGGAACGCTCCGACTTCGATGTGCGCCGCCTTGCCGCCGGAAGGAAGATTGGGCTCGTGGCGAATAAAGACCTGTCCCAAATCGGCGTCGCGGGCGAGATACCAACGATCGCCGTTGGGGCTGCTGTAAAGCTCTCGCAATTGGACGGTCATGGGCATTGCTCCTGCTCGTCTTCAAGCACGCTAACGCGCCGGATGTCGCTAAAGGTCCCGCTGGCCTTGCGTGTGCTTACTTCTTGTTGAGACGCCCAATAACCGCATCGGCCGCACGCTCACCATCCTGCCACGCTCCGCCAACAGTACCCCAAAATGTCTGATTGACAGCTTCACCGGCAAACCAGATGCTATCGTTTAGCGGCTCGGATAGTACTTTCCGAGCCTCTTGCGCTCCCGGATACGCTGATGAAAATGCACCAAGCGCCCAGGGCTGTTTGCTCCATGACGTAGTATGGGTACGCAAAACAGCCTTCTTTGTTTTTGAGCCAAAAGTACTTGAAATCCAATCAAGCGCGAAACCGTTCATAGCGCTCCCGCCATTTTCTGCAAGCTCGGCTCCCATGCTACCCGCTATAAGGAGCATCGACAGCCTTGTTCCGTGTACGTTAGCGAACAGGGCCGCAGTTTTGGTATCCCTAGCCTTTTCGAAAACGACTTCGTTGGTTTCAAGCCCAAGTGGATTACCGTTAAATTCAATGGCGACATGGTCATAGCTTCCGAGCTTGAGCTTTTCGAAGGCCCTCGAATAAGGAGAAGGCAAGTGGGGTTTGAACTTAATCTTTCCTGAGGCAAGAACAGCAGTTGACGCCGTCACGATTACTGCCCGCGCGGTAACCACACCCCCCCTTGTTTCCAGCGCAACGGATCGATCCCCCCAGTCAATAAGCGTCACTGGGGTGAAAAATTTAATTGGTATGCCAATTGCAAGTCGCCCAATAACAAAGCCTACGCCTTGACGACACAACAGAGCCGGATTTCGATCGATAGAAATGGCGTATTCTTTGGCTGAAAGGTCCTTCAAGTCAGTCCCGAAGCGATATGGGCCGAGAATAAACTCCATAGTCTGGCGCCAATTGCCGAGGTCTTTTGGTAATGCTTCTGCGCACGATATTTCATCCTTGCCCGCGGCAGCGGTTGAAATTGCTGAGTTGCAGCGGACTCTATCAACATAAAGCTCCTCCAAATCTCGCTCGAAACCTATGCGTCCGAAGACGCGGACCTGTTGAATTTCTGGATCTGGATACAATTCGATGCGGTTTTGGGCCGCGAGCTTGGTGAGTGAGGATTGTTCGGGTAGATGCATTGAATATGCGCCCTGATCATAGGGCTGACCAAATGTACTCATATCAGTGAAGCATCGGCCCCCACGACGATCGTCAGCCTCCAAAATTGCAAATGTTCGTCCTGAAGCAGCGACGCGTCTGGCCGCAGCGATTCCGGCGGCTCCTGCGCCTACAATCAGCACGTCAAAATCGGGCTGAAGTTGTAAGCCCGCGATAGCCGGGCAAGATACTGTGGAGACCAACCCTGCAATAGCGTTTCGACGCGTCACGCTGGTCATTGGCAATGCAGGGGCATTGAGTGTTTAACAAGAAACTCACAGACGGTGTAGTCTTGTATCCCGCATATTGGTCGACAGATACGACCTCAATTGACTTCGGCAGAGCTGCTCTTGTCGTCCTTCACGCACATTGTTCGATGAATTTTTTCGATTACTTTCATTGCCTTCATCGAGGCTTGCATTTTTTCTGCGAGATCAACAATCTGATTTTCTACTTGCGACACTCTGTTAATGTCCCCGTCTATAGAATCGGTCATGGACTTGAGGATCTCAGGCGGTTGAGCCATATCGGTCAATACAACGTCCCGGAACGCCTGCTTTACATTTCCGGCACATTTTGAGCCGGATTCGTATTGCGATTTGAGTACCGCGAATTTTTTGGTAAAATCTTCGGCGTCGGTGATATCGGACGCAAGCGAGTCCCGTTTAAGCTTACAAATATTATCGACACTATTGAGTTCGGGGTATTTCGCCTCGACGATTTTCGTATCCGACTCCATGAGAGATTTCGCTTCCGAAATGAGGGCGCTGAAGACACAGACCAAATGGTCCCGCCCCTTGTAACAACGGTCCAGAGCTACTTCACCCTTCAATCCAGGAAGCGCAAATGATCCCGGTTCTTCGGATACTTTGTCACACGCAGCTAGCGCTTGACCCAGAGACGATGCTGGATCAATTGCTGGCTTAGATGCGATCGTCGGTTCTTGTTGCGGCGTGCGATTACTTCTATGCGATCTTTGCGCTGGATTATCAACTTGTGTTTGCGGTCTCTGTTGGCTCCACCCTTTATCAGACACGAGAGCCAATACGACAACAGATAGAACCAGCAGTACAAATGACCGCACAGCTTTCATCGATTTGAAGCGCGGGCCCCTGGTGAATGGCTTATACATCTTTCCCTAATCCCCCAACACAAGTTAACGGACTTGTGGTGCGTGAAGCTGGGCATGTTCAAGCCAATTTGAAATTGTCGAGGCCATCCCGCTCCTCCTCATCGTTCGTGCACTATTGGGCATTTCTGTGTCGTTGGCAAGGCAGACAGGCGCGGTCTACAAATTGCCTGACGCCGGAATGTTTGCGGCCGTCAAATGGAGTGCACGATGACCGTTCCGCGCCGTCAATTCCTGCAACTGGCCGCAAGCGCCGCGGTCATGCCGGCCGCATCGCCAAGCGCAATGGCGCAAGACGCCTATCCATCGCGGCCGGTGCGCATCGTCGTCGGCTACACCGCAGGCGGCGTGAGCGATATCCTTGCGCGGCTGCTTGGACAAAGGCTGTCGGAGATGCTGGGCCAGGCATTTGTTGTTGAGAACCGGCCGGGCGCCGCCAGCAATATCGCCGCCGACGTGGTCGTCCATGCGGCGGCCGACGGCTACACGCTCCTGCTGGCCGGCATATCGAATGCGATCAATGTGGCGCTCTATCCCGATCTCGATTTCAATTTCGTCCATGACTTCACGCCGGTCGCGATCTTCAGCCGCAGCCCCCTGGTCATGGAGGTGAGCCCCACTTTCCCGGCAAAGACGGTTCCCGAATTCATTGCTTATGCCAAGGCCGATCCGGGAACGATCAACATGGGTTCGGCCGGTACCGGAGGCGCCACCCATGTTGCCGGCGAATTGTTCCAATTGATGACCGGGACCAAGCTCACACACGTTCCGTATCGCGGATCGCCGCCGGCGTTGTCCGATCTGCTGGCCGGACGGATTCAAGTCATGTTCGACAACATTGCCGCTTCGATCGCGCTTATCCGCGACGGCAAGTTGCGGCCGCTGGCAGTGAGCTTCCGCACCACGGCGCTTCCCGATGTTGCGCCGATCAGCGACTTCGTGCCGGGCTACGAAGCCTATGTGTGGAATGGCATCGCCGCGCCTAGAGGTTGCCCGGCGGGCGTCGTCGACAAATTGAACGCGGCGATCAATGCGATCGTGGCCGATGCCGCGTTTAAGGCTCAGCTTGCCGACGTGGGCAGTACGGCCGTTTCGGATTCGCCGGCGGGCTTTGGCCGAACTCGTCGCGAGAAGACTCCGCGAGGTGGGCCAAGGTCGTGACATTTTCCGGCGCAAAGCCTGAATGATCAATGCGAACGGCATGGAGGCTGCTGGGCATCAATCGGCCTTCGCCCAGCGGCCTATTCAAACCCGGTGAAAAGTGCTACGGTAAAGGGGCCACTCATCGAGCATTTGCTCGAAGGTATGGAGGAATCAGTATGTCGCACACGAAGCCTTCTTCGAAGCGCAAGCGCCGGAGCAAAGCCGTACCTGTGTTGGGAATCGCCGGGATGTCCTTGGCGGTGGCGGGCGGAGCATCCGCATCAACCGGCGGATCCGCTACAGTGACACAGGCGCAAAATACCACACCGGGTCACGAGGTCTTTCTTGGCGAGGAAGAAATCTCCGACGTGAGCTTGTCGACTTTCTACGTCTTCGACAAGGAGAACGCTGCAACACCGAAGCTGGGCGAACAAGTTGCCTATCGAGGCTGCGGCGGATGCAGGGGCTGTCGCGGTTGCCGAGGTTGCAGAGGCTGCGGCGGTTGCAGAGGCTGCGGCGGTTGCAGCTGCGGTTGCTGTTTGTCGTGGGGCGCTTGCCGCCTCTGCTAGACTCGAGCACTGTCCGATTACGTTGATAGACGCAGGTCGTCATGGCCGGGTTTGACCACGTCCGACCCGGCCAATTCATGCCCTGTATGCAGCGCCGCGCAGGTGGATGCGTGGGCAGGCTTGCACCTGGCGGCCGAACGGGCCGCCGCCCTTATCGAGAGGTGCTGGCACGAGCGGCCCCGGGAATGACTGCCTTCCAATGGTGATCCGCGCTGGCGGCGATAAGCATAAAGGCGCGCGCGCCGACCCCGTGAAAGACGCGCGGCCCGATCTCATGACGGCGGATGGCGAGACCGGGTTTGCGCGGCAGAGCGGCAACGACGTTCCGCAATTCGCGCCGAATTTTACCGCCTATGTGCTGCCCCCCGATGTCGTGTGCCTCTATTCCGAGCACCGGAAATTCTTTCTTCACGGCGAACTCTATTGTGCGCTCGCGTCCGCGATAGGGGCCGGAAAGAACGTTCGAACGATATTTCGCGAGCTGGAGCGCAATTTTCCGCCCGACAAAATCCAGGAAGCGCTGAAACGTCTGATCGACCGCCGCTATGCCGTGCCGAAACGGCGCTCTTCGGCAGGCGTCACAGCGGCCTATTGGGCGAGCCTCGGCCTACCGCCGGGGACCGCGGAGGAAAATTTTCAGAAATGCCGCGTGCGGATTCAATCAATCGACGTCCAGGGTGCGACGGAACTCGGCACTGCCCTGCGTAAGTTCGGTGTCCGCGTCGTCAACCGCTCCGCCGACCTGACAGTTACACTGGTGAGCGATTACCTCGAGGCACAATTGGCCGACTTGAACCGGCAGCATTTATCCGACCATACGCCCTGGCTGCTGGTCCAACCTTCCGGCATTTTTCCGCTGGTGGGGCCGGTGTTGCGCCCAGGCGAGAGCGCTTGTTGGACTTGTCTAGCCGATCGGATGAAACGAAACCGGGAGATCAAGGCGCTGCTCGACCGCGGACCAGCGCGCCGCGTCGCTGTTTCGCCGCTCGCCCGCAACACGCTTGGACAGAGCGCGATCCAGCTTGCGGCCATCGAGATCGCGAAGGCGATCGCCACCGGCTTCCGCACAGAATTGCGCGATCACATCATCAGCCTCGACCTGTTGGGCTCGACCATCGTGAAGCATTATGTGGCGAGGCGTCCACAGTGCCCAGCCTGCGGCCGCAAGAAGTTGCGCGACCCGCGCCGTGCGCCGGTACCCGCTCGAGCTTGGCGCCGGCGGCAAGCTGGTCATGACCAGCGGGGGCTATCGAACCGTTTCGTCGCGGACCACGGTTGCCCGCTTCCGCAAGCACGTCAGCCCCCTCACCGGTGCGGTCTCGCGTCTCGAGCGAATCGAAGCCGATTTGCCCTTGAACACCAACTATCATGCCACCCACAATTTTTCGGCGCCGGCCGCGACGATCAACGAGCTCAGGGCGGGACTGAGCGGCGGCAGCTTCGGCAAGGGCAGTACGGCCGAGCAGGGTGAAGCCAGCGCGCTCATGGAGGCGATCGAACGTTATTCCGGGATTTTTCAGGGTGACGAGATCAGAGAAACGCGGCGGTTCACGGATTTCCCGTCAGGTGATGCCATACTTCCCAATGACGTCCTGCTGTTCAGCGACGCGCAGTACCGGCACGACCAGGCGCCGGCGCCCGACGCGGACGATACGCCGATGCCGGCCCGCTTCGATCGATCTACCAAGATCGAATGGTCGCCGGTCTGGTCGCTGCGCGACGAACGCTTCAAATATCTTCCGACCAGCCTGTTGTATTTTTTCTACCGCGGCCCCGGCCAGATTAACGCGGATTCAAACGGGTGCGCAGCCGGCAACACGCTCGCGGAAGCGATCGTCCAGGGCTTCCTCGAACTGGTGGAACGGGATGCATACGCAATCTGGTGGTACAATCAATTGCGGCGGGCGGCAGTGGACCTCAGCCAGTTCGACGATTCCTACATTCGTGATCTGCAAAGCCAGCTTGCCGAAACCGGACGCCGGCTATGGGTGCTCGACGTCACCAGCGATCTCGGGATTCCGACCTTCGTGGCGGTCACGCACTGGACCCAAGACGGACAGGAAAATATCGAGTTCGGTTCCGGCGCGCACTTCGACACGCGCATTGCCTTGTTGCGGGCGCTGACGGAGCTCAACCAATTCCTGTCCATCGGTCTCATGGGCGGCGGCAAGGGCGACAAATCGAGCCTCGATGGCACCACTCCGTTGCGCCTGCTTGACCATCCCTTTTTGACGCCAACCGGCAAGCCGGCGGTCCGGCCGGTTTCCGAGGCGAAGTTCGGCGGTCTCGACACGCGCGAGCAGGTGACCGCCTGTGTTCGTATCGCTCAGCGCGAGGGCCTCGACTTCCTCGTTCTCGATCAGACGCGGCCCGACATCGGTGTCCCGGTCGTGCGCGTGATCGTTCCGGGATTGCGGCATTTCTATCGCCGCTTCGCGCCGGGCCGGCTTTACGATGTTCCGGTCAAGCTCGGATTGCGAGACCGGCCGTTGCTGGAAAACGAGCTCAATCCGATTCATCCCCACACCTGAGGGTCATTCCGGCTTGCGTGCTCCTGGAATAAAGTCAGGACGGCGGGCCGCGCCAACCATTTCCGCCCGGCTCAGCGGCCGCGTCGCGCTCGAAGCGCAGGCGGACGGAGAAATCGCCGCCCGCTTCGATGGATATTCGGTCGGCTTGGGAAAGTTCAGCGCCGGCGTGGCAGACCGCGCGCAGGATCTGTGCATGGGCCTGCCGCTCGCCGCGTTTGCATCCGGCCGGACCGTCGACAAAGAGATTGCTCTCTTGGTCCGGCGGTTGGCCACGCGCGGTCTATTGGAGTACCGCCTCCGGCGTTCGCGAGACGGCGGCGACCAGGTCGTCATCGAACCGCAGGTTCCCGATTATTGGCCGCGGACGCCCCAGCTCGGCGAGGCCGACGTTCTGGCGCTGTCGCGGTTCGCGTACATGCGGCGGCGCGGCAACGAGATGGTCCTGGAATCACCGCGCGCTGGCGCGTTGTTCAAGATTTGCGATCCGAAGATCGCCACTGCCATCGCCGTACTGTCCACACCGCAACAGATCAAACAGTTCCGCCGGCAGGACGGTTTTCCCGGACTTGAGTTGCTCGCCCTGCTGGTGGATTGCCAAATCCTTTTCAAGGCCGATGCGACCGGCGGCAGTGGCCTGCGGCCGGCGGAAGGTGATACCAACCTAGTGCTTTGGGACTTTCACGACCTGCTGTTCCACGCCCGCAGCACGGAAGGCCGCCACGCCAACCCGCTGGGCGGCGCCTATCCCTATGTGGGCGTCATATCGCCGCCACCGGCGGTGCGGCCGCGTTGGCCTGGAAAGAAAATTGATCTGCGCAAGTTCTCGGCCGCGGATTCCACGGCGACCTCGCCGGCCGCGAAACTCCTGAGGGAACGGCATTCGACGCGCAGCTTCGACGACCAAAGACCGATCACCCTCGCCGAGCTTGCACGTTTTCTCGATGGCGCCGCGCGTGTTCAGTCGACCTGGAGCAGCAAGCTCGACCTCGGTGACGGCGGCGACGGCGGTCCGATGATCGCGTACACCGTCAGGCCGTATCCATCGGGCGGCGGCAGCTACGAGCTCGAGCTCTATCTGGCCGTCGACAAATGCCAAGGGCTGGCGCGAGGATTTTACCATTACGATGCCGGCGGGCACGCGCTGGTGCCGATCGGCCTCCGCACGCCTGAGCTCGACGCGCAGTTGAAGTCAGCCGCGCTCGCAATGGGCGTGCCTGTTGTACCGCAGATCCTGATCACGATCGCGGCGCGCTTCGGCCGGACGTCATGGAAGTACAGCTCGCTCGCCTATGCGCTTATTCTAAAGGACGTCGGCGTATTGACTCAGACGCTTTACCTGATGGCGACCGATATGGGGCTTGGCGGATGTGCGATCGGCAGCGCCAATATCGATCTGTTCGCGAAGATGACCGGGATCGCATTGCACATCGAGGGCCCAGTCGGGCAATTTGCCATCGGCCGCGGCACGCAATTGGGGGCTCCCGGTTGATAATCTGGTGGTCCGATGTGCTCGCAACGGCCGCCCAAATGACGAAGCCCCGGCGAAAGGCGGATCGATAGCGCTTTACCAATTCCATCTCCGGCCGCGCGCCTCGGAAGGATCGCGCGGTGTGCCGCGCTCGAAATACCCGACCGCGTTGTGACTGCGCTTTCCCTCCAGCGCGAACATGGCGCCCTGAGGGTCCGTGCATCGGGCGACCCAACTGCCGCCCGGCACTTCAAGCGGCCCTTCGAGAATCTGGCCGCCGCCGGCCTTGACGCGCGCCGCCGCCGCGTCGATGTCGCCGACGCTGAAGTAGTAAAGCCAAAACGGGGTGGGCACCGTTGGAGGTTTGGCGAACATGCCGCCGATCGTCTGGCCGCCGGCGGAAAATAGCTGATACGTGCCCATCGGACCGGCGTCGGCGTCCGCTTTCTGCCAGCCAAAAAGCTCGCCGTAGAAAGCTAACGCCTTCTCAGGGTCTGCGGCAAGCAACTCATGCCAGCTCACGCGCCCCGGCTGGCCGAATTCAGCGGGCTGCTGTTGGCCGGGATTGAGCCACTTGACCAACGCCAGCGTTGCCATTTGCGGGTCGGCAACGACGGAAAAACGGCTGATTTTGGGAGTGCCCTGCGGCGCGACGTGCACGGCTCCGCCAAGCTGCTTAATCCGGTGAGCGGTCGCGTCGACGTCGTCAACCCCGATATAACCGATCCAGCTCGGCTGCACACCCATATTCCTCACATTCTCGGGCAGGTCCATCAGCCCGCCGACCGAGGCCTCGCCGACGGTAAACAAGGTGTAGGGCATACCGGGCATCGATGCGTCCCGCGTACCCCAACCGACGACCGTGGCATAGAAGGCCTTCGCGGCCTCTACGTCCGTCGTCGTCAACCCGTACCAGACGAAGCGGCCATGAGAATCGGCCATGCTTATCTCTCCCGTTCACGCCAGCAAAGCAGTCGCGGGCCGCCGCATTAGCGCCGTGGCTTAAGCCGGGGCGAGCGATCCGGGCGGCACGGGCGGGCGCCATGCCGACAACCGAATCCCGGAAAATTCGTGCGCTCTGCTGCGTCGGATTCAGGCATTATTAACCGTGTGGGGCGCTAGTGTTCCAGCTTAAGCTGCAGGAAAGCGGGCTGGCATGCGCGTATTGCTGATTGAAGACGATAGCGCGACCGCGCAATCAATCGAGCTGATGCTCAAATCCGAGAGCTTCAATGTCTATACCACCGATCTCGGCGAGGAAGGCATCGATCTCGGCAAGATCTACGACTACGACATTATCCTGCTTGATCTGAACTTGCCGGATATGTCGGGCTTTGACGTGCTGCGCAAGCTGCGCATCTCGAAGGTCAAGTCGCCGGTGCTGATTCTCTCCGGCCTCGCCGGCCTCGAGGACAAAGTCAAAGGTCTCGGCTTCGGCGCCGACGACTACATGACCAAACCGTTCCACAAGGACGAGCTGGTCGCGCGCATTCACGCCATCGTGCGACGATCCAAGGGACATGCCCAATCGGTCATCAACACTGACGATCTCTGTGTCAATCTCGACAGCAAGACGGTCGAGATCAACGGCGCGCGCGTGCATGTGACCGGCAAAGAGTACCAAATGCTGGAACTCCTGGCGCTGCGCAAAGGCACCACGCTCACCAAGGAAATGTTCCTGAGCCACCTCTACGGCGGCATGGACGAGCCGGAGATGAAGATCGTCGACGTCTTCATTTGCAAGCTGCGGAAAAAGCTCGCCAACGCATCGGGCGGCAAGGACTATATCGAGACGGTCTGGGGGCGCGGCTATGTCATGCGCGAGCCTGCGGCGAATGCGGCAAGCGTTTCCACCCGATAAGTTCCTCACGCAGCCGCCCATCGGTCACTATTGTGAATCATGCTGAAATTGATGTAGCGGTGCCGGTCGGCCGCCGTCGGTTGCCAGTGAACAATGGGTATTGATGCCATGGGCAAATCTCCTCGGGTCATTTTCAAGTACAAGCGCATCGCCGAGGACGACTGGCAGATCGAGGCCCATTATCCCGGCGCTGAAATTCGCTACATCAAAGGCCTCAAGAGCAAAGCCGAGGCCGATGAATGGCTGCAGGGCACCCGGCGCATCGACTGGCTGCGATCCCAGGGCTACGCGAAATGACAGCCGACTAGGTTGGCGAGTCCCGGCTTGTAATCATCGCCATTCGTCCACATATGCCACAATAAGGATAGAGAGGTCCAAGGCCTCGGCGTCTGTCCGCCGCTGCTGATTGCTTTGCTATTTCTACTTCGTTTTTTTCTTCAACTTTTTTACTTTCGCGATCGCTAACTCCAACGTCCGCTAGCCGCGGTCGATCGGCTTATGCGGTTGCCGTTGGTGCTTCAGAGATTTCGACGCGCCTTCGCGATCGAAATGCGTTGTCTCGGCCGGACATCAGGTAGGTTATGGCGATTGAACATGCCCGCGCGCACGCCTTACCGAAACCTTGGGGTGTCGAAGATTTGCGTCCTTGGAGTGAAGCGCGCCACGGCGGCGAGGCGATCGGCGAAATCTGGTACGAGCGCCCCGGCGACGCGGCGGTCAGATTCTCTACTCTTGCTCAAGTTGCTGTTCACGAGCCAGCCGCTTTCGATCCAGGTTCATCCGGACGATGCGTTTGCGCATGCGATGCGTTTGCCCAAAGGCAAGACCGAAGCCTGGTACGTATTGAGTGCCGCTCCTGAGGCGAAGGTTGCACTCGGCCTTAGCCGGCGTCTGACGCCGCAGCAATTCCGCGACGCCGTCGACGGCGGTTCGATCTCCGATCTTGTCGCGTGGCGCCCGGTATCGGCAAACGACGTCATTTTCGTGCCCGCAGGAACAATTCACGCGATTGGCGCGGGTCTCGTCATTGCAGAGATTCAACAGCGGAGCGACGTGACATTCCGTCTGTTCGATTACGGCCGGAAGCGTGAACTTCATATTGAAAGCGCCATCGCGGTGGCGGACGCCGGGCCGGCTGATATTCAGGTGCGTCCGAACACAGTTTACCGCAGAGCGGAAGCTTCTCGTTTCCAGCCCCTACTTCGTATTTGAAAGGATCGATCTGGCTCCAAATTCCGCTTGGTGTCTGGAGGCGGAACGAGAGACTTGGCTTCTCGTTCTCAGCGGCAGCGCAATCGCCGGATCGTTCGATGTCGCCACGGGTGATGCCCTTTTCGCGCAGTCGGACCGCGTCGACATTACACGCCGGCGCCACCGGCATGGCGGGCCTCGTCGCGTACGCGGGCGGCGGCCCGATACCGCATCTGCTGCGGCGGCTCAAACGGCCGGCCACAATCAATGTCGGACGGCCGGAGGAGATTGAGGCGTCAACTTCTCTCACTCAAGCAAAGGCGGCCCCAAAGAACGGCCGCCTGGAAACAATTAAATGAAACAGCTTCAGCGTGTGGCTTTCATTGGGAACTATCTTCCGCGCCGTTGCGGCATCGCTACATTTACCCATGATCTTCACCGGGCGGTCTCGACCGCTCGGCCGGATCTCGAGACCTGCGTGGTCGCCATGACGGACGCGGACCGCACTTATGACTATCCGCCGGCTGTGCGCTTCGAGATTCACGACGAAACGATCGGCGACTATGTCAAGGCGGCCGAGTTCCTGAACAGCGCGGGATTCGATGTCGTTTCCCTTCAACATGAATACGGAATTTTTGGCGGCGAGGCTGGCAGCAACATCATAGAACTGTTGTCGCGCCTCGAAATGCCGGTTGTCACGACATTGCACACCGTGATGGCCAATCCAACTTGTACGCAGCGCGACGTGATGCGCCGGATCATCGACGGTTCGACGAAAATCGTCGTCATGGCGGAAAAAGGCCGTGAATTCCTCCTTTCCGTTCATGACGTGGCGCCTCGTAAGATTGAGGTCATTCCGCACGGGATACCGGACTTCCCGTTCCTCGAAACGCATCACGCCAAGGCGAAATTCGACTTCAGCGGCAAGATGATCATTCTGACGTTCGGTCTCCTGTCGCCGAACAAAGGTATTGAGATCATGCTCGATGCCATGCCGGAAATCATCAAATCCTGCCCGAATGCCGTCTATGTCGTTCTTGGCGCCACCCATCCGAACCTGGTGCGGCAGCAGGGCGAAGCCTATCGCGAGAGTCTGACGGCGCGCGTGCAGCGAGCTCGGCATCGAAGACCATGTCGTCTTTTTCAACCAGTTCGTGGATCAGGCCACATTGCTGGATTTCATTTCGATGTGCGACGTCTATGCGACTCCCTATCTCAATGAAGCGCAGATGACATCGGGCACGCTCGCTTACAGTTTTGGATTGGGAAAGGCGGTCGTATCGACACCCTACTGGCACGCCAAGGAGCTGCTGAGCGACGGGCGCGGCATTCTGGTTCCTTTTGGGGATGCCAAAGCTTTGAGCACCGAAATCGCCGGCCTGCTGACGAACGACGTCGGCCGGCATTCCATGCGCAAACGTGCGTACGCGGCAAGCCGATCGATGACTTGGGTGCAAAGGGGCCAAGCGCTATCTCACCGTCTTCGAGACCGAGAGCGAGAACGCCCGACCTGGAATACTGCTTCCCATCGATGCGATCGCCTCTGGAAGAAATGGTCACGTCATACCGGAAATTCAGATCGGACATTTTCTTTCGCTCTGCGACAGCACCGGCATGCTCCAACACGCCGTCCATTCAGTACCGGATCGCTCTCATGGCTACTGTGTCGACGACAACGCTCGCGCCTTGCTGTTCTCGAGCATGCTGGCGAACTTTGGCGAAGCGCAATTGTCCAACGCGATCACCGCGCGCTTTGCAGCATTCATCCAGCATGCCTGGAACCCAGACAACCGCCGGTTCCGAAATTTCATGAGCTACGACCGGCGATGGCTGGAAGCACAGGGTTCGGAAGATAGTCATGGCAGGACGCTTTGGGCGTTGGCCGAATGCGCCCGCAAGGACATTGATTCATCGCGCCGCAAATGGGCCGAAGCGCTGTTCAAGACCGCGCTTCCCGCCGTCGAGAATTTCTCGTCGCCGCGGGCCTGGGCATTCTCGCTGCTGGGGTTGGACGCCTATTGCACGCTGGTCGGCGCCGACGTTGTCGCCAACCGTCTCCGCAGGCTATTGGCCGACCGACTGATGTCGCTGATTTCCGCAACGGAAACCAAAGACTGGATCTGGTTTGAAGACCTGCTCGCATATGACAATGCGCGGCTTCCACAGGCGCTGATACAAACCGGGCTGACGACCCACACACCATCGTATGTCGAGGTCGGCCTCCGATCGCTCCGGTGGCTCAACGCGATTCAGACCACATCCTCGGGATATTTCAGACCGGTTGGGACCAAGAGCTTCGGCAGACTCCGCCAGAAGCCCGAAGCATTCGATCAGCAGCCGGTCGAGGCGGCGGCAACAATTTCCGCTTGCCTTGCGGCGTGGCGGGCGGATGACAGCGGCGGAGTGGCCGATAGCGGCGCGACGCGCGTTCGAATGGTTTCTGGGCGAAAACGACCTGCAGACAGCACTGACCGATCCGGACACCGGTAGCTGCTCGGATGGACTTCATCCGGATCGATCCAATGAGAACAAGGGTGCAGAATCGGTGCTATCGTATCTTCTCGGCCTTGTGGAGATTCGCCAGCTCAAGCGTATGGCTGCGATGGACCGAACACGACCCGCATCCAAGTTCGTAAGCGGCAGCGTTGGCCGCACGATCCCGCCTCGAACAGCCCCAGGGAGCCTCTTTGTCTCAATTCCGATTCATAAATCGCCAGAGCTTATATCTGCGCCCGGACCCAGCGAGGGTTCTCGTCAGACCCTTCAAACCGGCAACTGAACCCCGAGACCTCAACCCCACCGACAAGATTCGGGCCAATCATATCGTTGGCAGAGTTCTTCGGCTCGATGCCGAAGCCGCCGCGCAACAGCTGAGTGATGTGCTCGACAATTTCGAAGGCCGGCACAGGAATCTGATCGATATCTTCGAGACGCGCGCCGCAGATATGGAAGATGCGTTGGAGCCGCATGCCGAATTCGAATAAGACGCAACGCCGCCTGATCGGCGCATATTTTCTCAGCGAATACTCATTCGAGGCGTCGGCCTTGTTCAACCCGAGCATCGTTCGGCACCCCGATCAGGCTGGCGCGCCGGAAAATGGCTGCCGCTTTATCTTGAGTCTGCGCGCCGTCGGCGAGGGACATATTTCATCGTTGACGTTTCGGTCCGGCACCGTAGCTGCCGATGGCAGCGTCGCCGTCGATCCAACCGCGCGTCTCGCGACGGTCCCAAAAATTCGAAGCCGGACGTCAACGCCAGATGGCGATGAAGTCGAAGTGGTATTCCGGGATGACGAAGAGCTGAGCGAACGCGTCATCTTCCCGATCACCGACGCTCAAGCAAACGGCATCGAGGATGCCCGATTCGTCGAATTCACTGACGATGCACGGAAAACGTTCTACGCAACCTACACAGCATATACCGGCAGAGCGATTCGCTCCGAGCTGATTGAAACGACGGATTTTCAATCATTCCGGATGACGCCGCTTCGTGGATCGGCGGCGCGCAATAAGGGGATGGCTCTATTTCCGCGGAAGATCAATGGCCGCTATGCGATGATTGGCCGACAGGACAATGAGAACCTGTATTTGATCTATTCAGACGACCTCTACACGTGGGAGGGCGGTCACGCCATCCTTCAGCCCGAGTATCCTTGGGAATTCGTTCAGATCGGCAATTGTGGCTCACCCGTCGAGTTGGACGACTGCTGGCTGCTGCTGACGCACGGAGTTGGTCCGGTCAGAAAATATTCGATCGGGGCAGTTCTCTTGGACAAGAAGGACCCGTCAAAGGTTCTCGCCCGCTCGCGCGAGCCGCTGGTTCGTCCCGAACCAACCGAACGTGAAGGTTACGTGCCCAACGTTGTCTACACGTGCGGCGCGATGCGTCACAGCGACCAGATCATCTTGCCTTACGCGGTATCTGACACCTTCTCCAATTTCGCGACCATAACGATTACGGCGCTCATGAAGGCCGTTGCGAACTGATGCCGGTTCGCTCGTCGCCTGAGGCCGGATCAGTTCAGCTCCCGGATGCCGAAAGAAAAAACAGCGTGGCGGCGAAGCCGAGCGCGGTGCGCCCCGCATGCAGAGCGGCCCATTTTTCGATCAAGGCATACGCCGCGCGAGCCATGGCGGCGCTCGCGGCCTAACCGCCGAGGAGTTTCTTCACCAAGGCGCCCGCTTTGGAAAAATCCATCCGTCCGGAGAAGCGCTGCTTGAGTGCGGCCATGGTGCGGCCCATGTCTTTCAGCGTCTCGGCCTCGATGTCCTTGATCAGCGCGGAAATGGCCTTGGCGGCGTCGGTGTCCGACATGCGTTGAGGCAAGTAGGCGGAGATGATCTCAATCTCTTCGCGCTCCTGAGCGGCTAGCTCGGTGCGACCCGCTTTTTCATAGATGTCCAACGATTCCTGGCGCTGCTTGATCATCTTGCCCATCACGTCGAGGATCTCGGCGTCGCTCAATGTGACGCGTTCGGCGCCGCGGGTCTCGCGCTCCAGGACCGCGGCATTGATGAGCCGCAGCGTCGAGACGCGACGCGCCTGGCCGGCCTTCATCGCTTCTTTCAGCGCAGTGTTGATATTGTCGCGGAGCACGTCGACCTCACGGTTTTGCGGGCAAGCCGAACGTTCGGCCGTGCCAGCGGCGAATCGCGATCACGGCCCATATCGCTTCGACCAGTCCGAACGGCCATGCGCCCTGCATGAATCCATAGCCCGATCCCAGCGCACAAGCACCCGCAAATGCCAGGATAAAGACCGGGTTGCGATCCTCGAGGGCATAGCAGATCAGCATCGCCGTGACAGCAAACAAGCCAAATGCGGTGAGCCAAGGCACCGGGTGCAGAACTCCCCTTGTGCAGAACTCTTTGACGCGGCTGGGGCCGGCGACTATCTAAAGGCCGCATGACCCCTAAACAAGACGATTCAGGCTGGCCGGACCCCGAGCCGACGGCGCTTCTTGTGCTCGCCGACGGCACCGTGCTCGCAGGCATGGGCTTCGGCGCGACCGGCCATGCCGTCGGCGAGGTCTGCTTCAACACGGCGATGACCGGCTATGAGGAAATCCTCACCGATCCGTCCTACGCCGGACAGATCATCACCTTCACCTTTCCGCATATCGGCAATGTCGGCACCAACGACGAAGACATCGAGACCGTCAATCTCGCGGCGACGCCGGGCGCCCGCGGCGTCGTGCTGCATTCGGCGATTACGCAGCCGTCGAATTACCGCGCCACGCGGCATCTCGATCAATGGCTCAAGAGCCGCGGCGTCATCGGGCTCGCCGGCATCGACACCCGCGCCCTCACCGCGCGCATCCGCGAGAAGGGAATGCCGAATGCGGTGATCGCGCACGAGCCGTCCGGCCGCTTCGATCTCGAGGCGCTCAAGCGCGAGGCGCGTGCCTGGCCGGGCCTTGTCGGCATGGATTTGGTGCCGATGGTGACGACGGCGCAACGCTTCACCTGGGACGAAACGCCATGGCTTTGGGGTGCGGGCTACCGCCGGCGCGATCGGACCGAATTCAACGTGGTCGCGATCGACTATGGCATCAAGCGCAACATCCTGCGCCAGCTGGCCGGCAACGCCTGTGCGGTAACGGTGGTGCCGGCGCAGACCTCTGCCGCGGAAATTCTGGCGCTAAGGCCGGACGGCATTTTCCTGTCCAACGGACCCGGCGATCCAGCCGCCACTGGCGAATACGCCGTCCCGGTGATTCAGACGCTGATCGAGAAGAAACCGGTTTTCGGCATCTGCCTCGGCCATCAGATGCTGGGGCTCGCGGTCGGCGCCAAGACTATGAAAATGCACCAGGGCCATCACGGCGCGAACCATCCGGTGAAGAACCTCGCGACCGGCAAGGTCGAGATCACCTCGATGAACCACGGCTTTGCCGTCGACGGCGCGACCCTCCCGGCCGGCGCGACGGAAACTCACGTCTCTTTGTTCGATGGCTCAAATTGCGGCCTGGCGCTCGAGGATAGGCCGGTGTTTTCGGTCCAATACCATCCCGAGGCATCCCCCGGCCCGCGCGACAGCCACGGTTTGTTCGGCCGCTTCGTCGCGCTGATGCGGGAGTTCAAGCGGGCATAACCGCCGATTGACACCCGGCGGGTTACATTTTACCATGCCAAATGATCCGCGGCTTCCGGCACCGCGGACTGAAGCGCCTCTACGAGCGCGATGATGCGTCGCAGATTCACCGCGTATCGAAAGAAGATCGCGCGTATCCTTGCCGATCTCGATGTAGCGCGGATGCCGCAGGACATGGACTTTCCCGGATTGCGGCTGCATTCGCTTTCGGGCGATTTGAAAGGTTTCTGGAGCGTGACAGTCTCCGCAAACTGGCGGATTATCTTTCGTTTCGATGATGCCGATGCGGCAGATGTCGATTTCATCGACTACCACTGAGGACGTGACATGCCCATGCTCAACCCGCCGCATCCTGGAGAAAACCTGCGCCAGGATGTGCTGGAGCCGCTCGGCTTTTCGGTCACCGAGACCGCAAAGGCGCTTGGCATCAGCCGCAAGACGCTCTCCGAGATCGTGAACGGCAAGTCACCGATCACGCCGGACATCGCGGTGCGGCTGGAACGCGCGTTTTCGGCACCGCCCGCCGAAATGTGGCTGCGGCTACAGGCGGCTTACGACCTGCGCCGCGCTGCCCAGCGGCTTAAGAGGACACCGGTGCGCCGACTGCGGCCTCCGGCTGGAAAGAAGCGCGCCGCATGAGCGCATTCCATAGTGGCCGCCGCCGCACGGTTAGACAATTTCAACCTAATATCCTGTAGAAGTGCCGGGCCGCGAAGCGGCGAGACAAATCCCATGCCTACCGCGAGACGTACCAACCCCACGACCTACAAGTTTGCCGACGACGGGTCGATTCCGAACAATCCCGCGCTGCCGATGCTCCTCTATCGCAGCGGCGTCGATATTGTCGGCTCGCCCGATCCGGAAAAGGTGATCGAGAAGACGTTCGCCGAGAACGGCTGGGGCAATATGTGGCGCAACGGCATTTTTCCCTACGTGCACTATCATTCGATGATCCATGAAGCGATGGGGATTGCGCGGGGCCGCGCCACGGTGCGCTTCGGCGGCGACAAAGGCCGGGAGATCGAGATCGTGCCCGGCGACGTCGTCATCCTGCCGGCCGGAACCGGCCATCAGCTGGTGACGCAGAGCCAGGAGCTCGTGGTCATCGGCGCCTATCCGCCAAGCGGCAAATACGACCTTTGCCGCGGCAGCAAGGCGGAGCACAGCAAAGCGGTCGGCTCGATTCCAAAAGTGCCGCTGCCGCCTAGCGACCCGGCGTTCGGGCCGAAAGGACCGCTGATCGCTTTGTGGCGCTCATGACGTCCGAGTGGCTTGCGTTCTGGGACGGTTCGCATCCGATCTATGTCAACCCGCGGCACAAGGACGTGCACTACCACCTGATCGCGGACGAGATCATGGCGTTAGTGCCCTTTCTGGGCGCGCATGTGCTCGACTATGGCTGCGGCGAAGCGCTCTACGCCGATAACATCGCGGCCATTGCGGGAGAAGTCCTGCTCTGCGACGGAGCGCCGGGCGTCCGCGCCGGCGTTGCCGCACGGTTCGCGGAAAGCCCGAACATCCGCGCGGTGGCCCCGGAGGACGTCGAGCGGCTGCCCGAGCATTCGCTCGATCTCATCGTACTGCATTCGGTGGCGCAATATCTGACGCCCGAGGAGACCGCGCGCTTGCTCACGCTGTTCCACCGGCTGTTGAAATTCGACGGCACCCTGGTGGTTAGCGACGTCATCCCGCCCGATGTCCCAGCCTTGACCGATGCGTTAGCGCTCTTGCGTTTCGGCGCCGCGAATGGCTTTCTGATCGCCGCGGTCGCCGGTCTCGCCCGCACGCGGATGTCGGACTATTGGCGTTTGCGCACACGCTTCGGCCTCACCCGGTATGACGAGGCGACCATGCTCAAGAAGCTCGCCGAGGCGGGCTTCACCGCGCATCGAGCGCCGACAAATATCGGGCACAATCAGGCGCGCATGGCCTTCACCGCGCGGCCGCGCTTGTGAGGCAGCCGATTGCTAAGCATCAAGTCTGCTGGATAGCCGAGACCAGCCAATTGCCGCCGCGCGCGCGCATAAAGGTCCACAATTCGGCGACTTGGCTGGGCTCGCCGCCTTCGACGGTGCGTCCGCTCGCACGCTCGACCATGCTGTCCTTGAGCTCAAATTTCATGGCAACGGTCGCATAATCGGTGTTGCCTTCGCGCCAGGCTTCCGCCAGATCGCCCTGGAGGAGCTTCACATCAGTGACGCGATTAATCAGGCCGCGACTTGCGTTGCCTGCCAACTGCTCGGAGAAATAGGACAGCATTTCGGGCGTGACCTTTGCGCGCATGGCCGTAAGGTCTTCCGCCGAATAAGCGGTTTGGATTTCGCCGAGCAACCGTTCGAACGCATCATAGTCCGGCTTGTCGATGGCAAGATGTTCGCCGGCCGGCGGTGCATTGGCGCCGCCCAACATTCCGTTGAGACCGCCAAAATTATGTCCAGTCGCCGGCTGGCCCGCCGCATAGGCGGCCGCCGGCATATTGCGCCGCTGCCACCAGGCGAAAATCAGCCGGGCGACGATCACGACCACCACAACCTGCAACAGCAGGCCGATGATCGAGGCGAAGCCCGCCATGCCGCCGAAAAGTCCGTGCCCGAACAGCAGGCCGAATAGGCCGGCGCCGAGGAAGCCGGCGGCAAGCCCGCCAAACAAGCCGCCGCCGAAAAAGCCAGGACGGGTTGCAGGCTGGCCGATGGGCGCGGTGCCGCCGGGTTGTGTCATCGAACGCTGAATTGGCGCGGCGGTAGGCGCGGTGGGCGTGGCGGATGGCGCCGAGAAGGTGCGCATGCCGCGGCTGCCAGCCGAGAAGCCCCCGCCGGCGCGGGCATGCGCATCAGCGGTAACCAGCACAGCCATGGCCGCAATCGCCGCAAGCGCGATCAGCCAGCGATGTCGAAACATGGCAACTTACCTCCCGGCTTAATCTGTCACTGACACAGTAGTTACGCGCTGGTCGATTTATAAGGGGTTGGCAGTCCCTGGCGCAGGCAGCCACAGAAAGGGGCGATCCTGGAGTCCGGTGACGGCCAAGCCGGCACGAGGCGGCGGCCTTCCCTCTCAGGTGATTCTGGTCTAAGGACCCCTCGCGCGGGGCCGAGCCCCGGCGCCGGCCCGAGGACGCGCAAAAGACGCGCCCTTTTTTTGTGCCTTATTGCCCATCAGATGCGGATGCAATGCCGAAGCGGACCGACATCTCCACGATCCTGATCATCGGCGCCGGTCCGATCGTCATCGGCCAGGCTTGCGAGTTCGATTATTCGGGCACCCAGGCGTGCAAGGCGCTGAAGGAAGAGGGCTACCGGGTCGTTCTGGTCAATTCCAATCCGGCCACCATCATGACCGACCCGGACTTGGCCGATGCGACCTATATCGAGCCGATCACGCCGGAGATCGTCGCCCTCATCATCGAGAAAGAGCGCAACGTCATCCCCGGCGGCTTCGCGCTGTTGCCGACCATGGGCGGGCAGACCGCGCTCAACACGGCGCTGTCGCTGCGCAAGATGGGCACGCTCGAAAAATTCGGCGTGACAATGATCGGCGCCACGGCCGACGCCATCGATAAGGCCGAGGACCGCGAGCTGTTCCGCGAGGCGATGAAAAAAATCGGCCTCGAAACGCCGCGCTCGCACCAGGTCAAGACATTGATCCAGGCACTTGAAGCGCTCGAGGACATCGGGCTCCCGGCCATCATCCGGCCCTCATTTACGCTCGGCGGCACCGGCGGCGGCATCGCCTACAACAAAGCGGAGTTCATCGACATCGTCGAGAGCGGCATCGATGCCTCGCCGACCAGCGAAGTGCTGATCGAGGAATCGGTTCTGGGCTGGAAAGAATTCGAGATGGAGGTGGTGCGCGACAAGAACGACAATTGCATCATCGTCTGCTCCATCGAGAACCTCGACCCGATGGGCGTGCATACCGGCGATTCGATCACCATCGCGCCGGCGCTGACGCTCACCGATAAGGAATATCAGATCATGCGCGACGCCTCGATCGCGGTATTGCGTGAGATCGGCGTCGAGACCGGCGGCTCGAACGTGCAGTTCGCGGTCAATCCCGAAGACGGTCGCCTTGTCATCATCGAAATGAACCCGCGGGTGTCGCGTTCATCGGCGCTCGCCTCGAAAGCGACCGGCTTCCCGATCGCCAAGGTCGCCGCAAAGCTCGCGGTCGGCTACACGCTCGACGAGATCGCCAACGACATCACCGGCGGCGCGACGCCGGCTTCGTTCGAGCCGACGATCGATTACATCGTTACCAAGATCCCGCGCTTTGCCTTCGAGAAGTTCCCCGGCGCCGAGCCGATACTCACCACCTCGATGAAATCAGTCGGCGAAGCGATGGCGATCGGGCGCACCTTCCAGGAAAGCCTGCAGAAGGCCCTGCGTTCGCTCGAAACCGGTCTTAACGGCCTCGACGAGATCACCATCCCAGGGCTCGGCCAGGGCGATGACAAGAACGCAATCCGCGCCGCGCTCGGCACGCCGACGCCGGATCGGCTTCTTGCGGTGGCGCAGGCCATGCGGCTCGGCATGAGCGACGCGGACATTCACACCGCCTGCCGGATCGATCCGTGGTTTCTCGCGGAGATCCGCGGCATCGTCGAAACCGAAACACAAATCCGCGTAAAGGGCCTGCCCATGGCGGCGGCGGCGCTGCGCCGGCTCAAAGCTCAAGGCTTTTCCGACGCCCGGCTGGCGAAGCTCACCGGCGCAACAGCCGAAGCGGTGACGCAGGCGCGCCGCAAGCTCGGCGTCCGGCCGGTGTTCAAGCGCATCGACACCTGCGCCGCGGAGTTCGCTTCGCCCACGGCTTATATGTATTCGACCTACGAAGTGCCGTTCGCCGGTCGCGCGGCGGATGAAGCGGCGCCGTCAGCCAACAAGAAAGTCGTCATCCTCGGCGGCGGGCCGAACCGCATCGGACAGGGCATCGAGTTCGACTATTGCTGTTGCCATGCCGCCTTCGCCCTCAAGGAGGTCGGCTACGAGACGATCATGGTCAATTGCAATCCGGAGACGGTGTCGACCGATTACGACACCTCAAACCGCCTGTATTTCGAGCCGCTCACCGCCGAGGACGTGCTCGAAATTATCGACACCGAGCGCTCAAACGGAACTCTGGTGGGCGTCATCGTGCAATTCGGCGGCCAGACGCCGCTCAAGCTCGCGGAAGCGCTCGAGCAGGCCAACGTGCCGATCCTCGGCACCTCGCCGGATGCGATCGACCTCGCCGAGGACCGCGACCGCTTCAAGCAACTGCTCGATCGGCTCGAGCTGCGGCAGCCGAAGAGCGGCATCGCCACCAGCCCCGAAAAGGCGCGCGCGATCGCCGAGGAGATCGGTTACCCGATCGTGATCCGCCCATCCTATGTGCTCGGCGGCCGCGGCATGGAAATCGTCCACGACGGCCATCAGATTGATCGCTACCTGGTCCGGCTCAACGCCGATCTCGAACGGCCCTCGGAGCTTGCGGTGTCCGAGCGGCGGCCGCTCTTGATCGACCGCTACCTCACCGACGCCATCGAGGTCGATGTCGATTGTCTCGCCGACGGCAAGGACACCTATATCGCCGGCATCATGGAGCACATCGAGGAGGCCGGCATCCATTCCGGCGATTCCGCGTGCTCGCTGCCGCCGCACAATCTGTCTGCCGCCGTCATCGCCGAGCTCGACCGGCAGACCCGGGCGCTCGCGCTGGCGCTCAAGGTCGGCGGCTTGATGAATGTCCAATACGCCATCAAGAACGGCGACATCTATGTGCTCGAAGTCAATCCGCGCGCCTCGCGCACGGTGCCGTTCGTCGCCAAGGTCATCGGCCTTGCGGTCGCCAAGATCGCGGCGCGGATCATGGCGGGCGAGTCGCTCGAAAGCTTTAAGCTCGAGCCGCAACGCTTCGAACCCGGCAACGGGCGGCACACCGGCGTCAAGGAGGCCGTGTTCCCGTTCGCGCGCTTCGGATCCGCAGTCGATACCGTGCTCGGGCCAGAGATGAAGTCGACCGGCGAGGTCATGGGGATCGACCGCGACTACAATATCGCCTTCGTCAAAAGCCAGCTCGGCGGCGGCTCGCGCCTGCCGAAAAAGGGAACTGTGTTCGTGTCGGTCAAGGACGCCGACAAGGCCCGTATCCTCGAAGCGATCCGCCTGCTCGCCGGACTAGGCTTCAAGGTGCTGGCGACATCGGGAACCCAACGTTATCTCGCTGCGCAGGGGGTTGCCGCGGTCAGAATCAACAAGTTCGCGGAGGGCCGCCCGCATATCGTCGACGCCATCAAGAACGGCGAGGTGCAGCTCGTTTTCAACACCACCGAGGGGGCGACGGCGCTGGCCGACAGCCGCTCGCTCCGGCGCGCAGCCCTCTTGCATAAAGTGCCGTACTACACCACTCTCTCAGGGGCCGTCGCCGCAGCGCAAGGCATCAAGGCCTATCTCGGGGGCGACCTCGAGGTATATGCGCTGCAGAGCTATTTCGGGGCCGGGTCTGATCCACAATCGGGGCGACCGGGCCGACGGCACGAGTAGAGACAACGTTTTGGTCGCGCGGCCAGGCGATGCTTCGGCCCGCGACCTGAATTTTGTCTCTGCCTGGTATTGGAGGTAGGAGACCGATGGATAAGATTCCGATGACGGCGGAGGGCTATTCGGCGCTCGAGACCGAGCTCAAGCATTGCCAGCAGGTCGAGCGCCCGCGCATCATTCAGCAGATCACCGACGCGCGCACCCACGGCGACCTTTCCGAGAACGCCGAATATCATGCGGCGAAGGAATCCCAGTCGCTCAACGAGGGCCGCATCGCCGATCTCGAGGATAAGCTCGCGCGCGCTGAAGTTATTGACGTATCAAAGCTTTCCGGCGATATGATTACGTTCGGCGCGACTGTCACGCTGGTCGACGAAGACACCGAGAAGAAAGCGGTGTGGCAGATCGTCGGCGAGCCGGAGGCGGACGCCAAGAAGGGCAAGATTTCCATAACCTCGCCACTCGCGCGCGCTCTCGTCGGCAAGAAGAAGGGCGCGCAGGTCGAGGTCGTCACACCTGGGGGGGCCAGGGCCTACGAAGTGATGAAGGTCGAATGGAAGTAGCCGCACCGGCGCTCCTGTCAGCGTGCGCTTCCCCATCCCGGCCTAAACCCCCATCGGCATCGTTTATGGGCTGCCACAGCGCCACTTCGCGTCTGGGGATGCGGGGGGTTGCGTATCTTGCATAGCTCGGCAAAATCCCTATTTTGGCAGGGGAATTTTCTTGCGGATATGCCGCGCAGCCCTGCCCTGCCGCCCCCGTGAATTGGAGGAACGAAGGAGAAGCGCGTTCGGGTAAATAATCAAGGAAGCGAGGTCAAAGAGACTTCGACGGGCTTTCAGGCAGATCGAGCACAGCGCCGCAAGATTCTGCCGCAACGAACGGGACCAGCCGGTGACGCACGCCATCCACGCCAAGGTCGTGATCATCGGATCGGGACCAGCCGGTTACACCGCGGCGATCTATGCCGCCCGCGCCATGCTTGAGCCGGTGCTGATCCAGGGCATCGCGGCCGGCGGCCAGCTCACCGTCACCACCGATGTCGAGAATTATCCGGGCTTCGCCGACGTGATCCAGGGCCCATGGCTCATGGAACAGATGGCGAAGCAGGCGGCTCACGTCGGCGCCAAGCTTGTCCCTGATCATGTCAATAAAGTCGATCTGGCGCGGCGGCCATTCCGCATCGAATGCGATTCCGGAACGGTTTATCTGGCCGAGGCGCTCGTTCTCGCGACCGGCGCCCAGGCGCGCTGGCTTGATCTGCCGTCGGAACACAAATTCCGCGGCTACGGCGTTTCCGCGTGCGCGACTTGCGACGGCTTCTTTTACCGCGGCAAAGAGGTGATCGTGGTCGGCGGCGGCAATACCGCGGTCGAAGAGGCGCTGTTCCTGACCAATTTTGCCGCCAAGGTCACGCTCGTGCACCGGCGCGACAGCTTGCGTTCCGAGAAGATCCTGCAGGATCGCCTGTTCAAGCATCCAAAGATCGAGGTGATCTGGGATACGGTGCTCGAGGACATCAGCGGCGACCACAATCCGCTCAAGGTCACCCACGCCCACCTGAGAAACCTCAAGACCGGCGCCGTAACCAAGCGCCATGTCGACGGCATTTTCATCGCCATCGGCCATTCGCCGTCGACCGAGCTTGTCGTTGGGCAGGTCGACATGAAGCCGTCCGGCTACATCAAGATCGCACCGCATTCGACCGCGACATCCGTGCCCGGCCTGTTTGCAGCCGGCGACGTCGCCGATGAGGTCTATCGGCAGGCGGTAACCGCCGCCGGATTAGGCTGCATGGCAGCGCTCGAAGCCGAGCGCTTCCTCGCCGCGCATGTGGAGCACCGCGCCGCGGCGGAGTGAATTTCCCTCTCCCCGATCGGGAGCGGGAGAAAGAAGGAAAATGGATTGGGATAAGCTGAAGGTTTTTCACGCCGCCGCCGAGGCGGGCAGCTTTACGCATGCCGGCGAGCAACTCGGGCTTTCGCAATCAGCCGTGTCGCGCCAGGTGAGCGCGCTCGAACAGGAGCTGGCGGTGTCGCTGTTCCACCGCCATGCCCGCGGCTTGATCCTCACTGAGCAAGGCGAACTGCTTTATCGCACCGCTCACGAAGTCTTCATGAAACTCGAAGCAGCGCGGGCGAAGCTGACCGACAGCCGCGAACGGCCAAACGGCGATCTGCGCGTCACGACGACGCCCGGCATCGGCGTGCATTGGCTGACCCCTCGGCTTGGCGAGTTCGTCGACCTTTACCCGGAAATCCACATCACGCTCCTCACCACCGACGAGGAGCTCGACCTCGCTATGCGCGAGGCCGATGTCGCCATCCGCCTGCGCCAACCGACGCAGCCCGATTTGATTCAGCGCAAGCTGTTCTCCGTGCACTTCCACGTCTACGCCTCGCCCGAATATCTCAAGCGCTTCGGCACGCCGCGCACTTTTGAGGACCTCGATAGTCACCGCGTCCTGGTTCTCGGCGGCAACGTACCGCCATACCTGCAGCGCTCGCGTTGGCTGATCGAGGTCGCGCGCGACGGCAAGGGACCGCGCATACCGCACCTCGTTATCAACAACATTCTTGGCATCCTGCGCGCCTGCCAGCGCGGCTTGGGTATAGCGATGCTGCCGGATTATCTCGTCGAGGAGAACGGCGGGCTCGTGCAACTCTTCGGCGAAGCGGATGCGATCGCACTCGATGCCTTCTTCGTCTATCCGGAAGAGCTCAAGACCGTCGCACGCGTGCAAGCCTTCCGCGATTTTCTCGTCGCCAACGCGCAGCGCTGGAATTTCTAGGCGCGTTTAGCGCCGCACATTCCGAGTGACAGGTAACGCGATCGCGCGCCGCGCGACATCGTGACGCGCGGTTGGCGTCGCATTCGCGCGGTGGATCACGCCCGGGGCTGCAAGTTTTTACGCGAAAGATTCGCCTCCGCAGGCATCTTGCGAAGACCGCATGGCTGGCATGTTAACCTTCGCGTTGTGCAGCGCGACCGTGACTCGCATACTTCGCAAATGCCGCGAGGCAGACGGTTGCCCACATCCTCCCAGATTGGCAATCGATAGGCGTCGCGGCTGTTTCCCCTCTGGAAGGTGATCGTTGGCGCCCCCACGCCAACGAACTAACCGGGCCCGCAAGGGCCCGGTTTTTCTTTTGCCGAGAACGGCATGCGGAGGACGCATAAGCCGAAGTTGTCATAGCTCGTCTCCACTCCCATTCGGCGAGCTGGCACCGGGAGCCATTGGCGGTCCATTGGCGGTAAGCGCATTGACATACTGACATATAGATTATATGTCTTGACATATGATTGAGCGAACGACCGTCAGACTGCCTCGAGACTTGCTCAGCCGCGCCAAGCGTAAGGCGTTCGCCGAACGACGCACGCTTACGTCCCTGATCGAGGAGGGGCTGCGGCTTGTCGTAACCGAGAACCGAAAGGCAACCAAAGCCAAGCGCGTCCTGCCGCGCTACAGCACTGCGACAGGCGGTCCATTGCCCGGTATCGATATTTCCGATTCCGCGGCGCTCCAGGAGATGGAAGATCTCGAATACGTCGAGCGGATGAAGCAGTTCAAATGATTTTGCCGGACGTTAACGTCCTCATCTATGCATTTCGTAAGGAAGTTTCTCAGCATCCAATTTGCCGGAGCTGGCTGGATGGCATCGTACGGGGCGACGAACGCTTCGGTCTTTCGCCATTAGCATTGGGCGCTCTCGTTCGCGTCACGACGAATCGTCGCGTATATGCAAGCCCAAGTTCATTCGATGACGCGTTCGGGTTCTGCGAGGACCTGCTGGGCCAGCCACATTGTCAGATCGTGGAGCCACGCGAGCGGCACTGGGATATCTTCAAGCGGCTGTGCGTCGAGACCGATACGCGCGGCCCGCGCGTCACCGACGCCTGGTATGCCGCGCTTGCCATAGAGTGGGGTTGCGAGTGGGTGACGCTCGACTGTGACTATGCGCGGTTTCCCAGTCTGCGCTGGCAGGTCCCGGCCGCAGCGGCATAGACTGGTCTGGTTCCGGCTTTCGAAACACATGAAGTCAAACACGGCATGAAAATCTCAATACTGGACGATTACCGCGACACAGTGCGGACTCTGCCGTGCTTCGGCAAGCTCGCCGGTCACGACGTCACGATCTGGAACGACCACGTTGATGACACCGACATCCTTGCCGGGCGGCTCCGTGACGCCGAAGTTTTGGTGCTGATACGCGAGCGGACGAAAATTCGCGCCCCATTGCTGGAACGGCTGCCCAATCTCAAGCTCATCAGCCAGCGCAGCGTCTATCCGCACATCGACGTGGATGCCTGCTCGCGGCTCGGCGTCATCCTCTCATCGAGCCAGCATGCGGGCACGCCGTCCCGGGCCACCGCCGAAATGACGTGGGCCTTGGTGCTGGCCGGGATGCGGCTGATTCCGCAGCAGGTGGCCGCCCTGAAAATAGGAATATGGCAAACCGGCGTCGGCTCCACGCTTTGCGGCAAGACGCTCGGCATCTATGGCTACGGCCGTATCGGCGGCGTGGTCGCCGGCTATGGCCGCGCCTTCGGCATGAACGTCGTGGTGTGGGCGCGTCCGGCGTCGCTCGCGGCGGCGCGTGCCGACGGATACGCGACAGCCGAGAGCAAAGAAGCGTTCTTTGCCGGCTGTGACGTCGTCTCGCTGCATATGCGCCTCGTCGACGCGACGCGCCACATCGTCACCGCCGCCGACCTGGCGTTAATGAAGCCGACTGCGCTGTTCGTCAACACCAGCCGCGCGCCGCTGGTCGAGCCGGGCGCATTGGTCGCCGCGCTGCGCCAAGGCCGGCCGGGCATGGCCGCGGTGGATGTCTACGAGGACGAACCGCTGCACGACCCGAACCATCCCCTGCTCAATATGGACAATGTCATCTGCACGCCGCACATCGGCTATGTGACGCGCGAGGAATACGAGGTGCAATTCGCCGACATCTTCGATCAAATCAACGCCTATGCGGCAGGTGCGCCGATCAACGTCATCAATCCCGAAGTCCTGAAAGGCTCGCGTTGAAAGCGAAAACCGTTCTCCGTGCATGACACGATGCAACAGCCGGAAGCTCTAATGGTTCACGCCGGCTCTAGGCCCTTGGCCTTGATGACTTGCTTCGCCGCCGGGGTGGTGAGGAAATCAATCAAGGCCCGGCCGGCTTCGGCGTCGCTCGCGCTGGTGGGTATGCCGGCGGTGAACGGCGTGACGCACTGCAATTCCGCCGGCAGCGGGCCGACAAAATCGATGCCGGGAACGGCCATCAACTCCGCGATCTGCTGCACGCCGATTTCGGCTTCGCCGCGTTCGATGATGAGGCCGACCAATCCCGCGGGGCCACCCTGACCATACTTCGTCTTGGCGGCCATCGCCTCGGCGATACCGAGTTGCGCAAAGACTTGCGCCATGTGCACGCCGCTCTGGCCGCCACCGACCGGCTTGCTCACGGCAATTGATTTTGCGGCGAGCAATGTGCGCTTGAACGCGCCGGCGGAGGAAATGTCCGGCTTCGGCGCGCCTTTTTGCACCGCGACGCCGAGCGATGAGTTCGCCACCACGACCAAGCTTCCGGCCACGAACCTGCCGCGCGCCACCAGGTCGTGGGCGCCGGCGCTGCTGACGATCGCCACATCGGCGGCCTCGCCCTCGCCGAGCCGCTTCTCGAGCTGTAACGACGGTCCGAGGCTGACCGTCAAACGATGGCCGGCGGCGCGCTCGAATTGCGGCGCAAGCGCCTCGAACGCCGTCTTCATGGCGGTGGTGCTCAGCACTTTGATGTCGGCTTGAGCGGCCACGCAAACCTCCCCGCTCAAGTATCGCGGCCCTGCGTGATCACGCTGAGCAAAGCCGGCGTGCCGGAGCGCACCGCCTCGAAGCCGCGCTTGAGCGCCGCCATCAGATCGCCCGGCCGCTCGACTTTCTCGCCGCGCTCGGCAAGCCGCGCGAGGTAGGCTTGCGCCGAAATTTCCTGCGTTTCTGGGTGTGTCATCGATCGTCTTCCGTCCTTCTTGGGCGTCTTTTACCGCGTAAGCGACTATCGCGGTGCAGGATAGAGGCCAAACGCCGCCTCCGATAGGCCGTCGGGCGCCCAGCCAAACGCTGTCGCGCGCTTTCCGGGCGCAATCATCAACTCTGTGTGAAATTTGCGCCCTGCGTAATCAAATCGTGCGCTGGCGCGCAATTAGCAATGTGAACTCAGGTGTAGTTGCGGTACAACGGTTGCAAATGTCATTAGCGCGAACCTGCGCGCCGCCGGACATGATCCAGAAGGGACGACACATGCTCACACGCAGACATGTTTTCTACGCTGGTGCAGCGGGATTGGCGGTTTGGTCTATTGGCCGTCTGGCTCGGCCGCATGCCGTAAGCGCCGCGACCCGCAGCTACGACGTCACCCACACCGACGAAGAGTGGCGCAAGCTGCTGACCCCCGCGCAATACGATATTTTGCGCGAAGAGGGCACCGAGCGGCCGTTTACCAGCCCACTGCTCAATGAACATCGCGCCGGCACATTCGGCTGCGCCGGCTGTGACTTGCCGCTGTTCTCGTCGAAGACGAAATTCGAAAGCGGCACCGGCTGGCCAAGCTTCTGGATACCGCTCGACAAGGCCGTCGACGAAACGACCGACCGCTCGTTCGGCATGACACGAACCGCGGTCTCATGCCACCGCTGCGGCGGCCATCTTGGCCACGTTTTCAACGACGGCCCCAAGCCCACCGGCTTGCGCTATTGCATAAATGGCGTTGCGTTGAAGTTCGTGCCGACCGCGCCCAGCTCAAGCTAGGCCGTAGCCCAGATCATGATCCGAAAAAGTGGAAGCCGGTTTTCCGAAAAGATGATGCTCCGACAAAATGCCGAGAGCGCTGATCGAATTCAACCTGAAACGATCGCGATCTAGGTCCCGACTTTCAGTTCCGCCACCAGCCCGCGCAACGCCGCGACTGTGCTCAGCGCGACGATGCGGCCGGTGCGCGGATTCTCCGATGGCACGTTCTCGATCGACATGGCGAAGCGCGCGGTGTCGGCATCGACCTCGATGCGGTGCGTGTTGCGATCGAGCGCCGGATCGGCCCAGATTTCGAGCCGTGTCCTGTCGGGCCCAATCCCGGCGAGGCTGAGCGCCGCGGCCACGTTGACGTTGGCAGGGAAGCCGCGCGCTCCCTGGCGCGCCGGGCCGTCGTAGACCTTGAGCGGCGTCTTCAGATTGGCGAGCGAAATACCGCGCTCCACCAGATAAGGCGCGCCGTCGAGCCCGTTCGGCGGCTTGCGCGTGATCATGGTGACCGAGTGGATGGTCCCTTCGGCGGCAGCGCGCACGGCGTCGAGACCGATCAATGCGCCGGTCGGCACCAGGATGCGGGCGTCCTTCTCTTTAGCACGCGCCACCAGCTCCCAGTTCTCCAACAACTGGCCGACGCTGAGCGGCATGAAAACCCTGCCGCGATCAATCGCCGACACTGCCACGGCGCGGAACATCACCGGCGGCAGGCACTCGACGACGACGTCGCAGGATTCTGCCAGTGCGTCGGCGGCGACAATCGGAATCGTGGTGCCGACCGCCGGCAGATTGCGCCGCGCTTTGTCCTTGTCGCGCACCGAAACTGCTGCCAGCACCAGGCCGGGGATGCCTGCCTCGATCCGCCGCGCCACATCAAGGCCCACGGCGCCGAGCCCGCCTAACCCAACCCTGAGAGCCTCTCGCGCCACCTGCCCAATCCTGCTCTGGCAGCCGCCCGCATAGCTCGGTAAAGTCTGCCGGATACAGTCTCTATGCGCCGGGCGGGCGTCGCGCAACCGGCCAGTCCTTCCGGACGCACGATGCCTCAGAGAGAATATATGACCAACGTCAATCCCGGCACATTCACCACGCGGCCAGTCATCGAAGGCATCTTTGGCGTCGTCACCACGACACACTGGATCGCGACCGCAGTCGGCATGGGGATTCTGGAGCGCGGCGGCAATGCCTTTGATGCCGCCGTCGCGACGGCGTTCACCCTGCAAGTGGTCGAGCCACATCTCAACGGGCCGGGCGGCGACGTGCCAGTCATCGTCTATGACGTCCGGCGCGGCGAGGCGGAAGTCATTTGCGGCCAGGGCGTCGCGCCAGCCGGCGCCACCATCGCCCACTACCGCAGCGAAGGCCTCGATCTTGTTCCCGGCACCGGGCTCCTGGCCGCCTGCGTTCCGGGCACGTTCGAGACCTGGATGATGCTGCTGCGCGACTACGGCACGATGACCATCGCCGACGTGCTCGCGCCGGCCATCGGCTATGCCCAGAACGGCCATCCGCTCCTGGAGCGCGCCCATGCCACCATCGCCACGGTCGCCGGCATGTTCCGCGAACACTGGCCGACCTCCGCCGCAGTCTATCTGCCGAACAATGCGGTACCGCCGACCGGAACGCTGTTCACCAACAAGACGCTGGCGGCGACCTATTCCCGCATCATCAAGGAGGCCGAGAGCGCCGGCGGCGATCGCGTCGCGCAGATCGAGCGGGCGCGCAAATCGTGGTCGCAAGGCTTTGTCGCCGAAGCCATCGACCGCTTCTGCCGCACGCAAGAGATCATGGACACGAGCGGACACCGGCACCGCGGCGTGCTGACCGCTGACGACATGGCGCGCTGGACGCCGCATATCGAAGCACCGCTGACCTACGACTATCGCGGCTACACGGTGTGCAAGACCGGCCCGTGGGGACAGGGCCCGGTGACGCTGCAGCAGCTTGCGCTGTTGAAAGGCTTCGATCTCGATGGGCTTGACCCGATCGGACCGGACTTCATCCACCTTTTGGTCGAATGCTCGAAGCTCGCCTATGCCGACCGCGAAGTTTTCTACGGCGATCCCGATTTCGTCGAGGTGCCAATGGCGACGCTGTTGTCCGACGCCTACAACGCGGAACGCCGCAAGCTCATCGGCGATAAGGCATCGCTGGAATTGCGTCCCGGCTCGATCGAAGGGTTCGGCGCCGTGATCAAGCTACGCCGCGAGACCGTGCCAATGGCGGCCGGCGCCGGGGAGCCGACAGTCGGGCGGCTCGGCAACACGCGCGGCGACACCGTGCATTTCGACATCATCGACCAGGCCGGCAACATGGTGTCATCGACGCCGTCGGGCGGCTGGTTGCACTCCTCCCCGGTCATTCCGGAACTCGGCTTTTGTCTCGGCACCCGCGCGCAAATGTTCTGGCTCGAGGACGACCATCCGGCCGCTCTCGCGCCCGGCAAACGCCCGCGCACTACACTGTCGCCGACAATGGCATTGCGCGATGGCGAGCCCTGCGTCGCCTGGGGATCACCCGGCGGCGACGGGCAAGACCAATGGATCACGCAGTTTTTCATGCGCCACGTCCATGCCGGCATGAACCTGCAGGAATCGATCGATGCGCCGGCCTGGCATTCCGAGCATTTCCCGAGCTCGTTCTGGCCGCGCACGGCGCGCCCCGGCGTGCTGGTCGTGGAAGGCCGCGTGCCGAAGAAAACCATCGCCGAACTCGAACGCCGCGGCCACATTATCGAAGTCGGTCCGGACTGGTCGGAAGGCCGGCTCACCGCCGCCTCCCGCGACGGCCGCCGCCGCCGCGCCGCCGCCAATGCCCGTGGCATGCAGGGTTATGCCGCGGGGCGGTGAGGCCTCTATCCGTCCCCGCCATCGCATTGGGCGGATGAGGAGAGCCTTACGCCGCCACGGTGCCCAGAAAATCTTCAACCTCGCTGCGCAGTTTGGCGGTGGCGTTCTCGACTTCTTCCGACGCCGCAAGCATCGTCTCCGCCGAGCTGCGCGTCAGCGTCACGCCATGGGCGACTTCGTCAAGCGCGGCGACGATGGTTTTGGCGCCGGCCGCAGCATTGGCGACGTTGTGCGAAATCTCGCCCGTGGCCGCTTCCTGCTGCTCAACCGAGCCGGCGACCGCGGTGGTGTAGCGATTGATGTCCTGCATGCGGTGCGTGATGTCGCGGATCGCCGCTACGGCGCCCGTGGTGCAGCTCTGCGCCGACAGGATTTCGCGGGTAATCTCCTCGGTCGCCTTCGCGGTCTGCACGGCGAGCGATTTCACTTCGGAAGCGACGACGGCAAAACCGCGCCCGGCTTCCCCCGCTCGCGCCGCCTCGATAGTGGCGTTGAGCGCCAGCAGATTTGTTTGCCCGGCGATATCCTGAATGAGCTTGACTACATCGCCAATCTTCTGCGCCACCTGGGCGAGCGCGGCGATGTCCTGGTTGGTCGCGTCGGCTTCGGCAGCCGCGCTGTGCACGACCTCGTTGGCCTGCGCGAGTTGGCGGCCGATCTCCTGGATCGAAGCGGTCAATTCCGCGGCGGCGGTCGCCGCGGTTTCGACGTTCATCGAGGCTTCGTTGGAGCCGTGCACTGCGCCCTCGGTCCGTTGCAGCGTGTGATCGGATGTCTTCAGCAGCGTCTTGGCCGCAGCCTTCATCGCCGTCGCGCTTTGGCCGACGGTTTTCAGCACGCTCTCGATCCGGGCGCGGAACGAAGCGATCGCGGTGTCGACGACGCGGCGCCGTTCTTCGCGCTGGCGCAGCGAATCGCGCTCCTTCTCCGCCAGCAACTGCTCGGTCACGTCGGTATGCGTTGCCACCCAGCCGCCGCCTGCCATCGGCCGGCTGATCAGCGAAATGATGCGGCCATCCTTCAGCGCGATGGTCTTCGTTTCCGTGCGTCCCTCGGCCACCCGCGCCAGGCACTCGGCGATATAACGATCGGGATCGTCGGAGAACGTTCCCGCCCCCGAGCGATGAACAAGGAGTTCGCGCAATGGCGTACCGGCGCGCGCATGCTCGGGCCGCAAATGGTACATTTCGATGTAGCGTCCATTGCATAGCACCAGTCGGCCGGCGCGGTCGAACATGCACAGGCCCTGGGTCATGTTGTTGAGCGCGGCTCTAAGCAATCGGCTCTGGGCGCGGCGGCGGCCGTTGGCGAATGAAGCGGCGAGAGCTGCCGCGCCGAGCGCCGGAAGAAGGGCGACGAGCGCAGCCGCAACCGGAGCGGGCGCGGTGCGCAGCGTTTCGACGATCCAGTCGAGTCCGAAGAGCATAAAGCCGGCAATGCCGAGGCCAAATCCGGCGAGGCCCGCCAAAACGACGAGCCGCCAATTACGGCTTGCTTTGCCCAGAGTTTGACCACCGACCATCGCGCGCGCCAAAATCAACCGCGCGAAGGTAAGCACCAACCCGTTGTTTTGCAGTTAAGGACTGCTGAATGAGTCCTTAACAAAAGCTAAGCACGTGACCATTGTGGCGTGTTTTGGCCGGGCCGCCAGATTGGCGGCATGGCCGCACGCGCGAGCGCCAGAAGGCACCGGCACGGCATAGGGGAAACGACTTCGATGGCTCGCCCGGCTTGAGAAGCTGAAGACGAAGAACGAAGGACGGATAATGAGACATCTGACGCGCCATGCGGCGGCCCTGGCAGCTTGCCTCCCCTTTGCTATCGCCGGCGTGGGCTTAAGCCGCGCCGAAGGCTATCCCATGCGACCGGTCCATCTGATCGTCGGCTTCACGCCAGAAATTCGGCGACGCGCTCGGCCAGCAATTCATCGTCGAGAACAAGCCGGGCGCCGGCAGCAACGTCGCGGCCGAATACGTCGCGCGCGCCCCCAATGACGGCTACACCATCTTCATGGCGACCGCGGCGCAGACAAACTACGCCGGCATGACGATCAATCCCACCTACGACGTGATCAAGGATTTCGCACCCATTGTTCGCGTCGCTTCGGTGCCGAATATATTGGTCGTGAACCCTGGGCTCGGCGTCAACAATCTGCAGGAGCTTATCGCGCTTGCAAAAACCAAGCCGAACCAGATTTTCTTCGCCTCGTCGGGCGTCGGCACGACCACGCATGTTGCCGGCGAGCTGCTCAACATCATGGCGGGCATCAAGCTGGTGCATGTGCCATATCCCGGAAGTGCCCAGGCCTTGACCGACGTGTTGACGGGCCGCGTCCAATTGTGGTTCGCGCCGGCAGCAGCCGTGGTCCAGCAGATCGAAAAGGGCGAGCTCAAGGCGATCGCCGTGACGACGGCGCAACGCGCCAGCATCGCGCCCAATGTTCCGACCATGGCGGAGGCCGGCCTGCCCGGTTACGATCTCGGGCTGTGGTTCGGCTTGCTCGCGCCGGCCGGCACGCCAAAGCCGATCATCGACAAGCTCGCACACATCGCCGACGACGCGCTCAAGTCGCCTGACGTCATCGCGCCGCTGCGCAAGATCGGCATCGATACGGTTGGCGGCAGCCCGGAAGATTTCGCCAGCTATATCGACGCCGAGGTGACGAAGGCGACCGAAGTCGCAATCGCCGCGAATATACGGAAGTGAATTTATAGAGTGGGCATCGCGCCGCAGCTACCACGTGGGCAAAACATCCCATGCGATGGTCATGCAGCAAGCGGAGCAGACGATTCTGTTCAAGCCGCGCGCAGCATCACGTCGACCCGAATGGCATCAAACGGAAAGACCACAAGACCATCGGTGGTCTTTTGCAGGACACCGGCATTCAGCAATGCCTGCACATCGCCATGCACCGCTTTCACGTCGCGATCAATCCGGCGTGCCGCCTCGCGGATCGTCACCGGTCCCGCGCCGCTAAGAGCGCGGATCAGTTCCCATCGCTTCGCAGTCAGAAGGCGGAATAAAAGCTCCGGCGTGGCAAAGCTGATGCGTGAACCCTGCTTCTTACCCTTGAAGGCGTCTCGCGCGCGCCGCTTGACATCATCGAGCTTCGCCACTTGCAGCGTAACTGTCTTCATTCTCAATACCTCCAATCTCCAACATCATGCCAAAAATCCGCAAGGAGCGTATCCGGGTCGGTGAAACTGTAGCGCCATTCTTTGCCTCGCAGGTGGCGGTGGTCGCCTTTGCCTGCCTCATTGTCGTAGCGCAATACGCAGACCCGATCGACGACGAGCGCGAGACGGTACTTGAATGGATGGCTCGAACCCCGTGCCGGGCGCGGCAACCGCCAAACCACGATCTCGACGAATGCTCGAACGTTCAGGACGTGCCGCTCGTCAATCAGCAGTTCGGCATTCATGTTGGAGTAAATACCAACATCGGCTCGGTGTTGTCAATATCTCCAACGGTTGTCGGGTGGGCACAGCGCTCGCTCGGCGCCGCCCATGGTTAGCTGCGATGCCCTGAGGAGCACGGCGCCGACGATTTTTACCCGCTCTACGTTTTCGCCGGAATCAGCGGCAGCAGCAGATAGGAATCTCGCTCGCCACCGGCATAGATCGTGTTGGTGCCGGAATTGTAATCGGCATGGTAGTGCATGTAGCCGGCGCTGCCGACGCCGTCGCGCGGCTGGATATCGAGCCGGATGCGGTGGCCTTTCTTGAACACCATCGAGGTCGGCCAGATTTCGACCTCGACGCGCACGATCTCACCCGGCGTCAGATAAAGCCGGCGGACGTGACGGTGATAGGGCCGGTACGGCCGCGACAGTTCGGGATCGAGTTCGCGGTGCGATACCCGCAGCCAGCCCTTCGCCACCGGGACCGGCGCGCCCTGCTGGCCGGTCTCCATGATCTCATTGCCATCTGCGTCGAAGTTGCGCAGCGTGAGGAACAAATCCATGTCCTCCGTCGAACTCGACACCCACAGCACGGCGGCAAGCGGACCGGTAATCTCGGTGTCGACCGCAAGATGCGGCGTCTCGAGCGAAATCCCCATGCCTGGCTTGATACCGCCGCCCATGACCTGCGATGAGGCGGCGGAGGTCGAGCCCATCGTGCCGAGGGCGGTCGCCGCATAGGTCCGCGAACCGACTGTGGGCGGATTCTTCACCGCCAGCGTACCGGCGATTGCGTCCGCGGGCGGGCGCGACAGATCGAGGTAGAGCTTGGTCCAGCGCGTACGCGCGAGCGGCCACTCGTGCTCGTCGCGCCATTCGATCTCGTCGCCGCCTTTGCGGATGGCGAGCTTGACTGGCGGCTCGTCCATTACGCCGTTATCGATGCCCTTGAGCCAGTAATCGAAGAAGCGAATCTGATCGCGCCGGCCATCCTCGGTATAGAACGGATGCACGTGCGAGCCGGAATGGATGCGCAGCTTCTTGTGCGGCGTCGCCGCGCGCATGAACGCTTCGGTATTGCCGCGCAGGTGCAGGCCCATGCCCGACCAGTTGCCGACGCTGAACATCGGCACGGTGATCTTGTCCCATTGCGCCTGCGCGCCGCGCAAGGCGCCGCTGTCGAGATTGTTGTGCAGCCAAAAATAGAGCGTGTTGGTCTGCCAGCCGTCCGGCTGATGCTGCGAAGCGCGGCCCAGCACGTGGTGCAGCAAATGCGCGGTGTACCAATTGGTCATGAACAGGTTGAGGATGCCGCCGTGAAACAGCGCGTCGCGGTAAAGGTCGGCAAAACCTTCCCAGGGAATGATCGCCTTCAGTGACGGCGGCTGCAGATTGGCGACGAACCATTGATTGATCGCGAAATAGGAGATGCCGAGCAGCCCGACATTGCCGTTGCACCACGGCTGCGCCGCCGCCCATTCGATGGCGTCATAGAAATCGACCGTCTCCGCGAGCGACCACGGTTCGCACTGGCCCGGCGACTTGCCGCTGCCGCGGCCGTCGAGACGAATCGCAGCGTAACCGCGCGGTACCCACCATTGCGGATTGACGGTTTCCCAGTTCATCCATTCGTTCGGTTTTTCTTCCAGCGTGTCTGGCACGATCCAGGGCTTGTCCTTCTGGTAAGGCCCGAGATTGACGATGGCGGGGAATTTGCCCTCATCATACGGCCGGAACACGTCGGCCTTGAGCCGCGCGCCGTCGCGCATCGGCACGTCGACGTCTTTATCGATGACGACCGGATAGGCGGGATTGGCGGCGGTAAGATCGTTCATGATGGATCGGCGTCCGTTTCGATATTTACTTCGTCCTGCGCGGGGCTTGACCCGCGCAGCCATCCTGAGGCGTCGCATGGATTGCCGGGCTGAACATCAAGCCCGGCCGTGACGAGCGAAAAATCGCTGGAGCCCTTACTCGGTCTCGATCCTCACTTCGTTGGTAATCTTTCGCCACGTGTCCATTTCACCAGCGAGCCACTTCTTGGCGTCATCGAGCGACGCATTGGGTACGGTGTTGAAGCTCTGCTTCTTGAACGCCTCGTTGACCGCCGGCGTCTTCATCGCCTCGACCGTGGCATTGAAGATCGTCTGCAGAACTTGCTTCGGCGTGCCGGCGGGCGCGAACAAGGCCTGCCAGGCAATGGTGCCGACGCCGGCGAAGCCCGATTCCTGCATGGTCGGGAGATCGGGAAAATCCGGCAGCCGGCTATGGTCAACCAGCGCAAGCGCGCGAAAGCTGCCCGCTTTCACCTGCGGCGTCGAGCTCGCCACATTGAGGAAGGCGACCTGCGTCGAGCCGTTGAGCATGTCGTTGATGACGCCGGTGGCGCCCGCCTTGTTGGGGATGGCGGTCATGTCGAGATCGCCGGCGCGCTTGGCGAAATACGCCATGTCGTAGTGCGGATAACTGCCGGGGCCGACGGTGCCGTAGCGCACCATGCCGGGATGTTTTTTGGCGTAGTCGATCAGCTCGGCAACGCTTTTGACGTCGAAGTTCTTGGTCGTTGCAACCAGGAACGCCGGAATATCGACGACGTTGGTGATCGGCACCACGTCCTTGACGTAATCGATCTTGAATTTCTGCGGATAGATGATCGGCGTGATGGCGTTGGTCGAAACGTTGCCGATCATCAACGTATAGCCGTCGGCGCCCGAACGAACCATGTCCTCGATCGCGATGATGCCGAAGGCGCCGGGCTTGTTTTCCACATAGAACGACTGGCCGAGGCTCTTGCCGAGCTGATCGGCGAGAATCCGCGCGACGATGTCGGTCGCTCCTCCCGGCACATAAGGCACGATGATCTTGACCGGCTTCGAAGGATATTTGTCCTGCGCCTGCGCCAAGGCCGCGCTGCTCGCGAGCCACAGCAGCCACAGCGCGAGAATTGCCCACCGCTTCATCGTATCCTCCAAAATTCGTTTCGCGACCGTCGACACGCGAGGCTCCGCATGCACGACCGTTCACCGTCGTCATCATGCGGCTTTGATGCCGTGCAGGCTGTGCGAGGCGTCCTTGACGGTAAAAAAGACCACGTCCCTGTCGGCGCCAGCCTTACCCGAATGCATGACATCGGCAGGAATGTAGAGCACCGAGCCTGGCCCCGCTTCGACCGCCTTGCCGCCGATCGTGGCGTGGAAGGTGCCTTCGAGGATGTAGATCCATTGTTCGTTCGGATGCGAATGTGGTTCGGCGCCGGTCCCCGCCGGCATGCGCATGAGGCCGACGATCATGCGGTCGCCCTCGACGCAGGAACCGTTCGCGGTCGAATAGTCGGGCCCGCCGAGGATGTGATTGATGGTCGCGAGATTGAAAATATATTCGCCGGGTCCGGCGCGCCTGGCGCCGGGCGTGCGGGCGATGGAGGGCGCAGCATGTTCGGCCATGCGAAATCTCCTTCCCGTGAGAGGCGTCCGGGATGGTAGTGGAGGGCATGGCGGGACGCCAGGGCGCGCCCGGGTTAATGGCCCTTTCACGGTTCGGTCACTTTTTCAGCCGAACTGTCGGGGATCGTGGGGGACTTCAATGATTCGGTTATCGGCCGCACTGCTCTTCGCCGGCGCCATGATCGGCTTGGCCGCGCTCGGCGGCTGCGCCGGCGACAGCAATCCGCCGGCCGGCGAGCCGAGTTTTTATCAAAATCTCGCGCAGCCCGGCGCCGAGCTTGATGCCAACGCGGCGCAATCGATGATCTCAGGTTATCGCAGCAACAACGGTCTCGGACCGGTCACCATCGATGCCGAACTGATGCGCCTCGCCAGCGATCAGGCGCACGCCATGGCGGCGCGCAACAAGATGGATCACGACGTCGCCCATCCGTTCGCCGACCGCATCAAGAATTCGCACTTCGACGCCAGCATCGCAGTGGAGAATATTTCCGCGGGCTATCACACCATGGCTGAGGCATTTTCCGGCTGGCGCGATTTGCCGCCGCACCGCGCCAACATGCTCAACCGCAATGTGACGAAGATGGGCATCGCGGCGGTCTACGCGCCGCAATCGAAATACAAGGTATTCTGGTCGCTGATCCTCGCCGCGCCCGACGAGCATCGCCGTTAGAGCGTAGACCTACAGATGCGCCGCCAAATCCGGGCCGACCGCTAATGGATTTCGGTTCGGCGCTGGGCGACGGGCCTGCGCGCCGTCGCCGCCGCGGGCTGAGCGGCGGCCGGTACTCCAAACAACCGCGCGAAAAAGTTCTGGCCACCGCCCCATCCCCAGGCTTGTTCAGGCATGGCCAGGGCCTCGCGGCGAACAACGTTATCCCTGCGCTCGATCGCGATGTCGGCGACCTTGCGTTCGTCACCTTTCAGGATGGCCAGGAGCGCCTTGTCGCGGCCGTAGACATCGGCGCGGAATTGGAGCTTGCCGTCGTCATCCACGAAAGCGGTCTGGTAGGTCAGGTGGACCGGGATGAGAGTCGGTAGCGGGATATCCCTCTCGCTGTTGCCGAACATCTTGCGGATACGATCCTGCGTGTAGCCTTCGCCCGGGCGCACCAGCGACAGCAGGACCTCGGCGTATTTCGCAGGATCTTCAACCCGCATACAGCCATGGCTGCTGGCCCGCATCGCATTGGCGAACAGATATTTTTCGTTCGAGTCGTGCTGATAAACCAGGAACTTGTTGGGAAAATTGAAGCGCAGCTGGCCGAGCGCGTTGTTTGGACCCGGCGGCTGCGAAATATGAAGGGTGCCGTCGGGGTTGTGGTGGACGTCGAGGCCCATCCGCGCCAGCATCGTCGGGTCCTGCCGCAGCAGCGGCACATACTCGTTGGCGGCGATCGAGTCCGGGATGTTCCAGGTCGGATTGATCGTGATGGACTTCATCTCCGCGCTCATGATCGGCGTCGGCGACGTCGGCTTGCCATCGACAATTTTCGTCATCCAGACCTGCTTGCCGTCATGAATGACGCGCAGCGTGAAGTCGGGAAGATTGACGATCACGTAGGTCTTGCCCAGATCGCGCGGCATCCAGCGCCAGCGCTCCATATTGGCGATGATAATGTCGGCCGGCCGGTCGGGCTGGCGGCCATTGAGCGCGTCGATCGTCGCCGCTGTAAGCGTGCCGGTCGGTGCGAGTTTGTGCTGCTGCTGGAATTTCTTGACGGCGTCGGCGAGGGCCTTGTCGTAGGTCGTGCCGCCGTCGCCGGCTACGCCGAGCCGCTCGCGTAATTGCGGCACGCGGTCGTCGTTGGCGCCGACCTTGACGGCCGGCCCGTGTGGGATCGGAATCTTGCCACTGGCGTCTTTTCCGGCACGCAGCTCCGCGAGCTTGGCCTTGAGCGCGAGGTAGGCCGGTTCTTGCGGCTCATAGGCGGCAAGCGCCTCACCCACGTCGGTGGCGCTCACCATCGCGGCGAGTACGTCGGCCGGCTCCGGCGCTTTCTGGTCATAAAGGATGTCGCCACTGACGCGCGACCAGTGCACACGGCCGATCTGGGCGTGATGCGCGTAGGTGATCACTGCCATCGTCAGCCTGATCTCGGCTTCGGCGAGATTGGTTGGATCGGTGGACGCCGTAAAATCCGGCACCGGATAGTCGGCGGGATCGAGACCGTCGGCGTCGACTTGGGCCAGATAGGCGATCGCAGCCTTGGCGCGCGCATCTGGCTTGCCGTCGGCAATCCACAGCGGCGCATAGCTGCGGCCGGAATAGAACGCGTCGATGGTAATCCTGTCCTGTTTGCTGCCGATGATGCCGTCAAACTTGCCGTTGGCGAGATTTTGCAATTGCTCCGCGATCGGCCCATTGACGTCGGCATCGGCCGGGGCGGTCAGCGCCGCCAGGGGCGGTGCTATGGCCGAAGGGACCGGGACCGCATCCGCGCCCGTCGAAACGTCCGGGTTTGCAGAGGGCGCCGCAGAGGCCTCGGCTGAAGCTGTCGCAGCATCATCAGGAGCGGGGCTCGTGGCGGCGGCGTCTATCCTACCCAACGGCTCCGCGAACGCGACACCGGCGCTGGCTGAAAGCAGGAGAGCAAGGGCAGTCGATGCGGCAGTAGAGGCCAGGGACCAGCCGACGCGGACTGCGGGCATTTGCAAATTCTCCCTCACGTGAGACCAGCGCAACTGAGATACCCGGATAGCCCCCGATCCGCAATGGATTTACCGATTTTCTGGATGAGCGGAAAGCCGGAATTGCCGCTGTGGATAGCTGCCCGCGCCCTTCTGGGATTACGGATTAGATCAAATCGAACATTTGACGGCCGTAAGTGCCTCGCGCCTCGTCCAGTAGAGGACCCACCGCCGCGCGGAATTGGCCGTGCTGGTCTGGGGACAGCGCGGCGATCTCGCAGCCTTCGGCTTCGATGGCGGCGCGCGCCTCGCGGTCTTCCTCGATGGCGAGATCGCGTTGAAACGCGACCGCACGCTTGACCGCCTCGCGCATGGCGCGCTGCACGTCCTGCGGCCAGGCGTCGAATGACGGACGATGCATAAAGATCGGCCGCGAAATGTAAAAGTGGTTGGTGATGGTGTGGAACCGGTGAAACTTGTGTACCCCGTAGGTGACCGTGTTGGCGAATGGGTTCTCCTGCGCATCGATAGTCCCGGCCTTGATGGCCGCAATCGCCTCGGTCAGATCGCAGCGGAGCGGGATAGCGCCGAGCAGCTCGAACGTCCTTGCTTGCACCTCGCTCGGCAGCACGCGGATGCGCATGTCTTTGAGGTCGGCAGGCCGGTGCACCGGCCGCAGGCGGTTCGAGATGTGCCGGAAACCGTTCTCAAAATATCCAAGGATGCGGTAATTGACGCGCTGCTCGATTTTTTCGGCGAGCAAGCGGCCGAGCTCGCCATCGATGGCGGCGCGCGCAGCGTCTCTGCTTTCAAACAGAAACGGCAGGTCGACGAAGCCGAGTTCGGGCACGCGACCGGTCAGGTAGCTCGACGATTGATAGCCGAGCGTGAGCACTCCGTCCTCGACCAGCCAGAGAATATCCTCGGCGCGATAGGCGAAATCCATGATGTTCCAGACATACTTCACGCTGACGCGGTCGCTGAATTCAGCTTCCATAGTGTCGCCAATCAGCTTCAGAGCGCGAGAGAACGATGTCGTCGCAGGTCCATAGCCGCCCATTCGGATTTTGATTGGATCGCGCATAAGCCGCTTCCCCTGGCCCTCAAGCTACGCGGGAACCGCGAACGAAAGTCAACGCCGTTGGATTGCCGGACGGTGTGCGCTCGCTATTAGCGGACCCGCGCCACGGCCCGCCTGATGCCGCGGGCCGCAGCGATGGCCGCTAGGCGTATCCGCTCCAAGCGGCGCGCGCGCGCAAACGGCGCCTGCAGACGCACCGCCACAAACCGGTCGCCAAGGGACAATCGCTCACGCCAGATGCGGTCGATCATCGGATGGTTTGCCGTGGCGCAGGAATCGGTTCGCGCGACGGCGGCGTCATCAACGAGGTCTTCGGTGACCGCAACCGTGAGCAAGACGCCCGGCGAATAACGCGCGAAGGATTCGTCATAGGCAATTTTCCAGAACCAGGCCGCGTCGCCGCTTCGCAGCGTAATTGTCGCGGCGATCGCGCGCCCGTCGACCAGGATGCGATTGATCGCAACCTGACCTGTTGCCGCCAAGGCGCGCACGGCCGTCTTGACGAAGCGTTGGATCTTGTCGTGATGCGCCGCAGCCGTACCGGCTTTGCCTTTCCAGCCGCTTGCCTCGAGCGCGACGAATTCTTCGGCGGCTTTAGCGGCGGCGGCAGGTTCGGTTGCAGCGGTAAACAGGATGGCGCCGAGGTCGGAGAAGCGCCGCCCGATGCGGCGCAGCTCCTTGAGCTTGCGCCCGCCCAGCGCCCGCCCGACGTATTCCGAGCGGTCGGCGCCCGGCGCCAGCAGGGCGCGGCGATGGCGATTGAAATCGGCAGATTGCATCTGTGCGCGCCTGAGAATTGTGCCGAGCGCCGCCGCGAATGGACCGTCTTCCGGTATGAATGGCAGCAAAACCAATCCGGGCAACGCGGGCTCGCCGGCAAGGTGCGCGAGCCAGGCGGCGATGACCGGCTCGGCCGCGTCGCGCTCCACCAGCGGCGTGCCGAACGGCGCATAAGGATGCGTCCAGCCGACAAGGACCGGCAGCTTGACGCCATAACGGCGCGCTTCGATGCGCGCCGGAAAGAAGCCGAGAAGCTTGCGCGGATTGGTCCCCGACCAGACCAAGAGCGCACCAGCGCCGCGGCCGAACACCGCCGCCGCCGCAAGCGCGAATGCCGGTTCGTAGAATATATTCCGCTCGAGCGCGCGCGCGGCCAGATTTCGCCATTCGTCGACAATCGGTTCGAGTTCGGTGAATTCGCGCCATTCGACGGCGAACGAATCGGCCGGGTAGCGATCGGCCACTGTGGCACGGCGGGCGCTGGTGATTGCCGAGACGCGCTCAAGCGGAAAAGGCTGTGCGTGACCGGTCGAAGCTTTGACCGCCATGGCCGCGCCTCAGCAGTCCTTCGGAGCACCGAACACCAGGCAATGGAAGCCTAGGCGGAATTTCGCGATGATGAAGAGGCAGGCCGACTCGACGACAAGCGCGGTCGCGTTCGCTATGGCGGCGCCCATGACCCCGACGTGCGGGATCAATACGACGCACAGCACAAGATTGATCGCGAACGATCCGGCATAGACCTGGGCGCAGGTGCGCCGCTCGCCAAGCATGTTGAGCAGCCGCTCGGCCGGCCCAACCGCGGCGCGTGCCAGCAGCCCGGCGGCGATAATAAACAAGAGGTTGTAGCCGGAAACGAAATCCCCGCCGAACATCCGCAGCAAGGGCTCGCCCAGCGCCAATATGACGAGGATCAGGCCGAGCGACGGCCAGAACGTCAGCCGGATGGCGTGAGCGAGAAAATCGGCGAGCCGTTTGCGGTCGCCGGCGACGTCGTATTCGGAAAACTTGTGGGCGACGGTTTGCGCCACCGCAAAGTAAATAAAGGCGACGAGCGACATTGTTTTGGCGGCGGCGTAATAGATCGCGACCTCGTCCGGCGGGCGGAACTGGGTGAGGACAATCACGTCGGTGTAGGTGAGCAAATAGTAGAAACCCTCGACCAGAGAAATCGGCGTCGAGGTCTTCAGCCACGTGAGCGCCGCATAGGCCTTCGGGCCGCGCTCGACCACGGTGGCGAGCCGCCGATTGAGGACCAGGAGCTGACCGATGGTGCAACCCCACAGCGTCACAACGGTGACGATCATCGCGGTGACCGCATCGGTCGTCAGGCCGAGCGCATAAATAGCGCCCATCAGCGCCAGCAAGGCGACTTGCCGAAGGACGTAAGTCGGAAACAATCCAAGGTTGATCCAATTGTAGGAGCGCGCAATTCCACTGAGCACCACTGCCACGCCAAAGGCCGGCAGCGCGGCGCAGGCGAGGCAGAGCGGCATGATGGTTGCAGTCTCGATGTACGGCGCGACTATCATGACGCCGACAACGCCGGCGGCGGCAATCGCCGTCGCAATGACGAGCGCAAGCCAGCGGCTGCCGCCAAGAAATCCGCGCAATAGCGCGAATTGCTTGTGCTCGGTGTATTGGGGAATGAAACGCTGTGCGGCGGAGCCGAGGCCGAGGTCGACGACACCGCCTATCAGCAACAGCCAGGTCCAGGCATAGACGTAAATGCCGAATTCGGAGCCGCCGAGCCAGCGCGCCAGCACGATCTGTGAAACATAGGCGAGAAACGCCGCTATGATGCGAATGACGAAGGCGGCGCCGGCGCGACGGCGTATGGCCGAAGTATCGCTGCCGTCGCCAAATAGCGCGCGCACGCGCGCGACTGCGCCGCCGAGATTCGTTCCCGACCACGAACGCCACGCGTAGCGCCAATAGTGACGCCACTGTGAATGCGACGCATGCTCGGAACCAAGCGATGCCACAACAACCTCTGCGCCGCTATGGGCGGGACATCAGCGACGCGGCAGGCTTAGCAAGGAAGCGTTAAGAATAGGTTGGACTAAATTAACAATTGCTTGGGGAATTCACCGCCGCACCGGCCCAGGAATCACGCCGCCGCCATCGACGCGACTGCGCCGAGAGCGGCAGCGACAATGCGCCTCTCCTCCGCATCAAGTGCGCGCTGCGGCAAAACCGGTTCGCCGACATTGTAGCCTTGCAACTGCAACGCCGCCTTGATGCAGGCCGCCAGATTGAACCGCGCAAACACCTCGTTGATCCGCCACAGCTTGCGTTGCAATTCCATCGCTTCCGGCCAGCGCGCGGCGCGGCAGAGTTCGTAAAGCCGCACGCTCGGACCCGGGATGACGCAAGCGGGGCCCGCCATCCAGCCGACGCCGCCGATCAGCATGACGCAGGCTGGGATGTGTGCCGAGGCTGAGAACACCTTGAGCTGGTCGCAGCGATTCATGATCGAAAGGAGCCGACCGGTATTCGTCGAGGCGTCCTTGATGTAGCGGATGCGCGGATGCTCGCTGAGCCGCACGAGCACCTCGAGCGAGAGATCGGTGCGCTGGAATTGGGGATTCGTATAGAGCACGACCGGCACGTCGACCGCGTCGGCGATGGCGCGGAAATAAGCTTCGACCTGAGCGTCCTGGAGCGGGAAATAGGATTCGAGAATAGCGAGGATGCCGTCGGCGCCGAGCCGGGCATAAGCGCGGGCCTGCGCGACGGCGTCAGCCGTCGCGGTCGCCGCGACACCGGCCACCACCGGCACACGGCCCGCCGCCGCCTCGATCGTCGTGCGCACCACGGCGGCGCGCTGCTCGTTGTCGAGATACGCGAATTCGCCGGTTGAGCCGAGCGGGGTGAATCCATGCACGCCGGCGCCGATGAGATCATCGACGAGCCGGCCGAGCACGTCGCTCTTGACGCGGCCGAGATCGTCGATCGGCGAGACGAGATACGGGAACACACCGTGGAAGTCGGTCATGGCGGGAAACATAATCTCACAGAAATTCTAATGATCCGCGTTGTGCAGCGCCATGGCGTCGCTCCAGACTTTCGTTCGATCGTCGTCGAAGACCAGGACGGGATCCTCCGGCACCGCGTACCAGGCGCCTTGCGTGATCTCGTCTTCGAGCTGCGATGGCGCCCAGCCGGCATAGCCGAAGGCGACCAGGCTTTTGCGCGGTCCCTTGCCGAGGCCGATGTCGCGCAGAACGTCGGGCGCCGCGCTGAGCGCCAAGCGCCCATCGATGTCAAGCGTATCGGGGCGCCTGTAATCGGTGCTGTGGATCACCAAAGCCGCCTCGGGATTCACCGGGCCGCCGAGAAAGACCCGCACGCTATCAGCGACACCGTTCGCATCCCGCCCGAACGCTTGCAATAGGCTCGCAATGGACTGCATATCGAGCGGCCGATTGATGACGATGCCGACGGCGCCGTCTTTGTTGTGCTGCGCCATCAGAATGACCGTGTGAGTGAAGCGGGGATCGCTCATCGCCGGCGTGGCGACCAAAAGCTCGCCGCTGAGCGAGGTGCGGCCCGCAACATCCGGCTCTGTCGGCAATGCGGCATGCAGCACTGTCGCCGACGCACCGATCGCCGCAACAGCCGAAATCCAGCGCCTGCAATCCCACAAGAACACGATCAACCCGTTGCTCGCCTAGGCGTCGCGCACCCTCACCTTACCTCCGCCGCACGCAGGGAAGGAAGGAGGGGGTTAGGGCGACACATCTTCAAGGATGCGTCCCTTGGTTTCGACGGCGAACAGCGCGGTCACAATCGCACCCACCACCGCGACGGCCGCGAACATGAGAAACACTTTACCGAGCCCGGAGCCGACGATGGCGCCGACGATCGCGGGGCCGAGAATCGACGCGAACCGCAGCCAGGCTGTCGCCGTCCCGACCGCGATGGCACGGCTGCGCGTCGGATAGAGCTCGGGCGTGTAAACGTAAACCCCGATCGAGAGCACCGAGACGAAGAAGTAGCCGCTCGAGACGCAGGCGAGGATGCGCTGCGGCGAATCGGGCCCGAGCACATAGAGCGTGCCGAGCGCGATGGCGTTCGCCGCGAACGCAAACGCGAACCACGGCCGGCGGCCGACGCGATCGATCGAAAGCGCGCAGGTCAAGGCGCCGACAAACCCGACCGCCTGGGTAATAAGACCATATTGCAACGACTGTTGCAGCGGCAGCTTGAACACCGTCGCGTAAATGGTCGGCAGCCACACGACGAGACCATAGTTGAAGAAATAGGTGGCGAACCAGATCACCCAAACCACGAGTGTTCGCCGCAGATAGGTCGGACCAAACAGATCGGACCACGAAGCCGCACGTGCCGGTCCTTCTCCCGCTGGCGGGGGAGGGAGTGGCGGCGGGGGTTGCGGCGCCGGCAGGGGACGGCCCGTCGATCTTTCCGTCTCCCGCTCGATCGACGCCAGCGCCGCTTGCGCGTCTGTCGCTCGCCCGCGCGTCGCCAGCCAACGCGGCGATTCCGGTAACAGCCGCTGCATGACCAAGGCGACAAAGGCGGGAATGGCGCCGATGACGAACATCCATTGCCAGCCGAAGCGGGGAACGACCCACGAACCGATGAAGCCGGCCGCGACGAGACCAACCGGAAACACCAACTCATAGAGCAGGACGAAACGGCCGCGCCCCTTGGCCCGCACCAATTCGCTGATGTAGGTCGCCGCGACCGGCACCTCACCGCCAAGGCCAAAGCCTTGAACGATGCGCGCGGCGATGAGCGAGGTGTAGTCCCACGCGAATGCACAGACGAGACTCATGATGGCGAAGATCAGGATCGACCAGATCATCGCCGTGACGCGGCCATAGCGCTCGGCAACCCAGCCGAAGAACAGCGCGCCGGCAAGCTGTCCGACATAGCCGGCCGAGATGAGAAAGCCGATTTGCGGCGGGGTCAAATGCCATGCCGGCACCAGCACTGGCAGCACGAATGCGATGGCCAATGCATCGAACGCGTCAAAAAACGTCGCGACGCCGATGATGATGCGCGTCCGCACGTGCCAGAACGAAATCGGCAACCGTTCGATCCGCGCCACGACATCGTCGATTGAACCTTGGCCGGCAACGACGCCCCCGCTCGCGCTCATCGCTCCCCTCCCCCGCTTAAGCTGTTCCTCTGCCCGTTGTGCGGGAGGGAATTGCTTCAAACAAATTGTAACGCAATGCCGCCGAGCTGGCCAAAATCGGCATGCAGCGTATCGCCCTTTCGCGCGAACACGACGCGCGTGAACGAGCCGGCCAGCACAATATGGCCGACATCGAGCGCCACGCCGTGCTGGCCGAGCTTATTGGCAAGCCACGCCACACCAAGCGCGGGATGGCCGAGCACGCCGGCGGCGACGCCGGTCTCTTCGATCTCGGCGTTGCGATACATGATGCCGCCGACCCAGCGCAGGTCGACCTCGAGCGGTCCGACCGGCCGGCCGCCGATGACGATGCCGGCGGCGGCGCCGTTGTCGGAGACGGTGTCGAATATCTTGCGCGGATCCTGCAGCCGCGCATCGACGATCTCAATCGCTGGAACGACATATTCGGTCGCGCGCAGAACATCGGGCAGCCCGACGCCGGGACCTTTCAGCTGTTTGCCCATGATGAAGGCGAGCTCGACCTCGACCCGCGGCAGACAATAATTCGCGTGCGGCACGCTGGCGCCGTCGGCGATCATCATGTTGTCGAACAGGTGGCCGTAGTCCGGCTCGTCGATCTGCGAAGAGCGTTGCATCGCCTTCGAGGTCAGCCCGACCTTGTGGCCGATCAGTTTGGCGCCCGCCGCGATTTTCCGATTGGCCACCTCGGTCGAGATCGCATAGGCGTCCTCCATCGTGATGCCGGGCCACGTCTTGGTGAGCTGAACCGCTTGTTTGCGCTCTTTCTCGGCGGCGATGAGGGTATCGGCGGCCTTCTTACGATCGGCGTCGGACATCATGACGACTGAGACTCCCCAACCCAATGCCGTCACTCAGGGATGACGGTTAGCACTGAGCCGACGGTGGTAGCACATTTGCGAGGAGCCGCAGACTTTTGCCGCCGATACTCACTGGCAGACGGCGCGCAGGACCACGATTTCGATGGGGCACTGGCCTTCCGCCGGCGCCTGCCCCGATATCCAAAGTGAGGCTGGGCATTTCTCCGCGGTGCGCACATCGAGCGGCTGTCCGATCTCGAAGCCTTTGCCGCGGCAGACCTTGGTCGCCGCCGCCTGGCAATCGGGCGCGCCGTTTCCCGCCGCCGCGCAGGTCTCGCGAGCTTCGATGACGCGGGTGTTCGGCAAGCGCACCAACGAGGTCGCGGCGTTCTTGGTGGCTTCGGCCGCGTTCTTCATCGCCTCTTGGGTGGCGGCTGCGGCTTCCTTGGCAGCGTCGTTTTGCTGCTTGTTCATCTCGTCGAACTTCTGCCGCGCATCCTTCATCTTGGAATTGAAGTCGTCGACGGATTTCTCCCACCAGTTCCCAAAATTGTTGAGGAACCCGCGCTTGTCGGCGGGGGGCGGCTGTGGCGGCAACGCCGGCGCGGTCGCGGGCGGCGTGGTCTTTTCGGGCGCCTGTTGGACGGCGCTCGCAGGCACGCCTGTGGCCGCTCCATCGGGCGGCGCGAGGGTGTCCTCGGCTCCGGCGCTTTCAGTTGCCGCGACGGACAACGCTGCCATCAACAGCCAGACGACGGCTGCTGCCCAAAAACAGCTTGGCTTCCCAGATTTCATCATGCCCAACGTGTCATGGTCGCCCCATCATGGTCACCCCATCATGGCCACCCCGGGGCCTATCGCCATGGCCGACCCGGGCCGGCTGAGCAACGCGGCTTACAGGCGACAACCGCAACTTTGCCTGCCAATTTTGGCAGCGGCAAGGTCAGAATGCCATGAGAGCGCCGGCCCGCCGGCCGCGCCGGGCGCTTACTCATTGTCCGGATCGATGCCTTTCGCGCCACCGGGACCAGACGAACCATGCAAATCCGGCCAAAACGATCGCGACAATGACGGCATCGAACTCGTGGAATATCTCGCGCAGGGTGGGATCGCTGTTCCAGCGCCGCCCCAGTGCGTCACCCGCATAAGCAAGACCGAAACACCACGGCCACGACCCGAGAAACGTATAGATCTGGAATTTCGTCATCGGCATCCGCGCCAGCCCCGCGGGGAAGGCGATGAAGGTTCGTATGACCGGAAGCAACCGACCGACAAAGACTGTGACGGCTCCGTAGCGGGCAAAAAAATGGTCGGCACGCTCGATCTCGGCAGGGCTGATAAGGATGTAGGCGCCCCAGCGTTCGAGTGCCTTTCTGCCGCCCCCGGCAGCCACGACATAGGCTAGCGTCGAGCCGACATTGCATCCGAGCGCGCCCGCCGTTGCCGCGCCGAGCAAGCTGAACTGTCCGATGGATACGAGATATCCGGCGAAAGGCATGATCACCTCGGAAGGCAGAGGGATACACGCCGACTCGATCGCCATCAAAAGCACGACACCAAAATATCCGGCCGCCGAAATGACCTCGACGATCCAGGACACAACCATCGAGATGATGTGATCAAACATCGAGAAGCTTGTTTTTGGGGGACGTTGCGACAGGGTCGCACTGCATAGCGGCAGCGGTCGCGCCTGTCCATCTGCGACGGCGCGAGGTTCGGCTAACCGCAATGTGCGGCAAACCGGATCAGCGGCGTTTGCGCGCGCGACGGCCCTCGAGCATCACGATCTTGCGCCGCGAGCTGTCGTCGGGCAGCTTTTTGGGGACCTTCTCGGCAATCCCGAGCAGCCGCTCGCGCCGGTCCATTTCCTTCCAGACATCCTCCGGACGGATACCGGACGCGACCCACAGCACCACCAAATTATAAATGAGGTCGGCGCTTTCCTTGACGACGGCCTCGCGGTCGCCGTGCATGGCGTCGATCACGACCTCGACCGCCTCTTCGGCGAGCTTCTTCGCCATCTTGCTGCGGCCCGAACGCAGCAGCCGGGCGGTCCGCGAGGTCGACGGATCGTCGTGCCGGCAGGAGAGCACCGCTTGATAGAGGCGTGAGACCGAATCAGCCATGGGCCCATCAGAATAGCGCGATCTTGTCCCGATTGTGTTAATAGCGCGGCGCGTCGACCCTCATTCGTCCTGGGACAGCAGGCTCGCATTGCCGCCGGCAGCGGCTGTATTGACGGTGACGACCTGCTCGGTCGCGAAGCGGCGCAAATAGTTCGGCCCGCCGGCCTTGGGGCCGGTGCCGGACAAGTGGGTACCGCCGAACGGCTGCGTGCCGACTACGGCGCCGATCATGTTGCGATTGACGTAGACATTGCCGTTGGCCAGACGCGCCGCGATACGGGCGATGGTGAAATCGATGCGGGAATGGACGCCGAGCGTGAGCGCGGTCCCGTTCCCCGCGATGTCGTCGAGAAGCGTGTCCAGCGCCTCGGCGTTCCAGCGCACGACATGCAGAACGGGGCCGAACACTTCTTCCTTGAGCTCCCGGGCGCGGTCGAGTTCGATGACCGTCGGACGCCACATAAGTCCCGCTGTCAGGGAGCCCATGGTGCTGGTCCCAGCGGAAGTAAACGCGGCCGGCGCGCTCCATATCGGCGATCCAGCCTTCGAGCTTTGTCCTGGCTCCGGCATCGATCACCGGACCGACATGCGTCGCCACTTCGCGCGGATCGCCGACCCTGAGCTCGCGCACCGCGCCAGTGAGCATGTCGAGCATGGGTGCGGCGACATCCTCCTGCAGGCAGAGCAGCCGCAGCGCCGAGCAACGCTGGCCGGCGGAACGGAAGGCTGACGCTATCACGTCATCGATGACCTGTTCGGGGAGCGCGGTGGCGTCGGCGATCATGGCGTTGATGCCGCCGGTCTCGGCGATCAGCGGCACGATCGGCCCCTTTCTGCCCGCAAGCGCGCGGTTGATCGCGCCGCCGACTTCGGTCGAACCGGTGAAAGCGACACCAGCGACCCGTCGATCGGCGACAAGGCTCGCGCCAACCTTGCCGTCACCGGGCACGAGATGCAGCGCATTGCGCGGCACGCCGGCCTCGTGCAGCAATCTTATGGCGAGCGCGGCAACGAGCGGCGTCTGTTCGGCCGGCTTGGCGACGACAGTATTGCCCGCAGCAAGCGCAGCACTGACCTGGCCGAGGAAGATGGCGAGCGGAAAATTCCACGGACTGATGCAGACGAAGACGCCGCGTCCCCGATAGCGCAGCTCATTGCTTTCGCCGGTCGGGCCCGGCAGCGGCTGCGCGGCCAGCGATGCACGCGCCTGCGCGGCATAATACCGGCAATAATCGGCGGCCTCGCGCAGCTCGGCGAGCGCATCGTCGAGCGTCTTACCCGCTTCGTTCTGCAACAAGGCGAGAATTTCACCGCGGTTTTGTTCGAGCCTGTCGGCGGCGCGTTCGAGCGCCGCGGCGCGCTCCGCGATGGGCGCCGCCGCCCAGGCCGGGAAGCCCGCTTCAGCGGCCGCCATCGCCGCGCTCGCGATGGCGTCGTCACCCTCGCGAACGACGCCGACCGGGCGCCCGTCGATGGGCGACCGGACCGTGCGTTCGATGCCAGGAAGCGCAAGGCCATCGATGAGCGGCGCGGCAGCAAGCGGGGCGCGCGCGCCGGCGCGGACTTCGCCGAGAAGTGCGTCGAGGCTCGCGCGCTCGCCGAACTCGATGCCCGCCGAATTCTGGCGTTCCGGCTGATAAAGATCGGGCGGCAACGGAATTTTTGGATTGCGCGCCGCGCCGGCACCGGCGATCCAGCGCCGCGGCCGGCGCAGAATTTGTTCGATCGGCACGCTTGGGTCGGCGGCCACCGACACGAAGGAGGAATTGGCGCCATTTTCCAGCAGCCGCCGCACCAAATAGGCGAGGAGATCGCGATGGCCGCCAACCGGCGCGTAGACGCGGCAGCCGGCCGAGGGCAATTCGGCGAGCAGCGCATCATAGAGCGCCTCGCCCATGCCGTAGAGCCGCTGGAACTCGTAGCCTTCGACGCCGCCGGCGTCTTCGATCACGCTCGCCACGGTGAGCGCGTTGTGGGTTGCGAACTGCGGAAACACGCGCGTCCGGGCGGCGAGCAGTCTCTTCACGCACGCCATGTAGCAGAGGTCGGTCATGGGTTTACGCGTGAACACCGGATAATCGGGAAGTCCGCGCTCCTGCGCGCGCTTGATCTCGGTATCCCAATAGGCGCCCTTGACCAGCCGGACCGTCATGCGGCGGCCGATCGCGGCGGCGGCATCCTCGACCCAGCCGATCACAGCCAGCGCGCGCTTCTGATAGGCTTGCACGGCAAGGCCGAATCCATCCCAGCCGGCGAGCGACGCGTCGCCCAGCACCGCGCCGATGATCTCGAGCGAAAGTTCGAGCCGGTCGGCCTCTTCCGCGTCGACCGTGAACTGGAGGTCGTGCGCCTTCGCCATGCGCGCGAGCGCAACGACGCGCGGCGTGAGCTCCGTCAGCACCCGCTCGCGTGAGATCGCCTCGTAGCGCGGATGCAGCGCCGAGAGTTTTACCGAGATGCCCCGCTCCCTGCCCTCCAACCCGCTGTTGCCGGCGCTCGCACCGATGGCTTCGATCGCGGCCGCATAGACGTCGAAATATTTTTCGGCGTCCGCCGCCGTCCGCGCGCCCTCGCCGAGCATATCGAACGAATAGCGGAATTCTGCATGAGTGTGCGCGCGCGCCAGCGCTTCCTCGATGGTCTGTCCGATGACGAAATGCGAGCCGATGAGACGCATCGCCTGCCGCGTCGCCGCACGCACCATCGGCAAGCCGAGGCGTTTCGCGATGCTGTCGAGGATCGTATCCGGCGTTTCGCCCGCATGGATGATGCGGGCGGCCACGCCAAGCGTCCACGCCGAGGCCGAGACCAGGATTGCCATTGACTTGACGTCGCTCTCAAGCCACCGGCCCGAGGCGAGCTTGTCCTCGATGAGGCGGTCCGCGGTCGCGGCATCGGGCACGCGCAGCAGCGCCTCGGCGAGCACCATCAGCGCGAGTCCTTCCTTGGTCGACAGCGAATAGGCGTGCAGAAATTCCTCGACGCCGCCGAACCGCGCACCTTTGGCGCGGATCGCTTCGACCAGCGCCCCGGCGCGCGCATCGATGCGGCTCTCGCCGGCGCCGGCGCGGACGGATTGCGCAAGGAGATCGGCGGCGAGACCCTCATCGGCCGGCGCAAACGGCGCATGGAACAGCGGCAGCTTCGGCTCCGAGCCGTTCATCACGTCCTCCAGAGCGACGGCGGACCCAGTCGTCGTAACCATGCGCGGTGGAGAGGTGTCCGAATGCACCACTTCGGCTTGCGCTTTGCGGCGGCTTGTTCTTTATCAGACCGCAACCAAACCACCGCGACGCCTTGCGGCAGCACAGCACCCGAGGCGAGCAAGGAACCGGCCATGGCCATCTTTGAACTCACGCGGCTTTCGCGGTCCATGCTGGTATTGCTCGCTGCGGTTTTGTGGCTTTGGCGGCCTCTCCCGGCATCGGCCGAGACGCCGATCCATTTTGCCCTCGACCGCAAGATCGACGGACCGGCAGCGCCCTTCTTCGTTGCCATCGACAAGGGCTACTTCCAGGCCGAAGGGCTCGACGTGACGATCGAGCCTGCGAATGGACCGCTCGATCCGATCAACCGCCTCGCCGCCGGCAACTACGAGATGGGCGTGGCCGACATCAATTTGCTCATCAAGTTCCGCGACGCCAATCCCGGCACAGCGATCAAGGCCCTGTTCATCGTCTTTGACAAGCCCCCTTATGCCGTGATCGCCCGCAAGAGCCGCGGCGTCGAGGAGCCCAAGGATTTGGAAGGCAAGAAGCTCGGCGCGCCCTCCACCGAAGGCACGTTCGCGCAGTGGCCGATCTTTGCGCGGGTCAATGGCATCGCTACGGCAAAGGTGACGATCGAAAATGTCGGATTGCCGGTCCGCGAACCGATGCTTGCCGCCGGCGAAGTCGACGCCATAACCGCTTACTCGTTTACGTCTTATATCGACCTCAAGGCGATGGGCGTGCCGCCCGACGACCTCATCGTGCTGCTGATGGCCGACTACGGGGTCAAGCTCTACGGCAACGCCATCATGGCTACGCCGAAATTTGCCGCAGACAAACCCGAAGCCGCCAGGGGATTTTTGCGCGCGTATCTGAAGGCGCTGAAAGACACGGTGCGCGATCCCGCCGGCGCCATCGGCGCTGTGCTCCGTCGCAACGGTGCGCTCACAAAAGATGTTGAGCTCGCGCGCCTGCGCATGGCGATCCGCGACAACATCGACACCCCGGCGGTCAGGGTGAGCGGCTACGGCGGCATCGACCCGGCGCGTTTCGCGGCAGCAATAGACCAGCTGGCGCTGGTCTATTCATTCAAGGCAAAGGACAAGGCCGCCGACGTGTTCGATTCTGTCGTTCCTGCCGGAGGCGGCCGAACAATAGATTTTTTCCCGCCCCGCGACGACGGGTCAAGGGCGACGCGCCACAAACGTCTCCAGGCGATCGATGGTTTGGGTCCAGCCCATTTCCATGCCCTGCAGATAGGTGACAGCGAACTCGACCACCGCGACGGCGCGGGTGTGCATCGTCAGCTTCGTCTTGCCGAGTTGCTCGGCAATGGTCACTGTCGTGAGGCCTTCGAGCAGATGATTGCCTGTCGCATCCAGCGCGATGTTGGTGAACACGAGCCGCTCCGGCGCGACGATCTCGCGGATAACGCCCTTCATCGGATAAACGGCCCCGTCGGGGCCGCGCATATGGATGCGCAGCGCACCGCCCGTCCGCGCCTCGATTTCGCAGACCGGATTGGTGAAGCCGGCGGGGCCCCACCACTGCGCCAGTTGCTCGGCATCGGTCCAGGCCTTGAACACGAGCGCGCGCGGCGCATCGAGGATGCGCGTGATCGTCACTTCTCGTTCGGTGAGCGGCGCCTTTTGAGCTGCAACAGTCATGATGCGTTGCTCCTTCGCTTCTTCATTCTGTCTCCGACGCGGCGCCGGATGGCACGGTCTTAGTTTTGCCCGGCATGGGCCCGGTTCAGCGTTTCCAAATCGAACTTCTTCATTTTCAGGACGGCATTCATGATCCGGTCAGTTTTTGCGCCGTCGGCGTCCGCCATCATCTGGGGCAGCGCGGACGGCACGACCTGCCAGGACAAGCCGTATTTATCCTTGAGCCAACCGCACGGCCCCTCTTCGCCGCCCTGGGACAGCTTGCTCCAGAAATAATCGATCTCATCCTGCGTCTCGCAAAACACCTGCAACGAGACCGCCTCGTTGAATTTGAAATGCGGCCCACCGTTGAGCGCGGTAAAGGTCTGCCCCTCAATCTCGAACTCGACAACCATGACCGAACCGGCTTCCTTGCCGTGCACCTCTCGCCCCGCCTTGCCATAGCGGCTGACCCGCTTGATCCGCGAATTCTCGAATATCGCGGTATAGAATTTTGCCGCCTCCTCGGCTTGAGTGTCGAACCACAGACAGGCCGCGATCTTCTGCTTGATGGTTGGCATGACGTGTTTCCCTTCGCACTGTCGCGAGCAGTTTGCTTAGTGTTGCTATTGTGGCGGCTCACGCCGCCGCCGTTGCCGCGGCCAGATAGGCTGCAAGCTGATAGAGCGTGCCGCCCCAGCCTTGCCGCATGCTCTCGTGCGATGAATCGAAGGTTTTGCGCTCTTCCTCCGTCGCGTTCAGCGGCGACCAGCGGATCGTAAGCCCGGTCTGGCCGGTCAGCGGTTCGTCGAGCGTAAAGGTCGAGAGCAATTCGAGCGGCCAAGTCGGGCTCATCGGGTGCCGCGTAAGGCCGCCCGCTTCATCGGAGAACGAATTGACGAAGACCAGACGCTCGGGCGCGACGATCTCGCGATAGACGAACTTGCCCCACATGGTTTGGCCATCGGGCGTGCGCATACCATAGTGATAGGAGCCGCCCGGACGCAGATCCATTTTGGCGGCGGCCACAGTGAGGCCTTTCGGTCCCCACCAATGCCTCATCCGATCCGGCACGGTGAGCGCCTCCCAGACCAGTCCGCGCGGCGCATCGAACACGCGTGAAATGACGAAATCTGCACTTTTCGCTTCAGCAAGCATCGTCGTCCCTCCTATTGCATGCAACACCGCTCATTGCGCGACCAGAACCATCCAGCCGACGCCGAATTTGTCGGCAAGCATGCCGAAGCGCGGCGAGAAGAACGTCTTCATCATCGGCATCGTCACCTGGCCGCCCTCGGCGAGCGCGCTGAACATCCTGTCGGCGTCGGCTTCGGTTTTCGCCGAGATCGCAAGCGCGAAGCCCTGGAAATTCGGCTGGCCCTGACAGCGGCCGTCGGAAGCCAGCACCGTCGTGTCACCGACCTGAAACTGCGTGTGCATGACTTTATCCTCGGAGCCCGGCGTGCACATGGTCTTGTCCGGCGCATCCTTGAAACGCATTAGCATTCCGACCTTGGCGTCCACTGCCTTCTTGTAGAATTCCAACGCTTCATCGCAGCGGCCATCGAAGAACAGATAAGGTTGAACTTGCATGACGTGGTCCTTTCCTCGCTTCTCAGTTGCTCCAATCACACCCAAGGACGAACCGGGCCATGGCATTCCGACGGCCCGACAAACTTTCTCTCATGCCGGTTGGCTGTCTTTGCAGAGCCGATCGAGGTGGCCGCGAATGTGCGCCGCCTCCGCCGGGGTATGGGCGAGCGCGATGGCCTGATCGAACGCGACCCGGGCTTCCTCGGTGCGGCCGAGTTGCATGAGCAATCCGCCCTTTACGCCAAAATAATGGAAATAGCCGCCGAGCGGCGCGGCCAACGGGTCGATCATTGCCAATGCGGCCGACGGCCCCTGCACTTTGCTGACGGCGACGGCGCGGTTAAGCGTCACGACGGGTGACGGTTGCAGCCGCTCGAGCGTGGCGTAGAGCTGATCGATTTCCGACCAATCGGTGTCTTCGGACCGTGCCGCGTGGGCATGCACGCCGGCGATGGCGGCCTGGACCTGATAAGGCCCGGGACGGCGATGGCGCAGCGCCTTCTCGATCAAAGCGAGGCCCTCGGCGATCATGTCGCGGTTCCAGAGGCTGCGGTCCTGCTCTGCTAGCAGAACGATTGCAGCATCGGCGTCGAGCCGGGCACGGACGCGCGCATGTTGAAGCAACTGCAGAGCCGTGAGACCCATGATCTCGGCTTCGCTCGGGAACAACGTGAGCAGGAGGCGCGACAACCGGATCGCTTCATCGCAGAGCGGCACGCGCACATGCACGTCGCCGCCGCTCGCCGAGTAGCCTTCGTTGAACAAGAGATAGATCATGGCGGCGACAGCGGCGAGCCGTTCGGCCCGCTCGACCGCACCGGGCGCCTCGAACGGCACGTCCGCCCGCGCCACGCGGCTCTTCGCGCGCGTGATACGCTGCTCCATGGCGCTCTCGCTCACCAGGAAGGCGCGCGCGATCTCCTTGACCGACAATCCGGAAACGACACGCAGCGCCAGCGCTATCTGCTGCACGGCCGGCAGATCGGGATGGCAGCAGATGAACAGAAGCCGCAGCACATCATCGCGGTAATGCGAATTATCGAGCCGATCGGCGACGTCTGCCTCCGCGTCGCCGAGATCGGATATCGCGTCATCGGCCGGCAAAGGCACGCTCTTGCTGCGGCGGCGGACATCGTCCAGCGCCACGTTGCGTCCGACCAGGATGAGCCAGGCGGTGGCATCGCGCGGCGGACCGTTGATCGGCCAGTTCTTCAACGCGCGCAGGCACGCTTCCTGGAACGCTTCCTCGGCTTGATCGAGATTACGGAAATAGCGCAGCAGCGCGCCGATCGCCTGCGGGCGCGCCGACCGCAAAACCGTATCGATCCAGCCGACGGTCGTCATGCCATGCGGTTCCCGGGTAGAAACAGTTTCAGCGGGCGGATTTCGAACGTGCCGGTTTCATCGCGCCCGATCTGGCGAGCCAGATCGATGGCTTCTTCAAGCGACGCGCAATCGACGATGTAGAAGCCGAGGAGCTGCTCCTTGGACTCGGCGAACGGACCGTCGATGACGAAGGGTTCGCGGCCCGACCGCACCGTCGTCGCGGCGGTCGTCGGCATCAAGCGGATCGTCGGACCGAGCTTGCCGTCCGCTCCGAGTTTGTCCGTCACCTTGGCGCGCTTGGCCAATACTGCATCGTCCTCTTCCTTGGTCCAGGAATTGACCAGAGCTTCATCGTGGTAGCAGAGGAGCGCATAGAGCATGAGGCCTCTCCCTTGGCGTTACACTGAGGACGAACGACCAAGCCTCGTGCCGACAAGGCCGCTGGCAAAAATTATCGCATTTGCATTCAAGGAGTTCGGGCCTTCTTCAAGGCAGAAACATGCTCGGCAAGGCGGTGGTCCTTGCTTTGCGCCGTTAGACCGAAGGCCGCGCTGTTTCCGGCGACGGTGGCGCGTATACCCGCGCGCCGAGCGCGACCGCTGCGGGGCGGCGCAGCGTTTGCGCGAACCGGTCCGCGAGTTGATCGAGCATGTCACGCTCGGCCCCGTCGCGTACGAAAATCCCGCAATAAACCGAAGGGGGCGGCGGCAACGGCCCGTCGTCCCACGCCTCAAGCTCCGCCGGTACGCGGTGCCGTGGCGCGACCATGATGCCGAGCCCGGCGGCGACCGCGCTGCGCAGCGCCTCGGCATTGGTCGCGCGGAAGACCAACTCGGACGGGCGGTCGATCCTGCTGAGCGTCGTCACGGCGACGCGATGGCAAACGCATATGTCCTGGTAAGAGACCAGCGGGACCGGCGCATCGGGATCGAGCGTCGTCGACTTGCCGCGCACCCAGACCAACTCCTCCGGCCAATAATGGCGCGCTTCGCCAGCGGGCTCATAGATGACGAGCGCCAAGACAAGGTCGATCTCGTCCTGCTTGAGATACTGCAAGAGCCGCCGCTGGCCGCCGCCCTGCACTGCGAAACGTAGGTTTGGCCATTGCGCATGGCTTGTCGCCAGCATGCACGCAAGCTCGCCACCCATGCAGTCTCCAGGCACGCCGATGCGCACCAAGTGGGCCGCCGGACTGGGGCCGGCGATCTCCACGATATGATCGTTGACCGCCAGCAAGCGGCGCGCGGAGACGATGATCTGTTCGCCTGCCGGGGTCAGGCTGACGCCAGGCGCACTCTTGTCCAAAAGGTCGACGCGGAGGAGAGCTTGCAAGCGCCTGATCTGCGCGCTCACCGCAGGTTGCGTCATGCCCTGCGCTTTGGCGGCGCGCGTAAAACTGCGCAATTCGACGACCGAGACGAATGTGCGCAGCAAATCAGTCGGGATATTCGGCATGCGTGTCCTCTGCGCCGGCGGCGACCCGTCAACCTCCAATGACCCGCCGCCCCCCGGCAAGGCCGCCAAGCGTCATCGGCAAGATTACATATTCTCCGCCGCGGCGCGACCACGTAAAATCCCAAGGGTCGCACGCGAGCTGTGATCACACGCATTAGCCGGGATGCACGATGGTGCGCTAAAGTATGGCCCGGCCGCTATCAGAACCCACCATGTCATTTGTACGCATTTATTTTCGTGTTCTGGCGCTGCTGGGAACCGAGGCACGGCTCGCCGCAATACTCGCAGTCGCCAACATCGCGCTTGCGGTCGCGCAATTCATCGAGCCGGTGCTGTTCGGCCGCATCGTCGATGCCCTGTCCGGCATGTTGCCTCCCGGCGCCGTGGCCGCCGCGCTCACGCTCGCGCCGCTCATCGGCGCATGGATTGCGTTCGGCTTATTCATCATTATCGCGGGCGCGCTCGTCGCCTGGTTCTCCGACCGGCTGGCGCACCGGCGCCGCAACGTCGTGCTGGCGGAGTATTTCGAGCACGTGCTGCAACTGCCGCTGGCCTACCATGCCGGCGCCCATTCCGGCCGCCAGTTGAAGGTCATGCTCACCGGCACCGACACGCTGTGGTGGCTATGGGTGTCGTTCTTCCGCGAGCATTTCGCCGCCTTCGTATTCATCTGCGTGCTGCTGCCGGCGACGCTGATCTTGAACTGGCGGCTCGCGCTGCCGTTGCTGGCGTTGTGCGTCGCCTTCGCGGCGCTGACGATGCTGGTCATGCACAGGGCGAGCGCCATGCAGAACGCGGTCGAGCAGCACTACTCCGATCTCGCTGAAACCGCCGCCGACGCGCTCGGCAATGTCGCGCTGGTGCAGAGCTATGTCCGCATTGAAATCGAAGTGTCTGGGCTCAAGAGCCTGGTCAATTCACTGTTGCGCGCGCAGATGCCGGTGCTGTCGTGGTGGGCGGTCGCCGCGGTTCTCACGCGCGCCGCGACCACGCTCACCTTGCTCGTGATTCTCGTGCTGGGGGCTTACCTCAAGCTGATCGGGTTGGCTTCCGTCGGCCAGATCGTCAGCTTCATGAGTATGGCCGCGCTGTTGATCGCGCGGCTCGAGCAGGTGATCGGATTCGCCAACCGACTGTTCACGGATGCACCGAGACTATTCGAGTTCTTCGGCGTGCTCGACACCGCACCGGCGGTGCGCGACCGGGCGGACGCGATCGATCCCGGCCGGGTGCGCGGCCTCGTCGAATTCAAGAATGTGTCGTTTTCGTACGATGGCAAAATATCCACCGTGGCCGATCTCAGTTTTACGGCGTTGCCTGGTGACCGCGTGGCGCTGGTCGGGCCGACCGGCAGCGGCAAATCCACTGCGCTCGCGCTGCTGCATCGCGCGTTCGATCCGCAGTCCGGAACGATCGCGGTCGACGGCATGGATATTCGCGCCTTCACGCTCACTGGACTACGCCGCAATATCGGCGTCGTGTTCCAGGAGACGCTGCTGTTTAATCGTTCGATCGCGGAAAACCTGCGCGTCGGCAAACCCGATGCAACGGACGACGAGATGCGCGCGGCGTGCGCGCGGGCGCAGGCACTCGAATTCATCGAATGCAAGCCCGAAGGATTGGAGGCCCGCATCGGCGAGCGCGGGCGGTTGCTCTCGGGCGGCGAACGCCAGCGCATCGCCATCGCCCGCGCGCTCTTGAAAGATCCGCCGATCCTCATTCTCGATGAAGCAACCAGCGCGCTCGATCCGGTGACCGAGGCCCGGCTCACCATGGCGCTCGACGAAGTCATGAAGGGCCGCACCACCTTCGTCATTGCCCACCGCCTGGCCACGGTGCGCGAAGCTACGCGCATCCTGGTGTTTCAGAACGGCCGCATCGCCGAGACCGGCACCTTTGCCGAGCTGCTGCAACGCGGCGGCTTCTTCGCCGAGCTGGTGCGCGCGCAGTTCATGCCGGCGGAAGGTGCGCCGCAGGTCATCGCAGCACATAACGGTCCGCTTGTTAAAACCTAGCGGCGCCGCTCAATTGGGTTTCCCGCCTCAGCCTCAATCTGTAACGATCCCGTTTGTTTAGCGCATCGCTTCGCGTCCTGCGCTGCGCTCGGGGAAATGTCATTCAGCGCAGGCGCTCGAGGATGCTTACGTAATTGGCGACCGCGGTCCCGCCCATGTTGAAAATGCCGCCGAGACACGCATCCTTGACCTGCATGTCGCCCGCCGTGCCGGTGAGCTGCATCGACGCAAGCGCATGCATCGACACCCCGGTGGCGCCGATCGGATGACCCTTGGCCTTGAGGCCGCCGGACGGATTGATCGGCAGCGCGCCGTCCTTGGCCACAGTGCCCTCTGCAATCGCGCGCGCCCCCTGCCCTTCAGGCGCCAAACCCATGGCTTCGTATTCGATCAATTCGGCGATGGTGAAGCAATCGTGCACCTCGGCGAAGGAAAGATCGGGAAGTGCGATCCCGGCCTGCGCCAGCGCACGTTGCCATGCCACGCTACAGCCTTCGAACTTAAGCACATCGCGCCGCGACATCGGCAGAAAAGTCCTGCACGTGCTCGGCGGCGCGGAACACGATCGCCTTATTGAGCTTGAGCGCCGTCTCGACATCCGCCAGCACCAGCGCCGCGGCGCCATCCGACACCAGCGAGCAGTCCGTGCGCTTGAGCGGACCGGCGACGCGCGGATTCTTTTCGCTTTCGGTGCGGCAGAAGTCGTAACCGAGATCCTTGCGCAGCTGCGCGTAGGGGTTGCCGACGCCGTTCTTGTGGTTCTTGGCGGCGATCCGCGCCAACGCGTCCGACTGGTCGCCCCAGCGCTGAAAATAAAGGGCAGCGATCTGGCCAAAGATTCCGGCGAAGCCGCCGTCGATGCCGGCTTCTTCGCGCACATAAGATGCCTTGAGCAGATTTTGTCCGACCTCGACGCCCGCCGTCGTCGTCATCTGCTCGACACCGACCACGAGCACGATTCGCGCCGAGCCCGCGGCGATCGACTTGAGCCCTTGGTGCACGGCGGCGGAACCCGTAGCGCAGGCGTTCTCGACCCGGGTGGCGCGTTTGAAGCGCAGATCGGGCGACGCCTGCAGCACCAGCGAGGCGGTAAAGTCCTGCGCTGAAAATCCGGCGTTGAAGTGGCCGAGCATGATCTCATCGACGTCCTTTGCCGCAATTGCGGCATCGGCCAGCGCTTGGCTCGCCACCCGCACAATCAGGCTCTCGACCGTCTCGCCGGCGAGCTTGCCGAAGGGGGTGTGTGCCCATCCCACGATGCACGCGGTCATGATCGCTCCTTTTGCCGAAATTTGGTCCTTTTCCTTGGCTAAGGCTACCGCCATCCACACAGACCCTTAAGGATACCGCCGTTCGGCTTTGCGTTCGAGCCCGCCTTGGCTTAGATAAGTACGCGCCCAGGCTTCGTGAACCTTCCGTGAACACTCGCGGCCTTTGGGCCGTCCAACCAACGGACCGCGACACGTGTATCGAATGAAATTCCTCCGGGCCTCGGTGCTGCGTATCGCTTTCGGCTCCGCCATCATTGGCACGGCTGGGGCCGCGACTTTGGCGGCGACGCCCGCGCGGTCGGAGGCGCTGCTTCTGATCGACGCCGACAGCGGCAAGGTCCTGCGTGCCGAGAATGCGACCTATCCCTGGTACCCGGCCTCCACGACCAAGCTGATGACGCTCTACATGACGCTCAGCGCGATCAGGGATCACCGCATCACGTTCGATACTTTGTTCACGGTGTCGCGCAACGCCAACGCCCAGTCGCCGACCAAGATGGGATTTCCAGTCGGTACCCAGGTCACGGTCGACAATGCGCTCAAGATGCTGATGGTGAAATCGGCAAACGACATGGCCGTGCTGCTGGCCGAAGGCATCAGCGGCTCAATCGACAATTTCGCCGAGGAAATGACGAACACCGCCCATCACCTCGGCATGTCGGAAACGAATTACGTCAATCCCAACGGCTTGCCGGCCGACGACCAGATCACCTCGGCGCGCGATCTCGCCATTCTCGCGCGCGCGCTCTATCACGATTTCCCGCAATACAATTCCTATTGGCACATTCCGGCGATCAAGTTCGGCAAGCGCGTCGTGCGCAACTACAATCCGCTGCTCGGACGCTATCCCGGCGCCGACGGCATGAAGACGGGCTTCATCTGCGCCTCCGGATTCAATCTGGTCGCCACCGCCAAGCGCGACGGCAAGCGCTTGATCGCCGTAGTGCTCGGCGCGCCTTCGGGCGTCGCGCGCTCCGTGAAGGCGGCGGAGATGCTCGAAAGCGGCTTTGCGCAAAATCCGCTGTCGTGGCTCACGCCCTCGCTCGGAAGCGTCGATGCGCTGGTGCCGATCAATGCCGCCCCGCCCAATCTGAAAGACGAGATGTGCGGCAAACATCGCAAGCGGCCGGCGGCGGAGGACGAGGATGAAGACGCCGCCGGCGACAACAGCGGCGGCAATACCGCGACAGGCGATGCCACTGCGCAATTCTCGTTCCTGCTGTCGGCGCTGCGTGCGCCGACGCCAAAGAATGCCAACCTGCTTGGCGATCTCGGGCCGGTGACGCCGGTCGTCGTCTATACCGGGCCGACCCGGACCCAAGCGGAGCTGGCAAAACTCGAGGCTGAACAGGCGAAGGTCCCTGCCAAGAAAAAAACCGCCGCGAAGACCGCAGCGGCCAAGGCCACAGACGACACCCCGGAAGCGAAGAAGGCCACGAACGCAAAGGCCGCGGCTGCAAAGCCGGCAGACGGCAAGCCGGCGGCCGGCGCGGGTCCCTGGACGCCGACGTCGCCATCGGCGCTCGCGGCCAGTCCGCCTCCCGACCTGGGAACAAAGTCGGCGAGCGGCACGCCCGCGAAAAAAAAACAGCACAAAGCGCAGCCACCGGCGACGCCAACCTCGACGCAATGACGCCGGTGAACGTGACCGCCTAAGGCGCGGCCGCCCGCTGCCGCGGGACCGCTCGTGTTGCGGGCGTACCGCGATCAACCTCTTCCAGCGAACCCGCGGGCATCACCGCTCGAATTTGCTTCAATGAGTGCGAGCGCAACGCATTTTGGCGCTCGAGCCATGCTTCAATGACGAATTGTGCTAAGGACTAAATCTCATTGGAAGGCAGCGAGAGCAAGCATGACTGCCAAGGTGACCATCCCCGCGCTGGTGCAGATGAAGCGCGAGGGAAAAAAGAGCGTCGGCGTCGTCGCATGGGACTACCAGATCGCGCGCATCGCCGACCGCGCCGGCGTCGACTTCGTGTCGGTCGGCAATTCGGTCGGTGTCAATCTGTGGGGCCGTGACGATGTGCTCGACGTCACGATGGATGAGATGCTCATCTGCTGCAAAGCGGTGCGCCGCGGTGTCGCGCGCGCGCTGGTGAGTTGCGACATTCCGTACGGCCCGGTGCAAGAGAGCGTCGATAGCGCACTTGCCGCCGCGAACCGCCTCATCGCCGAGGGCGGCGCCGACATGGTCAAAGTCGATGCCGCCGCCGATTTCCCCGATGTGGTGCGCGCGATGGTGCGGGCCGGCATTCCGGTCTTTGCGCAATTCGGGTTGACGCCGCAGACCGCCATCAAATTCGGTATTCCTTACAGCGCACAGAGTTCATTGAGCGCGCAGGCAAGCGCAGAGGCTGCGCAAAAACTCGTCGCGGAAGCAAAACTGCTCGAAGACGCGGGCGCGGCGCTGCTCGATTTCACCAATTCCGGTCCGATCGCCGGCGCTGCGGTCGTCGAGGCGGTGAAGATTCCGGTGATCGGCGGCTTCGGCGGCGGACCGTGGCTCGACGGCCGGGTCCGCCTTGCGCACACCGCGATTGGTTATGCGGAAAAGTGGCTCGACTCCAAAACCGACACCTACGTCAACACCGCGAAGGCCGCCCTCGACGCCTTCAACGCGCTGATCGCCGACGCCCGCGCCGGAAGACAAATCAAAGGTTGATGGTGCCGCTTCCGCCGCAACGACAAAACGGTCATTGATCCATGCCGACTACAATCATCGATGGCATCGCGACGCGCTACGAGGTCATCGGCTCCGGGCCGCCGATCCTGATGTACGCGCCAGGCGGCTTCAACGCTACCGTCGAGACCTGGTCGACGCAAGGCGTCTACGCCACGATCAAGCTGCTCGATCATTTGCCGAAACGTTTTTCCTGCATCATGTTTGATCGCCGCGAATGCGGGCAGTCGGGCGGCCGCGTCGAGCGTGTGACCTGGGCGCATTACGTCGCGCAGGGTAAAGCGCTGCTCGATCACCTCGGCATTGGGCGCGCGCATATCATGGGCGGCTGCATGGGCTGCGCGCCGGTCGCGGCCTTCGCCGCGGCGCATCCGCAAATGGTTTCGAGAATCGTTCTGTACTGGCCGGTCGGCGGCGCCAAATACCGCATATCGAGCCACCGGCGCTTTGCCGAACATCTTGGCTTCGTGCAAAGCCACGGACTTGATGGCGTCGTCGCCCTCGTGGCGGAGGAGGGAAAACCGTTCGGCGCCGAACCGCGCGGCGGTCCCTGGGCCTCGGTCATCAAACACGACCGCGGCTTCGCCGAATCGTACGCGCGGCAGAATGTGGATCAATACGAGGCCGTCTGCGAGGGCATGTGCCGCGCGCTATTCGACCGTGATACCGCGCCCGGCGCCGAACCGGAAGACCTCATGCGGCTCGATATTCCGGCGCTGATCGTGCCGGGACACGACGCCGCACATGCGACATCGGCGGCACGCTATCTGGAAGAATGTCTGCCGCGTTCGGACTATTGGGACGTGCCGGTCGAGCGGCAGATAGAAGCCAATGTGCCGCCACGGATCATGGAATTTTTGAGCAGAAATTCGTAGGGTGGGTTGGGCGCGGCGAAACCCATGCAGCTGCCGGTTATTCAAAAGTGATGGGTTTCGCTGTGCTCACCCATCCTACAAGTCAATAGCCAGAAACAAGGAAACGCCATGCGAGTTCTTCGATGTGCCGGTCTCGCGGCATTCGCCGCGACGGTCGGCTTGAGCGCGCCAGCCTTTGCGCAGACGCCGGAACAGTTTTACACCGGCAAGAACGTCGAGCTCGTGATCGGCTATCCGCCCGCCGGCAGCAACGACATTTACGCGCGCACGCTCGGCCACTACATCGCCAAATACATTCCCGGCCATCCGACCATCGTTCCGAAAAACATGCCGGGCGGCGGCAGCTTTCTCGCGCTCGCCTACCTCTACAACGTCGCGGCGAAGGACGGCTTGAGCTTCGGCATCGGCGCACCGACGGCGCCGCTCGACGAAAAGCTCGGCTCGCCGGGCGTGCGTTTCAAGACCGTGCAGTTCAACTGGCTCGGGCGCATCGATTCACTCATCAACATCGTCTTCATGTGGCACACCTCGCCGGTCAAAACCTTCGCCGACGCGCAACGCATCGAATTGAAGTTGTCTGCGACCGGCGCAGGCTCGACAGTGTCCATCTATCCGACCGTCACCAACAATGTACTCGGCACCAAGTTCAAGCTGATTATGGGTTACAAAGGTTCGAACGAAGCCCAGCTTGCGGTCGAGCGCGGCGAAGCCGAAGGCCACTCGACCGCCTGGACGGCGGTCAAGCTCGCGCATCCCGATTGGCTGCCGAGCCACAAGATCAACATCATCGTGCAGTTCGCGCTTCATGCGCATCCGGACCTCGTCGACGTTCCCGTGGTCGTCGATCTCGCGCGCAATGACGAGGAGCGCGCCATCCTGCGCGCGGTGATGAATGCGACCGAGGTCGGCACCTCGTTCATGACGTCGCCCGGCGTTCCCCCCGACCGCGTCGCCGCGTTACGCAAGGCCTTCGACCAGACGATGAAAGACCCGGATTTCCTGGCCGAAGCCGAGCGGCTGAAGCTCTCGGTCAATCCGCTCAACGGCGAAGAATTGCAAAAGCTCGTCGCCGAGGTGAGCAACCTGCCGCCGGATTTGGTCGAAAAGGTGCGCGCCGTCTATGTCGCGAAGTGAAATTACGTGCTGCCACCGGCTGCCCGTTCCGAAGACGGCGAACAGGCGCTCATGCTGGATTCCCGCTTTCCGCGGGAATGTCCGGGGCTGGCTTTAGTTTGCCATCCGCAGCGGTGCGTCGGTCACGTCCTGCAGCGCGGCCAGCGTGAGGCCGCTCACCATGTCGCGGACCGCGAAGCCGCCGTCGGTGATATCCAGCACAGCGAGATTGGTGTAGACGCGCTTGACCACGCCGATCGCGGTCAGCGGATAGGTGCAGCGGCGGACCAACCGGCTTTTGCCGGATTTCGTGGTGTGCTCCATCAATACCCAGAGCTGCCGGGCGCCGGCCGCAAGGTCCATGGCGCCGCCCACGGCGGGCGCGCTTTCGTTGTCTGACGTCGACCAGTTGGCAACGTCGCCGTTCTCGGCAACCTGGAAAGCGCCGAGCACGCAGAGGTCGAGATGCCCGCCGCGAATGAGCGCGAAGCTGTCGGCGTGGTGCATGTACGAACCGCCGGTGCGCAGCGTGATGTATTGCTTGCCGGCGTTGATCAGCCAGCGGTTGATCTGGGCAGGCGCCGGCGCGGGGCCCATGCCGAGGATGCCATTCTCCGAGTGGAAGATGACTTCGCGGTCGTCCGGCACATGGTCCGCGACCTTGAGCGGCGCGCCGATGCCGAGATTGACGTACCAGCCTTCCGGGATATCGCCCGCGAGGCGCGCGGCCATCTCCAGACGCGTCAACGGCTTACAGGCAGCCAAGGCTTTTGCATCGGCATTCACGGCTTCTTCCTCACGTCACCGTCGGCTCGCCATAGGGCATGTGCAGCACGCGGTCGACATAAATGCCGGGCGTGGCGATCTTCTCCGGATCGAGCGCGCCGAGCTCTACGATGTGTTGCGCCTGCACGATGGTCAACTTGGCGGCGGTCGCCATCACCGGATTGAAGTTTCGGGCGGACGATATGTAGGTGAGATTGCCCCAGCGGTCAGCCTCCCAGGCCTCGACCAGCGCGACATCGCCGGCGAGCGCTTCCTCGAGAATGTACTCTCGGCCGTGGATTTCCCGCTGCTCCTTGCCTGCCGCGAGCTTGGTGCCCACGGCGGTCGCCGTGTAAAAGGCCGGGATGCCGGCGCCCGCCGCGCGCATGCGTTCCGACATGGTGCCCTGGGGCACCACTTCGAGCTCGATGCGCCCCTCGCGCCACAGCCGCTCGAACACCACCGGATCGGATGTGCGCGGAAACGAGCATACGATCTTGCGCACGCGGCCGGTGTCGAGCAGCTTGGCCAGGCCGACGCGGCCGACACCGGAATTGTTGGCGACGACGGTCAGATCCTTGGCGCCCTGCTCGATCAGACCTTCGATCAGCGCATTGGGCTGGCCGATGCTGCCGAAGCCGCCGATCAGAACGACCGAACCATCGCGGACTCCCCCCAGCGCCTGCGCCATGGTCTGTACGAGCTTGTTGATCATCGGCAGTGCTATTTTTTTCCCGCTCGTCCCGGCGAATGCGCTAAGGCATGCACACATTTAGGTTCTACCCTAGGAGGATTATACTGAATTGCTCAAGGCCTTGTCCCGACCCACTTTTTCGGATGGCTTGAAATCTGGGCATTAACAGGCCGCCCTCTGCGCCATCGCGCTGGATAAAGAACCAAGCAAAGGACAGATCATGCTGCCGGCAAATCCCACCATCGTCGATATCAGTCTCGAGCTCGATCCCAAGAACTTCGCCATGCGCACCCCTACGGGGTTCAAAAAGGACATGCAATTCGAGATGGAAGTCATCAAGGAACACGACGCCCCCGGCGGTGCGGGACAAATAGTTCGTGGCGTTCATATGCGATTACATGCTGGAAGCCATGTCGACGCGCCTGAACACAACGTCCGCGGCGGCGTGCAGATCCACCAGCTTCCGTTGACGTTGTTCATTGGCGACGCGGTCGTGGCGGACTTGCGCGACAAACTGCCCGGCAAGGCGATTACCGAGAAGGATCTGGCGAACAGACTCGACAATCGCATCCGCAAGGGCGACCGTCTTCTTCTTCGGACCGATCACAACAATTCTTACGATGGCGGTTCGCAGAAATGGATGGAGGAGTCACCCTATCTGACGATCGGCGCAACAATGTGGTGCATTGAAAAGGGCGTCGTGATCGTTGGTTATGATTTTTATCACGGAAATGACGAACCAGGCGCGCCGCGCGTGTTTCACAATTCGCGCACGCTGAGCGAACACGGCGTGATCACCATGCCCTATTTGAAGAACCTTGATCAAATTCACGCGGATCGGTTCACGCTGATCGGTTTGCCGCTCAAGTTGATCGATGCAGAAGCCTCGCCCATTCGCGCCATTGCGCTTTGTTAGCGCAGGATAATATCAGAACAGAAAATCGGAGGAACTCGCGTGAAACTTAAAAGACTGATTTTGGCGGCGCTCGTCACATTTGCGTTTCTTTCGCTCCCGGCCCGTGCGGAAGATCAGTTTCCGTCGCGGCTGATTACGCTGATCGTGCCGCTTACACCCGGAACCACAATCGATATTCTGGCGCGCATTTATGCCGATAAGCTTGCGAGGCTTTTGCACCAGCGGATCGTGGTATTAAATAAGCCCGGCGCCGGTGGTGTGATCGGAGCAGAAGCGGTGGCGACGGCCGCTGCAGACGGCTACACGTTGCTGTTTGCCAATTCCGGGCACTCGATTTTAGGGTTGCTCAATAAAGACCTGCCGTTCGATCCGATCCGAGATTTTGCCGGGGTCTCAATGGTCGGCGTCGCGCCGGCCATCGTCGTGGTGCCACCGTCGCTGGGGGTCGCCAATCTGAAGCAGTTTATTGATCTGGCAAAATCAAAGCCGGGCGCGCTTAATTATGGTTCGGCGGGAATTGGAACTTCGACGCATCTCGCCGGCGCGTATTTTGCCGCACAAACAAAGATAAAACTCGTGCATGTTCCGTACACAGTTAGCTCCAATATCCTCACGGACATGATGACCGGCAATATCCAAGCTTCGTTCGATCCGCTGGCTTTCGTTCTGTCGTTCTTACAGAACGGCACGCTCCGTGCTCTTGCCGTGGGCGCCGACGAGCCCGTCACTGATCCAATTAAGATCCCGACCGCGCTCTCTCAGGGTATCGATTATCGATACGCCACTTGGTACGGTATTTTGGCGCCGGCTAAGACCCCCAAGGCGATCCTGAAGAAGCTTGCCGATGCGATTGCGGAAGCGAGCCGGGATCCTGAGCTGCAGAAAAAAATAGATGCACAAGGCATTAAACCATCGATTATGGCTACCGATAGCTTCGATCTGTCCATCAATGATGACCTCAGTCGGCTGGCTCCTCTGATGAAGAGCACTGACCAGTAATAGGCGCCGGTGCTTTGTCGTTCGTGAAGCCGATGGACACAGACCGACATCAAAAGCACAACTTACGGCGGGCGATCCAGAAGCATTGTGAGTTGGTCGGCGGTTCAGGCGGTCCGCTTTGCCGCGCGGGCAACCCAGTTTCAAGGGCCGTCCGAGCAGCGAGCTGAGCATGGATGCAAACACCACCATCAACGTGCACACGCGCAGAATAGCCGAATTCGTCTCAGAACTGAGTTACGAGCGGATTCCGGCCGAGGTCCGCGCGCGGATCAAGCTGCTGATTCTGGATTCGCTCGGCTGCGCCATCTACGGCGCCGATCTCGAATGGTGCCGCATCCTGCGGGAGACGCTGCGGCACTCGATGCGACCCGCACCACGCGCGGTGTGGGGCACCGAGCGCGGCTCTCGTCGCCGCACGCCGCGCTGGTCAACGGCACGCAGGTGCAGGGCTTCGAGCTGGATGACGTTCACCGCGCGGCGGTGCTGCACGTCGGCGCGGTGACGCTGCCGGCGTTGCTGGCGGTGGCGGAAAGCCACGCGCGGGCTGACGGGCCGCGATTTCCTCGCCGCGGCCGTCGCCGGCTACGAGATCGGGCCGCGCGTCGGCATGTGCATGGGCCAGGAGCATATCGGCCAGGGCTGGCACTCGGGCGCCACGGTGGGCGTGTTCTCGGCCGCGGCCGGCGCCGCGCGCGCGCTGGGGCTCGACGCCGAGCAGACCGTCCACGCGCTCGGCATCGCCGGCACGCAATCGTCCGGGCTGATGGCGGCGCAGTTCGGCGCCATGGTCAAGCGCATGCACGCCGGCCGCGCGGCGCAGAGCGGCTTTACGCGGCGCTGCTGGCGAGCGCGGCTATACCGGCATCATCGACGTGTTCGAGGCGGAGTACGGCGGCTTCTGCACCACGTTCTCGCGCTCGCCGGACCGCTTCGACCGCGCCGAGCTGACGCCGGGCTGGGCGAGCACTTCGAGACCATGCTGCATCGCGCTCAAGTTCTATTCCTGCGTCGCCAGCAACCACACCACGCTGGACGCGATCCGCACGATCGCAGCGGCCGGCCGTTCGGCCTCGACGACGTCGACGAGCATCGTCGTGCACGGCTCGCAGGTGACGGTGGACCACGTCGGCTGGCCGTACCGGCCGGAAGGGCTGACCGCCGCGCAGCTGAACCTGCCCTTCTGCGTCGCCACGCTGCTGCTCGAAGGCGACGTGTTCGTCGACCAGTTCACGCCGAGCGCGTCGACGACGACGCGCGCATGGCGCTGTCGCGCAAGGTGACGGTGCGTGGACGACCGGCGATCACCGCGCTCGGCGCTGCGTACCGGCACAAGGTCCGCGTCGAGGTGCATTTGCGCGACGGTACGGTCGAAAGCGAGACGCGCGAGGCGCCGCGCGGCAGCGAGCAATCGTTCGCCGGCGCCGGCGACATCATCGAAAAATTCCGCAAGCTAACGCGCGGTGTTATGGCTGCCAAGCAGCAAGACGCGCTCATCGATGTTGTGATGCGGGTTGACGATTTGCCGGACAGCCGGTCGCTGACCGACCTGTTGCAGATCGCATAACGTCCGATCCCGGATTTCGCTGCCGATCGATTCAGGTTACATTTGTGCGCTAACAAAGGCATGCAAAAATGGAATTCGGCGTATTCGACCACCTCGACCGCAACGGGCGGCGAGCTGCGCGGATTATTACGAAGACCGGCTCAAGATCATCGAGGCATACGACCGCGCCGGCTTCTACGCCTATCACCTCGCCGAGCACCATTCGACGCCGCTCGGCATGGCGCCTTCGCCGAACATCTTCCTGGCCGCTATCGCGCAGCGCACGCGGCGGCTGCGCTTCGGCCCGCTGGTCTATGCGCTGCCGATGCACCATCCGCTGCGGTTGCTCGAAGAAATCTGCATGCTCGACCAGCTCAGCGGCGGACGGCTCGAGCTCGGCTTCGGCCGCGGCTCCGTCGCCGGTCGAGATCGAATATTACGGCGTGGATCCTGCCGCGGCGCAGGAGATGTATGCCGAGGCGCTCGAGCTGATCGTGCAAGGCCTGACCAAACCGGTGCTCGACTTTCACGGCAAGTATTATTCGTTCAGACAACGTGCCGATGGAGATCAAGCCGCTGCAGCAGCCGCATCCGCCGATCTGGTATGGCGTCCACGCGCCCGACAGCGCCGAGCGCGCGGCCCGCGCAACCTCCATATCGTCAGCCTCGATCCGCCGGCCGAGACGCGGCTCTCAATCGAGCGCTATCGTGCGACGTGGCGGCCCGCGCATCCGGGCGCACCCATGCCAAAGCTCGGTCTTGGCCGCTTCGTTGTCGTCGCCCACGACGACGCCGAGGCACTGCGGCTCGCGCGCCGCGCCTATCCGGTCTGGCATCGCGCTTTCACCCATCTGTTCCGCTTGTACGGGCGGCCGCAGGGCCATCCGCGGCCGGCTGACTTTGATACGCTCATGGCGCGCGGCCAAGGCATTGCCGGCTCGCCGGCGACGGTGACGAATTTTCTCACCCGGCAGCTTGCCGAAACCCAATGCAATTACGTCGTCGGGCAGTTCGCGTTCGGCGATCTCACACGTGAAGAATGCCTGCGATCCATCGCTTTGTTCGCGAGCGACGTCATGCCTGGCTTGCGCGCCAAAGCCGGCGCGGACAAAACATTGTCGCTGGCAAAATAGCCGTTTTCATCATTTCGGCGCCGAGCGCAGCGAGGCGCCGAAATAACGGATCACGACAGCAATTCGAGCTTGCCGCCGACCGGAATCTGCGGCGCCGGCTGGTTCGCGGTGATGACCAGATCGAACAGGCCGCCTCGGCGCTGCCACTGGCCGGCCACCAGCGGTGTCTTGCTGACGTTCTTGACCGGCTGCCCGGTCCATTTCACCGGGCCGACGATCGAATTGTAGTCGGTGGCGACGATGGCAGCGAGGATTGATTTGGGATCGATGCTGTTCGCGCGTTTCAAGACGTCGATCGTAATCTCGAACAAGGCATGCTGGTAGCCGATCGGCTGCGTCCACGGCCGTTTCGTCGCCTCGACATAAGCGTCGGTCAGTTGGCGCGCGCTCTGGCCGGTTAGTCCGGATTTAAACGGATAGCTCGGTGTCCACCACACTTCGGTGGAAAGTCCATCGCCGCGCGGACCGAGTGAAGCGACCACGGATGGGAACAGCAGCGCCTTGCCGATGGTCACGATTTTCGGATGGAAGCCCTGCTGCGCCGCCTGCGACCAGAATGTCGCGAAGTCGGGCGGGATCATGTTGCCGGTGACGATCTCGGCGCCCGCCTTCTTGAACTGCGAGATTTGCGAGGTGAAGTCGTTGTTCATCACCTGATAGCGGCCGGGGTCGAGCAGCTTGTATCCGGCCTTGGCGAGCGCCGGCGGCAGCCCGCGGTTCGCGTCGCCCCAGGCATTGCCGTCCGCGTCGTTGGGGAACAGCCCGCCGATGATCTTGTTGGTCGCCACGGAATCCCACATCGCCACATAGGCGGCGATAACGTCTTCGAGGCCCCAGAAGAAGTGATAGGTCCAGGTGAAGCCTTTCTGCGGATCGCCGTTACGGCCGAAGAAATAAGGCTGCCACGGACAATTCGTGGTGATGCAGGGCACCTCGTTGATCTCGGCCTGGTCGGCGACCGGATTGGTGGTGTCGGGCGTGGCCGAGCCGAGCAGGAGAGCGACCTTGTCGTGCAGGATCAGTTCGGAGGCGACCTCGGAGGCGCGCGTGGTGGTCGATTGACTATCCTTGCTGACGATTTCGATCGGATAGGTCTTGCCGCCGCTGGCCAAACCCTTGCCAAGAACGTTCTTCACCTGATCGAGAATGAATCCGTCGGCCTCGCCGAAGCCGGCGATCGGGCCGGTCCGCGGGCTCACGAACCCGATCTTGATGGTCTTCGATTGCGCGTTGGCCGGGATGACGCGCAGAATGGCCGGCGCCGCCAGCGCGCCGAGGCCGCCTGCCATGACGGCGCGGCGATCGATGGTCGCCCTCGTTCGCGTTTTTTCAGCTTCGGAGTTCATATCACTCTCCCTGTCGGCACGCAGTCAGTTTGCCTCTCTTGGGGGGAAGTTTAAGTATCCCGCACGGCCCTGAGATGCCGCATTACTTTGGCGCGTAGCGCAGCCTGCTCGGCGGCGGTCCATTTGCGAAAACCTTCGCCGGATTTGAACCCCAGCTTGCCGTCCGCCACAAGCTTTTCGAGATAAGGCGACGGACCCGGCCGGCTTTCGATCGCGGGGAGCACGGTGTTGTGAATGGCGAGCGTGAGATCGGTCCCGACCTGGTCGGCATTTTCGAGCGGACCGAGCACAGCGAGGCGCCGGCCAAATGACGCCTTGACCACGGCGTCGACCGTCTCGGCGTCGCAGATGCCGTGTTCGACCAGCGAGATTGCCTCGCGCCACAGCGCATGCTGTAGCCGGTTGCCGATAAAGCCCGGCACGTCTTTTTTGACGTGTGCCGGTTTCTTACCGGCCGCTTGGTGCAGCGCCATCGTCCAAGCAATCGCCTCGGGCGAAGTCCATTGCGTCTCGATCACTTCGACGAGTGGCACCAGGAACGGCGGGTTCCACCAATGCGTACCCAGCGCGCGCTCGCGTTTGTTCAAGCCCTTCATGATCGCGGTGATAGGGATCACCGAGGTATTGCTGGCGAGGATCGCATCGGGGCGAACATGGCGCTCGAGGTCCGCGAACAGTGTTTGCTTGAGCGGCAGATTTTCGGAAATTGCCTCGACCACGTAATCGGCGTCGCGCACCGCCTCGGCGAGATCGAAAAACGGCTGTACGCGCGCGACCGCGCTCTCATCTTGATTGAGGTCGCGCAGATTGGCGGCGATCCGCGATGTCACCGTATCAAGATTTTGCACGACGGTGTCGGTGATGGCGACGGGGTGGCCGGCCAGGGCGAAGACCTGGGCGATGCCGTGGCCCATCAACCCGGCGCCGACAACGGCGATACGCTCCTTCGCCATCCTCAGCCCGCCGTGTAGCCGCCGTCGGCGTAGAGGATGTGCCCGGTGTAGAAGTCGGACGCCTTCGAGGCGAGAAAGAGCAGCGGCCCGGCGAGGTCCGACGGCTCGCCGAGGCGGCCCTTGGGCACGCGGGCGATGAAGCCCTTGCGCACGGCCGTCGAACGCTCGTTGTCTTCGTACATCCAGGCGGTCAGCGGCGAGCGGAACACCGTCGGCGCGATGGCATTGACGGTGATGCCGGTGTCGCCCCATTCGCAGCCCAGCGCCTTGGTGACGCCGTCGATCGCCGACTTCGACGCGCAATAGGCCGTGTAGCCGGCGGGATGTCCCAACAAGCCGCGGGCCGACGACATGAAGACGACCTTGCCGCCGCGGCCTTGGGCCAGCATTTGCTTGCCGGCGGCGCGCGCCATCAGCCACGACTGCGTGACGTTGACGTCCATCACTTCCATGAACGTTTCTGGCGGCTGATCGACGATTTTCGCCACTTTGTTGATGCCCGAAGCAAGCACCAGGATATCGACGCCGCCGAAGCGCTGCACCGCCGCCTCGACGATTTTCTCGCAATTGGCCGCCGAGCTCGGCCGCATGTGGGCGGACTCGACCTTGGCGCCCAGCTGTTCGCACGCGGCGGCAACCTTTTTCAGCGCCTCGGCGCCGCCGGCCGCCAGCACAAGATTGCAGCGGGCGCCGGAAAGCACTTGCGCGGCGAGCGCGCCGAACGCCCCGGTCGCGCCGGTGACAATCGCGGTCTTGCCTTTGACGTCGAACAGCGAGAGCGGGTTTTTCAGAAAGTCTTCGGACATGATTCTCCTCTTCTCCTTCTCCCCGCCTGCGGGGATAAGGTCGGGATGAGGGGCCTCTCCGCTGGGCTCAGACTTGCGGCGAGGCCCCCTCACCCTCGTTCGCTTCGCTCACTCGACCTCTCCCCGCGCAGCGGGGAGAGGTGCGAATCACTTCACCGGCGCGACGGCGACCGCGATGGTGCAGACCTCGTTCCCCCGGTTGATGATCTCGCGGCTCTCGTTCGGGCCGATGTAGCAACTGTCGCCCTCCCGTACGACCGTTTCCTTGCCGCCGACGATGACCGTGAGCTCGCCGGCCAGCACGTAATAGATCTTCTCCGGCGGCGATGCGTCGGGGCCGGCGCCGCCGCCCGGCAGGAAATGCGAGATGCCGAACGCCAGCGTCTGCGAGCCGCCCATCTCGGCGCCGAACACCCGGAACGACTTGTAATCGCGATGGTTGGGGGCATCATACGGCTTCGCCTCAGAAAATTTCCGCACGATCATCAGAGCTTCTCCCCCTTTTCGATCCGGTAGCTTCCTTTCGGATCGACGATCGCGACCAGCCGGACGATGCAGCCGTCGCCGCGATCCCAATTCCAGGGAAAGTACGCGAAGGTGCAGCGTCGGCCGGTGACCTTGTCGATGTCGCCGCCGACATTCTCGATGCCGAGGATGCCATTCTTGAACAGGATGCGGTGCACTGGCTCCCAATCCGGAAAGTCCTCTTTCCAGTCGCGGCCGCCGGACCATTTCTTGTATTCCTCGGCGAGATGCGGATGCAGCGGCCCATTGCGTTGCGGGCCGATTGCGGTGGCGAGCGGATGATCGTTGGCCTGGGTGTCGTGGCCGACGACCTTGACCTTCTTCTCCACGAACCACTCGCCGGCCGAGGGCACGAAGCCGGGCGAGCGGCAGAAGTAATCTTCATTGTCCTCATAGACCTTGTGCCAGCCGGTGTTGACGATCACCACGTCGCGCGGCCGCACCACCTTGCCCGCCGCCTTCTCCAGATCGTCGTAGGTGATCTGCTCCCATTTCTTCTTCGGGATCGACACCACGATGCCGGAGCCGAAGAAATGCGGCAGCGGCACCTCGTCGATGAACGGCGTGCCCTGCACCACATGGGCCGGCGCATCGATGTGCGTGGTGTTGTGCATGGACGTCGTGATGCGTTGTGACAGCACGCCCGACTTGGCGTGATAATGGATGCGCTCGATCTTGACGTCTTCGAAATACGGCCAGTTCGGCGACTGATAACCGAAGCGATGGGAGAGATTGTAGAACTCGAGCCCCATCGAATTGTCGAGGTTTTCCTCCAGCGCAACGCCGCGTACCTTCTTGACCACAAGAGACCTCCCTCGCACGCCCACTCGATGCACCGCTTATATCATCCGGCGGTGTACCATTGCACCGGATTTCGGTTATAGACCCGTTCGCCGCCGGCTCGGGTCAAGCCTGGGCGAGTGAAAAACAACCGAGGAACACATGGTCCGCAAGATCGCGCTGGAGGAGCACTTTCTGTCTCCCGGATATGAAGACTACTGGAGGACCACGGTCGGCAACGTCGATCCGACGCACGCCGGCAATTTGCTGGCCAAGCTGACCGACTTCAGCGACATGCGCCTTGAAGCCATGGACCGGGCGGGCATTGCGCGATCAGCGTTGTCTATCGCCGGACCCGGCGTGCAGATCGAGCGCAATGCGGCGACGGCTGTTCGGCGCGCGCGCGAGTCCAATGATTTTCTGGCCCGCGAAATCCAGAAGCGGCCCGATCGCTATTCCGCCTTCGCCCATCTCGCCATGCAGGACCCGCTGGCCGCCGCCGATGAGCTCGAAAGGTGCGTGCGCGAACTCAACTTCTGTGGCGCGATGATCAATGGCCATACCCACGGGCGGTACCTCGATGATCCTTCGCTCCATCCGTTCTGGGAGCGGGCGGAAGCCCTCGGCGCGCCGATCTACATTCATCCGACCGACCCGATCACGCCCTCCCCCGCACTCGAAGGCGTCCCCGGCTTGCGCCGCGCCACCTGGGAATGGGGATTTGAAACCGGCTCGCATGCCTTGCGGCTGGTCTTCGGCGGGCTATTCGACCGCTTTCCCGGCGCCAAGGTGATGCTGGGCCATCTCGGCGAAACGCTGCCATTCCTGCTGTGGCGCTTCGACAGCCGAGCCAAGCTCTACAGCGTAAAGCTTGCCAAGCCGCCGTCGGATTACATCAAGCAAAATATCGTCGTGACCACGTCGGGCATGTGCTCGGCGGAACCGCTTAATTGCACGCTCGCCGCGCTCGGGCGGGATCGGGTGATGTTCGCCGCCGATTATCCCTTCGAGTTCGGCGCACGAGGCGGGCGAGTTTTTGGATCGCACGCCGCTGGCCCAATATGAGCGGGAGGACATTGCTTTCAATAATGCCGCGAAATATCTCGGTTTAAGTAACTCTTAGGTTTAAGTAACTCTTAGAACGTCTGTATCGCCTTCGTCTTTGCGATTGCTTGGTTGGTCCGGCTCCAATTCCATTCGAGCCGATGAACAAGAATGTCCTAACCCGACCGACAAAACAGCTCGGCAATCGCGTGTTGTGGACGACCGGGGCGGCCCGCTTTGCCAAGGCCGAGCCGCCCAAGAGCTGACGTGTTGCCGTCCGAATTAGTTCGGCATGAGCACCTTGTCGATGACCATGATGACGCCGTTGCTTTGCATAACGTCGGCAATCGTGACTTTCGCCGCATTACCTTTGGCGTCCGTCACCATCAGGTCTTTGCCGCTGCCGGTGACGGTCAGCGTATCGCCCTCGACGGTTTTGAGCGTTGCCTTGCCGCCGTCCTTCTTTATGTCTTGGTCGAGAACCTCTGAGTCCAGTCGGCCCGGAACGACGTGGTAGGTCAGAATCTTGACTAGTTCCTTCTTGTTTTCCGGCTTTAGGAGACTGTCCACGGTTCCCGCCGGTAGCGCGGCGAAAGCCTCGTTCGTCGGCGCAAACACTGTAAAGGGACCCTTGCCTTCGAGCGTATCGACAAGGCCTCCGGCCTTGACGGCGGCTACGAGGGTCGTGTGATCCTTTGAATTTACAGCGTTTTGGATGATGTTCTTGTTGGGGTACATTGCCGCGCCGCCGACCATCGGGTCGGCTGCAAAGGCTGTTCCAACAAGCATTAATGCCGCCACTGCCGTGGCGGCCAGCAGCTTGGTTTTACTCATTGTGTTTTACCTCCTGTTACTGAGCCTCGCTACCCTCGCCAGCGTGGCGCATGCCTCTAAGTACGGCCTAGAAGATGCTGGGTTTCACGGAAGGCCAAAAATTTTAGGCGACGAATTGTCACGATACCGCTTAGTCGTCGAATAGTGTGGCGGGATGGTCGTGCGAATGCGCCGGCGGCGGGTGACCTCTCCGATGTCGGCGTGATAATCATGTTCGGCATTGAAGTCCGCGATTTCATGCGCGCCGAACGATCGCGTCGTGTTAGCGTCGCGATCATGCATGACCAATGAATGCGGCAGGGAGGGATCAGAATGAACAAATGGCTCTGCACGGCAATCACGATCGCCTCTCTCGCCGCTGCGCCCGCCGGCGCGGAAACTTATCCGTCGAAGCCGATCGCCATCATTGTGCCGGCTTCGCCCGGCGGCGTGACCGACATGCTCGGGCGCATTTTGGCGAAGAGCTTCACGGCGGATTGGGGCGCGGAGGTGGTCGTCGAAAACAAGCCGGGCGCCAACAACCAGATCGCCGCCGAATATGTCACGCACCAGCCGGGGGACGGCTACACACTGTTCATCGGCCCCGAAGTCACCTTCATCGCCAATCCGACGCTCTACGGTCATCTGGCCTATGATCCCGTCAAGGGCTTCACGCCGATCGCCGGCCTCGTCACCATCAACCATGCCCTCATCCTCAACCCGTCAGTGCCGGCGAACAGCGTCAAGGAGTTGATCGCGCTCGGCAAGGAAAAGCCCGGTCAGCTCAATTACGGCACCTACGGCGTCGGCTCGACCGGCCATCTCAACATGGAATTATTCAAGACCATGGCCGGCGTGAATTTCGTTCCGGTGCACTACAAGGGCGCGACCCCGGCGCTGCAGGATGTGGTCGCCGGACATATCCAGATGATGCTCATCAGCGTCGGCAGCGCCGTGCCGCAATGGAAGGACGGCAGGGTGAAATTCATCGCCGACGGCGCGCCGAAGCGCATGAAGCTGCTGCCTGAGATTCCGACCATCGCCGAAACCGTCCCGGGCTATGTCGCGGCATCATGGTTCGGCTTGTTCGGTCCGGCCGGCGAGCCGCCCGATGTGGTCGCCAAGATCAATGGCGAAGTGCGGAAGATCTTCGCCGATCCTGAGATCCAGAAATCGTTCCTCGAAGCGCAATATTTCGAATCGATCGCCGGTTCGCCCGCCGAACTGGCCGCGCGCATCAACACCGAAGAACCGAAATTCCGCAAGGTGATCGAAGAGGCCCACATCAAGCCGGAGTAAATCATCCAATGCGGCGCGACGAATGTCGGTGTTTGGAGTTGTGCACTCGTCAAATAAACGCCGTCCAGAACTTGTCCGGCACGCTGGCGACCACCCACTGGAAGCCGCGCGAGAACAGGCCCGCGGCCACGACGAACATGAGCATCGCGAACAAGGTCATCGCCATGGTCCAAAATGCCGTGGCGATGCGGCCGAACGCATCCCAGGCGCGCAACACCACCACGACCAGAACGGCGGCAAGCGCGGCGATGGCGATCAGCCCGACGGCCAGCTTCCATCCCGGCAAGTTCGTCCACGACATGGCGAACACGGATGCTATTTGCGACCACGACCAGATCCATAGCGAGGCGGCGGTATTGAGCACCCAGCTTATCCCCTGCAGGATGAGCTGCACCAATTGATGAATTGTGTTGTTCATGTTTGTTGGCTCCAGCTAAATTAATCATGTCCACGCATCTACAGCGGCGTTGATGAGAACGAAAAAGCTCGCTGGCCGTTCCTTCGCTTTCAAATAAGATCAGCCGCGCCCTTAGAAAGACGCGGCATGATTTCGCTGGATTTATCTAAAAATTGAAAATCGAAGTTATCGACGCAATCTCTGCTAGGCGCGGGGTTTCTTCTTCGACACGTTGTTATCGTTGCTGTCGACCTTGCCGGACGTCATGGTCCAGCCCTTCCAATTGATATCGAAGATGATGCCGTTGGGATCCTTGAACTTGCGCTCGAAGTCGTCATCGTCGGGATCGCCCAGATCGAAAAAGAATTTTCCGCCGGCATCCTCAATCTGCTTCTGCTGATCCTCCAGGTCGTCGCACTGAAATCCGAAGTGATGGATGCCGACGAAACCGCTTGGATTTTTCAGTCCAGAGCCGGCTTCGCTCTTGTATTGCAGCAATGCGAGATTGATTTCGCCGTCGCTCATATAGATGCGATAGGCGGTGGGCCCTTCCGATTTCGGCGAGCGGGTGAGACCGAGGGCCTTCTCGTAGAAATCGGCGGTGGCGTCGATATCCTTAACGGCCAACGCGATGTGTCGGATGCGTGCTGCCACGGAGTGACTCCTTTTTGCCGCCTTAAAACTAGCGGAAGAAGGAGGGGGGCGGCAACGCGGAAAACGTCATGGGCGCCGCCACATTGCGATCGGCGATGCGCCCCCGGCCCGGTCTGCGGCCAAACGGCCGATCAGGAGGCGCGAACCGTTATGACGGTTGTCCGTCCCGTTCCGGCGCAGGCTTTGCAGATGATCCGGTTGCCGCGTTCGCGGAGGCGGCCGGTGCCGCAGCACCGCACGCAAGTCTGTTGAACGGCGGCCGCAGGGCGGCCGTTGTGAATCGAGAAGCGTTTGCCAAAATCCACTGCAATATCCTTTGCGCGATTGTGAAGGCGAGCGGGACATTATCGACGGCGCATTAAGGCCGTGGCGCCAGATCGCGTAAAATTCGATATAAGTCGGGCAGATGGCCATGGTGTGCCACCGTGATGGCGCCAAGCGTCGGCTGCGCCGCCCCCCTCATTGGGGTCGATTGGGGCCGGCAACAAACGCCCCGCGAGATCAGGAATCCTCGATTGTGCCTCGTTCCATCGAGCAGGAAAATCGTAGGTTGGGCAAAGGCGCGAATGCGCCGTGCCCACCTTTATGATTGGCGAACAATACGGTTTAGGTTGTGCAATATGCACGCTGACGTGGGCATGCTTCGCTTTGCCCATCTACGCTTGCTGCTGTGCGCGGATAAATAATGGAACAACCATGCGAACTATAACGCTTGAAGAACACTTTACCACCCCGGCCTTTCTCGACGGCCCGGGCCGGGAATTCAGAGAACACGCGCTGAAATCCGGCGGCGCTCGGGCCGCGGAAACCTTCGAGCAACTAGCTGATGTTGGCGCCAAACGATTGGCGGAAATGGACGCCGCTGGCGTCGACATGCAGGTCCTATCGATCAATTATCCGGGGACCGAGCAATCGGAGGCGGCCGAGGCGATCGCGATTGCGCGCGACGCGAACGATTTCCTCGCCGGTGCGGTGAAGGCAAATCCGACGCGCTTCGCCGGACTTGCCGCCTTGCCAACCGCGGCGCCCGATCAAGCCGCCGCAGAGCTCGAACGCCGGGTTCGCCAGAACGGGTTCAAAGGCGCGATCATCAACGGCCATAATCGCGGCCGCTACCTGGACGATAAATTCTACTGGCCGATCCTGGAATGTGCCGAGGCGCTCAATGTGCCGATCTATATGCACCCGACGCTGCCGCCGAAAGCGGTCATCGCGGCGTCGTACGGCGGCTTTTCGCCGGGCGTGACCTTTTTGCTGTCCGGCCCGGGCTGGGGCTGGCACATCGAAACCGCGCTCCATGTCATCCGCATGATCCTTGGCGGCGTCTTCGACCGCTATCCGAAATTGCAAATCGTGGTCGGCCACATGGGCGAGGCGTTGCCCTTCATGCTGCCGCGGCTGGAGAAAGTGGGCCAGGCGCTGCCCTTCGTGCAGCCGGGGTCTGACGAGAACGTGCCGCCCGGGTCGACAAAACTACAGCGTTCGCTTGGCGACTATCTCCGGCAGAACGTTCACTACACCTTCGCGGCATTCAACTTTCCGGCGCCGTTCCTCGATCTGCTGCTCGAAGTCGGCGTCGAGCGGATCATGTTCTCGGCCGACTATCCCTATGGATCGATGGCCGACGCGCTCGCTTTTCTCAAGCATCTCCCCGTCAGCGCCGCCGACCGGGAGCGCATCGCACACGGCAATGCGGAGCGGTTGTTTGGGTTGTAAGACGCGTACGGTGGGTGGAGCGAAGCGATACCCACCATGGGCGCGAGCCAATTCAAAGACGATGGGTTTTGCTTTCGCTCTGCCCATCCTACGAGCTATATTGCTCGTAGCTATTGAGGGTTTCTGCCGTGGATGAAAAACGAACCTTCGCTGTGGTGCTCGAACCCGAGGAAGAGGGCGGCTTCACCGTGCGCGTGCCCGCGTTCCCCGAAATTGTCACCTATGGAAAGGATGAGCGCGAGGCGCTGGCAATGGCGGAGGACGCTATCCGGCTCGTTATCGCCGACTCCGTTGCGCGCGGCGAACCAGTGCCCAGCGCCGAGCCGACGCGCATTCGGGAAATCACCATCACGCTTGCGGCATGAACGAGCGGCTGTCACGAACTTCGGGAAGCCATTGCCGGCTTATTCATTCGACCGATCCGGCGCGAAAGGTGACCGTGCCCGTACATAGCGGCGATCTCAAGCGCGGTACGCTGCGGGGAATCATCGCGCAGGCCGGGATGACCGTGCCGGAGTTTCTGGCGATTTTATAGTCTATAACTCCGCTATTCTTCTGAAGAAGGCAAACTCAATGAACGCCCCCCTCACACCCCACCCCGTTCCTCCTTACAAGCACACACCGCTGTTCCCGCTCGGCAAGGACACCACGCCCTACCGCAAAATCTCGTCCGACGGCGTCCGCCTCGATCGCGTCATGGGCGAGGAGGTCCTGGTCGTCCCCCGCGAAGCTATCCGCGCCCTCGCCGAAGCGGCATTCACCGATATCAATCACCTTCTGCGCCCCGCCCATCTGGCGAGCCTCAAAGCCATCGTCGAGGACCCGGAGGCGTCGGATAACGACAAGTTCGTCGCCTACGATTTTCTCAAGAACGCCAATATCGCGGCGGGCGGCGTGCTGCCGATGTGCCAGGACACCGGCACCGCGATCATCATGGGCAAGAAGGGCCGGCTGATCTGGAGCGCCGGCGACGACGAGGCCGCGCTCGCCGAGGGCGCGCGCGATGCGTACTTGAAGCGCAATCTGCGCTATTCGCAGCTCGCGCCGATTTCCATGTTCGAGGAGAAGAACACGCGCTCCAACATGCCGGCGCAGGTCGAGATTTATGCCGAGAGCGCCGGCGAGGCGGATGCGGCCTACAAGTTCCTGTTCATCGCCAAGGGCGGTGGTTCGGCCAATAAGGCGTTCCTGTTCCAGGCGACGCCGTCGATCCTGACCCGCGAGCGCCTCAACGCCTTCCTGAAAGAGAAAGTGCTGACCCTCGGCACCGCGGCGTGCCCGCCCTACCATCTCGCCATCGTTATCGGCGGCGCCTCCGCCGAGCTGACCATGAAGACGGTGAAGCTCGCCTCCTGCAAATATTACGACGCGCTGCCCGATCACGGCTCCGAGGACGGCCACGCCTTCCGCGACCGTGAGATGGAGCAGGAAATCCAGAAGATGACGCAGTCGCTCGGCGTCGGCGCGCAATTCGGCGGCAAATATTTTTGTCACGACGTGCGCGTCATCCGCCTGCCGCGGCACGGCGCCTCGCTGCCGATCGGGCTCGGCGTGTCGTGCTCGGCCGACCGCCAGGCGTTGGGCAAGATCACGCGCGACGGCGTGTTCCTGGAAGAACTCGAGCACAATCCGGCGAAATACCTGCCGGAAGTCGACACTACAAAGCTCGGCGGCGAGGTGGTGCAGATCGACCTCAGCAAGTCGATGCCGGAGATTTTGGCGCAGCTCGCCAAACATCCGATCAAGACGCGGCTGTCGCTCTCCGGGCCGATGATCGTGGCGCGCGACCTCGCCCACGCCAAGCTGCGCGAACGTCTCGAAAAAGGGCAGGGACTGCCGGATTATTTCAAGAACCATCCGGTCTATTACGCCGGTCCGGCGAAAACGCCGGCAGGCTACGCCTCGGGCGCGTTCGGACCGACCACGGCCGGCCGCATGGACTCTTTCGTCGACGATTTCCAGACTGCCGGCGGCTCGATGGTGATGCTGGCGAAGGGCAACCGCGCCAGCGTGGTGCGCGACGCCTGCAAGAAGCACGGCGGCTTCTATCTCGCCTCGATCGGCGGCGCAGCGGCGAACCTCGCCGAGCACTGCATCAAGAAAGTCGAGACCGTGGAATATCCCGAACTCGGCATGGAAGCGATCTGGCGCATCGAGGTCGCGGATTTCCCCGCCTTCATCGTCATCGACAACAAAGGCAATGACTTCTTCAAGGACTTGAATTTGGGATAATTCCCCTCCCCCTTTTTGGGGAAAATCTTAATTCAGTCACCCGGCTCTGCGCTTCCGGTGACCGTGACTGTGCCCGTGATGCGTCTTCCCGCCCTCATGCGTATGGGCGCCATCCGCCGGCAGATAGACGACGTGGCCGTGGCGCACGCCGCGCTCGGCGATGATGTGGTCGGCGAATTGCTGGACGTCGGCGCCGCGGCCCTTGAGCACGGTGACTTCGAGACAGCTCTCGTGGTCGAGGTGAACGTGCAGCGTCGTGTGGGCCAGGTCGTGGCGCTCATGGAAGTCGCGGGTAAGGCGCTTGGGCAATTCGCGCGCCTCGTGATCATACATATAGACGAGCGCCGCGACGCAGGGCCGCGTGCCGCCGGCTTCGGTCGCGGCCTGCTGCAGCCCGGAGCGGGCGAGATCGCGGATCGCTTCCGAGCGGTTGGCATAGCCGCGCGCGGCCATGAAGCGGTCAAGCTCGGCGGCAAGCTCGTCGTCGATGGTGATGGTGACGCGCTGCATCGCTCGTTCTCCCGCCTTGCGGCAGCGACCATACAGCACCGGCCGGTTCGCGAATATGGACAAGCCGGACCGCGAAGCGGCGAGCCGGAATCCACGTCAGCGCCATTTGAGAAATATCGCCCGCCTTTGATAACCTGATAATTTCGCAATTATGGATTCCCGGCCCACGCTGGACGAGCCCGAGCGACCGAGGGGGAAAGCGATGCGAATGAAGAACCATTATCTCTGCACGATCGCCGCGATCCTCGCCGTGGCCGCCCTGGCACGCCCGGCAATGGCGCAACAGTCGCCGCCGATCGAAATCAAGGCCGGCATTTCCGATCCGTTGAATACGGTGCTCGCCTGGTATATGGCACGCGCCGCCGGCGCTTTTGCAGCGCAGGGACTGAATGTCGACATCATCAATATGAACGGCGGCAGCAAAGGCGCCGAGGAATTGCAGGCTGGACGCATCGACACCATGCATGTCGGGTTGTCGTCGGTCATCAAGGTCAATCAGTCCGGCGGCGACATCAGGGTGATCGGCTCGCTCAGCAATGTCATCCGGTTCACGTTTTTTTCTGCGCCCGGCGTGAAAACCGCGGCGGACCTCAAAGGCGGCGTCGTCGGCGTCAGCACCTTCGGTTCCGAAAGCGATTCGACGGTGACGCTCGCGTTGCAGAGGCTCGGTCTCACGCGCGACGACGTGATCATCAAGGAATACGGCGGCGGCGCGCGGCGGCTCCGGGCGGTGAAGTCGGGCGAGATCAAAGCGACCGCCATCAACGAACCGATTTCCTCGCTGGCGCGCGAACAGGGCGTCAACGTCCTGGTTGATCTTGTCCCGGATCAGATCCCGTGGCTGTTCAGCGGCGTCGTCGTGCGCCATAGCGACATCGCGGCGCGGCGCGACCTGCTCACGCGGTTTCTCAAGGCAAGCATCGAGGGCAATTACATTGCGCTCACCGACCAGAAACGCGCCAAGGATGTTTTGGCCAAGGAGCTGAAAATCTCCAGCCCGAAAGTCCTCGATATCACCTACAGCGATTTCAAGGCGCAGTCGCCGCAAAATCTCGAACCGTCGGTGGCGGGTGCGCAGAACATCCTCAAACAGTTCCCGAAGGTCAGCCAGAAGATCGGCGACTATATCGATACCAGCCTGCTCAATGCGCTCAAGAACGAAGGCTTCTTCATGTCAATGGAACAGAAGTACAAGCAGTAGCGATGCTGATGCAACGTCCTTCCCAAAGGCTTACGCCGCGCCGAAGCCCACCGTGCAGCGCGCCGCGGAGTTGGTGTATCCTGCGGGCGGGTAACTTGCGGGCGGATAACGAGGACACAGCAATGAACACCATGACCGCGACTGCGGCGACCGCGAAAGTCAAAGGGCCGATCGTCTGGCTCGACATGGATCAGCAGGAGCTCGATGACGCCTATGACCAGGCCGTCTACGCGCCGAACCGCGACCAGCTCGCCAAGCGCCGGCTGGCGAACAGCGCTGCGGCGCGGTTGCGGATCGGCGCGCCCGAGCGCTTCGCCTACGGGCCGACGCCGATCGAAGGGCTCGACGTTTATCGCACGCGCGGCGTAAGCGGGGCGGCGAAGGGCGCGAGTGCGCCGGTCGGCATCTTCGTTCACGGCGGCGCCTGGCGGAACGGGGCCGCGCCCGAATTCACCTATCTGGCCGAGCCGTTCGTCCATGCCGGGGCGCATTTCGTCGTGCTCGATTTCACCAATGTCGATCAAGCCGGCGGCAGCTTGTTTCCGATGGTCGAGCAGGTGCGGCGCGCGGTTGGCTGGGTCTTTCGCAACGCCGAAAAATTCGGCGGTGATCGCAACCGGCTGCATCTTGTTTCGCATTCGTCCGGTTCGCATCTCGCCGGCTGCGTGGTGACCCACGACTGGGCGAAGGATGGCCTGCCCGCCGCCATCCTCAAGAGCGCGGCGCTGTCGAGCGGCATGTACGATCTCAAGCCGGTGCGGTTGTCGAAGCGTTCCAAATACGTGAAGTTCACCGACGAGATGGAGGAGGCGCTCAGCGCCATGCGGCATCTCGACAAGCTCGAGACGCCGCTCGTACTCACCGTCGGCACCTACGAAACGCCGGAATTCCAGCGCCAGACCCGGGACTTCGCCGCCGCCGTCAAGGCGGCGGGCAAGCCGGTCGAGCTCCTAATCGGCGAGGGCTACAACCACTTCGAAATGCTGGAGACGCTGGCCAATCCCTATGGCCTGCTCGGCCGCGCAATGCTGACGCAGATGCAATTGATGCCGGCGTAAGGATCAAGCGGCTGCCGCGGCCGTCCGCTTACGCAACGACGTGCGGATCAACTCGGCACCGCAGCGCCGGCAGGCATAGGTCGTGTCTTCCAGGTCGGCGGCAACAGGTCGGCGGCCGTGATAGACCATGCGTCCTGCACAGACCGGACAGGGCATCATCAGGGACGGCAGACTTGATATTGGCGCGGCCGCTTGATGGCGCATTGAGGGACCCGGAGTGACTATTTCATGAAAGTCTGGCCTCTTTTGCGTTGGAGTCAAGAAAAATTGTGCATTGCACACAGATGGATTGCGCCGGATCGCGAACACTGAGGATAACCTATTAAAACAAATGACAAATCGCGAATACCGGCGGGCGCCTCGGCTGTGCTGCCGCGCACTGCGGACGCGCCCTCAGGCGAAATCCAGGGCCGAGATGCACGGGATGGCGAGCCCGTCCAGGCTGGCCCGAGTCGCCGCCATGGAGCCATCGACATCGATGCCGCGGCAGGCGTCGGCGATGACGAAAACCACAAAATTCTCGCGCCGTGCATCCTCGGCCGAGTAGCGCACGCAGAAATCGAACGCCAGGCCGGCCAGGAAGACGCGGCTGAGGCTGCGCTCGCGCAAGTAACCGGCGAGGCCGGTCGGGGTCGCGCGGTCATTCTCATAGAACGCCGAGTAGGAATCGACCGTGCGGTTGATGCCCTTGCGGATCACCAATCCGGCATGAGGTATTTGCAGCGCAGCGTGCAACGCGGCGCCCGGCGTTTCCTGCACGCAGTGGTCGGGCCACAGCACTTGCGGACCGTAGGACGCGGCTATGGTCTCGTAGGGATTTTTGCCCGGATGCGCCGAGGCGAAAGACAGGTGGCCGTGCGGATGCCAGTCCTGGGTCAGCACCACATGGCGAAACCGCGCGGCGAGACGATTGACGATCGGCACGATCTCATCGCCGCGCGGCACCGCAAGGGCGCCGCCGGGACAAAAATCGTTCTGGACGTCGACGACGATCAAAACGTCGTCGTCCGCGAACGTCGCGCCATCCGTCATGGTGTGCCTCGCTGGTGCTGGCGGCGGTCGACTTCCGCGGCAAGCCTGACCAGTTCGTCCGCGACCTCGACCGGATAGGTCGTGCCCGGCTCGAGCCGGCGCAAGGGCTCGGGCAGCCGTTCGAGTTCGCGCTTCATGTGCCGCCGGATGTCAGCGAGGGCGGGCGCCGGCTGCAAGCGGCGGCCGTCCTGCATGACGCGTTGGATCAGCGGCTCGCCGTCCCCACCCCGAAAGGGTGGGGCGGCGTTTTCCAGCGCCAAGACGTCGCCGGCCATGCGGCCGTCGGCGCCGTAGCGCCGCCACACCTGCTTGCGGCCCGGCCAGGTCGCCTTGTTTTCCGAACGCTTGCGCCGCGGCAGGCCGGCATACTCCTGTAATTTGTAAACGCAATCGATCGCCGGCACGTCCGCTGATGTCGTCATGCTGGTGCCGATGCCGAGGCCGTCGATCGGCGCGTTCGCTCTGGCAAATGCGGCAAGCGAATCCTCGTCGAGACCGCCGCTGGCGAAGATCGTCACCTCGCGCAGTCCGCCCTGGTCGAGGATCGCTCGCACCGTTCTGGACAGCGCGACGAGATCGCCGCTGTCGAGACGGACGCCGCGGATCGCAATCCCCGCCGCTTCGAGCCGCGGCGCCAGCGTCACGACCTTCCGCGCCGCAGCCTCGGTGTCGTAGGTGTCGAGCAGCAGCACCAGATTGTCGGGGCGGGCGTGCGCGAAGGTCTCGAACGCCGCCATCTCGTCGTCGAACGCTTCGATGAAGGAATGCGCCATGGTGCCGTAGAGCGGGATGCCGAACATTTCGCCGGCAAGCACCGTCGCGGTGCCGGCGAAGCCGGCGATATAGCTGGCGCGCGCCGCCATCAGGCCGGCCTCGGCGCCGTGCGCGCGGCGCAGGCCGAAATCGACCAGCAGCTTATCCGGAGCGGCCAGCACGATCCGCGCCGCCTTGGCGGCGATCAGCGATTGAAAGTGCAGAATATTGATGAGGCGCGATTCCACGAATTGCGCCTCGGGCAGCGGCGCTGTCACGCGCAGGATCGGTTCATTGGCAAAAAACACCGTGCCCTCGGCCATGGCATGGACATCGCCGCGAAAGCGCAAGCCGCGGAGATAATCGAGCAGATTGTCCTTGAACCGCCCGGTGCTCGCGAGCCAGGCGATCTCCGCGTCCGAGAAGCGGAGGTTTTCCAGATAGTCGAGCGCCTGCTGCAAGCCGGCCGCGACCAGAAATCCGCGCCGTGCCGGCAGCGTGCGGGCAAAGAACTCAAACACCGCCGTCTGCGTGTCGCCATGGTCCAGATAGGCCTGGATCATGTTGATCTGATAGAGGTCGGTGAGCAGGGGGCTCGCTGCGGGGTTCATGACGGCGGACTTTCAATCGTGCTGCACAATATTCGACCTTGCTGCACACTATATGTTTCGGGCGCGGCGAGACACGCGTCTCATCCGCCCCCGCGGCGCTACCACCGCGGGGAGGATAGGTGTGTCATTCCCGCGAAGCGTCCGCATTCCATGCCTCGTCACCACCGGGCTTGACCCGGTGGTCCATGCGCAAGTGCAGCGAACTAAACCATGCGGCGACTGGGAGTGGGCCGCATTTCCGCATGGATTGCCGGGTCAAGCCCGGCAATGACGAAAAAAGAAAGACCGTTCCCACGACGCGCGTGATGCGGTGCGCGAGGGTATCTCGTCGACACTGGGCATCACCGCAGGACTTGACCCGGTGGTCCATGCTGACCTGCGGCAAACGAAACGGCACAACGCAACGCGGCAATATCAGCCGGCGTTCGCTTCGGCATGGATTGCCGAAAGTCCGGCAATGACGAAAAAAGAAATCCGTTCTCGCGACGCCGGTGCGCCCGAGTTTTGCCAAGCCACGCTCAGCGAAAGCCACGCTGACGAAAGCCACTCGCAAAGGGGTGGAGCGCCGAGAGGCGCCAGAACTTGGGGGCCACGACCACGCGCGCGCGAATGTTGCCACTCGCTCGCGCTTCGGGCGTGGCGCGCGCCACAGAACAATCGGCTTGCACACGATCTCGCCTCGCCCTCTTCGGGCGCGCGGCGCCTCCCGGCGCTCCACCGCGCGTTCGCGCTCACGGCTGCCGCCGCCGCCCGCGGAAACCGCTCTCACTTCGTCGGCCGGCCGGCATCATTTTTACGTAGAAGCAAGTCGTTTAACGCGCTGAAGGCGAAATACCCCGATTGGCGGCACGCCGACCCGATGCAGGTTCAGGCCGCCTATTTCGCCAGCAAAACGCGCAAGGGCGGCGAGCAGGAGTTTCTCGATACATCGGGAAAGACCAAGGAGGACAAGTCCGCCTTCGACCTCATCATGCGCGCCAAGGAGCGGCTGCTGTCATTCGACGAGCCGGTGAGCTTCATCTTAGGCGCGGAACTTTTACCGCGAGCCGCCGCACCAATTTTGCCAATGTCAGCGAATGAGTTTTACCCACTCGTCCTCGGTTAAGACCGCAACGCCGAACTCTTTCGCCTTGCCGAGCTTGGAGCCGGCGCCCGGTCCGGCGACCACGTAGTCGGTCTTCTTCGACACCGAACCAGCCACCTTGGCGCCGAGGCGCTCGGCCGAAGCTTTCGCCTCTTCGCGCGTCATCTTCTCCAGCGCGCCCGTAAAGACCACGGTCTTGCCGGCAATGGCGGAATCCCGGCGCGGCTTTTCGGCGTCGCGGATCTGCACCTGTGCGGCGAGCCGTTCGATGCGCCGGCGGTTGTGCGCCTCGCTGAAATAGTCGCCCAGGCTCTCGATCACCGTATCGCCGATCTGATCGAGCGCATCCATCTCCTCCTTGGTCTCTGCGTCGCTCTTGGCGAGGTTGAGGCAGGCTTTGTGGAAGGCCTCCCAGGCGCCGTAGCCGCGCGCCAGCGCCGCCGCTGTCGTCTCGCCGATATGGCGGACGCCGAGCGCGTAAATGAACCGCTCCAGCGGAATCTCGCGCCGCGCCGCAATGGCCCTGAATAGATTGCGCACCGAAGTTTCGCCGAAACCTTCTACCTCTTCGAGGTGGATTTTCTTGTTGCGCGCCTCCAGCGTGAAAATGTCGGCCGGCTCCCTGACCCATTCGTTCTCGTAGAACAGTTCGATTTGCTTCTCGCCGAGCCCATCGATGTCGAAGGCGCGGCGTGAGACGAAGTGCTTGAGGTGCTCGATCGTCTGATAGGGGCAAGCGAATTCGCCGGTGCAATGGGCGCGTGCGCCCTGTTCGCCGCCGGCGATGATTTCCCGCACCACAGCGGTGTGCAGAGCGCATGGGCACTGCTTCGGGAATGGATAAGGCTTTGCATCGCGCGGACGTTTATCCGAAACGACGCCGAGGACCTGCGGAATGACGTCGCCGGCGCGCTGGATGGTTACCGTGTCGCCGATGCGGACATCGAGCCGCTTGATCTCCTCTTCGTTATGCAGCGTCGCGTTCTGCACTACGACGCCGCCGACCGTCACCGGTTCAAGCTTGGCCACCGGCGTCAGCGCGCCGGTGCGCCCAACTTGGATCTCGATGTCCTTGACGACGGTCGTCGCTTTCTCGGCGGGAAATTTATGCGCAATGGCCCAGCGCGGGTTGCGCGACACGAAGCCGAGCCGCTCCTGCCAATCGAGGCGGTCGATCTTGTAGACGACGCCGTCAATGTCGTAGTCGAGCGTAGCGCGCTCGGCCTCGATCTCGCGGTGAAATTTCAGCAGCGCCTCGACCGAGCGGCACATCTTGGTCAGGGGATTAATCTTGAAGCCGCATGACGCGAACCATTTGATCATGCCGGCCTGCGTCTCGGCCGGCATCGCACTCATCTCACCCCAGGCATAGGCGAAAAAACCGAGCGGACGCGACGCGGTGATCGACGGATCCTTCTGCCGCAACGAGCCCGCCGCCGAATTGCGCGGATTGGCGAAAACCTGGCCCCCGCTTTCGGCCTGGCGCTTGTTGAGTGCGAGAAACGCGCGCTTGGTCATGTAAATCTCGCCGCGCACTTCGCAGACAGCGGGTACGCCTTTGCCTTTGAGCCGCTGCGGGATGTCTTCCAGCGTCTTCACATTGGCAGTGACATCTTCGCCGACGCTGCCGTCGCCGCGCGTCGCGCCGGTGATCAGCGCGCCGTCTTCGTAGCGCAGCGACATCGACAGGCCGTCGATCTTGGGCTCGGCGCTGAAGACGATGTCCTCGTCGTCGCCCAGACGCAGGAAACGGCGGATGCGGCCGGCGAAATCGACAACGTCCTGCTCGGCGAACGCGTTGTCGAGCGACAGCATCGGCACCGCGTGCCGCACTTTGGCGAAGCGCGCCGCCGGCGCCGCGCCGACCCGCTGCGTCAGGCTTTCGCGCGTGCGCAGTTGCGGAAAGCGCGCCTCGACCGCGCTGTAGCGGCGGCGCAAGGCATCATACGCGGCGTCCGACACTGTCGGCGCATCGTCCTGGTAGTAGCGTTTGTCGTGGGCCGCGATCTCGGTGGCGAGGCGCGTATGCTCGGTCTTGGCCTGAGCCTCACTGAGACTGTCGATAGGAAGTTTTGAGGCATCTTTTGAGGCCATAGTGGCGAAATCCATCATTCCGGGGCCGGCCGCAGGCCAGAACCCGGAATGCATAACCACAGGTCGATGGCGTTGTGTACTACGTTGTTACGAGACACCCGTGGACGATTGTCCGCCGTGCCCGTTGTCGCTGCAGAATTGCGCGTAATTTGGGTGGGGAATTCACGCTCGCCAAGGAGCGCGGGACGAGGACACAATCAATCCTGAAATACGTCGTACCAGCCGCGCCGACGCGCGATGCGCATCATCCAGCCGCTGCCCGCATCAACCGCTCGGCAGCGGCACGCGCTTCGGCGGTGATTTCGGCGCCGGCGAGCATCCGCGCGATTTCCTCGCGGCGGCGCTCGACGGCAAGTTCCGCAACCCGCGTCGCGACCCGCTTGCCTTTGGCAAGCGCATCCTTGGAGATGAGGTAGTGCCGGTCGGCGCGGGCCGCCACTTGCGGGGCGTGAGTCACGGCGATCACCTGTATACCCCTGGCGAGAAGGGCGAGCCGCACACCGATAGCGTCGGCCACGGCGCCGCCGACGCCGGTGTCGATCTCGTCAAACACAAGCGTTGGCGCGGAACCGCGGTCGGCAAGCACCACCTTGAGCGCAAGCAGAAAACGGGCAAGCTCGCCGCCGGAGGCGACCTTCATCAACGGTCCGGGCCGCGTGCCCGGATTGGTACGCACCCAGAACTCGACGCGATCAAGGCCGTTCGGCCCTTCGCCGGCACTGTCGATTTGCGTGGAGAATTGCGCCCGTTCGAGCTTGAGAGGCTTGAGCTCGATGCCGACCGCCTTGTCGAGTTTTTGCGCGGCGCGGCGTCGGCTGGCCGAGAGTGTGTGCGCCGCGTCCCGGTAGCGCACCGCGGCCTCCTGCGCCTGCCGCTCCAGCGCGGCCAGGCGCTCGGCGCCGGCATCGATCAGGGCGAGGTCGCTCTCGTAGCGGCGGCCAAGCGCGGCCAGTTCATCGACCGGCACATTGTGCTTGCGCCCGGCGGCGCGCAACGCGAACAGGCGCTCCTCGATGCGATCGAGCTCCTGCGGATCGAAGTCCGCCACATGCAGCGCGTGCTCAAGATGGCCACGCGCCTCATCAAGTGCCGTGAGCGCAGCGTCGATCGCCTTCACGACCGGCTCGATCAGCGCCGGCGCCTGCGCACCGCGACGCTCGAGGCGCCGGACCGCGGTAGAAAGGGAAGATACCGGGGACTGCGGACCCGTGACATTATCGTGCGTCGCACGCAGATCCTCGGCAATTTTTTCGGCCTGCATCATAGCAGCGCGCCGCTCGGCAAGCGCTGTCTCCTCGCCCGTTTCGGGGGCGAGCCGGCCAAGTTCGTCGACGGCGTGGCGGAGCCATTCGGCCTCGCGGTTGGCGCGCGCGACGTCGGCACGGTGGCTGTCGACTGCCGCTTCGCGGGCCCGCCGGTCGTTCCAGAGCCGCGCTAATTCGCCGGCGTCCTCGTCGAGGCCGCCATAGGCGTCGAGCAGCGCGCGATGCGTCGCCGCGTCGACAAAAGCGCGCTCGTCATGCTGGCCGTGAATCTCGACCAACGCGGCGCCGAGGGCGCGAAGCACCTGCACGCTGACCGGCTGGTCGTTGACGAAGGCGCGGGTGCGGCCGTCGGCGAATTGCACCCGCCGCACGATCAGCTCGTCGTCGCCGCCAAGGTCGTTTTCGGCAAGCACGCCGCGCGCCGGATGCTCCCTCGCGAGCTCGAAAGCGGCCGTCACCTGGCCCTGCTCCGCTCCCGCGCGCACCAGCGCCGCCTCACCCCGCGCGCCGAGCGCGAGCGCAAAGGCATCGAGCAGGATCGATTTCCCGGCGCCGGTCTCGCCCGTCAACGCGGCGAGGCCGGCCCCGAAATCGATATCCAGGCGATCGATCAGGACGATGTCGCGAATGGAAAGGCGAGCCAGCATCGGATGACGGATGACAGATGAAGATGGCGAACTCTATTCTTGATTCTGTGTTCTGTCCTCTGCCGTCCGTCGTCGTGTATCGCCCGATTTCAGCCCAGGCCGATCTTTTTGAAGGCGCGGCTGATCCAGGAATCCTTGTTCTCGGACGTCGGCTCGCCGCCAGCGGATTTCACGAGATTATACGCGTCCTTGTACCAGGGACTGTCCGGAAAATTGTGGCCGAGCACGGCAGCGGCCGTTTGCGCTTCGTCGATGATGCCGAGCGAAATATAGGCTTCGGTCAACCGCTCCAGCGCTTCCTCGACGTGGCGCGTGGTCTGGTACTGCGTCACCACCACCTTGAATCGGTTGATCGCGCCGGTGAAGTCGCGCCTTTTGATGTAGAAGCGGCCGATCTCCATCTCTTTGCCGGCGAGCTGGTCGCGCGCCATTTCAATTTTTTTCTTGGCGCTGATTGCGTATTCGCTGTCTGGATATTTGCGAACCACCTCTTCGAGCGCGTTGATCGCCTTGTCGGCGCGCTGCTGATCGCGCGTGACGTCGAGAATCTGATCGTAGTAGGAGGAGCCGATGAGATACTGCGCATAAGCCGCATCGGGGCTGCCGGGATGCAGCGTCACGTAGCGTTTGGCGGCATTGATGCAATCGGTATATTGGTGCGCCTGGTAGTAGGAATAGGCCGACATCAACAGTGCCTTGCGCGCCCAGTCCGAATATGGATTCTCGCGATCGACTTCATCGAATTTCTTCGCCGCCTCTTTGTAGTCGTTCCGGCTGTTGAGCAGGAAGAGGCCTTGATTATAGAGCTTGTCGGCGGGGGTGTCGGGAACGTAGTCCTCGTCTTTGTTGAACATGCTGCAGGCCATAAGCGGCAGTGTGACGAGCACCGCCGCCAAGAGGCCGGCCAGCGCGCGCAGCCTGCTCCCGGATCGCAGCGACCCTCGTAACCGCAGCATCATGAGCGTGGTAAGAGTCCCGTCCCGCCGACGCGTCCATCCCACGCAACGCGTCCTATGCGCCGCAGGGACGTTTCGCAGCCCACCGACAATATAGCGCAATTCTGGCCGATCAATCGGCCCGGATTAAGGCGAAAAAGTTAAGTAATTCAAGAGACGTCGGGGCTATACGCAGGGGCCGCAAAGCCCGATGCGAGTTCGGCATGGCCGCGCGCGCGGCGCACCGGCTCGGCAATATCGACGTAGGTCCAGGCGCTCGTATCGGCCATCAACGCGCTGACCACGGCATGATTGAGCTTGTGGCCGCCGCGCACCGAGCGATAGGCGCCAATGAGCGGCGCGCCCGCAAGCGCCAGATCCCCGATGGCATCGACCGCCTTATGGCGCACGAATTCATCGGCGAACCGCACGCCCTCGGGATTGAGGACACGGTTTTCGGCGACCACGACGGTATTCTCGAAGGAGGCGCCCAGCGCGTAACCTGCGCTCCACAGTTTCGCTACGTCGCGCATGAAGCCGAAGGTGCGCGCGCGCGCCAGTTCGCGACGGAATACGCCCGGCTCGACGTCGATCGCAAAGGCCTGGCGGCCGATCAGCGGATGATCGAATTCGATTTCAGTTTCGATGCGCAGGCCGCGCAAATGCGGCCGCAATTCACCGTAGCAGCCGTTTTTGCCGACCCGCACCGGCTTGAGCACCTGGATGCATCGCCGGGTCGCCGGCAACGTCACAATGCCGGCTTGGTCGATCGCTGCGACAAAGGGAGCCGCGCTGCCATCCATGATAGGAACTTCGGGGCCATCGACCTCGACGACGGCGTTATCGACACCGAGACCGTGCAATGCGGCAAGCACATGCTCGGTGGTCGATACCGCCGGGCCGCTTTGATCGCCGAGCACGGTAGCGAATTCAGTTGCTGTCACGGAGCGATAATTGGCGCGCAGCTCGCGGTCGCGTTGACCGTCCGTGCCGCAGCGCAAAAACACGATGCCGGTATCGGGCTCGGCCGGATGAAGCGTGAGGGTGACGGGCGAACCCGAATGGACGCCGATTCCTGCAACGGTCGCGTGAGCGCGCAGCGTCGTCTGCCGGCCGGCTTGCATGCCCCTCGTCATGCCCTCATCCCACATTATGGCTAGACTGCGCAGTCGTAGCCAACCCCAACCCAAAGGGAATGCAGTGTCCTGTGTACTGGAGGAGGGCCACCCGACCCCTGATTGATATCCCCCGACACGATCCCCGACACAATCCCCGGTACGAACAAACCTTACCGGTGCATCGCAGTAAGGCCAACTCACGCTTTCTTACCGAGTGTTACCTTTTTCTCGCCGCACTGTTGTCGACATGACGCCCGAAAACGCGCCCCGCCAGGATCGCCGTCGTTGTTCGCACATAGATCAATCGCCGCCTCGCCTTGCGGCGAAACGGCCCTGCTGCCAGGCCGTCAAATAAATCGATGAAAATTCAGGCGGTTAGACCGGCCGTGCAGGGCGACCTATTACCATCCCAGGAGCCACGCGATCCCCTTGAGCGTCCGGCTGACGATGAGGCAGAGGCCTCAGTTCGCCTGCCGGCGCAGGAATGCCGGAATGTCTAGCTGATCATCCGGGCCCGGGTTATTCACAGGAGACTGTCGGCCATGCTGGTCCAGGCCCTGAGGCGCTGGCCGCTTGGCATATTCGGAGACCGGCTCCGGGCGCGACTCAGACACCCGCGGCATGGGGCGTCCGGCAAGGCCCTGCGGTGACTGCGGGGCATTCATCGGCATCGGCCGCGGGTTCGGCGTCGGCTCCTCCTCATGGGCGCGGCGGCCGAGGCCGACCGCGGCCAGGCGCTGCAGCAGCGACATGCGCCGCTTCTCGGGATGCTCTTCCGGGGGAAGCTCGCCGCGCCGGGCGCGAATCTCGTTTTGCGCCGGCACCGGCAGCTCATCGATCCGCGGCATGCGCGGTGCGCGCGGCGGCTGCCGTTCCGGCTGCGGCGGAATGAACGCCTTGGGCTCCTCGGTCTCCGGGCCGGGCGCGGCCGGATCGATGAACAGGGAGGGTTTGGGCGCCAGCGGACGGATTGTGACCTCGTCGCTGGTGGTCTGCGGCAGCAGGGCCGCAGCGACCGCGGCTTTGGCGGCAGATTCGATCGAGGCGTTGACCGAGGCGGGCGGCGCCATGGCGGGAGCGACCGGCGCAGCCGGCGGCAGGCCGCAGCGGCTCGCTGCGCTCGATGCGTTCCGCGATCCGCTGGTTGTCGGCGCGCAGCCGTTGCGCAACCTCGGCGATGCGAGCCTCCGGCGTAGGCGCCGCCGGGCGTTGCGCTGGCGACCTGATCGATGCCGGTGGCCACGACCGAGACGCGGATCATGCCGTCGAGGCCTTCGTCGAAGGTCGCGCCGACGATGATATTGGCGTCGTGATCGACCTCTTCGCGGATGCGGGTTGCCGCCTCATCGACCTCGTAGAGCGTGAGATCGCGGCCGCCGGTGATGGAAATCAGCAGGCCTCTCGCGCCTTTCATCGACGCGTCGTCGATCAGCGGGTTGGAGATCGCCGCCTCCGCGGCGGTGAGCGCCCGCTTGTCGCCTTCGGCCTCGCCGGTGCCCATCATCGCTTTGCCCATCTCGCGCATGACAGCGCGCACATCGGCGAAGTCGAGATTGATCAGGCCTTCCTTGACCATCAGGTCGGTGATGCACGCGACGCCGGAGTAGAGCACCTGATCGGCCAGCGCGAAGGCATCGGCGAAGGTCGTTTTCTCGTTCGCCACGCGGAACAGATTCTGGTTGGGAATGATGAGCAGCGTGTCGACGCACTTATGCAGTTCGGTGATGCCGCCATCGGCGATGCGCATGCGGCGCTGGCCTTCGAAGTGGAACGGCTTGGTGACGACCCCGACGGTGAGGATGCCCATTTCGCGCGCCGCCTTGGCGATGATCGGCGCGGCGCCGGTGCCGGTGCCGCCGCCCATGCCGGCGGTGACGAACACCATGTGCGCGCCGGAGAGATGATCGCGGATTTCGTCGATCACTTCTTCGGCGGCGGCGCGGCCGACCTCGGGCTGCGAGCCCGGCGCCGAGGCCTTCGGTCACCTGCACGCCCATCTGAACGATGCGCTCGGCCTTCGACATCGTGAGCGCCTGCGCATCGGTATTGGCGACGACAAAGTCGACGCCCTGCAAGCCGGCGGTGATCATGTTGTTGACGGCATTGCCGCCGGCGCCGCCGACCCCGAACACGGTGATGCGCGGCTTGAGCTCACGGATATCAGGGATATTCAGATTGATCGTCATGGTTGCCTCTTCTTCCTTGCGCGGGCGTCTTCAACGCCCTGCCCCGGCCGGTCCGCCACCGGCCGCTGTGATTATTTGGCTTCGCGTCTGGGGGCCATCAGAAGCTCTCGCGAAGCCATCGTCCGACCCGGGCGAAGTAGCCGCCCGTGCCTGTCATGGGATACCGCTTGCCCCGCGGCTCGAAATGTTCGAGATGCGCCGCCTGCGGATAAACCAGAAGTCCCGCCGCGACCGCGAAGGCCGCGCCTTTGGCGGCATCAGGCAGCCCGGCAATGCCGAGCGGCCGGCCGATGCGCACCGGCCGGCCGAGAATGCGCGCGGCAAGATCGGGCAGTCCGGTGAGCTGGCTCGCCCCGCCGGTGAGGATCACATGCGCCGCGCTGGTCGGCCGCGAACGCAGAGGCTGCAAGCCGGTCGCGCACCATTTCGAGGATCTCTTCGACGCGCGGCTTGATGATGTGCACGAGGGTCGCCCGCGACACGAATTGGCCGGTGTCGCGCTCGTCTTCGCTGATCGGCGGCACCGTGATCATGTCGCGCTCATCCGATCCACCGATGAGCACACTGCCATAAAGCGTCTTGATTCGCTCGGCATCGGCGATGCGGGCATTCAATCCGCGCGCGATGTCCATGGTGACGTGCTGGCCGCCGAGCGCAAACCCTTCCAGATGAACGAGCCGCCCGCCGGTGAATACCGCCATCGTGGTCGTGCCGGCACCCATGTCGATGACGGCGGCGCCGAGATCGGCCTCGTCGTCGGCAAGAACGGAGAGACCGGCGACGTAAGGCTAGGCGACCATGGCCTCGACCGCGAGATGGCAGCGCTCGACCGCGAGCATCAGATTGCGCGCCGCCGCGATATCGGTGGTCGCGACGTGCATGTCGACGCCAAACCGCGAACCGAGCATGCCGCGCGGATCGCGGATGCCGTCAGCGCCATCGATCGAATAGCCGACCGGCAGCGAATGCAGGACCGCGCGGCCGTCGCGCAACGAATGCCGGCTGCCGGCAGCAAGCACCCGCGCGATATCGCCTTCCGACACGGCGGAGCCGACGATGTCGATGTCGGCGGCGAACAGCTCGCTCGCCAGCCGCCCAGCCGATATCGACAGCACGACCGAATTCGATCTCGACCGCAGCCATGCGCTCGGCGCTGTCGACGGCTTGGCGGATCGCTTCCTCGGCCTGGCCGAGATTGACGACGCCGCCCGCCTTCATGCCGCGCGCGCCGGTATGGCCGAAGCCGATGACTTCGACGGCGTGGCTGCGCCGGGTCAAGACCTGCTGCGGCCCATGCGGCCGCAGCCGCGCGATCAGGCAGACGACCTTGCTCGACCCGATGTCGAGCGCAGCGACCAAGGCGCTGCGGCGCGGCGAGATCGGCTTCATCTTCGGCGTCAGGCCGTAATGGAGGGCGCTCATGCGTCGCCCCCCTTTTTCTTCTTTTTATTATTGGCCGGAGCGCCTCGTCGCGCGCCTGCGCCGCCTGGCGTCGGACAGCCGCATCGTGACGCGGTCCGGCAACCGCAGATCGACCACGGTGATGTCGCGCGAGAGTAGCTTCTTGTCGCGGTCGAGTTGGACCAAGCCGTTCGAGCGCGTGCTCGACATCGGTTTCCGGCAGGCGCACATCGATGCCGTTGGTCAGCCGCAAGTTCCAGCGCCGTTCAGCGACCAGGATCGACGCGCGCAGCACCGATCGAATGTCGGGATAGCGATCGATGATGGCGAGAAAATCCTTGGCTCCGTCGCTCCGCGCCCTTGCCGACGACAAGCGGCAAACCGAGATAGCGGTCCTCGACGAACGGTTCGAGCACTGTGCCGTCAGCGGCGATGACGCTGACGCGGCCGTCCTTCTGCCAGAGCGCAAAGGCTTGCCGCTCGGTGATCGTGATCTGCAGGCGGTCCGGGTAAAGCTTGAGCACAGCCGCATCGGCGATCCAGGGATTGGCCATCAGCCGCCCGCGCGCGGCATCGGCGTCGAGAAACAGCAGCGAGGCGCGGCCGGTCACGCCGGCGGTGGTGAGAATTTCTTCGCGGCTGATCTCTTTCTGACCCGACAGCGAAATCGCCGCGATGCGGAAGCCGAGCGAATTCGCCACCGTGTCGCGCGCATCCTTGGCCCAATCGATGATGTCGGGCACGTGTTCGCCCTTGACGGCGCCGTAGGCCAGCGCGCCGGCGAGCAGCAGGACCGATCCGGCGATGCCGAGCCCGCGCCGCGGCGGCAGACGCAAAATCAGCCTGCCCCAGCGCCGCGATCCGCCGGCAGCCGGCCGTCAGCGATCGAGCAAAAGCCATGACGCCGCGGCGCGGATTGCTGCCGACGCGCGAAAGCAGCCGCTCGTCAACCGGCGTGCCCGCGTCGCTCTGCAGCTAAATGCCCCGACCGCATCAGCGGCTGGTCGAGGCGTCCTCCACCATCCATTGCACCAGCTCATCGAACGTGATGCCCGCGTATGCGGCAAGCTCGGGCACGAGCGAGGTCTCGGTCATGCCCGGTTGTGTATTGACTTCAAGGCAGACCAGCTTTCCCGTCCCCCGATCGTCGTAGCGAAAGTCGGCGCGGCTCACGCCGCGGCAGCCAAGCGCGCTATGGGCAGCCAGACTGAGTCTGCGGACCTCCTGGTAAACATTTGGTAAAATTTGCGCCGGCAGGACGTGTTTGGATCCGCCGGCGGCATATTTTGCCTCGTAGTCGTAGAACCGGGTCGCCGGCACGATCTCGATGACATCGAGCGGCGCGGTCGCCGAGCACCGCGCAGGTCAGTTCCTTGCCGGGGATATAGCGCTCGACCATGACTCTTTCGCCGAACGCCCAGTCGTCGCGATAAAGTTCCTGCGGCGGATGCGAGCTGCTCTGCGGTGACGATGAAGACACCGACGCTGGAGCCTTCGGCGATCGGCTTGACCACATAGGGCGGCGCCATGAGATGGGCTTTGGCCGCCTCGAAGCCGCGATACCACCAGATCCTCGGCGACCGGCACGCCGGCGGCGCGAAACAGCGCCTTGGCATAGTCCTTCTGCATGGCGACGGCGGAGGCCATGACGCCGGAATGGCTGTACGGAATGCCGAGGATCTCCAAGAGACCCTGCAGCGTGCCGTCCTCGCCGGGCCGGCCGTGCAGCACATTGAGCGCGGCGTCAGGCTTGGCAGCGGCGAGCGTCGCTGCGATGTCGCGGCGTGACGTCGATCGGCGTCACACGGTAGCCGCGACGCGCCAGCGCATCGGCGCACGCCTTGCCGGAGCGCAGCGAAACCTCGCGCTCGGCCGACCAGCCTCCCATCAGAACGGCGACGTGCTTGGCCATGCGTCTAGCCAGATGCCTCAGCCGGGTGCCTCAGCGGGATCGCTGATTCGCTTCACCCCCAATAGAATCGACAAATGGCGAAACGTCGAGAGTCTCAGCGGCCGGTTACGGCCGGGGTGCAGAGCCGTCGTAGAGCCAGGACAGGCAATCGAACATGTGCGCCTCGTCCCAGCCGGCCACGGTTTCGTTGCGCACGTCCCGAGCGATGCCGCCACAATGGTAGAAATCCCATAGGGCCCGGGATTCAAGCTGGACGCGCGCCGTACGAAGCAGCCGGGCGGTCTCGAAGCGGCGGAACGCCGCCGTGAAATCGCCGGCCGACGCTTCGAATCGATTTCAGCCGAGACAGAGACCGTCCTCGATGGCCATGCAGGCGCCTTGCGCCAGAGATTGCAATGGCGCGTGCGCAGCGTCGCCGAGCAACACGATCCGGCCTTGGTGCCAGTGCCGCACCGGATCGCGGTCGCCGACCTGCCAGCGGCGTCCGAAATCCATCATGGCCAGCATCGCGCGCATCCGGGATGGGCCTCCCGATAAGTGTGATCGAGTTCCGCCCGATACGACGCTGCGTCGCCCTTCTCGGCATGGGTCGACGTGCGGAATACGGCGACGATGTTGAACAGCGTGCTGTTACGCAGTGGATATTGCACGATGTGACAGCCCGGTCCGCCCCACAACACGACGCAATCGCGCGGCACATCGGCTTTGAGGTTGGCGATCGGCACGATGGTGCGGTGCGCCGCATAGCCGATGGGACGCGGCTCGCCGTCGCCGACCAGCCTTTGCCGGAACAGCGAACGAAAGCCGTCGGCCGCGACCAGCGCCGCGCCGTAAAAACGTCCGGCCATCCGCCGTCGTCACTGCGACGCCGTCGCCGCGATCCTCGAAGTCCGTCACCATCGCGTCGGACACCAGCTCGATTGCGTCGTTGCGCCGGCAGGCGTCGAGCAGGACGTTATGCAGATCGATGCGGTGAATGATGATGTAGGGATACTTGAACCGCGCGCGGAACGAAGCGCCCGTCGGGAATTCGCACCAGCTCCTTGCCGGTCGAGCGCGTCGCAGCATCAGAACGGCGGCCGGTGTATCCGCGACGGCCAGCACCTGCTTCGCGTCAGGCCGATGCGATCAAAGACGTGAAAGACGTTCGGGCCGAACTGGATGCCGTAGCCGATGGCGCCGAATTCCGGCGCGCCTTCGAGCACGCGCGCGCGCCGTCCGCGGCGCGCCAATGCGAGCGCGGTCGTGAGCCCGCCGAGGCCGCCGCCGACGATGAGGATGGGATCACCTTTCGCCATGGCCGCAGGTTAGCACGCTGTGATGCGCTACTCCGCCACGCCGATCCGCTTGATTTCCCATTCGAGCGCGACGCCGGAATTTTCCTTGACGCGGTGGCGCACTGTCTCGCCGAGCGTCTCGATGTCGGCGGCGGTCGCACTGCCGAGATTGATCAGGAAATTGCAGTGCATCTCCGACACCTGCGCGTCGCCGACTTTCAAGCCGCGGCAGCCGGCGGCGTCGATGAACTGCCACGCCTTATGGCCTGGCGGATTCTTGAAGGTTGAGCCGCCGGTGCGGCTTTTGATCGGCTGCGTCGCCTCGCGCGATTCGGTGATCTTGTCCATCTCGGCCGCGATGACGGCCGGATCGCCGCGTTCGCCCGCGAATACCGCTTGGGTGAAAATAAAATCGTCGGGCGCGCCGCAATGACGATAGCTGTAATGCATGTCGGCGTTGCTCAGGACGTGGATGCGGCCCCGCGGATCGACCGCGCGCGCCTCGACCAGCGCATTTTTGGTTTCGCGGCCATAGGCGCCGCCGTTCATGCGTAGCGCGCCGCCGATGCCGCCGGGGATGCCGCGCATGAACGACAGCCCGGCAATGCCGGCCTCTTGCGCCGCGCGCGCGACCTTGACATCTGGCACCGCTGCGCCGGCGCGAATCCGGGTGCCTTCGACGGCGATGTCGCTAAAGCCGCGGCCAAGCCGGATCACGACGCCCGCCACGCCGCCATCGCGCACGATCAGATTGGAGCCGAGGCCGATCACCGTGACCGGAACGTCGGCTGGCAGCTTCCGCGAGAAAACTGGCAAAGATCGGCTTCATCCTCCGGCATGAACAAAACTTGCGCCGGGCCGCCGACGCGAAACCAGGTGAGTTCGGCAAGCGATTGGTTTGCCAGCAGCCGGCCGCGCAACGCCGGCGTTTTCGCCTTCAGGTCTGAAACGATGTCCGGAAAGCTCATATGGCGCTTCCCAACGAGTTGAGCCATGCCGCCAGCACGCTGCGCCCGCGTTCACGCGACGCCGGCCCCAGCGTGCGTGCTTGTGTGCGCACCTCGCGCGGATCAATGCCCGCCTTGCCGAGCTCGACGGTGTGACCGACGAGCCAGCTTTCGAATCGCGCCGGCTCAGTCTCCAAATGAAATTGCAACGCGAGTTGCGATGGCGTGCGCATAAATGCCTGCACCGGGCAGTGCGGCGTCGCGGCGAGGCGTTCGCACCTCGCCGGCAATTCGCAATTGTCGCCGTGCCAATGCAGCACCGGCGACGTGCCGAGCGGCGCGAGCACCGATGTCCTGCCGGCCGCGGTCAGCGTCAGCGGCGCCCAGCCGATCTCCTTCTGCGGCCCCGGCGCCACCTGCGCGCCAAGCGCCGCCGCCATCAGCTGCGCGCCAAGGCAGATGCCAAGAACCGGCTTGTTTGATTCAAGTCGCGCAGCAATTGCGGCAATCTCATCGGTGATGAACGGATACATCTCCGCCTCGTAAACTCCGATCGGGCCGCCCAGAATAATCAGGAGATCCGGCGCGACGAGCGTTTCGGTTTCGAAGCAATCGATGCCGGCATCATGGTAGCGCACGTCGTAGCCGCGGGCGGCGACGAGCGGCCCGAGCAGGCCCAAATCTTCGAAAGCCACATGGCGAACTGCGAGACAGGTCTTCGTCATCGTATTGTCAGGTCCGCCTCTTCCACACTCGTGGATTTCGTCGGTCGTGAAAACATGAGACGACGATAATGTCTCGATCCGATGCCTGGTAGATCAAGCCGTAAGGGTACCGACCAATTCCGGAGCGACGAAATTGCCTCCACACGATTTGATATTGAAATGGGTTCTGCTGGATTGCCGTGAGTGCATTGTCCACGGTACGAACGAAATCGGTCCCTAATCCGGCGCTCTGTTGGTTATACCAGTCGCCGGCTTCAGTGATCTCGGCTTCGGCTTCAGGCCGAATTATCAGGACGCGGTTCACCTATAACGAGCCAATAACCGCGCTTTGACGTCTTCCCACTTCAATGCACTGCTTGGGTCATGGAGATGTTCGGCATACCGTCTATCGAGTTCTTGCTTTTCCTCAGAAGTGAGCAACGGCCTGTTATCCGGAGCAACACTTTCCCACAAATCCTCCGCAAGCTCGATCCGCTCTTCGGGCGTTAACTCCATAAGCTCTGCCCACAATTCCGATCTTCGCATCTAACCCTCTCAGGTTACTCCCATATTAACTAGGTCAATACCGGCGGGCAACAAGACCGCGGCGGATCACGCCGGCGGGCCCTGCGCTGAGAGTTCCCCCGGCAGCGCGTAGGCCCATTGCGTGATCGAGCCGGCGCCGAGGCAGACGATATAGTCGCCCGGCTCGGCCATCGAGGCGACGAGGGATGCCAGCTGCTCGGGGCTTTCGAGTGGAAAGACTTGCCGGTGTCCGTGAGTGAGCAGACCCCGAACGAGCGAATCACGGTCGGCGCCCTCGATCGGCGCTTCGCCAGCCGAATAGACAGGCGCTACGATCACCGCGTCGGCGTCGTTGAAGCAGGTGCAGAATTGCTCGAACAAGGCGGCAAGCCGCGTGTAGCGATGGGGCTGCACGACGGCGATCACCTTGTCTTTGGTCGATTTGCGCGCCGCCTTGAGCACGGCGGCGATCTCGACCGGATGGTGGCCGTAATCGTCGATGATGGTGACGCCGTTCCACATGCCGGTGCGGGTGAAGCGCCGCCGCACGCCGCCAAAGCCGGCGAGCGCATTGCGGATCACGTCGTCACCGATGCCAAGCTCATGGGCGACCGCGACTGCGGCGGTGGCGTTGAGCGCATTGTGGCGCCCCGGCATCGGCAAGGCGATATTCTTGACTTCGTGGATGAAATGACCGGCGCGATCGCGGAACAGGATGGTGAACAGCGAGCTGCCGCCGGCATGCGAGACATCGACCAGCCGCACGTCGGCCTGCGGATTCTCGCCATAGGTGACGATGCGGTGATCCTCGATGCGGCCGACCAGGCTCTGCACGACGGGATGGTCCGTGCACATCACTGAAAATCCGTAGAACGGCACGTTCTCGACAAAGGCGCGAAATGCGTCCTGCACGGCCTCGAAGGTCTTGAAGTGGTCGAGATGCTCGGGATCGACATTGGTGACGATGGCGATATCGGCCGGCAGCTTGAGAAAGGTACCGTCGGACTCGTCGGCCTCGACCACCATCCATTCGCCGGCGCCGAGCCGCGCGTTGGTGCCGTAGGCATTGATGATGCCGCCATTGATCACGGTCGGGTCCAAACCGCCGGCGTCGAGCAGCGCCGCCACCATCGAGGTCGTCGTGGTCTTGCCGTGCGTACCGGCGATGGCGACGCAGCTTTTCAACCGCATCAGCTCGGCCAGCATTTCGGCACGGCGCACCACCGGCAGCCGATGCGCCCGCGCCGCAATGAGCTCCGGGTTGTCGTGCTTGATCGCCGAGGAGACGACGACGACCCGAACGCCCATCAAATTCTCGGCGGCGTGGCCGATCGCGACCTTGACGCCTTTCTCGCGCAGCCTTTTGACGTTGGCGCTATCGGACTGATCGGAGCCCTGGACCACATAGCCGAGGTTCGCCAGCACCTCGGCAATGCCGCTCATGCCGATGCCGCCGATGCCGATGAAGTGCACCGGACCGATGTCGTGCGGCAATTTCATGGGCACTCCCGCCTCGAATCCACGCAGCGCGAACCTACTTGTTTGCGCCCCGCGCCGCCACCTGCAGCACCAGCGTGGCGAGCCGGTCAGCGGCATCGAGTCTGCCGACGGACTTTGCCGCCGCCGCCATGGCGGCGAGCCGCTGCGGCGCCGCCGCAAGCGCGGCGATCTCGGCGGCGAGCCGCTCCGGTGTGAACGCGCCCTGCACCAACCGGATCGCGCCGCCGGCGCGTTCCAGAACGCCGGCATTTGCAAATTGATCCTGATCGAGCGCGTGCGGCAGTGGCACCAGGATCGCGGGCCGGCCGATGGCGGCGAGCTCGGCGACGGTCGAAGCGCCGGAACGCGACACGATCAGGTGGCTGGCCGCCATGCGCTGCGGCAGATCGGCAAAAAACGGCGCAACCTCGGCAACAACGGAACAATTGGCGTAGGCCTCGCGCACGCGGACCAGATCTTCCTCGCGCGCCTGCTGAACGATCGCAAGCTGCGCGCGCAGGCCCGCTTCGAGCTGTCCGATTGCAGCCGGGACGATATCGGCCATGATCCGCGCCCCTTGGCTGCCGCCGAAAATGAGAAGCCGCAAGGGAGCGGCCCGCGGCGGATACGGCGCCGCCGCCGCGGCGACCACCGCCGGGCGAACCGGATTGCCGGTCAGGATCGCTTTGGCCGCCAGAACGGGCGCATCCCCGAATACATCGGGGAACGTGGTGGCAATCGCCGTGACGCGCGGCGCCAGCAGCCGATTGGCCCGCCCGATCACGGCGTTGGCGTCGTGGATCAGGCTCGGAATGCCGAACCAAGCCGCCGCCAGGACCGGCGGGATCGTCGGATAGCCGCCGAAACCGATGACGGCGGCTGGCTTGAGCCGGCCGATCAGCACTCGCGCCTGAATCAAACCGAGGCCAAGCATGAACGCGGTTTTGGACCAGGCGAGCGGATTACGCGCCCGCAGGGTTTCACTGGCGACTACGTGGATGGATTGGTCCGCGAATGCGCCGCCGAAACGGGCCGCGCGCCGATCGGTCGCCAGATGGACAGATATGCCGCGCCTGGCCAGCGCAACGGCGAGCGCCTCGGCGGGAAACAGATGACCGCCGGTGCCGCCGGCCGCAACGAGCACCAGCGCCCGTCCCACCGCATTCATCACACCGGATTTCCGGTGATGACGATTTCGCCGGCGAGCCGCGCGCGCGGCCGCTCGCGGGTGAGCGCCACCAGCATGCCCATGCCGTAGGCGAGCGAGATCAGCGACGAGCCGCCATAGGAGATGAACGGCAAGGTCATTCCCTTGGCCGGCATCAGGTGCAGATTGACCGCCATATTGATGGTCGATTGCAGCCCGAACAGGATCGCGAGGCCCGCGGCCGCAAATCGGATGAACGGATCGTCGTTGCGCATCGCCTTCACCAGCGCCCGGATTACGATGAAGGCGAACAGCGCGACGAGAATGAGGCAGAGCACGATGCCGAATTCCTCCGCGGCTACCGCGAACACGAAATCGGTATGGCCCTCCGGCAAGATGCGCTTGATCGTGCCCTCGCCCGGGCCGCGGCCGAACCAGCCGCCGCGCACGAACGATTCGGTCGCGATGTCGATATTGAAGGTATCGCCGGAGGTCGGATCGATGAAGCGATTGATACGCTGCGCCACATGCGGAACGGTGTAAAATGCCGTCATCAGGCCGACACCCGCTGTGGCCGCGAGCCCAATCACCCAGATGAAACGCATGCCCGCCATATAAAACAGCGCGCCCCAAACGAGCGCGATCAGCATGGTCTGGCCAAAATCGGGCTGCAACACCAGCAGCGCGACCACGACGACGAGCAACACCAGCGCCACGGTGTTGGCCGGCATCTCGGGGCGCTTGGCGGATTCGCCGAACAGCCAGGCGATCAGGATGACGAAGGCCGGCTTGAGGAACTCCGAGGGCTGGACGTTGACGCCGAGGATCACCAGCCAGCGCCGCGCACCCTTGATCTCGGCGCCGAAATACGGCGTCGCGGCGACCATGAGCAGGCTCACGAAAAATACGATGAGCGAAACCTGCCTGATCTCGCGCGGCGACAGGAAGGACGTGGCGATCAAGACGCCGGCGGCCGGAATGAGGAACAGCACCTGGCGGTTGACGAAATGAAATGGGTCGAGGCCGATGCGCGCGGCAACCGGCGGACTCGCTGCAAGGCACAGCACGATGCCGCCAAGCATCAGCGCGCCGAGCGCAGCCAGCGTCAGCCGGTCGACGGTCCACCACCATTCGCTGAAGGGCGTGGGTTGCGCGCGCGAGGCCATGGCCCTCCCCGAAGAGAAGTCCCCGCCTAGTCGTGCCCCCGCCATGGTTTCCAGGGGATTAAGACGATTTGGCCGGATGACGAACGGAAACCCTCACCCCAATGCTGCCCGGCGAAAGGAATCGTCGAAATATCGGGCCGGATCGCTCAACGGCTTGGCGGGCTGGGCGTAACGGCTGCGCAGTTCAAGAACGGTTTGCACACCCGCAAGATCAATCTTGCCGTCGCGGCAGAAGCCGTCCGTGGGATCGAGCAATTCGTCATAAGTCTGGGCAGCCAGCTCTGGCGTCATGTGCGGCAGCTGTTGGCGCAAAATCCTGACCGCCTCGTCACGGTTGGCGCGGTCATAAAGCCAGGCGACGGCGGCGACATAGGCGCGGATATAGCCGATCACGGCGTCCTGGTTCGCGCTCACCCAGGACCGGCGCGCTGCACCGACATTGCCCTGATAGCGGCCGAGCACGGCGATGCCGCGTGCGAGTTGCGAAAACCCCGCCGCTTTCGCAAGGATATTGTAGGGCGTCGACAGCAGCGTCGCGTCCTGCTTGCGTTCGCGCAGCGCCTGCCAGCGCTGCGCCGTGCCGCCGACCTTGACGGCATTATAATCGCCCGGCGCGAGACCATGGCGGCGCAGCATCTCGAACAGCACGAAGGCATAGCCGGTCGTCATCGCATCGACCGACACTGTTTTGCCTTTCAGCGCGGCGACCGACGCGATCCCGGCGGTGGCGACGAGGTTCAGAAATCCGGTGTCGCTGCCCATAAAGGCGAAGAAGTCCGGCTGCGGGCCGATCGGGGCTTCGCCCTGCCCTTCGGCATAAGCGACAATATTGTCGATCGCCGTCATGGCAATATCGCAATCGCCGTTTGACAGTGCGGTCATCTGTGCGACAGAGTTCGGGGTCTCCTGCACGTCCACGCGAATGCCATGGCGCGCCAACAAGCCGGTATGTTGGGCAACGTAAAGGGGCCAGTTGAAGCCGCCCGGAAATACGTTGACTGTGACGTTTTGCATCAGTGGGACATTGCCTCGTTGCACCAGCCCTGTGCAAAATATCGCAAGCGCGCGCCATAACACAGGAGCGCGATGAGAGGAACGTCATGCGAACACTCAGCCGCCGAAAATTCATGAAAAGCACCGCTGCGGCGGCGGGCGCTTTGACGTTCCCGCTGCCGGCGATTGCGCAGAACGCGCCCCTGAAGATCGGCTTGTTGACGGTGAAGACCGGCCCGCTCGCGGCCGGGGGAATTCACGCCGAGGAAGGCATCACGGCCTTCTTGAAGGATAAGGATTTCACCCTTTCAGGCCGCAAGATCGATCTTCTGGTCGCCGATACCGGCGGCAATCCCGCCGGCGCCAAAAACAAGGCGCAAGAGCTGGTGGAGCGCGACCACGTCGATATCGTGCTGGGCCCGTTCGCAGCCTTCGAGCTTCTCGCGACCGTCGACTATCTGGCGCAACAGAAGGTGCCGACCCTGGCATTCGCCGGCGCTGAAGACGTCACGCAGCGCAGGGGCAACGATTATCTGACGCGCACCTCGTACACGTCCGCCCAATGCCTTTATCCGCTCGCCGACTACGTGCTCAAGGATATGAAGCTGAAGCGCGCGATCACCATGGGCGACGATTTTGCCTTCGGTTACGAGCAGGTCGGCGGCTTCCAGCGCGTGCTCGAAGACGGCGGCGGCCAAGTGATCAAGAAATTATGGTCGCCGCTCAATACGGCCGACTATGCGTCCTATATCGCGCAGATTTCCGACTGCGACGTGGTTTGCGAAGTCCTGGCAGGCTCCAATCCGCTCAAGTTCACCAAGCAGGCGCGCTCGCTTGGCCTGACGCAGCCTCTGGCCGGCGGATCAACCGTCGCTGACGACACCATCGTCGGCGCCTTCGGCGACGAGGCCGTAGGCCTGATCAACACCAATCCCTATTCACTCGACCAGGATACCGAGGCCAATCATCGCTTCATCGCGGCGATGCGCAAGAACTACGGCGGCGAGGTCCATATCGGGCATTACGCTGCGTGCTTCTACGTCGATGGGCAGTCGTCGAGGCGGCGTTGGCGAACACCGGCGGCAAATCGGACGATCCGGAAAAATTCAGCAAGGCGGTGCGCGCGGTCTCACTCACCGATACGCCACGAGGCCCGATCAGCTTCGACGACCACGGCAATGCGGTGATCGACGTCTTCCTGCGCCGGGTCGAGAAGCAGGACGGCAAGACCGTCAATCGCACGATCAAGACATATCGCAAGGTCAGCCAATTCGGGCCTTCCGACCCGAAATGGTTTTTGCAACAGCCGGTGTTTTCGCGCGATTACCCGCCGATGAAGAGCTGAACTACTTCGCGATCACGCCGGGGAGCGCGCACACGAGATCGCGGAACGCCGCGCCGCGGATTTCGAAATTGCGGTATTGATCGAACGAGGCGCAGGCCGGCGAGAGCAGCACGACAGGCTCCGGCGCCGCGGAGGCTTCGGCATCTCGGGCGGCGGCCACGAGCGCCTTGTCGAGCGTTCCGGTGATCTCGTGCGGCACATCGGCCGCCAGCGTTGCTGCGAATTCATCCGCCGCCTCGCCAATCAGGTACGCCTTGCGGATGCGCGGGAAGAATTTTCGCAGCGATTCGATGCCGCCGGTCTTCGGTTTGCCGCCGGCGATCCAAAAAATATCGGTGAAGCAGGCGAGCGCCTGCGCCGCCAACTCGGCGTTGGTGGCCTTGGAATCGTTGACGAAGAGAATGGCGCCGCGCCGCCCGACTTCCTCCATGCGATGGGCGAGCCCCGGAAAGGACCGCAAGCCCGCCTGGATGGCGGCCGGCTCGAGGCCAAGCGCAAGCGCCGCGGCCGTGGCGCAGGCGGCATTCTGCGCGTTGTGCAGTCCGCGCAGTGAGCCGATGCCGGCGAGTTCGGCAACCGGCGAAACCCCTTCCCTAGCCTCCCCCGCTCGCGCGGAAGGGGAGGGAGGAGGCGCGGCACGCATGATGCGCCCACCCGCGACGTAAATTCCGTTGCTCAGTTCCCGGGTGGCGGAAACCCGCACCACGCGCTTGCCCGCCTGTTCGATCCGACCGGCAATCGCGCGGCACCACTCGTCATCGACGCCGACGATGGCCGCGCCGTGCAGCTGCACGCCGGCGACCAACCGCTCCTTGACCGCCACATAGTTCGCCATCGTGCCGTGACGATCGAGATGATCCGCGCTGAGATTGATCAGAATGCCGATCGACGGATCGAGCGAGGGAGCAAGATCGATCTGGTAGGAGGAGCATTCGATGATGTGGACGCGTCCGTCCGCCGGCGGCTCCAGCGACAGGATCGCAGTGCCGATATTGCCGCCGAGCTGGGCATCGAAGCCGGCCGATACCATGAGGTGCGCGACGAGCGCCGTCGTCGTCGATTTGCCGTTGGTGCCGGTGATGGCGACGAAGGGCGACGAGGCCGCAAGTTGCCGCCGCTCGCGGCAGAATAATTCGATGTCGCCGATGACCTCGACTCCGGCCTTGCGCGCCGGTTCGACGGTCCAGTGCGGCGTCGGATGCGTCAGCGGAACGCCGGGCGCGAGCACCAAGGCGGCGATCCGCGACCACTCGACAGTGTGCAAATCGGCAGTGGGAATGCCGGCCGCATTGGCGTTGGCGACGCTTTGCGCGTCGTCATCGAAGGCAATGACATCGGCCCCGCCGGCGAGCAGCGCGCTCGCACTCGCCAGTCCCGAGCCGCCCAGCCCGAATACCGCGACCTTTTTGCCGGCGAAGGTCGTGACCGGGATCACGACGCAATTACCTCAGCTTCAACGTCGACAACCCCGCCAGCGCGAGGACGACCGAGACAATCCAGAAGCGAATGACGATCTGCGGCTCGGTCCAGCCGAGCTGCTCGAAATGATGGTGGATCGGCGCCATCTTGAAGACGCGCTTTCCGGTGAGCTTGAACGACACCACCTGCACAATGACGGACACCGCTTCGAGCACGAACAGGCCGCCGATGACGGCGAGCACGATCTCGTGCTTGGTGGCGACTGCGACGGCGCCGATCATGCCACCGAGCGCCAGCGAGCCGGTATCCCCCATGAAGATCGAGGCGGGCGGCGCGTTGAACCAAAGGAAACCGAGGCCTGCGCCCAGCACGGCGCCGCACAGCACCGCAAGCTCGCCAGTGCCGGCGACATAATGGATCTGCAGATAGTCGGCGAAGACGGCGTTGCCGCTGAGGTAGGCGATCATCCCGAAACTTGCCGCGGCAATCATGACTGGAACAATGGCGAGGCCGTCGAGACCGTCGGTCAGGTTCACCGCGTTGCCGGCGCCGACGATGATGAAAACCGCGAAGAACACGAAGAACCAGCTGAAATTCAAAACAAGATCCTTGAAGAACGGAAACACCAGCGAGGTCGAAAATGGCACGTGGCCGAGCTCGACCAGCACCACGCAAGCGAACCCGGCAATGAGCGCTTCGATGCCCAATCGCGTGCGGCCAGAAAACCCATCGTGCGTCTGTTTTTTGACTTTCAGATAATCGTCATAGAAGCCGACAAAGCCGAAGCCGAGCGTGACACAGAGCACCACCCAAACGTAGGGATTGGCGGGATTGGCCCATAGCAGCGTCGAGACAAGCATGCCGGACAGGATCATCAGCCCGCCCATCGTCGGGGTGCCGGCTTTGGCGACAATGTGCGATTTCGGGCCGTCCAAACGGATCGGCTGACCTTTGCCCTGGAACAGCCGCAGCCGATCGATGATGAACTGCCCGAACAGGAACACGAAAATCAGCGCGGTGATGACCGCGCCGCCGGTCCGGAACGTGATGTAGCGAAACACGTTGAGGACCGAAAGCCTGTCCGACAGATCGACCAGCCAGTAGAGCATTGCATCAACCTTGCGCGGATGCGTCTTCGAGTGCGTGATCTTCACGGCCGCCGTGGCGCGGATACACCCGCTGCAGCGCCTTGACGACGGAAGCCATACGCGAGCCAAGCGAGCCCTTCACCATCACGACATCACCAGCATGGATGGCAGACAGCACGTGCGCTTCGAGCGCGGCGGAGTCCTCTGCATAGCCGCCGCGGCGGCTCGCGGGAAGAGCCTTCCACAGGTTGCGCATCAGCGGGCCGCAACAGAACACCAGATCGACGGCGTTGGCGAGCACGGGCGCAAGGAGACCGCGATGCAGCGCCGGACCGCGCGGCCCAAGTTCCAGCATGTCGCCGAGGACGGCGATGCGCCGCCCCTGCGGCCCTAGCGGCGCTTGGCCCAGCAAAGCGAGCGCGGCGACGACGGAAGCCGGATTGGCGTTATAACTCTCGTCGAGAACGAGCGCCGGTCCGCCGGCAGGCTCGATCTCAATGGGCGCGCCACGGCCGGAGACGGGCTTAAGCTCCGCCAACGCCAGCGCCGCCGAGCGCGAGGTCGGCGCCCACCATGACCACCGTCGCCAGAACCGCCAACGAATTGCCGATAAGGTGGCGCCCCGCCGCGCCGAGCTTATAGGTGATGGTCGGTGCCGAGGATTTGCGCCTCGACAGTCGAGCAGTGCGGATGCAACCAGGATTTGATGAGGCGTGCGTCGGCCGTCTCATGCTCACCGAATGACACGATGCGCGCGACGCCAGCCGCCTTGGCCCGGCGCTTGAGATGCGCGAATTGCGCGATATCTCGGTTGAGCACCGCGGCCCCGCCCGCCTCGAGGCCGAGAAATATTTCCGCTTTCGCGTCGGCAATCTTTGTCAGCGTCCCGAAGAATTCGAGATGCACCGGCGCGATCGTTGTGATGATCGCGACATGGGGGCGCGCCAGGCGCGACAGCGGTTCGATCTCGCCGGCATGGTTCATACCCATTTCCAGCACGGCGTAATGCGCGCTCGCCGGACAGCGCGCGAGCGACAGCGGCACGCCCCAATGATTGTTATAGGACGCTACAGAAGCATGCGTCTCACCATCTTTTGTCAGCGCCAGCCGCAACGCCTCCTTGGTTCCGGTCTTGCCGACAGAGCCGGTGACGCCGATCACCTTAGCGCGGGTGCGGGCGCGGGCGGCAGCCGCAAGATCGCGCAAAGCCGCGAGCACGTCCGGCACGACCAGCAGCGGCGCGTCGTTGGGAAACTCGCCGCGGCGGCCGGCCGCAACGACCGCTAGCCCGGCTTTGGCCGCAAGCGCGTCGGTAACGAATGCATGGCCGTCGCGGCGGTCGCTGAGAGCAAAAAACGCATCGCCCGGACCAATCGTGCGGCTGTCGATCGAGATTCCAGATATCGATTGCGGCAACGCGCCTTGCCGTGCGGCGCCCATCGCCGCCGCCATTGCCTCGAGGGTCCACAGCGCGCGCGCGGTCATTTATTTACACCAATTGGCCTCAGATTGTATCTACAAATAAGTTGGCATAAAATTGATTTTACGCTCCTTTGGGAGCCGTGGAATCGAGCCGTCCCTATGTTTGGGATGAGGACAAGCGCGACATACTCCGCCATCATAAGATCGACTTCACCGCGGCCCATCATTTTGAGTGGGAGACCGTATTTTTGTTCGTTGACGATCGGGAGGATTACGGAGAACTGCGTGAGGTCGCTATCGGCTTTATTGGTCCGGGTCTGTATGTTCTTACTTACACCTCGCGTGGCAAGCAAACCCGGATCATCAGCCTGCGGAAGGCGGAGAAAAGCGACGTGAGGAAATATGTCAAAGGCAGCCGATAACGCTTGGCGCGTGGCCCGCCGTAAAGCGCTGCGTCTACTAGAAACAATGACGGATGAAGAAGACGCCGAGATCAAGCGCGGGATCGCCAACGATCCGGATGCACGCGAACTGACGGATGAAGATTTCGCCAAAATGCGTCCGGCGGCCGAGGTCCATCCCGAGTTCGTCGCCCGGTATCTTCGCACCCGCGGTCCGCAGAAGGAGCCGACTAAGAAGCTGGTATCGCTGCGGCTCGATCGGGACGTTATCGAGCACTTTCGCAAACGCGGCGCCGGCTGGCAGCGCCGTATCAACGACACGCTGCGCAAGGCGGCGCGGCTGCGGAAAAAAGCCTGAACCCGGGCCGTCATGCGGCAAGCTCCTTGAGTGCCGCGGCGACCGCCTCGTGGTCGCTGAACGGCAGGATGCGGTCGCCGATGATTTGGCCGGTTTCGTGGCCCTTGCCGGCGATCAGCAGGACGTCGCCGGGACGAAGATCGGCGACGGCGGAATGGATCGCGGCACGCCGATCGCCGATCTCGGCGGCGCCGCGCGCCGCCGCGATGATCGCGGCGCGAATCGCGGCGGCATCCTCGCCGCGCGGATTGTCATCGGTGACGATGACGTGGTCGGCCTTGGCCACGGCAACCTCGCCCATCAGCGGCCGCTTGCCGCGATCACGGTCGCCGCCGGCGCCGAACACCACCACGAGTCTCCCGGTCACATAAGGTCGCAGCGCATCGAGGGCTTTGGCGAGCGCGTCGGGCTTGTGCGCATAGTCGACAAAGATCGGCGCACGGCGATGTGTGCCGACAAGCTCGAGCCGGCCCTTTGCGCCCTCCAGCTTCTCAAGGGCTGGGAATACCTGTGCGGGATTGCCGCCAGTCGCGATGGCAAGCCCGGCAGCGACCAGCGCATTCTCGATCTGGAACTCACCGACCAGGGGCAATCGTACGCGAATGTCTTTGCCGCCGTGTTCGAGCCGCAGCGTCTGAGCAAATCCATCGATGGCGCACCCGACGAGCCGGATGCTCGTTCCCTTGCGTCCGACGCTGACGATCGACAAATCGCGCGCTGCGGCGGCAGCGATCACCGCCGTGGCGTGCTCGTGGTCGGCATCGACGACGGCGGCGCCGCCGTGCTCGACCAGCGCCTCGAACAGCCGCAGCTTGGCGGCAAAGTACGCTTCGAAACTCGGGTGATAGTCGAGATGATCCCGCGTGATGTTGGTGAACCCGCCCGCGGCGATGCGCAAGCCGTCGAGCCGGTACTGGTCGAGACCGTGGGATGACGCCTCGATCGCAAGATGGGTGACGCCGCCGGCCGCGAGTTGATCGATCGAACGGTGCAGCGCGACGGGGTCCGGCGTCGTCAGCGAGCCGTAGGTCTCGCCGCTCGGTGAAACGACGCCGATGGTGCCGATGCTGGCGGCGCGGTGACCGAGCGCCGTCCAAATCTGCCGGGTAAAGGCCGCGACCGAGGTTTTTCCACTCGTGCCGGTGACGGCAGCGATGGTACGCGGCTGTCGCGGATAGAATTTTGCAGCCGCAAACGCGAGCGCCCGCCGCACATTGCCGACCCTCACGAAGGCGACGTTTTCCGGCAGCGGCGCCGTTGGCGGCCGTTCGGAAAGGATCGCGGCGGCGCCGGCGGCGATGGCCGGCGCGATAAAGCGCAAACCGTCGCTCTTGTTACCGGCAATCGCGACGAACACATCACCGCTTTTGATCGAACGGCTGTCCGCCGTCACCCCGCCGATCTCGCGGCCGGCATGGCGTGGATCGAATTCGGCGTCAGGGGGCAGAATCTCGCGAAGCTTCATGGCAGCCCGGTCGACGTGCGGCTTCGCCTTACCTGCTTTCCTTGGCGGAAGCCAGTATCAGGTGTTCGGCCGTGGGCAGGTCCATGCGCGGTTCGATGCCGAGGAGCGGCGCGATCCGCGCGACCACGGCGCCACCGGTCGGCACGGCGTTCCAGCCTGACGTTTTGAAGCCGTGCGTCTCCGGCGTTGCGTGCGGTTCGTCGAGCATGATCAGAATCAGATAACGTGGCTGATCGGCCGGCAACACCGCGATGAAGTCGGTCAACACCTTGGTCTTGGAATAGCGGCCGAAAACCACTTTGTCCGCCGTTCCGGTTTTGCCGCCGATGTAGTAGCCCGGCACGTCGGCCTTCGCGGCTGTGCCTTTCTCGACATTGAGCCGCATCAGATAGCGCATGATGGCGCTGGTTTCGGGTTTGATGACGCGCTTGCCGAGCGCCTCTGCCTCGGCTTCGGTTCGCTTGAGGAAGGTCGGCGGGATCAGGATGCCGCCGTTCATCAACGCTGCGACGCCCATCACGGCCTGCAATGGCGCGACCGAGAGACCATGCCCAAAAGCGATGGTAATGGTGTTGAGCTCGCCCCAGCGCTTAGGCACGATCGGCTCGGCGCTTTCCGGCAATTCCGTGTGCAGGCGATCGAGCTGGCCCAATTTTTTCAGAAACGCTTTGTGCCCATCGATGCCGACCGCCATCGCAATATGCGCCGCGCCGATATTCGACGAATAGGTGAAGATTTCCGGCACTGACAGCGCCCGCTGCATCGGCTCGAAATCGTGAATGTCGAACTTGCCGTAGTGCATCGGGTTGTGGGCGTCGAAGGTGGATTTCAACGTGGCCTTGCCGGAGTCGAGTGCCATGGCGACAGTGAACGCTTTGAAGGTCGAGCCCATCTCATAGACGCCGGTGGTCAGGCGATTGATGCGGGTCGGATCGAGCGCCTCGTGCGGATTGTTCGGGTCGTAGTCCGGTTCCGAGACCATGGCGACGATTTCGCCGGTGCGGACGTTGAGGACGAGACCGGCAGCCGCGATGGTGCTGAATTTGGCGCGCGCGGCGACGAGCTCGTCGCGCAACGCGTGCTGCACGCGCAAGTCGACGGCAAGCTCGACCGGGTTTTGCAGCCGGTCGGTGGCAAGCCCCGCCATATGCAGCGCGGCGAGCCCATGGCCGTCGAGCCACTTCTCGATGCCGGCGATGCCCTGGTTGTCGATGTTGACGTGGCCGATGAGATGCGAAACTTCCGGGCCGTTAGGGTATGTGCGCTTGTTCTCGTTCAAGAAGCCGATGCCTGGCAGGCCCTGACGGTAGATTTCGCGCTGCTGCTCGGCTGTGATGTCGCGTTTGAGCCAGACGAAGCCGCGTTTGGACGAGAGCCGTTCGCGCAGCTCGGTCGCGTCAAGATCCGGCACGTCGGCAGTAAGCAGTTCGACGGCCTCGTCGACGTCGATGAGCCGGCGCGGTTCGCCATAGAGCGACGGCACGCGCACATCGGTCGCCAAGACCTCGCCATTCCGATCGAGGATGTCCGGACGCGCCGTCGCCAGAGCGTCGCCCGAGCCGACGCGGTGCACGATACGGCTATCGGACACGACGGCAAACATGACAAGGCGCGCGGCGATGATGGCGTAGACGCCGACAAAGGCGAGGATTGCCAATCCCACGCGCGCGCGGGCTTTGGCGCTGCGGTCGATCTTGCTGCCATAGAGCAAGCCGCGCAAAAGCCGCCGCCGCCAAGGCTCCGCCGGCTGCGGGGGGACTTGTTCAAACGCTACGGTATCCGCTGTTACGCTCATCGGTTCAGTGGCCCCCGACCGCGGCGGCGGCCTTTGCGTCAATCGCCGCCGGCGTTTGTGCCGGATCATCACTGGGAGGGTTGGACGGGACCGCGGCCGCAGCCGGGGTGCTGCCGGTCACCGTCACCGGCTCCTCTAGATTTTCGATCATGCCGCCAATCGGATCCTTGCTGTCAGCTCGCAAATATTGCGGCGGACGATCAGGCAAGTGATCGAGCGGATCGAATTGGGTCGGCACGACCGGCTTGAGCTTTAGAAAACGCTTGGCCAGCGCCTCGATGCGTGCCGGATTGTCGAGCTGCCCCCATTCGGCGCGCAATGCTGCGATCTTGTCGCGATCGCGCCGCACCTCGCCGCGAAGCTTGGCAAGGCGCTCGGCCTGGACGGTGGCGTCGAACTTGATCCGATAGACATAGGCGGCGGCGAGCACGAGCGCGCCGATCACGATGAGATTAAGGATCCGCAGGATCATGGCCGCCCCCGCATGACGGAGGCGAGCGAGGGCAACTGCGGCAGCAGATTGTCGATTGTTCCCGGACGCGGCGCCGCGTCGCTGCGTTCGGCGGCGCGCAGCTTCGCCGAGCGCGCCCGCGGATTAGCCGTAATCTCGGTTTCGTCCGCGGTTTCCGGCCGCCGCGTCAGCGCACGGAAGGTAGGCGTCGGCACCGCGACGTCAGGACGATGGCGCGAGGGCGCGGGCGTGCGGCTGCGCTCGGCGAGGAAGCTCTTGACGATACGGTCTTCGAGCGAGTGGAAGGCGACCGCGACCAGACGCCCCGAGGGCGTGAGCACGCGCTCGGCGGCGACCAGGCCGCGCGCCAATTCAGCAAGCTCGTCGTTGACGAAAATCCGTAGCGCCTGGAAGGTGCGGGTCGCTGGATGGATTGCGCCTTCGCGCGCGTGCACAACCCGCGCGACGATGTCGGCGAGCGCCTTCGTCGAGGCGATCGCATGGACGTCCCGTGCCCTGACGATCGCCCGCGCGACCGCCCGGGCGTGACGCTCTTCGCCCAATGTGGCGATGATCGCGGTGAGATCGCGTTCGCTGGCGCGGGCGACTACGTCCGCCGCACTGGGGCCGTCGCGCCCCATGCGCATGTCGAGCGAACCGTCGAGCCGAAACGAAAACCCGCGGGCCGCCTCGTCAAGCTGCATCGACGAAACGCCGAGGTCGAACACCACCCCATCGACCGCCGCAGCACCCTCGCTCCCGATGATTGCTTCTAGATTCGAGAAGCGATCCTCGACCAGAACGAGCCGGCCGTGTGCCGCCTCGACGAGGCCCGCGCCTTGTGCGATCGCGCTCTGATCCCGATCGATGCCAATGACGCGCGCGCCGGGTGTTTCCAGGATCGCGCGCGAATAGCCGCCGGCGCCGAACGTAGCATCGACGTAAAGTCCGTTGCTATGCACGCCGAGCCACGCGACGGCGGAGCGGGCGAGCACGGGAATGTGACGGGCCAGTCCGCCAGCGACAGCACCGCTGTCGCTGCCCGTTATCATTCCCGTGCTCCGAGCGGTTTTGCCGCCGTTACCCGGGATCCCAGCGCCTGCCTGAAGGCGCGGACCTTTTCGGTGGCCTCCGCGAGTTCCGCGCGAAAGCGGCCGGGCTCCCAGATTCGCAATTTGTGACCGAGGCCCGCGAAGATGAGCGTATCGGTGATCCCCGCATGCGCCTTGAGCGTGTCGGTGAGCACCACGCGGCCTTCGCCATCGATCTTCAGGGTCTCGCTCGTGCCGTAGAGCGCCAGCGAGAACTGCTCGCGCTGGTCCGAATACGGTGAGAAGCCCGCAATCAGCGCCTCGATCTCCGCCAGCAGCGCATTGCCCCCGGCATCGAGCGCCGGCCGGTCGAGGGCGGGATAGCAATAGAGGCCATCGAAGCCGTCGCGCGCGAGCACTGCGCGAAATGCTGCCGGCACCGATACTCTCCCCTTGGCATCCAGACGGAGCAGGTAGTGGGACACAAAGCGGTCCATCTCGCCCCCCGTCGAGCGGCTGGCCCGACACCCGCGACTGACTGCCCTGGCAATCCTCTCGCAAAACGCTCCGGCCCAACCCGGAAGGCGCAAGGATTGATGGGAATTCCTGGGCTACCATGGGATTATATAGGCGTCAACGGACCAAGCCGAGCGGATCGCGCAACTTCGCTCGATTCCGATTAGTGCGGGGCAAGCTTAAGGAAAGGTTGAAGTCTTGCGCCAAAGCGCCTTGGCGAAGCAAAGCATTTGACCGCGGTTCCGGCTGTTGCCCTCGGTGCCACCCCGCTGCACCCGCATGGCCCGCCAGCGTTGCTCGCGTGCAACGTGCCGCGTCTTTTTTCGGATTCGGCGGACCGCATGCGCAAATCGGCTTGTGGGCCACCGGCGTTAACCTACAGTCGAGTTATGTCGCGTCCTGTTGCGTTTGAGCCGGACTCCTGCGTCGTCGCCGAAGTCATGCCGTCGCCGAGTTATGGCGAGCGCGCGGACGGCCGGCGCGCGGACATGATCGTGCTGCACTACACCGGCATGCCGGACGCCAACGCAGCCCTGGAACTGCTGCGCACGCTGGGCAGCGAGGTTTCAGCCCACTACTTCGTGTTCGAGGACGGTCGCATCATTCAAATGGTGCAGGAAAGCCGCCGCGCTTGGCATGCCGGGAGGGCCGTTTGGGCCGGCGAGACCGACATCAATTCCTGCTCGATCGGCATCGAGATCGCCAATCCCGGTCACGACCACGGTTATCCTGATTTTCCGGTACGCCAAATCGCGGCGGTGACCACGCTCTGCCGCAGCATCCAGACCCGCAACACCATTCCGCCGGCCCGGGTATTGGCGCATTCCGACGTCGCGCCGTCGCGCAAGCAGGATCCCGGCGAAAAATTTCCCTGGCGCACGCTCTACGATTCCGGCCGTCGGCCACTGGGTGAAGCCGGCGCCGATCACCGAGGACGGCCAGCTGCTGACGCTTGGCGACCGCGGCGATGCGGTCGCCGCGCTGCAGGAGCAGTTGCGCGAATATGGCTACGGCGTCGCAGTCAGCGGCCATTATCGATTCCACGACGCACGACGCCGTAGCGGCCTTCCAGCGCCATTTCCGCCCGGCACGGGTCGACGGCGTCGGTGACGAAGTCCACCCGCATCACATTGCGGGACCTGCTGGCCGATCGCGGCCAGCCCAGGACGATCGCCGCGCGAGCGCGCAATCTGCAACGCCTCGTCGCGCCCTTGACTGTCGCCTCTTGACGGCGGCGGCCAACGTCCCCATCCCTCTTTCTGTCAGTCGGTCGGACGGCCGCTCCGGCCGCCACCCTTCCCTCCCCCGCACGCGGGGGAGGGTCGGGGAAGGGTTTGCCGGGGAGGAAAGTCCGGGCTCCGTGGACAAGCGGTGCCGGATAACATCCGGCGGGCGCGAGCCTAGGGAAAGTGCCACAGAGAACAGACCGCCGCGGCGCGTTGCGTAAACCGCGGCAAGGGTGAAACGGTGCGGTAAGAGCGCACCGCGCCGGCGGTAACGCCGGCGGCACGGCAAACCCCACCGGGAGCAAGACCGAATAGGGGCGGCGCGAAGTTTTCCGCGCGAAAGCGCGGAGCAGCTTCGGGATCGTGTCCGGATCCTGCTGTCCGGGTAGGTTGCTGGAGGCGCCGGGTAACCGGCGTCCCAGAGGAATGGCCGTCACGTGTGCGGACACTGTCCGCGCGCCATCCAGAACCCGGCTTATAGACCGGCTGACGTGAAACTAAGGGCGCCCGGCGGAATCCCGTCGGGCGCCCGCCAAGTTTTTGGCGTCTGTGCCCAAAATGGCGCCGTTCTGCGGGGGACGCCGGGCCCGGCTACGCCGACGCGCCTCCCCCTGGGGCTGCAACTTATTGAAAGGACTTGGAAGTCCTAGCGAAGGGCCGGCGTGGCACGCGGTTTGAATCGGAGTAGGCCAGCCCATGAACAGACCAAGTCAAAGCCCGATGTCTTGGAAAGCAGGCTTTCCGCAAACGGAGGCGCCTTTAGAGGATTTCATTACAAAGGGCGATTGTGAGATATTATTGTTCCAAAATGCTCCTGTAGAATTGCCGTTAGAAAAAAAATTCTATCTACGACCATGCTCCTAAGGCGAGCAGCCAACAGCCAGTAAAGCCATCCCAATGAGCCGCACGCCTGCTGAAATCCGTACAAGCCGCATCGGGGCCGTTGTCGCGGCTGCCGGCGTTCTTCGCGCTCGAGGGCAAGCGCGTCGTTGTCGCGGGCGGCAGCGCAAGCTGCGGCCTGGAAGGCCGAGCTGCTCTCGGCCGCCGGCGCCCGGGTCGATGTTTTCGCGCCCGACGCCGAGGCGGACATGCTCGCACTCGCCGCGGCGCCGCCGCGACGGCGCAATAGCGGTTCATGACCGCTGTTGGACGGCCGCTGATCTCGCCGGCGCCGCCATCGCCGTTGCCGACTGCGCCGACGATCAAGAGGCTGCGCGTTTCGCCGCCGCCGCGCGCGCGGCCGGCGTGCCGGTCAACGTCATCGACCGGCCGGCGTTTTGCGATTTTGCCTTCGGCGCCATCGTCAACCGCTCGCCGCTTGTCATCGGCATTTCGACCGACGGCGCGTCGCCGGTGTTCGGCCAGGCGATCCGCGCCAAGATCGAAGCGCTGATCCCGAAGGGCTTTGCCCGCTGGGCGGCGGCTGCGCGAGCTTGGCGGCCGCGCGTGCAGGCGCTCGCGCTGCCGTTCCGCGGCCGCCGCAATTTTTGGGAAAAATTCACCGCGCGCGCGCTGGCCGCGCCGGACCGCGACGCCGACCGACGCCGATCTCGATGCGCTGCTGGCGCCGGCGGCTGGCGCCGGCAAGCCGGCTCGGTCCTCCTGGTCGGCGCCGGCCCCGGCGATCCGGAATTGCTGACGCTGCGCGCCGTGCGCGCGCTGCAATCGGCCGACGTGATCCTGTTCGACGATCTGGTGTCGGCGGACATTCTCGATTTCGCCCGCCGCGAAGCGAAGAAAATGCTGGTCGGCAAAACCGGCCATGGGCCGTCGTGCCGCCAGGACGACATCAACGCGCTGATGGTCTCGCTCGCCAAGGCCGGCCGGCGCGTGGTGCGGCTCAAGGGCGGCGACCCGATGATCTTCGGCCGCGCCGACGAGGAAATCGCAGCATGCCGTGCCGCCGGCATCGCGGTCGAAGTCGTGCCCGGCATCACCACGGCGCAAGGCGCCGCGAGCCGCCTGCTGGTTTCGCTGACGCGCCGCGGCAAGGCCCGCCGCGTGCAATACATCACCGGCCATGGCGGCGACGGAAAGCTGCCGGCCGATATCGACTATGTAAGCCTCGCCGATCCCGCCGTGACGACCGTCGTCTATATGCCGACGAAGACGCTGCCCGACCTCGTCGCGCAATGCGGTGAAAGCCGGGCTCGATCCCGCAACGCCCGCCGTCGCGGTCGAACATGCGACGCGCGCCGACGAGCGCGTTATCAGCAGCACGATCGCCGATCTGCCGGCGCGGCTTGCGGCCGAGACGCCGTCGGGCCCTGTCGTGGTGATGATCGGGCGCGCGTTCGCGGAATATTTGGAAAGCGTCGCTGTGGCAACATCTGACCGTCATCCCGAGGCGGCCGCGAAGCGGCCCTCGAAGGATGCACGGCCCGAGCCGCCGCCATTCGAGGCTCGCTCCGCTCGCATCTCAGGGCGACGGAAATAACGTTGCGAAAGCCCACCTCCGCCGCCTATCTATGGCTCACATGGATACGCTCGCCACAGCATCTGCCGCCGACGGAACCCCAGCGCCTGAGACGGCGTCAGAAGCGGGTCTGATCGACGTTCGGGTGACGGACATCAAGGCCGCGGCCCGGGATACGAACCTTTACACGTTCCGCCGTCTCGACGGTGCGCGGCTGCCGGCCTACACGCCGGGCGCCCATATCGATTTGCATCTTCCGAAGGGATTCATCCGGCAATTTTCGCTGACCGTTCCCGGCGCCGATCCCGAGAGCTACACCGTCGGGGTGAAGCGCGACGCGGCAAGCCGCGGCGGCTCGCGCTACATCTTCGACGAATTGCGGGCCGGGGACGAGATCAAGATCAGTCCGCCGCGCAACAATTTCGCCCTCGTCGAGGATGCCGAGCACGTCGTCCTCGTCGCCGGCGGCATCGGCATCACGCCGATCTGGTGCATGGTGCAGCGGCTTGCCGCGCTCAACCGCTCGTGGAAGCTGTACTATTCGTGCCAATCGCGACCCGACATGGCGTTTCGCGAAGAACTGGAGAAATTCGACCAACGGTCGGTGCACTTGCATTTTGACGATGAAGCCGGCGGCAATTTTCTCGATCTTGCCGCCCTGGTCGGCGCCGCGCCGCCGAACGCGCACCTTTATTGCTGCGGACCTAAGCCGATGCTCACGGCATTCGAGGCGGCGGCGGCGAATCGACCGCGCGATCTTGTGCATGTCGAATATTTCACACCGAAGGCCGAGGCGGCGACCACCGGCGGCTTCTGGGTCGAGCTGGCGCGCTCCCGCCAGGAGTACTTCATCCCCGAGGGCAAAAAAATCCTCGAGGTGCTGTTCGACGCCGGCGTCGATGTCGATTATTCCTGCGAGCTCGGCATCTGCGGCGCCTGCGAAACGCGCGTCATTTCCGGCATTCCGGAGCACCGCGATTTGGTGCTCAGCGAAGCAGAACAGGCCTCCAACACCAAAGTCATGATCTGCTGCGCCGGCTGCAAGACCGAGCGGCTGGTGCTGGATTTGTAAGTCCCTCGCTCGTAGGATGGGTGGAGCATAGCGAAAAACCTGTCAATCAGGGGCGGCGGGTTACGCCGCTTCGCGGCTAACCCACCCTACGGAGCTACGGAGCGGCGCATGGATACGGCCGTCAAGACTCGGGCGACGAAGAGACCGGCTGGGGCGGAACGGCGGGATCTGCGCTCGTGGCTTGCGCAATTGCGCGCTGCCGGTGAAGTCCAGAACATCAAAGGCGCCGAGCGCGAGAAGGAGATCGGCGGCATCGTCGACATCTATCAGCGCCAGATCGGCAACAAGGCGGTGCTGTTCGACGAGGTCCCCGGCTATCCGCGCGGCCATCGCATCCTCGCCAACATCCTCACCTCGGTGCGGCGCATCAATATCACGCTCGGGCTCGACCCGGACGCCAGCGCCATCGATCTGGTGCATTACTGGCGCCGTTACATGAAGGAGGCGAAGGCCATCCCGCCGGTGACCGTGAAAACCGGGCCGGTGCTGGAAAATGTGCGGACCGGCAAGGACATCGACATTTTCAAGATACCAGTGCCGCGCTGGCATGAGCATGATGGCGGCTATTACATCGGCACCGGCGACATGGTGATCATGCGCGATCCGGACACTGGCTGGATCAATTATGGCGCCTATCGCGTGCAGGCCCATGAGCGCAACGTGGCGACCGTCATGTGCTCCAAAGGTAAGCACGGCGACCTCATCAAGCGCCGCTACCATGAGCGCGGCGAGCCCTGCCCGATCGCGGTCGTCTGCGGCATGCATCCGGCGCTGTTCATGATTGCCGGCCTCGAAATTCCCTATGGCCGGAACGAATACGACGCCGCCGGCGGGCTGATCGGCGAGCCAATCGAGGTCATCGCCGGGCCGCGCACCGGCCTGCCCATACCTGCACATGCCGAGATCGCCTTCGAGGGCTTCATTCATCCAAACGATGTGAGGGACGAAGGCCCACTCGGCGAGTGGACCGGCTACTACGCCGGCGGATTGAAGAAGGAACCGGCGATCCGCATCGAGACCTTCATGCACCGCAACGATCCGATTCTGCTCGGCGCCATTCCGGGCATCCCGCCGGACGATGATTCGTTCTATCGCGGCACCTACCGCTCCGGCGCCGTCTGGAACCAGCTCGAAGCCGCGGGCGTGCCCGAAGTGAAAGGCGTCTGGGCGCATGCCGCCGGCGGCAGCCGGCTGTGGCTCACGGTCGCGATCAAGCAGCAATATGCCGGACACGCCAAGCAGGCCGGCCTCATCGCCTCGCAATGCCACGCCGGCGCTTACGCCAATCGCTTCGTCGTCGTGGTCGACGACGACATCGACCCGGCCGACATGGACAAGGTGGTGTGGGCGATGTGCACACGCTTCGATCCGCGCGAAGGCATGGAAACATTGCGCGGCTGCTGGTCGACCGTACTCGATCCGATGGTCTACGGCTCCGACGACCCGCGCAACGCCCGTGTGGTGATCGATGCCTGCAAGCCGTTCAAGCGCCGCGACACTTTCCCCATCGTGGTGCGCGCGAGCCAGGAGGTTGAAGACCAGGTCCGCAAGAAATTTTCCGACGTGTTGCCGCACTGAATCTTCTCCCCCCTTGTGAGGAGGGCGGGTGGGGTCGTGAGGTGGCGCGCCGGCCTCGACGCTAGTACCTTCCTCCCGACCCCCACCCCTACCCCTCCCCACAAGGGCGAGGGGAAAGTGAAAAAATGAACGAAAAATTCGACATCACGCTCAATATCAACGGCCGCGACTATCCGATCCGTGTCGAGCCGCGGCGCACTTTGGTCGACGCGATCCGCGACGATTGCGGGCAGACCGGCACCCATATCGGCTGCGAGCACGGCGTCTGCGGCACCTGCACGATCATCGTCGACGGCGACGCGGTGCGCTCCTGCCTGATGTTTGCCGTGCAGGCCGCGGGCAAGAAAATCCGCACCGTCGAGGGTCTCGCCAACGGCGATGAGCTGCACCCGCTGCAGCGCGCCTTCATCGAGAACCATGGCCTGCAATGCGGCTACTGCACCCCCGGCTTCCTGATGCTGGCGGCGAACGTGCTGGAGAAGGACCCGCAGATCGGCGACGAGGATCTGATCGATGTCCTGTCCTCGAACCTCTGCCGCTGCACCGGCTATCAGAACATCATCAAGGCCGTGCGCGCGGCGCGCGATGAGATGCGCGCAATGTAGGGTGGGTTAGCCGCGAAGCGGCGTAACCCACCGCGCCGATTGGTGGGTTTCGCTGCGCGTAACCCACCCTACAAATTAATTGCCGCCAGCGCCGCTTTCGCGACCTCGACGTCCTGCTCGATCTTCGCGCCGCCGGCGGCGACGGCGCCGATGACATCGCCGTCAATTTCGATCGGAAATCCGCCCGGCACATTGGTGAAATCGCCCATGCGCACCGCCATGCTCAGCGCATTCTCCTCGGGCGCGTAGCCGGTCGGCAGCCGCTGCGAGGCGGCGGTGATCGCTTTCCTTTGCGTGGTGATGATCGAGAAATGCCGCGCGCCGTCCATCATCAGAAACGCGATGATGCCGGCAGCTCTGATCGACGACCGCAAGGCTGACCTTGCAGCCGAGCGCATTCGCCTTGGCGACGCCGGCGGCGAGCATCTTCTGGCTCGCTTCATGGGTGAGCCGATGGGTGGCAACAACAATCGGCCATGACAGGCACTCCTCGATCTGCTATCGACTTCCCATGACACAAAATCCGCAATGCTGTTAGTGTCTCCGCCCGCTGGCGGACGGTGAAAACCACAAGCAATGGGGCCGAGACGGTGAACGATTGGGATCGCGAGGCCGACGTCGTGGTGATCGGATCGGGCGCGACCGGGCTGCCGGCCGCGATCGTCGCGCGCGAAGCGGGCGCCTCGGTCATCGTCGTCGAGGCGCAGAACCATATCGGCGGCCACGCCATCACCAGCGGCGGCAATCTGCCGCTCGGCGGCGGCACCAGCTACCAGAAGAAATACGGCATCGAGGATTCGCCCGATCTGTTCTTCCAGCGATCTGACCGATTGGTCGGTGGTCGAGACCAACGGCTTTCCGCCCTACCGCTACAACGACCGCGAGATCATCCGCGCCTTCGCCGACAATAGCGTGGCGGCGTTCGAATTCCTGCTGGCGCACGGCGTCAAGGTCATCGACCGGCACGCCGAACAGCGTCGGCCACGAGATCGGCGTTTCGGTGCCGCGCACCATGCAGGTCGCGGTCATGGATTGGCCGATGGTCCATACCGGCAAACCGGCCGATCCCGACGATCCGGAAATCAGAGCCGGGAACGGCCTGATGCGGCCGCTGCACGCCGCGGCGCGCAAGGCCGGCGTCGAGATCCTGCTCGAGCACCGGATGACCGCGATCCATCGCGAGGCACCGCAGCGCCGGCCGGGTGCTGGGCATCGCCGTCGACAACAACGGCATCAAGCGTCAACATCCGCGCCCGCAAGGCGGTGATCATCGCCACCGGCGGCTCGACCGGCAACGTCAACTTCCGCCGCATGTTCGACCCGCGCCTCACGGAAGAATATTGCGGCCTCGCCGGCATGCCGTGGTCCGACCAGGACGCCAGCGGCGAAATCGCCGCCATGGCGGTCGGCGCCTCGCTGTGGGGCTTGTTCAACTACACCGGCGAGTTCGGCTCCGGCATCACCAAGCCGGGCGCGATCGGCTGCCAGTACGGCTATGTCAATGTGCGCTGGCATCCCGGCAGCGAGGTGTTCGACAAGGCGCGCGCCATCGGGCTGCCGGTGGCGGACTGGCAGAACGTCATCCTGGTCAACATGCTGGGCAAGCGGTTCTATGACGAGACCGGCCGGCCACTTTAACTACAACACCTACAAGAGCGTCGATCCGTACGAGCCGCAGCTATCTCAACGCCAAGAACGTCAAATACAATCCGAGCAATTTCATCAACGCCGCGATGGCCGGGATCGGCGACGGCCACAACGGCGGCGGGCCGATCTGGGCGATCTTCGACGCCGACGCCGTGGCGCGCGAGAAATGGCAACCGCAGCCGCCGCACGTCGATATCGATGCCGGCTTCTTCTTCGCCGCCGATAGCTCGACCGCGCTCGCCGCGCAAGATCGCGATGAAATACCAGCGCGTGCCGATGCCGCCGCAGAATCTCGCCGACACCGTCGCGCGCTACAATTCGATTCGTCGACGCCGGCAAGGATGCGGATTTCGGCAAGCCGATGCCGCTCTACAAGATCGCAAAGCCGCCATTCTATGCGGCCTGGGCGACGCCGGTGCATCCACGACACCCGCGCCGGGCTGCGCATCAACGCGCGCTGCCAGGTGATCGACATGAACGGCGAGGTGATCCCCGGCCTCTATTGCGGCGGCGAAGTCGGCCGGGCGGCTTCAGCATGCACGGCCTGCCGCGCGCGATTTGTCAGGGCTTCATCGCCGGCAAGAACGCCGCCGCAGATGAAGATCCGGACTGACGTTCGTCAATTCGGGCTCGGCTCTGCGGACCGCTCCGGAATAACGCCTCAGTCACACCGTCGTCTGCGCCATGCCGCGGCTTGGCGTTGAGCGCCTCCTTGGCGCCGTCCTTGAACGCCACGTCGGGCGGCAGCACGATCGAGCAGGAGCGGATCTTCTGGTGCGCGGGATCGACGCCGGGCGGCGTGACGCCTTTGTCGGCCAGCGCCTTGGCGGCGCGCATCAGGCGATGCCGGGCCATGATGATGCCGTTGTCGGTCGAGACCAGGTTTTCCTTGGTGCGGTCGCAGATCGGCCCCATGCTTTCCTGCAGCGAAGCGTCCTGCATGGCGAAGCCGGCGACGCCGCTGAAGGTCTTGCCGGCCTTCTGCGCCGCGCGATCGATCAGATAATCGTTGTCCTTGTTGGCGAGCGGCCGGTAGGTGCCGGGCATGTATTTGCAATGCACGCCGGCGCCGTCCTTCATGGCGTCGACCTCGGTCTTGGTCAGCGCCCGCACCGGATGGAAGTCGTAGCGACCAGGCCCAGCAGTTCTCGTCGTCGATCGGCACCCAGAAATGGCCGTGGATCGGATGGTCGCCGCGCGGCGGGATCATGGTGAAGCACGGCATCACCCACGGCGTGATGCGCCAGTAGTATTTGCCGTTCTCGGCATTGCGCCGCGCGCCGATGAACAGGCCGCCGGGCTGCTCGACGACCTCGAAATGCGGCTGCATGTCGGCGAGATTGTACTGATTGCCCTTGGCGCCCTTGAACAGCGGATCGGAACCCAGATCGCCGCGATGCAGGAACGAGACGTGGCTGGAATCGATGCCGCCTTCCATCGCCTGCAGCCAGTTGCATTCCTGCACCCGCTTCGAGACGAAGGTCTGCTCCGGCGGCACCATGGCGAATTCCCATTCCGGCAGCGGCGGCTGTCTTGTCGGCCGGGCCCATATAGGTCCACAGCACCTCGCCGCGCTTCACCAGCGGATAGGAGGTAAGCTTGACCTTCTTGCAGAAGCCGCTTTCAGCCGGCTCGGACGGAACCTCGACGCACTGGCCGTTCACGTCGTATTTCCAGCCGTGATAGGGGCAGCGCAGCCCGCCCTCCTCGTTGCGGCCGAACCACAGCGACACGCCGCGGTGGGCGCAGAACTCGTCGATCAGGCCGTAGCGGCCCTCGGAATCGCGGAACGCGAGCAGCCGCTCCGACGAGCATTTTCACCCGCACCGGCGGGCAATCGTTCTCCGGCAATTCGTCGGCCAGCAGCGCCGGCAGCCAATAGCAGCGGAACAGCTGGCCCATCTGGGTGCCGGGGCCGGTCTGGGTCAGAAGCTCGTTCTGTTCTTTTCTGAGCATCGCAGTTGTCCGTGACCAAGCGAGGTATTTGCCTGAGAGTAGGGATTTGAGCCCGCACCGGCAAGCCGCGCCGCGGGCAAGCCGCTGGCAACAGCGCCATGTCATCGAAGCATGGCGCTGCATCATGCCGGCAGGCAAAATCCGCACGGCAAAGGGCATCCGGTTGCTCTGCGTAAGCAATTACGCTAAGTCCGCGGGCGCCGGGACGAGCGTTTGGAGGACTGCGATGGCCGACCACGGCGAGTCGAATACGCGACTGCGACGGGCAACGATTATCCTGCTCACGAACAGACGTACCACAACTTCATCACGTTGGTGAAAGTCGCGGTGCTGCACGTCGTCATCATCCTCATGCTGATGGCATATTTCCTGGGCTGAGGCCGAGCCATCACACGACATCGGCTGACTGCCGGCGCACCCGCCAGCCGTCGGAGGCACCATGAAGGTTGCGGTTGCTGCCGAGACGGATGCGGGCGAGCCGCGCGTCGCCGCGACTCCCGAAACCGTCAAGAAGATGATCGGCCTCGGCGCCGAAGTCGCGGTCGAGCCGGGCGCCGGGCATCAAATCCGGCATTCTCGATGCGGACTATGCCGCCGCCGGCGCCACGGTGAGCGCGCGATGCCGTGAACGGCGCCGATATCGTGCTCAAGGTGCGGCGGCCCAGAAGCCGCGGAACTGTCGCGGCTGAAGAAAGGCGCGATCGTCATCGCCATCATGGACCCCTACGGCAACGAAGCCGCGCTGCGCGCCATGGCCGAGGCCGGGCGTGATCGCTTTCGCCATGGAGCTGTTGCCGCGCATCACCCGCGCGCAGGTGATGGACGTGCTGTCGAGCCAGGCCAATCTCGCCGGCTACCGCGCCGTGATCGACGCCGCCGCCGAATTCGGCCGGGCGCTGCCGATGATGATGACCGCGGCCGGCACCGTGCCGGCCACCAAGGTGTTCATCATGGGCGCCGGCGTCGCCGGCCTGCAGGCGATCGCGACCGCGCGCCGGCTCGGCGCCATCGTCACCGCGACCGACGTGCGGCCGGCCGCCAAGGAGCAGGTCGAAAGCCTCGGCGCCAAGTTCATCGCGGTCGAGGACGAGGAATTCAAAGCGGCCGAGACCGCCGGCGGCTACGCCAAGGAAATGTCGAAGGAGTATCAGGCCAAGCAGGCCGCGCTGGTCGCCGAACACATCAAGAAGCAGGACATCGTCATCACCACCGCGCTGATTCCCGGCCGCCCGGCGCCGCGGCTGATTTCGAAGGAGATGGTGGCGTCGATGCGGCCCGGCTCGGTGATCGTCGATCTCGCGGTCGAGCGCGGCGGCAATGTCGAGGGCGTGACCGCCGACGCGGTGAGCGAGCAGAACGGCGTCAAGATCGTCGGCTATCGCAACGTGCCGGGCCGGCTCGCCGCCACCGCTTCCAGCCTCTACGCCAAGAACCTGTTCGCGTTCCTCGAAATCCTGATCGACAAGAAGACCAAGACGCTCGCGGTCAATTGGGACGACGAAATCGTCAAGGCGACGGCGCTGACCCGCGACGGCGCGATCGTGCATCCGAATTTCAAGCCGAAGAGCGCGGCGTGAGTTAGACACCTCGCCCCGCTACGCGGGGAGAGGTCGAGTGAGCGAAGCGAACGAGGGTGGCGGGACTGTCCGCTAGTCTGAGCCCAGCGGATAGGCCCCTCACCCATCCTCTCCCCGCACGCGGGTAGAGGAAGACAGGAGCCCTGCCATGATAACTCTCTCGATCCTCGGCCAGCTCGACATCATCGCGGTCGCGACCGGCGCGCCGGCGGCGGCAAGCGACATCGTCGATCCGTTCGTGTTCCGCCTGTCGATTTTCGTGCTCGCGGTCTTCGTCGGCTATTACGTCGTGTGGTCGGTGACGCCGGCGCTGCATACGCCGCTGATGTCGGTGACCAACGCCATCTCCTCGGTGATCGTGGTCGGCGCGCTGCTCGCGGTCGGCGTTGCGCTCGTCGGCAACGATGCCGGTCCGCTCTGGGCGCGCGCGCTCGGCTTCGTCGCGCTGACCTTCGCCTCGGTCAATATTTTCGGCGGCTTCCTGGTGACGCAACGCATGCTCGCCATGTTCCAGCGGAGACAGAGGTGATGATGCCGCACGAGCCGAATCCGTCACCCCGAGGTGCGAGCCAACGCGTCGAATGGCCGGTCCGATGGCAAGCTCCCGAGCCTCAAAGGCACGGCTCGGCCGTGCATCCTAGGCCGCCTGGCGGGCATTAGGATGCGGTGCACTGCAGGGAGCCGATGAGCGCCGATCTCGCCGCGCTGTTCTATCTGGTTGCCGGCGCCTGTTCATCCTGGCGCTGCGCGGCCTGTCGAATCCGGAAACCAGCCGGCGCGGCAATCAGTTCGGCATGATCGGCATGGCGATCGCCATCGCGACCACGCTCGCGTCGCATCCGCCGGCGGCGTTCGAGCGCCTGGGTGCTGGTGGTCGTCGGCATGGCGCTCGGCGGCGGCGTCGGCGCGGTGATCGCGCGGCGCGTGCCGATGACCTCGATGCCGGAACTGGTCGCCGCCTTCCACTCGCTGGTCGGCATGGCGGCGGTGCTGGTCGCGGCCGGCGCGCTCTACGCGCCGGCGGCCTTCGGCATCGGCAGCGAAGGCGCCATCCACGGCCAGAGCCTGATCGAAATGTCGCTCGGCGTCGCCATCGGCGCCATCACCTTCACCGGCTCGGTCATCGCCTTCCTGAAACTCTCCGGCCGCATGAGCGGCGCGCCGATCATCCTGCCGGCGCGCCATGCTCATCAACATCGCGCTCGCGGTCGCTCTCGTCATCCTTGATCGTCTGGTTCTTCGAGCGGCAGGAGCACGTCGCCTTCTGGCTGATCGCGGCCGTCTCGTTCCTGCTCGGCGTCCTCATCATCGTTCCGATCGGCGGCGCCGACATGCCGGTCGTGATCTCGATGCTCAATTCCTATTCCGGCTGGGCGGCGGCCGGCATCGGCTTCACGCTGGGCAATTCGGCGCTGATCATCACCGGCGCGCTGGTCGGCTCCTCGGGCGCGATCCTGTCCTACATCATGTGCAAGGGCATGAACCGCTCGTTCATCTCGGTCATCCTCGGCGGCTTCGGCGGCGAGGTGGCGGGGCCGGCCGCCGCTGCGGGCGACCGGCCGGTCAAGCTCGGCTCGGCCGAGGACGCCGCCTTCATCATGAAGAACGCCGGCAAGGTCATCATCGTGCCCGGCTACGGCATGGCGGTGGCGCAGGCGCAGCATGCGCTGCGCGAGATGGGCGACAAGCTCAAGGCCGAAGGCGTCGAGGTCAAATACGCCATCCATCCGGTCGCCGGCCGCATGCCCGGCCACATGAACGTGCTGCTCGCCGAAGCCAACGTGCCTTACGACGAGGTGTTCGAGCTCGAAAACATCAACTCGGAATTCGCCCAGGCCGACGTCGCCTACGTCATCGGCGCCAATGACGTCACCAATCCGGCCGCCGAAGACGATCCGAAATCGCCGATCTACGGCATGCCGGTGCTGCAGGTGTGGAAGGCCGGCACCGTGATGTTCAACAAGCGCTCGCTGGCCTCGGGCTATGCCGGCATCGACAACCCGCTGTTCTATCGCGACAACACCATGATGCTGCTCGGCGACGCCAAGAAGATGACGGAAGAGATCGTCAAGGCGCTCTGAGACGCGAGCTGATGGCCACGCAGAATCCTCCTCTTCTATCAAGCCACCCGCACCACGCGCCGCACGGTCATCGCTCAGCAAGACCAACCGCACTGGCGCTCCGTCTGCTCGGCCTTCCGGTCATCGCCGTCGCCGCGGTGCTGATCTTCAACGGCCTGCGCGAACGCTTCGCTTTGCCGGAGTGCGATTCGGACCGCGCCAAGCAGACGCTGTCCGAAGTCCTCAAGCAGCTCAAGTGAGCCGGTCCGCTACGAGCCGATCAAGACGGTTTCGAGCAGCAAGGACGAAGTCGTCTGCAACGCGGCGCTGCCGCTGCCGGACGGCGGCACCGTCGTTGCCGACTACAGCTTTTATTGGCAGGGCGACAAGGCCAACATGAAATATTCGATCTCGCGCAAGGCGCCATGAAGAGGGCAGAAAACCTCGCGCCGGCAATGGAACTCGGGCCCGGTCCGCACCTTGTCAGTCCGTGGATCGCGACCCCGCCATGCAGGCCCGAGACTCTCGCCAAGCCGACCGCTCGTCTGGATGGCGCGGATCGGCTACGTGGCGCGCGGCTTGGTCTTCCTGATCATCGGCGGCTTGGCGCTGCTCGCGGTCGAGCGGCTCCGGCGCGCGGCCGCAAGGCGTGGGCGACGCTTTGCAGGCGCTGTTCGAAAAGCCGTTCGGCGGCTTCCTGTTATGGATCGTCGCCGCCGGCCTGCTTGCTTTGCCGGCTGGCGCTTCCTGCAGTCCGTTTTCGACGCCGACCGGCACGGCAGCAGACTCTACGGCTTGATGCGGCGCGGCGCACTTGCGGTCAGCGGGCTGTTTTATCTCGCGCTTGCCGCGGCAACCGTGCGCATCACCATCGTTCGCAAGAGGAATGACCGAAGACCAATCGGCGCGCGATTGGACCGCATGGCTGATGGCGCAGCCGTTCGGCCGCGGTCGTGCATCGCGCTCATCGCGCGCGGCATTCGTCGGCATCGCGATCGGCCTGGTGGTGAAGGTCATCCGCGCGCCCTATCGCCGCCGCCTCGATGCACGGCTGATGACCCGGGCCTGGGCGGTCGCGCTCGGGACGTTCGGCATTCTGACGCGCGCCGCCGTTTTCCTGATGATCGGCGCCTTTCTCGGCTTTGCCGCCTACGATGCCAATTCGCGAGAAGCGGTCGGTCTCACCGGCGTTCTGCGCACGCTGCAGCATCAATCCTACGGCGGATTGCTGCTCGGTGTCGCCGGCCTCGGCCTCATGGCGTTCGGCGTGCTTCGAGTTCATCGAGGCCGATGCGCGCCGAGTCCGCACGCCGAAATTCGCCGACTGAATAGTCCGCTCGTCCTCGCGAACGCCAGGACCCAACTCTTGGCAGACAGGATGGATCGGCGCTTTCGCGGCAATGAGCGGCGTAGCGTCGACCACTTCGTGTCGGTCAATTCAGCCCGGCTTGCCGTAGCCGCCCGCCGTCGGCGTCTGGATGATGATGGCTTCGCCGGCGTCGATGATCGGTGGCGTCGGCGCCGGCGAGCTTTTCCATGCGGCCGTCGTTGCGCCGCACCCAGTTCTCGCCGATCTGGCCGTCGCCGCCGCCGCCGAGCCCGAACGGCGGCACGCGGCGGTGGCCGGACAGGATCGTGCATTCCATCTTTTCCAGGAAGCGGATGGTGCGGCGGATGCCGTCGCCGGCGTTCCACCGGCCGCGGCCGCCGGAACCCTTTGCGGATGTGGAAGTCTTCGAGCAGCACCGGATAGCGGAATTCCAGAATCTCCGGGTCGGTGAGCCGGGTGTTGGTCATATGGGTGTGCACGGCGTCGGTGCCGGGAAAGCCGGGGCCTGCCGGCGAGCCGGAGCAGATCGTCTCGTAATACTGGTAGCGCGCATTGCCGAAATTGAGATTGTTCATGGTGCCCTGCGCCGCCGCCATGGCGCCGAGCGCGCCGAACAGGCAATTGGTCACCTCCTGCGAGGTCTCGACATTGCCGGCGACCACGGCGGCGGGAAATTCCGGCGACAGCATCGATTTCTTCGGAATGACGATCCTGATCGGCCGCAGGCAGCCGGCATTCATCGGGATGTCGTCATCGACCATGACGCGGAACACGTAGAGCACCGCCGCGCGCGTCACCGGCTCGGGCGCGTTGAAGTTGGTCGGCTGCTGCGGGCTGGTGCCGGTGAAGTCGACGGTCGCTTCGCGCTTCTTCTTGTCGACCTTGATGCGCACCTTGATCGTGCTGCCCTGGTCGGTCTCGACGGCAAAAACGCTGTCGTGCAGCCGGTCGATGACGCGGCGCACGCTTTCGGCGGCATTGTCCTGCACGTGCCGCATATAGGCGCGCACCACCGGCAGCGTGAAATAGCGCACCATCTTGCGCAGATCGCTGCGCGCCCTTCTCGTTGGCGGCGATCTGCGCCTTGATGTCGTTGACGTTCTGCAGCGGATTGCGCGCCGGATATTTGGCGCCTGTCGAGCAGCGCGATAGGTTTCCTTCTCGCGGAAGCGGCCGCGTTCGACCAGCATGAAATTGTCGATATAGACGCCTTCCTGCTCGATCGTGGTGGCGTTCGGCGACATCGAGCCCGGCGAGATGCCGCCGACGTCGGCATGGTGGCCGCGCGAAGCGACCCAGAACAGAATTTTGCGCCCTTCGAACACCGGCGTGCATACGGTGATATCCGGCAGATGGGTGCCGCCGTTATAGGGCGCGTTGATGGCGTAGACGTTGCCGGGACGGACCTTGTCCTTGTTCTCCCGGATGATGGTCTCGACCGCGCGATCCATCGAGCCGAGATGCACCGGCATGTGCGGCGCATTGGCGACCAGCGAGCCGTCGCCGTCGAACACCGCGCAGGAGAAATCGAGCCGCTCCTTGATGTTCACCGAGTAGGCGGTGTTTTGCAGCGCGACGCCCATCTGCTCGGCGATCGACATGAACAGATTGTTGAACACTTCGAGCATCACCGGATCGGCATCGGGTGCCGATCGCGCGGGTGCGCGCGAGCTTTTGGACCCGCCGCAGCACCAGATGGTTCTTGGCCGTCAGCTCGGCCTGCCAGCCGTGCTCGACAACGACCGTCTGATGCGGCTCGATGATGATGGCGGGGCCTTTGACCTTATGTCCCGGGCTCAGCGTGTCGCGGATGTAGACCAGGGCGCGGTGCCATTTGCCGTTGGAGAAGAACCGCGTGCGGCGCGCCGGCGCCGGAAGTTTTGCCCGCGTCGTCTTGCGGATTTTTTCCTTGAAGGTCGCGCCGCCGCCGACCGCTTCGACCGAAACCGCCTCGATCACCAGCGATTTGCTGCGATCAATAAAGCCGAACTGCGCTTTGTGCGCGCGCTCGAAAGCGGCCTTCATCTTGTTGAGGGAGACAAGCTGCAACTCCCCTTCCCCTTGTGGGGAGGGGTTGGGGGTGCGGGTCGCGAGGTGACGCACATGCGTCAACGCCCGCGCACGACCCCTCGCCCCCCCGCCCCGACCCTCCCCCGCAAAGGGGGAGGGAGAAGAAAAAGTGCCCGCGTCGACGATCAGCGGCGTGTCGGTGCCGGCGTAGCGCATGTGTGCGCGCACATGCACGGTGATCTTGTTTGCCGCGACGCCCTGCCCCGCGACCTCTTCGGTCACGTCGCGCCCAAGCTTCCGCGCCACACGATCGAGCGTCTTGCGCGCCTCATCCCCGAACGGCTTCCTCGATCGCCTGCTGGCGGACGCTGCGGATGTCGGCAAGGCCCATGCCGTAGGCCGAGAGCAGCGACGACAGCGGATGGATCAGCACGCTCGTCATGCCGAGCGCGTCGGCAACCAGGCAGGCGTGCTGGCCGCCGGCGCCGCCGAAGCAGTTGAGCGCATAGCGCGTCACGTCGTAGCCGCGCTGCACCGAAATCTTCTTGATCGCGTTCGCCATGTTCTCGACCGCGATCTTGATGAAGCCGTCGGCGACCTGCTCGCCGCTGCGGCCGTCGCCGATGTCCTTGGCGAGCGCCGCGAAGCCTTGGCGTACCGCGTCGGCGTCGAGCGGCTGGTCTTGCTGCGGCCCGAAGATTTTCGGGAAAAAATCGGGGATGAGCTTGCCGACCATGACATTGGCGTCGGTCACCGCCAGCGGACCGCCGCGGCGATAGCATTTCGGCCCGGGATTGGCGCCCGCGGAATCCGGGCCGACGCGAAAGCGCGCGCCGTCGAAATGCAGGATCGAGCCGCCGCCGGCCGCCACGGTGTGGATCAGCATCATCGGCGCGCGCATGCGCACGCCCGCGACTTCGGTCTCGAACGCGCGCTCGTATTCGCCGGCAAAATGCGACACGTCGGTCGACGTGCCGCCCATGTCGAAGCCGATGAGCTGCGAAAATCCCGCCGCCCGCCCGGTCTCCGCCATGCCGACGACGCCCGCCGCGGGCCCCGACAGGATCGCATCCTTGCCGCGGAACAGTTCCGCCGCGGTCAGGCCGCCCGAGGACATCATGAACATCAGGCGCGGCTTCTCCCCTCCCCCTTGTGGGGAGGGGTCGGGGGTGGGAGCCGCGAGGTGGCGCGCGCGCGTCAACGCTTTCGCACTCCCTGCCAACCCCCCTCCCTCACCCTCCCCCACAAGGGGGGAGGGAACGCCCTCCAACTCATTCGCCACCTGCGCCACATAGTTGCGCAGGATCGGCGAGAGGTAGCTGTCGACCACAGTGGTGTCGCCGCGGCCGACAAGCTTGATCAGCGGCGAGACTTCGTGGCTGGCGGAGACCTGGGGAAAGCCAAGCTCGCGCGCGAGCGCGGCGACGCGCTGTTCGTGATCGCTGTAGCGGTAGGCATGCATCAGGACCACGGCGACCGCGCGGATGCCGTCGTTTTTCGCGCGGCTGAGTTCGTCGCGCACCGCGTCCAAATCCAACTCGCGCTCGACCGTGCCGTCGGCGCGGACGCGCTCGTCGACCTCGACCACGCGCTCGTACAGCATGTCCGGCTTGATGATGTGCTTGGCGAAGATTTTCGGGCGCGCCTGATAGCCGATGCGCAGCGCGTCGCGGAAGCCCTTGGTGATGAGGAGCAGCGTCCGCTCGCCCTTGCGTTCGAGCAGCGCATTGGTCGCGACCGTGGTGCCCATCTTCACGGCGCCGATGTGCTCGCTCGGAATGGCCTCGCCGGTCGCGCGACCGAGCAGATGGCGGATGCCCTCGACCGCGGCGTCCTGATAAGCCTCGGGGTTTTCCGAGAGCAATTTATGGGTGAGAAGCGCGCCGTCCGGCCGCCTGCCGATCACGTCTGTGAAGGTGCCGCCGCGATCGATCCAGAACTCCCAACTCCCGGACATGCACCCCTCTTCAGCTATGCGACATCGGACCGAGACGGGCCCGCCCAGGACGACTAATATCAGTGAATAGCACGGCCTTACAGCAAGGCTGCTTCCGAGCGGCAGATGAGGACTTGAAAATGCACAAGATTGCGATTTCCGAGGCGAAACTCGCCCGCATGAAGACGCGCATGGGCAAACTGCATCCGTTCGACGCGATCGACCCGCGGAAAACTGCGCTGCTTGTGATCGACATGCAGAACTATTTCGTCAAGCCGGGCCACCAGAGCGAAGTGCCGCTGGCGCGCGAGATCGTGCCGAACATCAACAGGCTAGCCGCCGAACTGCGCCAGCGCGGCGGCCACGTGGTCTGGATCCGCAATACCACAACCGGCACGCGCGAGAGCTGGTCGAACTACCACGATTGCCTGCAAACGCCGGAGCGGACGCAGCGGCGCCTGAAGGCGATGGAAATCGGCGAGGACGGCTACGAATTCTGGCACCTCAACGATATCCAGCCCGAGGATGGCCAGGTGACGAAGAAACGCTACAGCGCCTTCCTGCAAGGCTCCTCCGACATCGAGCGCCATTTGCGCGACCGCGGCATCGACACCGCGCTGATCGCCGGTACCGCCACCAATGTCTGCTGCGAAAGCTCGGCGCGCGACGCCATGATGCTCAATTTCAAGGTCGTCATGGTCGCCGACGCCCTCGCCACCCAGACCGACGAGGAGCACAACGCCACGCTGTCTGCATTCTACGGCCAATTCGGCGATGTGCAGACGGTGGACGAGGTGCTGCAGTCAATAGAGCGCGGCGATAAGAAAAAAGTGGCGGCGTAGTTCGTCATTCCGGAGCGCGCGAACCGCGCCCGACGACATCAGGAAACAAGTGCTTTCATGTCCTCAGGCGTCGGGATGAATTTCTCCATCTTCGGCGTGGCGCCGTTCTTGTGCATGTCCTCGAGCCAGATGCGGTGGATGCGCGGATCCTGATCCTCGTATTCGATCTGGTCGCCGCCATCCTTGATGCTTTTCGATACCGCCGGCAGGTCGTCGCCGCCGCCGCCGAGCAGCGAAATCCGCTGCGCCAGCATGGTCGGATAGCGCAAGCCGCCGACCGCGGTCGCCAGATAGCGCGCCGGCTGCGGACCGGTGTTGAAGTGCTGATGGAACTGCCGGTCGGAGGGCACCAGGACCATGCCGTGCTTCCAGTCGATGCGGCGGAAATCCTTCTCGTGCTCGAACCACATCAGCGAGTAGCCGTGCCCGACCACGCACATGACATGAAAGCTCGGGCCGTGCCGGTGGCCTTTCTTGTAGGTGCCGACCGGCATTTCCGAGATGTGCGCGTGCATGGTGCCGTCGGCGAGGACGAACATGATGTTGGTGCCGCCGCCGCCGCGATCGCCCCAGCTTTTAAGCTCGATGGCGGTCAAGTCCGGTACGAAATTCGTCTCCCACATGTGGTTGCCGGGGCGCACCGTGATGAGGTCGCCCTCGCCGGAAAAATATTCCTTCTTGCCGGCGCGGTCGCTGAAATCGAAGTCGCTGTCGAACACGAAGTTTTCGTTGTGAAAGACGTTCATCACCATCGGCAGGTTGGTCGTGCACACCAGCAACGCGCGCTCGGCGCCGCTGCCGTTGAAGTGGCGGTACTTGGCGTTGAGCGGAATGGCGAACAGGCTCTTGGCGCCCCACTCGAAGCTGCGTTTGCTGCCGTCGGCCAATTCAAGCTGGGTCGAGCCGTTGCCTTCGAGCACGTAGATGACTTCTTCGTAGAGGTGCCGCTGCGGCGCGGTCGACTTTCCCGGCCCGATGTCCAGTACGAACATGTTGGCGAAGTCGCCGCGGCCCTTGAGATGCACGGCGGCGCCTTTGACGCCGTAGCGCGGCCAGTGCGCCGTTTCGACGTCGAACAGGTAGACGCCGTAGTCCTCGGTGACCGGGATGCCCTCGGCGGCCAGCCAATCAGCGTAGGGATCGATGCCGTATCGGGCCTTCTGTTGCGGGTTTTCGCGGATGTTCATGACTTCCTCCAACATCGCTTCGGCGCAGGTTATACCGTCCGCGGCTGGGGAGCTATGCGAACAATAGCGACTTGATCACCACCGGCACGACACCGGGCGGCGCGACCAATTCGCCGACGTCCACATAGTCGAGCTCCTGCAACTCCATGCCATCAACGGAAACGAGTTTCCCCGGCCAGTTGAGCTCGCGATGAATGAGCCGGCCGAATGTTTTCCCGATATCGCCCTCGATCATCAGGAGTAGAAGCTTGATTTGCGCCTGAAGCGGCGACAGCGCATGCAAAATGCCCTCTGCCGCCGCCTTGAGCCGCGAATGCTCCGGGTCGCCATGCCAGGCGAAGGCGATGGCCACCCGCCCGGTGCGGTCGAGATCGATCTCGTCCAGTCCGGCGCGGACGGCGGCGGCGAGACGGTCCGGATCGATGTCGCCGGAGGTATCCAGTTCGACCCGCACAACCGGGACGTTGTGCACCGGCAGCACATAAGGATCGGGAAGATAGATGGTTTTGCCGCTAACCTGGACCGTGAACTGGGAGGCGCCGATCACTGTGGCGCGAATGCGCTGGCCGGGGTCGATCAGTGGCAGATTGGTCTGGCGGCGGCCCAACTCACCGCCGAGCTCGGTCGCGAGCTGTCTCGCGATATCGCCGAAATCGCCCTGCTCATGGCCGAACAGGTATTCAGCGACCCCGCCCGAAAACGTCAGCGCAGTCGGCGCGGGAGCGCGCGGCAGCGGCTCGGTCAGCAGGAGCGATTGTCCGAGCCGGTCGGGGGGTGCGCCGCCGATCATATCGGCCGCCACGACGGCAAGGCGGTGCGCGATCTCCCGGCGAATGGCGGGATCGGCGAGAAGCTGCGGCGATAGTTCAATGCCGAGATCGTCGGCAACGAGCTGCGCCGAATGATCGATCCTGGTCCAGCCGCCGTCGGCGTCTGTCGCGATCAGGCGGCCGCCGACCGCAAACGCGGAGAGACCGACGATGACGCCGCGGTCGATCAAGGCGAGCTTGGTCGTGCCGCCGCCAACATCGACGTGCATGATGCAGGTGTCGCGCGCCTTGGCGAGCGCCACCGCGCCGGAGCCGTGCGCGGCGAGCCGGCATTCGAGCTTGTGGCCGGCCGTGGCGCAGACGAACTTACCGGCCTCTCCGGCAAAAAGCTCGTCGATGGCGCGGGCATTTTTACGCTTGATCGCCTCGCCGGTGAGAATGACGGCGCCGCTGTCGACGTCGCTTTGCGCGAAGCCGGCGCCGCCATAGCAACAGCGAATGAACGCACCGAGCTTTTCCGCGTCGATCGTCCCATCGGGCACAAAGGGCGTGAGCAGGATCGGCGAACGCCACACGACGTCGCGTCCGATCACGACGAAACGGCTGGAAAGCCCCTGCGACTGCCGCTGCAATGCGACCTTGGCGAACAGCAGATGCGAGGTCGAGCTGCCGATATCGATGCCGACCGTCTTGAACTCGATGTTCTCCTGGTCCCAGATCGTGCGCGCGATCGCGGCGCGCTCGGCCTCGCTTTCGACGTGCTCGTGAAGAAAATCGCTTTCGTGCATCTTCCGGCGTTACTTCCCCTTATCCCGCGCCAACAGCCCGGCAACCGTCCGGATCTCGTTGCGCGCGTATTTCGGCAGGCCGGCGCTGATCGAGTTGCCGGAATTGAACGAAGACTGGCCCATCAGCACCTGCGCCGGCACCAGGTTGCGCAGCACCGGCACGTTCTCGAAATCGCGTTTCTTGTCGAGCACGCTCGCTTCGATCGCAAGCGACATGAAAGCGGTGACGACGGTCTTGTCCGGGTCGGTCGGATGCGTCTGGAACACGGCGAAGAATTTGCCGAACTTCATGATCTGATTGACGTAGAAAATGATTCTGCTCGAGCACGCCGCTGACCGGCGTATCGAGCGCCGTCAATTCCTGCAATCCGGGCTGATCGACATCGGCGGGCGCCAGCGCCGACAATTCGCTCTGGAAATCGATGTGGTCGGGGACTTTCTTGGCGCTGTCGCGCAGCTTGTTGACCAGCATGATGCCGAGCGGAATTTTGCCTTCGAGCTTGTAGGTCGAGTGGATGCAGATCGCGATCGCGCGGCCGGTGCACCATTTGCGGTCGGGATTGTCATTGCCGGTGCCGGCCTCGTCCTTGAACGGCACCACGTCCGCGGCGGTGATCAGCTTGTGCTTGATCGCCGGATCGATCTTTTCGAGGAACGCCAGTGTCACAGTCTTGCGAAAGATCGATCGAGCCCGGCGCCCGGTCGAGCAGAAGCGCGCTTGCGCCACATACATGTAAAGCTTTTCGACGATCTGCGCGGTGGCTGCCGTTGCACCGCCTTGCCGACGGTCGGCTCGGTATAGCCGGGAAACAGAGCGAGGAATTTCTTCTCGATGGGATGCTTGCGTGCCCAGTCGTCGAAGTGAACGAGCGCCGTCTCGCTGTTGACGCCGCCGCGCGCTGGTCTGATCGCTGAACGCGATCGTGCCCGGCTTGAGCTGCGCCACGTCTGCGTGCCGCGCCGCGCTGACCTCGTCGATGCGGAAATCAGTGCTGCGCGTGTCCTGTGCGCAGGCGGCGGAGACAGACCCGATCACGCCGACAAGCACGATCGCATGCCGCATCCACATTCGAATGTCTCTTGTTAGAACGCGTTCAGTTGAAACGCCCGCCCCAGAAATAATCCGGGTCGCGCCGCGGCGCGGATTGGCGGTTGTCGTCGGGATTGCCCCAAGGCTGGAACAAGCCACGGGCCATCGGCTGTGGCGGCGGCGGCTGCGGCGGCCGCGCTGCTGCCATCCCTGGTTGGGGTAATAGGAGCGTCCCGACGGTCCAGCGGCCGTCAGTTACCCGGTCGATGCCGCCCCGAATAATAGCCCTTGCTCGTTGATCGGCCTGCGTCCTGGTCGCGCGAGGCATAGGCGCTCTTCGCGCGAAACCATCTGATATTGCGTATCGTCGACATGACCGTCGGCCCGACGCCGGAAGTGCTCGATGAAGCCCTTGCCGCCGCTGACCCGATCGCCGGTCATGTAGTCGATCGGCATGTCGACCAGATCGCGCTGCGCCTCGGGCGACGGTCCGCTGAGCGGCGCCTTGGGCGCGATGTGCTCGGCCCAGATGGCCTCGATGATCGGCTCGAAGATCGGCAGCGCCACCCGCGCGCCGGTCGTCGCTGGAGCCGAGCGAGCGGCGCTTGCCGTCGCCATTGTCGTAGCCGACCCAGACCGCGACCGTGACGTCGTTGGTGAAGCCGACGAACCAGCCGTCGACCGCATCCTCGGTGGTGCCGGTCTTGCCGGCGACATAAGGCGACAGCGCGCCGATCGCGCGCGCGGTGCCGCGCGCCACCACGCCCTGCAGGATGGTCTTGAGCTGATAGAAGCTCGGCGCGGTCGGCGGCGCCGATCTGCGGAAACAGCGGCACCTTCGGATATTCATAGATGGCCTGGCCGTTCTGCTCGATCGAAGTCGATGGCGTGCGGCTGCGGCCGCGCGCCCTCGTTGGCGACCGCGGCATAGAAGGCGGCGAGATCGATCATGCGCACCGGCTGCGCGCCGAGCACGAACGGATAATAGCGCACGCAGTCGGTGTAGATTTTTGCCGCGATCGCGGTCGCGCAGACATCGTCGAGGCTTTTCTCCGGATCGGCATCGATGCCGCCGTCGAGCAGATGCGCGGTGACGACGTTGCGCGAATTTTCCAGGCCGCGCCGCAGCGTATAGAGGCCGCCCGAACCATAGTCGGCGTTGCGCGGCGACCAGAAATCCTCCTCGCGCGCCGTGCCGCCATAGTCGCGGGTGATGATGTCGCGGCCGCTGCGCGCTGCCGATCGGCGGCAGCGTGATCGGATCGTCGAGCACCAGCGTGTTCGGCTGCAGCCCCTTCTGCAGCGCGGTGAGATAGGTGATCGGCTTGATCGCCGAGCCGGGCTGGCGCTGCGTCTGCCAGGTGCGGTTGAGCTGGCTCAGCGGGTAGGAGAAGCTGCCGGCCATGGCCAGGATGCGGCCGGTCTTGTTCTCCAGCACCAGCGCCGCGCCCTGCACCGTCGGCCGCACGCGCAGCTGCGCCTGTGCGTCGGACGTGACTTAGCCGGCGCTTGTCCTTTGGCTGCATTGGCCGCCTTGCTCGCCGTTCCCTTGCTCTCGACCACGTTGACATAGACGACGTCGTAGAGGCTGAGGCCGCGCCGGATTTGCGCGGTCCAGGTCGTCAGCGGCAGGATGCGGCCGTCGGCAAGGCCGACGCGGATGGCGTCGTCGCCCTTCTTGCCGTTGCCCTTTTGCACCACCACCGCCGGCGTCCAATGCACGTCGTAGAGCGGCAGGTGCACCGCTTGCAGCGCCTGCTGCCACGCCGGCGTGGCCGCGCTGGCTTGTCGGCGCGCGAGCTTCGTGGACGGCGTCGGCGATGTTCGCTTCGGGGCCGCGGAACTGCATGCGGCCGGCCGAAAGCTCGTATCGCGCCAAGCCCTCCTGCAGCGCCGCTTCGGTGTCGCGCTGCAAGCTGCGCATTGATGGTCGAGTGCACCGTGTAGGATTGCGCGGTCAGGCTGTTGACGCCGTCGGTCTTGGCCTCGCGGCCGAGAAAATCGACGAAGTGAAAGCCGCTGTCGCGGTGCGGCCGCTCGAAGGCGACGAGCTTTGGGCGGCGCGCCAGCGCCTGGTCCTTCTGCTCGGCGCTGATGACGCCGTCCTCCTGCATGCGGCCGAGCACATAGGCGAGGCGCTCCTTGGCGCGGTCGGGATGCCGGTCGGGATTGAAGTAGCTCGGGCCCTTGAGCAGGCCCGCCAGCATCGCGCCTTCGGCCGAGCGTGAGGTCCTTCGCCGATTTGCCGAAATAGCTGCGCGCCGCCATCTCGACGCCCCAGGAGCCGCGGCCGAGATAGGCGGAGTTGAGGTAGAGCTCGAGGATTTCGTTCTTGCTCAGCGTGCTTTCGAGCCGCGACGCCACGATCATCTCGCGGATCTTGCGCTCATAGGTCACGTCTTCGCCGACCAGGAGGTTCTTCACCACCTGCTGGGTGATGGTCGAACCGCCCTGCGGCCGCCCGGGCTCGGCGAGATTGCCGATGAAGGCGCGGATGATGCCGCGCTCGTCGATGCCGTGGTGCTGATAGAAGCGCCGGTCTTCGGCGGCGATGAACGCCTTCTGCACGTAATCGGGAATATCGCTGAGCGGCACCCAGACGCGGCGGTTGCCGGGCTCGAACACGTCGGCGATAGTGTCTGGCCCTTGCCGTCGAGCACGACGCTCATGCCGGGCAGCTTCTTGTCCTTGAGGCGCGTCTGGTCGGGCAGATCGGCCGCCGCGTTGTTGAAGAATTCGATCACCTGGCCGAGATCGACCACCGGCTTGGCGACGGTCTCGTTCTTGCAGAACTGGTGATAGGCGGTGTTGAGGTCGGCGAAATTGATGCCGTGGAACGCCTTGGTGTCGGCGCCGACCGCCTTCGGATCGTCGAGCGCGGTGGCGATCAGCTCGTCGAGATTGATCGATTCGATATCGAAGGCCTGGCGCATATGGGCGCAGCCGTCGCGCAGGATCTGCACCACCTGCGTCCTGGTCGGTCACCGGATCGAAATGGGTCTTGACCGCCTGCGGCTGGGTCATGACCTCGCTGAGCGCCAGCGCCGTCGCGAAGATCTTGACGAGGATCGGTGTCCATGGGGACGGCGGGGCCGCGGTTCGAGGGACGCAAGCGTACGTAGAACGGCGATTATAGCTATCCGATCCTTACAAAAAGACTTTTTTGCGGGGACGGCGCGCCGGAGACATTGCGAACATGGCGAAATCCGGCGATCGCATCTATGCACGCTGGACCGAGCGAGATCCGGCGTCGAATCCGGACGCGCGCAGCGATTCATGCGGTAACCCGGAATGCTGCGGCGTCACGGCTTGGCCGGTGCGCTAAGCCCATCGAAATGCCCGCGCCGCTGCAGCCAGGCGAGCAGCCCAGCGCCGGCAGGCCGGCGCAGCGCGCAGATCGCAAAGAACCAGGCCCAGCCGGTCGCGGCGGCGATGAAGCCGGCGCCCGACGACAGATAGGTGCGCCCGAACGCCGCAAGCGCCGTCAGCAGCGCGTATTGCGTCGCGGTGTGCAGCGGATTGCGGCACAGCGCCGAAAGATAGGCGACGAAGATCACGGTGCCGATGGCGCTGGTGAAATTTTCGGCGACGATCGCGAAGGTCAGCCACGCCGCGTTGAGGCCGACCACGGCCTGCCAGGAGAACGCGAGATTGGCGAGCGCCTGCAGCACGCCGCCGATCCACAGGCTCGCCGGCAACGGATAGGCGCGCGCCACGAAGCCGCCGGCGAAGCCGCCGATCAGCGTCGCCGCGAGCCCGACGCCCTTGATGATGGCGGCGTATTCGTTGCGCGAAAATCCGAGATCGATCACGAACGGCGCCGTCATCGCGCCGGACAGCGCGTCGGTGAACTTGAACAGCACGACGAAGGCGAGCACGACGAAGGCGAGATCGCGCGACAGAAAATCGGCGAACGCGCCGACCGCGGCGTCGACGACGCGCGCGCAGCGCATTCTCGCGCGGCATGGCACCGCGTCGGCGGCGCGCGGATTGGTCCGGCTCGCGGCGCGACCAGCGTCGTCGCGATGCCGATCACGCACCAGCACCGCCATGACCACGTAGCCGGCGCTCCAGGCGGCGTGCGCGGCCGAAGCCGAGGCCTTCAAAGCCGCTGACCAGGAACAGCGCGCCCGCGGTCGAGGCCAGCATGCCGATGCGGTAGGCGGCGACGTAGGAGGCCATGCCGGCCGCCTGCTCGCTCTCGTCGAGGCTTTCGACCCGGAACGCATCGACGACGATGTCCTGCGTCGCCGAGGCGGTCGCGACCAGGAGCGCGCCGACGGCGACGACGAGCGGCGACACCGCACGGATCGCAGGCGCCGAGAAAGACGATCGCCGCGATCAGCAGAAGCTGCGACAGCAGCAGCCAGCCGCGGCGGCGGCCGAAACGCCGCGACAGCACCGGCACGTCGAGCGCGTCGATCAGCGGCGCCCAGAGGAATTTCAGCGTGTAGGGCGTGCCGACCAGCGCGAACAGGCCGATGGTGCCGAGATTGACGCCGGCCTCGGTCATCCACACCAGCAGCGTCGAGCCCGACAGCGCCAGCGGCAGGCCCGACGAGAAGCCGAGGAACAGGACGATCAGCACGCGCCGCTTGAGATAGACCGCAAGCGTGTCGGCCAACGACGCGGCGGGCGCGTGGCGGCGCGTCTGCCGGCGCTCAGGCCGACACGGCCATCCGCGGCTACTCCCCGGCTTCGCAGCTTGCGCACCGGCGCGGCAATGACCTCGGCGGCGGCGGCCGTCTCGCCGTCGAACTCGACCTGTTGATGCGCTCGCCGCGCTTCTCGATCTTCTCGATCGAGATCATGCGACTGGCGCATGTCTTCGTTGGACTGGTTGAAATGGGTTTGCAGCTTGCGGACGCGATCGCCCAGCAGGCTCACGTCCTTCATCAGCCGGCCGACCTCGTCGCGAATCTGGTCGGCGGCCTCGCGCATGCGCGCGTCCTTCTGGATCTGCTGCACCACCTGGATCGCCAGCATCAGCAGCGACGGCGACACGATGACGACCTTGGCGCGGAACGCCTTCTGCACCACGTCGTCGAAGCCGTCGTGCAGCTCGGCATAGACCGACTCCGACGGCACGAACATGAACGCCAGCTCCTGGGTCTCGCCGGGAATCAGGTATTTTGCCGCGATGTCGCCGACATGCTTGCCGATGTCGGTGCGCAGGCGCTGGGCCGCGGCACTTGCGCTCGTCGTCGGACTTGGCGTCGCGATAGGCGGTGACGGCTTCGAGCGGAAACTTGGCGTCGATCACCAGCGGCCGCTTGTCGGGCAGGAACACGCAGCAGTCGGGCCGGGTGCGGTTCGACAGCGTGTGCTGGAACGCATAGGCGCCCTTCGGCAGGCCGTCCTGGATGATCGTCTCCATGCGGCCCTGGCCGAAGGCGCCGCGCGACTGCTTGTTGCGAGCACGCCTTGCAGCGAGGTGACCTGGGTGGCGAGCTCGGTGATGTTCTTCTGCGCGCTGTCGATGACGGCGAGCCGCTCGTTGAGCTTCTGCAGGTTCTCGGTCGGTGTTCTGCTTGGTCTTTTCCAGCGAATCGCCGAGCCGGTGCGACACCGAATCGAGCCGCTCGTTGACCGCGTGCTGCAGCTGCGACTGGCCGCTTGCCGAGCATGCCGATCATGGCCTCGAGCCGCGCCGCGGCATCGCTCTGCGCCCGCGCCAGTTCGGCCATGACGTGCTCCGTGCGGATCGCGCCGGACTGCGGCGCGCGCCAGAGCACAACGGCGATCGACCGCGAGCGCGCAGACAAGCGGCGAGCAAGGCCACGACCGCGATGATCGGCAAGATTTCGGTCATGCAGTGACACTCTACGCAATTCGCGCGCTGCGGAACGAAGAGCGAACGGTCATATCCGCTCGCGGCCGCGTCGCGCAACGGCGGGCCGCGCATTGACCCCGCTTTATGCACCCCTTACATCGCCGACCATGGCGGTGCGCGAAATCATCAAACTTCCCGACAAGCGGCTGCGGCTCGTTTCCGAGCCGGTCAAGCGCATCGACGCCGGCATCCGCAAGCTGGTCGATGACATGTTCGAGACCATGTACGACGCGCCCGGCATCGGCCTGGCGGCGATCCAGATCGGCGTCGCCAAGCGCGTCGTCACCATGGACTTGTCGAAGAAAGAGGACGAGCACAAGCCGCAGGTCTTCATCAATCCGGAGATCATCTGGGCGTCCGACGAAACGGCGACCTACGAGGAAGGCTGCCTGTCGATCCCGGAATACTACGAGGAGGTCGAGCGGCCGGCCGAGGTCAAGGTCAAATATCTCGATCTCGACGGCAAGGCGCACGAGATCGAGGCCAAGGGCCTGCTCGCGACCTGCCTGCAGCACGAGATCGACCACACCAACGGCGTGCTGTTCATCGACCATATCTCCAAGCTCAAGCGCGACCGCATCATCAAGAAATTCGCCAAGGCGGCCAAGAAGGTGGAGGCGTGATTGGCGCTCCGCCTGGTCTTCATGGGCACGCCCGATTTCGCCGTGCCCACGCTGGTCGAGCTTGTCGACGCCGGCCATGACATCGCCGCGGTCTATACCCGCGCGCCGCAGCCCGCCGGGCGCGGACTGGCGCCGCGGCCGAGCCCGGTCGCCCGCGAGGCGGAACGGTTCGGGCTTGCCGATCTTCACGCCGAAAACTCTGCGCAGCGACGACGCCGCCGCCGCCATGCGCGCGCCATGGCGCCGACGCCGCGGTGGTGGTCGCCTATGGGCTTGATCCTGCCGAAGCCGATCCTGGAGGCTTTTCCGCTCGGCTGTTTCAACCTGCATGCCTCGCTGCTGCCGCGCTGGCGCGGCGCGGCGCCGATCCATCGCGCCATCATGGCCGGCGACCGCGAGACCGGCGTGATGGTGATGAAGATGGACGAAGGCCTCGACACCGGCCCGATCGCCATGGCGCGAGCGCATGCCGATCGGCGCCGGATGCGACCACCGGCGAACTGCACGACGAGCTGGCGCGGCTCGGCGCCGACCTGATGCTGCGTCGCGCTCGGCGCGCTGGAGCGCGGCACGCTGCAGCTGACGCCGCAAGCCAGCCGCCGGCGTCGACCTACGCCAGCAAGATCGACAAGAGCGAGACGCGCATCGACTGGCGAAAGCCGTGGCAGGAGGTCCACGACCATTGCCGCGGCCTGTCGCCGTTTCCCGGCGCCTGGTGCGAACTTGCCGGCGCCGGCCGCGTCAAGATCTTGCGCACGACAAAAGGCGACGGCGACGGGCACGCCGGGCCGCGTGCTCGACGACAAGCTGACGATCGCCTGCGGCGCCGGCGCGGTGCGGCTCGTCGAACTGCAGCGCGCCGGCCGCCAGCCGATGGCGGCGGAGGAGTTCTTGCGCGGCACGCCGGTCGCCGCCGCGAGCCGTGCTGAGCTGACGCGGCCATGCCGCGCTACAAGCTCACCATCGAATATGACGGCACGCCGTTCGTCGGCTGGCAGATGCAGGACAACGGCGCCGTCGGTGCAGGGCGTCGCTGACCGACGCGATCGCGGCATTCACCGGCGAGCGCGTCGCCGTTCAGGGCGCCGGCCGCACCGATGCCGGCGTGCACGCGCTCGGCCAGGTGGCGCATGTCGATCTCGCCAAGGAGTGGGACGACGACACCGTGCGCGACGCCATCAACTTTCATTTGCGCCCGCAGCCGATCGCGGTGCTCGCGGCCGAGCGGGTCGCGGCGATTTCGACGCGCGCTTTTCGGCGATCAAGCGCCATTACCTTTATCGCATCGTCAATCGCCGCGCCGATCTGGCGCTCGAACATGAACCGCGCCTGGCGCGTCGCCGCGCCGCTCGATGCCGCGGCCATGCACGAGGCCGCGCAACGGCTGGTCGGCCGCCACGACTTCACGACCTTCCGCGCCGCCGAGTGCCAGGCGAAATCGCCGGTCAAGACGCTCGACCGCCTCGACGTCGCGCGCGACGGCGACGAGGTGCGCATCACCGCGTCGGCGCGCTCGTTCCTGCATCATCAGGTGCGCTCGATGGTCGGCTCGCTGGTGCATGTCGGCGAGGGCAAATGGAGCGCCGACGATCTCGCCGCCGCGCTCGCCGCGCGCGACCGCGCCGCCTGCGGCCAGGTCGCGCCGCCGCACGGGCTTTATCTGGTGCGGGTGGAGTATTGACCGCCGTCCCTCTTCCCGCGTGCGGGTGAGAAGTGATTGCTCAATCGAAATACGTCTCGATGATGCGCCGATAGATCGCCGTCAGCGTCACGAGGTCGGCGACCGGCGCGCATTCGTCGACCTGGTGCATGGTCTGGCCGACCAGGCCGAATTCGAGCACCGGGCAGTAATCCTTGATGAAGCGCGCGTCCGAAGTGCCGCCGGTGGTCGAAAGCTTCGGCTTGCGGCCGGTCACTTCGGCGATGGCGGCGGCGGCGAGATCGGTGAACGGGCCGGGCTTGGTGACGAACACGTCGGCGTTCGACGGCTGCCATTCGAAAGCGTAGCTGCACGCGCCCGGCCGCGGCTTGCTGCGCGCGACGCTCGACGAGCATATTGCAGCGTCGGCTTGGCTGTGGCGGTCGTTGAAGCGGATGTTGAAGCGCGCGCGCGCTTCGCCGGGAATGAGATTGACCGTCGGATTGCCGACATCGACCGAGGTGAATTCCAGGTTCGACGGATCGAACTGGTCGCTGCCTTGCGTCGAGCGGCGCCTGCAGCGCGGCGATGAGCGTCACCAGGCCGCGGATCGGATTGTCGGCGCGATCCGGATAGGCGACGTGGCCCTGGCGGCCGGTGACGACCAGCGTGCCGTTGAGCGAGCCGCGCCGGCCGGCCTTGATGGTGTCGCCGAGAACTTCGACGTTGCTCGGCTCGCCGAGGATGCAATGGTCGAAGGTTTCGCCGCGCTCGGCCGCCCAGTGCAGCAGCTTGATGGTGCCGTTGACCGCGACGCTCTCCTCGTCGCCGGTGATGAGCAGCGACAACGAGCCCTTCGGCTTGCCGCCGGCCGCGGCCGAGATAATCGAGCGCCGCGGCGACGAAGCAGGCAATGCCGCCCTTCATGTCGACGGCGCCGCGGCCATAGAGCATGTCGCCGGCGACTGCACCGGCGAACGGCGGATGACGCCACGCCTCTTCGTTGCCCGGCGGCACCACGTCGGTATGGCCGGCGAAGACCAGATTGGGCTTTTCGGTGCCGATGCGCGCGTAAAGATTCTCGATCGGCGCGGTGCCGGGCTCGGCAAACGTCATGCGATGGACGGTGAACCCCGCTTGCGCCAGCACGTTTTGCAAATAAGCAAGCGCGCCGCCCTCCTCCGGCGTGACCGACCGGCAACGCAGCAGATCACGAGCGATGACGACGGGATCGGCAATCACGTGCCGTCGCTGCTTTCACCCGACAACTCAAAAAGATCGGGCAGCACGAGCCGCACCTCCTCGATCATTGCAGGCCAGGTATCGGCTTCGACCACGAGACCTGGCACGTCGCCACTTGTGGCGATCCAAACGCTCGCCTCCGGTTCCCAGCGGGCCTCAATGGTAATCGAACGGCTCATCGCAAGAAGATCGTGCGTTGCACGGCGGCGGTCAATCCCTGAAGCCGGTCCATCGCTGGCAAGTCAAGTCTTACCGAGCGGGTCGGGCCCGTACTGGTTCGGGCCCGGCGTGCCCTTGCGGAAACCGAGCTCGACAAGCAGGGCGAGGCCCAAGACCGTGAACGGCACTGCGATGACGAGCGAAAGGATGCTCGGCTCATCGGTCGTGCCGGACAGTCCCAGCACCGTGATCAGGTCGAGCAACGCTCCGGCGCCGAAGAACGCGACCGAGCAGCCACAGCGGCATGTTGCGGTCGTGGCCGCGCTTCAGCGCGATGGCGAATTCCGGATAGGTGAAGGCGAGATCGACGATGGCGCTGAGCCGGTCGCCTTCGATCTGCTCGGCGATGAGGTGGCCAAGATCTCGGCAACCGTCACCACGGCCATCGCGATCCAGAACGTCTTGCGGCTGATGCGGCCGTCGAAACTGTTGAGAAGATAGACCCAGTCCATCGGCAAGGTTTGGTTGCGGATTGCGGCTCAATCCCGGAGCAGTTCGTTGATGCTGGTCTTGGCGCGGGTCTTTTCGTCGACGCGTTTGACGATGACGGCGCAATAGAGACTGGGCGCCGGCCGCTGACCGTTTTGCCGCGGTGTGGCCGGCAGGCTGCCCGGCACCACCACCGAATAGGCCGGCACCTCGCCCTGCATCATCTCGCCGCTGTCGCGGTCGACGATCTTGGTCGAGGCGCCGATGAAGACGCCCATCGACAGCACCGCGCCTTCGCGCACGATCACGCCTTCCGCGACTTCCGAACGCGCGCCGATGAAGCAATTGTCCTCGATGATCACCGGCCCGGCCTGCAGCGGCTCGAGCACGCCGCCGATGCCGACGCCGCCGGAGATATGGCAGTTCTTGCCGATCTGCGCGCAGGAGCCGACCGTCGCCCAGGTGTCGATCATGGTGCCCTGATCGACATAGGCGCCGAGATTGACGAACGACGGCATCAGCACCACGCCCGGCGCGATATAGGCGGAGCGGCGCACCACGCAGCCCGGCACGGCGCGAAAGCCGGCGTCGCGGAAGCTCTTGTCGTCCCAGTCGTCGAATTTCGACGGAACCTTGTCCCACCACACCGCATGGCCGGGGCCGCCCGGGATCTCGCTCATGTCGTTGAGGCGGAACGACAGCAGCACCGCCTTCTTGAGCCATTGATTGACGTGCCAGGCGCCGTCGGCGGCCTTTTCGGCAACGCGCGCGGCGCCGCGGTCGAGCAGGTCGAGCGCGCTGTTCGACCGCTTCGCGCACCGCGCCTTTGGTCGCCGGGCCGATCGTCGTCGCGCCGTTCGAAGGCGGCGTCGATGGTCTTGGCGAGATCGTTGCTGCGCGACATGGAAAGCTCTCCTGCTGCGCGGTTTGTCGGGGCACGCACCGGCGATGTCAAGTAAATGCGCCGCGATGCCGGCGACGGCCGGCGATCCCGGCTAAAGGCCGGCGGCGATCCATCTCGTCGTCAACGCCGGCAGCGACCACCTGTGCTCGGCCTGCCCAAAAATCCGGCGAGATCATCGGTGACGTGATCGACATGCGGCGCGTCGCGGCCGGCAAGCTCCCAATCCTCGCGCAACACCACGCGCGCGCCTTCCGGCACCACCAGCACCGTGGTCATGCCGAGCGCGTGCGGCACTTCGAGGTTGCGGGCGAGGTCCTCGAACATCGCCGCCTTGCCGGATCGACGGCGTGGCGGGCGAGGAAGCGGTCATAGACCTGCGGCCGCGGCTTCGGCTCGAGCTCGGCCGCCACGATATCGAAAACGTCCTCGAAGTGATGGGCGATTTCGAGCCGCGCCATCACCGCTTCGGCATGCTGGCGCGTGCCGTTGGTGAGGATGAGCTTGCGGCCCGGCAAGCTGCGCGATGGCGGCGCCGAGCTCGGGGTTCGGCGTCAGCGGCGAGTGATCGATCTGATGCACGATTTCGAGGAACTCGTCGGGCTGGAGCCCGTGCTCCTCCATCAGGCCGCGCATGGTGGTGCCGTAGCGGCGGTAATAATCCTTCTGCAGCCGGAACGCCTCGTCGCGGCTGACCTTGAGAAAGTCGACGATGTAGTCGCGGATGCGCTCATCGACCTGCTGCCAGAGATTGAGGTGATGCGGATAGAGCGTGTTGTCGAGATCGAACACCCAGGTCTCGACTTGGCCAAAACCGCGCTCATCGCGGGCGCGGTCGCGGCTGCGCTGGGTCATGACGGCGAACTCGTTGTTGCCATAGTTCCCGGCGAAGAGGCTTTGAACCGTCGCCGAATCAGTTTTATCAATCGGCGCGGGGGGATCAAATCGATGCGACGGCGGTTGCGGAAGTCGATTCCATTCTTGCTGGCAATATTCTTCGGAACCATGGCCGGCGCGCTGGTTGCCGGCGTCGCGCTGTTCGCATCGCATTCCTGACGGCAGCCCGGCCGCTCAGCTCGCTTCTCGCCAGGACGTGGCCGGAACCAAGCCTTTGAGCGCATCGTCGTGCAACCGCACCGGATCGCGCTCGCCCTCCATGGCCAGCCGCAGCACCAGCGTGCCAGTTCATCGGGCTTCACCGTGGTATTGCCGATCGCCTTGAGCGTCAGCCACGCTTCGTCGAACGCCGCCTCCAGAACGATGAGCGTCTGCGGATCGAAAGCAGAGCTATGGAACCCGCGCATCGTCCGCCTCACCACCGTTGTGCGGAATGGCATCAAGCTTGGCCGCAAAGTTGGCCGAGTTTGTGACGCTACCCCGCGCCGCTAACCTCCCCCTGCCCGGTCCGATGTGATGCCGGCAATTTCGGTAATCAGCTTTTTCAGGACCGCATCGGCAAACGTATCGTAACTGTCGGCCGGTATCATGAATGCGCCCGGGCCGCCGATGACATTGTCATAATAGTAGCGGTCGAGATCGGGCTCGATCGCAACGATCGGCAGGCCGTTGATGCCGACGCCGTCATGCACCGCCTCATCGCGCGCCTGTCGTCACCGGGCGCCCGCTATTGTTGGCGCCGTCGCCGGAGATGTCGATGACGCGCCGCGGCGCCGTTGAAGGGACATTGCGCCAGCAGCAGCCGGGAATAATCGATGGCGCCGCTGATCGAAGTGCCGCCGCCGAACAGTTGCCGCGGCGCGGCCTCGATCGCCGCGGCGAACGCGTTGGCGGTGGCCTCGTCCTTGATGACCGTCCAGCCGACCGCGACCACATGCAGCCGCGGGCCGGTCCATTGCATCATGGTGACGGCGATCGACTGCGTGACCAGCGAGCGGATCGAGTTCAAGACCTGCGGATTGCGGAACGCCGCGGCGTAGCCCTGCTTCTGCAACTCGAAGCGGCGGGTGTCGACGCTGCCGGAAGCGTCGACCGCGAGCACAAGCGCGATCGCGACATCGGTCTGTGTTTGCGGCGGCGTTTGCGGCTGGGCCCGCGCCGGCCCGACCGCAGCCAGCACGAACAGACCGCAGGCCACGGCACGACTTACGTCACGCTGCTCGAATCGCTTGGTCATCGACGACGCGCCATCAACTTCGCATCACGCGCTGAGCCGCGGCACCAGCCGGGTGGCGTTCCCGGCTGCTCCCGCGCTCGTCCGAATCGATATTACACCTCATGCGGCCCGTCATCGCCACAATTGAAATGCGACGAGCGCCGCCAGCATGATGGCGCTGCCGACCCCCTGAATCGGCGTGATCAGTTCGTCAAGAAGGAGTGCGCTAAGAAGCATCACGACCAGCGGCTCGATATGCATGATCAGCGCCGTGCGAAAGGGGCCGATGCGTTGCGTCGACATGAAGATGAACACGACGCTGGCCGTGGTTGTGAGGGCAAGGCCGACCAAAGTCGCCCAGCCTGCGGTCGTCTGCGGCCCATTCCAGGTCTGCGTGCCGAACGACACCACCACGAACACCGCCGTCGATGATACGACCGAGTACCACGTCATCAGCCGCACATCGGCTCCGGCGAGAAACGCCCGGGTAGCCAGCAAATAGGCGGTGCGGCAGCAAGCGGCGCCGAGGGCAAAGGCGACGCCCGCGAATGCCAGACCCGCCGGATGTGCACCGATCATTACTGCGAGGCCGCAGAATGCAGCGACGGCACACACGCCACCGCGCCAGCGCAGCGTTTCGAGGCCGGCCAGTGACGCCACGATCCCTGTCAGCAGCGGATAGGCAAAGTAAGTGAGGATCGCCGTCGGCACGTCAATTAGTTCGATCGACTTGTACAGGCTGAGCACGATAACCGCGAACAGAAGCCCGATCCCCATCGAGGCCCACCGCACGCGCGCATCGGCCGCCGGCTTTGGCCCGATGCGAAGCCACAGCGCCAGGAATGGCAGGCTGATGACACTGCGGAACGACGCCATGGTGAGGGGGTCGCAGCCGGACAGCAGAACGAGCTTCACCAGGACATCGGAGATGCCGAACGTGATCGCCGCCGCGATGCCGGGAACCGCCGTAAGGGCGCCGCGTGAACTGAGTTGATGCGCGCTCATATAGGGTGGCGGCGTGCTTGAAGGATGCGCGCAGCGGCCGCTGCAGCAGCAAACGATGAAGAATCAGCGGTGGATAAGGGTGCCGGCGCCGAGTTCGGTGAACAATTCAAGCAACACGGCATGCGGCACCTTGCCATCGAGGATGACCACGCCCTCGACGCCTTGGTCGAGCGCATCGATGCAGGTCTCGACTTTGGGGATCATGCCGCCGGCGATCGTGCCCTCGGCGATGAGGCGGCGCGCATCATCGGCCGAAAGCTCCTTGATCAAGGTCTTCGATTTGTCGAGCACGCCGGGCACGTCGGTGAGCAGCAGGAGACGCTTGGCCTTGAGCGCACCGGCAATGGCGCCGGCGAAGGTGTCGGCGTTGACATTGAAGGTGCCGCCGTTCGCCGCCGCGGCGACCGGCGCCAGAACCGGGATCAGTTCGCGGCCGAGGATCTGCGTGAGCACGGTGGTGTCGACCTTGTCCGGCTCGCCGACGAAGCCGAGGTCGACGAATTTCTCGATGTGGGAGTCGGGATCGACCATCGTGCGCGTCAGCTTGCGCGCGATCACCATATTGCCGTCCTTGCCGCAGAGGCCGACGGCCTTGCCGCCGGCTTCATTGATGTAGCCGACCATCTGCTTGTTGATGGAGCCAGCCAGCACCATCTCGACGATTTCGAGTGTCTTTTCGTCGGTGACTCGCAATCCCGCCGCATAACGCGATTCCACGCCGACCTTCTTGAGCATGGCTTCGATCTGCGGTCCGCCGCCGTGGACGACGATCGGATTGATTGCGGTCTGCTCCAGCAGCACGATGTCGCGGGCGAAATCGCGCGCCAGTTGCTCCGCGCCCATGGCGTGGCCGCCATATTTCACGACGACGATCGCCTCGTCATAGCGCTGCATATAGGGCAAGGCTTCCGCCAGGATGCGGGCCTGCTGAAACGGCGTTACGTCCACCGGCACTGCTTGGGCACTCCCTTGGGAGCCGCCTGGGAACTCCTTGGAACTCCTTAGACAGCCCACGCTTTTTAGCCGCCGCAGCCCGTCGGGGAAAGGGGATTTGGGCGAACAAGCCGCAGGAACGCAGAAGCCTTCGGAACGTTACGCCAACACACAGGCGCGCACGAGCAAAGCGACGTGCGAAAGGCGATACGAGACACGAAGAACGCCCCATAACCGGGACGCCTGACACTGTGGTTCCGTTCGCAAGGTCGACCGACATCGGCGCAGCCTCATCATGGAGGTTCTCATGTCGACATTCAGCACTTCAGAAAATGTATTTCAGGAGAGCACGAATTACGGCGGACTGGTCGATGCAGTCGGCGGTATCGTAACGATCGTGCTGGCGATCATCGCCTTGTCCGGTGTCTATGCGACCATGCTGGTCGCCATCGCGACAATCGTGTTCGGTGCGGCGCTCCTGATCCAAGGCGGCACCATGCTGTCGGAATATACCAGGATGATCTTTCCGGCCGGCGCGGCCGCTGCGACCGAGGAGTTCGGCGGCGGCGGCGGCCTTTCCGCCGTCTTTCTGGTAGGGGCGGCCGGCATCGTGCTCGGCGTGCTCGCGCTCCTTGGCATCTATCCGTCTGCGTTGTGCGCAATTGCGGTTATCGCATTCGGCGGCGCGCTGGTGCTCAGCAGCAATTCGGTCTGGCACCTCTACCGGATGAAGCAAGCCTCGCACCGGATCGGGGGCGCGCGGACCGTGTCCGGTGGCGAAATTCTCGCCAGCGAAATGGCGTCCGGTTCGGCGGCCCTGCAATGCCTCGCGGGTCTCGCCGCGATCGTGCTGGGCATCCTGGCGGTGACCGGAAAAGAGCCGGCAATCCTCACCCTTATCGGCCTGCTTGTCCTGGGCGCTACGGTGCTTTTGACCGGCAGCACCTTGAGCGGTGCCGTGATGGGCTTCATGGAACCGGCAACGACGCGCCGATCGGGTTGGGTGTCGGGTCCGGCGGAATAAATCGGTGGATGGGCCGCGACTGCGCCCATTCGACGATCGAGGATTGATTAGCCAAAGGTTCCCGTCCTGAGCGATCCGGGCGGGGACCTTTTGCGCGCGGCGCTCAGCATCAGCGTGTCAGCCTGCCGTGGTTCCGCTCGGCGAGAAGCCGCGCGATCGCGGCGCGCAGGTCCTCGATGCCGGCGCCGCTGCGCGCCGATGTCGCAATCAGATCGGGAAAGGCCGCCGGCCGTTTCGACAGCGCCGCCTTGACCGCTGCGGAGCGCTCGGCAAGTTCCGGCGGACTGATCTGGTCGCATTTTGTCAGGACGATCTCGTGGCTGACGGCGGCTTTCCCCAGCGTATCGAGAATGGCGTCATCGGCGGCTTTCAAACCGTGCCGGGCGTCAACCAGCAAGTAAACCCGTGCGAGCGTGGCGCGGCCGTGCAGATAGTCGTGAATGAGCTTGGTCCAGGCCGCGACTTTACTCTTTGCAGCGGCGGCGTAGCCGTAGCCGGGCATATCGACCAGCACCAGTTGCGCCGCGCCGCGGAAGAAAATCAGTTCCTGCGTCCGGCCCGGCGTGTTGGAGGTGCGCGCCAGGGCGTGGCGGCCCGTGAGGGCGTTGATCAGCGTGGATTTGCCGACATTGGAACGGCCGGCGAGCGCAATTTCCGGCCCTGTCATGGCCGGTAGCGAAGCGAGCGAGCTTGCCGCGGAAACAAAGTTCCATTGTTCGGTAAACAGCCGGCGGCCGGCCTCGATCTCGGCTGCGGAGAAATCGTCCGCCGGCTTGCCTAGAGGACTCATATCCGGAACCAAAGCGCCCGATTGGGGTTGCCAGACCGCTGAGGCGCGTCAGGGGCTCCGCGGCCGAGTTCGGAGTGCGTCATGGACGATTGGTCGAACGCAAAGCTGTGCGACGTCGGAAACTTGGTCCTCAGCGTCATCCTGTTCTTCTCGCCCTGGCTGTTCGGACTGGCGACGGGGGCGCAATGGCAGACCGCATCGACAGTTGGCCTCATTATCGGCGTGCTGTCGATTGCCGCACTCGCAGCATTCGCGGTTTGGGAGGAATGGCTCAACCTGATCGCCGGCCTCGTCCTTATCGTATCGCCCTGGATGCTCGGTTTCCAGGATAGCGACGCAATGACCATCGATGTGGCGATTGGCGTCATCGTCGCGACGCTGGCGGCATTCGAGGTCTGGCTCAACCATGCGCGCGAGGTCCGCGCAAGCCGCGTCCGGATCGCGGCCAACCGCTGAACTGGATCGGATGTCCTTTCGAAGCACTGTGGCTAATTAAAAAGGGGGACTCGCGTCCCCCTTTTTTGTCAGCCAACTGAAAGCTGCAAACGCGAACCGTGTTAGGCGGCCGCCTCGGCGAATAAATCGCGCCATTTGCTCGAAATCGGCGCGTTGGCCGGCTTCGTGGCGGTGCCCTGGTAGCGTACGGCCGCCGCGACGGCCGAAATTCCGATCTGTCCGTAGCGGCGGTCAAGCGCCATCGCTTCGCTGGCAGGCTTGCGGTCGGTGCTTTTTCTAGCAGCCGTGTTCTTGGCCGTATCGGCAGTAATGTCCTTCATCTTGAAACCCCGTTCCCTTTTCAACCGAGTGGATGGTGCAGCGGTAAAATCCGAGTGCGGCGGAAATGGGCGGCAATTCGTGCGGCTGCGTGACATTGTGCCGACCAAACCCGTCCGAGCGGCACCAGACACCTTCATGGTAAACCCTTGTTTAAGATGTGCCGGGCATATTGGCTGAGCCTCGTTCGACGGAGGGTTTAGCTGGCCGTAACAGCCGGTTATCCAGCGGAGATCGGGGTGAGTGCGGCATTCCTGCAACACCCGGCGCCAACATACGGTCAGAACAGCCGAACAACTGGCATCATCGCGACGATTTCGGTATGGGATCGTCTTGGGTCGTCGGTCGGGCCGGGGCGGGGATGGCGGGAAAAGTAGGCTAGTTATGGCAATGCGTGCGATTGCATTCGTGATCATCGGGTTCATGCTGGGCGGCTGCATGCAGGAAACGCTCGAGCCTGCGACGCAGGTCGGGTGGAAGCCGCGCGACAAGGAACTGATGTCCAATCTGCCCTACGCGCAAGCCTCGATTCCACAGGAATACCGCAGGGCCATCGTCGAATATCACCGCAAAGAAGCGCCCGGCTCGATCGTCATCGATAGCGACGCCCGCTATCTCTATTACGTGCTGCCAAACGGCAAAGCGATCCGCTACGGCGTTGCCGTCGGCGAAGAGGCGCAGGCTTGGAGCGGCATCGCCAAAGTTGGCCGGATGGAAGAATGGCCGGCTTGGGTTCCCACTCCCGGCGAGCAGGCGCGGCTTGGACCGCTGCCGGCTTTCGTCACCGGCGGCCCGCATAACCCGATGGGCGCGCGCGGGATGTACCTGTACTCCGGGAACAAAGATACGCTGTACCGCATCCACGGCACCAACCAGCCCGAATATATCGGCCGAGCCATCTCATCCGGCTGCATCCGGATGACCAACGAGGACGCGATTGATCTCTACAATCGCGTCAAGGTCGGTACGATCGTCGTGGTCTTGGCGCCGAGCCAGGGTGATTCGCCGTACAGTCCGCGCATGGCGGCGGGGCCGGCCGTTTCGCCGCTGGATTAATTCGGTACTGCCGATCAGGCGAATTGCCGTTACGGCGCCCATGACGCGGGCGCCGTTTTGCTATTCACGCCCCGAGATCGATCTGCAGGATTTCCGGAGGAACGCCGAGACGCGCCGGAATAATGCTGGTGCCGAGCCCGCCCGACACGATCATGTGGCGGTCGTTCTCGATCACATGGCCATAGGCGAAGCGCGCGCCGTATCGCGATGGCACGAAAGCCGGCCAGATCAGGGGCAGCCGGATCTGTCCGCCATGAGTATGGCCGGCAAGCGTCAAGGCGACACGCGCTGGAACGCGGGTGAAAATGTCCGGCTCGTGGGCCAGCAGCACGACCGGATCGTCGGTCCGGATGCGCGCGAGCGTACCCGGCAGGTCATCGACGCCGCGAAAATGGCCGTGGCCGAGCCGGTAGGCGATCTGGTCGCCCAGCCCGGCAAGCCAGAATTGCTGGCCGGGCTTACCCAGCAACGCCGCATCGTTCTCGAGCACGGGGATGCGCACGTCGGCGAGCGCGCTGCGCACTTCGCCAAGTCGTACCACCAATCGTGATTGCCGAGGATCGCCCAAGTCCCGAGCGGAGCAACGAGCCGCGCCAGTTCGGCCGCCCATACCGCATCGGGGACAGGCTCGGTCTTGAAGCCGATACCGCGCGATGTAATCGCCGAGCAGGACCATGAGGTCGGACTGCAAGATATTCGCGGTGTCGATCACGTGCCGTATGTGCGGCAGCGGTCATGTCGGGCCGCCGGCATGAAGGTCGGCGATCACCGTGATGGAGAGCTTGCGTCCCGCCGGCCAAGCCGCCGGCGTCAGCCGCGTAGCGGGTGACGACCAAGCCTTGCGGCTCGATTCTCGGCGGCGTAGACGCCGGTTGCCGCCGCGGTCAGACCGGCAAACCCCGCGGCGCCGGCCAGAACGCGCCGCCGCGTCACGCGCGTCTTTGCGACGAGCGCCCCTTTCCCCGCCTGCGGGGAAGAATAGCGAGCGGGATCCGCCGGCACAGTTACCGTCATGGCCGCCTCATAGCGCGCGAGTGGTGAACGGAGCGTTCATGACAGCGCGCCTCCTTAGCCCATTCGGGAACAAAGAGTGTTACTTGCCCATCACGAGTGCGCGAGCCGCTCGCGCGTCACCCAGTCGAGCGTCTTGTCGAGCGCGCGCGTGAGCCGATCGAACAATTCGTCGATCTCCGCCGCGCTGATGATCAGCGGCGGGCACAGCGTCAGCACGTCGCCCAGCACCGAGCGAACGATCAGGCCTTCTGCTTCGGCAAACCGCACCGCTCGCGCGCCGACGCCATGCTGGGGCGAAAACGAGCGCTTGCTCGTCTTGTCGGCGACCAATTCGACGCCGCCGATCAGGCCGAGGCCGCGCGCTTCGCCGACCAGCGGATGCTGATTGAGCGCTGTCGAGCCGCGCCTGGAATTGCGGCGGCCTGTGCGGCGGCCTTTTCGAAGATGCGGTCGCGCATGATAGATCTCGATCGCCTTGAGCGCCACCGCGGCGGACGACCGGATGGCCGCCATAGGTGAAGCCGTGGCCGAACACGCCGATCTTTTTGCTCTCGGCGAGCAGCGCCTGATAGATGGTCTTCGGGGATCATGACCGCCGGCGATCGGCAGATAGGCCGAAGACAGCGCCTTGGCGATCGAGATCGAATGCGGGCGGAAGCCGAGCTTCTCGCAGCCGAACGTCGTGCCGAGCCGGCCGAAGCCGCAGATCACCTCGTCGCTGATCATGAACACGTCGTGCTTGGCGCAGACCGCCATGATCTTCTCGAAATAGGTCTGCGGCGGCACGATCACGCCGCCCGCGCCCATCACCGGCTCGGCGATGAAGGCCGCCACGGTGTCCGGGCCTTCCTTGACGATCAGCGCGTCGAGCTCGGCGGCGAGCCGCGTGGCGAATTGCTCCTCGCTCTCGCCGTCCTGCGCGAAGCGATAGTGATGCGGGCAGCCGGCGTGCAGGAAGCCGGGCAGCGGCAGATCGAAGTCGCGGTGATTGCCGGGCAGCCCGGTCAGCGAGGCCGCCGCGATGGTGACGCCGTGATAGGCCTTCATGCGGCTGATGATCTTCTTCTTGTGCGGCCGGCCGAGCGCATTGTTGAGATACCAGACGAGCTTGATCTGGGTGTCGTTCGCCTCCGATCCGGAATTGCAGAAGAACACCTTGGAGATCGGCACCGGCGCGATCTCCTTGAGCTTCTCGGCAAGCTCGATCGCCGGATCGTGGCTCTTGCCGGTGAACAGATGCGCAAAGGAGAGCTTGCGCATCTGCGCGGCCGCCGCCTCGACCAGTTCCTCGTTGCCGTAGCCGAGCGCCGTGCACCACAGCCCCGCCATGCCTTCGATATAGGCCTTGCCGTCGGTGTCGTAGACATGGACGCCCTGGCCGCGCTCGATGATCAGCGGACCGGTGTCGCGAAAGCTCGCAAGATTGATGTAGGGATGCACCAGCGTTTCGACGTCGCGCGTGGCGAGATTGCTGAGCGGGGGCATGAAAATCCTTTGCCGTAAATTGGCGTGCTTCGGATTCGTACATCGCTAATTGTGGCCGCAGAAGAAGCCGCGGTCAAAGCAGCGTGGTAAGCGCTTCCCTGAATAGCCGTTCAGAAGACTTTTCGGAACGGATTTTCTTGCCGCGAATTATCGCTGCACCACAAGCCACCCCGGAGAGACCGCTATGCGAAAATTCATTCTGTCTATTGCCGCCTTGGCCGCGCTGGGTTTCGTTGTTCCCTATGCTGCGCCGGCGAAAGCTGAAGATACGGTTGTGATCCATCGCGGCGGCGATCGTGATCGGGACTTCCACCGTCACCACCACAAAGTGGTCATCATCAAACATGGCCACGACCACGCACCATGACCACGACCACGATCATATGTGACAAGTGCAGCGGGCCTGATCTGTTACGGGCCGGATAAGTCATAAGAAGCCCGGCGCGATGCCGGGCTTCTTGCATTATGCGGCCAGTGCTCTGCCGAGGCTGATCCGCCTCCCAGCTTGGCTGACATACGGCGGGGGCGTGGCCGCGGCAGCGGTACTGGTCGCCGCGCGGTAAGCGGTGCTGTCATCCTCAGCGTCGAGCCGCCGGCGTCGGCATCCTCCGCTTGCGCGACCGGCGGCGCGGACGTCCCACTCGCAAATTTTGTAATTGTTGCGCCGCTCGGCGAGATCAAGATGGATGTGCTCCTCGTGCGCGCCGTCGGAGCCGGGACCGAGCACGGTGCTGAAGCGGGCGCAGGCACTGGCCTGGATACCCTCGCGCCAGTCCTTCGTCGACATTCACATCGGTCAATCGCGATTGACCGGCCATTGGCGAGCTTGAAAGCGCGTACGTCGAGCGCATCGGCGCGGCCATGCTCGCTTAACGTGGCACCGCGCACCCGATTGCGGCCGCGGCATTCGTAGGAATCGAAATTGTCGAGGCCGCGCAGCGGCGATCCGAGCTTCAGCGCAGCCGGAGCAACATCGTCGCGCACCCAATGCGCGATCTGCTCGGCCATCGTGCAGCGCAATGTCGCCGCCGGACCGAGCGGGACTTTGGTTTGATCGGGCAGAATCACCGCTTCCAGCAGCACGGCGTCGACGGCGCCGCACTCGCCGGGCCCGACCAGGACCGGCAGCGGCTGGAACACGGCGAGTTTGCCAAGCCGCACCTGGCAGGCCGATGGCGCCGCCGCCGCCGCGGCGGCGCCTCGTTCCGGAAACGAAGCATAGGCTTCCTGCGGCGGCGACAATTCCTGCGGGATGAGCGAGCGGCGCCGGCCGTGATCGACGTGCGTGCCCGGTCCTGGTCCGTTTTGCCGGCCGGACGGAGGAGTCTTGAGCCGCCGCGATCCGGCTCACGCACCCGAGCACGGCGATGGCGAACAAGAACCTTTGCGCAATTCGTTGCGATTTTGATCACCAGCCTGATACTTTGCGAACCGGGTCTGTTTGCGGGGAAGCTTCCTACGCAGCTTTATAGCGGGCATCGGGCGTCGCGTTAATCCTCACAGGCGGCGCGCAATCCGGCCGGCGCGCGAGTGACCTTGAGGGCTCGACGTGCCCATGGTCGCAAGCCAAAAGTCAAGGCAAGGCACGGAGGAACGTCATGCTGGGTCTGATGCAGGATTGGCCGCTGCTGTGCCATCGCATCATCGATCACGCCGCGACCTATCACGCCGAGCGGCCAGTTATCTACGCGCTCGGTCGAAGGGCCGATCCACACCACGAACTATGCCGACGTGCGCAAGCGCGCGCTCAGAGTGGCGCAGCGGCTCGACAAGCGACGGCATCAAGCTCGGCGACCGCGTGGCCACCCTGGCCTGGAATACCTGGCGGCATCTCGAGAGCCTGGTACGGCATCATGGGCATCGGCGCGGTCTATCACACCGTCAATCCGCGCCTGTTCGCCGAGCAGATCGTCTGGATCATCAATCATGCCGAAGATCGCGTGATGATGGTCGACCTGACTTTCCTGCCGATCCTGGAAAAGATCGCCGACAAGCTCAAGCCGATCGAGCGCATACGTGGTGCTGACCGACGCCGCGCACATGCCGGCGACCACGCTGCGGAATGCCGTGCCCTATGAGGACTGGATCGCCGAAGTCGACGGCGATTTCGCCTGGAAATCGTTCGACGAAAACACCGCCGCCGGCATGTGCTACACCTCCGGCACCACCGGCAATCCCAAGGGCGTGCTCTATTCGCACCGCTCCAACGTGCTGCACTCGATGATGGCGGCGCAGCCTGACGCGATGGGCGTCGCCTCGCGCGACGTCGATTCTGCCGGTGGTGCCGATGTTCCACGCCAATGGCTGGGGGCTCGCTCTGACCGCGCCGATGGTCGGCGCCGCCCTGGTGATGCCGGGCGCCAAGCTCGACGGCGCCTCGATCTACGAGTTGCTCGACACCTATCGAGGTCACCTTCACCGCCGCGGTGCCGACGGTGTGGCTGATGCTGCTGCAGCATCTGGAAGCCAACAACCTGAAGCTGCCGTATCTGAAGCGGGTGGTGATCGGCGGCTCGGCCTGTCCGCGCGCCATGACGCAGAAATTCCAGGACGTCTATGGCGTCGAGGTCTGTCCATGCCTGGGGCATGACCGAAATGAGCCCGCTCGGCACACTTGGCTCGCTCAAGCCGGAATATGCCGCGCTCACTGGCGAGGCGAAGCTCGACGTCCAGACCAAGCAGGGCCACCCGCCGTTCGGCGTCGACATGAAGATCACCGACGACCACGGCCGCGAACTGCCGCGCGACGGCAAGACCTTCGGCCGGCTCAAGGTGCGCGGCCCGTCGGTCGCCCGCGCCTATTTCAAGGAGGACAGCTGGCGTGCTCGACGCCGAGGGCTTTTTCGATACCGGCGATGTCGCCACCATCGACCGCTACGGCTACATGCAGATCACCGACCGCTCCAAGGACGTGATCAAGTCGGGCGGCGAATGGATTTCGTCGATCGAACTGGAGAATCTCGCGGTCGGCCATCCCAAGGTGGCCGAGGCGGCGGTGATCGGCGTGCGGCATCCCAAATGGGACGAGCGGCCGCTTGCTGGTCGTCGTGCTCAAGGAGGGGCAAGCGGCGAGCCGGGCCGAGATGCTCGGCTTCCTCGAGGGCAAGGTCGCCAAATGGTGGATGCCCGACGACGTCGCCTTCGTGGCCGAAATTCCGCACACCGCCACCGGCAAAATCCAGAAAACCGTGCTGCGCGAGCGATTCAAGGACTACGTGCTGCCGACCGTTGCCGCTTGATGATTCGCTGATGCGGCCGGGCGGGAACGGTCCAAGCTCATACTTTCGGTGACAGATTGTCGCTGATGGCTTCGCCCGCGACGGTATGCCAATGCAGCCGCAGCTCATATCTGTTTGAATCAAATAGTATTTTTAAGCTCCAGCCAATAGTTCCAGTATCACATTCTTGCCTAAAAGATTTCGGTTTATGCTGCGTCGCACAATGACCACATTTTACCTGTCTTAGCGATCCTGGCTTCCAGTTCTGGAGCCTTACACACATCCCATCAACAACTAAAAAGGTAGATCATGGCTGGCAATAGCCTGACGAAACTTGTCTGCGCATCGACTATATTTATTTCTATGATTGGACTTCCGATGATTGCTTCGGCACAGTCCGGAATAGCTTCGGTCTATTCTGGAGGGCGAACTGCGGAAGGCGGACATGCAAGCCCCTCTGGCTTGACCGCCGCGCATCGCTCGCTGCCGTTCGGTACCATGGTGCGGGTCACCAACGACCGCACCGGCCGCTCCGTAGTGGTGCGGATCAACGATCGCGGACCGTTCGTCCGCGGCCGCGTGATCGATCTCACCCCGGCGGCGCCCGCGCGATCGGGTTTTCCGGCCTCGCCCATGTCACGTTGACGGTGCTCGGAAGGGCCTGAAAGGAAGGCCAGCCCCGAGGGGAAGCTTTGTTAGACAGCGGGAGGCTTCGGCCTCCCGCTTTTTTTGGTGCCGTTGGGACGGCCGACACGGGATTGAGGAATTTGGTCGAAACTCTTCCGCGGCGTTAACTTTTTGCCGGCACAACCATTCGACGATCCGTAAGACTTTGCGCGTATAACGCCTGGTCGAGGGCCGAAGCCGGTATCATGGATGAGCGTAGAAACGTCCAACGCACCCGCGTGCAGCGCAGTGCAAAGATCATCGTGCCGCGACGACGTTCGCCGGTCATTCATTGCACGGTGCAGAACATCACCAGCGGCGGCGCCTGCCTCAAGATGGCCAATACCTACGGCGTGCCGCAGACCTTCGATTTGACCTTCGAGCACGGCCGCACGCGGCGCTCGTGCCGCGTGGTCTGGCGCACCAACGACAAGCTTGGGGTGGCGTTCGAGGAAGAAGCAGAGCCTGCTGCCGACGGATTAAAATTCGGCCACGGCGCTGATCAGGCGCTCGATATCCTCGGGCCGCGACAGGCGATGATCGCCGTCCTTGACCAGGGTGAGAACCACATCGTCGCAGGCGAGCCGCGAGACCAGCTCTTTGGCGTGCTGCCACGGCACGTCGGGGTCCTCGACGCCTTGCAGGATGCGCACCGGACAGCCGGTCTCGATCATGCCGCCGAGCAGGAGATGGTTGCGGCCTTCCTCGATCAATTGCCGGGTGACCAGATAAGGCTCGGGCGAATAGTGCCGACGGCCGCTGCCCAGACGCCCTTGTCGTCGAGCTCGCGCTTGATCGCCGGCGTGAACCGCTTCCACATCAATTCTTCGGTGAAATCGACCGCCGGCGCGACCAGGACCATGCCGGCGACCGACGCCGGCCGCCGGCTTGCGCGCGCCGCTTCAATGCGCGCACCAGCAGCAGCGCCAGCCAGCCGCCCATCGACGAGCCGATCAGGATCTGCGGGCCGCGGCAGCAGGCGTCGAACACCGCCGAGGCTGTCGGCGAGCCAGCGGCCGATCGTGCCGTCGGTGAATGCGCCGTCCGATTCGCCATGGCCGGAATAATCGAAGCGCACGCAGGCGCGTCCCATTTGCTCGGCCCAATCGGCCAGCGCCGCGGCCTTGGTGCCCTTCATGTCGGACTTGTAGCCGGACAGCCAGAACAGGCCCGGCGCCGCGCCGTCGCGCTGGCGCACGGCGATGGCGCGGCGCTCGCCTGCTCGCCAATTTGCAGGAATTTCAGGCTGTTATCGTTCATGGGATCCGGTCGCGATCGCTGCCGATCAGTCATCGCGGGCGCTGTCGCCGCACGAGCTCCTGCGCATAGCGCACTGCACGTGCACCGGAGACTCGGCGTTCATTCGAGCGCATAGCCGCCGCTCGCCAGTCGTGCGCGCATCGTGCGCATGAGCGTTGACTTATGGGCGGAAACTCCCGATCTTCTCGATCTTGCCGCCGAGCGCGGATGCACGTCGTGGTCCGCGCAGGGCAAGGCACTCGTCGCAACGGCATAGGAGAAAAGACCCATTCGTCGCCCGATCAGAAGCGCGCAGCCCGCTCCCAAGGAGGGGCCGCGCATCAACGAGGAGATCCGCGTCCGCGAGGTCCAACTCATCGACAAAGATGGCGCCAACAAGGGCGTCACCGAGATCAACGCCGCAATCGCCATGGCGCAGGAGGCCGGGCTCGATCTGGTGGAGATCGCGCCGAATTCGGTCGCCGCCGGTCTGCAAAATTCTCGATTACGGCAAATACAAATACCAGGCGCAGAAGAAAGCCGCCGAGGCGCGCAAGAAGCAGAAGGTCGTCGAGATCAAGGAGATCAAGCTCCGGCCGATGATCGACGATCACGATTACGACGTGAAAATGCGCTCGATGCAGCGGTTCTTCGAGGAAGGCGACAAGGTCAAGGTGACGCTGCGGTTCCGCGGCCGCGAAATGGCGCACCAGGAGCTCGGCTACAAGCTGCTCGACCGCGTCAAGGGCGACACCTCCAAGATCGCCAAGATCGAGCAGGAGCCGCGCTTCGAAGGCCGCCAAGTGGTGATGGTGCTGGCGCCGCGGTAACCTCGCGACGGCCGACGCCGCATGTCCGGCGCGCTTGCGATTGCCATCAATCGGCGCCCTCTGCCATAACCGCGCCCTTCCGCCGCCCGGCTGATCAAGGGCTGCCGTGGCGGCGGCGAAGTGCTCCAACAGCACGCGATCGACGAGCGATCGCCGGCGTGACCTCGCCTCCTCCCCGCGAGCGGGTCGAGTGGGCACGCGCCATTACAGGAGAGCCAAATGCCCAAGATCAAGACCAAGTCGGGCGCCAAAAAGCGCTTCAAGGTGACCGGGGACCGGCAAGGTCCTCTACGCGCAGTCGCGCAAGCGCCACGGCATGATCAAGCGCACCAAGAAGCAGATCCGCCAGTTGCGCGGCACCAACGTGCTGTTCAAGACCGACGGCGACAACATCAAAAAGTACTTTCTGCCGAACGGCTGACGGCCTCGCCGCCCGCGACGTCTGTTCACGTTCGCAGCTTCGCGATTTTCAAAGGAGATCAACCATGGCACGCGTCAAACGCGGCGTCACCTCCCATGCCAAGCACAAGAAAGTGCTCAAGGCCGCCAAGGGCTATTACGGCCGGCGCAAGAACACGATCCGCATCGCCAAGCAGGCGGTGGAGAAGGCGAACCAATACGCCTATCGCGACCGCAAGCGGCGCAAGCGCACGTTCCGCGCGCTGTGGATCCAGCGCCTCAACGCCGCGGTGCGGCCGTTCGGCCTCAACTACAGCCGGTTCATCGCCGGCTGGGCAAGGCCGGCATCACGGTCGACCGCAAGGTGCTGTCGGACCTCGCCATCCCCGAGCCGGCGGCGTTCGAGGCGATCGTCGGCCAGGCCAAGGCGGCGCTCGCGTAGGCGGCGTAAGTCCTTCCCCGTCATGGCCGGGCTTGAGCGGGCATCCACGCGATCTTCGCCGGCGAAGACGTGGATGCCCGGGACAAGCCCGGCCATGACGGTCATAGGAACCGTGCCATGTCCGACATCGCGCAGCTCGAACAGAAATCCTCGCCGACATCGCCGCGGCAGGCGACGAGGCGGCGCTCGAAGCCGTGCGCGTCGCGGCGCTCGGCAAGAACGGCTCGGTCACCGCGCTGCTGAAGACGCTCGGCGGCTGCCGCCGGAGGAGCGCAAGACCCAGGGGCCGCTGATCAACGGGCTCAAGGATCGCGTCAACGCCGCGCTCGCCGCGCGCCGCGAGGCGTTCAAGGGCGCGGCGCTCGAGGCGCGGCTCAACACCGAGAGCGTCGACGTCACGCTGCCGGTGCGCGAGGCGCCGGCCGAGATCGGCCGCGTCCATCCGATCACCCAGGTGGTCGACGAACTGACCGCGATCTTCGCCGACATGGGCTTTGCCGTCGCCGAAGGGCCGGACATCGAGACCGACGACTACAATTTCACCAAGCTGAATTTTCCGGCAGACCATCCGGCGCGCGAGATGCACGACACGTTCTTCTTCAATCCGAAGCCGGACGGCACGCGGCTGCTGCTGCGCACCCACACCTCGCCGGTGCAGGTGCGCACCATGCTGAGCCAGAAGCCGCCGATCCGCGTCATCATTCCCGGCCGCACCTATCGCTGCGATTCGCGACCAGACCCACACGCCGATGTTCCATCAGGTCGAGGGCCTGGTGATCGACAAGGCTCGCATCTCGGCCACCTGAAATGGATCCTGCGAAGAATTCTGCAAGGCGTTCTTCGAGGTCGACAGCGTGAAGATGCGCTTCCGGCCGTCGTTCTTTCCGTTCACCGAGCCGTCGCTCGAAGTCGACATCCAGTGCCGCCGCGACAAGGGCGAGATCCGCTTCGGCGAAGGCGACGATTGGCTGGAGATTCTCGGCTGCGGCATGGTGCATCCGAACGTGCTGCGGAATTGCGGGCTCGATCCCGACGAGTACCAGGGCTTTGCCTGGGGCATGGGCATCGACCGCATCGCCATGCTGAAATACGGCATGCCGGACCTGCGCGCCTTCTTCGAGGCCGACGTGCGCTGGCTCTCGCATTACGGCTTCCGCCCGCTCGATTTCCCGACGCTTGGCGGGAGGTTGAGCTCGTGACGTCACGATGAAATTCACCCTCGCCTGGCTCAAGGAGCATCTCGACACCGACCGTCCGCTCGGCGAGATCGCCGACAAGCTGACCATGATCGGGCTCGAGGTCGAGCGCATCGAGGACAAGGCGAAGCTGCTGGCGCCGTTCGTCATCGCGCGCGTGATCGAGGCGAAGCAGCATCCGAACGCCGACCGGCTGCGCGTCTGCATGGTCGATACCGGCGACGGCAAGCCGATCCAGGTCGTGTGCGGCGCGCCCAATGCGCGCACCGGCATGAAGGGCGTGTTCGCGCCGCCGGGCGCCTTCATTCCCGGCAAGAACATCACGCTCGGCATCGGCACCATCCGCGGCGTCGAGAGCCGCGGCATGCTGGTGTCGGAATCCGAGCTGCAAATCTCCGACGATCACGACGGCATCATCGACCTGCCGGACGACGCGCCGGTCGGCGCGAGCTACGCCCAATATGCCGGGCTCGACGATCCGGTGATCGAGATCAACCTGACGCCGAACCGCGCCGACTGCACCGGCGTGCACGGCATCGCCCGCGATCTTGCCGCCGCCGACATGGGCAAGTTCAAGGATCCGAGCATCAAGCCGGTCAAGGGCGAGTTCCCCTGCCCGGTCGCGGTGACGCTCGACTTCGGCCGACCCGACGCTCTGCCCGGCCTTCGCGCTGCGTCTGGTGCGCGGCGTCAAGAACGGCCCGTCGCCGGAATGGCTGCAGAAGCGGCTCACCGCGATCGGGCTGCGGCCGATCAATGCGCTGGTCGACATCACCAACTTCATCACCTACGACCGCGGCCGGCCGCTGCATGTGTTCGACGCCGCGAAGGTGCACGGCAATCTCACGGTGCGCCGCGGGCGCGAGCCGGCGAAGCGCTGCTGGCGCTCGACGGCAAGACCTACGCGCTCGACGACACCATGTGCGTCATCGCCGACGACGACGGCGTGGAATCGCTCGCCGGCATCATGGGCGGCGAGAAGACCGGCTGCTCGCGGAACACCACCGACGTGCTGATCGAATCGGCGCTGTGGGAGCCGATCAACATCGCCCAGACCGGCCGCAAGCTCGGCATCAATTCGGACGCGCGCTATCGCTTCGAGCGCGGCGTCGATCCGGCCTTCATGCTGCCGGGCCTGGAACTCGCGACCCACATGGTGCTCGACCTGTGCGGCGGCGCGCCGTCGGAGGTCACCGTCGCCGGCAGCGCCGAGGCGCCCGAGCGCGTCATCGATTTTCCGCTGTCCGAGCTCAAGCGCCTCGCCGGCCTCGCCGTGCCGCTGCCGGACATGCGCCGCGTGCTCGACCATCTCGGCTTCTTCGTCGCCGGCCAAGGCGAGCGGGTGAAGGTCGCGGTGCCGTCGTGGCGGCCCGACGTGGAGGGCAAGGCCGACATCGTCGAGGAGGTGGTGCGCATCCTCGGCGTCGACCGCGTGCCGTCGACGCCGTTCGAGCCGCGGCGAGGCGCCGCGCAAGCCGGTGCTCACGCCGATCCAGCTGCGCACCCGCAAGGCCAAGCGCGCGCTCGCCGCGCGCAATCTGGTCGAGGCGGTGACGTGGTCGTTCATTGCCAAGGCGCAGGCCGAACTGTTCGGCGGCGGCAAGCCCGAGCTGGCGCTGGCCAATCCGATCGCGGCCGATCTCTCCGACATGCGGCCGAGCCTCATTCCCGGGCCTGATCGCCGCGGCGCAGAAGAACGCCGACCGCGGCTTTCCCGATGTCGGCCTGTTCGAAGTCGGCCAGGTGTTTCGCGGCGACGCGCCGCAGGATCAGCTCACTGCCGCCGCGGCGGTCCGCCGCGCGCTGGCCAAACCGTCCGGCATCGGCCGGCATTGGGCGAAGCGTGACGGCGAGGTCGATGCGTTCGACGCCAAGGCCGATGCGCTCGCCGTGCTGGTCGCGGCCGGCGCGCCGCCGCAGGCGCTGCAAGTGGTGCCGGGCGGGCCGGCCTGGTTCCATCCCGGCCGCTCCGGCACGATCCAGATCGGCCCGCAGAACGTGCTCGGCCATTTCGGCGAACTGCATCCGAGCGCGCTGGAGGCGCTCGACGCCGAAGGCCCGCTGGTCGCCTTCGAGGTCGATCCTCGAGCGCATCCCCGAGCCGAAGGCGAAAGCGACGCGCGCCAAGCCGGCGCTCGAGCTGTCGCCATTCCAGCCGGTGGAGCGCGATTTCGCCTTCGTGGTCGAGCGCAACGTGAAGGCCGCCGATATCGTGCGCGCCGCGACTGGCGTCGACCGCAAGCTGATCGCCGGCGTCAACGTGTTCGACGTCTACGAAGGGACCGGCATCGAGCCGGGCAAGAAATCGATCGCCATCGCCGTCACCATGCAGCCGCGCGACAAGACCATGACCGACGCCGAGATCGAAGCGCTCGCGGCAAAAATCGTCGCCGAAGTCGGCAAGCGCACCGGCGGCGTGTTGCGGGCGTAGTTTCAACGATCCGCGGCGCGCGACGAGATCAAGCACGCACGAGAAGATCGAGTGGCACCTTTAGCACATCGGCGATGAGGCGAAGAGCGGCCACAGTCCCGTTCCGCCGGCCAGTCTCGACATCCGATATATAGCCCTGGCTGAGGTCAGTTCTGTGGGACAGATTGAGTTGCGTCAGATCGCGCCATTCTCGCAGCACCCGTACCGGATTCTCCCCGTCGGCCAAGCGATCGACCACTTGCTTCGGCAGTAATGGAAGGCCAGAAGCGATCTCCCGGCGCGCGGCCGCCACCAAGCGCGCAGTGCCGGCATCTTCTTCGGCCTCCGCGGCTCTGGCGACCAGCGCTTCGTAATCCTTCCGTGGCAAGATCGCGACCTCCCCCCGTGCTGTTTTCTGAAAGCGAACGCTCATGACTTTCCTTCAGTCATATACATCCCGACGGATTTCCGACGGCGGGCGCGGCGGCATCAGCGCCGCTCTTCGCGCATGATATTCGGCATGCCCTCGGATCGAAATTGCTCTTCCGGCTCGTTGCGGGCGCGCTTCGTCTTGCGCTTGGGCGGAGGCTTGGCCTCGGTCACCGCCGGCGCGAGCTCCTTGAGGCCGCCGAGGCGGCGCAGCACCGCGTCGGCGGCGCGCTCGCCGGATTCCCAGGCGCCGCCGACCGTGCCCCACAAGGTCTCGTGCGCGGCTTCGCCGGCGAACCAGAGCGCGTCGCGCACCGGCTCCATGATCATGATGCGGCGCGCGGCTTGGCCGCCCGGCACCGCGGCCGAGAAGGCGCCGAGCGCCAGCGGCTGGCTGTTCCAGCGCGTGGCGGCGCTGCGTCCGATCGCCTTCTTGACGTCTGCGCCGTAAAGCCGCGCCAGCCATTCGCCGGCGAAATCGACCATCGCGGCCTCGCCTTGCGCGGAGAGATCGCGGCCGAACGAGCCCGCCACTTCGACCAGGCACAATGGCGTGCCGGACACATTGGCAAGAAGCGCGGCGGTGTGGGTGTCGGTCGATTTCTCGAAAACCAGATCGTCGCTCTCGAGCCCGAGCGGATTGCCGACGAATTCGAGCGCGACGTGGTCGTAGCTGCCGAGCGACAGCCTGCCGAAGGCGTCGAACTGGCGGTGCGGCAATTCCGGCATGAACCTGATGGCGCCGGACGCGATCACGTTGGTCGATACCGTGACGATGGCGGCGCGCGCGTTGATCGTGCCCTTCGTGGTCGTCACCGCGACGTTGCGGCTGGTGTCGATCGCCTTCACCGGCGTCGACAGCTCGACCGCGATGCCGTCGGCGAGCACGGCGAGCAGCGCGCCGAAACCTTGCCGGCAGAACGCATCGGCGTCGCGTTCGGCCGATCGGGCGAAGTCGACGGCCGAGACCTGCGCCAGATCCTTGCCGCAGCCGTACGGGCCGAGCACGAATTCGACGGTCGGCCGCCAGTCGCCGAGATCGTTCGGCAACGCCTGCTCGCAGGGAATATCGCTTTTGCGCGCGGCGTCGGCGATGGCGCGATTGGCGCGCACCTGCGCCGCCAGAAAATCCTCCAGCTCGCCCTCGCGCGCATAGCGCCGGCCGATGCGCACCTTCTGGCTCGGCGGCGCCGGATAGACTTCGATCCCGCGACGCGGCCCGAGCTTGGTCAACGGATTGAGGTCCGGCGTATGGATCCAATGCGCGCCGCGGTCGAACGGCACGCCGAACGTGCGGGTGTCGGTGATGCAGCGGCCGCCGATATGGTCGGCCGCTTCGAGCAGCACGTAACGCCGGCCCGCGGCGGCGATGCGGCGCGCGGCGGCGATGCCGGCGGCGCCGGCGCCGACGATGACGACATCGACCGGACCCGAAGCCGGCGCGGTCGCAGCGACGGCCGGCCGTGCCGCAAGCGCGGCCGAAGCGGCGAGAAACGAACGGCGGCTCAGTCGCGGCATGGTTTCCAAAGCTTTGCGGGCTCGCCGCAGCCCCCACCCTACCCTCCCCCGCATGCAGGGGAGGGCAGGGTGGGGCCGCGGCGAGCAAACGCTACGGTTGAGTTTCAGTCAATAACGCAGGCCGTCGCGTGAACCAAATCGCAAGAGACTTCGAATAAACTGCGGACAAAGAAAGCCGCGGCCAAACCGCGCGATCGGCTGGGGGAGGCCTGTGAGCAAAATGCTCGATGGCATCGGGCGGTTGATCGCCCGCTATCTGGACGAGCCGGTGCACGGCTACGAGCCGTTCACGCCGAGCGATCCCGACGCGTTGCGCCAATCGCTGCAGCCCGGCGACGTGCTCCTGGTCGAGGGCAACACCCACATCGCCGGCGTCATCAAATACCTGACGCAATCGACATGGTCGCATTCGGCGCTTTATGTCGGGCCGATCGCCGGCCGCATGACGGAAGACGGCGAGCCGCACGTGCTGATCGAGGCCAATCTCGGCGAAGGCGTCGATTCCGCGCCGCTGTCGAAATATTTCCGCTTCCACACCCGCATCTGCCGGCCGGTCGGACTGACCGAAGCGGATTGCGCCACGGTGTGCGCCTATGCCATCGCGCGCATCGGCTTCGCCTACGACCTCAAGAACATCATCGACCTGATGCGCTATCTGTTGCCGCTGCCGATCCCGCAACGCTGGCGCCGGCGCATGATCGCGCTCGGCTCGGGCGATCCGACGCGGCTGATCTGCTCGGCGCTGATCGCCGATGCGTTCACCGCCGTGCGTTATCCGATCCTGCCCAAGATCACGCTCGCGGACAGCCAGCAGGCGCGCGAGCAGATCCTGGAGATCCGCCACTCCTCGCTGTATTGCCCGCGCGACTTCGACATCTCGCCTTACTTTCACGTCGTCAAGCCGACGATCGCCCGCGGCTTCGACTACAAGGCGCTGCACTGGGCCGATCTGCCGCTTCGTCCGAAGCGGCGCAGATGCCGTCGTTCCGCAGCCCGCCGCCGCGGACCGAGATGCCGAAGTGATGGCGGCCTGACGTATCCCTTGTGCTTGCCGAGCGGCGTCGCTACGTCTGCCTTTTTTGCAAGGGGGCGACATGCTCGACGCCGTAATCAAAGCGCTCACGCAGATATTCTCGCCGCCGCTGCGCGCGGTGCTGTGGAAATCGATCGGGCTGGCGCTGGCGCTGATCATCGTCGTCGGCTATCGCGCTCGAGCGGCTGCTCGTTTGGCTGGTCGGCGCCGGCAGCGCCTCGGTCGAGACCACGCTCGGCCCGCACGCCCATCTGCCGGCAACCGCGATCGCCTGGCTGCTTTCGATCGCCGCCGGTTTCGGCATCGTCGTCGGCAGCGTCATGCTGATGCCGGCGGTGACCGCTTTCGTCGCGCAGCTTCTTCGCCGACCAGATCGCCGACGAGGTCGAGCGCGAACACTATCCGGCCGATCCTTCCGGCGTGGCGCTGCCGCTGTGGCGGGCTGTCCTCGAAGGCGGCAAGACGGCGCTGCTCGCGGTGCTGATCTACGTGTGCGCCGCGCCGTTGCTGCTCGTTGCCGGCCTCGGCGCCGTCGTCTTCTTTCTCGCCACCGCGTGGCTGCTCGGCCGCGAATATTTCGACCTCGCCGCCATGCGCTTCCGGCCGCCGGCCGAGGCGAAGGCATTGCGCAAGCGCAACGCCGCGACCGTTTTTGTCGGTGGCTTGCTGATCGCCGCTTTCGTCTCAATCCCGGTCGTCAATCTGGCGACACCGCTGTTCGCCATGGCGCTGATGGTGCACGTGCACAAGCGGGTGAGCGGAACGAAGCTGATCGTAACCTGACCGGCGCATTCACGTCTAAATAACGGTCTAAGCGCATCGGTATTCTAGCCGTGCGGCCCGCTTTGGGGATTGTCATTCGTGGGCGACCTCGACCGGCGCCCACCGTGCCTGCGCACTTATTCCGCGCAGGTCCTTCACCACTCCGATCGGCACGCCGACACGCTCGATCACATTCACGATCTTGCCGCGAAGCACCCGGTCACAGCTCATATGCGTGGGTGCGATAAAGAAGTCGGCATGGCTCCAATCGGCAGTGTATTGCAAGCGTTGGTCGGCTTCATGTTCAAACGAGACCCGCTCTCCGCAAACCGCAACGGTGTAGTGCGACGGCCGCATCAGATCGGCATGAGTATCCGTCTGATCCAGATAGGTTCCGAGGTCCTTTACCGCGGCCGGCATTATGGCGACCCAATAGTCCATTGCGTAACGGCTGGACGCGCCTTGGACACCGCCGACCAGGGAATTGTAGAAGAGATATTCGTAGGGATGCAGCCGCACCAGAATGGCGGCGTCCCAGACGAAGGCAGCCGCGACTTCCGCGAACGCAACAATCCCGAGGGCCGGCCCTTTTGCTTCGCTATCCGAAAGGCAAGAATTTATGCCGATGCCGGCCAGCGCCGCGAGCGGCGGCACCACGAACAGAAAATGCCGCATTCCGGTAAACGAAGGGCCGTGGCCGATGATCTGGCATAACAACGGGAAAGCAATGACGAAAAGCAAGGCTCCAATTTCCTGCGGATGCGCGTGCCCCGAAACATTGTCGGCCGGCCTCGCCGCCGACCGGGCAGCCGTTATCAAAGCTGCGGCAACGCCGGCGAGAACGAAAAGCGGCAACTTGATCGCCAGATAGTCAGGCTCGTACCAGCGCGGCACCTCGCTCATCGAATAAATCTGGCCGGCCACGATGGTTTTGATCGGATAATGAAAGTGGGCGAAGGCGAAAATCGCGCGAACCGGATTGAAAAACGCGAGCGACGCCCATGGCCAGGATGCAATCATGATGACGTAGCCGATGGCGAAGGCTGGAATGAAACGCGCCGACGCGCGAATGCTCCGGCGCCCGAAATGGCGCCAATCGTGTTGCTGGATGAACTGCAGGGCGATGAATGCCGCAACATAGCCGACCATCAAAAGGCCGGTGGCGCGGAGACCGAGGGCGACGCCGAGCAGTATCCCGAACCACAAAATGTCGCGCTGCCGCGGATCGGGGAAGTTCCGCGCGGCGCGCAACAGAAAAAACGTCGCGCCCATCATGGCGGAGGCAAACGGCACGTCCTTGGTATGGTTGAACATGCCGCCGTACCACACCCCGCAAAGCGCGAGAGCAAGGCCCGCCAGCAGACCCGCCCGAGGGCCCGCAATCATCCGCGCTGTCGCCCACGTCGCGGCCACTCCGCCGATGCCGGCGACGGCGCACATCATGTGACGAATGTCATAGAGGTCGAACGGCATGACCCATGCCAGCAGGGCCGCGATGACGTCGAACAATCCACCGTAGAGATAGAGATTTGCGAAATTAAACACCGATCTGTCGGCGAGACCGCTCTTGTAGTAGGCGAGGATCAATTCACCGTAGTGTTGCTGCAGGCCTTCGTCGTTGGAAACCGCATATTCTCGAAACGTGGCGCTCACCAACACCAGCAAGGCCACGATCGACAAGCAGAATGTCAAATCGAACCGGTCAATAGCGCGGATCGAGAAGCGATGTCGGCAGGAGACGGCACTCATGCTGATCTGCGTCCGACGACCTCATCGGTGTTGAGCATCGCCAGACGATCAACGCTCCGCCGCAATGTATCCGCCGAATGCTGAAATTCGGACAGCGGTTGACTGGGACATCTTGCCGCAACGGCCACTGTCAGCGTGATCCAGTGCGCGGTGCGGAAAGCACATCGAGGTCAGCCCTTGGCCGCCCGAATGCCGGCAGGCTCTTCGCTGGCCCGCATCGCGGTGCGGATGGAACGAGGGACAAACGGCAATCGTCGTGATGGCGGCCTCAGCGCCAGACCTCGTCGGCCAGTTCGACGATCATCCTGAGCTTCGCCCATTGCTCCTCTTCGGCAAGCGCGTTGCCTTCCTCGGTCGAGGCAAAGCCGCACTGCGGCGACAGCGCGAGTTGGTCGAGCGCGGCATATTTGGTCGCCTCGTCGATGCGCCGCTTGACGTCGTCCTTCTTTTCGAGCTTGCCGGTCTTGGTGGTGACGAGACCGAGCACGACGATCTTGTTGCCTTTGGGCAGAAACCGCAGCGGCTCGAAGCCGCCGGCACGCGCGGTGTCGTATTCGAGGAAATAGCCGTCGTAGTTCAATTTGCCGAGCATGATTTCGGCGACGGGCTCATAGCCGCCCTCGGATATCCAGGTCGAACGGAAATTGCCGCGGCAGATATGGGTCGTGATCACCATGTCGGCGGGCTTGCCCTCCAGCGCCTGGTTGATGATGCCGGCATAGTCCTGCGGCAGACGATCGGCATCGAGGCCGCGCTCGCGCGCCTTTTTCAGCTCCGCCTGCGAGCACAGATAGGCCCAGGCGATGTCGTCGAATTGCAGATAGCGGCAGCCGGCGTCGTAGAACGCGCGCACGGCCTGCTGGTACGCCTTTCCCAGATCGTCGAAGATCGCGCTCGCGATCGGCGTAAACCTTCTTATTGACGGCATCGGGCGCCAAGCGGAAATGCATTACCGCCGGGCTCGGGATGGTCATCTTCGGCACGACACGCGTGTGCGCTTTGAGGAACTTGAAGTGCTCGAGCATCGGATGGTTGGAGAAGCCGAGCTTGCCTTTGATGCGGATGCTCTGTGCCTTGGTCTGCACGCCCTGAAACTGGATACCGTGATCAGACGAACAGATTTCGACGCCGTCGAGCATGCCGAAGAAATCGAAATGCCACCACGAGCGGCGGAATTCACCGTCGGTCGCGAGCTTGAGCCCGACCTCCTCCTGCTTCTTGATGATCTTCTCGATCTCGCGGTCCTCGACCGCGGTGAGGTCAGCCGCACTGATCTCGCCCTTTTCCCGTTTGGCGCGCGCCTCCTTCAACGGCGCCGTGCGCAAAATGCTGCCGACCATGTCGGCGCGGAACGGCGGCTTGCTTCTCATCATTGGCGCGATCCTCCTCGAAATCCGTTGGAAAGAACCAAGCCGGGACCGCGCCTTTCGTCAACAGCAAACCGCATGACGCGGTTCGCCAATGGGCGGCGTCCCAATCAGTCTTTTGCATCTCAAGAATGAGATAAGAAATCCCACGACCATTCCATTCGAGAAGCTCAAAATTCGTCTGCTAGCCGACCCAAAGGCCAGGGCGCATTCGATGCACTGGCCACGGAATTCGAGATTTTACGCCGGATCCAATCCGAGCCGTCGCATTCGAACGCGGCCAGGCTCGATAACTGAAAAATAGCCGGGCCAATCGTTTCGGGCTGCGATTAGCCCGGCTAGACGCTGCCGTTGTCGCTGGGTTTTGGCATCGGGGTGCGCAGCAGCACTACTCCACATTTAACCGGTTGGACGGTTCGAGCAGCCAACTCGCCAAAATCTTTGTCGAACGTCAATAGAACGCGCTCTTCTCGCATTGCCCATGCCAACACCTCCGGATCGGTGGCGCCGGGTTTTGCGATTCTAATCCAGACGACATCGTGCCCGGCTGCTTGAAGCGCGGCGACAGCCGGCCCTGGGAAATTCTCATTGGCAAGGAAACGCATGTCACGCTGCGCTCGGGAACACCTTTTCCGAACTGAGTGTGTCGCGTGCATAGGCTAGGCACGCGATGATGTCGTCGTGCGTAATTCCCGAATAATTTCCCAATATGTCGGCTTCGGTCCAACCGTCAGCCATTAGGCCAATCACGAACGCGACGGACAGACGCGTCCCCCGGATAACGGGCTTACCGGCAAGGACATCGGGGTCGAGAGCAATGCGAGGATGCTCTATCATGGCGGTCAAGCAAACTCCCGTTCATGAAAGCAATATTACGCAAATCTGCTGCCCAATGCGATGTTTTAATACCGCACCCGCTTTATTTTCCTTCACAGCTCGATCGTGACCTTCTCGTCGACAACCGTCACCCGATAAGTCTGGATCGGAATCATGCAGGGCGGCGAGACCACTTCGCCAGTCCGTATATTGAATTGGCCGTTGTGGAAGTTACACTCGACGACGTCATCCTCGATATAACCCTCCGACAGCGAGCCCGGGCCGTGCGTGCAGAGGTCGTCGGTGACGTAGAATTCGCCGCCGACATTGAACACCGCAAGCGCCAAATCCTCGATCTCGACCTTGATCGCCGCGCCGGGCGCGACGTCGCCGGTGCTGCAGAGCTCGATGCGCTTTCCGCCGGGCATGTGCGATAGCCTTTGTGCGACTTTCTCGATTGGCGAAGGGTCGTTATAACCGACGCGGCGGATAATGAAATATGCCGGGTAATCCGCTATATCCAGGGTCGGCACGTCAGGCGGCTTGCGTCGGGAGAGTTGCGATGGAAAGTGAATCGGCCCGGATGAGTTCGGCGGCGGAAGCGAGGTTCCGCATCAGCGCCCCGAACTCGCGACCGCGCGCCATCAAGGTCGTCGCGCTCGACGCGCCAAGTGAATGCATCGTCAAGGAGCTGGCGCAGTCGCAATGGCAGTGCGCCACATTTCTGACCGCGTCGGCGTTTTCCGGCGCACCGCGGCATGGCGAGCGGTTCTCTGTCGGCGGCTGGCTTAATGATCTCGCCGGCCGTACCAAGGATCTGGTCGATGAGGTCGACAGCGCCGACCTCATGGTGATGGTGGCGACGGCGGGCGAGAGCGCCGCCGCGGCGGCGATCATCGGCGAGGCCTGCAACGTCAAGCACGTGATGACGACGGCGCTCATTCTCGGCGGCGCGTCGTCGAGCGACGACGTGATCTCGAAAACGCTGGCCCAGTTGCGCCCGCACGTCATGATGCTCGTGATTTCGAGCACGGACGAGTACATCAAGGACATGCTCACCGCGTTGCGTGCCTGAGCGCGGCGTCCGACGGAGTTCCGATGAAATTTTCCGGCGAACTAACCGTCAAGGCGCCACGCGCCCAGGTTTACAAGGCGATACGCGATGCGCGCTTTTTTGCCTCCTGCATCGACGGCGTGCGCGATCTCACCGAGACCGCTCCCGATACCTACGCGGCCGTGTTCGAGACCAAGGTTGCCTACATGAAATTCTCTTTCAAAATCACGGTCGAGGTCGTTCGCGCCGAGGAGCCGCGCCAGATCGAGGCCAAGGCCGAAGGCACGCCGCTCGGTATAGTCGGCCGGCTCACGGCGACATCGGTGACGACGCTGACTGAAATTGGCGACGGCACCAAAATCGACTATGCTGTGGATGCCGCCTTGACCGGCAAGCTCGGCAGCCTCGGGCAGCCGGTCCTGCGCTCAAAGGCGAAAGAGATGGAACGACAATTTGCCGCTCGGCTCGCCACGGCTTTTGCGACCCCCGCTGCTCCCGCGCCATGACCGCGCGCAGTCTTTCGGCTAAGATTGGCACAAAAAACGCGGCGTGGCGCGGCAACCGGCGCGACGCGCAGGAACACAGCCTCGCCATCTCCCCCGCGTGCGGGCCCGCAAGCGAGCGAGGTCGCGACGGGGTGCCGGGCCGACGGGAAGGATGAAATGACGGATATCGCAGCCGGCTCGGCTCCTTGGTATCGGACACTCTCGCCCCTGCAATGGCGCGCGCTCTTCGCCACCAATCTCGGCTGGCTGTTCGATGGCTACGAAACCTACGCGTTGCTGCTCACCGTCGGGCCGGCCATGCATTCCTTGCTCGCGCCCGCGCAATATCCGCAAATTCCCGCCTATGTCGGGATGGTCGTGGCGATCACGCTACTAGGCTGGGGCATCGGCGGCTTTTGCGGCGGCATCCTCGCCGACTACATCGGACGCAAGCGGACGATGATCTACGCCATTCTTGCCTATTCAATCCTGACCGGGTTGACGGCCCTGTCGTTCAGCTGGATTTCATTTGCGCTGCTGCGCTTCTTGGTCGGTATCGCGATCGGCTCGGAATGGGCGACCGGAACATCCATGATGGCGGAGCTGTGGCCGAAGGATGCGCGTGGCAAGGGTGCAGGCCTCATGCAGTGTGGCCTTGGCATTGGTTTTTTCCTAGCATCGTTGCTGTGGCTATTCGTCAGCGGTTTCGGACCGCAGTCTTGGCGCTACATGTTCCTCATGGGTATTTTGCCGGCGTTGCTGACGGTATGGATCAGAACATCGATCGACGAATCGCACACCTGGCAGCAGACCGACGCCCGCCGCCGTGAAGCGCGCGTGCGCAAGCAAAGCGGCGCGGCGCTTTCGCCTGACGACCAGGCGCTCACGCGGTTCACTGTCGCCGATCTCTTCGCAGAGCCGGAATTGCGTCGGCGGACGCTCCTGGTATTTCTGATGTCGCTGACGACAACTCTCGCCTGGTGGGGTATCTCATCCTGGGTGCCGCCCTACGTCGCCTCGGTTGCCGCAAAAGCGCATCTGCCGCCGCAGCAATGGGCCAGTTACGCCGGCATGGCATACAATTTCGGCGCGATCCTCGGTTACGTCGGCCTCGGCTTTCTCGCCGACCGCTTCGGGCGCAAGCCCATCGTGATGCTGTTCTTCGCTGCAGCGTTCCTGCTCACTCCTGTCCTGTTCCTGTGGACACAGGATTTGAACTTGTTGCTTGTGGCGGCAGCGGTCAACGCGTTCTTCACGCTGGGTCAATACTCCTGGATGTCGGTGTGGCTGCCGGAACTCTTCCCGACGCGCTCGCGCGCGACCGGTATAGCGTTCGCCTTTAACGCGCCGCAATTCATCGCCTTCCTCGGTCCGCTCTTTGCCGGCACGCTGATCGTAGAGTTCGGCGGTTACAGCCGTGCCGCCATGATCATTTCATGCATCTACATCCTCGGCTTCTGCGTCGTGCCGTTTCTGCCGGAGACGAACGGTAAGCCGTTGCCGGCGTAATAGCCCAACACGGCACAAGATAGGGCTGCAGCGGCGGAACCGCGGTAGCGAGCATCGCTAAACTCAATGACGCCATCAGCGAAGCGCTCAAGATGCCATCGCGACCGTAACGCTTGCCATGCGGATGCTGCCCACCCCACATCATGCGTAGCCCATTGCGCCCCGCGCCCGGAATTTACCCATGACCGCTGAAATCCATGTCCGTCGCAACCGATGTGCTTGTCATTGGCGCCGGCGCCGCGGGAATGTATGCGGCGATCGAAGCGGCGCGAGGCGGCGCCAAGGTGCTGCTGGCCGACAGGAGCCTGATCGGACGCGGCGGCGCGACCGTCATGGCGCAGATGACGGTTGCGGCCGCGCTCGGCGAGGAAACGCCGGATGACTGGCGTCACCACTACGACGATACGATCGCCGCCGGCCGCGGCCTGTGCGACGAGCCGCTGGCGCAACTGCTCTGCGAGCAGGCGCCGGCATGCATTCGCGAGCTCGACCGATGGGGCGTCGGCTGGGCGCGCAAGGACGGCCACATCACCGCGACGACGGCGCCGGGCCACGACCGGCCGCGCTGCGTCTATGTGGATTTCATCAACACCGGTCCGGCGGTGTCGAAGACGCTGCGGACCGTGATGGCGCGCAACGGGATGATCCGCAAGGCCGGCGACCTTTGCATCGCCGATCTGATCACCAGCGGCGGCAATCTCACCGGCGCCGCCGCCTATCATCTGGCGACCGGCGCCCCGGTGTCGATCGCCGCCAAGGCAACGGTGGTGGCGACCGGCGGCCTGACGCGGCTTTATCGCCGCAACAGCGCCTCGGCGAATATGGGCGGCGATGGCTATGCGCTCGCATTGCGCGCGGGCGCGACGCTGATCGATATGGAATTCGTCCAATTCTTCCCGATCGGGCATCTGGCGCCACGGCTGATCGGGATGGATCCGATCATGTGGGACCCGTTCCGCTACAAGCTCGGCGGCCGGCTGCTCAACGGCCGCATGGAGGAGTTCACCTCGCGCTACGGCTCGGACGAGGACGGCAAATACGTGCTGACGCGCGACCTCGCCACCTATGCGATCTTCAAGGAAGTCGAGGCCGGCCGCGGCTCGCCCCATGGCGGCGCGTATCTGAGCTTCGAGCATTGCACGGCGGCGGCGTTGCGCGGGGCGTTCGGGCCGGTGATTGATCGCCTGGCGGCAAACGGCATCGACCTCACCCGAATGCCCATCGAGGTCGCGCCGATCGCGCACTACCACATGGGCGGCGTGGCGGCCGATGCGCGGATGGACACGGGCATCCCCGGCCTCTTCGTCGCCGGCGAAGTGGTCGGCGGCGCCAGCGGCGCCAACCGGCTCTCGGGCAACGCCATCACCGAGGCGCTGGTGTTCGGCCGCCAGGCCGGACGCAGCGCAGCCGAACGTGCCGAACGGACAGCAGCGCCAAAATTGCGTCCGCAAGACACCGCTGCCGCATTCGATCTGATGCGCGCCGACGCAGGCGGACGTGCCCGCATCAACACCGCCGAAATGATTGCGCATCTGCAAGCGACGATGGCGGATGGCGTCGGCCCGATCCGCACCGGGGCGAAGCTGAGCGCTGCCCTCGACGATATTGTCGCGCTCGCCGCGGAGCTTGGTGAACGCCCGTCCGGCGCTGCCGGCGCGTTCGACCTCGAGCGCCTCGAATGGCTCGACCTGCGCAACATGCTGATGGTGGCGCGCGCCGTCACAGCCACAGCGCTCAATCGCACTGAGAGCCGCGGCGCGCACCAGCGCGAGGATTTTCCCAAAAGCCTGCCGCAATGGCAGGCGCATCAGAGCGTGCGCCTGCGCCACGGCGAACTCACTATTTCCGGCGCGCCTCCCGGTCTGGCTGATCCGGCAGCCACGACCAAAGCGATGGCGTCATGACCGCCACGGCCACGCTCAAGGTCTGGCGCGGCAGCGAGCGTGCCGCCGGACGCTGGGACAGCTACGAGGTGCCGTTCGAACCGGGCCAGTCGGTGCTTGACGGGCTGCGCTGGCTGCGCATCCACAAGGACCCATCGCTGGCGATGCGCTTCTCCTGCATCAACGCCAACGCCTGCAAGGAGTGCATGATGCAAGTCGACGGCGAGACGGTCTACGCCTGCACCGCGCGCCTCGAGCCGCGCGAGATGACGCTGACGCCGCTGCCCAACAAGAAGCTGGTGCGCGATCTCATCACCGAAATCGCGCCGCCCTCGGAGCAATTCGACAAGTCGTAAGCTGGTCGCTCGCTCCGCCCCCTCTTCCCGCACGCGCTCGCCCGCGCGGGAATGAGCGGAATCATCTATCCCACGACGCGCATCCGGTCGCCGCCGGCGAAAGCCGGCATCAGCTCGCGTGCGAACCGGTGCAGGCTGTCGTGCGCGAGGCCGCCGCCGCCGTTGAGCAGCACATATTCGACGCCAACGCGCCGCAGCTTTTCGAGCTTTTGCGCGATCTCGTCCGGCGTGCCGTAGAGCGCGCTTTCCTCGCTCGCCTCGCGCGTGTCCGAGAACGCCATGATGCTGGCTTTGCTCTTGGTGCCGTCGGGTGCGTTCGAGATCGTCGCCAGGCGGTGCTGCGCTTCGAGCCGGCGATCGAGCGCGGCGTTTCTGTCGGCGTCGTCCCTCGCGACGTAGAATGCACGTGCCACGCCGACATCCATCGGATCGAAGATGCGGCCGCCCGCTTCCACCGCGGCCTTGAAGATCGCGATGCGCTCGGCGACGGTTTCGAACGAAGCGAACTGGTCGAGCAGCAGATTGTAGCCGCGCTCAGCGACATAGCGGATCGAATCCGGGCTGCCGGCGCCCATCCACATCGGCGGATGCAGTTTCTGCGCGGTCGGCGGCTCGACGATGATGTCCTCGAAATTCCAGTATTTGCCGTGATGCGAAAAGCGCTGCTTCGCGGTCCAGGATTTGATGATTACGTCGAGCGACTCGTTGAAACGCGCGTCGGCTTCCTCGATCGGCACACAAAAACCCAAGAACTCGTTATGGCGGTATCCCTTGCCGACGCCGAAATCGAGCCGGCCGCCGGAGAGGAGATCGATGGTCGCCGCCTGTTCGGCGAGCAGCACCGGATTGTGCCAAGGCAGCACCAGCACGGCGGTGCCGAGCCGCAGCGTTTTGGTTTTTGCCGCCACCCAGGTCAGCAGTGAAAGGCTCGCGGAGACCTGGCCGAACCCGGTGAAATGATGTTCGACCAAAAACGTCGCATGGTAGCCGAGCGCCTCGGCCTCGATATTGTAGTCGACGAACTGCTTGTAGCCTTGGCCGGAATCGACATCCGGCCCGCCATGGCGGGCCGTGGCGCTGCCGAATAGACCAAACCGCATCGAACCAGCTCCGTGAGTTGAAATAATAATGTAGCCGCATCAAGCCGGCTTGAACATCGGCACCGGCGGGCCGTTCTCCGTCTCGCGGAAAACCACGCTGACGGGTTGTCCGATACGCAGCGCGCCGAAATCGCAATCGACGACGTTGGTCATCATGGTCGGCCCTTCCGCCAGCGTGACGTAGGCAATAACGTAGGGCTCCTTGGCGCGGCGCATGATGCTGAAGGTGTAGATCGTGCCTTTGCCGGACGCATCGCGCCATTCAACCTGCTCGCCGGCACAGAACGGGCAGATCGCGCGCGGGTACCAGTGCGCCTTGCCGCATGCCGTGCAGGCCGGAACGACGAACCGGCCTTCGCGCACCGCGGTCCAGAACGGCTGGGTCTCGACGGTCACGATCGGCGAGGGAATTTTCCGCGCTTGCGCCATCGGTTCACTCCCGGTCCATGATCAGCGTGGCGCTGCAATGGCGGGTGCCGAGCTGCATGCCGGTGCCCTGAGCGAGCGCGAGATTGCAATTCTTCACCTGCACCGCGGGATGCGCCTCGCCGCGCAATTGCCGCACCGCCTCGATCACCTTGGTCATGCCGCCGCGATTGGCGGGATGGTTGTTGCACAGGCCGCCGCCATCGGTATTGAAAGGCAGTTTCCCGACGCCGGAAATAAGATTGCCGTTGGCGACGAATTTGCCGCCCTCGCCCTTGGCGCAAAAGCCGAGGTCTTCGATCTGGATCAGCACGGTGATGGTGAAGCTGTCGTAGATCGAGGCGTATTTGATGTCGGCAGGCTTGATGCCGGCTTCGGCGAACGCGGCCGGTCCGGTGCGCGACGCGCCTGATGTCGTGAGATCGAACGTGCCGCCGGTCTGGTGCTTCACCGTCTCGCCGGCGCCGATGATCTTTACCGGCGGCCGGCCTAGCGTCTTGGCGATCTCCGGCCGCGCGATGACCAGCGCACCGCCGCCGTCGCTGATGACGCAGCAGTCGAGGCGATGCAGCGGATCGGCGATCACGGGCGAGCTCACCACGTCCGCGACCGTGACCACCTCCGGCAGCATGGCTTTCGGGTTGTGCTGGGCGTGGTGCGAGGCGGCGACCTTGATCCACGCGAGTTGCTCGCTTGTGGTGCCGTATTGATGCATGTGCCGCATCGCGCACATGGCGTAGCCGTTGGCGGTGGTCAGCCCATAGGGAAATTCCCAAGCGGCCTCGGGCTGGTTCGGGTCGCGCAGCCGCGGCGTGGTGCCGGTCGCCATGCCTTCGCTGCGCGGCCGCCCGGCGAGCGTGACCAGCGCAACGTCGCATTTGCCCAGCGCGATGGCCGCGGCGGCGTGCCCCGCCAACGCCACGTAGGACGAGCCGCCCATCTCCGTCGAATCGACGTGGCGCAGCTTCAGATTCAGGTAATCGGCCATCGTCGCGGCGCCCGGCCCCGGCGCATCGGCCGCGCAGAAATAGCCGTCGACGTCGTCGCGGCTGAGCCCCGCGTCCTTGAGCGCCCCGAGCGCCACCTCGGCATGGAGCTGCGCCACGGTCTTGTCCGGCGCGAGCCGCGTCGGATGCTCGAAGATGCCGGCGATATACGCCTTGCCCTTGATGGTCATGCCGAAGACTTCCTCGCCGTTCGACCGTAACCCGGATTGAGCGCCAGCGAAATCCGGGGTTACAACAGGCTGCTGCACACGAAAGGGACGATCATGGAGCTGGGATTGAAGGGCAAGATCGCACTGGTGACCGGATCGAGCCGCGGCATCGGCCGTGGCACGGCGCTGGCCTTGGCGGCGGAGGGCTGTGACCTGATGCTGACCGGACGCGACAGCGACGCGCTCGCAGAGGTCGCCGGCTTGATCCGCGGCAAAGGGCGCCGCGCCGCTATCGCCGTGCTCGATCTGCGCGAGAAAGACGCCGCGGAGCAACTGATCGAGGCGGTACGGCGCGAATACGGCGCCCTCGATATTCTCTTCAACAATGCCGGCACCACCAGGCGCGGCGATTTTTTTTCGCTCACGGAAGCCGATTGGGAGGAAGGCTACGCGCTCAAATTTTTTGCCCATGTGCGGCTGGCGCGGGCCGCCTGGCCGTTGCTCAAGGACCGGAGCGGCTCGCTGATCGCCATGGGCGGCACCAGCGGAAGAAAGCCGCACGCCGACTTCACCATCGGCAGCTCCGTCAATGCCGCCGTCGCGGCCTTCACCAAATGTCTCGCCGATCGCGGCAAGGTCGACGGCGTGCAGGTGAACTGCATCCATCCGAGCCTGGTCGAGACCGAACGGCAGTGGCGGCGCATCCGGACCGAGGTCGCGCGCACCGGACAGCCGGAGCAAAAGGTCCGCGACGAGATTGCCCGCGACACCGGCATCACGCGCTTCGGCACTGTCGAGGACGTTGCCGATCTCGTTACCTTCATCGTCTCCTCGCGCGCGACCTGGCTGCACGGCGCGACCATCGACCTCGATGGCGGCGAGATTCCGGTATTGTGATTGTATGCCTCACATGATTGTTGGTTTCGCGCCCCACAGCGATTCCGGAATAGCGGTGCACCACATCCGGGAAGCGAGACGGGCATGAACATCCTCCTCACGCCGGCACGCATCGGGCCGGTCGAAATCCCGAACCGCATCGTCATGCCGCCGATGACGACGCGCACGGCGGACGCCGAGGGATTTGTCACCGACGACTCGATTGCGTACTATATGGCGCGGGTGCGCGGCGGCGTCGGTCTCATCACCGTCGAAATGGCGTCGCCGGAAAAATGCGGCCGGCATCGCCGCCACGAAGTCGGCATTTACGACGATTGTTTTCTGCCGGGTCTCACGCGCCTGGTCGCAGAGATCCATGGCGGCGGCGCCAAAGCCTCGATCCAGTTGGGACACGGCGGCGGCCATACGCGCATCGACATCTGCGGCGAAACGCCAATCGCGCCGTCGGCCATTCCCCATCCGGTCTACGAGACGACATTCGAAACCATCATTCCGCAGGAGATGACGAAGGCGCGCATCGCGCAAACCATCGCCGCGCACGTTGCCGCCGCGCAGCGGGCGCAGCAGGCCGGCTTCGATTGCGTCGAGATCCACGCCGCGCACGGCTACCTGATCTCGCAATTCCACGCGCCGTTCGAAAACCGCCGCACCGACGAATACGGCGGCAGCCTCGAGAACCGCGCCCGCTTCGGCCTCGACATCCTGCGCGCGGTGAAGGCGATGCTGCCCGGCATGGGCGTCATCTATCGTCTCTCGGTCGAGGATTTCTTTCCCGGCGGCCTGCCGTTCAGCGAGGGACGGCAGATTGCTATCTGGGCCGCGGCGGCCGGCGCCGACGCGCTGCACGTCACCGCCGGCCATTATCGCTCACTGCCGTCGGCGCAGATCGTGCTGCCGCCGATGAATTATCCGGACGGCATTTTCCTCGACTTCGCCGCCGAAGTGAAAAGGCAGGTCACGGTGCCGGTGATCGCCGTCGGCCGGCTCGGCGATCCGGCCATGGCGGAAGCGGCGGTCGCGAGCGGCAAGACGGATTTTGTTGCGCTTGGGCGCACGCTGGTCGCCGACCCGCAATGGGTCGAGAAGGTGCGGCGCGGCGAGCCGGTGCGGCGCTGTCTGGCCTGCAACACCTGCATCAACGACATGCGCGGCGGGGCGCGCATTGGTTGCGTCGTCAATGGCGCCGCCGGCCGCGAAGCCTTGTTCGCCGCGCCAAAGCCGCCGCGTGGCGAGCGCATCGCCGTGATCGGCGCAGGACCGGCCGGGCTGACCTACGCGTCGCTGGTCGCCGAAGGCAACGCGGTCACGGTCTTTGAAAAAGACGCGCACGCCGGCGGTTCATTCCGCCACGCCGGCAAAGCGCCGTTGTTCCAGGAGGTCGAAGCCAGCGAAAGGAGCTTCGTGCGCTACATCGCCGATCTCGTGGCCGCCTGCGAGATGAAAGGCGTCGTATTCCGCTTTGCAACCGACGTGAGCGCCGCTCCCGATGTGCTGACGCCGTTCGATCGCATCGTGATCGCAAGCGGGGCCGCATATCGCTTCGGTCTCGGCGGATTCACCATATGGGCGCTCGACAGCGGCCTTGCGCGCGCGCCGGGCGTTACAAAGCTGCTGTCGAACGCGACGTTGCGCGACTGGTTCTATTATCGCGCGCGGCGTGGAACCGCCCACCGATTCAAGCAGCTCGCCCGGTCGGGACAAATCGTCACCGTGATCGGCGACGCCGTGCAGGCCGGCAAAAGCAAGCAAGCGATCGCCAGCGCGTTCGAGGCGGCGCTGCTTGTCCCGTAGGATCGGTTGCGCGACAACGAGACCCATCATCGGATCGCAGTTGCGGGTTTGTACGATAGATTTTGCGGCGCTCACAAAGGCTACATCTGGCACGCATTCTTGCGTTATGATCGGCGCTCGCGGAAGGAAGCATGATGTCGCCAGCCGCAAAACTTCGGCTCGAACAGGTCAGCATGGCGTTCAAGACGCCGGCGGGCGCCTTCCAGGCCCTGGCGCCGGTGACCCTGTCGATACCGCAGGGCCGTTTCGTCAGCCTCATCGGTCCCTCGGGTTGCGGCAAGAGCACGATCTTCAACATCATCGCCGGGCTTCTGGAGCCGAGCGGCGGCCGGGTGCTGATCGACGGCGTCGACGCCACCGGCACGATCGGCCGGGTCGGCTACATGCTGCAAAAGGATTTGCTGCTGCCGTGGCGCACCGTGCTCGACAACGTCATTCTCGGCATGGAAATCCAGGGCGTGCCGCTGCGCGAGGCGCGCGAGCGCGCGCTGCCGCTGCTGCGGCGCTACGGGCTTTCCGGCTTCGAATACCTTTATCCCAATGCGCTGTCCGGCGGCATGCGCCAGCGCGCGGCGCTGCTGCGCACGCTGTTGTTCGACACCGACGTCATTCTGCTCGATGAGCCGTTCGGTGCGCTCGACGCGCAGACCAAGCTGCAGATGCAGGAATGGCTGCTGGGGCTATGGGCCGATTTCGGCAAGACGGTGGTATTCGTCACGCACGACGTCGAGGAGGCGATCTACCTTTCCGATGAAGTGCACGTGATGGCGACGCGGCCCGGCCGCATCGTCGAGATGATTCCGGTGCCGCTCCAACGGCCGCGCCGGCGCAGCGCCACGCTCACGCCCGAGTTCATCGCCATCAAGGAACATTGTCTTGAGCTCCTGACCAGCGGGCACGATTCTTCCCTCGTAGAGGCGGCGTGATATGCCGAATCCGGCGTGACGGCCCAGGACACATCGAGCGTCGGCGGCGTCAGCCACGCGGATATCGACCCGCGCGCGCAACCGGCCTCGAGACCGGCGTCGGCAAAGCCGGCTCGCCGCCTGCCCGTGCAGAAGGATTGGCCCGCTTGGGTGATTATCGGCACGCAGGTCGGCATCCTGATCGGCGTGATCGCGTCTTTGGGAAGAAGCCGCAGATTACGGCTGGATCGACGGTTTTTTCTGGTCGAAGCCCAGCGCCATCTACGCGACCTTGATCAAGTTCTTCACCGAGGGCGACGCCTGGACCGATATCGGCTTCACCTTCCGCTCGACGATTTTCGGCTTTTTGATCGGCAACGACAGCAGGCTCGCTGCTCGGCCTTTCGTTCTGGTGGTCGCGCAATTATGCCGCAATCATGCAGCCCTACATCATCTGCTTCGAGTCGCTGCCGAAGCTCGCGCTGGCGCCGCTGGTGATCCTGGTGTTCGGCCTCGGCCTCGCCTCCAAGGTCGCGATCGCGACCGCGCTGACGATCATCGTGTCGACGCTGACCACCTATGCGGGCGTCAAGGCGGTCGATCCCGATCAGGAAAAGCTGTTCTACTCGCTCGGCGCCAGCCGCATGCAGGTGTTCCGCAAGCTCGTCGTGCCGTTCTGCCTGCCCTGGATCATTTCGGTGCTGCGGGTGAATATCGGCCTCGCGCTGACCGGCGCCATCGTCGGCGAATTCATTGCCTCGCAGCATGGCCTCGGCCGGCAAATTCTTTATGCCGGCCAGACCTACGACATCGCGCTCGTGTGGGTCGCGGTCGGCGTGCTGTCGACATTGGCCGTCGTGATGTACGTGGCGGTGTCGTGGCTCGAGAGCGTGCTGCGCAAGGGCGTCAAGCAATAGGTCGCGGTGCAAAGGATACAACAGGAGTGTTGGTCATGAAGACGCATAAATTCAAGCCGGCGGAAATTTTTGGGTTCGGGTGCGACGGCCGGCGCCGCGCTGATCGCGCGTCCCTATATCGCCAACGCCGCCGCCAAGGAGGTGCTGATCGCCGAGCCGGTCCACGGCACCGGCTATCTGCCGCTCTATCTCGGCATGGCGAAAAATCTGTTCGAGGACGTCAAAGTCAACATCGTGACCATCGAAACCGGCGGCGGCCACACCAATGCGGTGCTGTCGGGCCAGGCCTTCGCGTTCATCGGCGGCCCGGAGCACGACGCTTTTGCCAAAGCCAAAGGCGCCGAGCTGCGCGCGGTGGTCAACTGCGTCGATCGCGGCAATGTCTATTTTTGCGCGGCGAAAGGTTTGGAGCCGACCAACACCGACTGGCCGGCCTACTTCAAGGGTAAATCCATCGCCATCGGCCCCTATGGCGGTACGCCCAATTCGATCGCACGCTATTTGCTGAAGAAATGGAACCTCGATGCTAAAAAGGATGTCACGCTCGTCGAAACTGCCAACTCTGCGGTTATTCCCGTAGTGAAGACCAAACAAGCGCAGATCGGCGAAACGACCGAGCCCTTCGTGACGCAAGGCATCCGCAACGGCGTATGGGGCGAGCCGTTCTACAACGTGCCGAAGGAACTCGGCCCTTACGCCTACTCGACCTTCAATGTCCGCCTCGAGACGATCGAGAAAGATCCCGAGCTTGTGCGCGCGTTCGTGCGCGGCATGGTCAACGCGCTGAAGTTTCTTTACGCCAACAAGCAGGAATCGGCCGAGCTCGCGAAGCAACAATTCCCGACCATGCCGGTCGATGACCTCAAGGCGACGATCGACCGCTCGTTCGCCGACGAGATGTGGAGCAAAGACGGCCAGATCAGCCACGCGGCATGGGACACCGCGAAAGCGGTCGTGATGGGCGCAGGTATCCTCACGGCCGACGTCAAATACGATGAAATCATCGACATGAGCTTTGTCGATAGCATTCACGCCTGAATGCGCTAGACTGAACGCGTATGAAATAGGGAAATTCAGCCAATGTCCGAACCGATCTGGAATCAGTTTCTCACCGAACGCGACAAGGCGGTCTTCGGCGGTTCCGGCTACGGCGCGCGAGGCGGCTTTGGCAAGCGGCCCGCGTTGCTGGTGATCGACGTCAATTGGGCGTTCTGCGGCGACCGGCCGGAACCGATTCTCGAATTGATCAAACGCTGGCGCAATTCCTGCGGCGAGGACGCCTGGGTGGCGCTGCCCTATATCCGCTCGCTGATCGACAAGTGCCACGACAAGGGCGTTCCGGTCATGTACACGACCGGCGTGCGGCGCGACGACAACTGGGATTCCGGCTCCTGGCTGTGGAAGAACTCGCGCGGCAACGAGGACAAGCAAACCATCGTGACCAATCTCGACGGCAACGAGATCGTCACGCCGATCGCGCCCGGCGCCCAGGATATCGTCGTGCTGAAGCAAAAGCCGTCCGGCTTCTTCGGCACCAACATGGCGAGCTATCTCACGCTGCTCGGCTGCGACAGCGTCATCGTCACCGGCACGACCACGTCCGGCTGCGTGCGCGCGACCGTGCTCGATGCGTTCAGCCTGAACTATCGCATCGCGCTCGCCGAAGAAGGCTGCTTCGACCGCTCGCAGGCGAGCCACGCCATCAATCTCTGCGATATGAACGCGAAATATGCCGATGTGGTGAAAACCTCGGAGGTCCTCACCTTTCTCGACACGCTGCCCAGCGGCATGTACGAGCTGCCGACGGGCAACGCCGTACCGGAGCGCGGGCCGAAGCGCGCCGCGAATTTCTAATCATGTAACCGGCATGGAGCAGCGTAATGCCGGACGTTCCCGGATTGTGCTTGGCTTGATCCGGGCGATCGGCGTCCCAACGATGAAACGCGCGTGCGAGTTGAAAACGGCGGGCGAATGGAATGACGACACCGCGGTCGATTGCGTCACGCTCGACGCACATGAGCGGCATCGCCGCCGCATTGTGTTGACCGGCGAGCGCGGCATGACTTTTTTGCTCGACTTGCCGCATGCAACGGCTTTGCGCGACGGCGACGGCCTGGTGCTCGATGACGGCGCGATCGTGCGCGTCGCCGGCAGGCTCGAGGCATTGGTCGAGATCGCGGCGGCGAACGGCGAAGCGTTGGCGCGGCTCGCATGGCACATCGGCAACCGCCATTTCGAGGTGCAGATCGTCGGCAACCGGCTGCGCATCCGGCGTGATCACGTGATCGAGGCCATGCTGCGCGGGCTTGGCGCGCGATTGACGCCGATCGAGGCGCCGTTCGATCCGGAATCCGGCGCATATGGTCATCACCACAGCGATGACTCGCAAGAATAAGCGACCGCGCGCTGCGCGGTCAGGTGACGGCCGACGGCGCGCATCGCCGCCGGCCGACCCAGCATACAATTTCAACGCCGCTGCGCTCTACCGGATGATGGCGTGGCTGTCGCCGGCGTTTCCGATCGGCGCATTCTCTTATTCCGGCGGCCTCGAATGGGCGGTCGAAGCCGGCGACATCAAGGATGGTGACACGCTCAAGCGCTGGCTCACCGCGACGATCGGCGGCGGCGGCGGTTTCTGCGACGCGGTGTTCTTTGTCCACGCCCACCGCGCGATCGCGGCCAGCGATGACGCGGCATTGCATGCTGCCGCCGAACTCGCCGCCGCCTTCGTCCCGTCGAAGGAGCGCTTGCTGGAGACGACGGCGCAAGGCCGCGCCTTCGTCGACGCAACCCGCGCGGCGTGGCCCTGTCCCGCGCTCATCCGCCTCGAGGCTGCGTGGGCTGGACCCATCGCGCTGCCGATTGCCGTCGGCGTCGCCTGCGCCGGGCACGGCATCGCGTGCGAGCCGGCGATCCATGGTTTCCTGCATGCACTAACGGCGAATTGGATTTCCGCCGGCGTGCGATTGATCCCTCTCGGCCAGACCGACGGCCAGCGCGTGCTCGCCGCGCTTGAAGACGTTGTCGCCGCCGCCGCGGCGCGCGCACTCGAGACGCCGCTCGATGAAGCGGGCAGTTGCGCTTTCCGCGCCGACATCGCCAGTATGCGGCACGAGACGCAATACACACGCTTGTTTCGATCGTGATGCGGGCCGGCGGGTTGCGCCCCGCGGGATTGAGGGCGCTATATCAGGTCGAGCCCGGCGGCGGGACATAACGTACCGTGAAGGAATTGCCGCCAACCGGATTAGACGGAACCGACCAAGCTTTCCCTTCCGGATCCGTCACCATCATTGCGTCCTGCGCCGACAGATTTGGATTAGCGTTGTTGACGCTGATATTGCTGAAGGTGGTCAAGCTGTAGTTGGGAAGATACGCTGAGGTGATAAGTTGGCAAGTGGAGCTGTCGCAACCATACACGCCGTCATCTTCCATGATCCATTCGGCGGAAGCCAAGTTCGTTTTGGTATTTAGAACTCGAATTGTGAACGGCGTTTTCCAGCGCGTGACGTCCTGCATACTCATGACCCAGGTGGAGGTTCCTCCGGGCGTGCATGTCGCAATACATTGCAGCGACGCGGTCATCGCGTCGCCTGGGCTCACTGCGAATCGCGTCGCATCGATCATGATGGGAGCGGCGGGAAAAAGTTCGTACCATACATAGTACACCGCCCCGCCGGACTTTGTCACAAGCTGTCCGGTGCCGAGTTGAATCAGCACGATGTCCGGTGCGCCGCCGATTCCGATCCAAACGGCGTTGGATTCATAAATCTTTCTGCCCAGCGGATCCGGCGGATAATCGACCCACGATACGGTGGGTATCGTCCACGTGCCCGCCGCAGACAAAAAAGGAGCATGCTCAGTTATGGTGTAGCCGGCCCAATTTCCACCAACGCTGCCTTTCCGCAGCACCGATGACTGCCGCCCGGCAAGACCGTCTGGTCGCAGCGCCGGCGCGTGCAATGATTGCTGTGTCGCATGCGAAATTCGCGCCATCGGCGCAATACCCTTCAGCGCCGTCGTGTCCGGCCAAGCGGCCGCGACCCAGGCCAGTACGATCACCGGCACCGAAAAACGGATAACGAGCGAGCACAATTGCGGTCGCTGAATTTGCAGTTCTGAACGCCGCCCCATGCGATTCTCTCCTACGTCAGCGCACCAACAAAATTCCTGCAAGCAATTTGAGCCCAATCAGACATTCGGCTGCCTCGCCACAACCGCAATCCGCCGTCCGATGGATGTTCAAGGCACATTGGTAACTTTGAGCGTGCCGAACTGGAAGGTCGTGGCCGCCGACTCGTCATTCGAGCCATAGAGACCAATGAAGCTGTTTTTGAAACTGTAATGAAGGGTGAACGTGATGAACGGCTGATCATTGATGTACGTGGACACATTGGTGCCTTTCCAGGTGACACGCAAAGCATTGGACACATTCGCGCCACGCTTAAGCTGCGGCGCCGGACGAGTTACAACGGGCGTGAGCGATGCGCCATTATGGGCCCCGAGCACCGACGCTTCGCCATCTTCCGTCGCCACGAACGCATAGTAGTTGGCAAAATCGGTAAATCCGAACATGATTCCGCCGTGGGCGTCGCTCGCGTCCTTGAGGTTGGGCGGACTAACCATGTCGACGCAGACATCCCCGCTGTCGATAATCTTGCCGCCATAAAATGCGAAGTTGAGTTCACCCGCGGCCGCCGTCAAGCTGCCATGGCCGCCCGCTGCGGCCAGCCCGCCATACCAGCCGGGGTCGAGTGTCTGGAAATTGTCCTGGAAGATTACCGTTGGGCCCTTACAAGCAAAGGTGGGACCCGAAGTGACTGCCACCGCCACCAACACAGCTGTCGCAAGTCGCACTGGCATACGCCCCCTCCCAGATTGCAGCCGGCCCGCAGGCGGCAAGCGTAACTAAATCCGATCAAGCTGCCAATACCGAAGGAGCGGCAAGCCGGGTGAAGCCGAAGTTGCGAACACGGGCGAGCGACGCATGCTCATTCACTATTGATCAAAGTCATTCCGAGGCGTGCAAATGCGGGCATCGCAAATCACGCGCCACGTGCGTCTGAAAAAACCGTGAGGGGTTAAGGATCAAACAAAAGATTTCGGACCGATCCGCTCGGCGACGTGACGGCCGGAGAAATTAGTTTTGACCCTTAGGCACGGTAGTTTGACCGCTAGGCACGGTAGCTTGGTCCTTAGCCCACCCATGATGCCCTTCACGCATCCACCCCTGACCACCAAGCCAGCCTGGATGATGAACTTTCCTCCACTTGTGGATTTTGATCCAACTCTGGCGTGGCTGCAAAGGTGAAGACGCGGCGCCTCGAGTGATCGTACTTTGCGGCGCCTCGATGCCTGCCAGGGATGTCGCAGTGTTTGCCGGGTCGGCGGTGGCAGCCGACCATCCGCCGACAGAACCAAGCAAAGCCAAATAGACGAGAGATTGAAATACTTTGCGCATGGCTGTTCTCACCGAATTCCAGCGGAGCCTCGCCCACACCATATATAGCTCACGTTCACCCGACTGCAAGCAGTGGCTCGAACCACAAGCGATCACAAACCATCGATCCGGTTGGTGACGGATTGCGCGCGCTGAGAATCCGACGAGTGCGGTCCTCGATCAGAACTCACGATCACGGGACATTGGTGACCTTAAGATTGCCGAATTTATAAGTAATTGTCGCGCTCGTGCCGTTTTCAGCAAACAAGCCGATTTTGCAGTTGATAAAGGCTTCGGGAAGATCGAACGCGGCAAACGGCTGACCGTTGATATAAGTGACTACGTTCGCGCCTCTCCAAACGACGCGCAGAGTGTTGGTCGCATTGCCCTGCTTCAGCGCCGGTGCAGCCCGCATCTGCACGGGAAAGAGCGGTTTGCCACCGTGATCCCAAAGGACTTCGGCGTGTCCGGCCTGGTCGGCCGCGAACAGATAGAATTCCTCCGTGTCGGCTAGTCCGAATATGACGCCGCCAAGAACCGCAGTGGGATCGGCTACTGAAGGGCCGGCAATGTCGACGCAGTAATCCCCACTGTCGACAAACATGCCGCCATAAAAAGCCCCGCCAAGCGCACCATTCTTTTCGGTGGGTACCGCAACTTGCGCCTGGCCACCTGAGATAACCAGCTTCGCATCAAACATCGGCCCCCAAGCGGGATCCGCGGCATGAAAATCGTCGGCGAAGATGACCGTCGGGCCCAGGCACGCGAGAGCGGGACTGGAGGTGACGACCGCCGCCGCCAACAAGGCGGTTACGAGTTTCAACGCCATACTCCCCTCCCGCGATTGCACCACATGCTCCGTCAGCAAGCTTAACCGAAGCCAATCAGGCGGCCAATGCCCAGACTGTCAATACGCAGAGAAACATCCAAACTGCGTCAGTTTATGCCCGATCAGAACAATATGATCATGGGGCGACATTGGTGATTTTTAGATTGGCAAACCGCCAAGGAGCGCCTGTGGTGGGATTGACGCCTGGATCGCCTTGGCACCAAAGACCGAACAGGCTGTTCAAAAAGGCGGCGGTCGTAAACGTCGTGAACTCCTGACCGTTAATATAGGCGGCTCCGATTCCACTGGTGCCGTTCCAGGTCACACGCAGAGTATTGGTTGCGTTCCCGCCCGTTTTAAGCGCCGGCGCCGTACGCCATGGCACCACGAAGCGCCACGTGCTCGTCCCGAAGAGTCCGAACTGGTATTGAATTAAAGCCGCCTGTCCGTCTTCTTCTGCCGCGAACACATAATAACCCGCGGTTGTCATCCCGAATGAGATGCCAGCGGCGGCCTGGGTCGGATCCGCAACGGTCGGACTAACGATGTCGACGCAAACGTCGTTGTTGTCGAAAAAATTACCGCCATAGTCGGCAACGACGTAGGCCCCCACCGGCGGCGTCAAGTCGGCATAGCCTCCCCCTACTGTCAGTTTGGTAACGGGCGGCGTCATGCCCGATGAGAGCAGCTGGAGTGGATAAAGAAACCACGCCGGATCCATGATCTGAAAGTTGTCGGAGAGATAGAGGGCAGGACCCATGCACGCGAGCGCCGGGCTCGAAGTGACCGCCATTCCCAACAATAACGCTGTCGCAAGCTTCAATGACATGCGCCCCTCCCATGCATCTTCCACCCAACCCAAATCCGCGTCCTTGATACTCTTGCTGTGAAATTTGCTCCAATCCCATGTTCAGGGAGCAACATTGGTGACCTTGAGATTGTTGAATTTCCAGGTGGCGCCCGCGGTCGCGCTTGCGTCGCCAACGGTGAAAAGCCCCATCAGCGTGTTTTGCAGGGGCTGCGCGATAACGAATGGGGAGAAGATCTGGCCGTTGATATAGGCGGCTCCCTTGCCGGCGTTCCAAGTGACCCGCAGGGTATTGCTCACATTCGGTCCTGGCTTCAGTGTCTTGGCATTTGCCGAAGGCACCGGATAGGCGAATGCGCCATCGCCGGCGCGAGAGTATCGCGCGACCGAAGCGCTGCCATCCTCCGAGAACTGAAACATGAAAAAGCCGGTCGAGTCCGCTCCGAAAACGAGACCGACGGCGGCGCCGGATGGATCTATGGTCGCTGGACTGAGGACGTCTATGCAGGCGTCGGCGCTGTCCAAATATTTGCCCCCATAGGCGGAAACGGCCCAATCCCCTTGTCCCGGTGTTATCTGAAGATAGCCGCCCGCAATGGTGACGATCGTCCCGGTCGCCGCCCCCCAGGCGGCATCTGGCTTCTGGAAATTCTCAGAAACAAGCACGGTGGAACCCATGCACGCCAAAGCGGGGGACGTAGTGAATGCCGCGGCCACCAATAAAGCTGTCGCAAGCTTCAACGACATATGCCCCTCCAGGATTGCAACTCCCGTACCCCGTAAGCCTATGCAAACCCGATCAAGCTGCCAAGACCATGAACGGCGGTGAATGCCTGGGAGCACGTGGTTGATCTAAAAAGTCTCCTTGCCGTCATACGCGGCGCGCAAAAACCTTGAGATCGTGAGGCCCTGCACCACGATCGTGAAGACCACCACCGCGTAGGTGACCACGAGCAGTTGCGTGCGCCAGGGCGAAGGGGGCAACGACAGCGCCAACGCAATCGAAATGCCGCCGCGCAATCCCGCCCACGTCAGCACCGCCATCTCGCGCGCCCTGTTGCGCAAGCGGTCATGGGTCAAGGCTAACGGGACCGCGACGCTGACCAGGCGGGAAAAGACCGCCAGCGGAATTGCGAACGCGATCGGTATCAAGTCGACCGGCTGTACGATCAAGCTGAGGATCTGCAGCCCAATGAGCAGGAACAGCATGGCATTCAAAAGCTGATCGAGCAGCGTCCAGAAGCCGACCAGCGCTATGCGCGATCCGACGGCAACACCGAACCGCGGCGAAGGCGAAGCCAGGCACAGCCCGGCGGTCACCACCGCGATGGGGCCCGAAAGCTCAAACAGGTTTGCCAGTCGATAGCAGCCCAAAACCAGGGCGAGCGAGATCAGGAGCTGCAACCCCTCGTCGTTGATCCGCCGCATCAGCAGCGCCGCGAGCCAGCCGGCGACAAATCCGAGGAGCGCGCCGCCGACGATCTCGCGCGCCAGGGCGATGAGCACCACGCCATGGCCGAGCAGGACAGTCTCGCCCTGCGTCACCCCGAGCGCCAGTAGAAACAGCACCACGCCGGCGCCGTCGTTGAACAGGCTCTCGCCGACGATCGCCGCGCGCAGACCAGGCGGCAATCTCACTTCCCGTAACAGGTTTTCGACCACAACCGCATCCGTCGGAGCGAGAATCGCGCCGAGGACGAAGCACCACGCTAGCGGAACCGCGGTCCCGACAGCGCCGAACAGCAGCCAGATCCCGGCGCCGAAGATGAGCGTCGACAGGATCACGCTTGCGGTCGCCAGCAACAGGATGACCCAGGCGCGCCTGCTCAACTCCGCGACATTGACATGGAGGCTGCCGGCGAACAGCAGAAGCGCAAGAACGCCGTCAAGGAAGAAATTCGATAGGTTTGCCGCATTGAGCGTCCCGCGAAACCACGACATCACATGCAAGTGCAAAACGCGGTCGCTGGCGGCGACGAGCAAGGAGAGCACCAACGAGCCAAGCAGCATCCCGATTGCCGCCGGCAGCCTGATCCAAAGGAAGTTGACGCATCCGATCAACGCCGCGAGCCCGAGGGCGATAGCCAAGAGGTCGGCCGGCTCCATCGTACCGCTCATTGTCGCCGCCGCACCGCCTGTCCCGGTTGGCGCCTCGTCCTTGCGCGTTGACAGAATTCGTTCGGAGGCGCCCCCGCCGGCAGCCTCGTCAGCAAATCGGAGGCAGCTTGTCACACTCGCTTGACGCCGGATAGCTGCCGGCGCGCGGGCTGGCGCGCAGTCATTTGAGTGCCGATTGGACCGCCGAGAGCGTGGTCTTGAAGTTGGTGCCGAGCCCGGCGATCACCGCAATGATCGCGACCGCGATATCGGTGGCGATGAGACCATATTCGATCTGCGCCGGCCCCGATTTGGCGGGTCGTTCAGTTTTTCGAAGCTACTGAAAAACGCCTGTTCGTCATGCGGCGGCCATATGATGAGGATTGCGGCCGTCCGCGCGCAAAGCACTTTGCCCAACCGGCTTGTTCGCTCTAAACTTATGACCTCACCCGGAGGTCTTGCATGCCCGCGCGTCACGGCCCCCTGCGTGTTGGCATTGGCGGCCCGGTCGGCTCGGGCAAGACCGCGCTGATGGATGCGCTGTGCAAGCGCCTGCGCGATCGCTACGAGATCGCCGCGATCACCAATGACATCTATACCAAGTGGGACGCCGAATATCTGGTGCGCTCCGGCGCGCTTGAGCCAGAACGAATTACCGGCGTCGAGACCGGCGGCTGCCCGCACACCGCTATCCGCGAGGACGCTTCGGCCAATCTCGCCGCCGTCGCGGACATGCGAAAGAAATTCCCCGGTCTCGATCTCGTGCTGATCGAGTCCGGCGGCGACAATCTCGCCGCGACGTTTTCACCCGAGCTTGCCGATCTCACCGTCTACGTCATCGACGTCGCCGCCGGCGAAAAAATCCCGTCGAAGGGCGGCCCGGGCATCACACGCTCGGACCTGCTCGTGATTAACAAGATCGATCTCGCGCCTCATGTCGGCGCCTCGCTCGACGTCATGGAGCGCAAATCCAAACGTATGCGAGGCGCGCGCCCCTTCATCTTCAGTAACCTACGCGCCGGCCGCGGCGTCGACGAAGTCGCCCGCTTCATCGAGGAGAAAGGCGGACTGGGATTGCAATGATTGATCCATCCTCTCGCGCCACTCGCGCGGGCGGAATAACATGAACCGTTCAAGCCGGAGGATTTTGGAATGGCCAAGGAACTGCACCGCGTAAAGATTGCGCCCAAGGGTATGGGCCTCAATGATTTCGTCGCCATGCAAGAAGATTACTTCGCGGCCGAAGGCCTCGATGTCGAATTCGATTGGAAGACATTCCGCGGCACGCAGTCGAGTTGGAAGGATTTGGAATACTTCCATCGCCCGCAGGACCGACCCTACACCGACGGCCAAGCGCAGGTCATCCAAGGCGCATGCGTGTGGGGCAGCATCTGCAACGCCAGCGCCGGGATGGGACGCTTTGTCGCCGGCGCCTATGGCGTGTCGCCCTGGGCAATTTTCGTGCGCCCGGATTCGCGCATCAAGGAGCCGCAGGACCTCAAGGACGTACCCGTCTCGGTTGGCATGCGCGCCGGCAGTCACTTCAACGTGCCATATCGCCTCGAAAAATACCTGCCGCTCGAACACATCAAGACTGTCAACACCGGCGGCTTCGGGGCGCGCCTGAAGGCTCTCCTGGACGGCGACGTCGAGGCGGCTAGCCTGCTGCCGCCGCAGATCGCGATGGCCGAGCAGATCGGGCTGCGAAAAATCATCGCCGATACGTTCCATACGCTGTGGTGGGTGCCGGAAGGCTCACCGGCCCACGTCGTCACCGGCTATCTGCGTGCGCTCGACCGTGCCGAGAAGGCGATGGACGCCGATTTGGCAAAATATTTGCCGCTGTGGAAGCTCGCCGTGCCGGCTGAATTCGAGACCGCGCAGCTGTGGGATTTTTCACGCTTCGGCCGCGGCGAGCGGTTCGTCTACGAGGCGATCCCACGCTCCGAATTCGACGAAGTAATGGATCAGGTCAAGCGTTGGGGCCTCGATCAGTATTTGAAGGAGCGCAGCTTCGAGAATTTGACGGCCGAGGTGACGCGATAAGAATTCCTATCCTCCCCTTCGTGGGGGAGGATAGATTTTACGTCCGTCCAGCGAACTGCAGCGCCTTGTCGAGGTGACCGTAGCTGCGCACCGGCGCGCACATCAGGAAGCGGTAGCCCTCCTTGACGATGCGCTCGGCATTCCCGGCCTCGACGTGCGGATGACCGACCACGACGTTCGCCGCCTTGCAGGTGTTGACGATCTGCGCCATGGCATCGAGCACGACCTTGTGCTCGTACTGGCGCGGATAGCCGAGCTCCTGGCTGAGATCGCCCTCTCCGATCAAGACGGCGCCGATGCCGGCCACGTTCTTCAAGATATCCTTGAGGTTCTTGATGCCCTCGGTGTCCTCGATCATGAGGATGACGAAAATCTCACCTTTGGGATTGAGCGGCCACACGTCGGCGCGATCGTAATATTCCTGCTGGGTGACGCCCCAATAGCGCACCGCCGCGGTCGGCCCGTCACCGCGGATGCCGGCCGGCTCGTAGAGCGGCTTGTCCTTGAGGCGCGGGTAGCGGCAGGCGGCGACCGCATTGTAAGCCTGTTCAACGTTGCTGATGTGCGGCCAGATGATGCCGTAGGCGCCGAGGTCGAGCACCTGCTTGGCATGAAACTGCGCTTTCTCGCCGCCGTTCGGCGGGATGCGCGCGAACGGCGCAACGGCAGGCGCCAGCGAGCCGGATTGCGCAATCTGGCGGCGGTTGAGCATGTATTGCAGACAATCGCGAAAGGCGCGGATGTCGTAGGGATTGTGCTCCATCTCGAAGACGATGCCGTCGTACTTCGCAGTCGTGAGCGCGATTGCCGCCTCGACATCGGCCGGCGTGAATGCGGTGAATGCGTGGTGGCCCGCTTCGAGCGCGCGGATGACACCGTTGAGCCGTGGAAGTTCAGCCATTCGGTTCTCTCCCCAAACAAACAAAGTCGCCATTCTGAGGTGTCTGGCCGAAGGCCGGGCCTCGAAGGATCGCGCCGTCCCCCTTCGAGGCTCGCCGCAATTGCGGCTCGCACCTCGGGTGACGGCGCACGGCATCCTATCAGATAGTCGGCCCTGTTTGACAATCGCGCCGCGCGCCGTAGCATCACCCCCTCCCCCAACCCTTGCATGGCGCTGACATGATCATCGATTGCCACGGCCACTACACCACCGAGCCCAAGGACCTGCACCGCTTCCGCAAGGAACAGACCGCGGCGGCCAATGCCGCGGAGAAGACGGCAATGCCGTCACGCGCGACGCTCAAAATGCCCGACGACGAAATCCGCGAAAGCATCGAGTTGAACCAGCTCAAGTTACAGCGCGAGCGCGGCACCGATCTCACGATCTTTTCGCCACGCGCCTCGGGCATGGGGCACCACATCGGCGATGAGAGTGTCAGCCTCGAATGGTCACAGATTTGCAACGATTTGATTGCGCGGGTCGTATCGCTGTATCCGCAGAACTTCATCGGCGTCTGCCAATTGCCGCAATCGCCCGGCGCGCCGCCGAAGAACGCGATCGGTGAGCTCGAACGCTGCGTCAAGATGGGTTTCGTCGGCTGCAACCTCAATCCCGACCCGTCGGGCGGCTACTTCAACGCGCCGCCGCTGACCGACAAATGGTGGTACCCGTTCTACGAAAAACTGGTCGAGCTCGACGTGCCGGCCATGATCCACGTCTCGGGTTGCTGCAATCCGGCGATGCACACCACCGGATCGTATTATCTCAATGCCGACACCATGGCGTTCATGCAGATCATCCTCTCCGACCTGTTCAAGGACTTTCCCAAGCTCAAGCTGATTATTCCCCATGGCGGCGGCGCGGTGCCGTTCCATTGGGGCCGCTTCCGCGGTATTGCGCTCAACAACGGGCGTCCCGAACTGGCGGACATCATGAAGAACAACATTTTCTTCGATACCTGCGTCTATCACCAGCCGGGCATCAACCTGCTTACGGAAGTGGTGCCGTCCGACAACATCTTGTTTGCTTCCGAGATGGTCGGTGCAGTCAAGGGCGTCGACCCGAAGACCGGACATTATTTCGACGATACCAAGCGCTACGTCGACCACGTGCCGGGATTGTCCGGTGCCGATAAGCACAAAATCTTTGAAGGCAACGCACGCAGGGTGTTCAGCAAGTTGAAGACCCAAGCAGCGAAGGCGACTCCATAGCGCGCCGGCCTCACAATCGCTTGGTGACAATAGCAACAGGGCGGCACGCATTTGGCAAAGTCTAAGACCGCACCGAAGACGCAAAAGACCCATATCGTCAGGGTCGGCAGGCGCGAGATCGAGACGCGCGGGCTGCACCAAGGTTTTTGGACCGACCTCTATCACCGGTGCATGACCGTCTATTGGCCGACATTTTTCGGCAGCGCCGCACTGTTGTTCATCCTTCTCAACGCCGTTTTCGCCACACTTTATTTCCTTGGCGACCATCCGATTGCCAAGGTCACCAGCGACTCGATCGTCGATCTCTTTTTCTTCTCGATCGAGACGCTGGCGACGGTGGGCTACGGCGACATGCATCCGCAGACCTACTACGGCCATTTCATCGCGACCGTAGAAATCTTTACCGGGATGTCGTTTCTGGCAGTAATGACCGGATTGATCTTCGCCCGCTTCTCGCGTCCGCGGGCCCGTTTCGTGTTTGCGCAACATCCCGTCGTTGCCATGCATGATGGCAAGCCGACATTGATGGTCCGCATTGCCAATGCGCGCGACAACGCAATCTCCCAAGCGACCGCAAGGCTATGGCTGCTGCGCCTGGTCAATACCATCGAAGGCTATCAGCTCCGGCGTTACTATGAGCTCAAGCTCGACCGCAACGAGCACCCGATGTTCACGCTGAGCTGGACCATATTTCATGTGATCGACGAGACGAGCCCGTTATACGGACTGAGAACGGACGATCTGGCCGCGATGGACGCTGCCTTGGTGCTCAATGTCGGCGGCGTCGACGACAGCTCGCTGCAGCAGCTTTATGCGCGCGCACTCTATGCACAGCACGATATCCGCTGGAATTCTCGCTACAAGGACATTACCAGCATTTCGCCCGAGGGCCGGCTGCTGATTGACTACAGCATGTTCCATGACGTGCTGCCGGAGTCGTGATCGCCGCCGCGGGCTTTTTTGTCCGCCGTCCGGCCTGAATTCCCGCATTCACAGTATCAACGATGTGCCTTCTTGCCGCCATTGCCGGGTTACCCATCTATCCTCGGTATCAAAGGATCACCAGGTAAACCACGCCGTAGAGCGGGAAAGGTCAATTCGCCATGTCCATTCGGCCCGTCAAAAGCATCGTCACGTCGCAGCCGGCGATCGAAGGCGCCGGCGTAAAGCTGCATCGCGCCTTCGGCTTCGGCAACACCGGCGAGTTCGACCCGTTCCTGTTGCTCGACGATTTCCGCAACGATCGTCCGGACGATTATCGCGCCGGATTTCCGTGGCATCCGCATCGCGGCATCGAGACCATCACCTACGTGCTGGCCGGAAGCGTTGAGCACGGCGACAGCCTCGGTAACCGCGGCAAGCTCCAGGTCGGCGACGTGCAGTGGATGACGGCCGGCAGCGGAATCCTGCACCAGGAAATGCCGGAAGGCGATCCGCAGGGCCGCATGCATGGCTTTCAGCTCTGGGCCAACCTGCCGTCGTCACTGAAGATGACGGCGCCGCGCTACCAGGACGTCACAGCCGGCGAAATTCCCGAAATCGTCGATGACGACGGCACGCGGGCTCGCGTCGTATGCGGCGATTTCTGGGGACGGCGCGGTCCGATCGAAGGCGTTGCGGCGGACCCGCGCTATCTCGATGTCTGGGTGCCGCCGGGCCTGCGCAAGATGCTGCCGGTCGAGCTGGAGCGGCACGCCTTCGCTTACGTGTTCGAAGGCTCGGGAAATTTCCGCGCCGCGTCGCAGCCGTTCGGCGTGCTGACCGAGAAGACGAACGGCGTCAACGAGACGACGATCCGGGAGCAAACCGGCAATCGCTCGCTGGTGCTGTTCGACAGCGGCGACGAGGTGACCGTTCAGGCCGGTGATGAAGGCATGCGGTTTCTGCTGGTATCCGGCAAGCCGCTCGAAGAGCCGGTCGCGTGGTATGGCCCGATCGTGATGAATACCCAGGCCGAACTGCAGCAGGCGATCGCCGAACTGCGTGGCGGGACATTCATCAAATAACTCAAAATCAAATCATCCCAAAGGCATTTGCTTCTTGGTCATCATGCCCGCGCTTGTCGCGGGCATGATGAATTTGAAATCCGCAGCCGAGCGAATTCTAAGGCCGTCTTTAAGTGCAATTTAAGAGAACAACAGCCAAATGCGCCATCATTTTGCGGTCAAATGCCGCGTGAGCAAACGGGATTGCAGCAAGTGATCGAAGGTGCGAGCGCGATCAGCTACCCGTGGCAACCGCAGTCGAGGGTCCGCGGCGAACTCGCAATCGGCAATCTCCGTCAAAACCTGCTGAAGAAATTGCGAGCGGCGCACGGTATTCACGCACCGACCTTGCTGACGTTTATCGGCGCGATTACGGGATTTGCCGCGCAGAACGCGCTTTGGAAGACTGTCACCAAGACCGGACAGGTGGTCCCGAACGGCAAGCGCGGCGGACCGATCCCGCATGCCGGCTTTCTCTCGATCACCGTCAATTCGGGAGAGAAATACTATTTCGGCGATACGCTGAACGCATATCTTACGCCGCAACCAAGGACGAACCGGCTACACTTGTGGGGCTTCCTCGCCGGCGCCGCAGCCGCCGTGGGTGTTTCGACCGAAGCGCTGCCGCCGCTCAATGACATGTATGCGCACGTCGCACAGTCGATCGGCTCGCCGGCCTTCGGTCTGCCGCGCGTTCCGCCGCAACACAAACCGTCCGTCACGGCCCCTATCGCCATCAGGACCGCATGGCCATTCGTTCGCCAGGTTCTCAATCTGCCGCTACCGCAGCAGATGCAGTTTGCGATGAGCGAGCCGCTGCTCAACGAAGAGCACTGGCCGATCATCGCTTCGATCGTCGCCGGGCAATGTTTGCAAAGCGTCAAGAACGCCGTCGAGCCGCGGACGGCGGTCGTGCTCATCACCGAATCCGCCATCGCGGCGTCTAAGATCGATCCGACGACGGTCGCAGCAACGGCGAAAGCAGCCTGAGCGGCCTCGCGGTCTGCTCACGACACAACAAGCACGATCTTTCCGAAATGCTGGTTGGCGCGCATCAACGACAGTGCCTCGGCGACGTCGTCCAGCGGATATTTCTTGTAGATCGGCAACGTGAGCTTGCCGGACTCGACGGCCGGCCACAGGTCGGCGCGCATCGAGCGGCTGATCTCGCGGACCTCCTCGATCGTGCGGGTGCGGAAAGTCACGCCGATATAGTCGATCCGCTTGAGCGCATGCAGGTCGAAGTCGAACTCGCCCTTCATGCCGCCGAGCCTGCCGACATTGACAATTCGGCCGAGGATCGACGCCGCTTCGAGGTTCTGGTTGGCGACGCCGCCGGACACCAAATCGACGATCAAGTTGACGCCCTTGCCGCCGGTCGCTTTTTTGACCTCCTGCGGCCAGTTCGGATCGCCGGTGTCGAGCGCAAGATCGCAGCCGAATTCTTTGAGCCGCCCCCGGCGCTGTGGGTTAGTCGATGTGCCGATCACCAGCGACGCGCCCATCAGCTTGCCGATCTGCATGCCCATCAAGCCGACGCCCGCGCTGGCACCCTGCATCAGTAGCGTTTCGCCGCGCTTGAGACGCCCGGCCGTCACCACCGCGTTGTGCATGGTCTGCAGCGCGACCGGAAAGCATGCCGCCTGCTCATAGGTCATGTTGTTTCCGGGGATGCGATGCACCCGGCCCGCGTCGGTAATCACGTATTCGGCGTATCCGCCCGGCGCCGAAGCGAGCACCCGATCGCCGGGCTTGATGACCTTCACCTCGGCGCCCACCGCCTCGACCTCACCGGAGCATTCGAGACCGAGCCGTGTGCCAACTCCACCGACGCTGCCGTGCTGACGGCCCGCGGCGACCACGAGATCAGCGCGATTAAGGCTCGAAGCGCGCACCCTGATCAAAACTTCGTTCGCCGCGGGCGCGGGCTTCGGCAGGTCGCGGACCTCGACGTCGTTTTCTCCGACAACTGCGGCTTTCACGGTTTCTCCTGCCCGTCACTGCGGCTCGAATTTTGCGGCTTTCAAGAGCTTTGTGGTGCGGTCGAGGTCGGCCGCAAGGAACTCTGCGAACGCCTCGGGGGTTTCCGAGGCCGGTTCGATGCCGAGTTTGCCGAGACGTCCCTCGGCGGCCAGAGCCTTTACGGCGTCATTGACCCAGCCGTTGATCGTGCGGACCAGATCGGCCGGCATGGCCGGCGGTCCCCACATCGCCCACCAGGCGCCGAAATCAAGCTCCGGCAGGCCAAGCTCCGTCATCGTCGGAATCTCAGGGGCGAGCGCGCTGCGCTTTTTGCTGGTTACGGCGACCGCCCGCACACTGCCGGCCCTGACCAGCGGCATCAGCGAGAGTATGGCTTCCATCATCATCGGTACGTGGCCGCCGACGACGTCATTGGCAGCCGGCGCAGTGCCGCGATAAACAATAATCGGTATGTCCAATCCAAGGTATTGATTGAAGGCGACTTCGGCGAGATGGCCGGGCGCGCCGAGCTGTGCGGTTGCGAACGACCAATCGTCGGGCTTCGCTTTGACCGCGGCGACGATGTCCTTCACTGTCTTTTCCGGCCGGCTGTTGGCGATGATGTGCACCAGCGGCGCCTCGCCGGCGAGTGCAATCGGGGTGAAATCGGCGATCGGATCGTAGGGCACGTCGCGCATGACCAGCCGCGCGACATTGTGGGTCGAAGCATGGAACAGCACGGTGTAGCCATCGGGCTGAGCACGGTGAACATCGAGGCCGCCGATCGTGCTGTTGCCGCCGGTGCGGTTCTCGACGACGAACTGCACATCGCGCTGGACAGTGATCTTCGCCGCAATCAGCCGCGCGAAGATGTCGACGCCGCCGCCGGGCGACACCGGCACGATGATGCGAATGCTGCGCGTAGGGAAAACGGCCTGCGCCTGCACAACGCGGGGCGCAAATATTGCGCTGGCTGCCGCCGCCATCGATGCGATCGCGTCACGACGATTCATCGCGAGGGTCCCCGGCAAGGTTCCGAACAGATGTCCCGCTCCCCTATACCATTGCGGCAAACCGTAATGGAGATATAGATTGCCGCAGCAAGCGGGCACGAGGAAAGGTTGCACCATGGCGGCGGAAAATACGCTTCCCACCATCGATCTCACGCCGCTGCGAAACGGCAGCGAGAGCGAGCGGCGCAAGGTGGCGGGCGAGATCGACGCCGCTTGCACGGAAATCGGATTTTTCATGGTCGTCGGCCACGGCGTGCCGCAGGATTTGATCACCAGCACACGCCAGCGCGCCATCGACTTCTTCGCTTTGCCCAACGAGGAAAAGATGAAGGTGCAGCGGCCGCCGGCAAAGATCAGCCGCGGCTACAACTGGATCGGCGACCGCTCGGTCGCCTATTCAATGGGTCAGGCCGCGCCGCCCGATATCCAGGAGGCCTTTGCGTTCGGGCCCGATCGCGGCGCCGACCTGGCGGGCCGCGTCGACCAGACCAGCGCCCAAATGTACGCGCCGAACATCTGGCCGGAGCGCCCGCATCAGTTCAAAAAAACCATGCTGTCCTACTATGAAGCGATGTCGGAGGTCGGGTCGCATGTGCTGCGCGCCATGGCCATGGCGCTCGGCATGAACGAGGATTATTTCGCCGACAAGTTCGATCGGCAGGCCAGCGTGACGCGCATCATCCGGTATCCGGCCGTAACCCAGGCGCCGTTGCCGGGACAATTGCGGGCCGGCCAGCACACCGACTATGGAGCAATGACCTTCGTGCGCGGCGACGACACGCCGGGTGGTTTGCAGGTCAAGCATCGCCAGGACGGCTGGATCGACGTTCATATCCCACCCGATGCCTTTGTCTGCAACATCGGCGATCTGATGATGCGGTGGTCGAACGACCGCTGGGTGTCGACCTTGCATCGCGTCGCCGTGCCGCCGCCCGAAGCGGCGCTGACGGATCGCATTTCGCTGGTGTCCTTTCAGAACCCCAATCCGGATACTGTCGTTCGCTGTTTCGATAGTTGCGTCGGATCGGGCGAGAAGTATCCGCCGATCACGGCTGCCGATCATTACCTCGGTAAATTGATGAAGGCCGGCCACAGCCGGCTCGACGCCAAAGCCGAGGACGCCTTGGCCGAGACCAGGACGCGCGAGGCGCAGACCACGCACTGATCGCGCCGGCCGAGCGACCCGCGCGAACCGCTGCAACCCGAGAAGGCGCCGACATGAATGACGCACGAAACCACCGCTTGGCGGGACTGCTGTTCGCAGCCGTCTTCGCGATAGGCGTCGCTTCCGCGGCAATTCATCCATCCTCTGTTTTGGCTCAGGAGCCAGCCCATAAGATGTTGGTTGCGATCCCGCCGAACAGCGATGACGACATCAAGCTCTATTCGGCTGACGGCAAAGTTGCGAACGGGATCGATGCCCTCAATCGCATGGATGAGGCCGGCCTCGTGCTGTGGCTTGCCGGCAATCAATTCTTTGCGATGGACCAGGTTGTCGGAACGTTTCAACGATCGCATCCGGGTGTGCCGGTGGGCCTGATCACCTTGCCGCCGGGCTTGCTCCTCTCCGCCATCAAGGCCGGCGGCTGGACCTATGGCGGCAAGGAATTCCCCGGGCGTCCCGACATCTACGCATCCGTCGATCTCGGTCATCTGAAGCAGCTGGCGAATATCGGCATGATGAAGACCTACGCGATCTACATGCACAACGAGCTGCAGATCATGGTGGCGAAAGGCAATCCGAAAAACATCCACGGCATCGACGATCTTGCCCGGCCGGATGTGCGCACCTCGATGCCCAATCCGGTCAATGAGGGCATCATGCAATTCTACGCGCGCAAGGTTCTGGAGCGGCACGGCATTTGGCAAACAATCTCGGGCGGCAAGGAGTGCGTCTCATGCCAAACGACGGAGCGCAATTGGTTTACCGCCGTGCACCACCGGGAAATTCCGGCCCGCATCCAGGACAACAAGTCGGACGCTGGCATCGTCTGGAAGACCGAAGTGCTGCGGGCCTTGCGGGACAACATGGCGGTGGAGGCCGTTGAACTGCCGCCTGCCGACAGTTTGCGCGACGAGGTATCCTACGCCATTGGGGTATTGACCGGGGCCCCGCACCAGGAGAACGGGGTGAAATACCTCGCCTTCCTGGCGACCGCAGCCGCGCAGGACGCTTATGCAAAGTTTGGCTTCGTGAAAGCGGCCGCGGAAGAACTGACCTTAAAGCCGCTCGATTGATGGCGAGCCCGAGGCGGACGGCCACGGGCCAATTCTCATCAATCCTCGTGCCGCGCTGCCCGGTGTTCGCGCTGCGTACACATTTTAGTGCGACCTTTGCGATCTGTTGTATGAAGCTTCTGACTAAGACGGGGCAAGACAACACATATGAGCAAACTGCAAATCTCTCTTGCGATCAGCGACTACGACCATGTGCGCGATTTCGTTTCAGGCCGGGTGAATGCAGAAGGGCTCGACATCAACTTCCAGATCCTGCTGACGCCGGAGATTTTCGACCGCGCCACGCGCGACCAGGAATGGGACGTGTGCGAAATGTCGCTCGGCAAATGGACCGGGATGTTTTCGCAGGGCGACGACAGTCTGGTGCCGATCCCGGTATTCCCGTCACGGGTGTTCCGCCATTCGGCGCTCTACGTGAAGAAAGGCAGCGGCGTCGACACGCTGGAAAAGCTGCGCGGCAAGCGGGTCGGCGATCCCGACTTTGCGCATACCGCGGGCATCTATGCCCGCGGCTACCTGATGCACGATGTCGGGCTGAAGCTCGAGGAGATCGAGTGGGTGCAAGCCGGCACCAACAAGCCCGGCCGCCACGAAAATCTCGACATCAACCTGCCCAACGTCAAACGGGTCAGTGTTCCCGGCAAGACGCTCGACGACATGCTGCTCGCCGGCGAGATTGACGCGATCCTCTCCGCCATTCCGCCGAAAAGCTTCATTGCCGGGCATCCCGACATGGTGCGGCTCGTACCCAATCATGTCGAGGTCGAGGCCGACTATTTCCGCCGCACCGGTATTTTCCCGATCATGCACTTCGTCGCGATGAAGCGGCCTCTGTTCGAGCGCCATCCGTGGATGGCGGTCAATCTCTACAAGGCCTTCGAGGAGGCGAAGGATCGCAGCCTCGCGCGCATCCGCAACATGATGGTGTCGCACTTCCCGCTGCCATGGAATCCCGACAATGGCCGCCGCGCGACCGAGATGTTCGGCCAGGATTTTTGGCCTTACGGCGTCGCGCCCAACCGCACCACCCTTGAAGCATTCCTTGGCTATTGTCTCGAGCAAGGCGTCGCCCATCGCCCGGTGACGCTGAATGAGATGTTCCCATCGAGCGTCCAGCGCATTCTCAAGGTCTGAAAGGCCGCGTGGAGCAGCCAATCATAAAACTTCCCCGCCGCAAGTTCTTGCATCTCGTTGCGAGCGCCGCCGCACTGCCGGCCGCACCGCGCATTGCCTGGGCACTCGATTATCCGACGCGGCCGGTGCGAATTATTGTGGGCTTTCCTGCCGGCAGCACGAGCGACATTCTTCGCGCGCTTGATCGCGCAGCGGTTATCGCAGCGGCTCGGCCAGCCGTTTGTCGTCGAGGACCGCACTGGCGCCAGCGGCAATATCGCGACCGAGGCGGTGGTGAGCGCGCCTCCGGATGGCCATACCCTACTTCTGGTCGGCTCAAATCACGCGATCAACGCGACGCTCTTCAACAATCTCAGCTTCAACTTCGATCGCGACATCGCGCCGATCGGCGGCCTCATGCGCACCCCCGGCGTGATGGAGGTCAATCCGTCGGTGCCGGCCCGGACCGTCCCCGAGTTCATCGCCTACGCCAAAGCCAATCCCGGCAAGATCAATATGGGATCAGGCGGCAACGGCAGTCTCATCCATATGTACGGCGTGCTGTTTATGTTGATGACCGGCGTCGACATTGTCGACGTTCCTTATCGCGGTGCGCCGCCGGCGCTTGCCGACCTGCTTGCCGGGCAAGTGCAGATCATGTTCGACAACGTGCCGACTTCATTGCCGTCCATAAGGGACGGCCGCGTCCGGCCATTGGCGGTTACGACCCCGACGCGCGTTGATGTGCTGCCGGATGTTCCGCGGCTGGGCGATTATCTGCCGGGCTATGAGGGCAGCCTCTGGCAGGGCATCGGCGCCCCCAAGAACACGCCCGCCGAAATCATTGAAATGCTCAATACCGTACTCCACGCCGCTCTCGCCGATCCCAGGTTCACGTCGCGCATTGTCGACCTTGGCGGATCGCCGCTTTCCCTGTCGCCTGCCGGCTTCGGCAAATTCATCGCCGAGGAAACCGAGAAATGGGGCAAAGTGATCCGAGAGGCCAATATAAAGCCCGACTGACGCCCGCATTGCCTGCCTGGAGAGCGAGATGCCATGTCCCGCTCGGCGAAGGACAATTCGCCTGAGGCTGGAATTCGGTTGCAGACGGCGCCTAACGTTCTTCCCGCGGTGGTGCGCCACCAGTTCTGCCGCGATGAAATTCCGCCGCAGCTGCTCGAACTTTGCCGCGCTGAATTTTGCCGTAGTGCGACTTGGGCAGCTCGCGAACGATCTGGATCAGCTTGGGGCGCTTGTGCGGCGAAAGCAACGCGGCGCAATGCTCCTTCAAGCTTGGTTCGCTGATGTCGGCACCCCGCGCCGCCACGACCACCGCAGTCACGAGCTCCCCCCATTCCGGATCGGGGATACCGACCACGCTCGCCTCCACCACCCCGGGATGCCGGCACAAAGCGACTTCGACCTCATTCGGTTGAACGGATTTGCCGCCGGTGCGGATGACCTCCTTGATCCGGCCAAGAATGGAAACGACGCCGCCGTTGCCGATGCTGCCGAGGTCGCCGGTGCTGAACCAGTCATTCTTGAGAACCTGCGCGGTCAAATCAGGCCGTTTCCAATAGCCCTTCATGACGTTGGCGCCGCGAATTAATATCTCACCGGCTTGTCCGGAGAGCGCGGGTCCGGCTTCACCGGCAATCATAATGTCGCAGCCGAATACCGGGCGACCGACCGTTTTCATCCGCGCCCGGCGGATGTCCGGTGCCGCATCGAGTGCGGACGGCGGCTGATAACAGCTCCATGACGCTTCGGTGAGACCGTAAAGCACGCCGATCTTGGGGCCGAAGGCGTCGAGCGCCTCTTCGAACGTCTCTGCGGGCACGGACGCCGCACCGATGTCGATACTACGCAGCGCATCGAGCGAACGCAGGGTCGACGGCGGACAGTCGCGCAGCATACGGACCAGGTGCGTCGGCACCATCGACGTTGCCGCCGCGCGGTATTGCTGAAGCAACGCCAGCATGCCGGCGGGCTCGAAGCGTCCGCCGAGCACCACGGCGCCGCCGCTGGCCAGATGCGCAAGCACGATGATGCCGGCGATCGGCCACAACGGCCGCATGTTGATCATGACGTCGCCCGGCGCCATGGCGCGCGCCATGACGATGTTCTGGACGATCGCGCGCAAATTGTCGTGGCCGAGCATGACGGCCTTCGGTTCGCCGGATGTGCCGCCGGTATAGTTGAGTGACGCCAGCGCGCGTGGAATGATATCTTCGTCGCCGATCGCGGCGCCGACGCTTACGTCCTGCGGATGATCGAAAGCACCCATGTCGATGGTCAAGCAATCGAGCGGGACTTTCACGGCGAGCAAAGCCGCCAAGTCTGCGCGCATACCATCGAACAGCAGCACACGCGCGTCGGCATCGCGGAGTTGATTGGCCAATTCTTCGACCGCAAGGCTCGGGTCGAGCGGCACGCGCACCAGGCCGGCCGACATGGTGCCGTAATCGGCGACGAGATATTCCGGCGTCGCAGCGCCAAGCAACGCAACCCGGTCGCCGACGTCAAGACCGCGCTGCCGCAGCGTTTGTCCAAGGGAATAGGTGGCCGCGGCCATTTCGGAAAATGAAATCGAACGGCCCCGCAAGGCGTCGATCAGCGCCGGCTTGTCGCCCCAAAGCTGGGCCGAGCGCAGCAGCAGGCGTGCAATCGTCATCGATCACCGGCCATCAGCTCACCAGCCTTGCATCACCACGCGACCTTCCACGGCGCGGGCCTCGAGCATGGCATGGGCTTTCGGTGCTTCCGAGAATTTCATGGATGCCGAGATCACGGCTTTGACCATGCCCGCTTGCAGCATCGCAAGCGATTGGTGAACGTCCTCCAGCGTCGCCATTCCGGAGCCGCTCACCCGCAAGCGGCGGCCGATCAATAGGCCGGGCGACACCGGTACAGCGTCACCGCCGACATTGCCGAGGACCACGACGATGCCGCCCTGCGTCATGCAGCGCAGCGTCTCGGGCAACGTCGCACCAACATTGTCGATGGCGATATCGACGCCACGCTTGCCGGTCAGCCGCCAGACCTCGCCGGCATAGGCGAGTTCCTTAGCGACAACCACATCCGCTGCGCCAAGCGACTTCAGAAAGCCGACCTTGGCCGGACTCGTTGTGACCGCAATCGCCTGGCCGCCCAGCGCACGCGCGATTTGAATTTGATGCACACCGAGCCCGCCGCTCGCGCCGTTGATGAGTACGCTATCGCCCGGGCTGATACCGGCAACCGACTTCAAGGCGCGCAGGCTAGTGCCGATCGGGCAGCATGACAGCGCGGCGGCGGTCCAATCGACGCGATCGGGAATCTTGATCGCCATATTGGCCGGAACGCAGACGAATTCGGCATAGCCACCTACTGTATCCACCGCCGGCGCGCCGAGTGCCCGGCACATGTCTTGCCGCCCACGCAGGCAATTGCGGCATTGGCCGCAAAAGCGGCGCTGGTAGATGACGACACGGTCGCCGATCACGTGCGTCGCCACGTCCGCGCCGACGGCGACCACTTGGCCTGCGGTCTCGTGGCCGGGAACGACGCCGGCCTTGGCGCCCGGCAGCTTGCCGGCGCGGTGCAGCACGTCGTGATGACAGACGCCAGCGACTTCGACCTTCACCAGAATGTCGCCGGAAGTCGGCTTCGGCGTCGGAAAATCGCGAACCTTCAAGTTTTGCGGCGGACCAAAACTCTCGATCACGACCGCTTTCATTTGTAGGGTCCAATCATGGCCAGACGAATTGGCCATGCGCCAAAGCCGCCGCCTTGCGCAAAGCCTGAGAACTTTCTTAAGGTCCCGGCGCCGTCAATTCAACCGAACATGCCAACCATACGTTCCAGCCGAATATGGGCAGCGCCAAAATGAACATTCTGCACGAAATGGCCTCCGACGGGATCATGGTTGTGACGCTCAATCGTCCGGAGCGGTTGAATGCCTTGGATGTGCCCAGCAAGGAAGAGCTCGGCAACCTCTGGAAAAATGCCGCGGCCGATCCGCAAATTCGCGCGATCATCGTTCGCGGCGCGGGCGAGAAGGCTTTTTGCGCGGGCTCCGACATCAAGGAGATTCAGCGCACCGGTACGATGGTTTCGACCGCGACGCTGATGGCGGCAATCCCAGCGGTCGGCATCGCGCTCGATAAGCCGGTCATTGCATCATTGCACGGCTTCACGATCGGATTTGGCCTGACGCTTGCAATCCATTGCGATTTTCGGATCGCGGCCACCGGATCGCGCCTCGGATTTCCCGAAGTCCAGCACGGCATGATTTCGGGGATCAGCGCCATCACGCTTCCTGGCATCATCGGCGAGCCTGTTGCGCTCGACCTGATGCTCACCGGCCGCATGATCGACGCCTCCGAAGCGCTGGCGTGCAGGCTCGTCGATCGGGTCGTGCCCAACCCCTACGACGAGGCCCTCTCGCTCGCGCGAACCCTCGTCCGCAACTCGCCCAAGGCCGTTGCGCTGACGAAGCGGCTGGTGCTGGCCGAGCGGCGCCGGCGAATCATGGAATTCGCCGCCGATGTCGACCGCGCGCGAACCGAGGTCACGGAATCGTCCGAATATCACGACGTGGTACAACGGCATCCAGGCGCTGGCCGTGCGCGCACCTGAAGCCTGACTAGACCTTTTGAGCATGATCTTTTCCGAAAATCACTTTCCACTTTTCGGCATCATGCTCTAAAGCTTCAGACCCAGGATCAGATAGCTCCACGATTTGCCGTGCAAATCGAGATTAAGTGACGCATTGACGCCGCCCTCGAGCGCGTCATGCATCACGAAATTGAGACCGTGGAGGTGCTCGACGACGTATCGCGTCACGTCGCCGCGCATGAGCTCCGGAAACGCGCGCTTGATCCGCTCCGCCGTCACGCTGCGCTTGAGCAGCTCGAAATCGGCTGGGTCGTAGACCCAGACATTGATGTTGGAGGTATTGCCCTTGTCGCCGGCGCGCGCATGGGCGATGTCGCGGACAAAGACACGTTCGTTGCGGCCGGGGATGCTCACGACATGAATATCTCGAAGCTTGGTCTGACGATATCGCGGGTCGATCAGAACGGATTTTGTAAGGACCGCCGGCGTGATGACGCCGCGAAATCCGCCGCCGCCCGCCGGACCGCAGCACAATAGCGCTTCAACTTCCCATACCATCAGCTCCGCCTCGTCCCGCCTCATCGTCCGCAGCGCGACGTGAAGCCGGACGTCCTCGCTTTCGGCGCGCGAAACACCCGCCGTCGCGAACAGCGAGCTTGCTCCGATCAAATCGATGCGTACTTCCGATCTGATGCCGTGCACCGATTTGAGCCGTTCGCCGACGATATCCCCGGCAAGCCGCCCACGCACAGCGGCGCCAAGACCGGCATAGCTCACACCGGCTTCGGCCACAACGCCGGCGTCGAAGCCGACGGTAACTTTGAGCTGAATGGGCCGGGCGTAGCCGGACGCATTCGACACCGCTACGCGATCCTGGCCTGCGGCCGCAATTCTAACCCGGCTGAAATCGGCGGTGACGTCGGGCGTCAGATAGGCCGCCGGATCGTGCACCTCGTACAAAAGCTGTTCCTTGACCGTCGCTTCGGTCACGCAGCCGCCGGTACCCGGCAGCTTGGTGATGACCGCACTACCGTCCGCGGCCACTTCGGCGATCGGATAGCCGCATTGCGCGAGGTCGGAAATGTCCTTGACGCCCGGATCGGCAAAATAACCGCCGGTGACCTGCATGCCGCATTCCATCAGATGGCCGACCAATGTGCCGGCGCCGAGAGCAGCCATGTCGCTTGCCTGCCAGCCGTAGCGATGCATCAGCGGCGCCAGATACATCGAGGGATCGGCCAGCCGGCCACCGATGATCACATCGGCGCCCGCTTCCAGGGCGGGGATGATCGCCTCGGCGCCGAGATAGGCGTTGGCGCCCACCATTGGCAGCGCGACATCGGCGAGCGTGCCGGGCTCGTCGATCAACGGGTGGCGCTCAGTAACCAGACCGGTGACATCGTCGCCTTCGATGCAGGCGATCTTCAGACCGGCGATGCCAAGATCGTGCGCGAGATCGCGCGTACGTTCGGCTGCCGCGCGCGGGTTGGCCGCGCCCATATTGCTGATGATTGTCGTACCGGAAGCGCGGCAGGCCGGCAGCAAGGCCCGCATGCGCCGATCGAGATAGGAATTGTAGCCGCGGCGCGGGTCCGCCATGCGGTCGCGATGGGCGAATGCGACAGTGCGCTCGCCCAGACATTCGAGCACCATGACGTCGAGCGCGCCGCGACGCGTGAGATCGACCGCAGGATCGAGCCGGTCGGCCGCAAATCCCGCTCCGGTCCCGATCCGAAAAATATCCGATCGTTTGGCCATGGGTCCGCCGGCTGAAGCGCGCAAATGCCGTTCAGATCGCCGATACCGTAGATCGATACAGAAACCAAGGAGTGCCAGCCGTCGGAATGCAATATTGCGCCGGCGGAGCCGATCGCGGAGCGAACAATCCGGTTGTCGACATCGCCTGCTTCGGAGTGAACTTCGTTATACCGCATCGGTTCTTCTGCAACGCCGAGCGTTTGCTTTAGGGGCGAACGCCGCCACCGGGCACGAGGCCCACCGGGTGAGACCATGTGAGCCTCGGACCCGAAGCCGTCGCATTCGTCGCGGGCCATTGCTGTTGACAGCCTTCCGCGTAACCGCGATCCTTTATCAGCCCGATTAATCGAGCTCGCGGGGCCTGCCAAATTTCGCGCATTTCCTGGTCCGTGCAGTTTTTGCAGAAGGAGCAAAGCGCATGCCGATGATCCGCATTTCCTATGGGGCACTCGCGCTAGCACTGGGGTTCGCCGCTCCGGCAATGGCGGACGACGTCGTCAATTTTGGCGTCCAGCCCTCGACGCAACCGATCCTGATCGCGCACGGCGCAGGCTACCTCAAGCCGATCGAGGAGAAATACCACATCAAGATCATGCTTCGGTCGTTCTCCTATGGCGCGCCCGAGAACCAGGCGCTCGCCGCCGGTGAACTGCAGATCGCGTCGGCAGGCATGGGGCCGGCGATGCTCGCGGCAGCGCGCTTGCCGGCCACGCTGATCGCGATCGATATTCTCGACCAGACCGCAATCCTAGTGCCGAAGGATTCCAAGATCACCTCGGTTGCCCAGCTCAAAGGCGGCAAGATCGCCTTTCCGGGCGAAGGCTCGCAACAATATCCGCTCCTGATCAAAGCGCTCGCCGACGCCAACCTCAGCCTCAGCGATGTGCAATTGTTCAAGACCGACGGCTCGCAGGTGGCGACGCTGCTCGCCAACAAGAGCGTCGATGCCGGCATCACCTGGGATCCGCACGTGTCGCGTGCCCTCGCCGACGGCGTCGGCCGCATGCTCGCGAGTTCGGCGCAGATCATGCCGATCAAGAACGGCCATTACGTCGGCGACGGCACCTATGTGCGCGACGATTTCATGAAGGCGCATCCCGATATCGTGCAGGCCCTGACCACCGTGCAGGTCAAGGCCATCGACCTGATCCTCAAGGATCCGGACACCGCGATCGACATCTGGACCAAGGAGAACGGCTTTCCTCGCGCAGTCATCGAATATGCAGTCAAGCAGAAGGTTTCGGTATTCGATCGCGATATCGTGCCAAATAAAAGCACCGTCGACGACTACACCTCCTTCCTCAAGAAGGCCGGCCTGTTGAAGGACACCGACAACCCGAAGTCGGAAACCAGAATTCGCAGAACAGGCCATGAAAGACGTCAAATGACTCCGGCTACGGCGCCATGATCGAGGCCATGGTGGCCGTCGGCGCCAAGTCGAGCGGTCCGGGGGTGCGGCTGGCCAGCCAGCTGGCAAAGCTGCTGCCATATTTGTACGCTGCGATCGCTGTGATCGCGGTGTGGTGGGCGGTGGTGTTGATCTTCAAGCCGGACAAGTCGCTGCTGCCGTCGCCATGGCTCACCGCCCAGACTTTCGTCCAACTGACAACGAGCGGTGAACTGCCGAGCGATGCCGCCTACAGCGTGTTCCGCGTGCTTGCCGCCTGGTCGCTCGCTGCCGTCGTCGCCATACCGCTCGGATTTGCCATGGGCCGCTGGCGCCGGCTCGAACGCGTGCTCGATCCGGTGGTCGAGCTGTTCCGGCCGATTTCGCCGCTCGCCTGGATTCCCCTGGCCATTCTCTGGTTCGGCATCGATGAAGGCGGCAAGATCTTCGTCATCTTCATCGGCACCTTCTTCCCGATCCTGCTCAACACCATTACGGGCGCCAAGCACATCGACCCGGTGCTGATCCGCGCCGGACGCATCCTCGGTTGCCCCGATGACGCTTCGCTGTTCCGCAAAGTGGTGTTGCCGGCGGCGATGCCGCAGGTGATCGTCGGGTTGCGCATCTCGTTCGGCACCGGCTGGGCCTCGATCATCGCCGCGGAACTCGTCGCCGCCCGTTCCGGGCTTGGCTACCTCATCTCTAACGGCATGGAAGTGCTGCGTTCAGACTATGTGCTGGTCGGCATGGTCACCATCGGCATACTCGGTGTGCTGTTCAATTCCGTCTTCCGCTGGATCGACCGGCGTTACAATTGGATGGGCGAATGACCCTCGCCGCTCCCGGCACCGCCAAGCCGCTGTCCTTGCGTCGCCTTGCCAAGCAGTACGAGACCGCAGACGGCCGCGTGATCGAGGCGCTGTTGCCGGTCGACCTCGACATTTCCTCCGGCGAATTTCTGGTCATTGTCGGCCCGTCCGGCTGCGGCAAGTCCACCCTGCTCAACATTCTCGCCGGATTGACCGCACCGTCGGCGGGCGAAACGCGGGTCGGCGACGCGCTGGTACGCGGGCCGGACATCGACCGCGGCATGGTGTTCCAGGACTACGCGCTGTTTCCCTGGCTCGACGTGATCGGCAATGTCGAATTCGGACTGGAGCGCAAAGGCATGCCGCGGCGCGAGCGCCGGCAGACGGCCATGCGATACCTGGAAATGGTCGGGCTGGCCGAATTCGCCAACAAACGGCCGCGCGAACTTTCCGGCGGCATGAAGCAGCGCGTCGCCATCGCGCGCACCTTCGCCACCGAGCCTTCGATCATTTTCATGGACGAGCCGTTTGGCGCGCTCGATGCACTCACCCGGCGTCATCTGCAGCATGAATTGCTTCGTATCTGGCAACAGCATCGCAAGACCGTCGTGTTCATCACCCATTCGGTGGTGGAGGCGATCTATCTTGCCGACCGCATCGTGCTGATGACAGCGCGGCCCGGCCGCATCAAGTCGGCGTTCACGGTTAACCTGGCGCATCCGCGCGACCCCACCTCCGAAGAGTTCCGCTCGATCGAACAGCAGATCTATACGGATCTGGATGAGGAGTTGGCCAAGAGCTTTCGCATGGAAGGCCCCGGCGCCGGAGACCAAGCGGCAATGTCATAGTGACGGGGCAGCGCGGCGCGCTACGCCGTGCCCCACACCTCGCGCGCCGTCTCGACAATGAGCTTGAGCTTCGCGATCTCATTCTCGACCGTCATGGCATTGCCGCCGATGCCGCTGGAGAAACCGCATTGCGGCGACAGCGCGAGCTGCTCGATCGGGGCGTAGCGGCTTGCCGCCTCGATGCGGCGCTTGAGTTCGTCCTTGGTCTCGAGCTGCGGGCCCTTCGTGGTGACGAGGCCGAGCACCGCGATCTTGCCCTTGGGCAGGAAGCGCAATGGCGCAAAGCTGCCGGCGCGCGGGGTATCGTATTCGAGGAAATAACCGTCGACGTTCATTTCGTTGAACAGGAGCTCGGCGATCGGGTCATAGCCGCCTTCGGCAACCCAGGCGCCGGCGAAATTGCCACGGCACAGATGCATGCAGACAATCATGTCGGCCGGCCGCCCGGCGACTGTCTCGTTCAACAGCCGGGCATAGCTCTTTGGCAGCGTTTCAGGGTCTTCACCGATGTTGCGCACTTGGGATCGCAACTCGGGATCGCAGAGGTACGCCATGTTGACCTCGTCGATCTGCAAATAGCGGCATCCAGAGTCGGCGAGGTCATGGATCTCCTCCCGGTAGATGCGCGCGAGGTCGGCGTAGAAATCGTCCATGTCCGGATAGGCCTTGGCGTCGACGGCAGCACGGCCGCCGCGAAAATGCAGGGTGGTCGGTGAAGGAATAGTGATTTTCGGCGTGGCCCGCGCGACCGATTTAAGGAAATGGAAATCGTCGACGAAAATGCCTTGCGGCCGGGCGAGCTTGCCAGTCACCTGGAGCGTTGGCGGCGCGTGGTCGCGGGTGCCGGCGGCCGAGTGGAAGCGCACGGCCAGCTTTGACGCGGCCTGTGTCACGTTTTCGAATTTGAGCAAAAAATCGCGCTGCCAGAAGGTGCGGTTGAATTCGCCGTCGGTAACAAGTTTGAGCCCGATCTCCTCTTGCAGACGCACCACGCTGCGGATCGCGTGCTGCTGGATGCGCCTGAGTTCCGCCGGCGCGATCTCGCCCTTTTCGGCTGCTTGCCGCGCATCAATGAGCGTGTCGGGTCGGATCAGACTGCCGACGTGGTCGGCGCGAAACGGCGGTTTCATGCGCTCTTGCATGGGTCTTGTATCCGTTAAATCCGTTACAGCCGTTTCAACCGTCATGCCATTCGTGTAAAAGGTTGGCAACGATTGCACGAGGTTTGCCAATGACCGATCGAGCGTCGGCTCCGCAAGCTTTGGGATATATCGGCGTGCGCGCCAAGGATTTGGGCGACTGGGCGAGCTACGGCTCCGGCCTGCTCGGCCTGCAGCGCATCGACAAGACGCGCTCGACGCTGGCCTTCCGTATGGACGATCGCAAGCAGCGCATCATCGTTGATGCCGACGGCGGCGAGGGCATCGGCTTTTTCGGCTGGGAGGTTAAGGACGCGGCGGCGCTCGACGCGCTGGCAGCGCATCTCGAGCAAAGCGGGGTCAAGGTCGCGCGCGGGGCGCGTGCGCTCGCCGACGAGCGCTGCGTCAAGGATTTGATCGTGCTCAACGACCCGCTCGGCAACCGGCTCGAAATCTTCCACGGCGCCGAGACCACGGCCGAGACTTTCAAGCCCGGCCGCTCGATCTCCGGCTTCCGCACCGGCTCGCTCGGCCTCGGCCATGTCGTGCTCAACGTCGACACGCGGCAGACGATCGACCGGCTGATGGCGTTCTATCGCGACACGCTGGGCTTTCGCCTGACGGATTATTATGACCATCCGTTCGTCGCCCGCTTCCTGCACCTTAACCCGCGCCATCATAGTCTGGCCTTCATCCAGACCGGCAAGAACGCCGTCCATCACATCATGATGGAGCTCTTCAACTTCGACGATGTCGGTCAGGGCTACGATCTCGCGCTGGGTGAAGAGGGCCGCGTGGCGGTGACGCTCGGACGTCACACCAGCGATTTCATCACCTCGTTCTATAGCTGGACGCCGTCGGCCTTCATGGTCGAATACGGCTGGGGCGCGCGCTCGATCGACGTCGATACCTGGCAGGCGTTCGAGCGCAAGGAGGGTCCGAGCATGTGGGGCCACGACCGCGCCTGGCTGTCGAAAGAAGACAGCGCCAAGGCCCGCGCGTTGCGGCTGAAAAACGCGGCGGACGGCTTTCGCCGGCCGGTACAGGTGATCGACGGCAATTACGAAGTCATGTCCGGCGTTTGTCCGTGGTGGGACAGCGTCAAGTCACGATCTGCTGCGCGGTGAATTGTCCGAACGCTCGCGAGGGCGCCCTCGATCGGGCTTGTCGTGCGTAGAAATTGCAGGCGGCTGTCGTGGTAGACGAGTTGCTCAAGTTTGTCGTGCCGGGCTACGGCTCTTACTACTGCTCGCCAAGCCGCATCTGCTTTCCGAGGGGAGCCTAGGGGCGAGGCGGCAAGCTGTTCGCCTACCAATCCGGCGTTTTGATCGTCGGATATTCCTACGGCTATTTCGACGCTCGGGATCTGGTCAAGATCGGCGCTTGGCTGACCGTTGTGGAATTCATCGTGTTGATGCTGCTGGTCCCGTTTTATTGGCCGCTGCTCGGCATTCACTGATGAATCTGACGTTGCGCGCCGCCCCCGCGGCATTTTGCCCTACGTGCTGCAATGGGTTGCCGCCATGCAGAAGCTCGATGGCATGAGCCTACTCGACCGTCACGCCGGCGCGTTTGACCACATCCGCCCACTTCGCGATCTCGGCTTTGAGGAACGGCTCAACGTCGGCGAGTGGCATGTCCATAGGTTCGCCCGCGTCCGCTACGATGCGCGCCCTCACCGTTGGATCCGCGAGCGCTTTTTTCACTGCGGCGTGGAGCTTGTCGATGATCGGCTGCGGTGTCTTTTTCGGCGCCCACAGGCCGAACCACGTATAGTAGACGTAACCTGGGACTCCGGCTTCTTCGACCGTGGGCACGTCGGGCAACAGCGGCGATCGTTCTGTGCCGGTGACGGCGAGCGCGCGCACGTTGCCGCCTTTGATCTGGCCCAATCCGCTCGCCAGATTATCGATGAATACCGGCACTTGGCCCGATATGACGTCGGGATAGGCCGGCGCCGCGCCGCGATACGGCACGTGCGCCAAGTTGATACCGGTCATCAGCTTGAACAGCTCCATCGACAAATGCTGCCCGGTGCCGTTGCCGGCCGATGCATAGTTGATCTCACCGGGACGCGATTTTGCGAGTGCGATCAGTTCCTTGATGGAATGCGCCGGAAAATTCTTGCTCACCACGACGACGAACGGAAATTCCGCCAGCATGCCCACCGGCGCGAAGTCGCGGATCGGATCGTAAGGCAGATTTGCAAACAGGCTCGGATTCACCGCCATACTGGCGTTGAGGCCGGTCTGCAGCGTGTAGCCGTCCGGCCTAGCGTGGGCGGCGACAAGGGTGCCGGTCACCGAGCCCGAGCCGGGCCGGTTTTCGACGACAAACGGCTGGCCGAGTTCCCTGGAAAGCTGATCGGCAATGATGCGAGAGAGGATGTCGGTCCCCCCGCCGGCGGTCGAGGCTACAATGATGGTGACCGGTCGCGTCGGAAATTCCTGCGCCGACGCGGCATGGGCAGCCAAGCCGATGCTCACGAGCGCGACCGCGAGTGCGGAGGCATGAAATCGGTTGAGCATGGTTCCTACCTTTTTCAAGCTTTTGGCGCGGCGGACCATTGCCGTCTTGCACCGCCAGTGTTGTGCCAGCGTGGATGCTATCAATATTCGTCTGGGCGGACCACCACGTTGTGGCGCTGTAGAGCGGCTTGTCGCAAGCGTAGTTTCAACGGTCGTCTGCGAGACGAGTGCCTCAACGAGCACCTGTTCAGCAATCTCAAGGACGCGCGCGAGACCATCGAAGAATGGAGGATCGACCACAACACCAACAGACCGCACACGAGCCTCAACGGGCTCACACCAACCGAGTTCGCAGCACGCCCCGATCAGGGGCATAACCGAAACAAACTCTCCTTATGAATGAGGGCAAGTTGGGGAGCAGATCATCATCCACCAGCGATTTCCAGCTCCCGACAAGGTCATCTCCGCCAATACGAACTGGAGGCATGGCGTTTTCACTGTCTAACGGAACCGCCGACTGCGGCAACGGAAACGCGGCTCGATGGAGGAGACGGTGATGTCGTTCCTGTATGTGCACTGGCGCCCCTGTTGCGCGCCGTGATCGATGCATACCCGGCGGCCCACGCCTTGCCGATGTGAAAAGACTGTTTCGCGGCAATCTGTCCCCGTCATCTTCGAAAAATATCCCGAGATATTCAACCGTCTTCAACAGGTGCTTCTTCACTTTGAGAGTCGATTGCCAGGACGAATTTCGCAAACACACGGGCGTTGCAACGGTCCCGAATTCGGGCCATCGTTGAATGACGGAGACGTACCAAGCTAATGGAGGGAATGATGTTACTGCGTATCATTCGCGGCAAGCTGAAACCGGGGACATGGGATGCCTTTGAGCGTGCGTATCAGGCTGCGATCTCGGATGCTGGCCCTGTCGAAGGTCTTTGTGGACGTTGGCTGGTGCAGGATCTTGATGATCCCAACTCCGGCTCGACAATTAGCTTGTGGACGACCGAAGAGGCGCTGCAAGCCTACGAGAGCAGCGACCTGATGAAGAACGTGATCACGGCCAAACTCGCGCCCTTCTTTTCCGGCCAATACGAAACGAGGAAATGCCGAGTCCGTTTGGCGTCAGGGACCCCCGCTCCAGACCAATGGGTAGCGTAATCAGAGAAACGTGTGCTGGATACAGTATTTGATTTTTATGATCACAACTCTTCCCTTTGAGGCTCGAAAGCATCGATGTGCTCCCGTAATTGTGCCATGGCCGCATCAAAACCCGTGTATATCGTCACTACATTTGCTCGGCGTCCGTCGACATCGAGCGGATCGCAAAGAGTGCGCGCGGAGCTACCCGGTTTCTTCCCCTGCGCGCTCTTGCGCACAAATGATTGAACTTTATGCCGCATACGTCGGCTCGACTTTGCAACCTTCGCAGCATCGTTCACCCGTCGCGCTTCGCCTCAGCCTCAGCCTCAGTAGCCGGGCCGCGTTGGTGTGGTAGATCTTGGTCTTGTCGGCTTCGCTCAGACCCAGCCGCTCGACGTGTGAGGTATCGGAGCCGATAAACGGATCGTCGGTACCGAACAGAATGCGGTCGGCACCCATGGTCTGCAGCGCAAGTTTCAGCGCGTCGACGCCGAACGCCGTAGTGTCGTAATAGAGCTTTTTGGCGTATTCGCTCGGCAGCTTGGAGATATTACGCCGGCAATCCGGAAACAGTCGGTAGCCGTTGTCGAGGCGCTCAAGCACCATCAGCAAGGCGCCACCGGTGTGCGCCATCACGTAAGGAAAATTCGGATAGCGCTCGAACACCCCAGAATAGATGAGTCGCGTCGCCGAGAGCGTTGTGTCGAAGACGAGGCCGAGCCGCAGCGGCAGTTCGAATCCTTCGAGTCCATCGTCCTGCCGCGGAAACATGGGATGCTCGAACACCGGCAGCCTCATTTGGTCGATCTTGGCCCAGACCGGCTCTAGGATGGGATTGTCGAGCTGCATGCCATCGATATTCGACCCGATAGCGACACCTTTCATATCGAGCTCCCCCACCGCACGATCAAGCTCGTGGAGCGAGCCTTTGATATCGCCTAGCGGCAGGCTGGCAAAGCCGACGAAGCGATCGGGGTGCGCACGGCACAAACGGGCGAGCGCATCGTTGATTCTGCTTGCCACCGCAATCTGGTGCTCGGCGGGCCATGGATAGACATTCGGCGTGCTCAGCGACAGCACGCGCATGTCGATGCGCTTCGCATCCATGTCCTTTAACCGCGCATCGATGTCGAACATATCGTCGCGCGCCCAGATGACAGTGTTGCCGCGATGACGGTAGAGCGTCTTGCCATCGGCGGTCTTTTCCGCAGAGAGCTTGAGAGTCGTGATTAGATCGTCGAGATAATCGCGGTCGGTAATGTGGGCGTGGAAGTCGATTTTCATGTCAGGGATTCTCGTCGCAAGCAGCACCGGCCGCCGGCGAGATTGAAAGTCACTCCGCCGCGCGGGCACCGAGTCCGATGGCGGCGTTCACCGCAGGCATGACTTTTTCGGCCATCAATTCCATGGATTTTCGGCTGAGCTGCGGGTCAGTCCAGTTCTTACCCGCATAGAGCAACGTGCCGAAGCCGCCAGTTTGCTCATGCAGCGCCAATATCTGATCGACGACGCTGCTGACGCTTCCAGCGATGACCAAGGTGTCAACCATATAATCGATCGTTACCTCGTCGTCCGGCATTTCGGGATTTCGCTTGAACGCCTTCAACAAGTTGGCCTTACGCACCTTGGCGGAAAGCTGCTGCAGGTAAAAGCGATAGGGACTGTTGGCGTCGCTCTTGCCATAGGCGGTGGCGACCTTATCATCCTCAGCAACGAAGATGGCGCGCGCGACACGCCAGTTGTCGCGGTTCGGATTATGACCGCCTTCTTTGCAGCCTTGCGAGTAATTTGTCCAATGGTTCGACAGATGGTTCGACTGCAGAAAGTCGGAGGAGGCCGGTAGCCAGCCGCGACGCCCGAGAGCGATCAGGCCGCGCGCGTTGGGGTCAGATGCCGCGCCGAGGATCGGGGGGTGCGGCCGCTGATAGGGCTTGGCGATTGGTCCAAGTCCGATCTCCGGCCAGATCGTCTTCTCGGTGGTGATGGTCCAATATTTTCCTTTTAGCCGATAAGGCGGCTCTCCTGCCCAGATCGCAAGAATGTGGTCGATAGCCTCGACGAACATCGCATTACGGTCCTGATCGAGCACACCCATCGCCTCCGCATCGGACCGGTGGATGCCTGGACCAATGCCCATGATGAAGCGCCCCTCCAGCATGTGATCAAGCATCGCAGCGTTTGAGGCCACGATGACCGGATGGCTGTGAGGTAAGTTAATAACGCCGGTGCCGAGCTGCATTTGCTTAGTCGCGTCGAGCAGCGAGGCGAGGAACATCATGCTATTTGGAATGTTCTCGACCTCATCAGTCAAATGTTCGCCGATCAGGCCCTCGCTGTAGCCCAGGCGGTCAGCAAGTATGAAGGCCTCGCGATCCTCTTTAAGGGTTTCGGTGTAATTTCTTCCCTTTGGATGGATGGGATGACTAAAGAAGCCGAGCTTCATGTTTTTTCCTGACCGAGCATAGCGCTGCGGAGCATTATAGTTGCCGTACGATTCTCCGGCACATCCGCGGTGATTTGACATGCACGGGGGGACAAGTCTGTCCCCCCGTGGCAGGGACAGACAGTCCGCGGCGGAAAGTCTAGAAGCTTCCGTTGAACTCGGATCGGGCCCCATGGAAGCGCCCTCTTTGCTGAGAGAGCCGGTGATTGTGGACGTGGAGCGCCAACGCGGCGCGACCGAAACTTATGGCTTTGCCGGCAATGCCGAATGGGTTACCGTCGAAGGCCAGTTGATCCGATTGGCCGGCCGGCACTCCAAGACGCTGTTCATCTTCGTCCACCCGGCCTCGACCCTGCAATTGATGCCGCTGCCGCTCGCGGTGGCAAAAGCGGGCATGCATGTGCTTTGCGCCGGCACCCGCTATGCCAAGAACGACGCCACGCTCATCATGGAGAAGGTGGTGATCGACGTCGGCGCCTATATCCGTCACGCCCGCGAGCAGCTCGGCTACGACAAGATCGTGCTGGTTGGCTGGTCCGGTGGTGGCTCTCTGGCCTTGTTCTATCAGGCGCAGGCGGAAGCTCCCTCCATCACGAAGACTCCGGCCGGCGACGCCTGCGACCTCGTCGCGGCAAAGCTGCCGACCGCCGACGCCGTCATCTTCATTGCCGCCCATTTGAGCCGTGCCGAGACGCTGACCGAATGGCTCGATCCGTCGGTGCAGGATGAGCTCGACCCCGACAAGCGCGATGTCGAGCTCGACATTTACGACGCCGCGTGCCCACACGCTGCCCCGTTCAGCGGCGATTTCGTGAGCCGTTTCCGCGCAGCGCAGCTGGCGCGCAACCGCAAGATCACCGCCTGGGTCGAAGAAAAGCTGGATGATCTGCGGAGGCGGCGCGACGGCGAAGTCGAGCGCGCTTTTGTCACCCATCGCACGATGTGTGACCCGCGCTGGCTCGATCCGGCAATCGAACCGAATGGACGCCGCATCGGCTGGTGCTACATGGGCGACCCACGCGCGGTGAATGTCGGCCCGGTCGGGCTTGCCCGCTTCTCGACACTGCGTTCATGGCTGTCCCAGTGGTCCTACGACACGTCTAATGCCAAGGGTCCGCAGAACGCCGCTCGCATCAAAACAACCCCTGTCCTCCAGATCGTCAACCAAGCGGATGATGCTGTGCCGGCTAGTCACAATCCGATCATCAGTGCGGCGCTGCGGACGCCAAACAAAGAGATGATCACCATCGACGGTGCGACGCATTATTATGCCGGGCAACCGGAACATCTAAAAACCTGCATTGGCACCATCTCGGACTGGAGCATACGAAAAGCGCTGCTGGGTTGACTTGGCTGGAATGGCGCGAGCCTGATTCCGACAGCCCACGCCATCTAGGGAGAACACACCATGGCCGCCTCGCGCACGATTGACGTAAAGCAGCTCATCGACGGCTCGCCCTTCAGCCGGGCGCAGGTCGGCATCATGGTGTTGTCGAGCTTCGTCGCGTTGCTTGATGGCTTCGATGCCCAGGCCATCTCGTTCGTCGCATCGGCGGTGGCGCGTGACCTCAACGTCAGCATCAACACGTTCGGCCCGATCTTCGGCGCCGGTACGCTCGGCATGACGCTCGGCGCGCTGACTCTGCCCCTGCTATGCGACCGCTGGGGCCGCCGCACGCTCATCATCGCCTCGCTGGCGATGTTTGGCATCTTTAGCCTGGCGACGATCTCGGTGCAGTCGTTCTCCATGCTGTTCGTGCTGCGCCTGTTGACCGGCATCGGCGTTGGCGCGGCCGTTCCCTGCATGATTCCCCTGATCTCGGAATATTCGCCATCGCGGATTGCGAGCCCGGTAATCACCATCGTAACTTCTAGCTGGCCGGTTGGCGCAGTGCTTGGCGGCGCAGTCAGCGCGAAGATCATCCCGATCTGGGGCTGGAAATCGGTCTTTGTCCTCGGCGGCGTGCTGCCCCTCGTCCTTGCCGCATTCCTACTGCTCTATCTGCCGGAATCGATCCGCTTCCTCACCGCGCGCGGCAGCGATGCCAAGCGCATCGCCACGACGCTGCTGCGAATCTTTCCGACCGCTACGGTGTCCGCCGACGACCGCTTCATCCATGCGGAGGTCGTGCTTGGCGGTTTCACGGTCAAGCACCTGCTCAGTGGCGGCCGTAGCACGATGACCCTCCTGCTCTGGGTCGCGTTCTTCATGAACTTCCTGGTTATGTTCTTCATCTTCAACTGGCTGCCGCCGCTGCTCCAGCAGGCCCACTTTCCGGTGGAGAAGGCCGTCCTTGGCGCCATCCTGTTCAATCTCGGCGGTGTCATTGGCTGTCTCTCGCTCGGCGTTCTGATGGCAAAGTTCGGCCAGTCCGTCGTTATCGCGCTCGCCTATGCGATCGGTACGATCAGCGTCGCCGCGATCGGCCTGTTGAGCGTTGACGTGGGCCTCCTGATGCTGGCGGTGTTCGTCGCCGGCTTTTGCCTGATCGGGGCACAGGCCTGCGGCAATGCGCTGGTCGCGAGCCTTTACCCGACCTCTATTCGATCGACCGCGGTGGGGTGGGCCTATGGCATCGGCCGCATCGGATCGATCGTCGGGCCTGTCGCCGCCGGCATCTTGCTGATGCTCGGCTGGGGCATGAGCGGCCTGTTCTGGATTGCCGCCTTGCCCCTGCTCTGCGCGACGCTCGCCATGCTATCGCTCCACAGCGTTGCGCCGAAAAAGGCGGACGAAACCACCCTTAAACCTGTCACGCTGTAACTGGCGCCGCGGGCGCCGCAAGAAGTGAAGAAAATATGCCGAAGGCCTATCGCCTACTCACCTATCGCGACGAGAATGAACGCCCCATTGCTGGCATCCTGGTCGATCAACATGTCTATCCGGCTCCAACTCTGCTGGCGAAACTTAACCGGGACGTCAGCTCGTCGGTTCTGGGACTGCTGGAGAGCTGGGATGACGTGCGGCCTGCGTTGCAGGCCGCGGTTGAGACCTGCCGGCCAGAGCAAGGCCAGCCGCTGGCCGAGCTCAAGCTCGAAGCGCCGATCCTCTACCCCAGCGCGGTCTTCGCCACCGGCGCCAACTACTATGACCATCTCGAGGAGATGGCCGAGGTCGCGTTCCGCGCCACCGGCAAGAAATCCATCATCCAGCGCGTCGCCGAACCTTACATCATCATGAAGACCTCGGCGCATTCGGTCATCGGACCGGGCGCGCCGATACGCTATCCGCACTTCACCAAGCAACTCGATTGGGAAGCAGAGATCGGCGTCGTCATCGGCCGTGGCGGTGAGGATATCTCCGATGAGGACGCAATGAAATCGGTCGCCGGCTACACCATCGTCAATGACCTGTCCGCCCGCGATATGATGAAGCGCGAAGGCGTCCCGTTCATCTTCGATTGGTTCGGGCAAAAATGCTTCGCCGGTTCGGTACCGATGGGACCATGGATCACGCCGGCGGAGTTCATCCCTGACCCCTACAACATGGGGATTAAACTCTGGGTGAACGACGTCATCAAGCAGAACGGCAACTCCAAGCAGATGGTCTACTCCATCGCCGAACAGATCGCCTATCTGAGCCGCCATCTGGCGCTACGGCCAGGCGACGTGATCGCGACCGGCTGCCCGGCTGGCGTCGGCATGCCGAAAGGCGATTTCCTCAAGGTCGGCGATAAAATCCGCATCGAGGTCGACGGCATCGGCAGCATGGTCAATGCCGTGGTCGCGCGTTAGGACCGACTTCCAACATCCACCGGCTGTAACGGTAACGAAAGGGATCTGACTTGCCCCCGAAATTGCGAACAATCTTCCCGCCGGATCCGAATCCGCGGAAGCCACGCGTTCCGATTCCCGCCCGCACCTGCGACACACATTTCCACGTTTTCGGGCCACCCGACCTTTATCCGTATTCCGAGAAGCGCGGCTACAATCCGTCGATGGCGCCGATCGAGCACTATCTCGCGGTGGCTAAAGTGATGGGGGTGGAGCGAGGCGTAATCGTTCATCCGCTGCGTGTCTACGGCTCGGATTATCGGGTGACGCTCGCCGCGCTGGATGCCGCGAAAGCGCAAGGTTTTCCGCTGCGCGCCATAGTCACGATGGCTGATGCCGACCCCGACCTCGGCACGGCCGAGTATGAACGGCTGCACGAACGCGGTGTCCGCGGTGTCCGGCTTAACTTCACGCGGTTCGCGTTCGGCGCTTTCGACGCGGAGCTGCTGCAGAGAGCGATCGACCGGGTCTCCTTCCTTGGTTGGTCGCTTGAGCTGCAAATTGATGCCGATTACATCGCCGCGAATGCCGAGCTTCTCAGGCGTATCGAGCTGCCGGTCATCTTCGACCAGTTCGCGCATTTGACGAACATCGATGACCCAGCCTTCGGCGTCGTCGCCGAACTTCTGCGCCGGGGCAATTTCTGGCTGAAAAGCGCCGCGGTTGAACGGTACGTGAGCCTGCAGAAGCTTCCGTATGAGGATCTGCGCACGCTGGCGCGTGCGCTTGTCGCGCAGGCTCCGGACCGGATCATCTGGGGCACCGACTGGCCGCACACGCAGCGATACGAACCGGGGCTGACGCCGAATGATGGCGACCTCGTCGACATGATGCTTGACCTGGTGCCGGATGCCGCCACCAGAGAGAAGATATTCGTCACAAATCCCGCGCAGCTCTTCGGCTTCGACGGATAGGGTAGGCAACAAGGAGTCCGCGATGCGCAAGATTGCATTTCTTTTTTCGCTCGTGCTGGCGGCCGCCGGGGCGAGCGGGCGCAGCGCCGCTTCCGACATGCTGAAGGTCGCCGTCGTCAGCCGTGGTCTGTGGGAACCGTCAGTCAACGAACTCGGCGTCCGCGACGGGTACTTCAAGCGTGAAGGGTTGGACGTCGAGCTGTTCTACACCCAGAGCACGGGCGAGCATCTGCAGGCCTTAATGTCCGGCAGTGTCGACGTCGCGGTCGGGATGGGTATGCTCTCGGTGCTCGGCGCCAACGCCAAGGGCGCACCAATCGACGTCATCGCCTCGACGTCGACTGGTTCGACGGACCTGTTTCTGTATGTGCGCCAGGATTCTCCGATCAAGACGCTCAACGATGCCGCCGGGAAGACAATAGCCGTAACCGGCGCCGGGTCGTCGAGCCATCTCGCCGTCCTTGCGCTTCTCGACCACTACAAGATATCGGCCAAGCCGGTGGTGTCGGGCAGCCTGCCGGCCATTCTGGCGAATGTCATGTCGGGCCAGATTGACGTCGGGGTATCGTCGGCCCCATTTAACCTCAACGCCGTGGAAGCCGGCAGCATCCGGGTGATTGGACGCGCTTCGGAAGTCCCTGCATTAAGGGCACAGACGACGCGGGTGATCGCCGTTCTCGGCCCGACATTCGAGGCCCGGCGCGATGTCCTCGTGCGCTATATCCGCGGCTATGATGAGGCTCGCGAGGCCATGTACGAGGATGCGGCGGCGCGCGAGTGGTTCGGCGCGCTGCAAGGTCTTTCACTCGATCAGATCACCCAGGACTTGCCGATCTATCTGCCGCGCGAGTCGACCCAGACTGCCGACCTCAAGGGGCTCGAATTGAGCATCGCGCAGGCAAAGGAGTTCAAGTTTGTTCCCCCGGCCTACGACAGTCAGCGGATTGCCAGTCACCTACGCATGCTGAGCGGCCAGTGACCCGGAAGCCAACACCGGCCGTCCTGGCGCTGACGGCTGCCGCTTCGGACGCTCATTCCTCTATAGCCGATCGACGCCGCGACCCTCGCCGCGCTTGCTCGAATGCTCGGATTGCATGTAATTGTTCAGAAATTCGTAGGCGATGCCGGCGTCGAACGTCATGTTGTACGCGGCGCGCAAACGCTGATTGAGGACGCGCTTGGTCCAGGCAAGCCCATAGGCATTGCGCTTGAGAAGCCGCTGAACCAGCGCATCCGCCGCGGCGTCGAGCTCGTCAGGAGGGACTGCCGCGTAGATCATTCCGTGCGCGGCCATCTCCTTGGCTCCGAGCGGCTCACCCAGCATCAGCGCCTTTTTCGCCAGATTGAGCGGCAGATGCTGCGGAAGGAACACCATGCCCCCGTCGCCGCAGGCCTTGCCGCTGCCGCTGGGATGCGGGCCGCGCAACTCCCCCTGCAGGAACAGCTCGCCCATTGAGAGGTGGTGATAGGCGATCACCGCGTCGTCCCGTGCGACGATGAAGTCGCATGCGAGGGTCAGGCTCGCGCCGAAGCCGAGGGCGGGGCCGTTCAGCTTCGCGACCGTCACTTTTTCGCTGCCGATTAGGATCTCGAACGCGCGGCCGATCGCGGTGAGCACCTCCCAGTCCCTGCCGGGATGACCGTGCCACGGAAACTTTGTCGGCGGATACATGAACACGTCGCCGCAGCCGGTCAGGACGAGCACGCGGATCGTCTGGTCGCCACGAAGTTCGTTTACAACGTCGGCGACCTCAGCCGGCAAATGAACGCCGCGCGATTGGGGTGGTTGGGCGCCGCCTTGGTCGATCCGGCCGAGCGTAACGGTCGCGACTTGACCGTTTCGCTCGAGGCTGAGCGTCTGGTAGCTCGTGGACATAGGTATTCCCTCATAGTAGTTTTGCTGACGTTGGAAGTTGTAACCGCTCTCCTCCGGAATCGTAGCAGGCGAGTGGCGTTACGCACCATGATTTCTGACTGGCCCATTCAGCGGGCAATGGACAGAAGTTTGGCACTGTTGAAATCGGCCGCGAGCCATTTGCCGGTTTTGGGGCTGAGAACCGGCGAACGTAGGACACGAAAATGACGCGACCACGGGGCGCAAAAGAGCCGGGGCTGGAGCTTGAGAACGGTCCGGGAAGGCCATATGCAGCCGAACCACCGGCGGAGCTTCTTCCTGAGCACTCGTTGCCCCACCTCTTGGGTACCATTGCGACCCGAACGAGTAGGCTCCTGCAGAAAATGTACGGTGAGAGGTTCGGCCTCTCGGTGATCGGCTGGAGACTGGTGGCGATTCTCAGCCATCATTCGCCGCTTTCTGCGAAAGCGCTTGCCGAGTTGACTGGTATGGACCAAGTGAGTGTGACGCGTGCCGTCGACCAGTTGGTGGCCCAACGCTATGTTTCCCGCCGGGGAGATTCTGAGGATCGACGCCGGGTCGTTCTTCGCCTCAGCAAAAAGGGCGAGGACGTCTACAACGACATTCTGCCGGTCTTGCACGCGGTCGACAATGCCCTCGTCGCCCATCTCTCCTTGAGCGAGGCTCACGAGTTGCGCGCGACTCTGGAACGGGTGTTGGTGAGATCGGCGTCGGTCTTCGGTGATGATGCAACCTGGGAAAATATCCTCAAAGACTATTACGAAGGGCGGAGCGAGGCGGAGAATGCGTCGCCGAAGCGCCGCGCGGGGGATCGCGGCTAGCTGGGACATCTCACGCGCCCGCTGCATCTGATTGCCAGCGAGGCTAAATGTGAATTAGAGGTGTATCACGCCCATCAGCACACTCGAACTACCAGTGCTTAGTTCAGGCCCTGCTCCGCCAGATAGCTTGGCGAGTTTCTTCCGCAACGAGCGAGATAGAGCATCAAAAGCTCTCTCTGTGTGGCTATCTGTAGACGTTGATACGCGCGCTTCCGATAGGTCACCACGCTTTCTTTCCCGATGCCAAGATCCAGGGCGATCCCGCACGAGGAAAGTCCGTAGATAATGCGCGCGCAGACTTCGACCTCACGTCGTGAGAGCTTTGTTGTCATGGTCAGATTCTCTTCGATCGTCGCCAACGAATCGAATGTCGGGATTACCTGCGAGTGCTTCGCGACGAGCAGAGCGTGATGCACCGACAACGCGGCGTGTCGAGCCACGACAGATAGAAGGACATCCGCAACCGAACGAATCTTGCCCAGGGATTCGTTGCAGGTTGTTCGACCGCAGCGGAAGATCGAAATGCAATAAGCGACCGAAGTCTCGCCAGCCGCAGATCATAATGCGTTGGCCCGAGCTCGGCGTCTCGTTTCCGTTCGCCTCGCGCCGAATAATAGGGCTGTTTCGGACCTCCACACGAACGTCGCCAGGGATAATTCGATTAAGCTGGCATTTCACGTCATAAAGTGCGACTCCATCGACCCGCGAGGAAGCGCCGAGACCATCTCCACCTCCCACAATCGCGACAAGGCGATTGTTTTCCAGTTTCACCGCACCATAGTATTTACATTCCAGGAGAACTCGAAAATAGCCGAGCAAACGAGCGCTCATATCGGAGCGGCCGATACCGCCAACGACATCGGCTAGGTCCACTGGTTCAACGTTGGGCAGGGGTCGCGCGAACTTAACCATTTGCGGAGTGGCGACGATGGCTTGCTCCACGGCTTCACCCCCCTGGTGCTTTTGTTGATAACATTTATAATTGCATCCTGCAATAATTGCAAGGCGAAAGCAAACCTAGGCAATGCTGGGCAATCCTTTGAACGCCGGTATTAATCGGGGTGCGAAGAGTTTTCTGCATCGCAAAAGAGAACGCTAATGGGGAGAATGAGCGTTCGCCTCGTCGGCACGCGTGAGCGCTTGTCCTCCCCGAGGGCGACCGAGGTTGTCTCGCTGCCTCTCTATCCTTGGTAGCCTGCAACGCCGTAGCTGGTCGCGATCAAGGAACGCCCGGGCGGATTCCCTATGCTAAGTTTTTAACTCGATGTGCCGGGCGTTGGAAATGTCGATGAGTGCGGATGCTGTCGCTGGCCGGACGGGGCTTATCCGGGCAGAGCATCCTACGAGGCGAACGGCGCTCGTCCCGATCCCCGGCCGGGGGGTGGTGAGTTTCGCCGGCCTGGCCCGTTTGGCCGGACACAAGAGCGTTTACGAGCTTTCCGATCTGAGACCTTCGAGCACCGGGGTCGGCGTGATCCTCGCCGAACAGGGGCCAGCATTTGAGATACCGGCCCCCCGCTCCGCTAAGGAACGCTCGACCTTAAGCGTGCACGGCCTTGTTTCGGATTTGCCATTGCCGAAGCGCGGCATGAGCCTGCTGCTCGTTCTCCGCATCCTCGTTCGGTTTTGACGTGCGAATGGTGTATTCGAGACGCAATCCGTTCGGATCGAAGAAATAGATGCTCTCAACAAAACCGTGATCGGTCACGCCGACCACTTCGATACCGGCATGTTGCAGTCGTTCACGCATAGCCAAAAGCTCTTCCCGGGTTTCGAGCTCCATGGCGAAGTGGTTCACCCAAGCCGGAGTGTTTGGCGAGGGTGCGGCGGCCTGGCCATCCCCAAGATCGAAGAAGGCGATGCAGGAGCCATCGGCCATCCGGAAGAAAAGGTGCACATAGGGCGAGTGTTCGCCTGTACTCGGCACCGTCTCGGCGCGGATCACGTGGACGAGTGGCAGGCCCAACACGTCCTCGTAAAAATGACGCGTCTCCTCGGCATCCCGGCAGCGCCAGGCGAAATGATGTAAGCGACGCGCCATCGGAATTTTGCTCGGCATCGTAATCTCCTGCTTCGTTTGACTGCAAGCTACCACAGGACCGAGCTTGCATTCTGTCCCCTCCCGTGGGGGACAGACAGCGGACTGTCGGGATGATCGTATCCTGCCGATATATTGAGTGAGGCGGTACTTGGCGCGATGGCAGCAGCGACATGGACCGGGTAGCCCATCATTCTCGAAGTGGAGCTGAGCGTTGGGTACCGAGTACTGCGGCTTTCGCCGAAATGTCCACCGGACGGCCATTGACGGCAGTTCGTCAGTCTGGCCGGCCGATGCCGGGGGCCTGTTCGCGCGAATAGCTTAGCTATAGCGCGATCAGCCCGGTTTAGCGGCAAACTTGCACGAGCGTGATCCCGGGCTGGCGCGAGCGTAAAGCCTACTTGAACGCGTCGTGCAGCGTTGCGCGGCGCCATCCCAAGTTTTCTTGACGAGAGGAAAAAGCGAGTGGACGAAACAATCGATGTCGCAGTGCTAATCGTTGGAGGCGGTCCGGTTGGCCTCGGTCTTGCGCTTGACCTAGGTTGGCGCGGGATCGAGTGCCTGTTGATTGAACGCGGCGACGGCTCGATTAGCCATCCCAAAATGGGTGGTATGAATGTGCGCACACTGGAGTTCTGCCGCCGCTGGGGCATTGTCGATTGGGTCCACAAGGGTGGCTTCCCGGACGATTACGGTTTGAGTATCACCTTTTGCACGTCTGTGATGGGACACCTACTCGCCACCGAAGAATATCCGTGCATGCGCGACACCAAGCCGCCGCCGACCAGTCCCGAACGTTGGCAACGCGGCTCGCAATTGTGGTTCGATCCGCTGCTGGCCGGGGCGGCTCGCCGGCATCCGCAGGTGACGCTGCGGTATCATTGTGAATTTGAGTCGTTGGAGGAAGCGCCGAACGGTGTTGAGGTCCAGGCCGTCGACACGAAGGCCAGTCGTCGCTTGCATATCAGGGCGAAGTACCTGGTCGGTTGCGACGGAGCGGGGAGTGGAATTCGCAAAGCGCTTGGCATTGCCATGGAGGGTAATCCGGCGTTGACCCATTCAGTCGGAATCTACTTCCGCTCGCCGGAGCTTTATCGTGCTCACGACAAAGGCGACACACAGCGCTTCATCTTCATCGGCCCGCAAGGAACATGGGGCAATTTGACGACGATCGATGGCCGCGCTTTGTGGCGGTTGACCATTCTCGGCGGCAAAGACGGTCCGGCGCAAGACAAGCTCGATATCGACGCTGCATTGCTGCATATGGCCGGTGCGCCGTTCCCGTATCAGGTCATTTCCGTGCTGCCGTGGCGCCGCAGCCATCTCGTCGCCTCGCGTTACAGCAGCGGCCAGCGGACATTCTTGGCTGGAGACGCCGTCCATACCATGTCACCGACCGGCGGGCACGGCATGAATACCGGGCTTGGCGATATTGTTGATCTTGGCTGGAAACTTGCGGCGAAGCTCGAAGGCTGGGGCGGCGCGCATTTGCTAGAAAGTTATGATCTTGAGCGTCGACCGGTAGGTCATCGCAACGTGAATGCCGCGACAAAGGCCTTTCACCAGATGATCTCGGCAAGGGAATGCGAGCACATTCTCGACGAGACGCCGGAAGGCGAGGCTACCCGGCGCCGGGTCGGCGCGGCAATCAAAGCGGCGACACTCGTCGAATGGGAAACACTCGGCGTCCAGCTTGGCTATCGCTACGAGGGTTCATCGATTTGCTGCTCCGACGGCACTCCTCCGGTGGCGGACGACATTATGGAATATGTACCGACCACCCGACCGGGCTCGCGTGCACCCCATGCCTGGCTTAAGGACGGCCGTTCCACTCTCGACTTGTTCGGCCGCGGATTTGTCCTGTTGCAGTTCGGTGACGACGATGTCACACCGCTTGTCGAGGCGGCCGACCGCCGCGCAGTTCCATTGAAATTGATTAGACTGCACGATCCTGCGGTTGCGTCGCTTTATGAAAAGTGTCTAGTGCTCGTGCGGCCCGACGGTCATGTTGCATGGCGCGGAGATGAACTTCCGCGCGATCCTCTGGGCGTGGTCGATCGGGTGCGCGGGGCGCTTGATCCGAGAGTTATGCAAGATAACGAACAAACAGCACCGATCAGCGCGCATGACGATCAATAAATCGATCGAGGAAGAAAACGCCATGCCATCCGGCTTCTTAGGACCGCGAACGGTGTGGTTGGCGACTGTCGCGATTTGCGCATGTTTCATCTTTGTCCACGGCGCTGGTGCTGAGAATTACCCGGATCGGCGCGTCACATTCGTTGTGCCTCATCCTGCGGGCGCTCAAGCGGACGCGCTCGCCCGCCTTCTCGGCCAGAGAATGAGTGAAATCTGGAGTGAGCCGGTCGTCGTTGAAAACAAAGTTGGGTTAAACGGTAACCTCGGTGCCGAAGCGGTGGCACGAGCGGCGCCCGACGGTTATACCTTGATGCTTACAACCACTGGTCCCTTGGCCATCAACGCCGCATTGTTTCGCTCTCTCGATTTCGATCCGCAAAAGGATTTCGATCCTGTTGCGATTGTGTGCATTGCCTCGACCCTGATTGGCGCAAACATGCCGCGCAGATCCCATAGTGCACAATCGACCGCGGCAATACCCATCACCGATACGCCGGCGACACCAATGAAGCCGACGCTTTCCCAGGCCTTGGCGCTGAAACTACCGCTCATCTGCGGATCGATTCCAACAATAAGCGGCTCCAGACTCTTCACCATCTCGTAGAGAACTTTGGTGAACTCACGTTTCAGCGTGCAGATAAAACCTTCGCCGACAACACCCTCGTCGGTCTCAAGATAGGCAAGTACGCAATCCGAGCCGCGCAAGCCGTGTCCGATCGGTTGCGGGAAGGGGATATGAACGGCGTCGCAATGTAGTTTCGTGATCTTCATGTCCGCGTTTTTTCAGGTAGCGGGACTTTTTGCAGTTTGCGAAGCGGCGGCTATTCTGCGTTCAGCAGTTTCTGGAAATCATCGAAGTCGCGGCCTCATCTCGCCGCTCGTTTTGAGGACGATGACTGCCTAGTCCATGCCGCCGTCGCCATTGCGCCAATTACCCTCTCGGCACAAGTACCGCTCGATATCAGCGAGATACAACCATCCTGACGAAACCGCTGTCTGTCCCCCACCGGGGGGGACAGAATTCGAGGTTGCCGTGTGGGAGACTTGCGGTAAGGGAATCTTCAAGCCGGAACGTTCGAAATTGAAGGCCGCGCTGCCGCGCAAGACACCGTTAAACGAGGGAGGACGTGCGTGAGTCGATGTTTGGGTTACCTCCGCTGTTTTGTTGCCGAGCTATCGGTGGTTGTTGTCTTCGCATTAGGCGCGCTCGCCATCACTTTTGCTGCCGCCGCGCAAGATCAAGGCAACTGGTCAACGGCGGCCCCAATGCCGACGGCGCGTGCGGAAATCGGTGTCGCGGCGCTGGACGGCAAGATCTACGTCGTCGGCGGCACAGCGCAGGGCCGTTGGGATTCGTCGCTCAATTACGAATATGACCCCGCCAACGATCAGTGGCGCGAACGTGCGCCGCTGCCTAAGGGATTAAGCCATGTCGGCCTCGTCGGCTTCAATGGCAAGCTTTACGCCTTCGGCGGTTTTACCAATATCGTCCATGTCGGTGCTATGGATCTCGCATTCGAATACGATCCGGCAGCCGATACTTGGCGGACGATTGCGCCCCTCAGTTCGCCCCGCGCTTCGATCGGCGTCGCTGTCGTCGACGAAAAAATTCACATCATCGGCGGCCGCGGCCTCGACAAGATCACCGTCAACATTCACGAAGTCTACGATCCGGCGACCAATACGTGGACCAAAGCGGCGCCGCTGCCGCTCGCGCGCGATCATCTCGGCATTGCCGTCATTGGCAACAATATCCATGTCGTCGGCGGCCGCACGGCGGATCAAACTGACAACGTCAGCGACCACGATGTTTATGATCCGACGACCGATCAATGGAGCAAAGCGGCGCCGATGCCGACCGCGCGCAGCAGCGGAGCGGCAGCTTATTATGGCGGCCTACTCCTCTATGTCGGTGGCGAGTGCAAGAAGCTCGATCCAACAAGCAAGTTCGGCGGCGGTGACACCTTCGACGACAACGAGGCCTACGATCCGAAGTCGAATAGCTGGCTGACCCTGGCGAAATTGCCGGCTGGGCGGCACGCTTTTGGCGCCGCCGCCGTCGGCTCGGCGGCCTATTTCCCGGGCGGCACGCTGCGCTGCGGAGGGATGCCGATCACGGATCAGCTGCTGGTGTTCCGACGCAAGTGATTGGAACAAGGCGCTTGCCGATCCGAAAGCAGCCTCTGCATAAATTGCCTTCGGATCGTTGTTCGAGCCGCGAGAAGGAGGGTTCTATGTGCGCACTGTGCATGTCCCGGCGTCGCTTCATGACTATGGTGGGCCTCGCCGGATCGAGCGCACTCGCGCCGGGCGTCGTGCTGAGTCAGACCACACCGTATCGGCTCGACGTCCATTATCATCATATAGCGCCGGCTTGGATTGGCGAAGATGCTGTTGCAAAGACTCTTCCGCCCCTAGTTATCAAGCAAGCCCGCGAATGGACGCCGCAGCGCGCCATCGAAGAAATGGATCGCAACGCTGTTGCAACGGCGGTTTGCTCGGTATCGAACCCCGGCATTTGGTTCGGCGATGTGTCACAAGGCCGGCGACTTGCGCGCGCTTGCAATGAATATGCTGCGCAAATCGGCCGCGATCATCCCGGCCGCTTCGGTTCGTTTGCAGCGCTGCCGCTTCCCGATACCGACGGCAGCTTGAATGAGATCGCCTATGCGTTTGATACTTTGAAAGCCGATGGCGTCGGCTTATTCACCAGCTATGGCGACAAGTGGATCGCTGATTCGACCTTTGCACCGGCGTTCGACGAGCTCAACCATCGCAATGCCGTGGTTTACGTGCATCCGATCGCGCCGGCGTGCTGCCGAAATCTTATTCCCGGCATGCCGGCTGCCGTGATCGAATATCCGATCGATACAACGCGAGCGATCTTGCAATGGATCATGACAAAATCGACAGAGCGGTATCCCAATATCCGCATCATCTTTTCGCATGCGGGCGGATTGATCATGGCCGGCGTCGGCCGATTATCGATCCTAATCGAAACGCAGCCGCCGCTTCGCGAGCGGATGCCAGAGAACCTCCGCGGCGAGATTGGCAAACTATACTACGAGATATCGAGCTCCTCCGATCCGGTCACCATGACGGCACTCCGCGCGATTGTGCCAAACTCCCATATTCTTCTTGGAACCGACTCCCCATTCGGGCCAATGTCTCCGACCATCCATCAACTACAGGCACTCGGCCTCCCCAGGACCGAGCTGATCGCGATCGAACGCGATAACATCTTGGCGTTGATGCCGAGCTTAGGTTAACGGAGTTTCTGCGTTAAAATTGCTTGAGCGGTCGTGTGTCACTCACGGAACTCGCCTTGGTTCGAGGCCTCAGTGCATCCGCCACCTTGTCGTCTTCGGCGAGCCGCATCTGCGTAATCTGCAACGCCCTACTATTGCGAAGCGACGCGAACTCATCTTTCCTTCTGCAAAGTCGCGCCCACCTCGCGCGCAATCGAAGCCCCTGCCACACGTGGCCATTCCCATTCCGTATGGATTGCGCGTGCCTCTTCTGCATTGACACTTCTTATTGAAGTAGCGCGCTGCGGCAGGGTGCAAGAAAAGATTGCTCGCAAGGTGGCGCCCATGACCAATAACCATTAGAGCGAGCTCGCCCATTCCCCCCCAACGATGGGATGTTCATTTTCCCTCTCTCTGACCCGCGTGCGATGCAGTCGGGGCAAAGTCGGCGTCGGTCTCGCCCCTCGCCTGCCCCAACTGGCGCAGCAGCAGCACGCAACAGCCGGCGCAAAGCAACGGTCCAATCGCGGTGACGTAGAAGAAAGTCGCCGGCGGCATGTCCAGCTTCGTCAGCAGACTGCCGATTAGGGGGCCCGAGATCGAGCCGAAGCGTCCGACGCCGAGCGCATAGCCCACCCCATTGGCGCGGAGCGCGGTCGGGTAGATCAGTCCGGCGCTGGCGTTAAGGCCATTCTGCATGCCCGTAACGACGCAGCCCGTGAAGAAGGTCATGGTGAGAAGCAGTGTTCCCGAAATCCCAGGAGTACCGGTGAAGACCACAACCGGCACCGCGAGCGCGAACGCCACCGCCAGAACCTTCAGTCCGAAGCGATCGATCAGGATGCCGAGGCACAATCCGCCGGCCGAGCCGCCGAGCTGGTAAAGCGAGCCGGCATAGGCGCCTTGCGTGGCGCTGTGGCCGCTGCTCTGCACAATCATTGGCAGCCAGGCATTCAACAGGTTATTGGCCATCAGGTTCATAACGAAGATAAGCCACACTAGCACCGTCACCACTGCCCAGCCGTGGCGGAATAGGCCGATGGGCGAACCCCGCGTCTTGGCGCTGCCCTCCTCTTGGTCCAGCACAAAGCGGGTACCCGGTGCAATCGTAAGCGCGGGATCGAGCCTGCGCGCCAGCCGCGCCACTGCCTCGTCGCGGCCAGCGCGCAGCACCAGGAATTTGATGGAATCGGGTAGAGCGAAGATGGCGCAAAGGCCAATTACAAGCGGGGCGACGCCGCCAACCACAAAGATCACCGGCCAGCCATAGGTCGGCATCAGCGTGACGCCGACAATACCCGGCACCGCGCCGCCCAACGAAATGCCCAGCGACATCACGACTAGCACCGTGGCGCGAAACCGCTTTGGTGTTAGCTCGGCGTTCAGCGCGATGACGTTTGGCAGTACCCCGCCGAGGCCGAGGCCGCTGAGGAAGCGCAGCCAGAGCAACTCCTGCAAATCGGTGGCCCAGGCGCAGGCGAGCGTCGTGATACCGATGAAGATCAAACTGGAAATAATCGCCAAGCGGCGGCCGAAGCGGTCACCCAGATAGCCGAAAAATGGCGCGCCAACGAGGAAGCCGACCAGACTGGCACTGAACACTGGTCCTAGCGAGGCGCGGCTGATGCCCCATTCCTTGATCAAGGCGGGGCCGGCGATGCTGGCATTAAGCAGATCGAAGCCATCGGCCATCATCGCCAGCAAGCACCAGAAAGTCAGCCACAGATGGAAGGGACGCAGCCGTGCGGCGTCAACCAGGCCGCTGATATTGATCTCGCTCATTATTCGTCCCTCGGATCATGGCGGGATTTTTTTGCCCGTGTCGGTCATCCGCAGCTTTTTAGCCGCCGCTTGGCCTAACTGACCCTATTTGCTTGTTTGTGCTCTCAACTGTTTCGCCATCACATAGGCGAAGATCATTCCCTTGCCCGCTGTCAAGCCCGCCTGATTACCGACGCCGTATTCAACACCCGCACTGCAGTTCGCAAGAGCGTAGAGACCGCCAATCGGTTGACCCCGCCGGTTCATAACCTGTCCAATGCCATTGGCAAGAAGTCCTGCCGACGACACTCCCGATGGGTGTAGTTGGATGCCGTAAAATGGTGGGTTCTTAATGGCGCCGAGATTGGGATTTGGATTGGTCAGATCGCCGCTATAACTTTTACTCCAGTTTTCACTCCCTCGGCTGAAATCCGCATCACTGCTATTCGCGACAAACTGATTAAAGCGCTGGACCTCATCGCGCAGTCCGCTGCTATCGATCGACAGGGCGCCGGCAAGTAGCCCAATCGACTCATCACGAGCAACAAAGTCCGGGGTGTGACCAATTGGCAGACCGGTGAACACTCCACCGCCTAAAGGCGGTGGCTTCAGGTTACGGCTTAAAGCCGGATCAGTCCGCCATTCGGCGGAACTCAGGTCACGTTGAAGTTGTCGTCAGGTTCAGGGGCCGTCTGGTTCTTGATGTACTCGACCCATACCTCGTCAGTGACGTTTCCGCTGCTTGCTACCCAGTAGCCCCTGGCCCAAAGGTGTTGGCCCCAGTACCGTTTGCGCAGTATGCCGAATTCGCTCAGCAATTTGTGTGAACTGCGCCCCTTCAGATATTGCACGGCACGCGATACCGACAGGCTCGGCGGAATTGACATCAGCATATGAACATGATCGCGATTGACCGACCCGGCATGAATTATCATCTCATGCGCACCTGCTGTCTCACGCAGCAATTCTCGGCACCGGACGCCGACATCTCCCCCCAGAACCGGGTAGCGGTACTTAGTTACCCAGACCAGATGATACTTGCAGTCCCAAACCGTATGGCTGCCACGCTTGTACCCTTCCATACAACCACTCTATACCGGAACCGCCGCGGTCCCAGCCGCCTAAAGGCGTGGGGTTTCCTGATCCCCTATCGGGGACTCTAAACGAGTATTTTGCAGAATATTGGCGGTCAATATCAATCCAGAAGCACGGAAGATTTGGGTAGGAATGTGTAAGCACGGCGAACTGACGAAGCCCATTTTGAGGTTTCTGGAAAAATGCCTCATCGCCAAACCTTCGGCCAGCGTTATGCGATCGACAATTTCCTTGCGGACCGCGACGGAATGCATCGTCATAGTTATGCTGACAGGCGGCGCTCATCACGAAGCCAGGGCTCGCGCCACGCAAGCCCGGCGAGGTCGCTGACCGGTCCGATCACGCTGTCGAAGCGCATGGTTATACGATCTTCGCGCCGGTAGGGCGGCCATGCGGGCAAGCCGGGATGATCGGGCTTTCCGCTGCGCGCAAACGCGATCCAGGCGCCGTGCATCGCCTCCGCAAGTCCTTTGGTTTCCGCGGGGTTTGCATCTTTGAGCATGGGTGAGTCCTTCCAGTCCGCAAAATTGTTGAACACAAACGGAATTTCCAGGCAGTGACAGGATTCGAATCCGGCCGGTGATTGCCAGTCGAACTGGTACACATAGGCGGGCCGGCCTTGGTCGGCACGCCATTCGGCCATGCGCAGACTGCCAATCCGGAACATCGCATCGCTCATCAGATCACCCAGCAGGGCAGCATTGGTGCCGGAGGCCCGCATCCGGCGGATCTCGTCGTAGTAAGGCCGGTGGCCGTGTGGGAACAACGATGCGAATACGCCTTCGATCGTGGCGGGATCGGCTTTCGCGATTTCCTTGTCGATGCAATAGAACGCGGCCATCTCCTCGCGCGTCGTGCCAATCATGGTGTCGATTTCGGCGCCGGCGCCGGCCTTGAGCGCCGGCGCGACCTCTCCTGTATAGATGCTGCCGTCGATCACCGGCCAGAATGGCGCGAGCGCATCGGCGAACTTCTTTTCCAGCCGGGCGACCTCGCCTTGCGCCGTCACGAGGTGGGCGAACGGCAGCGATTTTAATTTTTCTGCTTCTTCCGGCTTAAGGCCCAGCACCCCCAGCAAGCGCCGTCCGATGCGGTGCGCGTCTTCGAGCGGTCGTGACATGCGCCCGAACGGCGTGCTTTGCATGATCGCGCGCCGGAACAGGCCGCGGGCCTGCGGCATGGTCATGAGAATCGCGATCGACGCCGCTCCCGCCGACTGCCCCACTGCCGTGACGTTATCCGGATCGCCGCCAAAGGCAGCGATATTGTCGCGCACGAAACGCAGCGCCGCGACCTCATCGAGCAGTCCGAGATTGCCGCCGCTGACCCCTGGCAGACATAAAAACCCCAACGCGCCCAGACGATAGCTGATTGAAACCACGACCACGTCGCCGTTGGCGGCAAACCGCTCGCCCGAGTACCACCGCAGCGAACCCGCGCCGCTCGAAAACGCGCCGCCGTGGATCCACACCAGCACCGGGCGCTTTTTGAAATCAGGGGCAGGCGTCCAGACGTTGAGGGTAAGACAATCTTCCGATTGTGGACGCTCGAAATCGCCCATGACGTGGGCGAGCCGCGAGCGGCCCTGTGGAGGGATCGGGCCGTCTCTGGTCGCATCGCGCACGTCATGCCATGCGGATACGGGCTGCGGCGGCGAGAACCGCAGGTCGCCGACGGGAGGCGCCGCGTAGGGGATTGCACGGAAGACCGCGATGCCGTTCTCGCGTGCGCCGCGCAGGTCACCGGCATTGGTTCGCACCACTAGGCCGTCGGTCGCAATTATCGCCACGATCACACCTCGCTTTCAACGACGAGCGAAACGCCGCTCCAATCGCGCCAACACCAACCTCTCACCGGCGACAAAGATCAGCACGATGACAAAACAGGTGGCAAGAAAGGTCGTGCTGTCAGCCGCAGTCTGGGCCCGCAGCATCAGATAGCCGAGCCCGCTCGGTGCCCCAAGCAATTCCGCGACCAGCGCGATCTTCCAGGCAATCCCATAGGCGATACGGGTCGCAGAAAGCCCATAGGGCGCCAGCAAGGGCAAGGTCAGGCGCCAGAGGATGCGCGTCCGGCGGCGCGTGAAGCTTCGGCCCATCTCCATGAGCTCGCGATCGATATGGCGCAGACCCTCCGCGATATTGATCAAACAAAACGGGATCAGAATCGCGACCTCGACGAATATGACGCTGAAGTTGCCGGGATCGAACCAGATTGCCGCCAGGATCGCCCAACCGATCGAGGGAAATGAGTTGAGAAACGGCTTGATCCGCTCATCCACCACGGCTTCGAACCAAGACGCCCCGTGAGCAAGAAATGCCAGCCCACCGCCGATCAAGAGAGCTGCCGTAATCGAGACAAGGACCCGCCAAATGGATGTAAAGGCTTGCCACAGGAATTCCGGCATCACGAATAATTCGACAAGTCGGCGCGCAACCGGGATGGGCCCGGGCAAAATGAATTCCGGCAGGCTACGCGCCGATGCCCACCAAGCCAGCAGCGCAAGAACGACGAGTCCCTCGCCTATCAGGCGCTCGGTGATCATCGAAGCGACCGATGTTTGTTCAGCCCGCATAGTGACGTGACACGCTCGCTTGCATGGGAGCAAGAACGCACCGGTCCATCCAGTGCACGAAACCGATGATGAGGATAATGGCCGCGAAAATCGTCGCGGTATCGAACTCCTGGCGCGCCAGGTTGATCATGTAACCCATCCCGGAATTGCCGCCGAACAACTCGGCAGTCAGCGTTACCTTCCAGGCAACCCCGAACATGATGCGCAGGGTGGCGAATATGAACGGATAGAGCGACGGCACAATCACCAGTGCAAACGTTCGCGCTCGCTGACGTGTGAAACTTCTTGCCATTTCAAGCGTCTCGGGATCGATATTGCCAAGGCCCGCCGACATGTTGACAAGCGCGAACGGCACCAGCACCGCGCTGATCGCGAAGATCACGGTCAGCGGCGTAACGCCGAACCACATGATCGACAGCAATGTCCAGCCGATCGCTGAAAATGCATTCAGAAATGGACCGATGCGGCGTTCAATCGCAAACCGCAGCACGGGCACATAATAGGGTATTAATGCAAGTAAGGAGCCGACCACGAAGGAGACCGTGATCGCCGCGGCCACGTGGAATAGCGACGCCTCAAGGTGGCCCAGGTCTCGCCAACTCGTGACGAAGGCCCAAAGCCGCTGCGCAACCTGCACGGGACTAGGCAGCAGATAGGACGGCGCGACGAATGACGCCGCTTCCCAGGCGGCAATGAAAGAGAGCGTGAACAGATGCGCCGCAAGCTTGCGGCGAGGTAAGCCGCGGGGAGGCAATACTGGGGCTTGCGCGAGTCCGGTCTCGACCATCAGCCGCGCAACGCGTGCTCCCAAACCAATGTTCGGATGTCAGGGAAGCTTTGAATCATTCCAATCTCTCTCGACAGCTCGTAGAATTTCATGATCGCCTGAGCGTGACTTTCCTCGAAAGTGCCGGGTACGTTGGAGCTCTTTTCGAACCACCAATTGAAAAACTCGGGCGGCAGGTTGCTCTGCTGGCCGACGGCGCCGAATACCTCATCGCGGTGCGCGAGCGCGTAGCGCACCGATTCGCGGAACATGCGGTCGAATTCGCGGAAGGCGTCCGGCCGCCGCGCCAGGCGTTCTGGGTAAGAGACATTGAGCGCGCTGACGAAGCGCATGCCGTATAGCTCGATATTGTCGCGTCCGGTCTCGGCAATCGGGCGGAACTCGCCGGATTTCAGTGCGCGAAAGGCCTGACTGTGGATCAGCGTCGCTGCGTCGATCTGGCCTGCCGCCAGCGCGCCGGGCAGGTTAGGCGCCTGGATCTCCAGTTGCGTGAGATCCCCGCCTTCGAGTGCGGCATTGAGGCCGTACTTGTGGATGAGCGCTAAGCGGACCTGGGTGTAGCCGGTTGACCGCAGTCCATAGGAGCCGAGCGATTTGCCCTTGAGTTCCTGCGGAATTTTGATTCCCGAATCGCTCTTGACCCAGACGCCGGCACCTTCGCCCGCAGCCGCTTGCTGAAGCGCCGTCGACAGCACGCGCAACTCGAGGCCGCGCTTCGCCGCCGGCGGGATAGCGATTACGGCCGTCATGATCACGTCATACTGCTTGGCCGAGGTGGCCTGGATCAGTTGCGGGATCGCGAGTCCGCGCGCATCGACCGTGATTAGATCGGAAGTTACCTTGCCGTTGGTCATCGCCCATGTGACCGCGTCGTAGGCGGGGTCGAGCAGATAAGCATAGGTGACCGTTTCCTTGGCCTGGGCAAGTCCTGGCCGGGCAACGGTCATCAACGCCGGAGCCGCCATGAGCTTGAGGACAGAGCGACGTTTCATCATGCGACGGTTTCCCTCTGAGAAGCGAGCTGCTCGACCGATCCAAACAGATTAATCAATTTCTGACGGGGTGCGTCGAGTTCGCGATCGGCTGGCGCACGGGGCCGAGGCGTTTGCAGCTTGATGATATCGAGGACGTGGGTCGGCTTGTTCGACAGCACCACCGTGCGATCGGCCAACTGCAGCGCCTCGTCGATGTCATGAGTGACGAAGACTACGGTCTTGCCCGTCTCAAGCCAAATCCGTTCCATTTCGACGCGCATGCGCCCGCGCATGTTGGGGTCGAGCGCCGAAAATGGCTCGTCCATGAGTACGATCTTGGGGGCGACCGCGAGCGCTCGCGCGATCGCGACTCGTTGGCGCTCGCCGCCCGAGAGCATAGATGGATATTTGCTCGCATCGCCGGCGAGGCCCACCATGCTCAGCAATTCAATTGCATGCGCCCTACGCCGCTCCTTGTCGCGTGCACCGAAACGCAACTCCGAGCCGAGCAGCACGTTATCGAGTGCGGTCCGCCAGGGAACCAGCCGCGGTGACTGGAACACGAACGCGATTTCCGGCCAGGCATCGTGAGGGGAACGTCCGTCGACCGTGATGCGGCCTATGCTCACGTCAAGCAGGCCGCCGATCATCCGCAACAAAGTAGACTTGCCACAACCCGAAGGGCCGAGGATGCAGACAAACTCGCCGCGGTGAACATCGAAGCTCAGCCGGTCATAAATCCGCTCCGCGCCGAAAGTAACGCCGACGTTCTCAAACGTTACGATCGATTCCGATTCCATGCTGGTCTTAACCTGAATTGGATCGGCTTCCTCATGATGCGCTCCGCCATCTGAACACACTTATAGTCTTCTGCACAACAAGATATGCGAGACGTCGCACATCTGTTGACAGCGCCATCCCTGGTCTTCGAGACGAGTCGCTTCGGTCTCCAATGACTACGCACGGATTTACACACACCTGGCGTTATTCCGGTTTTATGCCAGCTTTCTCGATCATCTTGTGCTTATAGGCGAGATCATTGTTAATAAAAACTACGAACTCCTCAGGTGTGCTGGCGACGCCGGTGTAGCCGTAGGAGTCGACGTAACGCTCTTTGAATTCCGGTTCCTCGATGATCGCCGCGAGGTCACGCGAAATTTTACTGACAATGTCGTGCGGCGTGCCGACCGGTGCGAACACGCCGAACCACGAACGCGGGTCGGCATCCGGAAACCCTGCCTCCGCAAGCGTCTGGACATCCGGAAACGATTTCAGCCGCTCCTTATCGCCGACCGCGAGCGCCCTCAGCTCGCCGGCATTGATATAAGCTCCCGTCGTTGCAGGGCCGCCGAGCGTCATCTGCACATCGTTGCTGAGGGTGGCAGTGATCGCCGGCGCAATGCCGCGGAACGGTACTTGCAGGATATGCGCGCCGGTTTTCGCTTTCAACGTCTCGAACAACAGATTGGGCTGGCTGCCGTTCCCGTATGAGCCGTAATTGAGTGTCCGCGGGTTTGCTTTCGCATACATGACCAATTCCTGCAGCGATTTGACCGGTACCGACGGATGCACGACGACCATTTGGTGCAGGTCGATGAGTTGAGTGACCGGAGCGAGTTCCTTCACCGGATCGTAGGGCATCTTCTCGAATAAGAAGGGGTTGCTGGTAATCGAAGAGTCGCTTGTCAGCAGCACCGTATAGCCATCGGGCGCCGAGCGTGCCACCGATTCGCCGCCGATCATAGTCGCCGCGCCTCCTTTATTCTCGACGATGACCGGCTGATGCCAAGCCTTAGTCAAACGATCCGCAATTGCTCGCGCCATGCCGTCGACGCCGCCCCCTGCCGGATAGGGTACCACGATCTTGACTGGACGCTTCGGGAAGCTCTGTCCGAGCGCTGGCTGAAAAGCTGACGCCACAAGTAAGGCGACAAAAATTAACCACCATGCTCGCAGCGTCACGATACGAGCGGACGTGAGGGCTGGAAGCGGAGGGCTGCGGCTCATCGTTTCGACTCGAAAACAACCGCAATGCCGCTCGCCTCCTCCGCCGGGATGATAAGTCCGCGGGAGGTTTCCGCAAACGTCACGGCAGCACGTTTCAGACGCTCACGTTGCGCGCCCAGATCCGGCGTATCGAATGCGACGGCGGCTATACACGGTAGCGGCGGAAACAGCGTACCAGGCAAAAGTTCCCTCCCGCGTTTACTTGATGCCAGTACCAGCCGCGCACCCAAGGGAAATGTAAAGGTACTTGCGTCACCGTCCCACTGTGGTTCGTTTTCGGCATAGCGGCGATATTTCTCCACGAAATGACGCAGATCGTCCGTGATGACGATGGTTTCGGTTAGACGGGTACATCCGTTCGGGTGCGCGAGGTAGCGGCGTTGATAGATATAGTCCGGCGTAAGATGTTTGGCCGCTTGGATATATCCCTCCGGCGAGTCATCGGGCGCGAATTGTAAGCGCTCGAACTTCGCGACCCGTATGCCATCGGCCGTGTCGATCACTCGTTGCAGCGCAATGATACCCGACGTCTTGATTCCGGCTGAGGTCAGCCGGCGATCGACCGACGTCAGATTTTCCGAATTGAAACAAATGATATGCGCACCCTGGTGCCGCCTCAAGTAAGCCGCGATACGCGGGCTGGGCTCGGCTGGATCTGCGCTGGCCAGGAGTTCCAGATAGTTATTGTCGAACATCACGCATCGGTTTCCGGACCCCAACGACTGCACCGCCTCGTTCGGCTTCCAGGCCCCCGAATGCAACGAGAACGGCGTGAGCAGAAATCCGAAGCTCTCGTAACGAGCGGCGGTTTTCGCCAAATCACGCACGGCGACGCCGACATGGTTGATGTTGTCGAGATCTTTCAAGCGATCGTCCGTTTCGCTACCGGCGACACCTCGAAGCTCCGGCATCACACCACGCGCCACACGCGTCGACAATCTCGAATTCGCTTATCTACATATAACCGTTTGCTATAACTGCCCGCCGATTTGGGCAGCGAGTTGCGTCGCGCGATCGGTTCTGTGCGAAGCGCTGAGGATTGCGCAGCCGGCGCCGTCATTGAGTATCCGCGACCTTGAGGCAGAACTCGGCGCAAAGCTGCTTCATCGTACGACCCGGCGCCTCGAATTGACGGCAGGCGGGCGGGAATTCCTTCTTTCCGTCGACAAGTTGGTTTTTGATCACGAAAATGCGGTGCAGAACACACGCGATCTCGCAAATAAAACACGAGGTTTGCACGTGCGTCCAACGACCACCGCGAAGCCGCTCGCTCGCTACCGAGCGACACCACCATCAGGGACGTGACCCAAACGCGTCAGGGGCGGTCTCGCCGGCGGCCGAGGCGCGCGCGTTCGGCAGGTCACTCATAGGCCGTCAATGAATGAACAACCTTTAGTGAATTGTGGACCATAGGCTCGCCACGGTATACTGATGCAGCATCCGGCAGGAGGCACGCCGCGGCTCGTCGGTTATCTCCGTGTACTCCACATCCCACACCCTGGTGATCGGAATGACTTATTCCCGCAAAGAGGCTAAGGACCACGCCCGTTCGCACCTCCGGGGCATATGGGCCGCGGCGCTCGTGCCCTTCAATGACGATCTATCAATCGACGAGAAGGGATTCCGCAAGAATCTGCGTCATTGGGTTGACGATCTGGGCATCGACGGCATTTTTGTCGCCGGCAAACAGAGCGAATTTTTTTCCATGTCGCTTGCCGAGCGCAAGCTCTCCATCGAGATCACGGTAGACGAGGTTGGAAAAAAGAGCGGTGTCATCGCGTCTTGCTCCGACCAAAACATGGACACGGTGATCGATTTGGCCAAGCACGCGCGGGCGGTTGGCGCACCTTACGTCATTGTACATGCCCCGGTGCTGCACTTTCTGACGGGGCGGGACGAGACCCTCTACCAATATTACAAGACGATCAGCGAACAGGTGGATATCGGCGTCGCGATGTGGAGCCACGAGGATTCCGGATATTTGATGAGCCCGGAGCTTTGCGCGCGAATCGCCGAATTGCCTAACATCGTGGCCATCAAATACAGCGTGCCGCGCGAGATGTATGTCCGACTGACAAGGATGGTGGGCGACAAAATTCAGGTCAGCACTGCATCTGAAACGGAGTGGTTGGACAACATCGTCGAGCTTGGCTGGCGGCTCTATCTCTGCTCGTCGCCGCCGTATCTGTATCAGACCAAAGTCGACCGCCGCATGCGCGAATACACCGACCTTGCTTTCAAAGGAGAAGTGGCCAAGGCAAAGGTCATTCGCGACAGTTTGAACCCGGTGCGCGAAGCATTCCGTCGCACGCGCCCGGCTGAAAAGCCGCCGGCGCATTCGAAATATTGGCAGGAGCTAGTCGGGCAGGTCGGTGGATGGGTGCGCCCGCCGATGCTGGAATTGACCGACCGCGAGAAGGAAGCGACGCGATGCGCCTTCGAGACGTGCGGACTACAGGTTGGTGGCCGAGTTAAATCGTCCGCGGCCTGAGACGAGGAGTGGGGATCATGCAAACCGGACGGCTCAAGGCTTTCAATTTCCAGAAATGGATCGGCGAGAACGAGCATCTGCTCAAACCGCCGGTCGGCAACAAGAAAGTATTCGAGGACGGCGACATGACTGTGCAGGTGGTCGGCGGCCCAAACGAGCGCTGCGACTACCACGACGACCCGGTGGAGGAATTTTTCTACCAACTCAAGGGCGACATGGTGCTCAAGGTCGGCGACAATGGCAATTTCTACGATGTGCCCATCAAGGAAGGCGAGGTATTCCTGTTGCCGCCGCACGTGCGGCACTCGCCGCAGCGACCAGCTGGCTCCATCGGCCTCGTTGTCGAGCCGCAACGTGCCGACGGCCAGAATGATGCGTTCGACTGGTATTGCTTCGAATGCGGCGCGCTGGTGCACCGCATCGAAGTCAAGGTGACGCATCTCGTCCGCGACCTGCCACCGCTCTATGAGGCGTTCTTCAACGACGAGAAGGCGCGCACCTGCAAGAAATGTGGCGCTATCCATCCCGGCAAGAAGCCCCCTCCCGATTGGGCAAAACTCTGAGCATCCAATTCTGAGGCGTGCTGCGATAGCATACACGTCCGATCATCGAGGACGCGATGGCTTATTTTCGGATTGGGACTTGCGCGGTGAGACGATCTGGCGGGCCGCGCTATTGAAAGGAACGTAGGTCGGATCGTCGGTGTCGAGCACAACGAGATCGGCCGGCATCCCAGGCCGGATCGCGCCGATTTCGCTTGCAAGGTCGGCCATGCGCGCGCCCGCGGTGGCGGCCGCCCGCAACGCGTCGATGGCGTCCGGCGGACCTTCCGCTGGATCGCTGACCGCGGCAAGATAAGTGAACAGCTTCATCGCTTGAAAGATGCTCTGCGCGTCGGAACAACTGCAATTGTCGCAACCGAGCGCGAGATTGACCCCCGCCGCCATCAGCGGCCGGATCGGCGCGACGCCGTTCTTGGGTCTTGAGGTTGCTGAGCAGGTTGAGCACCACACTGGCGTCGGCCGCCGCAATCTTGTCGATCTCTCGTCGATCGAGCCAGACGCCATGCGCCAATGCCCGACTGCACTGTTAATCTACTGATTTGGCTTGCTTAACCATGTCGAATTCAAACTGGTAATGATCGCCGGCACAACGGATTCGTCCGCCCGTCGGTGTCGGAAAATGCGAGGGAAATATCAGCGCTTCGCTGGCGCAATGTTCGGCAAGAAAGCGGCGCCGCGTTTGCCGGGCCATAGCGGGATCGACGCAAAACCGCGTGCTCCAGTCCGGGTAGCGAAGCTGCAACGGTGTGTGCATCACATCCGCACTTAAGACCGCCTCACGTCCGCCGTCGCAAAGCCTGATGAGAAAGTGCCCGGGCGTATGCCCCGGCGCGGGTTCGATGCCGATGCGATCGGAAAAGCCCGTTCTGTCGCCGATCAGATCGGCCTGACCCGTTTCGAAAATTGGCAACACGCTATCTGAAATGAAATCGCCTGTTCGCGTGAGGCTCGCGACGCCCGGCGTGGAACGCCAATAATCCCACTCCTTGCGAGAGACCAGGTATCGTGCGTTCGGAAAGGTCGGCGCCCATTTGCCGTTCTCGAGACGCGTATTCCAGCCGACGTGATCAACATGCAGATGGGAGCACATCACCACGTCGATATCGTTGGGCTCGGCGCCGGCAGCACGCAGGCTTTCAATCCATTTCCAACGGCGCTGGTGGAAGAAAGGACGCTCGCGTTGCTTGTGATTGCCGCTGCAGGCGTCAACCAGAATAGTCTTGCCGCCGCTGCGGATCAGAAAGCTTTAAATCGTGATCACCAACAGCTGCGTGCGGGGATCATAAAATCGCGGCGCCAACCATGTCAGATTCTGCTCGATATGGGCTGGCGTACAATCCGGCAGAACCTCGAAAGGCGACAGCAACGGCTCTTCCGATTCGATAACCCGCGTGAGCGAGGTATCGCCGAAACGCCAATGCAGCGGAAGAGCGCGGGAACCATCTTCGCGCGTTGGCATCATCCGAATCCTTAAAGTCCGAACAGCGGTTTTATATCATTGTGATGCGTCGGTTTCTCGCAATATCAGCGATCCCGTTGGGTGAGCGCGGCGGTCGCAAGCTCATTGTCGCGCCTGATGGCACTGCTATGTCCATGGCTCCGTCGCGGCCGCAGATCGATAACGTCCTCCTCAAAGCGCTTGCGCGCGCCTTCCGCTGGCAAAGCCTCCTCGACCGGGGCGTCTGCGGCACCATCAAGGAAATTGCGGCAGAGGACGTCGAGATGATCCTCGACGGCCGGCAGCCACCGGCGCTGCAGTTCGAATGCCTGCGGAAATCCCTGCCGCTTCTCTGGGAGGAGCAGCGCAGTGCTTTGGCGGTTGCTGAAGACGCGGCCAAGCGGCCATTCCGGCCAGCGAAACAGGGGCCGGCGTAACGGGCTCGGTTCGGCGCTCCGCCCGCTCATGGTCCGCAGAGAACGTTGTCGAACGGAAGTTTGGCCGGGCGTAGAGGATTTGAACTGGTGCGCCGGGCACTCTGAACGAAATCAAGGAGTTAGTACCTAAAGACTGCGGGACCCTAGTCCGCAGATCCAGAGAAAAATGGCCCCAAGAGAACGAAACAGGGGTATCCGCAGGCAGACGGCGTCGTCAGGTCCTACGGAAAAACCGCGCGGTTATTGGGCTTTTGGAGTGGCCCGGAAGCCGCGGAGAACAGTGTAGAAAAGGAAGTTGGTTGAGGGAGAGGGACTGGAAACCAACATTCTCCTCTTATTTCTGCGCAATTCCGCGAATTATCGCGAAATTTACCGCCATGCTCAGCCGTGGATATGTGTCATACAACCCTTATGTTCTACTTTCCTGAGATTGCCGGCAGACACCGTCGCGGCTGCCGGATCGTGGTCAATATCATCTTCTTTGATCGGCTTCATTCCTGATCTGCGGCTGATCGCGCAGAACGACATTCAACAATGAACTGTGGATTTCGATGCTGCCGTTATAATCAATCAAGCCCAGTTTGCGAAACTTGTTCATGAAGAAACTCACGCGGGACCGCGTCGTTCCGATCATCTCCGCAAGCGTCTCCTGGCTGACTTTTGCTATGATCGGCTCCGGCCGGCCTTCCTTGCCAAAATTCGCCAGAAGCAGAAGAGTCCGCGCCAGGCGTTTCTCGCTCGAATTGAACAGTTGATCGACCAGGTCCTCCTCGACCCGACTGTTGCGGGCCAACAGGTGCGCGATAAACAGCTCGGCAAACGCCGGCTCCTCGTGGATCACGCGCGTGATGTCGGCCTTCGATATTTGCGCTATCACGCATTTCGTCAGAGCGGCGACCGTCGACAGACGCAGCGTCTCCCCGGCCAGGCAGCCTTCGCCGAAGAAATCGCCGGCTTCCAGAATTGCGACCACGGCTTCCTTGCCCTGCTCGGAAACGACGGTCTTCTTGACCTTACCGCTCTGAATGTAGAAAACGGCATCCGAAGGATCGCCCTGTCTGAACACGATTTGATCTTTTCGATAATCGGAAACAGATCGCCCGCCGTTGACTTTCGCGAGAAACACTTTGGGATCGAACGGGAGCTTTGCTTTGCGGTTCATTGCCGGCCCTCCTTCTCGCGAGGGTTATCCGTTGGGGTAACTGCGAACGTGCCGCTAAAGGAACGGTGCGCAAATCGCACGGTCAGGTCGGACTCGATCACGACCAGGCGTTTACGAATCGTCTCTACGAGATCGACTTCGCACACGGCCGGTTCCTGCGTACCTTCGACGGGGCTCATCCTCGTCAGCAGGAATACGATCCTGCCGGAGAGGCTACCTCGTCCGCCGCCCGCCCTGCCTGCGAGCCCTCATTCTAAGGCAGCTTAGGGGATGTTGTCGGTAATGTACATTACCGCGCCGAGGGCGATGACTTTTTCACTCATATGTCTTGGAAAGGTGAAAAGCAGGCACGACCGGACCAACTGATAGCATTCGCAAGATGCCTCCGTGAGGCCCCGCCGATCAAGGATCGTGACTTGCCGGCGGCCGCGCTCGATCAAACCGGCACGTTCGAGTTCCCGGATAGCACTCGTGATGCTCGGCCTTTGCACAACCAGCATTTCGGCGATTAGTCGTCGGGACACGGGAGGGTGCCCATGTCCGAAACAGAACAGTTCTGGCAATACGCTAAAGAGGCGCTGCTTTCAGCCAGCTACGCCAAAAACCGACCCTGACAGGCAGGGTCTGCTTGAGCTCACGCGGACCCGGACACAAGCGGCATTGCAAGGATGGCAATCCTCTTATCGATCCCGCCCCTTCCGGAATATGGTCAATTTTGAACAAATTCTTCTCGGCTGAGGTGGAAGGATTCAAAGTGATAGCGGCCGATGGAGGGAGCCATAACCTCGATAGTTCCATTCATCAGAACCGGCGGACATCAAAACGATGTCCGATGCCTACAACAAGGCTATCGAAGACGTTTACGGCTTCGGTCACCCCAATAGCATCGTGGAAGAGATCATTGCCGGGCGGATTATATCACTTGCAAAGGGCGGCGAGCGCGACTCGAATCGATTGCGCGAAAGGGCCCTGGCCGCATGTGGTTTCAGCCAGGATTGCGCGCGCTAGCAGAAGATCAAAGGCCGCCAGTGAAGCTCGCTGAGCGGCCTTGAAACGGATAAATTTCGGGCATGTCGGCAAACAAGTCAGGGAACCGTAGCAAGGATCGTAGGCGCCAGCCGTCGAAACTGACGCGCGTAAGTGCGCAAGGGATGTGAGCAATGAAACCTAAGCCGCCAGAAAACAACGCTGATCGTCCCACCGAAGACGATATCGCCCAGGCGAGCCTTGGTGGTACTCGCGGTTCTAACGACTTGGCGCCGGCGAAAATGACGCGGCGGCAAAAGCAGGATATGCCTCCGGAGGGCGGCTACGATCCCGGACACACCGCATAGCCAGTCTTGATCCTTGGCTCAAACATTTCTGAGCAGTACTGCTCACAAGGATGCGCCTCTATTGTGTTTATGGTAGTGGTTCCATTTCCGAGGTGGCCTCGCCGGCGTGGACGACGTGAGAGCCGGCCCCGGAAATCTGCACAGGGCGATAAGTGGAGTTTCTGCCTGACGGCGGGCAAGATTGGCCCGCAAATCAGGAGAGACCATGAGCAGACGAGCGCGCCGGATGCACACACCGGCCTTCAAGGCAAAGGTGGCGCTTGCGGCCATCAAGGGCGAGCTGACGCTGGCTCAGCTGGCTGAGCACTTTGACGTCCACCCGAACCAGATCACGCAATGGAGGGCGCAGCTTTCGAGAATCGGCGGCCAATGTGTTCGGTCCGAGCGGCAACGCGACCGCGCAGCCGAGCGTCGATGTGAAGGGGCTGCACGCCAAGATCGGCGAGCTGATGCTCGAAAATGATTTTTTAGAAGGAGCGCTCACCAAGGCCGGGCTGTTGAGTGCAAGGCGATGATCGACCGTGCACACGATCTGCCGATCAGCAAGCAGGCGGAAGTTCTGAACATCAGCCGTGGCAGCATCTACTACCTACCGCGGCCGGTGCCGGCGGCCGATCTCGCGATCATGCGGCGGCTCGACCGGCTGCATCTGGAGTTCCCATTTGCCGGTTCGCGGATGTTGCGCGGCTTGCTGGCGGCCGAGGGGTGCAAGATCGGCCGCCGGCACGTGAAGACGCTGATGCGGCGGATGGGGATAGAGGCGCTGTATCGCCGTCCGCGCACGACCAAACCCGAGCCCGGCCACAAGGTCTACCCGTATCTGCTGCGCGGGCTTGAGATCACGCGGCCGAACCAGGTGTGGGCGATGGACATCACCTACATCCCGATGGCGCGGGGCTTCGTCTACCTCGCCGTGGTGCTCGACTGGTTCAGCCGGCGCGTGCTGTCGTGGCGGCTGTCGATCACGATGGAGGCGACGTTCTGCGTTGAAACGCTGAAGGATGCGCTGGAGCGTTACGGCAAGCCAGAAGTCTTCAATACCGACCAGGGCTCGCAGTTCACCGGCAGGGCCTTCACCGGCGTGCTCGCCGGCAACGGCATTGCCATCAGCATGGATGGCAAAGGCGCCTGGCGTGACAACGTGTTCGTCGAGCGATTGTGGCGTAGCGTCAAATACGAGGAGGTTTATCTGCGAGCTTACGACAGCGTCAGCGAGGCCCGTGCGTCGATCGGTCGTTATCTGGACTTCTACAATGGCCGACGACCACACTCGAGCCTTGACGGCACGACACCCGATCACGCCTACTTCACCCCGCTGCCTCTCCGCTTGGCAGCCTAACCGAGGCAGGCCCTCCACTTATCGACGCGGAAAAGCTGTTCAGACAACCGGAACCACCTCTGTGGTCGAGCGGTTGTCAATGATTGCGCATAATTAAATATCTGAATTGTTGTTCCGCTGAGTGGAGACGTTACTCATGCAACCTTGCCGCGACGATGGTTCCGGCACCGACAGCGCCTTGAACGAGTCGCACTTAACCCTGCGCGATGGAACGCCGGTTCTCATCCGTCAGTTTGTGGCCGAGGATGCCGCCCTCTATCCCGATTTGCTAAGCGACGTGACCGCGGGGGACCTGCGGCTGCGCTTCTTCGGATCAATGCGCGAGGTGAGCCACGCGCTGCTCGACAAGCTCATCCATTACGATCCGGCTCACGCCATGGTCTTCATTGCCGTCGACGAGCAAACTCGAAAGATGCTCGGTGTGGTGCGCCTGTACGACGAGGCGAGTGGAGGGAACGCCGAATTTGCCATTCTGGTGCGCTCGCGGCTTAAGGACCACGGAATCGGTTGGCTATTGATGAAGCGCATGATCGAATTTTCAAAGCATAAGGACCTCAAGACCGTGCAAGGCCAAGTGCTGGCGGAGAATACCACGATGCTTGCAATGTGCGCCGAACTCGGCTTTCACATTGCCGACGATTCGGACGATCCCGGCGTCAAGACGGTGACACTGCCAGGACGTAGCGCACACCCGATGCTGCGATGATTTTAGGCTGATGTTGTTCGCTGATGCTCAGATTACCTCGGCGTTCGTGCCAGCCTCGAAAAGGGTTGGAAGCGGCTTTCCGTTGCCACCATTAATACCGAGTTGACGCGGCTTGGGGCCGGTCGTGCGCGTCTTCAACAATCGGCGATAAGTGCTGACATAATTTTGGGCCATTCTTGTGGCTGTAAATCTCTTTTCAAACCGTTGCCGCACCGCACGGCGATCGTACGACAAGATTGCCGGCAGCGCCGCGATAGCTTTTTCCTCGCTTTCGACCACGTCGCCGGTGACGCCAACGTCGATGACCTCGGGAATCGACCCGCCGCGAAATGCGAGCACCGGCGTGCCACACGCCATGGCTTCGATCATCACCAGTCCAAACGGCTCGGGCCAGTCCACCGGGAACAACAGAGCAGCTGCCTCGCCCAGGAATTTTGTTTTATCACGCTCGTTGATCTCGCCGATGAACTCCACGCCGGGGCCATCGAGGAGCGGGAGTATATCGTTGCGGAAGTAGTCTTCGTCGACCTTGTCGACCTTGGCGGCAATCTTCAGGGGGATGCCCGCCGCGCGCGCTATTCTGATCGCGCGGTCCGGGCGTTTTTCCGGCGAAATCCGCCCCAAGAAGGCAAGGTAGCTGCCCTGTTCAAACGACGGCCGATGCAGCTCAGCCGGAATGCCGTGATGGATCGTCGCGACAAAATTGGCGTGCGGCAGTGGCTTTCGCTGGTCATCAGAAATGGAAACCAATGGCATTTCGCCGAAACTGGAATAGAATGGTTTGAGATCCCCTAAATCCTGTCGGCCATGCAGCGTGGTCAAGGTCCGTGCCGCCAGCGAGCGGAAAAGCGGGAAATGGAACAGATCGATGTGAAAATGAAGAATGTCGAACTCGTCCGCGTGCTCCCGGACCTTATCAATCATCAGCATGAAGTAGGGAATAGTGTCGCGCACGGTAGGATCAAGGCGAAGCGCACGCGTGCAACAGGGAGCTAATTCGGCGCCGGTGATGGAGTCACCGCTCGCAAAGAGTGTCACATCGTGGCCAAGCCTGACAAGTTCTTCGGTCAGATAGGAAACAATCCGCTCAGTGCCGCCATAGAAACGAGGAGGAACGCTCTCAATGAGGGGAGCGACTTGTGCGATCTTCATGATGACCTTTAATCCCTGAGGTGACTAAAAAGCGCTCCGGTTGCCAGGGAGCTTTGGGGGAGGGCCGGGCAACCGGAGCGCGTCGATATATCGGCGGGACGCCGGATCAAGACCGAACGATTTTGTCGATCCAAGCGGATAGAGTCTGTTCTATTTTGACCACGCCATCTGTGGCGACATCGATATCCTCAACGGTCGATATCCTCAGCATTTGACGATTTTGATGCGCCGAGGACATCGTGATTCCGGGAGTGCTCATCCCCCTTCCATTGCGGTGTCGTATTCGCCGCGGAGCGCAGCCCGATTGCACTTGGCGCGATGGTACAGAGCCTGCTGCGCCGCCGATCGGTTGGTCTCGTCGCCGCCCCAGATCTCCAACGCCGGTCGCTGGATGGCGCGAGCAAACGAAAATGCCAGCGCCCACGGTAACCGCGACTTCGGCAACTTGAACCTGACATGCATGGCATTCAAACGGGCAGACGCTTGTTCGCCGGATTGGCCGCCGGACAAGAAAGCGATTCCGGGAACGGCCGCGGGGACGACTCGGAGAAGGCATCTCACAGTGACGTCGGCCACCTCATCCACCGTTTCTTGCTTGGCGCAAGTCAATCCCGGAAGCACCATGTTGGGTTTCAGAATCATCGCCTCCAGGATCACCCGTTGGACGTAAAGCTGATCGAAGACCCGCCGCAGGACTTCCTCTGTTACCTCGCGGCACCGCGCCAGGGTATGATCGCCATCCATAAGCACTTCCGGCTCGACGACTGGGACCAGGCCTGCTTCCTGGCACAAGGCGGCATAACGAGCCAAAGCCTGCGCGTTGGCCTCGATGCAGCCACGGCTGGGAAGGCCATCGGCTATAGCAATGACCGCGCGCCACTTGGCGAAACGCGCGCCCATCTCAAAATACTCTTTGAGACGGACACGCAAACCGTCCAGACCCTCGGTTACCTTCTCTCCGGGATGACCTGCCAAATCCTTTGCGCCGGTATCAACTTTGATGCCGGTGATGATTCCCATTTTGGTGAGGACTTTGACAAAGCGAGTGCCGTCTTTTTTTTGCTGGCGGATCGTCTCGTCATAGAGTATCGCTCCATTGACGCATTCACCGAGACCGGGCGTCGTCACGATCAACTCCCGATAGGCGCGGCGGGCCTCCTCGGTCTGGGGAATCCCCAACTTGGCAAATCTTTTATTGCAAGTTGGGTTACTTTCATCCATCGCCAACAGGCCCTTATCGCCGGCAACCAACGCATTCGCGGTCTCTATTACCTCTTGCCCCATCATTGCGGGGCGCCCCACTTCCAGTTCCGGATTTCGGGCATGTCCTCGCCGTGCATGTCGATGTAGCGCTTATGCTCGATGAGCTTATCCCGCACCATCTGCTTCAAATAAGCTCCCTTCGCGCCCAAATGCGGCAGCCGATCGACCACATCCTGCACGAGGTGAAACCGGTCAAGATCGTTCTGCACCCTCATGTCGAAGGCCGTCGTAATCGTGCCCTCTTCCTTGTAACCCCGGACGTGGAGGTTGCGATTGGTCCGGCGATAGGTCAGCCGATGGACCAGCCAGGGATAACCGTGGAAGCCGAAGATGATGTGCTTGTCTGTGGTGAACAGCGAATCGTAATCGGTTTCGCTTAGGCCATGCGGGTGTTCACTCGCGGACTGCAGCCTCATCAGATCGACGACGTTGATCACCCGTATTTTCAGATCGGGCAGATGCTCGCGAAGAATGGAGACGGCCGCCAGGATTTCCAGCGTCGGCGTATCTCCGCAACAGGCCATGACAACATCCGGGTCGCTGCCCTGATCGTTGCTGGCCCATTGCCAGATGCCAATTCCTTCTTCGCAGTGCACAGCGGCAGCGTCCATGCTCAGCCACTGCGGAAGGGCGTGTTTGCCGGCCACCACCACGTTGACGTAATGTCGGCTACGCAGGCAGTGATCAAAAACCGACAACAGGCAATTCGCATCGGGCGGCAGATACACCCGAACGATGTCGGCTTTCTTGTTGATCACGTGATCGAGAAATCCCGGGTCCTGGTGCGTGAAGCCGTTGTGATCCTGCTGCCAGACGTGGGAGGCCAGCAGATAGTTCAGCGACGCGATTTTCCGGCGCCAAGGCAGTTCCAGCGTTACCTTCAGCCACTTGGCGTGCTGGCTGAACATCGAATCGACAATACGAATGAAGGCTTCGTAGCTGTTGAACAGCCCATGCCGTCCGGTCAGCAGATATCCCTCAAGCCAGCCTTCACATTGGTGCTCGCTTAGCATCGATTCCAGCACCCGCCCCGCTGGCGCGAGAAATTCGTCATTTTTGACTTCACGGCGTCCCACTGGCGGTTGGTGACTTCAAAGACCGCGCCCAAGAGATTCGAAAGTGTCTCATCGGGCCCAAAGACGCGGAAATTACGCTGATCCTGATTGAGGCTCGCGACATCTCGCAGAAACTTACCCAGTACAAGTGTATCCTGGCCCTCAACGGCGCCGGGTGACGGCACGTTCACCGCATGGACGTGGAAATCCGGCATCCGCAGGTCGCGCAGCAGAAAGCCGCCATTGGCGTGCGGATTGGCGCCCATCCGCCGATCGCCCTTCGGCGCAAGCTCAGCCAACTCCGGGATAAGACGGCCATTCTCGTCGAACAGTTCCTCGGCTTTGTAGCTCTTCATCCAGCTTTCAAGCAGCGCGACATGATCGGGATGGCGGCATCGACCAAGATCGGCACCTGATGCGCTCGGAAGGTGCCTTCGATCTGGAGGCCGTCGACGACTTTCGGGCCGGTCCAGCCCTTGGGCGACCTCAACACAATCATCGGCCAGCGCGGCCGACTAGCATCATTTTTGGTGCGAGCGTTCTTTTGGATCTGCCTGATGTCCTCGATGGCCTTATCCAAAAGGGTGGCCATGAGTTCATGCATCCTGTCCGGATCGTCGCCTTCGACAAAATAGGGCATCCAGCCGCAGCCTCGGAAGAATTGCTCCAATTCCTCGTGTTCGATACGGGCCAGGACGGTCGGGTTGCTGATCTTGTAGCCATTGAGGTGCAGGATCGGCAGCACCGCGCCATCGCTGATCGGATCGAGAAACTTGTTGGATTGCCAAGAAGTCGCGAGCGATGCGGTTTCCGCTTCACCGTCGCCGATGACGCAGGCGACGATCAGATAGGGATTGTCAAATGCGGCTCCGAAGGCATGGCTCAGTGAGTATCCGAGTTCGCCGCCTTCGTGGATCGAGCCCGGCGTCGTCGGCGCGACATGGCTCGAAATCCCGCCCGGAAAGGAGAATTGCTTGAACAGCTTTTTCAGTCCCGGCTTCATCCTGGGTGACATCCGGGTAGACGTCGCTCCAGGTGCCTTCAAGATAGACATTGCCGACGATCGCCGGACCGCCGTGACCGGGACCGGCGATGTAGAACATATCCAGGTCATATTTCTTGATGACCCGGTTCAAATGGACATAGATAAAATTCTGCCCTGGCGTCGTACCCCAGTGTCCAACCACCAGCGGCTTTACATGAGCGAGCCTCAGCGGCTCGCGCAGGAGTGGATTGTCGTAGAGGTAAATCTGCCCAACAGACAGATAGTTGGCGGCACGCCAATAGGCATGCATTTTGCGAAGTAGTTCCGGGGTGAGAGTGTCGGGTTTTCGCTTCGGTGTGCCTGCGTCGGGTTTTCGTTCCAGAGTGAGTGCATCGGATGTCATGATATGGGTTCCTGGACTGAGCCGAAATGAACGCCCGCCATCGCCACAATATCTCTCGGCGATCCCGCGAGGCAGGTTCGGAAACTACTCAGCCCACCCCTTCACAATGCGCGTGGCGGCTTGCCCGTCCGCCAATGCGCTTCAATCTGTTCAAGACTTTTCCCTTTGGTTTCCGGCACCAGTAGATAGAAAAAGACCCAGGCGGCAATCGCTATCGCGCCGTATAACCAGAAAGTTCCCGCGTGCCCCAGAACCCTGACCAGGGTCAGGAACGTCACGGCTACCACCAGGTTCAATGCCCAGTTTGTCACCGTCACGGCGCTCATAGCCGCGCCGCGGACCTTCAAGGGATAGATCTCGGAAATCAGCAGCCAGAAGATCGGCCCGAGTCCAAAGGCGAAGCAAGCGACGTAGATCACCAGGCCGCCAATGGCCATATAGCTTTTGAAACTCGCCAACTGCTGGAAATGGAAAGCAGCGCCCAAGATCGCCAAGACCGACAATCTGACCGGCAACTCCGATTAACAAAAGGGCCTCCTGCCGACGCGGTCCAGCAGGAAGATGGCCAGCACGTGAAAGCACCACATCACCATGGTCAACCCCACTCCGGCCAGGATCGCGGATCCTGCGGCTGTAATGCCGGCGAATTTGAAAATGGTAGGCGCGTAATAGATGACCGTATTAATGCCGGTTATCTGCTGAAATACAGCCAGCCCTAAGCCGACAATCATGGGCATCCTGAGTAAGGGCTGGAAAAGTCCAGCCATCCCGCCGTCGCCTTGCTCTGTCCATGCTTTTCTGGATGTCCGCGATTTCCGGGCTTACATCCGAAGCAGTCCGGACACGCTGTAAAACCTGCTTCGCCTGATCCACCTTTAATTGGCTGATCAACCAGCGCGGGCTGTCCGGCAACCACCACATGGCAACGGCCAGAATGATGGATGGAATGGCCGCCAAGCCAAACATATATCGCCATCCCTGGATGCCGGAAAGTGCATAGTCTACCAGGTAGGCAACCACGATGCCGGTGGTAATCGCCAGCATGTTGACTGCCACCAGTGAGCCGCGGACTTTTGCCGGCACCAGTTCGGCAATGTACATCGGCGAGATAAATGAAGCGATGCCGATGGCAATTCCGCTCACGATCCTGCCAGCAATCAACCAGAT
>CAVZQH010000007.1:0-129970 GCA_963777375.1 uncultured Alphaproteobacteria bacterium
ATGCTGTCGCGATCCAAACTCGCCGCTTGGGCGTCAATCGGCTTCGCGGGTGTCGTCGTCTTCGGCTGGGCAGTCGAGGCGGCAGTTAAATGGGGAGTTCTTGGGTGTTTGACCATTGGCAGTGATACCGATGCCGTGGCACCGACGCTGACGTGGAACGCCCTGGAAGAACCGAAGCTCCGTAACCCCGATCTCGTTTGCGCGAGGCGCGCGAGGCGCGCCGCGCTGCTTCCGATGCCGCTGCTTTGTATCCCGGTTGCGCGAGCGACGACGGCTTTCGTCGGGACTGACGCCGTAGCGTGCTCGGCATTCGAAGCCGGTCCGGTAAAATTTAAAAAAGACACGGACCACACAATTCGGCAGGTGAAGGAGCACAACGCGGCGTGGGCGGCCGCATCGGCACGGCCTAGAGCAAGACGACCGCTTCCGCCGGTTACGCCTCCTGGTCCTCGAAGCCCTGCATCGCTAGCTGGGCCTTGATGGCCACAACCACATGGACGGGCGATGTCACTTGAGGCGGCAGCCGGTTGTCCATTTTGGAATGGACATTGAGTAGCCCGGCGAACTGGCCGATCCAGTAGCGCTCATAAAATTCCAACTCAGCGGGGATTATGCCGGTCTGAAGAACGTGGACACCGACATAGTCTCCGCGGCGAGCTACGTCGCGCATCCAGTCGCCGAGAGACCTCGCCACCAAATCGAGCGCGTCGGCAAGGTGCTTTTTCCACCGCTTGTCGTCGGATGCTATTTGTCCCGCCGACATAGCGAGGCACGCCGTCTTCACTTGAGTAAAGGCAGTAGATTTCGCCCATTTCCTGATTGCGCCTCTGGTAAAACGCGCCGACCAGATCGCCGACAGCGGTAACGTTTCTTAAAATCCTCTTGATCGTAGGAGACCGTTCTGACATTGTGAAGCCTTGGGGGTTCGCTTGGCGGCGAAATCGCTGCCGGAAAACTGGCGGACCGTCCTACTCAGTCTGGGTCTGTGGACCTCCTTGTATCGCGTTGCGCGGCAGGAGAAGTCCTATGAATGACCTGTCTGAATCCACGATTTGCGGTTCCGGCTCTGGCATCTTGCGCATTTGCGCGTTCGCCGGTGCACGACTGTAACCCTTGCAAGATTTCCTTTCCGACGAACCGAGCGGTTCGATGTTCGAACACCCCACCGCATCACGCGGCGGCGTGCGCAGCTTTTGGCGTCCGGCTGCTTTCTCAATGGACCCTATACCCAGGGCGGCGAAATCGTTGCCGAAAACGAGGTAGTTACTATGAATACCGCAATCACCAACACCGCAGTCACTAACATCGAAGCTCAAGAGGTATGTCGCCGAACTGAAGAAGAGTTGCTTTAAGTTCGGTCTTACGGTGGGCGTGGCCTTTGTGCGAGGCATCCGCGACATCGGCTACAAGAGCACCGGAACGGCCTTCGACGAGTTGATCGACAACGGCAAGCAAGCGGGCGCCACCGACGTTCACGTGATCTTCGGCTTCGAAGGCGGCAAATCGGACAAAAAGCCATCCGAAGTGGCAATCATCGACAATGGCCACGGGATGGAACCGGACATGATCCGTGCCGCCGTCACCTGGGGCGGCACGCATCGCGAGAACGATCGCGCCGGTTTCGGTCGCTACGGCTACGGCCTACCCAGTTCGTGTGTGAGCACCGGCCGCCGATATACCGTCTATTCGCGCCAGACGAAGGCCGATTGGCACGCCGTCACCATGGGCCTCGATGCGATCTCCGCCGGCGAGTACACGACCCCGGAAGGGGATATCGTGGTGCCGGAGGCGGTGAAAGCCGTGCTGCCGCGCTTTGCAGGAGAAACAAGAAGGCGTTCAAGGGCGGAGAACTGAAGAGCGGAACCGTCATCGTCATCGAGAAGCTGGACAAACTTCATGGAAGACGGCCGGGTCACTGCAGGAGAACCTGCTCCGCCATTTTGGGGTCGTCTATCACAACATCCGCGCCGATCTTGACATTATGGTCAACGACAAGCGGGTCGAGCCCATCGATCCTCTCTTCGTGACGCCGGATTCCGCTGGTATGATCTCGACGAGGAAAGGGCGCATGCGCTCGATCCCATCGTGATCGACGTCAAGAACCCGGAGAATTGCGCGATCAAGGGGCAGATCACTATCCGCATGTCGTATATGCCGCCCACCTTCGCTTCGATCGACAGAACTCGTGATGCACAGAACAAAAATCAGAACGAGCGGTTCGCGGTGATGAAGGACTACAACGGCTTCATCTTCTCCCGGATGGGGCGGATTATCGATGTCGTGACGAGGAGCGATCTCACCACCTTCCAGAACAATGACCGCTACATCAAGATCGAGATCGACTTCCCGGCGGTGCTCGATGAGGAGTTCAACGTCACCACCTCGAAGCAGCAGATCGTGCCTTCAGAGCGCATGTGGGATCTCCTTCGTCAGAACGGGTTACTAAAAGCGCTGGAGCAACTTCGGAAGCGGCGCGACGAGGAGAAAGCGAAGCATCGGCATGACTCCGATCAGTCCAAGACCAAGAAACGGCCTTCGGAAACTGCCATGGAACGGGCCGCGGAATTGATGCCCAAGCCGGCGCCGGAGACCGTCGAACGCAAGCGAGCCTTAGGTCAGAAGGGCTTTGAGCAGGAGGCCGAACGCCGGTCACGCAGAGTCTGGCAAGCCCGTCGAGGAGACCCGGAAGGAACTCGAATTCGAACTGCGCGGGCGGATGTACAAGGTCGCCACCGAGAGCATGCCGGGCGCCCCATTTTTCCGCATCGACATGTTCGGCGGCACGAAGATGCTTTTCCTCAACACCGCTCACCGGTTCTACAAAGACGTGCATTCCGGGCCCAACAGCTCGCCGGAAGTTCGCAGCGCCCTTGAGGTTTTGCTTTTCGCAATTGGGGATCGCATCCTCGAAACAAGCGACAATCTCCGGGATGTTTATCACCACGAACTCCCGGAATGGTCGAAGAAGCTTGACTACGCGTTGGCGCAGACTCACCCAGGGCGTTGGTCATCCCGATCCCGAGGAGCGAGAAGAAGCCGAGAGGGCCTTGCGGGCCGCCGAATGAGGCGTGACAGTCACTGCGTTGCAGCCGGGCCCTACTGGGGCCCGGTTCTGTTTCTAGGGATAAAATTGGATTCATGCGGCAGAGGTCAGATATCATTCCAGATTCCGCGATCCGCACGATCGCCCCCCGGCTACCCCGGCCGGTCATGGTCAATCTGACGGCCTATATCGAAATCAAACTGGATGAAGACCCCGCAAATCTGTCTGCGGCCCTCAGGGGCCTAGGCGAGAAATGGCGGAACGAGGCTTGGTCGCTTGAACTTCGGACCACGGCGATTGTGGTGGCCGACCTCGTCGATCAAGGTTGGTCGGTAACACCGGAAGGCGTGCGCATCTTCCTATCACCGCCGGGCATCCAGTTGGCCGGCAAGTCCACAGAGGAGGCAAAAGCGCGCCTGCGCCGCTCGCTGCGCATCGGTCGGGAACGACAACTCCAAAACCCCTCGGTGCGGCGGTTCGTGAAACGGCTCAGCCGACCTGCCCAAAACAATGGGCATCGCAGTTCCGCCCTGGACGTTGTCGATGACGGCGCGGCACTGGCGGCCGAATTGCGCGAAGCCGCCGCGTTACCTGACGCTGCCGCGTGGGATCGGTTGCGCGGCCTCGTCGATCCCGCCGTCGTCGAATGCGACGACGCTTCGCGGTGCCCGGAAACCGGCATTCGTCTCATGGACCTGTGGCGCTATTTCCGTCACACGTGGTCTCTCGAATATCGATCAATTCCAGGCCGCCAAATCCCACTTCTGATCCGAAACCGGGCCAGACGGCGACAGCCGGTGATCGGCATTGCCATGTTGGCGAGCCCGGTTCTGAGGACTAAATCACGCGATGCTTGGATCGGATGGACGCCCAAATCTTTCATAACTGAAATCCGGAACGGGACATGGTCGGCGAAAAGAGCGATGAGGGCGTTGGCTGCACAAATCGAGGCGAACCTTGCAAACATTCGTTTCGACGACCTGGCGTCGGCCGACGAGATCGCCCGTCCCAATGAGCGCGTCGTCTTTCGCCTGGAGCAGAAAGGTGCCGGCGCCGCGCTGGCACGCGAGCGCCAATTGCAAGAAGAGTACGCTGAGTATTTCGAAGAATTTGGCGAGGCACGGTCGCAGACTGACGCGGCGAAGCAAGGGCCCGAGAACGTCGATTGGCTCGCCGCGTCGAACGACCTGCTCTTCGTTCGCAAACGGGCCAACACGCTGGCCCGCCTTCTTGACGCCAAGCGACAATTTCAGGCGATCGATTGGTCCCGACGCGGCGCAGATATTTTAGACACGCTGCTCACATCACCAGCTGGTTTCCGGGCTCTTAGTATCGCTCTTCAGGAAGTGCGAAACAGCGGCCTAGCCAGCCGCATCGCGGATTTGAGCGTGTGCGGGGCGGTCGCCCCGTACAATCTGCTCCTCGGTGGAAAACTGGTCGCCCTGGCGATGGCGTCGCGCGAGGCGGTAAGTATTTGGCGGGAGCGCTATTCCGACAAGGTCAGCATCATCAGTTCGCAGATCGCCGGACGTCCGATCCGAAGACCGGCCGAACTACGGGTGTTGACCACGACCAGCCTCTACGGATCGGGGAGCAGCCAATATAATCGGCTCAAGCTGCGCGCTGCGGATTTTCCGGGGCTTGCGTCTGACATCGCCTGGCAAGAACTCGGCCCTACGGCCGGATTTGGCACGGTTCATCTAAGCCAAGAAACAGTACGCATGCTTCGGAGCTTGAGCGAGCAGGAATATCGCGCGCGCCGGATCAACAATCGCTTCGGCGAAGGCACCAGCCCTCGCCTGCGGCAGGTTCGTGAAGGATTGGAAGTCCTCGGTATCGACAGCAATGAGGTGCTCCATCATGCCACCCCGCGCCTCTTCTACGTTTGCGCGCTTGGTGGAAGCGCCCGCGAGCATCTGCTGGGCTTGTCGGCAGCCGGTACCGGGCCGACTGCCAACCTAGCAGTGATCGCCGAGGCTTGGCGCCGACGCTGGCTGCTTTCGCGTATCCGCCGGGGCGATATTCTGGAACGATTGGCGCAACTAGGCCCTGCGTCCGTTCGCGACGAACTGCTGACGGCAGGCGAGTTCGGATGAATCAAGTCGCCTGCCGCTGACCTTATAGGCGCCGCCCGCGGGAAAAGCATCCCAACTATGCGTTATGCTGCCGCCAGCCACTCGGCCGAAAAGGTCTGAATTTGCCTCCGTAACGCGAAACGGCTGATCCCAAGACCCTCGGCGACACTCTGAATTGGCACGTCCTGCAGGTAAATCAGCCGCAGCGCATCGGCGGTCGCCGGCGGCGCCGCCGTCAGCACCTTTGTCGCGTCGATACGCGCCTCGATGGCGGCGAACAGAGCGAAGCTGGCGGGATCGTCCGCGGTTGCCGCGAGTTCGTCGAAAGACGCGGTGCTGGCAGCCAACTCTACTCCCTTCTTCTCGGTCTGATCTTTGGCCGGCTTTGGCTTGCCGCGCTGGCGAGTCACTTGGCCGGGAGGGGTAAATCCGATCCGGACGGCGCGGATGGCGTTGATGAGCAGCAGCCGGAAGAACTGCTTCGGCGAGCCGCGCGCCGGGTCGTAGTCACCCGGCTTCGCCCTGAGGACTAGCTCCAGGGCTTCCTGAAACACGTCGTCCTGCAGGTCTTTCGGGAGATCCGGCGCGCGCGTCGCCACCAAGCGCCGTGCATAGCGCTCGGCCGGCCTGAACAGCCGCCCGGCGGCGCCGCGGTCACCGCGCAGCGCCTGTAGAATTAAGGGGTTAAGATTAGGTTCATCCGAGACAGTTTGGCCCATCGAGGGGTCCTCCTTTGCGTACATCGACCTTCGCTAGCCGAAGGCCGATGCAGCGTCCGGGGGACATGGCGGCTCATGGCCGCGCCTGCTGGTCTCGGGCTATTCCAACCTATGGTCCGGATCCTCGCACAACGAGCGCGAAGTCCCTCAAATTAGTGTCGCCTTTTAGGGAAGTCCATCGCCCTAGTCGGCGGGCGCGCCCGACCGTTGCGGCAGTGCCGGTATCTCCTACAGCAGAGGCAGAAGAAGCCGGCGCGGTGGCCTTTCCGGACCACCCGCAGATCATCGGCGTTTGCTCTCTTTGGCGACCGGCAGTCGCCTGCAGTAAAGGCAGAAGCCAGCGTAGCCAGTTTTTCGTGCGACCGTCAGGCGCTCGCAATGCGGGCAAGGCTCGAAGCGGCGCAGCAAGGACGCAATGCATTTGCCCGCAGCTCATGCAGACCAGGCGGTGCGCGGACGTATAGACGACTTCGGCGTAGTGGCAGGGACAGTAGAAGTACCGCTCATCGCGCGTGGCGTCGACGAGTGCCAATGCGCGTTCTCCCGGCCGCAAATAGGCCATAGGCGCGCGAGTGCCGATGCAGAAATCCTGGTAAGGTTCGCGCTCTTCTGCGTATTGGAAGGGGTCGCTCATACCAAGCAGCGCCGAGAAATAATTCCGTTGCCGCTCGCCCAAACTTGCGCCGGGTGCTCTATCCGACGACTTTGGCACTCGCTGAAATATGTTTCGATGTCCCACTCCGCCTGAATTCGGACTCGTCAATATCTGACGGCTCGCCAGGACAATTCCCCCGCGCCCGGTTATGCGCGCATTGATGTCATCGAGCATGGCTTGAATGCCCGCGCCGCGGTCGACCAGTTCGCGACGAACATGCACGTAAGCGATCATGGTTTGTGGCGGCCGACAGCGTTCGCCCCGCTGCGCCATGGGCTGCTCGCCGGCCACCCATCCGGCGTGCACAAGGCGAGGTGGCCGGAACTCCGAATCGTCCGGACCGTCCGGCCCCATCGCGGTTACTCCGCAGCTGCCGCCATTGGCGGTTCGGACGCTTCCTCGTCCCCCGGCTGCAGTGTTTGGGCGAGAATGCGCATCGCATCGTTCAGGAAGGGGCTCCAGAAGCGCTCGCGCTGGGCCTGATAAAAGGTGGCTGCGATCTCATCATCGACCGTCAGCTCCGATCGCGCCAACGCGATCAGCAGCACGTCCACCGCTTCCTTAGCTTGGCGATCGGCCTCGGGCGTGAGGAGCCGGGCGTAGAGAGTTCGTGAAGAACGGGTGCAGACGGTTGATCTTCACCACGACACGTGAGCCGTATTCCCACGTCGGCTCGTAGAATGGCCCGCGCGCGTCATCGAAGAAGTCGATCTTGTAAGGCCGCTGTTTGGCCTCCCGCTCCAGCGCCTTGCGCGCCTCGTCGATATCCTTCGCGTTGACGCCGACACGGGCTTGCGCTTCCTTTTCGAACTCGTCGCGCGCCTCTGCCTTGTCATGTTCAGGCACTCGCGCGCCCCGGCCGGCGGCGGTGTCCGCACCCGCTGCCGCGGTTTCCGCCGCGGAGGGTGCGGTCGAGGAACTCGGCGGTGGTCTTCTTCGGCTTCGCCCGATTGGTGCGCTGCCAGTTATTCTCGGCGCGGAGTTGGTCGTCGATTTTCTCCTCGACGAGAACGCGCCAGAAATCTTCGATTGGGCGCACAGTCTGCTTGTCGTTGGTGATGCCGAAGATATCGTCGAGCGTCGGCTCGAACCGCACCTCGACGCCCCAGTGGTAGGCGTAAGTTTGCAGCAGCGGCCAATCGCCGAGGCCTCGGGCGACGTCGCGGATTGATTTCGGAAAGACATCGACTGTCTCGATCTCGCGATTGGCACGTACGAAGGACATGCCGCGCCGCGACTTGCGGATATCCAGCCGCCGGTGCGCATCGGGCGACGATTCCTTGCCCTCCGCCGCAAAGCCGATGGGGAAACGGCTCACCCGCACATGGATAACACCGGCCGCGATGAGGTCGGGATCGTTCTGATCAAGTTCGCTGATGCTCGCCACCTTCTTGAGATGCGGGCCGCCAGTTTCGACATCGCGCACGTACTTGACGGCGATGTGTTTCTCCAACGTCTGCTCCGCGCCGCCCTGATCCTGCGGCAGGAAATAGCGCGACTGGGGGTCAAGAAAGAGCGGGTCGATGGATTCGACGCGCGTGTTCTCGACGTAGAGTTCAATGTCGCGGAGCAGGTAGCGGTACGTCACACCGAAATCATCCACCAGATGCTCGCGCATGTTGGCGGGCGTGCGGTAGCTGAGGCGGTCCGGCTTGACCCACACGACGACCGTCCCGTGATCGAACGTCAGACCTTTGTTTTCCAGATGCCGCTGCACGAACGGCGGCAAGTCGGATTCCTCCGTCGGCCCGATCTTCGTGACATCGAACTGTTTCACCCGCTGAATATCGAGCACAGCCTTGGTGATGCCGATGGCATCGGCAGTCTTGGTGTAGACCTCGACCAGTTGCGTCTGATTGATCGAGGCGTTCGGTAGGCCGAAGCCGAACTTGCCAATGAAGTCCGGCTCGTCGAAATGCGTCCCGGCGCCCCAACTCAGGGCGTAGCGGGCCATCTTCGGCAGCATGCCCGATCCGTCGTCGATGAATGCGACCGCCGCAATCGAACTCCTGGCGCTGATGCGCCTTCAGCTGCGCCGGGCGATCGAAAATGATGTCGATGCGCTTGGCGCCGGCTTCGATGGCGTTGTCGACGATTTCGCGGGCGGCCGATGCTGTGCTTCGGTATCCGCTGCGGCGTTGAGATTCCAGCGCCTGCTTCGCATTGAACAGGGGGAACTCGAAGTTATCGGGCAGGCGAGCGAGGTATTTCTCCTGGCGCTCGATTTCTGTGAGAAGGCGGTCGGTCATGGCTTGTCTCCGATCTCGTGGCTGCACATGGCAGCGCGGTTACCTCCTCCTATGGTCCAGAAATGCGATCCGTGTGCGGGCTAGATAGTCGGCTGAACCAAAATGCCTGGACTTGGCGAGGTATTGGCGAGGCAAAACGAAGCGCCCCGAATCGGCGATCCAGAGCGTTTGCATAGGCCATTGGATTATATGGCTTAATTTGGTTGCGGGGGTAGGATTTGAACCTACGACCTTCAGGTTATGAGCCTGTTTGCGCGGTCAATGTAGGCTATCGCGGTTGGTCGGCTGGATGCGCAACGCCTGGAGCCGATCCTTTCGCCAGTCCTTGACGGCAACCGCAATCGCGTTGAGGTCGGCCTGAACTGCGCGGTCAACTTCGGGGAAAACTGCGCTGAGTTCAGCGAGCATGGCAGCATCCTCGGGACCCGGCGGATTGGCGAAGGTGTTGCGCGTCGTGGCGAGCAGTTCGATGCCCTTCTCGATGCGAGCAAGGAGATCGCCGACATCTGGCGGCACGTCGATCTGCTGACTGCCGCCGGTGAAACCATGCATAAAGCCATCGAGAAGTTCTTCGACACGCAGCTTGGCAGCCGCATGTAACGCCTCGCGAGTATCGACCTTGTCGATCTTTTGCAGCTTGAGCGATCCGTTCTGAAAACGAGCGACATTATTCCATAGGCCCATCAAGGCCTGGAAGAATGCGTTCGTCTCTTTAGCGTCCTCGAACGTCGGAAGACCATCTGGCCAAAAGCTCTCGATCGTCTTGATTGGCGAGGCCTCAAGCGAAGGGCTGACGATCTCACCCCAGAACCGCAAACGAACAACGTGCAATAGGTACGGACACCGATAACGCTCCAGGAGCCTTTTCAGTGCAGCGTCTCCAGCATAAGGAAATCTTGGTCTGGCCATTGCGTTCAGCTCCGGACCGATCGTGCCATCCGTCATGCGAACCGGCAAAAACGCGACATATACGCGACCAATTTCAATTCGTCGATCCGACGAATAAATCGTGGGCGTGTAAGTAGCTTGTTCTAAAATGGAATTTGGCGCGCCCGAAGAGATTCGAACTCCTGACCCCCAGATTCGTAGTCTGGTGCTCTATCCAGCTGAGCTACGGGCGCGTTGCGCGCCGCATGGAAAATCACCCTGCCGGCGTCCGGCTTGCGGCGCGCGCCATAGCTATAGGCTTCGATGCCTATTGGCAAGGCGAAGGTCCTGGCGCATCCGCGCGCAGCGGTCTGCCGCGCTTCAAGCGCGGGCCTGCGGCACCGCAAGCCTGAGTCAATTCGGCATCAGCCGTGTGCGCGCGCGCCGCGGTGGGCGCTGAGCTCGACGGCACGGTCGGGGATGGTGACACGCAGCGTCGCCCCGATGGTGCCTTCGACGAGGCGGATTTCGCCGCCATGCGCGCGAACGAGCTCTGCCGCGATGGCGAGTCCGAGCCCGGCGGCGCCGGTGCGGGTCGAGCCCTGGAACGCCTCGAACAAATGCGCACGCGCTTTTTCGGAGAAACCCGGCCCGGTATCGGACACCTCGATCACCGCCACGGCGCCCTCGCGGCGGCCGGTGATGCGGATCTGGTCGCGGCCGGGATCGCGCGAGTCACGGCTTTCCAACGCCTGCACCGCGTTGCGCGCGAGATTGAGCAGGATGCGGAACAGTTGGTCGTAGTCCGCCTCGACCGTGAGGCCGCGCTCGACGGCGCTGATCCAGCGGATCTGCGCATCGGGGCCGAGCCCCAGTGTCTCGTGCACCTCTTCCACCAGCGGCTCGAGCAGAATCTGCCGGCGCTCCGGCGGCGCTTCCTGCACGCGGCCGTAGGACAGCGTCGACTGGCAGAAGGCGATGGCGCGTTCGAGCGCGTGCATCAGCTTGGGCGCAAAACGCTGCACGGTCGGATCGGTCAGCTTCGACAACCGGTCGGAGAAAAGTTGCGCCGAAGACAGCAGGTTGCGCAGATCATGGTTGATCTTGGAAACCGCGAGGCCCAGCGCCGCGAGCCGGTTCTTCTGGTAAAGCATCGAGGCCAGCTCGGTCTGCATGGTGGCGAGCTCGCGCTCGGTCGCGCCAATCTCGTCGGCGCGCGCCGACGGTACGATAATGCGATCGGCGTTCTCGGGGTCGGCGCGGAACGCCATCATGTTGGCGTTGATCCGGCGCATCGGGCGCACGAACATATAGTGCAGGGCGAGATAGACCAAAGCCGCGGTGATGCCGGATATCACCAACGACAGCAGCAGAATGTCCACCGAATAGCGCAGCATTGCCTTGCGCAGCGGCGGTTCGTCCATGACCAGCTCGATGTATTCGCCGCCCATCGGCGCGGGGCCGACCACGCGCATCACATCGTTCCTGGTGTCGAGCATCATCTCGAACGCGTCGACGATCGCATCGAACGCGTAGACATTACGCATATCGAAGGTATGCGTAACCGGCGGCGGCATGTCGCCGACCGCAAGCAGGCGGCGGCGCGAGCCCATTTTCATGGCCACAGCGCGCGCGCCGATGCTGTCGAGGATCTGCTTGGCGAGGCTATCGGGCACCATGCCATTCGGCGCGGCGTCGAGCACGAGGGCCGCCGTGTAAGCGGTGGCGAGGTGGTCCTTGAGCCAGACGACGCGGAAGTTGGCGACCGACGGCACATAGATCAGCACTTCCGCGATCATCACGAACAGGATCGTGAGGACGAGGAGCTTGCCGGAAAGCCCAAAGCGCGCCACCCAGGTCACTGCCGGCGGCGCGGCGGATTCATCACTCATCGGCGGAGCCTCGCTGCCAGCCGCCCATCAGCCAAGGCGACGCAGCCACCCTATGATGCGACGCACCAGGGTGCTCGTCAAACCTCGGGAGAAATAGGTCATCGCGGCGCGTTTTCCCACCTCCGCATAAGTCGGATAAGGCACAATGAGGGCGGCAAAAGCCCCGATATTGAGCTTTTGGTTTATGGCGAGCGTCCAGGCGGTGATGTTTTCACTGGCTTTCGCTCCCACGATCGCCGCGCCGAGAATGTCTCCCCGGCGGTTGGTGATGACCTTGATGTGGCCGGTCGTCGCCCCCGTGGTCTGCGCCCGGTCGTTGTCGCAGTAGGGCCAGCGCAGAACCCGAATGGAACCGGCGCGGGCGCGGGCCTCATCTTCCAAGAAGCCGACCTGGGCCAGTTCCGGATCGGTAAATGTCACAGAGGGTATGGCGTGATGATCCATCCTGAACGGGGTGCGGAACAGCGCGTGCCGGACGACGAGCGCGGCTTGATGGCTGGCGACATGGCTGAATTTGGGCCCGCTGGTGACGTCGCCGACCGCATAGACGCGCTTGTTGCTGGTACGCAGGTGTTTGTCGACGGTGATGCCGTGAGGCTCGTGGCGGATGCCGGCGGCATCGAGCGCGAGCGCGTCGAGATTCGGGCGGCGCCCCGCCGCGACCAGGATGTGCGTGCCTTCGATCGTCTCTTCGCCGCTACCGGTGGCGATGAGAACCTGGACGCGGGACAGCACACGCCGCACCTGCGTGATCTTCACTCCCGCACGGAGCTTGACGTCCTCGCGGGCCAGCGCGTCGAGCACGATGGCCGCGCATTCTGGATCATGGCTCGGAAGTGGTGTCGCGCTTTCGAGTACCGTGACCTCGGCGCCCAGCCGCCGGAACGCTTGCGCCAGCTCGAGGCCGGGCCCGCCGGCCCCGAGGACGATGAGATGGCGTGGACAATCGGTCAGATTGAAGATGGTTTCATTGGTAAGGTGCGTCGTTGCGGCGAGACCTGCAATTGGTGGTATTGCGGGCGAAGAACCAGTAGCGATGACGAAGCGGCGCGCCTTGATTTCAGTATCGCCTGCAGCGACGGTGCGCCGATCCGTGAAGCGTGCCGCGCCTTCGATGATGCGTACGCCAAGGCCGGCGAAACGCTCGCGCGAATCCTGCGGCGCAACGGCATCGACGACATCGCGCACGTAAGCGTTGACCGCGGCGAAATCCACGCCGAAGCGCACCGTCTTGACGCCGAAGCGGGCACCGTCGCGCAGCACGTTCACGCGCTCGGCGGCGGCGATCAATGCTTTCGAAGGCATGCAGCCGTGGTTGAGGCTTTCGCCGCCCATGCGGCCTTTTTCGATCAGCACGACCGGCACACCAAAAGCCGCGGCTGCGGCTGCGACAGTAAGGCCGCCGGCGCCCGCGCCGATCACGCAGATATCCGGTCTGAGCTGCTCCATCAGCTCGCCGAACGCACCACCGGGCGATGCCCACCGAAGTACGGAACGAGGACAGCTAGGGACGCAAGGTCGCCGCGACTACGCATTACAAGAAGGTTCCGGTCCCTTCACATGGACGATCTACACTTCTATACATGGGAATTGGTCGCTTGGGAAAACCACGTAGCGAACTGGACTTAAGGGGCAATTCGGGTCCCCCTGCCTGCGTCATGGTGCCGGCGTGCCGGAGGTGCAAGTTACGTTGACGAGCGGGGAGGGGTCCCGTATAAGCCGCGCCAATTGCGCGCCTGCGTTGGCATGACCGCGCTGCGGAGACAAATCCCGTGAAACGGACTTACCAGCCCAGCAAATTGGTGCGCAAACGCCGCCATGGTTTTCGCGCCCGCATGGCGACCAAGGGCGGCCGCAGGGTGCTGGCGTCGCGCCGCGCGCAAGGACGCAAGCGGCTCAGTGCCTGATCGGGGCATCCTCGCTCAAGCCGCCGCCGTGGAGCGGTTGAAACGCCGGACTGACTTTCGGGCTGCCGCGACCGGCGTCAAAGCGCCCGGCAAGGCATTCGTGCTGCAGGCCCGCAGGCGCACCGATGACGGGCCGGTGCGGGTTGGATTCACGGTGTCGAGGCAGGTCGGCAACGCCGTGGTGCGAAATCGTGTGCGGCGCCGATTGCGTGAGATCGTCAGGGTCGCGGCTGCCGGCCAACTCCATGGCGGCCATGATTACGTGCTGATTGGGCGGCGGTCGGCACTGGAAACGCCATTCGGCGAGATGATGCTGGAACTCGATGCGGCGCTCACCCGGATTCATGCCCCTGAGCCTGGGGGAACTGGTGCCGGCCGCCAGTGGACCCCACATGAAGCGGGTTCGCCGTCGCGCCGCGCCGGAAGGCGAGCCCAAAGCCCAGCCAGAAAACCAGGCTAAAGACAACGTCATGAACCGTCCCAAGAGCGTTGAATGAGCGACCAGAAAAACGTCATCCTCGCGATCGCGCTGTCGATGGTCGTGTTGCTCGGCTGGCAGTATTTCTTCGCCTATCCGCAGGTGCAACGGCAGCAACAGGAGGCGGCGCTCAAGAAGCAGGAGCAGGCCCAGCCGGGTGCGCCGGCGGCGGGCACGGCACAGCCGGGCGCTGCGCAACCGGCGACGCCAGAAGGTTCTGCTCCGTCCGTGCCGAACGCATCTGCTCCCACTGGGCAAGCGCCCGCCGTGGCGCGCGAGGCGGTGCTCGCCGCCACGCCGCGCATCGCAATCCAAACGCCGCGGTTGCGCGGCAGCGTGGACCTCAAGGGCGGCCGGATCGATGATCTGTCGCTCGAGCAATACCGGGAAACCGTCGATCCCAACTCGCCTCCAATCGTGCTTTTGTCGCCCTCCGGCGCGCCCGATGCGTTCTACGCGGAGTTCGGCTGGGTGCCCGCTTCGGGCACGACGACGGCGATGCCCGGACCGGATACCGTATGGAAGCAGGAGGGTAGTGGCGCGCTGAGCGACAATCATCCGGTGACAATCACCTACGACAACGGCGAGGGACTGCTGTTCCGCCGCACCATCGCGGTCGACGACCGTTATCTCTTCACTCTCAAGGACGAGGTGCAGAACAAAGGCGCGAGCCCCGTCACGCTGTTTTCCTACGGATTGATATCGCGCCATGGCGCGCCCAAAGTGCTGGGCTACTACATCCTGCATGAAGGCTTGATCGGCATGATGGGCGATCAAGGCCTCCAGGAAGAGAAATATACCAAGATCGACGACAAGAAGAGCGAGAGCTGGGACGTCACCAATGCGTGGCTCGGCATCACCGACAAGTACTGGGCTGCGGTGCTGTTGCCCGATACCGACGCCCGGCTGCGCACGCGCTTCTCCGCCGGCGAAACCGGCACGCTGAAAACCTATCAGACCGATTATCTTTCCCAGCCGCAGACCATCGCACCGGGCGCGACCGGTTCAGCCGATGCGCGGCTCTTCGCCGGCGCCAAGGAAGTGTCGGTGGTCGGCATCAATGTCCCGTTCTCGATCGACGGCGGCTACAACGAAGAACTCCATCTCAATCATTTCGATCTTCTGATCGACTGGGGCTGGTTCTACTTCATCACCAAGCCGATGTTCCTGGCTATTGATTTCTTCTCCCACCTCGTCGGCAATTTTGGCATCGCCATCCTCATCGTCACGGTGCTGGTCAAGCTCCTGTTCTTTCCGCTCGCCAACAAATCCTATGCGTCGATGGCGAAGATGAAGGCAGTTCAGCCGCAAATGGCGATGATCAAGGAACGCTACGCCGACGACAAAGCGAAGCAGCAGCAGGCGATGATGGAGCTCTATAAGAAAGAGCAGATCAATCCGGTTGCCGGCTGCCTGCCGATCGCGATCCAGATTCCGGTGTTCTTTTCACTCTACAAGGTGCTGTTCATCACCATCGAGATGCGGCACGCGCCGTTCTACGGCTGGATCCACGACCTGTCGTCGCCAGACCCGACCAATATCTTCACGCTGTTCGGGCTCATCCCATTCGATCCTACAGTGCTGCCCGTGGTCGGGTCATTCCTCCACCTCGGTTTTTGGCCGGCGATCATGGGCGTCACCATGTGGGTACAGATGAAGCTTAATCCGGCGCCGCCCGATCCCACCCAGCAGATGATCTTCAACTGGATGCCGCTGATCTTCACCTTCATGCTGGCGAATTTTCCGGCCGGCCTGGTCATTTACTGGGCCTGGAACAACTCGCTCTCGGTGCTGCAGCAGAGTGTGATCATGCACAAGAACGGCGCCAAGATCGAGCTATGGGACAACCTCAAGCGGACGTTCATGAAGGCGAAGCCGAAGCAGCCGGCGGAGTGAGTGTGCAACACATCACAGGCCCTGGCTCCAACGAGGGTCCGTGTAGCGAGTTGTGGCTTGAGGTTGAAACGATTGACGCTCTGGCACTTTGTTGGAGCATGATCCTTTCGGAAAATCGGTTTCCCCTCGTCCGAATCATGCTCACATCTAACCTCCAAAATTAGTCGCCAGATAGTCGGTGATGGTCTTGGCCTCCTCCGGCGTCGCGGTGGCGCCGCGCGCGACCATGTTGGCGACGGCGCAGCGGAGAGCGGTCCCGGGTCATTGACCTTCGGCGGCCGGCGCGTGAATACATTCTCCAACCGCGCAAGGAGAGCACTGAATGGCCGACGACGAAGAGAAGAAAAAGGCAGGCCACACACTCACTGACCATCTTTACGGTCAGAACATCGTGCATGCGCACGATGAGGATTCCGACCACGATCACGACCACGATTACGATTTCGAAGACGACGAGGTCCCGCTCGAGGACAATCCGCTCTGGCGCCAGGACAACGTTTCGCTGATGACCGTCGGCATCGATATCGGTTCCGCGGGCACCCAGGTCATCTTCTCGCGCGTCAATCTGCGACGTTTGGCGGAGGATTTGACCAGCCGCTATTACGTCGTCTCCCGCCAGACTTTGTTCCAGTCGCCGGTCGCGCTGACGCCGTACCAGAGTGAGGAGCGCATCGATGACGCCAAGCTTGGCGCCATCATTGACGACGCGTACAACGCCGCCAATCTCCGTCCCGATCAGATCGATACCGGCGTGGTCATCCTCACCGGCGAGGCGCTGCGGCGCGAGAATGCGCAAGGCATCGCGAAAATCCTGTCCGAGCAGGGCGGCGAATTCGTCACCGCTACCGCCGGCCACCATATGGAATCGATGCTGGCGGCCTATGGCTCGGGCGCCGCGCGCGTCTCGAGCGATGAGGGCAAGCGCATCCTCAACATCGACATCGGCGGCGGCACCACCAAGCTCGCCCTGGTCGAAAAGGGCAAAGTGATTGCGACTGCCGCCATCCATATCGGCGGCCGCTTGCAGGTGGTGGAGAACGGCAAGATCGTGCGGCTTGATCCCGCTGGCAAGCATCACGCCAAGCGCGCCGGATTTTCCTGGAACCGCGGCGACGCCGTGGATGCCGCCGACCAGGAGAAGGTGGCCGACGTCATGGCTGATGCGCTGGTGGCGGCGGTCGCGGCGCGGCCGATGCCGCACGACGTCGAGCACCTCTATCTGACCGATCCGATCCCCGAGCTCGGCCGCATCGACGGCATCATGTTCTCGGGCGGTGTCGCCGAATACGTCTATCAGCGGGAGCAGCGCGACTTCGGCGATATGGGGCCGCGGCTAGGCCGCGCCATTCGTGTGCGCATCGAGCAGGGCGCATTTCCCTGGCCGGTGCTGCCGGCCGGTGAATGCATCCGCGCGACTGCGCTCGGCGCCTCGGAGTACAGCGTGCAGCTTTCCGGCAATACCAGCTACATTTCCGCACCAGCCGACCTGTTGCCGCGCCGCAATCTCCAGGTTCTGCTGCCGTCCTTCGCCTGCGAGGACGTGATTGATTCGGAAAATCTTGCCAAGGCCATCCGCAGCCACATCACCGCGTTCGACTTGGTGGACACAGACCGCGAGATTGCGCTCGCATTGCGCTGGACGGGCTTGCCTTCCTATGAGCGGCTCGCCGCTTTCGCCGAGGGCATCAAGCGCGGGCTCGCCGACCGCATCGCCAAGAAGCAGCCCCTGTTCATCATGCTCGACGGCGATGTGGCGCAGACGCTGGGAGCCATTCTGCGTGAGGAACTGCACGTCAAGAGCGAACTGCTGGTCATCGACGGCGTGGTGTTGTGGGATTTCGATTACATCGACCTCGGTCGTATCCGCATGCCGTCCTATACCGTGCCGGTCACCATCAAATCTTTGGTGTTCAGCGAGGACCCGCGTGGCCCGCGCCCGCGACAGCGATTGCACCATCATGAGCATGACCATGACCACGAGCAGGGGCATCATCATCACGGTCACGATCATCACCACGATCATGGCCATGACCATGACCACCACGAACATGGCCCCGAACATACCCGCGAACACCATCACGATCGTGCGAAGGCCTGAGGAAACCGCGCGTGCTCAGCGTGAAATCGCTGCATACGGAATATGCCGCCGCCAGCGGCCAGGTCGTGAAGGCGGCGCAGGATGTTTCCTTCGAGGTGCCTGACGGCACGCTGTTCACGCTGCTCGGGCCGAGCGGCTGCGGCAAGACCACGACGCTGCGCTCGATCGCCGGCCTTGAGCGACCGCGCGTCGGTGAGATCGAGGTTGCCGGGCGTGTCGTTTTCTCTTCGGCAAAAGGCATCTTCGTCGCGCCGAACCGGCGCAATTTCGGCATGGTGTTCCAGTCCTACGCCATCTGGCCGCACATGAACGTGTTCAAGAACGTCGCGTTTCCACTCGAAGTGCGCAAAGCGCGGCCGAGCCGCAAGGAGATCGAGGACAAGGTCATGCGCGTCCTGTCGGCGGTGCAGCTCGCCGACGTTACCGATCGCGACGCGACCAAGCTCTCCGGCGGACAGCAGCAGCGCCTCGCGCTCGCCCGCGCCCTCGTCATGGAGCCGCAACTCCTTCTGCTTGACGAGCCGTTATCGAATCTCGACGCCAAGCTGCGCGAGAAGATGCGTTTCGAGCTCAAGCGCATGCAGCGCGATTTCGGGCTGACTACGGTCTACGTCACCCATGACCAGAGCGAGGCGCTGGCGCTCTCCCACGAGATCGCCGTCATGAATGACGGCCGCATCGTCCAGGTCGGCTCGCCGCGCGACATCTATGAGCGGCCGCGCAACAAATTTGTCGCCGATTTTGTCGGCAGCACGAACTTCATCGGTGGTACGACGATATCGGCCGCCGCCGGAAGCGGGCGATGCCGCGTCGCCACCGCGCTCGGCGAGCTTACTGTGCAGTGCGTCGAAAACCATGCCAAGGGGGCGCCGGTCGTTGTGTCGATACGGCCGGAGGACGTCGAGCTTTCCGAAGCCGAACCGATGCGCGAGGAGGGCGACAACCTCTGCCGCGGCACCGTGGCGGCTAAGGTCTTCCTTGGCGACTATCTGGATTTTCAGGTCAAAGTGGGCGATTTTGTGCTGCTGGCCCGTGTCCACCCGTCGTTGCGAACGCCGACCGGGGACCCTATTAACGTACGCATGCGGGCGGACAAGTGTATGGCCATCACCGAGGCAGGCGCGCCGCAGGTTGCCGCGTAGCGCACGATCGGGAAAAGTTGATACGGTTTTCGATCGTGCGCAAAGATACACGTTTAAAAGGAGAGCCAAATGGCCAAAAACGCCGTCGTTTCCGAAGAACTGGCGAACAAATTCAAGACCGAGAAGGAAACGCCGTATACCCGCTGGGTGAAGGCCGAAGGTCTCGACATCATCCCGTCCTTCTATGTGCAAAATCTGCGCACCGTCGCGCTGAAGCCGTGGGCCCGCCGCGGCGGCAATGCCGTTTTTCTCAACCATGACGCTTCGCGCACGTCGAACGACTGCTACGTGATGGAGATCCCGCCGGGCAAAAGCCTCCTGCCGCATCGGCAGCTCTACGAGGAAATGATCCTTGTCCTCAGCGGACGCGGCTCGACGACGGTGTGGAACGACGCCGGCGCCCGCATCACCTTCGAATGGAAGGACGGTGCTTTGTTCGCCATCCCGCTCAACTGCCATCACCAGCACTTCAATGGCTCGGGCAAGGAGCCGGCGCGCTACGTTGCGGTGACGAATGCGCCGCCCGTGATCAATCTCTACGAGGATCTCGATTTCATCTTCAACACCAAATACGACTTCAAGGATCGGTTTGCCGGTGAGCCCGACTATTTCAGTTCCAAGGGCGAGCAGAAGGGTTTCCTGCTAACGACGAACTTCGTACCGGATGCCGTCAACATTCCGCTGGTCACGGCGGCCGAGCGCGGCGCCGGCGGCGGCCATATCCGCTTCAACATGGCCAAGGGCTCCATGAACAGCCACATTTCGCAGTTCCCGATCGGCACCTACAAGAAGGCGCATGCGCACGGGCCTGGCGCGCACGTTATCGTGCTCTCGGGCGATGGTTTCTCGCTGATGTGGCCCGAGGGCGAAGAGCCGCAGAAATATGATTGGGAAGTGGGCACCCTGATCGTGCCGCCGAACATGTGGTTCCACCAGCATTTCAACTCCGGCACGACGCCGTCGCGGTATCTGGCGTTCAAGCACGAGGGTGTCGCCATCCGCAACGCCCAGGGCGTGCCCAAGGCCTGGATCAGCCGCCGCGTCGGCGGCGACCAGCTCGACTATATCGACGAGAAGCCGGAAATCCGCCGGACCTTCGCAGCCGAGCTTGCCAAGCACGGCATGGCGCCGCGCATGGATCAGGCCTATGCTAAGGAGATGGCCGATCTGGGCGTCAAGACGGCGTAGCTTTTTTTCGTCGCGCTCCACGGAAAAACAAGCTTTTCCGCCGTCCCGAGGCGCTTGGCTCAACGCCGAGCCCCGCCGGGTAACGTCCGCTGGGGCCCAACCGCATCGGCTGGCATTCTTCGAGCAACCCCTCTGGCCGACGAATCGCGCGGTGATTTCGTCCACTCCAGGAATACTGTAGGCTACGCCGTTCATCGTCGTATTGCGTTCGGGACATGAAGCCAGCCCCTTTCGATTATCATGCGCCTCGGCAGCTCCAGGAAGCCGCCGAGCTTCTAGCGACGCTGCCCAACGCCAAGATTCTCGCGGGCGGGCAGTCGCTCGTGCCGATGATGAATTTTCGCTACGTCATCGTCGATCACCTGGTAGATCTCGGCGGTGTCGAGGATTTGCATGGCATTGCGGTCGGCGAGGGGCGTCTGCGTATCGGCGCCATGATGCGGCAGCGCGAACTGGAAATATCTCCCGAAATCGCCAAGCATTGCCCGCTGATGGCCGAGGCGCTGCGTCATGTCGGCCATCGCCAGACCCGCAATCGCGGCACAATCGGCGGCAGCTTGGCGCATGCCGATCCAGCGGCAGAACTGTCTACGGTATGCGCCGCCTACGAAGCGGTGCTCCATCTGGCGAGTGTCCGCGGTATCCGGCAGGTGCCGTTTCGGGAATTCAGCACGGGCTTCATGGCGACCACGCTTAAGTCGGACGAAATGATCGCGGCTATCGATTTGCCGCTCTGGCGGCCAAGCCACGGCCATGGGTTCCACGAATTCGCCCGCAGGCACGGCGATTTTGCGCTGGTTGGCGTCGCGGCGCTCCTCGATGTCGATGCATCCTGCATCGTACGACGGGCGGCACTCGCGTTTTGCGGCGTTGCGGCGATGCCGCAGCGTGCGGACGCCGTGGAAGCGAAAATGAAGGGCCAGCCGCTCAATGCCACTTTGGTCCGCACTGCGGCCGCGGCCGCGGCGTGGCTGATCGATCCGATTTCGGATATCCACGCCGGCGCCGATTATCGGCGGCATCTCGCGCAAGTGCTGTCGCTGCGCGCGCTGACCGATGCGGCTCGGCGCGCCGGCGTGGAAGTGTGAGTTCACGTGCCAATGCAGGTGGAATTGCAAGTGCGAGAGTTAGTAAAAGAGTTTGCGTATGAGTAGACAGGGTACGCGCGTTACGGTCAACGGCAAGTCGTACGCGCGTGTCGTCGAAGCGCGACTGACGCTCGCTGATTTCCTGCGTCACGAACTCAATCTCACCGGCACGCATCTCGGTTGCGAGCACGGCGTCTGCGGCGCCTGCACCGTATTGGTCGACGGCTACTCGACGCGCTCCTGCCTGATGTTCGCGGTGCAGGCGAACGGCTGCGAGGTGACGACGGTCGAGGGGCTTGCGCCCGAGGGTACCCTTTCTGTGCTGCAACAGGCTTTCATCGACAATCACGGTTTGCAATGCGGCTTCTGCACGCCGGGGATGCTGCTGACCTTGACCGAGCTGTTGCGGGAAAAACCCGATCCGAGCGAGCAGGAGGTGCGCGAGGCGCTGACTGGCAACCTGTGCCGTTGCACCGGTTATGCCGGCATCGTGGCGGCGGCGCTTGATGCTGCGCAACGCCTGCGCAGCGAACCGGGGAGCTGAACGATGGGCGCGAAGCATCTGGGCGCGCGCGTCAAGCGGCTCGAAGATCCCGCATTGCTCGCCGGCCGCGGTCGCTATGTCGATGATGTAAAGCTGGTGGGCATGCTGCACGCCTGCTTTGTCCGCTCGCCGCACGCCCACGCCAAGCTTGGTGCGATCGACACCAAAGTGGCGATGATCATGCCCGGCGTCCATGCGGTCATCACGGCGGAAGATCTGCCGGGTCCCATGCGCAGCGAACGGCTGCCGATGCTGCTGCCTCACCCGGCCATTGCGGCGGCGCGCACCCAACACGTCCTTGCTCGTGATGAAGTTTGCTACGTCGGCCAAGCGGTCGCGGTCGTGATCGCTGATACCCGTCATATCGCCGAGGATGCTGCGGCGGCTGTCATCGTCCATTACGACGTCCTGCGGTCGGTCGGCGATTGCCGCTACGCGTTCGATGCAGGCACGCCGCGCGCCCACAGCGACCTCAACTCCAATGTCGCCTCGACCTTTCAACTTGCTTATGGCGACATCGACGCCGCATTTGCCGGCGCCGCGCACGTCTTCGACGAAGAAATCTGGCAGCACCGCGGCGGCGGCATGGCGATTGAGACGCGCGGCGTGCTCGCGAATTGCGATCCGGTGGGCGACATGCTCACCGTGTGGTCTGGCACCCAGACGCCCCATATCGGCCGCCGCACGCTCGCCGACTTGCTGGGCCGCGAGCTGGAATCGATCCGCATGATCGCGCCCGACGTCGGCGGCGGTTTTGGCCCGAAGGCGATCTTCTATCCGGAGGAGGCGGTGATTCCGGCCGCGGCGCTCAAACTCGGCCGGCCGGTGAAATGGATCGAGGATCGTCGCGAGCATTTTTTGTGCGCCACGCAGGAGCGCGATCAATATTGGGATGTCGCCATCGCGGTCGATGCTGACGGTAAAATTCGCGGCGTGCGTGGCAAGATGTTGCACGATAGCGGCGCTTACGTGCCTTGGGGCATCGTCATGCCTTATATCGCCGCGTCGACCATGCCTGGTCCCTATGTGGTCCCGGCCTATCGGCTCGACACGACGGTCGTATTCACCAACAAAGTCCCGACGACGCCGGTGCGTGGCGCCGGCCGGCCGCAGGCGGTATTCGCAATGGAGCGGCTAATCGACCGCGTCGCGCGCGAGCTCAACCTCGATCGCGCCGAAGTGCGCCGGCGCAACTTCATCAAGCCGGAGCAAATGCCGTACGCCGTCGGTTTGATTTTTCGCGACGGCAAGCCGCTCATCTACGACAGCGGCGATTATCCGCGCGGCCAGGAAACGGCGCTGGCGCTCGCCGCCTACGGCAGCTTCCGCGAGCGGCAAAAAACGGCGAGCCGGGATGGCCGCTTTACCGGCATCGGGCTCGCGAACTACGTCGAGGGCACCGGCCTCGGTCCGTTCGAGGGCGTGACCGTGCGCGTGCTGCCCAGCGGCAAGGTCGCAGTCGCCAGCGGGGCAACAAACCAGGGGCAGGGTACGCGAACGACCCTGTCGCAGGTCGTCGCCGAACAGGTTGGCTGCCGCATCGAAGACATCGTGATGACGATCGGCGACACGGCGGCGATTTCCCAGGGCGTCGGCGCCTTCGCCAGCCGCCAGGCCGTGACTGCCGGCTGCTCCGCGCTCATCGCCGGGCAGGCGGTGCGCAGGCAGCTCATCGCGCTCGCGGCCCGAACGCTTGGCGTCAAAGAAAGCGACATTGATCTTGACGAGGGGCAGGCCGTCGCAAGCGGCGGCAACCGGCCGACGATCGGATTCGGCGAACTGGCGCGGCTCGCGCAGGGCATGCCCGGCGTTTCGCTGCCGGCAGGACAAGCGGCCGGGCTCGAACACACGGCCTATTACAGCCCGGCGCAGGCCGCCTATTGCTCTGGCACCCACGTCGCCGAGGTTGAAGTCGATCTCATGACCGGCGCTGTCGAAGATTCTCAAATATACCGTCGCCCACGACGCCGGACGCATCATCAACCCGCTCATCGTCGACGGCCAAGTGCAGGGCGGCGTCGCCCACGGCATCGGCAACGCGTTGCTCGAATGGATGCAATACGACGAGAACGCGCAACCGCTGACGACGTCATTTGCCGATTATCTTCTGCCGATGGCGACCGATGTGCCGACCTGCAGTATCACGCACGTCGAAACCATCAATCCGCTCAATCCACTCGGCGTCAAAGGCGCCGGCGAGGGCGGCACGATACCGGCAGCGGCTGCGATCGTTGCGGCGATCGAAGACGCGCTCAGCGCCTGCGGCGTTCATTTCGTCGAGACGCCGCTGACGCCAGAGCGCATTGTCACGGCGCTGCGCGAAGCAGGCGCCTACGAGAAGTTGTTGGCCGTTTAGAGCATCATCTGAAAGCTGGTTATCGGCTTTCGGAGAGATCACTCAAAGGAAAAGCTTTGGTGCGCCATGACCGAGACGCAGATACAGGATGAGACGACGCCGTTCTGGCGCTTCTCGTTGCGCTTCTATCGCCAATCCGGCGTTTCGGAGGCGTGCATCGCCTTGCAGGACGACTGCGGCGTGGACGTCAACTTGCTCCTGTTCCTGTTCTGGCTTGCATCGGACAAACAGCTTTTGTCCGCCGACGAAGTGAAGAAGCTCGACGACAAGGTGCGCGATTGGCGCAACCTGACAATCATTCCGATTCGAGAGACGCGCCGGAAGCTCAAGGGCGCGCCGACGCTGGTCGACCCGGCGAAGCAGGAAGCCTACCGCACCAAGGTGAAAGCGATCGAGCTCGACGCCGAGCGCCTGCAACAGGAGGCGCTTTACGCGTTCACCCAATCCGGACCGTTGGGCAAAGAGGCCCAGGCATCCGCCGCGGCGCGCGGCAATGTCGCCGCCTATGCGCGCGTGATGGGCCTGAAATTTCCGGAACATGCCGTCGATGTGCTGCTCGGCGCATTCGATGGGATCGCGGCGTAGAGCGACGCCCGGCCTACTGGATCAGCGCTCCGCCCCGTGGCAAAACCGGCACCCGAAGGGCAATGAGGGTCATGATGGCCAAGTCTGCTGCGCGGCTGATCGTCGGCATCTCCGGTGCGTCGGGCACGGTCTACGGCGTGCGGCTCCTCGAAATGCTGCGCAAGGCCGAGGTGGAGACGCATCTGGTCATGAGCAAGTCGGCTGAGATGACGCTGGTCTACGAGACCGATCTCAAGCCGAAGGACGTGCGCGCGCTGGCGTCGGTGCATTATCCCGTCACCGATATCGGCGCAGCGATTTCTTCCGGTTCGTTCCCGACCATGGGCATGATCATAGCGCCATGCTCGATCCGGACCATGAGCGAGATCGCGTGCGGCGTCACCGCCTCACTGCTGTCGCGCGCCGCCGACGTCGTGCTTAAGGAAAAGCGCCGGCTTGTGCTCGCCGTGCGCGAGACGCCGCTGCATGGCGGGCATTTGCGCACCATGACGACCCTCGCGGACATCGGCGCCGTCATCGCCCCGATCGTGCCGGCATTTTACAATCGCCCGAAATCGGTCGACGATATCATCAATCATACCTGCGGGCGTTTGCTCGACCTGTTCGGCATCGACACCGGTATTGTGAAACGCTGGAAGGGCGGTCCGGCGGCAGAGTAACTTCCTTCTTACTCGCCGACGGGGGAGAGGCACGGCCGATCCTCGGATCGGCTGTGGTGAGGGCTGTGACTGACATCGCTGTCGCGCTACCGTCTTCTCGTGCGGAGGAGGGGTTCGGATCGGCGAGCGGGATAGTAAGCGATTTGCCCGCTCCGCTTAAGATAAGGAAACGTCATGGATAAGGAACGTTACGATCGCGGTCTCGCCAAGCGCCGCCAGGTTTTGGGCGAGGCTTATGTCGACCGCGCGCTGCAGGGGGTCGACGATTTCAATCGCGATTTTCAGCGCCTCCTCACCGAATATTGCTGGGGCGAGACGTGGGGCGACGAGACACTCAAGCCGCGCGAGCGCTCGATCCTCAATCTCGGCATGATCGCCGCGCTCGGCAAGATGGAGGAATTCCAGACCCACGTGCGCGGCGCGCTCAACAATGGGCTCACCCCGGACGAGATTCGCGCCGCGCTGACGCAGATCATGATCTATTGCGGCGCTCCGGTCGGCGTCGATTGCTTCCGCGTCGCGCGTCCGATCATCGCCGAGCACGTAAAGAACAAGAAGTAACGGACATGCTCGACCAGCCGGATCCGAGACCCACGACGGCGACGCCGGCGGCGCCGCCGCTCGATTTCCAGGAGCATCTTGCGCGGCTCGAGGCGCAAGGGCTGCTGGTGCGTATCGATCGCGCGGTCAGCAAGGACACCGAACTGCATCCGCTGGTGCGCTGGCAATTCCAGGGCGGCCTCGCCGAGGACGAACGCCGGGCGTTTCTGTTCACCAACGTGGTCGATGCCGAGGGCCGCCGCTACGATGTCCCGGTCGCGATCGGCGCGCTCGCCGCATCCGCGCGCATCTACGCGGTCGGCATGGGGCGGCCGGTCGAGGAGATCGAGACCGCGTGGATGAACGCCATCGCCAATCCGATTGCGCCGACCACGGTGACATCGGCCGCGTGCCAAGAGGTCATCATCAAAGGCGATGATTTGCGCCTGCCGAACGGCGGCCTCAAGTCGCTGCCGGTGCCGATTTCGACCCCCGGCTACAACTCGGCGCCTTACCTCACGGCCACGTTGTGCATCACCCGGGACCCGGAAACCGGCATCCGCAACATGGGCACCTACCGCGCCGCGCTCAAAGCGACCGATCGGCTCGGGGTGCGCATGGCGGCGCGCGTCGGCGGCGCCGGTGGATATCTGCACTGGCAGAAATACCGCAAGCTGAAAAAGCCGATGCCGATCGCGATCGTCGTCGGCTGCGCCCCGGTCGTCATGTTTACCGGGCCGCAAAAACTGCCGATCGACCTCGACGAAATGGCGGTCGCCGGCGGACTTGCCGGCGCGCCGATCCGCGTCATCAAGGCCATCACCGTCGATCTCGACGTGCCGGCGGACGCCGAGATCGTCATCGAGGGCCTGATCGACCCCGAACTGCTCGAGCCCGAAGGGCCATTCGGCGAAAGCCATGGCCATGTCGCGCTCGAAGACTACAACATGTCGATGCAGGTCACCGCGATCACGCACCGGCGCAAGCCGGTCTATGTCTCTGTGCTCAGCGAAGTGACGCCGAGCAAGTCGAGCGTGATGAAGCGCGTCGCCTATGAGCCGCGCTTCCTCGCCCATCTGCGCGATACGCTCGCCATCAAGGGCGTGCGCCGGGTGGTCATGCACGAGCCGCTGAGCAATCTGCGCAAGATCATATTCGTGCAGTTCGCGCCGGGCGTGCCGCGCACGGAAGTCTGGCGGGCGCTGCACGGCGCGGCAACGCTGCAGGCCGATTGCGGCAAATACGTCATCGCCGTGAGCGAGGACATTGATCCGGAGAATCCCAACGCCGTATTCTGGTCGCTCGCCTATCGCGCCAACCCGATCGAAGACGTGTTTATCGCGCCCCATCGCGCCGCCGGGCACGGCCCGAAATCTCCCTCCCTTCCCTCCCACGCACGCGGGGGAGGGAGCGGAAGGGGGACGCGAGGAGTCGACAATGCTCATCGACGCCACGCTGAAGGAGGCGGCGCCGCCGCTGGCGCTGCCGAAGCGCGAGTTCATGGAACACGCGCGCACGATGTGGGAGGAACTCGGCCTGCCGGCGCTGACGCCGCAGCCGCCGTGGCACGGCTATTCGCTCGGCGATTGGGATGCCGCGTGGGATACTTATGCCGGCCGCGCCGTCGCGGGCAAATGGGAGGAGACCGGCAAGGAGACCTTGGCGCGCCGCCGCGGCGGCCTCACGCCTGAGACGCCGGTGCGCGACGTCAAAGATTGAAGCGCGCGCCGGGCATCCGGCCGGCGAAGCAAAAACGGCATATTGGGATTGCGGATGATTCTCTTGCAAACGTTTCAGGCGATGTCCTAGTTTGCCGATGAAATGCAGCGCAAGACGCAGATGCGGCGATTTTCAACCGTGGCGGTACGGAATCTAAGATAGCAATCCGTGGCTCCGATTTTGCGGGAGGTGGCTCATGAACTTTGTTTTTCGCCACTACGACCGCGCGACGCTCGATCGCGAATACGACAACGCCGTCAAGATTTCCCGCCGACGCATTGAAGACCTATCGCGCGCGCTGGGCGGAGCAGAGCCAACGCGCGCGCGCCACGATCTCCTGCGTGCTCGACGTGCCTTATGGCCCGGCTGCGGCTGAACGCCTCGATATCTTCCGGCCGCAAACATCGGGCCTGGCGCCGGTCCAGATTTATATCCACGGCGGCTATTGGATCAGCAACGACAAGAAGGACTGTTCCTACGTCGCGCTCGGTTTCGTCGGCGCCGGGTTCGTCAATATCGTGATCAATTACGGCCTGATACCAAGCGTCCGCATGGCGGAGCAGGTTCGCCAGTGCCGCGCGGCATTGCGCTGGGTTGCTGCCAATATTCGCGAATACGGCGGCGATCCGGAGCAGATTAATATCACCGGCCATTCGGCGGGTGGCCACCTTGCCGTGCACCTTCTGACCGACCCGGACGCCGTGCCGGGACGGATCAAAGGCGTGACGAGCCTGAGCGGTCTCTACGACCTTGAGCCAGTCCGTCTGAGCTTCGTCAACGAGAAGCTCGGCCTGAGCGAACGCGATGTTGCCGACCTCAGCCCGGTTCGCCAAAAGCCGCGCGACACGTCGCCGCCGCTGCTGCTCACAATCGGTGCAAACGAGGGCGACGAGTACATCCGTCAGATGAAGGAGTATGCCGACACTTGGCGTCCGCATATGCCGCAACTCGTTTCATGCGTCATTCCGGACACCGATCATTTCAGCATGCGCGCCGCTCTGGATGATCCACGCTCCGCCATTTGCCGGCTGATTTGGAATACGATGGGCATCGGGAATGCCGCTGCTAAACAAGAGCGAAACCAGGAGGCATAGCCATGCCGGTCGGCGATGATCAAAGGCTCGCCATGTGGCGCGAGGTGCTGCAATTGTGCCGCGTCAAGGCCGGAGAAAATATCGCGGTGCTGACCGGCGAAACGAGCCTGCCGCAAAATATCGATATGGCGATCCGCGCTGCGGTGGCGATGGGCGCGAAGGTTTGCCGGATCGACGTGCCGCCCGGCAGCGCCGGCGGCGGCCTCGGCCATCGCGCCAATGTGAGCATCACGCCGCTGACCGGTCATCGGATCGTGGTCGAGACTCTCAAGCAGGTCGACATGGTCCTTGACCTCATGGGGCTGCTGCATTCCCCCGAGCAACTCGAAATACTCGCCGCCAGAACGCGTATGCTGATGGTCATCGAGCCGCCTGACATGCTCGCCCGTTTGATGCCGAGCCCCGATGACAAGCGTCGCGTCCAGGCGGCCGAGAAGCGGCTCAAGGCAGCCAAGACGATGACGGTCACATCGCAGGCCGGAACCGATCTGGCGATGGCGGTTGGCCAATTCACGGTCCTGCCGCAGTGGGGTTACTCAGACGAGCCGGGCCACTGGGATCATTGGCCGAGCAGCTTTGTCGCGACCTGGCCAAACGAAGGCTCGTCCCAAGGCCGCGTCGTCATCGATGCTGGCGACATGATGTTTCCCTTCAAGGCTTACGTGCAGTCGAAGATCGTCCTCGATATTCGCGACGGTTTCATCACGCGCATCGAAGGCGGATTCGACGCGAAGTATCTTCGCAAGCATCTCGAATCGTACGACGACCCCGCTGCGTTCGGGGTGTCGCATGTCGGCTGGGGGCTTCATCCGAAGGCCAGTTGGGGCGCACTCGGACTGCGCGACAAGGTCCAGTCCCATGGCATGGATTCCCGATCGTTCAGCGGTAACTTTTTGTTCTCGACAGGACCGAATGCGGAAGTCGGCGGCTCGAATCATTCGGCCTGCCATATCGACATTCCGATGGCGGATTGTTCGGTCTCGCTCGACGGCATTCCGATGACCACCGACGGCGTGGTGGTCGCTCCCGACCAGCGAATATCGGCCTGAGCGGTTGCCACGAAGCGAAATTCCGGCGCGCCCAAGAGGGAATGATTCCATGAAAGACATCCGCAATATCGGTATCATCGGGCTCGGCAAGATGGGCATGCCGTTGGCGCGGCTCATCCGCGAGCGTGGGTTCACGGTGACCGGCTACGACGTGGCGTTGCCTGCCCTCAAAGCCGCAGCCGGCATTGGCATCCAAGCGGTGAACTCGCCGAAAGGGGTGGCCGCGGCGAGCGATCTCGTCATCATCGCGGTCGGCTTCGATTCGGAAGTCGAGGGCGGTGATGTTCGGCGACAACGGCGTGCTTGCCGGCGCGGCCGACGGCAGCGTGATTGCGATCGCCTCTACGGTCGCACCGGCTACCATGCGGAAGCTGGCGCGGCGCTGCGCCGATCGTACCGGCGTGAAGCTACTCGACATTCCGCTCTGCCGCGGCGAACAGGCGGCCGAGCGCGGCAAGCTGCTGATCATGGGCGGCGGCGACAAGGACGCGTTCGACGCCTGCCGTCCGGTATTCGCGGCCTTCGCCGATTCCGTCTTTCACCTTGGCCCGCTCGGTTCTGGCGAGGTCGGTAAGATGGTCAACAACTTGATCCTCTGGGCCTGCATCTCGGCAAACGACGAAGGGCTTAAGCTTGGCAACAAGCTCGGTGTCGAACGCGATGCATTGCGCGAGGCGCTGGTCGCGTCGAGCGCCAGCAACTGGGCGCTGGCGTCGCGCATCGAGGAGCAGCCGATGCCGTGGGCCGAGAAGGACATGACCATTGTGCTCAAGGAGGCCGACCACCTGCGCATGAGCGTGCCGCTCTGCGGCGTCGTCAAGGAAGTTGTGAAGACGGTAAAGTTCGAGCACAACTGGCCGACGCCTCACGAGCCTGGGGATTAGTTAGGCCCGGCGGGCGCGAAGGATTGGCATATGCTTGCGCTGCTGCTTGCCGTGCATATTCTTGCCGCCGCGTTCTGGGTCGGCGGCATGGCTTTCGCCTATTTCTTGAACCTGATGCAGGCATTGGGCATCGTAATGATACTCCTGTTCCTGCACCTGGTGTCGGCGCCGTGGCGGCGATTCCGCGATGCCTTGGATCGGGGCGCGCTGCCGGATGCGGCGAAACAGCTGAACCAGATTCGCGTGATCGTGGCGGTGAACTTGATGCTCGGTATCGCCACCCTTGTAGTTGGCGGAACCGGACGCTACTGGTGACCGGCCTCGACGCGATCGCTTACCGCGGCCTGACCACCGTATCGAGCAGTGCCGGCTTGCCGGCTTTCACCTGCGCAATCGCGCGGCGCAGTGCCGGTGCGATGTCCGCGGGCTTCTCGATGGGCCCTTCGGCGTACCAGCCCATGCTCTTGGCCATGGTGGCAAAATCCGGGCTCGGGCCGGCAATGTCCTGCGCAATATAGGCGCGCTCGACCGGCGTGCCGCGTTGATGGGCGACCCGGATCTGGTGCTCCCAATCGTTGTAATAGGCGCGGTTGTTGTACATGACGATGAGCATCGGGATGTCGTTCTTGGCGGCGCTCCATAGCGCGCCGGCATCGAACATCAGGTCGCCGTCGGGCTGGATATCGACGACGAGCCGGTTGGTGCCGCGATGGGCGAGCGCAACACCGAGCGAGACGCCGATCTGCGTGCCGGTGCCGAGCGCCTGGCCGGCGTGGCGATAAGGCTTGTCGAAGTCCCACAGCTTGTAAACCCAATCCTGCAGCGTGCAGGCGGTGAGCACCCAGTCCTCGTTCTTGATCACGTCCCACATCTCGCTCGCGAGCCGCGGCAGCGTGATCGGCACACCGTCCCAGTCCTTCCTCGCCTCCTCGGCCCATGCCGTGAACAGGTCATCGTGCGTTTTTACAATTGCCTTGGTGCGCTCGGTCACCGTCTTGGCGAGCGCCGAGCTTTTGCCGATGCGTTCGCGGCAGATGCGCGTCAGTTCGGGAATGGCCGTCAAAGTATCGCCCAGCACGCGCAGGCTACACATTGGCATCCGCGCGTAATCCATCGACCATTTGCTCAAGTTGATCTCGCCGAAGCCGATTTCGATCATCTCGCAGTTCGGCGGATAGTGCGGCACCACCTGGCGCGTGGTGCGGTCGTTGAAGTGTGTCGATTTCTCCCAGTCGCGCGTGTCGAGCGACAGGATGAGGTCGGCGTCGCGAAAGATTTCCTTTTCGCAGCTCAGATTGAGCTTGTGCCGGTTGGGAAAATTGAGGCGGGCGTGCACGTCAAACACGGCAGCGCCGACTGTCTCGGCGAGTGCGACGAGATTGTCGAAGCCGCCTTCACTACGCGCGACGTACTCGGCCATCAGCACAGGAAATTTCGCGGCAAGCAGGCGCTCGGCGACCGCTTCGAGCGCCTTGGAGTCGGCCGCCATCGGCACCGGCACCTTGCTGTCCGACGGCTTCGGCAGCGCGACGTCTTTCGTCAGCGGCTGCTCCTGCAGCCAGGCGTCGTAGCACATATAGATCGGGCCTTGCGGCTCGGTCATCATCGCCGCATAGGCGCGCGCGAACGAGTCCGGCACGCCCGCGATGCTCGCGGGCTGGTAGTCCCACTTCACATAGTGGCGGAGCTGCTCGCCGTTGACGTTGGCGGTGTGGATCCAGTCGATGAACGGTCGCCGCCGGCTTTCGTCCATCGGTCCGGTCGCGCCGATGACGAAGACCGGACAGCGATCGATATAAGCGTAATAGATGCCCATCGTGGCGTGCAGCATGCCGACGACATCGTGCACGATCGCCGCCATCGGCTTGCCGGTCGCCTTGGCGTAGCCGTGAGCGATCTGCACGGCGATCTTCTCGTGCTGGCACAGCAGCAGCGGCGGCTGATTGCCGCCGTAGTTGACCAGCGAATCATGCGAGCCCGCGATAGCTCGCGCCCGGATTGAGCGCGATGTAAGGAAAACCATAGTGCTTGATCAGATCGACGATGACGTCCGACTGCCAGGCCTTCTTGGCGTAGCTTTGTTGGGTTTCCGGTTTTGCGGTGACCTCGTTCATCGAGTTGGTCCTTGCGACGGTTTTTGTTGCGGGACCATACGGCGCGAAGGGGAGGCTAGCAACGGCGCGCGTTTCCGCCGTCATGCCGCGGACATCAGAAAAAGTTCGCGGTCGACGAGCTCCGGCGCGTCGTAGTCATTAGGGATGGGGTGACATGGCGGACGTGCAGTTGCGCGGGCGGCGCTGCGTGCGCATGAATGGCTGGTTGCGTGTCCCTTAAGCGCCGGCCGCGGCGTGGATCGCGGCGCGGATACGCTGATAGGTTCCGCAACGGCAGATATTGGTCATTGCCGCGTCGATATCGGCGTCGGTCGGCTTTGGTTTGTCCTTGAGGAGCGAGACCGCCGCCATCATCATGCCGCTCTGGCAATAACCGCATTGCGGCACGTCGAGGTCGAGCCAAGCCTGCTGCACGGGATGCAGCTTGCCGTTCTCCGCCAGCGCCTCGATTGTTGTGATGGTCTTGCGGCCGACGGTGCCGACGGGAACCTGGCAGGAGCGCGTGGCGACGCCATTCATGTGCACCGTGCAGGCGCCACACTGGGCAATGCCGCAACCGTATTTCGTTCCGGTGAGCCCGATCGTGTCACGGATCACCCACAGCAGGGGCGTATCGGACTCGACATCGACGTCGTAGGATTTGCCGTTGATGGAAAGAGCAATCATGCTCGTCCTCCACTTGAATGCGGCGCCTGCCAACGGATGGCTGATCCCATCGCATGAAGTCGTCGCGTCAGGCAGTATGCAAGCTTACCCCGATCCAATTCCAATGAGAAATAACAATTCTGGCAGCGTAATTATTGCCTCGTTGCGACAAAACCCCGTTAGTCGACGGACCGATGGGTGGTTCTAGCCTGGCGCAATTGAATGTATCGTGTCGGCTGGCCAACATGGGCAAACCTGGGGAATGGTGCCTCAACCAAGAGTTGGGCAGCAGGTTGGCAGGCCGCCGAAGCAGGAGCAAGGCGCATGAGCAGCGATTTCGAAGACCACTGCTGGAAGGACATTGTCACGCCGGATATTCTGGAGGTTTATTCCTGCTACCAGCGCAAGACTTATGTTGGGCCGGCTCCGGCGCTGCTGGCGATCGACCTCTACGATCTGGTCTATCGTGGCGGCGCGCACCCGCCCCATGAGATTGCCAAGGACTATCCGAATGCCTGCGGGCACTATGCCTATGAGGCCATCGAGCCGACCAAGCGCCTGTTCGCCGCCGCGCGCGCCGCAGGCTTGCCGATCTTCTATTCGACCGGCGACATGCGCAGCGAAAGCCGCCCCGCCTTCGTCGGCGCCACCAAAAGAGTGAAACCGTCGCTTGACGCGTCCGACTACGTCATCAGGCCGGAATTCAAGCCGCAGCCCGGCGACGTGGTCATCACCAAGCAGCGCGCCAGCGCGTTCTATGGGACGCCGCTCACCGCGCATCTCACCCAGCTCGGCATCCAGACGCTGATCGTCTGCGGCGAGAGCACGTCGGGGTGCGTGCGCGCGAGCGCCGTCGACGCCTATTCGCACGGCTATCATGTCGTGCTGGTGGAGGAATGCTGCTTCGACCGCAGCGCGCTATCGCACAAGGTGAACCTGTTCGACCTCCATCACAAATATGCCGACGTAATGCACCTCGACGAGGTGATTGCCCATCTCGCCAAGAATCCGGCCGTAAAAAAGGCGAGCTGAAATACAATGAAGCCTGCCCGCTACGGTCCGTTTCCCTATTCGCCGATCATCCATCGTGCGCCGCTGCAATGGCCGGACGGCGCTCACGTCGCGCTGTGGGTCATTCCGAACATCGAGTTTTTTGCGCTCGATGAGAAAGTACCGCCAGGATCCGGCGGCACCGGCGTGCCGGTGCCTGACGTTCCGACTTGGTCGTCGCGAGACTACGGCAACCGCGTCGGCGTGTTCCGGCTGATGGAGGTGCTCGACCGCCATGGCATCCGCGCCACGGTGGCGCTCAACAGCGAATTGTGCACCGAGCATCCGGCAATCATCGAAGCCGGCAACGAGCTCAACTGGGAATGGATGGGCCATTGCGAAAGCAACACGCGGCGGCTCAATGCCGCGCCCCCGGGCGACGAGCCGCGCATCATCAAGAACACGTTTGCGACCATCGAGCGCGAGACCGGTGCGCGGCCGCGCGGCTGGCTCGGCTCGGGCCTGCAGGAGACCTGGGACACGCTCGATCACCTCGCCGCCGAGGGTTGCGACTACGTCTGCGATTGGACCAACGACGACCAGCCCTACGTCATGACGCTCGATGGGGGAAAAACCCTCGTCAGCGTACCTTACAGCCACGAGATCAACGACAAGCCGGTATTCGAGAAGTTTCACCGTACCGCCGATGAATTCCGCGACATGATTTGGCGGCAGTTCGATGTGCTTTACCGCGAAGGCGCGCGATCAGGCCGCGTGATGGCGATTGCCATCCACCCCTATCTTACCGGCGTGCCGCACCGCATCGACGCTTTCGACGCCGCGCTGCGATACATCAGCCAGCACGGACGCGTGTGGAAAGCGACCGGCACCGAGATTGCCCGGCATTACCGCGCCCACGCCGGCAAGCAATGAATTTGCCGGGTGTCACGCAGATGACGGATTGACGCGACGATGACGGTCATGATGCGTACCGGCCTCCTTGCAATGTTGCTGCTGATTGCGGTGCCGGCTGTCGCGCCCACAGCGCAAGCCGCCGATACCGTGTCGGTCGGGTCGGTCGACGCCACCTCGGCCAATCTCTGGCCGCTGCATATAGCGATCAAGAACGGTTACTTCGACGCCGCGAACATCAAGATCGATCTCGTCTTCGCGCAGTCGAACGCCTCGGTGATCCAGCAGCTTGCCGCCGGGTCGTACAGCGTGGCGCCGAGCGCCGGCATGGTCGATCCGATCCGCGCCATCGACAAAGGGGCGCCGGTCGCTTTGGTGCGCGTCGTCATCCAGGCGCCGCCCTATGCGCTGCTCGCCAGGCCGGAGATCAAGAGGATCGAAGACCTCAAAGGCAAGACCATCATCGTCGGGGGCGCCAAGGACATTACGCGCATCTTCACCGAGCGGATGCTGGCGCCGCACGGATTGAAGTCAGGCGATTATGATTACGTGTTCGCCGGCGCCACCAGCGCGCGCTTTGCCGCGTTGAAATCCGGCGCGGTCGATGCTGCACTGCTGACCATGCCGTTCAATTTCTTCGCCGAGACGGCGGGCTACAGCAATCTCGGCTTCACCTTCGACGTCTTGCCTGGCATGCCGTTTGCCGGCATGGCTGTGAATAGGCCTTGGGCAGAGGCGAACACCGGCCTGTTGAAGCGTTTTCTCGGCGCCTACAACAAGGGCGTTGCCTGGTTCGATGATCCCGCGAACCGGCAAGGCGCAGTCCAAATACAGATGGCAACCAGCAAGATAGAGGAGGACGAGGTGGAAAAGGCCTACGCCTTCCTCCACGACAGGAATCTGTTCGAGCCGACCGGCGAGATTTCCAAGAAAAAAGTCGGCACCGTGATCGAAGCATTGCAGGATCTCGGCGATCTTCCCGCCAATTTCAACATCGATCGCCTGCTGCTGCCGGGCGTGACTCGGATTTCCGACTGAACAAGCATCGGACCGGCCATGAGCGCGTCGAGCGAAGGCATCAAGAGCGCGGCCCCGCCGCAGCAGCGGCAGGCGGAGCCGGCGTTGTTGGCTCACGTCTTCGGCGTCATTCGCCGGCGCTATCTTGCCGCTACGGTGTCGGTCGTTGGTGGTCTCGTTATCTGGGAGGTGGTGAGCCGCTACTTGATCGCGAATGCACTGTTTCTCGCGTCGCCGACACAGATCGCCGTCGCTATCTACAATCTTGCCGTGACCGGAGAGCTCTGGCATCACGCCAGCGTCAGCGCCGCCGAGTTCGCGATCGGCTATGTCATCGCCAGCGCCCTCGGCATTGCGCTCGGTCTCGGCATGGCGTCGAGCATCACCATCAAGCAGGCGATGCAGCCGTGGGTTTCCGGCCTCTACGCCACACCCACGATCGCGCTCGCGCCATTGTTCATCCTCTGGCTCGGCATCGGCATCTGGTCCAAGGTGATCGTGGTGATTTTCCTGGTGTTGTTTCCGGTCACCATCAACACTGAGGCGGGACTGCGCACGACCAGCGAGCGGCTCATCGAGATGCTGCGCAGCTTCGGTGCGACGCGCCGGCAAATCTTCATCAAAGTGGCGCTGCCGTCGGCCGTACCGTTCATCCTTGCCGGGCTGAAACTCGGCATCGGCCGCGGCCTGATCGGCGTCGTGGTGGCGGAACTGTTCGGCTCGCGCGCCGGCCTCGGCCGCCTCATCAGCCAGTCAGCCGATGCCTTCAATATGCCCGAACTGTTTGCCGGTGTCGTCATCCTGGCGGTTGCCGGTATCGTGATGACGGCAGGCTTCGGCTGGCTCGAAAGCAAGCTCGTGCCGTGGACGCGAGACTGAGTTGTGAGGTTGAATTGGCCCCCAAGCTGACGGTCTCCCATCTGAGTAAGTGGTTCGGCGACCTCGAGGCGCTGCGCAATATCGATCTGAAGATCGACCGCGGCGAATTCATCTCGGTGGTCGGGCCGAGTGGTTGCGGCAAAACGACCTTCCTGCGCATCGTCGCCGGCCTCGAACACGCGACCGCGGGCGACGTGGTGCTCGACGGCCGCGTCGTGCGCGAACCCGGCACCGACCGCGGCTTCGTGTTCCAGAACGACAGCCTGTTGCCGTGGCGCACCGTGCTCGCCAACGCCATCATCGGCCGGGAGGTGGCCGGGGCGATCGGCCCGGCCGACCGCAAGCGCACGATCGAGCTTTTGAAGCTCGTCGGGCTGGAAGGCTTCGAGAACTACCACCCGCGCCAGCTTTCCGGCGGCATGCGCCAGCGCGTCAACCTCGCCCGCGCGCTCGCCATCGACCCTGAAATCCTGCTGATGGACGAGCCGTTCGCGGCGCTCGATGCACAGACGCGCGAGATCATGCAGGCCGAATTGCTGCGCATCTGGGAGCGCGGCCACAAGACGGTGCTGTTCGTCACCCATCAGATCGACGAGGCGGTGTTCCTGTCCGACCGGGTGCTGGTGTTTGCCCGCCGGCCCGGCCGGCTGCAGGAGGAGGTCAAGATCGCACTGCCGCGGCCGCGCCAATTGGAGATCAAGCGGACGGCGGAGTTCGTCGCCGCTGGTCGATCATATCTGGCGGATGATCGAAGACGATGTGCGCGCCGCGGCGCTTTATGAGAACGCGTGAAGGCGATCGGCTTCCCAAACTCGGAGCCTATTACGGCCCGTTCGGGCGGAGACTTCTCAAACGCGCAGGTAATGTCGGCTCTCGGGGGAGGAGCGGACATCGCAAATTAGAGCCGCCACGTCCGCTGTTATGACTTATGTCGGAAGTCGAGCGGCGCTTTTTGTTGCAATGCCGGGACAGCAGTGACTCGAGGTGAGCCGAATGGGCGTGGCCTCCGCTCTCGGGCTGGACGATGGGGCGAGGTCGGGGGCTACTGCGCGGCCGGTATTCGACGGACTAAACGTTCAATTTCTTCCTCGGAAATCTGAAAATCAGGCATAAAATCTCCAATATTGCGCCTAGTGGGCGGGATTGGTGAAAACGGCCAGGCAACTAACGAGAAACCGACATGGACCAAATGGAACTCTATAAGGGCTTTCGAATCCGCGCGTATCAGGAATGGTCGGGGCTATGGTTGGCCGAGACCAAGAAGACGGTTCGGCGGCGGCCCGGTGCTGGCGATCACGACGACACCGATGCTGAGTACATTGCCACGCCCTCCGGTCACCCAACGCCAGAAGCCGCCATTGCTTTCATAAAGCAGATGATCGATAGCCCGAGCACGACAATTGAAGCGTCAAAAACGATTCGATAGCGCCGCCCTTCGGGTTTGCATTCGGGCCGCGGAAACTCAATGGGGGCTGCCTCTGTGGCCCTCTGTGGCCACGCGGCGCGGTTCAAATTGGCGAGGGCCAGGGAAACCTCAGCGAGGCCAGGGAAATCGTCGCGTTTTTGGCGCTGCGCCGGCGGTGACGCGTTTGACCCAAACGGAAGTCGAGCATTCCATTTTGCTGTGGCGCAATAAGATCGCCTTGCTGTGGCGCAATTAGATCGCCGCTCGGCATCACTGGCCATTTTGCGCTATGATAGGCGCTGAGATTGGGATACAACAACACCAACAGAGAGGAGTGCACACATGGCGACCGACCAGATCTCTTTCCACGACGAATCTCTAAAGAAACAGATAGAGGGCTCCTACAAATCGGATGGCAGGTCAATCCTTGTCAATTCCGTATACGGCTATAAGAGTGCCCCCTATGGCGATCTTGGCGCGTGCATCAATCAAAATGCACAGGTTTTGTTAGCGCAAAAGCTGTTGAGCGAGTTGGCGCGCGATGCAGCAAAGGACACGAAAAGCCATTAGACTCAGGAAAGAAATAAATGGTGTGAGCCACCAAAACTGTCAGAAACCGTCGTCGCTTTTTGCCGCGGAGGGCCGTCACATGAGCCCCCGCTGGCTTGGGCGACGGCGGCTTTCTACTGCCCAAAACGGACATGCGAGAGCCGGGCGATTATCTGCCAGTTAACAAAGCCGGCAATGTCCTGCTACGGGCTTCGGTGATTGGCCGGCGGCACTCACTTGCCTTTTGATTGTAATCTATGGATTTCTACGTATTTCCACGTGTATGGCCTCTGGGGAGGGGCTAAGCGAGTTCTCATGGTCAATCGCATGGGATACCGAGACCCCAAAGGCGTTCGTTAGGGCAACGGCCAGCGCGAACGCTGGGTCTCTTAGTTTGTCGCCATGCGCCCCGTTAAAGCGCACTTGGACGCCGCTTTCATCCGATACCGCGGAACCGCCAATTGGCCGCGTCGTCAGCGCCGCCGGATATTTTACCCATTTCCAGCCCGCTTGCCCGACTACTTCTATAAGCCTAGTGACGAAAGCATATTCGGCGGCCGGATCGGCCTCTACTACGAAGGGTGTTCCGGCAAACTCCTTGACCTTTTCTATGAGTTTCTCCGCTTGTTCGTCATTGATGCCACGCGGAGTTATTTTCTTTTCCAGCCTAGCCAAGGCAGATTGGGGTTTGCCGCCCACTTCCAGTATCAAAAATGGCGCCCTTGCGGCCAATTCAATTTCCAACCCAGCCTTTCTGAAGGCCGAGAGGATGATTTTGGCGGTTGGGTCGTTTTCGCTGGCGGGATGCACTTTTAGGCCCGGCATTACCTCGCTCGAAGACACAGCTGACAAATTTGGAGTGATACCAGCCGCGACCAATGTGGCGCGGATATCCTCCGCGAATAACCTCGCCTCGGCATCACCCTGTGCGAATGACAGCACCAAAGAGTCTGCGAATGACAGCACCAAAGCGGAGGGCGCGCCGGTAAGCGATGAAGATATTTCCGCCCGTTGCTTGGCGCTAAGTCGTCGGGAGCCAGCCAAATGGGGATCTGCAATTTTCTCCAACCAAATGCCTAGAATAATCGCGAATGTGCAAATTGCGGATAATACTTTTTCCGTAAGCCCCGATGGCACAAAAATAATCACTAGGGCACTGGCAAATAAAGATGCGATCAATAGCCTAAATCCGAGCGTCCTTAGCTTTTCAGCCGGGACGCGCGACCGCAAAAACTCGTTTATAGAGGCCAGCATTAAATGGTCTCGCTTGGCGATCTGCATCTCGCCCGGGCCGTGAGCCCAGCATGCTCTAGACGGCTTCATAAGGCAGGGGCGGCCTATTGGCAGTGGGTCCCTTTGAATAAGGCAGCGAACGAAGCGACTTGCGGGACGGACCAAAAGGCGCATATTCGCCCTTATGGCCCTGGAGAGCCCCAAACCCGGCGTGCGAACCCGCGATGGCGGTGAATATACCTGTCCCGGTTGCGGGGCCGTCTACAGAGTGACGGTCTTTACCAGCCCATTCAAGGACACAGGCTATAAAGATTGTGAAGTTTGCAACCTGCGCATTAAAAGCTGGAATAAAGCAACTGCATGGTGGTCCTACCAGTTGACCAAGCGGCCAGCGGGCGGGTGATCCGTACCGGCCAAAACGCCCGCGCGATCTGGCCCAACTGGCCAACCTCATGGTCGGCATTGCCAGCGGCGAGGTGGAGGATCGGGAACTCATTTCACCCGCGCGATGTAATACGCCAAATCCAGAATCTGCTCGTCGGTGATCGGCGCGATCACGTCCGCCATGGCGGCGTCGTAGCCGCGGCGGGAATTGTCCTTGTAGCCGCGCAGTGCCTTTACCAGGTCATCCTCGCGCTGGTCGGCGATATGGGGAACGTTGTCCTGCCCGACGAAAGTTGCGGTGTGGCAGATGTTGCAGCGATTTTTCTCAACCAGGGCGCCGGCGCGCACCATGCGCACCTCGTCTACCGGACCCTCGGCCGGTTTCGGCGCCGGCAGCTTCGAGATGATATCGGCAAAGCTGCGCAGCTCGTCGTCGGTGAGTCCTTTCGCCATGTCGTTCATCGGATCAACGACGCGCATGCGCTCACGGAACATCAGCAGCTCAACGGTGACGTAGAACGCCTGCTGAGCGCCGAGGGATGGACGTCGGGTTTCTGTGACTGGCCGTTCTCGCCGTGGCAGGCGAGGCAGGTGGGCAGGCGCTCTTTCACCGTCTGTGACGATGCCGGCGACTGGTTTGGCGCTGCGAGCCTTGCCAATAAAGTCGCCGGAACGGCGGCGAATTGCCAAAAGCTTCCGGCTCGTCTTCGCCCATCTGGCAGCCCGCTCCGAGGGGCTTACTAGCGGTCGCCTGGGCAGATTGCCACGCTCCCTGTCACTCTCTTTTCACGAGCGCCAAAGCAGGGCATCTTGTGACCCGACACTGTCGCGTCATGTCCGACCAGGGCGGTTCGCCAAGGTGCCATGACCAAGGTGCCGAGAATCGAAAATCCGCGCTCTGGAGGAAACATGAGTGATCACGTAACGCGACGCAGCGTCAACACCGGTATCGGTGCTGCGCTTGTGACGACCGGACTTGGCCCGGTGCGCGCCTTTGCGCAGGGCGGTGAGCCGATCAAGATCGGTTTTGGCATGGCGTTGACTGGCCCGCTTGCCGCGAACGGCAAGCAGGCATTGCTCGGCGCAAAAATCTGGGAAGAGCAGACCAACAAGAACGGCGGTTTGCTTGGCCGGCCAGTCAAGATCATCTATTACGACGACCAGTCCAGTCCGGCGACGATCCCAGGCATCTACACAAAGCTGCTCGACGTCGACAAATGCGACCTCGTCGTCGGCCCCTATGCGACCGCACAGGCGGCGCCGGCCATGCCCGTGATCATTCAGAAGGGCAAGGTGTTCATTTCGCTGTTCGCGCTCGCGGTGAACAGCGAGTTTCACTATCCGAAGTATTTCGCCATGCTGCCGTCGGGGCCCGATACCAAGCCGGCATTCACCGAAGGCTTCTTTCAGGTCGCGGCGCAGCAGAATCCCAAGCCGAAGACCGTAGCGATGGCCTGGGCCGACCTCGAATTTTCGCACAATGCCGCCGAGGGCGCGCGCATCAATGCCAAGAAGTACGGCCTCACCTTCGCCTACGACAAGAACTATCCGCCGTCGACGACCGACTTCTCGCCGATCGTACGCGCCATGCAGGCGACCAACGCCGACATTGCGCTGATCTGCTCGTATCCGCTCGATTCAGTCGGCATGGTGAAGGCCGTCAACGAACTGAACTACACGCCGCAAATGATCGGCGGCGCCATGGTCGGATTGCAGGCGACCTCGTTTAAGAACCAGCTCGGCCCGCTGCTCAACGGCATCGTGAACTACGAGACCTGGGTGCCGTCGCCGCAACTGCTGACGCCCGCGGTACAGACTTTCCTTGCCGAGTATCAGAAGAGGGCGCCCGGCGAGGGCGTCGATCCGCTTGGCTATTATCTCGGCACCTGGGGCTACGCCTATCTCGAAGTGCTCGCCGATGCCATCAAGGGCACCAACAGCCTCAACGACGACAAGATAGCCGAGTACCTGCACAGCCATGCCATGCCGACGATCATGGGCGACATTCAATACAACAAGGATGGCGAGTTCGTGAAATCGCGCATGATGCAAGTACAGTATCACGGCATCAAACAGGGCGCCGGCCTCGATGTCTGGCGCGGCATGAGCTACCAGACTGTGCTCACGCCGCCCGATCTGAAAACCGGTGACGTGATCTGGCCTTACGCAAAAGCGAAAGCGTAAGCATCCGCCCGACACCTCCCCCGCATCGCGGGGGAGGATGATTAGCCGGGCAAGAATTTGAGGACTTGAATGCTGCTGCCCACCTCGCTCGTCGGCTCCTACCCGCAGCCGGAGTGGCTGATCGACCGCGACAAGCTGTCGAAGCAAGTGCCGCGCGTGCGCGCCGATGATCTCTGGCTGGTCGCGCCGGACAAGCTCGAGGCGGCGCAGGATGACGCCACAGTCCTCGCCATCCGCGACCAGGAGCGCGCCGGGCTCGACATCATCACCGACGGCGAGCAGCGGCGCGAAAGCTATTCGAACCGCTTCGCCACCGCGCTCGACGGCATCGATGTCGAAAAGCCCGGCACGACCATCAACAGGAGCGGACGGCCTATTCCGGTGCCGCGGGTGGTGGGGCCGATCCGGCGCCGAGGCCCGGTCGAGCTTCGCGACCTCACGGTGCTGCGCGCCAATACCGATCGCAAGATCAAGGCGACCGTGCCGGGCCCGTTCACGATGGGCAGGCAGGCGCAGGACGACTACTACAAAGACGAAGAGGCGGTGGCGATGGACTACGCCGCCGCCGTGAACGCCGAGATCAAGGATCTGTTCGCCGCCGGCGCCGATGTGGTGCAGATCGACGAGCCATGGATGCAGCAGCATCCCGCCAAGGCGCGGCAATATGGACTAAAGGCGCTCGACCGCGCGCTGGACGGCGTCAGCGGCACGGTCGCGGTGCACCTGTGCTTCGGCTATGCGGCCGTTGTGCACGACAAGCCGTCGGGCTATTCGTTTCTGCGCGAGCTCGAGGGCTCGAAGGCGCAGCAGATTTCGATCGAGGCGGCGCAGCCGAAGCTCGATCTCGAGGTCTTGAAAGAATTGCCGTCGAAAACCATCATCTTGGGCGTCATCGACCTGTCCGATATGACGATCGAGACGCCGCAGACGGTCGCCGACCGCATCCGGCGGGCGCTTGCGTTCGTGCCGCCCAATCGGATGGTCGTGGCGCCGGATTGCGGTATGAAATACCTGCCGCGCGCAGTGGCCTTTGGTAAAATGAAGGCGATGGCCGAAGGTGCCGCGCGGGTGCGGCGCGAGCTCAATGGTGCATGACCTTATGGTGCACGACCTTATGGTGCATGACTTTCGCGCGGGAGTATCGCGGGCGAGACATTCAAGGAGAATACGATGCCCTATGTCACGGAACAAACTTTGACCGACGTCGTGCGCGAGCGCTGGAGCGATATTCCCGATCCGCGCCTCAAACAGGTGATGGCGGCTTTGTTGAAACACGTCCATGCCTTCGTGCGCGAGATCGAGCCGACCCAGGCGGAATGGGTCAAGGCCATCGATTTCCTCACCCGCACCGGACAGATGTGCGACGAGAAGCGTCAGGAATTCATCTTGTTGTCCGACGTGCTCGGCGTGAGCATGCTGGTCGACGCCATCAATCACCGGCGGCAGAGCGGAGCGACGCCGAGCACCGTCGAAGGCCCGTTCCACGTTCCCAATGCCCCGCCGATGGGCAACGGCGCCAACATGGCAGCCAATGCGCCCGGCATTGCGTGCTTTGTCAGTGGCACGATACGCGGACTTTCCGGCGAGCCGGTTGCCGGCGCGACGCTCGATCTGTGGCAGACCGACGGCGAGGGCCTCTATGAAGACCAGCGCGACGTCGACGGACCGTGGATGCGCGGCCTGTATCGCTCGCAGGGCGACGGCTCCTACCTGATCCGCACCGTGGCGCCGGTCTCCTACACCATCCCCATGGATGGCACGATCGGCGAACTGATGAACCGCACCAACATAAGCCACATGCGGCCGGCGCACATTCATTTTGCCGTCGACGCCCCGGGCTATCACGGCTTGGTGACGCACCTGTTCCAATCCGGCGACAGATATATCGGCGAGGACGCCGTCTACGGTGTGAAGGAGCCACTGATCGTCGATTTCAAAAAAATGCCGGCCGGCAGCAAAGCGCCGAGCGGCGAACTCATGAACGAGCCGTTCTACGTCGTGCACTACGACTTCGTGCTGGAGAAGAAAGCCCAAGCCGCTGCCGCCGCATGATGGCGGCGTACTTCGTGCCGGAAGTCGAGCGATGCGCTTCATCGCTCGACGATATTATCTGGCAGCAATGGCGATCGCGCGTTGCCGCGTGTTCATCTTGTTGTCGGTAGCCTAGGGAATCTCTTTCCAATTCTCGGCAATGAAACCCTGCGGGTCGACTGTCACCATGGCCTTGCCCGCTACTGCGCGGCGGCCGCGGCAGGACCACTCATAGATCGTGTCGTGGCCGGTTGCCGCCATCGGAATGTTCTGCGATCCCGGATGGTCCCGACACCACGCTGTTGCCCCGGGCAGCGCGCGGCTTGTCTGGGCTTTGAAGCAGTCGAGATTGGCGCCGATATAGCACCCCATCAGCTTTGCTCCGGCGCAGCGCACATAGGCGGCCTCGCGGACAGCGCCGTCGTCGATTTGAAATGTCTTGGCGACCGCCGCTATCAGATCCGTCGGAACCTTGGCCGGTTTGGCGTGCGCAGCATTCGGACAATAAGATGCTGCGACGGCGGGCTGCGCAAGCCCGGTTGCGCCGGCAATCAGGGCCGCGAACAGCAGGCAAGGTCCAGTGGCATAAAACCGCATCGAATTTTGCTCCTCTAGTGGTCCGATTCTAACATTCGCATCTGGTTTCGGCAGCCTCTCATGCGAATGTTAGAATCAAAAGGACCACTAGCAAGTATAAGTGCTAGTGGAGCTTTTGGATTTGACATTCGCTTCACGAGTCCGCCGCCAGGTGAGTGGCGAATGTCAAATCCGCTCCACTAGCTATATCGGACGATCGGATGGCACCGTTTGCTTGTCACTTCGCTCCAGCGCCTTGCGGTCCCATTTGGCGAGATCGGCTGCGGCGTCATAGGTCTCCTGTAAGAATCCGAGCAGCAGCGCGTCGGGATCGCGCGCCTGGCGCACGGCGTCGTACGGCAGGATGAATTGGCCGAGACTTTTGTCGTAGAAGGCGTCGGCCGTTTGCAGGCGCGCGTCGCCATAGCCGACAGGCTCCGGATAAGCGTAGACATAAAACGCGGCGCGGCCGTAGCCGCCGTTGCCCGGCCAGAAGCCGCAGCTCGAAACTTCGTGCGAATAGGCTTCGGCCATCACCCAGCTTGCGACATTCGGCGTGACGCCTTTCGGCGGCGGCGCGGTGCGGCCGGAAAAGCGCGTCACCGCCAGGTCGAAGCTGCCCCAGAAAAAATGCACCGGGCTCACTTTGCCGATGAAGCGCGCGCGAAATATCTTCATCACCCGCGCGGACTGAAGCAGCGCCTGCCAGAAGCGTGAAACGGAGTTGGGATCGTATTGCGCGTGGGTGTGGTCCTGATCGAACGGCACAGCATTCTCGATTTCGCTCGGCATGGTCCAGATATGCACGTCGATATCGAGACGGCGCAGCCGCTGCATGAACTCGGCATAGAAATCGGCGACCGGCATCGGCGTGAGCGGGAAGCTTTCCACGCGGCCGTCGCTTGCCGCGATGCGGAGCTGATGGTCGACAAAGTCGAAGACGATGTCGAAGGTGCGGTCCCGATAGGGGTTCGCCGGCGCGACGAGGCCGCGCGAATTGACGTGGAATGTCACGTTCCACCAGTGATTGATCAGCGGCGTCAGCGCCAGGCGCACCTTGCCGGCGATCTGCGTCCACAGCTGCAGCGTGTCGCAGGTGTCGCTCCACGCCGCGAGCGGCAGATCGGGCCATTGTGAGTTCTCACTCATGAGGATTTCAGCTCTACATCAAATGCCCGAATTTCTCGCATCGCCACGCGGCGTTCCTCCGGTGACGGCATGTTGACCGCCGGAAATTTGTCGCGCCAGTGCCAGGGCCGGCAGGCATCGATCACGGCGCGGCTGTTGGTGTAAGTCGCCGGCGGCCTTGCGCTCGGGCTCGATGCGCGGATCGAGCGGCGTCGACCAGGCGCCGCGGATGATGTCGATCGAGGTCGCCGGATCGGAGCGCGTGATCAGCGCCCAGATCACCTCTTCGAGGTTCGACACGTCGATGTCGTCGTCGACCACGATGACGTAGCGGCCGCAATAAGCGCCGACGTGGCATTGCGCGGCGATGTGGCCGGCCTGCTTGGCGTGGCCGGGATAGCGCTGCTTGACGGCGACGGCGAGGAAGAGCCGCGCGTTGCCGACCTCGTGCGCCCACGCCGCGGTGATGCCCGGCACGCCGGCCTTCTCGATATTCTCGCGCAGCAGCGCCGAGCGCACGATGGCGCGGTAGCGGCAAATTTCGTCGGGCGGCCGCTGCGGCACGCAGCCGAGCAGGATCGGCTCGTTGCGATGATAGATCGCCTTGATGTCGATCACCGGCTCGGGCCGCTAAGTCGCTGGCGTAATAGCCGGTCCATTCGCCGAAGGGGCCTTCGGCGCGCACGTTGCCGGGCTCGACGAAACCCTCGATCACGATCTCGGCGTTGGCCGGGATCGGCAGGCCGGTGACCGGGCCCTTGATCACCTCGACGGGCTGGCCGCGCATGCCGCCGATCACCTCGAGCTCGCTCACGCCGTACGGCACTTCGCTCGATCCCATGAGGAAGCTCATCGGATCGCCGCCGCAGACGATCGCGACCGGCATGCGCTCGCCGCGCGCGGCGTACTTGTCGCGCATCTGGCGGCCGTGCTTGCCGGGCGAGATGTAGAAGCCGAGCGATTTTTCGTCGTGGATCATGACCCGGTAGGTGCCGCAATTGATCCAGCCGTCGTCCGGATCGCGCATGATGTTGTAGCAGCCGGTGCCGATGTAGCGGCCGCCGTCCTGCGGATGCCATTGCGGCGCCGGGAATTTCGTCACGTCGATGGCATCGCCGGTCATGACGTTCTGCATCACCGGCCCGGTGTCGACGAAGTGCGGCGGAATGCGCTTGAGCATGCCGGCGTGATTGACGCGGAAGCTTTCGCTCAGTTCGAGCTTGTTGAGCTCGGTCGAAAATCCGAGCGTCATGGTCTTGCGCTTGCCGGCGAAGAAATTGACCAGGAGGCGGCTGCCTTGCAGCGTGCCCGGCACGTCGTCGAAAACGAAGCACGGCGCATCTTCGGCGTGCGCCGACAATTCGGCGACCATGCCGATGTCGTGCTGGTAGGAAAGCCCCCCGACTTCCTTCACCTCGCCGAGCTTCTTCGCCTCTTCGAGCCATTGGCGCAGATCGTGATAGGGCAGCAACGGCGCGGTGTTGGAGCCCACTGTGGACGCCGTGCCGCCGCCGATCGGCGACGCCATCGGGTCGGGCATGTCATTGGGCTTTGCCATTCGCTGCACCGCGGCCTTGCTCTGCATTCCGGTTGTTTTGCGTTACCGGCGAAATGCTTATAATGCTAAGGAATTATCCTTGGCCATCCTACCATGCACGAAGACGCCGGCTCAAACCTGTTGCAAAGCTGGATCGTACGCGCGTCGCACCGCGCTCCGGACAAGCCGTGGGTGATATGCGGCCGACGATGGCCGCAGCCTCAGCTACGGCCAGTTACGCGAGACCGTGGGCCGCTTCGCCACGTTCCTGCGCGAGCGCGGCCTCGGCCCCAACGACCGGGTCGCGCTCCTCGCCAATAACGCGATCGAGCATCTGCTCTGCTATTTCGGCGTCATGGCCGCCGGCGCGACCGTCTGCACTATCCATGTCGAGATGAACCGCAACCAACTCGGCAATATCTTCGAGCGGCTCGCGCCGCAGCTCATTCTCTACCAGGACGGCCTCGCGCTCGACGACCTCCTGGCCGGGACTTCGGCGCCGCGCCTGCGGCTCGGGCCACTGGGATGCGCCCGAGCCGGAAACGTTGTTCGCCGAGCTTTGGCGCTGCGCCCCGAGCGAGCCGCAGCGTCCGGCGCGCGCCGACGACGACGCGGTGATCCTGTTCACCTCGGGCACCAGCGCCAAGCCCAAGGGCGTCATTTTGAATTTTCGCGAATATCTTGCTCAATATCGATCCCGCTGGCCGAAGGCTTTGGCATCACGGCGGAAGACCGGCTCTACGATTTTCGCCCGTTCAGCTGGGCCTCGGCGCAACTCCTGGGCGCGCTTGCGACCGTCAACCGTGGCGCGACATTGGTCTTGGCCGAGAAATTTTCGGCCGGCCGTTTCTTCGCCCATGTGCGCGACCACGGCGTGACGATTGCCGCCGGCAATCCGACGACCATCAACATTCTGCTCAACGGCGAAGCGCCGGCGCATCGCGACAACCTGCCGAAATTGCGCTTCATCACATCGAGCTCGGCGCCGCTGCTGCTGGAAGAATGGAAGCGCTTCGAGCAGCAATTCGGCATCCCGATCGCGCAGGGTTGCGGCGCCAGCGAAGTGAGCTGGATCGCCGCCATGCCCGGCGAACAGCGGCGCCTCGGCACTGTTGGCCGGCCGTTTGCCTATCACGACCTCGCCATCGTCGATGCCGACGGCCGGCGCCTGCCGCCCGGCGAGATCGGCTACGTCGAGGTCGGCGGTTTCGCCGACCATCCGTATCGCTATCTTGCCGAGGACGGCGGCGTCAAAATCCATTGCCGCGGCCGCTTCCGCACCGGCGATCTCGGCTGCCTCGACGCCGACGGATTTTTAACCCTGACCGGCCGCGAAAAGGAACTGATCATCCGCGGCGGCGCGAAAATCTCGCCGGTCGAGATCGATTCTTGCCTGATGCAGCACGCCGAGGTGATCGAGGCCGCGACAGTCGGCGTGCCGGACGCGATATACGGCGAGGAAGTGGTGAGCTACGTCGTGGTGCGGCCCGGCGCGGCGCCCGATGCCGACGAGCTGCTGCGTTATTGCGCCACGGTGCTGCCGGCATTCAAGGCGCCGAAGCGCATCGTGATCAGCCAATCGTTGCCGAAGACCGAACGCGGCAAGCTCGACCGCCGCGCGTTAGTGCAGCGGTGGAGCGACAAGTAGCACCGGGCCACTTGCTTGCTACTGCGGCACCGTGCTGCCGGTCTTCAAGGCGCCGAAGGACCCGCAAGGATGGGCTGAACCCTTGCGAAATCCATGCTTGTCTCGCGCGGTTAACGAGTGCGACGGCGCAGGCACCGGCGGCCCCTTTTCGTCCGCAATGTTTCCCATCTGCCTCCCATAAATGCGCGCAATGTTTTGTTTTCTCTCGCAAGGAGGCGCCGGTGCTGCGCCGGCGACGCGCGACGCTGCGTGAGGCCCGGCGGACTGCCGCCTGCGTCACGGGGCGCACGCCTTGGCGCAAGCCGGCGGCGAGGGGAGTAGCAAGTGAAGAAACTATTAATCGCTGTTGCCTTCAGTTGTTCGTTGGTCTGCGCTCCAGCCCATGCCAAGACGTTTGTCGGCGTTTTGTGGCCCATGTTTGGGCCGCTTCCCGCGATCGGACTTGTTGAATTGGTCGCCGAGCTCAAATTGATGCCCGATGTTGAAGTGAGCACGTATCTGCATCAATCCTGGCCAGCTTTGGTCGATGATATCGATCGTCAGCCACCGGGAACACGCACCGTGGTCATCGGCTACAGCTTGGGGGCGAACAGCTCGGTCTTTGTCGCCAATAAGGCGAAATACGTGGATCTGATTATCGCTTTGCAGCCGTCAATGCTGAGTTGGAATCCGAGAGTCACCGGAAAAGTCGGGAGAATGATTGAAGTCTATAATCCAAATCCCTGGATGACCTTTGGCGGAATGGGATCGAAGAAATTAGTCGGCGGCAATATCGAATACATCGCGAACAACGACTCGCATCCGGGAGCACAATTCAGTTCGGAGTTCCGTCATCTCGTCATAGGCGAGATCGCCAGGCTGTCCGCCAAACATGATCTCGTGACCGCGCAAGCTGAATTCCCCAATCCGCCCAAAACACCCGGCGTTGAGCCCGTTAGCGACGAGGTGCCGGCAAAATATCAGACCGCAGGATCAGCGGCAGTTTTTGGCGCCCGGTCAAGCAATGCGCGCGGGACTGCGCAAGCTGAAATACCTGGTCCGCCTAAAGGGCCCAGGGCGGACCCTGTTCGAGAAGAACTGCCGCCGAATCTCCAGCCGACGGATTCGGCTGCGTTTCTCGACGCCCTGTCAAACTCGGTGGATTCCGGAGATTTGTCTCTCGATCGACGCCTGACGGCGGCGGATATGAAGGATTATGCAAAAAGAATCTATCGTGTTTCGCCTGCAGCCGACGATAGCGTCGCCAAAGGACGGCGGCGGGTCAGCGGCGACGTCGTCGCCGCCAACAGCGCCGATCCTGATCGCAACGTTCTGTACTCCCGGCAATAAGTTTTTGGCGAATTCGCTTATGCAAAGGTCAATCGCCTACCCCCCTCCGGCTTCGCTTCGCTCGCCGCCTCCCCCGCAAGCGGGGGAGGAAAGATAATCACCTTCCCGTCCGCGCCAGCGAGTGCACCCAGCCCTTCATCCGCTTCTTGGCGTTGGCGATGTCGTCTTTCGAGAAGAAGTCCTCCGGCTTCACCTTGTCGACCGGGTACACCGGCCGCAGGAAGTCGCTCTCGTAGCCGAACGGCACCGTGGCATCGATGCCCATGCCGCCCTCGAATTGCGTGTTCGAAGCCGTCCATTGCCGGTCGCCCGCGGTCATGCGCTCGGCCGGCATGAAGGTCTGGCCGCGCCCGCCCGGGATCGGATTGAGGATATCGGTGCGCGGATTGACGCGCGTGGTCAGGCACCACATCACGTCGTCCATCGAATACGGATCGACATCCTCGCTCACCGCGATCGCAAGCCGCATGCCTTGCGAGCACGACAGCGCCGCGCCCATGAAATTGCGCTGCCAGCCTTCGTCGATCTGATGGCGCTTCTTGACCTGGATGATGCAGCCGCCCCAATCGGTCATGCAATACGGGATCACCACGTTCTGCACGATGCCGGGCTGCAGCCGGTTGCACAGCTCGTAGATCGCGGCCTCGCGCACCGTGGTGTCGATGTTGTGGTCGTCGAGCATGTGCACGCCGAGCGCGAAGATGATCGGCTTCGTCTCCGGCTTGCGCATGGTAATGGCGGTAACGTGGAAGGTCGGAGCCTTGTAGGACTTGCCCATGTAGCCCGCCCATTCCGGGTGGAAGTGATAGCGGCCCTGGACGCCGGCATCCTCGGCTTCCTTGGTTTCGAAGCGGCGGTCGCGCGGATTGACGTAACCCTCCAGCACCAATTCGCAATCGGCCAGCGCCATGGCGTCGACCGTACGCGCCTTGACGAGGCGGATCGGCGCGCCCTGCACCGCCGAGGCGATGCCGATCTCGTCGCAGCCCATCGGCAGCACGGCGTAGTCAAATCCCGCGCCCGCCATCAGCGTGCAGGCCGGCGGCACGCCGAAGCACATGGTGATCGGCACCGGCTGGTCTTCTTTGTAGTATTTGTTGACCACCTGCCACATGTGCGAGCCGGGCGAAATCTGGAAGGTGCCGACATTGCCCCAGCGGAAATTCATGCGGTTGTAGCCGAGGTCGGAGCCGCCATCGAATTGCGCGCCGGTGACGCAGCGGATGCCGGAGCCGACGGTGAGCTCGGGCTCATAGGTGGTGTGTCGGATCGGCACCAGCCATTCGTTCACGTCGTCGCGGCTTCTCGATGACGTGCTCCTGGCAAGGCGCTTCGCTTTGCGCGATCTCGACCGGCTTCACCGGATGCGACAGCGCGTGGGCGAGCTTGCGGACGCGCTCGGCGTCGTCGTTCCAGCCGAACATGCGGTTGATGATCGCCATGTCGCCGAACAGATTGGTGATGACGCGATGGTTGGGCTTGCCTTTGACGTTGTTGAACAGGATCGGGCAGCCGCCATCCATGTGCTTTTGCAGGCCGGTGACCTGCAGGTCCGGATCGACCTCCTTGTCGGTCTCGATCAGCTCGCCTTGCGCCCGCAGCCACTCGAGCGTGCTGCGCAGGTCGAAAGCCTGGTTGGGGGTTGCGGTGGTTTGTTGTTCCTGGCGCAGCGGCTTTTGCATCGCGCTCATCTCCTCGGCAGATGCAACGACGGATCGAATAAAAGCATCCATTCCCATTGCATAGATTTCTAAGTATTATCTGCATCGGAAACCGGGGTCTGTCAACGCCGATGCCGCCGCGGCCGTCACCGAAAGCCAATGCGCCCGCGCGCCGCCGCGCCATCGAGTTCCCGCCGCGGCTGAGTTCGGGCTATCTGGTGCGCGATGCGCATCGCGCCTTCCAGCGGCTGTTGGAACGGCGCATCGCCGCCTATGGCGTAACGCGGGGCCAATGGTATTTTTTGCGCGTGCTCTGGACCGCGGATGGCCTGTCCCAGCGCGAGCTGTCGGCGCGGGTCGGAATGATGGAGCCGACCACGGTGATCGCGTTGCGCAGCATGGAACGGAGCGGACTCATCCATCGCGTGCGCAGCGAAGACGACCGCCGCAAGGTGCGGGTATCGCTCACCGCGAAGGCCAAGCGCTTGCGCAACGAACTCCTCACGCTGGCACGGACCATCACCGAGGAGGCCGAAGAGGACATTGCGTCGCGCGATCTCGCCTCGTTCCGGCGCGTCATCGCGCGGATGACCGCGAATCTCGATCGTATCGAGCGCTAGGCTTCCGGATTATTTGCGCGGCGGAATTTGAATCAGCCCAGCGAGGGGGCGGGTCAAAGACCGAGATAAATCGCGATTTTCCTGACTGGACGGCCGAGCGGCGCGACACGCAAGCTTTTCGCAATCGCGCGGAGCGGGGCCGGAATAAAGCCCAGGGGCGGCGCAAGCCCGGCCTTGCGCGTGGCGGCCAAAGCCGCGGCGTGATCGTAATTGACGCGGTGCAGTGTCACGCTTCGCTGCGCGAGATCGACGATCATGTAGCTCGCGCGGCGATCGAGCGTGCGCGGCTGCCCGACTGTGCCGGGGTTGATCAGATAATAGGCGTCGTCCTCGAGGCAAACCTCCGCTTCGGGCCGCAGCGCGATATGGCCATTGCGGTACTCATAAACCGCCGCGTCATGGGTATGTCCGAACGCGCCGATCCGCGCCCCGGACGGATGCGCCATCAGCGCCTTGAAGCTCAGCATCCTGCGCGCATCATTGTCGAGCCGCACCGTCTCGCATCCGGTCTCAGGGTGCAGCGCCCCGTGCACCGCGATCAGCGCTCCGCCGATATCGGCTTTGAGCGGCAAGGCGCTCAGGAAGGCGAGTTCGTGCCGCGTCAGATGCGCTCGCGTCCAGGCGACGGCGCGGGCAGCGGTCCTGCTGAACTGCGCGGTCGTGATCCGTCCGCTTACCGCGCAATCGTGATTGCCTGCGACGCTGAGGGCATCCACGCGCCGCAGACGCGCGATGCATTCGCCGGGCTCGGTGTTGTAGCCCACGATATCGCCGAGGCAGACGATCCGGGAAACTGAACGTAGGGCAATGTCGTTGAGAGTCGCATCGAGCGCCTCGACGTTGGCGTGCACGTCGGAGATGAGCGCGAGCTTCATGAGCCGCCATCATTGCGCGCGTGGCCGATCAGGCGATGCAGCGCGGCGCGCGCGAGCGGCATCGGATCGTCCCACGACACTGCCGATTTCGCTTCGCAGCGCAGAACCCAAGGCAGCCACGTCGCAAGCGGAACACCGCTTGCCCTGGCGGCAGGAAGATCATTCCAAATGCGGCACCAGCGCACGCCCACTTTCGCCCGCCCCATGGCCGGTCGGGGCAATCCGGTGAGGTCAGCATAGACCAGCGCCGGAATGTTGATGCCGGCGATAGCGCCGGCATGATGCCAGAGCGTGAAGCGTGGATTGATCTCCAGCAGGTGGAGCTTGCCTTGCGGGTCGCGCTTGAAGTCGAGCTTGGCGACGCCGGTCAGGCCGAGCCGTTCGACGATGGCGCGACCCTGGCCGCGCACATCACGGGCATCGGTGATCTCGAGCGCCGTGGTGTGGCCGTACGACGCCGGATAAGTGCGAAGCTTCCGGCCGGTGAATTCGCCAGCGGTCGCGCCGGTTTGATCGACATAGCAATGGTAGCTCTCGATCTGCGCTTCCCCGCCGGGGATGAGTTCCTGAGCCAAAAGATCGGTGCCGAGGTCGACCAATTGCGGCCACAGTGCGCGTAGCTGGTCGGCATTCTGTGCTTCGAGCGCTTTGCGCAGGCCAAAGCGCTCGTTCCAGCGCTCCAGCCGGGTCAACGGCTTGATGATGACAGGGAAACAAAGGTCAAGATCGTCGGGCTCGACGGCGACAGGGTGGAATTGTCGCGCCGCCGGCACCGGCAGGCCGTGGCGTTCTGCTAATTTCTGAAAACCGCGCCTTGTCGAGCAAATCTTCGACCAGCGCCGCGTCGGCGATAACGAAGCGGAATGCCGGCGCCAGCCGCTCGCGGAACCGCGAGACGACGAGGAGCTGTGCGTCCTCTTCGTAGAACAGGACCGGACGTTGCGGGTTGTGCTTGCGCGAACTGCACAAGGCTGTCGACAAGCTGCTCGGCGTTGCTGGAAAAGTCGTACCAGGGCAGACGAGCCCGCGTGTAGCGCGAATAGAGCGAAGGAACGCCCGGTCGCGTCACGACTGCGCAAGGCAAGCCCGCCAATGCGATCGGTCGCAGCAGGTCCATGTCGCCCATCACGCAGGCGAGCGCAGGGCGGTCAGGCGCGGTTGCGCCGGCAGCGGTCCGGTGCGGCTCCCGCCGAGAATCCTGCGGATGCAACAGCGATCCAACCGCAGCGCGGACACGGCAGACCGAGCGCCATACGAACGGCGTCTGTTTGATGAAACGTTTGAGCTGCCGTCGCGGGATCGAGAGAGCATTCGCGGGGGCGCCGCGCCATGTCGCCGCCGTGGAGTAATCCCACAACGTCACATGGGCATCGGACCATTCCAGCTTGTAGGGCTCGTCTCCGATCGTAAAATCGAAACGGCGCAGGCCCTGTCCGATTGAAAACGCCAGAAGTTCGCGGAGGTGGAGCGCCCCAGGTCCATAGTGGGCGGCCTCGCCGTCGCCAAAACTCGCCAGCACATGATAGTAGCAATCGCCAAAAATGATTCCGAGATTTGCCGCCGCCCACTCGGTTCCGACTTCTATACGGCTGACGTGAACGAGATGCCGTGTTTGCGGATTCGAGGCGAGATCGAGAAAGAATTCCCGGCACCCCGGACGCGCAAACATGTCGGAAATTCCCTTACGGGCGAACGACCGGGCTTTTTGCTCCATCAACGTTTCGACGGTGCGGCGGGCATCGTCCCGGTCCTCGGCGGTGACGAAACGGACCTCGCCGAATTCCGACATGTGCCGGCGCTTGGCGCGATCGCGCCGACGCGTCGCCGACGAGCGCTTGTCGTGGTAGAATTTCTGCCACTCGCTGCCCAAATGCGTGACATAGGCGCCGCTGGCGTTCAGGGTGACGCCCAGATAGGTGAAAGGATTGATCTGGTCGCCGATTGTTTGCGGCATCTTTTCCAGCTCGATCCAATCGTGCCGCAGCAGCGGATCGCGCTGCATCCGTGCGCGCAGCTCCTGCCATGTCTCGACGAAGCGTTCTGGTGTTACGCGCTGCGCAAAGTCGCGTGCGATCAGTGGCGCGTTGTAGTCGGCAAGCTCCTGGCCCAGCCAGCAAAGCCGTCTTGCCGCACGCTGCGTCTCGACGGCGAGCGGCAGGATGAATGCGGTTTCTCCATCCGCGAAGGCGCCGACGGCGATTACCGGCACGACGCCCTCACGCTGTCCGACAAAACGCTGCCAGGTCGCGAGCCACCCGAACGTCTGGAATGCGGTGCAATCGGCAACCTGCTCGAAACGGCGCCATTCGCTTTCGATCGTGCTGAGATCGATGTGGACGGAGACATTAAGATCGCACGGAAATTTGCGAGAGACATCCGACTGACGCGCAATATCGTCGTGCCTGACGTCCACTGCCACGCCGGCATTCCTGAACGCCTTCAATGTCGTCGCGTGTGTCACAAAATTCACTGAAATGGATGAAGGCCCACTTCACCTTGATAGTCGAGAATAGCTAAGGCTGCATCGCCGCCCCGCTTCCGTATTGTGTTAAGGTAAAGCGGACCTGAATGGGGCATTTCCCTTTGAGGTTAACGGCCTCGGTCATCGTTCGCTGCGGAAGGCGCACCGTATCTTGCGACGTTTTAACCGCTCGATTCATGCCGCATTGCGGCATTCAATGAGAAAAATAGCGAACGCCAGCAGTGGAGGACACGCCATGAAGCGACGCCGGAAATGGTTCGGAATTGTCGGCCTCTGCCTGCTGACATTGCCAGCGGCTTCCACCGCGCGGGCCCAATTCGGCACCTATCCGGACAAGGCCGTGACGATCATCTCCGATGCGGCGGCCGGCGCTACGCCGGACATTGACGCGCGCTTCGTCGCCGAGGGGCTGAGCAAGATCTGGGGGCAGCAGGCCGTGGTGATCGATCATCCCGGCGCCAATGGCAGCGTGGCCGTGCGCGCGGCATCCGAAGTCGCCCCCGACGGCTACAGCCTGTTCATGCCTGCGCTCTCGACGTTCGTGGCGCTGCCGACGGTCGCGCCAAATCTGCCGCTGAAGCTGCCACGCGATTTCGTGCCGATCGGCTTCACGGCGGAGAATCCGATGTTTATCGCGGTCAACCCCTCGCTTGGCATCACCACACTGCGGCAGCTCATCGATCTCGCCAAGACGGAGCCGGACAAAATCTCCATTGCGGTGACGGGCATCGGCAGGCTCACGCACCTCACCGGCGAAGAGCTGCAGGAGCGGGCAGGCGTAAAGTTCCTGACGGTGCCTTATACCGGAGGTCCGGCGCCTGCACTCGGCGATGTCGTCGGCGGCCGCGTCTCGATGATCATCGAAGGCTTCTCGGGCATCGCCGCGTCGGCTAGATCAGGTGCCGTCAAGCTGATTGCCGTCGCGGCGGCCAAGCGCCTGCCGGAATTTCCCGATCTGCCGACGGTGGCGGAAACGATCCCGAATTTCACCGCAACCGGCTGGCAAGTCTTGGTGGCGCCAAAGGGCACGCCCGGGCCGATCATCAGCAAGGTGAGCGCCGACTTGGCCAAAGTCGTGAACGACCCTGAGTTCAAGAAGCGGCTCGGCGCCATCGGCAGCTACTCCCGGGCGATGACGCCTGAGCAGGTTCTTGCCTTTGTCGACAAGGAGCAACAAACTTGGCTGCCGCTGCTGCAGCGGATCGCCGGCAAGTGAACGTAAAGCAGAGTTCATTCGCACGAACAGGGATATCGCCCGTGGGCTTAGGAGATCGCGTCATGGTAGTCCGCGCAGCATTTTTGGCTTTGCCGCTGGTGGGGGGTCTCTCGCTTTCTGCCGCCGCCGCCGATCCCGGCGAGGGCGCCTACATGATCCGCGTGCTTGGGTGCGAAGGGCCCTCCGCGAAAATGGAGCTCTACTTGCCGCAGTCCATCGCTTTGAATCCGCCGTTCGCGCGGCTCCTGGCAAAGCCCGTGATCGGCTATTACGCGCTTGATCTCAGCGCAGAGAACAAGGGTAAACCGCTCGAGCCGGTGAAAGTCTCGATGACGCCTGACGGTAAAACCGTGATCATCAATCAATATACGCGCGGCTTGCCGCCGACGCGCGTTCCGGCGAACGGTGGAACCGTCGATTTCGATCAGCGCTTTGGCAGCGGCGCGAAATGCGGCCCGTTCCAAATTCAGGACCCCAATTTCGGCTGACCGATGTGGCTGAACGGGTGTGTGTGTGCTGGTACAGCTGGGTGGATTCGAACCACCGACCTCTTGATCCACAGTCAAGCGCTCTAACCAACTGAGCTACAGCTGCACGGGCCCGCGGTCGGCAAGCGCGCGGAACCTATGAGCAACGTCTCAGTTTGGCAAGGCCGGCCGCATGCAGCAAGCCGGCAGACGACAAGCAAAAGCCCGGGCGGAAACCCGGGCTTGCCCTCACAAAAAGAATGCGAGTGGGACGCCGAACAACGCCGCTTAGGCGACTTTGCTGAGCGCCTTGTTCATGCCGCTCTTGATCGGCTCGGCCGTCTCGGTCGCCACCTTCTGGGCCAGCGCCCCGAGCTCCTTGCCCTGCTGCGTGAACGTCTCGAACTGCTTGCGGGCATGGGTGCTCGACAACTCGATGAGTTCCGACGGCGACTTCGCCGTGATCAGCTCGCCGAAAAAATCGAACGCCGCATTGGTGTTGACGCGGGCCAACTCGATCACCTTGAGGCCGTAGTCATTGGCGCCTTTGGTTGCGGTCGAGTACGTGGTCTCGAGCACGTCGGTCGCCTCTTCGGCAGCGGCCTTCATCTTCTCGTAGGTGTCCTTGCACTGCGCGACGCCGCGCTCCGCGAATTCGCGGAAAGCAGCCGGCATTTCGACCTTCGGAATGTCGAATTTCGGCATCTCGAATTTCGGCATCTCGAACGCGCCCATCGCGGGCTTGCCGGTTTTTGCTTTGGGGTTAGTCGAAGTTGTGGCTTCAGCCATGGTACGTGTCCTTACTTTTGTCCTTGCTCTTGGGCTGTCTCGAGAGAGAACTGTTTTTTGCTGGGTCTCGCCGCCCGTTGCGCGACGACCTTAATTCGTGAATCCCGCGGCCGAACGCGACACACTTCTAAGCGCGGTCTTCCTGGGCCTTAATATAGCAGCATTCTGGTGCATTGCAATAGAAAATATTGCATTGCACAAAAATAACCTAAATCATTAATAAATAAGGAACTCTCACAGCTATGCCGGTGCGGCCGCGGGCGCAATTACGGTTTTGGCTTGGCCGACTCGATAACGATCTTGGCGGCGCTTTGGCCGAGGTCCTGAACCTGGGCCGACAGCGTCTGCATCTGCCGGCCAAGGTATTCGGATTGCAGCCCCATCACCTCTGCCGCGTCCTTGGCGTGCATCAGCTTCTGGGCGAAATCGAACGAGGCGGCCACATTCTGTTCCGCATAAGTCATCGACTTATGCGCGATCTCGGCGGCTCCGCTATGCGTCGCCTGGGCTTGGCCTTGCAACTGCCCCATCGCCTGGTTCGCCGCCTGGATGAAGCCATCGAAGGCCTTGCGCGCCTGGGTGACGCTTTGCTCGGCGAACGTGCGTAGCTCGCTTGGAATTGCGAATTGCTCGAACGGATCCTTGGCCATTGTCTGCTCCTGGTCACCGGTAGCGCGATCCTACTGCGAAATCCCGGCTGGGGTGCAAGCGCAAAACTTCGCAGGCGTGCTAGCCCTTGGCGGGATTAAGGTTATCCGCCCTTGGCCGCAGCGGAAGCGGCGGCGCGCCATGGACGCCGCACACGGCCCGCACTATTAAGAATTCCTTAGGCAACGAGTTCCGTGGCGCATGCCGAATGTTGAGTCAGAGTTCGCCCCATTGCGCAATCCGCGGCTTGCGGCGCTGGCGACGAGCGCATGGCCGGCGTGGTTGTGGAGTGCCGATGCATCGCGGATGCTGTGGACGAATGCGGTCGGCGCGGCAATCTTTGGCGCCGCCAACACCAGCGCAGCTGGAAAGCTTCGGTTCGCCACGCGCGACGCGTCCGCCGGCACAGATCGCCCGCCTCGCAGCCACCTTGCCGTCTGGCGCTCGAGAGCGTCTCGAACGGCTGCGCGGCTTCGGTGCGGGCTTCGGACGCGGCGCTGACATGCGCGTGCTCGCGCGTCGTGCTTCCCAGACGGTGCGGCTGCAGTCCTCATTGCCGCGACCGAGCCGGCGGGGCCGGCGCTGACGCTCGCCGAGCGTGTCCGCCGCCTGTTTGCGAACGGTGAGCGACGACCGGTCGCGGTATTCGCGCCAGATGGCACGCTCCTGCATGCCACCGACGCGGGGCGAGGTCGCCTTGGCGGAGCCTCCACGCTGTCCGCGCTCGGCGTCGGTGCGGTCGCCGCCCAAGCCCTCGAGACCGGGTCGCGCGAGCGGAACCTCGAACGTCGGTCCGGTCGATGTCGCGCGGCTCGGCAAGGATGCCTCACGCGTGCTCGTCCTCTCGCTCGCCGCGCTGCCGGCCGAAGCTCTCGCGGCGCCGCGCGCTCCGGAAACAACCGCGTCCGTGGCGGCGACACCGACGCCTGAAACCACGTTGAAGCAACGTCGCCGCCGCTTGGCGAGGCGCCATCAAGTGCAACAACTCTGCCGTCACCGTCGCAACCGGCTCCCGAGACCGCCGCGCAGGGTGAGCCGAAGGGCGAACGGCGCCATCCCTTGCGGTTCGTCTGGAAAATGGACGCGGATGGCCGCTTCGTCATCGGCTCGGACGAATTCATTGAGCTTGTGGGACCACGAACCATGGCCGCGTTCGGCCGGCTGTGGAGCGAGATCGCCGCGGAGCTGAAACTCGATCCCGACAATCTTGTTACGCGCGCCATCGCGACGCGCGAGACCTGGAGCGGCGTTGTCCTGCACTGGCCGGTGGATGAATTGAGCGAGCGGCTGCCAATCGAGCTGTCGGGGCTTCCCGTGTTCGATCGCGACCGCACCTTTCGCGGCTATCGCGGGTTCGGCGTCTGCCGCGACATCGCCCGCATCAACGAATTGACGCGCGTGCGCCGCGAGCGGCCGATCGGCTTCATGCCGGTGACTGAGGCGCCGCACCAGGACAGCGATGGCGCGGTGGCGGCGCCGCAAGCCGATGCGACCGGCGCCACGACGGCTGCCGCCGCACCGGCGGCCGAAACTGCCGAACCGCCCAAACCCGCGGCCGCCACAGTGGCCGCAGCCGAGGAAGCACTAGGCGCCGAACGACCGGCATCGAGCGTGCCACCTGGTTCGGCGAATGTTGTGCCATTCCGCTCCGGGCCGCCGTCGGAAACGAAAGCACCCAGTTTGAGCCCTGTCGAACGCAAGGCATTTCGCGAATTGGCGCAGGAACTCACATCACGCCTGCGGGGACCGTCACAAGCCGGCGCGGCCGCCGAGAGCACGTTCGAAGGTCTTCCGGCCGAGCAGCCGGACGCCTCTGAGCAACCTTCATCCCGCGCCGAAGCCGCCGCGGCGGCCGAGGCTGTTGCGGCCACGATCAGCCCCGACGCCACGCCGCCCAATGCGCCCAAGACGGTGGAACGGGTCGTGCCGAGCATCCCTGCCGTTGCAGCAGAAGCGCACGCAGCATCCGGCGACACTGCCGCGCCGCGTGAGACCGCGACCAACAGCGCAATCGCCAACCCAGAGCGGCAATCGATCCCTGCCATCGAACCAGTGCTGCTCGACCGCATTCCGATTGCCGTGCTGGTCTATCGCCACGACTCGTTGCTCTATGCCAATCGTCGTTTCCTCGAATGGAGCGGCTACGAAAATCTCAATGCGCTCGCCGCCGCGGGCGGCCCCAACAGTCTCTTTGTCGAGCCGAGCGCTGACGCGCTTGCCGATAGCGGCGGCGTAACACAGCCGCTGTCGATCAAGACCCAGCGCGGCGATCAGCTGGCGGCCGAAGGCCGCCTGTTCACGGTGCCGTGGGACGGCATGTCCGCGCTTGCGCTCGTCCTGACCAGCGGTCAATCCGAGGAGCGCCAGCGGGCAACGGAACGCACGCTCGGCACTGCCGAGAGCGAAAACCGCGAGCTCAAATCGATCCTCGATGTGGCGACCGACGGCATCATCGTGCTTGACCGCGACGGCCGCGTCATCAGTGCCAACGCCGGCGCCACCGCTCTGTTCGGCAAAGCGGCAGCCGACCTAGAAGGCCGCTCGTTCGTCGACATGCTGGCGCCGGAAAGCGAACGCGGCGCCCGCGACTATCTTGAGCGGCTCGCGCGCGGCACAAACATGCTCCCCGATGCCATCGAGGTCGAGGCAACCGTTCGCGAGGGGCGGCTGATCCCGCTCGCAATGACGCTGGCGCGCATCAGCGGCGACCATTTCTGTGCGGTGTTCCGCGACGGCACAGCGCGCAAAAAGCTCGACGAGGAACTGCGGACCGCCAAGCGCGAGGCGCAGAAGGCCGGGGCGGCGAAAGCGGATTTCCTCGCCAAGGTCAGCCACGAAATTCGCACGCCGCTCAATGCCATGACCGGATTCGCCGAAGTGATCATGGCTGAACGCTTCGGCCCGATCGGCAACGAGCGCTACCGCGAATATCTCAAGGACATCCATGCGCGCCGGAACGCATCTCGTCTCGCTGCTGAACGATCTGCTCGATCTGTCCAAGATCGAAACCGGCCAGCTCGATCTCACATTCGCCAATGTCAATCTCAACGATCTCACCCAGCAATGCGTCGGCATCATGCAGCCGCAGGCGAACCGCGCGCGCATCATCATCCGCACCTCGCTGACGCAAGGGGTGCCCCAGTGTTGTCGCCGACGAGCGGTCGCTGCGCCAGATCGTGCTCAATCTGCTTGTCCAACTCGATCAAGTTCACCGGTCCCGGCGGCCAGGTGATCGTATCGACGGCGTTCGCCGACAACGGCGAAGTCGTGTTGCGCGTGCGCGACACCGGCGTCGGCATGAGCGAGAAAGACGTCGAAGTCGGCGCTGGAACCGTTCCGGCAGACCGCCACCTCCGGAAGCTGGGGTTCGGGTGGAACCGGCTTGGGCCTGCCGCTGACCAAGGCGTTGGCCGAGGCCAACCGTGCGCAACTTCAGCATCAAGAGCGCGCCGAACGCCGGCACGCTGGTCGAGGTCGCGTTCCCGCCGACCCGCGTCGTCTGCCGGTTAATCGGCGCTGCGCAAGCCGACAACGCGAGCGCAATGGCGGCATTCTCCGACGCGAGGGTACGTAACCCGTCTCAGGATCGGGTAAACGTCCCCACCGTGGGTGCGTCCGCCGCTGGTCACGGCGATCCGCTTTGAGGTGCGAACATGCGCGCGACCGGAGTCCTTCTCGTCTCGATCTTCGCCGGCGCTGCGCTGGCGCCGGTGGCCGCGGCGCGCGGCCGACGGATGTCGATCTCCTGCTGGTGCTGGCCGCCGACGTTTCGCGCAGCATCGATGCCGCGAAATTCCAGTTGCAGCGCGAGGGCTATGCCGCGGCGATCTCCGATCCGCGCGTGCTCGACGCCATCCGCTCCGGCCGCACCGGCCGCATCGGCGTGACATTCGTCGAATGGTCCGGCGTTGGCGCGCAGACAGGTGGTGATCGACTGGACTGAGATCGGTGATGCCGATACGGCCAAGGGCTTCGGCGACCGGCTCCTGGAAGCGCCGCGCTCGTTTGCCGACCGCACCTCGATCAGCGGCGCGATCGAGTATTCGCCATGGCGCAGTTCGCCCGCGCGCCATTCGAGTCGGCCCGCCATACCATCGATATTTCCGGCGACGGCACCAACAATGCCGGCCGCGATGTCGACGGCGTTGCGCGACGAAGCGGTGGCCAAGGGCGTGACCATCAACGGTCTCGTCATCCTCAGCGAAAATCCGATGTCGTGGAATCCCGACCACACCAATCCGCCCGGCGGCCTCGCCAATTATTACCGCAACAATGTCATCGGCGGCCCGGGCGCATTCGTCATGGTCGCCGAGAATTTCAATTCGTTCGGCAAGGCGATCATCAGGCAAGATGATTGCCGAGGTGGCGCAAGGCCGCGACGGGCTGCGGCGCCGGGCGTCGGTCCGCTGAGCGGCCGCCCGCCCGCGCTAAATCCGCCGCCGCAACTGCGGCGGATAAGCGTCTGCGGCACAGCAAATGACGCTGATTTGCAGCGGCGTTTTCAGTCGGACGCGCAACGGAGCGGCCACGAAAGCGACACAGATGCCGGGCATGTTTGCAGCCTGCCTGCCGCTCGGTATAGTCGACCGGCCCAGCAACATCGGAAACGCCTCCCTTGACCGCGGCTACCGGCTTGAAACGCCTCGCGATTGCCGTTGCCGCCATGGTCGCGGCGGCGTTCGTCACGCTGGTTGCGCTGTCGTTTCTCATTCCGGCGGCGGCGGTGCGCGACGCGGTCAAGAAGGAAATCCACGCCGTCACCGGGCTCGATCCGATGCTGCGCGGCGACATCTCGGTCTCGCTGTTCCCATCCGGCACCGTGAGCTTTCACGATGTGCTGCTCGGCGACGACCGCACCGGCGAGCCGGCCGTGGTCGCCGACGAGCTGACCGCGCGGCTGCGTTATTTCCCGCTGCTGGCCGGCCGCATCGAAATCGCCGACGTGACTCTGGTGCGGCCGACGATCACCGTCACGTTCGCGTCCGACGGGGGCAGTCGAATTGGTCGGGCCTGATCGAAGCGCTGGCGCATGCGCTCGAGCCCGAGTCGCGATCGCACCGCGTCGTTTTCCGAGATCGGCATCCATGACGGCACGATCATCGTGCGCGATGCCGCGAAGGATGTTACCGAACGGCTCGATGGCGTGGAATTTCAGGTCGCGTGGCCGTCGATCTCGCGCAGCTTCGGCGCCAACGGCCACTTCGTCTGGCATGACGAGCCGATCGAGGCGAGCCTGACGCTGAGCGATTTTCTGTGCGGCGCTCACCGGCGAGCGCTCGGGCGTGAAACTGCGGCTTGTCCGGCGCGCCGCTCAAGCTCGCCTTCGACGGCTCGGCGAGCGACCAGCCGACGCTCAAGGTCGAAGGCACGCTGGGCGTCGAAGCGCCTCGCTGCGCGAGGCCATGCGCTGGACCGGCGGGAGCAAGCTGCCGTTCGGCGGCTTCGGCCGTTTCGCGCTGCGGGCGCAGAGCAGCGTCACGGCGACGGCGTAGTGTCGCTCTCGAGCGTCAATGTCGAGCTCGACGGCAATACCGCCGAAGGCGCGCTGACGCTGTCGACCGACGATCATCGCATGGTGCAAGGTACGCTCGCCGCCGACGCGCTGGATTTGACGCCGTATGTTTCCGGGGTTCGTCTGTGGGCGACCAACGAACGCAGCTGGGATCAGCTGCCGATTGCGCTCGACGGCCTTGCCGGTTTCGATCTTGATCTGCGGCTCTCGGCCGCGAGCATCAAGATCAAGGCCGCACGCTTGGGGCGCACCGCAGTCGCTGCGAATATGCGCGGCGGCAAGCTCGATATCACAATTGGCGAATCCCAGGCTTTCGGCGGCATCGCCAAGGGCTCGATTGGGCTCGCCAGCGCCAATGGCGGCGCCGCAGTCACCTCGCACTTGCAATTCCTCGATGTCGATCTGGAAAACTGCCTCGGCCAAATCTTCGGCGTCCACAAGCTCGACGGCCGCGGCAACTTGGCGCTCAATATCGACGGCGCCGGCAATTCCGTACTCGACGTGACCCATACGCTCAATGGAACGGCAAGCCTCACCGCTCATGCCGGCGCGCTCTCCGGCATCAATGTCGAGCAATTGCTGCGCCGGCTCGAGCGCCGGCCGCTTTCCGGCAATGGCGACTTCCGTTCCGGGCGCACGCCGTTCGATCAGCTCGCGCTCAGCTCAAGATCGCAGCAGGGCATGGTCTCGGTCGATGACATGCATATCGACGGCCCGGCGGTGCGGCTGGCGGTCGGCGGCCAAGCCTCGGTGCCGACGCGCGACCTCGATCTCAGGGGCGTGGCGACGCTGGTCTCGAGCGCGACCGCGAACGAGTTCGAGCTGCCGTTCGTGGTGCAAGGCCAATGGGATGATCCGATCATGCTGCCGGACCCGCAGAGTCTGATCCGCCATTCGGGTGCGGCTGCGCCGCTGCTTGAAGCGGTCAAGAGCCACTCCGCCGGCGACGCGGTGCGCTCGGTGATCGACCAGTTGTTCGCTAATCCCTCGGGGGCGCCCGCCGCCAAGCAGGCGGCGCCGGCAGATTCCAGATAAGAAGCTTTCAGCGCCCTGCCGGCCTTCCATGACGCGGCCGCAAGCCGTTTTTTCGCGCCTGATCTTGCCGAGAACCGTTCCCAAACGGATCAAGTCAGTGGGCAGGCTTTTTCAGGGATCATGCTCTATGATTCGCGCCGCACGAATCAGCGCGGGCTTTTCGCCCGCGACGAGGGCAGGATGCTCAACCGCCTCACTCGCACTGTGGTCAAGGTGCTGATCGCCTCGCTGATCGTCGGGACGATCCTGGCCCATTTCGGCATCACCACGGACGAGATCATCACGACGGCCGGCTTATCGCCCGACCGCATCCAGGAACTGGCGCGCAAGGGTCTGGCCTGGGCACTGCCCAACCTGCTGCTGGGCGCGCTCGTGATCGTTCCGGTGTGGTTCGTGCTCTACCTGTTCCGGCCGCCGGGCGAGAGCAGGGATTGACCGGCGCGGCGCCGAGAATGGTTCGGCGCCACGCCGTTGACCTATGGCACCGCTCGGCGGTCCTGGAGTAGTCTGTTCTCATTAAAGCGCGCAAATATCCGTGGGCACCGTTGCTCATGCGCTGCGTCGTGTTGCGCCGTGCCGCTTCGGAAGAAAACAGGGGTTGCGGTGTCATGAACAAGGCCGTTCATACGCGTGGTCGTGTCAGTGCCGTGCTGGCTGCGGCCGCGGCGCTGATTATTGCGACGAGTTCGAGTGAGAAAGCGCGTGCCGAGACGCCGATTGTCGAGGGCTTCGTCAGCCCCGGCGCGTTGCAATGGCCGGAATACATCGCCACCGAGTTCGGCTGGTTCAAGGAAAACGGCGTCAGCGTGGATATGGTTGCTGTCGGCGCAGGAGCAGCCCAGCAACTCGCCGCCGGGTCACTCAATATCGGCTACAGCGGGTATCCCGATTTTATTCGCGCGACGAACCAAGGCGCGCCGATCAAGATCGTGATCGATGCCGTCAGCGAACCGCCCTATGCGGTCTACGCGAAGCCCACGATCAAGCGGATCGCCGATCTCAAAGGCAAGACGGTGAGCATTGGCGGCACGAAGGACGTGACGCTGATCTACATGGAGGCTTTCATAGCCTCGGCGGGGCTTAAGGCCAGCGACATCGATTTTGTTTATGCCAAGGCGACCCAAGATCGGCTAGCTGCGCTTCTTTCCGGCGGTGCCGACGCCGCCATTCTTTATCCGCCGTCAACGTTCCGCGCGGCGGCTGCTGGCTCGACTGACTTGGGGGACATCGAAACCTATCTGAAAGACTTTCCTTTCACGGTATGGGCCGCCAATATCGACTGGGCAGCAAGCCACAGGGACGCGCTGCTAGGCTATATCGGAGCGTACAGCCGTGCGGTCCACTGGCTCTACGATTTCAAGAACAAAGATCAAGCGGTTGATATCCTGGTCAAATATGCCAAGCAGGATCGCAAGGATTCGGCCGACACCTATGACTATTTCGTCAGCAAGCTTCACGCCTTTAGTCAGGACGGCCGTATCAGCGAGTCGAGCTACAAAAGAATGACCGACGCCCTCGTCGAGTGGGGCGATCTCAAGCAGCCGGTTGCGCCGGAATCCAAGTTCTGCGACTGGAGTTTTGTCGCTGCGGCGTGGAAATAGCCCTCCACGCTGAACGACGCGGTTCGCATTGCGCGACAACGGCGGCCGCGAAGCGCCATGCGAGCTGGTATCACGGTCGCGCGGGCGCGGCGCGCGCCGCTTGCAGCTTGGCCAGCAGCGACGCGGCAAGGACGGCGATGCCGACAACGCCGACCATGATGCTGCACACAGCATTCATCTCCGGTTTCACGCCGAGGCGAATCTCGGAATAGATGCGGATCGGCAGCGTGGTTGCGCCCGGCCCGGTCGTGAAACTCGCGATGACGAGATCGTCGAGGGAAAGCGCGAAGGCGAGCATCCAGGCGGCGGCGATCGCCGGCAGGATCAGCGGTAATGTCACCGTGAGAAACGTGCGCAGCGGCGGAGCGCCAAGATCCATCGCCGCCTCTTCAAGATTCATGTCGAAATCGACCAGGCGCGATTGCACGATCACAGTGACAAAACACATCGCCATGGTGGTGTGCGCAATGACAATCGTCCAAACCCCGCGATCGGCCGACATGGCGACGAACAGCAGCAGCATCGACAAGCCCGTGATCACCTCGGGCATGACCAGCGGCGCATAAATCATCGAGACGAAGACAAGCCGGCCGCGGAAGCGGCCGAATCGCACCAGCGCCACCGCGGCCAGTGTTCCCAAAATCGTTGCGGCGCTCGCCGCGACGAAGCCGACGCGAACGCTGATGAGGGCTGATTCGAGAAGCGGGGCATCGTCGGCGAGTGCGGTGTACCAGTGCGTTGACCAGCCGCCCCACACCGCGACGAGCTGCGACGCGTTGAACGAGTAAATCACCAGGATGACGATCGGCATGTAGAGAAACGCGATGCCGAGCACGATCGCGATGAGATTGAACGTGGAAACCCTTCGCATCATCCGCTGCGCTCCATGCCGCGCATCGCCTGATATTGAAATGCGACGATCGGTGTGACCAACAGGCACACCAGTGCAACCGCCACCGCCGAAGCGGTCGGCCAATCCTTGTTGCCGAAGAATTCCGTCCAGATGGTCTGTCCGATCATCAGCGTCTGCGAGCCGCCGAGCAGGTCGGGAATGACAAACTCACCTGTAATCGGAATGAAGCAAAGCAGGGCGCCCGCCAATACTCCGGGCGACGACAGCGGCAACGTCACCAGCCAGAATGTCTTCCAGCGTGGGCAGCCGAGATCGGCTGCCGCCTCGAGCAGCGCTTCATCCATTTTCTCGAGCGTTGCATAGAGCGGCAGCACCATGAACGGCAGGTAGGAATAGACAATTCCAATATAGATGGCGGTGTCGGTCGAGAGCCACGCCGGCGGCTCGCTCACGATATGCAGCGCCATAAGCAGCTGATTGAGCGGGCCGTCGTGCTGCAGAATGTTCATCCAGGCATAGATGCGGATGAGAAACGACGTCCAGAACGGCAGCACGACCAGGACGACGAGCACCGCCTGCAGCCGCGGCGGCGTGCGCGCGATGCCATAGGCGATCGGATAGCCGATGACGAGCAGCATGAGAGTGGAGAACGCGGCGATCTCCAGGCTCTTGACATACGACAGCACGTAGAGCGGATCGGAGCCGATAAGAATGTAATTGTCGAACGACAACGCGCCAAAAAAATCCGCAATGCCGCGCCAACCCGCCGCGATGTTGAACACGGGCAAGTAAGGCGGCTGGGCGATCGCGGTCTGCGACACGCTGATCTTGAGGATAATCAGGAACGGCACGAGAAAGAACGCAATCAGCCAAGCATACGGAATCCTGAGCAAGAGCTTCGCGGCAAAGGATCGTTTCGCCGGTACTCTCATGAAGGCCGCCCCGTTTTAGTCATTGCGGCAAAACAATCGCGGCGTCTGGCGGCCAGCTCAGCCAAACCCGCTCATCCCGATCAATGGCGCGGTCGCGGGCGCCCCCGGTATTGGCAACCGCCGCTTTTACCAGTGAGCCATCGGCGATGCGCAGCTTGTAGGTCGAGAGGTCGCCAAGATAGCCGATCTCGACCACCATTCCGGCGACGCAGTTGTCCGGGCCGTCGGATCGACCCGGCGACGGTTGCTCACGGCTGATGCGTATCTTCTCCGGCCGCACCGCAACGCATACTATCGTGCGCGGCTCAGCATCGATCTTGGCGGCTAAACGGAGCCGGCCTGCCGCCGTGCCTTCGACGCTCTCGCCGTCATCGCCGACACGGCCTTCAAACAGATTGACGTCGCCGATGAAGTCCGCAACCCAGCGCGAGTTCGGTCTCTCATAGATCTCGACGGGCGTTGCCACCTGCATGAGCCTGCCACGGTCCATCACGCCAAGTCGGTCGGCGACGATCATGGCTTCGACTTGGTCGTGGGTGACGATGACGAACGTAAGTCCGAGCTGCCGTTGCAGTTCCATCAGCTCGAACCGAGTCTCGTCGCGCAGCTTCTTGTCGAGTGCCGCCAGCGGCTCATCGAGCAATAGCACGCGTGGCCGCTTGACCAGTGAGCGGGCAAGCGCCACGCGCTGGCGCTGGCCGCCCGACAGCTCGTGCGGCAAGCGCCGGCCGAAATGTTCGAGCTTGACCATGGCGAGCATGCCGGCGACACGCTGGGCGATTTCCTGTTTGGGCAGGCCCTCCTGCTTGAGGCCGAAGGCGATATTGGCTTCGACGGTGAGGTGCGGGAACAGCGCATAGTTCTGGAACATCATGTTGACGGGGCGCCGGTAGGGCGGCACGGACGCGAGATCGACACCGTTGAGCAGGATGCGTCCGGCGCTCGGCAGCTCGAAGCCAGCGATCAGGCGTAACAGCGTAGTCTTGCCGCAGCCCGAGGGGCCGAGCAGGGCGAAGAATTCGCCCTCATAGATGTCGAGTGAAAGATGATCGACGGCGGCAAAGCCGCCGAAGCGCTTGCTCAGGCCTTCGACGCGCAGCAGCGGACACAGATTGGGGTCGGCCCAGTACTTGCTAGGCAATGATGCGAAGCCTCGTTTTGAACCGATCGTCTGCATCGACACCCCAGCCGCGATCGTGCGCGCCCCACGCGCTAGACCGATTCTAACATTCGCATCCGGTTTCGGCAGCCTCTCATGCGAATGTTAGAATCAAAAGGACCACCAGCAAGTATAAGTGCTAGGGGAGCTTTTGGATTTGACATTCGCTTCACGAGTTCGCCGCCAGGTGGGTAGCGAATGTCAAATCCGCTCCACTAGTGCGTATCACGCTAGCCGATTTTCGGGATTGCCGGGCGAGTAATGTTGTCAATCTACAATCGCTGCGGCGATCGTCGTGGCGAGCGCATCATCGCTGGCGGCGTCCGTCAGCAGCTTGCGCGGCTCCGGGCCGTAATAGTCGCCCAATTGCACCACCGGCCGCGGCTGCGTCATGATAGACACCAGGCGATCATACAGCGATTTCGCCGAAACCGGCTTGGTCAGATACTCGTTGACCCCGAGCCGCACAGCCTCGACCACACGCCAGCGTTCGCAGTGGCCGGTGAGCATGATGATCGGGATGTCCGGCATGGGGAAAACGCCGGGTGAGCGCACGATGCGGACCAGCTCGGCGCCGCTCAGGAGTGGCATTTCCCAGTCGAGCACTACTACGTCGGGTGCGACGGTGCGAATGACGTCGAGAGCGGCGATTCCGTCGGCAGCCTCATAGATGTCCTTGACGCCGCAATTGACCAGGAGATTGCGGATCATCTTGCGCATATACTGGTTGTCGTCGACCACCAGTACCCAAAGCGACTGGATCAGATCCTCGACTTCCTTTTTTGACAGTTTAGCTGACATGGCGCCCCGACTGCCGGGCATCAAACCATGAGCGCCTTGCGGCTAGGTAAAGGGATGACAGCAAACCTATGTGGTTCGCGGCGCCGGGCACGATCGCTCCTGTCGATGTGGTGAGTGGACGGTTAATGCCGTCGCGCCGCATCCGCGGCTCCACCGCGCCGACCGTCCGCTGGCGCGGAATTTCAACCGACCAAGACGATCTGACTCAGGGCCGGATCGCATTCCGGCTTGTAACTGGACATCGTGCGCGGTTCCGGCCCGTAATAATCGCCCTTCGTTACCATCCGGCGTGGCTTGGTAAGGATCGAAACTACGCGCGCCAGGAGCGCCGTCGAAGAGACCGGCTTGAGGAGATATTCGTTGACGCCGAGCCGCACCGCTTCGACCACGCGCGAACGTTCGCCATACGCCGTGAGCATGATGATCGGCACGTCGGGCATCGGAAACTTGCCCGGCGAGCGCACTTGGCGGACGAATTCGGGCCCATTCGGACTGGGCATTTCCCAATCGAGAATGACGACGTCCGGCGCGCGGGTACAAATGGCCTCCAGGCCGCTACAGCCGTCATTCGCCTCGTATATGGTCTGGACGCCGATCACCTGCAGCAGGGCGCGGGTGACTTTGCGCATGCAGTGCTCGTCGTCGACGACAAGCACTTTGAGGGTTTCAAGCTGTCTTGAAATGTGGCTTGGAAGCGAATCCATGAGGCACAGCCATCCCGTCGGTGGGCATCAGACAAATTATCCGCATAAATGTGCACACAGATTAATAAAATTGCGTTGAAGGGGTTCGTTAAAACTTGAACGATCGAGGCTCGGCTGCTGCTTACGAGAGCGTGTGCCGGGCGTTGGCCTGCGCCATGAAACGATCGAGATCCGCTCGTTGCGCATCGGAAAAGCGCAGCCCGAGCTTCGAGCGGCGCCACAGCACGTCGTCGGCGGTCTGCGCCCACTCCTTGGTCATCAGGTAGCGCACCTCGGCGGCGGTGAGGTCGGCGCCAAAGCGCTGACCGAGGTCATCCAGCCCGGCTGCGGTCTTGACCACGCTCTCGACGCGCGTGCCGTAGGCGCGCACGAGCCGCCGCGCATGGTCCGTTGTGAGGAACGGCCAGCTCCGCTGCGTGCGCTCGACCACGGTTTCGACGCCGTCATAGACGAAATCGCCGCCGGGTAACGGCCTCTTCGCGGTCCACGGCCGCGTGCGCGGGAAGAAGTGCGAAAGCTTGGCAAGGACATCCTCAGCGAGCCGGCGATGGGTCGTGATCTTGCCGCCGTAAACGGTCAAGAGCGGCGCCTCGCCGAAGCGCTCGTCCAGCGTGAGGGCATATTCCCGCCCGATGTCCTGTGGCTTGCCGGCGCCGTCATCATAGAGTGCGCGCACGCCGGCAAAAGCCCATACCACGTCGGCGGCGCTTATCGAGGCGCGGAAATACTCGTTCACCACGCCGCACAGATAGCCGATCTCCTCGCCGGCCGGCACGACGGCTGCGGGATCGCCGGAAAAGCTCCGGTCGGTTGTGCCGATCAGCGTGAAGTCGCGGTCGAAGGGGATCGTAAACACCACGCGTCGGTCGGCCGCCTGCAGAATATAGGCGCGGTCGTGCTCGTAGAGGCGCGGCAACACGATGTGGCTGCCTTTGTCGAGCAGCAGGCGACGCTGCGGCTGTTGCCGCAGCACGCCCTCGGCGAACGATTCGACCCAGGCGCCCGCCGCATTGACCAGGACGCGCGCGCTCACCACGTCGCGCTGCCCCCGCGCATTGAGGATGAGACGCCACGTCTCGGTGCGTTCGGCGCGGACGCAGCGCGTGCGGGTGCGGATCACGGCGCCGCGTTCGGCGGCATCAACGGCGTTGAGCACGACGAGCCGCGCATCGTCGGCAAAGCAGTCGGAATATTCGTAAGCGTGATGGAAGGAGCGCTTGAGCGGCAGGCCGGCGTCGTCGATGAGGAGATCGAGCATGCGCGTCCCCGGTAGAATCTTGCGCCAGCCGATCCAGTCGTAAAGCAGGAGACCGAGCCGCAGCACCATCGCCGAGCGCCGCGCCTCGTTGACCGGCAGCACGAAGCGCAGCGGCCGGATCAGGTGCGGCGCCGCGCGCAACAGCACCTCGCGTTCGCGTAACGCTTCGCGCACCAACCGGAACTCGCCCTGCTCCAGATAGCGCAGTCCGCCATGGATCAGCTTCGAGGACGCCGACGAAGTGCCGGAGGCAAGGTCGTTCTGCTCGATGAGCACGACCTTGAGTCCCCGGCCGGCGGCGTCCCGCGCAATGCCCGTGCCATTGATGCCGCCGCCGATAATGGCGAGATCGAAGTCAGCCATGCGTGGTGATTCTCTCCTTGGGGCAGGATACTGATTTCTCCCTCGCTCGGCGCGCGTCTCTCTCACCCCGCACGGCGGTGCAAGGTCAGTTATGGCCTTGCCTCGCGGCACGGATCGGCGATGATGCGGCCATGGATTTCCGCGATCGTCATGTCGTTGTCACGGGCGGCGCTGGCGCGCTCGGCACGGCCGTCGTCGAAGCTTTGGTCGGCGCCGGCGCGTTCTGCCACGTCCCCTGCTTCGACGCGGCGGAGGCGCAGCGCTTTCGCCTCCGCGAGCACAAGCAGGTCGCGCTTGTCGTCAGCGGCGATCTCGCCGACGAAGCGGCGATTAAGCGGCTCTACGAGGGCATCGCGCCGCTGTGGGCGTCGATCCACATCGCCGGCGGTTTTGCCGCCGGGCCGCTGCGCGAGACCAGCATGACGACGCTGCGGCAGCAGATCGACATGAACTTCGTCAGTTGCGCGCTGTGCTGCCGCGCTGCGGTGACGGCGCTGACGGGCGCCGGCGGCCGTATCGTCAATGTCGCGGCCCGCGCCGCTCTGGAATGGCGCAGCGGTGCCGGCATGACCGCCTACACCGCCAGCAAGGCCGCCGTGGCCGCGCTGACTGTCGCGCTTGCCGAGGAGGTTGCCAAGGACGGCATCCTGGTCAACGCCGTCGCGCCCTCGATCATGGACACGCCGGCCAACCGGCGGGCCATGCCCAAAGCCGATCATGCGCTCTGGCCCAAGGTCGGGGAGGTCGCGGCGACCATCATGTTCCTCGCCTCGCCGGACAACCGCGTCACCCGCGGCGCCGTGGTGCCGGTGTATGGGCGATCATAACGGCCACGGCAGCCGCTTCCCTACCGGGCATTCCAAATCTTGACTGTTCGGTCATCGCCCGCGGTGGCGATCAGCTTGCCGTCCGGCGAATACGTAACAGCATAGACCGGACCCGAATGCCCCTTCAGCGTGCTGACGAGTTGACCAGTGTCGGCATTCCAGATGTTGACCGTAGCATCATAACTCGCCGAAGCGAGCCACTTGCCATCGGGTGAATAGGCGACCGACAACACGGCGCCCAGATGTCCTGGCAGCGTCTTAATGGCTTGGCCGTTGTCCGCATCCCAGATTTTGACCGTGGCGTCCTGCATGGCCGAAGCGACCCGGCCGCCATCCGGAGAAAAGGTGGCCGAATGAACAGTGCCCGAGCGTCCGTCGATGTTTTGCAGGGGTTGTCCGGTGGCGGCATCCCATAATCTGATTGTGCCATCGTCGGCCGCCGATACGATCTGTTTTCCGTCACGCGAATATTCCACTGACCAAATGATGTTGGTATGTCCCGCAAGCGTCAGCGTGAGCTGCCCGGTTGCCCGATTCCAGATCTTGATTGCGGTTGGCTTGTCCCGCCCACCGGTGGCGATCGAATTGCTGTCCGGGGAGAACGCCACCGAGAGCACCTTGTCGGAAAATTCCGTGAACGTCCGCGCCAGGCGCCCGGTTGCGGCATCCCAAACCTTGAAGTCCTTGGCGCCGCCGGAAGCGATCCACTTACCGTCGGGCGAATAAGGCGCGGAGCGGCCGTCGATGCCGGACAAAGCCCTGATGAATTGTCCGTCGGCAACTCGCCAAATCCTGATCGAGCCATCCCAACCGCCGGCGGCGATTTGGCTGCTGTCAGGCGAGAACGCAACGGAGTCAGCCTGCGCGGTGTGGCCGGTCAGGGTCCGCACCAGCGGATCGCGTCCTGCCGGCATCCACCAGGCGAAAGCGAGCACCGCAAAGACAAGCACAAGCGCCGCGAAGCCGATGCCCCATTTGAGTTGCCGCCTTGTTTCGCTCGGCGAAGCCGCCCTACTGATTTTTGTTTCGAGTGGCGCGACGGGGGACGCCTCGACTTTCAGCAGCGCCTGCACGGATGCCGCAAGCTGCTTGAGGTGCTGTTCGAGCGGCGGCGTGAAGGCGTCAAGCCAATGCGGTGTACTGATGAAATACTCCAGAGTCTTGCTGGGCCGAACGTCTTCGATGCGCACTGGAATGATCGGGATGCTCTTGCTGACGGCGCGCTCGACCTCGCGCTTGATCTGCGGCGAGGCATTGGCATTGCCGGAAAAGATCAGGACAAGGATTTTGGCGGATTCGATCGCGTCGATAATCGCCTCGCCGTAGTCGGTTCCGGGCACGATATCGCGCGGCGCGATCCAGCAGCGAATGCCCGCCGCCTCGAGCGTCGCGCAGGCCGCGTCGGCGGTCGGCTTATCCTGATGCGAATAGCTGATGAAGACGTCGAATGCCACGCTGCCCCCCGTCGTCGTGACCCCCAGGCGTGCTCGCCAGATGTAACACGTTGATCGAATGCGGTCAGCTAATAGCCGGGCCACAATCCCGGCGTCGCCAGTTCGATGAGATGGCCGTCGGGGTCGCGAAAATAAATGCTAACGCCGCCGCGCGGCCATTTGGTGCGGCCTTCGATGCCGATGCCGGCTTCCGATAGCCGTTCCTCCCACGCCTTAGTCTCATCTGCGGCGATCGAGAATGCGATATGCACCGGTCCGCGGCCGTCGTGCGGCGGAATCGTGCCGCCGGGCAAATGCACGGTCTCCAGCGAGTGGCCGCGCCGGAACAGCAGCAGCACGCCGCGGGCGCCGACGTCATAGGCGCAAAGCCGCGTGTCGCGGTACATGCTGTTGAGGCCGAGCACCTGCTCGTAGAACGGACAGGCGCGCTCGAACGCGTCGACATAGAGCACGGTTTCAAGCACGCCGAGGATGTTGGGCATGGAGAGGCCTATCCCGGATGTGTCAGCTTGATCTCCGCTCATTCCCGCACACCCCGGGGATCCAGAACGGCTGGCTCTTGTATCCGTTATTCGGCGCTGGGTCCCCGCTTTTCACCGCTTTCACGAGGGACAAGCGGATAGCGGTCAGCCCGAAACCGGAACGATCTCGCGCATCGGCGTCTGCACCAGGCGCGTCACGGAACTCGCGGCGACGATGGCGTGCTGCTGGGCATAGGCCTCGTGGTTCTTCTCGATGTAATCGAGATCGTAAAGATAGTTCACCATGAGGCCATACGACTGCGTCAGTGCGCGCACCGATGTATCGCCCAACCAGTCGAGCCGCTCGAGCCGCGCACCGTTGCCGAGGTGGAAGCGCGCTACGGCGTCGACCGGCAAGCCGCGGCCGTTGCGAGCGCGCAGATAGTACCAGGCGGCGGCGCGCAACAGCGGCTCGCGGATTTTTTCACTGACTTCGGGCACGCGCCACCAATCGTCGCGGTCAAGGGCAGCGAGCGCGTCGCGGTCCTCCTCATCGAGTGCAAGTGAAGTCTCGTTGACGCGCTCGCGTTTGAGCCAGGCGGCAAAATTCGGCGCCGGCGACAGCGTGACGAAGGTCGAGACGCCCGGCACCTCGCGCGACACTTCCTCGACCACCTGCTTGATCAAAAAGTGTCCGAAGGTCACGCCGGCAAGGCCGCGCTGGCAATTGGTGATCGAATAGAACACCGCCGTGGTCGCGCGCTGCGGTTCGACGAGGTCGCGCTTGTCGGACAGGATCGGCGCGATTGCTCCCGAAATCTCGCGCGTCAGCGCCACCTCGACGAAGATCAGCGGCTGGTCGACCAGCGCCGGATGGAAGAAGGCAAAGCAGCGGCGGTCGGACGGATCGATGCGGCGGCGCAGGTCGTCCCAGTCGTGGATCTGGTGGACGGCCTCGTAACGGATGATCTTTTCCAGGATGGCGGCCGAGGTCGACCAATCGATCCGGCGCAGCACCAGAAAGCCGCGGTTGAACCATGACGAGAACAAATGCACGAAGTCGCTGTCGATCACGCTGAGATCGCTGCGGCGCGCCATGGCATCGAGCAGTTGCTCGCGCATGTGGACGAGAGCCGCGGTGCCGCCCGGCGCCAGATTGAGCCGGCGGAACAGTTCGAGCCGCCGCGGCTCGCTGGCATGATGGAGCTTGGCGGCGGCTTCATCTGTCGGCGATTGGTGCCAGGCCGCAACTGCGGCGTCGATGCCGGCGCGATCGTGGCCGAATGTGGTGCCGAGCGCCTCGAAGAAAGCGATGCGCGGTCCAATCGTCAGCTCCGCGTAGCGCTCCAGAATTTCCTGCGCCAGCGCGACGCCCGATGCCTCGCCACGGCCCGAAACGAGCGCCTCGCACAGTTCGATGATGCCCGCCGAACGTTCGTGCGCCGGCTCCCGGCGCTCGCGCAGGATCAGGGCGCGGCTGCGGTCCGCGATGCTTTGCAGCATGTCGCTGAAGAATGTTGTGGCCACCGTTGGGTCCCCGTCCGCTCGGCCTCAATTAGCTAGTGATCGGCTGCGGCGATGACAAGCTTTCCCCTCCTTCCTACCCGACATGCGCGGCGCCGCTGTAGACAAAATCGCCCGGCTTTGTCACTTAAACGCGGTGCGGCAGCTTGGCCGCACCGCGTGGGGAGCCTTACATGCCGGGTCCGTTGGCTGGGTTGCGCGTGCTGGAGCTTGCCCGAATTCTTGCCGGGCCGTGGTCGGGGCAACTGCTTGCCGATCTCGGCGCCGACGTCATCAAGGTCGAGCGCAAGGGCACCGGCGATGACACCCGGGGCTGGGGACCGCCTTTCGTGCCGGCCGCCGACGGCGGCCATCTCGACGCCGCCTATTTCCACGGCGCCAACCGCGGTAAGCGTTCGATCGAGCTTGATTTCGACAGCGCGGAAGGCCAGCGGATCGTCAAAAAGCTCATCGCTCGCTCGGACGTGCTGATCGAGAATTTCAAGGTCGGCGGCCTCGCCAAGTTCGGCCTCGATTACAAGAGCCTCGCACCCGAAAATCCGCGGCTCATCTATTGCTCCGTCACCGGTTTTGGCCAGACCGGTCCGTCCGCGCGGCGCGCCGGCTATGACCTCATGGCGCAAGGCATCGGCGGCATCATGGGCGTAACCGGGACCGCAGACGGCGAGCCGCTGCGGGTCGGCGTGCCGGTCTCCGACATTTTCTCCGGCGTCTATGCGACGGTCGGCATCCTCGCGGCGCTGACGCGGCGGGAAAGGAGCGGCCGCGGCGGCTATGTCGACACCGCGCTCGTCGATTCGACCGTTGGCGTGCTGTCTTATCAGGCGCTCAACTACCTTGTGTCCGGCAATATCCCGAAACGCATCGGCAACACGCATCCCAATATCGTTCCCTATCAGGTGTTTCCGGTGGCTGACGGCCGCATCATCATCGCCACCGGCAACGACGCCCAGTTCATTAAGCTGTGCGGCATCCTCGGCGCGCCGGAGATCGCGAAGGAACCCGCCTACAAGGACAACGAGGGCCGGCTCGCGCACCGCGCCGAACTGGTCGGCCAGCTCAGCGCGCTCACCGAACGCATGCCGCGCGCGGAGCTGCTGGACAAGCTCGAAGGCGCCGGTGTACCCGCCGGACCGATCAACGACCTCGAGCAGGTCTTCTCCGACCCGCAGGTCAGGCACCGCGGCATGCGGCTCGAACTTTCCAGCGCCGCCGCGGCGGGCGGGAAAATTCCCGGCGTGCGTACGCCGATCGTGCTCGACGGCGCGCCGATGGCATCGGAGCGCCCGGCGCCGCGCCTCGGCGAGCACACCGCCGAAATTCTGCGCGAGATCGGCGAGGCTTGATCCATCTTCATCCTGCCCCGGGATATCGCGGGGGGAGGCGAGGAAAATTGTTCTCGCGACGCATCCGCGCCCGAGTTTTGTTTGATTGCTTCCTCAAGTGAGGAAGGGGAGCGCCGACAGGCGCATTTGTCTTACGTCCGCACCAACGGGTGCGGCAGCGCGTCCAGCGGGGACGCGCGCGCCTATCGGCGCTCCACGCGGCTCTGGCTAAGTTAGGCGACCGAACGCCACCGCTCAGCCTCGGGCCGCGTTTCCTGGTCCCGCTCGCATGCAGGGAGCCTCCGGAAGCGTCCCTCTATGAGCGAGATTCGCCGTTTGTAACTGAAAGAGGGACGAATGTCAAGATGGCGTCCCTATAACGGAGACACGCATATTGCGCGCCCTAGCTCCGCTGTGCACGGCGGTCATTGTTGCTGATCCGACTGGGCGCAACTGGGACGCCGTTCGAGCATGGGTTCGTCTTCTGGCTGCATTCACTTTGTTAGCCGCCGCCGGTTGCTGCGAACTCGCTTCTTATAGACGCCCAGGACTTTCTTCGCGACGTGATGGCCGGTGCTGCCTCTCAATGCAGCGGTCGCCGCGGCAGCTTGCGCCTCGCCAAGGGCTACTGCTTTTTCGGCGATCATCCTGCTCGCTTCGGCTTGCCCGGGGGCGCCGCCGGCCGCGAGACGCATGAAACGCAGCGCCATCACGCCCTGGGCCTCCCAGCCGAGCATGGCGGCCTGGGAGGATAACGCAAACCACGTGTTCCACATTCGCGTCGCGTTCGACATTTGCGCTTCCCCAAAGGCCCGGCGGGATAGATATGCGATTGGCTTTGAGAAAACGGCTGCACCAGGTTCTGGTTCCCCGATACGAGGCATGACAGCGTCGCGAGGCGTCTGCATGAAAATGCAACGTGAAGCCGGAAAGTGGCTTAACGAGACCCTTCTTGCTAAATCCCTCGTCCACCACGGCCGCATCCGGCGACCCCGCAAACCCAAACATGCACGGCATTCACCATGGCCCGCATCTCCCTGATCGAGGAAAAGGATCACCCTGAGCTTGCCGAACTGATCGGCAAAGTCCGCGCCGGCCGGCGCGGGACATTGATCAATGTTTACAAGCTGCTGCTGCATACGCCGCCGCTTGCCGCGTGCTGGCTCGATCTGATCAGCGCGGCGCGCTACAAGACCGCGCTCGACGGCCGTTTGCGCGAGATAGTCATCGTCCGCGTCGGCTACCTCAACCGCACGACCTACGTGGTCAAGCAGCATGTGCCGCAGCTCACGGCGCCGGAAGGGCTCACGCAGGAGGAATGCGATGCCCTTGCCGACTGGCACGGCAGCAGTTTCTTCAACGCCCGCGAACGCGTGGCGCTCGCCTATGCCGACGCCATGACCCGCGACGTCGCGGTGCCTGATGCCGTATTCGATGCGCTGCGGCCCCATTTCAACGAGCGCCAGCTCGTCGAGTTGACCGTGCTGATCGGCACCTACAACATGCACACGCGCGTGTTCATGGCGTTGCAGATCGATCCCGAGCCTCATCACAAGTGAGCGGCGCACCGATGGCCCCCGTCCTCGTCGTCGAAGACGACCGTTTCTTGCGCGTCGTCCAGCTCGCGCTCGATCCCAACGCAAGCCGCGAGCGTTACGCGGCTTTCGCCGACTTCTTCGCGCATGATGAGCCCGATTTCGACGGCTGGTGCGCCAAGGTGCAACGTGCGGCGCCGATGATTTACCCGGCCGAGGTGCGGTTGGTCGAAACCCAGGACGATTTGCACAAGAATCTTGCCGACGTGCAGGCACTGATCGTCGAGAGCCTTACAGTCGGCCCCGGCGAACTCGCGGCCGCGCCGCGGCTCAAGGCGGTGCAGAAATACGGCACCGACCTGCGCCGCATCGACAGCAAGGCCTGCGCCGAGAAGGGCATCCAGGTGCTCACCATCCGCCGCCGGGCCAATATCGCCTGCGCGGAGCTTGCCTTCACGCTGATGCTGACGCTGGCGCGCCGGGTTAACGAATTGCAGGGCCGCATCAGCGCCGATGCGCTCGCCGCGCTCGGTTATGCCTACAAGCCGTTCGATCGCCGGCACACGCCGAATTCGAATTGGGGCCGCGTCCCGGGCCTCAGCATCGTCTACGGCACGACCGTCGGCATCATCGGACTGGGCGAGATCGGCCGTGAATTCGCCGTTCGCGCCGCCGCCTTCGGCATGCGCATCCTCTACACCCAGCGCCAGCAGGCGCCGGCCGCAATCGAGCAGCAGTTTCAGGCGACGTACCGGCCGATGGAGCAATTACTCGCGGCAAGCGATTGGATCGTGCCGTTTGTGCCCACCGGGCCATCGACGCGCGACCTGATCGGCGCCGCCGCCTTCGCACGGATGCGGCCGGGTGCGCGCCTCGTCAACATCTCGCGTGCCGACGTGGTCGATCGCGCGGCGTTGCTCAATGCGGTCAAATCAGGACGGCTCGGCGGCTTCGCGCTCGATCCGCTCTACAAATCGCCTGGCCGCGACGACGACGAGTTGCTGGCCTTTCGCAACGTCGTCATGACGCCGCACATCGCCGCCCAGCCGCGCTTCAATGCGCTCGATGATCTCAACGAGATGATCACCGGTTTGGCACGAGCCGTGGCGGCGCCGTGAATTTCTTCTTCCGCCCCCGGCGAAGACGGGACGCCAACGAGTAGCGATTATCCCACCGCCGCCGGCGCCTGCTGCACCGTCGCCTTGTGCGCCTCATGGAGCGCGCGTTGCAGCGCGGCGAGGTCATAGGGCTTCTGCAACACCGCAAAGCCCTGGCGCACGGCATCTTGCGCGCTCGAACTGTAACCCGTCGTCAACAGCACCACGGTGCCGGGAAAGCGCCGCCGGAGGGTGGCCGCCAGATCGAGGCCGTTCATCTCGCCGGGCATCAAAATGTCCGAGAAGACGAGATCGATATCGCTCTCGCGTTCGACGAGATCGAGCCCTGCCTGCGCGTTCGATGCCTGCCGAACCTTGTAGCCGAGCTGTTCGAAATAGGACTTGCCGACATCGGCGACTTCGGCATTGTCCTCGACCAACAGCACCGTGCCGGCAGGCTGCGTCACGGCGGCGGCTATCGACTGCTCGCGCGGCTTCGCCGGCGCCTCCCAGGTCTGCGGCAAGAACAGCGTGACTGCGGTGCCGCGGCGCGGCGAGCTGTTGATGGTGGCGGCGCCCCCCGACTGGCTGGCAAAACCGTAAACCTGGCTAAGCCCGAGCCCGGTGCCCTTGCCGACATCCTTGGTCGTAAAGAACGGCTCAAATACGCGCGGCAGCACTTCAGGGGGTATACCGGACCCGGTGTCGGCGACGCGGATCGCGACGAAGTCACCGCTCAAACCCTCTTCGCTGGCTTTGCCGCGCAGCGCGACGGGCTTCGCCGTGATGGTCAGGGTGCCGCCGGATGACATTGCGTCGCGGGCGTTGAAGGCGAGATTGAGCAGCGCGAGCTCGAGCTCGCTCGGATCGACCTTGACGCAGCACCGGCGCCTCGGAACGCCGACGCGGATGTCGATGTCGCCGCGCAGCGAGCGGCTGAGCATCTCCTTGAACTCAGGGAGCCGCTCGGCAAGATCGATCACCGTCGGCTGCAAGGTCTGCCGCCGGGAGAATGTAAGCAATTGGCGGGTCAGGCTTTCGCCGCGCTGCGTCGCCGTGGTGATGGCGTCGAGCAGTTTCATCTGCTTCTCGTCGCTGATGTGGCGGCGCAGCCGTTGTACGCTGCCGCTCACGATCATCAGCAAATTGTTGAAATCGTGGGCGACGCCACCGGTCAGCTGGCCGATGGCCTGGAGCTGTTGGGCCTGGTGCAGCGCGCCTTCCGCCATTTCGCGGCGCTCCGCCTCGTCGTGCAGCCGCCGGGTGCGGCGCAGCGCGACCCAAAGCACGGCGAACAGCAGCAGCGTGGCCGGCAAGCCGAACATCAAATGGTCTTCCATGGCCGCGTACCATTCGGCCCGGATCGCGGCGCTGTCGGTGCCGGCGAGTGCGTAAACCGGATAACCGGCGAGCTTGCGAAAGCCGATGCGGCGGGGAATGGCGTCGATCTCGGAATCGACGGTGAACAGTCCGCGCTCGAGTCCATGATTGATCGCCTCGCGCAATGCGCTGGTCGGGCCGAGTTGATGCGAGCGGTTCTGGCGGCCGGGATAGCGCGCGAGGAATGTGCCGTCGGAGCGCACCAACGCATAGAAATTGCCCGGTGTCTGATCGAGCAGCGCGTAGAAATCCTCAAAATATTTCGGCCGCACCGCGACGGCGATGACGCCGTGGAATGCGCCGTCGGACGACGCCAAGCGCCGTGAAAGATCGAAGAAGTCGGCGCCGACGCCGGGCAATTGCGGCGCGCGGAGGTCGCTCACAAACGTGCCGGCGTCTTGATCGGCCTGCGCCATGAAATAATCGCGGTCATGGAAGTCGGCGTTGGCCGGTACGGCGGCGAGCGTGCTCGATGCGAGCGGGTGACCGTCGTGGCCGATCAGCACAATCGCCTGCAGCTGCGGCATCACCTCGACGATGCGTTCGAGGCGTGGATGCAGGCTCGGCTGGGCCGCGCGAATCTGGTCGTCCGACATGCCGCGCACGACTTCGTCGACCTCCGCAAACGTGCGGTCGATGGTCTGGAAGACTTTGAGCGTCTGTTCCTGCAGGACATCGAGCGAACGCGTGATGCGCTCATCGGCGACGGCGTGGATCTCGCGGTAGTCGTTCCAGGCGGCGTAAGCAAACAGCGCCGCCGGAAATACCAGCGACGCGACCATCATCAGCTGCAACAGGCGGATTGCCGATTCCCGTTCCGTGCGCATCGAGTACCGATGTCCCCGGCCTGTGTTCCGGCGCTGCAATCATGGCAGCTTTTCACCCGTATGGGGCACGAACGAGGCGTCATGGTTCGTTCATAGTTGCAAAATCGTGATCAAGACCATGATGCCGCGCCGTGGACGGCGCCAAATCGGCCGTATTTCGGCCGATTTGCCGCGGCCAAGCCGGTTCCGATCGAATCAGCCGCGGCCGTTAGGCTTCAGGTCACAGCCGTGGGGGCGAGCGCGTCGATGTCGGTGACGACGTCGATGACGGCCGGACGCTGGGCGGCCAGCGCCTGCGCCAGGGCCGCCGGAAAGGCTCCAGCCCGCTCGACGCGGATGCCGAGCGCGCCCATGTCCTCGGCGATGCGGGCGAAATTGACCTTGCTGAAGGTCCATAACTCGCGCGCCTTGGCGGTCTGCTGGCCGCCATAGACGCGGTCGAAGCCGCGCTTGGACTGGTTGCCGCCGCCGTTGTTGTTGACGACGATCACCGCGTTGATGTTCCAGCGCGCCGCGGTCTCGATCTCGGCGATGTGGTACCAAAAACCGGCATCGCCGGTGAACACGACGACCGGCCGGTCGGGACAGCCGCATTTGGCGCCGAGGCCCGCGGGGAACGCCCAGCCGAGGTGGCCGGCGCTGCGCATATAGCCTCTGGCGCGGGCTCGTCAGATCGAACATGCCGCCCATCCACATCCCGGCGTGGCCGGTATCGGCGACGACGATGGCGTCGTCCGGCACGTGCCGTGTGAGCTCGTGGCACAACCGCTCCGGCCGGATCGGCACCGCGTCGGATTCGAGCGCGGATTTGTATTTGTCTTGCCATTCCCTGCAGATCGCCTGCGCCTCGCCGATCCAGGCTTGGCGCTTGCTGGCGCTGGCGCGGTCGGCGTGCGCCAGCATGCGCGCCAGCGTCACTTTCGCATCGCCGTTGACCGCGGCGGCGAGCGGGTAATTGCGGCCGAGCGCCTCGGGCTCGATGTCGATCTGGATAGCTGGCGTGCCGATCTTGGGCACAGCCCAAAAATGCGTGGTCATGCCGCCGGTTTCGGTGCCGACAAAACAGATGAGGTCGGCCCCGTTGACCACGCGGTTCGCGCTTTCGCGCGAATAGGTGCCGGCAACGCCGACCGCAAGCGGATGATGTCCCGGAATCGTATCCTTGCCGTTGAGCGAAGTCGCGACCGGAATTTGCAGCGCCTCCGCGAGCGCAACAAGTTCGTGCGCCGCGCCGGAAGCCCGCACGCCGCCGCCGGCGACGAGCACCGGACGCACAGCGTCTTGCAGGATTTTCAGCGCCGCGCGCACACTCGCGTCGTCCGGTTCGGGACGGAATGCCGGCACGCGCGCGAACAGCGGCTCGCACAGCGGCTCCATGTCGGCTTCTTCGGCGTCGATCTGCCCTTCGTTGCCGCGGAACTGCAGATGGACCGGCCCGGGGCAGCCGGTCACGGCGGTGCGGAACGCCTGCCGCACCATGTCGGGGAAGCGCGCGACGTCGTCGACCGTGGCGTTGAATTTTGTCACCGGCTCGAACGCCGGCATGTCGTCGATCTCCTGATAGACCTTGCGGAATTTTGTCTTCGGCTCACGGCCGCCGGTCATGGCGATGACCGGTGAATGCGCGAGCCACGCGTCGCGCAGCCCGGCGGCGAGGTTAAGCGCGCCGATTACCTGCGCCATGCAGATGCCCGGCTTGCCCGAAGCGCGCGCATAGCCGTCGGCCATGTAGGCGGCAGCCTTCTCGCCGTGCACGTGCAGCCGCTTGATGTCGGTGCGCCGCTCCATCTCGGCAAACGTGGTGCGCAGCACCGCCGGCACATGGAAGACATGCGTGACGCCGTAGCCCTTGAACATGTCGGCGAGGCATTGCGCCCCGGTCATCTTGCGATTGTGCCCGATTTGCATGGGATAACGTACTAGCTAGGACGTTGTGGGATTGAAGAACTCAGACACTGCTAAAAATAATCCGGGTGGATCGAGCGTGATCCCGCCCTTTGTCACGATCCGCGTGCCTACAACGTCATCATTGCCCCGCGCGTGGTGGATCCCGAGACGCTTGTCGGGATCAATGATGAGATAATGCTGGATGCTGGCGACGCGAAAATAGCCTTGCAGCTTATCGCGCAAATGGGTGATTGCATTGCCGGGTGACAGAACTTCGACGACGATCAGCGGCTCCGGCACTTCGAGTGCATCGCCGGGCAGCGGCTCTCCGCAGTAGACCAGCACGTCCGGTTGATAGCTGTTTCTCGCGTCGACGCGAACCGCGGCGCTATCGAGCACAAATCGGCACGGTACGCCGGCTTTCGCGATCGCCTCATCAAAGGCGCGCGCCGCACGATATTTGGTGTCGCCATGGACGACGCGCTCCGGCGACATCGCCAACGGAACGCCGTCGAAAAGCTCCCAGCGCTCAAGCTGTTGTTTTGCCCAAGCCAGGAATTCGTTCACTGTCATCCGTTCCCTGCGAAGCGCGGTCACGCGGGATCCTCGTGCGTCATTATGTGCGGCCTCGCTCGTCGTGACAATGTCAGCCCGCCCAAGAACGTCGGCGCCGAACCGTCACGCGTCGAACACCGCCACCGCGCGGATCGGCGAGCCGGTGCCCTCGCGCCATTTGAGCGGTAGACCGATGAATTGGAATTCGCCTTGGCCGAGGAGCGCTTCCAGGTTGCACAAGCTCTCGATATGCGTGATGTCGAGATCGAGACACGCCTTGTGCACCAGCGAATTCACCTTGCCCTCCGGACCGGGCCGCATCGAGTCGATGCCGAAATGCACGATGCCCTGCTGCGCCAGCCATTCGGTCGCCGCAACGTTGACGCCCGGGTTGTCGGTCGCATAGGCCGCGGCCGGGAAGGTGCGCACATGATGCCCGGTGCACAACAGCACCGTGCCCTTGTGGGGGATCGGCACGCCCGCCTGCTTCACCGCCGCCTCCAGATCCGCCGGCGTGATCTCGGCACGCGGCGCGATGTGGCGCAGGTCGATGCAGATGCCTTGGACGATGCAGTTCTCCAGCGGGTACTTGTCCATCGGCGTGCCGCTCTTGCCGAAATGGCGCGGCGCGTCGATGTGGGTGCCGCCGTGATCGGGCATCGAAAAGAACATCACGCTGTTGCCCTGCACGTTGCCCGATTCGGCGAACGCCTCCTCGTGGGTCTTCCAGATGCCATGGATGACGGGAGGCTGCCCGGGATAGGACGGCGTGCGGTGGTAGAGTTCGCGGCTCAGATCGACAATGCGCATGCTTTCCTCCACTCCAACCTGGAATTGGGCGACACTAACCGCCGCGGCAGGCCGGGACAACGCCGCAGCTTGCTGGTTACAACGTGCATTGCCGGTTACAAATAGTGCCGCCACGAGCTTGCCGGAGGCGATAATGAAAACGAGCACCGACCGCATCCTCACCACGCATACCGGGAGCCTGCCGCGGCCGAAGCCCCTGATTGACCTCATCATCGGCCGTGAGCAAGGCCGCCACCTCGATCAGGCCGCGTTCGAGCAAGAGGTCGCGAAGGCGGTGGAAGATATCGTCGCCCGGCAGGTCGCGGCCGGCGTCGATATCGTCAGCGACGGCGAGATGAGCAAGCCGTCCTACACCACCTATATCAGGCACCGCGTCACCGGCATCGAGCCAGAGTCCCCGCGCCGCCGAGAAGGGCCGCGACATCATGATCGGCCGCGACCTTCTGGAGCATCCGGATTTCGCCCGCCGGCGCGCCAATTTTTCCAGCGTTCCGTTTCCCGGCTGCGTCGGACCGTTGCGCTACAAGGACCGCAGCGCGCTCGATCGCGATCTCGCGCACCTCAAGGAAGCCATGCAAAAGGCGAAGCCCGCCGAGGTGTTCATGACGGCGCCGTCGCCGGGCATCCTGACGCGTTTCATCATCAACCTCTACTATCCGAGCGAAGAAGAATATTTGCAGGCGCTCACCGACATCATGAAAGTCGAGTACCGGGCGATCGTGGATGCGGGCTTCGTCCTGCAAATTGATGCGCCCGACCTCGGCTCGGCGCGCAACAACCAATACCGGCACCTGAGCGACGATGAATTTCGCGGGAAAATCGCCGAGCGCAATATCGCGGCGCTCAACGCCGCGACCGAGGGCTTGCCGGCGGATCGCATGCGGCTGCACATCTGCTGGGGCAACTACGAGGGCCCGCATACCCAGGATTTGCCGCTGACCAAGATCATCGACATCGCCTTCAAGGCGCGGCCGCAGGCGATCAGCATCGAAGCCGCCAATCCGCGCCACGGCCACGAATGGGAGGACTTCCAGGGCATCAAGATTCCCGACGACAAGATTATCATTCCCGGCTTCATCAATTCGACGACGAATTTCGTCGAGCATCCACGGCTGGTGGCGCAGCGCATCTGCCGCTACGCGCAAGTGATCGACCGCGAGCGCCTGATCGCCGGCGTCGATTGCGGTTTTGGCACCGCAGTGCGCACCGAGCCGATGGTCGCCGACAGCATCGTCTGGGCGAAATTGCGCGCGCTCAGCGAAGGCGCCGCGATCGCCAGCAAGCGGCTGTGGGGATAGGCCGGCCGGTCTTGCTAAAGGCAAAATACTTGGCGGCGACGGAGGCATGGCATGCACATCGACACCAGCATCATGAGCGTTGCGCTCAACCCGCTCATTGCGATCGCTGTGTTCTGCGCCACGGTTGTCACCGATGCGGTCTACGTCTTCTTTACGGCGGCAGTCGCCGCGCGACACCGCGTTCGCGCCGCGAACTGGAGCAGCATCTGGTATCTGCTGTCCGCCTTCGCGGTGATCAACTACACCGGAAATCCACTTTACGTTGTGTTCGCTGCGCTCGGTTCGTGGGTCGGCGCCTATGTCTCGGTGACCTGGCTCAATCGCCGGCAGCCGGCAATCGCGCCGATCCGCCCCGGGCCGCCGTAGCCGGACGGTGGTGCTGAATGGCCTGCCATAGCCGCTCCGGCGTTAGCGGCAATTGGACGTCGGCGACGCCCAATCGCCTGAGCGCGTCGAGGACCGCGCTGACGATCGCGGCCGGTGCGCCGATTGAACCGGCCTCGCCGCAGCCTTTGGCGCCCAGCGGGTTGTGCGGGCAGGGCTGACTTTCATCCAATTCCAATTCGATGGGCGGCATATCGCTTGCCCGCGGCAGCGCGTAGTCCATGAACGAACCGGACAGCAATTGGCCATTTTCAGAATCATAGACGCAATGCTCGCGCAGCGCCTGTCCGAGCCCCTGCGCGATGCCGCCCTGGATTTGTCCCTCGACGATCATCGGATTGATCACGGTGCCAACGTCGTCCACACCCCAGTAGCCGATCACGCGGACTTCGCCGGTGTCGCGGTCGATCTCGACTTCGCAGGCGTGGGCGCCATTGCTCCAGGCGAAGCCGGGAGGATCGTAAACCGCGGTGTCCTGCAGCCCGAGTTCGAGCCCGGATGGATAGTCGGTGGGAATGTGGGCGACGCGGGCGACCTCCCGCAGCGTCACGCTGCGATCGGTGCCGGCGATGGAAAACAAGCCGCCTGCGAATGTCATGTCCGCCGCCGATGCTTCGAGGAGGTGGGCCGCGATCCGCTTGCCTTTGTCGATGATCCTGACCGCCGCACGATCGAGCGCGGAGCCGCCGACCGCAATCGAGCGCGAGCCGAATGTGCCCGATCCAAACGGTACCTGATCGGTATCGCCTTCGATGATCTCGATGCCGGACATCGGCACGCCAAGGCGCGACGCGATGATTTGCGCGAACGTCGTGGCGTGACCCTGGCCGTGATTATGGGTGCCGAGCAGCGCCTGCACGCTGCCGTCGGGCTGCACCCGAATCGAGGCGGCCTCGAAGAAGCCGACGCGCGCGCCGAGCGCCGCGGCGAACCGCGACGGCGCCACGCCCGAGGATTCCACGTAGCAGGCGACACCGAAGCCGCGCGGCTTGTCTTCGCGTGCAGCGACAGCGCGGCGTTTGGCGAACCCGTCGTAATCGGCGATGTCCAAGAGGCGCGAAAAAACTTTGGGAAAATCGCCGCAGTCGTAGGTTGGACCGATCGGCGTCTTGTACGGCATGGCGTCTGCGGCGATGAGGTTGCGCCGGCGGACCTCCGCCCGGTCGAGGCCCAACACGTGCGCGGCTTCGTCGGCAAGCCGCTCCAGCACATAACAGGCCTCGGGACGGCCGGCCCCGCGATAGGCGTCGGTCGGCAACGTGTTGGTGAACACGCCGGCCGACTGCACCGCAATGACCGGCGTGCGGTAGACGCCGGCCAGGAGCGCGCTGTAGATCGCGCTCGGGACGGCCGCGCCGAACGTCGAGACATAGGCGCCGAGGTTGGCGACCGTTTCGACGCGCAAGGCGAGGAAATGTCCCTCGCTGTCGAATGCCAGCTCGGCATGAGTCTGGTGGTCGCGGCCCTGATTGTCGGAGACAAAACATTCGCTGCGCATGCCGACCCATTTCACCGGGCGCCGCAAGCGCCGCGCCACCCAGGCGATGATGGTCTCCTCGGGATAGTGCTTGCCCTTGTAGCCGAAGCCGCCGCCGACATCGGGCGCAACGAGCCGGATCGCGGCTTGCGGCAGGCCGAGCTGCTCGCTGACGGCGCGCCGGATGTGATGCGGCACCTGCGTCGCGACATAGAGCGTCAGCTTGTTGGGCGCGCTGCCGTCGGCCAGCACGGCGCGCGGTTCGATCGCCGCGCCGATCAGGCGATTGTTGATGAGATCGAGGCGTACGGTGTGGGCGGCGGCATCGAACGCTTTGCGCACCGCGGCCGCATCGCCGCGCGCGAACCGGAAGCAGATGTTGCCGGGCGCGGCCTGGTGAAGCTGCGGCGCGTCCTGGCGCATCGCGGCTTTGGCATCGACCACCGCCGGCAGCGGTTCATACTCCACCTGCACGAGATCGGCGGCATCGCGCGCTTGCGCCAAAGTTTCGGCGACGACGACAGCCACCGCCTCGCCGACGTGGCGGACTGTCCCGCGCGCCAGCGCCCACCGCGGCGGCTCCGCCATCGGCTTGCCATCGGCCGAGGTGATGGCCCAAAGCGGCGCCATCGGGCCGACCTTGTCGGCCGCCATATCCGCGCCGGTGAATACGGCTGCAACGCCGGACTGACCGGCCGCCGCCACGCTGTCGATCCGCCGGATGCGCGCGTGCGCATGAGTTGAGCGCACTAGCACGCAATGCAATTCCCCGGGAAGCGCGATGTCGGCGACGAAACAGCCGCGGCCACGCAGAAATTTCTCGTCCTCGACGCGGCGAACCGGCGTGCCAATGCCTTCATGCGTCAATGGGGCGGGCGGCGCTATTGGTATTCCTCGCGGAAGAGATCGAGCCGCTCGAAGGCTACTTTGTCGGAGACGATGAAGAAATCCGCGTCGCCGCCTGTTGCCGTGTGGCTCGCCAAGCTCCAGTGCGGGATCGAGAACACGTCGTGCGGCGACCAATCGAAGGTATGGTCGCCGATGGTCGAGCGGCCCGTTCCGGACACCACCAGACAAATCATGTTGCAGGTTGTGCGCTTCGGCCGCGTGGCCTGCCCTTTCGATAGCCGCGTTGCGTAGCAATCGAGTGCCGGCATCACGGCGCCTCCGGTGAGGGGATTGGTGTAGCGCACGGTGCGCGCGCCATCGCGGCCGACCGGAAGCGCATCAAGCAGGCGACGGGTCGCGGCGCCGGAATAGCGGTATTTTGGCGAATGGCGCGCCCCATGTTCCACGTCGGCGCCGACGATGCCGGCGTCGGCCCACAGCTTTTCGTCGCCTTCATCCACCTGCCAGAACTGATTGGATTTGGGATCGCCGGGCTCAAAGAAATTGGCATCCAACGTGCGCAGCAGCGGAATATTGGCGGCGTCGAACCAGATGATGCGATGGTCGCTCTCGTTGATATGGCCGTGCCAGCACATCGGCGGGGTGAGGATGAGATCGCCCTCATGCATGTCGCAGCGCCGGCCGTTGACAATGGTGGCCGCGCCCTCCGCGCGGGTGGCAAAACGGATCGCCGCGAAGGTGTGCCGGTGCGGGCGCGCCCGATCGCCGGGGTCGAGGACAGTGAAGGCGGCGATGAGGTTCGAGGTCGTCACTGTCTCGCCGGCAAACGCGGGGTTGACCAGGATCAAGGCGCGCCGTTCCACATCGTCGATCGCCACTTCGTTGACCGCACGCTCTGTGAACGGCGCAATGTCCCGCCAGCGCCAGATCAACGGCGGATCCGTGGCCTGGGGCTTGACGGGGGTCAGCGTGCGGAAGCGATCCCACAGCGGATGCAGGTTCGACGCTTCCAATTGGGCGACGAAGTCGCTGTGCTTTGCGGCAGCCGCGGCGTCGGCCATGTTCGGCGTTCCTCAGGTCTTCGGCAGCTTCTCGTCGATATTGGTCTTGTCGATGATGACGTGCTTGATGAACACCTGCGGCGCGACCTTCTCGCCCTTCAGATAGGTCGCCAGCACATCGACGCCGAGGCGGCCCCATAGAACGGGATTGAGCTCGACCGTCATGGCAATCTTGCCGTCTTTGACGGCGCGCAGCGCCGGCGGTACGCCGTTCATGCCGGTCACGAGGGTCTTGTCGGTCCGGCCTGCGGCGATCACCGCTTGCATCGCGCCGAGCGCGACGTCGTCGTTGGCGCAGTAGATCGCCTTGAGGTCGGGATTGGCGACCAGGGCATCTTCGGCTTGCTTCACGCCGCGCTCGCGGGTGAGCGGGCCGTCGGCGTGGAACGCGATCTGGATTTTCGGATATTTCGCCATCATCTCGGTGTAGCCGTCGCCGAGATTGCGGAACGTCGGGGCGCCGCTCGGGCCGAGCAGCATGGCCACTTTGCCTTCGCCGCCGATGGCCTTTGCCGTCCATTCCGCGATGTCGCGTCCGATCTGCTTTTCGTCCATCGCGACGTGCAGCGTCTGATTTGGCGAGGTTGAGCCGCGCGCCACCGACACGATCGGAACGTTGGCGGCCTTGGCGGCGTCATAGGCTGCGTTGACGCCCACCGCGTCGATCGGTGAGATCAGGATGCCTTTGACGCCACGGGCGATGAGATCCTGGACGCCGTTGATCTGTTTGACCTTGTCCTCGTTGGCGGAGACGGTTGCGACGTCCCAGCCGAGCTCCGACGCGCGATCGCGGATGCCCTTGAGCATCGCGATGTAGAACGGATTGTCGTCCTGCGCGAGCGAGACGCCGATGGTGATCTTCTGCTGGGCCTGGGACGGCGCCGCGCCGAGGCCGAGTGCGCTCGCCAGCACGGCTGCCGCCAACACGGCAGGACGAAAGTTCAGCATGGCAAATCCTCCCCACTTCACTGGCGGGAGCGTAGCCGATCTGCCGCCGCCGCGGCAATAATCACGGCCCCGATCGCCACCCGCTGCCAATAGGAATCGACGTTGAGAAGATTGAGGCTGTTGCCGAGCACGATCATGATGAAGACGCCGATAATGCTTTTATAGAGCGTGCCTTCGCCGCCCTGCAGGCTGGCACCCCCCAGAACGACGGCCGCGATCGCGGTGAGTTCGTAAAACTCGCCGGCGGTGGGTTGACCGGACTGCAGCCGGGCCGCCAGCATCACCCCGGCGACGCCGGCCAGCGCCCCGCACCACGCATAGGTCGAAGCGACGATCCGCTTGACCGGGACACCGGACAGATAGGCCGCTTCCCGGTTGCCGCCGGTGGCATAGATGCGCCGGCCGTACGGCGTCGCCTGCATCACCCATGACAAGACGAGCAACAGAACGGCGGGTACCCACACGAGATAATGGATGCCCAGCAGGCGCGCCGAGCCGAATGCGATGAACGCCGCCGGCAGGCCCTCGTCGCCCACCGGCGCGCCGCCACTGATGAGGTAAACAAGGCCGCGTACCAGCACCATCGTGCCGAGCGTGACGATGAACGGATTGACCCCGAGCTTGGCGATGATCGCGCCGTTCACCAGTCCGACCGCGAGGCCGGCGGCGATGCCGGCAACGACGCCGGCCGCCAGACCAAACTTCACCATCGCCATGGCGGCGACGCAGCCGGCGAGAGCCACCGTCGAGCCGACCGAAAGATCGAAACCGCCGCCGATGATCACGAACGTCATGCCGATGGCGATCACCGCCATGATCGAGGATTGCACCAGAATGTTGGTGAGGTTGAGCGGCGAGAGGAAACGATTGGTCAAAAGTGCGGTGATGACGCAGAGCGCCAACAGCGTGATCAGCGGCACTTGGCCGATGAGATTGAAGCGTTTGAGCGACGGCGGCATGGTCATCCGCCGATCGCGGCGTGCAGCCGCTTCTCGTCGAAGCCGTCGGAACGCACCAAGCGGTCCGTGATGCGTCCCTGGCGCAGCGCCAGTATACCGTCGCAGACGAGCGCCAGCTCGCCAAGGTCGCTGGACCGGACTAGAACGCCGCCGCCGCGCCTGGCAAATTCTCGTATCAGGGCATGAATCTGCGCCTTGGCCGCAACATCGACGCCTTGCGTCGGCTCATCAAGCAGCAACACGCCCACCTCGCGTGCGAGCCATTTGGCGAGGATCACTTTCTGCTGGTTGCCGCCCGACAAGGCCGATGCCGGCAGATAGGCTTGGCGCGGGCGGATATCGAGCAAGTCCATCAATCGCTCGACCAGCCGATCGCATCGAGCCCGGTCGATGCGGCCGGCGCGCGCCAGCGCATCGAGGCTCGGCAGCAGGATGTTGTCGCGCACCGAGAAATTCATCACCAGCCCGAGCCGGCGTTCGCCCGGCACGAACCCGATGCCGAGGTGGACCGCGGCCGCCGGATTTGCGATCCGCCGCGGCACGCCGTCATGGCGCACGTCGATCGCCTCGCCGCCGATGCCGAATATCCGCCGCAGCACGCGATCGGCGCCGCTGCCGAGGAGACCAGCGAGGCCCAGCACCTCGTTGGCGCGCAGCCGGATCGCGTCGGGACGAATGCCGATGTCTTCAAGGCGCACGGCGTCCGGTGCCGCCGCCCCTTCGTCGTCCGCTTGCGCGGGAACGTTGGGAAGAGGGCCATTGGCCGATGCGGGGGCGCGGCCGGTCATGGCCGCGACCAGATCGGCGACTTTGAAGGCTCCGCGCCGGCCTACCGCCACAACGCGGCCGTCGCGCAGCACGGTGCAGCGGTCCGCGAGCGCGACCACCTCGTCGAGCCGGTGCGAGACATAGACGATCGCCGTGCCGTGGCTCTTCATGCGCGTGAGCACCGCGAACAGCCGCTCGATCTCGCGCGTCTCCAGCGCGGCGGTAGGTTCATCGAGAATCAGGACCCGGCATTGCCGGCGCAGCGCCTTGGCGACGGCAACAAGCTGACGTTCGGCGAAGCTTAACTGGTCGATCCGCACATCGGGATCGGGCGCAAAGTCGAGCTGCGCCAGCTGCTCGCGCGCTTCCATCCGCATCCGCGCGCGATCAATCACCCGCAAACCCAGGATGCGCCGCACCGGCACGTCGCCAAGGCTGAGATTTTCGGCAATCGACAGCGCGGGAACGAGCCGTAGCTCCTGCGGGATGGTCACAATTCCCGCAGCAATGGCGTCGCGCGGCCCGTCAAAATGGCAAAGGCGCCCCTCGACCGCGATCTCGCCCCGATCTGGCCGATGCACCCCACCGAGAATGCGCACCAGGGTCGACTTGCCGGCGCCATTCTCACCGACGAGCGCGTGCAGCTCGCCCGGCCGCACATCGAAGTTCACATTCTCGAGTGCGCGCGTCGCGCCGAACTGCTTGGAAACTTCGCGGGCGCTGGCCGCCGGAGGGGTCATGCGCGCCTCGCCTCGGCGCTACACCGCCACGCGCATGACGCGCATCTTGTCGTCGGCGAACCGGCCGCGGTCGATGATGACGTCATTATCGAGGGTGACCGTGCAATCGCGCATCGGCACGTCATAGTGTCCCTTCGTGGTGCGCTTGCCGCCGCCCTGCGAGTTCGGCCCCGTGGAGAACAGGAAATTGCCGGCAAAGCAGCGCGCGCCGGCGTGATGGCGCGTGGGATCGGCGCCGTTCAGCGCGATCGCGTCCCAGCGGCCCTGCGGATTCAATCCCCAGCCGAGATGCGAGATGGCATGACCGTCCGTGTCGTCCGCCGTGGCGCGGTTGCCGTTGAGCCAGTCGCTCATCAGCTTGGCGTCGAGCCCGCCTTCGATCTTGCGGATGAAGCCGTCGCGGATATCGAGCCGCACCTCATCCTGCACGTAGCGGCAATACGGCAGCACGATAATGTCACCCGGCGCCAACACGACCGTGCCGTTGGCCGTGCCTTCATTCGGGAAAGTGTGCACGTGGCCGGCGCCCCAGTGATCGAAACGGCCGGGTGCCTCGGCGAAGCCGTACTGGGTCATGGTGGGATATTCGCCGACGCTCACGGTCAAGTCGGTGCCCCCGGGGCGGGTGACGCGCATCGCCTTGGCGCGCTTGAGGCGCTCGCCGGCATGGGTGACGGCCTCCTTCAAGCCCGGAGGCGACATCAGCTCCTCCAGCTCGTCCGGACCGTCGATCACCATCAGAACCCGCGTTCCGGCGTCGCGCGCCTCCTTGAGCCAGCGCGTGAACAGCGGAATGTGCAGGCAGACCAGCAGGTCGGCGGCCTTGATGGCGTCGAGCGTTCCCTTGCAGCGGCCGACTGTCTCGACGCCCACTTTGGTCCATGACGGCATGGCGTTGACGCACATCTCATAGGCGTCAGCGCCGAGGTCCTCCGCGGCCGCAAAGGCGGAGGACACGTAGTCGCGGCGCGCCCCGAGATCGCTCAAGAGCACGATGGTTTCGCCGCGCTGCACATTGCAGAGCTGAAATTCCCGTCGAAACAGCATGGCGAGCTTGGCGGAATTGATGGCTTCGTGCATGGCCGGAGCACCTCAATGTTCAGCGTCTTGCTGCGAAATCTTAGCAAGAGATCACCCGGCATGACAGGTGTAATGTCGAGAGGCCGGCGCATCAAATCTTCATTTTTGGACGCTGGCCCGCCGTAAGCGCCGCGGCACTATTGACCGGCCGAAGAAGTCGCTATGATGCGCAAGCATCCGGGAATATCCGTCCAATTCTCTGGTCATTTGGGGGAGCAGATAATGCGTCTTAAACTCATGGTGTCGACGGTCGTCGCGGTGAGCTTCCTCAATGCGCCGGCGTTCGCACAACTCACCGGCACGCTGCAAAAGATCAAGGACACAGGGACGATCACGCTCGGCCACCGGGAATCGTCCGTGCCGTTTTCCTACTACGATGACAACCAGAAAGTCATCGGCTACGCCATGGATCTCTGTTACCGGATCGTGGACGCGGTGAAGTCAGAGCTGAAAATGGACAAGCTCGGGGTCAATCTCAATCCCGTCACCTCGGCCACCCGTATTCCATTGATTGCCAATGGCACCGTCGATCTCGAATGCGGCTCGACCACAAATAATTTCGACCGGGAGAAGCAGGTCGGCTTCACTATCACCCATTTCGTCACCGCGAACCGCTTCGTGTCGAAGAAGTCGGCCAATATCAAGACTGTCGACGACCTCAAGGGCAAGACCATCGTTTCGACCTCGGGGACGACCAACATCAAGCAGATCACCGAGATCGGCGCGCAGAAGCATCTCGACCTCAACATCCTCGCCGCCAAGGATCATGCCGAAGCCTTCCTGATGGTGGAAACCGACCGTGCCGCGGCCTTCGTGATGGACGACATCCTGCTTTACAGTCTCGTCGCCACGTCGAAGTCGCCCGGCGACTACGTCATCTCCGCCGATGCGCTGTCGGTCGAGCCTTACGGCATCATGCTGCGGCGCGATGACCCGGCGTTCAAGAAGGTGGTCGATGCGCAGATGACGGCGATCTACAAGAGCGGCGAAATCAACGCCATCTACGACAAGTGGTTCCTCAAGCCGATTCCGCCCAAGGGCATCAATCTCAATGTGCCGATGAGCGCGTCGTTCAAGAAGGTCATCGCCAACCCGACCGACACCGGCGACCCGGCGTGGTATGCCCCATAACCGGCATGCGGGGCGGGCGCTAAGCGCGTGAACTACCACTGGAACTGGGCGATCTTCTGGGAAGTCTCCCCCGACGGCGTCCACACTTATTTCCAGACATTGCTGCTCGGCACCGGCTGGACGTTGGCGACCGCGGCCTGCGCCTGGATCATCGCGCTATCGTTCGGATCGTTCATCGGCGTTCTCCGCACCACACCGTCTGCCTGGGCGGTGCGGCTCGGCAACGTCTATGTCGAGGTGTTTCGCAATGTCCCGCTCCTGGTGCAGATATTCCTGTGGTACTTCGTGTTTCCCGAGGCGGTCCCACGCGCGTTCGGCGTGTGGCTCAAGCAATTGCCAAACGCCTCGTTCTATACTGCCGTAGTGGCAATCGGGCTCTACATGTCGGCGCGCGTCGCCGAGCAGGTGCGTGCCGGGATTCTGAGCCTGCCGCGCGGCCAGCGGCTCGCCGCCCTCGCGCTCGGGCTGACGCTGCCGCAGGCGTATGTGTACGTGCTGCTGCCGATGGCTTACCGCATCCTGATGCCGCCGCTCACATCGGAATTGCTCAACACCATCAAGAACAGCGCGGTGGCGCTCACTATCGGCTTGATGGAGCTCACCGCCCGCGCCCGCGCGATGCAGGAATTCTCGTTCCAGGTGTTCGAGGCGTTCACCGCCGCGACCGTCATCTACATCGTCATCAACATCATCGTGACGTTCGCCATGCGGCGCCTCGAGCGCCGTGTCGCGGTTCCCGGCTATCTCGGTTTCAAGCCGCCAGTTGCGGGGCATTGATCCGATGTTTTCCAATTTCGACTTCGACGTCATCCTGCGCTCGCTGTCCTATCTGTTCTATCAGGGCATGACGTTCACGCTGTTGTTGACCGCGCTCGCCACGGTCGGCGGTATCGTAATCGGGACGCTGCTCGCGCTGATGCGCCTTTCGGGCGTCGCATTCTTGACCGTGCCGGCTGCCGCTTATGTCAACTTGATGCGGTCGGTTCCCTTCGTCCTGATGATCTTCTGGTTCTATTTCCTGGTGCCTTATATCGGCCAGTGGATCACGTTCTCCGCTCAGCCGCTCCGGGTCGGCGCCTTCGCCTCCTGCCTGGTGACCTTCACGCTGTTCGAGGCGGCCTTCTTCTGCGAGATCATGCGCGCCGGTATCCAATCGATCCCGCGCGGCCAAGTGGCCGCCGCGCAGGCGCTCGGCATGACCTACCCGGCCACCATGGGCTACGTTGTGCTGCCGCAGGCGTTCCGCAACATGGTGCCGGTGCTGCTGACGCAGACCATCGTGCTGTTCCAGGACACCTCCCTGGTGTACGTCATATCGGTCACCGATTTCCTCGGCGCCGCCGCCAAGGTGGCGGAACGCGACGGGCGCCTGGTCGAGATGTATTCGTTCGCGGCTTGCGTCTATTTCATCATCTCGCTCGCGGCCTCGCGCGCGGTCCAACACCTGCAACGCCGCGTCGCCATCATCCGATGAGCGCCATGATCAAGATCGCCGACATCAGCAAGTGGTACGGTCCGACGCAAGTGCTCAAGGACTGCAGCACCGAGGTCGCGAGCGGCGAGGTGGTCGTGGTGTGCGGCCCTTCGGGCTCCGGCAAGTCCACCCTGATCAAATGTGTCAACGGCCTCGAGCCGTTCCAGAAGGGTTTTATCAGCGTCGATGGCGTTGCGGTCGGCGACCCCAAGACCAATCTGCCCAAGCTGCGGGCACGGATCGGCATGGTGTTCCAGCACTTCGAGCTGTTTCCGCACCTCTCCGTCATACGCAATCTTGCGTTGCCGCAGATCAAGGTGCTCCACCGCGGCGCCGGCGAAGCCAAGGCCAAGGCCATGCGCCTGCTCGATCGCGTCGGGCTCTCCGCGTACGCCGATAAATTTCCGGGTGAGCTCTCCGGCGGCCAGCAGCAGCGCGTCGCCATCGCCCGCGCGCTCGCCATGGACCCGATCGCCATGTTGTTCGACGAGCCGACCTCGGCGCTCGATCCGGAGATGATCCAGGAGGTGCTCGACGTCATGGTGGCGCTTGCCAAGGACGGCATGACCATGATCGTGGTGACCCACGAAATGGGCTTCGCCCGCAAAGTAGCCCAGCGCGTGGTGTTCATGGACAATGGCGAGATCGTGGAGGATGCGCCGACCGCCGACTTTTTCGGCAAGCCGCGCAGCGAGCGGGCGCAATTGTTCCTGTCAAAGATTCTCGAGCACTGAGCAGTTTTCGGATAACTCGCGCTCGAACCAGTTCCAGGTTCGCAGCGGACATTGCTTTGTTGCAACGAAGCCGACACTATTTCGCCGTCGCATTCGGCATGGCGGTCAGAGCGTTCTCGGTGACATCATCACCAGCAATCCGGCTTGGCGTCGATATCGGCGGCACGTTCACCGACGTGGCGCTGGAAGTGGGCGACCGGCGCTACACCGCCAAGGGCTTGACGACCTCGCGCGCGCCCGAACAAGGCGTCCTCGCGATCTTGGGCTCGGTCATCGCCGAGGCGGGCATTGCGCCTGGCGACGTACGCCTGATCATTCATGGCACGACGCTTGCCACCAACGCGCTGATCGAGCGCAAGGGCGCCAAGACCGCACTGCTGACCACCGAAGGCTTTCGCGACGTCGTCGAGATCCGTCACGAAAACCGCTTCGAGCAGTATGACGTCAATATCGATCTGCCGCCGCCGCTGGTTCCGCGCCGGCTGCGTCTGCCAATCCGCGAGCGCATCGACGCGCAAGGTGATGTGCTTGTGCCGCTTGAGGAGACAAGCATCAGCCGCGCGATCGACACCCTCGCCGCCAAGCAAGTCGAGGCGGTGGCGGTTGGGTTCCTCCACAGCTTCATCAATCCGGATCACGAGCGCCGCGTCGGCGACGCGCTCGCGCGGCAGTTGCCCGATCTATTTGTAACATTGTCGTCCGATGTCTCGCCGGAGATGCGCGAATACGAGCGCTTCTCGACCGCCTGCGCCAACGCTTATCTGCAGCCCTTGATCGGCAGCTATCTGGCGAAGCTCGAGCGCGAGCTGGCGCGTGCCGGTTTTCGCTGTCCCATGCTGCTGATGACCTCGGGCGGAGGCATCACCACGGCCGAGACGGCAATCCGCTTTCCTGTCCGCCTCGTGGAATCCGGACCGGCCGGCGGCGCGATCTTCGCGGCCTGTATTGCTCGTCAACACGGGCTCGACCAGGTCGTATCCTTCGACATGGGGGGCACGACTGCGAAGATCTGCTTCATCGACCAGGCGTGGCCGCAGACGGCGCGCATGTTCGAGGTGGCGCGAATCTATCGCTTTGTGAAGGGCAGCGGCCTGCCGCTGCGCATTCCGGTGATCGAGATGGTCGAGATCGGCGCCGGCGGCGGCTCGATTGCCAGCGTCGACACGCTGGGCCGGATCAGCGTCGGTCCGCAGAGCGCCGGCTCGGAGCCGGGACCGGTATGCTACCGCCGCGGCGGCCGCGAACCGACCGTGACTGATGCCGATGTGGCGCTCGGCCGCATCGACCCGGTGACATTTTCCGGCGGCAAGATGGCGCTCGATACCGCCGGCGCCAAGGGCGCGATCGCCGAACGGATCGGCGCCAAGCTCAGACTCTCAACTGAACACGCGGCACTCGGTATCAGCGAGGTCGTGGATGAGAACATGGCGAACGCGGCGCGCGTGCATGCGATCGAGAGTGGCAAAGACGTTCGCTCGCGGACGCTGATCGCATTCGGCGGTGCCGCGCCATTGCACGCCGCGCGTGTTGCGGCGAAGCTGGGCATCGGTCGTGTGCTGGTCCCGGCCAATGCCAGCGTGGGCTCAGCAGTCGGGTTGCTGCGCGCGCCGGTCGCTTACGAGATCGTCCGTGGCCGGCTGATGCGGCTTCCGGACTTCGATGCCGCTGCGGCCAACAGCCTGCTCGCCGAAATGCGCGCCGAAGCCGAAGCAATCGTGCGCCGCGGCGCGCCGGCGGCTGAGCTTAATGAACAGCGCTCGGCGTTCATGCGCTATCGCGGCCAGGGTCACGAAATCGCCGTCGCGCTTCCGGTGCGCGACTTCACCGCCGCGGATCGGTCGACCATTGCCGCATTATTCGAAGATGCTTATCGCCGGCTCTATAGCCGGCCCATCCCCGGCGTCGAAATCGAAGATTCTCAGCTGGCTGGTCGCACTCAGCGCGCCCTCGGAAGGCGAGCTTGCCGTAGCGGTCGAAACCCGCCCTTCCGAGCCAAAGCCGAGGTCGCGGCGGCCGGTGTTCGATGTCGACGCCGGTGAGTTCCGGGAGGTACCGATTTATTGGCGGCCGGATCTTGCGCCGGGCGCCCGCATCAGCGGCCCGGCTGTGATCGCCGAGAACGACACGTCGACCGTGGTCAGCCCATTGTTCGACGCGCGGATCGACCGGTTCGGCTATATTGAGCTTATCCGTCGCGAAGGTTGAATCATGGTTGCCCAGCCCAACGCCGCGCTTGCGCAAATCCATACCCAGATCATGTGGAATCGCCTGATCGCCGTGGTCGAGGAGCAGGCCCAGACCATGCTGCGCACCGCTTTCAGCACCTCGGTGCGTGAGGCCGGCGACCTCTCGGCGGGCGTGTTCGACCGCCATGGCCGCATGCTCGCGCAAGCGGTCACCGGCACCCCGGGCCACGTCAATTCGATGGCCAATGCGGTGGTTCACTTTCTCGATGTCTATCCGCTCGCCGGCATGAAGCCGGGCGACCACTTCATCACCAACGATCCCTGGCTGACCTCGGGCCACCTGCACGACATCACGGTGGTGACGCCGAGCTTCTACCGCGGCGAGGCCGTCGGGCTTTTCGCCAACACGATTCATGTCGTCGACATCGGCGGCCTCGGCATGGGACCGGACGGACGGCAGGTGTTCGAGGAGGGGCTCGCAATTCCAATCATGCCGCTCGCCCGCGAAGGCCGCATGAACGAGGATCTGCTGCGTCTGGTCCGCGCCAATGTGCGCGAACCGTTGCAGGTCGAAGGCGACATCTACGCGTGTGCGGCATGCAACGACGAGGGCGGCCGGCGGCTGACCGAGATGATGGATGAGTTCGAGATCGCCAATCTCGACCGGCTCGGCGACACGATCATCGAAGCATCGCGCGAGGCCACACTCGCGCGCATCCGCGCCTTGCCGAAGGGCGCCTACCGCAACAGCTTGACGATGGATGGTTATGACAAGGCGCTGGTGCTGAATGCGGCTTTGACGATCTCCAATGATGGCATCCATGTCGATTTCGACGGCACGTCGCCGGCATCGGGCTACGGCATCAATGTCGTCTATAATTATTGCCTGGCCTACACCACATTCGGCGTCAGATGCCTGGTTGCGCCCGACGTGCCCAACAACGCGGGCTCGCTCGCCCCGATCACCGTCAGCGCCCCGGAAGGCTGCGTTCTCAATGCGCGGCGGCCATGGCCGGTCGCGGCGCGCCATACCGTCGGCCAGATGCTGCCCGACGTGGTTGCCGGCTGTCTGCATCAGGCCATCCGTGGCGGAGTGCCCGCCGAAGGCGCGTCATCGCTTTGGAACCCGCAGATTTTCGGCGGCGGCTCGCTGGTCGACGAGGTCGAACAAGGAACCGACGCCAACACGCTGCCGCTGTTCTCAACCGTCATCTTCCACTGTGGCGGCGCCGGCGCGCGGCCGGCCAAGGACGGGCTCAGCGCGACTTCATTTCCGTCCGGCGTGCGCACGATACCGGTGGAAGCGACCGAGAGCGTGGCGCCGGTGGTGTTCTATCGGCGGGAATTCCGCGACAGTTCGGGCGGCGCCGGCGAGCATCGCGGCGGGCTCGGCCAAGTGATCGAGCTGGGCGGCGCCGGCGCCGCACCGATTGCGCTGCTTTGCAACTGCGAGCGCGTGCACAATCCAGCGCGGGGACGCAACGGCGGCAGGCCCGGCGCACCGGGCGTCGTCGCGCTGCGATCGGGCCGGCCGATCCGGCCCAAAGGACGTCAGACCGTTCCGCCGCGTGATGCCATCCGCTTGCAACTGCCCGGCGGCGGCGGCTTCGGCGATCCGCGCGCGCGCGACCCGCAACGTGTGCTCGACGACGTGCTCGACGACCTGATCACCGCGGAGGAAGCGCTGCGCGACTACGGGGTGGCGATTGATGAATTCGGGCGCATCGATTTGTCCGAGACAGCGCGTGTCAGATCGTCTTAGCCAATCTCAAAACGTATTGTCGGGCAGGCGACGGTGGCTTCGCTGCGCTCGGCTCCGTTTGGTTTTCAAGACAAATCACTCCGGTTTGAAGTTCATCGCCATGCCGTTGATGCAGTAGCGCAGGTGCGTCGGTGGCGGGCCGTCTTCGAAGACGTGGCCGAGATGGCTGCCGCAGCGGCTGCAATGCACCTCAGTGCGGACCATGCCGTAACTGCGATCGGACGTGGTCTCGACCGATCCCGGCTCCGGATCGTTGAAGCTCGGCCAGCCGGTGCCGCTCTCGAACTTCTTCTTCGAGGCGAACAGCGCCTGTTCGCAGCCGGCGCAATAGAATGTTCCCGCGCGTTTCTCGTAATTGAGCGCGCAACTGCCCGGGGGTTCGGTGCCGTGGTCGCGCATGATCTTGAACTGTTCGGGCGAGAGGATCTTGCGCCACTCCGCCTCGGTGTGAGTCACGGGATAGTGTTTGGTGTCCAAGTTCGTGGTCATGGCCCGGCCGCCTGTCGTTTGGGATGAAAGTGGGCTTCTCTAGAGGTAATCAATCAGAAGAAAAGCGCAACTGGCGGCGTCCGGAGCTCCGTTCTGGCCGGCGATCGCAATTCACACGCTCTCCCGGCGCGCAAGCGAGACCGACCAGGAACGATCCGACGGTGCGCTCGCGTAAGCTCAGCGTACGCGTGCGGACTAACTGCGCCGCAACGGCTTGACCCTGAGGCTTTTCCAAGATCGCAAAGCGACGCTCCCGCCGACAGCGCGGCTGACGGGGGATAGTGACGTGTCGCGAAGGACCCGCGTCGCGTAGCATCAACAATCTTGCCACATTGATCGGCAGCAATCCGATGTGGAGAAAAAGAACGGGATAGATGTGCGCGCTGTAGCCATAGGTTATAAACAGAACGTTGCTCACTATCGCGACGATGCGTAACGGCAACATGGTCCGCATGAGGAATGTTGCCAGCACGGCGCTTGATGCGGCATATCCCAGGAAGTCGACCATGTTCAAAGCCGTATGAAGGTCCTCTAACTGCGAGATATGACGGCGACAAATCCCAGTATTGTGATCGCCGTCAGAGCGATGGCGTAGAAGACGATGGGAAACCAGCTCATGGCGCCCGCACGGGTTTCATCGGTTTGGTTCCTCGCTGCAAACCTGCGTTCTTTCAGGGGCCAACAAAAATCTGCGGCTCGGCTGCGCCGAGATCGAACTGCAGCATGAAGATCGCGACGAGGACTGTGAAAAGGACAGCGAGTGTCACAACGCCGATGATCGGCATACCGTCGCTGCGCTGTGCGGTCAGAGCAGCACGATTTTTCGTTAAGGAAAGAGTGGTTGGCATGAGTTCCATCCGTAGATTGTCTCGACTGAAAAACATTGCGGCCAGCGGGCACGATGGTACAATTTGCGACCAGCGCCAGAAAGTAGCGGCACGGCCGGCGCAACGTCCCTACCTGTTTGGGTAGCGTCTGAGAAAATGTCGGTATTTAACGTCGAACAGATTTGATCCGCCGCAGAGCGCCTCCGATCATGCCCGACGATGCCGATCTGGAACTCAAGATCGTCGAAGCCATCTATCGCGGTGCATGCGATCAGGGCGAGCTCGTTCGGGCGATGGAACTCATTGCCCGCTCTTTCGATAGTCCCGGCGCTTTCTTGGGCGAACTGGATCAAGCCGCGCCTGAGGCGCAATTTACGATCGGGGTTCGCAACGTCGATACCGCATTCTTCGCGCAATATGCGTCCTACGCTCAAGTCGATCCGGGGCCTCGGGCTTTCGTCGCGCTGACCACAAGCACAGCGTCCACGACGGACATGATGTTTTCGCCGGAAATGCGCCGGGGGAACGTTTTTCTCAACGAATTCTTTCGGCCCAACGGCATAGACGGGACGCTCGGCGGGCCGGTGCTTTCCTCAGCGGGCCGGTTTGCCCTGGTGGGGATCAATCATGGCGCCAATCAGACAAGCTTCGACGCAAACGACGTCGCCCGGCTACAGCGGCTCATGCCGCACTTGAAGCAAGCGCTTCAGATGAGGCGGTTGTTTTTGCAAAGCGAATTGCGCAGCCAAGCGCTTTCGTCTGTGGTCGAGCGCAATCGCACTGGCTTGGTCGGCCTGTCGGCCAAAGGTGAAGTTCTGTTCGTTAACGATGCCGCGCGCGCTGTCGCGACTGCGCAGGACGGCCTCGCCCTCGACCGCCACGGGCGCCTGCTGGTCAACGATAAGTCGGCGGCCAAGCGCATGGCCAGTCTGGAGGCCGACGTCGTTCGAGGCGGGGCGGGCGGCCTCGCGCGCATCCCGCGCCGTTCGGGACGGCCTGCGTTTCTCGTTGTGGTTTCACCGCTCAGGGCTGGCTCCAGCCCGTTGTTGGGCGTGCAAAGCAACATCCTGATTGCGATCCACGATCCCGAGCAGCGCACGGCTGCTACCGTCGATCTGGTCCGCGATCTGCTGCAGCTTTCCACGGGGGCGGCGAAGGTGGTGAAGGCGCTCCTCGACGGCATTGACCTGAAAGATTATGCCGATGAAGCCAATATCTCGATTAATACCGTCAAATTTCATTTGAAGGCCGCTTTCGCGAAGACTGGCGCGCGCAGCCAAGCCGATCTCGTGCGCAAGGCGTTATTGGCCTTGAAAGACCTTGAGCCGCATTTCCCTGACCGATCGGTCGGGGATGTCGGCGCCGACGTCTGCTGAGGATAATGCGTCCGCTATTATTTATTTCTCCGTTACGCGATTGGTATAGTCGATGAGGAATTTCTTGATCTCGGGCCGAATTTTGCCGAGGTCGCCCAAGATGATTTGGGCTTCGCTTCCGGAAATCATGACCGGTACGGTCGCCAGCACCCTGGCATAGTCGGCGAGGAACTGCTGGTCCTTCCACATATCGCCAAACGCCGACCGCATCACCGCCACCACGTCGCCAGGTGCTTTCGGCGGCATGGCGGCGACACGGAACATCGCCAGTTGCGGATCGGATGCGGCCCGCATGGCTTCGTAGCGGATATCGCCGGCGAGCGGCTTGCCGCCGGTAACGCTGGCGTAAAACTCCTCGAAGGTTTGCATATCGGGCAGTGAGCGGCTGCGCGGCAAAGTGCCATTCGGCCCTCGCGGAGCCAGTTGCCACAGCGGCAGGACGATACCCTTCAGCGACGGTTCGGCCGAACCGAGCCACCCGGACAGCGATGTATTGGCCATCTGCCCGGTGTTCTGCAGGATCGCCGTTTCGACCTCCTTCAAGCCGCGATAAGCGGGGATCGGCTGATACTTGATGCCCAAAAGGTCGAGTTCAATCTCCTGATTGAGCGAGTTGATGTTCTGTGCATTGAGCGACAGCGCCTTGAAGTCCTTTGCCTTCATCAGGTCGGCCGGAACATTGATGCCGGGGGGCGTGTCCTTGCGTATGTAAGCGACTAGCGGGCTTTCCACGCCGGCAAGCAGGACGAAATCGGAAAAGTGGGTGCGAATCGACGGGTTGTCCGTGATCTCAGCCATCGTGTCGAGCGTGAAGAAGCCGATCGTCTCGCCATTGGGGGTGTCGTCGCCAAGCTGATTGCTGCCAAGAAGGCCTGCGCCGCCACCGACATTCTTGACCACAATGGTCGGATGGCCGGGAATGTGGTCGGGCAGGTGCTGCGCGACAATGCGCCCCTCGATATCCGTCGGCCCCCCGGGCGGATAGTTGATAATCATGGTGATCGTTTTGCCCTTGTAGAACTGGGCGTCTGCGCTTCCCGGCAAGGCCGTAGCGAATGCCATCAGCGCAGTGGCAATCAGCATTGTTTGTTTCATTGGTTCCCTCTCTCGAAGCGGAATATCGGAATATCGACGTCGATCGAATGGATTTCCCTGCCGTCCCACCGAAACAAGCATACGCAACATCAGGCCGCACCGCGACTAGGGCCAGCGATGATTTATTGCACTGATTGGTCCGGTCACAACGGCCGAAGGCTTACTTGATCGCCAGCGGATTGGTCGGTGAGCCGACGGCGCCGGTAATGGGGATGGCGGGCGCGACGAACATGAACTCGTAAACGCCGTCCGCGGCGCAGTCCTTGGCGAGGTCTTTCAAATAAAAAATCTCGCCCATGGTCATACCCATGATCGGTATGGTGATCCAGTGCCAGGGCTGGTTGATGCCGCCCTCGGTGTTGTTCGGCCGCACTTCGCAGCCCCAGGTGTCGCTGGCGAGCGCTGCGAGCTGCGTGCGCGCCACCCACTCCAGCGTCTCGAACGCAAAGCCCGGCGCGTCGCCGCCCGGATAGCCGTCCCAGCTTCCGGCCTTGAGGCAGCGCTCCATCTGTCCGGTGCGCACGATCACGTAGTCGCCGCGCTTGAGCGTGACGTTATGCGCCTCGGCGGTGTTGTTGAGATCCTCGCAGGTGATGCCGTAACCGTCGTCGAGGCAATCCTTGCCGAGCGCGCGGGCGACATCGAGGAAGACGCCGCGGCCGACCATCTTGTCTTTGGTCTTCTCGATGCCGCATTTGGCGGCGCCGAACGATGAAACCTCGCGGCAATCGTAGCCGTTCCACATGTTGTTCTCATAGAACACGTGACCGAGGCCGTCCCATTGCGTGCCGCATTGCAACGGGATCACCACCATGTCGTCGGCGGCGCGGATGCCGCGCTTGTCGAGCACGCCCGAATAGGCATCGGTGCCGGTGCGCAGCATCGTGTGCAGCGGATTGATGCGGCCGAGGACCGGATAATTGGTCTTGCCGCCCTGCGGGCCGTTATTGTCGAAGTTGAGCGCGAGCGAGATCACCTTGCCTTTCTTCACCAACTGCGCAGCGGCGATAATGTCCTCCGGTTGCGTGTAGTTCAACGTGCCGATCTCGTCATCGGCGCCCCATTTGCCCCAGTTCTTGTATTTCTCCGCGGCTGCGCGGAGGTCGTCTCGCGTCAATTTGCGCCCGGCCATGGCCTGCCTTTTTGCTGGTGTGGTGGAAGAAACTCTGTCGCGCTCCCTGCCCGGAGCGCACCGGCAATGATAGCATTGCCGACAATTCCAGGGAGGACGTAATGAGCGCGAAAAATCTATGGGCGCGTCTCGCCGTGTTGTGCGCGAGCCTCGTGATGGCGGGCGCCTGCTGGGCGGCGGATGACGGCTACCCGAGCCATAAGGTGCGGCTGATCGTGCCGTTCGCCGCCGGCGGCCCGACCGATGTCATCGGGCGCCTGGTGGCGGAACGGCTGTCCGCCGCGTGGGGCCAGCAGATTTATACCGAGGACCTCCCCGGCGCCGGCGGCAATCTGGGAGTCGAGACAGCGAAGCGTACCGCGCCTGACGGCTATACGATCCTGGTCGTCTCGACCGGCTTCATCATCAATCCGAGCATGTATACGAAGATCGGCTACGACCCGATCAAGGATTTTGCGCCGATCTCGCTGGTGGCGGCCTCGCCCAATGTCGTCATGGTCCATCCCTCGGTGCCGGCAAAGACGCTCAAGGACCTGATCGACCTCATCAAGGCCAATCCCGGCAAATACAGCTACGCCCAGCCCGCCACCGGCTCGACACCGCATCTCGCCGGCGAACTGTTCAAGCAGACCTACAGTCTCGATCTCGTCACCGTGCCGTTCAACGGCGCACCGCTCGCGGTCAATTCCACCATGGGCGGCCACACGCCGATTGCGTTCACGGCATTGCCGCCGGCCATCGGCAATATCAAGGACGGCAGCGTGCGCGGCATCGCGATCCTCGCCAAGCAGCGCGTGGCGTCGCTGCCCGACCTGCCGACCAACATCGAAGAGGGCGTGCCGGGCCTGGAAAGCGATACCCTGACCGGAATCCTGGCGCCCGCCGGCGCGCCGCAGGCCATTATCGACAAATGGCACGACGCCATCGTCAAGATGGCCGCGGACCCCGAGATCAAGAAGAAGCTCGACTCGCTCGGCTTCGTTTCCGTGGCCAACACGCCGGCCGAATTCGCCGAACGCATCAAGTCCGAAATGGCGCGATGGGACAAGGTGGTGAAGGCCGCCGGGATTCACGTCGATTAGTTGGAGCATGATCCCGAAAAGTGGAACCGGCTTTCGGAAAAGATCATGCTCAAAAGAAGAATCTAGACCGTGATCCGATTTAATTGAATTGGATCACGGTCTAAGTCATTCACCGGCGGCCGCAGCGCCAATCAGGGCCGCGTCAGCCCGGCGGCCTTCAACGCCGCCGCAATGATCGGACCGGGAGCAAACCGCTGCGCTGCTCCGGGCGGCCCACTTGGAAGCTCCGGAACTGGCAGACCGGCGGCCTTAAGGGCGGCAGCGATCACAGTGCTTGGATCGGGTGAGCGCCGCGTATCTTTGGCATGTCCATGGATCGAAGCATCGTCCGTATCGTTCCTGCCGGCAGTTGCGCCAGCGGCAATTACGGCGCGGCCGCCGGTGCGAATTTGCTCCGGCTTCGAGATGATCTTGGCCGCGCGCCATGTCTCAACGCGTTCGCCCAAACCCCAAGACGCCGCGATGTAAAGTGTTGAGGATATTCCCGCCTCGAGAAAAAATGGACCGGCCCTGCCGTAGCTGACCTCGCCCGTCGCCGACGCGAGCGGCACGCCGTGCGCCATGCCGCTCACCAAAAACATCTCGATCTGCGGGTCGCCGTTCGCATCGTTCCACACGCGGCGTGTGTGGCTGCCAATCAACTCCTCGTACGAGGGAGCGGTCGAAAGGCCATGCACGTCGGTCCACTGCCGAACGATCTCTTCGGAGTTGGAAGGTCTTACGATCGGATCGGCGCTGCCATGCCAGACCGAGATTTTGGGCCAGGGTCCCTTATGGGTCGATGCTGCCCGCACGCGATCGCCCAAAGCAGGAGCGGAATGCGATTGTTCCGTAAGCATGGCCTCGAACGCTTGTTGGACAGACCGGGCGCATCCGTAAGGAAGTCCGGCAATGATGGCGCCGCCGGCGAACGCCTCCGGATACGTAGCCAGCATGACGGACGCCATGGCGCCGCCGGCCGACAGGCCCGTCACGAACACCTTACGGCGGTCAACCCCGAACGTCGCAACGGCGTGCTCGACCATCTGCCGGATCGAGAGCGCCTCGCCACGGTCGCGTGCCGTGTCGCCCGGCGAAAACCACGAGAAGCAATTGTTCGGATTGTTGGCGGGCTGCTGCTCGGGATAGACAACCGCAAAGCCGAAGCGGTCGGCGAGCGACGACCAACCGGTACCGTGATCGTATTCATCGGCGGTCTGGCTGCAGCCATGCAGAGCGACGACCAAAGGCGCCCCGCTCGGCAACCGTTCGGGAACATGGGCGAACATGCGCAGATTGCCGGGATTTTGACCGAACGCCGTGAGTTCCTGTAGCCGGCTCGCCTTATGAACGGGCGCCTGCTGCGGTCGACACGTCTTTTCGCGGGCCACCTGCAAAAGGCCCTCGAACTTTTGGCGCAACGCCTGGAACCGGGCCATCGACTTGTTACTGCTGCTCATCTCGCCCCCTATGCTGCATCGCAAGGATTAATGTTGCAGTGCAACATGGGGTTTCGCGGAAAGGCAAACAAGGGGCTGGGGGATAGTCAAGTCCGAACGCCCAATCGCGACCCGCCGTCGCGGCGAGTCCGGGAAACGCTGGACTACTGTTATGTCTATTTTGACGGAATACAGTGCCAAGCATGCGCATCGCCGATATTCGCGAGATCGCGATCCCGCTAAAATCCTCGCTCGCCAATTCGAGCATCGATTTTTCCGAGATGACGACGTCGGTGGTCGCCGTCATCACCAACATTGTGCGTGACGGCAGGCCGGTCGTCGGCTTTGCCTTCAATTCGACCGGACGATACGCCTGCGGCGCGCAGATGCGCGCGCGCTTCATTCCGCGCGTCCTCAAGGCCGATCCGAAATCTCTGCTCAGCGAGGCAGGCGACAATTTCGCGCCAGACAAAATCGTCGCCGTGATGATGCAGAACGAAAAATCCGGCGGCCATAGCGAGCGCTCGATCGGCATCGGCACGATCGAAGTCGCGGTCTGGGACGCGGTCGCCAAGATCGCGGAGAAGCCGCTGCATCGGCTCCTCGCCGAGCGCTACAACGGCGGCAAAGTCGCCGACAAGGTGTTCTGCTATGTCGGCGGCGGCTGGTATGCGCCGGGCAAGACCACCAAGGATTTGCAGGACGAGATGCGCGGCCATCTCGATGCCGGATACACGATGGTGAAGATGAAAGTCGGCGGCATGCCGCTCGCCGATGATCTCGCCCGCGTCGCGGCGGTGAAGTCGATCCTGCCGCCGGGCGGCAAGCTTGCCGTCGATGCCAACTCGAAATTCAATCGTAACGAGGCGCTGGCCTATGCGCGGGGGCTCGCGCCTTTGGTGCTGCGCTGGTTCGAGGAGCCGTGCGATCCGCTCGACTTCGCGCTGCTCGCCGAGATCGCCGGCATGTACGACGAGCCGCTCTCGACCGGCGAGAATTTGTTCTCCACCCAGGACGTCGAAAACCTGGTGCGCTTCGGCGGTTTAAGGCCGCAGCGCAACGACGTCATCCAGGTCGATCCGCCGCAGGCCTACGGCATCGTGCAATTTGCGCGCACGCTCGACATGCTGGCGCGTCACCAATGGCCGCGCAGCCTGATGTTCCCGCATGGCGGCAACCAGATGTCGCTCGCCATCGCCGCGGGCTTTGGTCTCGGCGGCGCGGAATCCTATCCCGGCGTGTTTGGCGATTTCGGCGGCTTCGCCGACGATGCCGAACTGGAGGACGGCTATCTGACGCTGTCCGATCGTCCGGGCATCGGCTTCGAAGGCCAAGCGCGGCTCTACCGCATCATGCGCGAACTCGCCGCATGACGGCGGCGCGACACGCGGTCTACCGTCGCCATTGTCAGACGTGTGCCGCGCTGTCACGCCAGCAGTCCAGCCTCGCTGTAGGCGGCAGTTGCGCCGGCATGAAGGGCGACGCTACCGAACTCGACGGCGCGCGCGCCGTCCGAACGCAGCGGCTCGAACAGTCCGCCTAGTCCGGCGAACAATGGGTTCAATCGCGGCAGCTCGTCGCGTGCGGCAAAGATCGCAGACGCAACGTTACGCACTTTGTCGGCGGCGACGCGCGCGTGCGTCACCAGCACGTTGACGACCGCGGCCTGCGGGACATCGCTGTCGAGACCGCGGATAGCGTCATTGCGCATCACGGTGCGGCGATAAAACGGCACGGCGCGCAGCACGGTCTCCAATTCGCCCGGCGCGTAAGGCAGCACGCGCACCAAAATGCGCTCGGCCAGGGCCGTCATCACTTTGTTCGGGATTGGGCATTGCAATTGTGCAGCGACTTCGCCTCGCGCGAGGGCATCCGCGCCGGCAGCGAAGTCGAGATAGACCGGCGCGAAATCTGCGAAGGTCAAGCCCAATGCGGCGAGGATGACGCGGGCGTGCTGAGCCATGCCGCTGTTTTGCGGGCCGACAACGAGGCGCCGGCCGCGCACGTCGGTCACGCTGCGCAGGCCGGAATCGGTTCGCGTGATGAAGAACAGCGGGCCGGCGTTCATCGGCGCCACCATGCGCAGGTCGATAGCGTGCGCAAACGGCCCCTCGCCGGCCTTGGCGCGGCCGATCCAGTTCGAGGCCATGAAGCCGAAGTCAATCTCGCCGGCTTCGAGCCGGTTGGCGTTCTCGACGCTGGCGTCGCCGGAAATACTGACGTCGACGGGAGCGAGAGCGGGAATGCGTTCGAGCACCGTTTTGAGCGCGTAACCCTGGCTTAAAAACGTGCTGTCGCGTTCTGCAGTGCCGATGCGTATACCCATGCTATTTTCGACTTGATGCTCTGATCGTGGATCACCCGGCCCAGCGACGGCAGCCTCGCCTGCCGAACGTCGGGTTGAGGACCACGGCGCCGAGCGTAGTGAAGAAACGGCAAAGGGAAGCGGCGCTATCCCGAAAGACGTTCGATAGCCGCGCCGCAGCGGCCGAGTTTTTCTTCCAGCCGCTCGAACCCGCGATCGAGATGATAGACGCGGTTGACGATGGTTTCGCCCTCGGCGGCAAGCGCGGCGATCACCAGCGACACCGACGCGCGCAAGTCGGTCGCCATCACCGGCGCGCCCTTGAGCCGCTCGACGCCTTCGATCGTCGCGCGCTCGCCTTCGAGCTGGATGCGCGCGCCAAGGCGCGCCAGTTCCTGCACGTGCATGAAGCGATTCTCGAAGATCGTCTCGACGATGTGCGAGGTGCCGCGCGCGCGCGTCATCAGCGCCATGAGCTGGGCCTGCAGGTCGGTCGGGAAGTCGGGGAACGGCGCCGTCGTTACCTCGACGGGCTCGAGGTGCCCGCCGTTGCGCGCGATGCGGATGCCGTTGTTGGTGGAGCTGATGGTGACGCCGGTTTGTGCGATCACGTCGAGCGCCGATTGCAGCAATTCCGGGCGCGCGTTCTGCAGCGTGATGTCGCCGCCAGCCATGGCGACCGCCATGGCGTAGGTGCCGGTCTCGATACGGTCCGCCAGCACGGCGTGGCGCGCGCCGCTAAGCTTGGCGACGCCCTCGACCACGATGCGGCTGGTGCCGGCGCCGGAAATCCGCGCCCCCATTTTGTTGAGGCAATCGGCGACGTCGCTGATCTCCGGCTCGCGCGCGGCATTCTCGATCACAGTCGTGCCGTTGGCGAGCGAAGCCGCCATGAGCGCGGTATGCGTGCCGCCGACGGTCACTTTGGGAAAGACGATCTCGCCGCCGCGGAGGCCTTTGCGCGCCTGCGCCACCACGTAGCCGCCGTCGATCTCGATCTTGGCGCCGAGTTGCTCCAGCGCCATGATCAGCAAGTCGACCGGCCGCGTACCGATGGCGCAGCCGCCCGGCAGCGACACCCGCGCTTCGCCCATACGCGCGAGGAGCGGCGCGATGACCCAAAAACTCGCGCGCATCTTGGACACGAGCTCATAAGGGGCGGTGGTGTCGACGATGCGGGCTGCGGAAATGTGCAGCGTCTGGCCATCGTCGGCCGTCTCGCCGCGCCGTTTGCCGCCTACCATGACGTCGACGCCATGGTTGCCGAGGATGCGTTGCAGCAGGCCGACGTCGGCAAGCCGGGGCACATTGTCGAGAACCAGCGTCTCGTCGGTGAGCAGGCTCGCGATCATCAGCGGGAGCGTCGCGTTCTTGGCCCCCGAAATCGGGATCGTGCCATTGAGGCGCCGGCCGCCGATGATACGAATGCGATCCATCTCTACCCCCCGCGGCCGGTCCCAGGCCAAAGTTAAGTGTGACTGTATGGACCCGGCGGCGCCACACCGCAAAGCGCAACCCCGGTCACGGTTACCGGTCGGCCCCGCCCGATCCGTCCCCTGACTTCCATCCCGGATTGCGGCGAAAGTCGGGTGCATCGGGCTCGATTGCCGCCGGCAAATCCAGTTCCGCCGCAGGGCCACCGGCGCGGCCGCGGGCTTGCGCCTTGCGCCGCTTGAGGTTTTCCCGCAAGGCCGCGGCGAGCCGGGCGCTCCGCGCTGCCGATTTTTCCGCTTTGCCGTGTTTGACCATGGCGCCAAATTCAAAGCACGCCGCCCGCCGCGCCGCAATCCAAACGGCCGGCGAGAGCCTGCGCGCTTGCGCCTCCAGCCCCCATATGGCAAGGATCGCCGCGCTTTTTTCATCCTTGCGTTCGCCGTCAACGGCCGCTGCCGTAGCTCAGTGGTAGAGCACTCCCTTGGTAAGGGAGAGGTCCTCAGTTCAATCCTGAGCGGCAGCACCAGAAATTCCTTGATAGATAAAGTCGTTTGCGCGTGCAGTACCGCGCAGCCTGTCGATAACCATCGGGCCTGATGCACGCTTCCCCGCAATTGACATGCCGATAAAGTGTCGGGCCAACTCACCGGCGAGGTCGCGGCAAACGGTGCGCCAGCGGCATCTTCCACCCCTTGGGCCGCCGAAGAACAGAAAAAAGCCCGCTGGAATTTTCCAGCGGGCTTACAGCGCCTGTTTTTTTGCCGACTACTTTTCTTGTTTGACGCCAGCACTCGGAGATGCCGGGCTCACGCCCTTGTCCTTGGTTTCGTCCTTCGCTCCGCCTTTAGTCATTCCGGGTGCGGACATTGCGCCACCGCCCTTTGAAGTCTCACTGCCGGTTGGGGTCGACGATGAAGTCCCAGAGCCGGAGGGGGTGGTCGCGTTCCCCGATTGGGCGAAAGCAACGCCAGTCGCCATCGAAAGTATGGCAGTGGTGAGCAATAAAGTCTTGATTTTCATCGGAGGGTTCCTTCCCCTGTAAGAGCTAGAGTCGTTTCTGACTATTCGAATTAATTCGAATGCCTCTTAGCGGTGTAAGGAACGCCGAAGTAAGATGCTTTGTTCCGCGATGAGACGGGAGTTGTTGAGCGACCGCGTTTGGCGCCAAACCGATCGCGAATTGGGAAAACATCAAAATCAAAGTCGCTGCATTTCGATGCCGAAGGATCAACTCCTTGGCGCGAACAGGGGTGCTGTGTCAAAAGACATATTATAGCGATTCCTCCGTGGCCAGACGTCGCGATCAAGGTTTCGGCATGAGTTCCGAGACCATTTCAGCGATCGCCAGATCGTCGCCGGCAGCACGCTTGTGGAGGCCCTGCACGACGCCGGCCCGATCCTGGTTTTCGCGATTTTGGCTCATCTTCCACTTGCCTTCGAGCCGCGTGATGGCAAAGCGGAATCCCACAATGCCACGCAACATCGCGTCGATGAATGTTGCGGGAGCGTCCGAGGGCAGCCATGGCCTGGCTTCGCTGCTTTCCTGTTGTGCGGTCAGCTCGGTGACGTGCCGGCGCAGCCAGTCGCGATCCTGCATCACCTCAGGGCGGCCATAGGCGTGCACGACCGCAAAATTCCAGGTCGGCACGACCTTTCCGGTTTGCGCCTTGGAGGGATACCAGTTGGGTGTGATGTAGCCTTCGGGCCCTTGAAAGATCATCAGCGCCTCGGCGTCGCCGGCAAGATCTTTGCAATGCGGGTTGGCGCGCGCGAGATGGCATTCGATGACGCCATAGGGCCCCTCGTCCTTGAGCACGGTCGGCAAGTGACTGGCAAAGAGACCATTGGCGGCGGATATCAGTGCGGCAAAGGGCCGGCCGCGCATCAGCGCATGCATTTGCGGCACGTCGTCGACGCGAAAATGATCGGGCTGGTACATAACGATCCCCTCGAGCTGAATATTGTCCAGCGGCTATTGGATCAAATAGATCGGGCTTGACCAGGCTTGATGGCCGTCCGCCTGCGTCACGCGCACATAGACCGGCAGGTCGGCGCCGCCCTTGAATGTGACATGGTGCTCTACCGTAAGTCGCCGGCTCCAGTCGGTCTCGGGCAACCGATAGACGCTGAGCTTGCGGCCGAGTCCCGCCGCCGTCGAAGGTTACCTTGCCGTCGGCGAGTTGGCCGAGATCCACTTCGCCCGACACCACATTAGTCTCGATCCGAAGCTTGCCGGCCCGCGCTTGGTCGAGCCACAGGTCGATGCCGGCCAGATTTCCGGTCGTCACCGAAGTCCACGCGAGCGCGCTGCCGGGAGTGATTTCCTGCACCTTGCGTTCGGGGTTGAGAAAGTTCACCGGTGCAAAGCGCGCGATGCGGTTGCCGATGACCGCGAGCTTGCCCTGCCACATCGTCTCGCGGCCGCGTCCGCGATATTCCGCGCCCTGCCATAGGATTCGCACCCGGCGGCCGAGATCGGACGGCGGCGAACGGACGCGCCGACTGCACAACTTGCGGTGCCGTGAAGCACGTCGACGCGATCGAGCGGCGCCGTGCCGATCACCTCGGCCGCAAGCGTCATCGGCACCGCCTTCGGGCGGATGATGTCGCCCATCATCGCTTCGCGCACCGGCAATTCCTGCGCCGGGCCAAGCTTTGGATCTTCGGAAAAGCCCGTTACGTCTGCGTCGAACGCGCCGCGCACATCGAGGAACAGCCGCGTGCCGGTCGTGCCGTAATGCCAGCGCTTGCGCAGCGCCTCGAACAACGCGTCGCGCGTCAGCTCCGGCATGAAATAGCAGGTCAACCCGCCGATCGCGCCGAACGTCGAAGCGCCCGGTGTGGTCGCTCCGGGGCGTCCCTTGTGGTCGTCGCTGTGGCAGACCACGCCGACGCGAAAACCTTTCTCGAACGCGTCATGGAGAATCCATTCGAACGTGCCCCAGGTCGAATGCACCTCGACGGTGCGCTCGACGCGGCCGTCATGGGCATATTTCACATCGGCGTAGCGGCCGCCGACATGGGCGATGACGCGGCAATCCTCGCCGCTCAGGGCCGTCGAACAGCTTGTCGGCGGTATAGATCGCATCGGTCGACGTCTCGCCTTCGACCAGGATGTGCGACGAGCGGCGGATCGGGCGCCTCTCGCGGCGAAAGAAAATGTTGCGGTCGCCGCCCATGCCCGGTATTGCCCGACCACTCATAGCCCGGCAGGCAGACGAACTTGCCCGGCCGATCGAATGCGGCGGTGAGTTCGTTCAGTTTTGTCCAGAACGCATCGGTGATCTGGAAATCGTTGCCTTGATGGCCGACCATGTCGACGAAGGCCTTGTCGCGGGCGTAGCGGAAATACTCCTCGGCCGTCCCCATGCCGATGGTTTCGCCGCTCTGGCCATGCAGATCGGCCCAATAGCGCCGCAGCGGCGCCGCCGTCACCACGCGGAGCGGGTTGGCCTGCGCGAGAACATGACCATCGGACCGCTACCTTTAGATCGAGATCGCCGGCACTCTCGGCCACAAGATTTTCAATCACGCGCGGACCATCGCCCTTCTCGATGGTGATGCTGTCAGGCAAACCGCGCAGCGGGCGTGACGATTCCAGTTTGAGCGTGGCCGCCGCGTCCGCGGTCGGATTGCCCCACATGTCCTCGGCGACGATCGCCAGCCGGAACGGTTCGCCGACGACCGCGAGCGACGGCAGGATCGCTTTCCAACGCGTCGCCGGTCCGGCCACCAGGTCGAAAGCCGGCTGCCCCGGCAGCTCGCAGAATTCGTAAGTTGCAAAAGCATCGACCGAGGTGCGAAGCTCGACGTTGTTCTCGACATTGGTTTGAAGGCGCAGGCCGGGCGATCCGTGCCTGCGATCGCCGAGCCGGATGGTCAAGGTGTCGCCGGCGCGCAGATAGCCGCGACCGACGCGGATCAGCAATGTGTTGGCGTACGGGCGAATATTGAGACGATCGAACCAGACCTCCAATTTCGCGCCGTTGCTGGCCTCGACCGTGGTGAAATTCGGCGCATCAGGCTTGTCGAACTGGGGCTTGCTCAGGTCCGACGTGGTCCGCCACGACACCTTCACCATGCCGGTGTCGTCTATGCCAAACGTCCCGGCCGTGTAGACGAGCGTGAGTTCGGCATAGGACCCGGCGACAAAAGGTCCCGGCGGCACGAGCTTGATCGAGCCCATGTGCTCGGGAAGATAGTGCGAGTACGGCATGTTGATCCTTGATTGAGAAGCGCCGCGGCTGGCCGAGCCGGAAAGGCGCCGATATGATATTCGATGCGGGCCGCGAAAGAAGGAGCAATTTTCGATGACGAAATTGCGCTTTATCATCTTGGTTCTGGCGCTCGCCATCGCTGATCCGCTGACGGCCGTGGCGGCAGATTGGCCGAACCGCCCGATCCACTTCATCGTTCCGTTTCCGGCTGCCGGCTCGACCGACGTCGCCGCGCGCGTCGTTGGCGACTATCTGGCGCGCACGTTTGGCTATCAAGTCGTGGTCGAAAACAAGTCGGGCGCCAACGGCAATATCGGTATGGACTATGTGGCGAAGAGCGCACCGGATGGCTACACGATCTTGATCGGGACGGATGCGGTCAGCAGCAATCCCCACGTCTACAAAATGGACTTCGATCCATTGCAGGCCTTGGTCCCGGTCATCGAACTCTCGCACCAGCCCATCGCCCTCGCGGCCCATCCATCGCTCGGCGTCACCACCATTGCCGGATTGACGGCGCTGGCGAAGCAGCAGCCGGGCCTGCGCTTCGCGACCGGAAGCGGCGTCGGCTCGCTCCAAGCCATGGTCGCGCTGTGGTACGCGAAACTTGCCGGCATCACGCTCATACAGGTGCCATATCGCGGCGGTGGCGAGGCGATCAACGATCTGATTGCTGGGCACGTCAAGCTCGGCTCACTCGGCACGACGCCGCTCATTCCGCACTACCAGGCCGGCACGCTCGATCTGCTGGCCCAATCGACCGCCGCGCGCTCGCCGGCGCTGCCGAATGTGCCGACGTTTCAGGAGGCGGGCATGACTGGGCTGGTAATCGATCAACGGACCGGAGTGTTCGTGCCGAGAGGCACTCCGGCGGAGATTGCAGCCCGTCTTAACACCGAGATTGGCGCGGCGCTCGCCGACGAAAAAATTCGCAAGAGCTTCACCGATCAGGCGCAGGAGCCCGCTGGCGGCACCGCCGAACAGTACGGCAAGGTGGTGCGCGAGGATTCCGATAAATATGCGCGCTTGGTCAAGGAACTGAACGTGACGATGGAATAGTATAATGAAGCTGCGCTTCGCCATTCTGCTTTTGGCGCTCGCAACCTGCGCTCTGCGGCAGGCTGCGGCGGACGAATGGCCGAGCCGCGCCATCCACTTCATCGTTCCGCTGCCGGCCGGCGGCTCCACTGACGTCGCCGCACGGATCATTGGCGACTATCTCTCGCGCAAATACGGCCAGCAGGTCGTCATTGAAAACAAATCGGGCGCGAATACCAATATCGGCATCGAGTATGTGGCAAGAAGCGCGCCGGACGGCTACACCATCCTGATCGGGACGGATGCGGTCAGCAGCAACGCCCACATTTACAAAATGAGCGTCGATCCGTTGCGCGACCTGGTCCCGGTGATCGAGCTGTCGCGCCAGGCGGTGGCGCTGGCGGCGCATCCGTCGCTCGGCGTGACAACGCTTGCCCAATTGACCGCGGTGGCCAAGCAGCAACCCGGCATGCGCTTCGCAACCGGAAGCGGCATCGGCTCGCTCCACGCCATGGTTGCGCTGTGGTATGCGAAGCTTGCCGGCATCACACTCGTACAGGTGCCGTATCGGGGCGGCGCCGAGATGATCAACGATCTGATCGCCGGGCGGGTCCAGCTCGGTTCGATCGGCACGACACCGCTCATGCCGTATTACAAGGCCGGTCAGCTCAATCTGCTGGCGCAATCGATGGCCACGCGCTCACCATCGCTGCCGGACGTGCCCACGCTTCAGGAAGCCGGCATGACGGGGCTGGTGATTGACCAGCGCAACGGCGTGTTCGCGCCGGCAGGGACTCCGCCTGAGATCGTCGCCCGCCTCAACACCGAGATCAACGCGGCGCTCGGCGACGAGAAGATCCGCAAAGGCTTCGCCGATCAGGCGCAGGACCCCGTCGGCGGCACGGCCGAGCAGTACGCCACGGTGGTGCGTGAGGACTCCGAGAAATACGCGCAACTCCTGAAGGAATTAAATGTGAAGGTGGAATGAGCAGCGTAAGCCTCGCCCAGCCGCTCAGTGCTTACTCGGTGCGGGCCATGTCGCCGTCGACGATAACGGGGATCTTACCGGCAGGATTGATCTAAGAAAAGCGGGACTGCGGTGTTCGCCGGCGAGCAAATTGACGGTGAGCGCCTCGAGGGCGATGTCCAATTCCTGGAGCATCCATCGCACTCTGATCGAGCGCTCGGAGGAAACTCGAAAAACTTCATTATGCCTCCTCTTTCGTGAGGCCGGATGCGCCCGGATGCTGGCCGGCCCGCTGCGGGAGAATGAGAAGGCATATCACGATAAATGCCGCAATGACCGCCGAGGCGATTGGGCGGCTTAGCGCCAGGCCGCCGTCGCTCGTAGGCTTGTCGAGGAAATCGCCGACGGTCGCTCCAAGCGGCCGCGATAAAATAAATGCGGCCCAGAACAGAAAGACGCGCGAGATGCTGGTCCAGTAATAGGCGCCGGCAAGCACCGCCAATCCGGCGCCGAATACCAGCGCTCCGCCTTCATAGCCGAGCCCGGTGTCATCAGCCGTCCAGTCGCCGAGCGCCGTACCCAATGTCTGCGATAGCGTGATTGCCACCCAGTAGAACGCTTCCACCTTCGGCGTGTTGACCGTCGCGACCGATATGGAGCCGAGCGACCAATACCATAGGCCGAGCGCAGCCATGAGGCCGGCAAACAGCAGCGACGAACCACCGGCGTAACCGATCCCCAGCGATCGGTCGGCAAAATCGGCCATAGTGGTGCCGGCCGTGGTCGAGGCTACGATCGTGGCCCAGTATAGGAACGGATGAAACGCTTTCGCTGCGATCTGGGCGATGATCAGCACGACCAACAGCGAGAGGAATATGGCCGTTCCAACCAAATAGCCCCAATTCAACGTCATCGTCACCGTGTCGCCGCCCGTCTCGCCAAGCGTCGTCGCGGCGATCTTGATGATCCAAAAGACCAGCGTGACTTCGGGAACCTTGCTGGCATATCGCTCAAAGGTTTGTGGCATTGGGCTATGGGTCCTCAAGCGGCAAGTGATGTCGCCAATATCGTACACCGCAATTTTCCAATCCAGGTCTATGGAAAGTGTGGAACTGGCCTTAGGATGCCGCAGCACGGATTTGCCGCCATGGTTTCATCTTTTCTCAGCCGTATGTTTTCGAGACGGCGGTGGGTTCAACTGGCGATCGGGGCAACCGTGCTATGGGCGGTCATAAATCCGGCAAGAGCAGGGCCGCCCTATTTGTCCGACGATCCCGAGCCGACGGATTACCGGCATTTCGAAATCTATACATTCTCCAACGGGATCGCGACGCGTAATGGCGCCAGTGGTGAGGGCGGCGTCGACTTCAACTACGGCAGCGCGCCGAACCTTCAACTCACGGCCACGCTGCCTGCCGCCTATGATGTTCCGGCCACTGCGCCATCAATGGGCGGTATCGGCAACATCGAACTCGCCGCCAAGTATCGCTTCCTCACGCAACAAAACGTCGGACTGGATGTCAGCATATTTCCGAGGGTGTTCCTGCCAAGCGGATCGGCAATTGTCGGCGAGCAGCACGCGTCGTACCTCTTTCCGATCTGGATGGAGAAGGACTGGGACCGATGGTCCGCATTCGGCGGCGGCGGATGTGAAATCAATCGGGGCGGCGATTCGCAAAACTTCTGCTTGATGGGCGCTGTGGTAACCCGCCAAATCAGTCCCAATTTACAGGTCGGCCTGGAGCTCTTTCACCAAACGGCGGACACCCGGGGCGGCGAAGCGACCACGTCCGCCGGCATCGGCTTTCGGTACGACCTTAACGAGCACTTTCACCTTTTGGGCTATCTGGGACGCGGCATCCAAAACGTAGATGCGACCGATCGGTTCAATTGGTACACGTCCGTGCTCTTCACTTTTTGATGCAGAAACCGCCGCTGCAAGCGTTCGATTTTGCACGATGGGCATTCGGCAAGTATTTTTTTCGCAAGCTTCTCGCAAGATGCGCCGCGGCGAAGTGACGTTTCGCGCCGTCATTCGATGTGGATGCCGGTTGTCTCGATAATGTGCTTAAAGCGTGCGGTATCGTCGCGGATGAGTTGCCGAGTTTCCGCCGGCCCGAGCCCCATCGGGACAATGCCTTCGCCGGCGAGGAAGTCTAAAACGTCTTTCTCTTTGAAAAGCCGATTGATGTTGCTGCTGAGTCTGCTGATGATGCCGTCAGGCGTTCGGGCGGGTGCGAAAAGCCCGAGCCACGAGCCATCGATCGAATAACCGGGAAGCGTTTCGACAACTGTCGGGATCGCGGGCAACTGTGGATAACGCTCTTGCCCGAGCACGGCGAGAGCCTTGAGTTGTCCGCTCTTGAGGAAAGGCAGCGCCGGCGCTATCCCGATAAAGCCGATCGGGACTTGTCCGCCGACGATGTCTTTCAGTTCGGCGGGGCCGCCGCTGTAAGGCACATGGACGAGGCGGATGACGGCCTGCTCCGCAAGCGCCTCCATCGCCATCTGATGCACCGAGCCGACGCCTGCTGAGCCGTAGTCGATCTCGCCCGGATGGGCCTTCGCCAATGTGATGAATTCTCGCAGCGTGTTCGGCGCGAATGACGGGTGCGCTGCCAGGACAAACGGTGTTCGGCCCATGGCGCTGATCGGCACAAAATCCTTTTGCGGATCGTAATTGAGTTTCGGATAGAGAATGGGATTGATGGCCATCATGCCGTCCCAGGCCAAGAGCAGCGTGTAACCGTCCGCGGCGGCACGCGCCACCGCGTTGGCGCCGAGCATCCCATTGCCGCCGGGACGGTTTTCGACGATGAAAGGCTGGCCGAGCGTGCCGGACAGTTTTTCACCGATCTTGCGGACGAGAACGTCCGGTCCGGAGCCGGCGCCGGTCGGGACGACGACGGCCACCGGGCGTTGCGGATAAAGCGCGGGATCGGACTGGGCGAACGCGGCAGAACCTAGCATTGCCAAAACCAGCATGGCCGGCGCGGCTTTGAAATGCATGGCGTTCTCCTTCATACGTCGATGAGCATGAGATCGTGCGCGATCTGCAACGGTCCGTCATAGGTACCGCGAATCTGGCGGATGAACTCGTCGATTTGATGGGGCCCCATCAGCTCGACGGGCATGTGTTTTCGCGCCGCGCGCTTGAGCACCGGGTTGAGCAAATCGACATGGCCGATATGGGTGGCCACCACGCTCTTGGCGTTGGCTGCGACGGCGAGGCGGCCCAAATCCGCGGGACTGGTATGGGCAAATGTTCCGACGCCGGACCTTTTTCGGTGTTCGATGAAGTCGTTCGTGAACGTACACTCGTAAATCAGCAAGTCCGCGTCGCGCGCCAGCTTGGCGATGCCGTCGCACGGTTTAGTGTCGCCGCTGAAGACGACGACCTTGCCCTCGGTCTCGACGCGAAATCCGAAGCACGGCGAAATTTCCGGCGGAATATGATCGACCGCTTCCGCGGTCGATCATATTGCACCGGAATTTTAGCAGTGTTGGATTTTCGCATCCTTCGAGGGCAAGGTCCATCATCTTTGGGCACGAAGCTAACCCGTGCGACGGCATCGCCAAGCTGGGCACAACGCGGACTTGCTGATTCACGAGTCTACATTAAGCAAACAACTTCATCGAACGCAAAAAGGTCCGCGTCGGAACATTTGCCGAGTCCCGCCGGATTTGGGCCGCCTCGCCGTCGCAGCCAACGCCAAGAGCGTGGTGGCCACCCATATGGGCCATGTCGATTCGCTCAACCCGGTGCTCAAGCGCGCGGCGCGCGCCATTGCCGTCGAGCTGATGGGGCCCCATGCGATCAACGAGTTCATCCGCCAGATTCAGCAGGTACCTATGACGGACCGTTGCAGAATCGCGCACGATCTCAGATGCTCATCGACGTATGAAGGAGAACGCCATGCATTTCAAAGCCGCACCATGTTGCGGTTTTGGCAATGCTGGTTCTGCCGCGTTTCGCCGGCCCGATCCCGCGCTTTATCGCAACGCCCGGTGGCCGTCGTCGGCCCCAACCAGCACCAGTCCGACCAGACGTCTCGTCCGCAAGATCAGTGAAAAACTCTGCCAGGCACGCTCGCCAGCCTTTCATGGTCGAAAACCGTCCCGGCGGCGATGGGATGCTCGGCGCGCCGTAGCATGCCGCCGGCGGACGGTTACACGCGTGTCTTGGCCTGGGACGGCATGATGGCCATCGATCCGTACCTATCCGAAACTCAATTACGATCAGAAAAGGATTTTGTGCCAATCAGCGCCATGGGCCGAACACCGTTTGTCCTGGCAGCGCACCCGTCATTGGCCGCGACACGGCTGCGAGAATTCATAGCCGATTGGCGAGCCATCCGGGCGAGATCAACTACGCTCAGCAGGCGTCGGCTCGGTCATCAGATGGCGATGGAGGCGCTTGCGCAGGCCGTCATCCGCCTCGTCCATGTGCTTGCAGCAGCAGCCCGCCGAACTGAAAGGCATCAGCAGAAGCAGAGTCCCGATCGGCTTTATCGGGATAGCGCGGGCGTGCCTTCCTCAAGAGCGGACAACTCAAGGCTCTCGCCGTGCTCGGGCGAGAGCGTTATCCACAGTTGCCCGCGATCCCGACAGTTGTCGAAACGCTTGCCGGTTATTCGATCGATGGTCCGTGGCTCGGGCTTCCGCGGCCCGCCCGAACACCTGGGCGCGTCGTCGGCAAGCTCAGCAGCAACATCAATCGGCTTTTCAAAGAAAGAGTTTTGACCCCCTCGCCGGCGGAGGCAGTGCTCCGATAACAGGGCCGGCGGAAACTCGGCAACTCATCACAACGATCCGCGCGCTTTAAGCACGTTGTGCGACAACCAGCCATAGGCAGATCAAATAACAGGCGCGAAACGTCACTTCGCCGCGGCGCATCTTGCGAGAAGCTTCAAAACTGCAAATCCCAGTGGGAAAATCGAAGCGCTTGCAGCGGCGGGTTCTGCATCAAAAAGTGAAGAGCACGGAGCATGTACCAATTGAACCGATCGGTCGCATCTACGTTTTGGATGCACGTGCCAGATAACCAAAAGGTGAAAGTGCTCGTTAAGGTCATTCGAAAGCCGATGCCAGCATCCACAGCGCCGAGTCGAAGTTTTGCGAATCGCCGCCCGATTGATTTCACATCCGCCGCCGCCGATGCCATCGGTCCAGTCCTTCTCCATCCAGATCGGAAAGAGGTACGACACGTGCTGCTCGCCGACAATTGCCGATCCGCTTGGCACACCCTCGGAAATATGCTGACATCCAGTGCCACGTTCTTGCGTGAGGAAGCGATACTTGGCGGCGAGTTCGATGTTCGATACCGGCCTGGATGGCGCAGTGGCCGGAACATCATAGGCGGCAGGCAGCGTGGCCGTAGTTGAAGGTTCAGGCGCAGGCGCTGCCGTAGTTGAACGACGCCGCCCTCACCACTGGCGCCATTACGCGTCGCGATCCCATTTGGAGAATGTATAGATTTCGAAATGCCGGTAATCCGTCGGCTCGGGATCGTCGGAGAACAATGGGGCGGAGACCCCCTGCTCTTGCCGGATTTATGACCGCCAGTTAGGCACAGGTTCCCGATGGCCAGTTGAACCCCCCGGCCGCCTCGAAAACATACGGGCTGAATTAGAAACCGTGGCGGCAAATCCGGTCTCGGCTAAGGCCAGTTCCGCGCGCTTCCATAGACCTGGATTGGAAAATTCAGGTGTACGATATTCGGCGACATCACTTTGCCGCTTGAGGACCCATAGCCCAATGCAGCAAACCTTTATGCCCCTGGCAAAGTTCGAAGTAGCGCTCGGTCTTTTGGATCATCAAGATCCGCCGCGACGGACGCTTGCCGGCGAGACGGGCACCGGTGACGATGACGTTGATACAAGCTGCTGCAACGCCATATTCCTACTCGGCTCGTGGGAATGCTCATCATCGCCCAGAGACCAAAGCGTTTCATGCGTTTCTGGGCCACGATCAGTAGCCTCGACCACGGCAGGCACCACTATGAGCCATTTTTGCCGACCCATCGCGGGAATAGGTTACGCCGGTGGGTTCGTCGCTGCTGTTGCCGGCCTCATGGCTGCGCTCGGCCTATGGTATTGGTGGCTCCGGCTCCATATCGGTCGCGACGGTCAACACGCCGAAGGTGGAAGCGTTCTACTGGGTGGCAATCACGCTATCGCAGACATTGGGTACAGGCGCTCGGCGAACTGGACGGCTGATGACACCGGGCTCGGCTATGAAGGCGGAGCGCTGGTATTCGGCGCCGGATAGGCGCTTGCCGGCGCCTCGTTGCTGGACCACATCTCGCGCGTCTCTGGGCCGCATTTATTTTATCGCGGCCGCTGGATCCATGGCGATTTCCTTCGACAAGCCTACAAGCGACGGCGGCCTGGCGTGGGCCTGCGTGCGGCATTTATGAGTGATATGCCTTCTCATTTCTCCGCACGGCCAGCATCCGGGCGCATCCGGCCTACGGCGAAAGTTTGGTGAGATGAAGGTTTTTCGAGTCCGAGCTCTCGATCAGAGTGCGATGGATGCTCCAGGAATTGGACGTGGCCGTCGAGGCGCTGCGCCCGTCGATTCTGCGCCAGGCGAACACCGCAGTCCCGCTTTTCTTAGATCAATCCTGCCGGTAAAATCCCCCGTTATCGTCGACGGCGACATGGCCCGCACCGAGTAAGCACTGGCACGGCTGGGCGAGGCTTACGCTGCTCCGATTTCCGCCCTTCACATTTAATTCCTTGGGTCACGTATTCTCGGAGTCCTCACGCACCACCCAGTGGCGTGCTGCTCGGCCGTGCGCCGACAGTGCGCCTGATCGGCGAAGCCTTTGCGGATCTTCTCGTCGCCGACGCTGACACTCGGTGTTGAGGCGGGCGACGATCTCAGGGCAGGATCCCTGCCCAGCGCGAACACGCCGTTGCACTGCAGTTGGAATCACCAGCCCGTCATGCCGGCTTCCTCGACGTTGGGCACGTCCGGCAGCGATGGTGAGCGCGTGGCCATCGATTGCTCGCCGCAGTTGAGCTGACCGGCCTTGTAATACGGCATGAGCGGTGTGTGCGACCCGGACCTGCAACCGCGGGCCGATGAGATCGTTGATCATCTCGGCGCCGCCCCGAACAGGCACCTGTCGAGAGTTGTGATGCCGGCAAGCTTCGCATACCACAGCGCGACCCATGGCGTGGGGGAAAGATGCACTTGCCGGTTGCGAAGCGCATGCCAGGTTTGCTGCTTGGCCACCGCGGTCGGTGAGGACAAGCGTTGCCACGCCGAGCGACGGATGCGCCGGGGGCCGCTGGCGCGACAGCTCGATCACCGGGACAGGGGTGCGCGCGACGGATTCGACGCTCATTTTGTAAATGTGGGCGTTGCTGCTGACCGCATCCGTCCCCGACGATAGGAGTGTGTGTAGCCCGTCCGGCGCGCTTCTTGCCCAGCATACTCGATGCCGATATTGGTATTCGCGCCCCAATTTGTTTTGATGACAACCTGCTGGCCGTATTTGCGCCGAGGATCCACCAATGATCCATTGCGCACGAATATGGCCGGCAGCTGAACGATCAAGTGGATGGCGCACCTCGGCCATTCGGTTCCCGCCGCAGCCTGCCGCAGCGCAGGTTGCCGACGCCAAAAGCAGATGGCAAACGCAGCTTCATTATACTATTCCATCGTCACGTTCAGTTCCTTGACCAAGCGCGCGACGGAATCCTCGCGCACCACCTTCCAGTACTGTTCAGCGGTCGCCACGGCTGTTGCGCCTGATCGGTGAAGCTCTTCGAAGTTTTTTCAGA
>CAVZQH010000008.1:0-163425 GCA_963777375.1 uncultured Alphaproteobacteria bacterium
GAAACACATGGCAGCCGCGTATCGCTTCGACCAGGCCGATGCGGTCGCGGGCATAGCGCGGCAAACGCGTGTGGGTCACCGGATGAAAGTTTTTCGTGCGCACCCGGTCGCCGGCTTTGAACCGTGCCGGCGCCGGCGCCGGCCGGCTGTACGAACCGCGCGTGATCGAGTTCGGCACATCGGCGGCGGTGAGCTTGCGCTTGAGTGGCTTGCCGGGACGCAACGCGTGGCCGGCCTTGATCTCGTCGGCATCCGCCAGACCGAGCTCGACGATGAGGTTCTCGAGCCTGACCGCCCATTTCTTGTAATACGAACTTGTCAGGTAAACATCAGGCGGCAGTTGCTCGATGCCGGCACGCGTCTGATCGATGGTCCAGATGCCGGTGTAACCCATGGCGCGGTTGAGCGCGAGCGAGCGGCCCTCCCAGGGCGCGTGAAAAACCGGTTCGTCCTGCTCCGGCTCGACTTTGCCGAAGCCGTGCATGCCGCCCATGTCGTGGATGCCGTCCATCACGCGGCCTCCTTCGGGTTTTTGGGCAAGCCGGTGCCGATCATGCAGTCGCGCGTGACCAGCGCCGCGAGCTTGTCCTCGCTCCAGTCTTCGGTTCCGGCGGGCCGCATCGGCAGTACGATGAAACGTGTCTCGGCTGTCGAATCCCAAACCCGGATGTCGGTGCCGGTCGGCAGTGTCACGCCGAAGTCGGCGAGCACGCCGCGCGGGTCGTTGACCGCGCGCGAGCGATAGGGCGCCGATTTGTACCAGACCGGCGGCAGGCCGAGCACTTCCCATGGATAGCAGGAGCACAGCGTGCACACGATCATGTTATGAAGTTTCGGCGTGTTCTCGACCGCAATGAGGTGATCGCCGACGCGATTGAGCAAGCCGAGCGAAAGTACCGCCTTGCTGGCGTCGTCAACCAGCGCTCGCCTGAACGCGGGATCACTCCACGCCTTGGCGACGACGCGGGCGCCGGTGTGCGGCCCGACCTTGGTCTCGTAGGCCTCGATGATGGCGTCGAGCGCGGCCGGATCGATATAGCCTTTCTCGGCGAGCACGGTTTCAAGCGCGCGCACACGCAATTGCATCTCAGAGAGCTCCGAGCCGTGATGGTCGTCGTGATCATGATCGTGGTGATGGTCGTGCGCCATGGCGTATTTCCCAGTAATGCCGGGCGTCGGTTCGCAACGCCCCGGAATGGGCCATTATAGTCCATCGCCGGAGCGTGTCATATCAGGCGCGACAATCCGGCCGCCCGCGAGAAAGAAGCAATTGATGAGCGAAACGATCAAGCACCTCGCCGGCGGCATCGATCGCTTGACGGCCATGATCGGCCGGGCCGCGGCCTGGTGCTGCCTGTTCATTGTGCTGGCCGAGTTCGCCGTGGTTGTGTTGCGTTACGCCTTCGGGGTGGGCTCCATCCGCCTCCAGGAATCGGTGCTCTATGCCCACGCCGCCCTGTTTCTGCTCGCCGCGGCCTGGACGCTGCAGGTCGACGGCCACGTGCGCGTCGACATCTTTTATGGACAAGCGAAACCGCGCACCCAGGCGGTTGTCGACCTCATCGGGGCGATCGTCTTCCTGCTGCCCTTTGCGACGGTGCTCGCGATGCTGTCCATCCCTTATGTCGAGCGCTCCTGGGTTGTTCTCGAACGCTCGCCCGAAGCGAGCGGGCTGCCGTTCGTCTATCTGCTCAAGACCCTCATTCCGCTCTTCGCGCTCCTCATGGGGCTCCAGGGCGTCGCCCAGGCGATTCGCGCCTGGCTCGTACTGACCGCGCCGCGCGAGCCCGGCGCGGGGGACGGAAGGGAGGGGGCGCGCTAGGCCATGGCAGAGACGCTCGCCGTCGCAATGGTGGCCGCTGTCTGCGCGCTGCTGCTCGTCGGCTATCCCGTCGCGCTGACACTTGCCGGCGTCTCGCTCGGCTTTGCCGCTGCCGGAGCGGCGGCCGGCGCGATGGACCTCGCGCTGCTCGGTGCGCTACCGCAACGCATTTTCGGCGTCATGAGCAACGACGTGCTACTCGCCATCCCGCTCTTCATCTTCATGGGCGTGATGCTGGAACGCTCGCGCATTGCCGAGGATTTATTGGAGACAATGGCCCGCCTGTTTGGTGCGCTGCCGGGCGGCCTTGGCCTGTCGGTGATTGCGGTCGGCGTGCTGCTCGCGGCGGCCAAGGGTGTGGTCGGCGCGACGACCGTGACGATGGGCCTGATCGTGCTGCCGACCATGCTGCGCCACGGTTACGACAAGGCGCTGGCTGCGGGGACGGTGGCCGCCACGGCGACGCTCGCGCAAATATTTCCGCCGGCTACCGTGCTCGTCCTGCTCGGCGATCAGCTCAGCAATTCGTATCAAGCGGCTCAGTTGGCCCAGGGCAATTACGCGCCGCAGACGGTCTCGGTCGCGGATCTGTTCGCCGGCGCCATCATCCCCGGGCTGGTCCTGGTCCTGCTCTACGTGCTCTATCTGATTGCCGTCGCAATTTTCTTTCCAAAAAAATCGCCGGCGGTCGCGCCCGATCCCGCCGCGCCGCGAGGCTTCGCTCTCGTACGCCGGTTCGCCGCCGTTCTCATCGCGCCGATCGCGCTCATCCTCGCCGTGCTCGGCTCTATTCTCGGCGGCGTGGCGACCCCGACCGAAGCGGCCTCGGTCGGCGCCGTCGGTTCGATCCTGCTCGCGGCGCGTCGATCGGGCGCGGCCGGCCTGCTGATCCCGGTGATGGTACGCACCACTCAAATCACCAGCATGATTTTCCTGATCCTGATCGGCGCTACCCTCTTCAGCCTCGTGTTCCGCGGCCTTGGTGGCGACGGCATGGTCGAGCGCGCACTCACCAATCTGCCGGGCGGCGTTGCCGGCGCGACGCTGGCGGTGATGGCTGCGCTGTTCATGCTCGGCTTCGTGATGGATGCTTTCGAGATCATCTTCGTCGTGGTGCCGATCGTGGCGCCGGTGCTGCTGCAAATGCCCGGCGTCAATCCGGTCTGGCTCGGCATCATGATGGCGGTGAACCTGCAGACATCCTACATGCACCCGCCGCTTGGACCGACGTTATTTTATTTGCGCAGCGTCGCGCCGCCCGAAGTGACGACGCGGCACATCTATGTCGGGATCATTCCATTCGTGCTGATCCAGCTCGTCATGCTGGTTGCGCTGTGGTTCCTGCCGGGGCTTGCGACCTGGCTGCCGCATAAGCTTTATGGCTCCTGATGTGCTGACCTGACTCGCCGACGAGAAGCTTGGTATGGCCAGTCGCGCACGCGGGGAAAGGTGTCAGGATAACGCATGACTGCGGCAAACATCTTCGGCCTTCACGGCAAGGTCGCCCTTGTCACCGGGGCGTCGAGCGGGCTCGGCGTGCGCTTTGCCGAATGCCTGGCCGAGAACGGCGCCGCGGTGGTGCTGGTGGCGCGGCGCGCTGATCGCCTCGCCGACGCGAAGGCGCGAATCGAAAAGTCCGGCGGCAACGCCGTTGCGGTCGAAGCCGACGTTTGCGACCGCGCGGCGATGCGGGGCGCCTTCGATGCCGCCGAAAAGAATTTCGGCGTCGTGACGATCCTCGTCAACAATGCCGGCGTGGTGCATTCCGCGCGCGCAGTCGACTTCCCGGAGGAGGAATGGCGGCGCGTGCTGTCGACCGATCTCGACGCGGTGTTCTATTGTGCGCAGGAAGCCGCGCGCCGCATGCTCGCCGCCGGCCAGGGTGGAACGATCGTCAATATCGCGTCCGTGCTCGGCTTCGGCGTCGACAAAGGCGTCATCGCTTATGCCACCGCAAAGGCCGGCGTGATCCAGCTCACCAAGGCGCTAGCGCTCGAGCTTGCGTTCAAAGGCATCCGCGTCAACGCCATCGCGCCCGGCTGGATCGTCACCGAACTCAATCGCGATTATCTCGCCAGCGCGAAGGGCGCGGCGCTCAAGCGCGAAATCCCGACCGGCCGTTTCGGCGAAGCTCGCGATCTCGACGGTCCGCTTCTCCTGCTCGTGTCCGATGCCGGGCGCTTCGTCACCGGCGCCACCATCGTCGCCGACGGGGGCCAGATGGTGGCGCTGCGCGGCTGATTGGCCGCTCATAGGCTACGCCACTTTCAACTTCAGCAGCGTATCTGCATTGCCGTGCGCGAGCTTGGCCATGTCGGCCGGGGCGAGCGAAATGCCGTTGAGGAAATCGCGACCCTTCGCATTGGGCGAGTAAGGATAGTCGACCGAGAACATGATGCGATCGGCGCCGAAGGTCAGCTGCGCAGCCAACAGCGGCGGCGCGCTGAAAATGCCGCTGGTCGTGATCCAGACCTGGTCGAGGATGGTGCGGCTGATCGGGCGCTTCAGGTGCTCGACGTCGAGCGCGGAGACCCCGTCGATACGCGCCAGCATCACCGGCAACATTTCGCCCATGTGGCCGATAATGAGCCGCAGCCGCGGATAGCGGTCGAGCGTTCCCGCATAGACCAGGCGCAGGATGTGGATCGCCGTCTCCGAATGCCACCCCCATGCGGCAGATTCGAGCACGCGCGCAGCGCCCAGTTCCAAATCGGAATAATATGCCTGCCGCACTGGCTCGGGCGGCAGGTGCGGATGAACGTAGATCGGCACATCGAGATCGACGGCCGCGGCGAGCAGGGCGTCATAGCTCGGATGATCGAGAAAGCGGCCCTCGGTCGTGCCGTTGATCAGCGCACCGACGAAGCCCAGTTCCTTGACGGTGCGCACGAGCTCGACAGCGCAGGCGTCCGGGCTCGCCATCGGCAGGGTGGCAAATCCGGCGAAGCGGTCGGGATAGCGGGCGACGGCCGCGGCCAGATGATCATTGATCTCGCGCGCCATGGCGACGCCATCAGGGCCGGGCACGAGATCGGGGCCTGGACCGCTGTTCGAGAGCACCTGCACCGTGATGCCCGCCTCGTCCATCGACTTGATGCGCCGCTCGCCGATCTCGGACATGAGGTCGAACGGGTTCGGTGCGTTCGGTGGCGCCTTTCTGGGCCGGTAGCCGCGGCGGCTGACGGCGGCCGGATCAATGCGGCGGGCAACGGCTGGAACGCTGAAATGCTCTTCGAGCGCGACGACACGCATGGATGATTGACCTCGCTTGTATTGTCAGGACGGGCCCCCGAGCGGGAGCTTTGCAGTACGCCGCTTGGCGGCAACGATGGGACAAGCGTCAGCCGCTTTCCGATTGCTTGCGGACCAAATTGATGATGCCGGAGAAGTCGGAGGCGCTGTGGCCTTCTTGCGCGAACCGCTCGTAGATTTGTGCGGCATGGGCGCCAATCTCGGTCTTGGCCTTGACCGATTCCGCGGCTTCCTTTGCCAGTTTCAGATCCTTCAACATCAACGCCGCGCTGAACCCCGGCTTATAGCCGTTATTGGCCGGGCTCGTCGGCACCGGCCCGGGCACCGGACAATAGCTGGTCAGCGACCAGCACTGACCAGAGGATGCCGAGGCAACATCGAACAGCGCTTGATGCGACAGTCCGAGCTTCTCGCCGAGAACGAAGGCTTCGCCGACGGCGATCATCGAGGCGCCGAGGATCATGTTGTTGCAAATCTTGGCAGCTTGACCGTTGCCGGCCTCGCCGCAATGCACGATGCGTTTGCCCATGCGCTCGAGCACCGGCTTGCCGCGCTCGAAGGCATGCGTCGAGCCGCCGACCATGAAGGTGAGCGTCGCCGCCTTGGCGCCGCCGACGCCGCCCGAGACCGGAGCATCAAGCGTGGCGATGCCGCGGCCGGCCGCCAGCGCGTGGGCTTTTCGTGCACTGGCCACGTCGATGGTCGAGCAATCGATGAACAGCGTTCCCTGCCGCGCCAGCGGCACGATGTCATTCCACACCGACAACACCTGCTCGCCGCCGGGCAGCATGGTGATGACGATATCGGCGTTCTCAACGGTGCCCCGCGCATTGGCGACGATCTGCACGCCGTCTGCGGCCGAAGTCTCGCGCGACGCCGCTACGACGTCGAAGCCGAGGACGTGGCCGCCCGACTTGACCAGATTGGCGGCCATCGGCGCGCCCATGTTTCCAAGACCGATAAATCCAATGGTCGCCATCTGCATTCGCCTCTTTCAATGTGCAAAACTCAGTTCGAGCGCGCCAACGGACTTGAAGTGACGATCGACGATGTCGGCCGTGACCTCTTCAAGCTTGCTCGGACGCCAAGCTGGATTGCGGTCCTTGTCGACGACGGCTGCGCGAATGCCTTCGATGAAATCATGTCCGGCGATGCACGCGAGGGAAATTCGGTAATCCTGCTGGAAGCTTTCTTCGACACGGCGGAATGATAGCGCCGAGCGTATGTTTCGCAATGTGACCTTGAGCGCGGTCGGCGACATTTTGCCGAGGGCCGCCAGCGCCGCGCGCGCCTCATCGGCATCGCAGGCGCGCAATCGATCGACGATTTGCTCGACGTCGTTTGCGCCGTAGCAGTGGTCGATCCATGGCCGGGCCGCGGGCAACCGGCCGGGCCGCGGCGGTAAGGATATTTCGTCGAGCCGGGCTTGCACATCGCCCGCGGTGTAACAATCGGCGAGCGCCGCAGGAATGTCGGCCAGCCGCGCTGCAGCGATGTGAATGTCGGCAAGCCCGCAATAGATGGCATCGGCTGCACCGACGCGATCGCCCGTCAGGGCGAGATGGCTGCCGGCATATCCGGGCGCTCGCGCCAACAGGTAGGACACGCCGACGTCGGGAAAATATCCGATCCCGACCTCCGGCATGGCGACCGCGGAGCGCTCGGTGACGACGCGATGTGAAGCATGGGCCGAAAGGCCGACGCCGCCGCCCATCACCACGCCGTCCATGAGCGCGACCACCGGCTTCGGATAGCGCGCGATCAAGACGTCGAGATGATATTCGGTCGCCCAGAATTGTTCGGGCAGCGAAGTTCCGGACTTCGCCGCGTCGTAGAGCGCGCGGATGTCGCCGCCGGCGCACAGCCCGCGTTCGCCGGCGCCGTCGAGCAGGATGGCGCCGACCGCGGGATCCTGGGCCCATGACCGCAGCAGCGCCGTCATCGACACGGCCATGTCGAGCGTGAGCGCGTTCAGCGCCTGCGGCCGATTGAGCGTGATCCGCCGCAGCGCCTGCTGCTGCCGGACTAGAACCTCGCCGTCGTGCAGAACATTTTCGCTCATCGCCCGACAAGGCTTCTGGCGACGATGAGACGCATGATCTCGTTGGTTCCTTCGAGGATTTGGTGCACCCGCAAGTCGCGCACGATCTTCTCGATGCCGAACTCCGACAGGTAGCCGTAGCCGCCGTGGAGCTGGAGCGCCTGATTGGCGATATCGAAGCAGGTATCGGTGATGAACCGCTTGGCCATGGCGCAAAGCTGCGTCGCGTTGGCATCATTGCGGTCGAGCGCCGCGGCGGCGCGCCATAAGAACGTACGGGATGCCTCGAGCCCGGTCGCCATATCGGCGAGGCGGAACTGCAGCGCCTGGAATTCGTCGAGGCGTTTGCCGAAGGCCTTGCGCTCCTTCATGTAAGCGAGCGTCTTCTCGAACGCCGACTGCGCGCCGCCGAGCGAACAGGCCGCAATGTTGAGCCGGCCGCCGTCGAGCGCGGCCATCGCGATCTTGAAACCGATGCCCTCCTCGCCGAGCCGGTTGCCGAGGGGCACGCGCGCATCCTGGAACACGACGGCGCGCGTCGGCTGGGCGTTCCAGCCCATCTTGCGCTCGCTGGCGCCGAACGAAAGGCCGGCGGTGTCGCCCGGCACCAGGAGCGTGGAAATCCCGGACGGTCCGTCGCCGCCGGTTCGCGCCATCACCACGTAAAGGTCGCCGGCTCCGGCGCCCGAGATGAACTGCTTCTGGCCGTTGAGCACGTAACAGCCGCCGTCGCGCACGGCCCGCGTTGCCAGCGCCGCCGCGTCCGAGCCCGCACCCGGCTCCGTCAGGCAGTAGCTGCCCAGAAGCTCCATCGCGCAGAGTTGCGGCACCCATTGCCGGCGCTGCTCATCCGATCCGTAGGCGTCGATCATCCAGCCGACCATGTTGTGGATCGACAGGTAGGCGGCGACCGTCGGACAGCCGGTCGCCAGCGCCTCGAAGATCAATGTTGCGGCGAGGCGCGAGAGCCCCGAGCCGCCCACATCCTCGGAAACGTAGACGCCGGCCATGCCGAGCGCGGCGGCTTTGCGCATCTCGGCGACGGGAAAATGCTTGGCTTCGTCCCAGGCCATCGCATTCGGCGCGAATACTTCGTCGGCAAAGGCGCGGGCCATGTCGCGAACCGCGACCTGGTCCTCATCGAGAGCAAATTGCTGCGGTACGTTTGGGGATGGGTCGAGCATGGCAGCGCTGTCCGGCAGGGCCTTCAGCCCGCATCCGCTTGCCGGCAACCGCCCGCAAACGAAGACGAAGATTAGCACCACCGGGATGCCGGCGTCAGCGTTTCGTTCAGGCCGAGATTTCTTCCAGCACCCGGCCGCGGGTTTCGACGCCCAGGATCAGCACCATCGCGGCTGCGATCGCGAAGCTCGCCGCGCCGAGCGTGAAGACGCCGGGCTGGCCGATGCTTTGCACGATGTACCCGACCACAATGGGCCCGACGATGGCGCCGATGCGGCCCACGGCCGAGGCGCAACCCGCGCCGGTCGAGCGTGCCGAGGTCGGATAAAGCTCCGGCGTATAGGCGTAGAGGCAGCTCCACATCCCAAAGGTGAAGAACTGCATGATGAAGCCGGCGATGAACAGCATAGTGGTGTCGCCGGCGTGGCCGTAAATGTAGGCCATCACCGCACTCATGATCAGGAACAGGCCTGTCGTCAGTTTGCGGCCGATGCTCTCGAGCAGAATGGACGCGACGATAAAGCCCGGAATGCCGCCGGTGGTGATCAGCGTGACGAAGCCGACCGATTTCATGATGGAGAAGCCGCGCTCGGTCAGCAGCACCGCGAGCCAGGAGGTCAATCCGTAATAGCCGAGCAGCGCGAAGAACCAGAGCGCGAAGGCCATGATCGTCCGTTTGAGATAGATGCCTTGGAACAAGGTCACGAACGGATTGTCATGCTGTTTGGTCTCGTAGCGGTAGGGACGCGGCTGCGGCAGCTCGCCGATTCGCTTGGCGACTTCAGTTTCGATACCGGTCATCACCGCGTCGGCTTGTACATATTTGCGCTTGTCGGCGAGCCAGCGCGGCGATTCCGGCAGTATCCGGCGCACCGCGAAGACGAAGACCGCGAGCAGGCCGACGACCACGAACACCCAGCGCCACCCCGCAATCGGCAGCACGTAATAGCTGATGACCCCGGACAGCACGAAGCCGACCGCCCAAAAACCCTCCATGATGGCGACGTATTTCGCACGCGATTTCGCCGGTACGAATTCCGACACCATCGCCTGCGCCACCGGCGCCTCGCCGCCGACACCGACGCCGATCAGGAAGCGGAAGAACATCAGCGCGCCCGCGCTCCACGACATTGCCGCGAGAAAACTCGCCAGCCCCCAGACCACCATGGTCCATTGGAACGTCAACTTGCGTCCAAACAGATCGGACGACGAACCGGCGATGATGTTGCCGACGAGCTGGCCCAGGAAGGTCATCGACGCCAGCACGCCGATCTGCACGGGGGTGAGGTGAAATTCGACCGTGATCGAGCCGAGCAGGAAGGTGAGCAGCGCCACATCGACTTGATCGGCGAGCCATGCCGTCGCGATCACGCCGAACAAGCGTTTCTGATATCCGGTCATCGGCAGCCGCTCGAAGCGGCCCGGAATGTTCAGGCGCGCGGCCATCTCATCGGGTGGCGGCGCCGGTGAAGCGCCGGTCAGAACTTGGCTCATGGTTTCCCCCCTGCGGACCCGGCTGCCACTTTGGGCAGGCATCGCGACGCCACCGCCAGGATGCTGGACCGGATGCACACGGACGGAAAATAGAAAGTATCTATTCCCGCAATTGGGTCCGCGACGAACCGTCGGCGGCAGTCGCAGATGCGCGGCTGCGCGCGGCGGGCGCCGCGGCGCGATCGGAGGCCATGGGCCAGCTCACGAAGATCAATGCCGCGGGGCGCAACGTCTTTGTCGCGACTACTGGATACGATATGGATGAAGCCTGTCGCATTCTCGACGGCAACGACATCAAGGGGCGCGGCAAGCATGGACTTCACCCTTTCGCCCGAAATCGAAGACTTGCGCGTGCGCACGCGCGCCTTCGTCGAGGACAATGTCCTGCCGCTCGAGGCCGATCCGCAGAATTTTTCCGAGCACGAGAACATTCCCCTGCCGCGGCTCGCGCCGGTGCAGGAGAAGGCAAAGCTTGCCGGCCTGTGGGCGCCGCAATCGCCAAAGGAGTTCGGCGGCATGGCGCTGCCGATCACGGCTTGGGCGGTGATGTACGAGGAGGCGGCACGCTCGATCTTCGGCGCGCTCGCCATGAACTGCATGGCGCCCGACGACGGTAACATGAGCCTGCTGGCGCGCATCGGCACGCCGGCGCAACAGCAATGGTGGCTGCGGCCGATCGTCGAAGGCAAGGTCAAATCCGCGTTCGCCATGACCGAACCGGCGCCGGGCGGCGGCTCCGATCCGAGCATGATCCGCACCCATGCCGAGAAGCAGGGCGGCAAATGGGTGATCCGCGGCCGCAAGTGGTTCATCACCGGCGGCGCCGAGGCCGCGCATTTCATCGTCGTCGCGCGCACCTCCGGCGACAAGCGCCGCGGCCTCACCGCCTTTCTCTATCATCGCGACCAGCCGGGCTGGCGCATCGTGCGGCGCATCGAGATCATGGGCCCCGAGGAGCATGGCGGCCACTGCGAGCTGGAATTCGACGGCCTCGAAGTCGGCGATGACAACGTGCTGCTCGGCGTCGGCGACGGCCTCAAGGTGACGCAGATCAGGCTCGGCCCGGCGCGGCTCACCCATTGCATGCGCTGGCTCGGGCTCGCAAAGCGCTGTCTCGAAATCGCGCAAGATTATGTCAACAACCGCGAGGGGTTCGGCATCAAGCTCGCCGACCGCGAAAGCGTGCAAATAAAGCTCGGCCAGGTCGCGCAGCAGATTCAGATCGGGCGCTTGCTCACCATGCACGCAGCCTGGAAACTCGACCGCGGCGACCGCGCCCGCAAGGAAATCTCCATGGCGAAAGTCCACGTCGCCGACACGCTGCACAATGCCTGCGACACCGCGATCCAGCTCAACGGCGCCCGCGGCTATTCCAAGGACACGATCTTGGAATGGATTTATCGCGGCGCCCGCGCGGCGCGCCTGGTCGACGGCGCCTCCGAGGTGCACAACATGGTGCTGGCGCGCTTCCTGCGCGAGGAAGGCCGCGATTTCTGGAGCTGGAGCGCCGGCAACCGGGTGTGAGCGCTTGCGCTTCGCAGCGTAGCCCGGAGTGAGCGCCCGCGAAATCCGGGATCAGCCCCGCAGCCCGCATGAGCGTGGCGACACGCGGGTACTTTACGCGGAGAGGCTGGCCCACATGGTTTCAATACCGCGCATTCCCCGGCGTGCGCGGAAACGGGATGGCGTCGCGCACATTGGCAAGCCCGGTGACGTAGGCGAGCGTGCGCTCGAAGCCGAGGCCGAAGCCGGCGTGCGGCACGGTGCCGTAGCGGCGCAGATCGCGGTACCAGGCGTAGTGCTCCTTGTCGATGCTGCGCTCGGTCATGCGCGCGTCGAGCACGTCGAGCCGCTCCTCGCGCTGGCTGCCGCCGATGATCTCGCCGATGCCGGGCGCCAGCACGTCCATCGCGGCGACGGTTCTGCCGTCGTCGTTGACGCGCATGTAGAACGCCTTGATGTCCTTCGGGTAGTTCATCACGATCACCGGTTTCTTGGCGTGCTTCTCGGTGAGATAGCGCTCGTGCTCGGACTGCAGGTCGATGCCCCACTTCACCGGGAAACTCAAATTTCTCTTTCTTTTCTTGCGCCCGCTCCAGCACCGCGATCGCCTCGCCGTAATCCATGCGCACGAACTCGGAAGCGACGATGCCTTGCAGCTTCGCGACGAGCCCCTTCTCGATGCGTTCGTCGAAGAAGGCGAGATCGTCCTGCCGCTCCTTCAGCAGCGTCGCGAAGGTGAATTTCAGCAGCCGTTCCGCCAGCGTCGCATCGTCGGAAAGATCGGCAAACGCGATCTCCGGCTCGATCATCCAGAACTCGGCGAGATGGCGGCTGGTGTTGGAGTTCTCGGCGCGGAACGTCGGCCCGAAGGTGTAGACCTTGGTGAGCGCCAGGCAGTAGGCCTCGACGTTGAGCTGTCCCGACACCGTCAGGAACGCCTCGCGGCCGAAAAAATCCTTGCCGTAATCGACCTGCGCCCTGCGGCGTTGCGCGGCAGGTTGGCGAGATCGAGCGTCGAGACCCGGAACAGCGCGCCCGCGCCTTCCGCGTCGGACGAGGTGATGATCGGCGTGTTGACCCAGAAGAAGCCGTTGTCGTCGAAGAAGCGATGGATCGCCTGCGCCAGCGTGTGGCGCACCCGCGTCGCCGCGCCGATCACGTTGGTGCGCGGCCGCAAATGCGCGACCTCGCGCAGGAATTCCATGGTGTGCGGCTTGGGCTGAGATCGGATAGGTGTCCGGGTCGTCGACCCAGCCGATCACCCGGATGGCGCTCGCCTGCATCTCGAACGGCTGGCCTTTGGCGGGCGACGGCACGATCGTTCCGGTCGCCTCGACCGCGCAGCCGGCGGTGAGCTTCAGGACCTCGTCGGCGTAATTCGGCAGCGTGTTCGGCGCGACCACCTGCAGCGGATGGAACGCCGAGCCGTCGGACAGGTGCACGAAGGAAATGCCGGCCTTGGAGTCGCGCCGGGTGCGCACCCAGCCTTTGACCGTGACCGGCGCATCCTGCGGCGCCTGGCCGGCGAGGATGTCGCGCACATTAAACTCGCTCTTGTTCATCAGCTCGAGAGTTATCATAGCCGTCGGTTACGCCGCAATTGAGCAGCGGCAAGAAACCGGCCACGGCCGCGAGTTCGATCGTGCGGTTTGCACCGCCGCCTTCCGCATCCATGCAAATCGCGCTAACTTGTCCAAAGGCGACAGACCATATCAGCGGTCGCTGACCCACCCAAGGAACTCCAGGGAGCAAACATGAAACTCGCGTTCTTCGACGACTTCAAACTGGGCGTGGTCACGGGCGACAAGGTCGTCGACGTATCCGACGTGGTGAAGGACATCCCGCGCGCTCGGGCCGCAGGACGTCATCCGCGGCGTCATCGAGAAGTTCGACGCACTACAAGGGCAAGCTCGCCGACGCCGCCGCCAAAGGGCCAGGGCAAGCCGATGTCGCAGGTCAAGTTCCGGCCGCCGCTGCCGAAGCCCGAGAACATCATCTGCATGGCGGTGAACTACATGGAGGACGGCACGCTGCCGGAGCCGGCGCCGATCAACGCCTTCATGAAGTCGCCGAGCGCGATCATCGGCGACGGCGACACCATGGTGCTGCCCGACATGGCGGCGAGCGTCTTCGAGGGCGAGGCGGAGATCGCCGTCGTGATCGGCAAGCGCGCCTCCCACGTCAAGGCGGCCGACGCGATGAGCTACGTCTTCGGCTACACCAACTTCATCGACGGCTCGGCGCGCGGCGTGGTGCCGCCGACCAACGTCTTCTATCAGATGAAGTCGCGCGACACCTTCGCGCCGATCGGCCCCTATATCGTCACCGCCGACGAGATCAAGGATCCGCAAAAGCTGCAGATCAGGCTCACCAACAACGGCATCGTGATGCAGAACTTCAACACCGACGACATGGCGCACAAGATTCCGCGCTGCATCGAGTGGGTGACCGTCGATCCACACGCTGCAGCCCGGCGACATCCTGGCCACCGGCACCAACCATCGCGGCCTCAATCCGTTCATGGACGGCGACAAGATCGAGCTGACCTGCGAGGGCTGCGGCACGCTGCACATCAAGGTGCGCGACGAGCTCAAGCGCACCTGGGCGCGCATCACCCGGCTGCAGCACAAGGAGAGCGGCGCGGAAGGCGTCCACACCAAGCAGACCGGCGGCAAATACGCGCCGGCGAAGTGAATGAGCGGCATCCAAGCAAGTCGCGCCGTATCGCCATGATGACCGCCATCTTCGCCACCATGTTGATGGCGCTCATCCTCGATTTCGCAGGATCGAAAAAACTGGCGGTTCCGTTCCTGCTGTTTTGCCTCTTCTTGTCAGTCTGGCTGTTCCTGTGGGAGATCTACAGCCCCGAATACGGCTTCCGGATGCCGTGGCTGCAAGTCGAAGCGGAACCCTGCGCCGCCCTCGTCCAGGCGGCCTGAGCCATGAGCGAAGCCGCTCGCGCCGAATATCCGGTCGTCAGGGCGCTCGACCGTCTGGTCCTCCTCCTCATGCTGCTCGGCCTGGCGGGCGTCCTCTCCGCCGCAATGGTCATGCAGTACGCGTTCGGGGAACTGCCGTGTCCGTTATGCCTGCTGCAACGCGTCGCCATGTTCGGGGTGTGCTTCGGTATCATGCAGCAACTGCGCGACGGCGCCTCGAACAGCGGCACCGGACTGAGCCTCATCTTCGCGGTTCTGCTGCTCGTGATCGCGGTCCGTCAGACCCTGTTGGATATCGTTCCGCGGTCCGGCCACGCATATGTTGGCAGCGCGATATTCGGTCTCCACATGCCGGTCTGGTCCGTCATCATCGCCGTGGCGTTGCTGTTCGGCTTCGCGGTCAAGCTCGCAGCCCTCGGCGGTCCGCATGCCGCACCGCAAACCGGGAGCAAGCTGCTGCATCGCTTCGCGCAAGGCCTCGGCATCTACGTTGTCGTTATTTGCGCGATCAATTTCCTTTCGGTCCTGGTGCAATGCGGCTTCGGCGACTGCCATACCACCGGCTACAAGCTGCTCTAGTCTAGCAGGCATCTGGAAATACCTATCCCCGGTCCAGCGCGGGGAACGGGGTGCCGCCGCCGAACCGGGACTTTCGCACCGGCGTGCGTTGTTCCCCCCCGCGCCATAAGCGCGCACATCCAGCGTTGCCGCATCCGTTAGCGAATCCTCAACCAACGGCGATCGAGTATAGCTTATGGAGAAAGCCTACTCGTTTGGGACGAGCCGGAGAGCCGCGGGGCTGCTGGGCGGCTTGGCGTTCCTGCTGAGCGCCGTCGCGTCGTGCGGCGCCGGTGATGCGGGGCTGCATGCCTTTCGCGACCAATATCTGCGGCCTGCTGAAATTCCATTTCCCAAAAGCAATCCCTATTCGGAAGCCAAGCTGAAGCTTGGCCGCGCCCTGTTCTTCGATCCGATCCTGTCCGGATCCAGGATCCGCTCTTGTTCAAGCTGTCACAATCCCGGCCTGTCGTGGGCGGATGGCCAGCCGCGCGCCATCGGTGACAAGCAGCAGCCGCTGGCCGTGCGCACGCCGACGCTGCTCAACGTGGCGTGGACGCCGAAGCTCGGCTGGGACGGCCACTTCCGCGACCTCGAAGGCGTCGCGTATCGGCCCGATCACCGCGGCCGACAACATGAATCTGCCGGAAAAAGTTCTGATCGAACGGCTAGCAGCGATTCCCGGCTATGTCGACGCGTTCGACGCCGCTTTTGGCAAAGGCGACATCACCCGGCGCAAGGTCGAGCTGGCGCTGGCAACATTCGAGCGGACGATCGTATCGAATGACGCGCCGTTCGATCACTGGGTCGCGGGCGACGAAACCGCGATCAGCGCGTCCGCCAAGCATGGCTTCGACCTGTTCAATGGCAAGGCAAATTGCGCCGCCTGTCACAGCGGCTGGGCTTTCACCGATGCTTCGTTCCATGACATCGGGTCCGCACGGGACGACGATATCGGCCGCGGCCGGCTGTTTCCAACATCCGTGAAGCTGCAATATGCGTTCAAGACGCCGACATTGCGCGACGTGGCCCGCCGCGCGCCTTATATGCACGATGGCTCATTGCCGACGCTCGAGGACGTGATCGATCTTTACGATCGCGGCGGCATCGATCGGCCGAGCCGTGCAGATGAAATCCATCCGCTTGCATTTGTCAACGGACGAGAAGGCAGACCTTATCGCCTTCCTGCGAACGCTCGACGCCGCGCCTGAGGCCTTTGCAGTCCCCATTTTGCCGCGCTGAGGTGCGCCGCGCCTGCGGATCGCAATCTCTGCTAGATCATTGCGGGTAAGGCGCACGCCGTGAGCGCGAAGCCGCGCGATCAGCAATACGCCGGCGGTGGTTTCAAGCGCCTCGACATGAGCAGGAAAGCGCTGCGGACGCGTAGGCGACGGCGCCACCGGCCGCAACGCTGAGCAATCCCACCACACCAATCATGCAAATCTCCCGCGCGAACGAACGTATCGAACGCGCGATCTTAGCGGCGGAAGCTTACCGGCGGCCTAGTCCGAACGCTGCAAAGGCTTTGCTGGGTTCGCCATTGCGGCTAAAGGTTAACCAATACTTAATTTACTCTCAGCAAAGGTCACTAAAATCCTCAGAGATGTGGTAAAAGCTCAAAGATACCAGCGAACTGCACGCGGCGGTGCAACTCGTCTGTGAAGTAGCATTCTGGTGTGGAGGCTCTCATATGATCCGGCTAGCTAGACGGCCGCCATTCGCGGCCGCGATTCCGCTCGCCTGTTTGGTTAACGCGGTGATCGTCGGATCGGCAAGCGCCCACGTCAAATGGTTCTGCGCCTACAACGTCGCCGGGCAGCCGGATGGTTTGGAAAACGTGCTCTGCCCGGACTTCGAATTCCTCACCGGGCTCTCGGTCCTGGCGCTGATGGCGGGCTGCGTGCTGGAAGGCACGCCGGTGGGCGCTGTCATATTGCAGGCCATCGACCGGCCGATGCGCCTTGTGCGCGACAACATCGAAATCATCTTCCGCGCCGCCTGTGCGTTCTTCTTTATCGCGATCTGGGGCGCCGGCGGCATCCTGCTGACGCCCGAACTCAAGACCAATTCAACGGTGGTTGCCGCAATTCAGCTCGGCATCGCCGCGGGCATGCTATCGCGGCGGACCATGCCGCTATCGGCCTTGGGCATCTTCGTGCTGTTCGACATCGGCGTCTGGAACTACGGCGCCTTTCCACCTCGCCGATTACCCGGTCTTTCTCGGCGTCGCGGCGTATCTCGCCCTGGTCGGCGGCCAGACCAAATTCTTCGGCGCGCGCCCGATCGATGTGTTGCGCTGGGCCGCCGGCATCACCTTGATGTGGGCCTCGATCGAGAAGTGGGCTTATCCGGAATGGTCGTATCCGCTTTTCATCACGCATCCGGAGATGACGTTCGGCTTTACTCCGGATTTCTTCATGCGGGCGGCCGGAGCGGTCGAATTTGCCTTGGCCTTCTCTCTGATATGGACGCCACTGGTGCGGCGCATCGGAGCGATAATGCTCGCCGCCATGTTCGTCAGCGCGGTGTTCGAATTCGGCAAGATCGATTTGATCGGGCACTCGCTGATCGTGGTTGCGCTGGTCGGCATCATCGCCGATGACGGCGGCGCGCCGGCACAGTTGCGCCATTCCTGGCTGCTGCCGTTCGGCTATGCTTCGGCGCTGGCGCTATTCCTGGCGACGTATTACTTCGCGCACGCGGCGCTGTTCGGCACTTCGGTGCTCTGATCGCACGCCGTCTACTGAACGTGCACGACGAGCTTCATCTTTGGATGAATGGCGCACAGCACGTCGAAGTCGCCAGCCGCCGGAAAGGTGATCGGGGTCGTGCTGCCCGGCTTCTGGTCGCCGGAATCGAATGAGAATTTGTCGGAATCCACATAGGCGTGGTGCAGCAAGTCGCCATCGTCGTTGACGATCTGTATCGCCTCGCCATGTTTGATGGTGACTTCGCCGGGATGGAACTCGCGTCCCTTCTGCGAAATCGTGTTTTGCGGCAACGCCGACCCCACCAGCGTCCCCAGCGCAGTCAACGCCGTCGCCGCAACGCCTAGCATGATCGGACGGCGCGCAGCCCGGAAAGCAGTCCTTAAGCTCATTGTTGCCCTCTTTCTCCCCGGCGCGGCGTAATCCAATACAGCATCCAATACGGCGGTTATCATATCTTGCTGCTCGCGAACAGCGTGACTGCGGGCAGTTAAGAGGCCGTTAAGGAACTCTCAAAGATCGGACCGGCCGCTCCACCGTCCTTAACGGGCGCCGGTATATGCCTGCAACTCCATTAGTCGGATTCCTGAACAGCGTCCCATGCCGCGCCGCCGGATCACCAAACTGATCATTCGTCTGATGCCCCGGTGGCATCGCAACGTGTCATGGGCGACTTCGCTTTGCATGACCATCCGCGGCCGCATCCTGGTCGCGTTCCTGGTCATGAGCGTGATCACGGCCGCGTTGGGCGCCTACGCCGCCCTTGGGATCAGGAATGCCGGCCTTCTGGTCGACAAGACGTTCGACGAATTGCTGATGTCGATCAACTATGCCCGCGCGGCGGCGACCGATTTCGCCGCCATGCGCGCGGCGTTCGCGCGGCGATGGATCGCCACTGATCCCAGCATGCGTGCGGCGCTGGACGGCCAGATCGACAAGCTCAGCGAATCGCTGTCGGAAGATATCAAGATCGCCAAGCAGCGCTCGCAGTCGAAACGCGCCGACGGCGCCGCCGACAATGTGCAGAACGCGGTGAATGCCTGGAAAGGCATATGCGAGCGCCTGCTCGACGCCACGAAGCTCGACGTGAATTGGGAGACGCTCGATCATTACGCCGCCAAGGTCGACGAACAGATCGATCTTTTGGTGAACTACACTGCCGGCGACGGCTTCCTGTATCGCCAGCGCGCGCGGGCCACGGTCGCGCGCGATGTACAACTCAACGCCGTCGGAACTGCGCTTGCGCTGTTGCTCTCGGCGCTGGTGGCCTGGGCTTTGGCGCGGCGGATCGTCGGCCCGGTTGCGGTCGCTTCCAACGTCGCCGAGCGGATCGCCGCCGGCAAGCTCGATGTCGCCGTACCAAAAGGCGGCGCCGACGAGCTTGGCGCTCTGCTCGCTGCCATGGGCGTGATGCGCGACAACATCAAGACGATGATGGACCGCGAGGTCGAGCAGCGCCGCTCCGCGCAGGCGCGTCTTGCCGACGCGCTTGAATGCTCGCAGGAAGGCGTCCTCATGGTCGACGCGAACGACGGCATTGCGCTTGCCAATGCGCAGGCTGCGGATTTTCTCGGCGTCCCGGCCGATCTGCTCAAGCCCGGCACGCCGCTTTCGCATCTGGAGGCGGAATTGCCGGAGACGGTTGACGCCGGGCACGTGCTGATGCGGCGTGACGGCGATCTCCACGCGACCAGCGAAGTCCTGATGGCCGACGGCCGCTGGCTGCGCATCAGCCGCAGCCCGACCCGAGACGAGGGCTTCATCGTCCTGTGCAGCGATATCAGCCGCCTGAAGAGGCAGGAGTCGTCGCTGCGCGAGACCAATTTGCTGCTCGACGCGGCGCTCGAAAACATGTCGCAGGGCCTGTGCCTCTATGACGCGCAGAACCGGCTCGAGGTTTTCAACCGCCGCTTCCTGGAAATTTTCAAGCTGTCACGCGACCAAATCAAGCCCGGCATGACCTTCAGCGAAGTGCTGGAGGTCGGCGTCGCCCTCAACAATCATCCGCACAAGACTGTGGAACAATTGGTGGCGGAGCATGGTGAATTTCTCGGCGAAAGCGCCATCAGACCGCACTTGTACGAGCTGAGCGACGGGCGCGTCGTGTCATGCCTGTACAGTCCAACCGCCGACGGCCGCTGGGTTGCGACCTATGAAGACGTCACCGAACGCCGGCAGGCCGAAGCCAAGATCATGCATATGGCGCGGCACGACGCGCTCACCAACTTGCCCAACCGCGTGCTGTTCCGCGAGAGGATGGAGCAGGCCCTCGACCGCGGCGACAAGCTCGCGGTCATGTTCCTCGATCTCGACCGCTTCAAGAGCGTCAACGATTCGCTCGGACATCCGGTCGGCGACGCGCTGCTGTGCGCGGTGACCGAGCGTCTGCAACGCGTCGTGTGCGGCGTCGATACGGTGGCGCGTCTCGGCGGCGACGAATTCGCCATCGTGCAACACAATGCCCGCCCGACCGACGCCAGCGAACTTGCCGCCCACGTCATCGAGACATTGCTCGAACCGTTTGAAATCCACGGCCACCAGGTAGTCATCGGAACCAGTATCGGCATTGCGATGGCGCCAGCCGACGGCAACGAGCCGGATCAGCTCTTGCGCAATGCCGACATGGCGCTTTACCGCGCCAAAGCGGAAGGGCGCGGTACCTATCACTTCTTCCAGGCGGAAATGGACGCGCAGATGCAGGACCGCCGGCGTCTGGAGCTCGATCTGCGCAAGGCGCTCCTTGCCGAACAGTTCGAGCTGTATTATCAGCCGCTCGTTAACGTCGCCAGCGGCGAAGTCTCGGGCTTCGAGGCGCTGATTCGCTGGAACCATCCGCAGCGGGGCATCATCACCCCAGATGCGTTCATTCCGGTGGCCGAAGAGATCGGTTTGATCGTGCCGCTCGGCGACTGGGTGCTCAAGCAAGCCTGCCGGGATGCAGTCGGGTGGCCGGCCAATCTGACCGTCGCGGTCAACCTTTCGGCCGCGCAGTTTCGCAATCCCATGCTGGCGCTGTCGGTTGTGTCCGCGCTCGGCCACTCCGGCCTCGCGGCGGCGCGTCTCGAGCTGGAAATCACCGAGACCGTTCTTCTGCAAGATGATCGCGACGGTGCTCGATGCGCTGCATCAAATCCGCGACTTGGGCGTGCGCATCTGCATGGACGATTTCGGTACCGGATACTCCTCGCTCAGCTATCTGCGCAGCTTCCCCTTCGACAAGATCAAAATCGACCGTTCGTTCATCCGGGAGCTTGGCAAACAAAACGACTGCGTCGCCATCATTCGCGCCGTCATGCGGCTGGGCTCGAGCCTCGGTATGATCACGACAGCCGAAGGCGTCGAGACCGAGGAGCAACTGGAGATATTGCGGGCCGAAGGCTGCATGGAGGTGCAGGGATATCTTTTTAGCCGGCCAAAACCGGCCGCTCAAATCCCGTCTTTGCTGCGAAAGCTGCGGCCGCGCATTCGCGCGGCGTGAACGGACTTCGCAGCGAGGTCAATAAAGCGCCGGCCTCTTGACGGCGCCATCGCCATCAGAACATAAGCCGTCATTCTGGTTGCGGACGTCGCCGTCGCGAGCCCGATCGGGCTTGGACGTCCCTCGTTAGTGAGCGAGCTTGTGGTTCAACGCGTCCCGCACGTCACCGCCGCGCATCTGTCGCTGCGCTATCGTACCAAGGGAGACTCGGTATCGGCGCTTGAAGACATCTCGATCGACATCCCGCCGCGCTCGTTCGTCAGCATCGTTGGTCCGTCGGGATGCGGCAAGACAACCCTGCTCAAGCTGCTCTCCGGCGTTCTCCAGCCTTCGAGCGGCCAAGTCTTGTTCGACAAGGTACCACTGGCGAAGACGGCCTTGGCCGGCAAAATCGGCTATGTGTTCCAGCGGCCATTGCTGCTGCCGTGGCGCACGGCGCTCGAGAATGTGGCGCTGACCTCGGAAATCGCCCGCAAAGAGATGAGCCGCGAAGCGCGCCTCGCCGAAGCCCGCAAATGGCTCGACCTTACCGGTCTATCCGGCTTCGAGGATCGCTTGCCGCACGAGCTGTCCGGCGGCATGCAGCAGCGCGTGTCGCTGTCGCGCGCGCTCGCTTTCCATCCTGCGATCTTGATGATGGACGAGCCGTTCGCTGCCTTGGACGAGATTACGCGCGAAACCATGCAGGACGAACTGTTGCGCCTGTGGAGCGTCACCGAGAGCAGCGTGATCTTTATCACCCACAGCATCAGCGAGGCGGTCCTGCTGTCGGAAAACGTCATCATCCTCACGGCGCGCCCCGGACGGGTGGATCAGATCATCGACGTGCCGTTTCCGCGGCCGCGCGGCGACGAGTTGCGCGGCAGTCCGGATTTCACCAACATGGTTCAGCACATCCGCCACAAGCTCCGGGCGGGCCAGGGCAACGGAGTAAGCTGAGATGCTGCTCCGCTCGTTGTCGCGCACAGCCGGCCAGATCGCGGTCTTCCTGGCCTTCTTCGTGCTCTGGGAGTTCGCGGTCGATGCGCTCAAGATCAAACCAGTCATCCTGCCGCCGCCGAGCACGATCTTGATAACGATCGTGAAACGCTGGCCGTATCTGATGCAGCAGACTTGGCCGACCTTCGTCGCCGTGACCGGCGGCTTTCTGTTTGCGGTGGCCGGAGGCTTTGTCATCGCGATCGGCATCGCCTATTCGAAGTGGGTCAGCGAGCTGACGTACCCGTTCCTGGTGGCCGCGCAAGTCCTGCCGAAGATCGCCCTTGCGCCATTATTTTTGATCTGGTTCGGATTCGGCCTCACGCCCAAGGTGGTGATAGCGGCGCTCGTCGCCTTTTTCCCCATCGTCATCAATACTGCGCGCGGGCTGCAGTCGGTCGAACCTGAGTTGATCCAGTACATGCGCTCGCTCGGTGCCGCGTGGCCCGAGGTGTTTTTCAAGCTCAGCCTGCCGTGGTCGCTGCCCTATGTGTTCGCTTCGCTGAAGATATCGATCACCCTTGCTGTAGTCGGCGCCGTCGTGGGCGAGTTCGTGGCCTCGGACACCGGGCTTGGATATCTGATCAGTTATGCCAACATTTCGCTCGACACGGAGCTGATGTTTGCGGGCATCTTCGTGCTGAGTGCGCTCGGAGTAGCGTTGTTTCTCGCCGTTGTTCTGGTCGAGATTGTCGTGCTGCGCTGGCAATCGGCGGTCGAGGCGATGCCCGAGACGATGTAACGCCGCACCTCCGCCCTCTCACACATTGCGTTCCTCGTTGTGATGCGCTCAGCCGCAATGCCAAGCCTGCCGCCAAATCTGGACGGACCCGTGGAATGTGGTTAACGTCGGCGACACAGCGATTTGCGCGCGGGGCGCCGCTTTGCTGAATTTTGCTCAGAAGGGACATGCCATGAAATTTTCTCGTTTTCAGGCTGCGGCGCTCATACTCATGAGCGCGTTGTGGGCTGGGGCCGCGCGGGCCGCCGACAGCGTGACGCTGCGTCTCGACTGGGTGTTCGGCACCGAGCATTCGGGAATATTCACCGCGCTTGAGAAGGGGTTCTTCAAAGACGCCGGCATCGACGTGAAAATTCTGCCCGGTGAAGGATCAAGCGTGACGGTGAAGCTCGTCGGCAACGGCGACGTGGACTTCGGCTATGCCACCGCCGATCAGGCCATGCTGGCTAACGCGCGCGACCTGCCGGTCGTCGCAACGGCCGTGATCCTGCAAAGCAACCCGACCGCGATCGTGTTTCCGAAGAGCGAAGGCATTAAGAAGCTGACGGACCTCTACGGCAAGCGCCTTGGTCTTCAGCTCAAGAGTGCGGTGGAGCGGCAATGGCGCGCGGTCGCAAAAATGCAGAACATCGATACCAGCAAGATCAACGAGGTGCCGGCCGATCTTGCGGTCGCGCAGTTGATCATCGCGCACCGCATCGATGCCGGCGTCGCCTTCTTCTTCAATGACGGAATCCGGCCGATCGCCGAAGGCATCGACATGGACTGGCTGCTGTTCAGCGACCTCGGTCTGCAAATGTACAGTTCAAGCCTTCTGGTCAATGCGGACCTGATCAAGAACAAGCCGGATCTCGTGGCCCAATTCACCAAGGCCTTCGTGCGCGGCTGGCAATACGCGAAAGATCATCCCGACGAAGCCTATGCGCTGACGGTCAAGGCCAATCCCACTCTCGACAACAAATATAACCAGCTCAAGCTGCCCGCTGTGCTCACGCTTCTCGATAGTCCCGACGTGAAGACCCACGGTATCGGTTATTCGAGCCGGCAGGGTTGGGAAGTGCTGCAAAATACCCTGATCGAGCTTGGCTTGATGACCGGCAAGGTCGATCTCGACAAGGTCTTCACCAACCAGTTCCTGCAATAAAGTGATCCGGACAATGGCCGTGCTGGGCGCCGGTTCGAGGAACTGAGCCGTGCGCGTGCGCATCGGAGTGAGCTTTGACGGCTTCGGGACATTCGGCGAATCCCTCGCTTTCGCCAAAGAAGCGGTTGAGGCTGGCGCCGCGAGCCTCTGGATGGCGGACCACCTCGGCTATCGCGAGTCCATCCTGTCGTGCCTCGCCTTTGCCATGGTCACAACGGATGCCCACGTCGTGCCGACGGCGGTCAGTCCTTATCTGCGGCATCCCATGCCGACCGCCATGCAAATGGCAACTTTGGCCGAGGCGGCGCCGGGGCGCGCGGCGCTTGCCGTCGGCGTCGGCAACCCGCTGTTTCTTGGCGAATCTGGCGAGAAGATCGAAAAGCCTGTCGCGGTGATCCGTGAGTTCGTCGAGGCATTGCGCCGGCTGTGGTCGGCCGAGCCGGTCGAGATGCAGGCGGCCCGTTTTCGTCTCCACGGCGCGCGCATGATGTTCAAACCGGCGCGGCCAATCCCGATCTATCTGTCGCCGATGAAGGAGCAAATGCTGCGGCTCGCCGGCCGGCTTGCAGACGGCCTTGTGCTCTCCGCCGGCCTGTCCGCCGGGTTCGTGCGCAAGTCCTTGGAGATTGCGGCCGATGGCGCCGTGCAGGCCGGGCGCGATCCGCATGCGTTGCATTCGGCGGGTTACATATCCTTCATGGCGTCCGCGGAGGAGCACACGGCGATCGCAGCCGTTCGTCAGAAGCTTGCGTTCCTGTTTCGCAACGCCTTCCTCGACGACAACCTCGCTTTCAGCGGCATTCCCCTCGACCAGGCGGCGATCATCGCGGCCATGGCGAAGCGCGACTACGAAGCGGCGGCGCGCCTCGTGCCCGATGCGGCGGTTGACGCTTTCGCAGTCGCGGGCAGCGTGCGCCAATGCTGCGACAAGCTCCAAACCTTTGCCGACGCGGGCTTGAAGGAACTGGTGCTGCTGATGGCTGGAAGTCCCGCCGACCAGCGGTTCGGCTTGGCCGTCATCCGCGAGTTGACGGCCTGATACGCCTCCGGCTCACGCAGAGTCGGCATTGCCGCGCCGAAGCTTCGCCCTATATTCAGCCTAATCTCCAGCCCTCTGGCAATATCGGGTCCGTGAGGGCAAACTGCCCCGCTGGAGGGCCGCTTTAATGGCGCTGCGCGACGTCAAGCTCGACGACAAGTACGACCTCGGCCAGCGCCACGTGTTCGTGACTGGCTTTCAGGCGCTGGTGCGCCTCTGCCTGATGCAGAAGGAGCTCGACCGCCGCAACGGCCTCAATACGGCGGGCTTCGTCACCGGCTACCGCGGCTCGCCGCTTGGCGGTCTTGACAGCCAATTCCTCCGCGCCCGGTCCTTTCTCGAGAACAGCGACATCCGCTTCCAGGGCGGCATCAACGAGGATCTCGCAGCGACCGCGGTCTGGGGCTCGCAGCAGGCCGAGTTGCGCGGGGAGGGCAGGTACGATGGCGTCTTCTCGATGTGGTACGGCAAGGGGCCCGGCGTCGATCGCACCGGCGACGTGTTCCGGCACGCCAATTTCGCAGGCTCATCGAAGCATGGTGGCGTGCTAGCTCTGATGGGCGACGATCATACCGCCGAATCCTCGACCACAGCGCACCAGTCCGAATATCACTTCATCGACGTCATGATTCCAATCCTGAACCCCGCCGGGGTGCAGGAAGTCCTCGATTACGGTCTCTATGGCTGGGCGATGTCGCGCTTCACCGGCGCTTGGGTCGCGCTCAAGACGATGCATGAGACCATCGAATCGACGGCCGCTATCGACGCTAGCCTGGAACGCATCAACATCGTCACTCCGGACGATTTCCACATGCCTGAAGGCGGCCTCAATATCCGCCTCAACGATCCGATCCTCACGCAGGAAGCGCGGCTGCACGATTACAAACGCGACGCCATGCTCGCCTTCGTGCGCGCCAACAAGCTCAACCGCATCATCACGTCAGGCGGACGCCGCCCGAAGGTCGGTATCATCACCACCGGCAAGAGCTATCTCGATGTCCGCCAGGCGTTCGACGAGCTCGGCATCGAGGAGTTGAAGTGCAACGAATGGGGCATCCGCGTCTTCAAGGTGGGATGCGCATGGCCGCTCAGCCAGCGCGAATTGAAGGAATTTGCCGAAGGGCTCGATCTCATCATCGTCGTCGAGGAGAAGCGTTCGCTGCTTGAGGTGCAGGTCCGCGAGGAGCTTTACGGCACAGCGAACCAGCCGCTCTGCATCGGCAAGAAGGATGAGCACGGCAACTGGTTGTTCCCGGTAAAAGGCGCGCTCGACCCGAACGACGTCGCGATCTGTATCGGCGAACGGCTGCTCGAGTACCACCGCAACGACGATCTGGCTCAGCGCGTCGCGCGGCTCAAAGAATTCCAGCGCATTGCGGCGGAGACCAAAGACATCGCGCAGCGCATTCCCTATTTCTGTTCAGGCTGTCCGCACAACACCTCGACCGTGGTACCGGAAGGCATGCGCGCCTATGCCGGCATCGGCTGCCATTACATGGCGCAGTGGATGGATCGCTCGACTCAGGGCTACACGCATATGGGCGGCGAGGGCGCGAACTGGATCGGCGAAGCGCCGTTCTCCAACCGCAAGCATGTTTTCCAGAATCTCGGCGACGGCACCTACAACCACTCCGGCTATATGGCGATCCGCGCCTCGATCGCCTCGAATACCAACATCACCTACAAGGTGCTGTTCAACGACGCCGTTGCGATGACCGGCGGTCAGCCTAATGACGGTGGCCTCACCGTGCCGCAGGTCGCGCGGCAGGTGGCCGCGGAGGGCGCCAAGCGCGTCGTCGTCGTCACCGACGATCCGGCGAAATATCCGACCGACACCGCATGGCCGAAAGGCCTCACCATCCACCATCGCGACGATCTCAACGCGGTACAGAGGGAGCTTGCTGAAATCCCGGGTGTGACCGTGCTGATCTACGATCAGACCTGCGCGGCCGAAAAACGCCGCCGCCGCAAACGCGGCACTTATCCCGACCCCGAGAAGCGCGTCATCATCAACGAGCTTGTTTGCGAGGGCTGCGGCGATTGCGGCGTGCAGTCGAATTGCGTGTCGGTGCAGCCGGTCGAGAGCGAGTGGGGCCGCAAACGCACCATCGACCAGTCGAGTTGCAATAAGGACTTTTCCTGTGTCAAAGGATTCTGCCCCTCGTTCGTCACCGTCCACGGCGCCAAGCTCAAGAAGGGCGTTGGCGTTGCCGCTGATCACGACCTGACGCCACTCCCCGATCCGAAGCTTCCGGCGATCGAACAGACCTTCAACATCATTGTCACGGGCGTGGGCGGCACCGGCATCGTCACCATCGGCGGCATCTTGGGCATGGCGGCTCACCTCGAAGGTCGCGGCATCGGCGTCCTCGACATGGCCGGTTTGGCACAGAAGGGCGGCGCGGTATTCAGCCACATCCGCATCGCCGAAAATCCGGGCGCCATCCATGCAATCCGCGTCGCGGCCGGGCGCGCCGATCTCGTGCTCGGCGGCGACATCGTGGTCGCAGGCACCCGCAAGGTACTGGCTGCGGTGAAGCACGGCGCGACCGAGATGGTCGTCAACACCGCCGAATTTCTGCCCGGCGAATTCACCCGCAACGCCGACTTCTCGCTGCCCAGCGAGCGATTAAAGCGCGCCATCATTGCCGATGCCGGCCGCGACAAGGCGCATTTCATCGACGCGTCGCGGATTGCCGCCGCGCTGTTCGGCAATTCGATCGGCGCCAACATGTTCCTTGTCGGCTATGCCTATCAGCTTGGCGCGATCCCGTTGCCGGCGGCCGCGATCGAGAAGGCAATCGAGCTCAACGGTGAAGCCGTCGCCATGAACAAGTCGGCCTTTCATTGGGGCCGTCGCGCTGCGGTCGACCCGGCGCAAGTCGAGAACCTCGCCAAGCCGGCGCCGGCGCTGACGAGCGATGCGCGGCGGTTGTCGGAATCCTTCGACGAGACGATCGAACGGCGAACCAAGTACCTCGCCGCCTATCAGAACCCGGCCTATGCCGCGCGCTATCGGGCCTGGGTCGACAAGGCCAAGGCGGCCGAGGCCGCGCGCGCGCCTGGCAAATGCGGACTTGCCGACGCGGTTGCGCGTTATCTGTTCAAGCTGATGGCATACAAGGACGAGTACGAGGTCGCGCGGCTTTACACCGAGGGTTCCTTCCTCAAACAGGTCGAGACCGCGTTCGACGGCGATAGCCTGCGCTTCGAATTTCACCTTGCACCGCCGTTGATCGCGCGCCGCGACAAGACGACCGGCCTGCCGCGGAAAATGAGCTTCGGTCCGTGGATGCTTCCGGCGTTTCGGCTGCTGGCGAAATTGAAAGTCTTGCGTGGCACGCCGTTCGATCCGTTTGGCCGTTCGCTCGAGCGCCGCACCGAGCGCACGCTGATCGACGACTACAAATCGATGCTCAACGAAGTGCTCGGCAGCTTGACGCCAGAAAACCATCATCTCGCGGTCGGCCTCGCCGCCATACCGGAGAAAATTCGCGGCTTCGGCCACGTCAAGCAGCGCCATCTCGTCGCCGCAAAGGCCGACGAGGCGGCCTTGCTCGAACAGTTCCGCGCCGGCTCGCCGGCGATGCTCAAGGCGGCCGAATAAGCCTTCAGGTAGCGCGCCTGCTGGCGACTTCTCTCACGTTGCCTCGAAATCCATCCCCTCGAAGACTTCGGCGAGGTTCAGTGACGCCTTGACCGTTGAAAGATCAATCGTGGCATCCAACCCCTCGTAACGAACACTGGTCCAAGATTCGTCCTCGGCGTGAGTGAGCACGTCGATACGCGGCACTTCCGTATCGACCAGGAGAATGTGCGTGAGCGTGGGGATCGTCTGGTACTCCACGACTTTCTTGAACCGATCGAAGCTCATTGTGCTTGGCGAAAGAACTTCGATGACGACGCGTGGATCGCGTACGGCCATTTCGCGCCGGCCAGCCTGACCGCATTCGACGGTAACGTCCGGGCGTCGGATGTTGCCAGCGGGTATCCGCACGGCGAGGTCGCTGGTTGTAGGCCGGCACGGTCCTCCGCGAAGTTGCCGATGGAGCGCCGCAATGATGTTAACCACCGCGCGATCATGGGCCTGTGAGGCACCGGTCATCATCTTCAGCGGCAGGACGGGAAGGCCATCGACGAGTTCATAAAGGCGTTCCTGCTTCTCCTGCCAATCGAAGAACTCTTCCGCACCCATATTGTGAAGCTTGAGTTCGGCCATCGGCTACTCTCGGCTGCTTTCCGCCAAACGGCGATCATAACATCTCAGCGGCCAACAGCGAACCAGGTCTCAATGAGGCCGAGGGTGAACTGCCAACAGGGCCAGGCGGAAAGCGTTTGTGGGCATGCAAACTGGCCCACCTTGGGGTATGCTACAAGAATAAACGGTTGCCGGTCACCGGAACGCGGCACGGTAGCTCATTCGCAACGGTAAACGCGCGCAGCAAAAGCCTGATCTGCGCCGGCGCAAGACCAACAGGCCAACATTGCGACACAGGGAGGAACCACGCATGAAAAAGTTGCTGCTGATTCTCGTGGCCGCTGGGGCCGCCTTGTTTGGTCCGGCGCTTCGCGCCGACGAGTTTCCGACGCGGCCGATCACCTTCATCAATCCGTTTGGCCCCGGCAGCGCCAGCGATACGCTGTGCCGCATCATCGCCGACCCGCTCGGCGCGGTGTTCAAGCAGGGCATCGTCGTGGAAGATCGCCCGGGTGCGGACGGCGCACTATCCGCCCAATACGTCGCGCACGCGGCGCCGGACGGCTATACGCTGTTGATGGCCACCAACTCTCCGCTGTCCGCCGATCCCTTCCTGCTGAAGGACGTGAGCTATGATGCGGTAAATGATTTCGCCGCGGTGACGCGCGTCGGAAGCTTCACGCTGATGCTGGTGATCAATCCCAGCCTGCCGGTTCATTCGGTCAAGGAGCTTGTCGGCTACGCCAAAGCCAATCCCGGCAGGCTGTCGTTCGCGAGCGGCAACACGGCCGGCATCGTCGCCGGCGACACGCTCACGCATTGGGCCGGTGTCGAGATGCTGCATGTCCCGTACAAGAGCACCCCGCCGGCGCTTCAGGACATCATCGCCGGCCGTGTGTCGATGATGTTCGCCGACTTCACGACCGCCATGCCGCACGTCCAAGCCGGAACGCTGCGCGCGCTGGCGATCACGCGCATTCGCCGCAGCCCGTTATTCCCGGAACTGCCGACGCTGGACGAGGCCGGCCTGACCGGCTTCGACCTCGACGCATGGGCGGGCATCGTTGCGCCGGCCCACACGCCGCCGGCGATCGTGACGCAGCTCAATGGCGTGCTGCGCAAGATCATCGACGATCCGGACACCAAGGCGAGATTCCGCAACGTCGGCTTCGAGGGGTTTTCCAGCTCGCCCGACGAGTTTGCGGATTACATCAAAGCTCAGCTCGGCCGTTGGTCCAAGATGGTCAGGGACGCCGGAATCCAGGCGCAATAAGGCCGGGAGAGGGCGAGGCTCCATCGTCGGCGGGTAATTTGTCGCGCCGGCAAAGCTTCGATTGGCAGGGGGCTACGCATATTTCCCCAGCAAGAATACGCCGCGCGAGGCGGATCAGCGGGGACAGGGGTGCTTGCCGGCATGCAAGCGGGCCCGCCATGAGGTAAGGTGGAGCGATGAACGACTCGCCGCCCATCCGCGGGACCGTAGACGAGCCGACTGACGAACAGTCGGCCCGGCCCACGTTGCCTGCTCCGACAGGCGAACCGGAGAACGCGCCCGCCAAGTCATGGCTTGATGACGCGGTCACGGACGCTTTGCGTCCCGCGCCATCGGCCGAAGCTGCCGGTACGGATATGCCCGTGGACGAGGGCGAACATTCGGCGTTCCCAGGGGCGCCGCGGGAACCGCCCACGATCATCGCGGAAGCTAAGGCGGTGACTGACGCGCCGATCGTCGAAAGCCTCACCCCCGAGAGTGAAGCACTGGCGCTTGCGCTTCATCAGGAGGCGGAGAGCGCTCCGATCGCCGAAGCTGCGCTCCCTCAGATTGAGCCGGCTGCGCCCGCATTCCATCAAGACGCCGATAGCGCACCGATCGCGGAAGCACCGTCTCCGCCGATTGAACCGGTGATGCCCGGTCTGCATGAGCCGCAAAGCCCGCCGTGCACGCCAGTGCCGGACAGCGGCACGACGACTGTGACGACGCCGGGTCCGGTCGTGCCGGGCATCGGCGTTCTCCTTGTCAATCTCGGCACCCCGGATGCGCCCAATCCGGCCGCGGTGCGCCGCTACCTGAAAGAGTTCCTCTCCGACCCGCGCGTGATCGAGAAGGACTGCGCTGCTTTGGCGAATCGTGCTCAACGGCATCATCCTGCCGCTGCGGTCGCGCCGCAAAGCGCGCGACTATCAGAAGATCTGGAACCACGAGAAGAACGAGTCGCCACTCAAGACCATCACGCGCTCGCAGGCTGAGAAGCTCGCTGGCATCCTGGAGCCGCTCGGCAAGCATGTCGTTGTCGACTGGGCGATGCGCTATGCCGATCCGCCGATTGCCTCGCGGGTCGAGGCGCTGATCGCGCGCGGCTGCGACCGCATCCTGGTCATGCCGCTCTATCCGCAATATTCGGCGGCGACTACTGCGACGGTGTGCGACGAGGTGTTCCGGTTCATGATGCGGTTGCGCCGGCAGCCGGCGTTGCGCATTCTGCCCGCCTATTACGAAGATCCCTATTACATCGAGGTGCTGGCATCTTCGCTCAAGGCCGAGCTCAAGGCGCTGACTTTCGAGCCCGAGGTGATCATCGCGTCCTATCACGGCATGCCGAAGGACTACGTGACTCAAGGGCGATCCCTACGAGAGCCAGTGCGTGCGAACCACGCAGCTGTTGCGCGAGCAGCTCGGCTGGGACGAGACCAAGCTGATGATGACGTTCCAGTCGCGCTTCGGCCGCGCCCGGTGGCTCGAGCCCTACACCATCAAGACCGTCAAGGCGCTCGCCAAGAAGGGCGTCAAAAACCTAGTCGTGCTGACGCCGGGCTTTTCCGCCGATTGCCTGGAGACGCTGGAGGAGATCGCGGTCGAGAACGCGCGCGTGTTCAAGCGCTACGGCGGCAAGAATTTTGCCGCCATCCCGTGCCTCAACGACAGCGAAGCCGGCATGCTGATGATCTGGCAGCTCGCCATGCGCGAGCTCAAAGGCTGGGTGTAGGCGCCGCGCGGCGTGAGCGGAAACAGGTCATGGTCGGCGACTCGTTCGTTTCGTGGATCTGGTACGCATTGGCTCTGGCCTTGATCGCGATCGAAGCGTTGCGGCCCGGCCGGTTCGCGCTTTGGCTGGGCTTTGCCGCTATCCTCGTCGGCATCATCGCCTCGGTGGCGCGCTGGCCGTGGCAGGCCGAGTTTGCGGCCTTTGCCGTGTTCGCTCTGGCCTTGATCCCGGCATGGCGCCGCTACGAGCGGAAAGCCTAGGACGAGGCGCAACCGCGCGATGCGGCCGGGACGCCAGCAATCAACCTCCCGTTAACCATAACCGTTTTAACTCCGTTAACCATCGGGCCGCCGTTCGGCAGCCCGTGTCGGTCATTGCGCGAGGAGGTCGCAGGTGCCGCGCCGTCGCCGACCACTGCATGTCGCAGGCCTGGCTTTCATTGCGGCCGTGGCGTCGGCTGCGCTGGCGCCGGTCGCGAGCATGGCGCAGACGCCAATTCCGGACTCCGAGCGTCGACCTCTTGCAGCCGTCGCTCCAGGGCAATCCGGCGAAGCCGCAGCGTTTCCGTCGTCCCGGCGATGCCGGCGGCTGCTCAGGATCAAGCGCCGCCTACCGATACTTTCACCGCGCCGTCACGCATCGGCGCGACGCCGATCTATGGCAGCCCGACCGGCTTCGGCGCCGGCGATACCGGCTTCGATTCCAAGAACAGGTCGCGGCGCAAGCGTTTGGCGCAGACACCCGCACCGGCCCGCTCCGGGCGCGCCGGTGCCGGAGACGACGTTTGCTCCGCTGCCAGTACCCGCGCCGCCCGCCGCGCTGCCCAAACTGCCGGTGAAAAAGCCGGCGGTGCCGCCCGGAGTTTATCCGGTGAAGGCCGCGGCGCGCGCCCGGCGCCGTGTTGCCGCCGCCGGCCGAGCCGCCGCCGGTCAGCAACCCGGCCCCGGAAGTGCATCCCTTGGCGGCGGCAAACCGGCCGGGCGCTGTCGTGCCGGTACCCGCCGCCCTATGACCCCGATGCAACTGCGGCCACACCGCCGCCCGGGGTACTGCCGCCCAACGCCTTGCCGCTCGGAACGTTGCCGCAGCGGGCGCTTCCGATCGCCGAGGGCGATCCCTATGCGGCGCTCGGCATTCGCGCCGGCTCGTTCCTGCTGCTGCCTGCCGTCGAGCTCTCGGCCGGTTATGATACCAATCCGCAGCGCGTGCCAGGCGGTCCGGCCTCGTCGTACTTCATCGTGGCGCCGGAATTGCACGCGCAGTCCGACTGGTCGCGCCATTCGCTCACCGCCGATATCGTCAGTTCCTATACCGAGTACGGCAGCAACGAGCTGACCCCTTCGCTCAATCGCCCCTATCTCAACTCGAAAATCGACGGCCGCATCGATGTCACGCGCGCAGACGCAGATCAATCTCGAAGGCCGCTTCATCGTCTCGACCGATAATCCGGGCAGCCCGAACCTGCAAGCCGGTCTCGCCAAGCTGCCGATCGATACCACGGTCGGCGCCACGCTCGGCATCGCGCAGACAGTTCAACCGCCTCGATGTTTCGCTCAGAGGCACTATCGACCGTTCCAACTATAACAACTCCGTGCTCACCGACGGCGAAAGTGTGAGTAACGACGACCGCAACTTCGATCAATATGCCGGTATCCTGCGCGTCGGCTACGAGATCGATCCGGCCATAAAGCCCTTCGTGGAAGTCAGCGAAGATACCCGCATCCATGACCTGCAAGTCGACTTCAGTGGATTGCAGCGCGATTCGACCGGCACCAGCGGGAAAGTCGGAGCGACGGTCGATCTTTTCGGCTCGCTGACCGGCGAGATTGCGGTTGGTTATATGCAGCGCATCTACAAGGATCCGACGCTCCCCGACATCGGCGGCGTCATCGCCGACGGCGCGCTGATCTGGCAGGCGACCCCGCTGACGACCGCAAAGCTCACCGCCGTTTCGGCGATCAACGAATCCATCTTGCCTGGCGTCTCGGGCGCGTTCAGCCGCGACCTCAATCTTCAGGTCGACCACGCGCTGCGGCGCTGGCTTATTGGCACGCTGATCGTCGGTTACGGCAGGGACGAGTATGTCGGTTCAACGCGCGACGACAACCGTTATTTCGCGTCGGCGGGTCTCACCTACAAATTAAGCCGCAGCTTGCAGGTCAAGACCACGGTGCGGCATGATTGGCTGAGGTCTTCGGTGACGGGTGCCGCCTACAATTCGACCTCGGCACTCGTGACCTTGCGCGTGCAGCAGTGACGGCCAAGCGGCCGGATGTGCGGCGAGACAAAACGCGGGTTGCTGTCGGGTTGCTTGATGGCGCCGCCGATCGGACACATAATGCCCGCCATGGTTTTTGGACGGGAAGTGATCATGATCGACGTCGTTCCCCTCAGCACTCATGTTGGCGCAGAAGTCCGCGGCGTCGATTTGACGCGTGAGCTGGACTCTTCCATCGCATCGGAGATCTATGCCGCATGGTTGAAGCACCATGTGCTTGTGTTCCGCGGCCAGACGCTGACGGCCGACGATCAGCGCCGCTTCACCATGATGTTCGGCGAGATTCAGCCGCCGCGCTCGCGGCCGGGGGAGCGCGATCCCAACAACCCGGTGCTCTATATCGGTAATGCCACGATCGACGGCCAGCGCGGCGAGTTGCCGGAAGGCGATATGCAGTTCCATGCCGATCAATGCTATTACGAGAACCCCGCCAAGGGCGCCGTGCTGTATGCCTTGGAAATCCCGTCGCGCGGCGGCAATACGTTGTTCGCCAGTACGTTTGCCGCTTACGATAGCTTGCCGCAAGATCTGCGCGAGCAGGCCGACCGGATTCAGGTGCTGTTCCTCTACGACTACGAAAAGAACGCCAACCGCAAAGCGACGAGCAATTGGGCCGGAGCGCCGCATTACATTCATCCGGCGGTCGTGGTCCATCCGGAAAGCGGCCGGCGAAGCCTGCTGGTCAATCGCCTGATGGCCGACAGCGTCGTTGGCATGCCGCGCGCGCAAAGCGATGCCCTGATCGAGCGGCTGTGCCAGGCGGCCGAACGTCCGGAGCATATCTACGAGCACGAATGGCGGGTCGGCGATCTGCTGATCTGGGACAACCGCGCCACACTGCATGCCCGCACCGATTTCGATCCGGCCGAACGGCGCGTGCTGCGGCGGCTCGCGATCCGCGGCGAGCGTCCGATCGCGGCGGTCCCGGCCGCGTAGCCGATATTATTGCGCCTGCAGCGCGACAGCTATGTCGCGGCGAAGGCTGGTTGCGCCGAAACCGGCGCCGGCCGCCCGGCGATCAGGTCCGCCGCCTTCTCGGCGATCATGATGACGGCGGCGTTGATATTGCCGCCGACGAGATCGGGCATGACCGAGGCGTCAGCCAGCCGCAGGCCCTCGACCCCGCGCAACCTGAGTTCGCAGTCGACCACCGCGTCCTCGTCGCTGCCCATGCGGCATGTGCCGCACGGATGATGCGCGGTGGCGGGGGCGGAACGGATGAAGGCGTCGAGCTCCGCATCGCTGCGCACATCTTTGCCGGGCCTGATTTCGCGGCCGCGGAATGGATCGAGGGCGGATTTTGCCGCCACCTCGCGCAGCAGTTTGAGGCCGGCGCGCAGTGTCTTTAGGTCGGACTCCACAGCGAGAAAATTCTGATCGATGCGCACGTGATCGTGGGGATCGGCCGAGCGCAGCGTGATTCGGCCCCGGCTCGCCGGCCGCAACAGAATCGGCCGGCAGACGAACGCGTCGGTCCATGGCTTTTTGATGCCGGGAAACCATGGACCGGCATCTGACGCGCCGGAGCGGAACAGAAACTGGATATCCGGGATGTCGAGGCTTGGGTCGGTCTTGACGAAAGCCATGAAGCCGCTGGGCACATCGGTCGCGGGGCCGGTTCCGGCCAGATAGGCGCGTGCAAAGGCTAACCCGAGGCGATCGGCGCGGGTGAGATGGACGAAAGGGCCAGCCTGCCGGCGTTCGTGCAGCAAGCCGCTAGCGTAATGATCTTGCAGATTGCGGCCGACGCCGCGCAGTGGAACGGCTGGCTCGATCCCCAAGTCGCGCAGGTGATCCGGATCGCCGATGCCGGACAGCATGACGAGCTGCGGCGTATTGAAGGCGCCGCCGCACAGGATCACCTCGCGTGTCGCCCGCGCGGTTTGACGCTGGCCGCCTGCGAGATACTCGACTCCGGCCGCGCGGTGCCGTTCGAGCAGGACACGGAACGCCAGAGAACGAGTCGACACGGTCAGATTGGCGCGCCCGAGCACCGGATGAAGATAGCCGCGCGCTGTCGTATCGCGCAGCCCGGCGCGGATGGTCCATTGCGCCCAGCCGAATCCGTGCTGCTGCGCACCGTTGTAATCGTCGGTGTAGGGATGCCCGGCCGCGACGCCGGCGGCGATGTAGGCCTCGTACAGCGGATCGATGTCCTTGGTGCGGCGGACATAAAGCGGACCGCTGCCGCCGCGGTATTCGTTCTCGCCGTCTTCCCAGGTTTCCGCCCGCTTGAGGTAGGGCAGAATTTCGCGGAACGACCATCCCGGCAGGCGCCGCCGCGCCCAGCGATCGTAATCGGCCGGACTGCCGCGGATATATCCCATGGCGTTGATCGAGTGCGACCCGCCAATGAGTTTGCCGCGCGCCGCTTCGATGCTGCGGCTTCCGGTGCCCGCACCGGAATCGGCGCGATACCCCCAGTCGAAGCGGTCGAAGCCCCAGATTCGGCCGACGCCGAGCGGCACCCGGACCAGCGGATGCCAGTCCCATCCGCCGGCCTCGAGCAACAGCACCCGCACGCCGGGATCGGCGCTGAGCCGATTGGCGAGCACGCAGCCTGCTGAACCTGCGCCGACGATCACGTAGTCGTATGTGTGTGCTGTGGCCATGTGCCCCTTTGGACCGGCCTGCCGTGCCACACAAGAAGGCGGTTAAATCGCGAAATCAAGGCGCTACTCTTGACCGTCTGCGCGACAATTCAAAACTTGAACGCTGCGGCGCACCAGAGGATGATGCTCGGGACGCAGTGCATCGACATTTGTTGACCGCGCGGAAGGAGCTGCCGCAGCACGACAGCGGAGCATGGGATGACCCGATGACAACACCGAGCAGACGGCAGGTATGTGCCGGGATCGCGACCGTAGCCGGGGTGTCGCTCGGTGTCGCGCCGGCACGCGCGGCGCCGGTCACCATTCGGTACGGCTATTCACTGGCCGCCGAGGAGCAGGTCTGGCTGCTGATGGCAAAGCCTGACCTCGGCCCGAATTACGGCGTGGCCTATACGATCGAGGGTACGCGGTTTGTCAGTTCCTCGCAGCGGGCGGAGGCTTTCGCGGCCGGCGCCATCGATCTTGCCTCGTCGGCCGCCAACGGCGCCCTATTCGCCGCCGCGGAGGGCATTTCGGGCAAGATCATCGCTTCGGTGTCGAAGGAAAGCCTGCATCGCGGCTTCAATACCACCTTCCTGGCGCTCGCTTCGTCGCCGGTCAACAAGGTCGAGGACCTCAAGGGTAAGACTGTTGCGGTCAACGGATTTTCGACCAGCGGCGAGTTGTGGCTGAGAACGGCGCTGGAACGCCACGGCTTGTCCGAGAACGACGTCACCGTCGTGCCGATCGCATTTCCCGCCATCGCGGAGTCGCTGCGGTCCGGGCGGATCGACGCCGGTGAATTCCCGCAGCCCTTCGATGCGATGGCGAGGAAAGAGATGGCGGTCAAGACGATCTTCACTTCCAAGGAGGGTATGCCGTTCGACGAAGAGTTGGTGGTGAGCCTTGGTCAGGACACGTTCTTGAAGGCGAATGCGGAGGCTGTGAAGGGCTTCCTTGTAGATTTGCAGGCGGCGACGAAGTTCTACCTCGGCCACTCCAGGGAGGCACGGCAGATTCTGATCGACAAGAAGTTCGTTCGTGTTCCTCCCGAGATATATCTCGACATGAAAGACTACGATCGCGATCCGGCCATGCGCGTCGATATCGATGCGCTGAGGAAGATGCAGGATATGCAGGTTTCGGCCGGCTTTCAGAAGAAGACGGTGGATGTCGCGTCTCTCGTCGATCTCAGTTATCTGCCGAATTAAGTTGGCGGATGACGTGTTGAAAGCACGAGCCCTGGAGGACCGTTGAGAGCCCGGGCTGCCGTCATCCAGAATTGGCTTGTGCCGGTGGCTGTGGCCGCCGCCTGGGAAATCTTCGGCCGCACCGCGATGCTGCCGCCTTACCTGTCTTATCCGTCGCAAATCCTGGCGGCGCTTTGGGAGGTGGCCGCGGACGGCGAGCTGCTCCGGGCGGTAGCGGCTAGTCTCTATCGCGTTATCGCGGGCTTCGCGATCGGGACCGCCGCGGGCATGTGCGTCGGGCTTGCGGCCGGACTTGTGCCGGGGGTGCGGAACTTCTTCGATCCGCTGGTATCGTTTCTGTTCGCGGTGCCGAAGATCGCGTTCCTTCCGGTCTTTCTCATGCTGTTCGGTCTCGGTCACACATCGAAGATCGCGATCGTCGCGTTTTCCTGCTTCTTTCCGGTGTTCATCGCTTCGCGCCATGCTGTGCTGTCGGTCAACAAGCTATTGCTGTGGGCGGCGGAGAATATGGGAACGCCGCACCGCACCCTGTTCTTTCGCGTCGTCATCCCGGCGGCGGCACCGCAGCTTTTCGCCGGGGCGCGGATCAGCCTCGCGCACGCTTTTATCGTGCTGTTCGCGGCCGAGTTGATCGGCTCGCATGCCGGTCTCGGGGTGCTGATTGCGGACGGCGAAAATGCCGCGCGCTTCGATCTGATGCTCGCGGGCATTCTGGCATTCGCAATTCTTGGATTTGCCAGCGACCGCATTCTGATGGCGGTGCGTGCGCATGTGCTCAGGGGCAGCGCGCTGGGAACCGAGGAAAAGATCAGCGCATGAGAGCACAAGTCCGGCAGCTCGTTGCGCGCTGGTACTCGATTCCGCTGTTGCTCGCGGTATGGCAACTGGCGGTTTCGAGTGGCAGCGTGAATTCTCGATTGCTGCCGAGCGTTGTTCAGGTAGCCGGCGTGCTGGTCGCCGAGATCAAAAATGGTGTGCTGGTCTATCATGCCAGCGTGACGATCGGTCGGGCGCTGAGCGGCTTTGCGCTTGCGGCTGCGGTCGGGATCCCGTTCGCGGCTGCCATGGCGCGCTCGTCACTCTTTCGAAATCTGTTCGAGCCGATCTTCTTCTTCGGCTATCCGGTTCCGAAGATCGCGCTGTTTCCGGTCTTCACCTATGTCTTCGGTTTCGGCACGCAGTCGAAGGTCGCTTTCACCTTCCTGGAATGCCTTTATCCGATCGTGGTAACCTCTTATCTCGGTTTTCGCGGCATCCAGACCCGCCTCATCTGGACCGCACGGAATTGCGGCGCGGGCCCCTGGACGGTGCTGTGGCGGGTTGTCCTGCCCGCGGCGTTGCCGGCGATTTTTTCCGGCCTGCGGATCGCGCTGCCGGTCGCGATCATCGTCGTGGTGTTGACGGAGATGATCGGGGATTCGATCGGGCTTGGCTATTACATCACGATCTGGAGCACGCGGTTTACCTTCCAGAACGTCTACGCCGCCATTGTCGTCATCGGCGTCTGCGGCTTCGCGCTCGACCAGTGTCTTGCCTTGTTGCGCCACCGGGTCGTTCATTGGCAGCGCGAGTAAGCGCTGTTGATCCAGATGCGGACCGCGACAACCGATTAGATCCCGCCGCCGCCGTTGAGGTCGCCGAGAACTTTCTTGATCTCGGCGCGAAAGCCTGGGGCGATATCCGGGCGGGCTAGAGCGTAAGAGACGTTAGCGACCAGAAAGCCGATCTTGGAGCCGCAATCGAAGCTGAGGCCATCGAACTGCAAGCCATAAAAAGGCTGTGTCTTGGAAAGGTGAATCATGGCGTCGGTCAATTGAATTTCCCCGCCGGCGCCGCGCTCCTGCTTTGCCAGGACATCAAGAATTTCCGGCTGCAGGATGTAGCGGCCGGTGAGGATCAGGTTCGAGGGTGCTCGGTCGCGCGGCGGTTTCTCCACCATGCTGGTGATCGAGAACATCTTGCCCTTGGGCTCGCCGATGCCGACGACGCCATATTGGTCGATGCGCTCCGGCGGCACCTCTTCGACGGCGACGATGTTGGCCCGTTCGGTAAGGCCGCTCGCGGCGTCCATCATCTGGGCGAGGCAGCCCCGGTGGTGCTGGACCAGGACGTCGGGCAGCAGCAGCGCGAATGGCTCGTGACCGATCAGTTCGCGCGCGCACCACACGGCGTGGCCGAGGCCGAGGGGTTCCTGCTGGCGCGTGAAGCTCGTCGAGCCGGGAAGCGGCAGATCCTGATCGAGGTATTCCAGCGTCGTGTGCTTTTGCCGTTCGAGCAGCGTCATCTCCAGCTCGAATTGCCGATCGAAATGATCCTCGATGACGCCCTTGTTGCGGCCGGTGACGAAGATGAAATGCTCGATCCCGGCCTGACGGGCCTCGTCGACGACGTGCTGGATCAGCGGCCGGTCGACCACCGGCAGCATTTCTTTCGGCATGGCCTTAGTGGCCGGCAGGAACCGCGTGCCGAGACCTGCTACGGGAAAAACGGCTTTGCGGATGCGCGTCATGCGATGCCGCGGGGAAGGGAGGGCGGAGCCGAAATGCTACGCGCGTCCTTGTCCAAATGCTTGTCCAAGTTGTTGCCTCATTGTGTATTCAAGTGACACGCGAGATGGAGTAGAAAACCCCCACATATAGAGTCACCCACAGGCGTTGCCGAAGCATGACTTGCGGCTTAGCAAACGTGCCTGTTTCTGTGGGCGGCCAGCGTAGCGAACCCGGTATTAAGGTTCGCCATACATAGCAGGTCCGCAATTGCACGACCATAAGTCCAGGACGCCTGTCATGGTGATCCCCGTACCGATTCTTCGCCTTGTCGCGGCAGCCATGCTGACCGCCGGCCTCGCCGGTGCCGCGCTTGCGCAGGACAAGCCCGACAACTGGTTGACCCGGCTGTTCCAAGCCCCGGCGGGCGTCTCGGTTCCCCCGGCAGCGGCTGGAGCGACCGAATGGAGCGGGCAATCCGGTGCTTCGGGAAACCCGCTGATGACGGCGGATGCCATTCGCGCCGCCGCCGGGGAATTCGCCCAGTGCGTTGCGGGACTTTGGCCGGACGCCGCGCGGCGCGGCGTATCGCGGGGCAACTTCGAACGCTTCACGGCCGGCTTGACGCCGGACTTGCGCATCATGGATTTGCTGGACGCCCAGCCGGAATTCACGAAGTCGGCCTGGGACTATCTCGACTTGCTCGTCAGCGATGACCGCATTGCGCGCGGCCGCGAGCTTCTGGCGCAATATGCGTCGACCTTCGACGCGGTCGAGCGGGCCTATGGCGTCGACCGTCACATCGTGGCGGCGATTTGGGGCGTCGAATCGGACTACGGCACGCTGGGCGGCACCCGTTCCGTGGTTCGCTCGACGGCGACTTTGGCCTGCGTCGGCCGCCGCCGTGGTTATTTCCGCGATGAGTTCTTGTCCGCGCTGGAGATTTTACAGCGCGGCGACGTTACGCCCGATCACCTGATCGGCTCGTGGGCCGGCGCCTTCGGTCCGACGCAATTCATGCCGTCATCCTTCAAGCGCTACGCCGTCGACTTCGATGGCGACGGCCGGCGCGATGTCGTCGAACTCGGTGCCGGACGTCATCGCCTCGACGGCGAACAATCTGAAGATGGACGGCTGGGTCAGCGGCCAATCATGGGGCTACGAAGTGGTTCTCCCGCAGCGCTTCGATTACCTTATGGCGGACCGCTCACGGCAGGTGACGGTACGGCAATGGGAGAGCCTCGGCATCACGCGCGCCGGCGGCAAGCCGTTTCCGAGGCAAGACGATCGCGCCTATCTCCTGCTGCCAGCGGGCGCGCGCGGGCCCGCCTTCCTGATGCTGCAAAATTTTCGCGTCATCATGAAATACAATCCGGCCGAAGCCTATGCGCTGGCGATCGGCCACCTGGCCGACCGGCTGCGCGGCGGCGGTCCTTTCCTGCAGAGTTGGCCCCGCGATGAGCGTGTGCTCACGATTGGCGAGCGCTATGAGCTGCAACAGCTCCTGGCGCGCCATGGCTTCGATATCGGCGAGCCCGACGGCCGGCTCGGTCCGCGAACCCGCGTTGCCATCCGCAATTTCCAGGCCTCGATCGGCCAGATCCCCGATGGCTTCGCCTCCAGCGGCGTGCTCGACCGGCTGCGCCAGCCATAATGACGCTTAACCACGCGGGGGATGGAACCAGGATGGAACCATCTTCAAGCGGACATTTTTTGTTAATATGGGATCTGGGCTAACGTGCAGGCTATTCCCATTGCATTGGGGCCTGCGGTTCACTGGATGGATATGGGAAAGCAGCCGATGTCGACGCACAATTTGACAGCGCGGCATTTGCGTGGGGTTGCGATGGGGCTTGCCACGATGGTGACGGTGGCGGCCGGGCTACCGGTGCCGGCGGGTGCCCAGTTCTTCGACGATCGTTATCCGGGCGCGCAATACGGGCGCCGCGCGCCACCGCAATCGCATGGATTTTTCCCGTTTTTCAACGGCGACCGCTACCAGTACGACAGGCCTTACGACAGGCCTTACGTCCGGCCGCCGGCGCCGGTCGAGTCTACCAAGGCGCCGCCGCCAAAAAAGCTTGAGACGCCGCCAACGAGCACCGTTGTTGTCATCGGTGATTCGCTCGCCGATTGGCTCGCTTATGGTCTCGAAGAGACCTTTTCCGATTCACCGGACATTGGTGTGGTGCGCAAAATCCGGCCCACGTCCGGCCTCATCCGATATGAGCCGCGCAACGAGACGCTGGAATGGTCGCAGGCGGTCAAAGACATCCTCGCCGCCGAAAAGCCGAGCGCCATCGTCGTCATGCTCGGCCTGAACGACCGCATCTCGCTGCGCGACCGCGCGCCGCCATCGCGTCCGGGCCAAGCGGCCAATCAGCCGCAGCGAGATTCCGCGCCAGCAAAGCCGGCGACTCCTCCGGACCCTGCCGCGGTCCCACCGGCGCAGGCGCAAACGGATAGCGAGCAGCCGGCCGCCGCCGCCGGCGAAGCGCAGCATACGCAAAACGGGAGCTACGAATTTCACACCGACAAATGGGCGGAACTCTATTCCAAGCGCATCGACGACATGATCGCAGCGCTCAAGAGCAAAGGCGTGCCAGTGCTGTGGGTCGGGCTGCCCGCGATCCGCGGCCCGCGCTCGACCAGCGATATGAGCTATCTGGACGAGCTGTTTCGTGCCAGCGCCGACAAGGCGGGCATTGTTTATGTCGACATCTGGGATGGCTTCGTCGACGAAAGTGGCCGCTATGCGGTGCAAGGCCCGGATTTTGAAGGCCAGACGCGGCGGCTGCGCACTGGCGACGGCGTTCATTTCACCAAGGCCGGAGCGGTGAAGCTCGCTAATTATGTCGAGCATGAATTGCGCCGCGTGATGTCGAGCCACGTTGCGCCGGTCGCGTTGCCGGCACCGGAAGAACAATCTCCCGCAAAAGGCGGCGGAGCTGGACCGCGGCCGGCCGCGGGCCCGGTTCTGCCGTTGACCGCGACCGCTGGCGGCGAACAGGGCGATCTCTTGGGCGCGGGTAGCCGCCCTGCGCCGGGGACGCCCGACCCGATAGCAGCAAGCGTGCTCAGCCGTGGCGACGCCCTTCCTGCAGCAGCCGGCCGTGCCGACGATTTTTCCTGGCCGCGCCCTGGCGCGGACGCGAACAGCGTCCCCGAGGCGCCCGAGCCAGCCACGCTGACGCCGTCCGTGTCGGCGAAGAGGGGCGCGGCCAGGAACGACGCGAAGAGCGATGCGAAGAACAAGCCCGCGCCCGCGTCCGATGCGCCGGCCGCTCGCACGCGTCGTTCGCCCAGCGCCGGTCGCGACGGTGCGGCGACGACGGCGCGTTAAACCGGTCTTTTCACCGCGGCAACAGCGACGATCCCATCAAAAACTTGTCGACCGCATGCGCCGCCTGACGGCCCTCGCGGATCGCCCAGACCACCAGCGACTGGCCGCGGCGCATGTCGCCGGCGGCAAAGACCTTATCGGCCGAGGTGCGATAGTCGTCGGTCGAGGCGCGGACGTTGCCGCGCTGGTCGAGCGCGAGATTAAGGCTCTTGATCATGCCCTCGTGCACCGGATGCACAAAGCCCATCGCCAGCAACACGAGGTCGGCGTCGATCGCGAATTCACTGCCCGGCAGCGGGCTGATCTTATCGTCGACGCGCAGGCAATGGAGCTTTTTCACGACGCCGTTCTCGCCCGAGAACCGGGCCGTGGTGACGGCGAAATCGCGCTCGGCGCCTTCTTCGTGGCTCGATGAGGTGCGCAGCTTGAGTGGCCAATTGGGCCACGTCAGCGCCTTGTTCTCGCTGAGCGGCGGTTGCGGCAGGATTTCAAAATTGGTCACCGACAGTGCGCCTTGGCGGAACGCCGTGCCGATGCAGTCCGAGCCGGTATCGCCGCCGCCGATGACGACGACGTGCTTGCCGCCGGCGAGGATCGGCTCACTGCCATCGGCCGGCTCGCCGCTGACGCGCCTGTTCTGCTGCGGCAGGAAATCCATGGCGAAATGGATTCCTTTAAGCTCGCGGCCGGGAACGGGTAAGTCGCGTCCCTTCTCGGCGCCGCCGGTCAACACCACGGCATCATAGTCGGCGATCAGCTTGTCGGCCGGCAGGTTGACGCCGACATGGGCGCCATAATGGAACACGACGCCTTCCGCCTGCATTTGCGCGATGCGGCGATCGATGTGAACTTTCTCCATCTTGAAGTCGGGAATGCCATAGCGCAGCAGTCCGCCGGCCTTGGCCAATTTTTCAAAGACGTGAACATCGTGTCCGGCGCGAGCGAGTTGTTGCGCGCAGGCCATACCGCCCGGGCCGGAGCCGACAATCGCGACCTTCTTGCCGGTTCGCACGGCCGGCGGCTCCGGCTTGAGGCCTTGCGCGATGGCGCGGTCCGCGATGGCGCATTCGATTGATTTGATGGTGACCGGGTTCTCATCGATGTTGAGCGTGCACGAGGCTTCGCACGGCGCCGGGCAAACGCGGCCGGTGACCTCCGGGAAATTGTTGGTCGAGTGCAGGTTGCGCGCGGCCTCGTCCCAATTGCCGGTATAAACGAGGTCGTTCCAATCGGGAATTTGGTTGTTGACCGGACAACCCGGCGCGCTGGGCGCGACCGATCCGGTGCCTTGGCAATACGGCACGCCGCAATTCATGCAGCGTGCCGCCTGCGTGTGGTAATCCTGGTCCCGTAGGGGCAGCACGAATTCGCGCCAATGGCGAATACGCTCGGCGACCGGTTCGTAGTCGCGGTCCTCGCGTTCGTATTCGAGAAAGCCGGTGATCTTACCCACTGCGCACTCTTTTTAGCACTCTATTCCGCCGCGATCGCCGCAGCTCTGAGTTCGTTGAGAGCGCGGCGGTATTCGACCGGCATGACTTTGCGGAACTTCGGACACCAATTTTTCCAATCGCCTAAAATCTTGGCTGCGATGGCCGATCTGGTGAGGCGCTCGTGGCGCGCGATGAGGTGATGCAGCCGATGGGCGTCGAAGCGGCTCATGTCGGTCATGATATCGACCATACCATGCGCTTCGAGGTCGCGCGCGTGATGGAAAATGCGTGAGTTGATGTCCTCCTCGCCCGGCATCGGCTCGAGTTCGACCATGGCGAGATTGCAGCGCGAGGCGAAGGTGCCGTCTTCGTCGAGCACATAGGCGACGCCGCCCGACATGCCGGCAGCGAAGTTGCGGCCGGTGCGGCCGAGCACCACCACGACGCCGCCGGTCATGTATTCGCAGCAATGGTCACCGGCGCCCTCGATCACGGCGATGGCGCCCGAATTGCGCACGGCAAAGCGCTCGCCGGCGACGCCGCGGACGTAGCACTCGCCCTCGATCGCGCCATAGAGCACCGTGTTGCCGATGATGATCGACTCTTCCGGAACAATTCCGGACTGCGCCGGCGGCCGCACCACGAGACGCCCGCCGGATAGCCCCTTGCCGACGTAATCGTTGGCGTCGCCATCAAGCTCGAAGGTCACGCCGCGGGCGAGGAACGCACCGAAGCTTTGCCCGGCCGTGCCCTTGAACTGCGCCACGATGGTGTCGTGAGGCAATCCGTTGTGGCCATAGCGCTTGGCGATCTCGCCGGAGAGCATGGCGCCGGTCGTGCGATCGGTATTTCTGATCGGCAAAGCGATGCGCACAGGCGTACCGCGCTCGATCGCAGCCTGCGACAGCGCGATCAGTTTGCGGTCGATAATGTCGTGGATCTTGTGATCCTGGACCTCGCAATTGAACAGGGCAACTTCCGGCGGCACGTTCGGCTTGGTGAACAGCTTGGAAAAGTCGAGGCCGTTTGCTTTGGCGTGGGCGATCAGCTTGACGCGGTCAAGCATCTGCATCTGGCCAATCATCTCGTCAAACGTGCGGTAGCCCATCGCCGCCATGAGCTCGCGCACTTCTTCGGCGACGAAGAAGAAATAATTGATGACGTGCTCGGCCTGGCCGCGGAAGCGCTTGCGTAGCACCGGGTCCTGGGTGGCGACGCCGACCGGGCAGGTATTGAGGTGACACTTGCGCATCATGACGCAGCCGGCGGCGATCAGCGGCGCGGTGGCGAAGCCGAATTCATCGGCGCCAAGCAGCGCGCCGACGACAACGTCGCGGCCAGTGCGGATGCCGCCGTCGACTTGCACGGCGATCCGACCGCGCAGCCGGTTGGCGACCAGGGTCTGATGGGTCTCGGCCAGCCCGATCTCCCAGGGCGAGCCGGCGTGCTTGATCGAGGTGAGCGGCGACGCGCCGGTGCCGCCCTCGTAACCGGCGATGGTGACATGATCGGATCGCGCCTTCGACACGCCGGCCGCGACCGTGCCGACGCCGACCTCGGAGACAAGCTTGACGGAGACATCGCCGTCCGGATTGACGTTTTTCAGATCGAAGATGAGCTGCGCCAAGTCTTCGATCGAATAGATGTCATGGTGCGGCGGTGGCGAAATGAGGCCCACGCCCGGCGTCGAGTGGCGCACCTTGGCGATAGTTTTGTCGACCTTGTGACCCGGTAACTGGCCGCCTTCACCGGGCTTGGCGCCCTGCGCGATCTTGATCTGCATCATGTCCGAATTGACGAGATATTCGGCCGTGACGCCGAAGCGGCCCGACGCCACCTGCTTGATCGCCGAGCGCATGGAATCGCCGTTCGGAAGCGGCTTGTAACGATCGGCTTCCTCGCCGCCTTCGCCGGTATTGGACTTGCCGCCGATGCGGTTCATGGCGATGGCGAGCGTGGTGTGCGCCTCGCGCGAGATCGATCCGTACGACATGGCGCCAGTGGAGAACCGCTTCACGATATCCTTGGCCGGCTCGACCTCCTCGATCGGCACCGGCGTGCGTTCGTCCTCCGCGGCCGACTTGACGCGGAACAGGCCACGGATGGTGAACAGGTGCGTGGACTGCTCGTTGATGATCCGCGCGTAGTCCCGGTAGCGTTCGTAAGAGTTGCCGCGCACGGCGTGCTGCAGCGCCGCGACTGTCGCGGCGTTCCAGACGTGCTCCTCGCCGCGCACGCGGAAGGCATATTCGCCGCCGACGTCGAGCATGCCGCGGTAAATCGGCGCGTCGCCGAACGCGTCGCGATGGCGGCGCACGGTCTCTTCGGCGATCTCGGTGAGGCCGACGCCTTCGATGCGGGTGGCCGTGCCGGTAAAATATTTCGCGACGAAATCCGACTTGAGGCCGACCGCGTCGAAAATCTGCGCGCCGCAATACGACTGGTAGGTGGAGATGCCCATCTTCGACATCACCTTCAGCAGTCCCTTGTCGATCGACTTGATGTAGCGTTTGACGATTTCCTTGTCGTCGAGCTTCTGCGGCAGCTCGCCCCGCATCGCCGTGAGCGTTTCGAAGGCGAGGTACGGGTTGATCGCCTCGGCGCCATAGCCGGCGAGGCAGGCGAAATGGTGCACCTCGCGCGGCTCGCCTGATTCCACCACGAGGCCGACTGAAGTGCGCAGGCCCTCGCGGATCAAGTGATGGTGCACGGCCGCGCAGGCGAGCAGCGAGGGGATTTGGATACGATCGGCGCCGGCGCGCCGATCGGAAAGGATGATGATGTTGATGCCGTCACGCACAGCAACATCGGCCTGACTGCACAGCGCCGCGATGGCGTCTTCCATGCCGGGGGTGCCGGCCTCGGCCCGCCAGGTTGCATCGAGCGTCAGCGACTTGAAATGGGATTCGGCGACCTCGGAGATCGAGCGGATTTTTTCGAGGTCTGCATTGGTGAGGATTGGCTGGCGGACCTCCAGGCGCTTCGTCTTCGACATGCCTTCGAGGTCGAAAAGGTTCGGCCGCGGTCCGATGATCGAGACCAGGCTCATCACCAGTTCCTCGCGGATCGGATCGATCGGCGGATTGGTTACCTGGGCGAAATTCTGCTTGAAATAGGTGAAAAGAAGCTTCGGCCGCTCCGACAGCGCCGAGATCGGCGTGTCGTTGCCCATCGAGCCAACCGCTTCTTCGCCGGTCGTCGCCATCGGCGTCATCAGGATCTTGAGATCCTCCTGCGTGTAGCCGAACGCTTGCTGCCGGTCGAGCAGCGCGAGATTCGAGATCGGCGCCACTTCGGCGCTTGCCGGCAGTTCCTCGAGGACGATCTGCGTGCGCTCCAACCATTCGCGGTACGGGTGGCTCTTCGCCAGCGTCGCCTTGAGCTCCTCATCGGGAATGAGCCGACCCTCGTCGAGATCGACCAGCAGCATCTTGCCCGGTTGCAGCCGCCATTTCACGACGATGTCCTGTTCGGGAACCGGCAGCACACCCACTTCGGACGCCATGATGATGCGGTCGTCGCGGGTGAGGATATAGCGCGCTGGCCGCAGGCCGTTGCGGTCGAGCGTGGCGCCGATCTGCCGGCCGTTGGTAAAGGCGATCGCCGCTGGCCCGTCCCACGGTTCCATCAGTGCGGCATTGTATTCGTAGAAATTCCGCCGCTCTTCGTTCATGAGGGGATTGCCCGCCCATGCCTCGGGAATCATCATCATCATCGCGTGCGCGAGCGGATAGCCGCCCATGGTCAGAAATTCGAGCGCATTGTCGAAACAGGCGGTGTCCGACTGACCCTCGTAGGAAATCGGCCAAAGCTTGCTGATATCGTCGCCGAATTTCGGCGAAGACACCGACGCCTGCCGCGCCGCCATCCAGTTGTTGTTGCCGCGCAAAGTGTTGATCTCGCCGTTGTGCGCGATCATGCGATAGGGATGCGCCAACGACCAGGTCGGGAAGGTATTGGTCGAAAAGCGCTGGTGCACGAGCGCAAGCGCGCTCTCGAAATCCGGGTCGTGCAGATCGGGATAATAGGTGCCGAGTTGGTCGGCGAGGAACATGCCCTTGTAGATCAGAGTCCGGCAGGAGATCGACACCGGATAATAGTGCGAGGTGCGCCGTTCGCGCTTGGCGTAGAGGATGCCCGAGATGGTCTTGCGCAGAATATAGAGCCGGCGCTCGAACTCGTCCTCCGATGTCACTTCCGGGTTGCGTGCAAGAAAAACCTGCTTGTGCACGGGCTCGGTCGGCTTCACCGTTTCGCCGAGCGTCGAATTGTCGGTCGGCACATCGCGCCAGCCGAGAAGCCTCATGCCCTCCTGCGCGGCAACCGCCGCGTAAGTGCCCATGATTTCCTGGCGCCATGCCTCTTCGTGCGGCAGGAACAACACGCCGACGGCGTATTGGCCGGGCGGCGGCAATGCGAAGCCCAGCTCTGCGGCCTTCTTGGCAAAAAATTTATGCGGCGTTTGCACCAAAATGCCGGCGCCATCGCCGGCGCGCGGATCGGCGCCGACCGCGCCGCGATGCTCGAGATTGACCAGGATCGTCAGCGCGTCTTCGACGATCTTGTGCGATTTGCGTCCTTTGATATCGGCAATGAATCCGACGCCGCAGGAATCCTTTTCCAGCGTCGGATCAAACAAGCCGAAACCTGACGCGTCCATCGTCGTCCTCGCGCCTCTCGTCTTCGCGCCTGCGTCGGAGCCCGAACGGTGCGCGTCAAGGTCCTGGCGCAGTCATCCTTCGGCAAGCCTCGCCCTTACTCACTCCCGCAAGCGGGTACGGGGCGCAGGCCGCCCAAGGGCGATCCAGTCATCTTGGAGGCAACCATCGTGCCGCTGGGCGGCCTGTGGCTGCTTGTTCCTGCCGCCGTCCGACGCGCCCTCGCCTCCCGACGCGCCCTCGCCCCCGACGGCCGTCCGCGCGTCTATCCCCTTCTTGCCATCCCTCGCAAATGGGGTGAGGGAAGGTGCGGAGCGCGTGCGTTGCGGTCACCAATTGGGACAGCAATGCTGTCCTATGCGGAACATGGCAAATTCCGGGCAACAACACAAGGGAAACAACCCTGGCTTCCTTCGCGCTGATGCGAAAGGAATGAGAGAACGTCACGGCCTCGTCCGTTCCCCTCCATTCCCGCAAATGTTCCGCCGCACAAGTGAAAGTGGATCACGGGATACACATGGACGCAATGCCGATCGCGCTGTGATCTCAGTGCTTCCTACTTTGCCCTCCATCGCGGGGTGGGGAAGCTTGGCGGGCAGAGCGCGTGTGGTCATTGACCTCTGGCATAAAGCTGCGCCATAGCTGCAATTCGCCAGCGCCCGGACGCCGGGATCAATTGCGTATTTCTGCCCACGCGTTCATCAGAGGAAAAGATGGCATGGCCAGCTTCGTCAGTTACCCACCACAGCACGGATCGCGTCGATAGGGGCCCGCATCGTCGATTGCTTTGTCGCCTTTTGCGGCATCATTCCATATGCGCTGGTGGCGCTGTTGTTGCGTCTCGTCGTGGCACGGGACTTTTTTTTGTCCGGCCAGGCCAAAGCCGTGGGGCCGACGTTTCCATTGTCGTTCCAGCGGTTCGACTATTCCCTGATCCTGCCTGCGCAAGTGAGCGACGAAACGCTTCGCGCCTTCGAGGCGCGGTTCGCGACCAGCCCGGTAAGCCCGATGATCATCGCCAATTTTGTGCTCTACGCCGAGTTTTTGCTGCCGATATGCCTGGTCCTCGGCTTCGGCACGCGCATCTCGGCGCTGCTGCTCCTGATTGTGACGGTTCTCTTGCAGCTTTACGTCGAGCCCGCGGCGCTCTGGACCATGCATGTGTATTGGTTCGCGATTCTGCTTGGTGCTGATGACATGCGGAGCCGGCGCGATCTCGCTCGACCGGCTCATTCGGTGGCTTTATCAGAAGTGAATTTTGCCAGCGACAACACGGCGCCGGTTGCGCCCGCCATTCTCGACGCCATCGTGCAGGCCAATCATGGCTACGCGCGCGGCTACGGCAATGACGATTGGACCCAAAGGGTCGAACGGCGCCTTTCGGAAGTCTTCGAGCGCGAGGTGGCGGTGTTCCTGGTGCCGACCGGGACGGCGGCAAATGCGCTGGCGCTGGCGCATGTCACGCCGCCCTGGGGCGTGGTGATGTGCCATGCCGAATCCCACATCGTCACCGACGAATGCGGCGCGCCGGAATTTTTCGGCGGCGGCCTCAAGCTGGTCGGGCTTCCCGGCGGCGATGGCAAAATCACGCCGGAGACGCTGAAGACTGCGCTCGCGGGGTATGGCGGCCATAGCCCGCATCAGATGGTCGCATCGGCGCTGTCCCTCACTCAGGCGAGCGAGGCCGGCACCATCTATCGGACCGACGAGATCGCGGCGCTATGCGAAATCGCGCATCGACGCTCGCTTGCCGTGCACATGGACGGTGCGCGCTTCGCCAACGCGCTGGTGCGGCTCAACGCGTCGCCGGCGCAGATGACATGGCAATCCGGCGTCGACGTCTTGTCGTTCGGCGCCACCAAGGGCGGCGCGCTGGCGGCGGAGGCGGTGGTGGTCTTCGATCCGGCCCGCGCGGCATTTATCGGCGAACGGCGCAAACGTGCCGGCCATCTCCTCTCCAAACACCGCTTCCTCGCCGTGCAATTTGCCGCCTATCTGGAGGACGGCCGCTGGCTCGCGCTGGCGCGCCACGCCAACGCCATGGCCGACCGGCTGGCGCACAAACTGACTGCGATCGGCTTGCCGCCGGTCTGGCCGGTCGAGGCCAATATGATTTTTGTGGTGTTGCCGCGCGCGCTCGATGCGCAGCTCAAAGCGGCTGGCGCGAGCTACTACGTGCGCAGCAGCGAAAGGCTGAAACTCGGGGCTGACAAAGTCCTGGTACGGCTGGTCACGTCGTTCGCGACCGCGAACGAGGACGTCGATTGCTTTGTGGAGGGCAGCGAGACGCGGGAACTCGAACGCTTCGTGAACCTATGCGAAAAAAGTTCTGAGTTGCGCCCAAGCGCCGCCCTAATTTCGGTTAATCGTCAGCAGGGCGCGTTGGCGCAATCGGCGCGCCGGGCAAGGGGCATATCCGTGAAGGTGAACGTGTTCCGGGCTGCTGTCTGTACTTTGGCGCTCTGGCCCTTGGCGGCGCCGGGCCACGCGCAAGCGCCGGCCGCGCAAGCTCCGCTGCCCGTACAAGCGCCGCTTCCCGGGCACCGGCTTCGTGCCGCCGTTTGAGATCATGAGGACCGTGCGCTCTGCCGGGTTCGATCCGCTGGCGCCGCCCTTGCGCGAGGGCACGACCTATGTGCTGCGCGCGACTGATTTTCGCGGCATTCTCATGCGCGTCGTGGTCGATGCGCACAGCGGCGCCATCCGCGACGTCAACCGTATCGTGCTCGGCCCGGGTCCGGCAACGTCGGGCCAGGTCGGGATGGCCTCGCCACCTTATTATGGCTCGCCGCCGGCGGGTTACGGCGGACCGGCCTATAATGAGCTTGAGCCACCGCCCGGCGAAGCGATGGAGCCATTTCCGCGACCGCCCGCAGTGCGGGCCGCAACGCATCCGAACTTGTCTTTGCCGCTGCCGCGACCGCGGCCCACAAGCCTAGCCTCCCGCGGCCGTATGAGTTCGTGCGAAGTTGAGGGGAAAATCCGACGCCAGCGAGGACGCAAAGCTCCCCGCCAAGTCGGAGGCGAAGTCTACTGGCGTGAACTCTAGCGATGTAAAGTCTGACACCGCGGCGCCAGCGGGCCCGGTCGCGCCGAGTAAGGCCGAGCCGGCCACTCCGCTCAACGACTGACAAATCAAAAGCGCCCCGGAAAATCCGGGGCGCTCCCTTACCAGTTCCAAACGGACCGCTTACGCAGCCTGTTCTGGGTCTCGATCGCTTTGGCGTCGCTCTTGCCGTTGCCGATCGGGATCGAGCGCGGCTTTTTCGCCTCGGGGATCTCGCGCACGAGGTCGACGTGCAGGAGACCGTTCTCGAGGCTCGCGCCCTTCACCTGGACGAAGTCGGCGAGCTGGAACACGCGCTCGAACGTGCGGGCAGCAATGCCCTGATAGAGCACGTCACCGCGCTTCTCCTCCTCCTTGGCGTTCTTCTCGCCGCGGATGGTGAGAGTGTTCTCTTTCGCTACGATAGAGAGCTCAGGCTCGTGGAAGCCGGCGACCGCCACGGAGACGCGGTAGTCGTTATCCCCGGTCCGCTCGATATTGTAGGGCGGGTAGCCGGGAGCGGCGCCCTCGATGCCCTGATCGAGCAGCGAGAACAGCCGGTCGAAGCCGACGGTGGAACGATAGAGGGGTGCTAGGTCGAAAGTTCGCATGGCATATCCTCCTTGTGAAGCGACATGCGGATGGCTCGCCCGCTTGGGCCGAGCCGGTGAAACGCGCAGCTATGACTGCCTGCGCGAAAAACATATGGGAGGCGAGCAATATACCGCGCAAGCCCCCACAAGCCATTGTTGTTCCAGCGCTAATCGGCCCGCCGTCCGGTCCGCACTCTTGCCCTTTGCCGGACGATTGGGTGCGACGAACCATAGGAATGGCGGTCGATAACTCAGGTTGACCGCTGATACGGAGGGCTGTTATAAGCGCGACGCCACTCCGCCTGACCATTCCCATGAAACTCGTCTCGATCCCCGCAAATCCCGTCCCGGAAAATCTCGTCACGGGCATGCTCAAAACGCCCGACGGCGTTTCGCTGCGCTTCGCGCGCTGGCAACCGCCGGCCGGCCGCCGGGGCACCGTGTGCATCCTGCAGGGGCGCACCGAATGGATCGAAAAATATTTTGAGACCGTTCGCGATTTGCGCGCGCGGGGATTTGCGGTGGCGACGTTCGATTGGCGCGGACAAGGTCTCTCCGATCGCGCCCTCAGCGATCGGCGCAAGGGCTATGTGCGCGACTTCTCCGAATACGACACCGATCTCGATACTTTCATGCGCGAGATCGTGCTGCCGGATTGTCCGCCGCCGATCTTCGCGATTGGTCATTCTACCGGCGCGACCATCCTCATCCGCGCCGCCTCATCGCGGCCACCGCTGGTTCGATCGCATGGTGTTGACTGCGCCATTGATCGCACTTGCAGGGATAGGCTCGACGGCAACCGCGACGACGATCGTGCGCGCCATGCGCATGATCGGCCTCGGCACCATGTATGTGCCGGGACGGGAAACCGCCGTCCTGGAATCGCGGCCCTTCGTTGGCAATGTGCTCACGTCCGATCCGGTGCGTTATGCCCGCAATGGTGCGGTCCTCGAAGCCGAGCCGGCGCTCGCGCTTGGCGGTCCGACGATCGCCTGGACCGATGCTGCTTTCCGCGCCATGCATGCGCTGCGCGAACGCGGCTATGCTTCGCGCATCCGCCAGCCGATGCTCATTGTCGCGGCCGGCCTCGACGCCATCGTGTCGAATGCGGCGATCGAGGATTTCACCACCTTGCTGCGCACCGGGTCGCATCTCGTCGTGGCCGGCGCCAGGCATGAGCTGCTGATGGAGCAGGACCGCTTCCGCTCGCAGTTCTGGGCCGCCTTCGACGCCTTCGTGCCGGGTACCTCGCCGTACGGCTAGCCCGAGCGCGGCGCCGGTAGGGGTGCCTAAGTCTTCGTCAGCAGCGCCATCGCCTGGGCGTGCACACGTTTGTCGCCGGCGGCGATGATGCGGCCGCCATTGTGCGGCCGGCCGTTTTCCCAGGTGGTCATGATGCCGCCGGCGCCTTCGATGATCGGGAATCAGGGCCAGCACGTCGTGCGGCTTGAGCTCGGTCTCGATCACCAGATCAATATGGCCGGCGGCGAGCACGCAATAGGCATAACAATCGCCGCCATAGCGCGACAGCCGCACCGCCTGCTCGACGCGGCCAAAACTTCGCCGATCGGCGTCGTTCATCAGCAGCGGACTGGTCGTGACCAGGATCGCGTCCTCGAGCGCCGCGCACGGGCGCACCCGCAAATCCCGATCGCCGGCCGGACCGCGATAGCGCGCGCCCCGGCCGTCGCCGGTGAAATGCTCGCGGGTGAACGGCTGGTGCATCATGCCGTAGATCGGCTCGCCGCGCCGCGTCAGCGCGATCAGCGTGCCCCAGGCCGGCATGCCGCAGATGAAGGATTTGGTGCCGTCGATCGGGTCGAGGACCCAGACATATTCGGCGTCGGGCCGGTCGGCGCCGAATTCCTCGCCGACGACGCCGTGCTCGGGAAAGTCCGCGTGATCAGTGCGCGCATGGCGGTCTCGGCGGCGCGGTCGGCGGCGGTCACCGGATCGAAGCCGCCGGATCGGCTCTTGTTCTCGACGCCGAGCGCGCTGCGAAAGAACGGCCGGATGGTCTCGCCCGAGACGGCGGCGAGCTCGTCGACGAAGGCCGCGAAATCAATCGCCGTCATCAGATCGGCCTCCAGCAGCAGGTCGGCGCTCGATATCGATAGCCGATGAGCTTCGCGATGCCGGCGCCTAATGGCGCTGTTTTTTGTGCAGGAGCATATCGTCGGTGTAACACACTGATGGTAAACTGCTTATTCTGTTTGAACGGCAGCAGCCGGCAGCAAAACGGAAGGTCTACTCTGCACAAATTGCAGGAAGAACTCGCGGGAAACACGGGGCAAAAAGGTCAGGAGCCCTTGCGTTTTGTGCGACGCGGTGTATGTTGTTGCAGTGCGGTAGCGAGAGGTTCCCTCTCGTTACCGTCGCCCTCCTTGGGCGTTTCCTCCCTAGACTTGGGCCGCTCCCGCAAGGTGAGCGGCCTCTTTCTTTTTAGGCGCCATAGCGGACGGCCTGGCCGCGTCGGCACAGGTTTATTCGGCCGCCGCGCGGTAGGGCCGCAACTCTTCGAGCGGGATTTCGCTCAGCCGGTCGGCCAGGATTTCGAACTCGCCGGCGAGCCTGGCGAACGAGGCCACGCGCTCGTAGCGGCGCTCATCCATATAAAGCGCCCGGTTGATCTCGAGCTGGATCGCGTGCAAGCCCGGTGGTCGGATTGCCGTAATGTTCGGTGATGAAGCCGCCCGCGTAAGGCTTGTTGCGGCTGACCACATAGCCGAAGCCGCGCATGGTCTGTTCGATGGTCTCGGCGATCAGCGGGACGCAGCTCGTGCCATAGCGATCGCCGAGCACGAGGTCGGCGCGCGGGCGCTCGTCCCTGGCGCCGGTGGTCGACGGCATGGAATGGCAGTCGATCAGCATGGCGGCGCCGAAATCGCGCTGCAGCCGCATGAACAGACGCCGCAAGGCCCGATGATACGGCTTGTAAAGGCCATCGATGCGACGCAGCGCCTCGGCGACCGAAATGCGCTGGTCGTAGATTTCCTGGGCGTCGCCGACCACGCGCGCCACCGTGCCAAGGCCCCCGGCAACCCGCATCGAGCGGGTGTTGGCGAACGAGGGCAGCCGCCCGTCGAACATGCGCGGGTCGAGCTCATAGGGCTCGCGGTTGACGTCGACATAGCAGCGCGGGAAGTGCGCCCGCATGACCGGGTGACCGCGCGCCACGACGCCGGCGATCAGTTCGTCGACAAAGCTATCCTCGGAACGGCGCAGCGTCGCCAGATCGAGCCGCGAGGTCTGCAGGAAGCCGCGCGGATAGACACGCCCGCTATGGGGCGAATTGAACATCAGCGGGCCGCGGCATTCCGCCGGCTCGAGGGCCTCGAAGGGGGGATCGAATTCGTCCTGGATTTCCAACATGGCGCCTGGCGGGGCTTCCCGAGACTCGGCTGACCCGGCACTTCGTTCCCTAGCCTGCGGCCACGGCTATTGTCCATAGTCGCGGCATGCGCCGCGATTGGCTTTTGCGCCGGTTTTCACTCGATGTTTACCCGCATCCGGCTTATGGAATGACGGGGAGCCGGCAAAAGCCGGATTCGAGTCGATATGTCCAAAATCCTGCTGGCGGAAGACGACGTCGACATGCGGCGGTTCCTGGTCAAGGCGCTGCAGAATGCCGGCTTCGACGTGATCTCCTATGACAACGGCCTATCCGCCTACCAGCGGCTGCGCGAAGAGCCGTTCGAGCTGCTGCTGACCGATATCGTCATGCCGGAGATGGACGGCATCGAACTCGCCCGCCGCGCCGCCGAGCTCGATCCGGACATCAAGATCATGTTCATCACCGGCTTTGCCGCCGTGGCGCTCAACTCCGATTCGAGCGCGCCCAAGCACGCCAAGGTGCTGTCCAAGCCGATCCATCTGCGCGAACTGGTCAACGAAGTGCAAAAGCTGCTGGCGGCTTGATGCCGGCGGAGTGGTTGCCTTTGCCGGCTGCGCGTTGCGGCAGAGAATTTAGGCTGCAACGTCCGCGACACGGCTCACGATGCGCGTAGCCGTTCGCCGCGTGACAAAGCGGCGCGTGCGCGGCCTTGATGGGGCTTTGCGCCCGCAAAATTATTTCGTGCCGTAGGCGCGGTCGCCGGCGTCTCCCAGACCTGGAAGAATGTAGGCGCGCTCGTCGAGCCCCTCGTCGATTGCCGCGGTCCATAACGGCACGTCGGGATGCAGGCCGCGCAATCGCTCGATGCCCTGCGGCGCCGCCAGCATGCACACAAACCTGATGTCCTTGGCGCCCCGCTCCTTGAGCCGCACGATGGCCGCCACGGCCGTGTTGGCGGTCGCGAGCACCGGCGCCACGACGATGACAAGCCGCTCGTGCAGATCGGATGGCGCCTTGAAGAAGTATTCAACCGCGACGAACGTTTCCGGTTCGCGATAGAGGCCGATATGGGCGACGCGGGCGGCCGGCACGAGATCGAGCATGCCTTCCGCGAATGTCACGCCTGCGCGCAAGATGGGAGCAAATACCAGTTTCTTGCCGGCAATGCGCGGCGACATCATCCGCGCCAGCGGCGTTTCGATTTCGACGTTGGTCAGCGGCAGGTCTCTGGTGACCTCGTAGCAAAGCAGCATTCCGATCTCTTTGAGGAGTTCGCGGAACGATTTCGTCGAGATCGACTTGGCGCGGATCAGCGTCAGCTTATGCTGGACCAGCGGATGATTGACGACTGTTACGCCTTCCATGAACTCCTCCCGTCGGGCCCTACTCAGAACACCGTGCCATCGCTGACAACCTTGAACGGCGGCGAGCCGTCGGCACGCAGCTTGCGGGCGATGATGCGCCCGGCCGACCATGTGCCGCCCTCGAGAACCTTCGCCAGCGGTAACGATTTTTCATCCAATTCGAGCCGGCTGCGCATCATATCCGCGAGCCTGTCGAGAAGGGCGACGGTCAGCGCGCGCCACTCGACCACCAAAGTCGAAGCGACATCGTGCTCGCGCGCGGCGTCGGCGGGATCGCGGAACGCCACGGCGCCGGTATCGACGAACAGGCCGCCATTGCGATATTCGGCGAGCCCCGTCAGGCCGCCGATGTCCGCCACGGAGATGCCGGCCCATTGCAGCGGCTCGATGAGAGAATACGCCAGCCACTGCGAAAGCTTATGCAGCGGCACAAGTTCGCTGGTGGCATCCGCCGTGGTGAGCGACGGATGCCGCCAACAGTCGCCGAGCGGAACGCCGCCGAGCGCGAGCCGTGACGGCCAAATCGGACCGCAGTGCTGAAGGAGCTCTGAAAGAATTGTCGCTGCTGGAATTTCTCCGCTTTTCGCCGACATGGCAAAATGATCGAACAGACCTCCTGGGCGCGGCCTATCATGACGCCCAAAAATGTCCGGCTTGGCAGCGATGAGAGCACCGAGACGGCGCAGCAAGTCGGCACGACCCGCAATGCCGACCAGCGGATTCGCGGCTGATACCTGCAGTCCGGCGCTGAGGGCTTCGTCTGACAGGTGCATGAGACCCTCTGCGTCCGCTGCCAGGAGATCGTCCGGACGCGACGAGAAAGTCCCTTGGGAAAACATCGCGAGGCTGGCGAGCGCCAGTCCTTCGGATCGGCCGATGCTTTGCCCTGTGGCCGGATCCCGATAGCGCCATCGCGGTCCTGCTCCCGCATCGAGCAACACGCTGACGATGGCAAGATCGAACGTTGCGCGTGCGCGCGCGGCGCTGTCGCGCCAATGCGCGGCCTTGTCGATTGAAGCCCAGCGGTCCTCGCCATTGAAAACAAAGTGGCGCCAGCGCGAGTGGAACGGCACGTCGAGCGACGGATAAGCGTGGCGCGTCGTCTCCAGCACAAGGTCGACTGCCTTATCGAGACGGCGCAGATCGACGCGGAAGTGCGGCAGCTTGTCGTCGAGCCCGATGCTCAGCATCCGATGCGCGCGTTCGCGAACGGCCTGGGCGCTCAAAAGAGAATACGCAGCGGCCGCTTCGGGACTGCACGGACAGATACCGAACCAGGCTTAGAACTTGTCGAGGGAGCGGCCGACGGATTCCGTCAGGGCCTGCGGCTTCGGCGGCTCGGGCGTGTAATATCCGGCGGCCTTCTTGGCCGCGATCTCGACGTGGGCGTCGGCAGGGACGAGTTCGTCCGGAATCGGTACGCGCTCGACGATTTCAACTCCTTGAGCCGTCAGCGCGTCGTGTTTCATGTCGCTCATCGAGACGAAACGGTCGATCCGCTTGAGGCCAAGCCAATGCACCGCGTCCGGCATGAGTTGCTGGAAGCGGGCGTCCTGAACGCCGGCGACGCATTCGGTGCGTTCGAAATAGGCGGCAGCCGCATCGCCGCCTTCCTGCCGCTTACGCGCGTTATAAACCAGGAACTTGGTGACCTCCCCCAGAGCTCGGCCTTCCTTGCGGTTATAGATGATGATGCCGAGGCCCCCGGTCTGGCCGCTGCGTGCGCATTCCTCGATCCCTTGAATCAAATAGGGCCGGCACGTGCAGATGTCCGAGCCGAAAACGTCGGAGCCGTTGCACTCGTCGTGAACCCGGCAAGTGATCTGCGTGCGCGGGTCGTTAAGCTTGGTGACGTCGCCAAACAGATAGATCGTGGTGCCGCCAATCGGCGGCAGGAAGACCTGCAGATCGTGGCGCGTCACCAGTTCGGGAAACATGCCGCCCGTCTGCTCGAACAGCGCGCGGCGCAAATCGTTCTCGCTCGTGCCAAACCGCTCCGCGATGCCCGGCAGGTGCCACACCGGATCCATGGCGATTTTGACTACCGAAACGCTGCCGTTCTCGTGCACGACCTCACCATCATTGGCGAGGCGCCCGGCGGCCAGCGCGTCCTGCATTTCGTGCAGGTCGAGCCGCGCCCGCGTGATCGCGATCGTCGGGCGGATGTCGATCCCTTCCGCGATTTCCGGCTTGAAGTTTTCCGCGACCAGATGCCCCCAAGGGTCGAACGAAACAATGCGCTGCGGTTCCGTCCACTGCGAAAATGGCCCGATTGTCGCGACGGGATGGGTATTCGTCAGGTCCGGACGGCGGATCGGGTCGAGCGCGCCGGAAGAAACCGCGAGCGCCCGGTAGACCGCGTAGGACCCGCCGTGACTGCCGATGACGTTGCGGTCCTGGGGCCGCGAGACCGTACCGATGATGGGCCCGCGCTCGCGCGCGGTCATTGCGCCCCACCGGATCGGGAAATGCAATTTTGCGCCGGGCTCAGGATGTGAAGTGAGCCGGATGTGGTCGGTGCGATTGGAGCGGTTCATCGCGAGCTAGTCCCGAAAGCTATACGACCCGCCGAAATGACGGGCCGCGGCACTACCAACTGAAGTAATTCGTGCGGCTTCAAGCACGCAGTCGAGAATTATAGCGGTTCCATTAATAGATACAACGATATGGGGACCGAATTATTTAAGCAGTAGAGGTGGCCCCTCACGCCCCAATATTCAAGAGGGGCGCCCTTTTTCTCTGGAATGAGGACATGCACTACGTCGCCGCAGTCGCGGTCGCCAATCCGTCATGCTCGGTGATCTGCTCGAGCACCCGGCCCTTGGTTTCGATACCGACCAGCCACAGCGCGACCGCCGAGACGAGATAGGCCAGCGCAAATGTGTGCAACACATAGGCGCCAACCCCGTAGGCCAGCATGAAGCCGACAACTGTCGGCGCCAGGAAAGAGCCGATGCGGCCGATGCCGAAGAACCAGCCGACGGCCCCGCCGCGAACTCGAGTCTGGAACGGTCCGATCCGCGGGGCGCCAAAATGCTCTGCCTGCCGCGAGCTACTTCCCCGGCGGAGGCGGTGTGGGCGTATATTTGTCCGGAGGCAGCACCTGATAGACAAATGAGGTCGGCTTTTGGCTCGGGCCAAACGGCCCCGGAACCTTGTTCTTGATCGCCGGCAAGGTCTTCAGATAGACGGCGATGGCCAACGCATCCGCATGGGTGAGGTTCTTGAACGTTTCTATCGGCATTGGCGGAGCGAGCATGCGGCCGTCGGGCCGCTTTCCCTCAGTGATTGCAGTCGCGATCTGCTCGTTGGTCCAGTTGCCAAGCCCGGTGTCCTTGTCCGGGGTCAGGTTCGGTCCGTAGAAAACACCGAGCCCTGGGACTTCAAAGCCGACGTCCGAGCCGCCGAGATAGTGCGTCATATCCGGCTTGCCGAGAAACGTTCCGGGCGTATGGCAATCCGTGCACGGAATGATGCCGACGAGATATTTGCCGCGCGCAACTTGCTTATCAGCCGCAACCGCGTTGCCGCCTAGCGCGCTAAGCATCGCAGCCGACGTCAGCGATATCGCGATCAATGTGGACAGCCTGACAGGCTTGGTCATTTGTTCCTCCCCCCGAGGCCAGATGCGTCCCGGTGGCAGCTTTGTCATTCTGCTTACCAGCTTGGCCGCACTTCCGAAAGGGGTCTGCATCGCAGCAGCGCCCCGCAGTCACGGCATCCGCTTCCCGACGCCCTGTTCCACCGCCCGGCGGCAGATCAGATCGGCGAAAGCGACGTCCTCGAGTGCGATGCCGAGCGATTTGAACAGCGTGATGTCGGCCGGCCCGCGGCGGCCGACGGCCTTTCCGGTGACGATGTCGCCGAGTTCGACGATGTCCTGCCATTTCAGGCGGCCGGCGGCGACGAGGTCGCGGTATTCGCCGGCTTCCTCCTGCGCTTGCAGCACCTGATCGGTCGCGCGCACCGTGGCGCGGAGCACGGTCTCGGCATCGACCTCGCGCCGCGCGGCAGCGTTCGCGCCCGCGGCATTGACGTGGACGCCGGACTTGAGCCAATTCGCGCGCAATACCGGCTCCGCCGATTTCGTGATGGTGATTGCGATCTCGGCGTCGCCGATGGCGGCTTCGGCGAACGACATCGCCTGCGCCGCGACGCCAAGCTCGCGCTCGATCTTGCGCGCAAAGGCTTCGCGGTACTCCGCCGTGCGGCTGAACACGCTCACCTTGTCGATCGGCCGCACGGCGCAGACCGCAGCCACCTGCGCGAACGCCTGCCGGCCGCTACCGATGACGCCGAGCGTGCGCGCCGTCGGGTTGGCGAGCAATTTGGTCGCGAGCCCGCTCGCCGCGCCGGTCCGCATCTGGCCCAGGTTGTCGGCTTCGATCATCGCCTGGAGCTTGCCGTCGATCGCGGAGTACAGCAGCACGTGATAGCGGCCGCCACCGCCCCCACCGTAATAGGCTTTGAGGCCGAACAGTTGCTTCGGGCCCCAAGCGGCACCCATCAGGTTGAAGACGCCCTGGCCGACCCGCGCGCGTTGCCGCGGCAGGTTCAGCGTCGAGGGTTCGGCCCAGGTCGCGAATAAGTGTTCGAGCACCGAGATCGCGTCCTTGACGGTGACCAGCGTCTGCACGTTTTCTTCCGTGAGATAGAGCGGCGCTTTGCGGACATCAGGAGCATTCGTCGCTTTCGGGACCTTAGCTGCTACGGCGGCTTTGCGCGATGTGGCAGTCGCGGCAGCTTTGCGCGCCTTCGTTTTGAAAGTTTTGCGCGCGTTCGAAGCTTTGCGGGCAGGGGGAGCTTTGCGAGCTTTGATCATGGTCCTTCATCATACTCCGGCGCTGAGCACGTCGGCGATCCAGTCCCACATGTAATGCACGGCGATCGTCGCATCGTCGACTTGGCAGTGATGGAAGCCGCCTTCCTCACGACTAAAAACCTTCAGGGCCTTTTGCTTGGAGCCGACCGCTGCAAAGCATTTCTCCGCGAGCGCCAGCGGTATCTGCTCGTCGCCGGCGCCGTGCAGCAGCAGAAACGGACAGGTCATCTTCTGCACAATACCGTCGAGCCGAAAGCCTTCCAGTTTCTTCAAGGCCGCGGCGCGGTCGTCGACGCCGAGCACCCACTGCAGATGTTCAGGCGGCACCGAGAGCGACAAGACCTTGCCGGAATCGAGTGCCTCCAGCCGCTTCGCCCAGATGTCGTGGTAGTCCCATTGCGCGCCCCAGGCGACGCAGCAGGCGAAGCGCTGCTCGAGCGAAGCCGCCCGTGGCGCGTAGTAGCCGCCGAGGCTCAGCGCCATGACGCCGATGCGTCTTGGGTCGAATTCCCTGCGGCCGGCGAGATACTCATAGACCGGCGTCGCGTAGCGCTCGGTTTCGGCGATCAGCGGCAGATTGCGGAAGCGCACGCTCTCGCCGTTGCCCGGCCCGTCGACGATGAGGCAACCGATGCCTCGCGCGGCGAGGTCGGGAACGCCATAGCCGTATTGGAGCTCCTTGGTGACGTCAAAGCCGTCGAAGAACACCATTGCGGGGGCGGGGCGCCCGCGCGTCGCTTCGGGGTCTGGATGCACGAGCAGCGCCGGGAGGCTCGTGTGCTCATAGGGGACCTCGACCGGCTCGATGCGCGGGCGGCGGATGATGGCGGCGGCTTCCTTGAAAATACCGACCGATTTCGCATAAACGCCCATGCTGCGTTGCGACCGCGGGTGGATGAAGCGCTCGCCGGTCTGATAGTAGCGAGACGCGCGCATGAAACACGAGGCAGCGGTGAGCTTGTGTCCCGCGCGCGCGGCGTCGCGTCCGCGCGCCTCGATCTTGTCGCCCATGCGGGTCCACTCCTCGAACCAGGCATCATCGTCGCCGACCTTGTCGAGCAGCGTGCGGCCGACGCGATTGACTTCGTCGATTTCGACCCCGGTCCACGGCGCGCCGGAAAGGCAGATCAGCAAACCCATCGACCAGCGGTAGTTGGTCGGGAAGTAGCGAAAGGCCGGATCGTCTTTCAGGTCTGGCATGGTTCACTCTCAGTCATTCTCAGCAGTTTGCCGACGCGCTGCATCCGGGCAAAGTCGGCAAGCTAAATATTCTCCAAACCGCCACCGGCGTCACCGAGATCGGTATCGGCAAACAGATCATCGATCGGCATCATGCGGCTGATCAAGCCTTGCTGGTGGCAATAGCGCAATGCCGTTTCGAGGTTTTTGCGGTTGGCGTCGCCAAGACCGTAGGCCCACGGATCGTGGCCCAAGATCTCCTGCTGCTCCTCCCACGCGGTTCTGATCCAGGCCAGCGGTACGACGCGCGGATTGGCGATACGGCGATAGGCCAAGCGCCTTCGCCTCTTCGAATGCCTTCGACCAGATTGGTCGCGACCCACGGATACTTGTCGATGATCTCTTGCTTGATGACGGTGACGTGCATGATCGGAAAAATTCCGGTATTGCGAAAGAACTCGATCTCGATGTCCTTGTAGTCCGGAAACAGCCGCACGATGCGCTTGTCGCCCTCGAGGAACAGCCGCGGGATGTCCGGCGACAGCATGGCCGGGATTTCGCCTTCCGCCAGCATGACGTCGAGCCGCTTTGCCGGGCGCGATCATCTCGATGCGCAAATCCTTGGGCGGCGTGAATTCGACGTCTTCGCTGCGCTCGACCACCCAGATGCATTGCCGGTGCGGCACGCCGTAATATTCTTCCAGGATGCCGCGCATCCAGATGTTGGAGGCGGGCTGGAAGTTGGTGCCGCCGATCTTTTTTCCGATCAGGTCTTTCGGCTCGCGGATGCCGGACTTGGCGTTGACAAAAACAAAGCCGTGGCGGAAGCGCCGGTGCAAGAAGACCGGGATCGCGGTCAGCGCCTCGCTGCGTTCGCGTCCCATGTAATAGCCGCCGATATTGATCTCGCAGACGTCGAACTCGGTCTTGCGCGCCATGCGCCAATGGCGCTCGCGCGAGCCCATGCCGGTGAGCATGACCAGCTCAATGCCGTCGGCCTCAACCGTGCCGTCGCTCAGCGCGCGCACGATCTCATAGTCGCCGCAGGCGACGGTGAGCTTGAGTTTCGCCATTTGGGGCTCCTCGAATGACGGTGAAAAATCTCTTTCTCTCTCATCGCCAGCGGCTGAACCTGATCTCGGCGCGGCGCACGATTTCATTGAGCGCGATGGCCATCGCGGCGAGCATCGCGACCAGGCCGAACAGTTTGGTCGGATCGAAGTTTTCCGTGAACAGCGTCGTGAAGTGGCCGATGCCGGCGGTCGAGACATAAAGTTCGGCCAGTAGCACGCCGAGCAAGACGCCGGTCATGCCGAGCCGCATGCCGGCGAAGAAACTCGGAATCATGTGCGGAAAAATCACCCAGCGCAAGATTTGCCAGCGGCTCGCGCCCATGGAGCGCGCGCTCGTAAGCAGGATGGGTTTGAGGTTCTGCGCGCCGGCGACGACGGCAAGCATGATCGGAAACATGCCGTGGGTCACGCCGAACGCGATCTTCGACGCGAGCCCCGATGCCGAAATAGAGAATGAACAGCGGCAGGATGGTGATTTGCGGCAGCCCATAGAGCAAGAGGACAATCGGCATCAGGCTCTGCCGCGCGAACGGCTGCAGACCGACCGCGAGACCGACGACAAGGCCGATGACAACCGCGATGGCGAAAGCGACGGCAAGTTCGAAGAAGGTCAGGCGTAATGCCGCCGGAACGCCGCTGGTGTCCCATACCGCGCCCAATGACATGAACACGCGCGATGGCGGACTGATGAACATCGGATCGATGAACCAGCGCGCCGCGATCTCCCACGCGAGCAAGATGACGATGACGACGCCGAGCCGGACGAGGCCTGGGTGGCGCAGCAGATAGCGGCCGATGGCAGCCGTCATCCGCGACGCCTCCCGCGCGCTTCGAGGACCGACACGATGCCATTGAGCAATGCCGCGATCACCACGACGAAGGCGATGTAGGCGAACATGCGCGCCATATCCATGCCCTCGCCAAGCTCGACAATGTGATGGCCGAGGCCGGCGAGCGAGGCGATGGTCTCGCTGCCGATGATGGACAGAAGCGCCACGGTGAATCCCATGCGCAGGCCGGTGAGGATCACCGGCAGGGCGGCGGGCAGCAGCACGTAGCGGAATAGCTGATAGTCCGACGCTCCCATCGACCGCGCCGCGGTGACAAGCGTGCGGTCGACATTGCCGAAACCGGCGATGGTTGAGAGCACAATTGGAAAAAAGCCGATCGTGGTGCCGAGCGCGATCTTGGAGGCCGGTCCAAGGCCGAAGAACAGGATGTAGAGCGGCAGGAAAAGAATGATCGGGATCGAATAGATGCCGGCGAACAGCGGCTCGAACACGCGGATGGTATAGTCCGTGCGGCTGACCAAATAGCCGACGAGAGTGCCGCTCGTCATAGCCAGCACGAATGCGACCACAAGCTCGGTCAATGTGATGCGCAGATCAGGCAGGTATTCGCCGGTTCGGAGGACGTCGAGCAAGCTGGTGCCACACCGAAATTGGGTTAGGCAGCAACAGCCGATTGACGCCCCAACGGTTGGTCGCGAGATACCAGAGCATGAGCACGGCGAGCAGGAAGCCGACTTGTACCGCGCGACTGCCGATGCCTGCCGTTCGCTCGTCGCGGCGCGCCATCACGAAGCTCCTGACCGCTGCAGCGGCGTCGCGCGCTGCCGCCGTTTCGGCCACGGTCTTGCGGATTTCATCGTGCAGCAGCGCATAAAGCTCGTTGCGCAGCGTGGTGAATTTCTCCGAGGTCACGAAATCCGGCTGGCGCGGATGCGGCTCGTCGACGTGGATGATTTTTTTGATCGTGCCCGGCCGCGCCGAGAATACGGCGACGCGATCGGCCAGAAAAACCGCTTCGCCGAGGCTGTGGGTGACGAAGACGATCGTCTTTTCGGTGCGCGCCAGCAGTACGGAGAGGTCTTCGCCGAGGATCATGCGGGTCTGCTCGTCGAGCGCGCCGAACGGTTCGTCCATCAGCAGGATGTCGGTCTCCAGCGAAAGTGCCCGCGCCAGCGCCGCGCGCTGCCGCATGCCGCCGGATAGCTGGCTCGGATAGTGGTTGGCGAAATCGGTGAGTCCGACCGCTTCGAGCGATTTCCGGGCCCGCAGCTCGTGCTCCGCCTTCGGCACGCCCTGGAACAGCATGCCGAGCCGCACATTCTCGACGATGGTGTTCCAGGGAAACAGCGCGTTCTCCTGGAACACAAATGCGATGTCGTGCGGCAGCGGTCCGCGCACCGGCTTGCCGGCGACTTCCACCGTGCCGCTGCTCGGCGCCATCAGCCCGCCGACGACATTGAGCAGCGTGCTCTTGCCGCACCCGCTCGGGCCGATCAGGCACAACAGTTCGCCGCGGGCGATATCGAGCGAGGTGTCGAGCAGCGCGCGCACATAGTGCGCCTCGCCTGCCTCGCCAAACTGGTGGGAGACGCTCTTGATGCGGACGGCGATGTCGCCCGCTGTCATTTCGGCAAAAACGCTTCCGTGAGGAGCTTCGACATGTCCGGCTTCGATGGCAGCGTCTTGGTGTCGACGAATGACGTCGCCAGCACGTCCAGCGCCTTCGGGCTGAAACGGCCGTCGAGGCTCATGATCGGCATCGTGTCGTCATAGCTGTCGGCGGCGACGCCAGGCGAGACGCCGGTGTGTTTGATGGCGATATCGATCGTCTCCTGCCTGTGCTCGCGCATGAAGGCGATCGTTTCGAACCAACCGGCGAGAAACGCTTTGAGTGCCGCGGGATTGCTTTCGATCAGTTTATCGCTTGCATAGATGATATGGACGTGGAAATCCTTGATGCGGTCGCCGAATTTTACCAGGATGCGGCCGCTTCCGGTTTCGACGAATTTTTCGACGGTGACGCTGTCGGTGGTCACGCCGTCGATCTGGTGCGTTTTCAGCGCGGCGATCTGCGCCTCGGAGGAGCCGAGCGGCGTGATCTTGATGCCGTTGTCGCCCCAACCTTGCGACCGCGATAGTTGCTGCGTCAGCCAGTAGGTCAGCGAGCCTGCAGTCGAGACGCTGACGATGCGGCCCTTGAGATCGTCGACGGTCTTTATCGGGCCGTCCTTGAGCACGACCAGCATGATGGTGTTCGGCGCATTGGCGACCGCCGCCACGCCTTTCATCGGCGCGCCTTTGACGATCATCGCGAAGGCGGGGCCGCCGCCCAGCGCGATGTCGATGCTGCCCGCGGTCAGCGCCTGCACCATTTTGGCATCGCCGCCGAAGGCGCTGATCTCAACGTCGATGCCGTGCTTCTTGAATATTCCGGCGTCGACGCCGACGTCGGCGGGCACGAAGGCAAATTGGTTGGCCTGCGCTTTGCCGATGCGAAGCAGCTCAGCCGCCTGAACTTGGGCGCCGGCGAGCACGCCGGCAAGCGCGACCGTGAGTAGCGACACCCTGTGATTCACTCTCATCGTTCCCTGAACGCTTTGGTTTAGTTCTTGGGCAGAAACGCCTCGGTGTAAAGCTTGCTCATATCGGCTTCGGAAGGAAGTATCTTCATCTCGACGAATGAACGGCTCAGTACCGCGAGCGCCTTCGGGTCGAAGCGGCCGGTGTCGGAGTACATCGGCATCAACTCGTCGTAGATGCCGCTTGTGGTCTTCTCGTTGGTGCCCATGACCTCCATGGCGATTGCGACCGATTTCGCCTTGTTCTGCCGCATGAACGCGATGGTCTCGAACCAGCCCTTGAGGAACGCTTTGAGCGCGGCGGGTCTTTGGGCGATGGCATTGTCGGTGGCGAAGATGACGTGCAGGATGAAATCCTTGGCCACGTCGCCGAAGCGCATCAGGATACGGCCGTTGCCGCGTTCGACGAAGTTGAGCGCCGAGCCGATGTCGACCACGCCGCCGTCGACCGCTCCGGCCTTGACCGCGGCGATGCGCGCGGCATTCTCGCCGACCGGCACCAGCGTAAGCCCGTCAAAACCCCAACCCTGTTGGCGCGACACCTCATTCATCAGCCAGCTCGTCGCCGATCCGACCGTTGAAATGCCGACCTTGCGGCCCTTGAGGTCATCGATCGTCTTTATCGGACCGTCGGCGCGCACGACCAGCGCAAACAGGAGCGGCGGCCCCGCCATGGCGGCAATGCCCTTGACCGGTGAGCCTTTGACGATGAAGGCCATGCCCGGGCCGGAGCCAAGCCCGACATCGACCGCATCCGCCGCCATGGCCTGCTGCAGCTTGGCATCGCCGCCGAACCCGCTGATCTCGACATCGAGACCGTGTTGAGCGAAAATGCCGACTTCCTTGCCGATATTGGTCGGCGTGAAAGAAAATAACTCGCGACCGGCATTGCCGACGCGGACGAGTTCGTTGGCCGAGACTGCGGATTGCAGTAGCAGGCCGATGGCCGCCGACACTAAAAGCTTCAGTGCCTGCCTCATCGCGGGCTCCGATACTCACCATTCGCATGACGCTGGAGAGGGTTTATTACGCCTGGGCCGATCTTAGCGCATTTCGCCGCCGCTCGGTCGCGGCCTCGTCGAGCGTCAAATCGTCTCCCAGCACGACGCCGTAGTGCTCTTCGGCGACGCCGCGGGAGATCAATTCCTCGATCACGTCGTCGCGCACCGCCGACGCCTCGCGCTCAAGCGGATCGCCCCAGCCGCCGCCACCGCCGGTGCGTACGATCACGTCGGACTCGACCGGCACCGGATAATGGCTCGCCGCCATGGAGCGGAAATCGTTCTCACCCGGAAGCCGCAGCAGGAAATCGCCGTGGGTGCCCGGGTTGCCGCCCCACATACCCCAGGGCGGGCATTGCTCGCGCCGCGTATGCTCGAAATTCCAGCGGCCCTCGACCAGATTGCGCACATGCATGTCGATGCCGAGGCCGCCGCGATGCTTGCCGGCGCCGCCGGAATCGGTGCGCAGCGCCCGGCTCTCCACCAGCACCGGACATTTCAGCTCGATCCCCTCGATCGACGCATTGCGCACGTCGCCCTGGCAGACCGAGACCGTGCCCGACTCGCCGTCTTCGCCGGGCCTGCCGCCCCAGCCGCCGCCCTCGATGCTTTGCACGACGAAGCGGCGCTGCGTCTTCGGGTGCACGCCGAAGAACACGACGGCGCCGCCGAGCAGCCCGTGATGCCCGGCGGGAACGCGATCCGGCATCGCCCTGGCGAGCGCCTTGATGATGGTGTCGACGACGGTCGGCACGATCGCGCTCCAGCCCGACATCGGCGCCGGAAAGCGCGCCATCATGATGTTGCCTTCCGGGATGATGACCTTGAGGGCGCGGAACGAGCCTTCGTTGACCGGTTCGAGCGGCCCGGTCAGCGCCTTGTAGGCGACGCGCGCACCGGCATAAGTGCGCGAATTGATCGCCGCCTTGCGCTCGCCCGACGTGGCGGAGAGATCGATCGTCATCGCGCCGCGATTGATCGTGATCTTGGCGTGGATCGGCACCGGCTCGCCGCGCTTGACGCCGTCATCATCGATGAAGGAGCTCGCCTCGTAGACGCCGTCGGCGAGCTTTTCCACGACGTTGCGGCACTTGCGCTCGGTCTCGTCGAAGATTTGCGCGATGGCGTCGAGGATCGTGTCCTTGCCGTATTTCTCGAACATCTCGTTCATGCGGCGCACGGCGAGCCGGCAGGCCGCCATCTGCGATTTCATGTCGCCGAGGGAGGACTCCGGAAACCGGATGTTGTCCTTGAGCACGCGGTAGAGCGTCTCGTTGATTTTCCCCGCTTCGTAGATTTTAAGCTGGTCGAGCTGCAGCCCTTCCATCCACGGATCGGCGACGCCGGGACCGGCGCCGAAGCCGGTGCTCATGCCGCCGACATCGATCCAATGCGCGCGCACCATGGCGAACATCAAGAGCTCGCCTTTGTAGAAATACGGCATGTAGATGACGATGTTGTTGAGGTGCTGGCCGGCGACCGCCTGGTGATTGGTGATGATCACATCGCCGGGTTTAAAGCCGTCCTTGCCGAAACGCTCGATGGCGTCGGTGATGATGACGCCAAGATCGGCGACGAAATGCGACACGCCGCCGACGTTCTGCGAAATCAGTTCGCCCTTGGTGTTCACCAGCGAGGTGCAAAAATCGCGGACCTCATAGATCATCATATTGTAGGAGGTGCGCTGCAGATCAGCGGCCATCTCGTTGGCGATCGCCGGCAGCGCGTTGCGGATGACTTCAAGCGTGACTGCATCGAGCGTCTTACGCCGATGCGGCTTAGGTTTCCGGGCGTGCGGCTTTGGCGTCGGGCATGACGTTGTGTTGCGGCGTTTGGGCATCATGCGCCTCCCACGTCGATGATCAATTCGCCGGATCGCGCCACACGGCAAACGTCGCTTTTGAACAGCACCGTCGTTGTGCCGTGCTCCTCGATCAGTGCGGGACCGGCTGATGCGTGCACCGGCGCCGAGATCGGCGCGCTGATAGACCGGGCAGGATACCGGTTTGCGAGCGTCGCCGAGATAGACATCGCGGCGCTTCGACTGCTTCGCGGTCGTGTGCGCGGCAAGCTTGGGAAAACGGAGATTTGCCCGCTTGCCGATGGCGGCGAGGCGGATGTTGACCATCTCGACCGGCTCGTCGGGCGAATGATGGGAGTAGCGATGCTCATAAAGAGCGTCGAACGCCTTGCGAATCTTTTGCCGTTCGCCGCGCTTGATCGCGTCGCGCGCAACCGGCACCGAAAGCGTGAATTCCTGGCCGACATAACGAAGATCGAGCTCGATCTGCCATTCTGCGTTCGCCGCGTGCCGCAGGCTTTTCTTCGCCTCGTTCGCCATTTCGTCGTGCACGGCGGTGAGCGCCGCGAAATCGAGGCTGGCAAGATCGCAATAGAAGGTGCGGATGAAGTCGTGCCGCTCGTCGGCCATCAGCATGCCGAGCGCGGAAAAGTGCGAAGGAAACAGCGGCACAATCACCTTCGGGATATGCAGCTCGCGCGCGATCGCCGAAACATGCAGCGGGCCGGCGCCGCCCGAAGCGATCGAGCGCGAAGTCGCGCGGATCGTAGCCCTTCTCGACCGATACTTCGCGCACCGCGAGCGACATTTTGGCGATGGCGATCTCGACGATCGCCTGCGCCGCCGCGACCGTCTCCATGCGCAACGGCTTGGCGATTTTTTGCTCGATGCCAGCACGCGCGCCATCCGCATCGAGAACCATCTGGCCGCCGAGGAAATTTTGCGGGTCGAGCCGGCCGAGCACCACGTTGGCGTCGGTGATCGTCGGCTCGGTGCCGCCGCCGCGATAGCAGATCGGGCCGGGATCGGCGCCCGCACTTTGCGGCCCGACCTTCAGCGCGCCGACGTCGTCGGTCCAGGCGATGCTGCCGCCGCCGGCGCCGACTTCGACGACGTCGATCATCGGCAGCATCACCGGATGGCCGCTGGCATAGCCACCGACATAATAGCCGGGCGCGAGCGTCGGTTCGCCGTCACGAACCAAGCTCGTCTTGGCGGTGGTGCCGCCCATGTCGAAGGAAATCACGTTGGCGAAGCCAAGCGCTTGGCCGACGCGCGCCGAGGCGATGATGCCGCCGACCGGGCCGGATTCCATCATCGCGACCGGCCGTTCGGTCGCCACCTCCGGCGTCATCACGCCGCCGTTCGACCGCATGATCGAGAGATCGCCGCGGAAGCCGATGTCGCCAAGGCTTGACCTCAGGCTTTTGACGTAGCCGCCGACCTTGGGTCCGATATAGGCGTTGACCACCGTCGTCGACATGCGCTCGAACTCGCGATACTCGCGCAGGATGTCGTGCGAGAGCGAAAGATAGGCGTGCGGCAGCGCCTCGCGCACCATGATCCCGGCGACGCGCTCGTGCTCGGGATTGGCGTACGAATGAAGGAGGCAAACGGCGACCGCCTCGACGCCTTCGGCAGCGAGCGCACGACAGGCCTCCGCGATGCTTGCTTTGTTCAGCGGGCGATAAACGTCGCCGGCGCTCATGACGCGCTCGTCGATTTCGCGGGTCAGATGACGCGGCACTAGAGGCTGATGGCGATGAAAGAACAGATTGTAGGCTTCCGGCCGGTTGCCGCGGCCGATGATGTAGACGTCGCGCGTGCCGCGCGTGACGATCAGCCCGGTCTTGGCGCCTTTGCGCTCGATCAGCGTGTTGATCGCGATCGTCGAGCCATGGATCAGTTCGTCGATTGCGGCCGCCTCGAAGTCCACTCTTGCGGATGCAGTCGAGGATGCCCTGCGTGAGCTCCGCCGGCGTGGTGAGGCTCTTCGCCTCGACAAATTGGCCCGCCGCTTCGTCGAAGCCGACGAGATCGGTAAACGTTCCGCCAATGTCGATCGCGACAACGATCATCACCGCGCCTCACGGAGGCGCGGCGCAAAAACACCTGAACGGATTGAGAGGTACTCCGTCACGGTGCGGCAGACTATAAGTTTTCCCGTAGAACACAATATTCGGTAGGATAGGCTACGGCTCCTTCAAGGGAGGAAGCATATGAAGGCCGAGAAGATCAAATACGCCATGGGGCCGCGCACGGCCGAGGGCGCGCTCGTCTTTGACGAGACGGTTTCCGGCAAGCGTCCGGCGGTGCTGATGGCGCCAAACTGGCTAGGCATGACCGAGCAGGCGATCGAGCGCGCGAAGTTGGTGGCGGGTGACCGCTACGTCGTCTTTGTCGCCGATATGTACGGGCAGGGGACCCGGCCGGCGGATTTCGGCGAGGCGGCGGCATTAGCCAATCCGCTGCGCGAGAACGCGGTTGAACAGCGTAGGCGCATTCGCGCCGCTTACGACACGATGGTGGCGGAAGGAAACCGCCGCAATCTGATCGACGGCCGCCACGCCGCCATCGGGTTTTGCTTCGGCGGCGGCAATGTTTTGGAGCTGGCGCGGGACGGCGCCGACATCGCCGCGGCGGTGTCGATTCACGGCGATCTCAAGACGGCGCAAGCGGCGAAGAAGGGCGCAGTCAAGGCGGCGCTCCTCGTGACGCACGGCGCGCCCGATCCGGTCGTTCCCAAGGCCGACCGCGATTCGTTTGAGAGCGAAATGGATGCCGCGGGCGCCAATTGGCAGATGCTGGTGTTCAGCGGCGCTCTTCACGCCTACACCGACCAAGGTTCAGATGTTCCCGGCGTCGCCGCTTGGCATGAACCGACGTGCCGGCAGACCTACACGATCACGCACCAGTTCATCGCCGATGCGTTCGCGGGAAAACTGTAGGTCGGATCGCTGCGCTTAAGACTTCATTCCTTTAAAGCTTCCGCCGCATCTCGCTGGATGAATTGACGGTGGCGTGCAGGTTGCGGGCGAATTCGACGGCGCCGAACACCGCCATATCGGGCGCGGTTTTCACGTATTCTTTGACGCCAAGGATGGCCGGGCGCGGCGCTTTCAGGATCGCGGCGCACAGCGTCGCCACGGCTTCGTCGAGCTTTGCCGCGGGCACCACGTCACTGACGATGCCGAAGCTCAGCGCGCGCTCCGGGCTGATCTCGGCCGTCGAATAGACCAGATAGCTCATGGCCTTGCGCGGCACGCGATCGACGAAGGAGGACATCACCATGGTCGGTAGAATGTTGTGCGCCATCTCGGGCACCTGGAACACGGCTTTGTCGCCCGCGAGCGTGATGTCGCACGCCGCCGCGATGGCGCAGCCGAAACCGAGCGCGCGGCCATGCACGACGGCGATGATCGGCACCTTGGCGTTGCGCATGGCGCCGTAGCAGTTGAACACCACGTCGCTGAAGGTCCGGCGCTCCAGCGCGTCGGGATCCTGCTTCGGCGTCGAGCCCATGACCGCGCGGCCGATGCAGAAATCCTTGCCGGCGCCGCGCAGCACCACCACGCTCGATGTTTTCTCCGCGCCTTCGATGATGCCGGTGAGCTCCGCCACCATCTCGTCGGACACCGCGTTGCCGCGCTCCGGCTGGTTCAAGGTGATCTGCAGGATCTGTCCGTCTTGTTTGGTCAGGATGTCGGCCATGATTACTCCCATTGCGGCCTTACGCCTTGGATGATTGAATCGCGCGCCAGATTTTCTCCGGCGTCACCGGCATCTCGATGTGGGTCACGCCGTACTCGGCGAGCGCATCGACCACGGCATTGACCACGGCGGCGAGCGCTCCCGTTGTGCCGCCTTCGCCGGCGCCACGCACACCAAGCCGGTTGGTCGGCGTGAGCACCTGACTGATGTCGGTGGTGAACGACGGCAAGATGTCGGCGCGCGGCATGGCGTAATCCATGAACGATGCCGACAGCAATTGACCCTGGGCATCGTAAGCGCAGAGTTCCCACAGCGCCTGGCCGATGCCCTGCGCGGCGCCGCCGTGAGTTCTGGCCGTCCACGACCATGGGGTTGATGGCGCGCCCAACATCATCGACCGCGGTGTAGCTCACAAGGCCGAGCGCTCCGGTCTGCGGATCGATCTCAACCTCGCAGACGTGGGCGCCGTAGGGAAAGCCGAGTTGTTTGATCATCTCGTCAGCAGGTGGCGTCGAGCGGCCCGCGCAAATTCTCCGGCACCGATTTGCCGTCTGCCGCAGCCTTAGCGACGTCGAAAATGCCGACTGAGCGGTCGGTGCCTTTGACCGTGAAGCGGCCTCCGGTGAAGCCGATATCGTCCTCGGCGGTTTCAAGCAGATGCGCGGCGATTTTCTTGCCCTTCTCGACGATCAAATCCGACGCGTTGCCCATGACGATGCCGGCGAGCCGCATCGAGCGGGCCGAATGCGAGCCGCCGCCCTCCTTGACGATGTCGGTATCGCTTTCGATGATGTTCACGTCGAGGAACGGCACGCCAAGCCATTCCGCAACGCATTGCGCAAAGGTGGTTTCGTGGCTTTGCCCGCTCGACAGCGTGCCGACAACGACATCAACCCGGCCTTGCGGATGCACCGTGATATCGGCGCGCTCGCGCGGATAGCCGCCGGTGGTCTCGAGGTAACAGCAAAGCCCGATGCCGCGTAGCCGCTTGCGTTTGCGCGTCTCGGCGCGGCGGCGTTTGAAGCCCTTCCAATCGCCGAGCTCCATCGCGCGATCCATGACCGCGCGATAGGTGCCGTTGTCGTAGGTGATGCCTTGCGGGTTCTTGTAGGGAAATGCCGAAGGCGGAATGAGATTGCGCCGCCGCAGCGCGACGCGATCGAAGCCGTGCTCTTGCGCGGCTTTGTCGATCAGCCGTTCGATGACGTAGATGACCTCCGGCCGGCCGGCGCTGCGGTAAGGCGTGGTGCACATTGTGGTCGACAGCACGGCGCGCGCGCTGACATGAGCCGTGGGGATACGATAGCCGGCGGTCGCCAGCCCCACGCCCTTGACCAGCGGCACGTAAGACCCGCTGTGGGCGCCGACATTGCTGAGATTTTTGGTGCGCAACGCTAGAAAGCGGCCATCGGCGTCGAGCGCGAGTTCGGCGGAGCACCGTGAGATCGCGGCCCATATAGTCGGTGACAAACGCCTCGTGGCGTTCGCAGGTCCATTTGACCGGCCGCCCGACGCGGCGAGAGCCCCAGGCGACCAGCGCGAACTCTGGAAAGAAGCTGTTGCGGGTGCCGAAATTGCCGCCGATATCCCGTGCGATGACGCGCACTGCTTCAAACGGCACGCCGAGGATCGCCGCAGAGTTCCTTCTTCTGACGAACGATGCCGCCGGAGCCGGCGTAGAGCGTGTAGCGTCCGCTGGTCGCGTCATAGATGCCGACGGCGGCGCGCGGCTCCATCGGTACGCCGGTGACGCGGTTGATCCAGGTGTCGAGCCGCGTGACGTGGGCGGCCCGCGCAAACGCCTCGGCAGTGACCGCGACGTCGCCGACCTCGGCGTCGATCATGATATTCGGCAGGTCGTCGTAGAGCCGCGGCGCATCGGGCTCGACAGCGGCCGTTGCCTCGGTCACGGCCGGCAGCGGCTCGTAGTCGACGACCACCTTCTCGGCTGCATCCTTCGCCGCCGTTACCGTCTCGGCAATGACGAAGGCGACGGCGGTGCCGACGATGGCGCACGCGATCGGTCGGCAGGATGTGATGCGGTGCGACCGGCACTGCCGAACCGTCGCGGTTCGTCAGCACGATGTCGGGCGGCGTGCCGGCAGCGGCCAGATGGGGAATCCGCTTGAGGCCATCGGCCAGCGCGTCCGCCCCGGTCAGCACCGCAAGCACGCCGGGCATGGCACGCGCGGCTTCGCTATCAATGCCGCGGATCAGCGCATGGGCATGCGGCGCGCGCACCGCAGCGCCATAGGCTTGGCCCGGGAAATTGAAATCGTCGCTGTAGCAGCCGCGGCCGGTGAGGAGGCGCAAATCCTCCTTGCGGCGTACCGTGTCTCCGATGCCTGCGTGCATGATGGACTGGATACAAGGTTGAACGAGTGTCGGACGGTCATAGTCTCACAGCGTCGCAGCCGCGGCTACCCGCTTTCCGCTCGCTGCCGTGTCAGGTGTCGCCCGCTGGAAAATTTCTGCGCCAATGATGAGCAATATCCGCCCCGGTGCAGAACCACACTTTGTCGAAGCCGCGCATGTATTCGAGAAGCTTGATCAGGCCTCGGCAGCGGGCCGGCCGGCCGATCAGACGATCATGCAGGCCGATGGAGAGGAGCTTTGGCGAACCGCGCTGACCCTCGCCATAGAGAACATCGAAAGCGTCCCGCATATACGTGAAGAAATCGTCGCCGGTGGAGAAACCGCTGTTCTCGTTGAACCGATTGTCGTTCGCCTCATAGGAGTAAGGGATGATCAGATGCGGCTGGCTGGAAATCCTCAGCCAATAGGGCAGTTCATCGGCGAGTAAATCGCGGTCATAGAGGAAGCCGCCCGCTTCCACCAGAAGCCGCCGCGTGTTGGGGCCGGGCCGCCCGGTCATCCATCCGATCGGTCTCACGCCGGTGAGCTTCGTCAGGATGTCGACGGCGCGCCGAATATGCTCGCGTTCGACGTCCTCTGCGACGGCACCATAATCGATCCAGCGGTAGCCGTGGCTGACGATCTCATGGCCGAGGTCGACGAACGCCTTGGCCAATTGCGGATTTTGCTCCAGCGCACGGGCGACGCCAAGGACACTAATTTTGATCGATGCTTCGCGAAAGACATCGAGCACGCGCCAAGCGCCGCAGCGGCTGCCGAATTCAAAGACGGATTCGACGAGCGGCACGCGGCGGCCGCGCTGCGTGCTGACGCCGATGTCATTGAGCATGCCCTCGGACACGTCGTCGCCGTTGATGAGAGACGCTTCGCCGCCGCCCTCGATGTTGAGATTGAAGTTGACGGCGATGAGAGCGCCGCCGGGCCACGCCGGATTCGGCGGCTTGCCGCCATAGCCGACGAGATCGCGCGCGATCATCGGATCGGATTTTTGCTCAAACATCACATTTTCGCGAAGCAGGAGGAAGACGCGTGAAGCGTCGGATAGTGCCGCCTACCGTCGCGCCGGGCAAGCCGGCGGCGCCGTTAATGATTCAATACGGCGGGGCGAGCGGCGCCGTGCACGCGTCGTAGCGGTAGAACCAGTCCGTTTCGGTCGGCCCGCCCATCCAGCTGTTTTCGATGGAGATGCGCTGGACATCGCCGACCCGGGGAATCCGTGTTGCCTTATAGCGGCGAAAGGCTTCGGCCGGCTCGTCGAATTTTTCAAGGCAGCGGCTCAGGATGGCGCCGTCCTCGACCGCCATGGCCCCCCCGGCGGCCATGAACGGACGCATCGGATGACAGGCGTCGCCCATTAGCACGGCGCGGCCGCCATTCCAGCGATCGTCACGTTGGCGATCGAAGATCGGCCACAAGGTTACGTTGGACACCGCCTCCAGCACGCGCTGCAGGTCCGGATGGAATCCGGCGAAAGATTCCAGATATTGTTCGCGCGATGACGGTATCGAGGTCTCCTCGCTGTCCCATCCTGACGCCGGCACAACGCCGATCGCGTATACCTCATCGCGCCGGCTTGTCAGGTAGTATGGCAGGCAGTGCCGATCGCTGCCCCACCATTTGGTGCAATCCGGGATTTTGAGTCCTTTAAGCCGTTCCGCCGGAAAGATGGCGCGATGCGCGACCGCGCCGACAAACTGCGGCGGCTCGGGTCCGAGCAGGACCTCGCGGACCTTGGATCGAATGCCGTCGGCACCGATCACGATATCCGCCTCCGTTGTGGTCCCGTTCTCGAACACGAGACGCATCGAGGCGCTGGTCTCCTCCAGGCCCACCAGACTGTGATTGAACGCAATCGTTCCCGGCGTCACTCCCTGTTCCAGCACGCCATGCAAGTCGCCGCGATGGATGTTGAGATAGGTTCCGCCGAAGCGCTCTTCGCTCTCTGCGTCGAACACGATCTCGTATATCGTCTCGCCGGTGTCCCAAGCGCGGCTGATGTAGCAATGCGGTTTGATGCCGGCGGCGATGAGCGCGTCTTCGATGCCGAGACGGCGCAGCACCTTCGTCGCGTTCGCGCTGAGGATGATACCGGCGCCGATCCGGGAGAAGGTGGGCGCCTGCTCGTAGATTTTCACGGCAAAGCCGGCGCGCTGCAGGAAGCCGGCAGCGGTCAAACCGCCGAGACCGGCGCCGACGACCGCTATTCGTTTTTTTTGATTCATTGTCTGGCCTTGTGGTGACAACGCGCCCCGATCCGTTACGAATGGCCTTTTTGACTGTCAAGGGAGCATGCCTTGCGCCGGCGCGACGGTGGTGCCAGGGAGATCGGCGATGTATCCTTGGCGTTTATTGTCGCGACGTGGAAAAAAGCCTAGTGAGGGCGCGCCAATGACGACACATCGTTTGGATGCGGCACCCGAGACGGTGCACTGGGGCTATTTCGACGCCTCGCTCGAGCCGCTCATCACTGTCGATCCGGGCGATGTAGTCACGATCTCGACGGTGTCAGGCCCCGCCGCGGCGATGCCGCCGAAGAATTCGGGCCTTGCTGTGCCTGAGGCGTTGTCCGCCATTCACGCCAGGGTCGTGCAAAAATTGAACGGCCCTCACATCATGACCGGTCCGGTCGCCGTGCGCGGCGCCAAGGCCGGGCAGGTGCTCGAGGTCCGCATCAAGGCGATCGATCTGCACTACGACTGGGGCTACAACGCCATCCGTCCGCTCGCCGGCGCGTTGCCGGATGATTTTGAACGCACGCGTCTCATCCATATTCCACTCGACCGCACGCGCATGGTCGGACGGCTGCCGTGGGGCCTCGAATTGCCGCTCAAGCCATTCTTCGGAATCATGGCGGTGGCGCCGCCGGCGGCCTGGGGCGCCGTTGCCTCGCCGCCGCCGCGGCGCAACGGCGGCAACATGGACAACAAGGAGCTTGTCGCTGGCGCGATCCTCTACCTGCCCATCCATGTCGATGGCGCGCTGTTCTCCGTCGGCGACGGCCACGGCGTGCAGGGCGACGGCGAGGTCTGCGTCACCGCGATCGAGACTGGGCTCATCGGCACTTTCGAGTTGCATGTGCGCGGCGACATGACACTCGAGTGGCCGATGGCAGAGACGCCGACCCATGTCATGACCATGGCGTTCGACCCCGATCTCGACGACGCGGTAGTGATCGCGTTGCGCAACATGATCAAGCTCATTTGTGCGCGCACCGGAATTTCGCGTGAGGATGCCTATACGCTGTGCAGCCTGGCCGCCGACCTGCGCGTCACTCAGGTGGTGAATGGCGCGAAGGGCATCCACGTAATGCTGGAGAAAACGCTGCTCAAGCGCTGAAGTGCAGAGTTAAGGCCACGCACTTAAAACGTACAATGACTCGGAGCGGCTGCTCGATGTCGGCTGCTTGTCAGAACAGGCTTTTGGCGGCTATCGTCCATTTCAGTCACCTCTTGCTCGACACCGCCCGAACACGCCGCAGCGCCATCACATTCGCGGGCCAGCACCGCCGCGCTTTCCAGCGTACCATGGGCTGGTGCCGATCGACGGGGATTGGACTGGGCTAACGGCAATGGCCGATCGCGCGGAGGAAACCAGCCTATGAAAGCGTTGCATGACGTAACAGTACGGGTGAACAGCGGCACTGCGTGGGAGATGAAGAAAGGCCAGCGGGCTCGGATCACCTTTCAATCGATCGTCGACTTCGTGGTTTTCAATCGCGACAACCTCAGCGAGCGCTTCGATCAGGCGAGGACCAAGGCGAACCAGGGAAAGATTTATCTGACCACGGGGGACCGGCTCCTCTCGAAGCTGAACACGACCATGATGACTATTGTGGAGGACACCTTCAAAGGCACCCATGATCTCCAGTATGGGATGTGCAGTGAATGCTCATACACGAGCCGTTGGAACCTTAGGCATCTGTCGCCGTGGAATAAGCTGTACCCGGAATGCGGCATCACCTGTCGCGAGGACCTGCCGCTGTGGGGCTGCTACGAAAACATCATGACGGCGCTGCAGAATTATCCCATCATGCCACTCGACATCCCTGCGCCATTTAACATCGGCCAGCATATGGAACTTGACGACAAGGGCAATCTGCACTGGGCGGTGTTCGCCAAGCATAAGGAGCTTTTCGACGCCAACACGCACATCGATTTGCGCGCGGAAATGAATTGCTTGTGTGCGGCGAGTTGCGATCCGGGCAGCGGCAAGCTGGGCAGTTCCAAGGGCTTCTATTCGAAGCCCATCCGGGTCGAAGGTATTCGATGCGTGAGAATGGCGCTCAATCGGCGCGGCGCTGATCACAGCGGCCTGCTTGCGCTGCAATAGGAGCGCAAGCAGGCGAAGCCTCGATGCGATGGCTGCGGGCATCGCTCCCAATCGCCGGGCTCAGCCCTGCATCTGCACGAGATGGCGGCTGCGCGTGTTGCGGCTCCAGGGAATGGCGAGGCGCTCGGCGATGTCAATGATGCCGACCAGAACGAGGCTCACCAGCACGAGCCAGACCAGGATGGCGAAGACCAGCGCCATGTCCAAATTGCCGTTGGCGACGACAAGAAGATAGCCGAGACCGGAATTGGCTCCCACCATCTCGCCGACGATGGCGCCGACGATCGCGAGCGCCATCGCCACTTTGAGCCCGGCAAAGATTTGCGGCAGCGCGCTCGGCAGCAGGAGGCGCGTGTAGGTACGCCAAATCGGCGCGCCCATTGAGCGCACCAGATGCAGATAATTGGGATCGATGGATCTGAGGCCGACGGCGGTATTGATGACGATGGGAAAGAAGGCGATCAGCATCGCCATGATTACTTTTGGCAAGACGCCGAAGCCGAACCAGACGACGAGCACCGGCGCGAGCGCGACTTTCGGCACGCCCTGGGAGCCGACGAGAAGGGGATAGAGGCTGTTCTCGAGCGCGCGCGAGGCGACCATGAGCACGGCCAGAGGAATTCCGAGCGCCATCGCACCGGCGAAGCCCAGCCCGATCGCCAGCACGGTCGGCGGCGTATTGGCGAGAAGCAAGTCCAGCGCGCCGAATCCCCGCTCGATCACCTGGAGCGGCTGCGGCAGGACGAACCGTTTCACCTGGGTCACCACCACGACAAGCTGCCAGAGAAACAGGAAGCCGATGAAGGCGACGGCTGGATAGACCCAGGTGGCGATCATCGCACGACGCCGTTGCTTCGATAGCTTCACAAGGGCGCTCCCTGCACTCGCCGCTGGCCGGCCAACCCGAGGCTTGGCGGACGGCGCGGCGATGCTCGATTAGGCATAAACTGCATCCTGGCCGCTATTCGTCCCGCAACACTCCGATGCTGCGGAAAATCGAGTATATGTGGCTTTCGTGTTCGGCAAACTGTGGCGTTGTTCTGAGGCTGAGTCGTCGGGTATCCGCGAAGGCGATTGTGAGGTCGGCGATGACCCGGCCAGGCCGGGGAGTCATGACGAGGACCCGGTCGCTCAGGAAGACTGCTTCGGAAATGCTATGGGTGATGAAGATCGCCGTTTTTCCGGTCTCGGCGCAGAGCCGCAGCAGATCGACGTTCATCTGGTCGCGGGTCAGCGTGTCGAGCGCGCCAAACGGCTCGTCCATCAGCAGCAGCGGCGGGTCGTGAATGAGGGCGCGGCAGATCGAGACGCGCTGACGCATGCCGCCCGACAGCTCCCAAGGATGTTTCCGCTCGAACCCGCCCAGCCCGACGCGGTCGAGCAACTCTAGGGCGCGGCGTTCATAAGCTTTGGGATCGAGGCCGCGCATCTCGATCTGGAAAAGAACGTTGCCGAGTACCGACCGCCAATCGAGCAGCAACGGCTCTTGGAAGACGATTCCCACCTGGGTGAAAGGGCCTGAGACCCGGGTGCTTCCCACCGTGACCGAACCTGCGGAAGCCTCGAGCAGTCCCGCAATGCACATCATCAACGTGCTCTTGCCGCAGCCGGATGGGCCGACGATCGAGACGAACTCACCGTCCTCAATTGTAACTTCGATGTTTTCAAGCGCGGGTACGACGCCATCCGCCGTCGTGAAAGTCTTGCCCAGGTTCTCGATCCGGATCATGCCGGTGCGAGGTTCATGCCGCTAGCGAGTCTGGGGTAAGCCACCGGCGGCATTTACTATTTCGGTTCGGGAATGAAGTCATTGGTGTAGTAGTCGGTGACCGGCGCGGCGCTGGCGAGTCCCATGAAGGACTTCAGCATGTCAATCGTGCCGCGCCAATCTTCCTCCGCCATCCATCCGATCGGACGCCCCACACTGTTCGGAGAATGGATCGAGGGGGCAATGGATTCGAGTTTTATCTGGAGCAACTTGGCGTTGGCGAGCGGGAAGTACTTCGTGCCGATCGCCGCCGCCTCGGCCGGATTCTTCAGAGCTTCGGTCCAGCCCTTGAGGCTGGCCTGCACGAAGCGGCGGACGAGGTCGGGATTCTCCTTGATCGTGTCGTCATTGGCCATCAGCCCGGCGCCGAGCGCTTTGACGCCGTAATCCGCGACCGGCATGCACGTTACGGTCTCACCGGGCGACTGCTCCTTCACCTGAATGCATTCGGCGCTCATGAGGCCGGTGATGGCATCGACGCGGTGCTGCAGCAGGCTCGCCACCTTGGCAGTGCTGTCGACGCTGATGGTGTGGATCTTGTCCTCCGGGATGTCCGAAGCCTTGAGCATGGCGCGGAACAGTACCGTCGAAGAAGATCCCTCGGAGGTGCCGACGTTCTTGCCGATGAGGTCCGCGGGCTTGTTGATCCCGCTCGCCGCATAGGAGATGACGGTGCCCTCCGAGCGCTGGATGAAGGCCGCGAGAACCTTGAGCGGCGCGCCCTGACCGCGCGCCAACGCAGTGCGCGAGGCGTCGGCTTCGCCGAAGGTGTCGCTCTTGGCGCCGACAAGTTGTGCGACATTGCCGGAACCGCGTCCTTCGAAGATTTTGGCATCGATCCCCTCAGCGGTGTAGTAGCCTTTGGCCAGCGCCCAGACGAACGGAAGATGGAAGCCTTCGAGCGTCCAGTCGAGCCGTAGCGTGACTTGATCGTTGGCCAGAGCCGCAGTCGACGCGAGCGCGGCGGCGATCGCGGTCGAAATCAATGACGTCCCGATGAGACGGCCGCCCTGTGCCAAGTATCGTATCATTTGCATGATGCTTCCCTTCAGGTTCGCTGCGTCAGCGTGCGTCAATTCCGCGGGGCACTCAGTGTCACGATTGCGAACAGCTCTTCGAACAAATAAGGCGGTGGCATTGAGACCTTGTGCGCGTGAGTATCGGGCGGCCGTTTCGATCGTGCGGGCAATGTTGCCATCGAGTTTGTAGCGACACGGGCCGGCGCCGAAGCGGAATGTTCGCGCGTTTCCAGCCTCCTTGCAAGACAGACCCCGTGGCTTGCAAGGCAGGCTCACTGCTTCCGCGCGCTGCTGATCGCGTTATCCTCGCGCGGAGCCAAGGACGCAGCAGGACCGCTCCGATCCCGGCGGATCATCAATGCGCGGCTGGGGCGGGCTCCTCCACCCGATGAAAGCCGAGCCGCTGCATCACCGGCTCGTCGGTGACGCGGAACATCAGCGCATCCCCGGTGGCCTCGTGGAAATGCGGCCGCCACGCGGGAGCGGCAATGACATCGCCGCGGCTCCATTCGAAGCGGTCGCCGTCGACCGTCGTTACGCCGGTGCCTTTGACGATCGCGTAGATATTGTTTGCGGTGGTCCGGTACGGCGCGGTTTTGACGTGCGTGCGCGAGCCGCATCATGTGCAGCCCGATCGTATCCATGGCCGGATTGCCGAGCTCGACATGGGTGCCGAACGGGCCCGACGGCTCGGCGGCCGCTGCATCGAGCCGCTTGAGTGTGTCGCTGAGCGTAAATACGAACGGTGAATCCTTCGTCGGCGCCGCCATCTTCGGAACGCTTCGTTGCTCTCTTCCTCCTCCGCCGGCTCGAAGAACATCGGCTCGAGCAATTGCACCAGCGGCACGTCGAGAAAATCGAGCCAATAGGCGCAGGCGCGGCTGTTGTTGCCGTGGCCGTGGCTCGACCAGTTCGGCGTCAGCAGCACGTCGCCCGGCTCCATCGCGATCTTGACGCCGTCCACCTCGGTGTAGGTGCCGGGCTCGGAGTCGAGAATGAGCCGCAGCGCGTTCGGCGTGTGGCGGTGCGAGCGCGCCCATTCTCCCGGCATGATCATCTGATAGGCCGTGACCATGCGTGCGCACCGTGCCGTAGCTTGTCGCCCGACGTCGGGTTGAACAGGATGAGATTGCGCCGTTCGGCGAGCTCGGTGTTGATGAGGCGGCCGGCGGCATCGAGCGCGCCGCGCGCCTGCTCGTATTTCCAGTGCGCCGGCACGAAATTTTTGCGCGGCGCGGGCCACAGCGACGCGACCTTCTTGTTCCAGCCCGGCGCGATGCCGACGGCGCCGAGCTTGCCGTAAAGCTCTTCCAGCGAGCCCGATTGCGCGAGTTCTTCTCGGGAGGGGATTTTCATCGCATTCCTCTTTGGTGCCGCTAAGTGTAGCCGAAATGTTCGCGTTGCACCGACTCATCCTACAAGAGCTGGCCGCGCCGCGCACCACGTCGATCAAGCGCAGCGCATCCTCCGGCATGCGGTCGTCACGCCAGGCCACATGGCCGTCCGGCCGCACCAGCACGAACCTGCGCTGCGTAGAGAGCCGCGACATGCGGTTCGGCAATGGCGGCGAAGGTCATCGGTACCTTGCGCCGTTGCGCCGCCGCAGAAGCGGCGCCGCCTCGTCGAACGTGCGCCGAAGCCGAGAAGGGTGAAGCCGCGGCCGAACAAGTCGAGCGTCGAGCGCCCATCGGCGAGCCAGGCATGCGGGGCGCGGTGTCCGGGCCGCGCGGTCGGCACATAGACTCCCGGATCGTCCGGCAGGCGCTTCGGAGCCGTCGGGCCAGCAGATCGGCGACGCCTTCGTAGCGATAGCCGAGATGAACGCCCAGCGTGTGCCATTCGCGGCTCATGGTTTCGGCGAACTCGCGCCCGACTTTTGCGCGCGTGGCCGCGCCTTGCGGCGTGTCGTCGAGCAGATCGGGCGTGCGGCGCAACCGAGAGCATCCGGCGCAAGTTGCCGCCCGCTTCGGCGACATTGCGGGCGCCGACGGGTGGCGTTCGCGCGCCATAGGAATCGAGCAGGTCCGTCGCCGCCCCAGCCCTCGATCATGGCGGCGAGCTTCCATGACAGATCGACCGCATCGCCGATGCCGGTATTCATGCCGAAGCCGCCGGTCGGCGACATGACGTGCGCGGCATCGCCGGCGATGAAGCCGCGGCCGTTGCGGTAGCGCTCGGCCACCAGTTCGCGCCGCACCCACGGCAGCACGCTCAAAATCTCGAAATCGAAATCGCGGCCGACAGCGCGGCGGATCGCCGCTTTGATGTCCTCGGTCGTGTACTCGCGCTGCTCCGATGCCGCCGATGATGGAAAACCGCCATTCGTCGCGTCCGTTGATCGCGACGATGGTCGACCAGGTGCCTTCCGGGCCGATGAAGATGTGGCGGTAGGCTTTGCCCTTGTCGTGCAGCGACAGGAGATGCGGGCAGCGGAAGATGACATTCGTGGTGTAGGTCAGCACTGGATTGCCGAGCATGCGGATGCCGAGCGTCTCGCGCACCAGGCTGCGCGCGCCATCGCAGCCGACGATATATTGCGCCTTGATCGTCTCGCAGGCGCCGGTTTCGGCATTCTCCACGGTGGCCGTCACCACGTCGGAATCCTGCGCGAACGAGACGAGTCGCGTGCGGTAGCGCAGCGCACGGCTGTTCTGCGATGCCGCGAATTCGCGCAGGATCGGATCGAACATGTTCTGCGGGCAGCGCTCGCGCCGCTGCGGGCTTTCCTTCGGCGGCGGCGCTTGGCCGATGCCGGGAAAGCGCTCGCGGCCGAGTTCGTGTCCGGTCAGGCTCGTGAGGTAGATGTTGTCCTGCGCATAGTCGCGCGGATACGGCGAGCCTTCGACGGCCGGCACCAGGCCCCAGCGCCGGCAGAACTCCATGGTGCGGATGCCGACGAGGTCCATGCGCGGCTGATAGATCGAGCCGTCGGATTGCTCGATCAGCGCGCAGCCGATGCCGCGCCAGCCGAGATCGCCGGCGAGCGCGAGCCCGACCGGTCCGCCGCCGACCACGAGAACCGGCTCGATTTTCTGCTGCACGCTCGTTGCGCCCATTGCGCCGTAGCGTCCGTGCCCAATGATACGCGGCCGGCCGCTCCAGCGGGAACGCGATTTCCGCCAATCAGACCTGAATGACCAGAAAAGCGCTACGCGGTTTTGCGCTTTTCGCGCGACGGCCGCTGATTGTGTTCAGCCTGGTGCTTGCCGCCGTGACCGTTATGCGCCGTGCGCGCCTCTTCGTGCTTGGCTTGGCGGTGCGAATCGCATGCGCTGCGTCGTGCTCGTGGCTGCGGCGATGTTTGGCCTGCGCGAACTTTTGCCAAGTTCGTGTTCGCTGCGATCCAGCCTGCTCCGTCTGCGCCTGCTCCGCCTGCGCGCGTTCCGCCTGTGCCTGCTCCGCCTTCGCCCGGTCGGCTTGTGCCTGTGCCAATTGCTCCTGCTCGAGCTCGGCGAAAGCCGGCAGATCGCGGCAAGGGCAGGCGCCGCACGAACTTCAAGGCGGCATCATCCGGCGGCGTGGTTCGCCACTGGTCGACCGAGCGGCCGGTGATGTTGGCGACATAACCCCTCGTCTCGCGCGGCAGCGTGCGGCGGTGTTCAAGCCATTGGCTGACGCGGTGTGGCGCCGGCGTTATAGGCCGCGGCGACAAAGCCGAGGTTGCCGAATTGCTCGCGAAGCTCGCGCAGTAGCCGTGCCGAGGCTGGGATCGCCTGGAGCGGATCGAACGGATCATCCAGCCCCTTTTCGACGGCGACCTCCGGCATGAATTGGGCGATGCCCATGGCGCCCTTGGAGCTGACGATGTCGTCTCGCAGGCCGCTTTCCTGCCAGAGCAGATTGGCAAAAAAGGCGACCGGCAGATCGTTGTCCTGGGCGGACGTGAGCAGCGCCTGGCAAAGGTCGCCGACCGAGACTGGGGCCGCCGTATCGGCGTCATCATCGGCTTCCTCCATGATCCCGCTATCGGAAAGCGGCGTCTCGAGCGAAGCAAGGACCCGGTTATCGCGAATGGGAAAGGCAGGGTAGGGCGCAGGACTGAAACGATCTCGCGGTCGCCTTTGCCCGGTCGAGGACTCGATTGCGACCAGTGACGGCACCGCGGTTCCTCTTGCGAAGTGAAACGAATCGGCGCTCAGCGAAGAATATTCGGGCTCAGGCGCGGCGCCATTGAGACCAAGCAAGAAATATCCCCAGCGCAAGAATCGGTCGCATGCGGCTCCTCAGCAGAGTTGTGCTTTGCGGCGTACTGCGCCGCGCTACACGGTTCGATTGAGAGGAAGTCCCCTCGACTAAGGATCGCTGATGCCGAGGCAAGGCGGCCATTTTTTGGAAAGATTACGTTTTCGTTAAGGCAAGACCGAACTGTCGCACCGAAATATCCCAAACGGTTGCGATTTCGTTAAAGCGCGCTATTTGGGCAACGGATTAGAACGATTTCAAACTGCTTGCGCCGGGCCGACGGAAGGCGGATATTAGTTACGATCGAGACCAATCCGGCGCTTCGGCCGTGCAGCGGACGCTTGTGGAGGCCCCATGACCCAAGACACCAAGAGTTCGAAAGGCCGAAAGCACGGCGCCGCAGGCGGCGGCGCCGCTGCAGTACCAGCCCGGGTTCGGCAATCATTTCGTATCCGAGGCGGTTGCCGGCGCGCTGCCGGTCGGCCGCAACTCGCCGCAGCGGCCGCCGCATGGCCTCTATGCCGAGTTGATCTCCGGCACCTCGTTCACGACCGCCCGGGCGGAAAACCGGCGCACCTGGACCTATCGCATCCAGCCTTCAGTGGTGCACCGGCCCTATGCGCGCATCGACAACGGCTTGATCCGCAGCGCGCCGTTCCAGGAGGTCGATGCGACCCCGACGCAATTGCGCTGGAGCCCGATGCCGATCCCGAAAAAGCCCACCGACTTCATCGAAGGCATCGTGACCATGGGCGGCAACGGCGACGTCGCGACCCAGGTCGGCATGGCGGTGCACATCTACGCCGCCAACCGCTCGATGACCGACCGCTGCTTCTACAATGCGGACGGCGAAATGCTGATCGTGCCGCAGCAGGGCCGCGCCCGCTTCGTCACCGAACTCGGCGTGATCGAGGCGCCGCCCGGCGAGATCGTCGTCGATCCCGCGCGGCCTGCGCTTCCGCGTCGAACTGCCGGACGGGCCGTCGCGCGGCTACATCTGCGAGAATTACGGCGTGGCGCTGCGGCTGCCGGAACTCGGCCCGCTCGGCTCGAACGGTCTCGCCAATACGCGCGACTTCCTCGCGCCGGTCGCCGCCTACGAGGACACCAAGGCGCCCTGCATCATGGTCGCCAAATTCCAGGGCAACCTGTGGGCGGCGGAGATGGATCATTCGCCGCTCAACGTCGTCGCCTGGCACGGCAATTTCGCGCCGTACAAATACGATCTCGCCCGCTTCATGGTGATCGGCACGGTGAGCTTCGATCATCCCGATCCGTCGATCTACAGCGTGCTGACCGCGCCGTCCGACGTGCCCGGCACCGCCAATATCGATTTCGTCATCTTCCCGCCGCGCTGGCTGGTCGGCGAGGATACGTTCCGGCCGCCCTGGTATCACCGCAACGTCATGACCGAGTTCATGGGCCTTGCTGCACGGCGTCTACGACGCCAAGGCGGAAGGCTTTCTGCCCGGCGGCGCCAGCCTGCACAATTGCATGACCGCCCACGGCCCCGACGCCGAGACCTGGGAGCGCGCGAGCCGCGCCGAGCTCAAGCCGCACAAGATCGAGGACACGATGGCGTTCATGTTCGAGAGCCGCTACGCCATGCGGCTCACGCGCTACGCCATCGAGTCATCCGGAACTGCAGCACGATTATTTCGAAGGCTGGCAGGGGCTGGAGAAGCACTTTTCGCCGACGTAGCAGCGCCTCGTCGATCGAACCTTCACCCGGTCGCCCCGGTCGTGCCCAGTGCCGAGGCCATCGCCGCCAGCCCTAACTGCATAAGGGCTTGGCCCCGCGGCGCATCGTTCAGTAACGCACTCTCCAGCGCCGAGCGGGCGTCCGGCGGGAGGCGAGCGGTATTGGCGCGAAATTTTGCAATGATTTGCTCCTCTCGCGTATCTGAGAGTGTAACAACCCGAGGAATACGCCGACCGCCACGTAGAGTGACATTCATTCGTCCGTCGAATCCGGAGCCCAGAGTATCGTCGCCGGCGCATTCGGTTCGAGCCGCCAGCGAGAGAATGTCGGCTCGGCAAATCGTCTCGCGATGCAGCGTCGTTAAATCCACATGGCCGTCGCAAAGCGCCGCCGCGACCATAAATGGCAGGCTGGCGATCGCCTCGAGATCATTGCGGGGTGCGGCCTTGATGGCGCGTGGCAGAGCGACAATGGGGAGAGCCCATGGCGCCATGATGCAACTAATGGACTGCACATCTTCCGCTTTCAGCTCTTCCTCTGCGCGTAGCGCCAGCATCGCTTCAATGTAAGGTTGGATCACATGAGCGCAGGGAAAGTTCTTGGCAGATGCAGTCGCCCCGAGCCAGTTTTTCCCCAGACCGGCTGTCAGGACGTCCAGATTTACCTCCGGCGCGCCGAGGAACGCACCATAAAGCCCGTACTGATGATCGAGCGAATGATGCGGTCCGTGGAAACCATGAACTCGCCAACTCCGCCGCGATAATTCCGCCGTGAGCCGACCATCCGGTGTGCAGCCATTTGGACCAGCCGCCGTCGGCGAGGAAGGCAAGAAGACCACCGCTCATGCTGGTGGCGAGGCCAAGTGCGTCAGCCATCGTTGCGCCGTCCAGCGGTAAGATGTGACCGGCGGCGCTGGCCGCGGCGATCGGTCCGACGATGCTCGTGGCGTGGAAGCCGCGAGCATGGAAGCCGCGTCCCGCCACGGCGCCAAGCCGTCCGGCAATTTCGTAGCCGACGGTGATTGCCGTCGTAATCGCATCGAAACTTGCATCGGTGTGCTCGGCGGCGGCAAGCGTTGCAGCAATCACGGTGCTGCCCGGATGCACCACTGTGTCGGCAAACGTGTCGTCGAAATCGCGTGCATGGGCCAAGCTGCCGTGCACCAGCGCCGCTGTTGCCGGTGCCACCGCGGAGCCGGTGATCAAGATATGCGCGCCGGCGCCGTCCCTGCTATTGGCGTGTGTCCAGGCGGCAAGACTGCGCCCCGCCGGATGCTCAGCGGCCGCAGCGATGAGACCCAGGGTATCGAGAAGACGCAGGCGCGCCCGGCGATGTTGTGCGGCCGGAACATCAGCCGCGGTTATCCCGCTCGCCCAAATTGCCAAGGTTTCGAGGGGCGTCATGGCGGACGCCACTCACCATACGCTCATGAGGAGCGCGAGCACCTCGGCTTCCGGCATCTGCCGCGGGAGATTGGCCATCATGTAGTCGGACATCGTCCGGCGCGCGATTTCCGGCAAATCGTTCTGGGCAATGCCGACATCGCGCAGTCGGTGCGGCAATGGCAACCCCCCGACAAAGGCCGAAATAATATCGGCGGCCTCGGCGCCGTCTTGACCCGGACTGCGGTGTCCGCCCTTACCTCCCAGGGCTTCCAGCAAAAGCGTCTGTTCGGCGCCGATGACGGGAAGCAGCTGCCGCATGGCGGGCGCGAGCAGGATTGCGTGAGAAATTCCATGCTGTAGCGCGTGGCGACCGCCGACGATGTGACCGATCGCGTGAACCACCGAGACCATCGCGTTGATCGCCGCCATGCCCGACATGGTGGCGGCCATCTGGCATGCGGCGCGAGCCTCGATGTCGTGCGGCGCTTCGACAGACCGTGGCAGACCGCGGCGCAGCAAGCGCACCGCATGCCACGCAAGCCCGGTCGAAATAGCATGGCGCCGCCCGGAATAGAGCGACTCCACCGCGCGCGCCATCGCGGTCATTCCTGTAGCGGCCGTCAATAACGGCGGCGTGTGGACTGCCATCTCCGGGTCCAACACGGTAGCCGCGGGTGTGAGGTCGTCGTCCCAGAACAATAGCTTCCGCCTCGATACCGGATCGCGGCAGCCGGCGGTCGGCATGACATCGGACGCGGAGCCTGCCGTTGTGGGCACGGCGATGTGCGGCACGGTACGGACCGGAAGCGGTTGCCGTTCCATCTCGCCACCCGGCGCGTAGCGAATGGCATAGCGCGACAGGTCGGCGCCGGTCGCCAGCATGATCGCGATCGCCTTGCCGGCATCGATCGCTGACCCGCCGCCGACCGTCACGAGGACATCGGCGCCACTATTGCGGAAGCTGTCGACGCCACGCGTCACCATTTCGATCGGCGTGTGAGCCGCGACCTCCGCAAACACGACGGTCAATTTGTCGCCAAGGCCGGCTCTGACCTTCTGCAGCATGTCGGTGCGCGCCACCGTAGAACCGCAGATGACCATCGCGCGGCTGCCGCCCACGCGGCCGACGATTTCGGCCAATCTGCCGACCGCACCGGCGCCAAAGACAATACGCCCTGGCCAGTCGCCGAAATTGACGAGATTCAAGTTTGTCACCTCAATCTAAGACCGTTCTGGGGAGCGGCAGTATCTTTGCGGCGTTGCTGCTGACAAACACGGTGATGGATTGATTGCGATCCAGCAGCGCTTGAGCTTTGCGGGCGCACATATCGTGATTTCAGACGATCACCATATCATCCCGCCCTGAGCTTGTATCGCTGGCGCTTCAAAGCTAACATTTTGAACTGGAAGTATTTTGATGCAAGGCAGCGGCAATGGCAAAGGAGAAGCGACTATGAGCGCTAAGTTGAGACTCGCCGTCGCACTCGGACTGCCGCTGTCTTTATCTTCCGATGGTTCTTTCCACCGCGCAAGCGGCAGATACCGTGCGCGTCGGCCTGGCGGCCGTTTACCCCGCCTATTCGATCCCGTATGCCGCGAACGAACTCGGATTCTACAAGGAGAAAAATCTCGACGTTGAAATCACGCTGTTCCGGGGCGGCCCGGCAACTCAGGAAGCCTTGGCTTCCGGAGCTATCGATGTCAGTACGATTGCTCCGGCGGCGGCAGGGCTCGCCATTGCCAAGGGCGTGCAGGAAAAAGTCGTCGCGATATCGGTGCCGCCGACGCCGCAGGGTTGGTACATTCTGGTGCCGTCCTCTTCGCCGATAAAAGATATGACCGCGCTGAATGGTAAAACCGTGGGCGTCACGCAAAAAGGCTCTCTGACCGACTTCTGGGTCCAGCGCGCCGCCGCGAAAGCCGGAATTACCGTGCAGACCATTCCGCTCGGTGCTGCCGCGGTCATGCCGGCGCTCAAGGCCAAGCAGGTGGATGCCGCAATTCTCTGGCCGGTGTTCAGTTACAAAGGACTTGCCGACGGTGACTTTCGGTCAATCGATGATCTCGGTGCGACGATGGAGCCATCGGTATCGGAAGGCTGGGCGGTGACCAGCGAAATCATGCAGAAGCGGCCCGCGGTGCTGCGCCGTTGGCTCGAAGCCAACGCCAAGGCCATCGTCTATATGCAGACACATGAGGATTGGTCGATCAAGTTCTTGAAGAACTATTTCGACGAGCGGGACGACCGCGTCGTCAGATTGGTCTATGACAACTTCATCAAGCGCATCAATCCGGACGGCGTTATGCGGCCGGAATGGATCAAGGCCTCGCTGGACCTCGCGGCAAGTGCAGGCACCGAAATAAAACTCGCTCCAGAACAGATCTTTTCCATGGAATTCACTCCGATCAAGGTTGAATGACGGCATTCGGAAGCGTCCGGGCGGCCGCCTCGGCGCGCAGGGGCTGGCCGTGACGCGGGAACTGTTCATCGGATAGAATAATGGTTTCAGTGGCCGATGATGTCGTTTCGCGCATCAATCGCGACGAACTGGTTCGGCTGACGCTCGACCTCTGCAACATCGATAGTCCGGTGGGCCACGAACGCGCTGTGGCGGAACGGCTCGAGGACTGGTTTCAGACCGAAGGCTTTCCGGTCCGGCGCATCGGCCTGCTCGCGGACCGCTACAATCTGCTGGCGCGCCTGCCCGGCACCGCGCGCGGACGGCCAAGCTTGATGTTCAACGGCCATATGGACACCTTTGCGCCGCCCCAACCCGATCTCGTCCAGCTCGATCCGACCCGCGACGAGCTTCACAAGGCCTGGGTTGAGGTTGACCTTCTCGTCGGCGACGGCGTGGTCAATGATAAGGGACCGATCGCGGCGTTCATGATCGCCGCCAAAGCGATCAAGGATTCTGGTTGTCGGCTGACCGGCGACGTTCTGCTGTCCGCCGTGGTCGCTGAAACGGCTTATGAGCCGTGCGACGGGCCGCCGGGAGTGGTGGCCGAATTCAAAGGAGCTCGGCGCACGGTTTCTCGCAACCCATGGGGGTTTTGCCGACTACGTGCTGGTCGCCGAGGGTACCGGGTTCGGCATAGTGTGGATCGAAGCCGGAAAATTCTGGTTCAAAGTCACGTTGCGCTCCCAACAGCCAGCGTTCTACACGCCCTATATGCCCGAGCGTACACTGCCCGCGAAGAGTCCGAACATGATCGTGGCGGCCACGGTCGCCATCGAGGCGATCGAACGATGGGCCGCGGACTACGAACAGCGCAGCGTCCTGCGCGCACCCAGCGGCGAGGTTCGTCCCAAAGTGCTGATCGGCGCTATCCGCAGCGGCGAGCCGACGCGGCCATTTTTGTCGCCCCAGCTGTGCAATCTCTACCTCGATGTCCGCGCGGTTCCCGGCAAAAATCCACTTGATCTGCGCGACGAGATCCGAACGGCGCTGGCGGCCACAGGAATTGAACACGACATCGAGCTTTACCTATCCCGGCCGGGCTATGAGGCAAAAGGCGTCGAGCCGCTGGTCGCGGCGGTGACGGAGGCCCATCGCGCCGTCATCGGCGGTGACCCGCCGGCGGTCGTCCGGTCCGACGGCCAGCATGTGGCGCGACAGCAATGTCTTTGCGGAATTGGGAATGCCGGTGGTCAATTATGGCCCGCGTTCGGCGGCACATGCGTTCAAACGCGCGCTGACCGTCGAAAGCCTGTACCAGGCGGCCTGCGTCTATGCGCGTACCGCGTTGACGATCTGCCGCTGAGTCGCACCGGAGCGTCATCGTTCGCCCATCTGCAGGTCGCGCCAATGGGTGAATCGCCGCTCGATGATGCTCAAGCCCCAATTGGTCACCAGCGCGCAGGCCAGCGCAAACAGGATTCCGAGATAGACATGACCGGTGGCATAGATCGACCGGTAATAGGAAATCAAAAAACCAATGCCGCCCAGTGAGGCGAGCATCTCCGCTACGATCACCCCGATCACGACCAATGCGGTACCGATGCGCAGGCCGGATACGATCGATGGCAATGCCAACGGCAGCAGAATTCGGAAGATCAATTGCCGGCGCGAGCACCCGATCGATTGCCCGAACAGGAAGTAGCGGCGATCGAGTCCGCGAATACCATTCATCGTATTGATCGCGATCGGAAAGAACCCCGAGACGACCGCGTAAGCTATTTTTGACGCGATACCGATGCCGAACCACACCATGAACAAGGGATACCAGCTAATCAAAGGGACGGCGAAAAGCGACGACAACAGCGGCCCGGCCGTCGCGCCCAGAAAAGGAAGCATGCCGGCGATGACCCCCATCCCGATGCCCAGCGTCCAGGCGACCGCCAGCGCAACCGCGATTTCCACAGCCGTGAAACGCAGTGCGGCGAAATATTCCGGCGCCGATTTGATCAAGGCGGCGACAATCTCGCTCGGCGACGCCAGCAGCAGTGGTCCCACCAGGTGGAAACGGCGGACCGCTTCCCACGATCCGAGAACGATGACGATCATCAGGACACGACGAATGGTCATAAGCTCGCCATTCCTTCGCCGATGGACTCATCGTCATCCTGGCTGATCAGCTTCCATATCCGGTTGCGTGCGGCGCCGAACTCCGCGCTGCCGATGATATCGTAGGTCCGCGGCCGCGGCAGACCGGCATCGATGACGCCGACGATTCGCCCCGGGCGATGACTCATCACCAGCACGACATCCGAAAGGAACAGCGCCTCGGTCAGGCTGTGGGTGATGAAAAAGATCGTCTTTGCGGTCTTCGACCAGATGCGGAGAAGTTCATGACCCATCTTGATGCGGGTCTGCTCGTCGAGCGCGCCGAACGGCTCGTCCATGAGCAAAATTCTCGGGTCGGGGGCAAGCGCACGCGCGATCGAAACGCGTTGCCTCATGCCGCCGGACAATTCATGCGGATAGCGGGTGCCGAATTCCGACAATCCGACGAGAGCCAACATCGCCGCTGCGCGCTCGCGCCGTCCGGCGGCATTCATGCCGCGAATTTCCAGCGGAAATTCGATGTTCTCGGACACCCGCTTCCAGGGCAGAAGGGTGGCGTCCTGAAACATCACCGAAATCTTGTCGGGTGCCGGATGGTGTACGACCGAGCCGTCAATCAGAACCTCGCCGGCGGTGCTCGGCACCAGCCCGGCCAGCATCTGAAGCAATGTCGACTTTCCGCAACCGCTCGGACCGACGAGGCAGACGAAGCTACCTTCCGGCACGGCGAACGAGATATCTTGAAGCGCGACGATGGGCGCCCGGTCGATGCTGAAGATTTTGCCGAGTCCGCGCGTCTCGATAACGATCGACCTGGCGGATGTCATCCTTCCTCCACGGCTTGCCGCCAGCGCCCGACGCGGCTCTCCCAGACGCGCATCAGCTCGTTGATGAGTATTGTGGCGGCCGATATCAGCACGGTCGCCGCCATCAGCTTGTCGACGGCGTAGGATTTACCCCAGCGCAGCAGGAGGACGCCGAGACCGCTTCGCGATGCGTACATTTCAGCAAGCAGAATGCCGATGATGTCGAAGATCACGCCAAGCCGCAGCCCGGTCACGACCTGCGGCGCCATGGCGGGTAGATAGATGGACCGGTAAATCCGTAGCTTGCCGGCGCCGAATGAGCGCGCGAGAACGACTTGGCCGTGCGGAACTTCGCGCACGGCCGCCATTGCATTGATTGCAACGACGAAGAAAACGTGGGTCACGCCGAAGATCAGCTTTTCGGTGAACCCCAGACCAAATACCAGCACGAATATCGGCAAGAAGATTGATTGCGGTACCGACAAGACGAGATTGAAAATCGGCGATAGCGACCGACCGACGCCGATGCTTTCGCCCATCACAAATCCGGTCGCGAGTGCGATCGGCGCGCCGATGAGAAATGCGGCGATCACGCGCACGCTCGTGTCGAAAGCGTCGGCCATAAAGGCGCTGCTTTGCAGAAGTGTCCGCAAGGTGACGGCTACTTCGGAGGGCGGCGGAAGAATATTAGGGTCGAGCGCTCCGACCCAATCGCCAAATTCCCACGCGCCGATCAGCAGCGCAACGAAGGTCACTTGGGCGAGCAGAACGAGCGGTTTCATGACCGGACTTCAGCCCTCCTGACAGCAGTCATTGCCTGAGCGCTTAGGGGTCCGCGTCGACTTACGCATCCAACGCGCCGCTGCGGCCGGTGCCCAGGCCCTTCATGAAGCGGTTACGGATCAGCGCGGGGTCGCGCACGGTTTGGCCTTGGCCCGCCTGATCATCGGTCTTCACGGCGAACAGGACCGGGCCGCCGTTATCGAAGCGGCGATCGAGCAGCTTGTCGAAATGCGCCTCATCGCGCACCCATTCGCTGCCGGCGATACCGGCGCCGCGCGCGACAGCGACGATGTCGGTCATCCCGCCGGTTGCCGCGGCCTGCTTGCCGGTGATCTGGTAGATGCCGTTGTCCCAAATGATGATGGTGAGGTTGCGCGGCTCCATGTTGGCGATGGTGGCGAGGCAACCGAGCGCCATCAGTATCGAGCCGTCGCCTTCAAGTGCAATGACGCCGCGTTCGGGCTGTGCCAACGCGACACCGAGCGCGATCGGGCAAGCGAGCCCCATGCTGCCGAGCATGTAGAAATTCTGCGGGCGGTGGCCGGCAGCGAACAGGTCGAAATTGGTGTTGCCGATGCCGGCGACCACCGCCTCGTCGCGCTTCAGGTGCTGCACCAGGCGCCGGGTAAGCGCTGTGCGATTGAGGGTCTTTGCCGAACTTCTGTCGTTGCTCACGGAGGATCCTTTCAACCTTTCAGCTTGGCCTGCGCCACCGGATTGCCGCCGGTCAGCAACGGCGAGAGGATGAAGGCGACGGGCGCCTGTGTCGAGAACGCCTGTTTGATCGAAGAGTCGACGATGAAAGGCATCGTGGCATCATCGGCCAGCGTGTGATGCGTGATGCCGAGCGCGTCGAGCGTCGGCCGCATTGTGCGCGCGACCAGCGACTGGCCGATATTGAATTCGCCCATCGTGCCGCGCTCCGAGATCACCATGATCGCGGGAATCTGATACGGCATGACAAGCGAAGCGAGCGCATTGGCGATGAGCGCGAAGCCGCTGGTCTGCATCATCACAGTGCCGCGCAGCCCTGCCATGTAGGCGCCAGTTACCGTGCCGATGGCCTCGTCCTCGCGCGTCGCGCCGACCGGCAGGAAATAATTGTCTGCGGTGACCCCCGTGATGAGCGGGGTGAGCACGTTGTCTGGGACGTAAGTCACGAGGCGGACGTCATTGTCCTTCAATATTCCGAGGAAGGTGTCGGACCAGGTCATTCAATCTCCCGGGGGCATGAGCCTTTGATGGTGAGGCATGACAATAGGCCGGGCCAACGGTTAGGCTGACGTACAAGATGGATATGATATATCGGCTGGCATCGGCTGGCGCTGCAACAAAAAAATGGAGAGAAACGTGAAAGTGGAGGGCGCTTTGCCGAGGCTGATGACGCTCCTGGCGGCTTTGGCGGCGGTCGCCGTTATCGCCGCGGCTTGCCCGGCTGGCGCGGACGACTATCCGAACCGGCCGATCATTCTCGTTATTCCGCTGCCGCCGGGCGGCACCAATGACATCATGGCGCGGTCGGTCTCAGACAAGATGAGCGCCGCGCTCGGCCAGCATATCGTGATCGAGAACCGCAACGCGGGCGGCAGCGGCACCGTCGGCACGCGTCAGGTCGCGCACGCCACCCCCGACGGCTACACGATTATTCTCGGCTACACCTCCACGCTTGCAACCGGTCCGAATCTTTATCGCAATGTCGGCTACGACCCGCGGAAAGATTTTGCGCCGATCGGGCTCATCGCATCGGCGCCGGCCCTGTTGCTAGTGCACAAGGACCTGCAGGTCCACACTGTCCGCGAACTCATCACCATGATGAAGAACTCCAAGGAGCCCTATCAGGTGGGCACGCCGGGCATCGGCACGGTCAACCACCTGGCGTCGGTCCTGTTCGCGCAGCAAGCCGGCGTCAAGGTCGAGCAAATCCCCTACAAGGGCTCCAACCCGCTGATCACCGACATGATCGGTGGTTTCGTCAAGGTCGGATTCAATCCTATCCCGGTGTCGCGCGCCGCCCTCGACGGCGGCTACATCCGGGCGCTCGCCGTCACGTCCCAGAGGCACTCGACTCTGATGCCGGAGCTGCCGACGCTCGCGGAATCGGGCCTGCCGGGATTCGACGCAACCCTGAGCTACGGACTGTTGGCGCCGGCAGGGACACCGCGGCCCATCATCGAGCGCCTTAACAAGGAACTGCGCGCGGCGCTCGCCATGGAAGACGTGCGCAAGCGCATCATCTTCGAGGGCGGCGAGCCCGAGTCGACGACGCCCGAACAGCACGCGGCAGTGATCGACCGCGAGGTGACCAAATGGTCGGTCGTTATCGGTGCGGCCGGCATCAATCCGGAGTGAGGCCATGCTGAGGTTTTGCGCGGAGTCCGGCTTGCCCGGCTACGAGGCAGTGCTGCAGTACGGTATCGCCGCGCCCCGCGGCACGCCGCCGCCGTATCGCGCGGCTCAACGCCGCGCTCAACACAGCGCTGGCCGACGAGGAGGTCCGAAGCCGGCTTGCCGCCGACGGCGCCGAGACCCTGCCGGGCACGCCCGAAGCGTACGCTGCCGATATTGCCGGCGAGGAAGCCAAATGGTCGGCGATCATCAGGAAGTCGGGCGTGACCGCGGAGTGATAGTTCCCGTGATCGCAAAGAGACCGTCATGAATTTCGACTTCTCTGAAGAGCAAAAACAGTTTGCCGACCAGGTGCGCCGCTTCGCGCGCGCTCACCTCGCCAAGGGTGCGCTTGCGCGCGCCCACGATCCGCGATTTCCATTCGACGTCGCGCAGCGCATGGCGAGGCACGGCCTCTTGGGCATCACGCTGCCGCAAAGCGACGGCGGGCAGGGCGGTACCCTGATGGACGCCGTGATAGCCATCGAGCAGATCGCTGCCGAATGTCCGCGTAGCGCCGACGTGGTGCAATTCGGCAATTTCGGTCCGATCCGCACCTTTGGCGAATACGGCACGCCGGCGCAGAAGGCGCGCTGGCTCGGCGATCTGCTGGCCGGCCGCATGGTCATGAGTCTCGGCATGACCGAGCCCGATGCCGGCTCCGCCGTGACCGACCTCAAGACCAGCGCCCGACCGGACGGCAAGCATTTCGTGGTCAACGGCAGCAAGGTGTTTTCCACCTTCAGTCCGGATGCGCAGATTTTTCTCATCTATGTGCGCTTCGGCCCGGGTCTCGGCGGCATCGGCTCGGTGCTGATCGAACGGGGAACACCAGGTTTCACGATCGGAGCGCCGTCCGCCTTCATGAGCGACGAGGCTTGGTCAGAGCTGCATTTCGCGGACTGCCGCATACCGGCCGAGAATGTCCTGCTCGGACCCGGCGGCTTCAAGAAACAGATGGCCGGCTTCAACGTCGAGCGTCTTGGCAATACGGCACGCTCGCTCGCCTATGGCCGGTATGCCTTCAGCGTGGCACGCGAGCACGCGGCAACGCGGGAGCAGTTCGGCCGGCCGCTTTGCGAGTTTCAGGGCTTGCAGTGGAAGTTTGCCGAGATGGCGGTCAAGCTTGAAAGCGCCCAGCTTCTGCTCTATCGCGCCGCGACCCACGCCGACAACGGACTGCCCGCGACCTACGAAACCGCCGTCGCCAAGGCGGCCTGCAACCAGGCGGGCTTCGAAGCGGCCAACGAGGCGGTGCAGATCATGGGCGCGTTCGGATACAGCCGCGACTCGCTGGTGGAATATTGCATGCGACGGACGCGCGGCTGGATGATCGCCGGCGGCTCGATCGAAATCCTGAAAAACCGCATCGCCGAGCACATTTTCGACCGCCGTTTCGATCAGCGCAAGCAGCATGGTCCCGCGGCTGAATAAATGTTAGTCGCTGCGAACGCAAAGGATGCGGTCGTCGGCCTGTCCACAACCATGATTGCCAGCTTCAGAGCAAAGATACTCGACCGGCGAGGTTTTCTGCAGCTTGCCGACTGGCTCGCCGTGGGCGTTGCGCTATCGCTGCCCTGGTCGACGTCGGCGTCAGGAATTTTGATTGCGCTCTGGCTGCTTGCTTATCTGCCGGCTCTCGATCTCGGAGCGCTACGGCGCGAACTCGGGACCGCAGCGGGCGGCCTGCCGGTCCTGTTATGGCTGCTTGCGGCCCTCGGTATGCTGTGGGCCGACGTGAGCTGGGCCGCGCGGATCGACGGTCTCGGCGGCTATCACCGCTTGCTGGTCATTCCGTTGCTGCTCGTGCAGTTCCGCCACTCGGATCGCGGCGCCGTCGTGCTTTATGGATTTCTCGCCTCGACAATCTGCCTGCTCATCGTCTCATGGGCCTTTGCATTGATCCCCGCCCTGGCGACACTACTTGCAGCGCATGGCAAGGACTATGGCGTTCCGGTCAAGGACTACATTTTCCAGAGCGGCATATTTCTCATTTGCGCCTTCGGTCTCATCGGCGTGGCTTGCGAATTCGCCCGCGAACGCAAATGGCTTGTGGTGCTGGCATCGGCTTGCGTTGCCGCGCTCTTCATCACCAATATCGCTTTTGTAGTGACGAGCCGCACTGTCCTTGTCGTAGCGCCATTGTTGGTTGTCGCTATCGGCTACCGGCAGCTCGGCGTCAAAGGCATTTTGGCGGCGGCCGTTGCTGCGGCAGTGCTCGCCGGCGTGCTTTGGCTCCAATCGTCCTATTTGCGCGAACGCGCCTATCATTCGTTCGATGAACTGCGTGCCTATCTCGATACCGGGGCTGTGAACTCGACGGGACTGCACGTGGAGTTCTTGAGGAAATCACTGCAGATCGTCGCCGAGACCCCGCTGATCGGTCATGGCACGGGTACGATCGCCGATCAGTTTCGCCGCGCTGCCGCCGGTGAAACCGGCGCGGCCGGCGTCGCTTCGGTCAATCCGCACAACCAGGTCTTTGCCGTCGCAATTCAGCTCGGCGCCATCGGCGCGGCGGTATTGCTGGCGATGTGGCTGGCGCATTTCATGCTGTTTCGCGGCGGCGGCCTTGCCGCCTGGGCCGGCATGATTGTCGTCATCGATAACGTCGCATCCTCGATGGCGAACTCGCACCTGTTCGATTTCGGCCAGGGCTGGCTTTATGTTTTCGGCGTCGGTGTCGCCGGCGGCATGGTGTTGCGCAAGCCCGGTTCGGCCCCCCGCACTCGCCGCGACGACAGCATGACCGAGGTGGCATGAATTCGGTCGGCGGCTCGGGAAAACCCCCTCGCGCCGCCGCGGCATGATTGGTCCTGGAAGTCGGAGGCCAGAGTAGGATGGCGCAGCGGCGCAAAGCTCGGTAATGATTTGCCGAAACATCGCGGTGGACGCTTATCGAATGCTCGGACGGAATTTCAGCTCGCGCAAGGCGCTCGTCATTGTGCACGATCTGCTGGCAACGGCGTTAGCCGTTCTGGCCAGCTTCTACTTCCGCTTCGAGGCGGTCGGCCTCATGGAGCGCCGCGAAGCGCTGATCCTGTTCCTGCCCGGCTTCGTCGCCTATGCCGGGTATCATCTATTACCTGTTTCACCTTTACAAATCGAAGTGGCGGTTTGCGTCGCTTCCGGACCTTGTGAACATTCTGCGCGCGGCGACGGTGCTGGCCGTATCGCTGCTAGCGCTCGACTATGTGCTGGTCGCGCCCAATGTGCTCGGGCAGTTCTTTTTCGGCAAGATCACGATCGCGCTCTATTGGGTCCTGCAGATGGTGTTTCTGGGAGCGGGACGGATCGGCTATCGCTATTTCCGTTATACCCGCACCCGGCACCATGCGCGGTCAGAGGAGTCGAATCCGACCCTTGTGCTTGGCCGTGCCGCGGATGCCGAAGTGCTGCTGCGCGCCATCGAGAGCGGCGCCGTCAGGAAGACCTGGCCGGTCGGCATTCTGTCGCCGTCCGTCGCCGATCACGGGCAAGCGCTTCGCGGCATTCCGGTTCTCGGCGGCTTTGCCGAACTCGATCGCGTGGTCAACGATCTTGCGCAACGCGGTACCGTCGTTTCGCGTGTGGTGTTCACGCCTTCGGCCTTCGAGCCGGAGGCCAAGCCGGAAGCGAGCCTGATGCATGCGCGCCGGCTTGGTCTGACGGTCAGCCGCCTGCCGTCGCTCGAGGATGCCGGCGAGACGCCGCGTCTGGCGCCGGTCAATGTCGAGGATTTGCTGCTGCGGCCGAGCGTCAAGATCGACTACGCACGGCTGGAAAATTTTCTCAAGGGCAAATCGATCGTCGTGACCGGAGGCGGCGGGTCGATCGGCTCGGAGATTTGCGAGCGCGTCATCACCTTCGGCGCGGCGCGCCTGCTCATCATCGAGAATTCCGAACCGGCCCTGCACGCCGTGCTCGAAGCGCTCGCCACCAAGCAATCGCAGGCCGACGATCACCGGGCGGATCGCCGACGTTCGCGATCGCGACGCGGCTGTTTCGGCTGATGGCCGAGTTCAAGCCCGATCTCGTTTTTCATGCCGCGGCGCTCAAGCACGTGCCGCTGCTCGAGCAAAATTGGGAGGAAGGCGTCAAGACCAACGTCTTCGGCTCGGTCAATGTCGCCGACGCCGCGGCGGCGGCCGGCGCGTCGGCCATGGTGATGGTCTCGACCGACAAGGCCATCGAGCCGGTCTCGGTCCTCGGCGCGACCAAGCGCTTTGCCGAAATGTATTGCCAGGCGCTCGACGCCGACGCTGGCGGGTCACGCTGCCGCCGGCCGGCGGCCGATGCGGCTCATCGCGGTGCGGTTCGGCAATGTGCTCGCGTCAAACGGCTCGGTGGTGCCGAAGTTCAAGGCGCAGATCGATGCCGGCGGGCCGGTAACGGTCACGCATCCCGACATGGTGCGCTATTTCATGACCATTCGCGAAGCGTGCGACCTCGTCGTCACGGCCGCAAGCCACGCGCTCGGGCCCGAACGTTCGGATGTCTCGGTCTATGTGCTCAATATGGGCCAGCCGGTGAAAATCGTCGACCTCGCCGAGCGCATGATCCGGCTCGCCGGCCTCGAGCCCGGCCGCGACATCGATATCGTATTCACCGGCGTGCGGCCTGGCGAGCGCATGCACGAAATCCTGTTCGCACGCGAGGAGCCCATGGTCGAAATCGGCGTCGTCGGCGTAGCTCGCGGCGCGTCCGAACCAGCCCTCGATCGAGGCCATGCGCGGCTGGCTCGCCATGCTGGATCAGGGTTTGGCGCGCGAAGAACGCGAGGCCATCTACCGCGTGCTGCGCGATGCCGTTCCGGATTTCCGCGGCGTCGCGGCCTAAGCCGCCGTCTTCGCCGATTTTCGTGGTGCGCCCTGCCCCGGACTGCTGCAGACGCGTCTTGTGTATCATTTTCCGGATGACGCAAACGCAACGAGAATCCAAGCGACCAGTATGACACCGGCCGCCAGCGCGGCGATATCAACGATCTTGCCAGGCCAAATCACTGTCGTGACGGCGAGAGCACCGAGACCCACGTTCAGGACAAAGACGCGACCGACGACGCTGGTCACCGTGAGGCCGTTTTGGCTCGCAAGTTGGTAGAAGTGCGTCCGGTGCGCTTTCCAAACCGGTTCGCGCCGCGTCAATCGCCGCATGAGCGTGATCGTTGTATCGGCAAGATAATAGAGCGGCAACAATAGCGCCGCGATCAGATGGCCGCCGCCCGCGACCAGGACGAGCAGCCAACCGAGGATTAGTCCGATCGAGAGCGAGCCGACATCGCCGAGAAAAAGCCTCGCGACCGGGCGGTTGAAATAGGCGAAGCCCAGCGTGGCGCCGCCGAGCGCCAGCGCTACAGCGATGCCAGGGGCCGGTAGCGCCCCTAGAGTGCCGATGACGACCATGGCGCCAGTCAGCGGAACAACCTCGGCGACGGTCATCCAGTCGATGCCGTCCATGAAATTGACCAGATTGACGAACCACACGCCGCCGATCACCAGCAAAACGCGCTCGACCCACCACGGCCACAGCGGGACGATGTGCAGTTGATCCGGCAGCGCATAGATGACGATCGCGACCGCGACCGCTTGCAGCATCATGCGCGGCGCCACCCCGAGATCGCGGATATCGTCCAGGCAGCCGACACCGGCCATCAGAACAGCAGCGCCGAACACGGCTGGAAGAGGTGTGGTATCGGCGTCCCCAGATCCGAAAATACTTAACGCGGTCCACGCCGCCACGATGGTCGCGATGACCACCGCAATGCCGCCGCCCTGCGGTGTTGGTTCGCTGTGAGAGGAGCGTGCATTCGGCCGCGCCAGCGCATAGCGCCGCAGCCAGGGTCGCAGGATGCTGATGAGGATGGCGCTCAAGCCCGTCGCGAGCACGACAGTGAGCACTCCACCCAGGGCCCAATTGCTCATGCTGCCACTATTCATCGGTTTGCCCGCCTCAGTTCTCTTTGAATATCCAGACGTAAACCCGAATGACGGCATGCTAGAGTTCCGATCCAGCCCATCCTGAGATCGGTCAATGCTCGGAAACCTGTCCCCGCCTGATGCCGCTGCCTGGCGGACATTCAGCATTTCTCCGCGGCTTTGGACAGGTCTCGTTACGCTGCTCGCTGTCCTCTTCGTCGCCGAGACGTTCTGGTGCCTGTTCCCGATCCCATACTGGGACGCAATCGACTGGATTCTCAGCTATCTCCGCGACGGCGCCGGCGCCGTATTCGGGCCGGACAACGAGCATCGGCTGCCAATTCCACGACTCTTGTTCGGTCTGGACATCGATCTGTTCGGCGGTCTGCTATGGCCCGTCAGCGCCATCGCGCTGCTTGCACTGTTTGCCTTGGCCGCGCTCGTCGGGCGTGCGACGTTTGCAGTTCTCAAACACAGCGAGAGCGCGGCAATTGCATCCGGCTGCGCTCTTGCGGTCAGCGTGCTTCTGCGTGGTTACACGCTGCCGGACTACGTAACTGCGACCAACGTTCAATTTCCGATCGGGCTCGCATTAGCGGCGCTCGCCTTCGCGACGCTCGTTTCGCGATGTGGCTGGCTCACAGTCGGGCTGGCGGCGGCGCTGGCCGTCGCCGCCAGCGGTTGTGGCTCCGGCAACCTCGTGGTGTTGCCGATATTGGCGTGGCTCGTTTGGCGCGTGCATGGCGATGTCGCAGCTGCATTGGTGCTCTGCGCGATATCCGTCATCATCCCCATTCTGTACGTTCGGGGCTTAAGCATCCAGGCCCCTGCCGCGTTGGCTTGGGGTCGGCTGCCACTGTTTGTCCTCGAATATTTCGGAGCGCCGTGGACCCGATTGCCGTCGACTGTGCCGGTAGCCTGGGTGCAGGGCGGCGTGATCGTCGTTACGTTGGCGGGGTTCCTGCTGTGGAACGCCGTACGGGGCCCCATTGCGCCGTCTGGGGCATTTCTCCTCGCTCTGGCAGCTACCGCACTTGCCATGGGACTGCTGACGGGCATCGGGCGCGCCAGCACGGTTGACCTGCAGACCCAGGGCAGTCGTTACGGCGTTTACGCCGCCACGGCTCAGGCCGTTTTCGTGGCGCTGTCGTGGCCCTGGGTATGGCGGCGTGTGCGTAACTGGCGCGGGGGATTGCGCACAGCCGCGTTTGTTCTGGTCGCCGGCTTGCTGGTCGCCGAGCAAGTCCTATCGGGCGTCGCCGTGCATAGCCGGACCGTTGGGGTGGCAGCGGCCGCGCGCAAGCTCTGCCGCGGTTTCACGGCTTCCGGCGATCTCGCAATAATTTACCCGCTGCCAGCCCGTGCCCTCGACTTCATGCACGAAATCGAGAGCAGGAAACTTTATTGTTTCCGGCGAGCGGCGGCTTGATCGTAATGAGCCACGGCACCTGTCGCGCCGGGTTTGAATGCGCGGATTGGTCTACCTCGTTTCAAATCTTCTTCGCCCATATCGCGACTATCAATCCGAGGTTGCCCGCTAAGGGTCTGCCGATACACGCCCGCAATTGAGAAGAATCTGTCGGCCGATCGGAACCCTTGCTTTCCGGGCGTCGCGGGAACAGGTTCGAAAAGCGGCGTGCTCCAGTTTTGAAAACAGGGAAGATTATCCGAGAAAAACAGGGGCGGAAATTTCGCCCGACCGGCCAATCCCTGAGATGGACGAGGCACTTAGATAACTTTTGCGCAGAGTCAAATACAGAGAAAAAACAGGGCATGATTCGTTCGAAACAGGGACTGGCCGCTCTGCCATGAGGGCTACGGAGTTCAGCGTAACGGCGGGTGCGCCGCGGCAGAAAACCTCCGAGTCAGCGTTTGTCCGCCTTCGTCCGTGATTGTCCATGGTCGTCCCTCGCCAATGGCGGCTATCCTTATCGTTCGTTTCTTCGCGTCATTGTTGGTGTTTAGCGTGATGGTCTTTGGCCCCGAACGTTGCGGCCAAATCCGTAGTCGCGAACACTTCATAGGCGCCGGTCGGACATCTTCACCCTGTGAGCCCGATCCAGCTTTTCGTGGCGCCTTCGGCACTGTTCAGCCCAGCCAATTCTGGAGCTTGCAGACATCGTACCAGACCTTCCTGCCAATCTTGTTTCGCGGTGGGCCTTTACCGGCGGCATTCAAGCGGGAAAAAGTCCTCACGGAGACCTTCAATATCGAAGCCGCGCGCTCGGCGCTGACATATCGTCGCTCGCCGATCGTGATCTCGCTCTCAGTCGGCGATGGCGACGCAGCATCATCAATCACCTGCCGCGCCATTGCTGGTGACGGCGGGTCATCGATCGAGATGTCAGTTAGCCTCGCGTTCTCGTCATCGTCGCCGTTGTTCCCCACGTCGCCGGACACTTTGGGAGTGGTCGGCGCAGTTTTAACTTCGAACTTACTCTCGCCCTCGGCATGAGGCGGCAGTGGGGCAGTTTCTTGGAGAACATCCTGGATGAATCGCCATCCGTCTGGGTGCTCCTGCAACCATCTCGGCCGATTCCGCAGCAAGGTGCCCAGGTAGAGACCTCGATCGCGGTGCGTTCGGAACAGATAGCCGTCGGCTACTAAGGACTTATCAATCACGATTCGGCTCCACGTCAGCTTTCATGTATAACGCTTCGCGTTGGCATAGGCGGCTGGGAGCCGTACCGTGATTAGCTGATGATCCTGCGGTCGAACCTCGCCCGGTGACTCCACATCTCCCGCCCCCAGGCCAGCCCCTGGGTCAAGGCATCGACTTGGTCGTCGTGACGCCCCGGGAACGCCAGCAGTTCGGCCGTAAAATTTTCCAGCCACGGCGCGCTCTTGGGGAGCCGGACCGAACCACCGGCGAACAAATCGGATTGGGCAATCAGCCGAGAACGCTTGTCGGTCACGGGGGCGTACTTGGTCACGTTGATCGAACCCTCCTCGAGGCTTTGGATCAGCCCCTTGCTGATGGGCGCGTCCTCGATCAGCAGCGTCCCCGCCCCATAGCGTTTTTTGACCTCCAAAATCTTGCGCCTGAGGTCGTCAAATCGCAGGCGCCCGCGAACAACTTCCAGAACGAAAAACACTTCGTTACGGCGCGACAACACGACGCAGGCAAAATAGTCGCCCTTCTCTTCCTCGCTGAGCGCGATATCCCAGCTCATAATGAGATGATCGCCGCGCTGATGGGTCGGAACGTGATCATAACAATCCAGCCATTTCCGTTTAATGATAGTGCCGCCCGGCGGAATCGGGCTCTGCTGATACTGCGCCGAAAACGCGATCGGCCCCATTTCGCGTTTGAGTTCGCGGAGCACCGACTCCGGTTCATGCGATGGGTGCAAGAGCTCGCCTTGTTGCCGTACATAGCGGCGGCCGGTGCCGAGCTCATAGGTTTCTGTCTTGGTGGCGATGGCGGGTAGGTTCAAGATTTCAAATCCGCCTTGCTCCTCCAGGTAGCCGGCGAGATCGTCCTGATGCACGCGCTGCATGACGAGCACAATGCGTGCGACCTGTTTGTCATCGGGCCGGCTCAGCAAGGTCGAACGATACCACTCGATGGTCCGCTGCCTGACCGCCTCGGAATGGGCATCCTCCTGCTTGAGCGGATCATCGATGATCACCAAGTTGCCGCCCAGTCCCGTCAACGTACCCTCGATCGAGGTGGTGTAGCGCTTACCCCGCCTCGTGGTCACGATTTCGCGGTCGGTGTCACGGGCCAGTCGCATGCCCGGAAAGGTCGCCTGATAAATTGGATTGTTGATCAGTTGCCGAAAATCGTTGGCATGCGCGCGCGCGAGCTGGTCGGAATACGAGACTGTGACGACGCGTTCCGATGGATTCTGGCCAAGAAACCAGGCCGGCAGCGCGACCGATGCGAACAGCGATTTCAGATTGCGCGGCGGCATGGTGACGATCAGCCGCCTGACCGCCCCGGAGGCAACTTGAGTTAGTTTGTGGGCCAGTGCCTCGAGGTGCCAGCTGGGCTTGAACAGCGCATCGGGGCGCACCACACCAAAGGCAAACTCGGTGAACGCCATGAAATCGAGCGCGAGCGTCGCGCGCAGGACGCGGCCCGGCGGGTCTTGGTTCGGAGCCTGCAGCAGGATTGTCATTGCTCGTTTTTCTCGCCCAATTCCGGGTACCACGCCCGCTTTTCTGACCTGGTCATACGGCTGTACGGCTTGGCACCGGGCTTTTGCGGAGGCTCAGGCTCTGGCTCGGTCTGAATAGGCGGGGACGGTAGTGTTGGTTCGTCTTCGGCGGCATCATCATCCAGGAGTTCCGGCGGCGCCAACACCCGTGGCACCGACGTTGGGTTTGCTGCGCCGGTTTGGCGGGCGAGAAACGCATCGAGGATGGCTTGGTGGTTGGGGGTGAGTGCATCCTCGAGGGATTGCCGGTGTTTAGCCAAAAAATCGATGCCTAGCTTGTCGGCGTATTCCATAAGGTCCCGGCGCGCATGCCGGTCGCCTTTGGCGAATTGGTTAAGCAGCTCCTCGAGGCCGATTTCGACCCTGGTCATAAGAACTGTTCGATCGCCGCGCTCAACCGAGATCTTCTTGTTGATGGCCTGCTCGAATGCCTTCCGGACATCCGGTTGCAGCGATGCGTCCTTGCGCGGCCGGCCGCGAGGATTTGGCGATGGGCCACCTTTCTTCCACCGCTTGTCCGGCGGTGGACGGCCAGGGCCAACTTGGTGCGCTTCGGCTGGGGCGCGCCCGATCCGTTGGCCTAGATTCGAGGGACTGAGGGTCGGGCGGCGCGGTGCGCATCGGATTGAATTCTTGGGACATGTCAGTGATACCCCTCGGTCGCAGGCGATGATGCGCTTGGCCCAGCAATGCGCGCAGCTGCGACTTCCGCAAAGCTGGATCCGGCCCTTCAAGCCGCGCCGCCTTGTCGGTGTCTTGCTGCCAGCGGCGGACAATGCCGTCGCAAGAAAGTAAATCGAATTCGCCACAGAGAAGCCGGTGCGGCCCCAGGAGCCACAGATCCCGTGGCCTTGAAATCGTTGGTCCTAGTGCCGGAAGGTCGTCGTCGGCTTCGGGTTGTTCGGCCGTCTTCCCGGCGGCGTCGTCCAGCACGCGATCGATCTCGCCGAGCGAAAACCCGGTCAATTCAAGGTCTTCAAATTGAAGTTCGACCAGCCCTTGCAGTTCGGTCGCCAGCAAGTCGCGGTCCCAACCCGCCAGTTCAGCCAAACGATTATCAGCGATGACGTAGGCGCGCCGATCGGCCGGGGAGAGATTGGACAAACGAACCGTCGGCACCTGCTTCAAACCGAGCATCTTGGCGGCCTCGACCCGGCCGTGACCGGCGATGATCGCAAAATCGTCGGTGATGAGGATGGGATTGACGAAGCCAAATCGCTTGATCGACCGCGCAATCTGTTTCAGCTGCTTCTTGGCATGCGTGCGGGCATTGTTCGCGGAGGGACGCAGACGCTCTGGAGGCAGGTATTCGATCCGAAGATTCGTAAGAGATGCAGATCCAGATGGCGCGCTTGCGCCCGCGGCTCCGGCTATCCCAGTGACGTTTTTAAGCTTCGCACGCTTGACCATGGTCGGCTCCTCGGTTTGGGGTTTGCGAACCCTAACCAGGCCCCATGGTCCGGTGCAGGCGTCCTGTTGCGGCGATGGGATTGCCCTTAACACAGCTCCATGGCGGATCAAAGGAGCAATGGATCAACCGCAATGCTTGATAGATAACGAAACACGACCGATTTTGCAAGCAACAAATAACTTTATGGATCGAGATGATGAGCCGCAATTCACTAAAAAGAACGATTTCACTAAAAAGAAAAAGCGCTGGTCGGGCGGGACTTGATCAGTTTGACGTCCGTGCCCTTTGCTGCGGTGCCAGTCAGCGCGCCGCGTCTCTGTCCAGAAAGACCAGCAAGCGATGATATTGCTTGAGCAGAATCGGATTAGGATACTTGGTCTCGCGCAATTTGCGATACATCGCCTCGGCGCGGCGCCAATGCCGATCGAGTTGCCGTTCTCGGTATTTATCGGATTTTCGATATTGCTGCGCCCATTCGCGCTTATAGTGCCGTCGAGCGGCAGCTTGGTCGTACTGCCACTTGGCTTCGCGCCCTTTGGGTGATTGGTCATACTGCCAGCTAACTTCGCGCCCTTTAGGTGATTGCTGATAACGGCGTTGCTTTTCACGTCCAATGGCGATTGCTGATAACGACGCTGCGTTTCACGCCCTTTGCAGGATTGCTGATAACGACGCTGTGCTTCACGGTGTCGCTTTCGCAAGCGTTCGCGCCGCTCTGATTTAATTGGTTTCTTTCGAGACCTTGCTATGCGCGCACTCATACTCGTTACTCAACGTCCCGCTTTCGCAACCGCACCCCGGGTCCGCCGCCGCGCTATTCTTGCGGCGCTTACCCGAACCCCTCCCCTCATTGTGAATGTTCTCACGCCTGACCGTGATCGTCTCCTCGATTTCGATTTTACAAAATCCTAACCAAGGCCCGTTGTCCGGTGCAGGCGGTCGTAGCATGGTCGAGTTGGTGTGATCTGATAGATCAAAGAGCGAGACAACTGGGAATCCAGACGCCGGTCTAAACCGACCCGCCCGAACCGGCCGTAATTCGTCCTGATGGAGGCTGTGACCATGGGCAGCGACCTCAGCCGACATTTTCAGGTGCTTTAGCTCTTATCGTAAAGAAGAACGCTGACCTTCGGCTTTATTTGCAATAACAAATCGAGATCCCGAGAATTTCTGCTGATCATGACGGCGCCGGTATCGGCTGCCTGCAGAAAAAGCAGGGTGTCATTGAGAAATTTACGACGATCCTGCCTTGGAATGGCTTGGGTGCGTGCCAAATGCCCGCCATTACTGCTGCCTCTAACCAAATTTCGTAGTTTGGCATAATAATGCGCGAGGGATTGATCCGCGTAAGCATCTCGACGATCGGGGCCAACGTGGCTTGGGTGCGGCGATCCGCCGGCTCGAGGGTGCCGATGGTGACGGCGAGCTCGGTAAGCGCCGATGCACCATGCAGGATAGTCCGCGAGACCGCCAAGTCGACGATTGGCCTCGGCAATTCGCCCTTCAGCTGATCGATATAGACGGTGGTATCGAACAGGAGAGATGCCTTAGCGGGAACCTGAAATGGATCAAAAGGAAGCTCCGCTTTCGACCGATGCGCCAGGGTTCGAGACCAGCGACCAGGATCATGACGGGTGATGATCGATTGAACGTCAGAGCTCAAGCTCAAAATCCTTTGGCAGGCGTCCAGCCTGGGCTGCGAACCAAGGTCCAAAATCATCAGGTGCCGCAAGCACGGCGAGCGCGGCGTTAACCAGTTCCGAGTCATTATTGAAACCGGTCTTAGCGCGCGCCGCCTTGATAAGTCCTGGATCAACGCGCGCGCTGAGCCGCTTAGTGCGAGAGCCTTGTAGTTCTCCGCTAGCCGCCAAAGTCGATAGCGCGAACGCCACGCGTGCTGACGTTATCGGATCAATTGATCTACTCGGAGCAAACGAAGCCCGATGTCCTCGCAGTTGAGCTTTCCTTTGCTCGCTTTGTAGAGGCCATAACGGTGCCCTTCTCATGGTATGACATATTTATATTATATGTCAGACATTCCTGCGAGCGCAAAAGTCCACAGAATTCGATGGTTAAGGTCTATGGTCAAAAGATCTATTTGGCGTCGGTGTTTGGTTTTTTGGCTTTGATCGCCAACGCGACCTCGATCAGCCGCCGAATTGCTTCGGGACGACCGGGTTTATCCAGCTGCTTCCGAAGCCCAGGCATCAATTCGTCGTTCTAAATCCGGATACAGCCGCAAGCCGACAGGTTTACCAATCCCCGTACGAGGGCGCCCGCGGCCTCGTTTTTTTTGTTATCAACTATTGACGGCATGGCCATTAGCTGTTATCTGAAAATAGCGAGCCGAGCAAGAGGTGGAGCTCCTGCCCGACTCTAACCCCAGCCAATGGAGGTACCCATGGCTCAGGCTGATTACGTATCTAACGCAATTCGCGCGCTGATCACAGGCGCGAGCGCAAAGCCGTCCACCAATCCGGTCCGAATGGCGCATGCCGAATTTGTCGCTGCCCTGGCGGGGCACCCGCCATGGCCAATCCCGCTCTACGCCGACGCTATCGACCTTGAGGACCGCGCCGATCACTTGAAGAAGGTGCTTAACGCGCTGTCGGTCTATGTGACAGCGATCCTCGACGACACCGCGCAAAACGTCCCGGGCGGGCTTGATCTTCGCTATATCGATGCGCTCCTTTCCGACCTCGCATCCGACGTCACTGGCACCATCCAGCGTGCCGCGGACGCTATGGCGGGGAGGGTCGCATGAGTGCGCTGATCAAGTCTGATCGATCGCCGCTACTTCATCGGCGGCTCGGATGCCCGGATCATCATGGGCGACGACGAGGCCGCCCTACTGCGGCTGTGGCGGGAAAAGCGCGGCGAGGTCGAGCCGGAGGACCTGTCCGGCAACCTCATCGTCCAGCTCGGTGTCGTTACCGAGGAGCTCAATCGGCGCTGGTACGAGGCCCAAACCGGGCAGGTCGTCATCGACGTTCAGCAGCAGGTGCGGCATCCGACCATCCGCTGGATGGCGGCGACCCTGGACGGCCGCGTTGCAATCCACCGGCGCCGTGTTCGAAGCCAAATTCATGCTGCCCTGGTACTTCTCCGAAGAGGCCGCCGCCGAAAAATACATGCCGCAGCTGCAGCACAACATGTGGGTGGTCGGCGGCAAGGACGGCGGTGCTCTCGGTGATCACCGGCGGCGGCAAATGGGTCGAGATCGCGACCCATGCCGATCCACTCTACCAGCATCTGATTGTTACGGCCGAGCGGAAGTTCTGGCGCTGCGTCGAGAGCGGCGAGCCTCCTCGCCTGTTTGGCGTCGAGCCGCCACGGCCGCGCATCGAGGCGGTCCGGATCGTCGACATGAGCTCGTCCAATGCCTGGGCGGAGTTTGCCGCGGTCTTTTCCCGAACCCGAGCGGCGCATCTCGAGCACGAGCACGCCAAGGCCGAGCTCAAGGGCCTGATGCCGGAGGATGCCAAGGAGGCGATCGGCCACGGGATGCGGGCCAAGCGGTCGAAATCCGGCGCCATCAGTTTCGATCTCCTGAGCGCAGGGGAGGATGGCCATGCAGCGGTCCAGTGAATCGATCGGCAGCCTGGCGGCGGCTCTGGCCAAGGCCCAGGCCGAGCTGGTCAATCCGGAGAAGTCGCTGGTGGCGACAATCCGTGTCGGATAGCCGAGGAGCCGAGCGGATCGTTCCGCTATGCCTCGCTCTCCAGCGGCCTTGAGATCGTGCGCAAGACCTTAAGCCAGCATGAGATCGCGACCGTGCAGACCACGGCGGTCGATCAGGCTGCCGGCATCATCAATCTCACCACCGTGCTGGCCCATTCATCGGGCGAATGGATTGCGTCGGATTGGCCGGTCTGCGCCGATCAGCCGAGACCGCGACCCCGCATCGGATGGGTGCGGCGCTGACCTATGCCCGGCGCTATGCGCTGTTCACCCTGGTTGGCATTGCCGGCGAGGACGACCTCGACGCGCCTGATCTCGTGTCGCCGACGAGCCAGGAGGCGGCGCCTGAGAAGCCAACAGCGGCCGGCAATGGTCCATTGAACGGATCGCGCCAGTATGGTCCCGCGTCGCAAGCGCCCATTCGGCGTCACGGAAAACTCAACGCTGTCCCGGCTAAGCCGATCCTTGGGGCCGAGGCATCGGCCGAACTACGCGACCGACTGCTTTCTGAGCTCAGTCAACTTAGCTCGGGTGATGGCGCGGCGATTTGGGCGCATGGCTGTCTGGCTGAAAAGAATATGCTGGCGGCGGTGGACGCTCGGCACGTCGAGGAGGCGTTTGCGGCAAGGCTGGCGAGCCTTACAGCTTCCCTAGACTCACCTCCGCAGTCAGAACCAGATTTGTCGCCGCAACCGCGCAGCCGACGCTCGGCGAATAAGCGCCGGCGGTCAAAAGCGGTCGATAAAAGCGTGCTTGCTTTGGCCGAGCCGCGCCGGGTTCGTGACCGGGAGCACGTCGAGTTCGTCGCCCTACACCCGTGTCTGATTTGCGGCCGCCAGCCTGCGGACGCACACCATCTGCGCTTCACGCAAAGCCGGGCGCTCGCTCGCAAGGTCAGCGATGAGTTTACCGTGCCCCTTTGCCGAGGGCACCATCGCGAGGTCCATGGCCGCGGTGATGAAGTGGCGTGGTGGGCAAAGTTGGGAATCGATCCTGCCATCACAGCTCGCACGCTGTGGCTCGAAACGCATCCACTGCCGGTGAATCCAGCGCCTTTGGCAATCAACTCCACCGGATCTGCATCACGGGTGCGAGAGAGACCTTGAAAGCCAGCAATTGGCCGTGGTGTTTGCGGATCGAGTTGATTGGGCCGCGAAGTGGCGATCCCCCGTCATTAGCGTTCATGGTTGGCTCGCCGTTCACTCTCCAACTCAAATCTTCTTCGCCCATAACGCGACTATCAATCCGAGGTTGCCCAGCCAACGTCTGGCGATAGACGCCGGCATTGAAAAAGCCGATCTGCCGGCCGATGAGACCGCGCTTGCGGGCGTCGCGGAACAGGTCGAAAAGCGGCGCGGTTCTCGGGCGTCATCCGCGGCCGAAACGGCTCAAGCGCGGCGACATTGAGGTTCGGTCCAATGCCCGAAACGGCCGCATGCCAGCATTTGCAGCCGGCGCGCCCGATTTATCCAGCCGACATTCGAGCCGACGACGTTCTCGGGATGGACACGATAGCGAACCATCGGCACTGGATCATAGCGGACTTCGCCCCCTGCGGCCGTCGTCAGCAGATAGGTCCACCAATCATGGGACGGCACATTGCACCTCGCGTCCGCAAGACATCAGAAGCTGCCGAGCAGCGTCGTTGAACACGATGGTGTTGCCGCCCGCAATGCTCTGAACCAATGCATTGCGGAAAGCCGGCTTGCGCCGAAACAACGGTGAGAAGCCGCATTCTTGCCCATCCTCGTCGATGAGTCGGGTGCGGGAGCAAAACATCGCCGGAACATTCGGGGCGATCGTCTCGAGCCAAGTCACGGCCCGCGACAGCTTTTGCGGCTCCCAAACGTCGTCCTGATCGGAGAATGCGTAATAATCCGCGGCGATGGATCGGTCGCAGGCGAGCGAAAGGAAGTTCGCCACAAAGCCGCGTTTCGGACCGTTGCAAATCTTGACCTGCAATGACCCAAATCTGTCGAGGAAATCCGATAGGATGGCCGCGGTTGCGTCGGTCGAACCATCGTCCGAGGCGATCACCCGCCAGTCGCAAATGTTTGATTTTCAAAAGAGCGAAGTTGGTCTCGGCAGGAAGCGCGCGCCATTGAACGTGCCTAACAATATCGCGACGCTGGCCATGGGAATTTCAAGTCCGACCAAAAATCAAACGCCAAAACCCGCGCTAACATCGGCAGGGACTATGGGTCATATCGGTGGTAAGAGGTCCGCTCCGGTTGGATGGTCCTTATCACGACTAACCAATGCAATCGAATGAAATGGTGCAACGCTTGCTAGCGGCGGCGGGATGATCGCATAAAATGTCAATGGGTACGCTAATATGGGCCCTCTGAAAAGGCTCCATCCCTACATCATCTTGGCGGCGGCGCTCGCGCTTTTCGTATTCCCGGTGATGTTCAACCGGACGCTGACCAATTTCGGCGATGTCTATACGGCGACGCCGTGGAACATACACAAGCCTGCCGATTGGTTCCACAGCAACTCAGTAGACGCAACCCCGATCTATTTTCTCAATCCGTCTGATCTCCTCAATCGCGAGCTGTTGCGCCTGGCGATGCGATTTACCTGGAATCCATACGTCGGCTTTGGCACGCCGTGGCTCGGCACCATGCAGGGCGCGCCATACTTTCCCGGTAAGTTGATTTCGATGCTATGGCCTGACTATTGGAGAGGTCAGGACATCATGCTCATCGCCGATGCTGCTGATCGCCGGCCTTGGCAACTACCTCTTGTTGCGATCGATGGGCGTAACGCGCGAGGGCGCGACCTTCAGTGGTCTCGCCTATATGCTCTGTCAGCGATTGTTTCTCATCATCAACATGCCGGCATTTACGATTGAATGTCTCTTACCACTCATGCTGTACGCCATCAGCGAAATGGTAAAGCGTAAAAGCATAGGATTTGCGCTGTTTGTCGGGTCCCTAGCAGGTGCACAGTTTCTCGGAGGATTTCCTGAGGCGTCATTCATGCTGGCGTTGATTAGTGGCTTGTTCTTTGTCTTGCTGCTTTGGCGGGACCGTCAATCGACCGGCACGCTCAAACAAGGCCTTTTGCTCAGTGCCGTCGTGGTCTACAATCGCCATTGGACTAAGCGGTTTCCAGCTTGGTGAGTTCGCCAAGCTTGTGTTCACGGGACACACCCTCCACTCCAAGATATACGGAATGGCGCTGAAGGAACCGTTTTGGTTGTTGCCGTTGTTCTTGCCGAATTTCTTTGGTGCGCCATTTCAATCGTTTTGGGTCGATCACATCAATCCGTTCGATCACATGCCGCTTTCGCTGTTCTGCGGCATCTCGACTGTGCTGCTCGCGATCATGGCATTGCTTTGGCGTGCCGCGCCAAACCGCGCCTTTATTTGGTTTTTCGCCGCTCTGTTCTTTGTTTTCGCCGGCTATGACTACGACTTTCCGATTCTGAGATATGTCGGATATCTGCCGTTCATCAATTTGATGAGCACAGCATGGAATGCCTTCGTCATTCCCTTCACGCTGTCAGTGCTGGCCGGGTTCGGAGTTCAGTCGCTGCGGCAGGACGGTGCTGTCGCGCGCCTGGTTATTGCGTTGGCCGCTTATGCGGCTGCGGTACTCGCCCTGCTGTTCGTGCTTCCGGTCCCCTCATTGATGCCGGCATGGAAGACCTTTGCGCCATTGCTTTATGTCGTGCCCGTGCTGGCCGTCGGCATCGTTCTTACCCGACGCCTGCGGTGGATGCGCGTCGGCGCTGCGCTCCTGTTCGCGCTGATCACGTTAGAAGCCTATTTATGCGTCAGTGAGCTCGGCTATCTGCACTATTACGGGCCGAAGCCGCCGGAATTACCGTCCTTGACTTGGCTCACGCGCAATCTCGGCCACGACCGCATTTTCGGTGTCTACGGGATTTATCCGGCGGATACGCTCATGCCACTACGACTTCGTGATATCCGCCATTTCGATGCGTTGTATTCAAAGCTCTATGTCAACTATGCCGACGCGATCTGGCCTGGCGCGCGCGACAATCTTTACTGGATCGGGCAGCTCGATTGGCAAAATGTCACCGATCCGCTGTTGGATGTTGCAGCGGTCAAATACATCGTAAGACATCAACCGTTTTCGCCGGCGCCGGAAGGATTGACTGAAGTCTATTCGGATTACGACGCAACCATCTATCGCAACGATCATGCTCTGCCCCGCGCGCACTTCGCCAGCAGGGTGCTGTCGCTGCCGGACGGCTTCGAGCCGTCGGCCCTGAAGGGCATTGCCGGCGAACTCAAGACCGGCGTCGTGCTCGAAGGTTATTCTGGACCGCCTGCCGCAGAAAGCTGCAACGGCGCAGCCGCAACGCCCATTGAGTTTGTTGAGGATGGCATCAGCCGGATCAGGCTGAAGGCCATCGCTCCTTGCTCGGGCTTTGTGGTTCTCGCCGATCTTTTCTACCCCGGTTGGATAGCCACGGTGGATGGCAAGGACGCCGCGATTTACAAGGCAAATTATGCCTTTCGGGCCGTCGCGGTTCCGGCTGGCGAGCACGATATCGCATTTTCCTACCGGCCGTGGACGACGCAGTTCGGCATGCCGGTGTCGTTGCTCACAGCCTTTGCGCTCGCTGCTTTTCTGTTTGTGATTCTGTTTCAAACGCGCAAATCCCTGAATGCGCAGTGGGCCATTATCCAAGATGGAATGCGTGCCAGGATTAAGTTGTTTCGGGCTGCGGCCCGGCAAAGGCCTTGCGCCAACGGCAATTCTGTCGCCGACGACAATTCTTGATGGCAAAGCAAGGTCCCGTATACTGTCAACACGCCGTAATCTTGGAAGGCACGCCAGTATGAGCCGCCTCGACGAGTTCGACATCGTGATCCGCCGCAAGGGCGGAAGCCTTGTTGCCGGAATTCCGCAGTTGAACCTCTACGCCAGGGGCAAGGATGTCGATGCCGCGTTGGCCGAGCTCGACAAGAAAAAGAATGCGTTGGCCGCTGAGCTCGAGGACGCAGGCGAGCTTGATTCGCTGGTGATTGATCATCAGCCCGGGATGGCGCGCGCCATGGTCCCAGCCGCTCCATCAGGCGGTCTGTCTCAGTTCGCGCTCAAATCCGAAATCGTGGCGCTGGCTGTGGTCGCAGTCCTCGTCATCCCAGGTACGCTCATCGGCTGGAAGGTCGAGGCGTTGGTGAACAGCCTCAAGGGCATAAAGATTGGCGGTTCAGAGTTCTGGACCCAGGTTCAGCGCGATCTCGACAAGATGGCCAGCCCGGAAAGCGATTTGCCGGAGGAGAGGAAGCAGAAATTACTCGCCGATATTCACGCCCTTGCGATCAGATGGCGCCCGTTCGTGGTCGAGTTCCAATCTGCATTGGCTAGTCCCAATAATACGTCCCCGGGCTCTGTTCCGCCCGCTGAAAAATAGTTGGACCGTTAATGACGAAAAACTTCCTTGTCACGGGCGGAGCAGGATTCATCGGCTCCGCCGTGGTGCGGTACCTGATCGCCGCGACGAATCACCGTGTTCTCGTCGTCGACAAGCTGACCTATGCCGGCAATCTCGACTCGCTTCGCCCGTCAAGGACCATCCACGCTACAGCTTTGTCCGCGCCGATATCGCCGACGCGGCAAAAATGCGCGATTTGTTCGCGAGCTGCCAGCCGGATGTGGTCATGCATCTGGCCGCCGAAAGTCATGTCGACCGTTCGATCGATGGGCCGGCGGCGTTCATTCAGACCAACGTCGTCGGCACATTCGTTCTGCTGCAGCAAGCGCTGGCCTATTGGCGCAAACTCCCTGCCGCCAAGGCGGAACGATTCCGCTTTCATCATATTTCCACCGACGAAGTTTTTGGCTCGCTCGGCGCAGATGGCTATTTCGACGAGGACACCGCCTACAGACCGAACTCACCCTATTCGGCCTCGAAAGCGTCGTCCGATCATCTCGTGCGCGCATGGCATCATACCTACGGTCTGCCAGTTATCCTTTCTAATTGTTCGAACAATTACGGACCGTATCATTTTCCGGAAAAATTGATTCCGCTGATGATTCTCAACGCGCTCGAGGGCAAACCCTTGCCGGTCTACGGCAAGGGCGAGAACGTACGGGATTGGCTTTTCGTCGAGGATCACGCGCGGGCGCTGCTTTTGATCGCCGAAAACGGTCGCGACGGCCACAGCTACAACGTCGGCGGCAATTGCGAGCGGTCCAATATTTCCGTCGTTCGCACGATTTGCACGCTGATGGACGAATGCGCCCCCGATGCCAGCGGCCCGCGTGAGCGGCTGATCACATTTGTCGCGGATCGTCCAGGCCACGATCTCCGATACGCCATCGACGCTCGCAAAATTCGCCGAGAGCTAGGGTGGCAGCCGCAGGAAACGTTCGAGAGCGGCTTGCGCAAGACCGTCGAATGGTATCTCGCCAATCGGCATTGGTGGGAACGTATTCGTACTAACGTCTATCGCGGCGAACGGCTCGGGGCGACAGTCTGATGTCTGCATCGAGATTTGCCGCTACTGCCGATATTAAAGCCAAGACTTGGCGTGAACCGACGCCGCGGCCAATCTGCTGTGCCGAGCCGAATTGGGGAAGCTGATGAAGGGCATAATTCTCGCCGGAGGAGCGGGCACGCGTCTCCACCCCGTCACTCTGGTGGTTTCCAAGCAGCTATTGCCCGTCTACGACAAGCCGATGATCTATTATCCGCTTTCGACGCTCATGATAGCGGGCATTCGTGACATTCTGATCATCACCACGCCGCATGAGCAGCCGCTTTTCCGTGCTCTGCTGCGCGACGGTTCGCAGTTCGGATTATCACTTACTTACGCCATGCAGGATCAGCCGCGCGGTCTTGCCGACGCCTTCCTCGTCGGCCGCGACTTCGTCGACTCCGACAGCGTTGCTCTGATCCTCGGCGACAACATCTTTTATGGTCACGGTCTGCCGGAATTGCTCGGACCTGCGGTCGTCCGGCGACAGGGAGCGACTGTTTTCGGTTACATCGTTTCGGACCCGCAACGCTATGGCGTGGTAGAGCTCGACGCAAACGGAAAAGCGCTTTCGATAGAGGAAAAGCCGCTGCAGCCGAAGTCTAACTACGCGGTGACCGGCCTCTATATGTACGACAACCAAATTATTGATATCGCGGCAGCGGTGCGGCCGTCGGCGCGGGGCGAACTCGAAATCACAGACGTCAATCGAGCTTATATGGAACGCGGCCAGCTGCACGTTGAAATTATGGGACGCGGCTATGCTTGGCTAGATACCGGCACGCATACTTCGCTGATTGAAGCCGCGCATTTTGTGCAGATTATTGAGCAGCGTCAGGGCCAGCGTATCGCTTGTCCAGAAGAAATTGCCTTCCGCAGCGGCTTTATTTCTGCCGAACAACTGCTGGCGGCGGCCAATGCCCTCGACAAGTCGGGCTACGGCCGCTATCTGCGCGCGATTTACGACACGGAAACCAGGGGTAAATAGATTGCCGGACACTACGCATTATTGATCCAAAGTCGCTCCCGAACGTAGCTGTCAGGTTTGACAGGGCCCAATCTGTTCGGATAGGGACGCTGACGATCGCTCCGAGGGATAGCGGATGAGTGGGCAGTGAAAGTTCTTCCTGCAAGCGAGTTCATTTTGAATCTTGCCAGCCAGGAACCGGGCTCAGCTCGGCTTTGTCGGTTGTCGGCGTGCAGGCCGTCAAGGTTAGACAAGAACTGATGGAAATGGCGGCACGCCACTGGACCAATGCGGCCCGCCGCTATGGCGAGGCGCTCGCTGCGGGCGCCATCCCGGGCGTGACCAAAGCGGTTCCTGAAGGCCATCCCTCGCCAACCGACGACATTCGCATCTTGCCTGTTGCCTTGCATGATGGATCGGTCCGCTCGTTGAACGATACACTTGCCGGCGCATACAGCGATCTCGGTGCCGGCGACATCGTTGTGGTGGATGTTCCCGGCCGCGTCCGTTTGCAGCAATCGAGTGATCTTGATCGCGATGCACTGTCACGCGCGTTGTTTGGCGCCAGTTTTGACTGCCCCCTGATTGCGGCGGGCCGCGCCGTGCTTGCGGCAGAGGCCGTCCACGGGTCTCCGATCAATTTTTTGCTCACACCGCGTGCCCGCGGTGCCGCGCCGAAACGATTTCCCGGCATCGATATAACGGTCGAACCGCAACCCGACCGGCTCGTCGCATTTGCGCGACGCGGCCCGCTGGCGCCGCCGGCCGAACGAAACCTGCGCCTCAGCGTCATCATGCCGGTCTACAATGAACGTCGGACGTTTCGCGAGGTCATGGAAGAGTTGCTCGCAAAGCAGATCGCCGGCGTCGATATCGAAATTTGCCTGGTCGAAAGCAATTCGACCGACGGAACGCGCGACGACGTGCTGGGCTACGCGTGTCATCCGAGGGTGCGCCTGCTGCTTGAAGACAAGCCATCCGGCAAAGGACATGCCGTTCGCAAGGGCCTTGAACTGGCGACGGGCGACATCATTCTCATCCAGGACGCCGATCTCGAATACGATCTTGGCGACTATGAGATGCTACTCGATCCACTTCGTAAGCTCGAGGCCAGCTTCGTTCTCGGCTCGCGGCACCCTGGCGGCGAAAAGACCTGGAAAATCAGACAGTTCCGCGGTCAGGCTGCCGTCTCCAACGTCATCAATGTGGGCCATCTGTTCTTCACGTGGTTTCTCAATACGACATTCCGCCAGCGCACCCGCGATCCGTTCACGATGTACAAGGTCTTTCGCCGCGACTGCATTCACAATATCCACTTTGAATGCAATCGCTTCGACTTCGACGTCGAGCTGTTTGGAAAGCTCATTCGAAACGGCTTTCAGCCAATTGAAATTGACATTCACTACAATTCACGCTCCTTCACTGAAGGGAAAAAGGTGTCGGTCTTCGCCGACCCGCCGACCTGGATCAGGGCGGGCATCAAGCACCGTTTCTCCGAGATGTACGTTTGGCCCAAACAGAACTGAATGTGGCAAGTTCCACGATTGAACTGGATCGTTTTCGCCTGCAGCCTCTTTCTGTTTGCTGCAATCATCTTCCTGCTGGGCCGCAAAGAAGGTCTGGATTCTCTGATTGCGGTTTGGAACCGCACGGACGCTGCTTCATTCTTAATCGCCGTTGTCCTGATGCTTGTCGTTCAGGCAGTCAGCGCGTGGCGGATCAAGATCATCACCGCCGCCGAAGGGCTTCATTCCATCGGCTATCTCTCGCTATTCCGAATCCATCTCATTTCTCAGTTCATCGCCTATGGCGCGCCGGTATCCGCGCTATCGGATCTTGCCAAGGCTGCGATGATCAAGCTGCGTTTCGGTCTGCCGATCGGGCAATCGGTCCGGGTCATTGTCTACGAGCGGATCTGCGGCGCGCTCGGGGCCGTTGCGGCCGGCCTGCTTGCGACGTCATGTCAGCTCGTCGTTCCGACGCCGATCTCTCTTGTCGGGGTGCAGTTCCTGGTCTGGGCGGCCGGTTTCCTGGGCGGGCGGCGTCGATTCTTGTGCTCGGCGGTTTGCAGGTAACGACCAGCATTGGGCTACTCGACCGAGCCGCCCGCGCCGTCGGTCAGCTCGGTACCATATTGCGGCGTCCCGCTGTCGCTGGCGAACTGCTACTGGTCTCGCTGGCGCAGCTTGTGGGCTTCGCTCTGGTGTTCACGACCTTGGCGCAAGGCATGCACCTGCCGGTTTCCAATGTGCAGATCGCGCTGTTCATGCCATTCATTTTCCTGATCTCGTCGCTGCCGATCTTCTACCAAGGGTGGGGCGGGCGGGAGGCTGTGGTTCTGCTGACCATCGGCGGATTGGGAACGGCGACCAGCGCGCAGGCAATTGCGTTGTCGGTCGCATTCGGAGTCGCGGTATTTTTGTCCTCAATTCCCGGAGCGGTGTTCTGGATAATGCGGCCGTCGATGCGTAAATCGGTTCGGCAAGAAGTGAAGCAGACATAAGTCGCTTAACGGACTCTTGTATCAGGCAAATATGCGCGCTTTCGTGACCGGAGCTGCTGGATTCATCGGCAGCAGTCTCGTCGACCGCCTCCTGGAGAAGGGGCATGGGGTCGTTGGCTACGACAATCTCGTCACAGGCCGGCGGGAGTTCATCGCGCAAACCCTCAAGCACTCGGAATTCACCTTCATCGAAGGCGACGTCCTCGACGTAGCGCGCCTCAATATGGGCGCGCGCGGTGCCGAAATCGTATTTCACCTCGCCGCAAATGCCGACGTGCGATTTGGCACGGAGCATCCGCGCAAGGACCTCGAGCAGAACACGATTGCGACCTTCAATGTGCTTGAAGCGATGCGGACAAACGGCATTAAGACCATCGTCTTTTCTTCGACTGGCTCGATCTATGGCGAAGCCAAAGTGATCCCGACGCCGGAAGATGCGCCATTTCCGGTGCAAACTTCGCTTTATGGCGCGTCGAAGCTGGCGAGCGAGGGCCTGATCGCGGCCTACGCCGAGGGTTTTGGAATGCGCGGCTATATTTTTCGCTTTGTCTCCATCCTTGGCGAGCGCTATACGCACGGCCACGTGTTCGATTTCGTGCAAAAACTTGCCGGCGATCCTTCCACTCTTCACATCCTCGGCAACGGCCTGCAGCGAAAATCCTATCTTCACGTCGCCGACTGTGTCGACGCCATCCTGATGGCGATCGAGCGCGCCGACGCCAAGGTCAACGTCTTCAATCTTGGAACCGACGAATATTGCATGGTGAAGGATTCGGCCGGCTGGATCTCGGGCCGGCTCGGACTCGATCCGAAATTTATCTATGGGGGCGGGGATCGCGGCTGGATCGGCGACAACCCCTTCATCTTTCTCGATACGACCCGTATCCGTGCCCTCGGCTGGCGGCCAAAGCGCGGCATCCGCGAATCGGTCGAATGTACCGTCGATTGGCTCAAGGCCAACGCGTGGGTATTTTCCCGGCGGGGAGTGCATTAGTCCGATGACGGCCGTCTGCGTATTGGGTTTGTGGCATTTGGGTTGCGTCACTGCGGCCTGCGTTGCCGACGCGGGCTACCGGACGATCGGCATCGATCCGGAGGCTGCGGCCGTTGCCGGCTTGAACGCCGGCCGCGCGCCGCTGTTCGAGCCCGGGCTCGACGACCTGCTGCGTAGGGGCGCGGAGCAGGGTCAGGCTTACGTTTTCGAGCGACTTCGGGCAGGCCGCGGCATGCGACCTGGTCTGGGTGACAATCGACACGCCGGTCGACGATAACGACGTCGCGAATACCGACTTCGTTCATTCGGCAATCGAGCGGGTCTTCCCGTATCTCAAGGACGACGCGGTGCTGCTCATCTCCTCGCAGCTTCCGGTCGGCAGCACGCGCGCGGCGGCGAAGGCTTTCAGCGCGCGGTTTCCGCAGAAAGTTTGTCACTTCGCCTATTCGCCGGAAAATCTCCGGCTCGGCAACGCCATTGAGATTTTCAAGAATTCGGAACGCATCATCGTCGGCTGCGAAAGCGAACGGGTGCGGCAGCTGCTGCAGCCGCTACTCGATAATTTCACGCGTCAGGTGCTGTGGCTCTCGATTGAATCCGCCGAGATGGTCAAGCACGGCGTCAATGCGTTCCTGGCAACATCTGTGACATTCGCCAACGAAATTGCGACCGTGTGCGAGCGTGTGGGCGCCGACGCCGCCGAGGTCGAGCGTGCCTTGCGGCTTGAGCCTCGTATCGGCCCGCGCGCCTACATCAAACCGGGCGCGGCCTTCGCCGGCGGCACGCTGGCGCGAGATATCGTTTTCCTGGACACGATTGGCCGCCGTGAGGGCTTGGATTTGCCGCTGATCAGGGGCGTGATGCCGAGCAACGAGGCGCATAAGCACTGGCCGGTGCGGCGGCTTGTGGAGCGGCTCGGCAGCGTTTCCGGCCGGACTGTGGCCGTGCTCGGCCTCGCCTACAAGCCGGGAACCGACACGCTGCGGCGGTCCTCCGCGATCGAGGTTTGCCGCGAACTGGCCGGTCTCGGCGCCCGCGTGCGGGCTTTCGATCCGGCCGTCCGCCATCTGCCGGACGAGTTCAAAGGCTTCGTCGCGCTGGCACCAACCGCCGAAGCGGCATTGTCCGGCGCCGACGCAGCGATCATCGCAACCGAGTGGCCCGAATTCAGATCCATTGATCTCGCCGCTTGGCTCGACGCGATGCCCGCTCCGCTGGTTTGCGATCCGAATGGCTTTCTCGCGGCGACATTCAAGGGCGCTCCGCAATCGTCCTACATGAGCGTGGGGAAACCATGATGCGATTGGCGGGGCGCTGCGCGATCATCACCGGAGCGAGCCAGGGCTTGGGCGAGGAGATCGCCAAGCATTTCGTTATGGAAGGGGCCTCGGTATTTTTGTGCGCGCGCAACACGACCGCGGTCCGGGCAGTCGAGCGGCGACTATCAGCCATGGCGCGCGACGGTCAAAAAGTATTGGCGCAGCCGGCGGATGTCTCGAAACGCGACGATGTCGACAAGGTCGTCGAAGGCGCGCTGGACGCCTTTGGCCACATCGACATCCTGGTCAACAATGCTGGCATTTATGGCCCGCTCGGCCCGACCCACGAGGTCGACTGGGACCAATGGGTCGAGGCGATCAATATCAATTTGCTTGGGCTTGTTTATGCCTGCCGTGCCGTCACGCCGATCATGATTCGTCAGAAATCCGGCAAGATCATCAATCTGTCAGGGGGCGGCGCGACAAATCCACTGCCGCGCATGACGAGTTACGCCGCATCAAAGGCGGCGGTCGTCCGCTTTACCGAATCCTTGGCGCACGATCTCAAGGTCCACGGCATCGATATCAACGCCATTGCCCCTGGAGCGCTCGACACGAGGTTGCTGGACGAGGTTTTGGGCGCGGGGCCTGACAAGGTCGGCGCTGACTTCCACGAACGCATGATCAAGACCAAACAGCAGGGAGGCACGCCGCTTTCGGTCGGCGCCGGGCTCGCGACCTATCTCGCGTCGGACGAGAGTAACGGCATTACCGGCAGATTGATCGCAGCAACATGGGACAAATGGACGACCTTGCAGGAGCGTGCCAAGGAGCTCGACGCAACGGATATCTATACGCTCAGACGGATCGTGCCGGCCGACCGCGGCCGAAAATGGGATGATTGATCGATGCGCATCGGCATAATCGGCTGCGGCCTCATTGGCCAAAAGCGCGCGGCAGCCATTGGCGAAGACCAGGTCGCGATGGTGTGCGATTCCAGTCTTGACCGCGCCCGCGCCCTCGCCGCGCGCTATGGCGCCGCGGCCGTAGCAGACTGGCGAAAAGTGGTCGACAGCGACGTCGACGCAATTGTCGTTGCCACCAGCCACGACGGTCTTGCGCGCGATCGCGCTGGCCGCCGTCAACAACGATAAGCGCGTACTCGTTGAGAAGCCGGCGGCCCGCGGTCTGCAGGAACTCATCCCGGTCCGCGATGCCGCACGGCAGCGCGGCGTCTCGGTCAAAGCAGGATACAATCACCGCTTCCATCCGGGCCTCCTGGCGGCGAAAAAAATGGTGGAGTCCGGTGCGGTAGGGCCGCTGTATTACATTCGCGCCCGCTATGGGCATGGCGGGCGCGTTGGCTACGAGCAAGAATGGCGGTGCAACAGGGTGATATCCGGCGGCGGCGAGCTCATTGACCAGGGCGCCCACCTGATCGATTTGTCGCGCTGGTTCCTCGGCGACCTGACGCTGGATTATGCCGCGACGCCGACGTACTTCTGGAAAATGGACGTCGAGGACAATTGTTTTTTGGCATTGCGCGGGCAGCGTGGAGAAATGGCTTGGCTACATGCGACCTGGACGGAATGGAAGAACACCTTCTCGTTTGAAATCACGGGCCGGGACGGCAAGCTCACGGTCGAGGGGCTCGGCGGCAGCTACGGCAGCGAGCGATTGACCTTTCACAAGATGCTGCCGCAAATGGGACCGCCCGAAACAACCGTGTGGGACTATCCGATGTCGGATGCCTCGTGGGCGAGCGAGTTTGCTGCGTTTAAGTCGGATCAGGCGAGCGCGACGGCGAGTATTGCGGACGTTGATGATGCATGTGCGGTTCTTGGTATCATTGAAGCGGCATACCGCAGGCGTGGCTCATGATCATCGCGCGCAGCCCACTACGAATAACGCTCGGCGGCGGTGGCACCGATCTGCCGTCCTATTATCGCGAGCACGAGGGTTTCCTCATCGCAGCGGCGATCGACCGTTATGTCTACATCACGCTGCACATGACGTTTGTTGATTATCTCATCGTGAAGTATTCGAAGCTTGAATCCGTCACATCGGTCGACGAAATCCAGCATCCCATCATCCGTGAGGCGCTGAAAATGCTGGACGTCGAGTGCAAGCGCCTCGAGATCGCCAGCATGGCCGACATTCCGGCGGGTACCGGCCTCGGCTCATCCGGAAGCTTTACAACCGCATTGTTGCGCGCGTTGCATGCGTATCAGAAAAATATCGTCAGTCCGCAGATGCTTGCTGAACAGGCCTGCCATATCGAAATCGACAGGCTGGGCGAGCCGATCGGCAAACAGGACCAATTCATCTCGGCTTATGGCGGCGTGACCTGCTTCCGCTTCAACAAGAACGACAAGGTCGACGTGTGGCCCGCGCCGATCCCAGCGGAGACGCTGCACAACCTGGAAGACGGCTTGGTGATGTTTTTTACCGGGACATCGCGGTCGGCCTCGACAATCCTGAAGGACCAAGATGACAAGTCCAAAGCCGAAAGATTCCGCAATTACCGAGCACCTGCACTACGTCAAGGCTCTCGGCATGCGGCAGCTCAAGGCCCTCGAAGCCGGCGACCTCCACAAATTCGGTGTGCTGATGGATGAGCATTGGCAGCACAAGAAGAAGCGCTCCGGCGCCATGTCAAATCCGGAAATCGACAAGTGGTATGATCTCGCTTCGCGCAACGGGGCTGTGGGCGGCAAGCTGATCGGCGCCGGCGGCGGCGGCTTCCTCATGTTCTACACCGAAGACAAGAAACGCGTCCGCCATGCCATGCGCGAAGCCGGCCTCGAGGAGGTCCGCCTTCGTTTCGATTTCGAAGGTACCAAGACGCTAGTGCAATGACGCAGATGCCGTCTCTCGCTCTCTTGGCGGGCGGCCTCGCCACCCGGCTGAGGCCCCGCACATTGCAACTGCCCAAGGCCCTGATCGATGTCGCGGGCGAACCCTTTATCGCGCACCAGTTGCGCTTATTGCGGCGTGAGGGCGTGTCCCGCGCCGTTCTGTGCGTCGGCTACCTTGGCGAGCAGATTGAGGCCTTTGTCAACGACGGCAGCCGGTTCGGCATTGCAGTCACTTACAGCTATGACGGGACCAAGTTGCTCGGGACTGGCGGCGCTTTGCGCCGCGCGCTCGGCCAGCTCGGCACGGAATTCCTCGTCATGTACGGAGATAGCTGGCTCGATACCGCGTTTGCTCCGATCGTCGACGCGTTTCGCGCGAGCGGCAAGCCGGCGTTGATGACTGTCTATCGCAACGATGACCAATGGGACCGAAGCAACATCTGGTTCGAAAACGGCCGCATCCTGGTGCATGACAAGGAACATCGCCGCGAACAAATGCGCCACATCGATTGGGGGTTGAGCATCACCAAAGCCAGTCTGATCGCCACTATGCCGGCGGAAACGCCGCTCGATCTTTCGCGAGTCTATGCGGACCTTGCGCAGAGGGGCGAGCTCGCCGGTTACGAGGTCGCAACCCGCTTCTACGAAATCGGTTCAGCGGAAGGATTGGGCGAAACCGACGCGCTGTTCCGCCATAGCGCTCAGAGCTTGTAGCCCGCGGCCTTGCCGTCTTCGTAGAACATCTTCACGGTGTCGAGCGAATACGTGCCTTGGTCCTTGCCGACCAGCGACAGCTTCTTCAGGATATCATTCGTGACAGTGATGACGTGACAGCCAATCTCGTCGGCCTGGAAAATGTTGAGCAATTCGCGTGGGCTTGCCCAGATCAGCTGCGTGTTCGGCGCGGCGCGCAATCGCTCGACGGCAGCCGCCATGATGGGTACCGGATCGAGGCCCGAATCCGCGATGCGGCCGGCGAATACCGAAACGTAACAGGGCGCGCCGCCGCGCACCGCATCGACGACAGCCTGCACTTGGTCGAGCGTGAAAATCGCGGTGACGTTGAGCCCGATACCGTCGGCCGAGAGCTTGCGCACCAGCGGCATCGAGCTTTCGCCCTTGGTATTCGTTATCGGGATTTTCACCGACACGTGCTGACCCCATGTCGTGATGCGCCGGGCTTGGCGCTCCATCTCGCCGAAATCGTCGGCGAAGACCTCGAAGGAGATCGGACGGTTCGGGATGGCTGAAACGATGTCGCGGGCGAACGCCTCATAATCGGCAATGCCGGCCTTACGCATCAGCGTCGGATTGGTGGTGAAACCCTTGATGTAGGAATTGCGGTACATTTCGAGCATGCCGGCTTTGTCGGCGCCGTCGGCGAAAATCTGTATCTTGAGTTCGCTCACAGTCTTCATTGCGCTGTTCCGCTTTCACGACGGGTCAGGATCCAATCGGCAGCTTCGCTGAGTGTGCGGACGACCGTATCGGGCGGCGGCGATTTCAGGCCCTCACTGTCGCCATTTCCGATCAGGATGGTCCGGCAGCCGGCGGTACGCCCAGCTTCGATATCGCGCCAGCGATCCCCCACGAGGAAGCTTGTTTTCAGCGCGATCTGGTCGCGCGCGGAAGCCCTCAGCAGCATCCCGGGCTTGGGTTTGCGGCAGTCGCAATTGTCAGCGTCGTCGTGCTCGCAGGTCTCGACCGCGTCAAGCCGCAAGCAGGCCCGCAAGTGGTCGTTGATCGCATAGACCGCGTCGCGCGATTGAACGCCGCGGACGATATTGGGCTGGTTGGTAACCATGACCAGGCGAAATCCCTGTTGCCGCAACCGCTCCAATGCACCGGGAACATCGGGGGGAATGACGACTTCAGCAACCGTCATCGGCGAAAGTGAGATTCCATCGCGGACCGGAGCCTCGTTGAGGACGCCGTCACGATCGAGAAATACCGCCCTCACCATGGCCGCCAAGGTCAACGTACCCCTTCCCACTTGGTCTGGCGTACCTTGAGCGCTGGGTGGGTGACCAGGAGGTGCCAGACCACCGCCTGGAACGCTTCGGAGTGGGGGGTAATGGCTTCCGGATTGACGGTTGGAATAATGCAGACGGCATCGCCGAGCTTGGCCGTGTAGCCGCCGTCGCGGCCGACGACGCCGAGAATGGTCGCGCCGACCTCCTTGGCGTATTGCAGCGCACGCACCAGATTGGGGCTAACGTTCTTCTCCAGGTTGCCGCCACCGACCGAGAACACGAAGATGACGTCCTGCGACGGCAGCCGGCTCACTTTGAGCCACTCGACAAAGACCGTTTCCCAGCCCTCGTCGTTGGTGCGTGCGGTGAGCTCGGAAACATTGTCGGTCGGCGCGTAGCATTCAATGCCGGCGATCTTGCGAAAATCATTGACCGCGTGCGAGCAATTGCCGGCACCGCCGCCGACGCCGAGGAAGAACACGCGTGCGCCTTTCGAGCGGGCGGCCGCTAACAGTGCAGCCATCCGTTCGAGGATCTCGACATCAAGTGCATCAATGATGAGCTTGGCCTCGTCGAGATGCTTACGAGCAAACGACATCGACACCCATATTTTGGCTTCCAGATTGTTATCAATGACCGGCGGAAGGGGCCTTTGTTGGCCTCGTCCGGCACGGGAAGATAATTGCAACGCCTGTCCAATGCAATCTTGGTCGCTGATCGTTGGAACGAGATGTCAGCGCGTTCGCACCGAGAAATCCTCCCGGTCGTTGGTCAAGTTCGGAGAATAATATGGATCGAAAAACAACGCCGCCCCCCAGCGTCGTCTGAACGCATTGATTTCGGCCAACAGCCGCTGCGCTTTGGCGGGGGTAAAGTCCTGCCCGCGACTGACTGATTCGTGATGAATCAACTCGGCGAAGGGGGTCCAGAGATTGAGGTATCCGGCTTCTCTGACCTTAAGGCAAAGATCGACGTCATTAAGAGCGATCTTCAAGTCTACCTCGTCCATTCCGCCGACTTCGTCGTATATCCCCTTGCGGATAAAAAGGCATGCGGCAGTGACTGCGCTCACGTTCTGCACCATGTGCAATCGGTTCATGTATCCGGCGGAATTGCTGGCAGCGAAGCGATGACCATGACCGGCGAGGCCGCCGGGACCGAGTTGAACGCCGGCGTGCTGGATCCGCGAATTCGGGGTAAAGCAGCTTGCAGCCGACGCAGCCGACCTCATCGCGCAGGGCCAACGTTACGACTTCGGCAAGCCATCCACCGTCCTTGGCCTCGATATCGTTGTTGATGAGGCCGATGATGGAGCCCTTGGCCTGGCGCGCGGCGGCGTTGTTGAGCGCGGCGAAATTAAAAGGGCCATGATGCTTCAGAATACGAATTGAAGGTTCAGCGCGGAGTTTTGAGAACAGTTGATGCGTGGCGGGCTCACGCGAATCATTGTCGATGATCAGAATTTCGTATGGCTGGTAATTCGTCCGCGCAAGGATCGAGCGAACGCAGCTTTCGAGAATGTTGGCACGGTCACGCGTAGGAATGAGAAGCGATACAAGGGGAGTTGATCCGGAAATACGGTATCGCAACCGCGGCTGCGCCGCCGCTTCCGGCCAGACGACATCGGCGTTCAGATTGCGCCGTAGGCAATGATCCCGGATCGTGTCTTCGACCGGCGCGCGCGCTTTTTGGCTGAGCATCTCGGGAGGAAGTTCGGCGGAGGTGTGCACCAGGATTTTTGCGAGGTGCACGATCGTGCTCGGCGCGATCCGGTCGATGATACGCATTTTTAGATCGTAATCAGCCGCCCCTGCGAAATCGCTCCTCCATCCGCTCACGGCCAAAACGGCTTGGCGCCGCAGAGCCGTTAAATTTGCCAAATAGTCGGAAACGTCGAACACATCCGGTGACCACGCCGGCTTGAAGGAAGGATTTTGTCGCTGGCCGTCCTTTCCGATCTGATCCTCATCCGAATAGATCACCTGCGCTTCCGGGTAGGCATCAAGCGTGAGTGCCAGTTCAAGCAGGGCATTTGACCGGAGCACCGCATCGGTCGGCACCGAAACAAGAAAATCGCCTGACGATCTGGAGGCGAGGTTATTCAGCGTGGCGGCGCGGTCGGCTTGATGCGTAGTGACAAGCAATGTGTGGTTTTGGAATTGCCGGGATAGCTTCTCGGTAACCACGTCGACAAGCTCGCCCGGTGCGGCAATGATTAATTCCCATTGCGGATACACTTGCTCGGCGAGCGTGCGTGTCAGTCGCTCCAATGCGGCTGAATCGGAAGTTTGCACGATTACGAGGATCGAGAACAACGGATGGCGCTGCAGAGTCTGCTGCCGCTCGACATGGCGCGCCCGGTCGCGTTGCGGAGCTTCGTCGAAAACCCGAATCCATGTGCCGTACGGCGCCTCCTGCGGGACTGCCGCGGATCCGCGCGCCATGATGACGGTCCCGGGCCGGGTTAGCCGGAAAGCAGCCTGTGCAATCGTCCCGATGGCAGCTAGTCCATCGCGCTTGATAATATGATGCAATCTGCTTGCAAGTCTCAAAAGAAATAACGCTCGATTAACCCGTCCGAACGTAAATTGCGTCGGCTGCATGAGGTGGCCGGAGCCGCTGATGAGAAACCGAATGTGCTTGAGCGGACTATTGCAGCGGATATACACGACGAAATAGTTGCGATGGAGCGCCGGCAGTCGCTGCCAGAAACTCTCTCCGTCCGCGAAGTAGATTTGGGCGACCACATCGACGATGCCGTCAGGCGAAAACCCAATCGTGAGTTGATGCCAGCCGCGACCAGCAGGCTTTTGCGGCGTCAACGTAACCTGGAACATCGGATCGGGATGAACGACCTGGATCGGTGCTTCGCATCGCCGGGTGAGGACGTCCATACCTACAAGGTCAAAGCCCTCGAGGGCTGGAAACGAGGGATGGACACGCGCCGGAATGGTCATCTCAGCCATAATGCGAAGCGGCTGGCGATAGGCGCATATCCGTCGGACCTGGTGGCTGGTGTTGTAAAGACGCAGAACGCAACTTTAGCCTTCCTTAAAGTTATCAGGGCAGGAGCCATCTTGCATTCAATCGGCGCGGTGTCTAATGGCTTTGATCTTCCATTTCTCATGTCGGCATCGATCCGATTGAATCACTATCTCCGACTGCTACAGGCCGATCGCGACGGGAAATCAATAGTTCCATGCCGCCACGCCTCCTGAAGATTGCAATACTCCGGACTCTGCGTCGACTCGACTATGATTGGGTGAAGATCGGTGATAGTGGAAATTCCGCAGCGCACGGCTGGAAGGCCAGATTGACCGCTTTGATGCGCTATCTCCGCATCACCGGCCCCAGATCGGCGCAGCGCGATCCGCGTCTGGAGGCCGACTTGGAATATTTGAGGAGAACTGCAAGCTCCGCGAGAGCAGAGCCATCACTTGCTGATGCGGAAATTTGGCCCGCGGCGCGGGCGCTGCGGGGCAACCCGGCCGAACAGGTGCCTTATTTCGCTCCCCCCGATGCCATGGCACAGCCAGGGCAGGATAAGCGCCCTTCAGCGGGGTGCGGCGCGTGCTCGGTCCGGCGTAGCCGCTTGCGCAACCTCAGCGAACCCGGTACGACACTGCAACAGCAGGAAATGTCGATTGAGCTTTGAATTTAATGTTTTGACGCCGCGCCCGCGACATGGGCATGGATCACGCGGCTGCGCGTCGCGATGCGGCGCGCCCTCTTGTGTTGCATCCTGAGCTAAGTTTGCCGCCGATGATCGCAGTTCAAGCTGCTCCTCTAGCCGCCGATTCCGTCCGTGGCAGCATTCCATATGCGATCGGCGATTTGATTTCTGGCCTGAAGCTCTGGGAACTCTGGGGGGCACTAGGCTGGCACGACATCCGCCAACGCTATCGCCGATCCATTGTTGGCCCGTTCTGGCTCACGCTGAGCATGGGCCTTATGGTAGGTGGTCTTACTTTTCTCTATGGCGGTCTCTTTGGGCAAAATCTTGGGGACTACCTGCCTTATGTCGCGACAGGGATGATCGTCTTCACTCTGATTTCCACCATTGTGACAGAAAGCGCGGATGTTTTCATTAGTTCGTCATCATTGATTTTGCAACTGCGCGCGCCGCTCAGCATCTATGTCTATAAGATGATCTGGCGCAATCTGATCATCTTCGCTCACAACATGAGTATCTATGTGATCGTTCTTGTTTTAGCGCAGGTGCCGCTCAGCTGGAACATGTTGCTTGTGCTCCCGGGATTGTTCCTCCTTGTCCTCAACGGCGTCTGGATCGGTCTGATCCTCGGCGCCCTGAGCGCACGATTTCGAGACGTCCCGCCCATCGTCGGAAGCATCATGCAGGTGGCGTTCGTTCTTACACCGGTCTTCTGGATTCCAACGGCATCTTCCAATCGCGAGTTATTCGCTCACCTCAATCCGCTTTACTATCTCCTTGACGTCATCCGTATGCCCCTCCTTAGTCAAACACCTCCGTGGTACTTCTGGGGTGTCGTGGCTGGATTGAACGTGATCTGTGCCCTTTTGTCGATCTCTTTCTTCTCGCGTTATCGCGCGCGCATCGCTTTTTGGGTGTGACCGAGTGCCATGGCGTCAATCGAATTGAGCAATGTCTCCATCGTCTTCCCGATCTACTGTGCAGGGAATCGATCATTCAAAAACGTGGTGCTGGCCGCTACAACCGGAGGTCGTATCGGCCGCGCTGCGAACCACGTTATCGTGCAGGCGCTGGATAATGTGTCGTTTACGCTCCAAGACGGGGACCGGGTCGCGCTCATCGGACACAACGGCGCTGGCAAGACGACCCTTCTGCGGGTGTTGGCCGGCATCTTCCAACCTGCCTCCGGCTGGGTGCGGGTGGACGGCCGCGTCACGCCGATGTTCGATGTGAACCTCGGGATCGATCCAGAAAGTACCGGTTACGAGAATATTGTGCTACGCGGCCTCTATCTCGGACTGACACGGGCGGAGATCATGAGGCGGCGTGATGCCGTTGCCGAATTCACCGAGCTTGGACAATTCCTCGGTTTCCCGGTGCGAACCTATTCGGCTGGAATGCAGGCCCGGCTCGCCTTTGCGATGGCGACTTGCATCGATCCTGACATCCTGCTGCTCGACGAAGGTATCGCCGCAGGTGACGCCAACTTCCTCGAAAAGGCGAATGAGCGCCTCGATCAGTTCATCCGGCGCGCCGGAATTCTCGTTTTAGCCTCGCATTCAGCCGAGCTGGTTCGCCGCTTCTGCAACAAAGCCATCGTCATGTACCACGGGCAAATAAAGTGCGTCGGGAGCGTGGATGAGGCTATGCAAATGTATCACTACGTGCTGTTCCCGAATGAGCGGCCGGACAAGTCGCGAACCGTTGACGGGCAAGCCTAAGGCCGGTGTGATGTACAGCCCTGGCGAATCGACCGTGGTTCCATCGCCTCTCATGCGAAGCATCGTCTTCGAGCGGCCGGCCCGGCTGGTCGCGCCGGCGGCCTGGCAAGAGCACATTCCATTTGCCTTCTGGCTTGCCGATGTCCAGAGGCCGCGCACGTTTGTCGAACTCGGCACTTATGCCGGTAACTCATATTGTGCGTTCCTGCAGGCCATCAAGCAGCTGAAACTCTCCAGCCAGTGCTACGCCGTCGATACCTGGGCAGGTGACGAGCATGCGAGCTTCTATGGTCCGGAGGTCTACGAGGAGCTGTCCCTCTATCACGACGCGCGTTACGGATCCTTTTCAAGGCTCGTGCGCAGCACGTTCGACGAAGCGACTGTGCATTTCGCGGAAGGCTCGATCGATCTCCTGCACATCGATGGGCTGCACACCTACGAGGCGGTGCGGCACGATTTCGATACCTGGTTACCCAAGCTCCGTAGGCCGGCCGTCATTCTCTTCCACGATATCAATGTTCGCGAGCAGAGGTTTGGCGTGTGGCGTCTCTGGGAGGAGCTATCGCACGACCATCAGAGCTTCTCATTCCTTCATGGCAACGGCTTGGGAGTGCTTGGGGTCGGCGATACCTTCGCCAATGACTTGGATTGGCTTTTTGCGACGTCGCGGGACAGACAGCTCACGGAGATCGTGCGCTCATTCTTCGCCCAGCTCGGCAGTTCGTTTACTGGGTCTCTGGCGCTCGAAGATTTAGCGAACCGGCGGGACGACCTGACTCAGCAGCGGGATGACCTGACACAGCAGCGGGATGACCTGACACAGCAGCGGGATGACCTGACACAGCAGCGGGATGACCTGACACAGCAGCGGGATGACCTGACACAGCAGCGGGATGACCTGACACAGCAGCGGGATGACCTGACACAGCAGTTAGAGCAGGCATCGAGCGCGCTTGATGACGCCATCGGCCAGCTGGCGCAGACGCGTGCAGAACTCCGCAAAGCCGAGGAGGACCTTCGAAGACTTCGTTACATCAAGCGAGCTGGACGGGTCCTCGGCAAGGCGCTGCGGGCCTTCGGCGCTGGGCAGCTACCCAAGGGTCGCAATGATCCCCGGGATAAAGCGCGTGTTGCGAAGTCGGGCCTGTTCAGTGGCGAGTGGTATCTCCGACAATATCCCGACATTGTTTCGGCCGGGATCGATCCGCTCGATCATTTCCTGAGCCATGGGGGAGTGGAGGGGCGAGATCCGAGCTCCGAGTTCTCGTCGGCCCGGTATCTGGCCGAGAATGCAGATGTCGCGGCAGCAAAACAAAATCCGCTTGTTCACTACCTCACCTACGGAGCGGCAGAAGGGCGCGCGACGTGGGGAGCAGGCAGACGCGTCAGGCGGGCTGACGGCGAGACGAGCGTATTGATTGAAGATCCGAGCCAACCCATCGATCCTACGAATCCCGCCGAAACGGAGTGGGTCCGCCAGCTGCTGGGGGTCGTGGCTGCGCATGGCGACGCACACCTGGCTGCATGGAACTTTGCGGCGGAGCCGAAGATCATCAAGCTGATCGACGCGACGAGACGCCTTGCCGGTCGTCAGGCTGGCCACGAGACTTGTGATGTCTCGATCATTATCCCAGTTCACAACAAGCTTATGCACACGCTTTGCTGTCTCAACGCGATCCTATCGGCTGGTTCCCGCTATACGATGGAGCTTGTGGTCGCCGACGATTCGTCGAACGACGCGACCGCCAGCATCATTGAGTTGCTCGGCGGCCCCGTGCGGTTGCTGCGCAGCGAGTCGAATTGCGGGTTCCTGCAAAACTGCAATCGCGCGGCCGCGCAGGCACGTGGTCGCGCGCTGGTGCTTCTCAACAACGACACGATCGTACTTCCGAACTGGCTCGATCCATTGCTGGAGCAATTGTTTTCCGACGACACAATCGGGCTTGTCGGTTCCAAGCTACTGAATTCCGACGGCACTCTGCAGGAGGCCGGCGGGGTGATCTGGAACGACGGAACGGGATGGAATTTCGGTCGAGGTCAGGCCGCTGATGCGCCGCAATATAATTATCTGCGCCCCGTCGACTACATCTCGGGAGCCGCCATCGCACTGCTCAAGTCCGTATGGGACAGTCTTGGAGGCTTCGATCCGATCTATACGCCCGCCTACTACGAGGATGTTGACCTTGCGTTCCGGGTGAGAGCAGCGGGACGCAAAGTGCTCTATCAGCCGCTTTCGCAGGTCATCCATCACGAAGGGGTCAGCCACGGAAGGAACACTGCAGGCGGCATCAAGAGCTATCAAGTCCGCAACCGCACGAGGTTCTTGCAGCGCTGGAATGCCGTCCTGGAGCGCGAGCATTTCAGGCCGGGCATGCGCGGCGCCGTCGCATGCAACCGAAGCAGCGATCGGCCCAGCATCCTCATCGTCGATCATCAGGTGCCGGAGCCGGACCACGATTCCGGCTCCCGCGCGATGTTTGACTACATTAAGTTGTTCGTCGAGGCCGGCTTTCATGTTGTATTCTGGCCCCACGATTTGCAGCACAGAGGGCTCTACACGACCGCGCTTCAGAGCATCGGGGTCGAGGTGATCTATCGACATGGCGGGCGTGAACCTGCATTTGAAGATTGGCTTCGGGAGAATGGCGACGAGCTTGCATATGCGCTGCTGAGCCGCCCGGACGTGGCGAGCGCGTTCATCGATCGCATCAAGGAGCGCACCAGGGCGCGTATCCTGTTTTTTGGAGTGGATATACATTTCCATCGGCTCAAGCGCGAATTCGCCACCACCGGCAGTCGCAAGGCGCAGGTCGAGGCAGACCGAATGGAGCATACGGAACTGGATGTCTGGAAGAAATCCGACGTCATCTTCTACTACTCGGATGAAGAGCGCGACTTTGTTCGCTCGGTGTACCCTGACAAGCGCGCCATCGCGATCCCGATCTTCCTGTTCGATGAGGAGCGATTGAAAGAAACCAGAGAGCGGATCCGGTCGGAGCAGCGTCAGGCAAGCAAGCTGATTCTCTATGTTGGCGGGTTTCGTCATCCCCCCAATTCCGATGCAGTTCTCTGGTTTGTCGAAAAGGTGTGGCCACTGGTGCTTCGGACAGTTCCGGATGCCAAATTCTGTGTCGTCGGTTCGCACCCTCCCGCTGAAATTCTCGCGCTCAAGGGGCCCTCGATCTCGGTGACGGGATTTATCTCCGACGCGATGCTGCACCTCTTGTACACGATGGTGGACGTCACCATCGTTCCGCTTCGCTATGGCGCGGGCGTGAAGGGCAAGGTTCTCGAAGCGATCAGCTTCGGCGTTCCCGTGGTGACGACCTCGACCGGAACGCAAGGCATTCCGTGCGGGGCCGAGATTGTCGAAATCTGCGACGAACCCGCGCGGATGGCTAATGTCATCACGAAGATTGTTCAAGATCCGCAGATGTCTTCATCGAAGCAATTGGCAGGCCTGGACTATCTTGGGCGCTCTCTGTCCCGGCGCGTCGCAATTGAGCTGATCGCGCGCGATGTCCCGGAGCTGCAACGGTGCATAACCGTGGCGGAGCCGCCTCACTCTCCCGCCGCAGGCGATCGCGACTCCGCGCTCAGCTCGTAGACAAGAGCTCGTCCGAACTGTGCAATTGGCCGATAATGTGCGGCGAGATACTGCCCGACGAGAGCTTGGCCGGCAATTGGGATGCTATCGTCTTGAATGACGTACGTGACCTTCCATTTTTCCAGCAGCTGTTCCGCTTGATCCGCCGTGCCAAGCTTGGTGATCGCTTCCGAGAGCCGAATGTTGTACCAGTCCGTATATAGGGCCTTGCCCTGTAAGAGTGCTCCGTAAGGGACGCCGGTGTAGAGAACGCGCGCGCGAGGTCCAGCACGGGAATTGATGAACGTGTTGGCCAGCCGTTCGGGTGCGATCGCGATTTCGAGCTCGCGCCGCTTCGTTGCGGCGAAGATAATCTTGAAATCAGGATTGTAGAGAAGCCAGCCGGCAGCAGGGGCTTTGTAAACATCAAACGCCGAAACGGCGACGAGCGCAACCGGCGCGAGGCGCCGAGCCAGATCGGATTGCGTGAGCATCTGCAACGCGAGAGCCGCCGGAAGGAAGAGCAGCGGAAATAGCGGGTAGATGTATCTCAGATATTGAATTTGGAGCACGATCGGAACGGCAACGCACAGCCCGACCAGGAAGGTCACGAGGAGCCGCCGCTCGGGGCGAACAAGCAGCGCCGCACCAGCCAGCGGAACCAGAAGGATGGCAGTCAGCCCCAGTGCGCCCGATTCGGCTTCAAGGAAGCGCCCTGAAAAAAAAGTAGCGTCGTAAAGCAGCCGCCAGTCGAGATGACCAACCCAGCGCGTGTCCTGAAACGACACAGGGGGGAAAAACGGCGACTTGAAGATATCATTATAGAAAGGAAATAAGGGATTTCCGGTGCGGACCCACGCGAAGATATAAGGGAAGCAGCCGATCAGCCCCAGGGCGCCGACGGCGATCAGGCTCAACACGATTTGACGACGGGGCGGGCGCTGCTTCAGGAAAAGCACAAGAACGAGCGGTCCGATAATTGCCGCCGCGACGGCGCCGGGCAGCTTGGACATCGATGCTATCGCCAGGAAGACGAGGGTCGCGACGACATGCCTCACATCCGGCTTCAGGTCGGAGATCAGGACCATTCCGCCGGCGGCCGTGATCCAGAGCGCCACGGTATGCTCGATGAAGAGCGTGGAACTCTCCAGGAAAGCGATGGGCATGGCGGCGAACAAGGTGACAAACCAGATCGCGACGTCGGCACTGACGCAGCGCCGCGCCATGCTGTAGAGCACCGCGCAAAGCAGCATGAAGGCGGAGAGGTTATAGAGGCGCGCGCTGAATTCTCCGCCGAGCAGGAAGAAATGAGTGTATAACCAGTCGACGGCGGCGGGCATGTAGGCCCAGACATAGCTGTCGGCGTCGAAATCCCACGTCCGGTTTCCCGACACGTAGGACGGTATGTAGAGGTGCATGACCATCGCGTCCCAATAGCGCTCGGGAAGCGCCGCAAAGCACGCGTGCAGTATCGCAATTGAGGCAAAGGCGAGGAGACCGGTCGCACCGAGTGCGCTGACGGATCCGGCGCGCGGTTTCATCGCCCCAACATTCGCGACGAGCTTGACCAGCATCTCCCTTGAACGAGGCAATACCGGCGCGACCAGCAACGGGGCGAGTACCAGTGCCGCGTGCAACATTGGTCCATTGACCCGCAATGGCGCAAGAAGGCTAAAGATCATCCCATAGATCGCGACACCGAGTGCGAGCAGCAACGGAAGCGGAAGCGGAAGCGGAAGCGGAAGCGGAAGCGGAAGCGGAAGCGGAAGCGGAAGCGGAAGCGGAAGCGGAAGCGGAAGCGGAAGCGGAAGCGGAAGCGGAAGCGGAAGCGGAAGCGGAAGCGGATCGTGTCCGGCGAGCGGTGTCATCAGCCATCCGCCGAGGATGAGGGATGCGACCAGGAAGAGGGCGACGGAGAGGACGGGAAGGGGCCCGAAAAGGATCGCGCAGACCACCAGGAACAGCGCGAGCAGCGTCAGCTCGGCGCGCAGGTGCCAATACCACTCTGCAACGCCCGCGAGCGACGCGGCGATCACCACGCCGAGACAAAGTGCGAGGCATTGCTTGATCGCACCGGCGTTCCAGGGCTGCGAGATCGCGATCGGCGAGTGCGTAACGCCCCATGCGATGGCCAGCGTCGATCCGGCAAGCGCCGTCGCGACAAACACGCGCGGCACACGCCCGACCGAGCGCTCAGCTGCGTCGTACGTCCCATTTGGGTTCACCCCATCAACCCCCTCAACTCTGCGGCGCTCGGCATCGCGCTCCATCGAGTCGGCGCGAAGTTGCAAGGCTCCCGATATTGTGGTGTAGCGAGGTGCGCGGGGTGATCACCGATGTTCTCAGTCCAACCGAATGATCTCAATCCGCCGGAACAGCGCATTTGGATTCGTTCGAGGCGCAAATGGGCCAACGCATTGCTGTTGTTCTGCCGTGCTACAAGTCGAAGAAGCACGTTCTAGACGTCATCGTCAAGATCGGCCCCGAAGTCTTCCTGATTGTCGCCGTCGATGATGCGTGCCCGATGGGGACTGGAGGCCACATCGAAAAGAATTGCACGGATCCGCGCGTGCTCGTGGTTCGCAACGAGGTAAATCTCGGCGTCGGCGGCGCGATGATCCATGGCTATCGGGTGGCGCTCAGCAAAGGCGCCGATATCGTGGTGAAGATCGACAGCGATGGGCAAATGGACCCGGGGCTGCTGCGGCGCTTCGTCGGTCCAATCCTCGCGGGGCAGGCGGACTATACCAAGGGAAATCGTTTCTTCAACGTGGAAGATGTCCGCGGAATGCCGAAGGTGCGCGTCTTCGGCAACGCCATCCTCTCGTTCCTAACCAAGCTCTCGAGTGGTTACTGGACGCTGTTCGACCCGACAAACGGGTATACTGCCATCGGCAACGCCGCGCTCGAATTGCTGCCGCTCGACAAGATCGACCGGCGGTTTTTCTTCGAGACCGACATGTTGTTCCGGCTCTATCTCGTGGGTGCCGTCGTGCTCGACATCCCGATCCGCGCGACCTATGCCGATGAGGTCAGCAATTTGCGCGTCGGCCGCGTCTTGCTGCCTTTCCTGCTCAAGAACCTGCGCAATTTCGGCAAGCGTCTGGTCTATCGCTATTACCTCCGTGACATGAATCTCGGATCGCTCGAGCTGCTTGTGGGTAGCTTCCTCATGACGTTCGGCATCCTCTTCGGCATCACCAAATGGATTGCGACGGGAGTAGCGGGCGTCACGGCCAGCGCCGGGACCGTGATGCTGGCCGGCCTGCCGACGCTGGCCGGCCTGCAGCTCATTCTCGGCTTCTTCGCGTTCGACTTCGTCGCGGTTCCGCGGATTCCGCTGCAGTCGCTTTTATCCGACCGCCGCGTCTCGTCCGATCCGACCTGACCGAGATGGAGACCGGGTTGCCGATCGATCGCGGCAAGGCGCTGATCTACAGTTTCGTAACGCCGATCGCATCGCGAAAGCGTTCCTGGTCCGCCGACTTCAGTGGATCACCGGGTTCGGACGTGCATTACGCCGGCAGCGTTCCGATGCGGCAAGCTCCGCGGCCCGGCCAATCGGACCGCTTCGGCGAAGTCGCCGGACCGCGTGGAGTCTTCGTCGTCGATGGAGCAAGTCTGCCGGCGCTGTCCAAGCACGAACCCGCGCGCCGGCAGCCAACCGCCCAGCTTGCGGAAGCGCGCGAGCCGCTGGCGCACATCCGCAATCGCCGCCGGGACGACATCCGAAAATCCTCCCGAGACGACGAGGCGGCCGTATGCATTGAGGCGAATGCGATGGTTTGGCAGCGCACCGGGCAGAAACACATTTCCCACCAGCGATGACGGAAGCAGATATTTGAGCAGGTCGATCGCAAAGCGCCGCGGGACCGGAACATGGTCGAGAAACTCGTTCACCGGCAAGCCGGCTGTCGAGAAAAGGTAACCGAATGCTTCGGGCGATGCGTCCGACCGCGCGAGAGCGAGCGACAATTGCGACAAACCGAATGTTCGCTCTGGCCCTGCTCCGAACCAGGCCGGAAACCACAGCAGAAATCCCGCGGCAGGGTTCGACAGCAGCGGCGCCGGCTCGTCCACGAGATGCAAGGCCTCGCGCACGAGCCGCGCGGTCGCAAGCGTGCCGGCCGCAACAAACAGCGCATGCGCCGTTGCGGTCAAAGGCGCGCGTTAGCCGGTCGGTACCTTCCACAGCCCAGACGCGATCTTGCCGGCGCAACCGTGCCGCAATGAAATTGCGACGAACCGTGACGTTATCCATCGCCTCGAGCTTCGCCAGGTCGTGCCGTGCGGAATAGAGCGCGTTTCGGCTGCAGCCCCAGAGACACGTTCCGAGCCGGTCGCAGCGTGGCCTCGTGCCGAGATCCTCCGTGATGACGGCATTGCGCGCGCGTCCCATGCGAAAGCCGTGCTGGGACAGATCCTCCGCGCGCGCGCGGTAGCGCGCCAGCAGCGCGCCATGCATGCGATCCAGCGCGACGGGGGGCTGCGTCCAGGCGTCGAGACCGGTGAGGCTCGAAAGGTCATCGTTCTTGCCGCCGCTGACGCCGATCCTGCGCGCGACCGCCGCATAGGAGTGCTCGATGTCCGCTTCGGGAAACGGATATTCGGCGAGGTCGGGACCGGCAAGGCGGGCAACGCCGCAACCCCAGGCGTTCGACAGGCCGCCGACCGAGATTGCGCCAATGGCATCGAAGCCCTCGCCCTCGATGAGATTTTCCTCGGCGAAATCCTTGAACACATTGCTGAGGCTGGGCGCGCGTGCGATGATCGTTTGCTCGAGCGCAACGCGTGGAAATCCTCGCCGACCATCCAGCGCCACTGGTTGGCGTCGGTGCGCCGCGCGGTGAGGTAGTCATGCTCAGGCAACAGCGCCGCGGGCAGGTCTCCCGCGTCGATCATGAGAACGCGCAGTCCCTGCTCGGCAAGCGGGAAGGCGGCCGATACGCCGCCCGGGCCGGTCCCGATGATGGTGACGTCGGAAACTTCGCTCATGCGGCATCACGGATCGATCGTTCGCCCGATACCGCGCGTGAACGGCGCGAGGGCCGCGCGCGCTGTCAGCGCAGTCGCGGAGCTCATCATTGCCCAGGCGGTGACGGCAAGCGCGCGCATCGGCTGATAGTCCGCGGCGGGCTGGACGCGCGCGCTGCCCGCGACATCGGCCTCGGATATCCGTGCGGCCCACGCGATACGCGTGCCGAGTTTCGCGGAGCTTGGTTCGATCGCAGCGAGCAGCACCGGACTACTTGCCGACCAGGATGGAAGGTTTAGCGTCGTCCCGTGATCGAGCCCTTCGACCGCCCGAACGTAGCGGCACAGCAGCCTCGAAGGCGGGGCCGCTTTCAGCACGTAGCCCACCAGCACGCGCGCTTCATGCAGCAGTGCGCGGCGCGGAGCCGCGTGCGAAACCGGCTTGAAGCGGCCGGTCATGCACATTGGCCGCGCGCATGTCGGCTGTGGTCTGCATCGGCGCGGTCGATGAAGCCGTCGAGCCTGCCGATCTGGCCAATTGGTGCGCGAGGCCGGCGGAGGGATCGTGCGGCCCGGGCTGGTCTACGGCGGCGAGGAGAAGGGCTTGTTCGGCCAGCTGTGTGGCATCGTAGAGCGGACCCCTATCCTTCCGGCCTTTTTGCCGGCCGCGAAAGTCCAGCCGATCCATGTCGACGATCTCGCCGCCGGATTGGTCGAGGCCGCCGCCTCGCGGCTGCGCGGCAGCTGGCAGCTCGCAAGCGCGACGCCGATCTCGCTGACGCAATTCATCCGCCTGATGGCGCGCATCAGGTTGCGGCGCAGGCGCGTGTTTTTCCCCGTGCCGTCCGCGCTTCTTCTCGCCGCGGAGCCATTGCTGCGGCGGTTCATGAGCCAGGGCCCCGATCTCACCCAGCTGCGGGCCCTTCAACTGCCCGGTCGACCACCGGGACAGTGCGTCCGTGACCGTCATCAAGCAGGCAGGGCTGACCGGTCGCCGATTGGATCGTTTTCGGCCCTCTTCCGCCCGATTGACAACGATTTCGGCCTTCGTAGTGTGCGGCGGGGGCCTATCAAGGTCGTTTGCGGCAAAGTGGCGGCGGCCGGTCAGCGGTGCGTGTCGATCTCCATTAGGCTTCGCGAGGGGATTCCTTCAGAATGCGGTTTGTGTGCAATGTCTGCGGCGAGCAGGCTGACTATCCCGAGGATATCATCGAGCGGGAAGCTCCTTCTTGCTCCTTCTGCTCGTCGTCGGTTCGCGTTCGCAGCATCATACACTTGCTGAGCATCACTTCAGCTGGGTCGCTCGATACCATTGCCACAGTTTCCCGTTGATCGCAGCATCGTCGGCATCGGGCTCAGCGATTGGGACGGGTATGCGATCCCGCTCGCGAATAAATTCAGCTACACCAATACGTATTTCCACCAGCCGCCTTTCCTCGACGTGTCGAAGCCCGTCGGAAAGCTTGCCGGGACGTGTGACTTCGTGATCTCAAGCGACGTCTTCGAGCATGTGGTGCCGCCGGTGTCGCGCGCGTTTCAGGGCGCATTCGATCTTCTCAAGCCGGGCGGACATCTGATCCTGACCGTCCCATTCACCAATGGCCCTGCGACGATCGAGCACTTCCCCGAGCTCCACGAGTACCGGCTCGTGCAGTTTGATGACAAGTTCGTTTTGCTGAACCGCACGTCAGTTGGGCAATATGTCGTGCACGACGATGTTTGCTTCCACGGTGGCCCTGGTACTACTTTGGAGATGCGAGTGTTCTGCAGAAGCGACGTGGTCGAACAGTTGAGCAAAACCGGATTTACCTCCTCGTTTTTCGATGAGAACATCCCGAAGTGGGGGATCACGCACAAGTACCCCTGGAGCCTCCCGATCCTCGCCCGTCGTCCTGCGGCGTCATAAGCAGACGCTCATCGGCGGCCGGCATCAGTTGCGGGCTTGCTGCGGCGCGGGCTGACGCGCGCGGATGATCTCGCAGGCGCGTGCGATGTCGTCGCGGTCCGCGAAGGCTTTCAGAGTGGTGATGTTGACCTCGATGAACTGGATGATCACGTACCGGGTGTCGGGCGGAAGCAGCGTCGCAAGATCGCTGATCTTTGTGTTGTAGTTCCAGCGGAGGCGGTACATTGCATTAAAGTAGCTATCGAACCCCGATCGGATAATGCCGTCAAAATAGCTGTCGCCGAGCACCACCGTTGAGGGCAACAGCGTGGGTTTCGGCGGGTCGACATGCACGCTGGTTTCGAATCCGCCGTCGTTCATGGCAACCCTATATCCGGGGGCGGTCGACCAGTTGCGTTTGACAAACAGGGCGGTCTCGCTCGGCGGAAAGAAAACCGGCATGAACATGGCAATGCCGCCACTCAACTTCTGGGTTTCGATCTCGAGGGCATGGCGCCAGACCGGCTCGCTGCGGCCCTCCAGCCGACCGATGATGTCGACAAGATCGCGCGCGACCGCGAAGGCGGCCGGATCGTTCCAGTGGAAGTCGGTCCTGTGGAAGATCGGCCGCTCGCGCTGCGCTTGCGCGAGGATTTTCGGCGTATCCACGTAGACAATTCCGGGTAACTCGCGCAGCCCTGCGAGGAAGTGATCGAATTGGGGAGGAGACCGCAAATGCGGGACGGTGCCCGGGAGTTTGTCCTGCAGGAAACGATCCGCCAGCAAATTCGGCGCGATGACGAGGCGAATGCCGCGGCTGTTCAAACTTTCCTTGAATGCCGTGATACCTGCCAGCACATCCGGCTCGATCTTCCTGAGCATGTCGTAGACCATCGGCTTTTCGCGGTCCATCACGGAACGATAGAACAGCCAGCCATCCGATCCGATATGCACTCTGTCCGAAGTTCGAAAGAGGCTGAAATCGATCTGCGTTTTCAGCCGGATGAGGAAAGAGCGCAGCCCGAAGTGATCCACGAACCACCGGTCCGCCGCTTGCGAGAGCGCCGTAAAGTCGGGGGGCCGGCTCAATCGCGGCCGCGGTGCCAATGTCCGGTTCTCCTGTACCGGCACAAAGATGCTGAAAGGCGTCAACAGACCGGCGAGCGGCAGCGCGCTCAATGCAAAGAACGCGGCAACGAAACCGTATCTGAGCGTCATTTGAGCGAGGGTCGGTCGATCGAAGCGCATGCGCCGCTTTCCTCAAAACCGGAAATAAATGAACGGATTGAATCCATTCGCCGCGATACAGGCGATCGCGTAGATCAGGCAGGCAAACGCACTCGCGCGTATCCAGGCTGAAGGTTGTTTGACGGCGATGTCGAAAAGCTGCGCGGCACGTCTGGCAGGATAGAGCGAAATCACAACGCCGGCCACCAGAAAAAACATCTTGTCGGGAGTGAGATAGAACGGAACCGAATAGATCCGTTCCACAGCTCGGCCGGCACCAAACATCGCCTGAAGGTGCGTCACGGCCGCGGTCAGGCTGTCGCAGCGGAAGAACACCCATGCGATCAGCACCAGCAACTGGGTCAGGGCCCAACCGGCGAGCCCCGATGGAACGAGCCCGAGATGGTTGCGTGCGATGCGCTCGGCGACGAGCAGCAAGCCGTGGATCATGCCCCAGATGATGAAGGTGTAGGCGGCTCCATGCCAGAGGCCGCAAAGGAAGAACACGGCGAAGAGATTGAAATAGGTTCGCACCGGGCCGGCGCGATTCCCGCCGAGCGGAATGTAGACGTAGTCACGAAACCAGCGCGACAGCGTCATGTGCCAGCGGCGCCAGAACTCCGTGACGCTTTGCGATAAATAGGGTTGATCGAAATTCTCCGGGAAGCGGAACCCGAGCATGGCCCCGAGGCCGATCGCCATGTCGGAATAGCCGGAGAAGTCGAAATAGATCTGCAGCGTGTAGGTGATCGTACCGAGCCATGCGAGCGGCCCGGTGAAGCTGGTCCGCGGGCAGCGCGAAGATGCGATCGGCAATCGCGCCCATGTTGTCGGCGAGCACGATCTTTTTCGCCAACCCGAAGCAGAAGCGCACGATCCCCCATTCGATCCCCTCGAGCCGTAGCGGACGATGCACGACGCGGTCCGCGATCTCGACGTAGCGTACGATCGGGCCGGCGATCAGCTGGGGAAAGCTCGTGTGATACATCCCGAAGTCCGTGACGGTCGGGGCCGGCTTGATCTTTCGCCAGTAGATGTCGACCAGGTAGGACAGGCCCTGGAACGTGAAGAACGAGATCCCCGCCGGCAGCAGCAATTGCGGGACCGGCAGCCGTGCGCCGAGACCGACAAGCGTGAGCCCGTCATTCATGCTGCGCGCCAGGAAGCCCGCGTATTTGTAGAGCAGGAGCGGGGCGAGGTTGACCAGGATGCCAAGGACGAGAGCCGCGGCCGCCCGGCGTGATCCGTTGTATCGGTGAATGTAGAGGCCGACGTACTGGTTGATCGGTACCGACAGAACGAGGACGAGGGCGACGTGGCTGGCGCCGACAAAATAAAACAGCACGCTCCCGGCAAAGATGATGGCATTGCGCCAGCCGGGCGCCGAAGGGTAGTAGGCGGCAAAAAAGAGGGGGAGAAAAATGAACAGAAAGCTGGGGGAACTGAAGACCATCAGGATCTCGAGACAAGCCTGCGTGCGCACGGGCCCGTTCGGCACCCCGGGCGCGGCAACCTAGCCGCCCGCCCACAGCGGAGCAAGAAGCGCCACGACCGCAATGTGCGAAGCTGCCGAGACAGGCGGATCAGCGTGCGGGCTCATTGACGAGCATCTCCACGGGTCCGCCAACTTTCGTGCCGTTCGGCGCCAGCAGACAATCACTATCGGGCTGGGCCCGCTCAGCAGCGGTCCGGGCACCTCGGCTGTCAGCACCGCGTCATTGAGCACCGTGTTGAGCGGTGTTCCGCTAAATCCGATGCGTGTGCCGGGTGGAACCGTCCGATCCACGCGTATCCAGAGGGCGGAGTTGCCGCTGGGCTGACGGTTGAACGGTTCCCCGCGAGACCTCATGTGGACCGAAGTCGATGATCGTCAGTGGACGCGACCACCCAATGACCACAGGGCGAAGGAAATAGCTCGCCCCGAGGATGATGCTTCCGATCATGAACGCGACGGCAGCCGGTCCAAGCACGCGCGCACGGGACGGCGCCTCCTCGTACTTGAACTTTGAGAGTGGCCGCTCGACCAGGAGATAGGAAATCGTCGCGCCCGCGAAGGACAGCGCGAATGTGAGCAGCATCATCAGGGCGCGGGGTTGCCGATGCTCGACCTGCAGGACGAATGCGATCGGGTAATGCCACAGGTAGAGCCCGTAGGAGATCCGCCCAACGGCGACGAGGGGCCGCCAGGAGAGATCCGCGCGAAGGCGGTTGATCTGACCGCGGCCGCGATCAGGACCGTATTCGCGATCGCAACGCCGGTGTAGCCGCCGAGGAACATCGCGCGACTGCCCCATTCGGCGACCGCAATCGCCCCGAGAAGGATGAGGCCCGCAACGGGCCAGAGCCACCCAATCGCGCCTCCGTCCGCGGGAGCAGGTCGACGCGTATCCGCCAATCCGGACAGCGCCAGCGCGCATCCGCAAAGCAGTGCATCACAGCGGGTATCGAACCCGTTGTGAAGACGCTCGACTGTCGCTCCCTCGTGGTCAGCCAGATCCGCCAGAGCATGCAGGCGAGGATCGCGGCGAGCGATGCCATGAACGCGGTCCGCGCGCCGCCGAAGCGAAGCAGCGCTGCGAGCGCCAGCGGCCAGAGCAGATAGAACTGATCTTCGATAGCGAGCGACCAGGTGTGGCCGAGGTGAACCGGGATCCCAAGATTGAAAGCGCGTGTCCAGTTTGCCACGGACGTGAGCGTAATACCGACGTCCTTCAGGGCGCGGGCCCTATCCGGCAGGAACAGGAACGCGAAAGCGAGGTACACGAGGCAAACAAGGAGCAGCGCGGGCAGCAGTCTCAAGGCGCGCCGGCGGTAGAACTCCAACAAGGCGGCGCGGTCGAGCGTCTTCTCGCGCAGAAGAATGCCGGTGATGAGATAGCCGCTGAGCACGAAGAACAGGTCGAACTCCAGAAAGCCCCCGGTGAAACCGGTCACGGTGTGGAACGTGAGCACGAGCAGGATCGCAACACCACGAAGCCCGTCGAGCGCCGGCATGTAGCCGAGCGGATAGCGTCGCTCTTCGCGAGCATGCACATTGGCCGGGCTGCCGCTCGGCCCGAGAGCCGGCTGAACTTGCCTGAAGATCGCAATTCGTGGGCTGGTCGCGTCCAATCTCCAATCTCGCAGCGAAAGCACCGAGTACGGCGTCCGGGCGTCGCGTCGCGCGCCATGCTTAACCGAGAGGGTGCGCGCCGGCAAGGCCGACATGATCGAGCGACGCGCCGCGGCTCTCGGCGGCCTCGTCTTGCAGGGCCTGCCGGGGGCTTGTATGAGAGGGCACACTGGGGCGGTGCGTTTAATTCCGGACGCCGAAGACTTCAGATCATCGAGCAATTGAGGTGGGGCGGGTGACATCGACGGCTGGAAAACGAGCTCTTGTGACGGGCGTCACGGGCCAGGACGGCGCGTATCTCGCGAAGTTGCTGTTATCCAAGGGCTACACCGTGTTCGGCGCGGTCCGGCGGACCTCGATGTCGAACGTCGCGCGCCTCGAGGAGCTCGGCGTGGCCAAGGACCTCGAGCTGGTCGATTTCGACCTCCTGGAGTTCAGCAACCTGCTGCGCGTGGTCGACGCGACCAAGCCCGATGAAATCTACAACCTCGCGGCGCAGAGCTTCGTTGGGGTCTCGTTCGAGCAACCGATCTACACGGGGGACTGCGACGCAATCGGCGTCGCCCGGCTGCTCGAGGCGGTGCGGATCGTGAGCCCGAAGATGAAGTTCTACCAGGCTTCGACATCCGAGATGTTCGGACGCGTCGCCGAGACGCCGCAGCGCGAGACCACGCCGTTCCACCCGCGCAGCCCGTACGAAGTCGCCAAGCTCTACGGCCACTGGATCACGGTGAACTATCGGGAAAGCCACGGACTGCATGCGACTTCGGGCATTCTCTTCAATCACGAGTCGCCGCTGCGCGGTCGCGAGTTTGTGACGAGAAAGATAACTCTGTCGCTTGCCAAGATTAAGCATGGCAAGCTCGATGTGCTGAACCTTGGAAACATGAGTGCCGAGCGCGACTGGGGTTTTGCGGCGGATTACGTCGAAGGGATGTGGTCGATGCTGCAACAGTCGCAGGCGAGCGACTATGTGCTCGCGACCGGCGCGTCGCATTCGGTTCGTGACTTTGTCCTCGCGGCCGGGACCCGGCTTGGCTTCGACATCGTATTCGAAGGGTCGGGAGTTGACGAGCGCGGGATCGATCGCAAGAGCGGACGCACGATCGTGTCGGTTGATCCTCGGTTCTATCGGCCGGCCGACGTCGATCGCCTGTGCGGCAGCGCCGACAAGGCGGAAAAGGAGCTCTGCTGGGTTCGCAAGACTTCGTTCGGCGACCTCGTGGGCATCATGGCGGATGCGGACGACCGACGCGTCCGGGACGATCGGTTGCCGTATTAGGGCTGGAGCCCGTCGGCGCAGCCGCGCGCGCGACCGGCTGCTGCGCGGTGCGCGATCAGATCGTTTCCACAACTCACCAGGGCAGCAGGACGAATTTGCTTTTCGAGGAAGATCGAGCGAAAACGCACTTGGTACAGTATTGCATGGTCCAGCGACCCCAATTTCCCCTGCACCTTGTCGATCGCGCATTCTGGCGCGCCTGCATTTCCAGAGCGCCGGTGATGGTGTAAACGTTCGTCGCGTCCCGGGAAATAGCCGAGAAGCAGGGCGCGCGTTGAGGGCCGGATCGACAGTGCGGCTGGTGCCCGTGGTGAGGGTGGGAATGTCTGAGCCGGTCCTGATAACGGGCGTCGCGGGTTTCATTGGCGCAGTCTCGCGCAAGCCCGCACCGTTGTAATCTCTCGATCGGGCAAGAGCGCCACGATCCGTCGTCGCTCGAGATCGCAGACGATCGTTCCATAGCGGTGATTCCGTCGAAAGGCCCAATCATCAATACCGACCACGAACAGAGGGTCGGTCCGCGGACAGGTCCGCGTCGAACGACCCGGAGCAGCGTATCGTTGCTGACTGGCAGCATCAGTCGCTTGGCGAGGCTCGCTGCCGGCCTGCCGCCGAGCGCCAAGCCCAGATGGTGGACGATGTATTCCAGCCGTGCCGTTCGGCGCGACCGGGGCGGGAGAACATCGTCGCCGAACCGTTCGGCAAAAATGCGCCGCCGACAATGCGAGCACCTCGCAGACGAACCGCCGTGTGATTACCCGGAGACGCATTTGTTTGCCGGCGCAGGGCAAGTCAGCAACTTGTCTGGCGTATCGACTATGGATTCGGTGCGACGCCGCCCCGCACAAGGGGCACTCCGCCATGCCGGTCTTCGGATCGGACAGACAAAATAATCGAGTCAGACTGAATCACTTACGCTCTCAATCACCAACCCACTCGGCACAAGCGACGAAATTCGGATGCCAGACCGCATGGTGCTGATTCCCCGTTGGAGAACCACAACCTCGCCAGCAAATATCATCGATAGTGAGTTCGACCCCCGATTGGATGCCGATCACCCCGAAAATGGAGTGCGCCCCTGGCGGTGGACAGAAGAGCGATTTGAATTGACCCCTTGCTGGGCTTCCGAAGGATGGAAGCCATGACAAAGCACCGATCTCACAGCGCGGCGTTCAAGCGACAGGTCGCTGAAGAATTCCTTTCCGGCCAAACGCTGCACGGTCTGTCGCAACGACACGACATTTCGCGCCAGGGCTATCGGCGCGTTGGTGCCGCTCTGCGCCACCAAGGCATAGTGGTGAACAGCAAAAAGCTCCGCCGCCTGAATTGTCATGGCTTCCATCCTTCGGAAGCCATGACAAACCGGCCTTGTTCGGCGGCGCGGTCGGCAAGGACACGGTGAGCCGGACGTGGCGCAAAGTGAAGGGCGACTGGGACGCCTGGAGCACCCGCTCGTTGGCCGCGGAGCCGATCGCGCGGCTTATTCTCGACGGCACCGTCGTTCGCGTCCGGCTCGATCGCAAGGCCACTTCTGTCTCACTGCTCGTCGTTCTCGGCGTGCGTGCGGACGGCCAGAAGGTGCTGCTCGCGATCAAGAGCGAAGGCGCTTTTTACTGCCCATGAGGCTATCTCCTCAAAAATCAAGGGTTTTCTGGCGGGGATCACCAGACGGCGGCCGTCGCGAGCGTCGGGCCTCCGCTTCGCGACGGCGTCTTCGCGCTCGAGATCCTGCGAGCGTATAATCCACGGTGCGCCTTTGCAGAGCTGCTGGGCTGGTAAGGTGCCATTCCGAAGCATCCGCAAGATCGTAGAGGAGCTCACCGACAAGGCTGCTGTGGCCTCGTTGAGCGTTACCTCGCCACGCTCGGCGCGCTCGCCTTCTCGGTAAGGAGCGATCTTCTGATGCTGCCGCAGGGCACAGACGCGACCGCGGGTCCAGCTATTGCCGCGACCGGTTGATTTGCCTGAACGGTTTAAGATGGCGGCAATCGATTCGTCTGGCAGCTGGCGAGCGAGGATTTGCACAAGCTCGACAACGTCGGCATTGGTTGCCCAGCGGTTTTGACCGGCTTTATTCTTCTTCACGCTCAAACGGGTGTGGTCTCCACCCCTGCCAATGGATGGTGAGCTCGATCTTATCGGCTACCACGTCGACCACGATCTCTTCGATCAACAAGCGAAGTATCTTCTTACGCGTTTCAACGCTCGCGCCAACACTGTCCCAAGCACGTGGAAGATCTCGTCCAAGCGCAAGGAGGCGTTCGCGCTCCGCAGGGCTGAGTATGATGGCCGGCTCAGCGGTGTGTTGAGCGATCTGCTCTTCAAGGGCGCGCACGTTACCGGAGCGACCGAGATCGTCGTCGGATTACTTGAACGTCGCTCCAACCGAGCTGCTGCCCGCGTGCGACGAGAGCGTATTGGCGTCGTTGACTCTCAAGATTATTGGCAATTCGGTGGCGGAGATCGCCTCCCTCAGAAGCATCTTCAGCAGCTCCAGTGCTTTTGTTCGTCGAGGCAGCGCCGAAGGTTCGTTCAGCGTCGGTGTCTTGAACAGGTCCGGTTCGGGTGGCATCCATCGTGTCATTGATCGGTCCTCCAGGACTGTGCTTCCCAGAGGAGGAGGACGCCATGAGTTTGTCGATCAGACCCCTTAGTTCGACAAGTCGATTCACAGAAAGGCGTGGACAGGATACAATTCGAATCGCACCTGCAGCAGAGAAGGTCATCCACTCGGGGAGCAGACATTTTGCTCCATCACCGGACTTGCGGATGATCAGATGACGGGTGCCACCATGCTCCGTGTCGCCGACGACGTGCACCGATTGGCCGGCGAGCGGGTGAAAGGGATAGGTGACCGTCACCTCAAACGTCAGACACCCGGTACTATGAACTACCTTCGAGCATGGGCGGCGAGAGCGCCGAGGCTTGGCGCACCGTCCTGGACGACCTCATCAAGCGCGGGCTGCGACGGCCCGAGTTCCTCATTGCCGACGGCGCACCCGGGCTCGACAAAGCGATGGCCGCCGTCTGGGACGGCGTGCCGGTCCAACGCTGCACCGTGCATAAGCATAGGAACCTTCTCGCCCATGCGCCCGAGCGCCTGCATGACGAGATCACGGCGGATTACAACGACACGATCTACGCGGCGACGCCTGAGGAGATCGAGGTCCGCCGCAAGGCTTTCATCCGCAAGTGGCGGCTCAAGCATCGCGCCGTCGCCGACAGCCTGGAGCAAGCGGGCGAACGCTTGTTCGCCTTCACCCGGCTGCCGCCAAGCCAATGGCGCAGTGTGCGAACCACCAATGCCATCGAGCGGTTGCACGAAGAGTTCAAGCGAAGGATCAAGACGCAGACCGTGCTGCCGTCGGCCGATACCGCCGCGATGTTGTTCTGGGCGCTGCTCGCCTCCGGTCAGATCAACATGCGCAAGGTCGATGGTTGGCAGACACTCGCCACCAAACCCATCGATCAGTCCCGGATTGACCTTGCCGCCTGAACCGATACCTTCATGTTACCGGAGATCGCGCCACACCAAATTCCAACCACATCCCGGACGGCACCTCATCGCCGATCTTCCGCGCTTCATCGATGAGGTCTACAACTCCAAACGACTACATTCCGCGCTCGGCTATCTCAGCCCTGTGCAATTCGAGGATCAACGCCCGACAGGGGGTCAAAACAGCCGCTTGATCTCGTCCACCCACAGGGGCGCACTCCAATACGGGGTCCCGATCCAGCGCCTTCGAGGTGTTCGCAAAGGCCCGGCATGCACAGGCAGTATTGCTGGTAGACAGGCACCAAAGGTGGCCTGCGACTATTGGCTAGAGGATGTTCGGCACGCACTATCGGATAGCGTAGACTGCTATGACTGGCCGGCGGATTGTGTTAGGTCCCTGTCCATGAAATGCGCAATTTGCCAAACTGAGATGGTCCCGGACCTGCTTCCAGACACATTCAAATGTCGCGGTTGTGGCTTCCTTGCGAGCTCATTTCCGGTTCGGATCAATGAACTTCGTCGCATCAACGAGCGCGTAAGGGTTGATGGACTGAAGGGGCTTCGTCTTCGCAATTTCCGTCAGCTTCTTGACGAGGTAGCGCCTTACCTTCCCGCCAACGCCCGAATTTTGGACGTTGGCTGTGCGCATGGTTGGTTTTTGGAAGAGGCTAAATCACGCGGATTTGTCTGTGCTGGGGTCGAACCAGACCAAGCAATGGCGAAAGTGGCTCGCGGGAAAGGGATGCGGGTCTACGAAGGCTGTTTTCCGAACGCGCTCCAGGACGGTTGCCTCTTCGATGCCATCGTTTTCAACGATGTATTTGAGCACATCCCCGAGATAGACCGGCTGCCGAGTGAGATCGGCACGTTTTCTAGCCCCAAACGGAAAGCTGATCATCAACATACCACTTTCGGATGGAGCGATCTTTCGAGTGACAAGGTTAGCGGCGATGCCAGGATTTCGAGCTCCGCTAGCGCGAATGTGGCAGCGTGGTTTGCCATCGCCACATCTGAGCTATTTTTCGCGGCAGGGCCTCACTAAGCTCGTGGAGCGCGCCGGGTTTCGAAAGGTTGCGGACGGCGAACTGAAGTCGCTGATTACTAAGGGCCTCTACTCGCGCGTGAGGGCGGATGCAAGTGTTGGCGTCTTGGCGGCGCTTATTACGACGGGCGCTGCGCTCGCGATGAAGGCAGGACTATTATTCTTTCCGTCCGATATCGGATACTTCATCTTCACGAAAGAGTAAGCAGCAGAACGCCCGCAATGATCATTGTTATGGCGCTCCATTGTACGAGGCTGATCGTCTCTCCGAACAGGAGTACGCTGGCTGACACAACGAAGGCAATTGCGGAGGCGGTCGCTGGGTAAGCCACTCCGAGCGGCCACAAACGCAGGGTGAAAACCCACGATAGGGTCGCAGCGCCGTAGACAACGAGCGTCGCAAGGAAGATTGGGCTTGTAATGAAATCAAGCCCGCCTTGGCTTCTGTTGGCGACTAGCTTGAAGAGTATCTGACCGCCAGCCATCAGTGAGATGGTTGCGGCAAGTAGTAGATAGCGTGTCAATTGCGAGGCCTAGTGTTCTGACTCAATCATTTGGTACCCGCGGAGACGGTTTGTTCCAGCGCACGCCTGCCACGTGCATTCTTTTCAAGAATGATACTTGCTTTGGCGGTCCACTTGAAGGGCTTTTGTTTGGCGTTGCGCTCGGTGAGCCAGACCTCGATGGCAGCCTCGAGATCAGGGACGCTCTTGAACACGCCACGTCGGATTGCCTGGCGCGTGATTTCCGACAACCGTTCGGCGAGGTTGATCCAGGATGCTGATGTTGGTGTGAAGTGCAGCTTGAAGCGTGGGTGCTTGGCAAGCTAGGCCTGCACCTCCTTGGTCTTGTGGGTTTTGTAATTGTCGCAGATCGCGTGCACGTCGAGATGCGTTGCCACGGTCCGGTCGATTTTCTTCAGGAACCGCATGAACTCCTTGGCACGATGCGTGCGGTCACTGGGCCTGACATACAGGCATGCATCAAGGTTTCGCATGCCCAGTAAATCTGATTTGCACGCCCTTGGGAATCCTGTAAATGGGTCAGAACACTAGCCCGCTCACCGTTGGCTCCAATTTTGCTTCTATGATATTAGGATTGGGCTGGCGCTCGTGTTCCCAGTCTGCGGCGGGGTACAGTGCGCCGATAAGAATTTGCGCCGACCATGCGCCGCAGCTATTATGAAATTCGCCTGACGAACGCTGTGCAGCTCGGCCGGCTTATCCGTCGGCAAAACTCCGTGCCAGCGTCGATCTATGCCAATGCGTAAAGCTCATAAATGATCCGGGTTGTGATGGCTAATCTCCTCCAAACTAAGCGGCCGGAGGAAGCTAAACTACTAGGAATAGTACAAGCGGAACCGGCATGCGATGCGCTTGCTTCCAACGCCACCGCTGAGGCGCGGGCGGCGGTCGCCGAGGCACAACTCGCCGCCATACTCGCATCCTCTAGCTGGCGCTTAACTCGTCCGTTACGCACAGTACTGGGGTGTAACCCGGCGATTGCCCAATTTTTGCGTCGGATGGCCAAGTTGACATGGTGGATGGTGACCGGTCAGCTTCCTGTACGCTTGCGCGCCTGGCACAATGCGAGGAGGAAATCGGCGATTGCCGCCGAGTTCGGGGCCGGTGCCGTCGTCTCCGATTTGCCGCCATCGCCTACGCGGGTTGCAAAAGCGGAAAAGTGGGGCGTCGAAAATCCTCGCGTGGGCATGAAACTTCTTGCGCAGCGGCTGGCAATCGTCGAGTCTTTGTTGGATATGGAGCGTGGACGGATTGACTGCGCGCTCGGTAACTTCGAGGGTGTGACTGCTCAAATCGACGCCTACCACGCCTATCGTAAAACCGATGAATATCTCACTGCCTACGCCACCGCCGAGCCGCTCGTTTCTATCTGTGTGGCGACCGTGGATCGCGCGGAGTTGCTGCTTGAGCGTGCCATCGCCTCACTGCGGACGCAGAGTTATCGAAATCTCCAGATCGTCGTGGTTGGCGACAACTGCATCGACGACACAGCTCAACGTCTCGCCGCCGTCGGCGACGGCCGCATCCAGTTCGTCAACCTGACACAACGGGCCCTTATCCTCGCCCGGGAATCGATCGTTGGCGCGTCGCCGGATCGAATGCGATCAATCACGCCTTGTCGCTATGCAAGGGGCATTTCATCACTCACCTTGACGATGACGATGGCATGGTCCCGCACCGGATTGAATCCCTGCTCACTGCCGCTTTGCGGGACGAGGCCGACTTTCTCTGGCATCCCTTCTGGTGTGAGAACCGCGATGGTACTTGGCTGCGCGTTGGGGACGGGCAACTCGAACTCGGGCAAGTCACGACAGGTTCAATATTCTATCACCGCTACTTCGCGCGCTTCCCATGGAATGTCTATGCTTACCGAATGCAGGAGCCGGCGGACTGGAACAGGCTGCGAAAGATTCGGCAAATGCGACCACGCCTGCGATACGTAGACGAGGTGCTTCTCTACCACCATACAGAACATTCGCAGGCCGCCCTCGTCGCTCGCGACAGCGAACGGTTCCTGGAATAAGCCGATGATTTCGATCCATATGACGACCCACCGGCGCTTCGCCTCCGGCCTGCTTCAACAGGCGATCGAGTCGGTGCTGTCGCAAGATTTCGAGGATTTTGAATTTATCATCTGCGACGACGCGAGCGTAGATGGGACGGCAGACTATCTTGCCCGATTAGTCTCGACGGACCGGCGGTTCAGGGTATTCCGCAATGCCCGTAACGTCAACAACGTCGCAATATCGCTAGGACGCTGCATGCAGCGATCCGACGCCGGCCGTCCCTGGGTGAGCTGGATGTTTGACGATTGTATCCTGCTGCCGCAGGCGTTATCCCGCCTCATTACTGCACTCAGTGAACACCCTTCCCAAGGCATGCTCTATGGCGTGACGGAAGTTCTTCAGAAGGACGGCAGCACTCTACGCGTTGGCGGTGGGACGCAGGCCGAGGTGAAAGCCGGAATAGCTCGTTCTTCCATCCTGGTGCCAAACGGCGGCATTGTCGTCCATCGCGATATTTTCAAGCGGGTAGGGTTTTTTGATAGCAGTGTGATTCTGCGTCGCTCCTGTGACTGGGACCTCTTCCGCCGAATTATCCAGGATGGCATCGAGTTCTTGGTACTGCCGGATATACTGATGCGCGAATTCGGCGACCAACAGCCCAATTCGTTGCGCAATACCTTCACGACCACCTTCGATCTCATGACGCGCTTTGTCGCCGCCCGCGACAGCGGGGGCGTGCGCCTCGACCTCGAAAACGTGCTCGTGCGTCCGGTTGACTGGATTCCGCCCGGCGCTTGGTCGGCGCACGATCTTAACCTCATGCGTTACATGTTCGTTGAGTATTTCCTTTCGGTCGGCGATATTGCCCGTTCCTACCGCTGGTCGCGCTTGCTGGCGGAGAGCCTGGGCAATCAGGGGCTGCTCATGCGCGAGAACCTGTTCCGAGTCGCTGCTTCGGCGGAAATGGGTGAACAGCGAGCGATGGCGGCTGGGGCGTTTGCGGGCGTGGTGCTGGGAGCTTGGCGTGAGCAGTGGGATAGCTGTGGCGGCAATAGGACTTCATAACCGGGCGCTCGCCTTCTCAGCGGCTGTAGCGCCGCCCTTCCTTGCCGTTGTCACCGATTCGGCTGGCTTGCCTGATCTCTCCGGCATCCCCGCAGGGACCGCCGCGCTGTTCGCGCTCCACGGAATCGAACGCTGGACCGACGATCTCGCTCGGACGGCGCTTGGTCGTATCAAGCTTATCCTCAGACCTGGGGGCGTGCTGCGGGTAGCCACACCCGATCTTGATACTGTCGTGCATAATTATCTTTTTGAGTGGGTCAAAGAGGAGGGTGCAATTTCGCGCGGGCAGCGGTTCAACCGCTGGCGGCGCGCGCTCGACGCCTGGTGGGTCTATAACGAGGAGGATCTGACAGCGATGTTAGCCGAGACCGGTTTCACCGAAATCCGGCGCTTTGTGGTGGGTTCTGGGAGCCAGCCCGCCTTTTGCGACCTCGACGTTGGAGAATTAGACCTGCTGGTCCTCGAGGCTCGCCGGGCGCAAAATCGCGGTCATGATGCAAGCACCCCCGGCTTCGCGGATATCTTTCCTCCGTCCTAAACCGCCAAAGCTAAGCCGGCTGTTGCGCGAGCTGGAGGCGATTGAGAAATCCGGGATCTATTCGAACTATGGCCCGGTGAACACTCGCTTCGAAGCGGCGTTGACGGAACGGATATTTGGCGGCGTCAGCGGGTGTCTCACCGTCAACAACGCTACCACCGGCTTGATGCTGGCAATCCGCGAAGCGACGCCCGGTAATGGACGGCGCTTCGCGCTGATGCCCGCTTTCACTTTTGCCGCCACGGCACATGCGGCTCTGTGGGCGGGGCTGACCCCGCTGCTCTGCGACATTGATCCTGAGACTTGGAATCTCTGCCCGATCGCTGAGGATCGGCTATTGCGCGCGCATGCCGGCAATATCGCTTGTATCGTGCCCTGCGCTTGTTTCGGCAACTGTATCGAGCTTGAACGCTATGCCCGCGTCGCCCGGGACGATGGGATTGGTATAGTGATCGACGCCGCGGCATCACTCGGCTCGCTCGACGAAGCTGGGCAGGGATTCGGCGCGGATTCCCACATGCTGTGGTCTAT
>CAVZQH010000009.1:0-79421 GCA_963777375.1 uncultured Alphaproteobacteria bacterium
GACCAGGAACGTGGAAGGGTCTATCGCGTCGCGGCTTAACACGGACAAACAAGCGAGCGCCGCTGGCCAAAAATCCCGGCGGCGTCTGCTTTTGTTCAATCTTACCGACCATCAGCGAACGGCGGCGATGATTATTGTTTGCTGGACCCTTTGTCCTTTGGCAGACCATCGGCGAACGCGATGCCCATGCTGGCGAGTGCCGCGATGGCCACAGCCTGGCGTTGGTTATTACCATGCCGGCCAACACGCTCAATGAAGCCAGACGTGGCCGCCTGCGTCGGTGCCGTATGGCAACAGCGGATCGCCGGGTCTATCTGGGCCGCCGCACTCGCGCGATGAACCACCGGACATTGACCGCGCCGGATTGCGATTAAGCCATTCGGCGACGCAGCAGGCGAAGGCTTGGGCCTCGGCCGCGCTGCGCGGCAATCCGCCGTCGAACTCGGCAACGCCGGCGCGTTCGTCAAAGTAGGCAAGCCACTCCTCGCCGGTGCAACCGTCCGCACCAGGTCCGCGACCGAACGGCAATGCGGGCCTTCTGGCGAGTGCGTCGAGGACGCCGGCGGGTGGCGGAGCCGATGCCTGCAGTAAGAGGTCTTCACCGTCGAGCGTCACCCGGACACCGGCCCGCCGCGCCTCCCGAAGGGCTTGGATTGCACTCATAGTCGTGCGCTCCAGGTTGCGGCGCTGGATTTTGCAGCGGCAAATTCGCTGGGTATGGCTGCGTCCGCACCGTCCGCACTGCCGCTTGCTTTCGGGCAATCGATGCGGACGGTTGGACCGTTCCCCGTTTGGCCGACCGTCCGCGGTACCGTCCGCAGAACCGGCGACCGTCCGCGCATTTAGGTCGGGTGCAGACTGTGCGGACGATGCGGACGATTGTGCCTCGTCATTTTCTGGCGCAGCCGTGATATGGATCGTGCGGGTCCGCGCGCGGCCTTCGCGCTCAAAACTGGTCTCAATGCCGATTTTGCGCAGGAAAGTAGCGGCTCGCCGCAATCTGCCGGACAGTGCTGGGTGAACTCTGGCCAGCCCTTGCTCTTGCGTTGGGCCTGGCCTGCCGCCTCTCTCCCCAGGGCGCCCAGAAGTTCCGAGGCGATCCCCGTCCACACCGTCCGCGCTGCCATGAACGAGCGCAGCGCCGCTGCCACCGGGTCTAACTCGATGACGCCAGCGATCGCCTCGTCACGATTGCCGCAGTACGCCGCCCAGAACGTGCCGGCTGGCCAGATCGCCGTTTCACAGGCCGTCGCCCAGAGCGCAAAATCGGCTAGGGGGCAGCCGTTCGAGCCGCGTCGTTGGCACCATGTGCAGACCGGTTACGACAGCGTCCAGTAAGGCGCCAAGATTCGTGGCCGCTCGATTTCGAATGCGGCTCGCAGCGCCTGTTCGGACAATCTCTGCTCGTCTGGAATTGGCTCAAGCGTGAGGAAAATGGCGCGGTCGGCGAGATCGGGCCTTGCGACGATGTCCTCGATCCATTGAGGATTACCGGCCGAGCTGCATCGAACAGGACCTCATCTTGGTCGGTGTAGAGTTCGCGCACGGCAAAGCCGCCGCCAGTGGCGAGCCGGCACAGCGTGTCGGAAATCCATCCCGGCAGACCGGAAATGTTATCGAAGGCGAGCACATGGCTGTTATTGGCCGCAATGAACAGATCGCGATCGTCGCGCGGCAGACGCCGCAGAGGCGCGGTGTTGGGATCAAGAGGAGCACGCGGTACCGAGAAGCTGCAACTTCGCCGAAGACCACCCGATCAGGGCAATCACACGGATGCGGGCCGCGATCGCGCAAAACCGACAACGCCCAGGCGATGACCAGCACGAAGTCGGCATCGGAGCAGACATGGAGGCGCCGCAGGGCCTCCACGGTGCCGCCGCAAACCGGTGCCGGAGCGGTTGCATTCCGGCGGCGCCGCGAAACCGCACCGGAGGGCTGTCAATTATGCGCCAGCCGGTCGCGTCGATTTCTACGGCGCGCCAAGCTCTGTCACCAAGATCGAGATAGAGACGATCGTCGAGCCCGCCGACGCGGACATGGACAGCGCGTTCCGGTGCATCGAAATGGGCTTTGGCTTCGATAACGTTCAACGCCGATTGCAGCGCTTCGGAGCTCGGCGCACCGTCCATGGCTCGAAGTAAAGCCGCGCCAGCCAGCGGCGGAAGCCCTTGGAGCGGATTGGCCAGGTCTCGCGATGCCCCTCGACTTCGACGTGCGCGAAGCCGACCGCGCCGGCCGTGTGAAACAGTTCGGCCGCTTCGGCAAGCTTAAGCAGAATGTCGGCTTGCGTCGGGTCTCGCTCGCCAAGGTCACCGCTTTGGTGGGCAATCGAATCATCGAGTGCCGTGACGCGACAACCGGCCTTTTTGAGCTGGGCGCGAAGCCGAAGGCCTCGAAGGCGGCGTGGTCGTCCCGTTTGAGAGCCACGAGGCGTTCCACCCGGCGCAAATGCGGCGCCACGGGGTGCAGGCGGTGGCCCGCTCGCAGAGATTTTCCAGTGGGTCGCGGACTTCTTCGGCAGCGGCGATGGCGGCGCAGATGGGATCGGCACTGCCGGCAACATCCGAATTGCTCATGAGGCGCTCCCCTGGTCGAGGGGAGGCGAGCAGCGCTCCAGCGAATCATTAAAGTCCAGGCCTTGCGGCGGTCGGGCGATGCGCACGCGCCGACCTTCCCGCTTCCAGCGCCGAGCGGCATTGCATCGCCGCCGCTTCGCCGGGGGCATTGCCGTCGGCAAGGACGATTACGTCACGTGCATCGGGCGGTAGATCGAGGGCTGCGAAGTCCGAGGTTGACAGCGCGGCCCAGGCCGAGTGTCCGGTTGCTTGCATGGCGGCAAGACATGTTCGATACCCTTCGCCCACCATCAGAGCGGCTCGCCGCGCGGCCCAAGGCGCACCGCGCCGCCCCGGCACGAACCGAGCATCATCTCTGACCGGCTCAACCGGCGCCTTGCCGGGAGCCGTCGGGGAGCCAGAAACGTGCGATGGATCGCGATCGGCTCGTCATCGGCGCCGCGCGTCACCAGCGCCACCATCGCAGGCCAGATAAGGCCGCAAGGATGCTTGAGCCACCTACGGAAACAGATCGTGGGCGGTGGCAAGATCGTTATCCCGCGTGACCGAAAGTAGGTCGCGACGAGCGTTTCCCGGGCGAGCATTAATTGTTCCAGATGGCGCGCGCCGCATCCATGTGCTTGGTCGCGTCGAAGTCGAACTTACCGGAACGCGAAGGATTGTTCTTTCTTGGCCGCGAGCAGGATGGTGTATGCCCGCTTGCGTCCCAAATACCACGGGCGCGGAGCGCGGTAATGACGTCGCGTTGATCGCAGCCGGCATGGCAGCGCACCAGCACCTTGCCGCTCGCGGCCTCTGCAATCGACAGGCTGGGCTCGCGATCCTCATGGGCCGGGCAGCGCGCCATCCAGGCGGTGCCGGCTTTTCGGCCACCCAGCGCCTTGGCCAGTGCTTCGGCGGTCATGGAGCACCTCCGAGGGGACAATTACGATTGGCGGCTGAGCGACAGTTTCAACGGCTGGGCGCGGTGGCGCGCGTTCACGGCCGCTGTCCTGCAGCTTCTGGACCAGCCTGTTCCAGCATACGGTTGAAGGCGACCTTCGGTACCTCGAGAAGCCTGCCGATCCTGATAATCGGAATATCGCCGCGCGCTGCTGCCTCATACGATCCGTTGCGGCTCAGCCCCAATTTCGCGCCGGCCTCGGGACATCGTAGACCAGCCGTTCATCATCGTGCGGACTGCTGGCCGCATTCATTGCCTTATCTCCCATGGGCGCCTCCTCTGCCGCTAATGGTGGTGATCAACACCTCTATAGGCCGCCATTCGTTGCGGTCAAGCATAAAGTGGTGGACAATCACCATTTAATCCCTTATATCGTTACGTCATGAGCAGTGGCCTCAAAGGGTACATCCCCAGTCTGGCGCGCCTGGTCGAACTAGCCCGGCCGCGCTCTACAGCGGCAGCGCGCACTGGTGCGCGCCGGCTTGCTGGCCGCGGAAAGCGGCCGCGGGCCAGGGAGCGGGGTGCGCACCACCGGCGGCGCCGTCGCGCTGCTTCTGATTTCCGTGATGGCAACCGAAAGCCTCTCCGAGGCCGCCGATCGAACCCGTGAGATCGCCGAAGCAAGACCGAGCGGCGGCAAAAGATGTCCGCTCACGCACATGACCAATTTCAAAGACGCTTTGGCGGCGATCCTTGTGCAGAAGGCGTTAGCGCGAAAACCCACCGAAATCGTGGTTTCCCGAACGCAGCAAAAGGCTGTGATCAAATCCCATCAGGGCGAGAGCGTATTCCTGGGAACAGCGGCAAAGGACCTGGGGCATTCGGGTTGAAGCCACGCTCGATCAAAAGACCCTCCGCAGGATTGCCGATGACGTGTCCGAAATCGTGGTGAGCGACGAGGACAGGGTGTGACATGAAAGGCCAAATCCGCCGCCGCGGCGAACGATCATGGGAATTGCGCTTCGACCTGGGCCCCGATCCGGCACCGGACGCCGACGCCTGCGCTATGCCAGTTTCAAGGGCAGCAAACGGACGCCGAGATCGAATTGGCGCGACTGATTTCGGAAAATGCGGCCGGCACCGGTGTTGATCCAAGCAAAGCAACCGTATCGGAATTCCTTGATCGTTGGGATCGGGACTGGGCAGCCTGCAATGTCCAAGGCAAGACGCTCGAACGTTATCGCGACCTGATCGCGCGCCGTCCGCATCCAGAAACTGCGGCCCGTACAGTTGAACGAGATCTACAGCAAGCTGCTGCGCGGCGGCGGCAAGGGTGGAAGCCCGCTCTCGCCCAGCACCGTCGGCTACGTCCATCGCGTGCTGCACCATGCCCTCGGCCACGCCGCGACCTGGGGTGTTGTTCCTCAAAACGTGGCTTCGGTCGTCAAACCACCCAAGCCGAACCACGTCGAAATCAAGATTTTGACCGAAGATCAAATCCCACGCTTTTCCTTGATCATCTCAACGGACGCACGCTGCGGGCCGATCGTTTCGTTCTTGCTCGGCACCGGCTGCCGCCGCGGCGAAGCTCTGGCGCTGCGATGGAACGATATCGACTGGAACGCCTCGCGGGTGCGCATAGCGAGCGTTCGGTCGAGCAAACAAATAGGAGCGGCGTCCGCTTCAAATCGCCGAAAACGAAAAATAGCCGACGCAACATCGCCATATCGCCCTGGTTGCTCGCGGACCTGCGCGCCCACCGTCTGCGCCAGCAGGAGCGCCGGCTGGCCCTCGGGTTGGGCAAAGCGCAGACGATTCCCTGGTCTTCGCCAAGTGGGATGGCACCACGCGGTCACCGCATTGGCTCACGCAAAAGTTCAGGCTGACCATGGAGACCCTCAAATTCGACTGCACGCTCCATGCCCTTCGCCACGCCCACGCGTCGCAATTGATCGCCGCCGGGATGGATATTCTCACCATTAGCCGGCGCCTTGGCCATGCATCAGCCGCCATTACCCTCGGGATCTATGGTCATCTGTTCGCAAACACCGACGCAAGGCGGCCGAGATCATCGAAGCCGCCTTTGCCAAGGTGAGAACCGAATGAGAACACATGGGCCGAATTTATGGTGGCAAACCGGTGGCAATTCCGCTCTAGACCCTCTAAAAAGCCCGTAAAGCCGCGGTAGCTCAGCCGGTAGAGCACCGCATTCGTAATGCGGGGGTCGGGGGTTCGAATCCCTTCCGCGGCACCATCTTCATTTTGTCCGGCCCGTGTTCAGCCCGGAGACATAGGCAACGGAACGTACCTGAGACATAGGTGACAACCGCGGGCCGAACGGGTTGTCGAGGGTTGCAGGGTTTTCTGCTCCAGATCGATACACGCCCGTCGCTGATTACGCCGGTGAGCATTGGCCAAATTTCGGCGCTCGCGGCTAATTGGCGCCGATTGATCCTCACCTATTCCGCGGCGCGCTTCTGCGCCAGCGCCGCGGCCGCCTTGTCGTAGCTCTCCTCGCGCGCCAGCAGCGCCTTGAGCCCGACCAGCTCGTAATAGTCGTCGAGCGGCAGCAGGTGGTCGAACGTCGCGGTCAGCGAATTCTCGCGCTTGAGGATGCGCAGCACGTTGCGCACCGCCTGCGCGGCGGCAAACAGCGCGATCGAGGGGAAGGTCGCCGCGACGACGCCGGCGGCTTCCAGTTCTTCGAGGCTGCGCTGCTTCGGCCCCGCGGCCTGCGACAGCGTCGCCATGTGCGGGCCCGCCGACCTCGCGCATCACGCGCTTGATGTCCTCGATGGTGTCGACGCCCATCGGCTTCGCCATGTCGGCGCCGGCCTCCATGAACAGCTGGCAGCGCTCGATCGCGGCGTTGAGGCCCTCGACGCCGGCGGCGTCGGTGCGGGCGGCGATGAAGAAATCGGGATCGCGCCGGGCATCGAGCGCCGCCTTGATCTTGGCCAGCATCTGCTCGACCGGAACGACCTGCTTGCCCGGCAGATAGCCGCAGCGGTTGGGAAACACCTGGTCGCTGATGAACAGCGCCGGCGACGCCGGCGGCCTCGAAGGCGCGCACCATCTGCCGCACGTTGTTGACGCCGCCGAAGCCGGTATCGGCATCGACATAGACCGGCATCTCGACCGCCGCGCAGATGCGCGCGTAATGATCGGCATAGTCGCGCATGTTGGACTGGCCCATGTCGGCCTGCGCCAGCATGCTGCCGATCGCCGCATAGCCGCCGGCGGCAATCGCCTCGAAGCCTTCGGCTTCCATGATGCGGGCCGACAGCGCGTCATAGGCGCCGGGCATCAGCACGAGCCGCTTGCCCGCCATGATGGCCCGGAATTTTTGCCGCACGTTCATGATGCATTTCCTCCGACAATGCTCTTCCCTTCGCGGTAGAGCGGCAAGATCACGCCGGCTATCGCGCGCGGTCTGCAGCCAGGGCTGCGCTGCGGCCGCGCGCTGTTCCCAGTTCGCGATCTCGGCCATGTGCTTGAGCGTCAGCCCGATATCGTCGAGGCCTTCGAGGAGACGCATGCGATCGGCGGCGCGAATCTCGAAGCCGATATCCGGGCCGCCCGGCCCGCTGATGCGCTGCGCGACGAGATCGACCGTGAACGGCGCCGCGCCGTCGACGGCGACGACGCGGGCCATCGAAGGCGTCGGCGTCTGCGGCGCCGAGCACGACCGGCAGCACGCCGTTCTGCAGGCAGTTCTCGCGATAGATGTCGGCGAAGCTTCGCGCCACGATGACGCGGATGTCGTTGGCCAGCATGCTCCACACCGCGGTCTCGCGCGAGGAGCCGGCGCCGAAATTGTTGCCGGTCACCAGGATGCCGGCGTTGCGGAACTGCGGCTTGTTGAGCACGAAATCCGGATCTTCGCTGCCGTCGTCGCGCCGGCGCGCGCGCATGAACAGCAGTCGCCTTGTAGTCTTCCTTCAGGCTGCGCGAATTGCAGGATCGGCGCGATCTGGTCGGTGTTGACGTCGTCCTTCAGGAGCGGCGCGGCGACGCCGGTGTGGCTGGTGAACGGCTGCATCACGCCGCTCCCGACAGCAATTGCCGCACGTCGGCGATGCGGCCGGCGATCGCGGTCGCCGCCGCGGTCGCCGGGCTGGCGAGATGGGTGCGCACCTTCGGGCCCTGGCGGTTTTCGAAATTGCGGTTGGTGGTGGAGACGCAGCGCTCGCCCGGCGCGCCGCGGTCGCCGTTGCCGCCGGCGCACATCGAGCAGCCGGATTCGCCCCAGAAGAAGCCGGCGTCGCGGAACACGCGGTCGAGCCCGGCCGCCTCCGCCTCGCGCTTCACCGTCGTCGAGCCCGGCACCACCATCGCGACGACGCCCTCGGCGACGCGGCGGCCGCGCACCACCGCCGCCGCGATCTGCAGGTCCGGCAGCCGGCTGTTGGTGCACGAGCCGATGAAAACGCGATCGACCGGCAGGCCGGCGAGCGGCGTGCCGGGCGTAAGGCCCATATAGGCGAACGCGCTCTCCGCCGCGGCGCGGCGGCTCTGGTCGAGCGCCGCCGGATCGGGCACGCGGCCGGAAATGCCGACCACCTGGCTCGGATCGGTGCCCCAGGTGATCTGCGGCTCGAGCGCGCTGCAATCGAGCACGACCTCGCGGTCGAACGCGGCATCGTCGTCGCTCTTCAGCGTGCGCCAATGCGCGAGCGCGCGATCCCACATCGCGCCTTGCGGCGCATAGGGCCGGCCGGCGAGCCAGGCGAACGTCGTGTCGTCGGGCGCGACAAAGCCGGAGCGGCCGCCCATCTCGATGTTGAGATTGCACAGCGTCATGCGCTGCTCGATCGGCATGGCGCGCGACAGCCGCGCCGGCATATTCGACGACATAGCCGCGCGCGCCGGCAGACGCCGAGCTCGGCGATCAGCCGCAGCGCCACGTCCTTGGCGGTGACATGAGGCGCCGAGCCGGCCGTCGAGCCGCGCCCGCATGCGCTTCGGCCGCTTCAGCGCCATCACCTGCGTGGCGAGGATGTGCGTCATCTCGCTGGTGCCGCAGCCGAACGCCAGCGCGCCGAGGCCGCCGACCGTGCTGGCATGGCTGTCGGGCACCGCATGCGTGGCGCCCGGCAGCACGATGCCGACTTCCGGCGCGACGACGTGCGAAATGCCCTGCTCGGGATCGTCGATGTCGAACAGCCTGATGCCGTTCTTGCGGGTGCCTTCGCGCATCGCCTTCGAGAAGGCCGTGCCCGACGGATTGGTGTTGTCGTCGCGGCCGGGCTTGGTGGCGACGGTATGGTCCTGCACCGCGAAGGTCAGGTCCGGCCGATGCACCGGCCGCTCGCTGCTTCTCCAGATGCGCGAAGCCATGATGGGCATGCAGCTCATGCAGCACATGGCGGTCGATATAGATGCAGATCGCGGCCGTCGGCGCGCTGGCCGACCAGATGAGAATCCCAGATCTTGTCGAACAAGGTGCGCGGCATGTTGCCTTCGATAGGTCGGTGAATGGAAGCGGAACATTGTGGGCGGCTGCCGGTTTCAAGGCAAGCCTGTCTCCGGATCGTTGCCCGGATGGAGCGAAATCCGGGATTTCTGTTGCCGCGGTTGCCGTTTCCGCATCGCGCTTCGCGCTATGCGGCTGCAAGGAAGCCACATGCCTCGCGTCGTCGGCATCGACCATCTCGTCCTCAGCGTCGGCGATTTCGAGCGCTCGAAGGCGTTCTACGGCAAGCTGCTGCGCTTTCTCGGTTTCAAGCTGAAACACGATCTCACCGACATGGCCGGCTGGAGCAACGGCAAGACGTTATTCTGGATCGCGGCCGCCGACGCGCAAGGCAAGAAGCACAGGTATCGCAAGGGCGACATCGGCTTCCATCACTACGCATTCGAGCTTTCGAGCCGCAAGGATGTCGACGCGCTCGGCGCCTTTCTCGAACAGAATGAGATGACGGTGCTCGACCCGCCCGGCGAATATTACGGCGACAACTATTACGCCGTCTATTTCGTCGATCCGGACGGCATGAAGCTCGAGGGCATGATCTGGGCGCCGCCACAGCGAAAACGCAAGCCAGCGTCACGGAAAGCGCCGCGGAAGAAAAGCAAAGCGCGGAAATCCTGACGTGCGGCGAAGCCCGATCAGGATGCGAAGCTCAGCAGCAGGGGCGCATGCGCGACGACGGTATTGCGGCCGCGCCGCTTGGCGGCGTAAAGCGCGCTGTCTGCCGCCTCGACCAGGTAGGCGGCCGGTTGCCCCTTGTCGGGCACCAGGGAATCGACGCCGATGCTGACGGTGACATGGCCGCAAGCGAGTTTCGGCATGCGTGATCAAAAGCTCTTCGACCGCCTTGCGCGCCTCCTCGGCGAGCGCCGTCGTCGCTCGATGTCCAGGCCGGGCAGCAGCAGCGCGAATTCCTCGCCGCCATAGCGGGCAACCAGCACAGCATGATCCAGCGTGACCAGCGACAACATTTCGCCGACCGCGCGCAGGCAGGTATCGCCGGCGACATGGCCGTAGCGGTCGTTGTACAGCTTGAAATGATCGATATCGATCATCATCAGCGCGAGCGGCGTGCGGCGCTCGCCGGCTTGCTGCCAATCGCGTTCGAGCTGGCGGTCGAAGCCGCGGCGGTTGGCCAGGCCGGTGAGCCCGTCGAGGCTCGCCAGCTCCTCGAGATGCTGATTGGCGATGCGCAGCTCCTCTTCGCGCTCGGCGAGCTTTGCCGCCATGTCGTCGAGCGCGACGGCAAGCGGCTCGAATTCGGCAAGCCAGCGCTCTTGCGTCGCGCGCACATGCAGATCGCCGCGGCCGAAACGCGCGGCGGTGCGCGCCAGCGAGCGGATCGGCCGCACGATGAGTTGTTCGCCGCCGAACCAGGCGACGAGCAGAACGAACATGCCGAATAGCGCCAGCTGCAGATAGGCGATGTCGAGCTCGCGATCGATGCCGCTGTGCACGGCCGTCTCGTCGAGGCCGACGGCAAGCCGCGCTTGCGTCCACGGCACGCGGACAAAGGCGAAAATGCGCCGGACGCCGTCGAAGCCCGCAGTCGTCACCGTGCCTTCATCGCCGGCGAGCATCTCCTGCGCCAAGGTATGGCCGGCGAAGTGTTTGCCGATACAGGTCTTCTTGATCGGCCGATGCGGCGACCAGCGTGCCGCTGCCGTCGACCAGCAACACCGAAGCGCCCGAACGCTGCGCCGCGGTCCGCGACCAGCTCGCCGATCCATTCCAGATTGATCGCCGCCAGAACGACGCCGTTGACGGAGCCGTCGTCCTTCATGGCGGGAAAGGTAGCAAACAGGCTCGGCACTTGGTGCACTCGGTTGATCAGATAATCGCTCAGCGCGAAATCGCGCGAATGCAGCGCGTTCTGGAAATGCGGACGGTCGGAAACATTAAGCCCGACCGCCAGCGGCTCGGTCGAGCAGTGGATCTGGCCGTCTGTCTCCGGCGACCGAAAGGGCGCGGATCCACGGAATGTTGCCGGTCAGGTCGGCGAGGTATTGATTGCACGCCTGCCGGATCGGGCGGCATGCTGGCATAGACGCGCGCCACGATCTGCAGCAGGGCGCGGACCGAATAAATGATTTCGCGCTGCGCCTCGGCGCCGCGCCGCGCCAGATCGATCACTTCGGTGTGGGCGCGCTCGGTGCGGTCGGCGCGGGCGGCTTCAAGGCCGTGCACGCGCTCGAACATCAGCGGCGCGATGGCCAAAAGCGCCAGCACGATCAGGCGCGCGCGGATGCTGAGAATCGGCTTGTCGCCGCCGCGCTCTGCGGGGTTTGACTGGATTGTCCGGCATCACTCGATCCCCGCCCCGGTTCCAACCGTAGCGGACACGCGTAAAAATGGCCTTCGCGACCTCAGTAAAATTCGAACCATCGCAATGCATTGACCGAATGGAAAGCATGAATCGCTCTGACAGGAATTGCGGCGGTGCGCGCAGGAGATCGCGCGGGCCTGCCGCGACGCCGGGCGCGATCCCGTCGACCGTGACGCTGGTGGCGGTGTCGAAGACGTTCGGCGCCGACGCGATCGAGCCGGTCATTGCCGCGGGCCAGCGCGTGTTCGGCGAAAACCGCGTGCAGGAGGCCAAGGCCAAATGGCCGGCGCTTCTGGCCCGCCATGCCGGCCTCGAGCTGCACCTGATCGGGCCGCTGCAATCGAACAAGGCGAGGGACGCGGTGGCGCTGTTCGATGCCATCCATTCGCGTCGATCGGGCAAGCCTCGCCGAGGCGCTGGCCAAGGAGATCGCCAGGCAGGCGCGCCGCCCGCTGCTGTTCGTCGAGATCAATACCGGCGCCGAGCCGCAAAAGGCCGGCGTGCTGCCGCAGGATGCCGACGGTTTTCTCGCCGCCTGCCGCGACCGCTATGGGCTCGCCATTTCCGGCCTGATGTGCATTCCGCCGCACGAATGAGGCGCCGGCGCCGCATTTCGCCCTGACCGCCAAGAATCGCCCACCGCAACGGCCTTGCGCTGCTCTCGATGGGCATGAGCGCGGACTTCCCGACCGCCATCGCGTTCGGCGCCACCCATGTGCGGGTCGGCACGGCGATTTTCGGGGCGCGCGCAGCGCCATGCTTAAGAGTGAATCATTATTCGCGTTTTCGGGCTCAGCCGAGCCAACAGGCCGTGCAGGTCGCGCCGCCGCAACGCGACGCAGCCGGCGGTCGGCGCGAAAGCCGGGCCGCGCGACGTGGATGAAAACCGCGCTGCCGCGCCCGGCGACCCGGGGCCGCGTATTGTGGTCGATCTCGACAATAAGATCGTAGAGGTCGTCATCGCGGCGGAGCCGGTCGCCTGGTTCATTGGCCGACCGGCGGAAAGGGCGGTTGTAGCGCCGGTCGCGGGGATCTTCGCACCAGGCGTCATGCGGGCCGATGCGGCGAACCGGCAGCAAGGTGCGCGGACGCGGCAGCCGGTCGGCGCGCCACCACAGCCGGACCGGGCGAAAACAGCCCGCCGGCGTGCCGCCGTCGCCTTCGCGCTTGTCGGCCCTGATGCCGCGCGCGCCCGAGCGCAACCGGCACGACCAGCGGGCCGGCGAACAGCCAGCCCTGCGACCGGCGGCCGGGCCGGCGTGCTGAATGCGGATGAGTGCCGAACGAATGCGCGTCGCATGCCGTGGCTAGCCCGATTTCCAAGTCCCGCTTGCGCTTTGGTCTTGAATGTTCTACTTCGCGCCGAGCGGCGCGGCAAAGTCGCGGCCAAATCGAGGCAGGCCGCTGCAATGACCTGTTCGAAAGCGGCTGCGGGGGTCGGAAGTGATGCCGAATACGCGCAAGATTCTCATCGTCGACGACGACGCCGAGCTGCGCGACGCGCTGACCGAGCAACTGTCGCTGCACGAGGAATTCGAAGCCGTCGGCGCCGAGAACGGCAGCAAGGGCGTGCAGGCCGCCAAGGCCGGACAGATCGATCTCGTCATCATGGACGTCGGGCTGCCGGACATCGACGGCCGCGAAGCCGTGCGCATCCTGCGCAAGAACGGCTTCAAGGCGCCGATCATCATGCTGACCGGCCACGACACCGATTCCGACACCATCCTCGGCCTGGAATCCGGCGCCAACGATTACATCACCAAGCCGTTCCGCTTTGCCGTGCTGCTGGCGCGCATCCGCGCGCAGCTTCGCCAGCACGAGGCCAGCGAGGACGCGGTCTTCACCATCGGTCCGTACACGTTCCGGCCAAGCTCGAAGCTTCTGCTCAATCCCAAGGGCAACAAGGTCCGCCTGACCGAAAAGGAAACTTCGATCCTGCGCTATCTCTACCGCGCCGGCCAGCGGCCGGTATCGCGGGAAACGCTTTTGCAAGAGGTCTGGGGTTACAATTCGGGCGTCACCACGCACACACTCGAGACGCACATCTATCGATTGCGACAGAAGATCGAGAAGGATGCCGCCGCGCCCGCCATCCTGGTCACCGAAGCGGGCGGCTACAAACTCGTGCCGTGATCGCGGCGGTCATGACCATCGAGGACGAAATCGCGTTCCTCGAGAGGGTTCCCGTTCTCCGCCACCTCGGCGCCGGCGGCACTGCGCATCCTCGCCATTGGCGCCGAAACTTTTCCGGTCGCAGGCCGGCCAAGTGCTGTTCACGGCCGGTGAAGCCGCCGACGGCGCATATATCGTCCTGCAGGGCTCGTTCAGCCTCAAGCCGGAAAGCGCCGGCGAAGCCGAAGTGGTCGCCGGAGCCGGGACGCTTGCTCGGCGAATCGGCCTTGCTGGCGGAGACCAAACGCCCGGCGACCGCCACTGCGCGCGAGGACTCCACCGTCTGCGCATCTCGCGCTCGATGTTCATGCAAATGCTCGAAGGCTATCCCGACGCCGCGCAACGGCTGCGCGACCTGATCGCCGCACGTACCGACCAATGGACCCGCGAGATGGAGAACGTGCGCGCTGCCCTCATGCGCCGCGGGGGGCCTCGGTAACTCATTCACACGCGATGCGCCGCCAATCCAGGCCGAGCCAGTTCACCAGGATCGATACGGTGACGGCTCGAAGCTATATCCCACATGCGCGGCATATTGCTGAGTTTGCCGCATCACGATCCGTCCCGGCCTTTTTGCCTTATGGACGGTCTTGATCCGGGCTTGTTCCTTTTCTGGCGCAGCCGACATTGCCGCGTCTTCGGTTGCATGCATCGCGTCGGCATCCGGCGCTTCTCCCTTCGCGATCATCGCGGATGGGCTGGCTGACGGGTGCGGCGCAGCGACGGCCGGCGGCGACAGTTCGGCTTGCGCCGGCGCCGGCGCTAGGGCTGGCGGATGTTGCTGTGGCCGCGTAACCGTCGGGTTCGCCTTTGCGGAAACTACAGTTACGGGGATGCCGGCTCCGCTGACCATCGTCCGCGCTGCAAGCGAAGTGCTGCCAAGTTCCGCCGCCGAATGGTCGACTAGCGACAGAACTGCCGCCGCGCCGGCTATGGCGCCAATCGCGGTCGCGACCAAGACGACGCGGAGCGAACGAACGAAGCTCGGCGCTGGGGCCAGATAGCCCCATTCCGGACTGAAACGGCCGGTCGAACGCATCGGAACCTCCCGGAACTGGGCTGCCAATTTCCTTGCCGTAAGTGAGTTGCAGCCAAACCTGGGAACGTTCATAACCCTGAAGCGGTTCCCCCTCTCCTTTCACCGGCAAGTGATCAGTCCGTCTCTGTGACCGCCATGGTCTTTTGCGCTTCCGGCACTCCAGATTGGCGACCGCGGGAGGCTTGGAGATGGGCGCGTGCCCTGTTCCCCGATCACCACATCCCTCTCAATGGCTCTTCGACTGCCGGCGGTGCTCGAGGTCGAGACTAACAAGACGCGCCAACAGCGTCGCCGGTAGAGCTGGCCGATGGCCGCTTCGAGGTTGGCGAGGCTGCGCGCCAATGGATGGAGCGGCGTGATGTCGCCATAACCCAGTGTCGTCAGCGTGCAGAAGCTGAAATAAAGCAGAGCGGCGCCGGAGCCATTTTCCGTGCCGCTGGCCGGGAGGCCGCGAAAGGAGTTCGGCAGCAGAACGTCGAAATCAGCCGATAGACGATGAAAAAAATCAGCGCAAAATTCAGATAAAGCACGATCGCACCCTGGACGCGGTGCAGCGTCACCCGTCCTCCTCCGAACACCGCGCGCCCGATCACAAAGCTCAACGCTGCGATGGCGAGGAAGCGTCCTCCCGCGCTCAGCCATTCGGTGACCAAGGAGGGGTGCTCGGCATGGACCAATGCACCGAACGGGCTGAGCGCGACCGAAATGAGGACCGCGCCTGTGGCGATGTGGCTGGGGGAGGCGACCACGAGGATGGCGATCACCAGCAGCACGAACATCGCCGGCAAGACCAATACGGGTATCAGGCCCATGCCGGCGAGCGGAAACGCGAAAAAAATAAGCACCGCCTGGATAATCACGAGCGCCGTGAGACCGGGCTCGCGCGATTGCTCCTGAAAGTCCTGAAGCGAGCACGGAAGGTCTTTAGGCGCATTGGGTCGACACCCGGCTGGAAACGTCGTCCCAATCCTAATCCGCACCACAGCGGCTGCAAACAGCGTGTTCGCGGCGGCCCCTTACGGCGTTTGCGCTAAAGTTCAAGCGTCGCTGTCACCGGCACATGGTCCGACGGCCGCGCGGCGCCGCGATAGGTCTTGGCGATGCTGATCTCGGCGACGCGGTCGGCCAGCGTCGGCGAAGTCCAGAGGTGGTCGAGCCGACGGCCCTTGTCGGCGGTCGACCAGTCCGGCGAGCGATAACTCCACCAGGTGTAGAGCTTGGTCGGCTCGGGCGTCAGTCTGCGCATGCTGTCGACCCAGCCGCCGGCGCTTTGCGCCATGGCGAGCTTCTCGCATTCGATCGGCGTGTGCGACACCACGCGAAGCATCTGCTTATGACTCCAGACATCGTGCTCGAGCGGGGCGACATTGAGATCGCCGAGCAGGATTGCGCGCTCAGGCTGCGCCGGCCGCAATGTCTCGCAGTCCCGCATCTCGTCGAGGAAGGCGAGCTTGTGGGCGAACTTCGGGTTCACCGCCGGATCGGGAATGTCGCCCCCCGCGGGCACGTAGAAATTGTGCACCGTGATGGGATCGCGCAGCCCCGCGCGCTCGCCGAACACTGCGGAGACGTGGCGGCAGTCCTTCTTGCCGCAGAAACTCTGGATGTTGAAGCACTCGAACGGCAGCCGCGAGACCACGACGACGCCGTGGTAGCCCTTCTGGCCGTTAAGGGCGATGTTGTCGTAGCCGAGCCGTTTGAAACGCTTGAGCGGGAAGGCGTCGTCCGGACACTTCGTCTCCTGCAGGCACAGGATATCGGGACGAACCGCCTTGATGAATTTGGCCACCAGATCAATGCGCAGCCGCACCGAATTGATGTTCCAGGTCGTGATCTTGAATTGCACTGGATCCAGGGGTCAGGAAACAGGCGTCAGGCGTCAGGCGTCAGGCGTCAGGCGTCAGGCGTCAGGCGTCAGGCGTCAGATAATCATTCAGCCGGAAATTACCATTGATGACCTGACTCCTGATTACTGATTGCCCGATTTACTGATTACTGATGCCCTGATTGCGCTGATAATTGATGACGAACATGTTCGGATCGGGCTTTTTGGCGGTGTCGAGATTATAGACCGCGACGGTGGTGTCGTAACCTTGAGGGTCAGTGACGGTCCACTGCTTGAGCGTCAGGTCCTTGGCGTCGAACATGATCATAATGCGGTTGGTTCCGACCATCGCCACCTTTTCCTCGATCACGGCGGTGACAAAGGTATCGTCGGCCGAGATGCTCACGACGTTGGTATCGCGGAGCAGATCAATACGATCGGCGAGCAGATAACGCAGCGGCGTCTGCGAAAGCGGATAGAGATCCTGCGTCGCGAGCTTGCGGTCGCGCACGACAACCGAGGAGCCGTCGGCGACGATGTCGATCGGACTTGGCGGGTTATATTCGAATCGCACCCTGCCGGGCTTCTGGATGTAGAAGGTCCCCTCGGTGCGCCCGCCGTCGGGGCCGACCTGGACGAAATTTCCGACCATGGTCTGCACGCTCGACAAATAGCTGCTCACTTTTTCGAGCAGCGCTCGCTGTTTGACGTCAAAAGCGGTTGAGGTTCCCGGCTGTGGCTGGAGGCCCTTATTCAGCGAGAACGAGAACGGGAAGAAGCCTCTGCCTTGCGTGGTCGAACCGGTGTCATTCGACGGCGGCGTGGGTATGGCGGTGGCAGCCGGCGGCGCGGTGCCGGTCTTGGGCAGCGGCGCCGGCGTCGGCAGCGGCACGGTCTGTGCAACGCCTGCTGCGCTTCCCAGCAGGCTGCAGACCGTTGCCACGACGATAATCGGTGCGCCTCGTACTACCATGTCCCTCTCCGCTCTACGTCCGCGCACACGCCGTGACGGCAGCCTTTCCGCTAATCGCGCGATATGGCGAATTCGCGGCTGCGCTCCGGCTTAAAGACCGCGCCGTCGATTCTCAATAGGGATCATCGGCGCCGCCTTCGACCAGGATTTCCCGTTTGCCGGCGTGGTTCGGCTGTCCGACGATACCCTCTTTTTCCATCCGCTCCATCAAGGAGGCGGCACGATTGTATCCGATCTGCAGCCGGCGCTGGATGTAGCTGGTCGAGGCCTTGCGATCGCGTGTCACCACCTGCACCGCCTGCTGGTAGAGGTCGCCGCCTTCGGGAGCGCCCATGTCGGTCGCATCGAAGATCGGATTGCCATCTTCGTCCTGCGCCTCGTCCGCAGTGACGGCTTCGAGGTATTGCGGCACGCCTTGCGACTTGAGGTGCCGCACCACCTTTTCGACTTCCTCGTCGGAGACGAACGGTCCGTGCACGCGGCTGATGCGACCGCCGCCGGCCATGTAGAGCATGTCACCCTGGCCGAGCAGTTGCTCAGCGCCCTGTTCGCCGAGAATGGTGCGGCTGTCGATCTTCGAGGTCACCTGAAACGAGATCCGGGTCGGGAAATTCGCCTTGATGGTGCCGGTAATGACGTCGACCGACGGCCGCTGCGTCGCCAGGATCACGTGCAATCCGGCGGCCCGCGCCATCTGCGCCAAGCGCTGCACCGCGCCTTCGATGTCCTTGCCGGCGACCATCATCAGGTCGGCCATTTCGTCGACGATGACGACGATGTAGGGCAGCGCTTCGAGATCGAGCTCCTCGTTTTCGTAGATCGCTTCGCCGGACTCGCGATCATAGCCGGTGTGGATCGTGCGGTTGAGTTTCTCGCCCTTGCCTTTCGCTTCGGCGACACGCGCGTTATAGCCGTCAATGTTGCGCACACCGAGCTTTGACATCTTCTTGTAGCGCTCCTCCATCTCGCGCACCGCCCATTTGAGCGCGACCACCGCCTTCTTTGGATCGGTGACAACTGGAGTGAGGAGATGCGGGATGCCGTCATAGACGGACAGCTCCAGCATTTTGGGATCGACCATGATCAGTCGGCATTGGTCGGGATGCAGCCGATAGACGAGGCTCAGAATCATGGTGTTGATAGCGACTGATTTTCCCGAGCCGGTGGTGCCGGCAATCAGCAGATGCGGCATGCGCGCAAGATCGACGAGCACCGCTTCGCCGCCGATCGCCTTGCCGAGGCACAGCGGCAGCCGCGCGCTCGCTTCGGCATAGTCGCGCGAAGCCAGCAATTCGCGCAGATAGACCTTCTCGCGGCTCGCATTCGGCAGCTCGATGCCGATGGCGTTGCGGCCGGACACCACGGCTACGCGCGCCGACAGTGCGCTCATCGAACGAGCGATGTCGTCGGCGAGGCTGATCACGCGCGACGATTTGATGCCAGGCGCCGGTTCGAGTTCGTACAGCGTGACCACGGGTCCGGGCCGCGCGTTGATGATCTCGCCGCGGACGCCGAAATCGCCGAGCACGCCTTCGAGCGCTGTGGCGTTTTGCTGCAAGGCCTCCGCGCTCACGGTGGCGCGGCCGACCTTGCTCGGCTGTGTCAGCAAGTCGAGCGGCGGGAGTATGTAGCCGCTCGGGGATCGTCGTTGTTTTGCCGCTGCGCGCGGCTTGCGCGGTCCGCGTGGTGTCGCTTCGGTCTCGCCGGGTTCGTCGGTCTCCCCGTCGTCGTCCTCGGCCTGGTCTTCCGGCTGAAGCGGGATTGTTTTTTCGAAGCGCGGCTCGATGCGACGCGGCGGCGGCGGGAGACTGCCGCGTGATGTCACCGCGGATGGTGCACGGCGGAAAAAAAGGCGCACGAGCCGCGCCCGGAAGCTGAGCAGCGCATGCGCCAGCATGCCGAGCGAAATCCATCCTGCTTTGTCGTTATCTTCCTCGGCTTCATCCTCATCGACGTCTTCTTCTTCGTCCTCGTCAGCCGCTTCGCGCCAGAGGATGCCCGCGGCGCCGCCGAAGGTGGCAAGCGCCGCGATGCCGAGCACGATGCCCGCAGCAAGCCGTTGGGGGCCTACCAGCGGCATGCCGAACAGCACCAAGGGCAATCGCAACATGGAATCGCCGATCACGCCGCCAAGCCCTGAGGGCAGCGGCCAATGGGCGCTGCGTGGCAGGCAAGAGGCGAATGCGGCGGTTAATACCGCGCCAAACAGCCAAAGCATGACCCGCAGCCGCTCGCGGCTGAGCGGCCGGTGGCCGAGCAGGCGATAGCCCCACACTGCGATCGGCAGCAACAGCGCCAGCGAGCCGAGCCCCAGCAACTGCATCATCAGGTCGGCGGCAATCGCGCCGGGCCGGCCAAGCAGATTGTGCACCCGCGCATCGGTGGCGTGGCTGAGCGAGGGATCCTGCACCGACCAGGTGGCGAGGGCGAGCACCGCCATCATCGCCAAGCTGAGGAGCGCGATGCCGCCAACCTCGCGCAGTCGCCGATGCAGGACGGCGCCGATGTGGCCGGAGAGAAAGGCCATTCCGTCGAGGCTGCGGTCGATCATCGACATTGAGGTCTCTTGCAGTCTCTTGCGATGCTCGTGGGCATCTCTTCGTTTAGCCAAGCACCGCGACGAGACGGTGCAGCGCCTCGGCGGTGATCTCTCGGTTCTGCACCATGGCGACGCGAATGTAGTCCGCGCCAGGATTGCTGCCATCGGCCTGCTCGTGGGCGAGGTAGCGGCCGGGGACAACGCGCAGCCCGGCCTCACGCCACAGCCTCTGCGTCGCTGTCTCGCTGCCGCCATAGGCCGAGACGTCGAGCCACAGGAAGAACCCGCCGGCGGGCCGACGGTAACCGTAGCGGTTGCCGATGATCTGATCGGCGAGGTCGAATTTCTCGCGGTAGAGTTGGCGGTTCACCTTGACATGCGCCTCATCGCCGTAGGCGGCGATGGCGACGTGCTGCAGCGGCGTGGGCACCATCGGCGCGGAGACATTGCGCAATTCGAGATAGGCCGCTAGGAATTTCCGGTCTCCCGCGGCGAAGCCGACACGCAGCCCGGGCAGGCTCGATCGCTTCGACAGCGAGTGGAACACCGCCACGTTGGCGAAATCCGGCCCGGCCGCTTCGAGCATTCCTGACGGCGCGCGATCGCTGTAGATCTCGCAGTAGCATTCGTCGGCGAAAATCAGAAAGCCGAAGCGGCGCGCCAGCGCCGTCAATCGCACCAGATAAGCGTGGTCGGCGACTGCGCCTTGCGGATTGGCCGGCGACGCCAGATAGACGGCGACAGTCCGCGCCAGCAAATCCTCGCCGAGCGTGCCGAGATCGGGCAGGAAAGCGGTCGATGCGGTCGCCGGCAGATAGACCGGCTCGCAATCGGCGGCGATGGCGCCGGCCGCATAGGCGGCATAGAACGGGTTCGGAATGAGCACGGCCGGCGTACCGGCCCGTGGCGACACCCAGTTCCTGGCGGCAAGCGCCGCGAGAAAAAGTCCCTCGCGGGTGCCGTTGAGCACCAGAACTTCCGTGGCGGGGTCGACCGGCCGCTCGAGCGCGTAACGGCGGCCGAGCCATTGCGCGACCGCCTCGGCGAAAGCATCGAGCCCCTTGTTCGCCGGATAGCGGCCAAACTCTTCAACATGCGCCGCAATCACCGGGCCGACAAAGGCCGGGATCGCATGCTGCGGTTCACCGATAGCAAGGCTGATGGCGGGCTTGCCCGGCGGTTCGTCGCCAAGCAACTCGCGCAGGCGCACGAAAGGCGAGCGCGACTGCGGCGCCCGGCCAAAAGGTTGGGGAGGCTGGCGGCTCATCCTGTACATCATGAACAGCGGGGTCCGCCCGCCGCTCCATCGAGTGGATAGCATACGAACGACGAGGTTAAGACCCGATTAACCATCGGGACCGTCAGTCCGTAAACTGCGGCTTCGAGGCCCTCAACGACGCCGCGAATCCGGCCTGAATTGAGACAAAATGGATTTGCTCTCGCGACGCATCCGCGCCCGAACTCACACATCCACCTTCAACGCCGCGATAAACGCTTCCTGCGGGATGTCGACCTTGCCGAACTGGCGCATGCGCTTCTTGCCTTCCTTCTGCTTTTCCAGAAGCTTGCGCTTGCGCGACACGTCGCCGCCGTAACATTTTGCCGTCACGTCCTTGCGGAAGGCGCGGACGGTTTCCCGTGCGATGACCTTGCCGCCGATCGCAGCCTGGATCGGCACCTGGAACATGTGCGGCGGAATGAGCTCTTTGAGCTTCTCCGCCATGGCGCGGCCGCGCTGCTCGGCGCGCGTCCGATGCACCAGCATCGCCAGCGCATCGACCGGCTCGGCGTTGACCAGCATCTGCAGCTTGACGAGGTCGGCCGGCTTGTAATCGGTGAGGTGATAGTCGAACGAGGCATAGCCGCGCGATACCGATTTGAGCCGATCGTAAAAATCGAAAACCACCTCGTTGAGCGGCAGGTCGTATTTCACCAGGGCGCGGTTGCCCACATAGGTGAGCTCTTTCTGCGCACCGCGGCGGTCCTGGCAGAGCTTGAGCACGGAGCCGAGATATTCGTCCGGCGTGAGGATTGTAGCCTCGATCCAAGGCTCCTGCATTTCCTCGATGTGGTTCGGGTCCGGCATGTCGACCGGATTGTGAATCTCCAGTTGCTCGCCGTTTCTGAGCTTGATCTTGTAGATCACCGATGGCGCGGTCGCGATCAGATTGAGGTTGAACTCGCGCTCGAGCCGCTCCTGGATGATCTCGAGATGGAGCAGGCCGAGAAAGCCGCAGCGGAAGCCGAAGCCGAGCGCGGCGGAGGTTTCCATCTCGTAAGAAAAACTCGCGTCGTTGAGACGCAACCTGCCCATGGCGGCGCGCAAATTCTCAAAATCCGCCGCATCGACCGGGAACAATCCGCAGAACACCACCGGGATCGCAGGGCGAAAACCCGGCAGCGCCGCCGCGACCGGCTTGCGGTCGTCGGTGATGGTGTCGCCGACGCGGGTGTCGGCGACTTCCTTGATCGAGGCGGTCAAGAAACCGATCTCGCCGGGGCCAAGCTCGTCGAGCTCGACGCGCTTGGGCGTGAACACGCCGACGCGATCGACCTCGTAGGCGGCGCCGGTGCCCATCATACGGATGCGCTGGCCTTTCTTCATCACGCCGTCGACGACGCGGAACAGCACGACGACGCCCAGATAGGCGTCGTACCAGCTGTCGACGAGGAGCGCCTTGAGCGTCGCTGCCGCATCGCCCTTGGGTGGCGGCAACCGGTGCACGATCGCTTCGAGCACCTCGGGCACGTTCGCGCCGGTCTTGGCCGAGATGAGGATTGCGTCGGAGGCGTCGAGGCCGATCACGTCCTCGATCTGCTGCTTCACCTTCTCGGTCTCGGCGGCCGGCAGGTCGACCTTGTTGAGCACCGGCACGATCTCGTGGTTGTTGTCGATCGCCTGGTAGACGTTGGCGAGCGTCTGCGCCTCGACGCCCTGGGAGGCGTCGACGACAAGCAGCGAGCCCTCGCAGGCGGCGAGGCTGCGGTTGACCTCATAGGCGAAATCGACGTGACCGGGAGTGTCGATGAGATTGAGCACGTAGTCCTTGCCGTCGCGGGCGCGATATTTGAGCCGCACCGTCTGCGCCTTGATGGTGATGCCGCGCTCGCGCTCGATGTCCATCGAATCGAGCACCTGCTCGACCATCTCACGGGCTTCAAGGCCGCCGGTGAGCTGAATCAGCCGGTCGGCGAGCGTCGATTTGCCGTGATCGATGTGGGCGATAATTGCGAAATTGCGGATATTGGCGATGGGGACCGCACTCATGTGGCGCAGATAACACCCGCGTCCCCGAGCGGCAAGCCGTGAACCGCCATCGTCGAGAATACAGCCGGTGCGCCGAGCAAAACGATGAATTCACTCCAACAGCCGCTTGGCGCGGCGGGCCAGAGCGGCCGGCACGTCGCGGATGCGCTCGACGGGCTGCTGCCTGTCGGCGCGAGGCCGCAAAACGCCAGCAATCCGGGACGCTTGATGCGGATTACCCGGTACGCTCTAGCGCTGCCGCCAGACGAAGGCGGCGCTGACCGCGAAATTCCAAACCGCTCCGACCAGCGCACCGCCCAATCCCGCGATCCACCACCTGCTGTCATATTCGTAGACCCAGGTGGCGATACCGACATTGGAGATCGCACCGATGGCGCAGATAACCTGGAAGCGGATCAGGCCGGTGAGAAAACGCCAGCCGGTGAGCCGCTGGTCGCGGTAGGTGAACAGATTGTTGAGCACGAAATTCCAGGTGATGGCGGCGACGGTGGCCGCGGTCTGCGCCATGCTAAACGAAAGCGCCAAAGTCGCCGACACCACGTACAACACGCTCAGATGAATACCGATGCCGCTGAGCCCGACCAGACAGAACAGCAGGAAGCGCGCGGAGACGGCATCATGGGTGAGCTTTGCCGTCACCAGAGCGGCAAAATCGAGCGCGATCTTGATGTCGAGCTTGCTCTCACCGTGCATGCGCTCGCGGAACATCGACGGCAGTTCGGCGCTGCGCAGCCGGCCGCCGTCGGTCGCCATGATGTCGACCAGGATCTTGAACCCTTGCGTCGAGATCGCCGGCGCAAGCGTTGCGAAGACATCGCGCCGGATCATGAAGAAGCCGCTCATCGGATCGGTGAGATGGATGCCTAGAACGCGCTGCACAAGGCGATTCGACCACGAGCTTACGCGGGCGCGATGTTTCGACAGGCCGGCAGCGGAACCGCCGTCAAGATAGCGGCTCGCCACAACGAGGTCGACGCGCCCCGTGCGCAGGCGATCGAGCATACCGACGAGCAGCGTTTCGTCGTGCTGCAGGTCGGCATCCATGACGGCAAGGTAGCGCGCCTGGCTCGCCAGCATGCCTTCGAGGCAGGCGCCGGCGAGGCCGCGCCGGCCGATGCGCCGGATGCAGCGGACGCGGCTGTCGGTTGTGCCGAGGGCGCTCGCCGCGGCCGCCGTCCCATCGGGCGAATTGTCGTCGACGAACATCACTTCCCAATCGCAGGCAGCGAGCGCGCGCGACAGCGCCTCGACCAGGATCGGGATATTGGCGCGCTCATTGAAGGTCGGCACCACGATGCAGACCTCCGGCGCCGGCCGCACCGGCTGCTCCGGCGCGGGCGCCACGGATCGTATTTCAGAAGCCAAACCCGACATCGCCGCCACATAACGCCAAGGCCGCGGCAAATTCAATGCAGCCAAGGCGTGCGCGGCAGTAGCGGCCGCCCGGTTCCGTCGATGCGCTGCCGACAATGGACTGAAAGCGGCTGGCGTGTCATAGACGCGCGCCGCGCGCGCGTACGGCATGCCGCAATCCCGGCCCCCCATGCAATTATCCACACTCGACCGGTTGAGCACAGTTTTCGCAGGTCTCGTTGAAGGCCTGTGCGATCCGCACCGGCGCCGGCGCGTCGCGCTTGGGCTAATTTGCGCCTACGCCGCGGCGTGGACGCTCTATGGCGTGATTGCGAAATCGAGCCAGGACGTCAACGCCGACATGGCCGAGATGGTGATCTGGTCGCGCGAGCCGGCGCTAGGCTATCCCAAACATCCGCCGCTGCTCGCGTACATCATCAGATTCTGGTTCTCGATCTTTCCGCTTGCCGATTGGGCTTTCACACTGCTTGCCGTCGCCACGGTCTCGGCCGGCATCTATCTCGCGTTCGAGCTCAACGGCATCTGGCTCGATCGCGAGAAGCACGCAGCGGCGCCATTGCTGCTCGCCGTGATCCCTTTCTACAATTTCCTCGGCCTGAAATTCGATCAGAACTCGGCTCTGATCCCGCTCTGGGCGCTAGCGATGTGGGCCTTGATGCGCTCGCTCGAAACGCGGCGCAGCGGTTGGGCGGTGCTGACCGGGCTCGTCGCGGCCGCGGCGATCTTGACGAAATACTGGTCGGGCCTGCTACTCGCCGCACTGGCGTTCACGGCTCTGGCCGATTACCGCCGTAACGCCTATCTGCGTTCGCCCGCGCCGTGGATCACGGCGTTCGTCTTTATTCTCGCCGTACTGCCGCACGCGATCTGGCTTGTCGTCGAGAAATTTCCGCCAATCACCTGGGTCGCGACGCGACGATTGGCAAGTTCGAGCGCGGATTTCGTGCGTTCCCTCGCCGAATATGCTTTCGGCACGATCGGTTATGGTGCCGTGGCGATCATCCTCGTCGCGCTTCTGGTTCGGCCGTCTGGCGCGGCAGTGCGCGATAGCTGGTTTGCCACCGAACCGCCGCGCCGCCCGGCGACCGTGCTGTTCTGGACGCCGCTGGCGTTGCCGATCCTCGCCGCGCTCGCATTGCGGACCAACCTGCTGTCGCTCTGGAATGCGCCCGCATATAATTTGCTGCCGGTCATGATGCTGGCGTCGCCGCTTGTTGTGGTGTCGCGGACCGCGGTCATCCGTCTGGCCGCGATCGTGACGGCGGTAACGCTGATCGCACTGGCTGCCGCGCCGTTTATCGCGCTCACGACCCTCAAGCGCGGCGTCGAGAATAACGCCGAATACGCGAAGCTGGCCGCGGCCGCGACCGAACGCGCATGGCAAGAGACGACCGACGCCCCGCTACGCCTCGTCGCCGGGCCGTTCACGCTCGTGAGTTCGGCGGCGTTCTACATGGCCGATCGGCCGTCGACCTATGCCGACTTTTCGCACTATTTGTCGCCGTGGGTGAATGACGCGCGCATCGCGCACGAGGGCATCGCGATCCTCTGTCCGGCCCAAGACACCGCGTGCCTCGACGGCATGAACGCGCTCACCGCCGCCGGGCCGTCGGGCCGGCGCTACGTAACGCTGCAACGGCATTGGCTGGGTTTCACCGGCGCTGCGGCCCGCTTCGTCATCGCGGCGGTGCCGCCGCGGTCGTGATTAAAGTCGTGCGGGACACCTTCGGCGCGTCGGAAGACGGCTCAATACCGGTACTGATCGGTCTTGTACGGCCCACTCACCGGGATGCCGATATAAGTGGACTGCTTATCGGACAGCTTGGTCAGTTTGACGCCAATCTTGTCGAGATGCAGGCGCGCGACTTTCTCGTCGAGCTGCTTCGGCAGCACGTAGACTTTTTTCTGGTATTTGCCCGGATTGGTCCACAGCTCGAGCTGCGCCAGCGTCTGATTGGTGAATGATGACGACATCACGAAGCTCGGATGGCCCATGGCGTTGCCGAGATTGACCAGGCGGCCTTCCGAGAGAAGGATGATGCGCTTACCGTCGGGGAACTCGATCTCGTCGACCTGCGGCTTGATGTTCACCCACTTCAGGTTCTTCAGCGCCGCAACCTGGATCTCGCTGTCGAAGTGGCCGATGTTGCAGACCACGGCGCGGTCTTTCATCTTGCGCATGTGCTCGATGGTGATGACGTCGACATTGCCGGTCGCCGTGCAGAAGATGTCGGCGCGCGTCGCGGCATCCTCCATGGTGGTGACTTCATAGCCTTCCATCGCCGCCTGCAGTGCGCAGATCGGATCGACCTCCGACACCATCACGCGGCAGCCGGCTTGGCGCAACGATGCCGCTGAGCCTTTGCCGACGTCGCCGAAGCCGGCGACCATCGCCACTTTGCCGGCCATCATGACGTCGGTGCCGCGGCGAATGCCGTCGACCAATGACTCGCGGCAGCCGTAGAGATTGTCGAACTTCGATTTAGTGACGCTGTCGTTGACGTTGATGGCCGGGAACAGCAGCCGGCCTTCCTTCTCCATCTGATAGAGACGATGGACGCCAGTCGTCGTTTCCTCGGTGACGCCCTTGATGGCCTTCGCCGTTGCCGCGTACCAGCCGGGCTTGTCCTTCAGCCTTTGTTTGATCGCTGCAAACAGCACCTCCTCTTCCTCGTTGGTCGGCTTGCCGATCACCGAGGCGTTGCTTTCAGCTTGCATGCCGAGATGCATGAGCAACGTGGCGTCGCCGCCGTCATCGAGAATCATGTTCGGGCCGGAGCCGTCGGGCCATTCGAAAATGCGATGGGTGTAGTCCCAATACTCCTCGAGGGTCTCGCCTTTGACGGCGAAGACGGGCGTGCCGCTGGCGGCGACGGCGGCCGCGGCGTGGTCCTGCGTCGAGTAGATGTTGCAGGACGCCCAGCGCACGTCGGCGCCGAGCGCCTTCAGCGTCTCTATCAGGACCGCCGTCTGGATCGTCATGTGCAGCGAGCCGGCGATGCGTGCGCCGCGCAGCGGCTGCTCCGGGCCATACTCCTCGCGCGTTGCCATCAAGCCGGGCATCTCGGTCTCGGCAATGGCAATTTCCTTGCGGCCCCATTCGGCGAGGCCGATGTCCTTGACGACATAATCGGCGGGCGAAGTTTTCGGCTTGGTCGCTGTGCTCATGGCGGTCCTTGGCATCCTTTTCGGGGGCAGAGGCGGCCGTCGGGCCGACGCTGGGATGGCTATAGCAGGGCGGCTGGATAGCGGCAATAAGGACATAAATATACCTTTATGTCTATCGCTGAACCAACCTGGCGACCGAGCATTCTCGTTGTATGGATGCGCAATCCGACAAGCCGATAAAATCCCTGCGCCGGTTGGCCCAAGCCGAGGGCGAGTGCACGCGCTGCCCTCTTTACCGTGACGCGACGCAGGCGGTGCCAGGCGAGGGCCCAGGCCACGCCGCATTCATGCTGGTCGGCGAGCAGCCCGGCGACAAGGAAGACCTCGCCGGCAAACCGTTCGTCGGGCCCGCTGGAGGAATTCTCGATCGGGCGCTCAAGGATGCCGGCATCGCGCGCGAGGAAACGTTCATCACCAATGCGGTCAAGCATTTCAAGCACGAAATGCGCGGCAAGCGCCGGCTGCACAAACGTCCGAACAATTACGAAATCGAGCGCTGTAAGTTGTGGCTCGACCACGAGCGCAAACTGGTGAAGCCATCAACGATTGTCGCCCTTGGTGTCACTGCGGCGCGCAGTCTGACCGGCAAGACGGTCACGATAACGAAGTTGCGTGGCAAACCGCTGGCGTTGGCGGATGGCACGAAGCTGGTGGTCACCGTTCATCCGTCCTCGCTGCTGCGCATTGAAGACGACGGCGACAGGCATGCCGCGTACAAAAGCTTCGTCGCCGATCTCAAGTCGGCCGCGCGGCAACACCAGCGCGAATAAGCAAACCTGCGAATGTGTAAAATTCAGCCCGCGTGCGGCGGCTCGCTGGGGCGTGGCGCTGACTTCACCACGCCGGCCTGGGTGAGCGCCGTGGCGATCTGCTGCATGCGGTTGATGAGTTCGACCGCCGCTGCAGTCGTCAGCACGACGCGGCAGGCCGGATAACGGCGGCCGGAGATCGGCGTATTGGGCTTGACCTCATCGAGGCGCGTCACGCCGAATTCGATGCGCAACGTCTGGCCATCAAATATCAGACCAGTGACGGAGTCGGCAAAGGTCTCCTGGGTATCAGGACGATCGACATAGCGCAGCGCCGGTGCGTGCCGCTCGGTCTGACCGGCTGCGGCCGATGCTGGGGCTGCTGATGCGGCCGGCTCTGTCGCGGTTCCCGAATTGCCTTTTGAATCGGGCTTTCCGAATATCATTTGCTTGTCTCCTTCGGCCAGTTTTTCGTGCCTGCCGCGGCGCGCTTCCGCGTGCTCCACGTTCACGACCATGGCTGCGGCCGACTATCGTGGCCAGCGTCTCGCCAATTGGTATCTTGATCCGGGGCGATCAATCCTCCTCGCCGAAACGTGAGTCGATGAGAATGGCCAAAGCTGCGATGACCTCGACGGCCTCGTTGCCGGTCGCCTCCACGGTAATCGATGTGCCGGGCGCCGCCGCAAGCATCATCAAGCCCATGATTGAAGTGCCGCCCACAGTCTCGCCGCATCGCATAACGCGAACCTCAGCATCGAATTTTTCCACCGTCTGGACGAACTTCGCCGATGCGCGCGCGTGTAACCCCTTCCGGTTACGGATGGCCAGTACGCGAACCACGGCGCCTTCGGGGGTCGGCCGCGCGTCGGACCCACAGTCGCTGCTGCTGCGGGCCGGTTCGTTCATTTGCCGGTGAGCACCCGGCTGGCGATAGTGACGTATTTGCGTCCGGCTTCCTGGGCCGCCGCGACCGCCTCGGCGAGCGGCGCTTCGTCGCGAACCTTGGCGAGCTTCACCAGCATCGGAAGATTGATGCCGGCGAGCACCTCGACCTTGGGCCGGCTCATCACCGAAATGGCGAGGTTCGACGGTGTGCCACCGAACATGTCGGTGAGAATGGCAACCCCGTCGCCGCTGTCGACGCGGCGCACGGCTTCGATGATATCTTTGCGGCGCTCCTCGACGTCATCGTCTGGGCCGATGGTCACTGCCTCGATCTGGCCTTGCGGTCCGACTACATGCTCCAATGCCGCACGGAACTCAACGGCGAGCCGCCCGTGGGTAACCAGCACAAGACCGATCATGAAACTCCCCGCGGGCGCGTCCCGGTTGCACCGCACGAAAGGGTGCTCATCTTGACCATCCGAAGCGCAAGCGCAAGAGGCATTCTTGGCGGATTTCGATGTTTGTTGCATTGCGGTAGCAGAATGTCGAATCGGATTTGGGCACCGTCGTAGGGGAATTCGGTTGCGGCAACGGCTACCCATTGTAAGGACGTTAAGGTTACCAATTTCCGACCAATCGGCTTTGGACGGTGACCTAAACAGCAAAGCCCTCCGTTTAGGTTCCGCACGATGTCGGCGAGCGGGTCAAATTGGTTTGTCGTCGGCTGAAGTGAGGAGCGCAAGCACCGCAGGCAAGGCCGGCACGCCCGGTGCGACGGCAAGCCGCGGTAGATTTATACCTTCAAGCTCGATCTGCCGCTGTTCCGGCAATGGCAATCGCTCGGCATCTGCCGCCGCAAGGTCGACAATCAAGCCCACCACCGCACTCGGCTCGTGGGCAACCCGCCGCAGTCCCAAGCCCCGCACTTCGATCAAGCCAGCCAGCGCTTGAGCCGGACGCACCAGTAACCGCCCGGCGGCCGCTTCAAGATGGACGCGGTCGTCGGCGACAAGTCGCGCAAAGACGAGTGCGCCGGCCCGCGCCGCTTCGATGAGTTCGACAGCAAGGCGTGATTTTCCCGATTGCGATGGTCCGCGGATCAAGACCGCTCGCGCGCCGACCAGCACGGCCGAGGCGTGCACCGTCGCCATTACCATATCCTCAGTATCGCCGGTCACATCGCCGGCAAGCGCACGATGAAGCGCGCGCCGAGCACGTTCAGTGCGCCATCGCGACCCGCGGCGCCCAGACGATTCTCGACCCGGATGGAGCCGCCATGAGCCTCGACAATCTGTTTGGAGATCGAGAGGCCGAGGCCGGAATTCTGACCAAAGCCCTGATGCGGTCGGTCGGTATAAAAACGCTCGAAGATTTTCTCGATCGCGTCGGGCCGCACGCCCGGGCCGTCGTCGTCGACGGATATCTCGACGTCGTTCTTTGTCCGCCGGCAGATGACCCGCACCATACCGCCCGGCGGCGAGAACGATCGCGCATTCTCGATCAGATTGTCGACAACCTGCCCGAGACGAGAATCATGCCCCGGCACCTGGAACGCGCGCGCACCGCCGCCTTCGAATTTGAGCGTGACCGTCACTTCATCATCGCGCTTCACCTCGTTGGCGACTGCCACGACCGTGCTGAGCAGCCTCGCGAGGTCGACCGGCGCTGCCTCCTGGCGCTGCAGGTCGGCATCGAGGCGGCTGGCGTCGGAGATGTCGGAGATCAGACGATCAAGCCGTTTGACGTCGTGTTGAATGACAGCGAGCAGCCGCGCGCGGCTCTCTTCGGTCCGCGCCACCGGCAGCGTCTCCACCGCCGAACGCAATGAGGTGAGTGGATTCTTCAATTCATGCGCGACATCGGCGGCGAAGCTTTCGATGCCTTCGATGCGGCTATAGAGCGCGTTGGTCATGGCGCGCAGCGTGCCCGAGAGATGCCCGATCTCGTCGCGGCGGCGGGTGAAATCCGGGATCTCGACGCGCGACCTGATACGCCGGCGCACACTCTCCGCCGCGTCCGCGAGCCGGCGCACCGGCTCTGCGATCGTTCCGGCCAGCAGGATCGAGAGCACGACCATGACGCCGGCGGCGATGAGGAAGACTTTCAGGATCGCGAGCCGCTCGGCCTCGACCATGTCGTCGATGTCGGCGCCCTGGGTCGAAAGCATGAGCGCGCCGCGCACAGCACGGAAGCGTTGTACCGGCACCGCAACCGAAACGATAACGTCGCCACGCTCGTTGATACGGACCTTGCTGGCATCCTGGCCGCTGAGAGCCTGCGCGACCTCGGGATAGCCCTTGCCGTTATCGGCGCCGAGCTCCCGGTAGAGCGGCAGATCCCCGCGCCCCAGCCATATGCGTACGGCAATGAAAGCCCGCTCGAAAAAGCCCGGCTTTTCGGCGGTCGGCGACGGCAGATCGAACCTCAGCACATCGCCCCGGCCATAAAGATTCCGGCTGTCGACCAGCAACACGCCGTCGCGGTCGTAGATGCGCGCCCGCGTCTTCGTCGGCGAAACCAGCCGCCGCAGCACGGGACCCACCCGCTCCGGATTGATCGGGAATTCGATGCCGTAAAGCGCGTCCTCCGACGGGCCGTAACTTTCGCCCGGCTGCAAGTTGAGCAGTTTCTCCGGATCAATCGTGATCGAGGAATCGGTCTCCACCGTCGCCTGGGCCGCGATCGCGCCGGCGATGATCTGGCCCTGCACCAGCAAACTCTGGACCCGCGCGTCGATCAGCCCGGCGCGGAATTGCGAGAGATAGATGATGCCGATGGAGAGCGCGAGCAGGCCCGCGACGTTGAGCGAGACGATGCGGCGCGTCAGGCTCGAGAAGCTCTGGGTGATGAAGAACTGCCAGGCCCGCCGCAGCCAATCAACGACCCTGCCGAGGCTCCGGAGCCCGCGGCGCACCTCCTCCTCGCTGGAGCCAGCAGCCCCACCCTCGGCTCGCACCGACGCCACAACGTGAGCCCCGTCTGGGGCTTCGCCTGAGGCCGGTGCCTGGGCCTGAGTGCCGGCCCGCGCAATGTCTGCGGTTCGATCGAGCACTTGGTCTGCCGGGGTTACGATCGGCCCTCCCTACCCTCCCGCCTGCGGGTGTAGGGAGCTTGCCGGACGCCAATACTACCGCACGTCAGCCGTCCCAGTCAGCGGTCCACGGTTTTCGCCCGTGGCGTATGCGCATTACCAGCGCGTTATTCCTTGAAACGATAGCCAACGCCGTACAGCGTCTCGATCATATCGAATTCAACGTCACTTGCCTTGAACTTCTTACGCAGCCGCTTGATGTGGCTGTCGATGGTCCGGTCGTCCACATACACCTGATCGTCGTAGGCCGCATCCATCAGGGCATTGCGGCTTTTCACCACGCCGGGGCGGCTCGCCAGCGCTTGCAGGATGAGGAATTCGGTCACGGTGAGGGTCACCGGCTCGTTCTTCCAAGTGCAGGTATGGCGCTCGGGATCCATGCGAAGAAGGCCGCGCTCCAAAACTTTGCTGTCGGCTTCCTTGGGCGCGGCACCATCCTTGGGCGAGGCGCGGCGCAACACAGCCTTGACGCGCTCGACCAGGAGGCGCTGTGAGAACGGTTTACGGATGAAGTCGTCGGCACCCATCTTCAGGCCGAACAACTCGTCGATCTCTTCGTCCTTCGAAGTGAGGAAGATCACCGGCAGGTCCGACTTCTGCCGCAGCCGGCGCAACGTTTCCATGCCATCCATGCGTGGCATCTTGATATCGAGGATGGCAAGGTCCGGTAGCGCGGTCCTGAAACCGTCGAGCGCCGAGGCCCCGTCGGTATAAGTCGTGATGCGATAGCCTTCCGCCTCAAGGGCGATCGACACCGAGGTGAGGATGTTGCGGTCGTCGTCGACGAGAGCGATTGTCGGCATGGCGGCCTTCTAGCATGAGTCGGCCGCAGCATCACCCGCCCGGCCCCGCCTGTCTTTGAACCCCATGTAGGGGCGGAAGTGTGACGACACAAGGCAAAATCGGGGCAATTACTGCGACATAGCTAAAGGAAGCGCTTAAGGAAGTGTCATGGCCAAAGCCGACAAAGCCGCCGCCCCGCTGCCTGGCTCCATGCCGAACCGGCTCCCGGAGAGCGCCCCGGCACCGGACTTCGACCCAAAATCAGTGGCCAAGGGCCTGTTACGGGGGACCCGGGCCGGCTCTCTTGCGACCATCGACCGCAATACCGGTCACCCATTCGCCTCCCTCGTTAACGTGGCGACCGACGTCGACGGTGCGCCGTTGATTCTTGTCTCCCGGCTCGCCACCCATACCGCCAATCTCGAGGTCGACGGCCGCGCCTCGCTGCTGCTCGCCTCGGCGGGCAAGGGCGACCCGCTGGCGCATCCGCGCCTGACGCTGCTCGGCAGCTTCGTCCGAATCGCGCGGGACGATCCGCAAGACCCGCGCGTGCGGCGGCGCTTCCTCGCCCGCCACCCAAAGTCCGAGCTTTATGCCGGGTTCGCCGATTTCTCGTTCTGGCGGCTCGCCGCAGTGTCCGCCCATCTCAACGGCGGCTTCGCCCGCGCCGCCGATCTGAAAGCCGCCGACGTGCTGACGGACGTCGCCGGCGCCGATGGCTTGATCGAAGCCGAGGAAGGCGCCGTCGCGCATATGAACATCGATCACGCCGACGCCGTACGGCTCTACGCCACCAAGCTCATCGGCGCCGACGACGGCAAATGGCGGCTCACCGGGCTAGACCCGGACGGCCTCGATCTAGCGCTCGGTGATGCGGTGCTGCGCTTACCGTTTCCGGAGCGCGTCGCCACGGCAGAGCAGTTGCGCGAGGCCGTGATCGCCTTGGCCGCCAAGGCGCGCGCCGGTTAGACATGCGGCCTCCGGCAGCGGCCGCCACCAACGGCGGATGTGCCGTCTAAATCACCCTGGCTCGTTGCGCTGCAACAGGACGCAGCGCTCCGTTAGCCTTGCAATGGGCGTCCGTCTTGGCAGATGCTAGGATGCTCGATATAGGGTCGCTCGTCGGCAATCGGGCGGAGGGCGAGACTGCGAGGCGGCCGTTCATAGCCCCGGAGCAGATAAACTGTTGCGGTAACGAAGTGGGTGCGGAGGCTACGGTGAAGGAAGCGGGCCTGAGGAACGGTGCCTATGGCGCCGACAAATTTGGTTTTAAGGATCTTGCCGGCGTCAACTGGAACCTGCGTGACACAAGACTGGTCGAGCACGCGATCGCCCATCGGGAGGGTCATCTGGTCCGCGGCGGCGCCTTCTGTGCCGAGACTGGCGCGCATACCGGGCGCAGCCCCAAGGACAAGCACACCGTCGTCGACGCGCTCACCGAGAACACGGTGTGGTGGGACGGCAACCGCAAGCTCAGCCAGGCCCATTTCCAGTTGCTCCATGACGATTTCATCGCGCATGCGCGCGGCAAGATGCTGTTCGCGCAGGACCTCTATGGCGGCGCCGATCCGAAATACCGGATAAAAACGCGCGTCTACACCGAGTTCGCCTGGCATTCACTTTTCATTCGGCAATTGCTGATCCGCCCCGAAATTCCCGAGCTGGCAAGCTTCGTCCCCGATCTCACCATCGTTGACCTGCCGACGTTCAAAGCCGACCCGCAGCGCCACGGCGTGCGCAGCGAAACCGTGATCGCCATCGATTTCACCAAGAAGATCATTTTGATTGGTGGCTCGTCCTACGCTGGCGAGATGAAGAAATCGGTGTTCACCACGCTCAACTTCTATCTGCCGGCGCAGGGCGTGATGCCGATGCACTGCTCGGCCAATGTCGGCAAGGACGGCGACGTTGCGCTGTTCTTCGGCCTCTCCGGCACCGGCAAGACGACGCTCTCGGCTGATCCGAACCGGACGCTGATCGGCGACGACGAGCACGGCTGGGGCGATGACGGCGTGTTCAATTTCGAGGGCGGCTGCTATGCCAAAACGATCAAGCTTTCCGAGGAAGCGGAGCCGGAAATCTACGCGGCTACCAACCGCTTCGGCGCCGTGCTCGAGAACGTCATGTTCGATCCCGAGACCCGCATCTGCGATTTCGACAGCGACAAGCGTACGGAGAATACGCGCTCGGCCTACCCGGTCGAATTCATGCCGCTCGCGTCGCGCACCGGCCGCGCCGGCCAGCCAAAGAACATCGTCTTCCTGACCGCCGACGCCTTCGGCGTGATGCCGCCGATCGCCAAGCTCACACCCGCGCAGGCGATGTATCACTTCCTGTCCGGCTATACCGCCAAGGTCGCCGGCACCGAGAAGGGCCTCGTCGGCGTGCAGCCCGAATTTTCCACCTGCTTCGCGGCGCCATTCCTGCCGCGGCCGCCGTCCGAATACGGCGACCTGCTGCGAGATCTCGATCAAGAAGCACGATGTCGACTGCTGGCTGGTCAATTCCGGCTGGACCGGCGGCATCTACGGTGTCGGCCGGCGCATGCCGATCAAGGCGACGCGCGCGCTGGTCACCGGAGCGCTCGATGGTTCGCTCAAGAACGCCAGTTACCGCACTGATCCGTATTTCGGTTTCGCGGTGCCGACGTCAGTGCCCGGCGTCGAGCCGCATCTGCTCTATCCGATGAAGACCTGGAAGGACAAATCGGCCTTCGACGAGACGGCGCGCAAGCTGGTGCGCATGTTCCAGGAAAACTTCGTCAAATTCGAAAAGCATGTCGACGCCGACGTGCGCGCGGCCGCGCCCGAAGTGCGGCTCGCGGCGGAGTGAGGTTTTCTCCTGCGTCGGGCGCGGCTTTGACCTGCGCATCCATACCGCGTTTCCAAGGGTCACCGCTTCATGGTTGCCGGGCCGTCGCCGCCGGCAATGACGATCTTATTAGCTCGGCATCCGACAGGGGCCTGAATTGCAAAAGCTTCAACTCGGCCGCAATGGCCCCATGGTCTCCGCGTTCGGCCTCGGCTGCATGGGCATGTCGGGCGGCTATGGGCCGGCGACGACAAGGAGGCGATCGCCACCATCCATGCCGCGCTCGAGGCCGGGGTCACCATGATCGACACCGGCGACTTCTACGGCATGGGCCAGAACGAGATCCTCATTCGCGAGGCGCTCAACGGCGGTAAGTGCGAGCGCGCCTTTGTCGCGCTGAAGTTCGGCTCGATGCGCGGGCCTGACCTCAAGATTCTGGGCGACGAACGATGTAGCCTGGATTGCGTCTTGCGCAATCCAGGGGCGGCGATCGGGCTGGCCGGTCGTTCCCGGGTTTCGCTGCGCGCAGCGCCGGGCTACGTTTCATTCTGCATCTCGCGGCCGGCGCGGCGCGCCCAGTTCTCCCAGGCGCGGTTGAGCGTGTAGTCGGTGACGCGCGCGACGATCTTGTCGACCTCGCCCGGAGTGAGGAATTTGATGTCGCCCATCGCCATCGACTGCATCTGCAGCTTGGCGCCGACTTCGAGATAGACCGAGATGAAGACGGCATGGCGGACCGAGCGGCCGACGACGGTCGCGCCGTGGCCGCGCATCAGCGCCGTCGGCTGCGAGCCCATGAGCTTGGCGAGGTCGCGGCCCATATCCATGTCGGTCACGAGCAGCGTCGTGTCGCCGAATTTGTCGTGGCAATCCCAAATCGGCACCTCGTGGCCGATCGAGGCGCACATGTGCAGCAGCGGCTTGAGCTTCTTGCCGGTAACGCCGAACGGGATGACGCTCGGCGAATGGTTGTGCACCACCCCCTGCACATCGGGCCGCTGCTCGTAGATCGCGCCATGAATGAAGCGTTCGAGATAAGGCGTGCGGCCGCGCTCGTTGATCGGCGTGCCGTCGAGCGTGTATTCGACGATGTCGTCGCGCTCGATGCGCTCGGGAGCCCGCGCGCGCGAGAGCAGATAACGCTGCGGATTGTCGGGATGCCGCGCGCTGACATGGCCGAACGAATCGACGACGCCTTCGGTCGCCAGGATGCGGTTGGCGGTCACCAGTTCTTCCAGAATGAAATCGAGTTTGCTCATCGCGGCGCTCCCGTCTTTGGGAGGATCCTATGGGTGGCGGCGCGGTTTGTGAACCGTCGTCCCGGGTACGCCCCCTCCCCGCAAGCGCGGAAGGGTAGGGAGGGGACGGCGGCAGCGCGTCGCGGGACTTAGCCGCCAATCTGCGCTATGCCATGAGGCCGCGTCGCGCTGAATTCCAGGGGTTGCGTCATGTTGAGACACTTCGCCGTTATCGCCTTTGTCGGCGCCGTCCTGGCGGCGACCGCCGCGACCGCGCAGGATGGCGCAGCGAATTTTCCCGATCATCCGATCCGGGTCGTCGTCTCCGTGCCGGCGGGCGGCGGCGTCGATACCGTCACGCGGATCGTCGCCGATCGGATGCGTGTTCAACTGGGACAGCCGCTTGCCGTCGAGAACAAAAGCGGCGCCGGCGGCAGCGTCGCGGCCGATTCGGTCTACCACTCCGATCCCGACGGCTACACCTTGCTTGCCTCGCAGCCGTCGCCGATCACCACCAATCCCTACCTCTACAAGTCGCTCAACTACGATCCCAAGCAGCTCATGCCGGTCGCCATCATGTCGCATATCGCCAACGTGCTGCTGGTGCGCGAGGACTTTCCGGCCAAGACGGTGCAGGATCTGATTGCCTACGCCAAAGCCAATCCGGGCAAGCTCAACTATGCCTCGCAGGGCATCGGCACCACGTCGCACCTGACGGCCGCGTTGTTCGAGACGATCACGCACACCAAGCTCGTCCATATACCCTATAAGGGCACCGCGCCGGCGCTCAACGATCTGCTCGCCGGTCATGTCGACCTCATGTTCAGCGAGCTCGCCACGTCGCTCGAACTCCATAAAGCCGGCAAAGCACGGATCCTCGCGGTCGCGACCAAGGAGCGCGTCGCGGCCATACCGGACATTCCGACGCTGGAAGAGTCCGGCGTGCCGGGCTGCGATTCCGATACCTGGAACGCTCTCACCGCGCCGCCAAAAACACCGGCCGCCATCGTTGCCAAGCTCAATGACGCCGCCAACTCGGCGATGAAGGATCCGGTCTTGCTCGCGCGTTACAAGCAGCTCAACCTCACGCCCGGCGGCGGCACGCCTGCCGCGATGACGGCCTTCCTCCAGCAAGAAACGCAGCGCTGGGCCGAGGTTATCAAATCCGCCGGCATCCAGCCGGAATGAGCCAGCGCGGGGATCCTTGGCTGTCATGCGCTTTACAGTATGACGAATCGATAAACTCGTCTCACGAAGTCTTGCGCCGGCGCGACTGCCGTCGTATCGCTGCGAGCGGCCAAGCGCTTTGTTTTGGACCCTCGCGGCAACGAAACGCGCAATATCGATCGCGGAGTTTCCATGCTGGCTACGATAGCCAAGTTGTTCAACGACCGGAATGCGGAATTGGGTAGCAAGGTCGTCGGTATTTTTCTTGTTCTCGTCCTGGCCAATCTCCTGGCGTGGATTTGGGCGCTGATCGCATTTCACGATTATCCCGTGCTGGTCGGCACGGCTTTCCTAGCCTACACCTTCGGTCTTCGCCACGCCGTCGATGCCGACCATATCGCGGCCATCGACAATGTGACTCGTAAGCTGATGCAGGAGGGCAAGCGGCCCGTCGCCGTCGGCTTCTTTTTTTCGCTCGGCCACTCGACAGTCGTGGTGCTGGCCTCCGCCGCCATTGCGGTGGCGACAACTGCGCTGCAAGGCCGGTTCGAGACGTTCAAGGCGGCGGGCGGCGCGATCGGCACGCTAGTTTCCGTTCTTTTCCTGTTTCTCGTCGCCGCGGCCAACTGCCTTATTTTGATGGCCGTCTACCGGACGTTCCAGCAGGTGCGCGGCGGCGGCACGTTCGTCGAGGAGGACCTCAATCATCTTCTGGCGCAGCGCGGTTTCCTTGGCCGGCTCTTCCGGCCCATGTTCCGCTTGGTGACGCGGAGCTGGCAGATGTATCCGCTCGGCTTCCTGTTCGGTCTCGGCTTCGATACTGCGACCGAAATCGGCCTGCTCGGCATGTCCGCGGCGGAAGCGTCCCGAGGCCTGCCGATCTGGTCGATCATGGTCTTTCCCGCACTGTTCACCGCGGGCATGTCGCTGATCGACACGGCGGACGGCGTCCTGATGCTGGGCGCCTATGGCTGGGCCTTCGCCAAGCCGATCCGCAAGCTGTACTACAACCTGACCATCACCTTCGTTTCGGTCCTGGTGGCTGTGCTGGTCGGCGGCATCGAGGTGCTGGGGCTCATCGCCGGTCGGCTGAACCTCGACGGCCCGCTGTGGAGCATGATCGGTTCTCTCAACGAGAATTTCGGCAGCGTCGGCTTTCTCATCATCGCGATCTTCGTTGTGAGCTGGCTCATTTCGATCGCCGTCTATCGGCTCGGCCGGTTCGACAGCCTCGAAGTCGTTCCGCATTCGCGCGAAGCGCAATAGCGGACGGCCCGCATCGGCCCCTGCGGGAACCTGGTTGCGACTCCTTTGTTCTATCACCGGTAGTCCATTCGATGAGGGTAGGCTAACATTCGGCCTACGCCGATCGGGGTGTCTTTCATGCAGAAACAACCGGTTCGGGCTGCTGGAGATGAAAACTCCGCCCGCTACTTCCTTGTTCTTGGAACAGCAACCGCCGAACTCTGGGGCGACTTGCCGCAAGAGCTCCAACACACACTGTTCGAGCGGGCCGTCGTCCTCGGCCATAAAGGTGAGCGCGACGAGAGCCTGCGCGAGCAGCTAGCCAAGTTTCTGCACGATCATCACGCCCGGACACTGGCGCGCTGATCGCTCGGCCCTGCGTCCGCTGGCGGAGGTCGGTTGTCATCGCCTTCGCCGCACTTACATATCGATTAGGGCGTCTCGACGTTTCAGCTTGAAGGTCTCGCTATGGCGGACGATCGAAACACGCCGGAACGGCCTCGTGTAGAGCCCGAGATCATTCCACCGGACCGCGGCCAGCGCCGCTCCGCTTGGCAGCCATATGGCTACGCCGAGTCGCGGGGCACAAGCCGCATCTACGTCGCGAAATTGGGACCGTTCGGGTTGGCGCTGTTGATGCTCGCCCTCGCTGCACTTGTTGCGGTGATCCTGCTCGTCGTCATCGGGGCTTTTCTGATCTGGATTCCCATCCTTGCCGTGCTCGTCGTCGGCGCCGCCATTGTTGGCCGCTTGCGCCGTCGATGGTGACGGCGCGATCATTTCACACCAATCATTTCCGTAGCGCGGCATACACCGCGCGTTAACTTTAATCTTTTATGAATTGATTAACCATACGCGGACCCTTCAGTTCTGCCCATCGGTCTCTATGCTCAACGGCGGCGGGCCCGCTTACGTCAGTAACCGATGGCGCCCAGTCGGCGTCAGCGCCGTGCCCGGCACGGCTCGCAGTAACAACGAGTCGAGTGCCGCATGTTCGAAGCGCCGCGTCAGTTGAGATCAGCAGTTGTCGGGACCGGCAATGTCGCCGTCGGCTTTGCGCCCTTTCCTGCGATCGACTTGCAACACATCTGGTCCACCCTCTGGGGGGGCAAGGCGACGATCCTCGCGGCTACCGTCGCCGCCCTGATCCTGGCGGCCTTCTTCATTGTCATCGTGCCGCATGAATATACGGCGGTGACGCAAATCCTGATCGATCCGACTGATCTGCGCGCCGTCGCCAACGATCTCACTCCGAGCAATCAAGTGACCGATGCGGCCCTGCTCCAGGTCGAAAGCCAGGTTCGGGTGCTCACCTCCGATAACGTGCTGCGCCGCGTGGTCCGGTCGGAAGGGCTCGACAACGACCCGGAATTTGCCGGCGCAGGATCGCCGCTGCGCGCACTGCTTAATGGCGTGCTGGCGCCTGCCGGGCTCGGCACAAGCGCAGGCACAGCAGACAAAACCCTTGCCGCGCTGAATGAGCTCAAACGCCGCGTCAAGGTGAAACGCGCCGACCGCACCTACGTGGTCGACGTCAGCGTGACGAGCCAGGATCCGGAGAAGGCGGCCCGCATCGCCAATGCGGTTGCGCAGGCCTATCTCATGGATCAGACGCAGGTGCGCTCCGACGCCGCCCGCCAAGTATCTCAATCTCTGACCGGGCGTTTGAACGAGCTCAAGAACCGGGTCCGCGACGCCGAGGAACGGGTCGAGGAATTCAAGGCCAAGAACGGTATCGTCGGCGCCAATGGACAACTCGTCAACGAACAGCAGCTTTCCGACCTGAACAATCAATTGGGTGCCGCGCGCGTGCGCATCGCGCAGGCCAAGGCGCGCGTTGAGCAGATCGAAGCCGTGCAACACTCCAAAGACGAGGTCGGTGCCTTCCCCGAGGCACTGCAGTCGCAAACCATCACCGCGCTGCGCGGCCAATACGCTGAAGTATTGCGCCGCGAGGCGGAGCAGATGACGACGCTCGGCGCGCGCCACCCTGCGGTGATCGAAATCGAGGCGCAGGCCGAGCGGCTGCACCAGATGATCGCCGATGAGGTCAAGCGGACCGCTGTCTCGGCGCACACCGAATATGAGAGCGCCAAGTCGAGCGAAGCGACCATCGTCCGCAACGTGGATGCCCTCAAGCAGAAGACGATGACCACCAACGAGTCCCTGGTGCCGCTACGTGAGCTTGAGCGCGACGTCCAGGCCAATCGCGCTGTTTACGAGGCATTCCTGGTCCGGGCCCGTGAAACCGGCGAACAGGAGCGCCTGGACACCAAAAACATCCAAGTGATCTCAAAAGCCGAGCTGCCGCAGCGCCGCAGTTCGCCGCCGTCGAGCCTGCTTGTGGCGGCGGCAGCGCTCCTGCTGGGTGCCGCCGCCGGCACCGGTATCGTCCTCCTGCGCGCAACACAAAATGAAGCGGCGCCGCGACGAAACGGCCGTGCTGCCGTCGGCAAAAAGCCCGACAGAGCGGCGTTGGGATTTGACCGGGGCCGCCAGATCGCTGCCGAGATTCTGCCCGCTATTCCAGTGCTTGCGGTGTTACCGGCCGTAGACGTTTCGTTCGGCTTGGAAGCGGCGGACGACCCGACTTCGCATTTCACCATCGGAATCCGCAAGGTGTACAACGCGGTGCGGGCGAGCCACAACAAGCGTGGCAACCCAAGCATCCTGGTCGTTGCCGCTGACGAAGAGGACGACAGCGCGGCGGTTGCCCTCACGCTTGCCGCCGTGGCGGCCGCGACGCAACGTGTACTGCTGATCGACGCTGATCTCGACCGCCGAACGCTCTCGGCGATCGACGCCGATCAAAGCGAAGCCGGGCTCGTCGACGTCGCGGTCGGACGCCGGATGCTGTCCGACGTGGTCGTCCGCGATCGCGACACTAATATCAATGTGATTCCGTTCGTCTCGCCAAACAGCCGGCGTGATCGCAAGATCAGAGACGAAGACGTCAGAGTGGCGTTCGCGCAGACTAGGCACTTCGACGTGGTGATCGTCGCCGCGATGGACCTGAACCGCAATCCCAGCGCCCGCTTTTTTGCCGGCCTTGTCGATCATATCGTGCTCGTCGCGCGGGCGGACGAGGCCGACGAAATCGCCGTCGGACACTTCGTTTCCCGGCTCGGTCTCGACGCGCGAAAAGTTCGCGGCGTGGTGTTGACCGGCGCGGCCGCGGCCTGAACGCCGCCACCAACCCATAGAGCTCGGCTCTAAACGCGGCGTACAGCCGTGGAATTGGCCCTGAGCATTAGGGTTACCCCAAGGTAGCGCAGCAAGACGAAACGGAATTTGGATAGATGAGGGACGTCTATCCGGGATTTCCAGCGACCCTTCGCTGCGAATTTTCCAGCGCACCGCCCGTATCGAGTTTCGGCTGAGCAGGAAGACCAGTGCCCGTAACGTCCCTCGTCAAGAGCGCTGTTTACACGACCGCACATTTTTCGGGACTGAGCCGAGCGCTCGGGATTCGCTACCGCGGCCGCGGCATCATCTTCGCGCTGCACAGCGTCGTCGGCGATGACACATTTCATCCCGACGAGACCCTGCGTTGCCCCGCCGGAAAGTTGGAGTGGATGCTGCGGCGGCTGAGGAAACAAGGCGTCGATCTTGTTACACTCGACGAAGCAGTGGAACGCCTTGGCGCGTCGTCAAATCGTCCGTTCGCGGCGTTCACGTTCGACGATGGCTTTGCCGACAATTTGACCCACGCGCTTCCGGTGATGGAGAAATTGGCCGCACCGTTGACCGTTTATGTCAGCACCGGAATGATCACACGCGAGATCGAGGCGTGGTGGTTCGGCTTGGTGGCGCTGATTCGCCGGCGGGACCGGATCGCGTTGCCGGGGCTCGGCGTCTTTCACTGTGCCGATCCGACGAACAAAAAACGCACCTATGCGGCAATCGAGGACGCAGTCCACAAGAACTTTGATTTGCTCCCGGCGGTGCGGGAGGCGATCAAATCGGGCGGCATCGAGATCAGCGCGCTGGTGGATCAAGAAGCGCTCACTGAGAAGCAGTTGCAAACCCTGTCGCAGCATCCGCTCGTGACCATAGGCGGGCACACGACGAACCACCCGAACCTGGCGCGGGCGTCAGCCGCGACCGTCCAGTCGGAAATGGCGGAGAACCGAAAGTTCCTGCATGATCTGACCGGCGCTGCCGTTGCCCATTTTGCATACCCATTCGGCCATCCCCGGGCGTGCGGCGATCGGGAAGCAGCGATCTCGCGTTCGCTCGGGTTTCGGACTGCCGTGACGACCCGCCCCGGCATGATCTTTCCGGAGCACCGCAACCACCTTCACGCGCTGCCGCGCGTCTGCATGCACTGGCACGAAACCGCTTCAACGCTGCATTGCAAGATTAACGGGTTCAACCGGGCGATCAATTCGCGCTTCGGCGATCCAGTCGCTCGCATGTGAGTCGCGCCATGCTGGAAAAAGCCAGGCCACGCGTCAGCATCATCATCAAGGCATTCAACGAGGAACAGCACATTGCCGCCGCTATCGAGAGCGCACTTGCCGCGCTCGACGGCGCCGACGGGGAGGTGATCCTGGCCGATAGCGCGTCCACCGACGCTACGATCGCGATCGCCCAGAAATATCCGATCAAGATCGTCTGCCTGAACAATGCCGCGGATCGTTCGTGCGGGGCGGGCGCGCAACTGGGATACCAATACAGCCGCGGGGAATTCCTCTGCCTCATGGACGGGGACATGCAGCTGCATGCGGATTTCCTTGCTGCCGGCATTTGTTTCCTCGAACAAAATCCGACCGTCGCCGGCGTGGGCGGCGCCGTTATCGATCGCGACGTCGGCAATCTTGAATACGCCAAGCGGGCCACGAGATACGATCCGGATCGGCAGCCGGGCCCGGTGACCCGCTTGAACGGCTGCGGGCTCTACCGGCGTTCGGCGATCAGCAACGACGGCTATGTGACCGACCGCAATTTGCACGGCGGCGAGGAGCTGGAATTGGCGGCCCGGCTACGCGCCCGCGGCTGGACACTGGCCAGGATCAATTACCTCGCGGTCGATCACTATGGCCATACTGGAAGCCCGTTCCGGCTGTTGTTGCGGCGGATTATGACACGGAACGCGTCGGGACCGGGCGAGATCATCAGGGCTTCGATCGGCCAGCCGCAATTCGGCTTCATCGTTCGCAACGACAAGTGCTCGCTGATCTGCGGCTTCGTTGCGCTGTGGTGGATATCCATTGCCGCCGTTGCGCTGTTGGCGAGCGGTTTGACCGCCGTACTGACAAGCGCGGGGCTTATCATCCTTCCCTTTGCAGCCATGGCTGTGAGGTGGCGGTCGGTGCGCAACGCCATCTACTCCATTTCGGTATGGCAGGTGCACGCGCTGTTCTTCCTGCCCGGCTTTTTGCGTTCGCGCACGCCGCCTTCGAGCTGGATGGCGAGCACAGTGATTAAGGACCCGCTCATCGGCCAAGATAACGCGCCACCTATTTCGCGTGCCGTGTCTCGGTAAGGCGGCACAGCGCGCCATTTCAAGGAGCGCTCGGATGACGAGAACTGGACGCGGCCGGAGCACGGTCGGCCTATTTGCCATTGCGGGCGCATGGCTCCTGGCCGCCGTCGCGCCCGCGCATGCGATCGATGATGCCGTGGGATTTCGCCGCGGCATCGGCGTTTCGCATGCGATGGCATGGGCTCAGATCGAGCCCGGACCGGCCAGAACGTTCGCATTCCCGCCGTTCTCGGATCCGTCGAACACGCTGACACGGGACGAGTTGCGAACGCTGCGGCAGACCGGTTTCGACTTTGTGCGCTTTGCCGTCGATCCCGGACCATTTCTGCAATTCCAAGGCGCGAACCGCGATGAGTTGGACCGCATCCTGTTGGATCGCGTGAACCTCATGCTTGAATCGGGACTTTCGGTCGTCGTTGCCTTTTTTCCAAGCGATATGCATCCCGAATACACCGCACAGGTCCTGACCGGCGGTTTGGACAGGCCGGTCTTCCAGGACTATTTACGGCTGATCGAGCGCACGGCGCGGCTGCTCGATACGCTCCATTCCGGCAAGATCGCGCTTGAACTGATGAACGAGCCGCCGGTGCAGCCGCGGGTGTGGCAGCCGATGCTCGAAGCAGCTTACGCGGCGGCGCGGCGGGGTTCTGCCGATCTCGGACTCGTCCTCGATGGCGGCGACGAGGCGTCGGCAGCGGCGCTGATGGCGCTGCGGACCGATGCGTTCGTCAAGGATCGGGCGGTGCTGTTCTCGTTCCATTACTACGACCCTTATCAGTTCAGCCATCAAGGTGCGTCGTGGAACGCGGCGCGCTACTTAGCGGACGTTCCCTATCCGGCGCTTGCCCGACCGCTCGAAGAGAGCCTTAAGGCTACCGCAGCCAGGATCACCAACACCGATCTTTCGCAACCGGAAAAAGTGCTGGCTTACCGGGATGCGCAGACAAGACTGGAAAGCTATCGACGCTCGGGATTCGATTCCAACGCCATCGCAAAGAGCTTTGAGCGCATCGCCGATTGGGCGCGATCTCAGGGCGTGCCGCCGGATCGGGTTTTGCTCGGCGAATTCGGCGCCAGAAAAACCGAGCTGCTGCGCGACGGCGGCCGCGCGGCCGAGCGGGCGCAATGGTTCCGCGATGTGAGGGCGGCGGCGGAAGCACATGGCTTCGGCTGGGCGGCCTGGACCTATCGGGGCGAGGGCGGCTTTGCGCTTACCGGCAGCCCGAGCGCCGGCGACATCGAACCCGGCATTGCCGAAGCTCTGGGGCTTAACTTTCGCCGGCAGCGCAAAGCCGACGGGGCACGTTAGGCTTAACCGCGATAAGTCGTCCGCAGCGTCCGCGTCCTTGATAATAATCCGCTTGGAACTCGTGGATAATCGGAGCCGGCGATGGAGGCCTCACGACTGGCGGTATTGGCGTGGAAGCACACCGTAAACGCGGCGGCAGAAGGAATCTATCTGCACACCGGCCACGATTATACGAAGCCGGTGGCGTTCTACGGGTTCGTCAACGAACATTGCAACGTGAAATGCCGCTATTGCGAATTCTGGCGGCTCAAGCACTACGTCAAGGAAATGACGATCGACGAGTGGAAGAACGCGCTCTCGAGCGTCAAAGACTTCGTCGGTGAATTCTCGATCAATTTCAGCGGTGGCGAGCCCTTCATCAAGCCCGGCTTCGTCGATCTGCTTACCTGGTGCAATCAGAACGGCATTTCGGCCGGCGTGACTACCAACGGGTCCGCGCTGACGCCGCGCAATGCCGCCAAGGTTGTCGCCGCCGATCCATTCAACATCAACATCTCCGTCAACTCCGCCGACGCCAAGCTGCACGATCATCTGCGCGGTTACGAAGGCCTGTTCGAAAAGCTCTCCAACGGCATTCGCTATCTGCTCGCCGAGCGCGAACGGCAGGGCAAGAAATTTCCAATCACCATCAAGCCGACCGTGAACGCAAAGAACTTCCGCGGTCTGCCGGAACTGGTGGAATGGGCGGCATCGATCGGCGCGAGCTGTGTCAGCCCGCAACCCGTCGACCGCTGGACGCCGGAAACCTATGACGAGTTGTGGATCGAAAAAAGCGACCTGCCCGAGCTGGAGCAAGTCGTGGAACGCCTGATCGCGATGCAACAGGCCGGTGCGCCGATTCTCACGCCTCCCAGCACGCTGCGCCTCATGGCCGATCATTTCCGCGAGAAAAAGGCACCCTCAGAATCGATGCCATGCCGCGTTGGACTGCGCAATTTCTTCATCCGCGCCGACGGCACTGTCGCCCTATGTAGCTTCTATCCCGCGGTCGGCAGTCTCCTCGAACGCAGCGCCCGCGACATCTGGTACGGGCCGAAGGCGCAGGACATCCGGCAGCAAACGGTCGCTTGCGACCGGCTCTGCCTGATGACCTGCCTGTCGCAGAAGAAGCTCAAGGACAAAGTGAAGATGGGCGTGCGCCTTCTGAAGGGCCAAAACCGCACCGCCCGCCCTGCGAATGGTCGGACAACCGTAGCTTAGTTTTATTACCTCAAACAGTGTGCCGGAATGTTGAGAGCCCGTCCCAACGTCAGCGTGGTCATCAAGGCCCTGAACGAGGAGCGTCATATCGCAGTTGCGATCGAAAGCGCGCTCGCCGCCGTTGACGGAATGAAGGGTGAAGTCATTCTGGCTGACAGCGCTTCGACCGACCGCACGATCGAGATCGCGGCGCGATACCCAGTCAAGATCGTGAGTCTGAGCCGGGTCGAGGATCGCAGCTGCGGCGCCGGCGTTCAGTTGGCGTATCAACACAGTTTGGGACGCTATGTCTGCCTGATCGATGGCGACATGCGGCTGCATCGGGAATTCCTCCCCGCCGCCATCGGGTTCCTGCAAGACAACCCGGAATTCGCCGGTGTCGGCGGAATGATCATCGAGCGCGAGACCGAAAATATCGAATACCTCAAACGGGCCGGCGCCCAGGATGTCGGCCGCCGTCCGGGCGAAGTAAGCCGACTGGATTGCGGCGGCGTCTACCGGCGCGAAGCGATCGAGACTGTCGGTTATTTGGGCGACCGCAATCTGCACAGCGCCGAGGAATTCGAACTCGGTGCACGGCTGTGCGCCCAGGGCTGGAAGCTCGCGCGGATCGATATCCCCGGCATCGACCATTACGGCCATGCCGGGAACGCCTACGCGATGCTGCTGCGGCGCTGGCGGACCGGCTATGCCTTCGGCACCGGCGAAATCCTCCGCGGCGCGCTTGGCCAAAGTCGCTTCCGGTTCGTGCTGCGAAGGCTGAAACGGGAGATCAGTCTGCTGTCCGCCGTCCACCTCTGGTGGCTTGCCCTCATCGCGGCGCCCTTCTTCGCGCACGGATTCGTTCCGGCGGCGATCGCGATTACAACGCTCGGCCTGCTGCCCTTTGTCGTCATGTCGGCGCGGTGCCGTTCGGTCAGTCTCGGCATCTATTCGGTCACGGCGTTGAATGTCTATGCGGCGGGCATCTGGCCCGGCCTGTTGCACGCGCGCGTCGATCCGGCCGGCTGGATCGAAAGCATCGTCATCCGCAATCCAAGTTCGGCAGACAGGCAAGCGGATGCCGCATGACCCTGGGCATCCGTGACCTCGTTTTAACAATCTGGTGACGGCTTCCGGCACTAACTAACTAGGACGCGATTCGCGGCCGAAAGGGTCGGTGCCGCAAACGGCGAATGGAATCGATGATAATCTCGACCCCTGCGGCTGAGCGCAAGTCATGACGACGGCCACCACGCACGACCATCGCGCGGCGGCGCCGGTACTTGATGGCGATCGTCTCGTTCGCGACTTTCTCTTTCTCGCGACGTTCCTGCTGGCGTGGTTCACGGTCTCGCCATTCCCGGATCTCAGCGATCCGCAACTGCTCGAGCCGAAGAACACCGGCGACTTGCTCAGTCAGATGGCGACGCTGCTGCTGACGGGCAGCCTGGCGGCTTTCGTCTTATGGAAGCGGACATTGCTGGTGCCGCGCGCCGTGACACTGCCGCTCGTACTGACCATCGTGGCGTTCGCAATATCCGACATCCTGTCGCCCTATCCCGACGTCGCAGCGCGGCGCACGCTGCTCACGATCTTCACGATTTTCCAGGCTGCGGCCTTGCTGCTGCTGCCGTACGGGCGCGAGCATTTCGCCCGCCTGTTGACAGTTGCCGCGATCATCATCCTCGCCGCGTGTTATTTCGGCGTCGCGTTTCTCCCCCACCTCTCGATTCATCAAGCCTCGGATGTCGCCGAGCCGGAACTCGCCGGCGATTGGCGCGGCTTTTTCACGCACAAGAACGGCGCCGGGGCCGGAATGGTCTTGCTGATTTTCATCGGCATCTTCGTCTGCCGCGCCTGGAATCAGTTTGCCGGAGCGTTCATCATCGTCTTTTCAGCCATCTTCCTGCACTTCACCCATTCGAAATCGCCGCTCAATCTTCTCCCTGCCGTGCTGACCTTATCCTATGTCATTCCACGCATGCGCAACTCGCTCGTGGCGCTCGCGTTGATCCTGGGCGTGCCGATCCTCATCAATCTGCTCACTGTCGGTTCGGTAATGTTCGAACCGATCAGGAATTTGGTCGGCTCTCTCTTGGCCGACCCGACCTATACGGGCCGCGATGAAATCTGGCGCTTTGCCCTGGATAATATCGCCAAGCGTCCATTCTTCGGTTTCGGTTTCGAATCCTTCTGGGGTATGCCCGATCTGCTCGCGGCGTGGAACTACCTCGAATCATGGGGCTACCGCGCCAGCGATGCCCACAACGGTCTTCTCAATCTCGCGGTGACGACCGGGCTGGTCGGTCTAGCGCTCGCGCTGTGGTGGATCGTCGTGCAGCCTTTCGCCGACTATCGGCGGGCGCAGATGCTGGGCGCCGACCGCGCACTGATGACGCTGTTTCTCCAGATCTGGATCTTTGGACTTTGCCTTGCAGGTTTCGAATCCGTGTTCTTCGGCGGCGGCAGCGAAGTTTGGCTTCTGATGGTGGTGGCGATCATCGGGCTGCGCTTCCAGACCATCGCCAACAGTACCGAGTGATCGCATGCTGAAAAGTACGAGTTGCATGCTTGCGATCAACAATTACTACTACCGTCGCGGTGGCGCGGAGGTGCTGTTCCTCGATCACAATCGCATGTTCGAGAATATCGGCTGGCAGGTCGTGCCTTTCGCGATGCGTCACCCGAAGAACCTCGACACGCCGTGGTCCGACTTTTTTCCAGACGAGATCGAGTTTGGCGAAAGCTACGGGCTCGGCGCCAAGCTGGTGCGTGCGCCACGTGTCATCTATTCGATGCAGGCGCGGCAGAAGCTGCGCAACCTGCTGCACGGCGTCCAGCCGCAGATCGCGCACGTCCATAACATCTATCACCATCTGTCGCCTTCGATCCTTCCGTTGCTGCGGGAGCGCGGCATTCCAGTCGTGATGACCGTGCACGATCTCAAGCTCGCCTGTCCGGCTTACACGATGATGTCCGGCGGCAAGCCGTGCGAGCGTTGCCGCGGCGGTAAGCTCTACAACGTCGCCGTCAACCGCTGCATCAAGGGGTCGCTGGCGCTCTCAAGCTTGGTCATGGTCGAGTCGTATCTGCATCGGCTGCTCCGGCTCTATGAAGCGAACATCGACCGCTTCATCGTTCCGAGCCGGTATCTGCTCGACAAACTGGTGCAGTGGGGCTGGAAGCGCGAGCGATTCGTCCATATCCCGAACTTCGTCGATGTCGGGCGGTTCAAGGCGGGCCCTTATGGCGGCCGGCGGTTCGTCTATTGCGGGCGCCTGGACCAGTCGAAGGGGGTCGAGACCCTGGTGCGCGCTGCCGCCATGGCGCGTCAACCGCTCACGCTCATCGGCGCCGGACCGCATGAGTTGAGCCTGCGCCGGCTCAGTGCGGCGCTCGGCGCCGACGTGATCTTTGCCGGTTATCTGACAGGAGATGCACTCGCCGCGGCGATCCAGGACGCGCGTGCCGCCGTCGTGCCATCTGAGGTTCACGAGAACGCACCGCTGGCGCTGCTCGAAGCTTATGCGGCGGGGCGTCCGGTCATCGGCTCGCGCATTGCCGGCATTCCCGAGTTGGTCCGCGAGGAGGAAACCGGTGTGCTTTATCCGGCCGGCGATGTCGCGGCCCTTGCGGCCGCGCTGACGCGATTTGCAGGATTCCCCGACGGCCGCGTCGCGGCCATGGGCGCGGCCGGACGTGCCTGGGTGGAGCAGGATTTCAACGCGGCCATCTATCTCAACCGCCAACTCGACTTATATGGCGCTCTCACGGCGCGTGTCCGATGAACAAGATGTTGGACCTGTCGCAAACCGACCAGCAGTCGCGGCGTGCCTTGCGCGTCACCATGCTGGGCATACGCGGCTTTCCCGACGTACAGGGCGGCGCGGAAAAGCACGCCGAGAAGCTCGCCTGCGCGCTGACCGAACTCGGATGCGACGTGGAAGCGATCGTTCGCTGCGGCTATGTGACAAAGAGCTGCAAGACCTGGCGAGGCGTCAAGCTATCGCGGCTTTGGGCGCCGCGGGTCACCGGCCTCGAGGCCTTTGCCCATACCTTCCTGGGCGTGCTGTTGGCCGCTTTCAGCCGGCCCGATATCCTGCACATCCATGCCATCGGGCCGGCATTCTTTACCCCGCTCGCCCGCGCACTCGGACTGCGGGTCGTGGTGACGCACCACGTTCTCAACTACGAGAATGAAAAATGGGGACCTGTTGCGCGGTCCATTCTGCGTTTCGGGGAATGGGCCGGAATGGTGTTCGCCAACGGACGCATCGCCGTCTCGGACGGCTTGGCGAAGCAAATGAGCAACGCTTATGCCGTTCCCGTCAGCGCCATTCCGAACGGCATCGAACGGCCGCCGGCGGTACACTCGATCAGAACCTTGCAGGCCTTCGGCCTCGCGCCGAACGGTTATGCGCTGACGGTGGCAAGAATCGACGAGCAGAAGCGCCAGCTCGACCTCATCGCCGCCTATGCACGGCTGCGCGCGCCGAAGTGGAAACTGGCGCTGGTCGGCGGTGCGGATTATTCGAGCCGCTATGCCCGGGCGGTTGCCGAAGCCGCCCGGAAGGCGCCCGGCGTCGTCATGCTTGGACATCAGACCGGGGACGCGCTCGCCGAATTGTATGCGCATGCCGGCATATTCGTTTTGCCTTCCGGCCACGAAGGCCAACCGATCGCCGTGCTCGAGGCCGCGAGCTACGGCCTTCCTGTTATTTTAAGCGACATTCCAGCCCATCGCGAAATTGCCATGTCGCGTGCCCGCTATTTTGAAGTCGGCGATGTCGCGGCGTTGGCGGGATACCTCGCGGAGATTTTTGCAGCGCCCGCGATCGAGAAACTGAACGCCGTCGAACGCGATCGGCTGCTGGCCCGGCACGATTGGCACAGCATCGCGCAGCGTACTCTGACCGTTTATTGCGGCGCCTTGTCCGGAGCCAGGAGCCGCGGGCTTGTCGACGGCCCGGCCGTGCGAAGTATGAGAGAACTGTCGTAATCATCGGCGGGGGACCGCGACGTCGCCGACATCACGTAATAGATGCCGATCACGCTGAGGAGCCCGCACGCTATCGCCGTGTCCAGATACGAATCGGCAGCAGCGGACGCGGCAAGCGCAGCGCATCCGACAACCAGGAGCGCGCAGTCGCGCGCGGCAAGGGCGCGGACACCCACCAACTGCCGGGCACGCAGCGCGATATAAGGACTGAAGCAAAGCGTCGAAAAAATCATCGCGGCCGGAATGGCGATAGGACCGAGCCATGGCGCGGCGGCAAATGGGCTTGCGATCAGAACCAAAAATGACGAGGCCGTCACGACCAGCGCGACATTGGCCTGACCGGCAATGATGAGCAGCCGATCCGCCGTCGCATAGAACGAAAAGACGAACGACGGTATCGCCAGCCAGATCAACAGGGTGCGTGCGTCGATATAGTCGCCGAGCAGCGGCAGCAAATACGGCGCCACCAGCAATATGCCGCTGATGGTCAGCGCGCCGCACCCGATCGTCAGTCGCCGGCACAGGTCGAATTCACGGCGCAGCGCGCTATCATCCTTCATCTCGAACAAGCGGCCGGCGCGCGGCGCGAAGCGCTTGAGCAAGGCGAGCTGGAAGAACGTGAACAGACATGCCAGCCGCGAGGCAACGGCATAGTCGGCCACCGCCACCGACGAAAACAGCACGCTCGCGATGACGATGTCGGCCGCGCCCAATTGGTTGGCGAACAGTGTCGCCCCGACAAACTTGCCGCAGTAGTTGTAATCCCAGCCCGACCAGCGTTGCCATCCGCGCACCGATGGGTCCCACATCCGCCGCGCCAGCCACAGCCACGGCAGCAGGACCGAAAGCGCCATGACATAGGCGACGTAGGCCTCCGGCAATCTCAACACGGCGACCAATGGCAGCAGCACGATCCGCACCGCGTTGGGCGCGGCCTCGCCCCAAAATATCGATTCGGCGACGCGCGAACGTCCCTCCAAAGCTCCGGTCGCAATGATCAGCAAGGTGGTGAAGATCACAAATGGCGCGAGCTGCTGCACCCAGTGCGCGAGCGAGGGCTTGCCGAGCGCAGCGGCCACCGGTTCGGCCGCTACAATCGCCACCACGGCGATAGCCACAGACGGAATTGCGCCCACCAATGCCGAAAAGCGCTGCAGCCTGATCTCGGCGGTATGATCGTCCACATGACGCGAAACATGGAATAGCAAAACCAGCGAACCGCCGACGCCGAGCGCCAAGCCCGCCAGCCGGTAGAAGCCGAATGCGGTCATGAGATCGCCGAAACTCTCTTTGGAGAGAAACCGGCTCAACATGATCAGCACGATGAACTGCGAGGCGAGCCCGAACATGCGGGCTCCCGAACCCACCACGAGGATGTCGAGGTAGGCCCGCAGGCGGCCGCTCAAGAAAACATCCATAGTGTACGTGAGCGAACGCGCCACTCGCATGTGCAGGTTTTGCCCGGAGCCTTCGAATTTTTGCTTATGCGGAATAATCATTACATCGGCCCGGCGGCGCAATTTGTGTCATACTTGTTTTCTAGCCAATTTACGTTAACGAGCATTGCCATGCGGCGCGCTGACGCCAGTGCGGATTTCCGGGCAGGCGTGGTTATGGATCCAAAGCCGGTGCAAGCGGCGACCTTAATTATCTTTAATGAGCCCGCGTTGAACGCCGGGGTATAATTTGCAGACTGCGCTTAACAGGTTCACTGACCCGTGAAGGTGCGGAACTGGAAATGAAATCTAAACTTGACGATGGAGGGGACGGAGGAACATCTGGAAAGATGAGGGCGCGGCTCAAAGGGCGGAGGTCCCGCCTGATTGTTTTACTGGGCGCAGGAATCGCGGTGGTAGCCGTAGGGGCTGTGCTCACGGTTTGGCGGCATGGAAAGCCGCAAGCGGCCCAAACGGCCGTTCCGCCGGCGATTCCAGTTACGGTCGTTGAAGCGACACAGCGCGACGTCCCGATCTATTACGACGCGCTCGGCACGGCGCAGGCCTTCAACACCGTTTCCATCCGCGCCCAGGTCACCGGCCAAATTGTGTCAATCGACTTCCGCCAAGGCCAGGAGGTTCGCAAAGGCGACGTCCTGGCCAAGATCGATCCGGCGCCGTTCAAGGCCGCCCTCGACCAGACCGTGTCGAAGAAGAGCGAAGATGAGGCCCAATTGGTCGATGCCCAGAAGGATTTGGCGCGGTTCTCGACTCTGGCGCTGAAAAAATTTGAGACAGAACAGAATGTCGATTTGCAACGGGCCAAGGTCGATCAATTGAAGGCGACGATCGACGCTGACCAGGCCGCCATCGAGGCAGCGCAGACTCAGCTCAACTACGCCACTATTACGGCGCCGATCGACGGCGTGGTAGGATTCCGCCAAGTCGATATCGGTAACATCATCCACACGACCGATCCCAACCCCCTCACGGTGTTGACACAAATCAAGCCGTGCGTGGCGATATTCACGCTGCCGCAGAGCGACCTCGGGCCCGTGCGCGAATCGATGCTGCAGGGCAGCGTTTCCGTTCTCGCATTCGATCAGAATGACAAGGAGATGCTGGCACAAGGCCGGCTGTTGCTCATCGACAATCAGATCGACCAGACTACCAGTACCATTCGCCTGAAGGCGGAATTTCCCAACGATGACGAACGGCTGTGGCCGGGCGAGTTCGTCCGCATCCGCATCAAGGTCGTCACCCGCAAGGATGCGGTGACCATTCCGCCGGTGGCGGTACAGCGCGGTCCCAACGGACTTTATGCTTGGGTGGTCAAACCCGACAATACGGTGGATCAGCGCAGTATCGAGACGATGTCGGTCGACAACGACGTCACCATTGTGACCAAGGGCATCGCCGCCGGCGAGCGGGTCGTCGTGAACGGCCAATACCGGCTGGACGGTGAATCCCGGGTTGATGCAAAGACCCAAGCGGCAGCCGGCGGCCCGGATAAAACGCAATGAATATTTCGGAACCTTTCATTCGCCGGCCGATTGCGACCTCGTTGCTGATGAGCGCATTGGCGCTGGTCGGCATCGTGGCATTTCCGCTTTTGCCGGTGGCGCCGCTACCGCAGGTCGACTTTCCGACCATTCAAGTCACGGTCCTGTTTTCGGGCGCGAGTGCCGACACGATGGCGGCGACCGTAGCGACACCGCTCGAAGAACAATTCGGTCAAATCGCCGGCGTCACGCAGTTGACCTCGGTGAGCGCGCTGGGAACGAGCGTCATTACGCTCCAGTTCGATCTCAATCGTAATATCGACGGCGCCGCTCAGGACGTGCAGGCGGCGATCACGGCCGCGAACAAGACGCTGCCACTAAATCTGACTGTGCCGCCCTATTACAAGAAGGTGAATCCGGCCGACACCCCGGTTCTGATCTTGGCCACCCACTCCGATACATTGCCGCTGACTTCGGTTGACGATTTCGCCGAGAATGTAATCGCCCAACAGATTTCGCAGATCAGCGGCGTAGCGCTCGTCAACATCGGCGGTCAACAAAAACCGGCGATCCGCGTCCAGGTCGATCCGGCCAAGCTCCAGGCGCGCGGACTGACATTGGAAGACGTCCGCGGCGTGCTCGCGACCACCACTACCGACGCGGCCAAGGGCGCCATCAATGGCGCCCTGCAAACCTTTACGATCGCCACCAACGATCAATTGACCCAGCCGGAGCAATACGACGACGTCATCATCGCCTACCGCGGCGGGGCGCCGGTCCGGGTCCGGGATGTCGGCCACGCAATCACGGGTCCGCAGGACGTCACGCAGAGCGCATTGAGCGCGCTGAACGGCATCAGACCAAGCGTGCTGCTCTTGATCTACAAACAGCCTGGCGCCAACGTCATCACTACCGTCGATGCGATCAAGGCGGCGATGCCGCGGCTGGCTGCAATCGCGCCGCAGGGCATCAAGGTCGATACCCTCGTCGACCGCACGCAGACCATTCGCGCTTCGGTCCACGATGTCGAGTTCACGCTCGCGATCACCATCGGCCTGGTCGTTATGGTGATCCTGCTCTTCCTGCGCAACATTCGCGCCACGTTCATTCCGAGCATCACCGTGCCGCTGGCGCTGCTCGGCTCGACGGCGCTGATGTATATCTTCGGCTTTAGCCTGGACAACCTTTCGCTGATGGCATTGACGATATCGGTCGGCTTCGTCGTGGATGATGCCATCGTGGTTGTGGAAAACATCTACCGCCATGTCGAGGCGGGCACGCCACCGATGCTGTCGGCGCTGAAAGGTGCGCGCGAGATCGGCTTTACCGTGGTCTCGATCAGCATTTCGCTGGTCGCTGTGTTCATTCCGCTGCTGCTGATGGGTGGCATCATCGGGCGCCTGTTCCGGGAATTCGCAATCACCGTCACGGCAGCCATCGCGGTATCCGTAATTGTGTCGCTGACCTTGACACCGATGCTCTGCTCGCGCTTCCTCGCTGCTGAATCCGAACATCATGGCCGCATTTATCGCGGTATCGAATGGGTCTTCGAGGCCCTGATCGGCGCCTATCGTCGCGGGCTCGACCGGGTGCTGCGCCACCAGCTTGTGACTTTGATGGTTTTCTTCGCCACCATGGCGGTTACCGGGGCATTATTTATAGGTATTCCAAAGGGTTTTTTCCCCGTTCAAGATACAGGAACGATCCAGGGCATCGCTTATGCCGCGCAAGATGTCTCCCCGGACAACATGAGAGGCATCCAACGACAACTTGCTCAGATACTTGCGCGCGACCCCGACATTGCGTCGTTCGGCTCTTTCTTCGGCAACGGCGGCGGCAACACGCTCAACACCAGCCGATTTTTCGTCGCACTGAAACCTCGGGACGAGCGGACGGCGACCGCCATGGACGTCATCAATCGGCTGCGGCCGCAACTCGCCAAGGTGGAAGGCGTTCGGCTCTTCCTGCAGCCGTCCCAAGACATCTCGGTGGGCGGACGTATTTCCGCCGGCCAGTACCAATATACCCTCCAGGATCCGAATTTCGCCGAGTTGAGCACGTGGGCGCCGCGGGTGCTCGCCAAGCTCAAAACCTTGCCGGAGCTCGCAGACGTCTCCACCGACCAGCAGACCAATGCGCCGCTTCTCTCGGTGACCATCAACCGGGATGCTGCCGCCCGCTTCGGTATTCAGGCGCAGGAGATCGACGCCACTCTCAATGACGCCTTCGGCCAAGCCGACGTAACGCAGTACTTTACTCAGGTTAGCGCCTACTTCGTCGTGCTCGAAATACTGCCGCAGCTGCAGCAGGACCCGATGTCTCTCAACCAGATTTACGTCAAGGCGCCGGTGACCGGACAACTGGTGCCGTTATCGACGCTGGTCAGCTTCAACACCAATACGGTCGGTCCGCTCTCGGTCTCGCATCAGTCGCAATTCCCTGCGGCAACCCTGTCGTTCAATCTTCGCTCCGGCGCAGCGCTCGGACAGGCCGTGACCGCCATCGAGCAGGCCGCAAGCCAAATTAGAATGCCGAACACCATTATCACCGGGTTCCAAGGCAATGCGCAGGCATTCCAAAGCTCGCTATCGAGCGAACCGGTGCTGATCGCGGCCGCACTCGTCGTCGTATATGTGATCCTCGGCGTTCTCTACGAGAGTTACATCCACCCGCTGACGATCCTGTCCACGCTGCCCTCGGCGGGCGTCGGTGCGCTGCTCGCTCTGTGGATCGGCGGCTTCGACCTTTCGGTTATCGGCATCATCGGAATCATCCTGCTGATCGGCATCGTGAAGAAGAACGGCATCATGCTGGTCGACTTCGCGATCACCCGCGAGCGGGAAGGATTCACGCCGGAAGCGGCCATCCGCGCGGCGTGCCTGCTCCGCTTTCGCCCTATCATGATGACGACAATGGCCACGCTGTTCGGCGGGTTGCCGCTGATGCTTGGGTCTGGGTCAGGCTCGGAGCTGCGCCAGCCGCTCGGCTACGCCATGGTGGGCGGCCTCATCGTCAGCCAGATGTTGACCCTGTTTACGACCCCGGTGGTCTATCTCTATCTCGATCGCTTGCAGGACTGGCTTACCGGTGAGAAGAAACACGGCGAGGAGCCAGCTCGCATACTGTCGGCTGCCGAGTGATCGGCCGCGCGCCATTCAGAGGTGGATACGCTAGAATCGGCATGCCCCAGTCCCTGATCACGAACTTCCACGGCGATGCGTGGGCCTTCCAAGCCTCGCTGTCCAACGAGTTCCGAAGGGGCCCTTCGTCGAGGCTGGGCTAGCCGTCTCGGTGCCTGTGAATTCTCGCCGCACCGCAACAGCGACCGCCTGATTTAACACACCGCATTGTGATGAAACCGATGCGGCGGGGCCGCATTGGTTGTGGCGGCGCGGCGGCGGCCCTGGCATGATTGGCCGGTGGTTGAAGACCTCGGTCGCCTTGCGGCCCCGGCCGCAGGCGGCCCGTTTGAACAACAGTTCAGGAGGTGCGCCATGGCTAATTCACATATTCTGGTCGGCGCGGGCACGAACCCTACGTTTCCCATCGTGCGCCGCATTGCTCCGTCCGATCTGATGCATTCGCTCGCGCGCGGTGTCGATGATTTCGCCGCGATGCCGAGCCATGCCGTCTTCCTCTGCGTCATCTATCCGCTGCTTGGCATTTTGTTGATCGCAATGACGGCTGGTTACTCGATGCTGCCCCTTGCATTTCCGATTGCGGCGGGCTTTGCGCTGATCGGCCCTCTCGCCGCCATCGGTCTTTACGAGCTGAGCCGGCGCCGGGAAAGAGGCCTGGATAGTTCGACAAGCCACGCCCTCGACGTCTTGCATTCCCCATCGCTCGGCGCGATCGTAGCACTGGGCGTTCTGCTCATGGTGATCTTCCTGATCTGGCTCGCGGTTGCGCAGGCCATCTACGTCGCCAATTTCGGTTACACGGCTCCGGCGTCGATCCGCCAGTTCGTCGGGGATGTTTTCTACACATCCGCCGGATGGAATCTGATTATGATCGGCACCGGCGTGGGTTTCCTGTTCGCCGTATTGGTGCTCACCATCGGCGCGATCTCCTTCCCCCTGCTGCTCGACCGCGACGTCGGCGCAGCGGTGGCGCTACTGACATCGATTCGCGTGGTTGCCGCCAATCCTGTGACCATGGCGCTATGGGGATTCATCGTCGCTGCTATGCTGGTGATCGGCTCGATACCGTTCTTCCTCGGCCTGACAGTGGTGATGCCGATCCTGGGTCATGCCACTTGGCATCTCTATCGCCGGGCAGTGGAGCCGGACCCCAATCCGCATCCGGACTATCAGCCTCGCGAACGGAGCCGCCGCTCTGCCGCGGATTTCCCGTCTGCCCTGTTCCCGACGCGGCGGTAGTAACAGCCAACAGTCCAATCCTTCGCGCTTCGGCCCGAAAGCCGGCGAGGCTTTCGGGCCGTCGTTGTGGGCAACTGTCGCGATTGCGGATAACCATGGATTAATGCGCTACGCGCCAGGGGCGATCGATGACTAGTCAGATTTTTTTCTCGGCCGGCGCGGGTCGGTTCCTGCTATCACGCGCCAAGTCGCTGACGTTCTGACCGAGGAGGGCTACCGGGTTAGCGATGCAAAAAATTACACGCCCGGCGGCCGACGCTCCGCACATCAACGGCAGGGCGGATACATCGCGGTCAGCTCCGCTCCGTGCAGGTAGATGATCTGCTGCCCCAATCCGCCGTGTCTGCTGATCCACTTGCGCACGGCAGGAGGATAGTTCGACCACAGATAACGGTTACCCGCGCTGCTGACCTGATTGCCTCCAGGGGCGGGATTCCAAGCGGCGTGAAATGCCAGCGTCGCCCGCGGCGTGACACAGATCCGATCCCGCGGAATGGCGCCCAATAGCATTGTGCATGCCGAGGCGCAGGTGCCGTCGATGACCACCTTTTCGCCGGACATCCGAAGCGCTTTGTATTTGGCCAAATAGGTCCCAATCTGTCCGCCGGGATCATCATAGATTCTGACAGTAGCGGATGCAGACGCCATGCTCAGCAGCAGTGGTAGTATCACCGCTGATACTGCGCGTGCCTTCATGAGGTCATTCTCCCTGAGGACTGTGCCAATCAATTGTGGGCCTGAAGACACGCCCGTATATAAGCGTAGATTTTTTGTAACTTTTCGCAAATGGCATTCGCGAAGCCGCGACGTTTGGCTGCACTAATTGGCTGGAGCGAGCACGGCGCCGACGCAGTCCGGCGATTGCTTTCATCCGAGCTGCGCCGCACGCCGCAGGCTGGCGATCATCGACACGCGCAGTAGGTAATCATGAACGCGCTGCGGATCGGCGGCGGTTTGGCGCAGGTCGGCGGCGAAGTTCGGATTGGCGCATTCGAGATTGCGCTTGTTCTGGATCGACTGCTTCTCGATGTGTTCGAGCGTCACGAGCCGGCGCTGCAGATCATAGCGATCGAGTTCCTGCTCGGGCGCAGCGCCGTTCCATATCGCAGCGAGTTTTGCGGTCAGATTCACGGCGTCGTGGATGCCGCCGTTCATGCCCATGCCGCCGAGCGGATTGTTGAGGTGCGCCGCGTCGCCGGCAAGGAAGGCGCGGCCGCGCCGAAAACTTTCCGCCACGCGCTGGTGCACCTTGTAGAGCGTGGTGTGGATGATTTCGTAATTGCCTATTCCCGGCACCACGCCAGCCATCTGGGCGTTGGCGAACGCTCGGCTCGTCGCCGCCTCGTCGCTGACGGCCTCGGCCAACGGGAACATCACGCGCCACAACCCGGGAATTTCCAGCAGAAAGTGCCAGCGCACCGGATCGGCAAGATAAGAAACCGACACCAAGCCGGCGATCACGCTTCGGAAGTCGAACGGCGTGCTGACCACCAGAAACCGCTCGGGCCAGGTGAAGCCTGCGAATTCGATGCCCAGCGCCCGGCGCACGTCGCTGCGCGCGCCGTCGGCGCCGATGAGCCAGCGGCCGGAACGCCGTTCCAGCGAGCCCTTTCGGTCGAAAGTCACGTGAACCGCCGCACCGTCCTGCTCGACGCCGGCAATGCGGCTGCCGAACACGATGCGGAAATCCGGCTTTTGGCAAAGCTGCTCGTGCACGATGCGCGTGAGCTTGAACTGCTCGCTTTGGACGCGAAAGGGATGGCGGGTCTCCGCCGTAATGCCGGCAAAATCGAAGTCGGCGATCACGCCGTCGCGCACGCGATATTGGAATCGCGGCGCGATAAGGCCCTGCGCTATCAGCGGCGCCGCGGCGCCAAGGTCGTCGAGCATGTCGAGCGTCGGCGGATGGAACGTGGACGCGCGCGATTCCTCGCTCAGCGCCTCGCCCGCCTCGAACACCGTCACCGGTACGCCCTGGCGCACCAAGTTAGCCGCAGCCGTGAGGCCGACCGGGCCCGCTCCGGCAATAAAGACGCGTTCCTCAACTGGCATCGTATCTCATTGCCTCGTTAGCCTTGCCTGTGCCAACCCTTTGTCACCACGCGGCAAAAGCCTATCATGGCCGCGGTGACGGAGACCGTCCGGGATTTGCGTATGAATAGCGTGGGAAGGCCTAGCGTAGAAAGACTTCGTCCGGCAGACGCGCCTGCCGCCGAGCATGCGCCGGTGACAAGCCTGCGGGCCTGGCTCGATCACTTGCAGCGGCGCGACCGCCTGGCGATCGTGCGCGAGGGCGTGGCGCTGCGGTTCGAGCTTGCCGCCATCGCCAAAAGGCTCGACGGCGCGAAGGCGACGTTTTTCCCAAAGCCTGGCGGTCACCCGATCAGCGTCATTTCGGGACTGGTCTCCGACCGCGGCTGGATTGCCGAGGCGATGGGCGTCGGCGAGGATCAACTCCTTGAGAAGTTTCAGCACGCCGCGCTTCATCCGGTGCCGTGGCGCGAGCTGAAGTCCGCTCCGGTGCAAGAGCATGTTCACCGCAATGTCGATCTCGAAAAGCTGCTGCCATTGCCGACCCACAATGAGCTCGATCACGGCCCGTACATCACCGCGGGTTTGGCGATCACGCGCAATCCGCGCACGCAGGCCCAGAACGTCTCGATCCACCGGTTGCAGCTGACCGGCCCCAATCGGCTCGGCGCACTCCTCCTGCAGCGGACCACGCTCTATTATCAGCAGATGGTCGAGCGGGAAGGCAAGGATCTGCCGGTTGCGATCGTCGTCGGCGTCGATCCGCTCACGCTGTTGTCGTCGCAAGCCATCATGCCGAACGACAGCGACGAACTCGAAATCGCCGGCGCGCTTCACGGCCGCCCGCTCGACGTGGTGAAGTGCGTGATCAGCGACATCCGGGTGCCGGCCGAAGCCGAGATCGTCATCGAAGGCCGGATTCTGGCAAACGTGCGCGAGCCCGAAGGGCCCTTCGGCGAGTTTCCGCAATATTACGGCGAGCGCGGCGACCGCCACGTCATCGAGGTCGACGCCGTGACGCATCGCACGGCGCCGCTCTATCACACCATCAGCGGCGGCGGCCTTGAGCATTTGATGCTCGGCGCCATTCCGCGCGAAGCGACGATGCTTGCGCATCTGCGGCGCAGCTTCCCCAACGTCACAGACGTGCGTCTCGCGCGCGGCGGCATGTGCCGCTATCATCTCTATGTACAGATGAAGAAACGCTTCGAGGGCGAAGCCAAGAACGTGATCCTCGGCGCGTTCGCCGGGCATTATGACGTCAAGCACGTCGTGGTGGTCGACACCGACGTGAATATCCACGATCCGACCGAGGTCGAATGGGCGGTCGCGACCCGTTCGCAGGCCGATCGCGATCTCGTCATCGTAGCTAACGCCCAAGGTTCGCGGCTCGACCCGTCCAGCAGCCACGGCGTCAGCGCCAAAATGGGGATCGACGCGACCATCCCGCTGGACGCGCCGGAATTCCGTTACAAGCGCATCCGTGTCCCCGGCGAAGAGAGCGTCGATCTCGCTTCCGTCATTGCCACCCACGATAATCGCGGCTGGCGCCAATATACCTGACCGACGCTCACCACATGCTCGATCTCGGAACAAGCTTCCTTGCCAGCGTCGCGCGCGATCCGGACGCAATCGCGATCGTGGACGGCGACGTGCGCCTGACCTACGCCGAATGGTATCGGCGCATCTCGGCACTGGTCGCCGGCTTCGACTCGATTGGCCTCAATGCCGGCGACCGGCTCGTCACCGCGCTGACGAACCGCTGGGAGGCGGCGACGCTGCACTGGGCCTGTCAGTTCACCGGCATCATCATCACGCCGGTGAACTGGCGCTCGGCGGCGAACGAGATCGATTTCTATCTCGAGGACGCCGAGGCTAAAGCCATTGCGTACGAGGGCGTTTCTGCCGCAGCCGTAGCCGGATCGGCCGTGGCGAAGACGCTGCCGCGGATCGCACTCGATGCGGCGCCATCGTCCGACATTGCGTTTGCTGCGCTTGTCTCGCGTTCAGCGCCGGACGCGCTGGCGCGCGCAGATGCCGCGGCCTGGTCGGTCATGCTCTACACGTCCGGCACGACCGCGCGGCCGAAGGGCGTGCCGCGCCGCCAGCATGCCGAACGCGCCGCAGGCGTCGCGCATGTGGCGCAGAACCTCTATGCTCACGGCGAACGCACCCTCGGCGTCATGCCGCTCTATCACACCATGGGCGTGCGTTCGCTCATCGCCATGTCGCTGATCGGCGGCGCTTTCGTCTGCTTGCGCCGATTCGATGTCGCCGACGCGCTCAAGCTGATCGAAGCCGAGCGCGTCACCAATCTGTACCTGGTACCGACGCTTTATCACGACCTGGTCCATCACCCGCTGTTCACGGCGAGCGACATCACGTCGGTGCGCAAGCTCGGCTTCGCCGGCGCGCCAATGACCGATGGTCTCTTGGAACAGCTGCAAGCCGCATTCAAGCCCGACCTGTTCGTCAATCATTACGGCTCGTCCGAACTCTACACCTTCACCATCGACCAGAACGCGCCGGGGAAACCCGGCTCGGCGGGCCGGGCCGGCATCAACCAGATGGTGCGGGTAGTGAAACTCGGAGCGAAGTCAGTCGATGATATTGCCGCCATCGAAGAAGAGGGTGAGATCATCGCGCTCCTTGCCGGCGATGAATCGTTCGAGGGTTATTGGCGGCGGCCGCAAGCCGACGCCAAGGCGCTGCGGCAAGGCTGGTACTTTACCGGCGACACCGGCTTCATCGATGCCGACGGCGACTTCTTTGTCACCGGTCGTGTAGACGACATGATCATCACCGGTGGCGAGAATGTCTCGCCGGTCGAGATCGAATCCTGCCTGTCGCTGCACGCAGCGGTGTCCGAGGTTGCGGTGGCCGGCTTGCCGGACGAGCGTTGGGGAAGAGTCGTCGCCGCCTTCATCAAACGCCGCGCGGCGGTCGAGCCCGACGACCTTGATGCGTTCTGCCGGACCTCGGGCCTCGCCAACTTCAAGCGCCCGCGCCGCTACATCTTCGTCGCCGACATTCCGAAATCGCCGGTCGGCAAACTGCTTCGCCGCAAGCTCGTCGCCGGCGAATACGAAATCGAGCCTGCCCCGGCCTCGCCGAGTGCGCGGCAACAAGGAAACGTGGCATGAATACCTTTTCCGATCCGCGGTTGCAGACTCTCGACGGTTTTCGTGTCGAGATCGATGCCGCACGCGAACGCGCCGACGTGGTGCTCGACCGGCCGCCGCTCAACGTCATCGAAATGGGTGAGCGCGATCAGCTCCGGCTCGTGTTCGAGGCGCTCGACGAAGATGCACGCGTGCGCGTCATCGTGCTGCGCGCGGCAGGTCAGCATTTCTCCAGTGGCGGCAATATCGCTGGTTTCTTGGCGGCAACGCCCGAACTTGTCTCCAAACTGGCCTGGAATATGGCGGCTCCGGCGCGCTGCAGCAAACCGGTCATCGTCGCCAACCGCGGCTATTGCTTTGGCGTCGGTTTCGAAATTTCGCTGGCTTGCGATTTCAGGCTCGTTTCCGAAACCTGCCAATACGCACTGCCGGAACAGCGGCTCGGCCAGATTCCAGGCTCGGGCGGCTCGGCGCGCCTGCAGAAAATCATCGGCATCACCCGCACCAAAGATATCGTCATGCGTTCCAAGCGCATCCCGGCAACGCAAGCCTACGAGTGGGGCATCGCGACGGAATGCGTCGCCGACGACAAGCTCGAAGCGGCGACCGACGCCCTGGTTGACGAACTGCGTGCGTTTTCCCCGCTGGCGCAGCGCACCGCCAAGACGCTCCTCAACGAAACCGAGGACGCCAATCTCGCAGCCGCCATCGAGCTGGAAGGTCACTGCTACAGCCGGTTGCGCCAATCCGACGATTTTCGCGAAGGCGTCGAGGCGTTTCACGCCAAGCGCAAGGCGGTGTTTCGCGGCACGTGAAGATTGCTTTGGCTTGCCGGGCGCCGGACGTGCCATGACCGCTGAATACTGATAACAATGGATGCGAGAAACACATGACTCACAAAGACTTCCGAGGCTTTCTCGACGCCATCGAGGCATCGGGCGACCTCCTGACCATCAACGACGAGGTGGATTGGGACCAGGAGCTGTCCGGAATCGGGCGGCTCAGCTGCGAGCGCAACGGGCCGGCATTCCTGTTCACGAATATCAAGGACTACGGTTCGGAGATGCGGGTCGCTACCAATCCGATCGCCACGTGGCGTCGCGTCGCCGTGGCGCTCGGCCTACCGCCGGATACGCCGCTGCGGCGCCTTTACCAGGTCTACGCCGAGCGCGAAGACACGATGATCCCGCCAATTCTGGTCAACGATGCGCCGTGCAAGGATGTCATCATCCCCGGCGACAAAGTCGATCTGTTTGATCTGCCGGTACCCATGGTCCACGAAGGCGACGGCGGCCGCTATCTCGGCACCTGGGATCTCGTGGTCTCCAAGGACGCCAAGACCGATTGGGTGAACTGGGGCACCTACCGGTTCATGGTGCATAACGAGCGGCTGCTGACCGGCTTCCCGCGGCCGACGAGTCATTTGGGCAAGATGCTGCTGGAAGGCTACGTGCCTGACGGCAAGCCGATGCCGATCGCCATCGTGATCGGCGCTGACCTGCCGAGCCATATCGCGGCGGCCGCCACGTTCCGAATTTCCGGCAACGAGGCCGACCTGGCCGGCGGTCTTGGCCAGCGGCCGGTGGAGCTCGTCAAATGCGAGACATCGGACCTTTACGTGCCGGCTTCGGCCGAATTCATTATCGAAGCCGAAATCTATCCCGATCGGATCGCGCAGGAGGGGCCGTACGGCGAGTATCCAGGCTATCGCAGCGGCGAGATGGGCAACGCCATCTGCGCCCGCGTCACCACGATCACGCATCGGCGCGATCCGATCCTGACGCTCGACACCACCGGCTTCATGGATTCGAGCGCCACCACAACGTCGATTTCCGGCGCCATCGCCATCAAGCGGCGGCTCGAAAAGCACCAGATACCGGTTGTCGATGTCTATGTGCCGCCTGAAGGCGGCGTGCATCTCGCGGTCGTTTCGGTGCGCCGCGGCGGCGCCGATGTGGCGCGGAAAATCGTCGACGTGCTCACGGCGCGCCGCGCATTGATGTCGAAAATCATCGTCGTCGATGACGATGTCGATGTATTTAACATGTCGGCGGTGATCCACGCGTTCGCGACCAAATGTCATCCCGGACGGGGAACGCATGTCGCGCGCTATGAGGGGCGCGCCAACACGCTGACGCCGGCCTATAGCGCGGAAGAGCGGAGCGCGCGGTCCGGCGCCACCATCGCTTTCGATGCGACATGGCCGCCGGAATGGCCTTCCGACACCACGCCGGTCCGCGCCACGCTCGATTCGATGTATTCGCCCGACGTGCAACGCCGCGTCCGGCAGCGCTGGAAAACGCTCGGTCTGTGATCGCGGGGCACCCTGATGGCAACCGAATATGAAGCTTTTGTGCGCGATCGCGCGCGCATTCTATCCGGCCGCGAGGTCGTATTGACGCTGCGCGAGCTTGGTGCCGGCCGAAAGAAATACCGCGGCGTGAATGTGCGTGCGGTGGTGTCGCGTCCGCCGCGTCCCGGCGAGCCTATTCTCTGGATCCGATCGCTGGTCGGCACAAAAGAGCCCGACCCCTGCAGCGTGCACATCCTCGAAGAACTGCCCGAAGCATTCATGGCCGAACCATACAGCGATTTCTTCGACGCGATGGAAAAGGCAGAGAAGCGTTGATCGAAACCATCACGCAGGCGCTCGCACGCCAGGCGCGGGAGCGGCCGGCGGAGTTGTCGCTCGTGGATGATCGGGTACGGCTGACGTGGGGTGAGGTCGCCGCATGGGTGGATCGCGGTGCGGGCTGGTTGCGCAGCCACGACCTGCCACGCGGCGTCACAATCCTCGGCTGGCTGCCGAATTGCGCTGAATGGTATCTGCTGCGATTGGCGTGTGAGCAGGCGGGATTGTTCTGGGTTCCGGTGCCTGCGGGCCAGGGACGACGCGAGCTGACTTCGATTGCCAAACGCGTACGGCCGGCCGTGCTGGTGAGCCGCCGGCATTTTCGCGAACGCGATTACGCGGCGGAGTGTGATGACATTTGCACCCACCTCGCTGTGCGGCCGATGCGGATCACGGTACCGGACGATGGCCTGCTCAATCTCGACGGACCCATCGATGATGGACGCGCCGCATTGCGGCTCGACGAGCCGGCGCATGCTTTGTCAACGACGGGTTCCGAAGGCGTGCCAAAGGTGGCCACGTATACCTTGGCGGCCGCTTGCGAACGCGCGCACGCGCAGACGCGCCTGCTTGGGCTTCAGGCCACCGACGTCATACTGGTTCTTTCCCACGGCACCGGGCCAGCCCGAGCGGCTTGGCTTGCGGCGCCGATCGCAGGCTCACGGGTCGTCGCAATGCCGGCCTTCGGTACCGACGCCGCGCTGCGTTTGCTCGAACGCGAAGGCGCGACAATCGTCTGCGGGACGCCGGCGCAGCTCGCCATACTGGCGAAGAAGCTTGGCAGCATCGACACCTCGTCGGTGCGGGTTTGGTACACCGCCGGGTCGGTCTTGCCGCCTTCGCTTGCCAGCGAGATCGAGGCGACGACCCGTGGGATCGTGCTCTCGACCTATGGCGCCGCCGATTTCGGCGGTTGGGCGGCGCCGGACTTAAGCGACAGCGCGGCGGTGCGCCATCGCACGGTCGGCAAACCGCGCGGCGGCACGGAATTTCGCATCGTTGACGGCGACGGCCGCGATCTCGCCGCCGGCGAAACCGGCGCATTGATCGGGCGCGGCCCGTGCTGTGTGACAGGCTTTGTGGGCGAACCAGGCCGCGACCAATGGCGTCATGGCTGGTTCCACACCGGTGACCTCGCCAGTCTCGACGCCGCGGGCAACATCGTCATCGCCGGGCGCCTGACGGAAGTCATCACGCGCGGCGGCGACAAGATCAGCGCGATCGAGGTCGAGGCGCTGCTGCGCACGCATCCCGCCGTCGCGCAGATCGCGGTGATCGGTGTACCCGATCCGGTTCTCGGCGAACGCATATGCGCCTGCGTCGTGCTCGCTTCCGGAACGCGGAGGATCGACCTGGAATCGCTACGCCAGCACGTTCGGCAGCACGGTCTCGCGCCCTTCAAAGCGCCGGAGCAAGTCGTCATCTTGGACAACCTGCCCATCATTGGCGACAAGATCGACCGGCGTGCTCTTGCCGCACGATGCGCCAGTCAGGAGCCGCGCTTGGCGGCGGCGATCAAATAGCAAGCTCGCGGCTCGAGCGCGCGCACAAAATTTACGACTGGATGCTTGCTCGGCCCGGCGATCATGATCGGCCTTCCTGTTTGAGCCTGGCTTCCCGGAAGATTTGGGGCAAACCTTTCAAAGCGCCCGCTATTCCGCAGCCTGCTGTGCCGGCGGCCGCATGGTCTCGACGCCGTCAACCGCCGTCGCCGAGATCGTCGTGCGCACCATGTAGCGCGCCTCGTTCGCGGGCCACGGCCGGCCGCGATGCATGGTCGCGCGGTTGTCCCACATGACGACATCGCCGCTGCGCCAGCTGTGCTGGTAGCTCAGCCCGGGGGCTGTCGCGGCGTCCGTCAGTTCGTTGATCAACTTCTCTCCCGCCGCCGGCTCCATGCCCTCGATCGCATAGGCGTGCGAGGCGATGTAGAGCGCGCCGCGGCCATTGGCCGGATTCTTCCACACCATGCGCCAGCATTGCGGCGGCAGCGCTTTCTCCTCGGGAATCGCGAGGTCGGGGTCGATCTTGCCACGCGAATAGGCGTAGTGGTGCCAGGCGAACGAATTTTCAAGCTTCTTGCGCAGGCCGAAGTCGAGCCGCTCGAAGGCAAGGCGGGTCGAGACAAATTCCGTTTCGCCGCCACGCGCCGGAATGGTGCGCGCCGACAGCACCGAGGTCAGCGCCGGCACGCTTTTGAAGGAGCTGTCGGTATGCCAAAGCTGATTGGCTTTGTTGCGTAGAGCGAGCTTGTGATCGGCCGGCACAACCCTGCCATCCTCGCCGATCGTGCTAAGGACCACGAAATGCGTCCCGGTGCCCAGCGAGCCGACCTTGGTCACTTCAGGCGGACCGAAGCGGCGCGAGAACGCGAGCTGGCCTTCGCCGGTTACATCCTGGCCGCGAAACACCAGAACCGAATGCTCTTCGAAAGCGGCACGCACCGCCGCGTACGCGGCATCGTCCGCCGCGACCGCCGCAAGCGTCACACCGCGCAGTTCGGCGGCGAAACCCGGGCCCAGAGGGATGATGTCCATTGGCGCATCCTCCGTAATTTCTTTGGCAGCGCGACAAGCGAAGCAATCGGACACTTGCCGAGCGTTGTTGCTGCGTCGCTTCGTAATGACGCATCACGATTTCAAATTTTGTAGCCTCGATTTTCTCCTAAAGCCAGCCGGCTGACAAGCAAATACGACCCGGCGGCGTATGCGCTACGGCGCCGGTGGACGCGAGAACGACGGCCGCGGCATGTCGGCATCGCCAAAATCCCAAAATAGTCCTGCCATGAGACCCAGTCCTTCGCGCGCAATCGGCGCCAGCAGGTGCTCATTCGGCGCGTGCTGCGAGCAGCCGGCGTAGGAGTGTGGCACCCAGATCGTTTTCAGATTCAACACGTCGGCAAAAATGTCGTTTGGCAGCGAGCCGCCGAGATTGGGCAGAATGGTCGGCGCATGGCCGGTCGTGCGTTCAATCGCGTGCTTCACCCAACTCACCCAGGGATCGCCCGGATCGAGGCGGCTGGCGAAGAAATGCCCGCCTTTACCCGCGCGCACCTCGACCCGACGAAAGCCGTGGCGATCGAGATGCCGGCGTAGCGCCGGAACGACGTCCTCTACATTAGTGCCGATCACATAACGAAGCTGGCAGTGCGCACGCGCCGCACCCGGAATGGCATTAACCGGCCGCTCCGGCGTGCCGGCGGTGAAGGCCAGGATCTCGAAGCTGTTCCAGCCGAACACACGCTCGGCCGGCGTCAGGTCGGGCTCGCCCCAATCGCGGTCGATCTTCGGGCCGTCATCACCGCCGTCGACCTCGACCCCGGCCAGCACATCGCGCACGGATTGCGGGAGCGGCGGCCGCCATTCCGGCACGCGGATCGCGCCGCGCGCATCGGTGATCGAGGCTAGCGCCTGCGACAGCACGATCCCCGCATTAGCGATCAGCCCGCCCCAATTGCCCGAATGATGGCTGCCTTCGCGCAAGTCGACGCGCACTTCGAATGGATACGTGCCGCGCGCACCGAGGAATAGGGTTGGCCGGTCTGGCGCGATACGCGGCCCGTCCGAGGCGATCAGCACGTCGGCCTTGAGCAGATTGTTGCGGTGTTGCTCGCACAGTTCCTGCAATCCGGCCGAGCCGACCTCCTCGCCCATCTCGATCAGGATTTTGCAGTTGAAGCCGAGCGCGCCGCGCGCGGCAAGCACCGCCGCAAGACCGGCGATGTTGACGCTGTGCTGGCCCTTGTTGTCGGCGGTGCCGCGGCCGTAGATGCGCTCGCCCTCGACTACGACTCGCCACGGCGTGAGCCCCGGCCGCCACAGATCGTCGAAGCCGCGCACGGTGTCGCCGTGGCCGTAGACAAGCACGGTGACAAAAGCGGGATTCTCGGTGCGCTCGGCGACCAGGACCGGCGGCCCGTGCGGATTGTCGAGAACCCGGCAAGCAAAGCCGAGCCGGCTCAGCGTCGGCACGATCTCATCGTCGAGATAAGTGCGCAGCGCCGCCGCGCGCTCCGGCTCCTGGCTGCTGCTCGGAATGGCGACGCGGCGCGTGAGGTCGGCGAGGAAGCCGCCGTCATCGAAATAGGCGTAAGCACAGGCGACGGCGTTGGCGCGGCTCATTGCGGCCTTTGGCGGTCTTCTAGCGATCGTCGTCTTGGCGCAGCGGACGGTAGAACTTGAGTCCGGGCGCAGCGCCAATTACGGTCGACGATATGGCACGCTCCCCCAGCGTGCGGCAAGGCGCGCTGCAGAGGAGGAATCGTTGTTCAAGATCCTGCATCTCGATCAGTGTCTGACCAATCCCATGGAGCCCGGACGCGGCGAGCAGGTCAAATTGATCAACACAACGCTCGGCACTGAGAAAGTCGACGTGCATCTCAACCGTCTGGTGCCCGGCGGGCCGCGCGGAAAAGTCCACCGTCACACCCATGCCGACAACGTCTACATCGTCAAGCGCGGCGAAGGCACATTGACGGTCGAGGACAAGACATATCTCGTCCGCGAGGACGACGTGGTCTACATCCCAGCGGGTATGAGACATTCCCTGAGCAATCTTGGCGCCGGCGCGCTGGAGCTGTTCGAGATCTACGCTCCGGCCGGCCAGCAATTCGATGTCGTCACGGATCAATAGCGGGTCGGGGGAGGCTGAGCGTGGCTGACGAGCGAGGCGTTCTGTTCGTGCCGTATAGCGACACGCTCGCACTTTTAAGCGTCGAAGACGCCATGGAAGTCTGCGAGCAGGTCTATCTCATGCACGCCCGCGGCAGCATCGCCCTATCCAATCCGCCGAGTTTCAAGCTCGATGTGGCGGAAGAATTCCACAACCACTGGCACGTCAAGTCGGCGTTTCTCAAGGAGACCCCGACGACCGGCGTGCGCGTCTACAACTATTACGACGATGGCGTCCGCAATACCGTCGGCGGCCTCGACTGCACGCGTTATATCGTTCTCTCCGATCCGCACAGCGGTGCGCCGCTGGCGATTGTCGACGAGCACTGGACCTATGCCATCCGCAGCGCCGCCGCCGCGGTCATCGCTTGCAAGTGGGTCGGGCCGAAGAGTCCGAAGATCCTCGGCCTGGTCGGTATCGGCACCATGGGAATGAATTCGCTGCGTTGCCTCGCCGGCCTCTACGAGTTCGAGGAAATCCGCTGCACCTCGCGCCGGCCGCAAACGCGCGAGGCCTTTGCGCAAAAATGGTCGAAGGAGCTCGGCGTTCCCGTGGTGCCGAAGGATTCAATCGAAGCCGTCGTGCGCGGCGCCGATATCGCCGTCGGCGGGACGACCTCTGGCGACATCGTCACGCGCGAGCCATGGCTCAAGCCGGGCTCGACCTTCATCTCCCTGGCGCGGCGCGAGCTTGATCCGGCTGGCTGGAGCAAGATGGACAAGGTCGTGATCGAATTCCTGGGAATTCAACATGCTGCAGCGCGAGTTCAAGCGCATGGTCGAGGCTGGCCAATTTTCGCAAAGCGAGCTCTATGGCGAAATCCACCAGCTCGTGTCCGGCGAGAAAAAAGGCCGCGAGCGCGACAATGAGCGGATTTTGATTCACACCACGGGCCTGGTGTCGCAGGACGTGGCGCTGGCTCACTTCGTGTATGAGCGCGCGCGCCAAAAGGGCCTCGGCCTTTGGCTGCCGGCCGCGCATTGAACGAAGGGCGCAACGCATGGACGCAACTGCGATCAAACAACTCCTCGATGAACGCCTGTCGCGCGAGCGGGCGAAAGAACTCCTGATCGAGCTCGTCAAGGTGCCGAGCCCGCAGACGGAATTGCTGGAAGCCGAGCCGCTGCTGCATGCGTTCATCAAAAAGGCGGTCGAGCCGCGGCTTCGCGCCATGGGTTTTTCCGATATCCGCTACGACCCCATGGGGAATCTGATCGCAGACTACGGGGCGGGCACGAGCGGCAAATCGTTGCTATTCATCGGCAACGCCATGAACCAGCCGGCCGCGACCATGCCCAACGCCTACAGCGGTGATGTCGTCGACGGCGCCAAATTCGATCTGCCCGGCGAATGCGTCATGGGCAAGGGCGCGAGCGAGCAGAAGGCCAATCTCGCCGCCATGCTGCACGCGATGGAAGCCGTCATCGCGACCAAGGCGCCGCTCACCGGCACATTGATTTTCACGTGTTGCCTCTCGGGCGAGACCGGCAAGCACGACGCCATCAAAAGTGTCGTCGAAGGCGCCGGCGTGCGCGCCGACATGGCGGTGCTCGGCGGCACCGGCCTCGCGATCACGCTCGGCAATCGCGGCCGCATCGATGCGTTTGTCACGGTCAAAGGCTCGCCCTGCCACTCGGCGCGGCCGGTGGACGGCGCTAACGCGATTACCGGCGCGATGGAGGCGATCCGTCTGCTGCTCGCCAAGGTGAAGCTGGAAAAGAGCCATCCCCAGCTCGGTAAGCCGACGCTGACCGTCAATCACATCCGCAGCTTTCCGGACTCGACCCACACGGTGCAGGAACGTTGCGAATTCACGCTCGACCGCCGGCTCCTTCCGGGCGAGGACCCGGACCAGGCATTCGCCGAGCTCGAACGCATCGCCCGTGAGGTCGAATCGTTCAAGGATCCGGTCAGCGGCAAGGGCTTTGCCGTCGACTTCCGCCGCGGACCGTTCATGTATCCATCGCTGGTCACGGACGACTCGACCATCGTCCGCGCCCTGCAGCACGCCAGCGCAGTCATGCTCGGGCACACCGTCGAGACCTATTACTCGCCGGCCGCCTTCGATCAGGGTTATCTCAACCACGTCGGCATTCCGACCGCGAATTTCGGCGCCGGCGAGAATCAATACGCCCATACGGATTTCGACATGGCGTCGGTCGATCGCACGGTCGACACGGCGCGCGTCTACGCCTTCATGATATTGGATCATCTGGCGTAAAGCTCCGCCTTCTCGCATTGCGCGTGTTGCCCTCCCGCATTAGGCTTTGCGAGCCTGGATGAGCCGAGGCGGGATCGGTCGGGACCTCACAAGCCCATGCTGGAAGACCTCTTGCAGCGCAGGCCCTACAACGCCGTCACCGATCTCATCGATGCCCAGGTTGCCTGCGGTCTTGGCGAAAAAATCGCATTCGAGGATGCCGACCGTTCGCTCAGTTATGGCGAGCTGCAAACGCGCACGTGCCGATTTGCGGCGGCCCTGAAAAATCTCGGGCTGCAGCCGGAAGAGCGGCTGAGCCTGCTGCTCTACGACACCATCGATTTCCCGGTAGCATTCTGGGGCGGCGTGCGCGCCGGCGTTGTGGTGCTGCCGCTCAACACGCTGCTGACCGCAGAGCAATACGCTTACATCCTCTGCGACAGCCGCGCGTCGGCCATCGTCGCCTCGGCGTCGCTCGCCAGAACGCTGCTGCCGATCCTCGATCGGCTGCCGCGCTTGCGCACAATCATTCTCGCGGGCGCAAGCGTCGAGGACTGGGCAGCGTTCCGCACACGTGATCCGCACGATTTTGCCGACCTGGTGACCAGCGGGCGGCCGGACCTGTTCACGGCGCCCACCCTGTCCGATGAAGTGGCGTTCTGGATGTACACGTCCGGCTCGACCGGCGAACCCAAGGGCGTGAAGCACGTCCACACCACGCCAATGGCGGCAGCGCGGCTGATGGGACAGCACATCATCGGCATTCGCGAGGATGACGTGGTGTTCTCGGCGGCAAAATTGTTCTTTTCCTACGGCATGGGCAATGGCATGGCGTTTCCGATGTCAGTCGGCGCAACCACCGTGTTGCTGCCGCAGCGGCCGACGCCCGAGACGGTGTTCGATGTCATGCGGCGCCATCGCCCGACGATCTTTTATGGCGTACCGACGCTCTATGCCTCGCTACTCGCGCACAAGGCTATGTGTCGCGGCGCCGGCTCCGACCGTTTGCGGCTGTGCATCTCCGCCGGCGAGGCGCTGCCCAAAAATCTCGGCGAGCGTTGGCGCGCCGCGGCCGGCGTCGACGTGCTCGACGGCATCGGCTCGACCGAGATGTTCCAGACATTTCTCAGCAACCGTCCGGGCGACGTGCGCTATGGCACCACCGGCAAGGCGGTCGCCGGTTACGACCTCAAGATCGTCGACGAAGACGGGCGCAACGTTGCCGACGGTGAGATCGGCGAGCTTGTCGTGCGTGGACCGACGTCCGGCGAGGGTTACTGGAACCAGCGCGCCAAGAGCCGGCGGACCTTTGCCGGCGAATGGACTTTTACCGGCGACAAATATTTCCGCGACGCCGACGGCTATTACCATTACTGCGGGCGCACCGACGACATGTTCAAGGTGAGCGGCATGTGGGTATCGCCGTTCGAGGTCGAAACGGCGCTCGCCTCGCACGAGGCCGTACTCGAAGCCGCCGTCATCGGCAAGGAGGACTCCGACGGCCTCGTCAAACCGAAGGCCTTCATCGTGCTGCGGAATGGCTATATCGCCGACGATCGCCTCATGGAAACGCTGCGCGGGCACGTCAAACAATGCGCGGGACCGTGGAAATATCCGCGCTGGATCGACGTACGGCCCGACTTGCCACGCACCGCGACCGGGAAGCTTCAGCGGTTCAAGCTGCGGGAATTCGAACCCCGCTGAGCGTGCCCGCTTCTAATCGTCACGGGCTCGACCTGAGGTCCAAGCAGACTCACGAAGGGGTCGCCGCATGGATTGCCGCTTCGTTAAGAGCCAAATAACCGCGCCACCAGCCGCCGCGCCAAAACGCCGGCGACGCGGCGGCGGTAGTGGCCGGACGTAAAGGTGGTTTTCATCGCCATGATCTGATCGCGCACCAGGGCGTCAAGGCCCTTGAAGACGCGGTCGTCGAGAGCGCCGCCGCACAGTGCGTCCGTGCCGGCGAGCCGCACCGGGCGCGGATTGGTGCCGGTGAAGGCGACGCGCAGATCGGCGAGCTTGTCGCCGTCGCGCCGCAGGGCCACCGCGACGCCGGTGACCGGATATTCGATCGAGCGGCGGATGCGGATTTTGTCATAGGCGGAACGCAGCCCGGGCATGTTCTTTGCGCGCGCCGCGGTGACGATCTCGCCCGGCCGCAGCGACAGGAAATATTTGCCGTCGCCGCGGCTCTCCGTCACGGGTTCGTCCTGGCGCGCAAAGCCGATATAAAAGTCCGCGAGCGGGATAGCGCGCCGGCCCGACGGCGCCGCGATATCGATCTCGGCGTCGAGCACGAGCAGCGCCGGCGCGAGGTCACCGGAAAAGGTGGCGAAGCAGACGCCGCGGCTTTTCGGCGCGACGTGACAAATCTCGCCGGTCGTCTTGAGACAATGATGATTGGCCTCGCGCCACCATTCGCTTTGATTGTAAAAAATGCAGCGGGTATCGAGACAAAGATTGCCGCCGACCGTTCCCATGTGGCGGTGGGTCGGCCCGGCGATGTGTGCGGCGGCTTGCGCCACTACCGGATAGTACTGCACCACCCCCGCATGTGCCGCGACCTCGGCGAGTGTCGCCGCCGCACCAATCTCGAGCGCGAGGGCATTTGCCTTGATCTCACGCAATTCAGATACGCCGTTGATATCGATGAGCACCGGCGGGGCGACGATGCCTCGCCTGATGTTCACGACGAGGTCGGTGCCGCCGCCAAGGAGCCGGCTGTCCGGATGCGCTGCTCGGGCAGCCAGGACTCCCCTCCAGGGTCGAAGGAGCAACAAGCTGGAATTCAGGGAGCGCGTCCATCTGCGTCGTCTCAGCTCGAGCTTTCACTCAGTGGCAAGCAAGCAGCATCGATCTGCCCCTGATTCCCGCCAAGCCTTGTCCGGAGTACGAATAGATCGCTTTGAGCGTGCCGACGTCGAGGATCAGCGTAAGAACGTCGGGACCGTTGGCTCTGCTCGCGACCACGTAGTTCTCATTCTGGCTTGCGATCGGAATTGGCGCACTGACGTCGCCGGTATCGTCCGCCGCGGCGAACGGAAAGGAAACCAGGATGCCCTTGCCGTCGGTGGTGACCTTGAGCGTCACCTCATCGCCGCCTTTGCCGGCGGCTGCATTGCCCATCGGATTGCCGAGGCGATTTTCATAGACTTCCGACTGGGTGGTGGCGGTGCACTCATAACCAACATTGGCCGCAATCGGTTTTGCAGTGGGAATTTGATCGGGAAATTTATAGCGGAACTCGATTCGGCTGGGAAACTGCAATAGACGCGGAACGAAAAAACCGGCCGCCGCCGAGCCAATCACGAGCGCGATTATCGTGAGCACACGCCACATCTGTTGATCCTTAGGTCGGTTTTGCTGTCGCCCGCAATAGTATGCAGAACTGCGCTGCAAACTGGAACCGGCGTCATGCATGAGGCGTATCAGCGCCCGGCAGTGCGGGCGCGCTTCTCGATCGCTGCGAACACGCGATCCGGCGTAACCGGCAGATTGTTGAAGCGCAGCCCCGTGGCGTCGGCAATCGCATTGGTCAGCGCCGGCAGAAATGCCGCCAGCGAGCCTTCGCCGGCCTCCTTGGCGCCGAACGGCCCGTGCGGGTCGATGCTTTCGATGATGCCGACTTCGATCGGCGGTGAGTCCTGGATGGTCGGCACGCGGTAATCGAGCATATTGGCGGTGAGCATCAGGCCCTCGTGATAGGCGGCCTCCTCGCTCATTGCCTGGCCCAGGCCCATCCACACCGAGCCCTGCACCTGGCCCTCGACCGTGAGCCGATTGAGCGCCTTGCCGCAATCGTGCGCCACCCAGACCTTGTCGACGGTGACGACGCCGGTCTCCTCATCGACGCTCACCTCGACCACTTGCGCCGAATAGCTGTAGCCCATGGTGCCGCCGATCGCCGAGCCGCGATATTTCTTGCCGCCGTGGGATTCCGCGATGGTGGAATAATTGCCGGTCACGGTGATCGTGCCGGTGTCCTTGAGCGCTTCGGTGACGACTTCGTTGAAGGTCAGGCCCTTGTCTTGCGCGCCGGCGCGATAGAGTTCGCCCAAGCATTCGATCTCGCCGGGCTTGGCGTCTAGTCTTCGCGCCGCAGCGGCGATCAGCACGGCCTTGAGATTTTGCGCGGCATCGATTGCGGCATTCCCGACCATGAAGGTGACGCGCGAGGAATACGAGCCGTTGTCTTTCGGCACCACCTCGCTGTCGCCAGTGACGACGCGCACGCGCGAGAGGTCGAGTCCCAGCACTTCCGCAACCGACTGCGCGAGGATCGTGGTGGAGCCCTGGCCGATGTCGGCCGCACCGGAAAGCACGACGATCGAGCCGTCGAAGTCGAGCTTGATCTTGACGGTGGCGTGCGGCTCGCCGGTCCAGTTCACCGGCTTCGACGCGCCGCTGATATAATGCGAGCACGCGAAACCCAAACCCTTGCGCACGGCCCCGCCGTGCGGCAGCTTGCCTTTGCGATCTTTCCAGCCGCTTTGTTTTTCCACCCAGTCCACGCATTCGGGCAGGCCGTAGCTGTTCACCATCAGATCGTTGTCGGTAAATGTCGGCGCGTTGAGGTAATTGGCGCGGCGAACGGCGATCGGATCGATGCCCATCTCGTGCGCCATCTGATCGAGCAAGCTCTCGAACGCGAAGCGGATATCGACTGTGCCGTGGCCCCGGAATGCGCCGCACGGCGGCGTGTTGGTCAAAATACGCTTGCCGACGTATTTGACGTTATGCAGGTCGTAGATAGCGTAGAGCATCGAGCCGGCATAAAGAATAGTAACGACGCCATAGCCCGAATGCGCGCCGCCGCGCTGGATGCATTCGCATTCGACGCCGGCGATGCGGCCGTCCTTGCGCAGGCCGATCTTGAGCCGGCTGG
>CAVZQH010000010.1:0-118119 GCA_963777375.1 uncultured Alphaproteobacteria bacterium
TCGAAAGTTTCAACTTCGGGCCGGAGGGTTTTACACGCACCACGCGGCGTGGCCGCGGCGGCGGTGCCGGCGCCGGCAGCTTCGAGGATATTTTGAGGGACGCCTTCGGCGGCAGAGGCGCCGGCGCGCAGGGCGGCCGTTCGACATTCGAGCCCGAGGATTTCGGTATCGGCGCCGACATTCATGCCGAGCACACGGTGACGCTTCCGGAAGCAGCGCGCGGCACCACCCAGCGTCTGCGGCTGCCGAACGGCAAGGATGTCGACGTCAAGATTCCCGCTGGGATCACGAACGGCCAGCAGATCCGGCTGCGCGGTCAAGGCATGGCGGGCAAGGGCGGGACCGGCGACCTGTTGATCACCGTCTCGATCGCGCCGCACGGCACCTTCACTCTCGACGGCGCCGATGTTCGGCTCGAACTGCCGATCACCCTCTACGAGGCCGCGCTCGGCGCCAAGGTGCGCGTGCCGACCCTCGACAAGCCGGTTGAGATCACGATACCGCCATGGACCTCGAGCGGTCGCACCTTCCGTCTCAAAGGCAAAGGTTTTCCTGCGAAAGCCGCGACCGGCGACTTGCTCGCCACCGTCCGCATCGTGTTGCCGGAGAAAAGCGATCCCGACCTCGATGCACTGATGAAAAAGTGGCAGGACGACAAGCCCTACGATCCGCGCAAGGATATGTGAGCGCGCACGATCACCAACTTGTCCAGATCAGAGTGCCGCCCGAGAGCAGCAGCAGCAGCATGACGACGCGCTGATAGCCGCGATCGGCGAGCCGCCGGTAGAGGAGAGCACCGGCCCAAGCGCCGGCAATCGCGCCGGGAATGGCAACCGTCGCCACGACCGCGACTTGTCGCGTGAGCAGCCCGGACGCGGCGTGGACCGCCAACGCCAGCGAAAGGATCGAGAGATTGTAAGCTTGCAGAGCGCCCCGGCGTTGCTCCTTGGTCCAGCCGCGTATGTCGGTCCAAACTATGGGAAGCACGCCGGAGAAACCGGTCAGTCCGCCGAGCACGCCGCCGCCGAAGCCAACGACGCCATCGGCCGCTCGTCCGCCCCAAGCACTTTTGATCTCGGCTCGGCGCGCCAGTACGTAAGCCGAATAAGCGACCAGAAAAATGCCGACACCGATCTTGAAGGATCTCGGTTCGATATGAGGGAGCAGTAAAGTACCCAGTGGGACGCCGAAGACGCCCGGTACGAGCATGGGCAGAACGCGCTCCCAGCGGATCGAGCGCCAGATCATCGGGAGCGTCTGAACTTGCGACGCTATAGAGCAGATGATCACCAATGATGATGCGGTGGTCGGGGATATCGCGTAGAGCCAGAAGCCCATGGCCGTGAGACCCGTTCCGAAGCCGGTAAGTCCGTTGACGAAGCCGCCGGCCAACGCGCCCACCAGAACGATAACGATCTGATCCAGTCCCATGCGCCGATGCTTGCTGTTTGATGACAAGGCGAACCAACAGTCATACTGTCCGTGCTCGCTCATGCAATAAAGGAGTTAGAAATGTCTCGTGTGACGGCGTTTTTTCTGGTGTCGATGACGGCGGCCCTCGGGCTATCCGCCGCCGCGCGTGCCGAAGACACGCTTAAGCTCGCCGTCGGGGCGCCGAACAATTGGGACACCTGCATTCCGGATATTGGCACGCGGGCCGGCATCTTCAAAAAGCACGGCCTCGCCCTTGAAATAATCTATACCAACGGCGGCGGCGAAACGCTTCAGGCTGTGATCTCCGGCAGCGTCGATATCGGGATGGGCGCCGGCACCGGAGCGGTGCTGGGTGCCTTCGCCAAAGGCGCGCCGCTGCGCATTCTGCTTGCCGGAACGACGGGCGCGGGCGACCTTTACTGGTACGTGCCGGCCGCCTCGCCGCTCAAATCGTTCGGCGATCTCGATGGCAAAACCGTCGCCTATTCGACCAACGGCGCCTCGACCAACATCACGCTGTTGGCGCTCGTCAAGCATTTCAATGTGACGGCGAAGCCGATTGCGACCGGCGCTGCGGCGGTGACCATGACCCAGGCGATGTCGGGCCAGATCGACGTCGGCTGGGCGTCGCCGCCGTTCGGGCTCGACGCGCTTGATCAAGGCAAGATCCGGCTCATCGCGCGCGGCAGCGACGCTCCGTCAACGCGCGATCAGACCGTGCGCGTCCATGTCGTCAACGCCAGTGCGCTGGCGCAACGCCGCGACGCACTGAACCGCTTTGCCGCCGCGTATCGCGAAACCTATGAGTTTCTCTACGGTAATCCCGAGGGTGCGAAGCTGTATGCCGAATACGGCAAGGTCTCCGAGCATTTGGCGGTCCGCATCCGCGACGAGTTCCTGCCAAAAGCCGCGATGCAACCCGACCGCATCAGCGGCGTCGATGCGGTCATGCGCGACGCCGTCGAATTCAAATTCATGACGGCGCCGCTGACCAAGGAACAACTCGCCGAGGTCATCCAGATTCCGCCGCCGGCGCAGTAGCATCGATTCATTTGGCTACCTGCAGATCGCCTCCATTGCTTGGCTGCTACATCGGTACGCGGGTCGTCGGCGCCAACCCGATTTGCTTCGGCCGCGACCGAAACGTTGGTGGTAGTCAAGCTGCGCCGCCAGTTCCATATTCAAGTCATGTCGACGGCACCGCAACTCGCCGAAGTCGCTGCCCTGGTCGGGGATCCGGCGCGCGCCAATATCCTGTGCGCCTTGCTCGGCGGGCGGGCATTGACCGCGACCGAACTCGCCGTCGCTGCGGGCGTTTCGCCGCAAACGACAAGCGGGCATCTCGGCAAGCTGTTCGCGGCGCGGCTCATTACCCTGATGAAGCAAGGCCGGCATCGCTACTACCGGCTGGCGGGGCCGCATGTCGGGCAAATGCTCGAGGGCATCATGAATGTAGCGCTGGCTGGACCGCCGCGTTTCCAGCCGAAATCGAAGCTCGACGACGAGTTGCGGCGCGCACGCACCTGCTACGACCACATCGCCGGCGTGCTCGGTGTCGGCCTTGCCGAGCGGCTGACCGAGCGTGAATTCGTCGTTCTCGGCGACGAGGCAGGCGAAGTGACGCCATCCGGCGCGGCGTTTCTTGCGAAGCTTGGCATCGATCTTTCAGCGGCGGGTGCGAAGCGCCGCGTGTTTTGCCGGCCGTGTCTCGATTGGACGGAACGGCGTTCGCATATCGGCGGCGCTGTCGGTGCGGCCCTGGCAAACCGGTGCTTCGAGCTGAAATGGATCGAGCGCGTCCGCGATAGTCGGGCCCTGACGGTTACTCCAGTAGGCCGCCGCGGCCTGATGGAGGCATTCGGCCTGTCATTCTAACCGCGCGCGGCCAACGGACGCCGTATCAGGCCACGGCGTGCGCCCGCGCTTGCACGTCCATGTTGACAAGATCGAGCGGCGTCTGCGTCGTTTCCAGCATGCCCCAGCTCTTCACCCACTCGTAGGTGCGCTGCAGCTCCTCGGGCGGTATCGGCGCCGGTTCGCGCACGACGATGCGGCTTTCCCGCATATCCTCGACCGTGAGCGTGCCGATCTCCGGGTCCCTCGCCTTGTGATAGTCGATGAAATAATGAAGGTAGCCGCGCTTGTTCGCATTGATGCGGCGCACCGCCGCGGTGACGGCGCGGTTGTAGGCGCTCATGGTCTCGGCATCGATCTTGTCGGTGCCGACCTGGGTGCCGTGATAGAACGCCGAGCAGACGAGGCGGCAGCCCATCTTTTCCGCCAAGGTAACGTAAGGCTCGGTGAGCGTCGTGCCTTCGATCTCGCCATTCATAAGCAGATCGAAGCGGAAGCGCGAACCGTGCGGCACGCTGCACACCACGATCTGATCGCGCGTCAAAAAACCTTCGAGCATATGCAGCGCGAGATAATGGGTGCCGAAATAGAACGGCACGCCGACTTTGCGGTTGGCCAATTGTTGCGGGGTGTAGACCGGCGAATTGGGCCGCACGGCGATAGCCGCAAAAGTCACGATACTGCGGCGGCCGAGTTGCCGGCTTTTGACGCCCGTCTCCTGCACGCGGCAGTAATTGCCCCATTCGCAGGCGTTGTACATGTCGGCCTTGCCTTGCTCGAGCAGGCGGCCGTGGCTGCGGAACGGGTCCAACCCCTTGGGGTCGAGCAGGTCGGTGCGCGCGCTGCGGTCGACACCTTCGTTGGTATTGGCCCACTTGATGGTCAGGCCCTCCTTGGCGAACAAGCCCTCGGCGTCGGCGACCAGTTCCGGCAGACCTTGGAATGGGGCGGTGTGCTCGATGACCAATGTTTGCATCTTGAGATTCCTGTTGAGACGATGCGTGCGGTGCCGGCATTCAGTTCAATACGGCCGGCGCATGCCCTTGACCGTGGTCCGCAGCAACAGCCGGCGTTGGTCCGCCGGGAAATCGGTGCGCGCATGACTGGAGCAGCGGTTGTCCCAGACGATGAGATCGCCCTTGCGCCAGACATGCGTATAGACGAACTCCGGCTTTTCCGAATGGTCGAACAGGAAATTGAGGATGTCGGTCGCTTTCCGCTTCGGGCATGCCCTCGATGCTGACCGACATCAGCCGATTGACATAGAGCGCCTTGCGCTTGGTTTCGTCATGCGTACGCACGACCGGATGCACCGCCTGGCTGGTGGCGTCGACCGCCTGCTTGTCGTCGCGCTTCACCGAATTGTAGACGTAGAAATTGACCGCGCGGCGGCCTTCCAGTTTCTGCTTTCATCGCCGGATCGAGCGTGTCATATGCGGCTGTACCGCTGGCGAATAAGGTGTCGCCGCCGTGGGTCGGGATCTCGACCGAGTAGAGCAAGCGTCGCCTTGTGCGGATCGTCGCGGTGAATGGTGTCGTGATGAAACATCATTTCGCCGTCGGGCAGCGCGCCGATGGTTTCGCCGTTCTCGCGGATGTTCGAGATCAGCATGATATTGGGCAGGATTTTTGAAAATCCGCTTGGCAGCGTGTGCTTCGGCCGCCCGAGCGGCGCGAACTCGCCGAAAATACCGGTGACGCGGATCAAGTCTTCCTGCGTGAGGTCCTGGCCGCGGAACAGCAGCACGGCGTGGTCGAGCCAGGCGCGATAGATTGCCGACGCCGTCGGCCGGATCGATGGGTTCGCGCAAGTCGATGCCCTTGACCTCGCAGCCGATGTGCTTGGTCAGCGGCACGAATTGCGGTGCCGCTTGTGCCACTTGTTCTTTTGTTGAAACCATGCTCATCGCACGTCTCCTGTTGTCGCGGTCAGTTCGCGGCTTCCTTGCGAAGCAGGCCCGCCGCATCGAGCGCCGCCCTGAAGAGCGCCGTATCGGCCTTGATGGCTTGCGCCAAGCCGTCGGGCGTCGAGCTTACCGTGTCGATGCCGAGATTGCTCAATATTTTGTTGAATTCTGGTTCACGGCTAATGGCGGCGAGTGTCGAGGACATCCGCTCGATGATCGGTCGGGGTGTGCCCGCAGGCACGAATACGCCGTGCCAGCCGGTCATGGTGAAGCCCGGCACGGTTTCGGCCACGGTCGGAACATCGGGGAATTGCGGCGAACGTTTTTCGGTTGAGATGGCTAGCAGTCGAACTTTTCCGCTGCGTATCGGATCGATCACATCGGAAATATTGCCAAAGAACATATCGACCGTTTTCGTCAGCAACGCCTGAATGGTCGGCGGCATGCTCTGGTACGGTACGGCGACCATGTTGAGATGCTCGCGTGCGGCCAGCAAGAGTCGGCGCGAGGTGGCTCAACGTGCCGATGCCGCCGACGGAATAATTGATCGCGCCGGGACGCGCTTTGACGTAGTCGATGAATTCACGAAGCGAACGGACCGGCAGGTCGGGATGCACCGTGAACGCCATGCCGTTGATGGTGACCATGGCGACCGGCGCCAGATCTTTGGTCGGATCGAACGAAAGCTTTTGCATCTGCGGCACGATTGTCATCGGCGCGCCGCCGGCGACATAAATCGTATATCCGTCGTTCGGCGACCGTGCGGCGACTTCGGTGCCGATCGCGCCACCCGCCCCGCCGCGATTCTCGATGACGAACGATTGGCCCAGCGCCTTCGAAAGCCGGTCGGCGACCAGTCGCGCGATGACGTCGGTGATGCCGCCCGGACCGTACGGGACGATGACCCTGACGGCGTGATTTGGCCAATCTTGCGCCCACGCCGACGAATTCAACGTCAGGATCGCGCCGATCGCGAAGGCGAGAGTAACGCGCCGCACATTCATCGTGCGGCTGGGGTTGGTCATATTTGCCATGTTCAAGCCGCCAGTCCGGCATCAACCCGTCCCGGCGTGGTTGCAGGTTGCCCATTTTTGGCCCAGCCGCCAAGAGGCCCCAGGAGGCGCCAGGTTGTCCGCTGGCTTTGTCCGTCAACCTGGCGACGACAGCTCAAACACCATCAGCCGCCCTGCTGCGGCGCGCGCGTGTCGATCTGATCATAGGCGGCTTGCGCGATCTCGTGCAGCTTGTCGCGCTCCGCCGGGCCGCTGAGCACGTAGGCGAGGTTGCGGTCGACCCAGTAATACGCTGCGTTCTGATCGCCCGCCGTGTAGCGCAGCGCGGTCTCGCGATCCTGGTGTGTCCGCAGTAGAGCGTGAAGCGCTCGCCCGATGGGCCTTCGTACATGAAGAACGCCGATGCTCCGGTCGGGCCGGGCAACAGCCGGCCGCCGACGAGCTTTAATCCCATCTTGTCAAGCTCGGGTGCGCGCAGCGGCGAGCCAAGCCGCTTCGAGAGCCATTGCATGAGATGCGGCCGCTCCTCGCCCGGCACTTCGACCGGATGGCGGACCTCGACCGCATAAAGCCGATAAGCTTCGAGCGCATCGGCGGTGAAGCGCGTCAGGTCGGACGAGGTCGCCGCGGCCTCGGCGCCGCGCGCCACCCAGCCGACGGCGCCACCGACCAGGAATGCCGCAAGCACGGCCGCAACGGCCATGGCCGCCAAGCCGCGGCGGCGACGGCGCGCCAAGCGCGCGAGTTCGAGCCGTTCCGGCGTCGGCTCATCGCCACGACGTCGCCGTAGCGTGCGCGAATGAGCTCGGCCTGGCTGCGCCAGGCCGCGACCTTGGCCGCATCGTCGGGATGGGACGCGAGCCAGGCCTCGACGGCGGCGCGCCGGTCGGGCGGCAATTCGCCGTCGACATAGGCGTGGAGCTCGTCTTCCGTCACAGTTTGTATGTCGATCGGTCATCGTTTGCTCTCTGTCACTTCACGCGGCGCAGCGCCGGGCGCTCGCCGTCGAGATAGGCTTTGATCTGAGTGCGGGCGCGCGCCAGCCGCGACATCACCGTGCCGATCGGCACGCCCTGCACCTCGGCGACCTCGCGGTAAGTCAGGCCCTCGAGCACGACGAGGAGCAGCGCCGCGCGCTGGTCCTCGGCAAGCGCGTCGAGCGCGCGCGAGATGTCGCGGCCGCCGGATTCCGAGCCGGCCAGCGCGGCATCGCTGTCCTTGATCGGCGTCAAGATCGGCCGGCGCGCCAAGCTCCGCAGCCGGTTGCGATTGAGGTTGGTCAAGATCGTGTAAAGCCATGCGCGCATGTCTCCGCCATGAAACAAGTGCTCGGAACGCAGCGCCCGCACCAACGTGTCTTGCACGATATCGTCGGCGGTCTCGGCGTCGCGGGTCAGCGCGCGCGCATACCGCCGCAGCGGCGGAATGGCCGCCTCGATCTGCTGCCGGAATTCACTCAAAGCTCGATCCGCCTCGCTCGCGCCCGCCGCGGCGGCTGCGGCTACCATCAGTCAAACAACACCGCCATAAGCTTGGTATTCCGCACCCCTCGGTGCGCGCCGATCAGTCGCCGCGCGCTTGCTGGGCCCCACGGCCCTATGCCATAGGAGGCCTGGGGGCGGAAGTCGTCGAGCGGGGTGACGAGAATGCCGGAATCCTCGGGCCTCATGCGCGGCAAGCGCGGCCTGATCATGGGGGTCGCCAACCACCGCTCGCTGGCCTGGGGCATCGCCAAAGCCTGCCACGGACACGGCGCCGCGCTCGCTTTCACCTATCAGGGCGATGCGCTCAAGAAGCGCGTCGAGCCGCTGGCGCAGGAGGTCGGCGGCATCGTGGTCGGCGATTGCGACGTGACGTGCCGGCGACCATCGATGCGGTGTTCGCTGCCGTACAATCGGCCTGGGGCGGGATCGACTTCCTCGTCCATGCCATCGCGTTCTCGGACCGGGATCAACTCGACGGGCGCTACGTCGACACCACGCAGGACAATTTCACCAAGACCATGCTGGTGAGCTGCTATTCGTTCACGGCCGTCGCGCAGCGCGCCGAGAAGATGATGCCGAACGGCGGCTCGATGCTGACGCTGACCTATTACGGGTCGGAGAAATGGATGCCGCACTACAATGTCATGGGCGTCGCCAAGGCCGCGCTCGAAGCGTCCGTGCACTATCTCGCCGCCGACCTCGGCGTGAAGAACATCCGCGTCAACGCCATCTCGTCGGGGCCGATCAAGACGCTTGCCGCGTCCGGCATCGGCGATTTCCGCTACATCCTCAAATGGAACGAGTACAACGCGCCGCTGCGCCGCAACGTCACCATCGAGGAGGTGGGCGAGGCCGGTGCCTATCTGCTCTCCGACATGTCGCGCGGCGTCACCGGCGAAGTGCATCACGTCGATGCCGGCTATCACGTCGTCGGCATGAAGCATCCCGACGCGCCGGACATCACGGTCGGCAAGGACTGAGGCCCGGCGGGGTGGGCCGATCAATCATGCCGGTCCTTTATTATGTCCGTCACGGCGAAACCGACTTCAACGTCGCGCAGCGGCTTGCAGGGTCAATATGAGACCGAGCTCAACGCCCGCGGCCGTCAGCAGGCGAGCGATTGCGGCGGCGTGCTGCGCGATCTGTTTGCGCGCGATGAGCGCCGGCCGGACGATTTCGCTTACGTGTCAAGCCCGCTGATGCGCGCGCGCGAAACCATGGAGCTGGTGCGCGCAACGCTCGGCCTCGATCCCGTGGTCTACCAACTGGACGAAAGGTTGATGGAAATCTCCTACGGCGAATGGGAGGGCTGACGCTGCCGGAGATCCAGGCCGGCGACCCGGACGTGCTGACGCGGCGCGAGCGCGACAAGTGGGATTTCGCGCCGCCCGGCGGCGAGTGCTATCGCGACGTCGCCAAGCGCGTCGGCGAATGGTACGCGACCGTGACCCGCGACACCGTGGTCGTGGCGCACGGCGGCGTTGCCCGCGCGCTGATGGCGAACTTTCACATCATGCCGGAAGAGCAGGCGACCCACGCCGATATTCTGCAAGGCGTCGTCTACGTCTTCTCCGGCGGCGCCTTGGCGCGCTACTCCTGATCCACCGCGACCGCGGGACCCGCCGGACGAAATTCGTCGGCCAAGCCTCGCAGATTACGGCTGGCCGCGTGATCGTGCTGTCATATCAAGGGCTTGCGCCGGCGTGGTAAAGTTGTCACAGAAACTGGGATTCGGGAGCCTGACCGGTTTTCCGCTGTGGTTCGATCGACTCTTATTTTAGGCTGCCGTTATCGTGTTTTTCGGGTTCGGCTATCCGATACATGAGTTCACCGTTGTATCGGCGGGGCGGCTGTGAAGAAAATTGTTCTGTGCGTCTTTGTGTTGCTCGCGCTCGGTGCTGCCACCGCGCGAGCCGATGAATTGCCGAACCGGCCGCCGTCGATCGTTGCCTACACGTCACCACAGTCCGTCGTGCCGGAATTGTGGACCGGGATTTACCTCGGCATCAATGGCGGTTTCGCCTGGAACAGCGCCAGCGTCTATTACCAGCCTAACGATCCCGCGGCCTCAACCGGCGTCACCGCCGCCGGCATCACGCCCATGCCGTCGGCGTCCTATCACGTGAACGGCCCGCTCGGCGGCGGCCAGGTCGGTTATAACCTGCAGATCATGAATTGGCTGCTCGGCGTCGAGGCGGACTATCAGTGGTCCGATTTCAAAGGCACCGGCACTTCGCTGTTTTCGCTGCGCACTTCCGCTGCCAGCACCACCAGGGTCGCGGTATCGAGCCTCGTCATCAAGGAAACGATGGATCCGTTCGGGACGGTTCGAGCGCGGTTCGGGTTTGTTCCGGCCAACCCGCTGATGATCTATGGCACCGGCGGATTGGCTTACGGCCATATCCAGGAGAACTTCTCTGGGATGTCGCCGGTCGGCCGCAGCGATCACTCAGGGCGGTTTTTCGTTCAATTGCACCGCTGGTGCGACCTGCTTCGCCGGTTCGACATCGAAGACGGCGTTTGGCTGGACGCTGGGATTTGGTGGCGAGTACCTGATCACCGGCAATATTTCGTTCCGGGCCGAATATCTCTATGTGAATTCTCCCTGCTCCCAAAGGGACTGTCGTCGCGCAAAATCCGTCAGCGGGGACACAGCCGGCTTCCTTCGCGGCCAGTTTGGGCTCACAGGGATTCAATATCGTGCGCGCCGGCCTGAACTACAAATTCTGAAAATGACGGGCCAAAAGACCCTGCACGGGGCGACGATCGCGCCCCAAAAATGGATACGGCCGGACAGTGATCCGGCCGCTCCCTCAAAGCACCACGCAGGCGCCTCGTAAAAACCGAAGTTGACGGCGCGGCCCCAATACGAGGCTCGCGCACATGTCATTTACTTCTTCTTCTTCTTTGTTTTCTTCTTCTTCGTGGCCATGGCTGCTCTTTCCTTAAGTTGGTGTTGTGAACATACGGCAGGTTGAGTTCAAGCTTTGCGGGCTTTTTGTCGATCCCAGGCCCTTGCCCCCCTTACCGAGATGACGATGGCACAGGACGGCCCGGCCCGCAACGAAAAGCGAAAATAACCCTGATTTTTCCGTAGCTTAACGGATATTCAGCTTCTCATTAATCGACGTTCAGCGAGATGAATGCGGGATGAACATTTGCTCCCGACCGGCGCAAAAAAAGCCGCGCGACGGTTTCGCCGGCAAATTCTGCCAGCGCGAACGGCGCGGCGCGAGTTTCTAGCGCAGATGCGCAGATGCGACGGGTTTGACCGATAGATCACGGGCGCGCATTTGACCCGATGACAGACGCGGGCTACCAAGCCCGGCGTCGGCTTGCACAATCCTGAGTGTCGTTCGAGCGTCGCCCGGCGCGCCACGTTGTCGAACCATGTCATTCAATACGTTCGGACATCTTTTCGGGTGACGACCTTCGGCGAGAGCCACGGGCCGGCGATCGGCTGCGTGGTCGACGGTTGTCCGCCGCGGCATCCCGCTGAGCGAAGGCGATATCCAGCCGTTATCTCGACCGGCGCCGGCCCGGCCAATCGCGCTTCACCACGCAGCGCCAGGAGCCGGACGCGGTCAAAATCCTCTCCGGCGTATTCACCGACGAGCGCGACCGGCACAGCAGGTGACCACCGGCACGCCGATCGCGCTCCTCATCGACAATGTCGATCAGCGCTCGAAGGATTACTCCGACATCAAGGACAAGTATCGCCCCGGCCACGCCGACTACACCTACGACGTCAAATACGGCCTGCGCGACTATCGCGGCGGCGGCCGGCAATCGGCGCGCGAGACGGCGATGCGGGTCGCCGCCGGCGCGATCGCGCGCAAGATCGTGCCCGGCCTGATCGGTGCGCGGCGCGCTGGTGCAGATGGGGCCGCATCGGATCGATCGCGCGCGCTGGGATTGGGCCGAGGTCGAGCGCAATGCGTTCTTCTGCCCCGACGCCGAGAAGGCCGCGTTTTTCGCCGACTATCTCGATGGCGTGCGCAAGCGCGGCTCTTCGATCGGCGCGGTCATCGAGGTCATCGCCGAAGGCGTGCCGGCCGGGCTCGGCGCGCCGATCTACGGCAAGCTCGACGGCGATCTCGCCGCGGCGCTGATGGGCATCAATGCGGTCAAGGGCGTCGAGATCGGCGCCGGCTTCGGCGCGGCCGAGCTCAGCGGCGAGGAGAACGGCGACGAGATGCGCATGGGCAACGACGGCAAGCCGATCTTTCTCTCCAATCATGCCGGCGGCATCCTCGGCGGCATTTCGACCGGACAGCCGGTGGTGGCGCGTTTTGCGGTCAAGCCGACCTCCTCGATCCTCACGCCGCGCCGCACCGTCGATCGCTACGGCCGCGAGACCGAAATCGCGACCAAGGGCCGCCACGATCCTTGCGTCGGCATCCGCGCGGTGCCGATCGGCGAGGCCATGGTGGCGTGCGTGATCGCCGATCATTATCTGCGCCAGCGCGGCCAGGTCGGCGAAACTCCGGCGTGGCCGTTTCCGCCGCCGGCGCGCTGACGGCGCGGCCGCGCAGACAGGGGCGCAGATGGACGACGCTCACCAACGTATCCAGGCCGCCGTCGCCGCTTTCGCCCGCGGCGAATTGTCGTCGTCGCCGACGACGACGATCGCGAGAACGAGGGCGATCTGTTCGTCGCCGCGAGCCTGTGCACGCCCGAGAAGATGGCGTTCATCATCCGCCACACCTCCGGCATCGTCTGCGCGCCGCTGGCGCCCGAGGAGGCGCGGCGGCTGCACCTCGACCCGATGGTGGCGCTCAACGATGCGCCGCTCGGCACCGCCTTCACCGTCTCGGTCGATGTCCGCCACGGCCTCACCACCGGGATTTCCGCCGAGGAGCGCACCAACACGGTGCGCGCGCTCGCCAACGGCAACAGCGGCGCGGCGGATTTCGTGCGGCCCGGCCATGTCTTTCCGCTGGTGGCGCAAGGAAGGCGGCGTGCTGATGCGCTCGGGCCATACCGAGGCCTGCGTCGATCTCTGCCGGCTCGCCGGCTTGCCGCCGGTCGGCGTGCTCGCCGAGCTGATGAACGACGACGGCACGGTGATGCGCGGCCCGGAGATCGACGAAATTCGCCGAGCGCCACAAGCTGCAGCGCATCTCGATCGCCGAACTGATCGCCTACCGCCAGGCGCGCGACAAGCTGATCGAGCGCGTCGGCGAATTTCCGGTCGAGTCCGAGATCGGCACGCTGACCGGCTACGCCTTCCTCACGCCGTTCGATCCGGTCTATCACATGGCCTTCGTCCACGGCGCGATCGGCGACGGCAAGAACGTGCTGACGCGGCTGCATCGCGCCAATATCATCTCCGACGTGTTCGGCGGCGCCAAGCCGATCCATCAGGCGCTGGCACGCGCTTCAAGGCCGAGGGCGGGGCGTGCTGGTCTGCTGCGCGACGGCACCGCCGGCGTGCCGGTGGTCTCGATTCCGAAATCCGGCGAAACCGCATCCGGCGAGGCACGCACGCGGCAATGGCGCGAGGTCGGCCTCGGCGCGCAGATTCTGCAAGGATCTCGGCGTCAATTCGATCCGGCTCCTGACTCGTCGCGCCGCATGACCTATGTCGGGCTATCCGGCTTCGGCATCGAGATCGTCGGGACGGAGCCGGTCGAGGGTTGAACGGTGCGCGGCATCCGCACCGCGCGCGGCAAAAATGGAGGGTGAAATGACCAGCGCATCGTTTCCACGCATTCGCGATTGTCTGGTGGCCGTGATCGGGATTGGCCTGACGCTTGTCGGCATGCGGCTACAACACGATCCCGACGCTCGAGGAGCAGGCCAAGGCGCGCTGGTCGGACGTGCAGAACCAATATCAGCGCCGCGCCGATCTGATCCCCAATCTGGTGGCGACCGTGCAGGGCTACGCCAAGCAGGAGAAGAGCGTGCTCACCGCGGTCGTCGAAGCGCGCGCCAAGGCGACGCAAGGTCACGATCGACGCCTCCCAGCTCACCGATCCGGACAAGCTCAAGGCGTTCCAGGATGCGCAGAATCAATTGTCGGGCGCGCTCGGCCGGCTGCTGGCGGTGACGGAGAACTATCCCGATCTGAAATCCAATGCCAACTTCCTGGCGTTGCAATCGCAGCTCGAAGGCACCGAGAACCGCATCGCGGTGGCGCGGCGCGACTACATCGACGCGGTGCGCGCCTACAACACGGCGCTGCGCACGTTCCCGACGGTGATTTGGGCGAAGACGGCGTTCTCGGGCAACAAGCCGATGGCGGAATTCACCGCAACTGAGGGTTCGGAAAAGCCGCCGACGGTGAAGTTCTGATGGTGGTCGTTGAAAATTTCGCCGTCATTCCGGGGCGCCGCGAAGCTCCCATGCTAGGCCACTAAATGTGTGGAACAAAGTCTGTAACCAGCATGCGCGTATCATACCTCTTAGTCCGCGCCAAGCTGCCGACGCAATCCGCAGCGGCTTCAATCAGAAGATCGCGGACGTCCCCAACCTCTGCTCTCCCATCCTTTGCTCCCAGAATCCCCAATTCAATCGGGCCGGAACATGCGCTAGAAACGCAGAAGTAGAAGCAGCTGCCTAAGGAGAGAACAACCATGCGATACCGTACAAACGAAGGGCTGCTGATCGAGGCTGAGACATCGCTCGATATAGTCCGCCGCCTGCGTGAGGCGAGTTGGAGTGAACAAAATCTCAGCGATCAGGCATTCATGGAAGCGGTTGCGGATCGCATGTATCAGGGGGGCGTTCACGTTTCAACGATCAGCCCCGACATTTTCATTGCTGGGCTGTTGAGCGCCGGGCTACTCACGCGTGAAATTGAAGGCGTGTGGTCGAATGAGACCGGTCAGCAGATCGATAACTGAGGAAATTGCAATGGATCCTTCGCGACGATATCGGTCAACCCGCTTCCGAACGGTCCGCGGGCAGACGGCCGCGGCTTCGGCGACGGCCTCCGGCGTCTTCCCGCTCGCTTGAAACGGCCCGAGTGGAGTTGGTTCGGGCGCTGCCGCGCTGGGAGTCGCGGTCTTTCCTTCGCGAAAGCGCGCAGTCGGCTGCCACGCCTGCCGCGCGCAAAGCGAAGAGGCCCAGCCGCGAAGCCGGGCCTCCCGCACTCTACGTGTTCAGAAACGTCTCAATATGTCGAGGGCGCGTCGTATCGGGAACCACACACGATCAAGCTGCTATCAGCGGCGCCTCAGTAAATCCGGCAGCTTGGCGATCTTGGCCGCGATCCGACGCGCGCACGGTGTGCTATAGTTCAATGAAGTGCAGCCGGGCGGCGAACAGATCAGTGCAAGTGGGCCAGATGAAGAAAGCGCTTCTCATTTTTCTCATTATGACCTCGCCAGGCTTTCGCCGGCGGTCATAACGTCTACGATTTCGACCCGTTGAACTTCAAGCTCGAATAGGAGGAGATAATGGGCGATGCAGATTTTGTCAGAGAAACCATTCAAGCATTGAACAGTCATGCGGCAGAACTGGCCTCGATGTACAACGGGGTGATGGCAGCGGCGAAAAATCGGACGGAAATTCCGAACGTAAGGCACATTTTCAAAGAAATGGCGGAAGCGTCCAGGGAATGCGATGAGATATTCGAAATATATTATGGAGACGAAGATCCACTCCCACCTGACGTGCGTCGGGCAATCCAACGAATACAGGATCAATTGTCCAACTGTGCGAATGCGTTCGTTGCATACATGGCGATTGCACGGCTAACGCCAGTTTAGGTCTCGCCTGATGATAAAATCGGCAAATCCAGAAGAATTCCGATAGCGCCATCGTGAATGGAATAAACGACCGCTAAGAAATGCCATGTATCAATGGAGATGATCGCGGCGTTTTGCGACCTCGATAACCCTCATGCACAGGCAACGCCCGCAGGCGCAAAGCGGGACGTCTACTCCTATGCCTTCTTCACTTCGAAGGTGCGCTCAATCGGTACGTCGTCGAAAAAAAATTTTATTGTGTATTGTCCGATTGTCAGCTCTGGAGCAAGGACCCTAACCGCCGCAGGATATATTGTGTCTTTCTCAAGAACGACCGTTTGTTTCGGACTTTCAATCACCGTCTGACCTTTGGGATCGGTAAGTGAAATTCTCGTCTCACAAGGCCCCTCACCCCCGCGAGCAAACAATACAGCCATGAGAGATGGAATCACAATATCTTTTTGAAGGACAATATCGTCGTTTCGAAACACGCCGATAATGCTGAGCTTGTTATTGACCTCCTCCCTCACATCTTCGCAAAGGAGGAAGGAAGAACCATCAGATTTTGGCAATGACTTATTCATTACTGGTTCGCTTTCATAACTGGTTCGCTTTCATAACTGGTTCGCTTTCATAACTGGTTCACTTTCATAACTGGTTCACTTTCATAACTGGTTCACTTTCATAACTGGTTCACTTTCATAACTGGTTCGCTGCGCCAAGTGTGAATGAGCGCGAAACACTTGTCGTAGCAATCGGTGGGCTGCACCCAAGGCATGTGGATGCAGCCATTGCTTCACCCCATATCGTTCGCCGTAGTTACATGCGGCTCTCATCCTGTCTTCGCTCCGTAAAACTGGCACCAGCCGTCAGGATTGATCGGGTCGGCCACGATTTTGCAAGAGGCCGGCGCCACAAACTGAATGCAGGTCGAGCATTTCTGGCCGTTTTTTGGGGTCTCCTGATATTTGGCTGCTTCGTGCGTTATTTTGGTTTGAGCCAAGGCAGTACGAGCGGCTGGCGCGCCTAGGATGAATCCTCCCGCAATCGATACACTATTCAATAGAATTGCGCGGCGAGAGGCGCTCCCAACCGGTCCGGTTGTTGACTTCGACACGGCATTACCTCCGTTGAGTTTTAAGTTGAGGCGAGATTCCTCAAGACAACCATTTTCCGCTTTCTAGCGCCCGCCGCAAGCTCAAACTTTCCTCCACCCCTTGGGGATTCGATTTTGGCGTCGAAGCCGACACAATATACGGGAGCGCTAGAACTCCGGCTACGTTCAGCGCTGCGGCGGACTCTGAGCCGATAGCCGCGGGGTGGCGACAACGAAACAACCATCAAGCTGCACTCGGCGCTAGATTTCCGCTGCGCGCCCTTATCGACTACGCTTTCGCGCCAAATGGCGACATCAAAATGCATTATAAGGGGTCAGCTCGTCGCGCACGCGGTCCCTTGATGCTATCATGCAGAATGAGTCAGTGGCGCGTTCGTGAGAGCCAATCTCGCAACCCTGTCACTGTTCGAAAGTCTTCCGTGGAACGAGCACGCCTCTCGGAAAATGTTACGTGCTGCCATGTGGCTCAATGCCGCTCCTGGGTCAAGTTCCAATGCGATCTCGTCGAAATCAGGAGTTCGCTATGAAGCGCGAAGTCATCCAAACTTCCGCCGTTGCCACCCGAACCGGCAATCATTCTCGCCACCGGGCTCATCTATATACTATCGATCGCGCTTGGGCCCTTTGGTGGCCTGAATCTGGCTCGTTTTGCCGCGGCGACACCTTCAGACGTGACGGGGTTTTGAGCGTGCACAGGAGCGCCTATATAGCCGGCGAGAGGGTTTAACCTATGATCAAGTTGCGAACCGGCCGCCTTTTCAATCCCGACGCCGTGCCATAGTCTAAAATCACCAGCGTGCCTTTGATTGCCGGAGCTCGCATCGGGTTAAGCCACAACCCCGCACGAACTCCAGAACCGTGACGCCAGGAGGATAGCGTATGTCCGAACAGCCTTCGTCCGAAAAAGTGCCTGTAACGGTGCTGACGGGCTATCTCGGCGCCGGTAAGACCACCTTGCTCAACCGCATTCTTTCCGAACAGCACGGCAAGAAATACGCCGTGATTGTGAATGAATTCGGCGAGATCGGCATCGACAACGATCTCGTGGTGGGCGCCGACGAGGAAGTGTTCGAGATGAACAATGGCTGCATCTGCTGCACGGTGCGTGGCGACCTCATGCGCATCCTCGACGGGTTGATGCGGCGGAAGGAAAAATTCGACGCCATCATCGTCGAGACCACGGGGCTTGCCGACCCGGCTCCGGTCGCTCAGACGTTCTTCATGGACGATAATATAGGCCGCAAAACCAAGCTCGATGCCATCGTCACCGTGGCCGATGCCAAGTGGCTTAAGGAGCGGCTGAAGGATGCGCCGGAAGCGAAGAACCAGATTGCGTTTGCCGACGTGATTTTGCTCAACAAGACCGATCTCGTCTCACCCGAGGAACTACGCGACGTCGAAGCGCGCATTCGGGGCATCAACCCATACGCCAAGCTGCATAAGACCGAACGTGCCATGATTCCTCTTGACGCGGTTTTGGACCGCAGCGCCTTTGACCTTGATCGCATTCTCGATCTGGAGCCGGCCTTTCTCGACGGTGACGAGCACGACCAAATCATGAGCACAGCGATGAGCACAGCGATCACGACCACGATCACGATCACAAGCCCGCGCATGGGCACGGCGGATTGAAGCACTACCACGACGAGGAGATGCAATCGATCGCGCTTCGCACCGATAAGCCGCTCGACCCCGATAAGTTTTTCCCCTGGGTCCAGGATCTCGTGCAGAAAGAAGGCCCGAGCATTTTGCGTAGCAAGGGCATTCTTGCTTTCAAGGATGACGATCAGCGCTTTGTCTTCCAGGGCGTGCACATGATCCTCGATGGCGATCACCAGCGCCCGTGGGGCAAGGACGAGAAGCGCGAAAGCCGCATCGTCTTCATCGGCCGCAACCTGCCGGGAAAAAAGATCACCGACGGGTTCGAAAGCTGTACTGCTTGATGCTTCCCCCTTGGGAGATCGGCGGTTCGAGTCGTTCCAGCCAATGACCGACACCCGCAGTGATATCGTCTCCGTCGTCGAGCGCACCCGATTGGTCGCGGCGGGAGGCGCGGTCGTCGCCATTCACTTTCTCGGGCGGACCGCGGTCTTCGTGCTCAGCGAAGAGGCGCTGGTGTTCGCCGAGCCGGACGGCGAGATGCGCAGAAGGGCGATCCATGACGGCGCTATCCTGGCGACGGCTGCCGATGGTCAGCGCATTGTCAGTGGCGGCGATGACGGCAAGGTCGTGACGACCGACGCCGGATCGAGCCGCATTGTTGCGACGGATCCGAAGCACCGCTGGGTCAATCACATCGCCCTGGGCCGAGACGGCGCAATCGCCTGGTCCGCCGGCAAATCGGCATTTGTGCAGGCCAAGGAACTGCGGACCTTCGAGGCGCCGTCGACCGTTGGCGGTCTCGTTTTTTTGCCGAAGGGCTTTCGGCTCGCCATGGCGCATTACAATGGCGCTACGCTCTGGTTTCCGAACGCGCTGCAGGCCGAGCCGGAAAGACTCGAATGGAAGGGCTCGCACCTCGGCGCCACGGTGAGCCCCGATGGCCGCTTCCTGATCACTACCATGCAAGAGCCGATGCTGCACGGCTGGCGGCTCTCCGACGGCGAGCATATACCCATGCCCGGTTATGACGCGCGGGTCATGTCGCTTTCCTGGAGCGCGGGCGGCCAATGGCTGGCCACGTCCGGGAGCACGCAGCTTGTGCTGTGGCCGTTCCACGGCAAGGACGGCCCGAAGGACAAGACGCCGCGCCTGCTGACGCCATCCGATCACCGCATCGACGTTGTCGCCTGCCATCCTCGCAAAGCTCTCGTCGCTGCGGGTTACGGTAGCGGCCTCATCCTCCTGATGCGGATCGACAGCGCGATAATGCTGGCCAAGGAGCCGGGCGGCGCGCCTGTTACCGCGCTCGCCTGGAGCGCCGACGGCCTATTGCTCGCATGGGGCACGGAAGGGGGCGAGGCCGGCGTGATTGATCTTGCCTGAGAACGGAAAGCTCAGATGGGCATATTGCCGCAGTGGGCGACAGCCATTGAAGCCAAGCGGGAAAAAGCGGCGATGGAGGCCTCGATCAGCACCTTGCCGCCAATGGCGAGTGAAACCGGCAACGGATAGGGCGTCTTCTAGAGCACATCCACGGAATTCGCCGGTCGGGGCCGGCAACGATGCAGGGGGAAACCAAGGCGCCGGAGGCGAAAAGAGGCAGACACAGATATGCTCAACCTTCCCCGCCGCGCAACGTCTCAATCTACGGTTCGTCGGAGGGTCGTGAGAAGATTATAAGCAAAAGCCCGACCACGGCTATGCCGGCGCCGAAATAGACCCATCCGATCATGGAGCGCTCGCCGGGATAGGCGAAATAGCGGGAGCCATGTCCGATAAAGCCCAGTCCCGCAATCAAAGCGAGAACTCCGATGGCTCTCAATAGCGCGTGCATTCTAAGGCGATGTGCCAGATTTGTTGAATTAGCGAAGCAGGCATTGCCGTGGAACATATTATGCGGCATCGGCGTTCGCTTCAACTTCATTTGCGAGGAGATGCTTGCTGACCTGAGCGACGCGCCTGCTCTGAGGACTGGCAGAGGCTTACAAGCTTTCAATCGACGAAAGCCTTGCTTACCTCCATCATGCCGACGGCCGCCCAGCGCCGCGCCATGACGGCATTGCGCCAGTTCCTTCAGAAAATCGCTATTCTTCCCTGGTTATCGAAGCGCAGCGGTTCGAAAACGAACGCGAAGATATCCAAGGAGCACCGCTGCCGGCGACCCGCCAACCTCGGTCACAATCTCCGCTTCGTCCTCGCCTGGCTGAGGCGGCCGACTAAGCAGCAGCCTTGACCTCGATCTTCTTCTGCCGGCGTCTGCCCGGCGGGCTTCTTCGGCAGAGTCACCGTGAGCACGCCCTTCTTGAGGCTTGCCTCGATCGTCTCGGCATCGACACCTGCAGGGCAACAGGATCGGATGCTGCTTGTGAGCCGTCAACCGGCGGAATGACTGCGCCAACGCGATCGAGAGTCCGATGGCCGTGCTGCGGAACGGTCTGCCACAACATCACCGCGCTTTGGTTCGGCATCAGGATCGACGCCATCCGGACGCCCGGTTCAAGGCGACGCGCGAATTCGGACGAGCGGGCAACGTGTCCGGTTTCAATATGCTCGGGGTGCTGTGTCGCGACCGGCAATTGCAACACCGTAGCGGTTTGGCCCGCGACCAACTGCGCAACCTTTAGAACTTCCCCATTTGGGAATTCCAACGCATCGTGCTGAACGTGCGGATCGTTCATATCGATCTGCCGAAAGCGGGCGACCTTGTGATTGACACGGGCCTTGCCAAAAAGGTTGAACGCGCGGTCGTAACGGACATGGTCGTCGAAGGCCAGTTCCGTTCCGGGCAGCAGGCAGACCGCTACCTTGGGTGGACCGTCATGAATTACGAGCTTGGCACCGTGCTCCCCGACGGCGGCAAAGCCACGAGTGCTTGATCTCGCAAGTTCCGTCGTAACCAGCTTGTCACTGACCTTGGCGGGCCGCGAGCCGACGTGATGCAGACTGTAGTCGCACATGAAGGGCTCCTCTAGCTCGGACTAAGCCATAGATATGGATCATTGCATGGTACCAAGGAATCGGCGTTCGCGTCAACTCGACCCCGCACTTCCGTCAACAATCCCGTGGCCCAGGGACGTGGTGAGGGGTTGGGGGCGTCCCCGGGCCACTAGCGCGACCGAGATGTGGTCAAATTCACCGCGGCGGCTTAATCGTCTAACTCGTCGTCTTGCGCGTTGTTCCCGGTTTGATGTGGAACCACAACGATCCCAACCGCAGTTCACCTTCATGGTCGGTGAGGTGATATGGAGACCAGCTGTTTGCATAGCAGCGACGAACAGGAGACCAGCTGTTTGCATAGCAGCGACGAACAGATGTTGCGTAGCAGCCAATGAGGACTCGTGTTATGCGAGGCACCAAGTGGTATAACACGACGCTCGCTCAGGCGTAGGTGGCTTTAATTTGGATGTTGCCGTTGTTTCTCATAATTGCTGGCGTCTTCGGCGCGGCCGGCATCGCTCTCGCGGCGGCTGGTGCACACGCGGCTCCTGGCGCTGGGCTCAACAGCGCCGCCAACATCCTGTTGTTTCACGCGCTGGCAATCCTTGGCGGCACAAATCTTTTGCTGCAAGGCATGCTATCTCGGCAGCTCGCCTTCATAGCTCTTGCAGCGTGGGCGTTGGGCACAATCCTGTTTTCAGCCGATGTGGCATTGCGAGCGTTTGTGGGGCACCGGCTTTTTCCCATGGCTGCGCCGACGGGAGGAATTATCTTGATTCTTGCCTGGCTAGTCTTGGCCGCTGCCGCACTTGCTAAAGCTTTTGATCACGCCGCGTAAGAGATTTTCGGTGACGCTGGATTTCCATGACCGGTGTCGCCATCTCGCTCAGTCTCGCGCTGATGCTGGAGAAGCTGATGCTGTAGAAAGTGGAATGCCGCCGAAGTGAAACGCGTCGCGTTCCGCCGCCTGGGCAGTGGATGAAACTGACGCCTTTTCCTTTTCCTCCGCGACGACGAGAAGGGTCGGCGGAGGAGGATTTTCTCGCGGAATGTCGCTCGGGTAATGCCGACAACCGACTAAAACCCAACACGAGCTGTAACGCACAAGTTGGCGCTACGTCCCCACGCTGCCCTCTTCCCACAGCTTGTCGTCCTCAACGACACCTTCTGGTGGCCCCTCTCCGGGCTTCGGCGTCGGCTGGCCGGGCTTCGGCGTCTGCTGGCGGGGCTGCTGCTGCTGGCCACGGCCGGGCTGGCCACCTTGGCCGGGCTGCTGGCCGCCTTGATTTTTTTGTTCGCTCACAATCTTCCTCGTTTGCTTGCATCAATCCAAAGCAAAACGTCCGGGCATCGATTTATGTTCCAGGTGCTTTTCGCCAATTGAAACATGCACCTGTGCCAAGTCACGTTCCGTTTGTCTCCACGGTTCCGGTAGAGCGGCGGCCCGTTGCGCTACGGGATAGTTGAAGGCCTCGAGAACCCTTCTGGAACGGATCGAGCCCCAACGGGGAATGGAGGCGACCACGGACGAATCCCGGGTGTCCACGCCGCGGTCGGCCGGCATGATGGTGACCGTGTCAGCGAGCGCGACCAGAGACCAGAGAGGTCCGCGAAAGCTCGGTGGCGGTGTCGAGAAGGCGGCGGATACCGGGCTTGATGGCAAAGCCATTACCCATTGAACAAGAGCTCCGGGCTTGTAAAACGTGCGGCCTTCGCCGAAAGAAGCTATCCATGTCGGAAATTGCGCTGAACGTACTCGTTAATGTGTTGAGCCGCCCCGTCCATTTCCCGAAAGTTGGCGGGACAGGACACCTCTTCATTGCGGAGCCGCCGAGGCCATTTGTCGCACCAAGACTGGATATTCCGGGGAAGGATCCATCGGTCATCCAGAAGGAGATCATCTTCATCGAAGCGTCTGCAGCGGTCGGCAAGAGCACGTTGGCGAGACAGGTGTCGGCGACACTTAAGGCGCCGATCCTCGACCTGGCTAAAGTCCCCGTTTCGACCGGATCTCTCCACACTCTGCTGACCGATCTGGAAGCCGCCGACCAAAGCGATCCCGTAGCCGCGTTCCATGAGGGCAAGATTCCAGTGATCATAGACGCTCTCGACGAAGGCAGATTGTTGTCGAGCGAGACGGGAATCGAGAGTTTTCTCCTAACCACCGCCGAGCTTTTGCTGAGCAACCGAAGTGTTACTTCGCGGCCCAAGCTGGTCTTCTTCGCGAGGTTCGAATCGATCGAATTGGCGCAGCAGCAGATTGAACGCACAGCGCCGGGAATTACACGCGCCACGGCTAAAGTCGGGTTCTTCGACAAGGAGGGAGCCTGCCAGCTGATCCAGGCGTATGCCGCGACGGCTGCTAAACCCGGCTCACAGTATCAGCAAAACCCGGAAGCCGCTCGAGATTTCATAGCCGCGTACCTTGACGCAATCGAAACCGCGCTTGGTTTGGCAGCGGGAGAGCTGTGGCAGAACGAACAAGGCCGGGTACTCGCCGGTTACGCTCCGGTGCTTGCGGCGGTAGGGTCCGTTTTAGCTGCGATCGATGATTTCATCACCGTCGCTAACAACCTCAAATCATCCGGCGGCCGCGAAGCATGGGGACTAATCGAGGCGGTTTTGTACGAGATACTGAGGCGCGAACAGGCTAAATTGTGGGAACAACTGAGCCCGCAATGCAAATCAGCGCTGCCGGATGAAGTTTATGATGTCGAGGAGCAAATGGCGCTGCTCGCGCAGTATGTCGAGTCGAAGCCCCTGGACGGCGCGGGCGGAGTAGCGCTCCCGCCTGGCGACATGGAAAAATACCACGACATGATCCGAACGTATCTGCCGCACCATCCGTTCATACGCCGGCACGAATTTGGCAACGCCGTATTGGGTTCGACTGCAGTGGAGCGCGCCGCTTATCACGGTAGATCGATTTCTAAATATCGCCTGATAAGCCTATCGCGACAATGGCGTCAGTCAGCGCCAACGCGTCGGCCGTCCCGGTCTGCGCGTTGATCGTGCGGGTCATGACAGCTACTGCCAAGAGCAGCGTCTGGGAATCGGGGAAATGGCGATTCGCAGCCGGATCTACCTGTCCGTTACGATGGACATCCATGAGTGCCGTAGCGAAAATACGACAACGATGTTGGCCGAAACTTAGGCCTCCCAACCAGGGTCTTCGGTCACCCCCAAGCCCAGCGCTAGCCGCCGAGATCGGCGGAGCGGTTTGCCAAGCCGCGGCGCCATCATCGCCTTTTCGACCTTGGTTTCGCCGCATTCGGGACAGGAGATCTCGGCGGCCTTCTGCTGCGCCTCGAATCCGTCGCCGTCACGAAACCAACCTTCAAATTGGTGGCCCCGGGCACAACGCAGCGTAAATAAAATCATCAATACTACCTCCCGAGCCGTGCGATGTACTCGGCTCTTCCCGTTATTTGCAATCGGCCGTGCCAATGCAAGAGAGCATGCGATCGCCTCAGTCCTCGACGGCCCCCTCCGTCTGGGTCAACCGTTTTTTGCCGCTGATCAAGGCAGGTGGTCTTGTGCTCGATGTCGCGGCCGGCAGCGGCCGGCATGTTCGCTTGCTGCGCGACTGCGGATTTGCCGTGTGCGCGGTCGATCGTGATACCACGGCACTTTCCGCGTTCGCGGGGCCGCGTTGCGAGGTGCGCCGGATTGACCTCGAAACCGACGACGGTAGGCAGTTCGGCGATGACTATGATGGCATCATCGTTACCAATTATCTGCACCGCCCGCTGCTCCCGGCGATTGCCCGCGCTCTCGCGCCGGGTGGCGTGCTGATCTACGAGACCTTCGCGCGCGGCAACGAACGCTTCGGCCGGCCGGCCAGTCCCGATTTCCTCCTTGAACCCGGCGAGTTGCTCGAAGCCTTTACAACCCTCACGCCCGTTGCCTTCGAACAGGGAGAGGTTCTGGTACCGCGCCCCGCCGTGATCCAGCGTCTTGCGGCCGTACTCGGCCCGATGCGTAACTTGCCGGCCGGTTGACGACCGAGACTACAAGATTTTGCGACCCGGTCCTCGTGATCGGGGCGCCAAGTGTGAGGCACCCAGCAGTTTGCGAGCAACGCTTTGCGCTTCTCGATCGGCTCCCGGCGTAAGTCTTTGCCGTCCACCTCGGGCAGGGCAAACGCGCAGTGGATCGAGGGAGTAGATCGCCGTGAGTAGCGGCAGCTACAGCTACAGCGCCGCAAGTGCTGTTATGGCAGCGTGCCGCCGCTTGTTAAATGTGGCCGCAATAGCGGGATCGGCGCTCAGCAACGGGATCAGCGCCAAGCAACGATCCTGGAAACGTACATCGCTTTGCGAGACAATTTGCTCCATCCGTTGGCGCAACTCGCCCATCTCGTCATCTTCATCGATGGCAGCAAGTAGTTTCACGAAGCCAATCCAGTGATGCGGCGCAAGGGGCTTGTCGGTACGCGCGTCGAGCTTGCTGGCAACATCATCGATGAAATCCCGGAGCACGGTCATGTTGATTTTGAGCCCCGCTGGTTGCGTCGCATCGATGCCGGCGAGCACGCGGTCGAGCGAACTCCGCGCGTAATGCCGCGGAATTTTCCGGTGGCGAGCGTATCCAGCGAAACGTTGAAGCGGCAAATGCCCGCCGCAACGAAATCGCGCGAAAGTTTTTCAAGCTGCGAGCCGTTAGCCGTCAACATCAGTTCGTCGAGTTCGCCCCAACGCAGGCGCCGCGACACCGGATTGACCAGCGTCATAATGCCGCGCCGCACCGGCGGCTCACCGCCGATGAGCCGAAGCTTGCGTACGCCGCGCGCGACGAATGCCTGCACCTCGTCCATCAGTAAGATGCCTCATCCTCTTGCGCACCCTCCAGGTCTTTCACTTTGAGGCCCTGCTCTATGAAAAAGCGGTATTGCGCAAAATTCTCCTCATAGAAAGCTCTGTCCTCCACTGGCCCGGCAATCTCAAAGGCGTAGTTATAAAACTCGCCGGATGGCGACTTGGCTTTAAGCGAGGCCATTTCAAGAATTACGCCAAAAGACGGGGCACGCAGGATCTTCAAGTTACCGATCAACTTGGTTGCCGCCTTGAGGGCCGCCCGCTGCAATATCACCACCGCAGGCGGCAAATCTTGCCGATCCGGAAATGAACACACGATCGAATACATGGGCGTAGCAGCAGGCGGCGAATTAGGATCGCTCGGATTATAGCTGCCCCGTTTATCAAGATGCGATGCCCTCACCGTGCGGGCAGTCCGCCACTTCACTTCGTGGCCACCCTTGAGCTTAACGGTAAACTCGGTATCGGCGGGCGTCCAATGCTTGCCGTCGTCGGCTCGAGCAAGAATGCCGCCGCCCGCCGCCCGCGGACGCCACAGAATAAAGCGCTTGTCGATGTAAACTGGACAAATGCGAACCGTCGATCCGAACGATTCATCGATCAGGCTGTGCCAAAACTCGCCCTGCTTGGCGCTATTGAATTCAGCAAGCTCGGGCGACTGTGCCTGGAGCAGTTTCAGTCGCGGCATTTCGACGCCGCCAACACCAAGCCCGCCAAGGCCCGCATGCTTCCGCATGAACGCGGGCAACTGCGTCTTAGCCATTGATGTTCTCCTAGGCCGTGTGGATTACTTAGGCACATGATTGAGTGTTCCACGCTGGGATTCAATGTGATTCATGGATTGTCGTAAGCGGTCTCTTTGCCGCGTTTCGTCTTCACCAGCGGCACGAACGGCGCCCCATGGTCGAGCACCAGCTTGTCGGTGCCCCATGCCACCCCGAGAATATACGGGAGCCGCCGGGCCCCCAGCTCGGCCATGGTTTCGGCGCTGCATCATGCCGCGGTCGGCGCTCAATAAGATGCGAAAAAAATCCGTATTTGTGGGGTCCGTGCCCTTGCGTTTTCCAATCATCGGTCTAGCATTAAACTTACGCCGCCGGATCATGTGCATTTGAGAACAACGAATGACGATCGAGAGGCCCGTATAGTCCAGCATTAACTTACCGCCGCCGATCATGTGAGGACGACGGATGATGAGCGAGAAGCCCCTAGAGACTTTGAGATGGCCGTCCATTGTCGCGCTCGCGACGATTGCAGGCATATGGGCCGCGCTGCCGGCCGTGGCGAACGCTGCCGACGATGCGGCGGCGGGCCAACAAGTATTCCAAAAAAATTGTGTCGCCTGTCACACCATCGGCAAGGGCCCTCTCGTTGGCCCGGACCTGAAGGGCGTCACCGAGAGGCGTCCGCACGACTGGCTGGAGCAATGGATCTCGGCCCCAGATGCAATGCTCGCCAAGAAAGACCCGTATGCAACCAACTTGCTGCACCAGTTCCACGACGTGCAGATGCCCAACCTGGGGCTCAGCAGCTCCGACGTCAACGCGGTCATCGCTTATCTGGGAACTGCAGCGGAGCAGCCGGCAACCGAGGCCGCGAGCGCGCCCGCCGTCCAGGGTAACCCTGAGATCGGCAAAGACCTGTTCACCGGCGTGGTGCGCTTTCAAAACGGCGGTCCGCCGTGCATGGCCTGTCATAGCGTCGGCGGCATTGGATCCCTGGGCGGCGGGCAGCTTGGCCCCGACTTGACCGCAGTGGTCTCGCGCTACGGCGGAGCGGCCGCGGTCGACGCCTTCGTCGCCGGCACGCCCACGCCCACCATGAAAGCCGTATGGTCGAAAAACCCGCTGACCGCCGAAGAGCGCGCCAACGTGGTTTCCTTCCTCGCCCAGGCCGCCGTGACTCAACGCCCGGCGGAAGCGATATGGCAACTCGGGGGTCTGGCTGTGCTGGGCCTTGTGATCCTGCTGGTGATCGCGGGCTCGAGATGGCAGCACCGGCTACGCTTCGGGGTACGGCGGCCGATGATGGCGAAACGCACCACCGGGAATGACGGTCCGTATTCCGGCGGTTGGTTTCCGGGTCCGTACCCCGGCGGTTGGAAGGCTAGGTATACTGCGAGGGGCGACGGCACACCTCGCGGTCCCGCGAATGCACCGAGGAGGCCCTGATGAGCTGGATACTCGACCTAGTCAACCCTCAGGAGCGCAAGTGGGAGGAGTTCTACCGCAACCGCTGGTCGCACGACAACATCGTACGCAGCACACATGGCGTCAACTGCACCGGCGGCTGCTCCTGGGCGATCTACGTCAAGGACGGGATCATCACCTGGGAAATGCAGCAGACCGACTACCCGTTACTCGAGAAAGGTTTGCCACCCTATGAGCCGCGCGGCTGCCAGCGCGGCATCTCCGCCTCCTGGTATGTCTACAGCCCGATCAGGGTGAAGTATCCATATATACGCGGCCCGATGCTCGACTTTTGGCGTGAAGCGAAAAGCAACCATTCCGATCCGGTGCAGGCCTGGGCCTCGCTGGTCGAGGACCCACAAAAGCGTGCACGCATGCAGCAGTCGCGCGGTAAAGGCGGTTATCGCCGCGCCAAGTGGGACGACGTGTCGGAGTTGATCGCCGCCGCCAGCCTGTACACGGCGCGCAAGTACGGGCCGGACCGGGTGATCGGCTTCTCGCCGATTCCGGCGATGTCAATGTGCTCATTTGCGGCGGGTACGCGCTTTCTCCAGCTCTTCGGCGCCGCGTGCCTGAGCTTCTACGACTGGTACGCCGACCTGCCAACCTCGTTCCCGGAAATTTGGGGCGACCAGACCGACGTGTGCGAAGGCGCGGATTGGTACAACAGCAAGTTCATCGTCTCGATGGCGTCGAACCTGAACATGACCCGCACCCCGGACGTGCATTTCATTGCGGAGGCGCGCACCGAGGGCACCAAGTTCGTCGTCCTCGCGCCCGACTTCAGCCAAATCGCCAAGTACTGCGACGAGTGGATCCCGATCCAGGCGGGACAGGACTGCGCGCTATGGATGGCGGTCAATCACGTCATCCTCAAGGAGTTCTACCTCGACCGCCAAGTCCCTTATTTTGTCGATTATGTGAAGCGTTACACCGATCTTCCGTTCCTCGTCGAACTGCACCCCGAGGGAAAGGGCTATCGCATGGGGCAGTTGCTGCGCGGCAAGCGCCTGGCGCGGTACAAAGACGTCGAACACGGCGACTGGAAGATGGTGGTACTCGACGCCAAAAGCGGCGAGCCGCGCATGCCCAAGGGTCAGGTCGGTTTCCGCTGGAGTGTCGAGAAAGGCAACAAAGGCAAGTGGAACCTGTCCCAGGAGGACGGCGAGGACAACAGCCCCATCGATGCGGTGCTGAGCTTCATCGATAAACATGATGCCGTGGTCCAGGTGGAATTCGAAGATTTCTCCAAGGGCGTGCCGGGCACTGCAACGCCCATCCTCGCGCGCGGCGTGCCGGTGCGGCGCCTCGCCACCGACAGCGGCGAGGTACTGGTAACTACCGGCTTCGACCTTCTGATGGCCCAGTTCGGGCACAGCCGCGGCCTCGAGGGCGCCTTCCCGGCGAGCTACGACGACGCGGACGCGCCCTACACGCCGGCGTGGCAGGAGAAGTACACCGGCATCGGCCGCGATACGGCGATAAGGCTGGCGCGCGAGTTTGCCCGCAACGCGGAGTTCACTCACGGCAAGTCCATGGTCATCGTGGGCGCCAGCGCCAACCACTGGTACTACAACAATCTCACCTACCGCTCGGCCACCGTCGCGCTGATCCTGTGCGGCTGCTGTGGAGTCAACGGCGGCGGCATCAACCACTACGTCGGCCAGGAAAAGCTTGCCACTGTTGCGCCCTGGGCCTCGATTGCCTTGGCCCTCGACTGGATCAAGCCGCCGCGGGTCCTGCAGTCGTCGACCTGGCATTACGCCATGTGCTGTCAGTGGCGCTACGAGGCGGAGTTCACCGAGTACGCCCTGACGACCAACAACCCGCGCTGGGCCAAGGGCCACGCTATCGACCTCGAGGCCAAGTCGGTGCGCTTGGGCTGGATGCCTTTCCACCCGTACTTCGACCGCAATCCGCTCGATATCGTGGCCGAGGCCGAACGCGCCGGCGCGAAGACCGACGCCGAGATCATTGGGCGCGTCGTCGACCAGGTCAAGAACAAGAAGCTGCACCTTGCGATCAACGATCCCGATGCCGAGGAGAATTGGCCGCGGGTGTGGTTCATCTGGCGCGGCAACGCCATCCAGTCGAGCGCCAAGGGGCACGAGTACTTCTTGCGCCATTATCTCGGGGCGCACGACAACGCCATCGCCGAGGACCGCGCCAAGGGCAAAACGAACACGGTGGAGTACCGCGAACCGGCGCCGCGCGGAAAGTATGACCTGGTGGTCGACCTCAATTTCCGCATGGATACCTCGGCGCTCTACTCCGACATCGTGCTGCCGGCGGCCTTCTGGTACGAGAAGAACGACCTCAACACGACCGACCTGCACTCGTTCCTGCATCCGCTCGGGGCCGCGGTGCCGCCGGTGTGGGAATCCAAAACGGACTGGGATATTTTCAAGCTGCTCGCGAAAAAGGTGAGCGAAATGTCGCCGCTCGCTTTTCCGAAGCCGGTGCGCGACCTGGTCTCCACGCCGCTGATGCACGACACGCCTGACGAACTGGCCCAGCCGCAGGTTCTCGACTGGGCCGTGGGCGAGTGCGACTTGGTGCCGGGCAAGACCTTCCCACATCTGCGGGTGGTCGAGCGCGACTACGCGAACTTGTACAACAAGTTCATCTCGTTCGGGCCGCGGGCGCGCGAAGACGGCGTCTCCGCCGTCGGGGTGCAGATCCCGATCAAGGCTCAGTACGACCAGATGCTCGAGAATCCCGTTATGCCGATGCCCGACCCAAGGCACATGCGCTGCGTCGAGTGGGGCGGCAAACGTTATCCGAGCCTCGAGGACGCGCTGGACGCGTGCAACACCATTCTGCTGTGCGCGCCTGAGAGCAACGGCGAGGTTGCCTGGCAGGCCTTCCATCATGAAGAGGAGCGCGTCGGCCTCCCGCTCGCCGACATCGCCGAACCCACGCGCGGCGTCAGTTGCACGTTCTACGACCTCACGCGCCAGCCGAGACGCCTACTCACCAGCCCGTGCTGGACCGGCATGATCAACGACGGCCGCGCCTACTCCGCCTGGTGCATGAACGTCGAGCGGCTGGTGCCCTGGCGCACGCTGACCGGCCGCCAGACGCTGTACGTCGACCATCCTTGGTATCTGGACATCGGCGAGCACATACCGACCTACAAGCCCAGGCTCGAGCCGCGCAGGACCGGCGACATCGTGAAAAGCCGGGTCGACGACCGCTCGCTGGTGTTGAACTACATCACGCCGCACGGCAAATGGAACATCCACTCCACCTACAAAGACAACCACCGCATGTTGCTGCTGTCGCGTGGCATGGATCCGGTGTGGATCAATGACAGGGACGCCACGCGCGTAGGCATCGAGGATAACGACTGGGTCGAGGTCTACAATGACAACGGCGTCATAGTGACGCGCGCCAACGTGAGCCGCCGGATCCAGCCGGGCACTTGCATGTACTATCACGCGGTCGAACGCACGGTGTACATTCCGAAATCGCAGGAGCGCCAGTGGCGCGGCGGCGGACACAACAGCGTGACGCGCATCCGCATTAACCCGTTGTTTCTGGCGGGCGGCTACGCCCAGTTCACATACGGCTGGAACTACTGGGGCCCCACCGGCATCATGACGCGCGATACCCACGTCGTCGTGCGCAAAATGGAGAAGCTGGAATGGTAGCTGACGCCGCGACTCATTCGCATGAAATCGTGCGGGCGAAAGTCAGCGCGCCGCCGGCGCGAGTTGGCGCCGGAAAGTACGTGACCATCAACTACACGCTGCGCACCAACGGCGCGATCCGTCACATCCGTTCGGCGGTCTGGGGCGACGAGCCGCTGGAGTATCAGCACGGCAGCGGGCGGCTGCTGCCCGCCCTCGAACGAGCCCTCGAAGGCATGGCGGAGGGCGACCGCATCGTGGTGACGCTGCCGCCCGAAGAGGCTTACGGCCCGCGCGACAAGGCGTTGCAGCAGCGGGTGCCCGCCGAGACGTTTGGCGGCGTCGACCAAATCGAAGCGGGGATGTGTTTTCTCGCGCATAGCGAGGAGGGCAACCGCGTGGAGAATGTGATGGTCACCGAGGTCAACGAAGATAACGGCTACGTGGTGGTCGATACCAATCACCCACTCGCTGGGATGACGCTCGAGTTCGAGGTCTGCGTGGTGTCCATACGCGATGCCCCGCCGACGGAGGGATGCGGCACGACGGCACAGGGACCGGGCATCAGCCACATGGTTGAAGGCCTAGGAACGAAGGCATAGGCACGAAAGTTCTAGGAACGAAGGTTCGAGGAACGAAGGGCCTAGGAACGAAGGAGAACTGACATGGAAATCCGATCTCAAGTTTCGATGGTCTTTCACCTGGATAAGTGCATCGGCTGCCACACCTGCACTATCGCGTGCAAGAACATCTGGACCGACCGCAAGGGCACCGAGTACATGTACTGGAACAACGTGGAGACCAAGCCGGGTACGGGATACCCGACACGTTGGGAGGACCAGACCAAGTACCGCGGCGGCTGGGTGGTCGAAGGGAAGAAGCAGAAGAATCTGCGGCTACGCCTGCAGGGCAAATGGGGAACGCTGACCAACATCTTCTATAACCCCGTTCTGCCCCAGCTCGACGACTATTTCGAACCCTGGACCTACGACTACCAGAACCTGTTCAACGCGCCCGAAGCCGACGAACAGCCCACCGCGCGCGCCATCTCGATGGTTACTGGCAAGTACATGGACACCATCGAGGCGGGGCCGAACTGGGACGACGACCTCGGCGGATCACAGGTCTATGCCAACAACGATCCGAACCTCGACGGCGCCACCGCGGAGGAAATGGCCCAGATACAGGAGATCGACCGTACCGTCTTCTTCTACCTGCCGCGTATCTGCAACCATTGTCTCAATCCGGGCTGCGTGGCGGCCTGCCCGCAAGGGGCGATCTATAAGCGCGGCGAGGACGGCGTGGTGCTGGTCAGCCAAGACCGCTGCCGCGCTTGGCGCATGTGCGTCTCGGGCTGCCCCTACAAGAAGACCTACTTCAACTGGTCGACCGGCAAGGCCGAGAAGTGCATCCTATGCTATCCGCGCCTCGAAAGCGGGCAGCCTCCAGCTTGCTTCCACTCATGCGTGGGACGTATCCGCTATATCGGCCTGGTGCTCTACGACGCGGATGCCATCGAGGCAGCGGCTTCGGCGCCGCAAGACCGGTTGGTGCAGGCGCAGCGCGACGTGATCAAGGACCCCTTCGACCCGGAGGTGATCGCGGCCGCCAAGGCGAGCGGAGTTCCGGATTCGAAGATCGAGGCGGCGCAAAAGTCGCCCGTCTACCAGTTCGTCAAGAAGTGGGGACTGGCGCTGCCGCTGCATCCGGAATTCCGCACTCTGCCCATGCTCTTCTACGTGCCGCCGTTGGGCCCGGTGCTCGCCAAAACCGGTAACGGCGTGTACGACAACGTGCCCGACGAGAACCGGTTGGGGCCGTTGATGAGCTCGCTCGAAAAATCGCGCGTGTCGCTGCGCTATATGGCGAGCCTGTTGTCGGGCGGCAATGAAGAGATCATCCGCGACGTTTATCGCAAGCTGGTCGCGGTGCGCGTGTACATGCGCTCCAAGAAGGTCAAGGATATCCCTGCGGAAGAGGTGGAACGGGCGCTCGCCGAAGGCAAGACTAATCCGGCCGAGGTCGAGGCGATCTGGCGTCTTACCTCGCTGCCCACCTTCGAAGAGCGCTTCGTGGTTCCGGCCATGGAGCGCGAGACGGCGGTCGAGTCTCTGTTTCCGGTGCTCGATCCGATCTCGCGTAACTACCCGGTTCGCAAAGGCGCGGTCGGTGTCGGCTACCACACCGATCCCGCCAGAGGACCATGAGCCGCCTTTCGCACCGCGGAGAAGCGCGAGACGCGATCGAGTTCCATGTTTCGGTTCCCGATCCGATCTCGCGCAACTACCCAACTCGCAAAGGCGAGGTGGGCGTCGGCTTTCACACCGATCCCATAGGACCATGAGCAGAGCACCATGAGCCGCTTTTCGTACCGCGCGGAGGTCTTGTACTCCCGCCGCGCACATGTCATGGGGCTGTTCGGCGACATCCTCGATTATCCCGCCCCGGGACTGGCCGGCAAAGCGGCCGAATGCGCCGCGCTGATCGGCGCGGCGCAGCCGAAGGCGGTCGCCTTGCTGGAGAGCTTCCGCGACTTCGTCGAGAAGACCCCGCTCGGCAAGCTTCAGGAGGTTTACAGCGGCTTTTTCGACCTGAACTCGGTCTGCCACCCGTATGTGGGTTATCAGCTGTTCGGCGAGAACTACAAACGCAGCGCTTTCCTGATCGGGCTCAAACAGAGCTATCGCGCCGAGGGATTTGAAGCGGACGCCAGTGAAATGGCCGACCGGCTCTCGATCGTGCTGCACTATGTTGCCCACAGCAAGGGTGGGGAGGACATTGACGACCTGCTGAATTGTGGGCTGCTGCCGGCGCTCGAGCGCATGACGACCAAGCCGGAAACCGAAACCCACCGTCACGACGACGGAGCGGTCGATGTCGATGCCGACACCGGCATAGAGCGCGCGAAGCTCGACGAGCGCGAAGTGCGCAAGCAGCTCAATGGCCAGAGCCGGGACGATGAACGCAAACAGCTCAAAGGCCAGAGCCAGGGCGACCAGCTTGGCGCCGGCTTCCTGCTGGCGTTGAGCGAAGATTTAGACGGCGAGGCCGTCGAAAAACGCGAGCACCCCTATCATCAGGCGCTCGATGCGCTGCGTCTTGTGCTGAATGAAGGCTTGACGAAGAAAAGTCCCGCCCGCTCTGCCGAGCAGGAACGCGTTCGGACCTGGACGCAGGAGCAATTCAAGCTCGCCGAGGACGAAACCATCATGGTGTCGGAACTCCCCTGTTCCGATCCCGGCTGCCCGCCCGTCGAAACGCACGTCGTGTTCTGGACGCAAGCCGGGCGTCAGCATTTCAAGGTTTTCAAACCACTCGCGGAGGTCGCCGCAGACGACCTGCTAGATTGGCGAGCGTGAGGGAGGGCATGCCATGAGTGACATCATCCTGTTCGTGGTTTTTCCGTACGTGGCGGTCGTGTTGGCGGTCGTGGTTGGCGTTTTACGCTACCGCCAGAATCGCTTCTCGTACTCCACCCTGTCCTCGCAGATTCTGGAAAACCGCACTCTGTTCTGGGGCTCGGTGCCATGGCATTACGGCATCGTCGTTGTTTTGCTGGCGCACCTGATAGGGTTTCTTATACCCGGCATCTGGGCGAGCATCACATCTGACCAGGCAGCCCTGTATACGATCGAGATGATAGGCTTCGCGTTCGGGCTGGCCGCGCTGGTCGGGCTCTGCGTACTGTTCGTGCGCCGCCTCTCCTTTGAGCGCATCCGCGCCGTGACCAGCCCCATGGACTGGGTGCTGCTGGTAGTGCTGCTGGTCCAGGTGGCGCTCGGCATGTATGTTTCGCTGCTCTACCGCTGGGGCGCCGACTGGTATATCGATACGGCCGTACCGTGGCTCGTCTCGCTGGTGAGCCTCAATCCCCAGACCCAGTACATCACGTCTTTGCCCTGGGTGGTCAAGCTGCACATGCTCAACGGGTTCCTGGTGATCCTCCTGTTCCCGTTCTCGCGGCTGGTGCATCTGATAATGTTCCCGTTCTGGTACTTGTGGCGGCCCTATCAGCTCGTGATCAGCAACCGCTCTATCACCAGAACCGGAAAGGCCCACAACGATACGGAATGGGCGTCGTAAGGATCAGTGCAGCCTATGAGGTAATGCGCTGGCGATGAGAGTAATCTCAAGAGCTGTGGTTTCTTGTTGACCCGCTAAGATTATTTCGCTGGCAATCGATCGGCGCCTAAGAGGCAAATCCTGGGCGTCACCGGCAGGTTTTCGCCACGTTGGCAAGGCTCCAGCGTCATGGTTTGTGCAGATTTCTCTCGCCCACATATCTTGGTCGAGAGCGGCTTGTTCTAGCCCGGGAGCGTGATCGGCAGTCTTGTGGGCGGCCTGGGCGGCGGCTTCTGCTTTCCGATCGTCTTCGGCCTCCCTCTCCAGTTCACCGGAGTTTAAACGAGTTGCTGGGTGTATTTCGCTCTCGCTGCCGCCATCGACTTGGGATTGGATGCACGTGGTGATGCGGCGGGTACGCTGGCGAATTTTTGCGCAGGGTGGAAGCTTCCCATTCATGAACTGGCTGGCGGAAGGAGCCCGGGGCCTCTCGCCGGCCTATTTCGCCCTGGTCATGGCCACAGGGATAGTCTCCATCGCCTCGGCCCGCGCCGAGTTCCGTACGATTGCCGCAGTCCTTCTGTGGCTGAATGCGGGGCAGTATCTGCTGCTCTGGATTCTCACGTCATGGCGGCTCTTGCGCTACCGCCGAGCACTGCTTGACGACTTGACGGATCATCGGTCGGGGCCGGGATTCTTCTCTGCAGTGGCTGCCACGAGCGTAATGGGGAATCAACTGATACTCACTGGCGCGTATGACGTCGCCTTGGCGCTCTGGATATTTGGTCTTTTCCTCTGGATCATCCTGACCTACGCGATTTTCACTGCCCTGACGATCAAGGAGAGCAAGCCGACGATCGATCAGGGGATTACCGGGGCGTGGCTGCTTGCAGTTGTCGCGACGCAATCCATCGCGCTCTTGAGCGCGCTCCTGGCGCGACATTTCGAGCAGCCCGTCCGCCTACATATCAATTTCGTCGCCCTGTCGATGTGGCTGTGGGGCGGGATGATGTACATCTGGATGATCTCGCTGATCTTCTATCGCTACACGTTTTTCAAGTTCTCGCCGGCCGATTTCTCGTCCTCGTACTGGATCAACATGGGAGCGATGGCCATCTCGACGCTCGCCGGCTCGCTCTTGATTGAGAATGCCGCGGATGCGGCCTTCCTTGAGACGCTGCTCCCCTTTCTCAAGGGGTTCACGATCTTCTTTTGGGCGACCGGAACCTGGTGGATCCCGATGCTCGTCATCCTGGTCGCTTGGCGGCATCTCTATAGGAAATTCCCGCTCAGGTACGATCCTCTGTATTGGGGCTTGGTGTTTCCGCTCGGTATGTACGCCGTCTGCACCTTCGAGATGGCGCGCGCCATGAGCCTGGACTTTCTGCTCCCCATCGCTCGCGTGTTCGTTTACGTGGCCCTGCTGGCTTGGGCGACGACCTTCGTTGGGCTCATTCACAGCCTTGTCAGTAGTCTGATCCAGCGGCCTAAACGCAATAGAGCCGAAGAGCGGACGTGAACCATGGAGGCGCAGTAGCCCATACCGCTCCGCTCCGCGACCAAACGACGCACTCGCCTTTCGAGTGCCGGGCCGCCGCAACGTTCGATCGAATTCGTATCAGTCATCTCGCCTGTCACGGGCATTGACGCTCGATCGCCACAAGCCGATCGATGTGCCGCGCTGTGGTGAACGCATTGCCGGGCCGCAGAGCAGTGGTGCGCTGCAGACCCGGGAGCGTTAGGAACAAAGATTTAAGGTGCAAGCGTCCGAGCGACCCGGAAACCAAGGTAGCGGAGCCGGTAGTCGGTGGTGAACCAGTAGCGGCTCGCCGAGCGGAGGAAGGCAGGAGCGAGGAGAAAGGACCCGCCGCGCACGACACGGTCATAACAGTTAGCGCCCTCGATCCAAGCCGAGCCGTCCGCCGGCGCGCCGCTGTAGGTGTCGTGGTAGCAATCCTCCGTCCACTCCCGGACATTGCCCACCATGTCGTAGAGACCGAACCCGTTAGCGGCAAACGAGCCGACCGGCGCGGTTTGCCTGGCGTCCCATTGGCTGCCACAGGCGTGGCAGTTGGCATTGTTCGTGCCGACGGCATTGCCCCAGGGATAGGCCGTCTGTGTCCCGGCGCGCGTCGCATACTCGTATTCGGCCCCCGAGAGCAGCCGATACGACTTGCCGGTCTTTTTCGACAGCCAAGCGACGTAAGCTTTGGCATCGTCCCAGGAAACGTTGATCACCGGTCGGCGGCCACGGCCCCAGCCTTCATCGGAGGGCTTGTAGCCGTTGCAGCCGCCATCGGCCGCGCACGCATCCCATTCGTCGAATGTCACCTCAAACCGGCCGACTGCAAATTGTCGAGCAATCGTGACCGTATGTTGTGGGCCTTCGTCGGCAGAACGCTCCGGCTCGCTTGTCGGCGATCCCATCGTGAAGCTCCCGGCCGGCACCACCATCATCTCCGGGCAATTCGGACATTCCTTAAACGTGTCCTTCGGCTTCAGCGCCTTCTCCTGCATCGGCGATAGCGGCGCAGCCTGAGAGCGCGGTGCCGACGCGGCGCACCTGGGCTGGCGCTGCAGCATTGTGAGCCATACGATGATTGCGCCGCCAAGCACGCACAGCCCAACTAACGATGTCAGCGCTGACTTCTTCACCTGAGCCTCTCGCTGAGTTTGGCGGTAGCGATGTTTGAATAGACCGGTATCGCATCGGTGGCGTCACCCGAAGGAACGGCTTCAATGTACGGTTTTGCATGCCTGAAGCCGACGCGCGAAAACGCGATGTAGAACGCGGCGACGTTCATCAGCGCCCAGATGGCAAAGCCGAAGGTGTAGCTGCCCAGAAGATGTTTGCTGGCGGCCAGGGTGACCGTCATGGTGAAGCCGCAGGCCGCGCCGGCGGCCTTGGCCAGCCCGCTGACCGCGCCGACGTGCCGGAAGTAGACCGGGATCAGCTTGACGACCGCTGCCGCGGCGGCGCCGGACAGCAGCGCAAGCCCATAAATGGCGAACAGCTCGGCGTTCAGTGAAATCTGCATGGTCATGACCACGGCCAGAACGGCCATAATGCCGAACAGCCGCGCCAGGATTCTCAGGGCATCGAAACGGTCGGCCAGCCAGCCGCCCAGCGGCCGGGTGATGGCGACGCAGACCACCAGCAGCGGGGTGTACACCATCGACGCTTGGGCGGCATCCACATGCCACTGGTCGAGCAGATAGATCGGCATCGCCGACGCGAAGAAGGTGAGGGTGCCGAAGGACGCCCAGTAAAGGTAGGGCACCAGCCATACCAACACGCCCGAACGGTACACGGCGACGATTTCACGCACCGAATCGCCTTTGTGCTGGTTGTACGGCGAATCGGACGTAAAAAACCAGTAGACCAGCGCCATCAACAGTGTGGAAATGGCGAAGATCGGGAATATCAGGCGCCAGCCGTCCGGGCCGTGCAGGACGCGGGTAACCAGGAAAGTGACGGTCATCATGCCGATGGTGATTCCGATATTGCCCAGAGCAAAGATGCCAAGGGCGGTACCCTGCTTCGATTTGGGGTACCAGGACGATACATGAGCGTTGCCGACCACGAAGCTCGCGCCTCCGAGTCCGAGCAGCGATCCCAGAAGCAGAAAGGCGTAGTAGCCCTGGGCGAAGAGCCCGGAAAACAGGACAATGGTGAGGCCCAGAAGCAAAAGCGTGAAAATCGTCCGGCCGCCGAACTTGTCCGTCAAGATGCCGAGCGGGATGCTGACGGCGGCCGCGAAAAAGGGCTCCATCGCAGCCAGGACGAGCACCTGGGTGGCGCTGAAGTCGTACCACTTGATCAGAAAGGGGGCGAGCGCGGAAAACATTCCCCAAACCGCAAAACCGAGCGAAAACGCCAGGAACGATAACCACAAAACCCTGGGGTTGCCCGGCGGACCGGCCGTCACATCAGCCTCGACAACTGGATTTTCCACGGCTTCCTCCTACAAAAAGATATCTTTATTTGCCGGGTAATTTAATTGCCGCTCTCGGTGAGCCCGCCGATCTTGTGCGTCCAAATGGCGACACCGACTTTCCCCCAGCGACTTGCAGGTCGGGGTGATGCTGCTGCTCTTCAGCGAACGCCGCCAACGCGGACCGCCGTTCCGGCTCGCTTCATGGCGCGGCACCGCGCCGAAGCGAACGCACGTAATCGAACGCGGCCTTTACTGCTTCCTTGAGTTGGGCGTGCTGCACATCCTCCGGCGTAGCGGCATCGTGCACCGCTCGCCCGTGCTCCTCGACGATAGCCGCTAAGGCATCCAAATCGTCGGGTTCGAGCACCCCCATCATGATCAGCGGAATCGTATCTGAAATGCCTTCACGAGCTGCGGCGCTGCCGGGAAGTCCCGACGCTGCGAGCCAATCGGTGGCATCCCGCAGAGCTTCTTTGGTATCGTACTCGCTGAGCGGCATGAGTTACGGCGCCTCCCTGGTTCGCGTCCGCTTTTCGGCTGCGCTGCGTTTAAGTTGCCGCGCATCGCGATTCCTAGGCACGTTTGGCGACCGGTAACCGTGATACGCAGATAGTTGATCGGCCGGCGGACTGATCGACCAGGGGCGCGCGCCATGTGGCGCCGCCCCTGATCGTCATTGCAATGCCGTCTGCCGCGCCCTCCCGGTTTTACTCAACGATGGACGTGAGCTGCTATTATTTCTGCAAAGTGTGAGTGAAGTACCACAGGGTGCCGTTTAGCACCATCGCACCCAGGATATTGCCGATGGTGACCGGGATCTGATTCCACACCCACCAGTCGTAGATGCTCACGTGGGCACCCGAGAGGATACCGCATGGGATGAGCCACATGTTGACCACGGTGTGCTCGAAGCCCAGCGCAAAGAACATCCCTATCGGTATCCACATCAGCAGCGCCCGGCCCACAGTGCTGCGCGTGGCTTTGGACATGACGGACCCCAGGCTCACCAGCCAGTTACAAAGGACACCCATGCCAATGGCGGCGCACCAGCCAATGGCGCCGTACTGGCTATACGCGACCTTGTGCTCGGCGGTCTTGGCGATGACGGTGAGCATGGCGTTCGGCGCGACGGACCCCCCGTCGGTGAATGAGAACCAGAGCAGCCAGGCGAAGAATATGCCTCCGAGCAGGTTGCCCGTCAGAGTCCAGGTCCAGTTGCGAACCAACTGCAACGGCGTGATCGTCCCGGCGTACATGCCGATGGGCATCGTCGCGAAGCTGCCGGTCGCCATCTCCAGGCCGAGGAAGCTCAGCGTGACGTAGCCAGCCGGGAAGATAAGTCCGGCCGCGCCGAGCGGTACGCCAGCGGCGACCATGGCGAATACCACACAGGCTCCATAGGCCAGAAAGGGCGTGCATAAAAAGCCGCGAATGATGATGTGAATGGTGCCGAATTTGGCTTTGCTGGCGGCATCCGCGGCCAGCGCAGCTCCCATCTCCGCTGGCGGCACTGTTTCGATTATATGCGACGGCATTCGCTAATTCGGCCATTTCGTTCTCCCCTATGCTTGCACGGATGACAGCCGCGGCTGGCATCGATGGTGAGCCCCACGCTCAATCGCGTTCCGGCACCACGCCGTCATTGCCTCGATGTCGGGCCTCAGACGTGTGGCTGAATCCCCGACGAAAGTCAGAAAGTCGCAAAGATTTCGTGTGGAGACACCGATCACCAAGGGGATTTCGGCAATCAGAGCCTCGGCAATGACCGGTCGCAGGCCTCGGCCATGTGCTTCTTCCTTGCCAAACTTGTTGATGATCAGCAGATCGACACGTTCAAGCACCGCGCGCTCGACCCATGCGTCGATGCGCGCGAAAGCGTCCGGATCAAGGCGACAACCCCTGGCTTCGTTACCACGGTCCAACGAGATCTTTATTTCGTCGCCGCCCAATAGGTCCTTCACGTACATATCGCATCGACGTCGACCACGCCGGTGCGCGTTTGACTGGACGACTGCCGCCCAGCCGGTAACCTGAGGCGGCCAGACCGGCTGCGCATCGGGCTATGAGAGCATCCGCAAAAAGACCGTCATCATAAACCACTACGCCCGAACTGGCTCAGGCCGGGGTTCGCATGTTCGGCGGGAACTCAGCGCAGCATGCTCATGGCGCCACTCCATCGTTTCTTCTCCTCCATCAGTCGCTTCTTGATGGCTGCTCGGCGGCGTCATTCAGTCGCCGGCGCAGAGAAAACCGCGGCCTTTTTCTTTGGTATATTCTACAGCGGGGATGTCCATAAAACGGGACACACACTGTATGAGTGAAGCCGACCTGAAGCGGTATGTCAAGTGAATGTCCGGGCTCAGTTGCCCGTTTTGCGCTACATATATTGCAAAGCGAGCGGATCGGATTCGGCGCGGGAGGGTTCCCCGCTGCCCAGCAAGGAAGACGAGAATGTCCAGCGATCAGTTCATCGACAACGAGGTCAAGGGAACTGAGGTAGTGCTGTTCACGAAGGGCACGCCGCAGTTTCCGATGTGCGGCTTCTCCGGCCAGGTCGTGCAGATCCTCGATAATCTCGGCGTGGCCCTATAAGGGTCTCAGCGTGCTGCCTGCGCGGGCAAATCGGCGAGTTTCCTGTGCACTCAACCGCCCGCGGAGCGCCCAACTATTTCAGGCACGCAGGGTATGAGTGAATGCGAGCGGAATCTGCTCCAGGCACCGACTGTCAGATCGAATTTCACCTTATACAGCCAATTGACCTCGCGGCCTGACTCGGTACTCTCGAAATGCCGGAGAATGCATCGCCCAATTCCAACACAAATCGCGATAGCACCCCCACCCCTGTCCGAAAACTACTGACATGCTCGGTAAGCTGACGACTGACGCCCTGCCGTTTTACAGCGACATCGCCATAGGCGGCGCGCTGATCACCGTGTTCGGCGCACTTGGCGTGGTTGCGCTCATCACCTGGCTCGGCCAATGGCGCTATCTGTGGACCGAATGGCTGACGAGCCTCGACCATAAGAAGATCGGCATCATGTACGTGACGTTGGCGCTGATCATGTTGGTGCGCGGCTTCATCGACGCCATGATGATGCGGACCCAGCAGGCGGTCGCACTCGACTCGCATGGCTTTCTGCCGCCGGACCATTTCGATCAGATTTTCACTTCCCACGCCACCATCATGGTCTTCTTCGTGGCAATGCCGTTCATGGTCGGCCTGTTCAACGTCGTCGTTCCGCAGCAGATCGGTGCGCGCGCCGTGGCGTTTCCGTTCATGAACTCGGTGAGCCTGTGGCTGACCGCGTCCGGCGCCTCTTTGGTTATTATCTCGCTCGTCATCGGCAAGTTTTCCACCGCTGGCTGGAGCGCTTACCCGCCCTACTCGGAAGCGCAGTTCAGTCCGGGCGTCGGCGTCGATTACTGGATCTGGGCGATCCTGGTCAGCGGCGTCGGCTCGATGCTGACCGGGATCAATTTCCTCGTCACGATCGTCAAGCGGCGCGCGCTCGGCATGCGGCTGATGATGATGCCGCTATTCACCTGGGCGGCGCTATGTACCAGCATCTTGATAGTGTTCGCCTTCCCGGCTTTGATCGTTGCCGCTGCGCTGCTTGGTCTCGACCGCTATCTCGGCATGCACTTTTTCACCAGTGGCGACGGCGGTAGCACAATGAACTATATCAACCTATTCTGGATCTGGGGCCATCCCGAAGTCTACATCCTGATTTTGCCGGCGTTTGGCGTCTATTCCGAAGTCGTGGCGACGTTCTCGGGCAAGCGATTGTTCGGCTACGAATCGCTGGTCTACGCGACTGCGGTCATCACCGTGCTCTCGCTCATCGTCTGGCTGCACCATTTCCTCACCATGGGCGCCAACACTGATGTGAACGCCTTCTTTGGTAGGGTGGCCCCGCTCATCGCCGTGCCGACGGCCGTGACGATTTTCGACTGGTTATTCACGATGTATCGCGGCCGGGTGCAATTTTCCGTGCCGATGCTGTTTACGCTCGGCTTTATCGTAACGTTTGTCATTGGCGGCATGACCGGCGTTTTGCTCGCGGTTGCGCCGGTCGATATGCACAATACAACCTTCCTGGTGGCGCATTTCCACAACCTGCTGATCCCAGGCGCGCTGTTCGGCTATTTCGCCGGCTACCAGTATTGGTTCCCCAAGGCTTTCGGCTTTCGGCTGGAGGAAAAATGGGGCCGGCGGGCCTTCTGGGCCTGGATCGTCGGCTTCTGTCTGGCCTTCATGCCGCTTTACATTCTTGGCTTCATGGGCATGCCGCAGCGTCTCGATCGCTACTATGTCGCCGGCTGGCAGCCGTATCTCATCGTGGCCGAGTTCGGTGCCCTCTTCATCCTGTGTGGCATCACCTTCCTCGCCATTCAGCTCGCCATCAGCATCCGCGACCGCGCCGCGCTTGCAGTCTCGATCGGCGATCCGTGGAACGGCAGGACGCTGGAATGGGCGACCGCCTCGCCGCCGGCGGCCTACAATTTCGCCGTCGTGCCAAAAGTGCACGGCATCGATGCATGGTGGGCCATGAAGCAGGCGGGGACGGCAGGCCACAGACCCGCCCGGTTCCACGACATCATCATGCCCGACGACAGCAGCGCCGGCGTTGTGCTTGGAGCGATGTCGTTTGCGTTCGCCTTTGCGATGATCTGGCAAATCTGGTGGCTGGCCGCCGTCGGCGGGCTCGGCATGTTCGCTGCGGTGCTGTCGCAGACTTTCCGTGACCATGCCGAGCATCGCATCCCGGCGAGCGAAGTCGAAGCGATTGAGAACCGCCGCACCATGGCCCTCGCACTCGCACCCGGGCCGCCGACGTGACCGATGCTGTCATCGCCGCCGGTCCCGGCGAAGAAACCGAAGCCGAAGAAGCCGAACGCGCCATCGACGAAAAGGCGTACGGCTTCTGGATCTACCTGATCAGCGACGCGATCATCTTCGCATTGCTGATCGCGACCTTCGTGGTGATGTCGCATAACACCGCTGACGGGCCTGACGGGCACACGTTGTTCCGGCTCCCGCACACCTTTGCGAAAACCATGCTGCTGCTGGCAAGCAGCACGACCTTCGGGTTCGCCAGCGTTGCGATCGCAGCCGGGCAACGCTGGCGCACGCTGGCCTGGCTGAGCGTGACCTTCCTGCTCGGACTAGGCTTCGTCGCCATGGAGATTTCGGAATTCTACGGCATGGTCGTCGCTGGCGCCGGCCCGGGGCGCAGCGCTTTTCTCTCGGCCTTTTTCACGCTGGTCGGCACCCACGGCACTCACGTCAGCGTCGGCCTGGTCTGGATCGTCCTGTTGGGATGCGAGGTCGCATTGCGCGGGCTGAACCCTTCCGTCGCCTCCCGCCTCTGCCGGCTAGGCCGGTTCTGGCACTTCATCGATATCGTCTGGATCAGCATCTTCTCTTTCGTTTACCTGCCGGCGATGCTTTAGCATGCCGGCCCCGCCGCAATTGCCTAAAATGCCGACCTCGCCGCGCGGCGGAGAAGTCACGATTAAGCCCTACCTGGTCGGCGTCGTTCTAGCGTTGGTGCTGACCGCGATTCCATTTGGCCTCGTCGCCGCTCGCACGCTGCAGCCGATGGAGATTTTTGTCGTCATCGGCGCTGCGGCGATCACTCAGGTCGTCGTCCACCTGCGGTATTTTCTGCACCTCGACTTGAAACCGTCGTCGCAGAACAAACTGATCGCGCTGTGCTTCGCCGCCGTCGTGCTCCTCATTCTGGTCGGCGGCGCCCTATGGATCATGTTCGACCTCAATTACCGCATGATGGAGGCGGCGGGGAGGTGACGCGACTGTTGCGCGCAAGACTTCGTTCTCTGATACGCCATTCCTGCGGCTTGACGACGCGCGCAATCAAGACGAAGGCTGCAGCGGCCTCAGCTTGGCGATCGCGGGCGACATTTGCGCGCTCGCACGACAGCGACATCATGCTTGGCGATCGCCGCAAGGCGGATTACAGGCGACCGCGCGCGTGCCGGTCTGAGCAAGGCTTTTTATCTTCGCTGCAAATCGTTGGCCGCGCGGGCGAGGATATCCACCAGACTTTCTCCGCCTTCGTCCGGTTCCTTCGGCTTATCGGTTCCGAGGGCCCGCCGCCAGCGCCTGACGCGTTCGCCGAGCGCAGTCAGGCGGTTGAGGACGGCATCGGCGAGATCGCGGTTCTGCGTGAGATAGGCTCGGCCGTCGTCGGTGATCGTGTAAAGCCTCGGGGGTTCGGCAGACGCGGTCACATAGCCGGCTTCGGCAAGCCTGGCCAGCATCGGATGGACGGTGTTGGGACTAGGCAAGTACCACTCGGCCGTCTTCTCCTCGAGCAACTTGATGATCTCGTAGCCGTGACGGGGCGCCTCGGCGATGAGCGCGAGCGCAACCAGACGCAGGTCGCCTTCGGCCACACCCGGTGATGATGGAGCCGCCATTCTTTGTCTCCGTGAAGATATATCTTTGATAAAAGGTAAGCCCATATCGCGATGTAGCGCAAGACCGCGCCCGAGGCCGAACCCGCGCGCCGGTCCTGAAGCCGCACCGCCTGCCCGGGCGGCGTAGCCATCATTGTGAGATTGCCCGCGCTACGACGCTTCGCTCGCCGGCTCGATCTGGGCCAATTCGCCGCAGCCGCAGGCCGCGGTCTGGTTCGGATTGTTGAAGGTGAACGGGGAGGAGAGTTTGTCTACCTTGTAGTCCATCTCCCGGATTCCAATCGGTTGCGCAACGGTCAGCAGGTGCGCAACCCCGGCGGCAAAATGCCGCTGCGCCGCCGCAGCCGCCGCCCCGACGGCTGCGATACCGACGACATTTTCGGTGCCGGCGCGCAGGCCGCGCTTCTAGCCGCCGCCGCGGATCCAGCGGCTCCGGGAAATGGATATCTTCAAGAGCCTCGTTGCCCGACGTGCGCAATTACGGTAAATCCGTAGCGGTATTGCGCTTGGAGGATGCGATGGACGACCACGGTCAGCTCGAATACGCCACAGCAAAGGGCAACGATTACGTAGGTCACGAGCAGATGTATCACACGTTCGTGACGCTGACGAGGACCGCCGTCGCGGTGATCGCCGTCATTGTGATCCTGATGGCGATCTTCCTCGCCTGAACGCAGAACTGCGCGACGATGGTCGGGTCGTCGGCTGCGAGCCGGCCGGTACTAGGCCGTGAGGTTGTCTGCGCGGGCGGGAAATAGCATGAAGATTGCGGTTGCTGGCCGAGAGCGGCGGCCAGGAATCTAGGCGGACCTTCCGGATTACTGACCCCTCAACCCGACGATGCCTATCAGGGCCACGTCGCGGTGCAAAACCCCGCCGGCAGCGGCCGGCATCAGGCCGTACCGTTGCAAGATAAACATGTATTTGGTATGCATGTTGTCTAAGCGGTGCCGGCACCGCCAAAGCGGGCCGTGATCGGGCAGATCGGAGCCGAGAGTGATGCCGGGATTGTCACGGTTGAGCGCGACTGCGCTAATCTTTGGGATTTTGCTCGCCAGCGCGGGGTCAGCCTTCGCCGGGCTTGGGCAGCCGACGCCCTGGGAGATCGGCCTGCAGGATTCGGCGTCGCCGATCATGGACGACGTCACCGGCTTCAATACCTTCCTGACTTGGGTGACCAGCGCCATTGCGGTGTTCGTTCTCGTCTTGCTCGCAATCATCATTGTGCGCTTCAATGCGCGGAGCAATCCGACCCCCTCGCGCACCACGCACAACACGCCGCTCGAAATCATTTGGACCATCGTTCCGGTCATCATTCTGGTCTTGATCGCGGTGCCGTCGTTCCGCCTGCTGTTTCTGCAGCTCGACGTGCCCAAGCCGGACCTCACGGTGAAGGCGACCGGCAAGCAATGGTTCTGGAGCTACACCTATCCGGATAACGGCAATTTTGAATTCAACTCGATGCTCGTTGCCGAGAAGGACCTCAAGGCCAATCAGCCGCGCCTGCTGACGGTCGACAACGAGATGGTCGTACCGGCGAACAAGGTGGTGCACGTGCTGGTGACCGGCGCCGACGTGATCCACTCTTTCACGGTGCCGTCATTCGGCATCAGGATCGACGCTGTTCCGGGCCGTATCAACGAGACCTGGTTCAAGGCGACAAAAGAAGGGATGTTTTACGGCCAATGCTCCGAACTGTGCGGCAAGGACCATTCGTTCATGCCGATTGCAGTGCGGGTCGTGAGCGACGACGATTTCACCAAATGGGTCGGCGAGGCGAAGCAGAAATACGCCGGTGACGAGACCGCTCCGCCGGCCACGTTCGCGGCGGCGCGATGACGATCTTTGCTCTTCCCTGACCCTTCGCCGCGAGCACGGGAGGGTCAGGAGGGGGCCGACACCGAGTGGTCGAACTAAAGGAACTGGCAATGGATACGATGGCACACGCGGCACACGGCGACGACAACGGGCACGCTCTCCCGCACGGCTGGCGCCGCTATGTCTATTCGACGAACCACAAGGACATCGGCACGATGTACTTGGTGTTCGCGCTCATCGCCGGCCTCATCGGCGGCACCTTCTCGATCCTGATCCGGGCCGAGCTGATGTATCCCGGCCTGCAGATTTTCCATGAGACGCACTATTACGACGTGATCGTCACCGCCCACGGGCTGATCATGATCTTCTTCGTGATCATGCCGGCGATGATCGGCGGCTTCGGCAACTGGATGATCCCGCTGATGATCGGCGCGCCCGACATGGCGTTCCCGCGCATGAACAACATCTCGTTCTGGCTGTTGCCGGCGTCGTTCGCGCTGTTCTTGGCCTCGATGTTTTTCGAAGGCGAGCCGGGATCAAATGGCGCCGGAACCGGATGGACGCTGTATGCGCCGCTGTCGACCTACGGCCATCCCGGCCCGGCGATGGATTTCGTCATCCTGTCGATCCATCTCGCCGGCGCCTCGTCGATCCTCGGCGCCATCAACTTCATCACCACCATCTTCAACATGCGCGCGCCCGGCATGACCATGCACAAAATGCCGCTGTTCGTGTGGTCGGAGCTGGTGACGGTGTTCCTGCTGCTGCTGGCGCTGCCGGTGCTGGCCGGCGCGATCACCATGCTGCTGACCGACCGCAATTTCGGCACCACTTTCTTCGACCCGCATGGCGGCGGCGATCCGCTGCTGTTCCAGCACCTGTTCTGGTTCTTCGGCCATCCCGAGGTCTACATCCTCATTCTGCCGGGCTTCGGCATGGTCAGCCAGATCGTGGCGACGTTCTCGAAGAAGCCGGTGTTTGGCTATCTGGGCATGGCCTATGCGATGGTGTCGATCGGCGGCATCGGTTTCCTGGTGTGGGCGCACCACATGTACAACGTCGGCATGTCGGCCAGCGTTCAGGCCTATTTCATTGCCGCCACCATGGTGATCGCGGTGCCCACCGGCGTGAAGGTCTTCTCGTGGATCGCCACGATGTGGGGCGGCTCGGTGGAGTTCAAGACGCCGATGCTGTGGGCGGTCGGCTTCATCTTCCTGTTCACCATCGGCGGCGTCACCGGCGTGGTGCTGGCCAATGCCGGCGTCGACCGCGAGCTGCACGGCACCTATTACGTCGTGGCGCACTTCCACTATGTGCTTTCGCTCGGCGCCATCTTCGCCATCTTCGGCGGCTGGTACTACTGGTTCCCGAAGATGACCGGCTACACCTACAGCGAGGCCATCGGCAAGCTGCACTTCTGGCTGACTTTCATCGGCGTCAACGTGGCGTTCTTTCCGCAGCATTTCCTCGGCTTTGCCGGCATGCCGCGCCGCATTGCCGATTATCCCGACGCGTTCTCCGACTGGAATTTCATCTCGTCGATCGGCGCCGACATCTCCGGCGTCGGCACGCTGGTGTTCTTCTTCGGCGTCGCCCACGCCTTCATGCGCAAGGAGCGGGCGGCGGCCAATCCCTGGGGTCCCGGCGCCACCACGCTCGAATGGACGCTGCCGTCGCCGCCGCCGTTCCACCAATACGACACGCTGCCGCTGGTCCGATGAGCGTCACCTTTACGCGAGTCGAGCCCAGCATCGCGGGTGTCCGCGATTACGTAGAGCTGCTGAAACCGCGGGTGATGTCGCTCGTCGTATTCACGGCCTTCGTCGGCCTTCTGGTTGCCCCCGGCCACATTCATCCGGTGCTGGGTTTCACCGCATTGCTATGCATCACCATCGGCGCCGGCGCCGCGGGCGCACTCAATATGTGGTACGACGCCGACGTCGACGCGCGCATGGCGCGCACCGCCGGCCGGCCGATCCCACGCGGACGCGTCACGCCCGGCGAAGCGGCGGGCTTCGGCTTCACACTGGCGGCTTTTGCGGTTGCGGCGCTCGGGCTCCTGGTGAATCTGGTGGCGGCGGCGCTGCTCGCCTTCACGATCTTCTTCTATGTTGTGATCTATACGATGTGGCTGAAGCGCACGACGCCGCAGAACATCGTCATCGGCGGCGCAGCGGGAGCGCTGCCGCCGATGATCGGCTGGGCGGCGGCAACCGGCGGTCTCGCGATCGAGCCGATCCTGTTGTTCCTCATCATCTTCTTCTGGACCCCGCCGCATTTCTGGGCGCTGGCGCTCTATCGCGCCGAGGATTATGCACGTGCCGGCATCCCCATGCTGCCGGTTGTCGCCGGCGATCAGGAAACGCGGCGCCAGATCCTGCTCTATACGCTGATCCTGGTGCCGCTCGGCGTCGCGCCTTGGCTGCTTGGCTATACCGGTGCGCTCTATGGCGTCGCCGCATTGGCGGCCGGCGCCGGCATGATCGGGCTGGCTCTCCGCGTGCGCGCCGAAAAATGTGGACACAAAGCCAGCAAGCAATTGTTTGGCTTCTCGATCCTGTACCTGTTTTTGCTGTTTGCCATGCTGCTGGCCGATCGGATATCGGGAGGGCTCATCGGCCAATTTGTCAGATGACGATGATGAATAAAATCATGAACGACGCCTTGAGCGGGCAGCCGCCGCAGACCGGCATCAAGCTTACTGAACAGCAGCAGAGCGCGCGCTGCGCCCGCTCGATCGCGATCGCACTGGCGCTTGGCGCCTTCGTCATTGTGATCTTTCTGGTGACAATTGTCAGGCTGGGCTCCAACGCCCTGCCTGGGCCGGTGTAATCCAGCAATGCGCGAAGCTCCGGCCAGCCAACGAGGTCCCCAACGAGCGAGTCGCCGCGACCTCCTGGTCGGCTTCCTTTGTGGCGGTCTGGTCGCGGCGATGGCCGGGTTGTCGTTCGCGGCGGTGCCGCTCTATTCCTGGTTCTGCCGCACGACGGGCTTCGGCGGCACCACGCAGGTGGCGAAATCAGCGCCGACGCAGATCTCCGGACGCAAGATCACGGTGCGCTTCAATTCCAATGTGAGTGCGGGACTGCCATGGCAGTTCGTGCCTGAGCGCACCACCATCGATGTCAGGCTTGGCCAAGTGGTGACCGTCTACTACAAGGTCTTCAATGAATCCGCCCGCGTGACTACGGCGCAAGCCGGCTATAATGTCAGTCCGCCGACGGTCGGCATCTACTTCGAGAAGATCAATTGCTTTTGCTTCACCCAACAGACGCTCAAGCCCGGCGAGAAGCGCGACATGGCCGTGGTTTTCTATGTCGATCCCAAGCTCGCCAAGAATGCCGAACTGGACGATACCAACAACATCACGCTGTCCTACACCTTCTATCCGGTGCGGACGCCGGCGGCGCCGGTGGCGGAGAGCGCGGTTACGGGTAAATCCGGTCAACTTTGATGAGGCAACGACAGCGGCGCGTGCAGCGATTGCCGGCGCGCCAAGGGGGAGACGATAACGATGGCTGATGCTGCACACGCCCAACCGCACCACGATTACCACCTGGTCAATCCCAGTCCGTGGCCGGCGGTCGGCGCCACTGCCGCATTCGTCGCCGCCGTCGGGTTGATCCTGTGGATGCACCATCTGGTCACCTTTGCGCCGCTTATCCTCGGCGTCGGCGCGATCGGCATCGCCTACACCATGATCGGCTGGTGGCGCGACGTCATCTTCGAAGCCGAAGTCGAAGGCGACCACACGCGCGTGGTGCAGATTTCACACCGCTACGGGATGATCCTGTTCATCGCGTCGGAGGTGATGTTCTTCGTCGCCTGGTTCTGGGCCTACTTCAACACCGCGCTGTTTCCGGACCAGATCCAGGACGTCGGCCGGATTGCCTTTACCGGCGGCGTCTGGCCGCCGAAGGGCCTCGAGACCTTTGATCCCTGGCATCTGCCGCTGCTCAACACACTGATCCTGCTCACCTCGGGCACGACGGTGACCTGGGCGCATCATGCGCTGCTCGAGAACGACCGCAAGGGCTTGGTGTGGGGATTGGTCTTGACCATCGCGCTGGGCCTGACCTTCACCGGCGTCCAGGCCTGGGAATACATGCATGCCGCGTTCCACTATTCGGGCAACATCTACGGCGCCACGTTCTTCATGGCGACCGGATTCCACGGCGCTCACGTCATCATCGGCTCGATCTTCCTGATCGTCTGCCTGTGCCGTGCGATGGCCGGCCAGTTCAAGCCGACGCAGCATCTCGGCTTCGAGTTCGCCGCTTGGTATTGGCACTTCGTCGACGTGGTCTGGCTGTTCCTGTTCGCCTGCATCTATGTGTGGGGCGGCGGCGCCCACGCCGGGTAGGACATCAACGGGCTAGACGTTTCCCGGATGACGCGCACCGCTGATCCGGGATCGCGACAAGCTCGGAGTTTCGAACGATCCCGGGTCTGCAGCGCATCACGCCGCGCGTTGCGCTCCGTGCTGCGCTGCGCCCAGGAAACAGGAACATGATCACTGCGCTCTCAGGGGCGATTGGCGCTGGCCTACGCTGCCGCTGTCCGCGCTGCGGCCGAGGCAAGCTGTTTGCGGGCTTCCTGACGTTGCGGCCGCGTTGCGAGGTCTGCGGGCTCGATTACGGCTTTGCCGATTCCGGCGACGGCCCGGCCGTATTCATCATGTTCCTTGCCGGTTTCATCGTAGTCGGGGCCGCCTTGGTGACCGAGGCGGTGTATCGGCCGCCCTATTGGGTCCACGCGGCGCTTTGGCTGCCCTTGATCCTCATTGTCACACTGGGGCCGTTGCGGCCGATGAAGGGCCTGATGATCGCGTTGCAATACTACCACAAGGCTGCCGAAACCCGTTTCGAGAGCGACAGCGAGCCATGAGAATGCGGGTAGACACGCCCCAGGCACGACGATCGTGGCTTGGGCTGCTGGCGGCGGCGCTGCTCGTGTTCGCGGTCCTGATTGGGCTCGTCGGCACCGAGGAGGCCCGCGTCACCTTCAGCGACGCTCGATAATGCCAAGGAAGCCCTGGTCTTCGCTGCGCCCTCGGCGTTCCATCCCCGACAAATCCGATCCCGGCTATTGCGTGTTCACGCCGGGCCGGCCCGGCTGGCCGACGGCAAAATCGTGATGTCAATCGCGGCTTCGTTCGCCGACAGGATGCGAAAGCTCACCCGCGAGGGCAGATAACGGGCCGATCGACATCTTCGGCTCGATGCGTTTGGTCCGAGGCGCACCACTGGATCACGCCGGACGACGAGCCGGGCCAAGACCTTTGGTTCTCCGCAGACCCGCAGCGATGCCGAGCTTAGGCAGGTCTTATTGAGCCTTCGGCAGCGGCACTGGGTCCTTCGCGAGCGTATCGAGATAGGCGATCACGTCGGCGCGCTGCTTCTCGCTCGGCAGGCCTGCGAAGGTCATGGCCGTGCCGGGAACGTCGGCGCGCGGATCGGTCAGCCATTTGTTGAGCGCCGCGAAGGTCCATTTGCCGCCCTTGGCCTTCAAGGCGGGGGTATAGTTGAACCCCGCTACCGAAGCGACCGGGCGATCGACGACGCCGTAGAGGTCGGGGCCGATCTTGGCGCCTTGGCCTTCCTGGACGTTGTGGCAAATCTCACACTGCTTGGCGATCTGCGCGCCGCGTTTGGCGGAGGCGTTGGCAAGCAGGCTGTCGATCGACTGCGCGCCAGGGGCCGCCCCACCTTCGGCCGGCTGCTCCCCCTTGACGGCGACTTCAGAGCCCGTTTTTGGTATTACGCTGCCCCGGGTTAAGCCCACGTCGATTATGTGCAGCGCTTGCAGGAACAATAAGGTTCCCAGCACCAGGCCGAGAATCTTGTTCATCCGAAATGTATTTGCCGTCATCGCTGAATCGCTCCCAGCGGTAATGGAGGGTCAGGGAAAACGGGGATTCCCCGGACGAACCCCGAACTTCGGGCGGATGGTTTTCTCGGCTCCATCGTTCCTCGATCTGCCCCGGTCACGGCCCGTTTTGGCGGTGTCGGCGCCCCGCAGCCAACATGCGTATCAAATACATGTTTATCGTGCAACAGTATCGCCTGATGCCGGTCTGATGCCGGCCGCTGCCGGGGGGATTTTGCACCGCGAATTTGGTCTCTGACAGGCATCGGCGCGTCGGGGGCAGCGGTCCGGAAGGTCGGGGCGGCAAAAGCCGCGGCCGATCGGATCGTCGCGGACGCTTCGCCAGGCAGTCACTGCTCTCCCCCCGCCCATGGCCTTGTCCGCGAGCAGCACCTTCTGACCATCCGCACGCCAAGGACGACCAGCAGCGAGATGGTGGTTGCCTTGTGGTCGGGCCGCACGTCTACACCATGCCAGCGAGAATAAGCCGCACAACCCGCTTGTCGGCCAGCGAACGGGCCTTCCAGGCGTCCCAGTCCGGCCTTCCCCTTGCGCCAAACCCGGCTCACCGTGTTGTCCTTGCTCACGGCGCCGCCGCACAGCGCCTTCGAGGCATGGCGCACTGTCGGAGCGGCCCTCCAGGCTGGGTCACGAAGAGTCAAAACAAGAGTGTGTAATAGAGTGTGGAACCTGCCGAAATATGCAAAGATTTCAAGGATGCAGTGCAGCGCGAAGCGGCGGGCCCGGAAGCCATATTCACGGACTGGGGTTATGGATACCGGGCTCTCCATCGCGCTCGGCCCCGGCACGGCTTGCTTGGCCGTCCTCTGCTTTCTCTCCACTCTCGCCTTCGCGGCTTTCACCTTTCCGCAACTGACCGGCCGCGTGGTCGATCAGGCCAACGTCATGACGGCGGAAAGCCGCAGCGACGTCGAGGCGAAGCTCAAGGACCTCGAGGACAAATCGAGCATCCAGCTCGTCGTCGCCACGGTGAAATCGCTGCAAGGCGGCGACATCGAGACCTACGCTAATGAACTGTTCCGCTACTGGAAGCTCGGTCAGGCGCAGAAGAACAACGGCGTGCTGCTCCTGGTCGCGCCGAGCGAACACAAGGTGCGGATCGAGGTCGGCTATGGCCTTGAAGGCACGCTGACTGACGCGCTGTCGTCGGTCATCATCTCCAGCGCGATCATTCCGCGCTTCAAGACGAACGACTTTTCCGGTGGCATCGAACGCGGCGTCGACGGCATCATCAGCGTGCTCAGCGGCGACAGCGCAGAGTGGCAACGAAAGGTGAGCGTCCGCCAAGACGATCCGGGCAAAGTTTTTGACGGTCTGTTTCCAATCCTGTTCTTTGCGCTCATGATCTTCATCTGCTGGTACCTAATCGGCCATGCGAACGGCACGGCAGCAGGTCGAACGGTGAACCGAGGCGGCCGCGGCGTCTTCGTGCCCTATGGCGGCTCGACGTGGGGCTCTGGCGGGGGATTTTCCGGCGGGGGTGGTTTCGGCGGCGGCTTTTCCGGCGGCGGCGGTTCGTCCGGCGGCGGCGGGGCGTCAGGGAGTTGGTGATGCAATTGACGCGCGAGGATCACGAGGCGATCTCGGCTGCGATCCAAGCGGCAGAACGGCGCACCTGCGGCCAGATCGTTTGCGTCCTCGCGCACGCATCCTCGAACTATTCTCACGTTCCGATTCTGTGGGCCAGCGCGCTGGCGCTCTTCGCTCCATGGCCGCTTATCTTTTTCACGGAGTGGAGCGTGCAGCGGATTTTTTTGCTGCAGATCGCGGTCTTTATCGTCGCCGCACTCGTATTCTCCTGGAGGCCGCTGCGCATGGCGCTCGTTCCGCGCGCGGTGCGGCGGGCGCAGGCGCATCGCGCCGCGCTCGATCAGTTCGTCGTGCGCCAAATCTCCCATACCATGCACCGCACCGGCGTACTGATCTTCGTGTCGCTCGCGGAGCACTACGCGCGCATCATCGCCGACGACGGTATTGCGCAAAAAGTCCATAATGCAGAGTGGCAGGCCGCGATCGACGCGCTCATTGCTCACATGCGTGATGGCCGCATCGCCGCGGGCTTCACGGCCGCAATCGAGCGCTGCGGCAATGTGCTCGCGGTGTACGCACCGCCCGACGGCTCGCCCAACGAGCTGCCGGATCGGCTCTATGTGATGTAGCGCAAGAGGTGCGGCATGCTGGTCGGCGTACCGAAGGAGATCAAGGACAACGAATATCGCGTCGCGCTGGTGCCCTCGACAGTGCGCGAGCTCACCGAGAAGGACCATCAGGTCGTGGTCGAAACCGCTGCCGGACTGGGCGCCGGCCTGCCCGATGGCGACTATCAGGCCGCGGGCGCCGAGATCGTCGCCAACGCCGACGCCGTGTTCGATCGCGCCGAGCTCATCGTGAAAGTCAAGGAGCCCCTTGCAGCGGAACGCAAGAAGCTGCGGCGCGGGCAGGTGCTGTTCGCTTATCTGCATCTCGCGCCCGATCGCACGCAGAGTGAAGACCTCTTAGCGTCGGGCGTCACCGCGATCGCTTACGAGACGGTGACCGGCCCGGAAGGTGCGCTGCCTTTGCTCACGCCGATGTCGGAAGTCGCCGGCCGCATGGCGCCGCATGTCGGCGCGCGCTGTCTCGAAAAGGAAAACGGCGGCCGCGGCGTGCTGCTTTCCGGCGTTCCGGGCGTTTCCGCAGCGAGCGTCGTCATTCTCGGCGGCGGCGTCGCCGGATCGAACGCGGCCTTGATCGCATCCGGCATGGGCGCCGATGTCGCGGTGCTCGACCGCAACCCGGAGGCGCTGCGCCGCATCGCCGCCCAACTGGGCAGCCGCGTGCGTACCCTGTTCTCTACCCGCGACGTGGTGGAGGTTTTGTGCCGCCGCGCCGATCTTGTCATCGCCACCGTACTGGTGCCGGGCGCGACCGCGCCGAAATTGATCTCGGCGCAAACCGTAAAGGCGATGAAGGCGGGCTCGGTGATCGTCGACGTCGCCATCGACCAGGGTGGTTGTGCCGAGACTTCGCGACCGACGACCCACTCGCACCCGACCTACATCGTCGACGACGTCGTGCATTATTGCGTGACCAACATGCCGGGTGCGGTGGCCCGCACCTCGACTTTCGCGCTGAGCAACATGACGACGCCGTTTGTGCTGGCGCTGGCCGACAAGGGCTGGCGCCGCGCGCTCGCCGAAGACCAGCATTTGCGCGACGGCCTCAACGTGCACGACGGCCACATCACCTACCGCGCCGTCGCCGACGCATTGAAGCTGCCCTATACCCATGCCGACCATGCGTTGCGCATCTGACAGGCTTCCGGATGAGGTGCGCGTGCCACCATGCCGGCGTGTGAGGGAGGTTTTGATGCGCGTGCTCGTATCCACGCTGTTCGCGGCGCTGATTTTGGTTGCCATCATGATCGGCGGGTTCGGCGGCAACGCTGCGCCGATTTCCACGCCGAGGTTGGCGCAGGGCGGCGGCGCGATCGCCGTCGACAGCGAAGTCGTGCTTGCGGTCGACGTCTCCTATTCCATGGATCCGGACGAGCAGGCGCTGCAGCGCGAGGGTTACGTTCAGGCGCTGACCTCGCGCGAGTTCATGCAGGCGCTGAAGGCCGGCCCCAACGGCCGCATCGCCATCACCTATTTCGAGTGGGCCAATGTCGGCGATCAGAAAATCCTCTTGCCCTGGCGGCTGATCGACGGGCCGGAATCCGCCGGCGCGGTCGCCGCCGAGCTTGCGCACGCGCCCTATCGGCGCGCCTCGCGCACGTCGATTTCGGGCGGGCTGATGTTTGCCCAGTCGTTGTTTGATTCAAGCGGCTATCAAGGCATCCGCCGCGTCATCGACGTGTCGGGCGACGGCGCCAACAACAACGGTCCGCCGGTGACGCTCATCCGCGACCAGGTTCTGGCCAAAGGCATCACCATCAACGGCCTGCCCATCATGCTCAAGAAGCCGAATGTCCTGGCGATGGATATCGAGAATCTCGACATCTATTACGACGATTGCGTCATCGGCGGCCCGGGCTCCTTCGTGATCCCGATCAAGGAACGCGAAAAGTTCACTGAGGCGATCCGCACCAAGCTGGTGCAGGAAGTGGCCGGGCGCGATTCGGCGCCGCGCATCGTGCCCGCATCATCGAGCGCGCCGCGCATCTCCTGCACCATCGGCGAGCGCATGTGGCAGGAGCGCTGGGGGAATTGACCGGTCGCCATTCCGGCAAGCGGCCGAAAACGGGCAGCCGATCCCGCGCACCTTACGCACATTTAATCTCTTTGGCCGCGAAACGCTCTCACGCGCGCGTAGCGGAACTGATAATTTGGCGCGCTACGGCATCAAATAGCGGCCGCGGGGGTGAGGATGAAAGATGGATCAGCAGGCGCTTAAGGCACCCGTCACGGCTACTGCCGGCAATCGCGCCAAGGTGTTCGTGTCCTATTCGCGCAAGGACATGGCTTTTGCACAAATGATGGTCGGCGCGCTCGCGGCGCGCGGTTTCGACGCCTTTCTTGACAAGACGGATATTGCGCCAGGCGAACCCTGGAAGGAGCGTCTTGCCGGGCTGATCGCCACCGCCGACACGGTGGTCTTCTGCATCAGTCCGGATTCGGTCGCCTCGCCGGTCTGCGGCTGGGAGCTGGAAGAGAGCACCAGGCTCGGCAAGCGCATCCTTCCGGTGGTAACGCGGCGCATCTCGGACGCCGATGCGCCGCCGGCCTTGGGCCGGCTCAACTGGGTGTTCCTGACCGACAGCGACGATAAGGACGCGGCGCTGGCGGCACTCGGCACGGCGCTCAATACCGACCTTCCCTGGGTGCGCGAGCATACCCGTCTCGGCGAACTGGCGCGGCACTGGGAGGAAGAGGGGCGCAGCAACAGCGCAACGTTGCGCGGCGCCGACCTCGAAGCTGCCGAGCGCTGGCTCGACCGCCGCCCGCCCGATGCCAACGCGCCGACCGACTTGCATCAGGATTTCATCCGGGCGAGCCGTAGGGCCGCGACAACAAGGCAGCGCTATTGGGTCGGCGGCTCGCTCGCCGTCGCTGTTGCCGCCATCGCGCTGGCGGGTTTCGCCGAAGTGAGCCGGCGTCAGGCCGAGACGCAGCGGCAGCGCGCCGAGCACACCTTGACGCTGGCAACCGGCACCGCCAACAGCCTGGTGTTCGATCTGGCGCAGAAATTCCGCGACGTCGTCGGCGTGCCGGCGGCAACCGTCAAAGACATTCTCGACCGCGCCCGCAAGCTGCAGGATCAACTCCTGGGCTCGGGCGAATCGAGCCCAAATCTGCGCCGCAGCCAGGCAGCGGCATTGGGCGAAACCTCCGTCACGCTGCTCGCCGTCGGCGACACCGCGGGCGCGCTCGCCGCAGCGAAGCAGTCGCAGGACATCTTCCAGGCTCTGGTGGCGCAGCAACCCGGCAGCACCGACTTTCAACGCGAATTGTCGGTGGCGTATTACAATGTCGGCGAGGTGCAGGCCGCGCAGGGCGATCTGTCGGCCGCGCTGACCTCTTATCAGGCGACCCTCGCCATTCGCGACCGTTTGGCGAAGGCCGCTCCCGACAACACCCTTGCGCAGACCGATCTGGTGATTGCCGACGGCAAAATCGGCGACGTACTGGTGGCACAGGGCAATCTGCCGGCCGCGCTGACCTCGTATCAGGCGGGCCTCGCCATCGCCGACCGCTTGGCGGCGGCCAATCCCGGCAATTCCGAGTTTCAGGGCGATTTGGGGGTTGCCCATGAACAGGTCGGCAATGTTCAGAGGGACCAAGGCAACCTGCCGGCCGCGCTCGCGTCCTATCAGACGAGCCTCGCCATCAGGGACCGCTTGACGAAGTCCGATCCCGGCAATACCGCCTGGCAGCGCAACCTTTCGGTGTCATATGCAAAAGTCGGCCGTGTTCAGGATGAGCAAGGCAATTTGCCAGCCGCGCTGACTTCCTTTCAGAACAGTCTCGACGTCATGGAACGCCTGGCGAAGTCCGATGCCAGCAATGCGAACTGGCAGCGCGATTTGGCGGTGTCGCACGACGACGTCGGCGACGTGCAGGCGTTGCAGGGCAATCTGCCGGCGGCGCTCGTCTCGTACCAGGCTGATGTCACCATCATGGAGCGGCTGACAAAGTCCGATCCAGGCAATGCCGGCTGGCAGCGTGACCTTTCAATCTCGTACGATCGAGTCGGCACCGTGCAGGCGAAGCAGGGCAATCTAGCGGCCGCATTGGCCTCGTACCAGGCGAGCTTCGCCATTCGCCGGCGCCTAGCGAAGGCCGACGCCGGCAATGCCCAGTGGCAGAGCGATCTGTCGATCTCATACGGCAAGGTCGGCGACGTGCAAGTGTACCAGGGCAATCTCGCGGCCGCGTTGGCCTCCTATCAGTCTGGCCGCGCCATCGCGGAGCGCTTGGCCAAGTCCGATCCCGGCAACACCGAGTGGCAGCGCGGCTTGTCGGTGTCGGAGGACAGGATCGGCGACGTGCAGATGGCGCAAGGCAATCTGTCGGCCGCGCTGGATTCCTTTCAGGCCGGCCTCGCAATCAGGGATCGGTTGACGAAGTCAGACCCCGGCAATGCCGGCTGGCAGCGCGATCTGTCTATTTCCGACAATAAGGTCGGCGACGTGCAGGTGGCGCAGGGCAATCTGCCGGGCGCGCTGACCTCGTATCGGGCCGGCTTCGCCATTGCTGACCGCCTTGCGAAGTCGGATCCGGGCAATACCGAGTGGCAGAGCGACCTGTCGATTTCGTATGCGAGAATGGGAGACGTGCAGTCGGCGCAGGGTGATCTGCCGGCCGCGCTGGCATCCTATCAGGCGGAGTTCGCCATCGCGGACCGCCTGGCGAAGTCCGATCCCGGCAATGCCGGATGGCAGCGCGATCTGGCGGTGGCCGCCAACCAGGTCGGCAACGTGCAGGTGGCGCAGGGCAACCGGGCAGACGCGCTCGCCTCCTTTCAGGCCGGTTACACCATCATGCAACGCTTGGCGGCCGCCGATCCCGGCAATGCCGGCTGGCAGCACGACATCGCGGTTGCCGATGTGAGGATCGGCGACGTGCAAAGGGCGCAAGACGATTTGCCGGCCGCGCTTGCCTCGTTCCAGGCGAGCCTCGCCATCATGAATCGCTTGGTGAAATCCGATGCCGGCAACACTGTCTGGCAGCGCGATCTGGCGATGACCTACGATTATGTCGGCGACGTCTACAGGGCGCAGGGCGACCTCCCGGCGGCCGTGACCGCCTATCAGGCGAGCATCGCCATCAGGAATACTCTGGTGAAGTCCGATCCCGGCAACACCGCGTGGCAGCGCGACTTGTCGGTCTCGTACAACAGAGTCGGCAACATGCAACTGACACAGGGCGATTTTGCGGCCACGCTCGCCTCCTATCAGGCCATGTTCGCCATCATGGACCGCTTGGCGAAGTCGGATACCAGCAACGCCGGCTGGCAGCGCGATTTGTCGATCGCCGATGATAAAGTCGGCCAAGCGCTGTTTGCCTTGGGCCGTTTCGATGACGCCCAGAGCAGTTTCAGCGCCGCGATTCAAATCGGCCACGCGCCCGATACCGCCGAATTCTACTGGCGACGCGGCCTCGTCGGGCTCTATGCGGGCGGCGCGGCCGCGGCGGACGATGCAGCGATGGCTCTGAAGCTCAAGCCGGCAGACGCCTATTATGTCATCTGGCTCCACATCATCCGGATGCGGGCCAGTCAGAACGATGCCGATGAGATGGCCGCCAACGCCAGGAACCTCGATGATGGCAAATGGCCGTGGCCGGTGGTTGCGCTATTTCTCGGCTCGAAGAATCCCGATGAGACAAAAGCCGCTGCCGCATCGGCGGCGCCGGACAAGCGTGCCGGCCAGTCGTGCGAGGCCGATTTCTACATCGGCGCTTTTCAGATCGGGAAAGGCGCACCGGCGGCGGCCCGGCCATTGTTGCAATCCGCTGCGGATCACTGCCCACATATCTTCGTCGAGAGCATTGCCGCTGCGCTTGAACTCAGACGGCTGGATCATCCGGCCGGGGCGCAGGCCAAGTAGTTAACACGTCCGGCCGTGCTATGCTGCGGCGACGCTGGCGATCATCCGCGCGCTGGACGACGGACTATGAATGAGCAAGTGACCGCGCCGCTGGTTATGGCTGCGGCCGGCAATCGCGCCAAGGTGTTCGTGTCCTATTCGCGCAAGGACATGGCTTTTGCGCAGATGATGGTCGGCGCGCTCGCGGCGCGCGGTTTCGACGCCTTTCTTGACAAGACAGATATTGCGCCGGGCGAACCCTGGAAGGAGCGTCTTGCCGGGCTGATCGCCACCGCCGACACGGTGGTCTTCTGCATCAGTCCGGATTCGGTCGCCTCGCCGGTCTGCGGCTGGGAGCTGGAAGAGAGCACCAGGCTCGGCAAGCGGATCCTGCCGGTGGTAACGCGGCGCATCCCGGACGCCGATGCGCCGCCGGCCTTGGCCCGGCTCAATTGGGTGTTCCTGACCGACAGCGACGACAAGGACGCGGCGCTGGTGGCACTCGGCACGGCGCTCAATACCGACCTTCCCTGGGTGCGCGAGCATACCCGTCTCGGCGAACTGGCGCGGCACTGGGACGAAGAGGGGCGCAGCAACAGCGCGACCTTGCGCGGTGCCGACCTCGAAGCCGCCGAGCGCTGGCTCGACCGCCGCCCGCCGGACGCCAACGCGCCGACCGACTTGCATCAGGATTTCATCCGGGCGAGCCGGCGCGCCGCGACCTCGCGGCAACGCTATTGGGTCGGCGGCTCGCTCGCCGTCGCTGTTGTCGCCATCGCGCTCGCGGTTTTCGCGGAAGTGAGCCGGCGTCAGGCCGAGACGCAGCGGCAGCGCGCCGAGCACACCTTGACGCTGGCGACCGGCACCGCCAACAGCCTGGTGTTCGATCTGGCGCAGAAATTCCGCGACGTCGTCGGCGTGCCGGCGGCAACCGTCAAAGACATTCTCGACCGCGCCCGCAAGCTGCAGGATCAACTCCTGGGTTCGGGCGAAACCAGCGCCGATCTGCGGCGCAGCCAGGCGGTCGCGCTGCACGAGAGCGCGCTCACGCTGTTGACGCTCGGCGAAACCCAGGACGCGCTGGCGGCCGCCAAGCAGGGACAGCAGATCCTGCAAACCCTGGTGGCGCAGCATCCGGGCAGCACCGACTACCAGGGCGCGCTGGCGGCTATCGACGGCATGGTCGGCGATGTGCAGGTGGCGCAGGGCAAGCTCGCGGACGCGCTGCAGTCGTACCAGGGCGACCTCGCCATCGCCGACCGGCTGGTCCAGGCCAACCCCAACGACAGCAGCCGGCAGCAGGCGCTGGCATCGGCCCATACCGACATCGGCAGCGTGCAGGTTGCGCAAGGCAATCTGCCGGCAGCGCTGACATCATATCAGGCAGGCCTCGCCATCACCGATCGCCTGGTGCAATCCGATCCCGGCCGCACCGATTGGCAGCACGCCCTGTCGGTCGCGCACAGCAAAGTGGGCAATGTCGAGGTGGCGCAAGGCAATCTGCCGGCCGCGCTTACTTCCTATCAGACGAGCCTTGCCATCGTGGAGCGGCTGACGAAATCCGATCCCAACAATAGTCGCTGGCAGGATGATCTCGCGCTCTCCTACGACAATGTCGGCGATGTGCAGAAGGAACAGGGCAATCTGTCGGCGGCGCTCGCCTCTTATCAGACCGAACTCGCGATCAGTGAGCATCTCGCCAAGGCCGATGCCGGCAACACCGACTGGCAGCGTAATCTGACTGTGGCTTACGACCGCGTCGGCGACGCGCAGAAGGACGGGGGCAATCTGGCGGCGGCGCTGGCCTCCTATCAGGCGAGCCTCGCCATCCGCGACCGTCTGGCGAAGGCCGATCCGGGCAATGCCGGCTGGCAGAGCGATCTGGCGGTTTCCTACAGCGAAATCGGCAACGCCCAATCGGCCCAGGGCGATCTCGCGGCGGCGCTCGCTTCGTATCAGTCCGGTCTCGAGATTATCGACCGGTTGGCCAAGTCCGATCCCGGCAATGCGGACTGGCAGCACGATTTGGCGGTGTCGTACGAGAAGATTGGCGATGTGCAAGTGCCGTTGGGGCATCTGCCAGAAGCACTCGTCGCGTTTCAGACCGAACGGACCATCATCGAGCCGCTGACTAAGTCTGATCCCGGCAATACCCGATGGCAGCGAGTGCTATCGATTGCCCTTACCAAGGCGGGCAACGTGCAAGTGGCGCAGGGCGATCTGACGGCCGCGCAAGCGTCCTATCAGGCCGACATCGCCATCGCCGATCGCCTGGCGAAGTCCGATCCCGGTAACGCCGAGTGGCAAAGTGATCTGGCGATCTCGTATCGCAAGATCGGCGATGTGCAAATGGACGAGGGCGATGAGCCAGGAGCGTTGAGCTCATATCAGTCCGATCTTGCCATCGTCACCCGGCTGGCCGTTTCCGATCCCAGCAATGCGTCGTTGCAGATGGACGTCGCATTTGCCCACCACAAGGTCGGCGAGGCGCAGGAGCGGCAGGGCGATCTGGCGGCGGCGCTCGCGTCATTCGATGCCGCTCACGCTATCGTCGCGCGTGTTGCCGAGGCCGATCCCGGAAATGCCGATTGGCAACGCAATCTTGCCATATCTGAAAGTGTGATTGGCGGCGTGAAGATGGCGCAGGGCGACCTGGCGGGAGCGCTCGCCGCTTACCAGGCCGCCAATGTCATCATGAAGCGCCTGGCGCAGGCCGCACCGGGCAACGCCAGCGCGCAAAGCGATCTGGCGGACTCGTATCGCGACATCGGCATCGTGCAGAAAGCGCAACAAGACTTCCCCGCAGCGCTGACGTCGCTGCAAGGCGCGCTTGCCATCATTGACACCTTGACCAAAGCGGCGCCCGGCAATGCGGTCTGGCAACGCTCGCTCGAGTTGACATACGTCTATGTGGCCGGCGTGCAGTGGAAGGAGAACGATCTCGCGGCGGCGCTGACCTCGTTCCAGGCCGCACTCGCCATCGCCGACCGTCTGGCGAAGACCGATGCGCGCAACGCCAAGTGGCAACGCGACCTCGCCGTCGCTCAGAACAACGTCGGCAGTGTGGAGGAAAGCAAGGGCGATCTGCCAGCGGCGCTGGCGTCCTATCAGGCTGCTCTTGCGATGTTCGATCGCCTGACGAAATCCAATCCGGCGAATGAAGGCTGGCAGCGCGATCTTGCGATCACGGACGACAAGCTCGGCGCCGTGCTGTTCAATCTGGGACGGCCGGCGGAGGCGGTGACGGCGTTAAGCCAGGCGATCGGGACCGGCAAGGCGCGGGACAACGCCAATCTTTATTTCCGGCGCGCGGTCGCCGAATTTGTCACCAATGATCCGGGCGCTGCCGCCAACGATGCCGCCATGGCCGTCGAGCTCAATCCGGCCGAGCCCTATTACGTCCTCTGGCTTCATGTCGCCCGTGTGCAGGCCGGACAGAACGACGCCGACGAACTGGCCGCAAATGCCAAGAGCATCGACCAGAGCAAATGGCCGGGGCCGGCCATGGCGCTGTTTCTCGGCTCGCTCTCGCCCGAGGAAACTGTAAAGGCCGCGGCCGCCGGTCCACAGAGCACCCAGGCCGGGCAGGTTTGCGAGGCCGATTTCTTCGTCGGCATCTATCAGCTCGGCAAGCGCGCGCCGGCCGCCGCTCGGCCGTTATTCCAGTCTGCGCTCGATCACTGCCCCCACGACTATTTTGAATATTGGGGGGCGGCATCCGAGCTGAAGCGGCACGACGGCCTTGCCGCAGCGCAAGCGAAGTAGGGCGCGGTTCGAGACGGGCTATGCTATCTTCGGCACGAAGTTGGAGCATTCATGCCTACCAATCGCGTCAAAGTCGGAATTGTCGGTCTCGGCCGCTGGGCCAAGGTGCTCGCCCGGGCTGCCCGCAAATCGGACCTCTTGGAAATCGTCGCCGGATACAGCCGCAGCGAAGACAACCGATCGGCTTTTCAGCGCGAGCTCGGGATCACTTGCGCGCCGGACCTTTCCCGCATGCTGGCCGACCCTACGATCAAAGGCATCCTCCTGACAGTGCCGAACGAGCAGCATCTGCCGCTTGCGCGCGAGGTCGCGAAGTCCGGCAAGCACGTCTATACCGAGAAGCCGATCGCCGCCACGCTCGAAGACGGACTTGAAATCGAGGCGCTGGAGAAGCTGTACGGCGTCACCGTTACGGTGGGGCATAGCGCGCGGCTGATGGCCGGCATCCGCAATGATCCGCGAACTGATCGACGCCGGCGAACTTGGCCGTGTAGCCTTCATGGAGGCCAATTTCTCCAATGAACGCGCCCTCGAACTGACGCCCAAAGCCTGGCGCTGGTACAAGGACAAGGCGCCCGGCGGTCCGCTGTCGCAACTCGCGATCCATCAGTTCGACGTGCTGCACTATCTCGGCGGCGAGATCGCCGCGGCAAGTTCGATGGCCTCGAAGTTGTCGCCGGTCGGCGCGGAGGTCGACGATCAGTCGATGACACTGCTCAAGTTCGCCGACGGCAAGATCGGCTATGTCGGTTCGTCATGGACGTCGCCGGGCATTTTTGCCGTTCGCGTGTTCGGCTCGAAGGGGCTGATGCACTCCGAAATCGATTTCGCAACCTGGGACACGCCGGACAAGCTGCACGAGACTTCAACGCTCTATATCCAGCGCGGCAAGGACGGCTACGGCAAGCGCGAAGAGCTCAAGGTTCCGGAGAGCGACATGTTCCGGGCCGAGCTTGACATGTTCGCGGACAGTTGCCGCACCGGAAAGCCCAATGAGCTGAACGCACGCAACGGCAACGTCGCCATTGCGATCGTCTACGCGGCCCTGCTGTCGATCGAGAGACAGGGGCAGGCTGTCGCCATCGCCGATCTGATCGCGGAATCGCACCGCAAGCTCGCGCAAAGAAATCGTCATGTTGCCTAACCGGTTTTTCATCGAGCTGACGCAGCCGGAAATCGCGGCGCAACTGAAGAAAAATCCGCTGGTGATCCTGCCGTGCGGCAGCGTCGAGCAGCATGGTCCGCATCTGCCCGCCGGCACCGATACGTTCGCCGCCGGCGCCATCGGCCACGCCGTCGCGGAGCGGATGGACGGCCTGGTGCTGCCGGCAACGCCGTTCGGCGTCACGCCGATGCATATGCCGTTCGAGGGCACCATCACGCTCAGTCCCGACACTTATATCCGCGTGATGACCGAAACCTGCGTTTCGACCGCGGTGCACGGCGCGAAGTATCTCCTTATCCTCAATTGGCACGAGGGTAACATCCCGGCGCTCGCCATTGCCGCGGAAGCGCTGCACCGCGAGCACGGCATGACCGTGATTACCGCTCAGGCGTGCTACGTGGCGGAGGAGCTTTACGGCCATTCGTGCAACGGATTGACCCATGGCGGCGAGATCGAGGCGCTGGCGATCCTGGCGCATCGGCCGGAACTCGTTCATCTCGATCGCATCGACTATTCGTCCGACCCTGCGCACGGTCACAAGATGGATCGGCTGCGACGCACCAGAACCTTTCAGCCGGTGCTGACCGATATCCGATCGATCGCTCCAACCGGCTGGTTCGGCAGCCCGCAACACGCGACCGCGGAAAAGGGCCAACGCATGCTGATCGACATCGCCGATGCCATCGCGCGCGACGCCCGCGAGATTTTTCGTCAGCTTGACGCGGTGCAAAGCGGCACGGCGGAAATCAGGCAGCTTCGGCAGGCCAGATAATGGCGCGCTTGTTCAAGCAGTCGGATGCAAAGCGGTTGGGCCTGCCGGGGCGCGTTTCGCTTGAGCCTGTTTCGGGGGAAACAGGATCGCGGCTCACGCTGCGCATCGCGGAGATCGCGCCATATAAACCGGGCGATAAGCCGCGCGGCCCGCATCTGCACGACGGTTTCGAAGAATGCATTTATGTATTGAAGGGCACCGGCGTGACAGCCGCCGAGAGCGGCGAAATTCCAATCAGGCCCGGCGATATCGTGCTCATCCCGCCCAACGAGAAGCACATGACGCGCAATACCTGGAGCGAGCCGCTCGTTCTCCTCTGTTTCTTCCCGGATGCCGACGTGAGCGCGCGCACCACGGAGTTTCCAAATTTTTGAGGCGGCAATCTTGGAGGCCGTGACGGCGCGGCAATTCGCGCTGACGGATAAAGAGGTTCAAAATTTCATCGAGACCGCTCGATCGGCGGCTTCTTCGTTCGGGTTCTGTGCTATGGTCGGCGTCGTGGCCCTGGAGTCCGGCGGCACCGCGAAGGCGCGAACCTTATGAACCAGACCGTCCGCCCCCACATCGCCGCTTCGGCCTGTCCGCACGACTGTCCGTCGACCTGTGCGCTCGAGGTCGAGGTCTTCGACGGGCGTACGATCGGCCGGGTCCGCGGCGCCGAGGAGAATACTTATACGGCAGGCGTGATCTGCGCCAAGGTCGCGCGCTATGCCGAGCGCGTTCATCACCCCGATCGCCTGATGCGGCCGCTGCGCCGCGTCGGCGCGAAAGGCAGCGGCGAATTCGCGCCGATCTCGTGGGATGACGCGCTCGACCTCGTCGCCGAACAGTTCGTGCGCGCCGAACAGGCCCACGGCTCCGAGGCGGTGTGGCCATATTACTACGCCGGCACCATGGGCCTGGTCATGCGCGACGGCATCAACCGCCTGCGCCACGCCAAGAAATATTCCGGGTTCTTTTCCACGATCTGCGTCAACTCGGCTTGGACCGGCTTCATCGCCGGCACCGGGCTTCTCGCCGGCCCCGATCCGCGCGAGATGGCGAAATCCGATCTGGTCGTGATCTGGGGCACCAATGCGGTGAATACCCAGGTCAACGTAATGACGCACGCGACCCGCGCCCGCAAGGAGCGCGGCGCCAAGATCGTCGCCGTCGACGTCTACATGAACGCGACGATGCGGCAGGCCGATTTGCCGGTGCTGATCCGGCCCGGCACCGACGGCGCGCTGGCCTGCGCGGTGATGCATTGCCTGTTCCGCGACGGCAAGGCCGACTGGGACTATCTCGACCGCTACACCGATGCGCCGCGCGAGCTCGCCGCGCATGTCCGCAGCCGCGATCCCGCATGGGCGTCGCAGATCACCGGCTGCCCGCCGGAGACCATCGAAGCCTTCGCCGCGCCTCGTCGGCGAAAGAAAGCGCGCTTATTTCCGGCTCGGCTACGGATTCTCGCGCTCGCGCAACGGCGCCGTCAACATGCACGCGGCAAGCTGCATCGCCGCGGTCACCGGCGCCTGGCGCTACGAGGGCGGCGGCGCCTTTCACAACAACAGCGGCGATCTTCCACTTCGACAAAAGCTTGATCGAAGGCGAGGACGTGCGCGATCCCGCGATCCGCATGCTCGACCAGTCGCGCATCGGCGCGATCCTGACCGGCGACGCGGACGCGCTGCGCGGCGGCCGCCGGTCACCGCGCTGCTCATCCAGAACACCAATCCGGTTGCGGTCGCGCCCGACCAGGAGATGGTCAAGCGCGGCTTTGCCCGCGACGATCTGTTCGTGTGCGTGCACGAGCAGTTCATGACCGACACGGCCAAGGTGGCCGACGTCGATCCTGCCCGCGACCATGTTCGTCGAGCACGACGACATCTATCAGGCCGGCGGCAGCCAGTACATTCTGCTCGGGCCGAAGCTGATCGAGCCGCCGGGCGAGTGCCGGTCAAACCACGACGTGATCTGCGCGCTGGCGCAGCGGCTCGGCGCCGAGCATCCCGGCTTTGCCATGACGCCGCGCGAGCTGATCGACGGCACGCTGCAAAAATCCGGCTGGGGCACGCTTGCAGAGCTCGAGGCCAATCGCTGGATCGATTGCCAGCCGGATTTCGCAACCGCGCATTACCTCAACGGCTTCGCCTATCCGGACGGCAAATTCCGCTTCAAGCCGGACTGGCCGAGCGTGCCGTTCATGCGCTGGCACCGGACCCATGACTGCTCGTCGATCCCGGCGTTGCCCGACCACTGGGGCGTGATCGAGGAAGCGGACACCGAACATCCGTTCCGTCTGGCGACGTCGCCGGCGCGCGGCTTCCTCAATTCGACGTTTACCGAAACGCCGACTTCGCTGGCCCGGGAGCGGCGGCCCGAGGTGATGATCCATCCCGAGGATGCCGGCGCGCTCGACAGTCGCCGACGGCGACGCGGTGGTGCTCGGCAACCGCCGCGGCGCGGTGCGGCTGCACGCCCGGCTGTTCGACGGCGTGCGCCGCGGCGTGCTGATCGCGGAATCGCTGTGGCCCAATTCCGCCTATGCCGATGGCCGCGGCATCAACACGCTGACCGGCGCCGACCCCATCGCGCCATTCGGCGGCGCGGCCTTCCACGACAACAAGGTGTGGCTGAAGAAAGCGGCGGCGTGATCTCATTTCTCCAGCCGCGCGACGATCTCGACATGCGCCGAATAGCGGAACTGATCGACCGGCGTGACCGCGGCGAGCCGATAGCCGCCGTCGACCAGGATGGCGCAGTCGCGCGCGAACGTTGCCGGGATTGCATGACACCGCGACGATGACCGGGACGCGGCTTGCGGCAAGCTCGCGCGCCTGCGCTTCGCGCGCCTTGCCGCGGCGGATCGAACACGACGGCGTCGAAGCCGTTGAGCTCCGTCCGGCACCAGCGGACGGCGGAACAGATCGCGCCGTTCGGCCGCGACCGGCTTGAGGCCGGTGGTAGTCGGCGGCGGCGCGTTTGAGCGCGGCGATCGCCGCCTCGTCGTCGTCGACGGCGACGACGCGCGCCTGTTCGGCGAGCCGCAGCGCGAACGGCCCGACGCCGGCGAACAGGTCGGCGACGGTTTCGGCGCCGGCGCAAGCGGCAAGCGACGAGCCGCGCCAGCACGGCTTCGCCTTCGCCGGTCGCTTGCAGGAACGCCGCGGGCGGCAGCGGCACGATCGCCGTGCCCATCCGCACGCGTCGGCGCGCGCTGCTGCGCGACCAGTTCGCCGTGGCGCGTCAGCCGCGCCAGATCGCTGCGTGGCGGCGACGCGCGCCAGCGCCGCCGTGAGAGCGGCCGTCAGCGGCCCCGAGCCGCGCACGTCGACGTCGAGGCCGGCATCGGTCGCGGTGACCTGGATGTCGAGCGGCTTGCCGGCGGGCAGCAGCACTTCGGCGATGGCCCAGGCGGCTTGCAGCGCGCCATCGAGGCTGTGGCCAGAACCGGGCAGCGGTCGATCGGGATGACTGTGATGCGCGCGCGCGGCGGAGAAGCCGACTTCGAGCACGTCATGGCCGCCGCGCCTGGCATGGAAAACGGCGCGGCGGCGGCCCTCGCCATGGGCGTCGATGAGGTCGGCGACCGGCGCGTCGAGGCCGGCCTGCCGCAGCGCCTCGACAACGAGATCGCGCTTCCAGGCGCGATAGTGCTCGGCGTCTCCAGTGCTGCACGGCGCAGCCGCCGCAAACGCCGAAATGCGGGCAGATCGGCGCGATGCGCTCGCGCGCTCGGCTGCGTCGATGCGCAGCAGATGCCGCCGGTCGGGATGGCCCGGCACGGTCTCGACCTCGACGGTTTCGCCGGGCAGCGCGCCGGGCACGTAGATCGGCTCGGCGCCGCCGTCGGCGACGCCGTCGCCGCGATGGCCGAGCCGGTCGATCACCAGCCGCTCAACCACGCTCGGCCTCGATGAAGAATTCGCGATTGCCGTCGCCGCCGAGGATCGGCGATGGGGCGACGCCGCCGACGCGCCAGCCGAGCGACGATCAGAAACGCGGCGATGTCGTCGCAGATCGCGGCGTGCACGGCCGGATCGCGCACGATGCCTTTCTTGATGTCGCGGCGCTGCGCCTCGAATTGCGGCTTGATCAGCGCGACCAGCGTGGCGCGCGCGCTCGAGCAGATTGCCGACCGCCGGCAGCACGAGCTTGAGCGAGATGAAGCTCACATCGACGGTGGCGAAGTCCGGCTGCTCGGCGAAGCCGCGACGGGTCGAGCGTGCGGATGTCGGTCTGCTCCAGCGAAACGATCTCGTCGCGGCCGCGCAGGCGCGGATGAAGCTGGTCGCGGCCGACATCGACCGCATAGACGCGCCGCGCGCCGCGCGCGATCAGCACTTCGGTAAAGCCGCCGGTCGAGGCGCCGACATCGAGGCAGACGCGGCCCGTCGACGTCGAGGCGAAAGTGATCGAGCGCCGCCGCAAGCTTGACGCCGCCGCGCGAGACATACGGATGCTCGGGCTCGGCCTCGATCAGCGCGGCGGCGGAGATTTCCTCCGAGGCCTTGCGCACCGGCGCGCCGTCGGCGGTGACCCGGCCGGCGGCGATCGCGGCCTGCGCGCGGGCGCGGCTCTCGAACAGGCCGCGCGCGACCAGCAGGCGATCGGCGCGTTGGCGCGTGGTCATGGCGGATGATTATACGCCGTCATGCCGGGCTTGTCCCGGCATCTCGATCGACTGCGGCATGCCACGGAATCGAGATGCCCGGCACAAGGCCGGGCATGACGAATCAGTGGACTCGGCTCAGGCGCCGGCGAGCTTCACGACCTCGCCGCGCATGTTCTGGCCGAGCGCCTCGAACGCCTTGGCGACGATGCCTTTGGCGTCGAGCCCGGCCTTGGCGTACATCGCGTTCGGCGAGTCCTGGTCGATGAAGATGTCGGGCAGCACCATGCGAGCGGACCTTCAGCCCGCGGTCGAGCACGCCGTGCTCGGCGAGCGCCTGCAGCACGAACGAGCCGAAGCCGCCGATCGAGCCTTCCTCGATGGTGAGCAGCACCTCGTGCTCGCGCGCCAGCCGCAGCAGCAGGTCGACGTCGAGCGGCTTGGCGAAGCGCGCGTCGGCGACCGTGGTCGACAGCCCGTAGGCCGCGAGCTCGTCGGCCGCCTTGAGGCATTCGCCGAGCCGCGTGCCGTACGAGAACAGCGCGATCTTGGTGCCTTCGCGCAGGATGCGGCCCTTGCCGATCTCGAGCGGCTTGCCTTCCTCCGGCATCGGCACGCCGAGGCCTTCGCCGCGCGGATAGCGCAGCGCCGACGGCCGATCGTCGATCGCGACGGCGGTCGCCACCATGTGCACGAGTTCGGCCTCGTCGGCCGCCGCCATCAGCACGAAATTCGGGCAGGCAGCCGAGATAGGCGACGTCGAACGCGCCGGCATGGGTCGGGCCGTCGGCGCCGACCAGGCCGGCGCGGTCCATGGCGAAGCGCACCGGCAGGCGCTGGATGGCGACGTCGTGCACGACCTGGTCGTAGGCGCGCTGCAGGAAGGTCGAATAGATGGTGGCGAACGGCTTGAAGCCTTCGGTCGCCAGGCCGGCGGCAGAACGTCACGCCGTGCTGCTCGGCGATGCCGACGTCGAAGGTGCGGTTCGGGAAATTCCTTCTGGAACAGGTCGATGCCGGTGCCGGACGGCATCGCCGCGGTGATGGCGACGATCTTGTCGTCCTTGCGCGCTTCCTTGATCAGGCTTTCGCCGAACACCTTCTGATAGGCGGGCGCGGCCGGCTTCGATTTCACCTGCGCGCCGGTGGCGACGTCGAACTTGACGACGCCGTGATACTTGTCGGCGGATTTTTCCGCCGGCGCGTAGCCCTTGCCCTTTTGCGTGACGACGTGGACCAGGATCGGCCCGTTCTTCATGTCGCGCACGTTCTTCAGCACCGGCAGCAGGTGATCGATGTTGTGGCCGTCGATCGGGCCGACATAGAAGAAGCCGAGCTCGTCGAACAGCGTGCCGCCGGTGACCAGGCCGCGCGCATATTCCTCCATCGCCAGCGCGCGCTGCTCGAGCATCTTCGTCGGCAGGCGCTTGGCGATCTGACGGACGATCTTGCGCACGCGATGATAGCCGCGGCCGGAGACGCGGCGCGCGAGATAGGCCGACAGCGCGCCGACCGGCGGCGCGATCGACATGTCGTTGTCGTTGAGCACGACGATCAGGCGCGAATTCATCGCGCCGGCATTGTTCATGGCCTCGTAGGCCATGCCGGCCGACATCGCGCCGTCGCCGATCACGGCGATGACGTTGTTCTGCTTGCCCTGCGAGGTCGCGCGCGACCGCCATGCCGAGGCCGGCGGAGATCGAGGTCGAGGAATGCGCGGCGCCGAACGGATCGTATTCGCTCTCGGCGCGCTTGGTGAAGCCGGACAGGCCGCCGCCCTGGCGCAGCGTGCGGATGCGGTCGCGGCGGCCGGTGAGGATCTTGTGCGGATAGGCCTGGTGGCCGACGTCCCAGATCAGCCGGTCGTGCGGCGTGTCGAACACGTAATGCAGCGCGACCGTCAGCTCGATCACGCCGAGGCCGGCGCCGAGATGGCCGCCGGTCACGGCAACGGCGTCGATCGTCTCCTTGCGCAATTCGTCGGCGACCTGCCGCAACTGGCTCGGTTCGAGGCGCCTGAGGTCGTCCGGGGTCTTGATGAGGTCGAGCAAAGGGGTCTTGGAGGGAACCGTCACGCTTATGCTCCTTTTTATCGGCCTAAAGGCGTTTATTGGGGTTCGAATGCGCGCCCAGTTACCGACGCACTACGCAAATTTCGCTGTCTTTACACCATTCTAGGCAGGGAACGCAATTTCGCCCGCACCGGTTCCTGAGGCAGTGCCGTCAATGGAACTCCGAGAATCTGCCAGGCTTATCGACTGGTCTTATGTACGGACGTAATGGTAGCGGCTGGCAGCTTTTGCCATGGCGACCGCAGGCCAATTGCGACGCAGTTTGTCGAAATTATCCGCTGCTGCCTGGCAAATGCGCTCTAGCGATGCGCGAGTTGAGGCGTCGTGGCGCTCGAAATCTACCGCAAAAAGCGAAAATTCGGCGTCACCTCCGAGCCGCGCGGCCGCAAGGGGCGGCGCGGCGGCGACCGCTATCGTCATCCAGAAGCATGCCGCCACGCCGGCTGCATTACGACCTGCGGCTCGAACTCGACGGCGTGATGAAGAGCTGGGCGGTGACCCGCGGCCCGAGCCTCGATCCCGGCGAGAAGCGGCTCGCCGTCCACGTCGAGGACCATCCGATCGAATACAACACGTTCGAGGGCACCATTCCGGCAGGGCGAATACGGCGGCGGCACGGTGATGATCTGGGATCGCGGCCGCTGGCATGCCGGAGGGCGATCCGCACAAGGGCTATGCCAAGGGCCATCTCGATCTTCGATCTCGACGGCGAGAAGCTGCACGGCCGCTGGCATCTGGTGCGCATGCACGGCCGCGCCAACGACCGGCACGAGAATTGGCTGCTGATCAAGGGCAAGGACGACGAAGCCCGCGGCGGCGCGCGGCAAGGATATTCTGGAAGAGAATGCCGCTGTCGGTCGTCGACCGGCCGCTCGATCGACGAGATCGCCGCCGGCAAGGGCAAAAAGCGGGTCTGGCACAGCAATCGCGGCCGCGACAAAGCCGGAAGCGCCGCGGCCGCAAACGCAGCGCGACTTCAAGGCGCAGCTGCAAGCGCGCTCAGCGCAGCCGCAAGCGCAAAGCCAAAGCGCCAAGTCAAAAGCCGCGCGAGCGGCCAGCGCAGCCGCGGCGAAAGCAGCGCAAAGCCGCGGCAACGGCGGCCGTGGCGCGACAGAAGAGCGATCCGGCACCGCGCGCGGCCGAGCGCACGCGCGCCGCTGCCCGACTTCGTGCCGCCGAGCGCTCGCCACGCTGCACGCAACCGCGCCGAGCGGCGCGGACTGGCTGCACGAGATCAAGTTCGACGGCTATCGCATCGAGGCGCGGCTCGATCGCGGCAAGGTGCAGTTGCTCACCCGCAAGCGGCTGGATTGGACGCACCGCTTCGAACGCGATCGCCGAGGCGGTCGCGGCGCTGCCCGCCGAAACCGCGCTGCTCGACGGCGAAGTGGTGGTCGAGGACGAGAAGGGCGTCAGCAGCTTTTCGCTGCTGCAGACCGATCTGAAGGACGACCGCAGCGACCGCTTCGTCTATTGGGTCTTCGATCTGCTGCATCTCGACGGCCGCGATCTGACGCGGCGAGCCGTTGGTCGAGCGCAAGGCGGCGCTGCAGCGGCTGTTGAAGGGAAAGAGCCGCACCGGGCCGATCCGCTACGCCGAGCATTTCGACGAAGACGGCGCCGATCATTCTCAAGCACGCCTGCGAGCATGGGGCTCGAAGGCATCGTGTCGAAGCGCGCGATGCGCCCTATCGCTCCGGCCGCTCGGAGAATTTCATCAAGACCAAATGCCACAACCGCCAGGAATTCGTCGTCGCCGGCTTCACGCCCGTCGACCGCGATGCCGAAAGCGGTCGGCGCGCTGACGGTGGCGTTCCACGAGAACGGCGAGCTGCGTTATGCCGGCCGCGTCGGCACCGGCTACACGCACAAGATCGCGCGCGATCTGTGGAAGCGGCTCGAGCCGCTGCGCATCGACCGGCCGCCGCATCGCGCTGCCGCAAGGACGAGCGGCGCAAGAACGTCATCTGGGTGAAGCCGCGAACTGGTCGTCGAGGCCGAATTCCGCGGCGTGACCCATGACGGCTGCTGCGGCAGGCGTCCTACAAGGGCTTGCGCGAGGACAAGCCGGCGCGCGAGGTGGTGCGCGAGAGCGCCGGCCGCGGATGCGCCGGCCGCGATGGCGCAACGGCAGACGGCTGCGAAAATCGGCGCAAGAGCGCAGACGCAAAGACTCGGTCGCCGCAAACGCAGCGCGGCGCCAAGGCCGGCGCAGCAAACAACGCGCGACGTCGCCAACGTCCACCTCACCCATCCCGACCGCGTCTATTGGGCCGATGTCGGCGTCACCAAGGAGGATCTCGCCGAATATTACGTCAGCGTCTGGGACTGGATGGCGCCGCACGTCGTCGATCGGCCGCTGGCGCTGGTGCGCTGCCCCGGACGGCACCAAGGGCGAATGCTTCTTCCAGAAGCACATCGCCGCCAACGTCAAGGATCTCGCCGCTGCGCCACGTCGTCGACGGCAAGGAGCACGACGTCATCGCGGTGGAGAAGCTCGACGATCTGATCGCGCTGGTGCAGTCCGGCGCGCTTGGAAGTCCACGTGCGCGGCTCGCGGCTCGACAGCCTGGAAATCTGCGACCGCATCGTGTTCGATCTCGATCCGGGCGAGGGCGTGACCTGGAAGGAGATCGTCGCCGCGGCGCGCGAGACGCGCGAGCGGCTCAAGGCGGAAAAGCTCGAAAGCTTCGTCAAGCTGTCCGGCGGCAAGGGCGTCCACGTCGTGGTGCCGATCGACGGACGCCGATTGGGACACGGCCAAGGATTTCACCCAGCGCATCGCGCTCGGCATGGCCGCCGACAGCCCGAAGCGTTACGTCGGCAAAATGACGAAGTCGCTGCGCAAGGGCAAAATCTTCATCGACTATTTCCGCAACTCGCGCGAGGCGACCTCGGTCGCGCCGTATTCGACCCGCGCCCGCGCCGGCGCGCCGGTTTCGGCGCCGGTGACGTGGGAGCAGCTCGGCCGCACCACCGGCGGCAACCAGTTCACGCGTGCTCAATCTGAAAAAGCACTTCAGGAGCGATCCCTGGGCCGACATCGGCAAAGTGCGGCAGAAGCTGCCGAGCAAATAAGCTTCAGCCGCGCCATGACGCCAGACGCGTGAGGCGCAGCGGATTCATGTCGCTCATCCCGCCAGCTTGAACCGCTCGTCCTTCGGCTCGAACCGCGCGCGGAAGATTTCCGCGTCCAGCGGATCTTCGAAGCAGTAGCGCACGAAAGCCGCATAATCGTCTTCGACATACATGTCGAACTTGCCGACATAGGCGATGAGGAAGTTCAGGATCTCACTGTCGTCGGCGAGCTGCCGCCGCGGCAGCACCACCTGATAGGGGCATTCCGCGTCGAGCTTGCGCAGCCATGCGCTTCGTTTGTCCGGGTCCATGGTCGCCTCAATGCGTGACTCGAGACCGACGAATTGTTCCTTTTTTGTTCTAGAAAGTCAAGCCGCGAGCGCTATGGCGGTGGCGCACTGATAATCGCAATAGGTAGAAAATTGTCCTCGATACAGCGACATGTCCTGATAAAAATAGCTTTTTCAGTTACAAGAACAACTCGGACGGTATTCCGTGTCGCGAGGAGCAATTTCATGCGCACGTGCGAGCGTAAAGAAAGCGCAGGATGAACTTCATTCGACGTCGAGTGGCTCGGTGCCGGTCGGCTTGCCGGCGGCGTCGAGCGTGATCTTCTCGACGCGCGCTTCGGCCTGGCGCAACAGATCCTCGCAGCGTCGTTTGAGCGCTTCGCCGCGCTCGTAGATGGCGACCGATTCCTCGAGCGGCACCTTGCCCTCTTCGAGCCGCTTGACGATCGATTCCAGCTCCTCGATCGCCCGCTCGAACGAGCAGTTTTGCAATATCGCTGTTGTTCTGCTGCGCCATCGCTGGGCTCCAACCGCTGCCCGAGTTGCGCCGATGGCAATCGGAGTCGACAATCTGGCTGATACCTAATCCCGGAATTCGCTCCGCTCAATCCGGGCACTTTATCCCTGCATCAGCGCGCTGACATGCGCGGCGGCCGACTTGCCCAGCGCCTGCAGATCGTAGCCGCCTTCCAGGAGCGACACGATGCGGCCATCGGCGCATTGATCGGCGATGTCCATGATCTTCTGCGTCGCCCAGACGAAATCGTCCTCGACCAGATTGATGTTGGCGAGCGGATCGCGCATGTGGGCGTCGAAGCCGGCGGAGATGATGATGAGCTCCGGGCTGAAATCGCGCAGCCGCGGCAGGACGCGGCTCTCGAACGCGGCGCGGAACGCTTGCGCCGTCGTCGCCCGGACGCAGCGGCGCGTTGACGATGGTGTTGTGCTCGCCGCTCTCGCCGACCGCGCCGGTGCCGGGAAACAGCGGCATCTGGTGGGTCGAGCAATACATCACCGATTTGTCGGCCCAGAAAATCTCCTGCGAGCCGTTGCCGTGATGCACGTCGAAATCGACGATCGCGGCGCGCGCGATGCCGTGATGCTGCTGCGCGTAGCGCGCCGCGATGGCGGCATTATCGAACAGGCAGAAGCCCATCGGCCGCGCCGTCTCGGCATGATGGCCGGGCGGCCGCGTGGCGACAAAGGCGTTCTTGGCCTTTTTCGCCACCACCTCGTCGACGGCATGGACCGCGCCGCCGGCCGCGCGCAGCGCCGCCTCGAAGGTGCCGGGCGACATCGAGGTGTCGGCGTCGAGCCGCACCATGCCCTGCTTCGGGCGACGCGTCGCGGATTTCCACGATGTAGTCCATCGGATGGCACAGCGCGATGACCTCGAACGGCGCCATCGGCGCTTGCGCCCGCGCCAGCGTCTGGAATTTTTCCGCCTCGAGCGCCTGCTCGACGGCGCGCAGCCGGTCGGGCCGCTCGGGATGGCCGGGCGGCGTCAGGTGTTCAAGGCAGGCCGGATGGGTGATCAGGAGCGTGGTCATTGTCGGAATGCAGGCTGGGTTGAGCTTTGGCGAAACCCATCATGTTGCCTGCGGTCGAATGGTGCGGTGTCGCCGCGTTCAACCCACACTGACAGCGCCGCATCCGCGCCGAGCACGCCGGCCGCGCCTTCGACGACGGTGCGTTCGAGCGCGCCGGCCTGCACGGCAAAATTCTCGGCGAAGAAGCGCGCCAGCGCGACGCGGGGCGCGGCATCGCCGCCGCCAAGCCGCAGCGCGGCGAGCGCCTGCTGCGCCAGATAGCAGCCGCCGGTCGCGAGGCCGAACAGCCGCAGATAGGGCGTGGCGCCGGCGAGCGCCGCATCGGCTTCCTTGTCGAGGCGAGCGAGCATCCAGTTGGTCGCGCGCGTCGAGGCTGTCGAGCGCTTCGCCGAGCCGCACCGGCGTCCAGCCGAACGCCGGATCGTTGCTGGCGCTCACCTCTTCGACGATGCCGCGCAGGTCCTTGAGATGCGCTGCGACCGCGGCGCCGCCCGCGAGCGGCAGCTTGCGCGTCACCAGATCGATCGCCTGGATGCCGTTGGTGCCTTCGTAGATCGCGGCGATGCGCGCGTCGCGGAAAAGCTGCGCCGCGCCGGTCTCCTCGATGAAGCCCATGCCGCCATGCACCTGTACGCCGAGCGAGGCGACCTCGTTGCCGATGTCGGTGGCGAACGCCTTGGCGACCGGCGTGAGCAGCGAGGCGCGCGCGTGCGCGGCCTTGCGCGCGGCGTCGTCGGGCTGCGCTCGGCGCGGTCGAGCGCCATGGCGGTCGCGTAGCAGATGGCGCGCGCGGCCTGGGTGAGGGCGCGCATGGTGAGCAGCATGCGCTTGACGTCGGGATGGGCGATGATCGGCGCCGATTGCCGTCGCCGGCGTCGCCGGCCGTGCGGCCTTGCCGGCGCTCGCGCGCATAGGCCAGCGCCTGCTGGGTGGCGCGTTCGGCAATGCCGACGCCTTGCAGGCCGATCGCGAGCCGCGCCCGGTTCATCATGGTGAACATGCAGGCCATGCCGGCATTTTCTTCGCCGACCAGATAACCGGTGGCGCCGCCGGCATCGCCGAAAATCATGGTGCAGGTCGGCGAGCCGTGGATGCCGAGCTTGTGCTCGACCGAATGGGCGCGCACGTCGTTGCGGGCGCCGAGCGAGCCGTCGGCGTTGAGCAGGAATTTCGGCACCAGGAACAGCGAAATGCCGCGCGTGCCGGGCGGCGCGTCGGGCAGCCGCGCCAGCACGAAATGGATGATGTTGTCGGTGAGGTCGTGCTCGCCGTAGGTGATGAAGATCTTCTGGCCCTTGAGGCGATAGGTGCCGTCGCCGGCGCGCTCGGCGCGCGTGCGCAACGCGCCGACGTCGGAGCCGGCCTGCGGCTCGGTGAGCTGCATCGTGCCCATCCATTCGCCGGACACGAGCTTTTCGAGATAGGCGCTGTTTGAGCGGCTCGCTGCCGTGCGCGTGCAGCGCGTCGATCGCCGCCATGGTCAGCAGCGGGCCGACGCGCGAACGCCATCGAGGCGCGCGTTCCACATTTCGGTGCAGGCGGCGTTGACGACCTGCGGCAGCGCCTGGCCGCCCCATTCGGCCGGCGCCGCAAGGCCGTTCCAGCCGCCGCTGCGCCAGGCGCGGTAGGCTTCCTTCCAGCCCGGCGCGGTCGTGACGACGCCGTCCTTGAACGGCGTGCCGTAGGTGTCGCCGATGCGGTTGAGCGGCGCGATGACTTCGCCGGCGAAGCGGCCGGCTTCCGCCAGCACGGCATCGACGTCATCCATGGTGAGGTCGCCGAACAGACCTTGCTCGATCGCCGGCGCGAGCGCGGCGCCGTATTTGAGCGCGAAGCCGATATCGGCAAGGGGGGCTTGATAGGTCACCGGCGGTCTCCAGAATGATCCGACGGTTTGCACGTGCGGCGGCGCCGGGATGTCGTCCGGCACGAAGAAATCCGGCGCCAGCGGCTGCGCCGGGTCGACGCGATAACGCTCGAAATCGCCGACGCCGTGTATCGGCCAAGAAGACTGTCGTCGATCAGAAACGGCCGGTCAGCTCGCGCGCACGGCTTGGAGAAAATAGCATAGGCGGCATCGGCCACGATGTCCGGCTTGCGCGCCTGGCGCACCATCGCGTCGCCGCCGAGCAGGTTTTGCACCGCGGCGGTGGCGATGACCGTGCGCGGCCACAGCGCGTTGACGGCGATGCCTTTGGGCCGCAACTCGCCGGCAAGTCCGAGCACGACCAGGCTCATGCCGAACTTGGCCATGCAGTAGGCGGTGTGCGGCGCGAACCATTTCTCCTTCATGTCGAGCGGCGGCGAGATCATGAGGATGTGCGGGTTGGCGGCCTTTTCCAGATAGCGGAATGGCCCATTTCGAGACGACGAACGTGCCGCGCGCGTTGATCTGATGCATCAGGTCGAACCGCTTCATGTCGGTGTCGGCGACCGTCGTGAGCTGGATCGCGCTGGCATTGTTGACGACGATATCGATGCCGCCGAACCGCGCCGCTGTCTTGGCGAGCGCGTCCCGCACCACCGTTTCGTCGCGCACGTCGACCACGAGCGGCAGCGCCTTGCCGCCGGCTCGCTCGATCTCTGTCGGCGGCGGTGTAGATGGTGCCGGCAAGCTTCGGATGCGGTGTCTGCGGTTTTGGCGGCGATGGCGATGTTGGCGCCGTCGCGCGCGGCGCGCAGCGCGATCGCAAGCCCGATGCCGCGCGACGCGCCGGTGATGAACAGCGTTTTTCCGGCAAGCGACATCGTCATGCTCTCACTTCTTGCGGGCAAGGAACGCCGCGAATGCGGCGCGCGCCTCGTCGGACTGCAAGCGTTCCTTGAAATGCATCACTTCGGTATCGATCTGTTTGACCACGTCGTCAAGATGGCCGCGCATCAGGCGGCGCGCCACCGCGACGGCGCCTGGCGGGCAGCGCCGCGATCTCTTCGCGCGGCCTTGCAGGGCGGCGTCATCGACCGCGGCGGGATCGACCACGTCGTTGACGATGCCGGCTTCTTTCGCCTCCGCGGCGGAGAGCGGCCGGCCCATGACCAGCATCGAGAAGGCGCGCGCATGACCCATGCGCATCGGCGCCAGCAGGCTCGACGCCGCTTCGGGAACGAGCGCGAGCTTGAGGAACGGCGTCGAGAATACGGCATCGGAGCCGGCGACGACGTAGTCGCAGTGAAACAGCATGGTGGTGCCGATGCCGACGGCAATGCCGCCGACCGCGGCGACCAGCGGCTTTCGATTGTGCGCCAGCGCCTTGAGAAAATCGAGCGTGACCGGCCTGAGGCCGCCGCTTTGCGCCGCCTCGAGAAACTCGCCGATGTCGCTGCCGGCGCAGAATGCGCCGGGCGCGCCGGCGAGCATGACGCAGCGGATCGCCTCGTCGGCCTCGGCCTCGCGCAGCGCCCGCGTCATCGCGGCATACATCGGCTGCGTCAGCGCGTTCTTCTTTTCCGGCCGGTTCATCCGGATGATGCGCACGGCGCCATCATCGGTGACGACAACAGGATCGGGCATGGCGCTTCTTCCGCTTTGCCCGAAGCCGGGGCAACGGCGATAGACGGTATCGCGCGACATTATTATATGGCGGCCGGTGTTAACAGCGGCGCGCCGCGGGCAAACATTGATCCGCCGCAGGTCACATCGCTATGGTCCGGCGGCCGATGGCCTTCGGCCGCAGGCAATCCGGCGGTCAATTGGGGCGTAGCCAAGTGGTAAGGCAGCGGATTTTGATTCCGCCATTCCCTGGTTCGAATCCAGGCGCCCCAGCCAGCCAGACGAAACAAATAAATCAAATCGGCGTCGCTTTTCATTTCCGTTTCTATGCCTGTTAGAGCCGCATATGTCTCGCGGCTTCCCCGAGATACCACGCGGCGATTTGCTCGCGGGTCGGGCGCCAGACCTGGGGTTTTTCCATCACATATTCGATGAACTCGCGCAGTGCGGCGATCCGGTGGGGTTGGCCGATGACATGCGGGTGCAGGCCCACGTTCATGATGCGCCCTGTCGTCGCGCCTTCGGCGTAAAGCTGATCGAAGCAAAGCTTAAGCATGTCGATGCCGTCCCGGGTGGACAGGCCGCCGCGCGCGAACATGTTGAAATCATTGATGTCGTTCGAGTAGGGCACGCAGACGATCGGACCGTGAATCGTATTGATCAGGTACGGCTGATCATCGTTGAGATAGTCGCAATAGGCGACGAGGCCGAATTCCTTGAGAAATGCCGGCGTGTGCAACGTGCCGCGGATTGCCGATGACAGCCACGCCATGGCCGGCTTGCCGACCACCTCTTCGTATTTGTCGAGGGTGCGGCGGATGACAGCGCGTTCCTCCTCGGGTTTGTGCGCGTAGCTGGTCAGAAGGTCGTTCTGCGTCCAGTTGTGCGGTACCAATTCCCAGCCGCGCTCCTTCACGGCGTCGATAATGCGCCGGCGCTCAACCAGAATCATACCGTTGCACGTGCAGGACGGCGCAACTCCCGTCGCATCGAACACGTCCATGAGCCGCCAGATGCCGACGCGTTGGCCGTACTCGCGCCAGGTCCAGTTTGCGGTATCAAGCACATCGCCGGCAGGACGTGCGGGATGGTCGCTGGTCCGCCGGGAAACAGCGGCTCTTTCTGGCCCGGCCTGAACGGCTCCCAATATTCAATATTGATGGTGAAGATAAGCGCGACGCGCGCGCCGTCCGGAAATTTCAGCGGCGCGCGGTCCGGCAGCGGCACGAAGTCATATGACGAGGGCGGTTGCGAATTCATGACGATTTTCCCGCCAATGCCCTTTCGTGCCGCTCGGCGCGGTCGAGACGCCACGCCGTGACCCGGCGCATCAAATCCGGCGCATCAAGAATGGCGATGGCAAGGAGAATGGCGCCTGTAGCCAGGTCGTGGACATAGGGCGGTACGCCGATCGCGCTCAGGCCGGAGCGAAGTATGCACAAGGTGAGCACGCCCGCGGCAATTCCCATCGGGCTGCCGCGGCCGCCGACCACCGACACGCCGCCGACGATCGCCGCCGCCGCCGCCGGCGCCAACACATCGGAGAGGGCGACGGGCGAAGCCGCACCGAGGCTGTAGCTGAGCAGCACGCCGGCCAGCGCCGCGGAAGCACCGGAGGCCGCGAATACGCCGATGATAACCCGATCGGTGTTCAGCCCGGCAATGCGGCTCGCTCGGCGATCGCTCCCGGTCGCGATGATGTCGCGGCCGACGTGGGTGTAAGTCATCACCAAAGCGGCCAGCACGAATACCGCCATCGCGGCGGCGCTTCGCACCGACAGAAGATGAGCAATCGGCGCGTTGAGCCCGAGCGCCACGGCCATGTTGGGATAGCTGATTGTCGTGTTGCCGGTCAGCACATAGGTGATGCCCTGTAGGGTCAACAGACCACCGAGCGTAACACCAACGGAATTCAAGCCCAGGCGCGTCATGATGAGGCCCTGGAGGGTGCCGCTCACCACACCCGCGCCGACGCCAAGAAGCACGCCGAGCCACGGATTTGATACGCCGGTCATGACGGCGATGCAGCCGGCAAGGCCGACAATGCCCGCCACCGAAAGGTCGAATTCGCGCACCAGCAGCGAGAGGCCCAAACCCAACGCGACCAGCCCGAGAGTAGCGAACAACTGCATCACGCTGAAAATCGTGCCAACACTCAAGAAATAACCGGTGCCGCGGTCCATCAGCGCGAGCACGAGGATCGCTGCGGCCATGATGGTGAATGGCCGCACCGCCCGAGCCAGCAGAAATTGCGCCGCCCGCTTCATCGTCAGCGTCTCTCGCCGATGGTGTGAAGCATAATAACGCCGAGGACGATGATGCCGGTGATCAAATACTGCAGCTGCTGGCTGAAGCCGCGCAGCAGCAGCACAACCTCGACGATGGCGATAACGGTGACGCCGATCAGGGTGCGCACCACCGTGCCGGACCCGCCCTGGATGCTGGTGCCTCCCACCAGCACCGCGGCGATCGCAGAGTAGTCGTAGCCGGCGCCGAGTTCCATATCGCCGGAGGCATAGCGTGCAGCAAGCAGCACGCCGGAAACTGCCGCGCAAGCGCCGGCGATGGCATAGGCGATGACGATCGTCGAGGCCGTGCTCGATTCCGGCGGCTGCCGCAGCACGGACGTTGCTGCCGACCATCACCATCGTCCGGCCGATCCTGGTCCACGACAGGATGAATTGCCCAAGAATGACCGTTGCAAAGAAGTAAAGCGCCTCCATCGGCATGCCGGCGACGCGACCCTTGAACATCTGCAAACCTGCGCCGCCAGGATAGATGCGCTGGCCGCCGGTCGCGAGGGCCGCGCCGCCGATCAACAGCGAGAGGCCGGCGATGCTCACAAGGATGGGGTTTGCCCGAAAATAGCCGACCAGCAGACCCTGTGCCGCCGTGATGACGATCCCGAACAAAAGTGCGAGCACGAATGCGGGCGAAATACCGAGCGACAAGCTCGCCAAGAAAATCAACGCCGATGCCGATACCGTGGCGCCGAGGCATAGCGACATGACGTTGCCGGTGAGCGTGATGAAAGTCATGCCGACCGCAACGCAGCCGATAAAGGAAATCGCAGTGAGCAGCGCATTGACGCTCAGCGGCGACGTGAAACCCGGCGTGGTCAGCGCGAAAATCGCAATGGCCGCCGCCGCGATCATGCGCACCGCCAGCACCAGATGCCGCGCGCGGGCGGCACCGAGATGAAATCGCACGCGCAGCGAGGGATCGCTCATGCCGCCGCGGCCGGATCCGTGATGTCGGCCAGCAGGCGATGCATATCCGCCTCGCCGCGCCGGTAGCTGGCGATCTGCCGGCCGCGGTACATGCTGACGACGATATCGGCAATGCCCAGCACCTCTTCGATGTCGGACGACGCCATGACGACACAATAGCCGCGATCGCAGAACTGCCGTATCAGCCGGTAGATGTCGGCCCGCGCGCCGACATCGACGCCGCGAGTCGGTTCGTTCATCAGCAGGACGCCTGGCTGTGCGCCGCCGATCCAACGGCCGAAAGCGACCTTCTGCTGGTTGCCGCCGCTCAGTTCGTCGGCTGGTGAACGCAGCCGCGCCCGGTCGACGCCGACCGCGGCAGCGAGCTTCTGCGCGGTCGCGCGCAGCCGCCGGCGCGCGAGAATGCCAAGCCTCGTGTGATCGGCAAGCTTGGTGGCGACAAGATTCAGTCCGACACTCAGGCGGAGAAAAACACCTTCGCCGGCGCGATCTTCGGAGATGAACTGCACCTTGGCCGCTTGCGCCCGCGTCACCGATCGCATCGGCATCGGCCGCCCCATCACGCTGATCTCGCCGCTGGCATCGGGCGCGAGGCCGGCCAGCGCGCGCAGCACCTCTATTGCGCCCGAACCGATCTGGCCGGCGATGCAGGTCACCGTGCCGCGCTCGGCGATGAGATTGAAATCATGCACGATAGGCGGCGCCCGCAGGTCCTTCACCGTCAGCATCGGGCCATCAGCCCTGCTGTCCCAGCGCGGATACATATCGCCCATGCTGCGGCCCAGCATCATTCGCATCAAATGTTCGCGGTCGATCTCGGCGGTGCGGCGAGTGCCCACCAGTTCGCCGTTGCGCAGCACCGAGACGGTATCGCAAATCTCGAACACTTCGCCGAGCCGATGCGTGATGTAGATGATCGATTTGTGTTCCGCCTTGAGCGTGCGCAGCGCATTGAAGATGCGCTCGATTTCAACGTCCGATAGCGTCGCGGTCGGCTCGTCGAGGAGAAACACGCGGGCGTCGCGGGTGAGCATGCGGGCAAGTTCAACAAGCTGCCGGCTTCCGATGCTCAGTGTCGCGACGATGGTATCGAGTGAGAGTTCGCCCAAGCCCACCTTTTCAAGTGCCGTCTTAGCACGCCGACGAAATTCCTTGCGGCGGTGAAACAGCGGTACCTCGCGATTGCCGAGCCAGATGTTGTCGAGCACCGACAAAGCGGGGGCGAGACTCAGCTCCTGCGCAACCAGCGCGATGCCGAGCCGCTGGGCGTGCTGCGGTCCGGCAATCGCGGTCGGCTTGCCGTCGACACAAACGATACCGGCATCGGGCGGATATACGCCGGTGAGGACTTTGACGAGCGTACTCTTGCCGGCGCCATTCTCGCCGCAGATCGCGCGCACTTCCTGGGCGGCCAACGACAGAGTGACGTTCTTGAGGACCTCGTTCGGGCCGAACCGCTTTGTTATCCCGTCGACGGCGAGAATGGGCATGGACGCTCAGTACGAGCAGCCTGCGGCGAACTGATCGACATTCTCCTTGGTGACCCCATAGACGGGCACGATCTCGTATTTCTTCAGCTTTTCGCCGTTGAAATAAGCGCCGATTTTAGTCGCTGCGGCCTCGGCCTCTTCGGTTGGAATTTGCGTCGCAGTGGCGTACTGCTCGCCGGATTTGATGTGGATGATGCCATCCTTCATGCAATTGCTGGCAACGATCACAATGCCTTTGTCCGCTACCCCAAGCTTGAGGCCCGCCGATTCGACCGCTTGGATAGAGCCTGTCGCTTGGTTGTCCGCCATATCGAAGATGCCGTCGATGCCGCCACGCCCGCTAAAGCGCACCAGTAATTCGCCGGTAATCTTCTCGCTCAGGGCGGTGTTCCATTTGCCGTCCTCAGTATCGACCAGCTCGATGCCGGGGCTGTTGCGCCAGCGCGGCCTTGAAAGCCTCCAATCTCGCAATGACGTGGATTTGCTGGGCAAGGCCTGTCACCGCAATGACCTGAGCCTTGGTCTTGCCCTCTGCGGTCAGACCCTTGACCATATTCTCGCCGGCGATGCGTCCCAATTCGCTGTTGTCGGTGCCGATATAGGACATGAACAGATCTTCGTATTCCTTTTTGATCGGCGTCGCCCACAACACGACCGGAATGCCGGCCGCCTTGGCGCGCGTGAGCGCAGGCACGATCGCCTGATCGTTGACGTAGCAAAGAACGATGATGTCGAACTTCTGGGCGATCGCGTCATCGATCTGCTGCGATTGCACCGATGCGTCATAGTTCGAGCTCAGGTTGGTTACCTTCATGCCGGCCTGGGTGGCGAATTTGGCGAAAGTCGCCGTCCAGGCGCCGATGTAGGGATTGGTATTGGAGGTTCCGAGCACGATCACCCGCTTTCCTTCGGGAGATGCGATAGCGGTACCGCAGATCGGCAGACCAATCAGTAGAAACGCGAATAGACGCGTCACGAACCGCATGGCTATCTCCTGTGAACTGGAAACACAAAAATGTAACGTTGATCCGCCGCCAGCGCCAGCATGCATCGCTATGAGGCATTGCCAAAATGCGCTTCAGCGAGCCAGCGGGCGATACCGGTGAGCCGCTCGTCCTCATGCCAGCGGCCGAGCAATTGTATGCCGAGCGGTGCGCGATCGACAACCAGCAAGGGTAGGTTGACGGCTGGCGCGCCCAGAATTGACGAGGCCTCGTTGAAGACGGCGCTTCCTTGGTCCATCCCGATCGGCCCAGGGCCAGGGGACGACAGTGTTATAAATCCGTCGACGCGCCGGGCCAGTTCGTCGTGCATCGAGCGGAAGCATTCGCGCTCAGTCAAAGCCACGCGATAGGTTTCCTGCGTGATGTGCGCACCGTCCTCGATGCCTTTTAGCAAGCGCGGCGGCATCTTCTCGCCATAGCGTTCCCGGTATTGCAACATCGGCCAGTGCATTTCGAAGCGGTAGAGATTGGTCCAAAGCTGCGGCGTGCGCGCGTGTGCGGTCTCGTAGGCCTCAATCGCCGGATCATCGCGACGCGTGATGATCTCAACTCCGGCGGCTACGAGGCGCGAAAGATATGCTTCGAATGCTTCCTTGGCGGCCGGTTCGGCCGCCGGCCACCCCGCGGTATCAAGGCGAATGAAACGCGCGGGCTTGCGCGGCGCAGGGGGACTGAGCGCGCCATAGAGGCCCGGATGGGACGGATCCCCGCCGGCTTCGCTCGCCGTAAAGCGTGCGGTAGTCCACATGTCGGACAGCGTTCCGGCGAACACGCCCAGGTGGTCCATGCTGTAGGCCATCGAGAACGAGCCCTGCCGGTTGATCGCGCCGAAGGTGGGCTTGAGCGCATAGGTGCCGCAGAAGCTCGCCGGCCGGATGGTCGAACCGCGCGCATGAGTGCCGAGCGCGACCGGCACCATGCGTGCGCCGACCGCCGCCGCCGTGCCGCTCGACGAACCGCCTGGAGTGCGGCGCGTGTCGAACGGATTGCGGGTCCGCGCCGGATCGCCGCCGCCGAAGCACACCGTGACCGTCTTGCCAACCAGCACCGCGCCGCCTCCGCGCAGCGCGCGGACGCAAGCCGCATCCGTCATCGGCTGATACGAGCGAAACAGTTCACTGCCGAACTCCGTCGGCATGTCGAAGGTCTCGATCAAATCCTTGATGCCGACCGGCATGCCGTCGACCCGGCTTAGCGGCTTGCCGGCCTTGTATCGCGCTCCCGACTCGTCGGCGGCCTTGCGCGCCCGCTCAAGATTGAGGAATGCGAAGGCCAGCACCGCGGGTTCAACCGCCTCGATGCGCTGAATGCAGCGCTCAAGATAGGCGCGCGGCGTGTCTGTGCCGTCGCCGAACTTTACTACGGCGTCGTGGAAACTCAACATCCGGTGTGTGGCCGGATCGTAGACGCCCGCAGGCGATTGCTTGTCGACGTCCAGCATGAATTCGGCGCTTCGATCCTAATCAGGAAATGTGGGTGTGGTGATTCTTCAAATACCACTCGGCAATCTCCTCGCGGGTGGCAAACCAGACGTCATCGAACCCTTTCGCGTATGCGACGAAATCGTGCAGCGCGCGGATGCGAAATGGCTGACCGATGACGTGCGGATGCACGCCGAGATTCATGAATCGACCGCTGACGGCGCTCTCGCGGTAAAGCCAATCGAACTGTTCCTTGAACACGGCGAAAGCGCCGTTGACATCCTGGCCCTGCCGCATGAACACCGTGAAGTCGTTGACCTCGGACGTATAGGGAATGGAAACGATCTTTTTGCCGGAACGCGTCTCGATCAGATAGGGTTGATCGTCGTTGAGCAGGTCAGTGGTAAAAATCAGTCCTTCCTCGGCGATGATGTCGACCGTGTTCAGCGTGCAGCGAAGCGAGCTCGACAGCCATCCCTTGGCCGGCTTGCCGCAAACCTCCTTGTAGACCCGCAGGGTTTCACGGATCACATCGCGCTCTTTGCTTTCGTCAAACGAATAGTCGGCGAGCAACTCCGTCTGCACATAATTGTGGGCAACAATTTCCCAGCCGCGCTTAAGCGCCGCATCGACCACCGCGCGTCTTTCGAGCCCCATTTTGGCGTTCATCGTGCAGGTCGAAGGCACGCCGAATTGATCGAAGATGTCGAACATGCGCCAGACGCCGACGCGCTGGCCGTATTCGCGCCATGTCCAGTTCGGGTTGTCGTAAACGTTGCCCGGCAGATCGCCGCCGACAATCCCGGGCCCGCCAGGATAGAACGGCTTCGGCGTGTCTTTCGTCGCGTCCCAATATTCGAGATTGGTCGTGATCATCACCGCAAGCCGTTTCCCATTCGGCCATCGGAGCGGCTTGCGGTGGGATATCGGCACAAACTCGTACTTCATGGAACGCACCCGTTGTGACCGAATGAGCGATGCAACTCTGCAACGATATCGCCAACTTCGCTTGTGGAGGAGCGTAATTGTGCGATAAGCCGGTTGCAAGTTTCAGCGGCCGTTGACTGCGAAAAAAACTCGCGAGCCATTCATGCGAACATAGGTCAATCTCTTCTGCCCATGCCGGCTCGGGCCGTCTGCGCCGGATCGCGCCTGCTGCGGAAATGGCCGCTTTACTGATAACTGCCGCCGCTTTACTGATAACCAAATTTTGTCACTGGATGGTGATGTTCGCTTCCTTGATCACGTTGCCCCACAGGTTGGTCTCGTCGGCGAAGAACCGGGCCGTTTCTTCTGGACTGGTGGCGCCCGGCTCGAGTTGAAGTTCGCGCAGTTTGGCGCTCACGGTCGGGTCCTGGAGGATGTCGACCGCGTCGTGATTGATCTTGGCGACCAGGTGCGCAGGCATGTCGGGGGGCGCCGCCAGTGCGAACCAGGTGATGGATCGAAAGTCCGGCAGCCCCATCTCCTGCATCGTTGGTATTCCCGGCAGCGCCTCGATCCGTTTGGGGCTTCCGACCGCCAAAATCTTGAGCTGGCCGCCGCGAAAGAGCGGCACCGAGGTCGTGGCGGTGTCGAAGAAAATATCGACATGTCCGGCGATGACGTCATTGAGCGCGGGTAATGCGCCACGGTAGGGCACATGAAGCATTTTTATGCCGGCCATTATTTCAAGCATGCTGGCGCTCAGCTGCGCTGTCGATCCGACGCCCTGGGACGCATAAGTCAGCTTGTTGGGATTGGCCTTGGCGTAGCCGATCAGCTCCGGCACCGAGCCGCCGGGAAAGTCCTTACGCACGTCGAGCACATTGGGCACCGTCGCCAGCAAGGTGATCGGCACGAGTGTGGCCGGATCGTAAGGCAAGTCGCGGTACAACAGCTTATTGATGGTCAGCGGTGAAGGCGGGCTGATGATCAGCGTGTAGCCATCGGGCGCTGCGCGGGCGACCCGCTCGGCGCCGATATTCATCCCGCTGAAGTTTTCCACGACGGCGGCCTTGTCCCACTTCCGGCTCAGCTGGTCGGCGACGATGCGCGCCAGCGTGTCGGTGGTCGATCCTGGCGGAAACGGAACGATGATCTTCACCGGCTGAGAGGGATAGGCATCCTGCGCGCGAGCCGAGCTCGCCCACGCAACGATGAAGCCCGACAAGATCAACGTTCCAATTCTTCGCATTTCAGTGTCCGCCGTTTGCCGCCGCACTCACGCGCTTCATGCCGCGGTCGCCGTTTGTCACGTCTGCCGCCGAAGCGCGTTGAAGTCAGACTTGCCGGGCTTTCCGATCAGGTGACGATGCGCGGTGCACTCGGCTAGTATGAACGATCAATCCTACCCGGGAACCCATGACGGTGGCTAAGGTTTTCATCAGCTATCGCCGCGACGACAGCGCGGGTCATGCCGGGCGCGTTCACGATCGGTTGGCGCAGGAGTTCGGTCGCGATCTTCTTTTCATGGATGTCGACGCCGTTCCCCTCGGGGCGGACTTCATCAAGGTCTTGCGCGATGAGGTCGCCAAGTGCGACGTGCTGCTCGCGGTGATCGGACCCAACTGGCTCAAGATCCGCGACGAGGAGGGAAGCCGTCGCCTGGATAACACGAATGATTATGTCCGCATCGAGATCGCGACGGCGTTGCAGCGCGACATTCCTGTAATCCCGATTTTGCTCGACGGCGCGAAGATTCCCAAAGCCGAGCAACTGCCCAAGGGCCTCGAAGGGCTCACGGCGCGCAATGGACTCGATGTCCGTCATGCCTCGTTCCACATCGATATGGACAAATTGATCGCGGGCCTCAAAAGCCAGCCCGGCCATGTCGATGCGGCGGGGGCGCCGCGATCAACGCACGAAAAACGCCGGAACAATGAGGAGGCCGTATTCCGGCAGGGAATAAAAGACAATTGGCGGCGGTGGGCGACCGCTGTCGGAGGCGGGATCGCGGCGGTGTTTGTGGGAGCGGCTCTTGTTTGGGTGAAAATCGTTCCACCAATACCAATTCATCAGCCCTCGCCCGCACCGGTCCCGTTGACGCCTGCACCGGTCCAATCTCCTCCCCCTGCGCCGGTCCAGCAGTCGCCCGCACCGACCCAGCCGTTGTCCGCGCCGACCTTCCCGCCGATCAAAGTCGAGTTGCTGTCACCGGCGCGGGAACGGGCGTTGCGGCCGAAGGATAGTTTTGAGGAATGCGCGAGCTGCCCCGTGATGGTGGTCATTCCGGCAGGCTCGTTCATCATGGGCTCGGCTGAGAATGAGCTAGGCCGCAAGGATAACGAAGGTCCGCAACACAAGGTCACGTTTGCGCAACAATTTGCCGTCGGCCGCTTTTCGGTGACCTTCGACGAGTGGGACGCATGCGTCGCCGATGGCGGATGCAACGGCTATTCGCCTCCGGATCAGGGTTGGGGCCGCGGCCGGCGGCCGGCGATCGATGTTTCGTGGAATGAAGCCAAGGTCTATCTGGCGTGGCTCTCGCGCAAGACCGGAAAAACCTATCGACTGTTGAGCGAGGCCGAACGCGAATATGTGACCCGCGCCGGAACGACGACGCCGTTCTGGTGGGGATCGACGATTTCGACCAGTCAGGCCAACTACAACGGCAACTTCACTTACGGCGATGATGGTACGAGGGGCGAATTTCGGAATGAGACGATGCCGGTCGATACGTTTGCGCCCAATCCTTGGGGGCTCTATCAGGTGCACGGCAATGTTTCGGAGTGGACGGAGGATTGCTGGCACGACAATTACAACGACGCTCCGGCTGACGGAAGTGCTTGGACGGCCGCCGATTGCAAGCAACGTGTCCGTCGCGGCGGCTCCGTGGGGAGCCCTCCACAAGTCCTGCGCTCGGCCTTTCGCCTCTCGTATGCCGCCGTCAACCGGACGTTCTTCATCGGCTTTCGGGTCGCGAGGACGCTTGCCCCCTGATTAGTCGATATGATCTCGAGCGCCGCCACAAATTGGGCGTGGGGCTTCTCTTTACCGGTACCATCCGCGTCTACCCCAGCCGCCGCCGCCGCGCAGCAGCCGAACCACAAGCAGAAGTAAGACGGCGCCAATGGTGGCATTGATGATCGCGGAGACAATGCCGGTGCCGAGATGGATGCCGATTTGGGGCAGCAGCCAATCGCCAATGAATGCGCCGACAATGCCTATGACGAGATCGCCAATGAGACCAAATCCGGCCCCTCGGACGATCTTGCCGGCCAACCAGCCGGCAACAAGACCGACGACCAATATGACCAGAAGACTTTCATTTGACATATGCACGGTGACGCCTCCCCAGAGCAGCGTAGCCTCTCCAATCCTGGAGGATAGAACCGATCACCGACGGTTGCCAGCCACTAACTCGCCGGCGTTGACCCACGGCCCCGCGTCGAAACGCGGCCCGCATTCAAGTAAACGGGCTCTTTCTATGAGGATTATTCGGTAATTCGCTTTTCTTCGCACTCCGAATCATATCTCAATCGCCCAGCGCATTTTCGCGCATCCGCAAAGGCCCAGCATCATGGTAGCTAAAACCAAGAAGTCGATTAGCCCGACGAAGACCAGCCGTCCCGTCACGCTCAAACATCTTGCGGCAGCTTTGGCCGATGAGCATCAGCTGACAAAACGTGCCGGCGAAGCGCTCCTCGGCGAGCTTGTCGGCCTTATTACCAAGCATCTCAAAAAAGGCGAGCGCGTCCGCATTGCGGGGTTCGGCATCCTACAGGTCAGGAAACGCGCAGCTCGCATGGGCCGTAATCCGGCAACCGGCGAAGCGATTAAGATCAAAGCGAGCAAAAAGGTCGCCTTCAGGCCATCCAAGGAATTGAAGCTCGCGGTATAGTCCGCATTCGCCCGGCAATTTTCAATCATAGCCGGCAGGCCAAAGCCGCGTTGGCTGAGCACGCCGCGTCGCTGACCGGCTTTGAGCTGTCCATGAACGCATCCACAGCGGTGCGGTCATTTTTGCGGCGCTTTACGCGCTGCGATACATTGTGACGCGCATGGCGGCGGGCCGTGCAATCGTCTGAACCGCTGGTTGCGCGGAGCGACAGCAGGCCGTGAGATTTTGAAGAGCAGCGCAAATGTACCGGCGATGCCGCCCCTGGAGGGTGTCCCGGTCGAAGTCTGGCCGGGTGTCTTATGGGTGCGCCTGTCGCTTCCGTACCGGCTCAATCACGTCAATGTCTACTTGATCGATGACGGCAATGGTTGGGCCTTGATCGATACCGGCCTCGGCGATGCGCGGACTGAATTGGTTTGGGACAGGCTCTTTACCGGCGCGCTCGGCCGGCCGATTTCACGAATCATTGTCACGCATTTTCACCCCGACCATGTTGGAATGGCTGGATGGATCGCGAAGCGCTTCGACGTTCCCGTCTACATGAGCGAAACCGAATATCTCATGAGCGCGAACATCCATCTCGATCCCGCCGCGCTGGAAGCGGAGCATTATCTGAATTTTTATCTCAATCACGGTCTCGACCCGGAAGAGACCCGGAGCCTGGTCACGAAGGGCCATTCCTACCTTAAGATAGTGCACGCGTTGCCCCCGACATTCCGCAGGGTGTGCGCCGGCGACGAGCTATCGGTCGGCGGGCGAAAATTGCAGGTTTTCACCGGGGGCGGCCATTCGCCCGAACAAGTGTTTCTCTATTGCGAGGGCGAAAAGATCCTTTTCTCCGCGGATCAGGTTCTCAACCGGATTTCTCCCAATGTCAGCGTGTCCGCGGTCGATCCGGACGGCGATCCGCTCGGTCTTTATCTGCGTTCTTTGGCGGCGATTGCCGCCACGATCCCGGACGACGTGTTGTTGCTCCCCGGCCACGACATGCCGTTTCACAGCCTTCACGATCGCGTGGCCGAGCTGATCGCGCACCACGATCTGCGCTGCAATCTCATCGTAGAAGCGTGCCGCACGGCGCCGAAAACCGCGGCGGAACTCGTGCCCTGCATTTTTCATCGCGAATTCGGTCCGCACGAAATGGGTTTCGCTTTTAGCGAGGTTCTTTCACACGTCAATTATCTGCTGCGCCGGAATCGGCTCGAGGCGGTTCTGGAAAAAAACAAATCCGTGAGGGTTACGTCCGCCAATGAGTGCGGATATTCGCCGCCCCGATGAAGAACTAGGCCGGTCGGCTTTTGTGCACTGCGCGGCGCATGCGGCCAAAAATGACGCATCGGCGAGACTGGCGTCTCCGACGGTCCTCGCCTATCATTCGCAACTAAACGCAATACGGAGACGGTGCCATGGCCAAAATCCGGCATATCGCGATCCAGGTTCCGGACCTCGAAAAGGCGGCGGCATTCTACGAAGGGGTCTTCGAACTCACACGCGTAAGCAAGGTGGATAGCCCGTTCGGCAACGCCATCGCGCTGTCGGACGGCGTGATGAACCTCACGCTCCTGCAGTTTCCCGAAGGCACCAAAGGCGGCAAAGGCGGCCCGGACTGGGCCGGCCTGCATCACTTCGGCTTCGTGGTCGATGACGAGAAATCCACCGAGCAGAAGATCAAGAGCCATGGCGGCGAGTTCTTCATGCAACTGCCGACCCATCCCGGTGTCGACGCCGAAAAGAAATTCAAGGACGTCAACGGCATCGTGTTCGATGTCTCCGAGCATGACTGGCGTCAATCAACAAGCGGCTGATGCGTATCGTTGCGGCTGACGCCCGCACCGTGGGGCTCGGGGCGGCGGCGCGCAGCGCCAATGTCAGCTTCGAGGATATGACGGCGACCGCGCTCGTCATCCATACCGATGTCCGCAGGAACGGTAAGGCGCTCGTCGGCTTGGCGTTCGACTCGATTGGACGCTACGACCACACCGGATTGCTGCGCGACCGCTTCATCCCGCGCCTGCTGGCTGCCGACCCGCAGCACTACGCCGATGACGGTGGCGGCATCGATCCGGGCCGGGCCTGGACCATGGTGATGAAGAATGAAAAGCCCGGTGGACACGGCGAGCGCTGCGGCGCCGTCGGTTTGATTGACGCGGCGTTATGGGACCTCGCGGCAAAAATAGCGGACGTGCCGCTGTGGCGCCACTTGATGAAACTCGAGCAAGCCAATGGCTGTGGTCGTGCGGTTGCCGATGTTTACGCAAGCGGTGGTCATTATCGACCCGACAATGACATCGAAGGCGTTTGCGACGATGTCAGGCGGGCGATCGCGCAGGGGCATCGCCGGTTCAAGATCAAGATTGGCGGCGCCACACTCGCTGCGGACTTAAAGCGCATCGAGGCCGTGCTGGCGATCCTGGAGCCAAACATGAGCCCTGGCCGTGGACGGCAACGGCACTTTCAGCCGGCAAACTGCGGTGCGCTATGCCGAAGCGCTGGCCGCCTATCCGTTGATGTGGTTCGAAGAGCCTGTCAATCCGCTCGATTACGAGAGCCATCGCGATCTCGCCGAGCGTTCGGCTATTCCGCTTGCCGTCGGCGAGAACCTTTTTTCCGCCGACGACGCGCGCAACCTGCTGCGCTACGGCGGCTTGCGGCGGGATCGCGACATGTTGCAGTTCGACATCTCGTTGAGCTACGGCATAGTCGAATATCGGCGCATTGCTTGACGAACTGGCCGTACACGGCTGGAGCCGGCGCCGTTGCGCGCCGCATGCCGGGCATCTTCTGGCGCTCAGTGCAGTCGTCGGATTCGGCCTCGGTCTCGCGGAAATCGCTATGGACACGGCAACGCTGTTCGGCAAGTTGACCTCCCACATCGCGCTCTGCGACGGCAAAGCGACGCTTTCCGAAGCGCCCGGCGCAGGGTTCGAGGCAATGCCGGTTTTTGCCGAGGTTTTCGGGGGACTGTTGAATTGAGCGGCATACTGCCGCGACATCGGACGAGTGCCATGATGACCGGCGCGATCGATCAGCCGCTTGATCGCAACGATATCCGAAGCTTGGTGCGCGACGACTACGTGCATCGCCGCGCCTACGCCGACCCGGACGTGTTCGCCCTGGAACAGGAGCGGATTTTCGGCCGCCTGTGGATCTATGTCGCCCATGAAAGCCAATTGCGGAAGCCGGGCGACTTCGTGCGCACACAGCTTGCTGCACATGAAGTCCTCGTCACGCGTCATCAGGACGGCAACGTCTACGTTCTGCATAACCGCTGCCCGCATCGCGGCGCGCGCCTTTGCATGGTCGATCGCGGCACGACGCCGGCTGTTGCAGTTGTCCGTATCACGCGTGGGTGTTCCGCCCGGACGGCACACTGTCGGCGGTTCCGCATCCCCAGAGCTATCCCGCCAGCTTCAGCGTCACCGATCCGCAGAACCACATGCAGCGGGTCAAGCACGTGCAGAGTTACCGCGGCTTCGTCTTCGCCAACCTCGTCGAAGACCCGCCGCCGCTGGCGGACCATCTCGGCCAGATGAGGGAGGTGATCGACAATCTGATCGAGCGGGCGCCGGATGGCGAGATCGAGATCGCCGAGTTCGAGCTTCACGCTCGAATATCACGGCAATTGGAAGCTTCACATGGAAAACGCCAACGACATTTTCCATCCGAGCTTCGTGCATAATTCTTCGGTGGCGCCGGCCCGCGCGGCGCCGTCCAACGCCTCGATCCTCGATCAGGACCAGACCCGCGAAATGCTGCTGGCGAACGGCTTCGGTACCAAGGAATGGGAAGGCATTCAGCTCAACGGCCTCGCCGGCGGCCATACCTTCATGACCAACTTCTACAAGAAAGGCGTGCTGGCGAACGAGGAACAAGACCCGGTCGTGAAGCGCTACACGGCGGCGCTGGCCGAGCGGCTTGGCCCCGAGCGAGCGGCGGCGGTGTTGGGAATGAACCGCTTCAACAACATCATCTACCCCAACCTCCTCATCAACGCGCAGCATCAGCAGATGCGCGTGACGATTCCGTTGGCCGTTGACCTTACGCACGTTCGCATTCACTGCTTTCGCCTCAAGGGCGCGCCGGACGAAATGTTTCACCGGGCGATCAGGTTCCTGACCACGATCGGTTCGCCCGCATCGATGATTTTTTCCGATGACGTGGAAATGCTGGAACGTTGTCAGCAGGGACTCATCGAGCAAGCAGTGCCGTGGGTGAACGTTTCACGCGGCCTCGACAATGACCGCCGGGACGGCAACGGCAGCGTCGGCGGCGCCGCGAGCGAACTGCCGATGCGGGTCCAATTCGAGGCCTGGGTCAACTACCTCACGCAGTGACAGCATGACGTTGCCGTACGAAACTCAGCGCGAAATCGAGCTGTTCCTGCTGCGCGAAGCAAAACTGCTCGATACCGGGGAATTCGAGGCTTGGCTCGCACTTTATGCCCCCGAGGGCATCTATTGGATGCCGAGCCAGCCCGGCCAGACCGATCCGAAGGGCGTCGCTTCGATCATGTACGAGGATCATGCGATCCTCGCCATTCGCGTGCGGCGGCTGCTCGAGGCGCGCGCGCTGGTGCTCACGCCGATGCCGCGGACAACCCATCTGATCAGCAACATCGAAGTGACCGGCACCTGCCGCCGATCAGTTTGTCGCGGAAGCCGCCTTCCTGTGCATCGAGCATCAGGGCGATCGCCAGCGCTTCTATTCCGGCCGCCATACCCATCACCTGGTCCGTCATGACGGCTCTTTTCGCATCGCCCTCAAGCAAGTCGCGCTCGCGAACTGCGACGGCAAGTTGGCCCCAATGAGCATACCGCTTTGAATGATGACGGCCCGTTATACCAACCGGCGGAATGACCGGCTCGTCATGCCCTGCGCTTGTCGCGGGCATCCACGACTTAAAAAATCGCGCAAGATCAAAGACGTGGATGGCCGGGACGAGCCCGGCCATGACGATGTAGAGTGTCTGGGAATGTGGAGGTTGGTATTGCAGCAAGTGCCAGCAACGCACAACGACAGGAGGATGACATGACGGCGAAGGACATCAGCAAGCTGAAACTTGGTCCGATTGGCGATCGCGTGACCTACGAGAATGCGCAGGTGCGGGTCTGGGACTTTGTCGTCGAGCCCGGCAAGAACAAAGGCTGGCACCGGCACGATCTGCCATACGTGATCATTCCGATGACAGATGGGGATATCGAGCTTGAATCGGCGCTGACCGGAGAGATCGAGCGGCCCAAGGGAAAGATCGGCGAACCGATCTGGCGGGATGCCGGCGAGGTTCACGATCTTCGCAATGTGGGCAATGCCAGCTATCGCAACATATTGGTCGAGATCAAACAGCGGTGAGCTGATACTCGCACTTCGTTACCGTAGGTTCTTGGCCGATGGAGTTCGACATCGAGCGTGATTAGCGAAACCCATCAACCGTCCTGCACACAGCCGCCCCGGGGCGATGGGTTTCACGTCGTCCAACGCATCCTCCGTCGCTGAGCCGCCCGCGAATATTGTCTCTATTTCAAGGACGGTACTTGACAATCGTCGCGATTTCAGTTACAAGCCGCAACGAATCTCGCTCGTCAAGGACAGGGCCCGGAGGCATACCGGGCCATGGAGCGAGTGCGGTGCCCGCGGGCGGATTTGCAATCCGTTCCCGGGCGGCTCTGGGGTTATACGCCCGGCCGGCAGGATGACCGGTCTGCGAGGCAACTCGCTGGACTGGGACAGGCGAAGATGCAGGTAACACCTGATGACGCCGGGTCCCAGGAAGCGCGTACTGGAGTTGAGCTGTGGCGTTCGCTCGCTGCAGCAAGAGCCGTGGTGGAACGCCGACAGGCGAGCGCGCTCCGCTGAGCGCGAGCCGCGCCCGTAAGGCGCGGAGGATTGGACTAACGCGCCTGCCGGCGTTCCGCTTCCTTTTGTTTCTTTCGTAGTTTGTAGCCCGGGTGAGCGCAGCGAAACCCGGGAGCGGTATCCGAGCCGAACAGTCGTTCCCGGATTTCGCTCTGCTCATCCGGGCTACTGGATTCTTGGCAATGGCGTGGCATAGCTCGGACGCAAAGACGCGCCGCGAGAACGGATTTCCCTTTTCGTCATTGCCGGACTTGATCCGGCAATCCACGCGCCGCGAGAACGGGAGCGCTTATCGATGAATCGCGTCAGCGGCTCAGCCAAGTCCAGAGGGATCGGCCGGCGGAATCCGCAGAACGATGCGGCCGCGCGTGACCTCATTCGCCTCAAGCCGCCGATGCGCCGCGGCCGCTTCGGCCAGCGCCATCCGGGTGAAGATTTGCGGCCGCAGCACGCCGCGGGCGGCCAGATCGACCACAGCGTCCAGCGCGTACCGGCGGTCGTGAATGCGCGTCGTGGTCACGCGTACGCCGAATTCTGCCGCCCGGTTCTCGAATGGCGCCGCGATCAGGCACACCATGTGGCCGCCCGGTCTCAGCGTCGCATAGGAGCGGTCGTGGACATCGCCGCCGATCAGGTCAAGCACGACGTCGAATTCTTTCAAGCGGTGAGTGAAATCCTCGCGGTCGTAGGCAACCACCTCGTCGGCGCCGAGCGACCTGACATAGCCGGCGTTGTCGGCGCGGCAGGTTGCCGCCACATGGGCGCCAAGGTGGCGCGCAAGCTGAACCGCGAGGCCGCCGATCGCGCCGGCGCCGCCCTGCACCAGAAGACGCATGCCGGGCCGCAGTTGCGCCGTCTCCATGAGGCATATCCAAGCGCAGACACCGGCGTGCATCAGCGCGGCTCCTTCGTCGAAACTGATGGTGTCGGGCAGCGCAACGATGCTGTCGCGGTCGCGGACAATGGCTTGCGCGTAGGTGCCAGGCTCGATCTGCTGCGCCATCACGCAGACCCGCGTGCCAACCGTGACATAATCAACACCGGCACCGAGCTTACTCACCAATCCGGCACCGTCGCGGCCCGGAATCTTGGGAAGTGCAATCGGAAAGAGTTGTTTCAGATGCCCGGCGCGCAGCTTCCAGTCGGCCGGCACAACGCTCGCGGCGCGCAACTCGACGCGCACCTGCCCGGGGCCCGGTTCCGGATCGGCCACATCGACGAGCTGCAGCACCTCGGGGCCGCCAAATTGCCGATACTGTATGGCTTGCATGATGTCACGTCACAGCATCGGGTCGCGATGCTTGGCCCTGATCGCGAGATAAGGGTCCCAGGCACATGCCGAAGCCGCGAGCACCGCATAGGCGCCGGCATCGAACAGCGCGCTGATGCGCTCGGGCGAGTAGACGCCGCCGACCGCAAGCACATGAAGATCGAGGCCGTCCCGCTGAACAACCTCGACCGCATTTCGCACGCACGCCATCGCAATGTCGAAGGTTGCGCCGCCCATCATGCCGGCGTGCTCGCGGTTCGCGCCGAACGCGGGAGCTCCGGTCTCGTCCACGACCATGCGGCTCGGTGCGTTGATCATCACCACGCCGTCGACGAGGCCGGACAGCCCTCGCAGCAAGTCGGCTATCCGGTCGCCGATCGGGCCGACCTTGACCAGCAAAGGAACCGGACCGCCCGCGGTGCGCGCGGCTTGCGCAATCCGGGTCGCGAGATCAACGTCGCGGTACACCTCACCTTCCCGCCGCGCGACGTTGGGGCAGGAAAAATTCAATTCGACGATCTGTGCCCCGGCGTCGCGCGCTTCCGCGGTGAGAGTACTGAAGTCATCGATGAATTCGGCTTCGCGGGTCTGTGCGTCGGCGCTGCCGACAACCGATACGATCATCACCTGTCCGGACCGCAAGCGGCTGCGACACTCCCGGATGTCGCGCCGCCAAACTTCCGGCGGACTGGACGGCATGCCGATCGATCCCGCTGCCGTGGCGGTCAGGGGTGAAGAAGGAATATGACCGAGCATATGTAGCGCTGTAGCGTCATCTCCCGGCACACTTCTCTCATCCAGATAGAGCCAGTTCGGCAGCGGATGAGCGCGCCGCTCGCGACTGCGTATGGTCTTATACGTGAGCAGATCGAAGCCAAGGCGACTGTAGAATTCGAACCAGCGCGCGTTCAAAACAAGGCTCGCCGCGATTCCGATCCGAGAGGCGACGCGATAGCCGAGAAAGTCCTTCATCGGCGTCGCGGGGACCTCGGCATAGGCCCCGGAAAAGCTCGGCCCTGCGGCGGCATTCTGCTCGAAGGTCCGGTCGAGCCGATAAACCGGCGCCGCCAAGGGGGGAGGACCGCAGACGGCGCCATTGCGACATCGCGTACGATGCTCAAGCCGCCGCCTCCTTGATAGGATCGTTGCAGGGGCCGACCAGGGCCTGCATGGGCCCCGATTATGCCCCAGAAGCATTCGCCGTCAAATGGTTGTCCGCGTCTGCTGCATCGCCGACACGTCTGGTTCCGTTTCGGCGGCGGGCCGCTTGGCCTTAAGTTCGCAAATTGGGTAAGGTCGCGGTGCGATGAGGAAAAGTGGCTTCGGCCTTTGCCGTTTCGCGCCCACGAGACAACACTCAGAGGGAATTAGCCATGTACTATCGCAGCCGCCTGACAGCAGCGTTCGCATTCTTGATGGTGGCGTCGTTTTCTCATGGCGCCGCGGCTCAAACAAAGGAGCCGATCAAGATCGCCATTGGGGTGGATGCGGCCTATGTGCCGCTTTACCTGTCCAAGCAAGACAAGCTGTTCGAAAAGCACGGTGTCAATGTCGAGCTCGTTCAGTTCACGCAAGGCGGCGACGCCCTCGACGCGGTTGCCGCAGGCCAGATGCCCATGGGCGGCGCGGCCGAGCCGACAACGCTTATTCGGGCGACGCGCGCCGACATCAAGGTGCTCGGCATCTACGGTCAGTCGGGGACTTATATAAAGCTGGTGGTGAAAGCCGGCATTAGCGATCCGAAGCAACTCAAGAAGCTCGGTATCGTGCCGGGATCGGTCAGCGAATTCTCGACTGAGTTGATGCTGATCAAGTACGGCATCGATCCGAAGTCCGTGGAGTTGATCAAGGCGGGGCCGCCTGAATTTCCGGCTCTTCTCGCCCGTGGCGACGTCGACGGATACTTCCTGTGGGAGCCGTGGCCCACGAACGGCATCAAACAAGGCGGCAAGATCCTGCTCACCAGCGGCGACGTCGGCTATACCTACAATATGTGGCTGTCGGCCAACGGCGCATGGCTGACAGGTCACCAGACCGAGGCCAAGGCCGTGCTCGGCGCGCTCGCCGAAGCGTGCGAGATCGTTCGCGCCGACCCCGCCAAAGGCGCCGCCGCGGTTCAGGCGGAGGCGAAGATACCGGCTGCGACAGCCCTCGAAGCTCTCAAAGAGGTGCAATGCGTTGTGCGCGATTTTACCGACAACGATATGGCGACTTACGAGAAGATCGCCGACTTTCTGGCAAAGCGTAAGATTACGCCGGGAAAGGCCGATTTGAGCAAGATCATCGAGCGCGGCTTCTACGTGAAGTAGCCGGATCGCCGTATGAACGCGCCGTCCTCGTCCGCAGCAAAGCCTCAGCCCCCATGCATGGGGGCTGACATCCGGCTCGAGGCGGTGTCGGTCAGCTTCGGCAAGAGCCGAATCGTATCCGGCATCAACCTGCACGTCGCCGCAGGGGAATTTGTCTGCCTGCTGGGTCCGAGCGGCTGCGGAAAGTCGACGCTGCTCAATCTCGTGGCCGGCTTTCTTCCGGCCACGTCCGGAAGAGTGTCTGCTGGAGGCAAGCCGGTGCAGGGACCGGGAATGGACCGTGGTGTCGTGTTCCAGAGCACCGAGGCGCTGTTTCCATGGCTCTCGGTCCAAGAGAATATCGAATACGGCCCGCGCATGCGCGGCGTGCCCCGCGCGGCCCGGGCCGAGGCGGCGCGGCACTATCTGGATCTCGTCGGCCTGAGCCACGCCGCCGATCGCCTGCCCGGCGAACTGTCCGGCGGCATGCGGCAGCGGACGCAGATTGCACGGGTCCTGGTCAACGAACCTTCCGTAGTGCTGATGGACGAGCCGTTTGGTGCGCTCGATGCGCAGACGCGTGAGGTCATGCAGGCCGAGGTCGACCGCATCTGGCGGGCAACGCGGCCGACCATCTTGTTCATCACGCACGATATTTGGGAGGCCATCCTGCTCGGCGACCGCATCGTCACGATGACCGCGGGGCCCGATGCGACGTTCAAGACCGTGGCGCCGGTTGCAATCCCCCACCCGCGCGAGCTGACCGCCCCCGCCGCCGTCGAGCTGTATCGGGAATTGCGTGAGAACATTGCCGCGGAAGTGCGGCGTACCCTCCACGCACAGGGCTTGGCGCGGGGAGCCGCCGCATGACGAGTGTCCATACCAACTCCCCGTCCTACCGCGAGACGGCTGCCGAAACTGCCCAACCGGCGCCGGCCTTCCTCAATACCAGGCTCGGGAGAGTGCTTACCGGCCTCTGTTCAGTCGGGCTAGGCATTGTCGTTTGGGAGATGCTGAGCTGGCGCTTTCAACCGCTGTTCCTGCCGTCTCCGCTGTTGACGCTTTATGCCGTCGGCGAACTCTGGGACGACGGTACGCTGCTGCAATCGATCGGCGCATCGCTCGCCCGCATCATGGCCGGCTGGTCGCTCGGACTCGTTATCGGAATACCGCTCGGCATCGTCATGGGATATTTTTCGTTCGTGCGCCGGCTGCTCGATCCTTACGTCGAGTTCTTCCGTTTCATTCCGCCGATCGCGTTCGTCACGCTCGCGGTGATATGGCTCGGGCCCGGCGAAGCCTCAAAGGTCGCGCTGATCCTTTACACGACCATATTCATCGTCGTGATCAATACGATCGCTGGCGTGCTCTCGGTAAGTGAGCTGCGGCTGCGGGCGGCGGCCTCGCTTGGCGCCGGCCGCGTCCAGACCTTGCTTACCGTGATTTTTCCATCGACGATCCCCTACATGGTCACGGGCGCCCGGATCGCGATGGGCAACTCCTTTTTGACCATTGTCTCTGCCGAAATCGTCGCCGCCCAAGTAGGCCTTGGTTCGATGATCTGGACATCGCGCAACTACGGCAAGACCGAATGGGTTTTTGTCGGCATCATCACCTTGGGGCTGTTGGGGTATTCCTGCGACCGCATCATTCGCTTCGCCGTGCAGCGGTTGCTGAGGCGCTACGCGGTTCCGGTGTAAGGCGGTAAACGTTCGCCGATCTTCATGGCGCGGACCTGTCGCTGTCTGGAGCATTGGTACTGCCCCGCAGGCGCGTCAACACTTCCGTGGTGGTCATGACGTCGCCGAATTGCTGAATGATGTTCTCCAGCGCCCCCCGGTGTTCGTCGTCCGAAAGAGCGGCGCAGCAATCCTCGACCATCACGGCCTTGAAATCCAACATCATGGCGTCGCGCACGGTCGACTCGCAGCAGACGTTCGTCTTTGTGCCGGCAACCAGCAGCGTATCGGCGCCGATACTGCGCAGCAAACGTTCGAGGTGCGACGAGCCGGGAATGAGGGCGCTGTATCGGTTCTTGACAATGGTACGGTCCTCGGGCCCGACCGTAAGATCAGTCCAGATGGCCTGCTTGCCGGGCGCCAAGCTTTCGAGTGTCTTTTGTTTCATCTCATCGGCGACGATATGGGTGAAGAACAGCTCCCAATCGCTCTTGCCGTCGATCTGCATATTGGCGTGAAGTACCCAAATTACGGGCACACCGAGCTTGCGGAGTCCGGATGTGAGCTTGTTGATCGGTTCAACGATGCCTCGCGCAGCGGCGACTTCGGCTGGGCCGCCGGGTGCGCAGAAAGTGCTCTGCATGTCGATGATAGCCAGCGCCGTGCGGCGCGGATCGAGCCAGTCAAACAAATGATAGCGGCCGCGGCGCTGGAGAACGCGATCGACGATTTCCTTGCGGATTGTAACCTGATGCATCCCTTGGCCACCTCAATACATTGCTATTCGTGAAACGCGCGCTATTCAAGATGCTCGCCGGCAGCGGCTACGGCCGCCGAGCGTGCTGCGGCCGCTGCGGCAAATTCCGCCGTATCGAAGGTTTCGGCGCCACCCTCGATGTCGGCGGTGGCAAGTCCGCGTGGCCCGAATGTGATGGTCTTGATCCAATCCGGATCGGGCTGCGGATAGTCGTCGCGAAAGTGCGCGCCGCGGCTTTCAGTGCGCCATCGCGCGCTCTTGGCGCACACCGAAGCCACGGCGCACATTTCGGCGATTTCGATCGCCGCGATCAGTTCGCCGAGCGTCGATGGCCGTAGCGCATCATTGGTCGTATCGATAGCCATCAATTCCTCCACGACGCGATCAAGTCCCTCCGCTGTGCGCACGATGCCGAGTCCAAGAGTGACGCACGCGCGTAATTGTTGGACGCGTGTCTCGTAGCCTGCCGAGATGGACGTCGAAGGATCAGAAATGGCAGAAACGCGGCTGCGCCAACCGGCAACGACAGCCTCGTCAACGCAAGTCGCGCGTGCCACGCCCGCCATCTTGGCCGCGGCGAGGCCGGCGCGGTGTCCAAACACTTGCGTATCGGGAACAGCATTGCTGTTAAGCCGGTTCGCGCCGTGCACGCCGCCGGCGTTCTCGCCCGCCGCGTAGAGGCCGGCGATATCGGAGCGGCCGTGCTCGTCGATCGCCACGCCGCCCATGAAAAAATGCGCTTCGGGAGCCAGAATGAGCGGGATACTGCGATAATCGACGCCCTGCCGATCGAGGGTCTCGACCACGCGCGGGTTGTTGATCCGGAATGCCTCGTCCGACACGCCGGAGATGTCCAGCACCACACCGCCGTCGACGTCGAGGCCGTTGCGGATTTGATCGAAAATCCCGCGCGCCGATACATCGCGCATGGCGCTGTCCTTACGCACCGGATCGTAGCGCTCCATGAAGCGCTCGCCATTGCGGTTGAGGAGCCGCCCGCCGGCGACGAACACCGACGATTGGATCGGCATCCGCGTGTTCTTGAACGGGCGGATGAGCCGCCACGGATAGAATTGAATGAACTCCATATCGCGCAGGCGCGCGCCGGCCTTGAGCGCGAGCGCATAGCCGCTGCCGCGCACATCGCTCGGATTACTGGTGAGCGCGAACATCCGTCCGGCGCCGCCGGCAGCGAGGATGACGGCGCCGGCGCGGATGACGAAGCCGGCGATGCGGTCGCGCGCCAGAGCGACGGCGCCGGCGACACGATCGCCATCGCGCAGTAATTCAACGACGGCGCTGTTTTCGCATACCTCGACGCCCGCGGCGAGCGCGGCCGCGCGAAGCGGTACGGTGAGGTCGGTGCCGATCGAGTTCATCGGAACGGCGATGCGCGCCAAGCGGTGGTCGCCGCTCGGCGACATCAAGTAGCGTCCGTCGTGGCGGCGGAACTGCGCCCCGAGTTCCCACAATTCCTGGAGCCGCAGCGGGGCTTCCTCGACCAGCGCCCGCGCGAGCTTGCGGTCGTTCACGAAGGCGCCGCCGACGATGGTATCCTCATAATGGATTTGCGTATCGTCGTCCGCGTTGAACTCGGCCATCGCGGCGGCATATCCGCCGGTGGTGTTGGCCGAGGAACCGCTGCGCCCGAGCTTGCGCTTGACGGCGACGAGTACGCGCGCGCCGGTCGAACGGGCGGCAAGCGCAGCACGCAATGCCGCAAGGCCGCCACCCACCACCAGCACATCGGTGTCGACGATTGTGAATCTCGATGCCGCCATCACTGCGTCGCGCGTGCGCGCCGCAGCAACGCGAGGACGGTGTCGCGGTAGATCAAGCTCGATGCCACGAACTCATCCTCGGGGATGTATTCGTCCGGTTTGTGCGCCACATCGAGCGAGCCCGGGCCGAGAACGACGCCCTCGGCGCCGAGCGACCGGAAATGCACGAGATCGCATGCGCCTTGCAGGCCGTGAATCGATGTGCCACCGCCGCGGCACCCGGCCGCATGGAGCGCTGCGGTGACGATCGGACGATCGGCGGCAGTCTCCGTGGCGCCGCCGGTCGTGGGGCGAAATTCGATAATCTCGGCGTCGATGCCGTGATGGACCTTAGCCTCGGCCAGCAAGTGGACAAAGTCAGCTTTCACATCATCTTCCGTCTCGCCCGGAATCATCCGGCGATCAAGCAAGAGATCGCAGGTTTGCGGCGTGACGTTGTCGGCGTGGCCGCCATTGATCCGTGTCACCGTCAGGCTCGGCGAGCCGAGGAGGGGATGCACACTTGCAGCGAGCTTATGGTGCCGATCTTCGATCATCCGCAGCAAGGGCCCAGCTTTGTAGGCGGCATTGACGCCGTTGTCGGGCGACGCCGAGTGCGCCGGTACGCCGTTGACCCGAATGAGCGGCCGCATACTGCCCTTGTGCGCGGTCACAACCCCATTCGAAGTCGGTTCGCCGACGATGCAGAGATCGAGGCGGGGCCGGGATGCGACGTAGGCGCGTGCGCCGCGGCTGGCGACTTCCTCGTCGGCAACGAAGACCGCCAGCAGCGTCCCCGACCAACGCTCGCGCGCTGCAACAAGCAATTCGACCGCCTCGATCATGGCGACGATCGGTCCCTTGGCGTCGCAGGCCCCGCGCGCATAAAGCCGGCCGTTGTTTTTTCGAAGCTTGAACGGATTGGAACTCCAGCCGGCCGCTGCCGGCACGACGTCCATATGGGAATTGAAAGCAAAGACCGGCCCCGCACCGTTTTCGAATCGTGCTACGACGTTGGCCCTGCCGTCGGCAATCTCGGTGAGATCGACGGCAAGCCCTATCCCCTGCAGCGTCTCGGTAAGATAGCGCGCCGCCTCGATTTCGCGGCCCGGCGGGTTTTCGGAATTAGCGGCGACGAGCAGCGCCAGCCGTTCGATCATCCGTGTAGGGTTGGGTTGCGGATCCATCAGACAATATTCCTTTCGGCGCCGATTCGTTGCGCTGGGAGCCACGCCGAATTCGATCATGCCGAGACCGATATCGGCGAGCGCCACGACCAGCACCAAAACAACGAGCGCGGCCATGGAGACGGCCGTGTTCAACTCGTTCGACGCTGTATAGACGACATACCCGAGGCCACGGTTGGCGGAAATAAATTCGCCAATCACTGCGCCCACCATGGCCTCGGGAACCGCAAGACGCATCCCTAATACCAGAAATGGTATGGCGGTCGGCAACACGATTTTCCGCAATACCGCGAAGCGGCCGGCGCCCATCACGCGAATGATGTTGACGTGATGCGGGTTGACGCTTTCGATGCCTGCCGCCGCATTCATGAACACGATAAAGAACACGAAGGCACCGGCGAGAATGATCTTCGGCGCGATACCGAGGCCGAACCACATGACGATGAGCGGGGCAAGCGCGATCTTCGGTACAGCGTAGACGGCGATGAGAAACGGCCGCAGCACGCGCTCGGCCGACGGCGCGAGCGCCAACAGCGAGGCGAACAGCGCACCGGCCGTCGCGCCGGCGAGGTAGCCGGCGACGACTTCAAGAACGGTCTGCCCGAGGTCTGGCCAGAGCCGCCCGCTCGCGACGAGGCCGCCTAACGCACCGAGCACGGAGACGGGATCGCTGATTGTATCTCGGTCGACCCACCGGCCGGCCGCATAGGCCCATAGGCCGAGGAGGGCAGCGATGAGAAATGCGCGTCCGACCGCGACACCCACGCCCGTTATGATGCGATTGCGCCGAACCTGCCGCAGGGCCGCGTCCTCGAGTATCCGCTCCCTATCGGAGGTCACCGCCGCGGCGCTCACTGCTTGACCTCACCGGCACCGGGTGCGGGACGCCAAAAGGACGTCCGGCGCTCGAGCCGTGAGACGGCGAGGTTGAGCAGCAGAACGAAAATGACAAGGCTCAGGATGCCGGCGAACACGCGCGCCGTATCGTATTGTGAGCTCGCCGCGGCAATGAAATAGCCAATGCCGCGGTTGCTGCTAACGAATTCACCGATGATCGCGCCGATCAGAGCTCCCGGCAGCGTGATGCGCATCGCGGCAAAGATGTAGGGCGCGGCACTCGGCAGGATGAGCTTGCGAAACAGCGCGGAACGCGACGCGCCCATGACGCGCATGGCCGCGAGGGTGTCGGCATCGACGCAGGCAAAGCCGGCGAGCGTATTGAAGTAGACGATAAACACGACCAGTGAAGCGGCGAGAATGACCTTCGGCAGCAGGAAAATGCCGAACCACACGATGATGAGGGGAGCCAGTGCGACTTTTGGGACAGCGAAGGCGCCGATCATCAACGGACGAACGATCTTCTCGCCAAAGGGTATCAGCGAAATTGCGATCGCCGTTGCGATTCCGGCAGCAACGCCGATCGCATAGCCGCAAACCATTTCGAGCAGCGTGCGCTGCAAGTGGTAGGCAAGCGTGCCGTCGAGCGCGACAATGATGAAGGTGCGGGCGACGCTGATGGGGTCGCTGACGAACAGGTGATCGATCAAGGTGCCCGAGGCGGCCCACCACGCCACGAGCAGGCCGATCAGGGTCGCGGCCTGGCTCGCACGGATGCGCCATCGTGCCGCATTTCGGTGCGCGACGATATCGCGGGTCTCCCGCGCGAGCAAGAAACTCTCGTGCGGAAGCATAGCAGAAGTGTCCGACGCCTCAGGCGCCATTGGACCCTCGCGCGCTCAAGATTTCATCGCGTAGATCGTTCCAGATGCGATCGTAGATTGCTGAGAAGCCCGGCGATTCGTGGATATGGAATACGTCGCGCGGCCGCGGCAGCGTGACGTCGCATACTTCCTTGATCGCGCCCGGACCGCTTGTGAAAATGGCGATGCGGTCACTGAGCGCGATCGCCTCGACAATGTCGTGGGTGACGAACACGATGGTACGGCCGGTGCCTTGCCAAAGCCGGAGCAGTTCGTCTTGCAGGACGAGGCGGGTTTGCGCGTCGAGCGGGCCGAACGGCTCATCCATCAGGATCACGTCGACGCTGTCGTCGATCAGCGTGCGCACGATCGAGACGCGCTTGCGCATGCCGCCCGAAAATTCGTGCGGATAGAGCTTCTCGATGCCCATGAGGCCGACGCGCGCCAGGTAATCGGCGGCGCGCGCGCGCCGCTCGGCGCGTGCTACGCCCTTGCATTCGAGCGCCAGCTCGACATTGCCCAGCGCCGTGCGCCACGGCAGCAGATTGTCGTCCTGCGTCACATAGCCGACCGCCGTGTTGACGCCGGTGATGGTGCGGCCGTCATGCGTGACGCTGCCGTCGGAAGGCGCGACGAGCCCGGCGAACATGTTGAGCACTGTCGACTTGCCGCATCCCGAAGGGCCGATAAGGGAGACGAATTCGCCGCGGCCCACCGTGATGCCGACATCGCGTAGCGCCATGCGCGCCGCGCCGTCGCGGCCGACGAAGACCTTATAGACGCTGCGCGCCTCCATGATGCTTGCGGGCGGTGGCATCTCGCAGACCCTCAACCGATGTCCGACGCGCCAGAGCCGCTAGAGTGCTCGAGCGCGACGCAGCTCCGGCACGCGCTCGCGCACGATGCGCATCAGGACGTGCCACTCGTCATGGCCGGCGCGGCGCGGCGCGCTTCCCGCCTGGGCACGCGCCCAGATGACTTTGCGGCCGAGTGCCTTGGCTGCGTCGAAATCGACGCTGCCTGGCGGGGAGCACAGATCGATGATGACCGCGTCGGTCCGGGTTCGCACCAGAAGTTTCTCCCCGAGCACGCGGCCCGACGCGGAGCTCACGATCAGCGGAAACTCGCCGATCCGCTCACCCAAGTCGGCGAGTTCGAGCGGGTCGGCGTTCATCGCCCAGGCCCGTGCAAGCTGCGCCGGGTTGCGTGCAGCGAGCGTTACGCGCGCTTTCAGTCCTTCAAACGCCTGGGCAACGCTGATGCCAACGCGGCCGAGGCCAAGGCACAGAACCTTCATGCCAAGGATCGTATCCTCGGTGTTCTCGATAGCGACGCGGAGGGCACCTTCGGCGGTCGGAACGGCGTGCAGGATCGACAAGGCATCGTCTTCGCCGTAGGCGACGATCTCGACCGGCGTCCCTTTGGCCCACGCGTCCATGCGGGGCGTCGACCAGCAGGTGAACAGCAGAGCGCCGGGCGCCGCGCCCTGGAGCACCTCGGTCGTCATCCACAGCCGCTCGGGCGTGTATTTGGCGTAGACCGCGTCGTCGTCGCCCACGCCGGGAATGGGACAGGAGATGATGCGCGCGCCCTTGACCGCTTCGACAAGGCTGCTCGCTCCCGGCTGGCCCGCGGCCTCTGTGGCTCCCGGCACCGAGCCGTAATGCTGCACCGTCGCTCCGGCGAGGCGGGCAAGGCGCATGTGCTCCAGCATGCGGCTGTCGCCGCCGACAACAGCGACCGTCCAGCCCTTAAGCTCGCCTTCAGCCACGCATTGCCCCGGTTGAAAGCCCCCAGCGCACAGCGCCGCTATTTGACGAACTCATTGGTCCACAATTTTCCTTCACTGAGATCGATGTCGATCGGCTCACCGATAGCTTTGTAAACATCGACGAATTTCTGCATCGCGGCCGGCGTGAATTCGCCGGTGGTGCTGAGTGCAGGCAGCAGGGCATCGAATGATATGGCCAAAGCGTCGGGGGCCGTATCCCTGAACCACTTCTGGCCGAGCAGCTTGAGGGCCTCGTCGCGGTTGCCCCTGATCCACTTCAATGCGTCTTGTATCGAATGGGCGTAGGCTTTCAACGCCGGCCCGTTCTTCTGCGCAAAATCCTTGCTGGTAAATAGCGTGATGTAGCTCATACCCGTGAGCTGCGGCACCTCGCCGTCAGTATTGTGCACGATGATGGTTCCATCGCCGCTGCGTTCGAGGTTTTGCGGCAGCGGCGGCGACAGCATGAAGGCATCGATGCGGCCTGATTTGAAAGCCGCGCTGAGCCCCGCGGGACCGCCGACTTGCAGCAGCGTTGCGTCCTTCTTCGGATCGAGGCCGGCCTTTATCAGAAAGTAACGCGAATAGGCGTCGGTCGGCGCACCGGCGCGGGTGATGCCGATGGTCGCTCCTTTGAGAACTTTGAGGCGTTCGGCGAGCGGCGCATTGCGGTGGCGTGGATGGGATTGTGGCCCGCGCCTGCGCGGGGCGGCGTTGACGGCAAGGATTCTTTTAATGGTTACATGATAGGGACTTGAATGAACTCAATGAACTCTTTTTTTGTGGCCGTGGTGATGGGGTATTGGTGGTGTTGGCAGCAGCCTGAGCAGGCATCTCAATGCCACTGTGGGTGGCATCTGACCATCTTGAAGTGGATGCAAATCACAATGAGTGACGGTGCTGCAATTCGACCTCCTCAGCAGTGGACATATCTGAAGTTTTCTACGTGCTGGGGCCCCGCATGCACCATGCATCGGACAATCCACGATGTGATTGTTCTGGATGTTTTATGTGGGGCCACGTCCTCCTTGGGCGTTCACACACACCACCTCGCCCCCTGCATGGCATCCATGACAATGATTAAGACGAATGTGTATTGAAAGATGCACCCAACTACAACCTGGTAGTAGCCCAACAATACCAAAATCATCATGCTGCTCCCACACTGAGAGAGCGAGGAGGAGCGAGGTGCGCTTTGCAGGCCGCGGCTTCAGGGAAAGCCGGTCATGTCATGATGGAACATGGTGGCGGGGCTGCGATGGTGCCGGGCACCCGGAAGCCTTTCCCCAAGTGGGTCCCGGCGCTGGTGACGAGCTGAGCCCCTGGCAAGATGATGGTGCTGAGCGGGACCTGGGTGAGGAATTCTGAGTGGCCACGACGAGCCATGGGCGCGCCGACAACACTGATGACAATCATCTGGACTCCACAACGATGCAAGACGGAAAGCGGCTCAGCAGCGGCTCCTCGACCACCACTTGAGCAGCAGCTCCACCCCTTGGTATAACAGTACACATACTCAACAACCAGAACTCCTCCAGCAGTTGGCCTTGGTGCAGACCAAAGCGCAAATATCATCAATGCACATCTCATCAACCAGATCAACGCCACAGGCCCTCAGGACAGACATACCATAAGACCCATGCATCCCAGCCATGGGTGACGTGCAGGCACAACAATCATCCCCCAACCAGCACCCCACCGAACTCCATCAGCAGCCAAAGCTCAGCAGCAATCAAACAGAGCAGAGCCGCACAGTGACCCAGCAGGCCGTGCAACATCCACACGAAGGAAGCCGGTCTTGTGACAATTCCTCGCCGGGCTGCCTGGCATCACCTGACTGACTCGGTCAGCTCTGTTTGCCCAGCCGGTGCCCAACGTGGGCCTTGCAACAGCAGCAACGAGGCACCCCAAAGCGGCGGCTCCGCTCTCTTGAGCTTCTCCACCACAATTCCGGCTCGCCCGTCCCACCATGGGCCTTGGGCCGGGCCGGGTGTGGCCGAGCTTCCTCGCTTGCTGGTGGACTCTGGCACATGCTGCTGTGAGGCTGGAGCGTGGCCGACATGGCAGCTGCTGGTGCCTGACTCTGCCTGCCTTCCGGCGACAGCATGAGCTCAAGACCTCATCACCAACCTGCCGGCATGTTGGCTGTGGCATCTGCCTGTTGGCTCACTGAGCTGGTATGCTCATGCAGTCTTCATGATCACAGACACTCTGCGCACAACCAGCCACCAATGGGCAAGGCATTCGGATGCCTACGGCGGCTGGATTGACTGGCCACTCTGGGTCCTGGGCAGCACGTGTGGTGGGCAGGGCTGGCCGGTGCCAGACCAGCACCCATCTCATGGCAGCACGGCCACTGGACGGCAAAACAACGAGGACAGCGATGGTGAAGAAGCTGCTTTGGGCGGCGGGCTCGGCGGCTCCTGTGGCGAGTCACCGTGCACGTGCGCCACTCCAAGGTGGCTGACCCTTGGCCATGACAACTGCTCACACTGGGCACTGGGCTAGCAGCCTGAGCAGTGATTTTGTTGTGCCTGATCAACTATGCCTCTGCACCCGCACCAAGGAGTGTTGGGTCTGCTTTGCTGGGCTGACCGCATTGCTGCGGCTCGGCCGGCCCCGTGCTGGTGCAATGTGGATGGTATCACTAACCTCACTGAGCTGGGCTTGCATTGAGCAGCATGCAGGAGGAGATGGTGACCCGCAGCTCCAAGCAGCCATCCAGATCTCAATGCCGGGCTGGGCGTAGTGCGCCTGCAGTCACAGCAACTTGACAGTGGTGTCATCGTGCTGTGGTTGCTGGGCGAGCAGCAGCTGGCAGCGCTGGCCTTTTTCAGTCTTGTTTCTGTGACCTGGGCGTTCGATGTAAAGTGGCACACAAGTCGCTTGAAGCTTCAACTGTTAGGTAGGCAGTAGGTGGCGAAGACAAAGGTGGCGCGATGCTATTGATCAAGCTGGTGCGCCTCGTGCCACCACACTGGCCAGCAGTTCAACTCCGCGCCATGATCCACTGCTCAACGAGTTCCTGTCTGGATATGGTGGATGACATCGACGAGCAAGCCTCAGTACATTGAAGAAGCTGAAGGTGGTGGCGTGCTGTTGGTATACATGAGCATCACATGCTTCATGAGTACATAGGTTCACCAGAACTGCACAACAACTGGGTCCCAAAGTGCTGGTTGACGAATCGCATGGCGGCTGGGCCGCGCAATGCACAGCTCATGAGCCCCAAGCCCAATTCGGTCCGCAATTCACCCCGTCATCCACAACGTGAGACCTCAACGGCGGAGCTGGCAAGGTGACAGGCTCGGCGTCTGGTGTCCTGGATACAATACGGCCCTGGGCTGGGGGCGCTGCTGGAACTCCAGAGGTGGTGCCTGCCTGCAGCCACCATCCCAACCACCCACTGCACGGCTGGCTGGGGGCTGGCAACTCCAGCATCATGTGAACAACAGTGCGAGCTTGAGTGAACAAGTCGCTTTGTGCACTTGCTTGTTGGGCACTTGAGTGACTCTGTTTGGATGCTCCTTCGCATTCCAGCATCAGCCACACAGTCACAAGCAATGAGCAGCCCTGATGAACACGTCGTGGCTCCGGCTCATTGGTTTGCATTTGGTGCTGCAAAAGCAGTCCTCCGATCACACATGACTTTGAACACAATGCTGCACAACTACCAGCACGGCGTCCTGAAGCTGATCATGTACACCAACCACCATTTTGGTCAACCATCATATCATCGTTACACGTGGAGGTGTAACATAAAGATCTGGTCTTGATGAGCAAGCAAGAGTGAATTGCTCGGGCTTGATAAGGGCATGGGTCACCATTATCAGCCATATCCTCCCAACATGGCGTCACACAACAGCCCCAGTGGACGACAGTGTTAGGCCTCTTGAGCTCATCAGGACGGTGAGTTCAACGACAATACAACTACAACTCGACGGTCGGCTTGTTGGCCCGCTTGCTTCTGGACAAGCACATGTCACGCCTGTTCGGCTTGAGCAGGACCACGTTTCGGTCCTGGACCGTGACGTTGGCGACAATGTTGGTGAGCCGTCCAGGTGTCCACGTTGACCTCGTGGTGTGGTGTGGAGGAGCTGTCGACCGCTCCACTGAGCTTGGGTTCATCCTCGTCGTTCAGCTTCCTCCTCAGGCGGTGGGCTCGCCATCGTCGCTCCACCACACTGCTCCAAATTGTGGCAACTCTCTTGCCGACTACGGAACAATGAGCACCAGCCAGCCCTATGCCGTAGAAAGCTCCAATGAGATTGACCGCTCCCTCCTCGATCCATCAAGGTGGTGCTGCCAACCACTTCTTCGCCGCCTGACTGGCCACCGAATCCTGCACGCCATCGTAGCCGCCGAAGAAGTAGAAGTTGCTCAGCAGCTCGTCTGATGTTCGGCTCCACTCATGGCGATAGCGTCGAGCTCGGTCTTCCGCATCCACACACACCATGGACGTGGCCGAACCAGCAAAGTGCTGCTCGAGCAGACCGGTCACCGCAAACACCGGCCGAAGACGGCACCAGCACTAGCTGTGCGTGGCGACGTGGATGATGATGCGGCAGCGTGACCGCAAGACAATTTGAGAGTTTGTTTGAGCACCTTGTCGACCGACGAGGCTTGGTGGTCGCCGGCCGGTTGTGGAATGCCGAGTCAGGGTGCCGTTGCCGATGGCGTGGGCGTCGGCGTCCCCTGGGTCAGCTGCGGCGGCGGGCTGGGCTTTGAGCCGTCGTCCACTTGCCGCGCCCGCCCGTGCTGCCGCCGGTTTCCCGTAGGCCTGGGAAACCGGCAAACGTCGGTGCGCCTGGCGCTGAACACCGCTTCCTTCTCCACCACAGGCCTCCATGCCGGCGGTGGCGCGGCTCAGTGGTGCCGCGGCATGGTCGGTGTCGGCGACCGTGGCCTGCAGCCAGCTCGTAGAGCCTGAACTCGTCGCCGTCGAGTTCACGCCGTACCGCGTCAGGGGTGGCGAAGGTCTCCCCTGCGGGCCGGATCGCCTCGTGCGCTTCCTGGGCGTTCTTCACCTTGCGGGCGTATTGGCGCGGCGACGGGGAGACGTACTCCTCGCCGTAGAGCTGACGGGCCTGGTTACGCGCGGCGTCGATGGCCGACTGCGACAGCGTCGTCGAGTCGGTACGCATATAGGTGATGTAGCCGTTCTCGTAGAGCCGCTGCGCGATGCTCATGGTCCGCTCAGAGGAGAACCGCAGATTGCGGCCGGCCTCCTGCTGCAGCGTCGACGTCATGAACGGCGGATACGGCCGCCGGG
>CAVZQH010000011.1:0-162060 GCA_963777375.1 uncultured Alphaproteobacteria bacterium
TTCGGACGCATGCCGCTCGCCTTCTTGAAGGCTGCGACATAGGCCTTGTTCATTGCAGACGGGTGAGCGGCGGAATAGAAATGCGCGGTCGCCATGCCGAGCACCGCGTCATCATCGGTCACGTCACCGGGGCCGATGAGCTTGATGCCGGACTTACCGGAAAGTGGATGGACTCGACTACCCCACCGCCAGCTTTGATGAACCTGTCCCTGAACGCGGTTTCGTTTTCGATGCCCGGCGTGAAATCCGGGACGATAGTTACGACCTTCCGGATGCCGTTGCGGGCGGCCCAATCGGCGATGGTGACGTTGGATTGCGCCCCGGTGAAGCTCGTGCGCACAAAATAGGGCGACCGCTCGGTGATGATCGAGGTCCCGGCTGCCATGACAATGGCGGGGACCTTTGCCTCGGTGATGAGCGGCGCGACCACCATGGCCGACGGCGTTATGCCAAAGCCGGCGATAATGGCAGCCTTGTCGTTGACGATCAGGTCCTGGGCCGTCCGCTTGGTCACTTCGGGAACCGAGGCATCGTCCTTAAGGATGAGGTCGATCCGCTTGCCGGCGACCATGCTGCCGTGCTCCTGCATATAAAGCCGCACCGCCGCCTCGATTTGCTTGCCGGTCGATTGCTGTGGGCCGGTCATTGGCAAGATGGAGACCGATTTTGACGGTAGATTGGGCGGATGCACTGCCCGAGGCGAACGCGCCCAGCAGAATCGGCGGTGCCGGCGATCAAGAACTCTCTGCGCCGCATGACAACCCTCCTATTTGTTTCAATGAATTAATGAAGGATGACTAGCGGGACGTTCGATAGCTGGAAAGTTCGATTGTGCGATGATACGATAGCCATTCAGCTATGGATGGGAACGGGGGACTCATGGATTGGGCCGATCGCATCGGTCGCCGCTATTAAATTGCGGGACCTTCATATTCTGCTCGCTGTAGTGCAGTCCGGCAGCATTGCGCGAGCTGTTGAAAGTCTCGCAATCTCTCAGCCCTTCGTGTCGAAGGTGATCGCCGACCTTGAACATGCGCTCGGCGTACGTCTTCTCGATCGGAGCCGCCATGGCGCCGAGCCGACCATGTACGGTCGTGCACTGCTCAAGCGGGGAACGTTGGTATTCGACGAACTGAGACAAGGCGTGAAGGAGATAGAGTTTTTGAAAGACCCCACGGCCGGAGAACTGCGAATTATGGGTCCCGGTACGGTGGTTGAAGGGCTATTCCCCACAATCATCAGCCGCCTCACCCGCAGATTTCCTCGGCTCGTTTTTCACGTGACCCAAGAACCGAATGTCGCGGATCAGTTCCGTCATCTCCGCGAACGCAACGTCGATCTTATTGTCAGACGTCTGCCCGAGCCGATTATCGCGGAGCAAACGGATCTGGAGACGGAATTCCTGTTCGACGAGCCGCTGCTGGTGACCGCAGGAACATCAAGTCCATGGGCGCGTCGGCGCCAAATCGATCTTGCTGAACTGGTCGATGAGCCGTGGGTCCTGCCGCCGATGGAGACCGATGTCAGCCCCTATATCGCGGAGATGTTTCGTGCGAGCGGCTTGGCAATGCCTAAAGCAAGCGTTGTTTGCGCCTCCATGCCGATGAATCACTTGCTTCTGGAGACCGGCCGATACCTGGCGATATATCCCGGCTCGTTGCTGCGCTTCGGCGGCAAGCGGCTGGCGGTGAAGGTCCTGCCTGTCAAAGCGCCCGTCAAGTCTACGCCGGTCGGCATCATAACCCTCAAGAACCGGATGCTGAGCCCGGTAGCGAGGCTGTTCGCCGATTGCGCCCATCAACTGTCGAAGCCACTGGCCAACTCATAGGACGCTACGTTCATCCCCGAAACGACCGGTTGAGCATTCGGGGCCACGCCATATCGGATAGCCGCTAAGGTTGCATTAGCCGGCATCTCAGCGGTGGAAGCGGGAGACGCAGCGACCTCCAGCATCCGGGAATTCACGCCGCGCCCATCTCCGAGCGCACCCGCGCCCGCAACGCGTCGATCACGGTCAACCCCTGCGGCGTCTCGATATGCCAGAAGGTCCAGCCGTTGCAGGCTTCGAGGCCTTGCGCCAGCGCGCCGATGCGGTGGATCGAGCCGACCGTCTCGCCGAGCGCGATGGCGCCGTCGGCGCGCACCAGCGCGCGATGCCGCTTTTTGGCGTCGACGAGCTTGATGCCCGGCGCCACCAGGCCGCGCTCGATCAGCGTCGCGAACGGCACGCGCGGCGCCTCGCGGGCGGTCATGAAGGTCGCGAGCGCCGGCTCGGGCATCGGCTCGGCGGCGGCGATGCGCTGTTCGGCGGCCGCGGCGTAGTCGGCGTTGCGCTCGATGCCGATGAAGCGCCGGCGCAGCCGGTGCGCGACGGCTCCGGTCGTGCCGGTGCCGCAGAACGGGTCGAGCACGAGGTCGTCGGGGCGCGACGCCGCCAGGATGACCCGCGCCAGCAGGGCTTCGGGCTTTTGCGTCGGATGCAGCTTCTTGCCGTCGCGTCCCTTCAGCCGCTCCTCGCCGGTGCACAGCGGGATCAGCCAATCGGAGCGCATCTGGATATCCTCGTTGCCCGCCTTGAGCGCCTCGTAATTGAACGTATAATCGCGCTTGGCGGCCTCGCGCGCCGCCCAGATCAGAGTCTCGTGCGCGTTGGTGAAGCGGCGGCCGCGGAAATTCGGCATCGGGTTGGATTTGCGCCAGACGATGTCATTGAGAATCCAGAAGCCCAGATCCTGGAGCACCGCGCCGACGCGGAAGATATTGTGGTAGGAGCCGATGACCCACAGCGTGGCGTTCGGCTTCATCACCCGGCGGCAGGCGAGGACCCAGGCGCGGGTGAATTCGTCATAGGCGGAGAAGCTGGAGAACTTGTCCCAGTCATCGTCGACGGCATCGACGCGCGAATCGTCGGGACGCTTGAGATCGCCTTGAAGCTGCAGATTGTACGGCGGGTCGGCAAAGACCAGATCGACGGACGCGGCCGGGATCTTCGCCATCTCGGCAACGCAATCGCCGATGAGAATGCGTGCGGATGCCGTGGACTCAATACATACGCGGGGCGTCCTAGCGGACGCCCCGCGACGCGACACAACCATGACTCAGAACTCTGACTCAGGCGACGCGGTCGGCGACGCGGGACCTACAACCGACAATCAGGATGATGCCGTCCCAAGGTAAAAATCGGCTTAATCAAAATGCCTGTTTGCTAGGCAATAAATGCCGGGAAACACTCGGTTAATTGCGGGTGAGCGTCTGGTATTGTGCACCTGAAAGGACCATGCCGGGGCCGGCTTTGACGCCGGTTTTGCGAAGGAGAACGACCATGCGCAGCGATGATTTCCGTCCCAGCGACAATGTAGAAGACGATCGCGAAGCCAGCGCATCGCGCGGCGGAGGACTGCCGGGCGGCGCCGGCGGCCTCGGTATCGGCACCGTTATTATCATCGGGCTGATCAGCTGGTACTTCGGGATCGATCCGAGCGTCCTGCTCAACGGCGCGCAGATCCTGACCGGCGATGGGTCGCCGACGCAGACCAGTCCGGCGCCGCCGGTTACCGCGGGGACACCGAACGACGCGACCGGTAAGTTCGTCGCGCAGGTGCTCGGCGACACCGAGGACCGCTGGACGGAAATCTTCACCGCGAGCGGGCGAACCTATCATCCGCCGAAGCTGCGCCTGTTCTCGGGCTCCGAGCCGACGCCTTGCGCTTTCGCACAATCAGCCATGGGGCCGTTTTATTGCCCGCGCGATCAACGGGTCTACCTCGATACCTCGTTCTTCGACGATCTCCAGAACAAGTTCGGCGGCTGCTCCAACAGTAAAGCGTGCCAGTTCTCGGAGGCCTATGTGATCGCGCATGAGGTCGGCCATCACGTTCAGGACGAGCTCGGCATTCTGCCTCGCGTGATGCAGGCGCAGCAGGCTTCGTCGAGCAAAGCCGAGGCGAACGCGCTCCAGGTGCGCATCGAACTGCAGGCCGACTGCTTCGCCGGCGTGTGGGCGAACCGTGCCCAGCAAAAGCACAACTTCCTCGATTCCGGCGATGTCGATCAGGCGTTGCAGACCGCCTCCGCCATCGGCGACGACCGCCTGCAGAAGGAGACGCAGGGTTATGTCGTGCCCGACTCGTTCACCCACGGCACCTCCGAGCAGCGCAAGCGCTGGTTCAGCAACGGCTTCCAGCAGGGCCAAGTCTCGGCCTGCGACACACTGTCGGCAAATCCGCTCTAGTGGAGCGGATTTGACATTCGATACCCACCTGGCGGTGAACTCGTGAAGCGAATGTCAAATCCAAAAGCTCCACTAGCACTTATACTTGCTAGTGGTCCTTTTGATTCTAACATTCGCATGAGAGGCTGCCGAAACCGGATGCGAATGTTAGAATCGGACCACTAGTTCCTACGACGCCGCGAGATAGACTTGGCGCTCCGCAAGCGAAGTTTGCCGGCGCCCGGCGTCATCGTCCGATCGTGAGGGGCAGCGCAGTTGTGAGTGCAGTCAACAAGGCCGATCAAAAGCGGTCAGCCGAAGCTTTTCGAAAGATGCATCACGGGCCCCGGCTGCTGCTGTTGCCGAACGCATGGGACGCGATGAGCGCCCGCCTCTTCGAGGCCGCCGGTTTCGGCGCCGTTGCGACCACGAGCGGCGGGATGGCGTGGGCGCTCGGTTTCCCGGACGGTGAGAAAGCGCCATTTGACGAGGTGGTCGCGGCGACGCGGCGGATCGTGCGAGCGATTCGCGTGCCAGTCACCGCGGACATCGAGGCCGGTTACGGCGCTACCGCCGATCAGGTCGCCCGCAGCGTTGCGCAGATCATCGCAACGGGCGCCGTGGGCATCAATCTGGAGGACAGCACGTCCGACCCCGCAATGCCGATTCGTCCGGTCGAGGACGCCGTCGCGCGCGTCCGGGCAGCGCGGGAGGCTGCGCGCGCCGCCGACGTGCCCATCGTCATCAATGCGCGGGTCGATCTCTATCTCAAGCACGTCCACGACGACGATACGCGCTTTCAGGAAACGGTGCGGCGGGCAAAGGCTTACGCGGCCGCGGGCGCTGACTGCATCTTTCCGTTCGCGCTGACCGATCTCAAAATCCTCGGCGCGCTCGTCGCGGCGACAAAAGTTCCCATCAATGTGGTCGGCCGGCCCGGATCGCCAGACATTGCGCGCCTCGAGGAGATCGGCGTAGCGCGGGTCAGCATCGCGTCGGGCGCAACGATGGTGGTGATGTCGCAGATCCGTCAAATCGCCGACGAACTCGGCAAAAGAGGCGGGTTTGATATGCTGAAATCGCCGTTGACGCGCCCGGACGTGCAGAATTTGTTTGCCAGGACCGAATGAAGCCGGAGGTGGAAATGGAAGCGCGGATGGATTTCAGGAAGGCGTCGCCCCAGGGCGCCAAGGCGATAAGCCAACTCCATGCCTTTGTACACGCCTGCGGGCTCGACCATGGGCTGCTTGAACTGGTGAAGTTGCGGGCCTCGCAGATCAACGGCTGCGCCCATTGCATCGATATGCACACCAAGGAACTCCGGGCCGGCGGTGAAAGCGAGCAACGGCTTTATCTGCTCGATGCGTGGCGCGAGGCGCCATTCTACAGCGAGCGCGAGCGCGCCGCTTTGGCCTGGACTGAAGCGGTCACGCTTGTCACCGAAGGCCATGTCGCGGATGAGGTCTACGCGCTTGCCCGATCGCAGTTCAGCCAACAGGAGCTTGTAAACCTCACGCTGGCGATCGTTGCCATCAACGGCGCAAACCGCTTGAACATAGCCTTCCGCACGGTTGCCGGAAGCTATCGGGCGGCGTCGCGGCAAGCGGCCGAATAGCAAGCCGCTGAAATCGGCTGTATCGGCTGCCCGCCGGGAGTGGTACGTTGTTACATGCCCGGAATTGACGAGACCAGACAGTTCGTGCCGCTCAAGATTGCGGTGCTCACGATCTCCGACACGCGCGACCTCAAGGACGACAAGTCCGGCGCGCTCCTCGTTCATCGCATCGTTGCCGCCGGACATCTCGTCGCCGAGCGCAGCGTCGTGGCCGACGACATCGAGGCGATCCGCGGCCGCGTCAAAGCCTGGATCGCCGACCCGATGATCGACGTGGTGATTACGACCGGCGGCACCGGCTTCACCGGCCGCGACGTCACCCCTGAGGCGGTCGAGCCGCTGTTCGAGAAGAAAATGGACTCCTTCTCGGCGCTTTTCCTGGTGGTGAGCTTCGAGAAGATCGGTACCTCCGCGATCCAGTCGCGCGCCACCGCCGGCGTCGCCGGTTCGACCTACATCTTCTGCCTGCCCGGCTCGCCCGGCGCCTGCAAGGATGCGTGGGACGAAATTCTGGTGCACCAGCTCGACTATCGTCACGGGCCGTGCAATTTCGTCGAGATCATGCCGCGGCTCGACGAGCATTTGCGTCGGCCGAAGGCCAAGGGCGCGGCGGTGTAATGCGGTTTTATCCCGTCCTGCGAAAGCGGGGAGGGGGGACCGCGCGCAAGCGCGGTGGGAGGGGCGTCGGCGGCGCCGCGACGCGAGCGGTGGGATCGATGCACTGACCGTCACGTTGTTTGATACTTCTGGAATGGTAACGAAGCTCTGATTCAGGCACCCCCTCCACCGCGCGTTCGCGCGGTCCTTCGCCCCCGCTTTCGTGTCGCTTTCGCGGGAGCGGATAAGTTAAATCGTAGCGACGCGGCCGCGCCCGAGTTTTGCCAACGCCATCGGCAAAATTCTTCAACCGTAGCCAGGATGAGCGAAGCGACATCCGCGGACGATCAACGAGCTCTAAAGCCCGTGTAATTCCATGCGGACAATCGGGCGGAGCGCTCGGCGATTAAGTGCACTGTCACCGTAATTCTGAACGAAAACACCAGCGTCGTCGCCGGGACGTAGCAGCTCACAAACGAAATTGCCTCGTCAACTGGCAGATACCGCGCGGCATTCGCGTCGGACACCGCAAGGCAAATCTGCTGTGTCCTAGGCGGCCAGGCAAGCGCGGCTTACGCTTCATGCGACGGCGATGAGCAACGAGCTTCTTTTCTGGGATGCGGCGAGCCATTTCGCTCACCATGTGTACTTGAGCATTCCGGTGCCGGCGTAGGTCTGCGAGCCTGAAGCGAACTCGCCGTCGAACTTTGCCGCGACCGACCATTGCGGCGTCATGCGCAACTCGCCGCCGAATGACGTGACTGCCGAGTTGGCGGGCGTTTTCGCACCGTTGACGGTGAATGAGGTCCCGGGCAGCGATTGGAACGATCCATTGAGCGTTGACGATGTCACCCAGTCGTGGGCATAGGCAAGGCGCGCACGCAGGAGAAGCGGCATGTTGTAAAGGAGCGTGCGATCGTCGAAGCGCGCGCCGAGTTCGCTGCGGGTGTCGTTCGCCGTCATTGCCGCGGATGACACGCCGAACCCGCCGCCAGTGAGATCGGTCTCGCGATAGCTCGGCGTGTGGAACCACTGTGTTTGAATTGCAGCGTATGGCGTCACGCCTAAAGCGGCGGGAGCGAGCGATCCGATGCGATAGCCGCTTTCGAACCTTCCGCCGTAACTCTGGCCCATGAAGCGTGCGGTGAGTTGATCGCCCAATGCTGTGCGGTTCGTCGTCATCCAGTTGTCGGTGTAGGCGAGCGCCGCGGCGATGTAGGCCGGACCAAAATAAGTTTTGCCGTAGACGCCGGCCTGGAAGGCGACGCTCCTGCCGGTGCCGAGGCCTTGCGCCAAACCCCAGTTGAGCCCACTGCCGGCGAGCGCGAAGCCCACCGTGGTGTCGCGCGAAACGTGATAGTCCATGCCGCCGGCAAAGCCATAGTCGCGCGACGTAACGGTGTTCGACCCCACGTTCGCGTTGCCGTCGGTCTTGTTGTAGCCGCCGAAGGCCGAGCCCCACGCCGTCCAGCGTTGATCGAAGGTCGGCGACTTCTGCGATCCCTTCATGACGCCGGCATAAGCGAGCGCCACTTCGGCCGGGAAGCCTTGCTCCCCTTCGGCCGCGAACTGCGACGAGCCGGCGCTGTCGGTGCGGCCGTCGGCGGACGGATCGAGCATGGCGAGCAGGAACTCGTCCATCAGATTAAATGCGCCTTTCTCCGCCGCGCTCGCAAGCTCGCCGTCGATTATGGTGAGCGCGCCGACAAGCTGCAGCCCCGACAGCGTGAACAGGTTCTGGAAGCCCGCCGGCAAAGTGCCGCCCGAGGCGACGAAGGCGTCGATCGCCTTGGCGACATTGACGTCGTTGCCCGGAGCGCCCGGCGGCAGCAGTGACAGCAGCGTCGGTGTCGTTGTCGAGCCGGGTGTCGAGCCGGGTGTCGAGCCGGATGACGAGCCGGATGACGAGCCGGGTGACGAGCCGGGTGAAGACGAGCCGCCATTGAAGGTCAGGATGACGTTGCTGCCGCTGTTACTCACGGTACCGGTCTGCCCATTGTAGGTCACCGAGCCGGCAAAGGCGCCGCTGAGGCTCCCCGCAGTCAGGATGGTGTATGGCGTGCCGTTCGTCACCGTCGAGCCGGTCGCGACCTTCACGCTGGCGCCGCCGAGCGTCGCTGTGCCACTCGCCACCGTCTTGCTGACGCTCGCGCCATTGATCGTCACCATGTAGAACGCCGCGGCATTGAACACGAGGTTGCCGGTGATGTGCAGCGTGCCGCCCGCGGTGCCGGGCGTGCCCGGCTGCAAGGTGCCGCCGGCAAGAATGCTCATCGCCGTCGTAATGGTGCCGGTGCCGGCGAGCGTGCCGGCATTGCTGACGGTCATCGCCGTGGCGCTGTTGCCGGCGCCGTTGATCACCACGGTGCCGGAAACGACGTTGACCTGATTGATGGTGGTGAAGTTATTGGCGTAGGTGAAGGTGTTGCCCGAACCCGGACTGAAGTTGACGGTGTTGCCGCCCGCGGCGGCATTGCCGCCGACGATGTTGCCGTTGACGACGCCGCCGGTGATGTTGAGCACGTCGGCGTTCGCTGAGAGCTTGATGGCGCCGGAGATCAGCCCCGCGCTCTGATTGATGATGATGGCGTTGTTGGCGCCACTCACATCGATCGCTATGCCGCCGGTGCCCGAGATCGTGCCGGAGTTCGAGATCGCGCCGGTGAAGGTTTGCACCGCGTTGTTGACCGCGATGCCGGTCACGGCGACGATCTTGCCGGTATTGGTGATGCCGCCGGCGAACGTCGAGATGACGAGGGTAGCGCCGGTGGCACTACCGCCGACGTATATGCCTTTTCCGGCGGCGTTGATCAAACCGGCATTGAGGATACCACCGGTGAAGTTCGACACCGTGATCGTAGATCCGGCGGCAGAGCCTGCGCCGCCCACCAGAATGCCATGGCTTCCGGCGGTGATGACGCCGCCCGCGCTGTTGACGATGCCGCCGCCGAAGCTATTGACCGAGACCGAGTTGCCAAAGGCGCCGATCGGGACGCCGACGGCGATGCCGATGCCTCCGCTCGTCACAGTGCCGCTGTTCTTGATACCGCCGCTGAAGGTGGAGATGGCGACGCTGTTGCTGGTGTTAGACGTGCCAGCAGCCCCAACGAGGCCGATCACGATGCCGTGCCCTCCGGCTCCGATTTTACCGCTATTGGTCACTCCACCCGAGAACGTCGATAGCGAAATGGCGCCGAGGCTTCTTACGACTATTATTTCGCCGATCACAACCCCTTGCGCTGCCGAAGATGCTGCGGTGATGGTGCCGGCATTGGTAACCCCATTGAGGAAGGCGCCTTGGCCGAACACGGCGGCTTTGGTCCCTGGCGTCGAGATGGTGCCGCCGGTGGTGTTGTTGAGCGCGCTCGACCCGTCGAGATAGACGCCGACTGCCGCGTTACCGGGGCCACCGGTGGGACCAGTCCCGGCGGCGCCGCCGCTGCCGCCGCTGATCGTGCCAGAATTGACGAGCGTACTCGAATTGGTGAGATACGCGCCAATGCCGCCGTCGCCGCCGCTGCCGGCGCCGGCACCGGCACTCGGGTTGCCGCTAGTGCCCGAATTGCCACCATTGCCGCCGGTGCCGCCGGTGATAATGCCCGTGTTGGTGTAAGTGATCCCGGCGCCATTAACGATTACGCCATAGCCGCCCTGGCCGCCGCCGCCACCGCCGGTAGCGGTGGGAAAAGATCTGTGTGCCCGGCGGACCCGCCCGTACCGCCCGTGCCGCCCGTAATTGGCAGCACATTGCTCCCTGTCGACGTGATCGAGGCTCCGACGCTGCCGCCGCTGCCGCCGTTGCCGCCATTCGCTTGGTTGAAGCTGTCAAGGGCGGAATGGCCGCCCACCCCCCCGAACCTCCAATGATGCCAGCGCCTCCGCCGCCACCGCCGCTGGCGGCTTCTACTCCAGATCCACCATTCGGGTTGTTGCCGGTGCCTGCACCGCCGGAGCCGCCGGTTCCAGTGGTTGACGCGGCGCCCCCGAGGCCACCGGCTTGGTAAACACCTTGGCCAGTAACGGAGCCCCCCGCGCCACCGGCGCCGAGAAACTCCTGCGCGGCGGTGGGTGTCGGCCAGTAGAGCATGCCGCCGCCGAGCAGCAGGGCTACGCCCGAGGCCGAACCGAGCAAGAACCGCGCGTGGCCGCGCAGCCGCATCCTGTTCATGATCTTGGTTCCGTCCTCGGTGTGCAGCCGCGCCCCCACCAGCCAATGCCGCTGCCGCGCTTTGCCGCCCGGCCGCGTCTCTCTGCCACGCTTATTCCAGCCGCAATTTTCCGTTGTCGGATTCCGATTTTCAAGCAAATCTGGCGGAAATGAAAGTATTTCCCCATTTATACGGTCGCTGTGGCTGGCAGGCCACAGGCCCTTGCCTCGTAGGGCAGCGCGCTGACCCCTCAATGTGTCCAATGACACGTCCAGAATGCGGTTTTGTTGCTCGGCGATTTTGCCATTACTCATTTCAAGATTGCTCGTTGCATCTGCGAGTTGGCGGAGCATTTCATTTCGCAGCAACGCCCGGGCCATGGCAGGTCAGGACGTCAATCGCCAGTCATAGCGGCGGCTCACGGGCTCGGGCCGCCGATGGCCGCTTCGCTCTCGTACGGAGGGTCGATCGTTATAGAGATGCCAAGTCCTCTCTTACCGTCGTTAGATACGGTCAGATAAACAGCTTCCAGTGCACCTTCTCTGGTTGCTTGCTTGGGCCTCGCCGTTGTTTTGCGAAATGCCCCAACCGATATTCGCGTGAACAAGATAGCGTTCCATTTGCTGGCTCTTTCTAACGTGAATTTCACTGACGCTAACGTTCAGCGCCGCATTGTTCGTCGACCGGAATACTGGACGCAAATGTCGTCCATGAGCTCACCTACAGATTTCAAGGAAATCTGGCGGTCTAAGTCGAACAACCGCTTGAGGGCTTGCCGCCGCATTCGATACGAGTTCAGGCTGAGCCCAGCTTTATCCGCCGCGGCCATCGAGATTTTCACCACCGGGATGACATTAAAATTGTATTTCACTGAAAAGTAATCTTGTGCGACGTATCTAAAATGGCTCTGTTGAGCCGTATTCCCTGGATTGGCCTTGCGGCATTTAGGACAACGTGTTGCAATCGTGTGCGCGCAATGACGAAGACCAAGAGCCAGGAACTCTCAGAGAAATTTACAGATCAGTGGCACCGTTGCCGCGACTGGCTCCTGCCGTACATGCAAAACAGCCAGCCGAAGTTCTTGACAAAAGACGAATTGCGTAGTGCGGCGATGCGTGATCTCAAGGTGTCGAAGAACGCATTCGACCTTGGATGGATAGCGGCTATCGAGGATACAGGCCGTCACGATTGGTACGAGCCACTGCGCCGTCGACTGCGAACAAAAAGCTGAGTGCTCCCCCTCCTCACTATCGACCTCCCGCGGAGCGGGTTAGTGCAATAATGAGGTTTCTGCGACGCCCCTGCACCGAGCGGGGTACCGGAAGTTACGGTGACAGTGCATTAATTGCACGAATAACAGTTACGCAGTTACGGTGACAGTGCATTAATTGCATAAATAACGGCGCCAGCGCATAGGATGGGTGGAGCGAAGTGATACCCATCATTGGGTGATGAGGATGAGTGATAGGTTCGCGAGAGCGAACCCATCCTACGGCCCTACAACGCCAAATCGTAGTGCTCGCTCAGCACCGGCTGGCTCCAGCTCTTGTGCCGCTCGGTGCGCCGTAACTTGAAGCCGGCCTTCTGGTAGATGTGGCGCGCGGCCGTGAGGTTGCTGTGGGTCCATAGCGTGATCTTGTTGTAGCCGGAGCTGCGGGCGAAGCGGATGCATTCGTCGGTAAGATGCGTGCCAAGGCCGAGGCCACGCGCCTTCGGCTCGACCAACAACAGACGGAGGCGGGCGACCCCCGGGGCATCCTTCACCAGCATCACGGTGCCGACATTCTCGCCGTCCATTTCGGCGATCCAGCAACGCTCGCGTTGGGCATCGAATTTGTTGACGAAGTCGGCGACGATCTGCGCGCACAGGCCCTCGAACGGGTCGGTCCACTGATATTCCTGGGCGTAAAGCTCGCCGTGGCGTTTGACGATCCAGCCGAAATCGCCGGGCACCGGGAAGCGCAGGGTATAGCGGCGTTCGGTGCGGGGCTGCGCCGGTGTTGCGCCGCCGAGCAGCGACTCGATCGTGTTCATCGCCGCGATCAGCCGGGCTTGGTCTTGTGCCTTAAGCTTGCCGAGCATTGCGCCGGTCTCGCGCTGCGACCGGCGTTCCAGCGGCGCAAAGGTTTTGCGGCCGCGCGCCGACAGCGCAAGCCGGCTTTGCCTGGCGTCGCTCGGCGAGCGGGTTCGCCGCACCAGGCCGCGCTTTTCGAAGTTGCGCAGGACGCGGCTCAGATAGCCCGCGTCGAGATCCAGCGTCCGGCCGATGTCGCTCGCGGTCGGCGACGAACCGCGCCAGATTTCGTAAAAGATGCGCATCTCGCCGAGCGAGTAGCGGCTGTCGAGATAGGTTTTGCGCAGCACCCCGATTTGCCGCGTGTAGAAACGGTTGAAGCGGCGCATGGCGGCAATGTGGCGCTCGCGATCCGGTATCATGCTCATGGTGCGAGCGTCGGGTAGATCATTGACTAAGTCAAGTATCTGCCAAGACGCCGGACGAGAGCGTAACGAGCCGCCGCCGTCCGATCCGGCGCAGCAGGTCGGCCTCTGGATCGGAAGCGTTCTCTGAATGACCACCGATAGCGTCATAAAGGCACCGTGAGATCAACAACCCTTGCTCTCGGCGGGGTCGGCCATGCGCGGCGGCCAAAAGCGACAGCGCTGCACGCCAGGCAGGCCGCCCGGATGCGCCGCGGCGGAACACTGCAGCACCGCCATCGGGCGCGGGCCGCTCCATGAAGCGCGCGACTTCGGCGACCCAGGATGCGTCGGGCACGGTTCCGGGCCGCAAAAACATGAGCCATGAGCCGCGTGCGCTTGACGCCGCCGCCTTGAGCCGCTGGGTGAGCGAACCCTCGGTGCGTTGGAATTTGCATCCCGCCACCTCCGCGACGATCGCGGTGTCATCGCGCGAGCCGCCGTCGGCCAGCACAACCTCGCCGACCAGCCCGGCCATGGCGCCGGGGACAAGAGCCGCCAAGGTCCGCACCAACTCCCGCTCGGAATCGAGCGTCGCGATGATGATGCTCAGCATTTCACGCGATCCCTCTGCGTTGACGGCCGCAGTCAGGTCGCCGCCGGGTTCGCGGTGCTCAATAGGCACCCGCTCGTTTGCGTCAAGGCCGCATCGGTTCACGAAGAGTTGTTCTTGTTTTGTTCATAGCCGCGCGTTATCATCCTGCCATGACTCGCACGTTCGCCTTGAGACGCCCGCCGGCACCGCTGCCCTCGCCGGCGGGCGGGCCGGGAACCGCGGTTGACCGCGAACGCCGGCGTGGCCGCGGCACGCTGTCGAATGCCTCCGGGCGTTTCGAGCCGTTGGCGCGGGTCGCTTTCGACGATGGCTGGCAAGGCCTGGAAGAGCTGCCGCCGTTCAAGACCTCGGTGACGATCGATACGACGCGCAAAATCATCACCCGCAATGATTCGCCCGACATTTCCTTCGACCGTTCGATCAACCCCTATCGCGGCTGCGAGCACGGTTGCGTGTATTGCTTCGCACGGCCGACCCACGCCTACCTCGGCTTATCGCCGGGGCTCGATTTCGAATCAAAGCTGTTCATGAAGCCGGCCGCGCCCGAATTGCTCGAGCGCGAATTGTCGGCGCCCGGCTACGTGCCGAAAATCATCGCCATTGGCACCAACACCGATCCGTATCAGCCGATCGAGCGCCAGCACAAGATCATGCGCCGCATCCTCGAGGTTCTGGAGCGCGCCGGCCATCCGGTGGGCATCGTGACCAAGTCGGCGCTGGTGTTGCGCGATCTCGATATTCTCACGCGCATGGCCCAGCGCGATCTGGTGAAGGTTGCGCTGTCGGTAACGACGCTCGATGCGAAGCTTGCCCGGACCATGGAGCCGCGCGCGTCAACGCCGTCGCGCCGGCTCGAGACCTTGCGCCAACTAGTCAAGGCCGGCGTGCCTGCATCGGTGATGGTCGCACCGATCATCCCCGCGCTCAACGACGCCGAGATCGAGCGCATTCTCGACGCCGCGTCGGCCGCGGGCGTGCGCCATGCCGGCCACGTACTGCTGCGCCTGCCGCTCGAAGTGCGCGACCTGTTCCGCGAATGGCTGGTCGCTAATTTTCCCGATCGTTATCGCCACGTCTTCAAGCTGATCCGCGATACGCGCGGCGGCAGGGATTATGACTCAACGTTCGGCAAGCGGATGACCGGTTCCGGTCCGATCGCCTGGATGATCGGCCGCCGCTTCGAGGTGGCCTGCGAACGGCTCGGTTTCAACACCACCAAGGTCAAGATCACGACCGAGCATTTCCACCCGCCGCGCCCGGCGGCGGAGCAATTGAGCCTGTTGTAGTCGTGGCTGCTATAGCCTTGGCCGCCGTCACTGGCCCGCCAGCGCGGTGCCGCGGTGAGTTCATCCCAATTCGCCATCGCGCTCGATCACGACTGGAACGTCGGTATCGAGGAGATATCGCTGCTCCACGAGGTGAGCCGCAGCATTCCGGACAAGCGCCTCGTAACGCGTGCGGCTGCCGTAGCGTTCCTCGATCGACTGGCGGGAATTGGCGGTCTGTTCGCGCGCAGTCTTCGTCGCCGGGAATGGCAGGAATGAGCTGGTAAGCGGCAAGAGTTCGTCGGGCTGGCCGATCGAGGGGTTGCGGAAATTCCAGCCCGTATAGGTCGCGAGCGGGACCGCGATATCGACCTGCGGTTCCTCGCAGCCCGGTCCGCGTTGCGGAGAGTGCCGAGGCGTGATCATGATGCGCCATGAGTCGCACTGACAGCCGCCGCAACGGAACCGGACGCACCGCGCCCGCGGCGCCGCCTACCGGCCTGCCGCTCGAAGAGGTCGTCGTCATGCGGCCGACGTTCCGCCGCGAGCGTTCGGCGCTCAAGCGCGGCGTATGGCCGGTTGCGGGCTGTGATGAAGCCGGGCGGGGGCCACTGGCGGGCCCGGTCGTTGCCGCTGCCGTCATTCTCGATCCTGATGACATTCCCCGCGGCCTCGATGATTCGAAAAGGCTCACGCCGGAGCGGCGGGGGGTGCTGTACGGGCGCATTTGTGCGCGGGCGCAGGTCGCGGTGGCGTTCGCGCCGCCGTCGCGCATCGATCGCGACAATATTTTGCGCGCATCGTTGTGGGCGCTGGCGCGAGCGGTCGGCGCACTCCCGGTAAGGCCGCGTCTCGTCTTCGTCGACGGCCGTGACCGCATCGACGCCGGCTGCGACTGTGAGGCTGTCATCGGCGGGGACGGCCTGGTCGCTTCGATTGCCGCCGCTTCGATCGTCGCCAAGGTAACCCGCGACCGGCTGATGGCCTGTCTCGGCGCCGCGCACCCCGGCTACGGCTTCGAGCGCCATATGGGCTACAGCGTCCCCGAACACTTCGCCGCGCTCGATCGGTTGGGTCCGACGATCCATCACCGCCGCTCGTTCTCGCCGGTCGCGGCTGCGCTCGGCCTTTTGAACTGTGACGCCGACGACGAGATCGCCGGCGTATTGCCTCTCTAAGCGGCGGGTTCTATACGGCCGCCGTCGTAGTTCGTGCGTGCGGAGCCCGATGTTTTACGTTCCCCTTTATATTGAAGGCCTCCGATCGCGCCCGGTGCTGGTGTTCTGGCTGGCGACGCTGGCCCAGGCCTTGCTGTGGCTCCTGGTGCCGATGCTGTTCTACGCGGCGCCGCCCGGCGATCTGGCGCAGCTTCTCGCCGTCGGCCACGAATTCCAGATCGACAGCGGTGTCGGTCCGCAGCTCGCCTATTGGCTCGCCGAGATCGCGTTTCGTCTTGCCGGCCTGTTAGGCGTCTACGCGCTGTCGCAGATGTGCGTGATCACGACTTACTGGTGCGTGTTCGCGCTCGGCAGCGCAATCGTGGGGTCGGCGCACGCGGCGTTGGCGGTGCTGCTCATGGCCGGCATTTCGTTGCTTACGGTGCCGACGCCGGATTTCGGCCCGCCGATTCTCGCCATGGCACTCTGGGCGATCGTTCTGCTGCATTACTGGCGCGCCGTCACGCAAGAAGGCCACCGCGGATCGTGGTATGTACTGGGCGGCGCTGCCGCGTTGATGTTGCTCACCACCGATGCTGCCCTCATCCTGCTTGGCACGCTCGCCATGTTCACGGCGCTCACTGCGCGCGGCCGTGCGGCACTCCGCACCGTCGAACCATGGATCGTGGCGGCGGTGCTGGTCATATTCCTGTTCCTGCATTTGCTGTGGCTCGAAGGGTTTGGCGACAGTTTGACGCCGGCGTTCGAGCGGCTTCGCGACGCCGGAATTGCCGGCCAGAATATGACGGCTTGGTTGAGGCTTTTGAGTGCACTCATTCTCGCTCATGCCGGGCTCTTCATCCTCGTGGTGCTGGCAGCCGGTTGGCCGCGCGTCCGCGCCGATCCGGCGCCGATCCTGGCGCGGGCGCCGGTCGATCCGTTTGCGGTGAGCTACGTCAAGGTGTTCGCTCTGGTGCCGGCGCTGCTGGCGACGAGCATCGCCGTCTTGACCGGAGATCCATTTCCGGTCGGGGGCGCGGCACCCCTCGTCGTGCTGTCCGGGCTTGCTGTGGTGCTCGCCGCCGGTAACAGCATCGCGCTTTATCATCAACGCATTCTCGGAATTGCGTGGGCTGGACTCCTGGTTGTGCCGGCGCTCTTCGTTCCGGCGGTGCTGGTTTTGCTGCCGTGGACGACCGGCACGGAGCTCAGAGTCGAGCAGCCGGCCAACGCCATGGGCCGCTTCTTCGCCGAGAGTTTCGAGCGCCGCACCGGCCGTCCGCTCACAGTCGTCAGCGGCGAGCCGCGCACCGCGGCGCTTGTTGCACTCGCGGCGCCGAGCCGTCCGAGCGTGTATTTCGATGCCGACCCCGCGCGCTCGCCCTGGGTCACCCCGGACGACATCCGCAAGAAAGGCGCCGTCGTGGTCTGGCTGGCGTCCGACACCACGCCGACACCGCCGCCCGAGATCAAGATCTACTTTCCCGATCTCGTCCCCGAGGTACCGCGAACGTTCGAGCGGCCGGTGCGCGGCAGGCTGCCGCTGTTGCGGGTCGGATGGGGCGTGATCAGGCCGGCTGATGCGCCGGCTGCGGCGGCTGCGGCGCCGCGCTGAAATAATGATGCGCGGCGCTGCGATCTTCGCGATCAAGTTCGCGATCGGGTGAGCTTTACCGCGCGTCATTCTGGATTCCCGTTTCGCAGGGCCCGGAATGGCAACTATCCCGCGAGGGCTTTCTTGATCGCCAAGAAATCCCGCCAGGCGAGCCGCTTCTGCAGCGGCTGGCGCAGCAGATAGGCTGGGTGGAGCGTGGCAATGGCGCGGATTTCGCGCGTGCCGGTGTCGAAGTTGAACCAGCGGCCGCGGGTGCGGGTGATGCCTTCCTTGGTGCCGAGCAGGGTTTGCGCCGCGGGTGCGCCAAGACAGACCAGAATGTTGGGATCGGCAAGCTCGATCTGGCGGCGGATGAACGGCAGGCAGATCGCGGTTTCCTGCGGCGTTGGCGTACGGTTGCCGGGCGGCCGCCATGGCACGACATTGGCGACATAGGCGCGGCTGCGATCGAGCCCGATCGCCTGCATCATGAGGTCGAGCAGCTTGCCGGAGCGGCCGACGAAGGGGCGTCCGGTAATATCCTCTTCGTAGCCGGGCGCTTCGCCGACGAACATGATGCCGCCTTCCGGATTGCCGTCGGCGAAGACCAGTTGTGTCGCCGTGCCACGCAAGCGTGCAGCCTGCAAAGCCATCAAGCAGCGTGCGCAACGCGTCGAGGCTCTTGGCGCTCTTGGCGGCTTCGCGCGCGGCCATGGCCGCGGCTTCGGGCGATGGCGGGGCGGCGGCGCGTTGGGATATTCGCCGCGGTTGCGTTCGCGCAGTTTCGGAGGCGGCGGCTCGGCGAACGACGACGGACGGCGGCGGCTGCTCATCGGCCATGCGGTCGACCGGCTCTTCGCCGACCAGCGCATCCGCCCCCGTCTCGATGTAGAAGGCGAGCAAGTCGCGCGCGTCTTTGCGTCCGGAGATCATCGGCGAATGCTTTCGTGTGAATGTCTGTGGCGAGGCAGCGAGTCTATGCGGGTGCATGAAAGCATGAAACACTTGATGTGGCGCGATGTAGCGCAACCTTCGGACAGGCGCAACCTTCGGGACAGCATCGCGGAGCAGGCCATGACCACACCGGAACTTCCCGCCCGCGAGGCCATGGAGTTCGACGTCGTCATCGTCGGCGCGGGGCCGGCCGGGCTTGCCGCGGCGATCAGGCTCAAGCAGATCGCGCCCGAAAAGTCCGTGGTCGTGGTCGAGAAGGGCTCCGAGGTCGGCGCGCATATCCTCTCCGGCGCGGTCATCGATCCGATCGGCCTCGATGGCCTCATTCCGGAATGGCGCAACGACGATACGCCGATCAAGACCGCGGTCACCGCGGACCGCTTCTATGCGCTCGGGCCGTCCGGCGCGCTGCGGCTGCCGAACTTCCTGATGCCGCCGCTGATGAGCAATCACGGCAATTTCATCGTCTCGCTCGGCGACGTCTGCCGCTATCTCGCGCGCAAGGCCGAAGCGCTCGGCGTCGAAATCTATCCGGGCTTTGCCGCCACGGACGTGCTGTTCGAGAACGATGCAGTCGCCGGCATCGCCACCGGCGACATGGGAATCGCCAAGGACGGCCACCACAAACCGGGCTTCACCCGCGGCATGGAGCTGCGCGGCAAGTACACGTTGTTTGCCGAAGGCGCGCGCGGCAGCCTGTCCAAGATGCTGATCGAGCGTTTCGGTCTGGCGCAGAACCGCGAGCCGCAGAAATTCGGCATCGGCCTGAAGGAGCTTTGGCAGGTCGCGCCCGACCAGCATCGCCGGGGTCTCGTGCAGCACACGCTTGGCTGGCCGCTCGACAACCGCACCGGCGGCGGCTCGTTCCTCTATCACTTCGACGACAATCTCGTCGCGGTCGGCTTCGTCGTCCATCTCAATTATGCGAACCCCTATCTCTCGCCATTCGAGGAATTCCAGCGCTTCAAGACGCATCGGCTGGTGCGCGACACGTTCGCGGGCGGCAAGCGGATTTGCTACGGCGCGCGCGCCATCACCGAAGGCGGCTGGCAATCGGTGCCGAAGCTGGCGTTTCCCGGCGGCGCGCTGATCGGCTGCGCGGCGGGTTTCGTCAACGTGCCGCGCATCAAGGGCAGCCACAACGCGATGCTTTCGGGGATGCTTGCGGCCGAGCACGTCGCCGCCGCGCTGGCGCAAGGCCGCGGCAACGACGAGCTCACCGGTTACGAGGCGGCATGGCGCTCCTCGCCGATCGGGCGCGATCTGTGGCGGGTGCGCAACGCCAAGCCGCTGTGGTCGAAGCTCGGCACCTTCGCGGGCGTTGCGCTCGGCGCCTTCGACATGTGGACCAACACGCTGGGCTTCTCGCTGCTCGGCACGCTCGGACACGGCAAGCCCGACTTCGAGACGCTCAAGCCCGCGGCGCAGTGCCGGCCCATCGCCTATCCAAAGCCAGACGGCAAGATCACCTTCGACCGGCTCTCATCGGTCTATCTCTCGAACACCAATCACGAGGAAGACCAGCCGGTGCATCTTCTGGTGCGTGACGGCGCGTTGCAGAAGAGCTCGGAGCACGACGTCTACGCCGGACCGTCGGCGCGCTATTGCCCGGCCGGCGTCTATGAATGGGTGGAGGAGGCGGGCCGCCCCCGCTTCGTCATCAACGCGCAGAACTGCGTCCACTGCAAAACCTGCGACATCAAGGATCCGAACCAGAACATCACCTGGGTTCCGCCCGAGGGCGGCGGCGGGCCGAATTACCCGAACATGTGATCACTCGTAGACTTCGCGCGCGGTGTCCGACTGTAACAACCAGAACGACAAATCTACCCTCTTCGATTGCGGCGACGATACGGTAGTCACCGACGCGATACCGCCAAAGGCCCTTTAAATCGCCTGTAAGCGCGCGGCCGAAGCGGCGTGGGTCCGCCGCTGTGGCAATGCGCTCTCGCAGATAGCGGAGTATCAAATGTTGCGGCTGTGATCCAAGCTTGCGCAGTTCGCGCGCTGCATCGCTATCGAATTCGACGCGCCAGACGCGAGGTTCGCTCATACCGCCGCTAACGTGCCTCGCTGAGCTCGCGCTCCAGTTCTTCGAGCGTTATTCGCGTCGCCTTGCGGGCAAGGCGCCGCCGCGCGAGATGATAGTCCTCAAGGTCCTCGATGTGGCGCAGGATGGCTTCGCGGGCGTAGAAACTCTTGCTGCGGCCGGTCCTCTTGGCGAGCGTATCGAGCCGCTTCTCGATCTCGGGAGGCAGACGCAAAGCAAGCATAAGGGTTTCCATCCTCGTTGCTATACATGTATATCATACGACGTGCGGCATCAAGCGGCATCCGAGACGGGTCAACTGATCGCCGGTGAATTGGAGAGCGTTCGCAATCCGAGCAATGGCGGCGGGCGGACGAAATATGTGAACTCGGCGCACAACGCCAATGGCGCGGATAGTCGGACAATTCATGCAATCCCCCCTGCCGCGATTTTGCCTCCGTTCGGGCCTACAGGTGGCGTCCTTGCGGGGGCAGGGCAAAAGGGTCATTCTCGCGCGCCGACTAGATATTCAGGCGCCTGATTCCCTTTTCGCCGGTACAATTTGCCAATGGAGATCTCGTGACTCATTCGCTGCTGTCTCGGCATGTCGCCATCGTTGGCGTCGCCGTAGCTCTTGAGCCTTCCATCAGCACTCGCCGCCCAGGCGCCGACGCAGCAGGACACTCCTGCATTCGAATGCCGCCGGGCAGCTATCTGGCCGCCCGCCATGCCGGCGCCGAGCGCGACTCTTCGGTTGCGGCAGCCTATTACCTCAATGTCCTGAAGCTCGATCCGCACAATGCCGATCTGCTCAGCCGCGCCTTCCTCTCGGTGCTGACGGAGGGCAACATCGACGAAGCGGCCAAGCTTGCCGACAGGCTGGTCAGGCCGATCAGACCGACCGTATTGCGCGGCTCGTCTCGGGGTGCGCGCGCTCAAACAGAAGAAATATGGAGCCGCTCGGCAGAATTTCGCCCAATCGGTGCGCGGGCCGGTCACCGATTTGACGGCGGCGCTGCTGTCGGCCTGGGCGCTCGCCGGCGCTGGCAATACGCGCATGGCGATCGATAGCATGGACAAGCTTGCCGGCCCGGATTGGTACGGCATCTTCAAGGATCTTCACGCCGGACTGATCCTCGATCTCGCCAACAACAAGAAAGAGGCCGGCAAGCGTTACGAGCGCGCCTACAAGGTCGACCCGACGGCGCTGCGCACGGTGCAGGCCTATGGCCGCTATCTGTCGCGCAACGGCAGCAAGGACGACGCCCTGAAGGTCTATCAGGATTTCGACAAGGCGCTGCCGGACCATCCGCTGATCAAGCGAGGAGATGAAGGCGATATCGACGGCGAAAAGCTGCCGCCGCTCGTCATATCAGCGCAGGCCGGCGCCGCCGAAGCGCTTTACGGGCTCGGCGCATCGATCGGACGGCGCGGCGGCGAGGATTTGGCGCTGATCTATCTGCAGCTTGCGCTCTATCTGGAGCCATCGCATGCCGATGGCGTTGCTGTCGCTGGCCGACCTTTATGAATCGCTGAAGAAACCTGATCTGGCCATCAAGGTCTACGAGCGGATGCCGGCGACGTCGCCGCTGCTTCCGCAACGCCGAAATCCAGCTCGCCGAAGATCTCGATCAGCTCGATCGCACCGACGAAGCCAAGAAGCGCCTCGAACACGTCATCGCCGAGCGTCCCAAGGACACCGAAGCGATCCTCGCGCTGGGCAATATTCTGCGCGCGCGCAAGGAGTATCGCCGAGTGCGCCGACGCCTACGGCAAGGCCATCGACACGGTTGCCGCATCCTGAAAAGTCGAACTGGGTCATGTTCTACTTTCGCGGCATTTGCTACGAGCGCTCGCACCAATGGTCGAATGCCGAAGCGGATATGAAGAAGGCGCTCGAGCTCTATCCGGATCAGCCGCTCGTGCTCAATTATCTCGGCTATTCGTGGGTCGACCAGGGCGTCCATCTCGAAGAGGGCATGAACATGATCCGCCGCTCGGTCGAGCAGCGGCCGGACGACGGCTACATCGTGGATTCGCTCGGCTGGGCCTATTTCCGCATCGGCAATTACGACGAGGCGGTGAAGAACCTCGAGCGCGCCGTCGAGCTCAAGCCCGAGGATCCGACCATCAACGATCATCTCGGCGATGCTTATTGGCGCGTCGGCCGGAAGCTGGAGGCGCACTTCCAGTGGTCGCATGCGAAGGATCTCAATCCGGAGCAGGAAGACCTGCCTAAGATCGAGGCCAAGCTCAAAGACGGGCTGCCCGATGACACGTCTTCCGCTGCGGATGCGGACAAGCCGAAGAAGGCTGGCAACGGCGGGTGACGGCGTGCCTTCGCCCGAACTTCCTCCTCGACAACGCACCGGCCAAAGTCAATCTGACGCTGCGGGTGCTTGGCCGCCGGGCCGACGGCTATCATGAGATCGAGAGCTTGGTCGCGTTCGCTGAAATCGGCGACCGGCTAAGCTTCTCGCCGGGCGGCGCGCTGGCGCTCACCGTGCAGCGGGCCGAGCGCGGCGCAAGCGGGTGCGGGTCCCGACAATCTCGTCCTCAGGGCCGCGCGCGCGCTCGCTGACCGCATTCCCGGTATTTGCCTCGGTGCTTTCCACCTCGACAAAGTGCTGCCGGTTGCGGCCGGGATCGGCGGCGGTTCGTCGGATGCTGCTGCGGCGTTGCGCCTGCTGGCACGCGCAAATGGCCTCTCCGGCGACCCGCGGCTTTACGAGGCGGCGCGCGCGACCGGCGCCGACGTGCCGGTCTGTCTCGATGCGCGCCCGCGTCAGATGCGCGGCATCGGCGAAAAACTGTCGGCGCCGCTTGAGCTGCCGCCGCTGCCGGCCGTGTTGGTCAATCCGGGCGTCGCGCTGGCGACAAAGGATGTGTTCGCGCGCTGGGCGCCCGCGGCGGCGTCTTCAGTTGCCGTCGACTATGCGGCGATCAAGGTGACGAGCCGCGAAGAGCTGTTGCAATTTCTGATGGCGCAATCGAACGATCTCGAAGTTGCCGCGATAGCGCTGGCCCCGCTGATCGGCGACACGCTGGCGGCATTGCGGGCGCTTGCCGGATGCAGGCTCGCCCGCATGTCGGGCTCGGGCGCCACGTGCTTTGCGCTTTTTGTCTCCGCTTCCGCAGCAATCGCTGCGGCCAAAATTCTCAGCGGCAGGTATCCCGATTGGTGGGTGCGCGCGAGCGCGCTCGGCAGCGCCAGTACGGTGCAAATTCTGGACTGATGCCCAGATTTATCGGCGTCTCCGGCAAGTTCAAAAGCGAAAGAACCAGAAATGCCGGAATCCATGGTGGCGGGTGCTGATGCGCCTATCGTGGGCGTACTCGTCGCCGGCTTTCAGTTCCGGACCAAGCTCGGCGCTTGCAGGTTCTCCGCTATTGGCGGTGACCAACTCAGACAGGTCCACATCTCCGCTACGACAATCGTACCGGCCGCCATCGCCCGACGGCGTGCAGATCACTTCCCGATGGCGAAGCAGGCGGCGAAGAGCGTGCGCGTCGCGGCCGCCGACACCATCAACGCCAGCCAAGCGCACGATCTGCCCCTGCAATTCAAGCGTACCGGTGTCGAGGACAGTCGGCGCACCGCGCAGGACGATGCGTTCGCGGTCCGCGGGCAATTCGGGTGCCAATTCCGGGGTGACGCTGACCGTTGCCGGACCCGCGGGGAGGGCGCTTGGCGGCCTGGGTTCTGGTCGGCGCACCGATTGAGCCCCGCTCACGAAGTCATGCCAGATCGTGGCGGGGATGCTGCCTCCGGTCACGGTGTTCATCGGCGAATTGTCGTCGTTACCCACCCACACGCCGACGATCAGATCGGGCGTGAACCCGATGAACCAAGCGTCACGGTAGTCCTGCGACGTGCCGGTTTTGCCGGCGGCCGGCTGATCTAACCGCGCCGATCTGCCAGTCCCCTCCCGGACCACACTCGACAGAAGGTCGAGCATCTCCGCGTGGATGCGTGGATCGCCAGGCGGCACCGCCGGCGTCGCCGGTTTCGTGTACACCGGCTGATCGCCTTTCGTGATGTCGCGCACGGTATAGGCGTCGACCTTGGATGTATTTGCCGCGACGGCCGCGAAGGCGCGGGTCATTTCGAGCAGCGTGACGTCGCCCGAACCGAGCGCCACGCTGGGCACCGCCGGCAAGTCCGACCGAATCCCAAGCTGTTTGGCCGTGTCGATCACGGTTGGGATGCCGACGGCTTCGGCGAGCTGTACGGCGACGCTATTGAGCGAGTGCGCGAAGGCCGCGCGCAGGGTCACGGGACCATGATAGCGGTCGCCGTAGTTTTCCGGCTGCCAGTTGCCGATGCTGATCGGTTGATCGACAACGACGGAGTCCGGGGTGAGGCCCTTTCGCAGCGCGGCCAAGTAGACGAACAGCTTGAACAGCGAGCCCGGCTGTCGCCGGGCCTGCGTCGCCCGGTTGAACTGGCTTTCGCCATAGTCGCGCCCGCCGACCATAGCGAGAATTGCGCCGTCGGGCGCCAGCGCGACGAGGGCAGCCTGATGGGCGTTCTTGGCTTTGCCAGTCAGCGCAAGCCGCTTGGCGATCACGCCCTCGGCGACCTTCTGCAACTCGGGATTCAGCGTGGTGCGAATCGTCAGGTCGTCGGTATTGGGGCCGATAAGGGCTTTAACCTCTGCGGCGGCCGTGTCGATGAAATAATTGCTTCCCGGCGGCGTTTGCGGTGGCACGTGCAACACGGCGGGCTTTTGCCGCGCGGCATTCGCTTGTTGCTGCGAGATCGCACCATTGGCCACCATGGCATCGAGGACGATGCCGGCCCGCTCCTGCGCGCCCGCAAAATTCCGATCGGGTTCGAGCGCCGAAGGTGCTCTGATGAGGCCGGCGAGCATGGCAACCTCGCTGAGCGACAGCTCATTCGCGCGTTTGCCAAAGTAGCGTTTTGCCGCCGCGTCGATGCCGACCGCGCCGTCGCCGAAATAGGCCGTATCGAGATAGCGGGCGAGAATTTGTTTTTTCGAAAAGCGAAGCTCGAGCCAGATGGCAAGAACCGCTTCTTGCACCTTGCGTTTCAGAGTCCGTTCCGGCGACAGATAGAGCCGGCGCGCCAATTGCTGGGTGATGGTGCTGCCGCCTTCCAGTTTGCGTCCGCGGAAATCGTGCCACGCGGCGCGCAATGTCGCCCGTAGGTCGACGCCGCCGTGCTGGTAGAACCGTCGATCCTCGATCGCCGTCACAGCGCTCGCGACGACTGCAGGCACACCGTCCGCAGAGATCTGTTCGCCCTTGAAAATTCCGCGCGTCGCAAAGGCGCGACCGTCCTCGGCTTGCACGATCAGCGCGCCCGGCGCGGGCTGGGCCGCGGCCCCGCCAGCAAATGGGATCGTCGCAAGGCAGTAGGCGACATAAACCGCTATGGCCAATCCCGCGCCAGCGATCAATGCAAAGCCCCATCGCGGCTTGAGCCATGCCGGGAACGAAGCGTGGCGTCCTCTGCGCAGCATGGCGGTTATCCGATTGTGGACACGGCCGCCTGATCCGGCGGTCGCCGCCAGCGAACGCGCTGAACATGCTATTGGCAGCGGCAGCGGACGGCCACGCATGCGAGATCGCATCTGGGCGAACGCGCGGATGAAACGGGTGAGTTGGATCCGCGCCGACGTCAGAATACGCCGGGCCAACAAACGCAGCAGCACCGAAGCCGTCAATGTTTTAAGGATGGCCGATTCTGGCGGGTGAGTCGGTCCCGAAGGCAGGGTGGCCGTCCCCTCTGGACTCTCACCCATTTCCTCGCGAGGCAACTCACGGGATTCCATCGAATAGCTCGCTTCCCCCACCCCTTCTCAAGGACCCCCTAACCAACGTTGGGCTCGGCTCCGGAGTTCCATCGCAGGATGCTCGTCATGCGCGCCTCAATTGATTCGCCGACACGGCTCAGTGCGGCATTGGCGAAAAACATTTCAAGCCGCTCGCGCTGGTCGAATCCGACAATGCTCGGCGGACGTCTCTACTCATCCCAACTCTGGATCACCGTTTGCGCGGCGATCTTGCCGTCCTTAAGCTCAAGCATCGCCATGCAAAACACCTTCGCGCCATCGGGATAGGCGCACGCCTGGGTAAACGCCAGCCTCTGGCCCTCCGCGATTGCGGTTTCCACCTTGTGTGTCATTGCCCGGCTGCAGATGTCTTCCCAGAATGTGCTGATGGCGGCCCTGCCGTTCACCACGCGAGGTTTGCTCGGCGGATTGTTGCGGTCGATGACCCGCACGACGGCATCGTCGGCATAGAAGCTCCCCAGCATGCGTCCGTTGCGGCCTTCGATTGCGCGCTTGATCGCGGCGGCCGTCACTTCATTTGTCTTCGTCGGCATATCGTTCTCCCTCGAGTTAGCGCTCGGATGTCTGATATCTTGATGCCGCGTCCGTCACCGTTCCCACCCGCGCGGAGCGAGGGTGGGAGCTGGCGTCGGATCGCGGCTATTCTCACTTGGCGGCGGCGGTCTTTGCCTTTTCGGCGGCAAGACGCAGGACGGTGTCGGTCTCCCGCTTGAAGCCGTTGAGATCGACCTGCATGCCGTTTAGCACCGTGCTCCAGTGGCGCACGATGGCGGCCATCGCCACTGTCTCGCGGATTTCCTCGTCCGTCGCGCCGTTGGCTTTGGCGGCGGCGGTGTGGAAATAGACGCAGTATTGACACGGAATCTGGGCTGCGACCGCCAGTCCAAGAAGTTCCTTGGTCTTGCCGCTGAGCTTCGTATTGGGATTGAGCTGGACCGTTTTGAATTCCGTCCAAGCGCCGGCGATGCCGACCTCGGGGAATAGTTTGAAGAAACTCGGCACCGTGCCAAGCGTCTGTTCAATGTCGCGATAAGCGGCTTGGGCCGCGGGGTCCGCCGCGTCTTGCGCCGATGCCAGTTGCGCGAGCACGGTCAGGCTGCCCGCGGCTGTGAGAGTGACGATGGTTCGCGTCAATTTGCGCATGATGTGCCTCCTTTGGTTGTTCCGGCGACTCGACCGATTGGGCTGGACGAGCGCCTTGGGCATCATCGCTATCGTGTCGGCCGAACACGCGCTTCGCCCGAATGGGCCATCGCGATGTGGCCCGTTCGGCCGATACCTTTCAGGCCGTATGCTGTCGCCCGCGCGAGCGCGGAGGCGGCGGCGCGTGTCGGCAGATCGAGTTTCAGCAGGATGTTGGCTACGTGCCGCTTCACCGTATGATCGCTTAGGCCGAGCCGCCCAGCGATCACCGCGTTGCTCAGTCCGGCGGCGACCAGATCGAGCACCTCGCGTTCACGCGGGCTGAGGACTTCGAGACCGGGCGTCTTCGGCGCGCGTGCCGCCGGCTCGAGATGGTGCTCGCTCGTTACCGCAAACACGCGCAGTGGCGATTCCAGTCCCTCAATTGCTTCGCTTGCGCGTTCGGCGAAGTGAAGGCCGGAGCCGGCGACCAGGTCGGTTACGAGGCTGGAGACAAGGATGTCTCCCGCACCAGCGCGCGCCGCAACGCGCTCGGCCACATGGACTGCAAACCCTGCAACCGAGTCACCGAGAATCTCGATCTCGCCGGCATGGATTGCCGCCGCCAAGTCGAAGCCGAGTGTCGTCGCCGCCTCGCGCAGGGCCAATGCGCAACGCACGGCCCGCGCCGGGCCGTCGAAGCGGGCGCCGATCTCCTCGGCGCCGACGCCGATCGTCTGACCACCATGACGCGAAATCGTCTCCGCCGCTGCCTCGTGGAGGTGATCGACCTGCTCGCTCCAATGTCGGTCGCCAAGCCGTGCGGCGAGTCGTTCCGGCGTGACAAGCCGCGCGACCATGAGCGTGGTCAGCATCCGAACGTGATCGGACAGCGGACGCGCGCCAGTAAGGAACTCCTCAATTTCGTCGACCACGCGATCGATTTCTCCGGTCCAGATCGGATGATCGCGTCCGGGCAGTTCAACGAAACGGGCACCACTGATCCTTTCCGCCAGATACCGGCCGCCAGCGAACTTGACGCGCGCGTCGTCGCGGCGATGAACGATAAGGGTTGGAACACGGACACTTGAGAGTAACTTGCGTACATCAATTTCAGCGTTCATGCGCGCGAGGGCTGCGGCCGCCGTCGGGCTCGCCGATAGCCGCTCGAAGCGCGCCCACCAGGCTTGAAAGCGTGCATCGGCGACGCGGCCGGGCGCGAAATGCATCAGGCTTGCGCCGCTACCCCAGGAAGTCTCGGCGGCGCGCAAGAAATTGGCGAGTGCATCAGGCCCCATCACCCAGGTGTGAAAATGGGCGTAGCCGCCGTACAGCACCAACGCCTGTGTTCGTTCGGGATAGGTCGCTGCGAACAGGATTGACATTGGGGCGCCTTCCGAAGCGCCGAGCAAGGCGGCACGGCCACTGCCGGCGGCGTCCATCACTGCGCGCACGTCGTCCATCCGTGTCTCGAGATTCGGCAGGTCGCGGATGTCGACGCGATCGCTCAGGCCGGTTCCGCGCTTATCGAAAAGGATTAGCCGCGTGAAGGTCGCCAGCCGGCGCAGCAGATGGCTAAACCCGGTATCCTCCCAGTGGACCTCCAGATTGGAGATGAAGCCTGGGACGAAGACGAGATCGAGCGGACCTTGGCCGACCACCTGATAGGCGATCCGGACGCCGTCGCTGTTCGCATATCGGGTTTCCGGCGGCTTCATGAGCTCCGTCCCAGATCGCGGCTCGGAAGCTTAGCATAGGATGCCGTTCTAATGCGTTCGCGCGATGCAGAAATCGACCGTCTCGGCGAGCGCGGCTTTCATCCGTGAGTCGGGAAAAAGCGCCAGCGCATCGCGCGCGATCGCGCCGTAATGATGGGCGCGGCCGATCGTATCGTCCAGCGCACGGTGCTTGGTCATCAGCCCGATGGCGTGGTCGAGGTCGGCATCGTTCGCCTCGCCGCGCTCGAGCGTGCGGCGCCAGAATTCGCGCTCGGCATCGGAGCCGCGGCGGAAGGCGAGAACGACCGGCAGCGTGATCTTGCCCTCGCGGAAATCGTCGCCGATGTTCTTGCCGAGCTTGGCGGCTGCGCCGCCGTAGTCGAGCGCGTCGTCAACGAGCTGGAATGTGATGCCGAAATTCATCCCGAACGAGCGGCAAGCGGCCTGTTCGGCCTTCTGCCGCAGGGACAGAGCCGGGCCAACCTCGCAGGCGGCGGCGAACAACTCCGCAGTTTTGGCGCGGATGACCGCAATGTACTCGTCCTCCGTCGTCGCCGTGTTCTTGGCGGCGGCGAGCTGCATGACCTCGCCTTCGGCGATCACGGCGGCGGCGGAAGAGAGAATCTCCAGCGCCTTGAGGCTGCCGACTTCGACCATCATCTTGAATGCTTGGCCGAGCAGGAAGTCGCCGACCAGCACACTCGCCTCGTTGCCCCACAGCATGCGCGCCGCAAGGCGGCCCCGCCGCAGTTCGCTCTCGTCGACCACGTCGTCATGCAACAGTGTCGCGGTGTGCATGAATTCGACCGCGGCGGCGAGCTTGATATGTCCGTCGCCGGCGTAGCCGGCAAGCCGCGCCAGCGCCAGCGTCAGCATCGGTCGTAGCCGCTTACCGCCGGAATTGATGAGATGGTTGGCGACTTCCGGAATCATCGCAACCTCCGAACCCGTGCGCCCCAGAATAACGCCGTTGACGCGGTCCATATCGGCGGTGACCAGCTCGACCAGCGGTTCGATCGACGGCGCACCTGGACTTTCAAACGGTAGGACGACAGCCACTAAGCTTTCTCCACAGAGGACTTGCGAGCATAGAAACGCTATGCTGAGGCGGCAAGCATATCGCCACTATATACTACCCTGCAAAATGGAACCGATCGTTCCGCTCGACGTGGCGGCAGAGAGGGGCAATGTCAAGCAACGAACGTCTCGCTGGGAGCCTGGCTGGAGCTCGGCGTGAATCAGGTCTTTTGGCACGCGCGCGGGACCAACAACGGCGGCGGAGCTGAGCGTGCGCGAACTTGTCCGTACTACTGATGCCGTGCTGATTTCGGCAATCGAGGCGCTGCTGAAGAGCGCAGATATCGGCCACATGGTGGCCGATCAGAACATGAGCGTGCTGGAAGGTTCGATCGGGATTTTCCCGCGGCGCATCCTTGTTGGCGAGGATGAATTCGCGTCGGCACGGCAGTTGCTCGCGGAGGCCGGCTTTGGCGGCGAACTCCGTCCTGATGTCCGCTGAGGGCGACGCGACGAGCGAGGACGCCGTCCTCGGCGGCCGCCTTATCCTGCGTCAGCCCCTGTGTGGCCATCGCGTCGGCCATGACGCGATCCTGCTCGCGGCGGCATGCGGCGCCCAGACCCAAGAGCACGCGGTCGACCTCGGCGCGGGCGTCGGCGCGGCGGGATTGGCGCTCGCCCGCCGTGTCGATGGCGTTGCCGTTACCTTGGCAGAAATTGATCCGGCGCTGACGGCGCTCGCGCGCGAGAATGCCGAGCGCAACGGATTGTCCGGCCGTGTCCGCGCCGTCTGCCTCGATGTCGCTGCGAGCGACGAGACGTTTGCCGCCTCCGGTCTCGAGCCCAGATCGGCCGATCACGTGTTGATGAATCCGCCTTTCAATGTCTCGCACAATCCGTCTCCGGATGCAGGCCGCCGCATGGCGCATACCGCTTCGCAGCAGACGTTGCGGGTGTGGGTGCATGCGGCCTCACGGCTGCTTCGGCCCGGCGGTCTGATGACGCTCATCTGGCGTGCGGACGGCCTGGAGGATGTGCTTGCGGCGCTCAGCGACAGCTTCGGTGCGGTCGCGCTACTGCCGGTTTATTCCAAGCCGGACACCCCGGCGATCCGCGTGTTAGCGCGCGCGATCAAAGGAAGCCGTGCACCGCTCGCGCTCCTGCCCGGGTTGCTGCTGGCCAAAGCCGACGGCAAGCCGACCGCGCAGGCAGACGCGGTGCTGCGCGAAGGCGCCGCGCTCGCTTTGGCCGAGAGGTGAAACGCCAGCGATGCTTGTGGGCAGAGATCAGGCCGGCAGGGAACCAGGCGGCGCCTTCTTGCCCGTTTTAACTTCGCTGCGGACGGGAGGATAGGAAAAGCCGACAAAGACGCCGACCAGCATCAAGAGCATATAAATCTTCATTGCTTGCCCCGCCACGCCATTCAATGGCGTCCGATCTGGAGCAAGAAAGCCTTCGAGAGATGAACAAACGGTTACTTGAGGCGCCTGATGACACAGCCTATGGAAATTTCATGACAGAACCGTGGACGGGCCAGCGCGCCAAAGAGCTTTACGGTCAGGCACTCTCGGCGCTGCGGCCGTTGGTTCCGCAGCGTTTTCGTGGCGATATCCCGGTGGTGCCGGTGATGCGGCTCGCCGGCGTCATCGGTATGTCGATGCCGCTGAGGCCGGGTCTCTCCCTTGCCGGAATCGCGCGCACGCTCGATCGCCTGTTCGCGGTCCGCAATGCCGCGGCGGCCGCCGTTATCATCAATTCGCCGGGAGGGTCGCCGGCGCAATCGCATCTGATATTCCGGCGCATCCGCGACCTTGCGCAGGAGAAAAAGCGTCGCGTGATCGCATTCGTCGAAGATGCCGCCGCCTCGGGCGGCTACATGATCGCCTGCGCGGCCGATGAAATCATCGCCGACCCCAATTCGATTGTCGGCTCGATCGGCGTGGTCGGCGGCTCGTTCGGCTTCGACAAGCTGATCGCCAAGATCGGCGTCGAGCGCCGGCTCTATACCTCCGGCGAACACAAAGCCATGCTCGATCCGTTTCTGCCGGAGAATGCCGGCGACGTCGAACGACTTAAGAATCTGCAGCGGGAAATCCACGACGATTTCATCGCGTTGGTGAAGGCACGGCGAGGCGGCAAGCTCAGAGGCCCCGAAAGCGACTTGTTTTCCGGCGAATATTGGACCGGACGGAGGGCGCTCGAGCTCGGCTTGGTCGACGGCATCGGCGATTTGCGCACTGTCTTGCGCGAACGATTCGGCGATAAGGTCGTTACGCCTTTGATTAGCCCCGAACGAAGCCTGTTCGGACGCTTCTGGGGTATGGGCCGCAGCGAGCTCATGCCGGCGGGGCTGGCCGAGGACGTGATCTCGGCGCTTGAGGCACGCGCCATCTGGGCGCGCTACGGGCTCTAATACGGAGAACCAAAGATGCCGCCGGTGTTCGCCTTGGCGCTCGGGCTGATCGGAGCCGCGGCATTGGCGCGCTGGTGCTTCAAGGAGGTGCGGCGAGTCAATGCCGATCTCGACGACGTGCGCGGCGCGGCGCCGGTCGAACCGGTCGACCGCGAGGCGTTGCCGCAACTCAAGCGCGATCCGGCGACCGGCGAGTATCGGCCGGGTTGAGCGGAGGTTTTCCGGGGTGGGTGCTCCGTGAACTGATACGCTGTCCAGAGCATGCAGGAAAAGAATATGACCGGCGCTACTCCTTGATGCCGCGCTCGCGCACCACGCGTCCCCATTTCTCGTATTCGGCTTTCAGGAACGTGCCCATGGCTTCCGGGGTGCCGCCAACCGGCGTGGCGCCGGATTTGATGAGTTTTGCCCGAACATCCGGGTCGTTGAGCGCGGCGTTGACGGCGCTGTTGAGCTTGGCGATCACCGCCGGCGGCGTTTTGGCCGGCGCGAGCAGCGCGTACCAGTTCGAAGCGTCAGTGTCGGGATAGCCCTGTTCGGCGAGTGTCGGAACATCTTTCAGGATTTCGTTGCGCTTGTTGGCGGCGGCGCCAATCGGCACGACGGCGCCCGGCTCGATCTGCGGGATCAGGACCGGAGCGTCACCGGCAAACACCATCACTTGTCCGCCGAGCAGATCGGTGATGGCGGGCGCGGCACCGCGATAGGGCACATGCAGGAATTTCACTCCCGCGGCGATCGAAAGCAGTTCCTGCGCGAGATGCGGCGTCGAGCCGATACCGGTCGAAGCGAACGGGATGGTCCCGGGCTTCTCCTTGGCCATCGCGACTAGCTCCTTGGCGGTCTTGATGCCGAGCTTCGGAGCCACCACGATTATCGTCGTCACGGTGACGACTTCGGCCACGGGCGCGAAGTCGCGCAACGAGTCATAGGGCATATTGGGGGTGATGTGCGGCGAGACCGCCACCGCACCGCACGTGGTGAGGAACAGGGTGTAGCCGTCGGGGTCAGCCTTGGCGACGGTCTCGCCGCCGAGCGTGCCGTTGGCTCCCGGCTTGTTCTCGATAAGGACGCGCTGGCCGAGGAGTGCCGTCATCTTGTCGGCAACCAAGCGGCCCACGTAGTCGGTCGGCCCGCCGGGCGGAAACGCGATCACGATGCGGACCGGCCGGGTTGGAAAGTCTTGCCCGTGCGCGACTTGTGCTCCCGCCGACAGCAACGCCACGGCGGCAATGAACGCGCCTTGAATGATTCGCACCATTTCCTCCCCGGCGGACGTTAATCCGCTCTGACCGGATATTCGTTCGCCAGCATAGCGGCGGTCAGGCGGCCCGTCATCGCTGCTGGCGCCGCAGCATCAAGCTTGACCTCAAGCGAGCGTTCAACCAACAACGTGCCATGCAGCCTCCCGCGTCCGATGATGATTTGCCGCCGCACATGCGCCCGGAGCGCTCGTTCCAGGGGCTTATCCTGGCGCTGCAGCGCTATTGGGCCGATTGGGGCTGTGTCATTTTGCAGCCCTACGACATGGAGGTTGGCGCCGGCACCTTTCATCCGGCGACGACGCTGCGCGCACTCGGGCCGAAACCGTGGAACGCGGCCTATGTACAGCCCTCGCGCCGGCCGAAGGACGGCCGATACGGCGAGAACCCCAACCGCTTGCAGCACTATTATCAGCTTCAGGTGATCCTCAAGCCGTCGCCGGACGACTTGCAGGACCTTTATCTCAAGTCGCTGTACGCGATCGGCATCGACCCGAAGATCCACGATATCCGCTTCGTCGAGGACGATTGGGAGAGCCCGACGCTCGGCGCCTGGGGGCTCGGCTGGGAGTGCTGGTGCGATGGCATGGAGGTTTCGCAATTCACCTATTTCCAGCAGGTCGCCGGCGTCGAGTGCGCGCCGGTCGCGGGCGAGCTGACCTACGGGCTCGAGCGGCTGGCGATGTATGTGCAGGGCGTGGAGAACGTCTTCGAGCTCAATTTCAACGGCCGCGACGGCGCCCGCAAGGTGAGCTACGGCGAAGTCTTCCTGCAGGCCGAGCAGGAATATTCGCGGCACAATTTCGAATATGCCGACACCGGGATGCTTTTCGAGCAGTTCCGCATGGCGGAGGCGGCGTGCAAGAGATATCTGGAAGCCGGCTGGCAGGGCGATGGCCAAGGCGGTGACAAATGACACGCACCAATCGCGGCCGCCATCTGCTGGCGCTGCCGGCTTACGATCAGTGCATCAAGGCAAGCCACGTGTTCAATCTGCTGGACGCGCGCGGCGTGATTTCCGTGACCGAGCGGCAGAGCTATATCCTGCGAGTGCGCGAACTCGCCAAAGCATGCGGCGAAGCGTGGCTCGCGACCGAAGGCGGAGGAAAAAGCCCATGAGCGGAATACCTGAAATCGGCGGGCGCAAGCCGATCCCGATCAATGTCGTCGCCGGCGAGAGCTATTGGTGGTGCGCCTGCGGCCGCTCCAAGACCCAGCCGTTCTGCGACGGCTCGCACAAGGGCACCGAATTTCGCCCGCAGGAATGGAAAGCGGAAACCAGCGAAGAGGTCTGGTTCTGCGCCTGCAAACGCTCCTCCCACCAGCCGCTATGCGACGGCAGCCATAAAGCGCTGCGAGTCGGTACCTAACACCCTCTCCTGGAGAGGGAGGGCGAAGAAAAAGACCGCCAATCACCCATGCCAGACCTCCTGCTCGAACTGTTCTCCGAAGAAATCCCCGCGCGGATGCAGGCGCGGGCGGCGGAGGATTTGCGCAAGCTCGTCACTGGCCGGCTGGCCGATGCCGGTCTCGTCTATGACGGCGCCAAGGCGTTCGTGACGCCGCGGCGGCTCGCGCTCGCGGTTCACGGCGTGCCGGTGCGCCAGCCCGACGTGCGCGAGGAGAAGAAGGGTCCGCGCGTCGGCGCGCCGGACAACGCCATCGCCGGATTCTTGAAAGCGGCCGGATTGACGTCGATCGGCGAGGCGAAGGTGCAGCCGGACAAGAAGGGCGACTTCTATGTCGCCGTGATCGAGAAGCCGGGCCGCCCCGCGATCGAGGTGATCGGCGGCATCCTGCCGGACGTCATCAAGAACTTTCCGTGGCCGAAATCCATGCGCTGGGGCGCGAAGTCGATAGAGCCCGGTGCGCTCAATTGGGTGCGCCCGCTGCACTCGATCGTCGCCACCTTCGGACCGGAGACCGAGGAGCCGGATGTCGTTGCGTTCGCAGTCGGCGGCATTGCGGCCGGCAACGAGACGCGCGGCCATCGCTTCCTTGCACCTGCGCCGTTCACGGTGCGCCGGCTCGACGACTATATGGCCAAGCTCGGCAAGGCCAAGGTCGTGCTCGACGCCGAGCGGCGGCGTGACATCATCCTCACCGAGGCGAAGCAGCTTGCCTTCGCGCAGGGGCTCGAACTGGTCGAGGACGACGGATTGCTGGCCGAAGTCGCCGGCCTTGTCGAATGGCCGGTGGTGCTGATGGGCTCGTTCGATGCGCGCTTTCTGCAAATCCCCGAGGAGGTGATCCGCGCCACCATCCGCATCAACCAGAAATGTTTTGTCTTGCGCGATGCGGCGCACGCCAAGCTGGTCAACAAATTCATCCTCGTCTCCAATCTCGAGGCCGAAGACGGCGGCAAAGCCATCGTCGCCGGCAACGAGCGCGTGATTCGTGCGCGGCTGTCGGATGCGAAGTTTTTCTATGAGACCGATTTGAAGACGCGGCTGGAAGACCGGCTGCCGAAATTCGAGCACATCGTCTTTCACGAGAAGCTCGGCACCCAGGCCGAGCGCATCGAGCGCATCGAGCGGCTCGCCGTTGAGCTAGCGCCGCTGGTCGGCGCCGATGTGGAAAAGGTGAAGCGCGCCGCGCGCTTGTGCAAGGCGGATTTGCTCACCGAAGTCGTCGGTGAATTCCCCGAGCTTCAAGGATTAATGGGGAAATACTACGCCGAGGCGCAGGGCGAAGACGAAGCCGTCGCGCATGCGTGTGAGGATCATTACAAACCGAAAGGGCCGGACGATCTCGTGCCGTCCGATCCGGTGTCGATCGCTGTCGCGCTTGCGGACAAGATCGACACACTGGTCGGGTTCTGGGCGATCGATGAGAAGCCAACGGGAAGCAAGGATCCATATGCATTGCGCCGCGCGGCGCTTGGCGCAATTCGGATAGTCTTGGACAACAAGCTGCGCGTGCCCCTGACGTCCGCCGTCGCGAGTCATCTCAGCGTCATTGCCGGGCGTGACCCGGCAACCCATGGCGCCTCGTCGGCCGGCCAAGCAAGGAAGATGGATCATCGGGTCAAGCCCGATGATGACGGCAGAGAGAGCGCCGACTTGCTCGCTTTCTTTGCCGACCGTCTTAAAGTTCAGCTCCGCGAACAAGGTGCGCGGCACGATCTTGTTGACGCGGTCTTCGCGCTCGAAGGTCAAGACGACCTGCTCCTCATCGTCCGCCGCGTCGAAGCGCTGGGAAAATTCCTAGACACCGAGGACGGCAAGAACTTGCTCGCGGGTTACAAGCGTGCGACCAACATCATCCGCATCGAGGAGAGGAAGGATAATCGCGAATATACCAGCGTGCCCGATCCAAAACGTTACGAACTTCCCGAGGAGACGGCGCTGGCGGAGGCGATTAATGTCGCCAAGGCCGAGGCGGAGGGCGCGGTGGCTCGCGAAGACTTCGAAGCCGCCATGCACGCCATGTCGAAGCTGCGGTCCTATGTCGATGCGTTCTTCGACAAGGTGACGGTCAATGTGGAGGATAGCCCGTTGCGCGAGAATCGGCTCAAGCTGCTCAATGAAATCCGCGCCGCGATCCGTGCGGTGGCCGATTTTTCCAAGATCGAGGGGTGAACGTATTCCCTCTCCCTTGTGCTTAACGGGCTTTCATCCGCGGCATTTGTCGCATAGAACCGAACGGTGGGTTGGGCGTTGAAGTTGCGTTGATTTCTCGCCAAACTGCCTGCTCGTGTCTTGCTGAAGCGCGCGTATGCCCCGAGGCTGCTGTCTCCCACACCAGGAAATCCAATGACCATCACCGATCCCCAAATCGCGCCAATTGTCGCCCTGATCGCCGGCATCCTGATCCTGATCGTGCCGCGGCTGTTGAATTACATCGTGGCGATTTATCTCATTGTGGTCGGACTTGAAGGACTCAATGCCATCCATCATTTCGTCCACTGAAGTTGAATAATTACGTTGTGCCGGCGTTGCAGCGGACGCCGGCTTCTGCATTAAGGTGGGCTGGGCTCAATCATCGAACGAATGACCCATGGTCAAATCGCGCGCAAAGTCGTCCCGTCAGCCGGTAAGGAAGTCTGCGGCCCGCGCCGCAAGCCGGAAAAAGTCCGGCTCGCTCAAAGCCACGAAACACCGCGAGCGCTACGAAAGGCAAGTGGGTCTATGCCTTCGGCGGCGGCAAGGCCGCCGGCCGCGCCCGCATGAAAAATCTGCTCGGCGGCAAGGGCGCCGGCCTCGCCGAGATGGCGCATCTCGGCCTGCCGGTGCCGCCGGGCTTCACCATCACCACCGAGGTATGCACGCACTTCTACGCCAACAACAAAACCTATCCGAAGGAGCTCAAGGCGCAGGTCGAAGCCGCGCTCGCCGAGGTTGGCCGCATCACCGGCAGAAAATTCGGCGATGCCAAAAATCCGCTGCTCGTTTCGGTGCGCTCCGGCGGGCGCGCATCGATGCCAGGCATGATGGACACGGTGCTCAATCTCGGCCTCAACGACGTGACGGTGCAGGCCCTCGCCGAAAAATCGGGCGACGCGCGCTTTGCCAACGACAGCTATCGCCGCTTCATCACCATGTACTCGAACGTGGTGCTCGGCATCGAGCATCATCACTTCGAGGAAATTTTGGACGACCATAAGGACCGTAACGGCTATTCGCTCGATACCGATCTCGACGCCGCGGACTGGGAGAAAATCATCGTCCGTTACAAGGAGCGCGTCGCGGAGGAAAGCGGCAAGCCGTTCCCGCAGGATCCTCACGCGCAATTATGGGGTGCGATCGGCGCCGTGTTCGGCTCGTGGATGAACCAGCGCGCGATCACCTATCGCCGCCTGCACGCGATTCCGGAAACCTGGGGCACCGCGGTCAACGTGCAGGCCATGGTGTTCGGCAATATGGGCGAGACTTCGGCGACTGGCGTCGCCTTCACGCGCAATCCGTCGACCGGCGAGAAGGAGCTTTACGGCGAATTTCTCATCAACGCCCAGGGCGAGGACGTGGTCGCCGGCATCCGCACGCCGCAAGAGATCACCGAGGCGGCGCGTCGGAAGGCCGCCTCCGACAGCCCGTCGATGGAGGTGGCGCTGCCGGACGCCTTCGCCGAGCTCAAACGTATCCACGCCGAGCTCGAAAAACATTATCGCGACATGCAGGACCTCGAATTCACGGTCGAGCAAGGCAAGCTGTGGATGCTGCAGACGCGCAACGGCAAGCGCACGGCGAAAGCCGCGCTGCGTATCGCCGTCGAGCTCGCCAGGGAGAAATTGATCAGCAGGGAAGAGGCGATAACGCGGATCGATCCCGCGGCGCTCGATCAACTGCTGCATCCCACCATCGATCCTGACGCCGAGCGCAAGGTGATCGCCACCGGCCTGCCGGCCTCGCCCGGCGCCGCCTGCGGCGAGATCGTGTTTTCCTCGGAAGAAGCCGAAACACTCAAGAGCCAGGGTCATAAGGTCATCCTGGTGCGCGTCGAGACCTCGCCCGAAGACATCCACGGCATGCATGCCGCCGAAGGAATTTTGACGACGCGCGGCGGCATGACTTCGCACGCCGCCGTCGTCGCGCGTGGCATGGGCAAGCCCTGCGTCTCCGGAGCCGGCGCTCTGCGCGTCGACTACCGCGCGCAGACCATGACCGCCGGCGGCGTGACGCTGAAGAAGGGCGAGATCCTCACGATCGACGGCTCGACCGGCCAAGTGCTTGCCGGCACGGTGCCGATGCTGCAGCCGGCACTCGCCGGCGAGTTCGCCACCCTGATGGGATGGGCCGACAAGGCGCGCAAGCTCAAGGTGCGCGCCAATGCCGATACGCCCGCCGACGCCCGCGCCGCGATCAAATTCGGCGCCGAGGGCATCGGGCTATGCCGCACCGAGCATATGTTCTTCGACGAGGACCGCATCCGGGCCGTGCGCGAGATGATCCTGGCGGACGACGAAGAGGCGCGCCGCGCCGCGCTCGCCAAACTCTTGCCGATGCAGCGCGCCGATTTCGTCGAGCTGTTCAAGATCATGGGCGGCTTGCCGGTGACGATACGCCTGCTCGATCCGCCGCTGCATGAATTCCTGCCGCATACCGAGGAAGAGATCGCAGAAGTGGCGCAGGCCATGGGCGCCGATCCGAAGCGCCTCGCCGACCGGGCGCGCGAGCTGCATGAATTCAATCCGATGCTCGGCTTCCGCGGCTGCCGCCTCGCGATCGCCTACCCGGAGATCGCCGAAATGCAGGCGCGCGCCATCTTCGAGGCCGCGCTCGAGGCCGGACGGGCGACCGGCAAGCCGGTGGTGCCGGAAATCATGGTGCCGCTCATTGCCAGCAAGGCGGAGCTTGACCTCGTCAAGGAGCGCATCGACGCCATTGCCGAAACGGTCAGTGCCGAGGCCCAGAGCAAGCTCAGATATCAGGTCGGCACCATGATCGAGCTGCCGCGCGCGGCGCTGAAGGCGGACGAGATCGCCGAGACGGCCGAGTTCTTTTCGTTCGGCACCAACGACCTCACCCAGACCGCCTTCGGCATCAGCCGCGACGACGCCGCGAGCTTTTTGGGCATCTACACGTCAAAGGGCATTCTGCCGGCCGACCCATTCGTCTCGATTGATCGCGACGGCGTCGGCGAACTGGTGCGCATCGCGGCCGAGCGCGGCCGCAAGGTGCGGCGCAACCTCAAGCTCGGCATCTGCGGCGAGCACGGCGGCGATCCGGCCTCGATCGCTTTTTGTCACGAGATCAAGCTCGACTACGTGTCCTGCTCGCCGTTCCGTGTCCCCATCGCCCGCCTCGCCGCCGCGCAAGCAGCGCTGGGTAAAGTCGTCGGTTCAGACGGGTAGCTCACTTTCCGCCCCGTGTTGCGGGGGGCGGATGAAGATTTATGCCGACACCCCGGCGAGGAAGGTCTCGACCTGCCGCCGCAGATTGCCAACGGCAGAATCCACGGACTGCGAAGTGTCGAGCACGGTCTGCGCTGACACGCGCGTCTGTTGGGCGGCGCCGGCAACGTCGCCGAACACATGCGCCACGGTCTGTGAAGCCTCCGCCGCGGCGGCGACATTCTGCGCGATGTGTCCTGTCGCCGCACTCTGCTCCTCGATCGAGGCAGCGACCGCAGAAGTGTAGTGCTGGATTTCCTGCATGCGCTCGGTGATGCGGCGGATTGAGTCCACCGCGCTCGTGGTCGAGCTTTGCACCGCGAGGATTTGGCCGACGATGGCCTCGGTCGCCTTCGCCGTCTGCACGGCGAGCGATTTCACCTCCGACGCGACGACGGCGAAACCGCGGCCGGACTCGCCGGCGCGGGCGGCTTCGATCGTGGCATTGAGCGCGAGCAGGTTGGTCTGTCCGGCAATGGTCTGGATCAGCTTGACGATATCGCCGATTTTCTGCGCCGAACCGGCGAGCGTCGCCATCTCGCTGTTGGTCGAGCGCGCTTCGTCGACCGTCAGGCGCACGACGTTGTGGGTCTGTTCGATCTGCCGGGCGATCTCAGCGATCGAATTGGAAAGTTCGTCGGTCGCGACGGCCGCGCTCCTCACGCCGTCCGAGGCGTCGCTCGATGCTCCGACCGCACTCTCGGCGCGTTGCGAAGTATGATTGGAGGCGGCCGAGAGCGTGACCGCGGTCGATTTCATCGCCGCCGCGCTGTCGCCGAATGTTCGCAGCAACAGCTCCATCTCGGTGCGGAACGCGGCGATGACATCGTCGACGGCGCGTCGGCGCTTCTGCTGCTCCGCCATGTCGTCGTGCTGTTTCTGCAGCTCCCGTTGTTCGGTGACGTCCTCGTGGGTCGAGACCCAGCCGCCGCCGGGCATCGGCTGGTTTATGGAATGGACGATGCGGCCATCGCTGGCGCTGATCATCCATTTCGACAGTCGGCCGGCGGCGACGCTTGCCATAATCTCCTTGCAATACTGCGCCGGATCGCCGGTGAACAACCCGGTCTCCTTGCGGTGCTCGATGAGCCGGCGCAGCGTGCAGCCCGGCTTCACCACCGCGGCTGAAAGCTCGTACATGCGCAGATACTGCTGATTGCACACGACGATGCGGCCGGATTCGTCGAACATGCACAGGCCCTGCGACATGTAGTTCAGCGCATCGGTCAAACGCCGGAGTTTCTTGTGCATATTGCGGAGCGCAAAGCCGGCACAGACCAGCAGCAGCAATGCCGCGGCGAGGCCGGCAGACAGCCAGTCCGGCAGGAGCGTCATGAAGATTTCGGACATGTCGTTGGCGCCGATGGAGCGGGCAGTATTCCGGGTGCGCATTGCCTTTTGGTTAATGAAAAGCAACGAAATTCGCCCGTAGGTCAATCGACGGCCGGTAGGTAGGCGCGCGATTAACGCGGTGGCAATGCAGAATGCGAAATGAAGCCGCGATGGACGGGCGCATTTGCGCAATTAACGCGTTCGCAACGTTAATCGGACAATAGAGAAATCTGTCGCATTCGCGCCACTACGGCCGCGTTTGCTTTACCGCGTACGGGGTTGCGTGCGCGTCTGTGGGCGTGAGGGGCGATGGTTGCGTTGCGTATCCAGTCGATGGGCGCGAACTACGCGATGCCCTTCTGGTTCAGCGCGCTTTGCGCGGCGGTGATGCCGACCTCGATCGGCTATCAGGATCTCACCGCATTCCTCGCCAACCGGCCGGCCATCGCGCAACGCGGGGCCGATCACTTGATCACTTCACCATTTGGCGCCATCGAAACTACGACATTCAGCTATTCGCGCCCAATCGGTACGGCGATGCCGGAACCGCTCGGCTTTCAGACCGTGAATTTCGATCCGCGCTCGCTCGACGTGAAGACGTGGTCTATTGATCGTCCGTTGACGGCGAGCCCGGCAAAACGCGTCGCGTATCCGACGGTCAACCGCCAGCACAAGGGCGATCGTCTGCCCGCCGCCGAAACCCCGGCCAGTTCGGGTAAAGGCGCGAGCATGCCGCAACTCCAGCCGATTGACGCGCCGTCAGGGACGAAGCAGCCGGTCCAACCCGTACAGAAGTCCGCGCCACCTGCGGCGCCCAGCACAGCGCCAGCGCGGCTCAAAAGCGCCGACCAGCCGGTGACTGCGCCCGTGGTCTCGCAACGCGATGCAGCCACCCCCGCGGCGCAGGCGGCGCTGACGGCGCAAGATGATGCAACCAAGGTCGTATCTGCTTCGCCACCGGCCGCGGACAACGACGTGCCGAATACGGCGTCCGCCGTGCAGGCTTTGGCTGGGCCGCGACAAGACGAGACGCCCAATATCGCCAAGACGCAAGCGGCCTCGCCGGAGGAAAAAGATAACGCCGGCGGCTCGGAGGCTAACGACGACATCGACCTGACCGACAAGCCGCCCGAAATCCCCACGGCCGGCATGGCCGATGCTGCCGAGGCGCCGGCCTCGCTTGCATCGATGTCGTTCCTCGACGAGGATCCGGCAGAGCGCAGTGCGCAAATCTATTTCGGCAGCGGGGTGCTGGGCGCGCCGAAAGGCCTGCAAGAATGGACGCCGGGCGCCGAACCCATTCTGGTGCCGGCTTCTGTCGAATTCCGACATCAAGCTTTCGGCCCTCGAAGGAACTGCCGGGGACGGCGGCGCCGGCGGCGAAACCGTGGCCGGCAAGGATGATCCCAAACTGCTGGAAAGCCCCGCCCAACATCTCGGGCTCGAGGGTAAGCCGCGCGCCAAAGCCGAGAAGTGTCTTGCCGATGCCGTGTATTTCGAGGCGCGGGGTGAACCGCTCAAGGGTCAGCAAGCGGTGGCGCAGGTGGTGATGAACCGGGTCTTCTCCGGCTACTACCCGAACAGCGTCTGCGGCGTGGTTTATCAGAATGCCAGCCGGCATCTCGCTTGCCAGTTCACTTTCGCCTGCGAGGGCAAGGACCTCGATCGCATCGACGAGCCCGACATGTGGGAGCAGGCCAAGAGCATCGCTAAGAACATGCTGGACGGAAAAATCTGGCTCGCCGAGGTTGGTCACGCCACGCATTATCACGCCTACTGGGTGCATCCGAGCTGGGTGAATGAAATGAAGAAGCTCTACAGGCTCGGCGTGCACACGTTCTATCGCCCCCGCGCCTGGGGCACCGGCGACGATGCCCCGGCCTGGGGTCCTGCTCCGGAGACGTCTAAAGCCGACGGCGACGCCGACAAACCCGAAGCGGCGGCGCAAACTCCCGACGCGGCAACGAAGGGGCCCGAGGCGGCGGCAGCGGCGCCGGCGCCGACCGTTGCCAAGACCGAGCCCACAGCGAAGTTGTGACGGACTTCTGCGTGAGCGCGGACTGATGTCAGGGTCCGCCCAGCATTTCCATCACATCTCGATGTCCAAACCGACATCGAGGTTTTGCACCGAATGGGTGAGCGCGCCGGACGAGAGGTAATCGATACCGGTCTCGGCGATGGCCGCGGCGGTGTCGAGCGTAATGCCGCCCGAAGCTTCGATGACGAGCCGGCCGGCAACCATGGCGACGGCGCGGCGCATCGATTCAAGATCGAAATTGTCGATCAACACCACGTCGGCTAGTCCGACGTCGAGCACCTCCCGCAGCTGATCGAGCGAATCAACCTCGATCTCGATCTTGACCAGGTGGCCGGCCGCTTGCTTGGCGCCGGTGAGCACGGCCCGGATACCGCCGGCAACGGCGATGTGGTTGTCCTTTATCAGCATCGCATCGTCGAGCCCGAAGCGGTGATTGTAGCCGCCGCCGCAACGGACTGCGTATTTCTCCAGCGCACGCAGGCCGGGCGTGGTCTTGCGCGTGCAGATGACGCGCGCCCTGGTGTGCGCGATGCGCTTGACGAACTCCGCGGTTGCCGTGGCGATGCCGGACATGTGGCCGAGGAAATTGAGCGCGCTGCGCTCGGCGCCGAGGATCGCGCGCGCGTCGCCGGCGATGGTCATGAGCTTGGCGGCGGCTTTGATCGCCGCGCCGTCGCGTGCGTGAGGCTCGATCTCGATCTGCGGTGCGAGCTTTCGGAATGTCTCGGCGACGAGCGGCAGCCCCGAAATCACCCCGCTCTTGCGGGCGACGACAATGGCGCGGCCCCGGGTTTCCTCCGGCACCGTCGCGATCGAGGTGATGTCGCCGGCGCGCCCAAGGTCTTCCGCCAGCGCGCGCGCCACCGCGACTTCGATCTCAAGCGGCGAGATGAAGGCGTCGGAGCGGAGCAGGGACATCGGACTCACCCATGGTCCATTCCGGAGCCGAGCTTAGCGGGCTTACCGCTTCGCGTCGCCCCGAATGACGCAATATACGTTCACGTGCCTATGCGCCAGCACGCGGAGCAGCCATGCACAAGGGGCGCCGAGGCGCAACTTTCGGTTGGGCGATCGGGCCCGATGTCCTATGTTGCCGCGCATTAACATCCGAACATGTTGCCGGGGCATCGTGAATAGCCAACCTGAGAATAGCGAGGTCAAGCTCGCGCCTGCCGCCGCTTGGCGGACGCCGTTTGTCGTCATCGGCTTCGGCTGCCTGGTCGTACTTGTGGCGTACGGCCCGCGCTCGGCGCTCGGCTTCTTTCTCACGCCGCTTTCCAGCGCCAATCACTGGGGCCGCGACGTGTTTGCCTTTGCGCTCGCGCTGCAGAATCTGCTGTGGGGCATAGGTCAGCCGCTGGCCGGCATGATCGCCGACCGGTTTGGCACGGTCCGCGTCGTCTGCGTCGGCGCGATCCTCTACGCCGCCGGTCTTGCGCTCATGGCGCAGGCCACGACTGCGCCGATGCTCGACGTTTCCGCCGGCGTGTTGATCGGCTTTGGGCTTGCCGGCTGCTCGTTCCCGATTGCCCTCGCGGCTTTGGGAAAGATCCTGCCGGCGCAATGGCGCTCGACTGCGTTCGGGTTCGGAACGGCGGCCGGTTCGTTCGGCCAGTTCTTGTATTCGCCGATCGCAGTGGCGCTGATGGACACGTTCGGCTGGCAGCAGACGCTGGTGATCTTTGCCGTCACCACGCTCTCCGTGTTGCCGCTCTCATTCGCGCTGGCGACGCCGCGGATGGTGTCAGCCGCCCCAGGCGTCTCGCAATCGTTGCGTCAGGCGCTCGGCGAAGCCTTCCGTCACCGGTCCTATATCTTGCTGGTGCTCGGCTTCTTCACCTGCGGGTTCCAGCTCCAATTCATCACCGTCCATATGCCGGCTTATCTGGTCGATCGCGGTCTATCGGCGCAGGTCGGCGGCTGGACCATTGCGATGATTGGGCTCTTCAACATCGTCGGCTCGGTCACCGCCGGCTGGCTCGGCGACCGCATGCCGAAACGTTATTTGCTGTCGGTCATCTATTTCATCCGCGCCGCCGCCATCCTGGCGTTCATTGCGTTTCCGATCACGACGTTGAGCTGCATGGTGTTCGGCGCCACGATGGGATTGATGTGGCTCTCCACCATTCCGCCAACCAACGGCATCATCGCCCTGATTTTTGGCACGCGGTGGCTCTCGACCTTGTCGGGCTTCGCCTTCTTCATTCATCAGCTCGGCGGTTTCCTTGGCGTCTGGCTTGGCGGCATCGTGTTCGACCGCACCGGGTCGTACGACACGATATGGTGGCTTGCGATTCTGTTCGGCGTGCTCTCGGCGGTCATCAACTTGCCGATCGTGGAAAAGCCGGTGGCACGCATTGCCGCTGTGCCGGCCTGACGTCCCTGGGGAGCCCGAATGTCGACCGGCCTGGAGCCTTCGAAGCGCGCGAATTGGCGTACGCCCGCGGTGATCGTGGTGTGCGGCTGCGCGATCTCGATGCTCGCGTTCGGGCCGCGGTCCGCGCTTGGACTTTTCCTTCCGCCGATGACGGCCGACAACGGCTGGAGCCGCGAGACGTTCGCATTTGCCATCGCGCTGCAGACGCTGCTCTACGGCGCGTCGCAGCCGTTTGCCGGCGCCATCGCCGACCGCTTCGGTACCGGCCGCGTCATCGTTGCCGGCGGCACGCTCTATGCGCTCGGCATCGGTTTGATGGCGCACGCCACCACTCCGGGAATGCTTTATCTCTCGAACGGGGTGCTGGTCGGCTTTGGACTGTCGGGCTGTTCGTTCAATCTCATCATCTCATCATTCGGCAAGCTCTTGCCGCCAAGCTGGCGTTCGACTTCGTTCGGCGCCGGTACGGCGGCGGGATCATTCGGTCAATTCCTGTTCTCGCCGCTTGGCGTGGGTCTGATCGATCACATCGGCTGGCAGGCGGCGCTCACCACCTTTGCCGTGCTGCTGCTGTTCATCATTCCGCTGGCATTCGCGATCGCAACGCCGCCTCTACCGGACGGCGCGAAGGCATCGCGCAGTGGGGCGCCGGACCAGAATTTCAAGCAGGCTTTGGCGGAGGCGCTCGCTCATCGCTCCTACATCCTGCTCGTGCTCGGCTTCTTTACCTGCGGCTTCCAGCTCGGTTTCGTCACCGTGCATCTGCCATCCTACCTGATCGATCGCGGCCTTTCGGCCGCGATCGGCGGCTGGACACTCGGCGCGATCGGCCTGTTCAACATCATCGGCGCGATGACCTCGGGCTGGCTCGGCAACCGGATGCCGAAACGCTACATCCTTTCCGGCATCTATTTTGCGCGTGCGCTCACCATCGTCGCGCTGATCACGCTGCCGGCAAGTCCCGCCGTGACGCTGATCTACGGCGCCGTAACGGGTCTGCTCTGGCTCTCGTCAGTGCCGCCGACTTCGGCTCTGGTCGCATTGATGTTCGGGACGCGCTGGATGGCGATGTTGTTCGGCATCGCCTTTTTCAGCCATCAGGTCGGCGGCTTCCTCGGCGTCTGGCTCGGCGGCCTGGTCTACGAGCGGACCGGTTCCTACGACGCGGTGTGGTGGCTTAGCGTGCTGTTCGGTCTGCTGTCCGCCGTCATCAACCTGCCCATCGTCGAGAAGCCGGTCGTGCGGCCGGCGCTGGCGGCGGCCTAGAAAAACTGCCTCTTCTGCTTGCGCGAAAGGTGCGGCACGGGCAAAGACGTGAGGTGCCGGGAGCGACCCTGCCAATGCAGGACGGTTTGGAGCGGTAGTGTGAGCACTTTCAAAGCGCTCGTGGTCGAAAAAGCGGAAGCCGGCCCAAAAGTCGGGCTCGCCGATTTCGACGAGAAGGATTTGATGGACGGCGACGTCACCGTCCGCGTCGAATGGTCGACGGTGAATTACAAGGACGGGCTCGCGGTCAGCGGCAAGGCGCCGGTGGTGCGCCGCTTCCCGATGATTGCCGGGATTGATTTCGCCGGCACGGTGGAAACCTCATCGCATCCCGGCTGGAACCCCGGCGACAAGGTGATCCTCAACGGCTGGGGGCTTGGCGAAACCCATCTCGGCGCCTACGCGGAAAAGGCGCGGGTCAAAGGCGACTGGCTGGTGCGGCTGCCAACCGGCATGAGCGCCCGCGAAGCCATGGCAATCGGTACCGCCGGTTATACCGCCATGCTGGCGGTGATGGCGCTCGAGCGCACCGGCATTACGCCCGCGTGCGGTCCGCTGGTTGTGACTGGTGCCGCGGGCGGCCTCGGTTCCGTCGCGATCGCTCTCCTCGGTAAGCTCGGCTACTCCGTTACCGCTTCGACCGGAAGGCTCAGCGAGGCTGAGTACCTCAAAGGGCTCGGCGCTACCGAGGTAATCGACCGCAAGGAGCTTTCCGGTTCCCCGCGACCGCTGGCCAAGGAACGCTGGGCCGGCGCCATCGATGCCGTGGGGTCGACGACGCTCGCCAATGTGTTGTCGATGATCCGCTATGGCGGAGCGGTTGCCGCCTGTGGGCTTGCCGGCGGAATGGACTTGCCCGGCTCCGTCGCACCGTTCATTCTGCGCGGCGTTTCGCTCATCGGCATTGATTCGGTGATGTGTCCACTACCGTTGCGTCAGGAGGCGTGGCGTCGCCTGGAAACGGATCTGGACCGGACCAAGATCGCGGCGATGACGAGCGAGATAGGGCTGGGCGGCGTCATAGCGGCCGGCCGGCGTATTGTGGAGGGTCAGGTGCGCGGCCGTATTGTGGTTAAAATCGGGTAACTACGTTCAGAATTTTGCTACCAACATAGATCATCCTGCGAGGCAGCTATGGTAAGGGGACGGTTAAGAAGTTTTGTTAACGTCGGTCCTAAGTCCGCAGTGGAGTTGCCGATGCTTGTGCGCGTTGCCGTCGTTTTCGCGTGTTTGTTGGGGGCAGGTTCGGCCGTGTTCGCCGAGGAACTCGGGCCGGAAGCGGCTCGCGCCTTCGTGGTCGGCAAGTTGTTCGCCTACACCTGTTTTGACGGGACCGCCGGAGTTGGCCGCATCTTCGCCGATGGCTCCGTTGTCGGTACGATCAAGCCGCGTGGTCAGACCCAAGTGCGCTTCGCCGCCTTGCCGGCCAACACGATCCGCATCAACGGCAACGCCATGTGCGCACACTTACCCGGCATGCCGATCGAGCCATGCTTTAAGGTGCAGAAGATCGACTACAAAAGTTTCCGCGGCTCGCTCTCCGGCCTGGGCTTCGCCTATTGCGACTTCTCCCAGCGCAATCCACGCAGCCAGTTGATCAGCAACTCGCCCATGCCGCCGTCGGCAACGCCGGTCGCGACAAGCCCGTTGCCGGAAGACTGATCCGATCGTCACTCCAGTTCGAGCCGGAACGGCGCAGCCTCGGATGCCAACGTGCCGCGGCCGATGGTTTCGATCGCGGCGATCATGCGGCCGTCACGGCCGAGCAGGCGATCGGCCAGCGACACGATGCGGATATTGGGCGTGGCCGTCGGCGAGGCCCGCCGCAGCGCCTTGGCGATGCATGTTTCATCGCGATGCGGGTTGAGTGCGCAGACGCTGGCGAACGCGCTCGCGGTCGAGCGGCTGATGCCCATGTAGCAATGCACCACCAGCGGCGCGCGGCGGTCCCAGCCGCGCACGAAGGCGAGAAGCTCGGCAACGTGCGTCTCTGCGGGCGCGATGTAACCATCGAGCGGCGCGGAAATGTCGTGCAGCCGCAGCCAGAGGTGGTTCTCCGGCGCGACGCAGGCCGGCCGCTCCAGGCTCGCCTCGTCGCCGATCAATGAGACGATGTGGCGCGCGCCGATGCCCTCGACGGTATCATGGAGGCGGGCGAGCGAGCAGACGTGGATCATGGCGTTGGGTCGCGGAATCTCTGATTGCTTGGTCCTATTCATATACCTATTGCGGCCGGCGCAAATGTGACGCTCAGTCGCCGCAAAATCATCGCGTCTGGTCAAGGCCGCCGCGCGACCGTCGCTGGCCGCGTAAACAAAATGGCTCCGATGTCCGGCTAAGTTCGGCGTTTAGGCGACGACAAGTTTACTAAACGTTTTGAGAAAACGGGCTTGCGCGGTTTCGGCCGGCCACGGCTTGAGGTAATCGCGCTCCATGGCGCTGGACAACGCCGGCGGCCGGCCGAAAAATCGCCGCGCTTCCGCGGTTTCAAAGCCGGCGAGGCGGGTCGATTCGAGATAGGCGGCGCCGCGGTCGGCACACTTGATCAGCGCCTCGACTTCCGGCGATGACTGCGCCGGCAGCCCGAAGCGCAGATGGATCGCGGTGAGCAGACGCCGCTCGACCGCTTTGTAGTCGCCGCCGATGACCGCCTTGAACGGCGAGATCATGTCGCCGATCACATATTCTGGCGCATCATGCAGCAGCACTGCAAGGCGCCGGCCGCGATCGAGCCGCGGCACGCGCGCACGCGCCAGCGCCTCGACCAGCAAACAATGCTGCGCGACAGAATAGATATTCGCGCCCTTGGTCTGGCCGTTCCAGCGCGCTACCCGTGCGAGGCCGTGCGCGATGTCCTCGATCTCGATGTCGAGCGCCGAGGGATCGAGCAAATCAAGCCGCCGCCCCGACAGCATGCGCTGCCAGGCGCGTTCGGCCGTTCTCCTGGCGGGGCGTGACCGCACGCAGCCGGCTCGATCCGGATTACTTCAGCATGAGGTCGCTGGTAGGCGGCAGAAACTCCGGCCGGAAGATTTTTTGCGGATCCGCTGCAGGAACGTCGAAGACCTTCGATATCATGGCGATGGTTTGCTCCAGGCGCGCCGGCTCGACCGAGCTCAGGCCGGCCTGTTTGACGTGATCGGTCAGGATCGCATTGTCGAGGACGAGCTGCAGGCGCTTGCGCTCAACAGTCTCATCGATCAGCGGCTCACGCTTCTTCTCCGCGGCAATCGCGACGCCGGGATCGGCGATCGTCGCCTTGAGCGCTTGGGCCATCGCCTTGACCACGCCTTTCACCGTCTCCGGATTCTTGGCGGCGAAGTCAGGGGTGGTGACAATGCAATTGCCGTACAGGCGGACGCCGAAATCGCTGTAGCGCATGATCGACAGATCGGATTCGGAAATGCCGAGCCGGTCGAGACCGGCCAGATCGGTTATGAATGCGGTCGTCGCATCGGCCTGGTTCTTGGCCAACATCGTTTCGCGCAACTGCGGCGTGACGTTCAGCCATTCGATCGACGAGAGGTCGAGGTGATTGGCGGCGGCGAGCAGCGGAAACATGACGCGGCTTGAAGAGGCCGGCGGCGAGGCGAGCTTTTTTCCCGCTAAATCGGTGGGGGTGTGAATATTGCTCTTCTTGAGCGACAGAATGACCATCGGCGCCACGTCGTAGATCTGAAATACGCTGACAAGGGCATTGCCAGCCTGCTTGCCGTCAAATTGTATCATGGCGCCGATATCGGCAAACGCCATCTGGTAGGCGCCGCTTGCGACCTTCGTGATAGCGTCGCCGGAGCCGTACCCGCGATCGATCTGAACGTCGACGCCGGCGCGTGCGAAATAGCCGTTCTCCTCCGCCAGAATGAAGGGCGATTGCTGGCCCTGCAGAGCATAATCGAGCATCAGCCGAACTTTTTCTGCGGCGAATGTTGCAGATGCGCTCACCAACAGCGCGGAAATCGTGACCGCAGTTTTCAGGAGTGTTTTCGAGATTGGTCGCATTTTGCGTTTCCTTGCATCATCTGTCCTGGACGTATTCTACGCTATGGTTCTTCGGCATGGCTCTAGCCCTTGGTTCTAGGGCTTGGCGGCATCACGGATGACTTCGAGCGCCAGCGTGCGCTCTTCCGGCGTTCCCGAGATTTCCACAATCGGTTCGTCGAGACCGATCGAGAGGTATTCGGCAAGCCGCTCGCGGCATTCGGCGGGGGTGCCGGCGACGGCGAAGACCTGCGCCGCCTGTTCGGGCAGCAGGCGCGTCGCGGCATCGAGATCGTGGCGCCCCAGGCACGCGATGATCTTGCCGTGGTCGATGTCGAGCCCAGACGACTTGATGTTTTCGGCGTGGCCTCGGCTGCGGAACAGGAAGGCGAGTTTGCGCAGCATGGCCCGCTTGGCCGCGCCGCTGTCGGCTGAGACATTCATGTTGATGAAAGACGCCTTGCGCAGGCTCGCCGCATCGCGGCCCTTCCGGTGCGCCCCGGCCTGCGCATCGGTGAGGCAGCGGCGGCACGAGGCGAGCGTCAGGCCGGCGGACAATAAAACGCCATCGCCGATCTCGCCCGCGAGATTGAGCATTTGCGGACCGGTCGACGCCACGTAGATCGGATAGGCTGGTCCGGCGTCGAAATCCATCTTGGCGCCCCGCAGCTTGTACATTGTAGCGTCCTGCCGCACGACAGCGCCGCGATGCAGATCGCGCAACGCCTGCACGTATTCGCGCATGACCTTGACCGGCAGAACCGCTTCCGCCCCCAACTCGCTCAGGTTCAAAAGATTGCCGACCGAGACGGCAAGCGCCGTCCGGCCGCGGGCCAGTTCGGACAAGGTCGCCACCGCCATGGCGACCGGCAGCGGCGGCCACAGATACGGACTGATCGCGGTCGGCACCAGCATGATGCGGCGGGTCACCGAGGCGGCGGCGGCCGCCCAAACAAACGCGTCCCGGTAGCCCATATGCTGAGCGAACCAGAGGCTGTGGGCTCCCGCATCCTCTGCTTGCCGGGCCACGTCCAACATTTCGGCGGTCGAGCAGAAGCCATCGAAGAACACGCCGAGACGCATCATTGATCTCCGGTACGGGGCCTGGACACGATTACTCACCCCAAAGGTCGGCGAACTCGGTGGCGACCACGCAGCCATAGGGGACCGCAGGCGTGCTGAGCAACCCCACGGCGTGAGCATAGCCGTTCATCGTTGCGACGAAATCATCGCTGATTGTCGTCGAAAAATACGGCAGGTCGCGTTTGACGATTGCCGGAAGGAGGCTTGCCTCAAAGGCGGGAAACAACCGCTGCGCGGCTATGGCAACCTGCGACGGGTCTGTTTGCAGTACGGCGTGAGTCTTTCGGATCGCCCGGATGACACCGGCCGCGGCTTCCGGCGAAGTCGCAATCGTTCTTTCCGTGGCTGCGACGGCGGGCATCGTGTAGCCGAAACATTCCTTGGGGCCATCGCCCCGGCGCACGTCGAGCACGATCGCGCCGGCGCCGCGGCGCACCGCGATCTCGGCGCCCATCGCATTGGCGATAAATCCATCGAATTCGCAGTTCTCCAGCGCCTGCGCGGCCGCGACCCCGAAATTCACGCCCGGCTTCGCCGCAGCGGCGGGCGAGATGATGGCGATATTCTCGGCCGCCGGGTCGATCCCCGCCGCCAACAGAATGCGGCGGAATGCGGCTGCCACGAACGGAACCGCGGCAATCTTGCGGCCGCGCAAGCTCCGTAAATCGCCGCGGCGGATGCACAAATCGGCGCGCATCACCAGCAGCCAGTAGAGGCCCTGCGACTGGGAGCATATCAGCCTCACGCCGTCCCAATCGGCAAATGCCGTCAGCGGCGCGTGGGCGGAAGCGCCGATGAAATCGACATCGCCGGCGCGCAACGCCGCTGCACATTTTTCCACCGGGGAAATATGCACAAGCTCGATGTCGAGATTCTGCTCGGCATAAAATCCCAAGGCCCCTGCGGCCAGGCACGGGAAGTAGGAATTCGAAATCAGGTCGGGAACGGCGATGCGCATCGATGGCTGTCTGCATCAGTCCGCGTTCAAGCGCTTGACGTCAGGACTTGAAGGGCGCGGCACGGCCCATTTATCTGGCGAGCTTGGCGCAGTCTTCGTGCCGGTGGCACGTGATCAGATGATCGTTGACCATGCCAACGGCCTGCATGAAGGCGTAGACGATGGTCGGCCCGCAGAACTTGAAGCCGCGCTGCGACAGTTCCTTGGCGATGGCGCGCGATAGCGGCGTTTCCGCCGGCACCTGCGCCGTGGTCCGATATGTGTTGACCTTCGGCCGGCCATCGACGAAATCCCACAACAGCTTGGCAAAGCCGGGGCCCTTTTCCATCACCTCGATCCATCCCTTTGCCGAAAGCACGGTGCCCTCGATCTTGGCGCGATTGCGCACGATGCCGGCATCCTGCATCAGGCGCTCGATCTTGTTCGGCCGGTAGCGCGCGATCTTTTCCGGAACAAAATCGTCGAAGGCGCGGCGGAAATTCTCGCGCTTGCGCAGAATGGTGATCCAGGACAGGCCGGCCTGAAAACCGTCGAGCACAAGCTTTTCGTAAAGCGCGCGGTCGTCGAATTCCGGCACGCCCCATTCTTCGTCGTGATAGGCGAGGTAGAGCGGGTCGTTCTTGGGCCACGGACAACGTTTGATGCCATCGGCATGAAGGGCGACGGTCATTCGGCTGCCTTGGTTTCGCCGGGGAAGGAAAATCGCGCCCAGTCCGGTTTGACCAGACGGATCGGCACGCCGCCGCCGACGAGCGGCTCGTTGCGCGACATGGCGTCCGCCACCCGGTCGAGACGCAACAGGGCAATGCCGCGGCCAGCGGCGGCCGAGCCCATGACGCCGACTTGGCGGTTGCCGGCGAGGACCGTTACGCCGACTTCAGGCGCGGCGCCGTCGTCGTAGCGAACCGGCACGGCGCGGGTGCGCGCGGTGCCGCGGTGCTCCATGCGCGAAACTACCTCCTGGCCGATATAGCAGCCCTTGGCAAAATCGACGCCGCCGAGTTGGTCCATGTCGGTCTCGTGCGGAAAGGCGTCGCCGTAGGTGAAATCGAGCCCGCCCCGCGGGATGCCGAGCGCAATGCGATGCGCCTCGTAGGCGCCCGCATCAACAAGTTCGGCGCCGAGGTCCGCGGCGGTTTCGGCCGCGAGATGCGGCGGCGCCATCACGCGCGCGCCCAGCGCTGGCAGGCGCGGATCGGCGTAACACAGGCCGTATTCAGTGGCGCCGGCGCCGTTCCAGGCGGCGATCACGCCGAGCACCTCGGATAAATCCTCGACGACGACTTTGGCGCGCAACTTGTAGAGATTGAGCTTGTCAACCAGCGTCGGTCCCAGCGCCCGTGCGATATCGAGGAAGAAGCCGCCGCCGTCCGCCGCGGGCGCCTCGACCGCCATGAAATCGGCGATGATCTTGCCTTGCGGCGTCAACAGTGCGCAAAACCGCGCCGTCCCGGCTTTAAGATCAAGGATGTCCGCAGTGACAAGCCCATGGAGAAAATTCCGGGCGCCATCGCCGGCGACCTTGACCGCGCCACGGTCCGGAAGAAGGGCAGCTTTCATGCTGCTACTTTCCCGGGATCGCAGCGAAACGCAAGGCACGCCCTGCTGCGGCTTGAGGTCCGCCTCGCCGGTGTTGATTGCTATCCTGAGTTGTGGCTCATCGATCTGCTACCAGGCATTCCATGATCCTGCGGAAATCGGCTCCCGGTTTTCCAGATCATCCCCTGGGCGCGCTACTGGCGCGACAGCTCGACGGAGAATTCGCCGTTGCGGATGCGCGGCGCGAGATTTTCCGCATAGCGCGCGGCCGCTTCTTCGCCGTAGGTGGTAATCAGTTCGGCGAGGGCCAGGAACAGCGAGGTTTGCGCGAGACAGTCGCCCTCGATGCCCTCGTGCCGCGCCTCCGCCCAGGCGTCCTGCAGATAGCCGAGCGCCAGACGCTTCTGCTCATGTTCGGCCAAGGCTTCTCGAGCCGCAAAATTCAGGTTCGCCATCCGCATTGCAATCCCATTGCCGCCGCGGCTTGGCGGCGTCCCTACCCAGACCGACGTTAGCATGGGAATTTTCCGGGCCTAGATCGAACCTTAGGGCACGGTTAATTCGCGCGCAAATGCCGCATTAATTCGCGTAGCGCGCAGTGATTTCGCGAGCGATCTTGGCGCCCTCTTCGAGATAACGGCGGATCGCCAGATTGGCGGCGGGCGTGCAGCTGCGGTAGCTCTGCTGGAAGCCGCGATAACCGCGGTTGAAGCTCGCCACCATCTGATCGCGGCGCTCGCCGGCGGGCGCCTCGGCCTCGATCAGCGCCTGCGCCTCGTTGCGCCACTTCTGGCCTTCGTTCGAGCCGCAGATGCCGCGCAGGAAATGCAAAGCGCCGAGGATTTCGGACAGCCGCTGCAGATCGTGGTCGTAGGGAGTGGACGCCGCCGGGCGGCGGGGCCTCCGGCTGTGGCTGCGGCTTGGATCGCGGCGCTTGCGGCGTGGGGTTTGCGGGAGGCGGGCTCTGCTGAAATGGAAAGAACTGCGCCCCGGCCGGTGCGGCAATCCCAAGCGTGAGCAAAGCAACGGTCAAAATGCGAAGCATTGGCGTTGCTGCAAACCTAATGATTGGCAAGACCAAATAGCAAGCATGAGAACGCGGCATGGTTGAGGCGTCCGCTCAGCTGTGCCCGTCGATCCGCTCGCGCGCGGCGGCGACGATCTGCGCCAGCCCCTCGGTGGTTTCCAGTCCAGAGATCTCGGCGGGCTCGAGCCAATGCCCCTCCGCCAATTCCTCGTTGAGCGAAATCTCGCCATCGATCCATCGCGCTGCAAAAGGCAGTATGACGAAGTGCCGCTCGACTCGCCCCTCGGCATCGCGCGCGATGGCCTGGCGGTAGCCGGCAAGGCCGACTGTTTCGATGCCGAGCGCGGTCTCCTCGCGGACTTCACGAATGACGGCCTCCTCCAAGGTTTCGCCAAGCTCGACGCCGCCGCCAGGCAGCGTAAAGAGCCCATGCGCCGGCGGACGGGCGCGGCGGACGATCAGCACGCGGCCTTGGCGAAAGATGGCCGCGCTGACCGCCAGATACGGGCGCACTGGATAAGTTCGGGATAGCTCGCCGTTGCTCATCAATGCCCGCTAGATTTCGGCTAGTGTCGCAATGCGCGCAAGCTGGAATTCTTACCGATCGAAGATTATCTGCTCAGTCCAAGGATAGGCTGATTAGCCCCAGGATACCTGATTACTCTATGTGCGGACGTTATGTCATCATCTCGACGCCGGAGGCGATCAGGGCGCTATTCGGTTACGGCGAGCAGCCGAACTTCCCGCCGCGCTACAATGTGGCGCCGACACAACCGATCCCCGTCGTGCGGCTGGCCGACGGCAAGCGGTCGTTCGCGCTGATGCGCTGGGGTCTTTTGCCGTCATGGGTAAAAGACCCAAAGGGTTTTCCGCTGCTCATCAACGCGCGCGGCGAATCCGTGCTGGAAAAGCCGGCGTTCCGTAACGCCATGCGCCGGCGGCGCTGCCTCATTCCGACCGACGGTTTTTACGAATGGAAACCGAGCGCGCCGAAGCGCCCTTATTTCGTGCGCGGCAAGGCCGGCGCCGAAGGATCGGCGCCGGCGCCACTCGCTTTCGCCGGCTTATGGGAGACCTGGACCGGCCCGAACGGCGAAGAGCTCGATACCGCCGCGATCGTCACCACGACGGCCAATCCAACTCTCGCCGCCATTCACAATCGCATGCCGGTCTTCGTGCCTAAGGAGGCGTTCGATCTTTGGCTCGACTGCGCCCATGTCGAGGCGGACGAAGCCGCCACGCTGATCAAGCCTGCAGACGATGCGCTGCTCGAGGTCTACGAGATTTCATCCGCCGTGAATCGCGTCGTCAACAATTCGGCAGCGCTCATCGCTCCAGCTCGGGCCGGTTCGGTTGAGCAGCCCGGCGCTGATGCTCCCGCCACGACAGCAAAGCCGAAAAAATCGAACAAGGCTGACGATCAGGCGTCGTTGTTTTAGGCGTGAACCCATAAATTCGCGCTGTCAGGCGGCACAGGCCGGCCGATTTCGCACTTGGGCTATGCCGAACCGCTTTCCCCGCCTATCAAAGCGCAGCGATGGGCCCACAAACGGATTTCCCCACGCCAGCCGCCCTCTTCCGCAGGCAGCGGCACCTGGTGTAGTTTCATTCGAGCGCTGCCAGCGGGACACGCCGACGTTCCGTGAAATCAAAGGCGGCGATTGTGCCTGCGGCGGGGTGGGCGTTCCGAAATCAACATTTTGTTCGCACAAGCTCATGGGGCATGCCATGAAACTTTCCCGCCGCAGATTCTTGCATCTGGCAGCGGGCGCTGCCGTTCTCCCGGCTCCGTCACGGATCGCATTGGCGGAAAGCTATCCTGCGCGGCCGGTGCGCATCATCGTCGGCTTTCCCGCCGGCACTTCGTCCGACATCACCGCTAGGCTGATCGCCCAATGGCTGTCGGAGCGGCTCGGCCAGCAGTTCATTGTGGAAAATCGGACGGGTGCAGGCACCAACATCGCTGCTGATGCAGTCGTGCATGCATCGCCCGACGGCTACATGTTGCTCTGGATCACTCAGACAAACGCAATCAATGCAACCCTTTACAACGCGCTCAACTTCAACTTCGACAGTGACATTCAGCCCGTCGCGAGCATTCTTCGCGTTCCGGCCGTGATGATGGTCAATCCATCAGTGCCCGCCAACAACGTCCCGGAGTTCATTGCCTATGCTAAGGCCAATCCAGGCAAGATCAACATGTCTTCGCCCGGCATCGGCAGCATCAACCATGTCGCCGGCGAGCTGTTCAAGATGATGGCGGGCGTCGACCTGGTTCATATCCCCTATCGCAGCAGCCAGTTTCCCGATCTGCTCGGCGGACAGGTGCAGGTGACGTTTAATCCGCTGCCGTCTTCCCTCGATTTCATAAGGTCCGGAAAGTTGCGTGGTCTTGCGGTAACCAGCGCGGCACGCTCGGATACGTTGCCTGACGTCCCCACTGTGGGCGAAGTTTTGCCAGGCTATGAGGCGACAGCGTGGTTCGGGATCGGCGCGCCCAAGAATACGTCCGCGGAGATCGTCGATAAGCTCAATGAAGCGATCAACGCTGGGCTCGCTGATCGTCAGTTCAAGGCTCGCCTTGTCGACCTCGGAGGTGTGCCGGCGCCCATGTCTGCCGCCGAATTTGGCAATTTTATCGCGTCAGAAACCGAGAAGTGGGCCAAGGTGATCAAGTTCGCGAACATCAAGCCGGAATGAACGAACAGATATTCCCCCGTTAGGCGACTTCCGCAATGGCGATCAAGTCGTTTGTCGATGTTCAACTTATGTCCGGTTAGTGGCAACGGAAATGCCGGTGGGCCGCGGATGGTGTTGCGTCGAACATCGATCACGCGCGCATCCAGCAACAGTCTCGTCGACAATCGATCTATGCGTTCAGTCATTCGAAGAATACAGCGCAGGGCATCGTGACCGGTTCGGCAAGTTCGCCGCCAGCCGCCAATTCGTAACCAACGACACGCAAAATTCCCCGCCCGGGACACATCTCGGCGGCAATGCGCGTGCAGGCGTTGAGGACGGGTGGCGCCACCCATCCAAAAGTGTCGCGCTCGAATGAGCCGCTCCATTGAGCCAATCGATTCTGACGCGCGCAATTAGTTTCGGCGGCTTCTTCGAAGCTGCTGCTCCATATTTTGTCGCGATGCACACGAGCCTCCCATGGCGGTGTGCTTTCAAACCAGTCGTTAGCCGCCCAGCTGTTATCGCTGCGCGTGCGCTCACCGTCTTCGGTGCGCTCGATCACGCAGCGTTCACCGGTCCGGCAGCCAACCAGTGTAAAGATCACCGGCCGCGCGATGCGGGTGGTTCGGAGCAGATGCTGGGCTTCGGCATAGCTGTGCGCGGTCTCGAAAACCCTGCGGAGCAATTGATCGGGCGGAATAGCCCCGGAACGTCGCAGTATCGATAATGTATTGGCGAACGCGTCAAACGGACGAAGTGTTGCATGCCGCGTGTAGCGGCGGAGTGGAGCCTGATTGATCGCGGCGGCAAAGCGCATCGGAGCAAGCGCAGTCAAGACACCTACATAGCCCGGCCAAGTGACGCTGCAGAATTCGCCGGCCGGTCCGGTCATTCGTGCCACGTCGGCATAGCGGCCCAGCCCCGGCAAGTGCCAATCAAGCGTGCGCGCCAGCCACGGCAGCCCTGCCTCTTCACGGCCAATCGACGTGCACGACCATTGGTACGAACTATTGAGGAACCAAACGCCGGGGAAGCCAAATACGTCGGCAACGGCGCGCACTTCCTCGACATAGGGAGACTGCGAGCGCGTGAGCCAACGCTGGGCGACGGCATCGAGAATGGGTATGAGCGGCCGGACGGACTTGGGAAACCACGTGAGCTGGGTTTCACGCAAAGCTAGCGCTCGTTCGCGGCATTCGCGTGCGTGCAGTAGCGTGCCGCCATCGCGAACATCGACAACCGGGACATTTGGGAGGGCCGATTTCAAAGCTTATCTATCCTTGGCTGCCTGCGCGCCTGCCTAATGTGGCTTGGGTCACTGGTCGCGAGGTGCGGCGACAGCTTCCTCGACTGAGACCGCAGCAACGAGTGCGGAATGTCCTGCTAGGCAGACGCAGCACACGCGGAGAAATCGGGCGCACCGACGCGCCGGCGGCCGCATCCGGCTACAGCACTTTGCCGGGATTGAGGATGCCCTTGGGATCGAGGGTGCGCTTGAGCGTACGCATGAGGTCGAGCGCGACCGGGTCCTTTACCGAGGGCAAGAGGTCGCGTTTGATCACGCCGATGCCGTGCTCGGCGGAGATCGATCCGCCGTATTTCTTCACGATCGCGAAGACGGCGGCGTTCACGTCGTTCCAGCGCGCGAGGTACTCGGTCTTGTCGGCGCCTTCCGGCTGGTTGACGTTGTAGTGGATGTTGCCGTCGCCGAGATGGCCGAATGGCAACGGCCGCGCGCCGGGGATGAGCGCGGTGACAGCGTCGTTCGCTTCCCTGATGAACGCCGGCACCGCGGCGACCGGCACCGAGACGTCGTGCTTGATCGAGCCGCCGGCGTACCGCTGCACCTCGCCGAACATTTCACGGATGCGCCAGAAGCCCTTCGCCTGTTCGAGACTGTCGGCGATGGTGGCGTCGATGACCAGGCCGCGTTCCAGGCCTTGCGCCAGAACGTCCTCCATGACCTCGCGCAGTCCCTCGCGCTGCTGCGAGGACAGTTCGATGAGCGCGTACCATTCATGCGGCGCGGCGAGCGGATCGCGGCAGCCGGCGGCGTTCTGCAGCACCAGCTCGATGCCGCGGCGTGTCATGATCTCGAAGCTGGTGACGCCGCCTGCGGTCATCTCCGTCGCGATGCCGAGGAGCTCGAGCGCCGCCTCCGGCGATTCGATGCCGGCAAGGGCGGTCTCGACCGAGCGCGGCCGCGGCACCAGGCGCAACACCGCCGCGGTGATGATGCCGAGCGTGCCTTCGGCGCCGATGAACAGGTTCTTCAGGTCGTAGCCGGTGTTGTCCTTCTTGAGCTTGTTGAGGTTGTTGAGGACGCGGCCGTCGGCCAGCACCACCTCGATGCCGAGCGCATGCGAGCGCGCGATGCCGTGGGCGAGCGCAGCCGTGCCGCCGGCATTGGTCGAAAGATTGCCGCCGATGGTGCAGGTGCCTTCGGACGGCAGCAGCTGCGGATAGAGCCGGTCGGCCGCGGCCGCGGCTTCGCGGGCGCGCTGCAAGGTGACGCCCGCCTCGCAGGTGATGGTGTTCGAGGTCGGATCGAGCTCGCGGATGCGGTCGAGCCGGTTGAGCGAAAGCACGATCTCGTTATTGAGGGGAATTTGTCCGCCGACAAGCCCGGTATTGCCGCCTTGCGGGACGATCGGCGTCGCCGTTTCGTTGGCCAGCGCCACGATTTTCGAGACCTCGCCGACAGAGGATGGCCGCAGCACCATCGGCGTGTGCCCCTGGAACATGTTGCGCATCTCGATCAGGTAAGGCGCCTGCTGCTGCGGATCGATGATGGCGTATTTTTCGCCCACGATTGCCGCGAAGCGGGCGAGGAGCGGAGGGGCGAGGGTTGAAGGCGGTTTATCGAGCATTTAGGGAGCGTCCATGACATGTGTCTTACCGCTCCTGGGATCGTATACGACAAGCCCGGTCCTGGCGAAATCACGAACATTGCGTGTAACGACCGTAAGATCGTGCACGCGGGCCGTCGCCGCGATCAGAAGGTCGGCAGCCGCTCGTGGCCTGCCATTCGCTTCGAGCCGACGTGAGAGCTGGAGCCAATCGAGCAGGATTTCAGCGCGGCGCCGCGGCGCGGGCCAGCCGATCATTGATGGCTTCGCCGAGGCCTGCGGGCGGGATCGGCATGACCGCAATGGCTTTCGCGCCGATGCCATCGAGCGCGCGCAGGTGCGAAAACAAGTTGGCCGCCGCCTCCACGAGGTCGCCTTGGCCGGAAAGATTGAGCATGCCAGGCGCACGCTCGGCGCCTTCGGCAAGCTCCGGTCCGAACGCGAGCAGGGCCTCCCCAGCTTTCACGCGATCAGCATTGAGCCGCAGCGGCGTGCGCGGCGCATAGTGCGACGCCAGCATGCCGGGCGCGAGCGGCGCATCGTCCCGGCCGGCATGTCCCGTTGGCGCATTGGCCAGCGGGCGCCCCAGCGACTGCTCGATCGCCTCGCGCGGCACGCCGCCGGGCCGCAGCAAAACCGGCTTGCCGAGGCAGGCGACGATGGTCGATTCGACGCCGACGAGGGTCGCGCCGCCATCGACGATGAGATCGATGCGGTTGCGCAAGTCGGCGAGCACGTGCGCCGCTTTGGTCGGCGAGACGTGCCCGGAGCAATTGGCGGAGGGCGCCGCAACGGGCTTGCCGAACGCCTTGAGAATCTTATGCGCCACCTCGTGATTGGGGACGCGCACGGCGACGGTGTCGAGGCCCGCGGTTGCCAGCGCCGCCACCGGACATCCGGCCGCTTTGGGTAGAACCAGCGTGAGCGGCCCGGGCCAGAACGCCTTGGCCAGCGTCTCCGCGTCGGCATCGAAGGTGCCGAGCGTCCGGGCCGCTGCTAGATCGGCCACATGGGCGATCAGCGGGTTGAAGGCGGGCCTGCCCTTCGCCTCGTAGAGGCGGGCGATGGCCGGCCCATTGGTTGCATCGGCGCCGAGGCCGTACACGGTCTCGGTCGGGAAGGCGACGAGGCCGCCGGCCTTGAGGCGATGCACCGCATCGCCGATTGCGGCGGCATCGGCGCGCGATACGCGCGTCACCAATGGGGCTGTCATCAGGCGATCTTAGTGCTTAGATAGCGGCGGCGTGCAAGCTGCAGGCGGCGGCAATACCGCCAGCGCTTGCGGCGGCGGAACGCCGACGGTATAAGCCGCGACATCATGGCGGAGTGTAGCGCAGTCTGGTAGCGCACCTCGTTCGGGACGAGGGGGTCGCAGGTTCAAATCCTGCCACTCCGACCATATTTTCAGGGAAATTTCAGGTCATTTTCAGGGAAATTGCAGGTCGCGGAAATCGAGCTCGGCTCGCCTGATCTGTACTCCCGCGCAGCCAAGTTGTTTCACCGCAACGTTCGAGACAAGCGTTCTGTATAAAGTTTTAATTAACTTTTATCGATCAGCCTCGTTGCGGGGGGAGCTAGAGAGAAATTCTCATGCTCCAGATCATATTCGCCTGCGCACAAACCGGCCAATTCGTTCCTACGGGAATTGAGACAGACCTCGACACCTTCGTGGCGCTGCCCGAAGTTCTGTCCCATAGTTCATGTCCCGCATGCGGTCGCAGCCATTACTGGACCAAAAGCGAGACATGGATTTCCGATTCGCTGCGCAAGCGTTCCACAGCACTTCCCGCGGCTACCTTCATCCCACGCTGCTAATCGCGTCCGCCGGGCAACTTTGAATCCTAGCCGCCGCGACGTGCCCGGCTGAGCTGTCTGCGAGCGTGATCCAGCGCGTCGCGGGAGTGCCCCTGCGGGAACGTCAGAGCGCCTGATTTGGGTAATGTTTTATTAAAATCTTCCCGATTGGATAGAGGGTACAACAGAGGAAATATTCATGTACCGCCCGTTCAAAACCACGGTGAAATTCACCGGTCACGATGGCAGAGAAACTCGGTTGCAGTACCTCGTCTCCGCTGACAATAGCGTCGAGGCAAAGTGTGAGCTCGAACACCGCTTTCTGGGCCAAGAAGTGTTTGGCTATACGATCGAGAAAGTTGTGGCGGCAAGCGAGCAGGAGGCGGCGACGTTCAAACTGCCTGCCGGATGCGTCCAACTGCTGGGTTGACACACCGAGAGGCGGCGGCGGGGCCTGGTCGACGATGACCGAGCGCCGGTCGGCTCCGGCGTTGCATTATCGGAGATGACGGAACCAAATCGAGGTCTTCCGGTTACTACCCCCGAAGGGACCCGCTATGTCATTGTTGAAGTGGGCATTAATTTTTTTCCTGGTCTCGGTCGTTGCGGCTATCTTCGGATTCACCGATATTTCGGTGGCCACCGCCGAGGTGGCGCGCATTCTGTTTTTTATCTTTGTGGTGATTTTTATTGTTTTGCTCGTGCTCGGGTTGGTCGTCTTTCGAAGGTAAATGCCCGCCGATGAGCCGTCATGCAGGTCCCTGCGAGAACTGTCGTTCGCCGAGACGACATTCGGCGGTTGAGGATGACAGTGGGCAGGCGATGCTGCCTTCAAGGCGTTGCGGCGAGCGCCTTGAGTTCTTTCTCGGCTGCGTACCTTTCAACGAGAGTTGTTGGGCAGTCGCTTGCCGCGAGTTGGAAACGCCGCGCTGCCTCATCCTTCGCGCCTTGCCGTAGCGCCCATTCGCCGGAATAGAAATTGGCCTCGCAAACCTGGCCTGCTTTCTTGGCGGCATTGGCATCGTCGGCGGCGGCGAGCACAGCGGCCGCGGCCATTTGACCAAGGAACATGCGGATGACCGGCGCGGGCCATGCCGTCATGTCGACCTTTGCAATAGCCTGGGGCAGGCTGCTCGGCATTTTGCTGCGCGCTTCCGCAATGTCGATCCAGAGCGCCGCATAGGCGTATCTCGGATCAAGCGTGTTCGCCTGCTTGAAGTCGGCGAGCGCCTTGGCAATGGCATCGGCATAAAAATTGGCGCGCCCGCGATTGAAATACGCACTCTCGTTCTCGGGATCGATCTGGATCGCCTCGCTGAAGTGGGCGATGGCGGGGTCGAAGTCGCCCTTGTACAAATATGCACTGCCCAGGTCGTTGTAGGCTTCGTCGGACTTCGGATCGAGCCGGATTGCCGCATTGTAGTCTGCGATCGCGCGGTCGAAGTCACCCTCGGCTGTGTAGACATCGCCCCGACGTTCATAGGCGTAGGCGGACTTTGGATCGAGCCTGATCGCCTCGCTGGCGTCGGGGAGGGCGCGGCCGAAGTCGCCCTTTTGCGCGTAGGCGGCGGCACGTCCGGCATAGGCTAGAACCAACTTGGGATCGAGGCGGATCGCTTCGTCGAATTCGACTATGGCGTGGTCGGGGTCCTCCTTGTCTATGTAGACGCTGCCCCTGTCGTTGTAGGCGAGGGCGAACTTCGGATCGAGCCGAATCGCCTCGTTGTAATCGATCATGGCACGGTCGTCGTCGCCCTGCCCAAGGTAAGCATTGCCCCGATTTTTGTAGGCCAAGGCGCGATCATTGGCATTTCCTTGACCGGATTCGATCAATGCCGTGCAGCTCTTGATCTGCTGGTCCCAGGGCACGCCCTGCTGTCCCGTGCAATCCTGCCCCAGCGGCGATGGTTCAGCCTCGGCACCGGCCACGAGCAGCATCGTTCCAGCAAAAGCGGCGACCCAAAATAGCCAGTAGCGCATCGTGATCTCCCGCGTGTGCGCCTCCATCAATAGCACCACTGATGGCATCGGATTAGGGGGACGGCGCGACACGTTACGTTGACTTTATGATAAATTTAGCTGATTTTTATGTTAAATTTACTCCGATCAACTCTCAGACAGCCACAGCAATTGCTGCGCATGGGCGAAGCCAAGCGACGCCGAACGGAAATCGAGGTGCTCAAGCAGGCTCCTCGCGAGGAGGCGGCGCGCTGGCGGCAAGCGCAAAGCGATGAAAAACTCATCGCCCGCGGCATCGATCCCAAATCGACCGATCCCGAGCCGACGGCCGCAATGGCGCGGCGTTTACATGCCCTGTTCGAGACCGCCAAGCAGAATGGGAACGTCGATCCGCCGGTAAAATTCTTGCATGCGAAAGTGGAGCAGACCATTCAGGACTTCGGCGAGCTCTTTGGCGGCGTTCCCCTTGCCTGCAAGAAAGGTTGCTCGCATTGCTGTCGGGTCTGGATCAGCGCGACCGCGCCGGAGGTTCTCTCCATCGCCAAGATGGTAAAATCCGGGGAAGGCGACGTCATCGACCGCCTGGCGACGGCGCATTCACATACCAAGGGCCTCGATTTCACCGCGCGCAGCCGCAATCCGTACCCGTGCCCGATGCTGGAACATGACCTTTGCTCGATATACGAATCCAGGCCGCAGGTCTGCCGGTTGGGCGCTTCCGGCGACGCCCAAATATGCGCGCGCGTGTTCCGCAATCTCTCGAATGAGGCGATTCCGACTCCGCATGTGTATTTGATGGGCAAGAGCGCATATTCGATCGCGCTGGCAATTGCGCTCAAGCGGTCTCGCCTTCCTCATGAGGCGTATGAGCTGAATGCGGCGCTGGTCCGCGCCCTTGAAACCGAGGATGCGGAGCGGGTTTGGCTCAGCGGCGAGGATATTTTTGCCGACGTCATGCGCGATCCAGTTGACATTTGCGCCAACAGCCGGGACGCCCAACTGATGTTCGAGCACGCGTTTGTTTGAAGAGCATGCTCTATGCCCGGGGTGAAGGCGTAGGCCGGCGCGCCACCCGCGAGGCCTCATGTCGCAATCGACCTCGGTTGCGGGTTGCAACGGTCTGGGCAATCATGAGCGCCACGCTTGATTGACGCGGAGCGGTAAGCGTCGGACCGGGCCTCATGGCGGCGTATATTCAAGGTCGCAACGTCAACCTGACCTTCCGGCCGCCGAATCGCGCGCCGGTGCGTGCGCTCAGCGGCTTCGACATCGAGGTCGAGGAAGGCGAGTTCCTGTCGATTGTCGGCCCGTCTGGCTGCGGCAAGAGCACCTTTCTCAATATTGTGCTCGGCTTGATCAGGCCGGATTCCGGCGAATTGTTCATGCATGGCAGACGCATTGCCGGGCCCGGCGCCGATCGCGCGATGGTGTTTCAGGAATTCGGCTTGTTGCCGTGGCGGACGGTACAGCACAATGTTGAGCTGGGGCTCGAACTCAAACGAATGCCGGCCGACAAACGTCGGCCTGTTGCCGATCGCCTGATCAAATTGGTCGGGCTTTCCGGCTTTGAGGCGCACTACCCGCACGAGCTATCGGGCGGTATGAAACAGCGCGTCGGTCTGGCGCGCGCGCTCGCGACCGATCCAGACGTGCTGCTGATGGACGAGCCGTTCGCCGCGCTCGATGCCCAGACCCGCGACCTCATGCAGGCCGAATTGCTGCGCATCTGGCGCGAGGCGCGCAAGACGGTGCTGTTCGTGACGCACCAGATCGACGAGGCGATCTATCTCTCCGACCGCGTCATGGTCATGAGCAAGCGCCCGGGCCGCGCCAAGAAGATATTTGCAATCAAGCTGCCGCGTCCGCGCGATTACGAGATGCGGGTGACACCGGAGTTCAATGACCTCAAGCTCGAGATCTGGAACGCGCTCAAAGACGAGATTACGGTCTAGGACCATGGCAGAAGATGCCGCCCCCCATGCGAGCTTTGTGGCGCGAAACCGCCGGTTTCTGCTCGGTGCGTTCGCGGTGGCGGCCTTCTTGGCCGCCTGGCAGGCGATATTCCTCGTCGTTCCATTCAATCCGCTGTTCATCAGCAAGCCGAGCCTGATTGCTGCTGGTTACGTCGATCTGATCGAGAGCGGCGATCTTTTCCACGATCTTGCCGTCAGCGCGGTGCCGTTCGTGATCGGCTTGGCGGCGTCCGTCATCGTTGGCGTGCCGCTCGGCATCGTCATGGGCTGGCGCGTCAAGGTCGGCTATGCGCTCGATCCGCTGATGACTGTGTTCTACGCGAGCCCGCTGGTGGCGCTGGCGCCGCTGGTGGTGATCTTCTTCGGCGTCGGTGTCGGCGGCAAAGCGGTCATCATCTTCTTTCTCGCCGTGTTCCCTTTCATCTTCAATGTTTGTGCGGGCGTTCGCGCAGTCGATCGGCTGCTGATCAACGTCGTGCGCTCGCTCGGCGGCGGCGAGTGGGCGCTTTATCGCAAGGTGATCTTTCCGAGCGTGCTGCCCTATGTCGTGGCCGCGAGCCGCATCGCGGTTGGACGGGCTTTGATCGGTGTTCTGGTCGGCGAATTCTTCGCCGCCTCCGAGGGCATCGGTTACGCCATTTCAAGGTTCGGCGACATTTTCGCGCTCGACCGCATGTTCGCCTGCATCCTCACCGTCATGATTATCGCGGTCGCGCTGACCGAAGGTATCCGCTGGGCGGAACGTAGCGCATTCCCGTGGCGCGCCGGGCAGTAGGGCCGGTGGGACGATGACGCAAATCCAAGGCACAGAGCTGACTGCCGCCGCCGCCGCCGTCGCGCCGGCCGACGACCTTGCCGCGCCTGGGAAAAGTTTGTGGCAGCGTTTTGAGCCGGCCGTTCTCGGCAGCGGCAGCATTGTCCTGCTGCTGTTGTTGTGGGAGTTCCTGCCGCGCGTGATCCCGATGAAGGCAGGCACCAGGCTGTTCTTCACGGTGCCGAGCGAAATCGCCGGGACGCTATGGACCATGTTCGCGACCGGCGTGATCTGGGAGCCGCTCGGGGTCAGCGCCTCGGCCTTTGCGATCGGCCTCGCTTTGGCGATCATCGCCGGCCTGCCGCTCGGCATTTTGCTCGGCCGTTCGGCGACGCTCGACGCCATGCTCGATCCGTTCATTACCGCGTTCAACGCGACGCCGCGTCTCGTCTTCCTGCCATTGCTGTTGCTGTGGTTCGGCATCGGAATTTGGTCGAAAGTCGCCATCGTTTTCATCGGCGCCCTGTTTCCGCTCCTGATCAACACCTACGAGGGCGTGCGCAACGCCGACAGGGTCTTGATCAATGTCGTGCGTTCGTTCGGCGCTACGGAATGGGACATCGCGCGGCTCGTCGTGGTGCCGAATTCGCTGCCCTACATCATCGTCGGGTTGCGCCTTGCCATCGGCCGCGCCGTGCTCGGCGTCGTCGTCGCGGAATTCTTCGGCTCCCAGGCCGGCCTCGGCGTGGTCATGGTCCGCGCCGCCAGCGAGTTCAAGGTCGACGTCGTCTTTGCCGGCCTCATCGTCTTCGCGGCGCTCTCCTTGGCGATGACCGGGCTGGTGAAGCTCGTCGAGGACCGGTTGAGCCGGTGGCGCCCAGAGCATGGCAACGCCGGCTGAGTTTTTATTCTCCTCCCCTGCCGCGGTGGTGGAAAGTTTTTAGTTCGGCTTTGCCGGTGCGTCGAGCTTCGCCGGTACGTAATTCATCTCCTTTAGAGTCGGATCGAGCAGATTCCGCGCCAGATACTGTTCCGGATCAGGCAGCGGCTTGTCTTCCGGCCATTGCCGCGCGGCGATCATGGTGAGGCGGCGCGATTTAAAGATTTCGCGGAACAAATCCTTGGGCACCTCGGCGCCAAATGAATTGTGCAGCTGATCCCAGATGAGCCCGGCCTCCGCGTCGGACTTGATGCTGCCGATATGGTGGCGCAGCACCGCGATCGAGCCCTGCTTGTTGTCGCGGAAGTACATCACGGCCTTGGCGATGGCGCGAATGATCTTCTTGACGGTCTCGGGGTTCTTCTCGACGAAAGCTTGCGAGCACCAGATCGTGCCGCCGGCCCGCGGGATGTAGTCGCCGGTGCGCAACAGGACTTTTAGTCCAGCCTGCTGGGCCACGGCGGCGTGCGGGATGGAGAGCGAGGCGCCCTGGATATCGTTGTTGGCCATGGCCGCAATGCGCTCGGGCTCGCCCTGGAACGAGATGACCTTGTAATCCTTGCCGGCGTCCATGTGAAAGAAGCGGTGCAGCACGGCCTGCGCTTCGTCGTAGTCGGCGCCCCCCTGGCGGCCGTAGCCCAGCGTCTTGCCCTTGAGATCCTCGGCTTTGTTGATCTCCGGGCGCGTCGTGATGGTCCACTGCGATTTGAGCGACTCGCCGACGATGTACATGATCTTCGCGCCGCTCAGCGCGGCCTGCGCTCCGCCGGAGGGAATCGGCGCACAGTCGAGATTGCCGGAGAGCACGCCGGTGACCTGAGACCTCGGGTCCAACTCGAGGAGCGAGGCGTCGAGACCTTCGGCCTTGTAGAAACCTTCGTCCAAAGCCACGTAGGTCGGAATGTGGAAGCCGTCGCCGCCGATCACCTTGCCGATGGTGACCTTGGTCTGTTGCGCATTGGCGTTGAGAGGGGGAGCAAGAGCGAAGGCAAGGGCGAAGGCGATGGTCGCTGCGGAAGCGAGCAGGAGCCGGAACATTCGCATGATGTTTTCCCCTCTCTGATGCAGATTGAGTATTGCCCGCGCGAAAAGCGGGGCTGCATGTTAGCCGGTGCTGAAACACGAGACCAGCGAGCCTACCATGGCGATCAGCGTCCGGCGGCGAGCTTCATCGTCGCATGCGAACGCGTTGGTCAGGGCCGGCGATAGCCCCTCGACAACGACGCTCATGCGGCGCCGGCGAGACATGCGCGTCACGTCAATGTGCGGGTCAGCTCGGTATTCTCACCCAGCGTGTCATGGACGTAGAGCAGGTTGACGCCGGCAAAGACGGCGACCGCGATGGGCGCGGCAAATACCACCGCGATCATTCCGAACAGATAGGTGATCGCAACAATGCCGAGCAGCATCACCGCCGGAGGAATGAAAAGCATATGACGCTGGATGAGCGGTCCGATGACTTGTCCTTCGATCTGGTGGATGACGAGATACGCCAGAAGCGTCCATAGCGCGGTCTCGGGACTTTTAGTGATCGCCACCAGCAGCGCCGGGATCGCGGCGAGGATCGGCCCCAGATAAGGAATGAACTCGCCGACCGCCGCGATGAGCCCCAGCGCAAGCGGGGACGGCACGCCGATGAGCCAAACCGCCGCCATCGCCAGCAGGCCGATCAAAATCATCTGCAGCAATTGGCCGAGGAGCCAGAGCCGCAGCGCCTCGGCGATGCCGTCGATGAATTCCGCGGCGCGCGCATGCGTGCGCGGTGGGAACAGCTGTATCAGTCCCTTACGGTACAGACCGGGTTGCGCAGCGATATAGATGCCGCTGATCACCACGATGACGACCGCTTCAAGAAAATTGGCGCTCAGCTTGAGGAACCCGGACAGGATGTCGGTTGCCGAAAAGCTTGCGCCGTTCATATGGCCGAGCACAAACCTGCCGAAGTCGGATTGCTGAAGGGTTGCCTGGATGTTCTGGCTGGCCGCGCCGGTTCGGTGAATCACGTCCTGCAGTTCGTCGGAGATCCGCGTTCCGAACAAATAGCCGGCGCCGCCGACGACCGCCAACACCACAAGGCCCGACAGCAAAAGCGCAAGGCCCTCGGGCAAAGCGAGCCAGCGCTTGAAGGGTTCCGCGCCCAGCCGCAGCAGTTCGGCGAGGATGATGGCGCCGAACACCATGAGGATGACGCCGGACAGGTACCAGATTAAAACGGGAATGGTGGCGACCGCGACCACGATCAGCGCCCGCTTGAAGAAGTCGAGATAGCTCGTGCGCATCAGGGTTGGTCTGCGTCGAAATCGCTAGATAACAATCGGCCGTACGGCGTTCCGGTTCCGGCGGGATTGCTATTTGCACGCTCGGCCGGAAGCCTTTGGCCTTGGCGCCCACAGCCGATCTCGCGTTCGCGGCCGTGCTGTGCTTGGCGCTGCGGCGGCGATCATGGGAGTGAGCATACGGCGGGAAACGGCGGTCGCATTCCGCGTGAGGCGGCCGCCGGGCTGGACGACGCCGCCAATGACGGCGCCTGAGTGCGATCCTGCCGGCAAAATCGCCACGCGCGAGGTTTTGTCGCGGTGACAACGATGCAAACGCCGGTCATCGTAACAGGCCGTGCGAAGCGCCGGCCAGCAGCAGGGCTGGATGGCTTTCGCACCGGGAATGTGCGATTTTTTTAGCGCGATACGCGGAGTGTTCGAGCTCCGCCAAAAGCCGTGACAAAAAAGCTGCGGAAGAAAATGCGCCGATGGCCTGCGATAGCGCCGCATCGCCAGCCTGGTGCCCAAAAGAAAGATCGCCAGCAAAGATCGCCAGCACAGTGCTGCATTGTCGGCTGGGGGCCGAACAGGGAGGAAATATATGAAACGGCTTTGTTTGCTTGTCGCCGCCGCAACGTTCGTTGCCGCGCCGGCGTTTGCCCAAGACACCATCACCATCGGCATGACGGAATTCGCAAACCGGCCCCCTCAACGTCGATTTATTAGGTCAGCAACGCGGCGAAGAGCTGTGGCGGGACGAGGTCAATGCCGCCGGCGGCATCAAGGCGGGCGGCAAAAGCTACCAGGTGAAATTCGTTTCCTATGACGACCAGTCCGTGGGCGGCCGCGTCCAGCAACTCTACACGCGTCTCATCATTCAGGACAAAGCGCAATTCCTGTTCAGCCCATACTCCTCCGGGCTCACCGCGCCGGCGGCCGTCATCTCCGAGCAGTACGGCAAGATCATGCTGGACGGGGGCGGTGCCGAGGCAAAGCCGTTCGAGCTGGGCAACAAGTACCTGTTCCAGGTGATCACGCAGGCCGACTATTATCTGTCCGGCGCGGTGCAGGCGGTGGCGGCGAAGGATCCCCACGCCAGGATCGCGATGGTGTATTCCGACGATCCGTTCTCGAAGGCCGTGCTCGCCGCAGCGAAGGCGCAGGCCAAGAAGGCCGGGCTCGACGTCGTCATGGATGAAGTCCTATGCGCCGTCCACCACCGATTTCGGCCCGATCGTCAACAAGATCATTTCATCGAACGCCGACGTGTTTCTCGGCGGCGGACATTATTCGGATGGCGCGACGCTGGCGCGCCAGATGTACGATCAGAAGGCAAATATGAAATGGGTGACGATCCTGGTCGCGCCCGGCGACGATAAATTCGGCGAGCTGGGGCCGGCCGCGCTGGGCGTCACCGTGCCTTCGCAATGGGAGACTCAGGTCGCCTACAAACCACAATTCGGGCCGACGACGCCGGAATTCACCAAAGCCTTTCAAGACAAATTCCATGCCGCGCCGGACTATCATTCAGCTTCGGGTTACACCGACGGCGCGATTCTTCAGCACGCCATCGAGCAGGCCGGCTCCATCGATCCGGAAAAAGTCGCAGCGGCGCTCAACGCCATGGACGTCACCACGTTCTTCGGACGCATTAAGTTCGCCACCGACCCCGGACATCACGGTTTGCAGACCGAGCACCAGATGGTGCTGGCGCAGTGGCAAACCGTAAATGGCAAGCCCGCCCGCCAAGTGGTTTGGCCCGAAGCGGCGAAGTCCGCCGATCTCATATTCCCGATACAACATTAGTCAGCCCGGGACCGGCGATAGCGCCGCCGGTCCCCGACCATCCTTGCCACGCATGCTCGGCATTATTGCTTCGATCATCGACGGCGTGCTGGTGGGGCTGGTCTACGGGCTCGCCGCCATGGGTCTGACGCTGATTTGGGGCGTCATGGACGTGATCAACCTCACGCATGGCACCATGATCGTCGCCGGCATGTTTGCGCTCTATCTCCTGGCGAGCGCGCTCGGCGTGCCGCCTTATCTGGCGTTGCCGCCGGTGCTGATCGGCGGCTTTCTCGTCGGCGTATTGCTCTATTGGATTGCCGTCCATCGCATGGTTGGCAAGCCGCCGCTGATGAGCTTGCTGTCGACGTTTGCGGTGAATTTGGTGTTGATCGGCATCGGCACCGGCATTTGGGGCACCGCGCTGTTCAATGTGGCGGTTGCGGTGCCCGGCGTCAGCATCGGCCGCTACACTTTTCCTGGCGCCCATATCCTCGCCGCGGTGCTCGCCGCAGTGATTGCCGCCTCGCTCTATCTCTTTCTTCACCGCACTCGCCTCGGCAAAGCCGTGCGCGCCGTCGCCAACAATCGCGAGGCTGCGGAGCTCGTGGGCATTCCGACGACGCGCGTGCTCGCTGTCACGGTCGGTTGCGGCGTTGCTTTGGCCGGCGTATCCGGCGTGCTGATCGGCACGCTGTTTCCGTTCACCGTGCTCTCGGGCGACGGCTATCAGCTCAAGAGCTTTGTCGTCACCGTTCTCGGCGGTTTCGGCAATCCGGTCGGCGCGCTCATGGGCGGCATGGCGCTCGGTCTGCTCGAGGGCGCAATCACGCCCTTTGTGCCGGTGAGCTGGACGCTGGTCATCGAATTCGTGCTGTTTGTCCTGGTCCTGATCGCGTTTCCCGCCGGCGTTTTCGCGTCGAGGCGCAGAGCGCTGTGATGCTGCTGCGTCGCCCGTTCTTCTGGATCATTGCGCTCGTCATCGCAGTCTTCGCCATCGCTCCCGCCGTCGGCGACGACGTCGAGCTGCGCGAGAGCCTGGTGCTTGCCGCGCTCTACATCACGCTGGCGAGCAATCTCAATCTGATGCTGGGCTATGCCGGTTACGTCAATTTTGGCAGCATCGTCTTCTTCGGCCTCGGCGGCTACATCTGCGTCTGGCTCGTCAGCGCGCACACCTGGCCGTTGGCCGCGAGCCTGGTCGCGGCCGGTGTCGGCGTCAGCGCGCTGGCGCTCATCTTCGGCCTCGGCATCCTGCGCCTGCGCGGCGCGTTCTTTGCGCTTTCGACCATCGGCGTCAACGAGGCGGTCCAGGCTTTTGTCTCGAATTTCGAGCCGTGGGGCGGATCGTCCGGGATCTACCTCTCGTCCGAGGTGTTCAAGCCGCTCGGCGGCCCGGCGCAGGCGCTGTGGCTCATTTATTTCATGCTGGTCGCGGTGATGGGGCTGTCGCTCTATCTGAGCTACATCATCAAGACCTCGAAATTCGGCCTTGGACTTCTCGCTATCGGTCAGAACGAAGATGCCGCGGCGATCCTCGGCGTGCCGACCCCGCTCTACAAGGCGCTGGTCTACAGCGCCTCTGCATTTCTGCCGGCGATCGCCGGCGGCCTGTATTTTTTCAAGAGCGCTTTCATCCAGCCCTCCGACGCCTTCGATCTGTCGCTGTCGACCGAGGCGATCGTCATCGCCATGCTGGGCGGACAAGGCACCGTCACCGGCGTGGCGCTCGGCGCTTATCTCTATGAGGAACTGCGTGGCTACCTGCTGACGTCGGAAATGTTCTCGCATTTTCAGCTGGTGATCTCCGGGGTGCTGCTTCTCGTCATCGTGCTGTTTTTCCCCAGCGGGCTGATGGGCTGGATCTACAGCCGGTTCCCGCGCGCGCAGCGGGTGCTGGAATGACGGCGCTGCTCAATCTGGACGCCGTCAGCAAGCGCTTCGGCGGCTTGCAGGCGGTGCGGACGTTGAGTTTCGCCGTCCAAACGGGCGAAATCCTCGGCCTCATCGGCCCGAACGGCGCCGGCAAGTCGACGCTGTTCAACCTGATCAATGGCGTGTTCACGCCGGACACGGGACGCATCCTATTCAGCGGCATCGATATTACGGGGCAAAAACCCTACCGCATCGCCCGCCATGGTCTCGCGCGCACCCATCAGATCGTCCAGCCGCTCACCAACATGACGGTGCTGGACAACTGCACGGTCGGCGCTTGTTTCGGCCGCGAGAATCTCGCGCTGGCGCGGGCACGCGATGCAGCGCGCGAGGCGGTCGCGATCGCCGGTCTCGAAGACCGGGTCGACATGCTCGCGGTGCATCTGACGATTGCCGGCAAGAAGCGGCTCGAATTGGCCCGTGCGCTCGCGGCGCGGCCGATGCTCCTCCTTCTCGACGAAGTGCTGGCCGGCCTCAATCCGACCGAGATCGAGCACATGATCGGCGTCATCCGCCGCATCCGTGAGCGCGGCGTGACGATCCTGATGATCGAGCATCTCATGCAGGCGATCATGAGTTTGTCGGACCGCATCGTCGTGCTCAATTACGGCGAAAAGCTCGCCGAGGGCCTGCCCGGTGAGGTCGCGCACGATCCGCAGGTGATCGAGGCCTATCTCGGCGATCCCAAGCTTGCCGCAGAGCTGCAGGGGAGCGCCGCATGACGGACGCGCTTCTTGAGGTCGAAGCACTCGAGGCGGGCTACGGCGAAGTGCAGGTGCTGTGGGGCTTGTCGCTCAAGGCGCGGCGCGGCTGTCTCACCGCGATCGTCGGCGCCAACGGCGCCGGCAAGACCACGGCATTGCGCGCCGTGGCCGGCACCATCACGCCGTGGCGCGGACGGGTGATGTTCGAAGGCGAGGATGTGACGCGGCTGCCGACCCACGCCAAGGCGGCACGCGGCTTCGCGCTGGTGCCGGAAGGCCGGCAATTGTTCAGCGCCATGACGGTCGCGGAAAATCTCGAACTCGGCGCATTCTCGAAGCGCGCGGCGGCCAAATATGCGGAACGCCTCGATCAGGTCTTTACGCTTTTCCCGCGGCTTGCCGAGCGGCGCCGGCAGAACGCCGGCACGCTCTCCGGCGGCGAGCAGCAGATGGTGGCGATCGCCCGCGGCCTGATGTCCGATCCCGATATCCTGATCATCGATGAGCTGTCGCTCGGCCTCGCGCCGGTCGTGACCTATCAGCTGTTCACGACTATGAAGCGATTAAAGGAGGCGGGGCTGACCATTTTGTTGGTCGAGCAGAACGTGCACCTGGCCTTAGCGGTGAGCGACTACGCCTACGTGATCGCCGAGGGCCGGCTGTTCACGGAAGGGGAGCCGGCAAAGCTCGCAGCCATGCCGGAAATCCGGCGGGCATATCTGGGGCTGTGAGCGATAGCAGCGATATGAAGCGCCTCAGCACGTCGGCACGACCGCTATGATCGATAGATCATGCATAATGCATAACCAACGGGCGGCGCCGCCGCTCCACGTTCTTGCTTGACTCACGCATATCTCGGCGGTTATGTGTCAATCAATAGCCAGCAGGTTATCGATCCCAAATGCCGAACGCTCCCGATATGCTCTTCAGAACGCTCGCCGATCCGACTCGGCGGGCGATCTTCGAGCGGCTGTGCCGCGACGGAGAGCAGACGGTCGGAGCCCTGACGGCTCGGGCCGGGGTCTCGCAACCGGCCGTCTCGAAGCATCTCGGCGTTCTGAGGCAGGCCGGCCTGGTGCGCGACCGCCATGAAGGACGACAGACCCATTATAGCGCGCAGCTCGGCGCGCTTGCCCCACTGATCGACTGGACCAGCGAGATGGCCGGCTTCTGGCAAAGCCGGTTCGACCACCTCGAAGACTTGCTGAAAAGGATGGACCAATGAGCGAACCCGCGACCGAAACGCGCTCCGTCGTTGTCGAACGGGAGATACCTTTTCCGCCGGAAAAGATCTGGCGCGCGCTGACGCAACCGCACCTGATCGAGGAGTGGCTGATGAAGAACGACTTCAAGCCAGTCGTCGACCACCGTTTCAATCTTCGCGGTGACTGGGGCGCCGTCGACTGTCAGGTCCTGGCCGTCGAGCCCAACAAGACGCTGTCCTACACGTGGGCGGCCATGGGTCTCGAGAGTATCGTCACTTGGACTCTCACAGCGACGAGCACGGGGACCCGCCTGCGCATGGAGCAATCGGGGTTCCGGCCGGATCAGCAGCAGGCCTACCAGGGCGCCAAGTTCGGCTGGCAGAAGTTCTTTGCTGACCTGGAGCAGGTCGTGGCGCGAGCGGACTGATGCCGGGATAATTCAAAGCCAGTGCAAATTCGACGGCGTTGAACGCATTCCAAGCGCGTCATTGCCGGGCTTGACCCGGCAATCCATTCTGCCGTGGCGCTTGTACTCACTGTCAGCATGGAAACGCGGAACGGCAGCATGGATGCGCGGGTCAAGCCCGCGCATGACGAGGGCAAATGCAGTTCGACGCGAGCGGAATTCGATCCAGGCCAGAGCAAGCGGCGCGGTATCGCCGATTAATGGAGCGCAAATTACTCATGAAAGATGCGACCCCACGTTCGATTATTCGCGGGATTCACGTGATCTGCAGCATTCTACTCGCGCCCCTCGGTCGGCGTCGAGGCCGATCCGGAATACGTGAAGATCGCGAAGAAGGCGATCGGGAAGCTCGGATCACTTCGGCAGGTAGATCCAGCTTGACCGGAGCTTGAGAACGCCGGCGCGATCCAGCAAACGACAAGGCGCGGCGGTCGGCTGACGACACTTATCGCGCCGTTCCTAAAGAAGAAATCCTGATGTTCAATATGGGCGAGCGACCACGACCGTGAAGAAAGCGACAACCACCATGAAAAAGACGAAGAGCGGCTCGAAGGAGGTAAAAGGCGAAGCCTCTCCCGCCCAACTGATCGACGAGAGAATCAAGGAGCTGGGTGATTGGCGGGGCGAGATGCTCGCTCGGGTCCGAGGTCTCATCAAGGAGGCCTGCCCCGACGTGGCCGAGGAGTGGAAGTGGCGCGGGGTTCCGGTGTGGGAGCATGCCGGAATCATCTGCACCGGCGAGACGTACAAGGAGGTCGTGAAGATGACCTTCGCCAAGGGCGCCGCGTTGGCGGACCCTTGCGGCCTCTTCAACTCCAGCCTCGAAGGCAACACCAGGCGCGCCATCGATATCCATGAAGGCGACAAGATCAACGAGCGCGCCCTGAAAAATCTCATCCGTGCCGCTGTGGATTGCAATCAGAGCAAATCGAAGAAGAAAGCGCCTGCGGAGACGCGAGCGAAAGAACGCAAAAGTAAAAAGACATGAAGCTATAGCCTTTTCCGCACCCCGGGCGGGGCAGGGCCTACGCTGCGCTCAGCCTGCCTATGGCGCGGTCGTCGCTGTGGCGGTGACATTATTCTTGACAAATGTCGCTATATTGGTTACAAAGCCCGCGAATCTCGCTCGTCAAGGACAGGGCCCGGAGGCATACCGGGCCATGGAGCGAGTGCGGTGCCCGCGGGCGGATTTGCAATCCGTTCCCGGGCGGCTCCGGGGTTAGACGCCCGGCCGGCACGATGACCGGTCTGCGAGGCAACTCGCTGGACTGGGACAGGCGAAGATGCAGGTAACACCTGATGACGCCAGGTCCCAGGAAGCGCGTACTGGAGTTGAGCTGTGGCGTTCGCTCGCTGCAGCAAGAGCCGTGGTGGAACGCCGACAAGCGAGCGCGCTCCGCTGAGCGCGAGCCGCGCCCCCTCCCTACCTCCCCCGCAAGCGGGGGAGGTAGGGAGGGGGCGCGGAGGATTGGACTAACGCGCCTGCCGGCGTTCCGCTTCCTTTTGTTTCTTTCGTAGTTTGTAGCCCGGGTGAGCGCAGCGAAACCCGGGAGCGGTATCCGAGCCGAACAGTCGTTCCCGGATTTCGCTGCGCTCATTCGGGCTACTGGATTCTTGGCAATGGCGTGGCATAGCTCGGACGCAAAGACGCGCCGCGAGAACGGATTTCCCTTTTCGTCATTGCCGGACTTGATCCGGCCATCCATGCCGAGCGAACGCTAGCTGACATTCGCCGTGTTGTGTGGTGTCGTTTCGTTTGCCGCATGTCGGCATGGACCACCGGGCCTTCGCCTCGCCGAAGAGGCTTCGGCCTCGCAGGCGGGTCAAGCCCGGTGGTGACGGATATGGGGCGCGCAGGCGTCGCGAGAATGGATTCGCTTTTTCCGCCCCCGCGCATCCCGCCGGCGAAATTATAAGGAATGGGGAATGCGCCGCAATCCGCCGTCGACCATTGTGAGGTAAGGCGGTTGTCGATTAAGCCGATGGCGCAGCATCGCCGCCGGCGGTCCGCCGCGGCGGCGGCGCTCGCGTTGCTCGCGCGACACCTTGTCCCTATGCTTGGGCGTTACGCCGCGCCCCTTCCGAGGAAATTCGATGACCAGCGAAACGGCGACGCAGGCGACGCCGCGCGAAGTCAAAATCCGCGTGCATGACGGCGTCGAGATTGCCGTCGCGCTCTACATGCCGGAAGGCGAGGGGCCATTTCCGGTCCTGCTTGCGCCCTCGCCATACCGCTACGACAACAACACGCTGCCGGCGAGTCCGCAATTCCTCTGGCGCGAAACCGGCCCGATCGATTTCTATCTGCGGCACGGCTACGTTTACGCCCACATGGACGTGCGCGGCTGCGGCAAGTCGGGCGGCGAATTCCGCCTGCTCGACCGCAACGAGCAGAAGGATCTCTACGACGTCGTCGAATGGCTCGGCCACCAGACATGGTCGGCCGGCAGAGTGGGCGGCATCGGCCAATCATATTTCTGCATGCTGCAATGGTGGATGGCGATCCAGAAGCCGCCGTCGCTCGCCTGCATCGCCGCCTTCGATGGCCTCAACGATCCTTATCGCGCCTCGGTCTATCAGGGCGGCATCCTGGGCGATTTCTTCGGCAGCTATTGGTGGAACCAGAACCGCATCATCAACCGGCATCCGGCCAACGGCGAGCACCCGCGCGAGCAGGCGGGCGATCTCAATCTGCTGCTCCAACAGCATCCGACTTACGACGCCTTCTGGCGCGAGCGCTGCGCCGCCGAGCTTCTGCATGAAATCGAGGCGCCGCTTTATTCCGTCGGCGTCTGGGGCAAGGTCGACCTGCACACCCGTGGCAATATCGATGGCTTCCGCCGCGCCGCCGGGCCCAAGAAGCTGAAAATGATCGGTCCGGTGAACGCCTTCGTCGCCAACCGCGAATTCAACAGCGCGGAGCTGCACGAAAAGCTGCTGCTGCCGTTCTACGATCACTATCTCAAAGGCAAGGACACCGAATATACCAAGCGGCCGGCGGTCGAATATTTCGTGCGCGGCGCCGACGCTGTGCGCACCGCGGAAAGCTGGCCGCCGCCCGGCGTGCGCTATGTCGCCTGGCATTTGAGCGGACAGCAATCCGGCAGCGTCACCTCGCTCAACGACGGCACGCTGTCGCGGGATCAACCGTCCGGCGAGGAGACGACGTCCTACAGCTATCCCAATCCGGGCTGGATGATGGGCGTGGTCGGCTTCGGGCCGAACAATCAGCCCGATCCGGCGCGCCGCGTGCTGACTTTCACTACGGCGCCGCTCGACCAGGACATCGAGATCGCGGGACCGGTCAAGCTCACGCTGCACGCCGCGTCGAGCCGCGATGACACGGACTTTTTTGTGAAAATCTCCGAGCAGATGCCGCAATCGCCGCAGGACCGCGCCCAAACGCTCAACCCCGCCTCATACTGGATCACCAAGGGCTGGCTGCGCGCCTCGCATCGTGCGCTCGATCCCAAAAAATCGACCGACATGGAACCCTATCACACCCACACCGACCCCACGCCGATCGAGCCGGGCAAAATCTATCGCTTCGACATCAGCGTCGAGCCGATGGCGCATCGCTTCAAGAAGGGCAACCGGATCAGGCTGGAGATCGTCAACGGTGATTCCGTCGTCACCGATGTGCTGTGGACGCACTATTACCTCCCGAGCAAGATCGGCACCGACACGATCTATCATTCGGCGCAGTATCCTTCCGCGCTCATCTTGCCGGTGATGGAAGGCGCTTGAGCTGAACCGGCCGGCGCGCCCAAGGACGGCCGGAACTTCGGGCGCAACGAGCATGCCGTTTGATCGGCGCGGTACGCCGCCTATATACGGCTCCAAAACGCTCTTGGAGTTATCATGTCGAAGCCGTTGGCTGTGTCCATCCCGCATCGTCTTGGCAAGGCTGAAGCGGTCCGCCGCCTGAAATCCGGCCTGAGCCAGGCCCAGTCGAATTTCGGCCACCTGCTCACCATCCAGGAGCAAACCTGGACCGGCGACCACCTCCAGTTCCGGGTCAGCGCCCTCGGGCAGGTGGCGAGCGGCACCATCGATGTCGCCGACGACCGCGTGAACCTGGAAGTCGTGCTGCCGTGGTTGCTGGCAAAGGTCGCCGAGGCGATCCAGCCGCTCATCCGCCGGGAAGGCGCCCTGATGCTCGAGAAGAAGTGAGGGCTGCTGCCGCCGAGATACCCACAGACCAGGCTTGGCGGTTGCGGTCAATGATCTCTCATGACACGATTAAAGGATCGGGTTCGTTGCGGGTCTCGGGGTCTCATGGCGCGGCGGAAATTTGCCTGGGCGAGCTTGCCTGAAGAGCAATTGCTGCAGCTTCGCCTCAGGGACCTCAAGGTCACGGTCGCAGGCACCTGGCTCGAGGATTGCCTCGAGGCTCTTCGCGGCGAGCTCGCCGAACGCGGCATCCGCGTCCGGCCCCACGCCTGGGTCTCCAGCGAGTGGTTCAGCCCCGACGACACGCCCGGTATCGCTATCCCCTTCTATCTGGCCCATCCCAGGCTGATGCGGCTGGAAAAGAAGATGATGACCGATATCGAGGGCGCAACCTGGTCGGGCTGCATGGGGATTCTCCGGCATGAAGCCGGCCACGCGGTGCAGCACTCGTTTCAGCTCCATCGCCGCCGCCGCTGGCAGCAGCTATTCGGTCCGTCCTCGAAGCGCTACCCGCACTATTATCGGCCGAATCCCGCCAGCAAGCATTACGTCCAGCATCTGCGGCTCTGGTACGCGCAGAGCCACCCGGACGAGGATTTCGCCGAGACATTTGCGGTGTGGCTGCGGCCGCGGTCGAATTGGCGGACGCGCTATGCCGATTGGCCGGCGCTCAAAAAGCTCGAATACATCGACGAGCTGATGGCGGAGATCGCTGGGCAGCGGCCCCTGATCACGGACCGGGAGCGCATCGATCCCTTGAACCAGCTCACCGGCACCCTTGCCGACTACTACAAGAAGAAACAGGCCCTTTATGCCGCCGAAACGCCGAAGGCCTATGATCGCGATTTGCAGCGCCTGTTCTCGGCCGATCCGCGCCACCATCGCTCGGAGGCCGCAACGTCGTTCATCAGGCGCCACCGCGGCCGCCTGAAAGCGCTGGTTGCGAAGGGGACGGGCGGCAACCAGCTTACGCTCGATGCGGTACTGGATGACATGATTGCCCGTTGCCGCGAGCTCGGCTTGCGCGCCGTCGGTCCGGAGCGAAGGCTTTTCCTGGATTTCACCGTGCTCCTGACCGCAAAGACCATGCGCGCACTCGGTCCGTCGCACCGAAGGTGGATCGCGTTATGAAGCGGCTTCGCGTCCTGGTGCTTGTCGATCCAGGACTGATCCCGCCGGAGTCATCGAAAGGCTACACCGAGCAGCAAATCAATGAATGGAAGACCGAATATGACGTCGTGAGCACGTTGCGGGCCGCCGGGCATGAGGTCCGCCCGCTTGGCGTTCATGACGAGCTCAAGCCGATCCGCGACGAGATCGACAGCTGGAAGCCCGACGTCGTCTTCACCCTGCTCGAGCAGTTTCACGGCGAAGCCATTTACGACCAGAACGTCGCCAGTTATTTCGAGCTGACCCACGTTCCCTATACCGGCTGCAATCCGCGCGGGCTGATGCTGGCGCGCGGCAAGGATCTGTCGAAGACGCTGGTGCACTATCACCGGGTTCCGGTGCCGGCGTTCGCTGTGTTTCCGATGCACCGCAAGGTCAAGCGCCCGGCGCGGCTGGCGCTGCCGCTTATCGTCAAAAGTCTCAGCGAAGACGCGTCGCTGGGCATTTCGCAGGCGTCCGTGGTCGACACCGACGACAAGCTTGCGGAACGGGTCAACTTCATTCACGAGCGCGTCGGCACGGCCGCCATCGCCGAGCAATATATCGAGGGGCGGGAAATCTATGTCGGCGTGCTCGGCAACGAGCGGCTGGAAGTGCTGCCGGTATGGGAGCTTGAGTTCGGCAACATGGCCGAAGGGGCTTGGCCAATCGCCACGGAAAAGGTCAAGCACGATCCCGAGTACCAGGAACGCCGCGGCATCCTGCACGGGCCTGCCAAAAACCTCAGCCCCGAATTAGGGACCCGCATCCAGCGCATGGCCAAGACAATCTACCGCTCGCTGGAGCTTGATGGTTATGCCCGCATCGATTTCCGTCTCGCTGCCAACGGCACTCCGTATTTTCTCGAAGCCAACCCCAATCCCGAGATCGCCGAGAGCCAGGAATTCGCGACGGCCGCCAAGCACAATGGCCTTGCTTACACGGACCTGCTGCATCGCATCGTCGGGCTCGGAATAAAACGACGAAATCTGCACGCCGCTGTGGACTAGCATCTCATACCAGACATCAATATTGATGCACTCTCTTCCGTCACCCTGAGGCGCGAGCGAAGCGAGCCTCGAAGGGCGGCCCCGGCGCCGGAGTTGGCATCCTTCGAGGCACGCGCTACGCGCGGGCGCCTCAGGATGACGATCAACACTAAATGAGCTTGGTCTCACAGCTTCTCCGCGAGGAAGCGCAGCAGGCGCGGGGCGAGGAAACCGGAAAAACTGGCCGGCTCGTCGATCGGATCGTTCATCCAGTAATGCGGCGCGCCGGGTACGATGCAGGGTCGCACGAAAAACCCCGCCTGCTTGAGCGCGAGCTGGAACGCATCCGTGTGCGCGGTCCGGTCGACCAGGTCGTCCTGCGTACCGGTAGCAAGCAAGACCGCGATCTTGTTATTGGCGAATGTCGCATAGTTGATCGGCGAGGAATCGAAGTAGATTTGCCGGTTCTCCATGGGCGACGCGCCGAGGAGTTTTTCGATATTGTTTTCGAGCGGCGATTGGTGCCGGTAGGTCGCCCACATCGCCAGCAAGTCATAGACGCCGTAGACGCCGACCAGTACTTTCACGCCGACGGGGGCCGACGCGAAGGCGTCCTGCGGATAGCCGCCGGCAAACTTTCCGGCATTGCCGCCAAGCGCCGCCAGCGCCGCGAGATGACCGCCGGCGGAAGCGCCCAGAAGCCCGATGCGCTGCGGGTCGATGCCGAACTCGCCCGCCTTGCCGCGCACGAATTGGACGCCGGCAAGCACGTCGTGGACCGCTTGCGGGAACATCGTGCCTTTTGCCGCGAGGCGATAGCTGATGGCGAACAGCGCGATGCCCCGCGCGGCGAGATGCGGGCCCCAATACTGGAACGCACTGCGTGCGCCTTGGACCCAGCCGCCGCCATGAACCGCAACGAGCGCAGGCGCGGATTTCGCGCTCTTCGGCAAATAAAGATCGCCTAAAAGCTCGATGCCGTCGTGATTGGCATAGGCGATGCCGCCGTTGGTGGTGACGCTGTCGTCCGTCATTGACTCGCCCTCGTGGTTGCGCGCCGCCGCGGTCTTGCGCGCGATGTCAATGCGGCGCTCATGCTGATGGTGCAAGGCATGCCTGTCGGGACCGACCGGCCTGCGATGGCAAAAAGCGCTTCACGTGTTAGAACAAGGAGCGGGGCTTGGAAAGCGCTTGGAGCATGATCCCGAAAAGTGGCGGGCCCGTTTTCGGAAAGGATCATCCGGCAAGCAGGGGAGCTGGGATGTCGGTTGCGGCAGAGAGCGCGGCAGGCTCGCTCGTCGTCAATGGAACGCGGATCGAATTGATCGAGCGGGGCGCCGGACGACTGCTGCTTTTCCTCCACGCCGAGAACGGCATCGAGCCGGCGGCGGCCGCCATCGCGGAACTTGCAAAAGGCGCGCGCGTCATCGCGCCGACGCATCCGGGGTTCGGCCGCTCCGAGCTGCCGAACGGAATGCGCAGCGTCGACGATATGTCGTATTTCTATCTCGATCTGCTCGATCAACTCGAGCTCCACGATTTGACGGTCGTCGGCGTCTCGCTCGGCGCCTGGATCGCCGCCGAGATCGCGGTGAAAACGACGGCGCGGATGTCGCGCCTCGTCATGGCGAATGCCGTCGGGGTCAAGGTCGGCGACCGCGAGACCCGCGACATCGTCGACATCTTTGCGCTCACCGAAAAGGAATACCTCGAGACCGTGTACTGCGACCCCAATGTCGGGCGGCGCGATTTCAAAGCGCTCCCGGACGCGGAGGTGCTTGCCGCCTCGCGCGCCCGCGAGGCGACGGCGCGCGTGGCCTGGAACCCGTTTTTCCATAATCCGCGCCTGAAAAACCGGCTGCATCGCGTCCGCATCCCGACGCTGTTCCTGTGGGGCAGCCATGACCGCATGCTCAGCGAGGCATACGGCCGCGCCTACTGCGCGATGATTCCCGGCGCGCGCTTCGCGCTGATCGAGCGCGCCGGCCATTTTCCGGATCAGGAGCAACCGAAGGCGTTCGCCGAGCGCGTACTCGCATTCGCCGATTGCAAATGACACTATCCGGGTGACGAAAGAATACGAGTGACGAAAGAGAACGCGCCATGAGAGTCTATCAGTTTACCGAGCAGCCCTATTACCCGACCTGGAACGATCACGCCGGCTCGCTGCGCGTCAACCTGCCGAACCGCAAATGCGATCCGCGCGTCGCGGCCGATCTGTTCCATCGCTATTATGACGAGTGGCAGGCCGCGGACGAGCTGGGCCTCGACATCATGCTCAATGAGCATCACCAGACTGCGACCTGCATGTCGTCGACGGTGGTGGTGGGCCTGTCCGTGCTCGCGCGCATCACCAAGAACGCGCGGCTGCTGGTGCTCGGCTATCCGATCGGGCACCGGCCCGACCCGCTGCGCTGCGCCGAGGAACTTTCGACCATCGACGTGATCTCGCGCGGCCGCCTCGACATGGGTTTCATCAAAGGCGTCCCGTATGAGTTTCCGGCGTCCAATCAGAATCCGGTCGCCGTCATGGAGCGGTTCTGGGAGGCGCACGATTTTATCATCAAGGCGATGACCACCCACGATGAATTGTTCAACTGGGAAGGCGAGTATTTCCATTATCGGCAGGTGAACGTCTGGCCGCGCGTCTGGCAGCAGCCGCATCCGCCGGTCTGGTCGACGACGGGGAGCCATACCCAAGCGCGCCTGCTTGGCGAGCGCGGCTACGTCATGGCAACCCTCGGCACCGGTTACAACACCCGCCCGCTCTATGACGCCTATCGCAAGGGTTACGTCGCGAAACGGGGCAACGCGCCGGACGCCGACCGCTTCGCCTATCTCGGCCTCGTCGCTGTCGCCAACGACGAGGACGAGGCGCGCAAGCGCGGTGAACTCATCGCCGGCTATTTGCGCTCGAGCCCGATCGTGCATCTGCCGTTCCGCAATCCCCCGGGCTTCCTGTCGGTCGAGGACAATGCGCGGATCATGCGCGGCGAGACGCCGCCGCGCAGCTTCACCAAGGACCGCCGCGTGATCGACATGCGCACTGCGAGCGTCCAGGAGTTGATCGAGGCCGGCATCCTGTTCTGCGGCACGCCCGATCGGGTTTATGATCAGATCGTCGATTTCTGCGCCTATTGCGGTGGCATGGGCAACTTGCTGATGATGGGTCACGCCGGCTTTCTCACCCACGAGCAGACGATCGACAACTTCACGCTGTTCTGCCGCGAGATCTATCCGCGGCTCAAGGCATGGAAGCAGCCCGACGCCGAAGCGGCGGCTGCGGCGTAGAGGACATTTGCCATCATCGGGTAGCGACCCGCGGCAACGACATGCGGCAAAGAATGTTCATGGATTGCGATCGCTGTTTGCTCGGGAACCAGGCGAAACCACTTTTTTGTTCAAAAATCGGGAAAAATATTGATTTTGGACAGCGAAGGCGCATTGATCCGGCCGTACCGCCAGGGGCCGACCGCCGACGTGATTTTGAGCTATGGTAGCTGCGCTGTTTGCGTCCGATCCTTGCGTTGTCGGCAACAGCGCGCCTGCCGCCGAACCTCGTCCTGGGGTCGCGAAGTCGTGCGCAGGCATGGATGCTAACGCATCACCTCCCGGCCTCACCTTAAACCCTTCCCGAAAAGGAGGGGAACTGGAGACAACTCATGTCAGGCTTCCCCGACAAAGAGGTGATGGCCGAATTGACGGCGAAGATGCTTCTTGAAGTGGAAGCGGTCCGCTTCATGGCTGACAAGCCCTTCATCTTCACCTCCGGCTGGGCGAGCCCCGTCTACACCGATTGCCGCCGCATTATCTCGTTCCCGCGCGTGCGCACGACGCTGGTCGACTTCGGCGTGGCGACGGTGCTGCGGGATGTCGGCTTCGAGCGCTTCGACGCGATTGCCGGCGGCGAAACCGCCGGCATTCCGTTCGCCGCCTGGATGGCGGATCGGCTGATGCTGCCGATGCAGTATGTGCGCAAGAAGCCGAAAGGATTCGGCCGCGACGCGCAGATCGAAGGCCATATCGAGGACGGGGACCGGGTGCTCCTCGTCGAAGACATGACCACCGACGGCCGCAGCAAGGTCAATTTCTGCAAGGCGCTGCGCCAGGCGGGCGCCACGGTCGACCATGTCTTCGTGTTCTTCTTCTACGACATCTTCCCCGAAGGCACTGAAATCCTTGGTGACTTGGGCGTCAGCCTGCACGCGCTCGCGACCTGGTGGGATGTGCTCGAAGTGGCGAAGAAGAGCGGCAAGTTCGATAAAGGCAAGCTCAAGGAAGTGGAAAAATTCATGAAGGACCCCGCCGGCTGGTCGAAGGCGCACGGCGGCGTCACCGTGGCGGCGGAATAACTCCCGCTTGTGAGGGGGGACTGCAGAAGGGCGTCCGGGAGCTAGTGCGCAGGCGCCGACGTTAGCGTAAAGCTTCACGATCTTTTCCTGTCTCTTCCGCGGGGCAGGGGAAGTGAGCGTGAAAACCAAGAATTGAGTGGATAATGGAATTCGACAATTCATTCGACGTCCCGCTGTCGCCGGCCAAGGCGTGGAAGGTCCTGATGGACATTCCGCACATCGCGCCGTGCATGCCGGGGGCGGAACTCACCGAAGTGATCGATGCGCAAAACTACAAGGGAAAAATTTCCGTGCGGCTCGGCCCGGTGGCGCTGACCTTTGCCGGCCGCATCGAGTTCGACAGCGTCGATGACGCCAACCGCAGCGCCCGCGTCAAGGCGCAGGGCAGCGATGCCAAGGGCCGCGGCTCGGCCAATGCCATGGCGGCATTCCGCATCGAGCCCTCGGGTTCTGGCTCGAAGGTGCTGATCCACACCGACCTGATGCTCTCGGGCGCAGTGGCGCAATACGGCCGCGGTGTCGGCATGATCCAGGCGACCGCCTCGCAAATTATCGGTCAATTCGCCAGCAATTTGCGGGCCCAGCTCGCGCAACAGCCGCCGGGTCCGGAGGCGGCCGTGACACCAATGCCGCCGCCATCGTCATCCTCCGGCCGCGACCAAGCTCAACCTGCGACGACGGCTCCGCAAACATCCCCGCCGCGTGCGCCGCCTGCGCCGCCAGCCAAGCCGATCTCCGGGCTGTCGCTGATCGCGCGCGTCCTCTGGCAACAGATCGTCGCGTTGTTCACCGGCCGCACGCCATCATGATGGTGCAGCATAAAAGACCGGCTGCGATCCTGCTTTTCAGGCCACGGTATGGCGCTGTCTTTTCCCGGTACGAACGGAAGAAACCCCAGAACTCTATAGTTCCCTGCCGATCATGCGATCGGCCGAGTAGGGTCCGCCGCCGCGGATCGCGATGGCGAACATCACAATACCGAGCAGAAGCACGTATTCGAAGCCGCCTTTGTTGGCCGCAAATCCTGCTTTGAAATGCACGACCGCGAAGGCGATGCCTAGTTCTACCGCGAGCGCCGCCGCGAAAAATCGCGTAAACAAGCCAATGATAATGCAAATGCAGCCGATCGTCTCCAGAAACATAGCTGCCACTGCAAACACGGTGGCAGGTTCCAATCCCTGCTTGGCCATGTAGGCAGTGACACCGGCGACGCCGGTGGTGACCTTGACCCAACCATGCATAAACAAAATGTAGCCAATGATCACACGAACGATCGTGTAGGCGATGTCGCGCCAGGATTCGTAAAATCCCGCAAGGCCCGGAAAGATCAATCTCGTCTCGCCTGCCTTCATGGTGTGTCTCCTTTTGCTCTATGCCACTGCTCGGTGCGGCAGAGTCATCCGTTGACAAAGGGCTTATAACACCGGATCGGGAACGATATTCAATTGTGTATGGCGTTGCAGCGCGACATACCCGCTTTGGGATTCGGACGGAGCGCTCTGGGTCGAGGATAGGCGGTGAAGCCATGCTGCATGCTGCGATTAAGCAGAATGTGCTGCGAGAACGACTACCTTCGTTCTAACCGGCGTGCGGTCATAAAGATCGACGACGTCCTCGTTTCTCAAGCGAATGCAGCCGGCCGAAACGTCGTGCCCGGGCGCAGGCCCATTTGCTGAGCTCTTCGGCTAGTGCGGCGAAACTTTTTGCGCGTCTCGCGCGGCCAATACCTCTTGAGATTTATGCCGCTTGCTGGTCGAGAACGCGCAAGAGTTTCCGCAGCGTATCCTTGCTTTCACCATCCAGACGATCGTTCTCGCCCCACTCGGATGCGAGGTCGACATCATACGCCACAGACCTTGGTATCCTGCGACCGCTACCGATGCTGGTAGTCGAGGCTGGCTCCCGCCGATCAGGGTCGACCGTATGCCGTCGCGCAAACGTCTTGCGCACGATCCGGCGCGCGAATAGTCCGGCAATTGCTATTCCGATTGCAAACGCCAAAAGCATGCCACTGGGCATCGCGCCGTGAGAAACTGCCATCTCGATAGGCGCGGCGACCTGCTTATCCGCTCCGGCATCGCTCCCTGCGTATTTGTCAGAACTTACGGCCATTGCGGGCGCTCCCGGCATCTGGCTTGCGCTCTCCTTGTGGGTGTTTTCCGCGGCGACCCCTCGCGTTGCGCCGCCGGCCGATGGAGGCTCAGGCCAAACCATATTGTCTGCGCCGTTCGATAACGGAGGGTCAGGCCACGCCGGTCGAAGTTCCTGTGCTTTCGTCTCTGTTGCGTCCGGGGCGGTTCTTGATATTGCCGCCGCCGGCCATTTTGCGGCGACCGACGTTGCTGGCTTTTCCTGCGCGATCGGTGTTTGAATCGCTTGATCGTCTGTTCGCAAATACCAGCACTTGCTTTGTTTGACTGGGTCCGTGCGGTAGTGCCAATGGCTGCCCGGCGGTGACTGAGCGTTCGGTGCAGCAAGGCAATTCTCTCCTGCGCGCGCGGAACCAGCACTTGGATCCCCGTGTCCGAGTGCAACGAGCAACACGGCCACCACCGGAATTAATCGCGCTAATGCGGTCATGGGGCCCCCCTGTAATCGCCCAAACAATTTCTGCATCAGATTGGGTTTCCATGCGTCTCAAATGTGACAATTCTGCGCTTCATTGCATCATTCGCGATGGGGAGCGTCTTTGAGCGGACCGCGAGCCATTTCGCATCCGCTCTCACGTATCGGTGTCTGCGATCCGGTCGTCCCCCCACGCCGGTGCGGTTTCGCGGTGCAGGAATACGCTGCCGTTTCCGCAGTACTCCGACGGTTTGGGTCGCAATTTCCCTTGCGAAGGGCCAAAAGCTGCCGCAATCTTCAGCAAGTCTGCGGACCAGTCTGCTCGATCTCGGGGATCGGGGTTCGTAAAACGCACACTGCCGGTTCGGTTGCGCCATCGCGGTGCCGCCGAATGTTTGTCGGGACAAGCGAGTGGGGTCGCGAGGGGGTATGGGGCTCGGTGCAGAGAAGCGCCACGGTTTTGGCGCCGGCAGACAGCGATTTTGCTCGTCTGCTCCGCGGATGCAGGTGGTTTTCGGCGGCGCGCTAACCGCCGGCGCCGCACTGTTATCTGCATGGGTTCTCTGCGGGATTTTTGCCGGGCCGCATGGCGGCCAGGCGAACGCATTGGCGCGTGAAGAGACAGCAGCGCCGCGCTCCGATCCCGCACCCGCCTGGTTCGCCGCCCGCTTCTATCTGGGCGCCGGAGCGTTTTCGACGGTGGTCCTCGATCAGTCGCGTAACCTCGATGCACCTTCGCCGCAAGCCGCCGTTGCGGCGCTCCGCGTAGCGCCGCCGGCGTCGCCAGGCCGCCCCGTGGCGCGGATCGCGCCGCCGCCCCCGCCTCGTTCGCTCGCGTTCCGGGTGCGGCAGAATTCGCGGCCGTCGGTCCAGGACGACCCGCAAGTGCTCGCTGCCGCCAACCCGCCGGCTGCCAAACCGACCCTGTTCGAGAAGCTGTTCGGCCGGTCGCGGTCCGCGATTTTCGAGAAGCTTTACGGGCCTTCGCCGTCCGGCGTCAGGCTCGCCTATGCGGCGCCGTTGGCCGGCCTGATCGGCGACGACGCAAGCGTAACGACCGGGCTCTACGACCGGCAGACCGCGGTTTACGATATCTCCGCGCACGCCGTGTACCTGCCCAATGGGACAATTCTGGAAGCACATTCGGGTTATCACGAGTTGCTCGACGATCCGCGCCACGCCAGCGCAAGGAATCGCGGCGTCACTCCGCCAGAAACCTATAACCTTGAGTTGCGGGAGCGGCCGTTCCACGGCGTGCAGGCGTTGCGCCTGGTCCCGATGCATGACGCAAAGGTGTTTGGCCGCAGTGGCCTGCTCGCCCACAGCTACATGCTCGGCCCGAACGGCGATTCCAACGGCTGCGTGTCGTTCAAGGACTACGACGCCTTCCTGAAGGCCTACACCGGCGGCGAGATCAAGCGGCTCGCTGTGGTGACGCACATCGACTGATTCCGGAAAATTTGCCGCAGCCATCATAGTCGTCTCGCTCGGAAGCGGCGCGACCATTGCGTTGCGGCCTGGAAGACGCCGCGACTCTTTCGCGGCCGCGATGCGTAGCGGTCCGCGGTGAAGATCATGCGCTGCCGGCCGGCAGACAAGGCCGGGGCGCAATAGGATGAATTTTGACGGGCTCCCCTCGTCGGAGCAAACTGCCGGCTGCGGCGGGACCGCCGGTGTCATGGGTCGTCATTCCGGACTGGCCGCTTCGCAGCGTCGGGAATGACGGAAGCCCGAAGGGAGCAACGAGATGAATTACCTAAAATCCGGCGCGCACATAGTGCTCTGGTTGGTGCTCGCCTGCGCCGCGGTCGTGCCTTCGCATGCTGAAACCTTCCCGGCACGGCCTATCCATCTGATCGTACCTTATGGGCCGGGCGGCATCGTCGATTTCACCGGGCGCGTTCTGGCGCAGAAACTCGGTGACGCATTGGGGCAGACGGTCGTCGCTGAGAACCGGCCGGGCGCCGGAGGCATCGTCGGCGTGGAGTCCGTCGTGCGCTCTGCGCCGGACGGCTACAACATTGTGGTCATGGATCCGGCTATTGTCATCAATCCGACCCTGCAAAAAGACATGCCCTACGACATCTTCAAGGATTTGACGACGATTTCCATTGTCAGCGCATCGCCGGAAGTTCTGGTTGTCGCGCCGCAGCTTGGCGTGAAAACCTACGGGGAGCTGGTGGCCTACGGCAAAGCCAATCCCGGCAAGCTCAATTTCGCATCGGCCGGCGTCGGCACCACGCCGCATCTTGCGGGAGAGATGTGGATGCTGCGCACCGGCATCGACGCCGTGCATGTGCCGTATAAAGGTATCGGCGCCTCATTCACCGATATGATGAGCAACAAGGTGCAGATGGCATTCTCGAGCATCCCCGGCGCGATGCCGTTCACCAGCGACGGGCGTGTCATTCCGCTCGCCACCACCGGCAGCAAGCGCTCCGCCGTCTATCCCGATCTGCCGACGGTCGCAGAGGCTCTGCCCGGTTACGCCGTCGATCTCTGGCTCGCGATCTACGGGCCGGCTGGAATGCCCGCCGACACGCTGGCAAAGCTCAACAGCGGCATCGCCAGGGCGTTGCAGGACAGCGGCCTCAAGGCCTCATTCGCCAAGTTCGGTGTCGAGCCGCGCGGCACCAGCCTTGAAGAAGGCGCCGCTTTCACCAAGTCGGAATATGAAAAGTGGCGGAAGGTCATCACCGACGGCCACATTACGCTGAATTGATCGATCATGGGCAGCCCCTGGCCGACGGAATTGCGCCTGCACAAGGACAGAAAGACGCTTACCGTCGCGTTCGATGACGGCCAGAGCTTCGATCTGGCTGCCGAATATTTGCGCGTGCGCAGTCCGAGCGCCGAGGTTCAAGGACACTCGCCGAGCGAACGGCGTACGGTCGCTGGCAAGCAGGACGTTCAAATCCTGGAGCTGCATCCGGTCGGCAATTACGCGGTGCGGCTTGTTTTCGATGATATGCACTCAACTGGAATTTTCAGCTGGGACTATCTCTCCGAGCTTGGCCGCAACAGCGCCAAATACTGGCAGGAGTACCTGACCGAGCTTACGGAAAAGAAACTATCGCGCGTACCGGCCGTGCGGTGACGCGGGCGGCGAGGATATTTCACGGCGCCATTCGCTGGTTTGTATCGAATTGTTCCGTGGCCCTTAACGCCGCGGTATGGCGTCGTACGTAGTTTTCCGGAGCGCACGCCATGCGCGTGTGTACTTGCGTTCTGCTGGTTACACGAGGGGCGACTCCATGGGTGAGAGGATCAACATCATGGGCAATTTGCTTTGGAGTTTTCTTGCAAATGAAAAGGGCGCGACCGCGGTCGAATATGGCCTGTTAGCGGCAGGCATCGCGGTCGCGATCATCGCGACGGTTGCTGCCTTGGGGACCAACCTCAATACGACATTCTCGAGTGTCTCCACCGCGATAAAATAAGCCGCAAACCGATCAGGGGTTAGCCGCCCTCGTTGCGTCAAAAAACTGCGCTTTAAGGCGCGAGGCCAATCGTGGCCCGTGGGGACTGCGGAATGGGGATTGATTCGGTTTATCGCTGCATGCGCCACGTGCTGGCGGCATGGTTGCTGTTTTCGCCGACCGCGCTCGCGGCGCAGACCGCGGTTCAGACCGCCGCCGTGCCATCGAATCTCGCGGCGGCAATGGCCCAATACCGCCGCGCCTTGGAGGAATACACCAAGGCGCAACAGAGCTATGCCGCCGCCGCCCACGCCTACTGGAGCTCGATTGCCGATAAGCGGCGATTGCGATTTGCCAAGCGCGCGCGCAACGAGCCGATCGCGTTCGAGGATTACGTGCTCGATCAGCCTCCGGTTTATCGAGGGCCGCCGCAACCGCATGATCCGTCGAAACCGCCGCAAGAACCGCCGAGGCATGAGGCCTATGTGCCGGTCGTCGCCGATTTTCTCGCGGCGGCGCAGCAGGAATTCAAATTCAATCCGCGCATGCCGCGCAGCGAAAGCGAGTTCAAACGTGTTTATTCCGCGGCGGCGCTGGCGGCCGGGCTGACACGAGACCAGGTCGTGCGTGTTTACAGTTTCGAGGCCACGGGAAGCGGCAATTACGACATCCAGGCGGGGCTGGAGTACAACAAGCGCGCCCGGGCGATCACCACGGCGCTTGGCTATAATCAGCTCCTCGCAACCAATACCGTGGAGATCATTGCCGAGAAGGGCGGTCAATTTATCAAGAATTTGAAAGTGAAGGCGACGCAAGTGCCGGGCGAGGACAAACGGGCGCTTGAGAGCAAGGTCGAGATCGTCGGCAAGATGGTCGAATTCTGCAGAAGCGTACCGGACGATTGGAACGAGCATGAAGCGTTGGCGCGCACGCAAAAGGGCCTCGCCGTCCATGCGATGAATCTCGATCTCGACATCGGCCCCTTGCTGCAAACGCAGAAGCTTCTGGACTCCGTGGTCTTTGCGCGCAAAAAAGGATTCGGTGAAACGCTGAGCGCAGCCGAGCTTGAAATGATGAACCTGACAGGCGACGGCAACGGTTTCGACATGGTGACGATGCCGGCCGAATGGCGCGACAAGGTGCCGACGGCGAATTTCTTTCAGCGCAGGGGATATCTCGACAATCCGGTCGCGCAGCGCAACAACGTGGTCGCCAAGCTTATTGCAGCGACCGATGCGCGCATGGACAATGAGGTGAAGAAGCCGGGCGCCAAAGAGCTGGCGAAAGAGCTGGCGGCGGTGCGTTAATTGAAATTTGAGCGGCGCGTCATCGGACATTTTTCGCTATGATCCGGCACGCCGTATCCAGGGCCGTGCCAATGTCCGAAACCAAATGGTGCCAGCCGACGCAGTGTCATCTCTGGCAAAACGAGAACTTGCAACCCGCGGACATCGACGAAGCCCTCGAACTCGTCGAAACGTGGGATGACGAAAGCCACCATTCGAAGCACCTATGCCGATGCAAGACATGCGGCCAGCTTTACGTCGACGCGTGGTGCGAACTGATCGATTGGGACGACGGCGACGACAAGGCCTATACGTTCTACATTCCCGTTCAAACCGAGGCGGAAATCGAACAGGTGAAGAAAGCGCCACCGATCCCGGCGTCGCTGGACCTGCTGGCTTTTTTCCCGCGCATCAATGAGGATCGCGACGGCGGGACCCGAAAGGTCGCCTGGATCGGAAAGTCCTGACCGTCGCACTCTGGCGGCAGCGAATCCGATCAAGACCCAGACCCCAATCGCGTCAATGGAAGAGGTAGAGATGCGTGCCTATCAATTGCCGAAGGGCGGCGCCGGCATCGACGCGCTGGTCAAGGTCGAGCGGCCCGATCCCACGCCGGCCCATCGCCAGGTCCTGGTCAAGGTCAAGGCCTGCTCGCTCAATTTCCGCGATCTCGGCATCGTGCGCGGCACCTATCGGATGCCGGTGCGTGACAACCTCATTCCGCTATCGGACGGCGCAGGCGAGGTCGTCGCGGTCGGCCCCGGCGTTGCGCGTGTAAAAGCCGGCGACCGCGTCGCCGGCTGTTTCTTTCAGCGTTGGCCCGGCGGCGAGCCGGCGGCGGATGTGCAATCCAGCGCGCTCGGCGGCGGCATTGACGGCATGCTCGCCGATTATGCGGTGCTGGAGGAAGACGGCGTCGTCAAGGTTCCGCCGCATCTGTCGTTCGAAGAGGGTGCGACGCTGCCGTGTGCCGGCGTCACCGTCTGGCACGCCATGATGGAGCACGCCAAGCTCATTGCCGGGCAAATCGTGTTGCTGCAGGGCACCGGCGGCGTTTCGATTTTCGGGCTTCAGTTTGCGAAGGCGATGGGCATCCAGGCCATCATCACGTCGTCGAGCGATGAAAAGCTCAAGCGGGCAAAATCGCTCGGCGCCGGTCACGGCATCAACTACAAGACCACGCCGGACTGGGAGAAAGCCGCGATGGAATTCACCGGCGGCCGCGGCGTCGATCATGTGGTCGAGGTTGGCGGGGCGATGACCCTGGCGCGCTCGTTCGGCGCGATCCGCATTGGCGGCAAGATCAGCATGATCGGCGGCTTGAGCGGGGCGGCGAACGAGCTTAATCCGGCGCTCATACTCGGCCGCCGCGCCAATGTGCAGGGCATCTCGGTCGGCTCGACACAGATGTTTGCCGCGATGGCGCGCGCCATCGCGGCAAATGTCATCAAGCCGGTGATCGACAAGGTGTTCGCTTTCGACGAGGCTCCGGCAGCCTACCGGCACATGGCCTCGGGCTCCCATTTCGGCAAAATCGTCATCCGGGTGGAGTGATAAGCGCCTGACGCGCCATCCTAAATTTCCGCATCACTGCGGCATTGATGGTTCGATAGGCGCAGCCATGCTGCACCCCGCTACCGGCACGGCACACAACAGACGGAAAGATTTCGCGTTCCGGCCTGTCCTCCGAAATGCCAAATTGCGGTCTGACGATCGCAGCGATTCGAGGGGGCCGGCATGAGGCGGCGCGAATTCATAACGTTTCTTGGCGGCGTGGCGGCGTGGCCGTTCGCGGCGCGCGCGCAAAATCAAGCAGCACCGGTTCAAACCGCCGACAACGCGGTGGGCCAAGTCGCAACGCTGCAAGGCAGCGCGACGGTGACGCGCGGCAACGCGGCGGCCGTCGCATTGAAAGTCACCGACGCCATTTTCAAAAATGACATGCTGCAGACCGGCGCGACCTCGACGCTCGGCGTCACCTTCGATGACCAGACAACCTTCAGCCTCTCCGCGAATACGCGCATCGTGGTCGACGATTTCGTCTATCAGGAGGGCGGCAACGCCAACGCCGCATCGTTCAACGTCGCGCTCGGTACCGCAGCCTTCGTCGCGAGCCTGGTCGCCAAGACCGGCAATATGAAGATAACGACGCCGACCGCGAGTTTGGGTATCCGCGGCACCACCGGCGTTGTCGATGTGCCGCAAGCCGGTGCGCCGGGCGCTGAGCCCCGGATCAAGCTCTATCCGGATGCCGATGGGCACGTGGGACAGATCGACGTTTTTGACCGGCAGGGCGCCCGGCTCGGCGCGCTGACGCAGGGCGCCAGCGCGTTTGCGCTTCGGCCCGGTCCGGGCGGTCGGCTAGCCGCCGTGCGGTTCCAAATTCCTCCGCAGGAGGCGGCACGCGACCGCGGCGTGCTGCAGCGTCTGTTCGTCTCGCACACGGTTGGCCAGCGCATGACGATTCAGCGCCGCCAGTTGCGCGGGCCCAACGGCCAACGGCCGAACAACGAACGGCGGCCGAACAACAACCCGCGGCAGCCCAACAATGAGCGACGCCCTGGCGGCCCGCCGCCGCAGCCAAATCGCCCGCCGCGTCCGCCCGGCGCGCCGCGCCGGCCTCCGCCAGGACGAAAGAATCAGCGCCGATAATTCGGACTCGGTCGAACCATTTTGCTTGGAGGGGCTGTCGTCGCGCCACATTATCCGTGCAAGGGATGCAGGCCGGCGCCGGGACCCGCGCAGACAAAGAGGAGGTCGCGATGGAACACGCGGTTACAGATCAAGACATCGCCGATCAGGCCATCCGCCGCATCTACGACCGTTGGCACGAGACCGCCCGTACGCGCGACGTCGAAGGCACGCTGGCGCTCTATGCCGACGATGCCATCGTCGAGACACCCCTGGTGATGGCGATATTGGACGATCGAACGACGGGTATCCTGCGCGGTAAAGCGGAGATCAGGCATTTCTTCCATGAAGGCACCAAGCGACGTCCCAATGACCTCGTCCGCTGGTATCGGACCGGGACCTTCTTCGGCAACGGCAGGCAATTGACCTGGGAGTACCCTCGCCAAACGCCGGACGGCGACCAAGTCGATCTGATGGAGATGATGGATGTCGAGAACGGCCTCATCAAACACCACCGCATCTATTGGGGCTGGTTCGGCTTCAATCTGCTCATGAAGGGCGCTGTGGCAAAGGCTTCGCGCGAGCGCTAGCCGCGCCAGCGGGCTTATTCTGGCGCTGCGGCGCTTTCAAGTTCGCGCGGGCAGGCGGATAAGTCTGCTCGCCTTGATCCACAATGGTTGGCAGTTCGCCGGTATTTGCGGCGACACTGGCTTCTTCTATCGGCTCGCCGCCACGGGCATCCGCGCCTTCGGCCGGAGCCGGTATGAGCGTGGTCGAGAGATTGTCCTCGATCGCCACCAGCTCGCGGGCCATCTCCCAATGCGTTTCGGCACGCCCTTCAGGACGGCCTTCCTCAAGCCAGATGTTGTAAGCGCGTTGCCGAATCCGTTCGTCGCGGTCGTCCATAGAAGACCTCTTTATAACTGTAAATTTCTGGCCGCAGCGGGGCCAGCCGGCAAAAATTCCCTGCGACTGGCCATGAAACCAGGCTACTACGGCTGTTCGGACAACCGAACAGGAGCCTCTGTAGTTCCAGAAATTAGCGGGTGGTCGCCGTAGGAACTGGGCCTATGGCTCTACCATTCATCTACCCTAGGCCGGCCATTGCAGCTTGCAGCCGGTGTCCTCGACGGCGCCCGCAGCCTGCGCGCCCGGTACCAGATTTTGCACCGTAAACATGTTGTCCGGATCGCCCTGGGGCGGATGGGCCTCCCCGACAAAGACCGTACTCATAAGCTGATGATCGCCGCTGCGATATTCGGGCGCGTCGGGCTGGAGCGCGATTTGCGGCGGCAGCTTGAAGCCGGAGAGCGAACGGGCGAGCTTCACCGCGTCGAGCGTGCGTTCCTGATTTGCAATCAACGCCAACGTCTGTACCGAAGCATAGCCAAACCAATTGCGCGCCGTCGCGCCACGGCCGGTGCGTGCTTTGATGCTCGCGTCAAATTCTGCGACATGCGGGGTATTTGGCTGATCCCACCACCATTCCATCGTCCACCACCCCAGGCGCGCCTCATTAGGTACCGCACGCAAGCTCTCCAGCTCAAACAGCGCGCCGCCAACCGCCATCTGCTTGTCCAGCCCGAACTGCACGAACTGCTTGAGGCTCGCGACTTGGTCGCCGCCGCCCATGATATCGACCAGCACCTGCGGGCCGTAGGATTTTGCGCCGATGAGATAGGCCGAGTAGTCGGCGGTGCCGATCGGTATCAGCGACGCGGCGAAGGTTCCGCCTTGGGCCTGAAGCTTCTTGACGAAGCCTGCCTGCAGCGAGTGGCCATAGGCATAGTCCGGCGTCAGGAAATACCACTTCTTGCCGAATTTCTGCATCAGCGTGTCGGCGATGGCGTTGGCATCCATCGTCGTCGAGTTGCAAACCCGGAATACGTTCCAGGTACAGCTCGTCCCGGTGATCGGATCGGTGTGGCCGCCGGAAACAATGTGCAGGACCTTCTTCTCGCTCGTCACTTGCGCCATCGCGATCGCGATGCCGGAATTCACATCGCCGATGATGAAGCTGACCTGGTCGCGCTCGATGAGCTTGCGGGTTTTCTGGACGCCGACGCCGACGTCATTGGCCGAATCCTCGACCAACAGCTCGACGGGACGACCCAGAATTCCGCCCTGCTTATTGATCTGCTCGATCGCGAGTTTTGCGCCATCGAGCTCGCCCTGGGCGATCGCGGCATAGACGCCGGTGAACGGGTCGACCAATCCGATCCGTACCGGGGTCTCGCCGCGGGCCTGAATGAGGAAAGGCGATGCCACCTGCGCCGCAGTCATCGCGGCGCCAGCTTTGAGAATGGTCCGACGCCCGAATGCCATGGTTCGCGGCCGAGTATTCATGAAATTCCTCCCAATTTTAATTTTTGATTGCCTGGCACAAGCCGCGCCATGCCTTGTCCTGGAGGCGGCCAAGAGGCTATTCCTCTCCTTGGTCCGCCGCAACAGCGTGACTAGTCGCGTTCGAGCCTGCCGCCGCCGAACAACGTCGGGATGTACCGCGGCGCCCCGATCGCGGTCATGAAGCGGTGTTTGGTCATGACCGGATCGAAGGCAATCGGGGGCCGGACCACTTCGACATCGGGTGTGGTTGACAAAACAAGGACATGTGGGCCGTCCGCGCCGAAGGCGCAATCCAACTCTGCGGCAAAGGCTTGTGGTGTCAGCACGTTCTGCGCATGGCCGATGCCGGCCGAACGGGCGAGGAGGGCAAGATCGAGAGCCGGATTGGTCAAAGTCTGGCCGCCCGACGCCGCATGGACGCCGTTCTGAATCAGCAACACTGTGAGGTTGCGCGGTGCGACCGCGCCAAGAGTAACCAAAACTCCCATATGCATGAGCAGCGCCCCGTCGCCCTCGACTGCGACGACCCGCCGCGAGGGTTGCGCGACGGCGAGGCCGAGCGCCAATGGCAGCGCGAGGCCCATCGCGTCCTCGATGTAGAAATTTTCCGGCACGTGATGCATGGCGGCCCACAGGTAGGACGCATTGCCAAGAGCGGTGACAACAAGAGTGTCACTCGGCACAGTGTTCGCGAGCACCGTGTAGTAGTCGGCCCTGCTCGGCCTTGCATCCTTCACCATTGGATGTCCTCCCGCGACAACAGGAGGACGAACGGGCTCGATGCTTCCTCGGCATAGGTCGCCGCCGCTTCGACCTGAGGACCGATCGGCCGGTTGCGGTCGGCGCGGACATGGGCGACGCCAAGTCCGGTGAGCACCGGTTCCGTCGCCCGCCCCTTGGCGACATGGTAGAACACGGCATCCTCCGGCGTTCCGCGATAAGAGACCAGGAGCAACAGCGGAAACTGGTAGCGCTGGGCAAGGCAGACCATGCCGGCGCCCATGCTGAGCAGGCCGGCATTCTGAACAAACATCGCGGTGCGCACGCCGCCAAGCCGTGCGCCGCAAGCGATCGCCAGCGCCTCCTCTTCATGGGTGGCGCGCACGAGCCGCATGGTTGGCTCGCGTTCGATGCGCACAAGAATTTCGCCGAGCCAACTGTCAGGCACCGCCACCGCCACGCCGAAGTCGAGGCGCTTCAAGGTGTCGAGAATCTCGGATGGCCGATGGGAGCCGGTGGCCTGCGTACTCGACGTTGTCATCATTGCTCCACCGGCAACAATTCAGCCCGATGGCCTGCCGCCGAGATTGCCGTCAATGCGCGAAAGCGTGGGTATGTGGCGGGCAGACCTGACAGCAGCGATCGTAGGCAAGATAAGTCCTATTGTCGACCCGAGTTGAGTAGTGCAGAATTGAGGCCGGCTAAATCAGCTACGACGATGGCCCGGATAGCGAGGCGGCAAGCTGCGGAATAGCCTTCGCGCCGTAGCGGGCGATGCGAACCGGGGAGCTGGACATGAAACGTTTTTTGCTCGCGCTCTTTCCCGCCCTTGCCATTCGCCGTGCCCGCGCATGCGCAAGACAAGCTGGTCGTCAGCATCTGGGGCGGCAGCTGGCGCGATCTCGTCGCCGACACGGTCGCCAAGAAATTCACCCAGGAAACCGGCGTGCCGGTGGATTTCATTACCGGCGGCACCATCGATCGCCTCAACAAGGCCAAGCTCGCCAAGGGTAATCCGGAAAGCGACATTACCTTCACGACATCGCATGTCGGCTGGCTCTACGCCGACGGCGGCCTGTTTGAGAAGCTCGACATGAGCAAGATTCCGAACGCAGCAAATCTCGTCGACGAGGCGCGGTTCAGTCCCTATCACCTCGGCAGCTGGGCCTACGTCTACACGATCGGCTACCGGGCCGATCTGATCAAAGACATCAAGTTCGATACCTGGAACGATCTGTGGAATCCGGAACTGAAGGGCAAGATCGCCGCTCCCGATTTCGACCCGAGCCACCTTATCGTCGTTTCGGCCATCCTGTCGGGCGGCGACGCCGAGCACTGGCAAAAAGGCGAAGACAAGCTCAAGGCGCTGAAGCCCAATTTCAAGGCCTTCTACACCGACGACGCCAACAGCCAGCAACTGCTCGCGAGCGGCGAGACGCCGGTGCAGGACGTTCTTTCCATGAATGCCTATTACATGATCGGGCAGGGCGTTCCGATCACCTTGACGATTCCGAAGGAGGGCGGCGTGCTTGGCGTGGACTCCGTCGCCATCATGAGCGGGTCCAAGAAGACCGATCTCGCCTACAAGTTCATCAACGCGCTCTACGATCCGGACGTTCAGGCAGCGATCGCGAAGCAGAAGAAGGGCAGTCCCGTCGTTCTCAACGCCAAGCTCGATCCCGATATCGCCAAGCTTCCCGGCGTCTTCACCTCCGCCGCGCAGTGGAAGCAGCAGATCAACATCGATCCGAAGCTGCGGGCCGAGAAGCTGCCGGAATGGCGCAAGTGGTTTTCTGAAAACATCATGAACTGACGCGGCAACGCCCGCGCATCCGTGCATTCGCGGCCGGCCGGCCATCTTGTGAAGACACAGCCATTCCTTCGCAGCTTCGTCACGCCGGCGGCGCTCTGCGCATTCGGCTTTCTTGCCGCGATGACGGCGGTGCTGCAATACAGCGTCCGCGCCTTTATCCCCGGCTCGCTGGAGCCGGGCGGCTTCACGCTGGAAAATTTTGTCGCGCTGATGAAACCGCTCTATGCGCGGGTCTTCATCGATACGGTTTGGATATGCTTCCTGACGGCATTCTTTACCCTCATTGTCGGCTATCCGCTCGCCTACGCACTGGTGCACGTACAGAACAAGATCGTCAAATCGTTCATGCTGATCACGGTCGTCACGCCGCTCTTCCTCGGCGAGGTGGTTCGCACCTATTCCTGGATCATCGTCCTCGGCAGCAACGGCTTTATAAATTCGGTTCTGCTGAAGGCTCGGCGTGATCGCACAGCCGATCCAATTCATGTTCACGACATTCGGCGTTGTGGTCGCGCTGGTCCATGTGACGATGCCGGTCATGGTCATCATTCTTGCGGCGGCGCTTTCGCATATCGACCGCAACTACAGCGGGCGGCCGAAAGTCTCGGCGCCGGACCAATCCGGGCGTTCGTGACGGTCACCCTGCCGCTGTCGATGCCGGGAATTATTGCCGGCGTGACGACGGCATTCGCGTGGACCTTCAGCGCTTTCGCGACGCCGCAACTGATCGGCGGCGGCCGAGTCAACATGATCTCCAACCTGGTGTATCAGCTCGGTTTTGCCAGCTTCGATTTTCCGTTCGCAGCGAGCCTTTGCGTCTCCGGATTGGCGCTCGTGCTGGTCGTCACGTCGTTGACACGCTTGGCGCTGCGTCCGCTGGAAAAGATAGGTCCGCATTGATATGCCGCGCTCACCGCTGCAGCGGCTGCTCCAGATTGGCGGGACGATTGCCGTCCTCGCCATCCTCGGCTTCTTGCTGCTGCCTGCGATCGTCGTGGCGCTGGCTGCGTTCAACGACTCGGCACTGCTGTCGTTTCCGCCGCACGCGTGGTCGTTGCGATGGTTCGCCAGAGCCATCGCGTATAGGGACTTTCAGGAAGGCCTCCGCAACGGCCTCATCGTTACGGGCTGGAGCTCGACGATCGCGCTCATCGTTGGTGCGGCGTTTGCGTTTGCCCTCGACCATTATCAGTTCCGTCTCAAGACCGTGATCGAAGGCGTGCTGCTGTCGCCGCTTGTCGTCCCCCATTTCACCGTCGGTCTTGGCTTTCTCATTCTCGCTGTGCAAATCGGTTTGGCGCGAACCTACGCGATTGTCATTGTCTGCCATGTGATCCTTGTTCTGCCGTTCGTGCTGCGTAGCGCTTATGTCTCCTTGCGCAACCTCGACCAGCGGCTCGAGCTTGCGGCGGCCAGTTTGGGCGCGCCCCCGCACCGGGTGCTGACCACGGTCACGCTGCCGCTGCTGCTGCCGGGACTGGTCAGTGGCTGGCTGTTTGCCGCCATTTTATCCTTCAACGAATTTACCGCATCGCTTTTCGTCACCTCGCAACGAACACAAACGCTGCCGGTCGCGATGTATAATTACGTGCGCGATTATGCCGATCCATCCATGGCCGCGCTTGCCGTGATGTATATTGTGGCCACTGCCGCACTGCTGACTTTTGCCAATGCATTTCTAGGCCTCGGTAAGGTCCTGAATGTCGAACGCGATCGCTGATATGGACCACGATGTGCGGCGGGCGACAGCCGCGGACGGCGATGACATCGCCGTGCGCTTTAACGGCGTGACCAAGCGCTTCGGTGACGTCGTCGCGCTGCATGAAGTCTCGCTGCCGATCAGACGCGGCGAATTCATGACTTTACTCGGGCCGTCGGGATGCGGAAAGACAACTCTTCTCAATCTGGTCGCAGGGTTTTTCAGCGCGGACGGCGGTGAAATTCTGATTGACGGAGAACGCGTGAATGACGTGCCGACGTACAAGCGCGAAGTCGGCATGATGTTTCAGAATTATGCGCTGTTTCCTCATATGACGGTCGCCGCCAATGTCGGCTACGGTCTCAAAATGCGCCGGTTGTCCAAGGCCGAAATTGAACGGCGGGTGCATGACGTGCTGACGCTGGTCAGGCTCACCGGCTATGAGGATCGCAAGCCGCGTCAGCTTTCCGGCGGCCAGCAGCAGCGCGTCGCCCTGGCGCGCGCGCTGGTGATCAATCCGAAGGTGCTCTTGCTCGACGAGCCGTTCTCCGCGCTCGACAAGAATTTGCGGGGCTCAATGCAGGTGGAGCTGCGGGAAATCCAGCGCAAGCTTGGGGTGACGACTGTCTTCGTGACCCACGATCAAAGCGAGGCGTTGAGCCTTTCCGACCGGCTGGCGGTCATGTCGGAGGGGCGCATTCGCCAACTCGGCACCCCGGAGGAAATCTACCGCAGGCCCTGCGAGCGCTTCGTGGCATCGTTCGTCGGCGACGCCAATGTGCTGCGCGGCCGCCTTGAGCGCATCGACGAAACCCATGCGATCGTCGCGCTGGGCGCTGCACGGATGAGGGTGCTGTCGGCCCCTTTGCTGGGGGTTGCGGCGTCTGCGCCGGTCGATGTGTTTGTCCGGCCCGAACAGCTCGAGCTCACCGGCGCGAGCGCGCCTTGCGCGAGCAACGGTACCGTCGTCGCGCACGTGTACCAGGGCGGGCACGTCGATTTTCATGTCGAGTGCGTGGATTCACCGCGTGGCCGGTTGCTGATACGGTTGTCCAGCCCTGAGGCGATGACATCCTGGCCAGTCGGCGCACGGGTCGGCATTTCGTTTATGACCGATGAAGGTATAGCGTTCGCAAGCGTGACTGCGTAACGGTGGTGGCGCAGGCTCGTGACATTGTCGTCCCGGAGCCGGCCTTTTGGGGCCATCGGCACGTGGCTGTCCGACAAAATGATAAGAGATCGTTATATTTGCTGCGGTATGCGTGATATGCCATGGACCCGCTCAAGCGATTGACCAACGCCGACGCGCTCGCCAAGGCGTGGGATGCCAAGAATGCGAAACTGACGGTGATCGATGCCGAGCAGCTCGCGGCCACGCTCAAATCCAAGGTGATTGGGCAAGACGAGGTGATTGATCAGATCGCGCGCACATTGAAGCGGCGTATCGCAGCAAAGAGACCGAACAAGCCGGTCGCGGTGTTCTGCTTTGCCGGCTCGCAGGGCGTCGGCAAGACGTACCTCGCCAAGGTCATGGCCGAGGCGATCTTCAAAAGCAAAAATCATCTGCATCACATCGATATGAGCGCGGCCGGTGGCCAGGGTTTTAATGCATCGAGCCTGTTCGGCTCGCCCAAGGGTTATGCCGGCTCGGGCAGCTACGGCACCGTGACGGCCAATCTGCGCGATGTCCCGAACTCGATCATGCTGCTCGACGAATTCGAGAAGGCCGGCGGCGAGGTCCACAAGCGATTCTTGACCGCTTGGAACGACGGCTTTGTCACCGAGGTCAGCGACGGAGCAAAGATTTCCACCGCGGAGACGATCTTCATCCTGACGACCAACGCCGCATCGCGCCGGATCGGGGAAATGGCCCGCGAGCACAAAGGTGGTCAGCAGGAGCTCGACAAGATGGTCAAGTCGACGCTCGGCGACGCCGGGTTCGCGCCGGAGGTTCTTTCCCGCATCGACAATGTATTCACCTTCAAGGAGATGAAGGGCCTCGATATCGCGCGCATCGTCGCGCTGCTCATCGAGGAGCAAGCCCGGGAGTACAACCTGGAGATCGCAGCGGGAGGAATTGATCCGGAGATTCTATTGGGCGCGATCGAGCGGGTGATGGAAGAAGGCGCCAAGGGCGGAGCGCGCGAAATCTCCCGCACCATCGAGGACCAGATCGCAGACAGCCTTGTCGATGCCAAGTCGGCGGGCGCCGCCAAGGTCCGCCTGGTTGCCGATGGCGACTTGGTCGAGGTGATTGCGGTTCACGACGGCGGCGACGAAGGCGCCACGGCCGAAGCGGGCGACACCGGCCGCCCCGAAGCGTGACTTGGAAGAAATTTACCGGAGCCGCGGCATTCGGGTCGGGCGTGCCTCTGCGACCAAAAATGCGTCCCTTCAGGCGGCGCGACAAGCAATCTTCACATTGCTTGTGATCAAGTGGCTTGGGATCAAGTCGGTCTTTCCCCTACCCGAGCGTGCGACGCTCCTGCCGGCGCCAGCATTCGCGGAACGGCAATCTGAATCTTGGACCTATTCAGCCTTGACACCGGCCGCGTGGATGACCTTTGCCCATTTCTCGGTGTAGGCGACAATGAACTTGCCGAATTGAGCGGGCGAGTTTGGAAATGTCTCCGCGCCCAGATCGGTAAAACGCGACTTGAATTTGGGATCGGCAAGGCCCTCATTGATCTCACTGTTGAGCTTGTCGATGATGTCTGCGGGCGTGCTCCTTGGCGCGCCGATCCCCTGCCAGCCGATGCCTTCATAGCCGGGCACGAACTCGCCTATGGGCGGAAGGTCCGGCAACAGCTGCGTCCGCGTTGCACTGGTCACCGCCAAGGCACGCACTTTGCCGGCCTTGATTTGCTCAACCCAGGTAACGACCGAGCCGAACATGACCTGGATCTGCCCACCGAGCAGTTCAGGTATTGCCGGGCCATCGCCGCGGTAATGCACCGTGACCATGTCGACGCCCGCCATCACCTTGAATAGTTCGCCGTAAAGATGCGGCGAGCTTCCCGGACCGGCCGACCCCATGTTGATCTTGCCGGGATTGGCCTTGGCGTAGGCGATGAACTCGGGAACGGTTTTGGCCGGAAATGAGAGATTGACGACCATGACATTGTACGTCTGCACGGTGCTCGCGACCGGTGCGATGTCCCTGATGAAATCGAAATTCAGATTCTGATAGATCGACGCGTTCCACGCGTTCGACGTGGAAGCTTCAAGGAGCGTATAGCCATCAGGGTTCGCCCGCACCACCATTTCGGTGGCGAGATTGCTGCCGGCGCCTGGGTGATCTTCGATAACGAACTGCTGGCCGAGCCGCTCCGAAAGCAATTGTCCGGTGAGCCGTGCGACGATATCGTTTACGCCGCCGGCGGCATAACCTACGAGCAGATGCACCGGCCGCGACGGGTAGGGTTCCGCGCTTGCGACGCGAGGCAATGCCGGGAATGCGGCGGCACTCGCTGCCAGTTGCAGAATACGACGGCGGGCAAGTTTCATGGATTTCTCCCAGCGTCGCCGCACAATGTGCACACGGGACGCTTGATGTGAATGACGAAACTAGTGATCCGATTCTAACATTCGCATCCGGTTTCGGCAGCCTCTCATGCGAATGTTAGAATCGAAAGGATCGCTAGCGAGTATAAGTGCTAGTGGAGCTTTTGGATTTGACATTCGCTTCACGAGTTCGCCGCCAGGTAGGTAGCGAATGTCAAATCCGCTCCACTAGTGCCGGTACTGCCGCGCCGGCAGATCCGAGACTACACTGATCGCCGGCGCACGAGAAAGAGGGTCCGGTTCCGGCGTTCGCGCGTGCGCCGGTCCGACGGTTTATCGGAGAAAACGGACATTGCGCGGACATCGCCGGTCTGTGAGATTGTCCCGAGGCCGACCCCGCCAGGGGTCGTCAGCCGCCGCTGCCTGCCAAAAAATATCGATCGGGAGTCTCGCCGCAAATGCCTCGCCTCGTCGTTACCAACATCGACTATCTCGTCACGGTTGATCCGAGCCGCCGCATCATCCGCGACGGCGCGCTGGTCATCCAGGATGGCCGTATTGTCGCGGTCGGCAAGAGCAGCGAATGCCCGTCCGGCCCGGGCGACGACGTGATCGACGGACGAGGCAAGCTCGCATTGCCCGGGGTCTTCGACACCCATGTTCACAATTCCCAGCAGCTTGGGCGCAGCTGCGGCGATGAAGCCTATTCCGGACCGGAGCGGCTGTTCCGCCGCCTCTGGCCGGTCGAGGCGCATATGGACAAAGGCGATGCGCTTTGCGCGGCGCGGCTTGCTCAGCTCGAGATGATCCGTGCCGGCACCACTTGCTTTGCCGATCCCGGCAGCTACTTCAGCGCCGAGACGGCACAGGCCGTCAAAGAAAGCGGCATGCGCGGGATGATTGCCCGAACGGTGTTTGACATGGGTCAAACGACGATGGGCGATCTGCCGAGGGGCTTCTTTGAGCCGACCGACGAGGCGCTCGTTCGCGCCGACGAAATGGTCGCCGCATTCGACGGCGCGCTGGACGGCCGCCTCAAGGCCTGGTTCTCGATCCGCGTGCCGGTCGCAATGTCGGACGATCTGCTGCGCCGGCTCGGCAAGCTCGCCGAGAAGCGCGGCGTCGGCATCATCGGTCACGCCTGTGAGAATCGCGACGAAACCGTGGCGTCGCACTTGAAATACGGCATGGGCGACATCGCCCGGCTCGAAAAGCTGGGGCTGCTCGGGCCCAACATGTTGCTGCTCCACATGGGCTGGGTGGATGCAAAGGAACTCCACATGCTGCAGAAGCGGGATGTCAAGATTTCGCTGGCACCGAGCGCCTCCATGCATCAGGCCATGGGCAACATCAGCCACGGCAAGACGCCCGAAATGCTGGAGCTCGGTCTTGCCTTGTCGCTGGGGTCGGATTCGGCCATGTCGAGCAACTACCTGGATGCGATCCGGCAAGCCTTTCTCATCGTCGGCGGCCTGCACGAAGCGCGGCTCGATCCCAAGGTACTTCGTCCCGAGACAGCGGTCGAGATGCTGACGATCAACGGCGCCCGGTGCATGCAATGGGACAAGGACCTCGGCTCGCTTGAAATCGGCAAGAAAGCCGATGTCACGCTGCTCGACATCATGCGGCCGGAGTGGCAGCCGGTGCATAATCCGATTGCCAACCTTGTCTATTGCGCGCATGGCGGTTGCGCCGACACCGTCGTCGTCGATGGCAAGATTCTCATGCGCGGCTGCAAGGTGCTCACGCTCAACGAACACGATTTGTACGAGGAAGCGCAGGATCGGGCGACTTCGCTGATCCGGCGTACCGGTCTCGAACAAGCCGTAGCCTCGATATGGCCGATACACTAGCGCGGCGCGCATTGGCGGGCGTGAAGTCAGGTTTGGTATTCACTCAATAGCAGTCTAAGCGCCACCTTTCCTGCGCGGCTGGCCTCTGTCGCAGTTTCAAATAAAATCTCGGAGCGTCCGATCGGACTGGTTCGGCCGGCGCGATAGATTTCCCATCGCCATGATTTTGGAGGGGGCGCCCTGTTCTTTACGACAACGGAAAAGTCGGCATGATCAATCATGGTATGCAGCGTAGCACACAATGCCGCCAAATTGGCAGAGACGAAAAAATTCTCTTGGTGAAATATACAAGGCGCATCAGGGCGATGGCGCTTGGTCTTCCCGTTATATGCGCGTCTCCGCGCCAACCGGCGCGCCGGCGCCAAACCGTGTTCGCAGTTCGCGAAATGTAATGAGCCGGCGTGTTGTTTCATCCCACAGCACGAGGCGCACGCATGCGAGGCTCTGACCCAGAGTAAGCCGGCCGACGTTCGCGAGATCGGGATGCTGGCGAAGAGCAAGCGGCAACCGGTAAAATGGAATGCGGCTGCATAGATGGTGGATATGGTGCACGCCGATGTTGGCCGTGAACCAGCGCAGCACCGCCGGCAGATCATAATGCGAGCTGCCATAGAGTGCCGCCGTGCGGACATTCCAATTCCTGTCCTCAGACCAGACGGTATGCTCGAACTGATGCTGGATATAGAACAGCCACACGCCGATCGCTCCGCCGACGACGGTGATCGGCATGTGCACCAGCAAAAACGGCCCGACGCCGATCCACCACATCATGGCGCCAACGACAAGCGCGATCGCGCCGTTCGTCGCCATGGTGCTGACCCACGGTGACCAGCCTTCTCGCTCCAAACCGAATGGAAGCCGGTGACGCAGGATAAACAAATAGGTGGGACCAACGCCGAACATGATTATTGGATTGCGGTACAGACGATAGCCGAACCGGCGCCAGCGCGGCAGCGCCAGGTATTCACGCACTGTGAGCGTGTCGACGTCGCCGATGCCGCGGCGACCGAGGTTGCCCGACGTCGCGTGGTGGATGCTGTGCGCACGCCGCCAAAAATCATAAGGCGTCAGGGTCAATACGCCGATCACGCGTCCGACCCAGTCGTTCATCAGTCGATGGCGAAAGAACGAGCCGTGGCCGCAATCGTGCTGGATCATGAATAAGCGGACAAGAAAGCCGCCGGTAGGAACGGCCAGCAATAAATAAAGCCCGTATCCGATGTGGAGCCACAGACACATCCACATCATCAGCCAAAGGAGAACAAATGGGACGAGCGTAATCAGAAGCTCGACGACGCTGCGCCCGTTGTTGGGCTCGCGATAGCGTGCCAGGCTTTGTGTCAGGGCGAGCAGGTCGGTCATGGCGCCATCGCCTCGACTTTCGGTCCGTCGTCCAAAATTATCTCCTTGGCTTATATCAAGCGCGGCCGTCGCCATCATCGTTTTGTGCACCGTAGCTGAAGAATTATTCGTCGTCTTCGGAAGCGATCTTCGGGCGCGCTTTTTTCGATGCCCTGTGAAGTTCACCGCCGAGACTTTTCGTCTCGCGCGGCTGCATCACGCGGCTGCGTCGCACGGCTGCCTGCGCGCCTATCGGCGGGAGCAGCATCATTCGCACAGGAAGGCGTCTTTTTTATGCCCGCGTCATTCAAAGCGGGAGCGAGCGTTTCCTTGCGCCTGCGAAGCCAACTCGCTCATGACGCCGACGACACTATTGTACATTACTGTACATGGTGACGCTTGGCACGTCCACAATGCAAAAACAAGATAAATACGCCACGTCGCTCGATTTTGGCCAGAATGCCGCATGGCTGGACTGGCAACGGTGCATTTTGATCTTACATTCGTGTGACCGTTTGAATGAAGGTTCATTCAAATGGCTTTTTTTTACAAGGTCCTGTTCACAAGGTTCTGGCCCAATGGTCGAATTTGATTACTACGCCGCGGCCGAGTTGTTTCCGACCCGAAAGCGGCAACCCAGGCGTCAGCCGTTCGGGTACAAGAGATTTGAGCACGCCGCCCAGGCTATCCGTTTCGCTATTGAAGACCTGCCGTCGGAATCTCTTATCGGTGCATTTCTCGAAGTCGATGAACAGAGATACGCCAGCGGCGATATCCGCCGTTTGTACGAAAGTGCCGAATATCCCCTGAGCCGTCACGTTGCACGATCATGACGGAGCGGACGGTCGACCTCGATCAGCATCGCGGGATGGCCGCCCAGAAGGCGACCGAGCTTCGCCGACTCTTGACGGAAGTCGAGGCAAACGAAAAGGCGCTACGCCTCCGGCAAGACGAGCTGGAAACGCACTTGCTGGCGGCGCCCGCTGCAAATTGGCATGAAGCGGCCGAAAAAGCGCGCTACCTCCTCAATCTCTTCGCGGCAACGCTGACTGCGCAGGACCCGCGCAGAGAGAAGTTGATTGCCGCCGTACTTGCTGATTTCAAGCGCCTTTCGGACGAGCGCTAGCGGCTCAAATCAAGACAACCCGCCAGGAGCGATGATAGGGACAGCCAGGGCTGATTCCGGGAAGAAGAAGCGGATAGAGGTGCGCTCGATGCGGCGTCAAAAATCCGTCACCGCGAGTTCATAGGACCCCTTTCGCTCCCGCTTATAGGCCTTCATGGCCGCCGCGTAGATCGCCGCCCGATTGGTATCAAAGGTGAGAAGTAAGCTCGCCTCATCGCGCGCCATGTTCGGTTGCAGCCGTTTGAGCACGTCTTCGGTTGCGAAGAATGACCACTCCATCGCGCTGTCGTGACCCCAGAACCGGACGGCACGTCGGGTTGGATCAAAAATCCGGCTTTGATTCGGGAAGTTGAGCATCGGCCAGGTACTTCCTACGACCCTGATCAGGGTCAATCGAATTTCAGATGCGCTGACAGTATGAGGTCGCTCTCCGCGACCACACGCTCGTGAAATTCGCTTTTACTTTTTATCCGATACTGCGGACTTTCCCCTTCGGCCGGCCGTAAGCTGATAATCTCGTAGTGTCCCCTCGCCGCGGATCGTGCCATCGATGGTATGAGATCGACCGTTTGCCCGACCTTGAACTTGTGAGTGCGGCCTGTCATCGAGGATACTCCTGCAGCAGCGAGCTACGCGTCCGGGTCGCATTGAATGAGGTCAATTTGCGCTTTGGTCGGTCTTGCTCATGCGCCAAAGCTGAAAGCCTTGGTCTTTGATGGCCGTTTCGATCACATCGCGGGATAGATCGTGGGGAGGATCCCGGTCGGGCGCAATGGCGCCGACCGCATGCCATGGACTGAACTGTTTCGGCAGTTGGCTGCCGGCCAAGTCGCCGCTGAACGCACGCAGGTTGGGCCTTGTATCGGACTTGAAAATGAAGATTCGCATGGTTTTGCCTTGATGTAGCGTGAGGGTATTGTCGTTATCGCCTGGACTATTGAGCATTAGCGATGTTCGCACTTTTCTGGCGGCTGCCCCGATAATCCGCAGTCGCCGGTCGCCCGCACAATCACTTTGTTGAAGCCGAAGCCATGAAGAGACGTCAGTGAATGAGCTTTCTGTTTTGCGCGAGCGCAGCCGCAACGCGATGCCCGCTCTGCGGTGACGCAAGACACTCCGCGCGACCTGAGTGTCGATAGAGATGAGAGAGCAAGCCAAAAACCGCTAGAAGGGGGTTTATGCACGCGGCTCGCCCGGAGCCGACTAACTCTCGTGTACGATATAGGACATAGATGTGTTTGTTTCAAGGCACGGTCGCTATTGTTCCATACCACAGTGTTCCGGCGTTCATCTAAAAGATGGCCGCTAGCGTAGTAGTATTAGGCACTTACTGAGCAATTTAGCAATTTATCACAACAATAACGAATTGGGCAGCGCATCGATAATCCGTTTGGCCTCCTCGAGAACTTCCTCCTTGGGACTTTTTTCAAGATTGGCCGGACTGTTCGGCAAAGGAGAGATCGAGCCGGGTGCATAGATCGATGCGCGCCAGCCCTTTCCTACAGGAGCGACCTCAATTCGATATTTCTTATATTCGAATGCTGTCATCGTTTCGGTTTGCGCATTGGGTGAAGCGCTGGGGCGTCGCGAGAGCATTTGACCGACGCCGATGAACGTCCCGAAGTCGACGGCAGTTCCTTTGGATCGATCCGTTAATCGCGATGCGGTCTCGTCAGAGCATCATATCGGTTACCAAACCAATACGGCCACCGCGAGCCCAATCACGAAAACGAACAGGAGGGTGCCAAAAGCATAGGGAAAAACAATGTCCATAGACTTACTATGCGCCTATTCAGTCCGGATAGCCAGGTTTGGGAGCAGGCCGTCGTTCTACGGTAAGCGGCGAGATCATGGGTCGTGCCAGCGTCGCCCCTGGCAAAAGCTCAGACCAAATCTAATAGGCTGATGAAGGAGCCTCTACGCGCAGAAAGCTCGCTATTTGGCTGTCGGCTTCCATCTTAACCTCACCACCGGCCGTAGCGCGGCTCGCCGGGGCTGAGAGACCGACGGTGCTCCCGCCCCAATCAGGAAGAAAATCTTGGCTCAGACTTACCCCCTCGACATCGCGCGTCACGTCGAACGGCGCTGGCAAAATCGATCGCACAGCCGCCTCGGGCCGCTGCCGTCCAATGAGAACGACACCGGCGATGGACGTTGTTTGATCTGTAACGAACCAGCGTCGGCCGCGGCCAACTCATCGGAGTATCAGGGGCCAGGAATCATTCATCACCATTGGCAATGCTGCACCTGCAGTCACGAGTGGACTACGGTCCTGAATGTGCCGGTCTGAGGAGCGAAGAAGTCTCTCTCGGAGCACGTTGTGCCATTTCGGCCTGAAGAATGTGGAAGATGAACGCATTCATCTGGATAGAACCTGGGACTCAATTATGTTCACTTTCTCCTCGTGCGGGAGAGCTGTCCGGTCGAGTCAACGTAGGAAGGAAGGGGCCGCCTGATAAGCGGTCAGCCGCTGATAAGATGGTGGGCGCTGTAGGGATTGAACCTACGACCTCTCCCGTGTGAAGGGAACGCTCTCCCGCTGAGCTAAGCGCCCGGCCCGATCGGGGCCGGATTTAAGGTGCCGCTCGCCGCAGTGTCAAGCGAGGCTCAGTTCGTCGAGGCGACGCGCGAGGCGGTTGATTGCAGGGCGCGGATGCGGTCGGCGAGCGTGCTCTTGTTTTCTTGCGGAGCGTCGATCCTGTCGTACCCCGCGTCGCCGTTGCCGTTGCTGCCGTTGGCGCCGTTGACCATGGGGGAGGTCTCGCTGGCGAGCATGGACTCGATCGGCGAGCCCGGCCCTTCGAGCGCCGCGGTGAGGCGCGCCACCTCGGCGGCGACATCGTTGATGCGTTCGCGCAGCAGCGCGTTCTCGACGCGCTCGGCGGCCCAAGTGGATTCCGCGTCGCGCCGCATCGTGCCGATCTCGCGCTGCAGCTTGGCGCGCTCCTCGAGCGCCGCCGCGAGCTGGGTTTCCAGTTCTGCGATATTGGACCGGAACGTGTCCACGGCGCTGCCGCCGCGGTTGCCGACGGTGGCGAGCTCTTCGCGCAGATCGCTCTCGACCTTGCGCGCGGTGTCGAGGTCGCTGCGCAGGCGCTCGACCTGATAATCGCGCTCGGCAAGCAGGCGGCCCTGGTCGCCGAGGCGGGCTTCCAGCTCTTGCACGCGCTTGCTGAGCATGTCCGCTTCGGTGGTGTGCACGATGATCTGCCGTTCGAGATCGGCGGTGCGGGCGCCGAGACTGTCGAGCTTGCCGCGGGCTTCCGCGAGATCCGCGGCCGCCGACTCGGCATCGCCGCGCTCGCGCGTCAGCCGCGTCTCGGTCTCTTTCACGGCGCGTTCATAATCGGTGACGCTGACCTTCATCGCTTCGACCTGGGTGCGCAGCGCGGCGAGTTCGACGCGCTGGGCGTCGGCCGAGATGGAACGGTCGCCTAGCTCGCCGAGCAATTTGTTGAGCTCGGCCTCCTTGTCGGACAGCGTGCGCTCGGCTTCGCGCAGCGAGCTCGATTTCAGCTCGAACTCCTCTTCGGTCGCGCGCAGCTGATCGCGCAGCGTCTTGTCGCGCGACTCGAGCGCGAAGATCGTCGCGGTCTTTTCGCCGAGCTCCTTCTTGAGCTGATTGATCGCGTCCGTCTTCTTGCCGAGCTCGGCAAGTTGCGTCGTCGTCTTGTTCTTCATCTGCTCGACGCTCATTTCGAGACGCCGCGTCGACATCGCAAATTCGGCGCGCAGCTGATCCTTGTCGGCGCGGATTTCGGCGATCGACAGCGGCGTTGCCGCTTCGAGACGCCGCATCGTCAGGCGCACGGCGCGATTGTGAACGAGCGGGACGAACAGAAGTCCAAGCAACGCTGCCACAAGAAACCCGATACCGAAATACATGATCGGCTCGATCATGGCATTCATACGCCTCCAGCTCGCCGCTTTAATGGCGTGACATTGCCATGCGAGCGCTCGCCGCACCACATCCACCGCCGGTTAACCTAAACCGCTTCCCGACGCCGCGCCATTAGATTCAATGGACGACGCTTGCGGGCTCGCTTCACCGCGTTTCGCTTAAAACGGGTTCCAGGTGGGGCGCGACGTGAATTTGAGGTAGCCCAGATTGGCGCCGAGCCGCAGGCCGACGCCAGAACGGATCGGAACGATGACGACATCATTGGCGGTGAGCGCCGTCATGCCGAAGCCGCCGACGAAATAGGCCGAGCCCTCGATGCCGCCGAAGCGGTCAAATATCGCCGCCGTCCGCGGCAGGTTGTAGACCAGCATCATGGTGCGCCCACCGTCGGCGCCGGCATCGAAGCCGAGGGTGGGTCCCTGCCAGAATACGCGTAAATCACCGGCATTCTTGGTGTAGAGCGTGCCGTCGCCGTAGCGCAGACCGCCGACGAACGCGCCGCCGGCTTCTTCGCCGAGCACATAGCCGTTCGGCTGCCCCCATTGGCTTACCGCCTTCTCGACGACCGAAGCGAGCCCGCGCGAGACGCCGCCAAAAAAGCGGTGCCCAGCCTCAATCAATTCGCCCGGAGCGAACTGGTTGGACGCAGCGGGCGGAGGCTGTTGTGGCCCGGGAGGTGGTGGCCCCGGTTCGGCAACCTCCGGCGGCGGTGCGGGCTGGGCGATGGCGGTCGCAACTTCAAAACCGGCACCGAGCACCGTCAAAAACGTCGCCACCGCGGCGAGCCGCAAGGCAAACTTCATCGCAGACTCCTGGCTTAACCCCTTGCTCACAGCCTCGGATTAACTCTTGGCGGAGCCGGTCCGAATCAGCCCAGTTTTGGCCAGAACTATGACCCCAGCACGGCAGGAACGAAAGCCTTATGCTGCACACGTTGCGGCCTTCGTCTGCCTCGGATTGCTTTTCGCCGCCGTGGCGCCCCACTCGCGTGCCGCCGTGACGGAACAGATTGTCGTGGATTGGCACACCGGCCTTGCGATCAATGGCTTCGACCCGGTCGCTTACTTCATCGACGGCAAGGCGAGGGCCGGGAGCGCCGGGTTCGAATTCCAGTACGGCGGGGCGGTGTGGCGGTTCTGCAATGTGGGTAACCGCGCGGCCTTCACGGCAGAGCCCGACGTCTATATGCCGAAGATTCGGCGGCTACGATCCGCTGGGTGTCGCGCGCGGCGTCGCCGTCGCCGGCAACCCAAATGTCTGGTTCATCGCGGGTGCGCGGTTGTTCCTGTTCTACGATCGCACGCAACAGGAAAAATTCGCCGCCGACCCCGATCGTCTGGCTGCCACCGCTCAGCGCAAATGGCCGGATGTATTGAAGACATTGAGCCAGTGATGAAGCTGCAGAATGGTTAAGCGGCAGCAAAATCCACCGCCGTCGCCGCCTTAGATGATGGGTTTCGCCGGATCGCCCCAGGCGAGGAATCCCGGAATAATGAGATCGGCGGTGCCGTAGGCGAGCGAGGTACCGTCGGGTGCGACCACGCGGCCGCCGGCCGCTGTCACGATCGCATGACCCGCTGCTACATCCCAATCCCTGGTGGGGGCGAGCCGCGGATAAAGGTCGGCGACGCCTTCGGCGAGCCGGCAGAATTTTATCGCCGAACCGGAAGCAACCCGCTTCGCCTGGGGAAAGTCGTCGAGAAAAGCCTGGGTGCGTGCCTCGAGGTGCGAGCGGCTGACCACGGCGATAAATTCGCCTGCAGGGCGTGGCCTGGTGCGGATCGCTTGCGGCCGCGAGCTTTCGGTTGCCGCCGCGATCCGCTCCGCGCCGCGCCCGACGATGCCACGCCAGATCAGGCCGAGCGCCGGCGCCGTGATGATGCCGAGGATCGGCGCGCCTTCCGATACCAGCGCAATATTGACCGTATATTCGTCGCGGCCGGCGATGAACTCTCGCGTGCCGTCGAGCGGGTCGACGAGAAAATAGGTCGAGCTCCCGACGCACGGTCTGTCGTGCGGCGCTTGTTCCTCCGAGATGATCGGCAGCGCCGGATCAAGGCGGGCCAAGCCGTCGCGGATCACGGCTTCGGCCGCCTCGTCGGCCGCGGTTACCGGCGAGCCGTCGGCCTTGATGCGGACCCCATGGGGGCCGCCTGATCGAATAATCGTCTCGGCGGCTCGCTGACTGATACGGGTCAATTCGTCCATGAGCGCTGCACAGTCGGCGATATCGAAACGGAGCACGATGGGGCAATCCTCGAGCGTGGCGGGACCCATTACATTAAGCCCGGACGGGTACGATTGCCGAATCGCGCGTGCTGTGACACGCACTTTAACCCCCGTTCCTGCAGCGGAGCCTATTATGTCCGGCCCTACAGGCCCTATCACCCTCGGCGCCCTCGACCTCGCGGCGCTGCTGTGCTCACGGGTCTGCCATGATCTGATCAGTCCGGTCGGCGCCATCGTCAATGGCCTCGAAGTTCTGGAAGAGGACAAAGACGAAGAAACCAAGGTCTTCGCGCTCAATCTGATTAAGAAGAGCGCCTATCAGGCGTCCGCGCGGTTGCAATTCTGCCGGATCGCCTTCGGCGCGGCCGGGTCGGCCGGGGCCCAGCTCGATCTTGGCGACGCCGAAAAGGCCGCCCGCGGCCTGTTGGAGGATGACAAGATCAAGATCACCTGGAACCTGCCCCGGGAATTGCTGCCGAAGAACAAGATCAAGCTTCTGCTGAATATGCTGTTGGTCGCGGTCAGCACCATCCCGCGCGGCGGCATGCTCACGGTCGATCCGGCCGACGGCGGGCAAGGATTCCGCATTGCCGCGTCGGGGCTTAACGCCCGTCTTGGGCAGTCGACCGGCGACCTGCTGGGCGGCAATCCAGGTGAATCGGTCGATGCCCACGTCATTCAACCGGTCTATACGGGCATTTTGGCCCGCGATTGCGGCCTTTCGGTTTCCGCGACCACCGAGGGTGACGCGGTCATTGTGATGGCCCGCTGACGAACGGCTGCGGAACAGCGTACCCGGCAGGCTTTGCAACTTTTAGTGTGGGCCGCCGCAACCGAAATTAAACCCTTTGGCAACAGACTGGAGGTGACCGATCTGCCGCGCCGCGCCCGGCCGTGGCCCCCGATCTGCGTGTTGCGCGGTGGCGCCGCACGTAATGCGTGTCTTCCCCGGGGCGAGCACGGGTAGCGACAAAGGCGTTGCGTATGGACGACCTGTTGCGGGAGTTCCTCACCGAGACCAGCGAGAGTCTCGATCGGGTCGACGCCGAGCTCGTGCGCTTCGAGCAGGAGCCGAATAACGGGGATATCCTCGGCAACATCTTTCGGCTCGTTCACACCATCAAAGGCACCTGCGGTTTTCTCAACCTGCCCCGGCTCGAGGCGTTGGCGCACGCCGCCGAAACGTTGATGGGCAAATTCCGCGACGGCATGCCGGTCACCGCCGAAGCTGTCACCCTCATTCTCATCACCATCGACCGCATCAAGGCGATCCTCGACGAGATCGAAGCGCATCAGCAGGAACCGGCCGGCGGCGATGGCGACCTCATCGATCATCTCGGCCGCATGTCGCGGCGGGACAATGCAGCGCCGCAGCCGGTCGACCGCGGCAGCGCCGCCGCGAAACCGGCAGAACAGCCGGCAGAGAGGCTCGGAGCCGAGCGGGGCGACGACGACCGCAGCGAAAAGCTTGCCGGTGAAGCCAACGACAGGCTCGCCGCCCACTCGATCCGCGTCAACATCGAGACACTCGACCACTTGATGACGACCGTCTCCGAGCTGGTGCTCACGCGCAATCAGCTTCTCGAGATCGTCCGCCGCCACGAGGACTCCGATTTCACGGTGCCGCTGCAACGGCTCTCGAACGTCACGGCCGAGCTGCAGGAAGGCGTGATGAAAACCCGCATGCAGCCGATCGGCAATGCGTGGCGGAAACTGCCGCGCATCGTGCGCGACCTGTGTGCCGAACTCGGCAAGGACATCGAGCTCGATATGCATGGCGCCGAGACCGAGCTCGACCGCCAGGTGCTCGAGCTCGATCAAAGATCCATTGACGCATCTGGTCCGCAACTGCGCCGACCACGGCATCGAGCGCGCCGCCGAGCGGCTCGCCGCCGGAAAGCCCGCAAACGGGACAATCCGGCTCACTGCCTGCCACCAGGGCGGTCACATCATCATCGAGATCGCCGATGATGGTCGCGGCCTCGATATCCGCCGCATCCGGGTCAAGGCCGTCGCCAGTGGTCTTGCGAGTGAAACCGCGATGGCCGCCAAGTCCGATGCGGAGGTTTGCAATTTCATTTTCGCGCCAGGTTTCTCGACCGCGGATCACGTGACCAGCGTTTCCGGCCGAGGCGTCGGCATGGACGTCGTGCGCAGCAATATCGAGGAGATCGGCGGCACCGTCGACCTGAAGTCTGTTGCCGGTGCTGGCACTACTTTCACGATCAAGATTCCGCTGACCCTCGCGATTGTATCGGCGCTTATCGTTGAGGCAGCCGGCGAGCGCTTCGCCATTCCGCAGCTCTCCGTGCTCGAGCTGGTGCGCGCCTCGAGCAAGGGCGAGCACCGCATTGAACAGATCAAGGACACGCCGGTGCTGCGGCTGCGCAACAAGCTCTTGCCGCTCATCCACCTCAAGGACGTTCTGCGGCTCGGCGAAGCCGACAGCGACAATGGCTTTGTCGTGGTCACCCAGGTCGGCAGTCAGGTTTTCGGTGTCGTCGTCGATGGTTTGTTCCACACCGAAGAGATCGTGATCAAGCCGCTGTCGTCGAAGCTGCGTCAAGTTGCGGTGTTTTCCGGCACAACCATCCTCGGCGACGGCTCCGTGATCATGATCATCGATCCGAACGGACTGTCGCAGGCGCTTGGCTGCGCCGCGCAGGCGGCCACCGCCGGCGTGCCCGACCTCAAGAGCCGAGATGAGCCGCGGCACGAAGATACTGTCGCACTGCTCGTATTTCGCGCCGGCTCGCAGCGGCCCAAGGCCGTACCGCTCTCGCTCGTCACCAGGCTCGAGGAGATCGATTGCCGAAACATCGAGATCTCCGGCGGCCGCCATCTGGTGCAATATCGCGATCAGCTCATGCCGCTGTTGCGCATCGACACCGAGACCGGTCTCAAGAAGGAAGGCGCGCAGCCGATCCTGGTATTCTCCGATCGCGGCCGCTCCATGGGCCTCGTGGTCGATGAAATCGTCGACATTGTCGAGGATCGGCTCGACATCGAAGTGGCGAGCGAGCGTCCCGGCGTCCTCGGTTACGCCGTGGTCAAGGGTAGCGCGACCGAGATTATCGACGTCGGCCACTTCCTGCCGCAGGCCTTCGAAGACTGGTTCGGCCGCCGCGACTCGGCGGTGACGCAGGTCGCCCGCGCGGTGCTGCTGGTCGACGATTCCGCCTTCTTCCGCGATATGCTCGCTCCATTGATCAAGGCCGCGGGCTACCACGTCGTCGCGGTGGGATCGGCGGCGGATGCGCTCGCGGCGCTCAAATCCGGCACGCGCTTCGATCTCGTCGTCACCGACGTCGAGATGCCGGACATGGACGGTTTTGCTTTCGCCGAGGCGTTGCGCGGCGCGCCGGGCACCGCGGCGATACCGATCATCGCGCTCTCCGCCATGGTTTCAGCCGAGGCGATCGAACGTGGACGTGCAGTCGGCTTCCACGATTTCGTCGCCAAGTTCGATCGGACCGGGTTGATCGCGGCGATCAAGGAACAGAGCGCCGATGTCACTCAAGCCGCGTGAACAGCGATGAACGACAGCACTGAACTCACCGAATACGTCACGCTCACGACCGGCGGCCAGCTGTTCGGCCTGCCGATCGAGCGCGTGCAGGACGTGTTCAGGCCGTCGCGCATCACGCGGGTCCCCCTCGCCGGACCGGAGATCGCCGGCGTGCTCAATCTGCGCGGCCGCATCGTAACCGCAATCGAACTGCGCTGCCGGCTCGATTTGCATCCCCGCCACGGCGGCGAGGCTCCGATGGCGATCGGCATTGAACTGAGAGGCGAATCGTTCGGCCTTCTGGTCGATACGGTGGGTGAGGTGCTCAAACTGCCGGACAGCGCCCGCGAGCCCAATCCCATCAACCTCGACCGCAAGCTCGCCGGCGTCTCAGCGGGCGTATTCCGGCTCGACAGCCAGCTTCTTGTCATCCTCGATATCGACCGCGTGCTCGATCTCAACGGCGAAGCGGCGGCGGCGTGATGCGGGAGCCCTAACGATGACGGGCAGATCGGAACGTGAAGCGACACAAAAAATTGAAACTAGGAAAAACGAAGCAAGGGGCATGACAGCGGGTTCGCCCGCAGAGTGAGGACGCTATGAAGACGTGCTTGGTCGTTGACGACTCCAGTGTCATCCGCAAGGTGGCGCGGCGAATTCTAGAAGGGCTCGACTTCCAGATCACGGAAGCCGAGAACGGCGAAGAGGCCATCGAGACGTGCCGGCGGCAATTGCCGGATGCGATTCTGCTCGACTGGAACATGCCGAAAATGGACGGCTATGACTTCCTGCGCGTGCTGCGGCGGCTGCCTGGAGGCGACAGACCCAAGGTGGTTTTCTGCACCACGGAGAACGACGTCGCCCACATAGCGCGGGCGCTCCATGCCGGCGCCAACGAGTACATCATGAAACCGTTCGACAAGGACATCGTCGAGGCGAAGTTTCAGGAAGTCGGGTTGATCTGAGCGCCGGCTGTGGCGCTTGGTGAAAAGTCCGAGCGCTGGAAATTCGCACACGAAAGTTCGCGTTCTATGCGTACCGCACTTGCAGCTTCCAGCCGCGCGAGCATAGCCGAGCGGCCCATCCGCGTCATGGTCGTGGATGACGCCGTCGTGGCGCGCAGCCTGATGGCGCGCTGGGTCGACGCCGAGCCCGACATGACGATAGCGGCGTCGCTGCGCACCGGACGCCAGGCCGTCGAACAGATCGACAAGTGCGAAGCCGACGTCGTGCTGCTCGACATCGACATGCCGGAGCTCGACGGCATTGCGGCGCTGCCGCTGCTGCTCAAGAAAAAGCGCGGCCTCGTCGTGATCATGGTCTCGACGCTGACGCGCCGCAGCGCCGAAGTCAGCTTGCGGGCGCTGTCCCTCGGCGCGGCCGACTATATCCCCAAGCCGCTAACCGCGCGCGAAACCACGACCTCAACTTGGTTCCGCCGCGAATTGATCGAGAAGATCCGCATTCTCGGCCGTGGCCGGGCGGTGGCGCGCGATCTCGCGCCGGTTTCGGTGTCCGGTGTCAACATGTTGCGGCGCGGTCCGCCGCCAGCGCCGTTCGCGCACGGCGTTGCGCCGCAACACGCCGAGACGAGCGCGTATAAGCTGCGGCCGTTTGGTCTCACCCTGCCGCGCGTGCTGGCGATCGGTTCTTCGACCGGCGGCCCGCAGGCGCTCACCACGTTGATCGAAAGACTTCCGGCCGCGATTGATCGCGCTCCGGTCTTGATCACGCAGCATATGCCGCCGACCTTTACGACGGTGCTGGCCGAGCATTTGTCGCGTGTCGGCAGCCGCGGCGCCCACGAAGCCGAGCACGGCGAACCGGTGCTTGCCGGCGGCATCTACGTGGCGCCGGGCGGTCGCCATATGCGCGTCGCGCGGGAAGCCGGGACCGTGAGGATCGTGCTTGGCGACGAGCCGCCGGTCAATTTTTGCAAGCCGTCTGTGGATCCATTGTTCTCGTCCGCGTCGGCGGCGTGGGGCTCGGGGGTTCTCGCGGTGGTTCTCACCGGCATGGGCTCCGACGGCGCGGCTGGCGCCGCCGATATCGTTGCCGCGGGCGGCAGCGTGATCGCGCAAGATGAAGCGACCAGCGTCGTGTGGGGTATGCCCCGCGCGGTGGCACAGGCCGGCTTGTGCGCGGCCGTGCTTCCGCTCGACAAGATTGCCGCAAAAATAATTCGATTGTTTTCAGGAGACCGCTCGTGACGCCGCTCGATTATGATTATTTGCGCAAATATCTTAAGGACCGTTCCGGCCTCGTGCTTTCGGCCGATAAGCAGTATCTGGTCGAAAGCCGGCTGTTGCCGGTGGCGCGCCGGGCAGGCCTGTCCGGTCTCGGCGATCTCGTCATCGCGCTCAAAGCCGGCCGTGACGACGCCCTCATGACCGGGGTCGTCGAAGCCATGACGACCAACGAATCGTTTTTCTTCCGCGACAAGATTCCGTTCGAGCATTTCCGCTCGATCGTCCTGCCGGCGCTTATCGCGGCGCGCCGGAGCGCGCGCACGATCCGCATCTGGTGCGCCGCCACATCCACCGGCCAGGAGCCGTATTCGCTGGCGATGTGCCTGCGGCAAATGGAACGCGACATTGCCGGCTGGCGCATCGAAATTCTGGCGACCGATCTTTCCAACGAAGTGCTGGAGAAGGCGCGCCAGGGCATCTACAGCCAGTTCGAGGTGCAGCGCGGTTTGCCGATCCAGCTTCTGGTCAAGCACTTCGCGCAAATCGGCGAGATGTGGCAGATCGCTCCGGATTTGCGCGCCATGGTCAAATTCCGGCAGCTCAACCTGTTGTCGGATTTCTTCCACCTCGGAAAGTTCGACCTGATCTTCTGCCGCAACGTCCTGATCTATTTCAATCAAGAGACCAAGATCGACGTGCTTGACCGGCTGGCGCAAGTCACCGCAAGCGACGGCTTTCTGGTGCTCGGCGCCGCCGAGAGCGTGGTCGGCCTCACCACGCGTTTCAAGGTCGTCGGCGACAAGCACGGCCTCTATGCGCCGAACCTGAGCGCGCCGAAGCCGTCGCTTCCCGTTCTTGGAAAGCAAATCCCCCGCCTTGTCGCAGTAAACGGCGGGCGGTGACTGTTTCCGCCGCCTCATGCGGCCGGCGCCGTTTTGACCTCGGCAAATCCCTTGCTAATACCAAGCTCATTGAATGTTGGCCGTCATCCTGAGGTGCCCGCGCGTAGCGCGGGCCTCGAAGGATGCTAACTCCGGGGTCGTGGCCGCCCTTCGAGGCTCGCTCCGCTCGCACCTCAGGGTGACGGAAGACAGTCATCAATATCGATGTCTGGTATAACTCTTGGCCGGCATGACCCCGCAGCAATTCATCGCGAAATGGCGGCCGGTGGCGCTGACCGAGCGCGCCACGGCGCAGACGCATTTTCTCGACCTGTGCGCTTTGGTGGGTCACGACGATCCGGTATCGGCCGATCCTCGCGGCGAAACGTTCGCGTTCGAGAAGGGCGTGACCAAGACCGGCGGCGGCGACGGCTTCGCCGACGTCTGGAAGAAGGGTTTTTTCGCCTGGGAATACAAGAAGAAGAAACGCAACCTCGACGACGCGCTGGCGCAGCTCGTGCGTTACGCGGCGGCGCTCGAAAATCCGCCGCTGCAGGTCGCCTGCGACACCGACCGGTTTCTTGTGCGCACGGCTTGGACCAATGCGGTTCCGAAGACCTACGAGTTTGCGCTCGACGAACTCGCCGAGCCGAAGAATCTCGACATTCTTCATGCGGTATTTTTCGATCCGGAGAAGCTGCGGCCCGCCGAGACGCGCGCGGCGCTCACCAAGGAAGCCGCCGACAAATTCTCGACCATCGCGCTGCGCCTGCAAGGCCGCGGCACGCCGGAAGCCATCGCGCATTTCGTCAATCAGCTTGTGTTCTGCTTTTTCGCCAACAGCGTGAAGCTGTTGCCGGAAGGCTTTTTCCTGCGGCTGCTCAAGCGCGCCGCCGAGCAGCCAAAGACGGCGCAGGCCTACTTCGATCAGCTGTTCGCCGCGATGGAGCATGGCGGCGATTTCGGCTTGGAGAAGATCGCCTATTTCAATGGCGGCCTGTTCGACGGCCGCCGCGCGCTGCCGCTCGATTCCGGCGACATCGGGTTGTTGCAGGCGGCCGCGAGCCTCGACTGGAGCCAGATCGATCCGACCATCTTCGGCACGCTGTTCGAGCGCTTTCTCGATCCCGGCAAGCGCGCGCAGATCGGCGCCCATTACACCGACCCGGAAAAGATCATGATGATCGTCGAGCCGGTGATCCTGCGGCCGTTGCGGGAGGAGTGGGCGGCGATCAAGCCGCAGATTGAAGCGCTGACCGACAAGGCCGCGAGCATCGCGCCTCGGACGCGGAGCCCCGGCGACGTCCTTGATGCCGACAAAGCGGCCCAACGCGTGCGCGCCCCGGCCATAGTGCTGCGCGACAAGTTTCTCGATCGCCTCGCTTCGATTCGCATTCTCGATCCGGCCTGCGGCTCGGGAAATTTTCTCTATCTCGCGCTCCAAGGCGTCAAGGACCTGGAAAACCGCGTCGCGCTGGAATGCGAAGCAATGGGACTACCGCCGCGCGGACTTGGTGTCGGTCCCGAAATCGTCCACGGCATCGAGATCAACCCCCTCGCGGCCGAACTGGCGCGCACCACGATCTGGATCGGCGACATCCAGTGGGGCCTGCGCAACGGCATTTACTCGCGGCCGAACCCGATCCTGCGCAAGCTCGACGCCATCGAATGCCGCGACGCGCTGATTGCGAAAATCACCTCTCCCCGCGCGCGGGGAGAGGTCGAGCGAGCGGAGCGAGCGAGGGTGAGGGGGCCTCTCAGCGAGTCTGAGCCCTCTGGCCTAAGCCCGGCGGAGAGGCCCCCTCACCCCGACCCTCTCCCCGCACGCGGGGAGAGGGAGGTGCGCTACGTCGAAGCCGAATGGCCGGCGGCGGAGTTCATCGTCGGCAATCCGCCGTTTCTCGGCGGCAAGCTGATGCGCAACGGACTGGGAATGAACGGTCGAATGGCTTTTCGACACGTTACGACGGGCGCGTTTCGAGGGAAGCCGACCTTGTGGTCTATTGGTTCGAGAAAGCGCGGACGGCGCTGAAAGTCGGCCGCGCCAAGCGGGCCGGATTGGTCGCAACTAATTCCATCCGTGGTGGGGCGAACCGCCGTGTTCTCGATCAAATCGTCGCCGAGAGCCGAATTTTCGAGGCGTGGAGCGACGAGCCGTGGGTCGTCGAAGGCGCAGCCGTCGGCGTATCGCTAATATGCTTCACCAAGGACCACGATCCAGCGCAACTTGATGACCGGCCTGTTGCCTGCATCAACCCCGACCTAACTTCGGGAGAACTCGATCTCACAAAGGCCAGACGGTTGCTTGAAAATCTCGAATATAGCTTCAAGCGGAGATTTCAAAGAAAGGGAAATTTGAAATTGATGGTTCGATCGCGAGGGCGTGGATATCAACCGAATATAATCCGAATGGGCAATCAAACGCACTTGTACTTGCACCATGGCAAAACGGGAAGCATGTTACCCAGAGTCGGTTCAGCGGACAAATGGATTATAGACTTTTCAGGATTGAGCGAGCGCGAAGCGTCGCAGTTTCAAGCTCCATTCGAGTATGTGAACGAGAAAGTCGAAGCCATTTCGAGATAGGTCGAATTCGACTCTCGAACGGCGATATTGGTGGCGCCTAGCTCGGCCTGCTTCTGGACTTTGCGAAACCTTGAGGGGGTTTCAAAAGTTCATTGTAACTCCAGAAGTCTCGAAGCACCGCATTTTCGTTTGGTTCGGTGCTGGAATTTGCCCAGATAAAAACCTCATAGCGATAGCACGAGATGACGATGCTTCCTTTGGCATCTTGCATTCATGCTTTCATCGCGCATGGTCATTGCGTCTTGGTACGAGTTTGGAGGATCGGCCTCGGTACACATGTTCTACAACGTTCGACACCTTCCCCTTCCCCGAAGGCCTGACGCCAAACATTCCGGCGAAAGATTACGCCGACGATCCGCGCGCGGTCGCCATCGCCACGGCCGCGAAGCGCCTCGACGCGTTGCGCATACTTGGCTCAACCCGCCCGATCTGGTGCGCATCGAGCCCGAAGTCGTCGCCGGCTATCCCGACCGCATTTTGCCGAAGGACACCGTGGCGGCGGCGGCGCTGCGCCAGCGCACCTTGACCAACCTCTACAACCAGCGCCCGCTATGGCTGATCGACGCGCACTGCGATCTCGACGCCGCGGTCGCCGCCGCCTACGGCTGGGCCGCCGATATTTCAGAAGACGACGCTTTGGCGAAATTGTTGGACCTCAATCTCGCGCGCGCCGCAGCGAACAAGCCGGACGATCTTAACAATGCGCAAGACGCTGCCGACGGCGATAGCGAGGGCACGGCCGAATGATCCGACCGAGAGGCCAACGCCCCTCACGCCGTCCTGTCCCCAGCGGGGAGAGGGCGTAGATGCGCGTGCGTCGCGGGCTCGGTACGCCGGCTGCATCGCTGAGCACCAAGTCAGGCAACTGAGCCTCAATTGTTCGTCTTTCATGGTCCCGGGTCGGCCCGACCGGGCTTCGGCGCCTCGTAGTCGTAGCTCGCCATGAGATTGTCCACGATGCCGTCGAATTCGTTCCAGTCTGTCTCGCGGAAAGTGTGATTGCGAACAATGAAGGGCGCGCCGGCATAGAACTTTTCGTACTGCTGGTGGCGTCCCGCAAACTCCGATCCGACAACATCCCAGGCGAGCTTGAAGAGTTTCATGCGGTTGACCGCGTCGGACTGAGGCGTCTGAAAAAAGGCCGTGAACTGGCTTGAGAGGTTCGGATCGTTCATGACCGAGATGTCGGCCGGCATCTGAAATACACCGCCGCCGCAGAGTTCGCGTAACTCGTCGACGAACTTGGTGTAGTTCTGCGTGCACCAGTCGAGGGCCGCATACATCATACGACGATTAAAGCAGGCGTAGCCCGCTGGCCAACTCTCGTGAGCGTTGATCTGCCCATTCACCATCCCGGCGATAGCCCCCTCGACTGCCGACATCTGACCGAGCTTTTCCCGTACCGCCGGCACTTGATCGGCGCCGGACGCGCGCGCAATCTTGCTACAAAGCCCCACGAGCAACCGCATTTTGGACCAGTAGCGCACATTTGATTGATGATTGCCGAAACAGTGACTCGGGGTCTTGATATAGATGTCGCGCGACAGCAGAGCGTCGCCGTTCACAAACACTTTCTCCCACGGGACCTTGACCTCCCGGCACAGAAGCATGCTGTCGGTCTCGTCGTATCGAAAGCCCAGGGGTGAATCGAACTCGGTTTTGCTCTCAAGCGAGAGGGGCTTGCGCGACCACAACGTCAGGCCGGGCGCGTTGCATGGGATCGCACAAGTGATCGCCTCTTTCTTCTGGTCGGGGGCAAGGGGCAGCACATTGCCGATCCAAATCTCGTTAGCAAACACGGCGCCGGTCGCCAGCATTTTCATGCCGGAGATCACGACGCCGCCGTCGTCCTCGCGCACGACTTGAAGAGTAGGGATCGGAAGATTTTGGCGCGTGTAGAACTCAGGATTGCGCGCTGCCTGCGGTGGCAGCACCGCGTATACCGCATAGACGTCGTTGGCGCGGATATGCTTGTAATAGGCGAGCAGGTTTTCTGGAAAGCCATGCGGCGCTTTCAGCTCATCGGGCTTCATGGCCATTCCTGTGACGAACGAGGCGACATGGTCGGGCGAGCGCCCGAATAGGCCGTAAGTCATGTCGGCGATCTTGCGATGACCGACCATGCGGCGTTGCAGGTCGTCGCGCGTACGAGCCCTGAGATAGTAGATCGAGTGGCGCTCGCCGTCCTCTTCGAACGTCATCGCGTCCCGGTTTGCCGGGTCCGCCTTCATGTCATAGATCGCGGCGACGGTTTTTGCCGCCTCCCGAAAGGCGGGATGACGGGTGACATCGTCGACCTTCTGATCGCCGATGTAGATCACGCGCCCGTCGCGCAGCGAGTCCAGATGCTCCTTCCCTGTACGCAGCATAAAATTCTCCTCAGCCGTTATTTACAGCCGGCGTCTTCCGGTACGGAATTTATCCCTTCCGCAATTCGATACACTTGGCCAGCGCGCATTTCTCAGACTACCGATTTATCTGCCAAGCATAATCGAGCTTGACGCGTTGCTTGGCGTTGGCCGCGTTGGATCGTGGCGCCGAAAGCGCTGGCGATGATTTGGTTTGCGGGGGTCGCCGGGGCCACGCCTTAAAAATCGCGCCAGATCAAAGACGTGGATGGCCGGGACGAGCCCGGCCATGACGATGGAGTGTGTCTGGGAGCAGCTTGGTATTATATGTCGTCGAGCGTATGGCTCAGGCGGAGATTTTCGCTTCGTCGTCGGCCGGCTCGCGCAGCACATAGCCGCGGCCCCACACCGTTTCGATGTAGTTCTTGCCGCTGGAGGCGTTGGCGAGCTTTTTCCGCAGCTTGCAGATGAAGACGTCGATGATCTTGAGCTCCGGTTCGTCCATGCCGCCATAGAGGTGGTTGAGGAACATTTCCTTGGTCAGCGTCGTGCCCTTGCGCAGCGACAGCAGTTCCAGCATCTGATATTCCTTGCCGGTCAGATGCACGCGCGCCTGGCTGACTTCGACGGTCTTGGTGTCGAGATTGACGACAAGATCGCCGGTCTGAATGACCGATTGGGCATGGCCCTTGGAGCGCCGCACGATAGCATGGATGCGCGCGACCAATTCGTCCTTATGGAACGGCTTGGTCATGTAGTCGTCGGCGCCGAAGCCGAGGCCCTTGACCTTGTCCTCGATGCCGGCGAGCCCGGACAGGATCAGGATCGGCGTCTTGACCTTCGAGACGCGCAAGCTTCGCAGCACCTCGAAACCCGACATATCCGGCAAGTTAAGGTCCAGCAGGATGATGTCGTAGTCGTAGATCTTGCCGAGATCGATGCCTTCCTCGCCGAGATCGGTGGTGTAGACGTTGAAGCTCTCGGATTTGAGCATCAGCTCGATCGATTGCGCGGTCGCGCTATCGTCTTCAATCAGCAATACGCGCATGCCAGTCCCCTCCCTCGCCGCGCGGGCTCAAGGTCGGCGCGCCGCAGCGGCGGCCCCTCGAAAAACGCCTTTGACAAACTGATTCGAAACAATAACGGCGCTATGGTTAACAAAACCTAATTCCATCGCGCAAGCATCCTCTAGGCAAATTCTTACGAATCGCCTTAAGATGTTGGGTGACTGCGGTTTTTTAGCCACGCTGGCCTTCATGTTTCAAATTAAGTTGCGGCGCTAACCGGCTCTTCCGACTCGCCCCTCCATCCTGGCTGGGCGAGCCTGCCTTGGCCCAAGGACGACAACGCATGATTAACGGCCCGGGTAAACAAGGGCTTAACAACGCGGCTCTGGAAGTAACCATTGTTGCGCAGGTGCGGCGGCAGGAAGGCACGCCATGAAGGCGCTGGCCGAACAAATCAATGAACTCGATGGTATCGAAATCTATGGCCGCGTCGTCGGCGTGCGCGGTCTAATGGTCGAGGTCGCCGGGCCGCTGCACGCCATGTCGGTCGGCGCCCGCGTGGTTATCGAAACCCCGATCAAGAATATCCCCTGTGAGGTGGTGGGATTTACCGGCGCCCACGCGCTGCTGATGCCGTTCGCACCGCTCGAAGGCGTCCGGCGGGGCTGCCGCGCCGTGGCGACGTCGGTTGCCGGCGCGGTGCGGCCATCAGCCGGCTGGCTTGGCCGCGTGGTCAACGCCTTGGGCGAGCCGATCGACGGCAAGGGCGCGCTGTTGCTCGGGCCGTCGCCTTATCCGTTCCGCAACACGCCGCCGCTCGCGCACGCGCGCCAGCGGGTTGGCACGCCGCTGGATCTCGGGGTGCGGGCGTTGAATACCTTCGTGACCTGCTGCCGTGGCCAGCGCATGGGCATTTTCTCCGGCTCCGGCGTCGGCAAATCAGTGCTGTTGTCGATGCTGGCGCGCAACGTCGCGGCCGACGTAACCGTGATTGGTCTCATCGGCGAACGCGGCCGCGAGGTCCAGGAGTTCTTGCAGGACGACCTCGGCGACACCGGCCTTGCGCGCTCGGTAGTCGCAGTCTCGACCTCCGACGAACCGGCGCTAATGCGGCGCCAAGCAGCCCACCTCACGCTGGCGATCGCCGAATACTTCCGCGACGAGGGCAAGGACGTGCTGGTGCTGATGGATTCCGTCACCCGTTTCGCCATGGCGCAGCGCGAAATCGGGCTCTCTGCCGGTGAGCCGCCGACGTCCAAGGGCTACACGCCGACCGTCTTCACTGAGCTGCCGCGGCTCCTCGAGCGCGCCGGCCCGGGCACCGAGCAGGGCACGATCACCGGCATATTTACGGTCCTGGTGGATGGCGACGACTATAATGAGCCGATCGCGGACGCCGTGCGCGGCATTCTCGACGGCCACATTGTCATGGAACGCGCCATTGCCGAGCGCGGCCGCTATCCGGCGATCAACGTCCTCAAATCGATCTCCCGCACCATGCCGCGGGCGGCGGACCAGACCTATCTGCCGGTGCTGAGCCGGGTCCGGCAGGTCATGGCGACGTATACGGATATGGAGGAATTGATCCGGCTCGGCGCCTATCGGGCCGGGACCAGCCCCGAGGTCGACGAGGCCATCCGGCTGCACAAGCCTTTGGAGGACTTTCTGGCCCAAGGTAAGGAAGAAGCAACCAGCTTGGCAGAAGGATATCGTCAATTAGCCCAGATAATGGCGGGCTCGGAAACCGATCGCTAACGTTATTCATGCCACAATCAGCGTCTTAGGGGGGTGCTGCGCCCTCTCGCTATCCTCCCCGTATGCCGGCGGATAGCGCGAGGAGACACCACGGTCCCGCGACTTCGGGGGAGTAGCAGTCGATGAAGTCCCGAGAGACGCTTATTCGTCTGAAGAAGTTTCAAGTTGACGAGAGACGGCGCAAGGTCGCGCAGATCGAAACCATGATCGCTGAATTCGAGCGCATGGCGGCCGACCTCGATCGCGAGATCAAGGTCGAGCAGGATCGCGCCGGTATCCACGATCCAGGGCATTTCGCCTATCCGACCTATGCCAAGGCCGCGATCACGCGTCGGGAAAACCTCAAACGGTCGTCCGACGAACTGCGTGTCCAGCTCGAGGACGCCAAGCTTGCGCTGGCTGAGGCCTTCGACGAGCTCAAAAAGGTCGAATTGCTCGATGAGCGCGATCAGATTCGCGAACGCGAGGCGGAAAATGCCGCCGAGCAGGCCGAACTCGACGATATTGCCCTAATGCGCGTGCGCAGCGGCGCCCCGGCGTAAGCTGCTTTCGTATCCCAGGCCGAACGCAGCGAGGAGCCGGGGCTCCGTAGCCCGGCGCGGGCTATGGATTCGGGGCTCGTCGCCTCGGTAATGCCCCGGAATAACAAACCGCTGTTTTGTCCTCGACGAAGCCCCGCCTCCGCGGTGATAATCAGGACCGGTCGAGGGTCCCCCGGGCTAGGGGTTGTGGCGTTCATGTTGATGCAGACGGAACTCGTCTGGCTGGTTGCAGCCGTCGCCAAGGGCGACCAGGCGGCGTTTGAACGCCTTTATGTTGCCACCCGCGCGAAACTCTATGGGGTGCTGCTTCGTATCTTGGGCAGGCCAGAATTGGCCGAAGAGGTCATGCAGGAAACCTATCTCAAGGTCTGGAAGATGGCTGATCAGTTTGACCCGATACGGGCGAGCCCCATCACCTGGATGGTGGCGATGGCGCGCAATCGCGCCATCGACATCGTCCGCAAGCGGGGTGAGGTCTCGATCGAGGACGAGCCCGAGGCGCTGGCCGTGCCGGCCGAAACGCCGGCTCCACTCGCCCGCCGCGAGATGACCGAGGAGCTCAAGAAGCTGCTTTCCTGCCTCGGCAAGCTCGACCCGGAGAAACAGCGCATCGTGTTGCTCGCCTATTACAGCGGCTGGAGCCGCGATCAACTGGCGCAGAAGCTCGACATTCCGGTCAACACGATCAAGACATGGCTGCGCCGCAGTCTGATCGAAATTCGCGAGTGTATGGGAACCTGAGCATGACCCCGAAAAATGCACGCTGGTTTTCGGATAAGGCCGTGCTCAAGCAAAGAGCCAGGTAGCGATGTACGACGACGACCAAGACGCGCTTGCCGCCGAGTACGTGCTGGGCACGCTCGCCGCCGGCGAGCGCGATCAAGCGGAGGCGCTGCTTTCGATCGACCCGGGATTTGCCGAGATCGTTCGCCAGTGGGAGCGCCGGCTCGGCGAGCTCAACGTCATGGTCGAGGCAGTCGAACCGCCGCCGGAAGTTTGGGACAAGATCAAGACCGAAATTAGCAACGTCGAGCAGGTCACGGTCGCGCCGGTCACGGCCGAGCCGCCGCACGTCGGCCAGGATCACGTCGGCCGGGATAGTGGTCAGGACAACGATGCCCCGTTGTTGCCGCTGGACTTGGGCCTCGAAGCGCCGCCCGTGGCGACGGAAATGGAAGAGGATTCTTCCCCGGTTGCGGCTTTGGCGTCGAGCCTGTTGCCGCCCGACGAGGCGGCGGAATTCAGATCGTCAAGCGCAAAGCCAAGCGAACGCCCATCGCTGCGGGCCGGCACCAAGATCGAGCGCAGCGCCGACGTCTTCTACCTTGCCGGCCGCGTCAAGCGGTGGCGCAATCTGACGATGGCGGTCGGTGCGCTCGCCGCCTTGCTCGCGCTCTTTATCGCGGTGTCAGCATTGGCGCCGGGTCTGCTGCCCTTCGGTCCGCATGCCGCCGGACCGGTGATTGCGCGCTCGCAAGCGCCGGCGAAGCCGCAGGGTAGTCGTCTGGTCGCCGTGCTACAGCAGGAGCCGACCGCTCCGGCGTTTCTGCTCACCGTGGATTCGCAAAGCCGAACGCTGACGGTGCGCAGAGTCGCGGCTACGCCAGAAGCTGGGCGCAGCTACGAGCTGTGGCTGATCGCGAAGCGCTTCCCGACGCCGCGGTCGCTCGGCGTCGTCGGTAATGAAGAATTCACGCAGCGGCCGCTCCCCGGGAATGTTGATGTCGATACATTGCGGGGGGCAAGCTACGCCGTGTCGCTGGAGCCGGCCGGCGGATCGCCGAGCGGCGTGCCGACCGGGCCGGTGCTGTTCACCGGTAAGCTGGTTGATGCCCTGCCGGGAGCAGCGCCGGGTTGAACCTCGCGGTTCCCTGCACATTCGTCGTCACACGGAAATGCCCGGCACAAGGCCGGGCATCGGGCAACCGGAACGGTCGGCTCTTTCAGCGGATGGTCGGGATTTTTCCGCTCACGGCAGTCGTCTGGCCGGCTTTGACCAGGGGCGCGGTTCCGAGGTCGATGTCGCCCACATGGGAGAAAATGCCGATGCCGGCAACGAGCGTCGCGCAGAGCAAGCCAACCACCACGATCTTCAAATGGGTGCCGCGGTCGGCGCTATACATTGAATGGTTCATTGCGTCCTCCCGGTTTTATGCCCAGTTAGTCGGGGCGGCCGGGTGAAGGGTTCATTCGCCAAAAGCGTACTGAACGCGTACTTGGGTGCTGAGATTCAACTGCAAAACGCCTCTTCACCGAAGGGTGAAGACCCGTGATAACGATTGATGGGGCGGTTGGTTCCCGAGCCGGGCGCCCGCTAACGCTTCCGGACTTTCGGTCATCCACCCTACGTTTCGATAGGAGCCTCAGATCATGCGCGAGATAGTGTCCGAGCTTGCCCCAACCGGCGCTCTTCGCGCGGGGATTAATACCGGGAATACGCTGCTGGTCACCGGAACGAGTGCATCGGGCGATCCGCAAGGGGTCGCCCCCGATATGGCAGCAGAGATCGCCAGGCGGCTTGATGTTCCTGTGAGCTACGTGAAATTCGACCGGCCGTCGAAGCTGGCGGATGCCGCCGGCACCAACGCCTGGGATATCGGCCTGATCGGCGCGGAGCCGGCGCGGGCGGAAAAAATCGCGTTCACGCCCGCCTACTGCGAGATCGAAGCAACCTACCTGGTGCAGCCAGGTTCCCTGCACCATAGCGTTGCCGACGTCGACCGGCCCGGCTCACGCATCGCGGTGCGGGCTGGCAGCGCCTACGACCTTTGGCTCGTGCGCAACATCAAGCACGCGACCGTGCTTCGATCGGACACCGCGGACGGGCCGTTCAATCAATTCGTCGCCGAGGGTCTCGAGGCGCTGGCCGGCCTGCGCCCTCAATTGTTGAATGATGTCAAAAAACTTCCAGGCGCCACAATTCTTTCGGGCAACTTCACGGCCGTCCAGCAGGCGATCGGCACGGCGAAAGCCAACGCGGCCGGCGCTGTATTTCTTCGCGAATTCGTCGCGGAAGCCAAACGGTCGGGATTGGTGGCGCGCTTGATCGAGCGCCATCACGTCGTCGGCCTCTCAGTCGCGCCGTAGGCTCAGATACTGCCGACGGTCTTGAGCCGCACCCGCGGATGGATTTCCGATTGCGCCAGAACGCTGGTCTGCGCCCGGAAGCGTTCGATGATGCCGCGCACGAACGGCCGGATGCCCGGCGATGTCACCAGCACTGGCGCCTCCCCCTCGCGCGCGGCCTCCTCGAACTTCTCCCGCACCTGGTTGATGAATTCGGTGAGTTTTGACGGCGCCATCGCGAGGCTTCGGTCGTCGCCCTGGCCGAGGATCGATTCGGCAAAAGCCTGCTCCCATTTGGCGGTCAGCGCGATGATCGGCAGATAGCCGGCGGCGCCGACGTGCTGGGCGCAAAGCTGTCGCGCCAGGCGGGCACGCACATGTTCCGCCAGCATCGCGGCATTGCGGGTCGCCGCGAGCCCGTCGGCGATGCCTTCGAGAATGGTCGAGAGATCGCGGATCGACACGCGCTCGGCAAGCAGGATCTGCAATACGCGCTGGATACCCGAAATGTTGACCTGCGTGGGCACGATGTCCTTGATCAACTCGCTTTGCTCCTTCGGCAACTCCTTGATCAATTTCTGCACCTCGCCGTAGGAGAGGAGCTCGGACATGTTGGCCTTGATCAGCTCGGTGAGGTGGGTTGCGAGTACGGTCGCTGCGTCGACGACGGTGAGACCCTTGACGGCCGCTTCTTCCTTGAGCGCTGCGTCGATCCACGTCGCCGGCAGGCCGAACGTCGGCTCGGTCGTATGCGTGCCGGGAAGCGTCACCTGCTTGCCGGCCGGGTCCATGACCATGTACTGGCCGTGCCAGACCCGCCCGGTGCCGGCCTCGACCTCTTTGATCCTGATCACGTAGCTGTTGGCGTCGAGTTGCACATTGTCGAGGATGCGCACCGCCGGCATGACGAAGCCCATCTCGATGGCGAGCGAGCGCCGCAGCGCCTTGATCTGCTCGGTCAGGCGGTCGGAGCCGTCGGGGGCGTTGACCAGCGGCAACAGCGCGTAGCCGAGTTCGATCTTGAGATCGTCCATCTTGAGCGCCGCCGACACCGGCTCGTCCGCCGGCGCGACTTGCGCGGCATCGGCCTTTTTGGCCTCGGTCGCGGCCGCCTGTTTGTGACGGCGGTTGATCAAGTAAGCGAGGCTCGCGGTGCCGCCGCCGAGCGCGAAAAACGGTATCATCGGAATGCCGGGCAGGAGCGCCATGACCAGCATCACGGCCGCCGACATGCCGAGCGCCTTGGGATAACCGGAGAGCTGGCTGAGCAAGGCCTTATCGGCAGCGCCGGCGACGCCCGCCTTGGACACCAGGAGGCCGGCGGCCATCGATACGACCAGCGCTGGAACCTGGGTGACCAGGCCGTCGCCGACAGTCAGCAGCGTGTAGGTGCGCGCCGCTTCCGCGAAGCTCAGGCTCTGCTGCACGATGCCGATAATCATGCCGCCGACCACATTGATCAGGACGACCAGGAGGCCGGCAATGGCGTCGCCGCGGACGAATTTCGAGGCGCCGTCCATGGCGCCGAAAAAGCCGGATTCGTCCTCCAGGTTCTTGCGTCGGCGCCGCGCATCCTTCTCGTCGATGAGCCCGGCGGAAAGGTCGGCGTCGATCGCCATCTGCTTGCCCGGCATGGCGTCGAGGTGGAAGCGCGCGGCGACCTCGGCGATGCGGCCGGAGCCCTTAGTGATGACCACGAAATTCACGATCACCAGGATCGTGAAAACGATGATGCCGATGACAAAATTGCCGCCCATGACAAAATGGCCGAATGCCTGGATGACATGGCCGGCCGCATCGGTGCCTTCGTGGCCGTGGGCGAGGATGAGCCGGGTCGAGGCGAGGTTGAGCGCGAGCCGGAGCATGGTCGCGATCAACAGCACGGTCGGGAAGGCGGAGAATTCGAGCGGCGCCTGGATGAACAGGGACGTCATCAGGATCAGCACCGAAAACGTGATCGAGATGGCAAGCGAAAAGTCGAGCAAGATCGCCGGCAGCGGCAGGATGAGGACGACGAGAATCGCCATCATGCCGACCGCGAGGCCGATGTCGCTGCGCTTGAGCATGGTGCCGAGGTCGGCAAGGCGCGACAGCGCCGTCTCTGCACCCTGCGCCGATATTGCGTCGGTCATGCCGGCTGATCGGCCCCGTCGGTTGCGGTCGCGTGTTTCAAAGCTATGCGCTGCGGCTGGCGGGCCGCCGGCACGAAAGAGTGGGGCCGCGCTCGCGTCCAAGGTTGGGTCCTCAGAGTGCAGTGGAAACGGGTACGCCTCCCGGGCAAAATGTGCCGGGTATATGGTTACCGGGTGGTTAACGTAAGGTCAGGTGCTTGAGGCAAGCGCCCGAACAAACTCGTTCGCAGCGCCTTTGGGGGGCGCAACCTTCACGAGGGATGGATGTCGGCACTTCTTCGCGTTGTTCTGCTGGCCGCCGGCGTTGCCGCCGCGGCCTCGATCGCTTTCGCCAACGGCATCGATCCCGGCCTATGGCGGATCGTGCACCGGACCGAGACCGGCGGTGTGATCGGGCCGCCCCACGAAATCGTCCAAATGCCTTACCGCCGAGGAGGCCAGCGACCTGCCCAAGACATTCTCGCCCATTGGGCGCACTGAGAACTCCGTGTGTTCGCCGATCGAGCGCAGCTTTGACGGCGAGAAGCTGACCTGGAAGCTGGTCTGCAAGGGGCAGCTCAACATGGAGCTCTCGGGCGAATTCACCTTCGACAGCCCGCACCATTACAGCGCGACGACCAACACCAAGGCCGAGATGGGGGGCATGATGATGGTCGATTCGCAGGATACACTCGAAGCGGAGTGGGTCTCGGGGTGCCGGTAGTTCTTGATCCGCGGCCGCGTCGGGCATCGAAGCGGGGGAGGATGAAGAGGATGCCGATCCTCTCCCTCGCGCTCCTTGCAGCGTTCGGCGCGCCGAGCGCCCGCGCGCAGGAGCGGCCCGCGGCTTTTGTCGATGCTGCGACGGTCGTGCCGGGGCTCGTCGCCGACATGCGCTATGCCGGTTCGCACAATTTCGTTGGCCGGCCGATTGACGGCTATGAAGCGGCGCGCTGCCTGCTGACACAGCCGGCGGCAAGCGCGCTCGCCGCGGTGGCGCGCGACCTCGCGCCGCGCGGCCTTGTGATCAAGGTGTTCGATTGCTACCGCCCGACGCGAGCGGTGGCGAATTTCATCCGCTGGGCCCGCGACCTCGACGATACCGCCAACAAAGCCGAGTTCTATCCGAACGTCGACAAGCGCACGCTGTTCCGCGACGGCTATATCGCTTCGCACTCGGGCCACTCGCGCGGCTCGACCGCTGATTTGACGCTTGCGGCCGCCGACGGCCGCGAACTCGACATGGGCACGCCGTTCGACTTCTTCAGCCCGAGATCATGGACCGCGGACGCCGGCATCGGCGCCGCGGCCCGTGCCAATCGCATGTTGCTCGCCGCGGCAATGCGGCGGCGGGGCTTTCGCGGCTACGCCAAGGAATGGTGGCATTTTACGCTGCGCGGCGAGCCGTTCCCGCAGACGTATTTTGATTTTCCGGTGCGGTGATCTTGTATCAATCGAGACGCGGGGTCGCATATTGGACTTACAACCATCAGCATGAGTTTATGCATCCTCATGCTCGCGCCGCTGCGCCGAGTGCTTGAGGCTGAGAATGATAATCTCCTCGGCGGAGTTGTCGATCATGTAATAAATAAGATAGGCATACTTGCGCGTCACAAATTTGCGAACGCCTTACGTTTGCTGACGGCGGCCCGCATAAGGAAACGAGATGAGATTTTGCAAGCTCTCATAAATTGCAGCGCGAATCGCGCTTTGCTGCGGCTGGATCGCGGTCCCGAAGGTAGTCGGCGATGGAGACGATGTTTTCAACTGCGCGAGACGTGAATCTGAAGCTTCATCGATCGAAGCGGCGGAAGGCTTCCTCGACCACGGCGTCGGTAGCAAACCGGCGACGCCTTACTTGCGCGAGGCTTTCCAGCACGTCCGGCAAGTGCGCGGGGTCGATCGCCTCGGGCTCTTCCTCATTACCCGCCAGCGTGAGCATGGCGCGCGCGATTTCATCCTGGGAGTCGGCGGGCGAACGATGTACGGCTTCAAGGGCTCGTTCGAGTAGCTTGGTCATGGGCGGAGGATACTTTGTCCCAAGGGCCGAATGGAAGAAAATTCCGGTAGCGTCCTAATTCGGCGGGCGCGCTTAAACCTGCCGGCGGATGCGCAGCGGCCGCCTCCGTTCACAGGCCCAAATAAAACTTCTTGATCAGATCGTTGTTGTTGAGCTCGTCGGTCGAGCGGCCTTCGAAGGCGATCTTGCCGTGGACGATGACGTAGCCGCGGTCGGCGATGCGGATCGCCTGGTTGAAGTTCTGCTCGGCCATCAGCACGGTGAGCGAATAGCGCTGTTTCATTTCGTTGATGGCGTCGATGGTGCGGCTGACCAGGATCGGCGCGAGGCCGACCGAAGGCTCGTCGACCAGCAGGATCTTCGGCGCCAGCATCAGCGCGCGGCCGAGCGCCAGCATCTGCTGCTCGCCGCCCGACATGCTGCCGGCGAGCTGGGCGCGGCGCTCGGCGAGGCGCGGAAAGGTCTCGAAGCAGACGTCGAGGTTGCGCTTGAGCTCGCGCCCGCGCGGCGCGGCGGAATGCGCCGAGCAGCAGGTTCTCCTCCACCGTCAGCCTCGGAAACAGCCGGCGGCCTTCCGGCACCAGCGCGATGCCGAGATCGACGATCTCCTCGGTGGTGCGGCCGATGAGGTCGTGATGGATGCCGTCGATCTCGGCGACGATCGAGCCTGCGCTCGGCCGCACGATGCCCATGATGCATTTCATCAGCGTCGACTTGCCGTTGCCGTTGGTGCCGAGCAGCACCACGGTCTCGCCGCCGCCGACCTTGAGCGACACGTCGTCGATGACGCGCACCGCGCCATAGGCGGCATGGATGCCGGCGATGGTCAGGCTACTGGCCAAGGTAGGCCCTCTCCACTTCCGGATCGCGCATGACGTCGTCCGGCTGGCCGTCGGCGATCTTGCGGCCGGAGACCAGCACGACGAGCCGCCGCGAGAAGCTCATCACCGCGCGCATGATATGCTCGATCAGGATGATGGTGACGCCCTGTTCGTTCAGGCGCACCAGCAGCGTCAGGATGTCCTCGATCTCCGAGTGGGTGAGGCCGGCCATCGCTTCGTCGGCGATCAGGAGTTTCGGCTCCGCCGCCATGGCGCGCGCCAGTTCGAGCTTGCGCATCTCGACCTGGGTGAGATCGCGCGGCAGCTGCCGCGCCTTGGCCTCGAGGCCGACCTCGCGCAGCAGGTCGATGCAGCGCGCCTCGATATCGCGCCGCGGAGTGGCGGCGCGCCGCGCGCCGCCACCGTGTAGAGCAGCGGGATGCGCATGTTGTCGATCAGGCTCAGGCTGACGAACGGCCGCGGCAGCTGGAAGCTGCGCGCCAGCCCGAGCCGCGTGCGCTGATGCGCGGCGAGCCCGTCGAGCGTGTGGCCGTCGAAACGCACCGAGCCCGTGCTCGTTGTGCAGCGTGCCGCAGATGCAATTGACCAGCGTGCTCTTGCCGGAGCCGTTCGGCCCGATCAGGCCGAGGCGCTCGCCGGCCGGCACCGAGAGCGAGATGTTCTCGAGCGCAACGAAGCCGCCGAAGCGCTTGCCGAGATTGTCGACCTCGAGCAGGTCGGTCATGGCGCAGGTCCGGCGCAGCGTCCCGGCGCATGGTGCCGACGCGGCTCCCGGCGCATCGGTGTCGACGCGGCGGCGGCCGACGAAATCGTCCGGCTTGCGCTGCAGATATTTGTGGACCAGGCCGAGGATGCCGTTCGGCGCGACGATGACGAAGCCGACCAGCAGACAGCCGACGATCAGCAGATTGACCGCCGACGAGATCGTCACCGTGGCGATCTGCTGCAGCGAGCCGAGCAGGATCGCGCCGATCAGCGGGCCGACCCAGCTCGTCGTGCCGCCGATCAGCGGCATGGCGATCGAGTTCACCGCATAATCGAGTCCGAACGTCGAGGATCGGCTGCAGATAGCCGATGTAATAGGGGAACGGCGCGCCGGCCATGCCCATCAGCGCGCCGGAAATCGTGGTCGCGATCAGCTTGAGCCGCAGCGTCGGCACGCCGCGAGGCCTCCGCCGCCAATTCGTCGTCGCGGATGGTGGCGAAGCCGTAGCCGAGCCGCGAGCGCTCGATCAGCCGCGCGATCGTCGAGCGCGGCCGACGGCAAGCACCAGCATGATCAGGAACAGATATCGGACGTAGTTGCCGATCGGCGCGATCGTTCTCGGGCCGGATGATATAGGCGCCGCGCGAGCCGCCGACATAATCCCAGTTGACGACCAGCGTCTGCAGCACGACGGCGAGCGCCAGCGTCGCGATGGCAAAGAACGCGCCGCGCAGCCGCAAGCGTCAGATAGCCCATGCCGAAGCCGACGATGCCCGGAAACCACGCCGCCGAGCAGCATCAGGAGCGGGAGCGGGATATCGGCAGAATCGTTGTCGCTGACGAATTTGTAGATCGCGACGGTCGAATAGGCGCCGAGCGCGAAGAACGCGGCGGTGCCGAAATTCACGTAGCCGCAATAGCCGCCGAGGATGTTCCAGGCCGTCGACAGCACGACATATTGCAGCACGACATAGCCGGCGAAGAACATGTAATCGTTGCCGAGCGCGATCGCGGCGCCGAACACGGCGCCGCCGACGACAAGGCAGATGAGAAGAAGAGCGGTGTGCGCACGGTCACCGCCCCAACAGGCCGGCCGGCCGCACCGCCAGCGTCAGCAGCAGAAAGCCGAACGACACCGCCGGCGCCCAGGACGGGCCGTAGAACGTCGAGGTCAGGCTCTCGACGATGCCGATCAGCATCGCGGCGATCACGGTTCCGGGCAGGCTGCCCATGCCGCCGAGCACGCAGATCGCGAACACGCGGCCGATATATTCGCGGCCGACCGACGGCTCGACCGGCTGGATGATGATGAGAAAGGCGCCGGCGAGCGACGCGGTCGCGATCGAAATGCCGAACGCGATGCGCTTGATGCGGATCGGATCGACCGCCATCAGCCGCAGCGCGAGCTGATCCTGCGCCACCGCCATGATGGCGCGGCCGATGAAGGTGCGCGTGAGCATGAGCTGCAGCACCGCGATCAGCAGCAGCGACACCAGGCACGGCACCAGCATGCGCAACGGCAGATCGACGTAGCCGAAATGCCAGGTCGGGCCGATATAGGGCGCCTCGACGTAGCGATAATCGACGCCGAAATAGAGCACCAGCGTCACTTCGGTGATGAACAGCAGGCCGAAGAAGAAGGCGAGCCCGCGCAGCGATTCCTGGCCGCGCTTCTCGAACGACGACGTAATAGACCTGATAGATGCCGGCGCCGAGCACGTAGAACGCCGGCAGTCACGACGATGCGGTGAGGATCGGATCGAGCCCGAAGCGTGGCGTTGACGATGTAGGCGACGTAGGAGCCGAGGATGATGAAGGCCGGGATGGGCGATATTGACGATGTCGAGAATGCCGAACGACAGCGACACGCCGGCCGTCACGGCGGCATAGAAGCCGCCGATCAGGATGCCCGAGATGATCGGCATTGATGAGAAGATCGAACGAAAAGATCATTACTCAGCCACTCAGCCCCGCGCGCGAGTGTGCAGGAAGCGGCTTGCTTTGGCCGTCAAAGGCTTGCGCCGCGCTCAGTGCGCGAGGTCACCGCGCTACGTCGGCGCTTGAGCAGCCTTGGCAACGTCGAGCAGGCGGATTGTGCCCATTCCGACTCTTCGCCGCGGGCAGGACGAGCGATCGGGCATTACGCCGCGGCGCGCACGGTGTCGGGGATGGCCAGCGGCTTGTTGGCGCTGTTGAGGAATTCGATGGTCATGAAGACCATCTCCTTGTCGCCGAGATTTTCCAGGTCGTGGACCTTGTATTCGCCGGGCCCATAGGTCTCGTGGCGGGTTTCGCCCGGCTGATAGGTGTATTCGACGGTGGTGCCGTCATGGACGTGCTGGCGGCCGCGGCCGCCGGACACCGAGGTCCAGAAATAATCGAGCACATGGCGGTGGAAGCCGATGCGCTCGCCGGGGGCGAGCCGGATGATCCAGACCCGGACGCGGTCGCTCTCCGAGAGCAGCGTGGTGCCGACGCAGCCGTTGTTGTTGTGCCTGCTCGCGCTCGAACTCGGCCGCGATGGCGGGCGGCCACGCCGATTTGTCGGCGCGGTCGGTCGTCTTGTCCAGCATGCTCAGAGCCATGGCGTTCCTCCGCAGATTATTGGCACAATATAGAAAACCTTTCGCGACTGGCAAAGGCCGGAAATAGCAGGATTTGCCGCATGAACCAGGCAGCGCCGCGCGCTCGATCATCGGCGGCTCGATGAGCGGGCTGCTGGCCGGCATCATGCTGGCGCGGCGCGGCTGGGACGTCGATATTTTCGAGCGCGTCGACAGCGAGCTGTGCCGGCCGCGGCGCCGGCATCGTGGCGCAAGCCGAACTGATCGCGCGGCATGCGACGCGCTCGGCCTCGACACGCAGCGATCTCGGCGTCGCGATCACGACGCGCAAAATCCTCGATCGCGGCCGGGCGAGTCGACCGCGACCATCGAATGTCCGCAGGTGCTGACGGCCTGGGAGCGCGTCTACCGCGTGCTGCGCGATGCCTTCCCGCCGGAGCGCTATCATCGCGGGCGTCGGCCTGACGGCGTTCGAGCAGAGCCGACGACGGCGTCGTTGCCCATTTGAGCGACGGCCGCGCGGTGGAGGGCGACGTCCTGATCGGCGCCGACGGCCTGCGCTCGACGGTGCGCCAGCAATGCCTGCCCGACGTTGTGCCGCTTTATGCCGGCTACGTGGCTTGGCGCGCGCTGCTGCCCGAGAGCGCGATCCCGCCGGCGATCCATCGCGAGCTGTTCGAGATGATGGTGTTCTGCCTGCCGCCCGGCGAGCAGTGTCTGGGCTATCCGGTCGCCGGCCCCGACAACGACCTGCGGCGCCGGGCAGCGCCGCTACAACGTGGTGTGGTACCGGCCGGCCGACGAGGCCGGCGAGCTGCCGTGGCTCCTGACCGACGAGCGCGGCGTCACCCATTCGATCTCGATCCCGCCGCCGCTCATTCGCGGCGACGCCATCGCCGCGATGCGCGCCGCGGCGGAGCGGCTGCTGGCGCCGCAATTCCGCGAAATCGTGCGGCTGATCGACGAGCCGATCCTGCAGCCGATCTACGATCTCGCAAGTCCGCGGCTCGCTTTCGGCCGCGTCGCCATCATCGGCGATGCCGCGTTCGTGGCGCGGCCGCACGTCGGCGGCCGGCGTGTCCAAGGCCGCCGACGATGCGGCGGCGCTCGCCGCGGCGCTCGACGCCGACGACGTCGAGGCCGGCGCTGCGCCGCTTCGAGGCGCAGCGGCTGCCGGAAGGCAACCGCATCATCGAGCGCGCGCGCCACCTCGGCGCTTACCTGCAGGCGACGCAGACCGCTGAAGAGCGCGCCCGCTCGGCAGCGCCACAGCATTCCCGAAGCGGTGCTGGCCGAAACCGCGGTGCTGGATTTTTTGTATGGTTGAGCGGCGACTCCGGCTCGTCACGCCGGCCAGCACAACGGAACCGCGAGCAGCGGGAGCTGGCAAGTCAACCCTCGCCGCTGAAATTTTGCGGGATGCGCGAGTGCGCGACTTTGGCGCGCCGGATTGTCTCCGGCGTATTGCGGCTGCGTCCGACGAAGCGCGGAATGCCGCTGGTAATCACCGCACCGACACCCATAATGTCGCCGTTTCGCAATGCCGACAGCGCGTCGTTCTGCGAGCCGCCGAGGCAGCCGTCGACCAAGACAATATCGGCGTCGCGCCCCGCGGCAAGCAGGCCGCTGTTGAGCCGGTAAACCTTGGCGTTGTTTCCGGTCGCCATCGCCACCGTGATTTCCGGTGCGACGCTCGCCAGTGAGGCGAGATGGCTCATGGTGTAAAGCATGCCGAGGGGCATGATGCCGCTGCCGGTCGGCGTGTCTGTGGCGATGAGAAGCCGCTCTTGCTGGCCGGCCTCTCTGAGCAATTTTGCCACCAGCAACGTGGTGCGCAGATTTCCCGCGGTGCAGACCTGCATCGCAAGGTCGCTTTCGTTCACGAGACGCGGGAAATCCTCGTCGGGCATGGCGATGGGGCCGCCGTTGACGTGATAGGACACGTGCGGCTGCATCTTGAGCACGTGATCGGCCCAAATCCCGGCCGAGCCCGGAATCGACGAGCCGCCGGTGTGCACCATCGTGACCATGCCGTGGCGTTTCGCCATCGCGACGTAGGGCGCGTATTCGTAAGGAGTCGCGAACGCGCCAAATCCCGCTTTTGCCAGCCATACTCCTTGTTGGGCAAGCTCTGCGAAATCGGCATCCACCAGGCCCGGTTCAAGAATGACCGAACCGGCATGAACGCGCATGCCGCCCGGACGATAGGTCTCGAATGATTTTCGCGCCGCGATCGCCAAGGCCTTGACGCCGGCAGGATCGCGCGGCCGGCCGGGAACGTGGACCTCGGAGGCGCTGATGCAAGTGGTTACGCCGCCGTGGGTATAGCTTTCGAGAAAGCCGACGGTCTTCTGGCGCGGGGTGTAGTCGCCGAACGTAATATGGACATGGGAATCGATGAGGCCGGGCATTGCCATCATGCCGCCGGCGTCGATCGCCACCTCGCAGTCCGCAACGTTGCCGCCGGTTCCGACCGAAAGGATTTTGCCATCGTCGATGACGATGGTATCGCCGGCGGCGACGGGGGCGGCGATATCGCCGCTGAGGATTTTTCCGATATTGAAGATCGCGAGTTTCATCGCATCAGGACCGTGTGGCGCCTTTGCGCGCGGCGACCTCCTCGTGCGTGAGACCGCCGACGCGCGCATTGAGCCGGCCACGATTGGCAAGACAAAGGATAACGGCCACCTCATCGGGCATCGGCGCATCCGCCAGCACCACCGACATGCCGTCGTAATGGGAACGCACGTAGATGTCGTCTTTGTGATTCATCGGAATGTCGATCGCGGTTCCGGGACCCGCCCTCTTGGTAAAGGACGAAATCCACGCATCGGCGCCGCCGAGCAAATCGCGAATGGGGTTGGCAAACGCCGTCGTCAGCAGGGCATTGGCATGCTCTTGCTCGCCATTCATGCCGACAAGGCCGCCCTTGCCGTAGCTCTGCACCTCGTGCTCGCCAAGCGCGGCTAGCGCGAGGGCGCCGAGTTCTTTGCCGAGCGTGACGCTGCCCGCGATCATCGGCGCGAGATCATCGACGTAGCGCCCGGCATACGGATTTTCCACCACCGCAACCGCAGCCACGCGGCGCAAGGGCTGGTTGGCGGCGCGGCCGGCCTCCTCGCGGCGTTCTTCGATCAGCACAAAGGTCCGGCGGATTTTGATATTCATCGGCGGCAAGTCCTTCGCCAAATCCTTTGCGGAGAATTCGATACTCGTTATTGTCAGATAATCTGTCAAACCGCGCGCACATTGACGCCGGCGCGGCCGCAAACGCCAGACGGTAATGAGCGACATTCGACGGGTGCTGGTGGTAGGCGGCGGCGTCGGCGGCCTGACCGCCGCCACGGCCTTCGCGCAGCGCGGCGTCGAGGCCGTGCTGATCGAGCGGCGGCCGGCTTTCGATGTGCCGGGCGTCGGTCTCGGCCAGCCGGCAAACGCGCTGCGCGTCTATGACGCGCTCGGCGTTCTGCTCGGAAATATCTGGCGGCGGGTTCGCCTATGATCGCATGTATATCTTCGATGCCAATCGCGAGCTGATCGCCGAGCACAAATTCCTGCTCGGCGACGAGGCGGTGCCGGCGTTCTGCGCCCTGTCGCGCTTGCGGCTGCACGAAATCCTGTTGGCAGCGGCCGAGCGCGCCGGCGTGGAAGTGCGTACCGGACTCACAGTGAGCGAAATTCAAGACGAACAAGACCGGTTACCGTGGTATTTTCCGACGGCCGCACGGAAACTTTCGATCTGCTCGCGGGCTTCGACGGCATCCGGTCGAGCACCGGCTGCATCTCGTCGGCACGGCATTCGCGCCGCGTCCGTCCGGCTACGGCGCTTGGCGCGTGCAAGCGCCGCGGCCGCGATGATGTGCGCGGCATGGAGTTCTTGCAGGGCATCGGCAGCAAGACCGGCGCCATGCCGCTGGGCGACGAACTCATGTATATCTTCCACATCCGCCCCGAGGCGCGCGGACGCGGTTTTCAGGCGCGCAGGACTATCCGGATTTGTTCAAGGCGCGCCTGGCGCAGTATCGGCAGCTACGTCGCCGAGGTCGCGGCGTCGCTCGACGCAAACTCCGACATCGTCTACAGCCCGATCGAGCCGATGTTGCTGCCGTGGCCGTGGTTCCGCGGCCGCGTCGTCATCGGCGGCGATGCCGCGCACACATTTCCGCCGCACCTGACCCAAGGTGCGGCGATGGCGGCGGAGGACGGCTACGTGCTCGCGCGCGAGATGCTTGCCGACGATGTTCCGATCGAGGCGCGGCTGATGCGTTATTCGCAGATGCGCTACGCGCGGTTGCGCCTTCGTCTACACATTCTCGTACCAATGGATGCAGGACGAACAATCCGTCCGCACGCCGACGATCTTGCCGCTGCGCGATTGGAGCTGGCGACGAAACGCCTCGGCGCGGATCGCCGCCAGCGACCGCATCCTCGACAGCCGCGTCATTTAGCTATCGTGCCACTCAGATTATTGGACGCGTACAGAAGCTCCGATGTGTGACTGGCGTGGGGCGCCCAGATCACACGTGCTGGCCGCCGTTGATGTGGATTTCGGCGCCGTTGACGTAGGACGAGGTCTCCGTGCACAGCACGTAGATGATCTTCGCCACCTCGTCCGGCGTGCCGAGGCGGTGCATCGGGATGTGCTCGACGATCTTTTCGGTGCCGGGCGACAGCATCGCGGTGTCGATCTCGCCCGGCGCGATGGCGTTGACGCGGACGCCGAGCGGGCCGAAGTCGGCCGCCATCTCGCGGGTCAGCGCGGCGAGCGCCGCCTTCGAGGTCGCATAGGCCGCGCCGGCGAACGGATGCACGCGCGAGCCGGCGATCGAGGTGACGTTGACGACCGAGCCCTTGGCGGCCTTCGAGCTCGTCGAGCAGGCCGCGCGCCAGCATGATCGGCGCAAAGAAATTCACCTGGAAAATGTGGTGCCAGTCGTCGCGCGAGGTCTCGATCGAGCCGAGCCGCTTGCCGCCGTCGGCCTTCGGCGAGATCGCGGCATTGTTGACCAGCGCATGCAGTTCGCCATGCGAGCCGCCGCTTGGTCTCCGCGATCGCCTGCCTCGGTGTTTTCGGGATCCGGCAAGATCGACCTGGATGTGGTCCTCCGGCCCCGCCTCCCACGGGCAGTTTTCCGGAAACGGATGCCGCGAGCAGGTGATGACGCGCCAGCCGGCGGCCGAGAAGCGCTTCACCGTGGCGTGGCCGATGCCGCGGCTGGCTCCGGTGAGCAGCAGCGTGCGGCGCGGCTGGTTGGTCGTGTCGCCATCGTCGTTGATTCTTAGCTCACGGATAAAGCCGCGTCTTGCGTCCACGGCGCGGTCAGGCTCGCGCGCGTGAAACGCGATGCGGTCGTGCAGCCGGAACGGCCGCTCCTGCCAGAACTCGATCTCCTGCGGCACGACGCGATAGCCCGACCAGTACGGCGGCCGCGGCACCGTGCCGATCGCGAATTTCGCGGTGTAGAGCGCGATCGCCTTCTCGAACGCCAGGCGGCTTTCCAGCGCCGACGATTGCTTGCTGGCCCAGGCGCCGATCTGCGCCATGCGCGAGCGCGTGGCGAAATAGGCGTCGGCCTCTTCCTTCGACACCGCTTCCACGCTGCCGCGCGCGCGCACCTGGCGCTGCAGCGACTTCCAATAGAACGTCAGCGCCGCCTTCGGCGCGGCCGTCAAGCTCGTGGCCCTTCACGCTGTCGATGTTGGTGTAGAACACGAAGCCGCGCTCGTCGAAGCCCTTCAGCAGCACCATCCGCGCATTGGGCAGCCCGTCGGCATCGACGGTCGCGAGCGCCATGGCGTCGGGATTGACCGGCTCGGCGCGCTTGGCCTCGGCGAACCAGTCCGCGAACAGCCGCAACGGCTCGTCGGCCTCGGTGAAGTCACCGCCCGTTAACCCTGTCGGGTGTTCAATCGGCGCTGCGTCGGACATTGCTGCGGAGTACCCAAGTGCTCGCGTGGGGCGATCGGGAAGCGAGCCGCCGGCCTCCATTATATAGTGGAGCCGCGGCGCTCGCGCCTATGTCGGCCGTTGCGCTGGCTCGCTGTCGTCGCGGTCGGTGCTGTGCGGCGCTCGCCGGCGGCCGGCTGTTCCTATCGGCTCGCGTTCGCTGGTTTCGAAGGACGACGCGGACGTCGAGCAGACCGGCTCGATCAGCCGTCCGGCGACGCGAGCCAGCGCGTCGGCCGATGCCGGCCGGCCCTCCGAATTCGATCTCGCCTATGCGCGTGCGGCCGCCTCCGACGTGCTGGCCGCGCGGCGGCAAGGACGCCAGCGTGCCGTGGCAGAACCCGCAAACCGGCGCCGGCGGCAACATCACCCCGCTCGCCACCTCCTATAGCGAAGGCGGCCTGTCGTGCCGCGATTTCCTCGCGAGCTACGTGCACGGCGGATCGCAGGACTGGCTGCAGGGCGCCGCCTGCCGCACCAGCCGGCGGCAAGTGGGAAGTCAAAAGCCTGAAGCCCTCGAAGCAGTCCTGACCGGCTATCATCGCGCTCGAGCGCGCCGATTCGGCGTTGCATTGCGCGACGGCCGCATTCATCCCACATTGAGCGCTGTGGGCGGGCGGGGCCGGCCCGAAAACTTCAAGCGGAGTCCATGGGGGATGCGCGATCCCTATGAGATTCTTGGCGTCGATCGCAAAGCGAGTGCGGCCGACATCAAGAGCGCCTACCGGCGCCTTGCCAAGAAGCTGCATCCCGACGCCAACAAGAACGATCCGAAGGCGGCGACGCGCTTTGCCGAGCTCAATGCCGCCCACGAACTCCTTGGCGACGAGGACAAGCGCAAGGCGTTCGACCGCGGCGAGATCGACGCCGAGGGCAAGCCCAAATTCCAAGGCTTCGAGGGGTTTGGCGCCGGCGCCAGTGCGCGCCCCGGTGGTGGTTTCAACCCCGATTTCAATTTCAGTGTATGTGACGTGGGCGGCCTGGTTGCCTCGCTCGCCGGGCTGATGTTGAGCGGGCGCATCGCCTCGGTGGTGTCGAGCCAGGGCCAGAACCTGATCTTCTACGATTCTTCTGCTTCGGTGATCGGCGGCATCAGCCTGTACGGCGGCCGCGGCCGGCTGATTGGCGCCCTGACCGGCGTCCTGCTGCTTGGGATTTTGCAGAACGTTCTACGCTCGCGCAGGTTCCGGCGTTCTGGATCGACGCGGCCTACGGTGCGATCATTCTGTTCGCGCTGATCCTCGCCCGGGTCTCTGGCGGTAGCGCGCAGGAAGCATGAGGGCAGGGCAGGGATGCCAGCGGATGCCGCCGCCGTCCGGGTGGAGGGTCGCGCGCAACACCGAATGGATGCCGTCCGCGCCCACCAGCACGTCGCCGCTCCTCGCTCACGCGGACGTCGGTCCCAGCGAAGCGCGCCAGAGGACGCCGTGCAGGCGGCCACGATGGATGGAGTATTGCGGCACATCATGCCCTGCGTGCAAGCCGCGCGGCTCGGCCCAGATCACGTTGCCGAACCGATCCAGGTACCGCAGCCGCGGGTTCGGATGGCGGCCGCGTCGAGTGCGGACAGAGACCAGCGCAGCCAGCTCGCGCACCGCATGGGGTAGGAGATTGATGCCGACGCCCAGCTCGCGAACTTCGTTCGCCGCCTCGAACACGGCGCAGGGGACGCCGCGCTCACGCAGCGACATCGCCAGCACCAAGCCGCCCAGGCAGAGACTGTTATGGTGATCGAGCCGACGGTTGCGCTTAGCATGCCCCCCGTTTCGGCGTTTTCGTGCTGGCTGCTTCATTGGCGCGGAGGAGAACCATGGCGCGAATGCTTCTTCTGCTGTCCGTGCTCGCGTTGTTCGGTTGTGCTGGAGAGCAGTTGAGTGGGTATCCGATTCCTCTCTACCCGCCCTCCGGCTCAAGCCTTGGCTATCCGACTGTGGGACCTGTACCGTTGCACTCCCCGATGGCCTTGGATCGGGGACCGATCGAACCGCGGTCTGAACCTCCGGCGATCGAGCAGCCGGAGGTGACCCAGCCCGCGCCACCGGCTCTGGGCCTTGTGTCGCCACCGGTCAACCAGGACTCTGCCCGCCACCGAAGGTGCCGGGTCGGAAGCCGGCATCGAAACGCTCGAAGCGGCGCCGGTTGCGCAGCCACCCGCGGCGGAGAAGGCCCCGTCGCCGGCCAACCCGCAGGCCGAAGGCCCGCCCCCATCGCAGCTGACTACAGAGGGGAGCGAAGGGCCTGGCGAGGAACCGAACGTCGCGCAGCGGCTGCAGGAGATCAAAAAGCAGCTGGACGCGCAGAACGGCCAAGTGCCGCCGGGGAGCCTGGTGCCGCAGGCTACGGCCGGGACGCAGCCGGCGGCCTCTTGGCTCCCGACTCGGCCTGGCTTTCACGACCATTACGGCGGCCTGAACCATTCGGGTGACGTGCCGGCGCGTCCATAGGCGGCTCAGCAAATAAAGCGCAGCGACGAAGGCGACGGCCCTTGTCCATACCGGACCGAGTTCCTGGTCTGGCGGTCGACGCAACATCGGCGACCTTCCTGGAACCAAGCGGCGAGCAACCTGCCTAACACTGCGATTCTACGGTCGGCCGCAGGGTAGTCCCTGGCTGGGGCGCGCGACCGACCAGGGTGGCTATAGGACGTGCCTCCCCGGCGTCCTATCTCCGGGTAGCCGACAGCGGGGCAGCCCGCGAGGCCGCCGGGGAGGGCTGCGATGACCATGCTCATCCGATTGATGTTACTGCTCCTGCTTGGCTGGGTGGGACGCGCTGACGCCGCACCCAGCTGGACCGAGTTTCCGGTTCCCGAGGGCAGCGGCCCACACGACGTCGCGCCGGCATCGGACGGAACGGTGTGGTTCACCGCCCAGGCCGCCGGTGCACTCGGCCACCTCGACCCGCGCACTGGCCATGTGGACGAGTTCCCGCTCGGCAAAGGCTCGGCGCCGCACGGCGTGATTATTGGCACGGACGGTGCGCCATGGGTGACGGATGGCGGTCTCAACGCGATCCTGCGCGTCGATCCGGCTACGCACGCGATCCGCAGCTTCCCACTCCCCACCAACCGGGCCGGGGCCAACCTCAACACCGCGACGTTCGACCACTCGGGCACGCTCTGGTTCACCGGCCAGGAGGGGGTCTATGGCCGGGTGGACCCAGGATCAGGCGAGGTGCGCGTCTGGGACGCGCCGCGCGGTTCAGGACCCTATGGCATCACCACCACGCCCGAAGGCGCGGTCTACTTTGCCTCGCTGGCGGGTAGCTACATCGCACGCGTCGATCCGACGACGGGAGCGGCTACGGTGATCGAGCCGCCGACGTCCCAACAGGGCGCCCGCCGCATCTGGTCGGATTTACACGGCGCGCTGTGGATCAGCGAGTTCCAAGCAGGACAGATTGCTCGGTTCGACCCTGACCAGAAGGTTTGGCGGTCCTGGCGCCTGCCCGGCACTCAGCCGCAGCCCTACGCGATCTATGTCGATCAACATGACATCGTCTGGGTGAGCGACTTCGGTGCCGCCACGCTGCTGCGGTTCGATCCCGCCACCGGCCAGTTCAGCCGCATCGCCGGACAGAGGGGCGAGGTCTGGATCCGCCAGTTGCTCGGCCGTCCGGGCGTGGTGTGGGGTGCCGACTCGGCGCATGACCGGCTTATCCGGGTGACCGAGCCGAAGTAGATGCGCCGCCTTGCTGGATTGCCTCCGCCAATGACCCGGTAAGGGACGGCTGCAGGCGAACCAGGCCGTTCACGATCAACGGAATGCGCAACGATCGGTTCGTCCCTTCAAACGACGGGTTGGTGGTCCGCGAAACGCGGCCATCCTCTCCCAGGGCAGGCGGATGGAAGCGCTGCCGTATGAATGCTGATGACGGGGTTCCCCCGTCCCGCAGAGATACTGGGCGATCCTGACCATCGCGCTGCAACGTCGCACTTGCCTCCGCGGGTGAACGCTGTCGCCACATCCGTGATGGTCACAGCGTCATCGCCCTCGGACCAGAAGATCGGCCTTTTCCGCCAGCGTTTCGCCGGCCGATCGGATGTATTCCCGATCCGATGGGAGAACGCCCGGACAAAGCGATCAGGGTACGCGCCGGCCTGTGCCAACGAATGGGTGAAGGGGATCTGCGGCAAACCGCAGCTAAACAGAAACTGCTTGCCGATCCTTGGCGGGTTGGATGGTGCAGGTGAACCCAAGCTTGGCGATCTGGCGGACGAGGCGATTGGCTTGATCCTCGGGTGAGGCGCGGCGGAAATGGTCGGCGCCGAGATCTTGGTAGAAAGTGCCGTCGCGAAGCATGTGATAGGCGGTGGTCAGGATCGAGGCGGCAACGGCACAAATGGCCTTCTTGGGTCCGCGGCGATGACGCAGGCGTTGGAATTGAGCTTGCAGGTAGCTGGCCTTTTTGTGGCTGGCCGCCCACGCACACTGCACCAGGGTCGTCTTCAGCCAAGGTGCACCCTTGCGCAGCCGGGTGGAGCGCCGCTTGCCGGCGCTCTCGTCGTTGCGCGGGCACAGTCCGGCCCAGGAGATCAGATGGCCTGCGGTCGGGAAGCGGGCCATGTCGGTGCCGATCTCGGAGACGATGACCTGTGCGGTCAGGTCGCTGACGCCCGGGATGGTCCGCAGCAGACGGACCGCGTGACGGAAAGAGTCGAGATCACGGTCCACCTCCGCGTCGATCTCGGCAATTGCGACATCGAGCGCGTCGACCTGACGCAAATGCAGACGCAGCAGGAAGCGATGCCGCTCCGTGATGCGCCCCTGCAGAGCGGCGCGCAGCTTCTCCGGGGGCGCCTTGACGCCGCGCTGCACCAGGGTGAGCAGCTTGTCCGGATCGCGCTCGCCGTCGATCAGCGCCTGCAGGATGGCACGGCCACTGACGCCCATGATTTGGGTCAACACCGAGCTGAGCTTGAGGTTGGCATCTTCCAGCGTCTTCTGCAGCCGTTGCACGTGACTGGCCTGCTCGCGCACCAACTGCTTGCGGGTACGGAGCAGTGCGCGCAGCTCCTGCGTCGGCTGCTCCGGCACGAAGCTCGACCGGATCAGGCCGTGCGCCAGCAGGTCGGCCAACCACAGCGCATCGGCGACATCGGTCTTGCGGCCGGGTACGTTCCTCACGTGAGCCGCATTGGCCAGGATCAGCGTGAACTCGCCGTCCGACAGCACGTGCCAGACCGGCTTCCAGTAGACGCCGGTCGCCTCCATCGCCACGTGGCTGCAGCGCTGCTCGTAGAGCCACGCCGACAATGCCAGCAGTCCGGGCGTCGTCGTGTCGAACGTGCGGACCTCGGTTGGCCCGTAACCAGCCAAGCGGACGCCCGCCACAACGCTGTCCTTATGCACATCGAGGCCAGCGCAGCGCGGATAGAGAACCTCCATGACCCCCTCCATCGTTCCCGCCGCCGACGCAGGGCATCCCTGGATCAAAGTCTAAACAACGCGCTCCCGGACCTCGCGGCCCATGGCGCAATCGGGGGTGCTGCCCCGGGTCCAACTAATACGCGGGCTCGCTCGCACCATAGAAGAAGCCGACCTCTCCGCCGACGACCGGCAGACAATGCCACAAGTTTCATCCACGGCGGGTCGTCATTCCGGTGCAGAACTAATACCAAGTCTCTGAGTATGTAACTCGGGGCTTCCCCGACGCGGGATGGGTCTGATTCAAGGATGGCGAACACAGGAGGTTCGCCATGCCGATCCCACTCCGGGCTGATTTCGATGCAGCGCAGTTGAGATCCGCCGCGCGCGGAACGAAGGATGGGCCGCAGGCGCGTCGGCTTCTGGCGCTGGGCGAAATCTACGACGGCGCGAGCCGCACCGAGGCCGCCCGGATCGGTGGCGTGACGCTGCAGATCGTGGGTGACTGGGTGGTCAAGTTCACCGCGAGCGGCCCCGACGGCTTGATCGACCGCAAGGCGCCCGGTCAGCCGCCCCGGCTGAACGACAGGCATCGCGCGGCGCTGGCCCGGGTGATCGAGAGCGGGCCGATCCCTGCGATCCATGGCGTGGTCCGCTGGCGGATCATCGACCTGTGCCAGTGGGTCCGGGACGAGTTCCAGGTCAGCGTGGCCAAGCAGACGCTCAGCCGCGAACTGCGCGCCATGGGATATCGCAAGCTGTCGGCGCGTCCGCGTCACCATGCGCAGGCCGCAGGCGCCATCGAGCATTTTAAAAAAGTCTCCCCGCCATTCTGGACGAGATCGCGCGGGACAAGGCCATTTGTGCCGTTGCCGCCTCTATCCTGACCACCGCCTATCACATGCTTCGCGACGGCACTTTCTACCAAGATCTCGGCGCCGACCATTTCCGCCGCGCCTCACCCGAGGATCAAGCCAATCGCCTCGTCCGCCAGATCGCCAAGCTTGGGTTCACCTGCACCATCCAACCCGCCAAGGATCGGCAAGCAGTTTCTGTTTAGCCAGGCGCTCGGGTCGTAGCGCATAGCGAGATCCACGCTGGGCACCTCGGCAGGATCGATGCCCCGGTCTGTTCAACTCCTTTTCGGAGATCGGCGAAGTAGCGACCCCGGGCATATCGAGCCGGCTCGGCCCCCTCAGGCGCGGCAGCGTGACGTCCTGCGCTTCGGACGCCCGGAAGGGGGCGACACGCCGATGGCTTTCATCGTCGGCCAGATTGGGATTGCGACCGCGGGATTCCGCCCCGCGGCCCCTGGTGAGGTCAAAGAAGCCCTTGTTTCGCGCTGCGGTTCGAAGGCCGCAAGAGGATTCACGATCGGATGAAATGATGTCCCAGATCACCGCCGAGCGGCTCGTCCATCACCTCGAGCGGTGCGGCTTCGTGCTGATGCGGCGGCCCCCGGCCAGCAGTCTGTCGGTCCTCCAGCGAGGGCATCGCAAGCCGGAGCCGTCAGCGGCCACAATGCCGCCGGGCCAGGCAGCGAGCCGGGTCGGCGACATCCATCGGATAGACTGCCGACAGCCACCCCGTCACCCTGCCAGGCATGTGCAATCGCTACAGCGTTACTAAGGGTCAGCAGGCGATCCGCGCGATGACCGGTGCGTTGAACGACCGCACCGGCAACATGCCGCCACTGCCCGGCATCTTCCCCGATTATGCGGCCTCGATCGTGCGTAACGGACCCGAAGGCCGCGAGCTGATCATGGCGCGCTGGGGCATGCCGACGCCCGTGTTCGCGCTGAAGGGCAGGACATCCGATCCGGGCGTAACCAACATCCGCAATGCGTAGTCGTCGCACTGGCGGCGCTGGCTCGGGAATGAGAGCCGCTGCGTCGTGCCTTTCACGAGTTTCGCGGGGAACGAGCTGCTGCCGGACGGGGCGTGCCCGCCGATCTGGTTCGCGCTCGACGAGACGCGCCCGCTGGCCTGCTTCGCCGGCATCTGGACGCACTGGACCTCGGTGCGAAAGGTGACGGAGGGCGAGATAACCAATGAGCTGTTGGCGTTTCTCACCACCGAGCCGAACACCATGGTCGCGACGTACCACCCGAAGGCGATGCCGGTGATCCTCACGACGCCGGAAGAGATGGATCTCTGGATGACGGCGCCGTCGCCGGAGGCGCTCAGCGTCAGCGGCCGTTGCCGGATGTCCTGTCCGTGGTGGGCGGGGGTCGAAGGAGGATGGCTGACCCAGCGGGAATCGGGCGGCCGGGCCGCATCGTTCAGCCGGGGTGAAACTGGGACCATGGAGCCAGGCAAAATGAGATGGCGGCGTTCGCCCTTGAAGCCTCCGAAACGCCAGCGCCCGCTGATCGCGAACATCGGCGTCAATGCGCCACCGAGGCCACGCACTATCTCATGCCCTACGGCATCCTGCGGCGCGCCGATGTCGCCGATGTGCTGGCGCTGGCCACGGAGCCGGGGCCGGTGACGCCTTTTCCAGCGCTCAAGATCGAGCCGCAGCCGACGCTCGCGGAGTTCGATGCGCGGCATCCGGAAGGCGCAGACTATGTCATCGTCCCCGCCATGAGCCGCGACGACGACCCGGCGGTCCTGCAATGGATCAGGAGCCAGGCGGCGAAGGATGCGATCGTCATCGGCGTCTGCGCGGGAGCCAAGGTCGTCGGCGCCGCCGGACTGCTCGACGGCAAGCGGGCGACGACCCGCTGGTATTTTCTCAAAGAGCTGCGCGACGAGCATCCCACGATCCACTATGTCGCGGACCGGCGGCTTGTGGTGACAGGGCGTTGCGACGACCACCGGGATCACCGCGTCCATGCCGATGTCGCTCACCCTGATCGAGGCCATCGCCGGCCGGGACAAGGCCCGGGCAGTCGGCCGGGGTCTAGGCCTTATGGATTGGGACGCGAGCCACGACGGTAATGCGTTTCAGTTCACGCGCCCGTTCGCGTTGACGGCGATCGGCAACCGCTCGCGTTCTGGAACCGCGAGCAGCTCGGCATTGCACTTACGCCCGGCATCGACGAAGTGTCGCTCGCCCTCGTTGCGGACGCCTGGTCGCGGACCTATCGCTCGCGCGCGGTGACGTTCGCCGGCAGTGCCGGCGCGAAGCAGACCCGCAACGGCATCCGCATTTTCCCCGATCAGGTCGCCACGGACTGGCCCGCGGAGCGGCTGCTTCCGGCGATCGGGGACCGGCCACCGCAGACGCGTTGGACCAGGCCCGCGCGAATCGCGACCCGCTATGGAATGCGCACAGCCGACTTCGTTGCCGTGCAGCTCGAATACTCAAGGCAAAGGCACCGCAATGAAGATGCCCGGTTGGGCGATGCGATCGGTGCCAGTAAGGAGCAGTAGATCATGATCCGATGCGGGACAGCTCCGGTATCACCTTCAGGGAACCACTCTATTTCCGAGGTCTCCAGTCCCGTCGCCGCCATCCCGCCCAGGATGTCGCAAACATAGAACAGCTTGCAGCAGGAGAAGACCGCGTTGCGTGTCCCCCTGGCGGGCCCGGACCCGACCCAAACGGCGGAAAGCTTGCGCACCCGCACGTCGAGAACCCGCTCTCCCCGCGAACCTCTTTTGCGACATTCTCGGCCGCCGTCAGGTTCACGTCCGCCCAGCCTCCTGGAAGCGCCCCACGTCCGCCATCCGCCGCGGTCACCATCTCTCGACCCAGGCCGGAGCACCACCTCGAACGTCCAGGTCGACCGATGCTGGCGATGCAGATGCAGATAGGTTTCCGCGACGCGGTCAGGGCGACCATGTTGTCGTCAACGGCCGCACCTGCTCGCCGGTGCGCGCGCGTACCGTCTTCCTGTGTCCAGCCAATCGCTGCGTCAATCGGTAGATTCGCTACGTGGATACCTTGCGGCATCAATTCTCTTGCCATGCTCTGCGCAAGTCCTGACTTCGCATGGCACGCCATCGCAAAGGCACCGCTTGCCGGGAACCCCTTGAGCGCCGCACTCGCGTTCGTAAAGATGATCGTCCCCCTGGCGCCATTGGCGTTGAGGTTGCTTTCGAGCATAAGTCGCGCCGCCTGCTGACCGACCAAAAACGCGCTGAACGCCGCATTGCGAAGCGTGTCGAGCGCCATGCCCGGATCGGCTTCGGTGATCTTCTTGCCGAAATCGGCGGGAACCCGGCCGTCGATGTTGTGCACCACAAGCGTTGGAGGCCCCAGGTCTCGAAAATATGCTGGAACAGCTGGTCCACGGACGTTGGATCGCCAGCGTCGGACGTGTATCGGCGCACGCCATGCGTCTTTTCGAGATCCAGCAGGACCGCTTTGTCCGGGTCCTGGCCGCGATCCCGACACGCATGCCACTTTGGGCGAACAGTCTGGCGCAACTGGCACTGATGCCGGGTCCGCCGCCAACGATCAGCGCGACGTCTTGTGCCGAAGGCTGACTGTCACGCCTTTCGGATTGCGCCATATTCCTTGCTCCCATAGGTATTGATATCGAGATGGGACAGGCGGCCTGTTTCGCTGGCTTGTGCCACCGCCCCCGTAGCCACCACAGCCAGTCATCGCCCCAGGTTCGCCGTTGCCTGACGAGGCGCCGACGGTCCCTCCTTCGACCTTGGCCACCGACGACGCGGGACGGCGGGGATGATCAGACTCGGCCAAGGACACCTGCGGGCTCGTCCCGATGGTTCGGCGTCGTGTCCTTACTTTGATGAGCGCTCGGTCCGCGCGAGAGATCAGGTCCCAGAGCCAGACGCGCGACTTCATGCCGCTGTCAGTCGCGCACGGGAAGCGAGGGGATCGTGACGACCTCGCCCTGGTCGAGGCCGGAAAAGGCCGCCCCCATCATCCCTTCCACGTCAATAAGCATCTCCGTTGAGAACGTCGCGACGTCGACGCTCGCCTTGTCCCAGAGCTCGGTCCGGGTGGAGGTCAGATCGTGGCGGCGCCAGCCCCACCGTCCGGCCGTCTGCGCCCGAGCCCCGCGGATGCACCAGTGACGAGCGTTGTGTTCGATCCAGGCATGGTAGCCTCAGAAAGTGCTTTGATGGCGGTCGCCATGATTGTATTAGATGACGGACAACATCATAATCGTCAAGACCCCATCGGCGCCGGAAGCCTGCGACATGCGCGTGTCTAAACAGCGAGCGGCTGAAAATCACGAACGGATCCTGCTGGCAGCCTCACGTCTTCTGCGGGAGCGTGGCATCTCCGGGGCGGAGGGCGTCGACGCGCTGAGCGACGCGGCGGGGATAACTTCAGCGGCAGTCTCTACAGCCAGTTCGGCTCCAAGGAGCGGTTGGTCGAGGAAGCATTGACCGATGCGTTAACCGCCAAGGAGCGGGAAGCGCGCCAAACCCGGACTGTCAAAAGCTAGTGTGGTCAAGTATTTTTCACGGGGGCTAAGGGACGCGGCGGAGCGAGGGTGCCCCCTCGCGGCCCTATGCTGCGAGATGCGACGTCAGAGCAGCGGTGTACACGACCGGTTCACCGCCGGTTTGCGAGGCATGATCGCGAACCTCGGCGGCCGAATGGATCCCGTGCTTAAGCAAAGGAAACGTGATCAGGAGGCAATGGCGACCGTCGCGTCATTGGTCGGAGCCATCGTCCTCGCGCGCGCCGTGAATGATCCCGATCTGTCCAATGATATCTTGCGCGCGACTAGGCGAAGGCTGAAATCCTCACCCGCTGGCGCGCACAGACAAAACATCCCACTTCCCGCCTGGCTCCTGGAGGATGTCCACGATGACACGCATGATCGACTTTTATTTCGCTTCCGGAGTCCGTACGCCTACCTCGCGCATGCCCAACTGCCGCAGATCGCCGCCGAGCACGGCGTC
>CAVZQH010000012.1:0-34624 GCA_963777375.1 uncultured Alphaproteobacteria bacterium
CTGGAGCCAGCCGGTGCTGAGCGAGCACTACGATTTGGCGTTGTAGGGCCGTAGGATGGGTTCGCTCTCGCGAACCTATCACTCATCCTCATCACCCAATGATGGGTATCACTTCGCTCCACCCATCCTATGCGCTGGCGCCGTTATTTATGCAATTAATGCACTGTCACCGTAACTGCGTAACTGTTATTCGTGCAATTAATGCACTGTCACCGTAACTTCCGGTACCCCGCTCGGTGCAGGGGCGTCGCAGAAACCTCATTATTGCACTAACCCGCTCCGCGGGAGGTCGATAGTGAGGAGGGGGAGCACTCAGCTTTTTGTTCGCAGTCGACGGCGCAGTGGCTCGTACCAATCGTGACGGCCTGTATCCTCGATAGCCGCTATCCATCCAAGGTCGAATGCGTTCTTCGACACCTTGAGATCACGCATCGCCGCACTACGCAATTCGTCTTTTGTCAAGAACTTCGGCTGGCTGTTTTGCATGTACGGCAGGAGCCAGTCGCGGCAACGGTGCCACTGATCTGTAAATTTCTCTGAGAGTTCCTGGCTCTTGGTCTTCGTCATTGCGCGCACACGATTGCAACACGTTGTCCTAAATGCCGCAAGGCCAATCCAGGGAATACGGCTCAACAGAGCCATTTTAGATACGTCGCACAAGATTACTTTTCAGTGAAATACAATTTTAATGTCATCCCGGTGGTGAAAATCTCGATGGCCGCGGCGGATAAAGCTGGGCTCAGCCTAACTCGTATCGAATGCGGCGGCAAGCCCTCAAGCGGTTGTTCGACTTAGACCGCCAGATTTCCTTGAAATCTGTAGGTGAGCTCATGGACGACATTTGCGTCCAGTATTCCGGTCGACGAACAATGCGGCGCTGAACGTTAGCGTCAGTGAAATTCACGTTAGAAAGAGCCAGCAAATGGAACGCTATCTTGTTCACGCGAATATCGGTTGGGGCATTTCGCAAAACAACGGCGAGGCCCAAGCAAGCAACCAGAGAAGGTGCACTGGAAGCTGTTTATCTGACCGTATCTAACGACGGTAAGAGAGGACTTGGCATCTCTATAACGATCGACCCTCCGTACGAGAGCGAAGCGGCCATCGGCGGCCCGAGCCCGTGAGCCGCCGCTATGACTGGCGATTGACGTCCTGACCTGCCATGGCCCGGGCGTTGCTGCGAAATGAAATGCTCCGCCAACTCGCAGATGCAACGAGCAATCTTGAAATGAGTAATGGCAGAATCGCCGAGCAACAAAACCGCATTCTGGACGTGTCATTGGACACATTGAGGGGTCAGCGCGCTGCCCTACGAGGCAAGGGCCTGTGGCCTGCCAGCCACAGCGACCGTATAAATGGGGAAATACTTTCATTTCCGCCAGATTTGCTTGAAAATCGGAATCCGACAACGGAAAATTGCGGCTGGAATAAGCGTGGCAGAGAGACGCGGCCGGGCGGCAAAGCGCGGCAGCGGCATTGGCTGGTGGGGGCGCGGCTGCACACCGAGGACGAACCAAGATCATGAACAGGATGCGGCTGCGCGGCCACGCGCGGTTCTTGCTCGGTTCGGCCTCGGGCGTAGCCCTGCTGCTCGGCGGCGGCATGCTCTACTGGCCAACCCACCGCCGCGCAGGAGTTTCTCGGCGCCGGTGGCGCGGGGGGCTCCGTTACTGGCCAAGGTGTTTACCAAGCCGGTGGCCTCGGGGGCGCCGCGTCAACCACTGGAACCGGCGGCTCCGGCGGTGCAGGCACCGGCAACAACCCGAATGGTGGATCTGGAGTAGAAGCCGCCAGCGGCGGTGGCGGCGGAGGCGCTGGCATCATTGGAGGTTCGGGGGGGTGGGCGGCCATTCCGCCCTTGACAGCTTCAACCAAGCGAATGGCGGCAACGGCGGCAGCGGCGGCAGCGTCGGAGCCTCGATCACGTCGACAGGGAGCAATGTGCTGCCAATTACGGGCGGCACGGGCGGTACGGGCGGGTCCGCCGGGCACACAGGATTTTTTCCCACCGCTACCGGCGGTGGCGGCGGCGGCCAGGGCGGCTATGGCGTAATCGTTAATGGCGCCGGGATCACTTACACCAACACGGGCATTATCACCGGCGGCACCGGCGGCAATGGTGGCAATTCGGGCACTAGCGGCAACCCGAGTGCCGGTGCCGGCGCCGGCAGCGGCGGCGACGGCGGCATTGGCGCGTATCTCACCAATTCGAGTACGCTCGTCAATTCTGGCACGATCAGCGGCGGCAGCGGCGGCGCCGCCGGGACTGGTCCCACCGGTGGCCCCGGTAACGCGGCAGTCGGCGTCTATCTCGACGGGTCGAGCGCGCTCAACAACACCACCGGCGGCACCATCTCGACGCCAGGGACCAAAGCCGCCGTGTTCGGCCAAGGCGCCTTCCTCAATGGGGTTACCAATGCCGGCACCATCACCGCAGCATCTTCGGCAGCGCAAGGGGTTGTGATCGGCGAAATAATAGTCGTAAGAAGCCTCGGCGCCATTTCGCTATCGACGTTCTCGGGTGGAGTGACCAATAGCGGTAAAATCGGAGCCGGAGGGCACGGCATCGTGATCGGCCTCGTTGGGGCTGCTGGCACGTCTAACACCAGCAACAGCGTCGCCATCTCCACCTTCAGCGGCGGTATCAAGAACAGCGGCACTGTGACGAGCGGAGGCATCGGCATCGCCGTCGGCGTCCCGATCGGCGCCTTTGGCAACTCGGTCTCGGTCAATAGCTTCGGCGGCGGCATCGTCAACAGCGCGGGCGGCGTCATCACCGCCGGAAGCCATGGCATTCTGGTGGGCGGCGCAGGCTCTGCCGCCGGATCTACGATCACGGTGTCGAACTTCACCGGTGGTATCCTCAATGCCGGTTTGATCAACGCCGCCGGAAAAGGCATATACGTCGGCGGTAGTGCCACCGGCGCTACCCTCGTCATCTCGACGTTCGCCGGCGGCATCACCAATACCGGCAAGATCGTCGCCGTGACCGGCATCGCGGTCAACAACGCGGTGCAAACCTTCACCGGCGCGATCTCGAACTCCGGCACGATCTCGGGCACCGGCGGCATAGCGATCGATGTGAGTGGCGCCAACAACGCCATCATCATCAATCAGAGCGCGGGGCTGATCTCCGGCGCCATCAAGCTCTCAGCGAACGCCGACGTGCTCAACATCACCGGCGGCGTCGTCAACGGCAACATCGTCGGCGGCAATGCCGCCGCGGGCGGCAACACCGTCAACTTCAGTCCGGGTTCGGGCAACACCTTCACCTACGCCAATAACTTCACCACCATCAATCAGGTCAACGTCGTTTCCGGCACCGTGGTGATCAACGGCGCCGGCAACAGCGCCACGGCGATGACCGTCAGCAATGCCGGCACGCTCGCCGGCACCGGCACCATTACGACGGCGATGAGCAATCTTGCCGGCGGCACCTTGCAGCCGGGCACGCCCGGCACCGCGGGCGGCACGCTGCACATCACCGGCAACCTCGTGTTCAATGCCGCGGCGTTCTACATGGTGACGATCAATGGCGCGAGCGTCAGCAAGACGGTGGCGAGTGGCACAGCGACGCTCGGCGGCGCCAGCGTGAAGGTCGCGACCGGCTCGACGGTGACGAACGGCACGCCATACACCATCCTGACTGCGGGGAGCCTCAGCGGCGCCTTTGCCGGCTCGGTGACCTACAATGGGCAGACCGGTACCGTGAGTAACAGCGGCAGCAACGTCATCCTGACCTTCAATGGCGGCTCGTCTTCACCCGGCTCGTCACCCGGCTCGTCATCCGGCTCGTCATCCGGCTCGACACCCGGCTCGACACCCGGCTCGACAACGACACCGACGCTGCTGTCACTGCTGCCGCCGGGCGCTCCGGGCAACGACGTCAATGTCGCCAAGGCGATCGACGCCTTCGTCGCCTCGGGCGGCACTTTGCCGGCGGGCTTCCAGAACCTGTTCACGCTGTCGGGGCTGCAGCTTGTCGGCGCGCTCACCATAATCGACGGCGAGCTTGCGAGCGCGGCGGAGAAGGGCGCATTTAATCTGATGGACGAGTTCCTGCTCGCCATGCTCGATCCGTCCGCCGACGGCCGCACCGACAGCGCCGGCTCGTCGCAGTTCGCGGCCGAAGGGGAGCAAGGCTTCCCGGCCGAAGTGGCGCTCGCTTATGCCGGCGTCATGAAGGGATCGCAGAAGTCGCCGACCTTCGATCAACGCTGGACGGCGTGGGGCTCGGCCTTCGGCGGCTACAACAAGACCGACGGCAACGCGAACGTGGGGTCGAACACCGTTACGTCGCGCGACTATGGCTTTGCCGGCGGCATGGACTATCACGTTTCGCGCGACACCACGGTGGGCTTCGCGCTCGCCGGCAGTGGGCTCAACTGGGGTTTGGCGCAAGGCCTCGGCACCGGCAGGAGCGTCGCCTTCCAGGCCGGCGTCTACGGCAAAACTTATTTTGGTCCGGCCTACATCGCCGCGGCGCTCGCCTACACCGACAACTGGATGACGACGAACCGCACAGCATTGGGCGATCAACTCACCGCACGCTTCATGGGCCAGAGTTACGGCGGAAGGTTCGAAAGCGGCTATCGCATCGGATCGCTCGCTCCCGCCGCTTTAGGCGTGACGCCATACGCTGCAATTCAAACACAGTGGTTCCACACGCCGAGCTATCGCGAGACCGATCTCACTGGCGGCGGGTTCGGCGTGTCATCCGCGGCAATGACGGCGAACGACACCCGCAGCGAACTCGGCGCGCGCTTCGACGATCGCACGCTCCTTTACAACATGCCGCTTCTCCTGCGTGCGCGCCTTGCCTATGCCCACGACTGGGTGACATCGTCAACGCTCAATGGATCGTTCCAATCGCTGCCCGGGACCTCATTCACCGTCAACGGTGCGAAAACGCCCGCCAACTCGGCAGTCACGTCATTCGGCGGCGAGTTGCGCATGACGCCGCAATGGTCGGTCGCGGCAAAGTTCGACGGCGAGTTCGCTTCAGGCTCGCAGACCTACGCCGGCACCGGAATGCTCAAGTACACATGGTGAGCGAAATGGCTCGCCGCATCCCAGAAAAGAAGCTCGTTGCTCATCGCCGTCGCATGAAGCGTAAGCCGCGCTTGCCTGGCCGCCTAGGACACAGCAGATTTGCCTTGCGGTGTCCGACGCGAATGCCGCGCGGTATCTGCCAGTTGACGAGGCAATTTCGTTTGTGAGCTGCTACGTCCCGGCGACGACGCTGGTGTTTTCGTTCAGAATTACGGTGACAGTGCACTTAATCGCCGAGCGCTCCGCCCGATTGTCCGCATGGAATTACACGGGCTTTAGAGCTCGTTGATCGTCCGCGGATGTCGCTTCGCTCATCCTGGCTACGGTTGAAGAATTTTGCCGATGGCGTTGGCAAAACTCGGGCGCGGCCGCGTCGCTACGATTTAACTCATCCGCTCCCGCGAAAGCGACACGAAAGCGGGGGCGAAGGACCGCGCGAACGCGCGGTGGAGGGGGTGCCTGAATCAGAGCTTCGTTACCATTCCAGAAGTATCAAACAACGTGACGGTCAGTGCATCGATCCCACCGCTCGCGTCGCGGCGCCGCCGACGCCCCTCCCACCGCGCTTGCGCGCGGTCCCCCCTCCCCGCTTTCGCAGGACGGGATAAAACCGCATTACACCGCTGCGCCCTTGGCCTTCGGCCGACGCAAATGCTCGTCGAGCCGCGGCATGATCTCGACGAAATTGCACGGCCCGTGACGATAGTCGAGCTGGTGCACCAGAATTTCGTCCCACGCATCCTTGCAGGCGCCGGGCGAGCCGGGCAGGCAGAAGATGTAGGTCGAACCGGCGACGCCGGCGGTGGCGCGCGACTGGATCGCGGAGGTGCCGATCTTCTCGAAGCTCACCACCAGGAAAAGCGCCGAGAAGGAGTCCATTTTCTTCTCGAACAGCGGCTCGACCGCCTCAGGGGTGACGTCGCGGCCGGTGAAGCCGGTGCCGCCGGTCGTAATCACCACGTCGATCATCGGGTCGGCGATCCAGGCTTTGACGCGGCCGCGGATCGCCTCGATGTCGTCGGCCACGACGCTGCGCTCGGCGACCAGATGTCCGGCGGCAACGATGCGATGAACGAGGAGCGCGCCGGACTTGTCGTCCTTGAGGTCGCGCGTGTCGGAGATCGTGAGCACCGCAATCTTGAGCGGCACGAACTGTCTGGTCTCGTCAATTCCGGGCATGTAACAACGTACCACTCCCGGCGGGCAGCCGATACAGCCGATTCAGCGGCTTGCTATTCGGCCGCTTGCCGCGACGCCGCCCGATAGCTTCCGGCAACCGTGCGGAAGGCTATGTTCAAGCGGTTTGCGCCGTTGATGGCAACGATCGCCAGCGTGAGGTTTACAAGCTCCTGTTGGCTAAACTGCGATCGGGCAAGCGCGTAGACCTCATCCGCGACATGGCCTTCGGTGACAAGCGTGACCGCTTCAGTCCAGGCCAAAGCGGCGCGCTCGCGCTCGCTGTAGAATGGCGCCTCGCGCCACGCATCGAGCAGATAAAGCCGTTGCTCGCTTTCACCGCCGGCCCGGAGTTCCTTGGTGTGCATATCGATGCAATGGGCGCAGCCGTTGATCTGCGAGGCCCGCAACTTCACCAGTTCAAGCAGCCCATGGTCGAGCCCGCAGGCGTGTACAAAGGCATGGAGTTGGCTTATCGCCTTGGCGCCCTGGGGCGACGCCTTCCTGAAATCCATCCGCGCTTCCATTTCCACCTCCGGCTTCATTCGGTCCTGGCAAACAAATTCTGCACGTCCGGGCGCGTCAACGGCGATTTCAGCATATCAAACCCGCCTCTTTTGCCGAGTTCGTCGGCGATTTGACGGATCTGCGACATCACCAACATCGTTGCGCCCGACGCGATGCTGACCCGCGCTACGCCGATCTCCTCGAGGCGCGCAATGTCTGGCGATCCGGGCCGGCCGACCACATTGATGGGAACTTTTGTCGCCGCGACGAGCGCGCCGAGGATTTTGAGATCGGTCAGCGCGAACGGAAAGATGCAGTCAGCGCCCGCGGCCGCGTAAGCCTTTGCCCGCCGCACCGTTTCCTGAAAGCGCGTATCGTCGTCGTGGACGTGCTTGAGATAGAGATCGACCCGCGCATTGATGACGATGGGCACGTCGGCGGCGCGCGCAGCCTCCCGCGCTGCCCGGACGCGCGCGACGGCGTCCTCGAGCGGACGAATTGGCATTGCGGGGTCGGACGTGCTGTCCTCCAGATTGATGCCCACGGCGCCCGTTGCGATGATCTGCGCAACGCTGCGGGCGACCTGATCGGCGGTAGCGCCGTAACCGGCCTCGATGTCCGCGGTGACTGGCACGCGAATCGCTCGCACGATCCGCCGCGTCGCCGCGACCACCTCGTCAAATGGCGCTTTCTCACCGTCCGGGAAACCGAGCGCCCACGCCATCCCGCCGCTCGTGGTCGCAACGGCGCCGAAACCGGCGGCCTCGAAGAGGCGGGCGCTCATCGCGTCCCATGCGTTCGGCAACAGCAGCAGCCGGGGCCCGTGATGCATCTTTCGAAAAGCTTCGGCTGACCGCTTTTGATCGGCCTTGTTGACTGCACTCACAACTGCGCTGCCCCTCACGATCGGACGATGACGCCGGGCGCCGGCAAACTTCGCTTGCGGAGCGCTAAGTCTATCTCGCGGCGTCGTAGGAACTAGTGGTCCGATTTTAACATTCGCATCCGGTTTCGGCAGCCTCTCATGCGAATGTTAGAATCAAAAGGACCACTAGCAAGTATAAGTGCTAGTAGAGCTTTTGGATTTGACATTCGCTTCACGAGTTCACCGCCAGGTGGGTAGCGAATGTCAAATCCGCTCCACTAGAGCGGATTTGCCGACAGTGTGTCGCAGGCGGAGACTTTGCCCTGCTGGAAGCCGTTGCTGAACCAGCGCTTGCGCTGCTGGGAGGTGCCGTGGGTGAACGAGTCGGGCACGACATAACCCTGCGTCTCCTTCTGCAGGCGGTCGTCGCCGATGGCGGAGGCGGTCTGCAACGCCTGATCCACATCGCCGGAATTGAGGAAGTTGTGCTTTTGCTGGGCACGGTTCGCCCACACGCCGGCGAAGCAGTCGGCCTGCAGTTCGATGCGCACCTGGAGCGCGTTCGCCTCGGCTTTGCTCGACGAAGCCTGCTGCGCCTGCATAACGCGAGGCAGAATGCCGAGCTCGTCCTGAACGTGATGGCCGACCTCATGCGCGATCACATAGGCCTCCGAGAACCGGCACGCTTTACTGTTGGAGCAGGCGCCGAACTTGTTCTGGAGATCGTCGAAGAAAGAGGTATCGAGGTAGACCCGTTGATCGCGCGGGCAATAAAACGGCCCCATGGCTGATTGTGCGAAAGCGCAAGGGGTCGGCTCGGAGCCCGAGAACAGGCGCAGCTTCGGCGGATGATAGGTTCGCCCGCTCGCGGTGAAGATTTCCGTCCAGCGGTCTTCGGTGTCGCCGAGCACCTGCGCGACGAACTTACCGGTCGCGTCGTTCGGTGTCCCCGCGGTAACCGGTGGCGCCGGACTGGTCTGCGTCGGCGACCCATTGCCGGTCAGGATTTGCGCGCCGTTGAGCAGGACGCTCGGATCGATCCCGAAGTACCAGCTGATCAGCCCGATAATAATAACGGTGCCAATACCGAGGCCGCCGGCGCCGCCCGGTAGTCCTCCGCCGCGCGATGCGCTGGCCTCGCGATCGTCCTCTACATTGTCGCTGGGGCGGAAATCATCGCTGCGCATGTGTCGTTCTCCTTCGCAAAACCGGCGTCAAAGCCGGCTCCGGCATGGTCCTGTCAGGTGCATAATACCAAAAGCTCACCTGCAATTACCCGAGTGTTTCCCGGCATTTATTGCCTAGCGAACAGGCATTTTGATTAAGCTGATTTTTACCTTGAGAGGGCATCATCCTGATCGTCGGTTGTAGGTCCCGCGTCGCCGACCGCGTCGCCTGAGTCAGAGTTCTGAGTCATGGTTGTGTCGCGTCGCGGGGCGTCCGCTAGGACGCCCCGCGTATGTATTGAGTCCACGGCATCCGCACGCATTCTCATCGGAGATTGCGTTGCCGAGATGGCGAAGATCCCGGCCGCGTCCGTCGATCTGGTCTTTGCCGACCCGCCGTACAATCTGCAGCTTCAAGGTGACCTCAAGCGTCCCGACGATTCGCGCGTCGATGCCGTCGACGATGACTGGGACAAGTTTTCGAGCTTCTCCGCCTATGACGAATTCACCCGCGCCTGGGTCGTCGCCTGCCGCCGGATCATGAAGCCGAATGCCACCCTGTGGGTCATCGGCTCCTACCACAATATCTTCCGCGTCGGCGCCTTGCTCCAGGATTTGGGCTTCTGGATCCTCAATGACATCGTCTGGCGCAAATCCAACCCGATGCCGAACTTCCGCGGCCGCCGCTTCACCAACGCCCATGAGACACTGATATGGGCCGCGCGCGAGGCCGCGAAACGGGATTATACGTTCAATTACGAGGCGCTCAAGGCGGGCAACGAGGATATCCAGATGCGCTCCGATTGGCTGATCCCGCTGTGTACCGGCGAGGAACGGCTGAAGGGAACCGACGGCAAGAAGCTGCATCCGACGCAAAAGCCCGAGGCCCTGCTGGCGCGGGTGATTCTCGCGGCGTCCCGCCCCGATGACCTCGTGCTCGACCCGTTCTGCGGCACCGGCACGACGGGAGCCGTCGCGCACCGGCTGCGCCGGCGCTTCATCGGCATCGAGCGCGATGCGGGCTACGCCGCGGCCGCCGAACAGCGCATCGCCGCCACCGAGCCGATGCCAGAGCCGGCGCTGGCGACCTTCATGACCGCACGCGATGCGCCCCGTGTGCCGTTCGCGACACTCATCGAGCGCGGCCTGGTGACGCCGGGCATCAAACTCGTCGACGCCAAAAGGCGGCATCGCGCGCTGGTGCGCGCCGACGGCGCCATCGCGCTCGGCGAAGTCCGTCGGCTCGATCCACCGCATTGGCGCATTGGCGCAAGGCCTCGAAGCCTGCAACGGTTGGACCTACTGGCACATCGAGACGCCGCAGGGGCTAACCGTGATCGACGCGTTGCGGGCGCGGATACGCTCGGAGATGGGCGCGGCGTGAATTCCCGGATGCTGGAGGTCGCTGCGTCTCCCGCTTCCACCGCTGAGATGCCGGCTAATGCAACCTTAGCGGCTATCCGATATGGCGTGGCCCCGAATGCTCAACCGGTCGTTTCGGGGATGAACGTAGCGTCCTATGAGTTGGCCAGTGGCTTCGACAGTTGATGGGCGCAATCGGCGAACAGCCTCGCTACCGGGCTCAGCATCCGGTTCTTGAGGGTTATGATGCCGACCGGCGTAGACTTGACGGGCGCTTTGACAGGCAGGACCTTCACCGCCAGCCGCTTGCCGCCGAAGCGCAGCAACGAGCCGGGATATATCGCCAGGTATCGGCCGGTCTCCAGAAGCAAGTGATTTATCGGCATGGAGGCGCAAACAACGCTTGCTTTAGGCATTGCCAAGCCGCTCGCACGAAACATCTCCGCGATATAGGGGCTGACATCGGTCTCCATCGGCGGCAGGACCCACGGCTCATCGACCAGTTCAGCAAGATCGATTTGGCGCCGACGCGCCCATGGACTTGATGTTCCTGCGGTCACCAGCAGCGGCTCGTCGAACAGGAATTCCGTCTCCAGATCCGTTTGCTCCGCGATAATCGGCTCGGGCAGACGTCTGACAATAAGATCGACGTTGCGTTCGCGGAGATGACGGAACTGATCCGCGACATTCGGTTCTTGGGTCACGTGAAAAACGAGCCGAGGAAATCTGCGGGTGAGGCGGCTGATGATTGTGGGGAATAGCCCTTCAACCACCGTACCGGGACCCATGATTCGCAGTTCTCCGGCCGTGGGGTCTTTCAAAAACTCTATCTCCTTCACGCCTTGTCTCAGTTCGTCGAATACCAACGTTCCCCGCTTGAGCAGTGCACGACCGTACATGGTCGGCTCGGCGCCATGGCGGCTCCGATCGAGAAGACGTACGCCGAGCGCATGTTCAAGGTCGGCGATCACCTTCGACACGACGGGCTGAGAGATTGCGAGACTTTCAACAGCTCGCGCAATGCTGCCGGACTGCACTACAGCGAGCAGAATATGAAGGTCCCGCAATTTGATGCGGCGACCGATGCGATCGGCCCAATCCATGAGTCCCCCGTTCCCATCCATAGCTGAATGGCTATCGTATCATCGCACAATCGAACTTTCCAGCTATCGAACGTCCCGCTAGTCATCCTTCATTAATTCATTGAAACAAATAGGAGGGTTGTCATGCGGCGCAGAGAGTTCTTGATCGCCGGCACCGCCATTCTGCTGGGCGCGTTCGCCTCGGGCAGTGCATCCGCCCAATCTACCGTCAAAATCGGTCTCATCTTGCCAATGACCGGCCCACAGCAATCGACCGGCAAGCAAATCGAGGCGGCGGTGCGGCTTTATATGCAGGAGCACGGCAGCATGGTCGCCGGCAAGCGGATCGACCTCATCCTTAAGGACGATGCCTCGGTTCCCGAAGTGACCAAGCGGACGGCCCAGGACCTGATCGTCAACGACAAGGCTGCCATTATCGCCGGCTTTGGCATAACGCCGTCGGCCATGGTGGTCGCGCCGCTCATCACCGAGGCAAAGGTCCCCGCCATTGTCATGGCAGCCGGGACCTCGATCATCACCGAGCGGTCGCCCTATTTTGTGCGCACGAGCTTCACCGGGGCGCAATCCAACGTCACCATCGCCGATTGGGCCGCCCGCAACGGCATCCGGAAGGTCGTAACTATCGTCCCGGATTTCACGCCGGGCATCGAAAACGAAACCGCGTTCAGGGACAGGTTCATCAAAGCTGGCGGTGAGGTTGTCGAGTTCATCGACTTTCCGGTAAGTCCGGCATCAAGCTCATCGGCCCCGGTGACGTGACCGATGATGACGCGGTGCTCGGCATGGCGACCGCGCATTTCTATTCCGCCGCTCACCCGTCTGCAATGAACAAGGCCTATGTCGCAGCCTTCAAGAAGGCGAGCGGCATGCGTCCGAATTTCATGTCGGTCGGCGGCTATGACGGCATGCATCTCATCTACGAGGCGCTGCAGAAGACGGGCGGCAATACCGACGGCGATACGCTCGTTGCCGCCATGAAGGGCATGAGCTGGGAAAGCCCGCGCGGCCCGATCACGATCGATCCCGAGACGCGCGACATCATTCAGAACATCTATATGCGCCGGGTCGAGAAGCGGAATGGCGAATTTTACAATATCGAGTTCGAGACATTCCAAGCAGTCAAGGACCCAGTGAAGGCCGCTGCACTGAAATAGACGGTGCCCCCCCGCATCGCGAGGCCATATTGGACCTGAAGCGAGAATCGGCGCCCATCGCGGCGCCAATTCATTATTTACGTTCAGCTATCTTTCGTGGGCAAGCCGATAAAGCTCGCCGTATTTTTCGCGAAGATAATCGAGATAGGGCTTCATGCTCATGACCGAGCCGGTCGCGCGCTTGACGAGTTCGTTAGGCGCGAATTTGCTGCCGTGCTGGTAAACATTCTCGCGCAGCCAGCCATGCAGCGTGCCGAACTCGCCGCGCGCGATGTCGCCGGGAATCTCCGGATGCGCTTTGAGCGCCGCAGCATAAAACTGCGCACCGAGAATATTGCCGATGGTATAGCTCTGGAATCCGCCGCCGATACTGCCGGAGTACCAATGCACGTCCTGCAGACAGCCGTCGCGATCGTCTGCCGGCACAATGCCGAGGTCGGCTTGCATCGCCGCGCGCCAAGCCTCCGGCAGGTCCGTCACGCGCAGCTTGCCCTCGAGCAATCGCAGTTCGAGATCGAAGCGTAGCATGATATGCAGATTGTAGGTCACTTCGTCGGCGTCGGTGCGAATAAGCGACCGCGCCACCTTGTTGATGGCGCGATGGAATTCCGTCAAGCGGAACGCCCGCGAGCTGTCCGGAAAGACCTTTTGCAGAGCCGGATAAAAATGCTCCCAGAAGCCGCGGCTGCGCGCGACCATGTTTTCCCACAGCCGCGACTGGCTTTCATGGACGCCGGCGGAGACGCCATGCCCGAGCGGCGCGCCATCGAATGCCGTGCTGACGCCCTGTTCGTACATGGCATGGCCGGCCTCATGCACCGTCGAGAACAGCGCATCGCCGAGGTCGTTCTCGTTGACGCGGGTGGTGATGCGGATGTCGCCGGCGGAAAAGCGCGTGCAGAACGGATGATGCGTGAGATCGAGCCTGCCGCGCTTGAGATCGTAGCCCAGGCATTGCGGCGACACTGCGGCTGAAATCGAACTGCGACGCGTTGGCAAAAGATTGCCGCAGACACGAATCGTCGGCGGCGGGCTGATCGCAGATCGCGCGCACCATGGGCACGAGCTCGCGCCGCAGCTCGCCAAAAAGCTTGCGGATCGATGCTGTCGTCATGCCCTCGTCGGCATCGTCGATGTGCGGATCGGCGATGTGCTTGTACGGCGCGAAGAAGGAGGAATATTCGCGGCTGAGATCGAGCGTCTTTTCGAGGAACGGCACCATGGCCGCGAAGTCGTTCGCCGGCCGCGCCCGCGTCCAGGCGTCGTAGGAGGCCGAGCCGTGCGCGTTCGCACGCGCGACATAGTCGGGCGGTATCTTGATCGCCTTCTGATATTCGCGGTGCGCGACGCGGATGAGGCAAGCGTCGTCGGAATCGGGCGGCAGGCCCTCACCATACGGCACAAGCGCGTCGATGAGCTTGCCGAGCGCCGGCGCGACCGATTGCTCATGCGCCAAACGGTAGAGCGTCGCGCTCTGACGGCCACGCGCGTCAGCGCCGCCGTCGGGCATGTAGGTTGCCTGATCCCAGCTCAATACAGCGCCCGCCGCGCGCAGATCGCCGATCTCGCGCAGGCGCCGCTTGAGCCCCACCAACCTATGTTCGGCGGAGCGGTTCTTGCGCGCGGGCTTGCTGGCGGCGGGCTTCCCCGAAGCCGCCGCTTTGGTTTTGCGGGCCGTTAGCATGACTGCGATGCAGAGCCTAGCGCGCCGCCATCACCATGATCTCGACCTTGTAGTCGGGTGAGGCGAGCTTGACCTCCACGGTCGCCCGCGCCGGCGTATTGCCCGGCGAAACCCAGGCGTCCCACACCGCATTCATCTCGGCGAAATTCGCCATGTCGGTGATCCAGATATTGGCCGAGAGAAGTTTGCTCTTGTCGGTGCCGGCCTTGGCTAAAAATCCGTCGATCTGAGACAGAATGCTTTTGGTCTGTTCGGCCATGCTCTTGCCCTTGGCGGCGTCGGCAACGAGGCCGGCAAGATAGACGGTGTCGCCGTGAATCACCGCTTTGCTCATGCGCGGCCCGGTTTCGTGACGTTCGATTTTCATTGTCGGCCCTTTCGTCGTTTCATTTCTCGTCTATATTCAATCAGCATACTCTAAATCGAATTAGGGCGGCGCTACGTATTTCTCCGCCTTTGCTGCCTGGTCTCACTGGCGGACAGGACAGCATCTGCTATATTTCATCCATGGCAAAGATGCTTAAAGCTCGGCGTAGCATGCTCGTACCCACCGTGGAGGAGGTTCCACATATCTCCGACACGGAGCGTGGCCTGTTGCGGGCAAGCCTGGAGAGAGGGCGCGCCGACATTGCCGCGGGTAACTACGACGTGGTGACGCCGGCCAGCTTGCGACGCGAATTCGACGATATATGCCGCGACGGCAAGACCGACGAGAAGCGAGGCACTGCTGCTCCGCGACGCGCGACTTCCAAGCGCAAGAGACGCTGACGATCAGTCATGTCTTACCGAATTCGCCGGTCTCCTCAGGCGCGAGAGGACATCCGCGACTTCTTTTGGCATTTGAAGCAAGAAGCGAATGAAGCGACCGCTCAAAAGTACTTTGAAGAACTGCAGCACGACATCACCTATCTCATCGCCAACACGCCAAATTCGTTTAACTGGTTCCATGAAACCGGAGCGCCATATCGGGCGAAGTTGTTCAAGTTGGCGAGGACGACATATTGGATCATTTACGTCGTCGATGACGAGAATGAGACTATCGAGCTCGTGAGATTTTGGAATTCCGCCAGAGAGCCCGGGACACACGGACTGTAGACTACCTCCGATGCGACTACGATGAGTGCTGCGCGTGTGCCAGGACTTTGCGCATGACGCTCGGGAGGGCCTCGCCGGCCAGTAATGCAATTGGAATCCACCGCGCCCCCGCCGGAGCAGGCGTGTTCGCGGGCAATTCAGCGGCATAGACGGAAAGCTCCAGTGGAAAGTGCGTAAATACGTGCCGCACCACGCCGGAAATGCGCCGCCACATAATGCGCCGCGGCGATTTGGCCGAGGCGAAGCGCGGCGCGTGTTCGATCGCTTTGCGTGCGTTGAAATCGTTCGACCATTCTGTCGTCGGGACTTCGGTCATGGCACCGAGGAGGCCCTTTGCCGGCCGCGTGCGCACCAGCACCCTGCCGTCCGCCCGCCGGGCCACAAAGGCCGCACCGCGGCGCAGTGCGCCCTCCCGTTTCGGCATGCGGCGGGGAAACGTTTCCGCGTCGCCGCGCGCGTGCGCCGCGCACGCATCGTTCCATGGGCACAACGCGCAAGCCGGATTCTTCGGAGTGCAGATGGTCGCACCCAGGTCCATCATCGCCTGGGCGAAATCGCCGGCGCGGTGCGGCGGCGTCAACGCGGCCGCGAGGCGGCGGATTTCCGGCTTCGCCGCCGGCAGCGGCGCTGCGACTGCATGAAGCCGCGCGATGACGCGTTCGATATTGCCGTCAACCGGACTTGCCGGCGCGCCGAATGCGATCGCGGCGATGGCGGCGGCGGTATAGGCACCGATGCCGGGAAGCGCGCCCAGTTCGGTCTCGCCCGCGGGGAATTCTCCCCCATGTCGTGCGACGACAGCGCGGGCGCAGGCGTGGAGATTGCGGGCGCGGGCGTAGTAGCCGAGCCCGGCCCAGCTTTTCAGCACCTCATCGAGCGGCGCCGCCGCGAGTGCGCGCACGTCCGGCCAGCGCTCGAGGAAACGGGCGTAATAGGGCCCGACGGCCTTGACGGTCGTCTGTTGCAGCATGATTTCCGAAAGCCACACGCGGTATGGATCGCTGCGCTCACCGGGCAAGGCGCGCCACGGCAGCCTGCGGCGATGCCGGTCGTACCAGGCGAGCAACGCGGTGGGCTGCGGGCATGAAGGCGCCGCGTCCCGCTTCGCGCGCTGTCGCGCCGACTGCTTCGCTGCTAACGTCACGGCCATGGTCAGCCTCCAAGGCCGAGAGATGACAGAGCGCCGCGCCATGAACAAGTCCTCGCGTCCCTTCGCCAAACCCTTGCGCGATCTCCTCGGCAAGGTCGTCGGCGAAACATTCAACCGGCAGGGCTTTGCATCGGCTGAAATGGTGACCCGCTGGCCTGAGATCGTGGGCGCGGAGATCGCCGCCCACAGCGAGCCGATCAAAATCCAGTGGCTGCGCCCGGCGGCAGGCGAGGACAGAATGCCCGGCACCCTCGTCCTGCGCGTCGAGGGCCCAGCGGCGATCGAGGTTCAGCATCTCGCCAACGTCGTATGCGAGCGGGTCAACCGCTTCCTCGGCTGGCGCGCGGTCGATCGCGTCGCGCTTCGTCAAGCGCCGCTGCGGCGAAGCCAACACAAGGCGGTACGCGCGATCGACCCCGTTGCCGCGGCGCGCGTCGCGGCGACGCTCAATGAGATTGGTGACGACGATCTCAAGCAGGCGCTGGCGCGGCTTGGGGCCGCAATCAAGCGACCGTGACCACCCGGCTGGCCCAGGACCTTGGCGCGGTGGCCTGCTAATGCCACATTGTTGCTGCAAGACGTTCGTCGTCAGATCAGGAGCCGCCCTTGACGCTCACTCGCCGCCGATTGCTCTCGGCCACCGCGGTATGCGCCCTCGCCGGGGGCGGAGTTTCGGGTGCCGTGCTGCCCTCCCTCACACGCTTCGCTAAGGCGGAGGACGCGCCTTCGGCGGCCGAGGTGGCGCACGCCGGTCCCGACGGCGATGTGATGCTCGGCTCCGACACGGCGCCGGTGACAATTATCGAATATGCCTCGATGACATGTCCGCACTGCGCGCATTTCTCGGAGACGACCTTTCCGGAGCTCAAGCAGCGTTACATTGATACCGGCAAGGTGCGCTACACGCTGCGCGAATTTCCGCTCGACGCCCTTGCCGCCGCTGGTTTCATGCTGGCGCGTTGCGCCGGCAAGGATAAATATATGCCGATCGTGGAGACCCTGTTCGCCAAGCAGGCCGAATGGGTGGTGCAGGAACCGGTCCCAGCCCTCAAGTCGATCGCCAAGCAGTTCGGCTTTACCGAAGCCTCGTTCGATCAATGCCTGACGAATCAGAAGGTGATCGACAGCATCCAGGCGGTGCGCGACCACGCCGTTGAGAAGCTTGGAGTCAACTCCACGCCGACCTTCTTTATCAACGGAAAGAAGCTCGTCGGCGACCTCACGATCGACGTCCTGGCGAAGGAGATAGACCCTTATCTCAAGGAGGGATAAGGGTTTTTTGCCCTAGCCGGGCCTCGTGAGACGGTTCCCCAGACGGCGCCGGTACGAACCCACAACACGTAAGGTTCTGGAAAACCCGACGGCGCTGTTGCGCTGACGGGCGCGACGATTTATTCTGCCCCGCCGATGCGGCATACGTTGGCGCGCCCGTAGGGCGTGAAGCGGTAATGATTTCCTTCGCCGCCGCAGCTGGGGACAGGGACATAATAGCGAATGAAGCTCACGCGGCTGCGTCTGATCGGATTCAAATCTTTCGTCGAACCGACCGACTTCGAGATCGAACCTGGACTGACCGGCGTGGTCGGCCCGAACGGCTGCGGCAAGTCCAATCTAGTGGAGGCCGTGCGCTGGGTCATGGGCGAGGCGTCCTATAAGGCCATGCGCGCGGCCGAGATGGACGACGTGATCTTCTCCGGCAACACCGAGCGACCGGCGCGCAATCACGCGGAAGTGGCGGTGTCCGTCGACAACAGCGAGCGCAAGGCGCCGGCCGCCTTCAATGACTCCGAAACGCTCGAAGTTTCCCGCCGCATCATGCGGGAGCAAGGTTCGACATTCCGTGTCAACGGCCGCGAGGTGCGCGCCCGCGACGTTGCGATGCTGTTTGCCGATGCCTCAACCGGTTCGCGTTCGCCGGCCCTCGTCCATCAGGGCCGCATTGGCGAGATCATTCAGGCGCGACCCGACCAGCGCCGGCGCGTGCTCGAAGAGGCTGCCGGCATATCCGGCCTGCACGCGCGCCGCCATGAAGCGGAGCTGCGGCTGAAAGCCGCCGAGCAAAATCTCGCGCGGGCCGAAGATGTCATCGGCCAACTCGCCGCACAGGTCGCCGCGCTGAAGACCCAGGCGCGGCAGGCGGTGCGCTACCGCAACATCTCGGCACAAGTGCGCCGCATCGAAGCGCTGCTGTTCCACCTGCGTTGGGTCGACGCGAAAGCGGATGTCGCCGCCGCCGAGCGGACCAAGGATGAAACCGTCCGCGTCGTTGCGTCCCGCACCAGCGAGCAGGTTCAAGCTTCGACGCGCCAAGCTGATGTGGCCGCCCGCCTCCCGGCCTTGCGCGAGGCCGAGGCCAGGGCGCGCAGCGGCGCTACAACGCCTCCTCATCGCGCGCGACTCGCTCGAGCGCGAGGAAACGCGCGCCAAGGAGCGCATCGGCGAACTCGGCCGACGCCTTGAGCAGTTCGCGGCTGATCTCGACCGCGAGCGCGCGCTTGCCGCCGACGCGGAGGCGGCGCTCGAACGGCTCACCGCCGAGGACGAGGCGCTCAAGGCCGAGGCGCAAGCGAACGACCGGCGCCTGACCGGCGTCAATGAACGCGTCGTTGCAGCAGACACTGCGCTTTCCGCCTCGGAGAAGATCATTTACCGAGTTGACCGGCGCGCTCGCCGATTTGACGGCACGGCGCAATCAGCTTGAGACCGCGCAGCGCGATCACGCGCAGCGCGTGGAAAGGCTGGAAGCCGAGCTTGGCCAATATCGAAGCCGGACTTGCGGCGACCGGCAGCGGCGAGCCCGATCTGCCGGCGCTGGCGGCGGCGCTCGCAGCCGCTCAGACTGTACTCGACGAAGCAGAGAGCGCCGCACGCGGGGCGGAAGTCGCCCATACGCGCGCGCGAGAGGAAATCGACGCTGCGCGGTCCCCGCTCGCTGAAGCAGAGCGCCGTGTGCAACGCCTGGAAACCGAGGCCAAGACCATCGGCAAAATCCTGGCGGTCGAGAACAAGAATCTTTGGCCGCCGGTGATGGATGCAATCGGCGTCGAGAAGGGTTACGAAAAGGCGTTGGGCGCCGCGTTGGGCGATGATCTCGATGCGCCAATCGACGAGACTGCGCCGATGCGCTGGGCGGGGGCGCCGCTCGAGCCGTCCGATCCAAACCTGCCGGAAGGTGTTTTAACCCTCGCGCAGTATGTAACGGCGCCGCCGGAGCTTGCGCGGCGCTTGGCCCAGATCGGCGTGATCGAGCGCGCCGACGCAGCGCGCCTCGCCGCGTTGCTCAAACCCGGGCAGCGTCTGGTGTCGTGCGAAGGCGATCTGTGGCGCTGGGACGGCTTTGCCGCAGCGGCCCATGCGCCGAGCGGCGCAGCGCGCCGGCTCGCCGAACGCGGTCGCCTTCAGGCGATCGAAGGCGAGCTCGCGATTGCGCGGAGCGAAGTGGAAGCCAAGCTGCGCGTGCTCGAAGCAGCGGAGGCCGCGCGCGCCGCGGCAGCCGCCGCAGAGATCAAGTCCCGCGCCCACTGGCGCGACGCCCAGCACGCGATCGATGCCGCTCGCGAAGGGCACGCCGCCGCCGAGCGTGAGATCAGCCGCAACGCCGCGCGGATTTCAGCATTGCGGGAGGCGAAACAGCGCATCACTGCCGGCTGCCACGAAGCGAATGCGGCTCGCGGCGAAGCGCAAGCGGCATTCGCCGCGCTCGCCGACGTCGCCGATCTCGACGCCAAGCTCGCGGCCGTGAACGAGGTGATCGCCAGCGACCGCGGCGCGCTCGCCGAGGTGCGGGTCGAGGCGCAGACCATCGCGCGAGAGGTCGAGCTCGCCAATCGTCGTCTGCAGGCGATTGTCGGCGAAGTCCGAGCCTGGAGCGAACGCAAAGACAACGCGTCGGCGCAGATCGCCACTATCGGCCAGCGTGCCGAAGAGACGACGCGCGAGCGGACTGAACTCGAAAGCGCCCCGCAAAAATTTGCCGCCCAGCGCCAAGCGCTGATTGGCGAGATCGATACCGCTACGGCCGAACGCAGCGCCGCAGCCGACCGACTCGCCGAAGCCGAAACGGCGCTTGCCGAAGCCGACAAAGCCGCGCGCGTCGCCCTCGAAGCAGTCGGCGAGGCGCGTGCCGAAGCCGCCCGCGGCGAAGAACGCTGCGACGGCGCCAAGCGCCGGCTCGCCGACATCGAGCACGAAATCCGCGAGATGCTCGAGGTTGAACCGGACACCGCGGCGGAGATCGCCGGACTCAAGTCCAACGATGAAGCGCCCCCAATCTTCGAAGTCGAAGCAAAACTCGAACGCATCAAGCGCGAGCGCGAGCGGCTTGGTGCGGTCAATCTTCTCGCCGAGCAGGAATTGGGTGAGGTCGAGACGCAGCACGCCAAGCTCACAGGCGAGCGCGATGATCTCGTCGAGGCGATCAAGCGGCTGCGCCAGGGCATCCATAGCCTCAACCACGAGGCGCGCGAGCGCCTGCTCACCTCGTTCGCCACGGTGAATGGCCATTTCACCAAGCTCTTTACCGAGCTGTTCGGCGGCGGTACCGCCGAACTACAACTCATCGAAAGCGATGATCCGCTCGAAGCTGGCCTCGAAATCATGGCAAAGCCGCCGGGCAAGAAACCGGCCACGCTGTCGCTGCTGTCCGGCGGCGAACAGGCGCTGACCGCGCTCGCCCTCATCTTCGCGGTGTTCCTCACCAATCCGGCCCCGATCTGCGTGCTCGACGAGGTCGATGCCCCGCTCGACGACTACAACGTCGAACGCTTCTGCGACCTTCTCGATGAGATGGGCCGTTTGACCGATACGCGCTTCATCATCATCACACACAATCCGATCACCATGGCGCGCATGAACCGCCTCTATGGCGTCACCATGGCCGAACGCGGCGTCTCGCAACTCGTCTCAGTGGACCTCGAAGGCGCCGTAAAGCTGCGCGAGGCGGGCTGAAGCAGCCGGCCTGAGTTGCGTCCCGGCTGACGCAAGCCAACTGGCCCCGCTCGCCATACGCCGCCATTGGCCTGAAAAATAGCGGTACTGCGCAATCTCAAAGTTTGTTATGAGTTATGGACCAGCGGCGAAACCAGTGGTATCGGCGTTCTCAAGCCTGCCTTATTCTCTTTGCCACTTAGAACCCATCCCCGGGGTGTCCCGTTCATAGCCGGATCGTTCAATGTCGCCCGCGCATGAGCAAACGATCAACGTCACTATACGCAATGATGTGGCGGAGTTGGCGAATGTCACCGAGGCCGTCGATCGCGTCGGCAAAGAAGCCGGAATACCGGCCAAAGTCGTGATGCAGCTCCAGGTCGTTCTCGATGAGGTCCTGAGCAACGTCATCAAATATGCATGGCCTGATGGCGGATCTCACGAGTTTGTCGTCCGCATCGACATGCGGGACGGCGGGATAGAAATCACCATCACTGACGATGGCCGCCCGTTCAATCCGCTCGATCAGCCGCCGCCCGCGCCGCCACCGACTGGACGCCGCCCACTCCCCGGAGGAGTTGGAATCCATATGCTCAGGCAGCTAGTCGATGGCTTCGAGTACGTGCGCTTCGATGGCCGCAACCAGGTCACGTTGACGAAACGGTACGGCTTGGACCTGTCATCGCAGGGGGAAAGATGACAGATAACGCCCTCACCTTCACAGAATCGCACAGCGGCAATGTCTGCATCGTGTCGCTCACCGGCCGGATCGACAGCAGTAATGCCGGCGATGTCATGACCCGCCTCAGCCGGCTTATCTCATCCGGAGAGAAGTCAATTCTGGTCGACTTCGCCAACGTGCTCTATCTCACGAGCGCGGCATTCCGCGCCCTGCTCGTGGCGACCGACGAGGCCGAGCGCAGTGCCGCCAGTTTCGCGCTCTGCAACCTTGCCGGCCAAGTGCGTGAGCTCTTCGAAATGGGAGGACTGCTCGACGCATTCACAGTACACTCTTCGCGCGAAGAAGCGCTGGCGCGGCTCGGCTGAGCATCGGTCAATTAGATGGTTCGTCCGCCCGAACTGCTTTATGCAGTCGATGAAACGCCGACGACGCCGGTTCTTGTCGTGTCAGCGATCCAGCATGTTGCAGTCATCGCGGTCACGCTGATCTTCCCGCTCATTCTGGGGAAGGAGGCCGGACTCTGCGCGTTCAGTTCCTTGACCTCGTGTCGCTGTCGATGATGGCGATCGGCGCTGCGACCATTTTGCTTTGCCTAAGGGTGAAATTTGTCGGCAGCGGCTACCTTTGCCCGGCATGCTACACGGCCATCTTTCTCGGGCCTTCGCTCTTCGCTTTGAAGGAAGGGGGCCTCGCCCTTGTGTTCGGAATGACAATCGTCGCCGGCCTTGTGCAGGTCGCGATCGCACCAATCTTGCAGCGTTTGCGCGTGCTGATGCCGTCGGAAATCGCCGGCCTCGTCATTGCGATTGTCGGCCTGTCGCTCGCTGCGCTCGGCGTGCGGTATATGCTTGGCATCGCTCCCAATCAGGCCATTCGGCCCGATTATCTTGCCATTTCCGGTTTATCGCTTGCGACCATGACGGCGCTGAACGTCTGGGCACGCGGCTACGCCAGGATGTTCTGCGTTCTCATCGGTATGGGCGTCGGCTATGCCGCAAGTGCTGCAATGGGGGTACTCGATTTTTCGGCGGCCGTGCCGGCTGAAGGCATCGCAATTCTGCACCTGCCGTCAATCGATCACATCAGCTATCGCTTCAACGTGCTGGTATTGGCGCCCTTCGTCGTAGCCGCCTTTGCATCGACGTTGCGGGTCATGGGCGATGTGACCAACTGTCAGCGGCTCAATGACAAGGATTGGGTGCGGCCTAATTTCGTGTCGTTGGCCGGCGGCGTCGCCGCCAACGGGTTGGCTTCGATGATCTGCGGCTTGGCCGGGTCGCTTGGACCCAATTCGTACAGTTCCTGCATCGGTCTGGCGGCGGCTACCGGGATCACAAGCCGCAGCGTTGGTTACGCCGTCGGCATCGCCTTCATTGTGCTGGCGTTGATACCGGCCGTCACAGTGCTGTTTGCGGCAATGCCGTCTCCGGTCATGGGCGTGGCATTGTTCTTTACCGCAGCCTTCGTGTTCACCAGCGGAATTCAGATGATCACCGCGCGCATGCTCGACGCGCGCAAGACGATGGTGATCGGATTCTCATTTGCGATGGCGGTGATGGCGGACATATACCATGACGCATTCATCACGGCTCCGGCGGTGTTGCAGCCTATTGTCGGCAATTCACTGGTGCTCGGCACGGTTTGCGCCGTCACATTGAACTTCATCATGCGGCTAGGCGTACGGCAGCGCATGACGATCAAGCTTAAATCCGCACAAGACAATCGCGAGGCCATTGAACAATTCCTGTCCGAGAATGGCGCGCGCTGGGCGGCGCGGCGCGACGTCATCAATCGGGCGGTGTTCGGCGCCGTGCAGGTATTGGAAGTGATCGGCGATCCTGCTGGGGGAGTCGAGATCGAAGCATCCTTTGATGAATTCAATCTCGATGTCCGCATGGGCTATAGAGGCAATCCGCTGATTCTTCCCGAGAAGCGGCCCAGTACGCGTGAGATTCTTTCCAGCGACGAAGGTGAACGATTGCTCGCGGGATATTTGTTACGGCGCAGCGCCGACCGCATCAGCGCCACGGCGTCGGGCGAGCGCGCCGAAGTGCATCTGCATTACGATCACTGACGCGTTCTTCATCCCAACGGCCGCCAGCGCAGGGCCAGCACCGTGACATCGTCGGCCTTTGGCGCCGTGCCGGTGAAGGCTTGAACCTTCTGCATCACTATATGCACCAGTTCCTTGACCGGCGCCCCGATGGCGGCACGCAGATCCGCGTCGAGCCGCTCCTGCGTGTAGATCGCACCTTGCGCGTTCATGGCCTCGAATACTCCATCCGATACGACACAAACCGCATCGCCGGCCTGCAAGGTCACCGTGCCGGTCTGATACGCGGTCTTGCTGCGCACGCCCAACGGCATCTCCGGCTTGCCGTGGATCTCCTCGAGCTCCCCGGAAGCGCGCAGGAGGTGCGGAATCGGATGACCGGCATTGCAGTACGACAATGCACCGCTGCGCGTGTCGAACAGGCCGAGGAACACCGTGACGAACATACGGTCCTCGTTGTTCTGGCAAAGCTCGCGGTTGACTGCCTCGGCGATGCGCGCCGGCGTAACGTGATCAGTGCCGGCTTGATGCCAGAGTTCGATCGCCATGCGCACCAGGCTGCGGGTGCGTGCCATGAACATCGCCGCCGGAGCTCCTTTCCCAGACACATCGCCTACCAGGAAGCAAAAAATGTTCGGCGCCGCGTAAAAACAGTCGTAGAGATCGCCACCGACCTCCCGCGCCGGCTCCATCGAGGCATATACGTCAACCGGCTGCGCCGGCGTGTGTACCGGGAAGACCTGGGGCAGCATGCCCATTTGCAGTTTGCGGGCCGCGTCCAGCTCCAATTCCAAGCGCAGGAGCGACGCCCGCACCTCGTCTCGTAATTTCTTCTTCTCCAGCGTGGCGCCAATTCGAGCCCGCAGCAGCGTCGGATTGAATGGCTTCTGCAAATAGTCTTCGGCGCCAAGTTCGATGCAGCGGATCACGCTGTCGATTTCACTGAGAGCCGAAATCATGATGACGGGAATGTTGCGCAGATCGCCGTCGGCTTTCATGCGCTCCAGCACCTCATACCCGTTCATGTCCGGCATCATGATGTCGAGGAGAACGAGATCAAACGGTTTCGACTGCAAGAGCTCGAGCGCCTCACGCCCGTTCGTCGCCGTTGTCAGATTGGAATAGCCTTCGCGCGTGAGGCGACGCGTCAGGGTGTAGCGATTGTCCTCGTTGTCGTCGACGACGAGCAGCGCCGGACCAGCGGTGGTCACGATGCGGTCCTGTCCGCAAAAGCGTTGATCTTTCCCAGAAGACGCGGCAATTCGATTGGCTTGGTATCGAAGTCGTCGCAGCCGGCGGACAATGCCTTTTCCCTGTCGCCGGTCATGGCATGCGCAGTCAGCGCAATCACGGGGATGTGTTTGGTGTCGGGCGCGGCCTTGATTCGGCGGGTCGCCTCCCAGCCGTCGAGCACGGGCAAACTCAAATCCATCAAAATGATATCCGGCCGTTCGCTCGCCGCCATCGCCACGCCCTGCGCGCCGTCGGTGGCAATCATGACCGTGTGACCCGCCCTGGAGAGGCGGTTCTTCAGCATGAAAATATTGTCTTCGTTGTCCTCAACGTACAGGATTCTCATTTATGTCTCTGCAGGCTGTACGCTGTGCTGCCGCCGCACGCATTTTCCGAGCGCATCGAGGACCTCACGCAGCACCTCGTCACGAGCGGTCTTTTGTATGATGCGTTCGACCCCGCCGTTGAGGCGGCGGCGGTCCTCAGCAGTAAGGTCTCTCGCGGTCACGACCACAACGGGAATGCTGCGCCATTCGGCTTTGCGCCGCATCTCCTCGATAAACTCGAAGCCATCCATCTCGGGCATCATCAAGTCGAGGATGATCGCATCGGGACGAGCCTCCTTCAATTGCGCCAGCGCGTCGCAGCCGTCGGTCGCCTCGGTCACCGTCCAACCCTCCAGCTCGAAGGCAGCCCTCATCTGCTGGCGCGCGAGGTCGTCATCGTCGACCATGAGCAGGCGACTGCCGGTCGAACCACACAGCGCGCGCAGCACACCGACCAGCTTTTCCCGATCAACCGGCTTGACCAGATAGTCGGTGGCGCCAAGCGCATAACCGCGGTTCTTTTCATCGATAATCGTCACCAGGACCACGGGCAGGTGGGTCAGTTCCGGGTCGCCCTTGAGCGCCGCCAGCACAGTCCAGCCGTCGAGATCGGGCATCATGACGTCGAGAGTCAATGCCGCGGGGTTCAGTTCGCGCGCCAAACGCAGCCCTTCCCTGCCGCCGTCAGCCTTGGCGATGGAAAACCCTTCGCGCTCAAGCGCCCGACCCACCACGTCCCGCACCGTCGGATCGTCATCGACAATCAGAATCAATGGCGCGTCGCCCGGCGATGACTTCAGCACCGGCGCTGCCAATGCTTGGGAGGCGACAGGAGAAGCGAAGGCGGAGGTCGAGGGCGCATCGTCGACATTTGCCGGCAACCGGATCGTGAAGGTAGATCCTTGGCCCGGTTCGCTTTTGACCGTGATGTCACCATCCATCATCTGGCAGAAGCGGCGGCTGATCGCGAGCCCCAGGCCGGTGCCGCCGTATTTTCGCGTCATCGAGGAATCCGCCTGGGAAAACTCCTGAAACAACTTACCCATCTGTTCCGGCGTCATGCCAATGCCGGTATCGGTGACAGCCATTGTGACCCAGTTGCGCCCCAACTCTTGATGGCGTTCCGCCGTGATCGTGACGATGCCATGTTCGGTGAATTTGTTGGCGTTACTAACGAGGTTGAGCAATGCCTGCCTGACTCTTGTCTGATCGGCCCGCATTTCGCCGACCTGCGGCGAACATTCCACGACAACCTGGTTGTTGTTCTTCGCCGCAAGCGTTTCGATGGTTTGGACGACGTCAGTGACCAACGGTGCAACGCCAAACGTATCGAGATGAAGCTCCATCTTGCCGGCCTCGATCTTTGAAAGATCGAGGATGTCATTGATCAACGCCAGGAGATGCCGCGCGGCGCGCAGCACGCGATCGAGCGGCTCAATCTCATCATCGCGCTTGAAGTCCTGGGCATCCTCGCGCAGCATTTCGGTGACGCCGATGATCGCATTGAGCGGCGTACGCAACTCATGCGACATGTTGGCAAGGAAGCTCGATTTGGTGCGGCTCGCCTCATTGGCGGCGTCGCGCGCGACTTCCAGCTCATGGACGAGGCCGGCGAGTTCGGCTTCACGCTGCTTAAGCTCGGTAATTTCACCGTAGGTCGCAACGACACCGCCGTTCGCGGTGCGGCGCTCGCTGATCCGAACCCAGCGACCGTCAGAGCGGTACTGAATATGGGGGCCGCTGGGATTGCGATGCCGCTCTAATCGCTCTGCCACCCAACGCCGAGAATCGCTTTGCGCCTCCGGGATCGATCCGCGCTCCACCGCGTTCGACACGATCGATTCAAACAATTTGCCGATCAGGTTTGCTGCGACGCCATACGAGAACATTTCGCCGTAACGGGTATTGCACGCGACGATTTTATCTTCCGCATCGTAGAGCGAGAATCCCTCCGAGATCGCCTCGATTGCTTCCGTCAGGGTCCGCTCCATCGCATGTCTTTCGATGATATTCTTGCGAAAGACGTCGATGGCATCGACCATGCGTCCGATCTCGTCGCGGCGGTCGCGATGGCCAATTTCAACGTTGATCTCGCCGGCCGAAAGCCGTTGCATGACATCGGTGATCGACTTAATCGGCCGGACGATTGCCCGGCCAACCAGAACCGCGACAAAGGCACTGATCAGAAAGCCGACGACGGTGATCAAGACGACAATTCGTTTGTTCCATTCGGCGTCGGAATAAAGCTGATAGCTCAGGGCATTGGCGGTGCCCGAAATCGCCAACGACAAATTCTGGAAGTCAGCGTCGACCGCTTCAAAGGTATCGTCGGTTTGGCCAAGCATCATTGTGGCCATGGCGGGGTCGGTTTGACCGACGTCGATCGTGTCCTTCGCGTGGTTTTTGCAGATCTGCCACTTGCCGAGCAATTCCTGCATGGTCGCGTGTTCTTGGCTGCTCAAATCCGACCGCTGGGCAAGCTCTGCAATACGCCCAGTCAATTTGTCGAGGTCGTCGCTGATCTCCGAATAGAGCCGCTTGAGCAGGATATCGCTGACGCCGTTGCTGACCCACGACACATAGCGAAAAATCTTCATGTGCGTGTCGAAAACGGCTTCGCTGACATTAGCGAATGCGAGCTGCTTCGGGATAAGCCCATTCGACAGCGAGCGCAATCCGTCGGCCGACCTGGTCGACGTCAGATAGGCGTTCGTTCCCAATGCCAGAAGACAAATTAACAAGACCGCCGACGCCGCCGACGCTTTTATTTGAACCGACAGGTTATTGAAAAAGCCGAAAACAGAGCGGAGGCCGGTGGAAGCCATCGTAGCTCGCCCACCGTCAGGCGAAGGGACTGTCCGACCAACGCTGGTCATTGGCGATAAACTCCGACGCCCACAAAGTAATCGCCCATCTTCTCGACGTAGCTCGACTTATCCTCGATCTTGTTGGTCTGTGGGTTCGGCCACTTGTAATCGATCCAGCCGGCGCCCGCCCCTTTGGCCAGTTCGACCATCTCGCGGATCAGGTATTTGCCGTCCTGGTCCTTGATATCGATGAGATTCTTGCCAATCAGCGCCGGGCGGGCGCCGTGCGCCACGCATATGCCCGCCATATCGTAGATGAACGGATAAAGATCGCGATCGTGGAATTCCTTCGTCGAGGGGTCCGAGACGGCTTTGAAGGTTGCGGCGGCGCCCAACTCCTTGAACATATCCTGCACGCGTTTGACCATTGCAATCGCTTCTTCTTTTGTTCCGAATTCCGCGGCGGTCGCGCGCAATGGCAGGAAAGACAGCGCCAGGAGAACAAGCATGGCTAGCGGTCGCATCGTGATTCCTCTCGCAAGGGGTTGTCTGATTAGCCGCATGTCCGCAACTAGGCACCGGAGCATTCGTGGCCGGCCGATCCCGGCGGTCACGAGGCAGTATGCTCGTTTGAGGGGCAACTTGGCCATCAAGCCGAAAAACACGTTCGGAAATCAATAGGAAGTTGTGGCGTCCCTTGGTTTAGGCACGAATTTCTGCGTTGCGGGTGAACTGACGAAGCCTCAGCCTCCATCGAGCTTAAACAGCTTCATCGCATTGGTCCGCCCGATCTTCATCCGGTCGTTCTCGCTGATCGGGCAAGCGTCGAACCAATGCGCGGCGTGATCGATGTTCTCAAACGGCCAGTCGGCGGAGAACATGATGTGGTCCGCGCCCATCACCAGCATCGCCTCGATCAGCGACTGGGTGTTGAAATTTCCCGACGTGGTGATGTGGAAATTGGCACAGAAGTATTCGCTGATCTTTTTCTTCGCCGGATAATTGTGACGTTCCGGAATCCAGGCATTGGCGTTGTCGATCCGCCAGATGGCGTACGGCAGGTTCTCGCCTAAGTGGCCGAGTATGATTGCAAGCCGCGGGTGTGCATCGAACAAGCCTGAGCCCATCAGCCGCAGTGCGTGCACCGCGGTCTCATGCCCGAAGGCCCAGATCGGTCCCATAATCCAGGGATGGCCTTCGTAAATCTTCGCATCGCGCGGCAACGGATTGCGCGGATGCAGATAGAACGGCACGTCGAGGCGCTCGGCCGTCGCCCAGAACGGCCGGTATTGCGGCAGGTCGTAGTACGCGGCCGTGTCCTCGCCGCCGATCTGAGAAAAGCCGTTGACCAGCGCGCCGCGAAAGCCAAGCTCTTTCACGCAACGCTCCAGCTCACGCGCCGCGATCTCGGGGTCTTGCATCGCCAGCGCGGCAAGGCCCTGAAAGCGATCTGGCCGTTTGTGGACCTCCTCGGCGAGGTAATCGTTGGCGCGGCGCGCGATCTCGTATGCGCGCACCATATCGGGAATGGCCTGCACTGCCGGCGCATTGAGCGACAACAACATCATCTCGATGCCGTTCTCGTCCATCTCGCGTAGCCGCCTGTCCTGGATATCCATGACCCGGCTTTTCACTTCCTGCCAAACGCGCTCGGGAAAATAGCCGCGTGAATCAAACAGCGTCTCCTCGATCGCAAAATGCTCCTCGATCGCAACCTTGCCCTGCATGGTTTCTCCTCCAGCCGTCTCGCCGCACGCCCATCAACCTTAACACGGCCGCGGCCCGCGGCTCCCGAGCGCCGTGTTCGGCTCTATTGGCACGATACTGGCGAGACAGCGACTTAGCCGCAAGGATTGTCCCATTTTGGGGCTGCGGGGGGACTCTGTCGCCAAATGGGCAAAAGCCACGCGATCGCGCCGATGAACACGCATCCGAGCTACACGCTGGCGTCCCGGCCCCGGACCGGCCGCTTCCTGCGGCTATGGGCGCTCCTCTCGCGCGGCACGTTCTTCGGCGCAATCGTCATGACCGACGTCGCGTTGATCGTCGCAATGTCCTGTTTCACCGGCATCGCTTACCATCTCGCGGTCTACGGCGATGCCGGCAACTTTTCCGCCTTCGTCCACGTCGGCGTCCTGGCGGCGAGTATTTTTGCCATCTCCAACATTTTCCGCGGCGAATACCGCCTGCCGAACTTCTTCACCTTCAAGCCGCATGCGCGGCGCACGATCCAATTGTGGAACGTGACTTTGATTTGCCTCCTGATGCTGGGTTTTTTGACCCAGCAGATCACCGTCGACTACTCGCGCGGCTGGATCATAATTTTCTACTGCACCACGCTGGGCGGACTGATCGTGCTGCGCTTTGTCATGGTGCGCATCACGTCACTGGCGCGCGAAGCCGGCCTGATTTCCACTAAGCGGATCTTTCTGATCGGAACCGGGGCGAAAATCGGCGCTTTTGTCAATCACTACGAGCCCTGGATGCTCGGCGTCACCATCGTCGGCTGCCGTTTTCTGACCCCGGTCGCACCGACCGCCTCGGCTGAGGCGCGGCGGGCGATGCTTGATCGCGACCTCGCCGAAGCGGTCGCCAGCGTGCGGAGCATCGAACCCGACGCGATCTTCCTGCTGATGCCCTGGTCGGCGACCGAGACCATCGACCGCTGCGCCGAAACCTTCCTGGCGCTCCCCATCGAAATTCACCTCGGGCCCGAGCAAATCCTGCACAAGTTCGAGGAAGTGGAACTCTCCAGGCTCGGCCCACTCGCAAGCCTGCAATTGACGCGCATGCCGCTGTCGCGTGCCGAGGTCATAAAGAAGCGGATATTCGATCTGATCTTGGCAGCCGCTGCCCTTATCGTGCTTACGCCGCTTATGGCTCTGGTGGCGCTGCTCATCAAAATTGACAGCCCCGGCCCGATCTTCTTCGTGCAACGGCGCTTCGGATTCAATCAGCAACCGTTCCGTATCATCAAGTTCCGCACAATGCACACGCTCGATGACGGCCCGATCATCCCGCAAGCGACGCGCGACGATCCGCGCCTCACCAGGATCGGACGTTGGCTGCGGCGCTGGAACGTCGACGAAATCCCGCAGCTTTTCAACGTGCTCACCGGTGACATGTCGCTCGTCGGCCCGCGGCCGCACGCGCTGTCGCACGATCGCGAATACGAACGCCGCATCTCGCAATATGCGCGACGCCACAACGTCAGACCCGGCATTACCGGATGGGCGCAGATCCACGGCTTTCGCGGCGAAACCGACACCGAAGAGAAAATGCGCAACCGCGTCGAATTCGATCTGTTCTACATCGACAATTGGTCGCTCTGGCTCGACCTGAAAATCATCACCCGCACCGTGCTCTCGCCCGTCGCTTATCAGAACGCCTATTGATTGGTGGGGTGGGCGCCGGCCCTCAATCGCATCGGCGTGCGCGGCAGCCGGCTTTGCGACGTGTTCCTTCTAGCCGACAAAGGTGGCGATGGCGACGACCGCGCCCGCGGTGACCAGCGCCGTCGACAGCCACAGCACCCCGATTAGCAGCCACAGTGGACGCGGATTCGGTGTCGTTGCCGCCGGTGGGTTGGTCCAGGATTCGAGTGCCGGCTCGCCTTGGCGCAGTGCCGCGGTCGCGCTCTCGATTTCAGCGATGTCGCGGGCGAACTGCTCGCGGTCGATCTGCGCCAGCAGGCCAGCGTCGGTCTCCGTCTTGGACGGAACATTGCGCCTGGCCGTTTCGAATTCCCGAAATTCGATCAAGGCTGCATCGCCGTCCGCGTCGCCTGACGGCAGGGAGTTGAGATAATGTTTCGACATTGCGCCTACCCATTGGTCGTTTGGATATTCACTAGACCACAGGCGCCGTCTGCGCGATGTTGATCGGCCACTAACCTTAACGTTACGGCTCGGCGGTCCTATCTCCAAGCGCAGCCGGCTGGCATGGCGGACCGGCGACGTCGCGGAACCAGCACTCGCCGCTGGCATATATTACCGCTATGCTGCCTTCGCGTGCAAATTTCTCGCCTCTAAGCGTGCCGAAGGAGTGCCCATGAGCACCTCGACCATTGTTGTCCTTGTCGTGATCGTCGTTTTCGTTCTGTGGGCGATCACCGTCGACAACGGCCTCGTTTCGATGCGGCAACGGGTCAATCAGGCCTTTGCCGACATCGACGTGCAGCTCAAGCAGCGCCATGATCTCATTCCCAACCTGGTCGAGACGGTGAAGGGCTACGCGGCGCATGAGCGCGGGACGCTCGACGAGGTCGTCAAGGCGCGCAACGCGGCGATGACGCGCGGACCGGCGCAACAGGCCGCCGCCGAGAACATGCTGAGCGGCGCGCTGCGGCCTCCTCGCGCTCTCGAAATCCTATCCCGATCTCAAGGCCAGCGCCAACTTCCAGCAATTGCAGGCCGAACTCACCGATCTGAGAACAAGATCGCGGCCGCGCGGCGCTTCTTCAACAATGCGGTGCAGGAATACAATACGGGGATCCAGCGCTTCCCCGCCGCCTTTTTCGCTTCTTCGTTCGGTTTTGCGCCCAAGGACTTCTTCGACCTCGGCGACGACCGCAAGACGGTCGGCGAACCCCCGCAGGTGAAGTTCTAGCGTCAGGCGATGCAGTAGGCTCGCGATGGCCTCTTATGGTCTCTACAGCCATATCCGGTCGAACCGGCGCCGTTCGATCTACTCCTCGTCGGGCTGTTCTTTCTCGTTTACGTCTTGGCCTACGCCGGCGCGCTGGTGGCGGAGGCCTGTCGGTCGATGCCGATCCTCAACACGCTAATGCGGCAGGCGTGGATAGCGACCATCCAGGCGGCGCCATCTCGCGACCTCGGCACGGCGCTGTGGATCGTCATCGCCTATTTCTTCCATCAGGGCATGATCGACACGTCACCGGAGGGCGCGCGGTGCAAGCAGGATCCGCCCCGCCTCTACGCGCTCCTGGAGCAGCTCTGCATCTCCCGCGGCATCACCACGCCGAAGCTCAAAATGATGGAGGGCGGCGCCGAACGCCTTCGCGACGGGCATCAACCCGAGCCAATATTCGATGACGGTGACCAGCGGGCTGCTGAACAGGCTGGACGATGCCGAACTGGAGGCCGTGCTCGCCCACGAACTGACCCACATCCGCAACGGCGACGTGCGCACGATGGTGATCGCGGTCGTCATCGCCGGCATCTTTGCTCCTTCGGCGAGCTGGTGTTCCGGCTTTGGTTCTACAACGGCCCCGATTCCGGTGCTCGCGCGACGCGGCGCGACGGCGGCCCGGCCCTCGCCCTCCTCATCGCCATCGCGCTGCTGGCGGTCGCCTATGCGCTGTCCCATGATCCGCTTCGCGCTGTCGCGCTCACGGGAATTTCTCGCCGATGCCGGAGCGGTGGAGCTGACCAAGAATTCCGATGCCTTGATCTCCGCGCTCCCCAAAATCGAGGGCCGCGGCGAACTGCCGGGCGCGCCCTCCGCCGTGATGGAACTCTGCTTCGACAATCCGCGCGAAGGCTTTGGCGAGCTGTTCGACACCCATCCGACGGTCGACAGCCGGGTCGCAGCGCTGGTCAAGTTCGCCGGCGGCGACTACACCGGCCCGATCGCTCTCGGGCCGTCGTCAGGGGAGGCGGACGATGGCTCCGCCGCCGATCAATCGCCGCCCGATGGTCCATGGAGTCAGGCAAAGCGCGGGCCGCCGGTTCCCGCCGACAGCGGCCCCTGGGGGCCGGCCGGTCCGAGCAGTCGGGGCGTGGCGGCAGACGATCCGTCGCCGCCGCCGGCGGTGCGAATCAGACGGCTCTTCCCAGGCGCCGTCGTCAGGACCTTGGGGTCCGCACGCCGGCAAATAGCCGCAACGGGGCCTTACCATTTCGCTGCGGATGCTCGCGCGTAAATGAGCACCACAGGCAGGCTTCCAAACGCGCGCCTCGGGTGTGTAGAAGCAATTCAGGCAGACAGGGGAACGCCGCGCCTGATTTGGCCGCTACCATTTGCCCGTATTCGCGAACCCTGACGGGCGGCGCGGCGCGGCATCAGCGAGGGATCGATAATGGCGAAGCCAGCGGTGATCGTGGTTGGCGCGGACAAGGGCGGCGTCGGCAAGACAACGGTCTCCCGCACGTTGCTCGACTATTTCACGGCGCACCATGTGCCGACGCGCGCATTCGACACCGAATCGCCCGAAGGGCACGCTTGAAGCGCTTCCATCCCGACATCAGCGACATCGTCGACGCCACCTCGGTCCCCGACCAGATGCGGATTTTCGACACGCTGTCGACCACCGATGCCAGCG
>CAVZQH010000013.1:0-265990 GCA_963777375.1 uncultured Alphaproteobacteria bacterium
CCGGATAGAAGATGAAGATCGGTACGGCATAATATGTGGCAAAGAATGGATCGAGCGCCTGGCGGACGCGCGGCAGGGCATGGATCGCAAGCCCGGCTGCGAACCCCAGCACGACCGAACACGCGATCACGATCACGATCGCGCCGAGCGTGCGCTCGATGTCGGCATTGATGGCGCCTGACCTCAGGAGCGTAACGAGTGCGCTCGCCATTTCGGACGGCGGAATGATCGTTTGATGGCTGATGAAGCCGAGCCGGCAGGCGAGCTCGAGCGCGCCGATCATCGCCGCGATGACCGCGAGCCTGATCAAGCCGACCCGTGTCATCCCGCCGCCATCGCGGCCATGGCCGAATGGCCCAGCGCTTTCAGCGATTCGCCGCGCAAGCGCTCCCATAGCCGGCCGGTGATCTCGCCGAACGCCGGCTCGGCGACGATGGTGCTGTCGCGGTCGCGCGGCCAGCCGGTTTCGATGATCTCGATGAAGCGGCCGGGCCGCGCCGACATGGCGCCGATGCGATCGGCGAGCATTGCCGCCTCATCGAGCGCGTGGGTGATGAGGAGCACGGTCGCGCCGGTGCTCCGCCACAGTCGCAACACTTCATCGCCCATGAGCAGCCGGGTCTGCGCATCGAGCGCGCCGAACGGCTCATCGAGCAGGATGAGGCGCGGCTGCAGCACCAGCGTGCGCGCGATGCAGACGCGCTGGCGCATGCCGCCCGACAATTGCGACGGATGGGCCCGCGCAAAATCCTTGAGCCCCATGAAGGCGAGCGCGTCATCGACGCGCCGGCGCACCTCGGCCTCGGCGACGCCGCTGCGGCGCAGTCCGAATGCGGCGTTGTCCCATACCGTCAGCCAGGGAAAGCTGGCGTCTTCCTGAAAGACGACGCCGATGCCTTCGGCGACTTCGCCGCTGACGGCTTTGCCTTCGAACGTCACCGCGCCGGCCGACGGCTTCTGCAGGCCGGCCAGCACTTCGAGGAAGGTCGACTTGCCGCAGCCCGAGGGGCCGACGACGGCAAAGAACTCGCCCTTGCCGAGGTCGAGATCGACCGGGCCGAGCGCGTCGACCGGCGGCTGACCGCCGGCGCCGGGATAGATCCGCGTCACCGCTGCGAGTTGCGCATGAACCTCGCGGCGCGAGGACGTTGACGCAGGCGTGGCTGTCATTTCTGCAGGTCGCTCGGCAGGAACGAGGCGTCGACCATCTTGCTCAGATCGACATCCTTGTCGAGCATGCCGACATATTTCATGGCCCGCACCGCGTTCTCGAGAAGCGGCATCTCGATCTTGCCCTCGCTGTAGAATTTTGCCTCCACGAGCTGCTGCATCATCATGTCGACATCCTTCGGCCGGCAGCGGCGCGTAAATCGACTCCAGAATCTTGCTGGCGTCCGCGGTGTGCTCGTAGATGAATTTCACCGCTTCGCGCCGGGCGGCCAGGATCGCGCGCAGCTTGTCCGGATTCTTCTTCATCAGATCGCCGGTGGCGATGCCGATGGCCGGCGGCAGCAGCGGCAGGTCCTTCGGCCCCATGATGACGCGGTACTTGCTTTCGCCGCCGCGCATCAGGAACAGGATGCCGGGAATGCTGGTGGCGTCGACGACATTGTTCTCGAGCGCCGTCAGCGCGCCGGAGAGGTTGCCGAGCGCGACGCGCTGAATGTCGTTGGGGTTTAGGCCGACCTTTTCGGCCGCCAGCACCGCCGTCATCTCGCCGAGCGACTTCGGATTGCTGATGGCGAATTTCTTGCCTTTGAGGTCCTGCATGGTCTTGATCGGCGAGTTCGGCATCACGATGATGACGTTATCGGCGAGCGAGCGCGAGCCGATATCGACGATCTTGATGTCCTGGCCTTCGTTGATGGCGGCGATGACGCCCGCGGGCGAGGTTTCGCCGTAGCCGAGCGCGCTGGCGATCACGGCGCGCACCGAGGCGCCGCCGCCTTCGCCGGAAATGACGCCGGTGATGTCGACGCCGGCCTTCTTGAAAAAGCCTTTGTCGATTGCCACGCCGTATGGCGCGCCGGAAGGATCGGCTTTGTACTGCGTGACGAGAATGTCTTCCGCCAACGCCGGCGACGGCGCGGCAATGCACAAGGCCGAAATGAACGCGGCGAGAGCAACGGCTGAATATCCAAACCTCAACATGCTAACCTCCCTGTCGGTGAGCGATCCTGCCGGCCTGCCGGTACGGTCCGGCAGTTTACGTCTATTATCCCTTGCCTGGGCGTGAATGGGAATGCGACCTGAATTGCCATGCGCGCAACGGCAGAATCACGGCATTATGACCAAGCCCAGAAGCCAAGCCGGATGGGTCGGAACAGGCCGGGAAATAGCCATGACGACTCTTCAGAGCGTTGCCGCCGGCGCGGACACGCTCGCGCGCGGCCGAGCCCCATCTGGCTCGCCTCCTATCCGGCGGGCGTGCCCGAAACCATCGATCCCGACGCTTATCCGTCGCTTCACGCCATGCTGCTCGAGGCCTGCCGGCAGCTACGCCGAGCGGCCGGCTTTCGAATGCCTGCGGCGCGCGGATGAGCTATCGCCGAATGGGAGCGCGACAGCCGCGACTTTGCGGCTTTCCTGCTCGAAGAGGCGAATTGCCGCCCGGGCGACCGCGTCGCCATCATGCTGCCGAACATGCTCGCCTATCCGGTCGCGTTCCTCGGCACGCTGCGCGCCGGGCTGACGGTCGGTCAACGTCAATCCGCTCTACACGCCGCGCGAATTGCAAGGAGCAGCTCGCCGATTCCGGCGCCGACGTCATCGTCATCATGGAGAATTTCGCCCACAAGCTTGAAGAGATCATCGCCGAGACGAAAATCCGGCATGTCGTGGTGGCGCGGCTCGGCGATTTCGTTCCGACGCTCAAACGCTGGGCGTTCAATTTCGCCAATTCCTACATCCGGCACGCCGTGCCGGCGTGGCGCTTCGAAACATTCACGATGCTGCAGGACGCCTGCAGCCGGCCGCCGAGCGAACGCTACGCCGATGCGGAGCCGCCCGCGACCGCGGTCGCGCTGCTGCAATATACCGGCGGCACAACCGGCGTGCCGAAAGGCGCGATGCTGACGCATCGCAATCTGATCGCCAATACGCTGCAGTGCCTGGCCTGGACCGGCGCGCGGCGTCGAACGTCGACGAACGAGCGCGTGCTCACGCCGCTGCCGCTCTATCATATCTTCTCGCTGACGGCGAACCTGTTGACCTTTGCGCTGATCGGCGGCTTGAACGTTCTCATTCCCGATCCGCGCGATCTGCACCGGCTCATCCGCACCATGCGCGACGCTCGAACATCACGGCGATGTCGGGCGTCAACACGCTGTTCAACGCGCTGGTTCACAATGCCCGAATTCGCCGCATTGGATTTCAGCGCTCTGCGGGTCGCGATCGGCGGCGGCGCCGCCGTGCAGAGCGAAGTGGCGCGCCGCTGGCGCGAGATCACCGGCACGCGATCTGGTCGAAGGCTATGGCCTGACCGAAGCGTCGCCGGTCGTGTGCATCAATCCCATGCTCAACTCCGAAGCTCGGCACCGTCGGCCTGCCGGTGCCGTCGACCGAAGTGACCATCCGCGACGACGCCGGCAACATCCTCGCGGTCGGCGGAGAGGGCGAGGTCTGGGTGCGCGGCCCGCAGGTCATGCAGGGCTATTGGGGGCGTCCCGACGAGACCGAAGGCGTGCTCACCGCCGACGGCTGGCTGCGCACCGGCGATATCGGCGTGTTCGACGCGCGAGGGCTTTCTGAAGCTGCTCGATCGCAAGAAGGACATGGTCATCGTCTCCGGCTTCAAGGTGTTTCCCAACGAGGTCGAAGACGTCGCCATGCAGCATCCGGCCGTGCTCGAAGCGGCGGTGATCGGCGTGCCGGATGACGCGCACCGGCCAGGCCGTCAAGCTCTTCGTCGTCAAGCGCGATCCGGCGCTGAACAAGGCCGATCTCACCGAATTTCTGCGCGCCCGCCTGGTCAGCTACAAGCTGCCGCGCATCGTCGAATTCGTCGATGCATTGCCGAAGAGCAATATCGGCAAGATTTTGCGCAAGGAGTTGCACTAAACCGCCTCTTCCCGGCAGGGAGAGAGGTACGCCCCGCCCGTCTTCCGGCTCTCCCAACTGCGTGCTAACGCTATGCCCCGACACCAAGGCGGGAGGACGTGCGCCCATGCCCAAGCTGCAACTTTCGTTCGCGTGCGGCCTCTACGACCGGATGCAGCCGCTCTATACCGGCGAGGTCAGGCCGGACGGCATCGATCTCAATTTCATCGCCATCGATCAGCCGCGGCCGATTTTCGACCGCATGTCCGGCGGGCAGGAATTCGACTGTCGCGGAGTATTCCAGCTCGGAATTCACCCAGCGCTTCGCCAACAAGGAGTGCCCGTTCGTCGCCATCCCGGTGTTTCCCTCGATCGCGTTCCGCCTGGGCTTCATCGCCATCAACCGCAAATCCGGCATCAAGACGCCTAAGGACTTCGAAGGCAAGCGCATCGGCGTGCCGCTTTACACGATGACCGCCGCGATCTTCATCAACGGCATGCTGCATCACGAATTCGGCGTCGATCTGTCGAAAATTCATTGGGTGCAGAGGCGCGATGAACACCGCCGGCTCGCATGGCAGCCCGACGGTGTTGCCGCTGTTGAAAAAAATTTCGATCGAGAACAACACGACAAACAAGACGCTCGGCCAACTCCTTGCGGAAGGTGAGATCGACGCCACGCTCGGCACCAGCCTGCCCGAGGAAATCCGCACCAATCCCGACATCGTGCGGCTGTTTCCGAACTACGTCGAGGTCGACAAGGACATCTATAAGCGCAAGAAAATCTATCCGATCATGCATCTCGTCGCGATCAAGAAGAGCGTCTACGAGCGCTATCCGTTCGTGGCGACGAGCCTCTACGATGCCTTCGTGAAATCGAAGAAGATCGCGCTGGAGAAGCTCTTCAATCTGCGCGCGGTGCGCTACATGACGCCGTTTCTGATGCGCGAGATCGACGACATCTGGGAGGTTTTCAACGGCGATCCGTGGCCGTACGGCCTTGAGCCCAACCGCCAGACGCTCGAAGCGCTGGTCACCTATCAGCAGACGCTCGGATTGATCGCTGCGCCGGTCAAGGTCGACGATCTGTTCGTGCCGACCTACGGCTGATCTAACCGTCGCGCCCGCGCGGCGACCGCCCGTCCATCTTACTCTGGAACAACCGCCATGAGCCAACTTGACGATATTCTGCGCGACCTCGTCGTCGCCAACCGCATTCTATCGAACGAAGACGTGGTCGATGCCTACGGCCACATCAGCGTGCGTCATCCCGACAATCCGAAGCGTTTCTTCATGTCGCGCTCGCTGGCGCCGGAACTGGTCGAGCGTCACGACCTGATCGAGTTCGATCAGCAGGGCGAGCCGGTCAGCGACAAGCGCCAGCCCTATCTCGAGCGCTTCATTCATGCGGCGATCTTCGAAGCTCGGCCCGATGTGGTGGCGGTGGTGCACGCGCACGCCGAGGATACTCTGCCGTTCGGTATCGTCTCGACGCCGCTCGAGCCGGTGATCCATTCCGGCAGCTTCATCGGCGGCAAGGTGCCGGTGTGGGATATCCGCAAGAAATTCGGCGACACCAATCTGCTCGTTGTCAACATGGCGCAGGGCCGCGATCTCGCCAAAGCCATGGGCAAGGGCAATGTCGCGCTGATGCGCGGCCACGGCTTTGCCTCGGCGGCGCGTTCGATCATCGAAGTGGTGCGGTTGTCGGTCTATCTGCCGCGCAACGCGCGCGTGCAGATGAATGCCATGCGCATGGGCGGCAAGCCGAAACCGCTGTCCAAAGGGCGAGATCGCCGCCCGAGCGGCCGGCTACAAGCCAAACTCGCCGGAAACCTGGCGCGCCTGGGAATACTGGGCGACCCGCGCCGGCTGCGGCGATAAGATCGGCAAGCTCCACGATCACGCGCCGAAGGGGTGACGATGGCCGGTTGCTGTGGCTAAAATGGCAATACTGGAATCGCGGCCGGTCTCAATCGGCCGCGCGAACTTCAAAGTTGTTTCGAAAGCAGACATACAACAGGAGGACCCTCGCCATGACCATGCGTTATGCCGCTCTATGTACAGGCGCAATCCTTGCGGCCATTGCTTTGCAAGGCACCTCGGCTCATGCGCTTACGATGGCGGAGTGCAGCGCCAAATACAAAGCGGCCAAAAGTGCCGGAACGCTCAACGGCATGAAGTGGAATGACTTCCGCAAGTCGCAGTGCGGCTCCGAGGCCGCCGCTACACCGGCGCCAACGCCGGCGGCTGCGCCGCCTACGGCGCCGGCGCCGGCGCCCTGCGCCAGCGCGGCCGCGGCGGGCAATACCGTCTTTCCGAGCGCCGTATCGTCGAAATATTCGAGCGATAAGGCCGGGAAGGCGCGCATGCTGACCTGCCGAGATCAGTACGAAGCCAATAAGGCCAATAACGCCAATGGCGGACTGCGGTGGATCCAAAAGGGCGGCGGCTATTACAGCGAATGCAACAAGCACCTGAAGGGTGCGGCTTGATGTCGTTGAATACCTACTAGCAAAGAGAGGACCAAGAGATGAAAATCGTTGTTAGCGCTGCTCTGTTATCATTCGCGATCGGCGTCGGAACGGCATTCGCGCAGGCTCCGACCCCGACCCTCCGGCCCCGTCGGCGCAACCAGCGGCGCCGGCCAAAACGGCTCCGACCGACAAGAAGGCGATTTCGAAATCCTGCTCCGATCAGGCGAATGCCAAGGGTCTGCACGGCAAGGAACGCAAGAAGTTCCGCTCCGAGTGCAAACACAACGGCGGCAAAGCGTAGTCAGCCCACCGTCTGATGGCGAAAGAGCCGGCACCTCATGCCGGCTCTTTTGCTGTCGCGGCCAATGGCCGAAGGCCCGGACATTGACGTTGAACAAATAGTCCTGCAAATCCCGCTTTAATGCAGCACCAGCTCCGCCACCTTGCCGTTCTTGCCGCGGCCTTGGGCGTAGTACTGGCCGATGTTCCGCATCAGCGCGGCGTCCGACACCGAGTAGATCACGGCGTCGGTCTTGCCGGTATTGATGTGCCGGCGCCATAAGAAGTTCGGCACGACAAACAGATCGTTATGGCCCCATTCGAAGCGCTTGCCGCCGACCTCGGTCGCGCCGGTGCCTTCGATCGCCACGTAATAGGTGCCGGCCGTCTCGCGCTTGAACTCGGTCTCTTCGCCGGGGCGCAGCAACTGCGCTGAATAGTTGAGCGTCTTGAACACCGGCTCGCCGGTCACCGGATTGACGAAGTCGACCTTGATGCCTTCGTACGGGTCGCCCTTCTCCTTGCGCAGGCCGTGCAGCATTTCGAGCACGTCCTCGCCGCGATAGTGGAACAGCGGCGCAGGGGCGCGGCCGACACCGCGCTGGTGATTAACGAACGTCGGCTTGATGCCGCCATGACCATAAAGGGCGCGAGAGTAACCTTCGGTGACTGTGACCGCCTGCACGTTGGTGTTGCCCTGCGCGCCGGGCATGTTGTGATCGACCCAGGCCGCGTCGAGGAACTCCATCAACGGCCAATCGAGCGTGTCGATCCAAATGACCGGCTCATCGGAATCGTTGCCATGATCGTGCCAGGTGCCGTTCGGCGTCAGGATGAGGTCGCCGCGGTTCGCCGTGACGCGCTCGCCTTCAATGACCGTGTAGCCGCCCTTCTTGGACAGGATGGTCCGGCTCGCGTTCGGCGAGTGCAAATGCACCGGCGCGACATCGCCGGGATTGTAGACCGAAATGGCGCAGCGGATCGTATTGGTGACCTGCAGACGACCGTTCAATCCGGGATTGAGCAACAGAATGCTCTGGCGGTCGGCGAATTCGATCGGCGAAACATCGGCCTTGGTGGCGATCTCGGAAATCTGCTTGAGGTAGCCGTGATATTCGTTCCACTTCCACATATGCGGCTGGGTTTTGAGCTGCGCGACGGCGACGCGGCCGGTCGCGATCTCACCGGAGCCCTCGCCGCTCGTTTCGCTGAACCAGGGCTTTTGCGCGGGCGCGTTGGCCTGCGTGCGGACCCAGACGTTATGCTTGCCGGCTTCAGTGTTGATGGCCTCCATCAATTCGCGTGCTTTGTTGGAAAGCCCGCCCGGGGCAGGGGCCTTCATTGTCACCGTGGCCATGACGTTTTCTCCTTAAAGATGGGGGCGTTGCGGCCCAATGTGCCAATGTGGCCCGAGGTTTCCTGATGGCAGGGCGCCGGATCCAGGCCTTTCTTTGAGGTATAGTGGCTCGCCGGAGGTTTGCAACGGCGCCGGAAAGGCGCTGCGTGAGGCCCACCCCGGCGAAAAGGCATGGCCGGTTCGTTCAGAACAATGGCCGTCTCGTGCATCAGCCGGACGAAATGAAATCGCGAATGGCTTTGGTGAATTCCGGCGGACGGTCCATGTTGGAAATGTGTCCGGCGCCGGGCAGTTCGACGTAGCGCGAGCCGGGCAACTTCTCACTGAGCTTGCGCATGGCGGCCGGCGCGGCGCCGTCTTTCTCGCCAACCATGAACAGCACCGGGCATTTCACCGTGGCGACGGCTGAGGCATAGTCATGGGCGGCAAGCGCCGCGGCGCAGCCGATAAAACCATTGACCGGCGTCTCCCGGATCATGGCGCGCACCTTGTCGAGGTGGGGCGGATTCTTGGCGAGCGTATCGGCCGGAAACCAGCGCGCGATCGTCGGTTCGACCAAAACCTCGATCCCTTGTTTCTCTGCGATGGCGATGCGTTCCTCCCATTGCTGGCTGCTCTGCGGTGTCGACTGGCACGGCGAGTTGCACACGATGATGCTGGCGAAGCGGCCGGGGTGACGTTCCGCAAGACCGAGCGCGGTGGCGCCGCCCATCGACAGACCGGCGAAATGCGCTTTCTTGATTGATAAAGCGTCAAGCAGCGCCAGTGCATCGGCAAGCAGCGTATCGAACGGGTAGCGGCCCGCCGGCGCATCGGTGCCGCCGTGGCCGCGCTGGTCGTAGCGCAGCACGCGGTATGAATCTTTCAACGCTGCGGCCTGTTGGTCCCACATCGCTGTCGAGGTTGCGAGCGAATTGGAAAACACGATCCACGGCGCGCCTTCGGGCCCGTCAATCTGGTAATTGATGGTGATGCCGTTTGCTTTGATTTTCATGGCGGAGTGCTTTCGGTTCTAACCCCGATGGAGCGAAACAAAAATCGGGACCATATTGCGCTTCGCGCCAGGGGTTTACGTTTGCGGCAAAAAATCCTCGAGCAGCGCGACGAGCGGTTGTGGGCCCTGTGTCGGCATGAAGTGGCCGGCTTCTTCGATCACCGCAAAGCGCGCGCCGGGAATTTTCTTGGCCAGGTCCGCCGAGCCCGCCGTGCGGCCGCACCGTGTCGTGACGACCGGCCACGACCATGGCCGGGCAACGGATTTGCGGCAGCATGTGCAACATGTTGGTTCGCGCCAGCGCGCGGAATCCATAGCCGAAGCCGACAGGATCGTTGGCGAGATAGCGGCCCCGGTAGGCCTCGTAGGCTGCGTGCTCGCCGAGTGTTTCGGGGTAGGAGATGGCGAGCGTCGTCGGCAGTGACGCGCGCATGCCCTCGCGCATGGCAAAGGCGGCCCGCTCGTCGAGCGCGGCCGCGCGGCTCGGGTCGACGCCGGGCGCCGGATTGCACAACGCCAGCGAGCCGACCCGCTCGGGATGCTTTTCCAAAAATCGCAGCGCTTGTGTCGCGGCGGCGGCGACCGTGACGAAATGAAAAGGCGGTTCGAGGCGGACTGCATCAGCCAGCGCCTCAAAATCCTCGACCAGCGTATCGTTGGTGAATTCCTGCCGCACCTTTTCGGACAGGCCCGAACCGCGCTGATCGTAGCGCAGCACGCGATGGCGTGCGGCAAGCCGCGGCGCGACGGCGTCCCACGAATGCATCGTGCCGCCAAGTTCGTGCAGCAGCACGACCGCGGGGCCGCGCGCGCCGGCAAGCTCGTATTGCAGGCTCACGCCATTGGCATCGATGAAGGGCAAAAGCTTAACTCCAATGTACGCGCTACGCTTAGCTCAAAACCCATAGCCGAGCCAATGATCGACCGAATAGAGCCCGCCGCCGTGTACGAGCACCCAGAATGCGGCAATGGTCCACATCAGCGTGTATTCAAGGCCAAGTTGATTCCAAAAATACCTGCCGACCCGCCAGCGTTCGACATTGGCGACCAACAGGAAAATCACGACCACGGCCGCGACCGGGCGCGTGAACAAACCGAGCGCGAGCAACGGCCCGCCGATAAGCTGCGTAATCGAGATCGCGGGTGCCCAAACGGCGCCGGGTTGATAACCATCCTGGTCGAGCTGCTTCGCCAGCTCTCGGAGATTGTGAGCGCGCACGCCGGTATTGGCAAAGAATCCGAACGTATTGCGCAGCCCGTGTGGCACCAGCGCCAGCCCGACCGCGACGCGCAGCAGCGCGTCGGCAAATGGTGCAAGCGCGATCAATCTTCCCTCTCGTCTCCCATCACGCCGGCGAGCGCCCAATTTTCCTTCGGCACTTCCTGGATGATGACGTGGAGATTGGTGGGCTTGGCGCCGGCGTGCTGCACCATGGCGTCGGTAATGGCACGCACCAGAGCTTTTTTTTGCTGCGGCGTGCGGCCGATCCACATCTGTACCGTCACGACAGGCATGTCACGGTTCCTCCTGTAGGATTTGCTCGATCCGGTCGCGGATGCCGCCCCATTGGCTCGCTCCCACGGTGACCGGCGCGCGGCTGCCGAGGCCGCGCGCCCAGACCGCGGTGATACCGAGGCGCTTGGCGGCATCGAAATCCACGCCGCCGGGCGGCGCCGCGAGATCAGCCACAAACGCCGATTTCCGAAGCCGCGACAGCACCTCTTCGCCGACGACCCGCGTCGGCACCGTCGAAAACACAAGATCGAGTTGCGGCGCGAGCGCCGGCAGCTCATCGAGCGTGTGCGGCGTGGCGCCGGCGACATAAGCAGCGGAGCGCTGTTCCGGATTGCGCGCGGCGACGTGCGTATCGGCGCCGAGCGCGAGCAGATAACGCGCGAGCACGGCGCCGATGGTGCCTTGGCCGACGACGCAGGCCTGCGCATTATGGATGGTGGTTGTGGTGTTCTCGATCACGATCTTCAACAGGCCTTCGATGATGGCCGGAGTGCGCTGGAGCATCAGGCTGCGGTCCCATTCGTATTCGTGCAGCTTGATCGACAGCGCCTCGCAATGCGCCTTCAAATTCTTGTCGGCCCAGCCAAGGATGATATGCGCGCGTGGCGCCATCCCTGACAGCATCGCGCGGTCGGGGACGATCGGCGCGGCTGCCGCCGGCGCGAACAACGCGCCGTTTGCCGCGATGCCGGGAATGGGAAAGAGCGCGAAGCGCGCGCCCTTGAGCACGGCCCCTGGATCGGCGATGTGCTTGACCGCCGGGATTCCGGGGTCCGGCCACGGAAAGCCATAGGCGCGCACGTCGGCCCCGGTCGCGCCGGCCAGGCGCGCGATCTCTTGTTCGCGCTTGTCGCCGCCGAGCATGCCGATCGTGAGTTTCGACCAGTTGACGGCTTCACGTGCCATGCGGCTTCGCTCCAACGAGTTCCAATAAGCCGTTCCGGTCGAGCCCCGCAATGCCCATGCGGTCCGCCGTGCGGCCGTCTGCGGAGAAATCGGCGCCAAGGAGGGTCTGTGCGATCCGCATGAGCGCATCGGCGACCGGCACGGCAATGCCGGCAATGCCGGCCAGGACGATGAATGGCAACAGGCCGTGGCCAAAATCCTCGCGATAGTACCGGTGCGCGAGCGTGTCGGGCGCTTTGATGCGGCGATTGGCTTCGCCACCCGCAATGGCGGCGGCAAAATCGTCGCCCTGAAATGCCGCGTCCACCGTCCCGATCGCCTGCATCTCGGCGATGACGGAAGGCAATTCGTGGCCAAAGGCCCGCGCCACCGCGCGGCGCTCGGCGTCGAGCGCGCGCATCACCCGTACCACGCCGGGCGTCATGCCTTGCACATAGAACGTGAAATCGCCGTGGGTCGCCTCGATCCAGGCGGCGCCAAGCACGGCGCCGGGCGCGTGCAACACCATGTTCAGGTTGGCGAGGTCGCAAGCGAGAACATCCGGCATCAGCTTAGCGCCGGGAAATAGCGCCTGCGCTGTTTCGCTCGCGGGCTCGCCGCCAGGGAGCGCTCCGAGCCGTATGCTCTTGGCGCTGCCCGTGATGGTCACGCTGCCCGGGCTATATTTGCGCGCGACGTAGGTGAGTGTCGAGAATTCGGCGATCGGCGGCGGCGCGACGCCGAGCGCGACAAAGCACTGGCGGAATTCCAGGGCGCCTCCGGTATGGCCCGGGTTGAGGATGACCGGTCGCTTTGAACCGGTGCCGGCCAGCACGGCGGCCACATCGGTGTGCGCGAAAGTCGGCAGGCAGACGAGGATGGCGTCGGCATCGGCGATAGCGGCGTTGAGGTCATTCGTGATGAGGCCAGGCTTGGCGAGGCCGGAGCCGAACACGCCATCGTAGGCGACGCCGCCTTGGACATGGAACGGCGCCAGCGTCTTTTCCGAGCGGCCCCACAACGTCACTGCGTGGCCGGCGGCCACGAGCTCGGCAACCGCGGCCGCTCCACCCGCACCCGCGCCGACGACCGCGATCTTTTGCATGGACGCTTGCACCACGCGCAAAGGTCAATGCGCCATCAGCACGGGCAGCTTCGCGTTGGCGAGGATGTGCCGCGTGGTGCCGCCGAAGATCATCTGGCGCAGCCGGCTTTGCGTATAAGCGCCCTTGACGATGAGATCGCAGCCAAGCTCTTCGGCCTTTTTCAGTATGGTATCGCCGGCGGCGCCTTTTTTGGACGTCAAGGTGATCGTCGCCGCATTGATCCCGTTCATCTTCAGCGTACGCGCCATTTGCTCACCGGTTGGTCCGGCGACCGTGGCGCCTTCGACCGTGCAGATGGTGATGCGCTGGGCGAGCCGCAGCAGCGGCATAGCGAACGCCGTGGTGCGCGCTTGCTCGGTGCTGCCGTTCCAGGCGATCAATATGTTGGCGCCAAGCGATGGCGGCGACGCCGGGGGCGCAATGAGCACCGGCCGTCCGCTTTCGAACAATGCGGATTTAAGCGTAATCATGGACGGACTCTGCCATTCGTCGCCCGGTCGCGCCAACACGAGCATGTCGAAGACGCGGCCATAGCTGCCGACGAAGTCGTGGCCGCTCGGCGCTTCCTTGGCCCACGCGCATGACAACGACGCTTGGCCATCGCCGCTGCGCTGCGGCACCCGATGCTGCTCCATGAACGAGCGGAATAGTTCCTCGGCCTGCCGTATCATTTCCGCATCGTTCTCCTTGACTGCCACCATGGTCAGCCCGCTGTCGGGGTCCATGGCGACGAGATCGGCGACGGCCGGACGCAGCGGAAAGCCCTCGATGCAAGAATCGAACTTCTGCGCGAGCAGCAGCGCCGTATCCAACGCCGACTGCATCGCGGAGTTATGCTCGGTGGGTACGAGAATGGTCTTCATGCGCGCGCCCCAACGTTCCCCGGCAAAGTCGGCAGGCCGCTTGCCCCTTGCTGCCGCCTCGCCTGTGCAATCATACTGCCGTGCGGATGGATGCCGGACAAGCTCCCGCTGCCCGAGGGTCCTGCTGAGTAGATGCCGGCGAGGGGTGAGAGCGGCTGAAAACCGCCGGGAGAACGGCCATGAACCGGCGCGCCGTGATTGCGGCATTCGGTCTCGCGCTGCTGTGGACGGCGACGGCTGCCGCGCAATCGTTCCCAGCCCGGCCGGTCAAACTTGTCCTGACCTTCGCGGCGGGGGGAGCGGCCGATCTGTTCGCCCGGACTTTCGCCACCGCCATGACGGCGGAACTCGGCGAGCAGGTCTTTGTCGAGGTGCACGCCGGCGCCGGCGGCCTGACCGGCGTCGATTTTGCCGCCAAGAGTGCCCCCGACGGCTACACCATCTGCTTCGCCGGCGCCGCCGCGCTCTCGGCCATGCCGTTCATGTACGCCAAGATGCCGTTCGACTGGCAAAGGGATTTGGCGCTGATCACCAACGTGGTGCGTGTACCCGAGGCTATCGTCGTGACGCCTTCGCTCGGCGTCGACACGCTGCCGGCGTTCATCGCCTACGCGCGCGCCCATCCGGGAAAGATCAATTTTGGTTCGGCCGGCCTCGGCACCATCACGCAGCTCGGCGCCGAATTGCTGAAGGAGGAGGCCAAGATCGACATCGTGCATGTGCCGTACCGCGGCATCGCGCCGGCAATGACGGACCTGCTCGGCGGCCAGCTGCAGATGCTGGTGGCGGATGTGCCCTTCCTCTTGCCGCAGATCAAGGCCGGCGCCCTCAAGGCGCTGGCGCTGACCTCGGCCGAGCGAACCCTCGCGCTGCCGGACCTGCAGACGACCGCAGAAGCCGGCTACCCGCGCGTCACATCCGACAACTGGTATGGTCTCGTCGCCCCGGCGGGTACGCCGGCCGACGTGATCGGGCGGCTCAACCGCGCCGCCGTCGCGGCGCTGCACAACGCCGAGCTGAAAAAGCAGTTCGACACTTTCAACGCCATTCCCGCTCCCACCACCCCGCAGCAATTTGCGGCTTTCATCCTGGCCGAACAGGCCAAGTGGGGACCCTTGGTCCTCAAGGCCGGCGTGCGGCTCGATTGACGGTCCAGAGGGATTGCGATGGCCGATCTGTTGATTGACGACGACGGCGCGGTGCGCGTCCTCACGATGAACCGGCCCGAGAAGCGCAATGCGCTTAATATGGCGCTAAGCGAAGGACTGCTCGAGGCACTGCGTGCAGCCGATCACGCAGAACGCATCCGCGCGATCGTACTCACCGGCGCGGGACCGGCATTCTGTGCGGGTGCGGACTTATCGGAGTTCGCCGTACTCACGCCGGCGAACGAGACGCTGGTGGAGCGCCGAGCGGAGGCCACGACGAATCTCCACGCCGCTTTTTCGCAACTGAGCAAACCCGTCGTGACCGCGATCAACGGCGCTGCGATGGGCGGCGGCGCCGGCCTCGCTCTCGCGGGTGATATCGCCATCATGTCGGCGACGGCGAAGCTCGGGTATCCGGAAGTCAAGCACGGCATTGTCGCCGCCGTCGTGATGGCGAACCTCGTGCGTCACGCCGGGCGCAAGGCGGCATTTGAACTTCTTGGTACTGGGGAGCCGATCGATGCCCCGCGGGCTCTGGCTCTGGGGCTCGTCAATCGTGTGGTCGCGCCGGACAAGCTGATGAGTGAAGCTTTGCAATTTGCGCGGATGCTGGCGGCTGTCGCTCCGCAAGCCATGGCGGCGACCAAGATGCTGTTCTATCGCGTCAGCGAGTTGCCGTTCGAGCAGGCCTTGCGGGAAGGCAGCGAGATGAACAAGCGCATGCGTGCGTTCCGCCAGGAAAAGTGAGGCCGGCGCCAATTTGGCGAAGTCAGGCGATAACAGTCACCCTACCGCTTGCGCCGCGGCCTTGACCATCTCCACCGGGTCGGTGAACGCAGAAATTCCGAGCGCGCGAAGCTTGTCGACGGCTTCCTCGGCGGTCATCTTGCGGGTGGCGGCGTGGCCGGCGGCAATGCCGACGAACAGCGGCTTCGGCAGCGGCGCGGCGGAATACCAGGTGATGAGCGCCTCGATGCGCTCGGCGAGCGAGCGCGAGGCCAGCGTAGTTTGGAAGATGATGGCCTTGATGTTGCGGCGTGCGGCGAGCGTGCGGGCGATTTTCAACCGCTCGGTCATGGTCTCGTCGGGCGCGCCGCGTAAATTGTCCATGAAGCTTGCGGCGCGCAGGCCGTGATCTGCGATTAAATCCATCATCATCATGCCGAGGCCGGCACCGGAGGTGACGAGCACGACGTCGCCATTGGTCTCGACAAGCTGGAAGCCGAGGTCGCGCGCTTCGCGCTCGAGCGGGGTCAGGGCGCGCTCGGCGAGTTTCCGGCTGACGACGAATTGTTCCGGCTCGTGGCGGAAATCGGCGCTGTCGTCGCGGATGATTTTGGCGTCGCAGGCGACGAAGTCGCCGCCGGCCGTCAGAGCCAGGGGATTGATCTCCAAAAGCTCCAAGTCTTCCTGCTGGGCGATGTCGGGCAGGCGGGCCGCGTAACGTGCAAGGCGCGCGGCGAGGTCGCGCGGGAATAAACCGGCGATGCCGGCAAAGATTATTTCCGGCGTTGCAGGCGACCCGGCCTCGATCGGGATACGCGCGAGCTTCGCCGTCGATTCGACGTTCTCGCCGCCCTCCGGCGCCAGCAGCAACTCAAGTTCCTGCCGCGTGCCATCGACACGGACCGCGACAAAAATCTCGCGTGCGATCGGTACCGCCTCTTCGAGCAGGAGCGGTGTATCGGCGTCGTCGAGCGTTGCAAGGATCAGGCGGCGCGCATCGCGCAAGTCGGCGGCGCTTGTCGAAGCGGCGCACTAGGCCGCGCTTGCCGCGCCCGCCTTCGAGAATTTGCGCCTTGAGCAGGAAGCCCGGCCAATGCGCGGCATCACCGGGCAGGTTTTCGCCGGCGCGCAGCAGCATGCCGCGCGGCACTGCGAGGCCGTGGCGGCGCAGCAAGGCTTTCCCGTCACACTCGGCAAGACGCATAATGGAGCATCCTTCGCGCCGTCCGGCGCATTGACTTCGGAGCCTATCGCATGTCGGGCCAATTGCCGTCAGACCAATTGCGCCTGCCGTTTCTCGATCCCGAGCCGTGGCGGGTCGCTGTGGTTGCTCCGACCGGGCGTTATGCGCGCAATCAGGTCGCCGGCATGGTCGAGGCGGGCACGCCGCTCATCGGCGGCGTCGCGCTCGGCCGCGGCGGCACGATGATGGACGGCCTGCCGCTCTATGACTGCATCGCCGACGTTCCGCACCAGCCCAACATCGCGCTGATCTACACGCCGGCTGAAGGCGTGCGCGACGCCGTTGCGGAATGCGCGCGAGCGCGCATATCCACCATCATGGCGGTCGCCGAGTATGTGCCGATGCATGACGCGCTTGCCGCCGCTTTGCTGGCGCGCGCTGCCGGGAGCTGGCTCGTCGGGCCGAACACGCTCGGCATTTTTGTGCCGGGCAGGGGGCTTCTCGGCTCGATCGCGCCGAGCTTTTGCAAGCCGGGGCGTCTCGCCTTGATCGTCCGCAGCGGCACGCTCGCACTCGCCATGGCGCGCCAGCTCAGCCTCGCCGGCATCGGCCAGCGCATCGTCGCTCATGTCGGCGGCGACACGGTGATCGGGCGGAACCCGGACGAATATCTGCAAGCGCTGGCCGGCGACGACGCGACGGCGGCGGTGCTGTTCTGCGGCGAGATCGGCGGCGACAAAGAATATACCTTTGCCGAGGCCGCGCGCGGCTTTGCTAAGCCGGTCTTCGCCATGGTGGCCGGCCGCCACGCGCCGGTGCACAAGCAGATGGGTCACGCCGGCGCGCTGATCGGGAGCGCGCGCGAAGGCGCCGCCGCGAAGCTCGCAGCGCTCGCCGACGCCGGCTGCCGCATCGTGAAAGGGCCGGAGGAAGCCGTGGCGATGCTCTCAAAGCTCGCCTTGTAGAGTGGCATCCCGCATCGCCTGCTCCCGCTGATGAAGGAAGAACGGACGGCTTTGCCCGCTCTACATCCGCTTCATCGCAAAAATAGTGTCGACCACCGAATAGTCGTGATAGCCGAGCCGCGCGATCGGCCGGATGCGGGACAGGTCGATCTTACGGTCGACGATCACGGCGTCGTCAACGTGCACGTTGACGACTTCCCCGATCACCATTTCGTAGCCGTGTCTGTTGCCGTTGGCGCTGACGAGGTGCACCGTCTGCGAGTACAAGCATTCGAGCGCGATCGGCGAATTCGCCACGCGCGGCGGTTTGACGATCCGCGACGGCGTCATAGCGAGCTTCGCCAGCTCGGGTTCGCTCACCTCCTCGGAGTAATCGCCGCCGGTTACGTTCATCTCGGTGCGCAGGTCCCAGGTCGCGAGATTGAACACGAACTCGCCGCCGCTCTGGGCGTGCATCTGCGTGTGCTTGCGCGAATTCGATGAGAACATGACGAAGGGCGGCCTGCTCGCGATCAGGTTGAAGAAGCTGTAGGGCGCAAGATTGACCACACCCGCGGGGCTGATGGTCGTAAGCCAGCCGATCGGGCGCGGCACCACCAGCGACGTGGTCGGATCGTGCGCGAGATTATGCGGCTCGCTGCGCGGGTCATAGTCCATGGCGGGCTTCCATTTGGGGGTGGCGTGGCTGAATACGCAGCACTGTGGATCGGCCGATATGAATAATGCAGAATGCTAACGTCTTGATCGTCAAAGCGCCATTGCCATCTGTCGCCGCAAAATCCTTCCGGGGACCTCGCATGAAACTGCACTGGTCGCCGCGCTCGCCGTTCGTGCGCAAGGTCATGATCGTCGCCCATGAGCGCGGCCTTGCCGATCGCATCGCCTGCATGCGAACGGTGGCGGCGATCGGCAAGCCGCATGCGGAGTTGATGAAGGTCAATCCGTTGTCGAAAATTCCGACGCTGGTGCTCGACGACGGCACGGTGGTCTACGATTCGCGGGTCATTTGCGAATATCTCGATTCGCTTGACGGCAAGCCGAAGACTTTTTCCGATCGAGCCCAAGCCGCGCCTGACCGCACTGCGGCGCCAAGCGCTCGGCGATGGCTATTTGGACATGCTGGTGCTCAATCGCAACGAGCGGGACCGCACGCGGCCTTCCGAGATGCATCTCAAAAGTGCGGCTACGCGCAACACAGCCGTGCTTGAAAGCCTCGAGCAAGAGGCGGCAGACCTTGCCGGCTCCGCTTTTGACATCGGCCATATCGCGATCGGCTGCGCGCTCTGTTATCTCGATTTCCGTTACGCCGATGACAACTGGCGCAAAGGTCATCCGCGCATCGCACGCTGGCACGCAACCTTTGCGCAGCGGCCCTCGGTGCGAGCGACGGAGCCGGTTGACGATTCCTGACGCCACGGGGCTCGAGAGGACCTTCACCGCAGCGTCGGGTCGAGCACGATCTTTCCCCGTCCCTCGTGCTCCTCGACCATGCGGTGCGCCTCGACGGCGCGCGACAGCGGCAGGACGCGCTCGATCTGGGGAATGACTTTGCCCTGCGCGGCCGCCGCCAAGCAGTGCGGCAGGTCGGATGGTGTATAGCCCGGCCGGCCCTTGATCGTGATGCGCTTGTGGTAGAGGTGCGAGAAATCGATCGAGACGTTCGGCCCGGCATGCGCGCCCGCAGTCACGAGCCGGCCGTCCATGCCGATGGCGCGGAACGCGAGCGGCAGCACCGTGGGATTGGCGATGTTGTCGTAAAGCACGTCGACGCCATTGCCGCGCGGTGAATTTCATCACCGCATCGAAGATGTTTTGCGTTCGTGTAGTCGATGCCGTGATCGGCGCCGAGTTTTTGGCCGAGCGTGACGCGATCCTCGGAACCCGCCGCCGCGATCACACGCGCGCCGATCACGTTCTTGGCGATCTGGATGCCGATTGTGCCCAAATTGCCGCCGGCGCCCATGATCAGCACCGTCTCGCCCTGCTTGAGCTCCGCGACATGCATGAGCAAATTCCAGGCCGTCGGCACGTGGCGCATAACGACAGCGGCACGGTGGAAGTCGAGTTCGGCCGGAATAGCGACCCCGGCGCAGGCCGGAACGGCGACAAGCTCGGCAAAACCGCCAGGCCGTTTGATGCCCATCATGCCCTGCGGGCCGCCGTAGCCGCTGCCGTCCTCCGTGCAAACGTCGAGCGGCATGACTCCCGCGGCGGCGACGCGGTCGCCGATGCGCCAGCGGCTCACCTGCGGCCCGACCGCATCGACGATGCCGGCGCAATCGACGCCGGGGATGAGCGGCAGCACGGGTCCGCGATACGATCTCGCGGCCGGCGCGCAGGCTGACGTCCAAGACACGCGGTTGACGGTCGCCGCGTGCACCCTGATGCGGATTTCGCCGACTCGCGGGGTCGGATCGGGCACATCTTCGTAGCGCAAGACTTCGGGCGGGCCGTATTCGTGGATGACGATGGCCTTCATGTTTTTCCTGATTGTTCCTTGTTTGCAGTCAGTCGAGCGTTCCGGTTTTTTCGGCAATATGCTGGGCGAGAACGCGCGCGGCGACGTCGGTGATCCCGCCCGCCGAGGTGGTCACGATAACCCGGATCGGCCGTGAGGGATAACCATCGGCGAAGGCAAAAGGTGTCGATACGCCCATCATCGCCACGAGAAGAAGCGCACGAGTCATGTTGGCTCAGTCCCGGAATAACGTACTATTATAGTAGAAGTCGCGGGGGATGATGTTCAGAATGCGGTATTTGAGGAGATTTATACATCAGCCGATGAGGGCGGAGATGGATCTTCAAAGGGCAGAGGATAGTGGATCGCTATTTGCGAAATTTGTCGAGGAATTGTGAGCGTGATCGGGCACGCGGATCGGGCGCGACCATTGTGGGACTATTGCGTGGGCTAATGATGCCTTGTGAGCGCAAGAGCGTGGATCCGATGGCGGCGGTGACGGCGCCCGAGCGAGTGTCGGCGCAGCATCAATCGCTGCTGCATTTTGTCAATCAGGCACTTGGTCGGACGAGAAGGTATTGGCTAAGATGCGCGAGATGGTGATGCCGGCGCTGGAGCGCACGGGCCAACCGAGGCATGGATCATCGACGAACCGGCCTTCCCAAGAAGGGGCGGCACTCGGTCGGGGTGGGGCGGCAATACTGCGGCCAGCTCGGCAAGCAGGATAACTGTCAGGTGGCGGTGTCGCTGTCGATTGCCAATCACCACGCCAGCCTGCCGGTGGCCTATCGCTGTATCTGCCGGCAGACTGGGCCGAGGACGGCGAACTCGGCGCAAGGCGGGAGTGCCGAAGAGATCAGCTTCAAGACCAAGCCGGAAATCGCGCTGGAGCAGTTGCGCTGGGCCTGCGCGGCCAACCTTCCGCGCGGCGTGGTGCTGATGGACCGGGGTATGGCTGCAACACGGGCCTGCGCCTGGCATCAGCGCCTCGCATGTGCTATGTGGCCGGCATCTTGTCGCAGACCTGCGTGTGGGCGCCGGGTACGGGACCGCTGCCGCCGAAGAAGTGGTCGGGCCGCGGGCGATATCCGAAGCTCATTCGCCGCGACGACAAGCATCAACCCGTCGCGGTCAGGAACTTGCGCTCGGCTTGCCCAAGCGCGCCTGGCGTACGATCGAGTGGCGGGAGGGTACGGCGGAATGGCTGTCCTCGCGCTTTGCGCGCGTGCGCGTTCGTGCCGCGCATCATGACTACAAGCTTACCGACAGCCGGCCGGAAGAATGGCTGTTGATCGAGTGGCCAAGGGTGAGGACGAGCCGACCAAATACTGGCTCTCGACCTTCCAGCAAAAATCTCCTTCCGCGATCTGGTTGACACCGCCAAACTGCGTTGGCGCATTGACGCGACTATCAGGAGCTCAAACAGGAGGTCGGGCTCGGGCATTATGAAGGGCGAGGATGGCGCGGCTTCGATCACCACGCCACGCTGTGCATCGCAGCCTACGGTTACCTGATCTCCGAGCGGGAGACGATTCCCCCTCAGGACCTGCCTCCGCCACGCTCTTCGCGCAACTTGCCGTTCCCGACGGTTACCGACCCAGAGGCTCCGCCCTTGCGGCCTGAACGCCATATCCGAAACTCAGTCGCAACCATGCGCCGACACCTCATCGTCGCTCTCGTTGCGACCTTGTCACGATGTCCATGCTGCGCCGCTCCAATCGCAGAAACACGCGGCGTAGAGATTTGTGATGTAGTAGTACTATTCGGTCGGCACAATATGACATGACTGAGCCGCGCGTCGAAAGCCGGTGGAACAAGACGGAGTGAAGCACCATGGATGTCGTCCGGCAAGGAACTCGCTGACAAATTTGCCTGCGCGGAGTTGATCCAGGCCTGGGGCGTCTATCGCGATCAGGGCAAATGGAAGGAGTTGCGCGGCACGTTCACGCCCGATGGCCACATCTCGGTTTCGTGGTTTCGCGGGCCGTTCGAGCAATTCGTCGAGCGCTGCCGGGCGAGTTTTGCGGCCGGCCAAATCTGGTCGCGCCATCATCTGTTTCCGCCGGCCATAAAGCTCAAACGGCGATCGCGCCGTGGCGGAGACCAGCGTCGTCATCCGTGTGCGCCAGCCGTTCAATGGCATCGCAAGTCGACCTGACCTCATGCTCGCGCTTCCTCGACCGGCTGGAGCGCCACGGCGGCCGGCTGGCTCATCGCCGAGCGCGCCGCGATCTACGAGCGCGACCGGCTCGATCCGGTCGAGCCGTCGCCGGCCTTCGATGCGCTGTTCAAGGCACGCCGACACCGCGCATTATCCCGAGCAGTACCGCTACATGGCGTTTCGTCTTGCACACGCGCCGGGCCGCTCGCTCGGCGCGGTGATCTATCGCGACGGCGGGCCGGAAACCGCGGACCTTTACGCGCGCTTTGCCGGCTGGCTCGCCGGCAAGACGCCTTGACGGCGATGCGGACGGCGCGGCTAGCCGCGCAGGCGCTGGAGACTTTCATGGCGGTCTATACCGATGTCGCGGCGGAAGACCTCGCGCGCTTTCTCGCCGGCTACGACGTCGGCGAGCTGCTGTCCTACAAGGGCATCGCCGAGGGCGTCGAGAATTCGAATTTTCTGGTCCATGCCAGCCGCGGCTATTTCATCCTGACGCTCTACGAGCGGCGCGTCGCCGAGCGCGATCTGCCGTTCTTTCTCGGCGCTGATGGAGCATCTGGCGAGCCGCGGCATCACCTGCCCGCAGCCGGTGAAGAACCGCGCCGGCAAGGTGCTGGGCAAGCTCGCCGGCCGGCCGGCGGCGATCGTCACCTTTCTCGACGGCATGTGGATCCGCCGGCCGAGCGCGGCGCATTGCGCGGCGCTCGGCGAGGCGCTGGCGCGGCTGCATCTTGCCGGCGCCGATTTCGCCATGCGCCGCGACAACGCGCTGTCGGTCGCCGGCTGGCGGCAGCTTTACGAAGGCTGCCGCGAGCGCGCGCACAAGGTGCGAGCGCGATCTCGAGACGCTGGTCGCCGCCGAGCTCGACATGCTGGAGCGCGAGTGGCCGCGCGGGCTGCCGCAGGGCGTCATCCACGCCGATCTGTTTCCCGACAATGTTTTCTTCCTCGGCGACCGGCTGTCCGGCCTGATCGACTTCTATTTCGCCTGCACCGACACGCTCGCCTACGACGTCGCCATCTGCCTCAACGCCTGGTGCTTCGAGTCCGATCATTCCTACAACGTCACCAAGGGCCGCGCGCTGCTTGCCGAGCTACGCCAAGACGCGGCCGCTCTCGCACGCAGGAGTGGGAGAAGCTGCCGCTGCTGGCGCGCGGCGCCGCGTTGCGTTTCCTGCTGACGCGGCTGGTCGATTGGCTCGACGTGCCGCCGGGCGCGCTGGTGCGGCCCAAGGACCCGCGTCGAATATCTGCGCAAGCTGCGCTTCCACCAGAAGGTCAAGAGCGCGCGCGACTATGGAGTGATCGAGCCGTGAACGCCGACATCTGCCGCACGTCGTCATCCACACCGACGGCGCCTGCTCCGGCAATCCCGGGCCCGGGCGGCTGGGGCGCGATCCTGACCTTCGGCGATCGCGAGAAGGAGCTCAAGGGCGGCGAGGCGAACACCACCAACAACCGCATGGAGCTGATGGCTGCGATCTCCGCGCTCGAAGCGCTGAAGCGGCCGTGCCAGCGTCGATCTGCACACCGACAGCCAATATCTGCGCAACGGCATCATGACCTAGATCAACAACTGGAAGCGCAACGGCTGGCGCACCGCCGACAAGAAGCCGGTGAAGAACGTCGATCTGTGGCAGCGTCTCGACGCCGCGCTCAAGCCGCACGAGGTGCGCTGGCACTGGGTGCGCGGCCATGCCGGTCACGACATGAACGAACGCGCCGATGTGCTGGCGCGGCAGGCGATTGCCGAAATTCGCAACACCGGGCGGACGGTCACCGGGAACGTTGCGCGCGGTCGCATCCAGCGACCACGTGGAACCCGGCAATGTCGTACCCAAGGATAAAGACGCAGTATTGTTGCGCCGGGCCATCGCGTTGTCCGCGGAGGCGGTTGCGCATGACGCCCGCCCGTTCGGCGCGGTCGTGACCGATGGCGCAGGCCGCATCTGTGGCCCAGACATACGGCTTGCCCGCCGCCGATCCGCGCGATTGGACCGCTCATGCGGAAATGCTGGCGCTGCGTGCCGCGGCCGCCGAATTGAGCGTGGGAGGCGCTCGGCCGCGCGACGATCTACGCCAGCGCGGAGCCCGTGCCCGATGTGCGCGGCGGCGATCTATTGGTGCAACATCCGGCGGCTGGTGTTTTCGGTGAGCGAACCGGCGATGCGCGCGCTGCGGGCGCCGTTCGAGCGCGCCGCCGGCATCGTCATGCGCTGTGAAGAGATATTCGCGCGCTGCGATCGGCGGATCGAGGTGGCAGGGCACGCTGCCTCGAGGACGAAGGTCTCGCGCGTGCATCGGCGCTTTTGGCCCAGCGCGCGCGGCGACGTTTAGTTTAGCTACCCTCCCCCGTGGTCGCTATGGGGGAGGGTAGATTGCGATGAGCGAATGCCGCCTCAACGCTTTTGCAGGCATGACACTTGCATCGTGCAGCGAGCCGCGCTCGCCTAACTTCCCGCACGCGGGGAAGAGTATTTTCACATCGACTTGAGCAGATTTTCCGCGCTCGACATTTCGGCCTTGCCGGGAGCTTCTTCGATATTGAGCTTCTTCACCACGCCGTCGTCGACCAGCATGGCATAGCGCTTCGAGCGATGGCCGAGGCCGCCGCCGGTGCCGTCCATCGTCATGTCGAGCGCCTTGGCGAAGTCGCCATTGCCGTCGGCCAGGAATTCGATCTTGCCGGCCGCACCGGTCGATTTCTTCCACGCCTCCATGACGAACACGTCGTTGACGCCGGTCACCGCGATCTCGTCGATGCCCTTGGCCTTGAGGGCATCGGCATTCTTGAGAAAGCCGGGCAGGTGATTGTTGTTGCAGGTCGGCGTGAACGCGCCGGGGACGGCGAACAGCACCACCTTCTTGCCTTTGAACAACTCGTCGGTCGTCTTCCAGGCCGGTCCTTCGGGCCCCATGACTCGGAATTTCGCCTCGGGCAGGCGGTCGCCAACCTTGATCGCCATGATCGTGTCCTCTCGTTCTCCATTGGGGGTGGTGTCGTCCGCTCACGCGTCCGCCGCCATAAAGTAGCGTGCCGGACGAATTAGTCGAGATGGGCGGGAACCTCGATGGCGTCGCTGCCGGAAACCGCAGTGAAGGTGAGTGTCGCCCCTTTGGCGTCCGCGCCGGGCGGCAGGCCATCGAGCTCGAAGGTGAAATGCCGCACCGCCGCTGCAGGGCCGTTCGGCTCGGGCAGCGGCAGCGACCATTCAGGCGTCGGTCCTTCGACGAAGAGATCGACCGGTGCGCCTTCGGGCGCGGCGACCTCGACGACGACGCGGTCGTGTCCGTCGCCTGGCTCGCGATGCACCGAGCGTATGGCGAGATCCTTGCCGGCGCCAAGCGCGACGCGCCGCGGGCACGTGGACTTCCGCCCTTTTCGATCGTCTCTCTCCTCGGCGCCGTCGCCGGACAGCGCGAGGTCGAGTTTGGCTTCGGCCGGCACGCATAGATTGCCGCAGATGGCGTAACCGAGCTTCAGGTGCAGCGATGATTGCTTCGCGGCATTGTCGGGAACGACCCGCAGCGGCAGGATGACGTCGCCCAAATAGCCGATCGAGTGCCCGCCGGCGCCGTCGGGAAATCGCTCCGGCGCGGGCCATAGCACGGTGACCGACTTGACGTTTTCTGAGCCGGCGAAATCCAGGGTCGGCGGCACGCCGGAATCGCCCGGATCGCGCCAATAGGTTTTCCAGCCGGGATCGAGCTTGATCTCGACGCCGGCGCGCACAAATGACGCATCGCCGCTCTTGATCATCGCGCCGGCGATGAGCCGCGCCGCGGCATGGGTTTCCGAATCCCACGCCGAGGCGTCCTGCGCCCGAGCCGTGGGCATGCCGGAGAGGCAAAAGAGGAGGGCGGCCACAATTGTTAATCGAAGAGGGGAAGCGTGAAACATAGCCGCTGTCTAGGGCGAAGCGCGCCGAACTGCCACTGACATGATCGTTACCGCGATCTTATATCCAATAACGGCCATTTCAATCGGCACAGATCGGCCGCGTCGCCGCCATGGCTAAAGCGGCATTGGTGCGGCATTATCGTGAACCTTTGGCTCCGCCGTTCGTTTGCAAAAGCGGATCGATAGGCTAACCTTTCAGCTATGAAATTGCCGCGCGGCGCATCGGGAAAAAATCGGGGCAGGGGCCGGGGTTATCTGGACGGCCAGATGCTGATCGCCATGCCGGCGATGGGTGACGAGCGTTTCGCGCGCTCGCTGATCTACATCTGTGCGCATTCGTCCGAAGGCGCCATGGGCATCGTCGTCAATCATCCGGCGCCGAACATCAATTTTTCCGATCTCTTGGTGAAGCTCGACGTGATCCCGGCCGCCGATGTGATCCAATTGCCGTCGCGCGCCGGCGTCGTGAAGGTCATGCGCGGCGGACCGGTCGAGACCGAGCGCGGTTTCGTGCTGCACAGCGCCGACTTCTACATCGAGAATTCCACGCTGCCGATCGATGATGGAATCTGTCTCACCGCCACGATCGAAATTCTCAAGGCGATCGCGCGCGGCGACGGTCCGGCAAGCGCGATCCTTGCGCTCGGCTATGCCGGCTGGGCGCCGGGCCAGCTCGAAAACGAGATCCAGGGCAATGGCTGGCTGCACTGCGCGGCCGAATTCAGAGCTGATCTTCGGCGCCGACATCGGCGGCAAATACGATAAGGCGCTGAAGAAGATCGGCATCGATCTCGGCATGCTGTCGAGCGAGGCCGGGCACGCGTGACAGGAATCAGGCAACAGGTATCAGGAGTCAGGAACCCAATTCCTGATTCCTGATCCTGACGCCTGACGCCTGACGCCTGGCACCGCTATCGCGCCAAGGCCAATGGCTTATCCGGCGTCAGCAATGCGCGCGCCCGCTCGGCGGTCATGGGTTCGCCGAACACGAAGCCCTGCGCATATTCGCAGCCGAGCTGAGAAAGCTCGACCGCGTCGGAATCCGTCTCGGCGCCCTCCGCCACCACGTCCATGCCGAGATCGTGCGCCAGCGTGATGATCGAGCGCAGAATCACCGGCCGCGTGCCCTTCGATGTGGTGCGCACGAAGGACTGGTCGATCTTGATCGTGTCGAACGGAAAACGCTGCAGATATGCGAGCGAAGAATAGCCCGTGCCGAAATCATCGAGCGCAAGGCCGGCGCCGAGTTCGCGAATCCGGTGCAACATCTGCGCCGCGTGTTCCGGGTTCTCCATGACCACCGATTCGGTCGAGCTCGAGCTTGAGCGAGCCGCGCGCGAGCGCCAGCGCGCGACAGCACCGTGCGCAAATCCTGGATCAGGTCATGGCGCAGCAATTGGCGCGAAGAGACATTGACGCTGGCGAATAGCGGGTTGCGTTGGCGCAGCGTGCGCTGCCAAGTGCTGAGCTGGCGCGCGGTGCGGTCAAGCATGAACAGGCCAAGTTCGACAATCAGCCCGGTCTCCTCGGCGATGGTGATGAATTCGGCGGGCGACATCCGCCCTAGTTTCGGATGGTTCCATCGCGCCAGCGCCTCGAAGCCGGCGACGGCGCGATCCTCGAGCCGCACGATGGGCTGATAGAGGATGGAAATCTCTTCACGCTCGATCGCCCGCCGCAAATCGGTCTCGATCGACAGCCGGTCGGTCTTGCGCGCGCGCATGGCCGGGGTGAATACGTTGATGCGATCGCCGCCGACGCGTTTGGCGTGATACATCGCGAGTTCGGCGTCCTTGAGCACTTCCTCGCCGCGTTGCGGCTCGCCGTCACCGAGTTTCAATCCGATCGAGCCGGTCAAGACAATCTCGCGGTCGTTGAAGGTGATCGGCGCGCGCAGCGTCTTGCGCAGGGTTTCGGCCATGCGCCGTGATGCGTGCAGAGTCGCGCTCCGACAGCAGGATCAGGCCGAACTGATCGCCCGAGAGCCGCGCCAGGGTGTCCTGCGGCTTGATCAGCCGTCCCAGCCGTCGCGCCAGCGTGAGCAGGATAGAATCGCCTAACGCCATGCCGACGGAATCGTTGACCTGCTTGAAGCGATCGAGATCGATCACCATCACGGTCGGCCGGATCGTCGTATCGGCCTTGGCGAAGGCAAGCACTGCTTCGAGCCGGTCGAGGAACAGTTCGCGGTTGGGCAGGCCGGTGAGATTGTCGTGCACGGCATCGTGCAGCAGGCGTTCCTCGGCGGTCTTGATTTCGGTGACGTCGGTGAGCGTGCCGACCAGCCGGACAACCTCGCCGTCGGATCCGACCACCGGGCGCGCGCGCAGGGCGAACCAGAGGTAATGCCCGTCGGCGGTGCGCATGCGGAAATCCTGCGCGACACGGCCGCGCCGCTGTTCGAGCACGCTGTCGAGCGTGGCGCGGAAGCGGTCGCGGTCGAGCGGATGCAGGGATTCGAGCCAATGCGCGGCCGAGCCGATCAGCGCCCCGCTCTTGAGACCGAGCATGGTCTCGGTCTCCGGACTGGTGAAGATCCGGTCGGAGGAGACGTCCCAGTCCCAGATCATGTCGCCGGCGCCGGTCAAGCGCGAGCGCGCGCCGCTCGACATCGGACACGATGCCGTGGGTGATGCTGCCGGCGAAGGCATGCTGCATGACCGTAAAGCCGATCAGCATGACGATGAGGACAAGCCCGCCAAGCAGCGCGGGCCCGACGATGTCGTTGGTGAGAAAGCCGAGGACCGTCATCGCGGCGCCGAACACCCACACCACCAGGAGAAGCCAGGTCGGGATCAGCATCACCGCGCGGTCATAGCCGTGGGTGGAAAGATAGACGACGAGCCCGAAACCGAGCACGGCGACGAAGAACAGCGATATGCGCGCGATTCCGGAGGCGACCGCCGGGGAGAACAACGCGACCGCCACGAGCGCGCCGAGGAAGGCGAGCCAGCCGACGGTGATGTGCGCGTAGCGCACGTGCCAGCGGTTGAGGTTGAGATAGGCGAACAGGAACACCAGCAGCGTCGCCGCAAGGATCGCTTCGCCCGACGCGCGCCAGATGCGCTCGGCGCCGGAGGACATGTCGAACACTTTCGCCCAGAAGCCGAAGTCGATGCCGATATAGACCAGCACCGCCCAGCCGAGCGCCGCCGCGGCCGGGAACATCACGCTGCCCTTGACCACGAACAGGATGGTCAAAAACAGCGCCAGCAATCCGGCAATGCCGATGACGATGCCCTGATAGAGCGTGAGCGAATTGACCTTGTCCTTGTAGGCGTCGGGCTCCCACAGATAGAGCTGCGGCAGATTGTTGGTGCGCAGTTCGGCGACGAAGGTAATCACTGTGCCGGGATCAAGCGTGATGCGGAAAACATCCGCATTGGCATTGTCCTGCCGCTCGGGCGGATCGCCGGAGGACGGCGTGATGTAGACGATGCGCGAAAGGCCAAGATCGGGCCAAAGCAGGCCCGAGCCGACCATCCGATAATGCGGCGCCACGATCAGCCGATCGATCTGCTCGTCGCCGTTATTGGCGAGCGCGAAGACGGCCCAGTTTGCGCCCGCCTCGCGGGCGCGCACCTCGATGCGGCGGATGATGCCGTCGGCGCCGGGCGCGGTCGAAACCTGGATGCGGTCGCCGTCGCTACGCTGGAACTCGACGGCGTCGGTGAGGTCGATGGCAGCGGCGTCGGTGCGGACGTTGATGGCCTCGACCGCATGCGCAGCGGTGAGCCCCGCGAAGGCTGTGAACGTGATCGCCAAAACGGCGCGCAGAAATGCCAAGAGGCGACCTCCGATGTCGGCAGCCGTCGCAGATGGCGCCGCGACGATCAACATTCCTCCGAAAGTATACCTAACCGGCTTTGTGCCGAATTCGCGGCCCCTCGCCGCTAGAGCGTCAGATTCGCTCCGAGCCAAGGCACCCTGAATAGCCTCTGCGAGGCCGGACGGCAAGAATTTTCCTGTTTAATTTCAAAGGGTCAGCACAATCTTGCCAAGGTGCGCGCTGGTTTCCATGCGGGCGTGCGCGGCATGGGCTTGATCGAGCGGGAAAGTTGAATCGATGACGGGCTTCACCCGGCCGGATACGATCAGGGGCAGCACATTGGCCTCGACCGCCCGGGCGATGGCGCCCTTGTCGGCGATCGAACGGGCCCGCAGCGTTGAGCCGGTATGGGTGAGGCGTTTCGACATCATGCGCCAGAAATCCGCGGTCGCCTTGGGCGAACCCTGGAACGCGATCTGCACGATACGGCCCTCGACGGCGGCCGCTTCATAATTGCGGTTGATGTAGTCGCCGCCGACCATGTCGAGAATAACATCGGCGCCGCGCCCGCCGGTCGCCTCTTTCGTCAAGGCCACGAAATCTTCGGTCTTGTAGTTGATGGCGACGTCGGCGCCGAGCTTGCGGCAAGCCGCGCATTTCTCCGGCGTCCCGGCGGTGGTGATGACGCGGGCGCCGCGGGCCTTGGCGAGCTGGATAGCGGTGGTGCCGATGCCGGACGAGCCGCCGTGGACGAGGAAGGTCTCTCCGGCCGCGAGGCGGCCACGCTCGAACGCGTTGTACCAGACCGTGAAGCAGGTTTCCGGGACAGCGGCCGCTTCGATCATCGAAAGCCCGGCCGGCACCGGCAACGCGTGGCTTTCGTGGGCCAGACAGAACTCGGCGTAGCCACCGCCCACGACCAGAGCCATCGCTTTATCGCCTACCTTCCAGCGCGTGACGCCGGCGCCGAGCGCAACCACCTCGCCGGCAATTTCCAGTCCCGGCACGTCCGTGGCGCCTTTTGGCGGCGGATACTGGCCTTTGCGCTGCATGACGTCGGGCCGGTTCACACCGGCGGCCGCGACCTTGACCAATATCTCGCCAGGGCCCGGCGCCGGTACCGGGCGCTGCTCGGCCACCAAGACGTCCGGTCCGCCGGCCTCACGGATACCAATCACCGTCATCCGGCTGGGCAGAGGATTCATAATTAATCTCTTTGGCTTGGGAGCGGGCAAGTCTTAGAGACCCCCGGCCAATGTGACAACCGCTGCCGCTATCGTTAAAATTTGTGCCGAAGGAGGGGTGAGATGTCCGCTATCGATCCCGATGACCTGCCGAAAAAGAAGATCACTCATGAGATAGGCCAGGACCTCGCGCTGCTCTCGGTAGCTGAGCTTGCCGGGCGGATCGCCGTGCTCAAGGAGGAGATCGCCCGGATCGAAGCCGAAATGGCCAGAAAGAATGCGTCGAAGTCCGCCGCAGACACGTTTTTCAAAAAATAATGGGGTTTTCCGGAAGCCGGCCGGCGTGACCAAACCCGCTTCGAGTGTAACTGGAAAAAGATGGTGCAAATTTCTGTATTCATTAACCTTTCGTTAAGCTTTCTCGTTCATTACGGTATCGTCCATCTTCTGGACATCGAGTGGCTCCTGTCCACTCTGTTTGACGCCTCCCTGTTATCACCTTGAGCCGCCGGCAACGGCGGCTCTTTTTTGTGCTTTGCGGGATACAAGCCGTTTGCGGCGGTCCTGTCGCGCCGGCAACTATGTCGGTAGCTTGGGTCCGCTAGCCGCTGGACAGCGGCCGCTGGCCGGGCGATGCTGGCGGCTGGTGAGGCGTAAAAATGTCCGACAAGCGTGCGACGGAAGCCGGCGCGGTGTCTTTTAGCGAGCGGCTGGCGAATTCTCAGGTTTTTGCAACGCTTTTTCGTGACGGAATGGCGCTGGTCGAGGAAACCGCGAGCTATCTCGACGGATTAGGCCGGCAGGAGTCCAAGAAACTCGAACGGCGCTCGGCGCTGGTCTATGCGACCGAAAGCATGCGGCTGACGACCCGGCTGATGCAGCTTGCCTCTTGGCTGCTGCTGCACCGGGCAGTCAAGGAGGGCGAGATGACGCTTGCCCAGGCCAGCAAGGAAAAGAGCAAGGTCCGGCTGGCGGCCTGCGACCCAGGCGACGCGAAATCCATTGCGCTTCTGCCGGAAAAATTACAGGAATTGATCGTCCGCTCCACCAAGCTCCAAGCCGAAGTGCGCCGGCTCGACGCCACGATGCACGCGCTGCCGCCGTTGCGGATCGCCGTGGGCAATCCGGTCGAGCGGCAGATGGGCCTCTTGAAAGCGGCGTTCGAGCAGGACGGCTGCTAGGCCGCTTCCTCCGTTTATTTCGCCGGAGCAGCGTCGGGAATCCAACGCTGGCCGAAAACCGGCTCCTTGTAGGGCGTCGGCGGCAATTCCCACGCGCCTGTCGAAGGCGGGCGCGCCTCGGCGTCGACGTGAACGTCGAGCAGAAACGGCTTGTTCGCCTTCACGGCATGTTCGAGCGCCCCACGGAAATCCTGCGACTTCGTCACGGTGAGCGCATCGACGCCGGCGGCTTTCGCCCAAGCGGCGAAATCCGGATTGTACGGCTTCTTATTGGCTCCCTGATGGAACATGGTGCCGTGCTCACGGCCGCCAAACATGCCGAGCTGGATATCGCGGATCGAGACCCAGCCGAAATTGTTCCAGATCACCCAGACCACCGGAATGTCGTACTCGACCGCGGTACAAAGCACGTGCGGCACCATGGTGAAGCAGCCATCGCCGGTGACCGCGACCACCGGCCGGTCCGGCGCTGCAAGCTTGGCCCCGAGCGCGCCAGCGGCGCCAAAGCCCATGCCGGAAAAGCCCCAGGAATTGAGCATGGTTTGCGGGTGCCGCGCGTTCCAGAATTGCATGTACCAATTGTGACTGACGCCGACATCGCAGCAAATAATCGCATCCGCCGGCAGCACCGTCTGGCAATCGGCGACGACGCGCTCCGGCCGCAGCGGCGACGCGTGCATCTCGAAATTCGGCCGTGTGAATTTTTCCCATTCCGCGCGCCATGACGCGATATCCGCGAGCCACGCCTTGGCGCCGCCGGCTTTGGCGCCGCGCCGCTCGAGCTCGGCGAGCACTTGGCGCAGAAAGGTGCGGGCATCGGCCAGAATGCCAAGGTCGGGCGGATAGTTGCGGCCAAGCTCGGCCGGATCGACGTCGACATGGACGAGCTTTGTGCTCGGAAAATTCCACGAATAACCGGGCATCCATGACGACGCCGAACGGTCATCAAAACGCGCGCCGATGGCGACGACGACGTCGGCGCGGCGTCCCGCTTCATTGGCGGGAAACGCGCCGTTGCGGCCGATAAAGCCGAGCGACAGCGGATCGGTCATGTCGAGGCAACCCATACCGTTGGGTGATGAGATGACTGGGATGCCGAGCTTCTTGGCGAATTCGGTGAGCTCGCGGCTCGCTTCCGAGAGTGTGACGCCATGGCCGATGAAGATCGCCGGCCGCTGCGCCGCGAGAATCATGTCCAGCGCACGGGCGATTTCTTCGGGCGAGGCACCGCTTCTTTGGGCGTTGAGCGGCGGCGCCGGCGGCGGCATTTCGACGTCGTCTTCCTCCTGGAACACGTTGAACGGAATGTCGACGTTCACCGGGCCCGGCCGGCCCGACAGCATGGCCGTCGTGGCTTGCCGCAACGCGAGCGGCAGCATGTCGACGCGCGTCGGCTGGAAGCTGCGCTTCACCACCGGGCGCACGATGTTCACGAAATCGGCCTGGAAATGCCGGTTGATTTCCTGGAACGGGCTGCGGTTGAACTGCGAGGTTGGCACGTTCGCGGTGATAGCGAGCAGCGCGGAGGAGTCCGACAATGCGCAGGCGAGCGGCATGATGATGTTGCAGGACCCGGGTCCGCAGGAGGTCAGCGTCGCCACCGGCTTGTGGCGCACGCGGAAATAGGCGTCCGCCATGTGCGCGGCGACCTGCTCGTGGCGCGGCGAAACCAATTTGATGCGGTCGCGCGCCTCATAGAGCGGATCCAGCATGCCGACATTGCCATGCCCGCAGATACCGAAGACGTAGGGCATCTCGCTGGCGATCAGATATTCGGTGATGAGCTCGGCGCCCTTCATGCGTGGCATGGTGTCTCCCTGGAGCTGAAGGCGGTCTGTGCCGCGTCAATGATAAAAGCGGCGCCGGCGGGTTGATAGTTCCGTTTTCCGAGAACGATCAGAAGCGCGGGGGAAAGGAGGTTCCGCTGTTCTCGATATAACCGGCGAGCGGGGCACCGACATGGCCGGGAAAGACCAGTGCATCAGCGGAAGCGCAATCCTCGAGCACGCGGCGGCGGTTCGTTCTGGCATCGTCGGCACTTGAGTTTCTTGGCAAAATCCAATCGGATAAAATACTTGCGGCAGGTGATGAAACACGCCGCCGGTGATCATCGCGCGACAACCGCCGGGCCATAACTCGGCCCGTACGTTTCCTCGATCCAGGGGATGGTTGCCTTGCCGACCTTGAATACTGATATCGGCTGTTTGCGATATCGGCGCCGTCAAGGCCGCGGCCGGCTATTTCTTCAGGAAGCCCGAAAATTTCTTCTGGAACCGCGACAAACGGCCGCCACGATCGATCAAGTGCTGCTGGCCGCCAGTCCAGGCCGGATGCGACTTCGGATCGATATCGAGATGAAGCGTATCGCCGGACTTGCCCCAGGTCGTGCGGGTGGTGAATTCCGTGCCGTCGGTCATGACGACCTTAACGAGGTGGTAGTCGGGATGTGTGTCGAGTTTCATGGCTGTTCTTCAGGCCTTTGGCGCGCCGCTTTGGCGCTTGCTTCTGTCACAAAATTCGGCGGGTCTATACCGCGGCGGTCGCCGCAAAACAAGCGAAGGCTTCGGTCGTGCCGCACGTTGCCAGCCGCGCCCTCAAGGGGCATTGTCGCGGCCCGGGCGGTAGGGGCGGCGAAAAGGTGTTGCGGCGTATGAACTTCAATGCCCCACAAGACGCGGCGGCGCAGCCTGCAAGGGGGCCATCGATGCCCGCTCCGGCGGCTGCGCCGCCGCTGGCGGCGGCGCCCCAGCCGGCTGTCCCGCCGCAAAAGCGCAAAGTCAGTCTGCGGCCGCTCGCGTCGCTGCTGCCCTATGTCAACCGATACCGCGCCCGGGCGCTCGCCGCGCTCGGCGCTTTGATCCTCGCCGCATTGACGACGCTGATCGTGCCGATCGCGGTGCGGCGTATGATCGACTTCGGCTTTACCGCGCGGGGCCTTGCCCTGATCGACAGCTATTTTCTGGTCATGATCGGCGTTGCGGCGGTGCTCGCGCTGGCGAGTGCGCTGCGTTACTACCTCGTCACCACGCTCGGCGAGCGCATCGTCGCCGACCTGCGCGGCGATGTCTTCGCCCACGTGACCTCGCTCTCCGCCGACTTCTTCGACGAGGCCAGGACCGGCGAAGTGCTGTCGCGGCTCACCGCCGATACGACTCAGATCAAGGCCGCGGTCGGTGCGTCCGTGTCCGTCGCGTTGCGCAATCTCGTGCTGTTCGTCGGCGCCGGCGTCATGATGGTGGTGACGAGCCCGCGTCTTTCGGCCTTTGTGCTGTTGGCGATCCCGCTCATCGTACTGCCGCTCTATGCCTTCGGCCGTGCGGTGCGCCGCCGCTCGCGTTTCGCGCAGGATACGCTCGCCGATGCGACGGCCTACGCCGCCGAGCTGATCGGGGCCGTGCGGGTATTGCAGGCATTTACCAATGAACGGCTCGGGATTGCGCGCTTTCGCGGCGCAGTCGAGCGCGCCTTTACCGCCGCGCGGGATTCGATCCGCGCCCGCGCGGTGCTGACGGCGTTCGCGATCTTCCTCGTCTCCGCCAGCGTGGTGGTCGTGCTTTGGATCGGCGCGCAAGATGTGCTCAGCGCGAAAATAACGCCCGGCCGGCTCGGCCAATTCGTGCTCTACGCCGTATTCGCGGCCGGAGCGCTCGGTTCGCTGTCGGAAATCGGCGGCGAGATTGCTGCAGCCTCGGGCGCCGCGGAGCGCCTGTTCGAGATTCTGGCGATCAAGCCGGCGATCGTGCGCCCTCCGCATCCGCTGGCGCTGCCGTCGCCGACGCGCGGACAAGTCTCGTTTGAAGACGTGCGTTTCTCCTATCCGACGCGATCCAGCGTCTCGGCGCTCAACGGCGTGTCGTTTGCCGTGCAACCGGGCGAGAAAGTCGCCATCGTTGGCCCTTCCGGCGCCGGCAAGAGCACGATCTTCCATTTGTTGCTGCGCTTCTACGATCCGAGCAGCGGACGGATCGCACTCGATGGCGTGCGGCTGCAAGATCTCGACCCGGCGGATTTGCGCGCGCAGGTCGCTCTCGTGCCGCAAGACAGCGTCATGTTCGCGACGTCGGTGCGCGACAATATCAGCTTCGGCCGCCCGGATGCGACCGATGCCGACGTGGCGCGCGCCGCCGCCTTGGCGCACGCAGCCGCATTCATTACGGCAATGCCGCAGGGCTACGACACGCCGGTCGGCGAGCGCGGCATCACGCTCTCCGGCGGCCAGCGCCAGCGCATTGCGATCGCGCGCGCCATCCTGCGTGATGCGCCGCTGCTGCTGCTCGACGAGGCGACATCTTCGCTCGATGCCGAGAGCGAGACCCAGGTCGCGGCGGCGCTCGCCGATCTGATGCGCGAGCGCACCACGCTCGTGATCGCCCATCGTCTGGCGACGGTGCTGTCCTGCGACCGCATCCTGGTGATGGAAGACGGCCGCATCGTCGAGCAAGGCACCCACCAGACGCTCGCTGCGGGCGGCGGCCTTTACGCGCGGCTGGCGAAGCTGCAGTTTCAAAACGGCTGAGACGGGACCCTCGAATTGCTACTGAAAAATCGCGGCCGAATGAACGAAATTTAATTCGACATTGAGAGTAACAATACCATTGAGAGTAACAATACCATTGAGAGTAACAATACCGACGTGTAAACTCTTTCCGGGGTGATGGCATGGCCGCTGCCAGATGATTCACCGCGTTTTTATCAGCTATTCCAGCCAGGACGAGCGCGCCGCCGATGCGGTGTGTGCGGCATTGGAAGCCAACGGCGTGCGTTGCTGGATATCGCATCGGGACAATCAGGCCGGGGCGCCATGGAGCGAGGTGATCCTCGCCGCGATCAACGGCGCCCGCGTGGTCGTTTTGCTCTTGTCGGAGCACAGCAATCGTTCCTCGATGGTCGCACGAGAGGTGGAACGGGCCGCAAACAAGAACATCCCAGTCGTTTCGGTTCGCATCGAAGATGTCATGCCGCGCGGACCATTGGAATTCTTCTTGAGCGCTCATCACTGGATCGACGCTTTCCCGTTGCCAATCGAGAGCTACACGCGATTTGCTGTTACGATCCGTCCGCCAGTACCTGCGCAAACGCTCGGGTGCCGACGGCGTCAATGTATATCCCTACATGGTCTCCCGCGGTCCCGCCGCGCATCGCGCATTCACCGGACAACCAGACGGTCCCTGGGACGGCACGATTCGCGGATCGGAGACGATCGAAGACCTGCGAACCAAGCTCCTGCACAGCCCGATACAATTGCGCAAACCGGTGGAGATCAAGGTGCGGGGAACGCTGTTTCCCTGTGCGCTGTTATCGAGCGGCTGGTGGGAGAAACGGCAGAATGCCAAGGTTCAGCAGATGAAATGGCGTGACGGTCTGCAGGAATGGCTATTCACCGGATTCGATCAATGGGGCCCGTCCTGGGATTTCACCTGGGATTTTGATAATTGGGCGCGGAGCAGAGCACATCGCCATTTCATCGCTCAACTCGGCAACGGTGATGAGGCCAACTCCATTCCGGTACTGCTGCCGCCGTCAAAGGCACAACGGTTGCAGGACGTGTTCAAGTCGAAGTGGGGCGGCACGGAGGCCGAGATTTGCGGCGTATTGGGGCATCGCAAACATTTTGCCAAATATGTCGATGAGGACGCGCTTGCGCTCTTTGGCGGGCTACTCGACTACTGCCTATGGCTCGACGAGGACAACAAGAAACATGTGATCTCGGTGAGCGTAGCGAACACCGACAGCTACTCCGGTTATCTGTGGAAATGCGTGGCGCCGAAAGCATTGTTGCACGGCAACGCGGCCTGTCTCAACGATGTCTATTTCATCTGGGAGCATGTCAACTTCGCCAGCCGCGACGCGATCGCCTATTGCCTGGAGGCGATGCAGCACAAGGAAGACTATATCAGGCGCCAATACGGCGATCTGATTCTGGTGCAGAAATCCTCTTCCCTTGTCGAGGGCAAGCCGGCATTGGCGGCAGAGAGCATCTACGGCATGCTGCTAGGCAAGACTGGAGATGAGATCTGATCGCGCTAGGGCCGCCAACGCATGCGGTGCACGGGCTTGCCGGAGATCGGATTGACGGCAGCGCCGCTGATGACGAAGCCTTGCTTGCCATAGAAGCGGATGGCGCGCGCATTGTCGATGTTGACCTCAAGATCGAGGCCGTTCGGCGAAATGCCCTTGGCTGCTGTGACGAGCGCCGCGCCGACCCCTGATCCCCATTGCTCCGGCGCAACGACAAGCTGGTCGAGATAAAGCGTGCCCGGATCGACGGTGACAAAGCCGACCATGTCGCCCGCGGCCTCCGCAATGACGACCTCGGCTACCGGCAGCAGTTCATTGCGCCAGCGCTCGCGCCACCAGTCGAGCCGATCGGCAAAATCGAGCCGCGGATAAGCGGCTTGCCAAGTCCGCAGCCACAGTGCGACCGAGGCGTCCTCGTCGCTCGCGTCGTAGGGGCGCAGCGAAATTGGCCGCACGTCTTCACCGCTCGGTCAATTTAAGCTCGATGCGGCGGTTGCGGCTGAAGGCTTCGTCGGTAGTGCCGGGATCGATCGGCTGGAATTCGCCGAAGCCGGCGGCCACCAGCCGCTGCGGCGGCACGCCTTTTGTGATCAAATACTGCACCACCGAGATCGCGCGCGCGGCGGACAGGTCCCAGTTCGACTTGAACGAGGAAGCCGCCGAGACCGGCCGCGTATCGGTGTGGCCGTCGACACGGAGTACCCAGTTGATGTCCGGCGGAATCTTCTTTTCAAGTTCGAGCAGGGCGGCGGCGAGCTGGTCGAGTTCGGCGCGGCCTTCCGGCCGCAGCACCGCCGCGCCGCTATCGAAGAATACCTCCGATTGGAATACGAAGCGATCGCCGACGACGCGGATATCAGGCCGATTGCCGAGAATTTCGCGCAGCTTGCCGAAAAAGTCCGATCGATAGCGCGACAGTTCCTGGACGCGCTGCGCCAGCGCAACGTTCAATCGCTGACCAAGGTCGGCGATGTGGAGCTGCGCCTCCTTGTCCTTCTGTTCGGAAGCGCCGAGTGCGTCCTCGAGTGCCGACATCTGGCGGCGCAGCGCCGTGATCTGTTGATTGAGGTTCTCGATCTGCGCCACGGCGCGCGCCGTCGCTTCCTTCTCGAGGTCGATCTGGGCGTTGAGCTTGTCGTTCTGACCAGTATCCGGCGCCGTGGATTGGCTGCTGGCGACAGTGCCGCGCAGCCGATCGCGCTCGCCTTCGGCCACTGACAACGACGCGCGCAACTGCGCGACCTCATCCTCGAGGCTGGTCTTGCCGGTCTGCTCCAACGACAAGAGCTGGCTCAGCCGCCTGATCTGCGCATTGAGGCTGGCGAGCGCGGTGTCCTTGCCCGCCACCTGTTGCGAAAGCACGAACTGGGCGACCATGAAAACCGTCAGCAGAAATATGACGGACAGGACCAGGGTCGACAAAGCGTCGACGAAGCCGGGCCAGTAGTTCATGCCGCCGTCGCGACGGCTGCGGGAGAGCGCCATGGTTTTCTGCTACGGAATGTCTGCCTGCCGTGCGCTGCCTATTTGCCGACGGTTTCGCGCGCGAAATATTCCATGAACCGCCGCAGGTCGCCGTTGAGCTTGGATTGTTCGTCTGCCCAGTCGCGAATCATCTGCTGTTCCGTGCGCATATGGTGAACCAGGCCCTGGATCGCTTCGGCGAGGTTCGCCATGGCGGCCGTCGTCGCTTTGCCCGATCCGGCGTCGCCGATGGATTGGCGCAGCCGTTCGAGAGCGTCGACTGCCGCAGCCGGCAAGGCCGCGCCGTTGGCGGCGCCGACGCCGAGATCCTGCACCGTGGTCGCCAGCCAATCTTCGAGGTTGGTGTAGAATCGGTTCTGCGCCTGGCTTGTCTGCAGGTCGAGGAAGCCGAGCACAAGGGAGCCGGCGAGGCCGAACAGCGAGGAGGAAAATGAGAATTCCCATGCCGGCAAGCGGGGCCGCCAGGCCTTCCTTGAGCGCATCGAACACCAAATCGGCGTCGCCGCCGATTTTCAGGCCGTTGATGATGCCGCCGACCGATCCGACCGTCTCGATCAAACCCCAGAACGTGCCGAGCAGCCCGAGGAAGACGAGCAAACCGGTCAGATAGCGGGAAATGTCGCGTCCCTCGTCGAGCCGGGTCGCGAGCGAGTCGAGGAAGGCCCGCATGGTCTGCGCCGAGATCGCGACGCGGCCGACCCGCTCGCCGCCAAGGATGGCGGCCATGGGCGCCAGCAGCTTCGGCTCGCGGGCGACGGCGAGGCCGGGATCGGCGCGGCGGAAACCGTTGACCCAGGTCACTTCCGGAAACAGCCGGACGACCTGATGAAACGACAGGATGATGCCGATGAGAAGGACGCCGATGATCAGCCCGTTGAGCCAGGGATTGGCGAAAAAGGCGGTCTCGATCTGATCCTCGAGGACGAAGGCAATGAGGCCGCAAAGGATCAGAAACACCAGCATCCGGATCAGGAAGATGCGGGGTGAGGATAGCTTCGTGTGATCGAGATCGCTCGCCATCGTCTCAGGGTAACGCCGCAGAATCAGCGCAATATGGCACAGCGGCGGCAGAAGAAGAATGCATGGTTAACCGTCTGCGACCCCAAAAGCCGTGTCTTATCGTGACTTTTCGCGTTCACGTTGCGACTTGCCATCGTTTTTGCGGCAGGTTGATGGCGCGGTGGATGCGGCGAACTGCCGTCGGATCACGCCGGTTGGGCCTCCTTCGCGGCTTGCTTGCTGGCTTCCTTGCCGGCCTCCTTGAGCAGGCGGAGCAGTTCGCGGTGCATGGTGTCGTTGCCGGCGGCGATTTGGCCCTTGGTCAAGATGGCATCCTTGCCGTCGAGGTCGCTGACGAAGCCGCCCGCTTCGCGCACCAGCAGCAAGCCGGCGGCCATGTCCCACGGCGACAGGTCGCGCTCCCAATAGGCATCGAAGCGGCCGGCGGCGATCCAGGCAAGATCGAGCGCGGCGGCGCCCAGGCGGCGCAATCCGGCGAAGTGCTGCTGCGCGGCGGCGATTTCCCAGCGGGCCAGGGCGAGGTCGCCGCGGCCGTAATGCGGCAAGCCGCAGGCAACCACCGCATCGGCCAGCCGCTGCCGGGACGCGACCCGGATGCGCTTGTCGTTGAGAAACGCGCCCTTGCCGCGTTCGGCGATGAAAAGTTCGTCATTGGCGGGGTTGTAGACGATCCCCGCAACAATGGCGCCATTGCGCTCCAATGCGATCGAGACCGCGAAGTGCGGGATGGCGTGGAGGAAATTGGTGGTGCCATCGAGCGGATCGACGATCCAGCGGTGGCTCTTGTCGGCGCCTTCCCGGGCACCGCCTTCCTCGCCGAGAAAGCCGTAATCCGGCCGGGCTTTGGCGAGTTCCTCGCGCACGATCTCCTCGGCGCGGCGATCCGCGGCGGTGACGAAGTTGCGCGGCCCCTTCAAGGACACCTGAAGATTCTCGACCTCGCCGAGGTCGCGCTTGAGGCTGCGTCCGGCGCGATGGGCGGCCCGGATCATGACGTTCAGAACGGCGGAGTGCGGCATGCGCCTGCGGTAGGGTGGAAGCCACCGCCGCGTCAAGCCCGCGGCGTCGAAGACTTGTCCCTTCTGGCTTCGCTTTGCTCGCGGCTTCCCCCACATTCGTTATCGTACAGCGTCCTTCGCAAGCGCGTTCTTTGGTGCGTTGACGTGGAGGCGAAGCGAACTCAGGACGGCGGCGCGGCTGCTGTTGCTGCAGCCGCCTGGGGCGCGGCTTGACCGGCGGCCCGGCATCGAGATCAGGATTTTGCGCCGTCGTTTGCGTTTTCGCGCTGGTGATTCCAAGTCCTTTGATTCCTGCCATCTGGATGGCTTGCTTTGCTGCTCTGTCCATGTGGTTGTTGCCGCTTGGCCCGGGCACAGCGAAGCGCTACGATGAAATTCATCCTCACCCCGAACAAATTTTAGGTCTTGGAGTTGATGGGGCATGCCGAAGGTATTGCTCTCAACTGTAGTCATGGTCCTGCTCGCTGCGCCGGTTCAAGCGCGGGAGCCGGCCGCCAGCTCAGACTTTCGCTCCATCGTCCCTCGCGATTGGACGCTTTTGCCGCGGGCGGAGAGCCCGCATGAGCGCCGGTTTGTGTCTCCAAACGGCGACGCGTGGCTTGCACTGTATGCCCGCCCCTCTGATCGCGAACCCGTCCGCGCGTACATGGATCATGTAAAAGCCGCTACTGGCGGGAACATCACTTACGAGCGCGTGGGCCAAGGCTGGATTGTCGTGTCCGGATATCGAGGCGACCGCATTTACTATGAGAAGGCGATGCTAGCTTGCGGCAATGGAGAATGGCATCATCTTGAGTTTGAGTATCCAGGCGCTCAAAAACGCGCTTTCGACCGCTTTGTCACGCGCGCCTCGTATGCCCTCAAGGCCTACAAACACGCCGGTTGCGGCCACTGACGATCCCGCACCATAAAAAACCATCTTCGATTTTGATCGGCGCCACGATAATCCGCGCGTACTCCTGTCTCAATTCATTATTATGTCAAAGCAGTTGTCATTATGTCTTAAAGCAGTCGTCGCCGTATGGCGACGGCCTGCTGCCGTTAAGACGGCGGCGACTTCAGGGCATCGAGCCAAAGCTTCGCCGCCTTCTGGCCGGCCTCGCGCTTCTCCGTGTCCAGATTGTTGACGAAGTCGTCGAGCGGCAGATCGGTCTCGCCGCGCGCCTTCGAGATGAGATGCCACTTGGTCGCGTCGACCGGATTGGCGGGAACACCGCGGCCGACCGCGAGAATGCGTGCCAGCCGGTCCTGCGCGATGGCGTTGCCTTTGATGCGCCGCCTTGCGGAACAGCGCCGCCGCCGCCGGCTCATTTTTGGCGACACCGTCGCCATTGAAGAGCGCAATGGCGTATTCGACCTCCGCGTCGGTGTTGTCGGCGAGTGCGGCAAGACCCATCAGCCGCACCGCCTCATGCATGTCCTTGGCCACGCCGCGGCCTTCTTTGTAGAGCGTGCCAAGCGCATATTGCGCGTCCGGGCATTCCGGCGTCCGCAGCGATGCGCAGCAATTCGGCCGCGCGGTGGAAATCCTGCGGGAAGAGCTGGCCCTCCATGTAAAGCAGCGCGAGATCGTAGGCGGCCGTCGAATGGCCGAGCTTGGCGGCGGCGGCGAGCCATTTGGCGCTGGCTTCGCGGTCGCGCGGGCCGGCGCGGCCGGCGAGGCCGCAACATCGCCAGCGCGAACATCGCGTTGGCATCGCCGCGATCGGCGGCGAGCTTGTACCATTCGGCCGCCTTCGCATCGTCTTGCGGAACGCCGAGCCGTTGGCGTAGAGTTCGCCCAGCAGCGTCATCGACTTCATATCGCTTTTTTCTTCGGCGCGCTGCGTCGCCAGGCTAAACGCGGTGAGGAAGAAGCCGCGCTGGAACGCACCGAAGGCAAGGTCGGGGGCGACGCCATTGCCGGCCGGCGTCGCGTCAACGTTCTGTTCGGAGGGCGGCGCGCCGTCCTTCGCCCCTCCGGGAGGCTTCGCGACCGGATGCTGCGGCTTGGCAAGCGGGCGAGGGTGGGCTGCGGGCGGCGCCGCCTTGGCCGCCTGATTCTGCGCCGATGCCGCGTCCGGCAAGGCTGCGGCGAGCGCCGCCGTAAACGTCAACGTTACCGCAACGGTGATCGCGGCCCTGATCACGGGGCCGGCTCGGCGAGGCTTACGGCAGCCGCCGTCACTGCGGCGGCTGGCCCTCGTGGATGCGTCCATATCCAATCACCGAGCGCGATGAAATCGGCGCCCGTTCCCGCGAGCAGACGGCACCTCGTCCTGATCGGCGGCATAGCCGACGCAAGGTATTTCGAGGAGTTCCGCCCACCACGTCAGCCGCTCTATCACAGTATCGAACGGCGGCACGCCCGCGCGGCCCGGGTTCGCCGAACATCACATAGTCGGCGCCAGCTTCGGCCGCGAGCATGGCATCATGACGGCTGTGCAGGCCGCCGGCTCCAGCGATCCGAGCGGGCTTGAGCATGGCGACCGCAGCGGCGAAAGCCTCGATACCCGTCAGATGGGCGCCGTCGGCGCCGACCCGCGCCACGATTTGGGGCCGGCCGTCGATCAGGAGCGCGATGTCGCGGCGCTGAACTGCCGCCGCCACCGTTTTGGCCCGGTTGATCAGCCTGCTCTCGTCGCTGTCGGCGAGGCCCAACAGCACCGCGGCAATGTCCGCGGCGTCGAGCGCCGCCTCGATCTCGCCGACGAATGTCGCCGTGTCGTCAAGGCGCGGCGTGACAAGGTAGAGCCGCTGGCGCGGGCGCTGCGTCCTTGGCCTTCCTTCTCCGGCAAGTGGGGCCGGATAGCCTTTGATTTTCCTTTCCTCGCAGGTGGGGCAGGGTCGTTTGATGTATCCTCCCCCGCGGGCGGGGGAGGATACGCATTCGATTTTTCCTCCCCCGCTGGCGGGGGAGGGTAGGGCGGGGGCATCACGCCGCCTTGCGTTCGAGGTCGGCTTTCCATTGGCCGAGCGTGGCGAGGCCGTTCATCATGGCGCGGTGGCTGAAGGCTCGCTGTGCTGCCGCCACGTTCTCGGACTTGCCCGACCACGCCTTTTGCGGGGCGGACTGCAGCGCGCGGCCGTAGGAGAAGGAAGCGCGCCACGGCAGCTCGCCCATTTTGTTCATGGCGTCGAGGTGTGCGGTCGCCTCTTCGTCGGATTGGCCGCCGGAAAGGAATGCGATGCCGGGCACCGCAGCGGGCACGCAGGCCTTGAGCACGCGCAGCGTCTTCTCCGCGACGTCCTCGACCGCGGCGCGCTTCGTCGACTTCTTGCCGGAAATCACCATGTTGGGCTTGAGCACCATGCCTTCGAGCGCAACGCGCGTGTAGTACAGCTGCTCGAATACGTGTCTTGAGCGTCCATTCGGTGATCTTGTACGCAGCGGTCGATGTCGTGGTCGCCGTCCATCAGCACTTCGGGCTCGACGATCGGCACGATGCCTTCGTCCTGGCACAGCGCCGCGTAGCGCGCGAGCGCGTGCGCGTTGGCGCTGATGCATGTCATAGCTGGGGATGCCATTGCCGATATCGATCACCGCGCGCCACTTGGCGAACCTGGCGCCGAGGCCGCGGTATTCGGCGAGCCGCTCGCGCAGGCCGTCGAGCCCCTCGGTAATAACCTCGCCCGGACAGAACGGCAGCGGCTTGGTGCCCTTGTCGACCTTGATGCCGGGAAGCGCGCCCGCTTTCTCGATAAGCTTCACCAGCGGCGTGCCGTCCTTGGCGTTCTGCCGGATAGTTTCGTCGTAGAGGATGACGCCGGAGATGTATTTCGACATCGCGTCGGTGCGAGCGGAACAGCATTTCGCGATAGTCGCGCCGGGTGTCCGCCGTGGACTCCACGCCGAGCCCGTCGAAGCGCTTCTTGATGGTGCTGTTCGATTCATCGGCGGCCAGGATGCCCCGGCCCGGTGCCACCATCGCCATCGCGACCTTGTTCAATTCGGTGAGGTTCATCTCGCCCTCCTGGAGGTTCTGCATGAGCGGGTGCGGCCGCGTTGCGGTGACCGACTCCCGTCGGCCTTTTTACCCTATCCGCGCGTTGTTGCGGGAGTGGGGATTGCCTTCAAAACTTCGACCCCCGGCAGCGTCTTGCCCTCCAGCCATTCGAGGAAGGCGCCGCCTGCGGTCGACACATAGGTGAAACGCTTGGTCACGCCGGCAGCATTGAGGGCCGCGATGGTGTCGCCGCCGCCGGCAATGCTGATAAGCCGGCCGTCCGCCGTGAGTTCCGCCGCCGCCTCGGCCACTCGACCGTGCCGTTGTCGAACGGTTCATGTTCGAAAGCGCCGAACGGGCCGTTCCACACCAGGGTCTTGACGCGCGCCAAGACCGAAATGGCCTGTTCGATGCTGCGCGGGCCGATATCGAGGATCATGTCGGCGGCCCCGACCGCGTCCACCGATACGACGCGCGAAGGAACGTGCGCCGCGAACTTCTCTGCGACCACGGCGTCGACCGGCAGCACGATGTCGCGACCCAGCGACTTCGCTTTGGCGAGGATATCGCGCGCCGTTTCGATGAGGTCGTTCTCGCAGAGCGATTTGCCCACCGATTTGCCCTGCGCGGCGAGGAACGTATTGGCCATGCCGCCGCCGATGATCAGAGTCTCGACTTTGGTAATCAGGTTGCTGAGGAGATCGAGTTTGGTCGAAATCTTGGCGCCGCCGACGATCGCCGCCACCGGGCGCTCCGGCGTGTGCAGCGCTTTCTCGAGGGCAGCGAGCTCGTCCTGCATGGCGCGTCCGGCATAGGCCGGCAGTAGGTGGGCGATGGCTTCGACCGAAGCATGAGCGCGGTGCGCGACCGAGAAGGCATCATCGACGTAGATGTCGCCGAGCTGGGCGAGCTGGGCGGCAAAATCCGGATCGTTCTTCTCCTCGCCCTTATGGAAGCGGGTGTTTTCCAGGCACAAGATATCGCCCGGCGTCATGGCGGCGACGGCTTTTTCGGCGACCGCGCCGACGCAATCCGCGGCGAACGCGATCGGCCGCTTGCTGATCTGCACGACTGCGGCGACGACCGGTCGCAACGATTCCCGCGGATCGGGACCTTTCGGCCGGCCGTAATGGGAGAGCAGGATGACCTTGCCGCCATTGCCGGCGATCTCGATGATGGTCGGCATATGGCGCTCGATGCGCGATACATCCGCGACCGCGCCGTCCTGCATCGGGACGTTGAGGTCAACGCGCACCAGGACGCGTTTGCCCTTCACGTCGGCGTCGTCGAGGCTGCGGAAGGTAGTCATCTCGGAATGAATCGAATGATAGCCGCAACAATCGCGGCACCGGCGCCCCAAGTTGCAATGAGCGCGACCAGCAATTGAATCCAAGTTGGCGATTGTGAAAGGTGACCTTCGATGCCGGTGATGCGCCCTTCGATGCGGGCCAAACTTACTTCTATTGCCCCCAGCCTTGTATCGACGGTTCTCAACGACGTTTTCAATTCTCTCATGTCGTCTTCCAGGCGCGCTACTCTCTGTTCGAGCATCGGATCTTCAGGACCTTTCCCGCCCGAATGTCCGCCTCTTCCTCCAGGAAACTGAATTATGTCCGCCATATCAAGGCTTCGGAAGGGGCTTCTGAGCTTGCTGAAGAAGATCAGTTAGATGCTGCTCGATTAATCCGCAGCGCCGGCAAGCTAGGGTTACGACGGGACCAAGAGCATCTTCGCCGACAGTCGGCATCCCAAGCAGAAGACGCACCTCCTTGAGACTTGCGGCTGCAGGATCATCTGTGACGTAAAACTGGTCGTGTCCGCAGCGGAGACAACGCAAATCAGGAAAGCTGGCATTGATCAGCTCCGTCACCCGGTCGGCAATGTCCTTCGTATCGGTCATTTCTGCCATGGTGAAACTTAGTTTGTAAGATGTCTCAGCCGAGCTTTCCCATCGCGACCGCGGTGTCGATCATGCGGTTGGAGAAGCCCCACTCGTTATCGTACCACGACATCACGCGCACCAGAGTGCCGTCCATGACCTTGGTCTGGTCCATGTGGAAGATCGAGGAGTGCGGGTCGTGGTTGAAGTCGCTCGAGACATTGGGCGCCTCGGTGTAGCCGAGGATGCCCTTGAACTGTTGTTGAGAAGCACGCACGACGGCGGCGTTGATCTCGTCCTTGCTGGTCGCCCGCTTGGCGACGAACTTGAAATCGACCACCGAGACGTTCGGCGTCGGCACGCGAATGGCGACGCCGTCGAGCCTGCCGGCGAGCTCGGGCAGCACCAGGCCGACCGCCTTCGCCGCCCCGGTCGAGGTCGGGATCATGTTCAGCGCTGCGGCGCGCGCGCGATAAAGGTCCTTGTGCACCTGATCGAGCGACGGCTGGTCGTTGGTGTAGGAATGCACCGTGGTCATGAAACCCTTGTCGATGCCGACGGCATCGTTGAGCACCTTGGCCACCGGCGCGAGACAATTGGTGGTGCACGAGGCGTTGGAGACGACGGTGTGCGTCTTGTTGAGCTTGTCGTGGTTGACGCCGTAGACCACGGTGAGATCGACGTCCGCGGCGGGCGCCGAGACCAAGACGCGCTTGGCGCCGGCGGTGAGATGCGCCGCCGCCTTTTCCTTCGACGTAAAGATGCCGGTGCATTCGAGCGCGACGTCGATCCCGAGCTCACCCCAAGGCAGTTGCGTCGGATCCTTGATGGCTGTGACCTTGATTGCGCCGCCGCCGCAAATGATGGTGTCGCCCTTCACCGTTACCTCGCCGGGAAAGCGGCCATGCACGGAATCGAAGCGCAACAGGTGCGCATTGGTCTCGACCGGCGCCAGATCGTTAATGGCGATGACTTCAATGTCATGGCGCTCCGCCTCGACGATGGCGCGCAAGATATTGCGGCCGATGCGGCCGAACCCGTTGATGGAAACTCGAACCGACATGTGTCGCTCCCTCTTCGTTCGACGCCGCGCCCGATAGCGGCTGATCGGGCAGGGCGCGGCACCTTTATCTATATAATTATGACTTTCCTAATCGTACCAAGGTAGCCCACTACCCAAGGCCGCCTCGGCTACCTTTTCGGCGGTCAACCCGAAATGTTAGTAAAGATCCTTGTAGAGGCCGCTGGCGCCGAACCCGGTCATGCCGACGAAAGCTCCGTTCGAGCCGATGATCTCATCCCCGCCTTGGCGAAATGCCGGCCTCGACGGCGACGTTGACCCGCGCATTGTCGATGGCGGCGGCGCGCTTGGCTTTCTCGCGATATCCGCCGCACCCATCGGCAAGCCGGGATGGCCGGATTTCGCTTGCTCGACCGCATCCATCGCCAGCGCCCGGATGGCTTTTGCCATGCCGTCGTGCTCGGCCCGCATGGCCGGATTCGTGCTGGCCGCGGAAACGCGGGAAGCTGGGGCGAGGGTTGCGCTCGCCGCGAGAATGCGGTCCGGCATGGGAAAGACTTGGGAGTGGCCAAGCGCGGCGATGAGGTGAAGGGCGGCCGCGGCCACGGGAACGGCCAGCGAGAGATAGCAATTGCGCGCGGCGCGGCGCGGCGTCCGCGTCATGCACAGGCCGGGGTGCGCCGCGCTTGCGGGGCGTTGACGATTTTGCTCGATACGACGTAAAGTTCTTTGTGTAAATAATTGCCGTCGCACGGTTTTCACACTTCCGTGCGCGGGGCTCGCGAGCCCAACGGATGATCGAATGAGCGAGACGGATTCGATCGAGATTGCCAACCGGCGCCTGACGCAGGCGCTCGACGCGCTGGATGCGGCGGCGGAGCGGCGGCGCGAGGCCGATCGTGGTGCGCAGGGGCTGTCAGACCAAATTCACGTGCTCGGCGCCGATCGCGCCCGGCTGGCTAGTGAACTTGATCAGGCGACCGCCCGCTCGCGCGTCCTCGAAAGCGCCAATCGGGAGGTTGCGCAGCGGATCGATCAGGCCATCGCGACGATCCGTACCGTGTTGGAGTCTGGCGGCTGAGCGCAAAGGCCGGTTGCGGTTCAATCGAGGAGCGAGATGTCCCAGGTCAACGTCACCATCAACGGACGGCAGTTCCGGATGGCCTGCGAGGACGGCCAGGAGGGCCACCTCATGAACCTCGCCCGCGATCTCGATACACGCATCGAAGGCCTGCGCACCAAGTTCGGCGAAATCGGCGACACGCGGCTCACTGTCATGGCCGCGCTGACGGTGGCCGACGAACTCGCCGAGATGGCGCTGCGCATCAAGCAGATCGAGCAGGAATTTGCCGCCTTGCAGGATGCCCGCGTGGCCGCCGCCGATCGCGAGCAGACCGGGCAGGCGGTGGTTGCTTCCGCGCTCACGGCTGCAGCCGAGCGCATCGAGAGCATCGCCAAGAAGCTCAACCAGACCGTCGGCGGCAGCGTCGCGATTGGGTGATGGCGCACCAGCGAGATCGGCATTACATTACCGAGGCGGGGCTGCGGGGTGCGTGAGGAGACAAATCCCCGGGGCCTTACGATCCTGACGGGAGCTGTCCCTGCCGAGCCCCTGGGCTCGATCACATGGCGCCCACCTACTTATGTAGGTTCCCGGGATCAGCGCTCCCACGGCCAGCGCGGCTCCGCACTCTTTTGGACTCTCACGGAACTGGCAATAACTTTTCGTCGTCACCCTGAGGTGCTCGGCCGCAGGCCGAGTCTCGAAGGGCGACAGTCCCCAGCGCGTCGGCCGGCATCCTTCGAGGCCGCGTTGTGCGCGGGCGCCTCAGCCGATCCGGTGATTCGTGACTTACAAGGATGACGCATGAATGGTGGAATCTGTTTTTCAGGATAAAACCAATCTGCGCCGCGAGGCGCACGCGCGACGCGATGCGCTGCCCGCGGAGGCACGCAAGGCGGCGGCGGAAACAATTGCCAGGCGAACGTTTCCGCTCGCCATCGCGCCGGGGATGATTGTCTCCGGCTTCATGCCCTTCAAAAGCGAAATCAATCCGCTGCCGCTGATGCAGACGCTGAGCGAGGCCGGCTGCGGGCTCGCGCTTCCCGCCATTGCCGGCCGCGGCAAGCCGCTGATCATGCGCGCGTGGCAATTCGGCGCGCCGCTCGACCGCGGCCAATGGGGCATCCGCGAACCAAGCTCTACCTTGCCCGAGGTCGATCCCGATATTTTGCTGGTGCCGCTCCTGGCTTTCGACCGCCGCGGCGGCCGCATCGGCTATGGCGCCGGCTATTACGACATGACCATCCAGCAACTGCGTGCGCTGAAGCCGGTGACGGCCATCGGCATCGCCTTCGCGGTCCAGGAAGTTCCCGAAGTTCCGGCGACGCCGCGCGACGAGCGCCTTGATCTCGTGCTAACCGAGCGCGAGGTCATTGATTTGCGGGACAGTTGAGCGCATGCGCATTCTCTTCGTCGGCGATGTGGTCGGCCGCAGCGGACGAACCATCGTCTACGAGCGGCTGCCCGGCATCGTTCGCGACTGGAAGCTCGACCTCGTCGTGGTCAACGGCGAGAACGCCGCCGGCGGCTTCGGCATCACCGAGTCGATCTACCGCGAACTGCTCGACGCCGGCGCCGACGCCATCACGCTCGGCAATCACGCCTGGGACCAGAAGGAGGCGCTCGTCTTCATCGAGCGTGCGCCGCGTCTTATCCGGCCGATCAATTATCCACCGGGCACGCCCGGCCGCGGCGCGGCGATGATCGAAGCCAAGAACGGCGCCCGCGCGCTTGTCGTCAACGCCATGGGCCGCATCTTCATGGACCCGCTCGACGATCCGTTCGCCGCCGTCGAGCGCGAGCTTGCAGCGTGTCCATTGCGCAGCGGAGCAGACGCCATCATTGTCGACATCCACGCTGAAGCGACGAGCGAGAAGCAGTCGCTTGGGTACCTTTGCGACGGCCGCGCCTCGCTTGTGGTCGGCACTCATACCCATGTCCCGACGGCGGACCTGCGGGTGCTGCCCGGCGGCACCGCGTTCGTGAGCGACGTCGGCATGACCGGCGATTTTAATTCGGTCATCGGCATGACCAAGGAGGAACCGCTGCAGCGTTTCTTGCGGAAAATCTCGACATCGCGCTTCGAGGCGGCCTCGGGCCCCGCGACGCTCTGCGCCGTCGCCGTCGAAACCGATCCGGCGAGCGGGCTTGCCGTACGCATCGGTGCGGTGCGCCTCGGCGGCTGCCTCGAACAGGCGAAGCCGACATTCTGGACCTGATTGACGGCCCCGCCTTACCTTTATTTTCACCCCTCGCCGCCCTATAACCTCACCGATATCAACTCATTCCCGTTTCGCGGGCGTGCGAGGGCGCAGCCTTTCGGCTTTGCCCAAAACGGGACTGGCAAAGACGGACGACGGGCCAAGGAAGGGGTCATGGCTGGACATTCACAGTTCAAGAACATCATGCACCGCAAGGGGCGGCAGGATGCGGTGAAATCCAGATTGTTCGGCAAGCTCGCGCGCGAAATCACCGTCTCTGCCAGGATCGGTCTGCCCGACCCGGACATGAATCCGCGGCTGCGCGCGGCGATCATGGCGGCGCGCGCCGAAAACATGCCCAAGGACAATATCGAACGCGCCATCAAGAAGGCGTTGGGCAGCGAAGCGGAGAATTACGAGGAGATCCGCTACGAGGGCTATGGGCCGGGCGGCGTCGCGGTGATCGTCGAAGTCTTGACCGACAACCGCAACCGCACGGCGGGCGAGGTGCGCGCGACATTCACCAAGAGCGGCGGCAATCTCGCGGAAACCGGCGCGGTCTCGTTCATGTTCGATCATGTCGGGGTCATCGAATATGACGCCACGGTCGCAAGCGGCGAGGCGATGTTCGAAGCGGCCCTGGAGGCCGGCGCCGACGACGTCGTCTCCAGCGAGAACGGACACGAGGTCTACGCCGCGCAGGATCAATTCGGCTCGGTCACCAAAGCGCTCGAAGCCAAGTTCGGCGAGCCGCGCAAGGCGTCGCTGGTGTGGCGGCCGCAGAACACGGTGCCGGTCGATGACGAGAAGGGCGAGAAGCTCCTCAAGCTGATCGAGAATCTCAACGAGCACGACGACGTGCAGAACGTCTATGCCAACTTTGAGGTGTCGGATGCGCTCGTGAACAAGATGAGCGCGTGAGAGCCGCCAATTTTTTAGGTGCGGCCTGACACTTCCGCAAGCCGATACTCGGCCGTCCGCCCTGATCGCAATGGCCGATGAGGCGCATGTTGCGCACGTAATCGGGCTTCGGCAGCTTTCTCATTTGTAGGCGTCCAGAAAATTGGGGATGGCAATCCAATCCATCATCGCCCCATCGCTTTGCAAGAGTTGGTGCATGCGGCGCTCTTCCTCGGTCTTGAGATCGACCCCCATATGCGTGCCGAGCTTGCGGCCGTGCAAGACGATGATGTTGCCGATCGGCTGGCGCTCGGCGTTGTAGGCTTCGAGCGCCGCGTCGATATCGTCATGGTAGCGCAGCGCATGGGCCAGCGCCTGCGCGTCGCCGCCCGCCTTGGCGACGCCGAAGCCCATGTGCGGGCGGGCGTTGGCGGCGGCGTCACCAATCATGGCGACACGACCAAACACGATACGCGGCGCCATAAAATCATAGATCGGCGTGATGAACGGCTGCTTCATCGTCATCACGCAATCGAGTATGACCGGCGGCATGATCTCACGGGCATCGGCGTACATTTGCTCAACCAGGTCCCTGCGAATGAGCGGCGGCGGCACCGAGAATTCGTGCTGCACGCCGTTCTCGTCCACATTCATCTCGCGCAATCGTGCGGCATCGGCAACGCGATACCAGATGAAATTGTAGCGGCGATGGCCGGGACGCAGGTCGTCGTTGAAGCCGGCGATCGGGTAAGTGATGACCTCTTGGCGCGGCGGCAAATAGAACACGAAATAGGGGAAGATTTCCTCGATCGTCCGCGGCGAGAGGTCGGACTCGTTCGGCGATCCGCGCCAGATATAGTAGCCGGCGTAGATCGGCTGCAATTCGGGCGCGACCTGGCCGCGCACAGTGGAGCGGATGCCGTCGCCGCCGATCAAGATATCGCCGTGTTCGACGCGGCCGCCGTTGAAATGAACGCGCACGCCGCTGCCGTCTTGTTCGACGCGCTCAAACGCCCAGCCGAGATGGTAGTGCGCGGGATCAATGGTGGCGCGCAAAAGCCGTTGCAGGCGATCCCACGAGGTGAGGATTTGGGGCAGCGCCCGCTCGTCGGTGATGTGGCCCTGGCGGTCGATCGCGATCCGCTTGCGCACTTCGATGCCAAGTTCGCGCGTGCCGGCGCCGCTCGCCTCCAGCGCTTGCAGCAATTCCGGGTGCGTGGTGATGCCGGCGCCGCGGCCGACCAACTCGGCGCCGGAGCGTTCGTACACATCGCAATCCCAGCCGATGTGCCGCAGGAGCGCGGCGCTGAACAGGCCCGACATCGAGCCGCCGATGATGATCGCGCGGCGATTTTTGGATTGTGGTTCCGACATTGCGCCGGGATGCTAGAGCATTGTCGGCCGGGCTGACGAGTCACGGCTTGTCGAAGCCGCTTTGCCCGCGGGCGGTGGCCGGTTTATCACCAGGGCAAGATGGACCGCCCGATTCGCATTCTCGGCATCGACCCCGGGCTCCGCCGCACCGGCTGGGGCATCGTTGAGATTGCCGGCAACCGGCTTGGTTTCCTGGCCTGCGGTTCGGTGACGACCGACGCGCGGGATGCGCTTGCGGCGCGTCTGCTCATCATCCATGACGGCCTCATGCGTGTCCTCGACGATTTCCGTCCCGACGAGGCTGCGGTCGAGATCACCTTCGTCAACAAGGACGCCAAGGCGACGCTTAAGCTCGGCCAGGCGCGCGGCATTGCCATGGTGGTACCGGCGCGGGCGGGCGTGCCGGTCGCCGAATATGCGCCCACCCTGGTGAAGAAAAGCATTGTCGGCGCCGGCCATGGCGATAAGGCGCAGGTGCGAATGATGATCGGCGTGCTGCTGCCCAAGGCCGACCCGTCTTCCGATGACGCCGCCGACGCGCTCGCCATCGCCGTGACCCATGCGCACCACAGGCAGAGCGTCATTCTCAGGTTGGCGGCCCGATGATCGGTAAGCTCAAGGGTGTGATCGACAGCTACGGCGAGGATTCCGTCATTCTCGACGTCAATGGTGTCGGCTACCTCGTGCATTGCTCGTCGCGGACCTTGCAGGAATTGCCGCGCGCGGGCGAGGCGGCGGCGCTTGCCATCGAGACCCATGTGCGCGAGGACCAGATTCGCCTATTCGGCTTTCGCACCGACGTCGAGCGCGAATGGTTCCGGCTGCTGCAAACCGTGCAAGGCGTCGGCACCAAGGTCGCGCTTGCCGTGCTCGGCACGCTCAAACCGGCCGATCTCGCCTCAGCCATCGCGATGCGCGACAAGGCTATGGTGGCGCGCACGCCGGGCGTCGGGCCGAAGGTCGCCGAGCGCATCGTCACCGAGCTCAAGGACAAGGCGCCGGCCTATACCGATGTCGATCCGGCGCTGGTGCGGCTTTCCGGCGCGCTCGACGAGAAGCGGGCGCCGCAGCCGATCACTGATGCGGTCTCGGCCCTGGTCAATCTCGGCTACGGTCAGCCGCAGGCCGCCGCTGCCATCGCCGCCGCGGCGCGCAGCGCCGGCGAGGGGGCCGAGGTGAAGACGCTGATCCGGCTCGGGCTTAGGGAACTCGCGAAGTGAAACGGCCGGCGAAATTGAGCGAGGCGGACACCGAATTGATTGCTGCTGCGACCGCGGCGATCAAGCTTCGCTATCGCAACGATTGGCAGGAGGTCGGCGCGGCCTTGCGCACCCGATCGGGAATGATTTTCACTGGCGTCAACCTCGATGCTTATCTCGGCCGCATGGCGGTGTGCGCCGAAGCGGTGGCGCTCGGGCGTGCCTTCGTCGAGCTGGGCGATGCCGGGATCGAGACCATCGTCGCGGTTCGTCATCCGCCGCCTGAAGAAAAGGATCAGACCATCGCGGTGGTCTCGCCCTGCGGCGCCTGCCGCGAACTGATTTTCGATTACGATCCGATGGCGCGCGTCATCGTACCGAACGGAACTTCGCCGGCAGTGGCGGCGATCGGCGAATTGCTGCCCAATAAGTACAGCCGGGGGCCGGAACGGTGACCAGCAGTCCGGGGCAAAAGCTTGTGACGGCCGAGCGCCGTGAGGAGGACGCCGCAGAGACATCGCTGCGCCCGCAGCGGCTCGACGAGTTCATCGGGCAAGCGCAAGCGCGCGCCAATCTCCGCGTCTTCATCGAGGCGGCGCGGGCGCGCCGCGAGGCGCTCGATCATGTGCTGTTCGTCGGGCCGCCCGGCCTCGGCAAGACGACGCTGGCGCAGATCGTGTCGCGCGAGCTCGGCGTCAATTTCCGCGCCACGTCGGGTCCGGTGATCGCCAAGGCCGGCGATCTCGCGGCCCTGCTCACCAATCTCGAAGAGCGCGATGTGCTCTTCATCGACGAAATTCACCGGCTCAATCCGGCGGTCGAGGAAATCCTCTACCCGGCCATGGAGGATTTTCAGCTCGATCTCATCATCGGTGAAGGGCCGGCGGCGCGCTCGGTGAAGATAGACCTCGCCAAGTTCACGCTCGTTGGCGCGACGACGCGCGCCGGCCTCCTGACCAATCCGCTGCGCGACCGCTTCGGCATTCCGGTGCGGCTCAATTTCTATTCCGAGGCAGAACTCGAACTGATCGTCAATCGCGGCGCGCGCGTGCTCGGCATCGGCGTCACCGCGGACGGCGCGAACGAGATCGCCCGCCGCGCCCGCGGTACGCCGCGTATCGCCGGACGGCTGCTGCGCCGCGTGCGCGATTTCGCCTCAGTCGCGGGAGCCGCGGCGATCGACCGCGCCGTCGCCGACAAGGCGCTCGCCGCGCTTGAAGTCGATGCCGCCGGCCTCGACGCCATGGATCGGCGCTATCTCATGACCATCGCGGCGAACTATGGCGGCGGTCCGGTCGGCGTCGAGACGCTTGCCGCCGCCTTGTCGGAGCCGCGCGACGCCATCGAGGACATCATCGAGCCCTATCTCATTCAGTGCGGCCTGCTGCAGCGCACGCCGCGCGGCCGCTTGGTCACGCCGCACGCCTTTCGTCATCTCGGGCTGCCCGAACCGGCGCGCGATCCAGCACAGTTCGGTTTGTTTGGGTCGGAAGACGACTGATGCCTTCCGATCTGCTGGAAAGCATGCGTCGCAATCCGGCTGGCGATGGGCAGATTCTGTGATGTCGAATTATTGTGCCGCGACTTGGGATTAAGTTTCCGGTTTGGCAAGGGGTCGCATGCACACCTCCACCATCCTGCGGCACGCGAGATTTTGACCGTTCCGGCGCATCGACCGATCAAGCCGGTCTACATTCGCAAGCTTGTACGTTATATTGATACGCACGGAGGCTATCGATGAAACTCGAATATGCCGTGCGCATCGAGCGTTTGGCGGACGGTGACGGCGGGGGTCATCTCACCACCGTCCCCGACCTGCCAGGTTGCATGTCCGATGGCGAGACACCTGGGGAGGCGTTGAAGAATGTGCAGGACGCCATCGTCTCCTGGATCGAGGCCGCCAAGGAATGGAAATTGGACATTCCTTCGCCTTCGCCGCCCTTGGAACGCGTTAGCTGAAGGCCGTGCTGCACACCCGTGAAGGCGGCTGCCATTGCGGCCGCGTTCGGTTCCGCGTGACGGCGGAGCTATCGCGTGTCACCGAGTGCAATTGTTCGATCTGCACCAAAAAGGGGTTTTTGCATCTTATTGTGGCGCGGGACGCGTTCGAGCTTCTGAGCGGCGCGGATGCGCTGACGACCTATCGGTTCAATACCGGCACGGCGCAGCACACTTTTTGCGCGACGTGCGGCATCCACCCCTTTTACATCCCGCGATCGGACCCAGATAAGATCGACGTCAACGTCCGCTGCCTCGACAATGTGGATTTCTCTACGATCAAGCTGCACGCGTTCGACGGGCGGAACTGGGAACACGCGATGGAGCAGACGGTGCCATGGCGATAGAAGCAGATTATAAATATCTCTCAGCATAGCGAACGTTCGCGGCATTGGCGCATGACCTCATTGAATGATAGGATCGAATGATGAAAACGACCACCGAGAGGGCGCTTGCAGCCCTCGATCTCCTTCCCGAGGACATGCGGGAGCCTGCCGTCGCATATTTACTCGAACAGGCGGAGAAATTTCACGTCCTCAAGGAGCAGATCGCCGAGGGGATGACAGACGTGACCGAGGGTCGCGTCTCGGAGTGGAACTTTGATGAATTTCTTCGCCAAGCGCGGGCTTCTAAGGCCAAATAGTTGTTGTGAATGCGGATTTTCCTCTCGGATAAGGCGAAGTTCGACCTCACTCGCATCTATCGCTACATCGAAGAAAGGAATCCGAATGCTGCCAACGCGCTCATTCGGAGGGTCGACACGAATTTCGAAAACTTGTCACGGTTCCCATTCATCGGTCGGGAACGTTCGAGCCTTGCACCAGAATCTCCGTTGCCTTGTAGTCGGCGCTTATCTGATCTTTTACACTGTGGAAATCGACCAGATTCGTTCGGGTGATCGACGGCCGCATGGATGTCGAAGAAGAATTTCATCGATGACTGATCCACATAGCGTTTCTCTCGACGGTGAAATCCGCGACGGTCGCCACGTGCTGACCGTCCGCGTCTATTACGAGGACACCGACTTCACCGGCATCGTCTATCACGCTAATTATCTGCGCTACATGGAACGCGGCCGCACAAATTATCTGCGTCTCATCGGCGCCGACCACCGCGCCTTGTTCGAGGCGACCGAGAAGGAGGCGCCGGGGTTTGCCTTCGTGGTGCGCTCCATGACGATCGACTTCCTCAAACCCGCCCGCATGGACGACGTGCTCGACGTCATCACCGAGCCGGAAACGGTCAAGGGCGCTTCGACCATGGTATACCAGCGCGTCATGCGCGGCGACGAGCTTTTGGTCGAGGCGCATGTGCGCGTTGCCTTTATCAGCGGCGGCCGCGCGCGGCCGATCCCGAAACCGCTTCGCATCGCCATGAAGGCGGATCAGGACGCGGCGCAAGTCTGAGGAAGCAGGGGGCGTGTCGGCGCAAATCGGGTGGACCCATGCGCCATCGCGGCGTCTATGATATTGCTTGGATCATGACCGCGCTCGGCATTGCATTGTTTGAAACGGCGATTGGCTGCTGCGGCATCGTCTGGAGCGAGCGCGGCATCGCCGGCGTGCAGCTTCCCGAGGCGAATGAGCAAGCAACTCATCGCCGCGTTCTCCGCCGCTTTCCGGCGGCGCGCGACGCCGCCCCGCCGGAAAATATGCAGATCGCCATTGCGGACATCGTGGCGTTGTTGCGCGGCGAGCCAAGAGAGTTGGGCCGGATCGCGATCGACACCAAAGGCGTGTCAGACTTCAATCGTCGCGTTTACGATATCGCGCGCACCATTCGTCCGGGCACGACGCTGTCTTATGGCGAGGTCGCCGAACGGCTGGGTGATCGCAACTTGGCGCGCGATGTCGCGCAGGCGCTGGCGCAAAATCCGTTCCCGATCATTGTGCCCTGTCATCGCGTGCTGGCCGCCGGCGGCAAAATGGGCGGCTTTTCCGCGCCGGGCGGCGTCCGCACCAAGTTGCGCCTGCTGTCGATCGAGGGGGCGCAGCCAGAAGGACCCCTGTTATTCGACCGCTTGCCGTTAGCGGCGGCGCCACGCCGGCGTGCATGAGGGGCTGGCGTTAGCGCGACGCCAGAGCGCAACCACAAGGCTGCGAGTTGTCGAACTTGGGTGCGCCGGCCGTTCGCCGCGAGCGGCCGGTTGGTGCAGTTTGTGCCGGAGACATTCCGGTCATGGCGCCTCCGCAATTCCCCGTTAACTCCCCATTAACGACACTCGGGCTTCGTTAGACGCGAATGACCGGTGTTGCGCCCTAGTTTGGACAAGTTTCGCGAATGATTTCGCCGGCGCCGGTGGCGGGTCCGGCTCGGATTTTTGCGGAATTTCGGGTCTTGGTCGGCGCCCGCGATGCGGCGGCCTGCCATGCCCCTTTAGTCCAGGCGCGGTGCGCGGCGCTGGTTGCGGCCCCGCTCTGGCCCGGTTTGGCCCTGCACTCGGACTGCCGAAAGGACGCCTCATGAACCCCGACGTCGTGCAGTCGGTCGCACCGTTGACATCGTCGAACCTGTCGCTGTTCCACCTGTTCTGGCACGCGCATTGGATCGTCGAGCTGGTGATGGTGGGGCTGTTGGTATGCTCGGTCTGGGTCTGGGCGATCGCCATCGACAAGACGATGTTGTTTTCGCGCATCCGCAAGGCGACCGACGCATTCGAGCAGGCGTTCTGGTCGGGCAAGTCGCTCGAGGAACTGTACAAATCGCTCGCCGCCAAGCCGGGGCATTCGACCGGCGCCCTGTTCGTCGCCGCGATGCGCGAATGGAAGCGCAGCTTCGAGGGTCAGGCACGTTCCTTCGCCGGGCTGCAGATGCGCATTGAAAAAGTGATGGATGTGGCTATCGCGCGCGAGGTCGACCACATGGAGCGGCGGCTTCTGGTGCTGGCAACCGTCGGTTCGGCCGGCCCCTTTATCGGCCTTTTCGGCACCGTCGCCGGCATCATGACCAGCTTCCAGTCGATCGCCGCCTCGCAGAACACCTCGCTCGCGGTGGTCGCCCCCGGCATCGCGGAAGCGCTATTCGCGACCGCAATCGGCCTCGTTGCCGCCATCCCGGCGACGATTTTCTACAATAAGTTCACGAACCAGGTGAACCGGCAGGCCCAGCGCCTCGAAGGCTTCGCCGACGAGTTCACGGCGATCCTGTCGCGGCAGATCGACGAGCGCGGGTGAGGGGCGGATATGGCGGCAAATGTCATCAGCGCACCGTCGACCGGCAAACGCCGGGGCCGCCGGCACGCGGTGATGAGCGAGATCAACGTGACGCCGTTCGTGGACGTCATGCTGGTCCTGCTGATCGTGTTCATGGTATCGGCCCCGCTCCTTACGGTCGGCGTGCCCATCAACCTGCCACAGAGCCAGGCCAAGGCATTGAGCCAAAACACCGACCCCCTCACCGTTGCAATCGATGGCCAGGGGCAAATCTTCCTGCAAGACGCCAAAGTCTCTTCCGACGAACTCCTGCAGAAGCTCAAGGCGGTTACCGACACCCGTGGGGGATTCAGCGCGCCCATCTATTTTCGCGGCGATCGCGAGCTGAATTACGGTATGGTGATGCGCCTGCTGGGACGCCTGAACAGCGCCGGATATACCCGCGTCGAGCTCGTGACCGAATTCGCGCAAGGCTCCTGAGAGCAAAAGACGACACATGCGACGCAGCCTCACGATATCGGCAGTTGCGCACGCGACCGTGCTGGTGTTGTGCCTGATCGCCTTCGCCGCTCAGCCGCTGGAGGCCCCTGACGTTCCGACGCTCTCCGTCAGCACCATCTCGGTGAAGGACTTCTCGCAGATGACGCAAGGCGTCAAGAACGCGCCGAAGCTCAAGGTCGACGACATCAAGCCGCTTGCCGATGCGGTCGACACGCCCAAGCCGGTCAAGGAACTCGCTTCAAAGGTCGCGAACAAGCCGGAAATTACCACTGAGGCAAAGCAGACAAAGACCGATCCGAAGCCGACACAGAAGCCCGACAAGCCCAAGCCGCCCGACAAACCACCGGAGAAATCCACTCCGCCCAAGGCCGATCAGATCGCCGAGCAGTTGAAAAAAGACGACGCAAAGAAGCCGCCCAAGCCTGAGGAGAAGCCGGCGCCGGAGAAACCGGCGCACGAAGCTGCCGGCCTTCAATGCCTCCCAAGTTGCAGCCTTGCTCGACAAGCGCGATCCGCAACGCCACGTGGCGACCGCCGAGGCGGTCAACAGCACGGCCAATCTCGGCGCTTCGACCGGTCAGGCTGCGCAATTGTCGCAGACCGAGATCGACGCACTGCGCGCGCGCATCAGTCAGTGCTGGAATCCACCCGCCGGCGTCGACATGAATTCCAAGCTCTATATCGTGCTCCGCGTTCTGTTCAAGCCGGACGGTTCCGTCGCGCATGATCCGGTTGTGGTCGAAGGATCGGCATCGGCGTTAGGACCGGCGCTCGCCGAGAGCGGCAAGCGCGCGCTGCTGCGTTGCCAGCCGTTCACGATGCTGAGGCCGGAGCATTACGAACAGTGGAAAGATATTGAAGTCAAATTCGATCCTCACGAGATGCTCGGCGGTTGACCAGAGAATTCAAACATCATGACGCTTTTGCCCAGATCCCATTTTTCTTTGACGCGCCGGCGTGCGTTGGCGCTCGGGGGCGCCGGATTGTTGCTGCTGCCGGCGCGCTCCGCCTTTGCGGTGGTGCGCCTCGACGTGACCGAGGGCAACTTCCAGCCCTTGCCGATCGCGCTCCCCGATTTCATCAGCGGCACGCCCGGCGATGCCGACACCGCGCACGGGGTGACGCAAATCATCACCGCGAACCTGCAGCGCAGCGGCTTGTTCGCTCCGATTGATCAGGCCGCCTATATCGAGAAGATCACGAGCGTAGACGCTGTGCCGCGCTTCCCCGATTGGCGCACCATCAACGCGCAGGCTCTGGTCACCGGACGGATCACCCGGCAGAGCGATGGGCGGCTCAAAGCCGAATTTCGGCTCTGGGACGTACTCGCCGGGCAGCAACTCGCCGGCCAGCAATATTTTACGACGCCGGACAATTGGCGCCGCATCGCGCATATCATCTCGGATGCCATCTACGAGCGGCTCACCGGCGAGAAAGGCTATTTCGACAGCCGCGTCGTGTTCGTCGACGAGACCGGACCGAAGGAGCGCCGGGTCAAGCGGCTCGCCATCATGGACCAGGACGGCGCCAATGTGCGCTATCTCACCCGCGGCGACGAACTCGTGCTGACACCGCGCTTCTCGCCGTCGACCCAGGAAATCACCTACATGGCCTACGGTCAGGGTGATCCGCGGGTCTACCTTCTCAACATCGAGACCGGACAGCGCGAGATCGTCGGCAATTTTCCCGGCATGAGCTTCTCGCCGCGATTCTCGCCGGACGGCCAGCGCGTCATCATGAGCCTGCAGGAAGGCTCGAACTCCAACATCTTCGTCATGGACCTGCGCTCGAAGGCGACGACACGGCTCACCGACACCCAAGCGATCGACACGGCGCCGTCCTATTCACCCGACGGCTCGCAGATCTGTTTCGAGTCCGACCGCGGCGGCCATCCCCAGATTTACATCATGGCCGCGGCGGGCGGCGCGGCGCAACGCATCAGCTTCGGCGACGGCATCTATTCGACGCCGGTGTGGTCGCCGCGCGGCGATTATATTGCCTTCACCAAACAGTCGGCGAGCACGTTCGCGATCGGCGTAATGAAGCCGGACGGTTCCGGCGAGCGCATCCTCACCGAGGGGTTTCACAACGAAGGACCGACCTTCGCGCCCAACGGCCGCGTCATCATGTACTTCAGCGATACGGTCGGCAGTCCGGGGCCATCGCTGCTCACTATCGATATCACCGGGCGCAACCAGCAACGGGTGCCGACGCCGAGCTTTGCCTCCGATCCGGCATGGTCGCCGCTTTTGTCGTGAGGACTGGATTGTTGGAGGCTGCGGGGATTTTACTGCGGCATGAACGAGCGTTCTGACATCGGGCGCGCCGAAGTGCGATTAAATGTGCGTGGTTTTTGCCGATACCGGCTATTGGGTCGCCTCATCATTTCCCGTGACCAGCTTCACCGCAGCGCCACTGAATATTCGAAGCGACTGATGGACGACCGTATTGTCACGTCCGAACGGGTCCTGATTGAAGTTCTAAATATGCAGTCCGGGCGCGGCATCGAGGTGCGCGAGGCGGCGGTAGATTTGGTGGAAGCCATTGTTCATGACGGCAGCGCGGAGCTTGTTCCCCACAGCACAGAGCTCTTTTTCGATGCTCTCGCTCTTTATCGCGATCGTGCCGAAGGGCTGGAGTCTCACCGATTGCGTATCGTTTCGCATTATGGAACAGCGACCAATCAGCGAGGCCCTGACCTACGACGGCCATTTCGAATAAGCCAGCTTTCGGGCGCTGATGCGGGATTGAGTGGCGGCGCGAACACGGCTTGAACTTGGCGGCCCCATAGGCCGCACGAACGCCGCATTCAGCCTCTATTAACCATTGCAGAAGCTTTCGGGGTTGCCCGCGGGGTCGACGCTTCTTTGCAAGGCTGCATCAAGGTTGACGGAACCTTCGCTTAACGAAGGCGCTGCTAGACCCAGCACAGACCAACCGTGTCCGGTCACGATGGAACTTATGGAGGCACCGGAATGAACCTTGCGATTATTATCCGCGGCGCCAAATTCGCAGCGATCGTCGTGGCGGCGCTCGCCGTGGCGGGTTGCGCCAAACAGCAGGCCGACCAAACGGCGGCGATGGCGGGAGCAGCCACTCCCGGCAGTCAGCAGGACTTCGTCGTCAATGTCGGCGACCGCGTGTTTTTCGATACCGACTCCTCGGAGCTTTCCGAGCAGGCGCGGGCTACGCTCGACAAGCAGGCGCAGTGGCTCAACAACTACAATCGCTACGCTTTCACGATCGAGGGCCATGCCGACGAGCGCGGCACCCGCGAATACAACATCGCGCTCGGCGCCCGCCGTGCGCAGACCGTGCGCGAATATCTGGTCTCGCGCGGTATATCTGCTCAGCGCATGCGCACCATTTCCTACGGCAAGGAGCGCCCGGTCGCGGTCTGCGACGACATTTCCTGCTGGTCGCAAAACCGCCGCGCGGTGACGGTGCTCAATCAAAGTTCGTAGCTCCCAGCACCGCCATTGAACCTCTCGTGACCAATCGGCGCCCTCGTGGCGCCGATTGCATTTTGGCGCGATGATTTGGCTTGGCAATGCCGTGCTAAAATCGGATCGTAGCGCGCTGACGCTTCGTGGGCTAGTGGAGCGGATTGACATTCGCTACCCACCTGGCGGCGAACTCGTGAAGCGAATGTCAAATCCAAAAGCTCCACTAACACTTATACTTGCTGGTGGTCCTTTTGATTCTAACATTCGCATGAGCGGCTGCCGAAACCGGATGCGAATGTTAGAATCGGATCACTGGCCTCGGGTTACCTTCGCCAATTGCAAAGAATTTCAGAAGGTCCGGATCATGACCCCCGTTTCATTCGCTCACGCCACGCTGACGCTTGCTGCCGCGGTGTTGCTGGCCGCTTGCGGTGAGAACAACCAGTACGCGCCGCCGCCGCCGCCCAAGGTCACCGTCGCCGCGCCCGTCCCCCAGCAGGTCACGCGTTATTTCGAGGCCACCGGCAACACGGCGGCGATTAATTCGGTCGATCTTGTTGCGCGGGTCCAGGGCTTCATCCAGGAGATCAGTTATACCGACGGCGACTTCGTGAAGAAGGGCGCGCCGCTCTTCACCATCGAGCCGCAACCCTACGAACTCAAGCTTAGCGCCGCGCAGGCGGCGGAGGCCGGCTCCCAGGCTACTCTCAAGCAGGCAGAGGCCGATCTAAAGCGCCAAACTGATCTCGCCGGCCGCCAGGTCGCCTCGGTCGCGACGCTGGATCAGTCGCAAGCGACGCGTGATGGCGCTCAAGCCAATCTGCAGCAGGCGCAATCGAACACCAAACAAGCGGAGATCAATCTCGGCTACACCAAGGTGACGGCGCCGTTCGACGGCGTCGTGACCGCGCGGCAGGTCTCGCTCGGCCAGCTCGTCGGCGCAAGCGGTCCGACAGTGTTGGCCACGATCGTGCAATTCGATCCGATCTACGTGAATTTCACCGCCAGCGAACGCGAGGTCCTGCAAGTGCGCGCCAACCTTGCGCAGCGCGGCCAAACCGTTGCTAATTTGCTCGGAACTCCGGTTGAAGTCGGGCTGCAGACCGAAAGCGGCTATCCGCACCAAGGCAAGCTCGACTACGTCGCGCCGATGGTCAATGCAGCGACTGGAACGCTCGCTGCGCGCGCAAGTCTATCGAACGGTGATCACACCCTGCTGCCCGGCTATTTCGTGCGCGTGCGCATCCCCTCGCAGACGGAACAAGCGCTGCTCGTCCCCGACGTCGCACTCGGCAGCGACCAGAGCGGGCGCTACGTGCTCGTCGTCAACAAGGATAGCGTAGTCGAACAGCGCAAGGTCGAGCCGGGACTGCAAGTCGGCGATCTGCGCGTCATCGAGAAGGGCCTGACCAAGGACGACCGTGTGATCGTGGGTGGCATCATGCGCGCGGTCCAGGGCCAGAAGGTCGACGCCGTGACCGGCCCGGCAACGGCCGCGAACTAGCGCTTCACCCTGGCACGAAGATCCGGCCATGATCTCAAAATTCTTCATCGAGCGCCCGGTTCTCGCCAACGTCCTCGCCATCCTGATGATGCTGATTGGTGCGGTCGCGCTCTACGGCCTGCCGATTGCGCAATATCCCGACGTCGTGCCGCCCACCGTCCAGGTGGTAACGCGTTATCCGGGCGCCAGCGCCAGCACGCTCATCGATACCGTCGCGCTGCCGATCGAGCAACAGGTCAACGGCGTCGAGAACATGCTCTATATGCAATCGACGAGTTCGAGCGACGGCACCTACAAGCTCACGGTCACCTTCCAGATCGGGACCAACCTCGATAACGCGCAAATCCTGGTGCAGAACCGGGTATCAAGCGCGCTCGCGTCGCTGCCTCAAGCCGTGCAGTCTCAGGGCGTCACGGTCCAAAAGGTCGCGACGGCAATCCTGCTGTTCGTAACCCTGACGTCGCCCGACAATACTTTCGACAGTCTCTACCTCGCCAACTACGCCACAATAAGCCTGAGGGACGAGCTGTCTCGCCTGCCCGGCGTCGGCAATGTCACGGTGTTCGGTGCCGGCCAATACTCGATGCGGATTTGGCTCGATCCGCAAAAGCTGAAGGCGCGCGGCCTGAATGCCCAGGATGTCGTGCAATCGCTGCAGCAGCAAAGCCAACAGGTCACGGCAGGCCAGATCGGCATGCCGCCAACGCCGCCCGGCGTCGACTTCCAATACACAATCCAGCTTGCAGGCCGCCTCGCCGACGTCGGTGAATTTGAGAACGTGATCGTCAAGACCGGTGACAATGGCGAGGTCACGCGCTTGCGCGATATCGGCCGTGTCGACCTCGGTGCGCAAACCTATGGGCAGACGTTCTCACTCAACGGCAAGCCGGCCGCCGGTATCGGCATCTTCCAATCCCCCGGCGCGAATGCGCTCGGCGTTGAGCAGGCGGTTTCGGCGAAAATGGCCAACCTCGCCGGCGGCTTTCCGAAGGGGCTCGCCTACGCGGTGCCGTTCGACACCACGGTCTTCGTCAAGGCATCGGTCCACGAGGTCTATAAGACGCTTATCGAAGCAGGCGTGCTGGTGCTGATCGTCATCATGGTCTTTCTCCAGGACTGGCGCGCCATGCTGGTGCCGGCGACCACGGTGCCGGTGACGATCGTCGGCGCGTTCGCCGCGATGTGGGCCCTCGGCTTCACTGTGAACTTCTCGACGCTGTTTGCGATCGTGCTCTCGATCGGCATCGTGGTCGACGATGCGATCGTCGTGGTGGAGGGCGCCGCGCACAATGTCGAGCGGGGCATGAGCGGACACGATGCGGCGATCCGCGCCATGGATGAATTGTTGGCGCCGATCATCGGCATCACGCTCGTCCTGATGTCGGTGTTCCTGCCGGCGGCCTTTCTGCCCGGTCTTACCGGACGGATGTACGCGCAGTTCGCGCTGGTGATCGCGGCGACTGCGCTTTTGAGCGCCATCAACGCGGTGACGCTCAAGCCGACGCAATCGGCCCTGTGGCTGCGTCCCGCGGTCCCGCTGGAACAACGCAACGCATTTTATCGCGGATTCAATGCCATCTATGGGCGCCTTGAGCGCAAATATTCGGGCTTGATCGGTCGTATGGTGGCGCATGCCGGCCTGATGACGATCGTTGCATTTGTCATCATCGCGGTTGCCGGCTGGGGATTGGCGCGGCTGCCGACCAGCTTCCTGCCGGTCGAAGATCAGGGCTACCTGATCGTCAGCATTCAACTTCCCGACGGCGCGGCGCTGGCGCGCACGCAGACGGCGCTCGACCAGGTTTCCACGATCGTGCGTGCCGACCCCGCCGTCGATCAGGTGCTCACCATTGCCGGCATTTCCGCCATCGACAACAGCGCCAGCCTCGCCAATGCCGGCGTCGCCTATGTCGTACTCAAGGATTGGAGCGTGCGTGCCGACTTGCGCGCGCTCTATAGCCGCTTGTCCAAGGCGCTCAGCGTCGTCGATGCGCGTCTGATCGTGCTGCCGCCGCCGCCAATCCAAGGGATCGGCAATGCGGCCGGGTTCACCATGCAGGTTGAACTGCGCGACGGCAGCATGGATCTCGCCAAGCTGCAAAGCGCCACCGACGCGATCGTCGCCAATGCCCAGGCGCAGAGCGCGATACAGTCCGTCATGACATCGTTTCGCTCCGCAGCGCCGCAATTGCGTATCGATGTCGATCGGGTAAAAGCGCAAACGCTGCATGTCTCCGTCGACCAGGTGTTCTCGACGCTCGCGACCTATCTGGGATCGAGCTACGTGGTGCAGTTCAACAAGTTCGGCCGTGTGTTCCAAGTCTACGTGCAGGCGGATGCCCCGTTTCGCGTGACGCCTCAAGACATCGCCAACCTTTCAGTGCGCAACCAGCAAGGCAGCATGGTCCCCCTCGGAACAGTTGCCGCCGTCGTCCCTGCGGTGGGCGCATCCTTGATCGGCCTCTATAATCTCTATCCGTCATCGACCGTCATCGGCGCGCCCGCATCGACTGTCAGTTCCGGCGACGCGATGCATCTCTTGGAGCAGGATGCGCAGCGGACCCTGCCGCCCGGAACGGCGACCGAATGGACGGCGATGTCGTACCAGGAGAAGGTTGTCGGCGGTCAGATTTACTTCGTGTTCGCAATGGCGTTGCTGCTCGTCTATCTGGTGCTGGCTGGACAATACGAGAGCTGGTATGCGCCGCTGTCGGTCATCCTGTCGGTGCCGCTGGCGCTGGTCGGGCCGGTGTCGGTTCTCAGTCTCGTGCATGTCGGCATCAATCTCTACATCCAGATCGGCGTGATCCTGCTCATCGCGCTGTCGGCGAAGAATGCCATCCTGATCGTCGAGGTCGCGCGCGAGCGTCGCGTGCGCGACGGCAAGCCGTTGTTCGAATCTGCGATTGAAGCGGCCCAGGCGCGGTTCCGGCCGATCCTCATGACGTCATTTGCCTTCATTCTGGGGGTCGCCCCACTTTTGCTCTCGAATGGAGCCGGCGCCAGTGCCAGAAAGTCGATCGGCATCACCGTGTTCAGCGGCATGTTGGCATCGACTTGCCTGGCGGTGCTGTTCGTGCCGTCGCTGTTCGTGGTGGTGCAGCGGTTCGAGGAATGGCGCGCCGCCCGCAAGCATCCGCGCATTCAATCTGCTGATGCAGGCCGCGTCGCCCCTCGGGAGCCCTGATGCGGGCCGTCAAATGGCCGACACATCTGCGGCTGTCAGTCACAATTTGGACGCAGGCCGCGCTATGGTACACACCGCGTATTCAACGAGCGCGTATTCACCAAAAATGCTGCCTGCGATGATCCGCTCCGCCTCGTTCCTCGTGGTTGCGTTTGCTTGCGTGCTTTGGGCCGCTGGGGCCCATGCGCAGGCATCGCCAACCGACCTCTTGACCCGGCTCGACCACCTGGAGGCGACGATCCGTGAGCTTACGGGTACCGTGGAACAACTGCGGTACCGCAATCAGCAGCTCGAGCAGCAAGTGCAGCGCCTGCAACAGGACGTCGAGGGTGGGGCGCGAACATCCTCCGCCTCGCCGCCGCGGCCGAACGCGCCGTATTCGCCGCCGCCCGTGGTGCCGCCTCCTGCCGCTTCAGCGCCCGTCGTCGCGGCTGCGCCGCCCCCGCCTGTCGAGCCGCCGCCGTCCTCCAGTCGCCGCGGCGATGCGTTCGATCCCTCGGTCAATGCGAGCGCACCGGGAGCGCCGCGCACATTGGGTGGGCCCGGCGTTGCCGCGGCTGAACCGCCCCCGATCCGTGACCGGCCGCCGTCAGCCTCGGATGCGCCGAGTGGGGTCCCTGTGGGGCGTCAGCCCGGCGCGCCACTCGATCTTTCCACGCTGTCCGGCTCCGAAAGCGGCGCGACGCCGGGAGGCGCATTACCGCCTCCGCCGCCGCGCAATCCGAGCGCAACGGGCGACATGCAGGCGACGTTGCCGCCGACCAATTCGCCCAAGGACGAGTACGATCTCGGCTACGGCTATATCCTGCACAAGGACTATGCGCTTGCGGCGGACACGTTTGCCACGTTCCTACGCCGATTCCCGAGCGACCGGCAGGCGCCTGAGGCGCAATTCTGGCTTGGCGAATCCTTGTTCCAAACGCAACGGTATCGCGATGCCGCGGAGGCGTTCCTGGCGGTGTCCACCAAGTATGATTCGACGGCGCGGGCCCCGGACGCGCTGCTGCGGCTCGGACAGTCGCTTGCGGCCTTGGGTGAGAAAGAAGCCGCTTGCGCGTCTTTGGGTGAGGTGCTGCGCAAATACCCGCGCGCCTCGCTCAGCGTGAAGCAGGGCGTGGACCGGGAACAAAAGCGTGCGCACTGCTGAGGAAGCCATTCGCGACGAAGAAGCGAATGCGTTGTTCCGAGGTCTCGATGGTTCGCCCGGGCTCGTCATCGCCGTCTCGGGCGGCCCGGATTCGACCGCACTGCTGGTGCTCGCCGCGCGCTGGGCGAAGCGGCTAAAGCGTGCGCCGAAGCTCATCGCCGCCACCGTCGATCACGGCCTGCGTCCGGAAGCCGCCCGCGAGGCGGCCGCCGTGAAGCGCCTTGCGCGCCGCCTCGGCGTACCCCACCGCACCCTGCGCTGGCGCGGCAGGAAGCCCAAATCCGGCTTGCAGGAAGCCGCGCGCATCGCGCGCTACCGCTTGCTGGCGCAGGTCGCATCGCGCGCCGGTTTTGCTCATATTCTTACCGCGCACACGCTCGACGATCAGGCGGAAACGGTGCTGTTTCGCCTGGCCCGCGGCAGCGGCGTCATCGGGCTTGCCGGCATGGCGCCGGCGTCGCCCGTTCCGGCCGCCGGCAATGGCGAAATCTTTCTCGTGCGTCCGCTGCTCCGCGTCTCCAAGGCTCGGCTGATCGCGACATTGCAGGCGGCCCGCATCGATTATTGCGATGATCCGACCAATCGCGATCCTCGTTTTGCGCGCACGCGATTGCGCATGTTGATGCCCGCGCTGGCGCGCGAGGGGCTCGATGCGCACGGCTTGGCGCGGCTTGCGGCGCGGGTGCGGCGTGCCGAAGCCACTATTGAATTCGCCGTCAGCGCGGCGCGCGCGGCGTTTGCGCCGCCGCCCTGGCCGCAGCATGGCCCAATCGTCTTCGAAACCTCGTGCTTCGCCGCCTTGCCGGCGGAGGTGGCGCTGCGCCTGCTCGGCCGCGCTATCGCTCATACCGGCGACGAGGGGCCGGTCGAGCTTGCCAAGCTCGAGGCGCTGTGTGACGCCCTGCGGCAAGCCCCGTCCGGCGTGCGCCGGACCCTTGCCGGCGCACTCATTACGCTTGGCGCTGGCCGGCTTACGGTCGAGCGCGCCCCGACACGCCGCACATTAGCCATGCGTAAGGACGGCAGGAGCCGCTTTACGAAATAGCGGTATATTGCAGGGGTTGCCGATTCCCGGGTTCCCTTGGCAGGGGGCACCTCGACACTTACATGCGCTAGGGGACGTGAAGCCGCCACGATTTGTAGGCATTAGAATATGCTGCCGCCGGGCCGTTTGATCGCGGTCCTAAGGACATGAGATGAACGCCAATCTGCGCAATTTCGCCCTGTGGGTCATCATCGTTCTGCTGCTGCTCGCACTATTCACGTTGTTTCAGAATCCAGGCCAGCACACGACATCGCAGGATGTCTCGTTCTCGCAATTGCTCAATGATGTCGACCAGGGCCGCGTCCGCGACGTGCTGATCCAAGGCCCTGAAATCCATGGCACATTCAACGATGGGCATGCGTTCCAGACTTACGCGCCGAGCGACCCGACGCTGGTGCAGCGTCTCTACAACAAGGGCGTCACGATCACGGCCCGGCCGCTGACCGAGAACGTACCCTGGTTCGTCTCGCTGCTGATCTCCTGGCTGCCGTTCGTCGCCTTGATCGGTGTGTGGATCTTCCTGTCGCGCCAGATGCAGGGCGCCGGCGGCAAGGCGCTCGGCTTCGGCAAGTCGCGGGCCAAGCTTCTCACCGAGGCGCATGGCCGCGTCACCTTCGAGGATGTGGCCGGCGTCGACGAAGCCAAGCTCGACCTTCAGGAAATCGTCGAATTTTTGCGCGATCCGGCCAAATTCCAGCGGCTGGGCGGCCGCATCCCGCGCGGCGTGCTATTGGTCGGTCCGCCCGGCACCGGCAAGACGCTGCTCGCCCGCGCCATCGCCGGCGAAGCCAACGTGCCGTTCTTCACCATTTCCGGTTCGGACTTCGTCGAAATGTTCGTCGGCGTCGGCGCCAGCCGCGTGCGCGACATGTTCGAGCAGGCCAAGAAGAACGCGCCCTGCATCATCTTCATCGACGAGATCGACGCCGTCGGCCGCCACCGTGGCGCGGGCCTCGGCGGCGGCAACGACGAGCGCGAGCAGACGCTGAACCAACTGCTCGTCGAGATGGACGGCTTCGAAGCCAACGAAGGCATCATCCTGATCGCTGCGACCAACAGGCCTGACGTGCTCGACCCGGCGCTGCTGCGTCCCGGCCGCTTCGACCGGCAGGTGGTGGTGCCGAATCCGGATGTGGTCGGCCGCGAGCAAATCCTCAAGGTGCACGTGCGCAAGGTGCCATTGGCGCCGGACGTCATTCTCAAAACCATCGCGCGCGGCACACCGGGCTTCTCCGGCGCCGATCTCATGAACCTTGTCAACGAGGCGGCGCTGATGGCGGCCCGGCGCAACAAGCGCATGGTCACCCAGGTCGAGTTCGAGGACGCCAAGGACAAGGTAATGATGGGCGCCGAGCGCAAGTCGCTGGTGATGACTGACGAGGAGAAGCTCCTCACCGCCTATCACGAAGGCGGCCACGCCATCGTTGCGATCAACGTCAAGGCGACCGATCCGGTACACAAGGCGACGATTATTCCGCGCGGCCGCGCGCTCGGCATGGTCATGCAACTGCCGGAACGCGACAAGCTGTCGATGAGCCTCGAGCAGATGACGTCGCGGCTTGCCATCATGATGGGCGGCCGTGTCGCCGAGGAGTTGGTATTCGGCCGCGAGCGGGTGACCTCGGGCGCGGCATCCGACATCGAGCAGGCGACCAAGCTCGCGCGCATGATGGTGACGCGCTGGGGCCTGTCCGATGCGCTCGGTACCGTCGCCTATGGCGAGAACCAGGAAGAGGTGTTCCTCGGCTATTCGGTGGCGCGCCAACAAACCATCTCCGAAGCGACCGTGCAGAAGATCGACGCCGAGATCAGGCGGCTGGTCGAAGCCGGCTATATGGAGGCGCAGCAAATCCTCACCGACAAGCGCGCCGATCTCGAAATGCTGGCCAAGGGCCTGCTCGAATTCGAGACGCTCACCGGCGACGAGATCAAGGACCTGCTCTTGGGCAAGCGCCCGGTCCGCGAATTGGTGATCGAGCCGACCACGCCGCGGAACACCGCCGTGCCGACGGCCGGCGCCGGCCGTAATCGCCCGCGCCCAGAAGCGGGTCCGATGGAACCACAGCCGCAGTCTTGAGCGGCGGCGAGTGTTTCCAGAAGCTCTGTACAGCAATCCGCTACAAGGTGTGACCGGCGATGCGCGTGGTCCAAATGCGGCCACAGCCGTAGGATATTCATCCCATCCGATTGAGTGAGGGCGGATTGATGCGGATTATCTCGATTGCTGGCTTTGCTTTGGCCATGACCATGGGGTCGACAACTTTGCTATTAGCGCAAGTTGCGGGCCAGCCGACGCTGGTAGCGCCGCGGTCAGTTCCGGCCAAGCCCCTGGCGAGGCCGCCACAAGCGGCGGCGAAACCGGCCGTCTCGGCGAGACCACCGCAGACGGCGGCCAAGCCCACGGCGACGCCAGAATTGCGCTCCGCCGCAGAATTGGCGTTATCCGCCGATCCGACCTTCGACGAGGGCACTTTTCAACGCATCAAGGAAGCCCTGCTGAGCTATTCGGCGATCCAAGTGCGCGGCGGCTGGCCGGTGCTGCCGGCCGACGTCAAGCTCGCGCCCGGCGCGAGCGGCCCCAACGTCGCGCTGCTGCGCCGCCGCCTCGCCGTCACTGAAGATTTGGCCGCCGATCAGGAAGGCGGCGATGTCTACGATGCCGCCGTGACCGAGGGCGTCAAGCGCTTCCAAGCGCGCCATGGCCTCGACGCCACCGGCACCATCGGCGCGCAGACGCTGCGCGCTCTCAATGTCCCGGTCGGCCAGCGCATCAAACAGCTCGAGGCCCTCGCTCGATCGCCTGCTCGGCATGGATTTCAACTTCGCAGAGCGTTACGTCGTCGTCAATATTCCGGCGGCGTTCGCCGAGGCCGTCGCCAACGACAAGGTCGAACGGCGCTATCGCGTCATCGTCGGCAAGACCGACAAGCCGTCGCCGACGCTCACCGCCTATATTACCGCGATCGATCTCAACCCGACCTGGACCGTGCCGCTCTCGATCACCAAGAACGAGATTTTTGCCCGCATGCGTAAGGATCCGAGTTACTTGAGCCGCATGCACATGCGCGTACTCGGCGCGCGCGACGAAGAGATCGATCCACGTTCGATTGACTGGGCGTCCGACCGCTCGCCGAACTTCACCGTCCGGCAGGATTTCGGCACCTGGAATGCGCTGGGCTATCTTAAGGTCGACATGCCGAACCCGTATTCGGTCTACATGCACGATACCGACACCAGAAAGCTGTTCGACAACGATTACCGCTTCGACTCTCACGGCTGCACGAGGGTCGACAATGTGCGCGATCTCGCCGCCTGGATTCTCGATGATGTGCCGGGCTGGAATTGTGCAGCGATCGACGCCGGTATCGCTGCCGGGGCGAAAAAGGTCATCAATCTGCCGCGCAAGATACCGGTCGCCTGGGTCTATCTGACGGGCTGGATGACGCGCGACGGTACCGTCGAGTTTCGCGACGACGTCTACAAACATGACGAGGCGCTCGACCGCACCGCGCTTTCGGAGGCGGTGACCGCCGGCGGTTTTGTGCAGCCCGCGCGGCAGATAAAGCAGGTTTCCAACCTCGACAGCCGCTGAGCGGGTTTGCGCAGCGGCGATGTCGCTTCGTAAAGTGCGTCGGCGCTGTCGGCGCTTTAGCAGTCGCCCAACGAGACTCGGCCGAACTCGCCGCTTGCATTTCGCACATGGCCTCGCGCTCGAACTACGACTACGTCATCGTCGGCGCCGGTTCGGCGGGCTGCACGCTGGCTTACCGTCTCTCCGCGGATGCCAGCACCCGCGTCTTGCTGCTGGAAGCCGGCGGCTGGGATCGCGATCCGTTGCTCCACATCCCGTTCTGCTGGCCCTATCTCTTGCTCAACCGCAAGCACGACTGGATGTACTTCGCCGAGCCCGAGGCGACGATGGATGGCCGCGGGCTCGAATGCGCCCGCGGCAAGGTGATCGGCGGCTCGTCCTCGATCAATGCGATGGCCTATGTGCGCGGGCATCGCGGCGATTATGATCGGTGGGCGGCGGCCGGCCGGCCGGATTGGTCCTTCGAAAAGGTCCTGCCCTATTTCAAGCGCCAGGAAAGCTGGGAAGGCGGCGCCGACGCTTATCGGGGGCGGCAATGGCCCGCTGACGACGCAGTATTCTCGTTTCAAGGATCCGCTGGTCGAGGCTTACTTTGCCGCCGGCGCCGCGGCGGGATATCCGACCACCAGCGATTACAACGGCGCCCAGCAGGAAGGCTTTGCGGTCTGGCAGTGCACGATCCGCGATGGCCGCCGCTGCACGGGTTCGGTCGCTTATCTGCGGCCCGCGCTCAACCGGCCCAATCTGACGGTGCGCATCGGTGTATTGGCGACGCACCTCGTGTTCGAGGGCGCCCGGGCGGTCGGGATCGAATATCTCAACGGCACCGCACGCGAGACCGTTCGCGCCGAGCGCGAAGTTCTGCTCTGCGGCGGCGTCATCAACTCGCCGCAACTCTTGATGCTTTCGGGAATTGGCGCGCCGGATGAGCTTGCGACGCACGGCATCGGCGTGCGTGTGGCTCTTCCCGGCGTCGGCAAGAATCTCCAGGACCACATATCCGCAGCCGTCGCCTACAGCCGGAAAGAGCCAGGACCCATTCACCGGCGCATGCGGGTTGACCGCATCGTGCCTGATCTCGCTCGCTCGTATTTGTTCGGTCGAGGCATCGCGACCGATTTGCCCAGCGGATTGTTGGCATTTTTGAAAACGCGGCCCGGCGCAGCGCTGCCGGATATCCAGTTGTTGTTCAACGCCGCGCCGATGACGGCTCATGCCTATCTCGCGCCATTCCGGCAAGCCTATGCGGATGGCTTCGCCTGCCGCGCGGCGCTGTTGCGTCCGGAAAGCCGCGGCGAAGTAAAGCTCGCGTCGGCGGATCCGCGCGCGGCGCTACGCATACGGCAGAATTTCCTCGCGACCGACAACGACTGGACGGTGTTGCGCGACGGCCTCCGCATGGTCCAGGACATCGGCCGCCAGGCGCCGCTGGCGCCCTTTATCGATAAGGAGCTGGCGCCGGGACCTGATGCGTCGCGCGAAGCCATTGACGGGCATATCCGCGCCACCGGCATCACCGTTCATCATCCGATCGGCACTTGCCGCATGGGTCCTGACAGCGATCCCGCCGCCGTGGTTGATACCGCGCTTCGCGTGCGCGGCACGAGCGGCTTGCGCGTCGTCGACGCCGCGGTAATGCCGGACCTGGTCGGCGGCAACATCAATGCCGCCGCGGTCATGATCGCCGAAAAGGCGGCCGACCTCATTCGTGGACGCGTCAACACAGGGTGACGGGACCCGAACCCGCCGAGATTGTCTCTGACCTCGACCAAACGTCTGCTGATAAGCGGTTAGCGATTCGTTCGGAACCAGTCTGTGCCGGCCCTAGTTGTAGTGAGGGGCGCGGGCCAGCGAGCCGAAACCCGTGAGCGAAGCCAGCAAGCTCCGAAAGCAAGTGGCGGCCCTCGCCAGTTTCGGGGAGCACGCTTTTCGCAATAGCGAGATTAGAGAGCTGCTCCAGGAAGCGACTGAGCTTGTCTCTGAGGGCGTTGAGGTCGACCTCGTCAAGGTGCTCCAACCACTTCCCGATGGCCAAAATCTTTTGGTGCTTGCGGGAGTAAATTGGAATCCTGGCGTGGTCGGGCATGCGACCATTCCGGCTGGCGGCGGCTCCGCTGCGGGACATGCCCTGCGGACGAACGCGCCAGTCATTTCCGATGTCGGCACGGAAAAGAGATTTACCACTCCGCGTTTGCTGCTTGATCATGGTGTCAAGAGCACAGTTAACGTCGTCATTCGCGGAAAGGATGGCCCTTTTGGCGTTCTGGAAGTTGACTCGCGGCAACACCGCTCTTTTGGACAGGACGATATCGATTTCCTCCAAAATTATGCGAACCTCCTTGCCTCAGCTATCGATCGTACAAATAAGCAGCGAGATTTGGCAGACAGCGTCAAAAAACAGCAAATTTTGGTGCATGAACTTCAACATCGTGTAAACAACATGCTGATGACGATCCGAACGGTCTCCCGCCTGACCCGCGACAAGAGCGCAAGCCTCGATGAATTTGCGAATGCGCTCGACCATCGCCTGACGGCCCTGGCGCGCAGTCATGCTCTATTGAGCGAGCCAGGAAGAATTGCAGCCAGCATCAGGGAACTTCTGATGCAGGAGGTATCAGCACAAGGGGCGGTCGAGGGCGAAAACTTTACCCAGAATGGACCCGAAATCTTCTTGCCAAGCAAACAGGCGCAGGTGTTGTCCATGGCATTTCACGAACTGGCCACGAATGCGGTCAAACATGGCGCGCTTTCTGTAAAAGGCGGTCGTATCGACGTGGCTTGGGATGCTGATCGCGCCCAGGACGTTGCGCACGTTCGTATCCGCTGGCGCGAGGGGGGAGTAAAGATTGATAGTGATCCAGCTAAGCGAGGTTATGGTTCTGAGATTCTGGAAAAAGCGATCCCTGATATGCTAAAAGGAAATTTCCATCGAACTTTTCATCCCGAGGGAATTGAATGTATTCTTGAGTTTAGCATAGAGGGTAGTTAGCTAGCGCTTCCATCTAAACTGCGACCAACCGTATAAGCCGCGAGCCCGTTGCTTCGCCTCGTCAGGATGGACATATGCGTAATACCAGCCGCGCAGCGCTGCGTATGTTTCGGCTGACGGTATTGGCCACAGTCGTTGCCGCTTGGGCAATGCCGGTACACGGCGCGGACAGGATGGTGCTGGGATCGCGCCAGTTCGAAAATGACACCAGCGGCAAGGGAGCCGTGCTGTGCGTCTGGTCGATTTATTTATCGATTTAAGCCCAAACCGCCGCATGTCAGCGAGAGCGAAAGCCCGCTGACGATGCGATAGACAAGGCTGTCGCCGCGATCGACGATTTCATCATGGCGAACTCGTCTCTTCACCCCACCCCGGCCATGCTCGAGGACTTCAAGCGCCGCGCGGCGGAAGCGCAGCTCAGCCATGTGCGCAACCTCGACCCGGAGAAATATTGCAAGAGCAATGAATTCGTTGAACACTTCCGCAATTTCAGTCCTGAGCAGATCGAGCGGCAGACCAATGAGCTTCTTGCAACGCCGCGCGAGCCGACAATGAATCCGTGCCTTTGATCGAGTTCGGATGCGGTTGCTGAAGCGAACTGCGGGTATGCCCGTTGGTGTTCGCGCTATCCGCTTGCGGCCTCCTTGAAGCGTCGCAAGGTGTCGATGTGATCGTCGACGCCGCGGATGCGGTACATGGGGTACAGCATCACCATGTCGGCACCGAGTTGACGCCAACCATCGGCCGCGGCTGCCCAGCTATTTGGGTCGGGATCATGCATGCGTAGCCAGCCCTCTATGCCGAACTTGGCGGGGTCGCGCCCGAACGCGTTGAGCTGGTCCCGCAACGCGCCAAGCGCCCGCGCGGCCTGCGCGTCGGGAGCCATGATCGGCATCCAACCATCGCCCAGGCGAGCAGCACGCGTTACAGCGGCGTCCGATGAACCACCGAACCAGATGGGGATCGGACGCTGCACGGGCGGCGGCACGATGCTGACGTCCTTGATGTTGTGAAACCGTCCATTGAAGCTCACGAGGTCCTCCGACCAAAGGCGGCGGAGCACCTCAACCTGTTCGACTTGCCGCGCTCCGCGCGTCTTCCAGTCTGCGCCAAGCGCTTCATACTCGACGTGATTCCATCCCAGACCGATACCGAGCCTAAGTCGTCCACCGCTCAGCATGTCCACCTCGGCCGCCTGCTTGGCAATGACCCCGGTCTGCCGTTGCGGCGCGATCAGAATGCCGCTCGACAGCCCGATGCTCTTGGTGACCGCGGCCAGAAAACCGAGCGTGACGAAGGTCTCGTGGAAGGGGTCTTGCTCGCTGTAAAGCGGCACCCAGCCATCCCGCGCCTTCGCTCCAAATACATGATCGGGGACTTCGATGTAAGCATACCCGAGTTGCTCCGCTGCCTGCGCCCAATCACGGATCTTTGCAGGGTCTGTCCCAATATCAAGCGAAGGGAAGAAGGCATTGAGCTGCATGGCGGCGCTCCCAAATGCACATCGTCATCAGAACTCAAGCGTGGACTTCTGCTCCGTTTCGATCAGCCGCGGAACGCCGCCTTGATAGCCTCAACCGTGACGCCGGGAACGCGCGCGGCGGCGATGATGCGCGCCTCCTGCTTCATCAGGCCATCGAGCGCCGCCTGCAGCGCATCGACCCTGTCGGCCGGCACGACCACGGCGCCATGGCGGTCAGCATGGATGAGGTCGCCGCTCTTCACCTCCATGCTGTGGATGGTGACTGAAACGCCGAACTCGACGACGTGCACATAGGCATGCGACGGCGCGATCGAGCCGGCCAGCATCTGAAAGCCGTCGGCCACCTGCGCGATGTCGCGGACCGAGCCGTTGGTGATGGTGCCGAGGCAGCCGAGCGCCTTGTGCACATTGGTCTGCACCTCGCCCCAGAATGCGCCATAGCCGGCCGGCTCATCCTTGTCTTCGATCACGACGATGCTCGGGCGCGGCTCCGCCGCCACGTAATCGAGATAGTCCATCCGCTTCTGCATATAGCTTTGGCCATCCACCGCATCGCGCGCCCGGATCGTCACCGTCTTGGCGAAACCGACCATCGGCGGCAGATCCGGAAACGGACAGTGCAGGTGGCTCGCCGTATATCCGGCGCCGCGGCGCTCCGGCGTCACGATCTCGATCAGATTGCAAACCGTCGGCGTATCGATCGACTGCAGAAACTTGAACTGGCTCTCCGAAAGCATTGTGTTCCCCCTTCAAACTCTCATTCATCCCACGCGGCGGTGACGATGATCGCCATGATGGCTAGCATGGCGACGATCAAGGCGACGCAACCATTCCAGCCGGCCACGTTCCACGCAAGGCCGGTGAGCCACGCGCCGACGCTGCCGCCGATATAGAAAATCGACGCATATAGACCGACTGCAGACGAGCGGCCCTCCTTGGCCGTCATCGTCACATAGCCGGTCGAGACCGATTGGCATAACATGCCGCAGACGGCGCACAGCGTCAGCCCAATCAGGATGACACTCACCGGCGGCGCCAGCAGCAGCACAGCGCCCAATATCCATATGGCGATGAGACCGAGGACGAAACGGCGGCGGCCGAAGAATGAGATCGCACGCCCGGTCCAGGGCACGACCACGCTGCCGACCAGATAGGTGAAAAACAGCGCCCCGAGCAGCGTCGACGAAAATAGATACGGTGGTCCCGCGAGGTGGAAGCTCACATAGGTGAACGTGCCGATGAAGCTGAACAAGACCCCGAAGCCGATGGCATAGGTGGCCAACAGACGCCGGTCGCGCAGGTGGCGGACCATTTGCACAATGGACGTCGAAATCCGGCCGGACCGCACGAAGCGCCGCTCCCGAGGCAGCGTCAGCGCCACGATGGCCGCCGCGCCAAGCGTGATCAGCGCAACGACAGCGAACGCGGCGCGCCAGCCGATTAGGTCGGCAAATACCCCCGGAATGAAGCGGCCGCAAAAGCCGCCGACACTCGATCCGGAGACATAAAGCCCGGCGACGCGCGGAATGTCGGCGGGCGACCATTCATCGCCGATATAGGCGACGGTGACGGTGAAGATAGGCGGCAGCAGCAGTCCTTGTATGAAGCGCCAGAATGCAAGCTGCGGCACGCTTCCCGCCAGGGTCATGATCAGCGTCGGCGCCACGATGGCAAACATCGCGGCGGTGATGAGCCGCTTGCGCCCGGCGACATCGGCGAGCACTCCGGTGAACGGCGCGGTCAGCGCAATCGCCGCCGTGCCTGCGGTCATCAGCGAGCTAATTTCGCCCGGGCCGACGCTGAATTCATGCGCCAGCTCCGGCAGCAAAGCCTGCGGCGAATAAAGATTGACGAAAGCGGCAGAAGCCGGCCGTGGCCACGGCCAGGCTGCGAACGTCGAAGCCCATGGGGCATTATGGGCGCGGCGCGGCGGGAAAGCATCACGCCTGCACGCACACCCACGCTGTCGTTCGCGCGCCAGCGCAGAGGAGCGCCGCTCAAAGTTGACGGATCGAGTCGAAATTCCAGGCCGAGTCCGTGGGATTTTCGCCGACCCTGAGCGTGGTGTCGTTGACGAAATGGTATGGCGGCACCGGCAGATTGTATGGCGCCGGCACGCCGCTGAAGACGCGGCCCGCAGGGTCGTATTTCGAGCCATGGCAAGGGCAGAAATAGCCCCCCGGCCAATTGGATACCGGTGTTGTCGCGCTCGCCGTCGGGTAGAACAACGGAATGCAGCCGAGGTGGGTGCAAATGCCGACCAGGACGCCGAATTCCGGCTTGACCGAGCGGTGCCAGTTCTGTGCGTAGGGAGGCTGTTGCAGCTCGCTGGAATTGGGGTCGGAGAGCAGCGACACCATTTGGCTGCTCTGCATGGACTGGAGTGTTTGCTGGGAGCGGCGGAACACGAAGATCGGCCGTTGCCGCCAGTAGATGACGACCTGCGCGCCTTCCTGGATCTTGCTGACATCGAGATCGACCGGGCCACCCGCCGCCAATGTCGAGGCGTCGGGGTTCATCTGGTCGACGAGCGGCACCAGCGTCGCGAGTGCGCCGACCGCGCCGACGGCGCCGGTTGCGATGTAGAGAAAATCGCGGCGTGACGGTTCTGCCGGGTGGCCGGCCGCCGACGTGGTTGCACTGGTCGCCATATTCAACCCTTTTCTTATGGTCACGTCTTATGGTCACGTGTCTATTCTGGACGGTGTCCCGCGCCTTTATGTCGGCTCCGGCACCGCTTCGTCAATCAGCATGCGTCCCTGTCGTTCCTGAAGGTTCGGTCCGTGCGCCGATGGAGTCGCGCAGCGGAAATTAGGCCGATTTCGAGCCCTGCTGGACCGGCGGAGTATGAAGTCACACCGTCAGCGCAGCCTGGGCTCGCGTCAGCGTTTCCTCGACCGTGCCGGATGCGTCGATCGGGCTCCAGTCGAGCGTGCCGAGGTCGTAGCGCTCCTGTGCCTGCGCCACCTTTTCATCCGCATCGGAAGCGTCATGCGCCCGGGCGCCGACGCGGGCCAATCGGGTCTCGAGACTCACGGTCAGAAACAATCCGTCGAAACGCACGGCGGAGGCCGCCGCGGCGGCGGCGATGCCGTCGCGCTCCTGCGGCTGCGCAAACACGGCATCGATGATCGCCGAATGCCCGGCAGCGAGGATGCGGCGCGCCTTGTCGACGAGGACGCCATAGACGCGCTCGGTCACCGCGGGCGTATAGGCATCGTTCGGGCAACTTTTCGGTCTCGGCGGCGCCGAACAGCACCTTGCGCTCGACGTCCGAGCGCACGATGACGGCGCCCGGCATCGGCGCGATGTGCGGCGCCAGCGCCCGTGCCAGACGGGATCTTGCCGCTGCCGGAGAGGCCGCCGACCGCGATGCATCGCGGCGCGGCGGCGCGATGGCGCGCTGCGCGAAATCGAAATAGGCGCGCGCCGCGCGCGCGATCTCGCCTGCTTTGATGCCTCCGGCGCGCTCCATCCGCGCTGCGGTGACTTTGGCGCGGATCGCGGCGCGCAGCGACAGGAAGAACGGCAGCGCCGCAAGGCCATCGAGATCCTCGCTCCGCTGCGTCTCGACGAGATAGCGGTTGAGCACGATATTCGCCGCCTGCCGGCAGCCGCGCTCGCAGCAGGTCCATCAGCAGAAAGGCGAGATCGTAGAGCACGTCGCCGGCGGCGATCAGCGGATCGAACTCAATGGCATCGAACAGCACCGGCCGGTCGTCGATCAGCACGATGTTGCCGAGATGAAGGTCGCCATGGCCGCGCCTGACGCGGCCGAGCGGCCGCGCTCGGCAGCAGCGGCTTGATGCGCGCATAGGTCTGGCGCGATGCACGGTCGAGCGCCGCGGCGACGTCCGGCGCGAACAAATCCGGCATGCTCCCGAAACGCCTCGAGATTCTGGTCGATATAAGTTTCGAGCGCCGCGATCCATGGCGCGGCCTCGACGATCGGCGCTTTGGCGTGGGCGGCGGCGACCGCGCGGCCGAGCGCAGTCGGCGAGGGCGTCGTCGATGTCGCCGGCCAGGTGATCGAGCGTGCGCGTCTCGTCGAAGCGGCGCATCTCCACCGCCCATTCGATCGGCGTACCGGAGCCGCCGATCGCAAGCTTGCCGCCGGCTTCGCGGGTAATGGCGACAACGCCGCGGTAGATTTGCGGCGCATAGGGCAAATTGACGGCAAGCTCGGCGTCGCAGGCTTGCTGGCGTTTTTCCAGCGTCGAATAATCGAGAAACGGAAAGCGCACCGCGCGCTTGACCTTGAGCGCACGATCGCCGGCGAGAAACACCGATGCCGCATGCGTGTCGATGCGCCGGACCGCCTGACCACCACTCCCGTCGCCATAGGATGCGGGATCGGCGAGAAAGGCCAGCACCTCGTCCTGGCTTTGCACCGTGTCAATCATGCCGGCGCTCCGGTTTCCTTCACTGTGGGTCTGTTCTATGCGGAAACCCGGTTCCCAGTCTTCCGGAACATGCGCTATTGACCGCGACGGGCGCACGCCCCAACCCGAATCCCCAAAAGGGCAGGGGATCACCGCCGAAGGAGACGTTCATGCGCGCCAAGGACAACATGCGGACCGCCGCTGAGGTTCTGGTCGACCAATTGCAAATCCACGGCGTGAACCACGTTTTCTGCGTGCCCGGCGAAAGCTATCTCGCGGTGCTCGATGCGTTCCACGACAGCGACCTCGCCGTCACGGTCTGCCGTCAGGAAGGCGGCGCCTGCATGATGGCGGAAGCAGTCGGCAAGGTGACCGGCCGGCCGGGCGTCTGCTTCGTCACCCGCGGCCCGGGCGCGACCAATGCCTCCCATGGCATCCATATCGCGCAGCAGGATTCGACGCCGCTGGTCATGTTCGTCGGCCAGGTCGCGCGCGACATGCGCGAGCGCGAGGCCTTTCAGGAACTCGACTACCGCGCCGTGTTCGGTTCGATGACCAAATGGACGACCGAGATCGACGATCCGGCGCGCGTGCCGGAAATCGTCTCGCGCGCGTTCTACACCGCCGCCAACGGACGGCCAGGACCGGTCGTGGTCAGCATTCCAGAGGACATGCTGATCGAGCGCGTCGCCGTCGCCGACGCACCGCCGTTCGCGCTGATCGAGACTTCGCCAGGGCCGGCGGAAATGGCGAAGTTCGCACAAATGCTCGCGGCGGCCCGCGCGCCGATCATGCTGCTCGGCGGCAGCCGCTGGTCGCAGGCGGCATCCGACGCGTCGGGCGCTTCGCCCAGAAAAATGCGCTGCCGGTATGCACCACGTTCCGCCGCGCCCATCTGTTCGATTCGCTGCATCCCTGCTACGCCGGCGATCTCGGCATCGGCCCCAACCCAAAGCTCCTCGCGCGGATCAAGTCTGCCGATCTCGTCATCCTTGTCGGCGGCCGCTTGGGCGAATTGCCGTCGCAGAGCTACACGCTGTTCGACATTCCGCGGCCGCAGGTGACGTTCGTCCATGTCCATCCGGGCGCGGAGGAACTCGGCCGCGTCTACAGCCCGCATCTGGCAATCCATGCCACGCCGACGGCCTTTGCCGCGGCGCTCGAAAATCTCGATTTGCCGAAGTCAGCGCCTGGGCAGGCCGAAGCGGCCCATGCCGATTAGCTGGAATGGACGGAAAAGCCGACCGAGCAGCCGGGTACGGTCAATTTCGGCGCGGTCATGGTGTGGCTGCGCGACAATCTTCCCGCCGACGCGATCGTCTGCAACGGCGCCGGCAACTATGCGGCCTGGATCCACCGCTTCTTTCGCATGCGCCGGTTCGGCCAGCACGTCGCGCCGGCCTCGGGCTCGATGGGCTACGGCGTGCCGGCGGCGGTGGCGATGAAGCGGCTTTATCCCGACCGTCCGGTCGTGTGCATCGCCGGCGACGGCGATTTTCTGATGAACGGCCAGGAATTTGCGACCGCGGTGCAATACGATCTGCCGTTCATCATCATCATCGCCGACAACGGCCTCTACGGCACCATCCGCATGCACCAGGAGCGCGAATATCCCGGCCGCATCTCGGCAACCGAATTGCGCAATCCGGATTTTCCGGCTTACGCGCGCGCTTTCGGCGGCTTCGGCGTTTCGGTCGAGCGCACCGAGGATTTTCCGCGGCGTTCAAGGAGGCGCAGGCGTCCGGCAAGCCGGCGATCATCCGCCTCAAGATCGATCCCGAGGCGATCACGCCGGCCATAACGCTTGCCAAGATCCGCGCCAAATCGCTCGCCGACAAAAATCGCTGATTGGCCTGCTTCGCGTTGCTTATCGGGAACGAAACGAGACGTGGCGGATTGGAACAGGCAAGGATTGGAGATCATTCTCATGAAAACATTTCTCGGCTGCGCGGCGTTGCTACTTGCCTTTGCAATGACGCCCGGACCGGCCGATGCCAAGGGTTGTCTCAAAGGCGCGGTGGTCGGCGGCGTTGCCGGCCATGTCGCCGGTCACCATGGCTTGATCGGCGCGGCGGTCGGTTGCGCGATCGGCCACCACGAGGCGAAGAAACGCGAGAGAGAGAACGCCAGAGAAAACCCGCAGCCCGATCAGTCGCAATGAGAGCACCTGTTCCGCTATCGCGGGACAGGATCAGTCGCATCACTCTCGCCTTGATGCCTGCGGCCTTGATGATCGGCCACCATTTCTCGATCTCGGCCTTCTGGAAGGCATGCAGCGCCTCGGGCGTCTGTTGCTCGCGCGGGTAAATCTCCTGCGCGAGATCGGTAAGCCGCTTGCGCGTCTCCGGATCGGCAAGCGCGGCTACGGCCGCGGCATTGAGCTTGGCAACGATCTCCTTCGGCGTACCTTTGGGCGCCCACATCGCGTGCCAGAACGAGAAATAATATCCCGGCAGTCCGGCTTCGTCCGTGGTCGGGATATCGGGCGCGACCGCGATGCGCTTCTTGGCGGTGACCGCGTAGGCCTTGAGCGCTCCGGACTGCACGTGCGGCAGCGACACCGCCGGGGTGTCGAGCTGGATATCGGTGATGCCGGCGACAAGGTCCTGCGTCGCCAGGCCGGCGCTGCGATACGACACCATCTGCCAGTGCAGGCCGAGCATATTCTCCATCAAAACGCCGGCGACATGGCTCGGGCTGCCGACGCCGGAAGTGCCCATCGTCGTCTTGTCGGCGTTTGCCTTCAGCCAGCGCGATCAATTCCTTCAGATTGTTCGCCGGCATGGTCTTGCGTGCGTCGATCAGGAACGGCTGCGTGACGGCCAGCGCGATCGGCTCGAAATCGTTCAGCAAATCGAAGTCGAGCGAATAGATGGCGCCGTTGGCGACGTTGGTTCCCCACATGCCCCACAGGACCGTGTAGCCGTCGGGCGTCGAGCGTTCGGCGCGGGTGACGCCGATGGTGCCGGCGGCGCCGGCGGTGTTCTCGACGATCACCGGCTGGCCGAGCGTTGCGCGCATGCCCTGCGCCATGATCCGTCCCAGCACGTCGGTCGATCCGCCGGGCGCGAGCGGCACGATCATGATGATGGGATGCGACGGATAAGTTTCCGCGCCTGCCGCGCGGCCGCAGCGCCAAGCTCAGCAGCCGCGACGCGATGCCGGCGAATACATGGACTTCGCCGATCATGATGCCTCCTCCGAAACGCTCGAATGCCGAGCTCCGGTATGCCAGAGGAACGTATCGCTGCCAAAGCGGCAAAGCGGCCGATGAGACGAAGTGTCTGTGATGTTGCCGCGTCATTGAATCGTGGTTCACTTGTTGTCGCGCCGCTCGCGATTCTCGGCCATGGTCTGCCGATGCCTTATCGCCGCACCGAGAATGTCGCCCGCCGGCTCGCCGCCCGCCACGCCGCGATCATCGCCGCCGCGCGCGAGCGGCGAGCGAAGGCGGCATGGCGGCGGTGCAGATCGCGCCGGTGGCGCGAGCGCGCCGGCATCGCGGCCGGCACGGTCTATCGCTACTTTCCCGGCAAGACCGATCTCGTCGCGGCGCTGCTTGCTGAGATTGCCGAGCGCGAGATCGGCGCGCTGCGCCGCGCCGCCGATGCCGCGCCCGGGCCGCTGTCGGCGCTTGCTGCGGCGGTCATGACCTTTGCGGTGCGCGCGCTGCGCGATCGCCGGCTTGACCTTCGCGGCGATCGCCGAGCCGGTCGATGCCGAGCTCGACGCCGCGCGGCTGGCCTTTCGCAAAGCGCTGGCGGCGAATTCGCCGCGCGCATCGCCGCCGCGGCCGCGGGCCGGCATCTGCCCGAACAGGATGCGGCGCTTGCCGCGGCGGCGCTGGTCGGCCTGCTCATCGAGGGCTGATCGGTCCGCTCGCGCCCGACGCTACGGCCGCGAGCGCGAGGTCGTGCAGTCGCTGACGCTCGTCGCCTTGCGCGCGCTCGGCGTCGCCGATCCGCGCGCCCGCGGCCTCGTCGTGCAGACAGTAGTCAGGAATCAGTAATCAGGTCAGTAGTCAGAATCAGATCAGAATCAGGAATCAGTGTCAGTAATTCAGTCACGGCTGAACCCTGATCCCTGTCTGATTTCTGATTACTGATTCCTGACCTGATCAGTGCGACATCAGCGTCGGCATCGTCATCGAGCGCAGGATGCTGTGGGTGACGCCGCCGAGCACGAATTCGCGCAGGCGCGAATGGCCGTAGCCGCCCATGACGATGAAATCGGCGCCGGAATCGGCGGCGTGCGACAGCAGCGCGTCGGCGACATCGATGTCGCCGCCGGCGATGCGCTTGACGTCGACTTTGAGGCCGTGCCGGGCGAGGTGCTGGCCCATATCGGCGCCGGCGATTTCGTCCTGCTTGCCGCGCTCGTTGGCGACGATGACCACCTCGACCTGGCCGGCGCGTTCCAGCAGCGGCATGGCGTCGGCGATGGCGCGCGCCGCCTGGCGGCTGCCGTCCCAGCACACCATGACGCGGTCGAGCTTGAGCGGCGCCTTCTGGATGTAGGGCACGACGATCACCGGCCGGCCGGATTCGAACAGCGTGCTTTCGGCGATGATCTCTTCGACCGCGCTGGTCTCGGGCTCGGCCTGGCCGACAACGGCGAGATCGAAGCGCCGCGCGATGCGGCCGAACTGGTCGCCGGCGCCGGCGAGACTGGCATTGAGCATGAGCGGCTCGGCCGATACGCCCGGCGCGCGCGGCCGCGGCGCGAAGCGGTCGAGCGCCGCCTTGGCCGCGGCTTGGCTGTCGGCCTGCTGGGTCTCGATCACTTCGGCGGGGATGTAGCCGGTGGCCGACACCGGCACGATCGGGTCGTAGACGAAGGCGATGCCGGCGACGTGGGCCTCGAGCGCCGCGGCCAGCGAGACCGCATAGTCGCCGGCGGGGCTGCCGGCTTCGCCGACGCTGAGATTGACGACGATATCCTTGATCATGGCGGCGTCTCCTCGGGTGCGGAGCCGGGCGCGGCGATCAACGAACCGGCGCGCTCGGCAATCCAGCCTATTTCTTGATGCTGCCGTCGGCGTCGAACTGCTTGAGGTAGGCCCACAGGTCGTTGATCTCCTGCTCGTTCTTGATGCCGGCAAAGATCATCTTGGTGCCGGGGATCTTGGCCTTGGGGTCCTTGATGTATTCCTTGAACTTGGCCTCGTCCCAGACGATGCCGGAATTCTTGTTGGCATCGGAATAGCTGAAGTTCGGCGACGGTGCCGGAATGGCGGCCGTCAAGGCCGTTGAGCTCGGGGCCGATCTTGTTCTCGGCGTCGTCGCCGATGGAATGGCAGGGCAGGCATTTGTGGAACGAAATCTCGCCCTTGGCGACATCCTGCGCGCGCTGCCGTGCCCGCCGATGCGACAAACGCCGCGGCCGCCATGAACAACGTCCTCATCATCGCGTCTCCCTATTCGCCTTGAGCGGCGTGAGGTCTCGATCGAGGCGGCCTGGCCGTGCTCCGCTCGGCCGTGCTCTGCGCGGAGCCGTTCAAGCGGCCCCAGCGCAATGATGTCAACGCCCAATATCGCCGTCCCGCCGTGCAGGGGCAAGCGCGACTGGCTGCAGTTGCGACATGGCTGCAGGCACGCGGCCGGCTTTTTCTCGCTATAATGAAAGCCAAGCGCTGGAGACCTCCCGATGCCCGTTGCCATGCCGCTATCCGATGACGCGGTGCTCGCGCGCCGCGCCGAGATCGTCGCGGCGCTCAAGCGCATCGTGCCGGGCGAGGGCGTCATCGCCTCCGAGCAGGCCATGCGGCCGTACGAAAGCGATGGGCTCACCGCCTATCGCCAGCTTCCCATGGTGGTGGTGCTGCCGGAAACCACCGAGCAGGTCGCGGCCGTGCTCGGCTACTGCCACCGCGAGGGCATCAAGGTCGTGCCGCGCGGAGCCGGGACGTCGCTCTCGGGCGGCGCGCTGCCGCTCGGCGACGGCGTGCTGCTCGGCATGGCCAAGTTCAACCGCATCCGCGAGATCGACTTCGACAACCGCGTCGCCGTGGTCGAGCCCGGCGTCACCAATCTCGCGGTGTCGCAGGCGGTGGAGCAGGCCGGCTTCTATTACGCGCCCGATCCTTCCTCGCAGATCGCCTGCACCATCGGCGGCAATGTGGCGGAGAATTCCGGCGGCGTGCATTGCCTCAAATACGGCGTCACCACCAACAACGTGCTCGGCTGCGAACTGGTGCTGATGACCGGCGAAATCGTGCGGCTCGGCGGCAAGCATCTCGATTCCGGCGGCTACGACTGATGGGCATCGTCACCGGCTCGGAGGGCCTGCTCGGCGTGGTCACCGAGGTGACGGTGCGCATCTTGAAGAGACCGCAAACCGCGCGCGCTGCGCTGGTCGGCTTCAACACATCGGAGGACGGCGGCGAATGCGTCGCGCGGATCATCGGCGCCGGCATCATTCCGGGCGGCATGGAGATGATGGACCGTCCGGCGATTCACGCCGCCGAGGAATTCGTCCATGCCGGCTATCCGCTCGACGTCGAGGCGCTGCTGATCGTCGAGCTCGACGGTCCGCGCGCCGAGGTCGATCACCTGCTCGAGCGCGTGCAGGAGATCGCCCAGCAATGCCGCGCGGTGACGTGCCGCGTATCCAATTCCGAGGAGGAGCGGCTGCTGTTCTGGGCCGGCCGCAAGGCGGCATTCCCGGCGGTCGGCCGCATCTCGCCGGATTATTACTGCATGGACGGCACCATTCCGCGGCGAAGTTGCCGCTGGTGCTGCGGCGCATGCAGGAGTTTTCGGAGAAATACGGCTTGCGCGTCGCCAACGTGTTTCATGCCGGCGACGGCAATCTGCATCCGCTGATCCTCTACGACGCCAACAAGCCCGGCGAGCTCGAACGCGCCGAGGAATTCGGCGCCGATATTTTGCGGCTGTGCGTCGAGGTCGGCGGCGTGCTCACCGGCGAGCACGGCGTCGGCGTCGAAAAACGCGACCTGATGCCGGTGATGTTTTCCGAACTCGATCTCAACCAGCAGCAGCGGGTCAAATGCGCCTTCGACGAAAAAGGCCTGCTCAATCCCGGCAAGGTGTTCCCGACCTTGCATCGCTGCGCCGAGCTCGGCCGCATGCACGTGCATGCCGGCCGCGTGGCATTTCCCGATATTCCGCGGTTTTGAAGCGATAGTGACGCTTGACGTCACCATGGAGGCATCCTAGGTTAAATCGTGATCAAAACGTTCGCCGATAAGCGGACAGCGGCCTTATTTCTAGGGCGATACGTGAAAGGCTTACCGAGCGATCTCGCCGAGCGGGCGAAGCGAAAACTCGACCTGATTGACAGCGCTGCAAGTCTCGCGTTCCTGCGGGTGCCGCCTGGCAATCGCCTGGAGGCGCTGGCGGGAAGCCGCGCTGGTCAGCACTGCATCCGCGTCAACGATCAGTGGCGCATCTGTTTTCAATGGCGTGACGGGAATGCCCATGATGTCGAGTTCTGCGACTACCATTGAGGGGCCATAATGAGCGTTCGTCGCGACGACCTCGATGCCGGTAGGGTCGATCTCGCTGAGGTCCTCGACAAGCGTCGGAGGACGATGCGGCTATTTCCTCCGGGCGATGTGCTGCGGACAGAATTTCTTCAGCCGATGAGATTGAGCGCTTATCGTCTGGCCAAGGACATCAACGTTCCCCTCAATCGTGTGGCCGCCATTTTGGCCGGAAAGCGGGCGATCACTGCCGACACCGCACTGAGGCTGGGGCGCTATTTTGGCACCGACGCGCAATCCTGGATCAATCTTCAGGCGCGGTACGATCTGGAAATGACGCGACAAGCCGTCGGCAGACGAATTGACCGCGAGGTCAAGCCGCGAGCTGCGTGATCAGCATAGTCAATGTTAGGGGCTGTCAAGCCACGCGATGTCGAAGACGTTGAGCAAGCGATCCAATGGGCGCTCGCCAACGGCAAGACGCTTGAGCTGGTCGGCCACGGCACCAAGCGCGCCATCGGCCGCGCGGCGCAATGGGACGCGACGCTCGATCTTTCGGGGCTGTCCGGCGTCACGCTCTACGAGCCGGAAGAGCTGGTGCTTTCGGCAAAAGCGGGAACGCCACTCGCCGAGATCGAAGCATTGTTGGCGGCAAGCGGGCAAGAACTCGCCTTCGAGCCGATGGATTACGGGCCGCTGCTCGGAACGGCGGCGGGCGGCCGCCACGATCGGCGGCGTGATCGCGGCGAACCTGTCCGGCCCGCGGCGCATCAAAGCCGGCGCCGCGCGCGACCATTTCCTCGGCGTCCACGCCGTTTCCGGCCGCGGCGAGACGTTCAAGTCCGGCGGCCGCGTGGTCAAGAACGTCACCGGCTATGACCTCTGCAAGCTGATCGCCGGCTCCTGGGGCACGCTCGCGGCCATGACCGACGTGACGATCAAGACGCTGCCGCGGGCCGAAACCGAGGAGACCATCCTGGTCTTCAAGCTCGATGACGTGACGGCGCGCAAAGTCATGGCGGCGGCGACGGGCTCGTTCGCCGACGTCTCGGCCGCCGCCCATCTGCCGGCCGCCGTTGCGTCGCGGATCGCCGAGACAGCCGCCGCGCGAACGGCCGCGACCGCGTTTCGCCTTGAGGGCGTGGCGCCCTCGGTCGCGCAGCGCAAGGACGTGCTGGAGCAGCTGTTAGCGCCGTTCGGTACAGTCGGCATCTTGGGCGAAGCAGCGTCGCGCACCCTGTGGCGGGCGATCCGCGACGTGATGCCGTTCGCGGCGAGCGGTCCTGCCGGTCCGCGCGACCTTTGGCGCATTTCGACCGCGCCGACCCGCGGCGCCGAAATCGGCCGCGCACTCGTTGAGCAGGCCGATGCGGAAGTCCTCTACGATTGGGCAGGCGGCCTCCTTTGGGCGGCGTTGCCGGCCACAGAAGATGCCGGTGCGCCGCTGGTACGCGCCACCGTCGCGGCCGCGGGCGGGCACGCGACCTTGATTCGGGCGCCGGCGGCCGTGCGCGCCGTTGTCGAGGTCTTCGAGCCCGAACCTGCGGCGCTTGCAGCATTGACGAAGCGGGTCCGAAAAAGCTTCGATCCGCAGGGCGTGCTCAATGCCGGGCGCATGTGGGCGGGCGTATAGTCATGCAGACCTCCTTCACTCTCGCGCAACTTGCCGATCCGGATGTGGCGGAATCGGAGAAGATCCTGCGCGCCTGCGTCCATTGCGGCTTCTGTACGGCCACCTGTCCGACCTATGTGCTCGACGGCAACGAGCTCGATTCGCCGCGCGGCCGCATCTACCTCATCAAGGAGATGCTGGAGCATGACCGGCCGGCGACGGCGGAGGTCACTCTACACATCGATCGCTGCTTGTCGTGTCTCGCCTGCATGACGACGTGCCCTTCGGGGGTGCACTACATGCACCTCGTCGATCATGCCCGCGTCCATATCGAGCACACTTACCGCCGGCCGCTGAGCGAGCGCTTGCTGCGCGCCACGCTGGCCAAAGTGATGCCCTATCCGCATCGCTTCCGCCTTGCGCTCGGTGCGGCCCTCGTCGCCAAGCCGTTCGCGCCGCTGTTCGAGGCGATCGGGCTCAAGCGCGCTGGCGGCCATGCTGCGCTTGGCGCCGTCGCACCCGCCGCGGCGTCCGCTGTCGCCGCAGACGATACCGGCCGCAGGTGCGCGCAAAGGCCGAGTGGCGCTGCTCGCCGGCTGCGTCAACGACGTCCTGGCGCCGCAGATCAATGCTGCCGTCGTCCGCGTACTGACGCGGCATGGCCTCGAGGTGGTTTTAGCCGAGGGTGCCGGATGTTGCGGCTCGCTCGTCCATCACATGGGCCGCGAGGAGGAGGCGCTCGCCCAGGCCCGCGCCAACATCGACGCCTGGACCGCGATCGACGGCCTCGACGCGATCCTGATCACCGCCTCGGGCTGTGGCACCACCGTGAAGGATTACGGATTCATGCTGCGCACCGATCCGGCTTACGCCAAACCGGCAGCCCGGGTCGCAAGCCTCGCCAAGGATATTTCGGAATATCTTGCGGGTTTGCCGCTCAAGGCTGATCACAAGGCGCCCGGCCTCATCGTCGCCTATCATTCGGCCTGCTCGCTGCAGCACGGCCAGCGTATCACGCGGCAGCCGAAGGAATTACTCACCAAGCTGGGCTTCGTGGTGAAGGACGTACCGGACGGTCATCTGTGCTGCGGCTCGGCCGGCACATACAATATTCTGCAGCCGGATATCGCAAGACGGTTGCGCGAGCGCAAAGTCGGGACTATCGAGAGATTGCGACCTGATGTGATCGCAGCGGGCAATATCGGCTGCATCACGCAGATCGAGGCGGGCACTGAACTTCCAGCTGTCCATACGATCGAGTTGATCGATTGGGCCACCGGAGGTCCACGTCCGGACAAGCTGCGGGACTATCGACCGCGTACGGTGATGAGCCCTGCCGTGACCGCGAGCTGAGCACGGGGTTTCATTCGGCGTCTTGGTGCGGAAGCTCTCGGCGCAGTAGTTTTTTGTGCAGTAGTTCTTGGTGCAGTTGGCGCAGTGGTTGTTAGCGCAGTAGTATCGGCGCACTAGCGGTCTCCCACGGGGGCCGACGGGATTTCACCCTAGATCGGGAGGACGATCATGGCGAAGAAGGCAAAGGCGAAGAAAAAGGGCGCGAAGAAGAAGGCTGCTCCGGCGCGCAAGAAGAAGAAAACAATGAAGTCGGCCGCAAAGAAGTCGGCGAAGAAACCAGCCAAGAAGGTGGCCAAGAAAATGGCAAAGAAGGCGGCGCCCAAGCGTAAGGCGCCGGTGAAAAAGGCTGCCCCCGCGATGCCCGCGGCTGAGCCTGCCCCCGCGCCGTCCTGGCCGCCCGCAATGGGCTCTGGCATGGATAGCGGCGACAACAACTAGCGTTTTTGCCGGACCGGCGCCGCCAACGGCAGTCGTACGGGCCGGATCAATCGAGGCATCCCGGGGCGGTTGCGCATCAGCGCCGTCGCTCCGGTTGCCGGTTGCCGTTTGGCGAGCTGCCGCGGCGTTTCGCCTCGGGATTTGCGTTTGCGCCCTGCGTCCTAACTGACCGGACTGGATTGCAACACGGCAGTTAGGCCAATAGCATTGCGGCACATGAGATTGGACCGCGCGTGATTGTCGGTCCAGGGCCGGTCTTCTCCGGCCATTTGCTGTCGAGGAGACGCGCCATGCCGGCGACCTACAACATCCTGCTGATGGGCGCGTCGTACGGCTCGCTCCTGGCCTCCAAGCTCCTGTTCGGGGGTCACAAACTTCATCTTGTGTGCCTGCCCGCCGAGGCCGACCTGATCAACGCCGAGGGCTTCCGCGTCCGCTTGCCGGTGCGAGGCCGCAAGGAGCCGGTCGAGCTTGATTCCCGCAAGCTTCCCGGCAAAGTCACCGCCGGACCCGCGACCGGCATCAATCCGAAGGACTACGACCTCGTGGGCTTGGCGATGCAGGAGCCGCAATATCGCTCGCCCGGCGTGCGCGAACTTTTGGATGCGGTCGCGAAATCGCGGGTGCCGTGCATGTCGATCATGAACATGCCGCCGCTGCCTTATGTGAAGCGGATTCCCGGCCTGAACTACGACGCGCTCAAGCCCGCCTATACGGACCCGAGCGTCTGGGATTCGTTCGATCCCGCGACCATCACGCTCAACAGCCCCGATCCGCAGGCGATTCGGCCGCCGGACGAGAAGGTCAACGTGCTCATGGTCACGTTGCCTACCAACTTCAAGGTGGCGCGCTTCGAGAGCGACAAATCCACCGCGATCCTGCGGCAGCTGCAGGATGAGATCGAGGCGATTCGCTTCGACACCGGCGATGGCAAGATCGAGCTTCCGGTGAAGCTCAAGGTCTACGACTCAATCTTCGTGCCGCTCGCCAAGTGGGCGATGCTGCTCGCGGGCAACTATCGCTGCGTGACCAAGGACGGCATGCGCACGGCCCAGGAAGCGGTGTGGAGTGACGTCGAGACCTCGCGGTCGGTCTACAATTTTGTGTTCGACCTGTGCGTCAGGCTCGGCGCCAAGCCGGAAGACCTGGTGCCGTTCGAGAAATACGCTGCCGCGGCGCAGTCGCTGACGCGCCCAGCTTCGGCCGCGCGCGCGCTACAAAACGGCGCGCCCAACATCGAACGCGCCGATAAGCTCGTGCAGCTCATCGCCAAGCAGAAGGGGCTGAGCAATCCGGCGATTGACGCCCAGGTCGCACTGGTCGACGCCCGGCTCGAGGCCAACCGCAAGAAGGCCGCGGCTTAGGGCCGTACGGGGATGGCATAGTCATGGGGAGCTGGTGAGACGCGTCTCCAGGCCGCCTATCCGCCTCAGCTCACCTCGACGTCCTGCCAGAAGCCAAAGTGGTCTGCGACCTGTCTCATCTCCGGGCGCGGGGCTTCGTAAGACCATGCCGCGCGCTGGTGCCGCGCGCCATCGACGACGACGTCGTAGAACTGGACGCTGTGCGGACAGGCGCGATCGTCCTCGGTTTTCGCGGTCTTTTCCAGCCAGTCCATCCGTACCGCCGCGCGCGGAAAATACTGATATCCCTTGCATTCGATGACATCGTTGCTCTGGGCAACCACCTGCCCGTCCACTATCGCCTTCATGCTGGGGTCTCCCTCCGGCCCGCTCAACCGCGGCAATGGCGGTGCGAAGCCTACGCAGGAAATGGGCGCTCCTCGAGCGCGGGGCAAGGCGCGTGCAACCGATGCGCCACACCCGTTAGTCATTTGTTAACCAAACCCAAAATAGCATGACAAATCAGCGTTTGCCGCGGTCTTAGCCTTGGCCGAAAGCCAATAGCGATCAGAAATTCCGCAAGTACTTCGCGCGTTGGCGTCGCTGTCTCTGTGCCCGGTCCTGGGCCAGTTCATCATCCGCGTACGGGAGAGATCAAGGGGGCGGAGAATGAAGAAAATTGTTTATTCGTTGGTCGTTGCGGTGAGTCTGGCTTCCACGCCGGTTTTTGCGGCCGACATGGCGGTCAAATCGCCTCCCGCCGCAGTGCCCGCGCCGCCGCCCTCGCCGTGGGACATCGCGATCACCGCAGCGGTGATGACGGACTATAATCTCCGCGGCATCACCCAGTCGGCCCACCGCCCTTCGGCCCAGGCCGGCTTCGAGCCGCGCTACAATTTCAACAAGGACCTGCAGGCCTATTTTGGCGTGTCGGGCGAGAGCATCGACTTCCCCAATCGCGCCGCGGCCGAGATCGACTTCTACGGGGGCTTTCGGCCAACCTTCGACAAGCTCACCCTCGATTTTGGCTTGTGGTACTACTATTACCCGGGTGGCCAGTGCTTCAACCTCGCCGCCGTTGCTCCCGGCTGTACGCTCGCCGGCCCGACCGGCAACATCAACACTACATTGCCGAACGGCAACGTCGTCAAGAGCGACGTCAGCTTTTATGAGTGGTACGGCAAAGCCACATACACCGTGAACGACAACCTGTCGTTCGGCGCTCAGGAATGGTACTCGCCGTCGGTTCTCAATTCCGGCGCGCCGGGCTGGTACACGACGGGCAACGTCACGCTGACGGCTCCGACCACTTGGCTCATGAACGGCATCGGCGCCTATGTTTCGGGCGATGCCGGCTACTGGGCACTCGGCGCCAGCGACCAATTTTATTGCACCGTGACGACAGGTCCCGGTTGCAGCGGCGCCTATCCCGGCGGCGTCCCCTACAAGAGTTATTGGAACTGGGATGCCGGTCTTGGCTTCACCTGGAAAGCGTTCACGCTCGACCTGCGCTACTTCGACAGCAATTTGACCAAGGCGCAGTGCAACGTGTTCACCAGCGACCAGACGGCGTCCTTCAGTCCTTCTGCGGTGACCGCGCTGAACCCCGGTGGTCTCGCCTCCAACTGGTGCGGCGCAACTTTCATCGCAAAGCTGTCGTTTGCGACCAATCTCAGCAGCATCAAATAACATCGACTGAGTGTGCGCCCGTAATGGCCAGTGGCGGAAGCGCTGCCCAGCGGCTTCATTAGACAACTTACCCTGTCAATTCAGTCACTCGGCCGCCGAGACGAGGGGAACGTCGCGCACCTGAGAAAGGGCGTGGTCGCGGACCAACTCGATGCGCCGGCGATGGAAGGCGCCCAGCGTCGAACGATGGCCGATCGAGATGATCGCGGTGTCCTTGAGCCGGTCCTGCAGCAGCCGGTAGAGCATCGCCTCGGCGGGTTCATCGAGGGACGCCGTCGCCTCGTCGAGGAAGAGAAAATCGGGTGCGTGCAGCAGCACCCGCGCGATAGAGAGCCGCTGCTGTTCGCCGCCGGACAGCATGCGGTTCCAATGCGCTTCCTCACCGAGCCGTGCCGCGAGTTCCGGCAGCCCAGTGGCCGTGAGCGCTTCGGCCACGCGGACGTCGTCGAATGTGCCGATTTTGGCGGGATAGCTGACGGCCGACGACGAGCGTCGCAACGGGAAAATAGGGCCGCTGCGGCACCAGCATGACCTTGGCGTCCCGCGGCACGCGTCACGCGGCCCGAACCGAACGGCCAGATTCCGGTGATGGCGCGCAATAGCGTCGATTTGCCCGCTCCTGAAGGCCCGGTGATCAGAACGCGCTCGCCGGGGCCGACCGCGACATGCTCGGCGTTCACCAGCGGCTCGCCATGGGGCAGGCGAACGCTGAGATGATCGGCGGTGATCGCCGTGCTGCCGGCGCGCGGCGAGACCTCGATCGCCGGCGGCGTCAGGGCGGCCGCACGGCCGGCCTCGATCGCATCCTCGAATCCGGACAAGCGCGTGACCACCGCTCGGTATTGCGCGATCTGCTGATAAGCGGTGATAAAATAGGACAGCGCGGTCTGGACGCTGTTGAAAGCGGATGCCGGTCTGCATCAAGCCGCCGAGCTGCATGGCGCCCGAAAAGTAGGCCGGGCTCACCATCAGATAAGGAAAGATAACGCGAGGCCTGAGAATAGCTCTGGGTAAAGAAGGTCAGCTTCTTCTGCCGCTGCATGATCGCGATCCAGTTGGCGACAACCAGGCCGAAGCGGTTAAGGTGACGCTCGCGCTCGGCCGGCTCGCCTTGCAGCGCCGCGATCTGCTCGGAATTCTCGCGCGTGCGCACCAGATTGAAGCGGAAATCGGCTTCGAAGCGCTGCTGCTGGAAATTGAGCGGGATGAGCGGCCAGCCGATCAGATGGGTCAGCGTCGTGCCGATCACCGCATAGATCAGCGCCGCCCACACCAAATAACCCGGGATGGTGAAGTCGGAGCCGAACAGATGCAACGGCGCTTGCTCCGACAGTACCCACAAGATGATGACAAAGGAGCACAGCGACACGAACGCGTTGAGTATCCCGACGCCGATCGTCAGAGTGCTTTGCACGAACATCTGCAGATCCTCGGCGATACGCTGATCGGGATTGTCGGCTGCGTCGCCGAGCAACTGCATGCGGTAATGGTTGGCGGTATTGAGCCACTGCCGCAGATAGGTTTGCGTCATCCAGCGGCGCCACCGGATCTGGAGCCACAGATTGAGGTAATTCTGGTAGACCGCGAGGACAGTGTAGATGGCGGCGAGTACGCAGAAGAACAGGATGGCGCTGACGAAGGCGTTCCAGTTGTGGTCCTGCAGCGTATTGTAGAAGCGATTGTACCATTGGTTCAGGATCACCTGGATAGCGACGAGCGATAGCTCTATCGCGATCACCGCACCGAGCAGGATACGTCCCGGCCAGCGGTCATCCGAACGGTAGTACGGGGCGGACAGCCGCCAGATCGTGGCCAGCGTCGAGGCGAGGCGTTTCACGGCAGTCCTCCGACATAGGCAGGTTGACGCGGCGCCATATGAGCCGCTCAAAGGCGTCGAATGGCTATAACTCAGCCATTAGCAACATCATGATAGTGCACCGCACTATCATGATGTTCGCCACAAGGGCAGTCGCCAGTGACCCTGCGACGATCATCCCATAGCGATGGCCACAGGATTGGCTTAATTTGGGGCGGGTAGCGAAAATCTCACGCGCGTTATGCGGCCGGTCGGGGCGTGTTCTGCACCTTAGATTGATGGCCGCCTGAGTGCGAAACAAGACAAGCCCGCAAAGGGCGCTAGCTGGGGAGGCGCGGTCCATGTTCACACAAATTCTCGATCCAACTGGAAACCTGTTTCTGACTTGGGTGGTTGCGCTGATTCCGGTGCTTCTGCTGCTGTTTCTCCTCGCGGGCCTGCGCATGTCGGCATGGCTCGCGGTACTGATTGGTTCAATTGTCACCTTCCTGCTCGGTCTCTGGGTCTGGAAGATGCCGCTCGGCGACGGCATACGCGCCTACATTTACGGCTCCGCCACCGGTATCTGGAACGTCGACTGGATCACGTTTTGGGGTGTGATGCTGTTCAACACGCTGGTCACGACCGGGGCCTTCGACAAGCTTCGGCGCTGGCTGGTGCAGCAGGGAACCCGCGACGTGCGGGTCCAGACCATTCTGTTCGCCTGGGCATTCGGTGCTCTGCTCGAAGGGCTGGTCGGGTTCGGTTATCCCTGGGCCTTCGTCGCGCCGATTCTGATCGCGATCGGCATCCCCGACCTCGACGCCATCCGGGTGGCTGCGATAGCCAACAACGCGCCGGTGTCGTACGGCGCCTTGGGGGCGCCGATCATCGCGCTCGCCACGGTGACTGCCGGCGTGCTCGGCATGAACTTCGTCGACCTGTTGCCGATCTACTCGGCCTCGGTCGGCAAGATCGTCGCCATCCTGGCGTTGCTGCCGCCCTGGATCCTGCTCTACCTCGTCTCCGGCAGCACAGGCATGTGGTCGGCATGGCCGCTCGCAATCGTCGGCTCGCTCGGTTACATCGCCGGCCAATTGCCGACCGCCATCTATCTCGGGCCCTATCTGCCCGACGTTATCGGCGCGATCGTGTGCTTCGTGGCGCTGCTGATTCTGCTCAAAGTGTGGCGGCCATCGCAGGTCCTGGCCTATGGTGGCGGCCCCGCGACCGGCGACACAAGGGCGGAGGCGCACGGACTTTCGGGCGGCGAGATTGGCATGGCCTGGCTGCCGATCGCCATCCTGGTCGCGGTGGTCGTCGCGTGGACCGGACCGTGGTCGCACCTGCCGTCCTACGTCGTGCTCCACTATGCCGTCTCTGCCGTTTCGGCGATTAAGACGGGCGCGACGGACACGACGATCAGCGCGGTGTTCAACTGGACGCCCTTCGTCGCCGGTACGGCGATCCTGGTGTCCTGGATCATCACGGCCCTCGTGCTGCGCGTCAACGCGAATCAGGTCGGCGCGATCTTCGCCAAGACCTGGTCGCAGATGTGGGGCGCCTGTCTCGTCGGCGTCTTTATTTTCGGTCTCGCCTACGTCTTCAACTACTCGGGCATGGCGGGTTCCCTCGCCAACGCCTTCGCCAAGCTCGGCCCGGCTTTCATCGTCGTGGCGCCGATCCTCGGCTTTATCGGCGTCGCCTTGTCGGGCAGCAACACCTCGACCAACGCCATGTTCGGCACGTTCCAGGCGCTGGTCGGCAAGGTGCTCGGCTTCCCGTTGCTGCTGTTGCCAACGCTCAACTCTGTGGGCGCCGAGATCGGCAAGCCGATTGCGCCACAGACGGCGAGCGTAGGCGTGTCCACCAGCCGCTTCGTGCGCAATGAAGGCGAGGTCATCCGGCACAACTTCGGCTGGTGCCTGGTCCTTCTGGCCTATCTCGTCATCATCGGCGTGGCCTGCTACCTATTCTTCCCGAACATCGCCGTGCTGCCGGCGGCGCCACACTAACCGGGATTGGCAGGGGCCGCCCGCGGTGGCGGCGGTGGCGGCCCCGTCGCCTTTGACGTCGCGCCAAGAGTGTCGGATAACCGAAAATACTTGACGCAAACCGCCCGCCTGCGGCCTAAATCATTGTGCGCGACCGTTCGGCCGCGCATTTTTGCGCTTATGAACCGGAGACGACGATGGTCTGCTTGCGTTGGCATGCCGCCTGCTGGATTGTTTGCCTGGTGTTGCCGAGCACGATCCTGCCCACAGCGGCCAGCGAAGCATTTCCGTTCGGCAGTGAACTGATGCTCGACGTCGCGCCCATGCCCGGTTCCAAACGCGTCCCGATGCTCGAGATCGACGATGACGGCGGAGCGTCGATCGATCTGTGGTGCGCGAACGTCCGTGCCGCCGCCACTGTCGGTGACGATTCGATCACCATCGTCCCGGAACCGGCTGCACCGGCGCAATGCACGCCGGAGCGGCAAAGCAATGACGACAGCCTCTTGGCGGCGCTCGGCCAGGTCACGAACTGGCGCCGCAGCGGCGAAATTATCGAGCTCACTGGCGCGACCACGCTGCGTTTCCGACTGATGACGAATTGATCCAGGCCGCCTTTGTCATTCTGCCCGGCTTGCGCGATTAATGCGATCTGCACCAAGGTGACGCTCCCTTGGCTTACGCGCCGCTCCTACCGAAAGAAAAATGCCGAAAGATTTGACCTCTCCCGAAATGCAGCGTGTTGTGGACATGGTGCATTTCGTCATAGCGAAAACGCATGCCGGCAAGCTCGGCTACATCAAGCTCAATAGGATTCTCTGGTACTCGGACTTGGAACATTTTCGCTGGCATGGCGTGTCGATGACTGGCTTCAAGCATTATGCGCGAACGCTGCAAGGCCCGATGTCAGAGGACATTACCCGCGCGGTGCGCCAATTGGTCAAAGCAGGCAAGGTCGAGGAACGGACCGTCAAAGCCGCCAACTTTGCCCGGCGAGAAATGGTCTCGTTGGATGAGCCGGATGTATCCGCTCTCACCGAAGAACAAATCGGCATCCTGAAGCGGATGATCGCAGTCATTGCGCCGCTCAGGGCCAGCCGGCTCACCGAGATCACGCATAGTGATTCATTGTGGCAAGAGATCGCCAACAACGAACCGATGCCGATCGCGACAGCTTCCGTGGTGACGCGATGGCCGCCCCCGATGCGCCGGCCGCGCTGACCGAAGCGATAGTACTGAGGCGCGATCTCCCACGCAGCTTCTTCTGGCTCGCTGGTAGGATGAAGAAAAAAGAGCGCGGCAGTGGCCGCGCCCTTTCGTGATTCGCTGCGCGGATCGGCTCAGAAGCCCATTCCACCCATCCCGCCCATTCCGCCGCCGCCGGACGGCATCGGCGGCATGGCCGGCGCCTCCTTCGGCGTTTCGGCGACCATGGCTTCGGTTGTCACCAGGAGGCCGGCGATGGACGCGGCGTCTTGCAGCGCGGCGCGCACCACCTTGGCCGGATCGACGATGCCTTTGTCGAGCATGTCGACGTATTCCTCGGTCTGGGCGTCGAAGCCGTAGGTCTCCGACTTGTTCTCCAGGACCTTGTTGACCACGATCGAGCCTTCGAAACCGGAGTTTTCCGCGATCTGACGCAGCGGAGTCTCCAAGGCCTTGAGCACGATGTTGATGCCGGCTTGCACGTCGGCATTGGCGTTCGTGAGCTTGCCGATGGCCTTCTTGGCGCGAAGCAGCGCGACGCCGCCGCCCGGCACGATGCCCTCCTCGACTGCGGCGCGAGTGGCGTTGAGCGCGTCCTCGACGCGATCCTTTTTCTCCTTGACCTCGACCTCGGTTGCGCCGCCGACCCGGATCACCGCGACGCCGCCGGCGAGCTTGGCCAGGCGCTCCTGGAGCTTCTCGCGGTCGTAGTCCGAGGTCGTCTCCTCGATCTGCGCCTTGATCTGGTTGACGCGCGCCTCGATGTCCTTCTTCTTGCCGGCGCCGTCGATGATCGTGGTCTTCTCCTTCTCGATCACGACTTTCTTGGCGCGGCCGAGCATCGCCGTGGTGACGCTCTCGAGCTTGATGCCGAGATCTTCCGCGATGAGCTGGCCGCCGGTGAGAATGGCGATGTCCTCGAGCATTGCCTTGCGGCGATCGCCGAAGCCCGGCGCCTTCACGGCGGCGACCTTGAGCCCGCCACGCAGCTTGTTGACGACAAGCGTCGCCAGCGCCTCGCCTTCGATGTCCTCGGCGATGATGAGCAGCGGCTTGCCGGCCTGCACGACCGCTTCGAGCACCGGCAGCATGGCCTGAAGCTGGGACAGCTTCTTCTCGTGAAGAAGTACGTAAACGTCCTCGAGCTCGGCGATCATCTTCTCGGCGTTGGTGATGAAGTAGGGCGACAGATAACCGCGGTCGAATTGCATGCCTTCGACGATCTCAACGTCGGTCTCGAGGGCCTTGGCCTCCTCGACCGTGATGACGCCCTCGTTGCCGACCTTCTGCATCGCATTGGCGATCATCTTGCCGATCGTGGCGTCGCCATTCGACGAGATGGTGCCGACTTGTGCGACTTCAGACGATGAGCCGACTTTCTTCGCGCGCTTCTTGATGTCTTCCACCACGGCGCTGACCGCGATGTCGATGCCGCGCTTGAGATCCATCGGGTTCATGCCGGCGGCAACCGACTTGGCGCCTTCCTTGACGATGGCATGCGCCAGCACGGTCGCAGTTGTGGTGCCGTCGCCGGCCTGGTCATTGGTCTTCTGGGCCACTTCGCGCACCATCTGCGCGCCCATATTCTCGAACTTGTCTTCAAGCTCGATCTCCTTGGCGACCGTGACGCCGTCCTTGGTGATGCGCGGAGCGCCGAAACTCTTATCGATGACAACATTGCGGCCCTTGGGGCCGAGCGTCACCTTCACGGCATTGGCGAGCGTCTCGACGCCCCGCAGCATGCGGTCGCGAGCGTCAGTCGAAAATCTTACGTCCTTGGCGGCCATTTCAAATTGCTCCTGGTTTTGTATTTTCGCTTGCCGTTCGTCATCACCGGGTCAGGCCCGGCCACGATGGCGGGCGTTGTCAGGCGATCACGCCCATGATGTCGGACTCCTTCATGATCAGGAGGTCGTCGCCGTCGAGTTTCACTTCGGTGCCAGACCACTTGCCGAACAGCACGCGGTCGCCGGCCTTGACGCCGATCACGATGAGCTTGCCGCTCTCGTCGCGCCCGCCGGGGCCGACAGCGACCACCTCGCCCTCCTGCGGCTTTTCTTTCGCGGTATCGGGAATGATGATGCCGCCCTTGGTCTTCTCCTCGGCATCGACACGCTTGACGACCACTCGGTCATGCAACGGACGGAACTTCAACTTCGCCATGATCACCCTCTCGCCGCATCAAAGCGGCCCTCGTGTTGGACGGAAAATCTCTATGTTGCAGAGCCTTAGCACTCATCAAACTCGAGTGCCAATAAGCTCCGCGGGACATAGGGTTTCGGTTTCGCGCTGTCAAGGCAGGCCGATGCGGAAGGACTTGCCCGGAAGGGCTTACGCGAGCTGCGTCACGGCGGTGGCTTGGGCCGGCGGAAGGTCTATTCTAGGGTTTCCCGGCCGGTGCCGGCCGCTGGAGAATAGACGATGCGTGCGCTCAGCCTCGAACAGGCCAACACCATTATCGGGGCGACCTTCGCGGCGGCTAAAAAGCACAAATGCCGCCCAATGACCGCGATTATTCTCGATGCGGGCGGCCGGGTGAAGGCGTTCCAGAAGCAGGACAACGCCTCGATGCTGCGTTTCGAGGTCTGCTACGGCAAAGCTTATGCCTCGTTGGCGCTGGGGCGGCCTTCGAAGCTCGTATTGCAGAAGGCCAATGAAAAGCCGCTGTTCATGCAATCGATCGAAAACCTTGCCGATTACCCGTTGTTCCTCGAGGGCGGCGGCCAGTTGATCCGCGCCACGGACGGCGAAGTAGTAGGCGCCGCAGGCGTCACCGGCGATGCCAACGAGATGGACGATATCTGCGCCATTGCCGGCATCCATGCCGCTGGACTGCGCGCCGACAGCGATTTTTTTGCCGACCCCGAGCTGATGCGCGCGCTGAGCATCCACAAGTCGCCGCCGCTGGTTGACCCACGCAAGCCACAGCATTCACCCGGCAATGATGCCCGAGGCTCGCGCCGCGCTCCCCGCAACGGCCCGGCGCGCCGCAACGGCCCACAAGCCGCCAAACCCGGGCCGTAATGTCCCGGCTACGGTCTGCCAAAATGGACAGTTCGAAATAAAGTCGAAAGGACAAAGGGGTAAAACGGGCCACTTCGGGGAAGTTTGGGACGGTTTTCCTGTGTTTGTCCGGTGCTGCCTTTGTTACGTGAGTGATCGGGCTGCCCCTTCGGCTCGATCAGGTCTTCGAGGGAGCCCCTTCATGTGTGCGTCGCTGCGTAATCTGCGATTGTTGGCGAGCATTGCGGCGTTCTGTGCGCTCGCAGCCTCTGGCTGCACGACGAACCAGCCGGCCCCCGAATCGTCCGCGCCGCCGCCAATGACCTCGCCGGCGATCCCGTCGACCTACCGGCCCGAGGAAATTGTCGGCCGCTGGGGCTATGGTTCCTACCACAAGGAGGAAGACCGCGCGCGCACCGAGGCGGCGGCGCGCGGTCAGTGCGGCCAGCCGGTGGTGATCAATCGCGGTCCCGGTGGCGGCGTCATGATGTACCTCGCCGACAGCGCCCAATTGCAGGAACTGCAGCTCAAGGGCAGCCAAAACGGCAGGAACTATATCGGGCCGCCCGGTGATGCCGGCGGGCCGCAGGATCGCGAGATCGTTTCGCTCGACGGCCACACCATGGTGCTGCGCTGGATCGACCCAGAGATTGCCGGCCGTTATGGTACCGGCGTCTATGTGCGCTGCGCGTCGGAAGGCGTGGCGCGCGGCCGGGCGCCGGCCCGCTAAACGGCGCTATCCCCGCCACCGGAAACGCGCAAAAGGATCTTCTCTGAACGTATTAGGGCTTCGCGTCGAACAGCGCGTCGACGTCGCTCTGCGTGACATGGCCGCGGTCGATGGCGAGCCATGGGCCGTACAGCATCTGCGCCGGATCAAGCGGCGGCGCGGCCGGCATCGGGGCCGCCGGGACACTTCTGATCTCGTCGAGCACGCGCGTGATGTGATCCTGAACGAACTTCAGGGTCGCCATCACTTTGCCGACGTGCTGGCCGGTGAGGTCCTGGAAATTGCAAGCTTCGAAAATTTGCAGCACGAGCTCCCGGATGTCCTGCGCGAAATCCTGTTCGATCTTGCCCTTGAGCGCGGCCGACAGGTTGTTCGCGGTCTGATCAATTTCTTCGGCCGCCGTGAGAATTTTTTGCGTCGCCTGTTCGGTGCCATTCAAGACCGCATCGAGTTCATGGCCGATGCGCGCGAGGTGCGCTGCCTCCAGGCGCGCGCCGCCGGGGCCGGCGTCGTTGCTTCCGCCGATGACGCCGTGGATGAGATTGAGCTCGGAAGCGAGCCGCTGGGTCGCGCTGAACGGGCCCTCCGACTTGCCCGGACGGCGATCGGACGGGCCGGTGAGCAGCGCGCGCAGTGCCGCAAGCTCTCGCATGACCTCGGCGTGGCGTAGCGCCGCCGTCGAATCCTCGATGCCTTGCGCGAGCCTCGTGGCGGCCGTCTCTTCGATGCGAAAAACCTTGCGCGGCGCGGCCATCTCTTCACCGACCAGTTCCGCGCGATATTACAACAACCCCATTTAATTCCGCGTTCACGCGAAGCGTGCGCCGCGATACGTCCGGTTAACCATAGCCTCGGACCATTCACTCAAAATAAACTCTAACTTGATGAACAATGTACAAATAACGCCGCCGGCGAAAATGCGCCGAGCGAAATTTACCAAACAGTCGAGGTTTGCGCCTGTACTCACGCTCGATGCGAAACTGCGGTAGAGTACAGAGTTCGACAATGCGGCGTATCTTTGCTTGTGCGCTCCTCATGAGCGCGTGTTACGGGCCCGCCGGGGCCGACCCCCTCCAGATCGTGCCTGGCTCGTTTGCGGCGAGCGCGAGCGTGGACGCCGGCGCGGCGGCCCCGCCGGGTGCCGTCGATACCGGCCGGCAGCGTTATGCCGCGGCGAACCAGCAGCCCTATGGCGATGCCAACCAGGCCAATATGGGCGGCGGCTTCATCGAGTTCTTGTTCGGCGGCGCCGCCCGAGAGCCGGGGGTGCCGCGCGCCTACCAGCCGGCCCAGCCTGATTATCAATACGCGCCGGCCGCCAACACGATGCCCAATGCATCCGGGCAAAGCTATGCACCCTCCAGCGAGGGCGACCTATCGCACCAGCCGCCCGATCCGAAGTACACTCGCCAGGTCGTCGATTACACCGGTAAGGAAACGCCGGGCACCATCATCATCGACACGCCGAATAAGTTTCTCTTCCTGGTCGAGCAAAACGGTAAGGCGATGCGCTACGGCATTGGTGTCGGCCGTCCTGGCTTCACCTGGTCCGGCGTGAAGACGATCACCGCCAAGCGCGAATGGCCAGATTGGCGGCCCCCGGACGACATGCTCAAGCGGCGGCCCGATCTGCCGCGCTACATGGCCGGCGGCCCCGATAATCCGCTCGGGGCGCGCGCGATGTATCTCGGCTCGACGCTTTATCGCATCCATGGCTCCAACGAGCCCTGGACCATCGGCACCAACGTGTCGTCAGGCTGCATCCGCATGCGCAACGAGGATGTCACCGACCTTTACGAACGCGTCCAAGTCGGCACCAAGGTGATCGTCATTTGATCACTCGCAATCACTTGCTCCGCATGCGCCGCCCTCGGGCGGTCGCGATGCTGAGCGGCGGCGACCCCTATTGAGCGGCGGTCTTGCTGGGTATATTCATCCGCTCCTGGTGGATCTCCGATAGCGCCTGCTTGATCCGCTTGACCGCAGCGCTCCGCGCTTTGGCTGGTGCATCGGCTTGCAACGCGCTGACCGCATCATTCAGCCGGTCAGCCGCACGTTGCATATTTTGAGCGGACTTTTGTGCTTCGCTTTCTTTGGTTCCCGCGAGCAGCAGGTTGGTCGGGAGTTCCATCATTGCGTTCTCGACATCCATCAAGGTCTTATCGACCTGCCTAATGGCCTGATCGCGCTTCTGAATATCGGTCTCTCTGACCATGTCATGGGTTGCGTCCCGCAATCTCTGGGCCGCCTGTTCCAAATCGGTGATCGGCTTCGCCTCGTTGACTGCACTAGGCGGATTTTGAGCCGGAGGGGCGCTTTGCGCGGCAGTTTGCGGATTCGCCGAATGACCGGTGTTGGCTTGTGACAAGGCAAATGTTGTTGACCCCGCAAGCAAAACGATTGCTGCTGCGGTGGTCGAGACAAACTTCCTTCGATACGCCATGGCGTCTCTCTCCCGTTATATCGCGCCCCCACCTGCACCGCACAGGGCAACCGATTAAGCCGAAGGTCTGGACCATGTCGGAGATCGACGATTTAACCAACTCTGAGAGAGAACATCGTCGCCTAGGCAACGTTCCCGCTCGCGGAAAATAGACGTGAAGCATGACGGGGCGCCTCGAGCGCGACGCCGTGCGCCAGCAAGCAGTTCCGGAAACCCCTCACTGAGAAAAAATGCGTATTCGCGCTCGCGTAAATCGGTCAACGGATCGAGACGCCTGAGCTCGGCGTCGACCGCACCGGGATGGCACATGACCACGCCGCCGTCCGGCATTCCGGCCAGAAAGCGCGGAAACAGCCGCGCGAAATCGGCGCGCGCGTTAAAAGCATAAGTTCCGGCGAAGGCCGGATTGGTGCGCACACCGTGTTCGTGCGCGAGATTTCGAAAGCGGCGGCTGAGGCGGTCGAGGAACAAGCCCTTTGGGTCAGCAATTCCATTGCGCGCTGGAGCGACCCGTCCGCATTGGCGCACCCACGCCTGCGGCGCGGCGGTTTTGACCTCGTGCAACAGGGCCTCGCGGATTTGCGGGAATAGGTGGATGTGCTGGTGGCCGTCGACATAATCGGGCGCGCGGCCGAACGCGGCGGCGAATGCCGCAAATTGGCTGGCGATCTCGCTTGTGAGCCGCTTGGGCGCCAAGGCGCGCGCCAGCGCACGGCCTGCCATCGCCGCTAGCGGCAGGAACGCGCCCGCGCGCGCCGGCGCAAAGCCGCCGGAGAGCGGTTGAAAAGGCGCCGTCAGCGTCACGTGCAATCCAATAGCAGCGCGCGCGCCGGCGGCCTGGAGGAGGGTGCTAGCGTCTTCGCACCGAAAGCTCGGTGCGGCGACCATCACTGATGTGGCATTGATGCGCCGGCGTGCGATGAGATCGCGGATCGCCGCACTCACTGCGGGCGATATCCCGTAGTCGTCGGCGCAGAGCCAAATGTTTCGGCGCGGCGGGTCGCTCATTCGGCGGCGGCTCCCACCCTGCCCTCGCCCGCTTGCGCGGGAGGGCAGGGCGGGGAAATCTCCGCGCGGTCCGCATCTTCCCGCAGCTTGACGTTATGTTCGGCGACGAAATAGACCGGCCGGCCTTTGATCTCGTTGAGGATCTTGCCGATGTATTCGCCCATGATGCCGAGCATGACCAACTGCACCGCGCCAAGCACCATGACGCCGACGAAGACCGACGGATAACCGGGAACGCTTTGGCCATAGATCAGCGTCTCGTACACGATCTTGCCGCCATAGATGAGCGCGACCAAAGCAATCAACAGGCCGAGCATGGTCGCGAGCCGCAGCGGCGCCACGGAAAACGAGGTGAGGCCGTTGACCGATAGCCCGATCAGCGAGCGCACATTCCAGGTCGTGGCGCCTTCGCTGCGCGCTTCCGGCTCGTAGTCGATCCGCATCTGGCGGAAGCCGATCCAGCTCGCCAAGCCCTTGAAGAAGCGATTGCGTTCCGGCATTTGGCGCAAGGCGCTCGCCGCGCGCGGCGACAGCAGACGGAAGTCGCCGGCATTTTCCGGGATCGCAGTGCGCGATCCCCAATTGAGGATGACGTAGAACAACTTCACGGCGATGCGCCGCGTGAGCGACTCATTGGCGCGGCTCGCTTTCGCGGTATAGATCACGTCGTAACCGTCATCGAGCCAGTGGCCAACCAGCGTTCCGATCAGCGACGGCGGATGCTGGCCGTCGCCGTCGATGAACAGCACGGCGCCAAGCCGGGCGTGGTCGAGACCGGCGAGCAAGGCCGCCTCCTTGCCGAAATTGCGCGACAGCGACACCACCTGGATATCGGCGCCCGCCGGCGGCAGTGCGCGTGCAATGACCAGCGTGTCGTCTTCGCTGCCGTCGTCAACGTAGACGATCTCGCAGGCGAGCGCGCGGCTCGCGCGTAAGCTTCGCGTGACTTCGATCAGCCGCGCGTGCATGCGCGCGAGCGATGCCGCCTCGTTGTAGAGTGGCACCACGATCGAGAGGCCCAGCGCGGCCGCGCTGTGCCGCGGTTCCTCGCGCGCCACTGATGCCGTTCTGGGGCCGTCCGCAGCGGTCATCCGGTCGATCCTTAGGGGGCCGATCTATAGCGCAATCGGTTTATCGTGTCCCGCGCACAACAGCCTGGGCTCAGATGGAACGAGAGCCGGGCTCCTGCTTCGCCGCTTGAGCATGATCTTGCCTTGGGCTGGCATGAGCCGTTGGACGTGATATGCGGTGGCGGCAATGATTCCGGCCTCTCCCTACCAATGGGCACGCGCCAAGCTGGTCGGCGGCTGGCGCAATCGCACGATCAGCATGAAGGCGGTCGCCTTCGGCTTGATCGGCGTCGTCAATACCGCGGTGGATTACGGCATCTTCCTCTTGGCGCGAGCGGCCTTGAGCCGCTCGGCGGCTGCGCTTTCTGCGTCGGCCTGGCTCGCGAACTCCTGCCATTGCGGCAGTTCCGACACCATTTTGCTGGTTGCCGCAAACACTACTTCATGGTTCGCCGCAGTGAGCGGCTCGTATGTCCTGAATTCCTCGATCACCTTTGCCGCCGAATCCGGACGGCAATTGCGCTGGCGCGACTACCTCACCTTCGTCGTGTCGGGCGTCGCCGGATTGATCGCCAACACCGCGATGCTGATTATTGCCGCGGAAGTTCTCCTGCTGCCCATATGGGCGGCGAAGGCTGTCGCTATTCTCGCAAGCTTTGTGGTGAACTTCTCGCTCTCGCACTTCGTGGTCTTCCGCGCCCGCGGCGCGGCGGCGGGAGACGCGGGAAGCGACGTTTGAACGTGTGCGGCCTGCGCTGTTGACGGCCTTGAAGCGGCCGGGTCGCAGACGGCCAATCCTGGATCAGGCGCGGGATATGAGCTAAATTGCCGCCCAACAACGGCCTCGCCGCTGTCCAATGCGGCGCGGCTGACCACAACGCTGGTGAGGACGCCATGCAGCTCAAGCCGGGTCAACTGCAAGAATTCGACGAGCAAGGCTATTTGTTCTTTCCGAACTGCTTCAGTGAACAGGAAATCGCGCAGCTACGCGACGAAGCCGAGGCGATCCTCAAACTCGACCGTCAGGAAGTGTGGCGCGAGAAGACCGGCGCGCCGCGCACCGCTTTTGCCGCCCACACCTTTAACGAGACGTTCCGCTTGCTTGCCTGCCACCCGCGGGTGGTCGAGCCGCTGCGCCAGCTGTTTGGCGAGGATGTCTACGTGCATCAGTTCAAGCTCAACGCCAAAGCCGCGTTCGAGGGCGACGTCTGGCAGTGGCATCAGGACTACGGCACCTGGGCGCGCGACGACGGCATGCCGCAGGCGCGCGCCATGAACATCGCGGTGTTCCTCGACGAGGTGATGCCGATCAACGGGCCGCTATTGCTGATCCCGAAGAGCCATAAGCAGGGCGTGTTGTCCGCCGGTCACGACACGCTGACCACGTCCTATCCGCTGTGGACGCTGGACAAGGAGACGGTGACGCGGCTCGCCGCCGAAGGCGGCATCGTGGCGCCGACCGGCAAGCCCGGCTCGGTGCTGATGTTCCACGGCAACCTTGTGCACGCCTCGCCGCCCAACATCACGCCATATCCGCGCAAGATCGTCTATCTCACGCTATGCGCTTGCTCCAACCACATCACCAAATTCACGCGGCCGGAATGGATCGCGCACCGCGACTTTGCGCCGATCGTCCCGGTCGCCGACGACGCGCTGTTGGTCTATGCGCGAACGCGCCAAGTGGCGGCGGATAATCAGGTAAGCGCATCGAAGTCAAAAACGGATGTCCGCGACGCCTATGAGGTGGTGACCGATGGGATCGAGCCAGTAGCTCCTGCTCCCGACGAAGTTGGTATCGTAACAGCGCCGACGATCTTAGACATCGACCCTCTCGCGCCGAAGCGTGACGCTATGGGGAGGATACATGAACTTGCAATCCATGCTCGCCGCGCGCGTTGCTGCCGACAAGCCGGTCCGTGTCGGGCTCATCGGCGCCGGAAAGTTCGGCTCGATGTTTCTGGCGCAAGTGCCGTCGATCGGCGGCCTTGAGGTTGTGGTGATCGCTGATCTCGATCCCGACGGCGCCAAGGCCGCTTGCCGCAATGTCGGCTGGGATGCGGCGCGCATTGCGCGCTCGTATTTCGCCGAGCGCGGGCGCGACGCCTGTCGTGACGAGCGTGTGGACGTGGTTGTCGAGGCGACCGGCAGTCCCACGGCGGGCATTGCTCATGCGATTGAGGCGATCGAGGCCGGCAAGCCCATCGTCATGGTCAATGTCGAAGCCGACGCGCTGGCGGGCGCGTGGCTCGCGCGCAAGGCGCGCGCCGCCGGGGTGGTCTATTCCATGGCCTATGGCGATCAGCCTGCTTTGATCGCCGAAATGGTCGATTGGGCGCGCGCCGCGGGCTTCAGCGTGGCGGCGGCAGGGAAGGGCACGAAATATTTGCCGGCCTATCACACGGTCACGCCAGACGGGGTCTGGCAGCATTACGGTCTCACCGCCGCCGAGGCCAAGCGCGCCGGCATGAACTCGCAGATGTTCAATTCGTTTCTCGACGGCACCAAATCGGCGATCGAGATGGCGGCGGTCGCCAACGCCTGCGGGCTCGACGTGCCGCATGACGGCTTAGGCTTTCCGCCGTGCGGGGCCGACGAACTCGCGAGCGTGCTGCGCCCGCAGCATTTGGGCGGCGTGCTCGCCGGCGACGGCACGGTCGAGGTCGTCTCCTCGCTCAAGCGCGACGGCCAGCCCGTCGAGCGCGACCTGCGCTGGGGCGTTTATGTGGTGTTCAAGGCGGCAAACGACTACGCCGCGGCCTGCTTCAAGCAATATGGCCTGCCGACCGATTCCTCCGGCCGCTACGCCGCCATGTACAAGCCCTACCATCTGATCGGGCTTGAATTGTCGATCTCGGTGCTCAACGTCGCGCTGCGCGGCGAACCGACGGGGACCTGCCGGGCCTGGCGCGGCGATGCGGTGGCGGTCGCCAAGCGGGCGCTAAGGGCCGGTGAGATGCTCGATGGGGAGGGCGGCTACACGGTCTATGGCAAACTCATCCCAGCGGCGCGCAGTCTCAAGCTCGGCGCGTTGCCCATTGGGCTTGCCCATCACGTCAAGCTTCTGCGCAGTGTCGCCGCGGGCGAATTCGTCACCGCCGCCGACGTGGCGCTCGACGACGACCTGCAGGCCGTGCGCATCCGGCGCGCAATGGAGGCGCAGGCGCAGCAAGTGACCGCCGTCACGCCAGCGGAACAACGCACCGCCGCCGATGCTTAACTTCGGCCCGGCGTCCTTCAATTTTTACCGGTCATTCGCAGCGTGGCCTTGACGTTGTGACGGCTCATACGGCAAGGATCGGCTATGAACCAACGACCCAAAGGACCGGCGCTCACCAAGGCCGAACTCCGCGCCCAAGCGGTTGCGGCCGTAGCGGGCGTGAACAAACCTATTGTGAAGCTGCCGACCAAGCACGTGCGACAGTGCGGGCGCTGCGGCGAGTTTAGCTCGGTGATGGTCGAGCCCGGGCAGGAGCCGCCCGCGTTCAAGTGCAAATATTGCGACAAGGAGACGAAACGAGGTTAACGCCTCGGCGCGCCTCTATCCGCTCTCGGCGGGAATCAGCGCGAGCCCATCCCATGCCCGGCGACAGAACACGAAGACCCACCAGCTCGCGAGATGCGGCCGAAGCCGCATTCAAGGCGGCAACGAGGAAGCCGGCGGAGCTTCCCCCGAAGCGTCCCGTCATTCCGAATGCCAAGGAGCTTGTCTCGCTGCGCCTCGATCGAGACATACTCGATCACTTCCAGGAAACTGGGCCGGGCTGGCAAGACCGGATCAACGACGCTCTGCGAAAAATCATCGGTCCGGCGAGCGGCAGTACCGGCGGCGGACAGTGAATCGGGTATGTTGGCGATGGCAATTTAGTGCCGCGCTCCGGAGCCGGCCCCGCCGAATTCGTGTTGCTCCCGATATTCCGCATCATAATTCATGACTTCGCGCATGAGCTGCTCGATCATCGTTTGGCGGCCCGTAGCATCCTGATTATGGGTCAGTTCTGCCACCGTCTTCGCGATTGCGGTGATGACTTCCTCAGTATCGAGCACATCCGGCTCATCGGCTGAAACAGGATATTCCGCAAAATAGCTATCGATCACCTCGACTATCAGGCAATGCAAGCAGGGCCGATCGTCGTCTTCGTTATTTTGGTCATCTGACACGACCAGGCTCCTGCTTCGTTTGGTCTGTGAGTAATGTGGCTATTTATTCGCCAATGTCGAGATTGGGACGATTGGGCGCGCCGATGGCGCGTTTGCGCCGTGCGGCCTCTTCGAACCAGGAACCGACCTCGCGCAACAATGCCTCCCACACCGCGGTAAAGCGCGGATTCTCGGGTGTCAGGCCGGTTGTCATCCGCGTGATCTGCGGCAGCATCCGCGGGTAATTGATCAAGGCAAAGCCCAAGAGCCGCAGGTAGCCCGGGTCGAGATCGGCGGGCAGCAAGCCCGCGGCCTGGCGATCGCGCACCTCTTGCACCTGAGCGGCCACTGCCGCCTGGCGTTCAGCCTCTTGCGGCACCGGCCGATTGCCCAAAACCAGCGCTTCTCGCATGAGATAATGCAGCCAAGCGATATCGGCATCGGCGTTATGATAATGGTACGCCAGGAATTCGCCGACTGCTTGCGGCGCTTCGCGCACTCTTTGCAGGCGGCGGTCGATGACGTGGGACACCAGGTCCTGGACGATACGGTCGCCCAATCGTCCTCCGGTCATAAGGAACATGGAATAGGCGAAACCAGCGCTCCAGCCCGGCAAGCGCTCGACCAGGGCATTGCCGACCTCAAAGGGCGTGCGCGGCAGCCGGCGCACGAGAATGGCGGCAAGCAGCAGCAACACCGCACAGGCCGGCAGCGTCGCGGCGAAAGCGTCGGCGTACGCAGCCCCTGGCGCAGCAGTGCCTAGGAGCGCAAAGAAGACGAGGCCGATGATCGCGACACCCAAAGCATTGCCGACCTGCAGCGTTGTTGTCACGATCCCGGCTCCCGCTCCGGACTCCTGCGGTGCGAGGCCCGCGATTACCGTGCCCACCAACGGGCTCAAACCGAGCCCGTTGCCGAGACCGACGATCAAGAGCGAGGGCGCCAGCTCGAAGCCGTGGAGGCGCCCGCCTGCGGCATAAGCGGTCGTCGCCGTTGCCGCGAGCCCGAACGCGCCAACGACATAGCCGACCGTGAGCACCTGTCGTCCGAGCAGCGGAATGAGCCGCGGCGCGGCAAGGGAGGTGATGAAGAAACCGATGGCCGTCGGCGTGTAGGTCATTCCCGATTGCAGCGGCGTGAAGCCGAGCCCGACCTGGAGGTAAAGCGCAAGGATGAACAGGAACCCGGCGTAAGAGGCCATGAACAGCGCTGCGATAGGCACGCCGAACGCGAAGCTCTGGCAGGCAAAGAGTCCCATGCGCACCAGCGCTCGGCCGCCGCGCGCCGCAAAGCGGCGCTCATACCAAACAAAAGCGCCGAACATAGGAAAGGCCGCGGCAAAACACGCCATCATCCACAGCGGCCAGCCCAACTCGCCTCCTTCGAGCAGCGGCACGGTGAGGAGAAGAAGCGCCGTGGTGATCAGCGCAACACCGCCCCAATCGAGACCGACTGCATCGGTATGCTCGTCCTTCGGCAGGATATAGATCGCTGCGGCAATCGTGGCCACGGCCAACGGCACGTTGACGAGGAAGATCGGCCGCCATTCGAGGCGCCACAGATCGAGCGCGAGGATAGTTCCGCCGAGAATCTGCCCGGCGACGGCGGCGATGCCGATGACCGAACCGAAAATGCCAAGCGCCTTGGCGCGATCCGCGTCCACGAAATTCACTTGGATAATGGCGAGCACCTGCGGATACATCAGCGCGCCGCCGATCCCTTGCACCGCGCGCGCGCCGATCAGAATCGCGCTCGTCGGCGCAAGGCCACATGCCGCCGATGCTGCGCCGAACACGGCAAGCCCCACGATGAACAAAAGTCTGCGGCCGTAATTATCGCCAAGCCGGCCCCCGGTGACGAGAAGACACGCATAGGTGAGAGTGTAAGCCGACACCACCAATTCGATTTCGCCGAAACTGGCCCCGAGATCGGCGCGGATCGACGGGATCGCGACGTTGACGATGGCGACGTCGAGGATCGCCATGAACGTCCCCATCAGGACTACGCACAGCACCAGCCAACGCCGCGTGTCAGTCATTACTTGCCTCGTTGGTCGGTCCGGGAACGAATGCGCGGTCATGGGAATAGGGCCTCGACTATAACGGCTCTTCGGTGCGGCATTGTTTCTTTTCAGCCGGCCGTGGAACTATTGGCCGCGCGCTCGCATTTGCACATGGATCAGGAGACTCCATATGGCACCTCAGATCCGCGAAGAAGACCGGCCCACCGAGGACGATATCGCCCGCGAGAAACTAGGACCACGCGGCGTAAGCGATGCCTCGAATGTTCCGAAAATGACGCCGCAGCGCGACAAGAAAACGCCCAAGTCCGGCGCGTTCGACGGCCACACGGCATAGTTGGTCCGAGCGTCGAACGCCTTATCGCAACGCCTTCGCGATGCGACGATCGGGAACGAGCCACATCGCCGCAACCAGCGCGTAGAGTCCGATCGACATCCACGGGTTGACGAAGGCCAGCCCGATCGCGGCGAGGTAAAGCAGCGGCGATATCTTGCCTTTGACGTCGCTGCCGAGAGCCTGGGCCAGGACCGATTGCGCCCCTTGCTTGTGCACGATCGCCATCTGAAGCAGGTAGTAGGCGATCGCCGGCATGAGCAAAATCGCGCCGTAGACGGCGGTCGGCAATGGCGCCAGGAAATTCTCGCCCATCCAACCGGTCGCGGCCGGGACCAGCGAAAGCCAGAACAGCAGGTGAGAATTGGCCCAGAGGATGAGGCCGTCGACGCGCGCGACGGTGTGCAGAAGATGGTGATGGTTGTTCCAATAGATCGCGAGATAGATGAAGCTCAGCACATAGCTCACAAAGTTCGGCGCCACTCCCTTGAGTGCTGTCCAATCGGCGCCGTGCGGCACCTTCAATTCCAGAACCATGATCGTGATAATAATGGCAATGACGCCGTCGCTGAACGCAGTCAGACGATCTTTCCCCATGGCCCTGTCCTGTCGACCCCTGGCGCGCCGTTCTCAGTTACGGCGGTGCAAGCGCGCCGACGCCCGCACACACGTCGATCGGTTGCGTGCCTTCGGCATAGCCCGCGAGCCTCATCTCCTCGCTGGTCAACTTGGTAAGATTGCCGAGCCGGTGTGTACAGACTTCGGTGACGAGGTCCTTTGCCGGCGTCTCCACGACGCTGGCGTCCCAAATGCGCGCATTGCCTTGCTCGTCACCGGTGACAATCTGCGTTCCGGTGGCGTTGAACGCTGCGGAAAATACGCCGCTCTCGAGATCACGAAGGACCGCAATTTCGGTGGCCGTCGCGGCGTTCCAAATCCGGACGGTGTCATCCTGCGACGCCGTCAAGACCCTCGACCCGTCGGCGTTGAACGACGCCGACCACACCCAATTCTCGTGGCCACGCAGCACCGCGATCTCGTTGCCGGTTGAAGCGTTCCAGATGCGCGCGGTTCGGTCTTCTGATGCGGTCACGATCCGCTTGCCGTCTGGGCTGAAGCGCGCGTCCCAGACGCCGCCGCCGTGCCCGCGCAGCACGATCAGCGGTTTGGCTGTTGCGGCGTCCCAGATGCGCGCGGTTTCGTCATATGACGATGTAACGACCCGCGTGCCATCGGCATTGAAGCTCGCTGACAGGACTCCGCTTTGGTGTCCATTCAGCACCGCAATCTGCTTGGCCGTTGCCGCATTCCAGATCCGCGCCGTGTTGTCATAAGACGCTGTGGCGATGCGGGTCCCGTCGGCGCTGAACGTCGCCGACAACACGGCGCCTTGGTGCCCGTCGAGTTCCGCGATCTGCTTCGCCGTAGCGGCATCCCAGATGCGGGCGGTGCCGTCCATCGATGCGGTGACGATCTTCGTGCCGTCGGGGCTATAGGATGCCCAAACCACCCAGCCCTGGTGTCCGCTCAGTGTCGCGATCTGCTTGCCGGTGGCGACGTCCCAAATGCGTGCAGTCTTGTCCTCCGATGCGGTGACGACCCGGGTTCCGTCCGGGCTGAAGGAGGCGTTCCAGACCGGTGCGGTATGTCCGCGCAGCAGCCGGATCTGGTGGCCGGTTGCGGTGTCCCAGAGTCGTGCCGTCGAGTCGAAGGACGCGGTGACGATCCGCGCGCCGTCGGCGCTGAAGGCGGCCGACAAGACGCCGCCTTCGTGGCCCTGCAGGGTCGCGATCTGCGCGCCGCTCGTCGCACTCCAAAGCCGTGCCGTTCCGTCCTGGGACGCCGTGATGACACGTTTGCCGGTGGCGTTGAACGCGGCGCTCACGACCCAATCCTCGTGGCCTTTCAGGAGCTCAAGCTGTTTTGCGGTCGCGACATCCCAAATGATCGCGGTCGCGTCCTCCGATGCGGTTACAATCTGCTTGTCGTCGAAACTGAATGAAGCATCCCAAACTCCCGCATCATGTCCATTCAGCGTCGCAAGCTGCTTGGCGGTCGCGGCGTCCCAGATGCGTGCCGTCCGATCTTGTGACGCGGTGACGATCTTCGTTCCGTCGTGGCTGAAGGCTGCTTTCCATACCCCGCCGTCGTGGCCGTTCAGGGTCAAAATCTGATTTCCAGTTGCCGCGTCCCAAATGCGGGCGGTCTTATCGTAAGATCCGGTGACAATCCGCGTTCCATCAAAGCTGTAGGCGGCCGAGACGACTCCGCCGGTGTGTCCGTTGAGAACCATGATTTGCTGACCGCTCGCGGCGTCCCAGATGCGCGCCGTGCCATCCTGCGATGCGGTAACGACCCGCTTCCCGTCGGGACTGAAGGCGGCCGATAGCACCCAATCCTGATGTCCATCGAGAATAACGAGTTGCTTTCCGCTCGCAGCATCCCAAATCCGTGCGGTCTTATCGTTGGATGCCGTCACGATCCGGCTTCCGTCGGAATTGAACGCCGCAGACCAAACGCCTCCATCGTGTCCGCTCAGGTTCAGCCGCCACCCCGACTGAAAGAAGGCCGCCGCCAGCTCGGCGAGCGCCGGTGAATATGCGGCCGGCGAAGACGCGCCCGATGAAGATATCGCGGATGAAGACGTGACGGCATTCGCCTCGGAGCCGCCAAGGCGAACATCTTCGATCGCAAGCCGCAACGCGCTGTCGAAATTACCGCTCAGCAGCTCCGCATCCGCGACTTCGGCCAGCAGATTGACCTGCTCGCGATCGAGGTCCATTTTTTGCGCAAGGTTGGTCCGGTGCTGCCACAGCCCCGCTCCGATTCCCGCAATAACCGCCAGCGCCGTTGCGACCAGCATGAACCTGACGTTGCGCTGCACATGCGCGGTACGCGCCTGCTCTGCGGCAACGCGTTCCTGGGCGCGGGCGATCTCCGCGAGACGCGCTTGTTCGCGCGCCAGTGCCGCCTCTTTCTCTTGTCGCTCGGTTTCCTCGCGGCCCCGGCAGGCGGCGAGATAGGCGGCGGCCTCGCTTCCTAGTCGTTCGCTATAGTCTTCGCTGCCGGCAAGCTGTTCCGCCGCGGCCAGACGTTCGGCGCGATGATCGAGCCAGGCCTCGTGCCGGCCATTGCGCGCCCATTCGCCGGCCGCCCGATCGACGCCTTCAAGCAGCTTGAGATGTGCCGTGGCGGTCTCGAGCCAAGACGTCAGCGCCGGCCAGCGGCGCAAAAGGCTTTCATGCGCGACTTCGATGACGTCGGTGCTGGCGCGACGGTCGGCAACCAGAAGCCGGGCCTCGATCAGCCGCTCGACCATGGCCAGCGACGGGCCGTGGAATTCGTCGAGCCGCGCCACGCGCCGCATCGGCACGCCGGTGTCGGGATCGATGCGCGCCAGCCATGGAATGAATGCTTTGCGCAGAATGTCGAGCTGTTCGTCTTTGCCGGACGGGATCGCCGGCTCGTCGCCCGGCCGCGCCAATGCCTGCTTCAGCGCCATGTCGATCGAACCGGCAACGCCGCCCATGGCTTCATATTGCGCCAGCGTGATGCGGCCGCTGGCGCTGAAGTTTTGATAAAGGTGCGACAGCGTGAAGGCGAGCAACGGCAGCGCATCGGCTCCCGTTGCGTCCGCGACCAGCCGGTCCGCCAGGGCCAATTCGATGGCAAGCTTCTGTCCGCGGTGCGCAATCACCTCGATGGGCTTGAGGATCACGTCGCGATAGGAGGTCTGCGGCAGCGGCAGCAGCGGCAGCGTTTCGGGCATCTCCAGTCTTTGATCGGCGATCGCCTGGTAAAGCGGCGCGGCGCTGTCGGCGCGTATCGTCAACACCGCAAAGGGTTCGACGCCCGCCGGTGGTGCGCGCATCAGGCTCGCAAGCAGAAAAAGGAAGCGTTCGCTTTCCGCCGCATCTTCCGCCGCGAACAATTCTTCGGCCTGGTCGATGGCAAGAACAAGTGCCGGTGTGCGTCCATCAGGATCGCCGATGCGGCGCTCGTCGCGCGCCATGGCGGCGGCAGTTGCCATGAGATTGGCGACTTCCGCGGCCGCTGCCGACGCATCCGGCGCCATCAGCCGGGCATGAAGGTCGCCCGGCGCGACCGGACGATCCGGGCGCGATAAGCGGGCGGCGAGCATGCGGCCGAGACCTTGCAGACCGGTCAGAATGCCTTGCGCGGGACGCAAGATGGCAATCGGCGCGAAATCAGGATCGCGCGTGAGCCGCGGCCACAGCCCGGCGCGCAGAAAAGAGGACTTGCCGGCGCCCGAAGCCGCCTGGATGACCATGAACCGCGGCCGCCCGTTGCGGCGCAACACCCGCAGACTATCGAGGCCGCGCAGGATATCGGTGTCGCGCCCGAAAAAGATGCCGGCGTCGTCCGCCGTAAAGGCGCTCAGTCCAGGGAATGGATCGGCGTTCGGCCGGTCACGCGGCGGCCAAGGGAAACGGTCTGGCGTGATGCCGCACTTGACGAGGTAATCCTTGACGCGCGCCAGCGCGTCGCCATTGAAGCGAACGTGGTGCTGCTCGCCGCGATAGGTGATCGCTTCGCCGTGGTTCTTGGGCGGAGCGGAGAGGTCGGCCATTTGCCGCTCCCGGTAAGAATCGAGGCGGCGGTCGTCGAGCGCGACGTCGTGCAGCAGCACGACAATGATTTCCTTGCCGAAGTCTTCGGCCTTGCGCACTTCGGCAAGACATTCGTGCGAGGCCAGCGCATCGGGTGAAGCAAGCAGAATGACCGCCTCGCAGCGGGCGTTGGCCTTGCGCAGCGCGTCCTTCCAGCGCTCCCCGGCGCCGATGGCGTCGAGGTCGAGGAATACGTCTTCGTCAGGCCAGCCGTTTGCGCCAAGCCATTGCTTGAACGCAATCGCGGCGATGTTGTCCTTGCTTGAATGGCTGATGAACAGACGTGACAAGGCGTGCGCCCGCAATCTGCCTCAAGTCGACTGCCTCAAATCGACTGCCCCAATTGGACGCGTCCCAACTCGACGCGCCGCTTGTCGGCACTATTTATACCCGCGATTTTCGCGGTGACAATTCGGCTTGTGTGGGCCGTCTCGACGCAAGCCGGTCGCGCCGGCTTCAACTGCCATGCATGCCGCCGGCATCAAGCTCGGCTGCAAGTTTCGCATAGAGCGGATTCTTACGCGTATAGACATAATCGAGCGCGGCGACCGAGACCGCCTCCGCGCCGTGCTCGCGCAGGAAGCTTGCGAGCCCGTGCACGTTTTCGGGCGGGCAGTGCAAGGTGAGCATGCCGGAGGACGTCGGCCCGCCGAACGGTGCGGCGACGCCGAATTTTTCCCGCGCGGTTGCGAGCAGCGTGTCGTTGAGGCCGGCAAAGCGTGTTCGCACTTCGCGGAACGAATGGGCAAGCTTTTGCGCGGCGAGACGATCGAGCAGAAGCCGTGCGGCATCGCGCTGCGCGGTGTCCCACATCGCTGCCCGCGCGGCGACGAGGTTCGCTTGCGAGCGCAGAATCGTCCCATCCTCGATTACTTTGAGGCCGTTGGCGCCGAGCGTCGCGCCGGTCGTCGTGATGTCGACGATGAGCTCGGCGGTGCCAGCCGCGGGTGCGCCCTCGGTCGCGCCCGAGCTTTCCACGATGCGGTAGTCGACCAGGCCATGCGCGGCAAAGAAGCCGCGCGTCAGGTTGGCGTATTTGGTGGCGAGCCGCATCTTGCGTTCGTGCTTGAGCCGGAACGCGGTGGCGACGTCGTCGAGGTCCGCCATGGTGCGCACGTCGATCCAGGCCTGCGGTACGGCAACGACCACCTGGGCGAAACCGAAGCCGAGCCCGGTGATCATGACCACGCGCGCATCGGATTGCGGGATCATCTCGCGCACCAGGTCTTCGCCGGTGACGCCGAGATGGACCGCGCCTTGGCCGAGTTGGACGGTGATTTCCGCCGCCGCGAGATAAGCAACCTCGACGCCCTCGAAACCCGCAATGGCGCCGCGATAATCGCGGACGCCGCGCGGTTTGACGAACTCGAGGCCGGAGCGCGCGAAGAAAGCTTCGGCGTTCTGCTGCAGGCGGCCCTTCGAGGGCACGGCGAGGATGAGCGGCGCGCTCATGGTTGGCCTCCGCAGGCCGCAAGCTCTTCGATCGTCGCAGCGAATCCCACCGCCGGGATCGGCTCGCGCGCCCCGAGCCGGACAAGGAGCCCGTCATAGCGTCCACCAGCGACCAGCGGGCTTTTGGCGCGTGCGTCGTGCAGCTCGAAAACGAAGCCGGTGTAGTAGTCGAAGCCGCGGCCGAAGGCTGTCGAAAACCGGATCGCGCGCGCGTCGATGCCGCGGGCGACCAGGAAGCCGGTGCGCGTTTCAAACAGATCGAGAGCAGCGGCGAGCGAGAGGTTGGCGTCGGCGGCAAGCGCGCGTAACTCGCCGGCCGCCTCGTCGGGGTCGCCGTTCAGTGACAGAAAGCGTTCGATCAGCGCCCGCGTCTCGCGCGGCAGCCGCGTCGGCGCATTGAGTGCCGATTGTTCGAGGAAACGGTCGGCGATTTCGGCAACGGAACGACCGCCGACCGCCTCGATGCCGGCGATCGAGAGGAGGTCGGTCACCAGGTGATGCGCGGCGTTGGGATCGGAACCCGCGAGTGCCGCGAGCACGCCCTGGTATTCCGGTGGGCCGTTGGCGGCGGCAAGCGTGAGTTGATCGAGGTCGTGCGCCAGCAAGGATTTGCGATTGAAATCCTTGACCAGGCGGCGCTTCCAAGCCGGCGCGAGGTCGAGCGCGGCGACAAAGGCGGAAAACAAGCCGACGTCGCCCATGCGGATTTCGGGCGCGTTCAAACCGTACTGCGTGGTCGCCTCGAGGCCGAGCGCGAGCATTTCGGCGTCGGCCGCCGCCTTGTCCTGACGGCCGAAGGATTCGATGCCGGCTTGCAGAAATTCGGCCATCGCGCCTTCGCGGTGACGGAACACCGCGCCGAGATAGCAAAAGCCCGCAGCCTTGCCGGCCGCCGGCGACTGCAGATAATCGCGCGACACCGGAATGGTGAGATCGGGCCGCAAGCACAATTCGCGCCCATGCGGATCGCTGGTGAGGAACATGCGGTGGCGGATGTCTTCACCGCCGAGGTCGAGGAACGGCTCCGCCGGCTGCACGACCGCCGGTTCGATCTGTGCGTAGCCGGCTCGCCCATAGGAGGCGACGAGCGCATGCGCCCGCAGGTCCGGTCCGTTGGTGTTGGTCGTGCTCGACATATTGTTCTTATCCGGCTTGGCCCGCGCTTCATGCGCAAAGCCGCGGCGTTGCGGCGGCCCTTAGCACGGCGAGCGGCCGGTTTCGACGATGATCGGTGCGCGCCGTTAACGCTTGCTCGGCTCGCTGACGGTCGCGCTGGCGTCCGGGAGTTGATGTTATCGCAATACGATCAATAACTTCTTATGACACGGGCCGAAGCGACGCCGTGCGGAGGGGCGGTCTCCCTGCGACCTACTGGAGCACCTCGTTCTCGCTTTTTATGCCGTCGGACGTTCGCGGGGACGGTCTCTGCCCGTAGTTCAGTTCAGACGTGAGAAGTCTCACCACGTGTAGCGCAGCGTGCCGGTCCCGGCGTAGGTTTGCGACCCGGAGGCAAATTCGCCATCGAACTTTGCCGTCAGCGACCAGTTTTGGGTGATGTGCAGTTCGGCACCGGCTGACGTGAGTGCCGAGTTCTTTGGCGGCGTCGCGCCGTTGACGATGAAGCTGGCGCCGGGGAGTGATTGGAACACCGCAGCAAGCGCGGGATTGGTCACCCAGTCATGCGCCCAGGCCAGTCGCGCCCGCAGCGACAGTGGCATGCCGCCAAGCGCCGTCATGTCGTCAAACCGCGCGCCGAGTTCGCTCCTCGTATCGGTCGCACTCATCGCATTGTAGGAAAGCCCGAAGCCACCGCCGGTGACATCGGTCTCGCTGTAGCTCGGCGTATGGAAGCTCTGAGCCTGCAATGCCGCGTAAGGCGTCACGCCGACCGTTGGCTGCACCGCATAGCGATAGCCGGTCTCGATGCGGCCGCCATAACCCTGCGCGTTGAAGTGCGCGGTGAGCTGGTCGCCGGCGAGGGCAAAGCGGCTCGTTGACATCCAGTGATTGGCGAAGGCCAGCGCGGCGGCGATATAGGCCGGACCGGACCGCGAGGTACCGTACACACCGGCCTGGAATGCATCGCTCCGGCCGCCGCCGAGACCTTGCGCGAGGCCCCAATTGGTGCCGCCGCCGGCGAGCGCGAAGCCCGCGACTGTATCGGGCGAAAAATGGTAATCCATCCCGCCGGCAAAGCCATAGTCATGCGCGGTGATGGTGTTCGAGCCGATGACGGCGTTGCCATTCGTCGTGTTGCCGCCGCCGAAGCCCGCGCCCCACGTGCTCCAGCGCTGATCGAACGCGGCGGGCTTCGGCGGCGCCTTGAGCACGGAGGCGTAGCCAAGCGCGATCGCGGGCGGAAAGCTTGCTTGCTGTTCTGGCGCGAAGCCGTTGACGATGCCGCCGCTCAAAGGCCAGCCGGTACCGCTTCTGCCGTCGACGAAAGGATCGAGCATGAGACTGAGAAACTGCGTCATCATGTCGAAAGCGCCGCGCTCGGCGCCGGTCGCCGCCTCGCCATCCAGTTGCGTCAGCACATTTGAGAGATTGCCGCCAGTGAGGCCGAAAATCGGAAGGAATCCGGCAGGCAATGCGCCGCCACTGTTGAAGAAGCCGTTGAGCGCATTGGCGACATTCTGCTGATTGACGTTGAGATTGCCGCCGACCTGTCCCAATGTCGCACTGAGGTTGAGCAGCACGTCGGTCGGGGTGTAGCTCAATGTCGCGGCAAAGCCAGCCGGCAGGTTAGTGGTGCTGAGCGACGCGAACGTGCCGCTCAATCCGCCCGAGCGCAGGATGTCATACTGTTTCGACCCGTAGCTGCCGGACGCGAAGTTCGCGTTCACGTTGCCGGCAAGAGCGGCGGTCCCCGACACCGTGGCAAACGACGCCGTCGCCGGATTGATCTGCACCAAATAGAGCGCACCGGATTGGAACGCGAGATTGCCGGTTATGGTCATCGACGTGCCGGCCGTGCCGGGCGTACCCGGCGCGAAGGTGGCGCCGGAATGGATGGTCACGGTGAGTGGATCAAGCGTACCAGAGCCGCCGAGCGTGCCGCCATTGACGTCGATGTTGGTGGCGTTGTTGGTGCCGTTGAGGATTACCGTGCCCGAATTGATGTTGACCTGGTTGATGCCGGAGAAGCCGAAAGCCGCCGCATAGGTAAATGTGCCTGAACCGAGCGCGAAATTGATGGTGTCCTTAATGCCGGCGCCGACGATGTTGCCGATGATCGCGCCGCCCGCGACGTTGAGCGCGTCGGCGTTGGCCGACAACTTGATGGCGCCGGCGACCGTGCCGGCGTTCTGATTTATCGTCACCGGGCTGGTCGCCGCGCTGACGTCTATGGCGGCCGTCGAGCCGCTGATATTGCCACTGTTCACAATGGCACCGCCGGCAGCAAAGCCGACCCCGGCGCCGATGCGGATGCCAGTTTTGGCCGTGATAGTCCCCGCATTGCTGATGTTGCCGGTAAAAGCCGAGACGCCGGAGGCGGCAATGCCATTGCCCAGCAGTGACGACACCGTCCCAGTGTTGGTGATGCCTCCTGAAAAGTTCGAGACGTTTTCGACCAACAAAGCGAATGTGCCTGCCGAGATCGTTCCCGCGTTGGCAATGCCCCCGGTAAACGTCGAGACTTTGAAAGCAAAAATGCCGATGTCGCCGGCCGTGATCGTACCGCCGCTCATGATGCCGCCGGAGAATTGCGCGACCGTGTCGACGCGAACGCCGGTGCCATGCACTGAAACGGTGCCGCTGTTGCTGATGCCGCCAGTCAGCGTCGCGGTGTTGAGAAGTAAAATGCCTCTGCTGGCGGCCGATACGACGCCGGCGTTGCTGATGCCGCCGGTCAGAGTCGGGCCTGTGATCTTGATGCCAGTCGCGGTCGAGACGATTTTGCTCGCGCTGTCGATCACGATGCCGTGGTTGGTCTCGACAAGGGTGCCGCTGTCAACGATCGAGCCGTTGATGGTGCTGCCGACGATGCTGATGCCGGATTTCCCCGTGATCGTCCCGGCATTGGAGATATTGCCGGTGAAGTTAGTGACCCCAATGACCGTACCGGCGCTGGTCTTCAAGCCGACCTGAATGCCCACCGGCGCGGAGATCGTGGCGGTGCTGGCGTTGCTGATGCCGCCCGCGAAGCTGTTCCCGCCGTCAACGAGAATGCCGTCAACACTTGCCGTGATCTTGCCGGCGTTGGAAATGCCACCTGAAAACGTCGAAACCTGGGTGACAGAAATGCCTTTGCCTGCCGTGATAGTGCCCGTGGTGGCATTGGTGATGCCGCCTTGAAAAGTAAGGTCGCCAGATGCTCCCATGCCAACGTGGCCAGTCGTGATCGTGCCGCTGTTGTTGATGCCGCCGGTAAATGTCCCGATGAACGCCGCGAGAATGCCGCTGCCGGCCGTCGAGATCGTGCCGGCGTTGCTGATGGCGCCTGTAAGTGTGCCCGCGCCGTTGATGTTGATGCCGTAAATCGCGGCCGCAATGGATCCCGAGTTAGAAATGTTGCCGGAAAAGGTCACCACGTTTGTTAGAAGGATGGCAGTAGCAATTGACGCGCTGATTGTGCCGGCGTTGGAAATGCCGCCAGTAAAAGTCGAACCGGTGATGTTGATGGCGGTGGGCGTGGAGATGATCTTGCTCGTGGCGTCGATGTTGATGCCGCCGACCAGCGTGCCGCTGTCGACGATCGAGCCGTTGATGGTGCTGGTGGTGTTGACCGAAATACCATTGGTGCTGATGAGGCCGGTATTGTTGATAGAGCCGGTAACGACGGCAGCGTGAACGTTGATACCGGTAATTGTTGTGCTGTTGGTACAGCCCGCCGCCGCCCCAGTGATGCTTGTCGGGCATGCGGCCCATGCCGCAGGTGTGCTGCCGGCGATCAGAAGCGCCGCCACTGAACTCGATGCCAGCAACAGGCCCAGCCTGGCGCGGCTGATGTCGTTACTCTGCACGCAACGCATGCGAGAACCTCACCGCCAAAGGCGACTGCAACCAGCCTATGACGGAGACCGCACACGAGCAACCGACATGGGGGGTGTCGTGCGGGAGAAGCACCTTTTATTGCGGGATTTTGGGTGCCTGTTGCAGAAATATCACCGGGCGATGCTGCAGACCCATGGCGATCCGCGGACCCGTTATAGGGGGAGTCTCTCGCTCGCCATTCGCTATTTGCCGCTGCCGACTCCGCGTGTCGCGGCGGTGATGGTATCCGCTTGAGCCAAAGAGCCCAGCGCGTGGGGGCGCACTCACAGTCGACAGACGCGCATGGATTCCCCCCTGGCGACGTAATATTATAACATTACATTATTGGTTCTGAGGTCTCACTGGCTGCGCGCGCTAATGACAGCGTTGGCGCATGAAGGATGATCCATTGCCGACCCGGCGTGATGCGCTTCTTTTCATAGGCTTCGCTGGCATGCTTGCAGCCCAGCCGGCACGAGCGAAGGATCGCGTCAACGGGGTCGCGACGTTTTCCATCTTGGGCGACCTCGTCAAGAACGTGGGTGGCGATCGCCTTCACGTCGCGACGCTGGTCGGACCGAATGGTGATGTCCACGTTTATTCGCCGACGCCCGCCGACGCCAGAATGCTTAGCGGCGCTGCGGTCGTTTTCGTCAATGGGCTCGGGCTCGAAGGGTGGATGACGCGTCTGGTCACGGCATCCGGCAGCAAAACGGCGACGGTGATCGCGAGCGAGGGTATCACAACGCGCAAAATGCCCGACAAACGCGCCGCCGGCCGAACTGTGATTGATCCGCACGCGTGGCAATCCATTGCCAATGCCAAAACTTATGTTGCCAACATCTGCGACGGCCTGAACAGCGCCGATCCGGCCGGCAAGGACGTCTACGATGGCAACGCCAAGGCGTATCTCGCCGGGCTCGACGCACTGGAGCACGAGGTGATCGAAGCCGTCGCCAAGATTCCCGCCAACCGCCGCAAGGTCATCACCACACATAATGCCTTCGGCTATTTCGGTGACGCCTATGGCATCGAATTCATCGCGCCGGAAGGAGTATCGACCGACGTCGAGCCTTCGGCCAAGGACGTTGCCAAGATCATTGTGCAGATCAAGATGCAGAAAATCCCCGCACTGTTCATGGAGAACATCACCGATCCGCGGCTGATGCAGCAGATCGCGGCGGAAACCGGGGCCGCGATCGGTGGCACGCTCTATTCCGATGCGCTGTCGGAGCCGAACGGACCGGCCGGCACCTATGTGGAGATGATGCGCCACAACGTGCGCGCGCTCGATGACGCGTTGAGGTTCCGCGCGATTTAAGAAATCGACTGCCGAAATCCTCTTGCTTTCGGTAATGTTATAACGTTACACTATATGACCCGCGGCTGTATTGTGGGGCTGAATTCGCGTCATGCATTGGTTCAGGGCGAACCGGAAACTCGGCGGCTGGCTGGCACTTCTTGCACTTGCGGTGCAGCTTGTTCTGTCCTTCGGCCACATCCATCGCGAAGACATTTACGGTCCGGAGCGGCCGGCCGCCGCCCCGAGCGTGTCGGCCGCGTTGGCCGCCGGTGACGCCCAATCACTTCCTGCCGATCGCTCCTCCCATCATACCGGCGATTATTGCGCGATCTGCGCGACCATCTCGCTTCTCAGCACCTCGTTCGTCGCCATGCCGCCGCAATTGGCTTTGCCGCTCGCTTCTTACGCGATCGAGCATATCGACGGCGTCGCGGTCGCATTCATCGCGCCACAACGCGCGCCATTCCAGTCTCGCGCACCACCGCTCGCGTGACCTGCGGTCGTTGCTGATTCTCGACATTGCTGCGCGCTGTTTCAGCTCTTTGCGCCGGCGATGTGCGCGGGATTGAACGCGGCATTTTCATTTCATCTCGATGTGCCGCGACTGCACGACCGCCATTGCGCCGGCCGTCCGGCCATCTCGTGCAGCATTCAGCGGTGGCGTCATGTCTGTCCGTATTTATCGTGCAGCTCTTTCTTATCGCGTGGCGCTTTGTCGCGTATCCCGCGCGTATCTTCTCGGCAGTTCCGCGCTATTGGCGTTGATCGGGCTTGGCGAGGCGGCGTTTGCGCAAACTGCGCTTCCCGAGGTCGTCGTCACGGCGCGGAAACAGAAGCCGAAGCTGAAGCTGAAGCCGCAGCCGGTGCGCGTTCGCACCACGCCGGCGCCGGCGAAACCCGCGCCAGCCAATCAACTGGCCACGGCGACGAATACGCTCGACCAGGGACGCAACACCCTCTATGCGCCGCTGGGTACAGCGCCAGCCACCATCAGTCACGCGACCATCGAGGCGCTGCCGCAAGGCGACAATGCGCCGCTCGAGAAGGTGGTGCTGCAAGCGCCCGGCGTGTCGCAGGACTCCGCCGCCAGCGGCAATTTCCACGTGCGCAACGAGCACGCCAACGTTGCGATCCGCGTCAACGGCATCATGCTGCCCGACGGTGTCAGCGGCTTCGGCACGTTCCTCGACAGCGCGCTCATCGGCAACATATCGCTCATCACTGGCGCGCTGCCGGCGCAGTTTGGCCTGCGCACCTCGGGTGTCCTCGACATCGCCACGCGCAGCGACGCTGTTAACAACGCCGGCACCGCCGGCGTTTATGGCGGCAGCAGGGGAAGCTTGACGCCGAGCATCGAGTATGGCGGCCGCGTCGGCGAGACCCAATATTTTTTCACCGGGCGCTGGTTCGAAAGCAAGATCGGACTGGAAAATCCCACGCCGAATTGGAACGCCATCCACGACCATACCGAGCAGGAACGCGGCTTCGGTTACGTCTCTACCCTCATCGATCCCTACACCCGCGCGAGCCTGATCACCGGCGCTTCGGTCGGCAAATTCCAGATACCGGACAATCCGGGCCAGACGCCGAATTTTGCCGCCTTCGGCATTTCCAATTTCAATTCCGCGGCGCTCAACGAAAACCAGATCGAGCGCAATGACTTCGCCGTAACCGCGCTGCAGCGGTCGATCAATGGCGCCGACGTGCAGTTGTCCTATTTCACCCGCTACAGCAGCGTCCACTTCGTGCCCGACCCGATCGGCGATCTGGTCTTCAACGGCGTTGCCTCGGACGTAGACCGCTCCTCGCTGTCCAACGGCGTGACGGGCGACGCCTCCTATCTTGTCAACGACGCCCATACGGTGCGCGGCGGCTTCATTCTGCGGACCGAAAAGACCCAGGTCACCAACACCAATACGGCCGAGCCACTCGACGACAGCGGCAACCCGGTGGACGCGCCGTTCACGACCGTCGACGGCAGCAACCTGGTCGGCTACACCGCCGGCGCCTACGTCGAGGACGAATGGCGGCTCACCCAGCAGCTGACGCTGAACACGGGACTGCGCTTCGATCAATATCGGCAATACATCTCCGAAAACCAGTTCAGCCCGCGCGCCAGCCTGACTTGGAAGCCGTTCGAGACCACGACGATCCATGCCGGCTACGCGCGCACTTTCACGCCGCCAGAGCAAGTGCTCGCCGCGCCGACCAATCTCGCGCTGGCAGCGGGCACCACGCTGCAACCGAGCGTGATGCAGAACGATCCAGTCAAGGCCGAGCGCGCCGACGTCTATGACGCCGGCGTGGTGCAGCAAGTATTGCCGGGACTGGAAGTTGGCCTCGACGCCTACTACAAGCGCGCCACCAATCTCATCGACGACGGCCAATTCGGTCAGGCCTATGTGTTGACGGCGTTCAACTACGCCAAGGCGCAGAATGTCGGCGTCGAGCTCTCCACCAAATACACGAACGGCAACTTCCAGGCCTACGCCAACCTGGCCTGGGCGCGGCAAAAGGCGATCAATCCGGTCTCGAACCAATTCCTGTTCGACAATGCAACTGCGCTCGCCGACCTCGGCGGTCTCACTCAGTATCAATATTTGCAGACGCACTGGGTCAATACCGACCACGCGCAGACGCTGACCGGCTCGTCCGGCGCCTCCTATCAATTCTGCGGCAGACCGGGCACCGCCGCCGAGGTTTTCGGCAGTGCGCCCCATGCCGCTGGGACGTGGTCGCCGTGGAGTTCCTGGTGCGGCACGCGGCTCAGCGCAGACATGATCTACGGCAGCGGCATGCGCGATGGCGACGCCAATATCAGCACGGTGGCGCCCTATGCCCAGTTCAATATCGGCATCGCCCGGGAATTTCTGCTGCCTGACGACTCCAAGCCGGTCACGGTACGCTTCGACGTCGTCAACCTGCTCGACAGCGTCTATCTGATCCGCAACGGCAGCGGCATCGGCGTCTTCGCTCCGCAATATGGCCCGCGCCGTGGCTACTTCCTCGGCGTGTCGAAGAAATTCTGATCGCGCGAGGCGCCGCCGGACATCCAGATCAATATGCTTTGAGTCTGCTCGTCTGATCGCGCCTCGGCCGGGCCGATTTTCAATGTAATAGCGTTACAGGCACTGCCGCGTGGCAGGAATGCGACACTTTCTATCCAAGTATGCCTGTCGGCTTGACACGAACGCCGCGCGCTCATTCAATCCATTCTGTGCTGGCCGCGTTGGCCGGCCAAGAGGGAATCCGGTGCAGTTCGCCATTCCCGACGGCGAGCCAAATCCGGAGCTGCCCCGCAACTGTCGGCGGCGAGTTCTTCTCTGAAATGCCACTGGGCTTTGCGGTGCAGAGTCTGGGAAGGCGAAGAAGGGCGATGACCCGCACGACGATGATCGGATTGCGCCGGTCTTCTCGACTTTGGCTGGCTGCCTCGACGGCTGCCGCCGTCATTGGTTGCGTTGGCAGCGCTGCGGCCGATGGCATTCTGTTGACCAAGGCGCCGCCACCGAGCACCGCCGTCACCAATGACTGGAATGGATTTTATCTCGGCGGTCATCTCGGCGATGGTTGGGGACGCTCGGATTGGATGACGGCGCCCGGCGTCTCCGGCACGCTCAGTCTCTATCAACCGTTCGACGCCTTCAGCGAGACGGGAAGCTTCTTCGCCGGGCTTCAGGCCGGCTACGATTATATGCTCCCGAACCGCATGGTCATCGGCGCCGAGGTGAATGCATCGTTCCCGGCATGGCCGAATCTTTCGGGCATCTCCATTGGCGGCACCTCGACGTTTTTCTCGCCAACAACCGGCGGCGCGGAGAGCTACAGCGAAACGATGCTGTCGTTCGGCACGGTACGGGCGCGCATCGGTTATGCGCCCGGCAACTGGCTGTTTTATGCGACTGGCGGTTTCGCCTGGGCGTACGACCGGCTGACAGTGACGCAACTGGCAAGCGGTACGACCAACTCGGCGTTCTTGTGGCGACTGGGCTGGGCAGGCGGCGCCGGCATCGAGGTGCCGGTGGCGCCGCACTGGGCCGCGAGTCTCGAATATCTGTTTACCGGCTACGGCAACAGCAGCGCGTTGTTTCCGTCCGCGGGACAGCGCTTCGCCTCGAATTTCGCACTGCAGGAGCTGCGCGCCGGTTTGAATTACCGGTTCGGCGCTGCGGCGCCGGCGGGCGGGGCAGCAATGGCGCCAGGGATCCCGGATTTGGATCGGCTTAGCTTGCACGGCCAGACCACGTTTGTCTGGCAGGGCTACCCGGCAATGCGATCGCCCTACGAGGGGGCCAACAGTCTGCCCGCAACGGGCCAAGGTCGCGAGACCAACGATGCGACGCTTTATGCCGGCGTGCGGCTGTGGCAGGGCGCCGAACTGTGGTTCAATCCGGAGGTCGATCAGGGTTTCGGTGTCGCGAACACGCATGGGGCGGCCGGATTTTTGAGCGCCGAAGCCTATAAGCTCGGTTCGTCCTACCCTTACGCGCGGTTGCAGCGCTACTTTCGTCCGGCAGACCATCGATCTCGGCGGCGCTACCGAGAAAGTGGATGCCGACGTCAATCAGTTCGCCGGCTCGCGAACTGCGAACCGGCTGGTAATCTGGCTCGGCAAGTTCGCGATTGTCGACGTCTTCGACACCAACAAATATGCCAACAATCCCAAAAGCGATTTCCTGAACTGGTCGCTCGTCAATGCCGGCACGTTCGACTATGCCGGTGACGGCTGGGGCTACAGCTACGGCACGGCCGCCGAATGGTACCAGGGCAACTGGACGCTGCGCGGCGGCGTTTTCGACCTCTCGGCAGCGCCTGCCGGCGGCATCAGCCCGGCAAGCTTCGGTCTCGACCCGACCTTCGACCAATTCCAGATGGTCGGTGAAATCGAGAACCGCTACGAGCTGATGGGTCAGCCCGGCAAGATCAAGGTCACCGGCTTCCTCAGCCGCGGCCGGGCCGGCGACTTCGCCGATGCCGTTGCACTCGCCGCCGCGACCGGTCTGCCCGCCGACATCACCGCGGTGCGCGCCTACACCAGCCGGCCGGGAGTAAGTGTCAATCTGGAGCAGCAGCTGACCCAGGACCTCGGGCTATTCGCTCGTGCCGGCTGGGCCGACGGCAATGTCGAGCCTTGGGACTTCACTGACATCGACCGTACCGTATCGGCAGGCTTGTCGCTGTCCGGCAGGCAATGGGGCAGGCCGGACGACACGGTGGGAGTAGCCGGCGTTGTCAACGGCATTTCCGGCGTCCACGAGGCGTTTTTCAACGCCGGCGGCTTGGGCATCCTAATCGGCGACGGACACTTGCCCAATCCGGGCCTGGAGAAGATCTTCGAGGCCTATTACAACTACGCGTTGTCATCCTCGGTGCGCGCTCTCCCTCGATTATCAGTTCATCGCCAACCCCGGATACAACACCGACCGCGGGCCGGTGAATGCTTTTGCTGCGCGGCTTCACACGCAGTTTTAGCAGCCGAACTCAGAGCTGCCGCGCTTGATGCTGTACTTGTACCGTAACGTGCGACAGAGCGTGAAACCGGGTGAGCAGCGATTGATAGTATTCCGCTTCGCGCTGCTGCGGCGTCGTCACCGAGAGAATCGCGCCGAGGTGGCCGGGGCCGAGACGCCATAAATGCAGGTCGGTCAATCGATCGCCGTCGGTCTCGATCATCGCGCGCATCCGCTCCGCCATGCCGCGATCGGGATTCATGTCGAGCAGAACGGCGCCGGTATCGCGCACCAGACCATAGGACCATGCGGCGATGACGATGGCGCCGGCGAGACCCACGACCGGGTCCATCCAGGACCAGCCGGCAAATCGCCCGAACAACAGACCGACGATGACGAGGGCCGAAACCGCAGCGTCCGCCAGCACATGAACGACGGCGGCGCGCATATTATTGTCGCGATGCGCCGAGGTTTGCGGCGTGTGGGTTGCATCATGGTCATGGCTGTGCCCGGACGTGGGCGTGGCTATGGCCGTGATCGTGATGCCGGCTCCCGCCGCTGAGGAGCAGCACGCTCGCGACATTGACGATCAAGCCGAGGGCCGCGATCGGAATAGCCTCGTTGAAGTTGATCGGAACCGGCCAGATGAAACGCGTCACGGCCTCGTAACCAATCAGCAGCGCGATCATGGCAAGCACGATGGCGCTTGCAAATCCCGCCAGATCCCCGAGCTTGCCGGTGCCGAAGCAGAAACGCTCGTCGTCGACATGGTGCCGGGCATAGCGGTAAGCGAGCGCGGCGAGCAAGAGCGCGCTGGCATGCGTCGACATGTGCAGCCCGTCGGCGACAAGCGCGATCGAGCCGAACAACAAGCCGCCGACGATCTCTGCGGCCATCATGAGACTGCACAGCGCGATCACCATCCAGGTGCGGCGTTCGTTGCTTTCATGGGCTTCACCAAGAAATACGTGCTGGTGGTCGGCCGGCGCGGAGTTCCGCCATGTGCATCCCGTTGCGTGTTCTATGGATTCATTTCAGGTAGGCCTGTACGGCCTCGATCAGCTCATCGGCGCCGCGCGTGCGCTCGGCATCCTTGGCCGGATCGACCACGTGAAGCCGGATGTGATCCTCGATCACCTCGGTCATCAGGCCGTTGATGGCGCCGCGCGCCGCGACGATGAGGTGCAGCACTGCGGCGCAGCCTTTTTCCTCCTCGAGAGCGCGCTCGACCGCGTCGATCTGACCCCGCGCGCGCCTGACCCGATTGAGAAGCTTCAGCTTTTCACGTTGCGTGTGAGACATGTCCGACGCTGCTCCTCGCTTTACAGGCTAAGCTTCTCAATTATAGGGTAGGGGGTATGTATAGGGAGCGTCCGCACTTGTCTAGGCCGCTGATGAGCGGGGGCCTCAAGAGCGACGGACACTGCCGCGGCTCTAAAATTTATATTTCGCGGCCAGCACGTAGGTCCTGCCCGGGAACGGGTGGAACAGAAAATATTGCTCGTTGAATAGATTATCGATGCCGAAATCGAACGAGAAGCTCTCCGTCGCTTCGTAGTGGATCTTCGTGTCGACGACAAAGTAGTCGTCAAAGGCACCATAGACATGGGAAACAACATCGGTGTTGTCGAGCGTCGAAAACTGCTTGCCACTGTAGCGGGCGGCCACCGTCCAAGCCCAGTTCTCGTCCGGCCGGTAGGTAAAGCCGAACTTGGTGCGCCAATCCGGGACATACGGCACATGTTTGCCAACCACGGTATCCGGCAGGCCGGTCAGAGGGTTGGTGCCGGCCCAGGTTGGGTCCGACAGGATGCGGGAATCGACATAGGTCACGCTGCCGAAAAGCTGCAGGCCCTTGATCGCCACGTTGTTCTTGTCGGCCGACAGTTCGATGCCCTCCATCCTGATGGCGGCGACATTGCCGATAGTGGTGGTGGGAACCTGGGCGCCGGTCGCCGGATTGGTCGCGAGATTGGTCTGTGAGATGATGGCGTTGTTGGTTCGCTCATCGAACACAGTCAGCCGGACCCGGCCGTCATCCCATTTGCGCTCGATATTCAGTTCCGCATTCAGATCCTGCTCCGGCGCCAGCAGCGGATTGGCGAAGGCAGCGACGCCGTTGACCGTTATGTTTTGGTAGAGTTCGGTGACGGTCGGATAGCGATAGGCCTCGCCGAAGTTTGCCGTCACGTTCCAGTCCTTGTTCGGATCGAACGACAAGGACGCCTTTGGCGAGAAGTTGGTGGAACTTAGCTCGGGTTGATCGACGCCGGCCGTTGAGGTGATGACGCCCGTGGCGCTTTGATTTGTGTTGAGGTTGAAGCCGTCCAGCGCGCGCCAAGTTTCAAGCCGCCCGCCAAGCGTTAGCTTCAGGGCGGGAATGATCTTCCAGGCGTCCTGGGCCCAGAGCGCGCCGGTGCGCGTTTCACCAACGCCGTCGGAATAGACCTGGCCGGTGCCGGTGGACGCATTGCTCCAGATCGACGACGCATAGACCGGGTTGTCGAAAAAATACCGATCGCCATGGATACCGTAGCTGAACTCGTGGGCGCCATCGGCCCCGGCGGGGCGCCAAATGAATTTGGCATCGGCGTTCTGCCAGTCCGTTCCATCGTTGCGGGTGATCTTGCCGTTCCCCGAATAGCCGACCCCGGTCGGCGTGACGGTGTACGGATTGAGCTGGATATCCTGCAGATAGTTGTAGCTCGATGCCGAGAAATCGAAATCGTACACGCCCTTCGTGTCGCTCTTGAGCGACACGGCATTGCTCATGTGCGTCTGGTTCCAGGTGTACTCATTGCCGGCAAAACTCGCGACGCCGCCCAAGGTCGATGCGCCGGTCGCCGTCGACGTCAGATAAGTCTGCGGATTGGACGTCTGGATGTTATTCCATATGCCGAGCGAATACGTGCCGCGGATCGAAGGCAGAAAGTCGTAAGCGAGCTTGAGATTTGCAGTGGTTTGCTGGCTGTGAATGAGCGCTCCGGTACCGACGACATCGGCCGTTACGCCTTGCTTGTTCAGCGCGCCGATGGTCCCGGACGTTCCCGCGGGCGCCGTTGCATTGGTCGTGTAGGTTAATGGCTGCTGGAAGCCGTCGAGATAATTGGCACTGACGAGCCACGACAATGCGCCGGTGCGGTCGCCAGCCGACGCGCTGGTCTGGCTGGTCACGTAGGTGTTCTTGGTGCCGTACTGGTTCCAGGGCTGGACGGAGACCGTTTCTTTGATGATCGTTTCGAACTTGTCCGGCATCTTCGTGGTGATGAGCAGCACCCCGCCGATGGAATTGCCCGGGTACATCGCCGCGTAAGGTCCGTTGAGAAAGTCGATGCGTGCGATTGATTCCGGCGATACCAAATTCCAATGCGGCGAGGCGCCGGAATTGTTGTTGCCGATCAGCGCTGAGATGAGAAGATCATCGTCATAGATCAGCGTGCGCGCACTGGAGTTCAGCCCCCAAGTCCGGGTCGCGAGCACCGCCTGGTTGTCGCCGTCATTGCGCTTTCGCACGAACAGGCTGGGCATGTATTTGACGGCATCTTCGGGGTCCTTGAGGTTGATCGTTTCCTCGATCCGCTGGGCGGTGATGCTGAAAGATTCCTGCGGCAATTGAAATCTCGTAACGATCGGCGGCACGCCTCCGGTTATCGCGCCGCCTGGGGCCGCGGCCACCGTTGTCGAAGGGGGCGCCGACACGGGTGGTGCCACGGTGCGGGCAGGCGGACGAGGCCGGCGTGCCGGTCTCTTCACTGGCGCCCGCTTGGCTGTGACCTGAATTTGCGGCAGCGCTTCGGTTTGATTGGCAGTTTCGCGCGCAAGGGGGCGCAGAGGCCGATACTCGCCGCAAATGCGAGGGCGCCAATCGACGATCGGGTAGGCATGGCACGATGCTCCAACACAGACGGATGCGACGGCAGCGCGGCAGAGCCGCGCCAGGGTCATGCCGTCTGTGGCGGCGCTCGCGATCGATGAGATTTTGCTTCGGGACGGCCGATAAGCGCGGCGGCGGCGGGCCGTTCAATCCGTCCGCTCGACGCGGAAGGCGCGGAGATCGCGTTTGCCGACGGTGGCGGCAGTGCTGCCAGCAGCATCACACAGCCGATGCAGCAATTGTCGACGCAGCTTTTGCTGTTGCCTTCGTCACCCGAGGGTGCGGGCTCTCCTGACACAACGGTGTGGCAGATAATGCCATCCGGCTGGGCAGCGGTCTCGGCGGCAGCGCGGGCGATGCCGAAACTCGCGATCAGACTTGACAGCGCAATTGCGTACGCGGCAACGAGCGCGAGGATGCGCCGCCCCAATGGCCGCTTGACGAACGTGTTACCCACAGCCTCAGCCCCAGGCCCGAAACCCCGTCAGGACAATCGATAGATTAGACCACGGTTACTGCGAGGTGAACCCACAAAGTGCTGCTTTATTCCATCGCCCTGGACGAAGTGAAGCCGGCGGCTTTTCGCGTCAGCGTGAAGCGAGCCCGTGGCGCGCCAGCACCGCCAGCACCGCCTCGACGAGCTGCGGCTCGGGCACCGCGCGCTGCGCCTCGGCTTGCTTCTGAAGGTGTTCCTCGCGGCCTTTTTCAAGCTTCGATAGCTCGGCGCCGACGATCAGATCCTTGATCGTGACTTCGCCCTTGGCCTTCTCGTCGGAGCCCTGGATGACGACGCAGGGCGCGTTGCGGCGGTCGGCGTATTTCATTTGCGGCCCGAATTTCCCGGCGCCGAGATAAAGCTCGGCGCGGATGCCGGCATTGCGCAGCGACGCGACCATCTGCTGATAATCGGTGACGCGGTCCTTGTCGAATACCGTGACGACCACCGGGCCGGGCCGCGGTTTTGTTTCGATCTTGCCCAGATGCTGGAGCGCGGCCATGAGCCGCGATACGCCGATGGAAAACCCCGTCGCCGGCACCGGCTCGCCGCGAAAGCGTGACACCAATCCGTCGTAGCGACCGCCGCCGCCGACCGAACCGAAGCGCGGTGAACCATCGGTGCTGTCGGTCGAGAACGTCAGCTCCACCTCGAAGACAGGCCCGGTGTAATATTCGAGGCCGCGGACGACGGAAGGGTCGATGCGAATGCGCCCGTCTGAATAGCCGGAAGCAGCGGTTATCTCGGCAATCTCTTCGAGTTCTTTGCGACCTCGCTGCCCAACTTGACTGTCCTTCATTCGCAAATCAATTTGTGCAATCTTTTCACCGGCATCAGCGATAGGTTCAAAAACGCTCATAACCGTTTCGATAGAAGCTGCATCGAGCCCGGCGCCTTTGGTGAAATCTCCCGAGTTCGTCCTTGCGGCCTGTACCGAGCAGCTGTCTGACGCCGGAATCGCCCAAGCGATCGAATTTATCCATTGCACGAAGAACAGTGAGACGACGGTTCGCATTTTTTTCGGCATTCAGGCCGATTACCTCCAATAGGCCATCGAGTATCTTTCGATTGCTTAACTTCACGACGTATGAGCCGCGCGGAATGCCGAGCGCCTCCATCGTTTCCGCAGCCATCATGCAGATTTCCGCATCTGCTGCGGGTGACGCCGAGCCCACCGTATCGGCATCGAACTGCATGAACTGCCGGAACCGGCCCGGCCCCGGCTTCTCGTTGCGGTATACATAGCCGTAGCGATACGAGCGGTACGGCTTCGGCAGCGTGTCGAAATTCTCCGCGACATAGCGGGCGAGCGGCGCGGTCAGATCGTAGCGTAGCGACAGCCATTGCTCATCGTCGTCGAGGAACGAGAATACGCCCTCGTTCGGCCGGTCCTGGTCGGGCAAGAATTTGCCGAGCGCGTCGGTGTATTCGATCGCCGGGGTCTCTACCGGCTCGAAGCCGTAAAGCTCGTAGACCGCGCGAATTTTCTCGATCATAGCGCGCGTCGCCGCGATCTCGCCGGGCGGGCGGTCGGCAAGTCCGCGTGGCAGCCGCGCCTTGAGCTTGGTGGATTTGTCGGCCATCCGCCGTCCTCTTCGTTCCGGGGACGGCGCGGTTGGTAGCAGTCGCGCCCGGAAGCGGCAAGCAATGGTCTTGATTTATCGCGGCGCCTATCGTGCCGAAGGTCGTTGTCGCCGTATAGTGCGAGAATGCCAGAGAAAGGTGCTTCATGGCGCAGGCCGATCGCAGCAGCGCGATAGCTCCCAACGATCTCGAATCGTTTTGGCTGCCGTTCACCCCTAATCGCGCCTTCAAGCGCGCGCCGCGGCTGATCGCGCGCGCCAAGGACATGCACTACTTCACGCCCGAAGGCCGCGCGGTGCTCGACGGGACTGCGGGGCTGTGGTGCACCAATGCCGGCCACAACCGCGATCCGATCGTCGCCGCCATCCAGCGCCAGGCGGCGGAATTGGACTACGCGCCCGCATTTCAATTCGCCCATCCCAAGGCGTTCGAGCTCGCAAGCCGGATCGCCGCACTCGCGCCCGGCGATCTCGATCGGGTGTTCTTCTGCAATTCGGGCTCGGAAGCCGTCGATACCGCGCTCAAGATCGCGCTCGCTTATCACCACGTGCGCGGCGAGGGCGCGCGCAGCCGCCTCATCGGCCGCGAGCGCGGCTATCACGGCGTTGGCTTCGGCGGCATTTCGGTCGGCGGCATCGTCAACAACCGCAAATTCTTTGGTTCGCTCCTTGCGGGCGTCGACCATCTGCCGGCGACCTATAGCCGCGAGCAGCAGGCTTTCACCAAGGGCGAGCCGGAATGGGGCGCGCATCTCGCCGACGATCTCGAACGCATCGTCGCGCTGCACGACGCCTCGACCATCGCCGCGGTCATCGTCGAGCCGATGGCCGGCTCGACCGGCGTACTGCCGGCGCCCAAGGGTTACCTCGAACGGCTCCGCGCCATCTGCGACCGCCACGGTATTTTGCTGATCTTCGACGAGGTGATCACCGGCTTCGGCCGCCTTGGGTACGCCTTCGCCGCCGAGCGCTACGGCGTGACGCCTGACATGATCACGTTCGCCAAAGGCGTGACCTCCGGCGCCGTCCCGATGGGCGGCGTCATTGCGCGCGAGGGCGTCTATGACGCCTTCATGCACGGTCCCGAGCAAGCGATCGAGCTATTCCACGGCTATACCTATTCGGCGCACCCGCTCGCCTGCGCCGCCGGTCTCGCGACGCTCGATGTCTATCGCGACGAAAAACTGTTCGAGCGGGCGAAGGCGCTGGAGCCGGTCTTTGCCGACGCCGCAATGTCGCTCAAGGCGTTGCCGGGCGTGCTCGACATCCGCACCGTTGGCCTGACCGCTGGGATCGACCTCGCCTCGCGGCCCGGCGGCTTCGGCAAGCGCGCCGCCGAGGCCATGGACCGCGCTTTCCACGACGAAGGCCTCATGGTCCGCATCACCGGCGAGACGCTCGCATTGACCCCGCCGCTGATCGTCAGCGCGGCGCAGATCGGCGAGATTTTCGAGAAAATCGGGCGAAGTGCATACGTGCGGTGGCGTAATGGCATAAAGAGATCACAATTTGATCTGATCAAGGTTTTCCCGCGCTATCTGCCGCGATTTGACCTATAGCGTCTCGATCCCTCGCAATACCGGCCGGGAGCCGCTGACCTACGATCATGGATGCAATCGTCAGAATAAGTGAGCCAAAGCGCGAAGTGCCGGCGTTAGATCGCGCCAGCCTTCGTGATGCGCTCCGCATATGGACGCATGTCTCATTCGCCGGCATCGGCGGGCCGGCTTTGCAAATCGCGACCATGCATCGGTTGCTCGTGCACGGAAAGCGTTGGATCTCCGAAGAACGCTTCATTCACGCGCTGAGCTACTGCATCGCCATGCCCGGCCCGGAGACGCAGCAGCTTTCCATCTATGTCGGATGGCTGGCGCATCGCACGATCGGCGGCATTATCGCCGGCGGACTTTTTATCCTGCCGGGCGTGATCTGCATGATGGCGCTGAGCTTCGGCTATGTCACCGGGGCCGACTTCGCAGGTGGGCGAAGCCATCTTTCTCGGCGTAAAGCCTGCCATCATGGCCATCATGGCGGCAGCCATCCTGCGCTTCGGGCGACACCTGCTTCGCGGCCGATTGATGATTGCTATCGCGGTGCTCGCGTTCGTCGGCGCGTTCTTCAAGGTGCCGTTCCCGATCATCATCTTGGGCGCCGCGCTGATTGGCTTCATTGCCGTTCTGGCGGGCCTGCAAGTCTTCGCCGGCGCCGCGCCCGCCTCGATTGGCGGCTTGATTGGTGCGGATGAGGACGACGAGTTGGCCGACCACACCCGGCCCAGCACGGCGCAGTTCATTCGCTCCCTGGCAACATGGCTCGCGCTCTGGATCGCGCCGGTCATCGTGCTGCTCGCCGTCTTGGGCTCGGCGAGCATCTACACGCAGATCACGTTGTTGTTCGGCAAGGTGGCGCTGATGCAGATCGGCGGTGACTATGCGGTCATTGCTTATGCGGCGCAACAGGTCGTCGATTCCTATCACTGGATATCCGCCCGCGAGATGCAGGACGGCATCGCGATGGGTGAAATGGTGCCCGGCACGATCATGATCGTTACCCAATTCCTGGGTTTCCTCGCCGCCTATCGCGAGCCGGGTTCATTGCCGCCGCTGCTGGCCGCGACATTCGGCGGATTGCTCGCAACGTGGATGACATTCCTGCCCTGCTTCCTGTGGATTTTCGTGATTGCGCCGTTCATCGAGGGCTTGCGCGGTAACACACTTCTGAATGGTCCGCTGAACGCCGTCACCGCGGCGGCGATCGGCATGATCGTGAACCTCTCGGTCTGGTTCGGCATCCGCACCTTGTTTGATGACGTTGAACCGCTTCGGATCGGATGGCTGGATTTCGATGCGCCGAACATGGCGAGCCTGCAGCCGTGGGCGCTTGTGTTGTTTATCGCCGCCTCGATTGCCGTGTTCCGTTTCAAGCTCAATGCTGCAACGACCCTGATTGCGTGCTCCGTGGCCGGCGCCACGCTCTTCCTGCTTGGCGTCAAGGGCTAACAGACGGCGTTGCGTAGTCCGGCTGCGGCAGACTTCATTTACTGCGGTTTGACGATCGCCCATCCGACACGCACCGCGCCACTGCCACGGCGCATCGCAAGCGTGAAAGGCTCGCCCACCTCGGCATCGCTGGCGATGCCGGCAAATTGCTCCGGCAAGTTTGCACGATCGCCGTCTGTCCACACCACCACGGCCCCTTTGGCGCGCAGGTCGTCGAGGTCGATCCACGGCGCGCGGCGGGGCAGCCCGTCGATCAGCACCTGCGGCTGATCCGGCGAATAATGCGCGAGGTTGCCGGCGTCCCACATCGAGCCGATCACGTAGCGCAGCGGTCCTCCTGTCGCGTCGTGAAAGCGCTGCGTCAGGACGGCGCCAAGTTTGTCGCCTGGAAAGAACACGGCACGGTAGCGGTGATCGAATAAGGGCAAAACCGAATAATTGGCGACGAAGACAATGACGAAGGCGGCAAATACCGTTGCCCATGCCCCAACGACGCGCATAATCCGGTCGGCATCGAATAGGGGGCATACGACCATCACGATCCAAAGACCAATATAGAGCCACAACGGGTAGCCCCACATTGCGACGGTGCCGCGTCCGCTTACTGCCGTTAGGGCGATCATGGCGGCGCCCGGTCCGAACGCCAGCAGCGTCACGATCCGGCGGTCGAAGGCGTCTGTCGAACTCGTTTCCTCGATCTTCGGTCGTGGCCACAGCAGTGCTCCCGCAATGAAAAATGTGGGCGCTAGGAAGAAGATCTGGCTCGCGGTGAAAATCGCAGGACGCAGCAGATGGTCGTACCATCCGCGCACCGGCGCGGCGCGTCCGCTGGCATAAGCGAAGGGCAAGAAATCGTTCTGAAGCAGCCACAGGAGATGCGGCGCCATGACAATGAAGGCGACGGCAACGGCGAGCCAAGGGCCGGGCCGCACCAGCTCCCGGCGTGCCTCCCGATCGAACAGCAAAAAGAGCGCGTAAGGTGCCACCAGAACGACGACAAAATACTTTGCCCACACTGCCGCTCCGATGGCGAAGCCGAGCAGCAGCCAATATCCGACGCGGCTGCGCTTGAGCGCGCCGTGAAAGGCGTAGCCAGCCAGCGCCCAGAACGGCAGCTGAATGACGTCGTGGTTGAATTTCACCGCGGTATACTGGAAGTAATGCATGCCGTCGATAATCAGCACGGCAACGAGCGCGCCGGTCGCGCCGACGAGCGGCAGCGCGGTTGCCCAGACTGCGACGAAGGCGACGATGACCGCGATCTGCGCCAGCGCGTAATAGGCGGCGTCCACCCCAAGTAGCCGGTGCATGACCTCAACGAGCCACCACGGCAATGGCGGCAGCTTGTCCGAGCCGAGTTGCCACTCGCGGCCGTAGGTTAACGCCTCGATCAGATCGAGCGGCAGGTTGGCGTAAAGCAGCGTCGGCAGTGCGGTCCAAAGGGTGAAATGCAGGGCGAGGAAGCCGGCGAAAGCGGTCCGCGGGCGGCTCTCGATCCAGCCGATCATTCGCCATACGGGCGCCGGCGTCAGCTTCGACAGGGGCGAAGTCGTGGGCATTTCGGTCATCGGGACATCAGCGCCGATAATCGCGGCGATCATCGCCGCCGCTCGAAATGGCGTTATAAGACCGTGTCCCAAGGTTTGCTACGCAAACGGGCGGACTTGCGGCGGCGCAGCGCTTGTGGACACTGATGAAATTCGGCGCGAATTGTCCTTCGTGGGTTCGTGAAGGACCGGATTTGGTTCTTCGCGGGGCACCTTTCGGTGTAAGTTGGCTGTCGTCCGGCGTGAGGCATAGCGGGGGTCTGACATGGTGCGCATCAGCGCCATCTTCATTGCCGTTCTGCATGGTGCTCATCGCCGGGTCGCTCGGCTTTGTGGTTTATCTCCGGTTTGGGCTCACCGGTGCGGAGTTCGGCCCTGGTGGCGCTTGCGGTGCTGACCGCGCTCGCGGTCTACAATACCATTGCTGCCCGCACGCGCGATCGCTCCGAAGTCAGCAACCAGATCGCCAATCTCGGCCGCGGCTCGGGCGATCTGGCCCGTCAGCTCGCGGAGTTCGGCCGCCGGCTCACGTCCATGGAGACCAAGGTCGAATTGGTCCTCGAGCGGGCGCTGGCGACTGCCCAGCCGCTCGCCGCCGAAATCGAGGAGCTCTCGACCCTGGTCAAGCAACTTGCCGAGTCGGTTGCGCAGCATGACGCTGCGCTCGGCAGCGATCGCGGGCCGGGCGCGGCGCCTGCAGCTTTTGCCGCGTCGGGCCCGGTCGGTCCGACGCTACCGGCCAAAACCTTCGATCCCGCAACCGCGGCGGCCGCAGCGCCAGTCGAGCGCAAGATAGCGGCCTTCTCCGGCCTCGACCGGGACGGCATCATTGCCGCGATCGGCAGCGCCATCGATGGCAGCAAGATCGATCTCTACCTGCAACCCATCGTGACCTTGCCGCAGCGCAAGGTGCGCTACTACGAAGCAATGTCACGGCTCAAGGCGGAGAACGGGGATGTCGTTCCGGCCGGCGATTTCTTGAGCTATGCCGAGGCCGGCGCGCTATTGCCGAAGCTCGACAATCTTTCGGTCCTGCGCTGCGTACAGGTGGCGCGGCGCCTGCTTGCTCAAGAACCGCGACATCGGCTTGTTCTGCAATCTGTCCGGTGCGACGCTGACGGACGCCGGCTTTCCGCAATTCCTCGAATTCGTCGACGCAAACCGCGCGATTGCGCACGCCTGGTGTTCGAATTCACCCAAAGCGCGGTTCGCGCCATGGGTCCGATCGAGCACGAAAGCCTCGCCGCACTCGCGGAGCGCGGCTTTCGTTTCTCCATGGACAATCTCACCGACCTGCGGGTCGAGCCGCGCGAATTGACCGAGCGCGGCTTTCGCTTCATCAAGGTGCCGGCGACGCTGCTGCTCAATCGGGTCGGCGCCGCCTCGACCGATATCCATCCGGCCGATTTCTCCGATCTGCTCGGCCGCTTCGGCATCGACCTCATCGCCGAGCGGATCGAGAGCGAAGGCGCCGTGGTCGATCTGCTCGATTACGATGTGCGCTTCGGCCAGGGCTATTTGTTCTCGCCGCCGCGCCCGGTGCGCGCCGAAGCGCTGCAAGGCGTTGTCGCCAGCGGACGCCGGCCGGAACCGAGCCTGCCAACAGCGGACCCGCAAAAACCGACGCTGTCGGCCCGGCGCGCAGTGGGCTCGCCCAGCTCGCCCGCACCGGCAGCGCGCGCACTTGAAATCATCCGCATGATGCAGCCAGCTGACCGTCGCCTGCTCCGCTGCCGCGATGGTTTCGTCCGGCGCGGTGATGTCGGAAAGTACCGTGCCTGCGCTCGTCGAGCGATTTGCACCGCTGGCGCGCGACTACGACGTGCTGTTCTGCGACGTCTGGGGTGTCGTTCACAACGGCGTTGCCGCCTTTGCGCCAGCCTGCGAGGCGCTGATGCGGTTTCGCACCGGGGCGGCACGGTGATCCTCCTCACCAATGCGCCGCGGCCGGGCGCCGCCGTCGTCCGCATCCTCGACCGGTTCGGCGTTCCGCGCGACGCCTATGACGCGATCACCAGCTCCGGCGACGTCACGCGCAGCATCGTCGACGCCGGCGCGGCCAGAGCATTTTTCATCTCGGCCCGGAACGCGATCTGCCGATCTTCACCGGCCTTGACGTCGCGTTCGCGCCGCTCGAGGCGGCCGACTACGTGGTGTGCTCCGGCCTGTTCGACGACACGACGGAAACGCCGGACAGCTATCGCGACATGCTCGCGACGATGCGCACGCGCGCGCTGTTCATGGTCTGCGCCAATCCCGACATCGTCGTCGAGCGCGGCGAGACTCTGGTCTATTGCGCCGGCGCGCTGGCGGACGCTTACGCCGCGCTCGGCGGCGAGGTGCTCTACTGCGGCAAGCCGCATGCGCCGATCTACCAAGCGGCGCTGGCCAAGCCGCGGCGTTGCGCGGCGGTAACGCGCCGCCGCTGCAGCGGGTGCTCGCAGTCGGCGATTCGGTGCGCACCGACCTCAAGGGCGCGGCTGCGTTCGGGCTCGACAGCCTGTTCGTCATCTCCGGCATCCACGCCGGAGATTTCGGTGAACGCGAGGCGCCCGATCTCAACGCCCTGAAGGCGATCTTTGCCGCCGCCGGCGTCGCGCCCAAGGCGGTCATGCGCGGACTTGTCTGGTGAAAATGCCGTTTCCCGGATGCACTCTGCGACGAGCGCTACGCGGTGGGCTCGGCGTCCAGTTGTTTCTCGGCGAACACCGCCTCGATCTTGGACTTTAGCGTTTGCGCATTAAACGGCTTGACGATGTAATTGTTGACGCCGGCCTTCTTCGCCGCGATCACGTTCTCGGTCTTGGATTCTGCCGTCACCATGATGAACGGCGTTTTGCCGATACCGGGATCGGAGCGCACCTGTCTGCAGTAGGTCGTAGCCAGTCATCGGCTCCATATTCCAATCAGAGATCACGAGGCCGTAGCGCTTGGCATGCATCTTGGCGAGCGCCGCGGCGCCATCGTTGGCGTCATCGACATCCTCGAAGCCGAGCTGCCGCAACAAGATTGCGGATGATGCGTACCATGGTGCTGTAGTCATCGACGACGAGTACCGACATTGACGGATCGAGCGCCATCGCTCTGTGTCCCTAGCGTGCGCCAATGAAGCGCGGCCGACGATGTCGGCTGCTTCAAATGGCGGCAGAGTGCCCCCGACGCAGCTCTGCCCCGGCACAGAATTACCACTTGTGTTTGAAGATCAGGTTAATCGCGGGAACGGGCAGCGCTCGCACAGCCTTTGCTGGTCGGGCCTGCTTGACTTGTGGCGGCGGCGACGGCACCTACGACTTGCGAGTTTCTTAACCATTGAAGGCCGATGTCGACGAAAAGCTTCCTCGTCGTGCGCGATTGTGCGCCCGATGATGCCGTGCGCGGCGCTGTCGTCGCCATCGGCAATTTCGACGGCGTTCATCGGGGCCATCGGGCCGTGATCGCAGCAGCGCTGGCGCGGGCCAAAGCGCTCGGCCGGCCGGCGGCGGCGTTGACCTTCGAGCCGCATCCGCGCGCCTTCTTCAACCCCGACGAGCCGCTCTTCCGACTGACCGACGAGGCGGCAAAATTGCGTCTGCTGGCATCGACCGGGCTCGACAGCGCGATCGTCCTGACCTTCGACGCCGCGTTGGCCAACCTTACGGCCGAGGAATTCGTCGCGCGGATCCTGGTCGAACGGTTTGCTGTGAGCGGAGCCGTCATCGGCTTCAACTTCCATTTCGGCATGCACCGCGCCGGCTCGCCCGATTTTCTCAAGGCCGAGGGCCGTAAACGCGGATTTACGGTCGACGTGGTGCCGCGGTTCGAAGACAACGGCCGGCCGGTCTCCTCCGGCCCGATCCGCGATGCGCTGGCCACTGGGCGCGTCGGCGAAGCGGCGGAGATGCTTGGCTTCCCATGGTTCGTCGCCGGCACCGTGATCCACGGCGACAAGCGCGGGCACGAACTCGGTTTCCCGACTGCGAACTTGCGCCTCGATGTCGCCTGCGGTTTGCGCAACGGCATCTACGCAGTGCGCGTCGCCGCCGGCGGGCGGCGTTACGATGGGGTGGCAAGCTTCGGCCGTCGGCCGATGTTCGATAATGGCGCCGTGTTGCTCGAAGCGTATTTGTTCGATTTTACCGGGGACCTTTACGGCCAGCGCATCGATGTCGCCTTTATCGACTGGATCCGCGACGAGCAGGTGTTTGATTCGGTCGAGCAGTTGGTGCGGCAGATGCGGGACGATAGTCGCCGGGCGCGAGAGGCGCTCAAGCGCGCAGGTGAGGCATTTCCACCGATCTAGCGTGAACTAAAGAAATATCCAAGGCTTTCTCGCGACTGCGGCGCGAGGTCGGGTGGATGCGACTAGGCGGTTTTCGAGCGGCTTCGTGCCATCGCGAAGCGGCCGGAATCGGCGCAGCAAATCGAGCAGCTTCTCGCCGAATCGCGCAATGCCGACGAAGGTCTCCGCACCTGCCAGCATAGCGAGCAGTATATCCGCAAGCAGATAAAATCCCTTGCCGGGCTGGCGCGCCTCCGGCAAATCCTTGAAATAATCCAGAAAAACAATCGGTTCGCCGATTGGCAAAGACGGCTATTTTTTGCCATACTGACCCGATAGGCTTGCTCTGAACGAATGTTGGATCAACAGCCAATTCCCATGAGGAGTTTTCCAATGAGCCTTCCAAACAAAATGGCAGCGATGGCCGCACCCATCGTGGGCCTTGCCCTCCTGTTCGCCGTACCGGCATCTGCCCAAAGCACGACAGAGTCGCTCAAGGCGAGTGCAAATAGCGCCTCTGCGACATCCGGAGCGATGGCGCAGGCACATATGGCGGGTACGCAACGGTCTTCGACGAAAATGCATGCGCCGGGCGTGACGGGTAACTCGACCGCAGCGGCCAAGACCGCCAATACGGTTAAATAACTTCGGCGGCCGATTTTGCCGACGAGCGAAGCAGAGCTGACCCGGGCGTCTGCTCTGCTTCAATCGTTTGTTGGAAGATAGTTATTCCGCGTGGCAGCGAGCCCGCTAGTTCAACGTCCACGTGAATGTGCCCGTGGTGTTCGGGATCAGTTCGGCGTTGAACCCCTTCAATTCATTAGGCGCGCAGGTAAAGCCGCTTGTATTCGTGCGCTCATACGGCCCTGGGTACTGGACGCAGAGCGCCAGGCCGGTGCCGCCCCAAACAATCGCTCCCGAATTGGTCTGCTCGGCGTAGAAGTAAAACCACCCTTGGGGAAAGTTGCCGAGCATCGAGCAAGTGCCGGCGTTGACGGTCCACCAGCCCTGGACCACAAATTGGTTCGAGCCGACGGCCGAGAGATTTGAAACGGAAACGGACGCCGGCACGCTGCTTTGGTTGCAGACTTGAAAGTTAAAGGTCTGAGCTTGTGCGCCTGCCGGACACACGGAAAGCCCTGCTAACGCGAAAAAAGCAGCGGTTAGGCCTGAAATTGCCGCCCTCATGGCTATGCTCCCTCATGAACCAGCCATGAGGATGGTACGCTTTCGCGCCAATGACAAGATAGTTTGGGGTGTGTTTAACGCTATTACTCTGGCTGGCAGGACGCGCAGGTCGGCGCTTAAGGCTTCTGCTCGCCATGCCCGCGATATTCGCGGGCCCATTGCGCGGCCATGAAGCCGAGCAAGGCGACCGGCACGATGCGCTGCCAACCCAGTGTGCGACCGGCCTGCATGGCGACGGAGAGAATTTTCGGATCGAGGAGCCACGACGGCGCGTGGGCGCGCGCCGCTCGCGCGAGGATGGCGCGTTCCCTGATACGGCGTCGCGCCAGCGCACAAACGATGAGGCCGATAATCGCAATCAGAATGAAGATGCCGGCCATGATCAGTCCGGCGAAGACGCTGCCGTAGTGCAACGACAGCCACTCGAAGGCGGTCACGCACAAGAAGATGAAAGCCGTTAGCAACGCCACTGCAACGACGGCGAACCAGACGAGAACGGCAGAATCGATGCCGCTCCTCGTCTGAACCGCAAGCGTCATATCATGCATCCATGCCTTCAACATGGCGTCCTCGCGCAGCGCTCAGCGACCGGGAAATTTTCAGCGTGCCGTCAACTTCGGCAACGCCAACTCAGCCTTGCTAATCAGCGCCTCCAATCAGCGTCGCCATGTTGCGCCGAACAAGAAAGCGAGGCCGGCCACAATGGCAAGCGTGGCGTAAGGCCGCTGTCTGAGCGAATCGTCGATCGCGCCGACCAGGTTGTCTGACACTTCGCGCACCGCGCCCACGGCCTCGCGGCCCTTGTCCTGGGCATCAGAAACGACGCCATCGACGCTCGTCCGGGCACGCCGCCATGCGGCGTTGCCTTTATGGGAGAGAATGTCGCCGACCTGCTCGGCAAGCCGCCCAAAATCGTCGCGCAGCGCCTGCAGATCGCTCTGAATATCGCCCGACGCGGCGGAAGCGGCTTTGCCGGCTTCATGCACGCCGTCACGGGCATCCTTGACCGAATCGCGGATATTAGACGCCAGATTGAACTCAGGGTTCATGCCTATCTCCGTGCGTTGAGAAAGCCGAATTGCCCGGATAAGCGCCCAGCCGGGACAAAAGTTCCATTTGGTTCCATTCAGTCGGGGAGCTTCACTTCGTCGGCCGGGAATAAATGGTTGAAAATGACGAGCCCGATAATCGACAGCGGCGCCGCGAGAAACGCGCCGACCGGACCCCACATCCAGGTCCAGAATGCCAGCGCCAGAAACACCAGCAATGGGTTGAGTGTGATTCGCCGTCCGATGATCGTCGGCGTCACGAAGTGGCCTTCCGCCGTCGTGAGGGCAATAAAGCCGAGCGGCGCAATAAGTGCGTGACTGAGGAACGGAAATGTCACCAGACCGACGGCGAACAGCACCACCACCATAACGGCCGGCCCGACATAGGGCACGTAATTCAACACCGCGGCGAGCACGCCGAAAATCACGGGGTTCGGCAGGCCGATCAGCCACGCCCCGAGGGCAACGATGAGACCTACTGCGGCATTGATGCACGTTACCACGGTCAGGTAACCGGCGAGGTTTTTCTCAATGTCTTTCATGATTTTCATGAAGCGCAGCTTCGAATCGCGGTCGCCGAACATTGACACGAGGTATTTGCGCAGTTCGATCTGGCCGACGAGGAAAAACACCAGGGTACCGAAGAACAGCAGGAGTTCGCCGGCCGCAGGCGTGACAAACGCGACCACCGGCAGAACCATGCTGGGCGCCGGCGCGCTCGTCGCCGTCGATGCGTCGCCGCCGAACAACGTCGTCTCCAACTGCCGCAACGCCGCGAGCGGCTGCTCGAGCACGGACAGCTTGGTCTTGATGACGCCACCGATTTCGGGCGCCCGGCCGATCCATTCGCTGACCGGGCCGGCCATGGCGGTCGCCGCTATGGCCAGTGCTCCGAGGAAAAACAACACGATGAGTATGGCGGTGATCCAGGGCGAAATGCCGTGCCGCTTGGCCGCCTTGATCAGGGGCGCTAGCGTCAAGGCGACCACGGCAGCGGCCAGGACGGGCAGCAGGATGGCGCGGCCGATGTAAAGAAAGCCGCCGAACAGCAGCAGGAAGATGCCCACCGTCGCCGCTTGGCCGGCCGACGACCACATGGTGTCGACATTGGCCACCGGCTGCGGATCGCTGATGACCAGGGCATGGCGGACTTCACGCTCGGCCCGCAAATATTCCACAGATCCCTCCTCCCCCTCGGTTCCCCACCCGGACAATCCATCGAATCAACGCCAAATTCGCGCACGCGTTCCGCCGTGCTTCGCGGGCGTGGCGGAAGGTACCCTTTCCGGCCCGCAATCGGCTTGTTAGAAGGCCACTCATGACCGATACGCCGACAAAAGCGCGCGATTACAGCGAGACGCTCTTTCTGCCCAAGACCGACTTTCCCATGCGGGCCGGTTTGCCGCAGAAGGAGCCCGAGCTGCTCGCGCGCTGGCACAAGCTCGATCTCTATGGCCGGCTGCGCGCCGCCGCGAGCGGTCGCACGAAGTTCATACTGCACGACGGGCCGCCTTACGCCAACGGCAACATCCATATCGGCCATGCGCTCAACAAGATCCTCAAGGACGTGGTGACGCGCAGCCAGCAGATGCTCGGCTTCGATTCCAACTATGTGCCGGGCTGGGACTGTCACGGCCTGCCGATCGAATGGAAGATCGAGGAGGAAAACTACCGCGCGAACGGGAAGACCAAGCCGGATTTGTCGAACCCGGCGGCGCTGATTGAATTCCGCAAAGAGTGCCGCGCCTTTGCCTCGTACTGGATCGATGTGCAGCGCGTGGAGTTCCAGCGCCTCGGCGTCGAAGGCGATTGGGCGCATCCCTACAGCACGATGGACTTTTTTGCCGAGGCGCAGATTGCGCGCGAGCTGATGAAGTTCGCTCAGAACGGCACGCTCTATCGCGGCTCGAAGCCGGTTATGTGGTCGGTCGTGGAAAAGACCGCGCTCGCCGAAGCGGAAGTCGAGTACGAGGACTACGCGTCGGACACGGTATGGGTGAAGTTTCCGATCGATATTTCCGCGCGAGAATCTTCTGCAGAAAATCGCGAAGTCGCCGGCGCCTCGATCGTCATTTGGACCACGACGCCCTGGACCATTCCAGGCAACCGCGCGGTCAGCTATTCGCCGAGGATCGAATACGGCCTTTATGAGATCGTCGACGCACCGGCAGACAATTGGGCGAAGCGGAACGAGCGTTTCATTTTAGCTGACAAATTGGCGGTTGACGTGCTTCGCCAGGCGCGGGTGACAGCGTTCAAAAAACTGCGCAGCATCGCAACTGACAGTTTGGCAAATTTCGTCTGTCGGCACCCGCTCAAAGCGTTCAACGACGGTTACAATTTCAAGGTGCCGCTGCTTCCCGGCGATCATGTCACCGACGACGCCGGCACCGGTTTCGTGCATACCGCGCCGGGGCACGGTCGTGAAGACTTCGATATCTGGACCGCGAATGCGCCAAATCTCGCAGCGTGTGGCATCAAGACTGTTATTCCCTATACGGTCGATGCCGACGGCCGTTTCACCGAACAGGCGCCGGGCTTCGCCGGCAAATGGGTGCTCACCGACAAGGGCGAAAGGGGCGACGCCAATGAGGCGGTGATCAAGGCGCTGGTGGATGCCGGCATGCTGATCGCACGCGGCCGGCTCAAGCATCAATACCCGCACTCGTGGCGCTCGAAGAAGCCGGTCATTTTCCGCAACACGCCGCAATGGTTCATCGCGATGGATAAGGACATCGCCGTCAGAGGCGACACGCTGCGCCAGCGCGCGCTCGCCGCTATCGAGGTGACGCGCTGGGTGCCTGCGCAGGGCCAAAACCGCATCACCGGCATGATCGAAAGCCGGCCCGACTGGGTCATCTCCCGCCAGCGCGCTTGGGGGGTGCCGATCACGGTTTTCATCAAAGAAAACCCCGATGGCTCATTCGATATTCTCGACGATTCTGACGTGAAAGTCCGCATCATCGAAGCTTTCGAGGAGGAGGGCGCGGATGCCTGGTACGCCGCCGGCGCACGCGAGCGCTTCCTCGGCAGGTTCGCCAAAGACGGCTGGCAAAAGGTCGATGATATTCTCGACGTCTGGTTCGATTCAGGTTCGACACATGCCTTCGTGCTCGAAGATCCGAAGCACTTTCCCGGGTTCGCCGGGATCGCGCGGAAAGCCGATGGCGGCGCCGACACCGTGATGTATCTCGAGGGCTCCGACCAGCATCGCGGCTGGTTTCAGTCCTCGCTGCTCGAGAGTTGCGGCACCCGCGGCCGGGCACCGTTCGATGCCGTCCTCACTCACGGCTTCGTGCTCGACGAGGCCGGCCGCAAGATGTCGAAGTCGCTCGGCAACGTCACCGCGCCGCAGGACGTGATCAAGCAAGCGGGCGCCGACATTTTGCGGATGTGGGTCTGCGCCGCCGACTATGCCGACGATCTGCGGATTGGGCCGGAAATCCTCAAGACCACGGTCGACACCTACCGCAAGCTGCGCAACACATTGCGCTGGATGCTCGGCAATCTCGCGCATTTTAAGGACGCCGATCGCGGTGCGCTCGCAGCAACGCCGGAACTCGAGCGGCTGATGCTGCACCGGCTCGCCGAACTCGACCCGCTCGTTCGCCAAGCTTACGCCGATTTCGACTACAAGCGCATCTTCGCTGTTCTGAGCGCGTTCATGACGGTCGATCTCTCGGCCTTCTACTTCGATATCCGCAAGGATGCGCTATATTGCGATCCCGGTTCATCCAAAAAGCGTCGAGCCTGCCTCAACGTGCTCGACCACCTGTTCCGCTGCACGGTAACCTGGCTTGCTCCCATGCTTTGTTTCACGGCGGAGGAAGCATGGCTGGCGCGCCATCCGGCGGCCGTATCGGTCCATCTCGAATTGTTTCCAGAAGTCCCGGCATCTTGGCGCGACGAAGCCTTGGCAGAGAAATGGCGCAAGCTGCGCACTTTGCGACGCGTGGTCACCGGTGCGCTCGAAGTCGAACGGGCGGGGAAACGCATCGGCTCCTCGCTCGAAGCGGCACCGCTGATCTATGTGGCCGATCCCGACCTGTTTGCCGTCGCGGTCGATGCCGATCTCGGCGAACTGTGTATCACGTCGGCAGCGACGCTCGTCGGAGGCGAGGGGCCGCCGGCGGCGTTCCGGCTCGACGACGTGCATGGAGTTGCGGTCGAACCGCGGCGCGCTGAAGGGCGCAAATGCGCGCGCTCGTGGAAAATCTCGCCCGCCGTGGGTGACGATCCGCAATATCCCGACGTCACGCCCCGCGACGCCCAGGCGCTGCGCGAATGGGAGACCATGCGCAAGGCAGCGGAGTAGGGTCGCTTGGCAGATACGGCGCAAAGCAATGCTGTTCGAGCTTACGCTTGGGGGCGCTTGAGCGCGTTTGGGCTTTTGGTGGCGGCGATTACGTGCCTCATCGATCAGGCGGTGAAGTTTTGGCTTCTGCTTGTCTTCGGTCTCGCCGAGCATGTTCCGATCACGATGGGCCGGTTTTTTGATCTTTTCCTCACCTGGAATACCGGCATCAGCTATGGGCTGTTTCCCCAGGAGGGGCCGGTCGGCCAGTGGGCGCTGCTGGCATTCAAGGCCGCGGCGGTCATCTTCCTGTGGGCTTGGCTGGCGCGGGCGCCGACACGGCTCACCGCGCTCGCCCTTGGACTCATCATTGGCGGAGCTTTCGGCAACGCCCTGGACCGGCTGCATTGGCCGGGGGTCATGGACTTTGTGCTGTTCCACATCGATACCGCCACCTGGAGTTTCCGCTGGTACGTATTCAACTTTGCCGACGTAGCCATCGTTGCGGGAGTCGTGGGACTCTGTATAAATCGCTGGCGGGCGCGGGTGCCGCAAAAGCGCCCTGATCGCGTATATAAACCTTGGCGAGGACTAGGGTTTTCCAGGTTGTCGCCTGGAAATGTGCCGGATCGGCATCTCGGGTGAGGGCATGCAACAGAACCGGATTCGCTGCCGGAAGGGTAGCTACGCACTAGTTGCGCGCGTTGCGCTGGGCGCCGCTTTGGCCGTTGTTGTCGTCTGCACGAACAGCGTGGCCCGCGCCGGCGATGACGACAGTGACCAACCATCGTTCATGTCCAAGTTCATGCATACGATTGGGCTGGGGTCTTCCGAAGATGGCGGCATTAGCTACAGCGAGCGCTCGCCGCTGGTCGTGCCGCCAACTCGCGATCTACCGCCACCCGCTGCGGGCGGCCCGCCGCCGGCGCCGAACTGGCCCAAGGATCCGGATATGAAGAAGCGGTCGGAGGCCAAGGCCGAGAAGAAGGACACGCGCTACCATAATTGGGTCGTCGACGAATCACGTCCATTGCGTCCCGATGAGCTCAATGTGCCGGGCGCGAGACCGTCCCAGGTTGCGCATTCCGATCAAGCCGAGGCCGAGCCCGATCAGACGCCCAAGAGGAGCATCTTCAACTTCGACTGGCTCAAGCGGGAACAATACGGGACGTTTACCGGCGAGCCGGCACGGGCGGCCCTGACTGATCCGCCGCCCGGTTATCAAACGCCGTCGCCGGATCAGCCGTATGGCATCGCGCCGGAAAAGAAGGTCTACAAGCCGCAGACGCTCGGCGAGCGCATGGAAATCCAGCGCTAGGTCGTGCAGCGACAAGAATTGGCCTTCGGGTCGAAGCGGGATTTGATTGCGGCGGACAAGAAATCCCGATCTACCGCGTAACAGTGGACGTTATGTGGGGCGCGCTTGCTCGAGCCTGCGGAGGCCGAATTTTGTCTAAAGCTCCCGTGTCTAAAACGCTGGCGCTCGTTTGCGTGCTCGCCGGCGCCGCTATAGGCCCCGCACGTGCGGACAGCGGCCCTAACGTTACCGATTTCACGTTGGCCAATGGACTCGAAGTTGTCGTGATACCCGACCATCGCGCGCCGGTCGTCACGCATATGATCTGGTACAAGGTCGGGGCCGCGGATGAGACGCCGGGCAAATCCGGCCTCGCGCACTTCCTCGAACACCTAATGTTCAAAGGCACCACGAAGAATCCTGGCGATCGTTTCTCGCAAGAGGTCGCCGCCATCGGCGGTCAGGAGAACGCATTCACGACCAGCGACTATACCGGCTTCTTCCAGCGTGTCCCGCGCGAGCACCTCAAAGAGATGATGGCGTTCGAAGCCGACCGTATCACCGGCTTGGTGCTTACCGACGACGTGGTGCGGCCCGAGCTCAAAGTCGTGCTCGAAGAACAGAACATGCGCGTCGCCAACAACCCGAACGGCCGGCTCGGCGAGCAAATGGATGCGGCGCTCTATCTCAATCATCCTTATGGCCGCCCGGTCATCGGCTGGCGGCACGAGATCGAGAAGCTCGATCGCGACCAGGCGATGGCCTTCTACCGGCGCTTCTATACGCCGAACAATGCCATCGTCGTGATCGCCGGCGACGTGACCGCCGACGAGGTCAAGAAGGACGCCGAGGACACCTACGGCAAGGTCGAGCCGCGCGCCGAAATTGGCCCACGCGAGCGGCCGAAGGAACCGGTCCAGGAAGCGCCGCGCACTGTCACGCTCGCCGACGTCCGTGTCGAGCAGCCAACGGTCACCCGTTCCTATTTGGCCCCGTCCGCTACGACGGCCAAGCCCGGCGAGAGTGAAGCGCTCGATGTGCTCGTCCATGTCCTCGGCAGCGGCTCGAACAGCCGGCTCTACCAGGCGCTCGTCCTCAAAAAGGGCATTGCACTGACTGCCGGCGCCTATTATTCGAGTTCGGCGCTCGATTACGGCAAGCTCGGCGTTTTTGGCTCGCCCAAGCCGGGAAGGACGCTGCGTGACGTCGAGGAGGCGATCGATTCGGTCCTCGACGATGTCGTCGCGCACGGCATCACCGCGGATGAACTCGATCGCTCCAAGAACAGCCTGATCGCGGATGCCGTCTATGCCCAGGACAACCAGGCGACGCTCGCGCGCTGGTACGGCGCCGCGCTGGCAACCGGAGAGACCGTCGATATGGTCCGCAGCTGGCCCGACCGTATCCGAGCCGTCAGTACTGACGCCGTCCAGCAAGCCGCCCGCAACTGGCTCGACCGCCGACGGTCGGTCACCGGCTATCTCGTGAAGAGTTTCCAGCCCGAGGAGAAGCGCTCGTGAATGCAATGGTGCCCAAGCTGTCTCACCCAGCCCTGCGATGCGTCATTGCGGCGCTCGCGGCGGTGCTCGTGTCCGGCGTTCCGGCCCTTGCAACCACGGTCGAGCGTGTGGTGAGTCCGGGCGGAATCGAGGCTTGGCTGGTGCGCGAGCCGGCAATTCCTCTCATTGCGGTCGACTTTGCGTTTGCTGGCGGCGCCGTCCAGGATCCGCTTGGCAAAGGGGGGACCGCGAACCTCACGGCTTCGCTGCTTGATGAGGGCGCCGGTGACTTCGACTCGCAGGCCTTTCAGGATCGCCTCGACCGCAAGGCCATTGAGCTGAGCTTCCACGCGGACCGCGATCACATTCGTGGTTCATTGCGCACGCTAGTGGAGAATCGCGACGAGGCCTTTGACGACCTGCGGCTCGCGCTCACCGCACCTCGCTTCGATCCGGCAGACGTCGAGCTCAATCGCGCACAAATCCTCTCCCTGCTACGGCGGTCGGCAACCAGCCCGACCGACATTGCCGGTCAGCGCTGGTGGGCAACCGCATTCGCCGGGCATCCTTATGGCCGTGCGGTCGACGGCTCGGTGGAATCTGTGCCGACTATCGCGGTCGCCGACATCAAAGCCTATACGCGCCGCGTTCTGGCGCGCGACAACCTGAAGATCGCCGTCGTCGGCGACATCGACGCCGAGACTGTGAAGACCCTCCTCGACCGCGTGTTCGGCGCATTGCCGGCAAAGGCGGAGCTCACACCAGTCGACAACGCCGTTCCTCAGGGCCTCGGCCGCCGCGTCATCGTCAACCTCGATGTGCCGCAGACCGTCGTCGATTTCGGCGGTGCGGGGATCGCGCGCAATGATCCCGATTTCATGGCCGCCTACGTCGTCAACCATATCCTCGGCGGCGGCTCACTGTCCTCGCGGCTTTATCAGGAGGTGCGGGAGAAGCGCGGCCTCGCCTATGCGGTTTCCGACAGCCTGGTCTGGCTCGATCATGCCGCGGTGTTCCTCGGCGGCACCGCGACGCGCGCCGCAAGCGCCAGCGAAACCCTCGACCTGATCGAGCAGGAAGTTCACCATCTCGCCGAAGGCGGCCCGACGGCGGCGGAGCTCGTCAAAGCCAAGGCGTATCTCAACAGCTCGTTCGTGCTCAATCTCGACACTTCGAGCAAGATCGCATCGTTCCTCGTGCAAATGCAGCTCGACGACCTCGGCATCGACTACTTCACGCGGCGGGCGGCGATGATCGGCGCAGTGACGCTGGCCGACGCGCAACGCGTCGCCAAGCGGTTGCTCGACGGCGGCCTCTTGGTCACCGTAGTCGGCCGTCCGGAGGGGCTTGCTGCAACGACGGCCAACTGAGCGCAGTCGCAGAGCTATCAACGATCGATCTGGCGCAACCCGCCCTGGATTTCGCTGCCGCGCAATCCGCGCTACGCTTGCGCCATGATCCGGGTGACTGGGACGATCAGCATCGACGAGCGCGAGGTCGAAGAGACCTTCGTGCGCGCTTCCGGCCCCGGCGGGCAGAACGTCAACAAGCTTGCGACCGCGGTTCAGCTTCGTTTCGACGTGCGGCGCTCGCCGTCGTTAAGCGATGACGTGCGAGCGCGGCTCGAACGGCTCGCCGGCTCGCGGCTGACGCGCGACGGTGTCCTCGTCATCATCGCGCAACGCCACCGCACTCAGGCGCGCAACCGCGATGACGCGCTCGACCGCCTCATCGACCTTATTCGCCGTGCCGCGATCGCGCCGCGGCGGCGGCGTCCGACCAAGCCGACGCGGGCATCGCGCGAGCGCCGCATCGAGGGCAAGAAACGCCGCGGCGGCATCAAACACTTGCGCCGCTCAAAGCCGGCATTTGATTGAGCGCGCCCGGATTTCGCAAATGCGTGATCCGGGCTACGGTCACCGCCCAGCGAGTCGCTCATGCCCGTCCGCCAGCTTTCCGAGGCTATCGTCAACCGCATCGCCGCGGGCGAGGTGGTCGAGCGTCCGGCGAGCGTGGTGAAGGAACTGGTGGAAAACGCGCTCGACGCCGGCGCGAGCCGCATCGATGTGCTCACCGACGGCGGCGGCCGGCGGCTTATTCGCGTCAGCGATGACGGCGAGGGTATGGCGCGGGCCGACTTGGCGCTTGCGGTCGAGCGCCACGCCACCTCCAAGCTTGCCGACGATGATCTCGTCTCGATCCGCACCCTCGGTTTTCGCGGCGAGGCCTTGCCCTCGATCGGCGCCGTGGCGCGGCTTGCCATTACCGCGCGCCATGTCAGCGAGCCGCATGCCTGGACCATCGAGGTCGACGCCGGCGCGAAATCCGAGCTGAAGCCCGCCGCGCTCGGCGAGGGCACGCGCGTCGAGGTGCGTGACCTGTTCTACGCGACGCCGGCACGGCTCAAATTCCTGAAGCTTGACCGCACCGAGGCCGAGGCGGTGCGCGAAGTGGTGCGCCGCCTCGCCATGAGCCGGCCCGACATCGCCTTCACGCTCGCGGGCGAGGAACGCGCGCCAGTAACCTTTGCCGCTGCGCTGCCCGGCGCGACCGGGCGGCTGACGCGGCTCGGCGATATCCTCGGCGGCGACTTCCGCGCCAACGCCGTCGAAATCGCGGCTAAACGCGAAGGCATTGCGGTCGAAGGCTTTGCCGCGCTGCCGACGCTCACCCGCGCCAATGCGCTCGGCCAATATCTCTTCGTCAATGGCCGGCCGGTCCGCGACAAGCTTCTGCTCGGCGCCGTGCGCGGGGCCTATGCCGATTATCTTCCGCGCGACCGCCATCCGCTGGTCGCGCTGTTCGTCGCGCTCGATGCGCGCGAGGTCGATGTCAACGTGCATCCGGCCAAGGCTGAGGTGCGGTTTCGCAATGCCGGCTTGGTGCGCGCGCTCATTGTCTCTGCGCTCAAACAGGCGCTGGCACGCGAGGGCGGCCGCGCCGCGACAACCGGCGGGTCGGCGACACTCGCGGCATTTCGGCCGGCTGCGGCGCCGCCACGGGGTTGGGACTGGCGGCGCTCGCCGGCGCGGCCGAACGATCCGCGCGCGCGCGCGATCATGCACGGTCGCGGCTTCGCCGAGGCGGCGCAGGCCGCCTTTGATGTCGGGACACCGTCGGCCGATCTGCGCGCCGGCCTAGCGGAGGAAAGCGCAGCCGAATGCGTCGCTGCCGCCGATCTGCTCGATCATCCGCTTGGTGCGGCGCGCGCGCAGGTCCATGAGACCTACATCGTTTCGCAGACCCGCGACGGTCTCGTCATCGTCGACCAGCACGCCGCGCACGAACGGATCGTTTATGAGCGGCTCAAGACGGCAATCGGCAAGAGCGGCGTCGCGCGCCAAATTCTCCTTATCCCCGAGATCGTCGAGCTCGGGGAAGCGGACGTGGAGCGGCTCGCCGCCCGCGCCGACGAACTCGCGCGCTACGGCCTTGTGCTCGAAGCTTTCGGCCCCGGTGCCGTGGCGCTGCGCGAAACGCCGTCACTGCTCGGCGGGATCGACGGCGCCGGGCTGGTGCGCGACCTCGCCGAGCACATGAGCGAATGGGACGAGACTTTGCCGCTCGAACGCCGCCTCATGCGGGTCGCTTCGTCGATGGCCTGTCACGGCTCGGTGCGCGCCGGGCGGCGTCTCAAGCCGGAGGAGATGAACGCGCTTCTTCGCGAGATGGAAGCGACGCCCAATTCCGGCCAGTGCAACCACGGCCGCCCAACCTACGTTGAATTGAAGCTTACCGACATTGAGCGGCTGTTCGGGCGGCGGTAGTTCTTCACGACGCCGCAGCGAATTTCAGGAGTGTTCATGAGCTATAGGCAAATTTTGGCAGCCGCAGCCGTGCTGCTTGCGGGATGCGTGCAGCCCAATGCGCAGGAAAGTGCGCAGAGTTGGCCGACGCGGCCGATCACGATGGTCGTGCCGTTTGCGCCGGGCGGTGTCTATGACACTTTGGGACGCGTCTATGCGGCTGGTCTCTCCGGGATTTTAGGTCAGCAGGTCATCGTCGAAAACGTACCTGGCGCCGGCGGGATGACCGCCGGGGCGCGCATCGCGCGAGCCGATCCCGACGGTTATCAGTTTCTGTTCGGCGGCGAATTGCCGAACGCGCAAGTGCAGCTGTTGCACAAGGAACCGCCTTATGACGGCGCCCGCGATTTCGCACCGGTCGCGCTGGTCGCGGAACAACCGTTGATACTCACCGCGCGCAACGGCATTGCGGCCGGCAATTTGCCGGACTTCATCGCTTACGCCAAAGCGAACCAGGGCATGATGCAATACGGCTCGCCGGGAACGGGGAGCGGATCGCATCTCGCCTGCGCCTTGTTGAACGCGGCGATCGGCGTCACGGTCACCCATGTCCCCTACCGCGGCCTTGGGCCAGCGATGCAGGATTTACTCGCCGGCCGCATCGACTACATGTGTCCGACCATCACCACCGCCATGGCCCAGATCGAAGGCGGCCAGATCCAGGCGCCGGCCGTGCTCGGGCGCGAGCGTTCGCCGACGTTCCCGAACATTGCCACCGCGCAGGAGCAGGGGCTCAAGGATTTCGCAGCCTATAGCTGGAATGCGATGTTCCTGCCCAAAGCAACGCCGGCGCCGATCGTCGCCAAGCTCAACGCTGCGGCAGTGGCGGTCATGGATGAGCCGGCGGTGCAGCGGCGCTTGCAAGAACTCGGCGCGACGGTGCCGCCGCCGGCGCATCGCTCTTCGCAATATCTGCAGACCTTTGTCGAGAGCGAGATCAAGGTTTGGAGCGGCGCCGTCAAAGCCGCCGGACTGACGGCGGAGTAGAGTGGACTGCAAATACAGATAGTCACCTTGAGGGTGGCCGCATAATGATGAACTCGGTATCGTCGTAGCCACGCCGTTCTTGTTCGGTGAATCCGTCGGGTGCGGCGAACTGAACTTTCATCGCCTCTTCGACAATGACGAGCGCGCCGGCAGTGAACCATCCTCCAGTGCGCGCGGCAGCGAGCGCCTGAGCGGCGAGCCCTTGCCCGTAAGGCGGATCGAGAAAGGCGAGCGAAAACGGTTCGAGCGGATGCACAGGCCCGAGCTTGGTGGCGTCGCGGCGAAAGATGCGGGACGTGCCGCCGAGGCCGAGCGTAGCGGCGTTCTCGCGCAACAGCGCGCGCGCCTCGGCGCCGTTGTCGACGAACAGCGTGAACGCCGCGCCGCGCGACAGCGCTTCGATGCCGAGTGCGCCGGTGCCGGCGAAAACGTCGAGGACGCGGGCGCCGGTGATCGGGTCGCCGTAGGCGTGGGTGAGGATATTGAACAGCGACTCCCGCAGCCGGTCGCCGGTCGGCCGGATCGCTTGCGATTTCGGGGCAGCCAGCGCGCGGCCGCGCAGGCTGCCGCCGACGACGCGCATCAGCGCCGGCCTCGCGGCTGCCGCGGCCGCGGACCCGACGCGCGGTCGGGCGAAAAGCGGCGACTGCGCCGGCGGCGGTTGGGCGCCTCTTCTTTCGGCTGTTGCCGCGGCGGCGGCTGACCGAAGCGCTCGACGTGGACACGGCGGCCTTTGCGGTCCGTAACTTCGCCGATGCGCGCTTCTGCGGCACGTTGCTCGCGCCCCTTTTCGTCGTCGCGGCGGGAGCCGTGAAATTTGCGCCGCAGCTTTTTCGGATCGTCCTCCTCGCGGGTGCGCCAGGTATGGCTTGTCGGCTTTGGCCGGGCGCCTTTGCGGGGGTCACCACGCTTTTGCGGCATCGGGGAAGCGGCGACCGGCGCCGAGAAGTTCGCGCCTGTGGCGGTACGCCGCTCGCGTTCCTTGTCGTCGCCGCGGCGCGCGCCGTGAAATTTGTGCCGCAGCTTTTTCGGATCGTCTTCCTCATGGGCGTGCTGGGAACGGCTTGTCGGCTGTGGCCGCGCGCTTTTGCGTGGGTCATCACGCTTTTGCGGCGGTGGGGCGTCCGTGACCGGCGCCGAGAAATCCGCGCCTGAAAGCGCGGCGAGGCGCTCACCAAGCTGTTCGCGCAGCACGCGCGTGCGCACTTCCTCGGCCGCCCCTTCGGCAAGTTCGCTGAGCTGAAACGGGCCGAACGAGATGCGGATGAGGCGCGTAACCTCGAGGCCGAGTTCGCCGAGCACATTGCGCACTTCGCGGTTCTTGCCTTCGCGGATAGCGAACGTGAGCCACAAGTTCGAACCTTGCACGCGCTCGATGGCGGCTTCGATCGGGCCATAATGGATGCCGCCCACCGTCACGCCGGCGCGCAGCTCATCGAGCTTGTCCTGCGTCACCGCGCCGTGCGCGCCGGACGCGGTAGCGCCGCAGCCAGCCGGTCGCCGGCAGCTCGAGGGCGCGGGCCAGCGCGCCATCATTGGTGAGCAGCAGCAAGCCCTCGGTATTGAAGTCGAGCCGGCCGACGCTGATGAGGCGGGGCAGGTGGCGCGGCAGTTTCTGGAAGATCGTCGGCCGGCCTTGCGGGTCGGCATGGGTGGTCATGAGGCCGCGCGGCTTGTTATAGAGAAAGAGCCGCGTGCGCTCGCGCGCCGGCAGCGGCGCGCCATCGACGCTGATGTGGTCTTGCGCCGTCACGTTGTAGGCCGGCGAATGGATCACAGCGCCGTTGACGGCGACGCGCCCGGCGGCGATCCAAAGCTCCGCCTCCCGGCGCGAGGCAAGGCCCGCCCGCGCGATCGTCTTGGCGATACGCTCGCCGCCTTTGTGCGGTATGTTTTTGTTGTCCATAGTTCTGCTCGCTAACGACGGCTGATAGCAGAGCGGATCGCACGGGACCATGGCATCATTCATGGAGATGGCGCTGGACGAAGCCCGCGCCGCTGGCGAGCGCGGCGAGGTGCCGGTCGGCTGCGTGATCGTGCGCAGCGGCGTCGTTGTCGCGGCTGCGGGCAATCGCACGCTCGGTGACCGCGATCCGACCGCCCATGCCGAGATCGTGGCCATTCGCCGCGCTGCAGCCGCGCTCGGCTCCGAACGACTGCGCGAGTGCGACCTTTACGTCACGCTCGAGCCCTGCGCCATGTGCGCGGGTGCGATGGCGTTCGGCCGCATCCGCAGGCTGTATTATGGCGCGACCGATCCGAAGGGCGGCGCGGTCGAGAGCGGCGTGAAATTCTTTGCTTCGCCGACCTGCCATCATCGGCCCGAGGTCTATGGCGGCATGGCGGAAGCGGCCGCGGGCGCGCTCCTCAAGACCTTCTTCCAGGAACGCCGCTGAGCATCACGCAGAGAGCAATGCGCCGAGCTTTTCCGTCACTTCAGCCTTTGCCGAGGCGGCGACCCGGAATATCGCGGTCGCCTGGTAGAAATCGAGGGTGCGGAAGATGCCGACATTGGGCCGGATCACGAGGTCAGGCGCGGCGTGCTTGAGCTTGGCGGCGATGATGGCACTGCCCATGACGTTGAGCGTGGTGAATACGCTTTCCCATACGCCGGGCACATCGCTGCGCTCCGCCGGCGGCGCGCCCAACACGTCGACCGCTACGGTGACATCCGCGCGGCCGGCGAGCTGGTCAAACGGCAGAGGATTGGTGGTGCCGCCATCGATGAGGATGCGGCCGCCCGCTGCGACCGGACGGAACAGGCCGGGAATGGCGATCGCGCCAGCGAGCGCCGTGCGCAGCGCTCCCGATGACAGCGGCGCTTCCTGCCGGCGATGCAGATCGGTCGTCATCACGATGAGCGGAATAGCCAGCGCGGAAAAATCCGAAGGCAGCGATTCCGGCAGGAACTGCGCGCAAAACTTCTCGGCGTCCATTTGCGTCGCCTGGCTGAAGGCGCCGGCGAACAGGTCGGTGAGCGTTCCGGCCCGCGCTTGCATGAGGCGGCGTCGGACCTCTGCCGGATTATGCACGATCGCGGTGACGTGGCGGCGTATGTCCTTGCCGCTCATGCCGGCCGCATAGGCTGCACCGATCAGGGCGCCAATCGACGTGCCGGCGATTGCGGCGGGCCTCAAGCCCATCTCCTCGATAGCTTCGATCACCGCGACATGGGCGAGACCGCGCGCGCCGCCGGCGCCGAGCGCGAGCGCGAAGGTTTTCATGTTGCCGCCTGACGGGCGAATTCCCATGCCTTGGCCGCGAGCGGCCGCACCAGCTTGGCCTTGGCGGCGGCGAAGGCGCTGGTGGCAGTGCCGTCGCGTACGCGCCCGGCAATGCCTTGCATGATCGCGGCGAGACGGAAGAAATTGTAGGCGAAATAGACCGGCAGATGCGGCCGCGGATCGAGTCCGGTGCGCGCCACGTAGGTATCGACATACGCATCGCGCGGCGGAATGCCGAGCGTGGCGAGATCAAGGCCCACGAGCGATCCGGTGCCGGCATCGGACGGCGGCATGTGCCACTGCATCAGGTGGTAGGAGAAATCCGCCAGCGGATCGCCGAGGGTCGAGAGCTCCCAATCGAGCACCGCGGCGATTTTTGCCGCGTCGGGCGCCAGGATGATGTTGTCGAGCCGATAATCGCCATGCACCAGCCGCGGCGGCTGCGGCGGCGGCGGGTGCGCCGGCAGCCAGGCGATCAGCTGCTCCATATCCTCGATCGCTGCAGTCTGCGAGGCGCGGTATTGCTTCGACCAGCGCTCGACCTGCCGCGCCACATAGTTCTCGCCGCGGCCGTAATCGCTAAGCCCGATCGCGGCCGGGTCGAACGTGTGCAGCCGCGCCAGCGTCGCGTTCATGGCATCGTAGACCTGCGTACGCTCTATGGGGTTTGACGCGGGCATCTGCGGTTCCCAGAACACGCGGCCTTCGACATGCGACATCACGAAGAACGCCGTGCCGACAACGCCGTCGTCGGCGCAATAGAGCACTGGCGCGGGAACGGGAAAACTCTGGGCGTGCAGCGCGCTGATCACCCGATATTCGCGGTCGACCGCATGTGCCGACGGCAACAGCTTGCCGGGCGGCTTTCTTCGGAGCACATAGCGCCGCAACGGCGTTTCCACGAGATAGGTCGGGTTGGACTGGCCGCCCTTGAACTGGCTGATGAGGACCGGCCCGGAAAATCCAGGGACGTGTACATGCAGATAGGCTTCGAGCCGCCCGACGTCGAACCGCAGCGGCTCGGCAACGTCCTTAGTCCCGGAGAAGGCGTCTTGGCGGTCGACGGTGGTCATGGCGCAGAATTTAACGCGCGGTGAAGAACTCCAGCAACGCCGCCGCCCCCGGATTCTCCTCCGCTGGATTATGGCCGTTGCGGCCGAAGCGGGCGAAGATTTTTTCGTTCGCGGTGTTGATCCAGTGCGGCGCATAGCCGGTGTAAAGGGCGAGGTGCGGCATTATTGCGCGTCACATCGAGTGACCCGGCAGCTATGGCCGCCATGCCGGGATGATGTCAGTCTTGAGGAAATCATCGCCTTTGAAAAGCAAAGTATCCTCACGCGCCTTTGCCAGGGCATAAACAAAGCAATCTCCGAAATTCAGCGCTGCCGGAGATCGTCCGCGGCCATATTGCATAAAGGCCTGCCTTGCGAACGCTCCCTGCCTGCCATCGACGCCCCGGACATCTATCCGAAGCGCTTCCACAGTTTCGTCGAGCCTTGTTGCCTCTGGCTCCCGACGCTTGTTCATCAGGACGATCATGGTCTCGAAGACTGAGACGACAGACATAACTACAGTCGGCGATCTGAGCACCATATCTTCAAAAATGAAGCGCTCATCCTCGCGTAATATCATCGCGACCAGCGCTGAGGTGTCGACCACCATCAGGTCGGCAATCCATTTTCGTCGTAACCAATGATTTCGTCATCGGTCAGATGCTCGTTGATAGCCGGCAATGAATCGAAATAAGCAAAGAGCTCGGCAAGCCTGCGTTTGCGAGCGGCGATCTCTTCCTCATTAAGGGGCACATGCCTGAGACGCTCACGCACCGCCTCTTTGACCGCGTCGGTAATGCTCTCGCCGGTCCGCTCGGCCAACATACGGATCAATTGGTCGGCCTCTTGATCCTTGATCAGTATGGCCAATCTAGCCTCCGTATATATTTATTGTTGGAAATATATATCGGATAATGAGCCAAGGCCAGATTGTTGACCTTATCTTATTTTTCCCGCTCCACCGCGCGCCAGCCGATGTCGTGGCGGTAGAAGCCCTCGGGCCAATGGATGCGGGCGATGGCCTCATAGGCTCGCGCCTGCGCCTCGCGCACGGTCTTGCCGATGGCGGAAACATTGAGCACGCGGCCACCGTTGGCGAGGATGCGGCCGTCTTCGGCCTTGGTGCCGGCATGGAAGATTTCGACGCCTTCGATTTTGGCGGCGGCATCCAGCCCCTCGATCGCCGAGCCGCGGGCGTAACTGCCGGGATAGCCCTTCGCGGCCATCACCACGGTGAGCGCGGGCTCGGGGTACCAGCGCAGGTCGAAGGATTTGAGCTGGCCGTCGCGGCTGGCGAGGAGCGCGGGGACGAGGTCCGACATCAAGCGCAGCATCAGTACCTGGGTTTCCGGGTCGCCGAAACGCGCGTTGTATTCGATGAGCCTCGGCCCGTCGGCCGCCATCATCAATCCGGCATAGAGCACGCCCTTGTAAGATGCGCCCGTCGCCTTCATCGCCCGCAACGTCGGCAGCACTATTTCGTCCATGATGCGCGCGCTCATCGCGGCATCGATGTTCGGCGCGGGCGAATAGGCGCCCATGCCGCCGGTATTCGGGCCTTGGTCGCCGTCGAAGGCGCGCTTGTGGTCCTGCGCCGTCGTCAGCGGGATCGCGGTCTCGCCGTCGCAGAGTGCGAAGAACGACGCTTCCTCGCCTTCGAGAAATTCCTCGATCACGATCTCGCCGTCGGCTTCGCCAGAGTTGCCGCCGAACATCATGTCGATCGCGGCTTCGGCGTCGACGACGTTGTCCGCGACGACCACACCCTTGCCAGCAGCGAGTCCGTCAGCCTTGACGACGATGGGCGCACCGCGGGTGCGCACGTAGGCCTTGGCCGGATCGGGTGCATGGAAACGCTCGTAGGCCGCCGTCGGAATGCCGTTCGCCCGGCATAGATCCTTGGTGAAGCCCTTGGAGCCTTCCAGCCGCGCCGCAGCGCGGGTTGGCCCGAAGGCCTTGATGCCGGCGGCCTCAAGGTCGTCGACGATGCCGGCACAGAGCGGCGCTTCCGGCCCGACCACAACGAGCGCGATGCGGTTCGTCCGGCAGAACGCGATCACCGCGGCGTGATCGGCGGTATCGAGGGCAACACACTCAGCCTCCTGCGCAATGCCGGCATTGCCCGGCGCGCAGTAGAGCCGGTCCATAAGCGGGCTTGCCGCCATTTTCCAGGCCAGCGCATGCTCGCGCCCACCGGAGCCCAGGAGCAGAATATTCATGTGTCGGAACGCCTTGACGAGGCCCCTGTAACACGGGACCGCGCCGGTGCAAGGACTTCGCAGCGAAACTTGATGACAAACCTGAGGACAATCCGGCAGCCCGCCCAGGACCTTGACCTCGGCTCGCGACCCTCATCACTAATCGGCAGTAAATTCCTATATTCGTTGCAAGTTTTGGCCGGGGAGACGTCGATGATTCGCCAAGCCGCCGGTGTTGCCATCATCGCGATGCTCGGTTGCGGCGTGCCATGCCCGCGAGCAGAAACAATCGCAGTCTTCACCAAGAGCCAGAACAGCCCGATCTTCGCCGCGCTGCGCGCTGGCGCCGGCGTCGCAGCGAAGAATCTCGGCGCCCAGATCGTTCATTACGTGCCGTCGACCCCAGAAAACGTGGCCGAGCAAAATAAGCTGGTCGATGACGCGATCAAGGACAAGTCCGACGCGATCGTCTTCGTCCCGGTAAATTTCGCTGCCGCCGGCGGCGCCGTGGCGAGGATCAACGCCGCGCACATTCCGCTTATTAATGTCAATGAGCGGCTCACGACCGGCGCGGTTGTCGGTTATGTCGGTACCGACGATGTCGCGCTGGCACATGAGACCGGCCGCTACCTGATCAAAGCGCTGGGCGGCAAAGGCAACGTCGTGATCCTTGATGGACCCGATGACAATGTCACCGCGCAGGGCCGCGCCCTGGGTTTTCGCGACGTCGTCAAGGAATCTCCCGACGTAAAGCTTCTTGCCACGAAATCAGCGAGCTACGCGCGCTCGCAGGGCAACGCGGTGATGACGGCCTTTTTGCACAGTTATTTGCAGATCGAAGGCGTCCTCGCCGCTAACGATCCGATGGCAATCGGCGCCGCCCAGGCTTTGAAAGCGGCGGCCCGAAGCGCTCGCGTCGTCGGCATCAATGCCAGCCGCGAAGTGATGGACCTCATCAAATCCGGCGAGGTCATCGGCAGCGGCGACTACGACGCTTTCGAGCAGGGCTGCCTCGGCATCGAGATGGCGGTGCGCAATTTGCGCAAAGAGGCAACGCCGCGGGAGGTGATGCTCAAGCCGGTGGTCATCGACAAGACCAATGATGCGTCCTTCGACCAGCCGTATGAGAAACGCACGTGTTCCACGCTCGCCGGCGCCGCAGGGCAGTGACTCGTGATATGCTTTATGAATCAGCATTGAAAAAATTGCGATGAACGAACCGCGCCTCAATCTGCCGGAACTGACCGTCTCGGAACTATCGACGGCGCTCAAGCGGACAATCGAGGACGCCTACGGTTACGTGCGCGTGCGCGGCGAACTGGGCAAAGTCAGTTACCACTCGAACGGTCACGTTTATTTCGATCTCAAGGATGACCGTGCCTGCATCGCCGGCGTGATCTGGCGCAGCGCTGCACCGCGCATAAAGCTCAAGCTCGAAGCCGGCCTCGAAGTGCTGATCACAGGCCGCCTCACCACCTATCCCGGCCGCTCGCAATACCAGATCGTGGTCGAGACGCTGGAGCCAGCCGGGCTCGGCGCGCTGATGGCGCTCCTCGAGGAGCGCAAGAAAAAGCTCGCCGCCGAAGGGCTGTTTGACGAGGCGCGAAAACAGCTCCTGCCGTATCTGCCCGCGGTGATCGGCGTCATTACGTCGCCGACCGGCGCGGTGATCCGCGACATCCTGCATCGGCTCGCCGATCGCTTCCCGCGCCATGTGCTGCTGTGGCCGGTGAAGGTGCAGGGCGAGGGTTCGGCCGCCGACGTCGCAGCCGCGATCGAGGGCTTTAATGCGTTGCCGGAGCGCGGCGTGCCGCCGCGGCCCGATCTCATCATCGTTGCGCGTGGCGGCGGCTCGCTCGAGGATTTGTGGTCGTTCAACGAGGAAGTCGTGGTGCGCGCGGCGGCCGCGAGCCTCATCCCACTGATCTCCGCGGTCGGCCACGAGACCGACGTGACGCTGATTGATTTTGCCGCCGACCGGAGGGCGCCGACGCCGACCGCTGCTGCCGAGATGGCGGTGCCTGTACGCGCCGAGCTTTTGCTCGATGTGGGTTCGTTTGCGCAGCGCGCGCTCGCCTGCTGGCGGCGCAATCAGGAGGTCCGCCGCAGCGAATTGCGCTCCGCCGCCCGCATGCTGCCCGATGCGGAAGCCGTTCTCGCCATGCCGCGACAGCGGCTCGATGATGCAGCCGATCGGTTGCCGCGCGCGTTACGCTCAAATGCACAGATCCACCATGTACGCTTTTCGCGCATCGACAGCCGGCTGAATGCGCATCTGTTGCGCGGCACTGTCGAGCGCCGGCGTGAACGTTATACCGCGATCGCATTTCGGCTGCGCGCGGGTGTCGCTGCAAACGCGCAAGTCTATCGGACACGGATCGCGCGCGATGGCGACCGTGTCGGCGTGTTTGCTGCACGCGCCAAGCGCGCGGTCCTCACCCTGGTCGCCACGCGCCGCGCGCGAACCGAAAGCGGTGCGCAATTGCTCGCGGCGTTCTCCTATCGCGGCGTGCTGGCGCGGGGTTTTGCGCTGGTGCGCGACAACATGGACCAGCCATTGCGTGCCGCCGCCGCCGTGACGGCAGGAATGCCGATCGAGATCGAGTTCTTCGATGGCCGCATCGGCGCCCGCGCCGATGGCGCGACGTCTGCGGACCCGGTGAAGTCCGAACCAAAGCCGCGCCCGCGCGGCGGAGGCGGCGGGCAGGGCAGTTTGTTCTGATGGCGGTCAGACTGGCGCTGCGGCAAAGACGCGATCAATCAATGCATCAAGCCGTTTGCCGGCGAGCTTCGCCGATGCGGCGTGATAGCCCGGCCGGATCGGATTGAAGAATGAGTGGCCGGCGTCCGGATAAAGAAAAATCTCGATCGTCGGCCGGCCCTGCGCCGCCAGCGTGACGGCGTCGATTTCCGGCTGCGGAATGTGCGGATCCTTGAGGCCGAAATGCAACTGCACCGGACAAGTCACCGCGCCGAATTCCGCATCATGTTGGGCGATGCCCATGCCGTAGAACGACACTGCGGCATCGACACCGGCGCGCGTCGCCGCGACGAAGGCCATGCGTCCGCCTGCGCAAAAGCCGAGCGCAAAGACCTTTCCGTTCGAGCGCGGCTGTGCGCGCAGCCACCGCACTGCCGTGCCGATGTCGCGTGCCGCCGCCTCGACGTCGAACGCCTTAAGTCGCGCCCAGGCGGCGTCGCGATCCGGCCCTTCGAACGCGAGTTCGCCGGGATAGTCCGAGCGCCAGAACAGGTTCGGTACCAGCGCCGTAAAGCCGCGCCGCGCATAGCTGTCGGCCATTTCGCGGTTATGGCCGCTCAAGCCGAACATCTCGGTGAAGATGATGATGCTCGGCGCCGTGCCCGCGGGCCGCGCCAGATAGGCATCGAACTCGCGGCGGCCGTCGCGGCCGAGCGCGATCGTGTCAGTGCTGATCATGCGCAATCGTGATCCGTGAACGATAGGTGACTTCGCAGTGATCTTATCGCAGGCTGACGTTAGAACGCGAGGTCCATCAGCCGGGACTGGGAGCAATGCAAGGCAAGATCGCGGTCGAGGAGCATTTCCGGATTGAAGAGACGACCGGTATGGCGGGACGCTACCCGGGCAGCTACTGGTCGGGCCTGCCGGCCAAACTCCTCGATATCCATGGCGCGCGCCTTGCCGAGATGGACAAAACCGGCATCGACATCGCCGTGCTGTCGCTTAATTCCGACGCCGTCCAGGGCATTCCCGATACCGCAAGGGCAATCGAGGTTGCGCGCAAGGCAAACGACGTGTTGGCGGCGGCAGTCGCCAAGCGGCCCGACCGGTTTGCCGCCCTCGCCGCGCTGCCGATGCAAGACCCGCAGGCCGCCGCGGCCGAGCTCGCCCGCTGCGTGCGCGAGCTCAAGTTCAAGGGCGCGCTGGTCAACGGATTTTCCCAGTGCGGGGGCGCCGACACGGCGCTTTACTACGACCTGCCGCGATACTGGCCGTTCTGGGCCGAGGTCGAGCGCCTCGGCGTGCCATTCTATTTGCATCCGCGCGACCAGCTGCCAAGCCGGCGTCACGCCTATGAGGGCCATCCATGGCTTGTCGGCTCGCCATGGGGCTTTGCCGAAGAAACCGCAATTCATGCACTGCGCCTGATGGGCTGCGGCCTGTTCGATCAATATCCGAAGTTGCAAATTGTGCTCGGTCATCTTGGCGAGCGCATTCCCTGCGATCTGTGGCGCCTCGATCATCGCCTCGCCAAGGTGCCGGGCCGGCCCGCCAAGCGCACCATGACGGAATATTTCCATAAAAATTTCCACGTGACGACGAGCGGACACTTTTGCACGCCATCGCTCATCCATGCGATTGTCACGCTTGGCGCCGACCGCGTGCTGTTTGCCGTCGATTACCCGTTCGAGGATCATGCTCAGGGTGCGTCTTGGTTCGACAGTGTGGAAATCGCCGAGGCAGATCGCGTCAAGATCGGTCGCAGCAATGCGATAGCGCTGTTTGGTTTGAGTTGAATCACCGAGTCTGACTGGTTGTTCATATTGTTATTCATATTGTTAGTTGACTGATGCCGCGGAACCGCCATGTTGTTGGCGTGTTATCAATTCCGCTGAGGTTCGTGCCCAAGGAGAACTGAAATGATACGGACTGCTTTTGCGATCGCAATTACGGCTTTGACCTTCACGTGCGTTTCTGGAATTTCGCAAGCTGCGCCGATCGCGCCGCTGGCGTCGGGCGTCACCAGCAACCACGGTAATCTGACGCAGGTGCGGTGGCATTGCTGGCGCGGGCGCTGGGGTCACCGGCATTGCGGATGGTGATAACGCAGCTCTGACGCGACACACATAGCAGCTTCGGTCGCTGCCGCTGGCGGTGTAGATTTTTCGATGGAAAAGCGTCAATCTGGCGCCGCGCCGATGCAAGTCGGTGCGGCGCTGCGTTTTTCGAAAGCGGTCATCTCGCCGGGAGTTACGCCATGGACCTTCTTGCCGATCGCGGTCGCCGCGTGCCGGTCGAAGAGCGCAACACTGGCCGGCTGCTCCTCATGCACGCAAACAGGCGCACCGGCGCAACCTCGACGCTATCGTGATCGCCGACGTCGATTCCCACCATTACGAAAACGAATGCTACGACGATTTTCTGCCCTTCATCGAGAATGATGTTCTGCGCCGGAAATCGGCACGCATGCACAGCGATAGCGCTACTCCGCCGCCGCCAAAACCTCGCCGTTGCGGCCGGCGCGCACCAGGCGCCCGGGCAACGCGCCGGTGTGCTCGCCACGCTCGAAGATCGGCGCGCCGGCCACGAGTGTTGCTTCATAACCGTCGACTTTTTGCACGAAGCGCCGGCCGCCGGCCGGCATATCGTGGACAAGCTCGGGCTTTTGCACTTGGAGGCGGGTGAAGTCGATCAGGTTGACGTCGGCGCGGCGCCCCGCCGCGAGCCGGCCGCGATCGGCGAGGCCGAAGAAATCGGCGGTTTCGCTGGTCTGACGCTTGATCAGCATTTCCAGCGGCAGCGTCGGCCCGCGGCTGCGGTCGCGCCCCCAATGGGTGAGCATGAAGGTCGGGACGCCGGCGTCGACGATCGAGGTGCAATGTGCGCCGCCGTCGCTGAGGCCGAGGAGGCAAGCCGGATCGTTGAGCATCTCACGGATCGGCTCGTGATCGCCAGCCACGTAATTCACCACCGGGAAGTAGAGGTATTGGCCTTCGGCCTCGGTGATGTAGTCGTAGGCGACCTCGTCGGGCGGGCGGCCAGTGCGCGCGGCGATCGCAGCCACGCTCTTCTCCGGCGCCGGCTCGTAATCCGGCGGATTGCCCATGACAAAGAACTTGTCCCAGCGGCTGGTGACGGATTGGCGGAATTGCGCGAGCTTGGCGACGTCACTTTCCGAGGGCTTTTCGGCGAGGATTTGACGGCGCGTGTCGGGATCGCGCAGCCGCAGGCGCTGTTCGGCGATCGGCAGGCTTTCGAGCGCCTTGTAGCTCTGTCGCACCGTGAACGGATTGAGTGCAGTGCCGATGCCCATCATGACGCCGATTGGCCGGCCCGCGATCTGCGCCGTCAACGGCAAGCCCTTGGCGCGGGCGGCATGCGTGGCTTTCATCAGGCGGCGCCAGCGCTCCGGATCCTCATAGCGGTCGGTGAGCAGAAACCACACCGGACGGCCGGTGTCGCGCGCGAGCTTCGTCATCCACGCAAGCTCGTATTCCTCGTCGTCGAAATCGCTGTTCATGCCGAACGCGCCGGCGCCGGTTACGCCCAGCGCCGAGCCGATGCCAAGCAGTTCTTCGGCGTCCGCGTCGCGTGACGGCACCAGTTCGCCGTCGGGCGTCTTGTGCGAATCGGTACGCGAGGTGGTGAAGCCGAAGGCGCCGGATCGGAGCGCCTCGATCGTCAGCCGGCGCATCTCGGCGATGTCGTCCGGCGTCGCCGCTTCGCGCCGCACCGCACGGTCGCCCATGACATAGACACGCAGCGGCAGATGCGCGGCCTGCGCGGCGACGTCGATGGCCCGCGGTTGGCGCTCCAGCGCATTCATGAAATCCGGAAAGCTTTCCCACTCCCAGCTCAAGCCTTCCGCGAGCACCGGATTGGGAATCTCCTCGACACCCTCCATCAAATCCATCAGCGCGCCGCGATGGTGCTTCTTCACCGGCGCGAAGCCGACGCCGCAATTGCCGAACATTACCGTGGTAACGCCATGCCAGCAGGACGGGGTCAGCAGCGGGTCCCAGAACGCCTGGCCATCGTAATGCGTATGCACATCGACCCAGCCGGGCGTGACGAGCAGTCCCGCAGCATCGATCTCGCGCCGGCCAGGCCCCTGTTTGCCGCCGACCGCGGCGATCCGGCCGTCCGCGATCGCGACATCCCCGGTGAAGGATGCCTTGCCGGTGCCATCGACGATAGTGCCGCCGCGAATGACGATATCGTGCATAAGGCCACTCCTGCGTTGCGACCCTGCGATGATGCACCCGCAGCGAGGGGTTCGCAACGCCCGCCGCGCCTTTTGCGCACGCCCAGCGCCTGAGGCTCACGCCGACAAGGCGATCGGCGCGCTTGCGCCGGCGTCCTGGAGAATCATGTCGGCGCCTTTTTCTCCGATCATCACGGTCGCCGCATTGGTATTGCCCGAGACGACGGTGGGCATGATCGAAGCGTCGATCACGCGTAGGCGCTCGAAGTCGCGCACGCGCAAGCGTTCGTCGACGACAGCGTTCGGATCGGACCCCATGCGGCAGGTCGAGGTCGGATGATAGACCGTGGTCCCGGTGTTGCGCGCGAAGGCGAGGAGAGCGGCGTCGCTTGCGCAGTCCGGGCCGGGCTCGCGTTCCTCGGCGATATAGCGGCGCATCGCCGGTTCGTTCATGACCCGGCGCAGCAGTGACAGTCCGGCGACAACGGTAGCGCAATCGTTGCGGCTCGAAAGATAGCGCGGCTGGATCGCCGGCGGTACGCTCGGATCGCTGGACTTGATATGCACGAAGCCGCGGCTCTCCGGGCGCAATTGGCACACCGAGGTCATGAAACCCGGGAAATGATGTAATGCGGCGCCGGCGGTGTCGGCGCTGAAGATGAGAAAGTGGATTTGCACGTCGGGCGTTTCGAGTTCGGGCCGGGTGCGCAGGAAAGCCCCGGCATAACCGGCGCCGATGGTCAGGAGGCCCTTGCGCGACAGCAGGTAGCGCAGCCCCGCGCCGTAACGATGGCGCCAGTGGTTGATCACGTCGTTCATCGTGATCGGCTCGGTGCAGCGGTATTGCATGCGGATCTGAAGGTGATCCTGCAAATCGGCGCCGACACCCGGCATATCGGCGATCACGTCGATGCCGAACGCGCTCAACACTTTCGCCGGTCCGAGCCCGGAGAGCTGCAGGAGCTGCGGTGAATTGAATGCCCCGCCGGCGACGATGACTTCAGCGTTCGCGTAAGCGGTGCGCATCGTCTGCCCTTTTGTTCCTCCCTGGCGATATTCGATGCCGGTGGCGCGCCGTCCCGAAAACAGGATGCGGGTCGCCAGTGCGTTCGCCGCGACCGCCAGATTGGGCCGGCGCCGCGCCTGTTTCAAATATCCGGCGGCGGTCGACCAGCGCCGTCCGTTGCGCGCTGTAAGCTGGAAATATCCGGCGCCTTCCTGGCTCGGTCCGTTGAAATCGTCGTTGCGCGGGAAACCGGCCTGTTGCGCGGCCTCGATGAACGCCTCGCACAACGGATGCGGCTCGCAGACATTGGAGACCGCGAGCGGCCCGCCGACGCCGTGCAAATCATCCGCGCCGCGTTCCTGGTCCTCGGCACGCCGAAAGTAGGGCAGCACATCGCCGAAGGCCCAGCCGGCATTGCCGAGTTGCCGCCAGTGATCGTAATCCTCGTGCTGGCCGCGGACATAGAGCAGGCCGTTGATCGAGCTCGATCCGCCCAACACCTTGCCGCGCGGCTGGATGATCTTGCGGTTGTTGAGCTCTGCTTCCGGCTCGGTGGTGTAAAGCCAATTGACCTTGGCGTTGTCGAACAGTTTGCCGTAGCCGAGCGGAATGTGGATCCAGATATTGCGATCGTGTCCGCCGGCCTCCAACAACAGCACGCGATGCCGGCCCGAAGCGGTGAGACGATTGGCAAGAACGCAGCCGGCCGAGCCGGCGCCGACGACGACGTAGTCGAAGGTTTCTGAATGCGGGATCGGTGCCATGACGCTTGCCGTATGCGATTGAACGGGACGTGATCTTAGTAACAGCATCCAGCCGCCGCCACCGCTTATTCGGCTTCTGCGCCCGGTCAGCGTGTTGATCGCAATGGTCAGCCCATGTATGGGATGCGGGCCGCAGTAACCGGCTCACGGACCCTTTCAATGCCGACAAGTTTCCGCCAGATCATCGACAAGGCCGTCACTGACAAGCGGTTCCTGGTCGTGCCGGGCGCGCATGACGCGCTCAGCGCGCGGCTCATCGAGAGGATCGGCTTCGAAAGCTATTTCATCGGCGGCTTCCCGGCGGTCGGCGCCCGTTATGGCGTTCCCGACATCGGGCTGAAGGGGTTTGGCGAAATCTCGGCGGCAGTCCGCGATATCATGGCGGCCTGCGATTTGCCGGTGTTCGTCGATGGCGACGACGGCTACGGCGACGTCAAGAACGTGGTGCACACCGTGCAGACTTATGAACGCATGGGCGTCAGCGCCATCCTGATCGAAGACCAGCAATGGCCCAAGCGCTGCGGCCATATGGCCGGCAAGAAGGTCGTGCCGACCGAGGTCGCGGAAGCGAAGATCAAAGCGGCGTGTTCTGAGCGCATCAACCCGGAAACCTGGATCCTGGCGCGCACCGATGCCCGCGCGGTCTATGATATCGACGAGGCCATGCGCCGGGCGGAGCGCTACATCCGCGCCGGCGCCGACGGCATCTTCATCGAGGCGCCGCGCTCGATCGACGAGCTCAAGCGCATCGGCCGCGCCTTCGACGTGCCGCATATTTGCAATCCCCTGATGGGCGGCCACACGCCGATCCTGTCGATGGAGGAGTTGGGCGAACTCGGCTTCAACTGCGCCGTGCTCGGCCTCGACACCATCATGCACGCCGCCAAGGCGATCGAGTCGGTGCTGCTCGACATGAAATCCGGCAACTTCGCCCGCCGCAACGACGGCATGGATTTCGAGGACTACAAGAAGCTCGTCGGCTACGACAAATGGGAAAGCGTTGACGAGCGATTTGCCGTTGCCGTTAAACTCTGACAGCTAACCGTCAGGCGGCGTCACACCAGCGCCGGCTCGCGCTTCGCCGGCGGCATCGCCGCCGGGTCTTTCAGCCCGAGAATGCGCCGTGCATTATCGTAGAACAGCTTCTGCTTGTCGGCGGCCGACAGCGCGATGTCGCCGATCAGCGCGAGGCACGGTGCCGGGTCCCAGCACGGATAGTCGGTGCCATACATCACGTGGTCGATGCCGTAATAGTCGATCGCGAATTTGATGCCGGCCGAATGCGGGGACACCGTGTCGGTGTACATGCGCTTCATGTAGTCCTGGACCGGCCGCGGCAGCTTCGCGGCCATGGAGTTCTTGTCCATGCGGCCGGCCTGGTAGGGCAGCGAGCCGCCGGTGTGTGACATCACGATTTTCAACTTCGGATGACGCTCCATCGTGCCGGAGAGAATGAGCCGCATCGCCGCCACGCTTACCTCGATGACGCGGCCGAGGCTCAGATGCAGCGCGCCGTCGTAGCCGTCGAGCATGTCCTGGAAGATGACGTCAGTCGGATGCAGGAACAGCGGCAGGCCGAGCTTCTCGCAATGAGCATAGAACGGCTCCAGCCGCTCGGCGTCGATCCGGGCGTCGGCGCCGACGCTGCCGGGAAGGTTGACGCCCATCAGGCCGAGCCGGTTGACCGCGTCGTCGACCACTTCGATCGCGGCGCGTGTGTCCTGTAGCGGCACCGCGGCGCTCGCCCACAGCCGGCCCGGATATTTCTGCTGCGCGCCCGCCATCTCCTCGTTCCACATCAGCGCGTAATCGCGGCCTTCGGCGAGCGGCATGTCGGAGAAAGAAACGGAGAACGGCCCGATCGAGCAGACCACGTCGACCTCATGGCCGAGGTTCGCCATGTATTCGAAGTGCTTGTCGAGATCGAACCACTCGGCCCAACTGTTGAGATGCTGGCCGCTGTCGCCGCGCCGCATATAGTCGTAGCCGCCGTGCTTGTTGACCCGCGCCTTCGGGAAGTCCGCGCGCTTGCACAGCTTGTCGAAAATCGGTCTCGGCCACCAATGGAAATGCGAGTCGATGATGTGCATCGAAGGCTCCTGCCAAATCGGTGGCAATTCAACGATTTTAGGTGTCGGTCCGTTCCCGGTCAACGCAAAGCCCACATCCTGCCGCATGGCAACAGTCGCCCATATCTGCAATGATTTCACCAAAGCCCGCTCGCAGAGCGAAAAGTTCAGGGAGGAAGCGATGAGGCGATTTTTCCGTGCGTGTCTGACGCCAGCTCTGACATGCGCCGCAATTCTCCTGCTTGCGGCCTCGGTCGCGCCCGCGCGTGCGGCGGAAAAACTTCGCGTCGCCAAGGTGGTGCCGTTTGCCTGGTCCTTTACGCCGCTCGACATCGGCATTGCGACCGGCATTTTCGCCAAGCACGGCCTCGATATCGAGGCGTCGGCCTCGGCCGGCGATGCCAAGCTCCAGCAATTGCTGGCTGCGGGCAGTGTCGATATCGGCATCGGCAGCGGGCCCGGCATGGCTTTCAGCGTCAAGGGCGTGCCGGCGAAGGCGGTCGCCGCCATGTACGGTCTGCCGCGCAACATGGCGGTGATGGTCGGCTATGATTCCGCTGTCAAAACTGTCGGCGATCTCAAAGGCAAAAAAATCGGCGTCACGACCGTCGGCTCGCTGACCGCCTGGATTGGCGAACGCATCAACGCCAAGGAGGGCTGGGCCAGCAATGGCATCGACGTGGTGCCGATCGGCGGCATGCCGCCGGCGCGCGCCGCGATCAAGACCCATCAGATCGACGGCTATATCGGGGCGTTGGAGGTCGGCTACAAGCTCGAGGAAGCCAAGGAATGGCGCGTCATCACCACGGCGACGCCGTTCGTCGATCATTTCATCACCCATGTCATCTTCGCGCGCGACGAGATCGTCGAGAAACATCCGGAAAAGGTGCGCGCCTTTCTCCAGGGCTGGTTCGAGACCATCGCTTTCATGAAAGCGAACAAGGAAAAATCCGTCGAGATTTCGGCCAAGGTGATCGACGTCAGTCCGGCGGTCGCCGCACGCGCCTATGACGAGCAGATCGGCTACTTCAGCACGGACGGCACGTTCGACCCGCAGGCCATCGCGGTGCTGAAGAAGTCTTTCATCGAAATGGGCTTGCTCAAGGAAATTCCCGACGACAAGCTCCTGTTCACGACGCAGTTTGTTCCGGTCAAGGCCGGCATGTAATGGATTTGGATCCGGCGTGGGGGGATCCTGGCCTAACGCCCAAGCCACTCCGGCACGCGCTTGAGAGCATCGCTGCGTGCGGCGGGGTTGGTGCCGCCATGGGCTCTGCCGCTCGGGTCCGCGGTATGGGCGAGGCCGGTGCGCAGCCGCAACGGCGAATTCGCCCGATCGAAATCGTGGTGCGCGCCGGGATAAACGATGATTTGCACGCGGGCGCTGCGGCCGTGCGCGCCGGCGACCATCTGCTGACAGGTCGAGGCCGGCGTCCAGTCATCGGCGCTGCCAATCAGGATGAGGGTCGGGATGCGCGCGCTCCACGCCGTTTCGCGCAATCTGCGGCAGCCGGGATAAAACGCGACGGCAGAACGGAAATCGGCGCCACCGTCGTGAGGTGTGTTCGGGCGCACCGTCCACAATACCGCGACGCCGCCATTCGACCAGCCAAGGAGCGAAATGCGGTCGGCGCGGACAAAGTCTTGAGTCTGCAAAAAGCGCCGGGCCGCATTGGCATCGGCGACGCGCTCGCGCGACGCGCGGGCCTTGCGCTCATGCACGCGGCATTGCGAGCCGAGCCCGCGCGAGCCGAAGGAATCCGGGTAAAGCACAACGAAGCCCTGGTTGACGAGCAAGGTGGTCCACTCGTTGTAGAGGCGCGTCATTGTGGCTGGGCGGTTGGTGAGGCCGCCGCAATCGTGCAGCGCCACCACTGCCGGGAACGGCCCGGCGCCCTGCGGCCGGTACAGCGTGCCGTGCAGCGTGACGCCGCCGTCGGCGATGTCGACATGCTCCGGTTCGGCCGCTGCAGCAGCCGCGGCCCATAAGGCCGCGACCGCCAGCGCAAAAAGGAACATCCTGAAGCCCGCGATCGGCAAGATGAAGCAGCTCCCGGGCTGACCGTATCATGGACCGGAATGGCGGCGCAGTATCCCGCCATCACAACTCCGAGGGTTTCGCGGTGGTGGCGGAACGATTATGTTGCGGCCAATGAGCCGCGGCCGGTTTGGCGGCGGGATCGGCGCGCTACGGAGGTCAATTTGCTCAATCGTACTGATCGTCCGGTTCCCATGCCCGGCGAGGCCGACATCAAATATCTCGATGGCGATTTTCGCGTCGTGCGGCCGGGCGCCTTTGTGCGCTGCGCGGTGACAGGGGTGTCGATCCCGCTCGAGGAGCTGCGGTATTGGAGCGTCGAGTTGCAGGAACCCTATGCGACGCCCGAGGCGGTGCTGCAGCGGCATGCGTCCGGCTATCGGAAATCGTAGAGCGGGCAAAATCGCCGCCCCTACGAGCGTTTCACCGCATTCAGGACCATTTGTCGAAATGCGGTCGCTTCCTCGATGATAAGGCGCACCGGCAAGGCGCTGGCGCGCGCGGCGAGTGCGGCAAGCGGCGGATCGCCGGTAAGCCGAACCAGGTCCTTCTCCGTGGTGACGAGCACGAGGCTTGCGGCATCGGCGCGCGCGATGAGCGTCTGTGCTTCCGCCGCCGTAAAGCGATGGTGGTCGGGAAAGCTCGCGCGAGTCGGCGACGTCGACGCCGGCTTCCGTTAGCGTGGCGAAGAATTTTTCCGGATTGGCGATGCCCGCAAAGGCCAAGACCTTGCGCCGCCCGAGCGCGGCGACGACATTGCGATCGGGTTCGAGGCGGCCATGGAATACGGCGGCCCCGTAGCGGCGCGCGACGTCCACGACGCCAACGGCGCGCTCGGGCGGTCCGACAATGACGACCGCCTGGGCGTGAGCGATTTGGATTTCGAGCGGCGCCCGCAGCGGGCCCGCCGGAATGATGCGGCCATTGCCGATGCCACGGTGACCGTCGACGAGGATGACCGAAAGATCCTTGGCGAGCGACGGATTCTGAAATCCGTCATCCATCACGATGACGCTGGCGCCGGCAAACCGCGCGAATTTCGCCCCGGCGACGCGGTTGCGCGCGACGACGGCGGGTGCCAAGCGGGTGAGCATCAGCGGCTCGTCACCGACATCGGCGGCGGAATGGACCGGCGGATTGACACGCAACGGTCCGGCGAGCCGGCCGCCGTAGCCGCGGCTGAGAAAGAACGGCCGCTCGTGCGCGGCGAGCAGGATATGCGCGACCGCGAGTGCGGCCGGCGTCTTGCCGGCGCCGCCGACGGTGAGATTGCCGAGACAGATGACCGGCACCCCGGCGCGCTGGCCCGGAGGCTGCATGCGCAACCACGCCGCTGCGCCGTAGATCGCCGCCAGCGGACTGAGCAAACTGCCCCGGCCGGGCTGCCACCAGAATGCGGGCTCGCGCATCAGAATATGATCCCGAAAAAGCTCCCCCCGGACTTGATCCGGGGTGGCGGCCGGTTTTCGGAACAGATCATGCTCAAATCTAAGACGCCTGCTGTTCGAGCCGCAGCTGCATCAGATAGGGATCGAGCGCGGCGAGCGTGCGGTCGAGTGCGCCACCGAGTTTTTCGACCGTGAGCGTCGCCGCTTTGGCCGCCGCCTCGCGCGCCGATTGATCGGCCAGCCAATCGCCGAGGCGAGCCGTCAGGCTTTCTTCATCCGTCACCGGCTCGGCGCCGCGGTCGCTGTCGAGCGCACTGTAGATTTCGGCGAAGTTCCACACGTTCGGGCCGTGCAGCACCGCGGCGCCGAGCCTGATCGGCTCGATCGGATTCTGTCCGCCATGGGTGGCAAGCGATCCGCCCATGAACACGATCGGCGCGATCCGGTACACCAAGCCGAGTTCGCCGAGGGTGTCGGCGATATAGATATCGATATCGCGCTTCGGCAACTCGTCGCGCGAACGCAGTCCGACGGAACAGCCCGCCGCAGTGGCAATCGCGGCAATGCTGGGCCCCCGCGCTGGATGGCGCGGCGCAATGACCGTTAGGAGTGTCGAATTTTTCGCGCGCAGCCGCCGGTGTGCCGAGATAATCGCGATCTCTTCGCCGGCGTGGGTCGAGGCCGCCGCGATCACTGGGCGCAGCCCGATCAGTGCGTTGAAACGACTCAAGGTCGGTTGGTCGACCGGAGGCGCCGGCGTGTCGAGCTTGAGGTTGCCGGTGCTGCTGACGCGTGGCGCGCCCAGTTGGGCGTAGCGCTGCGCATCGCCGCTTGATTGGGCGAGGCACAGGTCGAACCGGCTGAGCAGTGCCGCGATTGTGCTCGGCAACAGCCGCCAGCGGCTGAACGAGCGTTCCGACACGCGGCCATTGACCAGGATCATCGGGATCTTGCGGTCGGCGCAGGTGACGATGAGATTGGGCCACAGATCGGATTCGACGAACAGCGCGAGGTCGGGCCGCCAATGGTCGAGGAAGTTCCCGACGAACCGCGGCGCGTCGAGCGGGATGAATTGGTGCACGGCACCGGCGGGCAGGCGCTGTTCGGCGAGCGCTGCCGAGGTCACCGTGCCCGAGGTGACAAGCACGGCGAAATCCTGCGCGCGCAGCCGTTCGATCAGCGGCACCACGGCGAGCATTTCGCCGACGCTGGCGCCGTGCACCCAAATCAGCGGGCCGCTTGGCCGCGGCAGGCTCGCTTCGCCGCGGCGCTCGGGCAGCCGCGCCGGATGCTCCTTGCCGCGATTGAGCCGCCGCGCCAACAGCCGCGGCGCGATCGGCGCGCCGGCGACGGAGGCGAATTGATAAATTCGCAACGCAAGCGGCAGGCGAGGGCGCAAGCTCAATCTCCCCCGTGTGGCCAATCGACCAGTTCGTAGGCGCGCTGCGTCGCTGCGTTGAGGCGCTCTTCGAGCAGACGGCGCGCCGTCTCGAGCGATGCTTCGTCGGCATCGCGCGCGACGCTCACCGGCTCGAACGCAACGCCGGCGCCGCGGCTGAATGGCAGATTGATCGTGGTGCGATCCCAGTTGTCGAGCACGATGCGGCGGCTGGTGGCGATGGCGCTCGGATAGATCGGCCGGCCGGAGGCTTGTGCAAGCTTGACGATGCCGAGCCCGGCGACGCGCGCCACCTTCGGCACGTCCGCCGACAGCGCGATCGAGCACCCCTCGGCGAGTGCGTCGAGCATGGCCTGAAAGGCGGCGACGCCGGCCTTGTGCACGAAACCCTTGCCATGATTACCCGAGCCCCGGATCGTGCCGACGCCGAGCCGTTCGGCGGCGATGGCGTTGACCTCGCCGTCGCGATGGCGCGACACCAGCATTTTCACGGTGTGCCGCGCCTTGCGCGCGACGGGAGCGAGGAAATGCTGACCGTGCCAGAACGCGAGAATGATCGGCATATCGTTTTCACCGCGTTCGTAGATGTCCGCTGGTTCGAGCGTGAAGCGGGTCGTCATGCCGACGAATCGCAGATACTCGGCGGCGGCAACGCCAATCGTCACCTTAACCCATTGCTGCTGCCCGATGTGCCGCCAAAGCTGCATACGTGATCTCAAACCAGCGACGTCGGACGTTCCGGATCGAGCAGCCGGTGCAAATCAACGATGAAATACCGCATCTCGGCATTATCGACGGTGCGCTGCGCCTTTGCCTTCCAGGCCGCATAAGCGCTGGCATAGTTTGGATAAATTCCGTCGATATCGAGCCGGTCGAGATCCTTGAATGTGATATTCGCAACGTCGCTGCGCTCGCCGCCGAAGACGAGATGCAGCAATTGCTTCGACGGCTGCTTGGAGCCGGAGTCCGACATTCATCCCATCCGCGCGTTTAATTCGCGGCTTATGACGCCGCGATCTGGCGATCCCGAAAGAGATCGATGAGGGCCGCGTGCCTGTCCCGGCCGGCGGCCACAAGCATCCCGTGCCGCGGCACGGGACGATTATAGATTACAGTTCCGCCCCCGAATGGCGTCAATGCGCCGCCCGCTTCGTGCACCAAAAGATCAGCTGCCGCAAGGTCCCAGTCGTGGCTGTTGCCGCCGACGATGGCGGCGTCGAAAGCGCCCTGGGCGACGCGGGCGAGCCGCAGCGCGAGCGAGCGCAGCCGCGGCATCACTGTGAATGGCGGCGCGATCGCGGCGAGCCGTTCGAGAAAAAGTTTCGGGCCGGCGATGCGTGTCGCGCGAGCTCCGTGCCGGTGGTCGCCGCGATCGGCTGCGCCGTTGAGCGTCGCGCCGGAGCCGGCGGCTGCCATGAAGAATTCGTCCATGGCCGGCGCATAGAGGCACGCTGCGACCGGCCGGCCGTCTTCGACCAGCGCGGCGGAAACCGCCCAGTCGGGCAAGCCGGCGATATAGCCGCGCGTGCCGTCGATCGGATCGACGATCCAGACCCGCCGTGCTGCAAGCCGGACCGGATCGTCGACGCTTTCCTCCGACAGCCAGGCGATGCCGTCCGCTGCCGCTGAGCCGTTCGCGCAGCAGATTGTCGACCGCGATGTCGGCTTCGCTGACCGGCGACGACCCGCCCTTGGTCCAGTTCTTCAGCGGCGTCTGAAACATCGCGTGCGCCAGCGCGCCGGCTTCGCGCACGCACGCCTCGAGCCGCGCCGCCGTTTGCGCCAAGTCGTCGACCTCAGTGGCCGGCAACAGTCAGGCCCTCCACGCGCAGCGTCGGCGCATTGGTGCCGTAGCGGAACGTCGAGGTCGTTCGCCGGCTCGAGGCCGCTGAACATCTCCAACAGATGTCCGGCGATCGTCACCTCGCTCACCGGAAAGGTGCATTCGCCGTTCTCGATCCAGAACCCGGAGGCGCCGCGGCTGTAATCGCCGGTCACGCACGTTGACGCCCATGCCGATCAGGCTGGTGACATAGAAGCCGTCCGTGATCTCGCCGATCATTTGCTCCGGAGCTTTTGCTGCCGGGCGTGAGATGCAGGTTGCTCGGTCCGGGGGACGGCGTCGACGAGACGCCGCGCTGCGCGTGGCCGGTGGTTTCCAGGTCGAGCTCGCGCGCGGTGGCGCTGTCGAGCAGCCAGGTTTTGAGCACGCCGTCCTCGACGATTTTGCGCACGCGGGTGCCGACGCCTTCGGCATCGAATGGCCGCGAGCGTAGGCCGCGCTGCCGCAACGGATCGTCGATGATGTCGATGCCGCGCGCCAAAATCTGCTCGCCAAGCTTCTCGCGCAGGAAACTGGTCTTGCGCGCGATCGAGCTGCCATTGGCGGCGCTGGCGAGATGGCCGACCAGCGAGCCCGCGATGCGCGGATCGAACACGACCGGCACGCTTGCGCGTCGCGACCTTGCGCGGGTTGAGCCGCTTCACGGCGCGCTCGCCGGCGTTGCGGCCGATCGCTGCCGCGCTTTCGAGATCGGCGGCGTGCAGCGTCGAGGTGTAATCGTAATCGGTCTCCATGCCGGTGCCGTTGCCGGCGATCGCCGACATCGCGATGCCGTGGCGCGAACCGATGGTCGCGCCATGAAAGCCGGTCGCTGGTGACCAGCACCATGCCGCCGATGCCGGCCGAGGCCGAGGCGCCGCCGGATTTGCTCACGCCGGCGACCGCGAGGCCGGCGGCTTCCGCCTCTTGCGCGCGGGCTTCGAGCACGTCGACGCCGGGCATGTCGGGATCGAGCAGATCGAGCGCCGGAAATTTGTGCGCGAGCAGCGCCGGATCGGCGAGCCCGGCAAAGCGATCTTCCGGCGCGGCGCGCGCCATGGCGACGGCGCGCTCGGCGAGCGCGTCGAGGCCGTCGGCTTTCGAGATCGTTGGTGGAAACCACCGCCTGCTTGCGCCCGACGAGGACGCGCAGCCCGATATCGTCGCCCTCGGAGCGCTGCGATTCCTCGACCGCGCCGTCGCGCACATCGACCGACAGCGAGACCAGCGCACGGCGATGGCGTCGGCCGCGTCGGCGCCGGCGCGTTGCGCGGCGGCAACGAGCCGTTCGGCGAGGTCGGCGAGCGCGGATTGATCGAGCAGGGAGGTCATTTCAGCTCAGTGTTGGCGATGGGTGTAGGCGCGCGTCCCAGCGAAGACAAGGCGAAGATGTGCGCGCGCGGCGCGCGATTTCAACCAGCGAACTCGGAAACGCCGGCGCCGCGATTGCCGGCAACTTGTCCGGCGCTCTAAACCCCTCGTCAATCATGCGCGGCGCTTGCGGCGCGACTACGCGCTTTTAACCAGGGTTCTTAAGCGGATTGCGACCGCGATCTGGCATTTTCGCGGCAACCGGGCGGCAACAGCCCGGGGGGAGCAGCCGAGTTTCGAGGCGTCAAATGGAAGCCGGCAGGATTGCTGCCGGGTCGGGCCACGCCGGGGCGCCCCATCGCGCAAGCGCGATGGGGACCCCATTGCGGCTCGACCCGTTCTCTCTGCCCGTGCGTTTCGAAGCCGCCGACGAAGCGGCCGACGAGCGCCTGCGCGTCGTCGATCTGCACCGCGAACGCGTGGTGGTGCGCCGCTCGGTGCGCGGCATGCGCATGGCGCTCAACATGCCGGTCGCGGCGTATCGCGGCGTGGCGATCCGCCTGATCGGCGAAACCGGCACCGTACCTACCGCCATCGCGGTCGTGCTCGAACACGTCGATCCGGCGCTGTCGTTGCCGCTCTATTCCGCGGCCGAGAGCGACGACATCGTCGCCGAATGGCAATCGTGGGGCCGCGTGCTCGGCCTGCCGCTCCTGGTCGCCGAAGGCGACGGCACCTTGCGCGAGCCGTTCGCCCGGCTCGGCGCCTTGCGCGTCGAACCGCCGACGTGGCGCCGCCGCCGGCGCAACGCCATCGCGCGCCGCCGCCCCTTGCGCCGCTTGCGCCGCCGCACCGGCGTGGCGCCGGCGCAGCCGGTCGTCCACCGCGACGAACGCGAGATCATCGCCCGGAATTAGCGTCCCTATAGTGGAGACTAAAATCGGCGCTGCTTCCCCAGGATTGAATCGTGGCTTAAGGAACCGCTTTGGCTTGGGGGTCGCGTTGAAAACTACTCGCTATTTCGAGGAGCAGGTGCTGCGCAAAAGGCCTTATATTCGGCGCCGGTGGTGTCAGGACGTGCTCGCCGCGCCAATCCGGCGAACGGTCCAAGCGGACGGCCGTATTCGCTTTTGGGGCAGAATTGCAATAGCGGGTGAGGCTCAGCCGCGATATCTACGGGTTGTAACACTGGACGATGCGGAGACGGTCCACAATGCATTCTTCGACCGCAACTTCCGTGAGGATCGGCAATGAAGCTGCACTACTATCCCGAGACCGACAGCCTTTACATAGAGCTAAGTACCGCGCCGGGCGCGGAGGCTCGCGAGATTGTCGAGGGATTGGTCGTCGATCTTGACGCCGACGGTAACGTCGTGGGCTTCGACATCGACCGTGCTTCGCGCAAGCTCGATCTGTCCAAGGTCGAGACGATCGCCCTGCCGCCCACGAGTGCGGCCGAGTGATGTCGGGCGAGGCGGCCGAAGCCGATTGCCGACTTTCTGCCCCGCAGGACGGAGCGCGGCTGGCGGAGGCTTATCCACGCGCATACCTGGGCTGCGATATCGCTTCGGATTGAATCGATCGGCGCGCTCGCATCTTGATAGCGCATGATCTTTTCGGAAAGCCGGTTTTTCATCCGGGTCACGTCCCGGGCAGGGTTGCGATTCAGGCGAGGTGGCGCACCACGGCGTCGAGCACCAGCCCCGCGAACAAGATCAAGCCGGCGTCGCGGTCGGATTTGAATACGGCGAGGCAGTTGTCGGGATCGGCGATGTCGAGCCGATAAATCTGCCAGCCGAGGTGCGCGGCGAAGGCCGCGAGGCCGAGCGCGAACACGACGCCGGCGCCGGCGCCAAAACCGGCGGCAGCAATGAGAATGACGGCGAGCGCGTAGAACAGGCCGAGCATCGGCTTGGTGCGCGCGCCGAACAGCAGCGCGGTCGATTTGATGCCGATCAGCGCATCGTCCTCGCGGTCTTGGTGGGCGTAGATGGTGTCGTAGCCGATCACCCAGGCGATCGATCCGGCATAGAGCAGGAGTGCCGGCGGATCGAGCCGCCCGAAATAGCCGGCCCAGCCCATCAGCGCGCCCCAGGAAAAAGCAAGGCCCAGCACGATCTGCGGCCAGTAGGTGATCCGCTTCATGAACGGATAGACCGCGACGATGGCGAGTGAGGCGATGCCGAGCGCGACGGTGAAGCCGTTGAATGTCAGCAGGACCGCAAGGCCGATCAGCGCCTGCACGACAAGGAACAAGGCCGCCCCGCCGACGCTGACCTGGCCGGACGGGATCGGCCGCGAACGCGTGCGCTCAACGCTGGCGTCGAGGTCGCGGTCGACAATGTCGTTCCAGGTGCAGCCGGCGCCGCGCATGGCGAAGGCGCCGACGAAGAACAAGGCCAGATGCGCGAAATCGGGTTTCCGCGCACTGGCGGCGTCCGCGGCGAGCGCCGCCGACCACCAGCACGGCAACAGCAAAAGCCAGGAGCCGATCGGCCGGTCGAGCCGCGACAGCCGGAGGTAAGGGCGAGTCCAGGCCGGGGCGCGGGTGTCGACCCAATTCCCGGTCGCGTCGGCGACCGGACCGGCCGCAGGTGTCATTTGGGCAAAGGGCTCATCTAGGCAATGCGGTCATTGCGCCAGCGGATTGCCGGTGAGGGTGTCGAAGGTGCCGCGGCCGGTCTTGGTGTTCTTTGACGAATCGACGCTCGGCGTCGTCGATAGCGTCGCTGAGCGTTGGCGCTTTCGGGTGCGATTCCGGCGCATCGGAGCAAACCAGGGTCCGGAATTTCAACGTCTTGTCGTGATTGAGGTGGGCTTGCTTGATCACCTGATCGGGTACACCGCACCAGGTCTTGTTGTCCTCCAGGAACTTCAGAATCACCGCTTCGGAGGCGGAAAAGCGCGTCATCAGCACGCAAACCTCCTTGCGATCGCTATGTTTTTCGTTGGCGTTGCGCACTGCGGTGCCCTTTGCCTCGGCGTCAGCCTTGAGCTTTACGAAATCGTTGCACTGCGATGGCCCCATCTGCGCCAGCGCGATGGGGGGCGCCGTGAGGTCGGCGCCGAGCGCCAAGCATAATGCCGCGGCCAGGGCGAGGCTGCGCTTCATGACTGAGGTCCTTTCCCAATTCCCCATGACTCTGCCCGAGTCTTCGCGGTTATAGAAGCGCGTGGAATTCGGCGACATGGCGGCGGAACCGCCGCCGCATACAAGGTGCGACCTCGTTGCCCATTCCGCGATGCAGGCCGACGCCACCCCGATTTCGCCCGATTATAGCCCAGGATTTGCCTATGCCCGGCTACGATTTCCGCAGTCCCCGTCTTTACGCAGCCGCGCCGCTCGAGGCGGGCGCGACGGTGCCGTTGGACCCGCCGCAGGCGCATTATCTCAGCACCGTGATGCGGCTCAAGACCGGCGATCGCGTTCTCGTCTTCAACGGCCGCGACGGCGAATGGAGTGCGACGCTCAGTGTAGAGCGGCGCGCCGCGTCGCTGCGCGTCGAGACCAGGACGCGACCGCAGATCATAGCGCCGGCGGACCTGCACTACCTGTTCGCGCCGCTCAAGACCGGGCGGCTCGATTACATGGTGCAGAAGGCAGTCGAGATGGGCGTCTCGCAGCTGCAGCCGGTGCTGACCCGCCACAGCCAGGTGACGCGCGTCAATCTCGAGCGCATGCGCGCCAACGCCATCGAAGCTGCCGAGCAATGCGGCATCCTTTCGCTGCCGGCGATCGCCCCGCCGGTCGCATTGGCGCGGATGCTCGCCGAGCGCGATCCGGCGCGCTGCCTCATCTTTTGCGACGAGGACGCCGCGGTCGCCAACCCGGTGGCAGCCCTCGCCGCGGTCGAACCGCGATCGGCGCTCGAGGTCCTGATCGGCCCCGAAGGCGGATTTGCCGAGGACGAGCGCGCGGCGCTGCTCAGGCTGCCTAACGTGATGCGGCTGTGCCTTGGCCCGCGCATCCTGCGCGCCGACACTGCGGCGGTGGCGGCGCTGGCGCTGGTTCAGGCCGTCGTGGGCGATTGGCGCTGATGATCAGTGGATCATCCACCGCTTATCGATGCAGACGAAGCTAATGTAATCGCCGTAGCGGCGATGCACGCTGGTGACATGGGACAAACGGCCCCAGCTTGCGCAATAGGATGCCGCCATGTCTTTATAAACGCCTTCGAGCGCCGGCGAGTACGGGATGATGCCGCCGGTGTCGTTGCCGGTTATGCCGGGGCCGGGCCCGACCAGATTCGCGCGTGCCGCGCCGGTGGCGCCCAAAGCCAGCACAACAGTAAGCGCAACCCAGATCAGGGGTTTCCGACGCATCGCAACAAGCCTCCCGCCTCACGCACACCAACAAGCTTAAAGGCTCGTGGCACCGATTAAAAGCGGCTTCGACGCCACGGCTGTGCTGGCGATATCAGGATAATTCGGTGACGGCGTCTCACGCCATCGAGTAGGCGCTCGCGACCATTCCGACCGGCCGCTTGTCGGCGGCGCACAGCAGCATGACGCGGCCGAAGCTGGTGTTGCGGCCGATGCGCACGACCCGGGCGTCGGCGACAATGTCGAAATTGACCGGCCGCAGGAAGTGTGTGGTCTGGTCGATCGTGCTCATCGGGCGATAGCCGTTCCACGCCGCCGAGCAGGCGATGACCATGGCGGTGTCGGCCAGCGCCATCAGCGCTTGGCTGCAAACCACTTCGCCGTCGCAACAGTTTTTCCGAGAGAATGGCAACCGCAGCACCGCGCCGGGCTGCCAGTCGGGCAAAGCTCCGGGCGGGCGAACCGCTTCGACGCTTTCCACGAGGAGGGCAAGGTCTTGCACCCACGGTGCGAAAACCTTGGTCATCAGGCGGCCAGCCGCCTGGAGCCCAAACGAGGGCTCGGGAGTTAAGAGCCGGTGCACCTCGCCCATATCCAGTCTCCCCAGTGCCCCGGCCACTTGTTCGCCGGATCGCAATCAGCCTATGTGTCCCGCTGGCGAGGCCCCTCACCCGCGAAAGTGCAGCACTCCCTTCCCACAATACTGTGACGCACCGACCCCGCTTTGCGACGAATCGGTTAGGGCAAGCATAGAAGTGCTATCGGGAAGCCGGTAGAGTCCCTGCGCAATTTGATTGCGACTATCCTGTGATCAACTGCGGTGATGCCTGATAATCCTGTGGACAGACCGGCGCCGGGCGCAGACACGCCATGCAGTGACCACATAGCCGGCCGCGCGAATGCCATCATCCGCCTGCCGAGGGTAAGCGTGGCCCGCCCGCCACGACGTCCGGGTAAGCGGCTTCGACTGCGCTTTGCGCCCTTGACCGGCCGCCCTCGGCGCGGCACGGTTGCGCAGTTTTGTGGGGAGAGGGCCATGTTCGGGGCCGTGTTCGGGGGCTCTTGTGGGCCGGTGTTCGGTCGGCTTGCGCCTGTCGCGCTTGGGTTGGCGCTCAGCGCCGTGTCTTTGGCGCAGCCGCGCGCCGCGAGCTTCCTGGAAAAGAATTTTTGGCTGGGCGGACCGCGTTATGACCGCCAGATTCCGACCTGCACTTATGGCCCCGCGCTCGACCGCATCATCGCCAATTTCCACACCAAGGAATGGGAATTCTGGAATTCCGAACTGCGGATCGTCGGCATCGAGGATATCCGCGAGAGCGCCGCTCTGCCGTGGGCGGCGCAGTCCATTCCGCGGCGCTTCTGCAGCGGCACCGCGCTGATCAACGACGGTCTCAAGCACCCGATCTTTTACTCGATCGCCGAAGACACCGGCATGATCGGCATGGACTGGGGCGTCAACTTCTGCGTCGAGGGCCTCGACCGCAATTGGGCCTACAACGGCGCCTGCCGCGCCGCGAAGCCCTGATCGCCGTCAGCCCTCAGCGGACGTTGCGCCATGGATCGAACTGTTTGTCCGGCAACGTCTTAAGTGCGGCGGCATAGGCCTTGTCGTCGGCCTTCGGCTTTGCCGCCGTGGTCTTGTCCGTTTTCTGCTGATGTTTGCGTCCGCCCATGCTCTGAGCCTGGGCGCTTGCCGTCATCAGCGCGATCGCCGATGCCAGAAGCAAAATTTTCGTTAAACCGAACTTCATGTGACCGAACTTCATGTGACCGATTTTCATGGCTCACCCCATCAAGCCAAGAGCCGGTCGCCCTCATCGCGCGCGCTGCTTGGCCTTGTTTGCGAGCAAGGCCAGCGCCGAGGCATAATAAAATCCTAAAATCCGGCAATCGTTGGTCCCAACTGTGCGGCGTTGGCGGCCGGAAGTTGCCCGCGGATCGCCGCCGCGTACTGGACCGCGTCACGCCCAGCTTCTTTGTTTGGCCGCATTTTCTCCAGCTTGATCGGTCAGTTCAGCGATGGGTGATCGCGTTTGGGGGGTGCTTATGGTCAAGTTCTTTGTACGTGCGGCGACCGCGGCCTGTTTGCTTGCTGTATTTGCCGTGCGGGCGCCGGCTCAGGATTTGGCGCAGAACCAGCCAGGCAACTTTGCGTTTTATGTTCTTTCGCTGTCCTGGTCGCCGAGCTTCTGCGCCGAGGCGGCCGAGCGCAACAGAGGCCGCTCCACCGGGTCGCAGTGCGGTGCGCGGGCCTATTCGTTCGTCGTGCACGGCCTGTGGCCGCAATACGAGAAGGGCTTTCCGGAGTACTGCCAGGTGCCCTCGCCGCGGCTCTACCGCGGCATCGTTTCGTCCATGCTCGATCTGATGCCGGCGCCGCGTCTCATCTTCAACGAATGGGACAAACACGGCACCTGTTCGGGGCTGTCGCCGCGGGACTATTTCGAGACCGTGCGCAAAGCGCGCGCTGCGGTAAAAATCCCGCCCGAATACACCGATCTGCAACAACCGCTCATGGTCACGCCGGCGGCAGTGGGAGAGGCTTTCATCAAGGCCAACCCAGGTCTCACACAAAGCGGCATTGCGGTGGATTGCAGCGGCAGGCGGCTGAGTGAGGTCCGGCTCTGCCTCTCCAAGGACCTGCAATTCCGTGACTGCGCCGAGGTCGCCCGCCGCAGCTGCCGGCGCGACCAGGTGGTCATGCCGCCGGTGCGCGGCGACTGAGCTGCGCTGCAGCGAACCTGCGCGCCGCCCGACGCCGGGTTGGCGGCTGTTCGCAATATGCCGCTAAGATTTTATCATTCGAAATTCAAAGGTCACAGCGACGGGCGTCACGCCATGAACTACCGGCACGCCTATCATGCCGGCAACTTTGCCGACGTACACAAGCACGCCGTGCTGGCGCTGATCCTCGCGCAGTTGCGCGGCAAGCCCGCGGCCTTTCGCGTAATCGACACCCATGCCGGCGCCGGCCGCTACGACCTTTCGGCTGCCGAGCCAAGCCGGTCCGGCGAATGGCGCGACGGCATCGCGCGTGTATGGGATGCGGCGGGCGAACCCGTGGCTGAGGCAGGGGCAGAGGCGCTGCTAGCGCCATACCTGGACGTTATCGCCGCGCTCAATCCAGGGGGGACGCTGCGCATCTATCCGGGCTCGCCGTTAATCGCGCAAAGTCTGTTGCGGTCGCAAGACCGGCTCATCGCCTGCGAGCTCCAACCGCAGGCTGGCGTCGCGCTGAAATCGGCGTTGCGCAACGACCGGCGGGTCAAGGTGCTCGCGATCGATGGCTGGACGGCGCTCGGCGCCTATGTACCGCCCAAAGAGCGGCGCGGCCTGGTTCTGGTCGATCCGCCATTCGAGGATGCGGCCGATTTCACGCGGTTGTCTCATGCACTCGCCGCGGCTCACCGCAAATGGCCCACCGGCATCTATATGCTGTGGTATCCGATCAAAAATCGCGACGCGCCGAACGCATTGGCGAAGCGGCTCACGCGGCTTGCCATACCTAAGATGCTGCGCTGCGAACTCAGCCTAGCGCCGCCGCGCGCCGATGCCGGACTGGTCGGCTCCGGCCTGATCGTGGTCAACCCGCCCTTCAAGCTCGACCAAGATCTACAAAATTTGCTGCCCAGCCTCGGCCGGGCGCTCGCCCCGGCGGCGGCTCATCGGCTCGACTGGCTGATCCCCGAGCGTTAGCAGCCACTATTACAGAACAAAGAATTGGTCTAATTTTCCAAATACTGGCGTAGACGTTCCGCCTCCTGTGGGGGCCGGCGGAGTGACTGATGCCGTCCGCGGCTGATGCTCTTTGCCCGTGTGGATGTCCAGGCTAGTCGTCGTGCCGTGGGGGCCGGCGGCGAAGGAAACACGGGGGAGCTTCGCGATGGCAATCGGTGGGGTGGTCAAGTTCTTCAATGGTGAGCGCGGCTATGGGTTCATCAAGCCGGACGACGGCGGTCGCGATGTGTTCGTGCACATCACTGCCGTTGAACGCGCCGGGCTGAAATCGCTGGTCGAGGGGCAGCACATCAGCTTCGACGTCGAGCCTGACAAAAAGGGCAAGGGCCCAAAAGCAGTCAATCTCGTCGTTACCGGCTGAGGACGGCGGGCGCCTCCCGATCCTCCTCCGCCTGCGGGCGAGGGCAGGGAGAGGGCGGGCGCGCGCGGCGCACCGCTTGATGCCGTGCGGCGGCTCTGCCATTGCTGCAGGATGGATTCGTCTTCCGTCATCGTGCCGTCCTGACACATCTCCAAACATGGTGCTTGCAATGATGATTTTGCGTTCGTCACCGGCTTCACCGTTTGGGCGCAAGGTGCGGATTGCGTTGTCGCTGCTCGGTCTCGACAACGACGTCAGGATCGAAGCCGCGGACACTACTGACGTCAACGACAGTGTCCGTCAGCAAAATCCCCTGGGCAAGATTCCGGTGCTGATCGCCGAGGAGGGGATTGCGTATTATGATTCACGTGTCATCCTCGAATATCTCGATGATCGCGCCGGCGGCGGCAAGATCATCCCGCGCGGGTCGGCGCAGCGGTTTGCCGCGCTGCGCCTGCAGGCGTTGTGCGACGGCATCCTCGATGCGTCGATCCTGACCGTCTACGAGGCGCGCTGGCGCAAGGCCGAGCACCACGAGCCGAAATGGCTGGAACATCAAGCTGGCAAGGTCGCGCGCGGCCTCGCCGGACTCGAAGCTGCGCCGCCGCCGCTCGACGCGGCCCCCCATGTCGGACAGATTACGCTGGCCTGTACGCTCGGCTATCGTGACTTTCGATTTGGCGGAAGCTGGCGCGCCGATCACCCGCGCCTGGTCGCCTGGCTCGATAGTTTTGCGATGCGCGTGCCGGCCTTCGCGGCGACCAAGCCGCCTGAGTGATCGCCGAGGGTGGAAACCAAACCGTCGGGAACGAAGAGCCGTACTCTGATTTTTGAACGCGAATAATTTAGCCCCTTGATGAGAGAAACAGCCATGAAACTTTTGCTGATCGTGCTCGGAATCCTGGCGGGTGGCGCGGCAATCGGAACGCGCGCACAAGCCCAGAATTATCCATGGTGCGCGTACTATAACGTCGGAGATGAGGCCATCAATTGTGGTTTTGTCACCTTCGAGCAGTGCTTGGCGACGGTGCGGGGTATCGGGGGCACCTGCGCGCCAAATCAGCAATATCGGCCCGTGGCCCCGTCGCGCGGGGTGCATAGGCGGAGCAAAAAGCACTGAGCGCTTCATCACCGAGCTTCGGCGGGCGAAGCTCAAACAAAAGCCCCGGAGCTTGCGCCCCGGGGCTTTGCATTGTGCCGACGCCGAAGAAATCAGAACTTGTAGTTGATGCCGCCCCGCGCCACGTTCTCGTGGAAGGATACGTTGTTGACGGTGGCTGCGGTGCCGCAACTCACGCCGCAATTGAAATTGCCGAGGTCGACATAGAGATATTCGGCCTTGGCCGTCCAATGCGGCGCAAACGCGTATTCGAGGCCGGCGCCCACGGTCCAGCCGGCGTTGGTCGTGGTGCCGCCTGCCGCGCCGGGCGTCGAGGCACGGATGTCGCCGAACGCGCCGCCGGCAGTGACATAAGGCATGAAGCGGTCGGCCGCTAAGCCGAGCCGTCCACGTACCGTCGAGAGCCAGGTGTTTTTGGTCTGACAGCCGGGCGCGCAGGCATTGCTGGTGGTGCCGTTGACGTCGGCCCAGTCGATATCGCCTTCGACGCCCAGGACGGCTTGGCCGACCTGATAGTTGTAGCCGACCGTGCCGCCGACCATTCCGCCGGACACGTTGAAGCCGCCGGTCGAATTCCAGGCCGAGCGTCCCCAGCCGCCGCCGCCGTTCACGCCGAGATAGAACCCGGTCCAGCTATAGGCCGGCGCATAGACCGGGGCCGGCGGCGCATAGACCGGTGCCGGCCGCGAGAGGTCGGCCGCTGCCGCCGAACCCGCCAGCGCCAGCAGGCTGGCGCACGCAAAATACAAACGCTTCATGGTAGGACCTCCAATGCATAAGCTCGCGCAATAGTATTCGTAATCGACATTACGTCTAGTGCTGAGAAGACACAGGTGTTTTGGAATTCCTGCCGATATTGTGGCTAGATTACACTGTGCGATGTCACGATTATGAATAATGATGTCTTAAGGTTGTCTACAATATGGTGAATTAATCCTTTTTGAGACAGAGTTCCATTGCTCCCGCGTATGGAAACTACGCGAAACTAGCCCGCGTCGCACGCTTCATGCGCGCGATTCAATCCGATCGGATGGCGGCAGGAATTCGGCTCAGAAATGATAATTGACGCCCATCCGCAGCAGGTTGGTCGCCAAGCCATTACTGGCGCCGGTCAACGAATAGGTGCGGTCGGCGAAGTCGAGATAGAGCCATTCGGCCTTGGCGGACCAATGCGGGTTAAACGCCACCTCGACGCCGCCGCCGGCCACCCAGCCGATGCTGGTGTGGCTTTCGGTCAGGTTCGAGGTTTCGACTCGGAGGTCGCCGTAAGCGAGACCTGCGGTTCCGAAGACCAGCACATTGCCGATGGCGATGCCGCCGCGGCCGCGCAATGTGCCGAACCACGGATTGGAAAATTGCCATGGCGCGAACGTGTCGTCGGCGCCGGATAACTGGATATCGGTCTCGGCACCGAACACGAATTGGCCGCGCTGCCAGTTGTAGCCAGCCTCGATGCCGCCGGCGATACCGGAGGGTTTGGTCGGATTATTGTCGACCTGGCCCCATTGATAGCCGACATTGGCGCCCAGATAGGGTCCGGCCCAGGTTGAGGCCAGCGGCGGGGGCGCCGTGTAGTAGTTGCCGGCCGGAAGGTCGGCAGCCATGGCGACACTGGCGATCGCAAGCGACAAAGCCGCGCCGAGCAACGTCCTCATCTTGACCTCCAAAGGCCGGCCCGCACAAGTGATTGATGCGGCGACATGCAAACCCGCGGCTCAGAAGGGCCGAGATCGGGCCTTTGGATAGAATTTATCGCGATGTTTAAGTTAAGCCGGTATGAACCGGTAAGTAATTCCAAGATGTTATCGTTAAGGAAGTCTAATTATTTGGCGTTTAGGGGAACGCCTATTCCTAACGAAGTGTATTTTGCTCGTAACCCGGCCGGTGGCAAAGGGTCTGGCCGTTCGCCGGTCAACTCCGGGCATCGATTGACCTATGCGTGCTCGGCGCAGCCACAGCGCCTCGCGTGCCGCTTTAGAGTTGACGATCCGGACATCGCCTGGTCGCGCGCTCGGACGTGTTAAAGCGTAAGCAAGATTACGCTGACGCAGAGTGCCGGTCGTGCGGCACAAAGACAGGCGCGCTTGAGCCAATTGAACCGGCTTAATTTCACAATCGCAGCGAAAGGGCGCTATCGCGCCTTGTTCATGGTCGCCTGAAGAATCTCAAGTAGAAAGCTGCGAACACCAAGACAATGCCAATATTCACTGTCAGCCGTTCCCAGAATCGATTTCTGAAGAATACGAAATCTACACCGACTATGACGGCGGCCATCGCCACCACGTAAAGCACTGCAGGTACCTGTCTGCCCATTTCAGCCAACATTCCCCGGACGACCCCATGTTGGAGCGGATAATAGCGCTTTCCTTATCGTCAGTCCGCAAAGCTAACCTTGTGAGGCCATTCGGTAAAGCGGTTGAGCGGCGGGAGGCGGATGGCCTCGGACGGCGGTTGCCCTAAAGCTCTGGCCCCGTGCCGCCGCAACGCTTATTTTCGCGGCAGATGAGTGTCACGAAAAAAGAGATCGTGCCCGAACCCGAGGTGGAGGCGGCCCCGGAAGACGAGGAGCAGTCGCTTCCTGAATTGGACGAGGCGGCGCTCCTTGAGCGTCGCCCCGACCCGGAGGAGGGCTCGCTCGCCGCCGGCCGCGCCGCCATCATCCACTACGCCAAGCTCGCGCCGTCCCGGCCGGGCGTATATCGCATGATCGATGCGCGCGGCGACGTGCTCTATGTCGGCAAGGCCAAAAACATCAAGAAGCGCATCGCCGCCTATGCCCGCCCGACCGGCCTCGACACCCGCATCGAGCGCATGATCGGGGCCACCCGCACCCTCGAATTCGTCGTCACTCGCACCGAGACCGAGGCGCTGCTGCTCGAGGCGAACCTCATCAAGCGCCTGCGGCCGCGCTTCAACGTGCTGCTGCGCGACGACAAATCGTTTCCCTACATCTTGATCACCGGCGATCATTGGGCGCCGCAGATCCTCAAGCACCGCGGCGCTCGTTCGCGCCAGGGCCGCTATTATGGTCCGTTCGCATCGGTATGGGCGGTCAACCGCACCATCAATGCGCTGGAGCGGGCGTTCTTGCTGCGCTCCTGCAGCGACGCCTTCTTTGAAGGCCGCGCACGGCCGTGCCTACTGCATCAGATCAAGCGCTGCTCCGCGCCATGCACCCGTGAGATCGACTTTCGCGATTATTCGGAGCTGGTGCGCGAAGCGAACGCGTTTCTGTCCGGCCGCAGCAAAGCGGTCAAGGATCAGCTCGCCGGCGAGATGGAAAAGGCTTCCGCGGCGCTCGACTTCGAGCGCGCCGCGGTCTACCGCGACCGCTTGGCCGCCTTTTCGGCTATCCAATCGCACCAAGGCATCAATCCCCGCGGCGTCGAGGAGGCCGACGTGTTCGGCGTCCATCAGCAGGGCGGCTTCACCTGCGTCGAAGTGTTCTTTTTCCGCACCGGGCAGAACTGGGGCAACCGCGCCTATTTTCCCAAGGCCGACCGCTCCCTGGGCGCGGGCGAAGTGCTGTCCGCGTTCCTCGCCCAATTCTACGACGACAAGCCGCCGCCGCGCTTGATTCTGATCTCGCACCCGATCGAGGACCGCGAATTGCTGGCGGAAGCGCTGTGCACCAAGAGCGGCCATAAGATCGAAGTGAGCGAGCCGCAGCGCGGCGAAAAAAAGGATCTGATCGAACACGCGCTCGCCAATGCGCGCGAGGCGCTCGGCCGCAAGCTCGCCGAAACGTCGTCGCAGGAGAAACTGCTGCGCCAGCTCGCCGAGACCTTCGGCCTGCCGCGCGTGCCGCGGCGCATCGAGGTCTACGACAACAGCCATATCCAGGGTTCCAACGCGGTCGGTGCGATGATCGTCGCCGGGCCTGAGGGTTTTCGCAAAGGCCAGTACCGCAAATTCAACATCCGCTCGGCCGACCTCACGCCGGGCGACGATTTTGCCATGATGCGCGAGGTCTTGCAGCGCCGCTTCAAGCGGCTTCTGGCTGAAGCGCCGCGCGGGATCGAGGGGGAGGGGCCGCTGGTCCCGCCTGCCGCACTGGAAGCGGCGATGGACGGCCACGCGGCGGCCGATGAACAAGAGGAATCGCCATGGCCGGACCTGGTGTTGATCGACGGCGGGCAGGGCCAGCTCAACGCCGCGCGTGAGACCATTGCCGCGCTCGGCGCCGAAGTTCCGCTTATCGCCATCGCCAAGGGGCCGGATCGCGATGCCGGCCGCGAAACCTTCTTCCTCCCCGGCCGCGACTCGCTCAAGCTGCCGCCGCGCGATCCGGTCCTCTATTTTGTCGAGCGGCTGCGCGACGAGGCGCATCGTTTCGCTGTCGGCTCGCACCGCGCGCGCCGTAAGCGCGATCTGCGCGAGGCCGGACTGCAAGAGATCGCGGGCATCGGGCCGACCCGCAAGCGCGCGCTGTTGCACCACTTCGGCACGCTCAAGGCGATCGAGCGCGCTGCGGTCACGGATTTGATGCAAGTCGACGGTATCAGTGCCGAGACGGCGCAACGGATCTACGCGTTCTTCCATGAAGGGGCGGTATAACAGCGGGGCGCATTCCAAGGATCGGACGACTGCAATGAGGGTAGGTGAGGTTGGTGCGGGGCTGTTCGGCTCCCGCTTTGCCCCGCTGGCATGCGCGAAGAGGGTCTGTCGCCGGTTGCGCCGTGGCGCTATGGTGCGGTCATGAATTCGACGACCACGGGCCGGTTGCGGGCGCACCCCTACGCGCTGCCCAACATCCTGACCTATAGCCGTATCGTCGCGGTTCCGGTCGTGGTCGGCTGCATGTTCTATCAGAACATCCTGCACGGCGGGCTTTGGCTGCGCTGGGTCGCCCTCGTCATCTTCATCGCCGCGGGGGTTTCCGATTTTCTCGACGGTTACTTCGCGCGCATCTGGGGCCAGCACTCCTCGCTCGGCCGCATGCTCGATCCGATCGCCGACAAGCTCCTGGTCTCGTCCTGCCTGTTGATGCTCGGCGCCGAGAAGACCATCCACGGCTGGTCGCTGTTTGCCGCAGTCGTGATCCTGTGCCGCGAGATCCTCGTCTCCGGACTGCGTGAATATCTGGCGGAGCTGCGCGTCAGCGTGCCGGTGACGCGGCTCGCCAAATGGAAGACGACGCTGCAGCTTATTGCCGTCGGTTTCTTGATTTGCGGCGAAGCCGGCGACGCGGTCGTGCCGGTGGTGACGCAGATCGGCATCATGTTGTTGTGGCTGTCGGCGATCCTTACATTGTACACCGGATGGGACTATCTCCATGCCGGGCTGCATCATCTTTACCAGGAGGATGCGTGAAGCTTCTTTATTTCGCCTGGGTGCGTGAACGCGTCGGCAAGACGGAAGAACAGATCGATCCCCCGGCCGGCATCGCCACCGTTGGCGAGCTCATGGCTTGGCTCGCGCAGCGCGGCGAGGAATACGCCTACGCTTTCGAGAATCCGAAAGTGATCCGTGCCGCGATCGACAGGAGCCACGTGCGCGCCGATGCTAGGATTGCCGGCGCCGCCGAGATTGCTTTTTTCCCGCCGATGACGGGCGGCTGATGTTTGTTTGCTCGACTTCTCCGCTTGCGACGCCCTCTCCCCCGTACGCGGCGAGAGGTGATGATGATGCCGCCGTGCAATGACCGCAACGATCCGCTTACAGCGCGAGACCTTCGACGTTAATGCCGAGGTGGCGGCGCTGACGCGTGGGCGCACCGACATCGGCGCGGTCGTGACCTTCACTGGGCTCTGCCGTGCCGACGAGAAGGGCGAACCGATCGCGGCGCTCACGCTCGAACATTACCCCGGCATGGCCGAGGCGGAGATCACCCGCCATGTCGAGGAGGCGCGGACGCGCTGGCCGCTGCTCGGCGTCACCGTCATCCACCGCCATGGCCGGCTGGTGCCGGGCGAAGACATCGTCTTGGTCGCGACCGCGTCGAGTCACCGTGAGGCGGCATTTGCGGCAGCCGAATTTCTCATGGATTATCTGAAAACCCGCGCGCCGTTCTGGAAGCAGGTCGAAAAGCTTGCGGGAAAAACCTGGGTCGATGCCAAGGCCGCCGACGACGCGGCTGCCGAGCGCTGGGCGGCGCCGCCGAAAACCGGCTGATCACAGCCCGATCTCCGTCGGATTTTCGCCGACCAGCATGCGGGCTGATTTAGCCGGCGTAATCCGCCGCCCCTCAGGGATTGCCGGCAGATTACGCTGCGTCGTTGTTCGGGCTTGTAACGAAACCGGATATCATGTGAGGCGAGCGAATTGCAGTTCGTTTGTCGGCAGACCAGCGCGCCGCGCAATTCAAGCGTCATGACCAGTAGTCGATTTCCAGGGCAACAAGCGTCCTCATCATGGCGATAAGAACGGCGACGGGTGCCATTGCCGCGGCGGCGACTTGGTACGGCGGTGTAGCGGGCATGTTGCCGTACAGCTTGATCGTGCAGAAAAATCGCTTGTTCTCCGGGTCGTCGGTGATCTGCATCGGGCGGCCCGGCAGCAGCTCTTCATAGAGCTTCAAGGTTTCTTCCAGCGAAGCCGTCCACGCCGGCGGCGTCGACGCAGAGGAAGGCAATCGGCCGAGTGCGATGGCGATAGCCTTGTCCAGCTCTCGACTTGGCGCCTTCGCTTCCCGCAATTCCGCCACCAGCGCTTCCAGTTCTGCGATGGTTGCCACTTAAAGTCTCTCCTAGAGTAGGATCCAGAAAAGTGCGGAGGTCAAGGGAGACCGCGTCATTGTTTGCTCAGACCCCACGCAACTCGTGATGCGAGCCTATTATTCCAATAGCTTCGATCTTCGTGGCGTCGCCATCCTGGGGGGCGGTTCATAGTCGTTCGAAGAAGGCGAGGTCACGCGTGTCAGCCAGGGCGCGCTGCGGTCCTTCATGAAACTGGCCGCGGCGTACTGCAGGAAGTTGAGCCCGTAAGGCGGATGAGACTAGTGCAGCGGATTTGACATTCGCTACCCACCTGGCGGCGAATTGGACTACTAGGCCGCGGCGGCCTTGCCCTTCGGCTGCACCTCGGCGGTGTAGTCGTCCATCAGCTGATGCGTGATGCGGCTCGGCGTGAATTTCCAGTCGGCGATCGCGGCGACGGCGGTCACCTCGGCGGCGGTGCCGGTGATGAAGCACTCGGAGAAGCCGGAGAGCTCCTCCGGCATGATGCGGCGTTCGATCACCTCGATGTTGCGCCGTTTCGCCAGCGCCATGGCGGTTGCGCGCGTAATGCCGGCCAGGAAGCAATCGGCGATCGGCGTATGGATCTTGCCGTCCTTGATGAAGAAGATGTTGGCGCCGGTGCACTCGGCGACGCGGCCCTGCCAGTCGAGCATCATGGCGTCGGCATAGCCGCGCTTTTCGGCGCGATGTTTTGAGATGGTGCAGATCATATAGAGGCCGGCCGCCTTGGCGAGGCACGGCGCCGTCTGCGGATCGGGCCGCCGGTACTCGGCGAGATCGAGCCGGATGCCCTTCAAGCGCTGCGCGGGGTCGAAATAGCTCGGCCATTCCCACGTGGCGATCGCGAGGTGGATTTTATTGTTTTGCGCCGAAACGCCAAGCTGCTCGGAGCCGCGCCAAGCGATCGGCCGGACATAGGCTTCCTTTTGGTTGTTCTTTTCGAGCACGAGACGTTTGGCGGCGTCGATCTCCGCCACGCTGTAGGGGATTTCGAAGTCGAGGACTTGCGCCGAGTGCTTGAGCCGCTCGGAATGCTCGGTCCCTTTGAAAATTTCGCCGCCATAGGCGCGCTCGCCCTCGAACACCGCGCTCGCGTAATGTAGGGCGTGGGTCAGCACGCTGATTTTGCATTCGGCGGTGGCGATCAGTGTCCCGTCGAACCAGATGACATCGCGGCGTTGGTCGAAGGGCACTGCCATGGCACGCCTCCCTCGGGTCGAAGGCCCTTTGCGCAACGGTGCAGCGGACCTGGCTTTTGCTTCGGGACCGGACTCCCGCTATGGTCTTGACCGTCCCATGAGAGCGCCGTTTGACGCCCGGCGCAATGTGTGCGGTCACGAAACTGCCGTGACATCGCGCCATCGGGGTTAACAAGCAAACCGAAATATGTCAATAGTGCTGACATAATATCGCAAGCACACCCGGACGTAATGGCCGACATCAGCATCACCACTTCACGCAAACCGCGCTCCGCCGCGGCCGCGGGAGAGCCTGCCGCCGCCGGTCCTGAGCCATGCTGGGATTTCATCGAGCTTCTGTTCTTTGCCTACCGTGACTTCGTCGGCGACCCGGACGAGGTGCTGGCAACGCTGCGCTTCGGGCGGGCGCATCATCGCGTCCTGCACTTCGTCAACCGCAATCCGGGCATGAAGGTTGCCGACTTGCTCGACGTCCTCAAGATCACCAAGCAGTCGCTGGGCCGCGTGCTCAAGCAGCTTATCGACGACGGCTATATCGTGCAGAAAGAGGGCGCCAACGATCGCCGCCAGCGGCTGCTTTACGTGACTGCGGCCGGCGAAGCCTTGGCGATGAAGCTTGCCGGGCTGCAGACCGAGCGCATTTCACGCGTGCTCGACGAACTCGGCGCCGGCGCACGCGAGGCGGCGCGGCGTTTCCTCGCCGGCATGATCGACGCCAAGGACCGCGATCGCGTCCTGCGCCTGATCGCACACGCCGACCGCGCGCGCGGTTCCGGCCGCGACAGGGCCTCATGACGACGGCGACACCAGCGCAGCCGGCCGACGACGCGCCGCATCTGCTCGTCGTCGATGACGATCGCCGGATTCGCGTATTGCTGTCGCGCTTTCTGCTTGGCGAAGGCTATCGCGTCTCCACCGCCGAGACTGCGCTCGAGGCGCGAGCCAAGCTCGAAGGTCTCAAGTTCGACCTTCTGATCCTCGATGTCATGATGCCGGGCGAGAACGGCTTTGATTTGGTCCGCGCCATCCGCGCCGGATCGACCGTGCCGATCCTGATGCTGACGGCGCGGGACGAAAAGGAGAGCCGGATCATGGGCCTCGAAATCGGTGCTGACGACTATCTGGCAAAACCTTTCGAGCCCCGCGAGCTGTCGCTGCGCGTCGCCAACATTCTCAAGCGCGCGCAGCCGCCGACCGCGCGTCCAGCGGAATCGGTGCGCTTTGGCCAATTCGTGTTCCACGTCGCGCGCGGCGAACTGCGCCGCGGCGAGGAGGTGATCCGCCTCACCGACCGCGAGCGCGAGATGTTGCGCGTGCTCACGACCAGCGTGGGCGAGACCGTGCCGCGCCAGGAGCTGGCCGGTAATGGCGAGAACGTCAGCGAGCGCACCGTGGATGTGCAGGTCAACCGGCTGCGCCGCAAGATCGAGCGCGACCCGGCCAATCCGCTGATCGTGCAGACCGTGCGCGGAGTCGGCTATCGGCTGGTAGCGACGGTGTGAGCGGCACCATGACGAGCCTCGACGACAGCATCGGACGCCTGCGCATTGCGGCCGGCCGCGTCGCCACTGCCGCCAACGCTGCGGCGACTGGCTTGAGTTACGTCACCGGCCCGATCACGCAACCTTGGGATCGCTTCGCCCGCTGGCTCAAATCGGTGATGCCGAAGGGGCTTTACGCCCGTTCGCTCTTGATCCTCCTCGTACCGATGGTGGTGCTGCAATCGGTGGTCGCGTTCATGTTCATGGAGCGGCACTGGAGCCTGGTGACGAAATACCTGTCGTCGGCGGTGACCCAGGAAATCGCAACCCTCATCGATGTCTACAAGACCTATCCGCAGGACGCCGATCGCAGCCAGCTGCGCCGCATTGCCCAGGAGCGGCTTGGTCTCCAGGTCGACTTTCTGCCCGAGACGCAGCTGCCGCCGCCCGGGCCAAAGCCGTTCTTCTCGCAACTCGACGTGGCGCTTTCCGACGAAATCCGCAGACAAATCGGCCTGCCGTTCTGGATCGACACGGTCGGCCGATCCTCGATTGTCGAAATCCGCATCAAGCTTGGCGATACGATCATGCGCGTCTTCGCCCGGCGCGCCGACGTCTATGATCCGAATTCCTGGATATTCCTGTTGTGGATGGTGGCGACGTCGCTGGTGGTGCTGACCGTCGCCATCCTATTCCTGCGCAATCAGATCCGGCCCATCGTGCGGCTTGCCGATGCCGCCGAGGCGTTCGGCAAAGGTCGCGAGGCGCCGAACTTCCGGCCGCGCGGCGCGCGCGAGGTTCGCCGCGCCGCAGCCGCGTTCCTCGAAATGAAAGGCCGTATCGAGCGCGCCATCGAGCAGCGCACCACCATGCTCGCCGGCGTTTCGCACGATCTGCGCACGGTCCTGACGCGTTTCAAGCTCGAACTGACCTTGCTCGGCGACAGCTCCGAGATCGACGCCATCAAGAAAGACGTCGACGAGATGGCTGGCATGCTCGAAGCCTATCTCGCATTCGCGCGCGGCGACATGGGCGAGCAGCCGTTGCCGACCGACATGGCCGCCCTCGTCGACGAGCTCAAGCTCGACATCGAACGCCATGGCCATCGGGCGAGCGCCGTGTTCCACGGCCAGCCGGAGGTCACGGTGCGGCCGGCGGCGTTCAAACGCTGTCTCGCCAATCTCGTGTCCAATGCCGCGCGGTTTGCGTCGGCCGTCGCCATCACCGGCCACCGCGACCACCGCTGGCTCACGGTGACCGTAGACGATGACGGTCCCGGCATCCCGCCGCAGCTGCGCGAGGACGTGTTCAAGCCGTTCCTGCGCCTCGACGACGCGCGCAATCAAGACGAAGGCGGCACCGGCCTCGGTCTTGCCATCGCCCGCGATATCGCGCGCGCCCATGGCGGTGATATCACGCTCGGCGACAGTCCGTTGGGCGGATTGCGCGCGGCGGTCAGGGTGCCGGTGTGACCCTTCTTCCAGTGGAGGCAAGCCGGAGCCACATTGCCGGGTCGAAACCCTGTCCCCGCGGGACGAGGGGGATTGCATGCGTAAGCGCACGGATGAGCATTTGCGAACCCCCCGAAGTTGATCGTCCGATGGCTTAAATCCGCGGCGGCTTCGCTCCATCTCCTCACCAACAAATCACCGCCGGGGAGACCGCCATGACCATGGCCGAAGAGAGCCGTACCGAAAGCCGACCGTCCGAGCCCCAACCGTTCCAGGCCCAACCCTTCCAGGCCGATGTCGCCAAGCTGCTGCAGCTGATGGTGCACTCGGTCTATTCCGATCGCTCGGTATTCCTGCGCGAGTTGATATCCAATGCGGCGGACGCCTGCGAGCGGCTGCGCTATGAGGCTATTGCCGATCCGGCGCTGCTCGGCGACGACGTGAAGCCGCGCATTACGGTGGCGATCGACGGCGAGAAGCAGCTCCTGACCGTGGAAGATAATGGTATCGGCATGAGCCGCGACGAGATGGTCGAGGCGCTGGGCACGATCGCACGCTCCGGCACCAGGGCCTTCGTGGAGCGGATCGAGGCGGCACAGGGCGGCGAGACTGCCGCGCTCATCGGCCAGTTCGGCGTCGGCTTTTATTCGGCTTTCACCGTGGCCGATTGCGTCGATGTCATCTCGCGGCGGGCCGGTGCCGATGCGGCGTGGTTGTGGTCGTCCGACGGCAAGGGCGCATTCGCGGTTTCGGCCGCCGAGGCGGCGGATGCGCCGCGCCGCGGCACCCGCGTCGTTCTCCATCTGATGGCAGACGCAAAATCCTTTGCCGAGCGCTTCACCATCGAACGGCTGGTCAAGGCGCAGTCCGGCCACGTGCCGGTGCCGATTGCGATCATCGAGAAACCCGGCGCCGAGCCGGCCGAGATCAGCGACGGTGCAGCGCTGTGGGCAAAGCCGAAAGCCGACATCACCGCGGCGGACTACACCGACTTCTACCGCAGCGTTGCCGGGCAGTTCGACGAGCCGGCTCTCACCATCCACTTCCGCGCCGAAGGCCGGCAGGACTACACGACGCTGCTTTTTGTGCCGGCTTCGCGGCCGTTCGACCTATTCGATCCCGACCGCAAGGGCCGCATCAAGCTTTACGTCAAGCGCGTGTTCATCACCGACGAAGCCGAAATTCTGCCGCGCTACCTGCGGTTCGTTCGCGGCCTGGTCGACAGCGCCGACCTGCCGCTCAATGTGTCGCGCGAAAAAATTCAGGAAAGCCCGCTCATTGCCGCGATCAGGAAAAGCGCGACGAGCCGCGTGCTGTCCGAACTGGAACGGCTCGCCGACAAGGAGCCGGAATCCTTTGCCAAGATTTGGGAAACCTTCGGCGCGGTGCTCAAGGAAGGCATCTACGAGGATTTCGAGCGCCGCGACGCGCTGCTCGCCCTGGCGCGTTTCAAGACGACGGCGTCGGGGGCGGGCTGGCGCAGCCTGAAGGAATACGTCGCCACGCTCAAGACCAATCAGACCGCGATCTATTACCTGGCCGGCGACGATATCGGCCGGCTTGCGACATCGCCGCATCTGGAAGGGTTCCGCGCGCGCGGCATCGAGGTGCTTTTGCTGCCCGACCCGGTGGACACGTTCTGGGTGACGCCGGGCATCTCATTCGACGGCAAGCCGTTCAAATCGGTGACGCAAGGCGCGGCCGATCTCGCGCTCATTGCGCGCACCGATGCCGCGGCGGAGCCGGCGGCGGACATCCAAGAGACGGTCAAGACGTTTCTCGCCTTCGTGAAAGGCGTCTTGGGTGATGCTGTTGCAGAAGTGCGGGCGTCGGAGCGCCTGACCGACAGCGCGGTCTGCCTGGTCGCTCCCGACAGCGGACCCGACCGGGCGCTCGAAAGGATTCTGGCCGGCGCCGGCCGGCTCAGCTCCGCGTCGAAGCCGATCCTCGAGATCAACCCTCGGCATCAGCTCATTGTCGCCGTCGCGGCGCTTGGCGAAAGCGAACGCGCATTCAAAGAGGATGCGGCGCATCTATTGTTCGACGAGGCGCGCGTGCTCGACGGTGAGCGGCCCGCGGATGCGCGGTTGTTTTCCGACCGGCTCGCGCGCGTGCTCGGACGTGGCGTTGGCGCCGCAGCGGGCTGAGGTTCGTGGACTGAGCGTTGCCCGTCGCCCTTCGAGGCTCGCTTCGCGAGCAAGCCTATCAGGGTGACTGAATATTATTCCGCGGGGCTGACCGGCAGCCGCTGAGCGGCGAGTTCTGTTTCGTTGGGACGGCCGGATGCGTCGTTTTCGGCGGCGGGTTCCAGATCGGCCTTGACCCCTTTAAGCCGGAAATAGATCTGCGAGCCGATCAGGATCACGCACAGCGCGACGAACACCGCGCTGATCGGCCGCTCAACGAACACCGCGATGTCGCCGCGCGAGATCAGCATGGCGCGGCGGAAGTTCTCCTCGAACCGCGGTCCGAGCACGAAGCCGAGCAAGATCGGCGCCGGATGGAAGCCGAGCCGCAGCAGGAGGTAGCCGAACAAACCGATGACGACCACTTCGCCGACCTGAAAGAAGTCATTGTTGGCGGCGTAGACGCCGATGCAGACGAAGAACAGCGCGCTCGGATAGAGGAAGCGATACGGGATCGCCAGCATCTTTACCCAGATGCCGATCAGCGGCACGTTCAGCAGCACCAGCATGATGTTGCCGATCCAGAAACTGGCGACCAGTCCCCAGAAGATATCGGGATGCTGCGAGATAAGCTGCGGACCCGGCACGATGCCCTGGATCATCAGCGCGCCAAGGAGCAGCGCCATGACGGCGTCGCCCGGAATGCCAAGACTCATCGTCGGGATGAAATCGCCTTGGACAGAGGAGTGGGTTGCCGCTTCCGGACAGACCACCCCTTCGATGAGCCCGGTGCCGAATAGTTCTGGGGTTTTCGAGATCTTTTTTTCCGTCGCATAAGCGACGAAGGAGGCAATCGTCGGCCCGGTGCCGGGAATAAGCGCGCATAGACTGCCGACAATCGTGCCTCGCCACATCGGGAAGAACGCCCGTTTCAGATCGGCCTTGGTCGGCCGCATGTCGCTTAGTTTGACGCGGGTATATTTGGTGTTGATCGGTGCGACTTGATTGACGCTGTTCATGAATTCGGCGATGCCGAACAGGCCAAGCGCCAGCGCGATCAACTCGATGCCGTCATCGAGTTCCGTCATCCCGAACGTGTAGCGTTCCGATCCGGTTTCGAGATCGGTACCGACCGAGCCGAGGAATAGTCCCAGCACCGTCATGGCTACGCCCTTGATCGGCGAGCCGCGCGCCAGCGTCGAGCCTGCCAGCAAGCCAAGCAGCATCAGCGAGCAGACCTCGGTTGGACCAAATTGCAGCGCCGCTCTCACCAGCAAAGGCGAGAGGAAGACCATTTCGGTGATGCCCCAGGATGCGCCGACGAACGAAGCCATGACCGTGAGGCCGAGCGCGACCCCGCCACGGCCCTGCTTGGTCATTGGGAAGCCGTCGAGGCATGTCACGGCATGCGGCGGATGACATGGCAGATTGAGTAGAATCGAGCAGATCGCGCCGCCGTATTGGGCGCCGTACATGACGCCGCCGAGCATCAGGATGGCGGCGACCGGCTTCATCCCGAAGGTGAGCGGCAGCAGTATGGAGATGGTGGCAAGCGGCCCCATGCCGGGTAGCACGCCGACCATGTTGCCGACCAGCACGCCGACGAAGCACCACAACAGATTATGCGGTTCGAGCGCGACGCCGAAGCCGTACCAAAGGTCCGTCAGTGCGGTCGTTATCATGGGCCGCCCTTCCAGGTGAGAATCGGCATCGGAACTTGCAGGAAATATGAGAACAGGGCGACGCCAAACACGGTCACGACAGCCGCCAGGATGACCGAGCCCTTCCACGTTGCGTTTTTGTCACCGAGCGCGGCGACGAACACGCAGGCGAAGGTTCCCGGGGCCATCCCGAAATAGCGTCCAAAGAAGATGAAGAGCACCGGGCTCGCGAGAATGCAGGCCCAGGCCCACCATTGCGGATGTTCCGGCAGGATGTTCTGGTCGTCCACCTCGGATGCGGAGATGGCCGCAGCCGCAATGGCAATACCGAGCAGCACCAGGAGCACGCCCAGCGCCGTCGGCAAAAAGCCGGGACCCATGTGCATCAGGGTTCCGGCTCTGTAGGTCATGCCTTTGAGCGCGATACCGAGGCCAAGCAATAGCATCAGCCCGCCAGCGTAGAAGTCACGCTTGCGTACGAGCTCGCGGAGATGGCTGGTGGAAGGCCGCAATAAATTCCTCCCGGCCGTCTTCGGGGCCATTTAAAGTTCTTTGCCCCGTTGGTCAGAGACAAAGGAACTACCGCAGATGCCGATTTTTTCCGCGATGACGCGGTGTCGCGGGCTGCCCGTCGTCCCCATCTGGTGCGATCCTCTCGCTGGGAGAACCTGCGCTCGGCTGGCAGGAACGATATAGGTCACCGCCAATCGGCGCAACTCCTATGTGTGACGGCTTTATGACCGTGGTCGGCGGCCTTTTGATATTCCCGGTTGCGTCGCCCCGTTCACAGCACCGCGGGGCGCGATGGCTCATGCAGCGGCGTGAACAAGTCCGGGCTGTCATTGCGGACATTGTTGACGCGCCGATCGACCGGCCAGAATGTCATGGCTTGGCCGGGATATGGCTTGAGCATGGCTTTGAGGTCGGCGTCGGATGCGGTGGTCTCGCCGAGCCAGGCGGTCCAGCAGTCCGGTGCCAGCAGGACCGGCATGCGGCCGTGCAACGGGCTGAGCAGGTCGTTCGCCTGCGTGGTGATGATGCTGAACGATTTCAACGGATTGCCGTCGGGCGCGGACCACAGATCCCAGAGGCCGGCGAATGTCATCGGCCCGTGGTTGTCCAGCGCGACAGCGAAGGGTTGTTTGTCGGCGGCGCGCCACTCGTAGTAGCCATCGGCGATCACGAGGCAGCGGCGGCCGGCCTGCCAGGCGGCACGGAACGCGGGACGCGTTTCCAAGCCTTCAGCGCGCGCGTTGAAAGTCGAGTAGCCGATCTTGATGTCCTTGGCCCACGACGGCACGAGACCCCAGCGCATCAAGGTCAGGGTCCGTTCGCCATTCCTGGAGACGACAACCGGAAGTTTTGCTGTCGGCGCCGCGTTCCAGCTTGGCCGATAGTCGCCGAGGTCGTCCCAATCGATCTTGAGATCGAGCTTGATCTCGGAAACGTCCTCCGGAAGTTTGGCGCGGCCGCACATGGCGAGAGACTCCTGAAATTTGTTATTACGGGTCAAGCGAAGCGAAGAGACGGGAAGCCATAACTCCTGACGGTGGAGATCGTGGTTTGCATTCAATGAAAATCCCTGCTCTTGAGCGGCAGCGAGGCATTTTCCAGATGCGGGCCGCCGGAAAATTTTGGTGAAAAAAGATCGCCGCCGTCGCGCAGCCATGGCAGCGCCGCGCTGAGGTCGACAAAGCTTTCCGCAACCACATGGACGACGAGGCCGGCGCGTTGCAGGCGCCCGCGCACGGCAAGGAAGCGCGCCGTCATCACCGTGCGGCGATTTTTTTCAAAAATCTTCGGCCAGACGATGATGTTGGCGATGTCGGTCTCATCCTCCAGCGTCATGAACACGACGCCCTTCGATGTCCCCGGCCGCTGCCGCACCAGCACCAGGCCGGCGACGGTGATTGTCGTATCCTGCGGCAGGTCCTCGCTGCGAAGCTGCGTGTTGCCGATGGCCCCGAGCGCGGTGAGGCGGTCGCGGAAAAAGCCCACGGGGTGCGCTTTCAGCGACAGGCCGGTGGCCACGTAATCCTCCACGACGTGCTCGCAGAGCGGCATGGCAGGCAGCGCGACGGATTGTTCCGGGAAAAGCTCGTCGCTCAGATACGGCGTCAGCAGCGGCAGCGCTTCCTTCCCACTGGCGGAAGCCGCCCGGCGCGCCGGCTGCGCGCCGATCATGTCGAGCCGCCGCGCTGCCCATAACGCGGCGCGCCGATCGAGCCCCAAGGAGCGGAACGCATCGGCCTCGGCGAGCCGCTCGATGGTGAGGCGCGAAATACCGGCGATCGCGGCAAGCCGCTCGATGCTGGAAAATCCATTGCCGCGCGCCGCGATGAGTTTATTCAGTTCGTCTTCGCTGAGGCCGTGAATGAGACGGAAGCCGAGGCGCACCGCATGACCCCCATTCTTTCCTCCACCGCTTGCGGGCGACGGCAGAGAGGGAGTTGCCGGCTCCAGCGTGCAATCCCACGCGCTGAAATTGACGTCCGCCGCGCGAATTTCGACGCCGTGCTGGCGCGCATCGCGCACCAGTTGCGCCGGCTGGTAAAAACCCATCGGTTGACTGTTGAGGATGGCGGCGCAGAACACGTCGGGATGGCGGCATTTGATGAAAGCCGAGGCATAGACCAAGAGCGCAAAACTCGCCGCATGGCTTTCGGGAAAACCGTATTCGCCGAAACCTTTGATCTGCTCGAAACAACGTTCAGCGAAAGCGCGGTCATAGCCGCGACGGACCATGCCGAGGATGAACTTGTCTTCAAAGAGATGGACGGTTCCGTTGTGGCGGAAGGTCGCCATGGCGCGCCGCAGGCCGTCGGCCTCGTCCGGCGTGAATTTGGCGGCATCGATGGCGATCTGCATCGCTTGCTCCTGAAAAAGCGGAATGCCCAAAGTTCTTTTCAAGACATTTTGCAATTCATCGGCGCGGCCATGTGCGGGATCGGGCGACGGATAATGCTCCGGCTCGATCTTGTCGCGCCGGCGCAGATAGGGATGCACCATGTCGCCCTGGATCGGCCCCGGCCGCACGATCGCGACCTCGATGACAAGATCGTAAAAGCATTGCGGTTTGAGCCGCGGCAGCATCGACATCTGCGCCCGGCTCTCGACTTGGAACACGCCGACGCTGTCGGCGCGTGACAGCATCGCGTAGACCGCGGCGTCGTGCTGGGGCAGTGTGGCGAGCGCGTAATCCTTGCCGTAATGCTGCTTCAGGAGATCAAGCCCGCGGCGCAGGCAGCTCAGCATGCCGAGCGCGAGCACATCGACCTTCATCAAGCCGAGCGTGTCGATGTCGTCCTTGTCCCATTCGATGAAGGTGCGATCCGCCATGGCGGCATTGCCGATCGGCACCGTCTCCTCGAGCGGCTCGCGCGTGAGCACGAAGCCGCCGACGTGCTGAGAGAGATGACGCGGGAAGCCGATCAGGTCGTCCGCGAGGGCGACTGCCTGCCGGATCGCCGGATTGGCAGGATCGAGCCCGGCTTGGCGAATGTGATCGTCGGGCAATCCGTCGCCATAGCCCCACACCGTCTTGGCGAGCGCGGCGGTCACGTCGGGCGTCAATCCCAGTGCCTTGCCGACTTCGCGGATCGCTCGCCGGGAACGATAGTGGATAACAGTCGCACAAATGGCCGCCCGGGCACGTCCATAACGCCGATAAATATATTGAATGACCTCTTCGCGCCGTTCGTGCTCGAAATCGACGTCAATATCGGGTGGCTCGTTACGATTTTCCGAGATGAAGCGGGCAAAGAGGAGATTGCTTTCGTTCGGATTGACTTCGGTGATGCCGAGGCAAAAGCAGACTGCGCTGTTCGCTGCGGAACCGCGTCCCTGGCAAAGAATTTTTTTTCTTCGCGCGCGTAGGCGACGACATCATGGACGGTGAGGAAATAACGGGCGTAGTCGAGCTTCGCGATCAGCGCCAGTTCCTGGTCCAGCCGCTTCTTGACATCCGCTGGGACGCCGTCCGGAAACTGATCCTTGGGATAACGTTTCGCGGCGCCCATCCATGTCAGGTCTTTGAGATGCTGCTGGGCGGTCTTGCCCGGAGGTACCGGCTCATCGGGATATTCGTATTTAAGCTCACCGAGCGAGAAGCTGCAGGCGTTGGCGATTTCGACAGTGCGGGCGATGGCGTCGGGAAAGCTCGCGAACAGCCGCGTCATTTCTGCCGGCGGCTTGAGGTGCCGTTCGGCATTGACGGCAACCCGCAAGCCCGCTTCAGCGATGGTGCATTTTTCATGCACGCAGGTGAGCACGTCGGCGAGCGGGCGTCGCTCCGGCGCATGATAGAAAACGTCGTTGACGGCGACGAGCGGCGCATCGAGGCGCGCGCCGAGTTCGGCCAGCAAGCCGAGCCGGCGCGGCTCGTCGCCGCGATGATAATGGACGCCGGCGAGAAAGGTGCGATCTGGCGCGGCGCGAACTAAGGCGGCAAGGCGCTCGGTTAAGGCACTCATCCGTCCCCGCGAAGCGGGGGAGGATGAAAGAAATAGCGTCGGCGGCGGCAGCGCGATGAACATCTGGCCTTCGCTTGCGGCGAGGATGTCTTCGAAGGTCAGATGGCATTCGCCTTTCTTCGCCTTGAAATTGCCTTTGGTCAGAAGCCGGCAGAGACGTCCATAAGCTTGGCGGTCGGTAGGATAGGTCAGCACTTCCAAACCCTCGACGGTGACGAGGCGTGTGCCGACGACGAGCTTGATGCTTTTTCTTTTTTTCCATTCGTCATAGGCGCGCACCACGCCGGCCAAGCTGTTGCGGTCGGCGATGCCGATGGCGGCGAGGCCGAGTTTGCCGGCAGTCGCGACCATCTCCTGCGGGTGCGAGGCGCCGCGCAGGAAGGAGAAGTTGGTGGTGACGGCCAGTTCGGCGTAGGCGCTCATCAATTTCTCACGCAAACAGTCCGTGCACGAACCAGTGCGCCTCAGTCGTCTCGTGTCCGTAAAGGCCTTCGCGAAACAGCCAGAAGCGGTGTCCGTCGGCGTCCTCGACGAGGTAGTAATCGCGCGTCGGTCCTCCTCCTTTTCCCTCTCCCGCAAGCGGGGAAGGGAGGGATGGGGGCGCGCGCCACCATTCGCTGGCGATGCGTTCCGGCCCCTGCGAGCCTGTGACCTCGTAAGTCACGCCGCGCCAGGAAAAACGCCGGGGCGGACCATCAGGAACGAGCGCGGTGACTTTGGTTGGCTCGGCATGAGGCAACAGCAGAAGCGGGCGCGCTTGTTCCGGCTCAGGCCACGCGGGCGTTGCGCTGGTTAAAGGCCACAGCACCTCGGCGCGTTCGGGAAGATGACTGGCGACGGGTTGAAATTCTCGCACGCGCTGCGCGCCGAGACGCTGCCGCAGCGCATCGACCAGCGCCGCGCAACGCTCGGTCCTGTCGCCATCCCCCCACCCTGACCCTCTGACGGGGGAGGGATGGGAGCGGGAGGTGAACTCTGTCTGCCGCGCGACCATGGGCTCCGCGATGGTGACGGCGAGGCCGATCGCCTCGAAGCCGAAACCGGCATTGCGCGTCGCCGCCAGTGCATCGAGCTTGAGATCGATGAGGCGCGCCACATGGGGGACGCTACGCGTCGGCAGCGTCAGGCCGATATCGACCGTCTCGGCCGCGCCATCGACGCGGTAGAGCGACAGCCGCAGCGCGCGCGCCCCCACATCGTCGCGCACGAGGACATGCACGAGGGTTTGCATGAGACGGTTGGCGTGAGCAACCACCGCCTCCTGGAAAAAAATCGGCTCGATGAGATAACGCAGGCAGTGATAGACCGGCGGCGCAACCACGGGGACCAGCGGTTCCTGCACGCGGCCAAGCGCCTGGTCGAGACGCCGCAGCAATTGGGCCGGAAAACGCGCGGCGAACGGCGCGCGCGGCTGGTCGATGAGCGCGCCGACGGATTTGAAGCCGAGCCGGCGCAGCGTCGTGCGGGTTTCCGGCGCAAGCCGCAACGCCTCGATCGGTAACGATGCCAGCGCCTCGGCTTCCTCGCCCGAGGGCAGGACACAACAGGGCGCGGCATGAAAGCGCGACAGCGCCCAGGCGGCGCCGGGCGTGGCGGCAACGGCAAGCCGCGCCGGCAGGCCGAAATTGTTTTCAAGCCGCGCAGCAAGATCGGCGATGAGCTTTTCTTCACCGCCGAACAGATGCGCGGCGCCTTCGATGTCGAGGAAAAAACCGTCGGCGCCGTTGTCCTCGCCCCAGGGCGAAGCGGTCGGCGTATAGCGCGTTGCCCATAACGCCAGGCGCCGCAACGCGGCGTCATCGGCGGCGGCCTCGACGGCGCGCACCTGCAAAAATCCCGCTTTCGCCCGCGCGTCGGCCAGCGGCTCGCCGACCGCAAGCCCTGCGGCTTCGGCCGCCTCGTTCAAGGCGGTGATGCGCGGTCCGCCGGCGGCGGCAATGACCAGGACGAACGGCCGGTCAGGATCAACAGGCTTGTCTGATGGGTGTCTCGCTTGCGCCGCGAGCGCGCGCAGGATCGGCCAACGCGGCAGCCAAACTGAAACGATGCGCGACATGATCGTACTCCACTACCCATTCGCCCGGCCGTCCGTTGCGACAGCGTTCAAGTTTCAGATGCCATCGTGGGCGCGCGAACAGGCCGAAGCGGTCGCGCGCGGCTTCCGCCGTGCCGACGCGCCAGCGCGTTGCCGCCGCACTTCCCCCTCCCCACCCTCCCCCGCACGCGGGGGAGGGAAGGGTGGGGGCCGCCGGCCGCAGCAGCAACAGCGGCAGCCCCGCCTCCGTGGCGGCGAGATGCAGCCTCTGGCTCAATTTCAGATCGAGCTTGTCGATCATGCCGGCGACGGCAAGCGGGGCTGCCGAACGCAACGCCTCCTCCATGGCCCACAGGGTTTGTTTGCGGTGCGCCGTCTCGGCCAGGATCAGGCACGCCGGATCGAGGCCGAGGCTGTTGCAGCCATGACCATGCAGGCGGCCGTATTCGCGCAGTCCGTAGGCCGGCATCACCAGGAGCAGCTTCTCGCTCCTGCCGGGTGGGGCAAGGGGGGCAAGCGAGCAGAGACGGGCGAGAATCGCCGTGATGAAACCGAAGGCCGCTGCAGTACAGGCGCCGGTGTCGGGCACGATCTCATGGAGCGCCCCGCAGGCGAGGCCACCCTGCGGCAGGTGGGCATCCAGGACGGCCAGGCCAAAGGGCAGGGAACTGCGCAAACCATCCGCTCCCCTGGGCAGGAGGCGGCGCAATTTCTCCAGGACTACAGGGCGACTTCGCGCCACGGATAGGGGAACTAGCTGGGTCATGATTGTTATGTTCGTCTTTCGTTCGGACTTGAGAATATAGAACAAAAAGAGAACAAAGCCAAGGGCCACCCCGAAGGGCCGGACAGGGCGGACAAGATAGCGGGGGTAAGACGAGGCGGCAGGACGGGATGCTATGGTCCGGGAAAAGGGTCTTCCCCGCGCCGATGTCCCCTGAAACGAAACCAAAAGTGGTCGCCATGATCGTCGCCTCGGCGATCATCATGCAGCAGCTCAACTCCACCGCGATCACCACGGCATTGCCGCAGATGGCGGTCTCGCTGCACACTGACCCGGTCCGGCTCAGCGTCGCCGTCACCGCCTATCTGCTCAGCCTGGCGGTGTTCGTTCCGGTCAGCGGCTGGGCGGCGGACCGCTTCGGCGGCCGCACCATCTTCCGCATCGCCATTGCGCTGTTCACGCTCGGCTCGATCCTGTGCGGCATCAGCAGCAATGTGATCGAGCTCACGGCGGCGCGAGTGCTGCAAGGTTTCGGCGGCGCCATGATGGTGCCAGTCGGGCGGCTGGTGCTGTTTCGCAGCGTCGAGAAGGCGGCGCTCATCGGTACGATGGCCTATCTGCAGGTCCCGGCGCAGCTCGGCCCGGTGCTCGGGCCGCCGATCGGCGGCTTCATCACCAGCTATTTTTCCTGGCGCTGGATTTTCTTGGTGAACGTGCCCCTCGGCATTCTCGGCATTGTGCTGGTCACGCTGTTCTTCGACAATCCGAAGGAGGAAACGCGACGCCCGCTGGACTGGCTCGGCTTTCTGCTGACCGGCACCGCGCTGTTCTGTCTGGCATACGGCATCGAAGCGATCGGCCGCGGTCGCGGCGACCTCACGGAAGTGATCGTCTTGCTGGTCCTCGGCGTCGTGCTGGGCGCGCTCGCGCTACGGCATTTGCGACGCTCCAAGCATCCCGTGCTCGACCTTTCGGTGTTTCGCATCCACACCTTTCGAGCGAGCATCAGCGGCGGTTCGTTGTTTCGCGCCGGCGCCGGCTCCCTGGTTTTTTTACTGCCGTTGCTGTTGCAAGTCGTCTTCGGCCTCTCGGCGGCGGCTTCGGGCAGCATCACCTTTGCGACTGCCGTCGGTTCGATGTCGATGAAGGCGACGGCGCGGCCAATTCTGCGGCGCTTTGGTTTTCGCAAAGTCATCATCGTCAACAGCGTGATCAGCGCCGCCTCGATCGCGATGTGCATCTTGTTTACCGCCAAGACGCCGCTTTTTCTCATCTTTGTGCTGCTCCTGGTCGCCGGCTTCATCCAGTCGCTGCAGTTCACCGCGACCCAGGTCATGACCTATGCCGACATCGAGCATCCACAGATGAGCACCGCGACCAGTATCGCCAGCATGTCGCAGCAATTGAGCCGCGGCTTCGGCATCTCGTTCGTCGCGGTGCTGCTCAATCTGTCGCTGGACTGGCGCGGCGCGTCGACGCTCGGCACACCCGACTTCACGGTCGCGTTCGCCGGCGCGGCGCTGCTGGCGCTACTTTGCCTCGGCGTGGCATTGAGCTTGCCCCACGATGCCGCCGCCGAGGTCAGCGGCCACCGGCCGAAATCGGCGGCAAACGACGATCAATTGAAGCCGAACGGATAGTTTCGTATTGCTCGCCACCAACCGCCGACAAACGAGGTGCGCCATGCCGGAAGCCGACAAGGAAGGGGAACGCTACTCCCTCGATCAGCCGCAGCAGACGCCCGGCTTCTACCTCAAGGGCTCGCATCAGCTCGATTGGGGCATGAAGAACCGCATGGCGCGGGTGTTCGATCCGGCTTCGGGCCGCACGGTGATGCTCGCCGTCGATCACGGCTATTTTCAGGGGCCGACCACCGGGTCTCGAGCGCATCGACCTCTCCATCGTGCCGCTGCTGCCGTCCTGCGACGCGCTGTTCTGCACGCGGGGAATTTTGCGCGCGGTCATTCCGGCGCAATGCCAGAAGCCGATGGTGCTGCGCGCCAGCGGCGGCCCGAGCATTTTGCGCGAGGAGCTCTCCGACGAGCAGATCGCCATGGACATGGACGACGCGGTGCGATTGAACGCCGCCGGCGTCGGCATACAGGTGTTCATCGGCGGCGAATTCGAGACGCGCTCGGTGCACAACATGACGAAGCTCATCGACGCCGGGCTGCGTGCCGGCATTCCGGTCATGGGCATCACCGCGGTGGGCAAGGCCATGGTGCGCGACGCCAAATATTTCCGCCTCGCCTGCCGCATCATCGCCGAGCTGGGCGCGCAATACGTCAAGACCTATTACGTCGAAGAGGGTTTCGAGACCGTGACGGCGTCGTGCCCGGTGCCGATCGTGATGGCCGGCGGCAAGAAGCTCGCCGAGTTCGACGCGCTCACGATGGCCTACAACGCCGTGCAGCAGGGCGCCTCCGGCGTCGACATGGGCCGCAACATCTTCCAGTCCGACGCGCCGAAAGCGATGATCGCGGCGGTCGCTGCCGTCGTGCACAAGAACATGAAGCCGAAAGATGCTTTCGAGCTGTTCAAGACGCTCAAAGGCAGAAGCGTTGTCCATCGCGCACGCGGCTGAATAAGGGCCTACGCGTCACCCCGGTGTCGACATTCATCGCCGAGACCACTTCGTCCTCGATCAGCTTCCAGACGTCATCGACATATTTCAGGAATTCCGGGCTGCGCTTGAGTGCAAGCTCGCGCGGCCGCGCGAACGGGATACGGATGTCGGCGGTGAGCCGGCCCGGCCGATAGGAGAATACCAGCACGCGGTCGGCGAGATAGATCGCTTCGTCGATCTGGTGGGTGATGAACAGCACGGTCTTCTTGCGCTGCGCCCAGATCTTCAACAATTCGCGCTGCATGATCTCGCGCGTCTGTGCGTCGAGCGACGCGAACGGCTCGTCCATCAGCAGCACTTCGGGGTCGATGGCGAGCGCGCGGGCGAGATTGACCCGCTGGCGCATGCCGCCCGAAAGTTCGCTCGGATAGTGATGCTCGAAACCGCTAAGCCCGACGAGCTTGATCAGCGCATCCGCGGTCGGCTTGGTCTTGGCAAGACGTTGGCCGCGCACTTCGAGGCCGAACAGCACGTTGTGCAGCACCGTGCGCCACGGCAGCAGCGCGTCGTTCTGAAACACGAAGCCGCGGTCTGGTCCGGGCCGGGTCACGACCTTGCCGTCGATGCGGATTTCGCCTTCCTCTGCGGGGATGAGGCCGGCAATGCAGCGAATAAAGGTGGTCTTGCCGCAGCCCGAGGCGCCGACCAGGCAGACGAACTCGCCGTCCCCGATCGATACCGTGATGGCGTCGAGCACTTTGCGGATGTCGCCGTTGCGGCCGTAGAAAAATTTGGAGAGGTTCTGGACTTCGAGCTTCGCCGTCACGTTCCGTCGTCCACTCGCCTGGCGTGACTTGCCGGCTGTCCCGCCGCATTGCTGAGGGGAGAGGCGACGCCGCCACGACAGCGATGGACGAGTTCGTCGCCGATTTCAACACCGTCCCATGTTGTTCTAAACTGCCACTGAGCGGACCTTGTCTTCCTGATGCGGAGGCGAACCATGCGACTGCTCGTTTTGTGGTGCGTGCGGTTGATGACGTTGACCTTCGGCCTGTCGCTCGCGCCGTTCGCGGCGGCGCAATCCTACCCGGACCGGCCGATCAGGCTCTTGATACCATTTCCGCCCGGCGGCGGCGCTACTGTCGTGGCCAGACTGGTCGCGCAAGCGATGTCGGAATCGCTGGGCCAGCCCGTGGTGGTCGAGAACCATCCGGGCTCCAACGGCAACGTCGCCGGCGACGTGGTGGCGCGCGCTGCGCCCGACGGCTACACGCTGATGATCGCGTCGGGCTCGCTGTTCAGCGTCAACCCGCACCTTTACGGGAAAATGCCGTTTAAGCCCTTCGTCGACGTGGTGCCGGTCGCGATCCTCACATCGGATGAACTGCTGCTGATCGAGAATGCCGACCTCCCGCCGAAAAATTTTCCGGACTTCATCGGGTATGCCCGGCGCGCCAAGCCGCCGCTGCTGTTCGGCTCGATCGGCAACGGCAGCGAACACCATTTGGCGATGGAGCTTTTGAAGGAGGCGGCCGGCGTGCCGATGACGCACGTGCCCTATCACGGCGGCGCGGCCGCGGCGCTCGGTGTGATGGGCGGCGAGGTGGCGGCAATGTTCGGCGGCGGCTCGGTCACGCCGTTGGTGCAGGCGGGAAAGCTGCGGGCTCTCGCCATCAGCGGCCGACACAGATCGAAGCTGTTTCCCGACTTGCCGTCGATCTCGGAATTCTACCCGGCTTATGATGTCACCATCCTGCAGGTGCTGTCGGCGCCGGCGGCTACGCCGCCACCGGTTCTCGCGCGGTTGCGCGCCGAGATAAATAAGGCGGTCTCGCAGCCTGAATTCGCGCAGAAGCTTGTCGCCGCGGGTAGCGGTGAGCCCTTGGTCACGACGGCCGAGGAAATGACCGCGCGGCTGCGCGCCGACGACGAGCGCTACGGCAAAGTCATCAAGAGCGCCGGCCTCCGGGTCGAGTGAGGTTCATACCGCATTAGGATTACTCACCGCACCTCCTGCACGGTCTTGCGCCATGGCGCCAACAGATGCTCCACCCATTTCAGGCCTTCGACCATGGCGACGCCGATGGTCGAGAACATCAGCACGCCGAACAGGACGGTCGGGGTGTCAAAACTTTGCCCGGCGGTGCCGATCAGCCAGCCAAGGCCCGCAGTCGAGCCGAACAGCTCGCTCACGACCACGCCGGTCAGGGCGCGCCCGATGCCGAGGCGCAATCCGACGATGACGTAGGGCAACGCGGCGGGGAACAGGATTTTGCTGAAAACCTGCGACCGCGTGCAGTTGAACGCCGCGCCGACTTCGAGCAGATCGGCATTGGCCGAACGAATGCCGACGAAGGCGTTGAGCAGTATCGGGAAGATCGCGACCATGAAGATGATCGCAACCTTGGAGGAAATGCCGACGCCGAACACCAGGATGAAAAACGGAATGAGCGCCACCAAGGGGCTCGAATAGAAGAACGACACCCACGGGTCGAGAATGTCCTGGGCGAAGCGATTTGTCGCCATCAGGAAGCCGAGCGCGACGCCGACGATGGTCGCCAGGCCAAAGCCCAACAGAAATTCGATCGAGCTGACCGCGAGGTGCCGCTGGAGTTCACCGCTGATGAAAAGCGCCCAGCCGGCCATCAGGACCTTGGACAGGGGCGCGAACAGGATCGGGTTCGTCACGACGAAACGGCCGACGAATTCCCATATCGCGATGCCGCCGAGGACCGAAAGCAAGGCGCGCCGGCGCGAACGGCGCGCAATGACGGCGGGAGGCTGCGGCATGTTGATCGGCACCGGCGTTTTGGCTCGGGGCAGATGGCTGTCGGCTCCGACTTGGGCCAGCGCGGTCATGTCAGCATCCAATATACCAGCGGTTCTTTATTATAAGCGTCCTGCTGAGGTGGTTGCGAAGCGCAACTCAACATGAGGGGACCCGGCATCATTTTCCGACTGCGCGCTGCAAATAGCTGAGGTCGATGTAGCGTTGCGGCTTTTCCGAACTACCGCGCAGATCGAGCCAGGGCTGCAACAGGCTGTCCGTCAGCATGAAATCCGGCGACATGATCCGGTCCTTGGGATAGAAGAAGTCATAGCTCTTGGCGATGTCCTGCGGCGGGCTCTTGGTGTATTTCACCAGAATGTCGACCGCCTTCTGCTTGTTGCTCGGATCGTAGAGGAATTTCTCGGCCTTCGCAGCGCCGCGCAGGAAGCCGGTGAGCGCGTCGGCATTCGCTTTGGCCCACTTGTCGTCGACGACGAAGAGGACGCCCACGCCTGCGAACGCATCGAAGGCATTGCCCATGCGCTTCATGCCTTCGTCCTCGGCCTTGTAGTCGAAGGGCGGGCTCAGCATGGTGGCGGCGACGGCATTGCGCACCAGCGCGGCGTAGCGGTTGGGCGAACCGCCGAGCGCCACGGTCGAATATTCCTCGGGCTTGACGCCGTGCTTCTCCAGCAGGAGACGGGTCATGGTGGCGGTCAATTCCTTCAACTGCGTGACGCCGAGCGTCTTGCCGCGAAAGTCGTCGAAATCCATGATCTCCGGCCGCGCCATCAGCACGAAGGCGATCTTGTCGTCCTCGGCGCCGACGAACTTGAAATCGGCGCCCTTGTCGACGGCCGAGATCGCGAGTTCCGTGGTGATCGAGCCGATGTTGGTGGCGCCGGTGGCGAGGAATTGTAAGGCCTGAACCGGCGTGTCGTGATTGATGGCTTTAACGGCGAGGCCTTCCTGATCCATGTAGCCGAGCTCGATCGCCGCGAGCACATCCCAGTAGTAGGACGACCCAAGCGTCGGCGCGCCCCAGATAATTTCCTTTTTCTGCTGCGCTTGCGCAAGCGTCGAGGCGAATAGCCCCAATGCTGCCACGCCCGCCGCGACAAGTTTTTTCATCCGGTCCCTCCTTGGATGGCCGGTCGCGAGTATGTCCGGAACGGTCGATGCGAACAATGCAGCGCGCTGCTGCAAAGAAACTGCATGATGCAAATAACAACGGGCCGGATAACCGGCCCGCTGCAGCTTGCTCTGGGTTGTGCAGGAAGAGCGGTTGGTCAGCCGTACATGCGCTGCGGCGTGGAACCGATCAGGAACCAGGCGACCGAGCCGGCCGCGACCGCGCCGCCGAACGCAGCAAGCACCTGCGCGATCCACTTGGCGCTGCCGACTGGGCTCGCATCTTCCACGGCGGGCGCGGCCACCATGGCTTGCACCGCGGGCGTGGCTTGAGCGCTGTCGCCTTTCGTCGCCGCAAGCGCCGCGTCGTTGTGATTGTCCGCGGCGAGGTCGATGGCATTGACGGCATCGGGCGGCGCCACTTGCACGGTCTGACCCTTGACCACGATGTCGCTCGGCTGCGTATCGCTCGTGGCCGGTGCTGGCTGCGGCGCCGCCTCGGCCGCAGCAGCCGCGGTGGGGGCGACCGGCGGGAGCGCCGGCCAGGCGTTCGCAGGCGCCGCGGCTGTCTTGGTTGGCGCTGGCGTCGATTTCTCTGCGGCGAAGATGCGGTGCTTCTTCAGCGGGGCCTTTTTGGCGATTTTAACGTGAGGCTTCAGTGGCCTCGCTTTGCTCGATTTCTGGGCGGTCTGCAGCAGCGAGATCGGTTTACCGGGCGCGCTGCTCGTTGTGGTCTGCGCGGCGGCCCCGCCGACAGCCATGACCAACACTGCGCCTGCGGCAACGATGCGAATACTCAGCATTGCGTCCCTCCATTGCTGGGTCATGCCAATGCATACGGCACACCCGGCGTGACCTCACCGTGGCCCAATTGAGGATTTTTTCGCGCAAAGCACGGACGAAAAGCGGCACGGTTAACCATTTTGCCTCGTTGTTCAGGCTCGGCCATTTGGGCCGGCCCGCCTCTATTCGTCATTCCGGACCGCGGCCGAAGGCCGGCGTCCTGAATCCATAATCCCGGTCTGTGGTTATGGATTCCGGGCTCGCGACGCTTCGCGTCGCCCCGGAATGACGGCGTGCGTTCATCCTAATGCGGGACCACGTTGATCATGCCGCCGAAGTTACCGCTAAGGAAGCATCGCATATTGAATTCGACGGTCGGCAATGCGTAGTCGATATAGACGTCGCAGAAGCCGCCCTGGTGGGTGGTAATGATGACATTCTGCATCGCCCAGAATGGATGATCTGCCGGCAAGGGTTCCGCGCTGAAGACGTCGAGCGCCGCGCCGGCGATGCGTTTGAGATTGAGCGCCTCGATCAGCGCCGGCTCGTCGACCACGCCGCCGCGCGCAAGATTGATGAGAAAGCTTGTCGGCTTCATTGCAGCGAACACTTTGACGTCGATGCAGTTGCGAGTTTTTTCAGTCAGCGGCGTCAGCAGCACGAAGAAGTCGAATTGGCCGGCCACGTCGAGCAATTCGTCGCGGCCGTGTATGCGGTCGAAACCGGCGACGGGTCGCGGCGCAGTCACGCCGACGACGCGGATACCGAATGCTTGGCACTTTGGCGCCAGCGCCTCGGCAATGACGCCGATGCCGAAAATCCCGACCGTCTTGTTGTGCAGCAGTTGCGCCGGGAAGCGCAGCCATTGCCCCTCATCTTGGGCGCGGACGGCGCGCGGGAGATTGCGCGCCAATGCCAGCATGGTGGCGAGCGCGGCCTCCGACGTTGCGAACCGTCTCCGGCATTGCCAGCAAAATAAGCAGGTTGGTCATGCGGAATGGTATCGCAGCCGCGCCGGGTTGCGGCGGACGTTTCGGGAAAGGGCGTTATATCTTTTTGCGCGAAGCGCCGCCAAGGTGTCGCGCCAAGCGACAATCTCAGGTAAGGTGGCAAGTTATCCGATTATGTGCCGATTCAGGAGCAAACGATGCCGATCGACCTTTCGTCAGTAAATTGGACCTATGTGGGCTTGATGGCGGTAGCCGCCTTCATTGCCGCTTTGCTTGGCAGCCTGATATCCTACAGGAACCGCTTCGGCGGCGCGGTGATTGCAGCCATTCTTTTCGCGGTGATGTATGTGCTGTGGAATTATTACCCGCATCCGCAGATTCAACTGCCGATCGTCACGACATATTCATACCCGAGTTGACCTTTTTGCCGGCCCCGTTAAGCGTAGGTGAGAGTTTGCCGGAAGAATTGGAGCGTACATGAAGAAGGTCTATGCGGATGCGCATTCCGCGTTGGCCGGGCTATTGAAGGACGGCATGACCATCATGGCCGGCGGTTTCGGCCTGTGTGGCATACCCGAATCCTTGATCCTCGCGATCCGCGATTCCGGGGTCAAAAACCTGACCATCGTCTCCAACAATGCCGGGATTGATGGCGTCGGACTCGGTATTTTGCTCGACAGCCGGCAGATCAAGAAGATGGTCTCCTCCTATGTGGGGGAGAATAAAACCTTCATGAAGCAATTTCTCGCCGGCGAGCTCGAGATCGAGTTCAATCCTCAGGGCACGCTTGCCGAGCGCATCCGCGCCGGCGGCGCCGGCATCCCGGCATTTTTCACCAAGACCGGCGTCGGCACCCAGATCGCTGAAGGCAAGCCGGTACAGGAATTCGACGGCCAGCGCTACGTGATGGAGCGCGGCATCGTCGCCGACCTCTCCATCGTCCATGCTTATCTGGGCGATACCGAGGGCAACCTGGTCTACCGCAAGACGGCGCGCAATTTTAATCCGCCGATGGCGACCGCGGGGAAAGTGACCGTCGCAGAAGTCGAAAACCTGGTCGAACCGGGCAAGATCGACCCCGATCACATCATCACGCCGGGCATCTACGTGAAGCGCCTGGTCCACGTGCCCAACCAGAAGAAGCACATTGAACAGCGCACCGTGCGCAAGCGAGCGTAGATATGCCCTGGAACCGCGATCAGATGGCGGCACGCGCCGCCAAGGAGCTGCGCGACGGCTTCTACGTCAATCTCGGCATCGGCATTCCGACGCTGGTGTCGAACTACATTCCCGCCGGGATGAGCGTGCAGCTGCAGTCCGAGAACGGCATGCTCGGCTTCGGCCCATTCCCTTACGAGGGCGACGAAGATCCCGATCTCATCAACGCCGGGAAGCAGACCGTCACCGAGCTGCCGACGACCAGCTTTTTCAATTCTGCCGACTCGTTTGCCATGATCCGCGGCGGCCACATCGATATCGCGATCCTCGGCGCCATGCAGGTGGCGGAGAACGGCGACCTCGCCAACTGGATGATCCCCGGCAAGGTGGTGAAGGGCATGGGTGGCGCCATGGACCTCGTCGGCGGCGTCAAGAAAGTCGTCGTCGTCATGGAGCATTCGGCCAAGAGCGAGCCAAAGCTGCTGCACCATTGCAACCTGCCGCTCACCGGCGCCGGCGTGGTCGACATGGTCATCACCGATCTCGGCGTGTTCACCATCGACCGGAGCGGCGGCGGCATGACGCTGATCGAGCTTGCCCCCGACGTGACGCTCGACGAGATCAAGTCGAAGACCGAGGCGAGCTTCAAGGTCGCCAACACGCTCACGCATTAAGCAGAAATGTCGCTCGGATGGAGCGAAATCCGGGATTGACATTCGAACGAGCCTGTCATTCCGGCATTCCCCTCCGTCCGGCTACGCTTGTTGCGCTGACAATTCTACAATCGCAACGGATCGATCACTTCCAGAAACGGAAAGCGATGGAAATCGCTATCGCGCGTGCAGATTTGCTTGATTCCGTGCTCGCGCATAAGAATCGCAGTGTGTGCGTCGTGCATCAGATTGCCGGCAAGATCGGGCAACTCGGAAATGACCTCGCTGGCGACGTCGGCATGCCGGTCAGTCGGGATAAGGACGCCCATGCCTGGGGAGGAAAGCAACGCGGTGATAAACTCCCAGGCCCGCGGCGTGCGCAACGGCCGCCGCATGATTCGCGAATGCGTCGACACGCGCAAAAACTCATAGACGATTCCCCAGGTGACATACCACGCATCGGGTCGTCGCCGTTGATGGTCAAGCCAGTCGCGGCAGGGTGTATGAAATGGCGAATCTGCGTCAGCTGCGTACACCAGGACATTGGTGTCGACGACGTACACTATCGGCCTTCCATGGCATCATACAACGCGTCGCGATCGGCAATGTCGACGAGCGTGCCGCCGCCGTGAAACGTCGGCAAATCGGGAAGAGGTTGGCGTTTTCGCGGTGAGCGCAGCAGCAGACGCAGCGCAGTCTCGACCAGTTCCGACATCGTCCGGCCTTGGCGGGCGGCCTCCCTTTTGAGGTCGGCCATGACGGTATCGTCGATGTTCAGCGTCGTCTTCATATGGCAAGCCATATCAGAGGTATGGTAATATGGCAAAATAAATTATCGGCATACGGCGCTGGCCCCGCACCGATGTCGGCGCGGTCGCCTTCACGCCCCTACATTAAACACCCGCGAGCCGATGCTATTGCCCACAGCCCGCACTTGGCGCGGCGCTATTGATGCGTCCGGTCGGCGCAAATGACATTTGCCGCGTTTGCCAGTATGGACGGGGGTTAGTCGATGTGCCGGGGTGCTGCGCATCCATCGCCGCGTAGTTGGAGTTCCATGGACGTTGAAGTGACTGGGCACGCCGCCGCACGGCGCGCCGAGGCAGTAACTGGCCCCGGCATTGCGACGAAACCGGCTGCGCCCGCGGCTGGCTCACCACCCGTCGATCAAACGCCGCTGACCCACAAGCAAAGGCGGGTGATCGTCACGAGCGTGATGGTGCCGGTCTTCATCGGCTCCGTCGACCAATCGATCCTGGCGAGTTCGCTGCCGACCATCGGCCGCGATCTCGGCGACGCGCACAACCTGCCGTGGCTCATCACCGCTTTCCTGATCGCCGCGACCGCGCTCACCCCGCTCTACGGCAAGTTTGCCGATATCCATGGCCGGCGCATCACCCTTCTGATTGCGCTCGGTATCTACATCGCGGGCTCATTCCTTTCGGCATCGTCATCGAGCATGCTGATGCTGATCTGCGGCCGCGTTGTGCAGGGTTGCGGCGGCGGCGGCCTTGTGACATCCGCCACCATGATCCTCGGCGACATCGCCGCGCCGAAGGATCGCGCCAAGTACTATGCCTATTTCTCGATCGCGTTCACGACCGCCGGCGCCTGCGGACCGGCGCTTGGGGGATGGGTCTGCGATCATCTGTACTGGCAGGTGATCTTTTTATGGAATTTTCCGCTCTGCGTCATCGCGGTGGTCATCGCACTGACGGTGCTGCGCCGGCTGCCCCGGTACGAGCGGCCGCATCGGCTCGATTTCATCGGCGCTGCACTGGTGATGGCGGCAAGTTCGTCGTTCATGCTGGCGCTCAATCTCGGCGGCGTCCGCTATCCGTGGCTTTCCGCGCCGGTTCTTGCCTTGCTCGGCAGCGCCGCGGTTTTGGGCATAGGCTTCGTCCTGCGGCTCCGCACCGCAATCGAGCCGCTCATCCCGGTCGTCATCTTTTCCGATCCAGCGGCGCGGCTGGCGATGATGGCGAATTGCTTCGGATGGGGATCGATCATCGGCCTCAACATCTTCCTGCCGATGTATCTGCAAAGCGCATTGGGCTGGTCGCCGACCGCATCGGGGGTCAGTCTGATGATCCTCATGGTCACCCTCAATTGCAGCGCGGGTCTTTCCAGCCAGATCATCGGCCGCGTTAAGCACTACAAGCTTCTGCCGAGCATGTGCCTTGTCATCGGCATCGCTGCTGTCCTCACGCTGTCGTTTTCGGTTTCGACGATGACTCCCTTGAAATTCGAGATCATTTTATTCCTGATCGGCATTGGGTTCGGCCCGACGCCGCCGTTGTCCCAGGTCGCGCTGCAGAATGCCGTGCCGGCCCGCGATCTGGGCACGGCGATCGGGACCATGAATTTCACGCGCACGCTCGTCGCCACGATTCTTGTCGCCATCTTTGGCGCCATCGTTTTTGCCGACGTCCCTCTCCATGGGTCTGCCGCCTCGCTGAGCCAAAGCGTTGTGGCCGGAACGTCGGTGCAAAGCTTCGCTTACATATTCCTTGTCGCCGCAGGTATGCTGACGCTGGCGTTTATCGCGCTGCTTATGCTCGAGGAGAAGCCGCTGCTGGCTACGCTTCCGAGTTCGCGGGCTTAGCGTAGGGCCGAAACAAACCTGGACCCGGGCGCTTGCGAAACCGGTGAATTTGGGCGCAATTTAGGCCGCCGGCTGAATCCAAGGGGCGCAATACCGTAGCCGATGCGCCGACCGTAAATAATTGATATAAAATTACTTTTTCCGTCGTGGGGAAAGAAACGTGGTGCCGCGATGCGAAATTCGTCACATTCATTTGAACCTGACCGTAGCAACCGGCAACTAACTCCATGAGCCGACCGTAGGGCGATGCAGGCACCGGCAGACGAATCGCTGATCGGCCGAATCGCACGAGGTGACCGGCTCGCGATGCAGGTGCTGTTCGCCCGGCACCATGTGCGGATCTTCCGCTTCGTCCTTCGCCTCGTGCGCGACGAGATGGCGGCGGAAGACGTGATCAGTGAAGTGTTCCTGGACGTGTGGCGTCAGGCCAACAAGTTCGAAGGCAGAAGCGCCGTTTCGACTTGGCTCATCGCCATCGCCCGGTTCAAGGCGCTTTCCACGTTGCGCAAGCGGCGCGAGAGCGAGTTGGACGAGGAGACGGCGGAATGGATCGAGGAACCTTCGGATGATCCGGAAATTGCCGAGGAGAAGCGCGATAAGGGCGAGAAGTTGCGAGGATGTCTTGCTGCGCTTTCACCTGAGCACCGTGAGATCATCGATCTCGTCTACTACCACGAGAAATCGGTTGAAGAGGTGGCGCTGATCGTTGGAATCCCGGCGAATACCGTAAAAACACGCATGTTTTACGCGCGCAAGAAACTGGGAGAGTTGTGCAGGATGGCGGGTATTGATCGAGGTTGGCCATGACCATGAGCGACGGGGCGCGCGATGCGCGTCAAGATATCGAGCCCACGGAGATCGAAGCCTTACTGCCGTGGTACGCCGTTGGTACGCTGCGTCGCCGTGACCGGCAGCGTATCGAGGCCGCGCTTCGCGACGATGCGGACCTTGCTCGCCATGCGGACCTTGTCCGCGAGGAGCTTGCCGAGACCATTCAACTCAATGAATTGCTCGGTGCGCCATCGGCACGGGTCATGGACCGGCTGATGGCGGCGATCGATGCCGAGACGCTTGCTGCACGCAAGCGGAACTCGCCGCGCGCCGTCGCCGGCTGGTTTACTGGTTTGATGGCGAGTTTTTCGCCGCGCACGCTCGCCATCGCCGCCTCGGTCGCCACGCTGGCGATCGCGCTGCAGGCATTCGTGCTGCTCGGCATGCTTACCAAGCCTCAAGGTGACCAGGTTGCGTCGCTCGATCGGGCGTCTCGCGGCCACGGCACATTCGCTATGGTGCGTTTCGCGCGGCAAGCGAGTGCCGCCGAGATCACGAAATTTCTCGAAAATTACCAGGCGACGCTCGTCGACGGTCCCAAGGCTGGCGGTCTCTATCGCGTGAAGATTGCGATGTCCTCGCTCGCCAAGGAAGAACTGGTTCGCGTCGTCATGCGAATGCAGAAGGAACGGGTCGTCGAATTCGCTGAAGCCAGCGAGTAGGCGGCCGTCCTCGCTCACGCCCCGAATTTCCAATCGTGTCGGACGCAGGCTGCCTTTTAGCGGCAGAAAACGGCATCTCCCCGTAGGTCGGAGCGCGGGTACGACACGCGGTTTTTCCGCCTTGGCGTGCAAAATCCTGGAAAACCAGCATTTTATCGAATGAACCAATCCGCCGGCTGCCACGACAAAGGTGAGGTAGCGATTATTGAGCTGCCATCGGCGCGCTTCTCCCCCGACGCTGGCGCCGATTTTCCGACCCGCCCGGTTCGTCCCCACCGGGCGGGTCATCTCTTTTCGGTCCCATCTGACTATTCGATGAGCACGCGGCGCAAAGAACCGCGCGGTTCTCCCCTTTACGGCTTCGCCGAAGATGCCGAGAATGATCTGCGTGGGGGGAAAATGGTGTGCGTGCCGAAACGGTCCTCGAGACTGAAGACCTGACCAAGGACTTCGCTGGCTTCGTCGCGGTGCGCTCCGTCAATCTGCGCGTCGCGCGCGGCAGCATTCACGCGATTATCGGCCCGAACGGCGCTGGCAAGACCACCTTTTTCAATCTGCTCACTAAGTTCCTCAAGCCGACGCGCGGCCGTATCGTGTTCGACGGCCGCGACATCACCGGGCTCAAACCGGCGGATGTCGCTCGCCTCGGACTGGTGCGCTCATTTCAGATCTCGGCCGTGTTTCCGCACCTGACCGTGCTCGAGAATGTGCGCATCGCGCTGCAGCGCCGGCGCGGCGGCTCTTTCGATTTCTGGCGCTCCAAGCGCGTGCTTCACGCCCTCGACGATCGGGCCATGGCGCTGATCGCCGACGTCGGGCTTGCGCCATACGCCAGCGCCTTGTCGATCGAATTACCCTATGGCCGCAAGCGCGCGCTGGAGATTGCGACGACGCTGGCGCTCGATCCCGCCATGCTGCTGCTCGACGAGCCGACGGCGGGCATGGGACACGAGGACATCAGCCGCATCAGTGCGCTGATCAAATCCGTTGCCGTGGACCGGACGGTTTTGATGGTCGAGCACAATATCGGCGTTGTTGCCGATCTCTGCGATCGCATTACGGTGCTAACCCGCGGCCGGATCCTGGCCGAGGGCGACTACAAGACCGTGTCGGCGGATGCCGCGGTGCGCGAAGCCTATCTGGGGACGGGCCATGAATGAGCACCGCGCACTGCTTGCCGTAAAGGAACTCGAAGCCTGGTACGGCGAATCGCACATTTTGAGCGGAGTCACGTTCAATGTGCAGCCCGGCGAGGTGGTGACGCTGCTTGGACGCAACGGCGTCGGCAAGACGACGACCCTGAAATCGATCATGGGCATGGTCGAGCATCGCACCGGCTCGGTGCGCTTTGAAGGACGAGAGTTGATCGGCCTAGCCTCCAATCTCATCGCGCGGTCTGGGATCGCCTTCTGCCCTGAAGAACGCGGTATTTTCGCGAGCCTCGACGTCGAGGAGAATCTGCTGCTGCCGCCGCAGGTGCGCCCCGGCGGGCTCGATCTCGACCGCATCTTCGAACTGTTTCCGAACCTGCGCGACCGGCTCTCGAGCCAAGGCACGAAACTCTCCGGCGGCGAGCAGCAGATGTTGGCGATCGGCCGCATCCTGCGCACCGGCGCGAGACTCCTGCTGCTCGACGAGCCGACCGAAGGTTTGGCCCCGGTCATCATCCAGCAGATCGGGCGAACGATCGGCACCCTCAAGGCGCAGGGCTTTACGATTCTCCTGGTGGAGCAGAATTTCCGCTTCGCCGCGACTGTTGCCGACCGTTACTACGTGATGGAACATGGCCGGATCGTCGATCACTTCTCCAACGCCAACCTCCAGGGCAACATGGATAAGTTACACGACTATCTCGGAGTTTGATATCAAGGACGCATCGGTCCAATGGGGGACAGGGACCGGGCATGCAAGGCGTACAATCAACGATCAGGGCCCAAGGCCCGCAAAGAGGGAGGACTGTAATGAGATTTGCAGCCAGTTTGGCATTGATGACCGCCGCGCTGCTCGGCACGGCGGCACAGGCCCAGGAAACCAGCGTCAAGATCGGCGTGCTCAGCGACATGTCGAGCCTCTATGCCGACATCAGCGGGCCCGGCGCGATAGTCGCCGCCAAAATGGCGGTGCAGGATTTCAACCCTGCCGCCCACGGCATGAAGGTCGAGATCGTCAGCGCCGACCACCAGAACAAGCCCGACATCGGCTCCAATATCGCCCGGCAATGGTATGACGTCGATCACGTTGATGCCATCGCCGACGTGCCGACATCGAGCGTGGCGCTGGCGGTGAGCGATGTCACGCGCGAGAAGAACAAGGTGTTCCTGATCTCGGGCGCTGCCTCTTCTGATCTTACCGGGCCGAAATGCTCGCCGAACAGCGTGCACTGGACCTACGACACCTGGATGCTCGCCAACGGTACCGGCAAGGCGCTGGTGAAAACCGGCGGCGACACCTGGTTCTTCATCACCGCAGATTATGCCTTCGGTCACGCACTCGAACGCGATACCGCGGCGGTCGTCACCGCCAACGGCGGCAAGGTGCTCGGCGCCGTGCGCCATCCGCTCGGTACCAGTGATTTCTCGTCGTTCCTGCTCCAGGCGCAGGCCTCGAAGGCGAAGATCATCGGGCTCGCCAATGCCGGCGGCGACACCATCAATGCGATCAAGCAAGGCGCCGAGTTCGGCATTACGGCGGGCGGCCAACACTTCGCCGGCCTGCTCGTCTTCGTTTCCGACGTCAATGCGCTCGGCCTCAAGGTTGCTCAGGGGCTGGTCCTGACCTCGACCTGGTATTGGGACATGAACGACACCAACCGCGCTTGGACCAAGCGCTGGCAGGCCGAACGGCAGGGTAAGTTCCCGACCATGGTGGTGGCGGGCGTCTACTCGTCGATCCTGCATTACCTGAAAGCGGTCGCGGCGCTTAAAAGTGCCGCCGATGGCAAGGCCGTGGTCGACAAGATGAAGGAAATGCCGACCGACGACCCGCTGTTTGGCAAAGGCCAGGTCCGCATCGACGGCACAACCACCCACCCGGCCTATCTTTTCGAGGTGAAGAAACCTGAAGAGTCGAAATACCCCGGGGACTATTTCAAGCTGCGCGCCACCATCCCGGCGGACGAGGCCTTCCGCCCGCTCAAGGACGACAACTGCCCGCTGGTCAAATGATGCGTGGACCTCTCCCCGCGCGCGGGGAGAGGTCATTTTGCGGTTGTTTCTGATGTTTGAGATTTTCGGCCTCCCGTCGCAGGCGTTGTTCGGGCAGTTGCTGCTTGGCCTGATCAACGGCTCATTCTATGCGCTGCTCAGTCTCGGGCTTGCCGTCATCTTCGGCATGCTCAACATCATCAACTTCACGCACGGCGCGCAGTATATGATGGGCGCATTCGCCGCTTATCTGCTGCTGCAATATACCGGCCTCAACTATTGGATGGCGCTTGTTGTCGCACCGATCCTGATCGGCGTGACGGGCGTCCTGATCGAACGGCTGTTCCTGAAGCGGCTGCAAAAGCTCGATCCGCTCTACGGGCTGTTGTTGACATTCGGCCTGGCGCTCATCATCGAGGGCGTGTTTCGCAACGAATACGGCTCGTCCGGGTTGCCGTATCAGGTGCCCGAAGCGCTGCAAGGCGGCCGCAATCTCGGCTTCATGTTTCTTCCGAACTATCGCGCCTGGGTCATCGCCTTTTCCGTTGCGGTGTGTTTTGTCACCTGGTTTGCGATCGAACGCACCAGGCTCGGCTCCTACCTGCGCGCTGCGACGGAAAATCCGACATTGGTCCGCGCCTTCGGCATCAACGTGCCGCGCATGGTCACGCTCACCTATGGCTTCGGCGTCGGGCTGGCGGCGCTCGCCGGCGTCATGGCGGCGCCGATCTACAATGTCTCGCCGCAGATGGGCTCCGATCTCATCATCGTGGTGTTCGCGGTTGTGGTGATCGGCGGCATGGGTTCGATCATGGGCGCCATCGTCACCGGCTTTATGCTCGGCATTGTCGAGGGGCTGACCAAGGTGTTTTTCCCGGAAGCATCGAACACCGTGATCTTCGTCATTATGGTGATCGTGCTGCTGGCGCGTCCCACTGGACTATTCGGGCGCAGCGCATGATGGAGCGCATCGCCGACGCGCCAGCGCTGCAGCGCCCCGGGGAGACGGCATGGAGCCTGGTCGTCGCGTTCATCGTGATGACCGCGCTGTTCGCCGTCGCGCCGTTCGTCGTTTATCCGGTCTTTCTCATGGAGGTGCTGTGCTTTGCGCTGTTCGCGTGCGCCTTCAATCTGCTGGTCGGCTATGTCGGCCTGCTCTCGTTCGGCCATGCGCTCTTTTTCGGCTGGGCGAGCTATCTTGCCGCCTACTCGGCGAAGGCGTGGGCTTTGCCGCCGGAGCTGGCGCTCCTGGTCGGCACGGCGACCGCCGCGGTACTCGGCGTTATCGCCGGCGCCGTCGCCATCCGCCGCCAGGGCATCTACTTTGCGATGATCACGCTGGCGCTGGCGCAGATGATGTATTTCTTCGCCCTGCGGGCGAAGTTCACCGGCGGCGAGGACGGCATTCAGGGAGTGCCGCGCGGCAGGCTGCTCGGACTGTTCGATCTGTCCAACGAAATGACGATGTATGTTTTCATCCTGGTCGTCGTACTTGCCGCTTTCCTGCTGATCTACCGAATCATCAATTCGCCGTTCGGCGAAGTGCTCAAGGCGATCCGCGAGAATGAGCAGCGTGCCATTTCGCTCGGTTACGCGACCGACCGCTATAAGCTCGTCGCTTTCATATTGTCTGCGACTCTCGCCGGGCTTGCCGGATCGCTCAAGGCGCTGGTGTTTCAGCTTGCTTCGCTGACCGACGTGCACTGGAACATGTCGGGCGAGGTGGTGCTGATGACGCTTGTCGGCGGACTCGGCACGGTCTTCGGGCCGGTCTTCGGGGCATTTTTCATCATCGCGATGGAGAATTACCTGGCGCCGTTTGGCCAATGGGTGCTGGTGGTTCAGGGCGCGATCTTTGTCGTCTGTGTGCTTGTCTTCCGCCGCGGCATCGTCGGCGAGCTTGCCAATCTGCTGCGCGTCCAGCTCTGAGCCGGATGGCTTTTGCACCGAGTTATCCACACAAGCGCCATCGCCTTTCAAATTCGAAGGGACGGTATGCGCATTTTGATTGCTCTAAACGCGGCACTCCCTGAATATGCAGAAGTATCGATTCTACGGGCATTTCTGGCTTCTCCGCTTTTGGTCTTTACAAATCCGGCCCCTCCATGTCGGAACGGCAACATGGTCCGTACGACAGTGTCGCGCGCAAATGGCTCGCGCTGGCCGAACGTCGCAAGGCGCAAATCGTCGAATTGTGCGAGAGCGGCCGCTGGAGGCACTATTATACCCACACCGAATTGCTCGATGAGATGCGTGAGGTCGTTCGCGTCCGCGACCAGTGGGCCAGGATCGCGGGGCTCATGCCGTGAATCCACGCGAACCCTGCGGCTGATCAAGGCGACAGCGCGCCCTCACGGCGACGCGATCTTGGCTCGCGGTTTTCTGCTCGGGCAACGATGGCTGGACGCGCGGAAAAAGCCCGTGCATTATAGGTTATCCACAGGCTCATCCAGGCGCGGCCAATGCATTCTTTGCGGCGCGCTCCGGTACGCTCCCCACCTTTATCCTTACCCTGGCGGCAAGTGACCCTCATGACGAGTGCCCTGTTCTCGCCCATACGGCTCGCCGACCTCGACGTTGCCAACCGCATCGTCGTTTCGCCGATGTGCCAGTACAGCGCCAACGACGGCGTCGCCAACGACTGGCACATGACCCATCTCGGCATGCTGGCGAATTCCGGCGCCGGCATGCTGGTCGTCGAGGCGACCCATGTCGAGCGCCACGGCCGCATCACCCACGGCTGCCTCGGGCTCTATTCCGATGCCTGCGAGGAGGCGCTCGATCGCGTCGTCTCGCATTGCCGGCACATCGGATCGGCAAAGCTCGCCATCCAGCTCGCCCATGCCGGACGCAAGGCTTCGTCGCAGCGTCCATGGGAAGGCGCCAAGGCGCTGTCGGCGGCTGAGGATCCCTGGCAGACGATCGCGCCCTCGGCGCTGCCGTTCGCTCCGGGCTGGCATACGCCGCGCGCCATGACCGAAGAGGATATGGCGCGCGTACGCGCCGCCTTCACCGATGCCGCCAAGCGCGCGGTGCGGCTCGGCTTCGACGCCATCGAGCTGCATTTCGCGCACGGCTATCTGCTGCACAGTTTCGTCTCGCCGCTTTCCAACAAGCGCAATGACGAATGCGGCGGCTCGTTCGGCGGCCGCATGCGGTTTCCGCTCGAGGTCGTGCGTTCGGTGCGCGCGGTGGTGCCGCGCGGCATCCCGCTCGGCGCGCGCATCACCGGCAGCGACTGGCTCGACGGCGGGCTCACCGCGGACGACGCGGTAGCGCTCGCCAAGGCGCTCGAAGCAGGCAGGGCTCGATTACATCGACATCTCGTCGGGCAACATCACCGCCGACAGCCGGCCGCCGACCGATCCCGGCTACAACGTGCCGATTGCCGAGCGAGTGCGGCGCGAGACCGGCTTGGCGGTGCGCACGGTCGGCATGATCGTCAGCGCCAAACAGGCCGAAGCCATCGTCGCGGAAGGCAAGGCGGACATGATCGCCATGGCGCGCGCTTTCCTCGACGATCCGCATTGGGGCTGGCATGCCGCGCAGTCGCTCGGCGCCGAGGTGACCCGGCCGCCGCAATATGCGCGCACCGCGCCGGCGCTATGGCCGGGCGCGGCGCTACGCGGCTGAGCGCGAGACCGGCCCGTAGCGGGTGGCGAGATGAGCCGGCTCGGCGCCGAAATAATAGGCGAGCCGCAGCCGCCACATCAGCAGGATGGTGCGCAAGACGCCGTTCTGCTCCCAGCGCCGCCCCGAGGTGACGACGGGCGCGCCGATGCACGACGGCCGGCACAGCCGTTTGAGCCGCCGCGAGATCGCGATGTCCTCCATCAGCGGCAGATCGGGGAAGCCGCCGACGGCCAAAAACGCCTCGCGCGTGACGAAGATCGCCTGGTCGCCGGTGGCGATGCCGGTCAGCGCGCGAGCGCCAGATTGATCATGCGCGCGACCAGGGCCAGCAGCCTGTGGCGTCCGGCAATGCGCAGATCGAAACGGCCCCAGGCGCGACGTGCGAGCGCCGCATCGATCAAGCGGTCGGCGTCCGCCGGCAGCGCCGTATCGGCGTGCAGGAACAGCAGCGCGTCGCCGGTGCCGATGGCGGCGCCCGCATTCATCGTCGCGCCGCGCCCGCGCGGTGCGGCGACGACATGATCGGCGAGCGGCCGCGGCAAGGCGCGGGCGTGCCGTCGCTGCTGCCGCCGTCGGCGACGACGATCTCGGCGCCGCGGCGCGCGCAGCGGCGCCAGCGCTTCGAGTGCGGCGACGATGATCGCCGCCTCGTTGAGCACCGGGATGACGATGGTGAGCCGACGCATGGAGCGAGAATGAAGACTGCAGCGGCGGGGTCAAGCCCGTGTGGCCGCCCTGTGGCTACATGGTCTCGAATCGCTGGTGGGCTCGGGCCGAACCTAGCAATGGTAGTTTGGAGATGGGTGATCCGGTTCTGGTCGAAGTTATGCGCGGGACGCTGGTGGAAAGCCGGCACCGCGGCGCCGTCGCGGTAGCCGATGCTGAGGGTGCGGTCGTGCTCGCCGTCGGCGACGTGGCGACGCCGGTATTTCCGCGCTCCGCCGTCAAGGCGCTGCAGGCGCTGCTGCTGGTCGAATCTGGCGCGGCCGACCGTTACGGCTTTGGCGACGAGGAACTGGCGCTCGCCTGTGCCTCGCATAGCGGCGAGCCGGCCCATGTCGCGGGCGTCGAACGCATGCTGGCGCAGGCCGGGCTCGATGCGTCGGCGCTGCTGCTGCGGCGCGCATTGGCCGATGTCGCATCCGGCGGCCTTCGCGCTGGCGCGGACCGGCGCGCCGTCGGCGCTGCATAACAATTGTTCCGGCAAGCATGCCGGCTTTCTCTGCGTCGCCTGCGCAGCGGGCGATCGATCACGCCGGCTATTGGCGGCCGGAGCATCCGGTGCAGCGCCGCGTGCGCGCCGTGCTGGAAGATTTGACCGGCGCCGCGCTGACGCCGGATCAGCTGCGCGATCGACGGCTGCTCGGTGCCGACCTGGGCGATGCCGCTCGCTAATCTCGCCCACGCCTTCGCCAAATTCGGCACCGGCCACGGCCTTCGCCGCGAGCGCGCGCCGCGCCGCCGCGCGGTTGCGCGCCGCCTGCGCGCAAAAGCCGTGGCACGTCGCCGGCACCGGCCGGTTCTGCACCGAGATCATGCAGCTGTTCGGCGCGCGGGTTTTCGTGAAAACCGGCGCCGAAGGCGTCTATTGCGGCGCGCTGCCGGAGCAGGGGCTCGGCATCGCGGTCAAATGCGACGACGGCGCCGGCCGCGCGGCGGAAGCGGTCACGGCGGCGATCATCGCGCGCTTTCTTGCCGCTCGAAGCGACGCGAGCGCGCGGCGCTGACGCGCTTCGTGCGGCCGGTGCTGCGCAACTGGAACGGCATCGAGGTCGGCGCGCTGCGGGTGACTGAGGCGATTGCCTAGCCGCCATAGCCCGCATGGAGCGTAATGCGAAATGCACCCATCCTGGTTACGCCTGACAGCCTTCTTTCAGCGCACCCGGTTGCCGCCGATCGACAGTTGCGCGTAGCGCGCGGCGCCGTCCTTGCTGAGGTCGCCGGTCACCGGCTTCTTCCATTCCATGCCGACGATGGCGCCGTGCCGGGCGCCGGAGATCAGATTGTCGGCGATCACCGCCGTGCCGGCGCCCGGCGCGACCGAAACCGCGATGCCGTAATCGGCGCCGCGCACGACATTGGCGATGTAACGGCGACGTCGCGCAGATAGGGTCCCCAGCCGGCGGCGATGCCGATGCCCTGCACGTTCTCGACGACATTGCCGGTCGACCACGGTGTCGGCCTCGATGCCGATGCCGATGCCGGAGCTGTCGTTCGGATCGGTGCCGGCGGGGCGGCCGCGCGACGAGATTGCGGATCAGGTTGCCTTGCACCACGGCGAGCCGGCCGCCGTCGTTGAAGTTCGTCACCGAGACGCCGAGTGCCGCGCCGTCGACGATATTGTTGGCGATCACCGCGCCCTCGAAGCCGAATTCGGCATAGAGCGCGACCTCGCCGAGGCCGGTGCAGGTATTGCCGACGATTTGCAGGTTGGACGCCGCGTTGCCGCGCACCGCCGAGAACGCCGCATTGCGGATGCGGTTGCCGCGCACGATGACGTTGTCGGCGCGAAACACATTGATGGCGTTGCCGTATTGGCCGGAGCCGCCGGCTTTGTTGGCGATGTCTTCGATGCGGTTGTCGATGACGAGCGTGCCGTCGTCGCCGGGCGTGGTGCGCCAGACCAGGATGCCGCCATTGCCGGCGCCGCGCACGGTATTGCCGGCGATTCGCAGGCCGCGCGGCGTCGATCGAGAAAATGGCGTTGTCGGCGGCGCTGATGGTGTTGCCGGTGACTTCGCCTTCGATCGCTTCGAGCGTGATGCCGTTGCGGCCCGGCATTGACGAGCTCGCAATCGGCAATGCGCACGCGCGCGGCCTTGCGCGAGATGGATGAGGCCGCGCCGCTCGGGCAGCGGGATGTCGGCGCCGTCGAGGATAAGGCCGCTGAGGCTGATGTGGTCGCTGCCGGTGGCCGACATGCATCGACGGACCGGCCGACATGACGATGCGGGTCGCCCCCGGCACGCCGGCGATTGCGGTGTGGGCGGCAGCTGCAAGCCGCCGGCGCGGTAGAAACCCGGCGGCAGGTGCAGCACCGCGCGCGCGGCCGCGGCATGGTCGATGGCGCGCTGCAAGGCCTTGGATTGATCGTCGGCGGCATTCGGCCGCAGCCCGAGCGAACTGCCGTCGATCGCGGTTCGCGGTGCGACGTCGCGAATCGCCATGGAATTCGCTTCCTTGCGGCAATGTCACGGCGTCCCGCAGCTCCGACTTGCGCGCGAGGGCGGGCGTGGCGGCGGTGGCCGAAGCGGCGCCGGCGAGGGCGGCAAACAGGCGGCGGCGATCGAGATTCATCGACGGGACTCCGCGCGACAGCGTCACGCAACAACGCATCAAGCAGCGTGCCAAGCCGGTTGTCCCGGTCCGGCACAGGCGGCTATTTCACCGGCAGGGTTAACGGCGGCTGCCGCGACAAGCGCGATCAGCAGGCCTCGGCGGCGCCGACGAGTGGCGGCAGTGTCGGCCGACGGCGGTCGCGACGCCTTGCCGCCGCGGCCGTCAGCGGTAGCGCACGGGATATGAACGAATTGCACCAGCGGTCGCCCATCGCAGCGCTGCTGCAAGGCGCGCCAGTAGGCGTAATTGCAGAGATAGCGGCCGGCGTCGCGCGACAGGCGCGCCGGGACGCGACTGCCCCGTAGCGCGCCGGAAGGCGGGCGAACGGCGCGCTGCCCTGAGCGCGGCCGGTCCGCCGAGCGCGATGACGCTGCGTTGCGGGCGATATCCACTGGCATCGGGAAACAGCACCGAGACCGCGTTGCGCGCCCGCGTCTCGATGCAAAGGTGGCGCCGTCGCCCGGCCAGGCCGAAGACAGCACGATGTCCGGCCGTTGGGCGAACAGTTTTGGCAGATCGCGATCGACGCGGCGTAGGTCGTGGCAAACACGTGGGTTGAGCGCTCGATCCCGGCGAGAGCCGGCCGCCGCCGGCGGGCGAGCGCTTTGACCAAGCGCCGCGCTCGGATTGAACGGCGCGCCGGGAAACGGGCCGAAGCCGGCGAGGAGGACGCGCATCGCGTCATAGCCCAAGCATTGCGGCGATCTTCTCGACGGCCGCGGCCGGCGCGAAGCCGGCCCGCCGCGACATCGGCCTCGATCTGCGGCAACGCCGCCTTGAGCGGCGCGGTCGGATCGCAGCGGCGCGAACAGCCGCTCCTCCAGCATCGTCCACATCCATTTCACCTGCTGCTCGCCGCGCCGCGCCGCAAGCTCGCCCGATGCCGTGAGCCGTTGCGCGATGGTCGAGGACGTGCGCCCACAGCGCATCGATGCCGTCGCCCTTGAGCGCCGAACAGGTGACGACCGGCGGCGACCAGTTCGGCGAACGCGGCGAGAGGATGTGCAGCGCCGCGCCATATTCGGCTGCCGCGAGCTTGGCGCGCGCCACGTTGTCGCCGTCGGCCTTGTTGACCGCGATCATGTCGGCGAGCTCGACCACGCCCTTCTTGAGCGCCTGCAGTTCGTCGCCGGCGCCGGGCAGCACCAGCACCAGGAAGAAGTCGGTCATGTCGGCGACCGCGATCTCCGACTGGCCGACGCCGACGGTCTCGACCAGCACCACGTCATAGCCCGCGGCCTCGCACAGCAGCATGGTCTCGCGCGTCTTGGCGGCGACGCCGCCGAGCGTGCCGGACGCCGGCGAGGGGCGGATGAAGGCGTTGGTGTCGTTGGCGAGATGCGCCATGCGGGTCTTGTCGGCGAGGATCGATCCGCCGGTGCGCCGCGACGACGGATCGACCGCGAGCACCGCGACCTTGTGGCCTTGCCTGGTGAGCATGGTGCCGAGCGCGTCGATGATGGTCGACTTGCCGACGCCCGGCGCGCCGGTAATGCCGACGCGCACCGCGTTGCCGGTCGCCTGCAGCAGCGCTTGCGTCAGCGCCGCGGCGGCGCGGCGATGGTCGGCGCGCTTGCTCTCGATCAGCGTGATGGCGCGCGACAGCACGGTGCGGTCGCCGCTGCGGATGTCGCGCGCAAGACGTTCGACGTCAGGAGCGGGCGCGGGAGACAGTCATGAATATCTCATCGGGACGTGCGCATTGTCAGAAAATTCGCAATTCGATTCGAGGATTCTTAACGCAGTGCGACAAAAACCGATCGCTGATGCAGGTGCGCGTGTCTTGTTGAATTGACAACATGGTTTCGCCCGATCCGGACCAGAATTCATCGCCGAATGACCCCGATGTCGTCGAATTGAAGCCGCACGGCCGGGCTGTCATTCCCGCTCACACGACGCGGTGAGGCGTTGCCTGTCCATCCTTATCCAAGGGAGACAACCGATGAACTGGGATCAGATTCAAGTCAATTGGATGGTATTCAAGGACAAGGTCCGGCAGAATTGGGTCAAGCTCACCGACGAGGATATCACGCGTATCGGCGGCCGGCGGGACGAGTTGGTCGGACGGCTGCAGCGCGCGCTACGGCTTCGCCAAGGCCGAAGCCGAGCGCGAGATCGAAGCCTGGATCAGGGCGCAGCGCCTCGCGGCTTAGAACGATCGCTTTGACCGAACCGCAACGTATGGTCCGTCGGCCTGTGGCGCGAGCCAACGGGTCCGGCCTTTGACCGGCCAGATGACAGGCTCCCCAAGCCTCGAAGGATGCCGGTTGAGGTACTGACGCCGTCGCCTTCGAGGCTCGGCGCCGTGTGCCGAGCCTCCGGCGTGACCAAATAAATCCTCACGGCAAAATCGCAAAGGCGCGGGCCGGAAACCCCAGGCCGTGCTCCACTTTCGGCCACGTCACCACGATGATCGCGCCGGTTTCAGGGACCTGGTCGAGATTGGCCATGACCTCGATCTGATAGTGGCCGTGCTGCAGAATGTAAGTCTCTGAATCCATCTTGTCGGTCGTATCGGTATCCATCGCTTCATGGCCGGTCGCCGTCACGCCGCGCCGCTCATAGAGATATCTGATCGTTTCGAACGCCCAGGCCGGAAACGGGCTGCGCTTGAATCGCTCCGGATTGCTATCCCAATCCTTATACATGTCGGTGCGCAGCGCGACGAAGGCGCCCTTCGACACGCGGCCATGCTTGCGTTCCCAGGCTTTGAGATCGGCAACCGAAAATGCGTGGTTCGGGTCCTTGTCGAGGTACGGCGTATCGTCGAGCACCACGAGCGGCAGGATCATCTGCTTGAGCGGAATCTGGTCCATGGTCGCCGCCATTCTCGGCAAAATGCGCCGGCGGATCGACGTGGGTGCCATATTGCCCGACCATTTCGTAGTAGGTGGCGCGGAAGCCATCCTTGGGAATTGTGTACGGCTCGTGAGTTTTGGGATCGGCGGCCGGCGAAAATTTGGCCTGGCCGAAACCCGCCCACACCGGTGTCTGCGGGCCGAAGCTGTGGGTGAGATCGACAAATTTTTTCGTGACAATAATCTGGTAGGCGCGATCGAGATCCGATCGCGCCTGCGCCGGCGCGGAGACCGCCAGGGTGCACAACGCGCCGGTCACCAAGACGGCGGCGCTAAAGCGTGCGGGACGGCTCATCATCTCCTCCTGTTCGGACGTCGTTATCTGGAGGTACGCATTGCCGCATCATTCCGGCAGCGGAATGAACTCCGTGGCGTCGCCGGGCACCAGCCCGAAGCGGCCGGCCTTCCAGTCGGCCTTGGCCGCGTCGATGCGTTCCTTGCGCGAGGAGACAAAATTCCACCAGATGTGGCGCGGCCCGTCCATGGCAGCGCCGCCGACCACGACGATGTGGGCATCGCGCGTCGCCCGCACAGCGATGCGGTCGCCCGGCCGCAGCACCAACAGCCGTTCCGGGGCGTGACGCTCGCCGCCAATCTCGATCTCGCCCGCCAGCACAAAGACGGCGCGCTCCTCGTGTTCGGCATCCAGCGGCAGCGTCGATCCGGCGCTGAGATGCACGTCCGCGAACAGGGTGTCCCATGAGGTGACGACCGGCGAGCGCAGGCCGTGCATTGCGCCGGCGACGACGCGCAACGTTATGCCGTTATCGCTGAGTTGCGGGATATCGGTCGCCGCCGTGTGGGCGAAAGCTGGCGTCGTTTCCTCATCGGCGGCCGGCAGAGCGACCCACAATTGCAGGCCGTGTAGGGGCTCGCCGCCGTCGCGCCGGTCGGGGCTGGTGCGCTCGGAATGGACGATGCCGCGTCCGGCGGTCATCCAATTGACCGCGCGCGGCCGGATCGGCATGGCGGTGCCGAGACTGTCGCGATGCACGATCTCACCGTCGAACAAATAGGTGACGGTCGCGAGCCCGATATGCGGATGCGGCCGCACGTCGATGCCGTTCCCGGCCTTGAACACGGCCGGTCCGAAATGGTCGAAGAAGATGAACGGCCCGACCAAGCGCGATTGCGCCGACGGCAACGCGCGATGAACCATGATGCCGCCGAGGTCGACCGAGCGCGGCACGATGATCTGCTCAATGGCCTCACTCGCGGGCGCATCGCCGAGGGTGGGGTCTTGGGCGGGGAAAAAGCTCATGGCCGATCCGACAACACAACGCGGGACGACAGACGACAGCGGAACTATCCACCTCCGTTTTACATCGTCTTCCGACCTCTGTCTCCGCCGTCAGTCGGCTGGGTCAGTCATCTGCGCCCATCAAGGCCGGGGCTTCGCCTTTGCCACTGCGTCGGCAATGAAGCGCGGTAGCGCGAAGGCCGCGGCCTGGACCTCCGGCGTCCAGTATTTGGTCGGAAAGCTGCCGGCCTTGCGATAGCGCGCGGCGATCGTCTTCGCCGGCGTTTGCCGCAGCCCCTTGTTGTCGGTCGCCCAGCCCATGGCCATGTGGCCGCCGATATAGGTCGGGATCGCAGCGATGTAGCAGGAACCGTCCGCGAACAACCGCCGAAATTTCCCAATGCTCGACGTGAGTTCGCGCGGCTGAAAGATGGGCACCCCGTTCTGCGTTACCAGCACGCCGCCCTTGCTGATGCAGCGCTTGCAGGCCGCGTAGAACTTCTCACTGAACAGGATCTTGCCGGGGCCCTGCGGGTCGGTGGAATCGACGATGATGACGTCGAAGCGCCGCTCGGTCCTGGCGACATATTTCATGCCGTCGTCGATAATGCTCTCGAAGCGCTTGTCGGCGAATACCGGCTTGGTGAATTCCGGGAAATGCTCCTTGGAGAACTCGATCACAGCGGGGTCGATCTCGACCTGGGTGAGCCGCTTAACGGTCTTGTGCTTGAGTACCTCCTCGGCGATGCCGCAATCGCCGCCGCCGATGATGAGGACCTCGCGCGCGTCGCCGTGCGCGAATAGCGGCACGTGCGACATCATCTCCTGGTAAATGAATTCATCGCGCTTGGTGATCTGGGTGGCGCCGTCGAGCATGAGCATCTTGCCGAAGAACGGCTGCTCGAACAGCACGAGGTGCTGATGCTCGGTCTGTATCTCATAGAGCACCTTGTCGACCTGAAAGCTCATGCGGAAGCCGAGTTCGTCGAACAGCGTCTCGGCGATCCAGCGCTTCTCTGCCATGTCACCTCCAGGCTCCGAAACAGAACTCGGCTAATGAAGAACTCGGCTCATAGAGAAACGGCCGGGTCGCCGCCCGGCCGTCCCATCCATGGCAATTGATGCCGGCTTAGGCGTCTTGGCCGCGCAGCAGCTCGTTCACGCCGACGCGCTTTGCCGAAAACGCCTCGCGCAGCACCGGAATGCAACTGTCGGGATCGGCCGAGCCGCACATGAAGACGTCGAGCGCGGCATAGCCGGCTTCCGGCCAGGTGTGGATCGAGATGTGGCTCTCCGCCAGCACCGCCACGCCGGATACGCCGCTCGGCTGGAAATGATGCAGGTGGATATGCAGCAGCGTGGCGCGCGCCGCTTCCACGCACCGGCGCAACGTCGCCTCGATGTGATCGATGTCATCGAGCCGCTGGGCGCCGTGCAAATCGACGATGAGATGCACGCCGGCGCAGCGGACGCCGTTGCGGATGGCGAAATGATCCTTGCAGTCGAGCTGATGGCGATCATCCTCCGGCACCGGAGTTGCCACGGTCAGCTTGGTTTTCTTCCTGTCTTCCTTTCGGGCGGTACCTGGGATCCCCAAGCCCTTCACCGATCGCAAGAGGGCGTTCTGGCTCATGCCGTCCTCCCCAACCTGGGTGATAAGAACCCGAGATGCCGGCGAGCCGGCGCCACGGAAAGCGAAAGCCGCCCCGACCACGTCCACGCGGACCGATCAATAGCGGCAGAGTCCCCACTTAAATGCAATCAGCAGGGAGTCAAGCTGATTCTGCAAGAAAAGTTTTAAGGTTTTGTCTCGGTGCTTCGTTGCGGCGCGAGGTGTGCGTCTCCGGGCGGCGCGTAGCGATTTTCGGGACGGACCGTCGCCTATGAGATCATGCCCGGCGACGCAGGGACAAAGCATACGAGGATCGGCTTCCCATTCGTCAGCCGTTGACGGCGACGGCCAGCGGGACCATCGGCTCCGCCGGCTTTTTGGTGCGCGTGCGGAAGAAGCCGAGCACGCGCCGCGCGGTGTCGGGCTGGAGCCGATTGAAGCTTGACAGGGCCTGTTCGAGGTCCTTGGCGGACATGCCGCGGTCGGCGGCGCGCAGCAGCAGGATGGCCTTTGTCGTCGTTGCCGACAGGCTCGCAACCTTGGCAAGGATGAGCACAATCTCGGCGCCCGGATCGAGCAGGGCGCGCTCGACCACGTCGATCGGCGTGTCGCACATGATTGACAGCGCGATCGCCGTCTCTTCGAACTTGCGGTCGCGCGCATACTGATAGATTTCGGATTCGCCGATGCTGCGGATGCGGTTCTGCCGCTCCACAGCCGCCTGCGCGGCGGCGAAATCCGGCGAGGCGTTGCGCGCTTCATTGCGGATGCCGCCGACGACCTCGGCGACGACGCCGTCGACGGCGGTGCTGGCTTGCGGGTTTTCCACGGTGAGGCGGTCGCGCACCTCGCTCGAGGCCTTTTCCAGCAGCCGTAGGAAGTGCTGCCGGGGAATGTCGCTCCTCATGCCGACTTCGGTCGCCAGCACGTCGTCGCCGGTCGAGCGTTTGACCAGCATGCGGAATCCTGCATCGGAGAACCGCGCGCCGCTGTTCTTGGCCACCGAATGGACCACCTCGCGATCGCCGCGTTCGACCAGGATATCGGTCACGGCTTCGTTCAACGATTTACGCTGTGTGATGGCGAACAGGTGCTGCTGGCTTTTGCTGTTGGCGCTGGCGACGAGATCGCGCCCGTCGAGCCGTTCCGACTGACTCAGTATCGGTCGGGCTATCTCGATGTCGTCGTCGAAGGCGAGCATGCGAACGACGTTCGATGGGGCGTTCGCGATCGGCGCCAGCCGGTGCGCGAGCTTGGCGCGAGCCTTTGCCTCGATCGTCTTCACGAGCCGCGCCATGACGTCGTCGAACACGCCGATTTGGTCTTCGGAATAGCGCGATGCACCGCCGACGAAGAGATCGGTTATGCGGGCGAGCATTTCGATCCGGCGGCCATTGGTGCCGGAGGACAGCGCGGCCTCGAGTTCATCGAGCAGGGGGATGGTACGCATCATGATCCGGAACGCCACGCCATTGAATTAGCGGTAAGAATGCCGTGGGAAGGGTGAACAAAGCCTTGCATACGATCGCTTGAACCGCCCCGGCACGGCTAAGAAAGCGAAAATTGCCGCGCTTCCGGCAGCTCCACACCGGTTTGCGCACTTTCCTGCACCTTGGATTTTGGTGCCCAGGAACTATCGTCCAGTGAGTTGCCATGGAAATTGGGTGGAAGCGGCGCGCGGCCAGTGGAGAACGTCATCGTCGGCCGAAGACTCCCATGCGGTTTTGCACTTCGGCAGGAACGCGGTAGTGCCGCATTACCGGTCGCGGGTCGCGCATCCCGCAGGCTTCGCGCTGAACGACGAAGCACCACAGCGTGTCGCTCGCATCTTGCACCAGCCCCGCGCGAACCGCGTCGCGCTCGCTGTGCGTCCGTTCGTATTCCGCCAAAGCGGCAAGCGCCGTTTCGAGCGCGCGTCCGAGTCTTCCGAGCGCGCTCGCTTGTTCCTGCGCGATCTCGTAGTCGAGCGCGGCAACCCGCGCCAATCGCGAACTTGAACTGGCCGGGGGCGGGCGTAAAGTCATGCGGAGGCGGCAATAAGCAATTCAGGGTCAGTCATCGCCTGGGAGGACATCATGCGCCGTTTTGTCATTTTCATTCTGTCCACATTTGCCCTCGCCGGCGCGATCCGCAACGCCGCCGCCGAGGACACCCTCAAAGTCGCCATCCCGCAGAAAGGCGCCTGGGATGCCGGCATTGCCGAGCTCGGCGCGCGCGGCGGTATCTTCAAGAAGCATGGCCTCAATCTCGATATTCTCTATACCGCAGCCGGGCCCGAATCGATCCAGGCCATGATCGGCGGCAGCATCGATGTCGCGGTCGCCTCCGGGGTATCGGCGGCTATCGGCACCTTCGCCAAGGGCGCGCCGATCCGCATCATTTCGAGCGAGATGACCGGCGCGCCCGATCTCTACTGGTACGTGCCGGCGGATTCGCCGATCCATACCATCGAAGATATGAACGGCAAGACGGTCGCGTTTTCGGCGGTCGGCTCGTCCAGTCATGGCTCGCTGCTGGCGCTCATCGCCCAATATCACCTCACGGCGAAGCCGACACCGACCGGCAACATCGCTTCAACCATCACGCAAACCATGACCAAGCAGGTCGATGTCGGCTTCGGCGCCGCGCCGTTCGGGCTCGATCTCGTCGAGAGCGGCAAGGCGCGGATCATCGCCACCGGCAACGATGTCACAGCGCTGCGCACGCGGGCCGTCCGCGTCAACCTGACCGGCGCGAGCACGCTGCAGAACAAGCGCGACCAGATCGTGCATTTCATGCAGGCCTACAAGGAGACGGTGGACTGGATGTATTCCAGCCCGGATGCGCTCAAGATCTACGGTGAGTACTCCGGGCTGCCGGCAAATATCGTGCAACGGGTGCTCAAGCTCATTCCGAAAGAAGCGCTGCAGACCGATGAGGTCAAGGGTTTGAACGACGTCATGGCCGACGCCGTGGCGCAGAAATTCCTCTCGGCGCCGCTGACGCCGGACCAGATCAAGGAACTCGTCCAGATTCAGAAGTAACCGGCTCAATCATCCGCCGCGGATTTGGCCGAGCAGGATAAACAGAGCCGCATTCAACGCATCCATGGACGCACCCAATTCAACGTACCCAATTCAACGTACCCACGTCACCATGCTGACGCCGGCTGCGGCGTCGAGATCGCGGCGCGGGCCGGGCTTGAGGCCGTGGGCGGCGAGCACATCTTCGGGTGTCGTGCCCGGTCCGACCGCCGTGAATACCGCCCGCCCGCCGGGAATGCTGGCATTGGCGGCACGCGATAAGTGGAACGCGTCGTAGAGCGGCAGAAACAGATCGAAGACTTCCGGGCCGCCGATGATAGCGATCGTGCCGTCATCGGCGCGGTGCGCTTCGAGGGCTTGTTGCAGCGTCGCACCGGCGGGATTCCACAGCAACGAATGGGGGTGCGACGGGTCTGGTGCGAGAGCCGCGATCCGGCGCGTCAACATCAGGCGCTTGCGACGCGCCGCCCGGGGGCCGCCTTCGTGCGAGTGGCGGCCGTGGACGACAACGGCAGCCCGGTCGAGGCCGGATTGGAAAAATGTCTGGTCGGCGTCGTTGCGAATCGAAGCCGGCATTACGCCGTTGGCGTCGGCAAGCATGCCGTCGGTCGATACGATGACGTAGCCTTCGATGCGGCGCAAAGCGGCTTGTCGCCTAGAAGCCCACCAGGGGGCGCAATAGCGAGAGAATGCCGATAATGATCACGACGACGCGCACGATTTGTTTGGTACGGCCGTCGAGCGGCAGCATGTTGACGAGATAGAGCACAAGAATGACGACAAGAAATGTAATCAGAGCGTTGATGAGGAGCGACATGCAATTCCTCGTGGTGGAATAGGGAAAGTTGAACGCACTCGGGATCGGTATGCGAAGTCACTGGTAGCACGCCGCATCCGCAGAGTCATGCCGCGGCCTAGACTTTATCCCGTTGTACGAGTCTCAGTCGCGATGGAAGGAGTAACGTCATGGCGAGCGTGAGCACGGCAAGCGCGCCCGCAATGGTATAGACTTGGTGCAGCGAGCCAGCGATGGCCTCGCTCGGACGGACAATGGTATCGGCGCCGAGGCTCGAACGCCGTGCCGGTTCGAACGGCGCTCTTGCCGGAAAAACTCCAGCCAGCCACCTCAAAGCCCGACGAGCTAAAGAGGCCCAGCCGTCTCATATGTACGGAGCCGGACACAAGGCTGATTCCGGCAATATTCCGGCTTATACTGCCGCACCGATGGAGGCGACAATGTCCGCAGCGCCAAGCCTGATCATGATGCAGTTCCTCGCCTGGGTCGCGGATCGTCCGCGTACCTATTCCGACACCATGGCGGCATGGCGCAGCACCTGTCCGCGGCTGTCGGTGTGGGAGGACGCCATCATCGACGGGCTGGTCCGTATCGACAACGACGCGGGTCGCGCGGTGGCGCTGACGCCGCTCGGCAAAGCCGTGCTTGCGGCAGCGGCGCTCGCGGTCTGAGGGAGAGGGTCATGTCGAGCAGCAAACGTCCGCATCCGCTGATCGGGGCGGTCATCGCGCTGTGCGCTTTGTTCAGTGCCGCGCCGTCCCGTGCCGAGGTCAAAGAGATTCGCATCGGCATTCAGTTCGGCCTGATCTATCTGCCGGTCGTGGTCGCTGAGGCGCAGGGCTATTTTGCCGAGGAGGCGAAGAAGGCGGGCCTGCCCGATCTCAAGATCACAGTGCAGCGCTTTTCCGGATCGCCGGCAATCACCGATGCGGTGCTGTCCGGCAACGTCGACGTTGGCGCGTTCGGCACGCCCGGGCTCCTCATTGCCTGGGAGAAGAGCAAGGGACACCAGGAGGTGGCCGGGCTTGCGGCTTTGGGCGCAAACGCGTTTGTCCTCGAAACCAACAAGCCGCAGATCAAGACGCTGGCTGACTTTGGCGACAACGACCAGATCGCGGTGCCGGCGACCACGTCGCCCCAGGCGGTCGTGATGCGCATGGCGGCGGAGAAGACGTTTGGCGATTACCGCCGTATCGACAAGCTCCTGGTGAGCATGCCGCATCCCGATGCGACGGCGGCGCTGCTTTCCGGGCGTGTCATTGCCGGCTACGTCGCCACGGCGCCCTTCATCGCCGCATTGAGGCGCAGCGACAAGATCCATGTGGTGACCACCTCGAAGGACATATTGGGCGAGGAGATGACCGGCGTCGCGCTGGGCGCCGCTAAGAAATTTGTCGACGCCAACCCCACTGTCGCACGGGTGGTCCTCGCCGCCGTCGAGGACGGCATGGCCTTCATAGCCCACGACCCGGGCAAGGCGGCCGACATCTACATCCAATCAGAAGCCTCGAAGACGCCGAAGGCCGACATCGTCGATTTCATCACCGACGGCTCCATCATTTTTTCCGTCGCGCCCACCGGCCTCATGAAGCTCGCAAGCTTCATGGCCAAGACCGGCGAACTCAAGGGGGCGCCGAATTCCTGGCAGGACGTGTTTTTCCCGCTGCTCGGCGCGCGCAAGGGCAGTTGAAGAATACCGCTTCCGGCACAGCAAGCTGCGGACCGGCAGTCTAGCGCATATTCAGCCAGGAGGGCATTTGCTAGGCTCATCTTCTCGGGAAACGCCGCATGAACGGGTCAACGACCGACGCGCAGACCAAGGCGCTGGAATTCGTCAATCAGGGCTGCAGCTATGCGCTGTTCGCCACCATCGCGCTCTTGGCCTGGGTGGCGTCCGGCGTGGAATTCAGCAACGAGGGTCTGCGGCTTGCCGCCATGACCTGCCTGACGCTATCGGTCGCCTACGGCCTCGCGACGCTCGCGCTTATCCCGCTGGTGCAGGAAACACGGCGGCCGGGACAATCGAATTTCGATGTCGATGCGCGCTACTGGCTGTTCGGACTGCGCAGCTCCCGGCTGAAAGCGGTGATGTTGCCGCAGTACCTTCTGCTGCTCGCCGGGATCGTGCTCTACATCGTCGGCATGATCAATTGACACCGGTGACGGGCAAAATCCACGCGCCGGTCTTACGTCAGGGTGTTTCCCGGCTGCGGCGGGATTTCGAAGGTGTTGAGCACCAGACCGATCATGCCGTAGAAGCCCGGCACAGGTCACGGCCTCGATCAGGCCTTCGAAGCCGAAGGCCGCCTTGGCGCAGTCGAAGGTTGCCGCGGTCACTGTCTTGGTGGTCTGAAGTTCAGTGACGAGATCGTAGATCAGCCGCTCGTCGTCGCGCTTGAAGTCGGGCCGCTGGCGCGCGCGAATGGCGTCGATCGTCGCCTGCGTCAGGCCCTCCTTGCAGTGCGAGCGGTTCGTGCACCGACCAAGCATATTTCGCGGTGGCCTCGCGGCACATCAACAGAATGATCAATTCGAGCAGCCGCCTGTCGAGCTTTGGCGTCGCGCGAAAGCAAGCGACCATGCGGTCGGCGTGCTCGGCGATGTCAGGGGTGTGGATCAGACCGAAAACGGTCCGGTCAGGCGTCGTTCGCGGCCGCGAGCGCATGAATCTCGTCATAGACTGTTGCTGGCGCGCGCGTGAGATTTTCCCGCTTTACGTCGTCAATGCGAGCCATGCGGCCCCCTCCTGTTTCAGAGCAGATCCGCGGAGCCGTCGCCGCGGACGGCGGCGACATAGCGCGTGATCGAGCGTTGCACGATCGCCTTGCCGCCGCGCGGGATGGTGCGGTCGAACCAGGCGCCGTGGATGACGTCGAACGCGTAAGGCGCGAGCATAGCGCCGATCCGCTCGACGGCGGGCGCCGACAGCGGCAGAAGATTGGGATAGCTGCGCATGAAGCTGACGAAATTGCGGTCAGGGATGACCTGCACGATGTCGCCGGAAAGAAGCGAGCCGCGTCCGTCGCCGCCTTGCGCCCAATGCAGCACCGTGCCGCCAGCGAAGTGACCGCCGCAGCGGATCAGGGTCACGCCATCCGCAGCGAAAGCGTATCGCCGTCCCAGAACTTGATCGACGGAGTCGGGGCGCATGACCCATTGCCGGTCGCCGGCATGCAGGTGAATCGGCGCATCGAAGGCATGCGCCCACTCCACCATCGAGGAATAATAATGCGGATGGGAAATGGCGATGCCGATGAGCCCGCCGAGGCCCTTAACGATCTCAATGGTGGCTGCGTCGAGAAGTGAGATGCAATCCCACAGCACATTGCCCTTGGCGGTCTCGAGCAACAGAGCGCGTTGGCCGATGGCGAAGGCCGGCACCATGCCGATACCGATCAGGCCCGGCTCCTCCTGGCGTAAACAGTTGAAATAGCGGCGCGCCAGCGCGTCGTGCGTCGTCCAGCTCTGACCCGACGGGGGCACGAATTGGCGTTCGTCATCGCAGATCGGGCAGCGCTCCGGTGCTTTTTCGGCAGGCGTAAATTGCGTGCCGCAAGTGCTGCAGATGTAAGCGGGCATGGGCTTGTGCGTGTGAGAAGCGCGGCGCCGCATGGCGCCGCGCGCGGCTTCGACCGTGGTTAGCTCAGGACTTTATACTTTTTGAACCCCGACAATGGCGGACGGCAGCTGTCGTACGTTCATTCGCATCCTCCCGATTGCTGCATCTGGTCGGCTCAGCGCTGGGAATGAACCCAGAATAGTATGACAGACCAATGGCGTACAGGCCCTGCGCGGCATGCGACGCGACGCCGCCGACCGTCAGCATTTGCATTTCCCCGATCGAACGCGTATTTGAAATTCAAACGGCGGTTTGAAAAATGGATCAACGATGACGCGGCCCTCCGATGTCACTCGCGAACGCATCATGAAGGCGGCCGAGCGGCTGTTTGCCGAGCACGGCTACGAAGGCACCAGCATCCGCGCCATCGTCGCCAAGGCACGGGTCAACCAGGCGGCCATAAATTACCATTTTGATGGCAAGGACGGCCTCTACCGCGAAGTCCTGCGCGGCCGCGTTCCGGGCACTTACGGAGCTTCAGCTCGCCAGCGCCGATGAGGTGAAGGCGATGTCGCGGGAGGATGCGTTGCGCGAATTCATCCGCCGCCAGCTTCGGCCGCTGATGGGGCGCGACGAACTCAGCCGCCACATGCGCATCTTCAACTGGGAAACGGTGCAGCCGACGCCGGTGTTTCGCAAGCTGCTCAGCGAGGAGGCCGCGCCCTTCATGGACCTTCGCCGTCGACCTGGTGCGCCGCTTCCTGCCCGAAGCCGACCCGCGCACGCTCGTGGTCGCGGCTATCTGGCTGATCGGCCAGTGCAGCGTTTTCATCCGCAACCGCGAGCAGCTCGCGGCGCCCCGATCGGGCTGGCGCTCGACGAATCGTTGGTCGAATGGCTGGCCCAGGCGATCAGCCGCTGGGTCATCGGCGGCCTGGGACAACCTGCCGGACCGCGCCAGCCCCCAGTAAAACCCGGGGATCGCCGCAAAAATTCCTTTTTCCGGGCCCGCCGCCGCCTCAGAACGCGTGTTTGAAATTCAACCACTCGTTTGAAAAAGGCCGTCGCGCGGAGGCGCTGGAATCATGCAGGAAAGAGGGATCGGGGTCATGCAGCACGGGGTTAATCCGCAAGTTGGGCTATTGCCGCAGAATGCCGCCTTGGTTTGCGCGCTTCTTTGCCAAATTTGCGCTGGATGTCCTGCCGGCCGCGTTGGCGAGCGTGGTCGGCGGGCTTCCTGTTCACCCAGTTCCAGTACGGTCACGCGGTGGCTCCGCGGCCGGCGCTCGAGCAGGCCGCGCCAGCCTCGGCCGAGATGATGCAGCTGGTCCGCGACGAACACGCCATGATCGTCGACTACCTCAAGACGCAGATGGCGGCGCAGAAGAGCCGGCTTGCCGCCGAGGACGAAGCGTCGGCGCACGCTGCGGCGGACGCCAAAGCGATCGGAGGCGGCAGCGACGCGCCGCGCTCGCCGCGGCGGCGGCTGCGCTCAAAGTCCGTCGCGGCGCGGAGCAAGGCACCCGTCGTGGCGAGCGTTGCCATTCCCGTCCATGCCCCGCTCGTGATTGCCGCAGACCGAGACGAATGACGGCGCGGCGCCCGCCGCCGTGCCGGCGCGTCAGCCGGACACGCTGCTCGCCAAGACGCTCGACATCAAGGATCACGTCGTCGACGCCACGCTGCAAGTCGGTTTCGGCGATCGGCGGCATCCCGTCCTGGATCGCCTCGATGGGCGGCCGCATCGGCGGCGCGGCAACGGCGCAGCGACGGAGCCGGCGCCGCGCCAGTACAGCGCGGCGTCGTGAGGCCGGCTGACTGCTCGGCGAAAGCCCTTCAAGACGACACCGGCGTTCCCATGAAGTCGCGTTTGCCGAGTTCGACGCCGCAATGGCGCAGAATGTCGTAGGCGGTCGTGCAGTGGAAATAGAAATTCGGCAGCGAATTATTGAGCAGCAGCGACTGGCCGGTGAAGTCGCGCGTCGCGCCGCTCGGAAAGTGATCTTGATCGCCTTGTCCTCGCTGCCGTCGATCTGCGCGGCTTTGAAGCCTTTGACGAAATCGATTGCCTTGCCGATGCGTCCTCGAGATCCGGGAAGCTCGCTTCGGTATTGGCGAACGCGAGCGGCTCGGCGCCGGCAAGCCGCGCGCGTTGCGTTGACGGCATGATCGGTTGCGGCGCGCACCTGGCGCAGCAGGGGAAACATATCCGGGAAATAGCCGCGTATTGAGCAGTGCGGCCGGCTCGATCTTTTTCGCCTCGCAATGCGCCGCCGCCTTATCGAGCACGGCGGCGAGGCTGGTGAGGAATTGCACGAAGATCGGCACGGAAATTTTGTACATCGAGACGGTCATGGACTTGCCTCGTCTGTCTGGTGTGGCGGTTTGGCGCACTCGGGAACTGTGGCAGGTTCGCGGCATGGCGCGCTCGAAATTTCAACGGTGCGGAAATCTGAGCTGCATCCGCAGGCGTATCAATGGTTCGGCGTTTCGGTCGCGACATTGTGTGGAACTCAGGCGCCGGCGACAAAAGTCGCCACCAATCCTGTTCGGCTCCGCGCGCAGAGGGACAACCATCCTGGCTGTTCACAGCGAAGAGGAGCCTTCGATGTGCGACTATAGTCTGCATCACGTTGCCAGCCGCCCGGCCAAGGTCGGCGACAAGCTGGTCAGTACAAGATTCGTCAATACGCCGACTGCGGGCTTCTCGGCGGTCGAAGACACCCATGTCGCGGTGTGCCTGCTTCCGGGCACCGAGATTGCATTCGAGCGCGATGTCGAATGCGAGCCGGCGCTCGGCCTGTCTGCCGAGCCGGAAAATCGGCCAGCGTTTGGCGCGGTTCCGGCAGGTCAATGTCGACCAGCCTTGCGTGCATCACGACGCCCTGGAATTTCCAGACGGCAAGATCATTCTGGTCGACGCGCTTGCGCGAAGGCCAGCGTGCGACCGTGTTGCAAATGCCGGCCACTGCGCGTGCCGCTCCGATTGGTTCTGAAGTGGAGCGCGAGCGGCCGATGACACTCGTCGAGTAGCACGCGACATCGAGAACGATGCACTTGCAGGAGCAATCGGGCGCGATGCCGAGAGCTCCTGCAGGGGACCTGTGGATAGCTGTGCATGTTTGGCACAGGAAGGCCATTCAGTTACGAAAAATACCGCTATTTTCCGCAAAAATGATGCCGATCGGCAACAGGCCTTGGCTTTCGTTTGCGGTGCTCTTGCGACGATAGAGGGTGCCCGATAAGCCAACAATGCCAGTCGGGAAATCCAGTTCGCAACGTTGCAGTTGCAATTCTGGCAGTGGCATTTGGGTGCGGGCAGCCGTGGGGCTGTCCGGGAGGTCGTGATGCGGTTGGCCGGCAACTTTCATTTGAATGGGGCTATCTCGCGCCCGCGCCAAGCGTCATCCGTACGGCGCGCATTATCCTGGTCGCGATCGCGATAGGGGCGACTGCCGGTGCAGCCGTCGTGTGGTCGCTGGCCGATCGGCCCGAGAGCGACGCCGGAAAAATGTCTGTTGCCTCCCATGTCGCTGGTGACGACTGTGCAAGCGGCACCGTCGCCGGTCTTATTGCCACTGACGCCACATCGCCAATTGTTGTCGCTGCGCCGGCCGATCAATCCGCGCCAGGCGTGCCTGCGACTACCGCAACTCGCGAGCCGACGCCAATTCAGCGAGCATGGCTGCGCCGGCGTCCGCACCGGCAACCGCCGAACCGCTGGTCGCTCGCGAGTTCGCGATACCGCAGCCCGCGATTGCCGGCGCAGTGCCGGCGCCGAGCGAGCGGAGCATGGCTGCGACAGCGGACGTGCCGGCTGGCGTTGACACGCTGCCCCAGGCCCCGCCGCCTTCCGCGGTGATGCCGGTGCAAGCTTCGGACGAGTCAACAATCAGCCCGACGCGGCTGTCGAACAAAAGAAATCGAAAAGGCATTCCGTCGCAGCGCAGCGCGGTGAGCCGGCCTATCGGCGCGAAAGCGAAGAGGCAAGCCGGCTCTCGACGGACTCGGACTTGGACCGATCTTGCGCCGGTTTTTCAGCGCCCGCAACGGATCGTCATATTCCTCAAATTGAAGTTTCTGGCTGCCGATTAGCGCAGGTCCGCAACGCGCTCGACGTTCCATCGCGGAAGTTCGACGCGATAAGCTTGATTGCCCGCCAGCGCTGGCGGGCAGTGGCGTGAAGCTGAACTAAAAGCTGCTTATCGGCACGTACCGGCGCTAACGGCCGCGGCGAGCGCAGCCCAAGCGCCTGACCAATCCGGCGCGACGGCGATCTTCATCCAGTCTCCGCCTGCGGGATTGGCGGGCGCTGTCCCGACAAATCCTGCAATAGCCGCTTTCGAACTTCACCACGGCGTAATCCGCGCGCGCTGGCGATGCTCCGGCGAAACCAACTGCCAGGACGCCAACGGCAAATGCCAAACGCTTCATGGGCCAGCTCCTTGTTCTGCCTTCCAGGAACTTCCGATAGTACGCACCGGATGTGGAGGCAAGCCGCTACCGCCGCCCATCAAATTGATGGGCGGCGGCGAATAGCTGGGAAAAGCGGGTGTTAGATTACCACCACCAATGCTTGCACCAATGATGATGTTGACCGCCCAATGCATCCTGTGGTCGGCCTTATCCCAGGTCATTGTGTGGTGCCTGCCGATGGCGATGGTGGCGCCACCAGAAAATTTTCCGTCAGCCGGCTTATAAGCGCTCTCGTACCAGACGCGGCAATAGCCGTGCCGAATTTGGCAACAGCGTAATCCGCGCGCGCCGGAGATGAGGCGGCGAAGCCAAGCGCCAATACGCCTATGGCAAAGGCCAGTCTTCATGGTCAGCTCCCCTGTTGTGCCGCCTGTGGAACTTTCCGATAATACGTCCCGATCAGAGGCAAGCCCATCCGGCTGCGCGTGCGACTCATGCGCAGATGAGGCTGGCGCGCAACAATGGAGAAAAACATGCCGGAAGTCGTCGTCTATATTCTGGAAGGCCGCTCGCTCGAGCAGAAGCGCGGCCTGGTGAAGGACATCACCGCCGCTGTGGTGAAGAACGCCGGCGACCACGCCCGAGAGCGTCACCGTGTCGCTGGTCGAAACCGCGAAGAACTCAAGGCCAAGGGCGGCGTGCTGTTCAGCGAAATGCCGGCGCGTTAACCGGCGCACCGCCAGCTCTACCAGCTTGAACGGCGCGTGGCCGGCGCGCAGTCGGCACGCCGGCCAGCCGTATTAGCCATTATCACAACAGTTAAAATTATCGTGAGTGCGCTGCACAATATACTTGCTGCAATGCGGTAAATGCGCTGATAATACGTCTTGATGCCAAGGTCGAAAGCGACAGCAATAACGAAAGGTGCGACATGAGCGAGATATGGGACACGAAGGATGGCCGGCGCCGGGTACGGCGCGATCCGCCGACGGTCGAGGAAGCGGTGCTGGCGGCGCAGGGCCTTACCGATGAGCTCGGCGAGCAGATCGAGATCGTGGCGTCGCTGATGGAGGTTCCGCCGACGAGGCGCGGGGCGCCGTTTTGCGAATGGGCCAGCGCAAGGACGTCAACCGTTTCACCATCGCCGGCCGGGCCGGCGCGCCGCGCGCCGTCGTGGTCGAGCGCCGCACGCTGCGCCGCTGCCGCTGCGCACCGATCGGTCGTGGCGCAGCGCGCTGCCGGCGCGCTGACAGCCTAAAGCTAGCGCCGGGCGCCGGGGTCGGAAATCTTGCGCGTCGACACCAGCCGGTGCCAGATGAACAGCACCACCAGCGCGCCGACCACGGCGCCGATCAGGCCCGCGCCCTGGTCGGGCCGATACCAGCCGATCGCCTGGCCGATGAAGGTCGCGACGAAGGCGCCGGCGATGCCGAGCACCGTGGTCAGGATGAAGCCGGCCGGATTGTTCGGCCCCGGCGCCAACAAGCGCGCAATGATGCCGGCGACAAAACCGATGATGATGATCCAGAGAATGTGCATGGCGACCCTCGCAATGAATTTGCCGGCGCATGATTTTCGCACAGCGGCGGCGGTCAACGCCACCGGTCCGGACGGTTCCGCGCGCGCGGCTGCGGCGCCGCGATACGCTGGGATGGCCTGCGAGTTTGATCTATGTTTGTGCGGTATTTGCATCGGGCTGGGCGCAGAGGGTCGTGCAATGACCAAAACCCTCGTCAAGCCGCGCACCAAGGTGCAAGCCGAAAACGCAGCGGCCGCCGCTCTACAAGGTCATCCTGCTCAACGACGATTACACGCCGCGCGAATTCGTCGTGCAGGTGCTCAAGGCGGTGTTCCGCATGAACGAGAACCAAGCCTATCGCGTGATGATGACGGCGCATCAGCGCGGCGCCTGCGTGATCGCGGTCTATACCCGCGACGTCGCCGAGACCAAGGCCAAGGAAGCGACCGAGCTCGGCAAGAGCAAAGGCTATCCGCTGTTCTTCACCACCGAGCCGGAAGAGTAGCGGCGCGCTCTTTCTCCGGCTCAATGATTGGCGCGGCCGGTGGAACTCACGCGAAGTGCTGGCGGGGCCGCCGCATCGCTGACGAATCAATATCCAAACTGGACGTCAATTCAGGAATGGAACGTCACGGCGATTCGCGTTGGCTTAGGCATGACCGCTTGGCAGGGGTGAGAACGAACAACTGCCATGTCGCCGGCAACCTATCCCGATTTCGGTTGGTTCGTTTGCGCCATCCGCACGCTGCTGATGGTCGCTGCCGCGGGATTGGGCGGCGCCGTCATCGGCGGCTTGAGCGCTTTTGCCATCGTCAGCGCGTAAGATCACCGCCGCGTCACATGCGGGCGCCGACATGGGAAAGGCAGTGAAACGGGGCCGACGGGGGAACAAGCGCTCCGGCGGCGCCGCCGCAAGCGAAGCCGACCCTTCGCAAAACACGGGGGTACCATCAGAAAGATCATGCACCGGCGCCAAGTCCCGCCGAGCGTCATCGGCGCCGCCTGTGGCGCAGGCGCAAATCGCGCCGTAAGCGCCGCCTCCACCGTTCACTGGCGACGTGCTGTCGCGCCAGCGCCATCCGGCCGAGGTCGAACGGCGAAAGCTGAACAAGCCAAACCTGAACAAACGAAGCTGAAAAAGACCGCGGCTCCGGAACGCTGAAGGTCGCGGCGAGAAACGGCGGCGGCGAGGTTGCTGTTGGAAGATGGTCAGGATCAGGACAGCAAGCGGTCTTTAATCAACACCGTGAATTGTCTGTCATGTCACGCCGGGGCGAGCCAATTCGAGCGGCGCGCCCGAACGAGTTTGCGAAGCGCCGAACCCCGCGGAGCAGCAATTGCGCCGCCGGCCACGTGTGATGTCGCCAGTATGCCGCCTATGTTCGAGATGCGCGCGATCGATGACTATTATGGTGACGGACGTGTTCGCGATGGCCAAGATGCCGAGAAGGCGTTGGACGGCGCGGCAATCACTGCAATACGACGTGGACCAGAAACGCGCGAGCCATCAGTACGCGCCAGCGTGGCACAAGGAACAAAACGTAAAAGCCTCGCTCCGCGCGCCAGCGGAGAACCGAGAGCCTCGGATCGATCGGGTCAGCGTTGGGGCCGGCGATTGATCCGCGGCGAACATACTCCGATGATGACTGTGGTGGTTGGGATGGCGGGGGCTCTGGCTTCGGCCGTGATCACGAACGCGACAACTGGCGGAACTGGCTGCGTATATCGGCGGTCTGAATTGGTCGTCATATTTGCCTCGCGAACGATGTGGGCATAATCCCCGCCCAGCTTCTTCATATAGACGCCGAATTCGGCGCCGCAGGTGCGACCGGAAACAGTCCTTCCTTGGCGAGCTTCTGCTTCATGGCGGGTGCTTTCAGCGCCGCCGAGAATGCTTCGGAAAACTGTGTGAGTGTCGCGGCCGACGTTTCGCCGGCGCCACGACGCCGTAGAAATGTCGGCCTCGTAATGAGTAACGCCGGTCCGGCGAAAGTCGGTCCTCGGGGAGCGTTTTCAACGCGCGCGCGCGAGGTAGTGACGAGACGTGAAGCGTGCCCGCCGGGAGGTCGGAAACCACCGTCGGATAATCCGCCCAGACCGCGGTGACGTGGCCGCCCAACAGTGTCGAGATCGCCGGCGCGGTCCCGCCGAATGGTACG